>NZ_JABTEZ010000002.1 GCF_015711605.1 Planomonospora sp. ID67723 | reverse complement strand
GACCTGCGGGGCGTTTCGTTCGCTTCGTTGTGTCTTTATTCTTTCAGACCGGCTTTTCCGTGTCAATTTGACCCGTTCGAACCGATCTGTCGGGAATTCCGACCGCCCTGTTTCCGGGGCAACCCCTCAAACTTACTCCCGCATCCGTTTCATGTCGAATCGGAGGCGCGAGCCGATGATCGAAAGGAGGTTCCCGAGCCTCCGGCGTCCCCGCCGTCCCGCTCGGGCCTGTGAAGGTTACGAACCTTCGCCGGGAGCGTCAAATCGACTCCATGCCCGGCGAAAACCCTTTGCCTGGACAGGGTAGCGGAGCGCACGCTTGGTTGGTGTCGATTCTTGAGGCCGTCGCGCTGACGAAGAGGTTCGGACCCGTGACCGCCGTCGACGGGATCAGTCTCGACGTCGGCGTCGGCGAGATCATCGGACTGCTCGGACCCAACGGGGCGGGCAAGTCCACCACCCTGCACATGCTCCTGGGACTCATCACCCCCGACTCCGGAAGCATCCGCATGTTCGGTCTGGAGCTGGGCCGTCACCGCATCGAGGTCCTCAGCCGGATCAACTTCGCCGCGAGCTATGTGGATCTGCCCGGCGTCCTGCACGTCCGCGAGGTCCTGGATGTCTTCGCCCGCCTGTACGGCGTGCGGAACCCCAAGGCCCGCGTGGAGGAGCTCATCGACCTCCTGGAGCTCGGTCCCCTGCGCAAGCGCCGGGTGATGGAGCTCTCCTCCGGCCAGCGCACCCGCGTCCAACTGGCCAAGGCCCTCGTCAACGAGCCGAGCCTGCTCATCCTCGACGAACCGACGGCCAATCTCGACCCGGACGCGGGCGACCGGATCCGGAGCCTCCTGGTCCGCCTCGCCAGAGAGAACGACAGAGCGATGCTGATCACTTCGCACAACATGCAGGAGGTGGAGCGGATGTGCGACCGGATCCACTTCATGTCCGCCGGACGCGTCGTCGCGAGCGGCAGCGCCGCCGAGCTCGCCGGCGTCTACGGCGCGGACAGCCTGGAGGAGGTCTTCCTGAAGGTGGCCCGATCATGACCATGGTGCATCCCCCGCTCAGCCCCGCCGCCCGCAGGACGCGGATCGGCGGGGTGGTCCTCCGGGATTTCGCCGCGCTGCGCCGCAGCCCGATCCGGATGTTCGAGATCGTCTTCTGGCCCACGATCGAGCTGCTCGTCTGGGGTTTCGTGACGTTCTTCCTGCAATCTCAGCGGGTTCCGTTCGTGGCGGCCTTCCTGCTCGGCGCCGTACTGCTCTGGCAGGTGCTGCAGAAGGCCAGCAACGAGATCTCGATCGCGTTCCTGGAGGACATCTGGAGCAGGAATCTGCTCAACGTCCAGGTGAGTCCGCTCTCCACCGTCGAGTACGTGATCGGCCTGATCGTGTTCTCCTTCGGCAAGGTGCTCTTCGCCATAACGGTCATGGCGGGGCTCTCACTCGCCTTCTACGGGTTCGGTGTCACCAGCTTCGGCGCCGGTCTGGTCCCGTTCATGGCGCTGCTGCTGGTGATGGGCTGGTCCCTCGGCCTGGTGGGAATCTCGGCGGTGCTCCGCTTCGGCGAGAACGCCCAGGTGATCGCCTGGTCGCTGGTCTTCGTCGTGCAACCGCTGGCCGGGATCTTCTACCCGGTCGAGGTCCTGCCCGCCCCGCTCCAGGCCGTCGCCTCTTTCCTGCCCGCCACTCACGTCTTCACCGGCATGCGGACCGTGCTGAACGGCGGCGCCGTGCCGTGGGAGAGCCTGGCCTGGGCCGCGGCGCTGGACGCCGTCTATCTGGTCGCGACGCTGGGCCTGTTCGGGTGGGCACTGCGCTATGCCCGTATGCGGGGAAAGCTCTCCCGCTTCGGGGAGTGACCCCGTGCCGGTGCTCCGATGCGCCGCCAGCCAGGGACGGCAGTGCACATCACCGTCAGCCAAGGACGGCAGTGCACATCACCGTCAGCCAGGGACGGCAGTGGACATCGCCGCCACGATCACGCCGACGAGGCCCTCGACGACCTCGGCGCGATCGACCTCGGGGTGCTCCAGCCACCAGTCGCCGGTGGCCTGGACCATGCCGACGAAGGCGTGCCCCAGCACCTGGGCGCGGACCGGGTCGGGGCCTCCCGGCATGGCGGAGATCACCTCGCCGAGTTCCTCGCCCAGGCCGCGGACGAGCGCGGTCATCTGCGAGTGCGTCTGGCTGTCTTCCGCCCCCGCCCGGTGGAACAGGAACCGGTAGAGGCTCAGATTGGCCTCGATCATGTCGAGGTAGGCGGTGATCGTCGAACGGGCACGGCCGCGCAGGTCCGCGCCGGCCCGGTCGAACTGCTGCCGCAGCAGACCGATCACGGTGTGGACGTGCCGGTTGGCCAGGGCCTGGTAGAGGCCGCTCTTGTCGCCGAAGTGCCGATAGAGGATGGGCTTGGTGATCCCGGCCTCGGCCGCGATCGACGCCATCGAGGCCTCCGGGCCCTCCCGCCGGATCACTCGGTCGGCGGCGTCCAGGAGCGCCCGACGCCGATCCGGGTCCCGTCCGCTCACGTATCCCCCTCTCGCAGGGGATACAGGATAGATGGGGAAGCCGATCACGGTCCGACCGTGCGGTCCTCTGGCGGCGGTCCCGGCGACGATCCGCCGTCTCCTCGCAGCACAGGACTATCCGCTTTTTTCGGGGGTAAGTGGGAGCTCCAGGAGGGGGTCCTGTCTCGGACAGGGAACCGGTTGCGCAGGGGGCTCCGAATGGGATCGGCGAGGGACATCCGAATGGCGGCCGTCCGGGTGGCGCTGTGGCTGCTGGAGGCGCTCAACGCACGGCGGGCGCGCCGGTCGTCCGTGCCCGACGCGGGGACGGTACGCATCCTTCTCCAGCACGCGTACGGCATGGGCGGCACCATCCGCACGGTGCTCAACCTCGCCGGCTACCTGGCGCGGGAACGCGACGTGGAGATCATCAGCATGGTCCGGACGGCCGAGAAACCGTTCTTCCCGATCCCGCCCGGAGTACGGGTGTCGTTCCTGGACGACAGGACGGCGCCACGTGGGCCGGCCGCCCGGTTCCTGTCGCGTTTCCCCAGCCTCCTGGTCCCCGAGCAGGAGAAGGTCCACCACGCCCTCACACTCTGGACCGACGTGTGCCTGGTCCGCCGCCTGCGCGCCATGCGCACCGGCGTCGTGATCTCCACCCGTCCCGCGTTCAATCTGGTCAGCGCCCTGTTCGCACCACCGGAAGTGATCACGGTCGGCCAGGAGCACGTCACGTACGACGCACACGCCCCCGAGGTGCGCCGGCTGATCAGGAGGCGGTACGGCAGATTCGACGCCTTCGTCACCCTCACCCGGGCCGACATGGAACGGTACGCCAAGGCGCTGAAGGCCGGTCCGCCGAGGCGGCTGATCCGCATTCCCAACGCCGTTCCCGACCTGCCCGGCGGCGTCTCCGGCCTGGAGGAGAAGGTCGCGGTGGCGATCGGCCGGCTGGTGCACGTCAAGGGCTTCGACCGCCTCGTCACCGCCTGGAAGGACGTGGCGGCCGCGCACCCGGACTGGGTGCTGCGCATCTACGGCGCCGGAACGCGGGAGGCGGAGGCCAGACTCCGCGCGAGAATCGAGGACGCGGGGCTGACGGACAAGGTCTTCCTGATGGGCAGGTCCGCGGAGGTCGGCGTCGAGCTCGCCAAATCGTCGATCTACGTCGTCAGTTCGCGCTACGAGGGATTCGGCATGACGATCCTGGAGGCGATGAGCAAGGGCGTGCCGGTGGTGAGCTTCGACTGCCCGCACGGCCCCGGAGAGATCATCACCCACGAGCACGACGGCCTGCTCGTGCGCTCCAAGAAGCCGGCGGCGCTGGCCGAGGCCGTCTGCCGGGTGATCGAAGATCGGGAGCTGCGCCGCCGGCTCGGCGCGAACGCCCTGCGTACGGCCGCCGGCTACGACCTCGACGCGGTCGGTGCCCGGTGGGACGTCCTGCTGGACGGCCTCTCCGCCACCGCGCGGCGTCAGCCTGTGCGCTCCGCCGTACCGGACCGGCCCGTCCCCCGCTCTTCTCTTGTAAAGAATTGGGCCACGCCGGGCTGAAAGCCGAATTCCGGTAATCTTGCCGCTCTCTCCAGGAGGTGGCAGGTGACCGGAACAAGTGCCGTGGTGGTACCGGGCTACGAGGTGTCCGGCATCCTCGGGCAGGGCGGTTTCGGAATCGTCTACCGGGCCCGTCAACTGGCCGTGGACCGGGAGGTGGCGCTCAAGGTCGACAACCGGGTGCTCGTCTCCGAGCGCGACCGGCGCCGTTTCATGCGCGAGGTGACCTCAGCCGGGGCCCTCTCCGGTCATCCGCACGTCGCCCACGTCTACGACGCCGGGGTGCTCCCCGACGGCCGGCCGTACATGGTGCTGGAACTCTGTCCGGGCGGGTCCCTGCTGGACCGCATGCGCACCGAGGGGCGTCTCACCCCCGCCGAGGTCACCGACATCGGCATCCGGATCGCCGACGCTCTCGCGGCCGCCCACGCCGCCGGGGTGCTGCACCGCGACATCAAGCCCGCCAACATCCTGATCAACCGCTACGGCAACGTGGTGCTGTCGGACTTCGGCCTGGCCACCATGCCGTCGGCGGGCGGCGAGGTGTCGGTCACCCGCGAGTCGCTCACCCCCGCCTACGCGCCGCCGGAGGCGTTCGAACTGGTGGAGCCCAGCGCCTCCGGGGACGTCTACTCGCTGGCCGCCACGCTGTACGCGCTGATGTCGGGCCGGCCGCCCCGCTTCCCGGAGAGCGGCGTGGCCAACATCGCGGTCATCATGGCTCTGCACCGCCAGCCGATCCCGGACATCCCGGGCGTGCCGCCGGAGCTGACCGAGGTGCTCCGCCGGGCCATGACCACCGACCCGGCCCGGCGCACGCCCTCGGTGGCGGCGCTGCGCGACGCCCTCACCGACCTGGGCCTGGCACGCCACGCCCCGGCCCCCCGGCCGGTCCCCATGCCCCCTCCCGCAGCCCCGTCCGGTGCCCGGCCGCCGCACCTCACCCCCACCCCGCCGCCGGTCTTCACCTCCGGCCCGGTGGCGGCGCCGTACACCTCCGGCCCGGTGGCGGCGCCGTACGCCACGGGGCCCTCGCCGTACGGCATGCCGCCCGGTCAGTCGTCCCCCGTGGGCAGGGAGCCGGCGCGCGCGCACCTGACCTCGCCGGGCCTGCAGGGCATGGCGAGCACCCAGACGCCCGCCGCGTCCGCGCCGTCCGGCGGGGTGAGCAGCAAGGTGTTCGTCGCGGTGGCGGCGGCGTTCGCGATCCTGCTGCTGGTCGGCGCCGGAGTGATGTACCTGGAGAACCTCGACACCGGTGCCGGGGGCAGTCCCCGGACGCTCGACCTCGGCGGAGGGGACGACGGGGGCGACCGCGCGGAGGCCGACGACGTCGAGACGACCACCTCCTCCTGCCCCGCGGCCGGGGTCGCCGGCGCGGGTGCCGCGTGCGTGGCCAAGGCCGAGTGCTGGAGCGGGATCCTCAACATCATGGGCGATGTGACCATCACGCGCCTGGGCTGCGAGGAGGGCCACTCCTGGGAGACCTATGCGATCGCCAAGCTGCCGCAGGACGCCCTGACCTACAACCAGCTGAAGTTGAAGAAGCACCCGGCCATCAAGAAGCTGTGCTCGAACCAGGTCATGCTCGCCTCCCGGTACGGCGACGCCCGCGCGGTCCCGGCCTCCAAGTGGCTGTCGGAGGTGCTGCCGCCGTCGAAGGAGCAGTTCGACGACGGTGCACGCACCTACCGCTGCATCGGCAGGATCGTCCAGACGGAGGAGGCGGTCGGCACCGTTTTCCGCCCTTACTAGGGCGAAAGAGGGTATGCCCTGGCATCGTGGATGTGAAAGGAGTGATCCATGATGACCCAGGCGCGAATCGGTGTGACCGGCCTTGCCGTGATGGGGGCCAACCTCGCCAGGAACCTGGCCCGGCACGGGCACGTGGTGGCCGTGCACAACAGGTCGCAGCACCGGACGAAGGCCCTGATCGAGGAGCACGGGCACGAGGGCGGGTTCGTCGCCTGTGAGACCCCGGAGGAGCTCGTCGCCGCGCTGGAGCGTCCCCGGCGCATCCTGGTCATGGTCAAGGCGGGCGCGCCGACCGACGCGGTGATCGAGGAGTTCGCATCCCTGCTGGAGCCGGGCGACATGCTCGTGGACGGCGGGAACGCGCACTTCCTCGACACCCGCCGCCGCGAGGCGGCCCTGCGCGAGCGCGGGATCCACTTCGTCGGGGCGGGGATCTCCGGCGGTGAGGAGGGGGCGCTGCTCGGGCCGAGCATCATGCCGGGCGGGTCCGCCGAGTCCTACGCGGCGCTCGGACCGCTGCTGGAGGACATCGCCGCGAAGGTCGACGGGGTGCCGTGCTGCACGCACATCGGCCCCGACGGCGCCGGGCACTTCGTGAAGATGGTGCACAACGGCATCGAGTACGCCGACATGCAGCTCATCGCCGAGGCCTACGACCTGCTCCGCCAGGGACTCGGCCTGTCCCCCGCCGAGCTGGCCGAGATCTTCGCCGAGTGGAACCGGGGCGAGTTGTCGTCCTACCTGATCGAGATCACCGCAGAGGTGCTCCGGCAGGTCGACGCGGCGACCGGTCGGCCGTTCGTGGACGTCGTGGCCGACCGGGCGGAGCAGAAGGGCACCGGCCGATGGACCGTCCAGATCGCGCTGGACCTGGGGGTCCCGGTGAGCGGCATCGCCGAGGCGGTGTTCTCCCGCGCGGTCTCCGGCCACGCGGAGCTGCGCCGCGCGGCCCGCGGGCTTCCCGGCCCCGCCGCCCCGGCGGGCGAGGCGGGCGAGGGGTTCGCGGAGGACGTACGGCAGGCGCTGTACGCCTCCAAGATCGTCGCCTACGCGCAGGGGTTCGACCAGATCCGCGCCGGGAGCGCCGAGTACGGCTGGGACGTGGACCCCGGTGCACTGGCGACGATCTGGCGGGGCGGCTGCATCATCCGGGCCGTCTTCCTCGACCGCATCCGCGAGGCGTACACGGCGACGCAGGCGCCGGCGTCCCTGTTGCTGGCGCCGTACTTCACCGACGCCCTGGCACTGGCCCAGGGGCCGTGGCGGCGGGTGGTCGCCCGGGCCGCCGAGCTGGGCGTCCCGGCGCCGGGGTTCTCCACCGCGCTGGCCTACTACGACGCGCTGCGCGCCGAGCGCCTCCCGGCCGCCCTCATCCAGGGCCAGCGTGACTTCTTCGGCGCCCACACCTACCGGCGCACCGACCGAGAGGGGGTCTTCCACACGCTCTGGTCCGGCGACCGCACCGAGATCGGCGGCTGAGCGCCCGCCGTACGCGCCGTCTCTCGTCCGACGGGCCGTTCGGCAGGATGGCAGAGTGCGCATACGACCCATATCCCTGCCGTCGCTGACCGAGGAGATCGCCGACCGGATCGCCGGGATGCCCCGCGACTCCTGGACGCGGGTCGCCTTCGACGGAGCGCCCGCCGCCCGGCCGCAGGATCTCGCGGACGCGCTCACCGAGCCGCTCCGGCTGCGCGGGCGCGCGGTCCTGCGCGTGTCCGCCTGGGACTTCCTGCGCCCCGCCTCCCTGCGGTTCGAGTACGGCAGGACCGACCCGGACGCCTTCTACGACGACTGGCTGGACACCGGCGGCCTGACCCGCGAAGTCCTGGCACCGCTGGATCCGGGCGGTTCGGGGAAGATCCTGCCCTCCCTCTGGGACACCACCACCGACCGGGCCACCCGCGCGCCGTACGTCACCATGCCGCCGGGCGGGGTGCTGCTGCTGGACGGGGCGCTGCTGCTCGGCCGCTGGCTGCCGTTCGACCTGACCGTGCACCTGCGGCTCTCCCCCGCCGCGCTGGCCCGCCGTACCGCTCCGGAGACGCGGTGGACCCTGCCCGCCTACGAGCGCTACGAGCAGGAGGCCGACCCGGAGTCGACCGCCGACCTCGTCGTGCGGGTGGACGACCCGAGGCACCCGGCGATCGCGATCCCCTGACGTCCTTCCGGCGCTCACGGCGGTAAGGTCGTGACCTGTGTTGCGCTGCGCCGTACTTGACGACTACCAGAACGTCGCCCTCACCATGGCCGACTGGTCACGGGTCGGGATGATGAGTTTCTGCGAGCACTTCGACGACCAGGACGCCCTGGTCGAGGCCATCGGCGACTACGAGATCGTGGTCGTCATGCGCGAGCGCACGCCGTTCCCCCGTGCGCTCTTCGAGCGGCTGCCGAAACTGAGGCTGCTCGTCACCTCCGGCATGCGCAACGCCTCCGTCGACCTGACGGCCGCCGCCGAGCACGGGGTCACCGTCTGCGGCACCGCCAGCTCGTCGGTCCCGCCCGCCGAGCTGGCCTGGGCGCTCATCCTCGGCCTGGCCCGGCACCTGGTGCCGGAGAACACCGCGTTGCGCGCCGGCGGGCCCTGGCAGAGCACCGTCGGCACGGACCTGCACGGCAGCGTGCTGGGCCTGCTCGGCCTGGGCAAGATCGGCGAGCAGATGGCCCGGATCGGGCAGGCCTTCGGCATGGACGTGCTGGCCTGGAGCCAGAACCTCACCGCCGAGCGCGCTGAGGGTCTCGGCGTACGGCGCGCGGGATCGCTGGGAGAGCTGTGCGCGGCGAGCGACTTCCTCTCCGTCCACGTCGTGCTGAGCGAGCGCACCCGCGGGCTGGTCGGCCCGGCCGAGCTGGCGCTGATGAAACCCTCCGCCTACCTGGTCAACACCTCCCGGGCGGCGATCGTCGACCAGACCGCGCTGGTCGACGCGCTCCGGGAACGGCGCATCGCGGGGGCCGGGCTCGACGTCTTCGAGACCGAGCCGCTGCCCGCCGACCACCCCCTGCGGACCCTGCCGAACGTGCTGGCCACCCCGCACATCGGCTATGTCACGAGGGGGAACTACCACACATACTTCCGCGAGGCCGTCGAGGACATCGACGCGTTCCTGGACGGCGCCCCGATCCGCGTGCTGGGCACGGTCTGAGCCGCCCTCCGGACCGGTGCTCCCGAGCGGCCGGAGATCAGGGGCCGGCGGTCAGTCCCGGTCCCCGTGCCCGCCCCGCCGCCTCCCCGGAGCGGCCTGGTCCTCCCTCGCCCGGCGGAGCGGGTGCAGCGAGCCCGCGTGCGCCCTCTCCTCCGGGTGCCTCCGGACCCGCCGGAGGCTCGCGACGACGGTGACGAGCAGCACGGTGAGGATCACGCCGAGCGACACGACGGTGGGGATCTCCGGGATCGAGGAGGACACGTCCTCGTGCAGGAAGACCAGAATGAGCTTGACGCCGATGAAGCCGAGGATCGCCGACAGTCCCACCGACAGGTAGACCAGCCGCTCCAGCAGTCCCTCGATGAGGAAGTACAGCGCCCTCAGGCCGAGCAGGGCGAAGGCGTTGGCGGAGAAGACGAGCAGCGGATGCCGCGTGATCCCGAAGATCGCCGGAATCGAGTCGAGGGCGAAGAGCAGGTCGGTGCTGCCGATGGCGACGAAGACGAGGAACAGGGGCGTGATCACTCTCCTGCCGTCCTGTACGGCCACCAGCCGCCCGCCGTGGAAGTCGTCGCTGGCCGGGAAGATCCGGCCGACCCATCTGAGCAGCGGATTGCCGCCGATGTCGGGGTCGTCGTTGCGGTGGCGGGCCAGTTGCACCGCGGTCCAGATCAGGAGCAGGCCGAAGACGAGGAACGTCGGCGAGAACACCGTGATGGCCGTGGCTCCGACGGTGATGAGGACCGCGCGCAGCAGGAGGGCCGCCGCGACGCCGAACAGCAGCACCTTCTGCTGGTACTCGTCGGGTACCGCGAACCGGCTCATGATGATCACGAAGACGAAGAGGTTGTCCACCGACAGGCTCTTCTCGACCAGCCACCCGGCGAAGTACTCGGTCGCGATGTCCGGGCCCGCCAGCGGCCACAGGGCGAGCCCGAAGACGACCGCGACCGCGAGGTAGAACACCGACCAGAGGGCGGCCTCGCGCAGGCCCACGGCGTGCGGGCGGCGGGAGGCGATCACGAAATCGAGGACCAGCAGGATCAGCACGATCCCCACGACGACGGCCCAGGTCCACAACGAGTCGATGGTCACCTATGCTCCACCCGGCGTGCGACACGGATACGACCAGGTGCGTCTACCCCTAGGGCGTCTCCTTACCCGGCGCGGCGGCTCTCGGTGGCTCTCGGCGGCTGGCGCGAGCGCCGCCTCGAGGTGTCAGTTCTCCTGATGCCAGCCGTAACGCTCGTCCAGCTGGTCGAGCTCGTCCGGGGGCAGGTCGGAGATGACGGCGTCGTCGAGGTGCTCGCGCTCGTGCAGGTCGGTCACGATCGTCTCGACCACGTCGGGATCGCTCTCTCCGAAGGTCGCGCTGACGTTCTGCCGGGCGGCGTCGGCGAGCGCCTCGACCATGAAAGGCTGCTCGTTCAGAGGCTGCTCATCCAGAGGTTGCTCGTTCCACGGCTGCTCGCCCATCCTGCCCCCTGACGCCGCTGGGCCTGCCACGACTGCAGAACGCTCCCGGCCCACAGCCGCTCGGGTGTCCCCGGCCGAGGAGACACGACCCGTCTCACCATAGAACGACGGGCGGCGGCGCTTGCTTCCGGCGATGAGGCCCTGATCCCGGGAGGCCGTCTCGGATCTCCGGCTCACCGGTGGAACGGACCGGCATCCGGATGCCACGGATCATCGATCGCGGTGGGGCGCGGGCGGTCAGGCGGCCAGGTCCAGGGGGATGACCTGGCCCGCCGTACGGCGCAGGCGGTAGCTGAGGGCGTCCGGCCGCGAGACCACGACGACCTGGACCCCGCGGCGGCGAAGCCAGTCGGCGAGTTCGGTGAAGATGCCGTCACCGGAGCCGATGATGACGCGCTCGAACCGGTCGTCGAGGTGGTCGAACCGGATCACCTCACAGAGCGCCTCGTCGGCGCCGTCACGGCCGGAGCGGACCAGGATCTGGATCCCGGCCAAGGCGAGGCCGACGGTGACCAGGGCCCCGTGGTTGACGGCGGCGACGTATTGGTCCATGCCGCTGGCGGGGACGCGCTTGCGATAGTGGTCCATCATCGTGACGACGTCCGAGGTGGCGGGGCGCGGGGCTCCGACCAGGTTCTCCACGTCCAGCAGGTGAACGGACCGGCCCTGCGAGATGTTACGCATTGCGATGCCCCCTTGCCTCAGCGCTACCACCACATGGCCTGCACTTTAATGCTGGAAATCGCTGGAATTCAAGGGAGACACGTGGAACTCCTGTTACGATCCGGGCCGTGAGTGAATCACTGGACGCGCTGGAGCGGCGGATCGCCGAGCTCCGCGCCGAGGTGCGGCGGGCCGTCAAAGCGCGGGACACCGCGCGGGCGCGAGTGCTGCGCGGGGATCTGCGCCGGGCCGAGCTGGCCTGGGACGAGGCGATCACGGCCGGGGATCCCGCCCCCTCTCCTGCGTTCCCGCGCGAGTCCGAGGCGTCGCTGATGCCGATCCGGGAGCAGGTGCACCAGGCTCTGGTCCTGCTCGGCGTGCCCTCGGCGGCGAAGCTGATCGTGGCGGTGAACGAGGCGTTCTTCTCCGGGGCGTTGCGGGGCCCGCAGCTGACCAGCCTGCGCCGGGACGAGGAGCGCTCCTTCCGCGGCGACCCCTACGCCAGGCCGTACTACCTGTGCGCCGCGCTGACCGACCGCCTCTCCCCGGCGCGGGGCCTGCTCGCCGACAGCACCTGGCCGCTGGAAGCGCGGGTGGTGGGGCCGCTGAGCCCGCGCGTCGACTACCTCACCGCCGCCATGCGCATCGCCGAGCACCTGACCCGGCTGGCCGATCCGCCTCAGGGCGCGGTCCGGCTGCTGTCGCGGATGGCGCAGAACATCCCCGGCGGAGCCGAGGGGTTCGCCCCGGTCGACCCGCTGACCGTGATCCGCGCGGCCCGGGCCGAGCTGGAGGTGCACCTTCCCGCCGACACCGCCCAGCGGGCCGAGGTCGCGGCGCGGGCGGGCGGGCAACTGACGGACGCGGAGTGCCTGTTCGGCGCCTCCGCGCTGAGCACGCTGAGAGGGGCCTGTTAGATGGACGGGCATGTGCTGACACGGCCCGCCCGGACGGGCGGGCAGGCCGCCGGCCGGGGCGGGGGCGTCCGGTGAACCGGGCGCTGGAGGAGCTGCGCGGGCCGGTGCCGCCGCGCGCGCACGACGCCCGTGCCATCGCGGCGCTGGCCGCCAACCCGGGGTGCGCCCGGCGGGCGGTTCTGGACGCGGCCGGGGTGGACAAGGACGGTACGGCCCGGCACCTGGGTTTCCCGGCCCCCTTCGGCCAGTCGCAGTTCGCGATCACCCGCGGCAACGTGTTCGAGTCCCTGGTGAAAGAGAACGGCTGCGCGGAGCTGCTGCGGCTGCTGAGGGAACTGCTCGGGCTGCCGATCGCACAGGTCGGCTACCAGGACGTGGAGAACGTCGGCTCGCACCTGCGCGCCTCGCACACCCGGACGCTGATCGACCGGGCCGCCAGGGAGCGCGACGACAGCGCCGTCTTCTACGACCATCCGCTGCTGAGCCTGGAGATCGCCGGGCACACCTCGTACCTCGAGCCGGACGTCCTGGCCTTCCAGCTCGGCGGGCGCTTCCACATCGTGGAGATCAAGTCGTTCGCGGTGATCGACGGCCAGGCCGAGCCGGAGAAGGTGGCGGCGGCGGCCCGGCAGGCGGCCGTCTACGTGCTGGCGTTGCGGGCGCTCATGACGGATCTGGGGCATGACCCGGAGCGGGTCTCCCATGACGTGGTGCTCGTCTGCCCGGAGAACTTCGCCAACCGGCCGGTCGCGGCGCTGGTGGACGTTCGGCGGCAGCTCGCGGTGCTCAGGCGGCAGCTGGTGCGGATGACCCGCGTCGACCGGCTGCTGGAGGGGCTTCCGCCCGGCCTGACCTTCTCCCTGGAGCCGGACGCCGAGGGCACGCCGACCCGTTCCGCGGGCGAGCTGGCCGAGGCGCTGTCGCAGGTCCCGGCCAGATACGCGCCGGACTGCCTGTCGACCTGCGACCTGTGCATGTTCTGCCGGGACGAGGCCCGGGGCTGCGGCTCGACGGACCTGCTCGGCCGCCAGGTCCGCGACCAGCTCGGCGGCGTGTCGGGGATGGCCGAGGCGCTGGGCCTGGCCGAGGGAACGGTGGAGCCGGCCGAGGACCAGCAGGAGGTCGCCCGCCTTCTCCGTCTCGCGAACCGCCTGCGGGAGGAGTGCCTCACGTGAGTGAGCGGAGCGAACGAGCCATGGACACAGCAGCATCGCGAACGCGGCCGACGGAGGAGGCCACGTGAGTGAGCGGAGCGAACGAGCCATGGACACAGCAGCATCGCGAACGCGGCCGACGGAGGAGGCCACGTGAGTGAGCGGAGCGAACGAGCCATGGACACAGCAGCATCGCGAACGCGGCCGACGGAGGAGGCCACGTGAGCGCGCTGACGGCGCTGGCGCAGTTGCGGGCGGTGCGGGACGGGGTGGCCCAGCCGATCACGACGGTGCGGCACTGCCATGTCTCGGACCGGCCGCTGGTGTTCGTCCCCCTCAAGCTCGCCGGTGAGGCGGCCGCCCCGCTCGGGGCGATGGTCGGCACCGATCCGGGGCACCCCCGGCTGCTGGTGGTGCCGCAGCCGCGCAACCGGGACCTGCGCTTCGCCTTCGCAGGCGAGCTGGCCGAGGTGGTACTGCCGTACGTCGAGGGGTTCGGGAAGACCACCGAGACGGTGGAGAAGAAGGGCGGCGAGCCCTACGAGCGGTGCCTGGACGCGCCGCAGATCCTGGTGCCGAACCGGCCCGCGGTGGCGTTCACCGGGCTGCTGGGCCGGTCCACCCGGTTCCGGCGGGCGGACGGGCCGTACCCCGTGCATCCGTCGGTGCCGCTGCTCGGCCGGTGGCTGACCTATTTCGCCGACCGGTCCGCGCAGCCGGGATCGTCGCTGCTGCTGGCGGCGACCGAGGCGCTGGGGTCGCACTGGGCGACCGGGCAGAGCGGGCTGGAGAACGCCAATCTGGCGGCGCTGCTGGGGTGGATCGACCCGCCTGCGGGGATGGACGGGCGGCGGGCGGCCGAGGAGGCGGAGGATCCGCTGCTGTGGCCGCCCGCGGGTCCTGCGACGGATCCGGGGTTCGACAACGAGGTGCTGGGCCCGGCGATCCGGGCGTACGAGGAGGCCCCGACGGCGCGGGCGGTGGAGCGGATCACCGAGGCGCTGCGGACCCAGCTGGAGCCGACCTGGCGGCTGGTGTGGCGGGCGGTGGAGCTGCTGCGGGCGCTGCCGGAGGGGTCCCGGGTCAAGGATCGCTGGGACGTGGACCGGGGATCGTTCACCCGGTTCATGGAGCGGATCGCCGAGGGCGGCCCGCCGCAGGCGAGGCGGGACGGCGCGGTGAGCGCGGCGGCGCGGCTGGCGGGGCTGGAGCGGGCGCGGGCCGCTTACGACGTGCAGCGGGCCTACGACGATCCGCTGGTCATGGCGGAGTACCGGCTGAGCGGTGAGGCGTTCGCCGGGGTGGTGACGGCCGCCGAGCCGGAGCACTTCGAGGGTGAGGGCCGCTCGCGCAAGCTCCGGCCGCTGGTCACGGTGCGGACGGACGATCCGGTACGGCTGGCGCCCGGCACCGCGTTGGGGAGCCCGGACCGGAAGGGCCACGGCGCCGAGGTGGTCGAGGTGGCGGGCGGCGAGATCGTCTTGAAGATCACCAAGGGGATGGGCCGGGGCAGGACCCCGGCTCCCGGGGCGGTCCCGGAGCCGGGTGAGCGGGTCTGCTACACCTCTCTGACCGACGACTTCCAGACGTCGGCCGCGCTTCCCGACCCGGAGCAGACGCCGTGGACCCACGGCGGTCCGCCGGAGGAGTACGTGCCCGATGACGACGACGCGCAGGAGGAGTGGGCGTGACGCTCAGAGTCGTGGAGCCGCTGACCCCGCAGCAGGAGGCGGCGGCCGTGGTGTCGGACGTGCTGGCGGACCTGCCGCGCCATCGCGGCGTGGTGGTGGACTCCCCGCCGGGAGCGGGCAAGTCCACGCTGGTGGTGCGGGCGGCCGGGCACATCGCGGAGACGGACGAGCCGCTGATGATCGTCGCGCAGACCAACGAGCAGGTCGACGACCTGGTGGACCGGCTGGCGGTGGAGCACCCCGATCTGGCGATCGGGCGCCTGTCGGCGAGCGGGTACATCACCCCGCCCAGGATCCTCGCGCATGCGAACGTCTCGGTGGCGGGCAAGCTGCCGGATCTGGGCGACCCGGCGGTGGTGGTCGCCACTGCGGACAAGTGGGCCTGGATCGGGGACCGGAGCTGGCCGTGGGCGATCGTCGACGAGGCATACCAGATGCGCTCGGACAAGCTGCTGCGGATCGCCTCGCTGTTCGAGCGGGCGCTGTTCGTAGGTGATCCGGGGCAGCTGGACCCGTTCTCGATCGTGGACGGCGACCGGTGGGCGGGGCTGTCGTGGGATCCGGTGCAGAGCGCGGTCTCGGTGCTGCTGCGGCACAATCCGGATCTGCCGGTGCACCGGCTGCCGGTCTCGTGGCGGCTGCCGGCGTCGGCGGCGCCGGTGGTGTCGGAGGCGTTCTACCCGTTCACCGGGTTCCGGTCGGGGACGAGGCACACGGACCGGGCGCTGGAGCTGACGGTGAACGGCATGCGCACCTCCTACGACCGGGCGCTGGAGGAGGCGGCTGCGTCGGGCTGGGCGCTGTACGAGCTGCCGAGCCGGCACACGGTGCGCACCGACGCCGAGGCGGTGCAGGCCGTCGCGCTGCTGGCCGTACGGCTGCTGCAGCGGGCGCCGGTGGCGCACTCGGAGCGGGGCAGCCATCCGGTCACGGCGGACCGGATCGCGATCGGCGCGGCCCACCGTGACCAGGTGGCGGCGATCCGCGCGGCCGGGGTGCCGCCCGAGATCACGGTGGACACCGCCAACCGGCTGCAGGGCCGGGAGTACGACGTGACGATCGTGCTGCACCCGCTCTCGGGGCGGCGCGACGCCACCGCGTTCCACCTGGAGTCGGGGCGGTTGTGCGTGCTGGCCTCCCGGCACCGGCACGCGTGCATCGTGGTGGCGCGGGCGGGCATTCCGGAGCTGCTGGACGCCCATCCGTCGGCGGAGCCGGTGCAGTTGGGCGTGCCGGTGAAGTTCCCGGACGGCTGGGAGGCCAACCAGTCGGTCCTTGCCCACCTGTCCAAGCACCGGGTGACGCCCTGAGGACGGCGCGGAGCCGGCCGGCGCAGGGCCACGGGGGCCCGCGGCGCACCGCTCAGTGGACGTGGTCGGGGACCGGGGCCTCCCTGTTCGCGCGGAGCCAGGCGATGCGCTCGCGGCTCTCGTCGTCGGCGGGCGTGTAGACCGCCATGCGGGTCTCCGGAGGTGCTGCCAGGGTCATGCTCGTCGAGACGGTGCGGATCAGCCCGGCGGCACTGTGCCGGAAGATCTTCATGCGGTTGCCTGGCCTGGCCACGTCATGGGTGGCCCACATCCGGGCGAACTCGGGGCTCGCCGCCGACAGGCGGCGGACGAAGTCGGTCCAGGCGGGTTCGCCGAGGTGCCGGCCGAATCCGGCGCGCAGGGTGGCCACCATCTGCGGCATCTCCTCCTCCCAGTTGACCACCGGGTTGCAGCAGTCGCGGCCGGTGAACAGCTGCCAGAGGGCGTTGCGGGTGACGAGCGGCTGCGTGGTCAGGTTGGGGAACATCCACTCGAAGGTGTCGTTCCAGGCCAGCAGGTCGTAGCGGGCGTTGTAGACCGCGGCGGGGATCGGATCGAGCTGGTCGAGGATGAGCTGCGTCTCGGGTTCCAGGCTCCGGCATCCCCCGGTCTCGGTCAGTTCGGGCACGTCGGCGAGCCGGTAGAGGTGCTCGTGCTCGACCGGGTCCAGCCCGAGGGTGCGGGAGATCGCGTCGAGCACCTGCACGCTGACGTTGATCGGCCGTCCCTGCTCCAGCCAGGTGTACCAGGTGACGCCGACTCCGGCGAGCTGGGCGACCTCCTCACGGCGCAGGCCGGGGGTTCGCCGGCGCAGGCCGGGCGGCAGGCCGACGTCGGCGGGGGTGATGCGCTCGCGGCGGCTGCGCAGGAAGGCGGCGAGTTCGGTACGGCGCGCACGCGGCCGGGTCTCGATCCGGGACGCGGTCGCGGCGCTCTGCCGCGCCGTACGGCGGCCGGCCTGGGGGGAGGACGCGATCCGGAGATCCGGTGGGGGCACGGTCACCTTCCCATGCTGGCCGACGGACGGCTCGCTTGCCAGGTGCTGGCGGTACCAGGATCAGCAGGCTCTCACCACCCGTACCCGCGTGGTCCCAAAGTCGTCGTATGACCACGATCTCCACCTCCGCCGGGGCTCCCGCGGCGCTGCGTGTGCCCTGGCTGCTGCCGGTCCTCCTGGCCGGGCAGTTCATGGCGATCCTCGACGTCTCCATCGTCAACGTCGCCTCTCCCGTGATCCGTTCCGACCTCGGCGCGTCCGGCTCGGAGCTCCAGATGATCGTCTCCGGCTACACCGTCGCCTACGCCATGCTGCTGGTGACCGGTGCCCGGCTCGGCGGCCGGTACGGCGGGCGGCGGCTGTTCCTGTCCGGTCTCGCGGCCTTCACGGTCGCCTCGCTGGCCTGCGGCCTGGCGGTCTCGGCCGGGCAGCTGGTCGCCTTCCGGCTGCTGCAGGGGGCGGGGGCGGCGCTGATGGTGCCGCAGGTGCTGAGCATGATCCAGACGAGTTTCGAGGGGGCGGCGCGGGCCCGGGCGCTCAGCCTCTACGCCGCGGTCATCTCCGGGGCCGCGATCTCCGGTCAGGTACTGGGCGGGGTGCTGGTCTCGGCCGACCTGTTCGGCAGCGCGTGGCGGCCGGTGTTCCTGGTGAACGTGCCGATCGGGCTCGGCCTGCTGGCCGCGGGGGCGCGCCTGCTGCCCGCCGGTGGGCGCGGTGTCCACCGGCCGCTGGACCTTCCGGGTCTGGTCGTGCTCTCGCTGGCGGTCAGCCTCCTGGTGGTGCCGCTGGTGTTGGGGCACGAGCAGGACTGGCCGCTGTGGGGCTGGGCGGCGATGGCCGCGAGCGCGGCGATGGCCGGGCTCTTCGTGCTGGTGGAGCGCAGGGCCTCCGCCCCGCTGGTGCCCGCGCGGGTACTCCGCGCGCCGGGGGTGCTCCCGTCCGCGCTGGCGGTCTTCGCGACGATGGCGACCTACGGCGGTTTCCTGTTCGCCGTCGCCCTGCACCTGCAGGGACGGCTGGGTGACAGCCCCATCGAGGCGGGCCTGACGTTCCTGCCCATGGGCGTCGTGTTCGCCGTCGTCAGCCTCAACTGGCAGCGGGTGCCCGAGCGCCTCCGGCCCCGGATGATCGTCGCCGCGTTCGGCGTCGCGGGGCTCGGCTATCTCGGCCTGTCGCCGGCGCTCGGCGGCGGCGGGCACGGCCAGCCGCTCCTGGCCGTCGTGCTGGCGGTGACGGGCGCCGCCCTGGCCTGGACGTTCAGTCCCGTGCTCGCGGTCGCCCTCGCCCGGGTCACGCCTTCCGACGCCTCCGACGCCAGCGGGTTGTTCGTGATGGTGACCCAGCTGGGCCAGGTCGTGGGGGTGGCGACGTTCGGGACGCTGTACCTGAGCCAGGGCTCGATCACGGGCACCGCGGCGGCGCTGGCGGTCACGGCGCTGGCGGCGGGGGCGTGCGCGCTTCCGCTGCTGCGGGTACGGCTCTCGCGCTGAGCCGTACCCGCGTGCCGGGGGCGGGTCTCCTGTCTGCCGGGGTCAGACCGTGCGGCGCCAGACGTCGATGGCCAGCACCTGGCGCATGCCCACCGACAGGTACAGGTCCAGCGCGGGGGTGCTGTTGTTGGCGTCGACGTGCAGGTAGGTGCCGGCCCTGCCGCGGCGGGCGTCGGCGGCGAACGCCGTGCGGAGCATGAACCGGCCCAGGCCCCGGCCGCGGAAAGCGGGCAGGACGGCGAGCTGGCGCACGTAGCCGCAGTTCTCGTCGCCGGCGAACATGTTCGTGCCGAGCAGCATGGCGGCGGGCTCACCGCCGACGTGGGCGACGGTCAGTTGCGCCCAATCGGTGGTGCTGGAGGCGTCGAGGTCGGCGAACCACTCGTCGAAGCCCTTGGGGGTGAACCCGAAGTGTTCGGCGAAGCCGGCCTGCTGCACCGCGTGGCCCTGGCGGCGTACCTCGTCGGTGAGGCCGCTGTGCAGGGTGACCCCGGCCGGGGTCACGGGCTCGGCGACCGCGCCCTCGTGGTCGACGAGGAGCCTGATGAAGCTGGTGGCGGCGGTGAAGCCGCGGGCGGCGGCCACGGCGCGCTTGCCGCTGTCCTCCCGGTAGAGGCCGATGTCCAGGACGGCGTGGTCGTGGCCGAGGGCGGCGGTGATCTGCGAGGCGCGCGCGGTCACGGTGTCCCAGAGCCGGCCGGTGAGGGCCTGGGCGTCGGGGTGGACGACCACGTCGATGTCCACGTTGTCGCTGTCGCCCTTGCGGCGGGCCCAGGCCCAGGCGACCAGGCGGCCGTCGGCGTCGTGGACGAGCCAGCCGTCGTTCTCCCGGTCGAAGGCGGGGTCGCCGAGTTCGTCGATGACGTCGTCGAGGGTCATGTCCGCCTTGCCGATCACCTGTGTGTCGCACAGGGAGATCAGCTCGTGGATGGCCTCGGCGTCGTGCGCTGAGGGCCGCCGGGTGAGGTACCCGGCGGCGATGGTGGTGCTGGCCGTGATGCTGGCCGTGGTGCTGTCCATGGCCCCAGCGTGTCCGGTGCGACTTGGGGCCGGCTGGGTCGCGACTTGGCGATCGCTTCAGGTGCCTCAGTCGAGGGCGGCCGGGACGGGGGCCCTGACCGCCCCGTCCTGGTCATCTCCTTGGCCGCTGCCCTGGTCACCGGCCTGTTCGGGGCCGCCGCGCAGCGGGATCTCCTTGATGAAGGCGGCCAGCAGCGGGACCACGACGGCGAACGGGATCGCCCACCAGAACACGCTGGAGATCGAGGTGGCCAGCGACTCCAGCGAGATCAGCGTGAAGTTGCGGTTGCGGAACAGGCCGAGCGGCATGATCGGTTCGGCCGCGCGGCGCTCAACGGGGACGAACAGGGCGAGGGTCACCACGGCGAGGGGGACCAGGCCGAGGATCTGCGGGGAGCCCCAGTCGTACTCGTTCCCGCCCCAGGTGGTGATGAGGACCAGCGCCGTGATGCCGGCGGAGAGCAGGGCGGCTCCGAGCCAGTCGATGCGGTGCTCGGTGCGGAGCTTGAGCAGCTTGAGCTTGGCCGCCAGCAGCGCCAGAGCGATGAACCCGATGGGCAGGTTCACGTGTCGAGCATGGCCAGGATCATCGCCGGTATCAGGCCGGGCAGCACTACCATGACCTCGCGCCGCCGTGCCGGCCTGGCTTCGGTCTCCGTCACTTCGGTCCCCCCATGAAGGATCTTGCTTACTTGCCGACCGGCAAGTTTGAGATATGCTCGGAATGCAGGCGGCTTACTTACCGGTCGTCAAGTAGATTTCGCCACGAAGGACACCATGAAGGATCAGGCCGACACCCGTACGCGGATCCAGGAGATCGCCCTGAAGCTCTTCATCGAGCAGGGCTACGAGGCCACCTCGCTCCGCGAGATAGCCGAGGCGCTCGGTGTGACCAAGGCCGCCCTCTACTACCACTTCAAGACCAAGGACGACATCGTCGCCAGCCTGGCGGAGAACCGGCTGCACGCCGTCGACGACCTCATCGCCTGGGCCGGGGAGCAGCCGCGCACCGACGAGACCCGCCGCGAGCTGCTCCGCCGTTACGCCGACAGCCTGCACCGGGGGCGGCACCACGAGATCATGCGGTTCTTCGAGCGTAACCAGACCGCACTCAAGCACCACCCCGTGATGGAGAAGACCCGCGAGCGCATGTTCGACATGCTCACCTTCCTGGCGGAGCCCGGCGATCCGGCGGCCGTCCGGCTGAAGAACTCCATGGCCCTGTTCGCCCTGCACGCGGCCTGGTCCCTGCTCAGGGACGACACGCTGACCGACGACGAGCGCAGGGCCGCCGCGCTGGAGGTCGCGACGGAGCTCGTCCGGCGGTGAGCGTACTCATCGATCCCCCGAACTGGCCGGGCCCGCGCGGTCTGCTCTGGTCCCACCTGGTCAGCGACGCCTCCGTGGAGGAGCTGCACGCCTTCGCCGCCGCGCTGGGCGTGCCGGCCCGCGCCTTCGACCGGGACCACTACGACGTGCCCGAGACCGTCTACGAACGGGCGCTCGCCCTGGGCGCCGAGGCCGTGTCCTCGCGCGAGCTGGTCGCCCGGCTCATCGCCTCCGGCCTGCGCAGGCGTAAAACTCGTCCCCCAATCGTTACGTTCCCGAATACGGAGGCCCCCTCAGGGCAGGTTTAGGGGCCAGCCGTGAAGGAGGGGACTGTGGAGGCCACTATCGCGTTGCGCCTGCCGCGTGACGCCGCGAGTGTTCCGGTCATCAGGCAGATGCTGGACTCATCGCTCAACGCCTTGGGCGTGCAGCGACAGATCCGCGAGGACATCCAACTCATGCTTTCCGAGGCATGCTCAAATGTGATCAAACACGCTGCGGCCAGCGACGACTACATGGTGCGCACCGAGCTCTGCCACGACCGCTGCGTCATCAAGGTGGTGGACGCCGGGAAGGGTTTCGACTTCACCGGCGCCCACGAGGCTCCGCCGGGCGCCGAGTCCGGCCGGGGTTTGCAGATCATGGAGGCGTTGGCGGACAAGATCCATTTCGACCGGCGAAAGGAGCAGGGCTCCATCGTCTGCCTGGAGAAGGAGCTGCGCTTCGACAAGGACGCGCCCGGGGAGTCACTGCTGCTCAACGATGAGCTTGAGTTCCGTTAGGGCGTCGTTCAGGTAGTCGGTGAGCGCCCACACGTCGGGCACCATCTCCCGGCAGGCGACCACGCCGACGTCCAGGGAACCGTCGTAGGAGAACACCGTGATGTTGACGCCGCCGCTGGCATCGGTGATCACCGAGACGGGGTGGTAGGACAGCAGCCGCGCGCCGCACACGTAGAGGGGGAGCTGCGGGCCGGGGACATTGGAGATCACCAGGTTGATCGGGCCCGCGGTCCCGGCGAACAGGTTGAAGGCCGCCCGGGCGGCCAGGCCGGTCAGCGCCGCCGGCATCAGGTCGCTGACCTGCTGGAGCCAGCGGGCCGGCGCGAGCGACGAGCGGTCCTTGATCCTCTTCATGGCGTCCCGTACGGCGTGCAGCCGCTCCACCGGATCGGCGACCTGCGTGGCCAGCGTCGTGATCATTATGGTCACCTGGTTGCCCGCGTCCTGTTCTCCCGGCATGCGAAGCGAGAACGGCACCCCGGCGACCAGCGGCCGGCCGGGCAGGGCGTCGTGCTTGAGCAGCCACTGCCGCAGCGCCCCCGCACAGAGGGTCATCACGACGTCGTTCACCGTCACCCCGAAGGCGTTCTTGACCTGCTTGACGTCCGCCAGCGGCAGCGCGGTGAAGGCGAACCTGCGGTGGCCGGTGATCCTTCCGCTGAAGGGGGTGCGCGGAACGGTCAGCCGGGGCAGCGCGGGCACCGGGTCCCCTCCGGTCAGGCGGTGGGCCAGGCCGCGGGTCAGGCGGGAGACCAGCCCGGCGCCGGGTACCTGCGAGACCACCGGGATCTCGTCCAGGTGCGGGACCGCCCCGGCCAGGAACCTGACGGTGTTGGCGGGGTTGGCGACGGCCCTGGCCACTCCCCTCGCGATCATCTCCCCCGTGCCGATCCGCTCCTCCTTCCCGGCGGCGGGCATCGGCGGCGGCCCCGAGGGTTCCGGTGAGGTGTCCAGCAGCGCGGCGAGCACGTCGGCTCCGGTGATGCCGTCAACTGCGGCGTGATGGACCTTGGTGTAGAGGGCCATCCGGTCGCCCGCCAGGCCGTGGATCAGGTACATCTCCCACAGCGGGCGACGCCGGTCCAGGCGGCGGGCGTGCACCCGGGCCACCTGTTCGCCCAGTTGCTCGTCGTTGCCCGGGGCGGGCAGCGCCAGCTCGCGCACGTGGTAGTCGAGGTCGATCCTGGGCTCCTCGGCCCAGTACGGGTGGTCCAGGCCGAACGGGACCGTGACCAGCCGCTGCCGCAACGGCGCCGCGACGTGGAGGCGGTGGGCCAGCAGGGAGAGCAGGTCCCCCCGGGTCAGCCCGCCGTCCAGGATCGCCAGGCCGGCGATGTTCGCGACGTTGGTCGAGGTCTCGAAGTTCAGGAACTGCGCGTCCACCGCGCTGAGCTGCCGCACCGCTTACCTCCACCGGACCTGTCCGTCATCTCTCTCCCGGCCGGTGGCCAGGGCCATCACCACGAGCGCGAGGAGAGCGACCACGGAGATGACGAGCACCGCCAACCCGGCGAGCCCAAACACGATCATGATGACGAAGATCTCCATGACCAACCGCACCGAAGAACTTTGCCCGGATTATCCCTTCGCTATGCCGTTTCGTGGCGAGCGGCAGGAACTTCTCACCTCGGTGCTCCCCTCCCGCCGCACTGCGCGCTTCGAGGTCGTTTCCCCCGCCACGCTTCTTTACGCTGTAGATTCTTGGCGGGATCCAGCGGAAGGCGCTCCGGACCGCCGTTTCGCGGCCCGGGCCGCTACAGCTCGTCTCGGATGCGGGTGAGGATTCCCCTGGTCTCCGAGGGCGGTTCGGCCTCGATGCACAGGCGCTCCATCACCTCGAGATAGCGGTCCACGTCCTCGGGCTTGTCCAGGTAGACCGCACTGGTGAGCTGCTCCAGGTAGACGATGTCGGGCAGGTCGGGCTGGGCGAAGCGCAGGACGCTGAAGGGGCCTCCGGCCGCCGCGTGTCCGCCGATGCTGAACGGCGCGATCTGGACGGTCACGTTCGGCAGGTCGAGCGCGCGCAGGAGGTGGTCGATCTGGCCGCGCATCACCTCGGCCCCGCCGAGCGGGCGGCGCAGCACCGCCTCGTCCAGCACCGCCCACAGGTGCGGACCCTCGGGGGCGCGCAGGAGCTCCTGGCGGGCCATGCGCAGCCCCACCCTCCGCCGGATCTCCTCCTCGGGGGCGTCCGGGAAGCCGAGCAGGACCACGGCGCGCGCGTAGTCCTCACTCTGCAGCAGGCCGGGAACGAACTGGACCTCGTAGTTGCGGATGACCGTGGCGGCCGCCTCCAGGCCGACATAGGTCTCGAACCAGCTCGGCAGGACGTCGCCGAAGTCGTGCCACCAGCCCGGCTGGTTGGCCTGGCCGACGAGCGTCAGCAGCGCCGCGCGGTCGTCTTCGTCGTTCACGCCGTACAGTGTGAGGAGATCGGCCACGTCCCGCACCCGGAAGCCCACCCGGCCGTGCTCCATCCGGCTGATCTTCGAGTGGGAGCCGCGGATCGCGCGGCCCGCCTGGTCGAGGGTGATGTGCCGCTGCTCGCGGAGCCGGCGGAGCTGGGTGCCGATCATGATCCTCAGCACCGTGGAGCTTCCCCTCGGCTGGGTCATCGGGACGGGGCCGGTCGGCTCTCCGTGAGCGGGGGATGCGGTCATCTGTGGTCCTCACACGTGAAACGTGAACCTCTGCTCACGTATTGTGCCCGTCGCAACCCTTTACGGTACTAGGGTCATACCGTATCCGCTATATAGAACTTTATTCTTCAATTACCTCCGATAGTCAGGTCGTCGAAATCGCCGTCCTTCACCCCGCGGACGAAACTCTCGAAGTCACTCCGGGTGTAGACCAGGGCCGGCCCGTGCGGATCGCGGGAGTTGCGTACGGCCACGGCCCCGCCGGGCAGCGCCGCCAGCTCCACGCAGTTCCCACTGGGGTTGCTGAAGCGGCTCTTGCGCCAGACGGCCGCGCCGAGCAGGGCCGCCGGCACGCCGTTCCGGGCTTCGTCCATTCTCGCCCCTCATCACGATCGGACAGAAAAGCGGACTTAGTACGAGCTTCCGTACAGATGCACGTGCAGCCGTACTTGCATCCAGATATCCTCGCATGTACGGTCCCCGCAGGGATCATTTCCATCGGAGAAACCTCGCCGGTCCCCGTCTCCGACGAGTCCCCTCATCCCTGTCCCGGCCTGCCCGATCTCGTGAGCCTCCGAGAATCACCGGCCGAAATACTCACCCATGTACGGCGAAAGCGGATAATCTCCTTAGGAAGCGAAGCTGCCGGACGGAGAAGCGATGCCGCCGCCGAGACCGGAACGGGCGAAGTTCGACACCACGGTCCCGAACGAGGGACGGATCGCCGACTACTTCCTCGGCGGCAAGGACAACTTCGCCGCAGACCGCGCGGCCGCCGAGCACGTCCTGTCCATCGCCCCGGAGTTGCCCGCGCTGGCGCGCGAGGGCCGCCGCTTCCTCGCCCGGACGGTCCGGTTCCTCGCCGCGGAGGCCGGCGTCCGGCAGTTCGTCGACATCGGCTGCGGACTGCCGACCCAGGGCACCGTGCACGAGATCGTCCACTCCGCCGCCCCCGGCGCACGGGTGGTCTACGTCGACAACGACCCCATGGTCGTGACCCACGGCCAGGCGCTGCTGCAGGACGACCGCCTGACGGCGGTGGTGGAGGCCGACGCGCTGGATCCCGCCCGGATGCTCGCCCACCCCCGGCTCTCCGAGATGATCGACCTCGAACGGCCCGTGGCGATCCTGCTCTTCGCCCTTCTGCACAACTTCCCCGACGACGACCTGGTCGCGCAGATGATCACTCACCTGCGCAAGGCGGTCGCGCCCGGCAGCTATCTGGCCTTCTCCCACGCGGTCTCCGACCTGTGCCCGGAGACCACCGCGCGGCTGGCCGCCGTCTACCAGGCGCAGGGCTCGATCGCGGGCCCGCCGCGCGGCAACCTGCGCACCAAGGGCGAAGTCGAGCGGCTCTTCGACGGGCTCGACTTCGTCGAGCCCGGAATCGTCTACATCCCCCGCTGGCGCCCCGACGGAGCCGTGCTCCACGGGCCCGACTCCGTGTGGGTGGTCGGCGGGGTCGGGCGCACGACCCGCTGACCCGCATTCACGTGATCTTGACGGTGATCTCCCCGCCGAGCCGGAAGCCGTCGCTCAGCTCCAGGTCGTCCCCGCTCCAGAACCGGCCCGGGTCGTACCAGTTCGGGCGGCGCCCGCCGGGCAGCAGGCCCATCGCCTCGTAGGTGACGGCCACCACCTCGGCGCAGTAGGCGCTCTCCAGCGCGCTCTCCTCACCGCCCCGCTTCAGCAGCCGCGGCAGCCGCCCGCGCATCCACCGCCCCGCGAGACGCGCCGTGGAGGGGAACGGCGTGCCGTCCAGGCGGGCGATCGTCCGCAGGACGGCCCCCTCCATCTCGGCGGTGACCTGCGGCTCCAACTGGCGCAGCCAGCCGCGCTGGCCGTACCGGTCGGCCCAGACGCGCACCGCCTCGCGCAGGTCGTGCAGCTGGACACCGCGCTGGTGCGTCCCCGTCCACATGTCGGGCAGCGAACGGCCGAGCTCGGCGTGCCACATCAGCGGCGGCATGTCCTCGATGACGACGGACATCCCGACGTGGTTGACCGGGCTGTTGGTCATGGTCTGGATGGCCCGGTCCGGTACCGAGCGTCCCCGGAACAGCCACACGTCGCCGGTTCGCGTCAGGTTCAGCGCCTCGTCCAGGCCGATGCTCGCAGCGGGCATTCCCCTACTCTAGGGACATGCGCTGGTGGAAGATACTCGGCCTGGCAGGTGTCGCGGGCGTGGCCGCGACCGGAGTGGTGGTCGCCCGGGCGGAACGGCGCCGCCGCGCCTACACCCCCGAGGAGATCCGGGAGCGGCTCCGTGCCCGGCTGGAGGAGGCCTCGCAGAAGGAGGGGCGGGAGGACGGGGAGCCGGACGCGGCAGGCGGTCCGGAGCGCGACGCCCGCTGAGGGAAGCCGGCGGGGGCCGCTCAGGCGTGGGCGGGCTGCTCGTGCTGGACGTGGGTGGGGGGTTCGAGCTGGAAGGTGGAGTGCTGCAGGTCGAAGTGGCCGCTCAGGCACTCCTGCAGGGCGTCGAGCATCTGCGGGGCATGGCCGTCGGCGAAGCACTCCTCCTCGACCACCACGTGCGCCGTGAGCACCGCCATGCCCGAGGTGAGGGTCCAGGCATGCAGGTCGTGCACCGCGCGCACGTGCGGCACGCCCATGATGTGGGCGCGGACCTCGTCCAGGTCGATGTGGGCGGGGGCGGCCTCCAGCAGCACGTTGACGGCCGAGTGCAGCAGTTTCAGCGCGCGGGGCACGATGAGCAGGCCGATCAGCACGGCCACGATGGAGTCGGCGCGGGTGAAACCGGTGAGCTGCGCGACCAGGGCGGCGGCGATGACGCCGAGGGAGGTCAGCGCGTCGGTCGCGACCTCCAGGAACGCGCCGCGCATGTTGAGGCTCTCGCCCTGGACCCGCACCAGCAGCAGCATCGAGACGAGGTTGCCCACCAGGCCGATCGCGCCGAACACGAGCATGGAGCCGGTGGCGATCTGCGGCGGCGCGGCGAGCGTGAGCCGGCTGACCGCCTCGTACAGGACGTAGGCGCCCAGCCCGAACAGGACGGCGGCGTTGACCGCGGCGGCCAGGATCTCCGCGCGGGCCAGGCCGAAGGTCCACTTGGCGGTGGCGGGGCGGGCGGCGAGCGTGATGGCGACCAGGGCCAGCGCGATGCCGGCGGTGTCGGTGAGCATGTGGCCGGCGTCGGCCAGCAGCGCGACGCTGCCCGACAGCAGCGCGCCGGCCAGCTGCGCGAGCATGACGCTGCCGCTGATGGCCAGCACCCCGGCCAGCCTGCCGCGGTGGCGACCGGCATCGGTGAGATGGCCGTGACCGTGACCGTGTGCGTGGTTGGCGCCCACAGTGATTCCTCCTTACGCGGATCGGGGACGGGAAAGCTCAGGCCGGGCCGTACCGGCCGTCAGTCATGGCTCTCCCCCGACGCCCGCGCACAGGTCCGGTCGCTCTCCATCGCCACCACCGCGGCGCGAAGGTCGTCCAGGGCGTGTCCGAGCCGGGCGTCGGCCAGCTCGTAGCGGGTGCGCCGGCCGACCGGCACGGCGACGACCAGGCCGCAGTCACGCAGGCAGGCCAGGTGGTTGGAGAGCCGGGTCCGGGAGATGCCCAGCGACTCGGCCAGGTCGGACGGGTGGGCCGGAGCCTCGCGCAGCGCGAGCAGCAGCCGGCAGCGGATCGGGTCGGCGAGGGCGCGGCCGAACCGCGCCAGCACCTCGACCTCGGGAGCGATCATCAGCACGCCTCTACAGTACACAGAATCCTGAATTCAGGAAATCCTGCATCAATGAGGCGGCCTCCGCCGCGGGAACGGTTGTCGTCCCCGCGGCGGAGGCCGCTCATGTGTCCGCTCTCCGTCCGGGCCGGTGTCAGTAGCGGAAGGAGGAGGCGATCTCCTGCAATGCGTCGGACATCGCGGCCAGCTCCGCCGAGGCCTGCCGGGTGGACTGAGCCTCTTCGGTCGTGACCGCCGCCGTCTCCGCCACGTCGGTGATCGCGGCGGCGATCCGCTCGGAACCGCCGGCCAGCTCGGTGACGCTGCGGTTGATCTCCTTGCTGGTGGCCGACTGCTCCTCGACCGCGGCGGCGATCGTCGACTGGATCTCCGACACCCGCTCGACGATCGCGGAGATCTCTCCCATGGCCTCGGTCGCCCGCGCGGTCTCCTCCTGGATCGAAGCGATCTTGGAGATGATGTCCCCGGAGGCGCGGGCCGTCTCCTGGGCCAGATCCTTGACCTCTCCGGCCACCACCGCGAAGCCCTTGCCCATGTCGCCCGCCCGCGCCGCCTCGATGGTCGCGTTGAGCGCCAGCAGGTTGGTCTGCTCTGCGATCGAGGTGATCGTCTTGATGATCTGCCCGATCTCCGCGCTCGCCTCGCTGAGGTGCCCGACCGTCTCGGAGGTCGCCCGGGCGCTCGTCACGGCCTCGCCCGCCACGCTCGCCGCCGCGCTGGTGCTGCGGGCGATCTCGTCGATCGCGGCGTTCATCTCCTCGGCCGCCGCCGCCAGGGTGCTGACGTTCGTCGACACCTCCCTGGCCGACTGCGACACCTCGGCCGCCTGCCCGCTGGTACCGAGCGCCTGGGTGTCCAGCCGCTCCGACAGCGAGGCGAGCTGCCGGCCGGAGGTGGTCAGGGATCCGGCACGCTGGCCGACTCCCGTCAGCGCCTCGCGCATCGCGACGGTCGTCTGGTTCAGCGCCCGCGCCATCTCCGCCATCTCGTCCCCGCCCTCCTCGGGCAGGACTCCCGACAGGTCGCGCCGGGCCAGGGTGCGCAGCCCCTCGGCCACCTGCTGGGCGGGGCGCACCACGCTCGCGGTGATGAGCATGGTCAGCACCACGGCGACGAGCAGCGCCAGCGCCACACCGGCCAGCATCATCGTGCGCGACTCGGCCGCGACGTTCTCGGCCTCTTTCTGGGCCGCGTCCGCACGGGTCTTCACCGAGTCGATCAGCTTGCTCGTCGCCTCGAGGATCTTGTAGTAGGCGTTGTAGCCTTCTCCCACGATGAGGGCGTTGCCCTCCTTGGTCCCGGCGTCGCTGTCCTTCCTGAACAGGGTCACGACCTCGGCGTCATAGTCGAGGAAGACGCGGAACTGCTCGGCGATCTCCTCGAACAGCGCCTTCTCGCCCTGCGACAGGTACTCCGTGTGCACCCCGGCCAGGTCCTTCTCCAGCGCGGCGGCCGAGTCCAGGAAGCCCTTGCGGTTGGGCGAGTCGTCCTCGGTCGCGGCCGTGCCACCGATGAACGGCACATCCCAGGCGTAGGCGACCTGCCATCCGCTGACGTCGGCGTCACGGAACTTCAGCTCCATGACCTCACGGGTGAGCATCTGCATCTGGCCGACCTGTTCGGTGACCTGCCGTTGCCTGTTGGACTGGTGCACGCCCACGGCCGCCATGCAGGCCAGCATCGCGAACATGAGTCCGAAAGCGGTGAGCAGCCGGGTGCGGAGACGGACCCCGCGGAGCAGGGCGATCATTATCGTGCCTTTCGTTTGAGTGGACGTCTCTCCTATCGGGCGCGAAGACGAAAGGCTGAGAGGACCTCGCATCTTTCTCCGTCCCCGTTCCGCCCCTCCCACCCGGGCGGGGTCCGGTACGGGATCAGCCGGAGGTTCCGCCGACCGCGCGGGCGTAGCGGGCGGCCAGCGCGCGGACGTGCTCGACGAGCTCCGGCGGCTCGGCGACCTCGAAGTCGACCTCGAGCATGCCGAGGTAGAGGGCGAGCATGTGAGGGGTGTCGGATCCGGTGGTGATGACGCAGGTGCGCTCGCCGACCGGTTCCACGGTGACCGAGGGCGGCAGCCGCGGCGCGATCTCCTCGGCGGGAGCGTGGACCGTCACCCGGGCGACGTATTTCCAGACGGCCGTCTCCAGTCCTCTGGCGACATGGGCCGCGAATCCGCCCTCGGGGGGCTCTCGCGGGGCGAAGCGGGGGCCGTTGGGGGTGCGCAGGCGCATCCGGTCGACCCGGAAGGTGCGCCAGTCGTCGCGGGCGACGTCCCAGGCGGCGAGGTACCAGCGTCCGCGGGCGTGCACCAGCCGGTGGGGCTCGGCCTCGCGCGGGCCGCTCGCGCCGTCGTGCCCGGTGTAGTCGAAGCGCAGCCGCTCGCGGTCGCGGGATGCCCCGGCGATGGCGGTCAGGACGTCCGCCGCCACCGTGGGGCCTGTACCGGAGATCGGGACCATGTGGCTGTGCAGCGCGCCGACCCGGTGGCGCAGCCGCGAGGGCAGGACCTGTTCGAGCTTGGCCAGGGCCCGCAGCGACGTCTCCTCGATGCCGGTGACCGATCCCCCGGCGGCCGTGCGGAGCCCGACGGCGACCGCGACGGCCTCCTCGTCGTCGAGCAGCAGCGGCGGCATGGCCGCCCCCGCGCCCAGCCGGTATCCGCCGGCCGCGCCCGGGGTGGCGTGTACGGGATAGCCCAGGGCGCGCAGGCGCTCCACGTCGTTGCGGATGGTCCTGGTGGTGACGCCGAGCCGCTCGGCCAGCTGGGGACCGGACCAGTCGCGGGGAGTCTGGAGCAGGGAGAGCAGGCGCAGCAGGCGCGCCGAGGTGTCGAGCATGCCTCCAACGATGCCAGGCGACGCGGAAGAAAACCTTCCGCGTCATCCGGATCGAGCCGGGCCTGCGATCCGTGACCGGCGCACTCGTCGAAATGCCGGGAAGGCGGGTATGTAGCTTTTCCCGGGACGACATGAGGAGATCTTGATGACGCACGAGCGCGCCGGGCAGCCCGCCCAGCCGTCCGACCTGGTGGACGTGGCCCGCCTGGTGACCGCCTACTACGCCCTGCACCCCGATCCCGCGGAGGCCGGTCAGCGGGTGGCGTTCGGAACCTCGGGGCACCGCGGCTCATCACTGAACGCCGCCTTCAACGAGGACCACATCACCGCCACCAGCCAGGCCATCGTGGAGTACCGGGCGGCACGCGGCATCGACGGCCCGCTGTTCCTGGGGGCCGACACCCACGCACTGTCCGAACCGGCGCGGGTCTCGGCGCTGGAGGTCTTCGCGGCCAACGGGGTGACCGTGATGATCGACCCCCGGGACGGCCACACTCCGACCCCGGCGATCTCGCACGCCATCCTCGCCCACAACCGGGGGCGCACCACCGGGCTCGCCGACGGGGTGGTCGTCACCCCCTCGCACAACCCGCCGGGCGACGGCGGCTTCAAGTACAACCCGCCGGACGGCGGCCCGGCGGGCACCGAGGCCACCTCCTGGATCCAGAACCGGGCCAATGCGCTGATCGCGGACGGGTTGAAGGAGGTCAGGCGCCTGCCGTACGCCAGGGCCCTGGCCGCGGAGACGACCCTCCGCCACGACTTCCTCGGCGCCTACGTGGACGACCTCCCCTCGGTGATCGACCTCGACGCGATCCGTGCGGCGGGGGTGCGCGTCGGCGCCGACCCGCTGGGCGGAGCGAGCGTGGCCTACTGGGCGGAGATCGCCGAGCGGCACCGGATCGACCTGACGGTGATCAACCCGTCGATCGACCCGACGTGGCGGTTCATGACGCTCGACTGGGACGGGAAGATCCGCATGGACTGCTCCTCCCCCTACGCCATGGCCTCGCTGATCACGGGCCGCGACGCCTTCGCGGTGTCCACCGGCAACGACGCCGACGCCGACCGGCACGGCATCGTCACCCCCGACGGCGGGCTGATGAACCCCAACCACTACCTGGCCGTGGCGATCTCCTATCTCTACTCCCACCGGCCGGGCTGGCCCGCCGGGGCGGGGGTCGGCAAGACCCTGGTGAGCAGTGGCATGATCGACCGGGTCGCCGCCGGCCTGGGCAGGCGGCTGGTGGAGGTGCCCGTCGGGTTCAAGTGGTTCGTGCCGGGGCTGCTGGACGGCTCGCTCGGTTTCGGCGGCGAGGAGAGCGCGGGCGCCTCGTTCCTGCGGCGGGACGGTTCGGCGTGGACCACCGACAAGGACGGCCTGATCATGGCCCTGCTCGCCGCGGAGATCATCGCGACCACCGGCCGCTCGCCCAGCGAGCACTACGCCGAGCTGGTCTCCCGGTTCGGCGCCCCGGCCTACGCCCGGGTCGACGCCCCGGCGACCCGGGAGGAGAAGGCGGTGCTCGCCCGGCTCTCCGCCGAGCAGGTCACCGCCGACACCTTGGCAGGGGAGCCGATCACGCAGGTGCTCACCTCCGCTCCCGGCAACGGCGCGCCCCTCGGCGGGGTCAAGGTCTGCACCGACAGCGCCTGGTTCGCCGCCCGCCCCTCCGGCACCGAGGACGTCTACAAGATCTACGCCGAGTCGTTCAAGGGTCCCGAGCACCTGGCCGAGGTGCAGCGGGCGGCGCGAGAGCTGGTCTCGGCGTCACTCGGCTGAGGCGGGAGCGGGCCGGGCGGTGAGGTCGTACGGCGGGCGTCCCCGGCCCGAGGTCAGCCCGAGCACCCGCACGCCACCTCTTGGAGCAATTCTTCACCGAAGCGATGCATCCGGAAAATCCCTACCAGAACAGCGCGCGGCTCGGTGCCGATCCAGGAGAATGGCTCCCGCGACGAGGGCTCCGCCGGAGCCCGGAACGGAGCAGGCGTGACGACACTGGCCATCGGCGTCGACGGAGGCGGGACGAGCACCCGCTGTGTGGTGGCGACGGGCGGCGGCGAGGTGGCCGGGCGGGGATACGGCGCGGGCGCCAACATCCTGTCGGCCGCCGACCCCGGAGCGAGCCTGCGCACGGCGCTCCTGGCCGCGCTGGAGGGGCTTCCCCCCGGAGAGGTCGCGGCCGGCGTGTTCGCTCTGGCGGGTGCGGAGTCGGCGGGCGGGCGGGCCGACTCCCTCGTCTGGGAGGTGTGGCGCGGCTGCGGGCTGGCCGGGCGGCCCGAGATCGTCCCCGATCCGCTCGCCGCCTTCGCCGGGGCCACCGAGGAGCCGTCGGGAACGGTCCTGATCGCGGGGACCGGCGCGGTGGCCGCCCGGATCACCGGCCGCCGCCTCACCGGCCGAGCCGACGGGCACGGCTGGCTCCTCGGGGACGAGGGGTCGGGGGTGTGGATCGGGCAGCGGGCCGTACAGGCCGTGCTGGCCCTCCTCGACGGCCGGGCCGGGCCGACGGCGCTCCTCGACGCGGTCACCGCCCAGGTCGTGGCCTGGGAGATCGGGCAGACCTCGGCCCTGCGAGGGGAAGCCCTCCCCGAGCCGGAGGCCGCGCCCCTTCGCGAGGAGACCCCGCCCCGGGGAGAGGCCGCGATCACCGGTGACGCGCCGGGCCCGAGGCCCCCGGTTTCGGCGCCCCTGACCGCCCAGCGGGTCGTCCAGGCCATTCACGGAGGGATGGCGGCGGCGGGCCCCGCCTGGCTGGGTCGGCTGGCCCCGGCGGTGGAGGCGGCGGCGCGCGGCGGCGACGAGACGGCCCTCGGGATCCTCCGGGAGGCGGCGGACCGGCTCGTCTCCACCGTCCGCGCGCTCGGTCCCGGCTCCGGATCCCGCTCCGGGCCCCTGGTGCTCGCGGGCTCCCTGCTCACCAAGCCCACACTGCTGGCGGCGAGGGTGCGGGCCGAGCTCGGCGGCACCGCCGTCACCGCCCGCGACAGCGCCGCGGGAGCCGCCGCGCTCGCCCTCCACGCGGTCCTGCCGGACGCCCTTGCCGCCCACCGGAAGCTGATCTCCTGACCCCGCCCGGGCGGGTCCCGGCCGTCAGGCCGCCACCCGGCGGCCTCGGCTCGGCTCGCTCCGGCGGGCGGCCCGGTCGACGGCCGTCACGTAGTAGTGGGCGCCCCTGGTCCCCTCCGGGTCCACCCAGCGCAGGCGGCGGCCGCCCGGGAGGACGGCGACCAGGTGGCGCGCGTCGGCGAAGTCGCCGGGCCGGGCCTCGCGGTCGAGGCGGAAGACCGCGAACTGGAAGGGGGTGTTCCGGCCGGTCGCGACGGCCCGCAGCTCCACCCCTCCGGCCACCGTGCGAGCCGTCACGAGGACCGGGCGGCGCGGCGCGGGACCGCCCGCGAGGCGGGGCAGCAGCGGAGGGAGCGCGGGCCGGGCGTAGTGGTCGGACACGACCGTGGTGATCGAGCCCAGGCGGTCGGCCCGCACGTCACCGGAGTTGTACCAGATGTCGCCGCCGACCTCGGGGTGGTCCCGGTTGAGCGTCAGGTGCCGGGTGAGCTCGTCGGGCTGGAACCACGGGGCGGGCTGCCCGGCCGTCCCGGCCTTGTAGGCCGCCTGGCCGATCCAGAGCTGCACGCCGGTGCCCGCCGCCACGCCGGACCACCACGGGACCAGCTTGGCGTAGTCGGCGTTGGACTGGCCGATGTACCAGTAGAGCTGCGGGGCGATGTAGTCCAGCCAGCCCTTCCTGACCCAGCCCCGGGTGTCGGCGTGCAGGTTGTCGTAGGACTGGCCGCCGGAGGTGTCGGAGCCGAGCGGGTCGGTGGCCTTGTTGCGCCAGATGCCGGACGGGCTGATGCCCCAGGCGGCCTCCGGCCTGGCCCGCCGCACCCGCTGCTGCATCTCCTGCACGAGCAGGTCGACGTTGTTGCGCCGCCAGGCGGCCAGGTCGGGGAAGCCCCGGCCGTGCTCGGCGAAGGCGGCGCTGTCGTCGAAGGCGGTGGTGTTGACCGGGTAGAAGTAGTCGTCGAAGTGCAGGCCGTCGATGTCGTAGCGGGTGACCGCGTCCATCATGGCGTCCTGTACGAACGCCCGGACCTCGGGCATGCCCGGGTTGTAGTAGAGCTTGCCGCCGTAGGAGACGATCCAGTCGGGGTGCCTGCGGCCCGGGTGGTCGGGATGGAGGCCGGCCGGATCGGCCTGCATCGACACCCGGTAGGGGTTGAACCAGGCGTGGAAGGCCAGGCCCCGCCGGTGCGTCTCCTGCACCAGGAACGCCAGCGGGTCGTAGCCGGGGTCCTGCCCCTGCGTGCCGGTCAGGTACTGCGACCAGGGCTCGTACGGCGAGGGCCAGAAGGCGTCGGCGGTCGGCCGGATCTGCACGAAGACCGAGTTGAGCCTGCGGGCCTGCGCGAGGTCGAGCCAGGCGAGGTACTCGGCCCTCTGCTCGCCGGCGGGGAGGCCGGCCCTGGACGGCCAGTTGATGTTGACCACCGAGGCGATCCACATGCCGCGCATCTGGCGCAGCGGCGGGGCGGAGGCTGCGTGGGCGGCGGAGGCGAGACCTGCGCCGGGGCCCGGGGCGGAGGCTGCGGCGGAGACCGCGCTGGAGGCTGTGGCGGAGGCGGGCAGCGGCACGGCCGACGCGGCGGCGGCGAGGCCGAGGCCGCGCAGGACCGCGCGCCGGGTGGGTGAGCTCATGCGGACTCCTGGGGCATGAAGAAGGGAGCGCCGATGATGACGGTGGCAGAAAGTTACTTTCATATCAATGGCAATGAAAGAAAGTGTCATCGATGTGTAATCTGCTCCGGTCGTCCGGTTCCTCGCCGTCCGACACCTGCGGGGAGGCGGCCCGGGCCGGGCCTCTCCTGCGAGTCCGGGGCGGAGCCGCGCGGGCCGTACGGCTCCGCCCCGGCACGACCGTGGTCGAGACCGGAATTCCCGGCGAGCCGATCGGGCCGGTGTATATCACTGCTCAGGGCATTCCACGGGCTTCCGCCCACGTGGTCGCGCGATGGTTGATCAGCGACAAATAAGCTGATGCTGACACGAGAGGGTGGATATGAACGAGCACGACGGTCCCGCCGCGCGACCTCGCCGCGGGAGTCGCCCATGACCGAGAACGAGAGTCCCAGCCCGGCGAACCTGGTCGCGACGATCCGGGCGGTCCTGCCCTCCCTCACCCCCGCGGCCCAGGCCATCGCCCATCGCATCCTCGACGACCCGGGGATGGTGGCCCGCAGCACCATCACCGAGTTCAGCGCGATCTCCGGCACCAGCGAGGCCACCATCGTGCGCACCGCCCGGGCCCTGGGCTTCGCCGGATACTCCCAGCTGCGCTTCGCGCTGGCCGCGGCGGTGGCCAGCCAGACGCCCGAGCGGCTGGTCCCCGGCGACCTCGGACCCGACGACCCGCTCACCGACGTGATCGCGAAGGTGACCCGGGCCGAGTCGGAGGCGCTGGCCGACACCGCCGCGCAGCTCTCCCCCGACACGCTGGACGCGGTCGTGGGAGCCGTGTCCGCGGCCCGCCGGGTGGACGTCTACGGGGTCGGCGCGTCCGGCCTGGTCGCGGTGGACATGGCGCAGAAGCTGATGCGCATCGGCCTGTCCGGCCACGCCTTCACCGACGCGCACCTGGCCGTCACCAGCGCCGCGCTGGTCAAGCCGGGTGACGTGGTGGTCGGCGTGAGCTGCACCGGCGAGACCCCCGACGTGCTCGGCCCGGTTCGCGTCGCCCGCAAGGCCGGGGCCACGACCGTGGCCATCACCAACAACCCGCGCTCGTCACTGGCCGAGCTCGCCGACCACGTCATGGTCTCCGCGGGCCGCGAGACCGCCTTCCGCCCCGGCGCACTGGCCAGCCGGATCAGCCAGTTGCTCATCGTCGACTGCGTCTTCGTCGGCGTCGCCCAGCGCACCTTCGGCGCCTCCGACCCCGCTCTGCGCGCCACCCGCGACGCCCTGGAGGAGTTTCTCGCCGGCTTCCCTCGCCGCGGCAGGGCTTCGTCGACGCCCCAGAGCTGAGCGCCTGCGCATCCGCCGGTTCCGCCCGGCGGGTGCGGAACGCGCCGGGTCCGTCCGGCGGATCTCCGGCGGACGGGCCGGTCAGCCCTGCCGCGCCCGCCACCAGGCGAAGACGTCGGGCAGCACGACGGGCGCCCAACGGGACAGCCGCAGCCCCGCCATCTCGGCTTCGGACATGAAGCGCGCCTCGCTGATCTCCTCCCCGTCCGGGACGATCTCACCGCCCGCGACCGCGCAGCCGTACACCGTGATGACGTAGGAGGCCTGGTCCCCGTTCGGGTAGAGCAGGCGGAACTCCGGTCCCCCGTAAACCCCGATGACGTCGAGCGCCTCCACTTTGAGGCTCACCTCCTCGCGGACCTCGCGGACCAGGGCGTCGGCGGGATGCTCGTCGGGCTCGACCAGGCCGCCCGGCGGGGCCCACACGTCGTTCTCGTGCCGCGCCAGGAGGAGGCGGCCGCCGTCGTCGAACACGCAGGCGCACACGGACGGCAGGACGAGGAGATCGTGCCCGACGCGGGCGCGCAGCGAGGCGAGGAACTCGGAGATCGGCATGCTACCGGCGGAAGCTCGCGAGGCACCAGGTCATGCCCGCAGCCTAGTGGCGCCCGGTCGGGACGGCGACCGGCTTGGGCGAGACGTCCCCGGGTGATCGTGGTCCGGCGGCCCGGCCGCGCGGCTGCCGGGACGCCGGGGCGGCTACCGGGTCCCGGCCCGGGCGGCGGAGGCCACGTCCAGGATGCCGTCGACCACCAGGTCCTGCCGGGCGAGGTGGACGTAGTGCCGATCGGTGTCGGCGAGCACGTACCGGCCGCGGGTGGAGAGCTTCGCCAGGGCCTCGTAGATCCCCGGCGGCCCTCCGGCGCGCGCGGCGATCACGACGACGGGCATGTCTCCCCAGGCTCCGGGCCGCTCGGTGGCGTGGACCTGCCGGGTGCTGGACAGGAACACCTCGGCCTCCTCTTCCGCCGCCGTCATCGAGCCGGGCCCGTAGACGACCGGCGCGTGCTCGCGACCCGGCGCCGTGGTGTCCTCCGGCAGCAGCCAGTCCCCGGCCAGCCGGATCAGCCCGGAGCGGGCGGCGAGGCCGTACAGGCGTGTCTGACCGGTCATCAGCGGGATGCTCGCCTCGATGGCGGCGTCCGACTTCCCGGACGCGTCGGTGACGTCCACCAGGACCAGTCCCGCGACCCGCTCGGGGTGGCGGTCGGCGAGCAGGCGGACGACGTGCCCCCCGTAGGAGTGGGCGGCCAGGACGAACGGCCCGGTCTCGCCGCTGCGCTCCAGCAGCGCGTGCAGTTCGCCGGCGGCCCTGCCCGCGTCCCGGGGACCGGGGCCGGGCTCGCTCCAGGCGTATCCGGCGCGGTCGTAGGCGCAGGCCCGGACCGAGCGGGCGGCGAGCGCGGAGCGCACCCCCGCCCAGGTGCTGGAGGACTCGCCCCACCCGGCGTCGAGCAGCACGGTCGGTCCTCCGGCGCGGGGACCCTCGCAGTGCAGGTGGAGCCGGTGCCCGCCGACGTCGACGAGCCTGCCGGGCATCGGGTGGCGGGTGTCGTCCCCCGACTCCGCGACGGCCTCGGCCCCGAAGGCGGCACCGGCGAGGGCGATCAGCACGGCCAGCGTCCCTCCCGCGATCCGGCCCGCCCTGCGCAGCCGCCCCTTGCGCCCGGATCGTTTCCCGGCGCCCCCCGTCTTCGTTGCCATGTATCCGATCTCCGTGTGGTGCCGGCGAAAAGGGCGGTACGGCGCCTGCCCGGTGCGGCCCGACACCGGAGGGAACCCACCCACCGGACGGCCGTCCGTCACGGGCGGTGAACCGCCGCCAGGCGGGTGCCGTACCGCTCGGTGACCAGGCTTCCACCGGGACGCCGCCCGGCGGATCGGCTCTTCGGCCGACCGCACCGGTCCTGCGGGTGTGCCTCACGGCTGTGGTCTACGACCCGCGGACGACGTTCTTCCTCCGCGAGGATGACCCGGGGCCGCGCGCCCGAGGACTCACGGAACCGCGGCGGCCCGTCCCGGGAGGGCTTCAGGCACCGCGCACTCCCCCGGCGGCCAGGGCGGCCTCCAGGCTGTCGCCGTGGGCCGCCAGGAGGGCCCGGGCGCCCTCGCTGTCCAGGCCCTGCCCGATCATCAGCACCGCGACCTTCACGTTCCAGTCCGCCGCCTCCAGCACGGGGCGGACGGCGGAGATCCCGGCCCCGGTGATGTCGCTGACCATCCGGATGGCCCGGTCGGCGAGCTTGGCGTTGGCCGCCGACACCTCGATCATGTTGTTGCCGTAGGTGCGTCCCAGGCTGATCATCGCGATCGTGGAGATCATGTTGAGGACCAGCTTCTGCGCGGTCCCGGCCTTGAGGCGAGTCGACCCGGTCACCACCTCGGCCCCGACGACGACCTCGATCGGATACCGGGCCGCCGCAGAGATGGGGGTGCCCGCGTTGCACGACAGCGCCACGGTCAGCGCGTCCCTGCGGGCCGCCTCCCGGAGGGCTCCCACCACGAACGGCGCCCGCCCGCTGGCGGAGACGCCCACCACCGAGTCGAGCGCGCCCACCTCCCGCTCCACCATCGCGGCGGCTCCGGCCGGGGCGTCGTCCTCGGCCCCCTCGACCGAACGGGTCAGCGCGGGCACGCCGCCCGCGATGACGCCCTGCACCAGCTCCGGGTCGGTGCCGAAGGTCGGGGGGCACTCGGAGGCGTCCAGCACGGCCAGCCGTCCCGAGGTGCCCGCCCCCACGTAGACCAGGCGCCCGCCCCGTTTCATCCGGTCGACGATCGCTTCGATCGCGGCGGAGATCTCCGGGATCACCGCCGCCACCGCCCCGGGCACCGTCGCGTCGGCGGCGTTCATCAGCCGGACCGCCTGCTCGGTCGAGAGCCGGTCGATCTCCCGGTACCGCGGATCGTTCTGCTCGGTGGCCAGGCCGGCGAGTGGATCAGTCATGATGCCCCATGTCGCTTATTTTCATCAAAGACTTATCACGTGCACATCGTCTTCCATCGATGGGGTCGTGCCACCCGCCGCACCGAAGCCGGCGTGCCGGCCGTCCGGCGGTCACACCAGGTCGCGGCGGCGGAGCCAGGAGGCCCGCCCGGCGCCTCCGGACCGTGCAGCACCGGGATGGCCGAGAGCAACGACTGGGTGCAGGGGTGGACCGGACCGGAGATGATCGCCTCCACCGGGCCACGCTCGACGACCTGCCCCCGGTGGATGACGTACAGCTCGCCGTCCTCGCCGATGTACCGGGCGGTCGCCACATCGTGGGTGATGAACAGCACGCTCACGCCGAGCCGCTCGCGCAGGTCCTTCAGGAGCGCGAGGATGCCCAGCCGGAGCGAGACGTCGATCACGGGTTGATCGGCGCGTTGGCGTCGATGCCCGGCCGGAGACCGTCGATCGTGGTGTAGACACCGCCACCGCCGTCCCCGTGCCCGTCTCCCGGGCTGCCGCTGCGTGCCGTGACGGCGGCGAGGCCGAGCAACGCCGCTGCCGCTGCCGGACGCTTCATGAACCGCTCCGTAGGGGTCTTCGCCGAGCCGGGAAGGAGGGACTTTCCCGGACCATAAGGGCCCGTACGGCACAGCGTCAATAATTTACATCGGCCGCGAATGTTCTGTAATTTTCCTTCATCACCTCCCGGGTGGCACTCGGCTCCGGCGTCGGCACTCGGCTCCGGCGCACGGCGAGCGGGCAGGACGGCTACGTCTGGCCGGCCCCGCTGGAGCGCCGGACCGGAGCCGGGACACCGCTGTAGTCGACGTCGGGCAGCTTCACGATCTCGCCCGCTTCGACCCAGCGCTGCGTCACCGGGTCACCGCCGGACGTCTCGTGCGGCTGCAGGATCGCCAGCTCACCCCACCAGGTGATCCGGCCGTCGGCCTCGGTGCGACGCCACCGAAGCAGGAAAGCGGGCGTCTCGCCCCGATGGAGCACCATCGGCGGCAGCTTCAACGGTTCAACATCATCCACAATGATCACATTAAAGAGACAAGCCGCCGTCCGGCTAGCGGGCACGGCCGCTTCCTGCCTGCCGGACGGGAAGCCGAGCCCTCCGATCCGGTGTCCGTCCTCGACGGCTTCGCCGGGCGGCGACCGCCCCGGCCCAGACGGGAAAGCACCGCTAGGGCAGGCGCACGGTGACGGCGAGGCCGCCCTCGGGGCGGGCACGGGCGGTGACGGTGCCGCCGTGCGCGTCGGTGATCGCGCGCACGATGGACAGGCCGAGCCCGGCGCCGCGGGCCGAGCGCACGCGGTCTCCGTTCAGCCGGCGGAACGGCTCGAACAGGTCGTCCACCTCGTACGGCGGGACCGGGGGGCCGGTGTTCTCCACCGTGACGGCCGCGCCACCGCCACCACCACCGCTGAGACTCACCCAGACGTCGCCGTCGCGGACGTTGTACTTGACGGCGTTCTCCAGGAGATTGAACACGCAGCGTTCCAGGAAGAGCGGGTCGCCGTGGACCACCGCCGGGCGCAGGTCCCGGTGGACGGTGACGCGCCGCCCGCGGGGCTGCAGGTCGAGCTGTTCCAGCGCGGTGCCGACGACCTGTTCCAGGTCGACGGCCCGGCGCGTGGTGAGCTCCTGCTCGGACTGGGCCAGCAGCAGCAGGCCCTCGATCAGCCGCTCGTAGCGGGCGTTGGTGCCCAGCAGCGCCCGGGCCAGCGCCTTGAGGTCCGGTGAGGCGGCCGGTTCTTCCAGCGACACCTCCAGGACCGTGCGGTTGACCGCCAGCGGGGTGCGCAACTCGTGCGAGGCGTTGGCGATGAACCGGCGCTGGGTGTCGAACACCCGGTGCAGCCGGTCGAGCATCGCGTCGAAGGTGTCGGCCAGCCGTTTGACCTCGTCGTGCGGGCCCTGCAGGGCGATCCGCTCGTGCAGGGTGCTCTCCGAGAGCCGCTGCGCGGTCTCGGTCACCCGGTCGAGCGGGCGCAGTGCCCGGTCGGCGACCAGATAGCCGAGCAGCAGCGCGACGATCCCGATCAGGACCAGGACGACGAGCGAGGAGCGCAGCATCTCGCTGAGCACGTCGGCCGCCCGCTGCTGGATCTCCTTCTCCGCCTCCCGGGTGAGGGTCTCCCGCAGGATCCTCCCCCCGGGCGGCTCCCCGGACGGCGCCGGGGGCCGGCCGGAGATCATCCCTCCCTCGATCTTGACGAGGAACTGCTGGCTCAGCGCCCGGGCCGTCAGCAGGTAGGTGAATCCGAGCAGCACCGAACCGGCCAGGAAGAACAGCCCGCCGTACAGCAGGGTGAGCCGCGCGCGCAGTCCCAGCCTGTTCCAGGGCGGGACGGCCGCGAAGGCCCGTCCGGCGGAGGCGCCGGCCCTGCGGACCGGGCCCTGCGGTGTCCCCGGCGGTGTCCCCGGCGGTGTCACAGCCGGTATCCCTTGCCGGGCACGTTCTCCACCACCTGGGGCTCGCCCAGCTTCCTGCGCAGCGAGGTGACGGTTACGCGCAGCACGGCGGTGTCCTCCCCGGCGTACTCGTCCCAGACGCTCCTGCGCAGCTCGGCCGAGGTGACGAGCGCGCCGCCGGCGCCCAGCAGCTCGCGCAGGACGTCGAACTCCTTGCGGTTCAGCGCGATCTCCCTGCCGTCCCTGGCGACCGTGCGGCGGGCGGGGTCGAGCCGGATCCCGGCCCGCTCCAGCACGGGCGGCGCGGGCCGCGGGCGGCGGCGCGCGAGCGTGCGGATCCGGGCCACCAGCTCGGCGAAGACGAACGGCTTGGCCAGGTAGTCGTCGGCGCCCAGGCCCAGCCCGCCGACCCGGTCGCGGACCTGCCCCGCGGCGGTCAGCATGAGGATCCGGTTCGCCGCGCCCCCGGCCACCAGCTCGCGGCAGACCTCGTCGCCGTGCACCTCCGGCAGGTCGCGGTCCAGCACGACCACGTCGTAGTCGACGTAGGCGGTCATCTCCAGGGCCTCCCGGCCGTCGTAGGCCACGTCGACGGCGATGGCGTGCAACCGCAGTCCTCGCGCGATCGCCTCCGCCATCTGTTCCTCGTCCTCGACGACAAGCACTCTCATCCCGATCCCTTCCGTCGGCTCCGAGGGTCCTCCAGCGCGCGTTAGACGGGGATAAGGCGATCTCGGCTTATCCGGTTTTAGCACCGGGCCCGCTGGAGTGGGGCCACGCCCCGGGCGACCGACCCGCGGCGTGAAGGAGGATCCATGAACGTCCGACTGCTGCCGGCCGCAGCCTTGCTGGCACTGGCCCTCGCCGCGTGCGGCGGCGCCGACCCCGGCGGGGACGACATCGCCAGCGCCGCCGGCGGTACGGCGCAGCCCACCGCCCCGGCGTCGTCGCCGGCGTCGTCCTCGGCTCCGTCGGACCCGCAGGAGGCTCAGCTGAAGTTCGCCCAGTGCATGCGCGAGCACGGCGTCGACATGGACGACCCGGACGGGAGCGGCCGGATCAGCATCAAGTCCCGCCCCGGGGACCAGGCCAAGACCGAGAAGGCCATGAAGGAGTGCCAGCCGCTGATGGAGAGCGTGATCAAGGACAGGGGCCCGCAGAGCCCGCAGGACCGCGACCGGATGCTGAAGTTCGCCCAGTGCATGCGCGAGCACGGCGTCGACATGCCCGACCCCGGGCCCGACGGCAGGGTGCAGCTGCGCATGCAGGGCGGAGAGCAGAAGTTCAAGGAAGCCGAGGAGGCCTGCAAGGAGTTCGCGCCGGGCGCCGGGGGTCAGCAGTGAGGAAGAGCCTGATCGCAGGGGGCGTGGCCGTGCTGGCGGTGGCCGCCGCCTGGACGGCGGTGGCCGTGGCGGGCGACGGCTCCGCCGGGGCGGCGGCGCCCGGCGGCTCCGCCGCCCCGGCGGCCACCGCCGAGATCACCCGAACGGACCTGGTGGACACCAGGACCGTCGACGGGACGCTCACCTACGCCGGTGAGCGGCACGTGGCCGCGGCCGCCTCCGGGACCGTGACGTGGACGGCCGCCGAGGGCTCGGTGGTCCGCCGGGGCCGCCCGCTGCTCAGGATCGACAACGAGCCCCTGGTCCTGATGTACGGCAGGCTGCCGCTCTACCGGGAGCTGCGGCGGGGAGTCTCCGACGGCCCCGACGTCGAGCAGCTCGAACGCAACCTCAGGGCGCTCGGCCACGGCGACGACCTGACCGTGGACGACCACTTCAGCTACGCGACCTATCTGGCCGTGCTGGAGTGGCAGGACGACGCGGGCCTGCCGGAGACCGGGGCGGTGGACGCCTCTCAGGTGGTGTTCCTGCCCTCCGCGGTCCGGGTGACCGAGGTCGGGGCCGAGGTCGGCCGGAGGGTCGCCCCCGGCCAGGAGGTCTTCACCGTCACCGGCATCCGGCGGCTGGTGCACGTGGACCTCGACGCCACCGACCAGGCGCTGGCCAGGAAGGGCGCCCGGGTCACGGTGGAGCTGCCCGGCGGCGAGCGGGTGACCGGGAAGATCACCTCGGTGGGCCGGGTGGCCGAGACCTCCGGGACCGGCGATCCGGCGCAGGAGAGCGAGGTCACCGTGGACGTCGACATCACCCTGGGCAAGGACCCGAAGACCAGGATGGACCAGGCCCCGGTCGAGGTGGAACTGGAGAGCGAACGGCGCGAGGACGTGCTCGCCGTACCGGTGGAGGCGCTGGTCGCGCTGCGCGAGGGCGGCTTCGGCGTCGAGGTCGTGGAGGACACCGGGGGCGCCACCCGGATCGTGGCGGTGAAGACCGGCGTCTTCGGCAGCGGCCTGGTGGAGGTCACCGGCGCGGGGCTCACCGAGGGTACGAAGGTCGGGGTGCCGTCCTCATGAGCGAGCCGTACGTGGTGGAACTGCGCGGAGTGAGCAAGTCCTACGGCGATGTGCGGGCGCTGCGCGGGGTGGACCTGACGGTCGCCGACGGCGAGCTGCTGGCCATCGTCGGCCCGTCGGGTTCCGGCAAGTCCACCATGCTCCACATGATCGGAACCCTGGACCTGCCCACCAGCGGGAACGTGCGCATCGCCGGCCACGACGTCGCCCGGCTCTCCGACCGCGAGCTGTCGGCGCTGCGCGCACGGTATCTGGGCTTCGTGTTCCAGCAGTTCCATCTGGCCTCGGGGGTGAGCGCGCTGGACAACGTGGCCGACGGCCTGCTCTACACCGGCACCCCGCGGCGGGTCCGGCGCGAGCGCGCCGCCGCCGCCCTGGAGCGGGTGGGCCTGGGCCACCGGCTGGAACACCGGCCGCACCAGCTCTCGGGCGGCGAGCAGCAGCGGGTGGCGGTGGCCCGCGCGGTGGCGGGCGAGCCGTCGCTGCTGCTGGCCGACGAGCCGACCGGCAACCTGGACTCCGCCGCGGGGGCGGAGGTGCTGCGGGTCCTGGGCGACCTGCACGCGGCCGGGACCACGATCGCCGTCATCACCCACGACGCGGAGATCGCCGAGTGGTGCCCACGGCGCGTCCGGGTCCGCGACGGCCGGATCGTCGAGGACCAGGGCTCCGGCCGCACACCCCCCGCGGAGATCACGAAGGGAGTCCCGGCATGAGTCCCCCGGCCATCAGCATGAGTCTTCCGGCCACCGGCGACGGGGCGGTGCGACGGTGAGCGCCGGCGCACGGCCGGCGCCCGCCCGGCTCAGCCCCTCCGACGTCCTGCGGGTCGGCGCGGCCGGGCTCCGGTCCCGCCCGGCCCGGGTGGTCCTGTCCGCGCTCGGCATCGCCATCGGCATCGCCACCATGGTCGCGGTGATCGGCATCTCGTCCTCGTCCCGTGAGGAGCTGCTGCGCCAGCTCGACCGGCTCGGCACCAACCTGCTCACCGTCTCGCCGGGCCAGACCCTGTTCGGGGAGGACGCGCAGCTGCCCACCGGCGCGCTCGCCATGGTCAAGCGCATCGGGCCGGTGAGCACGGCCTCGGCCACCGGATCGGTGGACGCGACCGTACGGCGCACCGACCGCATCCCCGAGGCGGTGACCGGGGGCATCGCCGTACAGGCCGCGACCGGCGAGCTGCTCACCACGCTGGAGGGAACCGTCTCGAAGGGAACCTGGCTGAACGCCGCCACCGAGCGGCAGCCCGCCGTGGTCCTCGGCTCGAAGGCCGCCGAGAGGCTCGGCATCACCAGGACCGGCGTCCAGGTGTGGCTGGGCGAGCGGTGGTTCACCGTCATCGGCGTCCTGGGCCCGATGCCGCTCGCCCCCGAGATCGAACGCTCGGCGCTGGTCGGGTTCCCTGCCGCCGAGAAGCACCTGGGCTTCGACGGGCACCCCACGACGATCTACGAGCGGTCGTCGGAGGAGGCGGTGGAGGCCGTACGGGCGGTCCTGCCCCGCACGGTCAGCCCGGAGAACCCCGAGGAGGTCGAGGTCAGCAGACCCTCCGACGCGCTGGCCGCCAGGGCCGCCGCCGCGGGGGCGTTCACGAACCTGCTGCTCGGGCTGGGGGCGGTGGCGCTGCTGGTCGGCGGGGTCGGTGTGGCCAACACCATGGTGATCTCGGTGCTGGAGCGGCGCAGGGAGATCGGGCTGCGCCGCTCGCTGGGCGCCACCCGGGGGCAGGTACGCGTCCAGTTCCTGGCGGAGTCGCTGCTGCTGTCCGCTCTGGGCGGCGTCACAGGGGCGGTTTTGGGCGCCCTGGCCACCGTCGGGTACGCGCTGTCGCGGGACTGGCCGCCCGTCGTGCCGCCCTGGGCGATCGGGGGCGCGGTCGGCGCCACGCTCGTCATCGGCACGCTCGCCGGAATCTATCCCGCCATGCGGGCCGCCCGGCTGTCCCCGACCGTCGCCCTGGCCGCCTCCTGACGCCGGCCACCGGTCCGGCCGGCCGGGCGAACCGGGGAGTCCCGCTCGGGATGTCCCCTGAGCACAGCGGTCGCGCTCCTTTTGTAGGGTCACGGTAAACCTCGTCGAAAGGCTGGTTCGTGTCCGCTGACTCCGTCGGCCCGGTCGTCCCTGCCGGTCTGACCGCCCCCCGCTCCCGCCCCGCCGCGCTGGAGGCCATGCTGCGGGACCTGGAGGAGCTCGTCACCTGCGAGTCCTTCTCCGCCGACCTGGCCGCGGTCGCCCGCAGCGCCGAGGTCGTCGCCGCGCAGGGGACCCGCCTGCTCGGCGCCGCGCCCGAGAAGATCGTGATCGACGGCGTCACCCACCTGCGCTGGGCCTTCGGCATCCCCCGGGTGCTCGTCCTCGGCCACCACGACACGGTCTGGCCCGTCGGCTCCCTTCAGACCCGGCCCTGGTCGGTGGCGGACGGGATCGCCCGGGGGCCGGGCGTGTTCGACATGAAGGCCGGGCTGGTCCAGGCGTTCCACGCGCTGGCCTCGCTGCCGTCCCTGGACGGGGTCTGCCTGCTGGTCACCGGTGACGAGGAGGCCGGCTCGGTCACCTCTCGCGCCCTGGTGGAGGAGGCGGCGCTCCGGTGCTCGGCGGCGTTCGTACTGGAGGCGAGCGCCGAGGGCGGGGCGCTGAAGACCGCGCGCAAGGGCACCTCGAACTACGAGGTCCTGGTGCACGGCAGGGCCGCGCACGCGGGGCTCGACCCCGGCCGGGGCGCGAACGCCGCGGTCGAGCTGGCCCACCAGATCCTCGCGATCGAGGGCATCGCCGCACCGGCGGACGAGGGCGCGGACCCGGCGGTCCCCGGAGCGGGGACCGCGCCCGCGGCTCCGGGCGCGGGGACCACGGTCACGCCGACCGTCCTGGCAGCCGGGACGACGGTCAACACCGTGCCCGCGCTGGCCCGGGTCTCCGTGGACGTGCGGGTGCCTTCCCTGGCCGCGCAGGAGCGGGTGGACGGGCTGATGCGGGCACTGTCCCCCCGGCTCGCCGGGACCCGGCTGGAGATCCTCGGCGGGCCGAACCGGCCGCCGATGGAGGAGTCCGCCTCCGCCGGGCTGTTCGCCCTGGCCCAGCGGGTCGCCGCCGGGCTGGGTCTCGGCCCGCTCGCCGGGACCGGCGTGGGCGGGGCCTCCGACGGCAACTTCACCGCCGGGGCGGGGTGTCCCACCCTCGACGGGCTCGGCGCGGTCGGAGGCGGTGCCCACGCCGACGACGAGCACGTGGTCGTCGCCGAGATGCCGGGCCGTACGGCGCTGCTGGCCGGGCTGGTCGAGGCGGTCCTGGCCGGGGCCGGGGAGGGCGCGGCCGGGACGGGAGCGCGGTGAGCGGCACCGTGGTGCGCGAGCTCCGCTCCCTGGAGGAGTTCGAGCAGGTCTTCCGGCTGTTCGACCGCATCTGGCGGCCCGAGCCCGGAAACGCCCCCGCCACGGTCGAGCTGATGCGGGCGCTGTCGCACGCGGGCAACTACGTGGCCGGGGCCTACACGCAGGACGGGCGGCTGGCCGGTGCGTCGGTCGGATTCCTGGCCGCCCCGGCGGGCCGGGCGCTGCACTCCCACGTCACCGGCGCCGAGGCCGGGCACGGGATCGGGCTGGCGCTCAAGCTCCACCAGCGCGAATGGGCGCTGGCCCGGGGCCTGGACCGGATCACCTGGACCTACGACCCGCTGGTACGGCGCAACGCCCACTTCAACCTGGTCAAGCTCGGCGCCCTGCCGGAGGAGTACCTGCCGTCGTTCTACGGCGCCATGGACGACGCGATCAACGCCGGAGACGAGTCGGACCGGGTGCTGGCCGTCTGGCGGCTCGCCGAACCGCGCGTGGCGGCCGCCGTCGGAGGGGAGCCGTGCCCGCCCGAGGTGCCGCCGGACGCCGCGACGGGGCTGGGCGACCGCGACGGCCGCCCGGTTCCCGGCCGGGCCGACGCCCGGGTGGTGCTGGTGGCGGTGCCCGCCGACGTCGAGGCCCTGCGCCGCCGGGACCCCGGGGCGGCCAAGGCCTGGCGGCACGCCGTGCGCGAGGTGCTGGGCGGCCTCATGGCCGAGGGCGCCCGCGTCACCGGATTTCACCAGAAATCGTGCTATGTCGTAGAAAGGCCCGGCTGACCGGCCGGGAAGCCCGGCGGGCGCACCGTCCCTCCCCTCCCCGCACCCCTCTTCCCGCACCGTCCCTCTCCCCGCACCGCGAGGAGTCGTGCCGGACTCCTCCCCGCGGCCGAGACCCGGGACCCCACCGTCAAGGAGATTCGATGGAGATCACCGGAGTCGAGCTGCGGCGGATCACGATGCCGCTGGTCGCACCGTTCCGCACCTCGTTCGGGACCGAGACGGCCCGCGACGTGCTGCTGGTCCGGGTCGTCACCCCCGGGGCCGAGGGCTGGGGCGAGTGCGTGGCCATGGCCGAACCCCGCTACTCCTCCGAGTACGCCGACGGGGCCGCCCAGGCCCTGCGCCGCTTCCTCGTCCCCGCCCTCCCCCGGCACGCCGACGCCCACGCCGCCGGCCGGGCGATGGAGCCGTTCAAGGGCCACCGGATGGCCAAGGCAGCCCTGGAGACCGCCGTCCTGGACGCCCGGCTCCGCGCCGCCGGCGAGTCGTTCGGGTCCTTCCTCGGCGCCGCCCGCGACCGCGTCCCGTGCGGCGTCTCGGTCGGCATCATGAACTCCGTCCCCGAGCTCCTCGACGCCGTCGCCGGTTACGTCGAGGAGGGCTACGTGCGGATCAAGCTGAAGATCGAACCGGGCTGGGACGTCGCCCCGGTTCGAGCGGTGCGCGAGCGCTTCGGCGACGACCTGCTGCTCCAGGTCGACGCCAACGCCGCCTACCGCCTCTCCGACGCCCACCACCTCGCCCGGCTGGACGCCTTCGGGCTGCTGCTGATCGAGCAACCCCTGGCCGACGACGACCTGGTCCAGCACGCCCGGCTGGCGAAGCTGCTGCGCACGCCGATCTGCCTGGACGAGTCGATCGAGTCCGCCGCGCACGCCGCCGCCGCGATCTCCCTGGGCGCCTGCGCCATCGTCAACGTCAAGCCCGGCCGCGTCGGCGGCTACCTGGAGGCCCGCCGCATCCACGATCTGTGCCGGGCGCACGGCGTGGCCGTCTGGTGCGGCGGCATGCTGGAGACCGGCCTCGGCCGCGCCGCCAACGTCGCCCTGGCCGCGCTGCCCGGCTTCACCCTGCCCGGCGACACCTCCGGCTCGGGCCGCTACTACGCCACCGACATCACGCCGCCGTTCGTCCTGGACGGCGGGCACCTGCCCGTCCCGACCGGCCCCGGCCTCGGCGTGGAGCCCGTCCCGGAGATCCTGGACGAGGTCACCGTCTCCACCGAGTGGATCGCCCTGTGACACCGTCCCCCCGGCACGGGCTCTCCCCCGCCCCCTCAGGACGCGGAACGCCGGTCCGCCGGCCGGGTCACTTCAGGACGGTGACCTCGGGGTAGCGCTTGGCGGGCCCGTCGAACAGCGGCTGTGCGCGCCCGCGCAGGTGGAGGTCGAAGAAGGCGCCGGCGTACGTGCGGGTGATCTCCAGCGAGCGCGTCCCGGAGAGGGTGCCGAACATCTCCTTGTCGCCGAGCCGGTCGGCCAGCAGCGGCGCGTAGTCGGTGAAGGATCCGTGGCCCGCGGTCCCGACCGCGGCCCAGCGCCGCCAGCCGGTCATGCGCTGCCAGTCCCGGGTCCAGGTGGGGTCGCCCACGCCCGGCTCGGTCCGTCCGGCGCCCAGCAGCAGGAACGGCTTGCCGAGCCCCTTGTCCGGGATCGGGATCCAGAAGGTGCCGTCCATGTTGATCCCGGCGCGCACCCGGGAGTCGGTGAGCATGGTGTGCGTGGCGCTGTTGCCGCCGACGGAGTGGCCGGCCATGCCGATCCGGGACCGGTCGATCAGGCCGGCGTGCTTCCAGGCCGGCTTCTTCCCGGTCAGCCGGTCGAGGACGAAGGAGACGTCCGCCGCACGGGTCCGGGCACTCTTCTCGCCGAATCCGGGCTCGTTCTGCGAGGCGCAGGAGACACAGGTCTCGGTGCGCCCTCCCGGGAAGGTCGTGGCGGCCTCGTGCGTGTGGTCGACGCCCACGACCGCGTAACCCCGGCTCGCCAGATCCTCCGCCAGCGCCGTCAGCGAGCTGCGGGGCATGCCGAAGCCGGGTGAGAGCACGACGAGGGGCAGTCCGCGACGACGCCCGAGCGGCGCGGCGTCGGCGACCGCGTTGGTCCGCGTCCGGCTCAGCGACTCCCCGGGCACGCCGGCGCCCTGCCCCTGCAGCAGCAGCTCCGCCTCCTTCACGGTCATGTACGGCGCCGTCCCCTCCTTGCCGGTCCTGGCGGGGTACCAGATCGAGACCATGAGCTCCCGGGCCTTCTGCTCGGGCACCCACGGGTCGGGGCGGGAGCCGTCCACCAGGTGCAGCGTCGTCACGCCCACCGCGTGCGGTCCCGTCGGCCGGGGCAGGGCGAGCGCACCGGCCGGATCCGGTGCGGTGGCGGGAGCGCCCGCGGCGGGCGCGGGCGGCGCCCCGGTCGCGGCAAGAGCGGTGACGGGAGCAACGAGGACGGCAGATGCGACAGATGCGGCCAGAGCACCGCGAAGTACTGATCGTGACATGCGGATCATCCTCGCGGCACCCGGCCGCGCGCACCTCGGCCGAAAAGGCACTCGGCGGATACGACTTCCGCAGGAACCCCTACGCCGGTGGTCGCAGTCGCACGCCACGCGGACCACGACGAAAGGCGGTGCCCCTCAGCCCGTGGCGGGAGGCCGCACCGGGCGGGTCCCTCCTCTCATCGCCCGCCCGCAGGCGGGGCCGACGGCACCGCGGCCAGATGGTCCTGGAGTTCGGCGTGCCGGAACTGGTAGACCGGGCCGACCGCACGGAGCAGGCCGAGGCGGTGGGCGTCGTCCAGGAAGGACATCAGTTCCCGGGGGAGTCCGACGGTCAGGGCGAGGCGGGCGGTGGCGATCAGATAGGCCGTCCAGGCGTGGTGACGCCCGGCCACGAGCCCTGCGGTCACGCCGAAGGTGAGAGCGTAGACCAGCCCGACCGCCAGGCCGAAGGCGGGGGTCTCGGTGAACCCGGCTGCGAGCCCGCTCGCCAGGCCGCCCATCAGCGCGCCGGTGGAGCCGACGGTGGCGGCACGTACGAGGTTGAGGGTCCGGTCCGCACGCCAGCTGGCCAGAGGCGTGCCGGCCCGCCCCTCCGGGGACGGGGCCTCGGCCCATGCGGCGAACCCCGCCGCGAAGCCGTGGGCCAGGCCGACCGCCAGCCCGGAACAGATCCCGGCGACGAGGACGTCGACGATGGAATCGACCGTCAGCCACATCATGACCACCATCGCCAGCCCGGCGCCGAAGCCGGAGAGCAGCCCGCGCACCGGCCTGAACGAGGGTCCGGACCGGCGTCCTCGCGGCCGGAGGTCGGCGAAGCCCGGCGGCTGCCGCGCCCAGGAGCGCGCCGAGTGCGCGATCACGAGGCCGGCGGTGAGCCCGAAGGCCAGCCCGTAGGCCAGGCCGTGGACCGGGAACGGCGTGAACCCCTGGGCGAGACCGGTCGCGATCAGAGAGACCGCCGCGATCGTGAGCGCGACGACGAGGCCCAGCGCGAGCCGGACCATGAGGGTGACGGCGCGGGTGGTGCCGGCCAGCCGCCACCAGGCCAGGTCACGCGTACGGGGCGTGCCGTCGGCGTTGCGCGGGTGGGTGAGGTGGTGGGCCAGGTAGCCGAGCACGTACCGTACCCGGTCGGGGTCGTGGCGGCGGCGCGGCCGGAATACGTCGCCCGGATGGCGGCTGGGCGGACGGGTCTCGATCAGCGCTGCGACGAGCCGGTCGAGCAGATGGGCGCGGAGCGCCTCGGGGCCGGGGAACCGTACCGGGTCGAGCAGGGCCGCCGGATCGGCGTCCGGAGCGACGTAGACGGCGCGCAGCAGCCACAACCCGAGCGGGGTCGCGGCGACCCCGGCCAGCGCGCCGATGGGACCCGCCTCGGCGGCGGGAGCGGCGGCCAGGCCGGTGAGGATCCTCTCCCAGGCCGGTCCCGGCCGGACGGGAAGGCAACGTCGCAGGTATCCGGCGGCCGCGGCGGGGTCCAGCGGATCGGGTTCCAGGACCACCGCCGAGGTGAGCACGTCGCCGCCGCGCTCAACGGCGCCGCGGTAGTCATGGGTCCGGGCGGTCACGACGAGCTGGTCGGTCGCGCCGAGTGAGCGGTTGAGCGCGGCGATGACGGTGACCCGGGCCGCCGCGGGGAGCTCGTCCAGCCCGTCCAGCACCGGTAGGACATGTCCGCGGGCGGCCAGGATCACGGGCGCCTCGGAGCCCAGGCCCGTGGCGCGCAGCGCCGGATAGTCCTGGGCGAGCCGCGCCGCCAGCCAATCCTGCAGCAGTGGGAAGGCCGCGGTGTCCCAGTCGGCGACCGGCAGCAGCACGGGCACCGGCTCTTCCGCATGGTCGCGGCGGGTGGCCAGCAGTTCCAGCAGCAGCTGGACCGCCAGGGTGGTCTTGCCCGTGCCCGGCCCGCCCAGGATCACCAGGCGCCGGCGGCCCATCGCACGGAACCGGCCGGCCAGCGCGGCGATGTCGCCGCTCGACGCGGTCAGCGGAGACGGATCGGGAGTGAGGTTGGCCGGATGGTCCATCAGCCGATCGTCGCCGGTCAGCCGCCAGCGCACCGGGATGGGGTCGGGGTCGGCCAGCGACCGGAGCCTCGCCTCTGCGCGCCACTGCTGGTCGACCAGCCCGGCCAGCACCTCTCCGGCGTCCGCCACGGCATCCGCCGCCGGTGCCGTGGGACCGGTCCTGCGGGACCGCTCCGGCCGAGTCGATCGGGGTGACGGCTCCGGCGCGGAGACGGACGACGTCCCCGTCCCGGTCGCCGGAGGATCGGGGGACTGCAGCCGCCTGGCCGCCTCGCCGGCCTGCCGCCTGTCGCTTCGCAGTCCGGCCAGCCGTACCAGCAGTTCCCGGTAGGCCGTGTCCCAGGCCTGGGGCTCGCTCAGCTCGGCGGGCAGTGGCCGGCCGGACTCGCCGGCGATGCGCAGGCAGGTGTCGACGAAGACCTCGACATGCTCCTGCTCCGGCCGTACGGGACGGGTCTCACTGATCATTCCGGCGATCGTGCTGCGTTTCAGCCGCAGCGGGGGCTGCCCGGTACGGCGGCGGGGCGTCCGGGCGCTGGCCGACTCCAGATCCCGGACCGAGACCGCGGCGGCGTCCTTCAACGCCCGCAGCCGCCGCGCGAACGGCAGCCGGGGATCCGAATCGTCGAGCACTCCGAGCACCTCGCCCTTGCCGCGCTGCCGACCCCCCGGGTGTCCGGCGGCGCCGGACACCTCCCGCGCCCTGAAGCATAAGTCACCACCTGCGGCTCGGCAGTCCGCTCGGACGAACCGTCCGGGTCCGTTGCCGGACACCCGCCCGGACACCCAGCCTCGGTCGCACACCGGCCGCGGGCGACGCCTCGCCGGCGGCCACCGAGGAAAGGACTCCCCATGAAGCATCCGGCTCCCTGGCTCATCATCGGCGGCCTGCTACAGGCCGCGGCCGGCGTCTGCGGGGCGCTGGTCCCCCCGCTCGGGTTCGACACCCGCTCACCCGTCTGGTGGACGGTGTTCCTGGCTCTCATGCACGTGCCCCAGGCCGCCGGGTTCTTCCTGCTGGCGCGGTCGCCGCAGGCCGTGCCCTCCGCGGCCGGCAGGATGGGCCTATGGACGACCGCCATGGCGGTGGCCGCGTTCGTTCCCGCCGAACTGACGGCCCTCGTGTCGGCGGACGCGGCGGGCACGGTCTTCGCGATCGTCACGCCGGTGGCCGGGCTCGGCCTGCTCGTGGCGGGCGCGGCCACCGTGCGCCGCGGCCACCGCCCGGGCGCCGGGCGTTTCGTCCCGCTCATCGCGGGCCTGTACGTCTTCGTCGTCCTCATCCCGTCCCTGGCCGCGTTCGGGCCGGTCGCCGCCGTGCTCGCCATCGCCGGCTGGGGCGTGTGCTTCGCCCTGCTCGGCGCCGCCGTACACGAGCGGCTCCCGGAACCGCGCTGAGGACGGGACCGGCCGCCCCGGGCTGCGGCCCTTCCCGGATGCCGGGGCGGCCGCACCCAGGGTCGCGTGAGCGGATGTCCGCTCACGCGACCCTGGGTGTGGCCCGGACGCCGAAGTGCACGTACGGCGAGCCGTCGGCGAGCGTGTAGAAGACCACGGGGATCCAGTGGGGATCGCCGTCCGGACGCCCGACGAAGGTGGTCTCGTCGACCGGGACGAGCTCGAACTCCAGAGGCGGGCGGAGCCCGGCGAGGGTCCCCGTGGCCGCGCTGTGCAGCAGCAGCCGCCCGTCGCGGACGGTCAGCGTCACCCGGTTCCCGGTCCGCTCGTAGACACCGGCGTACCGCTCGACGTCCACCTCCACGGGCGACTCGGGCGGTCCCAGCGGCGGCGGCACGGCCAGGCCGAGCAATTCGTCGAAGAGCTCGGTGGCCAGGGCGTGCTGGAAGGCGGCGGTGCGGCCGCCGTTGGCCAGCACGCACGCCGCGGTCCCGCTGTCCGGCACCGCCCAGAGCATGGCGGCCTGGCCGATGGTGTTACCGCCGTGGGAGACGATCCGCTTGCCGTCCCACTCGTCCAGGACCCATCCGATCCCCCACTGCCTGCCCAGGGTGTAGGGATTGGGGATGTCCACCTGCGGTTCCCGCATCGCCTCCGGGGCGGCGAGCAGCTCCGTGCCGAAGTGGGCGCGGGCGAAGGCGACGACGTCGGCGGGGCGCGAGCAGATCAGCCCGGCCGGGCCGCAGGAGCGCATGAGGCCCCAGACCGGGCTGGGGACGCCGTCGAAGTGGCCGGTGGCGGCGCGGAAGCGGATGACGTCCTCGGGCAGGGTCCAGGTGTGGGTCAGGCCGAGCGGCTCGATGATCTGCTCGCGCAGTGCGGCGTCCCACACCTGCCCGGTCAGCCGCTCGACGATCCGCCCGGCGATGACGAAGCCGGAGTTGCCGTAGGACTGGGTGACGCCGAGCGGGTGGTTGCGGGCGAGGTCCGCACAGGCCGCGACGTACCTCTCCAGGCAGTCGTCGCCGCGGCCGGTGTCGAGGAACAGGTCCCCGTCGATGCCGGAGGTGTGCGAGAGCAGGTGCCGTACCGTGACCGTCCCGGCCAGTCCGGCGTCGGCGAGCCGGAACTCGGGCAGGATCTCGATGACCGGGGTGTCGAGGGTGAGCCTTCCCTGCTCCGCCAGGAGCATGATCTGGGTCGCGGTCCACACCTTGGTGACCGACCCGATCTGGAAGAGCGAGTCCGTGGTGACCTCGACCCCGGTGCCGGTGCTGAGCACGCCGGCGGCGAACTCGTGCACCCGTCCCTCGTGCAGGAAGGCCAGGTTCGCCCCGGGTACCTCGAACTCGGCGATCAGCTCGGCGAGCCGTCGCGCCCACCGTCCGGGATCCGTTGCTCCAGCCACACGATGCTCCTCTCCCCGGCCCCGCCCGTTGGAGCGATGATCCACGGCAGAGGCCGGGAAGGGAACCCCCTCGAAAGCCGGATCCCGGGCCGGTCGCGGCCGCCCCGGCGGGCACGGGGGTACGGCGGGCGCAGGCCGGCCGCCCCGGCGGAGAACCACCGGGGCGGCCGGCCGCGGGCATACCTTCGCGGGTCGGGGTATGGGCCGGCCATGGGAATGAGGAGTTCGACCACGAAACGGGCGGAGGGCGGCACCGGCGTGCGGGCTATCGTGGAGTCCGCCACGGGAGCCCGGCCGAAGACGCTCACGAGGACGCTGCTCGCCGTGACCGCGGCGGCCGTCGCCGGGAGCGCGGCCACCACGACCGCGTCCGGATGGTACCGGCGGCTGCGCAAACCGGCCTGGCAGCCGCCGCCCCAGGCGTTCGGGCTCGTGTGGACCCCGCTGTACGGACTGATCGCCCTGGGGGCCGCCCGCGTCCTGGACCGCCGGCAGGGCGCCGCCCGCCAGGCGTTCACCGCCCAGCTCACGGCCAACCTGGTGCTCAACGCCGGGTGGACCCTGGCCTTCTTCCGGGCGCGCTCCCCCAGACTCGCGCTCGCCGAGATCTCCGCGCTCAACGCCTCGAACGCCGTCCTGATCAAGCAGGCCTGGGACACCGACAGGACCGCCGGCGCCGCCCTGCTCCCCTACGGGGCGTGGACGCTGTTCGCCACCGCCCTCAACACCGCGATCGTCCGGCTCAACTCCGGGGACGGCCGATCCCCCGCATGACCCTCGGAGCAGGCCCCACCGTCACCGGGCCGACGCGCCAGGGCCGGTTCCTCAAGGCCGGCGCGGCCTCCGAGGCGGAGTCCGCCGTGGCGGTCACCGCGCGCCGGGGGCACCGGCGCCACCGGCGACGCACCGCCCGCCGACCGCCCGCCGGCCGCCCGGCCCCGCCGCCGTTCCGGGGCCGGGCTCCTGCGCTCAGAAGAGCTCGGCGAGCACCTCCTCCACCGGGGTGGCCCCGACCCCGAGGACCTTCTCGGTCTCGGAGAAGTCGGAGACGTACGGCACGCCCGGCGCCTCCAGCACCTCGTCGAGCTCCGCCCAGAACGGGTCGGTCAGAGCGAGCAGCGCCAGGTCGCGCTCGGTCAGCTCCTCCAGCCGGGGTGCGGGCGCACCGGCCCGCTCGGCCAGCCGGACCGCCAGCTCGCGGACCGAGGGCGTGACGACCGGCGCGTGCCAGGCCCGCCCCCAGGCCCGCTCGTCGCGGCTCGCGGCGATGAGCGTGCGGGCCGTGTCGCCGACGGATGAGTAGCTGTGCGGCAGGTCCAGTTCCTGCGGCACCAGGGCGAGCGCGCCCGCCAGTACCTTCGGCTGCACCATGAGGGTGAAGACCGACACCGCACCGGCCCCGTAGAACTGTCCGGCCCGCACCTCGGTGACCCGCGCGCCCGAGGCCGCGGCCTCCTCCCACAGGCGCGCCCTGATGCGGCCCTTCGGCCCGGTGGCCAGCAGCGGCAGCCCCGGCCCGATCGGGCCCTCCACCGGGCCGTAGGCGTACAGGTTGCCCAGCATGACGTAGGGCACGCCGGTGCGCAGCACGGCGGTCAGCAGTCCGGCCGCCAGTGCGGGGAACTCCTGGGGCCAGCGGTGGTACGGCGGCGCCGCGCAGGTGAACAGCGTGGCCGCCCCCTCCAGCAGCACGGTCAGCCGGTCGGCGTCGGAGGCGTCGGCGGCCACCTTCTCGACCAGCGGGTGGTCGGGCCCGCCGCCCTTCCTGCTGACGATCCTGACGTGCTCGCCGTCCCCGGCGAGCAGGAGAGCGGTGCGGGAGGCGGTCGCACCGGCCCCGATGATCACATGAAAGGTCATGGCCTCACCCTGCCCGCCGGGTCTAGGCTGCGGGCAGTGGCTTGAATGCCATCTATCCGGAGGATCTGGCCAATGCATCGTGTCGCCCTCGTCGTGGTCCCGCCCGTCATGAGCTTCGACGTCTCCATCCCGCACATGGTCTTCCTCAGCGTCGAGGCCGACGGCGCCCCCGGATACGCGGTCCGGACGTGCACGGCCGAGCCGGGCGCGACGGCCACGGTCGGCGGCCCCGAGATCCTCATCCCCCACGGCCTGGAGGCGGTGCGCGGGGCCGACACCGTGATGGCGGTGGGCAGCGGCGGCGGACCGGCCCATCCCGACGCGCTGCGGGCACTGCGGGAGGCGGCGGCGGCCGGGGCGCGGATCGCGTCGCTGTGCACCGGGGCCTTCGTGCTGGCCGAGGCGGGCCTGCTGGACGGCCGCCGCGCGACCACCCACTGGGGCCTGGCCGCCGAGCTGGCCGCCCGCCACCCCGCGGTCGACGTGCGGCCCGACGTGCTCTACGTCGACGACGGCCAGGTGCTGACCTCGGCGGGAGCGGCCGCCGCCATCGACCTCTGCCTGCACCTGGTGCGGCTCGACTACGGCGCGGCCACCGCCAACGCCGCGGCCAGGGCGGCGGTCGTCTCACCGGTGCGGCCGGGAGGCCAGGCCCAGTTCATCGAGACGCCGCTGCCGCCCGAGCGCGGCACCTCGCTGGCCGAGACGAGGGCGTGGGCGCTGCGCCGGCTGGACCGCCCGCTGGCCCTGAAGGACCTGGCCGGGCATGCCGGCACCAGCGTGCGGACCCTGACCCGCCGTTTCCACGCCGAGACCGGCCTCAGCCCGCTGCAGTGGCTGCTGCACCGGCGCATCGACCGGGCGCGCGAGCTGCTGGAGACCACCGGCCTGCCGATGGACCAGGTCGCCTGGCGGAGCGGGCTGGGCAGCGCCGACTCCCTGCGCAAGCACCTGGTCGCCCGGCTGGGGGTCACGCCGACCGCCTACCGTGCCGGCTTCACCCGGATGGGGCGCTGACCGCCCGCCGGCGGGCGGCATGCTTGCACCTATGAGTTCATCCATGAGTTATCGCGTGTGCGTGGTGTGCCTGGGGAACATCTGCCGCTCCCCCATGGCGGAGGTCGTGCTGCGCAGGACGCTCGCCGAGCACGGGCTGGACGGGCTCGTCACGGTCGACAGCGCCGGCACCGGCGGCTGGCACCAGGGCGGCCCGATGGACGAGCGGGCCGCCGCGACGCTGGCCGAGCACGGCTACGACGGCTCCGCGCACCGGGCCAGGCAGTTCCTCAAGGAGTGGTACGGCCGGGTGGACCTGGTGCTGGCGATGGACCGGGAGAACCTCCGGGCCCTGCGCCGCCTGGCCCCGGAGGGGGCCGACGTGCGGCTGTTCCGGTCGTTCGACCCGGCCGCGCCGGAGGGCGCCGAGGTGCCCGACCCCTACTACGGCGGTCCCGAGGGCTTCGCCGACGTGCTGGAGATGGTCCGGGCCGCGTCCGAGGGCCTGGCCAAGCACCTGTCGGACAAGCTCCGTCCCTGAGCCCTCGTCACCGTCACGGGCCAAGCCGGAGCAGAAGGAGCTCTCCCCTGACCGCGATCTGGCCGCGGTGCGCCGGGATCCGCCCGCCGGCCGGCGGGCGGGGCGGGGCGGGGCGGGGCGAGCGGATGATCACTTCCTGCGGGAGACGGCCACCCCGGCCAGGCAGAGCAGGCCGCCGGCGAAGGTCAGCCAGCCGGGTACCTCTCCGAGCACCGCCCAGGACATCAGCACCACCAGGGCCGGGACGACGTAGGTGGTGGCGCCCATCTTCCCCGCGGTGGTGCGGGCCAGCGCGTAGGCCCAGGTGGTGAAGGCCAGGGCTGTCGGGAAGACCCCCAGGTAGACGACGTTCAGCAGCGCGGCCGGCGGGGCGGCGGCGACCTGCTCGATCAGTCCGCCGGCGAACGGCAGGCAGGCCGCCGTCCCGACGAGGCAGCCGAAGGTCGTCACCTGCAGTGCCGAGGCGTGCCGCAGCGCGGGCTTCTGGCAGACGACGCCTCCGGCGTACGAGACGGCTGCGAGCAGGCAGAGCAGCACGCCCAGGATCGACGACCGCCCGCCTCCCGACATGGAGACCCCCACCACGACCGCTCCGGCGAACGAGACCGCCATCCCGGCCATCAGGTTGCGGGGGAACCCCTCCTTCAGCAGCCAGCCGCCCAGCAGTGCGATCAGCACCGGCCCGACGTTCACGACCATCGCCGCGGTGCCCGCGTCCACCTCCTGCTCGCCCCAGTTCAGCACGACCATGTAGAGGCCGAACCAGAGCACCCCCGCACCCGCGATCCCCGGCCACGCCGCCCGCGGCGGCCACCCCTCACGCCGCGCCAGCAGGATGGTCCCCAGGACGGCCGAACCCGCCAGCAGCCGCCCCAGGGCCAGCGGGCCGGGTGAGAAGTACGGCGCGGCGCCCCGGATGGAGACGAAGGCCGACGCCCACAACACCACCGTGACCCCCGCCGCCGCGAGCGCCCGGCGATCGACCCGGGCCCGTACTGAGATGTCCTGGTTCATGTGTCGAACCCTAGGGGGCGGGATCTTCGGTCCGTACCGAATTATTCGGACCTCGTTCTGGTGGCCCGGGACCGGGCGCCCGGTGTTCCCCGGCCGGCCGCCGGAGCGCGTTGCGGTGGACGCGTGCCGCGGGGAAGATACGGAGCCTGCGGTTCAGGATCTTCGGGGGCGCTCCCCAAGGAGGCAGTGGTGTCGGACGAGTTCGACGTGATCGTGATCGGTGCCGGCCCGGCCGGGGAGAACGTGGCGGGCCGGGCCGTACGCGGGGGCCTGAGCGCGGCCGTCGTGGAGGAGAACCTGGCGGGCGGCGAGTGCTCCTACTGGGCGTGCGTGCCCAGCAAGGCGCTGCTGCGCCCCGTCGAACTGGCCGCCGAGACCCGCCGGGTGCCCGGGCTGGCGCTCGGCCCGATCGACGCCGAGGCCGTGCTGTCCCGGCGGGACGAGGCCGTCTCCCACTTCGACGACGCGGGTCAGGTGGAGTGGGTCGGCGGGCTGCCCGCGGAGTTCGTGCGGGGGCGGGGCCGGCTGGACGGCCCCCGGCGGGTCCGGGTGACCCTGCCGGACGGCTCCGAGCGCTCGCTGACGGCCCGGCACGCGGTCGTGCTGGCCACCGGGAGCCGCGCGGTGGTCCCGCCGGTCCCAGGCCTGGCCGAGGCCGCGCCGTGGGGCAGTCGCGAGGCCACCGCCGCCAAGGCCGTACCCGGCCGGCTGGCGGTGATCGGCGGCGGGGTGGTGGCGTGCGAGATGGCCCAGGCCATGCACGGCCTCGGCGCGGCCGAGACCACGGTCCTGGTCCGCGGCCGGGGCCTGCTGGAGCGCATGGAGCCGTTCGCCGGGAAGCTGGTGGCCGAGTCGTTCGCCGCCGCCGGCATCGCCGTACGCACCGGGGTCGAGGTCGTCCGGGTGGAGCGGCCCGCACCGGGCGGGCCGGTCACCGTGCACCTGTCCGAGGGGGCGCCGGTCGAGGCCGACGAGCTGCTGGTGGCCACCGGCCGGCGCCCGGCCACCGGCGGCCTGGGCCTGGAGACCGTCGGGCTGCCCGCCGACCGGCCGGTGGAGGTCGACGACAGCATGCGCGCGAGCGGCGTCGAGGGCGGCTGGCTGTACGCCGTGGGCGACGTCAACGGCCGCGACCTGGTCACCCACATGGGCAAGTACCAGGCACGGGTGTGCGGGGACGTCATCGCGGCCCGGGCCAAGGGCGAGGACGACGGCCGGCCCGCGCTGCGTGACGTGGCCGGCGGGTACGGCGCGCCGCAGGTGGTCTTCACCGACCCGCAGGTCTGCGCGGTCGGCCGCACCGAGGCGCGGGCCCGTGAGGAGGGGTTCGGCGTGCGCGCGGTCGAGTACGACCTGGGCTCGGTGACCGGGGCCTACCTGCTGGGCGACGGGTACAGGGGGCGGGCCAAGGCGGTGGTGGACACCGAGCGGCGGGTCCTGCTGGGGGTGACCTTCGCCGGGCCGGGCGCAGCGGAGCTGCTGCACGCGGCGACGATCGCGGTCACGGCGGAGGTGCCGCTGGAGCGGCTCTGGCACGCGGTGCCGTCGTTCCCCACGGTCAGCGAGATCTGGCTGCGCCTGCTGGAGACCTACGGCCTGTGATGCGATCACCCCGATGGCCTGGGAGTCTTCGTCTCCCGTTGTGATCATTCCGATAGCGGGGATACGTCCTCCCGCCGGAGTGATCACCGCTATGCTGGCGGCGAAACAGCGTGACACCAATACTGGAGTCCCGACATATCGGACTCCAGTATTTATTTTTCCCCTTAGCCCGCCCAATCTTTGGCAGCCCTGATGGCCAGCGAGACCCAGACGGTTGTGAGCTGTGTTCCGACACCGGAAACAAGCTCAGGGGATATAAAGGCATTGGAACCGGCACGGGGGAGGAAACACGGTGTCCGGATCCGCGACGTAAAGGACTTCCGGCGGCTCTGGACCGGCTCGGCGCTATCCATGATCGCGTTCCGGACCCTGGGAGTGTCCTATCCCCTGATCGCCCTGGCGATCACGGACTCCCCCGCCGCGGCGGGATGGGTGGGGTTCGCCTGGACGGTTCCCGGCGTGCTGTTCTACATCCCGGCCGGCACCCTGATAGGCCGGCTGAAACCGAGGTCGGCCATGCTGTGCGCCGAGGCCGTCCGCGGAACCACGGTCATCAGCGTCTTCGCCGCGCTTTCCCTCGGATCGCTCTCGATGGCCCACCTCACCGCGGCCGCCGTGGTGGAGGGCGCGATGTGGGCGCTGCACTCGCTGGCCGAGACCACCCTGATCCCCTCTCTCGTCACCCGCGAGCAGCTCCCCCGCGCACTCGCGCGCAGCGAGACCAGCTTCCACATCGCAGTCATGACGGGCAGGCCGCTCGGCGGGCTGCTGCTCGGGCTGGGACAGGCGGTGCCCTTCGCGGTGAACACGGTGCTGTTCGCCCTGTCCTTCGGCTCCCTGCTGCGTATGGACGACAAGGGCACCCGGTACCGGCACGGCCCCAACATCCTCATGGAGATCACAGACGGCGTGCGGATCCTCTCCCGCCATCCCTTCCTGTACATCTCGATGGCGCTCATCGCGACCACCAATCTCATGATCAACGCATTGATCATGGTGTTCCTCACGGGATCGGCCGGCCTGTCCCCGTTCGCCGTCGGTTCGGTGCTGGCCGCCGGAGGGCTCGGAGGGCTTCTGGGCTCTTTCATGGCCCTGCGGATAGCGGTTCCTCCCTACATGCCGTTCGTCCAGATGTGGGCGTGGGTGGTCGCGCTCCTCATCGCCGCGGCCGGTCGGCAGCCGGTGTTCTTCGGTTTCGCGACCCTGCTGACGGGGTTCTTCGGGGCTCTCAACAACGTCACCGTCAGAACGTTCGAGGCCGATCGGATCGCCCCGCGCAAGCTGGCGCGGGTGGCGAGCGTGTCTCGGCTCGTCACCCGCGGATCGATCGCCGCGGCGGCACCCGTCGGCGGCCTGCTCGTCGCGGGCTTCGGCATCGAGAGGGCCGCCGTGCTCCTGTTCGCCGCGATGGCCGTGATCGCGACGGCCGTGACGTCCATTCCCTCCGCACGAAGAAGCCTGGGAGTCGTGCCGAGATCCCGGGCCGGAACCTGGACGTTTCTCAGGCCGGAGGAGTCCGGGCTATCCGATCCGCCTCCTCCCTGAGATGGGCCGGTAGCGCCGGCGACTGCGCCGCTCTCGCCTGGCGGGCCAGTTCTGCCGCCGCGCCGCCGTCACCGGCGGCCTCTCTGACCTTCGCCGCGTAGAGCAGCGCCGGGCCATGGTCCTCCGCCTCGGGCAGCAGTTCCGCGATCTCCCGCTCCGCCTCGGCCGCCCGGGCGGTCAGGGACAGCGCGAGGGCATACGCGGCTCGGGCGGAGGGCCACTGCAGCGGCCGGATCCGCTCGAGATCGCGCAGGGCGGCGTTCCCCTGCCCGGTGACGGCCAGGATCTCCCCACGTGCCCTCAGGGCCTCGGCGGTGTTTCCCTCCCTGGACAGCACATCGTCGAGAACGTCCCGGGCCGCGTCCGGATGGCCGTCATGCCAGAGCGCCCAGGCGAGCTCGGTCTGGATGGCGGCGTCGTTGGGAACGCGGCGGATCGCGGAGAGCAGTTCCCGGACCGCGACCGAGGGGCGCCCCTGGGCGAGTCTCAACCGGCCGATCCCGGCGAGCAGGCGGCCGACGGCCGAGGTGGCCCCCAGCGTCTCGAACAGGACGGCGGCGGTGCGGTAGTGCGTGACGGCCTTCTCGTAGTCCTCGCGCCGGTGTGCCACGTTTCCGATGAAGGACTCGATCTCCGCACGGAGCCGGGTGTTGTCACCGCACCGCTCCAGCGCCTCCTCTGCGTGCTTGGCGGCCAGCCCGAACTCCCCGTCTCGAAGAGCCAGCTCCGCAGCGCGCAGATATTCTTCCGGCCCGTCCGAGCGCTCCACCTGTTCGGTGGTGCGGTCGTTCTGGGTGATCGGCTGGATGAGACGATCATGGGAGAGCTCGCACCACCGGGTGCCGGCCTTGATCTCCTCGCGGAGAATGTGGCGCTCCACCAGCGCTCTGATCACATAGTTCGGCTCGCCGGCCGTGAGGGTCTCTCCCTGATAGACGATCTCCCGCGTGCCGAGGTCGGTGATGAAGTTCCGCCGCAGCCAGGATCTCAGTCTGTCGGCGTCATCACCGTAATGGGCGTGGGCCACTTCTCCGATCATCTGCTCGGAGAAGTCGGTGAGGGACCGGTCGGCGTTGGCGAAGCGGCGCACGTGATCGGAGGTGATGACCTCCACATCTGCGGGGAGGAAGCGCCACATCGCCGAACAGACCACCTGCAGGTGGACGGGCTCGACCGTTTTGGCGTCGGCCACCACCTCCTGACCGAGCATCCGGCCCACCCGGACCATCCGGAGCCCCTGAACGAGGGCGTCTGCGGCACCGGGGGCGAACGAGCGCCACGTGTCCTCCAGAGGTCCCTCGGTGGCGCGTACCGCCGCGGCCGGGTCCAGGAAGCCCAAGGGGAAGCGGCCCCTGGGCATTCCGGAGAGCTTGGGCTCGTGGGGCAGGATCGCCGCCAGGTAATCCTCCCGGATCGAGATCAGGAGGCGAAGGTTCGGATCATCGTCCAGTGCGTCGACGAGCTGGCCGATGAACCACTCGCGGTACGGCTGGCGATGGGCGAAGTCTCCGAACAACTCCTCGGCCTGGTCGATCGCGACGAGGGTGAGAACCGGATCGCCGTACGGGTCGTAGCGGCGGGGACGCCCCTGCAGGAACCCGCGGAGCGTCAGGCCCGCGAGCCTGGTGGGCGTCTCCACCGGCGCCCAGGAGGACAGCAGGGCGAACACGTGCGGGTTGTGCTGGGAGAGCGCGGCCGAGGGGAAAGCCGAGCCGTGGGAGACCCGACCGATCGGGAGGACGTCGGTGGTCCCAGGGTCGAGCAGTGGCAGCACTCCGGCGTGGATCAGCGATGTCTTGCCCGCGCCCGATGGCCCGTAGAGGATGGTCAGCCGGTTGGCCTGCCACAGATCGGCGAGCTCACGGGACTCCCTGGCTCGCCCGAAGAACCTGTCGCTGTCCTTGCGGCGGAATGCTCTCAGCCCGACATACGGCTGCTCCTGAGACTCGGTGCGAAGGTCGTCCCGGTTCATCATGGCACCGTTCCCATCCTCCGGCGCAGTTCGGCGCAGAACTCCGCCGCGGTCCCCCAGAAGATGGAGATCCGCCATTGTTCGTAGTATCTGGCGATCTGACGCTGCATCTCCTGCATTTCCGCCCGCGTGATGTCGGGCGTCGGGACGAGTTGAACACTCACGTTCCGGCGGCGGTTGATTCCCGGGACCGCCCTCAGCAGGGCACCGAACATGACACGGAACGTCCAGTCCTGGAGGCTGTACCCGATGAACAGCAGCGGACGCTGCGTGAGCGCGGCCAGGATCGCGGGAGGCAGCATTCTGGGAGCGGTCCTTCCTCCCTCCGCGGCCAGGCTGGTCAGGAACTCCAGGTAGTCGTCCTCGGCGAGAACCATCGACTTCGGATCCTGAAGACTGCCGTGCAGATGGTAAACGAGCGGCGCGTCCCGGTGAGGATTCCAGCCGGCCTCGCTTCCGAACAGTTCCTCGTCGTACTCCATGCCCTCATTCCACGGGCACAGCGCCGTGTTCGGCTGTTTGCCGACCGCCTTCAGCGACTTGAAGATGAAGTCGTCGTAATTGGTGGTCAGATAGACTGGCACAGGAAAACGGGCCAGCAGGCCGTGAGGTTCCAGCGGGTCCAGGAAATCGGGAGGCCCGCCGACCCCGAGTTCCGCGCAAACCTGCTTCTTCACGTATACGGCCTCACCGTATTTCATCGTCGCGAACTGCGCCACCCGGGGAAGATCATGATCGTCTTTATAGGGGTAACCCCATCTGACCGCCATCTGCCGGCTGAGACTCCTCCCGGTGGGAAGGGTGCCCGCGCAGGCACCGGACCCCAGGAACGGAGTGCAGTCTCCCGTCCTCAACTGGTGAATAAGGTGCTCCCACTCACCCTCTCCCATGTCATGCACGCACGGCACCACCTCACCTCTCGCGAGCCCGGACGGATCACGGACCCGACGCCGCACGTCCCCATCGGCACGGCCGGCAGCGGCGGGGCCGGAATCCGGCGCACTTCCCGCCGCCGCAGAGCAGGAACGCGACCCCTTCACGACCGTATTTCCACCGCACCGCGACCGGAAGGGCGGGACGGTCGCTTATATGGAGCTGTCAAACTTGGCGCACGGCGCCGAAGTCCTGCCCGGGGCGGCGACCCACTCCTCCAGAATCTTTCGCAGGGGCACGCTGTCGATCTCCGAGATGGCCGCCAGCGACAGTCCGCCCGGATCGACGAGGGCGGCGGCTCGAGGCTCGCCTTCATGCATTTGCACTCCTTGCGCCACGGCCACACGGGCCGTACGGATTTCGGTCCTCCGAAAGGAGGGGGAACGGCCGCCCTTTCAACGGGGTGGAGCTCTCCGGTGCACTTTTGTTCAATTCTGTAATGCCGCGCCCCCCGAATCAACCTCTAGGATGACCTCACGAGCTTTCCGGCATTACACGGCGGAGGCCACATTGGCAGAGCTTTCACGCACGGCACACGCGGCGCCGGAACGGCAGCCGGAGGTCTGGGAGAAGGTTCCTCCGCGCAACAGGAGCTTCACGGGCCGGGAAGACCTCCTCGCCAAGCTACGCCAGGGCATCAACACCGTGACCGCCGTCGTGCCCCAGCCTCAGGCACTCCAGGGATTGGGCGGTGTCGGCAAGACCCACCTCGCCATCGAGTACGCCCACCGCTACCGCTCTCACTACGACCTCGTCTGGTGGATCCCCTCGGACCAGCGCGTCCTGGTGCCGTCGGCGCTCGCGAGCATGGCGCCCGCCCTGGGGCTTCCTCCCGCCTCCGCCATGGGCGTGGAGGAGGCGGCCGAGGCCGTGCGCCGGACACTGCAGAGCGGCGAGCCGTACCACCGCTGGCTGCTGATCTTCGACAACGCCGAAGAGCCGGGTCAGATCGAGGAGTTCATTCCGCGCGGACCCGGCCACGTCCTCATCACCTCGCGCAATCCCCAGTGGGAGAACCACTTCGAGACTCTCCAGGTCGACGTTTTCGATCGCGAGGAGAGCATGGAGTTCCTCAGGAAACGCCTGAAGCGAAACATCCCCGAGGAGGAGGCCTTCCGCCTCGCCGAGAAGCTCGGCGACCTTCCCCTCGCGCTGGAGCAGGCCGGAGCGCTGCAGTACGAGACCGGCATGTCGACCGACGAGTACATCGAGCAGCTCGACCGGGAGGCCGGCCGGCTGCTGGGTATGAACCGGGCCACGGGGTACCCGATGTCGATGACCGCCGCGTGGAGGGTGTCGGTCTCTCTGCTGGAGGACCGTCTTCCCGAGGCGATCAAAGTCTTGCGATGCTGCGCCTTCTTCGGCCCCGAACCGATCCTCCGGGACGTCTTCCGCAAAGGCCACAAGGCCCTCCCCCGGGAGAAGAACGCCACGGACCTCCAGCTGGGCTCGATCCTGGCGGACCCCATCATGCTGAGCAAGGCCCTGGGCGAGCTGCGACGCTTCGCCCTGGCCCGGGTCGACCCCGACACCCGTACCATCCAGGTCCACCGCCTGGTCCAAGCCCTGCTCCGAGACGACCTGCCGAAGGCCGAGCAGGACAAGGCCCGCGCGGAAGTCCATCTCCTGCTAGCAGGTGCGGCGCCCACATCGGAGACCACCGCCAAATGGGACGACTTCGAGGGGATGCTGGCCCACATCGGCCCCGCCCGGGTAGCCGAGAGCGAGGACCCACGGGTCCGGGAGTTCGCTCTCAACAGCGTCCGCCACCTCTACGAGGCGGGTGACTACCAGCTCGCCCTCGACTTCCTGGAACGGTTCATCGCCAAGTGGACCGAATCCAGCGGTCCGCTCCACAAGGACGTGCTGGTGGCATGGACGCACCGAGGCAACATCCTGCGCGGCCTCGGCCGGTACGCCGAGGACTACGAGAGCGGCCGCAAGACCCTTCAGCAGATGCGGGAGACCCTCGGCCGGGAGCACCCCGACACCCTCTGGGCCGCCAACGGCTACGGAGGCTCCCTGCGATCCCACGGCGAGTTCCTTGCCGCGCGGGACCTGGACGAGGAGTCCCTCACAGCTCATCAGCGGCTCTTCGGACCGGACAGCCCGGCGACCTTGCGCGTCATGTACAACCTCGCGCTCGACCACGTCCTCACCAGTGACTACGCCAAGGCACAGGAACTGCACCAGGAGGCATACCTCGGAAAGGTCGACGCGGGGGATCTGATCAGCAAGAGCTCGCTACTGCGGTCGTGGAACGCGCTGGCGCAGGTGCTGCGGCTGCGCTGCGACTACGCGGAGGCGTGCGACCTGGGCGACGAGGCCCACGAGTACGGCATCAAGGAACTGTCCCTCGACCACCACCTGACCCTGCTCACGGCCAAGGACCTGTCCATCGCCCGGCGCCGGACGGGCGAGCTCGCCGAGGCGCTGGAGCTCGCCCGCGACACGCACGCCCGGCTCCAGCGGATCTTCGGTGACGACCATCCGGATACGATGGCCGCCGCCGTCAACGTCTCCAACACCCTGCGCACGGCCGGGGAGATCGACGAGGCGTTCGCAATCGCGAGCGAGGCCGTCTCCCTCTACCCCCGGGCGTTCGGCGACGACCACCCCTTCACCCACGCGTGCCGGGGCAACCTCGCGGTCCTGCACCGGTTGCGCGGTGACGCCGCCGAGGCCAGAGCCATCAACGGGGCGGCCAGGGAACGACTGATCGCCAAGGTCAGCCGGAACCACCACTACACGCTGACCTGCGCCGTCAACCTCGCCACGGACCTCGCCGCCCTGGGTGAGACGGCCGCGGCGCGGGAACTGGGCGAGGACACGCTCGAGAGGCTGCGCGAGCTCTTCGGCCCGGACCACCACCTGACGCTCGCCTGCGCCTCCAACCTCGTCCTCGACATGCGGGCGGCGGGAGCGGACAAGGAAGCCGACCTGCTGCACGCCGACACGGTGAGCCGTTTCGATCCACCCGGGGCATCGACCTCGGACCCGCCCGACCTCATCGCCGTCCACGAGGGGCGGCGCGTCGACTGCGACTTCGACCCGCCGCTGACCTGACCCGGCCCTGACGCGGTGGCCGGGTCAGGGCCCCGTCCGGCCCGGGTTGCGCCTGTTCCAGGCATCCCGGTGCCAGCCGGCCTCACGGTGGGCCTGTCCCGCCGCCGCGAGGTCCACCGGTTCCAGGAGCATGGCTTCGAGCGTGCGCCGCATCCCGGTGACGAACTCCACCCCGGCCTCCGTAAGGCTCTCGCTCTCCAGAAGCGTGCAAGTGACCAGGTATGCGCCCTCTCTCCAGCGAGCGAACTCCACCTGCGCACGGAACGCCGCCGCGCCCCGCTCCATCCCGCGGCGGCAGCGCCAGAAGTCCGCCACCCCCATGAAGGCGTAAGCGCCCTGCAGCAGTCCGTAGACGGGGCGGGGGTCCGGCCTCCACGGGGCGTAGTGACGCCGCCCGTCGTCCGGCAGGGTCAGGGCGACCGCATCGGTCAGCGCTGTGAGCTTGGTGTGCTGGATCTCGTGGGCGAACGTGGCGCCGAGGCCGAGGCCGTTTCCGGGCTCGGAGAGGGCGACGGCCCCGAACGTCTCCTGGGCGGTTCCGCTGTTGTCTCCGAAGGCCCGCGGCCTGAGGGGAGTGAGCACGGAGATCGCCGAGGCGACCTCCTCCGCAACGGTCCAGTGATCGGCGGTCAGGATGCGCCAGGCCTCGACGAGGCGTGACCGCCAGGTACGGCGCCGCCCGGCGGTGAGCCGTCCCTCCAGCTCGTGCGCCTCCGGCCACCGGTAGGGATCGAGATCGTCCAGGATCATGCCGATCCCGGGAGCCGCCGGGAGCCGGTGCAGGACCCGCCAGCCCGTTCCATCACAGGAGGGATCCACCCGCACCGCGAACCGGCCGACGCCGAGCTCGGCTCCGATCCCGTCCGGCCGCACGGCGACGTCCACCACCCCGTCCGGGCCCCGGGGAAGCACGGCCTCCCCCAGCGACGGCAGCATGAGCCTGCCTCCGGTGACGGGCAGCCGGACCCGGCATGCGGTCTGCGACCTGATCGCGGCCACCACGGCCATCGCGCCCAGCCGCCCGGGATCGTGGCCGCCCGCGTTCGGCCCGCCGGGGCCGTCTCCGGCCGCCGTCCTCTCTGTCAGGGCCAGGTAGGTCCGCCACGCCCACGCTCCCACGGCGGGATACCCCAGCACGCCGACGACCGCGTCCGCCGTACGGCTCTCCACCTCTGACAGCAGGTCGTACGCGTGGACCGCCAGATCGGCGTGGGGGTGACCGGTGGTCCTCGCCTCGTCCACGATGCCTCTCACCAGCAGCATGGTCTTGTCCCGCTGCAACGCGCGCAGCTCTCCTGCAGCCTCGGCCCCTCCCCCGCCCGCCGCCAGCTCGGTGAACGCCTTTCCGGAGACCTTGAGCGACGGCAGCTTCATCGGCTTCCCTTCAGACGGGCGACGTCGCGGGCGAGCCTCGTGCGGATGTGCGTGATGAGCCGGTAGAGGTCGGCGCAGTAGACGGAGGGGCCCATGAACCCGTCGACGAGGTTGTAGCGGTGGGCGTACAGTCCGCCGCCGCACACAGAGACGACCTCGCAGGCGTGGCACACCGGGGCGAGGGCCAGCTCGCCGATCTGCCGGGCCACGATCGCGGGGTGGCAGAGAACCGCGTCGAAGGAGTCACGCAGGACGTGCATCCGGGTGGCCGCGGCCCCGTGATAGCTGGACTTCAGGATGTCCGACTGCTCGATGCTGCCGTCGGTCTCCACCACGGCCATGCGCGCCGGTGACAGCCCGATCGCCTCGGTGCGCGAGGCCCGTCCCGTCAGCAACCGCATGATCTCGGTGAAGAACCGGATCTCCGTCTCCGACGGCGAGCCGTACCATCGGTCGAAGATCGGGATGAGCCAGTCGGCGTACGGCGTGACGGACGAGCCGGGGTCGCGGAAGGGAGGAGGCGTGGCCCAGTTGCCGTGCGGGAGCAGGAAGTCGACCGCCGGGGGGTCGAACGCCAGGAGCGCCTCGTAGGTCGCCAGCGGGTCGTTGCGAATGTCGATCGTGCACAACAGGCCGCTGAACAGATGGTGGAAGGGGCCGAAGGCCAGCCGGTGGAGCGAGGCCGAGACGATCGCGTGGCTCCCCCTTCCGTCGGCGAACCGCCGGTGCCGGTCCTGGGCCTGCTCGTCGCCGTCCAGGCTCACCCCCACCCGGATCTCCAGCCGGTCGAAGAGCCGCAGGAACTCCTCTCCGAGGCGGAGCCCGTTGGTCTGCACTCCCACACGGACCCGTGTGCCGACGTCGGCGGCCTCGCTCCTGATCGCGCGCACGGCGTGGGAGATGAAGTCCGGTCCCGCAAGAAGCGGCTCCCCGCCGTGCAGGACCACCTCCACCTCGGCCAGCTCGTGCGCCGCCGCATGCTCGGCGATGCGCGCCGCCGTACGCTCCACGATCGTCTCGGACATGCGCCGCGGCTGCGCCTTCCAGGACTGGTCGGCCATTTCGTACATGTAGCAGTATTCGCAGGACAGGTCACAGCGACTGTGTATCTTCAGGATGAACTGCTGAAAAGCCAGAGGCTGCCATCCCGAGGCGAGCAGGCCGTCCACGTCGAGTGTGGCCGGAAACGCGTTTTCGGGCGACAGATTTTCAGGTCCAGGATTCTCCGACAAAAGGGGTACACCCTCTCTTGCTTCATTCCCTATGTCGCATGATTCTGCACCGATAGTCAAGAATCGTTCTCCCGGAGGAGAGGACATCACGGAAAGCAGCCAATTCGCTACGCGAATGCCCGCGCCGGTTGCTGGGCGACCGCGGGTTAAACGGGACGACCCCGGACCCTCGCACGGACGACGCCGGTGCAGGCCCGGGACTTTGACGATCGAGCGTCCGCCGGGCCAGCCTCGTTCCTGTGGATGTGCCCGTGTTTCTTGAGTCATGCCCTGTGCGAGGCAGCCGGTTCCGGAGATGATGCGATCACCGAACACGTCGAGCAAGGAGGCGCCTGTGCGTCTGGGATTCAGCATCGGCACCCTGGGACCTGTCGCGTCCGCTCCCGACGAGCATCTCAAGCTCGTCAGGGAGGCCGAGCGGCTGGGGTACGAGTCGGTCTGGGCCTCCGAAGGGTACGGCGCCGACCCGGCGACGACGCTGGCCTGGCTGGCGGCCGGCACCGAACGCGTGGAACTCGGCAGCGGGATCATCCAGATCTCCGGCCGCACCGCCGTCGCCACCGCCATGGCCGCGGCGACGATCGACCGGCTGTCCGGCGGCCGGTTCCGGCTGGGCCTGGGCACCTCCGGCCCGCAGGTGACGGAGGGCTGGCACGGGCGGCGCTACGAGCGCCCGCTGGCCCACCTGCGCGACTACGTCCAGGTGGTGCGGACCGCGCTGGCCCGCGAACCCGTGCGCCACGCGGGCCCCACCCTTCAGCTGCCCCTGCCCGACAGCCGCGGCAAGGCGCTGAGCATGGCCATCGGACCGGTACGGCAGCCGCTCCCGATCCACCTGGCGGCCATGGGCCCCAAGGCGATCGCCCTCGCCGGCGAGATCGCCGACGGCTGGCTGCCGATCCACTTCCCGCCCGAGCACGTGGCGGAGTCCCTCGACCACCTGCGCTCGGGCGCGGCCCTGGCCGGGCGCGACCCGGCGGAGATCGCCGTCTCCCCCATGGTGATGGCGATGGTGGACGACGACGCCGACTACGCCCGCGACGTGGTGCGCCCGATGCTCGCGCTGTATCTGGGCGGCATGGGCAGCAGGGAGGTCAACTTCTACAACCGGCTCGCCCACCGCCTGGGCTTCGCCGCCGCGGCCGCCCGGGTGCAGGAGGCCTACCTCGGCGGCGGGATGGGCGAGGCCATGGAGGAGCTGCCCGACGACCTGGTGGACGCGCTGGCGCTCTGCGGCACCCCTGATCGGGTACGCGAGCGGCTGGACGCCTACCGCAAGGCGGGGGCGACGACCCTCGTCGTCGGGCTGAACGCGCCCACGCTGGACGACCGCCTGGAGCAGCTCGGCTGGCTGGCGGAGCTGAACTCCTGACGCGCCCTCCGGGTTCCGCGGGATCGCCTCCTGATCCCGCGGAACCCGGCCCGCTCTACGAGAGCCCCGCCGCGATCAGCTCGGCGAGGCGGTCCGGGGCTGGCGGACGATGGCGGCCGGAGCCGCCTCCTTCGCGGCGCCCCGCCCGCGCATCTCCTCGACCAGGGCCGCCATGCCCGTCACCGTGGGGACCTGGAACAGGGTGCGCATGGGGAGCTTCACCCCGGCCTTCTTGCGCAGCAGCGCGATGAGCTGGACCGCGACGAGCGAGTTGCCGCCGAGCTCGAAGAAGTCGTCCTCCACGCCGACCCGTCCCGCGCCGAGCACCTCGCCCCAGAGCCCGGCCAGCATGCTCTCGGTCTCGTTGCGGGGCGCGACGTAGCCCTCCGCGCCGGACCCGCCGCCGTCGGCCGCCAGGTCCAGCTGCTCGGCCACGGTCTCCTGGGTGAGCTCGCGCACACCCGCCACGAACTCCGCCAGCCCGGTCGCGTTGACGACCGTCTGCGGGCCGAGGCCCGCGGCGAGCAGGCGTCGGAAGGCGTCCGCGCCGTTCGCCGGCGAGATGCCGCGCTGGGCCCCTTCCAGGTCCACGCCCGCTCCGGCGGCCGCGGACTCCTCGGCCACGACGGGCTGCTCCGCCGTCTGCCGGGCGCCCTCCCCGACCGTGGCGGCGACGGCGCCGGTGTCGACCCGGCGGAGCACGAAGTCGGAGATGTCGGCGAGCACGCGGCCGTCGTCTCCGTAGAGCGTCAGGTCGACGGAGACGATCTCCCCTCCCCCGGTGTCCCGGTGCCGGGCGTGGCTCCAGATCCGGGCCTGCAACGGTGCGTGCACGGTGATCCGGCCGTAGCCCAGCGGCAGGTAGCTGTGCTCGCCCGCGGCGCTGACGAACGCGGTCGCCTCGTCGAGCAGAGCCGGGTGGAGTCCGAAGCGGCCGAGCTCGCCGGCGGCCTCGGGCGCCGCCTCCAGCCGGGCGAGCTCCTCCTCCTGCCCCAGGTGCACGGCGCGCAGGCTCCGCCAGCGGGGCCCGAAGGCGACCAGGCCGGACGCGGAGGCGAACATGTCCGCAGCCTCCTCGCGGGAGCCGTACGAGCACCGGTCCAGCAGCTCGTCCAGGTCGGCGGTCTGCGCGTCCGCGGGCACCCACGCCGCTCCGCCCCTGGCATGCGACCTGGTCGTTCCGCCGACGACGCTCACCACCTCGAACTCCACGCCGTCGCCGCCGGGCGAGAACAGCACCCGCAGCTCGGCCGAGGCGCCCTCGGCGACCGCCAGCGGCGCCACGAAGGCGACGTCGCGCAGCTCGACGGCGTGGCCGGGTCCCGGAGCGGGCACGGTCACCTCGAAGGCGTGGCGGACCGTCTCCAGGTAGCCGGTACCGGGCAGCACCGGTTCTCCGGCGACGCGGTGCTCGGCCAGCAGCCAGTGGGTGTCCGGGGAGATCGTCCCGGAGACCCAGGGCAGCCGGTCGGCGGAGTCGTGCCGGTGGGTGAGCACGGGGTGGTCCAGCGGGCTGACCCGGTCACCGCGCTGCAGCGCCCGGAAGGCCACCGGCGCGGCGACCTCGGCGGCCATGCCGACCTCCAGCCAGGCGCCCCAGTTGACCGAGATCACCTGTCCGGGCCAGATCTGCGCGTAGGCGTCGAGGAAGTTGTTGGCGGCGCAGTAGTCGACCTGGCCGAACCCTCCCGCCACCGCGGTCACCGAGGAGCACAGCATCACGAAGTCCAGCTCCAGATCGCCGAACGCCTCGCGGAGCGCGATCGTGCCGGCCAGTTTGGGCGCCATCACCCGTTCGGCCTCCGCGCGCTCCTTGACCTCGGCCATGCCGCCGCCGGGCAGGCCGGCGGCGTGCACGATCCCGTCGATCCGGCCGAACCGCGCGAGCGTCTCCTCGCGGGCGCGCAGCACGCTCGCCGGGTCGGTCACGTCCGCGGCCAGCACGAGCACCTCGGCACCCGCCTCCTCCATCCGGCGGACCGCCGCGACGGCCCGGGCGGTCCGGTCCGTCCCGCCGCCGAGCGCCTCCCACTCCTCCCGCGGGGGCAGCCCCGAGCGGCCGAGCAGGACCAGCCGGGCCCGCACGCGCCGGGCCAGGTCCTCGGCCAGGGTGAGGCCGATCCCGCCGAGGCCGCCGGTGACGAGGTAGACGCCGCCCTCACGCAGCCCTTCCGGCGTGCCGTCCCGGCCCGGGGCGGCCACCGGCACGGGCTCGTAACCGCGCACCCAGCGCCGCCCGGACCTCAGCACCACCGGAGAGGGCGGCGTCCCCTCCTCGGGGACGTCGAGCCCCGGATCCCGGGCCAGCTCGGCCAGCACGGGGCCGAAGCCGTACGGCGCCGCGCCGGGCTCCGCTGCGGCCTCCAGGTCGATGTGACGGACCGACAGCCAGGGCGCCTCCAGAGGGACGACCTTGGCGATCCCGGCCACCGTCGCGTGCTCGGGGCGGCGCAGGTCGGGGCCGAGCACGCCCTGCGTGCCCGCGGTCAGCACGTCCAGGTGCACGCCGGACTCCCGCTCGGCCGCCGACAGCGCCTGGACCAGGGTGAGCAGGCTGAAGAAGCCGAGATCCTGCGCGGCCAGGGTTGCGGCGGCGTCGCGGGCGGGCGTGCCGTCGAGCGCCCAGGCGTGGACGATCCGCTCCGGCACCCCGACCTCGGCGATCAGGGTCTCGTAGTCCTCGCGGGAGCCGGGCCGGATCGTGATCCCGCCGTCGGCCGTGCGGCCGTACCGCTCTCCGGCGGCGACGGTCAGCACCTCCGTCCCGGCCGCGCGCAGCGCCGCCGTCAGCGGGGCGGCGGACGGGCCGGCGAAGACGAGGCAGCGGTCGGGCCCCGGCGCGCCGGAGACGGGGACGGGCTCCTGCCGCCAGGCGGGAAGGCTGAACCACTCCTCCACGGGGAGCGCGCCGGTGCGCGGCGGGACCGGGTAGATCAGCTGCGGGTCGGGCAGGATCGGCACCCAGTGGTGGGAGCGTTCGAAGGGGTAGCCCGGCAGCGGGACGCGGCGCCCGGGCGCTCCGAGGGCCTCCGGATCGATCGTGACCCCCGAGGTCCACAGGGCCCCTGCGGTGGCGTAGAGCACCTCCGGGTCCGGCTTGGGATCCGCGGGGCCGGGCAGGCTCGCCAGCGGCGCGGGGGCGCCGGAAGGCAGCTGGGTCCTGGCCAGACCGGCCAGCTGGCGGCCGGGCCCGCACTCGACGAGCCGCCACTCCCCCTCCGACAGGAGAGTCGCCACGCAGTCGCCGAACCTGACCGCCTCCCGCAGGTGGCGGGTCCAGTAGGCGGGGTCGACCGCGTCCTCGGCGGTGATCCACGTCCCGGTGACGTTCGACAGGAAGGGCAGGGCGGGGGCGTTGCGGGGGGTCGAGGCGACGACCTCGTGGAACTCCGCGAGGATGGGGTCCATCATGGCCGAGTGGAAGGCGTGCGAGGTGCGCAGCATCGTGCGCCCCACCCCCTGCTCGGCCAGCCGCGCGCCGTACTCCTCGATCAGGCCGGTGGGCCCGGCCACGACGCAGGTCCCCGGCCCGTTGACGGTCGCGACCGACAGTCCGTCGGGCAGGTTTTCCCGGACCTCCGCCTCGTCCAGGCGGAGCGCGAGCATCGAGCCCGGCGGCATGCTCTGCATCAGCCTGCCCCGGGCGGCGACCAGGCGCAGCGCGCCGGGCAGGTCGAAGACCCCGGCCACGGTGGCCGCGACGTACTCGCCGATGCTGTGGCCGATCATCCCGGCCGGTTCGACGCCCCAGGAGCGCCACAGGCGGGCCAGCGCGTACTCGACGGTGAACAGCGCGGGCTGGGTGAGCGCGGTCTGCCGGAGTCTGTCGTCGGCGGCCTCCCGCTCGTCGTCCCCGGGGAAGAGCAGCTCCCGCAGGTCGAGGCCGAGCTCGTCGAGGAGAAGCCCGGCGCACTCGTCCACGGCCTCCCGGAAGACCGCCTCGGTGCGGTAGAGCCCGGCCCCCATCCCGGCGTACTGCGCGCCCTGGCCGGAGAACAGCCACGCCACACGCGGTGCCGAGCCCGCCGCGCCCTTGACCAGGCGGCGGGGGTCGGCGAGCGCGCGGGCCGCGTCCTCGGTGTCGGCGGCGACGACGACCGCCCGGTGCTTCATCTCCTTGCGCCCGGTGCGCAGCGTGAAGGCCACGTCCGCCAGGTCGAGGTCCGCCGCGCCGGACAGCCGGTCGGCGAGCCTTCCCGCCATGGCCTCCAGCGCGGACGACGTGCGGGCCGACAGCCGCAGGAGGTGGACCGGGCGGTCCTCACGAGGAGCGGGGGGGACGGCCGGGGCCTGTTCGAGTACGGCGTGCGCGTTGGTGCCGCCGATGCCGAAGGAGCTGACGCCCGCCCTGCGCGGGAACCCGCCGGTCTCCCACTTGGTGAGGGTGGACACGACGTGGAAGGGGTTCTCGCCGAAGCCGATGCGGGGATTGGGGCTCTCGTAGTTGAGGCTCGGCGGGATCATGCCGTGCTCGATCGACAGGACCGTCTTGATGAATCCGGCGATGCCCGCGGCGGGGCCGAGGTGCCCGATGTTGGTCTTGACCGAGCCGATCCCGCACCAGCCGGCCTCCGCGGTGTCCTTGCCGAACACGCTCGACAACGCCGCCACCTCGATCGGGTCGCCCAGGGAGGTGCCGGTGCCGTGCGCCTCCACGTAGGTGACGGTGCGCGGGTCGACGCCGGCCAGGTCCAGGGCCTGGGAGACCGCGACGGCCTGCCCCTCGACGCTCGGCGCCGAGAAGCCGACCTTGGTGGCGCCGTCGTTGTTGATGGCGTTGCCGATCACGATCGCCCGGACGTGGTCGCCGTCGGCGAGGGCGTCCGACAGCCTCTTGAGCACCGCGATGCCCCCGCCCCCGCCCCAGATGGTTCCCGCGGCGGATGCGTCGAACGCCCTGCAGTGCCCGTCCGGGGCGTAGATGCCGTCCTGGTGGTACTGGTAGCCCCATTCGGGCGGCATCTCGATCGACACGCCGCCGCTGAGCGCCATGTCGCACTCGCCGGAGCGCAGCGCCTCGCAGGCCACGTGGATGGCGACCAGGGAGGAGGAGCAGGCGGTGTGCAGAGTGAGGCTGGGGCCGCGCAAGTCGAGCTTGTAGGACACCAGCGTCGACAGGTAGTCGGGGTGGTTGCCGGTGTAGATGGCGAGGTTGCCGACGGAGGCGTGCGTCTTGCGGTCCCTGCGGATGAACATCCACTGGTACTCGTCGGAGCCGATCGCCCCGTAGACGCCGACCTCCCCCGGGTAGCGCGCGGGGTCGTAGCCGGCGTCCTCCAGCGCGCTGTGCGACAGCTCCAGGAACATCCGCTGCTGCGGATCTCGCAGCTGCGCCTCACGGGGGGACATTCCGAAGAAGGCGGCGTCCAGGGCGCCGTAGTCGTCGGCGATGGACGCCGCGCGCACGAAGTTGGGGTCGTCGAGCAGGTAGTCGGGTACGCCGAGCGCGGCCTGCTCCTCCCGGGTGTAGAACCTGACCGACTCCACTCCGTCGATGAGGTTGCGCCAGAACGACGGGACGTCCGGAGCCCCCGGCATCCGGCACGCGAGCCCGACCACCGCGATCGGCTCGACCGCATATTCCTCGGTCATTCCTCATTCTCCTGTCTTCCGGCCGGGTAGGGCCGGCGGGATGGTGCCCTTCGGGACGGGGTCCGGGCCTGCCGGGCGGCGATCCGCCGGGAGGCGCGTTCCGGACCCGGGGTGCGCCCGGCGCCGTCGAGGTGGGCGGCGAGGGAGCGGACCGTGGGGAAGCGGAAGAGGTCCACGATGGGGACGGCACGGCCGAGCAGCGCGGCGAGCCGGGCCTGGACCTCGGCGGTGGCGAGCGAGTGCCCGCCGATCTCGAAGAAGTTCTCTCCGGCGGAGATCCTCGGCAGGCCGAGCACCTCCCGCCACACCCCGGCGACGAGCCGTTCCGTCGCGCCGGACGGCTCGTCGGCGCGCGGGCCGGCCGGGCGCGGCACGGGTTCGGGCAGCGCGGCCCGGTCGACCTTCCCGTTCGGGGTGAGGGGCAGCGCGGGCAGCAGGACCACCTCGGCGGGGACGGCGTGGGCGGGCAGCCGGTCGCCGAGGTGCCGCCGGAGGCCGGCCGGCCGGACCCCCGCCCTCGCGGGGACGGCGTAGGCGCGCAGCACCGGCCCGCCCGGCCGGTCGGCGACCGCCGCCGCCGCGGCACGGACGTCCGGATGCTCCATGAGCACGCCCTCGATCTCGCCGAGCTCGACCCGGTAGCCGCGGATCTTCACCTGGCCGTCGGCCCGCCCGGCGAGCACGACCCGCCCGGCGGGGTCGTACCGGCCCAGGTCGCCCGTCCGGTACCGGCCCGTCTCGCCGTCCGCCTCCGCGGTGAAGCGCTCCTTGGTGAGCTGCTCGTCGAGGTAGCCCTCGGCCAGCCGCCGGCTGCGGATCACCACCTCGCCCAGCTCTCCCACCGCGGCCGGCAGCCCGTTCCCGCCGAGCACGAGCAGTTCCGCGCCGCCGACCCCGTGCCCGACCGGGACGGCGTCGCCGTGGTCGTCCTGGCCGCCGTGGTCCGCCCGCTCCTCCCGACCGCCGCTGTCACCGCCGGTGATCTCGAAGACCGCCTGGACCTGGGGCGTCTCGGTGGTGCCGTAGGCGTTCACCAGGCGCGCGCCGGGCGCGACCTTCCGGAACCGGGCGGCCTGCGCCCACGTGAGCCGGTCCCCTCCGAGCAGGACCAGCCGCAGGTCCGGCAGCGGCACCCCGGCGGCGGCCACGAGCACGGCCAGTTGCGGGGTGAGGTGGGCGACGGTGACGGCGCGGTCCCGCAGCCAGGCGGCCAGGCGGGCGGGGTCGCGGATGTCGTCCTGGTCGGGCACGTGGAGCGGGCCGCCCAGGACGAGTGGGGTGAAGGCGTCGCGGAGCAGGGGGTCGTGCGCCAGCCCGGCGAGCAGAGCGAACCGGTCCCGCCCGGTCAGGCCGTACGTTCCGGGGTACCAGTCGAGGAAGCGCGCGAGCGGCCCTTCCGCCGCCCGTACGGGTTTGGGATCGCCCGTGCTGCCGGAGGTGAAGGAGAGGTACCCGCGTTCCCCGGCCGGCACGACCGGCCCGGGCCCCGTTCCCGCCTCCGCCTGACTCCCCGCCGGAGGAAGGGGCTGCACCGGCGGAAGGCCGGCCAGTTCGGGCGGCGGAGCCGTACCGGGGCAGCACAGCAGCGCGCGTGCGTCCACGGCGGCCGCCTGGGCGGCCAGTCTGGCGGGCGGGAGGGCGGGGTCGAGCACGGCCCAGCGGGCCCCGGCGGCCAGCACCCCGAGCAGCAGGGCGGGCAGCTCGCACCGGCGGGCGGCCAGGACCGCGACGGCCTGGCCGGGGCCGGCCACGGCGGCGGTCGCGGCGGCGGTCCGTGTCGCCAGGTCGGCCAGCTCGCCGTAGGTCAGCTCGCCCCCGGCGCCGGAGACCGCGATCCTGTCCGGGTGCTCGGCCGCCCTGGCCAGGACGCGTTCCACGAGTCCGCCGGCGGCCGGGCCGGGCGGGGCTCCGGCGGCTCCGGCGGGTGCGGTGAGTACGGCGGGTGCGGCGGGTGCGGCGGTCGCGCTGCCGGGCAGCGGGGTGCCCGGGGGACGCATCGGCGCGAGCCGCACGGGCAGTTCCGGGGCGGCGACCAGCTCGCCGAGCAGGTGGACGTAACCGGCCAGCAGCGCCTCGATCCGCTCGGCGTGGAACAGCCTGGGGTTGTACACGGCCTGGAACACGTAGCGGTCGCCGCGCTCGCCGACGTAGAGGGTCAGGTCGAACAGGGAGCCGGGCAGCCCGGGCGGGAGCGGGCGGGCGCTCACCCCCGGCAGGTCCAGGCGGGGTTCGGTGAAGTCGTACATGTTGAACAGGACCTGGATCAGCGGGTTGCGCGACAGGTCGCGTCCCACTCCCAGCCTCTCGACGAGGCGCTCCAGCCGGACGTCGAGGTGGGCGAAGGCGTCGGACAGCTCCCGCTGGCACGCGGTGACGTGGCCGGCGAACGCCCCCTCGTCCGTCACGGCCAGCCGTACCGGGACGACTTGCACGAGGCAGCCGACCAGCGGCTCGAACGCCGGATCGCGGCGGTCGGCGACCGGTGTTCCGACGATCATCTCGGACTGCCCGGTGAGCCTCCTCATGACCTGGGCGAACGCGGAGAGCATCACGGCGTACGGCGTCGCGCCCAGCCGGGCGGCGAGTGCGCGGACCCCGGCGCCTGTCTCGGCGTCCGCCTCGGTCCGGACGGAGGCTCCCTCGAAGGTCTGCACGGCGGGGCGCGGAAGGTCGCGCGGCAGGTCCAGTACGGCGGGCGCCCCGCCGAGGTGCTCCACCCGCCGCTCCAGGGCCGCGGTGTCCTCGCGCGCGGCGAGCCAGGCCGCGTACCCGGCGAAGGAGGTGGCGAGCGGGACCGCGGGGTCGCCCCGGTAGGCACGCGCGATGTCGTCGTAGAGGACGTCCTGCGACCAGCCGTCGAACACGATGTGGTGCGCCGTGACGGCCAGCACGTGGTCGTCCTGCGCCAGCCGGAGCAACCGTGCCCGCCACAGCGGTCCCGCCGCGAGGTCGAAGGGCGTGCGGGCCTCCTCCTCCAGCCACGCCCCGGCCCACTCCGGCAGGTCGCCGTCCGCCCGCGCCCCGGCCGGGGACGGCTCTCCCGCTCCGGCGTCGACCGGGAGCGCGATCTCACCCGCCGGGTCGACGGCCACGCGCGGCACGCCCCCCGACTCCTCGATCCGCCAGCGCAGCACCTCGTGCCTGGCGGAGACCGCCGACAGCGCCGCGCGCAGGGCTCCGGTGTCGAGCGGGCCGGTCAGCCGCTGGGCCATGGCGATGTTGTGCACCGGTGTGCCGGGGGCCAGGCGCTCCACGAACCACATCCGCCGCTGCGCGGGGGAGAGGGCGGGGGCGGCGGCCGCGACGGGCGGGTCCTCGATCGGCGGGGCCTGCCCGGCCCGCAGGGCGAGGCCCTCCACCGTGCGGCCGGCCAGGACGTCCTCGACGGCGATCTCCCTGCGCAGCTCGGCCCGGAGCCCGGCCACCAGGTGCATGGCGAGCAGGGAGTGGCCGCCCGAGGCGAAGAAGTCGTCGTCGAGGCCCGGCTCGGGCACCTCGAACGTCCTCGACCAGACGGCGGCGACCGCCCGCTCCACCGCGTCCCGGGGAACCCGCCCTCCGCCGGAGGGGGCTTCCCGCGGCGCCGGGCCCGCTCCGGCGGGGAGGCCGTCCGCCTCCCGGCGGGGGTCCTCACCGCGGGAGCGCAGGCGGCCGAGATCCACCTTGCCCGCCACGGTCAGCGGCAGCGACGGCAGGCGGACGACCCGGGTGGGGACCATGTAGACCGGGAGCCTGGCCAGGCAGTGGTCGCGGATCCCGTCCAGACCGGGGGCGGACTCGGGGGCCAGGTAGGCGGTGAGCTCGGCCATCCCGCCGGGCCCGGAGTCCAGGTCGACCACCGCGTGGCCGACGTCCGGGTGGGCGCGGAGCACCGACTCGATCTCCCCGATCTCCACCCGCTGGCCCTGCACCTTGACCTGCCGGTCCAGCCGTCCGAGGAAGCCGATCCGGCCGTCGGCCTCCAGCACCACCCGGTCGCCCGTGCGGTAGAGCCGGGAGCCGGGCGGGCCGTAGGGGTCGGCGACGAACCGTTCGGCCGTCAGACCGGGCCGGTCGAGGTAGCCCCGGGCGAGCTGGGGGCCTCCGATGCACAGTTCGCCCGGCGTGCCCGGCGGGCAGGGGGCGAGCCGGTCGTCGAGGATCCGGGCGGTGCACCCGGGCAGCGCGTGGCCGATCGGCAGCGGCCGGTCCCAGGTGCCGGTCAGCTCGCCGCCGACCACGCAGACCGTGGTCTCGGTGGGGCCGTACCAGTTGTGGAAGCGCCGGACTCCGGGGCGCGACCAGCGGGCCACCTGCTCGGGACCGGCCGGCTCTCCGGCGGTGAGCAGGTCGCGCAGCAGGGGCAGCCGGTCCGGGTCGAGCAGCGGGAGCAGTGCGGGCGGGACGGTCCCCCAGGTGACCTCGTGGTGCTCCAGGAAACGCTGCAGGCGCGCCGGATCGGTCCGGTCGCCGTCGGGGACGAACATCACCGAACCGCCCCTGGCCAGCGGGGCGAACACGTCGAGGACCGACACGTCGAAGCCGAGCGCGGCGAAGCCGATGCTGCGGCACCCGGAGTCGAGGCCGAACAGCTCGCCGGCCATGGTGACGAAGGACACGGCGGCGGCGTGGCTGACCACGACGCCCTTGGGCCGCCCGGTGGATCCGGAGGTGTACAGGACGTAGGCCGCGTGATCGGGATGGGCAGGGCGCGGCGGAGCGGGCGTCCCGGCCGGACGGGCCGCGGGCCCCCGCCGGTCGTTGCCGTCCCCGGGCCGTCCGTGCGGCTCCTCCGCCCCGGTCCCGGCGCGCGGTCCCGTCAACCGTACCGGGGCCCCGGCGAGCAGCTCGCGTCCGGTGTCGTCGGCGACGACCGTGCCGATGCCGGCGTCCTCGATGATCGTGCGCAGCCTGGCGGGCGGGTGCGAGGGGTCCAGCGGCACGTAGGCCCCGCCCGCCATCATGATTCCCATCACCGAGACCAGCAGGTCGGGCGTGCGGCGGCCGCAGACGCCGACCCGGGTCTCCGGCCCGACGCCCGCCGCGCGCAGGCGACCGGCCAGCGCGCCCGCGGCATCGGCCAGCTCACCGTAGGTCAGCGTCCGGTCCCACTGCCGGACCGCCGTCGCGTCCGGCGTGCGGGCGGCCTGCCCCACGACGAGATCGTGCAGGAACTGCCCCGAGGTCATTGGCTCACCGCTCCGTCATCGATCGGTCCACATATCGGTGCTCAGCCGGGTCCGGCCGCGGGGCACCGCGACCGCCGCCAGCGCCTCGCCCAGCGGCGTGTGCAGGGACAGGAAGGTCACCCACCAGCCGGCGCCCGCGGGCCACGGCCCCGGGTCGGCCAGATCGGGGAACCCCGCCTCGGCCTGGGCGTGCGCCCCCGCGCGGGACAGCGCCCGCCTGGCCGTCCTGGCGCGGAGCTCCAGCCAGGGCCGGTCCTCCTCGGCCGCGTCCGCTACCTGCTCCCACTCCCCCGGCCCGAGCCCGTCCTCGTGAGAGGGACCGGGGAAAGCACGGCGGGAGGCGCTGTGGGAGGCGCTGCGGGAGAGAGCGTGGGCGGCGCCGTACGCCTCCAGCAGCCCCACGGCCGCGCCGACGGCGCCGCCGCGGACCGTCGCCTCGACCGCCAGGCCGTCCGCCCGGTCCACGGCGCGGGAGAGGCCGCCCGCGTCTCCGCCGGACGTGCCCTGCGGCTCCCCGGCGGGGAACACGCGGACGTGGACCTCGTCGTCCTCCATGGGCGGCGGGCCCGCGCCCCTGCCGGGGCCGGGGCCCGCGAGATCCCCGGCGATCAGCCGGGCGAGCTCCGCGGGACCGTCCTTGAGGAAGAAATGGCCGCCGCGCAGGGTCCGCAGGGCGAATCCGGCGCGGGTGTGGCGCGCCCAGCCGAGCATGTCGCCCGGCGGCACCTCCCCGTCGTCGAGACCCGCGAACGCCACCACGGGGACGTCCAGCGGCGGCTCGGGCGCGTAGCGGTACCGCTTGATCCAGGTGAAGTCCGCCCGCAGCACGGGCAGGAGCAGCTCCCGCAGCTCGGGTACGTCCCTGAGCTCCTCGGGGGCACCGGCGCGCCGTACGAGCTGGTCGATGAACGCCTCGTCGGGCAGGTCCGCCGCCGCGGCCAGCGGCACCCTCCGGTCGGGGGGGTGGGCGGCCCCGGCGTAGAGCCTCAGCGGCGGGGGCAGCCCCCGGCGGCGCAGCTCGCGTGCCACCTCGAAGGCGATCCGGGCGCCCATGCTGTGCCCGTAGAGGGCGTACGGCCGTCCCGTGTGCGGGGCGATCTCATCGGTGATCCGCGGCACGGAGAACTCGGGTGGCTCCTCGATCCGGTTCTCCCGGCCGGGAAGCTGGACGGCGACGACCTCGACGGCGTCGCAAGCGCCTTTCAGGCCGTAATAGGCACCTGCCGCCCCTCCCGCGTAGGGGAGGCAGAGCAGTACGGAGGTGTGTTCGGGAGGGGGATTCGGGCGGGGGGTCGAGGGGAGGGTGGGTCGCGTAATCGAGAGGGGCTCGATCGCCATGTGCCAGGTACTCCTCCGCGGGGTCACATCGCCCCGTACGGTTCAGAGGGATTTAATGCGCACGACAAATCACCTTATATCCACCCGCACAACCCGGCGTCAACCTTCATTAATTTTGTCCGATACTCGCCGTTTCGGACACACCGATTCACAAAACAGTCATTTATGACCTCCTCCCCATCTCGACTTGGCCGGGGCAGATATGGATGAATGTCCTCCATCCGATGTAACGCGCCGCCCACCCGAAAGTGAGCCAGGTGTGACATCCACGCCCGACCTGTCCTCGAGCAGTCTCCGGCTCTCCGACACCAAGCGGGCCCTCCTCGAACAGCGTCTGCGCCGCCGCACCCCCGTGCGGGCCACCGCCATCCCCCCGCGCCCTCCGGACCGGCCGGTCCCGCTCTCGTTCGGACAGGAGCGGCTGTGGTTCATGGAGCAGTTCGCCCCGGGGAGCGCCGCCTACACGATCCCGATCTCCCTGCGGCTGCGCGGCCCCCTCGACCCCGACCGGCTGGAGCTCGCCCTGCGCGCCGTCGTGGCACGGCACGAGAGCCTGCGGATGCGCTTCCCCGCCGACGAGGACGGCCGCCCGTACGTCCTCGTCGGGGAGACCGCCGACATCGAGCTGCGCCGCGCCACCGCCGACGAGGCGTCCGCCGCGGACATCTTCAGCGCCGAGACGGCCCGGCCCTTCGACCTGGCCGAGGGCCCGCCGATCCGCTCGACCCTGGTCCGGCTGGCGGAGGACGACCACGCGCTGCTGATCACGGTCCACCACATCGCGGCCGACGGCTGGTCCACCGAGATCCTCACCGAGGAGCTGCGCGCCCTGTACGGCGGGGCCGACCTGCCGGACCTGGAGGTCCAGTACGGCGACTACGCCCTGTGGCAGCGCGAGCGCCCGGTCGCCGAGGCGGATCTCGACTACTGGCGGGAGCGGCTCGCCGGGGTTCCGCCGCTGGAGCTGCCCGCCGACGGCAGGCGCGCCGCCGAGCAGACCTTCACCGGCGCCTCCCACGGCTTCCGCCTGGACCGCGAGCTGACCGATGCGGTGGCCGGGCTCGCCGGGGAGGGCGGCGCGACCCTCTACATGGCGCTGCTGGCGGCCTACCAGGTGCTGCTCGGACGCCACTCCGGGCAGGAGGACTTCGCGGTCGGCTCCCCGGTGGGCGGCCGGCCGCGCCGCGAGCTCGAAGGCATGATCGGCCTGTTCGTCAACGTGCTGGCGATGCGCGCCGAGCTGGACGGCGACCCGACCTTCCGGGAACTGCTCGCCCGGGTCAGGCGCAGCGCCACCGAGGCCTACGCCCACCAGGAGCTGCCCTTCGAGCGGCTCGTCGGGGAGCTCGGAGTCGTCAGGGACGTCTCCAGGCCGCCGGTCTTCCAGGTCGTCCTCACCCTGCAGAGCTACCGGAACGACCGCCAGGACGGCTGGCCCGGCCTGACGGCCGAGCCGTTCGACATGGAGGCCCGGGCCGCCCGATTCGATCTCGAACTCTTCCTGGAGGAGGAGCCCGACGGGCTCCACGGGATCTTCATCTACAACCGCGACCTGTTCGGCGCCGAGACGATCGCGAGCCTGGCCTCGCACCTCGAGACGCTGCTGCGTGCGGCGGTGGCGGAGCCGGACACCCGCATCTCGGAGCTGGAGATCATCACCCCCGGCGAGCGGGCGCGGATCCTCTCCCACGCCGCCGGCCCGCGCGAACCCCACGACCGCGAGGCCACCCTCGCCACCCTGTTCCAGGCGCAGGCGGCACGGACCCCGGACGCCGTGGCCGTGGAGTTCGAGGACGTGAGGCTGACCTACGCCGAGCTCGACGCGCGGGCCGGCCGGCTGGCCCGCCGGCTCCGCGGGCTGGGGGTCGGTCCCGGCTCGCGGGTCGCGATCTGCGCCGAGCGCTCACCCGAGCTGGTCGTCGGCCTGCTGGGCGTGCTGAAGGCGGGCGGGGCCTACGTCCCGCTGGACCCGGACTACCCCGCCGACCGGCTCGCCTTCATGCTCGCCGACGCCGAGGTGACGGCCCTGCTCCTCCAGCGGGCCGTCGCCGACCGCCTGCCGCCGACCGGTGCCGTCACGGTGCCGCTGGAGGAGGGGTGGGATGAGACGGCGGACGAGCCGGCGGGCGAGCCGCCGCCCTCCGCGAGCTCCTCCGACATCGCCTACATGATCTACACCTCGGGGTCGACGGGCCGCCCCAAGGGCGTGCCCAACACGCACTCGGCGATCGTCAACCGGCTCGACTGGATGCAGCGGGCCCACCGCCTGTCCGGCGGGGATGTCGGGGATGTCGGGGATGTCGTCCTGCAGAAGACCCCGGCGGGCTTCGACGTGTCGGTGTGGGAGTTCTTCTGGCCCCTCATCACCGGCGCCAGGCTCCTGCTCGCCCGCCCCGGCGGGCACCGGGACGCCGCCTACCTGCGCGACCTGATCGTCGAGCGGGGCGTCACGACGATGCACTTCGTGCCGTCGATGCTGGCGGCGTTCCTGTCCGAGGAGGGGATCGAGCGCTGCACCTCGCTGCGGCGGGTCGTGTGCAGCGGCGAGGAGCTGGCCCCGCACGTGGCCGAGCGGTTCTTCGCCCGGCTGCCGGGCGCGGAACTGTACAACCTGTACGGCCCGACCGAGGCGGCCGTGGACGTCACCCAGTGGCGGTGCGTGCCGGGGGACGCCACGGTGCCCATCGGGCGCCCGGTGCAGAACACCGAGCTGTACGTCCTCGACCGGCACCTGCGGCCCGTGCCGTTCGGCGTCCCGGGCGAGCTGCACATCGGCGGTGTCCAGCTCGCCACCGGCTACCACGCCCGCCCCGGCCTGACCGCCGAGCGGTTCGTGCCCGACCCGTTCGGCCCGCCGGGCGCGCGCCTGTATAAGACGGGAGACCTCGTACGGCTCCGCCGCGACGGGGCGATCGTCTTCCTCGGCCGGATCGACACCCAGGTCAAGATCCGGGGCCAGCGCATCGAGCTGGGCGAGATCGAGTCGGTCCTGCGCGAGCAGCCGGGCGTGGGCGAGGCGGTGGTGACCGTCCGGGAGGACGGCGCGCCCGGCGACCGGCGGCTGGCCGCCTACGTCGTGCCCGAGGCGCGGCCCGACGCGGCGGCCCCGGAGGCGCCCGGCCCGCAAACGGCCGTCTCCGGCCCGGCGCTCGACCCGGCCGGCCTGCGCGCGGCGCTCAAAGCCGTCCTGCCCGACGCCATGGTGCCCTCCGCGATCGTGGTGCTGGACGCGCTGCCGCTGAGTCCCAACGGCAAGCTGGACCGGGCGGCGCTGCCGGCCCCGCAGCGGCACGGCGAGGCGGGCGGGCGGGGGGCCGAACCCCGCACCCCCGCCGAGCGGGCCATCGCCGGACTCTGGCGGGAACTGCTCGGCGTGGAGACCGTCGGCGTGGACGACGACTTCTTCGAGCTGGGCGGCCACTCCCTGGTGGCCGTCCAGGCGGTCGCGCGCCTGCGGAAGGTGCTTCCCGGGCTGGAGGGAGGGCGCGCGGTCGGGGTCATGGACCTGTTCAAGCACCCGACGGTGCGCGCCCTGGCGGAGCTGGTGGAGCGGACGGACGTGCCGCGGGAACCCCGGTCCCTGCTGTACGAGCTGACCCGGCCGGGCCCCCGGCGGAGCATCACCTACGTCTGCGTCCCGTACGGCGGCGGCCAGGCGATGGTCTTCCAGCCGCTGGCGGACGCGCTGCCCGAGGAGTGCGCGCTGTACGCCATGGCCTTCCCCGGGCACGACCCCGGCCTGCCCGACGAGGAGACCAAGCCCCTGGACGAGATCGCCGACCAGTGCGTCACGGAGATCCTGGAGGGCATCGAGGGCCCGCTGGCGATCTACGGCCACTGCGGCATCGGCGGCGCGCTCGCCGTGGAGGTGGCCCGGCGGCTGGAGGCGCGCGGCCGGGACCTGGAGGCGGTCTACATCGGCGCGATCTTCCCGTTCGCCCGGCCCACCGGCCGCATCGCGGGACCTCTGGGCCGGCTGACCCGTCTCGACCGGCTGCGCGGCGACCGGGCCTACGAGAACCGGATGAAGTCGATGGGCAACGACGTCTCCGGGCTCGACGAGGAGCAGATCAGGTTCATGGTCCGCAACCAGCGGCGGGACACCCTGATCGCGGAGGAGAGCTTCACCCGGCTGCTGGCCGAGGAGATCGCCCCCCTCCGCGCGCCGGTCGTCTCGGTGGTCGGCGAGCAGGACCCCGCGACGGACTACTACCACGAGCGCTACCGGGAGTGGCACTTCCTCAGCCCGGTGACGGCTCTGGTCATCCTCGACGAGGCCGGGCACTACTTCCTGAAGTACCGGGCCGAGGACCTGGCGGAGATCCTGACCAACACCCACATCGCGATGGGGTACGGCGCCGCGCACACCCTCGACCGCACCTCACGCGGCCCGGCCGCGGGCTGGTGGATCGAGGAGACCTCCGCCCTCCCCGCAAAGGCCCCCGACGCCGTCCCGGAGGCCCCGGGCACCCGCCCGCCCGCGCCGCGGCCGGGCGGGACGGCACGCCCGGCTCCGGCGCGCGCGAGCGGGCGGGCCGCGCCCGACCCCAGCATGCGGCGCTTCATGATCGTCGCCCTGGCCCAGCTGGTCTCGATGACGGGCACCGCGATCACCGACTTCGCGATCCCCGTCTGGATCTATCTGACGACCGGGTCGCTGGTGGACTTCGCCCTGTTCACCGCGCTTTCGATCATGCCGGGCGTGGTGGCGGCACCGCTGGTCGGCGCGCTGGTGGACCGGGCGGGCAAACGCCGGATGATGACCGCGGGCGCCTGCCTGGCCGGCGGGACCCAGCTCGTCCTGGGCGCGCTGCTGTGGACGGGGAATCTGGAGATCTGGCACTTCTACCCGCTGACCGCCTGCCTGTCGGTCGCCCTGATCTTCCAGCGTCTGGCCTTCACCACCGCCCTCCCCCAACTGGTGCCCAAGCAGTATCTGGGCCACGCGGCCGGCATCGTGCAGATGGTGATGGGCACCTCCCAGTTCGTCGCGCCGCTGGTGGCCGTGGCGCTGCTGTCCTCCATCGGCCTGAGCGGCATCCTCGCCGTCGACGTGGCCAGCTTCGCGGTGCTGCTGGGAGTCCTGGCGCTCGTCCGCTTCCCCGCCACCATGGCCCACGTGCGCAGGGAGACGCTGACGGCGGAGATCGCCAACGGTTTCCGGATGTCGTTCGGCAACCGCCACCTGCGGGCCGCCCTGCTCTACTTCGCGGTCCTGAACGTGATGCTGGCGGCGCTGCTGCTGTCGATCTCGCCGCTGGTGCTGTCCTTCGCCACGCTCTCCACCGCCGGGCAGGTCTCCTTCGCGGGCGGCGTCGGCGCCACCCTGGGCGGTCTGGTGATCGCGCTGTGGGGCGGCCCGCGCCGGCGCCGGATGCGCGGGGTGCTCCTGGCCACGTTGCTGCTGAGCCTCTTCGCCATCGTGACCGGCCTGCACGCCTCCCCCCTGATCGTGGGCGTCGGCGCCTTCGGCCTGTGGGGCAGTCTCTCGATCGTCAACGGCATCTTCATGACGATCGTGCACGTGAAGGTGCCGCAGCGCTTCCACGGCCGCGTCATGGCGGTCAACCAGATGATCTCGTGGTCGACGCTGCCGCTCGGCATGGCCGTGGTCGCCCCGCTGGGCGAGCGCCTGCTGGAGCCGCTGCTGGCCCCCGGCGGCGCCCTGGCCCCGACCGTGGGCGCCGTGATCGGCGTGGGCGAGGGGCGGGGGATCGCCTTCATGTACATCGTGCTCGGCCTCGGTATCGCCGTACACGTGCTCGTCTCCATGCGGATCCCCGTACTGGCCCGGTTCGACGACGAGGTGCCCGAGGCCACGCCCGACGACCTGGTGGGGGCCCAGGCCCTGCGCGAGCGCGCGGGCAACCGGGTCAGCCTGGCCTGGAGCGCGCCCGCGTTCGCCAAGGCGCTCACCATGCCGCTGTCGCCGGAGAAGGCGTCCGCCCTGCTGGGCACCGAGGTGGAGCGGGTCGTGCTGCGCACCGGCGGGGAGATCAGCGCGGTCTACGAGGTCCGCTGCGCCGACCGGGGCCTGCCGCACCCGGACCTGATCGTGAAGCTCTACCCCGACCTGTTCACCGCCAGGCTCCGCAAGGAGATGCTCGTCTACGACCTGCTGCGCGGCAGCGGCGTCCCGGCGCCCGCCGTCGTGAAGTGGGACGAGTCCAGGCGCGACCTCCCCCACGCCTACCTGGTCATGACGAAGGTCGAGGGAAGACCTCTGTCGGAGGTGTCCGGGGCCCTGCCCGAGCCGGTGATCGCGGGCCTGTACCGGGAGATGGGGACCGCGCTGCGCGCCCTGCACGGGGTGGAGTTGCAGGAGTTCGGCCCGGTCGACGGGGTCCGCGAGCCGACCAACGAGGCTTATCTGGGCGGGCAGCTCGACCTGCGGACGGCCCAGTTCGCCGAGTTCGGCGGCGATCCGGCCCTGCACGCCGAGATCGTCGAGTACGTCGCGGCCCGGCGCCACCTGCTCGCGCGCTGCCGCACGCCCGTCCTGTGCCACCACGACTTCCACGAGCGGAACGTGATGGTCGCCGAACGCGACGGGTCATGGCACCTGACCGGCGTCATCGACATGGAGAACGCCCTCGGCGGCGACCCTCTCATGGACCTGGCGAAAACCGACTACTTCGCGGTCAGGGACGATTCCGTGCGCCGCCGGGAACTGCTGGCCGGATACGGCGAGCTGCCCGCCGACTGGGCCGTGCGCGTCGCCCTCTACCGCCTCTACCACGCGCTGGACCAGTGGGGCTGGCTGGCCACCATCGGCGAGACCGACGCCCTGGCCCCCATCACCGGCGAGATCCGCAACTGCCTGAAGGACTCATCGAAGGAGAGCCGTTGACCGGCGATGTCTTTCCCGCCTCGTTCGCCCAGGAGCGGATCTGGTTCCTGAGCGAGCTGCAGCCGGGGCTGGCGGTGTACAACATCGCCGCGTGCTCCTCCCTGCCCTGGATGCGGCCGGTGGACCCCGAGCTGCTGGAACGCGCGCTCGGCCTGCTGGTGCGCCGGCACGAGCCGCTGCGCACCTCGTTCGCCCTCCGGGACGGGCAGGTCGTGCAGACCATCGCCGCCGACGTCCCCGTGGTCCTGGCCAGGAGCGACGTGTCGGGCGCGGACGATCCCCGGGCGGAGTTCGAGCGGATCGCCGCCGAGGAGTCGTCGGCGCCGTTCTCCCTCGACCGGGCCCCGCTCTGGCGGGCCCGGCTGGTCTTCCTGGGACCGGACGAGACGGGCGAGGACGAGTGGCGGCTGCTCTTCGTCGCCCACCACACGATCTACGACGCCTGGTCCGCCCAGCTCTTCGCGGAGGAGCTGGGCGAGCTCTGCGCGGCGCTGCGCGAGGAGCGCCCGCCGCGCCTGCCGGAACTGGCGATCCAGTACGCCGACTACGCCGTCTGGCAGCGCGACCGGCTGGCCGACGGCGCGCTCAAGGCCGACCTGGACTACTGGCGGGAGAAGCTGGCCGGGAGCGTCCCGTTGGAGCTGCCGCCGGACCGGCCCCGCCCGGAGGAGTTCGGCTACGCCGGCGCCACGGTCGGGTTCTCCGTCCCGGACGGCACGTCCGAGCGGGTCGCCGAGCTGGCCAGGCGGACCTCCACCACGCCGTTCATGGTCCTGCTCACCGCGTTCGCCACGCTGCTGGCCCGCTGGACGGGCCGGACGGACGTCGTGGTGGGCTCCCCGGTGGCCGGTCGCGAGCCGCCGGAGCTGAACCCGCTGATCGGCATGTTCGTCAACACGCTGCCGCTCCGGATCGACCTGGGCGGCGACCCGGCGTTCGGCGAGGCGCTGGAACGGGTCCGCACCACGGTCCTGGAGGCTCTCGACCACCAGGACGTGCCGTTCGCCAAGCTGGTGGAGGCTCTTCGGCCGCCGCGCGACCCCGGCCGGACCCCGCTCTACCAGATCGGCTTCAACCAGCTCCCGATCGACGCCCACGGCCGCCAGCTCTCCACCGGGACGGCCAAGACCGACCTGACCCTGGAGGTGCAGAGCCCGCAGGGCCGGCTGAGCGGCTGGATCGAGTACAGCACCGAGCTGTTCGAGGAGGGCACCGTCCGCCGCCTGCTCTCGGCCTTCCTGGTCCTGCTGGAGGCGGCCGTCGACGACCCGGAGCGGCCGGTCTCCCGGCTCCCCCTCCTGGACGCCGGGGAGCGCGGCCGGCTGCTGACCTCCTGGCACGGCCCCGCCTCGCCGTATCCCGGCCGCTGCCTGCACGACCTGGTGGCGGAGCAGGCGGCGCGGGCACCGGATGCTCCGGCGATCGTGTCGGTCGGCGCGTCCGGCCCGGTGACGCTGACCTACGGCGAGCTGGAGGAGCGGGCCGACAACCTGGCCAGGCGGCTGCGCCAGCGCGGGATCGGCGCGCAGGCGCCGGTGGCGGTGTGCCTGCCGCGGGACGCCGAGCTGGTCGTGGCGCTGCTGGCGGTTCTGAAGGCCGGGGGCTGTTACGTGCCGCTGGACCCGGACTACCCGGCCGACCGGCTCCGGTTCATGCTGGCCGATTCGGGCGCCGGGCTGCTGCTGACCCGTTCGGTCCTGGTGGAGCGCCTGCCCAGCGACCACCCGCCGGCGATCCTGCTGGACGCGCTCCTGTCCGGCCCCCTCCCGCCGCTGCCCCCGGAGGAATCCTCCCCCGACGCCCTCGCCTACGTCATCTACACCTCCGGGTCGACGGGCACCCCCAAGGGTGTGATGGTCCCGCACCGGGGCGTGGTGAACCTGGTCACCGGCCTGGGTTTCACTCCGGCGGAGCGGATGCTGCTGCTGACCTCCCTCTCGTTCGACATCGCCGCACTGGAGATCTTCGGGCCGCTGCTGGCGGGCGGGACCGTGGTGATCGCCCCGCCGTACGGGACGAACGGCCTCGGCTCGCTGATCGCGGAGGCGGGGGTGACCACGGTGCAGGCGCCGCCCTCGGTCCTGGAGGAGATCCTCCGGCACCTGCCCGCCGGGCTGCCCCGGGTCTTCAGCGGCGGCGAACCGCTCTCCGCCCGCCTGGCCGACCGGATCCACGAGGTCGCAGGGGAACTGTGGAACCTCTACGGGCCGACGGAGACGACGATCTGGTCGACGGTCCACCGGACGTCCCGGGAGGCCGGGGCCGTGCCCATCGGCCTGCCGGTGGCCAATACCGTCGCCCACGTGCTCGACGGGGCGATGGAGCCGGTCCCGCCGGGGGTGGCCGGCGAGCTGTACCTTGGCGGCGACGGCCTGGCCCGCGGCTACCGCGGCCGCCCCGGTCTCACCGCCGAGCGCTTCGTCGCCGACCCCTTCGGGCGCGGCACCCGCCTGTACCGGACCGGCGATCTCGTACGGCGGGCGCCCGACGGCACGATCGAGTTCCTGGGGCGCGTCGACGACCAGGTCAAGGTGCGGGGCGTGCGGATCGAGCTCGGCGAGGTGGAGGCGGCGCTGTCGGCCCATCCCGGGGTGCGCAGGGCGGTCGCGTCGGTGCGGGACGACGCCCCCGGAGGCCGGGCGCTGGTCGCCTACGTCGACACGGAGGTCCCCGCCGGAGAGCTGCGGGCGTTCCTGCAGAACCACCTGCCCGCGACGATGCTGCCCAGCCTGTACGTGCGGGTCGGCGACTTCCCCCGGCTGCCCAACGGGAAGCTGAACCGGGCCGCCCTGCCCGCGCCGCACGCGGACGGCGGCCCGTCCCCGGCGGCGGAGCCGTCCACCGCGGGCGAGGAGCTGGTGCACGAGATCTGGTGCGAGGTCCTGGGCCGGGCGAACCTGGGGATCGACGACGACTTCTTCGACGTGGGCGGCCACTCGCTGCTCGGCACCCGGGTCGTCGCCCGGATCTGCTCCGAGATCGGCATCGACCTGCCGCTGAACGTCCTGTTCACCACCCGCACGATCCGCCGCCTCGCGGCCGTCGTCGAGGAACGCCTGGCCGCCGAGATCGACCAGTTGACCGAGGAGGAGGCCGAGTCGCTGATCGACGGACGCGCCTGAGCCGCGGAACCGGTGACCCGGATGCGGTGGGAGGCGGATCCGGGGGTAGGCGGAAGGCATGGCACCTTCCGCACCCGGCCAGGCGGGAACACCTGGACTGACCGCACCGACATCCGAGCTCCCCGAGACGTCCGGCCGGGACGGGAGGCGCGGCTGGACCGGGGCCGTGCGAGCGCTGGCCCGCGGTACCGCCGCGCTGCGCGGCGGGCGGGCCCTGCACACTCGCGGGCAGTCCTTCCTCGCCACCTTCGAAGTCATCGACCATCCCGACATCTACCTGGGCATCCCCGCCCTTGACGACCCGGGGGAGGTGGAGGTCCCGGTACGCCTGTCGAAGGGCGCGTCCCTGCCGGGGCGGTTGCCCGACGCCCTCGGCCTGGCGATCCGGCTGCCGTGCGGATCGAGCCCGTCCGGCCATCTCGACCTGCTGCTGACCACGACCGGCTGGCCGAGGTTCCTGCCCTTCCCCAGCACGGGATTCACCTCCGGCGTCTTCTCCACGCTGGTCTCCTACCGGCACGCGGCCGGGCGGATCCGGTTCCTGGCCGTCTCGGCGGAGCGCACCCGCAAGCTCCCCGCCGACCCCCGCGAGCTCGCACCGGCGGTCGAGGCCGCGCCGCTGAACTTCGTCCTGGGCATCGAGGGGTTCTACCAGCGGCCGCTGGCGCGCCTGACGGTCCACACCCCCACCCCGGACGGGGAGCGGCAGGCGTTCGACCCGGTGCTGAACAGCCATCCGGCCCTGCAGTTTCACGGCTGGCTGCGGCGGGCCCGCGCGGCCGCGTACGCGGGCTCCCGGCTCGGCCGCGACGTACGGCACGGCCGGGGCGAGCACGGCGGCCAGGAAAGCCCGAGCGGGCGGCGGAGTCCCGGTCACCGCCCCGAGCGCGTCTCCTGAAAATTCCCGGAAACGAACAAGTCAATCAAGCGTCAGGCCTTTTCCCGACTTCCTAGGTCATACGATTGCCTGACCCGTTCCAGGTTGATGCCTGCCCCCTTCCGGGCCGAGAGATGCGATGGTGAACATGGCTGAGACCGCCGACGCGACGAAGCGCGGGATCGCGAAGGCCGGTGACGTCGAGGAGCTGGACCTGCGCCAGCTCCTCGCCGGGCTCACAGCCGTGCGCGACGGCGACTTCGGCACGCGCCTGCCCGACGAGGGCGACGGGCTGCTGAAAGAGATCGCCACCGTCTTCAACGGCATGGTGGACCAGCTCTCCCTGTTCACCTCCGAGGTGACGCGCGTGGCCCGCGAGGTCGGCACCGAGGGGCAGCTCGGCGGCCAGGCCGACGTGCCCGGCGTCTCGGGCACCTGGAAGGACCTCACCGACTCGGTCAACGCCATGGCCGGCAACCTCACCGACCAGGTCCGCGACATCGCCCAGGTGGCCACCGCGGTGGCGACCGGCGACCTGTCGCAGAAGATCACCGTCGACGTCCGGGGCGAGATCCTGGAGCTGAAGAACACCCTCAACACCATGGTCGACCAGCTGTCCTCCTTCGCCGACGAGGTCACCCGCGTGGCCCGCGAGGTCGGCACCGAAGGACGCCTGGGCGGCCAGGCCGACGTCAAGGGCGTCTCCGGCACCTGGCGCGACCTCACCGACTCGGTCAACTACATGGCCGGCAACCTCACCAACCAGGTGCGCAGCATCGCCCAGGTCACCACCGCGGTCGCCAAGGGCGACCTGTCGCAGAAGATCACCGTGGACGCCCGGGGCGAGATCCTGGAGCTGAAGAGCACGATCAACACCATGGTCGACCAGCTGTCCTCCTTCGCCGACGAGGTCACCCGCGTGGCCCGCGAGGTCGGCACCGAAGGACGCCTGGGCGGCCAGGCCGACGTCAAGGGCGTCTCCGGCACCTGGCGCGACCTCACCGACTCGGTCAACTACATGGCCGGCAACCTCACCGACCAGGTCCGCAACATCTCCCAGGTGGCCACCGCGGTCGCCAAGGGCGACCTGTCGCAGAAGATCACCGTCTCGGCGCGCGGCGAGATCCTGGAGCTGAAGAACACCCTCAACACCATGGTCGACCAGCTGTCCTCCTTCGCCGACGAGGTCACCCGCGTGGCCCGCGAGGTCGGCACCGAAGGACGCCTGGGCGGCCAGGCCGACGTCAAGGGCGTCTCCGGCACCTGGAAGGCGCTGACGGAGTCGGTGAACGTCATGGCCGACAACCTGACGGCGCAGGTGCGCAGCATCGCCGAGGTGACGACCGCGGTCGCCAAGGGCGACCTGTCGCAGAAGATCCGGGTGGACGCCCGCGGCGAGATCATGGAGCTGAAGGAGACCATCAACACCATGGTCGACCAGCTCTCGGCCTTCGCCGACGAGGTCACCCGCGTGGCCCGCGAGGTCGGCACCGAGGGCAACCTGGGCGGCCAGGCCACCGTCCGCGGGGTCTCCGGCACCTGGAAGGACCTCACCGACAACGTCAACGTCATGGCCTCCAACCTGACCAGCCAGGTGCGCTCCATCGCCCAGGTGGCCACCGCGGTCGCCAAGGGCGACCTGTCGCAGAAGATCACCGTGGAGGCCAAGGGCGAGGTCGCGGCGCTCGCGCAGACCATCAACACGATGGTCGACACCCTCAGCGCCTTCGCCGACGAGGTCACCCGCGTGGCCCGCGAGGTCGGCACCGAGGGCGAGCTCGGCGGTCAGGCCCGCGTGCCCAACGTGGCCGGCACCTGGAAGGACCTCACCGACAACGTCAACTCGATGGCCGACAACCTGACCAGCCAGGTGCGCTCCATCGCCCAGGTCACCACCGCGGTCGCCAAGGGCGACCTGACCAAGAAGATCGACGTGGACGCCCGCGGCGAGATCCTGGAGCTGAAGACCACGATCAACACCATGGTCGACCAGCTCTCCTCGTTCGCCGCGGAGGTCACCCGCGTGGCCCGCGAGGTCGGCAGCGAGGGACGTCTGGGCGGCCAGGCCGAGGTGGAGGGCGTCTCCGGCACCTGGAAGCGGCTGACCGAGAACGTCAACGAGCTCGCCGGCAACCTCACCCGGCAGGTCCGCGCGATCGCCGAGGTGACCAGCGCCGTGACCTCGGGCGACCTGACCCGCTCGATCACCGTCGACGCCTCCGGGGAGGTGGCCGACCTCAAGGACAACATCAACTCGATGGTGAAGTCGCTGCGCGAGACCACCCTGGCCAACCAGGAGCAGGACTGGCTCAAGTCCAACCTGGCCCGGATCTCCGGCCTCATGCAGGGACACCGCGATCTCGCCGTCGTGGCCGAGCTGGTGATGAACGAGCTCGCCCCGCTGGTGCGCGCCCAGTACGGAACGTTCCTTCTGGCGGAGGAGGCCCAGAGCGGGCAGGAGCTGCGGGTGGTCGGCGGGTACGGCCACAGGGAGACGGGCCGCCGCCACGGTTTCGGCGACTCCCTGGTGGGGCAGGCCGCCGTCGCCAGGCGGCCCCTCCTCGTCGAGGACATCCCCGCCGGATACATCACCATCGCCTCGAGCCTGGGGGCGGCGGCCCCGGTCAACCTGATCGTGCTGCCGATCATCGTCGAGGACCAGGTGCTCGGCGTGATCGAGCTGGCCAGCCTCAACCGGTTCACCGCGGTGCACCGGGCCTTCCTTGAGCAGCTGGTGGAGACCATCGGCGTCAACGTCAACACCATCGTCGCCAACGCCAGGACCGACGCCCTGCTCGCCGAGTCGCAGCGGCTGGCGACCGAGCTCCAGATGGGGCAGGAGGAGCTGCAACGTTCCAACGCCGAGCTGGAGGAGAAGGCGGAGCTGCTCGCCCGGCAGAACCGCGACATCGAGACGAAGAACAGCGAGATCGAGCAGGCGCGCCAGGAGCTGGAGGACCGCGCGCAGCAGCTCGCGCTGGCCTCCAAGTACAAGAGCGAGTTCCTCGCCAACATGAGCCACGAGCTGCGCACCCCGCTCAACTCCCTGCTCATCCTGGCCCAGCTGCTCGCCCAGAACCCGGCCCGCAACCTGACCGCCAAGCAGGTCGAGTACGCCAACGTCATCCACTCGGCCGGCACCGACCTGCTCCAGCTGATCAACGACATCCTGGACCTGTCCAAGATCGAGGCGGGCAAGATGAACCTCAGCCTCGAACCGCTGCCCCTGCGGCAGCTCCTGGACTACGTCGAGGCGACCTTCCGCCCGCTGACCACGGAGAAGGGCCTGAGGTTCGACGTCACCGTGGCCTCCGACGTCCCCGCGGAGCTCCTCATGGACGAGCAGCGGCTCCGGCAGGTGCTGCGGAACCTGCTGTCCAACGCGGTGAAGTTCACCGAGAAGGGCTCGGTCGGGCTGCGGGTCGAGCGCATCGAGAAGGAGGACCTGCCGGGAGGACGGGGGCAGGGGACCCTCGCCTTCCACGTGGTGGACACCGGGATCGGCATCGCGGAGGAGAACCTCTCCCAGATCTTCGACGCCTTCCAGCAGGCCGACGGCACCACCAGCCGCAGGTACGGCGGGACCGGACTGGGACTGTCGATCAGCCGCGAGATCGCCGCCCTGCTCGACGGCGAGATCCGGGCGGTCAGCGCGGTCGGCAAGGGCAGCACCTTCAGCCTCTACCTGCCGATCGTCGAGCCCCCGCCCGGCTCGTCCAGGGCCGCGGGGAACGAACCCGCCGAGGAGAGCGCCGAGCCGGAGGCGGCGGCCCCTGCACGGCCCGCCGGGCCGGAGGCGGACAGGCCGTCCGACGGGGACGGGCGCCGCCTGCTCGTCGTGGAGTCGCGCCCCAACGGGCTGCTCTCCCAGCTGGCCGAGAGCGTGGTCGCCGACCTGGCCGAGACGCACGGGCCGGTCCTGGTCGCCACCGCCAACGACCCGGGCACCGCGCTGGAGGCCCTGACCCGCGACGACCACCACTGCATCGTCCTCGACCTGGGAATGCGGCAGGACGCAGTCGCGGAGTTCCTGCGCCTCCTCGACGAGAATCCCGCCCTGGGCGAGCTGCCCGTGCTCGCCCACCACACCCGCACGCTCACCCGCCCGCAGGAGAACCTGTTGCAGGGCCGCTCCAACGCCCAGTCTCTGGAGCGCCTGCCCAGCCTCGACGAGCTGCGCGAGCGCATCACCCTGCACCTGTCGGCGCAGCAGCCCGGTGACGTGCTCCCCCTGGTCCAGCCCAGCCCCGACGAGCGGCCCCGGGTCCCGGACGAGCCGGACACCGTCCTGGCGGACCGCAAGGTCTTGGTCATCGACGACGACGTGCGCAACGTGTTCGCGCTGACCAACATCCTCGAGCTCCACGGCATGCAGGTGCTCTACGCCGAGAACGGCCGCAAGGGCATCGAGACGCTGTCGCGCAACGAGGACATCGACCTGGTGCTGATGGACATCATGATGCCGGAGATGGACGGCTACGCGGCCGCCTCCGCCATCCGCAAGATGCCCCGCTTCGCCGACCTGCCGATCATCGCGGTCACCGCCAAGGCCATGCAGGGCGACCGGGAGAAAGCCCTGTCGGCGGGGGCGAGCGACTACGTCACCAAACCGGTCGACGCCGAGGAACTGCTCACCCGCATGCAGCGGTGGCTGGACATGTGAGCCGCCCCGCCGGGAGGTCCTGCGGTCGGCGGGGGAAGGTTCCCGCGCGGGCTTTCCCCTGCCGAGCCCGGTCGATATGATCTCCGCCTGATCTCGCCGTCGAAGGAGACCGCTCCATGGCCGAGCTGACACGCGTACCCGTCGGTGTCGATCCCAGCGTGCCGAGTTCCGCCCGCGTCTACGACTACCTGCTCGACGGCAAGGACAACTTCGAGATCGACCGGGCCCTCGCCGCCCGCCTGCTGGAGGTCGCGCCGGACACCCGGCTGGTCGCCAAGGCCAGCCGGCGCTTCCTCGTCAGCGCCGTCCGGCACATGGCGGAGAGCGGGGTGCGGCAGTTCCTCGACCTGGGCGCGGGCATCCCCACCTCGCCGAGCGTCCACGAGATCGCCCGGGAGATCCACCCCGACGCCAGGGTCGCCTATGTCGACTACGACCCGGTCGTGAAGCTGCACAACGAGGTGATCCTCTCCGTCGGGAAGGACGTGATCAGCCTCCAGGCGGACGTCCGCGACCCCGGAAGCATCATCGGAGCCCCGGAGATCACCGAGCTCGTCGACTTCTCCGAACCCGTGGGAGTCCTGCTGCTCGGGGTGCTGCACTTCGTCACCGACGCGGAGGACCCCGCCGGGATCGTGCGCGCCTTCCGCGACCGCATGGCACCGGGCAGCCACCTGTTGCTCTCCCACGCCATGGCCGAGAGCGCCCCTGAGGCCGTAGCGCAGCTGAAGGCCACGACCGCGGGCTCTCCGGCCCAGCCGACGTTCCGCACCCACGACCAGGTGCTGGCCCTGTTCGACGGGTTCGACCTGGTCGAGCCGGGACTGGTGCCGGTGCAGGACTGGCGGCCCGACCTGGAGGAGCCTTCGACGAAGCTGCGCGTCGAGGGCGGTCTCGGCCGCAGGAGCTAGAGGGCTCCGCGGCGGCTCACGGCTCCCGCCACAGGCGGCCCTCCTCCGCGAGGGGATCGTGGGCGAGGCGTCCGGGCGCGTCGAAGATCCAGGTCGGCCGGCCGTCCTCACCGAACGGCGGCCAGCCGGGATCCCCGGTGGTCACGAAGGCGACCCAGGCGGCGTGCATGTCACGGGCCAGACCCGGCGGCGGGTTCGGACCGCACATGCGGCCCACCCCCTCGGCGTCCAGGTTGTCGAACACGAACGGCAGGTCCACGCAGTGGCCCGCCCCCACCACCCCGCCGCGCGCCGGTGAGCGCCAGCGGAACTCGTAGGCGTGCACCGGCCGGCCCGCCTCCGCGCACGCCTCGGCGAGCCGCAGGGTCGGCACCCGGAAGATCCGGTCGGTCAGGATCTGTCCCAGCACGTCGAGACCGGCGGCCAGTCGTTCCTCGTAGAACCGCCGCACCCGCGGGCCGGCGTCCAGCGCACGCAGGGCGTCGTGGTACTCCTCCTCACCGGGGGGACCGGGCTGCGACCTGACACTTTCGTTGAACTCCTCGGCGGTGGCCCCGATGAGAACCGCGGCCGGGTGCGCCGAACCGTCCCGGATCATGTCGTACGGGCTGCGCGACACGACCTCGCCGTCGTTGACCGGGTTGAATCCCTTCGGGCCCGGCCGGAAGATCGCGCCGAGAGGACCGGGGCCGGGCTCCTCCGAGCCCAGCGAGCCGTACGCCGCGACCAGTTCCTCGGGGGCGAAGGCGGAGAACGCCTCGGCCGTGGGCGGCACGCCGAGCCGCGCGGCGAGCGCGCGGGCGGCCTGCCTGGCGGGCTCGACCGGCTCCCACGCCACCGCCCCGCCGCTCATGTCGATCACCCGATGGAGCAGGCCGGCGGCGCCGGGCACCGCGAGCAGGGTCATGCTCGCCTGGCCGCCCGCCGACTGCCCGCCGACGGTCACCGCGCCCGGGTCACCGCCGAAGGCCGCGATGTTGTCGTGGACCCAGGCGAGCGCCCGCACCCAGTCGAGGACGCCCAGGTTGACCGGGGCCCCGTCGAGGGGGAGGAAGCCCTCGACGCCCAGGCGGTAGTTGACGGCGACGAACACCACCCCGTCGCGGGCGAAGGTGGTCCCCCGATACCACGGGCTGGCGTTGCTGCCCCCGTTGAAGGCGCCGCCGTGGATCCAGACCAGCACCGGCAGCCCGGCCGACCCGGGGTCGGGCGTGAAGACGTTGAGGTTGAGGTAGTCCTCCCCGGCGATGAGCGGCTCGGGGACACCCTCGGTGTAGTCGCTCGGCGGCTGGGGGGCGGTCGGTCCGTAGGCGTGGCAGTAGCGCACCCCGTCCCAGGGACTCGGGGGAACCGGCGCGGCGAAGCGCCGCCGACCGGCCGGAGGGGCTGCGTAGGGGATTCCGAGGAACTCGGCCACACCACCGGCCCAGTGCCCGCACACCCGTCCGCTCGTGGTCACCACCTGGGGGTCCATGCCCTTTCCCTACCCCGCCACGGACCTCGCGGATCGGGGCCGGGCGACCGGGACCGGCGGCCCGCGGCGGCTCAGGTAGAGGCCGCGAGCGGCTCGTCCCCCTCCGCGGCCGCCAGGATCTCCTCCGGCGACGCCGCTCCGGACAGGGCCAGCGAGGTGTTCTCCCGCACCTTGCGCTCGATCAGGTCGAGGACGGGTGCGCACAGATCCACGTGCTCGAACCCGCCGAACGCCGGGAAGGAGTTGGTCTCCAGGATGACCGGGCCGTCCGCGCCGCGCAGCAGGTCGGCGCTCATCAGGTCGAGACCGGACGCGCGGGCCGCGCGCTCGGCGACGCTCACCTCCTCCTCGGTGAGGGCGACCGGGCGGCACACGTCCCCGGGCCCGTTGGAGCGGAAGTCACCGGGACGGCCGCCCGTCTGCTCGACCGCCGCGACGAACTTCCCGCCGACGACGATCACGCGGTGGTTGCGTCCCGCCGCCTCGGCGACGAACCGCTGCACCAGCAGCGGAATCCCCCGCTCCCGGATCGAGGCTGCCTTGGCGAGCAGTTCGTCCTCCTCACGCGCGAGAGTGACCTCCGCGCCCCTGGCCCCGTCCGGCTGCTTGAGCACGACCGGGTAGCCGTACTCCCGGGCGAACAGCCGCAACTCCCGGTCGTTGGGGCAGAAGGCCGTGGCGGGGGTGGGGACGCCGTGCGCCACCAGCCGGACGTGCGTGGCGAACTTGTCGGCCGAGCGCAGCACGGCGTCGACCGAGTTGAGGTGCGGGACGTCCTCCCCCACCGCGCCGAGGACGACGAGCCCGCCCAGCGCGTCGGTGGACATCTGGTGAATGATCCCGTCGGCCTCCAGCGGCACGCCGTCGGAGCAGAGTCTCGGCCCCCGGCTGTCGAGCGCCACGCTGAGCTCGTTCCACGGGACGACGCACGGCAGGTGTCCCCGCCGCCGTGCCCCTTCCTCCAGGTATCTGATGTCATCGTTCGCCGGACCTTCACCAGTTATGATCAACAAGCGAAGTCCGGGATCGTTTACCCCATTTTCCATACTCTCCGTATTTCCGTGATTACATAAAGTGATATCCCGCCGGGAGCAACGGTTCTCCACCGCGGCGGGAGTCCGGCCGCCCGGCTCAAGCGGGGCACCGGCCGTACGGAAAACCGGTTGACGGGGCGCTTAGCCTTAACGGGCTCTTCGCCGGGAATGGTGAGGGGCGTCAACTGAAGACCGTGAGGAGCGTGCTGCCTGCCGATGCCCCCTGATACCGAACCCACCGGCCCAGATCCCCGCACCCGACAGCTCCACCCGCGCCTCGCCAGGGCCGGCTCGCTCTGGCGGATGAAGTCCTACCTGCGCCCCTACACCGCCCGCCTGGCCGTCATCTGGGTGACCTCCTTCACCGGGATCGGGATCGGCATCGCCATCCCGCTGATCGGCCGGGAGATCATCGACGGCCCCGTCGCCCGCCGCGACCCCGGCGCCCTGCTCCCCCTCGCGCTGCTCGCCCTGGCCCTGGGCGTGGTCGAGGCACTCCTCGTCCTGGTGCGCCGCTGGCTCCTGGCCGAGGCCGTCCTCGGGCTGGAGACCGCCATCCGCGACGACCTCTACCGGCACCTGCAGCGGCTGCCGATGAGCTTCCACGGCGCCTGGCAGTCCGGCCAGCTGCTGTCACGCGTGACGACCGACCTGTCGGTCATCCGGCGCTTCCTCGGATTCGGCATGCTCTTCCTGGTGCTGATCAGCGTTCAGATCACCGTGGTGACCGTGCTGCTGCTCCGGCTGTACTGGCCGCTCGGCCTGCTGGTCGCCGCGTCCGCGGTGCCGGTCGTGATCACGTCGATGCGCTTCGAACGCGGCTACATCGACGTCTCCCGCCAGGTCCAGGACGAGCAGGGCGACCTCGCCACCGTCGTCGAGGAGTCCGCCGTCGGCATCCGCACGATCAAGGCGTTCGGCCGCGGCCGGCACGTCTTCGAGACCTTCGACGACGGAGCGCGCAAGGTCTACCGGACCTCGATGGAGAAGGTACGGCTCTCGGCCAGGTTCTTCACCTTCCTGGAGGTGATCCCGAACGTCACCCTCGCCGTCGTGCTGCTGCTCGGCGCCCTCGCGGTCGGCTCGGGCCTGCTGACGCTGGGCACGCTGGTGGCCTTCACCACCCTGATGCTGCAACTGGCGTGGCCCATCTCCTCCCTCGGCTTCATCCTGGCGATGGGCCAGGAGGCGATGACCGCGGCGGACCGGGTGGCGGAGGTGCTCGACACCGAGCCGGACATCACCGGAGGCGCGCAGGAGCCCGGGAGCCCGCGCGGGCACCTGCGCTTCGAGGGTGTGGAGTTCCGCTTCCCCGGGGCCGGCGAGCCGGTGCTGCGCGACGTCTGGCTGGAGGTGCGGCCGGGCGAGACGGTGGCGGTCGTCGGCGCGACCGGGTCGGGCAAGACCACGCTGACCTCCCTCGTCCCCCGGCTGCACGACGTCACCGCGGGGCGCGTCACGATCGACGGGCACGACGTGCGCGACCTGTCGCTGCCCGCGCTCCGCTCGATGGTCGCCACCGCCTTCGAGGAGCCGACCCTGTTCTCGATGAGCGTCAGGGAGAACCTCACGCTGGGGCGGCCCGACGCCACCGAGGAGGAGGTCGAGGCCGCGATCGAGGTCGCCCAGGCCGGGTTCGTCCACCGGCTGCCGTGGGGGCTGCAGACCAGGATCGGCGAGCAGGGCATGTCCCTGTCCGGCGGCCAGCGCCAGCGGCTCGCCCTGGCCCGGGCGGTCCTGTCCCGGCCGAGGGTCCTGGTCCTGGACGACACCCTGTCGGCGCTGGACGTCGAGACCGAAGCCCTGGTGGAGGAGGCGCTGCGGCACGTGCTGCGCGAGGCCACCGGGATCGTCGTCGCGCACCGGGCCTCCACCGTGCTCCTCGCCGACCGGGTCGCCCTGCTGCTGGACGGCACGATCGCGCACACCGGCCGTCACCACGAACTCATGGCGACCGTGCCGGAGTACCGCGCGCTGCTCTCCGCCGATCTGGACGGCGGCCCCGGTACGGCCGGCGGACCGGCCGGGGGTTTCGACGACGGTTTCGACGACGGCATGGACGATCTGGACGCAGAGGGGGCCCTGCGATGAGCGACACGACCGCAACGCGCGACTGGCGCGGCGTGGCCGCCGAGAGCCAGGACGAGCTGACGGACCAGATGTCGTTCCTGCTCCGCAACCGTTCCAGGCGGCTGCTCGGCGACGTGCTGAGGCCGTACCGCACCCGGATCGCCGTCCTCGTCGCGATCATCGTGATCTGCAACGCCGCCTCGCTCGCCATCCCCTTCCTGGTCAAGGTGGGCATCGACGCCGGCATCCCGCCGATGCGGTCGGGCGAGGGATCGGGCGCGCTGATGACGGTCGTCGCGGCGGTGCTGGCGGCGGCGGTGATCCAGGCGACGACCCGGCAGGTCTTCCTCAGGATGGCCGGCCGGATCGGCCAGAGCATCATCCTGGAGCTGCGCAGGCGGGTCTTCCGCCACTTCCAGCGGCTGTCGCTCTCCTTCCACGAGGACTACACCTCCGGCCGGGTCGTGTCCCGGCTCACCTCCGACATCGACGCCATCTCCGAGATGCTCCAGTCGGGTTTCGACAGCCTCGTCACGGCCGTGCTGACGCTGACCGGCACCGCGGTGCTGCTGCTGGTGCTGGACGTCCACCTCGGCCTGGTCGCCCTGCTGCCGCTGCCGGTCCTGCTGCTGTTCACCCGCTGGTTCCGGCGGCAGTCGAGCCTTGCCTACCGCAGGACCCGGGAGACCGTGGCCCTGCTGATCGTGCACTTCGTGGAGTCGATGACCGGCATGCGCGCGGTCCAGGCCTTCCGCGGCGAGCCGCGCAACCAGGAGATCTTCTCCCGGCTCAACGCCGACTACCGGGACGCCAACGTGCGGAGCATGCGCCTGATCGCGGTCTTCATGCCGGGGGTCAAGCTGATCGGGAACGTCACGATCGCCGCCGTCCTGCTCTACGGCGGCTGGCTGGCCGTCGGCGGCGAGGTGACGGTGGGCGTGCTCGCCGCGTTCCTGCTCTACCTGCGCCAGTTCTACGAGCCGATGCAGGAGATCAGCCAGTTCTACAACACCTTCCAGTCGGCCGGGGCGGCGCTGGAGAAACTCTCCGGCGTGCTGGAGGAGAGACCCGCGGTGGCCGAACCGCGCGAGCCCGTGACCCTGGAGCGGCCCAGGGGGCGGCTGCGGTTCGACGGGGTCGAGTTCTCCTACCTGGACGGCACCCCGGTGCTGCCCAGGACGGACCTGACGATCCCGGCGGGGCAGGTCGTGGCGCTGGTCGGCGCCACCGGGGCGGGCAAGACCACGCTGGCGAAGCTGGTCGCCCGGTTCTACGACCCGGTCTCCGGCCGGGTGCTGCTGGACGGAGTCGACCTGCGCGACCTCGGTGAGGACGCGCTGCGCGAGGCGGTCGTCCTCGTGACGCAGGAGAACTTCCTGTTCACCGGCTCGATCGCGGACAACATCAGGTTCGGCCGCCCCGGCGCGACCACGGCCGAGGTCGTCCGGGCCGCCCGCTCCGTCGGCGCCCACGACTTCGTCTCGGCGCTCCCGGAGGGCTACGACACCCAGGTCGGCAAGCAGGGCGGCCGCCTGTCGGCGGGCCAGCGGCAGCTCGTGGCGTTCGCCCGCGCCTTCCTCGCCGACCCCGCCGTACTGATCCTCGACGAGGCCACCTCCAGCCTGGACGTCCCCGGCGAGCGGCTCGTGCAGCGGGCCATGCGGACGATCCTCTCCGGCCGGACCGCTCTGATCATCGCCCACCGGCTCTCGACCGTCGAGATCGCCGATCGGGTGCTGGTGATGGACGGCGGCCGCATCGTGGAGGACGGGCCGCCCGGCCGGCTCATCGCGCGGGCGGGCCGGTTCGCCGGCCTGCACCGGGCCTGGCTCGACAGCATCTCCGACCGCGGCCCGGACCGTCCGCGGACCCACGGCTAGGGCCGGCTCCCCCGCCTCCGGTTCCGCCGGAGGCGGGGGCGTGCGGCGATCCCCCGCCGTGTCTCCTCCGGACGAAGCCGCTCAGATCAGGCCGCGGTCGCGGGCGTAGATCGCCGCCTGGGTGCGGTCACGCAGTCCGAGCCTGCCGAGGATGCGGGAGATGTGGTTCTTGACCGTTCCCTCGCTGAGGTAGAGGCGCTCGGCGATCTCACGGTTGGTGGAGCCCCGGGCCACCAGCCGGAGCACCTCGGTCTCGCGGTCGGTCAGCGCCGGATCCGCCCCGCCGCCGGGCGGGCCGGCCACCGGGGGGCCATCGGGCCCGGGACGGGTGAGCGCGGCCGCCAGACGCGCCGCCGCCGCCGGATCGAACTGCACGACACCGGCGTGCGCGAGCCGTACGGCGGCGGCGAGCTCCCTCGCCGGCAGGTCCTTCAGCAGGTAACCGCTCGCACCCGCGTGCAGCGCCTGCACGACGTACTCCTGGTCGTCGAAGGTGGTGAGCATGACCACGCGGCAGGCCGGGGCACGGCGCCGCAGCTCCACGGTGGCCTGGATCCCGTCCATCACCGGCATGCGGACGTCCATGAGGACCACGTCCGGCGCGAGCTCCACCGCCTTCTCGACGGCGTCGCGGCCGTCGGACGCCGTTCCCAGGACCGTGATCCCGGGCTGGATGCCGAGCAGGGAGGCGATGCTCTCGCGGATCAGCCCCTGGTCGTCGGCGACCAGGACGCTCACCTGTTCACCCGTCATGGTCTGCCTTCCCGCGGGGCGCCGACGGCATCGACCGTGCCCTGTCCCCGCGCGGGACGGTGACCGTCAGGCAGGTGCCGGTTCCCGGGCCGCTGTCGATTTCGACCCGGCCACCGGCGAGTTCCGCCCGCTCCCGCATGCCGAGCAGGCCGAAGCCCTCCCGCCCGGGAGGCAGGCCCGTGCCGTCGTCGGCGACGGTCAGCCGGGCCCCGGACTCGTCGAAGGCGACGGCGACCGAGACGCGGGTGGCGTTGGCGTGCCGCCGGGCGTTGGTGATCCCCTCCTGCGCCGCCCGGTAGAGCGCGGTGAGCGTCTGGGCGTCGTAGCCGTCCTCGTCCCCGCTGAACTCCAGGGTGACGGCCACCCGCCCGTCGTCGGCCTGGTCGTCCACGAGGCCGGCGAGCGCGGAGGAGAGCCGGAACGGAGCCGGATCGGCCCGCAGCGTGCGGACCGAGTGCCGCACGTCGTCCAGCGCGCGCCTGGCCGAGCGGTGCGCGTCCTCGATCGCGCGCTGCGCCTGCCCCGGATCGAGGTCGCGGAAGGCCGTGGCCTTCTCCAGCAGCACGACGACGGCCGTGAGATGGTGGCCCAGGTCGTCGTGGATGTCCCTGGCCACCCGGTTGCGCTCGGCCGCGGCCGACAGCTCGGCGACCTGGGCGGAGTAGGCGGCCAGCCGCCGGTGGGACGCCTCCAGCCGGGTTCTGCCGCGCCGCTCCTCCACGGCCGTGGCCGCCATCGCGACGGTCAGGACCAGGCCCACGAAGAACATCAGCAGGTCGGAGACCTGCTCCAGGTCGGTGTACCAGCGGGGGGTGCCCAGCTCGTAACCGGCCACGACGAGTCCCCCGCAGGCCGCGGCGAGCGCGACGGCGACCGTCCGGCCGAAGGAGAAGTAGGCGGTGAACGGCACCAGGACGAACAGCACCCGCGACAGTCCCGAGCCGTCGGCCGCGGCCACGACGACGAACAGGGCCACCCGCGCGCAGAGCGAGACGACCGCCGGCCACGACGCGGTGCCGGTGGGCGGGTGCAGGCGCTCCACCAGGTCGAGCGCGAACAGGGCCGCGATGCCACCGACGAACTGTGTCATATGGGTGGTGCCGAGGCCCGCCAGTCCGGCGTACAGGCCCGCTGCCAGCACGGTGCCGTAGAGCACGGGCGAGACCCACGGTACGGACCGCACGGAGGACACCGCGATTGAGGGCACAGCGTAAGCCTACGGCCGCTGGGAACCGCGGGCCGCGGCTCGTGAGGCGGGGGCCGTCCGGCCGGAGAACCGGCCGGACACTCGGTTCCGCACGGTCTAGCGACCGCTCGCCGATGCCACCGGGACACCCTGCCGCGCGGCCGGGCCCGCCGTCGCCGTCCCCGACCACACCAGTGCCGACATCCAGACCAGCACTCCACACGCGATCACGTGCATGGCGCTGGTGAGCAGGGTGTCGGGCAGGGACGACAGCACCGTCAGGAGCACGAGCGAGACGATGTAGACCAGCGAGGCCGGGAGCGGGAACACCCGGGCGCGCATCATGGAGACGCCGAACAGAACGGTTCCGGTGACGAAGACCGCCATGCTGCCGAGCACCGCGATCCTGGTGGGGCCGGACATCAGATCGGCGACGACCGGCCCGTCCAGGAAGAAGAACACCAGGTTCAGCGTGAACGACACCCCGCCGAACAGGCCGAGACCGATCAGGTTCACGGCGTAGGCCACGGCGCCGAATCGCCCGGCCGCGGCGCTGTGGTGCAGGTAGAAGGCGGTCAGCGCCGGGGTGCCGAAGACCGCTCCGAGGCCGACGACGAAGCTCGTGAGAGCGGTCTCGCCGGTGAACGCCTCGATGATCCCGGGCACTCCGAGAGAAAGGCCCAGCAGGACTCCGCAGACCGCGCCGAAACGCGCCAGCCATGGTGAGGACGTCAAGGTGATGCTCCTTGTTCGTGATGGGGCGGAGGGAACGACCCGACCCTAGGAGCGCCGGGGGGACCGCCGGCAGTGCCGGACGGCCACACCTCCGGCCGGAGGCCACGGGCGGCACGCCGGCTCGCGGGAAGGACGGCACGTGCCCTCCGGCACGTGCGGGAGGCGGCGGCGGGGCGCCCTGCCCCCTCCGGTGGAGAGGCCCGTGCCGGGCGCCGACCGGCGCCCTCGCCACGGCATCCGCACGGCACGGTCGTCACGGATCGTGTTCGTTCGTTTTTCCTAAGTAGCGACCGGTGCGCGCCGAATAGTCGGCCGACAACAGCAAGCGCGCAGACCACCGTTCGCCCGCGGGTCTGCGCCGAGCCCGGCCGGTTACCCGCATGCCCGAAAGCGTGTCCCCGGACGGTTCCCTCGGTCGGCGGGAGCCTCCCCATGTCGTGAGGCTCCACCGCGCAGCGGGCGGCAGGAAGAAGGGGACGCATCTTTGTCCGTTCTGTCGCGTGCCGCGTACCGCGGAGGCTTGTCCGCCGGTCTCGCCCTCGCCGGTGTCATCGGCTTCGCCGTCCTTCCCGCCGCGGCGGCCGCCGCGGATACCCCGGGGATCACCGACGACCTGTCCGCCCCGGCTCCCTTCGCGGAGATGCAGGCCCGGATCGCCGAGATCGAGACCGAGCTCCAGGCTCTCCAGGACCCGGCCGCGTTCGCCCAGCCGCAGCTCTCGGGGACCACGGAGGCGACGGACACGACGACCGCCACGACGGCGGACCGGGCCCGGACCGCGGAGCTCCCGGCGCTGGACTCCCCGACGGCGCTGGATCCGTCCCAGGCTCTGAAGACGCTGGAGTCCCTGGCGCGGGGGGCGCAGAACGAGGGCACGTCGAACCAGGGCACGTCGAACCAGGGCACGTCGGCCTCGGGCGGCGCCCGGGTGCAGCAGATGATCACCGCCGCCCTCAGCAAGGTCGGCGAGGGCGAGGCCTCGGACGGCACGACCTTCTACGGCAAGTGGTACAACGGCTACACCAAGCAGAAGGGCTTCGCCGCCGCCCCGTGGTGCGACATGTTCCTGGGATGGGTGGCCGTCCAGTACGGACTGCAGGACCAGATGGGCGTCTTCGCCTACACCCCCTGGCACGCCGAGTGGTTCAGGAAGCAGGGCCGCTTCGACCGCAAGCCGCGTGTCGGCGACCTCGTCTTCTTCGACTGGGGCGGTTCCAAGAACATCTCGGCCATCGACCACATCGGGATGGTCACCGGGGTCAACCCCGACGGCTCCGTCTCCACCGTCGAGGGCAACGTCAGCGACAAGGTCGTCACCCGCACCCGCACCATGGGCACCATCGTCGGCTTCGGCCACCCCGCCTACGGAGGCTGAGCGTCCCGCGTCGTCGGCGAGATCGGCCGGAGGGCGGCTCCGCGGTGACGTTCCGTCGTCACCGCGGAGCCGCCCTCCGGCCGTCGAGCAGGCCCGGTTCATGCCCCCGAAAGGGTTGATCAGCGCTTTCGGTCCGGCGTTCTCACGCCACCGGGAGATTTCCCCGGCCGGTTCCCGGGGTATGACCACTCTGCGTTGCGTATCGTCTTCCGTAGCGGCCCAGCGGTGGCCCGACCCGTTCCGCGTCCGGTGACGGCCCCGAGGAGGCGCGCGGACCCGTCCTCCACCAGGAGGAGTGCTCTCCCCGCCCGATCCGGTAGGTGATAGGGAATGCCCACCGAAGAACCGTTCGACGGCTGTGCTCCGACCCGCGGTCACGTGACGGAGCTGCGCATCCACGGGGTGGCGGGGGCCACGCCCGGATCCGTCCTGTTCCCCCGCTGTCCCAGCCAGGTGAAGTTCGTCGGAGACCCCGAACGCGACAGGGTCGGCATATATCTCCCGGCCGACCGCGGCACCGGCGTCGCCTGGCGGCTGGAGGCCTACGTGTGGGGCGATCTCACCTCGGGATCCCGGTCGCGGGCGTTCTGGTTGCTGCTTCTCCCCTTCGCCCTGGCCAACATCGCGTTCTACATGACGCCGCGCTGGGCGCCGGACGGCCGCGAGCGCCTGCCGTGGCTCCGCCGGGCGGTCGACGCCGGGCAGCGGCTGTTCGCGCTCTCCCTGACCGGCACCCTGGTCGTGGCCCTCATCGGGACGTCCATGGACGTCGTCGGCTGGCAGGCCACCCGGACCGTGCACGACTTCACCTTCCTGGCGTGGGCGGCCACCGCCGGCGAGGACGACGCCCGGCGGCGGCTGGCCCTGGCCTCGCTGTTCCCCGCACTGGTGCTGACCCTGGTCTGGTGGCTCGGCAGGAAGTCCTGGGCCCGTTTCGACGCGCGCGAGGTGCCCGAGGCCGAGCCCGATCCCGTGACGGAGGGCGTGCCGCTGGCCGACCGCCGGATGTGGAATGGCGGCGACCCCGTCGGGCGGCTGCGCTCGCTCCACATCTCCTTCGGTTTCACGCTGATCGCGCTGGCCCTCGCCCTGCCCTTCGCCTCCGGCCCGCCGTTCGGCGCGCTGCTCGCCGCCGGGCCGCCGGTGCTCGCCCTGACGGTCGCGCTGGTGGCCCTGCCGTACGCGGCCGTCCGGCACCGCCCGGGCCGGGAGCCGGTGTGGTCGCGGCTGCTGACGAGGGCCTGCGTGGCGCTCCGCACATCCGCCCTCGCCCTCTACGGCCTGGCCTTCGCCTCAGGAGCGGCCGGGGGCGGAGGGCCGGTGCCGGACGCCGACCGGGCGCTTCCCGGCTTCCACGGCATGCTGGAGGCGCTCTTCTCCTCGCAGGTCGTCCTGCTGGCGGCCGTCGCGGCGGGGACGGCCGCCATCGCCGTCCGGAGCAGGGAACCGGCCGATCCGGCCGTGCCCTACCCCCGGGCCGTGCTCGGCCTGGCCGGCCCGGTGACGCTCCTGATGGCCTGGTCCCTGGCGGCGGTCTTCTCCATCGGGCTGGCGTTCGCCGTGGCCGAGGCCGTGGGAACGCCCTCCTTCACCGGTGGCGCCGAGGGGATCGTGCTGTCGGGCCCCTACTGGTGGTCGACGCTGGCCATGCTCGTCGCCGCCCTCGCGGTCGTCCTGCTGGCCCTGTGGCTCGTCATGGTGTGGCGGCGGGAGTCGAGACGGCTGCTCGCCGTGCTCCGGGACAGGTATCCGGCGCACACCGAGTACGTCAGCCGCGTCTGGGCCGCGGCCGGGCTGACGGACCGCACCGAGACGGTGGTGACGGTCATCGCGGCGCTCGCGGCGGTCTCGGCCGCGCTCGCCGCGCTCCTGATCACCATGGGCATCGGCGACGTGCCGACGGGGCCGGCCGTGGCGCTGGGCATCCTGGTCACGGCCGGGGTGGCCGTCGGCCTGATCGTCGTCGGCTGGCGGGCGTACGAGCACCCCGCCCTCCGCTCGACGGTGGGGGTCCTGTGGGACGTCACCACGTTCTGGCCCCGCGCCACGCATCCGCTCGCCCCGCCCTGCTACGCCGAGCGGGTCATCCCGGATCTCCTGGACCGGGTCCGGCTCCTCGTCCGGGACGAGCAGAACACCGTCGTGGTGTCGGGTCACAGCCAGGGGAGCGTCATCGCGGCCGCCCTCATCCTGCAACTGGATCCCGCGGACCGGTGTCACACCCGCCTGCTCACGCACGGCTCACCGCTGCGCCGCCTCTACGCGCGTTTCTTCCCCGCCCATTTCGGGCCCGGCACCCTCCGGGCGCTCAGGGACGCCGTCGCCGCCCCCGCGGGCGAGCCGGGCTCCGCGCGCCCCAGCCTCTGGCGCAACCTCCACCGTGTCTCCGACCCCATCGGAGGCCCGGTGTTCGCGGCCGGTTATCCCTGGACGCCGGCCGACGGCGGCATCGACGAGTCCCTCTGGGACCCTGCCGCCCCCTCCGGCGGTCCGCGGGCCGATCGGAGAACGCCTCCGCGCTGCTTCGGCCACGCCGACTACTATCTCGACCCCGCGTATGACGACGCCCTCCGGAGATTGATCACCTAGGGATCGGCCGCGGGTTGTCTCCGGTCTGGCCGGCAGCGGTGGGTGACCGCGTCGGCCGTACGGCTCCCGCCCGGCGGGACGGCGGAGATCGCCCTCTCGCCCGCGTGCGCCCGCGACTGCCAGGATGGGCGGGAGCGAACGCGAGGTGACCGATATGACGGACATCAGGACGGCCGGTGCGGCGGAGACCGCCGAGAGCGCGCAGGTGACCGGCTTCTGGCGGGCGCTGGGGCTGCCGGGCCTGATCGACGTGCACACGCACTTCATGCCCGAGCGGGTGCTGGCCAAGGTCTGGGACTACTTCGACTCCGTCGGCCCGCTGACCGGGCTGCCGTGGCCCATCACCTACCGCATGGAGGAGGACCGGCGGGTGGAGACGCTGCGCGGCTTCGGAGTGCGCCGGTTCACCTCCATGCTCTACCCGCACAAGCCCGCCATGGCCGCCTGGCTCAACTCCTGGTCGGCCGAGTTCGCCTCCCGGACGCCGGACTGCCTGCACACCGCGACGTTCTTCCCCGAACCGGAGGCGGCGGGCTACGTCACCCGCGCCCTCGACGAGGGGGCCCGGGTGTTCAAGGCCCACCTGCAGGTCGGCGGGTACGATCCCGGTGACGAGTTGCTGGAGCCCGTGTGGGGGGCGCTGGCGGAGGCGGGCGTCCCCGTGGTCACGCACTGCGGGTCCGGCCCCGCGCCCGGCAACCACACCGGGCCCGGACCCATCGGGCGGGTGCTGGCCCGCCACCCGCGCCTGCGCCTCGTCGTCGCGCACATGGGCGTGCCGGAGTACGGCGACTTCCTGGACCTCGCCGAACGCCACCCTGGCGTGTTCCTGGACACCGCGATGGTCTTCACCGCCTTCAGCGAGGCGCTCTCGCCCTATCCTCGCGAGGATCTGCCGCGCCTCACGGATCTGGGTGACCGGATCCTGCTCGGCACCGACTTCCCCAACATCCCTTACCCCTACCTGGAGGCGCTGGAGGGTCTGGCGGGCCTGGGGCTGGGCGACGACTGGCTGCGCGCCGTGTGCCACGACAACGCGGCACGGCTGTTCGGGGTGTAGGCCCGACGACCCGGCCGTCGCGTGCCGCGGGAACGCCCCCTCGTCCGGTACGGCCGACGTCCCCGGAGAGCGGCCTCCGCCCGGCCTCGGCTCCGGCCGGAACTGTCCGCGCGATGTCGTACGGTCCTCATATGTGCCGAAGCATCAAGACCCTTCGCGAGCCCTACGCCAGTGACGTGACAGGTGAGGACGTGCGCGCCGCCGCGCTGCAGTACGTCCGCAAGATCTCCGGGTTCCGGGCCCCGTCGGCGCGCAACACCGCCGCCTTCGAGCGGGCCGTGGAGGCCGTCGCCGCCGCGACGCAGGCGCTCCTCGACGACCTCGACGTGCGGCCCGGCGGGATCCGGCCCTAGACCGGCGGGGGCGATCCGGTCCACTCGCCGCCGCACCTAAAATGGTTGAAATTTAAATGTCAGGAGGACCGCCGGCATGATGCAGTTCGGAATCTTCAGCGTGGGCGACGTCACCGCCGACCCCACCACCGGCAGGACTCCGAGCGAGCACGAGCGGATCAAGGCGATGGTGGCCATCGCGCTCAAGGCGGAGGAGGTCGGTCTCGACGTCTTCGCGACCGGCGAGCACCACAACCCGCCCTTCGTGCCGTCGTCCCCGACGACCATGCTCGGCTACATCGCCGCGCGGACCGAGCGGCTCATCCTGTCCACCGCCACGACGCTGATCACCACCAACGACCCGGTCAAGATCGCTGAAGACTACGCCATGCTGCAGCACCTGGCCGACGGGCGCGTCGACCTGATGCTGGGCCGCGGCAACACCGGGCCGGTCTACCCGTGGTTCGGCCAGGACATCCGCCAGGGGATCCCGCTGGCCGTCGAGAACTACGCGCTGCTCCACCGGCTCTGGCGCGAGGACGTGGTCGACTGGGAGGGCCGCTTCCGCACGCCCCTGCAGGGCTTCACCTCGACGCCCCGGCCGCTCGACGGGGTGCCCCCGTTCGTCTGGCACGGGTCCATCCGCAGCCCGGAGATCGCCGAGCAGGCCGCCTACTACGGAGACGGGTTCTTCGCCAACAACATCTTCTGGCCGAAGGAGCACTTCATCCGGCTGATCGGCCTGTATCGCGAGCGCTTCGCCCACTACGGCCACGGCACCCCCGAGCAGGCGATCGTCGGGCTCGGCGGGCAGGTGTTCATGCGCAAGAACTCACAGGACGCCGTGCGCGAGTTCCGCCCGTACTTCGACAACGCGCCCGTGTACGGCCACGGCCCGTCGCTGGAGGAGTTCACCGAGCAGACCCCGCTCACGGTGGGCAGCCCGCAGGAGGTCATCGACAGGACGCTGACCTTCCGGGAGTCCTTCGGCCACTACCAGCGCCAGCTGTTCCTGATGGATCACGCCGGGCTGCCGCTGAAGACCGTGCTGGAGCAGCTCGACATCCTCGGCGAGGAGGTCGTTCCGGTGCTCCGCAAGGAGTTCGCCTCCGGCCGGCCCGACACGGTGGCGGACGCCCCCGTGCACGGAGCCTCGGCCGCCCGCCGCGCGGACGGCGGGCCGTCCGCGCCCTGACCGCCTCGCGCCGGGACCCGTGAGGCTTTCCCTCCGGCCGCAACCGTCCCGCACCCTGAGCGCACTGTTCCCGCCACGTCCGGCGGGCTCAATGGGAGAAGAGGGCCGATCGGCGGCCCGAACTTCCGAATGGGAGCCCCCGTGGTGCAGGGACGCCCTGCCTCATCGTGAAGGATCTTCGTTCTCCATGACCTCTGCCGCTCGTGCCGTCTCCCGTACCCGTGTCCTCACCGCCGTCGTGGGCTTGGCCCTGACCGCCGGGACGACCCTGGCCGCCGGGGCCGCCCACGCGGAGACCGAGCGGAAGGTCATGCTGAAGGGCTCCACCACCGCCTCCTACTTCTGGGACGACGGCTCCGGCCGCGCCGGCGACACCGGCCTGCCCGCCTCCGGCAAGCCCATGCAGAAGGGCCTGGCCGCCAGCCCGAGCTGGCCGCTGCTGACCGAGGGCTACGTCGTCCACAAGGGCAGGACGGCCCCCTTCTTCGTCGGCGACCGCGGGCCCGGCGAGCCGTCCAACCGCGGCATCATGCTCGATCTGGACGCCAAGACCTTCGCCGACCTCACCGGCGGCACCTTCAACCCGCGCACGCTGACCGTGCAGGGCAACGGCGGTCTGGGCCACATCAAGGTCGACTACGTCATCACCAAGTGGGGCCCGGGCGTCGGCAAGAAGAACCACCCGGTGCCGTTCTCCACCCGCGCCTGGTCGGCCAAGGACACCAACCCGGCCGAGCCCGTGCTGCTCGCCGGGTCCGCCGCGGCCCGGCCGGAGGAGCCGGAGAGCCCGGCGAAGGCGCCCGCCCCGGACGCGGGCAACGCGCACACCTCCGCGGCGGCGCCGAAGCGGTCGGCCGCCCCCGCCCCCACGGGTGGCACCAGCGGCAGCGGCAGCGGCAGCGGCAGCGGGACGACGCCCCCGGCCACGCCCGCCGCTCCGGGCCAGGCCGCCGGAACCGGTACGCAGTCCCCGGCCACCGCGAGCCTGTCGACGATCCCGAGCCTGCCGCCCCTGCCACCGCTGCCGTCGCTGACGCCTCTTCCGGCTCTGCCGTCGCTGACGCCTCTCTCACCTCTGCCGACCGCTCCCACCTCGTCGCCGGCCCCGACGCCGGCCGCCTCCACCCCCAGTCGCATCGTCACCCCGGCCGTGCGCTCCTCCGGCGCGGGACCGGACCCGGCCGCGGAGCTGGATCGGGCCGAGGCCGTGGCCGCCCTCTCGGCCTCCGGCGGTTCGGGTGGCATCCCCACCGGGCTGCTGCTGTCCGTCCTGATCGCCGCCGGTGGCGGGGCCTACCTCGGCGGACGGTTTCTGAGCCGGGATACGCCGGACGGTCCGGCCGCCGGGACGGCGCGGCCCGCCCATGACGAGATCCGCGCCGGGACCGGAACCCCGGCCGACGCGTCCGACGCAGGGTGACGGCTGCGCCTCGGTTGCCGTCCGGCCGGCGGCGGTGCCGTCGTGCGCATCCCGGTCTCAGTTGAGACCGGTCGCCGCCGGTCGGACCACGGGCCTCCACCCGACCGGCGCGGTCACCGGCGGCTGCGGCGGGCCTGAGCGCGGTAGCGGTCGAGGACATCACGGCGAAGGAGGTGGCCGAAGCCCGCGGCTTCGATGCGCAGGCCGAGCTCGGGCTCGGTGACGCCGAGTGTGACGGCGGTGTCGGCGAGGTTCCAGCCGTCGGCGGCGAGCCGGGTCAGCAGATGACCGCGCCGGACCTGGTTCTCCGACAGGCGGAACGTCTTGAGATACGCGAGCCGGCCGGCTCCGTCGGTGATGAGCTCACCGATGTGGTTCTCACGCTGCCGTTCGAACGACGGCAGGAAGCGGGACAGACGGTACTCGCCCATCGTGTAGACATGCTGATACGTGTAGTCCGCACCCAGCAGCCCGTCCGCCATGACCTGGTCGTGGAAGGCCGCCCACTCGTCCTGCTGCCCTCGGGCCTGCGCGCGCAGATCGGCGAGCGAGCGCACCGTCGCGTCCGCGATGCGGGCGCGGAAGTCGGGCACCGGCATGCTGAGCATCGCGTAGTGGTAGATCAGCTCGCCGTACAGGTCGTGGACGAGAGTGGAGTGCAGGGCGCGGTAGTCATCGGGGTGCGGCACCACGAACGCGGCCGCGAGCGCGTCCGCGGCGTAGACGAGAACGCCGCACTGGCCGGGGTGGATCTCGAAGACGCGAAGGGCGTCCCCCAGCCCTCTGACCGCGGCGCCCGCGTACGCCTCCTCGACCCGGGGCGAGAGCCCGCGGTCGATCGCGCGGCGCGACCATTCCTCCCACGCGATCTCCGGCCCGCCGAAGTGCAGCGCCAGGTAGCCTTCGAGCGCCAGGTGCAGGGGGAGGAAGCGCAGCCGGTTCTTACCGGCTCGGCGGGCCATGCGGCGGTGGAAACGCAGCGGCACCCGGCTGGGCGCGCGGTCGCGCTCCGCCGGCCCCCGGAGCTGGGTTCCGTACGCCGCGGCGGGGGTGCCGTCCCGCGTCCAGCTCGCCACGAACCCGTGCGGGATGTAGGAGAAGTAAGCGCTGCGCGCGTCCACCTCGACGATGCCGAACTCCGCGTCGTAGAGCCGTGCGTCGAGCCGCAGGTCCTCGATCGGTTCCTCGCGGACGAGCGGGACGAGCCGTACGCCGCCCCATGCCTGCGCGGGGCGGGTGGAGAGGCCGGTGAGGGCGAGCTCCGTCATGAGCCCTCCCTCAGGAACTCCTCGACGCGGCGCGCCAGGTGGGCGCGCAGCTCGGAGATCCCGGTGCGCCCTTCCGCGAACCGGGCCAGCTCCACCAGGGCGACCAGGTTCTCGGCGTCGCGGATCCCGGCGGTCGGGACCGTGGGCGCCAGCCTCCGCACGTCGAAGTCGGCGGCGTCGTACACCGGGTTGAGGTGCACGACGCCGCAGGTGCGGTCCGGGTCGAGCCGGGTGCGCCAGATCCGCAGCACCTCTCCCGCGAGCCCCGGCGGCGAGTTGTCCCAGCCGTCGGAGACGATGACGAGGCGTTCGGGCCCGCGTTCGAGGCCGTCGAGGATGCGCTCGCCGAGCGGTGTCGCCCCGTGCGGATGGGCGAGCAGCGCGTCCGTACGGCCCGACAGCCACAGCGGCGTGTACTCGGAGGCCAGCGCCTCCAGGAGGAAGTGGCAGGCGAGCGCGACGGCGAGCGGACGGCGGCGCTTGTGGCCCGAGCCGGATGAGGAGAAGCTGTCGTCGAGGACGGCGGCCACCGCGCCCCAGCGTCCGGCCCGGTCACCCGCGGTCCGGCAGGCGGCCGCGCGCAGCGCCGCCGTCAGCTCGGCGCGGCGGCGCAGGCGGTCGTCCGGTGGGAGGGCGAGCACGTATGACGCCAACCGGGTCAGCGGCATCGTGGTGAGGTCGGCCCGCACCGCGTCGGCTCCCAGGCCGCGTGCCGACTCCTGCAGGCGCAGCCGCTCCAGCCGGGTGAGCCGGGGTGCGATGCGCTCCAGGAAGGCGGCGCGCGCGATGCGGTGCTTCGCCGCGAATCCCTCCGCCACCGTGTAGGGCAGGTCGTACAGCGCGGCCTGCTCGTAGTGGGCCCGCCGCCAGGTCTCCAGGATCGGTGTGGCGTAGGCGGCCGGCCGGTGCGGGGCGAACAGGAACGGCCCCAGTTCCCCGACCGGCCTCAGGTGGGCGTGACGGACGGCGCCCTTGACGGCGCCGCGGTACTTCACCGCGTCGAACGCGGGATCGGGACGGGCGGCCAGCCAGTCCCGCATGATCGCCCTGGTGCGCCGGTTGTTGACCCTCGCGCGGCGCAGCCGGCGAAACAGCCCGTACACCCGGGGCGGTGGCAGCAGGGCCAGCCGCCGGGCGATCAGGCGGCCCTCGGCCCGGCGCTGGTCGGCGTCCGCCTCCGCCGTCGTGGCCAGCAGGTTCCAGGCGATCATGACGGCGTTGTGGTCGTTGACGTCCAGGGCGAGGGTCGCCGCGTACAGGTCGCGGTAGTTGCCCATCAGGTAGCGATGCAGGAAGTCCAGCGAAAGGCTCTGCTCGTCCGCACCGGAGTGGAACTCGCGCTGCCCGGTGGAGGTGATCGCCGCGTTCACGAACAGCAGGACGTCGTCGGCGGCGATCAGGTCCGCGCCGGTCTGGGGGTGAGCTTCGATCGCCGCCTCCGGGTCGACGTGTACGGGGCCGGCCGGGGAGTGGAGGCACGAACTGCGAATCATCGCTTTACAGGCGGGTTCCGGAAGTCGCACCGGAGTCCCGCGGCCGGCCCTGGAAGGCTAACACCGACATATCACCTTCTCTGCCCTGTTTTCCTGCCGCCTGCCGGAGGGGGCGGGCCCCTCCGGCAGGCGGGCCGCGGGGCCGGAGGGGTCTCCCCCGGCCCCGCGGCCCGCCCGGCCGTCAGCCCGGCGCGGCCGTCAGGTCAGGTCCGTGCACTTCTTCGCGTCGGGATCCGCCGCCGCCTTCGGGACCCAGCGGATGTTGGCGAACGACGCGGAGAACGCACCCTCGGTGTAGACGAGGAAAGGCGTGTTGACGTTCTCCATGTCGAGGCCTCCCGCAGCGAAGCAGGAGATGGGGATCTTGACCGTCGTCTTCGTCCCCACGGGCATTCCCTGGAAGAGGGAGGTCGCGACGACCTCCGAGAAGCACGGGTAGACGCAGTGGGCGCTGATGACGGTCCTCGCGGCCGGGGCCTGGTGGACGATGGTGTCGAAGACCAGGGCGGCGTCGGAGTTGAGGTAACCGCGCAGGTCGGTGCCGCCCGCCGGGTTCTGCGTGTAGATCTGGGCGGGGCCGGTGCCGTTCCAGGTCGCCTTGAGGCCGTCCTGCTGAACGTTGACGTCGGACTGCACGACGCTGATCGCGGAGTGCGCCGCCTCGCCGTCGGGGCCGATCTCGGTGCCGCCCCAGTTGTCGGCGGAGCCGATGAAGCTCTTGTACGGGGCGATGTCGGTCCGGTTGAAGAGCTCCAGGTCCTCGGTGGCCTCACCGCCGCCGCCCGTCGAGCCGCAGGGGGACGGGGGCGCCGTCTCGTCGAGCGTCCCGACCGAGCCCGTCTGGCCGTAGCGCAGGCCGTACCCGAGCGGGAAGAGCGGGTCGTATCCCTCCTCGCCCTTGTTGAGCGGCGTCTGGCAGGCGGTCTTCGGCCAGGAGTACGGCAGCCTGCCGGTGTAGCCCCCGTGGTGCCTGCCCCGGACGAGCAGGTCGGCGACGCCGCCGCCCTCGGTGCCCGGCAGCCACGCCACGACGAAGGCGTCGGAGCGGTTGAGCTCCTTGTTGACCCAGAGCGGCCGGCCGGTGACGTAGACGGTGACCACGGGGGCGCCCTTGCCCTTGACCTTGTCGAGCACCGCGAGGTCGCCGGGGTAGAGCTTGGCGGCCTCCAGCGAGCGCCGCGCGAGGTCGCCGACGCCCTCCGCGTACGGCGTCTCGCCGATCACCGCGATGACCGCGTCGTAGGCCGCGGGGTCGACTCCGTCGGCCGTCTCGCTGAAGGTGACGTTGGCCTCGCCCAGCGCCTCGCGCAGGCCGCCGAGGATCGTGGTGCCGTTGGGGAAGTCGGCGTTGGTGTTGCCGGTGCCCTGCCAGGTGAGGGTCCAGCCGCCGGTCTGGTTCTGCATGCTGTCGGCACTCTTGCCGACCACGAGGACCTTGGAGCCCCTGGCCAGCGGGAGCACCTTGCCGTTGTTCTTGAGCAGGACCTGCGACTTGCGAACGGCCTCCCGGGCGAGCCGCCCGGCCTCCAGCGCGTCGGCAGAACCGGCGAAGGCGCGCTTGGAGGGCTTGGGCCCGTCGAGCACGCCGGCGCGCAGCTTCACCCGCAGGATGCGCGTGACCGCGTCGTCGATGCGTGCCATCGGGATCTGGCCGCTCTCGACCTGGGCGATCGTATTGGTGATGAACGCCTTCCAGTCGTTGGGGACCATGACGACGTCCATGCCCGCGTTGATCGCCTGGGGGCAGCTGGCGTTGGTGCAGCCGGCGACCTGGCCGATGCCGTTCCAGTCGGAGACGACGACTCCGTCGAAGCCCATCTTCTGCTTCAGGATGTCGGTGATCGCGCGCTTGCTGCCGTGCAGCTTGCCCTCGTTGATACCGAGTTCCTCGTTCGTCCAGCTGTTGAACGAGACCATCACGGTCTGGGCTCCGGCCGAGAGCGCGCCGTAGTAGCCCTGGGCGTGCATGTTGATCATCTCGGCCTCGGACGAGGGGTTGACGCCCTGGTCCACGCCCTTGAGGGTGCCGCCGTCACCGATGAAGTGCTTGGCGGTGGCGATGACGCCGTCGGCGCCGATGCGTCGCGGGTGCCTGCCCTGCAGACCCTTGACCGCCTCGTAGCCGTAGGCGCGGGTGATGCGGGGGTCCTCCGAGAAGCCTTCGTAGGTCCGGCCCCACCGGTCGTCGCGGACGACGGCGAGCGTGGGGGCGAAGGCCCAGTCCTGGCCGGTGGCGCGGATCTGCTCGGCCGTCGCCGCTCCGATGTCGCGGATCAGGCACGGGTCCTGCGTGGCGCCCAGGCCGATGTTGTGCGGGAAGACCGTCGCGCCGTAGACGTTGTTGTTGCCGTGGACGGCGTCGATGCCCCAGATGACGGGGATCTTCGTCCGGGTGGCGACCGAGGCGTCCCAGTAGGCGTCGGCGAGGTCCAGCCAGGCCTGCGGCGAGGCGTGCTTGTCGCGCCCGGGCCACGAGCCGCCGCCGTTGAGCACCGAGCCGATGCCGTACTGCTTGACCTCCTCGGGGGTGATCGCGGCGATCTCCGGCTGGGTCATCTGGCCGACCTTCTCGGCGAGGGTCATCCCGGCCAGGATCTTCGCCACCCGCCTCTCGTCCGCGGGGTTCTGCCTGATCCGGCTCTTGACCTTGGGCCACTCGGCGAGCGCCGGCAGGTCCTTCTCGATGCGGGCGCAGCCGCGCGCATCGAGAGAAGGCTTTCCGATCACCGGCTGTCGGTCTCCGGCCGCGGTCTCCGCGGCCGCACCCGGCATTCCGGCGACGCCTGAGGCCAGTACGGCGAGGCCCGCGAGCGCTGCGAGAGCGCTCCTGCGGACGCCCTGTCGGGCGGGGGGTCTGGTCATCGAGGATCCGTTCTTCGGGAACTGCAAAGGCTGTGGCGGTCCCCCGAGTCGCACAGTGCAGATCCTGACCCCGTGACATCGGTCGAGTCAATAGCTTCTTGAGAGCGCTCTCTCAAGAGATCCGGGATCCGTTGGCGGAGGTGCCGTGGAGAAAGGGCTCCACCAGCCCTTTCTCCGTCCCCTCTTCCCCGGCCCGCCACGGGAGCCGGACGATCCGCGAGTGCGCCCGAGAGCGCTCTCTAACGGATGACCGGACGTGGTGCGCACCGCCCGGCCGCGCTCCCGGACGGATCAGACGCCCTCACGTGTCGACGAGCCCACCCGGGGCATCGACGTGGGCACCAAGGCCGAGGCGCAGACGCTCATCGACGAGCCGGCCCGCACCCGGCGGAGGGCTCAGCGACCCGCCGGCGGGCACGGCCCCCAGGAGGTGCTCTCCCGCACCATGAGCCGGTAGCCGGCCCGCACCTCCTGCGGCGCGCGGCCGGACCTGCCCTCGATCCGCTGCCTGAGCAGGTCCACCGCGATCCGGGCCAGCTCGCTCTTGTCCGGGGCCACGGTGGTCAGGGTCGGCGTGCTGTAGCGGCCGTCCTCGATGTCGTCGAGCCCGGCGAGCGCGATGTCCCCGGGTACGCGCAGGCCGGAGGAGAGGATGGTGCGCAGCGCCCCCAGCGCCAGCAGGTCGTTGAAGCAGAACACCGCGTCGGGGGGCGTGCCCGCGCCGAGCAGGGCGGCCATCGCCGCCGCCCCGTCGGCCCTGCGGTAGCGCTCCACCGTGGCCACCGTCTCCGGCAGCCCGTGCGCGGCCAGCGCCTCCCGGTAGCCGGCCAGCCGGAGCGGTGCCGTACCGCTGATGGAGCTGTCCTGGGCGCCCAGCGCGGCCACCCGGGTGCGGCCGAGGCCGATCAGGTGCTCGGTGACGTCGCGGGCCGCCCGGATGTTGTCGATGGCCACGTGGTCGGCCGGGCCGTCGTGGATCCGCTCGCCCAGCAGCACCAGCGCCGTGTCGTCGGTGCGGGCCGCCAGCTCGTCGGCGCCGATCGCGATGGGACTGAAGATGAGCCCGTCGACCCGGTGGTCGCGGACTCCGTCGAGGATCTGGCGCTCGCGCTCCAGGCTCCCGTCGGTCTGCTCGATGATCACCAGCCATCGCTGCTCGGCCGCGGCGTCGATGACGAACCGCGACAGCTCGGCGAAGTAGGGCGCGTCGAGCTCGGGCAGGGCCAGGGCGATCACGCCGGTGCGCCCCTGTCGCAGGTTGCGCGCCGACAGGTTGGGCCGGTAGTCGAGCCGGGAGAGCGCCTCCTCCACCTTGGCCCGGGTCGCGGGCGCGACGTGCGCGTATCCGTTGACGACGTTCGAGACGGTCTTCACCGACACCCCGGCCAGAACCGCGACGTCCCGCAGGCTCGCTCCCACCCCGCTCTCACCTCCCTGGCCGTACGGCTGCCGCCAGCCGCACACGTTGTGACGGGGTCGATCGTAACGCCCCGGTATCGACCTGCGGGTGACCTGTTTACAACGTTGGAACAACGTTGTACAAACCACCTACCACGAAACGTCGCGTTAACAGAGAGGTCGCGTCTTGACGGCCACCGCTCGTCTCACACTTGATCCCGCCTTCCGGATCGCCCCCGTGGAGCCCCGGCTGTTCGGCTCGTTCGTCGAGCACATGGGCCGCTGTGTCTACACCGGCGTCTTCGAGCCCGGCCATCCGGCGGCCGACGCCGACGGCTTCCGCACCGACGTGCTGGAGCTGACCCGGGAGCTCGGGGTGACCCTGGTCCGCTACCCCGGCGGCAACTTCGTCTCCAACTACCGCTGGGAGGACGGCGTCGGCCCGGTGGAGGAGCGGCCCGCCCGGCTGGACCTGGCCTGGCGGAGCCTGGAGGGCAACGCCTTCGGACTCAACGAGTTCATGGCCTGGGCGGCCAAGGCCGGGGTGGAGCCGATGATGGCGCTCAACCTGGGCACCCGCGGCGTGGCCGAGGCGCTGGAACTGGTGGAGTACGCCAACTATCCCGGCGGGACCCGCCTGTCGGACCTGCGCCGCGCGCACGGCGTGGACAAGCCGCACGACGTGCGGCTGTGGTGCCTGGGCAACGAGCTGGACGGCCCCTGGCAGATGGGCCACAAGACCGCGCGGGAGTACGGCCGGCTCGCCGCCGAGACCGCCCGCGCGCTCAAGCGCTTCGACCAGGACCTCTCCCTGGTGGCCTGCGGCAGCTCCAACAGCGGCATGCCGACCTTCGGGTCATGGGAGGCCGAGGTGCTGGAGGCCGCCTACGAGATGGTCGACTACATCTCACTTCACGCCTACTACGACCCTTCCGACGGCGATGCCGACTCCTTCCTGGCCAGCGGCGCCGACATGGACCACATGATCCGCTCGATCGCCGCCACCGCCGACCACGTGGGCGCCAAGCTGCGCAGCCGCAGGAAGATCAAGCTCTCCTTCGACGAGTGGAACGTCTGGTACCAGAGCCGTTTCCGCGGCGAGTCCTCGCTGGAGTGGGCCGCGCACCCCCGGCTGATCGAGGACGACTACGACGTCACCGACGCGGTCGTGGTCGGCAGCCTGCTGATCACGCTGCTGCGCAACGCCGACCGGGTGGGCGTGGCCTGCCAGGCCCAGCTCGCCAACGTGATCGCCCCGATCAGGACCGAGCCGGGCGGCCCGGCCTGGCGGCAGAGCATCTTCCACCCCTTCGCGCTGACCGCCCGGCACGCCCGGGGCGAGGTGCTGCGGGTGGAGCCGGAGTGCGCGGCCATCGCCACCGCCAGGTACGGCGAGGTGCCCGCCATCTGGGCCACGGCCACCCGCGAGGAGGCCACCGGCGAGATCGCCCTGTTCGTCGTCAACCGCGACCGGCGCGGCCCCTGCGCGCTGGACGTCACGCTTCCGGCGGGCCTGGTCCCGGCAGAGCATCTGGAGCTCGCCGACGAGGACCCGGCGGCGCGCAACTCCGCCGCCGATCCCGACCGGGTCGCCCCGCGCCCCGGCACGGGGTTGCGCCTGGACGGCCGTCACGCCTCCCTTACCCTTCCACCCGCTTCATGGACTATTGTCCGCTTCGCCCCCCAGGAGTAAGAGATGACCAGTTCCTTCTCTCGCCGTTCCTTCCTCGGCCTGACCGGCGCCGCCGGTCTCACCGCCGCGCTGGCCGCCTGCGGTGGCGGCACGAAGATCGGTTCGGGTTCGTCGGCGCCCGCCTCCGCCGCGCCGACGTTCTCCGGCGGCGAGTACACCGGGCCCAAGGTGACCCTGGACTACTGGAACGGTTTCACCGGCGGTGACGGCCCGCATATGCGGGCCATGGTGGAGGCGTTCAACAAGGAGTTCTCCGGCCGGATCGAGGTCCGCAACGTCACCCGGCGCTGGGAGGATCTCTACCCGGCGATGCCGACGGCCATCTCGGCGGGCAAGGGCCCGGACGTGGCGGTCATCCACAACGACTGGGTCGGCACCTTCGCCGCCCGCCAGACGCTGATCCCGCTGGACGACGTGGTCGGCGCGCTGGAGCTGAGCGACGCGGACTTCATCCCCGCCGTCTGGAACGCCGGCGTCCTCGACGGCAGGCGCTACAGCGTCCCCCTCGACGTGCACAGCCTGGCCGACTACTGGAACAAGAAGCACCTGGAGAAGATCGGGCTCTCCGACGCCCCCACCGACAAGGAGTCCTACGAGAAGGCTCTCGTAGGCCTCAAGGACGCCGGGATCGCCACCCCGTTCTGGATGCCGAACAAGTGGCCGGCGCACCTGATGTTCATGAGCCTGCTCTGGCAGCACGGCGGCGAGCTCTACAGCGAGGACGGCGCCAAGGCGCTGTGGGGGTCCGAGCAGGGCGTCCAGGCGCTGAGCTGGATGGTGGAGCAGATCGACAAGGGTTTCAGCCCGGCGAAGGTCGCCATCGACACCCAGTACGCCGCCTTCAAGAACGACAAGGTCAGCTTCACCTGGGACGGCATCTGGCAGATCAACGACCTGAAGGCCAACGCCAAGTCCCTTGAGTGGGGCCTGTCCCCGGTGCCCAACATCGGCGGCACCCCGGCGGTGTGGAGCGCCTCGCACAACTTCGTGCTCACCTCCCAGGCGGGCAAGGACCCCAACAAGGTGCAGGCGGCGAAGGTCTTCATCGACTCCATGGGCCGCCAGTCGACCGAGTGGGCCAAGGCCGGGATGATCCCCGCCCGCAACTCCGCCCGCCAGGACCCCGCCGTCGCCGACCTGCCCCAGGTGCGCATGGCCCAGGACGTGAGCATCTTCCACTTCCTGCCCGCGCTGCCGGGTGTCGGCGACGTCCAGTCCAAGGCGCTGGAGCTGGCGGTGGCCAAGGCGGTGCTGAAGGAGTCGAGCCCCGCCGAGGCGCTGAAGGAAGGCGTGGCGACGGCCGACAAGCTGCTCGCCGACAACAAGCGGAAGTACGGGCGATGACCGTGCCGACCACCCGGTCACCCGGCCAGGAGTGCCGATGAGCGTGCTGACGAGGCCGAAGGGCCTGTCCGGGGCGGCGGGACCCGCCGCCCCCGCGGGGCGTGCCAAGCGGATGCGGACCTGGACTCCGTACGCCTTCCTGGCGCCCTACCTCGCGCTGTTCGCCGTCTTCATGGTGCTGCCGATCGGCTTCGGGTTCTGGACCAGCCTGCACGAGTGGGACATCAACCTCCCGGCCAAGCCGTTCGTCGGGCTGGAGAACTACACCGACCTGTTCGATCCGTCCAGCGTGGACGGGGGGCGCTTCTGGACGGCGATGCGGGCCACCGGCGTCTTCACCCTGTTCTCGGTGCCGTTGCTGATCGTGCTGCCGCTGCTGGCCGCCCTGCTGATGAACGGCCGTTTCCGCGGACGCAACCTCTACCGGGCCGTCTACTTCGCGCCCTACGTGCTGGGCGTGGCGGTCGTCGGCTTCCTGTGGCGGTTCCTGCTGGACGGCAACATCGGGCTGGTCAACCACTACCTCGGCCTGGAGGTGCAGTGGACCACCGACGTGCCGCCCGCCTGGGTCGCCCTGATCGGGGTGACCGTGTGGTGGACGCTGGGCCTGAACGCGGTCATCTTCCTGGCCGGGCTCCAGGACATCCCGCGTGAGCTGTACGAGGCGGCGATGGTCGACGGCGCCTCGGCCTGGCGCCGGTTCCGTGCGGTGACCCTGCCGGGCCTGCGGCCGGTCACGGTGTTCGTGATCAACGCCACGATCCTGGCCTCGGCCAACATGTTCGGCCAGTCCTACCTGATCACGGCGGGCGCCCCGGCGGACCAGACCAAGACCGCCATCTACCTCATCGCCGAAACCGGCCTGCGCCAGTTCGACATGGGGACCGCCTCGGCCATGAGCTTCATCCTGGCGGCCTTCCTGATGGCGGCCAGCGCCCTGGTGTTCGGGGCCTTCCGAGACAGGAGCAGGCGATGACCCGTGACACCCGCGGCGTACGGCGGGCGCTGCTCCACCTGGTCCTCGCGGTGGTGGCGGCGCTCTACCTCAGCCCGCTGGTCTACATGGTCTCCACCTCGTTCAAGACCCGCGAGGGCGCCGGGTCCACCGACCCCCAGTGGATCCCGGACCCCTTCACCGCCGACGCCTACCGGGAGATCCTCAGCAGCCAGGACAGCCCGATCCTGACCTGGTTCGTCAACAGCCTGATCGCCGCCACCGGGCATGCCGCGCTGGTGCTGGTCACCGCGGCTCCGGCCGCGTACGCGCTGGCCCGGCTCGACTTCCGGGGCCGTACCGCGATCTTCACCATGGTGGTGGCGACGCTGTTCGTCCCGCCGGTGGTCCTGCTGATCCCCAACTTCCTCATCGTCAACGAGCTCGCCTGGGTCGACAGCCTCCCCGCGGTGATCGTCCCCGCCGCGGCGGGCGCGTTCGGGGTGTTCTTCCTGCGGCAGTTCTTCCTCACCCTGCCGGAGGAGCTGGAGGAGGCCGCCGAGCTGGACGGCTGCAACCGCTGGCAGATCTTCACCACCGTGGTCCTGCCGCTGGCCCGGCCCGCCCTGGTGACGCTGTTCCTGCTGGCCTTCCTCACCAACTGGAACGACTTCCTCTGGCCGATCTACGTCCTGCTCAGTCCCGACTCCCTGACCCTGCCCGCGGGCCTGGGCAACTTCCAGGGCGCCAACAACATCCGCTACGACCTGCTGATGGCCGGGGCGGTGATCGCCAGCCTTCCGGTGATCGCGCTCTACCTCGTCGCGCAGCGCTGGGTGATCGAGGGAATCTCCAGGTCGGGTCTGAAGGGCTGAAGGCTCTGAGGCGGCGGTGCCCCGGGACGGCGGCTCCGGGACGGCGAGACGCCGGCGGGCCGCCGGCCCGGGGCACCGTCAGGCGGCCTGCTGCCAGGGGGTGACGTGGAGCAGGTCGTCGATCTGGGGGGCGGAGGCGGGCGGGGAGAACAGGTAGCCCTGCGCCAGCGGGCAGCCCATCTGCTGCAGCACGCCCGCCTGCTCGCGCGACTCGACGCCCTCGACGACGGTGGACAGGTCCAGGCTTGCCGCCAGCTCCACGATCGCCCGGGTGAAGGCGCGGGCCTGGCGGTGGTCGGTGTTGGTGAGCGGGGCGGTGAACGAGCGGTCGATCTTGAGGATGTCGACCGGCAGGGTGCGCAGGTACGACAGCGACGAGTAGCCGGTGCCGAAGTCGTCCAGGGCGATGCGTACGCCGTGGGTGCGCAGGTCGGCCAGGACGTCGATGATGCGCTGGGTCTCGGCCGGGCTGGTGGCCAGCAGCATGCTCTCAGTGATCTCCAGGGTCAGCGCGTTGCGCGGCAGCTGCGAGCGGACCAGGACCTCCAGGACCGTGTCCCGGAAGGTGCGCTCGCGCAGCTGGCGGCCCGAGACGTTGACGGTCACGGCGATGCCGTAGCGCTCGTGCCAGCGGCGCGCGTCGGCGCAGGCCCGCTCCAGTGCCCACCGGCCGATCTCGACGATCAATCCGGTGTCCTCGGCGACGGGGACGAACACGTCCGGCGGGACGGGGCGGCCGCCGGTGGGGGTCCAGCGCAGCAGCGCCTCGACCGCGTAGATGGCGCCCGAGGTCAGGTCGACGACGGGCTGGTAGGCCATGGCGAACTCGTCCCGGGCCAGGGCCTGGCGCAGGCCGGCGGCGATCTCGGCGTGGTGCAGGCGCTCGGCGCGCAGGGCGTGGTCGAAGACGACGATCCGGTTCTTGCCGGCGGCCTTGGCCGCGTACAGGGCCAGGTCCGCATCGCGCAGCGCGTCGGTGGCGTTGGCGACGGCGGTCTCGGCCAGCACGCCGACGCTGCCGGTGACGTACAGCTCGCGGCCGTCGAACACGTAGGGGGCCCGCACCGCGGCCAGCACCCGTTCGGCCGTGGACAGGGCCTCGGCGATGCCCGCATCCGGCAGCAGCAGGGCGAACTCGTCGCCGCTGAGCCGGGCCAGCACCTGCCCGTCGGCGGTCAGGTCGCGCAGGCGGCGGGCCACGACGGTCAGCAGCTCGTCGCCGACGGGGTGGCCGTAGGTGTCGTTGACGTCCTTGAACGCGTCCAGGTCCAGCAGCAGCAGCGCGGGCGTGTGGGCGGTGTCGGCGTGGGAGGTGATGGCGGCGTGCAGGGCCTCGCCCAGCAGGGTGCGGTTGCCCAGCCCGGTCAGCGGGTCGTGGGAGGCGCGGTGGGACAGGCTGCGCTGCAGGATCTCCTGCTGGTGCAGGGCGGTGCAGAGGTCGGCGGCCTGGGTCTCGGCCACCCGGGCGACCGTGGTCAGCCGCAGCACCAGCAGCACGGCCAGCAGCACGGTCAGCGCCGTGACCACCACGCCGTTGTAGGGGGCCGTTCCGGTGTGCATGAGCGTCTGGCCCAGGACGGAGACCAGCGGGCTGATCAGCGCCAGCGCCAGGAGCAGAGTCCCCCGCACTCTGCCGGCCGCGGGCCGCTTCCGGCGCGCGAAGGCCAGGGTGGGATGGAGCATGGCCGCGCCGACCAGGACCGACCAGCCCAGCCAGAAGGCGGTGGAGACGGCCGTGTACAGCTGGTCCGAGGCCTGGTTCAGCAGGTAGACGATGTCGGAGAAGAACATCGCGACGTAGGAGGCGCTCAGCAGCCTGAGCCAGGGCGCGCGGCCGTGGTCGAGCGCCATCCGCACCACGAGTCCGACGATGAACAGGTCGATGACGGGCAGGGCCAGGGCGAAGCCGAGATCAGGCCCGATTCCCGGGACCCGGTCGACGATCGGGTCGATGAAGAAGGCCCACAGCGGCATGGCCACGCCGACGGTGATGATGCCGGCGTCCAGCAGGCCCGCCCAGCGGGAGTCGGCGGCCCGCAGGTTCAGCAGGGCCAGCGCGGTCAGCGACAGGGCGTAGGCCGCCAGGGTGCTGAGCTGGTAGGCGGTGAGGAGGAAGGGGCTGCCCAGCCAGACCCAGCCGATGCCCCAGCCGACGGCGGACGCCATCAGGGTGATCAGGAGACCGATGCATACCAGTCGCCAGAGCCATGACCTGGCCCGGCGGCGGCGCATCCCGATCACGACGGCCACCGCCGAGGCTCCCGGGAGCAGCACCCAGGGCAGCACCTCCAGAACCGGCGAGACGCCTGCCGCGAACGGGGCGGCCACGGCCGCCACTCCCCCCAGCAGGAGGAACGCCAGCCAGGCGAGGGAACGGCCGGCCCGGTGCGATCCGGTGGCGCGTACCTTTGCGGGAGAGCTCTGGATCATGATCTCTTTCCTGAGGTAGCCGGTTTCCTCCATGAAGTCCGGTGAACGCCTATCGGCGGACAGAGTGAACAGTTGACGTAAAACCGCCAGGAATTCGTGACCGGCGACCCGTACCCCGCCGGTCGGCCGGAATGCGGGTGCCCGGGGCAGGGACTAGAGACGTTCGATGATGGTGACGTTGGCCTGGCCGCCGCCCTCGCACATCGTCTGCAGGCCGTACCGGCCGCCGGTGCGTTCCAGCTCGTGCAGGAGGCCGGTCATCAGCCGGGCCCCGGTGGCACCGAGCGGGTGGCCCAGCGCGATCGCGCCGCCGTTGGGATTGACCCGGGCCGGGTCGGCCCCCGTCTCCTTCAGCCAGGCCAGCACGACCGGGGCGAACGCCTCGTTGATCTCCACGACGTCGATGTCCCCGATCGCCATGCCCGCCTTCTTCAGCGCGTACGCGGTGGCGGGGATCGGCGCGGACAACATCCGTACGGGATCCTCCCCGCGTGCCGACAGGTGACGGATCCGGGCCCGGGGCCGCAGGCCGTGCGCCCGCACCGCCTCCTCCGAGGCGATCAGCAGCGCCGCCGCGCCGTCGGAGATCTGCGAGGCCATCGCCGCAGTGAGCCGCCCGCCGTCCACCAGGGGCTTCAGCGCCGCCATCTTCTCGGGCGAGGTGTCCCTGCGCGGCCCCTCGTCGTGCTCGACGCCCTCCAGCGGCGCGATCTCGCGCACGAAGCGGCCCTCGTCGATCGCCAGGGCCGCCCGCCGGTGCGACTCGTAGGCGAAGGCCTCCATGTCGGTGCGGGAGATGCCCCAGTGCTCGGCGATCATCTCGGCGCCGCGGAACTGGGAGATCTCCTGCTCCCCGTAACGCGCCCGCCAGCCCTTCGAGCCGGAGAAGGGGTCGCCGAAGCCGAGCGCCTGACCGGCGGTCATGGCGTAGCCGATGGGGACCTGCGACATGCTCTGCACGCCGCCGGCGACGACCAGGTCGGCGGTGCCGGACAGCACGGCCTGCGCCGCGAAGTGCACCGCCTGCTGCGAGGAGCCGCACTGCCGGTCGACGGTGACGCCCGGCACCTCCTCGGGCAGCCCCGCCGCCAGCCAGCAGGTGCGGGCGATGTCCCCGGCCTGCGGGCCGAGCGTGTCCACGCAGCCGAAGATCACATCCTCCACCGCCGCCGGGTCGACCCCGGAGCGCTCGACCAGCGCGGCCAGCACGTGCGCGCCCAGGTCGGCGGGGTGCACCGCGGCCAGGCCGCCGCCGCGCCGGCCCACGGGGGTGCGCACCGCTCCGACGATGTATGCCGCGGCTGTCGAAAAGGCCATCGACGTCTCCTCAGGTGGACAGGATCCCTTCCAGGACCATCACGATGTACTGCCTGGCGATCTCGTCCGCGCCCAGCGGACCGTCGCCCCGGTACCAGCTCGCGGCCACCCAGACGGTGTCGCGGATGAACCGGTAGATCAGCCCGGTGTCGAGGTCGGCGCGGAACACGCCGTCCAGGACGCCCCGGTCCAGCACCGACAGCCACATCTCCCGGAACCGCCGCTGGGAGTCGGCCAGGTAGGCGAAGCGCGGGTTCTCCGCCAGGTGCTTGGACTCGTTCTGGTAGATCACGACCGCCGGGCGGTAGGCGTCGATCATGCGGAACGACTCGGCCACCAGCGCCTGGAAGGTCTCCCGGGCGCCGAGGCCGGATCCGAGCACCCGGTCGTAGGCGGCCCACATGTCGGTGAGGAACGTCGCCAGGATCTCGTCGACCATCGACTCCTTGGAGTCGAAGTGGTAGTAGAGGCTCCCGCCGAGCATGCCCGCCGCGTCCGCCACCTCCCGGACCGTCGTGGCGGAGTATCCCCGCGAGGCGAAGACCTCCGCCGCCGCGGCGAGCAGCTCGGCCCGGCGCTCGGCCCGGGCTGCGGCGGTGCTCTCGGAGTCTCGGCGTCGTGGGCTCATCGCGGTGCTGACCTCTCAGGGGTGCTGGCTGGAGACGGAGACGACCTCTCCGGTCATGTACGAGGAGTAGTCGCTCGCGAGGAAGACGATAACGTTGGCGACCTCCCACGGCTCCGCGTACCGTCCCAGCGCCTCCTTCTCGGTGAGCTCCGCCAGCAGTTCCTCGGTCGTCACCTTGGCCAGGTGCGGGTGCATGGCCAGCGAGGGCGCCACCGCGTTGACCCGCACGCCGTACGGCGCCGCCTCGACGGCCGCGCACCTGGTCAGCGCCATGACGCCGGCCTTGGCCGCCGCGTAGTGGGCCTGGCCCTCCTGCGCCCGCCAGCCGACCACCGAGGCGTTGTTCACGATCACGCCGCGTCCCCGGGGCTGCATGCGCGTCAGCGCGGCCCGGGTGCAGCGCATGGTGCCGTTCAGCGTGACGTCGAGCACCCTGCTCCACTGCTCGTCGGTCATCTCCACCAGCCTGGCCGTGCCGCCGAGCCCGGCGTTGTTGACCACCACGTCCACCGGGCCGAGGCGCTCCTCGGCCCGTGCGAACACGTTCTGCACCTGCTGCTCGGAGGTCACGTCGCAGGGGACGGCGGCCACCGCGCCCGCGCCGAACTCCTTCTCCAGCAGGGCCAGGGTCTCCGTGAGCCGCCGTTCGTGGGCGTCGCTGACCATCACGCGGGCGCCCTCCTCCAGCAGGCGACGGGCGCAGGCCCCGCCGATGCCGGTCCCGGCGGCTGCGGTCACCACGGCCACCCGGCCGCGCAGCAGGCCGTGACCCGGGACGTAGGTCGGGGCGGGGACCGGAACACGGACCGGAACATGGGGGGATGTCATGCCCTCGCCCTTCCTCTCTTCGGCGGGCTCCACATGATTTACTCTACCAAACAGTTGTTAGAAAGAATGAAGGGCCCGATGCCGTGGATCTCGACCTGTCGCCCGTGGAACCCTTCCGCGCCGAAGTGCGGGACTGGCTCCGCGCCCACGTCCCCGCCGCCGCCCTGCCCTCGCTGGAGACCGAGGAGGGGTTCGCCGCCCATCGCGCCTGGGAGCGGGAGCTGCACCGGGCACGCCTGTCGGTGGTCTCCTGGCCCGAGCGGTACGGCGGGCGGGACGCGACCCCGCTGGAGTGGCTGGTCTTCGAGGAGGAGTACTACGCGGCCGGGGCACCCGGCCGGGTCAGCCAGAACGGCATCAACCTGCTGGCGCCGACGCTGCTGCGGCACGGCACCCCCGAGCAGCTCGACCGGGTCCTGCCGCCGATGGCCTCCGGCGAGGTGATCTGGGCGCAGGCCTGGTCCGAGCCGGGCGCGGGCAGCGACCTGGCCGCGCTGCGCGCGACCGCGACCCGGACCGACGGCGGCTGGCTGCTGAACGGGCAGAAGACCTGGAGCTCGCGAGCGGCCTTCGCCGACCGGGGCTTCGGCCCGTTCCGCTCCGATCCCGCCGCCGGCCGGCACCACGGCCTGACCTACCTGATGTTCCCGCTGGACGCGGAGGGACTCACCCGCCGCCCGATCGGCCGCATCGACGGCAAACCGGCCTTCGCCGAGCTCTTCTTCGACGACGTGTTCGTGCCCGACAGCGACGTGATCGGCGCGCCGGGCGAGGGCTGGAGGGTCGCGATGAGCACCACCGGCAACGAGCGCGGGCTCACCCTGCGCAGCCCGGGACGCTTCACCGCCGCCGCAGACCGGCTGGTCGCGCTCTGGCGCGAGCACGCCGATCCCGCCGACACCGCACTGCGCGACCGGGTGGCCGACGCGTGGATCAGGGCCCGCGCCTACCGGTTGAAGGGCTTCGAGACCGTCTCCCGCGCCGACGACGTCGGCGCGGAGTCCAGCGTCAACAAGGTCTTCTGGTCGGAGCTGGACCTGGCGCTGCACGAGACCGCGCTCGACCTGCTCGGCCCGGACGGCGAGCTCGGCGGCGAGTGGCTGGAGGGCTACGTCTTCTCCCTCGCCGGGCCGATCTACGCCGGGACCAACGAGATCCAGCGCAACGTCATCGCCGAGCGCGTGCTCGGCCTTCCCAGGGCGGCCCGGTGACGGCGGTGACGAGGCGGACGGGCGGTGAGGCGGCCCGGCTGCGCCGCCGGAACGACACGAGCGGGAGGCGACGGTGAAGTTCATCCTCGACGCCGAGCAGCGGCTGTTCGGCGAGACCCTGCACAAGCTGCTGACCGGGGCCGGGACCCCGGGCGTGATCCGCTCCTGGGCGGCCGGGGAGCCGGGACCGGGCCTGGCCCTGTGGCGCTCGCTCTCCGAGGCCGGGGTCTTCGCGCTGGCGGTGCCCGAGGCGGCGGGCGGGGCGGGCCCGCTCCCGGTGGAGCTGGTGACCGCCTTCCACGAACTGGGACGGCATGCCGTGCCCGGGCCGCTGGTGGAGACCGTCGCCGCCGCCGAACTGCTCTCCGGGATCGGCGACGAGGGACTCGCCGCCGCCTGGCTCCCGCGAATCGCCGGCGGCACGGCCGTCGTCTCGCTCGCCCTGCCTCCGGCCGTGCCGTACGCGCTGGACGCCGACATCGCCGACCTCGTCCTGACCGTGGACAGGGCCGTGGACAGGGCCGTGGACAGGGCCGGAGCCGGGGACGGCGGGGACGAGCTGCGCAAGGCGGTCCCGGGAGCGGTCCGGCCCTCGCTGGATCCCGCCCGGCGCCTCTTCCCGGTAGGGCCGGGCGGCGCTTCGGCCACCGGACCGGCGGTGCGCGCGGCGGCCGGGGCGGCCTACGACCTGGGCGCCCTGGCCTGCGCCGCCCAGCTGACCGGACTCGGACGGCGGCTGCTGGAGGCCACGGTGGAGTACGCCGCGGCCCGGCGGCAGTTCGGGCAGCCGATCGGCGCCTTCCAGGCGGTCAAGCACCGGCTCGCCGACGTGCTCGTGGGTCTGGAGTACACCCGGCCGCTGGTCCACGGCGCGGCTCTGGCCTACGGATCGCCGGACTTCGCGCGCGACGTCTCGGCGGCGAAGGCGGCCGCGTCGGAGGCCGCCTACGCGGCGGCCAGGGCCGCCCTGCAGGTGCACGGCGCCATCGGCTACACCGACGAGTACGACCTGAGCCTGTGGATCCGCAAAGCCCGGGCGCTCCACTCGGCCTGGGGCCCGCCTGCCGAACACCGCGCCCGGGTGCTCTCCTCCCTGGTGGGAGGCCAGGACCCCGGCGGAGGGCGGCTGCCGCCGCCGCGCGTGCGGTGAACGTGTCAGAGGGCCAGGACAGGCGTCCTGGCCCTCTCCCCGGCCGTACGCCGGAGTTGCCGGCTGTCAGCCCTCTCGGGGTCCCCAGGAGTAAGGGCTCCCCAGGAGTAAGGGTTGCGGCGTACATCGAAGGACGCAGGCGGAACCGCCCTGCGGACCGCTGACCCGCGCCATTCTGCCAACGGCAGTATGAGGGCATGGGAACAGATCCCGTGCAGCAGCCGCGGGCCGTCATCCTCCGCTGAACACCGAGCGGCTGCTCTTCGACACCACGATCCCCAACCTGACCGAGGAACTGGTCTGGCGGGGCGCCATACTCGCCGTTCTCGACCGCGCGCTCGGCACGCCCCGGCTGCTCGGCGGCGCGCGCGTGGGCTGGGGCCTGGCGCTGACCGCGATCGCCTTCGGCGACGGTGACCCGGCGAGCTCAGCGCGTCAGGGCGTTCCCCATACCGCGCAGGACCTCGGCGGCCCGGATGACGACGGCGTCGACGAGCTCCTCGCAGGAGGGCAGGTCGTCGATGAGCGCCACCACCTGCCCGGAGGCCATCACCCCGAGGTCCGGCCGGCCGTCCACCATCGCCGCCTTGAGCAGCATGGGCGTGTTGGCGGCCATGAGGACCTGGGACCAGGTGAGCTCCTTGCCGTGCTTCATGGCCAGGCCGTCGCGGATCATCTCCGGCCAGGACATGCCGGAGATCTTCCTGAAGCGGGCGGCGTTGCGCACCGCGCGGGCCAGCCCGGACAGCCGCCCCGCGCGTTCCAGGGAGTTCACCAGGGGCGTGCGCAGCACCCGGTGCGGCATGCCGTCCACCTGGCGCGTGACCACGGTCTCCGCCGTGTCCAGGTAGAGCCGCTTGACCGCGTCCGGGACCGGGCTGTCGGAGGTGAGCAGGAACCGGGTGCCCATGGCCACGCCCGCCGCGCCGTACGCCAGCGCCGCGGCCAGGCCCCGGCCGTCGAAGAAGCCTCCTGCGGCGATCACCGGGATGTCCACCGCGTCGACGACCTGGGGGAGCAGCAGCGTGGTGGCGACCGCCCCGGTGTGGCCGCCGCCCTCGCCGCCCTGGACCAGTACGGCGTCGGCGCCCCACGCCGCGACCTTCTCGGCGTGCCGCCGCGCCCCGACCGACGGGATCACCACGACGCCGGCGTCCTTCAGCCTGTCGATCAGCTCCCGGCGGGGCGCCAGGGCGAACGAGGCCACCCTCACCCGGTTCCTGATCAGCAGGTCGACGCGCTCGCCCGCGTCCGAGGCGTCGGCGCGCAGGTTCACCCCGAAGGGGGCGGCGGTGCGCGATCGGACCTCCTCGACGGCGGCGGCGAGCTGGTCGAGGGTCATGGTGGCCGAGGCGAGGATGCCCAGGCCGCCGGCGTCGGCCACGGCGGAGACCAGGCGGGGGCCCGCCACCCAGCCCATGCCGGTCTGCACGACGGGGTGGCGGACCCCGGTCAGGCGGGTCAGCGGCGTGTCCAGCAGCTGATCGATCATGTCCCGGCCTCCCCGCCGCGCGGCGCGTCCGGACCGGCGGCCCCCGCGTCCGGCGCCCTCCCGGTCATGCGCCGACCTCCCGATCGCGCAGGCCCTCCGGGTCGAGCACCTCGCGGATCAGCCGCAGTTCCTCCTCCGCCGGCAGGCGGGTCTGCGGCACGTCGCCGTCGAGCACGAGTTCGAAGCCGGTGGCGGCCACGACCTGCTCGACCTCCACCCCGGGGTGGACCGAGACCAGCCGCATCGCCCCGTCCGGCGTGCCGAAGTCGAACACTCCCAGACCGGTCACCACCCGGCGCAGGCCGTGGAAGCGGGAGGCTCGCGCTCCCAGCTCCGCCGCCCGGTCGTGGCCGACGCCGCTGACCACGTCCGCCCTCGGCACGAACACCCGGGTGGAGTGCCGGGGGATCCAGTAGCTGGTCGGATTGCAGATCGTGTTTCCGGGGGCGCCGCGCACACCGAGCAGCTGCGACGTCGGCCGGGCCCAGTCGCCGACGGCCGAGATGTTGGTGTTGCCGTACCGGTCGATCTGCGAGGCGCCCATCATCACGTGCCTGCGCCCGTTCTGCACCAGCCAGAGGTGGTCGCGGAACGGCAGCCACCCCTCGGCCGGACCCGCGGGCGCCCCGATCGGCACCGGTTCGGCGGTGAGCAGCGCGCCGCCGTCGGTGGTCAGCAGACCCGGTTCGAAGGTCAGCCTGGCCAGGCGGGCCCCCAGAGCCGAGCAGGTGCCCATCGCCGCGGCCAGGATCTCACCGTCGCCGCGCCAGGCCTCGGCGCAGGCCACCACGCAGACCTCCGCGCGGGTCGCGCTCATCGGGTCCCCCCTTCCGCACCGGCCGCGCTCCTCCGGGTTCCGCCGCGGATCGCGCTCATCGGGCCTCCTCCTCGTGCCAGCGCCGTACCGCCTCCTGGTAGGCCGCCTCGTCCCCGGACAGGAACCGGTCGGCGAACGCCGCCCACGCCTCCGGATCCGCCGCCGAGGCCGCGTAGTGGCGCTGGAACGCCTCGTCGCGGCCCCTGCTCGGCTCACCGTCCGGCCCGCATTCGGTGAAGTGGCCTCCCCCCGGCGTCTCCACCACCCCGGTGACGTGCATGCGGCTGATCAGCAGGGTCTGCGGCGGGCCCTCCAGCTTGCCGGGGTCCACCAGGCGCTCGCAGCTCACGTAGGCGCGGGCGGCGGCCTTGACGAACAGGTCGTCCAGGTAGGGATCGGGACCGAGGTACCGGCCGTTGCCCCGCGTGTCGGCCCGGTCCATGTGCACCAGCGCGACGTCCAGCGCCAGCGCGGGCACCGCGACCAGTTCCTCGGCGTCCTCCCCGGTCCCGCCGTACGGCGAGCGGACCGTCCTCAGCTCCGGATTGACCCGCATGACGTCCGAGCCGAGCCCGGCCCGGGTCGGCAGGAACGGCAGCCGGTGCGCCGCGGCGAGCAGGCCGAACATGAACATGCCCTCGTCGTACTCGGTGAGCTCGATCGTGCCGTGCTGCCGGGCGGCCCGGAAGTGCGGCTCCAGGGGGATCGAGTCGAGGGTCACGAACGGGGCGACCACCCGCCGGACCTTGCCGGCGGCGCACAGCAGGCCGACGTCGGCCCCGCCGTAGGACACGACCGTCAGGTCCTTCAGCCGGGAGCGGTGGATCGCCCGGACCAGGGCCATCGGCTTGCGCCGCGATCCCCAGCCGCCGATCCCGATCGTCATGCCGCTCTCCAGCGACCCGACGACCTCGTCGATCGACATGACCTTGTCCACCGCTCACCCCTCCCCGGAGACGAACGACTCGCGGTGCCGGTCCCCGGCGCCCATCAGGTTGAGCTCGAAGGTGAAGCCCTGCTCGAAGCGGTAGCTGCGGTTGACGTCGACCGGGTCGATGCCGTTCAGCGACTCCTTGGCCCGCCGGATGACGTACGGGTCCTTGCCCGCGATGCGCTCGGCGACCCCGAGGGCGGTCTCACGGAGCGCGGCGGGGGGCACGACCTCCAGCACCGAGCCGAAGGCGTGCAACTCGGCCGCGGTGACGTTGCGACACGTGTAGACCATGGCCCGCATCAGATGCTGGGGGACGAGGCGGGCCAGGTGGGTGGCGGCGCCGAGCGCGCCGCGGTCCACCTCGGGCAGGCCGAAGTAGGCGTCCTCGGCGGCGACCAGGATGTCGGCGTTGCCCGCCAGGCCGATCCCTCCGCCGAGGCAGAACCCGTGCACGGCCGCGATCACCGGGACCTCGCACCCGTAGACCGCCGAGAAGGCCTCGTAGCAGCCCCGGTTGGCCCCGACCAGCGCGCTGTGCCCCGAGGCGGCCTGCATCTCCTTGATGTCCACCCCGGCGTTGAATCCCCGGCCCTCCGCGCGCAGGACCACGGCCCGGGTCGCCGGGTCGCGCCCGGCCCGCCGTACGGCGTCCGCCAGGTCGAACCAGCCCTGCACGGGCAGCGCGTTGACCGGGGGCACGTCCATGACGATCTCGGCGACGCCGTCGCCGTGGTTCCTGGTGGAGATTCCCATACGCCACCTTTCCACCAAACATTTGTTAGAAAGTAAGGTAGCAGAGGGAATCCGCGGCGTCCTTCCCTCCTCACGCCCCCTGACGTGAGGAGGGAAGGACGGACGGCCGGCCCCGGGTGGCGATGTTGTGAGCGCGGGCCCGTTCCCGGCTCCTGCGGACGATCTCGTCGGCCCGCCTGGCGGCGACCTCGGCGCTCCCACCCGCCGGAACGGCGGCCGGCTCCCCCAGGCTCCACGCCAGGCGCCTCGCGTGGTCGGCGGCCTCCTCCTGCGCGACCAGCTCGCAGGCCCACATCTCCAGCGCCCGGCCCCACGTCCGCCGCGCCGTCACCAGATCGGCGGGGGAACCGCCGCGGCGGCGGGCCCGGTCGTACTCCCGGAAGTAGACCTCGACTCGCAGGCGCGCCTCGCGCAGCGTGCCGGGCACGGAGGAGAGCCCGGCGAACCGGGTCTCCTGCGGGGCCTGCTCACCGGCCTCCGGCGCGGCCCCGTCCCGCGCCTCCTCCCGGGCGATCAGCGACCGCACCCATTCCGTCAGCGCCCAGCTCCACGCCTGCCGCGACCGGGCCAGCTCGGCGGGCGATCCGTGCCCCGCGTCGATCGCCTGCCGCGCCCGGTCGTATCTGCCCATGGCCTGGCGCAACTCGCGGACGGCGTCCCGGAATATCAGCCGGGCGGCCTCTTCCGGACGCTCGGAACGTTCTTTCCACAGGTCTCTCACGGCGGGAGGCTACGACGAAAGACCAGATCACGCCATGGAAAGAGTCAAGAAAGCATCATGGGGCGGGCCGTTCGGCCGTTCTTTCGGGTATACAAGTTTCCCACTGACGGATTTTCGTGATTAATGCGGGGGAACTCTCCGGTGCCCCTCGCAAGGATGTACGGCGCGGCCAAGCCTGCCTTTCCATCCCTTTTGCTCAAAATCCCTGAATCAGGGCCGAAGGGATGGGAAGACACACGAGGACAGGATCAGAATGTCAAACGAGCTGTCGATCGAGCTCTGGCGCCGGGCTTTGGTGTTCACCGACGAGACGCCCTCCGTCCTGCTGGTGGACAGCGAGCCGACCGTGCTGCGGACACTCAGCCACCAGCTGGGCGGGGACTACCGCATCGTCACCGCCGCCGACGGACCCGCCGCACTGGAGGCGCTCGACCGGCACGGCCCCTTCGCGACGGTCGTGAGCGACATGAGGATGCCGAAGATGAACGGCATCGAGCTGCTGGAGCAGGTGCGGCTGAGGTACCCGCAGACCAGCCGCGTGCTGCACACCGCCCAGGCGGACCTCACCTCCGCCATCTCCGCGATCAACGACGGACAGGTCTTCCGGTTCCTGTGCAAGCCGTGCCCCGTCTCCCAGCTGCGCAACACCGTCCGTGACGCGGTGGAGCACCACCGGCTGGTGGCGGCCGAGCAGGAAATCCTGGGCAAGACCCTCCGCGGGAGCCTCCAGGCGATCTTCGGCTGTCTGGAGCTGGCCAGCCCGCAGGCGTTCGCCCGGGCCGAGCGCGTCCGGGACCTGGTCGGCGAGCTCTGCCGCGAGCTCGGGCTGAGCAACGCCTGGGAGCTGGAGACCGCCGCCATGGCCTCCCAGCTGGGCGCCATCGCCCTGCCGCACAGCGTGCTGCAGAAGCTGAACGGAGGGCTGCCGCTCTCCGGCGAGGAGCAGAAGCTGGTCGACACCATGCCCGGCGTCGCGGCCCGGCTCCTGGGCGACGTGCCGATGCTGGAAGGCGTCATCGAGATCGTGCGCGGGCTCCAGCCGGCGGACGGCGACGGGCTGCGGGCGCCGGCACGGCCGGCGGGACCGATGGTGCCGGCGGCCGTCGGCGTGCTGCGCGCGGCGATCGGGTTCGAGGGCTTCTCCAGCCGCGGCGTCACCGCGGAGAGGGCCATCGCCGTCCTGGAAGGCCAGGGCGGCTACGACGCCGACGTGCTGACCGCCCTGCGCCGGATCAGGGGGATCGCGGTCACCCGCCAGCCGGTCCGCGCCTTCCGGGTCAGCGAGCTCGAGGTCGGCATGCGGATCGCGGAGGACATCGTCGCCGTCAACGGCCTGGTGCTGATCGGCAGCGGCGTGCTCGTCACCGAGATGCTCCTGGAGCGGCTGACCCACTTCAAGCACACCGTGCAGATCGCCGAGCCGGTCTGGGCCACCGCGCCGAGCACGTCGTCCGCCGCGTCCGCGGCGGCGGCGGCATAACCCGTCCCCGAGGAGACCGGGTTCCCCGCAGTGCTCGCCCTCTCCCGGCCGGACCCCGGTCCCCCGGCCGCCTTCTCCGGTCCGCCCGGATTCCCGGCGGCCCGCAGCCCTGCCGGTCAGGTGTCGGCGGCCAGCCTGAACCCGGTGTTGCCGGTGCTGCTGTCCGGGGTGTTCGAGCTGCGGGCGGCGACGCGGTAGCGGTTGCAGTAGGAGGCGTGGCAGAGGTAGGAGCCTCCCCGCAGCACCCGGCCGGTCCCGGTCTCCGGGCCGCGCGGGTCCTTCAGCGGCCCGGCCGGGTGGTCGGCGGCGAACCAGTCGGCGCACCACTCCCAGACGTTGCCGACCATGTTGTACAGGCCGTGGCCGTTGGGCCGGTAGGACCGCACCGGCGCGGTGCCGAGGTGGCCGTCCTCCTCGGTGTTGTGCTCCGGGAATCGCCCCTGCCAGATGTTGCAGCGGTGCCGCCCGTCCGGGGTCAGCTCGTCACCCCACGGGTAGCGCGCCTGGTCCAGCCCGCCGCGCGCGCCGTACTCCCACTCGGCCTCGGTGGGCAGCCGCCCGCCCGCCCACGCGCAGTATGCCTGCGCGTCATGCCAGGACACGTGCACGACGGGGTGGTCCCGGCGGGTGCCGACCGTGCTGCCCGGCCCTTCGGGGGCGTGCCAGCAGGCTCCCTCGACCGCCAGCCACCACGGCGTCCGCACGGGCGAGGGCAGCGCGCGGCGCGCGCTCTCCGGCAGGAGCAGGTGGAAGACGTAGGACCAGCCGAACCGCTCGGCGTCGGTCACATAGCCGGTCGCCTGCACGAACGCCGAGAACCGGGCATTGCTCACCGCCGTGGGCGCGATCCGGAACGGCCGGAGCGTCACCTCCCTGACCGGTCCCTCCCCGTCGAGCGGGAACCCCGCCCGGTCGTCGGTCCCCATCCGGAACGCACCGCCGTCCAGCCGGACCAGCCCGACCGCCCCGCGGCCGGAGACGGCGGCCACCGGGCGGACCTGCCGCCCGGTGCGGCCCGGAGCGCAGCAGCGATCGGCCATCGGATTCCTCCGGTCTCACCGGCGACGGGGTGGCATCGTCCCACGCCCGCGGGTGCGGACCGTGCGCGACCCCGCCTCCGTGGACCCCGCCTCCGTGGACCCCCGGCCCGGTGACCGGCCGGGCCGGGGACCGGCCGGGCCGGGGACGGTCATTCGGCGGGAGGGGCGTAGGCGGCCGTGGTCCGGTCCGCCGCGGCCCGCGCCGCCGCCTCGCCCGCGCCCGCCGCGACGTTCGCGTCGCACCAGCGCTCGCTGCTGAGCGTCATGAAGCGCCTGCCCTCCTCGGAGGCGACCCACTCCCCCGCATCCTCCGGACTCACCGAGGCTCCGGAGGACAGGTGACCGGCCAGGCCCAGGAGTGCCATGTCCCAGCCGACGCCCACCGCGCCGGGGCCGAACTCGGCCCACCGCTCGTCGTCGACGTGGGCGATGTGCTCCAGCTCGAACCGGGTGCCGCCCTCCGGATCGGGCGTCAGCCGTACCTCGATCCAGCTGATCTCGCCGCCGTACTCCCAGGTGGCGGCGAATCCCTTGGGCGGGTCGCAGCGCTCGATCGTGCCGCTCGCGTTGCCCTGGAGCTGGTAGTTCCCGCCCAGGCGCAGGTCGCCCGTGACGGGCATGAACCAGCGGGGGATGCGCTCGGGATTGGTGCAGGCGTCCCAGAGGTCGTCGAGGTCGGTGTCGTAGGACTGGCTGACGGTCACGGTGCGCGCCTGCCCCGCCTCCAGCACCCGGCTGCCGACCTGCCGCCGGACGGAACTGATCTGGTGGGTCACATCGATCATGGAAGTCTCCCTTGCTCTGTAGGTCCTTCGCCGGACTCCCGGAGCCGTCGTTCACGCCTGCCCCGGGCCAGTTCCGTCGCCAGTGCGTCCAGGTGCGGAGTCCAGAAGCGCCGGAAACGGTCGAGCCACGCGTCGATCTCGCGCAGCGGTTCGGAGTTCACCGCGTAGAGGCGGCGGGTCCCCTCCGGCCGCACCGTCGCGAAGCCGCCCTCTCGCAGCACCTTGAGGTGCTGCGAGACCGCCGGTTGTGAGATGCCGAACTCCTCCCGGATGACCTCGCACACCGCGCCGGAGGTCATCTCCCCGCCGGCGAGCAGTTCCAGGATCCTGCGGCGCACCGGATCGCCAAGCACATCGAACGCATGCACGACATCACTATATCAGCATTGCCTTATATAAGTCATTGGCTATTGAAGTCGCGTCCGCCGGTGCTCGAAGCCCGCCCCGCCGCCCCGGGCTCCGGGCGTGCTCCCCGAACAGGCCGGGGTCCTCCGGGGCGTTATTCGATGGATCCGCCCCCTCCGGCCCCCTTACAGTCGCCGGAGCGTCACAACGTCACGGGGAGCCGATCATGCGGGTGCACTACCCTCGCACTCCTCACCTGCCCTGGTCGCCGGGCGTCTCTCCGGACGACGTGCGGGCCGGCGGGCTGCCGGGGCTGGAGGGCCGGGAGGTCGTCGTCACCGAGAAGCTCGACGGGGAGAACACCACCCTGTACGCCGACGGGCTGCACGCCCGCTCGCTCGACTCGGCGCACCATCCGTCCCGCGCCTGGGTCAAGGCTCTGCACGGCAGGATCGCCCGCTCGATCCCGACGGGCTGGCGGGTGTGCGGGGAGAACCTCTACGCCCGGCACTCGATCGGCTACGACGACCTGGAGAGCTGGTTCTACGCCTTCTCCGTCTGGGACGGCGAGCACTGCCTCGACTGGGACCGGACCGTGCGCTTCGCCCGCGGGCTGGGCGTCCCGGTGCCGCGGGTACTGTGGCGCGGCGTCTTCGACGAGCGGGCTCTGCGGGCCCTGAGGGTGGAACCGGCCAGGCAGGAGGGCTACGTCGTGCGGACCGCCGAGGGGTTCCGCAGGGAGGAGTTCGCCCGCCGCGTGGCCAAGTGGGTGCGTCCCGGGCACGTGCAGACGGACGAGCACTGGATGCTGGCGCCCGTCGTCGAGAACGGCCTGAGCCCGGCCGCGGCGCTGTGGGAGGTGCGCTCGGGGGCCCCGGCGGACGTGCCGTCGCTCCTGGCCGCGGTGGGCGTCGCGGCCGGGGAGCCGCACGGGCTCGCCCTCGCGGAGACCTCCACGGCGGCGGCCGCCGCATCCCAGGCCGCCGCGTCCCGGGCCTCGGCGCCGCCGGCCACCGCCGTCGAGCGCGCCGAGGCGGTCGTGGCCGACGTCTCCGCCCGGCTCGACCTGCTGGGCCGGACCGGCGACGCCCGGCTGGCGGGGGTGCTGGCCGCCCTGTTCCACGGCGCGCACCGCGGCTGGCTGGCGCCCCGGCTGGTGGCGTCCCTCGGCGTGCCCCTGGCACGGAGGACCGCCGACCTGGCCGATCTGCACGCGGGGCTGCACCTTCCCTTCCCCGACGAGGCGCGCAGGACCGGTCTGGTACGGCTGGCCGCCGCGGCCGACCTGGGGATCCTGCACGCGGTGGCCGCCGCGGTCCTGGCCGGGCGCGGTGACGGCGACGCCGCCGAGGCGCGCGAGCAGGTCGCCTGGTCCGAGCTCCACGCCGAAGAGGCCGGGCTGCTCGGCGAGGCGCCGCTGGAACCGCTCCGCGCGGGCCTGCGCCGGGTCCTCGGACGTGACTCCGGTACGGCGGGCCCGCGGCGGTCCGGACCGGCGGCCCCGTGGACGGCGCCCGGCGGAGGAGGCCGCGACGCGGCGGACCGGTGCTGGGCCGAGACGCGGGAGGCGTACGCACTGGGCCGGATCGCCACGGCGGAGGAGGCCGCGGCACTGACCTGGCGGTGGCGGTCGGGTGACTTCCCCCGGCTCGTCGTCATGGTGGGGCCGTCGGGCAGCGGGAAGAGCACCTTCGCCCGGAGCGTCGCGGGCACCGACGCCGTCGTCTCGCTCGACGACCTGCGCCAGGCCCGCGGCTCCCGGTCGGACCAGCGGGCCAACCCGGAGGTCCTGCGCGAGGGCCTGCGCCGGCTCGACGCGCTCCTGGCCGGCGGCGGGACCGCCGTCTGGGACGCCACCGCGCTGAACCGGCACCAGCGCTCCCTGGTGCAGGCCGTGGCCCGCCGCCGTGACGCGCTGACGACGCACGCGGTCATGCTGGTCCCGGACGGCGTGCTGGCGCGGCGCAACGCCGCCCGCGCGCATCCGGTGCCGCCGGAGGTGCTCTCCGCCCAGCTCCGCCGCTTCTCCCCGCCCGCTCCGGGAGAGGCGCACCGCACGTGGTACATCGGAGCGGAGGGGGACGTCCGCGACGTCGCCGGAGCACTCGACGGCGAGGAGGGATGAGCATGCGGACGAGCGAGGAGATCTACCACCGGGTCCGCTGGGACCCGCGTTTCGACCCGGCGCGCTTCGTCCTGGGGATCAACGTGCGCGGGGCCGCGCCCAAGCGCGTGCCGCTGCCCGCGTTCGTTCCCGGGGGCGACATCCCGTGGCACCGGATCCTGTTCGTCGAAGCGGACGGCGAGGTGGTCTGGGACCGGTCGGCGGGTCTGGACCGCATCGACTCCTCGCAGGCCGGGCGGGTGCGGGACCCGCGCCTGCTCCGGGCACCGTTCTTCACGGCCGTGACGCCGTCCGCCTGGGACCCGCTGGCGGGCTGGCGCCCGGCGGAAGCCGTACCGGCCGGGCGTGCGCCCGGCGCGGCCCGGCTGCGCGTGCTGACCTGGAACACCCTGTGGGACCGCTATGACAGCGACCGGATCGACACCGCCCGGCGCAGGCCGCTGCTGCTGGAGGCGTTGGAGCGGGCCGACGCTGACGTCATCGCGCTGCAGGAGGTCGAGGCGGAGCTGCTCGGCATGCTGCTGCGGACCCGGTGGATCCGCTCGGGTTACACGCTGGGCACCGACCCTGCGGGGCGGGACGTCGACGACAGCGGGCTGCTGCTGCTCAGCCGCCTGCCCGTGCGGGAGGCGGGCCGGCACGTCCTGGGCCCGTACAAAGCCGTCACCGCCGTCACGGTGGAGCTCGCCACCGGGCCGGTCGTGGTGGCCGCCACGCATCTCACCAGCGACCACGCCGAGAACGGGCCCGCCAGGCGGGAGGCCGAGCTCGCCAGGCTCGCCGAGGTGCTGGCCTCGGTGGAGGGGGAGGTGATCCTGCTGGGCGACCTCAACGACGGCGGGAGCGGGCCCGCCGGGGTGCTGGGGTTGCGGGACGCCTGGACCGAGGTCCGGGGGCCCGACGACCGGACGCCGACCTTCGATCCGCGGGTCAACCCGCTGGCGGCCGTCTCTTCCCTCTCCGGCCGGGCCTCCCGGCTCGACCGGGTCCTGCTGCGCGGCCCCGGCCTGAGCGCCGAGGCCGCGGCTCTGCTGGGCGACTCGCCGGCGACTTCCGACGGCCTGTTCGTCTCCGACCACTACGGAGTCGCGGTGGACCTCGCCGCCGGCGAGGAGAGAGGGCCCGGCTCCCCCGGCGTCCTCGACGTGCGGCCGACGGCCCGCACGGCAGTGGCCTGGATCCCGCCGGAGGAGCTCTGGCCGGCGGTCCAGGAGATCCGCCGCGAGCACGACCCCCAGGTCCGCAGGTGGCCGCCGCACGTCAACGTGCTGTTCGGTTTCGTGCCGGAGTCCGACTTCGAGGAGGCGGCCCGGCTGCTGGCCTCCGCCGCGGCGGGGGTCGCCCCGTTCACCGCGCGGCTGGCGGGCGTGCGATCCTTCCCCCACCGTGACGACTCCACGGTCTGGCTCGATCCGGCCTCGGGCGGGGCGGAGCCGTGGGCCGGGCTGCGCGCCGCGCTGGAACGCGGCTTCCCCCGTTGCCGGGGCCGCGCCGAGGGATACACCCCGCACCTGACCCTGGGCAGGACACCGGACCCGGAGCGGCTGGCCGCCGACTGCGCGGTACGGCTCGGCGCGATGCCGGCGCACGTCGGCGAGGTGGTCCTGCTCTCGCGCCGGGGCGAGGAACCCATGCGGCCCCGGGCGGCCGTCACCCTGGGGACGGGCGAGGTCCGCTGGCTCGACCACGGAGAGCACGCGCCCGGCGGGGCTCACGGACCTGACGCCGGCCGGCCGGGCCGCGCGCCCGGAGAGGGCCCCGGAACACAGGGAGGCTCTCCGGAGGGGGACGGCACGCGGGCGCGGAAGGTCGTGGAACGGCTGCGGGACGCGCTCCCGGAAGGGACCGTCCACGTCGCCGGCTCGCGGCGGCTGGGCTGCGCTCTGGCGGGCGCGGACCTGGACCTGGTGGCGGCCCTTCCGGGATCGCCCGATCTCGCGGACGTCGCAGCCCGGGTGCAGGCCGCGCTGCCGGAGGCGGCCGGGGTGCGGCGGGTGAGCGGGGCCAGGGTGCCCGGTCTGCGGCTGAGCGCCGGTGACCTGGACGTCGATCTGGTCGTCGTCCCGACCGGGGACCTCCTTCCCGCCGAGGCGGTGTCGCGCCGCGGCGAACTGGATGAGGCCTCCGCGATCGCGCTGAGCGCGGTCAGCGACGCGGAGGCGGTACTCGCCGCGGTCGACGGCGCGGACGGTGAGGTGGGAGGCGGCCGCGGCGGTGCCGCAGGCGCGGTGCCCGGCACAGGCGGCGCGAGCCGCGCCGGATTCACCCGGCTGGCCCGGGAGGTGAAGGCGTGGGCGAGGGCGCGGGGGCTGGACTCCGCGCCGTTCGGCGGGCTGCCCGGCCTGGCCTGGACCGTCATGGCGGCGCGGACGGTGTGCGAGTCCGGTGACCTCCCGCCCGCCGACCTGCTCCGGCGGTTCTTCGGCGGGTGGGCCGCGTGGGACTGGCGTGAGCCGATCGCACTCCGACCGGACATTCCCCTGCCCGAACCGGTCGGCGGCTCCGAGGCCGGCGTGCGCGTCATGACCCCCACCGCACCGGTCCGCCTCTGCAGCGAGCAGGTCGGCCCCGGCATGCGGGACCTCCTGACGCAGGAGCTCTACGGCGCCTGGGAGATCGTGGAGGCGGCGGCGGAGGCCGGCGGCGACCCCCGGCCGGCTCTGTGGTCCCCGCCGCCGCTGCACCGGCGGCACGCGGCGTGGGCGGTCGTGACCGTGCGGGCGGGACGGGGCGAGGAGTTCGGTGTGACGCTGGGCCGTGTCCGGGGCCGGGTGCGCGCGCTGCTCACCGCGCTGGAACGGGCGGGCACGCGGGACGTGCACGCCTGGCCCCGGCCGTTCGAGACCGGGCCGGAGCTGGCGCGGTTCGCGGTAGGGCTCGGCCGCACACCGCCGGACGCGGCCGGGCTCGCGGGCCTCACCGCTCCGTGGGCGGCGGGTCTGCGCGGGACGGAGGTCGGACGGGCGGAGTGCGGCGAGGTGCCGACGCTCCGCTGATCTCCCCGGCCCCGATCGTGGTGCTGCCGCCGTGCCCGGTGTGGACTGCCGTCTCGGGCGGCAGCACGAGCAGGCGGTCGCGGATCGAGTCGATGATGACGCCGAAGTCGGAGAACGACCGCCCGGTGGCACCCGGCCCGCCCTGGAACAGGGTGTCGCCGGTGAACACTGCGCCGAGTAACCAGACGTTGTTGTCGACGTCGAAGGTCTGGCCGTCGAGGCTGAAGGTCCCGGAGGTGACGGCGTGGTCGACGCGGGCACCCATCAGAGGACCACCACCGAACGGAGCACCTCGCCGTGGTGCATCCTGCCGAAGGCGGTCTCAACCTCGTCCAGCGCGATGGTCTCGCTGACGAAGGCGCCGAGGTCGAGCCGGCCCTGCAGATGCAGGTCGACGAACATGGGGAAGTCCCGGCTGGGCAGGCAGTCGCCGTACCAGGAGGACTTCAGCGCGCCGCCGCGGCCGAAGACGTCCAGCAGGGGCAGCTCCAGCGTCATCTCGGGAGTGGGCACGCCGACCAGGACCACGGTCCCGGCCAGGTCGCGGGCGTAGAAGGCCTGCTTGTAGGTCTCCGGCCGGCCGACCGCCTCGATCACCACGTCGGCGCCGAAGCCCCCGGTGAGCTCGCGGATCGCCTCCACCGGATCTGTGACGGAGGAGTCGACCGTGTGGGTGGCGCCGAAGCCCTTGGCCCACTCCAGCTTGCGGGCGTCGACGTCGACCGCGATGATCTTCGCCGCGCCGGCCAGCCGCGCCCCGGCGATGGCCGCGTCGCCGACGCCGCCGCAGCCGATCACCGCGACGCTGTCGCCGCGGGTGACGCCTCCGGTGTTGACGGCCGCGCCCAGGCCGGCCATCACACCGCAGCCGAGCAGCCCGGCCGCGGCCGGGCCGACGGCGGGGTCAACCTTGGTGCACTGGCCCGCCGCCACGAGTGTCTTCTCGGCGAACGCGCCGATGCCGAGGGCGGGCGAGAGCCCGGTGCCGTCGGCCAGGGTCATCTTCTGCACGGCGTTGTGGGTGCTGAAGCAGTACCACGGCCGGCCGCGACGGCAGGCCCGGCACCGGCCGCAGACGGCCCGCCAGTTGAGGATGACGAAGTCTCCGGGGACCACGTCACCGGCCCCCTCCCCCACGGCCTCGACGACCCCGGCCGCCTCGTGCCCGAGCAGGAAGGGGAACTCGTCGTTGATGCCGCCCTCGCGGTAGTGCAGGTCGGTGTGGCACACGCCGCACGCCTGGACCCTCACCAGGGCCTCACCGGGGCCGGGGTCGGGGACGAGCACCGTCTCCACCGACACCGGCTCGCCCTTCGCCCGGGCGACGACTCCGCGGACCTCATGCACCATCGGCTCCTGACCCCTTCCGTTCCGGGCCTCGTCCGTGCCCGTTCCGCCCCGAGGCGAGCGGCGCCCGGGAACGCGGCGGGATGTCCGCGCCGGGACCGGCACGCCCGGAGAACCGCTCTGTCCTCATCGGGAGCTTCCTTCCCCCGTGACGCGGCCGGCAGACACCGAATCAGGCATCAGGAAAAGCGATGTCTCCCGTGCCACGTCCCCGGCCGGCGCCCGGAGGCCTGAGCCGTACGCGGACGGTAGGGGGCCGGCCCGGAGCCGCACGGGCCGGCAGCCGGACCGGACGCGCACGCAGATCCGGCTGAGAGGCCCTCACCCGGGAAGGGTCTCCCCGCCGATCGGGGCGAGGATCTCACCGGTGTAGTAGGACGACAACCGCCCGGCCGCGAAGAACACGTACGAGGGCGCGATCTCGTCGGGGTCGGCGGCCCGCTTCATGGGTGCCTGCTTGCCGAAATCCTCGACCCGCTCCTCGGGGAAGGTCGCCGGAATCAGCGGTGTCCAGACCGGTCCGGGCGCCACCGCGTTCACCCTGATGCCCCGCTCGATGAGGTTCTGCGCCATCGCATAGGTGAAGGCGTTGATCGCCCCCTTGGTCGCGGAGTAGTCCAGGAGCGTCTTGTTGCCGCGCAACCCGTTGATGGAGGAGGTGTTGATGATCGCGCTGCCCTCGCGCAGATACGGCAGCGCCGCCTTGGTGACCCGGTAGTAGCTGTGGATGTTGACCGCGAAGGTGTGCTCCCACTGCTCGTCGGTCAACTCCTCCAGCGACTCGACCGGCGCCTGGTAGGCGACGTTGTTGACCAGGATGTCGAGGCCGCCGAGTTCGGCCACCGTCTGCTCGACGGTCGAGGCGCAGTGGTCGCGGTCGCTCAGGTCACCAGGGATCAGCACGCAGCGACGCCCGGCCGCCTCCACCAGCTTCCTGGTGTGGTTGGCGTCGTCGTGCTCGACCAGATAGGCGATCGCGACGTCGGCTCCTTCCTTGGCGAAGGCGACGGCGACCGCGCGGCCGATCCCCGAGTCGCCACCGGTGATCAGCGCGCGCTTGCCGGCCAGCAGGTCCCTCCCGGTGTAGTCGCGCATCTCGTCACGCGGCTCGGGCGTCATCTCCCCGCTGTGGCCCGGGTACGGCTGGCTCTGCGCCGGCGGTGTGGTGTTCGCTTCCTCTGGCATGTCCCTGAAGTGCCCGCGTCCTCTCCCGTCTAACGCCGGGGCGCGATCACGGCCTATCGCGCCCCGGCACGATCCGGTACGAGGAGTTCGGGAGTCTCCCACGTCTGCTCGGCCAGCAACCGGGCGACGTCACGCACGTCGTGCCGCACGCGGAAGGCGGCGCGCTGGCGGGCCGCTCCCGAGCCGCGGCGGCGCAGCCGGTTCAGCAGGTCCGTCACGAGGAGCAGGTCGCCGCTCTCCTCCAGGGCGGAGCGCACCCACCGCAGCAACGCGCCGACCAGCTTCCACATCGGTGCCCGGCGGCCGGTCAGCAGATCGACGCCCTCTCCCTCCAGCCCGTCGTGGGCCGCTCGCCAGTAGGCCGCCTCCAGCAGTGACTGGTCCACCTCGGGAGGCGGCAGGCCCTTCCTGACGTCGACGAGGGCTGTGGCGGCCAGCGCCCTGACCAGTCCGGCCAGCGCGACGGCCTCGTCGGCCGTCGCGCACGTGTCCGCGGTGCGGAACTCCAGGGTGGGCAGGTGGTGGGAGGGCCTGACGTACCAGTAGATCATCCCCCGGTCCATGATGACCCCGCTGTCGAGGAGGGCTTCGACGACCGCGTCGTAGTGCTCGGCCGAGGAGAAGCAGGGGGGCGGGCCGGCGCTGGGCCAGCGGGACCACAGTACGGCGCGCCAGCTGGCGTAGCCGGTGTCCGTCCCCTCGGCGATCGGGGAGTTGGCGGTCAGCGCCTGGAGCACCGGCAGCCAGAGGCGCACGTGGTCGCTCACCCGGACCGCCTCCTCGCGGTCGGCGATTCCGATGTGGACGTGGCAGCCGCAGACGCCCTGGCCGTGCAGGAGGGCGCCGTAACGGCGGGACATGCGTTCGTAGCGCGCGGACGGGGTCAGCGGCGGCAGGCCGGCGTTGCCGAGCAGCGCCGTACCGGACGCCATCAGGCACGCCCCGGCGCGCTCGGCCGCCGCGCCCACCGAGGCCCGCAGCTCTGCCAGGTCCCGGCGCAGGTTCTCCAGGTCGGTGTGGATGAGACTGTTGGTCTCGATCTGGAACCTGGCCAGCTCCGGCTGGACCCGTCCGGTGAGGGGGGCGCCGATCCGCCTGCGCACCGTCGGCGCGGCCGGCACGACCCTGCCGGTCTCCGGGTCGACGAGCAGGAACTCCTCTTCCACTCCCATGGTGAGGCGGGGGAAGGAGGAGGTTCCCGTGGTCGCGGAGCTCATTTCGCGCACCGATCGGCTGCGCGGTGCCACCGTGTGGGAGAACTGGCAGGTCCGGCGATGTAGAGCATGGTCGACCCCCCTTGCAGCCCGACACCAAAGCGGACAGAAGGTGTATATATCCGGTTCTGGTAGGAAAAATCCTGTCTGCCCTGCCGGTCATGGGCCGGAAGGCCGTCGCCGGGCCGGAGGACCCTGATGGCGGAAACGCAGGCGGGTCATGGCCGCTCATGGACGGCCGCCCCTCAGGGCGGCCGTGTAGGTGACATACCCCTGCGCGCGTACCGGGAATCTTCCCCGGCCGGCTGAATCGTCCCGGTGTTCGCCACCTTTGCGATGACAGCACCGTTCCATGCGCGATCGATGCTCAGGGCGGGTTCGCCGCCCTCCTCCCCCGGGCACGAGGTGTCGTAACGGCGTGTGGGGATGGGGCGAATGAGGATCGTGGGGATCGCGGGCGCTTTCCGCCCCGGGGCGCACGTTCGCAGGCTTCTGGACGCGGTGGCCCGGCAACTGCCCGAGTCGGCCGAGTTCGAGATCTGGGACGGGCTGGAGCGGGTTCCTCCCGTCGGCAACGGCCGGTTACCGGCCGAGGTGGACGAACTGTGCCGCGTCCTGTCCGCCGCGGACGGCCTGCTGATCACCGCGCCGGAGCACAGCGTCCTTCCCGTCCAGTTGAAGCACGCCTTGAGCTGGGCGGCGTCGCCGATGGCGGGCGGCGTTCTGGTGGGCAAGCCGGTCGCCGTGGTGACCGCCTGCGTGCGTCCCCACGAGGCGATGTGGACGCAGGTGGAGCTGCACTGGCTTCTCGGCGCGGGCGGCGCCGTCGTGCACCGCGCCGATCTTCCGGTGTTCCCGGCGGCTCGGCAGTTCAACGTCATCGGCAGGCTCGCCGACCCGGTGGCCCGGGAACGGGCGGGCAGTGCGCTCGAGGCGGTCTGCGCGGATGTCCGCGAGGCCCTGAAGACCAGGGCGGCCTGCCGCTTCTCCGGTCTGGCCCCGCTCGCGGCCCCGGCACCGATCCCGGTGGACGAGCTCGGCACCCGGCCCGCCGCCGATCCCGGTGGACGGCCCCGGCGCGCGCCCGCGCGAGCACGCCGTTCCGGCGGAGCCGAGCTGAGCCCGCAGCGGAGCTGAACCGGCCCGGGCGGGGCCGGGAAACCGCTCAGATGGCGATGACCACTTCCAGCGTGCGCGGGCCGTGCACGCCCTCGACCCTGTCGAGCTCGATGTCGCTGGTCGCCGAAGGACCGCTGATCCAGGTCAGCGGCGCGTCGGGGGTCAGCCGGGCGATCGCCTCGGGCACGCCCGCCACGATCTGGTCGGCCCGCACCACGCACAGGTGGTGGTCCGGGACCAGCGTCAGCTCCCTGCGTCCCTGCCCGGGCCCGGCGTCCAGCACGATCGTGCCGGTCACCGCGATCGCCACCGCGCACCCGGTGAGCACCGCGTCCGCGGCGCCGAGCTCGTCTCTCGCGGGGTCGGTGAGCACCGCGTCCGCGGCCTCCCGGGCGGGTCCGGCCCACTCGGCGGGCAGCCCGTCCGGCACGGCGATCCGCTTGCCCGCCGCCAGCTCGGCGAGCCTGGCGGGCACCAGGGCCACCGGCACCACGTGCACGATCGCCCGGTAGTCCGCGATCCGCTCGGCCAGCAGCCCGGCCAGGTCGTCGCAGGGAACCGCCGTGCGGTAGGCACGCGGAATCCCCGCCTCCGGAGCCTCCGGCGCCTCCGCGACGGCCCGCCTGATCCGGCCGAGGATCTCCTCGCGCGCGCTCATGATCGCTCCCACCAGTCTCTGAACGACTCCTCGGGGATCTCGGGCAGATCTCTGGTGTCGGTCCAGGCCGACGCCGGACCCGGCAGACGCCTGGGGATCAACCGCCTGAGGCGGACGGCGAGACGCTGCGCCCGCGACAACCGCGCCTGGTCGGCCAGGAGCCACCCGGCCGCGCGCATCGCCATCCGCTCGGAGCGCGGGTGACGGGCCCTGGCCCGCAGCTCGACCAGCACCTCGGGGATGTCGATCGCGACCGGGCAGACCTCCAGGCACGCGCCGCAGAGCGAGGAGGCATAGGGCAGGGAGTTGTCCAGCTCCGAGCCCATGCCGCGCAGTTGCGGGGTGAGGATGGCGCCGATCGGGCCGGGGTAGACCGAGCCGTAGGCGTGGCCGCCCGCACGCTCGTACACCGGGCAGACGTTCAGGCAGGCCGAGCAGCGGATGCAGCGCAGCGCCTGGCGGCCGACCTCGTCGGCGAGCACGCCGGTCCGGCCGTTGTCCAGCAGGACGAGGTGGAACCGCTGCCCCTCGGTCGCCCCGGTCCACATGGAGGTGTAGGGGTTCATCCGCTCGCCGGTGGAGCTGCGCGGCAGGAGCTGCAGGAAAACCTCCAGGTCCCGCCAGGTGGGCAGCACCTTCTCGATGCCGACCACGCTGATCAGCGTCTCGGGCAGGGTCAGGCACATCCGGCCGTTGCCCTCCGACTCCACCACCACCATCGTGCCGGTCTCGGCGATCATGAAGTTGGCACCGGAGATCGCGACCTTGCTGGAGAGGAAGCGCTCACGCAGATGCAGGCGGGCCGCCTCGGCCAGCGCCGCGGGCTCGTCGCTCAGGCCCTCCGGGGCGGGCCGCCCCCACGCGGCCATCCTGTCGCGGAATATCTCGCGGATCTCCGTGCGGTTGCGGTGGATCGCCGGGACCAGGATGTGGCTGGGCCAGTCGTCGCCCAACTGGACGATCAGCTCCGCCAGATCGGTCTCGTAGGCGGTGATGCCGTGGGCGGCCAGGTGCTCGTTGAGGCCGATCTCCTGCGTCACCATCGACTTGACCTTGACCACGTCGCTCTCGCCCGTCGCCCTGACCAGCTCGGTGACGATGCGGTTGGCCTCATCGGCGTCGGCGGCCCAGTGCACGTGCCCGCCCGCCCGCGTCACGGCCTCCTCCAACTGCAGGAGGTAGCGGTCCAGGTGGCGCAGGGTGTGGTCCTTGACCGCCCGGCCGGCCTCGCGGAGCTCCGCCCAGTCGGGCAGCTCCTCGACGACCCTGGCCCGCTTGCCGCGGATGGTGTGCGTGGCCTTGCGGAGGTTCCGCCCGAGCTGGGCGTCCTGCATGGCCTCCGCCGCGTTCTCACGGAAGCTCCGCGGCATGCCGATGAAGGTCACGCTGCCGCGCCCACGCCCCGCTCCGCTCATGTCGCCTCCGTCCTGGCCAGGATCTCGGCCAGATGCATGATCCGCACCCCCGTCTTCCGGCGCCCGAGCATGCCGCCGACGTGCATCAGGCAGGAGTTGTCGGCCGCGCACAGCACCTCGGCGCCGCAGTCCAGGACGTTGTCCACCTTGGCGGCGCACATGGCGGCGGAGACCTCCGGGTTCTTCACCGAGAACGTGCCGCCGAAACCGCAGCACTCCTCGGCGCCGGGCAGCGGGAGGAGCTCCAGACCGCGGACGTTTCCCAGCAGCGTGAGCGGCCGGTCCCCCAGGCGCAGGCCGCGCAGCGAGTGGCAGGTCGGGTGGTAGGTCACGCGGTGGGGGAAGGAGGCCCCCACGTCGGTGACACCGAGCACGTCGATCAGGAACTCCGACAGCTCGTGGACCTTCGGGGCGACCTCTGCCACGGCCTCGGCGAAGCCCCCTCCCTCACCCGCGGCCAGTCGGGGGTACTGCTCGCGCACCATCGCGGCGCAGGAGCCCGAGGGCGCGACCACCGCGTCGTAGTCGCGGAAGACCTCGGTGAAACGGCGGGCGAGCCGTACCCCCTCGTCTCGATAACCGGTGTTGACGTGCATCTGGCCGCAGCAGGTCTGCGCGGCCGGGAAGTCGACCTCGCATCCGAGCCTGCGCAGCAGCGACACGGTCGCGCGCCCCGTGCCGGGGAAGAGCGTGTCGTTGACGCACGTGACGAACAGGGCAACCCGCACGGCACTCCTTTCCGAGTATGGTCAGACCATACTATGGTCTGACCATACTCGGAAAGGGAGCTCCCGCATGGACTGGCAGCCCGTCAAGAAGAAGCGCACGTTCGAGGAGGTGCTCGCGCAGATCGAGCGGCGCATCACCGAGGACGGCCTCACCCCCGGCGACCGGCTCCCCGGCGAGCGGCAACTGGCCGAGCAGCTCCACGTCAGCCGCGCCTCCGTGCGCGAGGCGCTGCGCGTCCTGGAGACGCTGGGCGTGATCTCCTCGCAGGCGGGGCGGGGCCCCGACGCGGGAGCCGTGCTGATCTCGAAGCCGGAGAGCGCCCTGGCCGACCTGCTCAGGCTCCATCTGGGCACGACGAGCCTCTCTCTGGAGGAGGTGATCGACACCCGGCTGATGATCGAGCAGTGGGCCGTGCTGCACGCCCACGCAGCGCACACTCCCGAGGCGCTCGAGGCCATGGGGGCGGCCCTGGCGCGGATGGAGGAGGCGGCCACGCCGCAGGAGTTCGTCGACCACGACGTCGCCTTCCACCTCGGCGTCGCGATGCTCTCGGGCAACCGCCTGCTGGCCTCCACCATGCGGGCGCTCCGGCAGACCATCCACGGCTTCTCGGTCGCCGCCGTCGAGCGGGCCGGGCAGACCGACCTGCTCATGGCCGACCACCGGCGCATCTACGAGCTCGCCAGGGCCGGCGACGGTCCGGCGGCGGCCCGCGCCGTCACCGAGCATCTGGCCCGCGCCTACCCCCGGGCCCCGCGGGACCCGGCGGCCCCCGGCGAGCCGCGGACCTGAAGACTCAGCTCACGGGCCGGTCGTCGGAGCGCTCCTCCGTCCATCGGGCGATGGTGGAGGCCAGCTCGTCATAGTCGAAGGGCTTGGCGATGAAGTCGTCCATGCCGGCGGCCAGGCAACGCTGCCGGTCCTCGGCGAAGGCGCCGGCGGTCAGGGCGATGACGGGCGTGCGCCGGGCCGCCCCCTCCCTGCGGCGCAGCACGGTGGTGGCGGTGTAGCCGTCCATCACCGGCATCTGGCAGTCCATCAGGATCGCCTGATACTGCGTCTTCTCCGTCATCGCGATGGCCTCCTCGCCGTTGGTCGCGAGGTCGGCGTGGTAGCCGAGCAGGGTGAGGACCTCCATGGCCGCCATCCGGTTGAGCTCGTTGTCCTCCACCAGCAGGAGCCGGGAACGGCGGGAGGACGCCTCGGCGGCCTCACCGCCGACGTCGGCGGACGGCTCGGCCGCGGACGCCGGCGCCAGCCGGATCGTGCAGGTGAAGGTGCTGCCCCGGCCGGGCTGACTGGACACCCGCAGGTCACCGCCCATCGCCCGCGCGAGCCGGCGGGAGATGGCCAGGCCCAGCCCGGTTCCTCCGTACTCCCGGGTGGTGGAGGCGTCGGCCTGGACGAACGGGTCGAACAGCCGCTCCTGCTTGTCGGCGGGGATGCCGATGCCGGTGTCGGCGACCTCGATCACGACTTCCGGCGCCCCGTCCGGGAGCGTGCCGGTGAGCCCGGCTCGGACGATGACGCCGCCCCGCGAGGTGAACTTGACCGCGTTGTCGACCAGGTTGAGCAGGATCTGCCGGATCCTCGTGGCGTCACCGCGCACCAGGGCGGGCAGCTCCGGCCCGCACGAACCGGTCAGTGTGAGCCCCTTGGCCCTGGCCGTCTCGGAGAGCAGGCCGACGACGTCGCGGACGAGGGCGCCGGGGGCGAAGTCGGTCTCCTCGAGGACCAGCTGATCGGCTTCGATCTTGGACAGGTCCAGGATGTCGTTGAGGATCGCCAGCAGCGTCTGCCCCGCGGTGAGGATGCCCTGGAGCTGCCGGCGCTGCTCGCTGCCGAGCGGCCCGGCCAGCAGGACCGCGGCCAGGCCGATGACCGCGTTCATCGGGGTGCGGATCTCATGGCTCATGATGGCCAGGAACTGCGACTTGAGCCGCGACGCATCCAGCGCCTGGTCCCGGGCGGTGGCCAGATCGCGTTCGAACTGCTTGCGTTCGGTGATGATCGCCGCCACCAGCACGCTGGTGGCGATCAGCACCATGGTGTAGTTCTGGGTGGTCAGCAGGGTGCCCTGGAGCGATGGCTGCACGAAGGGGCCGACCCCGCGCCCCGCCGCGTAGATCACCACCACGGAGGTGAACAGGCTGGCCAGGCACGCTCCCACCAGCCGGAACCGGATCGCGGCCCACAGCAGCACCGGGACGACGAGGGTCAGCCGCCCGGCACCCAGGACGGGCCAGGCGGCCAGCGGGAGCGCGAGGGCGAGCAGCACGGCCTCGGCCACCCGGCCCCTGCCCGGGCGCGGCCGCCGGTGCCGGTGGGCCCACGCCGCCAGCAGCACCGGAGTCAGCGTCACCACGCCGATCGCGTCGCCGAACCACCACAGCACCCACGAGGAGGCCAGGTCGGCCGTCGGCACGACCCCGCCGGCCCACAGGGCCGCCACCCCGACGCCGGCGCCCGCCGCCGTGGCTCCCAGACCGGCCGGTACGGCCAGCGCCAGCACGTCCCGGATCCTGCCGACGGTCCGCTGGAAGCCCGTCCGGCGCAGCAGCCACCCGGCCCCGGCCGCCTCCAGGGTGTTCCCGGAGGCGATCAGCCCGGCCACCCAGAGCGGGACCCCGGTCGAGGCGTTGAACACCAACGCCCCGAGCAGGATCGCGGGCGCCGCGCGGTAGCCGTACAGCACGACGGCCGCCACCGCCAACCCGCTCGGCAGCCATGCCGGTGAGATGCCGGTGTTCACGGCGGCCAGCGCGAACGCCGCCTTCGCCGCCACGGCGTAGAGCGCCGCCAGCGCGGCGACCCCGCCGAGATACGCCGCGCCGCGGCGAAGCATAGGGCGACTCCTCCTGCCGGACCGGGCAGCCCCGGCTCCCGCAATCGGTCTTCGGACAGTCCGCGGATCGCCCGCCTCCGCACGCACTCACGGCACGGCCCCGATCGCGCCCCAAGACTACTCCGGAGCCGGGACGGCGGTCATGGCCACGCGCGAGGTCAGTCGGCCCCCTTCCACTGCGCGAGCAGCCTGTCGTAGTCGAGCGTCTCCGGCTCGCCCCGCTCGTCGGCGAGCTTCGGCACCGGGGCGCCCGGCTGGTCGAACCAGTACTGGGCGCCCTGCTCCGGGTTCAGCTTCGGCGCGCAGTCGCCGCCGTAGCCGCGGCGCTCCAGCCGGGAGAGGATGTCGTCCTGCTGCTTGGCGAGGTTGTCCATCGACTGCTGGGGGGTCGTCTCCCCGGTCACGGCGGTGGCGACGTTCTGCCACCACAGCTGGGCCAGCCTCGGATAGTCGGGCACGTTGGTCCCGGTCGGGGTCCACTGCTCGCGGGCGGGCGAGCGGTAGAACTCGATCAGCCCGCCGTACTTGGCGGCGTTCTCCGTGAAGTAGTCGCTCCTGACGTCGGAGTCCCGGATGAAGGTCAGCCCGGTGATGGACTTCTTCAGCGAGACCGTCTTGGACGTGACGAACTGGGCGTACAGCCAGGCCGCGGCCCGGCGCTCTCTGGGCGTGTTCTTCAGCAGCGTCCAGGAACCGGCGTCCTGGTAGCCCAGCTTGTTGCCGTCCTTCCAGTACGCGCCGTGCGGGCTCGGCGCCATCCGCCACTTCGGCGTGCCGTCGGCGTTGACGACCGGCAGCCCTTCCTTGGTCATGTCGGCGGTGAAGGCGGTGTACCAGAAGATCTGCTGGGCGATGTTGCCCTGCGCGGGGACCGGGCCGGCCTCGCTGAAGTTCATCCCGGCGGCTTCCTTGGGCGCGTAGCTCTTCAGCCAGTCCACGTACTTGGTGAGCGCGTACACCGAGGCCGGGCCGTTGGTGTCGCCTCCGCGGCTGACCGACGAGCCGACCGGGCGGCAGTCCTCCACCCTGATGCCCCAGTCGTCCACCGGCAGCCCGTTGGGGATGCCCGGATCGCCGTTGCCCGCCATGGACAGCCAGGCGTCGGTGAAGCGCCAGCCCAGCGAGGGGTCCTTGCGGCCGTAGTCCATGTGGCCGTAGACCTTCTTGCCGTCGACGGTCCCGTCACCGTTCACCTTGTTGGTGAAGAAGTCGGCGATGTCCTCGTAGGCGGCCCAGTTGACCGGGACGCCCAGGTCGTACCCGTAGGCCTCCTTGAACTGCTTCTTGATCTTCGGATCGGTGAACCAGTCGTAGCGGAACCAGTAGAGGTTCGCGAACTGCTGGTCGGGGAGCTGGTAGATCTTCTTGTCCGGCCCGGTGGTGAAGCTGATGCCGATGAAGTCGTCGATGTCGAGCGTGGGCGACGTGACGGCCTTGCCCTCGCCCGCCATGTAGTCGGAGAGCGGGAGCACGTAGTCGCCGCGCGAGTGGGTGCCGATGAGGTCGGAGTCGTTGACGTAGGCGTCGTAGATGTTCTGGTCGCCCTGGATCTGGGTCTGCAGCTTCTCGATGACGTCGCCCTCCTGGATCAGGTCGTGCTTGAGCCTGATCCCGGTGATCTCGGTGAACGCCTTGGCGAGCCGCTGCGACTCGTACTCGTGCGTGGTGATCGTCTCGGAGACCACGTTGATCTCCATTCCGCGGTACGGCGCCGCGGCCTTGATGAACCAGTCCATCTCCGCGAGTTGCCGGTCACGCGAGAGCGTGCTCGGCGTGAACTCCTCGGACACCCATTTGCGCGCCGCCGCCCTTCCGTCCTCCTCCCTGAAGTCACTCGTGCGTTCTCCCTCGCCCTCTCCCGTGCAGCCGGCCCCCAGCAGTGCGAGCAGTACGGCCAGGCCGACCGCCCGCCTCCTGAGCCGTCTCTTGAGCGTCAACGACATCGCCTGACTCCTCTCGGGGAAACGTGCGCGTCATCCCCATATCCCGATCACCGCCGCCACCAGCAGCGCGCACGCCAGCGCCAGCCACATCGACAGGTCGGTGACGGCGATCCATCCGGCGAGCACGGCCCCCGCGGCGAGCAGGCCGATGTACAGCCGGTCGCCCCGGTCGGTCTCGATCCGCAGGAAGCCTCGCCGGGCCACCGGTGGCGAGAGCCTGGCCCACACCGCCGTCCCGGCCAGCAGCAGCGTCAGCCCGATGAACACCGCGGCCGTGGGAGGGGTCCACACCATCCACTCCAGCATCGTCAGACCCTCCCGAGCGCGAAGCCCTTGGCGATGTAGTTGCGGACGAACCAGATGACGATCGCGCCCGGGATGATCGTCAGCACGCCGGCCGCGGCGAGCAGCCCCCAGTCGACCCCCGCCGCGCTCACGGTCCGCGTCATGGTGGCGGCGATCGGCTTGGCGTTGACCGAGGTGATGGTCCTGGCGATGAGCAGCTCGACCCAGCTGAACATGAAGCAGAAGAAGGCGGTGACCCCGATCGCGGAACGGATCATCGGCAGGAATATGCGGATGAAGAACCGCGGCAGGGAGTACCCGTCGATCGCCGCGGTCTCGTCTATCTCCCGGGGGATCCCGGACATGAACCCCTCCAGGATCCAGACGGCGAGCGGGACGTTGAACAGCATGTGCGCGATGGCGACCCCGAGGTGGGTGTCGAACAGTCCTACGCTCTGGTAGATCTGGAAGAACGGCAGCAGGAACACCGCCGGCGGGGCCATGCGGTTGGTCAGCAGCCAGAAGAACAGGTGCTTGTCCCCGGCGAACCTGAAGCGGGAGAAGGCGTAGGCCGCCGGGAGCGCCACGACCAGCGAGAGGACCGCGTTGACGGACGTGTAGACGATCGAGTTCAGGTAGCTCGAGTACCACACGGGGTCCGTGAAGAACGTCCCGTAGTTGTCGAACGTCACCCGCTGCGGGATGAGCGAGAAACTGCCGAGGATGTCCTCGTTCGGCCGGATGGACATGCCGAACATCCACAGCAGGGGCAGCATGAGGGTGGCGGCGTACAGCCAGAAGACCGCGCGGGCCCACGGAAGCTGCCGCCGGGCCTTCGCGGCCACGGCGGCCGGTGCCCCTCCTCCGGTCACCGGGCTCACCTCCCCGTCCTGGTCAGCACGGTGAAGAAGACGTACGAGACGATCTGCACGATGAGGAAGTACAGCAGGGAGAACGCTCCCGCGGGCCCGAGGTCGAACTGGCCCACGGCGATCTTCGACAGCAGGATGCTCAGGAACGACGTGGCGTTGCCGGGTCCGCCGCCGGTCACCACGAACGGCTCCGTGTAGATCATGAAGCTGTCCATGAACCTCAGCAGGATCGCGATCGTCAGCACGCCGCGCAGCCGCGGCAACTGGATGTGGCGGAAGGTCGCCCAGGCGGAGGCGCCGTCGATCTGCGCGGCCTGGAAGTAGGGGTCCGGGATCGACCGCAGGCCCGCGTAGGCCAGCAGCGCCACCAGCGGGGTCCAGTGCCAGACGTCCATGAGCAGGACCGTGATCCAGGCGTCGGTGGAGTCCAGGGTGTAGTTGAAGTCGACGCCCAGGACGTTGTTGATCGCCCAGCCGCCGAGCCCGATGTCGCCGCGCGCGAAGATCTGCCAGATGGTGCCCACCACGTTCCACGGGATGAGCAGCGGCAGCGCGACCACGACCAGGGCCGCCGAGGCCCACACCCCGCGGCGCGGCATCGACACCGCGAGCGCCACCCCGAGCGGGATCTCCAGCAGCAGGACCTGGGCCGAGAACAGCAGGGTCCGCAGGAAGGCCGAGCGGATCTCGGGGTCGCGGGCGACGTCCCGGAACCAGTCCAGCCCCACGAAGATCCGGTCGGTGGGGCTGAAGATGTCCTGCACCGAGAAGTTGACGACCGTCATCAGCGGGATCACCGCGGTGAACGCGACCGAGACGACGACCGGGAGCACGAGGAACCAGGCCCGGTTGTCCCTCGGCTTGGCGTCCGCCTGCCTGCCGGGCGCGTCGCGGGGTGCGGCGGCGCCCGCGAGGGAGTCGTCCACCGCCCGGCCGGCGGCGGTGGCGCCCGCCGCCGGGATGTCGTCCACGCTCCTGCCGGTCACGTTCCCGGCCCCCCTTCCAGCGGCGTGATCGACCCGCACCGGACCTCGTCGCGGAACAGGAAGGCCCGCCCGGCGGCGAAGCGGAGCACCGCGGCGGTGCCGGGCTCGTACCGGGAACCGGTGCCCGTCCTGGCGACGAGGGTGTGCCCGTCCACCCGGGCGTGCACGAGGTGGTAGGCCCCCATGCGGTCCACCCCGGTGATCCGCGCGCTCAGGCCCGGTGCCGCCCGCTCGGCCGCGGTCCGGGCGGTCGGAGTGGATGGGAGGACCTGGACGAACTCCGGCCGGACCCCGATTCGCACCGGACCCGGCGGGAGCTCGCCGCCGTCGCCCGCGGCGCGCCCGACGGCCGTCCTCCCGATCATGACCACCCCGCCGGCGACCTCGGCGGGCAGCACGTTCATGCCGGGTGAGCCGATGAAGTGGCCGACGAACTCGTGCGCGGGCGACAGGAAGAGCTCGGCCGGCTCGCCGGCCTGCACGATCCCCCCGTCTTTGAGGACGACCACTTCGTCGGCGAAGGTCAGGGCCTCGGTCTGGTCGTGGGTGACGTAGATGAGCGTGTGGCCGGTGTCGCGGTGGATCTCCTTCAGCTTGCTGCGCAGCGTCCATTTCAGCGCCGGGTCGATGACGGTGAGGGGTTCGTCGAGCAGCACCGCCGCGACCTCGGGGCGGACCAGCCCGCGGCCCAGGCAGACGATCTGCTGCCGGCCCGGGTCCAGCCGCCGCGACCTGCGGCCGAGGTGGCCTTCCAGTCCGAGCATCCGGGAGACCTCGCGCACCCTCCGGTCGACCTCCGCCCTGGGGTAGCCGCGGTTGCGCAGCGGGAAGGCGAGGTTGTCGTAGACCGACATCTCCTCGTACAGGACCGGGAACTGGAAGACCTGGGCGATGTTGCGGCCCGCGGTCGGCACCGCGGTGACCTCGCGGTCGTCGAGCCAGATCCGCCCCGTCGTCGGGGAGAGCAGACCGGAGATGATGTTCAGCAGCGTGGTCTTGCCGCATCCGCTCGGGCCGAGGAGCGCGTAGGCCCTGGCGCTCCGCCACGTCCAGGTCATCGGCCGCAGGGCCCAGGTCCGGCCTCCGTCGTAGCTGTGGCCCACGCCCTCCATGCGGATGTCAGCCATGCAGATCGGCCTCCGCGGCCGACCTGGCGAGCAGGCCTCCGTCGTTGTCGTCGAAGACGAGGACGTGCGCGGGATCCACGTGGACCGTCGCCGGCTCGCCGGGGGTGAACAACCGGGCCCCCGGCAGCTCCGCGACGAGGTGGCGCCCGCCGGCCAGCAGGAGGTGCAGGAAGGTGACGCTCCCGGTGACCTCCGCGAGCCGGATCTCCGCGGGGAACGCGAGTCCCTCGAGCCCGTCCGGCTCGAGGGCCACCTGGTGGGGGCGTACACCGAGGACGACCCGCAGGCCGGAGGCGTGCGCCCCGGGGGCCGGGAACGAGGCGCCCAGGCACTCGATCCGGCCGTCGCGCACGACGCCCGGCAGGAGGTTCAGCGGCGGGTCGCTGAGGGTCGCGGCGACGGCCAGCGTCGGCGGCCGGTCGTACATCTCCGCCGGGTCGCCGACGTGCCGCACCCTGCCCTCGCCCAGGACCACCGTCGGCGCCGCGAAGGTCAGCGCCTCGGCCGGGTCGGCGGTGGAGTACAGGACGGTGCCCGGCGAGTCCGCGAACATGCTCTTGAGATCGGCTCTCAACTGCTCTCTGAGCTTGTAGTCGAGATTGGCGAGCGGCTCGTCCAGCAGCAGCACGTCGGCAGGACGGGCCAGCGCCCTGGCGATGGCGGTCCGCTGCTGCTGGCCGCCCGACAGTTCGGCCGGCCTGCGCCTGAGCAGGTCGCCGATTCCCATGAGCTCGGCGACCTCGCGCACCCGCCGGTCGATCCCCTCCTTCGGGAAGGAGGGCTCCAGGCGCAGCGGGGAGGCGATGTTCTCGTAGACCGTCAGCGAGGGGTAGTTGATGAATTGCTGGTAGACGAAGGCCACGGATCGTTTTCGCACCGAAATGGAGGTGACGTCTTTCCCGTCGACGACGACGCGCCCCTCGGTGGGCGGGAGCAGCCCGGCGGCGACGCGCATCAACGTCGTTTTCCCCGCCGCCACCGGCCCGATGAGGGTCGTCATTCCGTCCGGCAATTCGAGGTTGATGTCGTCCAGCCAGGACTCCCCGCGTTGCCGCACGTGAACGCCGTCGAGAATCAGCGCCACCGTGCCCGGTCCTCTCTGCCGGAGCATGATCGAAACCGTGCGGTCAGCGTAAGCGCTCCGACGTGCGATCGCGACGGTCCTGAACCGAATCCAATTCCATATAACATGACCGTCAAGTCTGTGCATAGGGGGCGTCTACTGTGACGCGAGATACGTCACCGCCCCGGAGATGCGGTGCTTTTCAGCTCACCGCCTCCCCCTCCGGCGGCCCTCGCCGGAGCTTCCCGGCGCACGCCGCGCTCACCCTTTCACCGCCCCCGTGATCATGCCCGCACCGACCCTGCGCTGCAGGAACAGGAAGACCAGCAGAACCGGAAGGGCGAACAGGGTGGCGGCGGCCATGGTGGCGCCCCAGTCGGTGCCGAACACGTCGCGGAAGGACGACAGCCACACCGGGAGCGTCCGCTTGTCCTGGTCCTTGATGATCAGCACGTTGACGAACGCGAACTCGTTCCACGCGGTGATGAATCCGAACAGCGAGGTGGCCATCAGGCCCGGTGCGAGCAGCGGGAAGACCACCCGCCGGAAGGCGGCCGGCCGGGTGCAGCCGTCGACCAGGGCGGCCTCCTCCACCTCGACGGGGATGGCGGCGAGGAAGCCGCGCAGGGTCACGATCGTGAACGGCAGGGTGATCATGAAGTAGACGCCGGTGAGCATGGCCAGCGAGTCGAGCAGCTCGGTGTCCCTGGCGATGATGAACATCGGCACGAGCAACGCCTCCCACGGCGCCATCTGCGCGGCGAAGACCATGACGATGAACGCCCCCCTGCCGCGCCAGCGCATCCGCGCCACGGCGAAGGCCGACAGCAACGAGACCGCCAGGGCCAGGAGCACGGCGGCGCCGGTGACGGCCAGGCTGTTGCGCCAGAACGTCCAGAACCCGTCGGCGCCCACCGCGGCGGCGAAGTGCTCCAGCGTCGGGTGCGCCGGCCACAGGCTCGGCGTCTCTGCCTGGATCTCCGCGGCCGGCTTGAAGGCGGTGGCGAACATCCAGTAGACCGGGAAGATCATCACGACGAGCACGGCCGCGGCGGCGGCGTTGAGGGCGATCCCGCCCGCTCTCATGACCCGTCTCCTCCTGGCCGGGGCGGCTGGTGTCACGACTCGGCTCCTTCCTGCCTGAGCATCCGGCGCAGGTTGCCGACCAGGGCGACGGCGAGGACCGCGACGGTGAGCATGGCGACCGCCGAGCCGAGGTCGTAGCGGTGCAGGACCCGGGCGACCTTGAAGGCGTAGACCGGCAGCGTGGTCGTCGCGTTGCCGGGGCCTCCCTGGCTGAGCACCCAGATCTGCGGGAAGCACTTGAAGACCCAGATCACCTCCAGCGAGGTGATGAGCGCGAACATCGGGCGCAGGATCGGGAAGGTCACCCGGGTGAAGATCTGCCTGCCGGTACCGCCGTCGATCCTGGCCGACTCGTACAGCTCGGCGGGGATCGTGGTCAGGCCCGCGTACAGGGTCAGCGCGGCGAACGGCACCGACTGCCAGACCACCAGGGCCACCAGCACGCCGAACATCGCCCGGCCGTCGGCGAACCAGGAGTACCCCTGGAACGAGTCGAGGCCGAGGCCCACCAGCAGCCAGTTGACGACGCCCAGTTCCGACTGGAAGAGCCACTGGAAGATCGTGGTGGCCGCGATGACCGGTGTGGCCCAGACGAGGGCCAGTGCGCTCATCAGGGCGACGCGCATGCGCCGGCCGAGCCGCGCCAGCATGAGTGCGACGGCGGTCGAGATGCCCACGATGAGCACCACGTTGACCGCGGTCCAGGCGAAGGTGCGCAGCGTGACCGTCCAGAACTCCTCGGCGGCCAGCAGCTCGCGGTAGTTGTCCAGGCCGGCGAGCTCCGCGCCGCCCCGGATGAGCTCGCCCATCCGGAAGCGCTGGAAGGAGATCGTCGCTGCGCGCAGCAGCGGGTAGAGCAGCAGGAAGACGCCTCCGGCCACAGCGGGGGCGATGAGCAGGTAGGGCCACAGGTCCCCGGGTCGCCGGCGTCTTCCGGTCGGGGCCCGCGGCTCCTGCCGCCGTCGCGGCGGGGCCGGGGCCTGGGTGGCGGCGGGCACGTTCGCTCCCTCCGGTTCGGCGTTCCGCCCGGCCCTGGACGCTCCCGGGCCGGGCGGCGCGCAGGTGTCTCAGGATCCGCTGTTGAGGGTCGTGGTGATGGACTCGGACGCCTTGCGCGCCTCGGTCGCCGGATCCTTGCCGGTGAGCACGGCGGTCATGTACTGCTTGATCACGGAGGTGGCCTCGACCGCCGCCCAGTTGGGGGTGTTGGGGGTGGCCCTGCCGGCCGCCGCCCCCCGCGCCATGGCGGCGGTGCCCTCGTCGGCGTCGAGCACGTGCGCCAGCGACGCCCTGTTGGGCACGAAGTTCATCGTCTTGGCCAGGTCGGTCTGGAACTCCTCCCCCGCCAGGGCCTTGACCACCTCGTAGGCGGCCTCCGGGTTCTTCGACGCCTCCGGGATGATCAGATCGGAGCCGCCGGTGAACACCGCGCCGGGCTTGTCCGCCGTCTTCCCCGGGATCGGGAAGAACCCCATCTTGTCTTTCATGCCCGGCTCGACCTCCAGCACCCGGGCCGCGCCGCCGGGCACGTTGATCATCTGCGCGACCTTGCCCTGGGCGAAGACCTCGTGCTGCGGCGGGTTGGCCTCGTCGGCGTCCTTCGGCCCCTTGCCGAGGGCCTGGAGCCGCCTGTAGAAGTCCATTCCGGCCAGCGCCTGCGGGGTGTCGAGGGCGCCCTTCCACCGGTCGCCCTCCTTGACGGCCAGGTCGCCGCCCTCGTCCCAGATGAATCCGGCCAGCGCGTACCACGTCTGCCCGGTGAGGTAGATGCCCTGGGTCCCGCCCTTGTCGAGCTTGGCGGTGATCTCCAGCCACTCGTCGCGCGTCTTGGGCGGGGCCTCGATCCCGGCCTTGGCGAACAGCTCCTTGTTGTAGACGACGACGCGGTTGGCGGCGTACCAGGGGATGCCGTACTGCCTGCCGTCGATGTTGCCGGGTTGGGCCAGTCCGGGGATCCAGTCGGAGCCGGCGAGGTCGGGGACCTTGTCGGTGAGGTCCTTGACGCCGCCGCTCGCGGCGTACTGGGCGACCTGGGTGTTGCCGACCTCGATCACGTCGGGGGCGTCGGTGCTGGCCAGCGCGGCGGTGACGCGCTCGCCGATGCCGTCCCACGCCTGGATCTGGATGTCGAGGTCGACACCCCGGTGGGCGGTCTCGTAGCCGGTCTCGAAACGCTTGGCGAGCTCGTCGGTGACACTCCCGTCCATGATCCATACGGTGAGTTCGGCGGGCCCGGTGCTCGCGGGGGCGGCGGATCCGCCGCCGGAGCCGGAGCCACAGGCGGCGGTGGCGGCCAGGGTCAGGGCGGCGGCCGCGGTCAGGAGGCGGTGCTTCATGGTGTCTTCTCTTTTCGGGGGGTACGGCCTGCGGGCCGTGCGGGCGCCGGGGCACGACCCGCAGGCGGCTCCGCGCGGGAGCCGTGGGCGTTCCTCAGGGGGCGGGGACGGTGTCGGTGAACGTGGTGGAGGCCGCGCGGAAGGCGGCGACCCTGCTCAGCACGTCGGCGGGCGGGACGACCTCGTTCCTGCTGTGGTAGACCCAGTCGACCTGCTGCCGGTAGGTGCGCGGGGCGGAGCCGCCCTGCAGGTCGATGAACCACTGGTTGAACATGATCCACATGGGGGTTTCGGGATAGTGGACGTCGCCGTGGTCGGCGAACAGACGCCCGTCGACGTAGTACCTGATCCGGCCGCCGGAGACCTGGATGACCAGGTCGTGCCAGCCGACGAAGCTGGCCCGCTCCTCGGTGTGGGTGTTGACGGCCTGCCAGGGATCGGCCTGGTAGGTCTCCCAGCTCGTGGCGTACAGGATGTTGCCGGGCTCTCCCCACCCGCCGTTGGGGAGGTACTCGAAGTCCAGCTCGCCGTAGTCCGGGTCCATGTTCTGCCGCAGCGGCGTGATGGTGAAGAACGTCTGCACCACGTGCTCCCCGTCGGGGCCGGACAGCGGGGCGTCGGCGAACTTCACCCGGGCCGCGTAGGTGCCCTCGAAGAACTTGCGGGCGGAGGTGGACAGCTCGGTGTGGACGGTGCCCGCGCCGCTGCCGTCGGTGGAGGAGTCGAGCTGCAGGACCTGCCGGCCGTCGACCGAGGGGAAGGTGACCGCGGAGGGCGACCAGGTGGCGCCGGGCACACCGGGACCGCCGGAGGCCGATCGCACGGTCCAGCCGCGCTGCGCCAGCCGCGGGTCGGACGAGCCGGTGTAGGCGAAGTCGTCGAACAGCGTGCCCTGGCCTCCCGGGCCGCCCGTCGGGGTGACCGTGGGCGTCGGCGTGGGCTCCCCTCCCCCGCCGCCCGCGGGTGCGCCCCAGACGAGCCGGCCGTCGACGTGGACGCTCACCTTGTCCCAGTCGCCGTAGCTCGTACGGCTCGCACCGAACGAGTAGTCGTCGGACTGGGTGAAGTTCTGCCAGTCCGCGCGGTGGAAGCGCAGTTGCAGGTCGCCGGTGCCCGCGCCGGGGGCCAGCGCCCCGGAGGTGAAGCCGACCTCCAGGTAGCGGTCGGCGGTCGGCACCGGATCCGTCAGCGTGACGAACCGCCCGGTCACGGTGGAGCAGCTCACCACCGCCCAGGAACAGGCGAAACGGTAGGCGGTCTCCCCCGTGAAGTAGTAGCGGATCTTGACGTTGCTGAGCGCGACGGGCGTGGTGCCGTCGTTGACGAGCGTGAACCACGGCTCGGCCTGGGAGGTGGCGGCTCCGGTGGAGCTGGTCCTGTACTGCAGGCGCAGCGACTGGTCTGCGGCGGCCGGGGAGGCCAGGGCCACCGCCGCCAGGACGAGGGGAAGGGCCAGGGCGAGGGCGGTTTTCATGAGATGTCGGCGCATGGCTGGTCTCCTTCTGAGCGGCCCCCGAGGTGTTTTCCGGCATGACGAAGACGATCTCCGTCGGGGTGACCGGCAGGCGGCCCCCGTTCGGGCGCCTGCTGCGGTCATGGGTCGTGCGCGGTCATGGGTCGTGCGCGGTCACGGTCCGCGTGGGCTGCGGGGCGGCGCCGGCCGCGGTCAGCCGCCCCTGCGGATGCGGCCCGCGTAGCGGGCCTCGAGGGCGAGGTTGTGCGCGTCGCCCTCGGGGACGTTCGCCGACAGGTACACCGGGGGCGCCTGGCCGGAGGCGAGCAGTTCGGCCACCGCCCTGACGACGACGAGCTGGGCGAGCAGCGCCGAGGTGATCGTGGAGACGGCCGCGACGGCGCCTCCTCCGGGCAGCGGGAGGATCGCGTCGCCGTACGGCGCCCGGTTGTCGAGCACCACGTCGGCGAGGTCGTACAGCTTGCGGCCGGAGGGGTGCCTGGCCGCCGCGGCGCGGCTGTGTTCGAGCGAGGTGATCGCGATCAGGTCGTGACCGCGCTCCTTCACCAGGGCGGCCAGCTCGACGACGACGCCGTTGACGCCCGAGCTGGAAACGATCACGAACAGGTCGCCGTCCTCGACGGGGGCGGCGTCCAGGATCCGGTGGGCGACCGCGGGGTCGCGTTCGAGGTCGTAGCGTTCGAGCTCGCTGCGGTCGGCCCCGCCGTACAGGACGATGTCCCGCAGTGTGAGCCGGTTGGTCGGCACGAGCCCGCCCGCGCGGCCGGCGATCTCCATGGCGACCGCCTCGGAGTGTCCCGAGCCGAACGCCTGGACGACGTCGCCCCGGCTCAGCGTCGCCGCGACCAGGACCGCGGCCTTTCCGATGGGTTCGGCCTGCTCGACCGGCATGTCCTGGACGAGCCGGGCGATGTGCCGGACGTAGGCGTCCGGATCGGGTGGTGAGGTCGTTCCTCCGGTCGGATCGAGTGCTGCGGGTTCCAGGGGTTCTACGGCCACGCGTCTCCTTCCGGGAGGCGGTGCCCGGTCACCGCCCGCACGGTCAGGTCGAACGCCTTCCGGGTGCGCTCGTAGGTGCGCTGCGCGACCGAGACGTAGACCACGTCGAGGACGAGCAGCTGGGAGTGGATGGCGGCGAAGCCCTCCGACCGGAAGGTCGTCTCCCTGCTCGCCGTGGTGACGACCAGCTCCGCCACCTCCGCCAGCGGTGACCTCGGGTGGGAGGTGACCGCCACGGTGATCGCCCCGTGGCTGCCGGCCTCGGCGAGCACCTCGATGGCCTCCCGGGTCCTGCCGCTGTGCGAGATGCCGATCGCCACGTCGCCCTGGCCGAGCAGGGCCGCGTCGGTGAGCGCGCTGTGCGCGTCGGACCTGCTCCAGGTCGGGATGCGGATGCGCTGCAGGCGGTACTCCATCTCGCTGGCCACCGCGGCGCTGCTGGAGACCCCGAACAGCAGCACCCGGCCGGCCCGGGCGATCGCCCCCGCCACCTTCTCCACGGTGGCCAGGTCGAGCTGGGCGGCGGTCTCCTGGATCAGGCGGATGTCGTTGCCCGACACCACGCCCAGCACCCGGTCGAGCCCGTCGTCCGGCAGGATCTCCTGCCCGATGTCGGTCTCCCAGCGCTGCTGCGCGGCCCTGCCGGTCTCGGTGGCGAGGGCGACGCGCAGTTCGGCGTAGCCGCCGAAGCCCAGACTGCGGCAGAGCCGGGTGATCGTGGCGGTCGAGGTGCCGCTGCGCTCGGCCAGGTCGACGATCGTCGACCGCGCGGCCTCGGCCGGGTCGGCGACGATCACCTCGGCCACCTTGCGCAGCGCTTCGGGCATCTCGCCCTGCTCGGTCCTGATCCTGCTCAGGAGTCCCACCATCGCCTCCTCCGTCTTATTGGTGAAAATTATGACCGATATCTCGCTTCGTCAAGGCTTATGGATAATAATTTTTGACATGAACGTGATACTCGGCGTGGACGCCGGCGGGACGTCGTCTCGCGCTGCGGCCGTCACGACGGAGGGGGCCGCATTGGGGCGCGGCAGGGCGGGCGGGGGCAATCCCGTGGCCCTCGGCGTCGAGAAGGCGTTCGCCAACCTGGCCCTGGCCGTGCGCGCCGCCCTGGCCCCGGTGGATCCCGCCCGGGTGAAGGCGGTGACCGTCGGGCTGGCCGGCTCGGGGATGCTGCGGGACCCGGCGGTGCGAAGCGCCCTGGAGCGGACCTTGCGCGGCTGCGGACTGGCGGCCGTCCCCCGCGTGGTGGGCGACGTGGTCGTGGCGTTCGCAGCGGGTACGGCCGCGCGGTCGGGGACGGTTCTGATCTCCGGCACCGGGGCCGTGGCTGCGCAGATCATCGACCACGAGCCGGTGGCGCTGGCCGACGGGTACGGCTGGCTGCTCGGCGACGAGGGGTCGGCGTTCTGGCTCGGCCGGGCCGCGGCCCGCGCCGCCGTCCGGCAGGCCGGCAGCGGGCTGCCGATGCACGACGCCGGCCTGCTGACACGGCTCGTCGTGGGGCATCTGCTCCCCGCGGCCGTCCGGGGCGGCGAGGGCGGCGAGGGCGGCGAGATCGTCGTGCCCGGCGGGGAGCTGGCGGACCTGCTCTGCGCCGCGGTGCAGATCCGCCACCCGCTCGCCCTGGCCGAGCTCGCCCCGCTGGTGAGCAGGGCGGCCCTCGCCGGGGACCCGGCGGCGGAGGCCGTCGTGGCCGGCGCCGCCGCCCGGCTGGCCCGGACCGTCTCCCGGGTGCACGTTCCCGGCCCGTGCACGCCGATCGTGCTGGCCGGGAGTGTGCTGACGAGCGAGGGGCCCGTGCGCCGTGCCGTGCAGGACCTTCTCCGGCGCCGCGGCAGCGGACCGGTCGCCGTCGCGGGAGACGGCGCCGGGGCCGCCGCGTGGCTGGCCGCCGGGCCGCTCCTCGGCCCCGGGGAGGCGGCCGGGCTCCACCACCGCTTCACCGGCGCCCTTCAGCCGGGGAACCCGTCCGCCTCGCCCCAGGAAGACGGGCATACCGGGCAGGAGTCCTGACGCCCCGCGCAGGGCCCCGCCGCCCCCGTCCCGGCGACGGCACGCGGCCTCCTCCGGGCCTCCCTGCTGCGGCCTCCCGGGCGGGGGAGGCCCGGCGGGCAGCGCAGAACAATCCGTCATGGACATGATCAACGTTAGCGGGGATGCTCGTGACAGTTCCTGTTCATCGATTGTTAACCGGACAGCCGGACAGCATAATGTCAGGACAAATGGAGGGTCGTTTCTGACCCTCCGTGAGAGGAGTCGTCATGGTTTCCCTCGACCGCAGATCCTTTCTGACCACGACCGGTGGCGCGCTCGCCAGCGGAGTGGCGCTCAACACGCTCGGGGCCCACGCCGCCTGGGCCGAGGCGGGCCGCTCGCCGTCCGACCCCGGCAAGGTCGGCTACGGGGAGCTGCGCCGTACCGCCTCCCGCAACACCGGTGAGGAGCTGCTCGCGCTGCCCGCCGGGTTCTCCTACGTCGTCCTCGGCAGGACGGGGACCCCCATGGACGACGGCACGCTCACCCCGATCGCCCACGACGGCATGGCCGCCTTCCGCGGCACCCGCAGGCACACCGCCCGCCTGATCCGCAACCACGAGGTGCGGACCGCGCCGGGGACGCCGACCGGCCGGGTGCACGTCCCCGGCTCGACCCGCTACGACGAGCTCGGCGTCGGCGGCACGACCACCCTTGAGGTGGACCTGCACAGCGGCGAGGTGATCCGCCACTTCGTCAGCCTCAACGGCACGATCATCAACTGCGCCGGAGGCGTCATGCTCGGCGCCCGCGGCTGGCTGACGTGCGAGGAGACCACCGCGGGACCGGCTCAGGGCTGGCAGCGCAAGCACGGGTACGTCTTCGAGGTCCCGCTGGACGGGCCCGAGCCGGGGACGCCCGCGCCCTCGATGCCGATCACGGCGATGGGACGCTTCTCCCACGAGGCCGTGGCGGTCGACCCCCGTACCGGCTACGTGTACGAGACCGAGGACGACTCGGGCAAGCCCGACGGCTTCTACCGCTACCGCCCCAAGGATCCGCGCAACCTCGCCGCCGGCGGCGTCCTCGAGATGCTGAAGGTCAAAGGCCGTGACGGTTACGACTGCCGTGAAGGCCAGCGGGTGGGCGCCCGGCTGCCGGTGGAGTGGGTGACGATCGACGATCCGGATCCGGACCTGGAGGGCGGCGCCCCGACCTGCACCCAGCAGGGGCTCGCCAAGGGCGGGGCGAAGTTCAACCGGCTGGAGGGCTGCTGGTGGGGCGACGGCAGCGTCTTCTTCAACTCCACCAGCGGCGGTGACGCCAAGAACGGCGACGCCCCCAACGCCGACGGGTACCGTGAGGGTTACGGCCAGGTCTGGCGCCACATCCCCGGCCGCCGCGACGGCGGGAGCCTCGTGCTGGTGTACGAGTCGCCCGGCCGCAGGGCCCTGGACTCCCCCGACAACCTGACCTTCACCCCGCGCGGCGGCATCGTGCTGTGCGAGGACGACGCCTCCTCGGCGGACGCCGACCCGCACCCGCTGGCTCCGGGGCTGACCAACGTCAACCGCCTGATCGGGCTGGACCCCCGGGGAGGGCAGCCGTTCGAGTTCGCGGTCAACATCAGCGACGACAGCGAGTTCGCCGGGGCGTGCTTCAGCCCCGACGGCTCGGTGCTGTTCGTCAACAACCTCGGCAGCACCACCGAGACCGATCCGCCGGGCCGCACCTACGCCATCCGCGGCCCGTGGCGACGCGGGCCCCTGTAGGACAGCGGCCCTGTAGGACAGCGGCCCCGTAGGACAGCGGCCCCGTAGGACAGCCGGGCCCCTCCCCCACCGGCGTGGCGGCAGGGGCCCGTACCGCGGTCGACATGTTGCGTTCAGCATGTTGAGATCGGAAATGTCGTACGCCGGTGCCAGGATCGGCCGGCGGGACGTCGCGACGCGTGGATGTTCCCGATGTCCCCGACGGAAGGAAACGATCGTGGCTTTCGCGGGTGGCGTGCTGCCCCCGGACGACGTCGTCGTCGAGGCCCTGCGCGCCGGTGACGAGGCGATCTTCGAGGCGCTGCTCGGCGCCTGGTCGCGGGGGATGCTCAGGCTGGCCCGCGCGTACGTGTCCACCGACGACTCCGCGCAGGAGGTCGTCCAGGACGCCTGGCTGGCGGTGATCGAGGGGATCGACGGGTTCGAGGGCCGTTCGTCGATCAAGACCTGGGTCCACCGGATCCTGATCAACACGGCGAAGAAGCGCGGCGCCCGGGAAGGCCGGGCGATTCCGTGGAGCAGCGCCTTCGACCGGCGGGAGGGGCCGGCCGCCGGCTCCGGCGGCTTCCCCGACGGGGACGGCTCCCTCCCGGGCCCCTGGAAGGACTTCTCCGCCCTCTGGCCGACTCCCGAGGACGAGGCGCTCGCCTCGGAGGTGCGCGGCCAGATCGCGGTAGCCCTGGCCGGGCTGCCGGCCAGGCAGCGGACCGTGATCACGCTTCGTGACGTCGAGGGGTGCACCTCGGAGGAGGTTTGCGAGATCCTGGAGATCTCCGCGGCCAACCAGCGGGTCCTGCTGCACCGCGCCCGGGCGTGGGTGCGGGGGCGGATCGAGGCCTACTTCGAGACGGTGGGGCGGCCGGCGTAGTGAAGCGGTTCATCTTTGACACAGGTAAGGCGGTCGACGCCGTGAAGCGGTTCAGGTGCGCTGATGTGGTGGAACTCCTCACCGCCTACCTCGACGACGCCCTCGACCAGCCGGCTCGCCAGCGGATGGACGAGCATCTGACCTGCTGCGCCGAGTGCGGGCGCCATCTGGACCAGTTCCGCGCCGTCGTCGGCGTTCTCGGCACGCTCCCCGAGGAGCGGCTCCGCGATGACGTGCACGACCGGCTGATCTCGGCCTTCCGCGCCCGCCGCCGTCGCTGAGCCGGGCGAGGCCGTCGCGCCCTTCGCCGCCCGGCGAGCCGGGCGCCCTTTCCCTCCGCCTTCTCTTCCTCCGCCGGCGCATTCGCCCGGCTGAGATTCGCACTCCTCTGTAACGTTCGCGCGCCTCGCGGGTCTGTAGATCCATGCGCACCGGACGGAAGGGGAGACGATGACCGGTCTGGTGACCGAGGAGACGCCGATCCGGGACGGCGCGGAGGTGGAGGAGTTCGCGCGGAGCTGCTTCGGCGCCGCCGCCGGAGACCGGGTGGGGGTCGAACTGGAGTTCCTGGTCTTCGACCGTTCGGCCGTCGCCCGGCACGTCCCGCAGGACAGGATCGCCCGGGCGCTCCCCCTCCTGCCGGGGCGGAGCCGGGTGACCTTCGAGCCGGGCGGCCAGCTTGAGCTGTCCGGCCCGGCGGGCCCGCTCGCGCAGGCCGTCGCCGCCCTGGCCGCCGACGTGGAGGCGGTGCGCGGGGCCCTGCGGGAGGCGGGCCTGGTGCTGGCCGGGGTGGGCCTCGATCCGGTACGGCCCGCACGGCGGCAGCTACGCCTGCCCCGGTACGAGGCCATGGCGGAGTTCCTCGGCGCGCCGTACGGGCCGCTGATGATGTGCTCCACGGCGTCGATCCAGGTCAACCTGGACCTGGGAGAGAAGCCCGCCGTCCGGTGGGAGCGCGCGCACCTGCTGGGGCCCGTGCTGAGCGCGGCCTTCGCCAACTCGCCGCTGAGCGGCGGCCGGCCCTCGGGCTGGATGTCGGGCCGCCAGATGGTGTGGGAGCACCTGGACCGCACGCGGACGGCCCCGGTCCCCGCGACCGGCGACCCGGCCGCCGACTGGACGGAGTACCTCCTCGACGCCCGGCTCATGCTGGTGCGCGAGGGCCGCGGGAGTGCCGAGCGCTTCCGCCCGGTCCGCGACGGCTCCACCTTCCGCGACTGGCTGGGCGCACGCGGGCACCCGCCGACCCTGGGGGACCTGGCCTACCACGCCACGACGCTCTTCCCCCCGGTACGGCCGCGCGGCTGGCTGGAGATCCGCTATCTCGACGCCCAGCACCCCGCGCACTGGCCGGTGTGCGCGGCCGTGACCTGCGCCCTGGTGACCGACGACCGCGCGGCCGAGACGGCGCTGGCCGCGTGCGAGCCGTACCGGGGCCTGTGGTCGCGGGCGGCCCGGTGCGGCCTGCAGGACCCGCTGCTGAGGCGGGCCGCCGACGCCTGCTTCCGGGCCGCGATCGAGGCGCTGCCCCGCCTGGGAGCGGGCGCCGACCTGGTCGGCGAGGTGGCCGCCTTCGCCGACCGCTACGTGACGGCCGGCCGGTCCCCTGCCGACGACCTGATCGACCTGGTGAACCTGCCGGACTGGCTGATCGAGGAAGGACGTGTATGAACGACGTCGGGGAGCACACCGTCAGAGGGCACACCGTCAGAGGGCACACCGTCAGAGGGCACAACGTCAAGGAGCACATCGCCGCGCAGTTGGCCGCCGTGCGCAGCAGGTCGCTGGCCTACACCGACGCCGAGGACGACCTGCTGGTGCGCCAGCACTCCGCGCTGATGTCCCCGCTGGTGTGGGATCTGGCGCACGTCGGCAACTACGAGGAGCTGTGGGTGCTGCGGGAGACCGGAGGCATCACACCGCTCCGCCCCGAGATCGACGATCTCTACGACGCCTTCAAGCACCCCCGCAGGGACCGCCCCTCCCTGCCGATCCTGGGGCCGGCGGAAGCGCGCCGCTACATCTCCGGCGTGCGGGGCCGCGTGCTGGACGTGCTGGACGCCGTCGACCTGAACGACCCCGATCCGCTGCGCCGGGACGGCTTCGTCTTCGGCCTGGTGATCCAGCACGAGCACCAGCACGACGAGACGATGCTCGCCACGCTGCAGTTGTCCGGACAGCCCGGCCTGGTGACCGAGGGAGAGCTGCCGTCCGGCCGGACCACCGGCGCCGAGGAGGTGTTCGTCCCGGGCGGCCCCTTCCTGATGGGCACCGACCTGCTGCCGTGGGCCTACGACAACGAACGCCCGGCCCACCGGGTCGACCTGCCCGGTTACTGGATCGACAGGTTCCCCGTCGGCAACGGCGCCTACGCCGCCTTCATCGAGGACGGCGGCTACGACGACCCTCGCTGGTGGTCGGCACGGGGCTGGCAGTGGCGGCAGGAGAGCCGTGCCTTCGCCCCGCTGTTCTGGACCAGGGAGGGCGGCACCTGGTGGCGCACCCGCTTCGGCCGCATGGAGCCGGTTCCCATGGACGAGCCGGTCCAGCACGTGTGCTGGTACGAGGCCGACGCCTACGCCCGCTGGGCGGGCAAGCGACTGCCCAGCGAGGCCGAGTGGGAGAAGGCCTGCGGCTGGGATCCCGAGGCCGACCGGGCGCGGAAGTATCCCTGGGGGGACGACGACCCGGGGCCCGGACTGGCCAACCTCGGCCACCGGGCGGCGCGCCCGGCGCCGCTGGGCGCATTCCCCTCAGGGGCGGGCGCCTACGGCGCCGAGCAGATGATCGGAGACGTGTGGGAGTGGACCTCCTCCTGGTTCCTGCCGTATCCCGGCTTCCGCAGCTTCCCCTACCCCGAGTACAGCGAGGTCTTCTTCGGCCGCGAGTACCGCGTGCTGCGCGGCGGGTCCTGGGCGGCCGACCCCGCGGCGGTCCGCACGACGTTCCGCAACTGGGACTACCCGATCCGGCGGCAGATCTTCTCCGGCTTCCGCTGCGCCCGCTCCGCCTCCGCAGAGGAGGCGTGATGTGCCGCCACGCGGCCTGGCTGGGCTCTCCCCGCCCCCTCACCTCACTGATCTGCGAACCGGAGCACGGCCTGCTCAGGCAGTCCTACGCGCCCCGCCTGCAGCGGTACGGCACGGTCAACGCCGACGGCTTCGGCATGGGGTGGTACGACCCCGCCCACACCGAGCCGGTCCGCTACCGTCGCGCGGTGCCCGTCTGGACGGACGCCAACCTGCCCGCGCTGGCGCGGGTGGCCCGTTCGCGCTGCCTGCTGGCCGCCGTACGATCGGCCACGGTCGGCATGCCGGTCGAGGAGACGGCCACCGCGCCCTTCACCGACGGGCGATGGCTGCTCAGCCACAACGGCCGCGTCACCCGGGACGCCGTCAGGGACCTCGCCGACGATCTGCCCGGCGCCGCGGAGAGCTCCTGCGACTCCGCCTGGCTGGCCGCCGCGGTGTTCTCCCGGCGACGATCCGGGCTCCCGCTCGGCGAGGCCCTGGCCGAGGTCGTCGCCCACGCCGGGGCGAAGGCCCCGGAGGCCCGGCTGAACCTGCTCGCCTGCGACGGCGCGTCGCTCGCCGCGACGGTCTGGGGCGACACGCTCTTCCTCCACCACGACGACCGTCCCGGCGGCGGCGTGCTCGTGGCGAGCGAGCCGCTGGACGAGCGGCCCGGCTGGCAGGCCGTACCCGAGCGGAGCCTGCTGCTCGCCTCGTCCGGCGGCGTGCACGTCCAGCCGCTCTGACCCACCGCGGCCCACCGCAGCTCACTGCGACCCGCCGCACCCGTTCCGACCTGTCAGCCCGCCCGGCGGATCGCTCGCCAGGAGCACGCCGCATCCGGCGGCCGCCGTGACCCACCGACCCAGGAGGCCCCGTGCCCGTCAGCCAGTCAGCCGTGCACCTCATCAACCACCTCGACCGCGACTACCTCCGCCAGGCGCTCGAACGCGACGTCCGCACCGGGCTGGCGTCGACGCCCAAGTGGCTGCCGCCGAAGTGGTTCTACGACGCGGCGGGCAGTGAGCTGTTCACCAGGATCACCCGGCTGCCCGAGTACTACCCCACCCGCCGGGAGCTGGCCATCCTGCGCGCGCGGGCGGGCGAGATCGCGACGGCCTGCGGCGCGGACACGCTGGTCGAGCTGGGCTCGGGGACCAGCGAGAAGACCGTCCTGCTGCTCGACGCCCTCACCGCGGCGGGGACACTGCGCACCTACACTCCGGTGGACGTCGACGCGCACACCCTCGCCGAGGCGGCGCGGCGGCTCACCGCCCGCCTGCCCGGGCTCACCGTCCGGGCGGTCTGCGCCGACTTCGAGCACCATCTCGGGCTGCTGCCGCGGACGGGCAGGCGGATGGTGGCCTTCCTCGGCGGCACCATCGGCAACCTGGACCCGGCCTCGCGCGAGCTGTTCCTGAAGGACCTGCGCGCCACGCTGCGCCCCGGCGACACGTTCCTGCTCGGGGCCGACCTGGTCAAGGACACCGGCCGGCTGGTCGCGGCCTACGACGACGCGGCCGGGGTGACGGCCGCCTTCAACCGCAACGTCCTGCACGTGATCAACCGGGAGCTGGACGCCGACTTCGAGCCGTCCGCCTTCGAGCACGTCGCGCTGTACGACGAGCGGCGCGACTGGATCGAGATGAGGCTGCGCGCGACCCGGGACATGACCGTGCGGATCGGCGCTCTGGACCTGCCGGTGGCGTTCGCCGCGGGAGAGGAGACGCGCACCGAGATCAGCGCCAAGTTCCGGCCCGACGGGCTCCGGGACGAGCTCGCCGCGGCGGGGTTCACGGTGATGCGCCGCTACACCGACCCGGCCGGCGACTTCAGCCTCGTCCTGGCCGGCGTGTGACCGCGGGCCCGGCGGGCGGCGCGACCGGCGGGGCATGGCGGGCGGCGCGGTCCTGCGCGCCGCCCGGTCACCTCGACGCCGCCGGGTGCAACGTGCCCAGCGACCGGGTGCTCGACGCCGTCGTCGCGCACCTGCGGCGGGAACGCGAGGCGGGCGGCTACCGCGCCTCCGGGGATCTGCGCGCGGCCCGGTCCGCGCTGGCCGCCCTGGTCGGCGCGGACGCGCGGGACGTCGCCTTCCTGGAGAGCGGGACGGCGGCGATGGCGGCGCTGCTGGGCGGGTGGCGGCTCCCCCCGGGCAGCCGCGTCGGGTTCACCCGCACCGAATACGGCAGCACCCTCATGCTCCTGCGCCGCCTGGCCGGGGACCGCGGCTGGAGGCTGGTCGAGGTCCCCGTGGACGGCGACTCGCGCGTCGACCCGGACGGCCTGCGGTCCGTGCTCGCCGCCGGGCTGGACCTGCTGACCGTCCCGCACATCGCCTCGCACCGGGGAGTCGTGCAGCCCGCCCGAGAGATCGGGCGGCTGTGCCGCGACGCCGGCGTGCCGCTGGTCCTCGACGTGTGCCAGTCCCTCGGCCACGTGGACACCGGCGACATCGGCGCCACCGCCTACGTGGGGACGTCCCGCAAGTGGCTCGCCGGGCCGCGCGGGGTCGGCTTCCTGATCGTCCCCGGCCTCGCCGGTGACGGGGTCGGGGACGGGCGTCACCGGGAGATGGACGCCGCGGCCCCCGCGCTCGGCGGCCACGTCTGGGCGGACGGGCAGCCGTCGCCGCTCGCGGGTGCGGCCCGGTACGAAACCTCCGAAGGTCCGATCGCCGCGCGGGCCGGGTTCGGCGCCGCCGTGCTGGAGCACCACGAGCTCGGCCCCGCCGCGGTCCGCGCCCGTCTGGCGGAGCTGGGCGTCATGGCCCGCCGCCTCCTCGACGGGGCCGGCGGCTGGCGGGCGGCCGAACCGCTCGGCGAGCCGTCCGCCGTCGTCACCCTCAGGCCGCCACCGGGCGCGGACCCCGCCGCGGCCGTCGCCGACGCCGCCTCCCGGGCGGCGGAGGCGGCCCTGCTCGTCGGCACCGTGCCGGTCGCCAGGGCTCCGCTGGACATGCCCGCACCCGTGCTCCGCGTCTCCCCCTCGCCGGGCACGCGCGTGGAGAGTCTGCACGCCCTCGCACGCGTCCTGGACCGCTGAGGCCGCGGACACCCCGGCGGGGAGTCCGGCGGCCTGCCGTCCCGCCTCGGGGCGGCGGATCACCCGGTGAGGGCGGGGCTGCCGGACGCCCCGAGCAGGAGCTCGGCCTGCTCCCACAGATCGTCCAGGATCGCGGGGTCGTTGCCCAGCTTCGCGAACAGGACCAGCCCCTCCAGCTGCGCCACCAGTGAGCGCGCCGTGCCGGGCCGCGGCGCCGGGATGGCGCCCTCACCCGCCGCCTGGTCCAGGACGGCCTGGACCAGGGCGATCTGCTCGGCGAAGATCTCCCCCAGGCGCTCCTGAACCGGGTCGTCCTGCTGGCTGAGCTCGAGCGCCAGATTGGCCAGCAGGCACCCGTGCACCGCCCCGCCGGACAGCTTGGCCCGGCGCTGTCCCTCCGCCTGCTCGCGGAAGAGCCGTTCCAGCCGTTCGAGCGGGGGCGCCGGATCGCCCAGGATGGCGGTCCAGGCCGCCCGCTGCGTCTGCCAGTGGGCGTCGACGACCGCGATCGTCAGCGCCTGCTTGGACTCGAAGAAGTGGTAGAAGCTGCCCTTGCGCACGTCGGCGCGGGAGCAGATCTCCGCCACGCCGATGCTGCCGTATCCCCTGCTGAGCATGAGTTCGCAGGCGGATTCGAGGAGTCGCTCGCGGGCGGTGCTCGATCGTCCCATAGACCGGAGTATACGGTCGGTCAACTATGACTGGACATAGTTGACCGGTCGTCTATATGCTCACTCCGTACCTGCCGGAAGCAGAAAGGGCACCCATGTCCGAATCGATCACCGTCGCCATCGCCTACCACAGCGGCTACGGTCACACCGAGCGCCAGGCGCTGGCCGCCGCCGCCGGAGCGCGTTCCGTTCCCGGAGTGCTGGCCGGACTGCACGATGTGACCTCCCTGACCGACGAGCTGTGGGCGGCGCTGGGCGAGGCCGAGGCCATCATCTTCGGCTCCCCGACCTACATGGGCAGCCAGTCCGCCGCCTTCCAGGTCTTCGCCGAGGCCAGCGCCAAGGTCTGGGCCGACATGGGCTGGCGCGACAAACTGGCGGCCGGCTTCACCAATTCGGCCGGGGTGAACGGCGACAAGCTCAACACCCTCACCTCCATGGCGCTCCTGGCCGCCCAGCACGGCATGACCTGGGTCACGCTGGGCCTGCCGCCGGGCTGGCTGTACAGCTCGGACGGCAGCCACGACGACCTCAACCGGCTCGGCGGCTTCCTCGGCGCGATGGCCCAGTCGCCGTCCGACCTGGGCCCCGACGCCGCTCCCTCCACCGCCGACCTGCGTACGGCCGAGCACCTGGGCCGGCGGGTCGCCCAGACCGCGCTCCGGCTGGCCGCCGGCCGCGGCGTCCTCGAAGGGGCGGCCTCCTGATGGGCGCGCGCGTCCCCGGCTGGTCCGGCGGCAGGCTGGAGCGCCTGCTCGGCCTGGACCACCCGATCGTCCAGGGTCCCTTCGGCGGCGGCCTGTCGTCCGTCGCGCTGGCCGCGGCCGTGTCCGAGGCGGGTGGTCTCGGCTCCTACGGCGGGCACATCCTGGCTCCGGACGAGCTCACCGGCCTGGTCGCCGGGCTCAAAGCGGCGACCGGCCGGCCGTTCGCCGTCAACCTCTGGGTCCCTCAGCCCGGCGAGGCGGAGCTGCGCGCCCGGCAAGCCGACGTGGACCGGCTCCGGCCCTACTTCGAGGAGCTCGGCCTCCCCGCCCCCGACGCCGGGCAGCAGGCCGGGCCGGACTTCGACGACCAGGTGGACGCGCTGCTGGCGGCCGGCCCCCCAGTGCTCAGCTTCGTCATGGGCGTCCCGCCCGCACGGGTGCTCGCCGAGGCCCGCCGCAGGGGCATCGCGACGATCGGCACCGCGACGACCGTGGAGGAGGCGGTCGCCCTGGAGGAGGCGGGCCTGGACGCGGTCGTCGCCTCCGGCAGCGACGCCGGCGGGCACCGGGGCGCCTTCCTGCGGCCCGTGCGCGAGTCGCTGGTCGGCACGTTCTCCCTCGTCCCGCAGGTCGCCGACGCCGTCTCGGTGCCGGTGATCGCCGCGGGCGGGATCGCCGACGGGCGCGGCGTCGCCGCGGCGATCACGCTCGGGGCGCACGGCGTGCAGATCGGCACCGGCTTCCTGGCCACCGGGGAGTCGGGCGCGAGCACGCTGCACAAGGCCGCCCTGCACACCCCCGAGGCCCGGATCACCGTGCTCACCCGGCTGTTCTCCGGACGGACGGCCCGGGCGATCCCCAACCGTTTCGTCCGGGAGATGGCGGCCGCCGAGGAGGAGGTGCCGCCTTACCCCGTGCAGAGCGCGCTGATGCTCCCGCTCCGCAGGGAAGCCGCGCGGCGCGGCCTGGACGGTCTGACCAACCTGTGGGCGGGCCAGGCGGCGGCGCTGACCGCGCCGGGCAACGCCCGCGGCTACGTCGAGAGGCTGCTGGCGGAGACGGACAAGCTCCTGGGCGGCCGATCCGTCCCGGACTGATCTGCGGCCAGATGGCGGAGCCGGAGTGCGAGGGCGCCACGGGCGAGCGGGCCTCCGGTGGACGGGAACCGGGAGACAGCCCCGGAATCTCAGGAATTTGCCAAGAAGGTCGGGTTCACTACCGGCTGTCGTCCACCGGGGAAGGGAGTTGGGACATGCGGGTGATCCGCAGGGGTACGGCGGTGGCACTCGCCGTACTGACCGCGATGTGCGCGGCCGGGAGCGGCGTCGCGATGGGTGCCGAAAGCACGGGAGGCACGGGAGGCACGGGAGGCACGACGGCCGGCAGGACCACCGTTCACACGATCGCCGTTGACGGGCGGGAGCGCGGCTACCGGCTCTACCGGCCCGCCTCGCTCCCGGCGAAGGCGCCGCTGGTGGTGATGCTGCACGGCGGCTTCGGGTCGGCGCGGCAGGCGGAGAGGTCCTACGGCTGGAACGCCGAGGCCGATCGGCGGCGCTTCGCCGTCGCCTATCCCGACGGGTACGGCAGGGCCTGGAACGTCGGCGGCGGGTGCTGCGGCAGGCCAGGCCGGCAGGGAGTGGACGACGTCGCGTTCATCAGCCGGATGGTCGCGGAGGTCGGCCGCGAGCTGAGGACCGACCCCCGGCGGGTGTACGCGGCGGGGATCTCCAACGGCGGCATGATGGCCTACCGGCTGGCCTGCGACACCACGATCTTCGCGGCGGTCGGGCCGGTGGCCGCGACCCGGCTGGGCGGTTGCCCCGCGCCGGAGCCCCTCTCGGTCGTCCACGTCCACGGCCTGGCCGATGAGGCCGTACGGTTCGACGGCGCGCCCGGCGCCGGATTCGCCGGGATCGACGGCCCGCCCGTGCCGGAGGTCCTCGCCGCCTGGCGCACGGCCGGCCGCTGCGGGCGGCCCGCCGTCTCCGGGTCGGGGCCGGTCACCACCGAGCTCGCCCGGTGCCCGCGCGGCCGTGCCGTCGAGCTGATCACGGTCAGGGGCGCGGGCCACCAGTGGCCGGGCGGCGAGGTCGTCCGCGAGCGGGCCGATCCCCCGTCCACGGCCCTCGACGCCACCGCCGTCATCTGGCGTTTCTTCGCCGCCCACCCCAGGCCCTGATCGCGGTGGGACCGTGGGGAAGACCGGGTCCTGCGCGCCGTCAGTTTCTGACGGCGCGCAGGACGACGAACTTCGGGTCGCTCGCGACGACCTCGCAGTTGCCGAAGATCCGGCGCAGCTTCACGTGGTATCCGAGGTGCCGGTTGCCGACCACCCACAGCTCTCCCCCGCGGCGCAGCGCGGCGCGCGACCCGGTGAACATGCGCCAGGCCGTCGCGTCGGTCATGGCCCGGTGGGTGTGGAACGGCGGGTTGTTCAGCACCAGGTCCACCGTTCCGGCCGGCACGCCCGACAGTCCGTCGCCCACCCGGAACTCCGCCGCGGCGTCCGCTCCGAGGTTCTCGCGGAACGTGGCCTCCGCCGAGGCCACCGCCTGGTGGGACTCGTCGGCGAACACCACCTCGGCCTCGCCGTTGGCCAGCGCCACGGCCGTTCCCACCACCCCGTTTCCGCAGCCCAGGTCCACGACGCGCTCGGGACCGCGGCGGCGGGGCAGGTTGCGCAGGAAGAACCTGGTCCCGATGTCGAGGCGCTCGGCGCAGAAGATGCCCGCGTGGTTGGTGACGGTCCGGCCGGAGGCCGCTCCGATGCCGGCGGGCAGGGTGTAGCTCCGCGGCCAGGGACTGGGGACGCGGGGCAGTCCCGGATCCGGCGAGCAGAAGATGAGCCGCGCCTTCTTCACCGCCAGCGACGTCCTGGTCGGCCCGAGGATCCGCTCGAACAGCCTCAACGTCGAGGTGTGGATCTCGGTGACCATCCCCGTGCCGACCACGACGGTGCCCGCGTGCACGGCGGGCGCCAGGCGGTGCAACTGGTCCTCCAGGAACGCGAGGCTCTTGGGCACGCGGACCAGCAGCACGTCGATCCGGTCCGGCGGCGTGTCCCTGCTCGACAGCAGCCGCACCTCGTCCGGGCCGATCCCGTTGCGCTTCAGGTTGGCCCGGGTCGCCTCCTGGGTGAGGAACGAGTCGGTGATCTGCACGGGACGGTGCTCCGCGAGCGCGGTGACCAGGGCGCCCCAGCGGTCACCGGCCACGACCACGGTGCCCGACGGCTCGACCGGTTCGCCGCCGACCCCGTCGAGGTGCCGTAGCAGGTATTCGTCGGCGGCGTCCCAGGCGCGCAGCAGGTCGCGGGGATCCTCGGGGAAGCGGGTGAGGTCGAGCTCACCCCATGGCGTCGTCAGGCGGTTCATCGCGCCTCAGGCTAGCCGAGCCCCGGGGCCCGCCTGACGATCCGGGGCCGGTACGGCCCGGCCGGGTCACCGGGGATCGTAGTCGAGGTTGGGCCGCAGCCAGCGTTCGACCTCCTCCAGGCCGAGACCGCGCCGCAGGGCGTAGTCCTCGACCTGGTCCCTGCCCAGGCGCCCCACGGTGAAGTACCGCGACGACGGGTGGGCGAACAGCAGCCCGCTGACGCTGGCGGCGGGGGTCATGGCGAAGGACTCGGTCAGGGCCATGCCGAGTTTGCCGGCCCCGATGAGGTCGAACAGGTCCTGCTTCTGGCTGTGGTCCGGGCAGGCCGGGTAGCCGAGCGCGGGGCGGATGCCGCGGAAGCGCTCGGCGTGCAGGTCCCCGATCGCAGGGTCGGCGTCCGGCTCGTACCAGTCGCGCCGCGCCTGCAGGTGGATGTGCTCGGCGAACGCCTCGGCGAGCCGGTCGGCGAGGGCCTTCACCATGATCGCCCGGTAGTCGTCGTGCCGGGCCTCGAAGGAGGCGGCGAGGTCCTCGGCGCCGTGGACGGCCACCGCGAACCCGCCGAGGTGGTCGCCGGCCGGAGCCACGTAGTCCGCCAGGCACCGGTTGGCCCGGCCCTCGGGTTTGGCCGTCTGCTGGCGCAGCATCGGCAGCCGGAGAACGTCCGCGTCGCCCGGTGAGCCGGTGCCGAGGAGGATGTCGTCGCCCTCGGAGCGGGCGGGCCAGAAGCCGTAGGCGCCCTGGGCGTGCAGCGAGCCGTCGGCGATGATCCGGTCGAGCAGGGTGTTCGCCTCGTCGTAGAGCTCGCGTGCCACCGGCTGGTCGAGGATCGCCGGGTACTTCCCCTTGAGCTGCCAGGCGAGGAAGAGGAACTGCCAGTCGATCATCTCCCTGAGGGTGCTCAGCTCCGGCTGGACGGTGCGGACGCCGGTGAAGGCGGGGACGGGCAGGTCGTCGAAGGAGACCCGCTCGCGGTTGGCGCGGGCCTTCGCCAGGGGCAGCAGGGGGCTCCGCTCCCGGGCCGCGTGCTGCTCGCGCAGGCGCTCCTGCTCGGCGCGGTTGCCCGCGTCCAGTTCCCCGGCCCGCCCGGTGTCCATCAGGTCCGCGACCACGCCGGCGACGCGTGAGGCGTCGAGCACGTGGATCGTGGTGCCGTCGTAGGCGGGGGCGATGCGCACCGCGGTGTGCTGGCGCGACGTCGTGGCACCGCCGATCAGCAGCGGCAGCTTCAGCCCGCGGCGCTGCATCTCCGCCGCGACCGCGACCATCTCGTCCAGCGACGGGGTGATCAGCCCGGAGAGCCCGACGGCGTCGGCGCCCTCGGCGACCGCCGTGTCGAGGATGGTGGCGGCGGGGACCATGACGCCGAGATCGACGACCTCGTAGTTGTTGCAGCCGAGCACGACGCCCACGATGTTCTTGCCGATGTCGTGCACGTCGCCCTTGACCGTGGCGAGCACGACCTTGCCGTTGCCCCGCCTGGCCTCGGCGCGGCCCTCCAGCCGCGCCTGCTCCTTCTCCGCCTCCATGTACGGTTCCAGGTAGGCGACCGCGCGCTTCATCACCCGCGCGCTCTTGACCACCTGCGGCAGGAACATCTTCCCCGCGCCGAACAGGTCGCCCACGGTCTTCATGCCGTCCATGAGCGGTCCCTCGATCACGTCGAGGGGCCGCGCCGCCCGCTGCCGGGCCTCCTCGGTGTCGGCCTCGACGAAGTCGACGACGCCGTGCACGAGCGCGTGCGCCAGGCGCTGCTCCACCGGCGCCTCGCGCCAGGACAGGTCCACGGTGCGGCGGGTGCCGGACCCGCTGACCGTCCCGGCGAAGGCGACGAGCCGGTCGGTGGCGTCGGGGCGCCGGTCGAAGATGACGTCCTCGACGAGTTCGAGCAGGTCGGCGGGGATGTCCTGGTAGACCGCGAGCTGCCCGGCGTTGACGATGCCCATGTCCAGCCCGGCGCGCACGGCGTGGAACAGGAACGCCGAGTGCATCGCCTCGCGCACGACGTCGTTGCCGCGGAAGGAGAACGACAGGTTGGAGATGCCGCCGCTGGTGCGCGCCCCGGGGCAGCGCTCTTTGATCAGCGGCAGCGCGTCGATGAACGCCCTGGCGTAGCCGTTGTGCTCGGCGATGCCGGTGGCGACGGCGAGCACGTTGGGGTCGAACACGATGTCCTCGGCGGGGAAGCCGACCCGCTGGGTGAGAAGGTCGTAGGCGCGGGCGCAGATGTCCACCTTCCGCTCGACCGTGTCGGCCTGGCCCTGTTCGTCGAAGGCCATGACGACCACGCCGGCGCCGAAGTCGCGGATGCGCCGGGCCTGCTCCAGGAACGGCTCCTCACCCTCCTTGAGGCTGATGGAGTTGACGACGCCCTTGCCCTGCACGCACTTGAGGCCGGCCTCCAGCACGCTCCACCGCGAGCTGTCGATCATGACTGGGATGCGGGCGGCCTCCGGCTCGGTCGCGATCAGGTTCAGGAACGTGGTCATGGCCCGCTCGCTGTCGAGCAGGTCGGCGTCCATGTTGACGTCGAGCAGGTTGGCCCCGCCGCGCACCTGCTCCAGCGCGACGTCGACGGCGCCCTGGTGGTCGCCGGACTCGATCAGCCGCCGGAACCGCGCCGAACCGGTGACGTTGGTGCGCTCCCCGATCATCACGAAGCCGGTGTCCGCGCCGATCTCGAAGGGCTCCAGGCCGCTGAAGCGGGTGCGGGCGGGCGGTGCCGGGATCGGGCGCGGCGCCAGGCCGGACACCGCGGCGGCGATCTGCTCGATGTGCGTGGGCGTCGTCCCGCAGCAGCCGCCGACGATGTTGACCATCCCGGAGGCGGCGAACTCGCCGAGCAACCGCGCGGTCTCGTCCGGCGTCTGGTCGTAGCCGCCGAACGCGTTGGGCAGCCCGGCGTTGGGGTGGGAGGCCGTGTAGACGCCGGCCAGCCGGGACAGCTCGGCGACGTAGGGGCGCATCTCCGCCGCGCCCAGGGAGCAGTTCAGGCCCACCACCAGCGGATCGGCGTGTTCGATCGCGCGCCAGAACGCCTCGACGGTCTGCCCCGACAGCGTGCGCCCGCTCAGGTCGACGATCGTCACCGAGATCCACAGCGGCAGGTGCGGGGCGGCGTCGCGGGCGGCGGCGATGGCGGCCTTCGCGTTGAGCGTGTCGAAGATCGTCTCGATCAGCAGCAGGTCGACACCGCCGTCGGCCAGCGCCCGGATCTGTTCGGCGTACGAGGCGCGCACCTCGTCGAACGTGACGGCGCGGAAGGCGGGGTCCTCCACCTTCGGGGAGAGCGAGAGCGTGACGTTCAGCGGGCCCACCGATCCGGCGACCAGACGCCCGCCCGCCTCGTCGGCGGCCTGGCGTGCGAGCTGGGCCCCCCGCAGGTTCATCTCCCGCACCAGCGGCTGCAGCTCGTAGTCCGCCTGGCCGATGCTGGTCGCGGTGAAGGTGTTCGTCGTGGTGATGTCCGCGCCCGCCGCGAGATAGCGCCGGTGGACGTCGAGGATGACATCCGGGCGGGTCAGGTTCAGCAGGTCCGGGTCCCCGGTCACGTCGCGCGGGTGATCGCGCAGGCGCTCCCCCCGGTAGTCGGCCGCAGTGAGCCCGGCCCCCTGCAGCATCGTGCCCCAGGCCCCGTCGAGCACCGCGATCCGCTGGTCCAGCAGTTCCCGCAGGGCCCGGGCCGTACCGCCCGATCCCGCCCGCGGCGCCGCGCCCGGCCGGGAGCCGGGTGCGTTCCCGACGGTGCCGTGCCCGCCCGCGTCGTCGTGCTTCGGGGACATGCCCACCTGGCCACCTCCGTTGTCGGAGGCGCCCTTTCAGAACGGAGCAGGCCGAGCGTGGCGGGCTTGGGCCCGTTGCAGCGCCTCTCGGCCTTGACCTCGAGGGTACCAAATCCGGGCCGGGCCGTCCCGTTCCCTACAGCGCTCCCACGTAGACCCAGTCGCCCTCGTGCCGGACGAAGCGGCTGTGCTCCTCCATGTGCCCCGCGCTCCCGCGATCGACGTAGTGGGCACGGAAGCGGACGGTGCCCTCGGTGTGGAAGGTGCTTCCGCCGGTGGTCTCGAGGACCTCCAGGCGCACCCACCGCGTCGCCCTGTCGAGGTCGACGCGCGGCGGGCGCGTGGCCGGGTGCCAGGTGCGCAGGAGGTATCCCTCGTCACCGACGCTGAACGCGCTGAACCGCGAGCGCATGAGCAGCTCGGCGGTGGGCGCGGCGCCCTCCCCCCGGTGCAGCCGCCCGCAGCAGTCCCGGTACGGCGAAGGAAGCCCGCACGGGCACGAGGCGGCGGGGGCAGGGAGCGCTTGGGATCGTGAGCTGCGTCGGGACATGCCCCTCATTGTGCCGGTCGGCGGCCGGGGCGCGGCCGCCCGGTCCGCCCGGCGAGCCGGGCGGTTCAGGCGGTTCAGGCTCCCACCAGCAGGTTCTCCCGCTCGACGGCCTCCAGCAGCAGCGTCTTGTAGCCGACCTCCTCGAACAGCACGGTGACGCGGTCGCTCTCCCGGCTCATCACCATGCCCGGGCCCCATTCGCTGTGCCGCACCCGGGCGTGCATGGCGAAGGGGCCGCCGTCGTCGCCGGGAGCCTCGGCCTCACCGGCCCGGCAGGTGTCGCAGTGCCCGCAGACCCGCTCGTACGGCTCGCCGAAGTACTCCAGCAGGAACCGGCGCCGGCAGCCGGTGGTCTCGGCGTAACCGCGCATCATCTCGATGCGGGAGGCGTCGACGCGGCGGCGGCTCTCCTCCAGTTCCACGGCCCGCTCGACGGCCTGCTCGGGGTCAGGACCGCCGGCGGTCCAGCGCAGGTGCCCCCGGCCGGTGACCGCCACGGCGCCGGCCCGCTCCAGGAGGTTCACCACCCGGGTCAGCCGGGTGGCGCCGACGCCCAGCGTCTCGCGCAGTTCCCGGGCCGGGACCGTGCCTCCGTGCTCGCGCAGCAGTGTCGCGGCCCGCAGCAGGAGTTCCTCGTCGGCCCGCCCCGCGGCGAAGAACCTGCGCAGCCCCAGTTCCTCGGGCCGGTAGAACAGCACCGCGGCGGCCGGACCGCCGTCCCGCCCGGCCCTGCCGATCTCCTGGTAGTAGGAGTCCGGCGACTCCGGTGGAGCGGCGTGCAGCACGAACCGCACATCGGGTTTGTCGATCCCCATGCCGAACGCCGAGGTCGCCACGGCGACGTCCAGCGCGCCGCCGCGGAACGCCTCGTGGACGCGGTGCCGGTCGGCCGCCTTCATCCCGGCGTGGTACGGCTCGGCCCGGCGGCCCTGCTCGCACAGCGCGGCGGCGTACTCCTCGGCGGCCCGGCGGGTGGCGACGTAGACCAGCCCGAGTCCGGATCTGGAGGCGGCCTCGGCCACCAGCTCCCGCCGCAGCTCGTCCCCGGTGACGAAGCGGCGCACCTGGAGCTCGAGGTTGGGCCGGTCGAATCCCCGCACCACCTGGCGCACGTTCCGCAGCCCCAGGACGGCCGTGATCTCCTCGCGCACCGAAGGAGTCGCCGTGGCGGTCAGCGCCACCACCGGAGGGTGGCCCAGCCGCTCGATCACGTGACCGAGCCGCAGGTAGTCGGGGCGGAAATCATGGCCCCAGGCGGACACGCAATGCGCCTCGTCGACGGCGATCAGCGAGGGGCGCGCGGCCCGCAGCCGCTCCACCGTCTCGGGTCTGGCCAGCTGTTCGGGGGCCAGGAACACGAATTCGGTGCGACCGGCACGCACCGCCTCCAGCGAGGCCTCCGCACCGGGCTGGGCGGAGTTGACCGCGACCGCTCCGCCCGCGTCGGCCTCCGCGAGTCCGGCGACCTGGTCACGCTGCAGGGCGATCAGCGGCGAGACGACCACCGTCGGGCCGTCCAGCAGTTGGGCGGGCACCTGGTAGACGGCCGACTTGCCGCCGCCGGTCGGCATGACCACGAGCGCGTCGCCGCCGCCCATCAGATGGGTCATGGCCTCCAGCTGGCCGGTCCGCAGCCCCTGCCAGCCGAACACCTCACGGGCCACGGCGCGCAACCGGCCCGCCTGCGATCCGGTCCCGTCTCCTGCGGCCATCTCTCGTCTCTCCCGTCTCCCGCCGTGCGGACCGGCCTCCTACCCCCGGTTCGGCGCCGTAGTCGGCGCCCGTCCCGGCGCACCGTGACCGGCGGTGACCGGGAGCCGCCTTTCGGTGAGAACAGGCGCCGGCGGCGAGAATTCCTCGCGCTCGGAGGCGCTCTCCCGCGGTGATCACTGGTAGAAAAAGGTGAATTGTTCTCACCCACGGCTAGGACATCCCGTGATGCTGTTCGACCCTGCTCGTGGCCCGGCGTTCACCGTCTCGTTCACCGAACACGAAGGCGTGGTCGTCGCCCACCTCAGCGGGGAGCTGGACCTGCGCTCCGCGCCGGTCCTGCGCGACCAGCTCCGGCCCTTCTGGGGCCGGCCCGGCACCCGTGCGATGATCATCGACATGAGCGAGCTGGGCTTCTGCGACTCGATAGGCCTGGGCGAGCTCCTCTCGACGATGAAACGCAGCCAGCAGGCCGGGATGCGCTTCATGCTCAGCGAGATCTCCGACGTGGTGGCCCGGGTGCTGAGCATCACCGGTCTGCGCAACGCGTTCGAGACCCACGCCAGCACCGCCGAGGCACTGCGTCAGGCGTCCTCCCCGTAGCGTGCCGGGACCCGTCCCGGGTCCGCCGGCCGGGGCCGGTCCGACGGTGTGATCACGAACGCCCGGCCGTGCTCTCGCGGACCACCAGCCGGTGGGCGACCACGATCCTGCGCGCCGGCGGCGCGTCCCCCCGAGCCGCCGACTCGTCCCGGACCGCCGCGCCGGACGCCGGCCGCCGCAACCGATCGGCCAGGCAGGCGAGGGCCTGTCTGGCGATCTCAGCCTTGTCCGGGGCCACGGTGGTCAGCGACGGAGTGGCGTACCTGCCGTCCTCGATGTCGTCGAACCCGCACACCGCCAGGTCCCGCGGCACGGTGAGACCGTGTTCCAGCGCCGCCCGCAGCGCTCCCAGCGCGAGCTGGTCGCTGAAGCAGAAGACCGCGTCCGGGGCATGGCCTCCGTCCAGCAGCCGGCGCATGGCCCGCGCGCCCTCGGCCCGGTGCAGGGTGGTCACCGGCACCTCCAGCGCCGGGTCGTGGGGGAATCCCGCCGCGCGTAGCGCCTGCCGGTATCCGGTCACCCGCTGCTGCGCCGTGCCGTTGGTCAGATCCGGCTGCACGCCGATCGCCGCGATCCGGCGGCGGCCCAGGCCGATCAGGTGCCCGGTGGCCTCGGCGGCGGCCTGGACGGAGTCCACGCTCACGTGGTCGATCAGCCCGGCGGCGTCCTGCTCGCCGAGCAGGACCAGCGGTACGGCGTCGGCGCGCCGCTGCAGATCCGCGGGCGACAGGCTCCAGGGGCTCGTGATCAGGCCGTCGACGATCTGCCCCGGCAGGCCGTCGAGCAGCCGGCGTTCGTGCTCGGGGTCGCCGTTGGTCTGGTCGACCAGCAGCGTCCAGCCGTACTCCTGCGCCGACTGGACCAACAGGGAGGCGAGCTCCCCGAAGTACGGCGAGTCGATCTCCGGGATGACCAGCCCGATCAGCCCGGACCGGCCCGCGCGCAGTCGCCGCGCCGCCGCGTTGGGCCGGTACTGGAGCTCCTCCAGCGCCTGCTGCACGCGCCGGCGGGTCTCCGGGGCGACCAGCGGGAAGTCGTTGACGACATTCGACACCGTGCGCACGGACACTCCCGCCCGCGCCGCCACGTCCTTCAGGCTCGCGCCCACCGTCCCGTCCTCCGTGTCCGCGTATCTCGTCCGGAGTCGCCGCACCGGCCCGGCACCAGATGTTCGTGCACCTCGCCCTCCCTGTCCAGGAGGCCTCTGTTGCAACGCTGCATGCAACGTTGCAACATAAGGAAACCACACAACGAGGAGGCCGAGGTTCATGACGGAGACGATCCGCCCCGCGCCTGCGGGGACATCCCGGCGGGAGCCGGCGGCATGGCGGGACGCGCACGTGGACGAGGCGGTCGTGGCGACCGCGGTCGAGCAGCTTCACCGCGAGGGGATCACCGCCCGCCAGGGCGCCTTCGGCGTCGCGTGGGCCGACCGGATGGCGCATGACATCGACGTCGCCTTCCACGAGGCGCTCTCCCGGCCGGGCGGCGCGGTGGGACGCGGCCCGAACCGCTACTACGTGGAGATCCACCCCGAGCAGATGCGCGGCTTCGTCGATCTGGTCACCCATCCGTGGGTCACCGCGGTCTGTGCGGCGGTGCTCGGCCCCCGCTACGAGATCGTCGAGCTGGGCTTCGACGTTCCGCTGGCCGGGGCGGTCGACCAGCCCTGGCACCGCGACTTCCCCATGCCCGAGGAGACCCGGGCGCACCGCCGGCTCACCTCGCTGGCCTTCAATCTCACCGCCGTGGACACCGAACCCGACATGGGACCGTTCGAGATCGCCCCCGGCACGCAGTGGGACGACGGCACGCCGTTCGAGCACGGCATGTTCCCGCCCAGAGACGCGTACCCGCGATACCGCGAGCGCGCCGTGCGCAAATATCCCCGGCGAGGCGACATCTCGGCCCGCTCCGCGCTGACGATCCACCGGGGCACGGCCAATCGCTCCGCCAAGGCACGCCCCGTGCTCGTCCTGGGCGTCGACGCCCCGGGCGCGGGCAACGCCGCCCGCCACGACATGGCCGTCACCCACGGCTACTGGGAGAGCCTGCCGCCGCAGGTGCGCGACCATCTGCCCTGCCCGGTGGTCGGCGAACTCCGCCCGATCGTGCAGAAGCACACCATCGAAGGCCTGGTGATGGGCGACGCGTGACGGGCCCCGGGCGAGGCCGCCGGCCGCGGGCGGAGCGGGGGCGCCCCCGCTCCGGAACCCGGTCGCGGCCCTGCGGCACCGCCCGGGGCGTCAGGGAAGGCAGCCGACGTGCGCGAGGGCCTGCTTCAGCAGGACGCCCTGCCCGCCGGTCATCTCCTGCTGCACCAGCGGCGACGCGGCCTCCTGCGGGGTGAACCAGACGAGGTCGAGGGCGTCCTGGCGGGGGCGGCAGTCCCCCGCGACCGGGACGACGTACGCCAGCGAGACCGCGTGCTGCCGGGGGTCGTGGTACGGCGTCACGCCCTGCGTCGGAAAGTACTCGGCGATGGTGAACGGCTGCGGAGAGGCCGGAACCTGGGGCAGCGCCACGGGGCCGAGGTCCTTCTCCAGATGGCGCATGAGCGCGTCGCGGACGCGTTCATGGTGGAGCACCCGCCCGGACACGAGGGCGCGGCTGACCTTCCCGCCCGATCCGATGCGCAGCAGCAGGCCGACCCGCGTGACCACTCCGGCCTCGTCGACCCGCACGGGCACGGCGTCGATGTAGAGGATCGGCATCCGCGCGCGCGTCGCCTCCAGCTCGTCGGGAGTGAGCCAGCCGGGCGAGGTTTCGGTCATTTCGGTCATTGAACGATCGTACTTCGCGGCCGTCTCGGAGACACGACCGCTCCTGGAACCGGAACGGGGAGACGGACCGATGCCCGGCGCGGATCGCCGGGGAGGCGGCTCGTCAAGAGCCGCCTCCCCGGCGGGCGCCCGCCCCCGCCCCGGCCGGTGCGCCCGGTCAGGGGTGGGCGATGAACCGGCCGAAACGACCCCGGTGGTACAGCAGGGGACGGCCCGGGCCGCGCACGGCCGCCTCGGCGACCAGGCCCACGACCAGGACGTGGTCGCCCACGTCGGCCGTCTCGTACGGCAGGCAGACCAGGTGCGCGGAAACGTCCTCCAGCAGCGGCGCCCCGAGCGGACCGGGACGCCACCGGGTGGGGGCGGCGAACCGGTCGAGGCCCTTGCTGGCGAAGCGCGCGGCCAGCTCGGCCTGGTCGCTGGCCAGGATGTTGACCGCGAAGTGGTCGGCCTGACGCAGCCAGGGCCAGGTGGAGGAGCCCCGGTCGACGTAGAAGGAGACCAGGGGCGGGTCCAGGCTGACCGAGGAGAACGAGGTCGCGGTCAGCCCGACGGGCACGCCCTGGCTCTGCGCGGTGACCACGACGACGCCCGCGGCGTGCACGGCCAGGGCCTGCCGGAAGGCGCCGCCGTCCACGGACCGGCCCGCACCGTCGTCCGAGGACCGGCCGGCACCGTGCTCCGCGGGCAGGCCCCGCAGGTCGGCCGGGAGGGTCTCCGTCATGTTCCCGCTCCTTCCCTGATCACCGCGGCCGCCTGCGGGGCGATCCGGTCGGCCCACCGCGTGAGCGCCCGGCCGAGATCGGGGAGCTCGGATTCCGGCAGCGCCAGCCCGGGGGTGGGCACGTGGGCGCCGAGCTCGACCAGGACGGGCCGGAGATGGAGCTCGACGGCCAGGGCGTGCCGGGGATCGCCCATGACCAGCAGCGGCAGTGCCACGGTCCCGGCCAGCGCGCCGCCGGGGAGCCGGTCGAGGAACACCTTGAGCAGGCCGGTATAGGTGGCCTTGTAGGTGGGGCTGGCCACCACGAGCACGTCGGCCCCCGCGACCAGTTCCAGTGCCACCTCCACGCCTGCGGACGGGCCGGGCGTCAGCAGGTGCGGTCCCAGCGCCGACAGGTCCACCACCTCGGGGGGCCCGTCGTGTCCGATCCGCCGCCCGACCTCCTCGGCCGCGGCCACGGCCACGGCCCGTGTCCTGGAGTCCGCGCGGGGGTTTCCGACCAGTGCGACGAGGGAGCCCGTCGGCGGGCCGCCCGGCCGCCGCCGGCCGCCGGTCACCGGGATGCTCACGAGACCACCGCCGCGTCGAGCCGCCCGGCCGCCACGGGCCGCGCGTGGCGGGAGGCGGGCCGGGCCAGGCCGTAGTTCTCGCGCAGGGTCCGGCCCTCGTACTCGGTCCGGAACAGGCCCCTGATCTGCAGTTCCGGCACGACGTGCTCGACGAAGTCCTCCAGGCCGCCGGGCAGGACCGGCGGCATGATGTTGAACCCGTCGGCCGCGCCCCCGGTGAACCAGACCTGGATCTCGTCGGCGATCTGCTCGGGCGTGCCGGCCACGACCCGGTGCCCCCGCCCGCCCGCCAGGCGGGCGAGGAGCTGCCGGACGGTGAGGTTCTCCCGGCGGGCGAGGTCGATGACCAGCTTGCGGCGGCTCTGCGCTCCCTCCGTCTCGGCCGAGACGTCGGGCAGCGGCCGGTCCAGCGCGTCGTGCGACAGTTCGATGCCGACCATGTGCGAGAGCTGGGCCAGGCCGTACGCGGGGATGATGAGATCCTCCAGCTCCTTCTCCAGCCGGAGCGCCTCCCGCTCGGTGGAACCGATGATCGGGGAGATGCCGGGCAGGATCAGCAGCTCGTCCTCGTGCCTGCCGTACCGGGCCAGCCGGCCCTTGAGATCGGCGTAGAACTCCTGCCCCTCGGCCAGGGTCTGCTGGGCGGTGAAGACGGCCTCGGCATGCCGGGCGGCGAACTCCTTGCCGTCCTCCGAGGAACCTGCCTGCACCAGGAGCGGGTGCCCCTGCGGCGGGCGGGAGGTGTTCAGCGGGCCGCGGACCCGGAAGTGGACCCCGTCGTGGTCGAGGGCGTGGATCTTCCCGGTGTCGGCGTAGACGCCCGTTCGGCGGTCGCCGACGACGGCGTCGTCCTCCCAGCTGTCCCAGAGCTTGGTGACCACCTCCAGGAACTCGGTGGCCCTGGCGTAGCGGTCGGCGTGCGCGGGGCGTTCGACGCCGAAGTTGCGCGCCTCGGCCTCTCCGGCGGAGGTGACGATGTTCCATCCGGCCCGGCCGCCGCTGATGTGGTCCAGTGAGGCGAACTTGCGGGCCACGTGGAACGGTTCGTTGTAGGTGGTGGAGACGGTCGCGATCAGGCCGATGTGGTCGGTGACCGCGGCCAGTGCCGACAGCAGCGTGAGGGGTTCGAGCCCGCCGAGCGCGTTGTGCCGGACGTCGCCCTGCAGGGCGAGGCCGTCGGCGAGGAAGAGCGAGTCGAGCCGGCCGCGCTCGGCGATCCGGGCCAGCTGCTGGTAGTGCCGGACGTCGCTCAGCCGGGCGGGCTCGGTGCGCGGATGGCGCCAGGCCGCCTCGTGGTGGCCGACGCCCATGAGGAAGGCGTTCAGGTGCAGCGTGCGGGTGGGCATCAGGTGGTCCTCCACGTCGAGAAGCGGCGCTCCACGCTGAGCAGGAGCAGGTTGAACAGCAGGCCGAGGGCGGAGATCGTGATGATCCCGGCGTACATGTCGGGGATGCGGAAGCTGAACTGCGCGTCCTGGATGAGGTAGCCGAGCCCGGCCTTGGCCCCGACCATCTCGGCGAAGATCAGTACGAGGATGGAGTAGGCGCCCGCCAGCCGGATGCCGGTGAAGATGGTCGGTACGGCCGCCGGGAGGATCACCTTCTGGAACAGCCTGAACGGGCCGAGGCCCATGGACCGGGCCGACTTGATCAGCAGCGGTTCCACGGTCTTGACGCCGCTGACGGTGTTCAGCAGGATCGGCCAGGCGCAGGCGTAGAACACGAAGACGATCTTCGAGGTCTCCCCCAGGCCGAAGATCAGGATGAAGACCGGCAGCAGGGCCACGGCCGAGGTGTTGCGGAACAGCTCCAGCACCGGGCTGAGGAAGTCGGCGAGCGGCCGGTACCAGCCGATGGCCAGGCCGAGCGGGATGGCCAGCGCGATGGCCAGGCCGAACCCGGACAGGGACCGGAGCAGTGAGGCCTGGAAGTGTTCCGGCAGCTGCCCGCCGAGCAGCAGGTCGTACCAGGCGAGCAGGACCTCCGACAACGGCGGCACGAACACCGGGTCGACCGCTCCGGTGCGGGGCAGCGCCTCCCAGGCGCCGGCCAGCAGCACGATCGCCAGCGACCGGTTGGCCGCCGCGGCCAGCCGCGGCACCGCCGGAGTTCGCGTCCTTCCCGTGACCTTGAAGAAGTTGGTGGCCCTGTCGTCGGCGGTGGGCGCGTCGCCCCGCGCGGCCCCGGCCCCCGGGGCCGTTGCCCGGGGGGGTTCGCCTCCGGGAGCCTGGGCCCCGGACGCGGTGAGAGTGTCAGCCAATGGTCCGCTCCTGTTCCTGGGCCACGGCGACCTCGTCGCGCAGCAGGGTCCAGATGTGGTGGCGGTACTCGCCGAAGCGCGGGTCCGCGCGCAGGTCGCCCTCGCGCGAGTCGAACGCCACGTCGAGGACCTGCTTGATCCGGCCGGGCCTGGAGGTCATCACCGCGACCCGCTGTCCCAGGTAGACGGCTTCGTCGATGCCGTGGGTGATGAACACGACGGTCTTGTTCGTCTTCTCCCAGATGCGCAGCAGCTCCTCCTGCAACGACTCACGGGTCTGGGCGTCCAGCGCGGCGAACGGCTCGTCCATCAGCAGCACGTCCGGGTCGAAGGCCAGGCTGCGGGCGATGGCCACGCGCTGGCGCATGCCGCCCGACAGCTCGTGCGGGTACCGCTGCCCGAAGCCGTCCAGCCCGACCAGGTCCAGGTAGTGCCGGGCCCGATCCTGCCGCTCCTTCTTCGGTACGGCCTTGGCCTCCAGCCCGAAGGCGATGTTGTCCAGCGCCGTGCGCCACGGGAACAGGGCGTACTGCTGGAAGACGATTCCCCGGTCCAGACCGGGGCCGGTGATCTCCCTGCCGTCGATGAGGATGCGCCCGGTGGTCGGGGCGGTGAGACCGGCGACCAGGTCGAGCAGGGTGGATTTGCCGCAGCCGCTCGGCCCGACCAGGGTGAGGAACTCCCCCTCGCGCACGTCGAGGTCGATGCCCTCGACCGCGGTGAACGGCCGGTCGGCTCCCCTGACCCGGAAGACCTTGCCGACGTCCCGGATCGCGATTTTCGGCGGGCCCGCGGCGCGGCGCCCGGATCCGGCGGCCTCGGGGACGGGAACGGCGGATCGCCCGGCGGTGCTCCCCGCGAGGTCCTCCTGCCCGGGGACGGCCCGGCCGGCGACGCTCTGTTCGGCGGTGTGCAGGCTCACGAGGTGCTCCCGGAGGCGAAGGGGTTGAACTCGTTGGTGTAGAGGTCGGACGCCTTGACCTGGCCGGCTCTGATCTCGCCCTCGCGCTCCAGCCAGTCGACCCAGGTCTGGAACTCCTTGGCGTCGATCACGCCGCCCTTGCCGTGCACGCCGCTGCTCTTCCAGAAGCCGACGGTCGCGGCGTCCTCGTTGCGCCCGCGCTTGGCGATGATCTCCTTGTACGTGGCGATCACCTCCTCGCGGGAGTGGGTCTGGGTCCATTCGACGGCCTTGGCGAAGGCCTCGACGAACTTCTTGGTCGTGTTGGGGTTGCGCGCGATGAAGTCCTGGCGGAGCACGATGCTGCCCGCCGTGAAGGAGCCGAACAGGTCGATGTCCTTGAACAGGGGGTGGATGCCACCGCGCTCCAGGGCCTTGTCGCGCAGGACGCCCGACAGCGCGGCCACGTCGATCTGGCCCTGGCGCAGGGCCTGCTCGGTGTTGACCGGCGGCACGACGACCAGCTCGACCTTGCCGATCTCCTCCGGGGTGAGGCCGCCGCGCTTGAGGTACTCCTTGAGCACGGCTTCCAGGTGGGCGCCGAGGGTGTTGACCCCGATCTTCTTGCCGATCAGGTCGCGGGGCCCCGTGATCGGCGACCCGTCCGCGACGTAGTAGCCGATGAAGCTGTCCTCGTCGCTTCCGTAGTAGCCGACCACGGCCTTGATCGGCGCCTTGGCGGCGGCGAGCTTGACGATGGCGCCGTTGAAGGCGCCGCCGAAGTCGGTCTGACCGGTGGCGGCCGACTGGATGTCCTGCGGGCCGGAGATGGTGTTGCCGACCCACTTGAGCTTGATGTCACCGAGGTAGCCCAGATGCTCGGCCAGCTCGGGGAAGGTGACGGCGCCGACGCCGCCCTGGTAACGCAGCTCGGTCACCTCGAGCCCTCCGGGCTTGGCGGCTCCGGAGGCGGAGCCGCAGGCGGCCAGAGAGAAGGCCAGCAGGACGGAGGCGAAGATGTGCCTGGTTCTGATCACGGAAGTAGTCCTCGTGCAGGAAGAAAGGGCATGCCTGCGCGGCGCCGTGCCGCGGGCGGAGCATGCCGGGGGAACGATTTCGCGAAGGGGACGTGGACGCCGTCGGCCACGCGAGGCGGGAGAGCCCGGGCGCGGCGGGTCACCGGCCGCGCCTTCACCGGGTGGGGAACGTCAGAGATCCGCGATCAACGACACTGCGCGCTGGCGACGTGGCAGAAGTCCACGTGCGGGCGTCGGGTCAGGTAAAGCCCCTGTCTCATGACTCGAACCTACGACCCTGCCGTCACAAAGTCAACATTACCTACTGGCTTTGCATGAAATATGATCGGAGTCGCTCCCCGCACTCAGGCGGGGGAACGCCGTCTTCCACGGGCTCGGTGGATCAGCGAAGGGGACGGCGGGACCCGGATCGGAGGACGCCTCCCGGCAGGACCTTCGGCCCTGCGTCCGGCCGCGGGCCCGGATCACCGGGCGCGGGAGGCGGCCCGGATCTCACCCGGCGGCCGGGGCCGGAGAGAGCGCGGAGACCACCGTCGCCTCCAGGACGCCCGCGGCGTCGCCCGGGGAGAGCCTGCCGGCCTCGGTCTCGGAGGCGGCGGCGTGCAGGAGGCTGTAGACGGTGGCGACCAGCCAGTCGCGCGGGAGGTCGGCGCGGATGGTGCCGTCGTGCTGCCCCCGCTCGACCAGCGCGCCGATGGTGGCCAGCGGCTCGTCGTGCCGGGCACGCATGCGCTCCGGGCCGAGGACGCGGACGGCCGCGGCGTGCAGACTCCGGTAGCGGTCCAGGACCTGCCAGCACGAGCGGACCACCCCGGCCAGCGCATCCCTGGCGGGCGGGCCCTCCACCGGGACGGCCGCCAGGACGGCGCGCACGTCCTCGATGGCGCGAGCCATCACCTCTTCGAGCAGCTCCTCCCGGGAGGGGAAGTGGCTGTAGAGGGTGACCCGGCCGACTCCGGCGGTGCGGGCGATGTCGGCCATGGTGGCGTCGGCGTCGCTGCGGAAGGCGACGAGAGCGGCTTCGACGATGGCGGTGATGCTCCGCTCGGCATCGGCCCGGCGCCGGGTGCGGGAGCCGGCGCCGGGGACGACGCCGGTGTGGTCGGTGGCCATGGGGCAAGCGTACGGCCTGCTCAGTGGGCGAAGATCGGACCGTCGGTCGCCGGAGGCCGTCCCTTGGGCAGGACCACCGCGGCGATCACCGCGACGGCGGCCGCGCCGATCGCCGCCGCCCGGTAGGCGTCGGCGAATCCGCCGGCCTGCGCGGCGCCGACACCGGTCGCGGCGAGGGTGGAGATGACCGCGACGCCGAGGCCGGCCCCCAGCTCGTGTCCGGTGTTGACCAGCCCCGACACGACACCGGCCTCGTGGCGGGCGACGTGGGCCATGGCGGTGGTGGTGGCGGTGACGAACGCGGCGCCGAGTCCCAGGGCGGCCAGCGCGAACCCGGGCTCCACGTCGACCAGCACGTCGGGCCGTACCGGCAGGCGCGACAGCAGCGCCATCCCGGCGGCGGTGAGAGCGAAGGCGAGGACGGCGACGACCCGGCCGCCGACCCGGACGACCAGGCGGGCGCCGAGGTGGGCGCCGATCACCGTGGCGACGGCCACCGGCAGGAACGCCAGGCCGGTCTCCAGGGCGGACAGGCCCGCGACGCGCTGCAGGTACTGGGAGGTGAGGAAGAAGGCCGCCAGCAGCAGCCCGGACGCGGCCAGCATGACGACGTTGCCGGCGACGACCGGGCGCCGGGCGAGCAGTTCGAGCCGGACCAGCGGCGCCGGAGCACGCCGCTCGACCGCGGCGAAGACCCCGGCCAGGACCAGCCCGGCGCCCAGCGCGGCAAGGGTCCACGGATCGCTCCAGCCGGTGTCCCCGGCCCGGACCAGGCCGTAGACGGCCGCCGCCGTCGCCGCGGTGACCAGTGCCGCGCCGGGCAGGTCCAGGCGTCCGCCGGAGGCCGTCGCCGGACCCGCGGCCACCAGGCGGGGCAGTACCGCGGCGACAAGCACGCCGACCGGGACGTTGACGAAGAACACCCACTGCCAGCCGGGACCCGAGGTGAGCACTCCGCCGATCAGGACGCCCGCGGCCGCGCCACCTCCGCCGATCGCCGCCCACACGCCGAGTGCGCGGTGCCGCTCGGGACCGTGGAAGGTGGTGGTCACGATCGACAGCGCCGACGGCGACAGCAGCGCGGCGCCCGCGCCCTGGGCGGCCCGCGCGGCGATGAGCACCGGGCCGGAGCCGGTCAGGCCCGCCACCAGCGAGGCCAGTGTGAACACGACCAGGCCCGCCAGGAAGATCCGGCGGCGGCCGTACAGGTCCGACAGCCGGCCGCCGAGCAGCATCAGGCCGCCGAAGCAGAGCGTGTAGGCGGTGACGACCCAGGTCGCGGCGGACCGGTCGAGGGACAGGTCGGCGCCGACGGCGGGCAGGGCGATGTTCACCACAGTGATGTCGAGGATCACCATGAACTGCGCGAGGCACAGTACGGCCAGGGCCGGCCAGCGGCGGGAGCCGGCCGGGGGGTGGTGAGGGGTCGCCTCGGGATGAGCCGTGGAGTGAGCCACAAGGATCTCCTTCTAACCCGAACAGATGTGTTCGGGTTAGAAGGTAACATAAACCGAACAGAAGTGTTCGGACTGTTTCGCGGTCTAGCGCCGGGACCGCGGCGCCGCCAGACCGGCGAGGCGGAGGTCCGTCGGCGTCCCGGCAAGCGGCTGGAGGATCACCACCTGCAGATCCGGGGCCTCCGCGGGGTGGAGGACGATCTGGTTCAGCAGCAGCGTGCCCGCCTCGGGGTGCCGGATCTCCTTGGTGATGCCGCCGGCCCGGCGGCTGACCTCACGCTCGTCGAGCCAGGCGTCCGCCTCCGGGAACCGCCCGCGCAACCGCGCCAGCAGGCGGGCCATCCGCTCGTCGGGGCGGCGCGCGAAGCTCTCCCTCAGCTCCCCCAGCATCCGCCGGGCATGGTGCTCCCAGCCCACCGTGAACACGCGGATGTCCGGGGAGGCGAACATCAGCCAGGCGACGTTGCGGTCCTCCGGGGACTGGTCGGAGTAGCGGTAGAGCGCGTCGGCGGCGGCGTTCCAGGCGCGCAGGTCCCAGCAGCCGTCCATGATGACGGCGGGGGCGGGGTCCTGGGCGTGGATCAGATCCAGCAGGTGCCCGGACACATCGCCCGATCCCGCCGGCCCCTCCGGCGGCTGCTGCCCCGCCATGCGGAACAGGTAGCCCGTCGCCGCGTCGTCGAGCCTGAGGGTCCGCGCGATGGCCGCGAGCACCTCCGGCGACGGGTTGATGTCACGGCCCTGCTCCAGCCAGGTGTACCAGGTGATCCCCACACCCGACAGCAGCGCCACCTCCTCCCGGCGCAACCCGGGCGCCCGGCGGCGCAACCCCGGCGCCAGGCCCACCTCCTGCGGTGTCAGCCCGGCGCGCCGCGTCCGCAGGAAGTTCGCCAGCGCCGTCCGGCGCACCTCCTCCACCGGCGCCGTCCGGCGCACCTCGCCCACCGGCGCCGTCCGGCGCACCTCGCCCACCGGCGCCGTCCGGCGCACCTCGTTCATCCGCGGCTCCCTGGTAGTCGCACTAACAGTATCGAGGGGATCTGTCAGCCCCCGCGCGCGGCGGCCAGGGTGGTCACACGACCTCCGATCTGGAACGAAAGGACATCTCGTGCCCAGCATCTCTGCCCGGCGCCGGTTGAAGACCATCCTGACCGCGGCGGCCCTCGCGTCCGTCCTCGCCCCGGCGCCGGCGGCCTCGGCCGCCACGCCCGACGTCATCGAGGGCCGGGCGCCGAGCCTGCACCCGGAGGGCGTGGCCTACGACCCGACCCGCGGCGCCTACCTCGTCAGCTCCCTGCGGCACGGGACCGTGTCGGTCGTGCGGCCGGACGGCTCGGTCCGCACTCTGGTGGACGACCCGGCGCTGATCTCCGCCATCGGCATCCAGGTGGACGCCGCCCGGCGCAGGCTCCTGGTCGCCAATGCCGACCCCGGAATGGGCGTGCGGACCTCCCCCGGCACCCAGGGGCGCCTCGCCGGCCTGGGGATCTACGACCTGGCGTCGGGCCGGCGGACCGGCTACGTCGATCTCGCCGAGGTCGCCGGCGACAGCGCGCGGCACTTCGCCAACGACCTGGCGGTCGCGCCCGACGGCACGGTGTACGTCACCGACTCCTTCGCGCCCATCGTCTACCGGGTCCCGACGCGGGGCGAGGCCTCGGTCCTCCTGCGTGACCGGCGGCTCAGCGGCGGCGACGGCTTCGGCGCCAACGGCATCGCCTGGCGGGACGGGCACCTGCTGATCGGCAAATACGACGACGGCACGCTGTGGCGGGTCCCGGTGCGACGGCCCGGCGCGCTGCGGCAGGTTCGGCTCGACCGGGCGCTGCCCGGCGCCGACGGCATCGTGCTGCGGCGCGACGGCTCACTGGTGGTGGTGACCAACAAGGTCGCCGCGTCCGGGACCGACGCGGTCTTCACCGTCCGGCCCTCGGCCGGCTGGTCACGCGCCACGGTGACCGGCGAGCGGGCCTGGCCCGACCAGGCCCCGACCACCGCCGCCGTGCGGCCCGACGGGTCGGTCCACGTGCTGAGCGGCCGGCTGGACCTGCTGTTCGCCGGCATCACCACCGACACCTTCACCCTGCGGAAGCACTGACGTAGCACCCGGCGGGTGCCGCCCGTTACCCGCGCAGGCTCGGCTGGGCCGCACCGGCGACCCGATCCACCGCCCCGGTGGACTCGCGCACGACGAGGTTGGTCTCCAGCCGGGCCAGCGCCGGCGTCTCCGAGTCCCCGGCGTTGACGGCCGCCAGCAGCAGGTCGACCGCCATCCGCCCGGCGGCCGCGGTCGGCATCGTGATCGTCGTCAGCTTCGGCCTGTTCAACCGGGCCGGCAGGCTGTCGTCGACGCCGATCACACTCACGTCGCCGGGCACGTCCAGACCGCGCTCACGCAGCCCCTCGATCAGGCCCAGCGCGACCAGGTCGTTGTAGCACAACACCCCGCTCACCCCCGACCCGGCGACCGCGGACGCCGCCGCCAGCCCGCCCTGCTCGTTCGGCTCGTTCGGGCCCTGGAGCATCAGCTCGACGCCGAACTCGGCCGCGGCGGCGGTGGCGGCGGCGTGCATCTCCTCGCTGGTCCACGAGCCGGCCGGCCCCGACAACAACGCCACCCGCCGATGACCCAACCCCGCCAGATGACCCACCGCCGCCCGCACCCCCTGACCCACATCCATCAACACCGTCGCCAACCCCTTCACCCGACGGTTCACCACCACAAACGGCACCTGCGCCCGAAGCCGCTCGATCACCCGGTTCGACAACCGCGGACTGCACAACAACACCCCGTCCACCTGCTTGCACAACATCTCGATCAACTCCTGCTCCAACACCGGATCCTCATCGGTATCGGCCACGAACACGTGATAATCCCGCTCCCGCGCCTGCGCCTGCGCCGCCTTGATCAACGGAGGAAAGAACGGATTGGCGATATCCGCCACGATCAACCCCAGATTGTGCGTCCGCCCCGTCGTCAACGCCCGCGCCGCCCGATTCGGCCGATACCCCAACCCCTCCGCCACCGCCAGCACCCGGTTCCGCGTCTCCGCATTCACCAGATGCGGCGCCGAAAACGTCCGCGACACCGTCGAGACATGCACCCCCGACGCCCGCGCCACATCCCTGATCGTCACCGCCATGGCACACCTCCATCTGCTCTCAAGTGGCGGGCGAGCCAGCCGAAGACCCGCTCCTGAGCCGGGATGCCGAAGCAGTGCCCCGTGTCGGCGAACACGCCCGTGTAGCCCGCCGGGGCCCGCCGGTAATGTGCCGTGATCATCGCATGGGCACGACGCATCCCGTCCGCCGGAAGGATCGCGTCGCGCTCGCCGTACCAGACCAGCAACGGCCGGGGGGCCGCGCAGGCCACCAGGTCGGGCAGGTCGCACAGCCTTGACAGGCCCGGAGGGTACAACATCCAGGTGTGACTCGCGACGTACCCGTCCAGCAGGTCACGGTAGGAGGAGACCATCGCGATCACGGCGACCGCCGCCATGCCGGGATCGAAGGCGCCGAGCAGGGCCGCGCGCAGGCCGCCGCCGGACAGCCCGGCGCAGCCGACGGGCCCGGTGTCGGGGCGGGAACGCAGATAGGCGGCCGCGGCCAGGTCCTCACCCGCGACGACGCCCGCGTACGAGGTGCCGAGCACGGTGCAGTACTTGGCCAGCACGTGCTCGTGCCGGGCGGCCGCGGCGTCGTAGCGGTCGGCCTCACCCACCCCGGGCTCGGGGTTCCCGCGCACGTTCTCCGGCATGTCGGCGAGCGGGATCCTGCGGCTGCCCCAGCCCAGCACGTCGGGCACCAGTACGGTGAACCCGCGCGCGGCCAGTTCCCCGGCCCAGGCCCTGCCGTCGTAGAGCGCGGTCCGCAGCCGGGCCACTTCGGCGGAGTGGCCTTCCGGGCCGTCGGCGATCTTCTCCTTGCCCGCCCACTTCATCCCGGCGTGGCAGTGCAGCGCGAGGACTCCCGGCAGCACCGCGTCGCCCGCCTCGCGGGGGCGCAGCACGTAGGCGCGGGTCCTGGGGCCGAACCCGACGTCCCAGGAGACCTCCTCCCCGGACAGCTCGCCCGCCTTCCAGGTCCGCTCGGTGCGCACGTCCGCCGCGGTCAGCTCGAGGACGCCCAGCAGGTCGCGTGCCCGCTCGCGCAGCCCGGGACCGGGCGGGGGGAACAACCCGCGCTGCGCCGCGGCGATCCCGGCGAGAGCGGAGAACTCTCCGAGGTGCCGCAGGCGGCGCGGCTCTCCGGCAGAAGCGGAGTCGGACGGCACGACTCAGCGGTCCGACATGCGGGTGCCGCCGTCGGTCAGGTGGACGGGCCGGCCGGTACGGATGGACTCGTTGGCCGAGGCTCCGACCATGACGCTGCGGATCCCGTCGAGGTAGCCGGCCTGCCGGGCCAGCGGGTCGTCGCCGGGCCCGCGGAAGACGTCGTCCAGCAGCAGCCGGTCGCCGCCGCCGTGACCGCCCTCGCCCTGCTCGATCGGGATCTCCCGGGCCTCCTGCCAGTGCTGGTGCAGGGTGAGCTTCTCCCAGGCGCCCGCCGCGTGCTCCTTGGAGGCCGCGGTCGGGTCGATCGCTGCGTGCGGCGGAGTCCAGGCCCGCTCGCACACCTCCAGTTCGATCCGCCCGCCGGTGCCGTTGAAGACGACACGGTAGCCCTCGTAGGGCGCGTGCGCGTTGAGCGAGTAGGTGAGCACAGCCCGGTTGTCGTAACGGACCAGGACCGCCATGTTGTCCTCGATGGTGACGCCCTCGGCGAAGACGTCCTGGTCGCGGATGTAGCCGTCCTCGTGCTCGGCGTCCAGGTAGAGGCGCTTGAGCCGGGGGTCGGCGGAGATGTCCAGGATGAACGGGTCGGTGCCGAGGCCCGGTGCGCCCTGGCCGCGCTCGGGCCGCGGGTCGAGGCCGCGGGCCTTGGCGTTCTCCGCGCCGTAGAAGCGCAGGTCTCCCTGGGCGTACACGCTCTCCGCCGTGGCCGCCAGCCACCAGTTGACCAGGTCGAAGTGGTGGGTGGACTTGTGCACCAGCAGGCCTCCGGAGCTGGCCTTGTCGCGGTGCCAGCGGCGGAAGTAGTCGGCGCCGTGGATGGTGTCCAGCGCCCAGTCGAAGTGCACGGAGGTGATCTCGCCGATCGCGCCGTCCATGATGAGGCGGCGGACCGCGGAGTTGCGGGGCGAGTAGCGGTAGTTGAAGGTGACGACCAGGGAGCCGGTGCTCCGCTCGGCGGCGGCGGCGATCGCGGCGCACCCCTCGGCGTCGGTCGTCAGCGGCTTCTCCACGATGACGCGCTTGCCCGCCTCCAGCGCCGCGACGACGTAGTGGGCGTGCGTGGCGTCCACGGTGGCGACGACCACCGCGTCGCACAGTTCGAGCATCTTCTCGAAGTCGTCCGGCGCGAAGCAGGGCACCGGCGCGCCGATCCGCTCGGCGTAGAAGTCCATGCGGGTCCGGTTGGCGTCGCACAGGGCGACGACGGTGCCGGTGTCCCGCCAGTCGCCGAGCAGCGCGTCGACGTACATCTGGGCGCGGTGGCCGAGCCCGACGAATGCGTATCTCATCTCTTCTCCCCGATGGTGCGCCGTACGGCTCGCGCGCTCCCGCAACGAGCCGTACGGCAGTCTTAGGGTGTCTCCCCGGTGGCGGTCAGCCGGCGATGGCCGCGTTGGCCGCGTTGAGGAGCTCGGTGGCCGCGTCGTCGGCGCTCTGCTGGCCGGAGGTCACCGCCTCGGAGTAGCGCCGGACGATGTCCTCCATCTTCGAGCCGCCCTTCGGCGGGACCTCCGCCGTGGCCAGCTCGCTCTTGATCGAGTCGACGAAGGCCAAGACCTGCTGGTCGGCCGGGGGCAGCTTGTCCTTGACCGTGGCGAGGACCTTGGAGTTGATCGGCAGACCGCGGTCGCTGAGCAGGATGCCGGCGGCCTCGGGGTCGTTGACCAGGTAGTCGATGAACTTCTGGGCCTCGGCCGGGTGCTCGGTCTTGCTGGAGGCGGTCCAGTGCATGGCGGGCTGGAGGAACATGCCGTGGGTGGAGGCTCCCTCCGCCTTGGGGAGGCGGAGCATGGTCAGCTCGGAGCCGGACACCTTGCTCAGGGTGCCGAGCTGGTTGCTCCACCACATGCCGAGCGCGCCCTTGTTGGTGCCGATCAGCGACTGCTCCACGCCGGCGGCGGCGATCTCGGCCATCTTCGCGGCGTCGGGCGAGCCCTTGGTCTTGATCAGCTGGTCGAAGTTCGCCCACCAGGCCTTGATCGTCTCGGGGGTGACGCCGATCTTGCCGTTGTTGTAGAACTTCTCCCCGCGCTGCGCGGCGAACATGGACAGGTACACCTGGTTGAAGGTGTACTCCGTACCGAAGGTCGAACCGTCCCCGGCCTTGGTGATCTTCTCGGAGAGCTTGATGTAGTCGTCCCAGGTCCAGGTCTTGTCGTCCGGGAGCTCCTCGCCCGCCTTGTCGAGGACGGCCTTGTTGACGATCACTCCCATGACGTTGACGCCGGTGGGGATGGCGTACTGCTTGCCGCCGAAGCTGCCGGTGGAGAGCACCTGCTGGTCGAGGTCGGCGACGTTGACCTTGCCGGTGAGATCGGCGAGGGCGCCGCGGCCCGCGTACTCGGCCAGGCCGCGGATCTCCAGGGTCATGACGTCGGGCGCGTCGTTGGCCGCCACCTTGGTGGCCAGCGACTCGTAGTAGCTCGGCCAGTCGGAGAACTCGCCGACCACGTCGATGGTCGGGTTCTTCTTCTCGAACGCCGCGATCGCCTGCTCGGTGAGCTTCTGCCGGGCGTCGGAGCCCCAGTAGGAGAAGCGCAGCTTGACCTTGCCGTCGCCTTCGGCGGTGCCGCCGTCGCCGCTGCCGCAGGCCGCCAGGGTCATCGCGGCCGCCGCGAGCAGGGCCGCCGTCTTGAGAGAGCGCATCTCTCGGTCCTTCCTCTTGTTCGTTCTCAGGGGGGTTGAAGAGGACTACTTGAGACCCGTGGTCGCCATGCCACGGATCAGGTACTTCTGGCCGGCCAGGAAGAATCCGAAGATCGGCCCGAGCGCGATGATCGACATGGCGAACATCGGCCCCCACGACGACTCACCGGTGGAGTCCAGGAAGGTGCGCAGCGCCACCGGGACGGTGAAGTTGTCGGGGTTGTTCAGGTAGAGCAGCTGGCTGAAGAAGTCGTTCCACGTCCAGATGAACGTGAAGATCGCCGTGGTGGCCAGCGCGGGGGTGCAGAGCGGGAGGATGACGCGGAAGAACGTGCGCCAGTACCCGGCGCCGTCGATCGCGGCGGCCTCGTCGAGCTCCCGCGGGAGGGTCCGGATGAACTGGACCATCAGGAAGATGAAGAACGAGTCGTGGGCCAGGAACTTCGGCAGGATCAGCGGCCAGATCGTGTTGATCATGTCCAGCTGGGAGAACATGATGTACTGCGGCACGATCACCACGTGGAACGGCAGCATGATCGTGCCGAGCATGAGCGCGAACCAGAGCTTCTTCAGGGGGAAGTTCAGCCGGGCGAAGGAGTAGGCGGCCAGCGAGCAGGCGACCAGGTTTCCGACGACCGACAGCGCCGTGATGACCGCCGAGTTCCACAGGTAGTAGCCGAACGGATGGGCGAGCTCGTTCCAGCCCTCGGTGTAGTTGTCGAAGGTGATCGTGCTGGGGAGCAGACCCGGCTCCCGGAAGATCAGCTCCTCCGGCTTGAGGGAGCTGGAGACCATCCACAGCAGCGGGTAGAGCATGACCAGGCCGAAGCCGATCAGCATCAGGTGCTTGGCACCCCTGGAGACGCGGCGCCGGTACAGGACCGGATTCCGGCTATTTGCTGTCGCCATAGAAGACCCAATACTTGGACGCGAGGAAGTTGACCCCGGTCAGGCCGGCAATGATGATCACGAGCACCCAGGCCATCGCCGAGGCGTAGCCCATCTCGTACTCCTTGAACCCCTTCGAGTAGAGGTAGAGCGTGTAGAAGAGGGTGGAGTCGCTCGGGCCGCCCGTGCCGTTGCTCACGATGAACGACTGGGTGAACGACTGGAACGACTTGATCACTTCGAGCACGAGGTTGAAGAAGATGATCGGCGTGAGCAGCGGCAACGTGACCGACCTGAACTGCTGGACGGCTCCCGCGCCGTCGATCGAGGCGGCCTCGTAGTAGCTGCTCGGGATCTGCCGCAGGCCGGCCAGGAAGATGACCATCGGGGCGCCGAACGTCCAGACGTGCAGCAGGATCAGGGTGCCCAGCGCGGTGTCGGGGTTGTTGACGTAGCTGGTGCCCTGGATGCCGAACAGCGCGAGCACCGCGTTGACCAGGCCGTCCGCGCCGAAGATCTTCCGCCAGAGGATGGCGATCGCCACGCTGCCGCCCAGCAGCGAGGGCAGGTAGTAGATCGACCGGTAGAACGACAGGCCCCGCAGTCCGCGGTCCAGCAGCAGGGCCAGGGCGAGGGCGAAGCCGAGCTGGAGCGGCACCGAGACGACCACGTAGATCGTGGTGACCTTCAGCGAGGCCCAGAACCGCGGGTCCTCGGTGAACATCTTGACGTAGTTGTCCAGCCCGACCCATTTGGCCTCGTCGAGGAGGCTGTAGTCGGTGAAGGACAGGTAGAGCGATGCCACGATGGGGCCGACCGTGATCAGGAACAGGCCGAGGAACCACGGGGCGAGGAACAGGTGGGCCGTCCACGCCTCACGGCGGGAGCGGACGGTGGGCCGGGGGCGCCCACGCCCGCGCTTGGGAGCGGGAGCAGGGGCGGGAGCCGCGACCTCGGACTTCAGCGACAGAGAATCAACCACGGCGGAACCCCTGAGAGGACTGGGTTCCGACATCTCTTGATTCGGTCGTCATCACGGGACCTCCCGATGTGACGTGATTGGATGGCGCTTTCCTATAGCGCCGGAGAAAGTTACGTCAACCCTTTGCAGGCGTTACATAGCTGTTACCGATATATCGCTAACCCTGTTTCCGCAGCTAGATCAGTTACAGGCAGGTGTGCGCCGGGTAAACAATTTTCCAGATCCGGCTTTGTTGCTACAAGCGGTTGCAGTCGTAAGGCCATATATAGGGTCATGGGATGATTGGCTTGCGCACTCGATGACCGAGGACCGCGCCGGTCCCGGAAACACCGGTCACGGCGCGTTTCCCCGATATGGACGCGCCTGGGTCAGCTCACGAACCGGTAGGTGGTCGTCGAGACATGCTCCTGCCCCGGCCTGAGCACGGTGGAGGGGAAGTCCGGACGGTTCGGCGAGTCCGGGAAGTGCTGGGTCTCCAGGCACAGCCCGGCGTACCTGCCGTACGGCGTGGCGACGCCGTCCAGCATGTGCCCGGTGTAGAACTGGACCCCCGGCTCGGTGGTCGTCACCTCCATCGCCCGGCCGCTCACCGGCTCCTCCACGCGCATCACCCCGCCGGGGCGCAGCACGTAGCAGTGGTCGTAGCAGCCCTCGAGCCGCGCGCCCACCGCCGTCGGCCCGGTGAAGTCGTACGGCGTGCCCGCCACCGGCACGGGCTCTCCGGGGAGGGGGATCTTGCGCTCGTCGACCGGCAGGTACCGGTCGGCCTCGATGGTGACGACGTGCCCGAGCACGTCGCCCGAGCCGGCGAGGTTGAAGTAGGAGTGGTTGGTCAGGTTGAGCACGGTGGGCGCGTCGGTGGTGGCGTGGTAGCCGATGTGCAGCTCGTCGCGGTCGGTGAGGGTGTAGGTGACCGACGCGGTGAGAGTGCCCGGATACCCCTCCTCGCCGTCTTTGCTGACGTAGGTCAGCCGGACGGCCCGCTCGCCGTCCGATTCCGCCTGCCAGATCCGCTTGTCGAACCCGGTCTCGCCACCGTGCAGGCTGTTGCCCTTGTCGTTGAGGGGCAGCTGGTAGGGGGTGCCGTCGAGGGTGAAACGACCGCCCGCGATGCGGTTGCCGTACCGGCCGACCAGGGCCCCGAAGTAGCGGCTGCGCGTCAGGTAGTCGGCCACGGTGGGCAGGCCGAGGACGACGTCGGTCCCGTCGGGCAGCTCGACCGACTGGACGATCGCGCCGAGGGTCAGGATCCCTACGCGCATCCGGCCGTTCGACAGGACGTGCCGGTCCACGGCGTCTCCGGCGGGTGTGGATCCAAATCTCACGGTGAACTCGCTCTCTGCGTCGATTCTCTGATCACCAGGCTGGTCTCCAGCCTGGCGGTGGTGCGCGGGGCCGCCTCGCCCGCGGCGACGGAGGCTAGCAGCAGGTCGACCGCCATCCGCCCGGCGGCCGCGGTCGGCATCGTGATCGTCGTCAGCTTTGGCCGGCTGAGGCGGCCCGGCAGGCTGTCGTCGACGCCGATCACACTCACGTCGCCGGGCACGTCCAGACCGCGCTCACGCAGCCCCTCGATCAGGCCCAGCGCGACCAGGTCGTTGTAGCACAACACCCCGGTCACCCCCGCAGCCGCCACGGCCCCGGCCGCCGCCAGCCCGCCCTGCTCGGTCGGGGCGTTCGGGCCCAGCACGGTCAGCTCCAGGCCGAGGTCGGCGGCCCGCTCGGCCGCGGACTCACGGATCTCTCCGCTGGTCCACGAGCCGGCCGGCCCCGACAACAACGCCACCCGCCGATGACCCAACCCCGCCAGATGACCCACCGCCGCCCGCACCCCCTGACCCACATCCATCAACACCGTCGCCAACCCCTTCACCCGACGGTTCACCACCACAAACGGCACCTGCGCCCGAAGCCGCTCGATCACCCGGTTCGACAACCGCGGACTGCACAACAACACCCCGTCCACCTGCTTGCACAACATCTCGATCAACTCCTGCTCCAACACCGGATCCTCATCGGTATCGGCCACGAACACGTGATAATCCCGCTCCCGCGCCTGCGCCTGCGCCGCCTTGATCAACGGAGGAAAGAACGGATTGGCGATATCCGCCACGATCAACCCCAGATTGTGCGTCCGCCCCGTCGTCAACGCCCGCGCCGCCCGATTCGGCCGATACCCCAACCCCTCCGCCACCGCCAGCACCCGGTTCCGCGTCTCCGCATTCACCAGATGCGGCGCCGAAAACGTCCGCGACACCGTCGAGACATGCACCCCCGACGCCCGCGCCACATCCCTGATCGTCACCGCCATGGCACACCTCCCGCGCTCCGGCGCACCGTAACGCAAACGGTTGTGCCTCTACCAGACGTCACCAGGGGTGATGCGCGTGGTACTGCGACCGGTTGCGGAGCGGGCCGATCAAGAGATGTCAACGATCCCCCTGGTCACAGGCGCATGGCAAATTGCCCCCTTGACGTTTCAGCCAGATGACGACACTGTTCAGTGCAACTGGTTGCAGCCCCAGGGGTTCCTGGCGGCTGCCAGAAGGGAAAGACACCCGTGAGCAGAACTCTTGTCACCGGGAGCGCCGGGCGCCTCGGGCGCAGCGTCGTGTCCGCGCTCGCCGCGGCGGGGCACGAGGTGATCGGCGTGGACCGGGCGCCGGGCACCCCCGCCGACGCGGCCGCCAGCCTCCCCGCCGACCTGACCGACCTCGGCGAGGCGTACGAGGTGATCGCGCGCTTCCGGCCGGACGCCGTGGTGCACCTGGCCGCCATCGCCACCCCGTTCAGCCACAGCGACCAGGTGACCTTCCGCACCAACACCCAGCTGGCCTTCAACGTCTGCGACGCGGCGGTGGCGCTGGGCGTGGGCAAGGTGATCGTGGCCAGCAGCCCGACCGTCATCGGGTACGGCTCGCCGGGCGGCTGGGCCCCCGCCTACCTGCCCATCGACGAGGACCACCCGGCCCGGCCGTGGAACGCCTACAACCTGTCCAAGCTGGTCGCCGAAGAGACGATGCGGTCCTTCGCGCGCACCGCGGAGACGAAACTGGCGGCGGTGCGGCCCTGCTTCGTGATCGCGCCGGAGGAGTGGGAGGGGGCGCCGACCCAGTCGGGGCACACGGTGACCGAGCGGCTGGACCGGCCGGACATCGCCGGAGTCTCGCTGTTCAACTACATCGACGCCCGCGACGCGGCCGATCTGCTGCTCATCCTGCTCGACCGGCTCCCCGGCCTGCCCAACGGCGAGGTCTTCTTCGCCGGGGCCGCCGACGCGCTGGCCCGCGAGCCGCTGTCGGAGCTGCTGCCGCGGGTCATCCCCTCCACCGCGGACTTCGCCTCCGCCCTCACCGGCAGCGCCCCCGCATTCTCCTCCGCCAAGGCCGAGCGGATGCTCGGCTGGCAGGCCAAGCGCAGCTGGCGCACCGAACTTTCCTAAGACGATCTTTTTCGAAGACGAGTTCCTCAAGGGAGCATTGACGATGAATCTCAGCGGAGTCCTGTTCTTCCCCGTGACCCCCTTCGACGGTGAGGGCGCGCTGGCCGAGGACGTGCTGGCCGAGCACATCCGCCAGGGCCTCGCGCACGGCCCGGGTGCCGTCTTCGTGGCCTGCGGCACGGGGGAGTTCTCCGCGTTGTCGCAGGGCGAGCACGCCAGGGCCGTGCAGGTGGCGGCCAAGGCGGTCCAGGGCGAGGTGCCGGTGCTGGCGGGCGCGGGCGGTCCGCTCGGCGCCGCCCTCGAGCAGGCCCGTACGGCCCGCGAGGCGGGCGCCGACGGCCTGCTGCTCATGCCGCCCTACCTCACGCAGGGCACCAGGGCCGGTTTCGCCGAGTACGTACGCGCGATCGCCGCGGAGCTGCCGGTGATCGTCTACCAGCGCGGCTCCGTGGTGCTCGACCCGGCCTCGGTGGTGGAGCTCGCCCGCATCCCCGGCGTGATCGGCCTGAAGGACGGCGTGGGCGACATCGACCTGATGCAGCGCATCGTGCTGGCGGTCCGGCGGGAGATCGGCCCGGACTTCACCTTCTTCAACGGCCTGCCGACCGCCGAGCTCACCATGCCCGCCTACCGCGGCCTCGGCGTGGAGCTGTACTCCTCGGCCGTGTTCGCCTTCGCTCCCGAGATCGCCATCGCGTACTTCAACGGCCACGACCGGCTGCTGACGGAGTTCTACGCGCCGCTGGTCGAGCTGCGCAGCAAGGCGCCGGGGTACGCCGTCTCCCTGGTGAAGGCCGGACTGCGGCTGCGCGGCCTGGACGTCGGGCCGGTCCGGGCCCCGCTGACCGACCTCACCCCCGAGCACCTGGCCGAGCTCGACGGGCTCATCAAGAACGGCCTCGCCCTGGTGTCCGAATGACCACCGGCATCATCAAGGACCTGAGGACCACCCTGCGCTCGGCGCCGCTGCGCCGTCCGTGGGGCGAGGACGTGCCCTGCAACCACGTGATCGTGTGCGAGGTCATGCTGGAGGACGGGCGGATCGGCACCGGTTTCTCCTGGACCCCGCAGATCGGCGCGAGAGCCGTGCAGGCGCTGCTGGACAACGACATCCGCGAGGCGCTGATCGGCGGCCCGGCCCACCCTGAGCTGGTGTGGGACCGGTTGCGCACGCACCTGAGCGAGGCCGGGCGCGGCGGGCTCACCACGGTCGCGATGGCCGGGGTCGACCTGGCGCTGTGGGACCTGCGCTGCGGGGAGTCGTCCCTGGTGGACGTGCTCGGACCGCGCCGGGAGAGCGTCCCGGTGTACGGCAGCGGCGTCAATCTGCACTACTCGCTGGAGGAACTGGTCGAGCAGGCCGGGCGCTGGAGCGCCGCGGGCTACCCGGCCGTCAAGATCAAGGTGGGCAGACCCGACCTTGCCGAGGACGTCGAGCGGGTCGCCGCGGTCCGCGAGGCCGTCGGCCCCGGCACGATCCTGATGATCGACGCCAACCAGCGCTGGGACCTGCACCGCGCCCGCCGCGCCATCGCGGCGCTGGAGCCCTACGGCCTGCACTGGATCGAGGAGCCGCTGCCCGCCGACGACGTCGCCGCCCACGTGGAGCTGCGGCGCAGCATCGGCGTGCCGGTCGCGGTGGGCGAGAACGTCTACACCGTCCACGGCTTCCGCGACCTGCTCGTCGCGGGCGCGTGCGACGTGGTCCAGCCCAACGTGGTCAGGGTCGGCGGGATCACCCCGTTCCTGCGCATCGCCGAGCTGGCCCGCGCCTTCGACGTCCCGGTCTACCCGCACCTGCTGACCGAGCTGTCGGGCCAGCTGGCCCTGACGCTGCACCACCCGGTCATGGTGGAGCTGGTCGAGGACGCCTCGCTGGCCGACCTGGGTCTGCTGGCCGAGCCGTACCCGGTGGAGGTCGGGGACGCCCGGCTGCGCTCGGCGGGCAATGCCGGACTGGGGCTGGCATGGACGTGACCGGAGAAGAAGGCATGACCGAGGGCACGACCGGTGACCGGGTGACCAGGGTCGTGCTCGCGGGCGCGTACGGCCACGGCCGCTCGCATCTGGAGAACCTGCGCGGGCTGGCGGGGCGCGGGCTGGTCGAGCTGGTCGGCGTCTGCGATGTGCGTCCGGTGGAGGAGGACCGGCTGCACGGCCTCGGCGCTCCCGAGCAGGCGCGCCCCGACGGCCTGGCCGGGTTGATCGAGCGCACGGGCGCGGAGATCACCATCCTGTGCACGCCCATCAACACCCACGCCGACCTCGCCGTGACCGCGCTGCGCGCGGGCTCGCACCTGCTGCTGGAGAAGCCCCCCGCGTCGTCGCTGGCCGACTTCGAGCGGATCGCCGCGGCGGTCACGGAGAGCGGGCTGGCCTGTCAGGTCGGCTTCCAGAGCCTCGGCTCCGCCGCGGTCCCCGCGCTGCGCAAGCTGATCGCCTCCGGCGAGCTCGGCGAGATCCGCGGCATCGGGGTGGCGGGTGCCTGGGAGCGGCCCGCCGACTACTTCACCCGCTCGGCCTGGTCGGGCCGGCGGCGGCTGGACGGACGGGACGTGGTCGACGGCGCGCTGACCAATCCGTTCGCGCACGCCACGGCCACCGCCCTGGCGGTCGCCGGCGCCGAGGAGCGCGGCGCGATCGCCTCGGTCGAGCTGGAGCTGTTCCACGCCAACCCCATCGAGGCCGACGACACCGCCTCCGCCAGGATCCGCCTGGCGGACGGCCGGGTGATCACTGTGGCCGTGACGCTGTGCGCGACGGGACGGACCGAACCGTACCTCATCGTGCACGGCTCGGCGGGCACGGCCCGGCTGACCTACACCACCGACGACCTCGACGGCGCCGTCCACCCCCGGGCGAACCTGCTGGAGAACCTGGTCGCGCACGTCAGGACCGGCGCGGAGCTGCTGGTGCCGCTGGCCCGCACCGGCGCCTTCATGGAGTTCCTCGAGGCGGTACGGCTGGCGCCCGACCCGCTGCCGATCGCCGACGGGCATCAGGTGATCCATCCCGACCGGCGCGAGCTGCCCGGCGTCCGGGAGCTGACGGACCGCAGCGCCGAGCGGCTGGCCCTGTTCTCTGAGCTGGACGCGGCCTGGGCGGTCACGCGGGAGTCCGGAGCGGGTGAGTCGTCCGCGCGAGAGCTGGAGGCGGACGAGGCGGCCGCCCGGGAGCTGCAGGTGGGCGGGGCGGCGGTCGCCTCCTACGTGTGGCGGCCCGACCTGCCGGTGACCGACGCGCCGCGGCCGTACCTCCACCCGGTGCGGACCCTCGGCGGCGCGGAGGTGACCGAGTTCCGCCCCGCCGACCACGTCCACCACCTGGGCGCCGGCCTGGCCATAGCGGACGTCGGCGGGGTGAACTTCTGGGGCGGCCGGACCTTCGTCCGCGGCCGGGGCCCGGTCTGGCTGGACGACCACGGATGCCAGCGTCACGACGCCTTCACCGAGATCGAGGGCGGGTTCCGCGAGGAGTTGACCTGGCTCGGCCCCGGCGGCGCGGCCGTCGCCCGCGAGGAGCGGACCGTGCTGGCCAGGCCGCTGCCGGCGGACGCGCCGATGGGCGCCTGGGCGCTGGACTTCGCCTTCGCGCTCACCGTGCGCGAGCCGCTGGAGATCAGGAGCTCGGCGTGCAAGGGGCGGCCGGGTGCCGGGTACGGCGGATTCTTCTGGCGCGCGCCCGCGGGCGCGGCGGGGCCGGCCGTGTTCACCGGCGAGGCCGAGGGCGAGCGGGACGTGCACGGCAGCCGCTCCCCCTGGCTGGCGCTGGTCTCGGACGCCTGGAGTCTGGTCTTCGTCCAGGTCGGGCACGTGGACCCGTGGTTCGTGCGCGTGGCCGAGTATCCCGGCGTCGGCCCCGCGCTGGCCTGGGACCGGCCGCTGGCCGTCGCGGACACGCTGCGGCGGCGGGTGGTGACGGTCGTGGCGGACGGGCGGCTCGGCAGGGCCGTCGCCGCGGAGCTGGCAGGGGCCGCGGCGGCGGGGACGGAGGCGGCGTCGTGAGGGTGTTCGTCGCGGGAGACTCCACCGCTGCCACCTACCCGGTCACGCTCGCGCCGCAGGCCGGCTGGGGGCAGGCGCTTCCGCTCTTCTGGGACGTGCCCGTCGTCAACGAGGCCGTCCCCGGCGCCAGTGCGCGCACCTCGGTCGAGCGGCTGGGGATGTACGAGCGGATCATGTCCGCCCTCGGCCCCGGCGACGTCCTGCTGGTCTGTTTCGGCCACAACGACGGCAAGCACGAGCAGGGCCGCTTCGCCCCGCCGTACGGCGGTTACCAGGAATTCCTGCGCCGCTACGTGCACGGGGCCCGGGAACGGGGCGCCCGCCCCGTGCTGGTCACCTCCGTCGAACGGCGCACCTGCGGCACGGAGGGCACACACGGCCGCTACCCCGGCGCGATGCGGGACCTGGCCGCCGCCGAGGCGGTACCGCTGGTCGATCTGCAGGCCGCCAGCCTGCGGCGCTGGCGGGAGCTCGGCCCGGAGGCGACCAGGGAGCTGTTCCTCTGGCTCGACCCGCACCCCAACTACCCGCGCGGCAGCGCCGACGACACCCACTTCACCGCGCGCGGCGCGGTCGAGGTGGCCAGGCTGCTGCTGGAAGCCGCCGGCGACCTGCTCCCCCGGGCGGTCAGGACGCCCGACCCCGACCTCATGGATTGGAGACCGGTCATGCCTGTCTGGAGCATCGACGCCCGCTCGGGCGAGCGCCGCCACGAGTACGCCTCCACCAGCCCGGAGGAGGTCGGCCGCGCCTGCCGCGAGGCCGAGGCGCTGCTCCCCCTTCTGGACGTCTCCGGGCCGCCGGGGCGGGCCGCCCTGCTGGAGGCCATGGCCGACGCGCTGGACGCGCGGGTGGACGACCTGGTCGCCGCCGCCGACGCCGAGACCGCGCTCGGCCCGCCCCGCCTGACCGGCGAGGTCGCCCGGACCAGCGGCCAGCTCCGGCTGTTCGCCGAGGCGCTGCGCGAGGGCTCCTTCCTCGACGTGCGGCTGGACGCCGCCGACGGGGTCAAGCCCGACCTGCGACGGATGAACGTCCCGCTCGGCGTGGTCGGCGTCTTCTCCGCCAGCAACTTCCCCTTCGCCTTCAGCGTCGGGGGCGGCGACACCGCCAGCGCCCTGGCCGCGGGCTGCCCGGTCATCGTCAAGGCCCATTCGCTGCATCCGGAGACCTCCGAGCTGACCCTGGCCGCGCTGCAGGAGGGCGCCCGCGGCGCGGGTTTCCCCGCCGAGGTCGTCCAGCTCGTCCACGGCCGTGAGGCGGGCGTCGCGCTGGTCAGGAATCCGCTGGTCAAGGCGGTCGGGTTCACAGGGTCGATTCCCGGCGGGCGCTTCCTGTACGACATCGCCAAGGCCCGTCCCGAGCCGATCCCGTTCTACGGCGAGTTGGGCAGCCTCAACCCACTCGTCGTCACCCCCGGCGCGGCGGCCCGCCGTACCGAGGAGATCGCGGCGGGGCTGGTGGCCTCGGCGACGCTGGGCGCGGGGCAGTTCTGCGTCAAGCCGGGGCTGGTCCTGGCCCCGGCGGACGGCGCGCTGGTCGAGGAGATGGCGCGGCACTTCACCGAGCTGGACCCGCAGGTGCTGCTCGGCGACGGCATCCGGGAGAGCTTCACGACGGGCGCGGGCGAGCGGGAGGTCATCCCGGGCGTGCGCGTGGCGGCCACCGGGCAGGTCGGCGGCGAGCGGCAGGTGACGGCCCGGCTGCTGACCGGGCCCGTCTCCGCGCTGAACGCCTCCGAGCTGCTGCTGGAGGAGTGCTTCGGGCCGATGACCGTCGTGCTCACCTACGGCGACGAGGACGAGCTGCTCCATGCCCTGGCCGCCACCCCCGGCAACCTGACCGCGACCCTGCACAGCGAGCCCGAGGAGGAGAAGCTCGCCGCCCGGATCATGACGGTGATGCGGGACCGGGCCGGGCGGCTGGTCTTCGACGCCTATCCGACCGGGGTCGCGGTCGGCTGGGCGCAGCAGCACGGCGGTCCGTACCCGGCGACCACCGAGCCGTCGACCACCTCGGTCGGCACCGCGGCGATCTTCCGGTTCCTGCGGCCGGTCGTCTACCAGAACTGCCCCGCGCACCTGCTGCCCGAGGCGCTGCGGGACGACAACCCGTGGCGGCTCCCCCGCCGCCTGAACGGGATGCTCACCCTGCCCTGACCCTTCCCGCCCCGGCGGCGCTTCCCCGCCGCCCTTTCACCCTCGTCCCGTCCCACTTCCGCGGCCCCGGTGGGCCTCCCCGTCCCCGGGGCCGCAGGCATGCCCCGATTCCGCCATGAACTGCAATCGATTGCAGGAATGACCCGTGATTTTCTAGTGGGTATTGACGTTAATGCGGGATTACGTCAGCGTTTCATACAACCGATTGCCGCTTCCCCTCAAGGTTGCACATGCGACTTCTGACACTCCCCCCGGTGATCGCTCTCACGATCATCGCGACGGCCGCCCCGGCCGTCTCCGCCACCCCGCCTCCCGCCACCATCGTGGTCGCGGCCGACGGCTCCGGCGACCACAGGACCGTGCAGGACGCGATCAACGCCGTCCCCTCCGGCAACGCCAGGCCGGTCACCGTCCTGGTCCGCGAGGGCACCTACAAGCAGCAGGTGGTCATCCCCGCCGACAAGCCGTACATCTCGCTGGTCGGCGCCACCCGCGACCCGAGCAAGGTCGTGCTCACCTTCGACGCCGCCGCCTCCGCCCCGAAGCCCGACGGCTCCGGGACCTACGGCACCTCGGGCAGCGCCTCCTACGCGATCAGCGCGCCCGACTTCACCGCCCGCAACCTCACCTTCGAGAACTCCTACGACGAGGCCGCCAAGGGCAACAGCCAGGCCGTGGCCGTACGGACCACCGGTGACCGGCAGGTCTACGAGAACGTCCGGTTCATCGGCAACCAGGACACCCTCTACGCCAACACCTCCTCCGCCACCACCGTGGCCCGGCAGTACTTCCGCAACTGCTACGTCGAAGGTGACGTCGACTTCATCTTCGGCCGGGCCACCGCGGTGTTCCACAACTGCGTGCTCAAGGCCCTCGACCGCGGCAGCACCGACAACAACGGGTACGTCACCGCCGCCAGCACCGAACTGTCCAACCCCTACGGCTTCCTGATCTACCGCAGCCACCTGGTCAGCGACGCCCCCGCCAAGACCTTCCACCTGGGCCGTCCGTGGCCGGCCGGCGGTTCGGCCACGGCCCGGGGCCAGGTCCTGGTCCGCGAGTCCTGGCTCGGCCAGCAGTTCAAGGACGCGCCCTGGACCGACATGTCCGGTCTGAACTGGCGGGAGGCCCGGCTCTCGGAGTACCTCAACCGCGGTCCGGGCGCAGCCGTCAACGGCGACCGGCCGCAGCTGACCAGGGAGCAGGCCAGGCAGTTCGATCCGGAGGACTACCTGAGGGGCCAGGACGGCTGGGACCCCTTCCGCAGCTTCCCCACCGGCTCCGACCACCAACCCGGCCGCCAGGTGCTCCCGAAGAACGACGGCTGGGCCGCCGCGGGCACCGGCACCACCGGCGGCTCGGCCGCCCGCCCCGAGGACATCCACATCGTCTCCACCCGGGCGCAGCTGCTCGCCGCGATCGGGGACCCCGCCGACAACACCCCGAAGATCATCTATGTGAAGGGCGCCGTCGACGCCGACACCGACGACGCGGGCAACCCGCTCACCTGCGCGAGCTACGCGGTGGACGGCTACAGCCTCCAGGCCTATCTCGCCGCCTACGACCCGGCGGTCTGGGGCAGGGACAAGGTCCCCTCAGGCCCGCTGGAGGAGGCGCGCAAGGCGTCCTACGAGAAGATGGCGCAACACGTCACCGTCACCCTCGGCTCCAACGTCACCCTGGTCGGGCTGGGTCCCGACGCCGCGCTGAAGAGCTTCGGCATCCGGATCACCAACGCCGACAACGTCATCGTCCGCAACCTCACCATCACCGACACCTCCGACTGCTTCCCGCAGTGGGACCCGACCGACGGCGAGGACGGCGCGTGGAACGCCTCCTTCGACAACGTCGAGGTCTCCGGCTCCACGCACGTGTGGCTGGACCACAACTTCCTCAGCGACGGCGACAACCCCGACTCCGGCCAGCCGCTCTACTTCGGCCGGCCGTACCAGGTCCACGACGGGCTGCTGGACGTGGTGCGCGGCTCGAACTACGTGACTCTGTCGTGGAACCACATGAGCAACCACGACAAGGTGACGCTGATCGGCAACACCGACAACCCCACCAGGTACGGCGAGGCCGACAAGCTCAAGGTGACGCTGCACCACAACCACTTCGAGGGCCTGGGCCAGCGGACCCCGCGGGTGCGATTCGGCCAGGTGCACGTGTACAACAACTACTACACCGGTTCGGACATCTACCAGTACAGCATCGGCGTGGGCTACGGCTCGCAGGTCTACGCGCAGGCCAACGCCTTCGACGGCATCCCGGCCGGGAAGGTGCTGTCGGTCCTGAAAGGCACCGCGGCCACCGCCAGGGACAACCTGGTCGACGGCAGGCCCGCCGACCCGGTCGCCGCCTACAACGCCGCCAACGGCGCCGCCCTCGGCTCCGACGCGGGCTGGACGCCCACCCTGTTCACCCAGGTCCACCCCGCCCATGCGCTGCGCGGTCTCGTCCCCGCGCGGGCGGGAGCCGGGCGCATCGGCTGAGGAACCGGCGCCGACGTCCGGTACGGCCCGCGCCGCGCGGGCCGTACCGGACGCGACCGGTCAGGTCGTCACGGCGTCACCAGTCACGCCACTCGTCGGTGATCTCCGCCCGGCCGATGCCGCGGCGTGCGGCCAGCGCGTCCACATCGATCCCCGCCCCGGACAGGGAGGCGTCGATGTAGTCGCACAGATCCTCCCGGTCGAGGGTGTCGAAGCCGACGCCGCACTCGGCGTCGATCGTGTTCAGCGCCACCGCCACGCGCTCGACGGCGGCGAACACGTGGTCGTCCGAGGCGGTGGCGAGGGTCTTCAGCTCCTCCTCGAAAACGCGGAAGGCCTCCTCGGCAGGGGTGACCGCATCGCCGTAACGCGCGGCGTAATATGCCTCGCTCGCGGCCAGCTCGCCCGCGGCGATCTGCTGTGCCTCTGTTTCGATGCGCTTGCGCCATCGGTCCGTGGGACGAATCGTCATGCCGGAAACCTAGCGGAACCACCCGACAGTCCCCGTGCCGACGGGACCGAAGATCCCGCCCGGGCGGCGGCCTCGGCACCCGGCCCGCAAACGGGTCCTCCGGATTCGCGGCGACAGCCGCGAGACGCCGGGGAGCCGGTTGCGATATACCCCCCAGGGGTATATCGTCAGAGGTGTCACCCCGACCGATCGACAAGGAGAGCACGATGACCGGACCCGCCGACCGAACCCGGCACGAAGGACACCACGGCTCCCACGACCACCACCGCCACGAAACGCACCACGGCCCGGACGACCACGAGGAGAGCGCCCGGCACGAAGGGCACGAGCCGCGGGAACACCACGGTGAGCACGGGCAGCACGAAAGCCGTGAGGACCATGGCGGCCACGCGCACGCGGGCCACCCCGCCAGGACGACCTGGCGGATGGCCGCCTCCGCCACCCTGCACTGCCTCACCGGCTGCGCCATCGGAGAGGTCCTCGGGCTGGTCATCGGCACCGCGCTGGGCTGGGCCACCGCGCCCACCATCGTCCTGGCCGTGGCGCTGGCCTTCTTCTTCGGCTACCTGCTCACCCTGATCCCGCTGCGCCGCGCCGGGGTGAGCTGGGGCACCGCGATCAAGCTCGCTCTCGCCGCGGACACCGTCTCCATCATCGTCATGGAGATCGTCGACAACGGCGTCATGCTGGTCATCCCCGGCGCCATGGACGCCGGCCTGGCCACCGGCCTGTTCTGGGGCGCGCTGGCCTTCGCCTTCCTCGTGGCCTTCCTCGTCACCACCCCGGTCAACAAGTGGATCATCGGCCGGGGCAAGGGCCACGCGGTCGTCCACGCCTACCACCACTGACCCCGCCGGCCGCCTCACCGCAGGACGGAGGATCTCGTGCAACGGCTCGCCGCCGGGTCCGCCGCATCCGGCGAGCCGTGCAGGACGCCGGAGGACGAGATCCGCTCACAGCCCCGGGCACGGGCCGCGGATTCCCGGACAGACGCTCCCCGAGTGTTCCGTAGTGAACGGCACCGTCCCATCTGACGGTTGACCCCCGCTCCCATCAGGCGGTACCTCCTTTTCCGAACACTCCTGTTCGATATGGAAACCCGCTCTCCGAGGAGCCGACCGTGTCCCTGCACATCCCGCCCCAGCCGGCGTCCGTCGCGGTCGGACGGCGCACCGTCGTCCCGCTGATCGACGCGGCCGGACAGGTCCTGCCCCCCGAGCGGCTGTTCCCCGACCTGCCCCCCGAGGAGCTGACCCCGCTCCTGGCCGCCGGGGGAATGCGCGAACCGATGGTCGTCACCGGCTTCGCCGTCCTCGGCGCCGGCACCACGATCCTGGTCGACACCTGTCTCGGCGGCGGCAAGCAGGGAAGGAAAGGGCCTTTCCCCGGCTTCACCTCCCGGTGGATGACCACCCTCGAGGAGGCCGGGATCGAACCCGACTCCGTGGACGTCGTCGTCAACACCCACCTCCACCACGACCACATCGGCTGGAACACCACCGAGGACCTGAAGCCGGCCTTCCCCCGCGCGCGCTATCTGCTGGCCGAGGCGGAGTACGAGCACTTCACCACGGGCCGCGTCCGGCATGCCGACCGGGTCGGCGAGTGCGTCCTGCCCCTGCGGGACGCCGGCCTGCTCGACCTGGTCGCCGGGATCCACGAGATCGACGAGGGGGTACGGCTGCTGCCCGCCCCCGGGCACACCCCCGGCCACCTCGTCGTGGAGATCACCGACGGCGGCCGGACCGCGGTCATCGCGGGCGACCTGGTCCACCACCCCCTGCAACTCGCCCGCCCCGACGTCTCCTCGTCCCTCTGCGACGACCCCGCCCTGGCCGCACGGTCGCGCCGCCGCGTGCTCGACGACCTCGCCGACCGCTCCGGCATCTTCCTGGCCGCCCATCTCGCCCGCTCCGGAACGGTCCACCGGCAGGGCACCGGCTTCCTCCTCCGGGCCCCGCAGGCGGCCCCGCCGTCGGCGTGAAAGGCGGCTCGGCCGGGTCCGGCGGACCGTGCCCGGCCGAGCCCGAAGCCGTCCACCGCGGCGCGGTCCGGCCGGTCAGAAGAGGGTCAGCGGCTCGACCGGCGTCGGCTGGGGCAACGGCTCGACCTCCGGCAGGCAGGCCCGCACGTCGTCGTGGAAGCGGCGGGCCAGCGTCAGCGCGTCGGCGTTGTCGGGAGTGTGGATGAACACCGTCGGCGACCGGCCCTCTCGCAGCCACCCGGTGACGGTGCCGATCCACTGCTGCCAGCCCTCGACCGTACGCGCCGTGTCGTCCCGGCCGAGGTAGCGGACGATCGGGCGGTCGGTGAGCGCCCGCGACCGGCGCGGCATCCGCGGTTTCTTCGTCCACGCCTCCCGCTCCGCGTCGCTGGTCGGAGGGCTCTGGAACAGCGCGGTGGTGTCGAACGGGATCCACTCGGCCCCCGCACCGGAGAGAACCCTCTCGAGGAGCCCTTCCGACCTCGCATCGTCGAAGAACGCTCGGTGGCGCACTTCGACGGCGTATCTGTACGCGGCGGGGAGCCTGCGGAGGAAACCGGCCAGGACGCCGAGGTCGGCCGGAGTGAACGACCCGGGTAGCTGCACCCAGAGGGCGTGGGCCCGCGGGCCGAGTGGCTCGATCGCCTCCAGGAACGACCGGAGCTCCTCGTCGGCGCCGGTGAGACGACGCTCGTGCGTGATCGCTCTGGGCAGCTTGACCACGAGACGGAAGTCGGGGGCGACCTGCCGCGCCCACGACTCCACGGCGCTTCTCGCCGGTGTCGCGTAGAACGTCGTGTTGCCCTCCACCGCGTTGCACCAGGTCGCGTAGGCCCGCAGGCGCTCCCCCGGAGGGAGCGGGTGAGGCAGGAGGCGTCCCTGCCACGGCTTGTGCGTCCACATCGCGCACCCCACATGAAGCTGCATGGCCTCGACGCTACCGAAGCCCCGCGGGAGCCTGGCCGGCCGTCAGCGCGGCCGGTAGTCGTCGAGATACCGCTTGACCCGGGCGGCGTGCTCGCGCCACTCCCCCGGGACACCGCCGTGCTCGCGCACCACGTCGACGCCGGTGCGGTAGAGGCCGACCAGGTTCGCCTCGGGGTCGCCCGGCACTTCGGCGATCTGCGGTCCGAGCTTGCAGAAGAACCGGCCCATCGCCGGGATGGACAGCTCGGGCGAGAGCGGCGGCTCGGGCACGGGGTTCTTCCGACCGCCCGGCTGCCAGAACCGCAGCACATGCGGCGTCCACCTCGCGATGCCGTACTCGTCGCGTTCGGGATCGGACAGATCGGGGTCGAAGCCGCTCTCGGCCTTGAGCAGGGCCGCGATGAAGGCGGGGCTGAGACCGGGCAGGTCGCAGGTGTGCCCCGCCTGAACGATCAAGTCGCGGTACCGCTCGGGAACGTCACTGCGCACGTTGAGCCAACGGGCGTGGCGGTCGGTCGCGGCCGGCGCCCCGGTCGCGGAGGAGGCAGCCGGGCCGGAGGGGGTGGACGAGGCCGGGCCGCCGGCCGGCAGGTCGGCACCGCGCAGCAGCAGGGCGCCGCTCGCGAGGGCCGCGATCAGGACGCCTCCACCGAGGAGGGCGTGTCGTCTGAAGGGCGCCACGAGGTTCGGGATGTGCCGCGTGCGGCCTGCGACCGGCCGCGCCTCATCACCGCCCCGGGCGGTCCGCGCCTCATCACCGCCCCGGGCGGTCCGCGCCTCATCACCGCCCCGGGCGGTCCGCGTCCCTCCGCCGCCCCGTGCGGGCTCTGCCTCCCGGCGCTCCGCGGCGGCCGAGAGCGCGTCCGCGAACGCCCGCGCGGACGGCCAGCGGGTCTCCTGGTCGGCGGCCAGCGCCTTCATCACCACGTCGCCGACCGCCGCGGGGATCTCCGGACGCGTCGCCTCCGGGCGCTCCTGCTCGCCGTACGGCGCCGGAACCCGCCCGGAGATCAGGTGGTAGACGAGTGCGCCCAGGCCGTAGACGTCCGTGCGTGCGTCGAGGCCCTGGCCCAGCGGCAGCTGCTCCGGGGCGGCGTACCCGGGGGTGCCGAGCCCCGCCGTGGGCCCGTTGGTGGCGGCGAACCGCTTGGCGATGCCCAGGTCGGACAGGAGCAGCCGATCGCCGTCCTCCCCGCTGGCCGGCGAGTGGACGAGCACGTTGGAGGGCTTGATGTCGCGATGGACGACGTCCGTCGCGTGCAGGGCGGTGAGGCCGGACGCCACCGCCTCGGCCACGCGCAGCACCTCGCCGAGGGGAAGCGGGCCCTCGGCGAGCCTGTCCTCAAGGGTGCCCCGGTCGGCGTAGGTCATGACGAAGTACGGCCGGCCGTCGGGGAGTTCTCCGATGTCGAAGACCTGGACCAGCAGGTGGGAGTCGACCCGGCGGAGCAGCCGAGCCTCCTGGAAGAAGCGCTGCCTGACGCCCTCCCGTTCCGCCCAGTGGGATGCGAGGATCTTGATGGCGACGGGCGCGTGCAGTTCCTCGTCATGGCCCAGCCACACCGTCGCGAACCCGCCTTCGCCCAGACGCCTGTCGATGCGGTAGCGCCCTGCATAAGTCGGTTGGTGCATGCATAACCTGTAACACTGGTGCGAATAGGAACAAAGCTCCCCCTGGCCACCATGAGTATCAACACTGCGGAATCGTCCGTCAACGCTCCGATATGCGGCTAGGGTGCGGCAGGTGGAAACGGTCCTGATCCAGACAGACGCGGCGGACGACGGAGCCGACCTGCGTTCCTGGGAGCTGACCCCCGGCAACGCCGTCACCTTCGGCCGTGGGGCTCCCGACATCGAGGTGGACATCGTTCTCCACCACCCGGCGGTGTCCCGGCTCGCCGGCCGGATCCGCGCCGTCGACACCTACTGGACCCTCACCAATCTGGGCCGGGCCCACACCTACGTCGTGGAGAACCCCGAGGGCGGCGGGGAGTTCGTCAAGGTGGTCCCGGGACGGGTCGACGCGCCGGTCCCGTTCGAGTTCGCCAGAGTGATCCTTCCCAGCGACGAGGGCGCCACCTCCTTCCTCGTCTTCGCCCCCGCCCATCCCTTCCTCGACCCCCTGTCCGTCTCCTCGGGGACCAAGACATCCGTGGCCTTCCCTCTCGACCCGACCGCCAAGTACTTCCTCGTCCTCGTCGCACTCTGCGAGCCCCGCCTGCGCGACCCGTCGTCGCCGGTGATCCCGACGGTGCCGCAGATCACCGATCGGCTCGCCGGATCCGGCCTCACCCCCTCGGCGATCTCCTTCCACATCAAGTACCTGGCCGCCAGCAAACTCCGGGTCCGGCAGGACGGCGACGAGGGCAAGGCCGACTGGCAGCGGGCGGCGCTGGTCTCGCTCGCGCTCCGGTTCGACCTGGTACGGCGGGAGCATCTCGCCCTTCTTCCCCGGCCCGGTGCCTGACACGACGCGGCGGGGGCGGCACCTGAGGTGGTGCCGCCCCCGCCCTTCCCCGGTCGCCGCCCCGATCAGCAGTCGCGGATGTCGTTGCCGCTGTTGTCCTTGGCCTGGTCGTTGCCCCAGCGGGAGAGGTAGTAGGCCGAGACCCACTGGTTCCGCCAGGGGTTGCCGGAGTCGAGGTCGGTCTTGAGCCACCAGTGGTTGTAGTCGGCGCCGACCTGGACCTTGGGACCCCGGGTGCGGCAGTAGACGTAGCCGGTGCCCTTGTTGAGGGTCCCGGTGCGGGTGCCGCCGGGAGAGGAGTGCCCGGGCGCGGCCGAGTGGATGTCGACCATGTACTTCCTGGGGTTCGGCCCGGAACCGGTGCCGCCCCCGTCGTTGCCGCCGCACTTGTTGCGGCTGGTGACGTTGCGGAAAGTCTGGTTGTTGCCGCTGCCGTACGTGACGCCGTTGAAGGCGGCCTTGACCCGCTCGGCACCCGAGAAGCCCCAGGACGCCTGCCCGTCCCCGTTCGAGTCGTACCCGAGCTCGAAGTGCAGGTGCGGATGGTTGTTGGAGGTCGGCCCCGTTCTGCCCACCTTGCCGATCACGGTGCCCTGCTGCACCCCGGCACCGACGCCGACGGCCCGTGACTGGAGGTGCAGATACGTGGTGAACCAGCCGCCGCCGTGGTTGATCTGGATCACGTTGCCCGCGTTGTTGTGCCAGTAGGACTGGCTGACGGTTCCGGCAGCGGGGGCGACGAGTGCGGCGCCCTCGGTGCCGCTCTGGTTCGGTTCCTTGACCATGTCGAGCGCGGGGGCGTGCGCCCAGCTGTCCAGCCTCCACTGCTGGTTACACGGGAAGGGCAGCTGCAGGCTGGGGGCCGCCGCCCCGGAGGTGGACTTTCCTGCGGACCCCAGGGCGGGCGGGGACGCCGCGGAGGCTCCGGTCGTCTGGAACGTGGTCGCGGCCAGCACGGTCAGCCCCGCCATGCTCAGCAGCAGTCGCATGCGCCGTGATCTGTCTGTCGTCATGGGAATCGGTCCTTAGGTCGGAGTCAGCAGTCGCGGATGTCGTTGCCGCTGTTGTCCTTGGCCTGGTCGTTGCCCCAGCGGGAGAGGTAGTAGGCCGAGACCCACTGGTTCCGCCAGGGGTTGCCGGAGTCGAGGTCGGTCTTGAGCCACCAGTGGTTGTAGTCGGCGCCGACCTGGACCTTGGGACCCCGGGTGCGGCAGTAGACGTAGCCGGTGCCCTTGTTGAGGGTCCCGGTGCGGGTGCCGCCGGGAGAGGAGTGCCCGGGCGCGGCCGAGTGGATGTCGACCATGTACTTCCTGGGAGCGGGGGGCGGGTTGTTCCCCCCGCCACCGCAGTTGTTGCTGGTCTCGGCGTGCTGGCCGTACGACCACTTGACAGGGATGAGGTGCCCGTTGACGGTGGCCTGGACGACCGCCCCGTTCAGCTTCTGCTCGTAGTGCAGGTGCGATCCGCTGGTCCACGTCCCCGAGTTGCCGACGGCGCCGATCCGCTGGCCCTGGCCGACCGTGGTGCCGACCCCGACGGCCCTGCTGTCCAGGTGCAGGTAGCGGGTCACCCAGCCGCCGCCGTGATCGATGACGACGGTGTTGCCCGCGTCGTTGTAGTAGGCCGACGTGGTCACCCGCCCGGCGGCGGAGGCGAGGACGGCGGTGCCGTGTGTGGCGCCGCTCTGCGAGATCATGTCGACCATGTACTGGTTGGCGTGCCCGCCGTGGGTGGACGTCGTCCATCGCTGACCGCAGGGAACCGGCAGCTGGAAGCTCGGTCCCGCCGTTGCCGCCCGCGTTCCGGCGGTGCCGGTGGCGTCGGCCTGAGCGGGCAGGCCGGCCAGGACGAGAAACGCCGTCGCGGCGGTCGCGCAGGCGGCCTCAGCCGTCATGCGGGCGGTCGGGGACCGTCTGGTCGTCGTCATTGTCATTCCCTCCCGTCACTCGTGTTGCTCGGTGACGGGATGAGACAACAGGAGAACAGGGCGGGCCGGCTACCTCCCAGTTACGAGGATGGGGTGCGGCACCCGGGCCTTCCCCGCGCCGGCGCCGCCCTTTCCGGCCCGCCCTCGCGCCCGTGACCCCTCACCACGGTCCCCGCCGCACCGCCGCGGAGCGCGGTGCCGGAGAATAGCGGGGTGAGGATCCGCGACCTGCGCAACCTGGGCCCCAAGAGCGAGGTGTGGCTGGAGCAGGTGGGTGTCCGCGACGCCGGCCTGCTGGCCGAGCTCGGCGCGGTGGAGGTCTACCGGCGGCTGCGGGACGCCGCCGTGCCGGGGTTGTCGCTCAATGCCCTGTGGGCGATGGAGGGCGCGCTGGCCGACGTCGACTGGCGCCTCCTGCCCGCCGAGCGCAGGCAGGAGCTCCTCGCCGAGCTCGCCGAGGAGTGAGCGGGCGCGCCCACGGCGCCGGTCCGGCCAGGAGCGTCCGGCTAGTGCCGGCCGGAGTAGCGGCCGGAGAGCTCGGCGCCGATCCGCGCCAGCTCGGCCTGGACGGACGGCGGTTCGACCACCTCGACCATCGCGCCCCAGCCGGCGAGGTTCCGGGCGATGTCCAGCGGGGTCGGGGCGGCGAGGCGGACCCGCGCACGGCCGTGGTCGAGCTCGCCGACGGTGTGGCAGTGCCGCCCGAACTGGTTCTGCAGCACCGGCACGAACCTGGCCTCGATGATCACAGTCGCCCAGGTGCGTGAACGCCGCTGCTCCACCTCGCCGACGACCTCGTTCCACGCGGTGGCGAGCGTGAAGTCGTCCGGGCGCTCGGCGGGCAGATCGGTCGGTTCGGCCTCGGCGATCCGGTCGACCCGGAAGGTCCGCCGCCCTCTCTCGGTGCCGGCGAGCAGGTACCAGATGTCGTCCTTGTCGACCAGGCCCCACGGGTCGACCAGCCGTTCGGTCCGCTCCCGGGCACCGCTGGTGTAGGTCAGGCGGACCTTCCTCCGGCGGACCACGGCGGTCTGCAGCAGGTCCACGATCTCGGGTCGGCGGCGATCGCGCTCACCCCACCGGGTGGGGTCGATCATTGTGGCGTCGGCGGCGGCCTCGGCGTCGGCCCGGAAGGTCTGCGGCAGCGCCCGTACGAGCTTGCGCAGCGCCGCTTTGGCCTCGCCCGAGACGGCTGCGGCCGGGCCGACGAGCAGGAACAACGCCTGCGCCTCGGCCGCCGACAGGCCGCTGAGGTCGGTGCGGGCGCCGCCGACGAGCGACCAGCCGCCGCCGCGTCCGGGCTGCGGGTACACCGGGATGCCCGCTGCGGACAGCGCCTCCAGGTCACGGCGGGCGGTGGCGACGGACACCTCGAGCTCGGCGGCCAGCTCGGCGGCGGTCACCCGGCCACGCGCCTGCATGAGCAGGAGGGCGGCGACGAGCCGGTCAGCGCGCATGCTTTCAGCTCTCCAACAAAGTGATCAGTTGATGAGCACTTTAGACCGGAGAATGGTGGCTGTCACCGACCGAAGGAAGGAAGCCCCGATGTTGCGAGGACTCACCACCGTCAGCTTCTTCGCCGGCGGCCTCACGGCCGCCCGGAGCCGGCGCACCGAGGTGCCCGGCGTCGTCGACAGCCGGTTCGCCGCGCACGGCCGGACGGAGGCGGGGGCGTGAACACCCTTTTCGCGAGCACCACCGCCGACTGGCGTGCGTGGCTGGCACGCAACTGCCGGTCCGAGAAGGAGGTATGGCTGGTCATCCATCACAAGGACAGCGGCACGCCGAGCCTGCGGTATCACGAGGCGATCGAGCACGCGCTGTGCTACGGATGGATCGACAGCCAAGCGCGCAAACGCGATGCCGACAGCTCCCAACTCCGCTTCACCCCGCGCAACCCGCGCAGCAGGTGGAGCGGGGTGAACCGGCGGCGCGCCGCGCAGATGATCGAGCAGGGTCTGATGACCGAGCACGGCCACGCATCGATCGAGCTGGCCAAGGCCAACGGGACCTGGCAGGTCCTGCCGGACGCGGAGAGCGCGACCGTACCCGATGACCTGCGGGAATCACTCGATCGGAACGAGGCCGCCCGCACGAACTTCCAGAGTTTCCCGCCGTCCTCGAAACGGCTCATCCTGGAGTGGGTGGCGGCGGCGAAAAGACCGGAGACCAGGCGGCGCCGAATCGACCGGACGGTCAGCCTCGCGGCGGTGGGCGTCCGGGCCGGTCACCCCGGAACCCGCGTGCGCGACGGAGGCGAACCCGGCGGGGAATCGTCGTAACGAGCCCGCGGGGACGGCCGGGGTCGTCAGCGTGGAGGCTCCGAGCTTTCATCGGGGCCTCCGGCGGCCTCTCGGCGCGGTTGTGCGAAGGCGGCTTCGCGCGAATCCGCTGATAGCGTCGTCCGGGCTGCTGATCGCCACCTGCTGATCGCCACCTGCTGATCGCCACCTGCTGATCGCCACTGGGGCCGTGCCGCTCACCCGGGCCATCGGGTGATGCGATCGGCGGCGGTCATCGTCGCCGCCCCCGGCGTTCACCTCGCGTTCAACGGGCTGGTCGACAATGCCTCACCTGACGGATTCGGCTGGAGGTCACGGATGGGCGGCTCGTACGGCGGAGCACGCGAGGAGGATCGCGGCGCGCGTCCGGGCAGGGCACTGGCCGAGGTGATCGGGATCTTCCTCAAGCTGGGCGTGATCGGCTTCGGCGGGCCCGCGGCGCACACCGCGATGATGCGCGACGAGCTGGTACGGCGGCGCGGCTGGGTCTCCGACGAACGGTTCGTCGACCTCATGGGCGCCACCAACCTGATCCCGGGACCGAACTCCACCGAACTGGCCATCCACCTCGGCCACGAACGCGCCCGGTGGCGCGGGCTGATCGCGGCGGGGGTGTGCTTCATCCTGCCCGCGTTCGCCATCGTGCTGGCCCTGGCGTGGGCGTACACGCGCTACGGCCGGACGCCCGCCGCCGAAGGCCTGCTGTACGGGATCAAGCCCGTGGTCGTGGCGATCGTCGTCTGGGCGCTGGCCGGACTGCTGAAGACCGCGGTCAAAGGCCGGCTGACCGGCCTGGTCGCGGCGGCGGCGCTGGCGGCCTACCTGCTCGGAGTCGACGAGCTGCTCGTGCTGGCGGCCGGGGGGCTCCTGGTCATGGCGGTGCGCACCGGGGAGAGCTGGCTTCCCCGGGGCGGGGCGCCCGCCCTGTTCCTGCCGCTCCTGGGCGATCCGCGCTTCCCCGATCCCACGGGCGGCCAGCTGACCCAGCTCTTCCTGAACTTCCTGAAGATCGGATCGGTGCTCTACGGCAGCGGCTACGTGCTCCTGGCGTTCCTGGAGGGCGACTTCGTCGAACGGCTCGGCTGGATCACCGGAGACCAGTTGCTCGACGCGATCTCCATCGGCCAGGTCACCCCCGGGCCGGTCTTCACCACCGCCACTTTCATCGGCTATGTGGTCGCCGGGCTTCCGGGTGCCGTGCTGGCCACGGTAGGGATCTTCGCACCGTCGTTCGTGTTCGTCGGCCTGCTCACCCGGGTCGTCGACCGCATCCGTGACCGGGCCTGGTCGTCGGCGTTCCTCGACGGGGTCAACGCCACCGCGCTGGCCTTGATGGCGGGGGTGACGATCGAGCTGGCGGGCGAGGCGTTCGTGGATCCGCTCACCGTCGGCCTGGCCGTACTCGCGCTTCTCCTGCAGTGGCGCACCAAACTCAACACCGCCTGGTTCATCGCCGTCGCCGCCGTGATCGGCCTGGCCCGAGTGCTGATCATGCAGTAGACCCACCGGCGCGTCACCGCGGACGTCCGGACGGCGGGCGGAGGCTATCCGCACCGGCGGCACCTCCCCCGCCTGCGCAGGTGATAGCCCAGCGTGGCGACGCCGAGCGCGACGGCCCACAGGGGCCAGTACGCCATCGGGCTGAGCAGCCAGGCGGCCGGGTCGCTCCAGTCCGTGATGCGCACCGCCGTGGCACCGGCCGACGCCAGCACGGCCGTGACCAGCGAGGCGAAGACGACGGGGAAGGCGGGGGGCACACGCCTGCCGGCCAGCCCCACCACCCAGCGCGGCCAGATCTCCCCCCAGCGCTGCGTCAGCCCGAGTGCGAGAACCCCTCCGATCGCCGCCAGCGTCGCCAGCGCCGCACCCGCCCAGACCAGCCCGCTTCGGTGGAGCCCGTCGAGGTCCCGCTCGGAGAGCAGCAACGGGATCCCCAGCGCCCACGCCCACCGCACCACGGCGTAGAACAGCGGCACGGCGAAGGCGACGTACGCCGCCCGGCGGCCCCACCGCTCCGCCGAGGCAGGGCTCGCCCATCCGGGGGCCCGGCCCTCCACCCGGCCGCAGCTCTCGCAGGCGCCACGGGTGCGCCGCTGGAACGCCAGCGCCGCGGCTCCCCACAGCACTCCGCCGGCCAGGCAGACCAGCAGGTTCAGCACCGGCCACGGCAGCGCGACCTCGAAGTAGTCCGCATCGGGCCAGCCCCACGGCGCCCCGGCCAGGAAGATCGGCGCGTAGGCCAGCGCGAGCAGAACCCGTGCGTCGGGAACGAGTGCGACCAGCGTGAAGGCGGCGCTCCACGCGGAGACGAGTGCCAGGGCGCGAAGCACGCCGCGCGGCCGTACCAGAGCGAGCAGCGGTGCCAGCAGCGCGCCCCCGGCTCCGAGGACCGCGATGACGGGAGCGGTTCCCGCCGCGGTCGCCGAGCCGAGGAACGATTCCGCCCGCGCGTCGGGGACGTCGCCTTCCCCGAAGGGGAAGCCGGGCCCTCCACGCGACCACCAGAGTCCGAGCGCGCCGTACCCGAGCGACCACACGCCCGCCGCGGGCGCCGCCCACCGGGCCCACCGCTCCCGCCGCGCCCACCGGGCCTTCTCCTGGGTGATTGTCGTGTCCATGGCGACCAGCCTGGCCGGGGGCGGGCCTGCGGCCTATCCGCCGTCCGGCGGATCCGGTACGGCCGCCGCCCCGCCCGATCGGCCGTTCGGCGGATCCACCCGCGGGCGCTTCCCCCTAGAGTCCATCGCATGGACGTGATCGCGGCTCTCGCGGCGCTGGGTGCGATGGTCGCGGCTTTCGTGCCGCGGGTGCCCCTCGCCCAGGCGGCGGGGACGGCCGGTGCGGTGTCCCTGGTCGTCACCGCCGTTCACCCGCCGCTCGGACGGCAGGCCGCCGGCGTGGCGTGGCTGATGGTCGAGGTGCTGGCGCTGCTCGTGCTGGTCCTGCGGGCGGCCCGGTGCGTGCCGGGCCGCCGGGCGATCGCGGCGGCGGGGCTGCCGGGCGCCGCGGTCGCCTTGGTGCTCATGCGCGTCCTGTGGCCGGGCGAGCCGTCGCTCATGGTCACCGGCTGCGCGGGCTGGTCTCTCCTGGCGATCGCGGCCGCCGCGATGGGCCTGTACACACGCTCACTGGACACGGCCCGGAGCCGCGCGGTGACCGAGGCCAAACGGGCGCAGCGCCTCGCACTCGCCCGCGACCTGCACGACTACGTCGCCCACGACGTCAGCGGGATGCTCGTCCAGGCCCAGGCCGCTCGCATGGTGCCCGGCCCGCTGCCCCCCGCGGTGGCCGACGCGCTGCGGCGCATCGAGGAGGCCGGCCTGCGGGCGCTGGCCTCCATGGACAGGACCGTGGAGATGCTCCACGATCGACCGGACGCCGGCCTCGACCGCCGGCTGCCGGGCGTCGAGGGCCTGGAAGGGCTGGTCGACGGATTCTCACCACCGGTGAGCCTCAGGGTCGATCCCGGCCTCGACCTGTCCCGCGAGACATCCGCCACGGTCTACCGCGTGGTGACCGAGGCGCTCACCAACGTGCGCAGGCATGCCGGACAGGCGACTTTCGTCGAGGTCGAGGTCACCGCGGAAGGGCGGGCGGTACGGGTGCGGGTCGCCGACGACGGTGGCGGGCGTTCCGAATCCGCCGGCAGAGGCGGGTTCGGGCTGGCCGGGCTTGCCGAGCGGGCCGGCATGCTGGGCGGCTCGCTCTCGTCGGGCCCCACCCGGGCCGGATGGCATGTCACCGCCCTGCTGCCCGCTCAGGCTCCCGAAGCCGCGGATGCCTCCGAGGTCACGCGGTGACGGCCCCGGACCCCGTCCCCTCCGGCTCTCCCCGCAAAGACACGGCCGCGCCGGCCCCGGCCCTCTGGAGGGTGACATGACCACGCGGATCCTCATCGCCGACGACCAGGAGGACGTGCGGATCGGCTTTCGGCTCATCCTCGACTCCCAGCCCGACATGACCGTCGTGGCCGAGGCCGCCGACGGGCGAAGCGCGCTCGAACAAGCCCGCCACCTGCGCCCCGACGTGGTGCTCGCCGACATCCGAATGCCGCGCCTGGACGGGCTGGAGGTCACCAGACTTCTGGCGGCCGAGACCCGGGTGATCGTGGTGACCACCTTCGACCTCGACGAGTACGTCCATACGGCGCTGCGCAACGGCGCCTGCGGGTTCCTGTTGAAGCGGTCGGGGCCTGTGCTGCTCGTTGAGGCGGTCCGCGCGGCCATGGCCGGCGACACGCTGATCAGCCCGCAGATCACTGTCCGGCTCCTGCGTCACCTGCGCGTCCCCGCAGCCTCCGGCCGGCCGCCCGCCGAGCCGCTGACCGGCCGGGAGCTGGAGATCGCCCGGCTCGTGGCGCGCGGCGGGACGAACGCCGACATCGCCGCCGAACTGATGATCAGCCCCGGTACGGTCAAGACACACATCGCCAACATCCAGCGCAAGACCCGCACGGCCAATCGCGTCGGCATCGCGGCATGGGCGTGGAGCGCCGGCCACATGGAGCACACCGGTTAGCGTCCCGGGGGCGGACCCCGGGCACCGGGCAGCGCCGCACGGGCCGGCCGCGGCGTCGGGGCCGCCCCGGCGTCGGCCGGCGGGTCCGTTCAGCTCTGCGTCGGCGGATCCACCGGCAGGCGCACGGTGAAGACGGTGCCGCCGCCGTCACGGGGCGCGGCGGTGACGGTGCCGCCGTGCGCGGTGACGATCGAGCGGGTGATGGCCAGCCCCAGGCCGGTGCCCTTGATCCCGGCCTCCTTGGCGGTGGAGGCGCGGAAGAACCGGGAGAACAGCTGCCCGTACTGCTCCGCCGGGATGCCGATGCCGGTGTCGGCGACGGTGATGGTGACGCCGTCGCCGCCCCCGCCCCCGCCGTCGCGGTCGGCGGACGCGGCGGTGACGGTGACGGTGCCGCCTTCGGGGGTGTACTTGATCGCGTTCGACAGCAGGTTGTCCAGCACCTGGCGCAGCCGCACCGGGTCGGCGTGGACGGCCAGCCGGGCGGGCAGGTCGGTGATGACATCGATCTTCTTGGCCTTGGCGGCGGGCCGGTGGTCGTCGACGGCCTGGCCCACCAGCCGGGTCACGTGGACCAGCCGCAGATCGATGGCGATGTGCCCGGCGTCCAGGCGGGCCAGCTCCAGCAGGTCGTCGACCAGGCGCTGCAGATGGGCGCTTTTGCGGTCGATGACGTCGACGAACATCTGCTGGGCGTCGGTCAGGTCCGCATCGTCGGCCAGCATCTCGGCATAGCCGCGGATGGCGCTGACGGGATTGCGCAGCTCGTGGGTGACCAGCGCCATCAACTCGTCCTTCATCGCGTCCAGCTCACGCAGCCGCCGTACCTGCCGCTGTTCCCGAGCGAGGAGGCGCTCACGCTCCTCTTCCATGCGGCGGCGGTCGGTCATGTCGGTGGAGACGCCGTCGACGAACAACCGCGCGCCTTCGCGGCGTGGCCTTCCCCGGATCCAGATCCATCGCATGGCGCCCTGCAGGTCGACGAAGCGGCATTCGATCTGCGCCGGCGCGCCGTTCACGAGGGTGGTGCAGAAGTCCATGTAGGCCTTGCGGTCGTCGGGGTGGACGTAATCGGCCATGACGGCGATCATGTCGCCGCTGCCGACCGATACCCGGTCGCCGACCACGCCGCCCTCGGTGGAGCTGAGATACACCGGCCGGGCCTCGCCTTCAGCGGTGATCTCGACGCTCCACACATCGTCGTTGAGCTGGGCGACGACCTGGTCGAGGCGCCGGCGGCTCTCGGCCAGGGCCATGGCGAGCTCTTCGGCGCGGCGGCGCTCCGTGTAGCGGCCCACGTGCGCGCAGACGCCGTCGAGCAGGTCGACCAGCTCATCGTCGGGTTCCTGGACGGTGTCGGCGTAGAAGCCCAGCACCCCCAGCACCTTCTCACCGCTGCGCACCGGCAGGGCGATGGCGGCACGCAGTCCCGACCGCAGCGCGGCCGGCTTGCGCACGAAGTCGCGCGGATCGGCCGTCAGGTCGGGGATCCACACCGCACGGCCGGTGGTCCAGGCCAGCCCGGCCAGCCCCTGTCCCGGCCTGAAGCTGATCTCCTCATCGCTGGTGAAGGCCGACACGTCCCGACCCGGCGTGCTCCAGGAGCCGATGCGGGTGATGCCGTCACCGTCGGGGTCGGCCTGCCAGTATTCTCCGCAGGTCCAGCCCAGTGCCTCGGTGACCGCGGCGACCGCGCCGGTGGCGGCCTGCCTGCTGGAGACGGCCTCGGCCAGCGCCTTGGCCACGGCGTGCTGGGCGTCACGCAGCACCTCGGCACGATGCTGTTCGGTGATGTCGTGCACGACGGCCACCGCGCCCAGGCGGCGGCCGTCGGGGGCCTCGATCGGCCGGCCGTTGACCAGGTAGCGGCGCAGGCCGGCCGGGGTGCGCACCCCGTAGTGCCTGCCGTCGATCGTCTCACCGGCCAGTGCTCGTGCCAGCGGTGTCTGCTCGCAGTTCAGCGGTGTCGGCTCGTAGTCCAGCGTCACCTGCTCGTCCACGGCGAACAGCTCGTAAGGCGCCAGGTCGCACACGTGCTCCGGCTGGTGCAGGAGGTGGGGGTCCTCGCGCAGCGGCTGGTTGAACAGCACGATCCGCCCCTCGCTGTCGCAGGCGGCCACCCCGACCTCCAGATTGTCCAGCAGCGCCTGCAGGAACACCTGCCGATCCTGCAACGGCACTTCGCCCGCCCGCTCGCCGTCGGCGACGTGCAACAAGGCGTGCAGGACCGGCTCGCCGTGCTCGACGGCGGCCCGCACCACCAGCTCAGCGGGGAACTCGCGCCCGTCGCGGTCGGCCCCGGTCAGCTCCAGGCGCTCGGCGGGCGCCGCCGCGCCGCGTCCGAGCACCCGGCGCACGTCCTCCTCCAGGGTCTCCCGCATCCGCTCGGGAACCAGCACCTCCCCGGCCGGCCGCCCGACGGCCTCGGCCTCCGTCCAGCCGAACACCCGCTCGGCCGCGCCGTCCCATCCCGTCACCGTCGCGGTGGCGTCGACGCACACGAACGCGTCCGCGCGCTGGTCCAGCACCGTGCGCATGCGCGCCTCCTGCGCCTGCGCCCGGGCCCGGGCCAGCCGGGCGGCGATCTCCGCCTCCACCATCGCGGCAAGGTCGTCCAGAAGCCTCAGCTGCTCGGCGCTCCACTGCCGGGGTTCGGGATCGATCACACACAGCGCGCCCAGCACCTGGCCTGCGTCGGTGCGCAGCGGCGTCCCGGCATAGGCCGTCACCCGCCCCTCGCCCACGGCGTCGATGGCGTGCCACCGCGCATCGGCGCGCGCGTCAGCCACCACGAGCGGGGCATCGGTCGCCACGATCTGCCGGCACATGGACTGCGACAAGGAGCTGTCGCGGACCGGCCCGGAACCGGCGGACCCGGCCGCGCTGATGACGACCTGCCGATCTCGGGTGATCAGCGACACCATCGCCACCGGCGCATCCACCAGCCGCACCGCCAGCCCGGTCACCCGATCCAGCAGCGGCACCTCCTGCGCCTCCAGCAGGCCGGTGGCATGCAATGCCCGCATCCGCCACGCGTCCTGGACGCGATCTGTCGTCACCACGGTCTTATCCCCCTGACCTGGTGTTATCCACACCCGTCCCCTCCTTCAACGGTAGGCGCCGACATCGGCGACACCGGCTCAGCCCCCCGGACGCGGTCCTGCGCTCCCGAAGACGTCCCGCGTCGCCGGGCGTCGGTCCCGCAGGGGCGCCCCGGAGGCGACCGGCACGGTCCGGCCGGGCCGGAGGGTTCTCGATCGCCGGTCCCGCGCCTGCCGGGAGGGGACGGAGTCCTTTCCCGGCGATTACCTGCAGCAAGGCGCCCCGGCTGCCGATGGAAGACATGCCATCGACGCGGTCTGGACCGTGCCGTCCACCTCGAAGTGTCACGCGCAAGGAAGCGTATGGAACTGCATGACCGCCACGGAGGGCGGGTGTTGTGGCTGGGGGACCTGCCCGGCCAAGGGGCGACATACCGGCTGCGCCGCGGCCGGATGTGGCTGGGCGACCACGGCCGTGAGGCCTTGGCCGCCGCGGCGGCCTACCACGGCATCACCCTGGCCGAGTGCCGGCCGGCCGCTCACTTCAGCTGCACCACGGTGAACCTGAGCAACCGGACGTGCTGTCGGCGACGGGCCCGTACGGCGCGCACCGACACCACGACCGGCCTGATCCACCGTCTGTGCAGCCCCTGCTATGAGGCGTCCGCGCAACTGGCCGGGACCACGCAGGGGCCGCCACCCGCCCTCGCGGCGGCCGCGGCCGGCGATGGCCTGCTGCCCGGCTGGAGCGATCTGGACGAGTGGTGGCTACGCCTGCGTGAACACGAGCGCCAGCGCATATCAGCCGATCTGCGCGGTGCGATCACCGTGATCTACGCCGCCTGCGAGAACCTCATCGACATGGACCTGCCGCCCGGCCTGCAGGGCGAGTTGCTGACGCTGATCTACACGCGTGCCACGGGTCTGCGTGACCTGCTGGCCACCACCAGGTGGGCGGGTCTGTGACCCGACCGGGACCCGGCCGGGTCCCGGTCGGGGGAGGCCGGAGCCGGGGATGACCGTCCGGGCGGCCTCGGCCGTCAGGAACCGGCCGCCACGGCCTCCCGGACCCGTGGGACGACCTCCTCCGCCCAGCGGCCGAGCGCGACGTCGGCGGCCGTGTCGTCGGCCGTGAAATAGATGAAACCGGCCGCGTCATGCTTCAGCACCGCGTTGGTGAGCTCCTCGGCCCACTGCTCGGCCGAGCCGCCGATCCAGCGGCCGTCGCGGTCGCGCGTGGCGGCGAGCGGGGTGGGGGTGATGACGCCGAGCATGTTGTAGATCGTGGCGACGTCGCGGGGGTCCCTGCCGGCATCGGCTGCCGCCCGGTCGATGACGGGACGCGATGTCCGGTATCGAGGGCTGAGCCAGTCCGCGGCGTGTCCGGGGATCCAGCCGTCGGCCAGCCGGCCGGTGACGGCCAGCGATTTCGGCCCGACCGAGCCGGTCCACACGGGCGGAGCCGGGGCCGGAGCGGGTTCAAGGTCTGTGACCTGGTAGAACTCGCCGTCGAAGGTCACCGGGTCGCCACCGCCGGACAGCGCCCGCACCAGGGTGATCGCCTCTCCCAGCGCGCGGACCGCGGCGCCCGGCCCCAGCCGCGGGACGCCCAGTTTGGCGATCTCGTCCCACAGGCCGCCCGCGCCGAGACCCAGCACGATCCGGCCTCCGGACAGGGCGGACAGCGAGGTGACCGTCCGCGCCAGCATGGGTGCGGGGCGGCTCGGGAGGTTCGTGACGTTCACCAGCCCCGAGATGCGGGTGGTGCGGCCGAGAGCCATCCCCACGATGGAGTAGGCGTCCAGGCGCCCGCCGACATAGGGATGATCGGAGACCGTGAACAGATCGAGCCCGGCGCGGTCTGCCCGGGCCGCGTGCCGGAGAGCCTGCGGCGCCGCGTCGGCCGCGGTCGAGATCCCGACACCGAACATTGTCTTCCGTCGTGGCGTCGTCATGGTTTCCCTCCATGGTGTAAATAGTTCGTGTGGCGAACCATGCGTGGTAGCCTGGCCGGATGGGCAAGGCTGAGGAGAACTGGGGGGTCGTGACCGCGTTGGTGCGGTCGTCCTTCCTGGTCAACGCCGTGTACGCCGAGGCGGCCCGGGAGTACGGGCTGACCCCCCAGCAAGGTCAGCTGCTCTGCGTGCTGATGGCGCAGCCGTACGGGATGAGCGAGCTGGGCGCGGTGCTGAGGCTGGCCAAGTCCAGCCTCACCGAGCTGGTGAACCGCAGCACCCAGCGCGGCCTGGTGCGGCGCGAGCCGGACCGGAAAGACCGGCGAGCGGTTCAGGTCACGCTCACCGAACAAGGCGGCGAGCTGGCCGAGGCGTTCTACACCGCAGCCTGCCGGCGGATCGACGAGCTTCCGGCGGGCCTGGACGAGGCGGAGCGCGCCACGCTCACCGAACTGCTCAGCCGGGTGGTACGGGACAACAACGTGCCGATGGTCTTCCTCGGGCGGGACGAGGCGGCGCCCTCCGCGCACGGCCGCTGACGGCTCCTGCGGGGGCCGGGCCTGTCACGGCACGGGCAGGATCAGGCGGCCGCGGGGGCGCCGCCCACGCCGAACAGGTCCGCGAACCGGCCGGTGAACAGGTCCGAGCCCTTGTACTCGGCGACCTCCCGCGCGGACAGGACGACCGGCCCGTCAGGGGAAGGCAGCTGGCCGACACCGCCCTCGGGCCCGAGCGGGAGCAGTACGAAGGGAACGGGAGACGGCCGGTAGACCGCCGCGGGCCGTTCACCGCGCACCTGGGCGATGATGTTCTTCGCCACGACCTCGGCATGCTGCATCGCGTTCCCGGCCATCTTGGCCTCCGCGACGTCGGTGATGTCACCGACCGCGTAGACGTGACCGTAGCCCTCGACGTTGAGGGTCTCGGTCACCCGGACATATCCCTCCGGCGTGCGTGCGTCCGCCAGGCCGTCACCGAGGTAGTCGCTGTCGACGCTGACACCGTGGGCGCGGAACCAGATGTCGGCGGAGATCTCTCCGCCGGTGGAGGGCACGGTGAAGGGCTGCGCCCGGCCGGGCTCGGTCGGCGGCTGCGCGCCCAGAGCGGTGGCCAGCCGCAGCTCCACGCCGAGCACGCCGAGTTGGCGACGCAGGTCTTCACGCATCTGCGGATGGAAGCCGGGGAGCAGCAGCGGCGTCGGGTCGACGACGGTGACGTGCTTGTCCGGCCAGACCGCCTTGATCTCGCCGGACAGCTCCAAGCCGACCGGTCCCGCACCGGCGATCAGCACGCGGGCGGCGCCCGCCAGCTCGGCGTGGACGGCCAGGAGCCGCTCTCGCGCCTCACTGGACAGATCGGTGTCGAATTTGAACGGGAAGGGATATCCGGAGCCGGTGGCCAGAACGAGGTAGTCGGCGTCGACGCGCCCGCCGGACGCCAGGACGACCCCTCCGGAGTCGACCGAGACCGCGCGTTCGCGGATGACCCTGCCGCGCTGGAGCAGCCCGTCGTACGGGAAGAACAGGTTGCCCGCCCAGTCCGGCCGGACCAGCGCTCGAAGAGACACCGCGTTCTGGACGAAAGCGTCCTTGGGCTCGATGAGGACGACGTCTGCGTCCTGATCCAGCGCCTTGGCGACGGCGGCGCCTCCGTAACCTCCACCGATGACTGCGACCGTGTGACCCATTGTGCTCGCTCCCATGAGGACGACATCTGGTTCGTGTCACGAACCATATTAGTTCGTGACACGAACCACAAGTCACCGGCCCCAGGTTTCGCGGCCCGCCTCCAGGACGAACGGCGCCCAGCAGAGCGAACGGGGTTCCCGAAGCCGGTCGTGGACGGAAGCCCGCGCCGAGGACGACAATGACCGCGGGCACGATCGGGATCCGCGAACGGCAGGCGAGCCCGGGAGGTCGAGCGGGCGCCGGCGACGCCCGCCGGACTCTCGGCCGCCTCGGACGAACCGACGGGAGTGACGACCATGAGCGGTGGGGGGCGCCTGCCGTACGACGCGGTGCTGTGCGACTTCTACGACGTGATCGGCTACGTCGACCTGACCGGGCACGAACGGCGCGAACGCTCCTGCGGGCTGGCGCCGGGCACCACGGAGAAGATCGCCTTCACTCCGGAGCGGGCCGTACCGGCGGCTCTGGGGAGAACCACGGCCGAGCAGTGGACGGAGTCGATCGCCGCCGAGCTCATCGCACTGGTCGGCTCGGAGGAGAGGGCCCGGGAGCTGAGCCGGGGGTTCGTCGAGGCGGAGTGCCGGATCGACGAGGAGGTCGTCACACTCCTGCGGCGGGCCCGGACCCGGGTGCCCGTCGTGCTGGTGTCCAACTCCACCCTCCAGATCAACGCCGTTCTGGAGTCGGCGGGCCTGAGCCGGTCCTTCGACGCGGTGGTCACGAGCGCACAGGTGGGGGCGGCCAAGCCGGATCCGCGGATCTACCATGCCGCCGCGCGGGAGGCGGGCGCTCCCGTCGGCCGCTGCCTGTTCGTCGACGACCAGGCCCCGAACGTGGCCGCGGCGGTCGAGCTGGGAATGACCGGTGTCGCCTACCGCGGACCCGCGGATCTGCGTGAGGCGCTGGCTCCGCTGCTGAGCTGAGGGCACGGCTCGGCCGCCTCCCCGCAACCGAGGCCGGCCGGCGGTCCGCAGCGACGGACGGCCTGCCCGGACGGTACGGACCCACCCGCCGACGGTCCCGTCCCGCTCTCGCCGCCGGACCGGAGAGGTCCGCGAGGCCCTTCTCCAACCATCCACCCGGTGGATACCTGCATCTGAAGAATCAATTTCCCAGATCGGTTCCATTAGCCCAAGGTTGGGGGCACACACCGGGAGGAAACATCGTGGAAACACCCCCGTCTCTTGCCGGCCCGTTCGCGCTCGGCACCTTCTCCGCAGGGAACGGCTCGGCCTTCCCCGGTCTGGTCACCGGCGATCGGGTCCTGGACCTGCGCACCGTCCCCGCGCTCCGCGCACCGGGCGCCGGCGAGCCCACCACCCGCACACTGCTGGAGCGGTGGGAGAGCGCGCTGCCGCTGCTGCACGCCGCCGCCGCATCGGCGGAGAGCGAGTGGCTGCCGCTGGCGGACCTGCGGGTGCACGCCCCCGTCGAACCCCGGCAGATCCTGCAGTCGGGCGCCAACTACCGCACCCACGTCATCGACCTGGCGGTCGCGCACGAGCCCGAGGGCGGCCGCCCCGCCGAGCAGGTGAGGGCGGAGGTCGCGGCGATGATGGACCGCCGAGCGGCCGAGGACCAGCCGTACGTGTTCATCGGCCTGCCGTCCTCGGTCGCCGGCCCCTACGACGACGTGGTGATCCCCGGCTGGTGCGCCAAGCCCGACTGGGAGCTGGAGCTGGCCGCGGTGATCGGCCGCCCGGCCTTCCGGGTCCCGGCCGAGCGGGCGCTGGAGCACGTGGCCGCCTACACCATCGCCAACGACCTCACGGCCCGCGAGCTGGTGTTCCGCCGCGACATGCCGGAGATCGGCACCGACTGGCTGCGGGCCAAGAACGCCCCGACGTTCACCCCGCTCGGCCCCTACCTGGTGCCGTCCGCCTTCGTCGCCGACCCCGGTGACCTGCAGGTGACGCTGAGGCTCAACGGCGAGGTCATGCAGGACGAGTCCACCAAGGACATGATCTTCGACGTGGCGCGGCTGGTGTCCTACGTCTCGCAGACCGTGGAACTGCTCCCCGGCGATCTGGTGCTCACCGGCAGCCCGGCCGGCAACGGCATGCACTGGGGCCGGCTCCTCCGTGCCGGTGACGTGATGGAGGGCACGATCACCGGCCTGGGCGTCCAGCGCAACCGCTGCCTCGCCGAGGGATCATGATGCTCGACCGTACCGATCCCGAGGGCGCCATCGCCGAAGCCGCCGCCGCGTGCTCCAACTGGGGCCGCTGGGGGGACGACGACGTGCTGGGCACCGTCAACTTCATCGACGAGGCCAAGCGCCGGGAGGCCGCGGCGCTGGTCCGCCGGGGCATCCCCTTCTCGCTGTCCCAGCGTTTCGACACCGACGGCCCGCAGAAGGGCTGGCGGCGCCGTACCAACCCGGTGCACACCATGACCGACACCGGCCTGGACGCCGTCCACGGCGGCCAGGGGTTCCCGCACGGGTTCGGCGGCGCGGACGACGTCATCGCCATGCCGCTGCAGTGCTCCACCCAATGGGACGGCCTCGGCCACATCTTCGACCACGGCAGGGCGTGGAACGGCCGCCCCGCGGACAAGGTCGTCACCTCCCTCGGCGACCTTGTCACCGGAATCGAGCACCTGGCCGCGCCCGTCGCGGGCCGCGGCGTCCTCCTCGACGTCGGCCGCGTGTTCGGGCAGGAGGGAGAGCTGCCGGACGGCTTCGCGATCACCGAGGAGCATCTGACCGCCACCGCGCGGGCGCACGGCGTCGCGGTCGGCCGCGGCGACATCGTGTGCGTGCGCACCGGGCAGCTCACCCGGGCCCGCCGCGACGGCTGGGGCGACTACGCCGGCGGCCCCGCACCCGGCCTGTCGTTCACCACCGCGGGCTGGCTGCACCGCACCGAGATCGCCGCCGTCGCCACCGACACCTGGGGCTTCGAGGTGCGGCCCAACGAGTTCGAGAACGCCTTCCAGCCCCTGCACCAGGTCGTCATCCCCCACATCGGCCTGCTCATCGGCGAGATGTGGGACCTGGACGCCCTCGCGGCGCACTGCGCCGCCGACGGTGTCCACGAGTTCCTCCTCACCGCCGCCCCGCTGCCCGTCACCGGCGCGGTCGGCTCCCCCGTCAACCCCATCGCCATCAAGTGAGGTCTCCATGGCAGCCGTAGGGAACGTCCTCATCGTCGGCGGAGGCACCGCCGGATCGGCCCTGGCGATCCTGCTCGCCCGCGGCGGCGTCGCGGTCGACGTCGCGGAGCTCAAGCCGGAGCTGACCGCGCTCGGCTCGGGCATCACACTGCAGGGCAACGCGCTGCGGGTGCTGCGCGACCTCGGCGTCTGGGACCGGGTCGCCGCCGCGGGCTTCGCGTTCGGCTCCCTGGGGATCCGCACCCCCGACGGGCGTCTGGTCGCCGAGATCCCCGACGCCCGCACCGGCGGCGCCGACCTGCCGGCGACACTCGGCATGAACCGCCCCGAACTGGCCGCGATCCTCGCCGACGCCGTACGGGAGTCCGGTGCGAGGATCGGCCTCGGCCTGACCGTGGAGACCCTCACCGACACCGGCGACGGCGTGCGGGCGCGGTTGTCCGACGGGACCGCCGGCACCTACGACCTGGTCGTGGGCGCCGACGGCATCCGCTCCAAGGTCCGCGGGCTCATCGGCGTCGAGGCCGCCCCCCGGCCGACCGGCATGGGCATCTGGCGCATCCACACCCGCCGCCCCGAGGACGTCGAGCGCACCGACCTGGTCTACGGCGGGCCGTGCTTCATCGCCGGTTACTGCCCCACCAGCGAGGACAGCATGTACGCCTACCTGGTGGAGAGGGCCCGGCCCCGCGAGTCGGTGGCCGACGCCGACAAGCCCGCCCGCATGCGAGCCCTCGCCGAGGGGTACGGCGGCGCCTGGGACGGGATCCGCGCCGACATCACGGATCCGGACCGCATCAACTACACCTGGTTCGAGTCGCTGCTGGTGGACCGCCCCTGGAACCGCGGCCGCGTCGTCCTGATCGGCGACGCCGCGCACGCCTGCCCGCCCACCCTCGCCCAGGGCGCCGCCCAGTGCCTGGAGGACGCCGCCGTCCTCGCCGAGCTGCTGCTCGCCGCCGACCGCCTCGACCAGGCGCTGTTCGACGCCTTCATGGACCGCCGGTACGAGCGCGTGAAGGCCGTGGTCGAGGCGTCCCTGCAGCTGGCCGACTGGCAGCTGAACCCCGTCCCGGACGCCGACGTGCCCGGTCTGATGGGCCGCATCGCCGCGATGGTGACGCAGCGTCCATGAGCGCGCCACGTGTGAGAACCGTCGACGTGCACGCCCACGTCATCCTGCCGCAGGTCGAGCAGGCCGTGGCCGGGCAGCCGGGCCTGCAGGCCCAGCGGGAACTGGACGCCCGCCGCAACGGCCCCGACGCCCTGGCGGTCTCCGGGCGGATGGTGGGCGAGCGCATCGCCCGCCTCACCCAGGTCCCGGTACGACTGGCCGACATGGACGCCGCCGGGGTGGACGTGCAGATCGTCAGCCCCTCGCCCTCGCACTACCACTACTGGGCCGGCGAGGAGCTCGCCGAGAAGGTCTGCCGACTGGCCAACGAGGGCACCGCCGCGCACTGCGCCCAAGCCCCCGGCCGGCTGTACGGCCTCGGCCTGGTCCCGCTCCAGCACCCCGGTCTGGCCGTCGAGGCGCTCGACCACGCCCTGGCGCTCGGCCTGAAGGGCGTGGAGATCTCCTCGCACGCCCCCGGACGCGAGCTGTCCGACCCCGCCTACGAGCCGCTGTGGGCGCGGGCGGCCGAGACCGGGGCGGCGGTCTTCCTGCATCCGTTCGGCTGCACCCTCGACGAGCGGCTGGACCGCTGGTACCTGTCCAACATCGTCGGGCAGCCGGTCGAGAACGCCGCCGCCCTCTCCCATCTGATCTTCTCCGGGGTCCTCGACCGGCATCCCGGCCTGAGAATCGTGGCCGCGCACGGGGGTGGTTACCTCCCCACCCACCTGGGCCGGGCCGACCACGGCTGGCGGGTGCGCCCGGACGCGCGCGGCTGCGCCCGCGAGCCGAGCAGCTACCTCAAGGACCTCTGGTTCGACTCCCTCGTCCACGATCCGGCGGTGCTGCGCCACCTCGTCAGCGCCGCCGGGCCCGGCCGGGTGCTGCTCGGCTCGGACCACCCCTTCGACATGGGCACCGACGATCCCGTGGGCGCGCTGCGCGCCGCCGGGCTCGACGATGACGCCTTCGACGCGATCCGCGGACGCAACGCCGTACACCTCTTCGAGATCGAGGACTGACATGCAACGCCTGATCACCCACCTGCGCCACGTCGACCTGGCCGTGCCCGACTACGACAGGCAGCGCGAGTTCTACTCCGGGGTCTGGGGCCTGACCGAGGTCGCCGGTGACACCGGCATCAGCTTCCTGGCCGCCGAAGGCTCCCCTGAGCAGTACGTCATCCGGCTGCGCAAGGACGCCGGCAAGCGGCTGGACCTCGTCGCCTTCGGCGCCGCAACCCCCTCCGACGTCGACGCCCTGGCCGAGCGGCTGCGCGTCGCGGGCGTCCGGCTGATCTCCGAACCCGGGAAGATCGACACCCCCGGCGGCGGGTACGGCTTCCGCTTCTTCGACCTCGACGGCCGCACCGTCGAGGTCTCCGCCGACGTGGCCGTGCGCAGGCACCGCCGGCTGGAGGCCAAGGAGGCCGTCCCGGTGCGGCTCTCCCACGTGGTGCTCAACTCCCCCGACATCGACGCCACCCGCGCCTGGTACGAGACGCACCTGGGCTTCGCGCTCTCCGACACCCTCGCCCATCCGCGCATGGGCCAGGTCATGCACTTCATGCGCTGCAACCCCCAGCACCACAGCATGGCCATCGCCCGCGGCCCCCACGCCAGCCTGCACCACATCAGCTTCGAACTGCGCGGCCTGGACGAGTACATGTACGGCACCGGCAGGCTGCTGCGCGCCGGGGTGAAGATGATCTGGGGACCGGGCCGCCACCTGGCCGGCGACAACACCTTCTCCTACTTCCTGGACCCGCACGGCAACACCGTGGAGTACACCACCGAGCTGGAGGAACTGGACGAGGACGCCTGGCACCCGCACGTCTACGACTTCTCCCGGCCCGAGGTCACCGACCAGTGGGGCACCGCCAACCCGATGAACGAGCTGGTGGCCAAGGAGTCGTTCAACGATGTCGACCGCGGCGTCTTCGTCGCCCCGCCGGTCTGAGCCCGTCATGCGTCTCGCGACCTTCGAGTATCTCGGCCTGCGCCGCAGCGGCGTCGTCGACGGCGGCTCCGTCCTGCCCTTCCCCGAGGAGACCGGCCTCCTCGACGTCGTCCGTACCGGCTCCGTCCCGGACACCGGAGCGGCCGTGCCCCTGGCCGCGGTGCGGCTGCTCCCGCCGATCGAACCGCCCTCGGTCCGTGACTTCGTCACCTTCGAGGAGCACGTCGAGGGCGTGCGCCGCAGCGTGAGCGGCGCCGCGGGCGTCCCGGACGCCTGGTACGACGCGCCGACCTTCTACTTCACCAACCCCTGCGCGATGGTCGGCGCCCACGACGACGTCCCCGTCCCGCCCGGCTGCCACGCCCTGGACTTCGAGCTCGAGGTGGCCGCGGTCATCGGCCGCGAGGGCCGCGACCTCTCCCCCGAGCAGGCCCGCGACCACATCTTCGGGTACACGATCTTCAACGACTGGTCGGCCCGCGACCTGCAGTCCCGGGAGATGCAGGTCGGGCTCGGCCCCTGCAAGGGCAAGGACTCGGCGGCCACGCTCGGCCCCTGGCTGGTGACCGCCGACGAGCTGGAGCCCTACCGCGACGCCGACGGATTCCTGCGGCTCGCCCTGACGGCCGAGGTCAACGGCCGGGAGGTCGGCCGCGATCTGCTGTCCAACATGGCCTGGCCGTTCGAGGATCTGGTGGCCTACGCGTCACGCGGCGCCCGGGTGCGCCCCGGTGACGTGCTCGGCTCCGGCACCTGCGGCAACGGCGGCTGCCTCGCCGAGCTATGGGGCCGGAACGGACGGCAGGACCCTCCGCCGCTGCGGCCCGGGGACACCGTCACCCTCACCGTGGAGGGCATCGGCACCGTCTCCAACACGGTCGTCCCCGGCACCGCGCCGGTGCCGGTGCCGCCGGCCCGCAGACGCCCGCGCACCCGTCCCTGACCACGGTCCCCGGTGGCCGTCCCGCGCTGCCGTGCCCGGTTCCCGCCGGATCCGGGCACGGGCGCCCCGCAGGGGCGAAGCGTCCCCCTGGGACAAGCCTGCGGATTTGACAAGCAGATAGGTTGTATGAGCGCATCCATCGCATGAATCCGGAGAGGCCGATGGGGCTGGAGAGCCTGGACCTGAACCTGCTGACCACGCTGCACGCGCTGCTGGAGGAACGCAACGTGACCCGCGCCGGTCAGCGGATCGGGCTCAGCCAGCCCGCCACCAGTGCCGGCCTGGCCCGCCTGCGCCGGCACTTCGACGACGAGCTTCTCCTGCGCGTCGGCAACGGCTTCGAGCTCACGCCACTCGCCGCCTCACTGGTCGACGCGACGGCGCTGGCGGTCAGCGTCGTCGATCGGGTCTTCTCCGCCCGGCCCGATTTCGATCCCGCCACGAGTGACCGCGAGTTCATCCTGGTCAGCTCCGACTACGCACTGACCGTCCTCGGCAAGGAGCTGATGCGCACCGTCGAGCACGCCGCTCCCGGCATCCGGCTGCGGTTCCTGCAGATCAACGTCCCGCGGGTCGACGACATCGACACCACACTGCGCTCGGTGGACGGCCTGCTGATGCCGCACGGCTTCGTCTCCGCCCATCCGGCGGTGGACCTCTACACCGACAGGTGGGTCATCATCGCCGACCGGGACCATCCCGACCTGCGCGACGGCATCACCATGGACCACCTGCGAGAGCTTCCGTGGGCGGTGACCTTCCGCGGTCCGACGGCGATCGCCTCGGCGGCCCGGCAGCTCACCATGCTCGGCGTGGAGCCGCGGGTCGAGGTCGTGGTGGAGAACTTCCAATCTCTGCCGTTCCTCGTCCCCGGCACCCGGCGCATCTCCCTTCTCCAGGAGCGGCTGGCCAGGCGGATGTCCGGGCTGGAGGACTTCCAGATCCTGCCCTGTCCCTACGAGGCGGTGCCCGTCATCGAGGCGTTCTGGTACCACTCGGTCCACCAGGCCGACGCGGGGCATCGGTGGCTACGCGAAATCCTCGTCGGCGTCGGAGCGCGGGTGGGCGGGCGGTGAGATGGAATGCGGCGCCTCGTCCCCGCGGTTCGCCCGTGCACGTCCGCACCTTCCGGCCGGGTACCGCTCCAGCGCGTCGGCCCTGCTCGCGCCGGCTTTCCTCGCCGTCACCCGGGCTCGCCGCCCGGACGATCACGACCGGACGCCCGACGCCCGGAGGGAGGCGAACACCGGCCCCTCCAGGGAGCAGAGAAGCCATGATCAGTACGAACACGTTGTCTCCGTCCCATGCGCCTCCCACAGGTGCATCCCCAGCAGGTACAGGCCGAGGATGAGAACCGGTGACAACCACGCGATCACCCGCGAGCGGCGAGCCGCGATGAGCAGGACCACCAGAGCAGGCGTGGCCGAGAGGGCGAGGAGACCTCCGAGCGCCTCCACCTCCGGGGCGGGCCGGTTCAGCGACTCGAAGGAGCAGCCTGTGCCGCTTCCGCTGCGCTTGTCGTGTTGCAGGATGAGGTCGAAAAAGGCGAACAGGCCACCCACCAGCCAGGCCGCCACCGCGAGCAGGCGGCCCGGCATGGAACTCCCGCGAGAACCGCCTGCGTCGGCGCGTCCTGCCCGGACACCGCAGACGATCATCAGAGTGACCACGACGGCGATCGCCACGGTGATGACACCCGCCACCACGCCCCAGTACGGCGTGCGCGACTCGTTGTCCTGAGCGAACCAGCGCCACGCCGCAGCCGCAGCCGCGAACGCGGCCCATCCTCCGATGACCACCATCGCCTCGGGGCGGGGCCGCGACACGTGCTCCTTACCGGTGAACGCCATGCCGGCGACACTAGGAGCTGTTCGAGGTTCGGATCATGTGGTTGAGGTGAGGAACTTCAGCCACATGATCGAACCTCGAAGGTAGAGTCCAGCCTCGTAGCTCTCCGGGGCCTTGTCATAGCGGGTCGCCAGAGCGCGCCAGGTCTTGATCTTCTGGAAGCAGCGTTCAACGGTGTTGCGCTCCTTGTAGAGATCGGTGTCGTGACTGACGGGCCGACCGCCCCGGCTGCCCTTCCTCCTGCGATTGGCGGCCTGGTCCTTCTTCTCCGGGATGACCGCCTTGATGTGGCGTTTCCTCAGGTAAGCACGGTTGGAACGGGAGGAGTAGGCCTTGTCCGCGGCGAGGGCGCCCGGCCGGGTGCGGGGCCGACCGACCGGACCGGGAACGCGGATCTTGTCCATGACGGTGATGAACTGCGGGCAGTCGGCGGCCTGGCCGGGCGTGAGCACGAAGGCCAGCGGCAACCCTCGGGTGTCGACCGCGGCATGGACCTTGCTGCTCAGCCCGCCGCGGGACCGGCCGAGCCCGGCGGCCTTGGTCCGGGCCCTGCGGCGTCGCCGCGCAGCGGCGCGATCCTGCTCCGACGAGGTGTCCGCGCCGGGTGTCACCGGAGGCGCATCACCCGCAGCACCGGCGGCTGCTCCGATAGCGGAGCCCCCTTTTCCTCGGTCAGGGCCTGCTCCAGCGCATCCAGGGTCTCCCCGGCCACGGCCAGACCGGCCGATTCTTGATGCGCCCGCACGATCGTGGAGTCCACGCTGACCAGTTCCAGCCCGACCTGCCCGCGCGATGCCGCCTCAGCGATCAACGCGTCCATCAGCCCTTGGAACACCCCGGCCTTGACCCAGCCGTTGAACCGGGAGTAGAGCGTGGACCAGGGCCCGTAGCGTTCGGGGACGTCACGCCAGCCGGACCCGGTGCGAAAACGCCACAGGATCCCGTTGAACTGATCACGCACCCGCCGCGGCAGCGGCCCGGTGGCCGCCACCGGCAGATACGGCTCGATCAACGCCCACTCGGCGTCCGTCACATCAAAACGCGCCACGTCCGAGTTCTACCAGCCGCCGGCCCGCCACCGGGCCCTACCTAGATCCGAACCCCAAACAGCTCCTAAGGGAAGGGTCGTCAACCAGCCAAGACGGATGATCCTCCCGGGGAGAAGGGCGCCCGGAGAGGCGAGACGGCCTCGGTACCCGCAGCGGGCACCTCACCCAGGGATGATGATCAGAGCCAGCTCTCGCGGATGCTGTCGGCCGCTTCCTCTCCGGACGGCCGGTCGAGTCCTCCGGCCCGGACCTTCACCAGCAGCCGGTTCACGCTGTCGAGGATTTCCGGAACGCACGCCCGGACCCGGCTCGCATCGGCGGCGATCACGTCGTCACCGTCGATTCCCGCCTCCTGCAGCACCCCGTCCAGTTCGGACAGCCTGCCCGCCAGCCAGCCGAGGGGATCGCTCGACAGCTCCTTGCTGAACACCCGCGGGCCCGGGTCCCAGCCGGTGAAGACGGGATGGTGATGGGCCCGGTCGAAGCTTCCGGGCTGCCCGGCGACCGATTCCAGCAGATCCACGCGCCAGATGGGCTGATCGACGTGAATGGGGCGTGCCGAGTAGATGGAACCCTTCAGCTGTCCCCGCTCCAGCATCCGCACCTCCAGGCGGACGCCGCGCTCAGCTCCTTCCTGACCCTTGTTCGGGTTCGGGTCGACGAAGAAGATGTCGCTCACCGCCACACCGATCCGTTCGAAGCCGAAGACGTACAGCATGAGGCGGCCTCCTCCGACGCGTGTCCTTCGGGCTTCCCTCCCGGGGAAGGGGATTCCGGCCACCGCCGGCGGTCTTCCTGCTTCACCGCGCCGGTGGCCGCTTCCAGCATAGTCCGGCCCCCGCAAGGTGATCGTTTTCCGCCGGGCCCGGCGGGCCGGAAACCGGCCGGGCCCGCGCGGCCCGGGGATCGGCGCGCCCCCGAACAGGGCTGGAGCTCGGCCGCCACCGTGCTGGAGCTGGCCGGGGCCGTCGCACTCCTGGTGGCGTTCCTGCTCATCCAGCGCAGCGTGCGCGAGCCGCTCATGCCGCTCGCGATCTGGCGCACCCCGGGCCTGGCCACCGCCAACCTGGCCATGGCGCTGCTGGGGGCGGCATGGATCCCGATGCGGTACTTCCTCAACCTCTATCTCCAGCAGGTGCTGGGCTACGGCGCCTTCGCCAGCGGCGCGGCGCTGCTGCCGATGACCGTCGCCATCATGATCTTCATGATCGCCACCTCCTCCGGCGCCGACCGGCTCGGCGACCTGCCCCGGCTCACCGGCGGCTTCCAGGCCGCCTTCATCGGCGCCGGGACCGTCACGGCGGCCGGGGCGGTCCTGACGGTGCTGCTCATGCGCCAGCCGAAGCCCGCGGTCACCGGGCAGGACATCCGGCCCGAGGCGGTACGGACCTGATCCGGGCACGGCTTCCACACGTCCCCGCCATCGCGAGCCCTTCCAGGGGCGTGATGGCGGGGATGTGACGCTTCGGGTGGCGTACGCCCTACAGGGCCAGAGCGGTCAGTTCGTAACCGGCCCTGCGTACGGCGTCGGCGATCCGGTCGGCGGGCAGCGGACGGCCGCCGGTGACGGTGACCTGTCCGGTGGGGAGGTCCACGGTGACGTCGCGGACGCCGTCGATCCGCCGATCGAACCCGCACGGCACTCCCCCATTCGATCGTTTTAGGTTAGCCTTACCTGACCTGATGATCGGAGGAGGCGTGAACGCGACGGGGACCGCGCTGCTGGGCGGCGAGCCGTCCGCCGAGACGATGCTGGAGCCGCTGACCGCGCGTCTCCGCGCCGCCGCCGAGGCCGGGCTTCCTCTCGCGCTGACGCCCGGCCTGTACGCCGGAGGACCGGACTGGTACACGGCGGCGGAGCTGGCGGCCCCGCCGTACCGGCGGCTGGGTGAGCTCCTCGACGTGGCCCGGCGCGAGTGGGAGGCGCCACCGCACGTGGCCGCCGCCCTGTGGTGGAAGGGATTCTCCTACTGGACCACCCTTCCGGTCGTCATGGGATGGGCCATCAACCGGCACGTCCCCCTGATGACCGCGCGCAACACGGTGCTGCGCTCGTCACCGGCCGAGCCCCGCCTGCGGTTCGGGCTGTGCGAGCCGCTGGTAGCCGGCGGCGGGCTTGAGGAGCTGGGCGCGGTCATCCGCAGCACGTTGCTGGAGGACCTGCACGCGCCGCTCATCGAGGCGCTGCACGCGCTCACCCGGACCGGCAGACGGGGCCTGTGGGGTTCGGTGGCCGAGGCTTTCGCCCAGCCGCTCGTCTCCTTCGCCCAGGACCTGCTCGACGATCCCGCCGGCGCGGCGGAGGCCCTGCTGCGGTCGGCCGGAGGCCCGGTGGCCGATCTGCTGGAACTGCCCTCGATGCGCCGGCGCACCTGCTGCCTGTGGGTGACGCTCCCGGGGCGGGAGGCCTGCTCCACCTGCTGCCTGATCACATGCGACTGACCTGGAGGAGCGGCGATGCCGATCGAAGGCCGTGACGTCCTGCGACGTTCGATCACCGGGCACTGGAGGCACACGGCGGGCGGCTCCGCCCTGGCCGCCGGGCACCAGGCCTGCGAAGCCCTGGTGCCCGTGATGATCGGAGTGGTCATCGACAGGGCCATCTCGACCGGTGACGCCGCGGAGCTCGCCGGCTGGATCGCGGCGCTGGCCGCGGTCTTCGCCGTGCTGTCCTTCAGCTACCGTTTCAGCTTCCGGATCGCCGAGCGGGCGTCCGAGCTGGCCGCGCACGGGCTGCGGGCCGAACTGGCGGGCCGGGTCCTGCAGGCCAGGGGCGGCGCGGAGGCCGGACGGCTCCCGGGCGAGCTGGTCGCGGTCGCCACACAGGACGCCAAGCGGGTCGGCGCCGTGAACGTGGCCCTGGCCGCCGGCGTCTCGGCGCTGGCCGGGCTGCTCGCCGGGGGAGTGGCGCTGCTCCGGGTCTCCGTGCCGCTGGGCCTGGTGGTCCTGCTGGGGATCCCGCCTCTGCTGCTGCTCGCGCACCTGCTGGGCAAGCCGCTGGAGCGGCGCAGCGGCGCCGAGCAGGAACGCGCGGCGCACGCGTCGGGCGTGGCCGCCGACCTGATCGCCGGACTGCGGGTGCTCAAGGGCATCGGAGCGGAGGCCGCAGCGGTCGACCGCTACCGGCGCACCAGCCGGGACTCGCTGGCCGCCACCCTGCGGGCGGCACGGGCCCAGGCCTGGCACGACGGCGGCATGCTCACCCTGACCGGCGTCTTCATCGCCATCGTGGCCCTGGTGGGAGGCCGGCTCGCCGCACAGGGCGAGATCAGTGTCGGACAGCTGGTGGCGGCGGTCGGGCTCGCCCAGTTCCTGCTCACCCCGCTGTCCATCCTGTCCTGGGCCAACGGGGAATTCGCCCAGGGGCGCGCGTCGGCCGCCCGGGTCGCCTCGGTGCTGGCCATGCCGCCCGCGGTGACCGGAGGCGACGACGTCCTCCCGGAACCCCTTCAGGGCCGGATCCGGTTGCACGAGGTCACGCACGGCGCGCTGCGCGGGCTGAGCCTCGACGTCGCACCGGGCGAGCTGCTGGGCGTCGTGACGGCCGATCCCGCGGTCGCCGCCTCACTGCTGCGGGTGCTGAACCGCACCGCCGATCCCTCGTCGGGCGTGGTGGAACTGGACGGTGTGCCGCTGCGCACCCTCGACCCCGCCGAGGTGCGCCGCGCCGTCGTCGTCGCCGACCACGACGCCGACCTGTTCGAGGGGAGCCTGCTCGGCAACGTCACCGCCGCCATGCCGCCGGACGCGGCTCCGGACGCGGCCGAGGCGGCGATGGCGGCCGCGGCGGTCGACGAGATCGCCCGGGTCCTGCCGTACGGCGCCGCCACCGCGCTCACCGAGCGAGGCCGTTCGCTGTCGGGCGGGCAGCGCCAGCGGGTGGCCCTCGCCCGCGCCCTGGCCACCGGCGCCCCGGTCCTGGTCCTGCACGATCCGACCACCGCGGTCGACGCGGTCACCGAGGCCCGGATCGCCGAGGGGATCCGCAAGGTCAGGTCCGGACGGACGACGATCATGCTGGTCACCAGTCCGGCGCTGCTCGCGGCGGCCGACCGGGTGATCTTCGTGGACGGCGGGGTCCCGGCGGCGGAGGGCCGCCACGTCGAGCTCGTCCACGACAACGAGGCCTACCGGGCAACGGTCCTGGCCTGAGCCCGGGAGGATCCGGTGGAGGAGAACACCCAGATGAGCATGACCGGCACGGCAGGAACACGGCAGGACGAGGATCGGGAGCTGCTGCCCACCGCGACCGCGGCGCAGACCCGCGCGGCCGTACGCGAACTGGCCCGCCCCCACCGCGCGGCGGCCCTGAGCGGCCTGGCGATCCTGATCGCCTCGACCGGGGTCGGGCTGCTCACCGCGCCGATCCTCGGCCACATCATCGACCTGGTCGCCGCAGGGCGGCCCGCCGCCGCGATCACCGCCCCGGTGGCCTGGCTGGCGGTCATCGCGGTCGCCCAGGGGGTGACCGCCGCGGCCGGCGTCTCCTTCATCGCCCGGCTCGGCGAGGGCATGCTGGCCACGCTCCGGGAGCGGTTCGTGGAGCGGGCCCTCGGGCTCCCCCTGGAACGGGTGGAGCGGGCCGGGTCGGGAGACCTGACCTCGCGCGTCACCAACGACGTCTCGGTGATCACGAACGCGGTCCGCGACGCGATGCCGGCATTGGCCCGCTCGCTGCTGACGATCGGCCTCACCCTGGTCGGGCTGGCGGTCCTGGACTGGCGGTTCCTGCTCGTGGCGCTGGTGGCCGTCCCCATCCAGGTGCGCACGGTGCGCTGGTACGTGCGCCGGGCGGTCCCGCTGTACGCCGCACAGCGCGTCGCCGTCGGCGCCCAGCAGCAGCAACTGCTGGACACCGTCGGCGGGGCGTCCACCGTCCGGGCGTTCCGGCTCGCCGAGGAGCACGTCCGCCTCGTCGGCACCCGCTCACGCGCGGCGGTGGACCTGGCGCTGCGCGGTGTCGGGCTGGTGACGCGGTTCTACTCCCGGCTCAACCTCGCCGAGCTCGCCGGGCTGTCCGCGGTGCTCGCGACCGGGTTCCTGCTGGTGCGGAACGGGGATGCCAGCGTCGGTACGGCCAGCGCCGCGGCGCTCTACTTCCACAGCCTGTTCACGCCGGTCAACATCGCGCTCGGCCTCGCCGACGACGCGCAGGCCGCCGTCTCGGGTCTCGCGCGGCTGGTCGGGGTGGCCGACGCCGCGCCGGTCCCAGCCCCGAGCCCGGCCCCGGCCCCGGTGCGGGCTCTCCCGGCCGTCTCCCTCCCGGTCCGCGTCTGCGGCGTCGAGTACGCCTACCGGCCGGGCCACCCGGTCCTGCACGGCGTGGACCTCGACATCGCCGCCGGGGAGCGCATCGCCCTGGTCGGCACGAGCGGCGCGGGGAAGACCACACTGGCCAAGATCATCGCAGGCGTCCATCCGCCCGGCAGCGGCTCGGTCACCGTGGACGGCACGGAACCCTCCGGGACGGACCGGGCGGCGGCCGGACGGCCCGTCGCGCTGGTCACCCAGGAGGTCCACGTCTTCTCCGGCACTCTCGCCGACGACCTGCGGCTGGCACGGCCGGAGGCGGGGGCCGACGAGCTCCGCCGCGCGCTGGAGCGGGTCGGGGCGCTGACCTGGGCGCAGGCGCTGCCCGAAGGGCTGGACACGGTGGTCGGCGAGAACGGCCACCGGCTCACCCCCGCCCAGGCGCAGCAACTGGCGCTGGCCCGGCTCGTCCTGGCCGACCCTCCGGTGGTCGTGCTCGATGAGGCGACGGCGGAGGCGGGCAGCGCGGGGGCACGGCTGCTGGAGGCCTCGGCCTCCGCCGCGGTGGACGGCCGGACCGCGCTCGTCGTCGCGCACCGGCTCACCCAGGCCGCGGCGGCCGACCGCGTCGTGGTGCTCGACGGAGGAAAGGTGGCCGAGACCGGTACGCACGCCGAGCTGGTCCGTGCCGGCGGCGGCTACGCGGCGCTGTGGGAGGCGTGGTCGGACAACCGGCAGGCGCCGGGCGACTGAGCCCGTCGCGGCCGCCATGATCCGCGGGACACGCCTCAGGTGACGCGGCCGGCCCTCATCTCGTGGTCGTCCGGCCGCGAAAGGACGGCGGCTCCGCCCCGGCCGGTGCCGGGGCGGAGCCGCCGTCCGCGTGAGCGGGTCAGTTCCGCGTCTCGCCCATGGCCTCGGCCAGGCTGCGCGGGCGCAGGTCCGTCCAGTTCCGCTCCACGTACTCCAGGCAGGCGTCGCGGGAGTCCTCGCCGAAGACCGGCTCCCAGCCCGCCGGCACCTCGGCGAAGGTCGGCCAGAGCGAGTGCTGGCCCTCGCCGTTGACCAGCACCAGGTAGCGGCCCTGGGGGTCCTCGAACGGGTTGGTGCTCATGAGTCGTTCCTCCTGTGGTCGTCGTGGATGGGCGGCCGGTCGGGATCGGCCACCGCCGTCTTCAGGATGCGGACCAGATCGTCCGCGAGCTGCCGGATCGTGTCCCGGTCGAACAGGCCGGTGTCGTACTCCAGCAGGCAGTCCACCGGTCCGTCGCCGCGCGGTTCGAAGAAGCTGAGCGTCAGATCGGCGTTGAGCGCCCCGGTCGGGACCGGTTCGAACGCCGCCCCGATGTCCTCCATCTCCGCCATCCGCGCCTGCTCGTGGTGGACCAGCATCACCCGCGGCGCGGGCAGGCCGAGCTCCCGCGCAACCCGGGCGAAGGGGACGTCCTGCCGGTCGAGCGCGGCGAGGTCGGCCTCCCGGATGCGCGCGAGCAGCTCGCGGAAGGTCGGCTCGCCCGAGGTGTCGGTGCGCAGGATGACCGTGTTGAAGAAGCATCCGACCAGGTCGGTGAGCGCCTCCTCGGTACGGCCCGCGACCAGCGAGGCGATCGGCAGGTCCGTCCCGGCCCCGTGCCGGGTGAGCAGGGTCGCCAGCGCCGCCTGGAGCACCATGAACATGCTGGTGCCCGTCCGCGCGGCGAGGTCGTCGACGGCGGCGTGCAGGACCGGGTCCAGCACGAGATCGACGTGGTCGCCGCGTCCACCGGGCTCACCGGCCCCGCCGGGACCCTGCCCGCGCGGCCGGTCGTACGGCAGCGCTGGGTCGAGGGGCAGCCCGCGCAGGGTCTCCCGCCAGTAGCCGAGCTGCCGGTCGGCGACCCCGCCGAGCAGCTCGTGCGCCCACGACGTGTAGTCGGCGTAGCCCACCGGCAGCTCGCTCCAGGCCGGGGTGTTCCCCCGCCGCCGGGCCGTGTAGGCGGTGACGAGGTCGCGGACCAGCGGCACGATGGACCACTCGTCCACGCCGATGTAGTGCACCGTCAGCAGGAGCGCCTGAGCGCCGGAGCCGTCGGTGAGCAGCCGCGCCCGCAGCGGCGGGCGCCCGGTCAGGTCGGCTTCCTCGGCCGCCAGCGCGCGCAGCCGCTCGTCCAGGTCGGTGACCTGGACGAATTCGAGTCCCTGCGTGGCGGGCTCCTGGACCAGTTCCACCCCCGGCACGGCGGGTTCCCGGGCCGGAGGGCAGATCTCGCCGTCCCGCCCGGCGGACCCGATCGCGGGCTGTCGGCCGCGCTCGGTGAGGACCGTGCGGAGCGGCTCATGGCGTGCGGCGACGTCGGCGAGCGCGGCGGCGAGCGCCTCCGCGTCCAGGCCGCCGGGGGCGCGCAGCGCGAATGCCATGTCGTAGGCCCGGCCGGTCCCGGTGCGGTACCGGGTCCACTGCCACTCCTGGGGCGGCGCGGCCGGCAGGACCGGCGGCCTGCCGGTCCGGGCGAGCCGCGGACGCTGGACGCTCCCGGTCTCGTCCGCGCGGTCGCCCAGGCGCTCGGCCAGCGCCGCCACCGTGGGCGCCTCGAAGACGTCGCGCAGGGCGAGGTCGGCGTCCAGCACCGTGCGGACCCGGCCCAGCAGCCGCATCGCGGACATCGAGTGACCGCCCAGCAGGAAGAAGTTGTCGTGGATCCCCACCTCGGGGAGTTCGAGGATCTCGGCGAACAGCTCCGCCAGGGCCCGCTGCCGCCCGGTGACGGGGCGGGCCGTGCCGGTCAGCGCCGACCAGTCGGGCGCGGGCAGCGCCCGGCGGTCCAGCTTGCCGTTGGGCGTGAGCGGGAGCGGCCCGCCGAGCACCACCACCGCGGCCGGGACCATGTAGTCCGGGAGCAGCTCCGCCACGTGGGCGCGGATCCCGGCCGGGTCGAGCGGGAGGCCGGTCCCGTCGCGGCTGGGAACCGCGTAGCCGACCAGCCTCGGCTCCTGCCCGCTGCGGTCCACCACGACCGCCGCCTGGGCGACGGCCGGGTGCCGGGTCATTGCTCCGGCGATCTCGCCCGGCTCGATCCGGAAGCCGCGGATCTTCACCTGGTCGTCGGCCCGGCCGAGGAAGTCGATGTTCCCGTCGGCACGCCAGCGTGCCCGGTCGCCGGTCCGGTACATCCGCGTGCCGGGCGGGCCGAAGGGGCAGGCCACGAACCGTTCCGCGCTCAGACCGGGCCGTCCCAGGTAGCCGCGGGCGAGGCCGCGGCCGGAGACGTACAGCTCCCCCGCGACGCCGGGCGGCACCGGCCGCAGTCGCGCGTCCAGCACGTACGCACGGGTGTTGGGGTCGGGCACGCCGATGGGCACCGCCCCTGCCCAGCCCGGCTCGGCCGGCCACAGCGTCGAGTTCACCGTCGCCTCGGTCAGTCCGTAGGCCGCCAGCAGCCGCAGGCGCCCGGCCCACCGCGCGATCACGGCGGGCGGCACGGTCTCGGTGCCGACCAGTACGGTGGCGCCCTCCGGCAGCTCGCAGTCGGCGGGCAGGGCCGCCACCAGTGAGGGCGGCAGAATCGCGTGGGTGATCCGCTGCCCGTTCATGAAGTCGGTCAGCTCGCGGCCGGGCACCCGGGCCTCGTCGGGGACGAGCACCAGGCAACCGCCGTGACACAGCGCCATGGACAGCTCGAAGATGGTCACGTCGAAGCCGATCGAGGCGAACTGCAGCACCCGGCTGTCGGGGGTCAGCCCCATCCGGTCGACGGCCGTGGCCACCAGGCTGCCGATCCCCTCGTGCGGGACGAGGACGCCCTTGGGACGGCCGGTCGAGCCCGAGGTGTAGATGACGTAGGCGGCCTGGTCCAAGGCGACGGGCGGGAACGGCCCGCCCGCCTCGATCCCGGCCAGTTCCCCGGCGACCCCGGGGGCGTCGAGCAGCAGCGCGTGCAGCCCGTCGACCTCGGGGATCTTGCCCGCGACCTGCTCGGTCGCCACGACGACTTCCGCCCGCGCGTCGCCGAGCATGTACGCCAGGCGGTCGGCGGGGTGGGCGAGGTCCAGCGGGAGGAAGGCGGCGCCCAGCTTGTTGGCGCCGAGCATCACGGCGACCATCTCCACCGAGCGCGGCACCGCCACGCCGACCACGCTCTCGGCGCGCACGCCGTACCGGGCCAGCAGCCGGGCCATGCGGTCCGACAGCGCGTCCAGCTCCGCGTAGGTGACCGAGCGCGGCCCGTCCACCACGGCGACGGCGCCGGGGCGCTCAGCCGCGCGCCGCCGGAACATCTCCGGGAAGCTCTCCTCCGCCACGATCCGGTCGGTCCGGTTGAAGCCGGTGACGACCTGCGCGCGCTCGGTCTCGGTGAGCACGTCGACGCGGCTGACCGGGAGGCCGGGGTCGGCGGCCACCGCGCCGGCGAGCGCGGCCAGCCGGTCGCCCAGCGTCGCGACCGTGGCCCGGTCGAACAGGTCGGAGCGGTACTCGATCACGCAGGCGATCCGGCCGCTCCCGGCGTCCTCGGCGAAGCTGAACACCAGGTCGAACTTCGCCGTGCGGGCCTCGACCGGCTGCGGCAGCACCTCCAGCCCGGCCATGGCGAAGCCGTCGTCCGCGCGGTTGCGGTAGCCGACCATCACCTGGAACAGCGGGTTGCGGTCGGGCGAGCGCACCGGGTTCAGCTCCTCCACCACGGCCTCGAACGGCACGTCCTGGTGGGAGAAGGCGGCCAGGGCGGTCTCCCGGACCCGGCCGACGAGTTCGGTGAAGGTCGGGTCGCCCGACACGTCGGTACGCAGCACGAGGGTGTTGACGAAGAAGCCGACCAGCTCGTCCAGGGCCCCGTCGGTGCGGCCCGAGATCGGCGCGCCGAGCGGGAGGTCGTCGCCGGCCCCCAGGCGGTGCAGCAGCGCGGCGACCACCGCGTGGCACGCCATGAACATGCTCGCCCCGGCGCCCTGGGCGATCCCGCGCAGGCGCGCGCAGTCCTCCGGGTCCAGCTCGACGACCAGTTCCCCGCCGGACGGGCTCGGCCGCGCCGGATGGGGCCGGTCGGTGGGCAGTTCGAGCTGCTCGGGCGCGCCCCGAAGGGCCTCGGCCCAGTAGGCGAGCTGGCGCGCGGCCAGGCTCCCGGGATCGGAGCGGTCGCCGAGCAGTTCCCGCTGCCAGAGCGTGTAGTCGACGTACTGGACGGGCAGGGGCTCCCACCGGGGTTCCCGCCCGCTGCGGCGGGCGGCGTAGGCGGCCGACAGGTCGCGCAGGAACGGGCCGTCAGACCACTCGTCGGTGGTGATGTGGTGCAGCAGCAGCGCCACCACGTGCTCCTGGGCGCCGAGCCGTACGGCCGTGGCACGCAGGGGAAGCTCGGCGGCCAGGTCGAACGGGCGGCCGAGCACCTCGGACAGGACCTCTCCGAGCCGCTCCTCGTCCGCCTCGACCACCTCCAGGACCGGGCGGGCGGCCTCGGCCGGGACGACGTCCTGGTACGGGCGGCCCTCCCGCTCGGCGACGAGGGTGCGCAGCGCCTCGTGCCGCGCCGCCACGTCGGCCAGCGCGGCCCGCAGGGCCTCGACGTCGAGCGCGCCGCGCAGCCGGATGACGAGCGGGAAGTTGTAGACCGCCGACGGGCCTTCGAGCTGCTCGATCACCCACAGCCGCTGCTGGGCGGACGAGAGCGGGGGCTCGGCGGGCCGCTCGTCCGCGGGCGCCAGGGCCGGGCGCCGTACGGCGTCGGCTGCGACGACCCGGGCCGCCAGCTCGGCGACCGTCGGGGCCTCGAACAGGTCCCGGATGGCCAGTTCGGCGCCGAGCGCGGCACGGGCCCTGCTGACCAGCCGGGTGGCCAGCAGGGAGTGCCCGCCCAGGTCGAAGAAGTCGTCGTCGATCCCGACCTGCTCCACGCCGAGCAGCTCGGCGAAGAGCGCGCACAGGACCCGCTCGTGCGGCGAGCGCGGCGGCCGGCTCCGGCCCCCGGCGGTGACGGCGGGCCGGGGCAGCGCCCGCACGTCCAGCTTGCCGTTCACGGTGAGCGGCAGGCGGTCCACCACCATGAGCGCGGCGGGGACCATGTAGCCGGGCAGCCTGGCCTTCAGCGACTCCCGAAGCGCCGTGACGAGCTCCTCGGCCTCCGAGGGGTCCCCGAGAGCCCGTTCGTCCTGGGGCACGACGTAGCCGACCAGCCGCTTGGCGCCGCCCGGCCCGGAGCCGTCGGCCACGACGGCGGCGTGCGAGACCAGCGGGTGGTCCTCCAGCGCCGCCCCGATCTCCCCCAGCTCGACCCGGTAACCGCGGATCTTCACCTGGTCGTCGGTGCGGCCGAGGAAGTCCAGGTTCCCGTCGGGGCGGCGGCGCACGAGGTCACCGGTGCGGTACATGCGCATCCCCGGCTCGCCGCAGAACGGGTCGGCGACGAAGCTCGCGGCGGTCAGGCCGGGCCTGCGGTGGTAGCCGCGTGCCAGGCCGACGCCGCCGATGTAGAGCTCGCCCGGGGTGCCCGGCGGGACCGGGCGCAGCGCGGAGTCGAGCACGTAGGCGCGGGTGTTCCAGATCGGCCGCCCCACGGTGGAGGTCGGGCTGTCGTCGGTGGAGGCGCCGAGCGTGTTGATCGTGTACTCGGTCGGCCCGTACAGGTTGTAGCCGAAGGTCCCGGGGGTGTCCCTCAGTGTGCTCCAGACCGTCTCCGACACCGCCTCGCCGCCGAGCAGCACCAGCGGGGGCCGGTGCCCGTCGAGCAGGCCCTCCTCGATGAGGTGGTGGGCGTAGGTGGGCGTCACGTTGACGACGTCGACGCGCTCACGGTCGCAGTAGGCCACCAGTGCCTCGGCGTCGCGGCGCAGGTTCTCGTCGCAGACGTGGACCTCGTGCCCCTCGACCAGCCACAGCAGCTCCTCCCACGACATGTCGAAGGCGAAGGAGACCGTGTGGGCGATGCGCAGCCGCCGCCCGCCGGCCGCCGCGATCGCCGGTTCGAAGATGGCCTCGCGGTGGTTGAACTGCATGTTCGTCAGCCCCCGGTAGGGCGTGACGACGCCCTTGGGGCGGCCGGTGGAGCCCGAGGTGAAGATCACGTACGCCGGGTGCTCCAGCCGGTGCGGCAGGTCGCGGGCGAAGGCCGGGCGCTCGCCGTCGGAGAGCGTGCCGGAGGGCAGCGCCGCCAGTGCCGCGGCGGTGACCGGGTCGTCGAGCAGGACGCGCACCACCCCGGTGTCCGGGAGCGTCGCGGCGACCGCCGTGGTGGTCACCACGCACGCCGGGGCGGTGTCCTCCAGCATGAACTCCAGCCGCTCCGCCGGATACTCCAGGTCCAGGGGAAGGTAGGCGGCGCCCGTCTGGAGCACCGCGAACAGCGCCACGACCATGTCGGCCGAGCGCGGCAGGGCCAGCGCGACCACCCGCTCCGGTGCGGCGCCGTGCGCCAGCAGCAGGCGGGTCATGCGGTTGATCCGCGCGTCGAGCTCGGCGTAGGTCAGGCGCTCGGCGCCGAAGACCAGGGCCACCTCCTCCGGGGTGCGCGCCGCCTGCTCGGCCAGCAGCTCGGCGACGGTCGCCGGGGGCAGCGGACGGCGCGTGGCGTCCCACTCCGCGCCGAGGCTGCGCCGCTCGCCCGGCAGGAGCAGGTCGAGCGCGCCGGTCCGCTCCGGCAGGCCGTCCACCAGGCGCTCCAGCACCGCCGTGTAGCGCTCCAGCAGCGCGGCGGCCTCCTCCGGCCCGAACACGTCGGGCCGGTACGACAGCGTCACGCGCAGCCGGGCGCCCTGGGTCACGATGAGGGTGAGCGGATAGTGGGTGGCGTCGATGCCGGCCACGTCCACGATGCCGTTGCGCCGGGTGAACGCGGTCATCCGGTCCTCGCCGTCGGCGTCGCGCAGCACGAAGAGCGTGTCGAAGAGCCTGCGGTGCCCGCTCTCCCGCTGCAGCTCGCCCAGGCCCAGGTGCTCGTACGGCATCAGCGCCACGCGCTCGTCCTGCACCCGCCGCAGGAGGTCGAGCACGGACTCGCGCGGGTCGAAGGAGATCCGCACCGGGACGGTGTTGAGGAACATCCCGATGATGCTCTCCACCTCGGGTACGGCCACCGGCCGGCCCGCGACCGCCGCGCCGAAGACCACGTCGTCGCGGCCGACGGTGGCGGCCAGCATGAGCCCCCAGGCGGCGTTGAGCACGGTGTTGAGGGTCAGGCCGTGCTCGCGGGCCGTGGTGCGCAGCCGGTCGCCGAGCCCGGCGGGGAGCAGGCTGTCGAGGTTCAGCGGGATGACCGGGCGCAGGCCGTCGTCGGCGGGCCGCAGGAGCGTCGGCTCGGTCAGGCCGGACAGGGCCTCGCGCCAGGCCGCCAGCGCCGTCCCGGACTCCTGCCCCGCGAGCCAGGCGAGGTAGTCCCGGTAGGAGCCGGGGGCGGGCAGGCCGCGGTCGTCTCCGGCCTGGTCGTACAGCGCGAACAGCTGCTCCAGGAACAGCCACGCCGACCAGCCGTCCCACAGGATCAGGTGGTGGCTGACCACCAGCCGGTCGTGGTCGCCGAGCCGGATCAGCAACAGCCGCATCAGCGGCGGGCTGGACAGGTCGAAGCGCCGGGTCCGGTCCTCGGCCAGCAGGGCGGCCACCCGCTCGTCCCGCTCGGCGGCGGGCAGGTGGGACAGGTCGATCTCGCTCAGCGGGGAGGGCACGTCGGCGCCGATGAACTGCACCGTCCGGGGCAGCCCCTCGCCGGTGAACCCGGCGCGCAGGCTCGGGTTGCGCGCCAGCAGCGCCGCGCAGGCCGCGCGGAGCCGGTCGGCGTCGATCCGCCCGGCGAACGCGAAGACGTCCTGCGAGGTGTAGACGTCGATCGCGTCCGCGTCGTTGGCGTCGTAGGTGGAGTGGAAGAAGATGCCCTCCTGCAGCGGGGAGAGCGGCCAGACGTCCTCGACCGGGACGGGGCTCGCCATCCGCACCCGGTCGGTCTCCCCGGCGGTCAGGTGGATCAGCTCCGCCTGATTCGCCTGATCCGTGTGACCGGCGTCGGCCGCCTGCGCCCCGGCCGCCGCCGCCAGCGCGGCGGGGGTCCGGTGCGCGAAGACGTCGCGGGGGCTGAGCGGCAGGCCGGCCCGGCGGGCGCGCCCGGAGACGGCGATGGAGGCGATGCTGTCGCCGCCGAGCACGAAGAAGTCGTCGTCCGCCCCGGTCTCGGTCCCGAGGACCTCGGTGAAGATCTGGCAGAGCAGCGCCTCCCGCCCGGTGCGCGGCGCCCGCACCTCCCGCCGGGCGGTTCCGGCGGCCTCCGGGACGGGCAGGGCGGCGCGGTCCACCTTGCCGTTGGGCGTCAGCGGCAGCGCGTCGAGCACGACGACCGCACCGGGGACCATCGGGGCGGGCAGCGCCGCGGCCAGCGCGGAGCGGAGCGCGGCGCCGTCGAGCCGGGCGCCGGGCTCCGGCAGCGCGTAGCCGATCAGGCGCGCGGCGGTCCCCGAGCCGTGGACCACGACCACGGCCCGCGCGACTCCGGACTCGCCCGCCAGCCGCGCCTCGACCTCGCCGAGCTCGACGCGGTTGCCGCGGATCTTGACCTGGTGGTCGGTCCGCCCCAGGTACTCCAGCGCGCCGTCCGCGCGGCGCCGTACCAGGTCGCCGGTGCGGTACATGCGCGTGCCCGGCGGGCCGTACGGGTCGGCGACGAATCGCTCGCCGGTCAGGCCGGGACGGCCGTGGTAGCCGAGGGCCAGCTGGGCTCCGGCGATGTAGAGCTCTCCCGGCACGCCCTGGGGGACGTGCCGCAGGCAGGCGTCGAGGACGTAGAGGCGGGTGTTCCAGACCGGCCCGCCGATCGGGACGGCCTCGCCGCCGGACGGCTGCGACTCGGGCTGCTGCGACTCGGGCTGGTGGGCCCCGTCCTGCCAGGTGACCTGGACCGTGGCCTCGGTGGGCCCGTAGCAGTTGTCCACCGGCACGCCGGTCAGCTCCCGCCAGCGGCGGGCCACCCCGGCGGTCAGCGCCTCGGCGCCGCCGAAGACCTTGCGCAGGCTCGCGGCCCACGCTGAGTCGCCGGCGACCTCGTCGGTGGCCAGGAACGCCTGGATCATCGAGGGGACGATGTCCAGCACGGTGACGCGCCGCTCCTGGATGAGACCGGCCAGGTAGACCGGGTCGAAGTGCCCGCCGGGCTCGGCGAGCACGACGGCGGCCCCGGTGCACAGCGGCCAGAAGATCTGCCAGACGGAGGCATCGAAGCTCGCCGACGCCTGCTGGAGCATGCGGTCGCCGGAGCCCATCCGGAACTCGCCCTGCGCCCACGCGAGATGGCCGGTGATCGCCTGGTGCGTGACGACGACGCCCTTGGGGCGGCCGGTCGATCCCGACGTGTAGATGAGGTAGGCGGGATCGCCGGGCGCGGCCGGGCGCGAGCCGGAGCCGTCGGCGGCAGCGGGCCCCGCCCCGGCGGCGGGCTCGGTCTCCGCGCCGTCGATGACGCCGCCGATGACGACGTGCTCCACGCCGTCCGCCTCGGGGAGCCGTGCGGTCGCCTCCGCCGTGGTGACCACGGCGCGGGCGCCGCAGTCGGCGAGCATGAACGCCAGCCGGTCCGCGGGGTACTCGACGTCCAGGGGCACGTACGCCGCGCCCGACTTCAGCACGCCGAGCAGCGCGACGATCATGTCGATCGAGCGCGGGACCGCCACCGCCACGAACTGCCCCGCACCGATCCCCCGGGCGGCCAGCCGCCGGGCGAGGGCCTCGGCCCGGCGGTCCAGCTCGGCGTAGGAGACCTCCGCCGCACCGGAGATCAGCGCGGTGGCGGCGGGTGACGCGGCGACCTGCGCGCTGAAGGCCGTCGCCAGCGTCTCCTCCGGGAGCGGCCTGACCGCTCCGGTGAGTGCCGCCCGCTCGCGGTCGGCGGCGGGCAGCAGGTCGAACCGGCCGGCCGGGCGGCCGGGGTCCGTGACCATCTCCTCGAGCAACCGCATCAGCCCCGCCGAGAGCCGCGCGGCCGTCCCGGCGTCGAAGCGCTCGGTGTCGTAGTCGAGCCGCAGGTCCAGCCGGTCCCCGGGCACCACGGTGAGGGAGAGGGGATAGTGGGAGGCGTCGCGGACGTCGACCCCGGTGATCTCGAAGGCGCCGCCGGGAGCGCGCAGGTCCCCGGTGACGGGATAGTTCTCGATCACCACGAGGGTGTCGAACAGGCTCCGCGCGTCCGGGTCGGTGAACCCGGCCAGCCGCTGGATCTCCGCCAGCCCGAGGTGCTGGTGGTCGAGCAGGTCCGCCTGGGCGTCCTGCAACCGGGCCAGCAGGTCGGCCGGGCGCTCGTCCGGCCGCCACGTCACCCGCACCGGCAACGTGTTGACCAGCAGGCCCACCATCGACTCGACGCCCTCGACGGCGGCCTGGCGGCCGGAGACGGTGGTGCCGAACACGATGTCACGGCGGCCGGTGAGGCGGCCGGCCAGCAGTCCCCAGGCGCCCTGGATGACGGTGCCCAGCGTCAGCCCGCGCGTCCGCGCCCAGGCGGTCAACCCTGCGGTCAGCTCCTCGGTGAGCTCGGCGCGAACCTGCCCGATCGGCCCGGGAGCGGCCTCACGTCCGGGTACGGCCTCGCGCCCGGCCCGCGCCAGCAGGGTCGGCTCCTCCAGCCCGGACAGCGCCCGCCGCCAGGCCTCGCGTGCCGCCTCCCGGTCACGGTCCCTCAGCCAGGAGAAGTATTCGCGGCAGAGCGAGACCGCGGGGAGAGCGTCGACCGCCGTCTCTCCGGTCGCGTACCCGGCGAGGAGGTCACGCAGCATGATCGGCACTGACCAGCCGTCGGCGACCAGGTGGTGCAGCGTGAGGATCAGCCGGTGGCGGTCCGCGCCGCGGACGAATGCGGCACGCACCAGCGGCGGCGCGGCCAGATCGAACCGGTGGGCCCGCTCCTCCTCCGCGACGGCCTGGACCGTTTCGTCGCCCGTGTCCGGCGCGTCGATCTCCTGCCACGGCACGGTCACCGCGTCGGGGAGGAACTGCACGACCCGCCCGTCGGGCCGCTGCCGGAACCCGGCGCCCAGGAGCGGGTGCCGCTCCAGCAGTCCCCGCACCGCGCGGTGCAGGGCGCCGCCCGCCGAGCCGTCGACGGCTCCGGTCAGCTCGATGACCTGCTGGACGGTGTAGACGTCGGAGGCGTCCTCGTCGAAGAGCGCGTGGAAGAACAACCCCTGCTGGAGCGGCGTGACCGGAAGGACGTCCCGCAGTCCGTGCGGGGCCGCCTCCAGCTCGTCGATCTCGTCCTGCCCGATCTCCACCAGGGGGAAGTCCGAGGGGGTGTGCCCTCCCGCGTCCGGGCCGGACAGGTGCGCGGTGAGTCCCCGCAGCGCCTCCAGCCAGAGGCCGGCCAGCTCGGCGACGCCGGAGTGGTCGAGGACCCCCTCCGGCCACGACCAGGTCGCGCTGAGCTCCGGTCCCGCGGCCCCGTCGCGGACGATCGCGTTGATCTCCAGCGGGTGCCCCGACGGCATCCCCGGGTCGCGGCCGGCCGTCAGCGGCTCGGTGTCGCCGGCGAGCCGCCAGTCCCCGCTCTCGCCCGCCCGGAAGCGGCCCAGGTAGTTGAAGAGCAGCTGCGGCTGCGGCGCAGCGGCCAGCGCACCCGCCGTCTCCTCGTTCAGGTGGCGCAGCTGCCCGTAGCCCAGGCCGGCCCCGGGCAGGGCCCGCAACTGCTCCTTCACCTGCTTGAGCGCGCGACCGGCGGCGGGCCCGCCGGCCCGGAACTGCTCCCAGTCGACGTCGTCGGCGTCGATCCGGACGGGGAAGACGCTGGTGAACCAGCCCACGGTGCGGGACAGGTCGGCCCCGCCCGCCAGGTCGTCCTGCTCGCGCCCGTGGCCCTCCAGCTCCAGCAGGAGTCCCCGGCCCGCACCCGGGCCGGGATCCGAGCCGGAGCCGCTCGGGCGGTCATGACGCCAGCGGGCGACGGCGACGGCGAGCGCGGTCAGCAGAACGTCGTTGACCGTGCCGTGGTAGGCGGCGGGGAGGTCGGCGAGCAGCGGGGCGGTCTGGTCGCCGGACAGCGACACCGTCAGCGAACGCTCGCTCGCCGCCGTGTCGGCCGCCGGGTCCAGCGGACGCAGGCCGAGTGCCGGGGCGGGCTCGCGGAGCAGGTCCTGCCAGGTCTCCAGCTCGGCCCGGCGGGAGGCGGTCAGCGCGTCCGCGGCCAGCATCCGCGACCAGCGCGGGAAGGAGGTGCCGACCGGCGGCAGGGCGACCGGCTGCCCGGCGGCGAGGGCCTCGGCGGCCTGGGCGAGATCGGCCAGCAGGATGCGCCAGGACACCCCGTCGACGACGAGGTGGTGGGCGACCAGAACCAGCCGTCCGGGGGCGTGCCGCCCGGCGTCGAGCCAGACCGCCTGGAGCATCCGGCCGTCGTCGGGGGCCAGCCGGCCCACGGCCCGGCGGCGGTGCTCGGCGATCACCTCGTTCAGGATGTCCGCACCGTCCGAAAGGTTCGTCTCGTGCGGGGTGTTCGTAGCGGGGAGGGCACTCGCGCCGATCTCGACCCGCTCCAGGAGGTCGGCCGCCCGGACCGTGCCCGGCGGCGGGACCTCCAGGGCCCAGTCATCGGCCCGCACCAGCCGGGCGCGCAGCATTCCGTGGTGGTCGAGTACGGCCTGCAGGGTGGCGGCTAGCACCTCGGCAGTGAGGTCCGCCGGAACCTGCAGTGTCACGGCCTGGTAGAAGCCGTCGATCGGCCCGCCGGTCTCCGCGCGCTCGCGCAGCCAATGGACGATCGGGGTCGCCGGCGCGGTGCCGACGCCGGGGTCGTGAACCTGCTCCGGGGCCTGACCGGCCCGTTCGCGGGCGAGCGCGGCGACGGTCCGGAGCCGGAAGACGTCACGGGGGGTGATGACCAGCCCGGCGCGACGGGCCCGGTTCACCAGCTGGATCGCGACGATGCTGTCGCCGCCGAGCTCGAAGAAGCTGTCCTGGACGCCCACCGCGGGCAGCCCGAGCAGCTCGGCGAACAGCTCCGCGAGGACGCGCTCGGCGGGGGTGGACGGGGCGGCGCCGCCCGCCTGCGCGGTCCACTCCGGCTCCGGCAGGGCCTTCTTGTCCAGCTTGCCGTTCGGGGTCAGCGGGAGCACCCCGTCCAGCACCACGATCGTGCCGGGCACCATGTGGTCCGGGAGCGAGCCCGCCACCAGGCTCCGCACCTCCGCCACGTCGACGCCTCCGGCGTCGGTTCCCGTCACGTGTGTTTCCGTCACATAGGCCACGAGCCGCTTGACGCCGCGGTGGTCCTCGCGGGCGACGACCGCCGCCTGCGCGACGGCGGGATGGGCCATCAGGGCGCTCTCGATCTCACCGGGCTCGATGCGGTGGCCCCGGATCTTGAGCTGGCCGTCCTCGCGGCCGAGGAAGTCGAGGTTGCCGTCGGCGCGCCAGCGGGCCCGGTCGCCGGTGCGGTACATGCGCGATCCCGGCGCGCCGAACGGGTCGGCGACGAAGCGCTCGGCGGTCAGGCCATGCCGGCCGAGGTAGCCGCGCGCCAGGCCGCGGCCGGCGACGTACAGCTCGCCCACGGTGCCGGGCGGCACGGGCCGCAGCGCGGAGTCGAGCACGTAGCAGCGGGTGCCCGGGTCCGGCACCCCGATCGGGACCGGACCGGGCTGGTCGGGGTCGGCGAGCCAGAGCGTGGAGTTGACGGTCGCCTCGGTCAGGCCGTACGCCACCACCACCTGCATCCGCCGTCCCCAGCGGGCGATCAGTTCGGCCGGGACGGCCTCGGTGCCCACCACGAGCACCCCCCCGGCGGGCAGTTCGCAGTCGGCGGGCAGCGCGGCCACCAGCGACGGCGGCAGGATCATGTGGGTCGCGCGGTGCTCGGCGAGATAGTCGGTCAGCTCGTGGCCGGCGACGCGGCGCTCGGCCGGGACGACGATGACGGTACCGCCCACGCACAGGGACATGACCAGATCCCAGACGGCCACGTCGAAGCCGACCGACGCGAACTGCACGACGCGGCTGGCGGCGTCCACACCGAGCCGCTCGGCGGCGGTGGCGATGAGGCTGCCGATGCCGTCGTGGGAGACCACCACTCCCTTGGGGCGTCCGGTCGATCCCGAGGTGTAGATGACGTAGGCGGCCCGGTCCAGCTCCGGGCCGGCCGCCTCGGCGAGGTCGGCGTCCTCCAGCGCGGCCAGCTCCGCGGTGACGGCGGGGTCGTCCAGCAGCAGGCGGGGCACGGCGGACTCGGGGAAGTCGGGAAGGTCGCCGGCGAGGGCGGTCACGGAGACGACGGCACGCGCCCGCGCGTCCTCGACCATGTACGTGATGCGGTCGGCCGGGTGGTCGGAGTCGAGGGGGAGGTAGGCGGCGCCCGCCTTCATCACGCCGAGCAGCGCGACGACCATGTCGGCCGAGCGCGGCACGGCGACCGCGACGACGTCCTCGGTGGTCACCCCGCTGCGGCGCAGCAGCCGCGCCAGGCGGTTGGCGCGGCCGTTGAGCTCCGCGTACGACAGCCGCTGCGCCTCGCAGACCAGGGCGGTCGCGTCCGGAGTACGGGCCGCCCGCTGCTCGAACGCCGCGGTCCACGACAGTTCCCGGACCTCCGGCTGCGTGCCGGCGAACCGGGTGAGCACCAGCTCGCGCTCGTCGGCGGAGGCCAGGTCGATCGAGCCCAGCGGCCGGTCCGGATGGGCGGCCATCGCCTCCAGCACCGACAGGAGGCGCCGTTCGTGCCGGGCGAGCTCGTCGGGGTCGCACACATCGGCGTCGGCGTCGAGGTCGATGCGCAGGCCCTGCCCGGCGGGCCGGTCGTAGACGGCGACGGACAGGTCGCCGACCGGGCCGAGGGACAGGTAGTGGACGGTGCCGGACAGGTCACCGAACCGGATCTCCCCGTGGAACGGCATGACGTTGACGGTGGGACCGATGAGGGCGCGCAGGCCCTCGGCACGCCCCAGTTCCCTGGCCAGGTCCTCCCCGCGGTAGCGCGCGTGCTCGCCCAGCTCGCGGACCCGCCCGGCGATGTCCTGGACGAGCTGCGCGGGCGTCGTGCCGGGCCGCACCGTCAGCCGCAGCGGCAGGACGTTGGACACCATGCCGGGGGTGTATTTCAGCTCGGGGTCCAGACGGGCGGTCACCGGCAGGCCGAGCACCACGTCCTGCTCGCCGGTGACCCGGTGCAGGTAGGCCGCCACGGCGGCGATGGCCAGGCGCGACAGGCGGGTCCCGGCGGAGGCGGCGGCCTCGCGCAGCCGCTCGGTGCGCTCGGCGGACAGCTCCGCGGTGCGCCGCCGGGTCCGGGCCGCCTGCGCGGGCGGGCACTCCACCAGCCGGGCGGGCTCGGCGGGCAGGCCGGCGAGCCGCTCGTGCCAGAAGCCGCGGTCGGCCGCGTGCCGGGCCGAGCCGCGGTAGTCCGTGTCACCGGCCACCAGGCTGCTCAGGGACCAGTCCTGCGCGAGCGCCGCGCCCTCCTCGGGCCCCGAGCCGTACAGCTCGGCGGTGCGGTGGATGAGCTGCAGGATCCCGAACCCGTCGGTGAGCAGGTGGTGGTAGCGCTGGTACCACCACAGGCCGCGCTCGCCCAGATCCAGCAGTGCGTGCGCGAACAGGGGACCGCGGGCGAGATCGGTCGCGCGGCCGGCCGAGGCGAGGTCGGCGTCCATCCAGGCGCGGGCCGCCGCCTCCGGATCGGCCTCTTCCGCCAGGTCCACCACCGCGGGTGACCAGTCACCGGGCGCGCGGAGCACCTGGGCGGGCTTCCCTCCGTCTTCGACGAAGACCGCGTGCAGGGGCTCGGCCTCCCGTACGGCACGGCGCACCGCGGCGGCCAGCCGGGACACGTCGGGCGCCTGCCGTTCGGTGGCGGTGTCCGCCCGTCCCCGGACGGGTCCGGGAAGCTCGACGTAGCAGCCGATGGTGTAGGCCGGGCTGTCCGGCTCGATCTGCTGGGCCAGCCAGATTCCCGTCTGCGCTCCGGTCAGAGGCAGCGCGAAACCGTCACCGAACATCGTCTTCATGCCTTCCGTGGCCTACCGCGGTGGATATCGTCGAACTGGAGGATCACTTCTTGAGCAGCGGCACGACCTGCTCGACGGCATACGGGATGCTGAGCACCGTGTTGAAGGACAGCGCCGCACCGATCGGCGGGTCCTGGTAGGTCAGGAAGAGGTCGCGGCCCTCCTTGGCGACCTTCAGCTCCTTGTAGACCTTGTCGTTCTTGATGCGCTCCCAGGGCTCCTTGCCGGTGGTGAGCCACACCAGCCGGTCGACCTCCAGCATGTTCAGGCCCTCGGAGCCGAACTCCGCGACGTTGGACGCGCCGGCCTGCTTGGTGATCTCCTCGGGGATGGTGAAGCCCAGCTCGGCCAGGAACGCCGACTTGGGGTCGCCCTTCTGGAAGGCGGAGTACTGGCCGGGCTTGAAGCTGTCGGCGGCGACCGCCGTCTTGCCCGCCCACTGCGGGTTGTCCTTGCGCACCTGGGCGAACCGCTCGCCGATCCCGGCGATGAGCTGCTCCGCCTTGGCCTCCTCACCGAGTGCGCGGCCGGCCAGGCGGGTGATGTCCTGCCACGGGGCGGCGTAGGGGTCGTAGCCCTTGGGCTGCGCGACCACCGGGGCGATCTTCGAGAGCTGGTCGTAGTGCTCCTTCTGGATGCCGGAGTACATGGCGAAGATCAGATCGGGCTTGAGCGCGACCAGCTTCTCGAACTTGACGCCGTCCTCGCGCAGGCCGAGCACCGTGGGCTCGGCCCCTCCCCACGCCTGCTTCGCCCACGGCCAGTCGGTGAACGGGCTGCGCTGGAACCAGTCCACCACGCCGATCGGCTTGTGGCCGAGCGCCAGCACCGGCTCGTGGTCGCTCAGGCCGAAGGTGACGATCCGCTCCGGCTTCTTGGTGATCTCCGTCGTGCCGTACAGGTGCTCGACCTTCACGGGGAAGGCGCCCGCCGGAGCGGAGGAGGCCGCACCCGCGCTCGACGGTGCCGCGGTGCTTTCACCGGACCCGCCCGCGCTGCCGCAGGCGGCCGCCGCGGTCAGCGCCAGTACGGCGAGGGCCGCCAGCAGGTGCCTGAGCGGCCGGGCGCCTGTGATGGAGGTGGAGGGATGGGCCATCGTTTCCTCTTCGAACTCGGGTCGGCGTGCGGGCCGTCTTCCGGCCTCCGGCATCCCTGTGGGACCACCGGCCGGATGGCACGCGCCGTACCGGCGGACAACATCAACAAGGAGATACTAAGGTTAGCCTTACCTACATTCAATTCCGCTTCAAGCCTTGCATATCACTGCGAACTGAGGTATGCCTTACCTAAAAGTCCATGATGGGATCTTCGTGACACCCCAGAAAACCTCGCCTCCGACCGGGGCGTCACCAGACCGTGACACCGCACAGGGGACACCCATCGGTACGGCGAGGCCGCGATCGGCCCGGCGCCCGCGGCTGGTCATCGCGGCTGCGGCCTCCCTGGTCGGACTGTGCCTGCTGTCGCTGGCGGTGGGGAGCCGGGCCATCCCTCTCGACCAGGTGGTGCGCGCCCTCCTCGACCCCGGCCATCCCGGACTCGACACCGAGGTGGAGGCCATCGTCCGGGGCACCCGGCTGATCCGCACCCTGGTCGCCGTGCTCGCCGGCGCCGCACTGGGCCTGGCCGGAGCGGTCATGCAAGGACTGACCCGCAACCCGCTGGCCGACCCCGGCCTGCTGGGCGTCAGCGCGGGCGCGGCCTTCGGCATCGTCACGGCCACCGGCGTGCTCGGCATCACCACGCTGGCGGCCTCGATCTGGTTCGCCTTCGCGGGTTCCGCGGTCGCCGCCTGCGTGGTCTACCTGCTGGGCAGCCGGGGCGGCGGCGCCTCCCCGGTCAAGCTGGCCCTCGCCGGAGTCGCCGTAACCTACCTGCTGGACTCTCTGACCAGCGGTGTCGCACTGACCGACCCCGAGTCGCTGGACCGCTACCGCTACTGGTCGTCGGGCTCCCTGACCGGGCACGACGGCGACGCGCTGCTGGGCATCGCACCGTTCCTCGCCGTCGGCGCGATACTGGCGTTGAGCACCGCACCGGCGCTCAACAGCCTCTCCCTCGGCGACGACGTCGCCACCGCGCTGGGCCGCCGGCTGGGCCTGGTCCGCCTGAACACCGCGCTGGCGGTCATGCTGCTGACCGGCGCGACGGTGGCGGTCACCGGCCCGATCGTATTCGTCGGCCTGGTGGTGCCCCATCTCGTCCGGATGGTCACCGGTCCCGACCATCGCTGGCTGCTGCCGGGCACGATGCTGGTCGCGCCGTGCCTGCTGCTGGCCGCCGACATCATCGGGCGCGTCGTGGCGCGTCCGCAGGAGATCGACGTGAGCCTGATCGCCGCGTTCCTCGGAGCGCCGTTCTTCATCGCCCTGGTCCGCCGCCGACGGCTCGCGGAGCTGTGAGCGATGTCCGGACTCGAACTGACCCGCTCCGGCCGGCGCGTCGCCTTCCGGCTGACCCGGCCCGGCGTCTCCGGCGTCCTTCGCCTGCGCCTGGCCCTGGTGTGGCTGACCCTCGCCGTCGCCGCCGCCGGGACCTTCTGCCTGACCGTGGGCATCGGCAGCGGTGACTACACCGTCCCGCTGGGCGAGCTGCTGCCGGCGCTGTGGGGCACGGGCGAGCCCGCCACGGTGTTCGTGGTCCAGGAGCTGCGCCTGCCGCGGGCCGCGGTGGCCCTGCTCGGCGGCACCGCCTTCGGCATGGCCGGCGCGATCTTCCAGGCCGTCACCCGCAATCCGCTCGCCAGCCCCGACATGCTCGGCATCACCCAGGGAGCCGGTGCCGCCGTGGCCGCCGGGATCGTCCTCGGCACCGGACCGGGGCTGAGCACGCAGACGCTGGGACTCGCGGGCGCCCTCGGCGCCGGCCTGCTGATCTACCTGCTGGCCTGGAACCGGGGCACCACCGGGTACCGGATCGTCCTGGTGGGCATCGGGATCAGCTGGATGTGCGTCAGCCTCACCTACTACCTGCTGAGCCGGGCCGAGCTGTACCAGGCGCAGAAGATGCTGGGCTGGCTCGTGGGCAACCTCAACGACCGGGGCTGGGCCCACGCCGAACCCCTGGCCCTGGCCCTGGCGGTGCTGGTGCCACCGGTGCTGCTGCTCGGGCGGCTGCAGCGGGCACTGCTCCTGGGTGACGAGGTGGCCGCGGGGCTGGGCGCTCCGGTGCAGCGCGTCCGCATGGCCCTGCTGATGTGCGGGGCCGCTCTGGCCGCCTTCGCCACCGCCGCGGCCGGCCCGGTCCTGTTCGTCGCGCTGGCCGCACCGCAGATCGCCCAGCGGCTGGCCCGCTCCCCCGCCCCGCCGGTCACCTCCGCGGCCCTCACCGGTTCGGCGATCGTGCTGGTGAGCGATCTGATCAGCCAGCGGCTCCTGCATGACACGGTCCTGCCGGTCGGCGTGGTGACCGGGGTGCTCGGCGCGCCGTTCCTGCTCTGGCAGCTCAGCCGTACCGGCCGGACCGGCTCCTGATGTCCGGAGGCCGGCGCCCCGGAGCGCGCCCGGGCGGCCGGGGCGGACCCGCGCGTCTCCCCCGCCGGCGGGCGGGGGAGACGCCGGCCTCAGCGCTGGAGCGCGTAGGCGGAGCGGCCGGCTTCCCGCCGCCGCCCGGCGACCGAGCGGACGATCTCTCCGACCCGCACGGCGGTGTTGGACAGCAGGGTCGAGGTGATGCCGTGAGTGTGCTCGGTGGCGCCCTGCACGTAGATGCCGCAGCGCACCGCGTCGGTGGTGACGACCCGGTAGTCGCGGTCGATGCGCAGGCCGCCCCCGGGCAGGCGCAGGCAGTGCTCTCCGGCCTCGCCCAGCAGGGTGAGGGGGTCACCGGACCGGTAACCGGTGGCGTAGACGAGGAGGTCGGCGTCCAGCACGGTGCGCTCCCCGGTCGGCAGGAACTCGACCGTGGCCCGCAGGCCGGTCGCCGCCTCGGCCACGTCGACGAGCCGGGAGGCGTTGAAGATGCGCAGCCGCTCGATGCCGCGGACCTTCTCCTGGTAGTGGCGCCGGTAGAGCTCGTCGATGAGCTCGAGGTCGACCACCGAGTAGTTGGTCGAGGCGTGGTAGCGCCGCAGCGTCTCCTTGACCTCCTCGGGCGCGGCGTAGAAGTGGTCGACCGCCGCGGGGTCGAAGATGCGGTTGGCGAAGGAGCTGTCGTCGGCGGGGGTGTAGCCGTACTTGGTGAAGACGGCGCACACCTCGGCGTCGGGGAAGGAGCCGTGCAGGTAGTCCGTCACCTCGGCCGCGCTCTGGCCGGCCCCGACCACGACCATCCGCTGCGGGTCGCGCAGCTCCGGCACCCGGATGAGCAGTTCCTCGCTGTGCCAGACGCGCTCGTCGCTCACCACGCCCTCGGGCAGGACCGGTTCCAGGCCCGTGGCGATCACCAGGTTGCGGGTCCGCCGGGTGGTCAGCTCGTCGCCCCGGCCGCCCTGCCGTACCACCACGTCGAAGTACTCGATCATCCCGTCGGCGGTGACCGGCGTGACCGCGACGACCTCCGATCCGTACTCCACCTGATCGGCGAACGGCGCGGCGGCCCACTCCAGGTAGTCGTGGAACTCCAGCCGCGAGGGGAACATCGTCTTGTGGTTGATGAAGTCGATCAGCCGGTCCTTGTCCTGCAGGTAGCGCAGGAAGCTGAACTCGCTCGTCGGGTTCCTCATCGTGACCAGGTCCTTCAGGAAGGACACCTGCATGGTCGCGTCCTGCAGGAGCATCCCCCGGTGCCAGCCGAAGGCCGGCTGCTTCTCGAAGAACACCGCATCGATCGGGTCGCCCGTCTGCGCGCCGTGCTCTCGCAACGCGATCGCCAGCGCGAGGTTGGACGGTCCGAAACCGATGCCGACAAGGTCGTGGACACGCTTCTCCGACGGAGACATCTGGGGCCTTTCCTGGAGTGGACTCAACGGGGGCGGAAGCCGTACGGCACGCCCCGATGACCGCAGGCGTGCATTTCGGCGGCTTCCAATGATCCGAAATTTAGTTTAGGTTAGCCTCACCTAATAAAACCCTAACCGGCCTTGATCCACCTGACAAGGAGAGACCATGCGGATCGCGATGTTCGGCTACCAGACATGGGGGCACCGAACGCTGCAGGCGCTCCTGGACTCCGGACACGAGATCGTCCTCGTGGTGACGCATCCCAGGAGCGACCACGCCTACGAGAAGATCTGGGACGACTCGGTGGCCGAACTGGCCGAGGCGCACGGCGTCCCGGTGCTGCTGCGCAACCGCCCCGACGACGAGGAGCTGATGCTGCGGCTCAAGGAGGCCCGCCTGGACCTCATCGTCGCCAACAACTGGCGGACCTGGATCCCGCCGGAGATCTTCACCCTCCCCCGGCACGGCACCCTGAACGTGCACGACTCGCTGCTGCCCGCCTACGCGGGGTTCTCCCCCCTCATCTGGGCGTTGATCAACGGCGAGGAGGAGGTCGGGGTCACCGCGCACATGATGAACGAGGAACTGGACGCCGGCGGCATCGTGCTGCAGCGCGCCGTTCCCGTCGGGCCCGCCGACACCGCCACCGACCTGTTCCACCGCACCGTCGACCTGATCGGACCCGTCGTCCACGAATCGCTCGCCCTCATCGCCTCCGGGCGGACCGACTGGACCCCTCAGGACCGGTCCAAGGCCAGCTTCTTCCACAAGAGGTCCGTCGAGGACGGCAACATCGACTGGACCTGGCCCGCCGAGGACATCGAGCGCCTGGTCCGGGCGCAGTCGGACCCGTATCCGAACGCCTTCACCCACTACAAGGGCGAGCGCATCCGCGTGCTGAAGGCCTCGGTCTCCAAGGGCGTCTACGGCGGCACCCCCGGCCGCGTCTTCATCCGCGAAGGCGACGGCGTGGTCATCGTCGCGGGCGCGGACGCCCGCCGCGGGCGCAGCCACGGCCTGGTCATCGAACGCGTCCGCACCGAGGACGGCACCGACCTGCCCGCCACCGAGGTCTTCCGCACCATGGGCGGATATCTCACCAGGACGGCCTGAACGTCAGCAGGACGGCTGCGGCGCGACCGCGATGAGCATGACGCCGCGCACAGGCGTCATGAACAACGCGGTCGCGGCTCCCGCCGGTGGGCGGCGCGCCCGTCCCGGCCCCCACCCGGGCGATCCGCCCCTCCGTCCGCCACCACTTCCCGATCTCGCTCCGGACCGCCGCGCGGGCGGGTCAGGCCGGCGCGCAGGGTCCGGGCGGGCGGTGGCCGGGTGCGGCGGGCGACGGCATGGTGCGGAGGTTGGCCACGAGCATCCGCAGGAGTTCGTCGGTGATCTGGTCGAGGGTGGCGTCGACCCAGCCGACGGTCCAGTCGTGCATGAGGCCGTTGACGGCTCCGATGAACGCGGCTGCGCTGATGCGGTAGTCGCGGGAGGGGAGTTCGCCGCGGTCGACGGCGGCTTCGGCTTGTGCGCAGATGAAGTCGATCCAGCGGACGCGACGGTCCAGGCGCTGGCGGTCCACGCGGGGGCTGACGCCGATGATCTCGACGAAGGCGACACGGGTGTGGCGGGGATCGGTGGTGGCTCCGGCGGCGTAGGCGCGGAACAACCGGGTGCAGCGGTCGATGAGGTCCAGGTGCTGCACCTGGGGGAGGACGGCCAGGACTGCCTGCTCGGCGACGTCGTTGACGTACAGGTGCAGCTCGGCCAGCAGGTCCTCCAGGGTGTGGAACTCCTCGTAGAACTGGCGGGTGGACAGCCCTGCGGCCTTGCAGACATCAGTGATCTTGGTGGCGCGGTAGCCGGGGCCGCCGCCGAACAGATCCAGGCCCGCCTGCAGGAAGCGCCCGCGGCGTTCGGCCTGCCGCTCCGTGGCCGGCCTGCCCCCGTACCGGCCCGTCGCCGGTGTGATCCTGCCCGCCACCGCGCCCTCCGCTCTGCGATGCATTGATTTTCTCGCATTGGGTCTTGTGGCGGGCATCACACGTGCCTACCATCCAGTAACAAACTCTGAATATTGAGATATTCAGAGTTGACGGGATCCGCCGCGGGCCCCGATGTCTGCGGACTCTCCCGCCCTGCCCGACCACCGTCCGGTTGCTCCGCTTCGTCCGAGTGAAGGCCCCGCAGGCCGTCACACCGTTCCTGAGGCGCGGAGTCCGTTCCGCGCTCCTCCCGCCCCTCCCGCCCCCCGGAGGAAGAACATGCGCGCTCCGTCCCCTGCACGCTGGCGCAACTCCCTGATCGTCGGCGCCGTGGCGGCCGTCGGCGTCGTGTCCGGCGTCCCCGCCGGTCCCGCGAGCGCCGCCCCCGCACTGCAGGAGGTGATGCTGGTCGGCAACAACTGGGCCGGCACCGCCGACGTCATCACGTCCGCCGGCGACTTCGCCAGGATCGGCCGGATCAACCTCGTCCCCGACAAGAACGAGCGGCTGCGCGAGATCTACAGCAACCCGATCCGGCTGGCCTTCTTCCTGGGCATCCGGGAGACCGCCGGCGAGGGCCACGACCAGTACGTCGACGATATGTACACCACCTCCGACGGCTCGGCCATCGTGGTGTCGCGGCCCAGCTTCGCCGACGTCGCCTCCATCGACACCGCCACCGGCAGGCTCAGGTGGCGCTTCCCCGTCTCGGGCTTCCGCTCCGACCACATGGCGGTCTCCCCCGACGGCACCCGCGTGGCGGTGTCGGCCTCCACCGGCAACACCGTCCATGTCCTGGACATCGGCACCGGGCGGCAGGTCGGCTCCTTCAGGACCGGCGACAAGCCGCACGAGAACGTCTTCACCGACGACGGCAGGTACATCTGGAACATGTCGATCGGCGAGGTCAACAACGACTTCGACGCCCCGTCCCAGGACTGGCTGAAGGGCGACCGAAAGATCACCATCGCGGATGCCGCCACCTACAGGACCGTCAGGACCATCGACATGCGACAGCGCCTGAACGCCTTCGGACGCAAGGACCTGTCCGACGCGGTCCGGCCCGTCGCCTTCACCCCGGACGAATCGAGGCTGTACTTCCAGGTGTCGTTCTTCAACGGCTTCCTGGAGTACGACGTCGCCACCGACAGGATCCTCCGGGTCAAGACGCTGCCGAAGAACCCCGCCACCAGCGATGACCGCACCACCTACGTCAACGACTCCCGCCACCACGGCATGTCCATGAGCCCCGACGGTGCCAAACTCTGCATCGCCGGGACCATGGACGGCTATGCCACCGTCGTCGACCGCGCCTCCCTGCAGGAGGGACCGCTGGTGCCCGCCGCCAAGCCGTACTGGGCGACGGTCAGCGGCGACGGGAGGGCCTGCGTCATCTCCGAGAGCGCCGCCGACCAGGTCACCGCTATCGACTTCGCCACCGGTCAGAAGATCGTCTCCGTGCCGGTGGGCGACCACCCCCAGCGGGTCCGCCTGGCCCACCTCCCGGTCGGCTGGACCGGCCCGACCGGCGGCTGACTCCCCCTCGGTACCCTCCGGCCGGGCCGAATCCCTATCCGATCAGGGGTTGGGGCACGTGGAGATGCACGTCAGCTTGTTCGCGTAGACGTAGGAGGCGATCTTCTCACCGAGTTCGAGTCCGTCGGTGGCGTCCCACGGATAGTGCACGCCCAGATAGACGCGGCTGTCGGCGTTCTCCTTCGCCGCCTGGCTGAAGCTGGTGAAGTTCTTGGTGCGCACCGGGGCGTGCGGGTCCTCGCTGGTGAGCTGGACGGGGACGTTGTCGGTGCCGAAGAACCGCTTCATGACCCCGGCCCAGGCACCGGCGAAAGCGGCGTGGCCGGAGGCCCAGGCCGGGAAACAGGGGGAGAAGCTGACCCCGTCACGACCGGCCGACAGGGGGCGCCAGTTCGGGTCCAGCCCCCCGTCGCGGATCGCCGACTCCGGCCGCCACAGGTCGATCGGCGTGCGGTACTTGACGTCCCACTCGGCGATGGCGGCGTCGGCCATCGCCAGCGACACCAGGGTGAACAGGCGGGCGTTCTCGTACTTGCTGGTGATCCCCCGCTGCTTGGCCACCAGGCGGGTGTGCTCGATCAGCTGGCCCGGCGGCTTGTAGGTGCCGTCCAGGTCGTTGGCCCAGAACCAGGCGGCCGCAGTCTGCGCCGTGGTGCGCTCGTTGCGGGTGGCCGCCGTGGAGGCGGCCCCGCCCAACCGGCGCACCTCCGCGACCTGCTGCTGGTAGGCGGGGCTGTTCAGCAGTTCCGCATAGCTCGAATACGTCTCCGGCGTCGGCGGCCGGAACACCGAGCCGCTGGTGATCGCGAACGGTTTGACCTCGCCCCACCTGGGCGCGACGGCGTCGGCGGCCGACGCGCACGAGCTTCCGGGCCCCCCGGTGGGCCGCCACGCGCCGGGCTGGCCGTCCAGGACGTAGACCGTGGAGTCATCGGAGCCGTCACCGGCGCGGTCGTTGCGCATTCTGGTGACGACCGAGCTGACCACCTGGATGTCCAGGTAGTCGTCGGCGGTCGGCTCGGTTCCGAACCTGGCCTTGAAGCGCTGGTCCAGATAGTCGGTCTGGTCGGGGCTGTCCATGAGCTTGTTCGCCCCGAAGAGGTCGAGGAGGATGTTGTAGGCCGTACGCCCGATGACCCGCTCCTCCTCGTCCGGGGTCTCGACGAAGGAGAAGTAACTCCCGGCCTGCAGGTACGGACGGTACTTCCGGACCTTCCACTTGTCGTGGTACATGGTCTCGGCGTCGAAGATCGCCGCGTTCATCATCGCGGCCGCCCGGGCCAGCCTGCCCGGGGCCGCGTCCCGCCCCTTGAGGTTGCGGAACACCTGGACCAGGGTGCTGTTCCAGTACTGGGTCGGATCGCCCTCATAGTTCGGGGCTGCGGCGGCGGCCGGCTGCGCCGTGACTGTCACCGAACCGGTGGCCATGAGCAGGGCGGCGGCCACGGCGGCCACTCCCCTGCGCGCTTTTCCCCTCCCCGCCGGTCCGGCGGTGCGGGGAAGTCCCCCCGCACCGTCCACGCCCACCGGCATGTTGTCCCTCTGCGATCTCATGCGCTCTCCCGCTGTGTATGCGTGCGCCCTCCGCACGCCGTCTCGGCGTGCGGAGGGCGCACCGGGGCCTGACGAACGCGATCAGCAAAACATTCGGAGATCGACCCGGGCGTCCCCTGGAAAGTCGAGATCCATCGTGACTTTGGCGGTAGGACTGCAGGGATTTCCACCTTTTGCGGTACGGAAAGTCAACTCGGCGGCTACGGCCCCGGCATCGAGCGGGCCGGAGTGGAGACCGGCTCCCGGGTCGCCGGCGGCAGCCGGCGGTCACCTGCGGACAGGCGTTCTCACCGGCCTCTCCCACTAGCCTCCATAGGAGCTTCCACCGCCTACAGGGGTCCCTCCGTCCGGGTCCCTCCGCCGCGGCCACCCCGGCGAGCACGACGGCGGTCCGGCGAACCCGGGACCGATCGAGTCGGGCGTCGGCGGCTGGCGGCGGCGCAGTACGGCGGGCGGGCCGCCGGAACCGTACGAAACGGGTGTGCCGTGCCCCTAATCTATGGCGGTGGGGCGGTCGCCATCCCGGACTTCGTCCATGTCGCCGTGCGCGGTCGCATCGGGGAGGGTCTCCGCTCGGTCACCGGCGCGGGATGTCATCGCCTGACCGCCGGGAGATCGGCGGGCCGGCTCTCCGGGCGTTCCGGGCTTCCCGGTCCGGCCCCTGCGGCCTCCCTCCGTCCGCTTCCACTGCCTTCGAGGAGAGCCTGACACCATGGGCGCCAACCACTCCCACGGTCCGGCCATCCCCCGCTCGCGGGCGACGGTGTGGGCGACCTTGGCCGTCATCGTCCCCCTGGCGATCGCCACACTCGTGACGCTGGTCTGGATGTGGCCGACCGAACCCGTCTCCACCGCCGAGCAGCCGAAGTTGCAGCGGGTGACCGGGACGATCACGAGCATCACCCTCACCCCGTGCCCCGAGGAGCCTCCCCTCGAAGGGGCTCCCCCCACCGCGCCGCCGCCCTCCGACCCCGCCACGTGCGGTGATGCCAAGGTCGAGCTGACCGACGGCGCGCAGGCCGGTGAGCGCGTCACCAGTCCCCTGCCCAGCGGTCCGGGCGCGCAGCGGTTCTCCGCGGGCGACGACGTGGTGCTGATCCACACGCCTGACAGCACGCTGGATGTGCCGCCGTACCAGATCTCCGACCACGACCGGTCCTCACCGCTGCTGCTGGTCGGTGCCGCGTTCGCGCTGGCCGTGATCGCTTTCGGCCGATGGCGCGGGGTGACGGCGCTGGTCGGCCTGGCCATCACCTTCGTGCTGCTGCTGATGTTCGTCATCCCGGCGATCCTGGCCGGTCAGCCGCCCCTGCTGGTGGGGATCGTCGGCTCAGTGGCGATCATGCTCAGCGTGCTGTACCTCACCCACGGATTCACCGTCACCACCTCGGTGGCGATCGTGGGCACCGTGGTCAGCCTCAGTCTCACCGGCGCGCTGTCCTTCGTCGGCATCGGCATCGCCGACCTCAGCGGGATCACCGACGAGAGCTCCTTCTACCTGGACAACAGCTATCGCATCAACACCCAGGGACTGCTGCTGGCCAGCATCATCATCGGCTCGCTGGGTGTGCTCGACGACGTCACCGTCACCCAGGCCGCCACCGTCGCCGAGCTCGCCCACGCCAATCCGGGCTACGGGTTCGCCCAGTTGTACCGGGCCGCCGCCCGGGTCGGCCGCTCGCACATCGCCTCGGTGATCAACACGATCATCCTCGCCTACGCCGGCGCGTCCCTGCCCCTGCTCCTGCTCATCAGCGTCGGAGAGGAGCCCGTCGGGCAGGTGGTGACCAACCCCGTCCTGGCACAGGAGATCGTCCGCAGTGTCGCCGGCACGCTGGGGCTGATCGCGGCCGTCCCGATAACCACCGCGCTGGCCGCCCTGGCCGGTGCCCGCGGCGGTTCCACCGACCACGACCACTCGCCGCGCCGGGCACGGCACCGGCGACCGCCGGACGTCCTGTCCGATCCCGTCTCCTGAGGCGGGATCCGGCACCGCTCACCGATCTACGATCATGGGCCGTAGAATGGCCGTGGCAACGATCCGGATCGCAGCGCACGGGGAGGGGCGGTGGACGATTCGACCCGCCGGTCCGCCGTACGCGCAGGTCGCTGGACCCTCCTCCTCGCACTGGTGCTGGGTGTCGCGGGAATGCACACGCTCGGGCACCTCGACCACGAGCGCCGGCACGACGGCGTCACCGCCTCCGGGCATGCCCCGGCCGCCGGCCATGGACATGCGCGGGCGCACCTCCCGCCCGCGACGGCCGACGGCACGCAGCCGGTTTCGGGTCTCGGTGACCTGCCCGCCGGTTTCGACCCGACCTCTGTCTGCCTGGCCGTACTGGCCTCGGTCCTCCTCGTCGTCGCCGGCGCGCTCTGGGCGTGGATACGGCGAGCCTCGGAAGTTCGAGCCGCCGGAGTCCGGCCTGCCCTGTTCGTAGCCCGGCCTCCTCCGCGGCGGACGGCTCTGCGCCTGGCTCGTCTCTGCGTTCTGCGCATATAAACCGGTCTCTTCGGGGACGGGTGATCGCTGAGCCCTGCCCCCGGACGATCGGCACGCAGAAACGACGAACCGGAAAGAGACCGAGCAGCCATGTCCACGAACCGATCCATCGACTCCAGGCTCGCCCTGACCACCGCGGCCGGCGCCGCGGCACTGGCGCTGCTCACCGCCTGCGGAGGCGACCCGATGGCGGGCCACACCATGACCGCGAGCACTCCCGCGGCCACCGCGAGCGCGCAGCCGTCGGCCGCCTTCAACGACGCCGACGTCGCCTTCGCCCAGATGATGATCCCGCACCACGAGCAGGCTGTGGAGATGGCCGAGCTCGCCGAGACCCGAGCCGCGGATGCGGAGGTCAAGGAGCTGGCGGCGAAGATCAAGGCCGCTCAGGACCCGGAGATCGCCACGATGACCGGGTGGCTGACGTCGTGGGGCAAGGATGCCGTGCCCCACGGCGGCCACGGCGGGCACGGCATGCCGGGCATGATGACCGAGGAGGACATGACCAAGCTCCAGCAGGCCAAGGGCGCGGAGTTCGACCGCATGTTCGCGGAGCTGATGATCGTTCACCACAGGGGCGCGATCGAGATGGCCAGGACCGAGCAGTCGCAGGGCGCCAATCCTGAGGTCAAGCAGCTGGCCAGGACCATCGAGACCGCCCAGCAGGCCGAGATCGAGCAGATGGACAAACTCCTCGAACGCCTCTGAGTCACACCTCGCGGCGGGTGACGCCCGGACCGCACGCCACGGTCCGGGCGTCACCGCTCCGTCTGAGCGGGTGACGACAGGCGCTCTCCCGCGGACAGGTGAAGGGGTTTTTGCTGCTGCCACGGCCGGGTTCGGCGGCTGGCGGCGTGGGCGGCGACGGGGACGGCGCCCCAGAATGGGAGGCATGACCTCACTGCGGCTCTACCACGGCACAGGCCCGGGACCGATCACCCCGGACGGCTGCGCGGTCGATTACTACGCCACCCTCACCGCAGGCGGCGAGCCCGAACTCATCCACGCCGCGGTCCCTCCCGGAGCCGGCGTCCTGGAACTCGGCGCCGGCGCCGGACGCATCACCCGCCCCCTGCTCGCCCTCGGCCACCAGGTCGTCGCGGTGGACGAGTCCCCCGAGATGCTCGCCCACATCACGGGCGCCGAGACCGTCTGCTCCCCCATCCAGACCCTGGCCCTGCCCCGGACCTTCGACCTCGTGCTGCTCATGTCGTTCGTCATCGAGACCGCCGACGACGACCTGCGCGCCGCGTTCCTGCGCACCTGCCGCCGCCACGTCGCCGCCGACGGCTGCGTGATCCTGCAGCGTAAGCCTCCCGAGTGGTACGACACCGTCCAGCCGTTCGAACGCGCCACCGGCGACGGCCGCACCGTCCGCATGACCGGCATCAGCAGGCCCGGCCCCGGCCTGCTCGAGGCCACCATGGAGTACACCGTCGGCGAACGGCGCTGGACCCACACCTTCGTCAGCAGACGCCTCGACGACGACCGTCTCGAACGCGAGCTCGACCAGGCCGGCCTGGCGATCTCCAGATTCCTGGACGACGACCGCGAATGGGTGCGCGCCGTACCCCGCTGACACCCGCCCCTCCCCAGATCGGGGAGCCCGCCTCGGGGCCCGAGCCGGCGTGGCCGCCCGGACATCGGTGTCGGTCTCGAGGCGGCTCCGCGCCGGCCCGCCCAGCCGTTGACGGGTTGACGCGGGGCACGCGAGACGATTCGTTGGCAGTAGTGCCGACCAGAATGCGATTCGGAGGCTGCCGTGCCGATCCCGCGCTCCATCCTGACCAAGGGCGACCTTCCCGACCTGGAGCTCACGGTGGTGAGCGGCCGGTGGCCGGACGACATTTCCGGATATTTCCTCATCAGCACCTCGGATCAGCGAAGCAATCCGATCCACGCCTTCTTCGGCGACGGCATCCTGGTGCGGCTGTCGCTCACTCCCGACGCGGGCGGCCGCTTCGCATGGCGTCCCCGCGTGATCGACTCTCCTTCCGTACGGCTGCGCCGGATGAGGCCGGAGCTGTTCCAGGCGGGACCGGTCGGCACCAACTCCCCGTTCGGCGCCGTCAACGCCGCCAACACCGCGCCCCTCCCCTGGGGCGACCGGCTCTTCGCCACCTGGGATGCGGGACGGCCGATCGAGGTGGATCCGGCAACCCTGGCGTTCGTCGCCGAGGTGGGCCATCGCGACGACTGGGCGCCGGTGCTGGACGCGCCGGTGCTGCCGTCGATCCTGTCCACCGCCCACCCGGTGATCGACCCCGAGCGCGGCTGCCTGTGGTCGGTCACCCGCGATCCGCTCACCGGTGTCCTGTCGGTCGTCCGTTACGACGGCAGCGGCAGGCGGGTGCGCCGCTGGCCGGTCGAGGGCGCCCTCTTCCCCCAGGCCACCCATACGATCACGCAGACCAGGGACTGGCTGGTGCTGGCCGACACCGCCTACAAGGTCGATTTCGACGAGGTGCTCGGCTCGGGTGACCGGAAGGTGGCCAACAACCCGGACGGGCCGCTGGTGCTGGTGCGCAAGTCCCGGTTGGAGGAGACGCCGTCCGGTGAGGCCGTACAGGGAGAGGTCTTCCGGATCGCCCCGGAGGTGAACCACTTCTACGCCGCCTACGACGACTCCGGCGGCGTCAGGGTGCTCCTGGAGCACACACCGGGCGTGGACATCGGCATGTATCTGCGGGAGGACGACCTCGACGCCTTCGGCCGGCCCGTCGACCCGGCCCTGCGCGGGATGTACTGCCACGGGATGAGTCCCGCGGTCACCACCGTCATGGAGTTCGACCCGGTGGGAGGCCGGATCACCGAAGTGGCCCGGCTGCGCGACCCGGAGAGGTACTGGCAGGCGGAGCTGTCGGCGATCGACTGGTCGTTCGAGGGGCAGCTCGCCCCCACCCGGCACCACCTCCTCTTCCAGGGCTTCCACCCCGAGGCGGTCAGTCAGCGGGTGCTGCGCAACTACGGCGAGCGCATCGACCGCTCCCTGTTCCCCGGCGAGCAGACCCCGGCGGTCCTGGCCTCGCTGGAGCGCGACTCGCTGAAGCCGCTGTCGGAGTGGGCGTGGGGGCTGGACGACTACCCCACCTCGCCCGCCTTCGTGCCCCGCGCCCCCGGGGCGAACGGGCGCTCGCGCTATGCCGGGGCGGCCCCCGGCGGACACGAGGGGTATCTCGTGGTGATCGTCCACAACGACCGGCGTTTCCGTGTCGAGCTGTTCGACGCCTCCGACGTCTCCAAGGGCCCGATCGCGGTGCTCGCCCCGCCCCTCGGCGTGGTCGCCCCTTTCATGATCCACGCTGCCTGGATGCCGACCGCGCTGCCGCACGACCCGTCGGTCGAACGCCTGCGGTTCGCCGACGACCTGGACGACCGGCTCACCCAGTTGGATCCCGATCTCCAGGAGGTCGTCCGGGAGGTCGCCGCCGATCGCTGACGACCGCCCTCCCCGTCGTCCCTCTGAACGGGTACCGCTTCCGTGCCCGCTGACGCGCGCAGGGAAGCGCCGCGCCGAGCAGGCGCCCGTTCTGCGTCCCGGCGGCAAGACCGCGTCCCGCCTGTCATCCCTTCGCAGGAGACCACCGCATGACCGATCCTTCCGGCACTCCCCCGCCCCCGTCCCTGGGCCGCCGCGTCCGCGAGTTCGCGGGGGAACGCCCCGGCGCGCCCGCCGTCTCCTGCGGGGAGTCGACGCTGACCTGGGCGGAGCTCGACCGGTCCACGAACCGCCTGGCCCGGGCGATGGCCGCTCGCGGCGTCCGGGAGGGAGCGCTCCTCACGATCGCCCTGCCGAACGGGATCGGGTTCGTCCGGGCGTGCGTGGCCGCGTGGAAGCTGGGCGCGGTACCGCAGCCGGTCTCGTGGCGGCTGCCCCGGGCCGAGCTCGACGAGATCGTACGGCTGGCGCGCTCCGCGCTCGTCCTGCTCCCGGACGACCTGGCGGGCCCGACCTCGCCGTACGGGGTCCGCCTCGGCGAGCTCGACGCCGACGGGCGCGAGGCCACGCCCCTGCCCGACGCGGTCTCGCCCTCCTGGAAAGCTCCCACCTCCGGGGGCAGCACCGGCCGGCCGAAGCTGATCCTGGCCGGAACGCCGGGCGTCGTGGACGGCTGGGCATCGCGGTTCTGGCGGTGCGGGGACGGGGACGTCCTGCTCATGCCGGGCCCGCTCTATCACAACGGCCCGTTCTCCTCGGCCTTCGCCGGGTTCTTCCAGGGCGCCCACCTCGTGGTGATGGAGCGCTTCGACCCGCTGCGCACCCTGGAGCTGGCCGAGCGGTGGCGGGCGACCTGGTTGTACCTGGTCCCGACGATGATGAACCGCATCTGGCGGTTGCCGGAGGCCGACCGGCTCCGTCCCGACCTGTCCTCGCTGCGGACCGTCTGGCATCTGGCCGCGCCCTGTCCCGCCTGGCTGAAGCAGGCGTGGATCGACTGGCTCGGAGGGGAGCGGATCTGGGAGTTGTACGGCGGGACCGAGTCGATCGCCACCACGGTCATCAACGGCGCCGAGTGGCTGGAACACCGGGGTTCGGTGGGGCGCCCGGTCCACGGTGAGGTCACCGTCCTCGACGTGGACGGGAAACCGCTCCCGCCCGGCGAGACCGGAGAGGTCTACATGCGCCGCACCCCCGGCACCCCGCCCACCTACGCCTACGTCGGCGCCGCGCCCCGGGCGCGCGGAGAGTGGGAGTCGCTGGGAGACATGGGTCGCCTCGACTCCGACGGCTACCTCTACCTGGCCGACCGGCGGCCGGACATGATCCTCGTGGCGGGCGAGAACGTCTACCCCGCCGAGGTCGAAGCCGCGCTCGAGGAGCACCCGGGGGTGCTGTCCTGCGCCGTGATCGGGCTGCCCGACGAAGACCTGGGGCAACGGGTGCACGCCATCGTGGAAGGAGCGGTCCCGGAGCAGGAACTGCGCGCGCACATGGAGGAACGGCTCGTCCGGTACAAGCTGCCCCGGTCCTACGAGTTCGTGGACCGGCCGGTCCGCGACGATGCCGGCAAGGTCCGGCGCTCCTGGCTGATCGCCGAAAGGACCGCCGGACGAAGCTGAGAAGCCGGCGGCCTCCGTCCGCCCGCCGTACGGCACCTGTACGGCGAGCGCGTGCGCGGCGACGTGCGGGTCGACCCGCCGGGACCGGAGCGGGCCGGCGCAGAGCAGAAAACCCACAGTCATGATCTGCAGCATGCGGGTCGTTCACACCGGTCTCACCTGGTGAAGCCGGAGGAGGACGGTGTCGGCCGTCCGGTCAGCAGCAGCGACTTGCCCACCGTGGTGCGCGCGGCCAGGGCGCGGTGGGCGTCGGCGGCCCGCTCCAGCGGGTAGGTGGCGCCGATCGACGGCCGCAGCCGCCCCTCCGCGGCCCGCTCCAGCGCCGAACCCAGCAGTTCGCGTACGGTCTCCTGGCCCGGCGGGCCGTCCAGCAGCGGGGTGAACAGCCGTACGCCGCGGCGGGCGGCCAGTTCCGGGTCCAGAACGGCGAAGCCGTCGGCGGTGCCGTAGGTGACCAACCGGCCGCCGTCGGACACCGCCTCCAACGCGGCCGTGCCGAGCGGGCCGCCCGCGCCGTCGTAGACGAGCGTGACGCCGCCGCCGGTCGCCTCGCGCACCCGCTCGACCCAGTCTGGTCGCGTGTAGTCGACGGTGATCTCCGCGCCCAGGTCGCGGGCCAGTGCCAGCTTGGCGTCGCCGGATGCGGCGGCCACCACCCGGGCCCCGGCGTCGGCGGCCAGCTGCACCAGCAGCGACCCGGCCCCGCCGGCCGCGGCCGAGACCAGCACCCACTCGCCCTTCTCCGGTGCGCCCAGCCGGTTCAGGCTGAGTGCGGTCACACCGTCGTGCACCAGCGCCGCCGCCGTCTCGGCGGCCAGGCCGCCGGGAACCGGCATGATCTCCCCGACGCCGGCGACGACCCGTTCGGCGTAGCCGGTGGCGGTCCGCACGACCACGCGCCGGCCGACCCATGCCGGGTCCACCCCCTCACCGGTCTCCAGCACCTCGCCCGCTCCGCCGCCACCCGGCACGTACGGCAACGTCCGCGGGAAGAAGTCCTGGCCCCAGCCGCCGCGCAGCAGGGTGTCGAGGAAGATGACGTCCGCCGCGGCCATGCCGACGACGACCTGGCCCGGCCCGGGCACCGGGTCGGGCAGCTCCACGGGGGACAGCACTTCCGGACCGCCGAACGAGGCCACCTGGATCGCACGCATGAGCAGCACCTTTCACTTGGGGGGGCGTCCCCGTCAGTGTTCAACCTGAAGCAAGGTCGAGGTCAAGGTGCGACCGAAGCCGGCTTCCGATCCGCCCCTCACCCGCCGGATCCGCCCCCGGCCGATCCACAGGACGCATCAGAGCCGTCGATCCCGGGCGGACCCGACGCCGAGCAGCCGATTCGCCGGCCGTCCGCGGCGATTGCCGAACCATGAACCCGTGTGCCCTCTCACCGCGCCGGGAACAGTGCACGGGAAAAGTGCACGGGAACAGACAGGCAGTGGAAGGTGATCGGAGTGCCGGCGCCGGAAGAGACCTCTCCCCATCCCCGCCCGGACGAGGGCGTACGGCACGGCAGGCTCACCGCCCGCCCGGCCGCGAACCCCGTGGCGGTCGAGCCCGGCACGCACCGGCTGGACGGGCGAGCGCTGCTGCATGTGCCCCCGGACCCGGAGGACGGGCCGTCCCGCCTGGCCGTGGTGCTCCACGGAGCGGGCGGCACCGCGGAACAGGCCTTGCGGTGGCTGTCCCCGCACGCCGGCGCCGATGGGCTTCTCCTCCTGGCACCGCAGTCCGTCTCCTCCACCTGGGACGTGATCGTCGGCGGCTACGGCCCCGATGCGGCCCGGCTCGACGCCGCGCTGAAGGAGGTCTTCGCACGCACGGCGATTGACGCGGACCACGTGGCCGTGGCCGGGTTCTCCGACGGAGCCTCCTACGCGCTCTCGCTGGGAGTGGCCAACGGGGACCTGTTCCGCACGGTCCTGGCCTTCTCCCCGGGGTTCATGGCGCCGATGGTCCGCCACGGCCGTCCGCGGTTCTTCGTCTCGCATGGCACCGGCGATCCCGTGCTGCCGATCGACCGGTGCAGCCGGCGTCTCGTCCCGGCGTTGCGGGAGACCGGGTACTCCGTCACCTACCAGGAGTTCGACGGTGGTCACGAGATACCGCCGCAGACGGTGACCGCCGCGGTGCGGTGGTGGACGGACGGGTGAGAAGGCTCGTCTCCGGAACGCCGGCCCCGCCGGAGCGCCGGCTGCGACCGACGCACGGCAGGGATCAGGAAAGGGACGAGGCGCGCTCAGCGAGGACCGCGCGGTTGCGCGGGCGTCCACCGGAGTCACCCGCCGGAGGCGGCGCGAGGGCCGGCGCGGGGACCGCTGCCGGGCTTGCGGGAGCGACCAGCCCGGACACCCGGCAGGCGGCCTTGACCTCCAGAGCTCCGCGGGCCGATGCGTGCATCATCCGTAGCACCGAGCGGACCCGGTCGCGGGCCACCGGATCGGCGAGCCTGCCGATGGCGTTGAACTGCCGGGCGACCGCGGACACGGCGAGGTCGGTGCCATGCACGACCGCACCGCCCATCCCGAGAAGCCGGTGCAGCTCCGTCTGCGCCCACATCGCCTCGTGCGGGCTCACGCAGGAGGTGATCACAGCGGCCGGCTTGCCCACCAGGGCGCCGCCCGCACTGGGCGACGCCGCCCAGTGCAGCGCGTGCGTCAGCTGGATCGGCAGGGCGCTGTGCCCCGGAGCCACGATCAGCAGGCCGTCCGCCGCGGCCAGCACCCGGCACAGCTCGGCGGCCTCAGGCGGGAGCGGCCCGCCGACCGGGGGGATCGACTCCAGCCCGTCCCACAACTCGACGTCCGCCGGTTGGGGGAGCTCCAGCGTGACCGCGTCCAGCAGGCGGCGGACATACGCTCTCGGACGAAGGACCCCCACGATTCCTACGATCTTCACTCTGCCCTCTCCTGGTTCGTCGGCCCGCCCGCACGTTGCTAGGCCCGCTGATGCCCTGTCGAGGCGGTGACGAACGTGTCACCAGGTATCGATTTCGCGAGGAAGGGATGGTCCGGCAAGGCAGATGACGATCTTCGATGTGCGGCGGATCCTCCGGATCCCCTCAGGGGATTCGCACCCACGGCGTCGTCCGGCTCTCGCCGTGCCCGCCCGCCCTCCGATCCCGAAGATTTCCGACATTCCGGTGGACGACAGGCATGAACGGGCGCCTGGCGGTAAGAGGCAGGTGTGCCTGCCCTGTCCCCCGCAGGCGTAAGGAGCCCACGGTGACATTCCCCCATGGCCGCGGTCGGCCGACGCTCACCGTCTCCACCGGGCTGCACGATGAGGCCGTCACCGTGCGCGCCATCGGCGAGCTCGACCTGGCCGGCACGCCTGTCCTGCGCGCCCACCTGGAGCACGTCTGGGAGCTCCCCGACGGGATCGTGCTCATCGTGGACCTGAGTGAGCTGACCTTCTGCGACTCGACCGGGTTGAGCGAGCTCGTCCGTACCCGGCAGCGCGCCCGGGCTCGCGGGATCCGGCTGGTGCTGGCCGGCGTCGGCGCCAATCTGGCCCGGACCCTGGCCATCACCGGGCTGCGTGACGGCTTCGAGATCCACAGTGATCTGAGCGCGGCCCTGGAGGCCGTCACCGACCGGCGCGAGCGGCCCGGGATGAGCGGCTCGGCTCCGCACCATGACCCCCCGGCTGACCGTCAGACGCCCCCGACCCGCGTCACCGCTCCTTCTCGGGCGTACATGGCCTGCACCGGGAACCGGTCCGGGTCCGCGGTCGGACGGCCGCCCCCGGACACCGGCTCCTTCGAACCCCCGCCCGAGCCGGCGAGCGGGTGATCGTCTGACATCATGCGTCCATGAGCGATCCCCTCAGCGACCTGGCGGCGTTCCGGGCGTCCGCCGTCGCCCGGCTGTCCGCTCACCGGCACATGACGCTGCCCGACGCGCCGGGCATCCGGCGGGCCGCGGTCGCGTTGTGCGTCGTCGAGCATGCGGGCGTCCCCTCGGTGATCGTCATCAAGCGGGCCTACCGGGGCCGCAACGCGGGCCAGTGGGCGCTGCCGGGCGGACGCCTGGACCCCGGCGAGACCCCGCTGCGGGCGGCGCTGCGCGAGCTGCACGAGGAGATCGGGCTGGTCGCCGCGCCGGACGCCGCGCTGGGGCGGCTCGACGACTTCCCCGCCGCCTCGAGATTCACGATCACCCCTCTCGTGGTGGCGGTGGCGGATCCGGGACCGCTGGCGCCCAGCGCCGACGAGGTCCACTCCGTGCATCATGTGCCGCTGCGCCGGCTGGCCGCGGAGGACGTGGTGCGGTGGGTGCCGCAGCAGGACGGCGGGCAGCTGCTGCAGATGCGTCTGGGCCCGGAGATGGTGGTGCACGCTCCCACCGGAGCGCTGCTGTGGCAGTTCCGCGAGGTGGTGCTGCTCGGGCGTACCGCACGGGTGGCCGACTTCCTGCAGCCGGAGTGGACGCATCGCTAGCGCGCCGACGAAGCCCGGGTTCCCGAACGACACTCCGGTCGGCCAGGCCGGTGACGCGCTGCCGATGGAGGCCGAGCCGCCCTCCCCGATCCGCTGACGCGACGGAATCGTGATCCTTCGCCCACGCCCCGACCTCGCCACGATTCACAAAGGACCGAATATCCGCAAAACGCTCATGATAGGCAAAAACGCGCCGATGGTGCGCTTTGACCGATCATCGGCACACCGGCGAAGAGAGGGAGAGATGAACCGAGTCGCGTCGGCGGTGCTCGTCTCCGCCCCCTCTCCTCGTATCTGCCATCCCCGCAGCTGGCTGGTCTATCTACTGGCCGGAGGACTGCTGGTGGTTGTCGCCTCGTTTTCGCTGGGCCTGTCACCGGTCACCGATGTACTGGCCTGGGCTCTGGTGCAGGGCGCCACCACGGTGGCCGTCGCAATCGCCATCCGCCGCCACGGCCTGACCCGGTCCTGGCCCTGGCGCCTGATCGGTGGTGCTGTCGCGGTCAGCGGGCTGGCGGTCACGCTGGCGTGGGGCATCGGCTGGATCGGGCTGGGGATCGGATTCTTCCTGGACCTCTACAACGTCTCCATCGTGGTCGCCTACGGCCTGTCGCTGAGCGCCCTGATCATGCTGAACATGCGGGCTCCGGGAGCGCGCAGCACGGCGCTGCTGGACGCCGGCATCATCACCGTCGGCGTGGCCATGCCGATGTGGTCGCTGTTCATCGACCCGGCCCTCGACCACAGCGCGCACACGGGCGTTGACCTCGCCTTCCACCTGATCATCCCCGTCCTCGACCTGTTCACCGTCGGCCTCGCGATGCGGCTGGCCCTGGACAACGGCCGCGCCCCCTGGCTGGTGCTGCTCGGTGCCTCCTTCCTCGCCCTGTTCTTCGCCGACGGCGCCTACCTGCTCGATGTGGCGGCGGGCCGCCCCTACGACTCTCTGTCCATGGCCGGCTGGCTGGGCTGGTCGGTGCTGGTGGGCAGCGCGGTGCTGCATCCCAGCGCGGCCGGCGCCGCCCGGTTGCGGGCCCCGGTCGTCTCCAGCCGGGCGCGGGTGACCGTGTTCCTGGCGCTGGCACTGCTCAGCCCGCTGATCTCCGGTCTGGGCCAGATGCTCGCCGGCCCCGCCGGGGCAGGGAACCTCCACGACGGCATGGTGATCATCGCATTCACCGTGCTGCTGGCCGTGCTGCTGATCCTGCGTCTGGCCATCGTCGCCCGCCTGGCGGAAGAGCACGCCGCCGACCTGGGCGCCGCCCTGTACCGGCAGGAGATCCTCCGGCGCAGCCTGTCGCACAACGCCCTGCACGACCCGCTGACCGGCCTGGCCAACCGGACCCTGCTGGGCGAGGCCCTGCAGCACTCCATCACCGTCGGCGCCGCCACCCCCGGTGCGTGCCCGCCCGCACTGCTGCTGCTGGATCTGGACGGCTTCAAAGACGTCAACGACACCTTCGGCCACCCCATCGGCGACGCGCTGATCACCCAGGCCGCCACGAGGCTGCAGGCGGTCATCGGCGACGGCCGGCTGCTGGCCCGGCTCGGCGGGGACGAGTTCGCCGTCATCCTGCCCGGAGCCGGTGCGGACGAGGCGCTCGCCCTGGCCCGGCGCATCCTGTCCGTCATGCAGGCGCCGTACCGTGTGGACGGCCTGCAGTTGCATGTGACCACCAGCATCGGCGTGCTGGCCGGCCTGGCCGTCGCCACTCCGTCGCAGGCCCTGCGCGATGCGGACCTGGCCCTGTACGCGGCCAAGAACGCCGGCAAGAACCAGATCACGCTCTTCACGCAGGAGTTGCGCCAGGCCCGCCTGCAGCGCGTCCAGCTGACCGACGGCCTGCGCCAGGCACTGGCCGGCGGCGAACTCACCCTGGAGTACCAGCCGGTCGTCGACCTGGCCTCCGGCGACATCCACAAGGTGGAGGCGCTGCTGCGCTGGAGACCTCCCGGCGAGCGGCCGGTGCCGCCGGATGTGTTCATTCCCATCGCCGAGGAGACGGGGCTGATCGTCGCCATCGGCCGGTGGGCGCTGGAGCAGGCCGTCGCCGACGCCCGCCGCTGGCACACCCGGTACGGCGTCACCGTCACCGTCAACGTCTCCGGCCGCCAGCTGCGCGAGGAGAACTTCAGCGACCTGGTCCTGGACATCCTGGCCCGGCACGGCCTGCCCGCGCGGGCACTCATCCTGGAGATCACCGAAAGCATGCTGCTGGCCACCACCCCGGCCGAGACGATCCGCATCATCGCCTGCCTGACCCGGTTGCGCGAGCACGGGGTGCGCATCGCCCTGGACGACTTCGGCACCGGGTACTCCTCGCTGTCGTACCTGCGCACCCTGCCCGTCGACATCCTGAAGATCGACAAATCCTTCGTCCCGGCGTCCGGCCACACCGATCACCAGCAGATGCTCGCCTTCGTCAAGGCCATCGTGGAGTTGTCGGCGAGTCTGGGCCTGAGCACCGTCGCCGAAGGCGTCGAGACGCGCGAGCAGGCCGTGCTGCTGCAGCAACTGGGCTGCCCGATGGCGCAGGGGTACCTGTTCTCACCCCCTGCAACCGCCCACCAGATCGACGGCCTGCTGCACACCGCGCCCTGGCGGCAGGCGGCCTGATCGAGGCGGCACGCCTCCGTGGCCGAAGAGCCACGCGGCAGGACCCGGGACGGCGTGCACGGGTGCGGCCCCTTCAGCGCAGGGACTGGGCGAAGCGGAACAGGCCGGCGGGGTCGTAGGCGGCCTTCACCTCCCGCAGTCTCGGCAGGTTGCTCCCGTAGTACGCCTGCGCCCAGTCCTCCAGGTCGGCGTCGGGGTAGTTCGGGTAGACGGCCCCGGAGGCCCACGGCGACAGCCGCGCCCACGCCCCGCACAGCCATGCGTGCGCGTCCCGTCTGCGGCTGTCCGTGGCGCGGAATCCCACCTGGACGGCCTGCTTGAGCAGAAAGCGCGGGGTGCGGTGGACGAAGGCGCTCGCGTCGGGGGCGACACGGGCGATCGCGCCCGCCCAGGGCACGAACTCCAGATCCCGGATCTCGCCGCGGACGCGGTCGGCGACCAGCCGCCCCAGCAGGTCCTCGATGACCACCCGGGGCAGATACCCGTCGAAGAAGCCCGACTTGTTCAGGCGGAGCCCGGGCCGCTCGCCGTACGGCAGCGCCGTGACGGCGCCCTCCCCGCCGTCGGCGTAGGCGTGGTGGCAGGCGGCCGCGGCGCCCTCCAGGCGGGTGAGCCGGAGGCGGTCCAGCGGCGCGAGGTCGCCGACCAGCTTCCCGGCCCACTCCTCCGGCCCGGCGACGATGCCGAAGAGCACGGCGTAGGGCGGTTCTCCGGGCTCGTCACCGGAGACGACGGCGATCTCCAGGTTGACCTCGTCCGGCGCTTCGGGTGCCCAGTGCTGCCACGCGTCGACGAGATCGGCGGCGCGGCCGAAGTCGCAGACCGCCTGGACGGCGGTGATCGGCACGATGGGCCGGGTGCGCAGCGTCAGCTGCGTGACCACGCCGAAGTTGCCGCCGCCGGCCCCGCGCAGCGCCCACAGCAGATCGTCTCCCGCCTCGACGCTCCGCCCGTCGGCCAGGACTGCGCGCGCCGCCAGCAGGTGGTCGGCGCCGAGCCCGTACAGGCGGCTGAACGGGCCGTATCCGCCGCCCAGCACCGCTCCGGCCACGCCGACCGTGGGGCACCAGCCGCAGGGCACCATGCGCCCGTGCTCGGCCAGGCGCCGGGCCAGCTCACCGATCTGCACGCCGGGGCCCACCCGCACGCTCTCCGCGCCGACCTCGATCGTCTTCATCGCGCCGAGGTCGACGAGCAGCCCCGTCGTGGAGGAGTGCTCGGCGAAGCTGTGGCCGCCGCCGCGCAGGGCGAACGGCAGACCGCGGGCGCGGGCGAGCTCCAGGGCACTCACCACGTCCGCCTCCGAGGCGCAGCAGGCAACGGCGACGGGCAGTTCCTCGGCGAGCGTACCGAGGAAGGCCTTGCGCCTGGCCTGGTAGCCCGGCTCGTCGGGGTGGATCATGCGCGGGCCCGTCACCGGCGGGCCGCCTTCCCGGTCTGCAGCGCGTACAGCTCGGCGTAGCGTCCCCGCAGCGCCAGCAGTTCCTCGTGCGTGCCCTCCTCGGCGATGCGCCCCCGGTGCAGCAGGTAGATGCGGTCGGCGTGCCGTACGCTCGTCAGCCGGTGCGTGATGAGCAGGACGGTCCGCTCCCCCGCGATCTTGCGGAGCGTCTCGTAGACGGCGTACTCCGCCTTGGCGTCCAGCGGCGCGGTCGGCTCGTCCCAGATCAGCAGGGGCCCGTCGCGGAAGAGCCCGCGGGCCACGGCCAGGCGTTGCCACTGCCCCGCCGACAGCTCGTGACCGCCCCTGAACTGCTTGGACAGCAGGGTGCGCCATCCGGCGGGCAGGCCGGCGACGACATCGTCGGCCGCGGCGAGCGCGGCGGCCTCGTGCAGGACGCGGTCTCCCGGGTCCGGGCGGTCGTGGCGGCCCATGCGCACGTTGGTCCTGACGTCGTGCGGCCAGCGGACCGGGTACTGCGGCACCAGGACCACGCGGTCGGCCACGGTGTCCGGGTCCAGATCGGCGGTGTCGAGCCCGTCCCACCGCATGGTGCCGCCGGTGGGCCGGTAGAGACCGGCCAGCAGCCTGGCCAGCGTGGTCTTGCCCGAGCCGTTCTCGCCGACGAGCGCGATCGTCTGGCCCGCGTGGATGGTCAGGTCGATCTCCCGCAGTGCGGGGCTCCGGCTGCCCGGATAGGTGAAGCCGACGCCGTGCAGGGTGATGCGCTCGGGGGAGCGCGGCGCCGCCGTACCGCCCGCCGGCGGTCTCCTGGCCTCGGCGTCGGCGAGGAAGTCGTGGTAGTCGGCGACGTACAGCGCCTGCTCGAACAGCTGGTTGGCGGCCTGGGCGAGCTGCCGCAGCGACGCGGCCGCCACCCTGACGGCGATCACCGCGGTGCCCGCCGCGGCCAGCACGATCCAGCCGGAGTGCAGCATCAGCCCGAGGCCGGCCAGCACCCCCGCCATGGCCAGGCCGCCCGCGGCGCGGCCCGCGGCCTTGATCCGCGCCATGGACAGCCCGACCCGTGTCTCCTCCGCCCTCAGCACGTCCGCCGCCCGGCGGTACTCGGCCAGCACGTACGGCTGGGCCTGGCAGGCCCGCAGCTCGCCCGCCGGTTCCCGCTCGGTGGCCAGCTCGGCGAGCTGGTCCACCCGGCGGTTCAGCGTGACCATGCTCCTCATGCCCGCGTACCCGAGCTGCGCGGCCTTCAGCACCGCCCACGCCTCCGGGATCACGCTGACCACGAGCAGCGGCACCAGCAGCGGGTGCAGGACGGCCAGCCCGGCCGCCGCCGCCGTCACCCCGCAGGCGGCGCCGAGCAGGTCGATGGTGTTGCCCGCCGAACGGTCGAGGTGGAACAGCCCACGGTCGCGTGCCCGGTGCAGGCCGTCGTAGAAGTCCACGTCGTCGAAGTCGGCGAGCTGCACGCCGAGGGCGGCGGTGAACAGCCGCTCCTCCGCCGCCCGCCGCAGCGCGGGCTCCAGCCGCGCCCTGGCCAGCTCCACCGCCGCCTCCGCCGCGCCGCGCAGGGCCACGATCGCGGCGACCAGGGCCAGGCCGGGCACCGCCGCCAGGAGCCGGTCGGAAGCCGCTCCCGAGGCCAGCAGATCTTCCAGCACCGCCGTGGTCGCCAGCAGCCCGCTGGCCGTCGCGGCGCCCGCGGCGAGCTGGAGGACGAGGATGACGAACGCGGGCCGCCGCCCGCTCTCCCAGATGAGCCGCAGCACCGGCGCGGTGAGCGCGGGCAGCCGCCGCAGCGTGCGCCGGGGCCCGTCCGGCCGGTCCAGGTGCCAGTAGGGGGTGGCGAGCTCCTCCACCTCCTCTTCCACCGGCTTCACTCCAGGTCCGGGAGCAGGACGGAGGGCAGTGCACACTCCGGGTGCATGCGCAGCAACTGGTAGGCCACCCCGCCCAGACCGGGTAGCAGGCCCGGCGCGAAGGCGTCTCTGGCCAGGCCGCTGACCGGGCCGTTGACTTCCAGGCTGCCCAGGATGCGGGCCTCCAGCAGCTCCCGCTCCACCGGCGCGACCCCGGCCGCCCGAGCCTGTTCGATCGTCTCCCAGCAGCCGAGGTCGCCGTGGCAGAGCGTGTGGTTCCAGCCGACGCCGTCGGCCCAGCAGGAGGCGGCGGCGCGCGCCAGCCGGTCGCGCCAGTGGGCGCCGCCCTCACGGGCCAGCCGGTCGGCGGCGACGATCCCGATCCCGCCCGCGCCATGGCACCATGCTTTGGCGGCGAAGCCGTCGTTGCGCAGGTCCAGCCAGCCGCGCTGGTCCGGGTCGTAGAGGGAGTCCTCGTAGGCGAAGGCCGCCTCGGCGAGCTCCCGCATCTCCTCGGAGCCGTCGGGGGATTCCGCCAGCCGCGCCAGGGCCCAGCCGATGCCGGTCGCGCCATGGGCCAGCCCGCCGAGCCCCTGCGGGAAGCGCGGGCTGGGCCAGCAGACCCCGCCGGAGCGGCGCTCCGCCAGCCCTGCCAGGCGTACCCCGACCGATCGGGCCAGTTCGGCCCACTGCGCTTCCCCGGTCTCCCGGCTCAGCCGCAGCAGTGGGACGATCGCCCCCGCCATCCCGGAGAGCAGGTCGTAGTTGTCGTCGGCCTCGATCGACTCCGGGAGCAGTCCGGCCAGCACGCGGGCGCGTTCCAGCGCCTCCTGACCGGCCACGCCGAAGGCGCGCAGCAGCAGCCAGCCCCACGCCTGCGAGGCGATCCCCAGGTAGGCGCCGGGCGGCTCCGGCCGCACCCGCATGGCCTCCTGCCGCTTGGCGGCGTCGCGGTCCTCCATGCGGCGTATGGTGCGCAGGACCGCCTCCAGCAGGCCGGGCAGTTCCCCGACCGGCTCGGCCCTGCCGTCCGCGGCCTCGCCGATGTAGGCGGCCAGCAGGAACGCCACGCCGTGGGCTCCGCCGTACAGGTCGGGCGAGAGCGGCTGCACGGCCCAGCCGGTGGGGTTGAGCACGGGCGTGATCCAGGTGACCGTGCCGTCCGCGCCGCGCACGGCGCCGTCCAGGACGCCGCGCATGATTGCGGCCGCCGCCGCGCGCCGCCGGGGCTCCAGGCGCTCGGTACGGATCAGGCCGGGTGAGAGCCGCGCGTCCTCCGGCATCCAGCCCTCGTTGAGGTAGGCGCTGACCAGGGCCGCCTGGGCCACCCGGCGGTCCAGGCCGTGGTCGCGCGCCCGCCAGCGGGCCACGGCGTCGGCGATCAGATCGTTCTCCGGGCCGCACCTGGTGTCGGCGGGGCCGCGCAACATGCCGACGCGCGGGGTGGTGTCGAACATCGGGATGTCACCGTGACACAGCTCCTCCACTTCGGCGGCGATGATGGCGGGGTCGCCGGGGGCCCCCGGCACGTTCTCCGACATCTTGGCCAGCAGCGCGGCGGCCTTCGCGCGGGCGGGCGCCTCGTCGTGGAGGGCGGCGGGATGCCAGAGCATGCGGCCCAGCTCGGCGTACGACTCGGTGGAGCGCAGCACCGCGCGGACCGGGCAGTCGGCGAAGCCCGCCAGCAGCGGCTCCAGCTTGCCGGACCGGTCCAGTTCGGCCAGCCGGTCGTCGAGCTCGTCGAACCCGGTGATGATCACGTCCCAGTAGCGGCCGAGCACCGGTTCGGGGCTGGGATGGTTGGCCGCCAGGGGCAGTTCCACCCGCTCGGTGCCCATCCGGGGGCTGTCGGTGCCCGCGCCGAGCACCACCGGCAGCTCGACCTGCGGCTGCTGGCCGGGAAGCGCGCCCGCCCCCGACATGTCCACGCCCCGCCATCCCAGGGCCACCCCCCGTCCGGGGAGCAGCCCGGTGCGCATCACCGAGGTGTCCACCAGTTCCACGGCCAGGTCGACGGCCTGGCCGTACCCCGAGGGGCGGGCTTTGGCGTGTGGGGCGAACAGGCTCTCGCAGTCGACGACCACGGGGTGCGGTCCGGCGGCGATGAGGTTCTCGGCGTGCAGGTCGCTGCCGCCGAGCAGGCGCATGAGCGCCAGCCAGTGGCCCATGCCGCGGTAGAAGGCGCGCAGTTCTCCGGCTCCGGCGCAGTGGCGGTGCTCGATGTGCTCGGCCCAGCCGTACCCCTGCCCGGTCACCACCGCGGGCACGCGCATGGTGGAGTCGCCGAGGTGGGTGAGCAGCCCGGCGAGTTCCGCGTCCACCGCCAGCGAGCGCGGCTTGTAGACCACCCGGCCGTCCGCGGCGTGCAGCACGACGACTGTCTGCCCGCCCCGGTGGCTGTCCCCGGCGCCGAACTCGACGCGTTCCAGCGCGCCGGACGGCGCTCCCGGGAGCGTGGCCAGCGCTCCGCGGTCGGCGGCGAAGCGTTCGGCGAAGCGCGCGGCGGCCTCGCACCGGTTGCGGATCGCCGTCGCCAGCCTGGGCATCATGGTGGGGTACGGCACCGCCAGACCGTCCCAGAACGCCGGTTCGGCGACGCTCCGTTTCCATTCCTCCCAGCGGGCGGCGGGGTCGGGGGCGGTCAGCCGACCGGACAGCCGGGCGGCGTTCAGCTCCAGCACCAGCACCCTGGTGATCTTGCGGCGGACGTCCTCCTCGACGGACAGCGCGGCTCCCGCCAGGACGGCACCGCGCTCGGACGGGGCGAGGCCGGTGAGCGACCCCAGCCGGGCCTCCAGGTCGGCCAGGGCTGGTCCGATCAGCGGGTCCAGCGGAGGGTCGAACTCACCGGCCATGCGTTTCGGCCCCTCTCAGCAGCACATGTAGGTTCGGGAGCCCGAGCAGGCGGTCCCGCAGCGGCCGGAGTAACCCGGCCCGGTCATCGTGATCTCGGACTCGACGTACATGCCGGGCAGCACCGGGCCGACCGGGCTGTCCGGCTCGTCGCCCGACCTCCAGGCGGCGATGATCTCCTCGGCCCTCTCGAGCGTGACGGTCATGCTTGCTCCCTTCTCGGACTTGGCGCCATGATCCACGTCCAGTCTCTGGACCGGTAGCCGCCATAACTGCGCACTTGACATGAATTGCCGGATATGGGAAAGACAGACGTGATCACCGTTTCTGTAGTGGACGACGACCGGATGCTCATCGAAGGGCTGGCCGCCTGGCTGGCCGGCGTGCCCGACGTACGGCTGACCGCCTCGGCCGCCACTGTCGCCGAGTTGCTCGAAACGGAGCCGTCACCGGCCGACGTGGTACTGCTCGACCTGCTGCTGGCCGACCGCTCCGACCCCGTGGACAACGTGCGCACGCTGGCGCGGCTGCGGCGGCGGGTGATCGTGGTCAGCGTGGTGACCTCGGGCGACATGGCCAGGCAGATGATCGACGCGGGAGCGGGCGGGTACCTCACCAAGGACCACGACCTGGCGGCTCTGGTGGCGAAAGTCAGGGAGGTGGCGAAGGAGGAGGTGGCCGTCTCCCCCGAGCTGGCGCTGGGCTGGCTGGCCGATCGCAACGACGATCGGCCCGTTCTGTCTCCGCAGGAGCGTGCGGTGCTGCTCGCCTACGCTTCCGGCATGACGCTCAGCGCGGCGGCCCGCAGCGCCGGGGTGCAGCCGGGAACCGCCAAGAACTACCTGGAGCGCGTCAAGGACAAGTACCGGAAGGCGGGCCGTCCCGCCTACACCAAGCTGGAGCTCGCCACCCGCGTCAGAGAGGACGGTCTGGCCACGTGAGCTCTACGCACACCCCCTCGCCGGGAGCCGTGATGATCTCCGCGCTTCCGCCGATCTCGCGCATGCGCCCGATGACCGAGGAGCGCAACCCGTAGCCGGGCTCGACCCCGCCGGGATCGAAGCCCTGGCCGCGGTCGACCACACGGACGGTGACCACGCCGTCCACCTCGACGGCGGTGAGCCAGGCCTCCCGCTCTCCGGAGTGCCGGACCACGTTGTTGAGCGCCTCCGCGCCGGCCTCCGCCATGGCCGCCGCCACACCGGCCGGCAGGTCCTCGGGCAGCGCCTCGGCGGCGTAGCGCACGCACAACCCCAGCCCCGCCGCCCTGGCCACGACGCGGGTCAAGGCGTTGCCCAGCCCGGTGGCGGGGCCCGCGGCGTCTTGTCCGATCAGCGCCCGGACGTAGGCCGCGTCGGCCGCGCACCGCCGCCGCACCTCCTCCGTGTGGTGGTCCAGCCCTCCCCGGGCGATCGCGGTCAGCGTGGCCAGGACCGTGTCGTGCAACTGCCGGTAGTGCGCCAGCCTGGCCTGCTCCGCGGCCTGTTCGGCCTCGGCCGCCCGTCGCTGATCCGCCAGGACGTCCAGTCGCGCGGCCTGGGCGGCCAGGTAGCGGCGGATGAAGAAGACGATGACCGCGAACCAGACGTAGCCGTTGACCCGCACGGCCAGCTCCAGCATGGGCGGGAAGCGCTGGCCGAGGTCGTCGGCGTGCGCGATCGCGTAGACCCCGATCGGCGGCAGCAGGGCGGCGAACTGGAGGGGGCGCTCGCTGACCGCGCCGATCAGCGCTCCCGTCGCCAGCAGGGCGTGCGAGGACCAGTTGGTCACGCACGTACCCGACCCGGGCAGGCACGCATCGGTCACTCCGATCATGAAGGCGCAGGTGGCCAGGACATCGATCACCACGGCCTGCGGCGTGAACCATCCGCGCCGCGCGACCCAGCGGAACAACGTCACGTTCCAGGCCAGGGCCAGCGCCAGCAGCACCGCGTTGCGACCGCGGGCGGAGAAGAGCGCCTCACCGGCGAACAGGCTCGCGCACGCGGGCAGCAGGTAGCTGAGCCGCTGCAACATCAGCAGCATCGCCACGAACCGGCGTACACGCTCGCCGCTTGGCCTGGACGCCAGGAACAGCGGATCCCGCCAGCCGAGGGAGCCCCGTCCCACCGTGGCCTGTTGGACGGTGTCGCGCACGGATGGTGGCTGCATGCGAAGTGACGCCCTTCTGACGAACCGGACTCAACGATCTATCGATCTTGACGCGCTCTCAAGAGCAGGCCGTACATGAGCTTGTTCCGCTTTGACGGGCACCGTCGTCGTGACGGTCGAAACGCGCAGGGCGGAGCGGGCCCACCGCGCCCACTCGCTGCTGGAACGCGCCGGACGGTGCCCCGAGCCGGAGGGCGGCGCGGCGTCAGGTCCGTCCGGGACCCGCCGGCAGCAGAGCGCGGATCGTGGCGTGCACGGCCTCGAGGTCCACCGCCTCGGGGGCGACCCGCCACTGGGCGTGAACGCCGATGACGGCTCCCACCAGCAGGACCGTCAACGCCTCCGGGGTGGTTCCGGCGGGTAGCGCTCCGGCCGGTATCCGGGCCTGCACCCCCTTCCGGAGCGCCGCGTGGAGCCGCGCGTAGTGCTCGCGGACCGGCGAGCCGACCTCCACGGCCTCGGCGAGCAGGGTGATGAACAAGCGCGTGGCAGGCAGGCGGATGAAACCCATGACCTGGTCCAGCAGATCGCCGGGGCGTTCTCCCGCGGGCGGGGCGAAACCGGTCAGCACGGCCTGGAGCCGGTCGTCGACCACCGCTTCCAGCAGTCCCAGTTTGTTGCCGAAGTGCCACGGGATGGAACCGCGGCTGATGCCGGCCTTGTCTGCGATGTCGATGAAGCTCGTCTGCCGGTACCCCTTCTCGGCGAAGAGCTCGGCGGCGGCCGCCACCAGCAGCCGTCGGCTCTCCTGAGTCCTCTCGATGCGTCGCGTGGCCATGCGAAACATCTAACCAGGCATGCCGGTCGGCAGACCAAATGTTGGCTGATATAGCCTATGTCAGCCAACACAGAAACAAGGAGGTTCTCCATGCGCTGGGTGACGTACGCGACGGACGCCGGGGACCGCGTCGGGGTGATCGGCGGGGACCGGATCCACCCCGTCACTGCGGGTGTGAGCCTGCTCGAGCTCATCGGCCGGGGCGGGGAGGAGATGCGGGCGGCCGGGGAGGCGGCCCTGGCATCGGCGGAACGGACGGTTCCGCTGGCCGAGGCCGGGCTGCGCCCGCCGATCCCGCGCCCACCCTCAGTCCGCGACTGCCTGTGCTTCCTGGACCACATCCGCAACTGCCAGCAGGCCGCCGGCTCGCCCCGCACGCTCAAGGACGCCTGGTACCGGATCCCGGCCTTCTACTTCGCCTGCCCCTCGACGATCGTCGGCCCGCACGACGATGTGACGGTCTCCCCCGGCAGCGCCTGGTTCGATTTCGAGCTGGAGATCGCCGCGGTGATCGGCCCGGGTGGCCGGGATCTCACCCCGGAGCAGGCCGAGGAGCACATCATCGGCTACACCATCTACAACGACTGGTCGGCCCGGGACCTGCAGATGCGCGAGACGCCGCTGGCCATCGGCCAGGCCAAGGGCAAGGACGGCGCGACCACGCTCGGCCCGTTCCTGGTCACCCCGGACGAGCTGGAGCCCTACCGCCGCGACGGCAGGCTCGCCCTGCGGGCCGAGGCGAAGGTCAACGGCGTGACCGTCGGCTCGGGCCGTACCGACGCCATGGACTGGAGCTTCGGCGAGGTCATCTCCTACGCCTCGCGCGGCGTGGACCTGGTGCCCGGTGACGTGTTCGGCTCGGGCACGGTGCCCGGCTGCTGCCTCGTCGAGCACCTGTCCCTCACCGATCCGGCCGCCTTCCCCGGCTGGCTGCGGGACGGCGACATCGTCGAGCTGACGGTCGAGGGGCTGGGCCGTACCCGCCAGACCGTCCGCGCGTCCGCCGCGCCGTACCCGTTGACACCCCGGCACGATCCCGACCGGCGCCCGCCACGCCCGCGCGTGAACCGCGCCCCGTCGAGGCTTCCCTACACCCGCGGTCTGCACGAGGTCGGCGCGAGGGTGTGGGCCTGGCTGCTGCCCGACGGCGGGTACGGCTGGAGCAACGCGGGACTGGTCGCGGGCGAGGGCGCCTCCCTTCTCGTCGACACCTTGTTCGACCTGCCGCTGACGGCCGAGATGCTCGACGCCATGCGCACCACCACTGATCGGCACCCGCTCACCCACGCCGCCATCACCCACTCCAACGGCGACCACACCCACGGCAACCAGTTGCTGGGCGAGCATGTCCGGATCATTGCCGCGGAGGCCACCTGCGCGGAGATGCGGCATGAGATGCCTCCCGAGATGCTGGCCGCCACCCAGGTCGTGGACATCGGCCCGGCGACCCCCTACTTCCGCGAGCGCTTCGGCGCCTTCGACTTCAGCGGCATCCGCCTGCGACTGCCCGATGTGACCTACGACAGGGAGCTCACTCTGGACATCGGCGGCCGCGAGGTGCGCGTGATGGACCTCGGCCCCGCCCACACCGCCGCCGACTCGGTCGTGCACGTGCCGGACGCGGGCGTGCTCTTCGCGGGCGACCTGCTGTTCGTCGGCTGCACCCCGATCGTGTGGAGCGGCCCGATCGCCAACTGGATCGCCGCCTGCGACAAGATGATCGCCACCGGCGCCGACACGATCGTCCCCGGCCACGGCCCGGTCACCGATCCCGACGGGGTCCGCGCGGTGCGGGGCTACCTCACCCACGTGATCGAACAGGCGGACGCCGCGCACGCCCGCGGCCTGTCCTTCTTCGAGGCGGTCGAGGCGGTGGACCTCGATGAGTACGCCACCTGGCTGGACGCCGAACGGATCGTGGTCAACCTCCACCGCCGCTACCGCGAACTCGATCCCACCGCTGCGCCCGATCTGGACCAGATGACACTGATGGCCATGATGGCCGAAAGGGGGCTCTCATGAGGCTGCCGGAGACCGCGCACACCTCCCGCCCGTGGCGCATCCACGACCTCACGAGCGACTTCTCGGTCGAGGATGTGTGGTCGTTCCGCACTCCCGGCGCCGGGCCTGACGACTTCCCGGCGATGCTCGCAGCGATGCGAGCCGCAGGCGGACCCGCGAAGCACCCCTGGCCGGTCAGGTCCTTGTTCGCCCTTCGGTGGAAGCTCGGCGCACTCCTCGGCTGGGACGAACCGTCAACGGGCGTCGGTGAGCGGGTTTCCTCGCTTCGCGACCGCCTGCCCGGCGACATCCGCGACGCCCCCCGCGGTCCGGACGACGAGAGCATGCCCCTCAAGGCGATCTACGAGCTCGACACGGAGGCCGCTCGCGAGCTGGCGAACAAGACCGTGCACACAGTGATGCATCTCGGCTGGGTCCGAGGGACGAACGGCGACCATGAGCTGCGGATGGCCGTCCTCGTCAAGCCCAACGGATGGTTCGGTCGGCTCTACATGGCCGCCATCGCGCCCTTCCGATATCTCATCGTCTACCCGGCCCTCACCCGGCAATGGGAACGGGCCTGGCGCGACCGCACCCGTCCCGAGACGGAGCACGAAGAAGGGACGTCGCGATGAACTCCGGAAAGCGGCTGCTCCGCTGGGCGAGCGGGATCATGCTCGTGCTGGGGACAGGGCACCTGTCCTTGCTCGCGCTCGTCGCCTGGGAGGACATCGCCGGCTGGGTGGACCGCGGGATGTGGGCAGCCGTCCCGCTCGCGCTCACCGACGGAGGCGCCGTCCAGGCGGTGGAGTCCCTTCAGAACAAGGTCACCTTCTGGGCCGGTCCGGGAAGCTTCTCCGTGCCCCTGATCCTCCTGGGCTGCCTGACATGGCACCTCGCTGGACGCGGGGTGGCGGTGCCCGCCGCAATCGGCTGGGGGCTCGCGACGTGGTGCGCCCTGGGCGGCGTCCTGCTCGTGCCGTCCCCCTTCTTCGCCGGGATCGTCTCCGGGGCGCTCATCATCGTGGCAGCGCGGAAGGAAGGCCGACCGGAAGCGGCCAGGGACCGGGAGAAGGAGCCGGCGTGATTCGCACCCTCACGCGAGCGCGGCAGGCGGCCGATCTCCGATCCCGTTTGTCACGAGACCATTACGCTGTGCTTATTTGCGCTGCTCATCCGGGCCTAGCATGTAATCGTCCGCGGAGACGGTCACTGCAGAAAGGCATCGCGATGCTCGACGACTCCTCCGGCTACGCGGTCATCGACGTGGAGACCACGGGGCTGCATCCCTCCCTGCACGACCGGGTGATCGAGATCGGCGTCGTGCACCTCGATCCCGCAGGCGACGTCACCGGCGAGTGGAGCACCCTCGTCAACCCCGGACGCGACCTCGGCCCGCAGCGCGTCCACGGCGTCACCGCCGCCGACATCCGCCACGCCCCCGCCTTCGCCGACATCGCGGGCTCCTTGGCCGCCCTGTTGCGCGGACGCGTCCCGGTCGCCCACAACCTCCCCTTCGATCTCGGCTTCCTGACCTGCGAGTTCCAGCGGCTCGACGTGAGCGCGCCGCTCCGCCACGACGTCGGTGTGTGCACCATGGCCGAGGCCGTCCGCTTCCTCCCCCACGCCCCGCGGACCCTCGCCGGTTGCTGCGCCCTGGCCGACATCCCGCTCGTCGACCACCACGACGCGCTCTCCGACGCCCGTGCCGCCGCCGGGCTGCTGCGTCACTACCTCACCCTGACCGGCCCCACTCCCCCGTGGCACCCCCTGCTCGCCACCGCGACGCGAACCCCCTGGCCCACCCTTGCCGACATCGCCACACCCTGGGTACGGCGCGGCGTCTCCGCCGAACGCGACCCCCACTTCCTCGCCCGCATCCTCGACCGCCTTCCCCGCGTCCCCGAGCCCGCGGCGGCCGACTCCTACCTCGCCCTGCTCGACCAGGCTCTGCTCGACCGGCACGTCTCCGCCACCGAGGCCGACGGCCTCGTCCGGCTCGCCACCGACCTCGGCCTGACCCGCACCGACGCTGAACGCCTGCACCGCGACTACCTGACCGCGCTCGCGCACGCCGCCCTGGCCGACGGCGTCGTCACCGCCGCCGAGCGGGCCGAACTGGACCTGGTCGCCGTGCTGCTCGGCCTGCCCGGCGACTCCGCCGACGAGGCGCTCACCCGCGCCTCCCGGGAGTCCTCCCCCTCGTTCCCCCGCTTCCGGCTGCTCCCGGGCGACCTGGTGGTGTTCACCGGCGAGATGGGCGACGGCCGCGAGGCCTGGGAGACCCGCGCGCGTCAGGCTGGATACGTCCCCCACTCCAACGTCACCAAGAAGGTCCGGCTCCTGGTCGCCGCCGACCCCGACACGCTCTCCGGAAAGGCGCGCAAGGCCCGCGCCTACGGCATTCCCATCGTCACTCCGGAGGCATTCGGCCTCATGCTGGGCTGAACCGGCCTTGAGCGAACCACGCCGGGTTCCGTGGGGGCGGATGAGCGCTCACATTGCGAACCGCATCTTCGGGGCGGCGAGCAGGGCCGCGCCGGCGGTTGACCTGAACCAAACTTGAGCTTCTAGGTTCCTCTTGGGCCGCAGGAACCGACCGGCGGCTCCTTTCCGAGGAGGTTCGCCATGACCGAACGCACAACTCACATCGAGATCCCCGACCGCTACCACTACGCGGTGATCCCGCACATCATGGTCGACGACGCCGCCGCGGCGATCGATTTCTACCAGCGGGCGTTCGGCGCCCGTGAGGATTTCAGGCTCGACGCTCCGGGCGGCGGGGTCCTGCACGCCGAGATCACCATCGGGCGGTCGGCCCTCATGCTGGGCGACGCCAGCGGGGGCGAGGCGGAGACCGCCTCCTTCGCCGCGCCGGCCTCGCTCGGCGGAGGCACATCCGTCACGCTGCACGTCTTCGTGCCGGACGTCGACAGCCTGGCGGAGCGCGCAGAAGCTGCCGGCGCCGAGATCCTCCAACCGCCGAAGGACATGTTCCACGGCGACCGCACCGTCATCCTCAAGGACCCTTCGGGTCACATATGGGTGTTTCTGACCCACGTGGAAGACGTCTCGGAGGAGGAGCTTCGGCGCCGCCTGGCCGCCGCCGGGTGATCGGCCGCCGTGCACGCGGCGACCAGGCCGAATATCGAGGACCGTACGTGACGGAACTCGCCCGCTGGAGCACTCGGGCCCTGTCTGACACCCCGCGCGGGCCCTCGGCCCCGGCCGTCATGCGACTCGTCACTTGATCGCTCGGATGCCCACGATGGTGGGGTTGGCCCGGAAGTCGTCCCAGAATGCGTCCTCGCCTTCGGCTGTCAGCACCGCGGGAAGGATCTCCACTGAGCGGAAACCCGCTTCGCGCAGCGCGGTGACTATCGGTTCCTCCTCCCAGAAGCAGGCCTGGAACGAGATGGGAGGGTCCACGTGCGCGGTGACCGTCAGTTCCTTTCCGCCTGGGAACTCCGCGTCGGGACGATGGGTCAGGCCGTACGCGGTGGCCTTGGGGCCGCTCCAGTCGAAGCGAGGATTCATCTCCACGCCCACGTAGACGCCCCCGCGGGCGAGGTTGTCGTAGATGGCACCGGCCATGGCGGACAGGTCGAGCCGGTTGCGGGCGTAGCACAGCAGCCACACCGCGGTGACCATGTCGAAGCGGCCGACGGTGTCGAGCAGCCGGGCGTCGCAGACCTCGTACCGGATGCCGAGCGGCTCACGGGCCTCGGAACGTTCGGCGGCGGCGACCATTTCCTCGGAGATGTCCACTCCGAGCACCGAGGCCGCGCCCGCGCGGGCGAGGGTCCTGCTGTACCAGCCGGTCCCGCACGCCAGATCCAGCACGGACCTGCCCTCAACCTCGCTGGTCAGCGCCTCGAACGTCGCCCGCTCGGGGCCGCGGGCCAGCGGCATCTCCCGCTTGAGCCGCTCGTAGGACTGGCCGATCCCGTCGTACTGGGTTCCCATCAGGCGCTCCTGCGGCCGGGGGACGCCAGCTCGCGCACAGCGCCGACGATGTCGTCCTTGGCGTAGCTCTGGGCGTTGTAGAGAGAGCGGCGCGGATCACGGATCTTGCGCCTGCCGTGCATGAGCCTGCTGTTGTCCACCAGCGCGATGTCGCCCTCGTGCCAGTCGATCTCGTCGGTCTCCAGTTCCGTGGCTTCGATGACCTGACGCATCAGCATGGCGTCCAGCGGGCGGCCGTCCTCAAACTCGATCACCGGAGGCTCGTAGTTGACCGACGGGGTCAGGATGCTGTTGGCGAACGCGATGTCGGTGCCGAACAGCGTGGTGTGGGCGGCGTAGGTGAAGTACTTGTAGTGCACGGAGCCGTCAGGACGTAGCTGGTATTTGACGTCGACGTCGTCGTCGGTCACCGTGAGCAGGTCGTCGAAGGTGATCTGCTCGACGGACTTGGCGCCGTCGAGAAGGCGGAAGACGAGGTTCTTCCACTTGTCCTCAGGCATCGGCCTGGCGAAGGTGATCCGCGTGGACAGGAACAGCTCCTGGGTGCGCGCGGGCAGCCGGTCCCACACGTACAGCCCGTCGCAGATGGTGGTCTGCGAGCCGATCTTGGCCGGGGTCTCGCAGTAGAACCACACCAGGTCCGGCACCCACGGCGTCGCGCCGTTCTCCACATGCAGGCCCTGCGGTACCAGGCCGGCCTCGATCTTCTGCGCGACGTTGCCGCCCGCGAACTTGCGCGCCGGGTCCAGGGTGATCCGCGAGGACACGCTCTGGATGAGCGCGGAGAATGTGACCGGGTCGGAGTCGAAGCCGCGCAAAACGACGTAGCCGTGCTCGGCGAGTGCGGTCATCAGCTCGATGCGGTCGACGGTGTCCACTCCGGCGCGGTCGGCGGTGGTGACGACCAGGCCCTTGCCCTCGGTGTGATCGGTCGTGACGAAACGGTCCAGCATGGTTCAAGCCTCCATTGAGATAGGGCAGTCTCCTGCTTTTCCCGGTGGTTTTCTCTGGGGAACCGGTCCCCTCTCGCAATAAAACTCTGCTGCATATCTGCCGGGCGGACCAGGAAATCTGCGGTCATCAAGCTGTCCCGGGGCATCCACTTCCTGCCATCCGCGGATTCATGGCCGGGCCGGGAGGGTGGTAAGACGTCGTTCCGGAATAAACGGTGCGTCGACCGGCAGCCGGAAACCGGGCGTGCACGAGCCGGCGACGGGAGAGGCGGATGCTCCTCGCCTCATGGATTGGCGCGGATCTGCGTCCGAACGCGCCGGCGAGGAGATCAGGCGGCTGTCGTATCAGCCGTTTCTGCGGCCGTGCCCCGGTACCGCCTTTCGCGGGAGCGGTTCATCGACGCCAAGGCCAGTCCTGCGGATCACGAGGGCCAGGCCGGAATGGCGGCCGGCAGGATCCGGCAGCGGTGAACGACCGCGCGGCGGCGGGCAGGGTGCTACGTGTTCACAGGTCATCGGGAACGGGCCGGAAGGACACACGGCCGGTCTTGCCCGGGCGGGCCGGCCGTCACCGGCCGGCCCGTCACTCATCTCTCGACGGGCTGCAGGTCGAATCGGCCGGTGGCGAGCGCGTCCTTGATCTCCTTGCGGCGGGGGCGTCCGGTGACGGTGAAGAACTCGGTGTAGAAAGCCTCGGTGGCCTCGACGAGCGCGGCGCTGCCGACTCGCTCGATCTCCGAGAGCACCTCGCTGTTGATGTGACGGATCTCGGTGAGTGCGGCGGCTGGGTCGGCGCCGCGTTTGACGACGAAGATCCCGATCAGCTGCTCCATGTTGTCGCCGAACACGGCGGCTGCCTCGATGCTGGGCTGGCTCTTGTACTGCGCCTCGACCCACTCCGGGCTGACGTTGCGCCCGTTGGATGTGATGATGATGTTCTTGAGCCTGCCGGTGATGGTGACGTAGCCGTCGGCGTCGATGTCGGCGATGTCGCCGGTGTGCAGCCAGCCCTCGGAGTCCAGGGGAAGGGCGGTCGGGTCGTCCGATCCGAGATAACCGGTGAGCAGGGACGAGCTGCGGATGAGGAGTTCGCCGGTGTCGGAGCGCTTGACCCTGCAATGGCGAAGGGGTTTGCCGACCGTGCCGAGGCTGACGAGCCCGGGGCCGTTGAGTGTGGCGACGGAGCCGTTCTCGCTCAGGCCGTACGCCACGTACACCGGCAGGCCGCGATCCCACATGACACGCAGGACCTCGTCGGACACCGGGGCGCCGCCGCTGAACAGCAGCATCGGGTCCTCCCGGCCGTACACCGCCAGCGACAGCTCGCGCGTGGTCGCGTCCGGGGTGGTCTTGGCGCGGGCCGCGATGGCCTCCACGAGGGACGGCGGCACCAATGACACGGTGGGCCGGGCCGTGGCGAGCAGCCCGCACACCTGCTCGACGTCGCCGCCGGCGGTGCCCAGCGGCTTGGCCTCCTCGGGCAGGAACACGACCGTGCCGCCTGCGAGGAAGGTCAGGTAGACGGCGAAAACCTGCTCCACCAGCAGGCTCAGCGGCACGACGGAGACGTAGCGCTGCCACGCCTCCACGCCGATCCGGCTGGTGATGGAGTCGATCAGGTCGTCCACCGCGCCCCGGCGGAGCATGACGCCCTTCGGGGTGGAGGTCGTGCCGGACGTGTGAACGATCTTGCAGATGGCGGACTCGTCCAGCGCCGCCGCGGCCCGGATCCTGCTGGCGATCTCTTCCGGATCGTGCCCGCTCCCGACCGTGACCGGGATGATCTCGCAGCCTTCGGGGAGGATCTCGGCCTCGCCGCCCCACTCCGCCAGGCGCTTGCGTCCTTGCTCGTCGACCAGGCAGACGATCGAGTGCGACAGCAGGTGGCGGGCCTGGTCCCGGCCGAAGGCGATCGGGATGGGCACCGACCGCACGCCGGTGAGCAGGCAGGCCAGGTCGCCGACGACTCCCTCCACGCCGTTGCCGGTGAGGATCCCGATCGTAGCGGTGTCGCTCTGCCTTTCGCCGGCCGCGGACACGATCGCATCGCCGGTACGGACCGCCGCACCCAGTACGGTCCCGTAGGTGTACCGGCGGGACGGGCCGGATGATCTCAGCTCCTCGACGGCCACCGCTTCCAGCGAGTCGAGGCGGTCGAGGGCGTGTCCAAGCCAACGCATCGGCGGACTCCTTCTGCGCATTCGGATTTTTTGTCGCTCTTGAAATGAACTTCTCTAACCGGTGGCTCGCAGGGCGACACTCTGCTCACAGTGGAGAATGCCCGTACGGGGTTTCGTGGAGTAATAGGTGCCCCAGTCGGCGGTCTGGGGCCCGATGAGGTCGGCGCGGCGGGCGTTGGTGAGAGTGTGGAATTCCCAGCCCACGGCCTTGACCACCTCGTGGAGTTTCTCGGTCAGCGTGGAGAGCAGGAAGTCATATCCCGAGGAGAACGCGACCCACGGCAGATTGCGCATGAGGAATGCTCCAATGCCCGGGTGAAACGATGCGACCGGGCCCATTTCCGCGATACGGCTGCGGTCGGCGCGGATCCCGGGAACCAGGTCGGCGCATGCCTGCTCGATCGGGACGTCCAGATAGTCCTCCGACAGGAGCCTGCGTCCGGCGGCGTTGGTGAGCCCCGCGACGCCCAGCGTGCGGCCGAAGGTGGGCGAGTGGCGGGCGCTGTCCCACGCGGTGACGAACAGGTCGGGCCGGGGGTCGACCACGGCGCCGTACCGGTCGAGATACTTGCGCTTCACCTGGTCGACGCAGAACCGGTAGTGCGGCGTGCCGGGGTGGACGAGCCCGGTCTGGAGACAGAGGGAGGCGGCCGGCCCGGGTCGGCCCCTCTCCGGCGGGAGGAGGGACGCGGGAAGGGAGGCAGGCGCAGTGCCGATCGTCGTCATTGCGTGCTTACCACTCACTTCTGCCTTTGGGCGCGATGCGGTCTCGAGCGGACCATCCGATACCGAATGCATGAAACAGAGTGACACTTGCCGAACGACGCCTGCTTCTTCGGCGTTGCTGTGGTGTGACGGTGACGCACCGCAGCCCGGGCGTACTCGTGTATCCGGGGATGTTCTTTCTGCCCCGCCGAGGGGGGATGAAAGACTGGCCGGGAGAAGCACGCCGGACCGGCGGGAGGAGAGAGCAGGCGTGGCCGACAAGCCGCTGGTTCCGCACATGCGGCTGGACGACCTGCTGTCGGAGCTGCACAGCCGGCTGGAGGCGGTCCTCGCGACCCGGGACCGGGTCCACGCCCTGCTGGAGGCCGTCGTCTCGGTCGGCAGTGACCTGGATCTGGAGACCGTGCTGCGGCGGATCACCGAGGCGGCCACCCGGCTGGTCGACGCCCGTTACGGGGCGCTCGGCGTGGTCGGCGAGGGCGGCACGCTGGAGCGGTTCATCCCCGTGGGGATGACCGAGGAGGAGATCGCGCGGGTCGACCACTGGCCGCACGGCAAGGGCCTCCTCGGGCTGCTGATCAAGGAGCCCCGGACGCTCCGGATGGCCGATATCACCGACCATCCCGAGTCCTACGGCTTTCCCGACGGCCACCCGCCGATGCGCAGCTTCCTGGGCGTGCCCATCCGGGTCCGCGACGAGGTGTTCGGCAACCTCTACCTGACCGAGAAGGCCGGGAACGGGGTGTTCGACGAGGACGACGAGGCCGTGGTCACCGCGCTGGCCAGGGCCGCGGGCGTCGCGGTCGAGAACGCCCGGCTCTACGACGAGACCCGGCGACGCGAGGACTGGCTCCGGGTCTCCACCGAGATGACCACCGGCCTGCTCTCGGGCGACGACCCGGACGAGGTGCTCGTCGCCATGGCCCGGCGTGCTCGGGAGCTGGCCCGCGCCGACACGGTCACGGTGAGCTTCCCGCACGGCGAGACCATGCGGATCGAGATCGCCGAGGGGTTCGGCGCCGAGCTGCTGCGTGGGCGGGACGTGCCGTTGGAGAGCTCGCTGGCCGCCGCCGCGTTGCGCACCGGCGCGTTGCAGAGCACGCCGGACCTGCGTGCGCACACGGCCTACCCGGCGCATCTGGAGCAGGTGCCGCTGGGGCCGGCGATCGCCGTCCCCCTGGGTAGGGCCGGTACGGCCCGCGGCGTGCTGAGCCTGGCCAAACGGGTCGGGCCGCCGCCGTTCAGCGAGGCGGACCTGCGGATGGCCGAGGCGCTGGGCGGGCAGGCGGCGGTCGCGCTGGAGCTGGCCGACGCGCGCCGCGACGCCGAGCGGCTGGGCCTGCTGGAGGATCGCGACCGCATCGCCAAGGACCTGCACGACGTGGTCATCCAGCGGTTGTTCGCGGTGGCGATGACGCTGATGAGCACGGTCAGGATGGTGGACCACCCCACCGCCACGACCCGGATGCAGCATGCGGTGGACGAGCTGGACCAGACCATCAAGGAGATCCGCTCCACGATCTTCGCGCTGCAGTCGCCGCCGCAGACCGGTCAGAGCCGCAGCCTGCGCGGGCAGGTGACGGAGCTGGTGGAGGCGGCGCGGGATCAGCTCGGCTTCATGCCCGGCATCCGGATGGAGGGCCCGCTGGACAACACGGTGCCCGAGGAGGTGGCCGAGCAGCTGCGGGCGGTGCTGCGTGAGGCGCTGTCCAACGTCGCGCGGCACGCCCGGGCGAGCAGGGCCCGGGTGCTGGTCGAGGCGGGCGGCGGCGCGCTGCTGCTGGAGGTGAGCGACGACGGCGTCGGCATCCCCGAGGGCGGGCGGCGCAGCGGGCTGCGCAACCTGGCGGACCGGGCCGCGCGCCTGGGCGGCACGTTCACCGCGGAGCGCGCCGAGGGCGGCGGGAGCCGCCTGCGCTGGCAGGTTCCCCTCGACCGGGGATGAACGCGGGGGCGCCCTCCGGGAACGGCTCCGGGTGCGGAGCGTCCGCCCCTGACCGGACCGGCGCTCACGAACGGTGCCGGGCGTCCGTCCCGGATCAGGGATAGGCCTCGACCCGGCGGCCGGAGACCTGCTCCACCGGGAGCACGATGTAGTGGTCCCGGTGCTCCGGCCGCTGCCCGTCCCGGGGCGTCCAGGGCGTCAGGGGCAGGAGGGCCAGCCGGCTGAACTCGCGGCCCTCCGGCACGGCGCGCGCGTGCCCGACCACGGTCACCGACCAGCCGGTCCGGCCTGCCGGGTCGAACGCGTCGGCCTCCAGGGCCACGACCGCATCGCGCACCGCGGTGGCCAGCTTGGAGCCGGCCCTGGTGCGGATCACCAGCCGCTCCCCGTCCAGCACGTAGTTGACCGGCTGGACGGCCGGCAGCGCGCGGTCGGTGAAGACGATCCGCCCGATCGGCGCCGAGGCGAGCAGTTCCATGCACTCGGCCCGCGAGAGCACCCGCAGGCCCGTGGAGTCGGCTTTCATGCCTCCAGCATCGGCCTCGGGCACCGTCTCTCACCAGGGACGAAGGTCTCCCCGCTCACCGCGTTCGGCCTTCAACCGGGTGACCAAAGCCGCCGCCTGAGTGCGCCGCTGCATGTCGAGCTTGCCCAGCAGGTTGGAGACGTAGTTCTTGACGGTCTTCTCCGCCAGGAACATGCGCTCGCCGATCTGCCGGTTGGTCAGTCCCTCGCCGATCAGCTCCAGGATCTGCCGCTCCTGCGCCGACAGAGCCGACAGCGGGTCCTTCCTGCTGTCATGCTCGCGCAGGCGCGCCAGCATGGCCGCGGTCGTCTGCGGGTCCAGCAGCGACTGGCCCGAGGCCACCGTGCGCACCGCGCCGACCAGGTCGGAGCCGTGGATCTGCTTGAGGACGTATCCCGAGGCGCCCGCCATCACCGCGTCGAACAACGCGTCGTCGTCGGCGAAGGAGGTCAGCATCAGACAGGCCAACCCGGGAACGGCCGAGCGCACCTGCCGGCACACCTCCACGCCGCTGCCGTCGGGCAGGCGCACGTCCAGCACCGCCACATCCGGCCGCAGCGCGGTGATCCTGGCCACGGCCGACTCGGCGGTCCCGGCCTCCCCGACCACCTCGATGTCGTCCTCCGAATCGAGCAGGGCCGCCACACCGCGTCGCACCACCTCGTGGTCGTCCACCAGCACCACGCGAATCACACTCATGCCCTCAGCCCTCCTCCACCACGACCGCGGGCGACCGGGCCCTCCAATCGACCCTGTCCTGCGGGAGACCATCAAAACACAGACCACGGCGTGACCGGCGTGCAGGTTCCCGCCAGAAGCGAGGATCCCGCGGCCCGGGAGGCCTACGGCTCGGGCGGGAGGTCACCCGTGGTGCCGGATCCGGCGGCCGGTGACCTCCGCGGGAATTATCTTTACGTAGAGCTCCCGCTCGCCGCCCGCCCAGGACTGCACGTCCGCCGCCTTCACGATCGCCTGCTCCTCGGCGGAGGAGACCAGGTGCGCGCCGCCCCTGATGAGCACGCTCCAGCCCTCCCGATTGGGGTCGTCGATCCGGTCGACCTCGAAGGCGACCTTGAACTCGACCCCCTCCACACCGGTCCGCAGGTTCTCGTCGAACGGGCCTCCGACGGCGGTGCGGAAGACCACGGCGTTATCGTGCAGCACGTAGTTGACCGGCAGGATCATCGGCCCACCGGCGTCGGTGAAGGCCACCCGGCCCACACCGCCAGGGAAGATCAGGTGCAGGCACTCGTTGGGATCGAGCATGTCCAGCGAGGGCGCGGCGGCGGCGGGACCGCGTCCGGGCGGCAGATCGACCGTGCCGCCGAGCAGTTCCTCAGGAGTGGTCTCCAGGGCGGCGGCCAGGCTCTGCACGGTCTCGCTGGTCGGGGACGCGGCGCTCTCCTCCAGGTAGGCGAGGTAGCCGGAGTCGATGTCCGCCTGCCCGGCCAGCTGCTCGCGGCTGAGGCCGAGGGCCTCGCGCCGCGCGGCGACCCGCCTGCCGAGGTCGCCGGGGGCCGCGCCGGGCGCCGTGCTGTGTTCGGTCATGGATTCTCCCGGTGGAAGACGGAAAAGCCGGCTCGGGTCCGGTGATGATCGGAGGGCTGCGGATCCGGGTCCGGATCACTTCCGGACCTCCCCCGGGGCGGCAGACTCTAACCCGCCGGGCGCCCGACCCGGACAGCCTGCCGTACCGGATCGGTACGGCGGACCGTGATGACCTGATCGGTCACGACTGCGCTGACCAGCATGGCCACGACTTCCTCCGGCGTCCGCTCTCCTGTCATCCCATCGTCCACCGGGGCTCCGTGCAAAGGCCGGAGGTCCCTGCCGGCAGGGTCTTTGGACCACTGCGGGACGGGCGGGGAAACGGTCGAATGACAGCAGGACGCTGAGGAGGCGCGGACATGACGGCGTACACGACGGGGCACACGACGGGGACGGGCGGCACGGCTCCGCCGTGCGGGAAGCCCCTGACCGGGAGCGACCTCGACCGGGTGGTGGTGCGCCGGCACCTGACGGACAGGCTCCGGAACCGCCTGGTCAACCCGGTCGTGCGAGGACTGGCCCGCTCCCCGCTGCGCTTCCTGCTGGACGACGCGGTGGTCCTGCTGACCGTGCGCGGCCGCAGGAGCGGCAGGGAGATCACGGTGCCCGCCGGCTACGCCGAGCAGGACGGCGAACTGCTGCTGGTCAGCCGTACCGGCCGCCGGTGGTGGCGCAACCTGCTGGACGGGGCGCCGGTCCGCGTGCTCCTGCGTGGACGCGAGCAGCGGGGAACCGCGCAGGTCTTCACGGACATCGGGCAGGTCACGCAAGTCCTGCTGGCGATGTCGGCGGCGCCGGGCCACCTGTCGGGGGCCGCGCAGTCGGCCTGGGCCCGCGACGCGGTCGCGATCCGGATCCGCCTCGACGACCCGAGCCCGGCTGAGGACCGAAGTCCCCCGCACCGGTGACGGCGATCCCGGAGGAGACGACGATCGAACGAAGAACCCCGCCCACCTGAGACTGACCAGGTTCCGGGGCGAGCTCTTCCTGATCGACTTCGCTCCCTTCCCCTGGCTGCCCGAGCCCGTCGATGGGACCTTCAGCCCGGATATCGGGGACCGGTGACCCTGCCCGATGCCCGTGCCGAGAACGCACTCTTTCTGTGCGGACCTCTCGAAAGGGTCCTGCATCGGACCGGTCACAGGCCGGTCACCCATCCCATGGGTCTCATCGTGAGTCGGCAAGGAGAAGAACCGGTGGACAACGTGCGAGGGCTGACGCTGATGCTGCTGCTGGGCGGCGTCGGCGTCGCCATGCTGACGGCCGGCGCGGTCATGACGGTCCGCGGCCTGCGGGGTAAAGAGGAGATCCGCGACGAACTCATCCGCCAGAAGATCACTTTCCCGGCCAAGGGCCTGCCCGCCGAGCACGGCCGCTACGCCGGGCGCCGGGTGGAGAACGGCACCCACGCCCGTGTCTTCTCCGAAATGATCAGCGGCAACGTGCGAAAGGCCACCGGTGGGCGCAGCTACTCGGAGATCAGCGCCGACCTGCACGCCTCCGGAGGCAAGGACGAGAAACTCGCCGAGCTGCGCCAGACCGCGTTCATGGGTGAGACGCTGCGTGCCTCGCTGATGAGCGCCTACCAGGCCTGGCAGGTCACCTCCCTGGCCGTCGGCCTGGGCGCGATGCTGATGGGCACCGGCGCCGCGCTCGTCGCGGTGGGCACCGTCTTGTCCGCGGCGCAGTAGCAATCCGCCGCGGGGCGGCATCCGTCCCACAGCGGTTCGCGGACCGGCATCGCCGATGGCTTGCTCGTCTGTTGCCGCAACGGACTCCGGCAGGTGACCGGGGCCCCATCCGCGGGACTTTCGGCGCCGCCAACTTCACCGAGGTGTTCCTCGCCCGAGAAGGACACGACGGCCCCATCGGCGTCAACTACCTGGAGAAAATCCAGATGGTCACACCCGTCGGCGGGCACAGCGCGCCACCGCGCGGCCGGATGCGGCTCGGCCCGACCGGCGAACCCGTATACGGGCCCCGTGACCATGCCGACGCCTCCAAGGTCGCCGAGCTCGGCCTGCCGTTCTGGCTCGCCGGTGGATACGCCGGACCCCACGGCCTGGCGCGGGCGCTGCTGGCCGGCGCCACCGGCATCCAGGTCGGAACCGCCTTCGCCCTGTGCCGTGAGTCCGGCCTGGACGACGCCCTCCGGCGTGACCTGCTGCGCCGCGCCGCCGACGTCTACACCGCCCGCCCGCGCCTGTGCGATCTGGGACACCTGCGCACGCCATACCTCAAACCCGACGGCACACCCGGCTACCGCTGCCCCGCCGAACCCGTCGACGCCCACATCCGCAAGGGCCGCACCATCGCCGACACCGACGGACGCCGCTGCCTGTGCAACGACCTGCCCGGCGACTACACCGCCGCCGACGTCGTCGGCCACCTGCTCGGCACCGGCTGCGAAGGGAACACATCATGAAGGGCGACGTGAGCCCACCCCAGCGGCACATCCTGCAGGCCCGCGGCGCCGACCACGTGGAAACACTCGGGCTGGGCCCCCTCTACCACGCCCCGCGGCGGCGCGCCGTACACTCCGGCCTCGTCCGCGCCACCCGCACCCGCCGCCCGCCGATCGACGTCAGCGCCGGCCGTGGCCTGGTGTTCGTCTCCCACACCGGGCAGGTCTCCCCGTCGGGATTCCTGCCGCTCCCGGCCGGCAGCGTCCGCGTCCACCCGCTGACCGAGATCTACCGGACCTCCCCGGTCTTCACCGCCCTGCGCGACCCCGGTCTGCTGGCCGGACGCTGCGGGGCATGCGAGTTCCGCACCGTGTGCGGCGGCTCCCGCTCCCGCGCATTCGCCACCAGCGGCGACGTCCTCGCTGAAGAACCCTGGTGCTCGTATGTGCCCGGAAGCTTCCCCCACCAGGACGACCTGGCCGGCTACCTCGGCGCGGCCCCCGGAGCATGACGGCGGGCCGTCGTCCCCGGGAAAGCCTCCGCGCCGCCTCATTCCGCGGTGGCGACTTCAGCGAGGCGGCCGGTCCGCGAACACGAGCCGGCAGGTCCCCGGCTCAGCCGCCACCGATGCGGCGGCCGGAGACCTGCTCGGCCGCGATGACGATGAAGTGGTCCCGCTCGCCCGGTGCCCACGGCGTCAGGGGCAGCCCCGCCAGCCGCGCGGCCTCCGCCGGATCGTCCACGGCCCGCGCGTGTCCCACCGCGGTCACCGACCAGCCGGTGCGCTGCGCCGGATCGAAGTCGTCGATCTCGAACGCCACGACCGTCCGGCGCGTCGCGGCGGCCAGCTTGGATCCGGCCGTCGTACGGATGACGATGTCCTCGCCCTCGAGGTGGAAGTTGACCGGCTGCACCGCCGGCAGGGCACGATCGGTGAAGACGATCCGCCCGATCGGAGCCGTCGCCAGCAGGCGCATGCACTCCTGGTGGGAGAGCACCTGCAGGCCGGCGGAATCGAGTTTCATACCCTCCAGCTTCACTGATCGTCCACCTGATCGGTTAGGGACGAAAGTCCTCTTCCCACCCGCTGTTGTCCCCTGCGTTCGATCCGACGTGTTCCGAAGGGACCGGCAGCGGAGGGCACGCTCCTGCCCGGAAGTCCGCGGGCAGGACTCCGATCAGGCGGTTACGAGACACCTCGGCACACCTCGGCGCGGCGACGGAGGACTTTGGTCCCTGCGGTCGTGGCCTTTGAGCCCGGTCCCTGTCACGACGGTGGAACTTAGGCTCGGCTGAGTCCATTCATGTGACGATCAGTGGAGACGATCTGGCCGTGGCCACACCACCGATGATCGCGGGATCCCCCGATCGTCCCCGTCCGTCCGTCCGGCACGGCTCCGGTGAGCCCGCCGCGCGCCCGGCCCCGCCCGGCCGCCGGGCGGCTTCCGATACTGTCCGGTGCCGCCGTCGCCCTGCTCGCCGGCCTCTACGGGGGTCTCGCGCTCCTGTTGCCCGGGGTTCCCGCACCCCCGTCTGTGTCCCGTGAGCACGGGCCGCTGATGGCGCTCGGCTTCCTGGGCACGCTGCTCTGCCTGGAGCGCGCGGTCGCGCTGCGCCGCCGCTGGGGGTACGCCGCACCCGTTCTGTCGGCGCTGGGCGCGCTGTTCCTGGGGTTCGTCATGTCGATGGTGTTCGGGCACGCCCCGGTGATCCTGCCCGCGGTGCTGCGGGTCGGCCTGCCCTACCGCCCGGTGCTGTACGCGCCGCTGGCGCTGCTGCACGCGGCCGTGGCGGTCCACGTCGCCGGGGATCTGGCCGCTGCCGACGCGGTGCGCACCGCCGGCGGCCTGCTCGCCGAGATTTCTCTGCTCGTATTCGTCGGATGCGCCGCAATGCTGGCGCGCCGGGCCCGATGGGAAGGTGACCCGAGGTGACATCGGTCGAGGTGCATATCGAGAAGGGCCCGCCGGCCGGGCCGCCCTCCGGACCTGCGCGCCACCGTGCGCCCTGGCACCTGCGGGCCAACGCGCTCGTGGTGGCCTGGCTGGGGCTGACGGTCGCCGCCGCGGCGGTCGGCGACGGACTGCCGGCTCCGCGCTGGCTGCTGATCCACGTCTTCCTGCTGGGCGCGGTCAGCACCGCGATCCTGATCTGGAGCGAGCACTTCGCCGTCGCGCTGCTGCGCGCCCGCACGCCGGAGCCGCGCTGGAGCCTGTCCCGCCTCGCCCTGCTCAACGCCGCGACGGCGGCCGTGCTGTACGGCGTGACAGCCGGTCCCGCGGCGGTGGCGGTGGCCGGGGCGGGCGTGATCGTGGCCGTCGTGCTCTGGCACGCCGCCGCGCTGGTACGGCTGACCCGACGGGCGCTGCCCGGCCGGTTCGGTCACGTCATCGCCTGGTACGTGTGCGCGGCCGGGGCGCTGGCTGCCGGCGGAACCCTCGGCGGTCTGCTGGCCGCGCACGTCGGCCACGGCGCGGTGCACGAGCGGCTGCACGCCGCGCACGCCCAGGTGAACCTGTTGGGCTGGGTGGGCCTGACCGTGCTCGGCACGCTGTTCACGCTGTGGCCGACGGTGCTGCGCACCCGCGTGCCGGAGCGCACCCGCCTGGCGTCCCTGGCGGGGTTGCGGCTGGCCGTTCCCGGGCTGGCGCTGCTGACCGGAGGGCTGCTGGCGGATCTGCGCTGGGTGGCGGCGGCAGGGGTGGCGGCGTACGCGGCCGGGGCGGCCGCGGCGCTGCTGCCGCTGGTCGAGGCGCTCCGGGCGCGCCGCCCGCACACCGGGGCGGCCTGGATGCTGGGCGCCGGCGTGGTCTGGTTCGAGGTGGCGCTCGCCGCGGACGTGGTGGTCGTGGCGACCCGGCCGGCGGGCGGGGTGGCCGCGGCGCTGGAACCGCTGCTGCCGCTGGTGCTGGCCGGGTTCGTCGGCCAGGTGCTGCTGGGGTCGCTGCTGCACCTGCTGCCGGCGGTGCTGGGCGGCGGCCCGGCCCGGTTCAAGGAGAACGCGGCGTTGCTGGAGCGCGGCTGGGCGGTCCGGTTGACCGCGCTCAACGCCGGCGTGCCGCTGCTTGCGCTGCCGGTGCCGCGGCCGCTGGCCCTGCTGGGCTGGGCCCTGGTACTGGCATCGGCCGCGGCGTTCGTCGTGCTGGCGGTGACCGCCCTCACGCGGGCCTGGGCGGCCGAGCACCCCGAACGCCGGGCGCTCGCCTCACCCGCGCTGGCCGGGATGACGGCCGGGTGCCTGCTGACGGCCGCCGCGGTCGTCGTCGCCGTCACCGGAGGCTCCGGCCCCGCCACCGTGGCCGCCACCGGCACCCGGACGGTCGAGGTGACGCTGTCGGGGATGCGGGTCCGGCCGGCGGTGATCGAGGCCGCGCCGGGCACCGCGCTGACGCTGCGCGTCACCAACACCGACGCCCAGCGGCACGACCTGCGGCTGGCCACCGGGGAACGCACCCCGTTGCTGGGAGCGGGCGAGAGCGCCACTCTGAGGCTCGCCCCGCTCGGCGAGGCGGTCGACGGCTGGTGCACCGTGGCCGGGCATCGCGCAGCGGGCATGACGATGCGCATCGTTCCCACCGGCGCACTCGCCCGGCCCGGCACCGATACCGGGCACGGCGCGCACGGCTCGGCCGGGCGGGCGACGTCCCCCGACGGGAACGGCGGCACGGCGGCCGGCACCGGGCAGGCCGGCCTGGACCTGGCCGCGCCCGTGTCACCGGGGTGGAGGCCGTACGACGCGACGCTGGCGCCCGCGCCCGGCGGCGCCGAGCACGAGGTGGAGATCCGGGTGGACGACAGCGCGGTGCTGGAGGTCGCGCCCGGTGTGCGGCAGCGGATGTGGACGTTCAACGGGACCGTGCCCGGGCCGGTGCTGCGCGGCACGGTGGGCGACGTGTTCACGGTGACGTTCGTCAACGGCGGCACGATGGGTCACGGCATCGACTTCCACGCCGGGGCGAACGCACCGGACGGGGTGATGCGCACGATCCAGCCGGGCGAGCGGCTGACCTACCGGTTCCGGGCCGAGCACGCGGGGGCGTGGCTGTACCACTGCTCGACGATGCCGATGACGCAGCACATCGCAGGCGGCATGTACGGGGCGGTGGTCATCGATCCGCCGGACCTGCCGCGGGCGGATCGGGAGTTCCTGCTGATCCAGGGCGAGCTGTATCTGGGCGAGCCGGGCAGCGACGCGCAGGTCGCAAAAATTCGCGAGGGCCGTCCGGACGGGTGGATGTTCAACGGCACCGCCGCCGGTTACGACCACGCGCCGCTGCGGGCGAAGGCGGGTGAGCGGGTGCGGATCTGGGCGGTGGCCGCCGGGCCGAGTTCGGGTACGGCGCTGCACGTGGTGGGGGCGCCGTTCGACACCGTCTACAAGGAGGGCGCCTACCTGCTGCGCGCGGGCGGCGCGGGGGGTGCGCAGGTGCTGGACCTGGCTCCGGCGCAGGGCGGGTTCGCCGAGCTGGTCTTCCCCGAGCCGGGCACGTATCCGGTGGTGGACCACACGATGCGCCAGGCCGAGGGCGGGGCGCACGGGCTGTTCCGGGTGGGTGCCCCGTGATGTCCGAGACGACGTTCGAGGGGCGGCCGATGCCGATGGAGGTGGATGTGCGGTGACGTGGTGGTCGGTGGTGCGGTTCTTGCACGTGTTGTCGGCGGCGCTGTGGGTCGGCGGGCAGCTGACGGTCTCGCTGGTGGTGCTGCCGCTGGCGCGGCGGCTGCTGGAGACCGAGCGGCGCGGGCAGGTGATGCGCGCGGTGGGGCGGCGGTTCGGGATGTTCACCGGGGCGGTGTTCCTGCCGGTGCAGCTGGGCACGGGCGTGGCCATCGCCTGGCGCAAGGGCGTCACGTGGACGTCGCTGGCCGAACCGGGTTACGGGCGGATCCTGGCGGCGAAGCTGGCGCTGTTCTGCGCGGTCATGGTGGCGGCGGGCCTGCACGGGTGGGCCACCGGCGCGGGGCGTCCCGGCTTCGCGCGGGCGATGGCGGTGTCCGCGCTGGTCGGCTCGGTCGGGGTGGTGCTGCTGGCCACCGCGCTGCCGGCCACCTGAGCCGGTGTCCGCCGCTCGCCTGGATCTTTGGGTCTTTGGGCCGGTTGCGAGGGACTAAAGACCCTGAGATCGGGATATGTGCCCCAACGAGGATGAAGACGTCGCACCGGACGCCCCGGTGCCGGAGTGATCGACACCGACATCGCGAGAGATTCGGTGAGCGCCGGTTTTCCGCGCGGTTCGCGCGGCCACGAGAGCACACATGCCGGAATTGCCTGGTTCGCGATGGAAGAAAAGAGGAGTGCACATATGGCGGGCATGGACGGGCCGGTCGACGACGCCCTGCTGCGGCTGGGCCGGCATCTGCGTGCCGGGAAGGTCTCAGGTGACCTGCGGACGCTGCACCAGATCGGCGGCCGCCAGGCCGACGCCTTCTACCGCGACCGGTGGAGCCACGACAAGGTGGTGCGCTCCACGCACGGGGTGAACTGCACCGGCTCGTGCTCGTGGAAGGTCTACGTCAAGGACGGGATCATCACCTGGGAGGCGCAGCAGACCGACTACCCGAGCGTGGGCCCGGACCGGCCGGAGTACGAGCCGCGCGGCTGCCCGCGCGGGGCGGCGTTCTCCTGGTACACCTACTCCCCCACCCGGGTGCGCTTCCCGTACGCCCGCGGGGTGCTGGTGGAGATGTACCGGGAGGCGAAGGCGCGCCTGGGCGACCCGGTGGCGGCCTGGGCGGAGGTGACCTCCGACCCCGACAAGCGGCGCCGCTACCAGTCGGCCCGGGGCAAGGGCGGGCTGGTGCGCATCACGTGGGACGAGGCGACCGAGATGATCGCCGCCGCGCACGTGCACACCATCAAGGCCTACGGCCCGGACCGGGTCGCCGGTTTCTCCCCCATCCCGGCCATGTCGATGGCCTCCCACGCCGTCGGCGCCCGGTTCGTGTCGCTGCTGGGCGGCACCATGCTGTCGTTCTACGACTGGTACGCCGACCTGCCGGTGGCCTCCCCGCAGGTGTTCGGCGACCAGACCGACGTGCCGGAGTCGGCCGACTGGTGGGACGCGGCCTACCTGATGCTGTGGGGTTCCAACGTGCCGGTGACGCGCACGCCCGACGCGCACTACATGACCGAGGCCCGCTACCGGGGGCAGAAGGTCGTGGTGGTCAGCCCCGACTACAGCGACGCCACCAAGTTCGCCGACGAGTGGCTGGCGCCGCGTCCGGGCACCGACGGGGCGCTGGCCATGGCGATGGGACACGTGATCCTCAAGGAGTTCTTCGTCGACCGGCAGGTGCCGTACTTCGTCGACTACGTCAAGCGCCACACCGACCTGCCGTTCCTGGTGACGCTGGAACAGCGTGACGGGGAGGGCGGCGGGGATCAGTACGTGCCCGGCAAGTTCCTGACGGCCGCCGACCTGGGGCGGGAGGGCGAGCAGGAGGCGTTCAAGACGGTGCTGCTGGACGCGGCGAGCGGCAGTCCGGTGGTGCCCAACGGCTCGCTGGGCTTCCGTTTCACCCCCGAGGGCGAGGGGCGCTGGAACCTCGACCTGCAGGGAGTGGACCCCCTGCTGAGCCTTGACGGCGGGGCGGTCGCGACGGTCCTGCTGCCCCGCTTCGACCAGGCCGGCGGCACGACCGGCGACGGGGCCGGTGACGGGGTGCTGCGCCGCGGGGTTCCGGTCCGCACCGTCGCCGGCCGGCTGGTGACCACGGTCTTCGACCTCATGCTCGCCCAGTACGGCGTCGCCCGGCCCGGCGGGGCGAGCGCGGCCGACGGCCCGCAGGGGGCCCGGCAGTGGCCGGCCTCCTACGACGACGCAGGCGCACCGTACACACCGGCCTGGCAGGAGGCGATCACCGGCGTGCCCGCGGCGAAGGCCGTGAAGATCGCCCGCGAGTTCGCCCGCAACGCCGAGGAGTCCGGCGGCCGCTCGATGATCATCATGGGGGCGGGGACCAACCACTGGTTCCACTCCGACACGATCTACCGGTCGTTTCTGGCGCTGACCACGCTGACCGGCTGCCAGGGCGTCAACGGCGGCGGCTGGGCACACTACGTGGGGCAGGAGAAGTGCCGGCCGGTCACCGGATGGGCGCAGCTGGCGTTCGGCCTGGACTGGTCGCGCCCGCCCCGGCAGATGATCGGCAGCGCGTTCTGGTACCTGCACACCGACCAGTGGCGTTACGACACCTACAGCGCCGAGGTGGTCTCCTCGCCGCTGGCCCCCCGTGACGGGGCGTTCGCGGGGAAGGCCACCGCGGACCTGCTGTCGCAGTCGGCGCGGATGGGGTGGATGCCGTCGTATCCGACGTTCGACCGCAACAGCCTGGAGCTGGCCGAGGAAGCGGCGGCCTCCGGGCAGGAGGCGGGGCCGTACGTCGCGGCGAAGGCCGCCGTCGGGGAGCTCGGCTTCGCCTGCGAGGACCCCGACGCGCCGCAGAACTGGCCGCGGGTGCTGACGGTGTGGCGGGCCAACCTGCTGGGGTCGTCGGCCAAGGGCAACGAGTACTTCCTGAAGCATCTGCTGGGCGCCGGAGGGGCGGTGCGCGCTCACGAGGCCGCGCCCGAGCAGCGGCCCGCCGACGTGACCTGGCGGGACGAGGCGCCGCAGGGCAAGCTCGACCTGCTGTTGTCGCTGGACTTCCGGATGACGTCGACGACGCTGTTCTCCGACATCGTGCTGCCGGCCGCCACCTGGTACGAGAAACACGACCTGTCCTCGACTGACATGCACCCGTTCGTGCACGCCTTCAGCCCGGCGATCGACCCGCCCTGGCAGACGCGCACCGACTTCGCCGCCTTCCACGCCGTCGCCGAGGCCTTCAGCGCGCTGGCCAGGACCCACCTGGGCGTGCGCAGGGACCTGGTGGCGGTTCCCCTGCTGCACGACACCGCCGACGAGTACGCCACCCCGCACGGGCGGGTCCGCGACTGGCGGGTCACGGGTGAGACGCCCGTTCCGGGCCGGAACTTCCCGAAGATCACGGTGGTGGAGCGGGACTACGGCGCGGTCGCCGAGAAGATGGCCGCGCTCGGGCCGCTGATGGAGAAGCTGGGCGCCACCACCAAGGGCCTGACGTTCGACGTCGCCGAGGAGGTCGGGCGGCTGGGCCGGCTGAACGGGACCGTGCGCGGCGGAGTGGCCGACGGCCGGCCGTCGCTGGCGCGCGACATCGACATGTGCGAGACGATCCTGGCGCTGTCGGGCACCACCAACGGGCACCTGGCCGCGCAGGGGTTCGCCACGCTGGGCCGCCGGACCGGCACGAGCTTCGACGGCCTGGCCGACGAGCACAAGAAGATCACCTTCGCCGACACGCAGGCACGGCCGGTGCCGGTGACGACGTCGCCGGAGTGGTCGGGCAGCGAGACCGGGGGGCGCCGCTACTCGGCGTTCACCATCAACGTCGAGCACCGCAAGCCCTGGCACACCCTCACCGGCCGCCAGCACTTCTTCCTGGACCACGACTGGATCCACGAGGCCGGGGAGGCGCTGCCGGTCTACCGGCCGCCGCTGAACATGACGGTGCTGTTCGGCGAGCCGGGCATCGGCTCCGGCGGCGAGCAGGGACTCGAGGGGATCACCGTGCGCTACCTGACCCCGCATTCCAAGTGGTCGATCCATTCGGAGTATCAGGACAACCTGCTGATGCTGACCCTGTCGCGGGGCGGCCCGAACATCTGGATGAGCCCGGCCGACGCCCAGCGAGCGGGTATCCGCGACAACGACTGGGTGGAGGCGGTCAACCGCAACGGCGTCGTGGTGGCCCGGGCGATCGTCTCGCACCGCATGCCCACCGGGACGGTGTACATGTACCACGCCCAGGAGCGGGTGGTGGACGTGCCCAAGAGCGAGATCTCCGGCAGGCGGGGAGGCATCCACAACTCCCTCACCCGTCTGATGATCAAACCCACCCATCTGATCGGCGGCTACGCCCAGCTGTCGTTCGCGTTCAACTACCTCGGGCCGACCGGCAACCAGCGGGACGAGGTCACCGTGATCCGCCGCCGCAGCCAGGAGGTCGACTACTGATGCATGGGCGAACCCGACGTGGCGAACGGAGCGGTCGGCCGTGGAACGAGGCCGCCCGCACAGTGGATGAGGAGCAGTGAGCGAACGATGCGAGTGATGGCACAGCTCGCCATGGTCATGAACCTGGACAAGTGCATCGGCTGCCACACCTGTTCGGTCACCTGCAAGCAGGCGTGGACCAACCGGGCCGGCACCGAGTACGTGTGGTTCAACAACGTCGAGACCCGCCCCGGGCAGGGCTACCCGCGCACCTACCAGGACCAGGACAAGTGGAAGGGCGGCTGGGAGCTCAACTCCCGCGGCCGGTTGAAGCTGAAGGCCGGCGGGCGGCTCAAGAAGCTGTTCTCGATCTTCGCCAACCCGCTGATGCCGTCGATCCAGGACTACTACGAGCCCTGGACCTACGACTACGACCGGTTGTTCTCCGCGCCGATGCAGGCCGACACCCCGGTCGCGCGTCCCCGCTCGCTCATCACCGGCGAGCCCACGAAGATCAGCTGGAGTGCGAACTGGGACGACAACCTGGCGGGCGGGCCGGAGCTGGCGCCGGCCGACCCGGTGCTGCGCAAGGTGTCGGACCAGGTGAAGCTCGACTTCGAGAACGCCTTCATGTTCTACCTGCCGCGCATCTGCGAGCACTGCCTCAACCCCTCGTGCGTGTCGTCGTGCCCGTCGGGGGCGATGTACAAGCGCTCGGAGGACGGCATCGTCCTGGTCGACCAAGACCGCTGCAGGGGCTGGCGGATGTGCGTGACGGGGTGCCCGTACAAGAAGGTGTACTTCAACCACCGCACCGGCAAGGCCGAAAAATGCACGTTCTGCTTCCCCCGGGTGGAGGTGGGCCTGCCGACCGTCTGCTCGGAGACGTGCGTGGGCCGGCTGCGCTACATCGGGATCATCCTCTACGACGCCGACCGGGTGCTGGAGGCGGCCTCCGTCGCCGACGACAAGGCCCTGTACGAGGCGCAGAAGAGCGTGATGCTGGATCCGCACGATCCGGCGGTCATCGCCGCGGCGCGGGCCGAGGGCATCCCGGAGGACTGGCTGGAGGCGGCGCGCCGCTCCCCCATCCACCAGCTGATCTTCGAGTACGGCGTGGCGCTGCCGCTGCACCCCGAATACCGGACGATGCCGATGGTCTGGTACATCCCGCCGCTGTCGCCGGTCGTCGACGTCCTGTCCGGCACCGGTCACGACGGTGAGGACGCCGGGAACCTGTTCGGCGCGATCGACGCGCTGCGCATCCCGATCGGTTACCTGGCCGAGCTGTTCACCGCCGGGGACCCGGAGCCGGTGCGCGGCGTGCTGCGCCGCCTGGCGGCGATGCGCTCCTACATGCGGCGCCTCAACCTCGGCCAGGAGCCCGACGAGTCGATCGCCCGGGCGGTCGGCATGACCGGCGAGCAGATCACCTCGATGCACCGGCTGCTGGCCATCGCCCCCTACGGCGAGCGCTACGTCATCCCCAAGGCCCACGCCGAGCAGGGCGCGCAACTGGAGGAGCTGGCCACGGGGTGCAGCCTCGACTACGAGGGCGGCCCCGGCATGGGCGGCCCGTTCGGCGAGGCCTCCGGCAGGACCGCCCCGATCGCGGTGGAGAACTTCCACGCGCTCAAGGAACGGCAGACCGGTGACGACCTGGAAGAGGCGCACGAGCTGCGCGGCCGGGTCAACCTCCTGAACTGGGACGGCAAGGGCACGCCCGACGGCCTGTTTCCGAAGAACGGCGAGAAGGAGTCATGAGCGCACTCAGCGACGGCGAGCTGCGCACCGCCCACCTGGTGGCGTCGGTGCTGCTCGGCTATCCCGACGACACGTTGTACGGCGGGCGGCGGGTGCTGGCCGGGTCGGTGGCGGCGCTGCCGGCCGGTGAGGTCCGCACCCGTCTGGCCGCCTTCCTCGACCACGTCGAGGCGACCCCGCCGACCGAGCTGGCCGCCCACTACGTGGCGACGTTCGACCTCAAACGGCGCTGCTGCCCGTATCTCACCTACTACGCCTACGGCGACACCCGCAAGCGGGGCGGGGCGTTGCTGCGCTTCAAGCACGCCTTCGCCGCGGCGGGTTTCGAGCTCGCCGACGGGGAGCTGCCCGACCACCTGGCGGTGGTGTGCGAGCTTCTCGCGCGCGGCGCCGTACGGGAGGCCAGGCGTCTGCTGATCGAGCACCGCGCGGGCCTGGAACTGCTGCGCACGGCCCTGCGGTCGGAGGACTCGCCGTACGCCGACGTCGTGGCCGCGGTGCTGGCCACGCTGCCGGCGGCGAGCCTGCGCGACCAGGAGGCGGCGCTGCGGCTGGCGACCCAGGGGCCGCCGGCCGAGGAAGTCGGACTCGAACCCTACGCCGTGATGGAGGCAAGCCGGTGAACGCGCTGGATGTGGCGCTGTGGGTGGTGGCGCCCTACGTGGCGCTGACGGTGTTCGTGCTGGGGCACGTGTGGCGCTACCGCTACGACAAGTTCGGCTGGACCACCCGCTCGTCGCAGATGTACGAATCCGGGCTGCTGCGCATCGGCAGCCCTCTGTTCCACTTCGGCATCCTGGTGGTGGCGCTGGGTCACATCGGCGGCCTGGTGATCCCCAAGAGCTGGACCGAGGCGCTGGGGGTCAGTGAGGAGCTCTACCATCTGGTCGCGGTCGTGCTGGGCACGATCGCGGGGGTGGCGACGCTGGGCGGCATCGCGATCCTGATCTACCGGCGCCGCACCGTCGGCCCGGTGTTCACCGCCACCACCCGCAACGACAAGCTGATGTACCTGGTCCTGGGCGTCACCATCGTGCTCGGCCTGGCCGCCACGGTCGCGGCGAACATCATCGGCGGCGGCTACGACTACCGCACCACCATCTCGCCCTGGTTCCGGTCGATCTTCTACTTCCAGCCGGATCCGGCGCTGATGGCCGGCGCCCCGCTGCTGTTCAAGCTGCACGCCCTCAGCGCGCTGCTGCTGTTCGCGATCTGGCCCTTCACCCGGCTGGTCCACATGCTGACCGCGCCGGTCGGCTACCTCACCCGGCCCTACGTGGTCTACCGCAGCCGCGACGAGCAGCGGGCCGGTGCCCGCGCCCCCCGGCGGGGCTGGGAGCCGTCACGCTGACCTCCCGACGGAGCCGACCGCCCCTGCGGGGGCGGCGAGGCGGAACAGCATCCCGCCGGTCAGCCCGCCCGTCACCGCCTGCCCGATCGGCGAGGGCGGCCTGTGCGCCGCCGGCGTCGTAAGGAGCGCCTGCTCAGCCGGACGGCGTGCCTTGCGCTGACCGCGCCAGGTCTTCGGCCCTGTGGCTCTGCCCGCGGATGCCCGGGCTTCACCTCGGGGCATCTTCTGAGGGCTTGGGCGCCATGCCGATGGCCGATGCTTCGCCCACCCGGCGTGCACGACACGGTCGGCAGGCTGGTCAGGAGTCCGACCGGCGCCCGGCGAGTTCCAGAATCCCATCGCGACATGGATGCCCGGCGGGGTGAAAGGTGCGGAGCCGGGGCGTGGATGTGCCGCCGCGTGGCCGGTTGCGCGCCGCGGTCCGGACCGCCTGGCAGACGGCTCACGCGCCGTCGATGAACTGACGAGGACCGCCGGCACTGAGCTGCCGGCGGTCCTGGGAATCGTCGTCTCTCGCTGCGGGGTGCGGATCTCCGGAAAAAGGGCCGTGGTCCGATCTCACGGCGATGAGCCGGCAGCCGGTGGGACCGGCCGCCGGCTCATCGCCGGTGTCACCGCGAAGACACCGTCCGCGCCTGCGGCGCGGGCGAGCGCCGGCGGGCCGCCGAGCGCACCGCGGTCACCGTCAATACCAGCGTCATGACCGACACCCCTGACAGCAGGGCCAGCCCCAGGCCGTAGGACCCGAGCCGGCTATAGATGAGGCCCATCACCAGCGGGGGCACGAACCCGCCCAGACCGCCGGCGGCGCCGACCAGGCCGGTGACCGACCCCACCTTGTCGGCCGGGGCCACCTGCGCGACCAGCGCGAAGGTGGCCCCGCTGCCGGTGCCCAGCGCCGCGGCCATGGTCAGGAACGCGATCGTGCCCACCGGCATCAGGGACGGGGTGAAGGCCTGCACCGCCGCGCAGAGCGCGACCACGGCGAAGACGGCGGTCAGCACCGGCAGCGGCCCGATCCGGTCCGACAGCCAGCCGCCGATCGGGCGCATCAGGACCGCCAGGAGCACGAAGCCGGCCATCCGGTTGGCGGCGTCGGCCTGCTCCAGCCCGTAGGCGGTCTGCAGGTAGGCCGGCAGGTACACCGAGAACGCGACGTACCCGCCGAACGCCACCGCGTAAAGGATGCATGCCTGCCAGGTGATCGACAGCTTCGCGGTGGCCGCCAGGCGCGCCATGAGCGGCTGGGTCGGGACCGTGCGGCCCGGCGCGTCGCGCATGACCAGCCAGGCCAGGACCGCGTAGGCCGCCAGCACGATCGCGGTGATCACGAAGGGCGTGGCCGCGCCGCCGGTCTTGACCAGCTTGACCGTGGTCAGGGCGCTGATCGCGGTGCCGCCCATACCCGCGCCGAAGATGCCGACGGCCAGGCCGCGGCGGTGCGGGGGGAACCAGGCGTTGACGAAGGGCACGCCGACGGCGAACACCGTCCCGGCGATGCCCAGGAAGAACCCGCCCACCAGCAGCGCTGTCAGCGAGCCCTGCCCGGCCACGCCGATGAACAGGACCGGGACGATGGTGGCGGCCGAGATCAGCGGGAACATCGCCCTGCCGCCGAAGCGGTCGGTGAGCGCGCCGACGGGGATGCGGCCCAGCGAACCGACGATCACCGGGACCGCGACCAGCAACGCCTGCTGGGAGGCCGACAGGCTCAGCAGTTCCTTGAAACGCGGCCCCAGCGGGCTGAGCAGCGCCCACGCCCAGAAGTTCACCGCGAAGCCCAGCGTCGCCAGCGCGAGCATCAGCGCCGGGCGGCGGTCGACGCCGCGTCCGGCTTGCCCGGTGGTCACATCGGTGTCCATCTTGTCCATCCTTATTATCGCGATCCATGCTCGGACACCGAGCGTGCCGAGCCTTGCTCCGTCCGGCGGATGAGCAGGCCTGCGGGGAGCCGAGCCGCACGGCTCGGCTGGAACGCTCGGATCGGGTTCCCGCCCGCGGCGGCAAGGCGCGGTCAGCCGCGGCCCGCTCCTGGGGCGGACCATCTGGATGGTCCGCCGCCCCGTCAGGCGCTGCCGGTCGGCAGCAGGTTTTCGTCGAGGGTTTTCTTCCTCGTCGTCAATTCCACCTCAGAAGCCTTGTACCCCTGTAGGGGCCAAGGTCCCGTTCACGAGGGACCTGCTCCCTTTTGCGGCCTTCAGCCGACATGATCAGGGGCGGCCGACGCGCACCCGCCACACCGCAGGGCCGGAATCGACGTAGTCCCAGGTGAACTCGCCGGGGCGCTCGGCGGCGAACTGGTAGTACAGCGGCTTGGGATCGTGGTCGTTGACGAGCACGAACGCCATGCCCGCGGGCAGCTCCGCGAACGTGGCGAAGATCTGCGCGTGGCGCTGGGCCGGGATCAGACGGCGCGCGTCGGCGCCGCCGGAGACGCCCGTGAGGATTCCCTCGGCGCGGGCCAGCCGCCGGGCGGCGTCCCGGGCGGTGTCCCGGGCGGTGTCCACATCGACCAGGAGCATTTCGCCGTAGACCCCGGTGTCCAGTACCTCGGGCACGAAGCCCGCGCCGAGGCCCTGGATCCCGTGCGGTCCCGGCGCGCCGCCGGAAAGCACCGGGGACTCTGCGGGCTCGACCGCCACCACCTGCACATCCGGCTTCTTCTCCCGCAGGAACCAGCCCACCCCGGTGACGGTGCCGAGACCCGGGCCCCGGCGGGCACGTCCTTCAGGACCAGGGCGTGGGCGCCGATCGATGCGTCGTCGCCGACGTGCACGCGCCCGAGGATCGAGGCCCCCACGCCGACGATGACCCGGTCGCCGAGCACCGGGTGGCGGGTGGCCCCCCTTGCCGTCGGCCTGGAACCCCCGGCCCCGGGCCGCCGTCACCACCGCAGGTCACTCCGGGACGGGACCTTCGGCCCTGGATTCCCGGGACGTTCGGCCCGGGCGGCTCACAGCGGGAGGTCGTCCCCGGCAGGCGCACGGTCCATGGGGCGGAGACCGTGCGCCTGCCGGGGGCGACCCGCTCCTATCCTCCGACCGTGGACTGCTCCGGGGTGATGCGGTCCCAGGCGGCTATCGGCAGCATGATCACCGAGGCGGGGAACAGGCCGTGCTCCTCGTTGTCGATGTGTCGATGCAGTTTCCGGATCGCCTCCAGCACGGCGGGCCAGTCCGGTGCCGTGCGGTCGATCGCGCCGAACACCCCGTGGATCTCGTCGTGCTCGGCGCAGAGCCGGTCGACCGCCTCGGTCAGCGACCCCTCGGCGCGCAACTCGGCGAACAGCCCGTTCTCCTCGGTGGCGGTGTGCGGGACGAGCTGTGCGAGCAGCTCATCGAGGAGGAGTACGGCCTCGCCGTACCGGCTCTCGTTGATGGCCCGGCGCAGTGCCCCGGCGGTCTCCTCGATCTGCCAGTGTTCCTCGGAGAGCCGGCCGAGCAGCGGGAACTCGCGGCAGCCGCAGTAATTGCACATAATTCCTCTTCCCCCACGTTCATGGTGACTTCACCATGCCTGCCGGGGGCTTTCCCCGGTAGGGCACGTGGTCGGTCAGGAACAGGGCTTTCGTCCTTCACTCCGTCGTCGCCCAGACCTGGGCCGGTGCGGCCCTTGACCCGCCATGAGGCACAGGGATCACAGCGGGATGCTCCAGCGCAGCCGGGTGCCGTCCTCCTCCCCCGTCGTGACCTCGAACGAGCCGCCCAACCCGACAGCGCGTTCCTGCAGGTTGCGCAGACCGCTGCGACGGCCGCCGACCGGCAGGCCGACACCGTCATCCCGCACCACCAGCGTCAACCGCCCACCGGCCACCTCCACCGCCACCTCGGCCCTGGTCGCCTTGGCATGACGCACCAGGTTCGACAACGCCTCACGCAGCACCGCCAGCAACTGCTCGACGACCGGCTCGGGCACCTGGTTGTCCAGCGGCCCCTCCATCCGCAGACCCGGCATGAACCCCAGATGCCCGCGCGCGCCCTCCACCAGCTCCACGATCTGCGCCCGCAGACCGGGCGCGGCATCATGACCCGAGGCCTGCAAAGCGAAGATCGTGGAGCGGATCTGCCGGATCGTCTCATCCAGCTCGTTGATCGCATTCTGCAGCCGCCCCGACGCCTCGGGCCGCTCCACCAGCCGCACCGTGCTCATCAACGTCATCGCCACCGCGAACAACCGCTGGATGACCACATCGTGCAGATCCTTGGCGATGCGGTCGCGATCCTCCAGCAACCCCAGCCGCTCGGCGTCCTTACGCGCCTCGGCCAGCTCCAACGCGATCGCGGCCTGCCCGGCGAACGCCGCCAGCATACGCAGATCGGCCTGGCTGAACGGGCTGCGACCGGGCTTCTTGGCCAGCACCAGCACCCCGCGTACCGCCTGCGCGGCCCCCAACGGCACCATCAAACCGGGACCGAACCCCGACGCCCGCAGCGGCGAGGCCGGGTAGGGAATGTCCTGCAGGTCGGCATAACTCGCCGGCTCACCCCGGGAGAAGACCGCGCCCGCCGCCGACCCCTCGATGGGGAAATCCATCTCCTGAAGCCGATCCGCCCCAAGACCTTCGGCGATCCCCACCCGCAACATCCGCCCGCCCCCATCGGGCAGCAGGACCTGAGCCAGGTCGGCATCGGTCATCTGCCGCGCCCGGCGGGCGATCAGGGTGAGCACCTCGTCCGGCCCGGCTCCCGACAGCAGGCTGGTGGTCACCTCCGATGAGGCCTGCAACCAGGTCTCCCGGCGCCGCGTCTCCTCGTACAGACGGGCGTTCTCGATCGCGACACCGGCGGCGGTGGCCAGCGCCACCACGATCGCCTCGTCCTCTTCGTCGAACTCCCCGCCACCGCGTTTCTCGGTCAGATACAGGTTGCCGAAGATCTCCTCGCGCACCCGCACCGGCACGCCCAGGAACGAGCCCATCGGCGGATGACCGGGCGGAAACCCGTAGGACTCCGGATGATCGGAGATGCGCGCCAGCCGCAACGTCTGCGGCTCCTTGATCAGCAAGCCGAGCAGGCCCAGCCCGTGCGGCCAGTGCTCGATCGCCGCGATCTCCTCCTCACTCAACCCCACCGGCACGAACTGCATCAGCGTGTGGTCCTCGCCCACCACGCCCAACGCACCGTAGCTGGCCTCCACCAGGGTGGTGGCGGTCTCCACGATCCGCCGCAGCACCGTCTCCAGATCCAGGTCACTGCCGACCGAGACCACCGCCTCCATCAGCGCGTGCACCCGATCCCGGGTGGCCAGCACCGCGCTCAGGCGGGTCTGCAACTCCGACAGCAACTCATCCAGCCGCATACCCGGGACCAGGGAACGCGACTCCTCATCCGTCATAGCGGCAGCTTCGCATCACAACCACACCGGTGCCCACCCCGCCCGGCTCCAACGTCATCTGCCGTAAGGACCAACGGCTCCCGCGAACGACCTCGCGGGCACGGTGGACTCAGGAAACCGGGCTCCCAGCTATACGGCCGTCAAGCGCGCGGTGACCGGACCACGGCCACGGCGCCGCGGGCGTGGTGCAGGATACCGCGGCTGACCGAGCCGAGCGCCAGCGACCCCAGGGCTCCCCGGCCGTGGGAGCCCACGACGACCAGATCCGCCTTCTCCGAGGCCGCGTTCAGCGCTTCGACCGGGTGCGCGGACCGGACGTCCTCGACCACCTTCACCTGAGGATACGTCTGCCGCCACGAGGCGAGCTTGGCGGCTGCGACCTGGTGCTGGGCCCGACGGATCTCATCCATGTCGTAGACGATCTCCGGAGCGTAGGCGTGCACCGGGGCCTGCCAGGCGTAGAGCGCCCGCAGCGTGGCACCGCGGAGCACAGCCTGTTCGAAGGCGTAGGCGAGGGCGGGATCGCACTGCGGGGAGTCGTCGATGCCGACGACGATCTCTCCGTGGGCGGTCCGGAGGCCGGCGCGGACGACGACCACCGGCCCGCGGGCGTGCCCGGCCACGTGCACGCTCACCGAGCCGAGCACGGCTCCGGCGAACCCGCCCAGGCCCCTGCTGCCGACCACGATCTCGGCGGCGCCGTCGGCCTGGTCCCGCAGGACCACAGCGGGCGCCCCCTCGATCGCCTGGGTGGTCACCTCGATCTCCGGCCGGCGTTCGCGGGCGAGGGTTTCGGCCTCGGTCAGGACTTTCTCCGCGTTGCGGGTCAGGGCGTCACCCCACTCGCGAGTGGAGAACTTCGGAATGTCGTACGGCGAGCGGTCCAGGGCGAAAACGATGCGCAAGGGGGCGCGCATGCGCGCCGCGTCATCCGCGGCCCACTCCACGGCGGCGGAGCCGGCGGCCGAACCATCAGTGCCCACGACGACGGGATCGGACATGGACTTCTCCTTCACTCTTTCTCGGTCTTACCCTCATCTCACTCCCGACGGAGTGCGATTTGACCCGCTATGACCATGTACGGCTGCCACGCAAGACTCGGGCGCGGCACGAGCGCCGCCTTCACCCGGTGAGAGCACGATGTGCCCGGTCCGCTTCCCCGGTTCCTCTCGGGTATGGCGCCGAGTGGTTTCCTACGCGATCCGGTGGGTGCCGGCCTGCCGGGCCGTGGCCAGCGCCGTACCCCAGTAGCGTGCCCGCTCCGTCTCCCCCTCCAGGAGAGGACCGGGAGTACCGGAGACGTAGAAGCTCTGCGAACCGGTCAGGATCGCGAAGCCCTGCCTGCGCAGGCGTCTTTCGGCTCCGTGCCGGGCCGAGCCGGGAATCCAGGGGTTCTTGACCCGGGTGTCGAACGCCGCGGCGGCCACATCCGGGGCGTGCCCGCCCAGCGCGGCCAGCCACTCGCGCAGCCCTTCCCCCTTCGACACCAGGCCGCCGGGGGCCTGCTGGGCGGCCGAGCGCCGGGTACCGGGCCGGCTCATGCCGAAGGCGTGGGTGGGTGCACCCACGACGAGCAGGTCCACGTCATCGGGAACGGCCGCCGGAGCGCTGCCGACCTCGACGAGGTCCACGTCCATGCGGGTGGCCAGACCGTCGGCGATCGCCTCGGCGACCGCTTGAGTGTTGCCGAACATCGATTCGAAGACCACGAGCGCGCGCATCAGGATCATCTCCCTGTCCATTGACGCTCGGCAGGAGGCGGGATCGGGGGCGGTCTCGCCTCCTGCCGGTCGTCTTCAGAATCCCGCCCGCCGGTTCGCGGGTGAAGGGGCCTACGGCCACCGCGGGGAGGACCAAAGGCCCTGATCCCGCCCGGCCGCCGGGGCGAAGGCTCGGAGATGAGAACGAGGAAAGGGAGAACCATGAACATGCGCGCCGCCGTCGTCACCGCGTTCGACAAGCCCTTGGAGATCCAGGAGGTCCCCATCCCCGAACCCGACGCCCACCAGGTCCTCGTCCGCATCGAAGCCAGCGGCCTGTGCCACACCGACATCCACGCCGCCCACGGTGACTGGCCCGTCAAGCCCGCGCCGCCCTTCACGCCCGGCCACGAGGGTGTCGGCGTCATCGCCACGACGTATCTCCGATGCACCGTGACGACATGTTTTGCGCCCTTGCATCCGTCACGCCACAAGCCGTCCCGCGACGTCGTCGGCAGGTCCGTGCCGTCGACGGACGGCATCGCGGGCCGCCGGCTACCGTTCTGTGGCCATGCGTGCGGCCATCTCCACCAGCCGGTCGGCATAACCCCGTTCGTTGTCGTACCAGCCGAAGACCTTGACCAGCTCGCCGTCGGCCTGGGGCAGACCGGAGTCGAAGACGCAGGAGGCGGAGCCGTTGATGCCGATCATCGGTGGTTCCCTCCGACGTCGAGTTCCGACCTCATCGTCCGGCGCGGTGACCGGCCGTTTTAGGGGCAAAGGGCCCGCCGAAACGGCACGATGGCCCGGTAACGAGGGACTGCAGCGAGGCGGAGATCGCCGCACGGATGGCGCTGCGGATCAACGGTGTGGTCGACGCCGTCAACGAGATCCAGTGGAACGAGGACGACAGCCCGGCCTGGACGGGCCGGTAGAACCCGTACGGCTCCCGCCTCCCCGGGATCAAGCTCCCGGTCCGGGTGTCCACCGGCCCGAGGTCCCTCACGCCGAGGACGGGCGGTGGGCCACCGCCCGCACCGAGGCCCGTACCCGTTCCGGGTCGTGGCTGACGCTCGCCTGCCCGGTGCGCTCCTCACCGCGCAGGGTGAACCGGAGCGGGGCGCCGCCCTCGATGCTGCGCCACCGGGTCCGGGATCGCTTGCTGATCAGCGTCAGCCTCTGACCGTCCCGGGCGTACCGCGCCGGGACCAGGAGGATGGCTCCGCTGCTCACGACGGCGACGGCCAGGCGGATACGCTTCTGCCTGTGGCGCTCGGCGGCAGCCCTGGCGTCGCGTAGCTCACGGGATCTGGCCCGTGCCTGCGTACTCATGATCTCGTCTCCCGTGCTCCCGCGTGGATGAAAGCTCGGACATCACGGCTGCGGCGTTGCCGCCTCTTCGGCCGGCGCTCGGGAATGACCCGGTCCGCGCTCGCCGGTGGCGTCCACCGCCCGGTCTGCGGTGAACCGCCCCTCGCGGACCGGAGGCTAAAATCCCTTACCGCCACGACCTCCGTCCCAGAGCAGACGATGAGGACTCGGTGCCGGCAGTGCGGCCGGATGCCTGACGCGCCGAGCCCGCGGGCGAGTGCCCGCGGTCCAGGCAACGCGGCGAGCTGACGGCGCCGGGCCGGTGTGAGGCGGACGGAGCCACGCCGGCCAGCTACCTCAGCATGGACACCTGGCCGCAGGACCATCCGCTGACGTCGGCGATCCGGATGCGCCACCAGCCGCCCTCTCCCTGGAGGGCCTCAGCGCACGTGGTCAGATGCGCGTTCCTCAAGTGCAGGAACTCCCCGCGGGCAGCCTCGCCGAGGTGCTCGAAGAGGAGGTTGAATCCCTTGACGTCCTCGGAGGCGAAGTCGTGTGCCCGGCTTATCTGCTGGGCGACGTTGGTGGCGAACTCCTCGGCGGAGATGAGTATCCCGGTGATGGGCGCGCCGTCGGCTGTCACGGTGATGTTGATATCGGCCTGCGTGTGGGTGACGACATCGACGAGGGTCTGGAGTGCGACATCTGATTTTGACATGAGGGCAGATTACGCAATGTCACCGCTTGAATCCGTGCAGCGAGGTCGAGGCGCTCCCGGGAGCCGGTGTCGTCCCGTCTCACGACCCGGGCGCGCCCTTCTCCCGTCCGCAGGTCCCTGCGGTCCGGAGGTCCCCCATCACCGGGACCTTCGCCCCTGCCCCCGGCCGGTGGCGGTGCACGAATCTCAAGGCAAGGAGGTTCCGCCATGCTCAACCCACTCGCCACGCACGCCGGAGCACGCCGTCTCATCACCGCGGCCGGAGCCGCGCCCTCGGTGCACAACACCCAGCCGTGGCGCTTCATCGTCCGCCATCGGGAGTACGTCGAACTCCACGCCGACCCGGACCGCTGGCTGAAGGTCGCCGACCCGCGCGGCCGCTCCCTGCGCATCAGCTGCGGCGCGGCCCTGCTCAACCTCCGGCTCGCCCTGCGCGTGAGCGGCCACCGGCCGGTCACCTGGTCCGTCCCGGGCGCCGGGGACGGCTCACCCACCCTGCTGGCCGCCGTACGGCCCGCATCCGCCGCGCCCGCCTCGGCGGCCGAGCACGACCTGTACGGAGCGATCAAGACCCGGCGCACCAACCGGCAGCCGTTCACCGGCGCCCCCGTCCCGCAGACGGTCATGGACGAGCTGATCACGACGGCCCGGATCGAAGGGGCCGCTCTGGTCCCCCTCCGCGCCCCGGCGAGCGCCGCACTCCTGGAGGAGGTCGCCACGGCCGAGGAGGCGCTCACGGGCAACCGCGGCTACCGCACCGAGCTGGCCCGGTGGACCTCCGGGCAGTCGGACTCCGACGGCGTGCCGCCCTACGTCCAGGGGCCCCGGCCGATCGGCGACCTCGCGCCCGTACGCGACTTCGCGCGGGTGACCAGGGAGAGGGTCCGCTTCGAGGCCCATCCCCAGCTCGCCGTCCTGACCACCCCGGGTGACGGCCCGGCGGACTGGCTGCGCGCCGGTCAGGCCCTGCAGCGCGTCCTGCTCGTCGCCACCCTGCACGGCGTCTCCGCCTCGTTCCTCAACCAGCCTCTGGACCTGCGCGACATGCGCCGCCACACCGACCCCCGGCACCCCGGCGGCCACCCCCAGGTGATCATCCGTCTCGGGTACGGCCCCGCCGTACCGCGCGCCCCGCGCCGGCCGGTCCCGGAACTGCTCCGGGCGGCGTGACCTGCGGCGATCCCGCACGCCGTACCACCACAGAGCCGTACCACCACAGAGCCGCATCCCCGTAGAGCCGTGACCCCGTAGAGCCGTGACCCCGCACGATCCGCCGGACGTGCGGGGTCACGCGTTCCACGCCCCCGCTGCTGCCGGAGGGCCGTCGGACTTCATCCGCTCGTGACCAAGGTCCCCCTCCGCGGGGACGTCTTCCTCCGGCCGTCCGGCGTCCGGCTGCCGAAGATGGGATCACTACCGAAGTTCGCAGGAGGTCCCGTCATGAGCATCACCCTTGAGACCTGGCACGTCGCCGAGAAAGGCGCCTGGCGCGGCTTCCACCGGGGGATCTGGTGCTCGGACATCGACGTGCGGGACTTCGTGCGGGCCAACTACACGCCCTACACCGGGGACGAGGGCTTCCTGGCCGGGCCCACGACACGCACGCTGGCCGTCTGGGACCGCCTGACCGCGATGTTCCCCGAGGAGCGGGCGCGCGGGATCCACGACGTGGACGCCTCGACCCCCTCTTCGATCACCTCGCACGCCCCCGGTTACATCGACCGGGACCGCGAGCTGATCGTCGGGTTGCAGACCGACGCCCCGCTGAAGCGGGCGATCATGCCCAACGGCGGGCTGCGGATGGTCGAGAACGGCCTGGCCGCCTACGGATACACACCTGACCCCCGGGTGAACGAGATCTTCACCAAGTACCGCAAGACGCACAACGCCGGCGTCTTCGACGCGTACACGCCGCGGATCCGGGCGGCCCGCCGTTCGGGCGTCATCACCGGCCTGCCCGACGCCTACGGCCGGGGCCGCATCATCGGCGACTACCGGCGCGTCGCCCTCTACGGCGTCGACCAGCTCATCGAGGTCAAGAAGGCTGAGCTGCGCACCCTGGACGAGGTGCTCTCCAGCCCGGACGTCATCCGCGACCGGGAGGAGCTGGCCGAGCAGATCCGCGCGCTGGGCGAGCTCAAGGAGATGGCCGCCTCCTACGGCTTCGACATCGCCGGGCCCGCCGGCACGGCCCAGGAGGCGATCCAGTGGCTGTACTTCGGCTATCTGGCGGCCGTCAAGGAGCAGAACGGTGCCGCGATGTCGCTGGGCCGCACCTCCACCTTCCTGGACGTCTACCTCCAGCGCGACCTGGAGGAGGGCACGATCGACGAGAGCTGGGCCCAGGAGCTGGTCGACGACTTCGTGATCAAGCTGCGGATCGTGCGGTTCCTGCGCACCCCCGAGTACGACCAGCTGTTCTCCGGCGATCCCACCTGGGTCACCGAGTCGATCGGCGGGATGGGCCGCGACGGCCGCACCCTGGTCACGAGGACCAGCTTCCGGTTCCTGCAGACGCTGCACAACCTGGGACCCGCGCCCGAGCCCAACCTGACCGTGCTCTGGTCGCCCGACCTGCCGGAGGGGTTCAAGCGGTTCTGCGCCCGCACCTCGATCGAGACCAGCTCGATCCAGTACGAGAACGACGAGCTGCTGCGGCCCGAGTACGGCGACGACACCGCCATCGCCTGCTGCGTCTCGGCCGCGCCGGTGGGACGGCAGATGCAGTTCTTCGGCGCCCGGGTCAACCTGGCCAAGACCCTGCTGTACGCGATCAACGGCGGCCGCGACGAGATCACCGGCGAGCAGGTCGGACCCGCCCTCCCCCTGGTCACCGGCGATTACCTCTCCTACGACGAGGTCGCCGCGGCGCTGGACCGGATGATGGACTGGCTGGCCGAGACCTACGTGGACGCCCTCAACGTCATCCACTACATGCACGACAAGTACGCCTACGAGCGCATCGAGATGGCGTTGCACGACTACCCCGTCAAGCGCACCCTCGCCTGCGGCATCGCCGGGCTGTCAGTGGCCGCCGACAGCCTCTCGGCCATCAGGTACGGCGGTGTGCGGGTGATCCGCGACGAGACCGGCCTGGCCGTCGACTACGTCGTCGAGGGCGGCTACCCGGCCTTCGGCAACGACGACGACCGGGTCGACGACATCGCGGCCGGGCTGGTGCGGAGCTTCATGGAGAAGATCCGCAGGTACCCGTCCTACCGCGGCGCCGAGCACACCCAGTCGGTGCTGACCATCACCTCCAACGTGGTGTACGGCGAGCACACCGGCAACACCCCCGACGGCCGCCGCGCGGGCGAGCCGTTCGCGCCGGGCGCCAACCCGATGAACGGCCGCGACCGGCACGGCATGGTCGCCTCGGCGCTCTCGGTCGCCAAGCTCCCCTACGATCAGGCCAAGGACGGCATCTCGCTCACCAACACGGTGACGCCCGCCGGGCTGGGCCGTACCCCCGCCGAGCGGATCGGCAACCTGGCCGGCCTGCTGGACGGCTACTTCGACGGCGGCGGCTTCCACATGAACGTCAACGTCCTCAACCGCGACATCCTGCTCGACGCGATGGACAACCCCGACAAGTATCCCCAGCTCACCATCCGGGTCTCCGGGTACGCGGTCAACTTCGTCCGCCTGACCAGGAAGCAGCAGCTCGATGTCGTCAACCGCACCTTCCACGGCTCGCTCTGAGCCGGGCGCCGCGGCCCGGCCCACTGCCGGGCTCACTGCCGGGCTCACTGCCGGGCTCACTGCCGGGCTCACTGCCGGCCCCGTGACCGGCTCCGTCCACTCCTGGGACATCTCCACCGGGGTGGACGGGCCCGGCACCCGTTTCGTGGTGTTCACCGCCGGCTGTCCGCTGCGCTGCCTGTACTGCCACAACCCCGACACCTGGCAGCGGCGGTCGGGTACGCCGACCACCGCCGACGAGCTCATGGCTCGCATCAAGCGCTACCGCAGGTTCATCGAGATCGCCGGCGGCGGTGTCACCGTCAGCGGCGGCGAGCCGCTTCAGCAGCCCGCCTTCACCGGTGAGATCCTGCGCCGCTGCCGCGAGCTGGGCCTGCACACGGCCCTGGACACCTCCGGCTTCCTCGGCGAGCGCGCCACCGACGCGATGCTCGCCGACACCGACCTCGTCCTGCTGGACGTCAAGTCGTGGGACCCGCGGACCTACCGGCGCGTCACCAGGGCCGGCCTCTCCCCCACGCTGCGCTTCGCGCGCCGCCTGGCCGAGCTGGGCACGCCCACCTGGATCCGGTTCGTGCTGGTGCCCGGACTGACCGACGCCGAGGAGAACGTCGACGGACTCGCGGCCTTCGCCGCCACGCTGCCCAACGTCGAGCACGTCGACGTCCTGCCGTACCACCGGATGGCGGAGCACAAGTACGCCGAACTCGGCCTGCCCTACCCCCTCCCGGGCGTCGAACCGCCGGACGCCGCGCTGCTGGAGCGCGTGCACGCGCAGTTCCGCGCCCACGGCGTGACCAGCCGCTGAGCTCACCGGACCCGGCGGCCGGGTCCCACATCGCAATCGCCACCGGAGCCGGGGGCGACGCCGGGCTCAGAAGGGGAGCCTCTGGACCCGACTCGCCGCCGCCGGCCGACGATGGTCATCTACCGCTACCGGTTCCCGGAATCCCGGCAGAGGCTGTCGTCGATCACCGGGGCCAGGTCCAGTCGCGGATGTCGGGGACGTCCTCGCCGTGCTCGCGGGTGTGGGCGCGGGCGCGCAGGCGGGTGTCGGACATCTGCTGGCGCAGGTGGGCGGCGGTGGTGCCGAGGCCGGGGACGCGGTCGATGACGTCCATGACCAGGTGGTAGCGGTCGATGTCGTTGAGCATGACCATGTCGAAGGGAGTAGTGGTGGTCCCCTCCTCCTTGTATCCGCGCACATGGATGTTGGCATGGCCGGCGCGGCGGTAGGTGAGGCGGTGGATCAGCCAGGGGTAGCCGTGGAAGTTGAAGATCACGGGCTTGTCGGTGGTGAACAGGGCGTCGAACTCGGCGTCGGGCATGCCGTGCGGGTGCTCGGTCGACGGCTGCAGGCGCATCAGGTCGACGACGTTGACGACGCGGACCTTCAGCCCGGGCAGGTGCTCACGCAGGAGCGCGGCGGCGGCGAGGGTCTCCAGGGTCGGCACGTCGCCGGCGCAGGCCAGCACGACGTCGGGCTCGGCTCCGGCGTCGTTGCTGGCCCATTCGATGATGCCCAGACCACGGGTGCAGTGGACGATGGCCTCGTCCATGGTGAACAGATCGAGGACGGGCTGCTTGCCGGCGACGACGACGTTGACGTAGTTGTGGGAGCGCAGGCAGTGGTCGCCCACCGACAGCAGGGTGTTGGCGTCCGGCGGCAGGTAGACCCGCACCACGTTGGCTTTCTTGTTGACGACGACGTCGAGGAAGCCGGGGTCCTGGTGGCTGAAGCCGTTGTGGTCCTGGCGCCAGACGTGGGAGGACAGCAGGTAGTTGAGTGAGGCGATGGGCCGCCGCCAGGGGATGTCGTTGCATGCGTCGAGCCATTTGGCGTGCTGGTTGAACATCGCGTCGACGATGTGGATGAAGGCCTCATAGCAGTTGAACAGGCCGTGGCGGCCGGTCAGGAGATAGCCCTCCAGCCATCCCTGGCACAGGTGTTCGCTGAGCACTTCCATGACGCGGCCGCCGGGGGCGAGGTCGTCGTCGCCGGGCAGGGTCTCGGCGTTCCAGGCGCGGCCGGTCGCCTCGAAGACCGCGCCGAGCCGGTTGGAGGCGGTCTCGTCGGGGCCCATCAGGCGGAAGGTGTGCGGGTTGGCGGCGATGACGTCGCGCAGGAAGGCGCCCAGGACGCGGGTGGGCTCGGTCAGCTGGGCGGCGGGGGCCTTGACCTCGACGGCGTAGTTGCGGAAGTCGGGGATGGCCAGGGGGCGCAGGACCTCACCGCCGTTGGCGTGCGGGCTGGCGCTCATCCGGCGCCGGCCTTCGGGCACCAGCTGCACGATCTCGGGCATCGGGCGGCCGTCGGCGTCGAAGAGCTCTTCGGGCCGGTAGGAGCGCATCCATTCTTCGAGCATCGCCCGGTGGGCGGCGTCGTCGCGGACCGCGGCCAGCGGCACCTGGTGGGAGCGCCAGGTGCCCTCGACCTGGAGGCCGTCGACCTCGCGGGGGCCGGTCCAGCCCTTGGGCGTCCGTAGGATGATCATGGGGAGGCGCTGGGCGCGGCCGTCCTTGAACTCGGCGATCTGGTCGAAGACGGTGTCGAGGGTGCGCTGCATGAGCTCGTGCATGGTGGCCGGGTCGTCGCCGGAGACGATGTGGGGGCGGTAGCCGTAGCCCTCCATGAGCTTGATCAGCTCTTCTTCGGGGATGCGGGCCAGGACCGTCGGGTTGGCGATCTTGTAGCCGTTCAGGTGCAGGATGGGCAGCACGACGCCGTCGCGGTAGGGGTCGAGGAACTTGTTGGAGTGCCAGCTGGCGGCCAGGGGGCCGGTCTCGGCTTCGCCGTCCCCGATGACGCACGCGACCACCAGACGGGGGTTGTCGAAGGCGGCGCCGTAGGCGTGGGCGAGGGCGTAGCCGAGTTCGCCGCCTTCGTGGATGGAACCGGGGGTCTCGGGGGCGACGTGGCTGGGGACGCCGCCGGGGAAGGAGAACTGACGGAACAGCTGGCGCATGCCTGCCGCGTTCTGCGGGATGTCGGGGTATTTACTGGAATAGGAGCCCTCCAGCCAGGCGTGCGCGACCGCGGCGGGGCCGCCGTGCCCGGGACCGGCGATGTAGATCATCTCCTGGTCGCGTTCGATGATGACCTGGTTGAGGTGGGCGAAGCAGAAGTTCAGTCCCGGCGTGGTGCCCCAGTGCCCGAGCAGGCGGGGCTTGACGTGCTCGGCGGCCAGGGACTCGGTCAGCAGGGGGTTGTCCAGCAGGTAGATCTGCCCGACCGACAGGTAGTTGGCCGCTCTCCAGTAGGCGTCGATCCGCTGTAGTTTCTCCATGGATCCGACCCTTCCCGCATCCCCCTTGATCATCTAGGGGATTTGGTCCTCATTGAGAAAGCCATGTAGCGGCATAGATGAGGAAAATGGACCTCTCGAAAGCACAGACGTCGCCGTCCCCGCGGGAAGCGACGCGAAGGCTTCGCCTCGGTTCAGAGGCACGGCAGGGCAGCGGCGGCGAGGTCGTCGTCCTGGAAGGTCACCGCCTCCCTGACCTCCTCCACCCCCTCGGCCTCCGCAACGGCCGCCACCAGCGGGGCGACCTGCGAGCGCAGGGCGACCTGCCCGCTCAGCGTGACGACACCGTCCTCGACGCCGACGGTGACCCCTCGGGCGGGAAAGCCGCGCTGTGCCAGGTCGTCGACGATCTCCTGGCGGATGTCGGCCGGCGGGCGCATGAAGACCTTCAGCAGGTCACCCTGGTGGACGGTTCCCACGATCTTGCCCGTCATCGCGTCGATCACCGGCAGCTGCTTGTGCTGGAGGCTCCCGCTGTACGGCAGCCGCTCCTTCGAAACGGATGCCCGTCCCCTGGTCTTTCGGGGGACGGGCATCGTGCGGGCGGTCACTTCAGGATGGGGAGTCGCTTGACCAGGGCGGTCCTGCCCCACCAGGCGCCGATGCCCAGGGTGTCGCCGGCGCCTGCCAGGGCCAGGCCGACCAGGACGACGGCGTAGACGATGTGGTCGTCCATGAACGGGTTGGTGGCCAGCGGCAGCGAGGCCGCCCACATCATCAGCATCATCACCGCGCCCGCGCCGGCCGCGATCCGCAGGCCCGCACCCAGCAGGAGCGCGCCGCCGACGCCGAGCAGGCCGAGCATGAACAGCCAGTCGACCCAGGCCTGTCCGGCCAGGCCGGAGAAGAACCCGCCGAGGGCGTTCTCACCGCTGCCCTTGAGGAAGCCGGTGGTCGGGCTGCCGCCGCCCGCCCACGCCTTGGCGGCCGGGGTGGCGAAGCCGAGGCCGAAGGTCTTGTCGACGAAGGCCCACAGGAACACCCAGCCCAGGGCGATGCGGGCGGCGGCCCAGGCGTAGGCGGCGGCGGGGGTGCGGCCCCGCGCGGCGCGGGCCCCGGCGGGAGCGCCGGTGGGGGCCGGGGCGGGGGTCGGGGCGGGGGTGGCGGCGCGGCCGTTGACCGGCGTGCGCCCTTCGATGACGGCCATGACTGGCTCCTTGTCCGATGTCCTTGGTTCTCTTACCTCACCCAGTACATCGGCCCGGCCTGGCCTTTCCACAGAGCCGTACGGCTCGCGCCCGCGACTCCAAGGTCCTGGAGCCGATGGGACTTCCGTCCCGGTCCCGCCCGCAGGGACCAGCGGCGCCGAACCGTACCGGCTCACCGGCGCGGTCGGCGACGTCGTCGATCGCGTGGAGCGCAGTGCGTGGTTGTCAGCGTCGTGAAAGGCCCACCCGAATCCGGAGGAGTCACAACAGATGAGGCGTTCCGGGCCCGGTGACCCCGACAGTGCTGGCATTCCGTACATCGGGCCGGCGCTTCTTGCTCCGCGCCGGGCGGCTCGGGAGCAGCTGAGCAGCCCGGCGCGGAAGGGCTCAGATGATTGTTCTTCGTCCGGGTTCAGCCGGGCACCAGAGACCAGGTGCGTCCGCCGTCGATGGCCCTGCGTCCGAATCAGCCGTGTTCGGCGTGCTCGCCGTGGTCGCTCACCTGGGCGTCGAACCAGGCGTGCAGGGCCGTCACCAGGACGGGGTCAGAGGCGGTGTAGGTGAGTTTGGCGCCGTCGGGAAGCTCGGCGTAGGCGACCTTGATGTTCCGGTAACCCGTCGACAGCTCGCGCAGGCCCGGCATCTGCCCGCCGTGGATGGAGGCGGGGTCGCCGAAGTCGCCGCGACCGAACCGGGCGGCCTCCTCGGTGAGGTGTTCGCGGATCAGGCGGATCTGCGCGGCGTCGGCGGGGTCGTCGGCGGTGACGGTCTGCACCCCGCCGTCGCCGGCCTTGGCGAACCGGTGCGTGGTGCGGTCCAGGTCGAACGGCATGACGGCCCGTCCTTTGGCCGCCACCTCCTGCTGACGGGTGCCGCCGGTCGACGTGAGCAGTGCGATCGCCGTCACCAGGGCGGCGGCCCCGGCGACGAGGATGATCAGCATGCGGTTACGGCTCATCAACGGCCTCCGTGAGCAGGGTGAGCGCACGCAGGACGGCGTCGCGCTCGTCGGCGGGGATGCGCTCCAGCGCGGTGCCGAAGCGCGCTCGGCGGGCGGCGGCCAGTCGGCGGGCGGCCTGGTGGCCTTGGGGGGTGAGCCGGACGAGGACGCCGCGGCCGTCACCGGGGGCGGAGGCCCGTTCGGCCCAGCCCCGCTGGACCAACTGGGCGACGATACGGCTGGTGGTGCTTTTCTCCAGCCGCAGCCGGTGCACCAGCTCGACCTGGCGCAGCTCTCCGTCGCGAGCGAGCTCCCCCAGCGCGTGGGCCTCCGAGGTCGGGATGGACGTGCCGCAGGGGGTGCGGTCCGGCTGGTGCAGGCCGAAGGCCCGGACGAACCGGGCCACGGCCTCCTGGAGATCGGCTGCGTCGGACGACATGGTTCGACCATACAACCAGATAGTTCGATAATGCAACCAAATGGCGGTGTGGCCGAATCAGTCGCCGGCAGTCAGCGGGCCCTGTCGACCGGCGGCCCCTCATCCGCAGTTGAAGGTTTTCGATCTGTCCCAGTTGGTACGCCATACGGTGGGCGCGGTGGTGATGCAGTCGTACCGATAGGTCAGCGCGGGTCCACCGGAGATGGAGGCGACGAGAACGCCGTTGCGGTAGACCTTGAGTGAGATCGGCCCTACGCCGCAGCTCTCGTCGGGGAGTTCGGCGTGGGCGATGATGGCCGCAACGGGTTGTTGGTAGAGCTCATGGTGCACCAGGCAACCGTTCGCGACCGGCGCCGGCGCCGCCGAGGCGGGCGCCGCCATCAGAACGAGTACGGCGGCGGGCGCCATGGTGATGCCGAGCGCTCGCCGGAGGCGGCGCTTGATGCGACTGCGGGATTCAGGGCTGCCGGTGGCCATGACGGTCTCCTCGTGACTTCGGGCGTCCTCATCGGAGGACGCTGCTTTGGGGCGCTTGACGAGGGAGCGGTACAAAGAGCGCAGCACCGCTCCCCGCTTTCCTTCGAACCGGTTCGCCACCATTTGACTCCGAGGCCCATCAGGTGCGCATCCGTGCTCAGTACGGAACTCCCGTCAGTGGTGAGGGCCATGCCCGCATCTACCGAGACACCGTCGAGGCCGCCTCGAGCAGGCCCCAGCCCTGCGACCCGGCTCCGTCGGAGGCCTTGAACCGCGGGGACGCCGGGACGAAGCCGCCCGGATGCCCCACCACCGCCTCTCGAGTGTCCGTCACCGGCCGCGGACACCCACCGCCGCCACCGACATCGCCATTGAAATGGCCCGGGTCACCGGGAGAGCAGGGTGGTGAGCGGAATCCGGTGCCCGGCGGCAAAGGCGGATGCGAAGCCCACGGGACCGAGCCGGTCGCGCAGTGCCGTCCGTAGCGCCTGGTCATCCGGCACGGGGTTCCCCCGGCCTTCGGGATCGAGACGTCGGGCGGCGCCGAGCAGGTTGGCGGCGCGCCTGAAGCAGCCGGTCGCGTGGTCGGACTCGGCGAGCAGGTACAGGCCCGTCAGCGTGGCGCGGAGGTCTCCGACGCCGACGGCGAGTTCGACGCCTTCGGCGAGATGGCGCCGTGCCTGTCCGTGGTCGCCGCCGAAGGCCGCGGCCCGGCCGAGACCGAGCAGGCAGCGGACCATGCAGCGGTGGTCGCCGATACGGCGGAACTCCGCGAAGAGCCCGCCGAACCGGGCTTCGGCGCTCGTATGATCTCCGCGGTGCTGGTCGAGATCGGCCAGGGAGACCTCAGCGTGCAGCCGTTCGTGGTCGTTGCCGCTGAGCCGGGCCAGCCGCGCCGCCTCGGTCAGCCAGCTTCCCGCCTCGTCGAGGCGGGTCCGGCCCTCGATCGCGCGGATGGCCATCTGGGTGAGGCAGCTCGCGCGATCGACATGGTCGTGGAGCCGGGCGAACAGATCGGCGGCGCGGGACAGCAGCGTCTGGGCGAACTCGGTATCCGATGTGGCGTGCGCGAGGCCGAACAGTGCGATGGCATGGTGCCAGTCGTCGTGCAGCCGCTCGAAATGCGAGGCCGCCCGTTCCAGGTGCGTGATCGCAGGTGCGCGTTGCTCGCCGGACATCGTCGCCCAGCCGAGGGCGAGAAGGGCGAGTGCCTGCTCGCGCTCGCCGCCGTGCTCGGCGCGCTCATGCGCCTGCTCGGCGAACGTCAGCGCCCGGCCGGTGTCCTGGTAGCACAACAGGAGGGCTGAGGTGACCGCGGCCTGGATGCCCAGGTCGCCCGCAGGCAGGGGCCGTTGGAGCAGCCTGTCGATCCAGTCGAACAGCTCGCCGCGTGTGCCGAGTATCTGCCAGCCCGTGCCGACACCGGCGAGGAACTGCCAGGCCGGGGTGGTCTCGGGCTGTTGCAGGGCCCAGCGCATCGCGGTCCGCAGGTCCGCCCAGTGCCGCTCGAACCAGCGCAGCGCGCCCGCCTGGTCCCGGCCGCGCAGGTCGGTCAGCAGGGCTGCACCATGGCGCAGATGGTGGCGGGCGTGCCGCTCGTGTGACGCATCGGCGGCACCGCGCGATTCCAGCCGCCCGTGAGCGAACTGGCGGACGCTGTCGAGCAGACGGTATTCGGTGGCCTGGCCCCGGCGCCGGCGGGAGATCAGCGAGCGGTCCAGCAGACGCGGGAAGAGCCGGAGGAGGTCGGCGGAGCCGAGCGGAGGGTGGACCAGGACCTCCGCCGCAGTGTCGTAGTCGAACTCGCCGGGAAACACCGAACAACGCTCGAACAGCAGCCGTTCGCCGTCGCCCAGCAGGTCGTAGCTCCACCTCAGGGCTTCTTCCAGCGTGCGGTGCCGGCTCGGAGCGCCGTGTGCCCCATCGGTCAGGAGGGCGAAGCGGTCGTCAAGACGCGCCAGCAGCTCGGCCGGAGAGAAGAACCTGACGCGCGCGGCCGCCAGCTCGATGGCCAGGGGCAGGCCGTCCAGTCGCCGGCAGATCATCGCGACGTGCCGGGCGTTGTCGGCGGTGACCTCGAAGCCTGGCGAGACCGCGGCCGCCCGGTCGGCGAACAGCCGCCCGCAGGCGGCACCCAGCACAGCCGCCGGATCGTCGGGCTTCTCGGAAAGCGCCAAAGGCGCGATCTCGTAGACGACCTCCCCTGCCACTCGCAGCGGCCCGTGGCTGGTGGCCAGCACGCGCAGGTGGTCCGTGGTGGCCAGCAGATCGGCGAGCAGTGCCGCCGCGGTGGCGCTCACGTGCTCGCAGTTGTCCACCACCAGCCAGTGCCGGTCCCCGGCGAGCACCTGGCGTATCAGGGCGGGCAGCCGACGCTCGTCCCCGGAGACGCCGAGGGCGTCCGCGAACGCTCGTTCCACGCTGTCGCCGGGAGGCACGGATGCGAGATCGACCAGGATGGCGGGCGGCAGCGTGGTCACCGAGTGAGCCACATGCAGCGCCAGCCGGGTCTTGCCGACGCCGGCAGGCCCGGTCAACGTCAGCAGCCGGTGGACGTGGACCAGCCGCAGCAGGTCGTCGGTCTCCTGGCTCCGCCCCACGAACGACGACAGCGCTCTGGGCAGCGCGCTGCCCGGCCCCCGGCGGGCGCGAAACCGCGTCGCCGCGTCAACCAGAGCCAGCCGGTTGGACCCGCCGAGCTTGCGCAGCAGGGACGACACGTGGCTCTCCACCGTCCGCTCCGACAGCCGCAGGCTCTCGGCGATCTCCCGGTTATGCAGGCGGTCGCCCACCAGCCAGAAGACGTCGAGCTCTCGTGGTGTCACTCCGGCCGTCCGAAGCGGACCGGGTAACGCGTCCGGACTCATGGAGCCAGTATCCCGCCACGAACGAATTCCACACCGAGCACGGGTGCCGCGGCGCCCGGGTCCGGGATCGAATGACCGTACCGTCGGCAGCCAGTGCCGTTTAGTTAACGATGACGGCCTCAAAGGATCAACGCGTCACCGCTGCTCAAGATCTCAGCGTAGACCTCCGCCGGGGTGCGGTAGTCGTGGATCTTCCGAGGGCGGTCGTTGAGCTCGGCGGCGATGGCGTCCAGGTCGGGAGGGCGGGACCGCAGAATCCGGCCGGGCCCGCGCAGAGCACCGGGCCGGAGAATCGATGTATCCGTTCTCCACGCAACGCATTTCGACTTCGACCGCAAGAGGTCACCCGAGGAGCCGGTCAAGGCACGTGACCACGTCGTGATCGCAGCGGGAAGGGTAGAAGGCTTCGGACAGGGCCGCGATATCTACACCCTGGTGACTTTGTCCGCGAAAGACGGCTCCACATGACAGTCAGCCAGTACTACAACGACATTTCGTTGTAGTACTGGTGGGCGTTTCGAAAGTGGGTTAAGCGGTGGCGTGCGGGAGTACCGGGCCGTCACGGTGTGGCCGTGCCCCCGTCCACGCCGATCGGCAAAAGCGGCCGCGCTGCCTTGGTCGCCGCCCCCGCGTCAGGCCCGCACGCCGCCTCCAGCAGGTGGTCCCCGATCGCGAAGTCGATGGCGTGCGCGACTGGACTACCGTTCTCATCGAGTTGCTGGTAATTCCTCAGGTTGATGCCGAAGGCGAACTGGCGGCCGCCGTCGGCACTGGAGAACGCGAAGGTCTGCATACCGGGGACACTCCCGTCGTGCCCCCAGAACCTGCCGCACGGCAGATCGAGGGGAAAGATCCCGAGACCGTAGTCGACCACGGCGCCCGAGAGCGACCGGATGGACACGGTCTTCTGCATCTCGTCGAGCAGAGCCGCGTCGAGCAGTTCGCCGCGCAGCAGCAGCCGGAAGAAGCGGTTGAGGTCCTCCATCGTCGAGACGACCGCAGCCGAGGTCCAGCCCCAGGACATGTTGTAGACGCTGTAGTCCCTGGGCGGGTCGAAGAACCCGAAGAGCGCCTCGTACGCCTTGGAGCTCGGCCCGGGCAGGTACGGCGTACGCGGGAACACCGTGTGCCGCAGCCCGGCCTTCCGGAAGACGTGGTCGGTGATGTACCGCTCGGCACTCATGCCCGTCACCTTCTCCAGCAGCAGGCCGGCGATGACGAAGTTCGTGTTCGAGTACGCCCCGGGTGTCACCCCCGGCTGCCCGGTCGCGGGGGCGCCGAGCCCCGCCCGCGCCAGCTCCTCCGGCAGGAAGGCACGGAAGCGGTTGGCGTCCAGGCTCTCGACCGTCGAGAAGAGCACGTCGGTGTGGTTGGCGATGTGGCTGGTGTGGTTGAGCAGCATGCGTACGGTGATCTGCTGCCCGCGCTCCCCCGGGACCAAATCCGGCAGATAGCGGCCGACGGGGGCATCGAGCTCGATCGTGCCCTTGCCGACCTGCTGTAACACGGCCACCGCGACGAACGACTTGGTGATGCTCCCGGCCCGGTGCACCATCTCGGGACGCATCAGGCGGCGGGTCCCGACGTCGGCGACGCCTGCGGCGCCCTTCCACCTCCGCCGGCCGTCCACGACGTTCGAATAGATGCCGTACATGCCGGCCTCGTGCACGGCGTCCAGCGTCTGGCGCAGCCGCTGCCGGTCGAGGCCGCCGTCCGCAGTGGCGGCCGCGGGACTCGCCGCGAGCAGCGCGGCGGCCAGGGTCACGGCTCCCAGCCGCGAGGCGAACGTACCGAATCGACGAATGGTCATGGCGCCCAGCATGCGTCTTCCGCTTCATGTACTGGCTTGCTCGTCGGCGCGACTGCCGTAGGCGCGTGGTAAGGCGGGCTTACTCAGGGGTAAGGCGGGCTTACCCGCTGCGCGCCACCGGCCGCACGGTATAGGCGATCGACTCGCTCTCGGTCGCCCGTCATCAGGAGCGTCATAGCGTCACCCGGGCCAAGGCTGACCACGCCGACGCCGACGGACATTCTGCGTGCCGACGCCGCCCGTCATCGGCCTCGCCTGCTGATTCCGAACTCGTTCAGGCGGATGAACCGGCTTTCCCCATCGGCGTGGTCCGGACGGTAACCGAACTGGGGCCGCTGGCAGCGGCGGTCTGTGCGGCCCGTATGGCGAAAGACCGCGCTGGGGCGTGGCGGCGCTGGTCTACCTGCTGTCGGTCACCATCGCTCTTGCCGAGCACGGGCCGTATCTCGCCGTATCTCACCGTGCGGCATCTGGCCTGCTGGGCCCTACTCGCCCTTCTCTCCGTCATGTCCGAGCCCAAGGAGACGGAGGCGCAGAAGAAGACGGCGGCCGGTGACTACGCCGCGACCAAGCAGGTCAGGACGGAGTACGGTTACCGGATCTTCTCCCAGTTCGTCTACCCCGACGACTCCGCCTCGGGCACGCTGGTCGCCGACGTGATCAAGATGCACGTCGACCTCGAGAAGCAGCTCACCACCCGGCGGGTCGACGGCGACGCCGAACTGGTGCGCCTGGCCGCGACGTCCGGCGACTGCCTCAAGGGCAGGGGCTGCACGATCACCTCGCTCAAGCCGAAACGAACAGGCTGCCGTGAAGCGGGCCGTCGAGGTGGCGAGGAGCTGACGGTCACGGCAACGTCGCCCTCGAGCGACAGTGTCGAGTGTCGCCCTCGAGCGACAGTGTCGAGTTCTGCATCACATGCACGCGGAAGCCATCCCGGGTCAGCTCGTCGTAGACGCCCTACCGGCCCTTCAAGATCGAGTAGGAGAATGGGTCAATGGCACCACGGTCGCCGCATGGCGATGGGTGTTCGCGATCAGGACGGAGCTTCCGCCGGCTTGTCGGCTCCAGAGGAGGATGACGTTGCAGTTTCGCGTACTGGGGCCGGTAGACCTGTGGCGTGACGGATGCTCGATCACGGTCACCGGTGAGAAGCAACGGACGCTGCTGGCGGTGCTGGTCATGCACGCCGGGCAGACCGTTTCCCGGGATCGGCTGCTGATCGCGCTGTGGGGAGTCGAGCCCCCGGCCTCGGCTCGAAGACTGCTGCATAACTACGTGTGGTCACTGCGCCGCCTGCTGAGCGATGCCGACGCCTTGACGCGTATGCCCACCGGGTACTGTCTGCGGCTCGCACCAGGTGATTCGGATCTGGAGGTGTTCCTCACCACTGCCCAGGAGGGGCGCCGTCTCGCCGCGGCAGGTGAGGTTGAGCAGGCGGCACAGCGATTTCACCAGGCTCTGGCATTGTGGCGGGGTCCTGCTCTCACCGGTACCAGTGCCGAACTGCAGTCGACGGATGGGAGCACGCTGGATGAGCAACGGATAGCCGTTCTGGTCGAGCGGATCTCAGCCGACTTGGCGTTGGGCCGCCATACGGAACTGGTCGGTGAGTTGCGCCGGCTCGTGACCGACCACTCCCTGCACGAACCGCTGCGCGGGCTGCTGATGCTTGCGTTGTATCGCGCCGGCAGGCAGGCCGAGGCGCTGGCCGTCTTCCGCGAGTTGCGCCAGGTGCTCAACGCTGAGTTGGGCACCGAGCCGGGACCAGACCTTCAGCGCTTGCACCAGCGTGTCCTGGCCGCCGATCCGGCGCTTCAGACGGCCTCGCCCGCGAGTGCCCCGGCACCGGCCATGGCCCGGCACGTCACCGCCGAGGCGGTATCGGAAGATCCGACCCTTTCGGCGAAGGCGGCAGGACCGTGTCAGTTGCCCCGGGCCGTCGGCGATTTCACCAGCCGTGATGACGAGGTGGCCAGGCTGGTGCGTGCGACGACCGGCGAGGAGCCCTCCGCGGTGGTCATCGATGCGATCGACGGCATGGCCGGAGTGGGCAAGACCGCTCTGGCCGTACATGCGGCCCATCGGCTGGCCGCCCGCTTCCCCGACGGGCAGCTCTATGTGAACCTGCACGGCCACACTCCCGGCTACCAGCCGTTGCCACCCCTCGATGCGCTGCGGACCCTGCTGCGCGCGGTCGGCGTGCCGGCGGAGAAGATCCCCGACAACGTCGAGGAGGCCGCCGCGGCATGGCGCTCGGCGATGGCCGGGCGCCGGATGCTCATCGTGCTGGACGACGCCGCCACCGCCGACCAGGTGCGGCCGCTGCTGCTGGGCCGGCCGGGCAGCCACCTCATCATCACCAGCAGACGGCGGCTGGCAGATCTGGAAGACGTCGCGGTGCTGTCACTGGATGTGCTGACGCCTGACCAGGCCACGGCCCTGTTCACCCGGATCATCGGCGTCGAGCGGGCCCGTGCCGAAACCCAGGCCGTCGCTGAGGTGGTCGGCTTGTGCGGCTACCTGCCGCTGGCCCTGCGGCTGGCGGCCGCCCGGCTGCTGCACCGTCCCGCCTGGACGGTGCGGGATCTGGCCGTGCGCTTGAGCGACCAGCAGCACCGGCTGCGGGAGCTGCGCGCCGGTGATCGCGACGTCGCCACCGCCTTCGCGGTCTCCTATGAGCAGCTGACCGCCGCCCAGCAGCGCATGTTCCGGCTGCTGAGTCTGGTGCCGGGTGATGACTTCGACGCTTACGCGGCCGCAGCGCTCACCGGCCTGGCCGTACATGAGGCCGAACAATGCCTGGAAGAGTTGCTGGACGCCCATCTGCTTCAGCAGCACACCGCGGGCCGCTACCGCTTTCACGACCTGCTGCGCGATTACGCCCGGCAGGAAAGCCAGACCGGTGCACCGCAAGTCGAAGGCACCGGCGCCCCGGCCCGCCTACGCGACTACTACCTGGCCACCGCGCTCCGCGCCACACAGATCCTCGGTCACCGCGACCCGCGCCGCCCCCTGCGCACCGAACCCGCCGCGATTGCGGACTATCCACCCCTCGCGAATGCCGACCTGGCGACCGCCTGGCTGGAGACCGAGCGCGGCAACCTCCTCACCGCAGCCCTCGCCTCCCAAGGCGAGTGGGCCGTCGATCTGTCCACGGCCCTGTGGCGGCATCTGCATTTCAGCGCTCACCGCAATGAGGCGTTGGCTCTACAGGAGCATGCCGCATCTGTCGCTCACCGGCTCGGCGACCAGGAAGCACAGATCCAGGCATTGATCGATCTGGGTATCAGCTGCTGTCAGACGGCGCAATACGAGCAGGCGCTGGAGCATCAACGCCAAGCCCTCGCCCTGGCCTGCCAGATCGGCGACCGCGCCGCGCAGAGCCGGGTGCTGAACAATTTGGGCGTCACCTGCTCGGAACTGGGACGCATCCAGGAGTCGAACGACTACTTCGAGCAAGCTCTGATCCTGGCCCGTGATCTGAACGACCGCCAACGTCAGCGCCGCGCCCTGCTCAACCTCGGCACCAATCACAACCGGCTGGGCGACTACCCGCGCGCCCTCCGCTACCAGCAGCGATCCCTGACATGCGCACGCGAGATCGACGACCGGGCGGGCGAGAGCCGGGCTTTGAACAATCTCGGCTACACCTACTCCCAGACGGGGCGCTATGAGCTTGCCGAAAGCCACTGCCGGCTGGCGCTCACCATCGCCCGCCAGATCGGTAACCGGGTGATGGAGATCGCCGCGCTGAATTACCTCGGCATCGCCTGCAGCGGGTTGGGACGCCACCAGGAAGCCCTCGACCACCACCACCAAGCCCTCGCCTTCTGCCGCCGAGCAGACGACCCCACCACCCAAGTCGACGTGTTGGTCCACCTCGGTAACCTCTGCCTGCGACTGGGCCGCTACCAGGATGCCTACGATCACCATCGGCAAGCTCTGGCAACCCTCGGCGAAACCTGCGATCCCGTCACAAAGATCACGGTGCTCAACGGTCTGGGCCGGGCCCTGTGCGCCACAGGCGAGCCCGCCGCAGCTCTCGATCACTATCGTCAGGCTTTGGCACTGGCCCTCGACATCAGCCATCCTTACGGACGAGCCTGTGCTCATCGCGGCATCGGCGACGCCCTGCACCTCACCGGGCACGTCGAAGCCGCCACCGCCTCATGGCAACAGGCGCTCGGCCTCTTCACCGCCCTCGGCGTTCCCGAACGCGAGGAGATGAGCCTGAGGGTGAAAGGCGGAAGTCACGGCGGCTCGGAACCGGATCCGGTCTGAGCGATGACACCCTCCGGCAGGCCGCGGCGTGCATCGCATCCACTTGAAGCACGCCGGGTGCCACGGAGGCCGTGGTGTGCCCCGCGACACCCGGCGCGGTTCACCTGCGACCCTTCAAGATCAACAGCAGCCGGCTGGAGGAAACCACCCGGAGCGCCAGAGCGGCCGGCAGAGCACGTCCTTTCGCTCCGGTGACCGCATCCATCCGCTCGCCCCGCCGGATGTCAGCGGGCCGAGTACACACAGCACTCCGACCTCCCCAAGGCCGTGACCATCCTGATGCAGCTCCCGATCGCCCGAACACGCTTCTCCCCCGACATCGCCTGACGGGCGGTTTTTCATGACGGGCGGGATCTCCGCGGAGAGAACACCAAGATCTCGACATTCTGACCGACAAGAGCAAGAGCGCCGTACGGCATGCTCGAGATGATCGTCCCCGGCTGTCAACGCCGATCAACACCGAAGGGACAAGAATGAACCCGAAGAACATAGCCTTCGTGGTGACGATGGTCTACAGCGTCGCCGTCGCCCTGCTCGCGATCTTCACCTCGTGGTCGGTCACCGCGTGGGTAGCCATCCCGGGTGCGTTCCTGGTGGGAGGCCTCTACATGTGGGCGTCCATGAGCAAGCAGCGGTCCACGTAGCCGACTCGGGACCAAGGGCGGACCGGCACCCGCCCGGCCTGCCGGCTCACCACGGCGTCGAGCCGGATGACACTGATCCGACCGATCCGCTCCTTGCCCGACCCGCAGCCGGCATCCGCTCCCCCGCTGCTGGGCGTGGACGACTTCGCGCTGCGACGTGGCCACACCTACGGAACGATCCTCATCGACATCACCACCAGCCGACCCATCGACGTATCGTTCGACCGGTCAGCCGACGGGCCGGCCTCCTGGCCGCGCACCCATCCAGGCGGCGGTGAGCTGAGCGCTACCCGATCGTCGCGGTCAGCCCCTCGCCTCCGCGGCCGTCTGCGATGAGCGCTTCGATTCTCGCCGCCACCTCCGGCAGCCCTCCGTCGCCGAGACGCCGGCCGCTCCGGAGCACGACGAGGTGGCGGATGACCGCGAGGTGCTCGGTGAGGCCGGCGGGACCTGCGGGATAGTCGGCCCGCAGCAGTTCGGAGACGGTGCCGGGAACCGCCTCGACCACGTGGCCGAGCTGGAGACCGGCCGTGCGGGAGAATTCGGCGACGTCGATGCCGGCTTCCCGCACGGTCTCGAGGGCGCGCAGCAGGCCGAGCTGGGCGTCGTACCAGACGCCGAAGAGGGCGAGATCCCAGATCGCGGCCGCCTCCGGCGCCTCCCCGACGAAGCGCGGCCTGCTCAGCAGTCCAAGGGCCGCGGCGTGTTGTTCGAACGCGGACCGGTGACCGCTGTACAGGATGGTCGCCGCGTCGGTGCCGATCATGTCGGGCGAGGCCTGGATGCCCGCGTCCAGGTAGCGCGCTCCCAGGGCTGCGACCCGCTGGGCGGCCGACCGCGCGTCGTCGGCGGTTCCGGTGCACATCGCGACGATGGTCCGCCCGGACAGGTCCGTATCCAGGGCGGCGAGGCACTGCCGTACCGCTGCATGGTCGGTAAGGGTGAGCAGGACCAGAGGGCTGGATGAGATGGCCTCCCTGATCGATCCCGCGGGCAGTGCCCCCTCCTCCACCAACCGGGCCGAACGGCTCGCCGTGCGGTTCCACACCACCACGTCGCGTCCACCGGCGAGCAATCGGCGCACCACCGCACTGCCGATGGCCCCTGTGCCGATCACGGTGACCCGCGGCGTCGAGTTTTCGATCTCTGTCATGGCGACGATCTTCGGACATCAACCATGCTCGAGGTCAAGATGGCGCCTCTGCCCTGGGGCTCGCAGTGACTCGATCGCCTTCCGGGAGGCGGGTCCACCGATGACGGGAACGGCGGGCGGTGCGGCCGGACGCCGTTCATCGTGAAGCACACCGCCACAGGCAGGAGACGGCATCGACGCGGGTGGAGCTGTAGGAGCAGAAGTCGATCACCTGTCTGCTGGTCCGCAGCAGGTAGGCGCTGTCGCGGCCGTCGTTCCATGCGTACTGCCGCCGGCCCCAGTAGGCGGATCGTCCACCCCTCGAGGCCGATCGCCTGCCGGGCGACATTCATGATCGTCACGGGGCCGTCGTGGCCAGGCAGGTCGATCGCTCGCGGCAGGACCCGGGCGCCGGCCGGACATGGCCGGATACGACAGCGGCCCCGTCTCAGAGGACAGGGCCGCCCGGCCGGGATCGAACCCCCTGGGTCAGCAGCCTTCCAGACCCCACCGGCTCATGACGGGGGTGTCGTCTTTCGAGTGCAGTACTCCCGAGGTGTAGGGAGGTACGATCTTGCACCCTCCCCAGGTCCGCCAGATGCCGAAATCGATCCACGCCCGCATCCTGAACGAGTTCGTGCTGCCGCAGTTGCGGTAGACGACGTACTGCACGCGGCCGGACACATAGGAGCTCGCGCCACACGGCTCGGCGTGGGCCGGCGAGGCCGGGATGGTCAGGGTTCCTCCGACGAGTGCGGCAACGGCGGCTGCCCGGATGGCTCGTTTCATGGTGTCTCCTCGCAGGCATGGGGTCTGTGATCAGCATTGGCCTGGCTGCCTGCCGAAACCCTGCAGATTTCTCAACGTCCTGGGTACGGCCTCCGGGGAGCCGGCAAGCGGCGCCCGATTTCTCCGCGCGCAACAGTTCGCACCCAGGTGGCAGTGAGTGCTGCACCGTTCGCGCTTGCCCCGCACGCGATCGCTATCGCAGTCGCATCAGGTCGAGGTCCCTGCCCCATGCGTCCAGCACCGCGCCGTGACCGGCGCGCCGGGCGGCTTCCTCGACGCGGGTGAAGAGGCTCCGTTGCAGGGGCACGTCGCCCGTTGCCGAGATGCGGTCCGCGACCTCCAGCAGCGTGCCGGTGTCCCAGCCGGGCAGCGGGTGGCGGGTGAGTTCCCATTCCAGGTACTTGTTGTAGGGGCGGGGGCGGCGGTCGAGTGCGAAGAGCAGCTCCAGCAGGAACCGGACGCTGTCGGCGGCGTCGAGGCGGGCGGCGCGTGAATGTCCGTCGCGGTCGTTCTTGATGGAGCGGTAGAGGGAGTTGGCGTAGGCGTCGAGCCATTCACCGGAACTCCGGAAGGCTTCGCCGGCGTCGAGCCGGGCCTTGGCGGCCAGGATGCGGGCGATGCCTCCGTCGAGCCGGTCGAGCACGATCTGGGCGCGGGCGAGGGCGTAGCGCTCGAAGCCGGGCATGCCGGCCGCACGGAACTCGGTCAAGGTGATGACGGCGAGGTCGAGATCGGGGGTGCGGTGACCCGTGAACCGCGTGAGATCCGTCCTCGCGCCGTCGGCGAGGACGACGTACAGGTCGTGGTCGGAGTGCTCGGTGGTCATGCCGTCGTGGGCGCGGGAGCCTTTGAGGACGAGCCCGACGACGGCGGGATCGGCGGCGGCGAGTTCGACGAACGCGTGGTAGGTGAGGGGCTGCGGGATGGGCATCGTATTCTCCGGTGGGGTGGTGACGGGTGTACCTGTCGGGGCGGTCCACCTGCCGGGGGATCGCCTGCACCGTCCGCGGCAACCTTGGTCGCCGCCCGGGAGATCAACGCACGCGTGGACTCTACCGTCCGGGCGGTCCGAGAGGTGCCGGCTCCGGTGTGGCCTTGAGCGAGGCCGGTACCGCAGGACGGCACGAGCCCCGCGCGAACCTCGGCCACAGCCGTTCATCGGCGATCGTGATCCGAACGCTCCATCGCCCGAAGCTGCAAGATGATTCCGGACACCCAGCGGCGGTCTCGTCCGGGCCCGCATTGCAGCTCGCAGACCAGCGTCGCGGAAAGGTGCAGCCTTCCGCCGGAAGGGACAAGCATCCCCCGGGTGTCGTCAGTGGATACGCCCGGTTGATGGGCTCTGGCCCGCTTTCGGTGATCCCGGAAGCAGAGCGTGCGGAAGGGGCGATCAGCCCGAAGGCAGGAGGCCGACCCGTAGGAGGTCGGAGCCGACCTGGTGGTGCCCCGCAGGCTGGTTGCCTCGCTCACGGTCACGCCGTCACCGGAAGTGGGCCAGAGCCTGAGTAGCAGCAGCGTTTCTCGGTCAGTTCGGACAGCACTCGGAGGCTGATCGGGCCGGGAATGTCGGTGAGAAGTAGCAGCACCCGGAGGCTCGACTACTCGCCTAGCGTGTTCGTGTGATTGCCGATAGGGACGTTCGGGGTCAGCGCGGCGCCGGGCGCATGAGCTCGGGGGTGCCACCGGAATACGGCTGGAACGGCTGTCCGCCGGTTCCGCAATCCCGAGAACAGCGCGTCGTTATCCTGGGGGCGTGATCTCTGGTAATGATCCCCGCATGGCCGCCACCCAAGTCTCCGTCATCTCGGCGGCTCGCGCTCAGGGCTTGACCTCCGTGGCAGACATCCGACATGCCGACACGCAGATCTCCGGTTTCTCACCTGTCAGAGAGCCGACCGTTCCTTCGGGCACGGACCGTCAGGCCGTGCGGTTTGGCCGAGAGACCATGATTGCGGGCACCCTCCTCGGCCGTGCTCCACGCACGCTGAGCACTCACCATGCGAAGGCTTGGGCCACCAGCCTGCTGCGGACGCGACTGCTGCCCTGGACGGAAATCGAAGAGGACTGCTGGCACACCACCAGCGACCTGCTCATTCAGCAGTATGCTCTCTTCTCCGACCGCGGTTGGATCCTGCTCGGTGGGGTCGTCCGGGCGCCCCGGCCGAGTGCGGGCACGAACGCGTACATGCTGGCGTGGGCTGAGGAGGCGCTCGGCTTGGCCGATTCTCCGGCGTGGCTGCCCGGACCGGAACATGACGGCACGTGGTACGCAGCCCTGCCTGACACGAAACCCTAGGATGCACTGACATAGGCGCCCTCGGCTGTCGGCGTCCGGCAAAGCAGGTCCACGCCGGCACGACAACGATGGCGCCAGTCGTCTGGATCAACCAGCTCGGCATCGAGGCCCGCCGTACGCACCCACTGAGCAGATCCTCATCGCTCTGCGCCAGCCGAATCCCTGGAAACCAGGAGTCCCAGAGTCTCGGGCGTTTCCCAGGCCGTCAGATGCCGCTCTGGGTCGTTTCCTCCTGCGCGAATTGGTTGATCAGTTCGGCGAGGGCTCGCCGGTCCTGATCTGACAGGTCCTGCAGGAGGGCGATCACCGGCTCCGGCAACCGCGGCGGCGCCGTGTCTTCGGCGCATGACGGCGGAGGCTCGACCGACCACCATGCGTCCTCGTAGGTGTCGGTGTCTTGCCCGGTGCGCGGCGACGACCGCCAGGCGATGACCAACGAGGGTTCTTCCGGGTACGGTCGGCCCGGGCCCGCGTCGAGGCCTCAGCCGCCCGGCAGGCCGCCACGGGCTGGCGCCCCTTTTCCGCCGTCGCCGGCGGATCCCTGGCCGTGGGCGGTGAGCAGGAGGGCCGCGGTCGAGCGCGCGGTCGCGGCGGCGCGGGTGTCGCGGTCCAGGTGAGCGGTGGTGATGGCGCCGTCGCACAGCTGCACCAGGGCCGCGATCAGGGCGTCGTCGGCCGGCGGTGGTTCCAGCAGCCGGCCGAACAGGTCCGGCAGCCATTGCCGGTGGTAGGCGATGACGGCCTGGATACCCTCATGGCGGGGGTATTCGGCGGCGGCGTTGACGAACGGGCAGCCGCGGTAGGCCGGGTCCGACAGCTGCTCGTGGAAGACGTCGAAGAGCGCCAGCACCCGTCCGGCCGGGTCGTCGGCGCGGGCGTGCACCTGGGCCTCGACGTGGGCGCGCCAGGTGTCGGTACGGCGGCGCAGGTAGGCGGCGACCAGGTCTTCTTTGGTACGGAAGTGCACGTACATGGTGGAGCGGGAGACCTGGCTGTCGTTGATCACCCGGTCGATGCCGACCGCCCGGATGCCTTCGGCGTAGAACAGCGCGTCGGCGGTGGCCAGCAGGCGCTCACGCACCGGCGAGGGCTTGGGGTCCGTCTTCACCCCGCCAGTATCGAACCGAACGTTCTGTATTGACAAATCAGGTGGCGCGTCTCTAGCGTCACCTCTCGAATCGAACCGATCGTTCTGTTCGATCGGAATTGAAGGAGTCTGCCATGTCCCGTGTGCCCCTCATCGACCCGGCCACCGCCACCGGCGCCGCCGCCGAGCAGCTCGCCGCCACCCAGCAGACCATGGGCCTGACCCCCAACATGGCCAGGGCGCTGGCCAACAGCCCCGCCGCGCTCAAAGGCTTCCTCGGCCTGTTCGGCGCCTTGAAGCAGGGCACGCTGCCGCCCGCCCTGCAGGAACGCCTCGCGCTGGCCATCGCCGAGGCCAACGGCTGCAGCTACTGCCTGTCGGCCCACACCATGGTCGCCCGCAACGTCGTCAAGCTGCCGCAGGCGGAGATCGAGGCGGCCCGCCACGGCCGCAGCGCCGAACCGAAGGACCAGGCCGCGCTGAGCCTGGCGCTGGCCATCACCCGCAACCGCGGCCCAGTGGAGAAGGAGGTGTTCGACGCCGCCCGCCAAGCCGGACTGAGCGACGAGGAGATCGTCGAGGTGATCGCCAACGTCGCCCGCAACATCTTCACCAACTACGTCAACGAAGCCCTCGAGGTCGACGTCGAGTGGCCGCGGGTCACCCCCTTCGCCCACACCCCCGCCTGAGGTCGGAAGACAGCGCGGGAGGGGTGCGCACCGAAACGCGGTGCGCACCCCTCCCGCTGATCACAACTGCCAGACGCACAACCTCTCCGCCCGCCCCCGCCGTCAGGCCGTCACCGGGGATTCAGGCGCCGGCGGGCTCGCGGCTCCACTCCTGGCCCTGCCAGGCCGGGTCCAGAGGGGTGTGGGCGAGGTGGTTGGTGTAGTTCGACAACGTCTTCATCCCGACGCCGAGCACGACGTCCAGCACGTGGCGGCGGGTGTGGCCGGCGGCCAGGAACGCCTCGATCTGCGCGTCGTCGACCCAGCCGCGCTGGGCGACCATCGCCCGGGTGAGCCACCGCACCGCCTCCAGCGCGGCGTCGGCAAGCGGTGCACCGGCCCGCAGGCCCTCGACCACCTCGGCCGGGACGCGGGAGCGCAGGGCGAGGGTGGAGTGCGCGGCCACGCAGTACGCGCAGCCGTTCTCCACGCTGGCGGTGATCTGCACCACGTGCTTGGCCGGTCCGGGCAGCGAGGACTTGGCGAACTGCTCGGCCAGCGCGTTGTAGCCGGCCAGCAGCTCCGGTGATTCGGCCATCACCCCGTTCAGCGTGGTCACGAACCCCATCCGCTTCTTGGCCGCCTCCAGCACCGGGCGGGCCGCTTGGGGGGCGTCGCTCTCGTCGTACACGCGAAAATCGATCACTATCTCTCCTCGGTCGTGGTGGGATCGGAAAAGCCGTCCAGGACGGCACGCACGCCCGCCGTCAGCTCGGCCGCCTCGGCTCCGGCCCGCGAGCGCAGGTTGACCCCGTAGGCCAGCAGCGCCAACGTCTGCGCGCCCGCCTCCAAGTCCATTGCGGGCCGCAGCTGACCGCGCTCTCGTGCCGCCTGCAGTGCGGCGTGCATCGCCGCGCACAAGGCGGCGTGGTGGGCGTCCAGGACCTGCCGGATCTCGGCGACCTCGCGGGCGGCGCTGGTGTGGGTGTTGGTGACCAGGCAGCCCCAGCGGGCGTGCTCGCCCGTGCAGCGCGCCGCCACCAGCCGCTCGAAGAAGGCGGCGACGGCGGGCAGGCCGCTCTCGTCGGCGGCCAGGGCCTCCAGCACCGGGCGGGACCGCCGCTGCAGGTAGCGGCGCAGCGCGGCGGCTTGCAGCTGTTCCTTGCCGCCGAAGGTCGCATACAGGCTGGAGCGGCTCAGCCCGGTCGCCTCCACCACCTGGGCGATCCCGGTGACATCGGCCCCGCGCTCCCAAAACAGGCGCACGACCTGCTCCAGCACGAGGTCGGGGTCGAAATGCTTGACGTCCGGCATCTCCGAACTCCCATCTTGGAACGACTAGTCCAAGATAAGGGGATGGATCTCTCCAGGGCAACCGGCGCATGCACGCGAACACTGCCGGCCGCAGAATCCGGCCGGCCGCACCCGCCTCCTTCGGACCTCACCTCCCGCTGGAACCCCAAAGGCGACAGTTCCGCGTTCCCAGACCGGCGGCGGGTTTCCCTCGGCGCCGTCCCAGCCTCCACGGCCTGCCGGTCGCTATCGATCTCCCGGTGGAGGTCTTCACTGTCCGCCGCAAGGGTTCGGGCTTAACCGCGCTGCTCAGCGCCTTCTGCGAGCGCTGGACGGCATGCTCTTCCACTCGACACCGGTCAGTTCCGCTGCACCAGCCCGCCCTCTCTCCTGGTGCGGATGCACGACGTCCTGGCCGCTCCTGGAGTGCGCAGGTTCGGATTCTCCGCATGGACCAGACCAGATCTGCGCTGCCTCTATCAGCGTCGATGCGCCCGAGGAAGCCGACGGTCTCCGCGAGCGCCAGCCTTCCATCCTGGGCAAAGCGGCGTGGCCCTCGGAGAAGCAGAGGGGACCCCGCCGCCTGGCCTCGCGGTCCGCTCAGGGCAGCAGTGCCAGCTTGCCCACCGTGGCCCGTGCTTCCAGTTCCGCGAGTGCTTCCGGCCCCTCGGCCAGTCCATAGACGGTGGGCTGGCCGGGGCCGAGCACCCCGGCTGCGAGGAGCCCGAACATCTCGCCCATGACCTCGCCGAAGATCTGCGGTGCAGCCTGGATCAGGATGCCGATGTTCAGGCCGATGACGTGGATCTGGTGCTTGTAGACCAGTTCCCAGTTGGTGATCGCGGCTTGGCCGCCGGCCGTGCCATAGACGACGACCCGGCCGGTGACCCGCTTGGTCGCGGCAAGGCTGGTGGCGAGGGTGGCGCCGCCGATCGATTCCAGCACCAGGTCGGCGCCCGCGCCGTCGGTCAGCCGCAGGACCTCGGCGGTGAGGTCGGCGCCGTGGGAGTCGATGACGTGGTCGGCGCCCAGCGCCCGTACCACCTCGTGCTTGCCTGGCGAGGCCGCGGCGATCACCGTCGCGCCGTAGTGCTTGGCCATCTTCACCGCGGCTTGGCCGGTCCCGCCGGCCGCGGCGTGGATCAGTACGGTCTGCCCTGCGGAGAGGCCGCCCAGCGGCTTGAGCGCCGCCAGCGCGGTCGGCCAGTTCACGACCAGGCCCAGTGCCTGCTCGTCGGCCCAGCCCGCCGGCACCGGCACTGCCCCGGCCGCGGGCAGCACCATGTACTCGGCGAAGGCGCCGCCTGCGATACCGACGCCGATGACGTGGGCGCCGAGCCCCAGATCAGTCACCTCCTCACCAACCGCGATGACTTCACCGGCGCCCTCGACGCCGGCCAGATACGGCGGCTGCGGGCCGCCTGCGAACGTGCCGCGGGCCTGCGAGATGTCGACGAAGTTGACACCGGCGGCGGTAACCCGGATCAGGACCTCGCCCGGGCCCGGGCCCGGTACCGGCGCGTCAGTGATCAGGCGCAGATCCTGCGGACCGTTCAGGGACGTCTGCTGCAGGGCGCGCATGGTCGCGGGAATGCTCATGACGATGGCCTCCTTTGTTTATCGAACGACAAATAAACCGTGGCATGGTCACTCAGCGCAGGTCAAGGTAAACTTGATCGAACGACAAACAAATGTGGAGACGCATCCCGATGGCTACTCGCGGCAGGCCGCGCACATTCGACCCGGACACCGCCCTGCGCCAGGCGCTGGACCTGTTCTGGGAACGGGGCTACGAGGGCACCTCGCTCAACGACCTGGCCCAGGCCACAGGCATCGCCTCGGCCAGCATCTACACCTGCTTCGGCAGCAAGGAGAACCTGTTCCGCAAGGTCATGGCACTCTACGGCACGACCTCAGGCGAGCCGCCCAGGCGCGCGCTGCGCGAACAACCGACCGCCCGCGCCGCGATCCACGCCATGCTGCGCGCCACCGCCGATGAGATCACCCGCCCCGACGCCCCGCACTACTGCATGCTCATCCTGGCCGCACCGACCGGCGCCGTGGAAAACCACGCGATCCGGGAGTTCCTGGCCGGCCTCCGGCACGACCAGCTCACCACCATCAAAGACCGGCTCGCCCGCGGCGTCACCGACGGCGACCTCACCGCGCCGCCCGCCGGCCTGGACGCCCTCGCCCGCTACTACACCACCGTGGTGCAGGGCCTGTCCGTGCAAGCCCGCGACGGCGCCACCCGTGCCGAGCTGGAAGAGGTCATCACCTGCGCGATGGCCGCCTGGGACACGCTCGCCCCCGCACCGTCACACATCGGCGGTTGAGTCGTGTTCGTTGCCGGCGTCAACGAGTCCCTCGCCGAGGTCAACCCGCGTCCCGGGAATACCGCAGCCTCCGGATACCGCGGCCTCCGAAAGCGAATCAAGGATCACTTGATAATGAAACGTTTCATGGCGGGATGTCACCGTAAGACAGGGCTCATGACGCGGCCGAGCCGGCAGGGGTCCCACACGGTCGCGCCCGGGCGGATGCGGCGACCGGGGTCTCCCTAGAATCCGGTATGACGTTTCACGGCAGAAGGGCCGGGGTGACACAGCAGATGCGCGACAGCCGGGCTCCGTCGGCCAAAGACCCGTCGGTCAAAGATGTGGCCGCAGCCGCGGGCGTCTCCCTCGGGACGGTCTCCAACGTCCTCAACCGGCCGTCAACGGTCAGCGCCGCCACCCGGCAGCGGGTCGAGCGGGCCATGTCCGAGCTGGGCTTCGTGCGCAACGAGTCGGCCCGGCAACTGCGCGCGGGCAGGAGTCGGGCGCTGGCGTACGTCATGCTCGACGGCGGCAACCCGTTCTTCCACGACGTCGCCGCCGGGATCGAACCGGCGGCCGAGGCCGCCGGCCTGTCGCTGTTCGTCTGCAACAGCGACGGCCGCGCCGACCGGGAGGCCAGGCACCTCGACCTCCTGGTCCAGCAGCGGGTGCAGGGCATCCTGCTCACTCCGGTGGACCCGGACGCCCCCCACCTGGCCGAGATCAGCCGCCGCGGCATCCCGCTGGTCATGGTGGGCCGGTCGAACCGGGCCGGTGACCGGTGCTCGGTCACCGTGGACGACGTCTCGGGCGGCCGCATCGCCGCCGAACACCTGGTGGACCGGGGCCACCGGCGAATCGCCTTCGTCGGCGGCCCGGACTCGATCGGCCAGGTACGCGACCGCCTGCGCGGCGCCCGCGAGATCTGGGCCGAGTACGGCCGCCTCGCCGAGGACCTGATCCACCTGCCCACCGAGGCGCTCACCGTCGGCGAGGGCCGGGCCGCCGGCGAACGGCTCGCCGGCCTGCCGTCGCGGCGGCGGCCCACGGCTGCTTTCTGCGCCAACGACCTGCTCGCGCTGGGCCTGCTGCAGCACGCCGTCAGCGTGGGCCTGCGCGTCCCCGACGACCTGGCCATCATCGGCTACGACGACATCGACTTCGCCGCGGCCGCCGCCGTCCCGCTCACCTCGGTGCGCCAGCCCCGGCGCGAGCTGGGCCGGACGGCCGCGCGGCTGGTGCTCGACGAAGCCGCCGATCCCGGGCACCGCCACGAGGAGGCAGCCTTCGCACCGGTCCTGGTCGCCCGCGCCTCCACCGGCACGATCCGGTCCCACGCGGGGTGAACGGCTCCCTTCCCCCGCCTCCCGGCGAGGCGGCGGCGGTCTCCCCCGCCGGGACGTCCCGGCGGCCCGATCAGGCGGGCAGGACGTCCAGCCAGGCGGTGAACCGGTTGATCGTACGCCGCGCCGCCGGGTCGTCGGTCCTGTCCAGGTAGCCGTGCCCGGTACCGCGCTCGCGCAGGACGGTCACGTCGACACCGGCGAGCGCCAGCTCGGCGGCGAAGGCCTCGCCGGACTTGCGTAGCCGGTCCGTCTCCGCGTTGACGATCAGAACCGGTGGCAGACCCCGCAGGTCGTGGCCGGCGGGATAGACGTACGGGTCGTCGAGAGCGTCTCCGGCGTAGTTGTGGTTGACGGCCCGCATCACCTCCGGCGGGAAGGCCAGCATCGGGGGCAGCGGCGCGAGCATCGCCGTCAGCTCGTCGTCGACCGGGGGCACAGTGTGGTGCAGAACCGGATAGGCGAGCAGGACGAAGCCGGGCCGGACGCCGGCGCGGTCGCGCAACCGCATGGCCGCGGAGGCGGCGAGGTTCGCGCCGGCGGAGGCACCGCCGATGCCGACACGGTTCCGGTCGCCGCCCAGGACGGCCGCGTTGGCCGACGCCCATTCGAAGGCGGCCGCCGTCTGCAGCGAGGCGACGGGGAAGCGGGCACGCGGCCTCTGGGAGGCCGGCACCGGTGGCGGCGGTGCTTCGAAACCGGCCGGCAGCGGCAAGGCGGCCAGCGCGTCGAGCGGGGCGAGCGTGTAGTCGACCGAGACCACGCCGATTCCGTGCTCGGTCAGCCGGCGGGCCACCTGGTCCGCCTCCGGCATGTCCAGGTCGCCGAACATGAACGCGCCGCCGTGCAGCCACACCAGCACTGTTCCGGACGGCTGAGCGGGGATGTACAACCGCAGCCCGAAGGCGTGCCCTGCAGCCTCCAGCTGGACTTCCTCGATCTTCACGGATCTCCTTTCGAGTCGATGCCCCGCCCGCGCCGGGCGGGGCGTCGTATCAGGTCACGGGAGCCGGGTGGTCCGGCGGCCCGATCGGGTCATCGGGGAAGCGGCGGGGTGGCCGCGAAGGTGTGTCGCCCCGGTCCTGCGATGTGGGTCCGGCCGTCGGGCAGGACGACTTCGGCGCGGGTGCCGCTGGGGACGGCGACCCGCAGCGTGAACCGGTCACCGTCGATGTCCCAGGAGGACTCGATGCGCCCGTACGGGGATTCGTGCGCGGCCTCGGCCGAGGCGAGGCCGCCGCCCGGCCGGGGCCGGATCCGGAAGCGCCGGTAGGCGGGCGCGTCGTCGAGCGGTTCGATCCCGGCGGTGTACCGGTGCAGGAAGGAGACGACCGCGCCTTTGGAACAGTGGTTGAGCGACTCGTGCGGTACGCCGTCGGCGTCCACCCCGTTCCACGCCTCCCACACCGTGGTGCCGCCGCGGTCCACCATCACCAGCCAGGACGGCTCGGTGTCGGTGAGCAGCAGTTCGTAGGCGACGTCGAGGTGGCCGGTGTCGGCGAGCACCGGCAGCAGGTACGGGGTGGCCAGGAACCCGGTGGCGAGGTGGGTGCCGGCTCCGCGGATCAGCTCGACCAGCCGCCGCGCCACGGACGGCCGCAGACCGGCCGGCACGAGGTCGAAGGCGAGGGCGCGCACGTGGTTGGCCTGGGTGTCGGGTGTCAGCCGTCCGTCGGCGTCGAGGTACTCGGCCTGCCAGGCGGCGCGCGCGTGCTCGCTCAGCTCCGCGTACCGGACGGCCTCATCCTCCTCGCCCAGGAGCTCGGCGATCCTCGCCATGAGCCGGGAGCTGTGGGCGTAGTAGGCGGTGGCGACGTCACCCTTGTCGGCGGCGGTGAACGCGGGGAAGTCGTGGATCTGCTCGCCCGGGACGAGCCACTCGCCCCAGTGGAAGCCGCTGTCCCACAGGTACCGCTCGTGCGGCGCCGGGTCGGGTCGGCGCGCGACCCTGTCGGGGTGCCGCCGGGTGGCCGCCTCGCGCTCGACCCGGTCCATCCAGCGGGTCATCGTCGGCCACAGTTCGGCCAGGACGGCGGTGTCGCCGTACGCGCGGTACAGCTCCCACGGGACGATCACGACCGCGTCGCCCCAGCCGGCGGAGCCGTTGAGGAACGCCGTCGGCCCGTCGGGCCCGTCCGCGCGGGCGTTCGGGCTGATGTTGGCGACGGTGCCGTCGGGCCACTGGTCCGCGGCGACGTCGCGCAGCCACTTGACCGACAGGCCCGCGACGTCGTACAGGAACGCCGCGGTCGGCACGAAGAGCTGCCAGTCACCGGTCCAGCCCGCGCGCTCCCGTTGCGGGCAGTCGGTGGGGATGTCGCAGGCGTTGCCCCGCAGGCTCCACACCGCGGCCTCGTGCAGGCGGTTCACCCGCTCGTCGCTGCAGGAGAACCATCCCGTGCGCCGCATGTCGGTGTGCACGACGACGCCGCGGACGTCGGCGACGCCGAGGTCTTCGGGGTGCCCGTCGATGCCCACGTACCGGAACCCGTGGGTGGTGTGGCGCGGCTCGAACACGTCACCGGGCGCACCCGCCGAGACGACGTGATCGACCTGCCCCGCGGGCAGCGGGTGGGGCAGGAACGGCACCGCCGGCCGGAGGTGGTCGGTCGTGACGTCCCCGTCCGGGCCGGTCCACTCGGCGTGGGTGAGGGTGAGATGTGTGCCTGCCGGGCCCAGCCGGGTCAGTCGGATCCAGCCGTTGATGTTCTGGCCGAGGTCGACGACGTGCCGCCCGCCGGGCAGCCTGGTCACTGAGCGCGGGACCAGTTCCTCGATCCGGCGTACCGGCGGGGCCGGGGAGTCGACCAGACCGGTGTGGCCGTCGGCGAGCACCACCACGTCGTCCCAGCCGGTGTCGTCCCAGCCGGTGTCGTCCCAGCCGCGTGGCAGCAGCGGGAATTCGACGGTCTCGCCCGCGATGAGGTCGGCGGCCGTGACGTGCCCGAGCACGCCGCGCCAACCGGGGCCGGTGCCCACGACCGTGCGCGAGCCGTCGTCGTGCGTCAGGTGCAGCTGCGCGAGCAGAGCCGTACGGTCGCCCCACTGGTCGGCATGGCGCGGGATGCCGATCTGACCGCGGAACCACCCGTCGGACAGGATCGCACCGATGACGTTGCGGCCCGGCCGGACCTGAGCGGTGACGTCGTAGGTCTGTACCTGCAGCCGGGCGTCGTACTGGGTGAATCCGGGGGTGAGTTCGGCGTCGCCGACCCGGCCGCCGTTCAGGAAGGCCTCGTACAGGCCCCGTGCGGTGGCGTGCAACCGGGCCGAGACGACGGGCCGGTCGACGACGAAGGCCCGCCGCAGCAGTGCGGCGCCGCGGGTACCGGGCGCCCCCTCCGGCATCCGGGCGGGTTCGATCCATGCGGCCCGCCAGTCCTCGGCGGTCAGCAGGCCGGTCTCGAACCACGCCGGATCCGACGGCCGGCTCTCGCCCAGGTCGGTGCGGACCCGGACGTGCCAGGTCACCCGCTGCGAAGAGCCGAGCCCCGGCCCGGTGTACGGGACCAGGACGCTCTGGTCCGAATCGACCCAGCCGGTGTCCCAGCCGTTGTCGGCGACGACCCGGTAGGCGTGCTGCTCGGCCGCGCCGTCGGGCAACCGCCACGACAGCCGTGGCGTCGCCGAGCGGATGCCGAGGGGGTGATCGAGGTGCTCGACCCGCAGGCCGGACGGTGCGGCGGTCATCGTGCTCCCTGTGGCAGACGTGGCGGGTGTCAGGATCCTGCCTGATTCACCCGAACTTTTTTGTAACGTTTCATCAACGGCCGAGCCCGGTGTGCGGGCGGACTGGGCGTGGTACTTCGTGACGACCACGGCGCGCTCGCACGCCGGACGGCCGGAGTCTCAGACGTGCCGGAGGAGCCATCGGGCCGAGCGTGCCGCCAGCCGCCGCAGCGCTTCCAGGCCGAGCTCGGGGAACATGTGGCCCGCGCCGGGGACCTCCTCGACGCCGGCGACGCCGCCGACCGTGCGCAGCGCCCGTGCCAGCCGATGGCTCTGCCGGCAGGGCACGGCGACGTCCCGGTCGCCGTGCATGAGCAGGAACGGCGGAGGGCCTTGCCGTACGGCGTGCACCGGGCTGGCGGCGCGAGCCAGGTCGGGGCGCTCGGCGGCGGTCGCGCCGAGCAGCAGCGCCTCCCGCGAGCCCGGGCCGCGGTCGGCCTGTCCTCCCGCGGCGTCGATGTCGTCCGGCAGGTGGAGCAGGTCGGTCGGCGCGTACCAGCAGACGACGGCGGAAACCGCCGGCGTCGGCGTCGTCAGAGCGTGCAGCGCGGCGAGGTGTCCCCCGGCGGAGACGCCCCAGCTCACCGTGGCGTCCGTGGAGACGCCGAAGTCGCGCCGGTGTTCGGCGAGATAGCGCGCCGCGCCGGTCAGGTCCTCCAGTGGCGCGGGGAAGCGCGCCTCGCCGCTGAGCCGGTACTCGATGCTCGCCACGGCGAGGCCCAGCCGGGCGATCCGCTCGAAGAACGACGGATCGTCGAAGGGCGGCCGGGTACGGCTGCCGACCCGCCAGCCACCGCCGTGCAGGTAAAGGCACAGGGCCGCCGGCTCCGGCGGCACGTGGAGGTCCAGGCGGAGCGGGCGGAAGCCCGGCGGCTGCGCGTAGACGACTTCCCGGAAGACGGCCACCTCGGTCACGGGGCGGAGGCTCCGGGTACGGGCTCCTTGTGGAAGCGTCCGCCCTGCATGATCGCGAGGATGTTCTCCCCGTCCTGCAGAATTGTGACGTCGCTCGCCGGATTTCCCCGCACCATGAGGACGTCGGCCAGGTAGCCGGGTGCGAGCAGGCCGAGCTCGTCGCCCATGCCCATGACCTGGCCGCCGTACCGCGTGGCGGCGCGCAGGGTCTCCAGCGGGGTGAAGCCGAGCAGTTCCACGAAGAGCTGAAGGTCACGGGCGTTGCGGCCGATGGGGTTGTTGGGGAATCCGTAGTCGCCGCCGGGGAGGACGCGGATGCCGCGGGCGCGGATCTCCGGGTAGATACGGATCATGCCCTCCAGCGCGGCGACCGATCCCATCTTCTCCGCCGTGGCGCGGTCGATGCCGAACTCCTCGCCCTCGTGGACGTTGGCGTAGATGATGCCGGGCGCCGGGGAGACGAAGATCTCGTCCTTGACCGACTCCAGCAGGTCGAGGGCCTCCTCGTCCGCGTAGGTGCAGTGGTAGATCGAGCGGAAGCCGGCGCGTACCGCGATCTTCACGGATTCGGCGGACTGCGCGTGGCAGTTGAGCCACACCCCGCACTCGCGGGCCGCCTCGCCGGCGGCCGAGGCCTCCTCCTGGGTGTACTGGGTGAGCTGCGAGCCGCCGGGGATGAACACGTCGTCGTTGCTGAGCAGGAACTTGACGCTGTCGAAGCCCATGGCGGCCTGTTCGCGGACGAACGCCCGGCAGGCGTCGGGCCCCTGCCAATCGGGCTCGACATGGCCGTCCGGCCGCACGGGGTGGTTGTCGCGCTCCATGCTGGCCGCGCGCAGGCGCGGGCCCGGCACCGCCCCGGCGGCGATCTTGTCGCGCAGGATCACCTCGGTCGGCATGGGCAGGAGGGATCCCGCCGAGTAGGCGGAGGTGAAGCCGGCGTCCAGCAGGATCGCCGCATTGCGTTCGGCCCGGGCGACCTCGGCTTCCAGTCCTTCGATCCGGCCGAAGAAGCTGACGTCGAGCGGCGGGTTGAAGCCCGTGTCGATGTGGCCGACCGCAGAGGGGAAGGTCAGGTGGGAGTGGGACTCGACCAGGCCGGGCATGACCGTGCAGCCGTGGGCGTCCACCACCTGGTCCTCACCGTGCTCGTCCCGCCAGCCGCCGCGGACCTCGACGATGCGGTCACCCTCCACGACCACTTCACCGGGTTCCGGGGGCGAGCCTGTTCCGTCGAAGACGAGTCCGTTGGTGAAGACGATTCGCTTCATGGTGCACGCTCCCGACTTATTCTCACTGTGCGAGAACAATTTTCTTCATCTGTATTGAAGAAAGGGTGGCCACGGAGCCGCCGCCTGTCAATGCCCCGGAAACGCCGATCATCCGCACGGCCACGGCTCGCCCGTCCAAGGTACGCGCCGCGCCGAGCACGTCTTGCCAGGTCACCGCAGCGTTCAGGCCACCGCAGCCCGCGGATCTCACCACGACGAGCGGGCCGTCGGTCTGGCAGGCCGTCAGCTCGCGGGACAGCCGAGCAGGGTGGAGATCTCCTCGCCGGTCCGCGTCGCCTGCGGGCAGAGCTCCCTGATGAGCCGCTGGGTCGACCAGTCGCGGGCCTGGACCGCGACGTTCAGGCCCGCGATCACCCGGCCCGAGGCGTCACGCACCGGTACGGCGAGCGAGCGCAGGCCGAAGGAGAGCTCCTCGTCCTGGACGGCCCAGCCGTCCCTGCGGATGTCGGAGAGCTCGCTCCGCAGCTCGTCCAGCGACAGCTTCGCGTTGGGGCCGTGCGGGGGGAGGAAGGAGTCGGCGGTGACGCGGGTCTCGAGCTCGGCGTCGTCCAGGTGCGCCAGCAGCAGCTTGCCGATCGAGGTGTAGACGGCCGGCAGCGTCGAGCCGACCTGGATGTTCGCGGTCACCAGGTCGGAGTTGCGCAGCCGGATCAGGTAGAGCACGCGGTCGCCGGTGAGCACGCACAGGTTGACGGTCTCCCCGGTGGCTTCGGCGAGCGCCCTCAGCGCCGGGGTCGCGAGTTCGACGAGGTCCATGCCGCGCAGCGCGGCGGTCCCCAGGGTGAGCACGCGCACCCCGGGCCGGTAGTCGCCGTTGGGCAGGTGGACGAGATAGCCCTCCGCGGCCAGCGTCATGACCACCCGGTAGACCGTCGGGAGGGGGATGCCGGTGGCCGCAGCCATATCGCTGACCCGCCAGACCGGGTGCCGCTCGGTGAACAGCGACAACAGCCTCAGACCCTTGGCCAGCGCCTCGATGCGGTATTCCGGCCGGGAGGCGGGCGCGGTCGCCGACACGGTCTGGGCGGGCCTTCGTCTGGCGGGCATGCCACGCGCCTCGCTCTCTCACGCCGTCCCGGGCGACTCGCTCACTTGGGAACCGTTTTCGAGGCGCGAGAATACCATGGGCGCGTCGACCGGCAGGCCGATCAGGCGGACGGCGGATCCTCCATGCCCTCCAGCCAGGCGAGTGCGTCCTCGGCCCAGGCGATCTCGGCGCGGGAGCGCGCGACGTTCCCCTGCATGGCCAGCACCTTGAGCCCGGTGACGAGCGCGTGCGCGCCGCGAGGGCGGTTGGCGAGCCGCTTGACCAGCCGGGGAAGGACGCCGCGGTGCATCTCGCGCAGCTGTCGGGTGTAGACGGCGAGCAGGTCCTCGTGGTGCTTTCGATGCGCCTCCAGATGGTGCCGGATCACCTCTATGGGGACGGTGTCGAGGAACATCAGCTTGACCCGTTCGACGTCGCGGACGGGGGGATACTCCACCGGCTGCGCCAGCCACGCCTGCAACTCGGCGGCGCCCTGCTCGGTGAGGCGGTAGGTCCGCTTCGGCTTGCCCGGATTGTCATGGGTCACGGTGCTGGTGACCAGCCCCTGGCTCTCCAGCCGCCGCAGCTCCGGATAGATCTGGGTGTGGGAGGCGTGCCAGAACCACCCCAGCGACTCGCCGAACTCGCGCGCCAGGTCGTATCCCGAGGTCGGCTCGGTGCTGAGGAAACCCAGCAGGGCGTACTTCAAAGACATCTGACCGTCCTCCACGCTCGGGGTCCGTACGGCGGAGCCTGCCCATAACCTAATGTCAATCCTTACATGGATTCTGCGGGACCACGCAGGATCAACGTGCCGAGATAACAGTGCATTGTGACATTCCAGTTTGGCCGCTGGGCGTGGACAGGGGCGCAGGCCCGGGCTAGCATGGCCGCCGATTCTGAAAGCAACTTTCGTCTAGTGAACTTGGAGGCCGGTCATGGGTTGGCTCGGTCTGAACGGCCGCAAGGCGCTCGTCATGGGCGCGGGCGGCCTGGGCGCGGCCTGCGCCGGAGGCCTGGCGGATGCCGGGGCATCCGTGCTGGTCGTCGACGTGGAGGAGGCCAGGCTCAAGGAGCTGCAGGCCGATCCGCGCCTCGCCTCCGCCGACCTCCGCGTCCTGTCCGCGGACCTGACGAGCGCGGAAGCGTGTGAGGCGGCGGTGACGAGCGCCGCCGAGAACCTCGGCGGACTGGACCTGCTCGTGCACGCGGTCGGGACCAACGACCGGCGGCCGGTGGTCGACACCCCCGACGAGGTGTGGGAGCGCATCATCACGCTGAACCTCTCCAGCGCGTTCTGGATCGGGCGGGCCGCGGGCCGGCTGATGCGGGAGGCCGGCGGTGGCGGCATGGTCTACTTCTCCTCGGTCTCCTCGCAGCTCGCGCACCCGCACCACGGCCCCTACGCGGCCAGCAAGGGCGGCCTGGACCAGCTCGTCAAGGTCATGGCCAGGGAGTGGGCGGCCGATCGGGTGACCGTCAACGCGGTGGCCCCCGGCTACACCGAGACGGAGCTGACCCGCGGCTACCTGGCCGAGCCCGGGAGGCGGGAGGAGATGACCCGGCTCGTCCCCGCGGGCCGTCTGGGGACGCCGGACGACGTGGTGGGCGCGGTCCTGTTCCTGCTGTCACCCCGGGCCTGCTTCATCACCGGCCAGGTGCTGTACGTCGACGGTGGCAGGACGCTCGTATGACCGCCCGGCTGGCCGGGCTGCTTCCGCAGGACCTGGACGACGAACAGGCCGAGGTCTACCGCGCCGTCACCGGCGGACCGCGGGCCGCGGGGCCGCAGGCCTTCCCGCTCACCGACGGGTGGGGACGGCTGCGCGGCCCGTTCAACGCCATGCTGCTGAGCCCGCCCGTCGGCCTCGCCCTGCAAGAGGTCGGCGCGGCTGTGCGCTACGGCTCGGTTCTGACCGGCCGGATCAGGGAGATGGCCATCCTGACCGTCGCCGCGCACTGGGGCAGCGACTTCGAACGCGAGTCGCACGAGGCGGTGGGCCGGACCTGCGGCCTGACCGAGGAAGAAATCGCCGCGCTGCGCGAGGGCGGGCTGCCCGACCTGGCCGATCCGGACGAGCGGGCGGCCGTGCGGGCCACCGCCGCGCTGACCGGTGCGGGCGCGCTGACCGACGAGGAATACGGCGAGGCGGTGGCGGCAATGGGGGAACGGGGCCTGTTCGAGCTGACGACACTGGTCGGCTACTACGCCACGCTCGCCCTCCAGCTGCGTGTCTTCGCAGGTGAACACAAGGAGAGAGCATGAAGCTGATCACTTTTGACGACGGCCGCGTCGGGCGGCTGGAGCTGGAGGAGCGGCTCGTCATCCCGCTGGAGGTCCCCTCCACTCGGGCGTACTTCGAGCACGGGGGCCACGCCCCGGAGACCGGCGAACGCCTGAGCCTGGACGACGTGCGGCTGCGGGCCCCGATCGCGCCCAAGAAGTTCTTCCACACCTCCGGTAACTTCCGGGAGCACGAGGACGAGTCGAAGCACGTGGACTGGTCGCACCCGATGCACAAGGGCATCGTGTTCTTCCAGAACGTCGACGCCATCGTGGGCCCGGACGAGCCGGTCGTCTACCCCGAGCACCTCACCGGCGAGCTGGACTACGAGCTGGAGATCGCAGTGGTGATCGGCAAGCCGGGCAAGTTCTTCGGCGTGGACGACGCCCCCGGCCACATCGCCGGATACGTGGTCTACAACGACATCACCGCCCGCGACATCCAGCGCCGGGAGATGGAGTCGGGCGTGTTCTCCTTCTGCAAGGCGATCGACACGTTCAACCCGCTGGGGCCGTACATCGTCACCGCCGACGAGATCCCGGACCCGCAGAACCTCGACATGGAGCTGCGGGTCAACGGCCGCATCCGGCAGAAGTCCAACACCAGCCGGATGTCGGTGTCCATCCCGCACCTGGTGGCCTACCACTCGCCACAGGGCTACAGCGCCGGCGATCTGATCTCCACCGGGACGATCCAGGGGGTGGCCGGCTTCAGCGGCGACCCCGATCTCTACCTCAAGCCGGGCGACGTGATCGAGGCCGAGGTCGAGCGGCTCGGCGTGCTGCGCACCCCCGTCGTGAGCTGGGAGCAGGCGTACGGCACCCCAGCGCCGGAGAAGGTGGACTGGTGAGGCTCGGCGTCCAGGACGGCCGGGCCGTGCTGGTGCGCGATGACCGGGCCGCGGACGTCGCCGCCACCGGGCTGCCCGGCGATCCGGCGGTGCTGCTGGAGCGGTGGCCGGAGCTGCGCGAGCGGGCGGACGGCCTGCCGGACGACGTCTTCGACCTGCCGATCGACCACGGTGCCTGGCAGGCACCGGTGCCGAACCCGCGGCAGGTGTTCGCGGTCGCGCTGAACTACCCGCCGCACGCCGCCGAGGCCGGTTTCGAGCCACCGGCCGACCCGCTGGTGTTCACCAAGTTCCCGACCTGCCTGACCGGGCCACGCACGACCGTCACCCTGCCCGAAGGGCCCGGAGGCCCGACCGGGGTCAAGGTGGACTGGGAGGCCGAGCTGGTTGTGGTGATCGGACGGCGCGCGCACCGCGTCCCCGAGGATCGGGCATGGGAGCACGTGGCCGGATTCATGGTCGGCCAGGACCTGTCCGAGCGCGTCACCCAGAGCAGGGGCACGCCCGCGCAGTTCAGCCTGGGCAAGTCCTTCCCCGGCTTCGGCCCCACCGGCCCGGTGCTGGTCACCCCGGACGAGCTGGCCGACCCGGACGACCTGGAGATCACCTGTCTGCTCAACGGCGAGGTGGTCCAGCACGACCGCACCGGATCGATGATCTTCCCGGTGCCGGATCTGATCGCCAGGATCTCGGCCGTGGTGCCGCTGCTGCCGGGAGACCTGATCTTCACCGGCACCCCGGCCGGTGTCGGCAACCGCCGCACCCCGCCCCGCTACCTGGGAGCGGGTGACGAGCTCGTCACCCGCGTCCAGGGCATCGGCGAGCTGCGCCAGCGTTTCCGGTCGAAGGGTGCGCCTACTGCGGCGCGTCCCGGCTGGAGGTAATCGATGAGGACAGGAGAGTTCCGCGTGTCAGAGCAGTCCATCCCCCGGCGGTTCGTCGGCAAGAGCGTCCTGGTGACCGGGGCGGGCACCGGCTACGGCGCTGAGATCGCCGTCCGGGCCGCCCAGGAGGGTGCCTCGGTGGCCGTGCACTACAACACCTCGGCCGCCGGCGCGGAGCGCACCGCCGCCCGGATCAAGGACCTGGGCGGCGAGGCGTTCACCGTCCGGGCCGACATCAGCAGCTTCGCCGACATCCGCCGCATGGCCGAGGATGTCTTCGCCCGGTTCGGCGGCCTGGACGTGCTGGTCAACAACGTCGGCGACGTGGCACCCGAGCAGATGTCCTGGCGCGACCTCACCGAGGATTCCGTCGACCGGGTGCTCGCGGTCGATGTCAAGGGCACCATGCTGTGCACCCACGAGTTCGGCTCACGCATGCTGGAGCAGGGCCACGGCTCGATCATCAACATCGGCTCCACCGTCATCGTGCGAGGCAGCCCCCGCGCCCCGCAGTACGCCGCCGCCAAGTACGGCATCCTCGGCATCACCAAGTCCTACGCCGCCGCGTTCGCCCCGACCGTGCGGGTCAACACGTTCGCGCCCGGCTTCATCGAGACCGAGGCCACGTTGAACCGGCACGACTGGAAGTCCGGCCGCCGCGAGGAGCTCGTCTCCCGCACTCCGATGGGCCGGATCCCCGGCCCGGCCGAGCTCGCCGGGACCGCGCTGTTCCTGGCCACCGACGACGCCGCTCACATGACCGGCGTCTACCTCAACGCCGACGGCGGATACAACATGCTCGGCGCCTGATCACCGGTTCCCGCACCGCCTGCGAAGCCCCCTCCGCGAGCAGCGGGAGGGGGCTTTCGCGGGTGCGGCCCCGGCCGTCAGCCCGACTGTCAGCCCGGTCGAGGGCCGTCGGATGACGGCGCGTCGGTCGGACGGCGGCTGCCCAGCTCACGCGAGATTCCCCGCGCGGCGGTCTGCACCGCCAGCCCCATGCGCCGGGGCTCCGCGGTCCGCGTCGGCACCAGCACGCCCAGGACGCCCACCACCGTCTCGTCCCGGCCGAAGACCGGTGCGGCGATCGAGACGATCGACTCGTCCTCACGGTGGAACACCGCCAACTGCTTCAGGCGCACATCGGCGAGCGTGCGGCGGAGCGTGCCGGCGGGGATGAGCCTGTTGCCCGGCTCGCTGTAGACCGGTCTGGCGAGCAGTTCCTCCCGCACCTCCTGGGGCGCGAAGGCGAGCAGGACCAGGCCGACTCCGGTCGAATGCAGGGGGAGGCGGCCACCGGTCCGGTACTCCACCGACGCCGCCTGGTGCGCGGAGAGCCGCTCCACGAGCATCGCCTGCATTCCGTCGCGTACAGCGAGCTGCACGTGCTGGCGGGTGACCTCCGCGAGGTCGTGCATGAACGGCAGCGCGACCTCGCGGAGCCCGTGCCCTCGCGGGGCCAGCGTGGCGATCTCGAGCAACCGCAGCCCGACGCAGTACCGGCCCGCGCCGTCCCGTTCGAGCGCACCCCAGTTCACCAGGCGGTTCGCCAGGCGGAGGGCGGAGCTCGGAGGGATCTGGCTGCGACGGCTCAGCTCGGTCAGGGACAGGGTGCGGTGGTCGGTGTCGAACGCCGCGAGCAGGGACAGCGCGCGGTCCACGACCGGCTCGCCATGCGGAGGCCTGCGGCCGCGCACCTGGGGAGGCGAGGAGGGCGCGGCGGTCGCCGCCACATCGGATTGGCCGGATTGTGATGACTCCGGCTTTCCATTGATTGGCATGACGATTCAACCGTACATCACTGCGGCGCCATTCTTCCTGCATGTCAGGCGTGTGAAGGTCGACGGCTTTGAGATGCCTTCGCGTGATTCGCCCGCCGATGGCTGACCGCTCGGCGAAAGGTGCCAACGATGAGTACTCCCAACCTGCGAGGCGGAAACCGGCCGGATCCGGCGGTTCCCGTCCCGGACGACCACGGCGCCCCTCCTGGAGGCTGGCCCAACCCTCGCAACGGGTTCCTGTTCTTCCTCGGCTTCGCCGGCATCGGCGCCGCGATGGCGAACCTCGTGCCGCTCGTCCTGACGATGTCGATCAAAGCGACGGCGATCGACCCGCAGAACGCCACCACTGTGCTCTCCGTCGTCGTCAGCGTCAGCGCCCTGTGCTCGCTCGTCATGTTCCCGGTGTTCGGCAGGCTCAGCGACCGCACCACCGGGCGGCTCGGACGGCGCCGGCCGTACCTGCTGCTGGGCGCCCTGCTGATCCTGATCAGCGCGGTCGTCATGCTGACGGCAACCACCACGCTGACGCTGGCGATCTCGGGCGTCCTCACCTCGGTGGGGCTCAGCGCGGCCACCGTGGCCCTCACCGCGGTCCTCCCCGACCAGTTCGCGCCGGACCGGCGGGGCCCGGGGTCGGCGATCGTCGGTCTGAGCCTCCCGGTCGGCGCGGTCGTCGGCCTGTTCATCGCACAGCTGGTCTCACCGAACCTGGCGGCGATGATCCTGCTCCCTGCGGGCATCGGGGCCGCCGGCTGCACCCTGTTCGCCGTCACGCTGAAGGACCGTCAGCTGTCAGCGGCCGAACGCGCACCTTTCGGCTGGGGTGAGCTGCTCAGCACCTTCTGGGTCAACCCGGCGCGCCACCCCAGCTTCGGATGGGCCTGGCTGAGCCGCTTCCTGGTCTTCCTCGGCGTGGCCGCCGTACAGGCGTACCAGGCCTTCTATCTGATCAGAGTCCTGCACTTCCCGCCCTCGGAGGTCGCCGGAGCCGTCTTCGTGTCGACGCTGGTCCTCACCGTGGCCGCGCTGGTGTTCGCGCCGATCGCCAGCAAGGTCTCCGACCGGATCGGCCGCCGCAAGCCCTTCGTCATCGCATCGGCGCTGATCTTCGGCGTCGGTCTCCTCCTCGCCGCCTTCGCGAACTCCTTCCCGTTCTTCCTGGTGGCGATCGGCATCATCGGGCTCGGCCAAGGGGTCTACTTCGCGGTCGACATCGCGCTGGTGACGCAGGTCCTGCCGGACCCGGCCAATCCGGCGAAGGACCTCGGCATCATGAACCTCGCCAGCAGCCTGCCGTCCTCGGTCCTGCCGGCCATCGCCCCGGCGATCCTCGCGATCGGCGCCACGGCGGCGGCGCCCGAGAACTTCTCGGCGCTGTTCGTCCTCGGATCGATCGCCGGTCTGCTCGGTGCGGTCCTGATCCTGCCGATCCGGACGGTCAGGTAACACCACGATCGGTCCGGCGACGCACGGAACGCGCCGCAGAACGCGCAAGGTCCCGGTCCCCTCCGCACCCTCGGGACGTGCGGGGAGACCGGGGCCTTCGAATGGTCTGGCGTCCGGTCGCCGGACCTTCGTGCCGTAGAGCGAGCTCAGCGGAGAGGCACGAGGACCGTCGCCGCCAGGGATGATCTTCCACGATGCGCGGCCGGACGCTCTGACGGAACAGCGACGGAACAGGGACCGAAACCGGTGCATCACGCCGTGATCAGAAAACCGGACATCTTCAGCGAACAGGCAGGTGACGGCGCGGCCACCGCGGTTCCCCCTCAGCGACATGCCGACCGCGATCGGAACATCCGATCCCGACATGGACCTGCCGGCTCCCGTAGCCGGGCTCTCGTCCTCTACGCCAGGCCCCGGCCGAGCCCGGATGAGGGATCGGCCGCCTCGACGGCCCTCAGCTGCGCGGCGATCGCAAGGGTCTCCTCCGACGCGTCCGCGCCCGGGTGGTGGATCCACCACCCGGTCCCCCAGCGCAGGACCTTGCCGTAGAGGGTCAGGACCAGGCCGCCGTCGAAGTCGTCCGCCGGGACGCGCACCGACCGAACCAGCGGAGCACCCTCGGAGAGGGACTCGTAGGTCCCCTTGCCGGGCACGTAGCGCCGGGCGGGCTCGTCCCAGCAGTCGAAGAACGCCCACTCCCCCGCCGCGGAGACGTAGCAGAGAACCCGCCCGCCGACGACCAGACCGGGCGCCCCGAAGACCGCTTCGACCTCGTCGCGCCGTACGTCCCGCTCTCCGATGCGGCCGCGCACCTCCCCGATCAGGGTGTTCCACGCGCTCTCGCCGAGCACACGGCCGGCTTCCAGGTAGCCGAGACGGTGGAGTTGCTCGGCGTAGACCGAGGCCACCTCCTCCACGCAGTCGCGGTCGTGCCCGAACATCGCGGCGAACGGCCCGTGCACGCCGAACTTGCCGTAGCGGTCGGCGAGCATCCCGCCGACCGCGGTGAGGTCGTCGTCGCGTTCATCGACGAAGCAGAGGTTCTCCAGGAGGGTCCGGCCGACGGTCTCCATCTCCCGGCCGTCCCTGGCGTACATGCGGGTGCGCGCCATCACGCGGGGGATGGTCTCCAGCCAGCGCTGCCGCAGCTCGGTCGCCGAACGCACTCCGTCACCCTATCCGCCGGGGCAGCGGGCTGCTCCTAGGAACAGCCCGTCAGGATCAGCGCCGTGGTCACCACCCGCTTCCGGCTCGTGCCCGCACTGGCCAAGGCCCTGTCGGTGGCGACTCCGGCCCTGCCGCAAGCCCGGCACGGTCTGGGTAGCGCTCGACCGCCACCGCGAGCGCGCCCTCGAGGCCGGGCACACCGGCCGCCTGCTGGCTCCGGACGGCCGCTATGAGCACCTGCCGCTGCGTCCGGTCGACGTGGAGGCGGCCGATGCGGCCACGCTGTCGGCGTCCGCCAAGACCCTGGGCGACCCGGGCGCCGGCCACGTCGTGCGCGAGGGCTTGGAGGATGGCCGGTCCAGCCTTCCCGCCGACCAGCTCATGATGCGCACAGCGCAACTGGCCGGACTGCTGGATCTGGAAGTCACCCGGACACCGCGATGCTGCGCGAGCGCCTGGCCGCCGTCGACCCCGGCGCCGACGTCGTGCCCACCGCCGCAGAAGAGGCCGCCTACCAGCGTGGCCACCCGGTTCAACGAGATGTGGACGCTGGGTCGCGGCTTGGACCGCTTCCTGTGCCGAGTGCGGAGGCACCGGTATCGGGCAGGTCGTGCTGGGTGAACAGGTCGATGAGCAGCCGGACGGGCAGGTTGGCCTCGGTCGGATAGCGAAAGCCGCGCTCGGGGTTGAGGGTGTAGTGGTTGCGGCGGCCGACCTTGCTGAGGGTCAGGTAACCCTCCTGGTGCAGGTCGGACACGATGCTCTGCACGGCGCGCTCGGTGATGCCGATCCGGGTGGCGATGTCGCGGATGCGGGCGTGCGGGTCGCGGGCGATCTCCAGCAGCACCCGGGCGTGGTGGGTCAGGAACGTCCAGGTGGAGGTGGGTCCACCACCGTTGGCTGAGACCATGTCACCTCTCTTCGGGGCTAGCCTGATCCGGCCGGGGAGCGACGGCGGCACATCCTTACCATAAGATTACTACCTGAAGTTTCTTTCAGGTATACGTCTTCACGAAGCAAGATGCGGGTGAGATGATGCCAGTCAACCGGTCTCCCTCCTGTAGTGGGGGTCCTCATGCCTGCGCTTCCACCCTCGCGCCCGTACCTGCGCACGGCCTTCAGATGCACAGCCGGCCCCGTCTCTCCTCGGTCCGCAGCGCCGTGAGCTTCCCGCACGATGACGCCTTCGGCGTCCCCGCCTCCGACGGCGCCGCCTCTGGCGTCGTCGGCGCGGTCCTGTATGCCGATCGCCAGCTGCGGCTGACCTACCATCCCCACCCCAGCGCGACCCTGATCCAGCTGATCGGGGAGGTCGATTTCACCAACGGCGCCGCGCTGGAGGAGACGCTGAGACGCGCCGGGCACGGCGACGATCGTCTCCTGGTCGACCTGCGGCACCTGCGCTTCATCGACACCGGCGGGATGCGCCTGCTGGCGCGGTTGTGCAGCACGGGCGCGGTCCGGCTGGTCAACGTGCCGCCCTACTTGCGGCGCCTGGCGGATCTGCTGGACCTGCCGCTGCGCATCAGCACCCCGGACGGCACCACGGCGCACGATCCCCGCTGATCGCGGTGGTGCACGTGGACGTCGACGGACCGTAGAGGGCGTCCGCCGGGGGCCGCTTCCTCCGCTCCGGGTGCGATCCGTGAGCGGCGCTGGGAACCTCGCCAGGGGGCGTGCCGAGTAAGCGTCAAAGACGCACTCCGGTCACAGACCATGGCTGAAACCGGTCCCGGGGCGGAGTATCTCATTCGTAGGCGAGAGTCTCCCTGATCGTGAGCCGGGAGGCGCGGCGGGCTGCGGTGAGGGTGGCCGTTGTCGCGGCGGCCAAGCCCAGCACCGTCCAGGCGGCCATTCCGGTCACTGACAGCTCCAGCGGGAGCGGCAGGCCGAAGGAGAGCCTGCCCAGGAAGGAACCGACCCCGGCTGACAGGGGCACCCCGACGGCCAGCGCGATGAGACAACCCGTCAGGCCGATCGCCAGACCTTCCCAGATGATCGTCAACCGGACGGTGCGCGAGGTGGCGCCGATGGTCTGCATGATGCCGAACTCGCGGGTCCGCTCGGTAACCGCGATCCCCATGGCCGAGGCCAGGCCCAGCGCGCCGACCATGGCCATGAGCGCGGCCAGGACGATGAGAGTCTGGATGAAGATCAGCACGTGTTCGTCGATGGCCATACTCAGCTCCGTCACGGGCATGACCGTCTGGGCGTGGATGCCTGCCGTGGCGAGATACCGTTCGACCTGACCGGGAACGGACGGGTCGTCATGGGCCAGACGGATGGCGGTGGCGGTGGGCACGGCCGGATCCGCCGCGGTATAGACGGCCGCAGGTCCGCCTACTTCGGCGGCTATGCCTACCAGACGCAGTACGCGGGTGCGCCCTTCCACGCTCAGTGTGATCTTCTCACCCGGGCGGGGGTTCCCCAGTCGGGTGGCGGCGCCCTGGTTGATGACGGCTCCGTCCTGGTCGCCGGTGTCCAGCCATCGGCCCTCCAGTATCTCGAAGTCGATCAGAGGGCTCTTGGCGGGCAACGCGATGAGGTTGAAGGCGCCGTGGCCGCCGTCGGGATAGGTTCGCGATATCTCGGCCTGCCCGTCCCGGACGGGGGTGGCGGGCAGGACCGCGAGGGGTTCGGCCGCGCTCAGACCGTCGACATCGCGCAGCAGGGCGGTGAGCCGGTCCGCGGAAACGGGGGCGGTCAGGGTGATCTCGGTGTCGTAGGAGCGGCGCGCAAGCCCCTCTCGCACCCAGGTGTTCCATGCGTCCGCGGTGTTCAGGCCTCCGGTGAACAGGGCGCCGCCCACAGTGAGCAGAACCAGGGTGAGCATCAGCCGGCCGCGTCTGCGCAGCGCGTTGCGGACGGCGAACGACAGCATGCGGTTGCCGCCGGGGATGCGGATCGCCCGCTGGCGGGTTCGACTCGCGGTAGCGCCCCGGTGGTCCAGAGCGGAACGCACCGTGGTGCGGGCGGCTCGTGTCAGCGGCACGAGCGCGACCGAAAGCGGTACGCCGAGCCCGGCGGCGGCCAGGGCAGCGAAGACCCGTAGGGGTACGGAGGTGTCGGTGATGTCCAGGTTGAGCAGGCCCGCCATCAGGTCGGTCAGGGCCAGCCCCGCCAGCACGGACGGCCCGGCAGCCAGGATGAGCGCCGCCACCGCCACCGTCAGGGTCATCAGCAGATAGGTGCCGAGAACCTGCCCGGTGGTGGCACCGAGGGTTTTGAGCACCCCGATCTGGCGGGTCTGCTGGGCGAGCATCCCACCCAGTGTGGTGGCGACCACGACGGCCGCCAGTACCAGTGCCGCTGCTGCGAAGCCGAGAAAGAGCAAGGTGATGGTGTCGACCTGGTTCTGGTGCGGATGGCGGCCCGGCGGGGGTGCCTGGACGGCGTGAACGGCGTGTCCGCCTGCGGTGAGCCATGCCGCCAGTTCACGGGCACGGGCGTCGACGGCGTCCTGGTTGCCGGAAACGATGATCTTCAGCTGGTCCCGGTTCGGACTCAGGCCGAGCCGGGACAGGCCCGCCGGGGTCAGGTAGCCGTACCCGGTGCGCTCTTGTGCAGCGGGGGCCAGGGCCGCGTCGTGGACCACACCGGTCACGGTGAAACTGCCGCTGCGCCCGCCTGGTGCGGTGACGGTCAGGACGCGGGGACCGCCGAGCACGGCCAGTGCCGAGCGTTCCAGCAGTAGACCGTCAGCGGGCGGGGGCCAGGCGCCGCGCTCGACGTCGAAGCGGGCGACGCGCAGCGGGTCGTCGGCGTCGATGACGAACAGCAGCATCCTGTGCCAGGTTCCCCCGACGCGAACGCGAGCGGTGACGGTCTGGCGGGCGGTGGCTTCGGTGATCCCAGGACGAGTGCGGACTTGTTCCAGCAGGTCGCCGGTGACGCCGCCGGCCACGTCCAGGGTGGCCGAGGCGGGATGGGTGGCGGCGTAGTTGGCGGCGGCCTCGCGCAGCACGACGGTGCGCGCGGTCAGCATCGCACCGATGGCGATCAGGCTGAGAGCGACCGCCACGATCATCAGTACCACGCGGCCGCGCGCGTGCCACAAGTCGCGCCGGAGTTTGGTGTAGCGGGGACGGCTCATCGTGTGGCTCCGGTGGCGATCCGCCCATCGGCCAGGTCGATCCGGCGGTGCGCCCAGCGGCCGAGATCGCGTTCGTGGGTGACCGCCACCACTGCGGTTCCTGAGGCGGCCTGAGCGGCGAACAGCTCCCAGATCACCTCGGCGGTGGCCGAGTCCAGGTTGCCGGTGGGTTCATCGGCCAGCAACACCGGCGGATCGTTGGACAGGGCCCGGGCGATGGCGGCCCGCTGCTGCTGCCCGCCCGACAGGGTGGCGGGCAGTTTGTCGGCCTGCTCGGCGATGCCGACCCGCTCCAGCAGTTCCATGGCCCGGGGGCGGCGGAGACGCGGGGGGTAGGTGGCGCAGAAATCCATCGGCAGCATCACGTTCTCAGCGACGGTGAGGGTGGGCAGCAGCTGGAAGAACTGGAAGACCATGCCTATGGTGCGGCCGCGCCAGGAGGACAGGCGTGATTCGGGCAGCAGGTGCACATCGGTGCCGGCCACCTGGATCTGCCCGGAGGTGGGCCGGTCGATTCCGGCCAGCAGATTGAGCAGGGTGCTCTTGCCGCTGCCCGAACGGCCGGTCACGGCTACGAACTCGCCGGGGACGACAGCCAGATCCGTCTTGTCCAGGGCGAGGAAGTCTCCGGCGGGCGTGGGGTAGGTCTTGGTGACCCCGTTCAGTGTGATCACATCAGCCGTCATGAACGCTCCATTCATAAGCGAACAGCTTGTTCGGTTATGAATGGTGCGTTCGCTAGCATTGGCGGGTCAATCCACAAAGCAGGCGAGCTGTGCCGTAACGAACGGGAACGGGAAAGTGTCCGGAAACGGTAGCGGGAAAGAGATCGACCGGAGGGTACGGCGCACGCGCGAGGCGATCAGGAAGGCGCTGGTCGCGCTTATCGTCGAGCGGGGCTACGACGCGGTGACGGTCACCGACGTCATCGCCCGAGCCGACGTCGGCCGTTCCACCTTCTACGCTCACTTCACCGATAAACGGGACGTACTGGCCGCCAACCTGGAGGAGTTGGCGGGTTTCCTGCGAGCGAGCAGTGCGGCCGGGCCGGACCGGCTGTTCGCCTTCAGCTTGCCGATGTTCGAGCACATCGATGAGCAACGCGACCTGGTCCGGGCGCTGCTGGGCCGCCGGGGAGGCGGCGCGGTCGTCCCGTACATCGAACAGGTCCTGGCCACCATCGTCCGGGAGGAGTTGCTGTCTCGGCTTCCTGCGGGCGCGGCACCATCTGATCTCGACCTGGTGGTGGCGTGTGTGGTCGGCGCGTTCATGGCCCTGCTCGCCCGGCACGCCGACGGCGAGATCTCGACGACTCCCCGGCAACTGGACGCGGCCTTCCACGCCGTGGTCGCTCCAGGCGTGCAGGCGATCCTGCACCAGCGGTGAAGCCATCAAGAGCGCAGGACCATCCGGAGGCAGGCCGCAGGTTCAGGGCAGCAGGATGGTGCCCATGCCCAGCAGGGCGCAGACACCCAGGATGCGCAGCATCGGCCATTTCAGGACGAACGTCATGAGCAGCGCGGCCACGGTGATCGCCAGGGCGGCGGGGCTGAGCGTGCCGGGTTCGGGCAGTTGGACGCTGAACGGGCCCCAGGCCCAGGTGGACGTGCGGGCGAACAGGGTGTGCTCGGCGAAGTACAGCGCCAGGTTGGCGATGACCCCGACCACGGCGGCGGTGATGCCGGTCAGGGCCGCGCTGATGGCGGTGTTGTGGCGCAGGCGCTCGACGTAGGGGGCGCCGAGGAAGATGAACAGGAAGCACGGCACGAAGGTGACCCAGGTGGTCAGCAGGGCGCCGAGCAGCGCACCCGCCCAGGGGGTCAGGGTTCCGGGGTCGCGGTAGGCGCCGAGGAAGGCGACGAACTGCACTACCATGATCAGCGGACCCGGGGTGGTCTCCGCCAGCGCCAGGCCGCGCACCATCTCGCCGGGGGTCAGCCAGGCGTAGGTCTCCACGGCCCGCTGGGCGACGAAGGCCAGCACCGCGTACGCGCCGCCGAAGGTGACCAGCGCGGTGCCGGAGAAGAACAGGCCCTGGGTGGTGAAGACGCTGCCGGTCCCGGTGAGGACGGCGACCGCGGCCACCGGCAGCCACCAGGCGGCCAGACCGACAGCGAGGATCTTTCCCGCCGAGCGCCAGGACGGCCGGGCGTGGTGCAGGGCGTCGTCGGGGATCAGCGGGGCGGGTCCGCCGTCGCCGCCGTGGCCGGTGCTTGTGGCGAAGGCGCGCGGGGCGAGCCGGTGCGCCGTCCAGCCGATGAGCGCGGCGACGGCGATCACGATGGGGAACGGCACACCGAACAGCGCCAGGGCGGCGAAGGCGGCCGCCGCCACGGCGATGAACACCGGGTGGGTCAGGGAGCGTTTGGCCACCCGGATGACGGCCTGGGCGACGATGGCCAGCACCGCCGGGGCGATTCCGGCGAACAGGGCAGCCACCACGGTGGTGTCGCGCCACAGGATGTAGACGGCCGACAGGGCCAGCAGCGCGAGCATGCCGGGCAGCACGAACAGGATGCCGGCGGCGAGGCCGCCGCGGGTGCCGTTGAGCAGCCAGCCGACGTAGATGGCCAGTTGCTGGGCTTCGGGTCCGGGCAGCAGCATGCAGTAGGACAGGGCGTGGTTGAAGCGCTGCTGGCCGATCCAGCGTTTCTCCTCCACCAGGGTGCGCTGCATGACGGCGATCTGCCCGGCCGGGCCGCCGAAGGTCTGCAAGCTGATCAGGAACCAGGTGCGTACGGCCCGGCGGAACGGGATCACGTCATCGGCGGGCAGCGGGCCGGCGGCGGGCTGGATATCGCTCACGAGGGCTCTTCCTTGGTTCAGGCAGGCGGGTCAGGCGGGTGGGCGGCCGAGGAGGAACGCCCGCCGGTAGTACTCGTACATCCCGTCGAACAGCGGGCCGGTCAGCTCCAGGACACGCTCGTCGGCGCAGGTCATCGACAGCCCGCGCAGGATGACGTCCAGCCCGGGAGCCTCGGGGGCATCGAAGCGCTCGTCGTCGAGGTCGGCCTCGTGCACGATCTCGGCGATCTTCCACAGCACCGGGTCGGTCAGCTCGTAGCGGCGCAGGATGGTCTCGAAGCTGCAGTCGCCGCCGCGGTGGCCGAGATCGACGCCGCGCATGTCGAAGGCGGTGGCATCGGGCGGGACCTGGGCCGGGTCGTCGACGAAGACGAAGGCGGCGTCGGCGTCGATGTGGCGGCGGATCAGCCAGGCGCAGGCGGCCCGGTCGATGTGCACCCCGGCGCGGGTGACCCACCTCATCGCGCACCGCCGTCGGCCGGGACGTCCCCGGTCGAGACGTCCATGACCGGGGCGTCCGCGGCCGCTGACGCCCCGCACTCCGGCCGGTCCGGCGCCGCGCTCACCGGCGGCCCGTCCGCGATGGCGGCGCCGGCGCCGGGGTCGGTCAGGGCGCGGACGGCCCGCTGGGCGATCTCGCGCTCGGCTGGAGGGAAGAAGTCCCGGCGCGTGATCCGCTGCAGCTGCGCCCGCAGCCGCCCGGCCAGGCGCGCGCGCTCGCCCGGCCCTGCCGCACCGGCGGCCCGCGCCTGGTCGACGACCGCCTGGTATTCGGCGGTGCGGGCCTGGCGCATCTCCTGGACGATCGCCCGTTCCTGGGCCGCGGCGGCGGGTACGGCCAGCCACACCGTGGCGCTGCCCCCGGCGTCGAGGACGTCCTGGGCGATCCAGTCGAGCTGTTCGCGGGTGCGGGCGTCGGCGGGCAGGCCGACCAGCCCGTCGCCCAGGCGGGCCACCCCGAGGCGTTCCAGCTTGCGCCAGATGGCGATCCGCGGCGAAGACGGCTCGCGGGGGATCTTGTAGGCCAGCAGCACCCACCGGCCATCTGCGTCGGTCACGATGTCCGCTTCCGCATACCAGCCGCCCTCCGGGTCCCGTGCGTCCTGCACCCTTCATGTGAAGGCAACCATGGTTACCGCAACCGTTGTTACGAGTCAAAGCCGCGCGCAGAAGGAAGAGGGAAACGAAACGGTAACGAAGGATCGCCGCCCCCTTGACCGTCGCGCCCTCCGCTCCTTGAATTACCTATTGCAGACTTGTTAAGTAGGAAATAGGGAGAATCGATGAACGTTCGCAGGCTCCGAGGTCTGGCGGCGGCCACGGCCGTGGCGTCGCTCACCGCTGTGACCGCGGCCTGCGGGGGCGGTGACGCGACCGGGGGCCAGGGGGCCAAGGTCCGGCTGGCGCTGGTCGCCTACTCCACGCCGCAGGCCGCCTACGAGAAGATCATCAAGGCCTACCAGGCCACGCCCGCCGGCAAGAACATCACCTTCACCAAGTCCTTCGGCGGCTCCGGTGACCAGAGCCGGGCCGTGGAAGCGGGCCTGCAGGCCGACATCGTCGCCTTCTCCCTGGAGCCGGACATGACCCGGCTGGTCAAGAAGGGCCTGGTGGCCGAGGACTGGAACACCGGCCCGACCAAGGGCATGGTCACCGACTCCGTCGTGGTCATCGCCACCCGCAAGGGCAACCCCAAAAACCTCAAGACCTGGGACGACCTGACCAAGCCCGGCATCGAGGTGATCACGCCCAACCCGTTCACCTCCGGCGGCGCCCGCTGGAACGTCCTGGCCGGCTACGGCGCCAAGTCCAACAAGGGGGCCGACGAGGAGGCGGGCGTGGCCTACCTCAAGGCGTTGTTCGCCAACGTCCCGGTGCAAGACGACAGCGCCCGCAAGTCACTGCAGACCTTCTCCACCGGCAAGGGCGACGCCATCCTGGCGTATGAGAACGAGGCGATCTTCGCCCAGCAGAGCAACCAGCCGCTGGAGTACACGGTGCCCGACTCCACGATCCTGATCGAAAACCCGGTCGCGGTGACCAAGAACTCCAAGCACCCGGCCGAGGCCAAGGCGTTCCTGGACTTCCTGTACTCCGCCGACGCGCAGAAGATCTTCGCCGAGAACGGCTACCGTCCGGTGACCAAGGACGTGCCCGGCGCCGCCTTCCCCACCCCGCCGGCGCTGTTCACCATCGCCGACCTGGGCGGCTGGCCGAAGGTCACCGCCGAGTTCTTCGACCCCAAGGGCAGCATCATGGCCGACATCGAGCGCGGGCTCGGCGTCTCGATCGAGAAGTAGCAGCCGGTGTCCACTTCGACCATCCCGGCACCTGTCTCCGGGTCCGGCACGCCGCCTCGGGGCAGGCGGCCCGCTCTGCCGCGGGGCGGTGGCGCCGCGTTCGGCCTGGGCGCGGCCGTCATCTACATGAGCCTGATCGTGCTGATCCCGCTCGCGGCGGTGGTGTGGCGCTCGCAAGAACGCGGACTGGGCTACTTCTGGGAGGCGGTCACCACCCCCGACGCCTGGGCGGCGCTGACGCTGACCGTGGGCGCCTCCCTGGTCGTGGCGGTGATCAACCTGGTGATGGGCACCATCATCGCCTGGGTGCTGGTGCGCGACCGCTTTTGGGGCAAGGGCGTCATCGACACGCTCATCGACCTGCCGTTCGCGCTGCCGACCATCGTCGCCGGTCTGGTGCTGCTGGCCCTGTACGGGCCCAGCAGCCCGCTGGGCATCGATCTGGCCTACGCCCGCTCCGGCGTGGTGCTCGCGCTGCTGTTCGTCACGCTGCCGTTCGTCGTGCGCACCGTCCAGCCGGTCCTGCTGGAACTCGACCCCGACATGGAACAGGCCGGCGCCTCACTGGGGGCCAGCCCGTTGCAGGTCTTCCGCCGGATCATCCTGCCCAACCTGATTCCCGCGATGCTGTCGGGTACCGCGCTGGCCTTCGCCCGGGCGATGGCCGAGATCGGATCGGTCGTGCTGATCTCAGGCAACCTGCCGTTCAAGACCCAGGTCGCCTCGGTGTACATCTTCGGGCAGATCGAAACCGACAACCCCATCGGGGCCGCGGCGACCTCCACCGTGCTGCTCGTCGTGGCCCTGGTCACCCTGGTCGCGTTGGACCTGCTGCAGCGATGGGGCAGCCGCCATGCCTAAAAACCTCATCCGCTACGCCCTTCGCGCGCTCGCCGTGGGCTACCTGCTGTTTCTGCTGGTCCTGCCGGTCGTCCTCATCGGCTGGCGGACCTTCGCCAACGGGCTGGGCCCGATCTTCGAGGCGCTCAGCACCCCGCAGGCGATCTCCGCCTTCCAGGTCACCCTCGTCGTCGCGTTCTGGGCGGTGGTCGCCAACACCGTCTTCGGCGTCGGAGCGGCGATCTTGCTGGTCCGCCATGCCTTCCCCGGCAAACGCGTCCTGAATGCGCTCATCGACCTGCCGATGGCCGTCTCCCCCGTCGTGGTCGGCCTGGCGCTCATCCTCGTCTACGGCAAGTTCGCCGCCGTCGGCGGCTGGCTGGAAACCCTGGGCGTGCAGGTCATCTTCTCCGTCCCCGGCATGGTCATGGCGGCGGTGTTCATCTCCCTGCCCCTGGTGGTACGCGCCGTGGTCCCCGTCCTGGAAGAGCTCGGCGACGAACAAGAACAGGCCGCCCGCACCCTGGGCGCCGGCTGGTGGCAGACCTTCCGCCGCATCACCATCCCCGGCATCCGATGGGCGCTGGGATACGGGATCGTGCTGTGCCTGGCCCGCGCGCTCGGCGAGTACGGCGCGGTCGCCGTCGTCTCCGGCCGCCTGGTCGAACAGACCCAGACGCTCACCCTGTTCGTCGAGGAACGCTTCCAAAACTTCGACGAAACCGCCGCCTTCGCCGCGGCGACCAGCCTGGCGCTGCTGTCTGTGATCACTCTCCTGCTCACCAAGATCCTGCGTCCGAAGGACTGAACTTTCCATGGCCATCGAAGTACGAGATGTCAACAAGTCCTTCGGGGTGACCCCGGTGCTGCGCGACGTCTCCATCGACGTGACCTCCGGGTCGCTGACCGCCCTGCTGGGCCCCAGCGGCGGCGGGAAATCGACCCTGCTGCGGGTCATCGCCGGTCTGGAGCAGCCCGACACCGGCACCGTGGTGATCTCCGGCGTCGACGCCACCCGCCTCTCCCCGCAGCGGCGCAACGTGGGCTTCGTCTTCCAGCACTACGCCGCGTTCAAGCACATGACGGTCTTCAAGAACGTCGCCTTCGGGCTGGAGATCCGCAAACGGCCCAAAGAGGAGATCCGCCGGCGCGTCATGGAACTGCTCGAACTGGTCCACCTGGACCAGATGGCCGAGCGCTACCCCTCGCAGCTGTCCGGCGGCCAGCGCCAGCGCATGGCCCTGGCCCGCGCCCTGGCCGTGGAGCCGCAGGTCTTGCTGCTGGATGAGCCGTTCGGCGCCCTGGACGCCCAGGTGCGCAAGGAACTGCGGACCTGGCTGCGCCGGCTGCACGACGAGGTCCACGTCACCACCGTGTTCGTCACCCACGACCAGGAGGAGGCGATCGAGGTCGCCGACACGATCGTCGTGCTGGCCGACGGGCAGGTCAAGCAGGTCGGCAGCCCCGCCGAGGTCTACGACAACCCCGCCGACCAGTTCGTGATGCGCTTCTTGGGCCCGGTCACCCGGCTCGGCGACAGCCTGGTGCGCCCGCACGACATCGAGATCAGCCCTGCGGCCGACCCCGCCGGCACCACCGCCACGGTCGTGCGGGTGGTGCGCCTGGGCTTCGAAGTCCGGGTGGAGCTGCTCATCGACGGCCAGGAAACGTGGGCGCAGCTGGCGCGCTCCACCGCCGACCGGCTGGACCTGCAACCGGGCCAAGCGGTCACCGTGCGGCCCAGCCCGGCCGCACGGCCGCTCGCCCTGAGCGCGTCATGACCTGCTACGCCCGGAGCCGCTGGGGACTGCACCAGCGCGTGTGCTGATGCGTATCTCCGCCCGCACCCAGTACGCCCTGCGGGCCGCCGTCGCTTTAGCCGCGGCCGCCGACAAACCGATGCACGCCGAGGAGATCGCCGCCGACCAGGACATCCCCCGCCGGTTCTGCGACAACATCCTGCTGCAGCTGCGGCGGGCCGGACTGATCCGCAGCCAACGCGGCCCGGAGGGCGGGTACTGGCTGGCCCGTCCCGCAGCCGAGATCACCCTGGCCGACATCGTCGAAGTCACCGAAGGCGTCCCGGAGGAGATCGGCCAGTTCCCCGGCGTCGCGGGACCGCTGGCCGACGTGTGGGCGATGATGCGCGAGCACGAGCACGCCCTGCTGAGCGAGGTGACGCTCGCCCACATCGTGGCCTCGGCCCGAAGCGATCCCTCCTAGGAGGCGCCCGTTCCCCAGCGCCGAGGACGGCCCTGCACCGCAGCGATCCGCGGCGAAGACGGCTCGCGGGGGATGCGATAGGCCGGCAGCACCCAATGCCCCACGGTGCCGGTCACGACTCCAGCACCCGCACCAGCAGCCGGACCCGCTGCTGCAGCTCGGCGGCCATCTGCTCATCGAAGTCGGCGTGACGCAGACGCCAGTGCACCGCATCCGGCAAAACGCCGGGCGGGCAGACGAACAACACCGCCCCGCCCATTCCCATCTCCCTGTCACAACCACGGTTACGGTAACCACCGTTGCGGCAAAGAAGGCAGTCGTGGATCGAGCGACTCGACGGTCGACTCGGTCAAGCCGCCCGCAGGCGCTCTTCGTCACCGCCCCCTCGCAGCGCGGCGATGACCTTTTGCACCTCGGCGGCGGTCATCACGAAGTCACCGTTGACGGAGGCCTTGCCGCCACCGGTGGACTGGAAGTTCAGCGCGGTGCCGACCCCCATGCCCGCACTGATCACCCGGCCGTGTGAGGTGACCTGCTCGGTGCGGGCGAAGGAGCCCAGGGCGAACCCCGGCTTGATCGCCCCCCCGTGGGAGGTGACTTTGAGGTCGGCGCGGAGGAAGCCGACGCGGTAGACGGTGCCGTCAGCCGACAGCTTGCCGGACCGGCTGTTCCCGATCGACCGGGTGGCTCCTGAACGCGCGACCGGAAGACAGGACAAGGGGGGCGTCGCCCAGCCGGGAGCAACCTTGCCAAGGTCGGCCGGCCCGTTCGGCGTCTGACCCGGACCGACCCCGGAGACCGCGGTGCTGCAAGGACGACGACCAGCAGCACCCGCTGCCGCAATCCCCACCCTGACGACCACGCCTCAGATCTCGATACCGTCTCCGATCTTGCGGATTGCGTCTTCGGCGCCCACGTGCTCTGCCCTCCTTTCCGCAGGAAACAGACGGGGCGGTGGCCGGGAGGTGCGGCGATGACCCGGCTCGTCAGCAGCCGGACGCCTCGGCGGTGCTGGAGCCGTACGGCATCCACGAGCACAGGGTCGTGCGGGAGAGCTTCCAGCGGCCGTTCTCACGGACGGAGACGCCGGTGCTGCGGGGCAGCACCGATCTTCCGTCGCGGAACAGGGAGTAGGTGACCTGGGCCCGGGTCGCAGAGGTGAACGCTACGATCTCGACACGGGCCAGCAGTCTGCGGGCATATTCGTCCTTGAGGAAGGCCCGCACCAGCCGTTCGTTCGCCTCGCCGCTCTCGATGAGGCGTTTCTTTTCCGTGTTGGCGACCTGGGGATCGGTGAACTTCTCCCATGCTCGGCTGATGTCATCCTCGGCACTGGTCGGATCGGCTGGCGCGGTGGGTGTCGCCTCGATCACGGCCGCGGTGTGAGATCTGGCCACGCCGGTGCCGGCGGTTTGTCCGCAGGCCACCGTGAGCGGGAAGGTCGCCGCCGCGAAAACGCACACACCCCATCGAGTCGCAGACGCCATGCTCCTCACCCCCAGGAGCCGTCCTTATCTTCCCCTACCCCGGGCTGTCGGCGTCATTCCTGCTCAGCGTGGGTTCAGGCCGCTGCGGTGGGGATGCCGACTGCACCGGGACGCCTGCGGAGCCGAGGATTGAGGCATGGTCAGTCCTCGTGGCGGGGGATGCCGGAGACCTCGTGATCGGCGTGGAAGAGAGCTTGAGTGATCAGGCCGCGCACGTGCACATCTCTGGCCCGATACAGCACCCGACGGCCGTCTCGGCGGGTGCGTACCAGGCCGGCCAGACGGAGTTTGGCCAGGTGCTGGGAGACCGACGGGCGCGCGACACCGATGGTCTGGGCCAGGGAGGAGACGTCGTACTCGCCGGAGGACAGCAGCCACATCAGCCGGAGCCGGGTGGTGTCGCTGAGCATGCGGAAGGCCTCGACGGCCGTCTCCACCTGGGCGTCAGTGGGTTGCTGTTGCAATGGATGCGCACCTGATTCGTTGTCGCGTGCGTATATGGATACATATACTCCGGGCTGCCGCTGTCATCCGCAAGTGAGGTAGCCATGTCCGAGCAATCGCATCCCGATCCTGCGCCCATCGACGGACCTGGCCCCCAGCACGGGCACGGACACGGGCACGGGCACGGGCACGGGCACGGACACGGGCACGGACACGGACACGGGCACGGGAAGACAGGTGGAGGCGGCAGAGTCCGTGCGCTGCTGGCCCGGGCCGGGCATGCCTTCGCCCCGCACAGCCATGACAGCGCGGAGAAGACCGACGCGGCGCTGGAGTCCAGCAGTCGTGGGATGCGGGTGCTGGTCGTCTCCTTTGCGGCGTTGATGGTCACCGCGCTGATCCAGGCGGTGATCGTGGTGGCCTCCGGGTCGGTGGCGCTGCTGGGCGACACGCTGCACAACGTCGCCGACGCGCTGACCGCGGTGCCGCTGGGCATCGCGTTCTGGGTCGGGCGCCGCGCTGCCACCCGCCGCTTCACCTACGGCTACGGCCGGGCTGAGGACCTGGCCGGGATCGTCATCGTGGTCATCATCGCCGCCTCCGCCGGCCTGGCCGGATACGAGGCGATCAAGCGGCTGATCGACCCGCAGGACGTGCGGGCGCTGGGCTGGGTTGCCGCCGCAGGCCTGGTCGGCTTCCTGGGCAATGAGTGGGTGGCCCGCTACCGGATCACGGTCGGCCGCGAGATCGGCTCGGCCGCCCTGGTGGCCGACGGGCTGCACGCGCGCACCGACGGCTTCACCTCCCTGGCCGTGTTGCTGGGGGCCGGCGGCGCCGCGCTCGGCTTCCCGATCGCCGATCCGATCGTCGGGTTGCTGATCACGGTGGCGATCTGCTTCGTGCTGCGGGATGCGGCCCGGCAGATCTACCACCGGCTGATGGACGCCGTCGATCCGGCCCTGGTCGATCAGGCCGAGCAGATCCTTTCTGCCACCCCCGGGGTGCGCCGGGTCGGGGCGGTCCGGATGCGCTGGATCGGCCACAGCCTGCGCGCCGAGGTCGACATCGCGGTCGATCCGGCGTTGTCGGTGGTGACGGCGCACGCGGTCGCGGTGGAGGCTGAGCACCGGTTGATCCACCAGCTTCCGCGGCTGCGGGCGGCCACGGTGCACGCCGACCCCGACGGCCCGGCCGACGCCGACCACCATGCCGTCTTGACCGACCACCGCTAGACCCCAGAGGCGAAGAGGTCTCCCAGCCCCACCGGTTGTCATATCGCCAGTGCATCGGGCGCGCCTTGATGACGGTGGCGGTCGCTGTCGGTCTGTTTGCCGCCATGACCGGCACTGCATCGGCGCACGCGCATCTGGAGCCGAGTAGTCCGGCCGACGGTGCGACCGTCACGCAGATCCCCGCCGAAATCGAGCTCGTCTTCAGCGAGACCGTCAACCGCAACTTCGCCACAGTCGTGGTCACCGGTCCCGGCGGGGAGGAGATCGCCGACGGCAAGCCCGCCGTCAACGGCGGCGGCGGCCGATGCGCTTTCTCCGTCTCCTGCCGCCATCACCTCCGACGACGGGCAGAACGGCGGATCGGGCGCGGCGATCACTGTGATGATCGGCGTCCAGCGGGCCCTGCCATCATCGGACCGGTGTCGTGTCGACGTCGAGAGCCAGTCGGCCCGCTGAGCGGCCCGCCGTCACCGCGGAGCGCTCCGCGGTACCCAGCACGCCCTCGGGGCGAGTCTCCTTCTGCGTACTGTCCGGGTGCCCGGTCACCGGGTGCGTGACCGGGCACCCGGCGGCGGTCAGGACAGCAAGGTCTCGCCGATCCAGCCTCCCTCCGCACAGCCCGGCGGGATGGCGAACACCGCCGAGCCGATCGGCGTCGTCCACTCATTCAGTAGGTCGGCCTCAGCCAGACGTTTCTGGATCGGAAGGAACTGCCGGGCGATGTCGGCCTGGTAGGAGGCGAACACCAACCCCGAGTCAGCATGTCCCTGGGAGGTCAGACCCTCGTCGTAGTTGTAGACCCGGCGGAAGATCCGCAAGGCCGGGTCGGTGACATGAGCCCGGCGGATGTGGGCCTGTTCAGCGATGACGGGGAAGCCCACCGGGGTGAGCGTGGCGAAGTCCGGCTCATCGTGTTCCCTCGTTCCGGTGAGCGGGGCACCGGTGTCCAGACGGCGGCCCACGGCGAACTCCTTGCCCACCCGGTCGACGGCGTCCCAGGTCTCCAGCTCGGCCCGGATGCGCCGCAGCACCAGCGTGGTGCCGCCGCGCATCCCGTCGGCCCCCTCGGATATCCATACGGCCCGGTCGAAGTCGGCCGTCCCCGGCGCGGGGTTGACGGTCCCATCCAGCTGGCCCATGACGTTGCGCTGGGTCGTCCCGGGCGCCTGCGCATGGGCGGCGCGCCGGAAACCGCGCTGGAGCCAGCGCGCCCTCGCGAAGGAGCGGGCGTCCTTGACCGTCATGCGCAGCGCGTGCGCTACGGTCAGGGCGTCGTCGGCGCAGATCTGCACCAGCAGATCGCCGCCGCTCCACCGCTTTTCCAGCCTGTCGATCGGGAAGGCGGGCAGGGGCGCCACCGATTCGGGCCGCAGGTGCTCGGCCTTGGCCGCGGTGAACAGGCCGGGGCCGAAACCGAAGGTGACGGTCAGCCGGGCCGGGAGCGCGGCCAGCTCCGGTTCGGTGTCGGCCAGCGCGGGGGCGCCCTGCGTCAGGCGGCGTGCGTCATCGGTGAGCAGCCTCATCAGCCGCACCACGGCCTCCCGGCCGGTTCCGGGCAGCAGGTCCAGGCCGACGAAGACGGCGTGGGTCTGCGGTGGCGTGGCGACGCCCGCCTGGTGAGCGCCGTGGAAGAGCTCGACGGCCGTGCCCGAGGAGGCTGCGAAAGAGGGGGCGGCCGAGGGACCTTGTCCGCGCGCGGCGGCTGCCTGCGGCGCGGTGAGCGCCTCGGGTGAGCACCCTGCCGCGACTCCGGCCGCCACGGTGGCGCCTCCCGCCAGCAGCCCCCGCCGGGTGATCGAGGGACCGGCCGTCACTGGTCGTCCTTGCCGGTGTGGCCGCCCTTGTCGCCGCCCATGTCCATGCCGGGCTGGTAGTCCTCCTCGCCGCCGGCGAAGTCCTTGCCGACGGCGGTGAACTCCAGGATCGAGCCGTCGGCGAGGGTGAGGGTGAAGGCGACCTGCGCGCCGGGCTTCACCTCTTCGGTGACGCCCATCAGCATGATGTGGTCGCCGCCGGGCTGCAGGGGATGCGTGCCGCGCGCCGGAACGACGAAGCCGCCCTCCTTGGGCCGCATGACCATCTTGCCGCCGGAATCGACGACCTCGTGCAGCTCAACTTTCGGTGACAGCGGGGAGGCGCCGGAGACGATGACCACGTCGGTGCCGGTGGTGTTGACCAGGGTGCCGAAGGCGGCGGTCATGCCCTCCTTGGTGGTCTTCACCCACGGGTCGGTGATCGTCAGCGGGGATGAGGCGGTGGAGGTCGAGGGGGCTGCGGATGGCGTGGCCGCGGCGGACGCGGTGCTCGCGGGTGCGGCCGAGGTGGTGGTCTGGGAAGCGCATGCGGTGAGCGCCACCGCGGCGGCCAGCAGGGCGGCAGCGGAACGAGTGCGGCGAGAAAGCACGCTGAAAAGCCTTTCTGGTGGTACGACAGGCCGCCATGGAAAGAGGGGCCGTGCCGGAAAGCGACGTCAAACGGGTCGAATTCGCCGGGCCACGACACCGGCGGCCCCGGCGGGCATGCATAGGCCCGCGGCAATGCGAAACCGGCCTCCGGCGATCCGAACGGTCAGCCGAAGGCGGCGTCGGCCCGGCGGGGAGGGCCACGCCGGTGCACGGCGTGACGCAACCGGACCGAGTGCCATGTCCGGGGTCCTGTCGCGGGGACGGCGAAGGACGGTATCCGCGGCGAGGAGGCGCACCTGCGAAGGAGAGGGCGCAGCCGGAGCGGCAGCCGCCGTAGCAGCGCCCGCCGCGCCGCGCACGCCGACGGAGCCTCCGGCCAGCAGGTGCGCCGTCACGCTCAGCCCGAGGCAGAGCGCGGTGAAGACGGCAGCGCGGAGGAGGCGGAAGGACGGGGAGGCGGCCATGACGCGATCATCCTTCCGTGCGGGGTCGACGCCTTGGTGTCGGGACCGGTGCGGTGCCGGCGTGCAAGCGGTCAGGGGTTGGACGGACTCAGCCGGCCGCCTTAACCCTGCCGAGGACGACGTCGGCGAGCAGGAAGGCGAGCAGGGAGAGGCCGAGCAGCGGGATGAACACCCCGACCGCGATCACCACTGCCGCCGCGGGCAGGAGCACCGCCAGGGGCACGTCCCGCCAGCCGCCGCGCGCGTAGGGGGCGGCGAAGCCGCGGGTCGGGCGGCGCTGCCACCACATCCGGTAGCCCCAGACGATCATGAAGATCGCGCTGAGTGCCAGCGCCATCAGCAGGAGCTGGTTGGCCAGGCCGAACAGCACGCCCATGTGCCCGTCGATGCCCCAGCGGATCAGTTTGGCGACCAGGGGGAAGTCGTCGAAGCGCAGTTCCCCGGCGACCCGGCCGCTCGCCGCGTCGATGGCGACCTGGTCGTTGCGCTGCGGCCACTCGCGGTCCATCTCCTTGACCGTGAAGGCGGCGCCGGACTCGGCGGGCCAGACGATCTCCAGCGGACCGGACAGCCCGGCGCCGTGCGCCGCCTGCACGATCCGATCGGCGTCGGCCTCGGCGGAAGTGCCAGCGGAGTGACCCGCATGGCCCGAGTGGTCCCCGGCGGAGGCGGGCAGGGCCGGGGTCGTCCAGCCCAGCGCGGTCTGGATCTTGTCGACGTTCGCCCCGGCATACGCCGACCAGGTCAGCCCGGTCGCCGAGAGGAAGAGCAGGCCGATCGTGATCCACAGCCCCACCGAGCCGTGCCAGGACAGGGTCCGCCGCAGGCCGTGGACCCTGCGGTCGGGACGGAAGGTCCGGCGGCGGTGGCTCAGCCAGAGCACCGCGCCGCCGAGCGCGACCACCCAGAGCCAGCTGGCCGCCAGCTCGCTGTAGAGGCGGCCGGGCTCGCCCAGCTGCAGATGACGGTGGAGGGTGGAGATCCAGGCGCGCACCGGGAGCGCCCCCGAGCTGCCGTAGCTCTCCAGCGCTCCCCTGACCTCGCCGGTGTAGGGGTCGACGAAGACCGCCAGCCGGGTGCTCTCCGGCAGGCCCGGCACATCCAGCAGGACCCGGGTGGTCTCCTCCGGCTCGGCGGCGGGCCGCAGCGCGCCGATCGTGCCCTGCGGATGTGCGGCCCGGGCGGCGGCGAGCTGCCGGGCCAGCGGGAGCCGCTCCTGCCCGGGCGGCACGGCGCCGACGGTGAGCTCGTGGGAGTAGACCGCCTTCTCGATCTGGAAGGAGGCGGCGTACAGCAGGCCGCTCGTCGCCGCCACCAGCAGGAAGGGCGCCACCAGGATGCCCGCGTAGAAGTGCAGGCGCAGCACCAGCGCGCGCAGCGCCGGCCAGGGGGAGGGCCGGGATGGTTCCACGGCGGGCTGGATCTGGACGTCAGACGTCATGAGGTTCTCCGTTCACGGAGCGGCGCGCTCGTCAGGGGGTACGCGCCGTTCCGGCGTGGGGTTCGTCCGTTCGGGAAAGCCGCGGCCGGCGGTGCGAGAGCACAGCGGCCCGGATCGCGGCGGGTGACGACGGCCGCGACGGCAGGCGGCCTGCGGGCGTGCCCGCGCCGGACCGGACGAGGTGGACGTCCGGTCCGGCGCGTGCGAAAGCCCGGATCAGATGGCGGAGAACCCCACCGGCGGCCCGCGCCGGGAGACGGCCGCGGCGAGCAGCCGGGAGAGGAACGAGGGACCGTCCTGCTCGGTGATCGGCCGGGTGACGTGCCCTGCCGCGGGCGCCCGCCACACCAGCAGGATGAGGACGGAGGCCACCAGCAGGCGCAGCAGCGTGGCCAGCGCGCTCTCACCGCGCTCCAGCCAGTAGGCCGACAGCAGTGCCGTCACCGCGTGGGCCAGCAGCATGGCCACGTCCGCGGCCAGGCCCCCGTGCCCGTGGGCGGGGACCGGCGGCTGCGCCGCGGCCGCGGCCGCGGAGAACACGTGATGCAGGCCGTACTGGGTGGCGAAGGCCGCGGTGAGCAGGACTCCCAGACCCTGTTGCCGCCGAGCCAGCACGAACGCGCCAGCGCCGACCGGTGTCACCGCGGCGGCAAGGACGGCCGGGTCGACGGCGGCGCCGCCGGCCAGCACGTGCATGCCCAGTGACATCAGCACGCACACGACCGCGAATGCGGTGGCGCGCAGCAGACGCAAAGCGGGCATGCCCCCATCGTGGCAGAGATCGCCGAGCATGCCCAACCTGTCGAGCCCTTTGTGAAGACCCTGGTGATCTCCACGAAACTCAACGCAGTTCAGCGGTTCCCCGGTAAACCGGGGGATCGAAACCAGGCTCTGATCAGCGTTGCTCCATCCGCCGCGCCAGGTGAGCGCTGATGCGTCCCGCTGCGAAAGCGGTGCCGGCGACGAAGCGCAACATCGGCCCGAACATTGGCGCGGCCAGCGACCCGGCGAAGTACAGCCCCGGGAGCGTCGACTCCAAGCTCCTCGACAAATGCGGGGCCCGGGAACCGGGCACGCGGGCCACCCGCCGGCGTACCGCCTCGGACAAAAACCCCAAAGCGTCCAGGTCGATGCGATAACCGGTGGCAGCCAGCACATGGTCAACCGTCAATCCGGTCGGCCCCTCACCCTGACCTGCCAGCAGCAGGCGGACCTCAGCCCCGGTCAACGACGCCTGCGTGATGCGGCGTCGGAGATGAACAGGGACGACGCCTTCGACGCGATCACGCAGCCACCACCCGCCCGAGGGCCCCAACGCGCGGCGAAACAGCCACAACCGGGTCGCCGCAGGCAACCGGCGGACCGCGCCCGGCGCCCGGCACACCCCGCTCAAAGCCCAGCCGGAGCCCAGCGGGGAAGCAGGGTGCATGATCCGCTGGCCCAGCGGACGTTGTAGCACCGGGACCGCTCCCCACCGCACCTGAGCACTGCGTACCAGGACATGCGGTTCGGCGCCCGCCTCGTGCAGCAGCGCGGCGCTCTCCAACGCCGACTGCCCGCCCCCGACTACGGCAACGCGCCGCCCGGCGTAGCGGGACAAGTCGGCGTGCTGGCTGGTGTGAGACAGCACCCCACCGGGACCTGCCCCCTCGGGCGCCAGGTGCCGCAGCTGGCGGGGAATATGCGCCAGTGCCCCCAAACCGGTGGCCACGACCACGGCAGCGGCCTCGATCTCCTCACCGTCCTGCAGGCGCACGGTGAAGCCGGCGTCTTCCTGCTCGACGGCCGTTACGTGTGTCGCTTCGACCTCACCGACGTATCGGCGGGCGAACCACATGCCATAGCCGACGAACACCTCGCACGGGATCGGAGTCAGCTCGGTCAATTCCGGCTCGCCCGATTCTCTGCGGAAATCCGCCAATCTCCCACCCGGCACCGGGGCCGACAGATCGGTCGCCTGCGGAGTCGACTTCAAGAACATGCCGGTGGCCATCGCGTGCCGCCAGCTCCCCATCGTTTCCCCGAAAACCCGCACCCGGACCCCGGCAGCACGCAGATGTGCAGCCACCGACAACCCATACGGCCCAGCACCGACCACGACCACGACACGGCTCGACCGCCCAGGTGCCTGCTGGGCTTGGCCGTCACGGTATTTCAGAACCGGCTGCGTCATACATTCCCGATCTTCGACACACCCGCCGGGGATGTGCACCCACCTTCGGGGCGGCCCACGAGCAGGTGCCGCATTCGCCGATCCCCCTCGGCACCAGGATGGCGCTCCCCCACAGTGCCGGCGCTCGCTACCACAACGCCGCATCCAAGGCTTTGCCGTCTTCATCCCTACTTCAGGAACGGGGCGGCGCCTGCCGCGATGCCACCGGCCGCCCATATGGAGGCGGACAGGACTGTGAGGGCGGGCAGGCACAACACCAGCGGCGCCCAGGGATGCAACCGCCGCCAGATGGGCCGCCAGCCGGCCGCGGCAGCCATCGCCTGCAGCACGGCCAGAGCGAGGAACAAGGGACGCTGACCGGCCGGGACCGACAACAGCACCTCCGCCGCGGTCTGCACACCGCAGGCGACGACGGCCAGGCCGCAGCCGCCGCCGGGCAGACGCGCCCGGACGACGACGAGGAGATCTGACCTTTTCATGGGTTCCCGTGGCAGTCGCGGGAAAATCCACCGGGCCCAACGCTGACCTGCCGATACCGGTCGCATTTGCGCGGACCGGTGCGGATCGTCGCTGCGGCGGTTCGTGCCGGTTCAGGAGGCGTCGTCGTGGGCGAGGGAAGACGACAGGTCGCGGTGGGCGCCGGCCTGGGCGAGCAGGGCATGGGCCTTCTGCTCGACGGCGCCGACCGCGTCGGCCCCGGCCGCCCAGCGGGCCGGCGGCTCGTCGGAGCCGGCGAGCTGGACCAGCGCCGCGGCGAGCTTGGCGGGGTCGCCGCCCTGCTGCCCGTTCATGCCGTTCCAGGCCGTCACGGTCTGCCGGGTCCGTTCGGCGTAGTCGTCGATCGAGGGGGCGGCGTAGCTGGTCGGCTCGGGGGACAGCAACTCGGTGCGGAAGAACCCCGGCTCGACCAGCATCACGCGGACGCCGTAGGGCGCAATCTCAGGGGCCAGGGACTCGATCCAGCCCTCAACGGCGAACTTGGAGGCGGCGTAGGCCGACACGAACTCCTGCCCGACGATCCCGGCGACCGAGGAGATCGCCACGATCAGCCCGGATCGCTGGGCGCGCATGACCGGCAGGACGGCGCGCGTGACATTGACCGGCCCGAACAGGTTCGTCTCGATCTGGGCGCGGAAGTCGGCGGGGGTGATCTCCTCGAAGTACCCGGCGTAGAAGTTCCCGGCGTTGTTGACGCACGTCGATCGTGCCGAACCGGCCCACGGCCGTCTTGACCGCGGCGTCGACGCTCGCGGGGTCGGTCACGTCCAGCATGGCGACCAGGAGATCGGCGTGCTCTCCGACTGCGGAGGCCACCTTCTCAGGGTTGCGGCCGGTGGCCACGACCGCGTACCCGGCCGCCAGAGCGGCCCGCGCGATGTCCACGCCCATGCCCCGCCCCGCGCCGGTGATCAGCCAGACCTTCTTGCCAGTGCTCTCGGCCATGTCCTCATGCCTTCGTCTCGGAAGTTCGGAAGTTGGGCCCGCCCTGGGCGGCCGAGGCCCGCGGAGGGCTCCGCGTCCCGGCCGGGGCGGCGTGAAACCCATGCAACCCGGTACCCGAGCAGGGGAGAAGTCACTGCTGGAAGGTGTACTGGCAGCCCGCCCCTCAGCTTCGGATCCTCACCCAACGCGGCAAGGGTGGACAACCGCGACGAGGTCAAGACGTTCCTCAGTTCCCGCCGGGCCAAGATCAGCCCGGCCCAGGCCGGGCTGCCCGACTCGGGCCGGCGAGCAGCCACTACGCGTTGGGCGGATCACGAACGTACGGTAAGGGCATGCGAAAGATCATTAAGATTCTCGGCTTCATCTTGGGCGCTTACCTAATCATCCGCGCCATCGCGGAACCGTTTGTCATCGACGTATCCGACCCGGCCACGTACCGAAACGACTGGGGCGGTCCTAGCCTCGCCGGGGTACTTGCAGTGCACTGTGGGCCCGGCCTTGTAGCAGCCGCGTTGATGGTGTGGGCACTGATGCGCCGCCGGGTCACGGCCTCGTAGGGGGGCAGACCGAGTTTGGATGGCTGTCCAGAACGGAGGATGCGATGACCGAACCCTCGCCCGAGATCACCGGACCGGGTGGCGTCCACGGTGGCGCCGACCCCGGTGAGGCGTACGAGCGCCACTGCCGCCGCCTGCTGCGGCTGGCCTACCCGCCCCGCTTCATCCAGACGCGGGGTGAGGAGGTGCTCGGCACGCTCCTCGACCTCGCCGAGCCCTTCCTGGCCCGCGCCGGCTTGACCGGCGGCCAGGGCTGACCTCTGCTCGCCACCGCCCCGATCGGCCGGATCGGCCCCGGGTCGATCGCCGGGGTCATGGCAGTGGTCTCCTACACACCCGCCATCCCTGATCCCGACGGCCTGGTCGGCTTCCTCGCCCTGCTCGTCCAGACCACCCTGCTGACCGTACGGCCAGCGCGGTACGACTTGCGGGAGAAACGACTCGCCAGCGGTAGGCATGAGGTGCCCGAAGCGGTCGGCCAGGGGGTTGCCGACATGGATTTCCGCCGCGAATGGCCGAGGCTCTCAGGCGGGCAGGGTCAGGGTGAAGGTGGAGCCCTCGCCCGGAGTGCTGGTGGCGGTGATGGTGCCACCGTGCGCCTCGGCGATCGTCTTGACCAGCCACAGTCCCAGGCCGACGCCCTGGATGGCGTTGTCCTGGGCGTAGCGGGTGCGGTAGAAGCGCTCGAACACGCGTGGCAGGTCCTCGGCCTCGATGCCGACGCCGTGATCGGTGACCGCGACCGCCACCTGCCCGCCCTCCGGTGAGGCGTGCACGGTGATCGGCGTGTTGATGGGCGAGTACTTGACCGCGTTCGACAGCAGCGCGCTGATCGCCCGCACCAGCAGGTCGTGGTCGGCGGTGACGGTCTGCACCCCGGCGTCGATGATCCCTACCTCGATGAGGTGGCTGCTGCTGCGGGCCTGGGCTCTGGTAGCGCGCACCGCGCCCTCGACGGCCTGACTCACCGGCACCGCGGCCGCGTCCACGACCAGTTCGCCGCCCGTCAGGGTGTTGGCTGCCAGCAGATCCTCCACCAGGTTCTGCAGCCGGGCCGCGTTACGCGTCATCGCCTCCAGCATGCGCCGCTGGACGGGGTCGGTGTCGTCGAGCAGCTCCAGATATCCGCTCAACGTGGTCAGCGGGGTGCGCAGCTCGTGGGAGACGGTGGCGATGAAGGCGTCTTTGGCCGTGTCCAGTTCCTTGAGGCGGGTGACGGTCTGCTGCTCGGTCTCATAGGCCTGCCGCAGCGCCTGCTCGGCGCGGCGGCGCTCGGTGATGTCGTGCACGAACGCGTGAAAGGCCCATGTGTTCGCCTCACGGGTGGCCCACACCACGATCTCGATGGGGAACTCACTGCCGTCGGGCCGGGCACCGGCCAGTTCCAGGCGCCGGCCCAGCACGTTCGACTGTCCCGTGGTCAGAAACCGGGTCCGGCCGGCCTGATCGGCTCTGCGGTAGCGCTCCGGCATGATCGTCTCGTGCACCAGCCGACCCAGCACCTGCTCACGCGCACGGCCGAACATGTGCGCGGCCGCGCTGTTCCACTCGGTGATGTGCCCGGCCGCATCGGTGGAGATGAACCCCTCCACCGAGGCGTCGACGATCTGCTGCAGCCGGTCCCGGCCGGCCTGGGCGGTGTCGCGGACCTTGCGGCGGTCGGCCACCCGGCCCAGCTGATAGCCGATGGCCGCCATCACCCGCAGCAGCGGCTCGTCTCGAGGGATCACCTGCTCGGAGAAGAACTGCAGCACCGCCACCACGCCGTCGACCGCGATGACCGGGAAGGCGAAGACCGCCCGCACGCCCGGGTCGCGGCCCCGCAGCAGGCGCACCGCCAGCGGATCGGCGGTCATATCGCGAGACCACACCGGCTCGCCGGTGGCCGCGACCCGGCCGATGACACCGGTCCCGGCCGTGAAGCGGGTGGTGGCGGCGATCTCGCGCAGCACCGGAAAGTCCTCGATCGGCCCGATCCAGATGCCGGCCGAGACGAACGCCTCACCGTCGCCGGCGGGCACGCCCAGGTGTCCCAGCGGCCAGCCGGTCACCTCGCACACCTCCGACAGCGTCGCGCGCGCGGCTTCTTCCAGGTCATCGGTAGCGTTGGCCACCGCGGTGATGTCATCGATCAGTGAGACCAGTGCCATCTCCCGCTGCCTGCTCATCGGTCCTCCGCCCTTTTCCTCAACCGATGCCGCAGCCGACGCGGCCGTCCGCCCCAACCTATCGCTCTCGCATCCGATTGATTACCTGGAGTGATTGATGGAAGGGTGGAGCGACCGACGATCTGTGCGGGTCGGCGAAGATGGCTCGCCGACAGGTCACTGCCCGGTGAAAGGATCTCGGCGCTGCGGTGCGTCGCCAACGACGGTGATCGCCTATGCAACAGGCCGTCGAGCCCGAGCCATCCAGGACGGGATTCGTTTCATGAGGCGCTGCAGATTCCCAAGCAAAGCCTCATCACGCTTAGGCAGGCTCCACCCGGTACGGCCCCGCTCGGCCGACACCGGCTTCCCAGGTCTGGCACCGGACAACGATCCGGGGCTGTCGGGGCGGCTGATCGCCCAGCGCTGCCGGGTGCGTAACGTGGCTGGTAGGCGAGGGGGCGAACCCGGATATACACAGGGCCCGGCGAGGGGCCGGGTTCGCGGGAGGAGATGACGACCATGCCGGCCACCGACCGCATCCACGACGCGCGACGGTTGCGGCTGCTGCACGCCACCGGCCTGCTGGAGGAGAGCGAGGTGCCGCTGCTGGACCGGGTGACCCGGCTGGCGGCCCGGTGGCTGCGGGCGCCGGTGGCGATGGTCTCGCTGATCGAGGCCGATCGTCAGGTCGTGGTCAGCTCGGCCGGGCCCGCCGACCCCTGGCGGGTCGAGCACAGTCCTCTGTCGCAGTCGCTGTGCCAGAACATCGTGGTCGACGACGCGCCGCTGACCGTGGCGGACGCGCGGGCCGATGTGCGCTGGCGCGCGGTCGAGACGGTCTCCGGCGGAAAGCTGACGGCCTACGCCGGGATGCCGCTGCGGGCCGGCGGCGGCCAGGTGCTGGGCGCGTTGTGCGTTATCGACGACCGGCCCCGGCAGTGGAACAGCGAGAACCTGCAGACGCTGGAGGATCTGGCCGCGATGGTGGAGTCGGAGATCGCGGTGCGGCTGGCCCGCACCCAGGCGGTGCTGGACCGGGTGCCGGAGGCGGCGCTGTCCTTCGACGCCTCCGGCGCGGTGACGGCGTGGAACGTCGCAGCCGAGCATCTGTTCGGCTGGTCGACGGCCGAGGCCACCGGCTGTCAGGCCGGCGCGCTGATCAGCCCGCGGCAGCTGCGGACCGGCTGGGAGCAGGTGGTGCGCCGGATACGTCAGGAGAGCACGTCATCCCCGATCGGGCAGCGGCTGGAAGTGACCGCGGTCGACCGGTCCGGGCGGGAGTTCCCCGCCGAGATGATCGTGCAGGTCGACGCCGAGCAGGACGGGTCGCTGTGTCATGCGGTGCTGCACGACATCACCGCCCAGCGCCGCATGCAGATGCTGCGCGAAGCCCATCACGCCGTGGTGCGGGTACTGGCCGACGCGCACTCCAGCCAGGAGGCCGCCGCCGGCGTGGTCACCGCCATTGCCGACGCGCTGGGCTGGACCTGCGGCGAGTACTGGCAGGTCGACCCCGGCCAGAACGGCATCACCCGCACCGCCTCCTGGTGCCGGCCCGGGCGGGACGTGTCGGCCTTCACCAGCTGCGAGCCGCTCACCTTCACCCGCCGCCAGGGGCTGGCCGGGCTGGTGTGGGACAGCGGCCACCCGATGTGGGTGGACGACCTGGCCACCGATCCCCGCAATTTCACCCGCAAGCCCCAGGCGATGCAGACCGGCCTGCACGCGGCCATCGGCCTGCCGATCCACAGCGGCGAGCAGGTGCACGGCGTGCTGACCTTCTTCACCGACACCGCCCAAGAGGCCGACGAGGACCTGGTCGCCCTGCTCGACAGCATCTGCGCGCACGTCGACCGCTACATGGAACGCCGCCGCGCCGAGGAACTCGCGCTGGAGCTGGCCGAAAGCCGCCGCCGCTTCGAGCAGATCATCGCCCAGCTCGACGATGATGTGTGGACCATCGAGATCGGGCCGGACGGCGCGCCCCGGGCGCTGGAGGTCAGCCCGAACCTGGCCAAGCTGCTCGGCGGCCCGATCCCCGCCGGCACCGACCCGTCCGAGCTCGTCATGCGCCAGGTCCACCCCGACGACCGCCCGGCCGTATCCGCCTTCCAGGCCACTACCGCCTCCGGCGGGAAGGCCGAGACCGAATACCGGCTCATCGGCCTGGACGGCGTCACCCGCTGGATCTGGATGCGCGGCATGCCGCGCCGCGAGGGCGATCTGCTGGTGGTTGACGGTATCTCCACCGACATCACCGACCGCCGGCAGCTGGCCGAACAGCGCGAGCGCCTGCTGGCCGCCGAGCAGCAGCAGGTACGGCGGCTGCGTGAGCTGGATGTGATGAAGGACGAGCTGATGGCGCTGGTCACCCACGAGCTGCGCAACCCCATCGGCGCCATCCGCGGCTACGCCGAACTGCTGCTGGACGATGAGACCTTGACCGGCGAGCAGCGTTCCTTCGCCGACGTCATCGACCGTAAAAGCGCCCATCTGCAGCGCCTGGTCGACGATCTGCTGGACCTGGCCCGGCTGGAGGCCGGAGGCCTGGGCATCGACCCGCGCCCGGTCGCGCTGACCGGCCTGCTGCGCGAGACCATCGACGACCACCGGGCCGCGGCCGCGGCCAAGCGGCTGACCATCGTCACCGACCTGGCGCAAGCCTTGCGGGTGCACGCCGACCCGGTACGGATCCGTCAGCTGGCCGACAACCTGCTGTCGAACGCGATCAAGTACACCCCCGTGGGCGGGACGGTCACCGTCACCGCCGCACCCGCCACCGGCAGGGATGGTTGCGTGGGTGAGGAGGTGGTGGTGACGGTCGCCGACACCGGCATCGGCATCCCGGCCGAGCAGTACGGGCAGCTGTTCTCGCGGTTCTTCCGCGCCTCCACCGCCAAAGCGGCCGGGGTCAAGGGCACCGGCCTGGGCCTGGCCATCACCAAGGCCATCGCCGAAGCGCACGGCGGCACCATCACCGCCGCCCCGCGCGAGGGCGGCGGCACCGTCTTCACCGTGTGCCTGCCGATCGACCCATCGTCCGGCCGTTGAATCCGCCTGGCGACAACATGAATGTTCATGCAGGCAGGCGCATACTTGACCGTGGTGTGGAGGAAGGTCCGGCGCGACGCTCTGACGGAACAGCGGCGGAGCAGAGGCCGAAATCGGGCTCTCACGCCGTGATCAGAAAACCGGCCATTCTAGCGAACGGGCAGGCCGGTGACCGCGCGGCCGATGATCAGGCGCTGGATCTCGCTCGTGCCCTCGAAGATGGTGTAGTTCATCGACCCACGCTCCGTCCACCTGCGAAAATACGCCGATCAGCACGCTGACCAGCATTTACACCTTCAGTCGCCACCCATGGGTATGCAGTGTCTTTCACCCTCTGGCGGAACAGCGACGGAACAGAAACCGCTGGTGATCTTCACTCTGGATCCACTGAGGCGGCTACGTAGCGTGATGGCCGGCTTCGCTCCACACAGATCCCGAAACTTCAGTCACGGCAGTCACTGGCCACCCGTACGCACCGATGCCCACCCTCTAGTGCCCAGCTGATGAGACTGCACCGATCTCCCTCGACACCGGCCAGTCCGTCGATCCACTCCGACAGGAACGGGCGATGGCCTGGCCACTCCTGGAGTGCGTAGGTTCGAATCCCCTGCGTGGACCGGACCAGATCTGCGCTGCCTCTACCAACATCGATGCACCTGAGGAAGCTGACCGTCACCGCGAGCGTCGGTCTTCCAACCTGACCCTCACCCGTCACACTCCGCGCTCGCGCGGCCGTGACGGGTGAGGGACCATCCGCCACGGCTTTGATCCCACCCTGTAGAGGAGGGCAAGACCCCTGAAGGAGCCTACGAGCGCCCCGCCCCGCCCCGCAACCCAGCGTCGATCACACCTTCTACGACCGAGCAGGAGGTACACGGCAAGCCGGATGCCGAGGAGCAAACGACCGCGCCTGCCGTGGAGAGGTTCATCGCCCGCACCCTCACCACCTTCATGATGCTGATCGCGCTGCTGGCCTTCGTCTTCAGCTTCGGCAACGTCTGGCACCTGGCGTTGATGCTCGGCGTCCCGGCGTGGATCGCACCCTGATCGGATCGGCCGTGGGCCTATCGGCAGTCGGACTCCTGCTGGGCATCCAATACGTCTGTCTTCGCAGCCCGAGTCCGAACGGACTCCGGTCGGCCCGTGCCCTGCTCATCTTCTCCGGCCTGGCCCCCTCGGACTCAACGTCGCCGAACCCCTCTCCTGCGGCCGGTACGGCAAAGCCGCCGTCAATGCCGTTGCCCTGCTCCTCTGATCGGCTGGTCCGAAGTCGGACCCGGCCTGCTCCGCCAGATCTACGCCGTGCGGTCCGACTACACCACGGTTTCCCAAGCGGACTCCCCCCAGCTGCAACGACCACCGGGAGTCCGACTCAACACACCAACTGGAACAACGCACCACCCGTCACCGACCTCCACGGAATGCAACAAAGATCGACCGAAACGCCTCAGAGCCCGACTCAGCCCTGTTGAAACGTGCTCGTCACATCAACAAACTGCACCATGACCAGCACGGCTGTCCCATCTCCGCCGACAACCTCCGTCGTGAACTAGCCATCAGACAGCCAAGGCCCGCATCCTTACTGCGGCGCTTCGTATCGAGTCCGGCTCAGCCACATGAACCACATTGGCGGCGTAGAGCGGCGCCCTCGAAAATTGAACGCATGTGCGAGTCCGTCATTGTTCACAGTTCTGCCCGGACTCTCACCTGCTACACCCATCCAGTCTCCGCCCTGAGCCAACGGACCCGCGCTCCGGGCAAGGAGGATCTGGTCCGAGAGAAAGCCACCCACCACTCGGTATGCCCGACAGGCGGTCCGACAGACCAGAGACGAGCACCAAGCTCGCCCCCCGGCCACCTATATAACGACACTACTACACTATCGAACATATGATCCAGAAAACCTCAACTATCTCCATTGTCAAGGGCGAATCATGACAGATGTATGAACAAATATCGAACGCACCTGACCCAGACAGGCTCTTCTGCGAAGTTCAGCTCACCTATTCCCGCACGTTGAGGAACACAGGTACCGTTTAATAACCTTGACGGAAACACCGACCTCACGTACTGGTAGAGCGCGGGTTACCTGTTGTAAACGACGTGAGTCGGGAGAGTTTATGTCGACGGGCACATCAGGCGACCTACTTGACGATCGCAACAAGCATGCCCAGTCAGTCTTCAAGCATGAGATACTGCGTCACTACATCAAGCCCTTCATCGCGATGCCCGGTAGCACCGCAGCGGACAACCGTGTTGTCATTCTCGATGGGTTCGCTGGCAGGGGAAGGTATCCCGACGGAGAACCCGCCTCCGCCGAACTCATTCTGCAGGCAATCAGAGAGCTTCAAGCATCACGTAAGGTAACCGGCTTCTTCGCCGAGAAGGAGCGAGTGTCGTTCGAGAGCCTGAGCCGGGTGGTGCGAGAGTACCAAGCAGGCGGTCTCGACGTACTCGCTCTTCCGGGCAATGTAGAAAACCATCTAGATAAGGTCGTAGCCGCCGCGATCGGCGTCCCGCTCTTCCTCTTCCTGGATCCATGCGGCGCTGGTCTCCCGTTTGAACGGCTCCGTACCGTCCTCAGTGGGCCGCGGCGCGAAAACCGCCCACAGACGGAAGTGCTCCTCAACTTCAGCGCTGACCTTTCCCGCCGAACTGGCGGGCTGCTGAACAAGAATTCGGATGCGGAAGCAGCCTGGATGGATGACGCATGCGGCGGTCCATGGTGGCGAGATATCGCCATGAATGCACTACGCGCGTCAGAGAAGGGAAGCTTCGAACCCGTAGTCCATGCTGTGGCGGAGGAGTACGCACGACGACTCGCAGAAGTTAGCGGCTCCTTCCCTATCGTGGTGCCGGTGCGCCGGAGGCTTCATCACCAGCCCATCTACCATTTGATCTTCTTAACGAGAAGTCCTTATGGGTTGTGGGTATTCGCCGATGCGGTAGGCAAGGCGAGGGCGATCTACCTTCGGCATCTAGGGCAGCTGGACGATGACGAACCTGAGATGCTCTTCACTCCGGCAGACGACATGGAATGGCTGATCGAGCGTGAATGGAACAAAGCCATAGAGATCGTTAAAGGCAATATCCGAAATCTTCTTCGGGCCAGGAAAGGTCAACCGTTCAAGCTTGTCCAGGAGGCCAAGGCCGTATTCGGCAGTTCGTACGGCTTTGCAACTGAGTCCGTAGTAGTCGCAGCTCTCCAAGCTCTCGTAGCCAGCCGGGAGGCGGTCATCGTCGACCCGGGAAAGCGTCTGCGGGAACGAGTGATCGGGGCTGCGTCGCCACTACGAGCCGGCTAGCGAAAGGGCTGGCATCTCGTCCCAGGAGCGACCGTCAAGCTCGCGTCCTCCGCGCTTCGGGGTACGCCCACCCCACTGCTTGAAGAAGAAGGGTGTGCCCGATGCCACGCATCGATCCCGGATCACGCTTACCCACGCGGGATCGAGCGGACGATGACCCGGGCCGGACTCCCCGCCCGCTATCACCCAGTCGATATCAGTGAGATCAAGACCAGGCAAAGGACCGAGAAGCGGTTCGCATGATAGAAATCGCACCCGTGCGGGGGTGGCTCGAAGGTCATCAACTCGGTAAAGAACATCGCCACTCTCTACCGAGACCCCCATCCAGAGATTGTCCGGCCAGTCGAGCCGGTCTGCGATCTTCCGAAGGCGGGCCGACCGCTTTGTAAGCACCTGGTACGTATGCTGGGGCGTATCAGCTATGACTTCGAACACCGCTCGAACGAAGTCCAGCGAAACCCGGGCGTGAAACAGGTCGCTCATCGAGTTGACGAACACCACTCTCGGCGTTCGCCAGCTGTACGGTTGTTGCAGCGCAGCAGGATGCGTGGTTAACCCGAATCCTGGTCCTGACGTCCGCGGGTCACCATCGTTTTGGTACTTTTCCGCCCCCATCGCCTTCAAGCGCTTCGCCAAGGTCAAGGCATAGCAGTTGTCGCAACCGGAAGAAATCCGGTCACAGCCGGTTGTGGGGTTCCATGTGACCTCGGTCCATTCAATGCCTGTCCGCTTGGCCATGGGTCAGCCTCCCTGAACTCCAGACTCTCGCAGCTTCGCGATCTGCACCAGAGTAATGATAAATTTTTATCGGTATTAATTTATCACTGTTGGTGGTCTTGGTGCGCCCTGGACGAAGAAAACGCGAGGTCAGTCGCTACGCCGACCAGGCGGCGCGCCTGTCCGCACAGCTGCGCGCCCTACGCGAGCAAGCCGGCATGACACAGCTGGAGCTCGCCATCCGAGCCGAGGTCTCAGAGTCGACCGTACGGAAGATCGAACAAGGCCAGGTCATCGAGCCCGGGTTCTTCCTGGTGATGGCCCTGCTCAAGGCCCTCGGCACAACACCCGCAGCCCTGGACTGATCAGCTAGAAGGTGATCGCGAGCAGGCTTGTTGACTGTGTGCGCATACTGAGATGCGCAGAGAGAGCGAGTTCGGGATCATATGTGACGTGAAGCTAAAGCAGGAGACCAGGGTGCTGGAGGGGAAGGCACTCTCTTCCTTCCGGCAAGCGCTGACCGCCTTCAACTCACCAGAGGAGGACGGTCGCGCCACAAGAGTCCTACTCTGCCTCCAACATTCGTTCGAGATGCTGCTGAAGGCCACCCTGGTCCAACGCCGAGGTGCCTCCCATGTCTTTGACAGCAAGCTCGGCCGATCGATCGGCTTCGACAAGTGTCTCAACCCGGCGAGTAACGACTCCAAGATCAGGCTAACTACAGGTGAGGCCGGCACCCTGCGTGCGATCGACACAATGCGCGACGACGAGCAGCACTGGTACAACATCGTCCCCGAACAGGTGCTGTACCTTCATGCCCGCGCCGCGGTCACGATCTTTGATGATCTACTGGCCCGTGTGTTCTCAGACCGTCTCGCGGACCATCTCCCGGTCAGAGTACTGCCGCTGTCGACCGAGCCTCCTCAGGACCTGCAGCTTCTCATCGACCGAGAGTACAGCCAAATCCAGAAGCTTCTCACGCCCGGGCGGCGAGTGGGCCACGATGCCAAGGCAAGGATCCGTACCCTCCTCGCACTAGAAGCTCACGTTGACCCAGATGTCCGCGTCAGCGACAAGGACGTTACTCGCGTGGAGAAAGCCATTAAGACTGGCTCACAGAGGACTCAGATATTCCCCAAGTTGAGCAACCTCGGAACCGCCATAGAAGACACCGGCATAACCGTATCTGCCCGAATTTCCAAGGCAGAATACTGCTTGCCCGTCCGCCTCGTAACCGGCGACGAAGCAACAGAAGCTGCCGCCATCCGCGAATTCGATCTTCAGAAGAGATATCCGCACTCGGCTGCCGACCTTGCCAAGAAGCTGGACATAACAGGATGTCAACGACGCTCGAACTCTGACCCCCTACCGACGACTGAAAGTTGACCCCCTGACGCTGATGTTGGTCACGGATTGTCGCTAATGGTCGCTGCCGGATTCGGCCGCAGGAATCCTGCCCAGATCACGGTTCTTCAGCCGGTAACTGTCTCCCTTCAAGCTGATGACCTCGGCGTGATGGACGAGACGGTCGATCATCGCCGCGGCCACCACATCGTCGCCGAACACCTCACCCCAGCGCCCGAACGGCTTGTTGCTGGTGACGATCAGCGACGCCCGCTCGTAACGGCTGGACACCAGCTGGAAGAACAGGTTCGCCGCCTCGGCCTCGAACGGGATGTAGCCCACCTCATCGACGATCAACACCGGGATGCGGGAGAGCTTGACCAACTCGTCCTGCAACCGGCCGCCGGCATGTGCCTCGGCCAGGCGGGCGACCCATTCGGCCGCGGTGGCGAACGCGACCCGGTGACCAGCCTGACAGGCCCGGATGCCCAGCCCGATCGACAGGTGCGTCTTGCCGGTGCCGGGCGGGCCGAGAAACACCACGTTCTCTCTGCCCACCACGAAGTCCAACGTGCCCAGATGAGCGATGACCTCGCGCTTGAGAGAGCGCTGATGATCGAAATCGAAGTCCTCCAGCGCCTTGCGCGCCGGGAAACGCGCCGCGCGGATGCGAGCCTCACCGCCGTGCGATTCGCGGGCGGCGACCTCACGCTGCAGGCAGGCGGCCAGGAACTCCTCATGGCTCCAGGACTCGGCCCGGGCGCGTTCGGCCAGGCGCTCCACCGCCGCCGCCAGCGACGGCGCCTTCAGCACCCGGGTCAGATAGGCCAGCTCAGCGGCGACGTTGCGCGAGCCGGTCGCAGCAGCGGCCATCAGGCCACCCCCTCGATGCCCAGCAGCGTGTCGTAGTCACTGAGCCGCCGCTGCTCGACCTCCAGCTCGGCCGGGGGCCGAGCGGCCTGGTTGACCGAGCGGCGCATCGCCGCCGCCGCGGCGGCGTGACCGGCATCAGTGATCGTCTGGTGGGCGGCCCAGCACCGCTCATGCCGGGCCACCAGACGACCGCCGCAGGTCACGACCACCTGCTCCAGGTCGGCGGCGACCTCGACCAGCCGGCCAATGACCGACGGGTGGACCGAGTAGTCGTTGGAGGCGATGCGCACGTAGTGGTCGCGGGCCAGCCGGGTCGAGCTGCGCCAGCCGGTCACCGGGGCGACCGGCGGCAACGTGACCATCGCGGTCCGGTCGGCGTCGAGGCGGTCGATCGGCCGGCACTCGATGCGCCGGTGATGACGCGCGTTGGCGCGATTCAGCCAGTCGGTCAGCTGGGCGTTGAAGTCGTGCGGGCCGGCGAAGGAGCGCCCCGGCAGGAACGAGGTCTCCAGATAGCCGTTGGCCCGTTCGACCAGGCCCTTTGCCTCGGGATCGGCCGGTCGGCACTGGTGGATGGCCACGCCCAGCGTTCCGCGGAACGCGCTGGCCTCGGTGGTCAGTTGCGGTCGGCCCGCCTTCCACTGCCCGATCGCGCTCTCGTTGTCCCACACCAGCGTCTTGGGCACCGCACCCAGAGCGGTCAGCAGGGCCCACATCCCGGCGAACAGGTCCCCGGCCGCGCGTGAGGGCAGCATGCGGGCCATCAGCCAGCGCGAGTAGCCGCTGACCATGACCAGCACCGGCAGGATCGCCGTCTGTCCGGCGCCCACCGGGATCCGCACCGGCGGGAACCACAGGTCGCACTGGGCCAGTTGCCCGGGCTGATACGTCGTGCGCGAGGCCGGGTCGGCGGGTTTGTAGTGCGGCCGCAGCAATCGGATGCGGTCCTTGAGCACGGTCAGGGAGTTCTGCCAGCCGATCCGCTCGGCGATCACGGTGGCCGGCATGTCCGGGAACTCCTCCAGCAGTTTGCGGATCTGCGGCTCGGCCGCGTCTGCGATCGATCCCTTGCTCGCCCGCCGGTACTTCGGCGGTTCTGTGGCCGCCAGCGCGCGCTTGACGGTGTTCTTCGAGATGCCCATCCGCCGAGCGATCGCCTTGATCGGCATGTTCTCGGCCCGGTGCAACCGGCGGATCTCCGCCCAGTCCTCCACCTTGATCACCCTCCACGATGACAGCGGAGGGGTCAGATTTCGGCCGTCGCCTGAGAGTCAGTTTTCACGCGTCGTCGACAGCTGTTGGACTGATGCCGTCATCGACAACCGTCTCACGGAGTAGCGCCGATCCGAGGCCAGTACCTGCTGCACTTCGGGAGCTGGGACTTCAGCCTTGGACAAGGTACTTGCCAGCGTCCGGCGGACGATGGCGGACCTATCTTCGGCCAATCGCAAGCCGATCTCCAAGGAGCGCTGAGCTGTGCTCGCCGCCCACCTTACGGCGGCCAGGGCACGAACACTCGAATGAGGATGCGCAATGAGCATGGCTGGAGGCGTCAGGGCGGCGTGCGGGGGGAGCCAGGACAGCGCGGCGGCGACCGTTCGTGCTGTCACCTCGTCGGCATTGACCAGAAGCGCTATTCCAAGGGCTTCAACTTCGGAGGCGCGGTCACTCCCGCAAAGAGCACTCGCCAGCTGCAATCCGGGAACAGCAAGACGTGTGTCCCCCATCGTGAAGCGGAAGAGGCTCAGCGGGTGTGAGCTGTCCGCGAATGGCCCGTTCTGAGCGGCACCGTCCTCACCTCCTTTCGCAAAGGAGATCGCTGCCTCGAACAAGTGCTCCCTCGTCTCAGCAGAAAGGGAATCAGCCAAAACAGTGAGGGCCGTCAGCGCCTCCCGGCGGTTGACCGACGCCTCTTGGAGATCACTGGCGCGCGTAAGGAGAGCTTCGGCGACTGATTCCCTATCTTCCTGCGTGAGTTGGGTGACCAGACGAGCTCGCTGGGCGAGGCCGCTGGCGTAGGAAATGACTCCAGGCGGATGAGCGTACGGGGCCAAGAGCGCGTCCCTGGCCTTCAAGGCCAATGTGAGGTCGGGAAGCGGCGCGTCCATGAGGACCAGCAAACGAGCCGCTGACGACCGCACTGTGGCTGCCGCTGTCAGGCCCTTCTCGAAAAGATCTCGCCGCTCTGCGATAGCGGATCCCGCGATCTTCGCTACCTGCTTCGAGATGGAGGCTTCGAGCGAAAGCATCCGAATGAGTTGACCGGCCGCCTGCTCGGCGAGGTCCGTGTGGCCGTTCAGCACACCGACAAGCACCTTGATGTGCGCCTCATCGGAGAACCGGTACCTGTTCACTTCCCGGCCGACCAGGGGCTCGAGCAGTCCCAACAGGCGAAGCACTTGCGACGGGAGCGCTCGCTCGGTGAGTTCGGCTAGGAGTTTTAGGGCGGCGAGTCCTGCGGACGGGCTCAGGAAGCCCTCTCTCGTGGCACCGAGAAGGTATCTTTCCCACTCGTCGAGCGCCACCTCGACCATGGTCTCGACTCGGCTGTCCGGAATCAGATCTGCCTGTACTGCCATACCAGTGAACGCAGCAGCACGGTGTCCGGGTACGGGGTTGGAGACGTACCCCGTCAAGTCGACGTACTCGTCCTCGAGAGTGCCCAGAAGCTTGGCGAGCGTCTCAGGCTGGCTTAAACGAACGTACAAGCCTGCGGCGCGCGCATGTTCGCCAGCCGCGGTATAGATCTCTGCGAGTAGATCTCGTGCGAACTGCTCGCTGTGAAAGTGCCCGGCCGCGATCGCAGCGCGCAGCGCGCGCCGGGCGGCGTGCGCCGCCCGTGGCAGCTTCTGGCGCCTCAACGCAGTCGCAGCGTCCTCATAGTGGTTACGGCGGTGTCGAAGGATCGCGCTCCCCCCGCTGGCGCGCATGGCCTGCGCGAGAGGGTGTGTCTCGATGTATTCGGAATCCGGGCCGTACATGGAGACGCAGGTGCGCACCGAGTAGAGCCACTCGGCGGTGTCATCGCCCAATCCGGCGAGCGCGCCGACGTTGATGGCGTCCCACCACATTTCGATGGCCGCATCCGCCGAACCGGTCAGCGTGAGATAACGGGCGTATCTGGCGAGGATGAGCGCCGCCATCTCGGGCAGAACACGTCTTCGCTTGGCCAGCGTGACGATGTCCTGCCAGTCAGCGGTCACCTCCGCGATGATGAGCTTGATCCGGATGCCTGTAGCGGAGGACGGCTCTGCGGCTTCCGCTTGAGAGAAAACGTTCAGCCGGTCAGAGATCACGGTTGGTTGATCACTGGCAATGGCGAATTCCCCCAGCGCCACAGCGTATTTGGGCAAGCGATCGTCCTTGATCGCGGCAAGGGCGTCCACGGCTTCTGAGAGGGAGCCGAGGTCGTCAAAGGCATTCCATGTAGCCGTGTGAAGAGCTAAAGCCGCAGCCGCACGTTCCCTGGCGGGAGAGGTCAGGTTTCCTGTGTGGAACAACCGAGCAAGACGATGACGGACGTCACCATCTTCGTCCGCCCCTTCGTGTTGTGCGTACTGCTCGACGATGTCGGCGAACAGGATCGCGGCTCCGTTGGGGTCCCCTCCTGCCTCCAGGGTGCCACCGGCGCGGATCAACATGAGAAGTTCATGACCTTGGTAGTCCGCAGCTCCCAACGAGGCCGCGATCTCCCGATAAAGGGTCGCGGCGTGGATCGGATCCTGAGCCTGCGCGCCCTCGGCTCTGGCAAGCTTTTCGGCCAACCCCGGGATCGCATTGACCGGCCCACGCGCCAGCGCATCCGCCCGAACCGTCAGGTCCACCGCCGACCGTTCCCGGTCCGGCGCTTCCTCCGGCGCACCGGCAAGAAGCGCTCGGGGAAGATCGAGGTACCGCTGGGCAATCCAGCGGGTCTCGGGGTCACTCAGATTGCGGGCGATGGCGCCACCATCGAGAATCTCCAGTTCCAGGCCGTGAGTGCGATCCGCCCATTCCTGCAAGCCGTGTCGGAGCTTGACTGTCACATCAGCCTCGACGAAGGCGTACACCACGTCGACCTTCCGGCCGGCCATCACCGTGGTGACATCAGATTTGATCTTTCCCGCGATGTCCTTGCGCTGCAACGTGCAGGTGAAAACGATCGTCTTGCCAGCCTCCCGGGAGACGAAGGCGCCAGGCAAGGACTCGCGTACGAAGCTGCGGAAGGTTTCGAAGTCGCGGCCCTGATCACCACCCGCAGATACAGGGCCGGTCGCGGGAAGGATGTTCCGGCTGATGGTCGCACGAGCGAGTTCACGGCATACATCCTCAAACTTGTGATGCCCGTTATGAACCGGCAGCTGGGAAAGCGCCCAACGCACCATCTGGGTGATCACATCAGGAGTTTCAGCGAACATCTGCTCAGACATCAGCTCAGAGGTTACCGGGAAGGTCGCCGCCTCCGGGGAAGACCGAGCCGAGCACAGTTCAGACGACCTTCCGAACCCCCGTGAGCAACTACTGTCCGTAACCGATCTGGGTCCACCTCTCGTCAGCCGACGATCTCTTCTTCGGAAGCGTCTCCGGCTCTGACTGAACAGGGACTGAACAGGCCCTAAAACGAGGGGTCAGGACTCGCTTTCGGGAAGCGGACATTTCAGCGAACGGGCAGGCCAGTGACCGCGCGGCCGATGATCAAACGCTGGATCTCCGACGTCCCCTCGAAGATGGTGTAGATCTTGGCGTCGCGGTGGAAGCGCTCGACCGGGTGCTCGCGGGTGTACCCCGCCCCGCCCAGGATCTGGATCGCCTGCTCCGTCACCCAGACCGCGGTCTCCCCCGCCACCAGCTTGCACATCGAGCCTTCGGCCTGGTCGAAGGTCCTGCCGTTACGGGCCATCCAGGCGGCCCGCCACGTCATCAGGCGGGCGACGTCGACGCGGGTGGCCATGTCGGCCAGCAGGAAGGCGATGGCCTGGTTCTCCCCGATCTTGCGCCCGAACTGCTCGCGCTCGCGGGCGTAGTCGCGGGCGTACTCGAAGGCGGCCCGGGCGATGCCGACCGCCATGGCGGCCACCGAGGGCCGGGTCGTCTCGAAGGTGCGCAGGGCGGCCTGCTCCCCGGACCGGCCGCCCTGGCGCACGCGGGCCAGCCGGGCGTCGAGTTTCTCCTTGCCGCCGAGCAGGCAGGAGCCGGGCAGGCGGACGTTGTCGAGGACGACCTCGGCGGTGTGGGAGGCGCGGATGCCGTGCTTCTTGAACTTCTGGCCCATCGACAGGCCGGGCGTCCCCGGCGGGACGACGAAGGAGGCCTGGCCCCGGGTGCCGAGGGAGGGGTCGACCGAGGCGACGACGACGTGCACGTCGGCGATGCCGCCGTTGGTGGCCCACGTCTTCACCCCGTTGAGGATCCAGTCGCCGGAGGCCTCGTCGTAGACGGCCCGGGTCCGGATGGCCCCCACGTCGGACCCGGCGTCCGGCTCCGAGGCGCAGAACGCACCGAGCTTGACGTCGTCGGGAGTACCGAACATCTGCGGGAGCCACTGCCCGATCTGCTCGGGGGTGCCGCTCGCGGACAGGGCCGCCGCGGCCAGACCGGTGCCGACGATGGACAGGCCGATCCCGGCGTCGCCCCAGAAAAGCTCCTCGAACGCCACGATCAGGCCGAGGCCGCTGGGCTCGAACCACTGCTGGGCGAAGAAGTCGAGCGAGTAGAGGCCGATCTTGGCCGCTTCCTGGATGACCGGCCAGGGCGTCTCCTCGCGCTCGTCCCATTCGGCACCGGCCGGGCGGACGACCGTACGGGCGAACTCGTGCACCCAGTCGCGCACCTCGCGCACGTCGTCGCTCAACTCCGGGCAGAAGCCGGTCTCGCTCATTCTTCCACTCCTCCAGGGCTGCGTTACCAACGGTAACACCCATACCTTACTGGCCGGTACAGCCTTCCGCGCAAGGTGGGTGACCGCTGGATCTCCCCCTCTTACCTGCCCCGCGGCGAGACGAGAACGCCCCGGCGCCCACGCCCCGGACGAGGTGGCCGGGGCCCCGGCGGCATCCGGCGACGATCCGGCGCAGCACGTCGGCAGGCTCTACGGCTTCCGCCTCGCCGACCCCCGCCCGCCCGGTCACTCCCCCGGGCGGGAGCCGTACCCGGGGACGGTGATGATCGGAGGACGCTCGGCCACGGCGACGTCCCGCACCGTCGCGCGGTGCCCGCCCTCGCCCCGGCGGAACTGGGCCAGCCGGGGGGACGGCTCGTGCAGGGGGATCATCTTGTCCTGGCGCTCCAGCCGGGACCAGGAGGTCTGCAGGAGCTGCGCGGCCATGCCGCCGAGGGCCTCGGTGGACTGATGGGAGTGAACCCGGCGGCCCAGGTCGACCTGGGCGAGGGCGTCGAGCCCGGCCAGCTCCAGCAGGTCGATCAGCAACCCGAGCTCCACCCCGTAGCCGGTGACGAACGGGACCCGCTCCAGCACCGCACGCCGCCCGGCGTACTCCCCCGCCAGCGGCTGGACGAACCCGGCCAGCAGCGGCCAGTGCAGGTTCAGCAGAGGGCGGGCGACCAGCTCGGTGACCCGGCCGCCGCCGTTGCCGATGTCGCGCAGCGGCCGGTCGTAGCAGCCCTTGACGTAGACGACGCCGGGATCGCCGAGCAGCGGGCCGAGCAGCCCGGTCACGAAGGACGTGCGGAACTCCCGCAGGTCCGCGTCGATGAAGACCAGCAGGTCACCGGAGGTCACGGCGAGGGACTTCCACAGCGCCTCCCCCTTGCCGTCCAGCGGTTTGAGGTCCGGCAGGATCTCGTCCTGCGCGACCACCACGGCCCCGGCCGCCGCCGCGCGGGCGGCGGTGTCATCCGTCGAGCGGGAGTCGATGACCACCAGCTCGTCGACGAGCGGCACCTCTTCCATCAGCTCGCGCCGGATCGCGGCGATGATCTCCCCGACCGTCTCTCCCTCGTCCCTGGCGGGCAGCACGACGCTGATCGTGGTGCCGCCCTTGGCCTGCAGCAGCCACGGCAGGGACCAGTCGTCCGATGATGATGTACGGCTGCGCAGCCATGCCTCCACCTCAGGCAGCACAGCTCACCCTTCCCATCACCTCGGAATCCACGGGTATCACCCTATGGTGCACTGATTCGCCCCAAGCACCGGCTCCCGTCTCCGGCCGCGAGATGGGAAGATCAGCTCAGGCCCGACCGAGCGGGAGGAGACGGCATGGATCCGGCAGTCCCGGCCCGGCGGAAACGGCCCTCGGTGCTGCACCGGCTGACCGGAGCCTTCCGCAAGCCGGACGGGGGCCGGGCGGCCCCGGCGGAGTGGGCGGCGTTCCCGCTGATCGACACGGCCGGGGAGGTCGTGGCGGGCGGGGACCTGGAGCTCCGGGTCGGGATAACGGCCGGCACGGTCCCGGACGTCACGGCGGGCCCGCGGGGCGCCGCGGCGCCCGGCGAACCGTTCGAGCTGGACGTCCAGGTCGTCGCCGAGGGCTTCGAGGCGCCGGACGGCTGGCGGGTACGGCTCCGCGTGGACGAGACGTCACCGTATCCCTGGGCGGTCCTGCGCCTGGTCGCCCTCCCGCTGGACTCCCAGCGCCCGCAGAACCCCGGCGAACCGCCGGAGCGCGGGGGCCGCAGCGGTCCCGGGGACGCGCGGGCCCCTCACCCGCCACCGGACCGGGAAGCCGCCCGGGCGGTGGTCCGGCGGATCCAGGCGGTCTACTCGGTGCGGGGCCAGGTGATCGGTTGCGGGGCGCAGGCCGTCGCGGTCCTCGACTCCCCCGGCCTGCTCGGCCGCGACGCCGTCCCGGCGCCGGTCACGGGCACCCCCGTCCGGCCGTTCCCGCCCGGCGGCTTCGCGGACATCACCGTCGTCATCACCCACGGCGACCGGCCGGGACGGCTGTGGTGGTCCTATCTGTCACCGCACTTCGTCACCCCTGACCGGCCCGAGGTCTGCGACCTGGGCACGCGGGCCCCGGCGTTCGGCCGGGATCTGCTCGGGCAGGTCGCTGCGGGGACGGGTCACGCCGGAGCGGGCCTCCCCCCGCGGAGCGCCGCCGGGCGGCGGCTCGCGCCGAAGGTCCCCGCCGGGTTCCGGGAGCTGCTGGAGGCGGTGGCCGCGCGGATCTCACCGCGTCCGCCGAGGATTCTCCTGCTCTCGGAGGATCCGTACGTCCCGTGGGAGCTCGCGGCGCTGGAGCGCCCGATCGATCCGTCGCTGCCTGCCTCCCTCGACTGCCAGGCGGTGGTGGGCCGGTGGTCCCTCGGCGGGCACCGGCCGGAGCTGCCCCCGCCGCCGGTCATCCGGGGTGAGGCGGCCGGCCTCCGCGACAGCCTGGCGGCGCTCCACGGCACGCTGGCGGCGTACGGCGAGCCGTCGGAGCTGATCGGCCTGACCGTGCCCGGGGGAACCGGCGGCCTGCTCTGGATCGGCGGCTCGGAGCCGGTGTCCCGCGTGGTCGCCGGGCAGCGCCTGGAGGGCGCGCCCTTCGTCCTCCTCGCCGGGGAGGCCGCCGCGGACCTGGCCCCGGCGTTCCTGGTGGCGGGAGCGGGCGGGGTGGCCGCCCCGCTCTGGCCGGTCGGCGTCGAGGCCGCGCGGGAGCTCGCACTGGAGCTCCACCGGCGCTGCATGGCCGGTGAGGCCCCCGCGGACGTCCTGCGTTCGCTGCGCTGCGCGGGCTCGGCCGCGGCGCTGGCCTACCGCTTCTCCGGCCACCCGTCGGCCGTTCTCACCCCGCCTCACTCGACGGCGTGACGCTCCAGGAAGGTGTAGACGTCGGCCTCGTCCACGCCGGGGAAGGAGCCCGGCGGGAGCGCGGCCAGCACGTGGGAGTTGGCGCGGGCCGAGGGCCAGGCGTAGCCCTCCCAGCGCTGGGTCAGCTCGGCGGGCGGGCGGCGGCAGCAGTCGCCGGTGGGGCAGTTGGACTTGGTGCGGTGGGTGGTCTCCCGGCCGCGGAACCAGCGTGACTCGCGGTAGGGCACGCCGAGGGTGATGGCGAAGTCCCGCTCGCGGCTCGGGTCCACGTGGGCGACGCAGAAGTAGGTGCCGGTGGGAGAGTCGGAGTACTGGTAGAAGACCGAGAAACGGTCGGGCGAGGCGAACACCTGGCGGCCCGACCACTGCAGGCACATCCGCTGGCCCTCGATCGCTCCCTGCTCGTCGGCGGGGAAGACGATGCCGTCGTTCTCGTAGGCCTTGTAGATGATCCCACCGGCGTCGTTGCGGACGAAGTGGCAGGTCAGGTCGAGGAAGTGCGTGGCCAGGTTGGTGAAGCGGTGCGCGGCCATCTCGTAGGAGACGGCGAACACGTCGCGCAGGTCCTCCACGCTGAGCGCCCGGTCCTGCTTGGCCTCCCGCAGGTACGGCACCGCGGTGGCCTCGGGCACGAGCACGGCCGCGGCGAAGTAGTTGGCCTCGGTGCGCTGGCGCAGGAAGTCGGCGAAGTCGCGGGGTTTGTGGTGGCCGAGGGCCAGGTGGCCGATGGTCTGCAGCAGGATCGTGCGGGGGGTGTGCATGCCGACCTGCTCGTGCTTGACGTAGATGCGCCGGTTGCGCAGGTCGGTGATCGAGCGGACCGTCCGGGGCAGGTCCTGCACGGTCTGCACGGTGTAGCCGAAGTGGGTGACCAGCGCCTGGACGGTGCTCTGGGACAGCGCCCCCGACCGGTAGCCGACCGCGGCCAGCGCCTCGGCCGCGGCCTTCTCGATCTCCGCGAAGTAGTTGCCCTGCTCGCGCTGCTTGCGGCGGAGCTCGGCGTTGGCGACCCTGGCCTCCTCGGGGGTCGCGGTGCCCTTGGTCTCGCGGGCGCGCAGCTCGCCGTACAGGCCGAGGATGTGTTCGAGCACGTCGTTGGGGACGCGCGCGGAGACCTTCAGCCTGGCCAGGCCGAGCGCGGAGTAGAGCGGGTCGCGCTGCGCCTCCTCCAGGGCCATCTCCAGTTGCGCCCGCCGGTTGGGCGCCTGCCTGCGCAGCAGTTCCTCCACCGGTACGCCCAGCGCGGCGGCGAGTCCCTTGAGCAGCGAGAGCTTCGGCTCGCGCTTGCCGTTCTCCAGCAGGGAGAGCTGACTCGGCGCGCGGCCGACGCGTTCACCCAGGTCGGAGAGGGTGAGGCCGCGCTGTTTGCGCAGATGGCGCAGGCGCTGCCCGAAGGCGATGAGATCGAGCTCCTGCGTCAAAGAAAGCGGTTCTTCACCCACCAAGGATCCCATGACCCCGATCCTAAGCGAAATTTCCCCGTATTTTCCACCGGGTGAGACCGCCCCGGGCTCCCCGTCCGCCGACCACGGCGCGACGCGTCCCACTTCTCGCTCTCGTACGCCCGGCGTCCGGAGTGGTCTGCACCACAGGCCCGATTGGTCTAGTCCATAGCGAAAACTGGGAAGTTCTTCTCTGCCAAATACCCGCCAGTATTCCCAAGGAGAGAAGAAATGAGATTCTTTCCGCAAAATCAGCCTTGTTTGCCCGTTTCGTCTGGGCACAGACTCAGGGCAAGGCACCCAGGGGACGACAAGGAGTGAAAAAATGAACGATCGCCTCAAGGGAGCCGCAGAAGAGCTGCGGCGCGAGTGGGAGACCAACCCCCGCTGGAAGGGCATCGAGCGGTCCTACACCGCTGAGGACGTGATCCGGCTGCGGGGTTCGGTCCAGGAGGAGCACACGCTCGCCCGGCTCGGCGCCGAGCGCCTGTGGAACCTGCTGCACACCGAGGACTATGTGCACGCGCTCGGTGCGCTGACCGGCAACCAGGCCGTCCAGCAGGTCAAGGCCGGTCTGAAGGCGATCTACCTGTCCGGCTGGCAGGTCGCTGCCGACGCCAACCTCGGCGCGCAGACCTACCCGGACCAGAGCCTCTACCCGGCCAACTCGGTCCCGGCCGTCGTGCGCCGCATCAACAACGCGCTGCTCCGCGCCGACCAGATCACTTGGTCCGAGGGCGACGAGAACGCGCCGCACTGGCTCGCTCCGATCGTGGCCGACGCCGAGGCCGGCTTCGGCGGCGTGCTGAACGCCTTCGAGCTGATGAAGGGCATGATCGCCGCCGGTGCGGCGGGCGTGCACTGGGAGGACCAGCTCGCCTCCGAGAAGAAGTGCGGCCACCTCGGCGGCAAGGTGCTGATCCCGACCAGCCAGCACGTCAAGACCCTGAACGCGGCCCGCCTCGCGGCCGACGTGGCGGGTGTCCCGTCCCTGATCATCGCGCGGACCGACGCCCAGGCCGCGACGCTGCTGACCACGGACGTCGACCCCCGCGACCAGGCCTTCACCACCGGCGACCGCACCGCGGAGGGCTTCTACCGGGTCCGCAACGGCGTCGACGCCTGCATCGCCCGCGGTCTGGCCTACGCGCCCCACTCCGACCTGCTCTGGATGGAGACCTCCACCCCGGACCTGGACGTGGCCCGCGAGTTCGCCGAGGCCATCAAGGCCAAGTACCCGGACCAGATGCTCTCCTACAACTGCTCGCCTTCCTTCAACTGGAAGAAGCACCTGGACGACTCCACCATCGCCAAGTTCCAGCGCGAGCTCGGCCACATGGGCTACAAGTTCCAGTTCATCACGCTGGCGGGCTTCCACTCGCTCAACTACTCGATGTTCAACCTGGCCCAGGGCTACGCCAACGACGGCATGACCGCCTACGTCGAGCTCCAGGAGGCCGAGTTCGCCGCCGAGTCCCGCGGCTACACCGCCACCCGCCACCAGCGCGAGGTCGGCACCGGATACTTCGACCTGGTCAGCACGGCCATCGCGCCGGACTCCTCCACCACGGCGCTCAAGGGCTCCACGGAGGAGGAGCAGTTCGAGGCTCACTGATCTCGGACGCGGTCTTCGCGTCGAGCCCGCCCGAACACTTCCAGGGCATGGGATGGTTCCCCGGGCGGGCTCGATGACCCCCGATGACCGTTTGACGACCAGGTCGTCGAACGAGGCCCCGCCGTACGGACTTCCCCCCCGAGTCCGCACGGCGGGGTCTCGCGCGTACTCCATGGATTTCACGCGATTGCCCTGGTTGCCACTAATCCATCCCGATATGCCCTATTGGTTACCCCATGCTTACCCCCCTCTCCGTAGCCTCGGACCCATGGGGATCTGGCAAGGGCCGGACGGCATCCAGGTCGAGGCGATCGTCCGCGACGACCAGCCGTGCCTGCGTGTCACGCGCATGGTCGGCGGGGAACGGCTGCTGATCGCGTACTGCGCCGGGGTGCGCGAGGTGGGACGGTACGTGGACCTGGCAGCGCTGGTGCCGGTGGAGACCGGGAAGAAGACGACGCCGGGTCACGCACCGGTCTGATCCGAATAGAGCGTGAACTTTTGTGGCTCGTGGGGCGTCGGTGTAATCAGGGAGGCCCGATGGACGTTCTGGACGGCCTCGCCGACGAAGACCTCCGCCTGGAGCTCGTGCTCGTCGAGGCCCTGTACCTGGAGGCGGAACGGCTGGCCGCACAGCCCGCCCGCCCCTGAACGACCCTCCCGTGCCCGCCGCCTTCTCCGAGGCGGCGGGCACGGGTTCTACCGGCCGGGGCGTTCCCCGTAGTGTTGGCCCTCCCGGGCACACACGAGGACGAGAACATGAACAAGCGCGAGCTGATCGAGAAGGCCGCGGCGGAGGCGGGCCTCACCCGGCGGCAGACCGCCGCCGCCCTGGACGCGATCCTGGACACCATCCAGCACGCCGTCGCGAGCGAGGACAAGGTCGCGATCCCCGGCTTCGGCTCCTTCGAGATCGTGCACAAGCCCGCCCGCACCGGGCGCAACCCGCAGACCGGCGAGCCCCTGGAGATCGCCGAGACCTGGACCGCGAAGTTCAAGCCGAGCCCGGGCTTCATGGGACTGATCCGCCAGCGCAAGAAGGACTGACCCGGCTCCCGGCCCGCCTACGCCGGAAAGGCGGTGGCCCCCGGGGAAGTGTCCATTCCCCGGGGGCCGTCTGTGCCGCCATGTCGCGGCGCCGGCACGTTTAAGAGGGCCGGTCATCCGTGATGATGTCGTGCTCTGCCGTTAAGCTACGGACGCACGTGGAGCGTCCAGTGGGACTCGAACCCACACCCGACGATCTTCGCCTGCCCTCGGTCGATCCGGCGCTCGGCGGCGAATGCTGAATCTGGAGCGATAGTCTGAGCTTGAGCGGCCGCCTCTGCCTGTTGGGCCATCCCGGCGTGGAAGTGCCGGGAGAGGGACTCGAACCCCCACCGATGCCGCGTGTCAGTCTGATCTTTCAGTTTCAGCTTTCGCGCTCTCGCGCGTCCCCGCGCTCCCACGGGGAGTCTGCAGAGACTACCTCAGGAGGTAGTCAAAGATCTTGTCTCCGATCCGCTGGTCGGCGACCTCGGTGCCGTTGGCCTCCTCGCGGGCGAACTTCACGGCGTCCTGGAGCTTGCTCACCCGCTCCAGCAGCTCGTTGACCCGCTTGCGGGGCACGGCGCCGGAGAAGACGACCTTGGTCCAGAAACCGATGACGATGTCCTCGTGGTAGACCTCGACCTGGGCGGGGTGCTTGTCGGTCGCCTCGGCCTTGACGTGGTTGCGCGGGACCCGTTTGGTCCGGGTCGTCTTGACCGGCTCGGTCCGCCAGCAGTCGGTCGAGGCGTCCAGCGCCCAGGTCTCGGCCGCGTCCAGCACCGGCAGTTTGGAGATGAAGGTGTGCAGGTCGACCAGCTGCTTCTCCAGGAAGAGCAGGTAGGTGACCGGCACCTGCTCCAGCAGGACGACGCCGTCGACCTTCACGTCGGCGTGCGCGGTGCGGTTGGCCCAGTCCTTGGTGGCGGTCACGTCGAACAGCCGGGTCAGCGCGGCTCCCACCTGCTTGAGCAGATCCTCGGCCTGGACCTGCACCCGCGTCGACTCCGCCGGGAGGTGCTCCCCGTCGTCGTCGATCGGCTGATAGGTCCGCGAGATGCCCGAGAGCAGGGCGTTCTTCTGGATCGTGTGGTACGCGTCGGTCACCTTGCGTTGGGTGTCGGACTTGACGCCCTTCTCCACGGCGAGGATCTGGTTCAGCTTGGTCGCCATGCGGCCAGGGTATCGACAAGATCCATGACGTTCATCCCGTTTTATTCCGGTGCCTCAGCCTCCGATCTGGATCGAGGGGCTGGGCGTCGGGGACACCGTGGCTGCCGGCGTCCCCGGCGTACTCGCCGTCGGCGTCGGTGACGGGCTCTCTCCGTCACCGGTCTGCGGGATCTGGGTGAAGGAGGGCTTGGGACCGGTCGTCGCGGTCGGGCAGCCCTTCGCCCCGCCCCTGCCCTTCCCCTTGCCCTTGCCCTTGGCGTTCACGTCCGCGCAGGTCTGCGGCTCTCCGGGATCGTCAGGTGCACCGGCGCCCGGATCGTCGGGCGAGCCCTGCGGATTCTCCGGTGAGGGCTCCTGCAACCGGTCGGTCGTCCCGGGCAGCGGGACGGTCCGGGTGGCGGTGACCATGATCGTGGAAGGGCTGACCGGAGGCGGGCTCCCCACGCGGCCTCCTGGGGGCCGGGTCCCCCGGGAGGCCGCGCCCGCGGTCGTCCCATCGGCGGGGATCACCATCGGGACGTGCTCGGGCACCCCGCCGCGGCTCGCTCCGGGACCGCCGTTTCCCGCGGCGACCACGGTGAACGCCACCATCGACACGGTGGCCAGCGCCGCGAAGCTCGCCTGCGGCAGGTGCGCCCCCCGGCGCGGCTCGGCCCGGCGGGACCGCCGGGCCGGGGGCCGGTCCGAGACCGGCCGCTCCGGGCGGTCCGCCGGGGCGGCCGATCCGCCGGAGGCCAGCCGGAGACGACCGCCTCCGGGCGGGTACGGCACCGGCGTCCAGATCTCGGCCAGCACCTCGGCGACCGCCTCGCGCAGGTCCCACGGGTCGCCGATGCCGCCGGCGGCGAGCAGCGCCCCGAGCAGGTCCGCCGCCCTGGGCCGGCGTGCGGGCTCCCTGGCCAGCGCCGCCTCCACCGCCGGGCGCAGCAGCTCGGGCACCGCGGACAGGCGTGGCGGCTCGACCAGGATCCGCCGGGTCAGCACGTCGGGCTCGCCCGCGCCGAACGGGTGGTGGCCGGTGGCCGCGTAGGCGATCAGGCAGCCCCAGGAGAAGACGTCCGAGGCGGGCAGGGCGGGACCGCCGGTGAGCCGCTCCGGGGCGACCCATCCCGGACTCCCCATCACCTGCCCGGCCTGGGTGTGCGCGGCGAGGGTGTCCACGTCCCTGGCGATCCCGAAGTCGATCAGCCGGGGACCGGTCTCCGAGAGCAGCACGTTGCCCGGCTTCAGGTCCCGGTGGACCAGCCCGGCCTCGTGCACCGCCGTCAGCGCGCCCGCCACGCCGAGGGCAACGCCGTAGGCCAGGTCCGGGGTGAGCGGGCCGCGCGCGGCGACCACCTGGGAGAGCGCGGGACCGGGGATGTACTCCGAGACCAGGTAGGGCCGCTCCCTGTCGGTGCCGTCCTCCACCACCGCTGCGGTGCAGAACGGCGTCACCCGCCGGGAGAACTCCACTTCCTCCGCGAAACGGGCACGCAGCGTGGGATCGTTGAGGTGTACCGGATGCGGCGTCTTGAGCGCCACGACCCCGCCCTGGGGATGCTCGGCCAGGTAGACCACACCCATGCCGCCCGTGCCGAGACGGCCGAGCAGGAGATAACGGCCGATGATGACCGGGTCCCCGACGGTCAGGGGCCGCACGCCGGGTGGCATGCCGCTCATGGGGCCAGTTCCGCCACGTGCCATCCGGATCGAGCCTCTCTGTACGGGCTACGGCAAGCACACTGTGACGGGATCCGAGAGGAGTTCGCCCCTGACTAGTCATAAGGGATATAGCGGGTAAGACCAATCATCCCTCAAGGTAAGTAACCATTGGGATCAAAGGGGCTGGACAGGCGAATGTGACCGCTGGGAGCGCCGAGCGGCGCGGCCTTCTGCGGGGCGGCCCGGCAGGCGGATCCGCAGTGTCCCGGCCCCGGCCCGGGGCGGGGCCGTCAGGCGGCGGCCGTACGGTCTCCGGCATCCCCCTGGACGTCCCGGGCGGTGAGCCGCTGGGCGGCCGCGAGGAAGCGGGAGATGTGCTGGAACACCTTACGGGCCTCGGGGACGACGTCGGCGAGGATCGGGAAGACGTGCGGCATCCGCCGCCACTCCTCGTAGGTGACCGGGACCCCGGCCGCGCGGGCGCGTTCGGCGACCCGCCGGCCCTCGTCGCGGAGGACCTCCGTCGAGCCCGTCACGATCATCATCGGAGGCAGGCCGGTGTAGTCGCCGAAGACCGGGGAGACGAGAGGATCGCGGGTGTCGAGGCCGGAGGTCCAGCGGCGGGCGAGCCAGTCGACCCGGCCCGCCGGGATCACCGGGTCGAGCAGCCGGTTGACCCGCCGCGGGGCGTCGGTGAGATCGGCCCAGGGCGACAGGCACACTGCGGCGGCGGGCAGCGGCACCCCCCGGTCGCGCAGCGCCAGCAGGGTGGCCAGGGTCAGGTGGCCCCCGGCGGAGTCGCCGGCGACCAGGACGTCGGCGGGATCGTAGCCCCGCTCCAGCAGGCACAGGTAGGCCGCCACGGCGTCCTCCAGCGACTCGGCCAGCGTGTGGACCGGCCCCTGGCGGTAGTCGACGGCCAGCACCGGGCGGCGGGCGGTGACCGACAGGCGCCAGGTGATCGGCCGGTGGGTGGCCGGGGAGCAGACGAAATAGCCGCCGCCGTGCAGGTAGAGCAGCACCTTTCCCTCGTCGAGCCCGTGCCCGGCGCGGACCCACTCCCCCGGGCACCCCCCGGCGTGGTCCGGCACGAGGCTCACGTGCGCAGGCAGCCGGAGCGGCACCCTGCCCGCGGCCGCGACCAGCCGCGAGGCGGCGAGCACGCTGAGGTCGGAACGCAAGAGAAGACCGGAGATCGGTTTGACCGTGCCACGCATGATCGCGTTGAGCGCCGAGGCCTGCCAGCTGACGGGGTAACCGGGACAGACGTCCACGTCGATCTCATCGCGCATGCGGGAACCTCCTGAGAGGAGGATTCCCAGCCAGAACTTCGTTCTATCATGTATCGGACATATCGCTAGGGTTACGGCTGCGTGTCGCGCCGCCCCGAACACCCCCCTCCATCGCGGGCCGTACGTCCCGCGCGGCCCGTCCCGATCGCTCGCCCCACCGCTGCCCCCGAGCCGGTCGCACCGGGCCCCGGCCGCAGGCGCCGCGCCATAATCCGTTGCCGCGGTCACGGGCCGCGAGGAAGATGGGACGGTTGCCCGCACGCGTCCCGGGAGGCCGCCTTCCTTCTCTACATGCGCATCGCCTGGTACGGCTTCCGCCGCCACTCCGCCTACCGGGCCGCAGCCCTCGCCGGGGCCTTCACCAACACCGTCTTCGGGATCCTGCGCGCCTACGTCCTGATCGCCCTGTGGGAGGCCCGCCCCGGCCTGGCCGGGTACGACGTCGCCGACGCCGTCACCTTCTGCTTCCTCAGCCAGGCGTTCATCGGCCCGATGCAGCTCTTCGGCGGCGGGGTCCAGCTCGCCGAGCGCGTGCGCACCGGCGACGTCGCCGTCGACCTCCTGCGCCCGGCCTCCCTGCAGACCTGGAACCTCGCCGACGACCTGGGCCGCGCCGGCTACCTGTTCCTGCTGCGCAGCGTACCGCCGACACTCGTCGGAGCCGCGCTGTTCGGCATCGTCACCCCCGCGGAACCGGCCACGTGGGCCTTCTTCGCCGCCAGCTTCGTGCTCGGCGTGGTCGTCAGCTTCGGCTGGCGCTACCTGGTGGCGCTGTCGTCGTTCTGGATCGTCGACGACCGGGGCACGCAGTCGCTGTCCATGGTCATGTCGATGTTCTTCAGCGGCATGGTCCTGCCGCTGAACCTCTTCCCGGGCTGGCTCGGCACCGCGGCGCAGTCCCTCCCCTGGGCCGCGATGGTCCAGGTCCCCGCCGACGTCTACCTCGGCAAGAAGGACGTGCTGGAGGCCCTCGGCTTCCAGGCCCTGTGGGCGGCGGCGCTGCTGGCCCTCGGCGCCCTGGCCACCCGCGCCGCCCGACGGAAGGTGGTGGTCCAGGGTGGATGAGCGCGCGGGGCCGCTGCGGGAGGCCGCCCGTGGCTAGGATCTACCTCCTGCTCGCCTGGACCTGGCTGCGCGCCTCGGCGCAGTACCCGATCCCGCTGGTCATGATGACCCTGGGCTCGTTCGTGCTGAACGGGCTGGACGTCGCGGCGATCTGGATCATCTTCGAGCACACCGGATCGCTGGGCGGTTTCGGGCTCGCCGAGGTCATGTTCCTGTACGGCACCGCGGGCATGTCGTTCGCCCTGGCCGACATGCTCTTCGGCAACGTCGACCGGCTCAGCCAGCACATCCGGGCAGGCACCTTCGACGCCATGCTCATCCGCCCGGTGAGCGCGTTCGTGCAGATGGCCACCGACCGGTTCGGTGTGCACCGGTTCGGCCGCCTGGCCCAGGCCGCGGTGGTGCTCGGCATCGCCCTGCCCCGGCTCGACCCGCCCTGGAGCCGGCTCTGGATGGTCCCGCTGATGATCGGTTGCGGGCTCGTCATCTTCGTCTCGATCTTCACCATCGGCGGCGCGCTGCAGTTCCTGCTGACCGACGCGCCCGAGGTGAGCAACGCCTTCACCTACGGCGGCAGCACCCTGACCCAGTACCCGCTGACGGTCTACGGCGGCGACCTCGTCAGGGCCGTCACCTTCATCGTCCCGCTGGCGTTCGTCAACTGGCAGCCCGCCCTGTACGTGCTGGGCCGGGACGACCCCTTCGGCCTGCCGTACGGGCTGCGTTTCGCCGCGCCCGCCGCGGCCCTCGCCCTCGCCCTCGCCGCCGCCCTCGCCTGGCGGACGGGCATCCGCCGCTACCGCTCCACGGGGAGTTGACCGCATGATCGAAGTCGACCGGGTCGGCCGTTCCTTCACCGTCGGCCGCGGCCGGGCCCGCAGGACCGTGCACGCCGTGCGGGAGCTGTCGTTCACCGTCGGGGCCGGGGAGTTCGTCGGCTACCTCGGTCCCAACGGCGCGGGCAAGTCCACCACCATCAAGATGCTCACCGGCATCCTCGCACCGACCTCGGGCCGCCTCGAGGTGGCCGGGCTCGACCCGACGCACCGCCGTACGGCTCTCGCGCGCCGGATCGGGGTGGTCTTCGGCCAGCGCACCACCCTGTGGTGGGATCTGCCGCTGAGGGACAGCTTCGAACTGGTCCGCCACCTTTACAAAGTAGATCGAGATGATTTCCGCAGCAGGCTGGCCGAGCTGGCCGAGCTCCTCGACCTCGGCGGCTTCCTGCACACCCCGGTCCGCCAGCTCAGCCTGGGCCAGCGCATGCGCGGCGACATCACCGCCGCGCTCCTGCACGACCCCTCCGTCCTGATCCTGGACGAGCCCACCATCGGGCTGGACGTGGTGAGCAAGGCCGCCATGCGCGAGTTCCTGCGCCGGCTCAACGCCGAGCGCGGCACCACCGTGCTGCTCACCACCCACGACCTCGGCGACATCGAGAAGCTCTGCCGCCGGATCATGCTCATCGACCGCGGCCGCCTCGGCTTCGACGGCACCCTCGACGACCTGCGGGCCACCGCTCCCGGCGGGGACTCTCTCGAGGACGTCGTGGCCCGCCTCTACACCGGCGAGCGCGAACCGGCGCCCGGCGGCTGACCCTCACCCGCCGGAGCGGCGGCGGGTCCGGCCGTGTCAGTAGTAGGACGGCTCGCCGGCCTCCTCCTCGTACTCCTCGGCCTCGCCGGAGCGCCGCCCCGCCCAGCGGGAGGGCATCAGGACGGGCAGGAAGAGGGCGACGCCGATCATGGCGTAGACCCCGCTGGCGAGCAGGGTGCTCATGCCCACGGGCGCCGTGTCGAGCGCCTCGTGGAAGGTGGGCGTCTCGGTCAGGAGGCTCACGGCCCGCCGCGCGTCGAGAGCGTAGATCACGGTCCCGGCGAGCAGGACCATGGACGGGACGAACCCGGCCAGCGGGGAGACCCTGCCGGCGATCACCAGGCCGAGCAGCAGGCCGATCCCGGCCATGACGCCCAGGGCGATCCAGATCTTCGCATCGGTGGACGAGACGGGTGCGCCGTCCACACCGGGCACGGGCCGCGCGAGGGTCGTCACGGCCGCCCAGCCCCCGCCCAGGAGCAGGGCCGCCGTCGTCACCAGCCCGATGAGCAGCCCGAAGAAGTGCCGCATCGCCACCACCCCGGCTCCACGTGCTTTCACGGTCGCGGCAACCATAGCTACAAAAGCCGCAAAACGGCAGGCATCACACACCATTGGTTATCTCGCTCGATGCCCGGACGCCTCCGCCCGGTCCCGGTATCCGGCCCGCACCGCGAGAGCCGGCCCCGACGGCCGCCCCGATCAGCCGGACCGGGTGGCTCGCGCCGTTCGGGTCGAGGACCGGCGGTCGGGCGTGAGACCATGTCCGGCGTCATGCGTGCCCGCCTCCCGCTCCGCCTCATGCGTTCGGCCGCCTTCTCGGCCGTCTGCGTGACGCTCGCCGTCCTCGGCCACGTGGCCGCGGGCGGCTCGGGGCCGGAGCCGTGGGCGGTGGCCGCCGGGACGGCGGCCGTCACGATGACGGCGCTCTCCCTCGCCGGGCGCGAGCGGTCCGCCACGACCGTCCACACCACGCTCACCGGCGCGCAACTGCTCCTGCACGAGCTGTTCGCCCTCAGCGACCCCTCCGGGGGCTCCCCGGGCTTCCACCCGCACGGCCAGGGGCTCGGCGAGAGCCTGGGCATGCTCCTGGCCCACCTCACCGCCACGCTGATCACCGGCTGGTGGCTGGCCCGCGGCGAGAGCGCCCTGTGGGCGCTGCTGCGCGCGGCAGGGCACCGGCTCGCCGCCGCCGGGCGCCGCGCCGGCGCGGCGTTCCGGTTGCTGGCGGTCCCGGCGAGCCTCCGGGCCGCACCGCCCGCCACCCCGCCCGGCACCGTCCCCCTTCCCGTCCGGGCCCTTCTCCGCCACACCGTCAGCAGGCGCGGCCCTCCGCTCCGCACCTGCTGAGCTCCTTCCCTTCCCGGACCCCGCCGGGGCTCCCGCGAGCCCCGGGGTTCCGGCGACCCCGAATCCCCGAAGCGGAGAACATCCATGTCCCTTTCCCCCGTGCGCCTTTCCCCCGTGTGCCGCCGCGCCGCGGCGGTCACCGCGGCCGCCGCCGCCCTCACCGTCGCCCTGGCCGCACCCGCCCTCGCACACGTCACGATCAACCCCGGAAGCGCCGAACAGGGCGCTTTCACCAAGGTCGCCTTCCGGGTGCCCAACGAGCGTGACGACGCCTCGACCAGCAAGGTCGAGGTCGCGTTCCCCGCCGACCACCCGCTGCCGTTCGTCTCGGTCAGGCCGGTGCCCGGCTGGAAGGTCGAGGTGACCGAGGAGAAGCTCGGCACGCCCGTCACCACGGAGTACGGCGAGATCACCGAGGCGGTCACGAAGATCACTTGGTCCGGCGGGAGGATCGAGCCCGGCCAGTTCCAGGAGTTCGAGGTCTCGATGGGCATGCTGCCCAAGGACACCGACCAGCTGGTCTTCCCCGCGACCCAGACCTACACCGGCGGCGAGGTCGTGAAGTGGGCCGACGAGCCCAAGGCCGACGGCTCCGACCCCGCCCGGCCGGCCCCGGTCCTCAAGCTCACCCCCGCCTCCGGCGGCGCCGGCCACGGTTCCGGCCACTCGGCCACCCCGTCGGCCGGACCCGCCTCCGGATCCGCGCCGTCGGTGACCCCGGTCGCGGCCGCCGATACGGCCTCCGCCGACGGCACCGCCCGCCTGCTCGGCGCGGGCGGCCTGCTCGCCGGGCTCGTCGGCACCGTGATCGGCGCCCTCGGCCTGCGCCGCGGGAGCCGCGGGGCCTCCGCGGGCCCGGATCAGGCACCGGTCGCATGACCGGCTCCGGCCCGGCCCGTGCGGAAACGGGCCGGGCCGGGCGCCTCCGGGGTTCGCCGACGCGGCAGGCATCGGCGCAGATGCGGCAGTGCCGGTGGGCGTCGGCGTGGCCGGCGCACTCGTCCCCGCAGGACTTGCACGCCATGGCGCAGGCCTCCGGCAGGGTCCGGCTGATGCCGGCGTCGTAGCCGGTGTGCCGCGACAGCACCCGGGCGGTGGTCGCGCAGATGTCGGCGCAGGCCATGTTGGTGCGGATGCACTGGATGCACTTGGTCAGCTCGGCCACCATGCCCGCGTGGGCGCGCTCAGGAGGTGATGTCCTTGCCGGTGAAGCGGGCCCAGGCGATCGAACCGAAGATCACGACGTAGGCGGCGAAGACGAGCAGGCCCTGACCCATCTCGCCGGCGGCGACCGGATCGCGCAGGACGCCGTCGAACTCGTTCCACCACTGCGTCAGCAGGTACGGCTGCAGCCAGGCGAGCTGCGGGATCACGCCCAGGACCTGGATCACGATCACCGTCACCACCGTCGCGGCGATGGCGCCGATCGCCACTTCGGTCAGCGTGGACAGGGCCAGGGCGAACGCGGCCAGGGCGGCCATCCCCGCCGTGACGTAGAGCACGACCAGGCCGATCCTGAGCAGTCCTTCGGCGAAGGAGATCGTCGTGCCCGACAGCAGGGTGATGGGCCCGATCGGGAACAGCGCCAGCCCGGTCACCAGGGCCGACAGCGCGATCACGCTGACGGCCGCCAGGCAGAAGAGGACCGCGTTGCCGTACTTGGCGGCCAGCAGGCGCGTCCGCCCCGCCGGGGCGGTCAGCAGGTAGCGCAGCGTGCCGCCGCCCGCCTCCCCGGCGACCGCGTCACCGGCCACCACCGCGACGGCGACCGGGAGCATGAGCTGCACCAGCACGGAGAGCGCGGCGAAGGTGAGGAAGAGACCGTTCCCGGTGATCTGCGCGAAGATGGCCCCGCCGTTCCCCGGCCCGTCCGCGGCCTCGGCCGCGATCGGCTCGGCGAACAGCCGCATGACGACCCCGATCAGCACCGGGATGATCCCGAGCACGGCCAGCACGGCGAGGTTGCGCGGGCGGCGGAAGGTCAGCCCGGCCTCCGAGCCGAGCAGCCGCAGCCAGGCGCGCGCCGCTCCCGGCCTCCGGGAGGCGGGCGTGTCCTCCCGGAGGCCGGGGGCCGCGTCCGGCACGGGGGCGGGACCCGCCTCGGCCGTGACTCCCGTGACGTCAACCGTCGACATCGAAACCCTCCCCGGTCAGTCCCACGAACACGTCCTCCAGGCTCGGCCGCTGCACGGCCAGCCCGCGTACCGCGACGCCCGCCGCCACCAGCGCGGCGGTGACGCGTTCCGGCGCCTGCTCGCCCAGCTCGGCGGCGGCCTCCCCGGCTCCGGTACGCACCCCGGCCAGGCCGAGTCCCGACAGCACGGCCGCCGCCTCGGCGGTGTCCGGGGTCTCGACCCGGACCCTGACCGCCTCCCCGCCGAGAAGCCCGGCGATGGGTCCCTCGGCGACCAGCCTGCCGGTCCGCATGACGCCGACGTGGGTGCACATCTGCTCCACCTCGGCGAGCAGATGGGAGGAGACGAACACGGTCGTCCCGTCGGCCGCGATCTCCTTCACCAGCGCCCGCACCTCACGGGTGCCCTGCGGATCCAGGCCGTTGGTCGGCTCGTCCAGGACCAGCAGTTCCCTGGGGCCGAGCAGCGCGGCGGCGATGGCCAGCCGCTGGCGCATGCCCAGCGAGTAGGCCCGGTAGCGCTTGCCCGCCGCCGCGGTCAGCCCGACCCGGTCCAGGGCGAGCCCGATCCGCCGGGAGGCGGTGCGCGGGTCGGCCGCCGGGTCGGCGGCGTCGTAGCGGCGCAGGTTGGCCTCGCCCGACAGGTAGGGATAGAACGCCGGCCCCTCGACCAGCGCACCCACCCGGGGCAGCACCGCGGACACCCCGCCCGGCATCGGTGTGCCGAGGAGATCCCAGCCGCCCTGCGTCGGCGCGACGAGCCCGAGCAGCATGCGGATGGTCGTGGTCTTCCCCGAGCCGTTCGGGCCGAGGAAGCCGAAGACCGACCCGCGCGGCACGGACAGATGGAGATCGTCCACGGCCACCTGGCCGCCGCGGAACCGCTTGGTCAGCCCGCGCGTGACGATCGAGTGGTCTCCGGCTTCCGTCGTCACCGCCCGGCCACCTCGGTCAGCTTCTCCGGGGTGACCGCGCCGAAGAGCAGGCGCCCGTCGTCGGTCAGCAGCGCGGAGACCAGCTTGGTCCGGACGACCTTGCCGCTGCCCCACGGCCCGCTGACCGGGGTGGCGGACTTCAGCAGGGCGTCGGTCACCGCCTGGGCCTCGGGGGACCCGGCCTCCTCACCCGTCTGCCCCTGCGGGGCCAGGCCCTTGAGGTCCTGCGCGGAGAAGGGGAGCACCGCGACCGCGGTCCAGCCCTTGCCGACGGTCCGCATGCCCTCGGCGATCTTCCCGCCCTTCTCCTGCCGGGCCTGCGGATCGGCCCCCAGGCCCTTGGCGAGCTCGTCCAGCGACTGCTCCTTCACCTTGGCGCCGGGCGGCGGGGTGAAGGTGAAGTTCTCCGGGGCGGGCGGGGTGAAGCTCACCGAGGTGAAGCCGACCTCGAAGGCGGGTTCCGCCGCGCTCTTGGCGTAGACCTGGACCCTCAGCGGGACGAAGGTCTCCCCGTCGAGGGCCAGCTTGACCTCCTTGACCAGGGACGAAGCGTCCTTGGGGGCAAGGGTGAGCTGGTAGGCGTCACGCCCGGCGACCTTCTCGCTGGAGCTCACGCCGACGGCGGTGTCGGCGTCGGCCCGCTGGAGCACCTCCTTGGCGATCTGCTGCGGCGTGGCCGCCGTGGGCAGGGCCTCGGGGTGCCCCGACTCGTGCCCCGACTCGTGCCCCGGCCCCTTCCCGGACGCGTGCCCGGCGGCCTCGCCGGTGTCCTTGATCCGGGTGGCCGTGCTGGAGTCGCTCTCCCAGAGCCAGGCCTGGTCGCCGTTGACGATCAGGTCGGTCTCGCTCATCCGGCCGGGCATCGCGAGGCGGAGCCGTTCGTCGCCGCCGTACCAGACCTTGAGCTCGTGGGAGCCGGTGAGCAGGGCGGCGGGCGAGGTGCCGCCCATCCCCGACGACACCTCCGGCAGCCCCGGAACGCCGAGGGAGGCGGTCTGCAGGACGGTGCCCGACATGGGCGTCGGACCGGACTTCGTGGCCTGCAGCGCGTCGGCGAGCAGCTGCTCGGCCGTGCGCTCGGGCAGCACCGGATCTCCCTGGACCGCGGCGATGACGGGTCCGGCGCCGACGGCCCCGGCGACCACCGCGACCGCGGCGATCGGTACGCCCCACCTCACGGCGCGCCCTCGACGCGCTCGCCGCTGCTGTGTTTGCTCTGACATGTCACTCCTCAACGGTATGCCGTCACTGCCTTTCACCAGCAGCCTGCGTGAACGCTCCTGTGCGGGAGCTGAGACAGACTGAGAGGGCTCACAGACTTCTCAGCCGGGTCTCAGGCGCGCTGCCCGACAATGGGCGGGTCAGGTGAAAGGGGCAACAGATGCGGGTTCTCGTCGTGGAGGACGAGCGGCGGATGGCCGCGGCGCTCCAGCGCGGGCTGCAGGCCGAGGGGTTCGCGGTCGACCTCGCGCACGACGGCGAGGACGGCCTGCACCTGGCCAGGCAGGGCGAGTACGACGTGGTCGTGCTGGACATCATGCTGCCGAGGCTGTCGGGCTACAACGTCTGCAAGCAGCTGCGCGCCGAGGAGAACTGGGTGCCGATCCTGATGCTGTCGGCCAAGGACGGCGAGTACGACATGGCCGACGGGCTCGACCTGGGCGCCGACGACTACCTCACCAAGCCGTTCTCCTACGTGGTGCTGGTGGCCAGGCTCCGGGCGCTGCTGCGCCGCGGCGGGAGCCGCCGGCCCGCCGTGCTGCAGGCCGGGGACCTCTCCCTGGACCCGGCCCGGCGCAGGGTGGCCAGGGGGGAGACCCCGGTGGAGCTGACCCCCCGGGAGTTCGCCCTGCTGGAGTACCTGCTGCGCCGGCACGACGAGGTGGTCTCCAAGACCGAGATCCTGGAGCACGTCTGGGACACCTTCGACACCGATCCCAACGTGGTCGAGGTCTACGTCGGCTACCTGCGCCGCAAGATCGACGTGCCGTTCTCGCGCAACGCGCTGCAGACCGTGCGGGGCGCCGGATACCGGCTGGCCGGCGATGGAGGCTGAGCCGGGCTCCGGAGCCGGACTCCGGCCGGCCGGGCGGCCCCGGAAGGAGGCGGGCGCCCGCCGTACCGCCGGGTGGTGGCGGCGCAAGAGCCTGCGCTTCCGGCTGACCGCGGCCGCCTCGGCGGTGCTGGCGGTGGCGCTGGCGGTCTCGGCCTACGTGATGATCGGGGTGCTCGGTCAGGCGCTGATCGCCACGATCGACGATTCGATCTACCAGCGGGCCCGGGAGATCGTCTCGCAGGCCGACGCCGGGCAGGTACCGGACGAGCTGGCCTCGCCCGACGGCGTCCTGATCCAGGTGATCGACTCCGCCGGTCGCATCACCCACGCCACCACCGGGACCGACCGGCTGGTCCCGCTGCTGGACGCGGCGGAGCGGTCGGCGGCGATCGCGGAGAAGCGGGCGCGTTTCCTGCACGGCGGGCCGTACGGGATCCCGCACATGCTGCGCGTGCGGGTGCTCAGCGCCGACGAGGGGCGGACGGTGATCGCGGCCCGGCCCTTCAGCGAGGTCGAGACCAGCCTCCGCACCGCGGGACACGTGCTGTTCGTCGGCACCCCGCTGCTGCTCGTGCTGCTCGCCGGGGTCAGCTGGGTGATCATCGGCCGGACGCTGCGGCCCATCACCGCGCTGCGCCGGGGCGCCGAGGAGATCACCGGCACCGCCCGCTCCCGCCGCCTGCCGGTCCCCGAGTCCCGCGACGAGGTGCACAGCCTCGCCACCACTCTCAACGCCATGCTGGACCGGCTGGAGCGGGCCGACGCCCGCCAGCGGGCCCTGGTCTCCGACGCCGCGCACGAGCTGCGCAGCCCCCTGGCCAGCATCAGGCTCCAACTGGAGGTGGCGCTCGGCCATCCGGGCGGGCAGGACGACTGGCGGGAGACCGCCGAGGGCGTGCTGGAGGACACCACCCGCCTGACCCGGCTGGCCGAGGATCTGCTCGCCCTGGCCCGCCTGGACGAGCGCGGCGGCGCGCTCGCCCGCAGGGAGCCGGTCGGGCTGGACGATCTGGTCCCCCAGACCCTGGAGCGGTACGGCGGGGCCGTGGTGTTCAGGATCGGCGGCGGCCCGGCGGCCCGGCCCGGGGACCCGGCGGGGAACGGCTCCCGGGCGGGCGACCCGATCGTGGTGGCCGGGGACGCCCTGGACCTGGGGCGGGTGCTGGTCAACCTGGTCGACAACGCGTTGCGGCACACCGCCGCCCCTGTGGTGGTCGAGCTGCGGGCACAGGGCGCGGACGCGCTGCTCACCGTCACCGACGACGGGCCGGGCATCCCCGAGGCCGACCGGGAGCGGGTCTTCGACCGGTTCACCCGGCTGGACAGCGCGCGCAGCCGGGACGAGGGCGGGGCCGGGCTGGGCCTGGCGATCGTCCGCGAGACGGTCAACGCCCACGGCGGCGCGGTCCATCTGGAGGACGCCTCCCCCGGCCTGCGCGCGGTGGTGCGGCTGCCGCTGTCCTGACCGCCCCACCGGCCGGCCGGCCGGCCACGCTCAGGCAACCCGCGGTCGTCCGTTCCTCCCGGTGAGAGGGCCGGCGCGATTCCGTGACCCCCATGGCCGACATATCTCAATCAATCAATTGATTAGGCAGGAAGGGCAGACATACTGTCACTTCCGTCGCGTGCCTGGCGGGAACGTCTCGGCCTCGCGTCCCCGCCCCGCCCTCCTCCCGGGGAGCCCTCGGTGATCGCCTGCCCTCCGCCCGGCCGCGGACGCCCGCCCCGCCCGGGCCCGGTGGGCGCCGGGGTCTTCCCAGCCGTACGACAGAAGGAGTCTCCATGAACCTGCCCGACAAGGGCCGCGACGCCGGCGAGCTGCTGACGGAGATCGCCCGGCTGAAGGAGGCCGACCTGCCGGTGCGGGGAGGCAGGGTGACCGCCTACGTCTACGACACCGGCCGCCCGGAGGTGCACGAGGCGGCGACGCGGGCCTATGTCGAGATGCTGGAGGTCAACACGCTCGACCCGACGGCCTTCCCCAGCGTGGTGGAGATGGAGCGGCAGGTCGTCGGCGCGGTCGCGGACCTGCTCGGCGGCGGCACCGGGATCTTCACCAGCGGCGGCACCGAGTCGATCATGCTGGCGGTGAAGGCGGCGCGCGACTCCCGCCCGGTCGCGGGCCGTCCCCGGATGGTGGTGCCGGTCACCGCCCACCCGGCCTTCCACAAGGCCGCGCACTATCTCGGGGTGGTGGTGGACGCGGTGCCGGTGGACCCGGTGACCTTCCGGGCGGACGCCGCCGCGGTGGAGGACGCCATCACCGGCGACACGGTCCTGGTGGTCGCCTCGGCGCCCTCCTACCCGCAGGGGGTGATGGACCCGGTCGAGGCGATCGCCGCGGCCGCCTCGGCGCGCGGCGTGCTCTGCCACGTGGACGCGTGCGTGGGCGGATGGCTGCTGCCCTGGCTGCGCGAGGCCGGCGCCGAGATCCCGCCGTTCGACCTGTCGGTGCGGGGGGTCACCTCCATCTCCTGCGACCTGCACAAGTTCGGCTACTCCCCCAAGGGCGCCTCGGTCGTGCTCTTCGCCGACCCCGCGCTGCGCCGCGCCGCCTACTTCGCGTCGGCGTCGTGGCCGGGCTACACCGTGATCAACGCCACCGTGCAGAGCTCCAAGTCCGCCGGCCCGCTCGGCGGCGCCTGGGCGACCCTGCAGGCCCTCGGCCGGGAGGGCTACCTGGAGCTGGGCCGCACCACCCTGGCGGCCGCCCGCCGCCTGCGCGAGGGCGTCGCCGCGATCGGCGGCCTGCGGGTGCTCGGCGAGCCCGAGTCGTCGCTGGTCGCCTTCACCTCCGATGAGATCGACGTGTTCGTGCTCTCGGACGAGGCCAGGAGGCGCGGCTGGTTCCTGCAGCCGCAGTTGTCCTACGCCGGCATCCCGGCCAACATCCACATCACCGTGACCGGGGTGACGCTGGGCGGCGTGGAGGCGATGCTGGAGGTGATCGCGGAATCGGCCGCGGCCGCCCGGGAGCGGGGACCGGCCGAGTTGCCGGAAGGGCTGGTGGAGCTGGTGGCGGAGCTGGACCTGGAGGCGCTGGACGACGCGGCCTTCGGCGAGCTGGCGGCCTCGGTCGGGGTGGACCTGAACGGCTCGGGCCAGCCGGAGATGGCGGTGGTCAACGCGGTGCTCGACGCGCTGCCCGCCGACCGGCGGGAGGCGGTCCTGATCCGCTTCCTCTCGGTCATCTACGGCTGAGCAGCCGGCGCACGCCGTTACGTCCACGCCTCTGTCCGGAACGGAGTATGTAACAAATAAATTTACGTCAGTCAGGATATTGCAGCAAAAATCGTGGCGGTTCACGATAAGGGCGCTCACCTCCGTCCGGAACACCCTACGAGGGCTCCGGATTCACCCCCCACCAGGAGGATCGTCATCATGAGCAGGATCTCCCCCGCCCGATTAACCGGACTCACGGCCGCGGCGCTGGCGCTCGTCCTCGGGACGGCCCAGCCCTCCTCCGCCGACCCCGCGCCCCAGGGCGCGATCACGGCCGCCGACAGCCCCACCGCCGTCGCCGGCAGCTACATCGTGGTCCTCAAGGGCCAGCTCACCCGCGCCGACCGGGACCGCAGGGCGCGCGAGGTCGCCGACGCCGAGGGCGCCTCGGTGAGCGCCGTCTACCAGCGCGCCCTCAACGGCTTCGCCATGAAGGCGACCGAGGCGCAGGCCCGGGCCGTCGCGGCCCGCTCCGACGTGGCCTACGTCGAGCAGGACCAGGAGTTCAGCCTGATCGAGCAGCCCGCGCGGCAGAGCGTGGCGCAGGCCGTCGCGTCGTGGGGTCTGGACCGGGTCGACCAGCGCAACCTGCCGCTGGACGGCAACTACACCCCGCCGAACAACGGCTCGGGCGTGCGCGCCTACATCATCGACACCGGAATCCGGATCAGCCACTCCGACTTCGGCGGGCGGGCGCAGAACGGCCGCGACGTCTACGACGACGACAACGACGTGGCCGACTGCAACGGCCACGGCACCCACGTCTCGGGCACGGTCGGCGGAAGCCAGTACGGCATCGCCAAGGCCGTCACGCTCGTCGGCGTGCGGGTGTTCGGCTGCGGCAGCACCACCTCCACCTCGATCATCATCGAGGGCGTGGACTGGGTGACGGCCAACGCGGTCAAACCCGCCGTGGCCAACATGAGCCTGGGCGGAGGTGCGAGCGCCGCGCTGGACACCTCCGTGCGCAACTCCATCAACTCCGGCGTCGTCTACGCGCTGGCCGCGGGCAACGAGAACACCGACGCCTGCACGCGCTCCCCCGCCCGGGTCGCCGAGGCGATCACCGTAGGCGCCACCACCAACACCGACGCGCGCTCCTCCTTCTCCAACTACGGCACCTGCCTGGACCTGTTCGCCCCCGGCTCGTCCATCACCTCGGCCTGGCACAACGGCGACACGGCCTCCAACACCATCAGCGGCACCTCGATGGCCTCCCCGCACGTCGCGGGGGCCGCGGCCCTGCTGCTGAACGCCGGCCCGTCGTCCACCCCGGCGCAGGTCCGCGACGCGATGGTCACCGCCGCGACCACCGGCGTGGTGAGCAATCCCGGCGCCGGCTCCCCCAACCGGCTGCTGTTCGTCGGAGGGGGCGGCGGCGGCCCCGACCCGACCGTGGTCTACTCCGACGACTTCGAGGCCGACCGCGGCTGGACGGTCAACCCGGGCGGCTCCGACACCGCGTCCACGGGCCGCTTCGAGCGCGGTGACCCCGGGCAGACGACCAACGGCGGCACGGTGATGCAGCCGGGGACCACGCCCAGCGGGAGCAACGCCCTGGTCACCGGTGCCGCGGCCGGGTCGAGCGTGGGAGCCGGCGACATCGACGGCGGCGTGACGAGCGCCCAGTCACCGGCCATCACGCTTCCCGCGAGCGGCACGCTCACGCTGTCGTTCTCGTGGTATCTCGGCCACCTCACCAACGCCAGCAGCGCCGACTACATCCGGGTCCGCGTGGTCGGCACGACCACCACGACCGTGCTGGACCAGCGGGGCGCGGCGTCCAACCGGGCCGCCGCCTACGCCACCGCAACCGCGAACGTCTCGGGCCACGCCGGCCAGACCGTCCGCATCGTGGTGGACGCCGCCGACGCCTCAGGCGCCAGCCTGGTCGAGGCCGGAGTCGACGACGTGAGGATCACCGCTCAGTAACCCTTCGGAGAACCCGGAGACCTCCGGAAGAAGTGAGGCTCCACCCCGCCTCACCTGGCCGGGCCACCCGTTCCCCCCGCGGGTGGCCCGGTCCTGTCCGTCTTCTGTCCGCACGGTCTTCTGTCCGCACGGCCCCGCCCCGTCAGGGCAGCTCGGCGAAGCGCTCGACCTGCTCGATCTTCCCCGCGATGATGATCACGTCGCCGTAGCCGAGGACGGTGTCCGCCCCGGCGTAGGTGAACTCCTCGCCCTGTCCTTTGACGCAGACCACCGTCACGCCGTACTTGCGGCGCAGGTTGGTCTCCCCGAGCGGGACCCCGATGTAGTCGCGCGGCGGGCGGGTCTTGACCAGCGCGTAGTTCTCGTCGACCTCCATGTAGTCGAGCATCCGCCCGTTGAGCAGGTGCGCCACCCGTTCCCCCATGTCGTGCTCGGGGAGGATCACGTGGTGGGCGCCGACCCGCTCCAGGATCCGGCCGTGGTCGCGGCTGATGGCCTTGGCCCAGACGTCCTCGATCTCCAGCTCCACCAGCAGGGAGGTGGTCAGGATGCTGGACTCGATGTCCGTGCCGATGGCGACCACGGCCCGGTAGAAGTCCGGCACACCGAGCTGGTTCAGCGCCTCCAGGTCGGTGGAGTCGGCCGCGACCACGTGGGTGAGCCTTCCCGCCATGCTCTGGACCACCTTGGGCCGGTGGTCGATGGCGAGCACCTCGGTGCCCCGGCGTACCAGCTCCGCCGCGAGCGAGCTGCCGAACCGGCCCAGCCCGATCACCACGACGGGATCGTTCCTGGCGTCAGGCAACGGTCGTCCTCTCTTCGGAGAGCCCGCGGAGACGGGCGACGGCGGCGAGGGCCGTACGGGCCGAGGCCGCGTCGTGGACCCGGAACACCCGGGCGCCCTGCCACGCGGACACGGCGAGAGTGGCCATGGTACCGGCGTGACGCTCGTCGACCGGCAGGCCGCCGAGGGTCTCGCCGACGAAATCCTTGTTGGAGACCGCGACCAGAACCGGCCAGCCGGTGGCGGTCATCTCGCCGAGGCGGCGGCTGACCTCCAGGGAGTGGTAGGTGTTCTTGCCGAAGTCGTGCGCCGGGTCGATGAGGATCGACTCGCGGGGGACCCCGGCGGCGGCCGCCCGCTCGGCCAGCTCGGTGGTGTAGCCGATGACGTCGGCCACCACGTCGTCGTAGGCGATGCGGTGCGGACGGGTGCGCGGGGCGACGCGTCCGGCGTGCGCGCAGACCAGGCCGAGGCCATGGTCGGCGGCGACCCGCGCGAGGGCCGGATCGACCCCGCCCCAGGTGTCGTTGAGCAGGTCGGCGCCCGCCGCGGCCACGACCTCGCCGACCTCGGCCCGCCAGGTGTCGACGCTGATGATCAGATCGGGATAGCGATCGCGGACCGCCGCGACCAGGTCGGCCACCCTGCGGATCTCCTCGGCCGGGTCCACCTCGTCACCGGGGCCCGCCTTGACGCCGCCGATGTCGACGATGTCCGCACCGCCGCGGACGGCCCCGTCCACCGCCTCCAGGGCGGCCTCGAAGCCGTAGGTCCTCCCCCTGTCGAAGAACGAGTCGGGGGTGCGGTTGACCACCGCCATGATCGCGAACTCATCGGGCCGGAACTCACGGCCACGCAGGCGCAAGATAGTCATCGGGACCGAGCCTATCGCCCGGTGCCGGAGAGGCCGGCGCTCCCACCTGCGCCGCCTCTGTGGGGTGTCACAACGGTTCTCACGGGCGCCGTGCCCGCGGCGGTCCTACGCGGCCGACCCACCCTCGGCCACGGTCAGGAACTCCTGCGCGACGGCGGGCAGCCGCCGCCGCGCGTGCACGATGGCGATCACCCGGCGGACCGAGGGATCGAGGGGCCGGACCACCAGGCCGGCCCTGGCGGCCTGCTCGGCCATCCCGCGGTACCAGAGCAGGGAGGCCGCGCCCGCGCGGACCGGCCCCAGCCAGTTGCCGCGCTCTTCGGTCTCCAGGGCCGCCACCGGGGCGACGCCGTACTTGGCGAACAGCGAGTCGAACTCCCTGCGCCGGGCGCTGCCGGAAACCGGCAGCACCAGCCGCATGCCGTTGAGCCTGCTCATCGGCACCGGGTCGGGCAGGTCGAGGCCGGGCGGGGAGATCAGCACGATCTCCTGCCGCTCCAGCGGATGGCTGATCAGATCGGTGGGGACGGGCAGGTCCGTGAGGCCGATGTCGGCCCGCTGGTTCCTGATGGCGTTCACCACGCCGTCCCGTCCGTCGCAACGGACGATGTGCACTCGCACCCCTGGGTGTTCGGCGGTGTAGGCGGGGAGGATCCGCCCGGCCAGTCCCGGCTCGAGGCTGGGCGTCGAGGCGATGCGGAGCTCCGCCTCGGACGAGTGGCCGTGGGTGGACAGCGCCTCGATCTCGTGAACGGCGTCGAGCGCCTCCCGGGCCAGCTTGACCACCCGGCGCCCCTGCGCCGTGACGACCACGCCGCGCCCCGAACGGGCGAACAACGTCATTCCGAGCTCTCGTTCCAGGTCTCTGATCGCACGGGAGAGCGCAGGTTGTGCGATGTACAGCGACCTGGCCGCGTCGGTCATGGTGCGGTGCTCCGCCGTCGCGACCACGTAGCGGAGCTGCTGCAGATTCATGGCTCCGAAGCTAGGACAACGGAAGCGGCCGGGTCCGGCACATCGCGGAGATCACCTCGAATGATTTCGGACCGTAGCCGAATACGGTCACATCCGTGACGGGTGATAAATCTGGGGGCTTACGTCCAGAATTATGCAAAGGCCCCGGCGATTCGGCCGTACCGGACCTCCAGCGCCGTAGAGCCACGGAACGGCAGTCAACGGGCAGCACCCTCCAGCGTCACCCTCATCCCACAGACACCCGCGGCGGCCGCCTTCCCCCGGCCTCCATCGATTAAACGGCCATTCACCCTAGCTTGGGCATCTGTCTGTCATGTCCGGGTATGGGGGCTAGAATCCAGGGCAATTCTGTGCAATCGGGGGACCTCGGCCGTTTTGCCAGGTGAACCGGGACGAAGACCGAGTAGGAAGCGGTGTGACGATGCGCCTTGGGCAGGACTCGGGGGATCTCTCCGGTGAGGCCGGGAAACGGCGCCCTCGCCGGCGCGGGAGCCGCGCGGCCCGGCCTGCGGGCGTGCCCGACGCGCGTGCCGACCGCGCTCCCGCCTCCTCTCCGGAGCACACCCCGGGGGATCGCGCCGGGGCGGCGGCGACCGCGGCCTCCGCGGCGGAGCACGGAGCGCTCCCCGCGCAGGCGCCGGCCGCCCGGGCGCAGCACGGCGCGGCGGCGCGCGGCGGGACCGCCACCCAGGTGAAGCACGATCCGGAGCCCGTGCCGCAGGACGGCGGACCCTCCCGGGACCGCCGCCCTCACCCGCCCGCACCGGGCCCGGCCGCCCCCGGCACCGGCGGCTCCGCCGCGCGGCCCAGGTTCGCCCGGCCGCTGACGACCGGCTCGCTCATCGGCTGGACCGCGCTGTCGGCGATCCTGCCGGGCATGGCGCACCTGCGGGCGGGGCGCCGCCGTACCGGCTACGTCCTGCTCGGCGCCTTCGGCGTGCTGCTGGTCCTGGGAGTGATCGCCGGGATCACGCTCACCGGCGAGGGCAACACCGGCATCGCCTCCCGGGACGGCGTGCTCGGCCTGGTCGCGGGCCTGGCTGCGCTCGGCGCGCTCGGCTGGTTCCTGCTGGTGATCTCCTCCTACATCGCGCTCGGCCCCAACCGGCTCAACAGCACCGGCCAGATCGTCTCCGGCATCGTCATCGGCACGCTCTGCGTGACAGTGATGGCCCCCTTCGCGCTGGCCGCCAGCACGGTGCTGACCGCCAAGGAGACGATCAACGACATCTTCCCGAACGCGCCGCAGGACCCGGCCGCCCCCACGTTCAAGCCCGAGGACCCGTGGAACGGGCAGGACCGGGTCAACTTCCTGCTCATCGGCGGCGACGGCGCGGGCAACCGAGAGGGCGTGCGGACCGACAGCATGAACGTGGCCAGCATCCACATCAAGACCGGCAACACCGTCATGTTCAGCCTCCCCCGCAACCTGCAGCACGTGCGCTTCCCGCCGTCCAGCCCGCTGGCCAAGCAGTTCCCCGACGGATTCATGCGCGAGCTGCCCAACGGCGGCCTGCTCAACGAGGTCTGGCAGTACGCCGAGGACCACCCGGAGATCATGGGCCGCAAGCACCAGGGGCCGCGGGCGCTCATGGACGCGATCGGCTACACGCTCAACCTGAAGATCGACTACTACGCCCTGATCAACATGTACGGCTTCGCCCACCTGGTGGACGCCATCGGCGGGCTGAAGATCAGGATCGACCAGGACGTGAAGTACGGCGGCTCGTTCGGCACCGCCGGCACGATCAAGGCGGGCTACCGCACGCTCTCCGGCGAGGAGGCTCTGTGGTACGGCCGCTCGCGCGTCGGCAGCGACGACTTCTCCCGGATGGCCCGCCAGCGCTGCGTCATCGGGGCCTTCGCCAAGCAGGCCACCCCCGGCACCGTCCTGACGAACTTCACCAAGATCGCCGGCGTGGCCAAGAAGGCGGCCCAGACCAACATCCCGCGTGACATGCTGGAGCACCTGACCAACCTCGCACTGAAGGTCAAGGACGCGAAGATCACCAGCCTGCAGTTCGTGCCGCCGGAGTTCTACACCGGCTCCCCGGACTGGCAGAAGATCCGCGCCGCGACCGCCAGAGCCCTGCGCCAGTCGCTTCAGCCCAGCCGCCGCTCCCTGGCCGGCCGGGCGACGCCCACGCCGGGCGCCACCGGTGCCTCCCCGACCCCGACGCTCACCGCGCCGAGCAGGACCCCCACGGCCAACAAGAGCGCCCAGTCCCTCGACGAGCTCTGCGGCATCTGACGGAGCCGTGACGCCCGGGGCCTTCCGGCCGCCCCGGGCCCGCGCTCCGTCCGCCGGCGGCGCGGGCCCGGGGGCCCGATCAGGACCCCGCAGGGGAACGGCTCAGCCCGCGGTCCGGGCGCCCCTGGGCAGCAGGGCGAACGCGCCCAGGTAGAGCGCGCCCGCCACGACCAGCAGCGCCTGGTAGCCGACGACCAGCGCCAGGTACTCCAGGCAGCCGCCGACCATCGCGCCGAGCAGGTTCGCGCCGAAGGCCGTGGTGCCGTCGGCCGAGTCGGCGAAGCGCTTGGCGAACACCACGTTGGCCGCGAAGATCGGCAGGAACGCCACGACCACGGCGACCACCGCGCGCAGCGGCACCGGCAGACCCAGCAGCCAGGAGTTCGGCACCAGCCAGGCCAGCACCAGGCCGGCCAGGAGCACGCCGTACATGACGGGCAGCGACGGGGTGCGGAAGCGGCGGGTCACCTCCACCGCGGCCAGCACCGCGACCAGGACCCCGGCGAACACGATCGCGTTGACCACCCAGGTGGTGCCGAACAACAGCGCGAACCCGGTCACGCTCTTGGTCTCCAGCAGCAGGAACGCCACTCCCAGCAGGAACAGGTCGGCGTAGGGGCGCATCCGGGCGTACGGCCCGGCGACCGCGCGGACCGCCAGCACGCTCACGATCAGGATGAGGAGCAGGGTGATGACGTAGATCTCCGGGATCGTCCGGTCCTTGAGGTAGAGGAAGGGCCGGTCGTCACCGGAGGGCGGCGGGGTCGCCGCGGTCGCCCCCGCCCACTCGGCGCCGCAGGCCTGGTCGGCGGCGCCGAGCCCGGAGGTGATCACGGCCTGCTGGCCGGTCTCGCTGACGATGTCCACGCACGGCTTGTGACCGAAGGCGGCCTGCACCGTGGAGGCGAGCCGGTCCACCAGCCAGCTCTCCCGGTAGTAGTTGTACATCGAGAAGGTGCCGCCGGGCTTGAGGCGATCTCTGGCCGCCTCCATCGCCTCCTTCGTGAACAGGTAGCTCTCCAGCCGCAGCGAGCTGGCGCCGGAGACGAGGGTGAGCGAGTCGGGCAGCGCGAACAGGATCAGGTCGTACCTGCGGCCGGTCTGCTCCAGGAACGCGCGCCCGTCGGTGACGTGCGTGGTGACCCGGGGGTCGTCGTAGGGCCGGTCCGGGTGGTAGGTCCCGCCGAGCTGCCGGAGCTTGGGGTCGATCTCCACGGCGTCCACCCGCCCGGCGCCCTTGGACAGCGCGATCGCCACGTCGGTTCCGCTGCCCGCGCCCACGATCAGCACGTCGTCCAGCCGCCCGGCGGCCGAGCGCTCGTACGGCAGGGCGTACTGCCGCTCCCACTCCAGCCGCCTGTCCGCCGGGACGGCCCGCTGGTGGGGGATCCCGTTGACCTGGATGTCCATCACCGGCACGTCCTGCTCGGTGAAGCGGCTGTGGGTCACCTTGTAGTACGGCGACCACAGCGCCCCGGCGGTCAGCGTCTCGGCCGCCAGCGCCGCGACCACCACCAGCGACGGCACGGCCAGCGCGACCCGGGCCCAGACCCGCCTGGGCCGCAGCAGGACGGCGTAGGCGAGCGCGGCGATCACTCCCCACACCACCGGGGGCGCGCCGAGGAACGACAGCGCGGTGAACAGGCCGATGCCGGTGAGGCTGCCGATCAGGTCGTAGCGGTAGGCCTCCAGCCGCCCCAGTTCGGGGAAGCAGCGCCCGACCAGCTCGGCCGGGCCCATCAGCACGATCGCCGCGGCGGCGAAGACCACCGGCAGGATCAGCCAGGCCGGCGGTCCGGCGGTGCTGAGACTGGTCCAGTACAGCACGCCCTCGGTCTGCCGGTCGACGGTGACCGGGAAGACCAGGACGACCATGACCAGGACGGCCAGCGTGATCGGCGAGTAGTACGGCTGCCGGGCCGTGCGGCCCACTCTCAGGAACCCCAGCCCGATGCCCAGGAACGAGCCGAGCAGCACGAAGTTGGTGAAGTAGCTCAGATGCACGATGTTCGACCCGGTCCACCGGATCAGCGCCAGTTCCAGGAAGAGCATGAAGGCACTGGCCACGATCAACCTGGGCCGGGTGGCCAGCCAGTGCGCGCGGACGTCGTGGCGGGGAGGTGGCGTGGTCTGCGCCGCTGCTGTCATGCCGTCAAACGCTAGTGATCCCTGTCCCGCCGGGGAAGGAAAAATGACCACGATGGTTTGCGGAGTTCGCACCCGAGGATGCTGGTGAGAGGCGATTTGGACCGGTGGACGTGATCGTCATGATGAAGGAATGTGGTGGGGTGCGTTTCCCCTAACCGGTTTCCCGACCAGCAGGTGGTGGCATCATGCGCGTCCTGATCCAGCTCCGCCCCTCATCCGACCTCGTCGCGGCCGTGACCGACCCGGCCGTGAGCGTGACCGCGGCCGACGTGGCCGGCGGCCTGCCCGGGATCGCCCTCGACTCCTCCTTCGCGCCGGTGGCGGTGCCGCGCCCGGTGCCCGCCGCCGGGGGCGACCCCCTGTCGATGAGCGGTCCGCTGACCTTCTCCCTGGCGGCCGAGGACGCCTCGGTCCTGGTGCGGGGGGAGATCTCCGACGACGAGTTGTCCACCCGGGTCAGCCTGCTGCCCGGCACCCGGCCCGACGTCGTCGGCGTCTTCGCCGACCCCGTGATCGAGCCGTACCTCACCTGCGGCGGCGATCCACCGGTGGGCGACTGGCACGACGTGGAACGCCTGCTGGCCGTCGCGGAGCTCGCGGCCGGCGGCCTGGACGGCTCGGAGGTGGCGCTGGCGGTGCTCGACACCGGGATCAACCTCGACCACGTCTCCCGCCACCTGGACCGGGAGGTGGCGCTGGACGCCGAGCGCAGCTGGGTCCCGGGCGGAGTGGACGGCACGCCGGGCCGGTTCGACGTGGACCACGGCACGATGTGCGCCTTCGACGCGCTCATCGCCGCGCCCAAGGCGACGCTGCTCGACCTTCCGGTTCTGCTCTCCCGGCGCCAGGGCGGTTCCGCCCTGGACGGCCTGCTCTCCGACGCGGTCGCGGCCTTCGCCCACCTGCGCGAGGTGCTGGGCGCCCAGCCGGAGGAGAGCCGGGCCCTGGTCGTCAGCAACAGCTGGGGGTCGTTCTCCCCGCGCTGGGACTTCCCGGTGGGCCACCCCGGCAACTACTCCGACAACCCCGCCCACCCGTTCAACGTGATCGTGGCCAGCCTGGAGCAGGCGGGCGCCGACATCCTGTTCGCCGCCGGCAACTGCGGACGCGACTGCCGCGACGGCCGGTGCGCCTTCCCCGACCGCCCGATCGTGGGCGCCAACTCGCACTCCGCCGTGCTGTCCATCGGCGGCGTGGACGTCGAGAACGAGCGGGTCGGCTACTCCTCCCAGGGACCCGGCCGCCTGGCCAAGCGCAAGCCGGACGTCTGCTCCTACACGCACTTCTCCGGTTCCAAGGCCTTCGGCGACGACCAGCCCGACTCCGGCACCTCCGCGGCCTGCCCGGTCGCCGCCGGTCTGGTGGCCGCCGTCCGCACCCAGTGGCCCGCCTCCCGGCTGTCCCCCGCCCAGTTGCGCACCCTGCTGCGCCGCACCGCCGACGACCGCAGCACCGCCGGGTTCGACTACGACTACGGCTACGGCATCACCGACGCGAAGGGCATCCTCGCCGCACTGCGGCGCAGAAAAGACGCGTAGCGTAGGGTCCATGTTCCTCGTCACGGTACGGCTCCCGCCCGAGGCGACGCTGGCTCAGGCCATCGAGCGCCTCGGGCTCTCGGAGGACGACGTCGACACCGGTTACGGCCTGGTGCTGATCGACCCCACCCAGGATCTGTACGGCCTGCGCGTCACCGAGGCCGCCGCCCGCCGGATCGATCCCGCCATGGGCGAGGGCCCCTACTCCGACCCGCCCATCGAGCCTTTCGGCCCGCCCCGGTAGCGACGCGGCGGATGATCGCGCACGGAGGCGGGCGGGCCCCTGTAGACCGCCGGCGCGGGCTCCCTCCGTCTTCCCGTGTCTTCCGTCAGGCGTTCTCGCGGTTGAAGATCCGGGTGCCGACGGCCACGCACGCCAGCGTGAGCACGACGGTCGCCGCGGCCCCCGCCGCCACCGTCCAGGTGGCGTAGCGGCCCGCGAACAGGTCGCGGATCGCCTCCACCACATGGCGGAACGGGGTGGCGAGGGAGATCGCGTCCAGCCAGGCGGGTGCCATGGACATCGGCAGGAACGCTCCGGACAGCAGGACCAGCGGGACGATCGCGGTGCCCATGACCGGCGCGAAGAGGTCGGGGTTCATGGTCAGCGCGATCGCGTTGGACAGCGCGGCCAGGCCGACGCCGAGCAGCGCCATGAGGACGAGCCCGGCCAGTACGCCGGGCAGCGGCGCGCGCAGGCCGAAGGCGTAGCCGGCCGCGAGCAGCACGACCGACTGGATCAGCAGCGTGAACGAGCTGCCCAGGACCCGGCCGAGCAGCAGGGCCGTGCGGTGCGCCGGGGTGACCCGGAGCCGCTCCAGCACGCCGGAGCGCGCGTCCATGACGATGCCGAACCCGGCCAGGCCCGCGCTGAACAGGGCGACCTGGGCCAGCAGTCCGGGGACCAGCGTCTCCCAGGTGCCGATCGTGGCGAACAGCGGGCCGAACAGCACCAGGTAGAGCAGTGGCTGCAGCACCCCGAAGACGATGCCCGCCTTCTGCCGCAGGGCGATGCGGGTGTTGTGCCGGAAGACCAGCCAGGTGTCGCGGATCGCGTTCACGCCGCCCCTCGCTTCCCCGCCGTGCCGGCGGCCGCCGTCCCGTTCCCCGCCGCTCCGGGTTCCCCGGTCCCGCCGTCCTCCCTCAGGGAGCGGCCGGTGATGGCCAGGAAGGCGTCGTCGAGAGTGCCGGCACCCCCCTTGATCTCGGCAGGGGTTCCCTCCGCGACGACCGCGCCGTGGTCGATGATGACCAGCCGGTCGGCCAGCGCGTCCGCCTCGTCGAGATAGTGGGTGCTGAGCAGCACCGTCAGCCCGTCCTCGTCCCGCAGGCGGCGGATGTGGTCCCAGAGGTTGGCCCGGCTCTGCGGGTCCAGGCCGGTGGTCGGCTCGTCCAGGAAGAGCAGCGCCGGCCGGTGGACCAGGCCGAACGCCAGGTCGAAGCGGCGGCGCTGGCCGCCGGAGAGCGCGCCGCCCGCCCGGTCCGCCAGGCCCGCCAGTTCCAGGCGCTCCAGCGTCTGCGCGACCCGCTCGCGTGCCTGGGCCGGGCGCATGCCGTACAGCATGGCGTGCAGCTCGAGCTCCTCTCCCACCGGATTCAACGGGCCGATCCCGCCGTCCTGGGACACATAGCCGATGTGCCGCCGCACGCCCTGCGGATCGGTGAGCAGGTCGCGCCCGGCGACCGTGGCGGTGCCCGCGGTGGGGCGGAGCAGGGTGGTCAGCATGCGCATGGTGGTCGTCTTGCCCGCGCCGTTGGGACCGAGGAAGCCCACGATCTCTCCGGAATCCACGCTCAGATCCACGCCGCGGACGGCCCGGACGCCGCCCCTGAAGGTCTTGCTCAGACCCGATGTCTTGATCATTTCATCGCCTCCAAATTTACAGTAACACTAAATTTTAAGTCACTGCAATATTTGTCCGGCCCCATAGAATGCCGGGATGAGCGAGAGCCTGCGCGAGCGCAAGAAGCGGGAGACCCGGCTGCGCATCTCCGACACGGCGACGGGGCTGTTCCTGGCCCGCGGGTTCGACAACGTGACCGTGGCCGAGGTCGCCCGGGCCGCCGACGTGTCGGTCAACACGGTCTTCAACTACTTCGCGGCCAAGGAGGACCTGCTCCTGGACCGCACTCCCGAGATGGAGGACACCCTGGCCCGGGTGGCGCGGGAGCGCAGACCGGGAGAGAGCGTGCTGCAGGCGGTGCGCCGGGACTTCATGGAAGCGCTGGAGAGCCGCCACGAGCGTTACGGGTTCCACGAGGGCAGCGACGCCTTCACCCGGATGATCGAAGCCAGCCCGTCTCTCGTCGCCCGGGTCCGCGAGCTGAACGAGACGAGGGACCGCCGGCTCGCGCAGGAGATCGCCGGGGAAATCGACGCCGACCCGGACGACCTCGCCCCCGCCGTGGTCGCCGCGCAGATCGGCGCCGCCCTGCGCACCGTGGTGGGCTACGCCGTACGGCGGATGATGGCCGGCGAGACCGTCGAGGCCATCGCCCCGGACCTGCGCGAACGGGCCGAGCAGGCCTTCTCCCTGCTGGAGACGGGGATCGGCGGCTACTGCGTCCGCGGATAGGGAAGCGGGCTCCGCACCGCCGGGGACGGCGAGGTCCCCAGCGGCGAGGCCGGGCAGCCGGTCGGCCGCCCCCGGCCGCCGAGGCGGGGGTGTCGGCAATAAACCTAGCGCTTGCTACGATCCAGGACGGGTGGTCGCCCCGGCCGCCCGGGGTACCGCGGGCCCCTCATGCGCCGCCCGGGAAACAGGAGGCCACCATGGGTTCACGCCTCGTCGAGAGACTCAAGCCGATCTTCCAGTGGCTGGCGACGACCGACGCGTTCATGAAGGCCGGGCCGAAGATCGTGCCCCGGCTGGACCGGGCCGTGCACCGCCTGACCGGCGGCCGGCGGGTCATGAGCGATCGGATGATCCCCACCCTCCTGCTCACCACCACCGGCAGCAAGAGCGGCGAGCCCCGCGTCTCCCCGCTCGCCTGCCTGCCCGAGGCAGGCGGCTCCTTCCTGGTCGTCGGCTCGAACTTCGGCCGGGAGCACCACCCCGCCTGGAGCGGCAACCTGCTCAAGACCCCGCAGGCGGAGGTCTCCTTCCGCGGCCGGGTGGTCCCGGTCACCGGCCGCCTGCTGGACGGCGAGGAGCGGGACCGGGCGTGGGAACAGCTGCTGAGGATCTGGCCGGTCTATGACCGCTACACCGAGAAGTCGGGCCGCGAGCTGCGCGTCTTCCGCCTCTCCCCCATCCGCTGACCCCTGAGCGCCCCGGCCCGGCACCGGCCGGGGCGGGGCGGAGCGGCTCCCCGGCCGGGCGGCACCGCGCCGCGCCCGACCGACCGACCGACCGACCGACCGACCGACCGACGGGAGCAGAACCGTCAGCGGGAGTAGAACTCCACGACCATCTGCTCGTCCACCGGGACCACGATCTGCTCGCGCAGCGGGCGGCTGACCACCGTGAAACGCAGGTCTGCGTGGCTGACATCCAGATAGGAGGCGATCCGCTCGTCGGCGTAGACGCCCTCGGCGGCGGCGACGAACGGCTGCATCCGGCGGGACCGCTCCCGTACCGCGACGACCTGGCCGGGCTTGACCAGGTAGCTGGGGATGTCCACCTTGCGGCCGTCGACGGTGATGTGGCCGTGCGCGACGTACTGGCGGGCGGCGTAGATGGACGGGGCGAGACCGGAGCGCAGGACCAGGGAGGCCAGGCGGCTCTCCAGCAGCACCACCAGCTCGGCGCCGGACCGGCCGGGGCTGCGCAGCGCCATGTCCCAGTAACGGCGCATCTGCCGCTCGGAGACGTCGTAGTACCAGCGGAGCTTCTGCTTCTCCATCAGCCGAAGACCGTAGTCGCCGGTCTGGCGGCGGTTGGTCTTACGGCCGTGCTCGCCCGGGGGATAGGGCCGCTCCTCGAAGTAGCGGACGGCCTTGCGGGTGAGCGGGACGCCGGCACGGCGGGAGAGCCGCACCTTGGGTCCGGTGTAGCGCACGATCGCTCCTTGTGGTTAGGTGTGCCTTACTGAGGTAAGGCTTACCTTAGACGTAACCGTCGCCCGATCTCAAGGAGAGCCGGTCCATGCAGCACCCCGTCACCGCTCCGCCGATCCCCGAACGGGTCCGCACGCTCGCCGCGACCGCCACGCCCACTCACGTCTCCCTCGCCGGCACGGCCCGGCCCGCCCGGCCCGCCCGGGGCGGCGTGGACGCTTCCGGCCGTCCCGTCCTGCTGGTCCTGCCGGGAGACCCGCTGTACGGCGTGCGGGACGAACCGGTGGTGACCGTGGATCTGACCGCGAGCCGCTCGCTCGGCGGCGCCGAGCTCTCCCGCGGCCTGCTCAAGGTGCAGGGATGGGTGCAGACCGTGCCCGCCGGCGAGCTGCGCGAGGCCGCGGTCGCGATCGCCGAGCGCTGCCCGGACGAGGCCCTGTTCGAGGCGGTGGAGGATCCGGGGAGCCCCGGCTGCCCGCGGCTGCTCCGCGTGGACGTCGGCCAGGTGGTGTATCTCACCGGCCCCGAGTCCGGCGTGCTGGACGCCGAGGAGTATCTCGGCGCCGCGCCCGACCCTCTCCTGGCCGACGCCGAGCGCATGATCCGCCACATCAACGGCGCCCACCGGGACCGGCTGGAGACCGCGCTGGCCTCCCTGATGGCCGCCCCGGTCGCCGACGCCTGGCTGTGGGAGCTGGACCGGTTCGGCGTCACCGTGCGTTCAGGCGCCCTCGACCGGCCCACCCTGGTCCGCCTGCCCTGGCCCGCGCCCGTCACCGACGCGGACTCCCTGGAGGCGGCCCTGCACTGCCTGCTCTGCCACCGCTGACGGCGGCGCGGCCGGGCCCCGTCCCGCCGGCGCGGCACCGGCCGCGCCGGCGAACTCCGCGTCATCGGGAACGGCCGAAGAATCCGATCGGCGGCCAATGGAGAACGGCCCGGTAAATTTATTCGGAAAGCGGAATCCTAACGTTCCGGAAGTGCTTCGCTCGTGCTCCGGACGACGTGGTCGACGAATCCGTAGTCCCTGGCCTCGGTGGCGGTGAACCAGCGGTCGCGGTCCCAGTCCGCCTCGATGCGGTCCAGGGCCTGGCCCGTGTGGAAGGCGATCCTCTCGCGCATCATCTGCTTGGTGTAGAGCATCTGCTCGGCCTGGATGGCGATGTCGGTGGCGGTACCGCCCAGGCCGCCGGAGGGCTGGTGCATGATGATCCTCGCGTGCGGCAGGGCGTACCGTTTGCCGGGGGCTCCCGCGCAGAGCAGGAACTGCCCCATCGAGCCCGCGATGCCCATGGCCACGGTTACCACGTCGTTGGGGACGTACTGCATCACGTCGTAGATGGCCATCCCGGCCATCACGGAGCCACCGGGCGAGTTGACGTAGAGCGAGATGTCCCGCCGGTCGTCGTCGGCGGAGAGCAGCAGCAGTTCCCCGCAGATCCGGTTGGCCACCTCGTCGTTCACCTCGCTGCCGAGCACGACGATCCGGTTGCGCAGCAGGCGCTGATAGAGCTGATCCTCGTACGCGGGGTGCGGACTGGCCATCTTCTCTCCCTGTCCCGAGCCGGAAATCCGGCGAAGCGAATCCATGCGACCATAACGCCGGAGACCTCCGCATTTTCCCCTCGTTCGCTTTCAGCGCTTTTCGCTGACGGCGCAGAACTGAATCGCTTTTCATCCGCCCCGGTTTTCCGCGCGTTTCTCTTCTCTCCCGGGAAGGGCGGGCCCGGCCTCACCTCCATGACCTCTCCTTTACCTCGCCTCCGGCGCGTGCGCCGCGGCCCACGGGCAGGGAACGGGATAGAAGTGGCCGTGAAGACACAGGGAGCGCCCGAGGGGGGTGACGACGATGATGCCGGTCCCGCCCGACGAGGCCGCCCGGTTGCGGGAACTGGAGGATCTGCAGGCACTCGACGCTCCGCTGGAGCCCGACTTCCAGTCGATCGCGGAGCTCGCCGCCTCCATCTGCCGGACCCCGATAGCACTGGTCACCCTGGTGGGCAAGGACTGGCAGCACTTCCGGGGACGCAGCGGTTTCGACACCCCCGAGCTGGAGCGGCGAATCGGGTTCTGTCCGTACGTCGTCTCCGGCGGCGAGCCGCTGGAGGTCCCCGACGCGCTGGCCGACCCGCGTTTCCAGGACGATCCCCTGGTCGCCGGGGAACCGCACCTGCGCTACTACGCGGGGGTGCCGCTGTCCGGCGGCCGGGGCCACACGCTGGGCACGGTGTGCGTGCTGGACTACCGTCCCCGGCGGCTGGCCCCGGAACAGCACCGCACCCTGGGTGTTCTGGCCTCCCACGCCGCCGCCCTGCTGGAGCTGCACCGCCATGCCCGCCAGGCCGGCGAGGTCGCCCGGCGGCTGCAGGACGTGGAGGAGCTCAAGCAGCAGTTCCTGCGCAGCGTCAACCACGAGCTACGCACCCCGCTGACCTCCATCCGCAGCTATCTGCAGCTCATCCAGGACGGCGGGCTGGACGAGCCCACCGAGCGGAACTTCCTCGGGGTGATCGAGCGCAACAGCGAGCGCCTGCTGAGCCTGCTGGACGAGCTCCTCCTGATGGCCAGCCTCAACGCCCACACCGCCGTCTTCACCCCCGAACGGGCCAACCTGTCGGCCGTCACCCGCGAGGCGGTGGACATCTCCATGGCCAAAGCCGGGCGCAGGGACCAGGCCCTGCGCATGCACGCGCCCGCCGAGGTGCCGGTCTGGGCCGACGCCGGGCGGCTGCGGCACGCCCTGGTCCACCTGCTGGACAACGCGGTCAAGTTCACCCCCGCCGGAGGGAGGATCGACGTCGTCGTCACTCCCGGGCCCGGGCCGAGAGTGGAGATCCACGACACCGGGATCGGCATCGGGGCCGAGGACCTGGAGCACGTCTTCGAGGACTTCTACCGGGCCCCGGAGGCGGAGAGCCAGGCGATCGGCGGTACCGGCGTGGGCCTGTCCATCGTCAACAAGATCATCCAATTGCACGGGGGGGCCATCCGGATGAACAGCAAGCCGCACGAGGGCACCTGCGTCCAGATCAGCCTGCCCGACCCGCCCAGGTCGTAGCGCCCCGTCCGGAGTCCTCGCTGGTCCTCGCTCCCGGAGCGCCGCGGGCCTCACCGGCCCCGGCGCCCGCTCCCGGCGGGCGCCGGACGGCCGTGTCCCGTCTCCTCGGTCCTACTTCCTGGCGCTGGGTACGGCCAGCGGCTGCGACGGCGCCTTCCCCTTGGCCTCGGCCATCTGCTCGCTGAGCTCCTGGAGCCTGTTGCGGCCCATCGCCTTACGCACCTCGGGGAACCACTCGTCCTCCTCCTCCTCGACGTGGTGGCGGACATTCTCCATGAGAACGGTGACCTTGGCGTCGAACCGCTCGTCGCGGGGGTCCATGTCCTTGAGCTCGGAGAGCATCCAGACCACCACGTGGTGCTCCTCGATGCTCTCCAGGACGTGCTCGCAGACCTCCGGCGCCTCGGCGCGGACGGTGGGGTAGAAGATCTGCTCCTCGATGTAGGCGTGGGCGGTGAGTTCCTCGATCATCTGGTCGACGAGCTTGCGCTTCTCGTCGTAGGCGTCCTCACCCGCCTTCTCGAACTGCTTGAACAGCTTCTCGACCGTCTTGTGGTCGTCCTTCAGGAGCACGATGGCGTCCACGGGGTTCCCTTCCTCTGGTTCGATGGGGTTCACGGGTTCGGGGGGTTCACGGGTTGAGCAGGACCTTGACGGCCCCCTCGCGCTTCTTCTGGAAGATCTCGTAGCCGTGCGGGGCCTGGTCCAGCGGAAGCCGGTGGGTGGCCAGGTCCATCACCCCGAGGGGATCGGCGTCGTCGGTCACCAGCGGCATCAGGTCGTCGATCCAGCGCTTGACGTGGGCCTGCCCCATGCGCAGGGTGACGCCCTTGTCGAAGATCCTCAGCATCGGCATGGGGTCGGCCATGCCGCCGTAGACGCCGCTGATCGAGATGGTGCCGCCGCGCCGTACGGTGTCGATGGACTGGTAGAGGGCGGCCAGCCGGTCCACGCCCGCGTGCGACATCAGCGGGGCGGCGATCGCGTCGGGCAGCAACCCGGCGAGCGTCTGGGTGAACTTCGCCACGGGGGAGCCGTGGGCCTCCATGCCGACGGCGTCGATGACGGAGTCGGTGCCGCGGCCGCCGGTCAGTTCGCGGACCGCCTCGGCGACGTCGGGGGTCGCAGAGGCGTCCAGCACCTCGACGCCGTACCGGCGCGCCATCGCGAGCCGTTCCTGGACCCCGTCGACGCCGATCACCCGGTAGCCGAGGTGCTTGGCGATGCGGGCGCTCATCTGGCCGATCGGCCCGAGGCCGAAGACCGTGACGCTGCCGCCGTCGGGGATGTCGGCGTAGTCCACCGCCTGCCAGGAGGTGGGCAGCACGTCCGACAGGTAGACGAACCGCTCGTCGGGCGGGCCCTCGGGCACCTTGATGGGACCGAACTGGGCCTGCGGGACCCGCAGGTACTCGGCCTGTCCGCCGGGAACCTCGCCGTACAGCTTGGTGTAGCCGAACAGGGCGGCGCCCATGCCGTGGTCGCGGACCTGGGTGGTCTCGCACTGGGCGAACAGCTTCATGCCGCACATGTGGCAGTGGCCGCAGGAGATGTTGAACGGGATGACGACCCGGTCGCCGGGCTTGATCTGCCCGACGTCGGCGCCGACCTCCTCGACGATCCCCATGGGTTCGTGGCCGAGGATGTCGCCCTCCGCGATGAACGGGCCCAGCACCTCGTACAGGTGCAGGTCGGAGCCGCAGATCGCGGTGGTGGTGACCTTGATGATCGCGTCGGTCGGCTCCTTGATCGCGGGGTCGGAGACCTCCTCGACCCGTACGTCGCGCTTGCCGTGCCAGGTGACGGCCTTCATGGTCTGTCTCCTCTTCGATCCGGCCGGAAAAAGACCGGCTACCCGCTGTCGGGCGGGTAAACGGTCAGCGCAGGCGGGGCAGGACCTCTCTGGCGTAGAAGTCGAAGAAGGCGTCCTGCTCCTCGCCGATCTGGCTGATGTAGACCTCGTCGAAGCCGGCGTCGAGGTACTGCTTGATCGCCTTGACGTGCACCTCGGGGTCGGGGCCGCACGGCGAGCCCTTGCTCGCCTCCTCCTCGGTGACCATCTGGGCGAGCTGCTCGAAGTGCCGGGGCAGCGGGAGCAACTGGGCCGCCTCGCCCTGGACGCCCTGGGTCGGCCAGAGCCGGTGCACGGTCTTGCGCGCCGTCCCCTCGTCCTCGGCGTAGCAGACCTTCAGCCCGCCCTGCACGGTCTTGCCCGCCCCGCCCGACGTGCGGAACCTGCCGACCATCTCGGACGAGGGACCGGTGGTGATGTAGCCGTCGGCGATGCGCCCGGCCAGTTCCACCGACTTGTCCCCGAAGCCGGACATGTAGATCGGCGGCGGCTCGTCGGGCAGCGTGTAGATGCGGGCGGTGTCCACGTCGTAGTGCTCGCCGCGGTGCGTCACCAGCTTGCCGCTCCACAGCTCCCGCATGATCTCGACCGCCTCCTCCAGCATCTCCAGGCGTTCCTCCGCCGGAGGCCACCGGGAGTCGACGACGTGCTCGTTGAGCGCCTCGCCGGTGCCGACGCCCAGCCGGAACCGGCCGCCGGTCAGCACCGCGCTGGTGGCGGCGGCCTGGGCGATGATCACCGGATGGATGCGGACCAGCGGGCAGGTGACGGCGGTCGTGATCGGCAGCGAGGTCGCCTCGGCGATCGCGCCGATCACCGACCAGACGAACGGACTCTGGCCCTGCTCGTCCAACCACGGGTGGAAGTGGTCGGAGATCCACAGGCCCTCGAACCCCGCCTGCTCGGCGAGCTTCGCCTGCCGCACGAGCTCCTTGGGGCCGTGCTCCTCGCTCGACAGGAAATATCCGAATTTAGCCACATCTCCTCCTTGGCCTGAGCTGCACGGGCTTCTCCATACCCTTGAGGAAAGGGACAAACAGATCACTCCGGCCGAGGCGGATCGCGCAGCGGCGGCGGCCCGGCCGACGGGGGACCTGCGGAGACGGCAGCCGCCCGCTCCGCCTTGTGCCCGCACCGTCACAGGGGCGAGACTGGGGGGATCAGGCGCATGAGCGGGTCCGGAGATTCCGGGACCGCTGCGATCATGCCGCCTCTGGAGCCACCTATGACGCTGGAGATCAGCAGGGAGCACCGCAACGACTTCACCATCATCACGATCGTCGGGGAGGTCGACAAAACCGAGGCGGCGATGCTCAGCGCTCAGATCGACGAGGCGTTCACGGCCACCCCGCCGCGGTTGCTCTTCGACCTGTCGTCCATGAACTTCATCGACTCGTCCGGCCTGCGGCTCCTGGTCCAGGCGTCCAGCAGGGCCCACCGCTGCGGCGGCAGCTGCGCCCTGTGCTGCCTGAACCCCGTGCCCCGCAGGATCATGAGGCTCACCGGGCTCGACGCCGCCTTCGACCTCTACCCCACGCTCGGCGCCGCGCTCACCCGGGGAAAGCCGGAGAGATTCGCCTCGGCGGAGTTCTGACGCCGACGGCGGCCGGGCGCTTATCCCGGCCCTCCCGGGGCATCCGGGGGATATGCGTGTAACAGTCGTCGGGGCGACCGGGAACGTGGGCACGAGCGTGGTGTCCGCCCTGATCGCCGACAAAAACGTCACCTCCGTCCTCGGCCTGGCCCGCAGGACGCCTTCCTGGTGCCCGGAGAAGACCGAATGGCGTTCCGTGGACGTCTCCACCGGTGACCTGGCACCGCATTTCGAGGGCTCGGACGCGGTCGTGCACCTGGCCTGGCTGTTCCAGCCGACCCGCGACCCGCTGACGACCTGGCACGTCAACGCGCTGGGCAGCCTCCGCGTCTTCGCGGCGGCCGCCCGGGCGAAGGTGCCCGCCCTGGTGTACGCCTCCTCCGTGGGCGCCTACTCCCCCGGGCCGAAGGACCGCCCCGTCTCCGAGGACTGGCCCACCCACGGCTGGCCCGGCGCCGCTTACGGCCGGGAGAAGGCCTACGTGGAACGAGCCCTGGACTCCTTCGAGCAGAGCCATCCGGAGATCCGGGTGGTACGGCTGCGCCCCGGTTTCATCTTCAAGCGGGAGGCAGCCACCGAGCAGCGGCGGCTGTTCGCCGGACCTTTCCTGCCCCAGCGGCTCGTACGGCCCGGCCTGATCCCCTTCGTCCCGGACATCCCCGCCCTCCGGTTCCAGGCGGTCCACGGCGACGACATCGGCGAGGCCTACCGCCTGGCGGTGGTCGGCGACGCCTCGGGCGCCTTCAACATCGCCGCGGACCCGGTGATCGACCCCGCGGTGCTGGCCGAGCTCCTCGGCGCCCGCCGGGTGCCCGTCCCCGCCGGGCTGCTGCGCGGTGCCGTATCCGCCGCCTGGCGGATGCGACTGGTGCCCGCCGCCCCGGAACTGCTCGACATGGTGCTCGCGCTGCCGATCATGGACATCTCCCGGGCCCGGGCCGAGCTCGGCTGGCAGCCCCGGTACTCGGCGACCGACGCCTTCCGCGAGCTGCTGGAGGGCCTGCGCACCGTGGCCGGCATGGCCACACCGCCGCTCTCCCCGCAGACCGGGGGACCCGGGCGGATCGGTGAGCTGGCGAGCGGGGCCGGGAAACGGGACATGGCCCGGATCCCCTGATCCCGGACCCCCTGATCCCGGACCCTCTGGCCTCGGATCCTCCGACGGAGGCGGACCGTCCCGCGCCGGGCGGGAGACGGTATCAGGCCGTGCTCTTTCCCCTCCCCTGGCACGCGAGGGGTATGCCGCTCCGTGGGCGGGACGCCTCCTGCCCGACCACGCACCAGGAGGATCGATGATCGGTGACGGCCGCACGGACAAGGACCGGCAACTGGACGACGTACGGGTCGACTACCAGGACACCTCCCTCACCACCGACCAGGGCGCCAGGGTGGACGACACCGACAACTCACTCCGCCCGGGTGAGCGCGGCCCGACGCTGATGGAGGATTTCCACTTCCGGGAGAAGATCACCCACTTCGACCACGAGCGCATCCCCGAGCGGGTGGTCCACGCCCGGGGAGCGGCCGCGCACGGCTACTTCGAGCCCTACGACGACTCCCTGGCCGCCTTCACCCGCGCGGAGTTCCTCACCTCGCCCGGGACGCGGACGCCGGTGTTCGTCCGCTTCTCCACCGTGGCGGGCTCGCGCGGCTCGGCCGACACCGTCCGGGACGTACGCGGCTTCGCGGTGAAGTTCTACACCCCGCAGGGCAACTTCGACCTGGTCGGCAACAACATCCCGGTCTTCTTCATCCAGGACGCGATCAAGTTCCCCGACTTCGTGCACGCCGTCAAGCCCGAGCCGCACAACGAGGTCCCGCAGGCCTCCTCGGCCCACGACACCCTCTGGGACTTCGTGCAGCTCCAGCCGGAGACCACCCACATGATGATGTGGCTGATGTCGGACCGGGCGCTCCCCCGCAGCTACCGGATGATGCAGGGCTTCGGCGTGCACACCTTCCGGCTGGTCGACGCCGCCGGCCGGGGCACGTTCGTGAAGTTCCACTGGAAGCCCAGGCTCGGCATCCACTCGCTGGTCTGGGACGAGACCCAGAAGATCGCGGGGAAGGACCCGGACTTCAACCGCAAGGACCTGTGGGAGGCCATCGAGACCGGCAACCTCCCCGAGTGGGAGCTCGGCGTGCAGCTCGTGGCCGAGGAGGACGAGCACGCCTTCGACTTCGACCTGCTCGACGCCACCAAGATCATCCCTGAGGAGCAGGTGCCCGTCCGGCCGGTCGGGCGGCTGGTACTCGACCGCAACCCCGACAACTTCTTCGCCGAGACCGAGCAGGTCGCCTTCCACATCGGCAACGTCGTCCCGGGCATCGACTTCACCAACGACCCCCTGCTGCAGGGCCGGCTCTTCTCCTATCTCGACACCCAGCTCATCCGGCTCGGCGGCCCGAACTTCCCGCAGATTCCGATCAACCGGCCCCTGGCCGACGTGCGCAACCACCACCGCGACGGCTACCACCAGATGACCATCCCGCGGGGACAGGCGAGCTACCACCCCAACTCCACCGGCGGAGGCCGCCCCGCGGTCGGTGAGCCCGGCGCCTACACGCACTTCCAGGAGCGGGTGGACGGCAACAAGATCCGCAGGCGCAGTGCGAGCTTCGCCGACCACTACAGCCAGGCGACCCTGTTCTGGAACAGCATGTCCGCCTGGGAGAAGAAGCACATCGTCGCCGCCTTCCGCTTCGAGCTCGGCAGGGTGGTGCGGCCCTCCATCCGCGAGGGCGTCATCCGCAACCTCAACAACGTCGACCACGACCTGGCCGCCGAAGTCGCCGCGGGCATCGGGGTCGCCGCCCCGCCCGCGCCCGCCGTGCCCAACCACGGCCGCAGCTCCCCCGCGCTCAGCCAGGCGCACGCCCCTGTGCAGAGCGCCGCCACCCGGAAAGTCGCGGTCCTGGTGGCCGACGGCGTGGACGCCGCCCAGGTGGAGGCCGTACGGGCGGCGATCGTCACCATGGGCGCGATGTGCGAGGTCCTGGCCCCGCGGGGCGGCGCCGTACGAGGAGAAGGCGGCGAGCCGGTCCCGGTGACCCACGCGCTGAACACCATGGCCTCGGTGCTCTACGACGCCGTCCTGGTGCCCGGCGGACAGGAGTCGGCCCGGACGCTGAGCATGGACGGCGAGGCCGTGCACTACGTCGCCGAGGCGTTCAAGCACGGCAAGGCGGTGGGCGCCCTCGGCGCCGGGTCCCTGCTGCTCGAGACCGCCGGGCTCGGGCCCGGTCCTCACCCGGGCGTGGTGGTCGGCACCACAGGGGACATGGAGGACTTCATCGAGGCCTTCGGCACGGCCGTGGCCGCCCACCGCCACCCGGAACGCGCGGCCGACAGCGTTCCCGCGTAGGCCGCAGGGCCCGTACCGGGGCGCATGCGCGGCCCCTCGGCAGCGAGAAGGTCCCATGCGTCATCGCATGGGACCTTCTCCGCTTCTCCGGCTCCGCGGTCGCCTCAGATGCGAGAGGTGACGGCGCGGCGGCCGAGCAGGAAGCCCAGCGCGACCATGCCCAGGCCGAGGAACAGGTGCAGCCAGTTGTCCGCGGCGTTGAGCGGGACGAAGTTGGCCGGGCTGTCATGGGCGATCAGCATGCCGTACAGCCAGAGCAGCAGGTAGACCGCCCCGCCGCCGATGAGGTAGTTGCGGGCACCGGCCCAGGTGCGGGCGAGGGCGACGCCGGCCACCCCGAACAGCAGGTGGACGATGTTGTGCAGGATCGACACCTCGAAGACTCCCAGCAGCAGCGCGTCCGACTGATGCCCGGCGAACTCGAGCTCGTCGACGTTGGACGTGATGCCGGGGATGAAACCCAGGACTCCGACGAGAAGGAATACGATTCCCACGACCAGCGCGGCGAGTTGCAGCGGCGACCGGGGGGTGGTGCGTGCGGGCGAGGGGTTCATGACGCCTCCCATATGTGAATGCCTCTGGACCGGCCTCGCTACCCTCCCTGACCGCGGATAGTCATAAACGACGGTCTCCCGTATCACCGGTGATACGGCCGCCTCCGTGGGCAGGGGCAGTCGCATGGCGGAGACGATCCTGGTGGGTACGGCCTCGTGGACCGACCGGTCGCTGCTCGACTCGGGCTGGTACCCCTCCGACGCCTCGACCCCCGCAGAACGGCTGGCCTACTACGCCGGGCGGTTCCCGCTGGTCGAGGTGGACGCCACCTACTACCACCCGCCGGCGCTCAGGACGGTGGAGGCGTGGCGGGACCGCACGCCTGCGGGATTCACCTTCAACGTCAAGGCGTTCTCCCTGCTCACCGGTCATCCCACTCCCGCCAGGTCGCTCTACAAGGACATCCGGGTACGGCTCGGCGACCCGGACGGCACCCTCTACGCGCGTGACCTCGGCCCGGAGGTCGTCGACGAGGTGTGGCGGCGTTTCCTCGGCACGCTCGCGCCTCTGCACGAGGCGGGCAAGCTGGGCGCCGTCCTGCTGCAGTTCCCCCCGTGGTTCCCGGCCGGGGAGCGCAACCGGCGTCACGTCCTGGAGTCCGTACGGCGCTGCGCCCCGCTGCGCGCCTGCGTGGAGTTCCGCAACCGCACCTGGATGGAGGGGGACGGCGCGGAGGAGACGCTCGGCTTCCTGTCCGCCAACGGCATCCCCTACGTCAGCGTCGACATGCCCCAGGGTCACCCGTCGTCGGTCCCGCCGATCCTGGCCGCCACCGCCGACCTGGCCGTGGTGCGCTTCCACGGCCATTCGGAGAAGTGGGCCAGCAAGAAGATCGAGGAGCGTTTCGCCTACCTGTACTCCGAGTCGGAGCTGGAGCGGTGGGCGGCCAGGCTCCGGGAGTTCTCCGGCCGGGCGGAGACCCTCCATGTCCTGATGAACAACTGCTGCCGCGACAACGCCCAGCGCAACGCCGCCCGTCTCGGGGAGCTTCTCGGCGTCACCCGGCCGGTGACCGCCCGGCCCGGCGTGGCCGGCACGGCCGCCGAACGGTCGTGAGCCCGGGACGGCCCGCTCAGCCGGTGGCGGCCAGCCGCCGCACCGCCGCCACGATCTCGGTGTTCGGCACACCTTTGATGAGGTAATCGGCCACGCCCGCGCGCCGCATCTCCGCCACGATGCCGGTGTCGCCGTAGGCGGAGAACGCCATGACCCGGGTCCCCGGCGAACGGCGCAGGATCTCGCGGGCGGCGCCGGCCCCGCCGCCCGGCATCCGCACGTCCAGGATGACGACGGCCGGCGCGTGCCGTTCGGCGAGCCGGACGGTCTCGGCGGCGTCCGGGGCGACCGCGACCACGTCGAGGTCCGGCTCCGCCTGCAGCACCTCCCGGAGCACCTCCCGGATCATCGGCTCGTCGTCGCCGATGAGCACGGTCAGCCGCCTGGGCACGGCGTTCACAGCAGGGGACCCCCCTCGCCGTGCGCCAGCGCGGGCACCCAGAACTCCACGGTCGTTCCGGCGCCCGGCTGCCCGTGCATCCTCCACCAGCCGCCCGCCGTCTCCGCCCGCTCCCGCATGTCGATCAGGCCGAAGTGGTCGGGCCGGACCAGCGCGTCGACCGGCCGGCCGATGCCGACGCCGTCGTCGGCGACCCGCACCAGCACGCCGTGGCCGGCCGACACCAGCGACACGGTCACCTTCTTCGCCCGGGCGTGCTTGCCGACGTTGGCCAGCGCCTCCTGGCAGATCCTGAAGACCGTGATCGCGGCCTCGGACGGCGGCTCGCGGTCCAGGTCGTGCCGGAACTCGTAGGCCAGACCCGCCTCCCCCATCATCTGGTCGAGGTAGCCGGACAGTCCCTCCACCAGCCCGCCGCGGTCGATGCCCGGCGGGTGCAGGCGGAAGGTCAGCCCGCGCAGGCGGCTGACGGCCTCGTCCACGGCGTCGTTGAGCCGGCGCATCGCCGGGGCGTGCTCGCCGGGCAGCCGGCCGGCCAGGAGCTGCAGACGCATTCCGACCGCGACCATCGCCTGGATCGTGTCCTCGTGCACGTTCCAGGCGATGCGGCGCCGTTCGGTCTCCTGGGCCTGGACGAGGCGCGACAGCAGCCTGCCCCGCTCGTCCAGGGCGCGTTCGGCGGTGCGCCGCTCGGTCATGTCCCGGGTGACCTTGCCGAATCCGCGCAGCCGCCCGGTCTCGTCGAACAGCGGGGTGATGACCACGTTCGCCCAGAACCGGGTGCCGTCCTTGCGCACCCGCCAGCCCTCGTCCTCCAGCCGCCCCTCGACGACGGCGGTCTTCAGCTCCCTGCCGGGCTTGTCGGCGGCTACTTCCTCCGGCGGGTAGAACACCGAGAAGTGCTTGCCGATGGCCTCCGCGGCCGTGTAGCCCTTGATCCGCTGTGCGCCGGCGTTCCAGCTCGCGATCCGGCCGTCGGAGTCGAGCATGAAGATCGCATAATCGACGACGCTCTGGACCAGCAGGCGGAAGCGCTCCTCGCTCTCGCGCAGCGCCTGCTCGGCGGGGTGCTGCCCGGTCGGGTCCGGCCCTCCCCTGCCGGACCCGCGCGAGCGCCCGCTCTCGTCGAACAATTCAGCATCGGGCATACCAAAGCTTCGCACGGCCGGGCGGTCGCCGCATGCCACATGCGGACGGCGGCGTCGCCGCGGCTCAGGTCACGGCGGGCCGCTCCCCGCGCCTGGCGGGACACGCCCTAACGGCTGGCCAGGGCATCCCGCTCCTCGCCGAGTTTGTCGGCGACCCAGGTAATGGTGCGGCGCAGCCCGTCGACGGCCTCCACCTCCGGCCGCCAGTCCAGCCGGGAGGCGGCCAGGGTGGTGTCCGGGCGCCGGACGGCCGGGTCGTCGGCGGGACGGTCGACGAATTCGATCGGCGAGGACGAGCCGGTCAGCTCGCGGATGGTCTCGGCGAGAGCGAGCATGGTCAGCTCCGCGGGGTTGCCGATGTTGACCGGGCCCGCGAAGTCGCTGTCGGCCAGGGCGAGGATGCCCGCGACCGTGTCGGTCACGTAGCAGATGGAGCGGGTCTGGCTGCCGTCACCGGTCACGGTGATCGGCTCGCCGGACAGCGCCTGGCGGATGAAGGTGGGGATGGCGCGGCCGTCGTGCGGGCGCATCCTCGGCCCGTAGGTGTTGAAGATCCGCACGATCGCCGTGTCGGTCCCGTGGGAGTTGCGGTAGGCCGTCGTCAGTGACTCGGCGAAGCGTTTGGCCTCGTCGTAGACGCTGCGCGGGCCGACCGGGTTGACGTTCCCCCAGTAGCTCTCCCGCTGCGGGTGCTCCAGCGGATCACCGTAGACCTCGCTGGTGGAGGCGAGCACGAACCGGGCGCCCTTCTCCCGGGCGAGGCCCAGGGCGTGCAGCGTTCCGAGGCTTCCGACCTTGAGCGTCTCGATCGGGTGACGCAGATAGTCGAGCGGGGACGCCGCGGAGGCGAAGTGGAGCACCAGGTCGACGTCGCCGGACACGTGGACGAACCCGGTCAGGTCGCATTCGACGAGCCGGAACAGCGGCCCGCCCATCAGGTGGGCGACGTTGTCCGGCGAGCCGGTGAGGAAGTTGTCCATGCAGATCACCTCCGTCCCCCGTTCCACCAGCCGTTCGCACAGGTAGGAGCCGAGGAATCCGGCCCCGCCGGTCACCACCGCACGTCGTGTGCTCATCAGACGCTCACCTCCAGCAGGTTCAGGGCCGCGTCGAGGACCTCCGGTACGTCGATCCGCAGCAGCCCGGGATCGGGTTCGCTTCCATGGGGGTCCCCGGACCGCCCCGCCCACAGGGCGATGTGCGGCCCGGTGGGCGGCGGGCCCCAGAGCGCGGGTGCGACGGGCCCGAACAGCACCACGGACGGCGTGGCGCACGCGCTGGCCAGGTGGGCGACCCCGGTGTCGCCGCAGACGACCAGCCGGGCGCCGGCCACCACCGCGGCCAGCTCCCGCAACCCGGTACGGCCCGCCAGCACGTGCTCGGCGGGCAGGTGCGCCAGGGCGGCCACCTGGCGGGCGAGCTCCCGTTCCGAGGCGTTGCCCGTGATCACCACATCATGCCCGGCACGGCGCAGACCTGCCACTACCAGGGCGAACCGTGTCGGGGGCCAGCGCCTGGCAGGGGAGGCCGCTCCCGGATGGACCACGACCGGCCCTGTTCGCGCCCCGGCCGGCCCGGCGACCGGAGGACCGGAGGGGCCGGAGGGATCCGTCAGGAGCAGGTCGGCGGGGTCGGCCGGGATGCCGTACCAGCCGAGCAGGTCGCACCATCGCCGCACCTCGTGCACGCCGGCCCGCCACTCGGGGCCGGGCACGGCGGGGAAATCGGGGTGGGCGTGGGTCAGCAACCGTCCCGGACCGGTACGGCTCAGCGCCTCGACGCTCTGCGGGCCGCGACCGTGCAGGTTGACCGCGATGCCGGGAGAGCCGAGGGGCACCGGTCCCGGTCCCGAGACGTCCAGCAGCTCGTCGACGGCGCCGATCATCGGCAGCAGCTCCGCCAGGGCCGACGGTGCGGCCAGCACGAGCCGGTGCTCCGGGAACGCCCGCCGCAGCGCCCGCAGCGCGGGCACCGCGGTGAGCAGGTCCCCGAGCGCGAGGCCGCGCAGCGCCAGCAGAACCGGGCGGCCGTCGTCACGCTCCCCCGCCCGGGCCCGCCCGTCACTGCGCCCGTCCGCCCGCCTCCGGCCGCCACCGGCTTCTCCGAGGCCGTCGGCGGTCACGAGGGCTCCGCAACGGCAACGGCGACGCTCACGGCCATGACGTCTCCGTGGACGGGCAGACGAGCAGCTCCCTGATCTCGCATCCCGCCGGCTGGCCGAGGGCGAACACGATGGTCGCGGCCACGTCCTCAGGCTTGTTGAGCCGGGCGTCGGGCCCCGGCTTGTACTGTTCGTCGCGGTCGTCGAAGAAGTGGGTCTGCATGCCGCCGGGGACCAGCAGGGTCACCCCCACCTGGCCGGCCAGCTCGGCCGCGAGAGCGCGGGTGAAGCCGACCACGCCGAACTTGGACGCGCAGTAGGCGGTGGCGTCGCTCACCGCCCGCAGGCCGAGGGTCGAGGCGCAGGTCACGACCCTCCCCCGGGATGCGGTCAGGTACGGCAGTGCCGCGCGGACCACCGAGACGGTGCCGAACAGGTTGACCTGGACCACCCGCTCCCAGCGGTCGGCGGGCACGTCGGCCAGGCGCCCGCAGGCGTCGATGCCCGCGGCCGTGACGACGCCGTCCAGCCCGCCGGCCCGTCCGGCCAGTTCGGCCACGGCACGCTCCGCCTCCGCCCGGTCGGACAGGTCGGCGAGGACGTGGTCGACCTCGTAACCGGGCGCGGTGACGTCGACGACCAGCGGCCGGCCGCCCGCCTTGGCCACGGCCTCGGCGGTGGCCAGGCCGAGGCCGGACGCGCCACCGGTGATCAGAATGTTCCCGACCATGGTTGTTCCTCCGGTCTCACAGGGCCGCCCGGGCGGCGGCGATCAGATTGGTGGTGGACTGGCCGGGGACCAGGGGCAGGATCACGGTCTCGCCGCCGGCGCGACGCACCGCCTCCGCCTCCGGCAGGTCGGATTCGGTGTAGTCGCCGCCCTTGACCCACACATCCGGCCGTATCCGCTCGATCAGCGAAGTGGGGGTGCTCTCGCCGAAGACCGCCACGGCGTCCACGCACTCCAGCGCGCGCAGCACCTCGACCCGGTCCTCCTCGCCGACGACGGGACGGCTCGGCCCTTTGAGGCGGCGGACGGACTCGTCGGAGTTGACGCAGACGATCAGCGCGTCGCCCAGGGCGCGGGCCCGGCGCAGCAGGCTGACGTGACCCGAGTGCAGCAGGTCGAAGCAGCCGCCGGTGGCCACCAGCCTGCCGCCGCGTGCCCGGACGACCTCCGCGACCTCCAGGGGGGTGCGCGGGCGGTCTCCCAGCTCCGGCCCGAAGAGCCGCTCGCCCGGTTCCCGCACGGCGAGCCGGGCGCTCCGGCCGGGCCCCGAGAACCGGCCGTCCGGGGCGAGCGACCGGACGGCGGCCGCTCCCCCGCCCTCCACGAACCGGGTGGCCTGACCGACCGCCGCCTTCACGGCGTCCTCGGCCGAGGACCCGTCGCGCAGCGCCAGTGCGGCGGTCCCGGCGAACCGGTCGCCGGCCCCGCAGGTGTCCGCCCCCGTCACGGGGAAGGGCGGGGGCACCTGGGTGAACCGGCCACCCCGCCGCGCCACCCCGGCGCCGCGGGCGCCCAGCGTGACGGCGACCGCCTCGGCGTCCAGATCGCGGGCGAGGCGCCGGGCCGCCTGCTCGGGCGAGGCGTGCGCCTCTCCGCACAGCAGCCGGGCCTCGGCCTCGCTCGGCGTGACGAGCGCGCAGCCGGGGACCGGGGTGAGCCCGCGCGGGTGCGGGTCCCAGACCAGCGGTGCGGTGGCCCCGGCCAGCGCCTCACGCAGGACCGCCGCGGTTCCGAGCCCGTAGTCGGAGACCAGGATCGCTCCCGCGTTCCTGATCGCATCGGTGGCCCGGCGCAGCTCCGGCCCGCGCGCCCGGCCCCCGCACTCGCCGGTCTCCGCCCGGCCGTCACCGGTGTCGACCCGCAGCAGCGTCTGGCCGCGTGCCCGGATCCGGGTCTTGGTCACGGTGCCGCCGCTCAGCGGGAGCCTGACGGTCTCCACCGCGCCGGAGAGCAGTTCCCGCAGCCGCAGGCCGGGTTCGTCGTCACCGGCCGCGGTGACCAGCACGACCTCGGTCCCTTCGTCGGCCGCGAGCAGGGCGGCGAGTCCCGCGCCGCCGGGGCGCCGGTGCTCGCGGGTCCCCGCCACGACAGGCACGGGCGCGTCGGGGCACAAGCGCTCCGCGTCGCCCTCGACGTCCACGTCGAGCAGGCTGTCCCCGACGACCACGAGCGGTCCGCGCCTCATCCGCACGCCTCCTCCAGCATGTCCGCGCAGGTCTCCCCGGCCTCCTCGCACGCCTCCTCCATCGCGTCGCAGAGCATGTGGATCACAGCGAGGTGCACCTCCTGCACGGTCGCGGTGTCCGCCACGGCGACCGGGAAGGCGTCGTCGCACAGCTCGACGAGCGGGTTGGGCGCCGGGCCGGTCAACGCCCACGTCGTGACGCCGACCTCCCTGGCGGCGAGAGCGGCGGCGAGGATGTTCGGGCTGGCCCCGCTGGTGGACAGGCAGAGCAGGACGTCACCGGGACGGCCGTGCGCCCGCACCTGGCGGGCGTACACCTCCTCGGCGCCGAAATCGTTGCCGATCGCGGAGACCGCGGAGGTGTCGGCGTGCAGCGGGATCGCCGCGTACGGGCGGCGGTCGTCGCGGAAGCGGCCGACCAGCTCGGCGGTCAGGTGCTGGGCTTCAGCGGCTGATCCACCGTTCCCGCAGGCCAGAAGCCTGCCACCGCCGGTGAGTACGGCGGCCAGTTTGCGGCCCCATACGGAGATCGTCGGAGTGTCGGCATCCACCGCGGCGAGCGCGGTACTCAAGCGTGACAGGTGCGGGTGCATGGTCATCCTCCTGCCGTGGCGGCGATCCGGTTCTGGTCGTGGTTCCGTTGACCGGCGATCACGTCGAGGTAGACGGCCTCGGTGCGTTCGGCGATCCGGGGCCAGCCGTACCGGGACCGGGCGCGGCGCTCACCCGCCAGGGCGAGGGCGGCACGCAGGTCCGGGCGGTCCAGCAGGTCGCGCAGGGCGCGGGCGAGGGCGCGCGGGCGGCGCGGCGGGACCAGCGTCCCGCAGCCCGCCACCGTGTCCAGATGGCCGCCGACGGCGGAGGCGACCACGGGGACGCCGCAGGCCATGGCCTCCAGCGGCACGATGCCGAACGGCTCGTACCAGGGCACGCTGACCACGACGTCGGCCGAGCGCATCAGGGCGGGAACGTCGGCGCGGCCGACGCTGCCGATCAGGCGGACCCGGTCGGACAGGCCATGCGCGGCGGCCAGGCGGGTCAGCCGAACGGCCTCCTCGTCGTCCGGTGCTCCCCCGGCGATCACCAGTTCGGCGTCGGGCAGGTGGCGCAGTGCCTCGACGACGGTGCCGACGCCCTTGCGGGGGACCATGCGGCCGATGCTGAGGATCCGGCAGCGCGACCCGCGTGGGGCGATCGGGCCCTGCGAGTGGAACCGGGTGAGGTCGACCCCGCACGGCACGACGGCGACGCGCTCGCCGGGCACGCCCATCGCGAGCAGCTCATCCACCTCGTCGCCGCAGGTGGCCACGATTCCCTGGGCCCGCCGCCCGATGTCGGCCTCCGCCGCGATCCGTTGCGGCGGGCTGGTGTCCGCCGCGCCCTGCCAGCGGCGCTTCACCGTGCCCAGGGCGTGGAAGGTCTGCAGGACCGGCACCCCGAGCTCACGCGCGGCCTCCAGCGCCGCCAGGCCGCTCATCCAGAAGTGGGCGTGCACCACGTCGGGCCGCCGCTCCGCCCAGCGCCGCCGCAGGTGGTCGGCGAAGGCGGGCATGTACGGCGGCAGCTCGTCCTTGGGGACGGGGGCCGCCGGACCGGCCGGGACGTGCTCCACGGTCACCCCCGGGTGGAGCGGCACGAGGCGAGGCACGTCCGGACGGTCGCGCCGGGTGTGCACCACGACCTCGTGCCCTCGGTCGGCCAGGGCGGTCGCCAGCGCCGCGACGTGGACGTTCTGCCCGCCGGCGTCGACTCCGCCGACCGCGGCGAGCGGGTTCGCGTGCTCGGATATCAGAGCGATCCTCATACAACCGCCTCTCTCGGTACGGCCATGCGGCGGACGGCCTCGACGACCTGTCCGGCCGGCACGGACGACAGACAGGGATGGCCGGGAACCGGGCAGACCCTGGCCCTGGTGCCCCGGCACGGGGCGTGCTGGTCTCCGAGGAGCACGGACGGTACGCCGTACGGCGCCCAGCGGGCGGCCGGGACGACGGGGGCGAAAAGGCTGACCACCGGGGTGCCGACCGCCGCCGCCAGGTGTGCGGGGCCGGTGTTGGCCGCGACGACCGCGCTCGCCCCGGCGAGCACCGCGGCGAGCTCGGCGAAGGTGGTCGCGCCCCCCAGGTCGGTGACGGCCCCCGCTCCGGCGATCCGCGCGGTCAGTGCTCTCTCGCCGGGGCTGCCGGTCACCACGACCCGAAGCCCGGCGGCGGTGAGTTCCTCCACCAGGCGGGACCAGCTCTGCTCGGGCCAGGCCCGCGCGGGCGCCGAGACGCCGGGGTGCACGGCCACGTAACCGGGCGGTCCGGCCAGATGCCGGACCTGCGGCAGCGGATGCCGCACGGCGAGCCTGCCGTCGTCGCCGGGCGGCAGGTCGAACCCCGCAGCCCTGGCCAGGCCGAGCATGCGCTCGGCCTCGGGCACGTCCGCGTCCTCGTCGACGACCCGCCGCAGGTCGAGCAGCGAGCCGGGGTAGTCGGTGCTGATCGCCGAGATCCTGGGCACTCCGGCGAGCCGGAGGAGCAGGGCGAGCGGGAGCGGCGACTGGTGGAAGGAGGTCAGGATCAGGGCCTCCTCGGGCGCGGCCCGCCGGACGGATCTGATCAGCCGCGCGGTGTGCGCACCGGTCACCGGCGGCGGCTCGGGGTCGATCCACGGCGTACGCCACTCGATCACCCGGGACACGCCGGGCAGCAGCTCGGCCGCGGCCCTGCCGTGCGGCCCGGCCAGCAGGACGACCTCGCGCGCCCCGGCGGCGACCGCCCGGACCGCCGGACCGGCCAGCAGGACGTCGCCCGCGTTGTCGACGCGGGCCACCAGCACCGTGCCCCGCGCGGGTCCCCCGGCAGGGCCCGCAGCGGAACTCACAGCGGAACTCACGGCGGAACTCACGGCACGACCGGCACCCGGAACCGCACCCCGGCCTCCGAGGGGGCCCGGCACCGGACCGGTCACCGGCGCACCCGCAGTTCTCCGCGGAGCCGGTGCGCGCAGGCCACCGGTGGGATGACCATGCTGGTGACCGCCATCCGCCGGATCTCCTCCGCGGTTCGCGGTCCCGGGGCGATGCGGGCCCAGGCGAACTCGGCCGTGAGCAGCGCCCACACCGCGCCCGCCACCGCGGACGCCCGTCGCCGCCCGGCCAGGCCGGCCCCGATGGAGAGCAGGCCGAACGCCGTGACCAGGGCGTGCCGGCGCAGCCGTCCCGGCGCGCCGCCGAGGGCGGCCCGCCAGGCGGGGCCGTGCACGCGCCGCATCAGCGCGTCGTCGGCGTTGCCGCGCTGGAAGCGCACGCTGGCCCAGAATCCGTCGTCGCGGACCGGGTGCCGGGTGACGCGCTCGCCGCGCACCAGCCGGTAGCCCGCCGCCCGCATCCGCAGCGCCAGGTCGGCGTCCTCCCGGTAGGCCCGGGGGAAGCGTTCGTCGAACCCGCCGGTCCGCTCCAGCGCGGCCCGCCGGTAGGCCATGTCGGCGGTGATCCATTCGGCGGTCGCCAGGCCCGCGGTGTTGCGCTCGGCGTCGGTGGGCCTGCGGTCGGCCGGCAGCGGGACCTCGATGCGGCCCTGGCTGCCGCCCACGTCGGCGGGCAGGTCCTCCAGGTCGGCGCGGACCGCCTTGTCCCAGCCGGGTTCGGGGATCACGTCGTCGTCGAGGAACACGATCCACGGCGTTCCGGCCGCGCGCCATCCGGTGTTCCTGGCGGCGGCGGGGCCCCGCCCCCCGGAGCGCAGGACCCTGACCCGGCCGTCCGCCGCGCGCAGCGCGCCGAGGAGGTCCGCGTCGCGCTCCACCGACGCCGCTCCCGTCAGGAGCGGGCCGTCCACCGACGGTTCGGGCAGGAGGTCGACGGCCAGCTCGTCGGGGCGGTCGTCGACCACGATGACCTCGGTCTTCGGGTCCAGGGCGGCGAGGGTCGCGGCGAGGGTGGGCCGGCCGATCGTCGGGATGACCACAGTGATCACGACGCGAACACCTGCCCCCGCCGGATCAGGTACGGCCCGAGCACCAGCAGGTCGACCGGGGCCGACCCGAAGCACTCCAGCGCGTCCCTGGGGTCGTCGACCATGGGCCGCCCGGCGGTGTTGAGGCTGGTGTTGACCACCACCGGGATCCCGGTCCTGGCCTCGAACTCCTCCAGCGTCCTGGCCATCAGCGGGTCGTCGGCCCGGTCCACGGTCTGGATCCTGGCGGTGCCGTCGACGTGCACGACGGCGGGGATGCGCTCGCGCCACTCCGGCCGCACGTCGTGGACGAAGAGCATGTAAGGGCTGGGCACCGGGCCGCGCTCGAAGATCTCCCCGGCGCGCTCGGCGAGCACCATCGGGGCGATCGGGCGGAACTGCTCGCGGCCCTTGACATCGTTGAGCCGCTCGGTGTTGGCGGCCCGGCCGGGGTGGGCCAGCAGGGAGCGGCGGCCGAGCGCACGCGGGCCGTACTCGCTGCGGCCCTGGAACCAGGCGACGATCCGGTCGGCGGCCAGCTCCGCGGCGACGGCGGCGGCCAGGTCGGCGGGGCGCTCGTACGGCACCCGCGCGACCTCCAGCCAGCTCGCCAGCTCCTCGTCGGTCCAGCCGCGGCCGAGGTCGGCGCCGGGCATCGGCGCGGCCGGCTCCCCGGCCGCCTGGGCCAGGTGCAGCGCCCCGCCGAGCGCGGTGCCGGCGTCTCCGGCGGCGGGCTGCACCCAGATCTCCTCGAAGGGGCCCTCGGCCAGCAGGCGCGTGTTGGCCACGCAGTTGAGGGCCACGCCCCCGGCCATGGTCAGGTACCGCTCGCCGGTGCGCTCGTGCAGCCAGCGGGCGAGGTCGAGCAGGACCTCCTCCAGCCGCTTCTGCACGCTGGCGGCGAGGTCGGCGTGGTCGGCCGACCACTCCTCTCCTCTGCCGAGGGCCTTGGCGTAACCTCCCCAGTTGATCGGCTCGACGCGGAAACCGCCGTCGCCGGTGGTGTGGATCAGCTCGCGCAGCTCGCCCAGGAAGCGGGGCTCGCCGTAGGAGGCCATGGCCATGACCTTGTACTCGTCGCTGGAGCGCAGGAAGCCCAGGTGCTCGGTGACCTCCTCGTACATCAGCCCGAGGGAGTGCGGCAGCTCCTGGGTGGCCAGGATGTCCAGCTCGCCGTCGAGGTAGCGCCCGGCCAGGTGGGAGACGGCCTCGCCTCGGCCGTCGCAGACCAGCACCGCCGAGTTCCGGTACGGCGCGGCCAGCCCGGCGGAGGCGGCGTGGGCGACGTGGTGGGGCACGTAGCGGACCTGGGCGGGGTCGAGGCCGGGCAGGGCGGTGGCCAGGAAGGCGGGAGCCCGGTGGGCGTAGGTGGTGCGCAGGTCCTCCCAGCGCTCGTCGAGCCCCTGCTGGCCGGGCCGGACGAGCGCGGGGTCGTAGGAGTAGGCGACGGCGTCGAGGTCCTCGGGCCGCAGACCCGCCTGTTTCAGGCACCAGGCGGCGGCCTGCTCGGGTAATTCCCAGGCGGAGAAGGGAACGGGACGTTTGCCGTGCTTGCGACGGCTGAACCTTTCCTCCTCGGCGGCGGCCACCACTTCGCCGTCCACTACGAGCGCCGCTGCCGGGTCATGAAAAATCGCGTTTAATCCCAGAAAGTTCATGGATTCGCCTCCCGCAGATGCTTAACCACTACCGAGAGAAGCGCTTCTCAAACACCATCATTGGGTAGAAGTGCAGCTAGAAAGGCTGCGAGCTGCGACTTGTTACGCTAAGTAGTTTTTTTAGGGTTAGTTTTCGGACGACCGGGTAGCGACCCGAGACCAGCGAACAATCCCTCCGGAGGTGCTCGTGCCGCACGGGAAACGGCCCGCCGCCGTGCTGTTCGATCGTGACGGAACACTCGTTCACGACGTCCCCTACAACAACGATCCAGAACTGGTCGAGGCGGTTCCGGGCGGGCGCGCCGCGGTGGACCGGCTCCGCCGGGCGGGCGTGCCGGTGGGGGTGGTGAGCAACCAGTCCGGCGTCGCCAGGGGCCTGATCGGGCCCCGGGAGCTGGAGGCGGTCAACGCCCGCGTCGAGGAGCTGCTCGGGCCGTTCGACGTGTGGGCGATCTGCCCGCACGACGACGCCGACGGATGCGCCTGCCGCAAGCCCGCCCCCGGGCTGGTGCTGCGCGCGGCGGCGGCCCTCGGCGTGGATGCCCGCGACTGCGTGGTGATCGGCGACATCGGCAGGGACGTCGAGGCCGCCCGCGCGGCCGGGGCCCGGGGCATCCTGGTGCCCACGGCCGTGACGCTGCCCGGGGAGGTCGCCGCCGCCGGGGAGGTCGCCGCCGACCTCGCCGCCGCGGTCGACCTGGTCCTCGGCCGCACCGCGGAGCCCGCGGCGGTGGAGCGGCCCCCGCTCGCCGTACCGGGCGGAGAAAAGATCCAGACGGCCGGGGAGGTCGCATCGTGAGAGTCCTGCTCTGGCACGTGCACGGCTCGTGGACCACGTCGTTCGTGCACGGCGCCCACGACTACCTGGTGCCCCTCACCCCGGACCGGGGCCCCGACGGGCGCGGCCGGGCGCAGACCTATCCCTGGCCGGAGGCCGCCCGCGAGGTGCCCGCCGACCGGCTCCGCGACGAGGACGTGGACCTGGTCGTCCTGCAGCGTCCGCACGAGCTGGAGCTGGCCGCCGAGTGGCTGGGCCGCCGCCCGGGCCGGGACGTGCCGGCCGTCTACGTCGAGCACAACACCCCCAAGGGCGAGGTCCCGGCCACCCGGCACCCGCTGGCCGAGCGCGACGACATCCCCGTGGTCCACGTGACCCACTTCAACCACCTGTTCTGGGACTGCGGCCGGGCCCCCACGCGCGTGATCGAGCACGGCGTCGTCGATCCCGGCTACCTCTACACCGGCGAGCTGCCCCGGGCGGGCGTCGTGGTCAACGAGCCGATCCGGCGCGAGCGGGTCGCGGGCACCGACCTGCTTCCGCAGTTCGCCGAGGAGGCGCCGCTGGACGTGTTCGGCATGGGGGTCACCGGCCTGCCGGACCACCTCGGCATCCCGGTGGGCGTCTTCGAGGACCTGCCGCAGGCGCGGATGCACGCCGAACTGGCCCGGCGCCGGGTGTACCTCCACCCCTACCGGTGGACCTCGCTCGGCCTGTCCCTGATCGAGGCCATGCTGCTGGGCATGCCGGTGGTGGCGCTGGCCACCACCGAGGCCGTGGAGGCGGTGCCTCCGGAGGCCGGGGTGATCTCGACCCGCGTCTCCGTCCTCACCGCCGCGCTGGACGCCTTCGTCGGCGAGCCGGAGCTGGCCCGGCAGGTCGGCAGGACCGCCCGCGCCGCCGCGCTCGCCCGCTACGGCCTGGGCCGGTTCCTGTCCGACTGGGACCGCCTGATCGCCGAGGTCACCGGGGACCGCCCGGCCGTCCTGACCGATCTGCTCATGTGACGTCGGTTGTCGGCGGGGTAGGAGGGGCCGATGAACACGCGAAGCACACTCGCGGCCGGAGCGGCTCTGACGAGCCTGCTGGCTCTGTCCGGCTGCGCCTCCGCCGATGGGCCGGCCGCCGAGCGGGCGGTGCTGCGCTTCTACGCCGCGGTGGCGGGCGGGCAGGGCGGTCAGGCCTGCTCGCTGCTGACCCCCGAGGCCGCCGAGGGCCTCCGGGCCGCAGGCGAGACGTGCGAGCAGGCCGTCCTGGCTCTCGCCCTGCCCGGCGGCGACGTGACAGGGACCCGGGTCTGGGGCGACGAGGCCCAGGTACGGCTGGCGCGCGACACCGTCTTCCTGCACCGCTTCACGCAGGGGTGGCTGGTCCGGGGGGCGGGTTGCCGCCCCCGCGGCGACCTGCCCTACGACTGCGAGGTGGAGGGCTGAGATGCGCCTGATGTTCGTCACGACACTCGTCATCATCGTGGCCGGCCTGGCATATCTCCTCGCCGTCGGCCTGCTCGACCGATAGGAGGGACCGTGAGACGTTTCGCCAAGGACAACGCGCTCAGCCTGTTCTTCCTGCTCCTGTTCGCGCTGGCGCTGGCCGGCCAGTCCGTGGCGGGCAACGCCGCCTACAACGAGCGCCAGCGCGCCGAGGGCGGAGCCGCGGTCTCCTGGCCGGAGTACGTCACCTCCTCCGAGTTCGCCGTCGACGTCGCGGAGAACTGGCAGTCGGAGTACCTGCAGTTCCTGCTGTTCATCATGGCCACGGTCTGGTGGGTGCAGCGCGGCTCGCCGGAGTCGAAGAAGCCCGGGGACGAGGGCCCGGAGAGCGACGAGCAGCAGAAGGTCGGGCGGCACGCCGATCCGGACAGCCCGGCCTGGGCCAAGGCCACCGGCCTGCGGCAGACGCTGTACGGCAACTCCCTCGGCACCGTGATGGGGCTGGTCTTCCTGCTGTCGTGGCTGGCCCAGTCGGTGGCCGGTCAGGCGAGCCGCAACTCCGAGCGGCTGGCCCGGCTCCAGGACCCGGTGAGCTGGGGGGAGTACGTCACCTCGGCCGACTTCTGGAACCGGACCCTGCAGAACTGGCAGTCGGAGTTCCTCGCGGTGCTGTCGATGGTGGTGCTCTCCATCTACCTGCGGCAGCGGGGCTCCCCCGAGTCCAAGCCGGTCGGCACGCCGCACGGCGCCACCGACGTCGAGGGCTAGTGTCCCGAGGCGGTGGTCCGTCCGGCCGGGCAGCCGGAGCGAGACCTCTGCGCGGTGTCAGCGCAGGAGTGTCAGCGCAGGATGAGCACGTGCCCCGCCCGGGGCACGAGTTCCCCGATCACCGGCGCGCCCGGGATTTCCCCGGCGAGCAGCAGCCCGCCGGAGGTCTGGGCGTCGGCCAGCAGCAACCGGGTCCCCTCGTCCGCCCGGCCGAGGTCGGCGTGCGGCGCGACCCAGTCGAGGTTGCGCCGCGTCCCTCCCGGCACGTACCCGTCACGCACGGCCTCGCGGGCTCCGGCCAGGTACGGCACCGCCGCCGTGTCGACCACCGCCGACACCCCCGATGCCCGCGCCAGCTTGTACAGGTGGCCGAGCAGCCCGAACCCGGTGACGTCGGTGGCGCACCGGACGCCCGCCTCCAGGGCGGCCCGGCTGGCCTCGGCGTTCAGCCGGGTCATCGTCTCGACGGCCTCCTTGAACACCTCGCCCGTCGCCTTGTGCCGGTTGTTGAGCACGCCCAGGCCGAGCGGCTTGGTCAGCGTCAGCGGCAGCCCGGCCGCTCCCCGGTCGTTGCGCAGCAGCCGCTCGGGGTCGGCGGTCCCGGTCACCGCCATGCCGTACTTCGGCTCGGGGTCGTTGACGGTGTGCCCGCCCGCCAGGTGGCACCCGGCCTCGGCCGCGACCGCCGCACCGCCGCGCAGCACCTCCCGGGCGACCTCGTACGGCAGGACGTCCCGGGGCCAGCACAGCAGGTTGACCCCGATCAGCGGGCGCCCGCCCATCGCGTACACGTCGGACAGCGCGTTGGCCGCGGCGATCCTGCCCCAGTCGTAGGGGTCGTCCACCACGGGTGTGAAGAAGTCGGCGGTGGCCACGACGGCCGTACCGCCCTCGATCCGGACCACGGCCGCGTCGTCGCCCGTCTCCAGGCCCACGATCAGCTCGCCGCAGGCCTGCTCCGGAGCCGGGACGCCCAGCCCGGTGAGCACCTCCTCCAGCTCCCCGGGCGGGATCTTGCAGGCGCACCCGCCGCCCTGCGCGTACTGCGTCAACCGCATCGCCGTTCCCCCGTTCATCGCCGTCCTCTCGTTCCCACATGAAGTTCCGGGTGTGCAGGGCCGACAGCCCGGCCGCCTCGTCCGGCGGGAAGCCGAGGCGGACCAGGCGGTTCCTGCGCCCGTCGAACATCTCGGCCTGCAACCGCTGGACGGCCGCGTGCCCGTCCGCGATCGCCTCCGGCGTCCAGGAGCCCGCGGCCAGCAGCGACGTCAGCGAGGCACGCCCGCCGGCCGACGACGTCCCCAGCTCCCGCCCGCGGAGCGTGGCGCGGCGACGGCCCCGGCGGCGGTCTCCTCGCCGGTCGCGGAGAGCGGTTGCGGTGTCACGGCTTCACACTCAGGATCTTGTCGTCGCCGGGGCGCGGGGTGCCGAGCTGGTCGCGGTTGCTCGTGGTGAGCCAGAGCTTCCCGCCGGGAGCGCGGACGACGGTGCGCAGTCTGCCGTACTCGCCGGTCAGGAACGCCGCGGGAGTGCCGATGCCCTCGCCCTGCAGCGGGATGCGCCACAGCCGCTGGCCGCGCAGCCCCGCGATGTAGATCACGTCGTCGGCGATCGCGAGCCCGCTGGGGGACGCCTCGGCCGGGGACCACTGCCACAGCGGATCGACGAAGCCCGGAGTCGACGCCTGGCCCTCCACGACCGGCCAGCCGTAGTTGGCGCCCGGCGTGATCAGGTTCAGCTCGTCCCAGGTGGCCTGGCCGAACTCCGAGGCCCACAGCCGCCCCCGGGAGTCCCAGCCGAAGCCCTGCACGTTGCGGTGGCCCAGGGAGTAGACCGGCGAGCCCGGGAACGGGTTGCCGGGCGCGGGCGCGCCGTCGGCCGTGATCCGCAGGATCTTGCCGCCCAGGCTCTGGCGGTCCTGCGCGGAGTCCGGGGTGCCCGCGTCGCCGGTGCCCACGTAGAGGAAGCCGTCGGGGCCGAACGCGATCCGCCCGCCCAGGTGCGAGGTGCCCGTCGGGATGCCGGTCAGCACCGGCTCGGGCGCGCCGAGCCTGCCGCCGGTGTAGCGCATGCGCACGATCCGCTGGTCGGTCTCGCCGGTGAGGTAGGCGTAGACGTAGCGGTCCCTGGCGAAGGACGGGGAGACGGCCAGGCCCATCAGCCCGCCCTGGCCGGCCGCGTTCACACCCGGCACGACGCCGACCTCGCGGACCTTGCCCGACGGGGTGACCGACAGCACGCGCGCGGTGTTGCGCTCGCTGGCGAGCGTCTCGCGCCGGGGCAGGAACGCCACCCCCCAGGGGACCTGCAGGTCCGTGGCGATGGTTTTGTGCACGACCGGATCGGTGGCGGTCGCCGTATCGGCGTGAACCGCCGCGATTTCCTTGGTCACCGTGTTCGCGTGCGGTGCCGCATTCGCGTGGGCGGCGGCCGGAACCGCCACGAGAACGGCGACGCCGAGTAGCGCCGCGCGTACGTATTTCGACCTGCGGGCGGCGTTCTCCGAGGGCGTCGGGAATGACATTGTTCGCTTCCTTCGGACGAGAGCGGTCGTTCACCGAAGTGAGAAATGGCCGAGGAGCGTTTTTCTCTGGGATCCCCGCCGCCGACCGAACCTACCGAATCGCAACAACATGATCAAGTGCCGTCGTCGCGACCGCGGGACCGGTGCCCGGGACCGGCGCCGGACCCGCCCCCGGGCCGTTCCCTGAACGGCCGACCAGCGTCGGACCGGCCCTGAGACCACTCCTCGGAGCGACCCCGGAGCGACTCCGGGACCGGCCCTCCGCGACCGCCCGACGCCCGGCCGCCTCGGGAGACATGCGGCCCGGAAATGAGGGCGACGATATTTCTGAATTTCTCTTGCGTTAAACCTCCTCCATGATCAACCATGGGGGGCGTTCACTCGGGGTGCGAACACGGGGAGAGATCGACGGGGAATCCTCTTGAGCATGCCCATTTCCGCTGCTCAACTCGTCTGTCGTCATTCTTCTCGGCGTCGCTGTTCTCCCTTCACCTATCGCCAGGAGAGGAAAAACGAACAGAATGGTCCAAACTTCAACCGTCCGTGCGGTGGATAATTCTCTGGTCACGCTCGATCTGGAAGGGGTGACCGCCGAGGAACTGCACTCCTGGACCGGGCACATCCGCTACACCCCGCGATACGGCGCCCGGGGGAACACCGCCGACGTGTGGGCGATGGAGCTGGCGCCCAAGAGCTCGCTGGGCGCCGGGGCCAACTCGGTCCGCGGCACGGAGCGCGAGCGCTTCGCCTACAACGGCGGCGAGGTCATCATCTACGACTGCGGCGACATCCCCGACGCCCGGTGGGCGACCTGGGTGGGGCCGTGGAACATGGTGCACGGCATGTTCTACGCGCCGCAGTGGGAGGCCAACGACGTCCTGCAGGTCCTCTCCCGGGTCCGGTGGACCGACACGCCCGAGGGCATGACCGTCTCCCCGGGGCGGCGTTTCAACCTCCAGCTCGTGCAGTACTTCCTGCCCGTGGCGGGGGTGGGCACCCTGCAGGTCGAGCCGAAGAGAAGCTCCTCCACCCCGGTGCCGGCCTGGCGGGGACTGTCCACCCCGGCCGGCGAGATCTGGCGGATGAGCAGCACCGAGGGACCGGAGTACGAGTCGCTCATGCTGGCCACCGAGAGCGCGGTGGTCACCCTCGACCCGTGGGACGTCCCGCGCAAGGGCCAGCAGGGCCAGTCGCCGCAGGCCCGGTCGGCGCAGGAGCAGAGCAACGCGCTGGGCGTCGCGGCCGACTTCCTGTCCCGGGTCAAGAGCGCCCGCTGGGGAGCGTGACGGTGGAGCCGACCACCGCCGCGCTCGTCATCCTCTTCGTGCTGGTGGCCCTGCTCGCGGCCGCCGGGGCCGGGCTGTTCCGCCGGGTCAAGGAGCTGGAGCTGGCCACCTACAACGGCGTGGGGATTCAACTGCCGCAGGAGAGCCTGTCCATCGGACGGCCGGGCGCGACCACCCTCGTGGCCAAGATCAACCGCCGCTGCCCCATCTGCGACGACGTCGTGGCGGCCATCGCCAAGCTGGCCCCGGAACTGCCCGACGACGTGTCCTTCGCCGTCATCTCCGACGACCCCGCCTTCGACAAGCCACTGCCGGAGAACGTCCAGGTCGTCACCGACGCGAAGGTCTGGCGCTCGATCAACGTGCCCTACACGCCCGCCCTGCTGGTCGTCGACGAACAGGGCACGATCGTTTTCACCACCCCCGCGGGATCGGGGGAGGCCGTGGCCGCCCTCGTCGAACGCGCCGCCGCCAGAAAGGAACCCTCCCTGTGACAGACATCCTCAGCCGCATCCCCAGTGCCGAGGTGATGCCGGAGAACGCCCAGCCCAGCCGGGTCGCCGTGAAGGAGACCGCCCGCTGGAGCCGCCGCCGCCTGCTGGGCACCGTCGCCGGCGTCACCGTCGCCGCGGGACTGGGGGCTCTCGACCTGCTCCCGTGGTCCAAGCCGAAGGCCGCCGACGCCCTGACCCAGTGGGGGATGGGAGACTGCCGCGGCTACTTCGACTCCAGCACCGTCTGCGTGCCCAGCAGCGCCCTGTTCAGCGGCAACTGCAACGGCAGCTGGCACAAGGACCAGGGCGGCTCGGGCACCTGCTACAACTTCCGCTATCGGCCGAAGCCCACCGAATGCGACGGCAGGAACGCCTGGCGCTGGACCGGCCGTACCGCCCGGCGCAAGTGCTCGGACGGGCACTACGAGTACCACGACTGCGGCGGCGGCAACGTCTCCCGCTTCTCCATCTGCCGGACCGCGATCTGATCCATGACCACAGCGACTCGCCTGCTCGTCCCGGGGCTGTCGGCCGTCGTCGTGGCCGAGCTCGCAGCCTTGTGGTACGGCCCCGGCGGCTTCGTGTGGCTCGCGGCCGCGCTCGTGGCGGGGTTCTCCCTGTCCGGCTCGGTTTGAAGCCTCAACAGCGCCTGGGTGCTGTCCTCGTCGGTCCGGCGAGGTTCTGACGCGGCCGGTTTCATCACCGGCCTGTTTCTCGCGGCGCTGCCGACCGCGCTCGCCTTCGTGGTCGTCGGCTCGGTGCTGCGTGCTCCGCTGCCCGAACTCGCCCGCCAGGTCCTGGCCGGGCTGGCCGCGCTGGTCTTCGTCCTGCGGGAATTCAATGTGCTGAAGTTCCCGCTCCTGCAGAACGCCCGGTTGGTGCCGCAGTTCGTGGCGATGACCCCGTTCTGGGGCTCCGTGCAGTTCGGTGCGGAGATGGGAACCGGTATGCGCACGTATTCGCCCACCGGTCTCCCCCACATCATGGCGCTCTGCCTGCTCCTGCTCGGCTCGTGGTCCGACGCGCTCCTGGCGGGCACCGGGTTCGCGCTGGGCCGGGCGCTGATGCTCCTCACCTTCCTGCTGGCACGGGACAAGGCCGCGGCGGACAAGGCCTTCGACTTCGCACTGCCGGAGTTGAAGCCGCTGTTCGTTCTCGCCTCCGTCCCCCTGGTGTTCGTCCTGGTGGTTCTGCGGTGACCACGCTCCTCGCCCGGTACGGCCTGGCCGTCCTCCTCGCCCTCGCCGTGGCGGGCAAAGCGCGGCACTTCACCGCCTTCCGCCTCTCCCTGGGCCGCTACGGGCTGTACGGCCCGGCGACCTGGGCGGGCGCCTCCACGATCATCGCCGTGGAGGCGCTCGCGGTGGCACTGGCCCTCTCCCCCGCCCCTGCCGTACTGGTGGGGGCGGCGGGTACGGCCCTCGGCACGGTTTTCACCGGCCTGCAGGCTTACCTGCTGGCCGTCGGGGACCGGGCGCCCTGCCTGTGCTTCGGCACCGCCGCCCCCGTCTCGGCGGTCTCCTTCGCGCAGGCGGCGGCGGTGCTGCTCGCCGGGCTGCTCCTGCTGCTCGTCCCGGCGTGAACGTCCGTCCCCGCGCGGGCGCCCGTCCTGCACGGGCGCCCGCAACGGCGTGACGTTCCCGCAGCGGCGTGAAATTTCTGCGCCCGGCCCCCAACCTTTCGCGTGCCGGCATCGGTTTACCGGGGTGAGAACATCCGCGAGGCGAGGGGCACCCGTGACAGATCCTGAAGGCTTCCACGAGTTCGTGGCCGCTCGCGGCCTCGCGCTGTCGCGGACCGCCTTCCTGCTCACCGGCGACCACCACACGGCGGCCGACCTGCTGCAGGAGGCGCTGACCAGGACGGTCACGCACTGGCGCAGGATCGCGGCCGGCGGCGACCCGGAGGCGTACGTCCGCACCGTCATGCTCAACCAGCTGCGGACCTGGCGGCGACCGCGCCGCCTGACGTTCTTCAGCGCGGCCGAGGTACCCGAGCCGGTCGCCGCCGACGGCTCGGGCGACAGCGACCGCAGGGTCATGCTCGCCCGCGCGCTGGCCGTCCTGTCACCGCGGCAGAGAGCGGTGCTCTATCTGCGCTTCTACGAGGACCTTCCGCAGGAGCAGATCGCCACGCGGCTGAACTGCTCGCTCGGTACGGTCAAGCGGCATCTCCACGATGCTCTCGCCCGGCTGCGCAAGGTCGCGCCGGAGCTGCTGGAGACGTCGAAGGAAGCGCGCCCGTGAACGCCGGACCGCAGGAGGGGAGCCGTTCCATGGAGGACAGGGAAGCCGAGGTGCTGCGCACCGCGTACGGCGAGCTGGAGCAGGGCGCGCGCGACTACGCCGACCCGGCCCGGGCCGTCGCCGCGGCCGGGCGCCGCAGGACCCGGCGTGCGACGGCGGCCGCCGCCCTCGCCGCGGCCGCGGTGGCGGCGGTGACGGTGGGGGTGACCGGGTACGGGCCGTGGACGTCCCAGGGCGGCGGACCCGCCACCGGCACGACGGCCTCCGCGGGGCCCGCACCCGGCGCCACCGGGCCGATCGCGGTCAGGCCGCCGGAGAACGCGCCCCCGCTCCCCGAGGGGGGCACCGGCGTCTCCGGCCGGCTGATCTACACCGCCTGCATGCACGGCTGCCCGACCTACCTGCTGACCGCCGACGGCCGCCAGTACCTGCTGGGCGAGAAGACCGCGCCGCCGCACGGCAACCTGACTCTGTCACACGACGGCCGCTGGCTCGGCCTGCCGACCGCGGCCGGCTACGAGCTGCGCGACCTGACCGGCGGCACCGTCCACAGGATCGAGGCCCCACGGGACGGCGCGCCGGGCGCGGTCTACAGCCCGTGGACCTGGTCGGCCGACGGACGGCGGCTCGTGCTCGGCCACCACGCCGACGGCGAGGTGGGGGCCTACGTCACGGTCGACCTGGCCGATGGCCGTACCACCGCGCTCACCCCGCCCCCGGGGTTCGAGCCGGTCGGCATGCTCGCCTCCGGCGAGCCGCTGCTGTTCGACGAGAGCCGGTACGGCAAGCGCTCCACCCGCGTCACTCTGGCCGTCGGCGACTCCGGGCGGCGGATCACGCTGGAGGCGGGCACCGTCCCGCTGGTCACTCCGGACGGCGGCCCGGCGATCCGGGTGGCCGGGGAGAGGATCTACGCCGTGGCACCGGACCTCACGGCGGTCGTCGCGTACGACACCGGAGGCCGGGAGCTGGCCCGGTTGCGGCCCGGTCCGGGCGAGACGCCGATCGCGCCGGTCGGGGACGGCTTCGCCGTACTGACCGGGTCCGTGCTGGAGACGTGGACGGAGGCGGGGGGCCGGACGCCGCTGTACGACCTGCCGCAGGAGGCGCAGATCGTGCTGCCCGGCGGTACCCGGTGAGATCCGCACCGGTGCGTGCGGGCCTGTTCGCGGCTCCCCGTACGGAAGGATCGGCGGATGCGGGGACCGGAGCGGCCTCAGCGGTACCGGAAGGGACGCGGCCCGGTGATGTCGTACTCGTCGAGGTGGCCGATGAGGTCGTCGTCGAGGCCGCTCTCCCTGACCAGGCGGGGGCCCATGTCGCGGACCTGGTCGGCCATGTCCTCGCGGCCGATCGCGTCGAACGCGGCCCGCAGCTTGGCCAGGCCGCGCCCCATCTCCACGCTGGCCACATGCGACAACGTCGCCGGAAGCGCCCGCTGCAGGCTCCTGACCGCGATGTCGCGGTCCCGGCCGGCGAGCTGGGGCAGGATCTCGGCGAGGGTCGACAGCGCCACGGCGCAGGTCTGGTGCTGCCGGGAGGAGGTGCTGACCACCACCAGGTCGACCAGGGCCGCCACGATCCGGCGCTGCAGGGCGTCGTCGTAGACCACCGGCAGCTCCCCGCCGTACGCCTGCGCGTCCGGAACCCCGGCGGCGGCGCAGCGGGCCGACAGATCACGCAGCGCGCCGACCGAGGCGAGCGCGACGTCCGGGTTCTGCCGGGTGGAGGTGGCCGCCCAGGCGACGTTGCCCAGTTGCTCGATGGCGTGGTCCGGGTCGACGTCGGCGTTGCGGACCCGGTCTATCGTGACGCAGTCGAGCACGCTGTCGGCGACCGTACGGCGCTGCCGTTCGCTCCCGCCGCGGATCCGCGCGACGGTGTCGCCGTAGGCGAGCAGGTCACCGATCCGCACCTGGAAGGCGACCTCGACGGCGTCCCCGGTGGGGGCCAGCAGCTTGGCCAGGCGGGCCGTGCTGATGTCGACCACGTAACCGGTCGCCCGGGTGGTCACGGGGACGGACTCCCCTTCGAGGAGCGGCCGGATGCGGGATCGGGCGAGCAGGGGGAGCTGGCGCAGCCGGGCCTTGAAGGCCAGCTCCTGGATCGAGCGCACCACGGAGGTCGGGCGCATCTGGTCGATCATGGCGTAGGCCATGAACACCAGCAGGACCAGCGCCACGGCGGCCAGGACGAGCGCGAGCAGCGCGCCGACCCCGGCCCACTCGGGTCGCATGACGGCCATGACGAGATAGGTGTAGGTGGCGCAGCCGGCGACGTAGCCGAAGTAGGCCTGGTTGGCCCTGCGCCGCAGGAACTGGTCGAACACGACGGGGGCGACGGTCGTCGCGGTGTGCGAGATCGCCACCAGCAGCGCCGAGAGCGTGAGCGTGGTCACCGTCACCAGCCCGGTCGCGACCACCCGCAGCATGCTGACGAGGTTGTCGTGCGGGAACAGGCGCAGGAAGACGCCCCGGACCTCGCCGGGCCAGTCCGGCGAGGACCTGTCGAGGAGGACGGCCCCCACCGCGAGCGCGACGGACCCGAGGACCATGAGCAGGGGAGTGAACAGGAACTCCGTCACCGAAAGCCGCCAGCGGACCCGGAGATCCTGACGTGCAGGGACATAACGTCGTAATCGCGATAACTCGGACACCGCACCTCGTTACCCCTGGCCCCGCACGGCAAACGGTCCTCCGCCGGCCGGAGACATTTCGCCGGCCCCCTTGCGCAGCTCAGCCGCGCGATACCGGTCTCTTGCGCCGCGTTCCGCCCGTTCCGGCGGTTTCATCCGGTTCCCCGCGGGCAGCCGCAGGATTCCGCAACCACCGAAAGGAGCGAGAATGCCGACCGCACGCGACATCATGACGCCGAACGCGGAGTGCGTGAACGCCGACGAGACGGTTCTCGACGCGGCCAGGAAGATGGCGCGCCTGGGGGTGGGTTCCCTGCCCATCTGCGGCACCGACGACCGGCTGAAGGGCATGCTGACCGACCGCGACATCGTGGTGAAGGTGCTCGCCGAGGGCAAGGACCCCGGGTCCTGCCTGGCCGGAGAACTGGCCCAGGGTGAGGCCGTGACCATCGGCGCCGACGACGACGCCGCGGAGATCCTCCGCACGATGGCCTCGCACCGGGTGCGCAGGCTCCCGGTGATCGACGGCCACAAGCTGGTCGGGATCGTCGCCCTGGCCGACGTGGCCCGGGCACTGCCGGACCGGCCGGTCGGGGACCTGCTCGACGCGATCAGCAGCGACTGACCGCCACCGGCCGGACCTCCGGCACCGGAGGGTCCGCACCACCGGCCGCGGGGCCGTCCTCTCCCGAGAAGGACGGCCCCGCGGCCTTCCGGCTGCCGGGGCCCGCCGGCGGGTCCCCTCAGCGGTGGCCGGTGGTGGCGATGCCCTGGACGAAGTAGCGCTGGCCGAGGAAGAAGATCCCGATCAGCGGAAGCGTGGTGACCACGCTGGCCGCCAGGACGATCTCCCACTTGGGGTCGCCGCCCTGGTAGAACTGGTCGACGACCGCCTTCAACCCGCGCGGCAGCGTGTAGAGCGCCGGGTCCTGCAGATAGATCAGCGGCTTCATGAGGTCGAACCAGCTGGCCTTGAGCTCGAAGATGAAGGCGATGATCAGCGCGGGGCGCGAGAGCGGCAGCGCGATCCGCCAGAACAGGTCGAGGTAGGACGCGCCGTCCACCCGGGCGGCCTCGAAGACGTAGCGGGGCACGCCGAGCAGGAACTGCCGCAGCAGGAAGATGTAGAACGCCGAGCCGAACAGGTTGCCCGCCCACAGGGGGACCTGGGTGCCGGTCAGCCCCACCGAGTTCCAGATGAGGAAGGTCGGCACCAGGGTGACCGCGGCGGGGAGCATCATCGTCGCCAGCACGCTGCCGAAGACCAGGTTCCGGCCGGGGAAGCGGAAGTAGGCGAAGCCGAAGGCGACGAAGGCGCTGGACAGCGTGACCGTCAGCGCCGCCGCGACGCCGACGACCACCGTGTTGACCAGCCAGGTCAGCATGGGCGCGGCGTCCCAGACCGCCGCGTAGTTCTCCGGCCGGAACGGCACCGGCCAGGGCAGGAACGGGTCGGAGAAGGTCCGGTCGCGCGGCTTGAGCGAGGCGACGACGAGCCAGACGAACGGGAACAGGAAGATCACCGAAGCGGCGGCCAGGACGGTGAGGAGGAAGACCTTTCTGGTGCCCCGCCCCGCCGGATCCGCCGCCGGGCCGGCCGCGGCGGGGGCGGGCCCGGCCTGGACCGCGGCCCGGATCGGTTCGGCCGCGGTCATCCGGCGTGCTCCTCGGCCTCGTAGTAGACCAGCCGGTTGCCCACCTTCACCTGGACCAGCGTGATGATCGCGATCACCAGGAACAGCACCCACGCCAGCGCCGAAGCGTATCCCATGCGCAGGAACTGGAAGGCCTGCTGGAACAGGTACACCACGTAGAACAGGGCCGCGTCGCCGTACGACTGCTGGGCCGTCTGGTTGCCGAAGAACATCGTGTACACCTGGTCGAACATCTGCAGCGAGGTGATCGTATTGATGATCACCACGAAGAAGAGCGCCGAACTGATCATCGGCAGGGTCACCGCGCGGAAGCGCTGCCAGGGCCCGGCTCCGTCGATCATCGCGGCCTCGCTCAGCTCGCGGGGCACGTTCCGCAGGGCCGCGAACAGGATGATCGTCGTGGAGCCCAGGTTCCACAGCGACATCAGCACGATGCCCATCAGGATCCAGTCGGGGTCGGTGGTCCACTGCGGCCCCTCGACACCGAACAGGGCGAGGAACTGGTTGACCACGCCCGCCTGGCCGTTGAGCAGGAAGAGGAAGAGCACGCCGACGGCGACGTAGGGGGTCATGGACGGCAGGTAGAAGATCGTCCGGAACGCCCCTGCGGCCCGGCCGGTGACCCGGTTCAGCACCAGCGCCAGGGCCAGCGCCAGGGCGATGGCCAGCGGGACGTGCAGGAGCGTGTAGACGACGGTGTTGCCGATCGCGCGGGCGACCTTGGGATCCTCCATCATCCGCGCGTAGTTGGCCGTCCCGGCGAACTCCGGGGAGCCGATCAGGTCGTAGTCGGTGAACGACAGCACCAGGCTCGCGACCATCGGCCCGGCCTGGAAGAGCACCAGGCCGATCAGCCAGGGCAGCACGAAGACGTACGCCCAGCGGGTCTCGGGTCTCAGGCGTCTCACCCGGTCCTCCCGGTCCCCCCGGTCCCCCCGGTCCGCATCCTGATCCGCTCCCTCATCCGCACCCTGATCCGCGCCCTGATCCGCGCCCTGATCCGCGCCACGGTCCTGGCCGGTCGCCGTCGCACGGCGCCGGTCACGAGGTCGCCTCGTCGATGGCCTTCTGCCCCTCCGCGTGGGCCCGGTCCAGGGCGTCGGCCGCCTTCTGGTCCCCCTGCAGCACCCGCAGCGCCGCGTCCTCCCACGCCTTCCTGAACTCCGCGGCCGCCGCCGACTGCGGCACCACGAACCCGGCCTGCTGCACCGAGCGGATCACCTTGACCGCGTCGTCGAAGGCCTTGCGCCCGCTGGGCTTGACGATCTCGGAGAAGATCACCTCATCGGCCTTGGCATTGCCGGTGTAGGTGCCGGTGTAGGCCTTGCCCTCCTGGGCGCGCTTGTCGGCGCGGGCCCGCGCCGCGGCGATCCAGGTGTCGGCCGCGGTCATGGTCTTGACCCAGGCGCACGCGGCGTCGGGGTTCCTGGCCCCCTTGGGGATCACCCACGCGTTGCCGCCCACGTTGTTGACCGGGTTGCCCCGGCGGTCCTTGAAGGGCAGCACGGTGATGGCGACGTCCGGCGTGGTCCCGGCCATCGCGGTCACCACGAACTGCTCGGTCAGCATCGCGCCGATCTGGTCCTTGGCGAACGGGTTGCCCTCGCCGAAGTAGTCGAAGGTGTCGGTGAACGCCTTGAGCTTGGTCCAGCCGCCCTGCGCCTCCACCAGCCGGTGGGCGTAGGCCAGCGCCTCGGTGACCTTCGGGTCGTCGAGGCGGGAGGTGCGGCCGTCGGCGCTGAGGATGTCGGCGCCGTTGGCCTTGGCCCACAGCGGCAGGAACTCCGGCAGCTTGGGATAGAAGCCGAAGCGCTCGATCGTGCCGCCCTTGGCCCGCGTCATCTTCCCCGCCAGCTCCGCCAGCCGGTCCCAGTCGGAGGTGTCGATCCCCGCCGGGTCGATCCCGGCGTCCTTGGCGGCCTTGTCGTTCACCACCAGGACGATCGAGTTGTAGAACTCCGGCATGCCGTACCACTTGCCGTCGTACTTCACCTGCTGCTGCGCGGCCGGGTAGAAGTCCCCGGTCGGGATGCCCTGCTCGGTGACGCAGCCGTCCAGCGGCTGGATCGCGCCGCGGGCCGCGTAGCCGCCGATGCGGTCGCGCGGCAGGTAGACGACGTCCGGTGGGTTGCCGGCGGCGATCGCCGACAGGAACGCCTGCTCGTCGAACTGCCCCTCGTTGATCTGGAGGGCCACGTCGGGACGGGCCTTTTTGAAGGCCTCGACGCGGACGGTGGCGATCTCGTCCGGGAGCCCGAAGCCCATCGTGGTCAGCGAGGCCCCTCCGCCGCTCTTCTCCCCGCCGCCTCCGCCGCCCGAGCCGACCCCGCCGCAGGCGGCCAGGGCGGCGACCAGCGCCGAGACCAGCACCGGGGCCAGCCCCGCGCGGCGCGATCTCGCCGGGCCGGTGCGCCCCGGGCTCACCGCGGCGGCGCGGTCGGGGGGCACCGCCGTGGTGCGAGCGGGGTTCACCGAGCTGCCGGACATGGGGCCTCCTCACGAATCGTCGCTCCCAGCCCGCGTTGCGGCCGAGCCCGGCGGGGGATCCATCACGTCGAGGATTCGGCCGCCGAGCAGCCGTTCCCGGCCGGGCGACCGGGCTGGGAGACCCGACTGCCCCGCGGGGGCCGGTTGAATCAACGTTTTCCGGAGAACCGCTTCTCGTCAAGGCGTGTCATGTCCCGGGTCGACGGCGGTCGCCCCGGCGCCCGCGCGGGTGGAGACCGGAGCGCGGGCGCCGGGCCGGACCTCAGGCCATGACGGCGCGCTCGTTGGGCACGCAGTGGGTCATGCTCAGGCCGGTGACGTCACGCGGCCCGTTCTTGCCCAGCCGCGACAGCCGCTCGCGGTCCTCGTCGGTGAGGTCCTGGCTGGCCAGCGGCTCCAGGTAGGCGACGTCCTCCGGAGCGATGCCGAGCCCCTCCCCCACGCGCAGTCCGAGCTCGTCCTCGACCAGCAGGAAGTGCCAGACCATGCGCTCCTGGATGGGGCGGTCGCACTGCGACAGGAGCGTGACGAAGTTGAGCACGAGGTCGTCACGCTCCCACTGCTCCATCAGCCGGAAGCGCTGCCCGGCCTGCTTGTAGTCGTTGGTGCGGGGGATGCGCTTGCGGGTGAGCCGCCCGGCGATCGTCGGCCCCTGCTCGTCGTGCGTGGGGTACTGCGCCTCGCGCAGCCCTCCGGTGATCGAGGGCTCGTAGTTGACGTGCGGGTTCTCTCCCCGGCCGTCGACGTGGTAGGTCATCAGGCCGTCGCGCTGGTTGGTGCGCACGTCGGCGTTCTTGGCCTGGTTCACCGGGAGCTGCAGGTAGTTGGGACCGACCCGGTAGCGCTGGGTGTCGCTGTAGGAGAAGGTGCGGCCGACCAGCATCTTGTCGTCGGAGAAGTCCAGGCCGTCGACCAGGACGCCGGTGCCGAAGGAGATCTGCTCGTTCTCGGCGAAGTTGTTGCCGACGTTGCGGTCGAGCACCATCCGCCCGACGAGCCGGGCGGGGAACTGGTCCTCCGGCCAGACCTTGGTGTCGTCCAGCGGGTCGAACTCCAGCTCGGGATGCTCCTCGTCGGTCATGATCTGGACCAGCAGCTCCCACTCGGGGTAGTCGCCCCGGTCGATGGCGTCGCGCAGGTCCTTGGTGGCGTGACCGAGCTCGTTCGCCTGTACGGCGGCCGCGTCGGCGGCGGTCATGCTCCGCACGCCCTGCTTGGGCATCCAGTGGTACTTCACCAGGTGCGTCTCGCCCTTGTTGTTGACCCACTTGTAGGTGTTGACGCCGAACCCCTGCATGTGCCGGTAGTCGGCGGGGATGCCGCGCGGGCTGAACAGGTTGACCAGCATGTGCATGCTCTCGGGCGTCTGCGACATGAAGTCGAAGATCCGGTTGGGCTCCTGGCGGAAGGTCACCGGGTCGGGCTTGAGCGCGTGGATCACGTCGGGGAACTTGATGGCGTCCCTGATGAAGAAGACGGCCAGATTGTTGCCGACGAGGTCCCAGTTGCCGTCCTCGGTGTAGAACTTCACCGCGAAGCCGCGCGGGTCGCGCGCGGCCTCGGAGGAGTCCCGCCCGCCGATGACGGTCGAGAACCGGATGGCGAGATCGGTGCGCTTGCCCGCCTCCTGGAACAGCTTGGCCCGGGTGTAGCGGCTGATCGGCTCATCACCCAGGTAGCCGGTGGCCTCGAAGTAGCCGTAGGCGGTCGTCCCCCGGGCGTGCACCACCCGCTCGGGGATGCGCTCCCGGTCGAAGTGACTGATCTTCTCCAGGAACTGGTAGTTCTCCAGCGTCGCGGGCCCTCGGGCGCCCACCGTGCGCTGGTTCTGGTTGTCGTAGACCGGGTGTCCCTGGCGGTTGGTCAGCACCGGGCGCTCGTCACCCGGCTGCGGACCCTTGCTCGACACGTCCGTCATGAGGACGTCTCCCTCCGTGCGGCATCAGCTCCCGGCCTTCCTTTCCGATGGAACACCGCTTATAGCTCAGGGAGAAAGAATTTTCATCAAAACGGACAGCCCTTCATGGCCCGCGGCCCCGCCCGGGAGTCCGCGAGTCACCCGGACGCGCGGACTCCCGGGGCGCGGGCGGCCGGCCGGGCCGGTCAGCGGGCCTTGGCGGTGGCCCTGGCGTTGGCCTTGCGAACGGCCTCGACGAGCTGGTCCTTGCTCATGGTGGACCGGCCCCTGACGTCCAGGCGCCGGGCCAGGTCGTACAGGTGCTGCTTGGACGCGTTCGCGTCCACGCCCTCGGCGGTCCTGCCCGCCTTCGGCGTGCTCTTCCTCGCCTGGGCGTCGGAAGGGCCCTTGCCGTCTTTCTTCGCCTCCCAGTGGTCGCCCACCTTCTCGAAGGAGTGCTTCAGCGCGGCGAAGGCCGTACGGTGCGCCCGCTCCCCCTCCCCGTAGCTCTCCACCGCGGAGTCGTGCGCCTTGATCCAGGTCTCCTGGGCCTTCTTGGGGGAACGGCGCAGGGTGGACGGCAGCTCTTCACGTGCCGGCATCGCGAACCTCACCTCTTTCCGCTTGTCGGAACCCCTCCATTGCCCATGCCGTACCCGATCATGCGACGTGCATGGGAGGGGGCGGGGCGGGTACGGGAGGTCTGATACTGAGGAGGGAAATGATGATGACTTCCGAACCGCAGCAGCCGGAGGAGACCTCGAAGACCGGCAAGCCCATGGTCCCGGCGACTCCCCGCGACGTGGCCCACATCCGTCTTGGCTCCTTCGCCCTGATCGCCGCCCTGGCGATCGGCGCCCTCGCCTTCGCCGGCGGCATCGTCTGGCTGACGGTCGTGATGGTCGTGCTCGCCATCGTGGCGGCGATCGACATGGCCCTGGCGATCCGCCGCCAGAACCAGAGCCGCAAGATGCGCGGAGGCATGACAGAGGCGGGCTGAGCACGGCCCGCCGCCGCCCGGCCCCCCGAGCCGGCGGTGCACCGGGGACCGGTCAGGCCGCCACGCCTGCGGGGAGGCGCACCATGTCGACGAGCGCGTCAACGGGCCCGCCGCGGGATGCGGCCGGCCCCAGGACGTCCTCGTGGCGTCAGCAGGCGCTGGCCGTCATCGCCGAGCTGCAGACGCAGCTCGACCGGCTGGGCGACGGCTCCGCCCTGGCCGTGGGGGCGCAACGGCACCTGGACGTCGCGCGGCAGGCGGCGGCGGAGCAGCACGGCCTGCTCTCCGCGCTGACCGGAGCGGCCGTGGACCGCACCTGGGCCAACATCCACCAGGCGGAGGCCACCCTGCTGAGGCTGACCCCGGACGCCGAACTCCCGTGGTGGAGCGCCGACGTCCTCGCCCGGGCCGCCCAGCACCTGGGGCCCGGCGACCCGCGGAGAGCCAGGCTGGAGGCGCGCCTGCGCAAGACGGACGGCCGGCTCGTGCCGGAGGACCGGGCCCTGGCGGTCAGCACGCTGCAGGCGGCCAACGTCTCCGCCCAGATCGAGAAGTGCAGCCTTCGCAGCTTCCGCAACATCGTCCTGGCCTCGGCCCTCATCATGGCCGCCATCGCCGTCGTCCTCGCGGTGGTGGGGTTCCTCCAGCCGAACAAGCTGAGGCTCTGCTTCCACGACCCGTCGACCGGTCCCGCCTGCCCCATCCGGAGCTCTCCGGACAGGTGGGATGTGGCGATCGTGGAGCTCGTGGGGCTGGCCGCGGCGGCCCTGACCGGCGCCGCCGGTCTGCGCCACATCCGGGGCACCGCGACCCCTTACACGCTGCCGATGACGCTGGCGTTGCTGAAGCTTCCCGCGGGCGCCGTCTCCGCGGTCCTGGGTCTGCTGCTCGTCCAGGGCGGCTTCGTCCCCGGCCTGAGCAACCTCGACACCAGCGCCCAGATCATCGCCTGGGCGGTCGTCTTCGGAGCCGCCCAGCAACTGGTGACCCGCCTGGTGGACGCGCAGGGGCAGGTCGTCCTGCGCAACGTCCGCGACTCCTCACGGGCGGTCGACAAGCGGCCGGAGCCCACGTCGTGACGGCCGGCCCCGGCCCCGCGGCCCCGGTCCGGCTCCGCCCGGCGGAACCGCACGGGCTCAGTGCGGGGAGTCGATCGCCTCGGGGGACAGGATGTGGTCGAGGACCATGTGGGCGCAGCCGGTGATGCCGGCCGCCGGGCCGAGGCGGCTGCGCTCGATGCGCAGGTTGCGGGTGGACAGCGCGGTGGAACGGCGGTAGACGACCTCGCGGACGCCGGAGACCAGGGGCTGGAACGTCTCGGCGACGTCGCCGCCGAGGACGACGACGGCCGGGTTGAGCAGGTTGACCGCGCTGGCGACGACCTCGCCGAGCATCCGGGCGGCGTCGCGGATCACCGTCATGGTCTCGGCGTCGCCCGCGCGGACCAGGGCCACCACGTCGGCGAGGGTCTTCACCTCGTGTCCGCGCGCCCGGAGGGTCTTCAGCAGCGCGGTTCCGCTGGCGACCGAGTCGAGGCAGTCGGTGTTCCCGCAGCGGCAGAGCACTCCCCCGCCGTGCCGTACCGGGATGTGGCCGATCTCCCCGGCCGCGCCCAGCGCGCCGCGCAGGATCTCGCCGCCCGCGATGACACCCGATCCGATCCGGGTGGAGACCTTGATGAACAGCAGATCGTCGGCCTCTCCCGCGTAGATCGCGCGGTGCTCGCCGATGGCGATCACGTTCACGTCGTTGTCGAGGAAGACCGGGACCGGGAAGCTCTCCTCGATGATCGGCGGGATGGCCACCCCCGTCCAGCTCGCCATGATCCGGGCGCTTTCGGTACGGCGGGCCGCGAACTCCACGGTCGCGGGGACGCCCAGGCCGACACCGCGGACCAGGGAGGCGGGGCGATCGCCGAGCAGGTCGCTCCAGGTCCGCATGACCAGCGGGAGCACGACGTCGGGGCCCTCCTCGACGTCGATGCCGAGGTCGGTGCGGGCCAGCTCGGCGCCGGCGAGGTCGCAGACGGCGATCTGGGTACGGCTCGCGCCGAGCGAGGCGACCAGGACGACCCCGCCGGAGGCGTTGAAGGCCAGCCGCGCCGGCGGGCGGCCGCCGGTGGAGGGGCCTTCGCTGTTCTCCACGACCAGGCCACGGTCGAGCAGCTCGGTGACGCGCAGGGAGACGGCGGGCCGGGACAGGCCGGTGACCCGTCCGATGTCCGCGCGCGTGACGGCTTCGCCCGTGCGGATGAGGCGGAGGACCTCACCGCTCGTGGCGAGCGCGGCAGCGGGACGTCGGGGCATCGGCCCAGTGAACCACACCCCCTTACGAAATGAAAAGTTCCAACTTTCTCATCTCGAATTACAAAACTCTGCTTGTGTAGAGCGCAAGACATGGCTAGTGTCCGATCTATCCTCAAACCGGTAGATCACTAACGGAGCTTCCCCATGTCCGAGACCCCGCAGCCCGCCGACCTGATCGTCTTCGGCGGCACAGGCGACCTCTCCATGCGGAAGCTCCTGCCCGCGCTCTACCACTGCGACCGCGACGGCCTGCTCGCCCCCGAGACCCGGATCATCGCGATGTCGCGCGGCGGGCTCGACGACGCCGACTTCCGCGGCAAGGTGGACGCCGAGGTCCGCGGCTCGGTGCCGGTGGACGACCTCGCCACCTGGCAGCGCTTCCTCGGGCGCCTGCACCACGTCTCCATCGACGTCTCCGGCGGGGACAGCACGGGCTGGGCGAAGGTCACCGCCCTGCTCGCCGGCCACGAGCAGCGGGACCGGGTGTTCTACCTGGCCAGCCCGCCCATGACGTTCGGCCCGTTCTGCCGGGAGGCGCACCGCGCCGGGCTGGTCACCCCCGCCTCGCGGGTGGTGCTGGAGAAGCCCCTCGGCCGCGACCTGGCCAGCGCCCAGCACATCAACGACGAGGTCGGCGCCATCTTCCACGAGCGGCAGATCTTCCGCATCGACCACTACCTGGGCAAGGAGACCGTCCAGAACCTGCTGGTGCTCCGCTTCGCCAACGCGTTCCTGGAGCCGATCTGGAACTCCCTGTGGATCGACCACGTCCAGATCACCGCCGCCGAGACCGTCGGCACGCCCGGCCGCCGCGGCTACTACGACCACGCGGGCGCGCTGCGCGACATGGTGCAGAACCACCTGCTCCAGCTCCTCTGCCTGGTCGCCATGGAGCCCCCGGCCCGCAACGACCGCGAGTCCATCCGCGACGAGAAGGTCAAGGTGCTGGAGTCGCTGCGGCCGATCACCGGCGGCGAGGTGGACCGCTTCACCGTCCGCGGCCAGTACACCGCGGGCGTCTCCGGCGGAGTGCAGGTCCCCGGCTACCTGGACGAGCCCGACAACACCCCGCCCACCGAGGCCTCCCACCGGGTCGAGACCTTCGCCGCGATCCGCGCCGAGGTGAAGAACTGGCGCTGGGCGGGCGTGCCGTTCTACCTGCGCACCGGCAAGCGCATGCCGTACCGGTCCTCGGAGATCGTGGTCCAGTTCAAGGAAGTGCCCCACTCGATCTTCCCGGGCAGCACGCCCAACCGGCTGGTGCTGCGGCTGCAGCCGAGCGAGGGCATCCGGCTGGAGCTGATGGCCAAGGAGCCGGGCGCGGGCGAGGTGGCGCTCAAGCCGGTCCCGCTGAGCCTGAGCTTCGCCGAGACCTTCACCGCCCGCGTGCCCGACGCCTACGAGCGGCTGCTCATGGACGTCCTGGCGGGCAACCCGACCCTGTTCATGCGGCGCGACGAGGTGGAGGCCGCCTGGCGGTGGATCGACCCGATCCTCACCGAGTGGGAGTCGCAGAACATGCTGCCCGAGCCGTACCCGGCGGGCACCGCCGGGCCCGCCGGAGCGCACGAACTCGTCGGTCGCAGCGGCCGCGCCTGGCACGAGGAGGACCTCGCATGAGTGACCGCACCGACGACACAGGCCGTACGGCCCACAGCCATCGCACCGACGACCACGGAGGAGGCCGGATGAACCCCGTCATCCAGGAGATCACCGACCGCCTGATCGAGCGCAGCCGCGCCAGCCGCGGCGCCTATCTCGCCCGGCTGGACGCCGAGGCCGAGGCGGCCCGCCGCCGCGGCCCCGCCCGCTCCAGCCTGGGCTGCGCCAACCTGGCGCACGGCTTCGCCGCCGCCGGGATCGACAAGCCCGACCTGCGCGCGAACGTCAAGCCGGGCGTGGCGATCGTGTCGAGCTACAACGACATGCTCTCGGCGCACCAGCCGTACGAGAGCTACCCGCCGATCCTGAAGGCGGCCGTCCGCGCGGCGGGCGGCGTCGCCCAGTTCGCCGGCGGCGTGCCGGCGATGTGCGACGGCATCACGCAGGGCCGCGCCGGCATGGAGCTGTCGCTCTACAGCCGCGAGGTCATCGCGATGTCCACCGCGATCGCGCTCTCCCACGACATGTTCGACGCCTCGCTCATGCTGGGCGTCTGCGACAAGATCGTTCCGGGTCTGCTGATCGGCGCGCTGCACTTCGGCCACCTGCCCGCGGTCTTCGTGCCCGCCGGGCCGATGGGCTCCGGACTGCCCAACAAGGTCAAGGCCCGCACCCGGCAGCTGTTCGCCGAGGGCAAGGTCGGCAAGGACGAACTCCTGGACGCCGAGTCGCAGTCCTACCACTCCCCCGGCACCTGCACCTTCTACGGCACCGCCAACTCCAACCAGGTCATGATCGAGGTCATGGGCCTGCACCTGCCCGGCGCGACGTTCGTCAACCCGCGCACCGAGCTGCGCGAGGCCCTGACCAAGGCCGCGGGCCGCCGCGCGGTGGAGATCACCGCGCACGGCGGCGAGTACACCCCCGTCGGCCGGGTGGTCGACGAGAAGGCGATCGTCAACGCCTGCGTGGCGCTGCTGGCCACCGGCGGGTCGACCAACCACACCATGCACCTGGTCGCCATCGCCGCGGCGGCCGGCGTCGAGCTGCTCTGGGACGACCTGGCCGCGCTGTCGAAGGCCGTGCCGCTGCTGACCCGGATGTACCCCAACGGCCAGGCCGACGTGAACCACTTCCAGGCTGCGGGCGGCATGCAGGTGCTGATCGGCGAGCTGCTCGACGCCGGGCTGCTCCACGGCGACGTGCTGACCATCGCCGGTCAGGGCCTGGACCACTACCGCTCCGCCGCCGAGCTGAAGGACGGCGAGCTGGTCTGGAGCGAGCGCACCGAGGGCAGCACCGACCTCGACGTGCTCCGGCCGGTGAGCGGCGCCTTCTCGCCCGACGGCGGCATCCACATGCTCGACGGCAACCTCGGCCGCGCGGTCAGCAAGGTCTCGGCCGTCAAGGACGAGCACCTGGTGGTCGAGGCCCCGGCCAAGGTCTTCGACGACCAGCTGGAGCTGCTGCGCGCCTTCGAGGCCGGCGAGCTGGACGGGCAGGACTTCGTGGCGGTCATCCGCTACCAGGGACCGAGCGCCAACGGCATGCCGGAGCTGCACAAGCTCACCCCGCCGATGGCGGTCCTGCTGGACCGCGGTCAGCGGGTGGCGATCGTCACCGACGGCCGCATGTCCGGGGCGTCGGGCAAGGTCCCGGCCGCCATCCACCTGTCGCCGGAAGCCGCCCACGGCGGCCCGATTGCGCTGGTGCGGGACGGCGACCCGATCCGCCTCGACTCCACCGCCGGCACCCTGCAACTGCTGGTCCCGGCCGAGGAGCTGGCCGCCCGCACCCCGCAGGGGGCACCGCTCACCGACGCCCAGTGGGTGGGCACCGGCCGCGAGCTGTTCAGGGCGTTCCGCTCCGCGGCGGGGCCCGCCGAGCGCGGCGCCGGAATCTTCGCCCTGAACGGCCGCGCCGAGAGCCTGGCGAGCGAGGGCAGCGGGGACAGGGCATGACGACTCCCTGGCTCGTCGCCGACATCGGCGGCACCAACGCCCGGTTCGGTCTGGTCACCGAGGCCGGTGGGCAGCCCGAGGCGATAGCCGTACTGGCAGGAAAAGACCACGCCGGCCTCCCCGAAGCCGTAGCCGCCTATCTCGCAGACCATGCGGGCGGAGTTCAGCCGGGAGCGGCCTGCATCGCCATCGCCGGTCCGGTCGACGGCGACCGCTACCGGCTGACCAACGCCGGGTGGTCGGGCTCGGTCCGCGACCTGGGGATCGCCCACGTCGAGCTGCTCAACGACTTCGAGGCCCTGGCCGCGTCCCTGCCGCACCTGGCCGGGGACGACCTGGTCTCCCTCGGCGGGCCGGAGCCCGCGCGCGGGGTCAAGGCGGTGCTCGGCCCGGGGACCGGTCTCGGCGTCGCGGGCCTGGTGCCCGTGGCGGAGGGATGGATGCCGGTCCCGTGCGAGGGCGGGCACGTGACCGTGCCGGTCCTGGACGAGCGGGACCACGAGGTCGTCCGGGTGCTGCGCGCCGAGGGGCTGGAGCACGTGGTGGCCGAGCACCTGCTGTCCGGACCGGGACTGACCCGGCTGTACCACGCGCTGGCGCTGGTCAACGGCGTGACCACGCCGGACCTGCCCGCCTCGGACATCGTGGCCCGGCTGGACGACTCGCTGTGCGCCGAGACCGTCGAGGTCTTCTGCGGCCTGCTCGGCACCTTCGCCGGGAACGTCGCGCTGACCATGGGCGCCCGGGGCGGGGTCTACCTCGGCGGCGGCGTGCTGCCCCGTATCGTGGGGCGGGTGTGCGCCAGCGACTTCCGCCGCCGCTTCGAGGCCACCCCGACCCTCGGCGACTACCTGTCCGCCATCGCCACCACGCTGATCGTGGCGCCCCAGCCCGCGCTCACCGGTGCGGCGGCCTGGCTGGAGCAGCGCCTGACGAACACGTCCAACCTGGAGTACGCATGAGCCTTCTCGACATCGCCCCGGTCGTCCCGGTCGTCGTCATCGACGACCTGGAGACCGCGGTGCCCCTGGCCCGCGCCCTGGTGGCGGGCGGCCTGCCGGTCATCGAGGTCACCCTGCGCACGGTCCCCGCGCTGAAGGCCGTCAAGCGGATCGCCGCCGAGGTCCCCGAGGCGGTGATCGGCACCGGGACCGTCCGGACCAGGAACGACGTGCTGGCCTCCGTGGAGGCGGGCGCCAAGTTCCTGGTCAGCCCGGGCAGCACCCCGGCCCTGGTGGACGCCATGGAGGCGAGCGGCCTGCCGTTCCTGCCGGGCGTGGCGACCGCGTCGGAGGTCATGACGCTGGCCGAGCGCGGGCTGACCGAGATGAAGTTCTTCCCCGCCGAGGCCGCGGGCGGGTTGCCGTACCTGAAGTCCCTGGGCGGCCCCCTGCCCGACGTGCGCTTCTGCCCCACGGGCGGGATCAAGCTCGCCACCGCCCCCGACTATCTCGCGCTGCCGAACGTCGGCTGCGTGGGCGGCACCTGGCTCACCCCGGCCGACGCGCTGGCCACCGGTGACTACGCCCGCATCGAGAAGCTGGCCGCCGAGGCGGCCGCGCTCCGCCCGGGCGCCTGAGCCGTCCGGTCCGCCGGCCCCGGCCGGCGACCGTCGTCCGGTGGCACCCGGCGAGCGGGTGCTTCCGGTCCATTGCGGTCACCGGCATTCGCGCCTTCACGTTTCCCTTGAAGCAAGGAGTTGATACTTTTCATCCATCGCAGGCGTCGCGGCCAGCAGGCTTCCAGCGGACCCTCAAATCGTTGGATGACCCCTGTCACCGGGAGGGCGGGCAGATGAGCCGGGAGGGAGCGGGCCTTCGCCCCGTCGACCTGGCGCGGCTGGCGGGCGTCTCGACCCAGCAGATCCGCAACTACGGCGATGCGGGCATCCTGCCGCCCACCCCGCGCTCCCCCGCCGGCTACCGCAGGTTCGACGACCGGCACCGCCGGGCCCTGCTCACCTACCGGGCCCTGGCCAGAGGGTACGGGCCGGACACCGCCCGGTCGATCATGCAGGCCGTTCATGCGGGCGACCTCCCCGCGGCGCTCGCGCTCGTGAACGCCGGCCATGCCGCCCTGCACGAGCAGCGGCTCTCCCTCCAGGCCGCGAGCGAGGCGCTCGCGGCGCTCGCGGCTCAGCCCCCGGACACCCCGGCGCTGCCGCGATCGGGCATGCGCATCGGCGAGGTGGCCGCCCGCCTCGGCGTGCGCACCTCCGCCCTGCGGGTGTGGGAGCACGCCGGCCTGCTGGCACCCGAGCGCGAGCGGGGCACCGGGTACCGCCGTTTCAGCCCGGCCGACGTGCGGGACGCGCGGATGATCGACATGCTCCGGCAGAGCCGTTACTCCTTCGCCCAGATCCGGCCCGTGCTCGACGGCCTGCGCCGGACGGGCGGCAGCGACGCGCTCCGCGCGGCCATCGCGCAACGCAGGACGGGGCTGGCGCAACGGGCGGCGGCCATGCTCGAAGGCTCCAGCCATCTGCACCGCTACATCACCCCCGTCACCGGCGAAGACTCCGTCTCCGGCCACCGGGACGCCCTGCGGCCGGCGCCCGGCTGCTAGAGCGGCTCTGAACCGGGCACGCGCCCCACGCGTATCTCGCGGCGACAGCACTCCCGAGCAGAGGAGGCACCGATGCGTGTACGCATCGTCGCGGTATGCACGGCACTGCTGGCTCTCGGAGCCGGTACGGCGCACGCCGGAACGCCCCAGACCCCCGACCGCCTTCGGACCCCCGACCGCCTTCAGACCCCCAACCGCTACGCCGTCGCCAACCTGGTCTCGGACGTGAAGGGCCGGGCGGCGGTCACCGACCCCACGCTGGTCAACCCGTGGGGGCTGGCCATGGGGAAGACGCTGTGGGTCTCGGCCACCGGCAGCGACCTGGCCACGGTCTACTCCGGCGGCCAGGGCACCGTGCAGCAGGAGAGGACCCGGGTCCGCATCCCCGGTGGCCGGCCCACCGGGCAGGTGGTCAACCCGGGCCAGGAGTTCGTGGTGAAGGGCGCCGGCGGGTCCGGCCCCGCGACGTTCATCTTCGCCAGCCCCAGCGGGGCGATCACCGGCTGGAACGCCCAGGCCGACGCCGACGACGCGATCATCGGAGCGTTCGTGCGCGGCGCCGACTTCAAGGGACTGGCCATGGCCCAGACCAACCGGGGCCCGCGCCTGCTGGCCGCCGACTTCGCCAACAACCGCGTGCACGTCTTCGACGGTGACTTCAACCACCTGCGCACGCACCGCCGCGCGTTCCGCGATCCCGGCCTGCCCGACGACTACTCGGCGTTCAACGTCGAGGTGGTGGGCCGCTCCATCCTCGTGGCCTACGCCAAGCGCGACCCGGAGACGGGGAAGTCCGTGGCCGGGCCCGGCAAGGGGTTCGTCAGCCAGTTCGACGGCGACGGCCGGTTCGTGGGCCGCTTCGCCGCCCGCGGCGCACTGAACGCCCCCTGGGCGATGACGCTCGCCCCGCGCGGCTTCGGCCGCATGTCGGGGGCGCTGCTGGTGGGCAACTTCGGCGACGGGCGGATCCTCGCCTACAACCCGCGCAACGGCCGCCCGCTCGGGGCCCTGCGTGCCGCCGACGGCAGGCCGATCGTCCTGGGCGGCCTGTGGGACCTGGAACCCGGCACCGCAGCGGTGGGCGGCGAGAACGCCCTGTGGTTCAGCGCGGGCAGCGACGGCGGCACGCACGGCCTGCTCGGCCTGATCCGCCCTGCCGGAGCGGGGGGCGGCGCCACGGCGACGCCCAGCGCCACACCATCCGCGACCGCGACGACCCCGCCGAGTTCCTACTGACGCGGTAGGGCTCCACCGGCCTCCCGCCGACGGTCCCGCCCTTGCGCCCCGTCCACTCCCCGTGCCCCGCCCCCCTTCCCGCCATCCCGGAGCCGGGCGGCCGGTCCGGTGAACCCACACACCGGGCCGGCCGCCCGCGGGGGACTAGGGGGCTCCTCCGGGAGCGCGCACGTGCACGTGTGGTCCGCGCGGCCCCCATGATGGGAGGACGTCTCCCCCTATCCCCATGCGAGGTACATGCGATGGCCGTCACTCCGGCCTGCTCGTCGTCCGTCGAGGATCTCACCTACCCGGCCGGATCGCTGGTGCTGCTCACCGGTCTCCCCGGCGCGGGCAAGAGCACCCTGCTGGACCGCCTGTACGGCCTGCGCGGCGACGAGACCGGGCCGGTGACGGCCGGTGACACCGTGGTGATCGACTCGCGGCAGTCCCGTGCCTGGTGGGCGCCCCGCCTCGTCTCGCTCCCGCCCCGCCTGCGCACCCCGATCGTGCACGCCACCCACATGACGCGCATCGCCCGCGCCGTGCTCGGCGGTCGCGCGGTCGTCGCGCACAGCCGGGGCACCTGGCCGCACATCATGCACGGCCTGGCCTGGGTCGCCCGGCTCGGCGGCGCCGAGATGCACCTGATCCTGCTCGACGTGGAGCCCGGGGTCGCACGCGAGGGGCAGGTCTCCCGGGGCCGGGTCGTGACCCCCGGCCTGTTCGTCCGGCACTGCCGCCGCTGGCAGCGGCTCGTCACCCGCGCCCGCGCCGGAGCCCTTCCCCCGATGGCGAGTGCCACGATCCTCGACCGGTCCGCCGCGGACCGGCTGCAGGCCATCCGCTTCGCCGAGCACTGAGTCCGCCGGATGCACACGCATGGGGCCGCTACCCCCGTTCCCGGTTGAGGCGGCTAACCGCGGCGGCGAGCGCGGCGCCGTACACCACGTGCGCCGCCCCCATCACCGCGACCCGGCCCGGTCTGTCCCGGGAGATCGGTGGCAGGATGCCGAGGCCGGGAACCCATCCCTGGTAGCTGGCCAGCCAGATCGCCAGGCCGTACCCGACGCCCACCGGGACCGGCGGGCGGCGTTCCCCGGCCAGGAGGCCGAACAACGCCCCGCCGGCGGCGCCGAACCCGACGTGCGCGACGGCGCCGAGCACCCCCTCACCCGGCTTGGGCCGGTACCGCCCTCCGGGCAGGAACGCGCGGGTGATGCGCTTGGGGGGCTGGTCGCGCATCAGCCCGGCCAGGTCCCCGGCGACCATCACCACGCTCATGGCGGCGGTGGCGAGCATCCCGCCAAGACCGCCCCGCACGAGGTCCCCGCTCATGGCGGCCGTTACCCGGCCCGTTCGCTCTCCCATGCCGACCGACTCCCCCTCCAGACTCCCGGCAAACAACCCTCGGGCGCGGACCGTCCGATCCGCAGGTCGAAAGCATCGCTCAGGTGGGTCGCCGGTGGACGTGGCCAGGGGTCAGGGGTCAGGGGTCACCGCATGCTTGCGAGCGGACGGCGGACTCTCACTCCCCACCGCGCCGACCGGCCGGAAAACCGGGTGCGGACTGCCCCTGCGGTGGGGTGTGATCGGGGATATGGCGATTGCGGTGGGTGAGCCGGGAGTCGACGGGCTGAGCGAGGTTGTGGGCGCGCTGCGGAAGTGGCAGCACGACGGGGCGCCGATGCAACTGCATCCGGGGGACCTGGGCTGGTTCTGGCGGTTCGGTGCGGAGGCGACGGCTGCGGCGGTCCGGACGTGGAGCCGGGACGGACAGATTCTCGCCGTCGGGCTGCTGGACCATCCCGCGCTGTTGCGGCTGGCGGTCGCGCCGGCCGCTCAGCGGGACGAGGAGCTGGCGCAGCAGCTGGTCGAGGACGTCACCGAGCCGGAGCGCGGCGTGCTGGTCGACGGGAAGGTGCACGTCGACGCTTCGATGTGCACCATGGTCCAAGATCTGCTGTCGAAGGACGGCTGGCACGCCGACGAGCCGTGGACGCCGCTGCGCCGCGACCTCACGAAGCCGGTGAAGGACCCAGGCGTGCGGATCGAGGTGATCGGGCCGGAGCAGGCGCACGTGCGGACCGCCGTACAGCGGGCGTCGTTCGACGGATCGACGTTCACGGACGAGCGCTGGCACGCGATGGCGGCCGGACTGCCGTACGCCGACGCCCGGTGTCTGGTCGCCTACGACGGCCGGGGCGACGCGGTGGCGGCGGTGACGGTGTGGTCGGCCGGTCCGGGTAAGCCCGGGTTGCTCGAGCCGATGGGCGTGCACCGGGGACATCGCGGTCACGGCTACGGCGAGGCGATCACCGTCGCCGCGGCGGCCGCGCTCCGGGAGCTGGGCTCGTCGAGCGCGATCGTCTGCACCCCGAGCTTCAATGTCGGCGCCGTCGCCACCTACAAGTCAGCCGGCTTCCAGCGACTTCCCGAGATCCACGACCACTACCGGGACGCCTAGCCGGAACCGGGTCTCGTCATGCCTGCCGGCCCTGTCCTCGGCGCCCGCGCTGCGGGGACTCAGTAGCGGAACCCGGCGACCAGCTCGCGCAGCTCGCGCAGCTCACCCGACATCCGGGACAGCTCGCCGACGGCCCGCGGGGCCCGGGCCACCGTCGAGGTCGCCAGGCTCACCCCGACCACGCCCGACAGGCTCAGCAGGATCTTGTTGCGGACGGCGAGGTCGGCGAACCAGGCCATGCCCGGTGCCCGGCGCCGGGGCGGTGCGGCCTCCACGGGCGCGACACGCTGCCGCATCGACGATGGCATTGAAAACTCTCCCGAATCATCACTGGCCCCGGCGGTGACGCCGGAAGCCGTTCCGCCTCCGGTCAGGAGGCCGTCGTGAGAGATCGCCCCCGCACGGCCGTGGTGAGAACCCAGTGAAGTGGCTTGCCTCACGAGCACACGCCACCGGTCCGAGGCCTCTCCGGAGTCCTCACAACGGCAGCACGCCGCCGGGTTTGAGAGCCTTCATGGCGATCTGGGAGGTGAGCTTGTCCAGGCCGGGCAGGCGGCCGAGCCGCTCCAGCCGGAGCTGACTGTAGGCCTCCATGTCGGGCACCGCGACCCGGAGCACGTAGTCGGGGCGGCCGAACATTCGCAGGCACTCGACCACGTCCTCGATCTCCATGACGGCCGCCTCGAAGGCGGTGACGGTCTCGGCGTCCTGGCCCGCCAGCTCGACGTAGGCCAGCACCTGGAAACCGCGCCCCACGGCGACCGGGTCGACCACGGCCCGGTAGCCGCTGATCACTCCGGACTCTTCCAGATTGCGGACCCTGCGCAGGCAGGGCGAGGGCGTCAGCCGTACTCGCTCGGCCAGTTCCTGGTTGCTCAGCCGTCCCTCGACCTGGAGAAGAGCGAGGATTGCGCGATCGAGGTTGTCCATAGCATCAGATGCTAATGCGAGTGCAAGTGAGCACGAATGTTGGCATCGGATTCCGCCCCTCGTGACATAACCTTGCCGCAATCCAAGCGGGGCCGACAGACGGGACCACAGCATGACGATCTTCGCAGACTCCCGCGAGATCACTCCCGACGACCGGTACCTCCTCGATGAGGGCCAGGTCTTCATGAGCGGCACGCAGGCGCTGGTGCGGGTGATCCTCGACCAGATGCGTGCCGACCGCCGCGCCGGACTCGACACGGGCGCGATGGTGTCCGGCTACCCGGGGTCGCCGCTGGGCGGCTTCGACCTGGAGCTGGCCCGCGCCCGCCGGCACGCCGAGCCACTCGACGTGGTGCACCGGCCCGGCCAGAACGAAGAGCTGGGCGCCACCGCCGTCTGGGGCAGCCAGCTCGTGCCCACGCTCCCCCGGCCGCGCAAGGCCGGCGTGCTGGGCGTCTGGTACGGCAAGGCCCCGGGCGTGGACCGCGCGGCCGACGCCTTCCGGCACGGCAACTTCGTCGGCGCCCATCCCGAGGGCGGACTGATCGCCCTGTGCGGCGACGACCCGACGTGCAAGTCCTCCACGCTCCCCTCCGCCACCGAGAGCGCGCTCGCCGCCCTCGGCATGCCGATCGTCCACCCTGGCAGCGTCCAGGAACTGCTCGACCTGGGCCGCCATGCGATCGCGGCGTCCCGGGCGAGCGGGCTGTGGGTCGCGGTGAAGGCCGTCTCCAACGTCGTGGACGGCACCGGCACCGTGAGCGTCGGGCATGACCGGGTCGTCCCGGTCATGCCCGACGCCGGAAACGGGAACGGCGGCGGATACGGCGTCGAGTACCAGGGCAGGCCGTACCGGCACATGCCCAACGCCACCCTGCTCACCCCGTGGTCGCTGGAGATGGAGCGCACGCTCGTCGGCCCTCGCACCGAGCTGGCCCGCGCCTACGCCCGCGAGAACGGTCTCAACCGGATCACCGCCGACCCGGCGGACGCCTGGCTCGGCATCGTGGCCTCAGGCACCGCCTACTACGACGTGCGCGAGGGCTTCCGCAAGCTCGGTGTCACACCGGAGGAGGCCGGCGTCCGGCTGCTGAAGATCGGCATGATCTGGCCGCTGGAGCCGGAGATCGTCCGGACCTTCGCCCGCGGCCTGGAGGAGATCATGGTCGTGGAGGAGAAGGCCCCGCTGCTGGAGACGCTGGTCAAGGACGTCCTGTACGGCACCGCCAACGCCCCGCGCGTCCTGGGCAAGCTGGACGAGAACGGCGCCCGGCTGATCCCTCAGGAGGGGGGTGTGGACGCCGACCTGGCGGCCAAGGCCATCGCCTTCCGCCTGCGCCGCAAGGGCGTCACCACCCTGCAGGGGACCACCGGGCAGGACGCCTCCGACCTCGGCGACCGCGTCGCCAGGAGCCTGGCCGTCATCTCCCGCCCGGAGCCGCTGAAGCTGCTCACCGCCCAGCGCACCCCGTTCTTCTGCTCGGGCTGCCCGCACAACCGCTCCACCGCCGTCCCGGACGGCGCGCCGGTCGGCGCCGGGATCGGCTGCCACACCATGGTCGTGATCAACCCCGAGGGCAAGGGCACCCTCACCGGCCTGACCCAGATGGGCGGCGAGGGCACCCAGTGGATCGGCCAGGCGCCGTTCACCGACACCCCGCACATCTTCCAGAACCTCGGCGACGGCACCTTCCACCACTCCGGCTCGCTCGCGGTGCGGGCCGCCGTCGGCGCGGGCGTCAACATCACCTACAAGATCCTCTACAACAGCGCGGTCGCGATGACCGGCGGTCAGACGATCCAGCCCTCCCTGGCCGTGGCCGACCTGACCCGCTGGCTGGAGGTCGAGGGCGTGCGCCGGGTGATCGTCACCACCGACGAGCCGGCCCGTTACCGGGGCGTCAGGCTGGCCCCGATCGCCGAGGTCCGCGACCGGAGCGCGCTGGAGGACGCCCAGCGGGAGCTGGCCGCGATCCCCGGGGTGACCGTGCTCGTCCACGACCAGCAGTGCGCCGCCGAGAAGCGGCGCCTGCGCAAGAAGGGCGCGCTGCCCGACCCGGTGCGACGGGTGGCGATCAACCAGCGGGTCTGCGAGGGCTGCGGCGACTGCGCGAAGAAGTCCGAGTGCCTGTCGGTGCTCCCGGTGGAGACCGAGTTCGGCCGCAAGACCGAGATCCACCAGTCGTCGTGCAACAAGGACTACTCCTGCGTGGAGGGCGACTGCCCGTCCTTCGTCACCGTGGTCCCGGGGAAGGCGGGGAAGGCCGGCAGGCGCGCCGTACCGGCCCCTCCGGAACTGCCGGCCCCCGAGGTGCGCGACGGGGAGGCCACGATCCGCCTGGTCGGCATCGGCGGGACCGGCGTGGTCTCGGTCGCCCAGATCCTCGGCACCGCCGCCCTGCTCGACGGCAAGCAGTCCCGCGGGCTCGACCAGACGGGCCTGGCGCAGAAGGGCGGCACGGTCGTCTCCGACATCCTGATCTTCGACGGTGAGGGCGACCGGTCCGGGCAGGCCAGCGCGGCCAGCGTCGACGCCTATCTGGCGCTGGACCTGATCGGCGCCACCGACCCCAAGCACCTGCGCACGGCCGACCGCGACCGGACCGTCGCCGTGGTCTCCACCAGCCTGGTCCCGACCGGTTCCATGGTGCTCGACCCGTCCACCCACCTGACCGAGCTCGGCTCGCCGATCGGCGCGCTGGAGGCCCGGACCCGCCGTGAGATGAACGTTTACCTCGACGCCGAGGAACTGGCCCAGGCGATCTTCGGCGACCACATGCCGGCCAACACGATCGTGATCGGCGCGGCCTGGCAGCGCGGGCTCATCCCGCTCAGCCTGGAGTCGATCGAGCGGGCCATCCGGACGGGCGGCGGGAAGTCCGCGGAGAAGACCGTTGCGGCCTTCCACTGGGGCCGGGCGGTCGTCGCCGACCCCGAGGCCGTGGCCAGGGCGACGGGCTCGCCCTCCGCCGCCGCGGCGGCCGGGCGGCCCTCGGAGGAGGTCCTTCGCCTGGTCGGGTCCGTGGGCGCGGCCGAGGGGAGCGAGCTGCACCGGCTGCTCATGGTCCGGGTGCCCGACCTGGTCGCCTACCAGGACCTGCGTTACGCCGCCGGATACGCCGACGCGGTGCGCGAGGTGCTCGTCCGCGAGCGGCGGGGCCACCGCCCGGTCTCCGAGGCCCCCGTCACCGAGGCCCCCGTCACCGAGGCCTCTATCACCGAGACCCCCGTCACCGAGGCCTACGCCCGCCACCTGCACCGGCTGATGGCCTACAAGGACGAGTACGAGGTGGCGCGCCTCCACCTCGACCCGGCCGAGCGGGCCAGGATCGCCGCCGAGTTCGGTCCCGGAGCGAAGATCTCCTACAACCTGCACCCGCCGCTCCTGCGGGCGCTGGGCATGAAGCGGAAGATCCGCCTCGGCACCTGGTTCGATCCGGCCTTCCGCCTGCTGTACGGCATGCGCAGGGTGCGCGGCACGAAGCTGGACCCGTTCGGCATGGCCGGGGTCCGCAGGGTCGAGCGCGAGCTCGTCGCCGAATACACCCGCGACGTGCACCGCGCCCTGGAGCACCTGTCCCCGGAGACCGTGGGCCAGGTCCGCGAGCTGGCCGAGCTGCCCGAGATGATCCGTGGCTACGAGCACGTGAAGCTGGGCAACGTGGCCGCCTACCGGGAGCGGGCCGCCGCCCTGCTGGGGAGGCTGGGCTCCGGCCGCTGACGCTCCCGCCCCTGCGGGCAAGGCCCTCCCGACCGGTCAGACCCGGTCGAGGAGGGCCTTCTCCGTGACGGGGTCCTCGTGGGTGCCCTGGACCGTGCAGGCGTGGGCTCCGGCGACCGCGCCGAACCTGACGCACTCCTCCACCGGCCGGCCGCGCAGCCTGCCGTACAGGAACCCGCTGACGAAGGCGTCGCCCGCACCGTTGCTGTCGGCCACCGGGCCGGGCAACGGCGCGGCGGGGAAGTGCCGCAGGCCCTCGGAGTCGAGCACGTGACAGCCGGCGGCGCCCGCCGTGCAGACGACGGTCTCGGCGCGACCCGCCTCGAGGATGCCCCGCATGACCGCGTCCCGCCGTGCGCCGAGCGCGGTCTCCGAGAGGAAGACCAGGCCGGAGGAGCGGGCGAAGTCGCGGTGGTGGTCGTTCTCGCCGTCCCAGTCGTGCAGGTCGGTGGAGACGGTGGCGGCGTCCCTGCCCGCCAGGTCGGGGTAGACGTGACGGGCGAAGTCCATGATCGAGACGTGGACGTGACGGGCGCTGCGGGCGGCGTCGAGGTAGAGCTCTCGCGGGAGCCGCTCCTGCGGGTCGGCGCGCGGGTCGAACAGCGAGGTGCGCCGCCCGTCGGGCCCGACGAGCAGGACGCTGCGCCGGGTGCCCTGCGGGGCGGGGCCCCAGCCCGCCTCGATGCCCCGGTCGGCGAAGTGCGCCCGGATGAACCGGCCCTGGGGATCGTCGCCGACCAGGTCGACGAGCCGCACCCGCAGGCCGAGCGCGTGGCAGCCGAGCGCCACGCCGCTGCCCGTGTTGCCGATCCGGTCGACGACCGGGGGGACGGCGTAGGTGTCGGCGTACGGCAGGGGCAGCTCGGGCACGTAGACGGTGGTGTCGACACCGGTCCCCCCGATCACGGCCACGTCATGGGTCACCGATTCGCGTTCCTTTCCGGGAGGTGACGGGTCGTCACCGGTTGACCAGGGGCCCGGAGCCGGTGGAGCGGCGCACCACCAGCTCGGGCTGGAAGACCAGTTCGACGTGGCGGCCCGGCGTGCCGTTGACCCCCTCCAGGAGGGTCTCCACCGCCGCGGCGGCCATGGCGCCGATCGGCTTGCGCACGGTGGTCAGCGGCGGGTCGGTGAACGCGATCAGCGGCGAGTCGTCGAAGCCCACCACCGAGACGTCCCCGGGCACCGACAGGCCCCGGTCCCGGCACGCGCGGATCGCGCCCAGCGCCATCAGGTCCGAGGCGCACACGATCCCGGTGCACCCCCGCTCCAGCAGCCTCACCGCCGCCGCCTGGCCGCCCTCGACCGAGAACAGCGAGTGCGAGATCAGCTCGTCGACCTCGGTCACCCCCAGCAGCTGCGCCATCGCCCGCCGGTAGCCCTCGATCTTGCGGATCACCGGCACGAACCGGCCCGGGCCGACGGCCAGGCCGATGCGCTCGTGCCCCAGGTCCACCAGGTGCTGCACGCCCAGCTGGGCGGCGAGCCGGTCGTCCGGGGAGATGAAGGGCGCGTCGATCTGGTCGGTGTAGCCGTCCAGCAGGACGATGGGGAGCCCGCGGTCGGTGAGCCGGGTGTAGCGGTCCATCCGGGCCGTGGTGTCGGCGTGCAGCCCGGAGACGAAGACGATCCCGCTGACCCCCCGGTCGGTCAGCAACTCGGTGAACTCGTCCTCCGGGGCGCCGCCGGGCAGTTGGGTGCAGAGCACGGGGGTGTAGCCGTGCTGGGTCAGCGCCTTCTCGATCGCCTGGGCGAAGGCCGGGAAGATCGGGTTGTCCAGCTCCGGCGTGACCAGCCCGATCAGCCCGTTGCTGCGCTGGCGCAGCCGCTGTGGCCGCTCGTAACCCATCAGGTCCAGCGCGGTCAGCACCGACTGCCGGGTGGCCGCGGAGACGCCCGGCTTGCCGTTCAGCACCCGGCTCACCGTGGCCTCGCTGACCCCCGCCTGGGTGGCTATGTCGGCCAGGCGGGTGCCCGCCCCGTCGGGGCGCGGTCGCGCGATCCGCGTTGCTTCACCGTCCATCCGACGTACCTCACCATGGGGGCGGAGGGGACGCAAGCCGGATGGGAGCCCGGCCCGGACCCGTTGTGAAAATTATTTCCGAAATTTTCCGCAACTCTAACATCCCCCACCCGTCGGCGTCGCGAACCTCCGAAAACGGACAGGACTCCAGGCCGGTTATCGACCAGAGATACAGATGTAACCACCGGATATGCGATTTCTAACGTCATCTATGGACACATGGGCAAGTGTCGCGATGTACTACCTCATCAATCACAGGGTGGATCCGGACGCCCCGTCCGGGAGGAACGAGCGCGAATGAGTACCGTCGTCCTGGACAACGTGACCAAGGTGTACCCGGGGGGGTACCTGGCAGTCGATCGGATGAATCTGCGTGCCGGCGACGGTGAGTTCCTTGTCCTGCTCGGCCCCTCGGGCTGCGGGAAGTCCACGCTGCTGCGGATGATCGCGGGCCTCGAGGAGGTCACCTCCGGCGACCTGTGGCTGGGCGGCGAGCTCGCCAACGACCTCGCCCCGCGCGACCGCGACGTCGCCATGGTCTTCCAGAACGGCGCGCTCTACCCGCACCGCACCGTGCGCGGCAACCTCTCCTTCCCCCTGGAGATCGCCAAGGCGGACCCGGCGATGGTCAGGGAGCGGGTCACCGAGCTGTCCAAGGCGCTGCACATCGACGAGACGCTCGACCGTCGTCCTGGAACGCTCTCAGGCGGCCAGCGGCAGCGGGTGGCGATGGGCCGCGCGATCGTCCGCCAGCCCTCGCTGTTCCTGATGGACGAGCCGCTGTCCAACCTGGACGCCGGCATGCGCACCGAGCTCCGGATGGAGATCTCCGCGCTGGTCCGCGCTCTCGGGGTCACGACGATCTACGTGACGCACGACCAGGTCGAGGCGCTGACCCTGGCCGACCGGATCGCCATCATGAACCGGGGGGTGCTCCAGGACCTCGGCACCCCCGGGCAGGTCTACAACGACCCGGCCACCGCCTTCACCGCGGCCTTCCTCAGCTCACAGCAGCTCAACCTGCTCTCGGCGACCGTCCGCACGCCGCAGAACCAGTTCATCCTGCTGGACTTCGGCCCGCACCAGATCACCATTCCTTGGACCGATCCGCGCGCCTACGCGATCTCCCAGCACGTCGGCAGGCAGATCATCGTCGGGCTCCGCCCCGACTGCCTCGCCCCGGTCCCGGAGACCTTCGACGGCCCCACCTTCCTCGGGCGGGTTCGCGCCCTGGAGTACCACGGGCACGAGTGGCTGGCCTACGTCGAGTCGGGCATCACCTCCGTCGCCGTCCCCGAGCCGCCGGACCCCCGGCTGAACGCCCGCAACGGCGCGGGGACCGGCGCCCAGGGCAGCAGGATCCGCTCCATGATGCGCCGGCTGTTTCCCAGCGCGGACGCCGAGGCCGACCCTCAGTACCAGAACCAGGAGCAGACCGGCGGCACCCACCGCCGGGCCGACCTCATCGTCCGCGTCGGCTCCCGCCCCGTCTGGCGCGCGGGCGAGCCCGCCCGGGTCGGCGTCGACGCCACCCGCCTGCTGCTGTTCGCCGCAGACGGCTCCCGCATCGACCCGCCGCACCGCTGAGCCCCGGCCGCGAGCACGGCCGGGCGACGCCCTCCGGCGGAGGTCTCAGATGGAGGCGGCGATGATGGAGACGATCTCCACGACCCGGTTGGCACGGTCCACCTCGGCGCGGTGGAACGGCGGGCCCTCGGTCCTGGCCAGGACCACGTGCAGGGCCGTGCCGGGAACGGGCAGGCTCATCAGCCGGTAGGGGCCGGAGGTCAGGACGGCGGGGCGCAGGGGCGTGAGATCGCCGATCTTGACGCCGACGAGGCCGCCGGTGTCGTCGAGCCCCGCCGGGGCCTGCCAGCTGCGGTGGACGAGCTCTCCCGCGCCTGAAGCGAGGGCGACGGCCCATTCGGCGCCCACCAGATCGGGCACGGCGTCCACGAAGGTGGGGAAGGCCCGCGAGGGGTCGGCGGCGACATGGCGCAGCAGGTCGTAGTCCGGGGCCGCGCCGGGACTCTCGCGGGTGGGCCAGACGCCCTCGACCCGCATCCCCGGGACCACCGCCAGGCGGTCCCGGACGGCCGCGGAGTCCGGGGCCCCGGGCCAGGAGACGATGAAGTCGTCCACGGCCCGGCCGGTCTCGCGTTCCAGCACCGTCACCTGGAGGATGTCCGCGCCCAGCGTGCCGAGCACCCGTGCCACCTGTCCCAGGGCACCCGGCCTGTCGGGAAAGGACACCCGCAGCCGAAGGATCATCGCCGACCACCTCTCTTCGGGCACCAGAGTGCCCTGGACAGGTTTCACGAATGTTCTGAGAAGATGTCCAGGATATGTCCTGAACAGCGGCGATCTTGAGGGGCGTCCGGGGCAGGGGACGCTATTTCTGGTAGGCGCCCGCCGCGGGGGCCGAGGGCAGGGGCCTGCCGGACAGGTCGCGGGCCAGGGCGGCGCCGCCGTACCAGGCGGGCTCGAGCTTGAGAGCGCGGCCCATGGCCGGGGAGCCGGAGGCCAGGCGGAGGTTCCTGGTGCTCCGGAAGCGCGGATCGGCCACGATGGACCGGGGGCCGAGCTTGAACTTGATGGAGCGGCCGCGGTAGACGCTCCCGCCCTCGTCGGCGCCCTTGCCGTCCTCGTAGCCCATCGTCCCGCCGACCACGATGACGTTGTTGCGGAGCTTGAGGATGGCCGCCGAGCAGCCGTCGTGGCAGGACCAGCCGATGGTGTCGCGAGCCGGAAGGTAGACCGAGTTGTGCACCGCGACGGTGCCCTTCACCGGGCCGACGGCGTGCCTGGCGCCCCGGGTGATCAGGAAGGAGCCACGCTTGCGGCTGGAGGTCACCACGTTGTGCGCGAAGACGTTCCCGGTGGCGGTCCTGCCCTTCTGCGCGCCGAGTTCGGCGAAGGTCTCGTTGTTGTGGGCGATGTTGTGGGTGACCCGGTTGCGGTCGCCGTTGTAGACCTCGACGGCGGCGCCGTCGGTGCGGTAGTCGCGGCTGGGGGCGTAGCTGCCGGTGATCGTGTTGCCGGTGACGAGGTTGTCGTCGCCGTTGAGCAGCACGCCGAAGGCGCCGGAGTCGTCGTCACCGCCCCTGTCGTTGACGCTCATCCGGTTGTTGCCGGTCAGGGTGCTGTTCTTGACCGTGTTGCGGGAGCCCATGATGTGCACGCCGCTGATGTTGCGATCGGCGCGAACGGCGTCGAGCTCGTTGAGGTTGCCGCTGATCTCGAAGCCGGCCCACCGGCAGTCGCTGGCGCGCAGTCCGGTCACCCGCACGTAGGACCCGCTGATCTCGACGCAGTTGCCGTCCCTGCCGCTGATCTTCGGGAAGGCGCCTTCGCCGTACGCCTCCACGGTGATGCGGGAGGCGGCGGTGCCCTTGCCGCTCAGCGTGAGGGTGCCCTTCCAGCTACCGCCGCGCTTGAGCCGGACGGTGTCGCCGGGCTTGAGCTCGGTGCCGTTGACGGCTTCCAGGGACTGCCAGGCCGTGGCGGCCGAGGTCCCCGCCGCGGAGTCGTTGCCCCGCTGCGAGTCGACGTAGTAGGTCGTCCCCGCCGCCGCTGCGGCCGGGGCGGGAACGAACATCCCGCCCGCCACGAGCATCCCTAATGTGGGAACGATCCACCGCCTGGTCGGCTCCATCCGGGCACGCTCCATCGCCGTCATGATTGGAAAGGTCGACTTGAATCCTTTCACAACCATTGCCGGGACTGCCATTTCGAGACCGTACCTCCAGCCAACCGTTACCGCACGCCAGAGGATGTTTCCCGGGTCCGGCGACCGCTTCGGGAGGCCGGCGGCGACGTTCCTCAGCGCACGATCTTGGGACCGGAACCCGTCGAGCCGCGCACGATGAACTCCGGCTGGAAGATGAGTTCGGAGTGCTGGCCGGGCGTGCCGGCGATGGCTTCGAGCAGGGTGTGCACCGCGGCGGTCACCATCGACTGCACCGGCTGGCGCACGGTGGTCAGCGGCGGGTCGGTGAACGCGATCAGCGGCGAGTCGTCGTAGCCGACGATCGAGACGTCCCCGGGCACCGACAGGCCCCGGTCCCGGCACGCGCGGATCGCGCCCAGCGCCATCAGGTCCGAGGCGCACACGATCCCGGTGCACCCCCGCTCCAGCAACGTCGCCGCCGCCGCCTGGCCGCCCTCGACCGAGAACAGCGAGTGCGAGATCAGCTCGTCGACCTCGGTCACCCCCAGCAGCTGCGCCATCGCCCGCCGGTAGCCCTCGATCTTGCGGATCACCGGCACGAACCGGCCCGGGCCGACGGCCAGGCCGATGCGCTCGTGCCCCAGGTCCACCAGGTGCTGCACGGCCAGCCGCGCGGCGGCCCAGTCGTCCGGGGAGATGAACGGGGCCTGCACGTCTCCGGAGTGCCCGTTGAGCAGGACGATGGGAACGCCCTGGCCGAGCAGCTGGGTGTAGCGGTCCTGGTTGGCGGTGACGTCGGCGTGCAACCCGGAGACGAAGATGATCCCGCTGACCCCGCGTTCGACGAGCAGTTCGGTGAACTCGTCCTCGGCGGCGCCGCCGGGCAGCCGGGTGCACAACAGCGGCGTGTAGCCGTGCTGGGTCAGTGTCTTCTCGAAGGCCTGGGCGAAGGCCGGGAAGATCGGGTTGTCCAGCTCCGGCGTGACCAGCCCGATCAGCCCGTTGCTGCGCTGGCGCAGCCGCTGCGGCCGCTCGTAGCCCATGACGTCGAGCGCCGCCAGCACCGACTGCCGGGTGGCCGCGGAGACGCCCGGCTTGCCGTTCAGCACCCGGCTCACCGTGGCCTCGCTGACCCCGGCGTGCGCGGCGATGTCGGAGAGTCTGGCCGTGCCGGGCGCCAGCGGACCACCGTTGTACGACGTCATCGCGCTCAGCATTCCCACCAGGCGGCGGAATCCGGCGCGAGCCGCACCGTGCCGCTCCCGGCACCCGGGCCGAGCGGCTCCGCGCTGGACAGCAGGAGCCTGCCGGGCGCGGGCAGCTCGACCGGCTCACCGGTCAGGTTGACCGTGACGGCGAGCCCGTCGCCCCGGCGGAAGGCCAGGGTGCCCTCCGGGGAGTCGAGCCAGGTCAGCGTGGCGTCGTCGGAGAAGTCGCGCTCCCGTCTGATCCGCAGCGCCTGCCGGTAGAGGTGGAGCGTGGAGGCGGGGTCACGCAGCTGGGACTCGACGCTGAGCGGACCCCAGGAGACCGGCATCGGCAGCCACGATTCCTCGATGCCGGGCAGGCTGAACCCGAAGTGCGGCTGCACGTCGGCCCACGGGATCGGCACCCGGCAGCCGTCGCGGCCGTCCTCGGGGTTGCGCAGCCGCTGCGGGTCGCGCAGGTACTCCTCGGGCAGGTCGAGCACCTCGGGCAGGCCGAGTTCCTCACCCTGGTAGACGTAGGCGGAGCCGGGCAGTCCCAGGGTCAGCAGGGCCGCGGCGCGGGCCCGGCGCAGGCCGAGCTCGCCGTGGCCGTACCGCGTGACGTGCCGTTTGACGTCGTGGTTGGACAGCACCCAGGTCGCGGGCGCACCGACCGAGCCGGCACTGGCGAGCGACTCGTCGATCACCGTGCGGAAGGCGGCGGCGTCCCACGGGGTGGTCAGGAAGTGGAAGTTGAACGCCTGGTGCAGCTCGTCCGGGCGCACGTAGTTGGCCAGCCGGTCCAGGGACGGCACCCATGCCTCGGCAACGCCGATCCGCTCGCCGGGGTAGGAGTCGAGCAGCCGGCGCCAGGCTCGGTGGATCTCGTGCACGCCGTCCTGGTCGAAGAACGGGACCACCTCGGTGCCGATCATCTTGACCTGGCCGGCGTGGCCGACGTCGGGCAGCCCCTCGGCCTTGACCATGCCGTGGGAGACGTCGATGCGGAAGCCGTCCACGCCCAGGTCGAGCCAGAACCGCAGGATCGACTCGAACTCGGCGTGGACCTCGGGGTTCTCCCAGTTGAGGTCGGGCTGCTCGGGGGCGAACAGGTGCAGGTACCAGTAGCCGTCGGGCAGCCTCGTCCACGCAGGTCCGCCGAAGACCGACTCCCAGTCGTTCGGCGGGAGCTCGCCGCCGGCGCCCTTGCCCTCGCGGAAGATGTAGCGCTCCCGCTCGGGGCTGCCCGGTCCGGCGGCCAGCGCCTGCTGGAACCACACGTGCTGGTCGGAGGTGTGGTTGGGCACGACGTCGACGATGATGCGCAGATCGTGCGCGTGCGCGTCGTCGATCAGGGCCTTGGCGTCGGCGAGCGAGCCGAAGATGGGGTCCACGTCCCGGTAGTCCGCCACGTCGTAGCCGAAGTCGGCCATCGGCGAGGTGTAGAACGGGTTCAGCCAGATCGCGTCGACGCCCAGGTCGGCCAGGTAGCGCAGCCGGCTCCGCACACCCAGCAGGTCGCCGATGCCGTCGCCGTTGCCGTCGGCGAAGCTGCGCACGTAGACCTGGTAGATCACCGCGTCGCGCCACCACCGGGTCGCGGTGCTGACGGCCTCGGCATGGCCCACGTGGACGAGCTCGGTCATATTTGTCCCCCGATCAAGCGACATATCAGGACGTGATAGCACAGTGGTGTTACAGCTTCGTGGCGCCGGCGGTGAGACCGGCCACGAGGTTGCGCTGGACGAGCAGGAAGACGACCGCCGCGGGCACCGCGATGAGCACGGCCGCGGCCGTCATCAGGCCCCAGTCGGACCAGTGCTGTCCGACGAACTGCTGCAGGCCCGCGGCGAGGGTGCGCGTGTCGTCCCCCGTCATGAACACCGAGGCGTAGGCGACCTCGCCCCAGGCGGTCATGAAGGAGTAGAACGCGGTGACCGCGATGCTCGGCCGGGCCAGCGGCAGGATGACCCGCCAGAAGGTGCCGAACGGCGACAGCCCGTCGATCATGCCGGCCTGGTCGATCTCGCGTGGGATGGAGTCGAAGTAGCCCTTCATCATCCACGCGCAGAACGGCACCGCCACGGTCATGTAGGCGATGACCAGGCCCGGGATCTGGTTGAGCAGCCCCAGGCCCGCCATCAGGTTGTACAGCGGCACGATCAGGATCGCCACCGGGAACATCTGGGTGACCAGCAGCATCCACATGACCCCGCGGTAGCCCGGGAACCGGAAGCGGCTGATCGCGTACCCGGTCGTCGAGGACAGGAAGACGCCGATGACCGTGGTGAGCCCCGCGATGATCACGGAGTTGAGCAGCCAGTTCGGGAACTGGGTCTCGGTCAGCACCCGGACGTAGTTGTCCAGCGAGGAGTCGTCGAAGAGCTTCAGCTCGGTGGAGAGCCAGCCGTCGCGCGGCTTGAGCGAGGTCAGGACGAGCCAGACGACGGGGAACAGCGAGATGAGGGACGCGACGATCAGCGTCCCGTGCAGCAGGACCGAGCCGCCGAGGCTGCGCTCGCCGCGGCCGCGGGCCCTCCTGCGGGTGGTGACGGCGCTCACCAGACCTCCCCTTGCTTGCGCAGCGCGCGGCGGTAGACGACGGCCATCACGACGAGGAGCAGCAGGATGAGCACGCCCCAGGCCGCCGAGCCCGAGTAGTTGCGGATGCCGGTGAAGGCCTCGCGGTAGGCGTAGGTCACCAGGATCTCGGTGGAGCTGCCCGGCCCTCCCCCGGTGATCAGGAAGATCAGCGGGAACATGTTGAACGTCCAGATCGTGCCCAGCAGCAGGACGGTGCTGGAGACGGTCCGCAGGCCCGGGACGGTGACGAAGCGGAAACGCTGCCACGGCGTGGCGCCGTCCACCTCGGCCGCCTCGTAGAGCTCCCTGGGGATCGACTGGAGGCCGCCCAGCATCGCCAGCATCATGAAGGGGATGCCGATCCAGACGTTGACCGCGATGACGGCGATCTTGGCCGTGGTCGGGTCGTCGAGCCAGCCCACCGCGCCCAGACCGACGGACCTCAGCATCGCGTTGATGACGCCGTAGTCGCTGTTGTAGAGGTAGCGCCAGATGAACGCGGCGACGAACGGCGGGATCGCCCAGGGCAGGACCAGCATCAGCCGGTAGGCCGAGCGGAAGCGCAGCCTGCGGTTGAGCATCAGGGCCAGGCCGAGGCCGAGGCCGTAGTGGAGCGCGACGCAGGCGACGGTCCACAGCACCGTCCAGGTCAGCTTCTCCCAGAACAGGCCGCCGGTCAGGATGCCGACGTAGTTGTCCAGCCCGACGAACTCGTAGGTCGAGGGGATCACGTTGACGCCGATGGTGCGGCCCATCGTGGCCTCGGTGGCGTCGGTCAGGGAGAGGTAGACGCCGCGGACCAGCGGCCAGCCGATCAGCGCGACGGTGACCACGACGACCGGGACCACCATGGCCCAGGCGTACCAGTACTGCGAGACCGCCCGCCGGACCGGGCCGGCCTGCTTGGGGCGGCCCCGGCCGCGGGCGCCGTCAGCGGCGCCCGCGGCCCGGTCCCTGGTCGTGCCGGTCACACGTCCAGTGGAGGTCGCCACGGATCAGCTCCAGTCCTTGAAGATGCCGCGGTACTTCTCGTCGACCGTCTTGAGCATGTCCTCAGGGGAGGTCTTGCCGCCGACCAGGGACTGGTAGCCCTCCAGGAGCGGCTGGAAGAGCTGGCCGCCCTCCGGGATCCACGGACGCGGGGTCGCGGTGTCCATGATCGGCTTGAAGACGGCGACGTCGGGGTTGCCCTGGACGTCGGGGTTGTCGTAGGCGGAGGTGCGGGTCGGCAGGAGGCTGATCTCCTTGGCGACCTTGGCCTGGGCCTCGGGGGTGCTCATGAAGCGGATGAACTCGTAGGAGGCGTCGATGCTCTTGGAGCCGGCGTAGATGGCGTAGTTCCACCCGCCGGTCGGGGCGCCGGCCTTGACCGAACCCGCCGGGACCGGGGCGATGCCCAGGTTCTCCTTGTCCTTGAACTCCTTGCCCTGGTAGAGCTCCGACAGCGCCCACGGGCCGTTGTAGATCATCGCGGCCTTGCCGTCCTTGAGGGCGGTCATGGCGTTGGCGTAGCTGTCCTGGATGGCCGGCTTGGCCGCGGCGCCGGAGGTGATCAGGTCCGAGACCACGGCCATGGCCTTGGCGTTCTCGGGGGAGTTGATGGTGATCTTCTTGCCCTGCACGTCGAGCAGGTCACCGCCCTCGCCGTACATGAAGGGCAGCAGGAAGTAGGCGTCCACGTTGAGCGCGAGGCCGTTGACGCCGGTCTTCTCCTTGACGTCGAGCGCGGCCTTCTTCAGCTCCTCGATCGTGGCGGGAGCCTTGTCCCAGCCGGCCTCCTTGAGCAGCTTCTTGTTGTAGATCAGCGCCAGGGTGTCGGTGACCTGCGGCACGGCGTAGGTCTTGCCGTTGTACTTGGTGCTGCTCAGCGGCCCGGCCAGGAAGTCGGACTCGTTCTCGACGGCGCGGGTGCCGTCCAGCGGCTGGAGGTAGCCGAGTGAGGCGAACTGGGAGGTCCAGGCGACCTCGGAGCGGATCACGTCGGGCGCGCCGGTGCCGGCCTGGGCCGCGGTCTGGAACTTGTTCTGCGCCTGGTCCGAGGGGACGTTGACGTAGTTGACCTTGATCTTCGGGTACTTGGCCTGGAACTCCTTGATGAGGGCCTGGAACGTCGGCCCCTCGCTGTCCGGACGGACCGTGTCCCACCAGGTGATCTCGCCGCTGATCTGGGACGGGTCGGCCGGGGCGGACTGGGCCGGAGCCGCCGAACCGCTGTCGCCGCCGCCACAGGCGGAAACCGCCAGGGCGAGGGCCGCGACTATCGTCGCGGCAGAGAAGGCTCGCCGCATGATTTCTCCTCATAGCTCAGGGGGGCCGGACCTCTGGCGGAGAACCACCGGGCCGGTGTTGGAGTACGCCGGACGTTACGCCGACGTGAACCCCATTGGAAGAAGTTGCTGCAAGAGTCTGCAAACTTGTTACATATCGAACCAACGCCGTGAACTGGGAGAACTCGCCCACCGCACATGGATTAGAGGATATGCGCAGGTCAAAGCTGCTTTAGCGGACGGAAGCCAGAGCTCGCCGGGACCTCTCGGACTCCCTGGAACCGAGGCGGCCATCACGATTCAGAAAGTTGCCGCAAGGCATTGCATAGATCATGCCCAATGAGTAACTTCCGGGCAACACCCCCGAAACAACTCCGTGGAGGCCCCAGTGGTCTGGCCCCTCCCCCCACGGCGTGCGAGAGCGACCGTCCATGCGGGCGCCGCGTTCGCGGTCACCCTGGTCACCGCCTCCCTCGCCGTCCTCACACCTCCCGCCGCCGCGACGGCGCGCCCTTCCCTCGCCGATTCCGCACTCGCCACGCCGGGCCGTACGTCCGGACCGCTCGTCTCCCCCTTGAGCCGCACGGCCGGGCCCGCCGACCGTGATCTCGCCCGTGACGCGCTCCGCGCCGACCTGAGCCGCGAGCGCTTCTACTTCGCCATGACCGACCGCTTCGCCAACGGCGACCCCGGCAACGACCGGGGCGGCCTGTCCGGCGACCGGCTCGCCACCGGTTTCGACCCCACCCACAAGGGCTTCTACCAGGGTGGAGACCTGAAGGGCCTGCTCGGCAGGCTCGACTACATCCAGGGACTCGGCAGCACCGCGCTCTGGATCACCCCGGCCTTCGCCAACCGCCCGGTCCAGGGCGTCGGCGAGAGGGCCTCCTCCGGATACCACGGCTACTGGATCACCGACTTCACCCGCATCGACCCGCATCTCGGCACGAACGCCCAGATGAGGCAACTGGTGCGGGAGGCGCACAAGCGCGGGATGAAGGTCTTCTTCGACATCATCACCAACCACACGGCCGACGTGATCGACTACAGGGAGAAGACCTACTCCTACCGTTCCAAGGGCGCCTACCCCTACGTCGACGCCTCCGGCACCCCGTTCGACGACCGGGCGTACGCGAGCGGGAACACCTTCCCGAAGGTCACCGCCGACTCCTTCCCCTACACGCCGGTCGCGCCGGCGAAGGCCAAGACCCCGTCGTGGCTGAACGACCCGACGATGTACCACAACCGGGGCGACTCCACCTTCAGCGGCGAGAACGCCGAGTACGGCGACTTCTTCGGCCTGGACGACCTGTGGACCGAGCGTCCCGAGGTAGTCAGGGGCATGACCGACATCTACAAGACGTGGGTGCGGGAGACCGGCATCGACGGTTTCCGCATCGACACCGCCAAGCACGTCAACATGGAGTTCTGGGAGAGGTTCTCCCCCGCCCTGCGCGGCTACGCGGCCCAGCGCGGCAACAAGCGCTTCTTCATGTTCGGCGAGGTCTACTCCAGCGAGCCGTCCTTCACCAGCCGCTACTCCACCCGCGGCGGCATGAACGCCACCCTGGACTTCCCCTTCCAGGAGGCCGCCCGCTCCTTCAGCGGCGGCAAGGCACCGGCCGCGAGGCTGTCGCAGCTGTTCGCCGGCGACGACTACCACACCGACGCCGACGGCAACGCCTCCTCGCTGCCGACCTTCCTCGGCAACCACGACATGGGCCGCATCGGCCGGTTCGTCGCCCAGGACAACCCGGGCGCGCCGGACTCCGAGCTGCTCAGGCGGGACCTGCTCGCACACGAGCTGATGTACCTGACACGCGGCCAGCCGGTGGTCTACTACGGCGACGAGCAGGGCTTCACCGGCAAGGGCGGCGACCAGGACGCCCGCCAGTCCATGTTCGCCTCGAAGACCGCGTCCTACCTGTCCGACGGCCTGATCGGCACCGACGCCACCCACGCGCAGGACAACTACGTCTCCACGCACCCGATCTACCAGGGCGTCGCCGCCCTGGCCGAGCTGCGTGAGGCCCACCCGGCCCTGGCCGACGGCGCCCAGATCGAGCGCCTGGCCTCCGGGGGCGTCTACGCCTTCTCCCGGATCGACGCGCGCGCCCAGGTCGAGTACGTCGTCGCGGTCAACAACGCCGAGCAGGCGGCGACGGTGCAGGTGCCGACGTTCTCCGCCGGCATGGGCTTCGCCAAGGTGTACGGCGACGCCGCGGCCTCCGTCACCACCGGGGCCGACGCCAGGCTCGGGGTGACCGTCCCGGCCCTGTCGGCGGTCGTCTACAAGGCTTCCGCAAAGCTTGCGCAACCGCCGGCGGCCCCGGCCGTCTCGATCGCGCTGCCGGGCACCGAGATCAGGGGCACCGCCGAGGACGGCCGGATCCCGGTCACCGCGACCGTGCCGGGCGCCGGCTTCGACCAGGTCACCTTCGCCGCCAAGGCGGGCGACGGAGCGTGGAAGGTGCTCGGCACCGACGACGCGCCCTCCGCCGCCGGTGAGAACCGTACGTTCCGGGTCTTCCACGACCTGAAGGGCGTCGCGGCGGGAACGAAGATCACTTACAAGGCCGTGGTGAAGGACTCCGCGGGCCGTTTCGCCTCGGCGACCGCGGCGGCGACCGTGGCCCCCGAGCCGGAGCCCGAGGAGCCGGGCGCGGTCAAACGTGACTGGCTCGTCGTGCATTATCAACGGGCCGACACCGCGTCTGATCCCTACAGCGGCTGGGGCCTGCACGTCTGGGGTGACGTCGAGAACCCCACCGACTGGGCCGAGCCCCTCCCGCTGACCGGCGAGGACGCCTACGGCCGCTTCGCCTGGATCAAGCTGAAGCCGGGCGCGACGAACGTCGGGATCATCGCCCACAAGGGCGACGAGAAGGACGGCGGCGACCGGATCGTCAACCCCGCCAAGAACGGCGAGGTCTGGCTGGCCGAGGGCAGGCCGGACACCTACCCCTCCCGCGCCGCGGCCCAGGGCTACGCCACCGTCCACTACAGCCGGGCCGACAAGGACTACGACGGCTGGGGACTGCACCTGTGGGGCGACGGCCTGGCCGACGGCGTGCCCACCGAGTGGGCCGCGCCGCGCCCGCCGGACGGCGCCGACGCCTACGGCGCGTTCTGGAAGGTCCCGCTCAAGAACGCCTCGGTCCCGTTCAGCTACATCATCCACAAGGGCGACAGCAAGGACCCCGGCCCCGACCAGACCTTCACCCCCGCGCTCCAGCCTGAGGCCTACGTCAACTCCGGTGTGGCGGCGGTCCACCCGACCCGGGCAGCCGCCGAGAACGTCGCGATCCTGCATTACCACCGGCCCGACGGGAACTACGACGGCTGGGGACTGCACCTGTGGGGGGACGTGGCCGAGCCCACCGAGTGGGCCGCCCCGCTCCAGCCCGCCGGCAAGGACGGCTTCGGCGTCTTCTTCCGCGTCCCTCTGACCGAGGGAGCGAAGAACGTGAGCTACATCATCCACAGGGGCGACGAGAAGGACCTCCCGTCCGAACAGGCCCTGAACCTGACCGCCACCGGCCACGAGATCTGGCGGGTCGCGGCCGCCGAGGGCCACGTGCTGCCGCAGTCGGCGGCGCGCGGCGCCGACGCCGACCTGTCCAAGGCCTCCGCCCACTGGATCGACCGGAACACCGTCGCCTGGAAGGTCCAGCCGTCGGCCTCACTCCGCTACTCGCTGGCCTTCTCCGCCAAGGGCGGCATCGCCTACGCCAAGGGCGACCTGACCGGCTCCTACCGGGTCGTCCGCCTGAATCCCGCAAGCCTCACCGACGCGCAGAAGGCCCGGTGGCCGCACCTGGCCGGGCACGCCGCGCTCGCGGTGGACCCGCGTGACGCCGACCTGGTGGAGGAGGCCCTGCGCGGCCAGGTCGTGGCCGTCGAGCGGGACGCCTCCGGCGCGCTGCTGACCGCCACCGGCGTGCAGATCCCCGGCGTGCTCGACGACGTCTACGCCGGGGCGACCGGCGCCGACCTCGGTCCGGACGCCTCCGGCGCGCTGCCCCGCCTGTCCGTCTGGGCGCCGACCGCGCAGAAGGTGGAGCTGGCGCTCTACCGGGACGCCGCGGGCGGCGGCCGCAGCGTGCACCCGATGCGCCGTGACGACGCCACCGGCGTCTGGTCGGCGCGGGGCCTGCCCACCTGGAAGGGGCGCTACTACACCTTCCTGGTCACGGTCTACTCCCCCGCCGCCGGGAAGGTCGTCACCAACGAGGTGACCGACCCCTACAGCGTCTCGCTGGCCGCCGACTCGGTCCGCAGCCAGCTCGTGGACCTGTCCGACCGCTCGCTGCGGCCCGACGGCTGGACCTCGCTGGCCAAGCCGCCCGCCGTGCCGCAGGAGAAGGCGTCGGTCTACGAGCTGCACGTGCGCGACTTCTCCGCCTCCGACGCGACGGTCCCGGCCGAGCGGCGCGGCACCTACGCGGCCTTCGGCGGCGAGTCCGCCGGGATGAAGGAGCTGCGCGCGCTCGCCGGGGACGGGCTGACCCACGTGCACCTGCTGCCGGTCTTCGACATCGCGACCATCCCCGAGCGCAAGGCCGACCGCGCCGAGCCCGACTGCGACCTGGCCTCGCTGCCGGCCGACTCCGACAAGCAGCAGGAGTGCGTGGCCGAGACCGCCGCCGAGGACGGCTTCAACTGGGGCTACGACCCGCGGCACTACACCGTGCCGGAGGGCTCCTACGCCTCCGACCCGGACGGCACCGCGCGCATCAGGGAGTTCCGGGGCATGGTCGCCGGCCTGAACGGCGCGGGCCTGCGGGTGGTCATGGACGTGGTCTACAACCACACCCACGCCGCCGGACAGGATCCGACCTCGGTGCTCGACCGGATCGTGCCCGGCTACTACCACCGGCTGCTCGACGACGGCGCGGTGGCCACCTCCACCTGCTGCGCCAACACCGCGCCCGAGCACGCCATGATGGGCAAGCTGGTCGTCGACTCCATCGTCACCTGGGCGAAGCAGTACAAGATCGACGGTTTCCGGTTCGACCTGATGGGCCACCACCCCAAGGCGAACATGCTCGCCGTGCGCAAGGCCCTGGACGGGCTCACGCCCGCGAAGGACGGCGTGGACGGCAAGTCGATCATCCTGTACGGCGAGGGCTGGAACTTCGGCGAGGTCGCCGACGGCGCCCGGTTCGAGCAGGCCACCCAGCTCAACATGGCCGGGACCGGGATCGGCACCTTCAACGACCGGCTGCGCGACGCGGTGCGCGGCGGCGGCCCGTTCGACCCCGACCCCCGGGTGCAGGGCTTCGGCTCGGGCCTGGCCGGGGCGCCGAACGGCTCGCCCGCCAACGGCACCGCCGAGCAGCAGCGCGCCCGCCTGCTCGGCTACCACGACCTGCTCAAGGTCGGTCTGACCGGCAACCTGCGCGACTACCGCTTCACCGCCTCCTCCGGGAAGGAGGTCACGGGCTCGCAGGTCGACTACAACGGCGCCCCCGCCGGGTACACCGCCGCGCCCGGCGAGGCCGTGACCTACGTGGACGCGCACGACAACGAGACGCTGTTCGACGCGCTGGCCTACAAGCTGCCGCAGGCGACGCCCATGGCCGACCGGGTCCGCATGCAGACGCTCTCGCTGGCCGCCTCGGCGCTCTCCCAGGGCACCGCGTTCGTGCACGCCGGCAGCGAGCGGCTGCGTTCCAAGTCGCTGGACCGCAACTCCTACGACTCCGGCGACTGGTTCAACCGGCTGCTGTGGGACTGCGGGCAGGGCAACGGCTTCGGCGCGGGCCTGCCGCCCAAGGCCGACAACGGGGACAAGTGGCAGTATGCCAAGGCGCTGCTGGCCGACCCGGCGCTGAGGCCGGACTGCGCCGCGATCGGTTCGGCCCGGGCCGGGTACGGCGAGCTGCTGAAGATCCGTTCCTCCTCCCCCGCCTTCGCGCTCGGCTCCCTGGCAGAGGTGCAGAAGCGGCTGTCGTTCCCGGTGAGCGGCACCGCGGAGACCCCGGGTGTCGTGACCATGCACCTGGACGCCTCGGGAATCGACCCGAAGTGGAAGTCGATCACCGTCGTCTTCAACGCGACCCCTGAGCGGCAGGCGCAGACCGTGGCCGCGCTCAAGGGCGGCCAGGTGGCGCTGCACCCGGTCCAGGCGGGGGGCGGCGACGCCGTCGTGAAGCAGTCGGCCTTCGAGGCCGCCACCGGCACGCTGACGGTCCCGGCCCGCACGGTCGCCGTCTTCGTGCAGTCCTAGCGTCCCGGCCGGTCCCGGGCCTTCCCAGGACCGGCCGGACGGCACGAAACTCCCGGAAAGCGATTTCATGCGATCCGGGGAGCCGTCCGCGGGCCCGCCGTCCCGGTGGACCCGCCACAAGCCGCCGGGCCGGGTGTTGCAGCACCCGGCCCGGTACGGGAACCCGTCCAACTCTCCTGGAGGCCCCCGGCCATGCGATCCTACAAACCCCCCGCCCCCCTGACCGCCGCGGTGCTGAGCGTCCTGGCGGGCGCCGCCCTGCTCGCGCCCGTCTCACTCGGCGCCGCCTCCTCCGCCGCCGCTCAGGCCGCGCCCCCGGCCGGCACCGGGCCCATCGTCAAGCTCTGGAGCTGGAACTGGAACTCGGTCGCGCGCGAGTGCACCGACGTCCTCGGCCCCGCCGGCTACGGCGCCGTCCAGGTTTCCCCGCCGCACGACTCGATGAGCAAGGGCGGCTCGGTCTGGTGGGACATCTACCAGCCCGCCCGCTACACGCTCACCAGCAAGTTCGGCGACGAGGACGCCTTCAAGCGGATGATCAAGGCCTGCCACGACGCGGGCCTCGAGGTCCACGCCGACGCGGTCATCAACCACATGACCGGCCAGGGCAGCACCAGCTACGGCGGCTACGGCTTCAGCAAGTACGACTACCCCGGCACCTACTCCTCCTGGGACTTCCGCAACTCCCCCGCCTGCGTCATCGACGACGCCGACTACAGGAACGACGGCTGGCGGGTGCAGAACTGCGAGCTGTCCGGCCTGGCCGACCTCAACACCGGCTCCGAGTACGTCCGCAACCAGATCGCAGGCTGGCTCAACAGGCTCACCGCCCTGGGCGTGGACGGCTTCCGCGTCGACGCGGCCAAGCACATCCACCCCGACGACCTGGCCGCCATCAAGTCCAAGCTGACCGGCTCGCCGTACCTGCATCTGGAGGTCATCCACGGCGACGGCGAGAAGGTCCAGCCGGGCCAGTACACCGGCATCGGCGACGTGCACGAGTTCGTCTTCGGCCGCAAGCTGAAGGAGCAGTTCACCGGCCAGATCCACTGGCTGGAGACGTTCGGCCAGAGCTGGGGCCTGTCGGTGCCCGGCGACAAGGCCGTGACGTTCGTCGACAACCACGACACCGAGCGCAAGGAGTCCTGGAAGAACGACGCCACGCTCACCTACAAGTACGGCGACACCTACAAGCTCGCCAACGTCTTCATGCTGGCCTGGCCGTACGGCACACCGCGCGTCTACTCCGGCTTCACCTGGAGCGACAAGGAGGCCGGCCCGCCCTCGTCGGGAGGCGGCTTCGTCACCGACGCCGACTGCGGCAGCGGCCGGTGGACCTGCTTCCACCGGCAGATGACCGGGATGGTCGGCTTCCACAACGCCGTGGCGGGCACCTCGGTCGGCAACTGGTACGACAACGGCAACAACGTGATCGCCTTCAGCCGCGGGAACAAGGGCTGGGTCGCGATCAACAACGAGGGCGGCTCCGTCACCCGCACCTTCACCACCGGCCTGCCCGCCGGCACCTATGCCAACGTCGCCGGGAGCGGCTCGGTGACCGTCGGCTCGGACGGCACCGCGAGCGTGACCGTCCCCGCCAAGAGCGCGGTCGCCGTCCACGTCGGCGGCGGACCCACCCCGACGCCCACGCCGACGCCCTCTCCGACGGTGGACCCCGGCAGGATCGCCACCTCCTTCAACGCGAACGTGACGACCTCCTGGGGCCAGAACGTCTTCGTCGTCGGCGACGCGGCCGAGCTGGGCGGGTGGAACCCGGCGAAGGCGGTGGCGCTGTCGTCGGCCGACTATCCGGTCTGGAAGGCGACGGTGAACCTCCCGGCCGGCAGGTCGATCTCCTACAAGTACATCAAGAAGAACCCCGACGGCTCGGTGACCTGGGAGAGCGACCCCGACCGCTCCTTCACCACCCCCTCCAGCGGTACGGCGACGCGCACCGACACCTGGCGCTAATCTCCGGGCCCCGGCCGTACCCGAGATCGTCCTGCCCCGGTGTCGCGGCGCCGGGGCAGGGAGGGCGCTTCCGGGATCACGCTTCCACGGGCTCCCGGAAGCACCGTTCCGGTATCGCCGTGGATCAGGAATGATTGAGCCGATATCTCGCGCCATATGCCAGACGATCGTTCACGCGTGCTGGCAGGCCGGTACCGACTGCAGGAGCCCCTCGGCGAGGGCGGCGTGGGGATCGTCTGGCGGGCCTGGGATCCGGCGTCGGGCTGTTCTGGTTCTTCATCCCCGAAGGCGAGTGGGCCGAGGCCGGCGCGCACGTCGACACGTTCACCCGGACCTTCCAGATCAACTGACCGCCGGCGCCGTACTCAGCCGCCGTTTCCGGCCGGTCCGCCCGAGAGGTAGATGGTCCGCCTCTCCTTGCGGGCGCGGCGGGCCGCGGGCAGGCGGGGCGCGTTGTGGGCGGCGAGCAGGGCCGCGGCCTCCTCCCACGGCAGGAACGCCGCGTCGTCCAGTTCCTCGGCCTGCAGCCGGAGCTCGACCGGGCCGTCGAGGACGCCGCCGTCGAACAGGAAGTTGACCAGGACACGGGGGCGGTCGTCCACGGGCGGGGACCAGTCGACGACGAGAAGGTCGCCGGCCCGCACGGCCAGGCCGAGCTCCTCGCCGATCTCCCGCGCCGCGCACTCCTGGGGCAGCTCGCCGGGCTCGATGACGCCCCCGGGGATCATCCAGTACGGCCGGTAGTTCGGCTTGACCAGCAGGACGCGGTCCTCGGCGTCGGTGAACAGCAGGCAGGCCGAGGCGAACACGGTGGGCAGGGTGGCGTACCACTCCGCCGGCTCAAGGTGGGGCTCACTCATCTTGATCACGCTACCTCCGCGAGCCGGACACGGCTGCGGGGATCGCGGTCGGCGCCTGTTCCCACCGGGGACGCCGTGCTGTCACCACGCTTATTTATATGTACATTGGTACCATGGTAACAGTTGAACGGGTCCAGACCGGGCTCCGCATCGAGAAGAGCATGCTGAAGGTCCTCAAGGGCCTGGCCGAGTATCTCGACATGTCCGTCGGAGATCTCGTGGAGGGCATCGTCCTGCACGCCTTCGAGGGCAGGGCCCCGTTCTCGCCGGAGACGACGGCCAAGATCGACCAGCTCAAGGAGGTCTATTCCATGACGCTGACCTCCGCCGACGCGCACAGGCTCAAGGAGGCCCCGTGAAGCTCACCGGGACTCTCACCGTCCCCCTCCCCCCGGAGGAGGCCTTCCACCTGTTCACCGCCCGGGGCGAGGAGAGGTGGGTGGAGGGCTGGCGGCCCCGGTTCCCCGTCCCCGTCGAGGACGACACCGCACCGGGCACCGTCTTCGAGACCGGCGCCCACGAGGCGGGCACCGGACACCGCGCTCGATGACGGACACCGGCCGGCCGGCATGCCGCCGGCGTGAAGGGCTGTTCCCGGTCCCGTCCGGCGGGCCAAGATTGTCCGGTGAACCGTACGGCCACGCGCCTGGGCGTGATCCTGCTCGCCGGACTTGCGGCGGCCGCCGTCGCGCTGGCCCTGCCGTCGCCTCCGTCTCCCCGCTCCTCCCCCGGCGCCGCCGGAGACACCGCGCAGACCGCGCCGCCCGGCGTGCGGGTGGAGCGGCGCAGCGGGCGGGACCACGTGCTCACCGTCGCCTCGCCCGCCCTGGGCCGCGAGGGCAGGGTCCGGGTGCTGCTCCCCGGGGGCTGGCGGCCGGGCTCGGGCCCGTGGCCGGTGCTGTATCTGCTGAACGGCTGCTGCCAGCCCGCCTACGACTCCTGGGCGATCGAGGGGGAGGCGGCGAGGCTCACCGCGCGCCACCCGGTGATCGTGGTCATGCCGGAGAGCGGCTCGGTCGGCTTCTACTCCGACTGGCGCGACGGCCCGGGATGGGAGACCTTCCACCTCACCGAGGTCCGCGGGATCCTGGAGCGCGACTACGGCGCCGGGGACCGGCGGGCGGTGGCGGGGCTCTCGATGGGCGGGTTCGGCGCGATCTCCTACGCGGCCCGCCACCCGGGCATGTTCCGCGCGGCGGCCTCCTTCTCCGGCGTGCTGGACACCACCGAGAGCGCCCCCTGGCTGCTGGAACGCCACGGCGAGGATCCGGCGGACCTGTGGGGGCCTCCGGGCGGCCCGCTGTGGCGGGCGCACAACCCGGTCGCCCTGACCGCGCGCCTCAAGGGCGTACGGCTCTTCGTCTCCTGCGGTGACGGGAACCCCGGCCCGCTGGACGACCCGTCCGCTTCCCGCGACGGCGGCGAGGCCACCCTGCTCGCCCAGGCCGAGGCGTTCGCCGAACGGGCCAGGGCGGACGGCGCCGACATCACCACCGACTTCTACGGCCCCGGTACGCACAGCTGGCCGTACTGGCAGCGCTCCCTGGAACGCGCCCTCCCCATGCTGATGGACGCGATCGACGCCGGGTGACGCCGTCCGGCCGGTCCGGGGTCCCGTCCCCGCGGCCGGTGGAGGCGGCCAGGGCAGGCTCACGCGCGGTGCGCGCGGTGCGGCGCGTGCCCGCTGGGTCTCGCACGACCGGGACGGCGCGGCGCTCCCGCCGGGGACTCCAACGGGATGCCAGCGACAGGTGTTGTGTCACCTAAAGATACCTAGATCGCGATTATCGCCCTAATTTCCGGTTATGACACTGCTCGACAACCTGTCATTCCAACGGGGAAGGAACCATGACGAACTTCGATCAGATCCGGGGCAAGGCCAAAGAAGCCACCGGAAAGGTGACCGGCAACGAGGGCATGACCAGCCGCGGCCAGGCCGAACAGGCCAAGGGCAAGGCGAAGCAGGCGGCCAAGAAGGTCAAGGACCGCGCCAGGGAAACGGGCGAGAACGCACGGGACACCTTCACCCCGTAACCGGAACGCTCCGGATCGCCGGCGCCGCGGACGGGTTCGCCCGTCCGCGGCGTCTCGCGTGTCAGGCCCCTTGCCAGGTTCTTGCCAGGCTCCTGCCAGGCCCCTCATATCGAGCTCCGCACGGACCGGACCCCCATCCCCGGAAAGTTAAGCCGGGCGACTCCGGACGTTCAGCCCGCGAACCCCTTACCGGTCACCCTCGTGGCTAGCGTGCTTAACACCCCAGCTCAGGGGCGCTGCCGTAGGTAAGAGGAGTCACCTTGCGAGTCCTGGCCGTCATCCCCGCCCGTGGAGGTTCGGCGGGCGTCCCGCTGAAGAACCTGGCCGCCGTGGGCGGCACGCCTCTCGTCGCCCGCGCGGTGAAGGCCTGCGTCCGGGCCGAGCTGATCGACGAGGTCGTGGTCAGCACCGACCACCCGGAGATCGCCGAGACCGCCCGCGCCGCCGGGGCCGCCGTCATCGACCGGCCCGGCGAGCTGAGCGGCGCGACGGCCTCCAGCGAGTCGGCCGTGCTGCACGTGCTCGACCACATGCCCGACCTCCCCGACGTGGTCCTGCTCGTCCAGTGCACCAGCGCCTTCATCGACCCGGCCGACCTGGACTCCGCGATCGCTAAGGTCCTCGACGGCAGCGCCGACGTGGTCTTCTCCGGACTGGAGACGCACGAGTTCCTGTGGGACGCCGCGGGTGCGGGCGTCAACCACGATCCGTCCTTCCGGCCGCGCCGCCAGGACCGGGAGCCGCACTACCGCGAGACCGGGGCGTTCTACGCGATGCGCACCGAGGGACTGCGCGAGCACGGGCACCGCTTCTTCGGCGCGGTCGCCGTGCAGCCGGTGCCGTCGCGGCACGCCGTCGAGGTGGACACCCCCGAGGACCTGGAGATCGTCCGGGCGCTGGCGCCGTTCGTCGACCTGCCCGAGCCGATCGACGTGGACGCCGTGATCACCGACTTCGACGGGGTGCACACCGACGACCGCGCCTACGTCGACTCCGACGGCCGGGAGATGGTCGCGGTCAGCCGCTCCGACGGCATGGGCATCTCGCTGCTGCGCCGGTCCGGCGTCAAGCTCATGATCATGTCCACCGAGCACAACCCGGTGGTCGCGGCCCGGGCCCGCAAGCTCGGCGTCCCGGTCCTGCAGGGCCTGACCGACAAGCGGACCGTGCTGCGCGACTGGCTGGCCATCGAGAACCTGGACCCGGCGCGCGTCGCCTACGTCGGCAACGACGTCAACGACCTCGGTCCGATGAGCGACGTCGGCTGGCCGGTCACCGTCCCCGACGCGCACCCCAGGGTCCGCGCCGTCGCCCGGGTCGTGCTCACCCGGCCGGGCGGGGCGGGGGCCGTACGGGAGCTGTGCGACCGGGTCCTGGCCGCCCGCCCCGAGCAGTCCGCCGTGCTCCCGGCGGCCTCCGCGCCCCGCGCCGAGCTACGGCTCGCCCCGGCCGCCCGGCCCGTCCGGATCGGTGACGCGCTGGTCGGCGCGGGCGAGCCGGTCTACGTGATCGCCGAGATCGGCATCAACCACAACGGCGACCTGGACATCGCGCGCCGGTTGATCGACGTGGCCGCCGAGGCGGGCTGCCAGGCGGTCAAGTTCCAGAAGCGCACGCCGGAGATCTGCGTCCCGCTGGAGCAGCGCGACCAGATCCGGCAGACGCCGTGGGGCGAGATGACCTACATGGAGTACAAGATCCGCACCGAGTTCGGCGTGGACGAGTACACCCAGATCGCCAAGTACGCCGCCGAGCGCGGGCTGCACTGGTTCGCCTCCCCGTGGGACGTGCCGTCGGTGGAGTTCCTGGAGGAGCTGGAGGTCGTCACGCACAAGGTCGCCTCGGCGAGCGTGACCGACCTGGAACTGCTGCGCGCGCTCGCCGAGACGGGCAAGCCGATCATCCTGTCCACCGGCATGTCCACCCTGGAGGAGATCGACCGGGCGGTGGAGATCCTGGGCACCTCCAGACTGGTGCTGATGCACGCCACCTCGACCTACCCCCTGCCGCCCGAAGAGGCCAACCTGCGCACGATCGTCACCCTCCAGGAGCGCTACGGCGTGCCGGTCGGCTACTCCGGTCATGAGCGCGGCCTGCAGATCTCGCTGGCCGCCGTCACGCTGGGCGCGGTGACCGTGGAGCGGCACATCACCCTGGACCGCACCATGTGGGGTTCCGACCACGCCGCCTCGCTGGAGCCGGCCGGCCTGGAGCACCTGGTCCGCGACATCCGCATCATCGAGACCGCACTCGGCGACGGCGTCAAGCGGGTCTTCCCCGGCGAGCAGGCCCCCAAGTCCCGCCTGCGCCGCGTCACGGTCTAGGTTCCCTCACCGCGAACCGGGCCTCCGCCGTCCGGCCCCGGCCCCGATCGGGGCCGGGGCCGGACCCGTGCACAGGCCGGGCCGGCAACCGCCGACCGTCAGCCTTTGACGGTCAGCAGCGGGCGCAGCTCGACGACGGGGTCGGCCACCCCGGCCCGGCGGAGGCTGGAGACGACCGGTCCGATGTCCTTGTAGACCCACGGCGCCTCCTGTTTGAGGTCGCGGCGCCAGGCGGCCATCACGTCGGAGCGCCGGGTGACGGCCGGGTCACGGTGGTCGAGCGGGGTGACCACCCGGAACTCCCGCAGGAAGGCGTCCAGGTCGGCGTCGCTCGCGCCGGCCGCCGCGCCCCGCCGCACCCGGCGGCCGGCGCCGTGGCAGGCGCTCGCCAGCGTCCGGGAGCTGCCGCGCCCGCGCAGCACGTAGCTGGGCGCCCCCATCGAGCCGGGGACGATGACGGGCTCACCCCACATCGCGTACGGCCCGCCCTCCGTCTCGGCGTACCCGCCCGCCGGCGTGGCGCCCTTGCGGTGCACGACGTACCCGTCATCGTCCTGCCACAGCAGGTTGTGCGGGGCGTCGTACACGAGATCGGCGGCGAGATCCCCGCACTCGGCGGCCAGTCCGGCGCGCATCATCAGCGCGAGGAAGAACCGGTTGCCCACCGCGAAGTTCGCCGCGTTGCCGAACGCGTCGAGGTAACGCCGCAGCATCGGCTCGGATCTCCCGCCGAGCGCCATCGGGAGGATCCTGTTGGCCGGCAGGGGGACGCCGCCGGGCCAGGCCGCCCTGGCCTGGTCCAGCCCCGTGGCGTTGGCCTGGTGTCCCAGCGACAACGAGCCGCTGTGCGCCATCAGCACCACCTGCCCGGGGACGAAGCCCCAGGCGTAGGCGGCCTGCCGGTCGTGGACGGCCGAGACGTACTGCAGTTCCGCGAAGTGGTTGCCTCCGCCCACGCTGCCGATGATGCTGTCGTAGCTGGTACCGCCCGCGCTGTGGATCCAGTCGCGGAAGGCGTCCGCGGTGCCGACCGGGTAGCGGGCCCCGTGGATCCGTCCCGGGAGCGCGTCGCCGGGCTGCAGCGCCGCCCACACCCCGTCCGCCGTCCGCGGCGTTCCCGCACCGAGCAGGCCCGGCAGCCCGTCACGCAGAAGCGCCTCTCGCTGGAGACCGGACAGTGCGACGCGTCGGCCTCCCTCGAAGAACAGGTGCCGCAGCCGCCGTTCCAGCGCGTCCAGCCGGGGATGCACCTGCTCGACGGTCAGCGACGTCGTCTCCAGCCGCATGCCGCAGTTGACGTCGTTGCCGACCGCCTGGGGCACCAGTGCCCCGCGCGTCTGCAGAACGGTGCCGATCGGGATGCTGGCGCCCTTGTGGAAGTCGGGGGTGAGCACGACCCGGCTGATCGCCGCGTCCGCGTGCCCGGCCGCGGCGCCGAGCCGCTCCAGGGTGTCGGCGGTTTCGAGCAGCGTGAGGATCTCGTCGACGGCGCCGGACTCGATGGGTACGTCGACGCCGGCGCAGAGGTCCACGGGAATGCCCCACCGGTTGGGCAGGCGGAGCCAGTTGTCGTCGATGCGGACCAGCCTGGGGTCCTGCTGGGGCGCGGCGGCACCGCGCCGCCTGGAGTTCGCCATGAAGACGTCAAGCCTTTCTGTCGGCCGCTGATGGGGAAGGGAGGATCCGGCGCGGGGAAGGCGGGTTCCCGCGAGGAGGGGAGGCCCTCAGGCGTCCCGCCGGTGGACGGTCGGGGACGCGGGCACGGTCGCGCGCGGCGCATACAGACGCACGCGGGCGCGCGTGACGACGCCGGCATGCGGGCCGGCGGACTCCCCGGGGTTCAGCAGCCGCGAGGCGATGTCCGCCCACCATAACGGCGGCGCTCGGCGTTACCAACCGGTTTTCGCCGCCCCGACCGGCCCTGCCGCGGGACCCGCGGGCCGTACGGCATCGCAGATGTTCACCGCCGCGTCCCGGCGCGTTCAGCCCGGGCACTCCGGAGATCGCTACGGTTCAGGCGACCGTGTCCGCTCCAGACCCGCGAGGGAAAACCTTGATCAAACTGTCGGTCGTCGTCCCGGTGCGGGACGCCGAGCCCTACATCTCCGACGCGCTCACCTCGCTGTCGCGCAACGCGCGGCGGGACTTCGAGTTCATCGTCGTGGACGACGGGTCTGCGGACGCGACCGGGCAGGTCATCGAGGACTTCCGCGGTGACCTGCCGGGCCTGGTCGTGCTGCGCAACGAGACCCCGGTGGGCCTGGCCGACGCCCGCAACCTCGGGCTCTCGCTGGCCTCCGGCCGCTACGTGACCTTCATGGACGGCGACGACTGGCTCGCACCCGGCTATCTCCCCGGCCTCGTCGCCGCGATCGAACGGCTGGGCTGCGACTTCGTCCGGGTGGACCACGTGCAGGCGGAGGGACGCAGGCGGGTGGTCCACCGGGCACCGCTGGCCGTGCGGGAGACGGTGTTCAAACCGCGCGAGCACATCCTGCCCGCCCGGTCGAAGACCATGGTCGACTACCCCTACGCCTGGGCCGGGATCTACCGCCGCGACCTGGGCGAGCTGCTGACCTTCCCCGGCCACCTGCACACCGCCGAGGACCGGCCCTGGATCTGGCGGCTGCACCGGGAGGCGAGCTCGTTCGCGGTGGTCTCCCTGACGGGTCTCTTCTACCGGCGGATGGTGTCCGGTTCGCTGACCCAGGTCGGCGACGAGCGTCAGCTGCACTTCTTCGATGCCTTCGAGCTGGTCTTCGACGACCTTCCCGAGGAGTTCGCGGCCAAGGCGGTGCGCCAGTTCTGCGCCCTGCTCGCCCACCACCTGGAGCTGCGCGAGCGCTTCTCCCCCGGGTTGCGTGCCCGCTTCGAGCGACGAGGCGCGGACGCCCTGCGCCGGCTCCCGCAGGACCTGCTGGCCGCGACGAGACTGGACCCGGAACGTGACGAGATCCTGCGCGGGCTGCTGGAGGCCCGTTGAGCTCCTCCCGGGTCCGCAGAGTCCCCGGGCGGGGTTCCTCCACACCGGAGGTCCGATGTCCCGCCGCCCGAGGCCGGAGCCCGCGGCCTCCCCACCGCCTCCGAACCGGGAGATCCGATGACGCAACTGTTCTACGCCTCGACCCTGTTCGGCGCGATGACGCTGGCCGCCGCGATCGACGAGGGCGCGTTCGGGCCGGGCGGGAGCCGCAGGATCCTGCTGGTCTCCAACAACGCGGCCGTCCCGGAGATCACCCCCTCGCTGGACGGGACGCCGGGGTTCGCCGCGCTGCGCCCGCGCTTCGACGAGGTGTGGTCGTGGAACGAGATCGTGGCCCCGCTGCACCCGTCGGACTGGAAGGCCCGGATCATCGAGGTGCCGATGACGGGCCGCCTGCTCTGCTCCCACCTGTCGCTGGGTGACGGCCCGGACGAGCTGGTCGTGGAGTCCGTCGCGGTCCCCCCCGCGCGGACCCTCGCCGGGCTGATCAGGGACTGTCCGATCACGGTCTACTCCGACGGTCTGATGAGCTACGGCCCCACCCGCGACCCGCTGCCCGGTGAGATCGCCGGCCGGATCACCAGGCTGCTCCACCTGGACCTGGTGCCGGGCCTGGCGCCGCTGCTGCTGTCGGAGTACGGGGTGCCCGCGCGGACGGTCGGTGACGAGGCGTTCCTGCAGGTCCTCGCCGAGGTGTCCGGCGCGGGAGACCCCGTGCCGGGAGCCGGCGCTCCGGAGGGCGGCCGGGCGATGATCCTCGGGCAGTACCTGTCGGCGCTCGGCATCCTCACCCCCGAGGAGGAGACCGGGCTGCACGCGGACATGCTGCGCGCCCTGGCCGCGCGCGGCTTCGCCTCCGTGCTGTTCAAGCCGCATCCGGCCGCCGGGCGGCGGCACGCGCGGCAGCTCCGCGAGACGGCCGCGGAGCTCGGCGTCGAACTGACGGTGGCCGGGGAGACGGTCCCGGCCGAATCATGCTTCGCGGCGCTGCGGCCGGAGCTGGTGACCGGCTGTTTCTCCACCGCCCTGGTCACCGCCCGGCGCCACTTCGGGCTGGAGGCGGCGACCGTCGGCGGGGAGCTGGTGCTGGAGCGGCTGACGCCGTACGAGAACAGCAACCGCGTCCCCGTCACGATCACCGACGCCCTGCTGCCCCGGCTGGGGGCGGACGGCTCGCTGGAGGAGCCCCCGGCGGCCGACCTGCCGGGGCTCGTCCGCGCGGTCGGCTACTGCATGCAGAGTGAGGCCTACCCGGACCTGCGCGAGGAGGCCGCCGCCTACCTGGAGGCGCACGGCGCCGCCCGCTACTTCAAGCGCCAGCGCCTGGCCTCCCTGGACCTGCTGCCCGCCTCCTGCGCGTCCGGCTCCGCCGTCGCGCCGTCCGGCGCTCTCGGCAGGATCCGCCGCCGCCTGTCCCGGGTGCTGCCCTGACCGGGAGGTCGCGCCCACGGGCCGGTGGATCCGGCGCCGAGGCGGGCGGGAAGACCCACCGGGTCTCCCTCCCGCCTCGTCAGCCGAGCGTCTTCAGGTAGCGGCTCATCCGGCGTTTGGCCCGGTAGCCGGCCCGCAGCACGTTGGGCGGCACCTCGACGCGGAGCCGGGCGCGGCGGCGCGCCGCGGCGTGCTGCGGCCCGTCGAGCAGCGAGCGGGCGGGTGCCAGGCGGCCGGAGCGGGCCTGGCCGACGAGGGCGACCAGTCTGCTCGACCAGTCGCTCTCGGAGCTGTCGTGGAAGTAGTTGGCCCGGCACCAGTCCGCGTCCGGGGTGAGGAAACGCCCGTGGGACAGGTCGTCGAGCGTGCCGAGCACCCCGCTGCCCTCGAAGACCAGGTTGATCATCTCGGCGTTGACCCCGAAGTCGGACAGCACCAGGAGAGGCACCGACTGGGCGATCGCCTCCAGCGCGGCGGTCGAGCTGACCGTGACGAACCCGGCCGCGCGTTCCAGGTGCTCGCGCATCGGCCCCGCCGCGAAGCGCAGCGTGTCCTCGGGACCGCCCAGCTCCTGCCAGAGGCGCTGGTAGTGGTGGCGCTCATTGTGCGTCTGCCGCTCGCCGTCCAGCGCGCGGAGCTTGACCACCACGTCCAGGTCCGGCCGGTGCCCCGCCAGCTCGGCCAGGGAGGCCAGGATGCGCTCGCGCTCCTCGCGCCGCCTGGGCACCTTGGCCTGGGTGGCGAAGACCACCCGGTTACGCGGCCCGGTGCCCGGGGTCCGGCCGCCGGGAGCGGCACCGTGACCGCCGCCGTGACCGCCGGCGCGGCCGTCACCGTGCAGGAAGGGCAACCGGGCCAGCCCCACCTGCCCGCCCCCGCCCAGCCTCCGGCCGACCTCGGAGAACTCCTCGACCTCCCGTCCGCTGTGCAGCACGAACAGGTCGCACCCGCTCCGGAACAGCCACGCCTTCTCGGTCGCCGGGATCGATATCCCGGGCAGCCCCGAGACGAACACCGGCCTCGGCGACAGACCCGCGAGCACCTCGCCGGCGAGGATGTCCACCACCGGCCCGGTACAGGCCAGCAGTACCACGTCCGGCCGGAGCCGCTCGGCGGCACGGCGCAGCGCGCGGGCCGACAGCACCGGCGGCTCACCCGCCTCCCCGGGCGCCGGGCCCGCCGTCCCGGCCGTGGCCGGGCGAGGCCGCGGCGCTCCCGCCACGGCGGCGTGGATCTGCGCCGGAGACGGCGTGATGGGGGTGCGGATCACCGTCAGCTCCGCCGTGCAGCCCGGGGGCAGGTCCCCCAGCAGGCAGGCGGCCCATTTCAGGTAGGAATCCGAATCGGCCACGGCCAGGACTTTCAACCGCTGACTCCCGTGTCGTGATGGGCGAACATCGAAAGATGAGAGCGGAGCGAGGGTGCCGCCCGGGCGGTCCACCACTCGTCGGGGACCTCCACCGTCTCCACGGTGACGCCCCGGGCCGCCAGCAGGACCCGCAGGGAGGTGACCGCCGTGGAGGGCAGGCTCAGCACCCGCTGTTCCGCGGCCAGCCCGCGCAGGGTCATCTCCGCGGGCATCCCGCCGTCGTAGACGGTGATCCCGGGCTGCTCCCCGACCCGGGCGAGGTCGCCGGGGTCCTCCCGCCGGTGCGGGAAGTAGGCGACCGGCTCGGCGGAGCCGAGACCGGCCAGCCAGCCGAAATAGCGGTCGCGGTGGATGAGGCCGTTGCGGACCAGCGAGGTGCCCAGCACGACGGTGCGTTCCTCGGGCCGGGGCCTGCGCAGCGGCTGGGCGCGCAGCCAGGCGAAGTCGTGGGTGACCAGCTCGGCCCCGGTGCGCCGTACGGCCTCCGCCAGCCCGGCGGGAACCGGCAGCGCCGTGAAGACCGCCAGCCGTCCGGACCGGGCCGCGGCGCGCAGCCGCAGGCCCGCGGCGGTCCCCAGCAGGGTCCTGGCCGGGTTCGCGGCGGCCCGGGCCCGCAGCAGCGGCGTCCACATCCGGCCGGCGAGCAGTTCGAGGAGCCTGATCGTGGCCAGCCCGTCATCCACGATCACGATGCGGCGGGGGGCCGCCGTGAGCCATCCGGCCTGCACCTTCCCGGAGAACGCGTCGCCCACCACCCAGGTCAGGCCGCGGGGCGGGCGGGGCATGCCGGGTTCGGGCTCGGCCAGCTCCAGCCCGTCGGGCAGGGCGAGCCGCCGCAGCTCCCGGCGGGTGACGGTGAGCGGGCGCAGCCTCGCGCGGGGCACCAGGCGGGTGCGGGCGCCCAGCAGTCCGGCATGGTGGGCCTCCGCGACGCAGAGCATCTGCAGCGGGGACTCCACCCAGGCAACGGCCGAACCCTGCTCCCGCGCGTGGTCTCGACCGTCTTCCTCCACGCCGGGCGATGACCCGTTCACGACCAGGCCACCGTAGCCTGGCGGCCTTACGCGCCCGGGAACCGGAGGTGAACAGCCGACTACGCCGCCGCGTGCCCGCATGCCGCACGGCCGGGTGCGGTGCCGTCCGCCGGGCGCCCGTACCGGTGGGAGATCATGAGGGGCATGGATTTCGTCACTCTCAACAACGGCGTGAGGATGCCCCGGCTCGGCTTCGGCGTCTGGCGTGTGCCCGGCGGTGAGGCGGCCGCGGCGGTGTCCGCCGCGCTGGAGGCGGGCTACCGGAGCGTCGACACCGCCAAGCTCTACCGCAACGAGGAGGGGGTGGGCCGTGCGATCCGCGCGTCGGGGGTGCCGCGCGAGGAGCTGTTCGTCACGACCAAGCTCTGGAACGACGACCACGGCTACGACGCCGCGCTGCGCGCCTTCGACGCGAGCATGGACCGGCTCGGCCTCGACTACCTCGACCTCTACCTGATCCACTGGCCGGTCCCCGCTCAGGACAGGTACGTGGAGACGTGGAAGGCCCTGGAGAGGCTCCACGCCGAGGGCCGGGTCCGGGCCGTCGGGGTCTCCAACTTCACGGTGGAGACCCTGGACCGGCTGCTCGGGGAGGCCGGGGTCGTGCCGGCGGTCAACCAGATCGAGCTGCACCCGATGCTTCCCCAGGCGGAGCTGCGCAGATACCACGCCGAGCGCGGCATCGTCACCGAGGCGTGGAGCCCGCTCGGCCAGGGGCGGGGGCTGCTGGCCGAGCCGGTCCTGGCGAAGCTCGCCGCCAAGCACGGCAGGAGCCCGGCCCAGGTGGTGCTCCGCTGGCACCTCCAGCTGGGCAACGTCGTGATCCCCAAGTCGGTGACGCCGTCCCGGATCGCCGAGAACATCGACGTCTTCGGCTTCGCCCTGGACCCGGAGGACATGGCGGCGCTCGCCGCACTGGACACCGGCACGCGCCTGGGGCCGGACCCCGCGACGTTCAACCGCTTGGGCTGATTTATCAGCATTTTTGGCTTCTTTTGCTGAAGGGAGGCGGGGGGAGGCCTTCCGGCCCGGCATCTTGCCCAGCCGTTGCCGGGTCATGACTCACCCCGCCGAACCCGGTGCCGATGGGGTGGGCACAGAGCCGAATCCGCGAAACCGCGGAACCGGGAACCCACCTTTCCCGGGGTGAATCAGCGCGACCCCGCGCTGTAGGGCACTTCCCAGCCCGAACCCGTCAGCTAACCCGGTAGGCGCTATGGAAGCCAAAGGAGTCAATCCCTCGATGGGCAAGCACCGCCGTGTCTCTCCCCCGAAGAAGCGCCACCTGACCCGCGTGATCCTCGGGATGTCCGTCGCCGTCACCGGCGGCGCCGTCACCGCCCCCCAGGCCTTCGCCGCCGGCGCGCACGACCCCCTCAACGCGCCCGCCGCCGAGGTCCCCCAGCTGAGCTGGGCCGCCTCTGCCCCGTCCTCTCCCAAGACCCGCCTGCAGGTCATCGCCGAGGGCCTGCCCAAGGTCTCGGCCGCGCAGCTGCTGGCCGTCGCCGAGCAGCAGATCGGGATCCGGGAGAACTCCTCCGGCGGCGGGACCAAGTTCCACTCCTGGTACATGTCCTCCCCCCGGGTGAAGGAGACCATCGCCCGCGACGGCGGCAACGTGCAGGGGTACGCCAACGCCCCCTGGTGCGACATGTTCGTCTCGTGGGTCGGCGAGCAGGTCGGCATCCGCCCGACCGTCGGCTGGGACGCCTACACCGTCTCCCACGCCCAGTGGTTCCAGAACAACCGGCACTGGGGCGACACCCCGAGGCCCGGTGCGCTCGTCTTCTTCGACTGGAGCCGCGGCGACAGCATCTACGGGATCGACCACGTCGGCTTCGTCAAGCACGACAACGGCGACGGCACGATCACCACGATCGAGGGCAACACCGGCAACGGCAACGTCGAGCAGCGCGTCCGGCCCGAGTCGGAGGTCGTCGGATACGGCTACCCGGTCTACTCGTCCTGATCACGGAGCTTTCCGAAAGGGGTACGGTCCGCGTGAGCCGTACCCCTTTCCCGTGCCACCGCGAGTGGCCGGGTGATGGCGCCGGCCGGAATCCCCGCCCGGTGGAGCGGCCGCACCGAGGCCGTCGTCTCACGGCCTTTGACGGGACGACGGAAATAACGCCCCGTGGAATCACGTCAGGCGCCGGCGCCGGTCGACTCCGCCATTGCCTGCGATGTCGCCCATAACACCGATCGCGTCCACGGCCGCTCCTTCCCGGAACGGCGGCGACCGGGGCCCGGGCGGCTCGTCACGGTGACGGCGGTGGCAGGCGAGGCCGTGCCTCCCGGGCGATCCGCCCGTCTCCCACCAGGCGAGGAACCCCTCACAGTGCGTTCGCCCGCCGCACCGATCCGCGATCCCGGTGTCGTGGGGCGGCTTATCCGCGCCAGGGCCGAATCGCGCGAGGACGGCTTTCCCCGCCAGGCGGCGGACAGCACGTTTCTCTTGTTCCGGTCAACGTGGAAACAGTTTTTCACGGGCATTCGGATTTCGGGCGGGAATGACGTCTTCGCCGTTCGTCGTCGAAACGGTCCGCGCGCCCTCGGTCCGGTGGCGGTCCTTTCCCGACCGGCGAGGAGGGCCGCCCGGTCGTCACGAGCGCCTCGCCGCGATCGGGGCGGCACGTCCCCCTCCCGGCCGGAGGCCGCCCGGACACCTCCCGGGCCCTGCGCCAAGAGGCCGGTCGAGGGGCGTATGAGGCGGGAAGCGGCGAGATGCCACCTCCCGTGATGGGAGCGCTCCCAAGTGCCTGCTTGAGCACTTCCTCCCCGTTGACCATCAGATGTCCTGGGCATGTAGCCGCGATGTAACGGTTGAGTTTCGGGATATTGACGCCCCGGTGGCCCTTCGTCCACTCTTCGTGGGAGCGCTCCCAAAACACGCTGACGATTCACCCGTTGAGGCCGAGCTGTCGGGGACCGGCCTGCGACGTCACCTCCCATCGATTCGGGCGACCACCTGAGAGGGGTCCGGAATGTTGAACAACAAGCGGCAGGGCAAGCTGGCGGCCGTAGCGGTCATGGCGGCCACCGCCCTGGCGATCACCTCCTGCGGTTCGAGCGAGCCCAGCAAGCCCGCCGCCGACGGCGGCTCCGCGTCCGCCGCGGCCGAGCCGGTGACGATCACCGTCCACACCTTCGGCGGCGGCGAGAACTTCGGCTACGACGAGGCCGTCAAGAAGTGGAACGCCGAGCACCCGAACATCCAGGTCAAGTACCAGAACCTGACCGACCGTTTCGAGGACGTCTACCTGCCCCAGCTCCTGCAGAAGCTGCAGGCCGGCAGCGGCACCGCCGACATCGTCGGCATCGACGAGGGCGCGATGGGCCTGATGAAGGCCCGCCCGCAGTTCTTCGCCGACCTCGGCCAGTACGGGCTGGAGAGCCGCAAGGCCGACTTCCCGGCGGCGAAGTGGGAGAACGGCCTCAACAAGGACGGCAAGCTCTTCGCCCTCGGCACCGACATCGGCGGCATGACCATGTGCTACCGCAAGGACCTGTTCGAGAAGGCCGGTCTGCCGGGCGACCGCGAGGAGGTCGGCAAGCTCTGGCCCGACTGGAACGCCTTCATGGAAGTCGGCAAGAAGTTCCAGGCCGCCAACCCCGGCAAGGGCGACCCCAAGTTCCTGGACGGTCCGAACACCCTCTACAACGTGGTGCTGTCGCAGGAAGGGCCGAAGAACGGCAACATCGCCTACTTCGACACCAACAACCAGCTCGTCATCGACAAGAACCCGGCCGTCAAGACCGCGTTCGACACGGTGAAGTCCTTCAGCGAGGCCGGTCTGACCGCCAAGCTCGCCTCCTTCACCCCCGAGTGGAACGCCGCGATCAAGAAGGGCGGCTTCGCCACCATGGGCTGCCCGGCCTGGATGCTGGGTGTGGTCTCCGGCGCGGCCGGTGACGAGAACAAGGGCAAGTGGGACGTGGCCGCGGTTCCCGGCGGCGCCGGCAACTGGGGCGGCTCCTACCTCGCGGTGCCCGCGCAGAGCAAGCACCCCAAGGAGGCCGCCGAGGTCCTGAACTACCTCACCGGCAAGGAGGGCCACGTCCTGGCCTTCCAGGAGGCCGCAGCCTTCCCGAGCTCCCTGCCCGCCCAGCAGGACCCGGCGGTGGCCGACCTGAAGAACGAGTTCTTCAACGACGCGCCGACCGGCCAGATCTTCGGCGCCTCGGTCAAGGACCTGCTCCCCCTCTTCCTGGGTGAGAAGCACGCCCAGGTGAAGACCGCGGCGGAGAAGGTCCTGGAGGGCATGGACAAGGGCTCGATCCCCTACGGCGAGGCCTGGACCAAGTTCGTCGAGGCCGGCACCAAGGCAGCGGGCTGATCCCCGTCCCGATCTCCACGGGCCCGGCGGCGGCCATCCCGCCGCCGGGCCCGTGGCCTGCCCCCCGCTGAAAGGCTGACCGATGACCCTGAACGTCGACACCCCCGCTCCGGCGCGGCCGGAGGGCCCCCGCCGGGCTTCCGGGCACCGGAGCTCGGGACGCGGCGGCAACGGACTCGCCCGGTTCGACCTCCGCGCGACCCCCTACTTCCTCGTCTCGCCGTACTTCCTGCTCTTCGCCGTCTTCGGCCTCTTCCCGCTCGTCTACACCGCCTGGGTGTCCCTGCACGACTGGGAGCTCGCCGGGGACAAGACCTTCCTCGGACTCGACAACTACGCCGAGCTGATCGCCGACGAGGCGTTCTGGAACGCGGTGGTCAACACTCTCGGGATCTTCGTCATCTCGACGATCCCGCAGCTCGTCCTGGCGCTGATGCTCGCCAACGCGCTCAACAAGCGCATCCGGGGCCGGCTCTTCTTCCGCCTGGGCATCCTGCTCCCGCTGGTGACCTCGGTCGTCGCGGTCGCCGTGGTCTTCACCCAGCTCTACGGGCGCGACTACGGCATGATCAACTGGTTCCTCGGTCTGTTCGGCGTCGAGGCCATCGAATGGCAGAACCAGAGCTGGACGGCGTGGATCGCGATCTCCACGATGATCGACTGGCGCTGGACCGGCTACAACGCGATCATCCTGCTGGCCGCCATGCAGACGATCCCCAAGGACCTCTACGAGGCGGCCTCCCTCGACGGCGCCTCGCCCCGCCGGCAGTTCTGGCAGATCACCGTCCCGATGCTCCGCCCGACGCTCGTCTTCGTCGTGTTCGTCTCCACCATCGGCGGTCTGACCTTGTTCGCCGAACCGGTCATGTTCGAGGGCAACCCGACGATGGCGGGCGGCGCCACCGGCCAGTACCAGACGGTGGCCATGTTCATCGTCAAGGAGGCCTTCCGCGACTTCGACATGGGCTACGCCTCGGCCGCCGCCTGGATGCTGTTCGCGCTGATCCTCGTCGGCATCCTGATCAACTACTCCTTCACCCGCCGCATCGGGGGTAAAAAGTGACGGCGATCCAGACCCGGCGGCGCCCGGCGGGCCCCGCATCCGCGGCGAACCGCATCTGGGACGCGGGCCCGCTGACGAAGGTGGTCCTCGCCTTCGCCCTCGTGCTGTCGGCGTTCCCGATCTACTACATGTTCATCATGGCCACGCGGAGCAAGGACGAGGCGCTGGACACCCCGCCTCCGCTGCTCCCCGGCGGCCGCCTCGGCGAGAACATCCGGCAGCTGCTCGACAACGAGAACGCCTACTTCGCCGCCGGCCTGATCAACTCGGCCATCATCGCCACCACGGTGACCCTCTCCGTGGTGGTCATCTCCACCCTGGCGGGCTTCGCCTTCGCCAAGCTGAAGTTCAAGGGCAGCAAGATCCTGCTGGGCTCGATCCTGCTGACCATGATGGTCCCGCTCCAGCAGATGGGCATCGTCCCGCTCTACGAGATGATGGTGACCCTCGGCTGGACCGGCCAGATCCAGGCCGTGATCCTGCCCTTCCTGGTCAACGGGTTCGGGGTCTTCATGATGACCCAGTACACCACCCAGGCCGTGCCGGACGAGCTCGTCGAGGCGGCGCGCGTCGACGGCGCCTCGACCATGCGCATCTACGCCAACGTCATCCTGCCCGCGGTACGGCCCGGCATGGCCGTTCTGGCCCTGCTCACCTTCATGCAGAACTGGAACGAGTTCATGTGGCCGTCGATCGTGCTGAACCCGGACAACCCGGTGGTGCAGACCTCGATCGCGGCGCTCAACCAGGCGCAGGGCACGGACTACGCCATGCTCTTCACCGGCACGGCCGTCTCCGTCCTCCCGCTCATCATCGTGTTCATCGCATTCGGCCGGCAGATCGTCGGCGGACTCATGGAAGGTGCGGTCAAGGCGTGACCACGCAAGAGACGCATATTCAGAGCCCCGATCTGGTGTTCCCGGCCGGTTTCGCCTGGGGTGCGGCCACCTCCGCCTACCAGATCGAGGGCGCCGTCTCCGAGGACGGCCGCGGCACCTCCATCTGGGACACCTTCGTCCGGCAGCCCGGCCGGGTGGTCAACGGCGAGCACGCCGACGTGGCCATCGACCACTACCACCGCTACCGCGACGACGTCGCGCTCATGGCCGAGCTCGGCCTGGGCGCCTACCGGTTCTCCGTCTCCTGGCCCCGGATCCAGCCCGGCGGCGGCGGCGCGGCCAACGCCAAGGGCGTGGACTTCTACAGCAGGCTCGTCGACGAGCTGCTCGCCAAGGGCATCGACCCGTGGGTGACGCTCTACCACTGGGACCTGCCCCAGGCGCTGGAGGACGCGGGCGGCTGGCCCTCGCGTGACACCGCCGAGCGCTTCGCCGACTACGCGGCCCTCGTGCACGACGCCCTGGGCGACCGGGTCCGCAACTGGAGCACGGTCAACGAGCCGTGGTGCGCGGCCTTCCTCGGGTACGCCTCCGGCGAGCACGCCCCCGGGCGGCGGGAGCCGGCCGCCTCGCTGCGGGCCGCGCACCACCTGCTGCTCGCGCACGGCCTGGCCGTACAGGCCATGCGGGCCCAGCGCTCCGACAGCCGGATCGGCGGCTGCGTCAACCTCTACGCGATCTCGCCGCAGACCGGCTCCGAGGCCGACCTGGACGCGGCCCGCCGCATCGACGGGCTGCAGAACCGGTTCTTCCTGGACGCCCTGCTGAAGGGCGAGTACCCCGCCGACGTGCTGCAGGACCTGGGCGCGATGGCGGACTTCGCCCGGGACGGCGACCTGGCCGTCATCTCGGCCCCGCTGGACATGCTGCTGATCAACTACTACAGCCGGTTCACCGTCTCCGGGGTGCCCGGCGGCGCGGCGTCTGCGGCGGCCGCGCCCACCGACACCGGTTCGCCGTGGGTGGGCAGCGAGCACGTCTCGTTCGTCAACGCCGGGCGCCCGGTCACCGCGATGGGCTGGGAGATCGACGACTCGGGACTGCACGAGATCCTGCTCCGGCTGACCCGGGAGTACCCGCGGATCCCGCTGGTCATCTCCGAGAACGGCGCGGCCTTCGACGACGTCATGACCGACGGGGCCGTCAGCGACCCCGAGCGCCTGGCCTACATCGAGGCCCACCTGCGCACCTGCCACGCCGCGATCGAGGCGGGCGTCCCGCTCGAGGGGTACTTCGCCTGGTCGCTGATGGACAACTTCGAGTGGGCGTGGGGGTACGGCAAGCGCTTCGGGCTGGTCCACGTCGACTACGAGACCCAGCGGAGAGTTCCGAAAGAGAGCGCTCTCTGGTATGCCGATACCATCAGGCGCGGAGGCCTGAGCGGTCCGGCAGAATAAAGGGTCATCGATTCTTCCATGGGGGCGAAAATGAACGGCGACCGTCGTCCGACGCTCGAGGCGGTCGCCGCTCTGGCCGGAGTCGGCCGGGGCACGGTGTCGCGGGTCATCAACGGCTCGCCGAAGGTGAGCGAGAAGGCCCGCGACGCGGTGCACCGGGCGATCGACGAGCTGGGCTACGTGCCCAACCGGGCCGCCCGCGCACTGGTCACCCGGCGCACCGACACCGTCGCGCTGGTGGTCTCGGAGTCGGAGCTGCGGGTCTTCGACGAGCCCTACTTCGCCGGGACCATCCGCGGCATCGGCTCGGCGCTGTCCGAGACCGGCCTCCAGCTCATCCTGGCCATGGCCCAGTCGGCGCAGGATCACGAGCGGCTGGAGCACTACCTGACCGGGCAGCACGTCGACGGCGTGCTGCTGATCTCGCTGCACGGCGCCGACCCGCTGCCCGGGCGGCTGGAGGCGATGGGCGTGCCGACCGTCATCGGCGGCCGCCCGATCGGCCTCGACCCCTACAGCTACGTCGACGTCGACAACCGGGCCGGCGCCCGCCAGGCGGTGAAGTACCTCCTGGCCAAGGGGCGCCGCCGGATCGCCACCATCGCCGGGCCGCAGGACATGGGGGTGGGCGTCGACCGTCTGGCGGGCTACCGCGACGCGCTGCTCGCCACCGGGGTGCCGGAGATCGTGGCCTACGGCGACTTCAGCGAGGAGAGCGGCATGTCCGCCATGCGCGCGCTCCTGGCGGACACCCCCGACGTGGACGCGGTCTTCACCGCCTCCGACCCGATGGCGCTGGGCGCGATGCGGGTCCTGCGCGAGGAGGGCAAGGACATCCCCGGCGACGTCGCGGTGATCGGCTTCGACGACTCCCCGGCGGCCGCGCACTCCTCCCCCGCCCTGACCAGCGTGCACCAGCCCACCGAGGCGATGGGACGCCAGATGGCCCACCTGCTCGTCGCCCGGATCAACGGCGAGCACCTGGAGCAGCCCGTCGTGATCCTGGACACCCACCTGGTCGAGCGGGCCTCTGCGTGACCGGCGCCGGCTCGCCTGCGCATCCGTGAGCCGGCGGCATCCCTCCACCTCCGTCGTCCCCCTGGCGAAAGGACCCCCCGTGTCCCGGCAGTTCACCCTCAGCAGCGGCGCCCTGCGCGCCGAGATCACCGAGCGGGCCGCGGCCCTGCGCGTGCTCCGCCGCGGTGAGCGCGACCTGGTGACGAGCTGGCCCGCCGACGGCGCGATCCCCTGCTACAGCGGCACCCTGCTCGCCCCCTGGCCCAACCGGGTCGGCGGCGCCTCCTACAGCTTCGCCGGGCGGGCCCACCGCCTGCCCGTCAACGAGGAGGACCGCGGCAACGCCCTGCACGGGCTGGTCGCCGAGGTCGCGTGGGAGGCGGTGGAGGACGGCCGGGACCACGTACGGCTGGCGCACACGATCACCCCGGTCCCCGGCTACCCGTTCACCCTGGCCCTGCAGGTGCTCTACACCCTGGCCCCCGAGGGGCTGACCACGACGCTCACCGCCCAGAACCTCGGTGAGGAGGCCGCGCCGTACGGCTGCGGCCCGCACCCGTGGCTGCTGGCCGGCGGCGACGTCGAGGAGTACGAGCTCCATCTTCCCGCCGGCCGGGTGCTGCTCGTGGACGAGGCGCTGCTGCCCCGTTCCCTGGAGGACGTCTCGGCGACGCCGTACGACTTCAGGACCGCGCGCGTCGTCGGCGCCACCGCCGTGGACCACGCCTTCACCGGGCTCGTCCCGGAGGACGACGGGCTGGCCGGAGTACGGGTGCGCGGTCCGGAGGGCGGCGTCGGAATCCGATGGGAGGCGGCGGCGATGCCCTGGGTGCAGGTGTGCACCGGAACCGGGCTCGACCACGCCGGGCTGGCCGTCGAGCCGATGACCTGCCCGCCGGACGCCTTCAACTCCGGTACCGACCTCATCGTCCTCCAGCCCGGGGAGAAGGCCGAGCACTCCTGGACGATCTTCCCCTGCTGAGCGCCTCCGGCGATCCAGGCCCTCACCGACGCCGTCATCCGAGGAGAGGCGATGCAGAGCAGAACCAAGCGGGCGCTCACCGGGACCGAGCTCGACGAACTGATCCGGCGGGCCCTGGGAGCGGGCGTCGTCTCCTCCGCCGAGCTGACCGACGGGTTCGCCAACGCGGTCTGGCGGCTGGCCCTCGACGACGGCCGCGAGGTGGTGCTCAAGCTCTCGCCCCCGCCCGAGCTCGAGCAGCTCCGCTACGAGCGCAACCTGCTGCGCGCCGAGGCCATGGTCTACCGCCTGGCCCCGCTGCCGGGCCCCGAGCTGCTGTGCGCCGGGTTCGACGACCCGGTGCTCGGCGGCGACTACCTGATCCTGTCCGTGCTGGACGGGGTGGCGTGGAACCACGCCCCCGAGGCGCCGTCCGGAGTCCTGCGGAGGGAGCTCGGCGGCCACCTGGCACGGCTGCACACCGTCACCGGCGACGTGTACGGCTACCCGCACGCCGGGCTGACCGGGCCGACCTGGCGCTCGGCCTTCCTGTCGATGACCGGCGCGATCCTGGACGACGCCCGGCGCTATTCCATCGCGCTCCCGCTGCCCGCCGACTCCATCGCGGCGGCCGTCGCATCGGCCGCGTGGGCCCTCGACGAGGTGAGCGTGCCGTCGCTGGTCCACTTCGACGTCTGGCCGGGCAACGTCTTCCTCACCCCCGGCTCCGTGAACGGCGGCCCGGCCCGGATCCAGGCGATCATCGATCACGAGCGCGCCTTCTGGGGCGACCCCCTGGCCGACTTCGTCACCCCGACGATCTTCGGTGAGCTCGAGGAGAGCGACGAGATCGTGGCCGGATACCGCGAGGCGGGTGGCGTCGTCCCCTTCGACGAGGGCGCCCTGGTGCGGATGGCCCTCTACCGGGCCTACCTCGCCCTGATCCTTCTCGTCGAGAACGGCCCGCGCCAGTATCCGGAGGAGGAGTACGCCCCCCTGCGCGACCTCAGCGCCGCCGCCGTCGTCCGCGCCCTCGACCTGCTGCGCTCCTCGGGCCGGTAGCCCCGCCCCCTTCCCTCCCGCGGGCGGCTCCGCGGGCACACGGACGGGCCGCGCCCCTGTCAGGCGCGGCCCGTCCGCAGGTGTCCGGCTACACCCGGGCGTGCGAGGGCATCCGGCCCTCGGCGTAGGTGCTGTCGAACATCTCGCGCTCCGACAGTTGGGCGTTGCTCGCGTGGGTCTCCTCGATGCGCAGGGCGATGCCCATGGCGAAGAAGGTGGGCGCCCACTCGCCGATGAAGATGCCCCAGCGGTCCGCCCGGGCGAGGCTGGCGTTCTCGACGTTCTTGGAGGTCAGCCATGACGCGAACGACAGGCCGATCGAAGCGATGCCCGCGCCGTACATCAGGCCGGACTTCACGCCCATCTTGTGAAGCATACTGATCATTTCTCATCCCCCCGATGGTGGTTCGTCCCTATCGTTACCCGTCCATATCAATCCGTAATCGGATTAAAGCGCACGGTGATTCCGCAGGGGACGCTCAACCGTCCCGCCGGAGCCGGAACATCTCCGATTCCAGGCCGAAGAAGCGGCGGGTCCTGCCGAGAGGGACCATGCCGAGCCTGCGGCAGACGGCCGGTCGAGGTCGGCCCGTCCGGCGGTCCACTCACGGATGATCAGGCGTTCGGTCTCGTAGACGGTCATGCCGCGCACTCTGCCGCAACCCGCGTGCCCGCGCCTCAGCCCCCAGGCGGATCCCGGCGCCCGTTCCCCCGCAGAGGGTTCCGTGCCATAATTTCAATGGGTGATGAATTATGAGCCGGAACACATGTGTGATCGCCGGGGGCGGCCCCGCGGGGGCCGTGCTGGCGCTGCTGCTGGCCCGTGCGGGCGTCCAGGTGACGCTCCTGGAGAAACACGCCGACTTCCTGCGCGACTTCCGGGGTGACACCATCCACCCCTCGACCCTGCAGGTCCTCGACGAGCTCGGCCTGGCGGAGGAGTTCCACCGCCTCCCGCACCGCAAGACCCACCGCGTGTCGATCCACACCGACGACGCCGAGATCCCTCTCGCCGACCTGTCGAAGCTCCCGGGCCGGTACCGCTACATCGCGTTCGTCCCGCAGTGGGACTTCCTCAACCTCGTGACCGCCGCCGCCGCGCGCTACCCGGGCTTCCGCCTCGTCATGAACGCCGAGGTGACCGGAGTGGTCCGGGAGGGCGGCAGCGTGCGCGGCGTCCGCTACCGCGGCCCCGACGGGGAGCACGAGCTGCGGGCCGCGCTCACCGTGGCCGCCGACGGCCGCCGCTCCGACGTGCGCCGGGCCGCCGGGCTGGTGCCGGTCGAGCACGGGGCCCCGATGGACGTGCTCTGGTTCCGGCTGCCCCGGGAGCCCACCGACCCCGATGAGACGTTCCTGCGGGTCTCCACCGGTCATCTGATGGTCTCGATCAACCGGGAGAGCTACTGGCAGCTCGCCTACGTGATCCCCAAGGGCGGCTTCGAGTCGCTGCAGGGCCGGGGCGCCGGGGCGCTGCGCGAGCCGGTGGCCCGGATGCTGCCCTTCCTCGGCGACCGCGCCGAGTTGATCGAGGACTTCGACGACGTCAGCGTGCTGTCGGTGGCGCTCAACCGGCTGCGCCGCTGGCACCGCCCCGGGCTACTGGTGATCGGCGACGCCGCGCACGCCATGTCCCCGGTCTTCGGCGTCGGCATCAACCTGGCCGTGCAGGACGCCGTGGCCGCCGCCAATCTGCTGGCCGGGCCGCTGCTGGCCGGTGGCGAGATCCCCGAGTCGCTGCTGGCCCGGGTGCAGCGGCGGCGCACTCCGCCGACCGCGATCACCCAGTTCGCCCAGCGGATGGTCCAGAACCGGCTGATCCGCCCGGTCCTGGCCGGAGACGCCGGGCCGGTGCGGCTCCCGCGCGGCCTCTCCCGACTCCCTGTGGTCGCGCCCCTCGTCCGCCGCTTCGTCGGCCTGGGCGTACGCCCCGAGCACGTGCGCACCCCCGAGGCGCGCGCCCGGGTGTGACGCGGGGGCACGCGGGCCCGATCCCGCCCCCTCTCCGGATCCCGCATCACCCGCGGGGTCTCACCAGGGAAAAAGACTTTCTCACTACGTGGACATTAGGGTCTGTTCGCCAGGCGGCTTGCAATAGCCTGTCATTCGTGAGCATCAACCACGATTCCTGGCGACGGCTGCCCGCGGCGCAGCAGCCCGAATGGCCCGACCGCGACGAGCTGAAGAAGGTCGTCACAGAGCTGGAGGGCCTGCCGCCCCTCGTGTTCGCCGGAGAGTGCGACAGCCTCAAGGCGGACCTGGCAGCGGTGGCACGGGGCGAGGCCTTCGTGCTGCAGGGCGGCGACTGCGCCGAGACCTTCGCCGGAGCCACCGCCGACGCCGTACGCAACAAGCTCAAGACGCTGCTGCAGATGGCGATCGTGCTCACCTACGCGGGGAAGGTGCCGGTCGTGAAGATCGGCCGGATGGCCGGGCAGTTCGCCAAGCCGCGCTCCAGCGGCACCGAGACCCGCGAGGGCGTGCAGCTGCCGGCCTACCGCGGCGACATGGTCAACGGTCTGGAGTTCACCCCCGAGGCCCGCAACCCCGACCCGTGGCGGCTGCTGCGCGCCTACCACTCCTCCGCGGTGACGCTGAACCTGATCCGGGCCTTCACCAAGGGCGGCTACGCCGACCTGCGCCAGGTGCACGCGTGGAACCAGGACTTCGTGGCCGAGTCCCCGGCCGGCAAGCGCTACGAGCAGCTCGCCCGCGAGATCGACCAGGCGCTGGCGTTCATGCGCGCCTGCGGGGCCGACCCCGAGGAGTTCCACACCGTCGAGTTCTACTCCTCGCACGAGGCGCTCATCCTGGACTACGACCAGGCGCTCACCCGGATCGACTCCCGAACCGGCCTGCCGTACGACGTCTCGGCCCACATGGTCTGGATCGGCGAGCGCACTCGCCAGCTCGATCAGGCGCACGTGGAGTTCTTCGCCGGCATCCGCAACCCGATCGGTGTGAAGCTCGGCCCGACGACCACGCCGGAGGACGCCCTCGCGCTGATCGAGAAGCTGAACCCGGACGACGAGCCGGGCCGCCTGACCTTCATCACCCGGATGGGCGCGTCGAAGATCCGTGAGCGCCTGCCCTCCCTGGTGGAGAAGGTCACGGCCAGCGGCGCCCAGGTGGCCTGGATCTGCGACCCGATGCACGGCAACACCTTCGAGGCGCCCAGCGGCCACAAGACCCGCCGCCTGGACGACGTGCTGAACGAGGTGGCCGGATTCTTCGAGGTGCACCGCGCGCTCGGCACGCACCCCGGCGGCATCCACATCGAGTTCACCGGCGACGACGTCACCGAGTGCGTGGGCGGCGGTCAGGAGATCGTCGAAGGCGATCTGGCACTGCGTTACGAGACGGCCTGCGATCCCCGCCTCAACCGGAGCCAGTCGCTGGACCTCGCCTTCCGCGTGGCCGAGCTCTACCGCTCGGCCTGAGCTCCGCCCCTCCGGAGGCCGCCGGGCGGATCCGGGCAGGCCATCCGTACACCGCGAAAGCCCCGTGGCCACCAGGCCGCGGGGCTTTCCGCCGCTCTCCGGTCCCGCGCGTCAGTTCTGCGCGCCCAGTTCGCTCGCGAGCTCGGTGCGGATCGCCTCCATGTCGAGCGCGCGGACCTGGGTGATCAGGTCCTCCAGGGCGGGCGCGGGCAGCGCGCCCGGCTGGGCGAAGACGACGATGCCGTCGCGGATGGCCATGACGGTCGGGATCGACGTGATGTCGAACCCCTGGGCCAGCGCCTGCTCCGCCTCGGTGTCGATCTTGCCGAAGGTGATGTCCTCGTGCTTCTCGGAGGCCTTCTCGAAGATGGGCCCGAACGTCCGGCACGGTCCGCACCAGGCCGCCCAGAAGTCCAGCAGGACGATCCCCTGGTCGGCGATCTCGTTGAAGTTCTTCTCGGTTACCTCGATGGTCGCCACCACTGGCTCCTCTTGTCTCGGGCGTCTGTACGGCTCGCATAACCCCGTACCCCGGCTGAGCATTCCATCCCCTGCTCCCGGTGGAAACCGCGGGACGGGCGGGCCCGGCCGGATGGGATCCTGGGCCGATGGGAGAGTCGACAAGCCGCTGGGCGGAGATCACGGGCGGGAACGCCGGAGAGCGGTATGCGGCGCGGTTCGCCGAACTGGCCGCCTCGGGCGCGGACGTGCACGGGGAGGCGCGGTTCTGCGCGACACTGGCCCCCGCGGGGGCGCGGGTGCTGGACGCCGGATGCGGCACGGGGCGGGTGGCGATCCGGCTGGCCGAGCTGGGCTACGAATGCGTGGGCGTCGATCTGGACGAGTCCATGCTCGCGGTGGCACGGAGCCGCGCACCCGGGCTGAGGTGGATGACGGCCGACCTGAGCACCCTCGACCCGGCCGTTCTCGCCGGGGAGGGCGGCCCGGACGAGGAAAGGCTCTTCGACCTGGTCGTCACCGCGGGAAACGTGATCCCGCTGCTCGCGCCGGGGACCGAGGCGCAGACCGTACGGCGGCTCGCCGCGCTGCTGCGGCCGGAGGGGAGGCTGGTAGCCGGGTTCGGGCTGGACGCCGAGCACCTCCCGCTGGCCTCGGCCCCCACCGGGCTGCCGGAGTACGACGCGTGGTGCGCGGCGGCGGGCCTGGTCCTGGAGCGGCGCCTGGCGACGTGGGACGGGGCCCCTTACGACGGGGGCGGCTACGCGGTGAGCGTGCACCGCCGGTGACGGCCTCAGCGGTCTGCTCCGAAGCCGGCATGCCGTCGGCGCGGACCGATCGGGCGGGGACATGACCTGCGACAAGCCTGCCCCCGAACCTGCGTGAGGGGACGGGGAAGGGGCCCCGCTCCGCCGGTGACGGCGGGGCGAGGCCCCTCTCGGACGTCTCGACGTCCACGCTCAGTGCTTGCCGCCCGGCAGGCGCAGGCCGATGATCACGGGGTCGTGGTCGGAGGAGCGGAACGCGTCGGGCGCGTACAGGCCCGGCGGGTTGTACTCCATGTTGTAGTCGAGAGACCTGGTCTCATCCGAGTTGATGTGCCAGATCGTGGCGCCGGTCACCCGCTTGAGCAGCTGGCTGCCGGCCAGGGCGTGGTCGAGCTCGCCGAGCTGGCCGTCGAAGAGGTAGCTGTAGCGCAGCGGCGCCGGGACGAACTTCTTGGTCACGCTGTCCAGGCCGCCGGCCTCCAGGGTGTCGATCGGGTCCTCCTCGCCGTAGGCGTTGAGGTCGCCCAGGACCAGCGGGTTGGGCAGGTCCAGGCTCTCGATCAGGCCGAGCGTGGCCCGCGCCTGGCGGACGCGCTCTCCGTTGTAGCAGCTCTGGCCGTCGCCCGCGTCGGCGTCCGGGCCGGTGGCCTGGGCGTCGCAGCCCTTCGACTTGAAGTGGTTGACGAGCACCGTGAACGGCTGGCCGCCCTGGACCCGGCGGAAGGTCTGGATCAGCGGGGGCCGCCGGAAGACCGGGTCCGTCGAGGACTGGGCCGCGCCGACGAGCTTCACCTTGGCGGGCTTGTAGATCATCGCCACGTGGATGAGGTCGGTGCCGGGGTACGGGTGGGCGAGCGCCGCGTAGGTGCCCGCGCCGACCTCGGCGTTGAGCGCGTCGACCAGCGCCTGGAGCGCGGTCTGGCCGTTGTTCTGGACCTCCATCAGGCCCACCACGTCGGCGTCCATGCCCTTCAGCGCGGCGACCAGCTTGGCCAGCTGCCGCTTCTGCTCCTCGGCGGTGTTCGCGCCGCGCGAGCCCAGGGTGGTGAACCAGTTGAGGGTGTTGAAGCTGGCCACCTTGACGTTGCCGCCCACCGGGAGCGGCTTGGACAGGCGCGGGCTGGTGCGCAGGAACGTGATCGGCTTGGTGGGCTGGAGCCGGTACTTGCCGAAGCCGTAGCCCACCACGCCGGTGACGCCGAGCGTGGTGTCGCCCAGCCGGACCACGCGCGGGTCGGTGTGCGGGATGACCGGCGGATTCTCCGCGGTGGAGCCGTCGTCCACGAGGAGGGTGCGGCGCGCGTTCCTGGCGGCGTCCACGCCCGGCCGGTCGGTCGGCTGGTACACCCGTCCGTCGGAGGCGAGGTTGATCTCGCCGTAACGGCCCAGGTTGTAGTGGTCGGTGACGGTGAGCGGCTCGGGGAAGGTGACGAGCATGCTCTCGACCGGCTCGAAGGTCGTGCCCTCGGCGCGCGGCAGGTTCTGCCTGGCCGGGGCGATCGTGCCGGTGCCGCAGACGTCCACGGCGGCGACCGGGGAGATCTCGGTCCAGCCGTTGAACTCCACGACCTTGCCGGTGACCAGCACGCGGTCACCGGCCTTGACGTCCTTGAAGGAGGCGCGGGCGAAGGCGAACAGGCCGTCGGAGGTGGCCGGGTCGGCGTCCGGGGTCGGGTCCTGCAGGAAGAACCCGTTGAGCTGGTTGCCCTGCTGGAAGTCGGCGGTCACCACGCCCTCGACGCGGACGGTCTGGCCGACGATCGGGCTGGCGTCGCCGCTGCCCTGGACCTGGGCGATCTGATGCGTCGCGGGGGTCTCGCACGGCTCGCCCGTCGGGGTCGGGCTCGGCGTGGGAGTCGGCGTCGGGGTGACGTCGCCGCAGGGCGCCGGGGTGGTGGCCCGGTTGCGCGGCGCCGGCGCGGCGGCCTCGAAGTCCGTGCCGTTGGCGTCGGTGTCGGCGCAGCCGTGGTTCCCGCGGAGTCCGGCCGTGGTGGCGGACAGGCCGGGGGCGGCGGTGCCCTCGAAGTAGTTGGCGCTGCCGTAGCCGACGAGGTCGGCGATGAGCGCGGTCTGCTCGGGGGTGCAGGGCACGGAGCCGCCGTTGCAGGCCAGCCCTTCGGCCGAGCGGACCAGGACGACCTTGCCCGCGCTCCCGCTCATGTTGATCGAGCCGGTGCTGTCGGGCGCGGGCAGCGCGGCGCCGTTGGCCCCGCCGGCGAGCTGGACCAGGTGGTACTGGCCGGGCGCCAGGGTGCCGGACAGGGGCACCGTGCCGGACCCGAAGGTGCCGGTGCCGGTGGCGCTGCCGTACTGGACGGACCAGCCGTCCAGGGCGACCGGGGCGGAGCTGCGGTTGAACAGCTCCACGAAGTCGTTGGCGAACGGGGCGCCGCTGTTGCCGCCGCCGCCGTAGACCTGGCTGACGACGACGGAGCCCGGCGCGGCCAGCGCCGGAGTCGAGGTGAGAGCCGCGACGCCGGCGGCGGTGACGCCGACGGCCGCGAGGGCGGCGAGCGCCCGGGATAAAGCACGCATGGCAGGAGCGTAGAGCCCATTCGATCCCCCTAGGTCCGCCTATAAGTGGACGGAAGGTGAAATCGGCAAAGATTGACACTTCATGTCGATCGGCGGCGGGCAACATCGGCTGGCCTTGACCTAGTGTCCTGCACCTGAAATTCGTCGGCAATATTTAGCGAGGGATTCCAGGATCTCTTCGGCGCTCTTGGTCCACACGAACGGCTTGGGATCATCGTTCCACTGATCCATCCAGGCGCGGATGTCCTTCTCCAGGGCCTGGACGCTCTTGTGGACTCCCCGCCGGATCAACTGCTCGGTCAGATAGCCGAACCACCGCTCGACCTGGTTGATCCACGAGGAGCCGGTCGGGGTGAAATGCATGTGGAACCGAGGATGACGAGCCAGCCACGCCCTGATCGCCGGGGTCTTGTGCGTTCCGTAGTTGTCGCAGATCAGGTGGACGTCCAACTCGGCGGGGACGCTCTTGTCGATGGTGATCAGGAACTTCTTGAACTCGGTGGCGCGATGCTGTCGGTGCAGTTCACCGATCACGGTGCCGTCTTCGACGTTGAACGCGGCGAACAGGCTGGTGATCCCGTTGCGCACGTAGTCATGGGTGCGGCGCTCGGGCATCCCCGGCATCATCGGCAGCACCGGCTGGGACCGGTCCAGGGCCTGGATCTGCGATTTCTCATCCACACACAGCACCACGGCCCGCTCCGGCGGGTTGTGATACAGGCCCACGACGTCGACGACCTTCTCCACGAACAACGGATCGCTCGACAGCTTGAAGGTGTCGGTCCGATGCGGCTTGAGTCCGAAGTCCCGCCAGATCCGCCCGATCGTCGACCTGCTCAGCCCGCTGCGCTCGGCCATCGAGGCCCGTGACCAGTGCGTGGCCCCTGTGGGCGTCTCCTCCAGTGTCGCCACCACCACCTGTTCGACCTGGTCCAGGGTGATCGACGGCGGCCGGCCCGGCCGCTGTTCGTCGATGAGCCCCTCCAGTCGCAGCCGGCTGAACCGGGTCCGCCATTTGGACACCGTATCGGGATGTACCCGCAGTTCAGCGGCGATCTGCTGGTTGTCCTTGCCGTCCGCACACGCCAGCACGATCTTCGACCGCATCGCCAGGACCTGTGACGATTTGGCCCGTCGTGCCCATCGCTGCAGCGTGGCTCGTTCCTGGCCGGTCACCGTCAACTCCGACTTCGGTCGTCCTGGACGCGCCTGGTCGATCAGCCCGTCGATCCCGCCGTGGGCGAAGGCCGCCCGCCATTTGCGTACCGTGGCCAGAGCTGCTCCCAGGTCCCGCGACACCTGCGCGTTACTTGCCCCCGGCTCGGCACACGCCAGCACGATCTTCGCCCGGATCGCCCGCCTCGACGGTTCCGCCGACATGCCGATCAGCCGAGCACGCTCAGCCTCACTCAGATGGATCTCCACCGCCGATGGACCAGGATGCGACATACGAATCAGCATAGAAACTTATGCGGCGAATTTCAGGCGTATGACACTAGTCGACCTGCCGCGAGTCCGCTGCACGGTCCCAGCCGGAGCGCGGCCCGGCGACCCCGGGGTCTTCTCAGGGTCCTCCCTGATGTGAGATTCCCCTCAGAAGGGCGAGGATGGGTGCCGGACACCCTGGAAGGGGATCGCGCACCTGGGGAGATCATGGCGAGCACCGGAGTCATCGACGACTACGTCACCGGGCTCGGCCGTGCCCTCAAAGGGCCGAGGGGCGCCAAGCGCGACCTGCTCACCGAGGCGCGCGACAGCCTGCTCGACGCCGCCGAGGCCCTGGAGCTCGACGGCCTGGACCGGGCCGAGGCCGAGCGGGCGGCGGTCGCGGAGTTCGGCGCGGTCGCCGAGATCGCGCCGGGATACCAGGACGAGCTCTCGGCCGCCGCGGGCCGCAGGCTGGCGACCCTGCTCTTCCTCGCCGTGCCGCTCACCGCGCTCATGTGGACCGCGATCTGGAAGCTGTTCCCGATGGAGCCGGTCTCCTACGCGGCCAAGCCCGCCTGGTTCGTCCCGGTGGCCCGTGCCGTGGACATCCTGCAGATGGGCCTCGGCGTGATGGGCGCCCTCGCGCTCTTCGCGCTCGGCCGGGGACGGCGCACGATGCGGCGGCCGCGGCTGGTCTCCCGGGCGTTGGCACTGCTCGTCTGGGCCATGCTGCCGGTCATGCTCGTGCTGTGCGGGGCTCTGGTGTACGGCTCCCGCGGACCGGTCGGCTTCTCCGGCTACCCGCCCGGCATCGCCGCCTCGGTGGTGAGCTACGGGCTCTGGGGCCTGCAGGTCTACTGTGCGACCCGCTGCATCGGCGTCACCCGGTATACCGCGCGGCGGTCGCCTGACACCGCGACCGCCTGACACGGGCCGCGCGGCCGCCACCCGGAGGGACCCCGGCCCCCGCCGCGCGGGGAGCGGCGCCCTCACTTCGTGGCGCGCGGCTCCAGCACGCTGCCGATGGTGCTGGCGAACCTCTGCCAGGCCGAGCGCTCGCCGGCGAGAGCCGTACGGCCCGCAGAGGTCAGCCGGTAGGTGCGCCGCTTGCGCCCGCCGACCGTGGCCCACTCGCTCGCCAAGTAGCCGGCCTGCTCCAGGCGGCGCAGCGCGGGGTAGACCGTGCCGGTCGGCACGGCCAGGGCACCGCCGCTGCGTTCCTGCAGCGCCTCGATGATCGCGTAGCCGTGCAGGGGCTCGTTCTCCAGCACGGAGAGCAGGAGGGCGTCCATGTGCCCCCGGAGCGCGTCGGTGTTCACGTTCTCACCCTACCTCTCGAATAGACAGCCTACATGTAGGCGCTCTACATGTAGAGTGTCTATAGGTAGACAGACGTAACAACGGAGGTGACGCCATGGACGTGCTCGACCTGGCCCGGATGCAGTTCGCGGTGACGGGGAGCCTGCACTTCCTGTTCGTCGTGCTGACACTGGGCCTGGCCCCCCTCGTGGCGATCATGCAGACTCTCTGGACCTTCAGGGGCGACCCGGTCCACGAGCGGATGACCCGCTTCTGGGGCCAGATCTATGTGATCAACTATGCGCTCGGCATCGTCACCGGCCTGGTGATGGAGTTCCAGTTCGGACTGAGCTGGAGCGGGCTGTCGCACTACGCGGGGGACGTCTTCGGTGCGCCGCTGGCGATCGAGACCCTGGGAGCGTTCTTCCTGGAGTCCACGTTCCTCGGGCTGTGGATCTTCGGCTGGCACCGGCTGCCCCGCGGGCTCCACCTGGCGTGCATCTGGATCGTCACGCTGACCGCCTACGCCTCGGCGTTCTGGATCATGGTGGCGAACTCGTTCCTGCAGAACCCGGCCGGGACCGTGGACCGGGGCGACCACCTGGAGCTGGTCGACTTCGGCGCGCTGCTCGCCAACCCGATGCTCACCATGGCGCTCCCCCACGTGGTCGGCGCGGCCCTGCTCACCGGCGGCTCCGTGGTCATGGGCGCCAGCGCCTACCAGCTGTTCCGCAGGACCCCCGAGCAGGAGTTCTTCACGAAGTCCCTCCGGCTCGGCGTGGTCGTCGCCTCCGTCGGCGTCGTGCTCGCGGTCGCCTTCGGCTACGCGCAGTTCGGCCCGGTCGGGGAGTTCCAGCCGGGCAAGTTCGACGACAAACCCCTGGCCGGCCTCGGGCTCGGCTTCATGATCATGATCGGCTCCCTGCTCCAGCTCGTCGTGCTGTTCTTCCTCCTGCCCGTCATCCGCTGGCTGCCGCGCTGGCGGTGGGCGCACCCGGTGGTGATGCTGATGACCCCGCTGCCGTTCCTGGCCGCGATCCTCGGCTGGCTGGCCCGCGAGGCCGGACGCCAGCCCTGGCTGATCAACGGCAGGCTGACCGTGGCCGACGCGATGTCCCCGGGGCTCACCTCCGGAATGGTCACCACCTCCCTGATCGCCTTCACCGCCGTGCTGGGCCTGCTGGCGGTGGTCGACTACGTCCTCATCGCCCGGGTGGTGCGCCGCGGCCCCGCCGCCGTCGCCCTGGGCGCCGGCCCCGGCCCCGACCGCGAGCGCGCCGCCGCGCTGAGCCTGTAAGGAGGCACCGTGGACATCCTCTGGTTCGGCGTCTTCGCCGTCCTGTTGCTCGGCTACTTCGCCCTGGAGGGCTTCGACATCGGCCTCGGCATGCTTCTGCCGGTCCTCGGCAGGAGCCAGGAGGGCCGGGACCGTGTCGTCGCCGCCATGGCACCGTTCGTCCTGGCGGGCGAGGTGTGGCTGGTGGCCGTCGCCGGCGTGCTCTTCGGCGTCTACCCCCGTGCCGAGGGCGAGGTCCTTTTCGGCCTCTACCCGCTGGTCGTCTCACTGCTGGTCTCGTGGATCGTGCGCGACGCCGGGCTCTGGTTCCGCCGTCGCCTCGACGGCCGCGCCTGGCGTGCCGGGTGGGACGGCGCGATCTGCCTCGGCTCCTGGGGCCTGGCGCTGAGCTGGGGCACCGCCCTGGTGGCGCTGGCGGACGGGATGTCGGTCACCCCGCTCGGGCTCGCCGGCGGAGCCGTGGTCGCGGCGGCGCTCGCCTTCCACGGGTGGACCTTCGTCTCCTGGCGGCTGCCCGGCCAGGTGACGGGCGCGAGCCGGGGCGCCGGAGCGCTGCTCGCCTCGGCCTGCGTGGCCGCCGCTCCCGCCGCGGTGCTGCTGGCCGGGGCAGCACCCTGGCTCCTGGGGCACACCGCCCCCGCCGATACGCTGAATGTGCTCAGTTTCATGATCCTGCCGCTCGCCCCGCTGATGGCGGGTGGGCAAGTATGGGTGTGGCGGACGTTCGGCCCCCGGGGTGCGGCCGACCGGATCCCCTCGTTCTTCTAGGCACCCTGTAAGGGACGCATGCACAAGGACCTCCTCCGGCTCGCACGCGGCGAGCGGGCCGTCCGCCGTCACCTGGCTCTCTGCCTGACCGCCGCGGTCGGGGCCGGACTGCTCGTCCTGGTCCAGGCGGAGCTGCTGGCCGGGGTCCTGTCGGGCCGGTTCACCACCTCGGCCCTCCTCCTCCTGGCCCTGGTCGCCGGGGTCCGCGGGGTGCTCGCGCTCGTGCAGGGCGTGGCGGCCGGGCGCACGACGACCGCGGTGAAGTCGGTCCTGCGCCACCGGCTGCTGTCTCGGCTGCGGGACCTCGGCCCGGCCCGGCTCGCCTCGCAGCGTTCCGGCGAGCTGGTGACGCTGGCCGGCCGGGGCCTGGACGCCCTCGACCCCTACCTGAACGGCTATCTCCCGGCGGTCGCGGTGGCGGGCGTCGTGCCGGTCGCCGTGCTCGTCCGGTTGTCCGCCGCCGACCTGGCCAGCGCGGTGATCGTGCTCGTCACGCTCCCACTGATCCCGATCTTCGGCGCGCTGGTCGGCATGCACACCAAGGCCGTCACCGAACGCCAGTGGCGGGCCCTGTCCCGCCTCGGCGGGCACTTCCTGGACGTGGTCCGCGGCCTTCCCACGCTGCGCGCCTTCGGCCGGGCCGGGTTCCAGGCGGGCGTGATCCGGCGGGTCGCCGACGAGCACCGGTCCGCGACGATGCGCACGCTCCGGGTGGCGTTCCTGTCGTCGCTGGTGCTGGAGCTGGCCGCCTCGCTCTCGCTCGCGCTGGTCGCGGTCCCGATCGGCCTGCGCCTGCTGGGCGGGACGCTGGACCTGACGACCGGGCTGCTGGTCCTGCTGCTGGCCCCGGAGGCCTACCTGCCGCTGCGGAACATGGGCAACAGGTTCCACGCGGCGATGGAGGGGGTCGCCGCCGCCGACGAGGCCTTCGCCGTGCTGGACGGGGAGAAGGCCTCGGATGGGGCGGTCTCGGAGGCCGGGCCGGACGGGACGGCCGCGGCCCGGGGCGGCGGGGCGCCGGGCGCGGGGCCGGACGGTGCGGCACCGGGTACGGCGGCGCGGGCCAGGGCGGAGAGCCCGGAGATCCGGCTGGAGAACGTCACGGTGCGCTATCCCGGCCGCGAGGAGGCGGCGCTGGAGGACGTCTCGCTGGTGATCGCGCCGGGCGAGCGGGTGGCGCTGGTCGGTGAGAGCGGCGCGGGCAAGAGCACCCTGCTCCACCTGCTGCTCGGCTTCGTCACGCCGGAGAGCGGGCGGGTGCTGGTCGGCGGGGCCGAGCTCCCCGGCGCCTCCTGGCGGCCGGCGTTCGTGCCGCAGCGCCCGCACCTGTTCGCCGTCTCGGTGGCCGACAACATCCGGCTCGGCTCCCCCGGCGCGACGCCGGAGGAGGTCGAGGCGGCGGCCCGGGCCGCGCATGCCGACGGGTTCGTGGCGGAGCTGCCGGAGGGCTACGACACGGTGCTGGGCGAGCGCGGCGCGAACCTCTCCGCCGGGCAGCGGCAGCGGGTCGCGCTGGCCCGCGCGTTCTGCCTGCCGGCGGCGGACGCCCTGCTGCTGGACGAGCCGACCGCCCGGCTCGACGGCCGGAGCGAGGCCGCGATCGTCGCCGCCACCCGCGAGCTCTCCGAGGGACGGACCGCGGTGATCGTGGCCCACCGGCCCGCGATGATCGACCTGGCCGACCGGGTGATCCGGATCGCCGGCGGGCGGGTCGTGTCCGATTCGGCGATGATGATCGGGGAGGCGCGGTGAACCGGACGGGCGGGCGGCTGGTCCTGGCGATGGCGGCCGGGGCCGCGGCGGAGCTGGCCGGGCTGGCCCTGATCGGGTCGGCGGCGTGGCTCATCACCAGGGCGGCCGAACAGCCGCCGCTGGCGGCGCTGAGCATGGCGATCGTCGGGGTCCGCGCGTTCGCGACGAGCAAGGGCGTGTTCCGGTACGGCGAGCGCCTGGCCGGGCACGACGTCGCGCTCCGCGCCCAGGCGGCGACCAGGGAGGACCTCTACCGGGCGCTCATCCCGGCCGGTCCGCACGGCCGGCGCGGAGCCGACCTGCTCAGCCGGATGGTCGACGACACCGACGCGGTCCAGGACCTGCTGGTCAGGGGTCTGCTCCCGGGAGCCGCGGCGCTGGTGACCGGGCTGGCGGCGGTCGCGCTCGGGCTGTTGCTGCTCCCGCCGGCGGCGCTGGTGCTGCTGGCCGGGCTGCTGGCCGCCGGCGTCCTGCTCCCCGCCGGGGTGACCGCGGCCACACGGCGCCGGGCGGCGCGCATCGCCCCGGCCCGGGCCGAGCTGGCGGCCCGGGTCGCCGACCTGCTGCACGGGGCCGCCGACCTGGCGGCCTATGGAGCGGGCGAGCGGGCCCTGGCGGCCTCGGCCGAGGCCGACGCCCGGCTGGCCGCGCTGGAGCGGGGCCAGGCCAGGGTGAACGCGGTGGCCGCCTGCCTGGGCGTGCTCGCCCAGGTGCTGACCGTGACCGCAGTCGTGCTGGTCGCCCAGGCGGGTGAGGCCGGTCCGGTCGCGACCGCCGTGCTCGCGCTCACCTCACTGGTCGCCTTCGAACCCGTGCTGCCGATGGCGGCGGCCGCCGAGCGCATGGCCGGGGTGTTCGCCGCCCTGCGCCGCCTGAAGGAGATCCGTACGACCCCGCCCGCCGTCGCCGAGCCCGTGCGCCCGGCGGCCGTTCCCGGCGGCCCGCTGACGGTGGAGGTCGAGGACCTGGTCGTACGGCATGCCGCCGGCCGCTCCCCCGCCCTGAACGGCGTCACCCTGACCTTGGCCCCGGGAAGGCGCGTGGCCGTCGTCGGCCCGAGCGGCGCGGGCAAGAGCACCCTGCTGGCGGCCCTGATGCGCCTGGTGGAGCCCGAGGCCGGTGCGATCCGGCTGCGCGCCGGGAGCGACGGCACGGGGAATCACGGCGCGGGGGATGACGGCGCGGGGGATGACGGCGCGGAAGCCGTCGTCGACCTGCGGGAGCTGCCCTCGGACGAGGTCCGGCGGGTGATGACGGGACTGACGCAGGATCCCTACGTGTTCCAGGCCTCGCTCCGGGACAACCTGCGGCTGGCCGGGCCGGAGGCCGGCGAGGAGGATCTGGCCGAGGCCGTACGGCGGGCGCGGCTGGAGGGGTGGGTGGAGCGGACCGGGTGGGACACCCCGCTCGGGGAGGACGGGCGCACGGTGTCGGGAGGGCAGTTGCAGCGGCTGGCGCTGGCGCGGGCGCTGCTGAACGATCCGCCCGTGCTGTTGCTGGACGAGCCCGCCGAGGCCCTCGACGAGGAGACCGCCGACGCGCTCATGACCGACCTGCTCGACGCCACCCGGGGACGCACGACGCTGCTGGTCACCCACCGGCTTCGCGGCCTGGAGGAGGTGGACGAGATCGTCGTGCTGGAGAACGGCTCGGTCGTCCAGCGGGGCACCCACGGCGAGCTGGTGAACGCGCCGGGCTACTACCGGGACCTGTGGCGCTCGGAGGCGCTGGTCGCGCGTCGGTAGCCCGGCCGCGTCCTCGGTCTCCGATGCTCTCCGCGCGGCCGGAAGACCGCATGATCGGCGCGCTCCGCACACCCCGGCCTGGCGACGTCCCGTGGATCGCGGGCGGGAAGCGGCCCGTACCGGCCGCTTCCCGGCGAGGGCCGGGGGCTTGAGTTGGAGGCGCAGTGTGGTTTACAGTTCAAACCAGGTGGTTTGCGATGCAAACTCCTTTGAGCCTCCAAGGAGGTCCGGTGGACGAGGATGAGCGGGCGTTGAGTCCGGAGGAGACGCTCCGGCTGATCGAGCAGCAGGGCGCCGCGGCGGTGCACCGGCTCATGCCCAACCCGGTGCCGCACTACCTGGCGTGGGGAGTCGCCTGGTTCGTCGGGTTCGGTGTGCTCTTCCTGCACCACGGCCTGGCCGGCACGCCGTACGCGCCGATCCCCATCGGGGTGGCGCTGGCGCTGCTGTTCGGGCTGATGGCGCTGGCGATGCTGGTCAGCGCGCTGACGATGTGGCAGCTCGGCAGCCCGGTGCGGGGCGTGTCCCAGGAGCGCGGCGTCATGTACGGCTTCGCCTGGTCCTTCGGCTTCTTCGCCATGTGGATGATCGCCGTCCGGTTCGGCGGGCACCTGCCCGACCCGGAGCGGAACCTGCTCTGGGCGAGCCTGTCGATGATGGTGGTCGCCATCCTCTACATGGCGGGCGGGGCCATCTGGCTCATCCGGCCGATGTTCGTCTTCGGCGCGGGGCTGGCCGTGCTCAACGCGGTCGGCACCGCCGCGGGGCCGGGCTGGCACGCCCTGCTGATGTCGGTGGGCGCTGGAGGCGGATCCGTCGCCGCCGGACTCGTGCTGCGCCGGAGGCTGCGCAGATGACTCCCGAGCTCGACCCGGTGATCCACGCCCAGGCCCGGCTGCGGGTGGTCGTCACGCTCAACACCCTGCCCGAGGGGGACCGGATCGCCTTCCCCGGCCTGAAGGACCTCCTCGGGATGACGGCGGGAAACCTCTCGGTGCATCTGAGCAAGCTGGAGGAGGCCGGATACGTGGAGATCGTCAAGACCCACAGGGGGCGCACCCCCGTCACCTACGTCGCCCTCACCCGCCGGGGCCGCGTCGCCTTCGAGGACTACACCGCGGCGATCCGCGGACTGCTGGACGCGGCCGTGACCCCGCAGCCCGGCGACACCTGACCTCCGCCCGAGAATAAGGAAGGCCCCTCCCATGGCAGGACCCACGACAGCACCCGTGACAGGACCGGACACGCGATCGGAGACGGAGACGCTCGCGCGTGCCGTCGGGGTCACCCGGCGGTACGGGAACGTGCTGGCACTGGACGACCTCTCCCTCGACATCCGTTCCGGCGAGCTGGTCGGCCTGCTCGGCCCCAACGGCGCGGGAAAGTCCACGCTGATCAACCTGTTCGTCGGGCTGCGCAGGCCGACCTCGGGCCGGGTGGAACTGCTCGGCGGCTCCCCCACCGACCCCGCACGGCGACTCGGCATCGGCGTCACCCCGCAGGAGACCGGGCTCCCGCCGACGCTGCGGGTCCGCGAGGTCGTGGACTTCGTCGCCGCCCACTTCCCGCGGAGCGTCGAGCGCGGTGCGCTGCTGGAGCGGTTCGGCCTGTCCGGGCTGGAGCGCCGCCAGATCGGCGGGCTGTCCGGCGGCCAGAAGCGGCGGCTCGCGGTGGCGCTGGCGTTCGTCGGCGACCCCCGGATGGTCTTCCTGGACGAGCCGACCACGGGCCTGGACGTCGAGGCGCGGCGGTCGTTGTGGGAGGCCATCCGGCACTTCCACACCGAGGGCGGCACCGTGGTGCTGACCAGCCACTACCTGGAGGAGGTCGAGGCCCTGGCCGAGCGGGTCGTGGTCGTCGGCCAGGGCCGGGTGCTCGCCGACGGCACCACCGCGCAGATCCGGGACATCACCGGCATCCGCCGGGTCACCCTGACCAGCGAGAGCCTGCCGGAGCTGGCCGGCGTGCTCAGCGCGGAACGCGACGGCTCCCGGATCCACCTGCTCACCACCGACGCCGACGCCCTGGTCCGCGACCTGGTCCGGGCCGACGTCCCCTTCTCCGGCCTGGAGATCCGCCCCACCTCCCTGGAGGAGGCGTTCCTGACCATCACCGCCCGCGAGTCCCCCACCGCCTGAGGCACGGAGCCCCGGCCCGCGCGCCGCCGTGCGGCCCGGCTCACAGCCGCCCCCTCCTGAGAGGACCGCCCCATGTCCCTTCTTCTCACCCACACCCGGTACCAGATCCTGGAGACCGTCCGGGTCCCGATCGCGGTGATCGGCAACGGATTCTTCCCCGCCGCCTCGATGCTCTTCTTCGTGGTGCCCTTCGCCGGGGACCACCCCGTCGGGGCGACGCTGGCCACGGCGTCGATGATGGTCTTCGCGGTGATGTCCAGCGGCCTGTTCACCCACGGCCTCGGCGTCGCCGAGGACCGCGCCCAGCCCTGGGACCCCTACACCCGCACCCTGCCCGCCGGGCCGTGGCCGCGGCTCGGCGCCCGGATCCTCAACGCGGTGGTCATGACGCTCATCGGGATCGTGCCGGTGCTGATCGTCTCCGCGCTGCTCACCGAGGCCGCCGTGACACCCGTCCGGCTGCTGCTCGGCCTGGGCGCCCTGCTGGTCGCGTCGGTCCCCTTCCAGCTCCTGGGATTGTTCATCGGCTACGCGCTGCCGTCCAAGGCCGCGATCGCGGTGGTGCAGCTGACCCTGTTCCCGATGGCGGTGGGCGGCGGTCTGCTGACGAACCCGATGGACGCCCCGGCGTTCATCGACGCGGTCGCGCCCTTCCTGCCCAGCCGGGGCGCGGTCGAGCTGGTCTGGGCGGCGGTGGGCCACGGCACCCCCGGCACGCTGCCGCTGGTCATGTTCGGCATCTGGACCGCGGTCGCCGGAACTCTGGCCGTGTGGGCCTACCGCCGCGACGAGGGCAACCGCTTCGCCTGAACGCCCGCCGGCGCCGCACGAGGCGGTGCCGCCGGACCCCGCAGCGGTCCGGCGGCACCGTGGTCCTCCGTCTGGCCCTCCGTCTGGCCCTCCGCCCGGTCCTCCGTCTGGTCTTTCGTCTGGTCTTTCGTGTAGTCCTCCGCGAGCGGTCTCCCAGGTTTCCCGATCCCCGGGAGACCGCTCGCCGGCTTCTCGCCCCGATGCCCGGCGGGCTATTCGCCGGTCTTCTCCACCAGGGTCGCGGTGGTGGTCTGGGTCCGGCCGTCGCGGACGTAGGTGAGGACGACCTTGTCGCCCGGCTTGAGACTGCGGATCGCGCCGACCACGGTGGAGGAGCCCTCGACCACGGTGTCGCCGATCCTCGTGATCAGGTCGCCCTGCTTGAGGCCCGCCTGCGCCGCCGGGCTCCCCTCGGTGATCTGCTGGACCATGGCGCCGCCCGCGTCGCCGATGGCGTCGGCCATGCTCACGCCGAGGAAGGCGTGGGTGACCTTGCCGCTCTCGACGAGCTGCTCGGCGACCTGCTTGGCGGTGTTGATCGGGATGGCGAAGCCGACGCCGATGTTGCCCTCGCCGCCGTTGGTGGCGATGGCGGTGTTGATGCCGATCACCTGTCCCTGCGCGTTGACCAGCGCGCCGCCGGAGTTGCCCGGGTTGATCGCCGCATCGGTCTGGAGGGCCCCGCCGATGGTGGTGGCCGTGCCCCCGCCCTGCTGCTCGCCGCCCCAGCCGGGCGGGAGCTGCCGGCGCTGCTCGCCGCCCACGTTCACGGTGCGGTCGAGCGCGCTGATGATCCCGGCGCTGACCGAGCCGGACAGTCCGAGCGGGCTGCCGATGGCGAGCACAGAGTCGCCGACCTTGACCTGGTCGCTGTCACCGAGCGAGGCCTTGGTGAGGCCGGAGACGTTCTCGGCCTTGATGACCGCGAGGTCGGTGGCGGGGTCGGTGCCGATCAGCTTGGCGGTGGCGGTCTTGCCGTCGCTGAACTTGACGGTCAGCTGGCCGCCCTGGCCGGCGGAGTCCACCACGTGGTTGTTGGTGAGGATCATGCCGTCCTCGGAGAGGACCACCCCGGAGCCCTCGCTGCCGCTCTGGCCGCTCCTGACCTCGATCGAGACGACCGAGGGCTGGACGGCCTCGGCGACGTCGGCGACCGTGGCGTTGTCGCCCACCGGCCTGACCAGCGGGGCCGCGGAGGCGACCGGAGCGCCGCCGTCGAAGGCGGTCGCGGTGACGGCTCCCACCACGCCGCCGCCCACGGCCATGGCGGCCAGTGCGAGCCCGGCACCCAGCTTCTGCGCGGTGCTCAGCCGCGCCCGCTGGGCGGGGATCACGGGCGTCCCGGCGGGCGGTCCGGCGAAGGTCTGCTCGGCGAGCTGCTCGGGAACGGGGTGGATCAGCGTCGGCTCCGGTCCGGCGGCCTGGCCGGCGCGGAAGCCGCCGGAGTTCGGCGGCACCTTGCCGAACTGGGTCCAGCCGCCGCCGGTGGCCGTGCCCGCCGGGTCCGGGGTCGTCCCGGGCGCTCCGGAGGCGGCCTCGGCCGGGGTGGTGTCCTGCTCGCGCTTGTCGTCCATCGTCATCCCCCATGTCCTACGTCCACCCGTGGACGCCACGGTGACGACCGGTTCCTCCGGTGACATCCACGATGCCGGGTAGGGTGTAAGAACCGTTTAAGAGGATGTTCGCGATGATCCGCACCCCCTGACAGCCGCTTTATCAGCCGTGCTCAGAGGGGCGGACGCTAGCCGTACAGAAACTAAAAAATCATGATTTAGCGGGCCAGTACTCGTCGCGAAGCAGCCGCTTGTAGAGCTTCCCGGTGGGATGGCGGGGCAGTTCCTCCCGGAAGTCGACCGACTTCGGGCACTTGTACGGCGCCAGCCGGGCACGGCAGTACTCGATCAGCTCCGCCTCCAGCTCCGGACCGGCGGCCTCCATGGAGAGCGGCTGGACGACGGCCTTGACCTGCTCGCCCATCTCCTCGTCCGGGACGCCGAAGACCGCCACGTCGGCCACCTTCGGATGGATCGCCAGCACGTTCTCGGCCTCCTGGGGGTAGATGTTCACCCCGCCAGAGATGATCATGTAGGAGCGGCGGTCGGTGAGGTAGAGGAAGCCCTCCTCGTCCAGGTACCCGATGTCGCCCAGGGTCGTCCAGCCCCGCCCCAGCGGGTCCCGGGAGGCCATCGTCTTGTCCTCGTCACCGTGGTAGACGAACGTGGGCCCGTCGGAGAAGTAGACCGTGCCGTGCTCGCCCGCCGGCAGCTCGGCGCCGTCCTCGTCGCAGACGTGCACGACGCCGAGCAGCGGGCGGCCGACCGTGCCCTTGTGTTTGAGCCAGTCCTCCGAGCCGACGTAGAGGAAGCCGTTGCCCTCGGTTCCGGCGTAGTACTCGTGGATGATCGGACCCCACCAGTCGATCATCCGCTCCTTGACCGGGACCGGGCAGGGCGCGGCGGCGTGGATCGCGCACGCCAGCGACGACAGGTCGTAGCGGGCGCGGGTCTCCCCGGGCAGCTTGAGCATCTTGATGAACATGGTCGGCACCCACTGCGAGTGCGTGACGCCGTATCTCTCGATGAGCGCGAGCGCCTGCTCGGGGTCGAACCTCTCCATCACCACGATGGTCGCGCCGAGCCGCTGGAAGCTCATGCAGTAGCGCAGCGGCGCGGCATGGTAGAGCGGCGCCGGGGAGAGGTAGACGCTCTCGGCCGAGGGCGCGAACAGGAACTGGATGAGCTGGAGCAGCGGGCCGGGGGCGTCGAGCGGAGCCTTCCACAGACCGGGCTTGACACCCTTGGGACGGCCGGTGGTGCCGGAGGAGTAGAGCATGTCGGCGCCCTGGCACTCGTCGGCGATCGGCGTGACCGGGTAGGCGGCGACCGCCTCCTCGTAGGAGTCGAAGCCGGGGGCGACACCGTCCAGCATGAGCCGGAGCGCGACGCCGGGGGTGGCGGCGGTGACGGAGGTGGCGACGTCGGCCAGGCCGGCCGAGGAGATGAAGACCCGGGCCTCGCAGTTGTCGACGATGTAGGCGAGCTCGTCGGTCTTGAGGCGCGAGCTGATCGCCGTGTAGTAGAGGCCCGACCGGTGCGCGGCCCAGGCCACCGCCAGGAACAGCGGATGGTTCTCCAGCATGAAGGCGATGTGGTCGCCCGGCCGGAGCCCGGCGGCGCGGAACAGGTGGGCCAGGCGGTTGGACTCCTCGTCCAGCTCGCGATAGGTGACGGTCCGGCCGGAACCCGCCATGATCACAGCGGGTCTGTCGGGGGAGGCTGCTGCGATGGCTCCGGGGTGCATGAATCCGAACGCTACTCGGTTTGTTCTCCGGTGAGAAGTGTCCGCTTACCGCCGGGGCACTCCCCTCATGCGGCGGGGCCGCGACCTCGCGGGAGAGGTCGCGGCCCCGCTCATGGGACGGCGGCTCGGGATGGTTGCCATGCCGCCGGAGTGTCCTGGTCAGACCTGGCTGTAGACGTGCTCCCAGCCGCCGAAGTAGCTCTTGGGCTCGTTCGGGTTGCCGCGGCTCACCTGGACGTAGACGGCCTTGGCGTCCTTACCGCTGAACGAGTAGAACTTCGCGTGCTTGTTGCAGTTCTTGAAGCTCTTGTAGTGGACCGAGTCGTCGAAGCCGACGACCTTGAAAGTCTCCCACGCGCAGTGGTGCTTCCAGTTACCCCACCACTTGTGGTTGATGAGCTTGCTGTCCACGGTGTAGGGGTACTCGTGGACCCACTTCCAGACCTTCTTCTTGTGCCAGGTCTTGATCCATGCGCACTTCTTGTGACCGTTCTTCCACCAGCACTTCTTGACGGTCTTGGAATACTTCTTCCAGTACCAGTGCTTGGAGGAGTTCTTGTGGACCGTGACCTCGCCCTGGGCCTCGGCCTTGTGGTTGTCGGAGAAGTACGGGCCCCACGTGTCGTGGAAGTACGGGCTGGTGGCGGTTGTGGCGGCTGTGGCGGGAGCGGCGGTCGAGGCGTTGGCCGCGACCGGGGCGCCCATGGCCAGAAGGGCGGCCGCGCCGGCGCCGACCAGGATACGGGTGGCGAATCGCATTGAGGGGTCCTCTCGGGAATGAGGATTTTCTGACATTCCCGTTGTATGACCCGGCGATTGCCACCCGCTTTCAGTCCGCTTTAAAGGCCAGGCCACGCCGCGAATCCGGTAGGTGGATTTTCCCGATCTCCCGGAACGGAAGATCGGGAATTCAGCGGCGCGGCCCGGCCGCTCTCACTTACCGCTTGCGGGGATGACGGATCCGCTGTAGGTCTGCTCGATGAACTGCTTCACCTCGGGACCGGACAGCAGCGCGGCGAGCTTGACCACGCGCGGGTCCTGCTCCTTGCCCGCCGCGACGACCAGGCCGTTGGCGTACGGGTTGCCCTCGGCCTTCTCCAGCACCAGCGCGTCGGCGGCGGGCTTCAGACCGCCCTCGATCGCGTAGTTGCCGTTGATGACGGCGGCGTCCACGTCCTCCAGCGAGCGGGGCAGCTGGGCCGCCTCCAGCGGCTGGAAGGTCAGGTTCTTCGGGTTGGCGGTGACGTCGCGCTCGGTGGCGGCCGTGCCGACGCCCTCCTTCAGAGTGACCACGCCGTTGTCGGCCAGCAGCTTCAGCGCCCGGCCCAGGTTGGTGGCGTCGTTGGGCACGGCCACGGTCGCGCCGTCGGCGAGCTCCGCGACCGCCTTGATCTTCTTGGAGTACAGGCCCAGCGGCTCCAGGTGCACGTCCTTGACGTAGGTCAGCTTGGTGCCCTTGGAGGCGTTGAAGTCGTCCAGGTACGGCCGGTGCTGGAAGAAGTTCGCGCCGAGCTGGCCGTCGTCGAGCTGGACGTTCGGCTGGACGTAGTCGGTGAACTCGACGATCTCCAGGTTCAGGCCCTGCTTGGCGGCGAGGTTGTCCTTGACGAACTTGAGGATCGCCGCGTGCGGGACCGGGGTGGCGCCGACCTTGAGCACCTCCTCCGCGGCGGGCGTGGCGGAGGAGGTGGCGGTGCCGGACTCGGTCGAGCCGCAGGCGGTCAGCGCCAGGGCCAGGGCGGTGGCGGCGGACGCGACGGCGAAGAACCTGCGCATGGTGCGCTCCTTTTCGGGGTGTGAGAAGCCAGGGCCCCCGCTCGTGGCGGGGTCCCGGAGGGAAAAGTCAGTGACGCGCGAGACGGCGGGCGACGGTGTCGCCCAGGGTCTGCACGAGTTGGACGATGACGATCAGCACGATGACCGTGACCACCATGAGGGTGGTCTCGAAGCGCTGGTAGCCGTAACGGATGGCCAGGTCGCCGAGACCGCCGCCGCCGATCACCCCCGCCATGGCCGAGTAGGAGATCAGCGCGACCACGGTCACGGTCAGCCCCGCGACCAGGCCGGACCTCGCCTCCGGCAGGAGGACCTTGCCGATGATCGTCCAGCGGCCTGCCCCCATGGCCTGGGCGGCCTGCACCGTGTCCCTGCCGACCTCGCGCAGTGCGGTCTCCACCAGCCGGGCGAAGAACGGCGCGGCGCCGAGCGTGAGCGGGACGACGGCGGCGAAGGTGCCAATGGTGGTGCCGACGATCAGCCGGGTCAGCGGGATGACCGCGATCATCAGGACGATGAAGGGCAGCGACCGGCCGATGTTGACGACCATGCCGAGCACGCTGTTGAGCGGCCGGGAGGGCAGCAGCCCGCCCCGGTCGGTGACGACCAGCGCGACGCCCAGCGGGAGCCCGAACAGCACGGTGAACAGCGTGGACCAGACGACCATCTGGGCGGTCTGCCCGGTCGCCTCCCACAGCAGAGGGCTCATCTCTTCCCAGGTCATGGGTGCTCCTTCGTCGGTTCCACGACCGGGCTGCCGTGTCCACCGGCTCGCTCGCTCACCGGGCCTCCTCCACCAGCAGGCCGCGCTCGGCCAGGTAGCCGAGGGCGGCGACGCGCTCGCCGCCGGCGAGGCGGACCCGGAGCCGGCCGACCGAGGCGCCGGCCACCTCCTCCAGGGCTCCGCCGAGGATGCTCACGTCCACGTCGAACTTGCGCACGACCTCCGAGACCACGGGCTCGTCGGCCCGCCCGGTGAAGGTGATCGTGACGTCTCCGGGCGCGGGGTCGGGCAGCGGGAAGAGCTCGGCCGCCAGCCGGGAACCGGGCCGGGCGATCAGCTCGGCGATGCCGCCCGCCTCCTCGATGAGGCCGTCGCGCATGACGGCGACCGAGTCGCAGATGCCCTTGACGACGTGCATCTCGTGGGTGATCAGCAGGATGGTCAGGCCGAGTTCGCGGTTGAGGCTCCTGAGCAGGGCGAGGATCGACTGGGTTGTGCCCGGGTCGAGCGCCGAGGTGGCCTCGTCCGACAGCAGCACCGCGGGGTTGCCCGCCAGCGCGCGGGCGATGCCGACCCGCTGTTTCTGCCCGCCGGACAGCTGCCCCGGGTACGCCCCGGCCTTGTCGGCCAGGCCGACCAGCTCCAGCAGCTCGGCGACGCGCCTGGCACGCTCGGCCCGGCCGGCGCCCATCACCTCCAGCGGGAAGGCGACGTTGCCGGCGACGGTGCGCGAGGACAGCAGCGCGAAGTGCTGGTGGATCATCCCGATCCGCTGCCGGGCCCGGCGCAGCTCGGCCCTGCCCAGCGAGGTCAGCTCCTGCCCGGCCACGGAGACGGCGCCCTCGGTGGGCCGCTCCAGCAGGTTCACGCAGCGCAGCAGCGTGCTCTTTCCGGCCCCGCTCTGCCCGAGCACGCCGAAGATCTCACCCTGGCGTACGCGGAGGTCGACACCGCCCAGGGCGACGACCTCCCGGCCTCTGTCCCGGTAGACCTTGCGCAGGCCTGACACATCGATCACAACGGTTCCCCCAACATGAACAGATCGCGAAAAGAAGACTTCGGGAAGGGGGTACGGCTAGCGCGTGCCGGGGTGGAACGGCAGGTGGCTCAGGCGGCGCAGGACGAGGGTGTCCGCGGGGCAGTTCATGGGGCAGGGCCTTCTCGGGGAGGGAACGGGGCTTCGTCGCGAGGCGGGGGCTCAGCGCATGGAGGGCATGCCGCCCATGGCACACATGCGGGACGTCCCACACCTGCGCATGCCACGACACATGACCCGGCCCTGCGGGGTCATGTCGATGCCGTGTGCCACGTTCACACTTCCGCCAACACCCAGGTCAACCGCACTATTCCCGGCCCGGCGTGACGTCCGTCACATGGGGTGCGCCGCTCAGGTCGCGGAAGGGCCGTCCCGGTCCTGGCCCTCCACCAGACCGGCCTCGTAGGCCAGGATCGCCGCCTGGACGCGGTTCTCCAGTCCCAGCCTGGTGAGGATGCGGTTCACCCGGCTCTTGACCCCGGCCTCCGACAGTCCGAGGCTCCTGGCGATCTGGGCGTTGGACAGACCCCTGGCCACCAGGATCAGGACCTCGCTCTCCCGCGCGGTGAGCGCGTCCAGGCGCCCGGTCCGCCCCGGGGCGCGCGGTCCGGCTCCGGAGCGCGGCTCGGCGAGCAGGACCTCGGGGATGGTCGTGAACGTCCCGATGAGCCGCCGGGTGACGGTGGGGGCGAGGGCGGCCTCCCCCGCGGCGACCGTGCGGATGGCCTCGGCGAGCTGGTCGGACGAGCTGTTCTTCAGGAGGAACCCGCTGGCGCCGGCGCGCAGGGAGGCGTGGACGTACTCGTCGACGTCGAACGTGGTCAGCATCAGCACGCGCGGGCGTGGATCGCCGTGCGGCCAGTGACGCAGGATGCGGCCGGTCGCCTCGACGCCGGTCAGCCCGGGCATGCGCACGTCCATCAGCACCACGTCGGGCCGCAGGGCGAAGGCCGCGGCCACGGCCTCCTGCCCGTCGGCGGCCTCCCCCACGACGCTCAGCCCGTCACGCCGCTCGATCATGACGCGCAGCGCCGACCTGACCAGCTCCTGGTCGTCGGCGACGAGCACGCGGACGGGCATCATGCCGCGCCCTCCGAAGGCACGTCACCGGGCGGCGGGTCCGGTGCCGGGTCCGCGAGCCGGAAACCGGCCTCCACCTGCCATCCGCCGTCCTCGCGGGGGCCGGCGCGCAGGGTGCCGCCGAACAGTGTGACGCGTTCGCGCATGCCGATCAGGCCGAGCCCGGAGCCGGCCAGCGGTGTGTGCGCCGGCGCCGGCGGCCCGTTGCCCACCGTGACGGTCAGCCGTCCCTCGTCCCGGCGCAGGACGATCCGCACATCGGTGGCGCCCGCGTGCTTGAGGACGTTCGTGAGCGCCTCCTGGACGACCCGGTAGGCCGAGACCTGCACCGCGGGCGGGAGGCCGTCCACCGGGTCCGCGTCGATCTCCGTCCGGCATCCGGCGGCGGCGGCCGCGGCGGCGAGCCGGTCCAGGTGGCGCAGAGACGGTTCCGGCCGCAGGCCGGACGGGTCGAGGTCGTCGACGAGCAGCCCGAGCAACCGCCGCATCTCGATCAGCGCGGAGTCGGCGGCCGTCCCGATCCCCGCCACCCCCCGGTGGACCAGCGGGTGGTCGGGGTCGTCGGACATCACGTCGGCCGTGGCGCGCGCCTGCATCGCGATCGCGCTGACGTGGTGGGCGACCAGGTCGTGCAGGTCCCGCGCGATGCGCGCGCGCTCGGCCACCACCGCGCGCCGGGTGCTGATCTCCCGCTCGGCGCGGAGCCTCTCAGCCAGTTCCCGCAACCGTGCCGCGTCGGCGTGGATGTGGCGCTGGGAGACACCGAGCCACCAGACCCCCGCCGACAGCGCGACGACCAGCACCACCCCGACGGGGCCCACCACCGGCTCCCGCGGGACCGGCAGGCTCAGCCACGGCCCGGCGAACTCCGGCGACAGCACCGCCGCCGCGACCACGCCGACCACGGCGGCGCTTCCCGGCGGGCGCGCGTGGCGGGCGACGGCGTATCCGGCGAACAGGATGCACACGCCGTCCTTGAAGTCGACCATGGGGTCGGCCAGTTCGTAGGCCACGTAGGCGGCGGCGACCACTGCCATGACCGGCCACGGGTGCGAGCGGCGCCATGCCAGCGGCGCGGCCTGCACCAGCAGCAGCGCGATCACCGTCACGTCGTCGGCCGTGCGGGAGGGAAGCCCTTCACCTCGCCGGAGCAGCAGCACCAACGCGGCCAGCGCCGCCGCGAGCAGCGCGTCAGCGAGCAGCGGACGGGCCTGGAGACTCCCCCGCAGCGCAGAGATCGGGCCCGGGGACCGGATCGCGGAGATCGAGCCTGTGATGAGTGTCTTCATTCGCCTCAGAGGGACCGGGCGCCGGCCCGGCCGACGATCACCTGTACGCCGCCAAGCGTAGGACACCGGCCCCTCCGGAGGAACGCATCCAAAGTTGCGCCGATGTCCGCCCACTCCTCCCACAGGCCGACGGAACTCCGGGCTTATGGCCGATTCGGCGGACGATCTCCCTTCCTAGGGTCGGATCACCCGCCGGGACGACCGGCACCGACGACGAAGAGGACAACTCCATGAACCGCACCGTTTCCCCGCGTTCCACCGCGTCCCCGCACTCCGGCGCGCCGGCGTCGAGAGGGAACGGACGGCGCCTGGCGGCGCTCTCCGCCGCCTGCGCGGTGACCGCCGTCCTGGCCGGCTCCCTCGTATCCCCGCCCGCCTCCGCGTCCGCCCCCGCCTCCGGGCCCGCCACCGCTTCCGAGTACGGCCGGGCGCAGCTCCAGCGCGACGTCGACGCGCTCCGCAAGATCGGGGTCATCGGCGTCGACACGCAGGTGGCCACCGCCGACGGCGGGCGCCTGGTCGTCACCGGCGGCGTCGCCGACCTCCGGACCAAGCGGCCCGTCCCCGCGGGCGGCTACACCCGGATCGCCAGCGTGACCAAGATCTTCGTGGCCACCGTGGTCCTGCAGCTCTCCCAGGAGGGCACGCTGTCCCTGGACGACACCGTCGAGCGCTGGCTGCCCGGCGTGGTGAAGGGCAACGGCAACGACGGCGGCGCGATCACGATCCGCCAGCTCCTCCAGCACACCGGCGGCGTCCCGGAGGCCTACCCGACCTTCACCTCGGTGGAGGAATACCTCAAGCACCGCTACGACCCCTTCACGCCCGGGCAGATCGTGGCCGAGGCCATGAAGAAGAAGCCGGACTTCGCTCCCGGCAAGGGGTGGATGTACTCCAACACCGGTTACATGCTGATCAGCATGATCATCGAGAAGGCCACCGGCAACCCATGGCACGTCGAGGTCCGCGACCGCATCAGCCGGCCCCTCGGGCTGCGGCACACGCGCTGGTCGGGCGCCTCGGTGAACGTCCCCTCGCCCCACGCCAAGGGCTACCTGGTGGGCGTGCAGAACACGCCGGTGGACGTCACCAAGCACTTCGACGGCGACGCGGCCGGTGGCCTCATCTCCACCACCGGCGACGTCAACCGGTTCCTGCGCGCCCTGATGGGCGGCAGGCTGCTGCCGCCCGCGCTGCTGGAGCAGATGCGCGCCACCGTCCCGGCCACGGCGTTCGAGGCGGCCTGGCCGGGCGTGCGCTACGGGCTCGGAGTGATGTCGCGCCCGCTGTCGTGCGGTGGCGTCTACTGGAGCCACGGCGGCGACGACCTCGGGTACAGGACCCGCACCGGTGTCACCGCCGACGGCCGGCGCAGCGTCGTGCTGGCGATGTCCACCCAGTTCGGCGACGCCCGTACACAGGCCCAGGAGAAGGCCGCCACCGAGCTGATCGACCACGCGCTCTGCGGGAAGTGAGCCGGACGCGCCCTCGGCCGGCTACCGGTAGAGGTCGCTGAGCGGGGCGGTCCGGGCGGCGAGACAGCGTGGACGAGGCATCCCGGCCAGGCGGCTCGATGATCCGTCCACGTGTGTCATCCGCCCATGCGGACCGGCATCTCCTTGATGGAGTTGACGAAGTTGGAGCGCAGGCGGCGCACCCGCCCGGCGGGCGCGATCTGCGGGGCCCGTTCGGCGAGGACCTCGAACAGCACCCGGACCTCCATGCGGGCCAGGTGCGCGCCCAGGCAGAAGTGCGGGCCGCCGCCGCCGAAGCCGATGTGCGGGTTCGGGTCGCGGCCGATGTCGAAGACGTCCGCGTCGGGGAAGACGGCGTCGTCGCGGTTGCCCGCCGGGTAGTAGAGGACGACCTTCTCCCCCGCCGGGATCGCCTGGCCTCCGAGCTCGGTGGCGGCGAGCGTGGTGCGGCGCATGGTGATCACCGGGGAGACCCAGCGGACGACCTCGTCGGGCAGCGTGCGCAGCAGCGACCGGTCCTCCAGCAGCCGCCGCCACTGGTCCGGGTGGTCGAAGAACGCCTGGAGCCCGCCGGAGGCGGCGTTGCGGGTGGTCTCGTTGCCCGCCACGGCCAGCAGCATCACGAACACCCCGAGGGAGAGGTCGTCCATGCTCGTGCCGTCCTCACCGGGGGCGACCAGCTTGCTGACGATGTCGTCGCGCGGCTCGGCACGACGCCGCGCGCCGAGCGCCGAGGCGTATGCGAACAGCTCGAAGGCGGGCGTCTGGTCGCCGGTGGCGAACTCGGGGTCGTCGGCGCCGATCAGCGCGTTCGACCAGGTGAAGATCTTCTCCCGGTCCTCGGGGGGCGCGCCGAGCAGCTCGCAGATCACGTACAGCGGGAGCGGGGCCGCAACGTCGGCGACGAAGTCCACCGAACCGCGGTCCAGGGCGGCGCCGACCAGTTCTCGGCAGATCTCCCGGATGTGCTCCTCGAGCTTGCCGATCATCCGGGGGGTGAAGCCGCGGTTGACGACGCCTCGCGTGGCGGTGTGCTCCGGCGGGTCCTGGAAGAGCATCATGAACCGGTTGCGGGCGAGCTGCTCCTCCGTCGGGTCGGGCACCATGATGCCGCCCGCGTGGGAGGAGAAGATCTCCGGGTGCCGGGAGACGTGCTGGATGTCGGCGTGCCGGGTGACGGCCCAGAAGCCGGGCCCGCCGGGCTCGGCGTGCCGGTGGACCGGCGAGTTCTCCCGCAGCCAGGCGTAGCTCGTCCACGGCATGCCGGTCTCGTACAGCAGGGGGTCGTAGATGTCGATCTCGGTGGTCATGGGGAGCCTTCTGTGCGTCATGTCCGTGCCGTGAAGAAGTCTCCCAACTCCCCCGTCCCCACGGGACCCCTCCCGGCAAATCGTGATCTTGCCTTCACGTCCCCGTCCGGGGCCCCGGTACGGCGACGCGGAACGGCCCGCCCTCCGTGACGGGAGGGCGGGCCGTTCCGGGGGCCGGGGCCGGGCGGGTCAGGCCGCGGCGGCCTCGGCGACCTTCGCCGGGGTGAGCGCGATCTCCAGAACCTCCCGCACGTCGCTCACCGTGTGGATGGTGAGCTCGTCGCGGACGGACTGGGGGACGTCGTCCAGGTCGGGCTCGTTGCGGGCCGGGATCAGCACGGTGGTGATGCCCGCGCGGTGGGCGGCCAGCAGCTTCTGCTTGACCCCGCCGATCGGCAGCACCCGGCCGGTGAGGGAGACCTCGCCGGTCATGGCCACGTCGCCGCGGACCGGACGGCCCGACAGCAGCGAGGCCAGCGCCGTGGTGAGCGTGATGCCGGCGGACGGGCCGTCCTTGGGCACGGCGCCCGCGGGGAAGTGCACATGCACCGAGCGGTCCTTGAGGGAGCCGACGGGCAGCTCCAGCTCCGCGCCGCGCGAGCGCAGGTAGGACAGCGCGATCTTCGCCGACTCCTTCATGACGTCGCCGAGCTGGCCGGTCAGCGTCAGGCCGGTGTCCCCGGTCTCCGGGTCGGCCAGCGACGCCTCCACGTAGAGGACGTCACCGCCCGCTCCGGTCACCGCCAGGCCGGTGGCCACGCCCGGCACCGCCGTACGCTGCCGGGACTCCGGGAGCGAGGACTCGGGCACGTGGCGCGGGCGGCCGAGGTAGCCGACGAGGTCGTCCGCCGTCACGGTCACCGGCAACCCGCCCTCGCCGAGCGCGGCCTTCGCGGTGACCTTCCGCAGGACGCGGGCGATCGATCGCTCCAGGGAGCGCACTCCGGCCTCCCGGGTGTACTCCCCTGCGAGCCTGCGCAGGGCCTCCTCCTCCACCGTCACCTCGTCCGCGGTCAGCCCCGCCTTGTCGAGCTGGCGCGGGAGCAGGTGGTCACGGGCGATGGCGACCTTCTCGTCCTCGGTGTAGCCGTCGAGCGTCACGACCTCCATGCGGTCGAGCAGCGGGCCGGGGATGGCCTCCAGCACGTTGGCCGTGGCCAGGAAGAGCACGTCGGACAGGTCGAGCTCGACCTCCAGGTAGTGGTCGCGGAAGGTGTGGTTCTGCGCCGGGTCGAGCACCTCCAGCAGCGCGGCCGTCGGGTCGCCCCGGTAGTCGGAGCCGACCTTGTCGACCTCGTCGAGGAGCACGACCGGGTTCATCGAGCCGGCCTCGCGGATGGCGCGGACGATGCGGCCGGGCAGCGCGCCGACGTAGGTGCGCCGGTGCCCGCGGATCTCGGCCTCGTCGCGGACGCCGCCGAGGGCGACGCGGACGAACTTGCGGCCCATCGCGCGAGCCACGGACTCTCCCAGCGAGGTCTTGCCGACCCCGGGAGGACCGGCCAGCGCGAGCACGGCGCCGCTGCGCCGCCCGCCCACCGCGCCCAGGCCCTTGGCGGCCCGGCGGCCGCGGACGGCGAGGTATTCGACGATGCGGTCCTTGACGTCGTCGAGGCCGGTGTGGTCGGCGTCGAGGACCTCGCGGGCTGCGGCGATGTCGACAGCGCCCTTAGGCGCGCCTTCGGCACGGCGCTCCTCGGTGTAGACGTTCCACGGGATGTCGAGGACGGTGTCGAGCCAGGTGCGGATCCAGCCGGTCTCCGGGGACTGGTCGGAGGTCCGCTCCAGCTTGCCGACCTCCTTGAGCGCGGCTTCGCGCACCTTCTCGGGCAGGTCGGCGGCCTCGACGCGGGCGCGGTAGTCCTCCTCCTCGGTCTCGGCGGAGTCACCGTTGAGCTCCCTGAGCTCCTTGCGGACCGCGGCGAGCTGCTGGCGGAGCAGGAACTCGCGCTGCTGCTTCTCCATGCCCTCCTGGACGTCCTTGCGGATCGTCTCGGCCACGTCGAGCTCGGCCAGGTGCTCGCGGGACCACTCGACCAGCATCGCAAGGCGGTCGGCGGGGTCGGGGGTCTCGAGGATCTCGGCCTTGCGCTGGGTGCTCAGCCAGGGGGCGTAGCCGGAGTTGTCGGCGAGGACCGACGGGTCGTCCATCGCGTTGACGGCGTCGACGACCTGCCAGGCGCCCCGCTTCTGCAGGATCGTGGTGGCCAGCGCCTTGTACTGCTTGGCGAGCTCCTCGGCGCGCTCGCCCGCCGGGACGGGGTCGATCCGGGTGGCCTGCACCCACAGCGCCGCGCCGGGGCCGGTCGTGCCGGAGCCCACGCGGATGCGGTCGACGCCGCGCACTACGGCCGCGGGCTCGCCGCCGGGCAGCCGGCCGACCTGTTCGACGACCGCCCGCACGCCCACCGGCCCGTACCGTCCGTCGATGCGGGGAACGAGGAGCACCTCGGGCTTGTTCTCGTCCAGTGCCTGGGCGGCGTCGATGGCGGCCCGGATCTCGTTGTCGGACAGGTCCAGCGGGACGACCATCCCCGGAAGCACGACCGCGTCGTCGAGCGGAAGGACCGGGAGGATCAAGCTCTCACTCATCTGCACTCCAGGGGGTTGAGTTATACCGACTCAATTAACAGGAGCCGCAGATTGTTCCCAGGGTTGAGTCTTTTCGCTGTGAGCGATCGTAATCGTGTAATTATCCCTCTCCGGAGTGAGGCGGGAGATCACCCCCCGGCGTGATCCGGGGGACCGCCCGGCTCCCTAGACTGACCGGATGACCTCTCCCCCCGTCCCGCGCGCACGGCGGCGGCGCCCGCTCGCCTGGCTGGCGCGCGCGCTCGGCGGGGCACTGTGGACCGGCAGGCCCGGCCCGCCCCATCCCCGCCCCCGGCGGCTGGCGCCTCGCATGCCGGGATTCCTCGGGCTGCTGCCGTTCCGGACGATCGACCTGGTCCTCCTCGCCGATCTCGCGCTGGCCTTCGTCCTGTTCCGCGCCGTCCAGTCGATGAACAACGGCGGAGCCGAGCTCTCCGCTCTGGCCGCCTCACTGCCGCTGGTGCTGCGCAACCGGTGGCCGCTGGCGGCCTGGCGGCTCGCGACGGTTCTGGCCCCCCTCGACGCCGTCACCCGCGAGCAGTCCTCGGACCTCGTCTACTCCGCCGACACCGTGATCATGTATCTCCTGGTGGTCTACGCGGTCGCGGTCCGCTGCGAGCGGCACGTCACCATCGGCGTGTGGATCATCTCGGCCGTCGGGCTGTGGATCACCGACATCGTATTCGCGACTGCCGGCACACTGCTCCTCGGTGTGGGCATGGTGACCGTCACCGTCCTGCTCGGCTACAACATCCAGGCCAGGCGGACGGCCGCCGGGCGCCTGGCCGAGGAGGAGCGGCGCAGCGAGCAGGCACTGGCCGGCCAGGCCGTGCTGGAGGAGCGGGCCAGGATCGCCCGGGAGCTGCACGACGTGGTGGCGCACCACATGTCGGTGATCGCCATCCAGGCGGAGGCCGTACCGCTGAAGGCGAAAGGGGAGGTCCGGCTGCTGGAGGAGGGCCTGACGGAGATCCGCACACTGTCGCTGGCGGCCATGACCGAGATGCGCCGCGTGCTGGGCGTGCTGCGGGACGCCGACGGAGCGCGGGACACCGCGCCGCAACCGGGCCTGGGGCGCCTGGAGGAGCTCGTCGCCACCGCCCGCTCCGCCGGGCTCACCGTGTCGCTCAAACTGGGCGGGGACCTGCTCGAGCTGCCCACCGCGGTGAGCCTGTCCGCCTACCGGATCGCGCAGGAGTCGCTCAGCAACGCCATGCGGCACGCGCCCGGTTCGACCGTCTCGATGAAGATCATCCGGTCCGGCGACGAGCTGCACATCAACGTGACCAACGGCGCCGGGAACCGCCCCGCCGCGCAATCGGGCAAGGCGGGGCACGGCCTGCTCGGGATGCGGGAACGAGTGGCCATGCTCGGCGGGAGACTGTGGGCCGGACCGGTCGGCACGGGCTTCGCGGTCACCGCCATACTCCCGATCACGGACAATTCCTGATCACGGAGGATGTATGACGATCCGGGTACTCATCACCGACGACCAGGGCATGGTGCGGACGGGTTTCACGGTCTTCCTGAGCTCACAACCCGACATCGAGGTCGTGGGCGAGGCCGCCAACGGGCAGGAGGCCGTGGAGCGGACCGCCGAACTGCGACCCGACGTCGTGCTGATGGACGTGCGCATGCCGGTCATGGACGGGCTGGCCGCGACCCGGGAGATCCTCGCCCCCGGCCGGCGCGAGGAGGGTGACGGGCACCTGCCGAAGATCCTGATCCTGACCACGTTCGACCTCGACGACTACGTCTACGAGGCGCTGCGCTCCGGAGCCAGCGGCTTCCTGCTCAAGGACGCCTCCGCGCACCAGCTCGCCGAGGCCGTCCGGGTGGTCGCGGCCGGGGAGGCGCTGCTCGCGCCCTCGGTGACCCGGCGGCTCATCTCGGAGTTCGCCCGCGTCGGGCCGCGCCGGCCGCGCGCCCGGCTGGACGACATCACCGAACGCGAGACCGAGGTGCTCGTCCTCATCGCCCAGGGCCGCTCCAACCAGGAGATCGCCGAGGAGCTTGTGCTCTCGGAGCAGACGGTCAAGACGCACGTGGGCCGGATCCTGGCCAAGCTGAACCTGCGCGACCGGGCCCAGGCGATCGTGTACGCCTACGAGTCCGGGCTGGTCCGCCCCGGCGAGTGAGCCCTCCGGCGGCACCGCAGCGCCCTCGGGGCCCTCGGGGTCCCCGGGGCCTTCGGGGCGTCCGTGCCCCCGCCGCCGCCCGGAACCGCGGGAGCCCTTTCACTCCGCGGGTGTGCCCCGGGTCCCTCCACGGAGGGACGCCGCAGTGAGCACCCCAGGACGACGCGGGCGACCGATCATGGTTCGTAACGTCCTGTCCCGTTCCCCCGAACCGGACAGGAGGCTCCATGCTCCGCCCCTCACTCGCCGTCGCGGCCGTCGCCGCGCTCACCTACCTGGTCGTCCCCTCACCGCAGGGCGACCGGATCGTCCGGGTCTACGGCGACCTCGGCACGGCGGAGCACGTGGCCGTCATCGTCCCGGGCGCCGACACCACGGCCGCCACCTTCGACGGCGGGCGGGCCAAGGTGCACAGCACTCCGGGAGGCGGAGCCCGGGCGCTGCTGGCTCAGGCGCGGGCGCTGGACCCGGGCGCGCGGCTGGCGGTGGTGGCCTGGCTCGGCTACGACAGCCCGGCCACCGTCAGCCTGGAGGCGGCGACCGGCTGGGCCGCTGAGGAGGGCGGCCCTGCGCTGCGGCGCTACGTGAACGAGACGCTCCGCGGCAAGCGGGTCACCCTGCTGTGCCACAGCTACGGGTCGGTGGTGTGCGCCAAGGCCGCTCCGGGGGTCCGGGCGGACGGCCTGGCCGTGTTCGGCAGCCCCGGGCTCGGGGTGTCCTCGGCCGCCGAGCTGGGAGGCGTCCGGCTCTGGGCGGGGAGCGGCACCGCGGACTGGGCGCGCGGCATCCCCAAGATCCGCATCGGCCCGCTGGGCTTCGGCCGCGACCCGGCGGAGCCCGGCTTCGGCTCCCGCGTGTTCGCCACGGGCGCGGCCGGGCACAGCGACTACCTCGCGCCGGGCGGCGAGTCCCTTCGCAACCTCGCCCTGATCGCCCTGGGGCGGACCTCCGAGGTGTCCCATGCCTGACGCGGGACACCGTACGGCGGTGCCGGAGGCGCGGCTCCCGGGCGCGGGACGGGCGACGGCCGGGCGGGAGACCGCGGAGCGCGCCGGAGGCGGGCACCGGCCCACGGGAACGGCGCCCGGATGGGCGGGGCGGGTCGAGGCGATGACGCCGGCGGGACGCGACCGGGGCGTGGACGCGCTGCGGGCCCTGGCGATCTGCGGAGTGGTGCTGGGGCACTGGCTGGTCACGGCCTGGGTGCCCGGCCCCCGGGGGACCCTGTCCGTCTCCAGCCCGCTGAGCCGGCTGCCGGAGTTCACACCGCTGTCGTGGGTGCTGCAGACGCTGGCGGTCTTCTTCTTCGTGGGCGGTTACGCGGCGGCGCGCAGCCTGCGGGCGGCGGGCGGCGGGCGGTCCGGGGCGGGCGGTCCGGCGTGGGCGCGGGCCAGGATGGGGCGGCTGCTGCGGCCGGTGGTCCCGCTCGTGCTGGTGTGGGCGGGGATCTCGGCGGGGCTGGTGCTGCACGGCATGCCGTACTCGTCGATCAGGGCGCTGGCGCTCCCGGCGCTCGGCCCGCTCTGGTTCCTGGCGGTCTTCGTCGTGCTCACCGCCGCCACCCCCCTGCTGCTGAAGGTGCGCCCGGGTGTGACGGCCGGTTCGGCGGTCGCGGTGGTGCTCGCGGTGGACGCGGTCAGGTTCGGCCTGGGCGGACCGGCCTGGCTGGGGTGGGTGAACCTCGCCGCAGGGTGGCTGGTGCCGTACGCGCTGGGGATGGGCTGGGCGGGCGGCGCGCTCGCCTCCCGGCGGGCGGCGGTGACGCTGCTGGCCGGAGGAGCGGCCGGAGCGGCGGTCCTGGTGGCGGCGTTCGGCTATCCGGCGAGCATGGTGGGCGTGACCGGAGCGAAGGTGTCGAACCTCAGCCCGCCCACGCTCGCCGCCGTCGCCTTCGGGACCGCCCAGGTGGGCCTGGCGCTGTTGGCCCGCGGGCCGCTGGCGCGGCTGATGCGGCGGCCCCGGCTCTGGGCGGTGGTCGCGGCGGTCAACCTGTCCGCAATGACGATCTTCCTCTGGCATCTGACGGTGGCCGCCGTGACGGCCCTGGTCGCACTCCGCCACGGCGCCGTCCCGGGTCTGCTCACCCCGCCCGTCGAGGCCGCCTGGCTGCTCCACCGCCTGGCCTGGCTGCCGGTGTTCGCGGCCCTGCTCGCGCTCGCGTGGCCGCTGGGAAAGCGGTTAAATGACAGGACGTCGTCATCGGCTTGACGTGAACTCCGATCCTTTGTGACACTGTGTCATGAAAGACCCCTTCGTCACGGAGTGATCATGACTGAGTCGCCGTTCTCCGAAGTGCTCAGGAGCGCCACCTGGGGCGCGCACGAGTCGGCCGAGGACGAGAGCTACCTCAAGGCCCTGATGACGGGGCGGCTCAGCCGTGAGGCCTATGGCGAGATGGTCGCCCAGCACTACTTCGCCTACGTCGCCCTCGACAACGCCTCCCGGTCGCTGGCCGGGGACCCGATCGCCGCGCCGTTCGTCTTCCCCGAGCTCTACCGCGAGGAGGCGCTGGTCCGCGACCTGGAGACGGTCTACGGCTCCGGCTGGTCGAGCAGGATCGAGCCCTCGAAGCCGACCCGGACCCTGGTCGCCCGCATCGAGCAGGTCGCCGCCTGGCCCGGCGGCTACATCGCCCACCACTACACGCGTTACATGGGCGACCTGTCCGGCGGCCAGTTCATCCGGATGGAGCTGGAGAAGATCTACGGCTACGGGGCGGGGGGCGGCGTCGACTTCTACCGCTTCGACGCAGTCGGCAGCCTGCCCCGGTTCAAGAACGAGTACCGCGCCCGGCTGGACGCCCTGCCCGTGGACGAGGCCGAGAAGCAGCGCATCATCCGTGAGACCAAGCTCGCCTACCAGCTCAACACCGAGGTGCTGGCCGACCTGGGCCGGGTGGCGCGCTCCGAGCCCGCCGCCTGACCGGCCCGGACGGGAGCCGCCCTCCCGCCCGTCTCATCCCGGCTGCGGCGGTGCGAACACGATGTCACGGGCCTTCGCCCCTGCCGCGGCGAAGGCCAGCAGGGCGGCGCCCTCGGCGCTCACCGCCTCCTCCTCGGCCCCGGTCAGCTTCCGGAACGGGCGCACCGTCAGCGTCGCCGTCCCGCGCCTGGTGACGAGCTTCCAGGTGGCGGCGGCGAAGCCGTCGACCAGGACCGAACTCGGTTCCTCCCCGGTCATGCCGAACCCCTGCGCGGCGTAGTCCACCGTGACGAGGCGGCTCAGGTCGGCGTGCGAGCGCAGCAGGTTGTCGTAGTCGTAGACGAACCGCACCGGCGCGGGCGTGTCCGCGTCCGGGCGCGGCGCGTCCGGCAGGTCGAACAGCTCGCGCCCCCGCTCGTCGCGGAAGACCGCCAGCCCCGGCCGGAGCCGTTCGACGATCTCGCCGAGCCGGGTCAGCCCGCACCAGTGCTGGACGTCGCGGACGGTCGCCGGGCCGAAGGCGGCCAGGTAGCGCAGGACCAGCCGCTCCAGCGAGGCGCCGGTCTCCACCGGCCGCCCGAGCCACGTCTCGACCGCCTGGTGGGCGGCGGGCCCGCTCTCGCCCCACACGCCGCGCGGCGGCACCTGCACCAGCGGTACCGACGCGCGGATCGCCTGGGCCATCGAGGCCGGATCGTTGTCCGGCCACCGCCCGGCCAGTGCGCGCCCCAGCTCGCTGAAGGCCATCGGACGCTCCGCCAGCAGTTCGCGGCCGGCCGCCACCAGCTCCGCGCGGTCCAGACCGGCCAGGCCGCGGCGGAAGTTGGCCATCGTCATGCGCTCGATGACCGGCTCCACCAGGGGCCGCAGCCACAGGCAGTCGGCGGCGGTCACCAGGTGGATGGTCGAGCGCATCAGGGCCATCCGCACCACGGCCCGCTCGCGCAGCAGCCGCGCCGTGCCCTCCGGCGCGTAGTCCGCCAGCCGTGACCACAGCCCGATGTACCACGTGTGCGGGCTCTGGGCCTGGAGCCCTGCCAGCCGCTCCAGCGCCTGCGGCACCGTCAGCTCCGAGCGGCGCAGCAGCAGCTGCCTGTCGAGGGTGGCGCGGTTGAGCGCCCTGGGGCCGAGCAGCGTCATGGGTCGTCTCCCGTTCTGGCGGTCTCGCCGCCGGTGGCAACGATGCCACTCATTGCGGAAAGTTAGCTTCCGCAATGGCGGCGGGTTCGGGCCGGATCGACCAAGCCCGAACCGCCGGGCCTGTGCGACCATGGGACCATGCCCCGCATTTCGGCCGCGACGATCGGCGAGCACCGCGCCCAGACCCAGGACCGCATCCTGCAGGCGGTCTCGCGGCTCTCCCGCGACCAGGGCATCGACGCCATCTCGATGACCGACGTGGCGAACGAGGCGGGGATCACCCGGACCGTCCTGTACAACTACTTTCCCGACAAGGCCGCGCTGCTGCTGGCCTTCACCGAGCGGGTGACGCACTACTTCATCGAGGCCTACGAGCGGGAGCTGCCCGGCGACGCCTCTCCCGCCGAGCGGCTGCGGGTGTTCGTCCGCCTCCAGCTCGCCGGCCTGCTCGCCCACCCGCACCCCGGCCCGGCCGACCTGTCGGCGGCCCTGGGCCCCGACGCCTACCAGCGCCTGGCCGAGCACGTCGCGCCGATGCAGCACATCCTGACCGGCATCATCGACAGCGGCGTGGAGGCGGGCGCCTTCCAGGCCCCCGACGTACCGGCCACCGCGCGGATCATCATGGCCGTCATCGGGGCCGAGCGGTTGCCGCTGCTCGGCGGCACGGTGACGGTGGAGCAGGCCGAGGAGACCGTCTCCGGCTTCGTGCTCCGCGCTCTGGGCGCCTGACGCCGCGGCGTCAGGCGACAGGGATGAGAATCGTCTGGCCGTTGGCGATGAGCCTGCCGGAGTCGTGGTCGCGGAGTTCCGCGTGGGCGAAGATCTGTCGCCTGCCGGCCTTGACCGTTTCGGCGGTTGCCACGAAGGCGGAGCCGGATCCGGGGGCCAGGTAGTTGACCGCGCAGTGCGAGGCGACGACCAGACCGGAGAGCGTGAATGCGGCGAAGCCGCATGCGGTGTCGATGAGCGCGGACACGAGGCCGGCGTGCAGGTGTCCGGCGTACTGGCCGAATTCCGTTCGCCATTGCATCTGCAGGGAGACCCGGCCGGGTGCCGCCTCGGTCACCTCGAAGCCGGCCCACCGGTTGAACGCCGCGGCCGAGTTGACCTGGCGCAGTTGCACGAGAAGATCACCGGAAGATTCCATATAGACTAGTCTATATAACCACGGTTCCGAGTAGCGAGGTCACCCGCCATGTCCGCTCCGGCCAAGCATCGCGAGGCGATCGTCCGCGCCGCCGCCGCCCTCTTCCGGCAGAAGGGCTACGCGGCGACCGGGCTCAACGAGATCCTGGCCGCCAGCGGCGCGCCGAAGGGCTCGCTGTACCACTACTTCCCGCAGGGGAAGGTGCAGATCGGCCAGGAGGTGACCCGGCAGGCGGGCAGGCTGGTCGGCAGAACACTGGCAGACCTCGCAGCGCGCGAGTCCTCCCCCTCCATGGTGCTGCGCGCCTACGCACGGATGGTCGCCGGCTGGATGGCCGAATCGGGCTTCCGGGACGGGTCACCGATCACCACCACGCTGCTCGAGCTCACTCCGCAGGAACCCGGCGTGACGGCTGCCGGGCGCGAGGCGTTCGCCACCTGGTCCGCAGTGCTCGAAGACGGGCTGACCGCCGCATCCGTGCCGCCCGCCCGCGCCCGCCGCCTCGCGGGACTCGCCATCGCCGCACTCGAGGGATCACTGGTACGGGCCCGTGTCGAGCAGGACGGCCGACCGATCCTCGAGACGATGGACGAGGTCGCCGACCTGTTCGACACGGCGGTGTCCGCCTCCGCCCCACGGCGGAACCGAAGCGCCGCCGGCTGAGGCGCTCCGGCTTCGGCGGAGACCGCGGTCCGCTCCGGATCGAGTGGAGCCGGCCCGCCCCGGCACGCGATGCCGGAGGGACGCGGCGAAGACCGCCGAGGCGGCCGTGCCGATCGGCCGAGCCCGGTGAGCGCCGTCAGCCGGTCGCCGAGCCCCACGGCGCCGGCGCTAGCCGGTCTCCGTGCCGGAGCGTTCGGCCACGTCGGTCGCGGCGGCGGCCAGGGCCAGCACGGGGAAGATCGCATGCGCCGGCACCCGGTAGACGCCCCGTTCGGGCTGCTCGACCAGCCCGGCCGAGGCCAGCGTCTTGAGGTGGTGGTAAAGCTGACCGGGGGAGGCGAGCCCCAGTGCGGCCTGGAGCTCAGCGATGGGCTGGGGCCCGGTGACCAGCATTTGCAGGATCTCGAAGCGCGCCGGGTGCCCGGCGGCGGCCAGGATGGCGGCCAGGGGCGCGGCCGGTCGCCTGAGCAGCCAGCCGGGGAAGCGGCTCATCTCCCACTCCCATTGGTAGCCGCCGAACCTGGCCCGGCCGCCGTAGGTGAGCAGGCCGGTGTCATCGTCGGCCGCCTGCGTCGCTCCGGCGGAGGCGGTGAGTCTGGCCTCGAGGGCCGCGACCCGCGCCTCGAGGTCCTGGAGCCTGTCGTCGACGCCAGTCAGCGGAACCTCACCTCACTCCCTCATTCCAGCGCCGCGCGCACCTTCGCGAAGAAGGCGGGATCGGTCGTCAGCCGCACGATGAACTCCTGATGAGCATAGCTGCGCATCCCGGAGTACCAGGTGGCCTCCGGCAGCCGGTGCAGGACCAGAACGGTCTCGCGGGGCTTCTCCCCGGGCCGGACGGTGTACATGGCCTCGCTGATGACGCCGGGCAGCGCACCGCCCTTGGTGCCGATGCGCAGCGTGGCGGGGTCGGCGCCGGGCTGGCGCATCGGCCACTCCAGGTGCCTGCCGGCCACCTTGTCCTTCCTGAGACCGGCCAGCACCCGGCGCAGGACACCGGGTTCCACGCGGATCACGGTCTCGGCCCACGCGGCCTGCCGGGTGAAGTCCGGCAGCGCGGGCGAGACCTGCCTGCCCGTCTTGACGTACCGCTTCAGGCAGGCGTCCGCGGACAGCGTGCAACCGCCGAAGGCGCGCAGGATCTCGCCGTTGATCGTACCGACGCGGGTCTGCGCGATCCGGCGCAGCTCACCGGGGCCGATGCGGTCGCGGAGCAGGTCGGCGGCGGCGTTGTCACTCTCCTCGATCATGGCGGAGACGAGCTGGTCGAGCGTGACGCTCACGCCGGCCTTGAGCCGCTTGAGCGCCTTCTCGTGAGCGCCGCCGTCGGTGCCCGGCACATGGTAGGCGTTCCACAAAGCCGTGGGGACACGCTCGCCCGGCTCGACCCTGCCCCTGCGGAGCGCGTCGACGTAGGCGGCGAGATGAATGATCTTGATGCCCGACGCCACCGGGGCGAGGCGATCGGCGTTGTGGCTGATGCCCCGGGTCACCAGCGCAACGTCACCGGGGTGGGCCCGGATGTGGGCAAGAACGGCCTCGGCGTCCTCGAGACCGGCGGAAGCGGGGGTGGCATCGGCCGCCGGGGCCACCAGGATGGCCGCCAGGGAGATGCTCAGGATGGAGTTCATGGCTCCACCTTAACCGATAATCCGAAAGTTCGGAATATCAAACTTTCACACGAGGGGGGCGCGCCGGTGAGGGTCCGATGCCGACCGAGGAGGGCCCGGAAATGTCGGTGGCGGGCGCTAGTTTTCGATCAACCCCGATCCGAGGAGCAGCGACACATGTACCGTCAGGGCGACATCCTGATCGTGCCCGTCCCAGAAGAGGCCGTGCCCGCCTCGGTCCAGGCCGCCCCGTCCGCGCCGCGCGACGCCCGCGGCCGCCTGGTGCTCGCCCTGGGCGAGGCGACCGGTCACGCCCACGCCGTGGTCGGCCCCGGCGTCCTGGTCCGGTCCCCGCGCCCGATGGACCCCGACTTCCTGCACGTCCCCTCCGGCGGCCGGGTGGTCCACGAGGAGCACGCGGCGATCCCCCTCCCCAAGGGCTGGTACCGCGTGCAGCGCCAGCGCGAGTACGTCCCCGGCGCCTTCCGCGTCGTCGCCGACTGAAGTCCCCCAACGACAGGAGCCTGCCGAATGACCGTCACCATGGAGCTCGCCGACGTGCTGACCGCGGCGGCGCTGCGCTGGGAGGACGTGGCCTTCCAGACCGGTCCCGCAGACCGCCCCGCGGCCGAGGCGGGAGTGCGGCTCGCCTACCGGGCCGCCGGGCTGGCCGAGCCAGAGAAGATCATCTGGGTCGACTCGCCCGCCGCCGGCGCGCGGGCGATCACCACGCTGGGCGCCGGGAGATCGGTGCGCGAGCAGGTGCGCACCCGGCCCTGGGAGCAGGCCAGGGCCGAGGTGCACGCCTCGCTGGGTCCGGCGGACTGGCCGGTGGCCTGGTCGCTGACCGGCGGGCGGCTGTGGGACCCGGTGAGCGCGCTGGTCACCCGGATCCGCCAGGGCATCGCCGCGACGGAGGACTCCGAGGCCGCCGGGGCGGCGCTGCGCGCCTCGACGCTGGACGCGGTGCTGGGCCAGCAGGACGCGCCGTGGCTGGCGCTGTTCGACGCGCTCGGCAGGCCGGAGGTGGAGGGCCTGGTCCGGGTGGCCCGGTCGGCGGGCTGGTGGTGGCCGTTCGAACACGTCGCCATCGTCTGCGAGCGGCCCACCGAGCTGCACCGTGACGAGCTGCACCGCCTGCACCGCGCCGGCGCTCCGGCTCTGCTCTTCCCCGACGGCTTCGCGGTGCACGCCTGGGGCGGCATGCCGGTCCCGGCCGACTTCGCCGCCTCCATGGCGACGCTGACCCCGGAGCGCATCCGCACCGAGGGCAACGCCGAGCTGCGCCGGGTCATGCTGGAGCACTTCGGCTACGACCGCTACCTCGCCGAGTCCGGCGCGACCCCGCTGCATCAGGACGAGACGGGCGTGCTCTGGCGGATCGACCTGCCCGACGACGAGCCGGTGGTGATGGTCGAGGTGGTCAACTCCACCGCCGAGCCCGACGGCACCTTCCGCAAGTACTGGCTGCGCGTCCCGCCCTCCACCCGTACCGCCCGCGCCGGCGTGGCATGGACCTTCGGTATGTCCGAGGCCGACTATCGCCCCGAACGCGAGACCTGACGCCGCCCGTCGCTTTCCCCACGCCGATCGGTGAATCGGTGCGGAGGGGCGAGTGAAACACTGGCCATCGCTAAAAAAACATCGCGAGCCTTTGGCTGAACGCAGTGGAAATCGCCTGGAACGACGCCCTGAGCGGTGAGAGCATCTATGACGACGAGCGGCTCACCGGAAACGGTCCGTCGCTAAAGTCATCGATGATTCTCTGTTTCCATGGAGGAAAACTCATGATTAGGCGCATTCTCGCTGGCGCGGCCATCGCAGGCTTCGCAGGCCTGGTCTTCGCAGGCCCCGCCGCAGCCGGCTGCGACAACGGCGGCCACGGCGGCCACGGCGGCGGCGGCCACGGCGGCGGCTACGGCGGCAGCTACGTCTACATCGACGACAGCAACCACAACGAGGTCCTGAACGACCTCATCGACATCGCGGTCCTCGGCATCATCGAGAACTGACCCCCTCCCGGGGGCACCGGGGGCCCGGCCGCACGTGCCGGGCGGCTCTGCCCGGAGGTCGTCCGCCTCCGGGCACTCGTGCCGGCCGGGAAATGACCGAGGGGTTTCCCAAATACTTGGGATAAGGCCTTCCTTCTGCAACGCCATCCCCATTCAGGGGACACTTCTGGCAATTCAAAATATCAGCAAAGAGCGGCTTCACGGCCATCTACCGGCCGTGAAGCCGCTTTTTGTGTCGCCTACCCGGTGATACACCGCCACGCGAGCGGAACCCACGGCACGGGACCGGCCCGGCGGCCACAGGGAATGCGCCCAGAATGCCGACAGCAAAGACGGGACAGGGCGGCCGGGGAAACACTGACACCTACCAAAAGACATCGCAAGCCTATGGTCGAATGTGGAGGAAACCCCCTGGAGCGACCTCTGGGACAAGTGAGACCATTGAGTACGACGAGCGATCGACCGAGCACGGTCCGTCGCGGAAGTCATCGATGATTCCCTATTCCCATGGAGGAAAAATCATGATCCGTCGTATCATCGCCGGTGCAGCCATCGCAGGCTTCGCCACCCTGGCCTTCGCAGGCCCCGCCGCAGCCGGCGGCGACCGGGACTGGGACGACCGGGACCACGGCTGGCACCACCACGGCGGCAGCTACATCTACATCGACGACAGCAACCACAACGAGGTCCTGAACGACCTGTTCGACTTCGCGTTCCTCGGCATCATCGAAAACTGATCTCCTCCGGAAGGCACCGGGGCGCTCGCGCAGCCGGATGCTCCTCCCGGAGACGGTCCGTCTCCGGGAGCCCGTGCCGGCCGGGAGGTCAACGAGGGATACCCGAGAGTCAGGAGGTCACCGTCCTGCTGGAACCCTCCCCGTTCAGGGGACCCTTCTGGAAGACCAGAAGACGGAACGGAAAGCGGCTTGACGACCATGGAAAGCGGCCGTAGGGCCGCTTTTGCATGCCGGTCCCGCCATGCCGCACCCGTCCGAGCGGACGTGGCGGACAGGACCGGGTCAGCGACCGTGCGGGATGCGCTCCAGGACGCCCCCGGCGAAGACGTCGTACAGACCGGTCGGCTCCAGGTGCACGTAGCCGATGTGGCAGTCGCACAGCGCCGCCGGGCACGGCCGGGCACGGCGGCGGAAGGTGCCGTCGTAGAGGTTGCCGAGCACCGCCGGGACGAAGTGGCAGCGCCGTACGGTGCCGTCGCCGTCCACGGAGACGACGCTGTCGCCGGTACGGCAGGGCTGCCCGGCGCTGCGGTGCGGGGTGCGGCTGTAGTGGAACAACGGGTCGATCGCCGTCCACCCGGCCGCCTCGCCGTCGGTGTAGAGGTGGCCTTCGGCGGCGTTCACCCAGAGGTACACCGCGTCCGGGAGATCGGCCCGGAGCCGCCGGGCGTGCTCCAGGTGCTCGGGCAGGCCGACGATGCCGACGCTGAACCGGACTCCCTTGGCCATCAAGTCACGACATTTCTTGATGAATCGTTCGTAGGCGACCTGATCAGGGTGGTAAGTGACCCAGAGGGCGAGCGTGCCCAGGTCGGCCTCGGCCAGCCAGTCCGGGCGGCAGCTGAGATTGGTCTGGATCGCGACCCGCCGGACGTGCGGCAGGTGGCTGAGCCCGACCATCGCGCGCCGGTACCAGGACCTGACGAGCCCCTCGCCCCAGGGTGTGAACAGCACCGAGACGGGGTGCTCCCGCCCGGCGACCCACCCGGTGAACCGCTCCAGCGCCGCCCGGTCGGCCCGCAGCCGCTCCGGGCTGTCGCGGCGCTTGGCGAACGGGCAGTAGGGGCAGTCGTAGTCGCAGCTCGACAGCGGCCCCCGGTACAGGATCGTCAGGTGCCCGGAGTCGTCCGCCGGGGCTCCGCCTGCGGAGCCGGCGTCAGCGGGCTTCATACTCGGCCATCAGCGTGCGGACCCTGCCGGAGAACAGCGCCGGGCCGATCGCGTCGGAGTGCGCGAGGCCCTCGGCGGTCAACCGGAGCCGGTCGGCCCCGCGGTGGCCCGCCCGGCTCGGCGGCGGGGCCGCGTTCCCTGCGGCGAAAGGCTCCAGCCAGCCCCGCTCCGCCAGGCGCTCCAGGTCGTCGCGGAAGTCCTCGGTGACCTCGGTGCCGAAGCGCGTCCGGTAGGCGCCGGCGTCCAGCCCCTCGGCCTGGAGCAGCGACTGGATCAGGTGGCGGCGGCGGCGCTCGCCGGAGTCGAGGCGGAAGCCGACGTTGGCGAACGCGAACTCCTCCGGCGCGAGCCGGACGTAGTCGTCGATGATCCCCCGTACCTGGCCGGCGGCGACCGCGTACTCGTAGGAGTAGTGCAGGGCGGAGGTGTAGGAGCGGGCCCCGCAGCCGAGGCCGACCATGCCGTCGCTCTGGCAGCAGTACTCGGTCGCGCTCCCCGTTCCCGGCAACCGGAACATCCGCATCGACACCTGCTCGTACCCGGCGGCCAGCAGATGGTCGCGGCCGTGGCGGTAGAGGCCGAGCCGGTGGTCGTCCCAGTCGCGGGCCCGGCGGCCGAGGCCGGTGAGCGGGCGGACGTAGAGCGGGTAGAGGTAGATCTCCTCGGGCTTCCACTCCAGCGCGGCGTCCAGCGAGTATCGCCACGACGGCTCCGTCTGCCCGTCGATGCCGTAGATCAGATCGAGGTTGAGCGCCTCGAACCCGGTCTCCCTGATGCGTCCGAGCGCCGTCTCGACCTCGGCGCGCTTCTGCGGCCGGACCGCCGCCCGCGCCTCGGCGTCGACGAAACTCTGCACGCCGATCGAGATGCGGGTCGTGCCCCGCTCGGCCAGGACCGCGAGCCGGTCGGCCGTCGCGGTCGCGGGCGAGGTCTCCACCGACAGGGGCGCGCCGCGCAGGTCCGCGCCCATGATCTGCTCGGTGAGGTCGAACATGCGGGTCAGCTCGCCCGCGCTCAGGTAGGTGGGCGTGCCGCCGCCGATCGCGGCGGTGGCGAACCTCGGGCCGTCCAGAGCGTCCCGTACGGCGTGCGCCTGCCGCTCCAGCGCGTCCAGGTAGGCGGCGACCAGCTCTTCCGGGGCGCCGGTCCTGGTGAACAGGTTGCAGAACCCGCAGCGCATCTCGCAGAACGGGATGTGCAGGTACAGGAAGAGGCGGTCCGTCGGCTCACCCGCCCACACCTCGCGCAGCGCCGGGCGTGGTTCCAGCGGCCGGTAGGCCGTCTTGTGCGGGTAGGCGTAGACGTATCCCTGGTAGGGGCCCGACGGCGAGCCGTCCTCCGCCGTCCGCAGCATCCGCCCACCGGATCCCCGGGTCACCGCCACTCTCCCCGCCTCAGCTCGAACTCTCCGTACGGCACGGTCCAGACCACCTCGTGACCCACCCGATGCCCGATATATCCGTCTTCACCGTAGGCGGTTCCGTGGTCGGAGCAGACGATCGCGAACCCCGGCCTTCTCTCGCTCACCAGCGCGAACAACCTGCCGATGTGCCGGTCGACGTACTCCAGCGCGGCGGCGTGGCTCTCCCGGCTGTCCCCGTGCTCGCGGGTCGCCCCCGGCAGGTGGAACCAGTTCGGCTGGTGCAGCGCCGAGACGTTGACGAACAGGAAAACCGGTCCGTCCTCCCGTGCCGCCGCCCGGGCGACGGCCCCCTCCGCGCACGCGATCTGCTCCTCGAACGAGGCCGGCGAGGTGACGCCGAAGTCCGGCTCCCAGTGGCTCTCCGCGAACATCCCCGGCAGCACGGACCCGAGCGGGGTGAGCTTGTTGAAGAACCCCACGCCCCCGACGCAGATCGTGTGGTAGCCCGCCTTCGCCAGCCCGGCGGGCAGGTCGGGCGCGTCGAACACCCAGGTCCCGCCGGTCGTGGTCTCGCTGCCGGGGAACGTGGCGGCGAAGAGCCGCGGATGCGGCCCGGGCTCTGCCGGGGTCGGCAGGAACCCGGCGAGGAGCGCGGCGTGCGCGGCGTAGGTGAAGCTGCCCGGGCTGTGCCGCCGCTCCCACCGCCCGCCGGGCAGCGCCCGCGCCAGGTTCGGCAGCCGCCCCGCCCGGACCAGTTCGTCGGCCACGTCGTGGCGGAGCGTGTCGAGCGTCACCAGCAGCAGATCGTGGCTCCCCACGATCGTGTTCATGTCCCGCATGAGATCCTCATCACCGCCCGGACCTGGGCGTCGTAGGTGTCCAGGCCCTCGGCGCCGCCGCCGGGGAAGCCGGTCAGACCGGGCAGCAGGTCGCCGAAGGCGTTGACCTCCGCCACCGCGACCGATCTCCAGTCGACGCCGATCATCAGGTCGACCCCGACGGACGGGCTCCGGGGGAAGCATGCCGCCGCCCGCGAGCAGACGTCCAGAACCCGCGCCCATCCCCGCTCGCCGAGCCGGGCCCGGACCGCGCCGAGATCACCCCGCGCGCCGCCCAGGTGCAGGTTCGTCATGGGTGTACGGCTGGCGCGGACCACCGCGTGGGTGGGCGTGCCGTCCACGGCGACCACCCGCAGGTCGAGCGTGCGCCCGCCCAGGCCCGCCTTGGGGAACCAGCGCTCGACGTGGAGGCCGTCCCCGGCCAGCCGGTCGACGATCACCGCCAGGTCGGCCTCCCGCTCGTAGCGGCGCACCCGCAGCGAATTGTGCAGCCCGCCCGAGGACAACTCCACCGACGTCACCGCCGTGACCCGGCTCCCGGCGGCGTGCAGGGCGATCACCCCGGACGCCGACGAGCCGTGCGCGGGCTTGACGAACACCCGGCCCCATCCCGCCCGGTCCATCCGCTCGCGCAGCGAGGCGTATCCCTCGATGGGACCCTCGGTCGCGGCCTCACCCGGCCCGGTCAGCGCGGGCGGCACCGGCACCTCCGCGGCCGTCAGCCGCGCATGGCACAGCCGCTTGTCGAACATGACCGCGATCTCGTCGACGTCGCCGAGCAGCACCGCCCCGGGAGTGCGCTCCACGGCCTCGCGGACCCGCTGCATCCCCGCGGTGAACGCGGCGTACCAGCGCGCGCCTCCGCCGACCCGGGACGGCTCGCCGGGACCGCGCAGCAGCGCGTCGGTCTCGGCGTCCTCCCCGGGCGAGTCGATCCGCACGAGCGTCGCGGGCTCCAGGGCGATCTCCTCGCCCCCGAGCACCGAGGTCCAGGGAACCACCTGCGGCGGGCGCAGGCCGTACCGGACGCAGGCGTCGGCGAACATCGTCACCCGCCGGTCCCCGGGCGTGCCGACGACCGCCAGGAGCGGGCCGCTCATTCGGAGACCGCCACGAACCGGTCGCTCTCATCCCACTCGTCGTCATCGTCGTATCCGAAGTGCTCCACCAGATCGACAGCGTCGGCCAGGTTCACCCGGCGGGGCAGCGCGTCCAGGATCCGCTCCTGCATCTCCTCGCCGAGATAGTGGTGGTGAAGGTCGAGCACCTTCAGGTGGGTCAGCGGCTGGCCCGACAGCAGCGCCTCGGCGCCGGCGTCGGTCAGCACTCCCATCGACAGGGCGAGTCCCTCCAGCCGGGCGACGATCGGGGCCGAGGCGACCGCCGCGGCGATCTCGTCCTGGATCTCGCTGTCCTGCAGGCCGAGACGGCGCAGCGCGGGCAGCCGCTCACCGGACAGGATCCCGGCGAGGTCGGCCACGGTGGCGTCGCCGCCGTACTGGGAGACGCCCAGCCACAGCTCCAGGTGCTCCAACGCAGGGAACTCCGACTCGCCGACCGCCCGCACCACCCCGGCGGGCAGCCCGCCGCTCTCGAACCGCAGGACCTTGAGCGCCTCGTGGCGGACGGGCCTGAGCCGCAGGCCGCTGCCACCCCTGATCTCCAGACGTTCCAGCAGCGGGAACGCCTCCAGCAGCGGCGTCACGTCAGCCTGTTTGATCCAAGAGATCTCGCACCGCTCGGACGGCATGTCCCCCAGGAAGATCGCCCGGAGCGCGGGGAACGCGGCGGCATTCTCGACGAGCGCGGCGACGACGTGGTCGGCGCTCTCCCGGTAGGGCTGCTCCCAACCGCTCACGATCAGCGCCCGGACTTGAGTGCTGTCGACGTGTTCCACGAAGCGGGCGAGGTTGGCGGCGAAATCGCCTCCGACGTCTTGGAACTCCCAGGCTCCCACCGTCCATGCCGCCTCGGCAGCGGACGGCTGCTGCGAATGGGACGTCTCTGCCAGCGGCAGCCCTGCGTAGCGAGTCCGGTAGTGCTCCATGTCGGGCGGGAACCCGTCGCCGAAGCCGTCGAAGACGTTCAATCGTGGACTCTCCATCTGCGAGCTCTCCTGCGATCCGTTCAATCGCACCGCGGGTCCGCCAGCGGCGCCGTCGTCCTTCACCGGTTCATTCCGAGACCGCGACGTAGCGCCAGTCGTTGTCGATGTCCTCCTGGTCGGACAGGTCGATCCCGGTCCCGGGCAGGGCGGCGCGGACGCGCGCGGCCATGGCGTCGGTCAGGTAGTGGTGGTGCAGGTCCAGGCGCTTGAGGTGGGTCAGCGGCTGGCCGGACAGCAGCGCCTCGGCGCCCGCGTCGGTCAGCGTGCCCATGGCGAGGCTCAGCGCCTCCAGCCGGGCCACCACCGGCGCCCCGGCCACCGCCGCCGCGATCTCGTCCTGGATCTCGCTGTCCTGCAGCCCCAGGTGCCGCAGCGCCGGGAGCCGCTCGCCGGAGAGGATCCCCTGCAGGTCCGTCACCCGGGCGTCGCCGCCGTACTGCTCGACACCGAGCCAGACCTCCAGGTACTCCAGCGCGGGCAGGTCGCACGCGCCCACCGCCCGGACGACCCCGGCGGGCAGCCCGCCGCTCTCGAACCGCAGGACCCTGAGCGCCTCGTGGCGGACCGGCCTCAGCTCCAACCCGTCACCACCGCGCACTTCCAGCCGTTCCAGCAGGGGGAACGCCTCCAGCAGCGGCGTCACGTCAGCCTGTTTGATCCAGGAGATCTCGCACTCCTCCCCCTCCATCGCGCCGAGGAAGACCGACCGCAGCTGCGGGAAGCGATCCGCGTTGTCCAGAAGCAGCCGGACGATCATCGCGCTGCTCTCCTCGTAGGCGTCCTCCCACTCGCCGATGATGATCGCCTTGACGGCGGAGGCGTCCACCTTCTCCAGGAAGCGGGTGAACTGCTCTTCGAAGGTCTCCTCGGCGTCGTAGGTCGCGACCGAGAGGCGCCATGCCGTCTCGCCCGCGGCCGGGACCTCCGTGTCCTCCTCGTCGGGCACCGGCGCGATGGGCAGACCGGCGTAGCGCCCCTGGGAGAGGTTGCCGACACGGTCGTTGAACTCGGTGAGATCCATGGGGGCTCCTGAGAGGCGGAACACGACGGACCATGTCCTACCAGAGATCGCCGACACTTCAGGACAGGGGCTCTCGCCTGGTCACTCCGACACCGCGACGTAGCGCCAGACCTCCTCGCCGTCCTCTTCCTCTTCCTGACGGTCGGACAGGTCGACCACCACTCCCGTCAGCGCCTTCCGGACCCGGTCCATCATCGCGTGGGTCAGATAGTGGTGGCTCAGGTCCAGGCGCCTGAGGTGGGTCAGCGGCTGGCCGGACAGCAGCGCCTCGGCGCCCGCGTCGGTCAGCGTGCCCATGGCGAGGCTCAGCGCCTCCAGCCGCGCGACGATCGGGGCCGAGGCGACCGCCGCGGCGATCTCGTCCTGGATCTCGCTGTTCTGCAGCCCCAGGTGCCGCAGCGAGGGCAGCCGCTCCCCCGCCAGGATCTCCCCCAGGTCGGCGACCGTGGCATCGCCGCCGTACTCGTCGACGCCGAGCCACATGTCCAGGTTCTCCAGGGCGGGGAACTCCGACGCGCCGACCGCCCGGACGACCTCGGCGGGCAGGCCGCCGCTCTCGAACTCCAGCACGCGCAGCGCCTCGTGGCGCACCGGCCGCAGTCGCAGTCCGCTGCTCCCCCTGATGACCAGCTTCTCCAGCTTCGGGAAGCCCTCCAGCAGCGGGGTCACGTCGCCATGCTCGATCCAGGAGATCTCCGACTGCTCCTGGCTGATGTCGCCGAGGTAGATCGACCGCACGTTCTGCAGCCGGTCGGCCGCCCCGCTCAGCAGCCTGACGGGAAGTTCGGACGTGTGGCCCTCGTATCCGGCTCCCCACCAGCCCACGACGATCCGGCGCACCCGGCCGGGGTTCCTGGCGGCCATGAAGTCGTCGAACCGCTGCCGGATCGGCGGATCGGCGTCACCGGCCGGCGCGGTGTCGAAAGGGTCGCCGGCCAGGTTCCAGGTGCCGTCCTCTGTCAGGTTCTCGTCGGTCATCTGCGGTCCTCTGTGATTCTCTGTGATCCTCTGTGGTCTTCTGCGGGATCGCGGGTAGCCTCCATGTCCTACCAGAGATCGCCGACGTTCCCCGCTCCGCGCCTCCGGCTCTTTCCAACCGGAGTCCCGTGATCTCCCTGGCCGGGAATCAGGCGGAGGGGACCGTTGTTCCGGTGATCCTGCGAGATGGGTCACCGGACACCGCGGGCGGTCGTGCGCGGGCATCGGAAAGGACGGGCGCCGTGGACGACGGCCACATCCGGTTCGCCTCACCCACCGGGAGATGGGTGCTGCTGGCGACCGTGCTGGGCTCGGGGATCGCACTGCTGGACGGCACGGTCGTCAACGTGGCGCTGCCCGCGCTCGGTGCGGCGCTCGGCGCGGACATGGCAGGTCTGCAGTGGACGGTCAACGCCTACACGCTCACGCTGGCGGGACTGATCCTGCTCGGCGGCTCCCTCGGGGACCGGTACGGCAGGCGCAAGGTCTTCCTCGTCGGGGTCGTCTGGTTCGCGCTCGCCTCGGCGCTGTGCGGGCTGGCGCCCAATGTGGAGACGCTGGTGGCGGCCCGTGCCCTGCAGGGGGTGGGCGGGGCGCTGCTCACCCCCGGCTCCCTGGCGATCATCCAGGCGTCCTTCGACCGCGAGGACCGGCCCCGGGCGATCGGCGCCTGGTCCGGGCTGGGCGGGGTGGCCGCGGCGGTGGGACCGCTGCTCGGCGGATGGCTGGTGGACACGGCCGGATGGCGGTGGGTGTTCCTGATCAACCTGCCGGTGGCCGCGCTCGTGGTGGCGGTGACCGTGCGGCACGTGCCGGAGAGCAGGGACGCCGGGGCCACCGGCCGGTTCGACGTGCTCGGTGCGGCCCTGGCGGCCACGGCCCTGGCGGGGATCACCTACGGGCTCGTCGACCTGCTCCCGCTCCCGCTCGCGGCGGGAGCGGCCCTCGGCGCGGCGTTCGTCTGGCTGCAGGTCCGGCGCTCGCCGGACGCCCTGGTGCCGGTCGGGGTGTTCGCCTCCGGCGTGTTCACCGCCGTCAACGCGGTCACGTTCGTCATGTACGCCGCGATGGGCGTGGTGTTCTTCCTGCTGGTCGTCCAGCTCCAGGTCTCCTCGGGCTTCTCGCCGCTGCTGGCCGGGTCGGCGATGATCCCGGTGACGGTGCTGATGCTGCTGCTGTCGGCGCGGGCGGGCGAGGTGGCCAAGCGGATCGGGCCGCGGATCCCGATGACGGCGGGCATCCTGCTCTGCGCCGCCGCGCTGCTGTGGATGTCCCGGATCGGGGAGGGATCCGGCTACGTGGCGGACGTGCTGCTCCCGGCGGCCCTGTTCGGGCTGGGCCTGTCGGCGGCGGTCGCACCGCTCACCGCGACCGTGCTGGCCACCGTCGAGGACCGGTACGCCGGGGTGGCCAGCGGCGTCAACAACGCCGTGGCCCGCACCGGCAGCCTGCTCGCGGTGGCCGCCATCCCGCCGCTGGTCGGCCTGACCGGCGACGCTTTCACCTCCGCCACCGCGTTCACCTCGGGGTTCCGCACGACGATGCTGATCGGCACGGCGATGATGGCGGTCTCCGCACTGATCACCTTCCTCACCATCCGGGAGAACGTCCTGGCCGTCTCACAGCCCTGCACGAGCTGCCCGGTCGAGGCCCCGCCGCCGGCCGCGCCCGCCGCGGGCGATCTCCCCCGGCGGGGCTGAAGACGCTGACGGCCATACGCACACCGACGGCGTCGGGCCTCGCGGACGAAGTCGCCGCCGGGCGGGCGCCGGGTCAGAAGGCGAAGCGCTGACTGCGCACGCTGTTGTCGAAGTTGGACAGCAGCAGCTCCGGCTCGCCCACCGAGCGGACCTCGGGCAGCCGCGCGAACAGCTCGCGGAACATGGTGCGGATCTCCTGGCGGGCCAGGTTCGCCCCCAGGCAGAAGTGCGGGCCGGGACCGCCGAAGCCGACGTGCGCCTTGGCGTCACGGGTGATGTCGAAGCGGTCCGGGTCGGGGAAGACCTCCTCGTCCCGGTTGGCCGAGCCGTAGAAGAGCACGACCTTGTCCCCCGCCTTCAGGTGCAGGCCGCGCAGGTCGTAGTCCTGGGTGACGGTGCGGCGGAACTGCATGATGGGCGAGACGTAGCGGACCATCTCCTCGATCGCGCCGCCGATGCGGCCGTCGAAGTCCTCCAGCAGCAGCCGCCGCTGCCCGGGGTTGTCGGTCAGGAGCTTGATGCCGTGCGCCATGGTGTTGCGCGCGGTCTCGTTGCCCGCCACCAGCAGCAGCGCGAAGAAGGAACCGAGCTCGCGGTCGGTCAGCCGCTCCCCGTCCACGTTCGCGGTGACCAGCGCCGAGACCAGGTCACCCGTGGGATTCTCGGCCCGCTCCCTGCCGAGTCTGATCACCATGCGCTGCAGGGCGAGCAGGGCGAGCATGTTCTGCGCCGCCATCCGGACGGTGTGCGCCAGGCTGGGCCGCACGCCCGTGTAGGCGGTGGAGACGTCCACGTGCCGGTGCACCTGCTCCCGGACGTCGTCGGGGACGCCCATCATGTCGCAGATGACGTGGATGGGCAGCCGGGCCGCCACCTGGCCGACGAAGTCGCCGCCGGGACCGGCCGCAACCACGTCGTCGACGATCCGCGCGCAGGCCTTGTCGATGTCGCCCTGCAGGTTGGACAGCATCCTGGGGCTGAACGCCCGGGAGACGATGCGGCGCAGCCGGGCGTGCCTGGGGTCGTCCATGTTGACCATCGACTCGCCGAACACGTGCTTCACCCATCCCGGCGGCTCGGGATTGGTCACGGCGGGCTCGCTGGAGAACACCTTGGCGTTGCGGCTGGCCTCGACCACGTCGGCATGGCGCACCAGCGCGTAGAAGCCCTTGCCGGAGCGAAGCAGCGGCACCCGCTTCTCGGCGAAGAACACCGGCTGGTCGAGTTGTCTCAACCGCGCGAACGCCTCGTGCCGCTCGGCGAGCGGGCGCCGCCAGAACCCCAGGTCAGCCAGGTCGATGTCCATGCTCCAATCCTGGCACGTTGATTACGTGCCCCGGTCACGCAGATGTCATCTCCCGGTGGGGCAGGTGTCCGGAACGCCGGGAAACATCACGGATATGAGAGCTGCGCTCCTCACTTCCTCCGCCCTCGCCGCCGCCTTTCTCTCTCCCTCCGCCGTCTCCCCCGCTCCGGCCGCGGCCCCGCCGCTCTCCTGGCCGCTCCCGGCCGGGCGGGCCTGCTCCGGCGTGCCCTCCGACTTCGACGGCGACGGCCGCGCCGACCTCGCGGTCGCCGCGCCGTACGCGACGGTGGGCGGGCACGCGCGCGCCGGCTCCGTCACGGTCCTGTACGGCATGCGCACCGAGCGGCGGCTCACCCAGGACGGCCCCGGCGTACCCGGTGAGGCCGAGGCCGGCGACGCGTTCGGCTCGGCACTGGCCGCCGGCGACTTCGACGGCGACCGCTGCGCCGACCTGGCCGTGGGGGTCTCCGAGGAGGACCGGGCGGGCTCCGGCGCCGACGGCCGCGGTGCCGTGCACCTGTTCAGGGGCTCGCCGGACGGCCTGCGGCCCGGCGCGGTGCTCGACGCCGGCGACCTGGGACGCCGGCGCGGCCCCGACCGGTTCGGGGCCGCCCTGGCTTCCGGGGACCTGGACGGGGACGGCGACGACGAGCTGGTGATCGGGATCCCCGGACTGGGCGGGGGCGGCGTCGGCGTGCACGGCCTCAAGGGGCGCAAGCCGTACGTGGTCACTCAGGACAGCGGCTGGGTGGACCAGGCCGAGCGGGTGACCGACCAGTTCGGGGCCGTGCTCGCGACCGGCGACTTCGACGGCGACGGGCGGGACGAGATCGCCGCGGGCGCGCCGGCCGACACGATCCTGAAGAACGGGCAGGGCTCGGTCACCGTACTCGACGTACGCCGCCGCAAGGCCGTCCAGCTCACCCAGGACAGCCCGTGGGTCACCGGCCGGGCCGAGGCCTGGGACGCCTTCGGCGCCGCGCTGGCCGTCGGCGACTTCAACGCCGACGGCCGCGACGATCTGGCCGTCGGGGTGCCCGGTGAGGGGCTGACCGCCAACCAGCGGGCGATGGACTACGGCGACGGCACCGTGGTGACCGTCTACGGCGCGCGCGACGGCCTGCAGACCGCGAACTCGGAGGCCTGGTCACAGCGGGGGCTGAAGGGAAGGCCCCGCTACTTCGACCGGTTCGGCGCGGCACTGGCCGCCGGTGACTTCAACGGCGACGGCGATGACGAGCTGGCCATCGGGGTGCCGGGCGAGAACGCCGTCCAGGTGCTCGCCGGGACCAGGTCCGGCGGCCTGACGAAGAAGAACGATCTGCTGATCACCGGCGGCGGCGGGGACTTCGGCGCGGCCCTGGCCGCCGTCCCCGGCCGGAGCCTGGTGATCGCGGCCCCGAGGGCGGGCAGGCTCACCCTGCTGCGCGGCGGCGTGCGCGAGGGCGCCTACCCGGGCCTGCGCCGGGCGGCGGCGACGACCTTCGCCACCGCCGCCGGAGACACCCTGTTCGGCTACGCGATCACACGATCCGGGTCGTGAACTTCGTGAAGCGGACCTCGTCCCGCTCCCAGAGATGCCCGCTGCCGCCCGCGACGTAGCTCAGGCCGAACTTCGCGACGTACGTGCCGCGCTCGGCCGACGACAGCCGGGCGCGGACCGTCAGCACGACCTTGCCGCCCCTGCCGAGAGAGGCGACCTCGCAGTCCAGGATGCGCCGCTTGCGGACCTCGCAGGTGACGCCCCGGGGCTTGCCGGCCACCTTCACCCCGCGCGTGCCGGGCGGGAAGTTCCCGGCGACCAGGACCGACGCCTCGCCCGCGTACCTCCTGTTGACGACCTTGACCTTGTAGGTGACCTGGCCGCCTCTGCGGACGTACTTGCCGAAGGTGACCGAGGCGGTGACGTCGGACCCGGCGACCGTCGAGTCCGCGGCGGTGACGACAGCCGCCGAGTCCGCGGCGGTGACGACGGCCGCCGAGTCCGCGGCGGTGGGACTCTGGGCCGGGAGGGCTCCGCCCAGCGCGGTGGCGAGGGTCGCGACGGCGAGCCTCGACGCGAGACTACTCATACTGGGTTTTCACCACACATTATGAGTTTCCACAAGGAGATCAGCGGGGATCGAGCGCTCTTTCGCCCGCCGGCACGGTGAACCGGGCGCCGGTCCTGGCCGGGGCCCCGCGGCGGCTGATGTAGTCCAGGACCCGGAAGTCGGCCTGGAGCTCCTCGGCCGTCAGCCGGCAGACGATGTAGCCGCGCCGCTGGTCCAGGTAGGAGATGTGCCGGTTCTCCGCGGTCAGCTCGGCGACCCGGCTCTCGTCGCGGTAGCCGTCGCCGTCGCTGGCGATGGAGGAGGTGACCAGCTCCACCGCCGCCCGGGGCGAGTCGGGGTCGTCGAAGTCGAGCCTGAGGTCGGCCGCGTGGTGCATGTGCGCGTCGCCCGTCAGCACCACCGGGTTGGCCGCGCCGGAGTCGCGGAAGCCGGTCAGCAGCCGGGTGCGCTCGGCGGCGTAGCCGTCCCAGGAGTCCAGGTTGACCTCGGTGCCGGGCCCGGCCCGATGGTCGCGCTGGGCCATCAGGATCTGCTGGCCCACCAGGTTCCACCGGGCCCCGGAGGCGGCCAGCCCGTCGAGCAGCCAGCGCCGCTGGTCCTCGCCCAGCAGGGTGCGCCCGGGCGCCAGCCGGTCGTCGCAGCCCGCCCTGACGCCGTCCTCGCACGCCTGGTCGTCGCGGAACTGGCGGGTGTCGAGCAGGTGGAAGCGGGCCAGCGGCCCCCAGTCCACCCGCCGGTGCACCCGGATCGACGATCCGCCGGGCACGCTGGAGCGCCGCAGCGGCATGTTCTCGTAGTAGGCCCGGAAGGCGTTGGCCCGGCGCCGGTTGAACGCGGGCGCCCCGGTGCTGGAGACGCCGGCGGCCCAGTTGTTCTCGATCTCGTGGTCGTCGAAGGAGACCAGCCACGGTGCGACCGCGTGCGCCGCCTGCAGGTCGGGATCGCTCTTGTACTGCGCGTGCCGCATCCGGTAGTCGGCCAGGGTCTCGCACTTGCCCCAGGTGTGCTGCCGCACGCCGCCGCCGGGCGCGGTGTACCCCTGCGGCGCGTACTCGTACATGTAGTCGCCCAGGTGCACCACGAGACCGGGCTCCTGCTCCGCCAGCCGACGGTAGGCGGTGTAGTAGCCGTGCTCGTAGTGGGCGCAGGCGGCGACGGCGAAGGTCAGGGGGGAGAACCCGGCCGGGGCGGTGCGGGTGCGGCCTGCCGGGGACAGGTGCCCCTCGGCGCGGAAGCGGTAGAAGTACTCCCGGCCCGGCTCCAGCCCGTCCAGCTCCACGTGGACGCTGTGGGCCTGCCTCCATCGCGCGCTCGCGGTGCCGGAGCGCACCGGCTTCGTGAACCCCTCGTCGGCCGCGAGCTGCCACTGCACGTCCACGTCCCGGGCGGGCATGCCGCCGCGGCCGTTCACGCCCAGGGGGTCGGGCGCCAGGCGGGTCCACAGCACGAAGCCGTCGGCCGACGGGTCGCCGGAGGCGACGCCGAGGGTGAACGGGTCCGCGGCCAGGGTCCGCGGCCGCAGGGCGGGGGCGTGTCCCGCCCCGGTGAGCAACAGGCCGCCCGCACCCGCGGCGGCGCCGGAAAGGAACACTCTGCGTGACAGGCTCTGCTCCACACGTTCAGTGCAACCGCCGCGCCTGTACCCACTGTGGCCTGCGATGCAAGTGAAGATGAACAGCCGCTGCACAGGCGGAGGCACTGCCCAGGCGTTACCCGGCGTCATTGAACACCGGCCTACCGGCAGACGGCGTCCCTCCTGCCGCCAGGTGAAGAAACGCCGTCAGGACAGGTACGGCCTCAGGTGGTCGTTGAGTGCGCCGCACCCCAGGTATTTCTCCACCGTGTGGAAGTCGACCCAGTCGAGGTCGACCAGGAACTCCTGGTCCACGCCGGTGAAGCACGTCCGCAGACCCGGCGGGATGGCCGCGATGTCGTGCCTGTCGGCGATGTTCACCCACCGCCCCACCTGGCGGGGCCGCTCCCCCCAGCCGTTCACCGGGGCGGGCAGCAGGTGCTCGAAGACCACGTTCCGCATGCCCAGCGGACTGCCGAGGGTGATCAGCAGCTCCACCTCCAGATCCGGGTCGTCCCAGAGCGTCTCGTAGGCCACCACGCTGCCGAGGGAGTGCGCGACGACCACCTGGGGCCGGGTGCGCCGGATCACCTCGGCCACGGCCGCCCGCGCCCCGGCCCGCGCCTCGCCACCGGCGTCGAGATAGGCGGCGACCTCGGGGGCGAAGATCCTCGCGAAGTCGGCGGCCCGGTCCGGCAGGCGGTCCAGCAGCCAGCCGGCCACCCGGTGCAGCGCCCCGGTCAGCCCTTCCCCGAGCGCGTCGAGCTGCCTGGCCCAGGCGACGAAGACCTCCTGCGAGCGCGCGTCCATGCTCTGCACCGCGCGCGGGGAGTCGTCCTTGTGCTCGCCGAGCAGGTGGGCGTAGTAGGCGATCTCGGTGATGTAGCGCTCTCCGGCGTGCGGCGCGCCGCCGGTGAGCCCGCCGTGCAGGTAGCGGTCCCACTTGCCGCGCATCGCCGCCGCCGCCCCGGCGACCGAGTTCCCCGCGTCGCGGTAGTAGCGGTATTTGCCTATCCCGTGCACGCCCACGATCGCGCTCACGACCCCCGCCTCTCATCCACCGGCACGTACGGCCTGCCCCTGGGAAGCCACTGTGGCGGAAGGAGACGAGCGCCACAAGACCACCGCGAGTCCGACCAGCCAGCCACTCCACAGCACGTATCCCGCGAAGTTCGCCAGATCGGCCCCCGGCACCTCGAGCGGGACGAGCACCCCGGAGACGACGAGGGCCGCGGCCGCCAGGCCGCACGCCCTGAGCACCCGGCCCCCCACGACCCTGGTCACCAGCACCGTCCAGGCCGCCGTCAGCAGATAGCCCGTGGTCTCCCCGATCACCGTACCGAGCACGGTCCCGAGCATCCGGAAGGTCTCCGGATCGGTCACGAAGGGCACTGCCAGCGGCCAGCGCAGCAGTCCCGCGACCTGGACGGCCGCCGCCGCCACGCCGACGCGGAACGCGAGGCGGCCGGTCAGCGGGGCCAGCCCGGCCGCGATGGGTGCCAGCAGCCCGGCGCCGAGGGCGAGCAGCAGGAACAGCGCGCTGACGGCCGCCTGGTCATGGCGGAAGTCCGCCATCACCTGCGCGGCCGGGGCCGCCAGTACGTCGGGGTAGTCGAAGACGGCCGCCAGGCCGGCGAAGGCCGTGTTGGCCGCCAGAGCGCCGAGCACCAGCAGGATCGCCGTTCTCTTCATGATCACTCCTTTTCTGTACGGCGTATAATGTACGTCGTACAGAGTTTATACACCGTACAATGACGAAATGAAAGGCCCCAAGCGCAGCCTCGACGTCTCCAAGATCGTGAACGCGGTCATGGAACTGCTCGACGAGGAACCCGCCGCCGCTCCGACCCTCCGGGGCGTCGCCGCCCGCCTCGGCGTGCGGCCGAACACCCTCTACACCTACGTGCCCGACCGGGTCGCGCTGGAAGGCGTCGTGGTCGAACACCTGCTGGAGCTGGCGGGGCCCGCGGCGCTGGCCGGAGGCACCCCCTGGAGAGAGCGGATCACCGGCTACGCCCTGCGCCTGCGGGCCGAGTTGCTGTCCAGGCCCGGCGTCGTGCCGTTCTTCTTCTCCGGCCCGATGAACGGACCGAACGCGGTCATGGTGGGCGAAGGACTGCTGGCCGCCTTCACCGAAGGCGGGCTCCGCCCGGACGACGCCGCGCGGGCGGCGTACGCGGTGATCGTGCACGTGCTCGGTTCGGCCGCGCTCGCGGCGGCCGACCTGCCCGGACCGGGAACGAGCGAGGCGGAGACCCTGGAGGCGCGCCGGACCGCACTGGCCGCCGGCCCCCCGCTCACCGCGGCGACGGCCGCGACGGCCGCGGCCTGGAACTCGCCAGAACAAGCCGAATGGGGGATAAACCGGTTGATCGATGGGTGCGTTCGCTCGCTACGCTGAACCCCACCCCCGCACGAAGGAGTCACCCGCCATGCCCGGCCCGCTTCAGATCAGCGGCTCGGTCTCCATCCCCGAGGCCGAGCTCCACTGGCGGTTCTCGCGTTCCTCGGGACCCGGCGGCCAGGGGGTCAACACCACCGACAGCCGCGTCGAGCTCAGCTTCGACCTGGCCGCCACCGAGGCCCTGCCCCCGCTCCTCAAGACCCGCGCCCTGGAGCGCCTCGCCTCCCGGCTGACCGGGGGCGTCGTCACCATCGCCGCCTCCGAGTTCCGCTCCCAGCTGCGCAACCGCGAGGCCGCCGAGATGCGCCTGGCCCAGCTCCTGCGCGAGGCCGTCGCCCCGCCTCCCAAGAAGCGCCGTCCCACCAAGCCCAGCAGGGGCGCGATCGAGCGCCGCATCACCGCCAAGAAGCACCGCTCCGACATCAAGCGCCTGCGCCGCGACATCTGAACACCGTCCTCCGGGTCGACCGGCGGAGACCGCCCACGGGCTCACCGCCGGACCCCCCGACCAGCACTCTCACCGTCAAGGCCCGTATCTCCCGGACCGTCACCGGGCGGGATCTCCGCGATCGCGTGCGGCCGGTGATCCTGGCCTACGCGGACGGACTCGCCGTCCCGGGCGCCCGGCCCGGCCCGGAGGCGCCGGCGTCGGCCTGCGCGAAGCGGCGCGCGGTGAACGCCGTCGCCGCCCCGGCCATGACGGCCAGTCCGAAGACCGTCATGGCGATCCGGTACCCGGCGGCGTCGCCGAGCGCGTAGAGGGCGACCGAGGCCAGCGTGCCCAGGCCGATGCAGAACACCGCCCAGGCGTAGGCCTGCGAGCGCACCTCCCCCGGGGAGACCCGGCCCACCAGCGACAGGTAGGCCGGCAGGAAGCTCCCGCCGGCCACGCCCATCAGGAACATCACCGCGAACGCCGCCACCGGGACCGGCGACCAGCCCAGCACCAGCAGCGCCGCGGCGAATCCCAGCCCCGACCGCCCGGCGACCGTCGCGACGCCGTGCCAGTCGTCACGCGAGGAGGCCCGGCTCGCCCATCGCCCGCCGAGGAACAGGCCCGCCATCTGACCGACCCCGGCGATCGTCAGCGCCGCGCCCCGCTCCGTCGCGCCGAGCTGGAAGACGTCGCTGAGAAACAGCGAGAGCATCTGCGGCAGCGCGACCAGCCCCATGCCCGACAGCAGCGCCGAGAGCCAGAGCCGCCGCAGCGTCCTGATCCGGAACAGCAGCCGGGCCGCGGCCCGGAACGGCAGGCCGCTCCCGGCCTCGCCCCCGGTCCCGGCCGTACGGGAACGGGCGCGTCCCGGCTCGCGGAGCCGTACGGTCAGGCAGAGCAGCAGGAACGTCGGAACCGCCAGCACGACGAACGCCCAGCGCCAGCCGTAGGCGGCGGCGAGGGCGCCCGCGACGACGGCGGAGACCTGGCTGAGCGGGTTGGCCAGCCGGTGGAACTGGAAGATCCTCGGATGGACCTCGGGCGGGTAGTAGTCGGTGAGCAGGCTTGAGTGCACCACCTCGTTGCTCACCCGGCCGAGCCCCGCCAGCAGCCGTACCGTGAACAGCAGCACCAGCGTGGTCACCAGCCCGGTCAGCGCGCTCATCGTGCCCCACAGCAGCGCCGCCCCCGCCACCAGCCACACCCGGTTCACCCGGTCGGCGACGTAGCCCAGCGGCACGGCGGCCAGCAGGATGAACACGCTCACGATCGACCCGATCGCGCCGATCTCGGTGTCGGTGAGCTCGAACGCGTCGCGGATCTCCGGCGAGAGCGTGGCGAAGGCCAGCCGGTCGATCTCGTCGACGAAGTTCAGCCCGAACAGCAGGGCGAGCGGGAAGACGGGGGCCCCGGCGGTGACCGCGCCGAGGCGGCCGGAGGCGGTTGAGGTCGTCACGGGAGCCCCCCATCTGCCGAATCTTGTTCTGTTGTCTAGGGCCCACCGAAGATCGCGTCAAGGGGGATGGGAGAATTCTGAGATGCCGCTCGTTCCCAGCGTCCGCGCTCTCCTGCTCGACGGCGACCGGCTCGTGCTGTTCCGGCGCGTCGTCCCCGGCAGGGAGCTCTACTGGTCCGTTCCCGGCGGCCACGTCGAGCCCGGGGACGCCTCCCTGGAGCACACCCTCCATCGCGAGCTCATGGAGGAGCTGGGCGCCACCGTCTCCGGCGTCACCCCGCTCACCACCCTGAACTGCGTCCGCGACGGCGGCCTCAAGATCCAGCACGTGTACGGCTGCCGCCTGGTCTCCATGGATCTGGCCCTGCGCTCCGGCCCCGAGTTCAGCGATCCCGCCAAGGGCCGCTACGAGGTGGTACGGCTCCCGCTCGTCCCCGCCGAGATCACCGCCATCAACCTCATCCCGCCGGAGCTGGGCGACTATCTCTCCGGCACCGTCACCCGCCTGCCCGAGCTGATCGGCTGACCCGCCCGGCAGGCCGGGCCGTCACCCGCCCGAAACCCGCTTCAGGACCGGGTCGGGGCGCGGTTCAGGGGGCGAGGGCCTCCAGCGCGGCCTCCGCCCGGCGCATCGACTCCGCGGGATCGGCGCCGGGAGAGCCGATCTCCGGATCGAAGTTCAGATCGTGGAAGACGTCGGTCACCCCCTGAGCCTCCAGCCCCGCGACGTCCTCACGGATCTCCTCGAACGAGCCGGTCAGCGGCGCCCGGCCGGCGTCCCCGGCCGGCCGTACCCGGGTCGCGCCCCGGGTGACGAAACGCAGCGCCCCGGGGTCCCGCCCGGCCTCGCGCGCCGCCCGGCCGACGATGGAGATCTTCTCGCCGATGCGGTCCAGGTCCTCCCGGCTCGCACTCACCCAGCCGTCCGCCAGCCGCCCCGCGCGCCGCAGCGCCGCCTCCGCGCCCCCGCCCAGCAGGATGGGCGGGGGCGTCTCCGGCCGGGGCTCCTGGTGCACCGGGGGCAGCCGGTAGAACTCGCCCTCGTGCTCCACCGTCTCCTCCGTCCAGAGTCTCCGCAGCACGTGGAGGAACTCCTCCCCCCGCCTGCCCCGCCGTTCGAACGGCACCCCCGAGGCGGCGAACTCCTCCGGCAGCCAGCCCAGCCCGAGCCCGGCGTCGAGCCGGCCGCCCGAGACCGCCTGGAGCGTGGCGAGCTGCTTGGCCAGCAGGGCGGGCGAGAAGAACGGCATGTTCAGGACCGCCACCCCCAGCCGGACCCGGGTGGTCGCCCCGGCCAGGTAGGCCAGCGTCACCACCGGGTCGTGCACGCTGCGGTAGACGGGGCCCATCGGATGCCCCTGCGGGTACAGCAGCCGCTGGAAGGTCCACACCTGGTGGTAGCCGAGCTCCTCCGCCCGGCGGGCGACCCGGACCATGTTGGCGGGCGTCGCCCACGACCCCGACACCGGAACCGCGAATCCGATCCTCATACGGGCACCCTACGCGGCGGACCGGGACGGGTCGGGGCGGGCGATCGTCCCGGCGGGAGGACGCGCGACCGGATGCCCCGGGCCACGCGTACGCCCCGGCTCAGACGCGGCGGTCCTGCATCTCCCAGGTGTGGTCGATGACGTGCCACGCCATACGGCGGACGGCGTAGCGGGCCGGCCACCCGCCCGGTTCGAGCGGCCCGCCGTCCGACGGCCGGGACAGCACTTCGGCGATCTCCGCCCGCATGGCGGCCAGGCCCTCGGCGTCCCGGAACGGCTTGTGCCGGACACCGATCTTGCGGGCGTAGGAGCGCTCGGCCTCGATCACGTGGTCGACCATCTTGTCGCGGTCCCGGCCGCCGCCTCGCGGGCCCTTGCGCAGTTCCTGCGGGGAGCCGGCGGCGGTCTCGCCGAACAGCTCCCACGCCGCCCGCAGCAGGGCCGTCGCCCGGCGCGACTCGTCCTCGCCCACCGGGGCGGAGTCGAGTTCGGGAATGGTCTCGATGGCCCCGAAGTCGGTGGTCGCGCCGCCCCCGGTCCGCTCCACGACCACCGGGTCACCCGGCTCGAACACCAGCCCGGCCCGCTCGGCGACCACCCGGTAGCGTGGCGCGTAGAGCGTCAGCGTCTCCAGCGCCGCCTCCTCCGACTTCCCGATACGGCACCAGCCGGGCCACTCGGCCGAGCAGGCGAAGACCCTCTTGGGACCGATCTCCAGATAGACGCGCGTCATACGAGGCAGGATCGCACCGATAGGTGACAGGTGCCGTCAGGAACTCAATCAACCATGTCGATGAGGTCCGCGACCGAGTCGACCACCTGGGAGGGGCGGAACGGGAAGCGGTCGACCTGCTCCTTGGCCACCACGCCGGTGAGCACCAGGATCGTGTGCAGCCCCGCCTCCATGCCGGAGACGATGTCGGTGTCCATCCGGTCGCCGATCATCGCGGTGCTCTCGCTGTGCCCGTCGATGGCCCGCAGCGCGCTGCGCATCATCATGGGGTTGGGCTTGCCCACGAAGTACGGCTCCACGCCCGTCGCCTTGGTGATCAGTGCCGCGACCGCCCCGCAGGCCGGCAGGGATCCCTCGTTGGAGGGGCCGACCGGGTCGGGGTTGGTGGCGATGAAGCGGGCGCCGCCCTCGATCAGCCGGATCGCCCGCGTTATCTGGGTGAAGCTGTAGGTGCGGGTCTCGCCGAGGACCACGTAGTCGGGGTCGAGATCGGTCAGGACGTAGCCGACCTCGTGCAGGGCGGTGGTCAGCCCGGCCTCGCCGACCGCGTAGGCCGAGCCGCCGGGGCGCTGGTCGTCGAGGAACTTGGCCGTGGCCAGGGCCGAGGTCCAGATCGACTCCGGCGGGATCTCCAGGCCCGCGGCGCGCAGCCGTACGGCGAGGTCGCGCGGGGTGTAGATGGAGTTGTTGGTGAGCACCATGAACCGCTTGCCCGTCTCGCGCAGGCGGCGGATGAACTCGTCGGCGCCCGGCACCGGATGCCCCTCGTGGACGAGGACCCCGTCCATGTCCGACAGCCAGCACTCGATCGGCTTGCGCTCGTTCACCGTTCCCCCGCATCTCATCCCAATGTGCAGGAGACAAGGATGACAGGTACAGGACGGCCATATGCCGCCAGGCATGCCGAAATAAGCCCAGCCCCCCACGGGCCCGGCATCCGCATACGCGCGGCGCTCACCGCATGACGTTCGCACCATGACGTTCGCACCATGGAGCCCGCCCTCGGCGTCCGCACGTCCGCACCCGCACGTCCGCACCACGGCGCCCGCCCCCGCCACCCGGCGGGGAGGCTCACCGGATGGTACGCCAGGACTGTTCCTCGACGAGCTCCCGGCTGCGCCAGCCGTACATCGTGCGGACCAGCCTGTGGTGGTACCAGCCGCCGCCCCTGATGAGCCCGGCGGTGTCGGCGGCGATCATCTCCCTGGACGGGGCGAGGGTGTCGGTGAAGGAGGCCGTGACCGCCGCCTCGTCCCCCTCGAAGCGGACGGTCGTCGCCCCGATCAGGTGCTGCCGCCCGGGCCACTGCGGCAGCACCTCGGCCAGCCACCGGCGCGCCTCGTCCCGGGTGCCCCTGATCCCCCCTGCCGCCGTGTAGTCGATCACCGCGTCGGCGGTGAACACCAGGTCCAGGCGCTGCCAGGCACCGGTGTCGATGGCGTGGGCGTAGCGGGCGAGCAGGTCACCGATCTCCAGCCGGTCCGCGATCTCCTGTTGCCTCATGCACGTATCCAACCAAACGCTTGGTACGTAAGCGAGGATCCCGCCCCCCTCGCCGTGTCCCGCACGCCGCCGGTGCCCGGAGCCCGCCGGCGGGCCCTGCCTCCCAACCCGACTGCTCCCCAACCCGGCCGCCTCCAGCCCGACCGCCCCCGAGCCTGCCTGCCGACGGTTCCGAGCTCCCGACTTTACATTGTAGATTCGTTCGTGGGGCCGGGCGCTGTGGTTCACTTTGCGGGTGGATGAGATCGACGACCTGATCGGCGAGCTGGGCCGGATCGGCCTGCGGTACGGCGACGCGCCCCCCGAGGTGCTGCCGACCCGGCCGGACGTGACCATCGTGCGGGCCGGGTCCGTCGTGGTGAAGGCGCACGCCCCCGGAGCGGAGCGGGAGCCGCTGGAGCTGCGGATGCGGGCCGTGCGCCACCCCGCGCTCCGCGGCATCCTGCTCGAACCGGTCACCGAGGAGGTCGCGGAGGTCTGCGGCAGGCTGGTGACCGTCTGGCCGACCGGCGTCCCGGTGGACCACGACGACCCGGACTCCGCCCCCTGGGAGGCGAGCGCCCGGCTGCTGGCCCGGCTGCACGCCGTACCGGCCGGGGCGCTCCCCCCGCTGCCCGCGGCGGGCGGGCCCGCGCGGGTGGGCAAGACCGTCTCCCGGCTGGACGGCGGTTCGGCGGCGGGGCGGGTCGTGCTGCGCGCCTTCGACTCCCTCGCCCCCTTCCTGCCGGGCCCCGGGCGCGACCCCGGCGCCGGGCCGGGCCCGCGGAACGGGGCGGGCCTGCTGGCGCACGGTGACTGGCACATGGGGCAGATGGTCCGCCTCCACGGCGAGTGGATCATCCTCGACACCGACGACCTGGGCGTCGGCGACCCGGCCTGGGACCTGTCCAGGCCGGCGGCCTGGTTCGCGGCCGGGCTGCTGGAGCCGGCGGTCTGGCACCGCTTCCTGGCGGCCTACCGCGCCGAGGGCGGGTGCGCGGTCCCGATGGACGGCGAGCCGTGGGAGCGGCTGGAGATCCCGGCGCAGGCGATGACGGTGCAGCTCGCCGCGGCGGCCGTGGCGGCGGCGGAGCGGGCGGGGCGCGGGTTGGACGAGGTCGAGGGGGTTCTGATCGACACCTGCCAAAGGATTGTCCAGTTTCGAAGTGCCTGCCATAGTGTGCCCACGCAGTAGGTTGTGGTCGTACGGCGACCACGATGCCAAGGCAAGGAGACAACCAGATGCAGTGCCCGAAGTGTCGCGGCAACATGCGCACTTATGAGCGCAATGGTGTCCATATCGACCAGTGCGACGGCTGTCGCGGGATCTTCCTGGACTACGGCGAGCTCGAGACCCTGACGCGCATGGAGAGCCAGTGGTCGCAGCAGCACGCGGCCCCGCCGCCGCCCCCGCCGCCGCCGGCTCACGGCGCTCCCCCGCCGGCCTGGGGTGCCCCGGCTCCGCACTACGGCGGCCACTACGGCCACCACCGTCAGCGCAGCTGGGTGGGCATGCTCTTCTCCACCTGATCCGCTCAAGGGGGGGTGACGACGAGACCGCGATCTCAGGGAGGTCGCGGTCTTCGCGTCTCACGCCCCCGCGCGGCGCCTCACCCGGGGAAGTCGCCCGGCTTGAGCGGCTTGGAGCGCACGGTGCCGCCCTTGACGGAGTGCAGGGTGATCGTCCAGTTGTTCCAGCGGATGTACGAACCGGAGTAGGTGGTCTTGAAGGGCACCGTCTTGCCGAACTGGGTGAACTCGCACGACCGGGTGAACGCCCGGGCCTTGGCGTCCCAGTCGGTCCCGGTGGTGTAGAAGACCTTGTACTTTCCGTCGCGGACGCCGCTGATCGTCACCTTGCCCTTCCCGCGCACGTAGAAGGTGACGACCCGCTTCCCGCCGCGCAGCATCACGACGACGGCGTCGCGCTTGCCTCCGTTGTGGACCTTCAGCGAGCCCCGGCCGGTACGGCTCTCCGAGCGGATGATCCTGCCGTTGGGCAGCCGGCGGTTCCGCTGCCCGGCCGCCTTCACCGACACGACGTCGGCCGGGTAACCGGACAGCCCCGCGGCGGCGTCCTTCATCCGGCTCAGCTCGCCGTACTTCTCCAACCCGGTCAGCACCGCGGGACCCGTGCAGGCCTGCTGCGTCTCCACGTCCTGCAGGGCCCCGTCGAAGGCGGTGCCGAAGGAGCGCAGCGCGCCGACGTAGTTGCCGTGCTGGGCCGCCAGCTCGACGGGCGGCGACAGCGGCTCCAGCCGGGCCACGGCGTCGTCCACCGCGTCGGCGATCCCCTTGACCCGGCGGTCGAGGCTCTTGCCGCCGTTCCCCGCCAGCTTCTTCAGCGCCTCGCGGACCGGACCGCGCGCCTGCTCCAGCTCGGCCCGGTAGTCCTCGGGGGTCAGCGCCGCCGGGGAGGGCGGGGCGCTGGCGGTGGGCGACGGGGCGGCGCCGGAGGAGTCGCCCGGGCCGCCCTGGGCGTCGCCCCGGCCGCCGAACTCCCCCACCACCCCGCCCGCGGTGGCCTGCCCTCGGACGGGCTCGGACTCGGGGAGGAGGGAGGAGCAGGCGGTCAGGGTCAGCATGGTGACCACGGCACACGGGAGCAGACGGCGAGCAGCCGGGGGGATACTCATTTGCCCCACTATTGTGGGGTTGATCAGGGTCCGTCAAACTCTCCCGCCCTCCAGGCGCCCGGCGGCCTGCCGGCGACCGCCGGACGGGGAAGCCGCCGCCCGGCAGCCCCCCCTCCTCAGCCGGAGGTCCCGGGATCTCCCAGGTCCTCCGTGAGCACGCCCTCCCGGTCGAGGACCAGCCGCCGGGTGATCCCCGCCGCCTCCAGGAACGGCAGATCGTGACCGGCCACGATGAGAGCGCCCCGGTAGGCCCGCAGCGCCTCGGCGAGCCGGCGGACGCTGGCCAGGTCCAGGTTGTTGGTCGGCTCGTCCAGCAGCAGGAGCCGCGGCGGCGGCTCCGCCGACAGCAGCGCCGCCAGCGCCGCGCGGAACCGCTCCCCGCCCGAGAGCGTCCCGGCGGGCCGCTCGGCCCGCTCCCCCCGGAAGAGGAACCGGGCGAGCCTCGCCCGGACCGCGTTGACCGGCGCGGAGGGCGCGAACCTGCGGACGTTGTCGACCACGCTGAGCGAGTCGTCCAGCAGGTCCAGCCGCTGCGGGAGGTACCCCATCCCGGGCACGCCCACCTCCACCGAGCCCTCCACCGGTTCGAGCTCCCCGGCGATGGTGCGCAGGAGCGTGGTCTTGCCGGAGCCGTTGGGCCCCAGCAGCGCGATCCGCTCGGGCCCCCGGACGACCAGCTCCGCCACGGCCGTCCCGCTCACGGTCCGCAGGCCGGTCACGGCCAGCACCGTCTTGCCCGGGGGCACCGCGGTCTCGGGCAGCTCGATCCGGATCACCGCCTCGTCGCGCACGGCCTCCTCGGCCTCGCCGAGCCGGTCGCGGGCCTCGGCGAGCTTGGCGGCGTGCATGTTCCGGTGCTTGCCCGCCGCGACCTGCGCCTGCCGTTTGCGCTCCTGCATGATGACCTTCGGTTCGCGCTTCTGCGCGTACATCTTGTTGCCGTAGCGCTCCCGGCGGGCCAGTTTCACCTGAGCCTCCTCCCATTCGCGTTTCTGCCGCCGCACGTCGGCCTCCGCGGCCCGGACCATGCGCTCGGCGGCCTCCTGCTCGGCGGCGAGCATCCTCTCGTAGGCGGAGAGGTTCCCGCCGTACATCCGGATCGCGCCGCCGGTCAGGTCGGCGACGGTGTCCACCAGCTCCAGCAGGGCCCGGTCGTGGCTGACCACCACCAGCACCCCGGTCCACGACTCCAGCGCCGCGTAGAGCCTGCGGCGGGCGTCGAGGTCGAGGTTGTTGGTCGGCTCGTCCAGCAGCAGCACGTCCGGGCGACGCAGGAACTGCGCGGCCAGGCCGACCATGACGGTCTCGCCACCGGAGAGCGCCGCCACCGTCCGGTCGAGGCCCACGTGGCCCAGGCCGAGCCGGTCGAGCTCGGCGCGGGCGCGCTCCTCGACGTCCCAGTCGTCGCCGATGACGGCGAAGCGTTCCGCCAGCTCGTGTTCCGGGACGTCACCGCGCTCGACGGCGAGCAGCGCGGCCCGCTTCTCCGCGATGCCGAGCAGCTCGCAGACGGTACGGCCGGCGCGGAGCGGGAGGTTCTGCGGCAGGTGGCCGACCCGCCCGGTGACGGCGACCGATCCGGACCCCGGGGCGAGCTCGCCGGCGATCAGCCTGAGCAGGGTGGACTTGCCCGAGCCGTTGACCCCGATCAGGCCGGTACGGCCGGAGGGGAAGGCGGCGTCGAGGTCCTGCAGGACGGTCGTGCCGTCCGCCCAGGCGAACGAGAGCCGGTCGCAGATGATGGAGGTGAACGAGGTAGACATGAGGCGGCTCCAGTGATGTGTCATGACCTATCGGGACACGGGAGACACCGCAGGCGCGCACGCCGTCAGGGACGGTTCCACACGAGAAGGGCCGTCACGGGGGACGGAGAGCGGAGCCGGCTGAGGTCAGCGCGCGCCGGGCCGGGGAACGGCTCTCACGACGCGGTGTCTGGAACCTCAGAACTCCAACGGGCTCTCCTACGGGACGACGATACGACACTGTTGAGAATACTGATGCGACTAAAGTCGCGTCAAGGGTTCTCCGGCCGGCCTCCGGACCGTCCGCCGGGTCAGGGCCGCACGATCGCCCAGACCGCGTGCTCGACCTCGGGACGGGCCAGCTTCAGATCGAAGGAGTCCGGCCCGGCCAGGTAGCGCCGGGCGCACTCGTGGGCCGGGCCCATGACCACCGCGTCCAGCGCCCAGGCCGGGACCGGCCGCAGCTCCCCGCAGGCCGTACGCGCCTCGAACCACTCCGCCAGCGGCGCCATGACCCGCGCCTTGAACTCGGCGACCCCGTCCTCGGCGAGCAGCCCGGCGACCGAGGCGCGGTAGACGAACTCCCCGCGGGTCGGGTTCTCCACGATCCAGTCGAGGAACCGCCCCGCCAGCTCGGGTACGACCGCCTCGGCCGGCCGGTCGTCGAGGGCGAGGGCCATCGCCCCGACCAGCTCCGCGAAACTCTCCCGGTAAAGCTCGGCGACCACCCCGCCCCGGCTGCCGAAGTGGTGGTAAATGCTCCCGTTCGAGGCTCCGGAGACCTCGGCCAGCCGGCCGACCGTCATGGCCCCCAGCCCGCCCTCGGCCACGATCCGCAGCGCCGCCTCCAGGATCGCCGCGCGCGTGGCGCCCCTTGCCATCGATCCACCCCCGATTGCTAGAGTAACGCTCTAGAGTGCCACTCCAACCGAGGTGCGTCATGAGCGTCGAATACACCGGTTCCCTCCCCGCACTGCTGCGGAGCCGGATCCGAGCGACACCGTACACGGAGGCCTTCCGTCACCCCTCGGGCGACGGCTGGGCCTCGCTCACCTGGTCCGAGGCGGGTGAGCGGGTCCGTGCCCTGGCCCTGGGCCTGCGCGCGCTCGGCCTCGAACCCGGCACCCGCGCGGCGGTGCTCTGCGGGACCCGGGTGGAGTGGATCATCGCGGACCTGGCGGTCCTGTCCACCGGGGCGGCCACCACCACGATCTACCCCTCCAACACCGCCGCGGAGTGCGCGTTCATCCTCTCCGACTCCGGCAGCGTGCTGGTCATCGCGGAGAACGACGACCAGGTGGCCAAGCTCCGTTCCGTCAGGAGCGAGATCCCCGCCGTCAAGCACGTGGTCGTCATCGACGGCGAGGCCGACGAGGAGGGCTGGGTGCTCACCCTCGACCAGGTGGCGCGCTCCGGCGCGGGGGACGGCACGGGGGACGGCACGGGGGACGGCACCGCCGACACGGCCGACTACGACCGGATGGTGGACGCCGTCACGGAGGACGACCTGGCCACGCTGATCTACACCTCGGGGACGACCGGCCGCCCCAAGGGGGTGGAGCTGACCCACCGCAACTGGCTGCACACCGCCCGCGCGGCCGCCCAGATCGACCTGATGACCCCCGGCGACCTGCACTTCCTCTGGCTGCCGATGTCGCACTCGTTCGGCAAGCTGCTGGAGTCCGTGATGATCGCCGTGGGCACGCCGACCGTGATCGACGGCCGCCTGGACCGCATCGCGGCCAACCTCGGGGCGGTCCGGCCCACCGTGATGGCCGCCGCGCCCCGAATCTTCGAGAAGATCCACAACACCGTGACCGCGACCGTGCAGCGCGAGGGCGGCATCAAGCTGAGACTGTTCCGCTGGGCACGGGCCGTCGGCCTGGAGACGGTCCGCGCCCGCCAGGAGGGCCGGGCCCTCTCCCCCGGGCTGCGGGCCCGCCACGCCCTCGCCGACCGGCTGGTCTTCGCCAAGCTGCGCGCCAGGTTCGGCGGGCGCATCCGCTACTTCATCTCCGGCTCGGCCCCCCTCTCGCTGGAGATGGCCGAGTTCTTCGACGCCGCCGGGCTGACGATCCTGGAGGGGTACGGCCTGACCGAGTCGTCGGCGGGCAGCTTCGTCAACCGGCCGGGGAACGTGAGGTTCGGCACGGTCGGCCTGCCGCTGCCCGGCGTCACCGTGAAGATCGCCGAGGACGGGGAGATCCTGATCGGCGGGCACGGGATCATGCGCGGCTACCACGGCCTGCCCGAGGAGAGCGCCGAGGCGCTCCAGGACGGCTGGCTGCACACCGGTGACATCGGCGAGCTCGACGAGGCCGGCCGGCTGCGCATCACCGACCGGAAGAAGGAACTGATCAAGACCTCCGGCGGCAAGTACGTCGCGCCCCAGCACCTGGAGGGCCGGATCAAGGCCGCCTGCCCGTTCCTGTCCCATGTCGTCGTCCACGGTGACCGGCGCAACTACTGCACGGCACTGGTGACGCTCGACCCGGATGTGGTCGCGCCGTGGGCGAAGGCCGAGGGGCTGCCGGAGGACCCGGCCGAACTGCGCGGGCACCCCCGGATGCGCGAGGAGGTACGGCGGGCGATCGAGAGCGTCAACGCCGACCTGGCCAGCTACGAGACCGTCAAGGATTTCGCGATCCTGCCGGCCGATTTCACCGTGGAGACCGGCGAGCTGACCCCGAGCATGAAGATCCGCCGCCGGGAGGTGGAGGAGCGCTACCGGGACGTTCTCGACTCTCTCTACAAGGACTCGATCCGGCAGGTCTGAGCGAGCCGAAACGGACTCCAAACCATCCGAAACCACCAGAAACATTCACAAAACCGCCGCCAGATCACCGGATATGACGAGAAAATGAACACCCTCTGAATTCTCCGACATATCCTCACATGAAACGCCCACCCCTTTTCCCGACCTCAGATAATCCCCATTAAAGGGGCTATTTCAGGAAAAGGGGTGTGATGAGACGCTCGATCGGCATCGCCCTGGCGCTGCTGCTCGGTGCCGCTGTCGTGGTGGCGGTCGTGCTCGGCAACGGAGCCGGCGGGCCCACGGTCGTGCGGGGTGTGATCGGTTCGGAGAAGAAGCCGTTCTTCGACGACTCCCGGGTGCGCGCGGCCTTCGAGAAGCACGGCCTGCGCGTCGAGGTGGACACCGCAGGGTCCCGCCAGATCGCCACCGAGGTGGATCTCGACGGCTACGCCTTCGCCTTCCCCTCCAGCCTCCCCGCCGCGGAGAAGATCAAAAAGGATCGGGGGGTCGCCCGGGTCTTCTCTCCCTTCCACTCCCCCATGGCGGTGGCCACCTTCAAGCCGATCGCCGACGTGCTGGCCGGAGCCGGGCTGGTGCGCGACTCCGGACGCGGCTACCAGGTGCTGGACATCGCCAAGTACCTGGACCTGGTCGCCGAGGGAACCAGGTGGGACGAGCTGCCCGGCAACACCGCCTACCCCGCGCGCAAGCGGGTGCTGCTGACCACCACCGACATCAGGACCTCCAACTCCGCGGCCATGTACCTGGCGATGACCAGCTACGTGGCCAACGGCGAGGACGTGGTCACCACCGCCGCGCAGGTGCCGCGGGCGGCCGGGAAGCTCGCGCCGGTCTTCCTCGACCAGGGTTACTCCCAGTCCTCGACCGAGGCCCCCTTCGAGGACTACCTCGTGATGGGGTCCGGCAAGACGCCGATGGTGGTCGCCTACGAGGCCCAGTACCTGTCGCGGCTGTTCTCCCGCGACGGCTCCATCACCCCCGAGATGCGACTGCTCTACCCCGCGCCGACGGTGCTCAGCAAGCACACGCTGGTGCCGTTCACCGAGCAGGCGAACGAGGTCGGGCGGCTGCTGACCGAGGACCCCGAGCTGCGCGCCCTGGCCGCCCGGCACGGCTTCCGCACCGCGGACCCGTCGGCCTTCACCGATCTGGTCTCCAGGCACGGCGCCCCGGTCGCCCGCGACCTGGTCGACGTGGTCGAACCGCCCACCTACGACCGCCTGGAACAGCTGATCGGCACCATCGAACGGCTCTACGCCGGCGGCGCCGTACCGCAGGCCGAAGGAGGATCCTGACCATGTCACAGGACACAGCGCACGGCACGGCCGGGGACGCGACCGGTCTGACGCTCACCCCGCCCGCTCCGGTGACGGCCGTACCCGCCGAGCGGGCCGCGACCATGCTCCCGCTGCCCGACGGCCGCGCGGACGAGCTCGCCGCCAAGGCGCGGGACTTCGCCGCGGAACTGGCCGGGATGGACCCTCGGCTGCCGGACTTCACCCGGAAGGTGCACGACGTCTCCTCTATGGGCGACTCGGAGATCCGCGCCGCCTCCCACGTGGCCAACCGCATGCTCCAACGCCCGGTGGCGGCTCTGGCCTCGGCCAGAGGCGAGGCGGCCGACGCCCAGGGCCGGGTGGCCGGGCAGCTGGTGGCGCTGCGCCGCACGGTGGTGGACCTCGACCCGAAGCAGGCCGGCGACGGGCCGCGCAAGCTGCTCGGGCTGATCCCCTTCGGCGACCGGCTCCGCGACTACTTCGCGAAGTACGCCTCGGCGCAGAAACACCTCGACGACATCGTCAGGGCGCTGAAGTCCGGCCAGGACGAGCTGCTGAAGGACAACGCCGCCATCGAGGGCGAGAAGGCGAACCTGTGGGAGGCGATGACCCGCCTGCAGGAGTACGCGGTGATGGCCGCCGCGCTCGACGCCGCGCTGGAGGAGCACCTGCTCCGGCTGGAGGCGACCGACCCGGAGAAGGCGGCCGCGCTGCGCTCCGACGCCCTGTTCACCGTACGGCAGAAGCACCAGGACATCCTCACCCAGCTGGCCGTCTCCGCCCAGAGCTACCTCGCCCTGGACCTGGTCCGCAGGAACAACCTGGAGCTCAGCAAGGGCGTGGACCGGGCGACCACCACGACGGTCGCCGCGCTGCGCACCGCGGTCACGGTGGCGCAGGCGCTGGCCGGCCAGAAACTGGTGCTGGACCAGATCGGCGCGCTCAACGCCACAACGAGCGACCTGATCCTGGCCACCAGCGAGATGCTGCGCACCCAGGCAGGGGCCGTCCAGAACCAGGCGGCCTCGACCACGGTGGACATGGACGCCCTGCGCAGGGCCTTCGACAACGTCTACGCCACCATGGACATGATCGACTCCTTCCGTGCCCAGGCCGTGGAGAGCATGGCCGTCACCGTCCAGAGCCTCAGCGGCGAGCTGGAGCACGCCAGGACCTACCTGGACCGGGCGGAGGCGGGCCGGTGACCGCCCGTCCGCCGGGGCCCGTCCCCGGGCAGATGGCCGCCCGGCCGCTGAGGCCGGTGCTGCGGCGGGTCCTGCGGCCCGTGCTGGCGCTGACGCTGGCACTCGGTCTGTCCTCGTGCGCGTCCGGGCAGAGCGCCGGCGACGACCCGGAGGTGCTGCGGGTCCTCGCCGGCAGCGAGGTCAAGGACCTCGAACCGATGCTGGCGCGCTCCGGGGTCAAGGTGAAGATCTCCTACACCGGCACCCTGGACGGGGCCGAGCAGGTGGCCGGCGGCGGCGCCGACGGCAGATACGACGCCCTCTGGTTCTCCTCCAACCGCTACCTGTCGCTGATCGACGGAGCATCCGCCAGGCTGTCCACCCAGACCAAGATCATGGTCTCACCCGTGCTGCTCGGCCTCAGGACCGCCAAGGCCCGGGAGCTCGGCTGGCAGGACGGGAAGGCGACCTGGGAGCAGATCGCCGGCGCCGCCCGGCAGGGGCGGTTCACCTTCGGCATGGCGAACCCGGCCTCCTCCAACTCGGGCTTCTCCGCGCTGGTCGGCGTGGCCGCCGCGCTGTCGGACGCCGGAGAGGCCCTGGACGCCGGGCAGGTGTCGGCGGTCACGCCGAAGCTGAAGGAGTTCTTCTCCGCCCAGAGGCTGACCGCGGGCTCATCGGGCTGGCTGGCCGACGCCTATGCCCGGCAGGGCGGAGTGGACGGCATCGTGAACTACGAGTCCGTGCTGCTGGGCATGAAGGACCTGACGCTCGTCTACCCGAGCGACGGCGTGGTCACCGCCGACTACCCGCTGACCCTGCTGGCCTCCGCCCCGCCGCACAAGCGGGAGCTGTACGGCAAACTGGCCGCCTGGCTGCGCACGCCGGACGTGCAGCGGGAGATCATGGCCTCCACCCACCGGCGGCCCGCCGTCCCCGAGGTCCGGCCGGGACCGGAGTTCGGCTCGGCGCCGCTGCTGGAGCTGCCCTTCCCCAACCGCAGAGCCGCCGCCGACCGGCTCATCACCGCCTATCTCGACGAGGCGCGCACCCCCGCGCACGCCCTGTTCGTGCTGGACACCTCCGGCTCGATGAGCGGCGAGCGGATCGAGGCGCTGCGCCAGACCCTGGTCATGCTGACCGGAGCCGACCGCTCGGCCTCCGGCACGTTCTCCCGGTTCCGCAGCCGCGAGACCGTGACCATGATCCCGTTCAGCGACCGTGTCGGCACCCCGCGCACCTTCACGCTGCCTGCGGGTGACCCCGGACCGGCGCTGGAGGAGATCAGGGGATACGCCGGGGGCCTCGGCGCCGACGGCGGAACCGCGATCTACGACGGACTGCGGGCGGCCTACGTCCAGAGCCTGCAGGGCGACCCGGACCACTACACCTCTATCGTGCTCATGACCGACGGCGACAACACCGACGGCGCGTCGCTGGAGGACTTCGAGTCCCTGTACCGGATGCTGCCCGAATCCCGCCGGGCGCGGACCTTCGTCGTGCTGTTCGGGGAGAGCGACGCGGCGGAGATGAACAAGGTCGCCGCGCTGACCGGAGGCGCCGTCTTCGACGCCCGCGACAGCTCACTGGCCGCGGCCTTCAAGGAGATCCGTGGCTACCAGTGACGGGCCGGGCACGCGCCCGGCGGCCCCGGGCCGGGACCGGGAAGGAGGCGCGCGTGGTTGACCGGGTGCTCGGGTACCTCGGCTCGACGAGGAACATCGTCGGCTGCGCGCTCGCCCTGGCCGGTCTCCTGGCCCACTTCCTCGGCCTGGCGGGCGCGTTCTGGCCGGTGGTCGTGGCCGGGCTGTACGGCGTGGGCGTGCTGCTGACCCCGCCGGACCGGATCCGGCTGACTATCCCCCACGCCGGGGTGGAGACGGGCCCGCTCCGGGCGGATCTCGACACGCTGCTGTGCGGCGTGCGGGACTCCCGCCGTTTCCCCGGTGACGTGGTGACACGGGTGACCGCCCTGGCCGAGGTGATCGGGGGCGTGCTGGACCGGGCGGAGGTGCTGGCCGCCTCCCCCGACCACCTGCACGTCGTCTCCCAGACGATCCGCGACTACCTCCCGGCCGGTCTGGAGGCCTACGCCAACCTTCCGCGCGCCTACGCACTCACCCGCCGCGGCGACCGTGAGCGCAGCGCCCACGAGGAGCTCCTGGCCCAGCTCGACCTGCTGGAGGCCGCCCTGCGGGAGGTGGCCCAGGCCGTCCACCAGGGTGACGAGCAGGCCCTTCGTGACCAGGGGCGGTTCCTGCGGGAGCGCTTCGGCCGCTCGCCCCTGGACCTGTGACCCGCCGACAGACCCTCGACCCGTGACCGCGCGGACCGGCCGGTCGTCCCCGGCGGGCCGGAGCTCTCCCCGCGCCGGACAAATCCGCACCGAGCAGGGGCGCGGTCCCGGCGCCGCGCCGGAGCGGGTTTCAGCGCCGCGGCGGGGGTAGGCCAGGCGTGCGCGAAGGACACGAAGGGAGACGGACATGACCACCCAGCACCGGCCGATGCCGGAGCTCATGGAGGAGAACGACGTCGTCGATCTGCTGCTGGCGCAGCACGCCCTGATCAGGGACATGTTCGACGAGGTCGAGAGGGCCTCCTCGGCCGATCGGCCCGAGGCGTTCCAGAGGCTGGTGCGGTTGCTGGCCGTCCACGAGACGGCCGAGGAGGAGATCGTCCACCCCTACGCCCGCCGCAAGCTGGAGGGCGGGGACGCGGTGGTCGACGACCGGCTGGCCGAGGAGCACGAGGCCAAGCAACTGCTGATGAAGATGGACGAGGCCGGGCCGCAGGACGCCCAGTTCCTGACGAACCTGGCGCTGCTGCGGGCCGCCGTGACCGCCCACGCCCGCAGCGAGGAGCGGTATGAGTTCACCCAGCTGCGCGCGCACACCTCCGAGGCCGAGCGGCGCGCCATGGCCGCCGGGGTGAAGGCGGCCGAGGCGATGGCCCCGACCCACCCGCACCCGGGCGTGGAGTCGGCGACCAAGAACCTGCTGGTCGGAACGCCGATGGCGATGATGGACCGGGTGCGCGACGTGATCCGCAACGCCATGGGCAAGAACGGCTGAGCACTCCCGGCCGCGCCGGACGGCCCGCGTCCCCCGGCGGGGACGCGGGCCGTACCGTTCGCCGGTCCGAAGGCCGCCGGTCAGCGCTCGGCGCGCAGGCTGGGGACGGGGTGCGGCCCCTCGGTCTCCAGGCGGTACTCCCGCCCGGACTTGCTGCGGTTCTCCTCGATGACGACCTCGCTGGGCGCCTTCTCCCCGCCGTGGATCGTCTGCTGCATCCGCTCGAACCGCTCGTGCATGTCCTGCACGTACCCGGTGCCGATGGTGGTGAAGTCGATCTGCGTGGCCAGCAGCTCGCGCACGTAGGCCTTGTTCGGCTCGAAGGTCACCGGCGCCGGCAGCTGCGAGGCCACCACCTGCTCGGGATCGCGGCCGTCGTGACGGCGCATCAGCTCGGCGGCGATGCGCAGGTGCTCCAGCTCCATGTTCAGATGCAGCTCCCAGATCGCCCTGATCTTCGCGTCGGACTCGGTCTGCATGAACGAGTGGTACAGGTAGCACTCGTTGTACTCGTGGACGACGAGCTGCTCCCACCAGGTCTCGCCCGGGTCGACCAGCGACTCGTAGTGCGTGACGTGCTCCTCTTCGATGAGCCCGATCTCCTGGTACAGCTGCCGGGCGATCGGCTCCATGTAGGTGGGGCCGACGTTCATGTAGAAGTTCATGGTCTGCTGCTCTGCCGCCATGATCGTCAGCGCGTGCAGTTTGGAGATCGGGTCGGTCCCGGCCTTGTCGTAGGGCTCGCGCAGGTTGTCGATCGGGTGGCGGTGGTGCAGGTAGGTCGGCCGTCCCGGGGTGACCTCGGTCAGCCCGTCGACGATCTTCTCCGCCTTGCGGTGCTCGATCATCTCGAACAGGTTGGCGTAGCGGTACAGGTGGTCGAAGTCCTCCAGCACGCCGAACTGGTAGGCCTGCTTGAGGTAGGGGTCGGGCTCCATCCGGGCGACCCAGGAGGTCAGGTCGACCGCGACCTGCTCGTAGGCGATCGTGGTCTCCAGCACCGAGGCCAGCCCCGGCAGCAGCCAGTTGACCGCCTTCTGCTGCTGGGCCTCGATGTAGCGGACCTCGGCCAGCCGCTGGCGGACCGCCGGGTCCGGGCAGTGCCGGGCGAACTGATGGCTGAACATGACCGCCTCGACCTCGATGCCGTTCATCGCGATGATGCGGCAGCGGGTGTAGGGGTCGGCGTGGTCGGGGTCGATCGGGGTGACGTTCAGCTCGCGCCAGTTACGCAGCTGCCGGTCCAGCGGGATTCCCCGCTCCTGCAGCGGGTTGAAGGTCATGCCTGCTCTCCTCATCCGCTCGTCGGGTGTGGATCGCCTGCCCTACCCCCTCCGGGGAAGCCGTACCGCCGGGGGCGCCCGTCCCCGCGCGCGGGCGGGCGCCCCCGGCTGGTCATGGCGGAGAAAAAAATCTCATCCACGGCCGCCCTCTCCGGCGGCTCTCAGTCCTCGTCGCCGGAGCCGGGGGCGGGGTCGGTCAGGTCGTAGCCGCGGGCCGACAGCTCGGCCTCCACCGCCGCGCAGACCGTCTCCGCCACCGCGACCCGGGCATGGCGTTTGTCGTCTCCGGCGATCACGTGCCAGGGCGCGTCCGGGTGGTCGGTGCGCTCCAGCATCTCCTCCACCGCGGCCTCGTACTGCGGGCGTTTGTCCCGGTTGCGCCAGTCCTCGTCGGTGAGCTTCCAGACCCGCAGCGGGTCGCCGGCCCGGTCCTGGAAGCGGCGTAGCTGCTCCTCCTCCGAGACGTGCATCCAGAACTTGACCATGATCATGCCCTCGGCGGCGAGGGTCCGCTCGAACTCGACGATCTCCCCGTAGGCGCGGGACCACTGCTCCTCGGTGGCGAAGCCCTCCACCCGCTCCACCAGCACCCGCCCGTACCAGGAACGGTCGAGCACCGCCATCCCGCCCCAGCCGGGCAGCACCGGCCAGAACCGCCACAGGAAGTGGTGACGCTTCTCGTCGTAGGTCGGGGCCGCGAACTGGGCGACCCGCACGTGCCGCGGGTCGAGGGGGCGGACCAGGCGCTTGATCGCGCCGCCCTTGCCGGAGGCGTCCCAGCCCTCGAACACCACGCACAACGGCGGGCCTATGCGCTTGTCGCCGATCTGCCCGCCGAGCATCAGGCGCAGCCGGAGCAGGCGTCTCAGTGCCGCGTCGAGCCGCTCGCCCGCCTCCTTCTTCGACAGCTTGACGGACAGATCGATCTCAGCAAGTCGGTTCATGCGCACCAGCGTCCCCGATTTCCCCGGCCCAACCGAGTAATTCCGGCATTCCGGGTGTGGCGTGTGGCGGCACCCCTACTTCACGGTGATCCGGAAGGTCGCGTCCCCCGACCGGCTCCTGCTCTGCTCGTCGGCGGGCACCCGGTCGGCGCCGCAGCGCCAGCAGTTGGAGAGCGTGACGACCGCCGTGCCGCCCTGCTTGGCGTTGAAGACGAAGTAGCGCACCCCGCCCGAACCGGTGACGCCGGGCCCGGATTCGCTCTCGTACTCCGCGCTGATGAACGAGGCCACCTTCGGGTCGGGCAGCGACCCCATCCGCCAGCTGTCGCCGATCGAGGCGTTCTCGTCCACGGCGAGGGAGAAGCGCTGGCCGGGTGCGACCTCGACCTCGGCCGTCCGGCCGACCCCTCCCCCGACGACCTCGCCGTAGTCGTACACGGCCGATCCCGCGCCGCAGCCTGTGACCAGCCCCGCCAGCGCCAGGGCGGCGACCCCCGTTCGGTACCTCACGCGGGCAAGGCTATCGAGCGAGCCCCCAGGCCCCGCGGAGGCCCCTTCCCTCTGGGCGGGGCCTCCGCGGGAGGGGCGGGCCCGGTCAGCGCGGGCGGCCGCGGCAGACCGCGCGGGCCCGGTCGTACAGTGCCGGGTGGTCGTCGGGCTGCCGCGGAGAACGCGCCCGGCCCGCGGATGGGTTCACTGCCACTCGGGTGGGTGAACGCGCCTACTGGATGGGCTCCAGAGGTCCCGGCGCGGCGGACGGGGAGCGGCCGAGCCGCACCTTCATCGCGTGCTCCACCAGGGTGATGAGGATCTCCTTGCCGGACTCCCGCCTGCGCGCGTCGCAGAGCACGATCGGGACCTCCTCGGGGATGGTCAGCCCGAGCCGCACCTCGTCCAGGTCGTACCGGGGAGCGCCGTCGAAGCAGTTCACCGCCACCACGAAGGGCGTCTGCCGCCGCTCGAAGTAGTCCAGGGCGGGGAAGCAGTCGGCCAGCCGGCGGGTGTCGGCCAGCACGACCGCGCCCAGCGCCCCCAGCGCCAGCTCGTCCCAGAGGAACCAGAAGCGCTCCTGCCCCGGCGTGCCGAACAGGTAGAGCCGGTAGGCGTCCCCGATGGTGATGCGGCCGAAGTCCATCGCGACGGTCGTGGTGGCCTTGCTCTCCACCCCCGACAGGTCGTCGATCCCGATGCCCCGGTCGGTCAGCGTCTCCTCGGTGCGCAGCGGCTCGATCTCGGAGACCGCACCGACCAGGGTGGTCTTCCCGGCCCCGAAACCGCCCGCGACCAGGATCTTGATCGCCTTGGGCAGCACCGCCCGCCCGGCGTCGCGGCTAGAGCGCACGGAGTCCATCCAGCACCGCCCTGTACAGCCTCTCGTCGTGCATGTCCGTCTCCGAATGTGGTTCTTGCAGGGTGATGAGCCCGTGGTCGAGCAGATCGCTGAGCAGGACGCGGACGGTGCCCGCCGGGAGGTTGATGTGCGCCGCGATCTCCGCCACCGACTGCGGCTGCTGGCACAGGCGCACGATGGCGTGGCACTCCGGGGTGATGCCGGGCTCCCCCGGGGAGGGGGAGCGCACCGTCACCGCCAGGGTGATGAGGTCGAACCGGCCGCGGGTGGGCTCTGTCCTGCCTCGGGTGAGGACGTACGGCCGGACGATCGGCCCGGCCTCCTCCCCGATCCACTGGGCGTCGTGATGCTCGTCGCGAGGGTTCATCGCGGAGCATCGCCCCCGTCGGTCGAGCCCGCCACCCGGGCGGGCGAGGTGAGGTACTGCCCGACCCTGGTGACGAGCATGGCCATCTCGTAGGCCACGAGGCCGACGTCGGCCTCGTTCGTGCAGAGCACCGCCAGGCAGGCGCCCTGTCCCGCGGTGGAGACGACGAGGTACGCCGAGCGCATCTCGATGATGGTCTGGCGCACCACTCCGCCCTTGACCCGGTCGCTGACCCCCCGGCCCAGGCTCTGGATCGCAGAGCCCACCGCGGCCAGGTGCTCGGCGTCGGCCGGATCGAGACCCGCCGAGGCCGCCATGAGCAGACCGTCGCTGGAGAAGACGATCCCGTGCTCGGTCTCCGCCACGCGTGCGACCAGGTCGTCCAGCAACCAGGCCAGGTCGGTGACGGACCCTGTTCCCTGCACCACTCGTTGTCCTCTTTCTGCCGGCCGCCGTTCGGGCTCCGGCGGCTCGTCGGCACGGAGTATTCATGCGCGAATCGAGATCATCGCTGGGCGGTCACATGGGCGGCCGCCCGGCCTCGGGGGACTCGCCGCCCAGCAGCTGTGCGGCGTCCGACCGGCCGCGGCGCGTGCCGGCCTGGAAGGAGGAGAAGGCCGCGCGGATCTCCTCCGGCGAGCGCTCGCCGTCGTCGTCCGCGGGCGGTGGCTCCGCGGCCGGCTCCTCCTCCCGCAGCGGCGCGGCCAGGTGGGTCTGGGGGACGCGGCGGGGCAGGCCCTTGGGGGTGTGGCTGGTGTCGGGGGGAGGCATGAGGGAGGGCGAGGACGTCGACGAGGGGTCGGCGGGCACGGGGGCCTCCACGGGAGTGGGGGACGCGGGAGCGGGGGGTCCGGCCACCGCCGGGTCGGAGAACACGGGTGCGGAGAGCGCGGAAGCCGGGGGCGCGGGAGCGGGGGGCACAGGAGCAGGGGACGCAGGGGACCCCGCCGCCACCGGAACCCCCGGGCCGGAGGCGTCCGCCCGGTGGGCGCCGGGAACGCGGGCGGCGGAAGCACGGCCACCGGAGGCGGTGTGGCCCGGGACTCCCGGGCCGCCCGCCAGCGGGTCCCACTGCCGGGCGGACGCCACGGCGGCGCCATGGGGCCCGGCGGGACCGGCGGGCGCCGTACGGGCCTGGGGGACGCTCCGCTGGGCTCCCCCGCCCGCCGCCGCGCCGGCCTGAACGGGCCCCTGCACGCTGACGCCGCCGTCCGGGGAGGCCCCGTCGCGGTCGCTGATCAGGTGTTGCGGGATCAGGACGACGACGGTCGTGCCACCGTACGGCGAGGCCTTGAACGCCACCCGGATCTCGTGCCGCTCGGCCAGCCGGCTGACCACGTACAGTCCCAGGCGGGCGTTGCCGGAGAGTTTGAGCTCGGGCGGGTTGGCGATGCGCTCGTTGGTCGAGGCGATGTCCTCCGGGCTCATGCCCAGGCCGCGGTCCTCGATCTCCACCGCGTAGCCGTGGGCCACGACGTGGCCGCCGACCTTCACCGTCGTGTAGGGCGGGGAGAAGGACGCCGCGTTCTCGACCAGCTCGGCGATGAGGTGGATCACGTCGCCGACGGCCCGGCCGTCCAGCGACACCTCCCCCATGGGAAGCACGTCCACCCGGGTGTAGTCCTCGATCTCGGCCAGCGCCCCGCGGACCACGTCGAGCATCGGCACCGACTCCCGCCAGGCGCGGCCGGGCGCCGCGCCGGACAGGACGAGGAGGTTCTCGGCATAGCGCCGCATGCGGGTCGCCAGGTGGTCCAGGCGGAACAGGTCGCGCAGTTCCTGCGGGTCCTGCTCCCGGCGTTCCATGGCGTCCAGCACGCTCAGCTGGCGGTGGACGAGGCCCTGGGTGCGGCGGGCGAGGTTGCGCAGGATGTCGGCGATGTCACGCCGGAGCTGGGCCTGTTCGGCCGCGACCTTGATCGCGGTCTGCTGGACGGCGTTGAACGCCCTGCCGACCTGGCCGATCTGGTCGTCGCCGAACTCCAGCGGGGGCGCCTCGGAGGCGACGTCCACGTCCTCGCCGTGGCCGATCCGGTCCACCACGCCGGGCAGCCGCTTGTCCGCCAGTTCCCAGGCCGCGGTCCGCAGCTTCTCCAGCTGCTGGACGAGAGCACGGGCCGTGGTGATGGCCAGCACGACCGACGCGATGACGGCGATGAGGCCCAGTCCGCCGGCCAGCACGAGCCGGACGATGACACCGGTGGCGACCGGGGTCGCGCGCTCCACGACCCCGCTGCCGGCCGTGAGCACGATCTCGGCGAACCTGGCCTGCACGGGCTGCGAGTCGGCGCTCCACCTCCCGGCGTCCACCAGCCCGGCCGACACCGCGTTCCTGGTCCCGGTCAGCAGGTTCTCCATGGAGCGCAGGCGGGTGAACTGCTCGCCCTCCGCCAGCCGCTGGTATGCCCTCTGGTCGGCGTCGGGCAGCTCGGCCACCGCCTGGTCGGTGAGGAAGCGTCGCGCGCCCAGGAGCTGGGTGAGCTGGATGCGCTCGTCGTCGGTGAACCGGCCCGCCGTCAGGGCGCCCATCACCAGGGCGTCCTCCTGGGCCAGCAGGTCGCGGGCCCGGTTCATCGCGATGAGCGTCCGGGTGTCCTTGGCGAGTTCCTCGTCGTCCAGCGTGGCCATCGAGTCGTAGGAGCGGAAGATGGCGTCGACGATGTCGGTGAACGTGGTGGTGGCCCGCGCCCGGTCCGCCCGGCCGGCGTCGATCGCCTTGCGGGCGGCGGGCAGGCCGTCCAGGAGCCGCCGGATCTCGCCGATGCGGCGCTCGAGGGCCGCGCTTCCCATCAGTTCCACGCTGCCGCCGCCGGCGAGCTCGCGGAAGTTCGCGCCGGCCTCGTCGGTGCGCGCGCGCTGGGCGGTCAGCGCCTCGCGCCGTTGCTGCTCCGCACCGGGTACGCCGAGTGTGACCGCGGTGAGCCGCCGCTCGGCCTGCAATTCGACGATGAGCCGCTCGGCCGGCTCGGCGACGCTGGTGTTGAGGGTTGCCACGCCGAGCATGTTCAGACCGTCACGGACGGTGACCCACGCCGTGAACGCCCAGAGTGCGGTGAGCGAGACCAGCAACGCCGTGACTTTGGTCCGCAAGCGCGCGTTGCGCAAGCGCATGGCATCCACCCCGGGAAAGCAGAAAGAAATAGGTAACACGCGTCATGACAGCCGACGCACAAGCGCCGAAAAGTCGCCGTATCGCACGAGCCGACGGGACATCCCGATCACACTCGCCGAACCCTAGCAATGTCAGTAAACACCCTCAAGCTGAACCGGTTACATGAACACTTCTGTCCCATTTATGAATTTAAGACGGACTTCTCAGTACAGTCATCTGACGGACAATGCCCGCCGCGCCATATGAAGCGCGCCCAGAACGGCCGCCCGGACGATCGTCACCGGCAGGTACAGGTCCTTGTCGACCCAGAGCGGCGGTGCCTCACGGGCCCGCAGATCCAGCAGGCTGCGGTATCCGCGCTCCACGGCCTCGCGCCACCGTCCCTGCCGCGGGGCGCCGGCCAGCAGGAGGGTCTGCATCGCGTAGGCGGTCTCCTCCGCGGTGCCCTCCCAGCGGCCCCACGACCCGTCCGGGAGCTGGGTGCCGAGCACCCAGTCCACGGCCCCGGCCACCGCGTCCGCCGACTCCTCTCCGCCGAACTCGCGCAGCGCGATCGCGCAGCAGGCGGTGGCGTAGTACGGCGAGACGTGCCAGCGGTCCGACCAGCTCCCGTTCCCCTTCTGGTTGCCGCGGAGCCAGGCCGCCAGCCTGGCCACGACGGCCGCGTGGCGGGGCCCGCCGCCGCACCGACGCACGTACGCGCCGAAGGCGTCCAGCACATGCGCGTTGGTGGTCAGCGACATCCCCTCCTCCCCGCGCCAGGTGCAGAAGTGGGTCTCCGTCTCGAAGGACCACAGCCCCTCCGGCTCGCGCGCCTCGCCGAGCAGCGCCAGCGCGTACAGCGCGACGGAGGTGGTGTCGGCATCGGCGGGCAGACCCGGCCCCGTGGCGAGCCCGTCCGGGCCGAGCCCGTCCCGCAGGCTCGCGACCAGCTCCGGCGGCACGTCCACGGGGACGCCCGCGCGCCGCAGCCAGCTCAGCGTCCAGCCGCGCTCGAACACGGTGATGGGCAGGGTGCACGGCATCGGCCCGCCGGAGACGGCCGCGACCGCCTCCAGGTACCGCCGGACGGCCGCCTCCTGCCCGGCGTACCGGCCCGGGCCGGACGGCGCGCCGTCCGCGGAGAGCGCCTCCGGCCCCGCCTCCTGTCCGGCGTCGTCTCCGGGCCCGCTCCGCGCGGCCAGCCAGGCGGCGCTCGCGGCGGGCGAGGCGCCGAGGGCCGCCATCCCGCCGCGCATCGGCGTGGGGACGACGCCGGAGGCCGCCGCCGCCTCACCCGCGACCTCCAGGGCGTGCACCAGCTTCTGCGGGACCTCCGCGCCGGAGGCCAGCCACGCCCGGACAGCCGCCAGCTTCGCGCCGTCCATGCCGGAGGGCGGCTCCGGCCCGACCGCGCCGGGCAGGACGCCGTCCAGCTCCGGCACCCCCAGGTCGAGATGCATGCCGATCCGGGAGAGCAGGGACGGCACGATGAGCTCGATCGCCGGCATGTCCGGCAGGGCAGCCGCGGTGACCGGCCGACTCCGCACGGCCTCCAGCCCACGGGCGGCGACCTTGGCCAGCAGCCCGCGATCGGCACAGGGAGCCTCGCGCCGGAGCTCGGCCAGGAGCGCCTCGACCGCGCTCAGCGTGGGCACGAGAGCGTACCCGCCGGGCGGCCCCCAGACCCCGTCCACCCGCTGTGCGGCGATCAGGAAGTCGACCCGCGCGGCGTGCCCGGCCAGCCACGGGGCCAGGCTCACCACCCGGCCGGTCTCGTACGGCGAGGCGGACACCTGCCCCCAGGGCGCGGCGGACAACCCGGCGACCAGCTCCCGCGCCTCGGCGGCGACATCCGGCTCCGGGGCGGTGCCGCCGCCCGGTCGGGCGGCCACGGCCACCACCGCCCCTTCCGGCCTCGCAGGGCCCAATCTCACAGCGCCCGCCATCACAGGGCCCCCCAGTAGTCGCCCACCTGATAGAACCCGGCGCAGAAGTCCATCTGCCGCTCCATGTAGCCGGCCAGCTCCGGGTGGGCGGCCCGCAGCGGGGCCAGCAGTTCCCGGCTCCGGGCCGCGAGCTCGGCGATCCGCCGCTCGACCCCGGCGCGGCCGGTGCCGAGCATCAGGGCGTTGAGGTCGCCCCAGGCGACGTCGCGCTCATAGGTGCCCAGGTCGTTGAGGAGGCGGATGACCCGCTGCACCGCCCGGCTCGCCTCACGCAGCCGCTCGACATCCGCTACCGCGCCCTCGCCGGTGACATGGATCCAGTGGGCGGCGAACACGAAGGAGAAGCCGAGGTTGTCGGCGTTGCCGAGATACTCCTCGAACGTCGGCACGGTCTTGCCGCTCTTCCAGCGCCACTCCTCGAGCATCCCGTCCAGCATGAGCCCCAGCTCCTCACGCCAGACCGGCCCGAGGCCGGGAAAGGAGGGAGCGGCCGCGAGCTCGTCGCGGATGTCGGCGAGCATCCGGGTGAGGTCGTCGCCGGGGACCGGCGGGGCGCCCTCCGCTACGTCCCGGCACCGCCGGGCGATGTCCGCCACCTCAGTCTGCGAGGTGGCGACGTAGTCGACGAGCCAGTCCAGGCCGAACGCCCAGAGGGTGGTCTTGTTCGCCATCCGCAGCTGCTCGGCGGTGAACCACGGCCCGCTGAACGCCATGGCGAGCGAGAGCGTGCTGTACAGCGCCGCGTCGAACGGTTTGGCGGAGAAGAGCTCCGGATAGCTCTGCGCCCACTCGCGCATGTCCCGCTGGGCCCGCCCGGCCCCCGCGCAGACCGCCCCGCTCTCCATCGCCGCCGGCCAGGGGCCGGTGCCGGGCCGTACCGTCACAGGGCCACCGCGTTCCGGTCGCGCCCGGCGAAGGAGACGCCCAGGGTGATCCTTCCCTTGGGCCTCAGGGAGGCCGCCCACGCGATGGTGAACGGCCCCGGGGTGCGCACCGAGAGACGGTACCGGCTGAGAATGGCGGCGACCACGAGCGGCCCCTCGACGTAGAACAGGTGCTCGCCCAGGCACTTGTGCGGGCCTCCGCCGAAGGGGAAGTAGGAGTACCTGTGCCTCCGCTCCCCGTTCGCCGCCTTGTCGGACGCGAACCGCTCGGGATCGAACTCGTTCGGGCGCTCCCAGAACTCCGACAGCCGCTGCGTGGCGTAGGGGGTGATCAGCACCGTCGAGCCGGCTTTGACGCGCACGCCGCCGATCTCGGCGTCCTCCATGACCTGCCGGGGCAGCAGCCAGCCCGACGGGTACAGGCGCAGGGCCTCCAGCAGGACCATCCGGGTGTAGGAGAGCCGCGGTACGTGCTCGGGCCGAGCCGGCCCATCCCCCACCACCTCGTCGATCTCCGCCTGGAGCCGGGCCGCGACGTCCGGGTGCTCCTCCATCAGCAGCCAGAGCCAGGTGAGGATCATCGCGGTGGTCTCCGAGGACGCGGCGTACACGCTGACCAGGGCGTCGCGGATCTGCTTGGCGGAGAGTCTCCCGCCGTCGGGGTTCGTGGAGCGGCAGAGCACGGAGATGACGTCGAGCCCGTCATCGGGGTTGGCCATGGCCTTCTCGACGATCGGGAACACCACGTCGTCGATCTGCTTGACGCCCCTCAGGCAGGCCCGGTCGCGCGGCACCCGGATGAAATAGGGCATGAACGGCATGAGGAACCGGTAGACGAGCGAGTGGGAGACCAGGTCGAAGGCGGGGACGATGCGCTCGCCGTCCTCCCGGCTCAGCTTGTCGCCGAACAGCACCCGGTTGACGATGTAGGTGAGGATCCCCGACATCTCCGCGGTGGCGTCGATCTCCCGCCCGTTCCGGGCGTGCTCGTCCCACTCCTCGACGCGGGCCTCGACGCGGGCCGCCACCTCGTCGGCGATCGTGGCGATGTAGCGCGTGGTGAACAGGGGCTGCAGGATGTCGCGGCTGGTACGCCAGGGTTCGCCGTCGCCCATGATGCTGTGGCCGAACAACCGCTCCAGGGGCCGCCAGAACATCCCCACCCGCTGGTAGTTCGTCCACTCCAGGCGCATCACCTGCTGGACGTGGTCGGGGTGGGTCACCAGGTAGGGGCGGAAGGGCCCCAGCTCCAGCCGGACGACCTCCCCGCCGGCCTCCTCCGCGAACTCGAGGAGCGCGTTCGCCGGATCGTCCATCAGCCTCCGCAGCGCCCGGCGGATCGGAACGGATCGCGCCCGCCGGGCTGCCCCGGTGTCTGTGCCGATCGACATCACCATGCGTCTCCCACCTCGCACGACGTGACCGCGCGCAGCGTGAGACACCGCCCGCGCGGTCGCGCGGGCGGTTCAGCACGTCCAGAGCCGGGATGCCCCTCGCCCCTCTTCCTCGGGGGCGCCGAACAAGACTGCTCGGCCGGCAGTTCTCCGGGACGCCCTCGGGCCTCGCCGGGCGCCCTGCCGGACACCTCTCACCGAAAGCGCGTCACATCACATGTGTAATTCTCTGGGCGAAGTATCACATGATCTACTATCAGTGATCAAGTTCGCATCAACTCAGAATGGCGTCCAACTTCGGACAAATGCCATCGTTAGTGTGGAGTCAACAGATCTGTTCCGACGCTCATGCCTGACTGCCCGCCGGTCGGCGGACGCCCGCCTCCGCCCGTCCCGCGGCTCTCGCCGGGGCCTCAGCCTTCTTCCGTGAAGGCCGCGAGGATGCGGTCGGCGGCCAGGGCCGGGGTCAGCGTGCCGTCGAGCACCTCGCGCTCCACCTCCGCGGCGACGGCCGCCACGCCCGGATGCTCGCGCAGCCGTCGCAGCAGGCGGTCGGTGACCAGTGTCCAGGTCCAGTCCGCCTGCTGACGCCGCCTCTTGGCGGTCAGCTCACCGGAGGCCTCCAGGCCGTCCCGGTGCGCGGCGACCTGCCGCCACAGCTCCTCCAGCCCGGTGCCCTCGCGCCCGCTGCACGTCAGGACCGGCACCGCCCGCTCGGAGCGGAGCAGCCGCAGCGCCCCCGCCAGTTCCCGGGCGGCCCGGCGGGCGTCCAGCTCGTGCGGGCCGTCGGCCTTGTTGACCGCGATCACGTCGGCCAGCTCCAGCACGCCCTTCTTGATGCCCTGGAGCTGGTCGCCGGTCCTGGCCAGCGCGAGCAGCAGGAAGGTGTCCACCATGCCGGCGACGGCGGTCTCCGACTGGCCGACGCCCACGGTCTCCACCAGCACGACGTCGTAGCCGGCCGCCTCGACGACGACCATGGCCTCGCGGGTCGCCCTGGCGACGCCGCCCAGGGTCCCCGAGGTGGGCGAGGGCCGGATGAAGGCGTTGCCGTCCGCGGACAGCCGGGTCATCCGCGTCTTGTCGCCCAGCACGCTGCCGCCCGTCCGGGTGGACGACGGGTCGACGGCCAGCACCGCCACCCGGTGTCCCAGCCCGGTCAGGTGGGTACCGAGCGCGTCGATGAACGTGGACTTGCCGACGCCGGGCACGCCGGAGACTCCCACCCTGCGGGCGTCGCCGGCCAGCGGGGTCAGCTCGACGAGCAGCCGCTGCGCCAGCTCCCGGTGGTCGGCCCTGGTGGACTCCACGAGGGTGACGGCCCGGCCGATCCATCGTCTCGACCCGGACCGCACCCCCCGGACGTACTCCTCAAGGGCTCTCACGGCGCACGGCCTTCGCGGCGCACGGCCGGCGGCCCCGGAAGGCCCGGCCTCACGAGGCGTGACCGAGCCGGGCCGACAGGTCCTCCAGCAGACCGAGGGCGGCCTCCGCGATCACGGTGCCCGGCGGGAAGACGGCGGAGGCCCCGGCCGCGTGCAGCTCCGCGACGTCGCCCGGCGGGATGACGCCGCCGACGACGATCATGATGTCGTCGGCGTCCAGCTCGGCCAGGGCCCGCTTCAGCGCGGGGACCAGGGTGAGGTGGCCGGCCGCCAGCGAGGAGACGCCGACCACGTGCACGTCGGCCTCGACCGCCTGGCGGGCGACCTCCTCGGGCGTCTGGAACAGCGGGCCGACGTCGACGTCGAAGCCGAGGTCGGCGAAGGCGGTGGCGATCACCTTCTGGCCCCGGTCGTGGCCGTCCTGGCCCATCTTGGCGACCAGGATGCGCGGGCGGCGGCCTTCGGCCTTCTCGAACGCGGCGCACGCCGTACGGACCTCGTCCACGCCCGACCCCGCCTCCTCGCGGTAGACCCCGGAGATCGTGCGGATCTGCCCGGCGTGCCGGCCGAAGACCTTCTCCAGGGCGTCGGAGATCTCCCCGACCGTGGCCTTCGCGCGGGCCGCGTCCACCGCCAGCTTGAGCAGGTTCTGCTCCAGGCCGGGCTCGCGGGCGCCGTTCACCGCCGCGTCCGCTCCCCGCGTCAGCGCGGTGAGCGCGTCCTCCACGGCCCGCGGGTCGCGCTCGTCACGCAGACGGCGGAGCTTGTCGAGCTGGCTGGCCCGCACGGCGGTGTTGTCGACCTTGAGCACCTCGATCGGCTCGTCGGCGTCGGGGCGGTACTTGTTGACGCCGATGACCGGCTGGCGGCCGGAGTCGATGCGCGCCTGGGTGCGGGCCGCGGCCTCCTCGATGCGGAGCTTGGGCAGCCCGGCGTCGATGGCCTTCGCCATGCCTCCGGCGGCCTCGACCTCCTGGATGTGCCCCCAGGCCCGCTCCGCCAGTTCGTGGGTGAGCCGCTCCACGTAGTAGGAGCCGCCCCACGGGTCGATCACCCGGCAGGTGCCCGACTCCTGCTGGAGCAGCAGCTGGGTGTTGCGGGCGATCCGCGCGGAGAAGTCGCCGGGCAGGGCCAGGGCCTCGTCGAGGGCGTTGGTGTGCAGCGACTGGGTGTGCCCCTGGGTGGCGGCCATCGCCTCGACGCAGGTGCGCACGACGTTGTTGAACACGTCCTGCGCCGTCAGCGACCAGCCGGAGGTCTGCGAGTGGGTGCGCAGGGACAGCGACTTGGGGTCCTTCGCGCCGAAGCCCGCCACCAGCCTCGCCCACAGCAGCCGGGCGGCCCGCAGCTTGGCGACCTCCATGAAGAAGTTCATGCCGATGCACCAGAAGAACGACAGCCGCGGCGCGAACCGGTCGACGTCCAGTCCGGTCTCCACACCCGCCCGCAGGTACTCCACGCCGTCGGCGAGGGTGTAGGCCAGCTCCAGGTCGCAGGTGGCCCCGGCCTCCTGGATGTGGTAGCCGGAGATCGAGATCGAGTTGAACTTCGGCATCCGCTCGCTGGTGAAGGCGAAGATGTCGGAGATGATCCGCATCGACGGCCCCGGCGGGTAGATGTAGGTGTTGCGGACCATGAACTCCTTGAGGATGTCGTTCTGGATGGTCCCGGCGAGCTGCTCGGGCGCCACCCCCTGCTCCTCGGCGGCCACGATGTAGAGCGCGAGCACCGGCAGCACCGCGCCGTTCATGGTCATCGACACGCTCATCCGGTCGAGGGGGATCCCGTCGAACAGCTGCCGCATGTCGTAGATCGAGTCGATCGCCACACCCGCCATGCCGACGTCGCCGGCCACGCGCGGGTGATCGGAGTCGTAGCCGCGGTGGGTGGCCAGGTCGAAGGCGACCGACAGGCCCTTCTGCCCGGCGGCCAGGTTGCGCCGGTAGAAGGCGTTGGACTCCTCCGCGGTGGAGAAGCCGGCGTACTGGCGGATGGTCCAGGGCTGGTTGACGTACATCGTCGGGTACGGCCCGCGCAGGTACGGCACCGCGCCCGGGTAGGTCTCCAGGAAGTCCAGCCCTTCCAGGTCGGCGGCCGTGTAGAGCGGCTTGACCCCGATCCCCTCGGGCGTCTGCCACACCAGTCCGTCCACGCCGCGGCCGGTCCGCTCCCGCGCGGCCCGCGCCCACCGGGCCGGGCCGCCCGGTACGGCGGGCGCCCGCCCCTCCAGCTCAATCCCTGAAAAATCCGGAATCATCGGGTCACCTCCATGGTCCCGTCAGGACACGTGCCCGTCCTGCCGTCTCCCGGCCGTCCGCAGGCTCTCACCGGGTCACCCCCAGGTCGTCGAAGGTCTCGCGGAGCACGGCGAGGGCGTCGCACCCGGCGAAGACGACGGCGTCCACTCCCTCGTAGGTCCCCTTCCCCGCCAGCCAGACCTTTCGTGCCCCGGCTTTCCTGAGCGCCGCGGCCACGGCCTCGGCGTGCTCGCCGTACAGCCGGTCGCTGGAGCACAGGCAGGCCACCGGCGTGCCGCTCGCGGCGAAGGCGGCGGCGATCCGGTCCGGGTCGGTCTCCGGCCCGCCGGATACGGTGGCCAGCCCGCCGGCCTGGAACAGGTTGGCCGCGAAGGAGGCCCGGGCCGTGTGCGCGGCCACCGGGCCGATCGTGGCCAGGAAGACACTCGGGCGGCTGTCCTGGGCGTCGGCCAGGTCCCGCAGCGCCTCGAACTCCTGGGCGTAGGTGATCAGCGGCAGCCCTGCGGCCCCCGGCGTTCTCTCCGGCCGTCCGGCGCCGCCCGCGGACGCCCCGGATCCCGTCGCCGGCTCCGTGCCCGGGTTCGAGCCCGCCGCCGGTCTCGGCGCCCGAACCGGGAGACGCTCGGCGAGGTTCGGGAACTCGCTGACGCCGGTGATCGGATCGCGGCGGCGGGCGATGTTCGCCGACCGCCGCTCCCAGGTGGCCGCCACGCGGTCGGCGACCAGCCCGCGGTCCAGGGCCGCGGCCATGCCGCCCGCCCGCTCGATCTCCTGGAACCACGCCCACGCCGCGGCGGCCAGGTCCTCGGTGAGCCGCTCGACGTAGAAGGAGCCGCCCGCCGGGTCGGTCACCCGGGCCACGTGCGCCTCCTCGACCAGCAGGGAGTGGGTGTTGCGCGCGATGCGCCGGGCGAAGGCGTCGGGCAGGCCGAGCCGGGCGTCGAACGGCTGCACGGTCACCGCGTCGGCGCCGCCGGTCCCGGCGGCGAAGCAGGCCAGCGTGGTGCGGAGCATGTTCACCCACGGGTCGCGGGCGGTCATCATGGCCGAGCTGGTCACCGCGTGCTGCACCTGCCCGCCCGCCGGCCGGCGCGCCCCGGACCCGGCGGGGGCGTCCGGGGCGAGGTCCCGCCCGTCCACCCCGCACACCTCGGCGACCCGCGCCCAGAGCCTGCGCGCCGCGCGGAGCTTGGCGATGGTGAGGAACTGGTCGGCGGTGGCCGCGTAGCGGAACTCCAGCTGCCCGAACGCCTGCTCGGCGGTGAGCCCGGCGCCCGTCAGCGCCCGCAGGTAGGCGACGCCGGTCGCGATCGAGCAGCCGAGCTCCTCGGCGTCGCTCCCGCCCGCGTCGTGGTACGGCGTCGCGTCCACGACCATCGCGCGCAGGCCGGGGAAGTCCGCCGCGCACCTGCGGGCCAGTTCCACGGCGGCGGAGAACCCGCCGCCGGAGCCGTCCTCGCCTGCCTCGCTCCCCCCTCCGCCGTCCCTGGCGGAGGACGCGCCGGGCGCCCGGGATCCGCCGGTCCGGGCGCGCCACCCCAGGGGATCGGCGCCGAGGCTCCCGGTGAGGGAGCCCGCCCCGCGCTCCGCGGCGAGGGCGAACAGGACCTCGGCGGCCTCGCGGGTGCGCTCCCCCGCGTCCAGCGCGACCGAGATCAGCTCCAGGTGGACCCGGTCGAGCGCCCTCGGCAGATCCTCCGGCGCCAGGGCCAGCCAGAGCGAGGTGACGCCGTTCTCCAGGTCGGCGAGGACGGCCTCGGAGTCGGCCGTCTCGTGCCTCTGCCGTACGTCCCAGCCTCCGGCCACCGCGCGCGAGCCGCGCGTGTAGGGGGCGAACCCGGGCAGGCCGGGATCGCCCGGGAGGTCGGACAGGTCGTAGAGGGGCGCGACGGTCACGCCGTCATAGGTGGTCGAGGCCAGCGCCTCCTCGGGGGACGCGGCGTCCACCCCGGACTTGCGCAGCACCCCCAGGGCCAGCTCCCGCCACCGCTCCCGCGTGGTCGGCGGGAACGGCGGGGATCCTGCGGCCGGTCGAAGCTCCTCAGGCGGCACGGTCATGCACCGGATAGTAGGCGCACCTCTTCTAGAATATTCCTCCGGGGTCCCACCGGGTGGACATTCGAAGGCCCGTCGCGGAGGGCGGTCTACTCCGCCCCGGCGGCCCGGCGGGCCGGCGGGAGCAGCCGCAGATATCCCTTGGAGAAGGCGACGAGGACGTCCACCACTTCCTCCAGGTCCGGATAGCGGCCCTCGATGTGGCCGACGGCCATCGCGTTGGTCAGCGCGGTGATCCCGTCGGCGACCATCTCCAGGCGGCGGCGGTCGCGCTCGGTCCCGGTCGGGAAGCCCATGGCCGCCAGGTCGGCGGCGAGATGCGCCCGATAGGCGGCGGAGGTCTCGACGGCGAAACCCTGCAGCGGGGAGGACGGGTCGTGCCGGGCGCGCAGGCCGATGCGGAACAGCTCCGGGTGCCCGCAGATGGCCTCCAGCGGGATGCGGAAGGTGTCGCGGTGCCGTTCGCTGTCGTCGGGGGCCTCGCGTGCCCTCCGCCGGGCCTCGCGCATCGTCGCCCTCAGCCGCTCGCCCGCCTGGTCGCCGAGGGCCCGCAGCAGGTCCTGCCTGTCCTTGAAGTGCACGTAGAAGCTCGACTGGGCGATCCCCGCCGCCTTGGCGACCTTGACGGTGGTCAGCCCGGCCTCGCCCTCCTCGTCGAGGATGGCGAACGCGGCGCGGATCAGCCGGCGCCTGGTCAGGTCCTTGGCCTCGCTGCGGCTCAGCGGCGTGCCGGTCACGGCCACCTCATTCCATATTCGCCGATAACTCTACTCTCACGATCTTCGCCATGACCGGTGCGAACAACTCCGTTCAAGGGGTTGTGCGATTTTTCACCGATAGTACTATCGGTGAAATTGCTCTCGGGGGGCTACCGGGAGGAGAAGCGCGTGAAGCGCTTGAAGATCTTGACAGTCGTGTTCGCCTCGCTGGTGCTGGCCGCGTGCAGCGGACCGCGCCCCACCGGTGAGGCCGCCTCGCCTGGCACCGGTGCGGCCCCGGGAGGGAGCCCCGTCTCCGGCGGGCGGCTCGTCTACGCCCTCAGCGCCGACGCCGCCGGCTTCAACCCCGTGACGGACCAGTTCGCGTCCCAGAGCTACAGCATGACCGGGACGATCATCGAGGCCCTCGTGGGGGTGGACGCCGAGGGCAACTGGAAACCCGTGCTGGCCGAGTCGCTGACGCCCAACGCGGACGCGGACGAGTGGACCGTCAAGGTGCGCCCGGGGGTCGCCTTCTCGACCGGTGAGCCGCTGGACGCGGAGGTCGTCAAGGCCAACCTGGAGGCGCAGAAGGCGTCCCCGCTCAACACGGCGGTGTTCGCACCCGTCACCTCCGTCGAGGTCACCGATCCCATGACGGTGAAGGTGACGTTGCGGGGCCCCTGGGTGGCGTTCCCCTACTACCTCGCCGCGCAGATCGGGATGATCGTCCCCAAGGCGTCGCTCGCCGACCCCAAGGCCGCCAGCCGCAAGCCGGTGGGCACCGGGGCGTTCCTGTTCAAGGAGTACGTGCCCGGCAGCCGCATGGTCGTGACGAAGAACCCGAACTACTGGCGCAAGGGCCTGCCGTACCTCGACGAGATCGAGTTCCGGATCCTGCCCGACAGCCAGACCCGGGCGCAGACCCTGGAGGCCGGCGGCGTCGACGCGATGGGCACCACCCGGGACGAGGACATCGTCAAGTTCGGCGCCCTCAAGGACGCATACACCGTCGGCCGGGCCTCCGGGATGGCGGTGCCGGAGTACATGTTCATGCTCAACACCGCGGTGCCGCCCCTGGACGACCTCCGGGTCCGCCGGGCGCTCGCCCACGCCACCGACCGCAAGACGGTCATCTCCACCCTCCGCTCCGGGCTGACCGAGGAGGCCGACGGCCCCTGGTCGAAGGAGTCCAAGTGGTACGCCCCGGGAGACGGCTACCCGGCCTACGACCTCGCCAAGGCCGCCGCGCTGGTCAAGGAGGTCGAGGCCGAGAAGGGACCGGTCTCCTTCGAGATCATCTCGCCGCCCGACCCCAACACCATGCAGGGCATCGAGCTCGCCCAGGACATGTGGCGCAAGGCCGGCGTGGAGGTGACGATCAAGCAGGTCGACCAGGCCGACCTGATCAACCGGGCGGTGACGGGCGACTACCAGGCGACCGTCTGGACGCAGTTCTCCGCGCCCGACCCCGACGGTGAGTACATCTGGATGCACCAGAACTACGCCCAGCCGGTCGGCGCCGTCTCCCTCAACTTCAGCCGGATCAAGGACGCCGAGCTCAGCAACGCCTTCGACACCGGCCGGAGCAACCCGCAGGAGGACGTCCGCAGGCAGGCCTACGCCACCGTGCAGCAGCGGCTGCGCGAGCTCGTCCCGTTCATCTTCATCGACCACCTCAACACCGGGGCCGTGATCGCCAAGACGAAGGTCCGGGGCATCGGCCAGCACGTCCTGCCCGACGGCGACAAGGGGCTGCCCCTGACCGGGTCGCCGGTGCCGTACCACCCCTTCTCCCAGCTGTGGCTCAGCCAGTCGTGATGATCCTGCGGCTGGTCCGCCTCCTGCTCGTGCTGCTCGTGGTCACCTTCCTCTCCTACCTCCTGCTCAACCTGCTGCCGGGCGACCCGACCACGCAGATCCTGGGCCTGTCGGCGAGCGAGGAGGCCCGCGAGCAGCTCCGCCGGGAGCTGAGCCTGGACGACCCCCTGTTCACCCGCTACCTCGCCTGGCTCGGCGAGCTGGTCGCCGGCGACCTCGGCACCTCCTACACCACGAGCGTGCCCGTCACCGAGGCGCTGGCCGAGCGGCTCCCGGTCACGCTGGAGCTGCTGGTCGCCGCGCAGCTGGTCGCGCTGGGCCTGGCCCTGCCGATCGGCGTGGCGGCGGCCCGCCGGGCGGGCCGGCCGCTGGACCAGGTGCTGACCGCGCTGAGCTTCGGGCTGCTGTCCACCCCGGTCTTCGTGCTCGGCGTGCTGCTGATCCTGGTGTTCGCCGTGAAGTGGCAGGTGCTGCCCGCCACCGGCTGGACCCCGATCTCCCTCGATCTCGGCTGGAACCTGACCTCGGTGCTGCTGCCCGCGGTCACCCTCGGCTGCGCGCAGACGGCCGTCTACGCCCGGCTGCTGCGCACCGACCTGATCGCCACCCTCCAGGAGGACTACATCACGCTGGCCCGCGCACGAGGCCTGTCGCCCCGCCGCATCCTGTGGCGGCACGCGCTGCGGCCCTCCGCCATCTCGCTGGTCACCGCCGTCGGCCTGAACCTCGGGGCGCTGATCGGCGGCGCGGTGATCATCGAGACGCTCTTCGGGCTCCCCGGCGTGGGCCGGCTCATCGTGGACTCCATCTTCGCCCGTGACTATCTGACAGTGCAGGGAGGCGTGGTGCTGATCTCGGTCGGCTACGTGCTCGTGAACTTCGCGGTGGACCTCGTCTATGTCGCGGTCGACCCCAGGATCCGGCGTGCGTAGGCGGCTGGGCTGGGGTTTCTGGCTCGCGCTGGGCTGGATCGCGCTGGTCCTGGCCGGTGCGGCCGCGGCGGACCTGCTCCCGCTGCCCCGCTACGACGAGACACTGGCCGGACCCCCGCAGTCCGGCCCCGGCCCGGACCACCCGTTCGGCACCGACGGGCTCGGCCGGGACGTGCTGAGCAGGGTCGTGTACGGCGCCCGCGTCTCCCTCGGCGTCGGCGTCGGCGCGGTCGTGCTCGGCCTGCTGATCGGCGCGCCCCTCGGCGTCCTGGCCGGGTACCGCAGACGGGCCACGGACGCGGTCATCATGGGGTTCAACGACGTCGCACTCGCCTTCCCCGCACTGGTGTTCGCGCTGGCCGTGGTGGCGTTCGCGGGGGCGAGCCTGGTCAACGTGCTCATCGTGCTGGGCGTGCTCGGCGTCCCGGCGTGGGTCCGGCTGGTGCGCGGCGCGACGATGGTCTTCTCCGAGCGGGAGTTCGTCGCCGCCGCGCGCGTGCTCGGCGCCCGGGACAGGACCGTCCTGTGGCGCGAGATCGTGCCCAACGTCTCGCTGCCGGTCGCCTCCTACGCCTTCATCGGCATGGCGGTGGCCATCGTGGCCGAGGGCAGTCTGGCCTTCCTCGGCCTCTCGGTCCAGGCCCCCACCCCCACCTGGGGCGGGCTGATCAACGAGGGCCGGCCGCTGATGGAGAACGCCCCGCACGTGGTGCTCGTCCCCTCCGTCGTCATGTTCCTGACCGTGCTCGCCTTCAACCTGCTCGGCGACCGGCTGCGGGCCCTCACCGACGTGCGGCAGAGCGGCCTGGAACCGGTGCGGCGCCGCCGGGCCGACCGGCTGCCCGCCCAGCCGCACCACGTCGAGGAGGGGGTCCTCCTGCAGGTCGCCGACCTGCGCACCCACTTCACGACCGTCCGCGGCACCGTCCGGGCCGTCGACGGCGTCTCCTTCACCCTGGAGCGCGGCCGGACCCTGGCCATCGTGGGCGAGTCCGGGTCGGGCAAGTCCATGCTGATCCGCTCCATCCTGGGCCTCGCCCCGGACGCCGGGACGCTGCGCGGAGGGAGCGTCTACCTGGACGGGCAGGATCTGACCGAGCTGGACGGCGAGCAGCTGCGGCGGATCCTCGGCACGCGGCTGGCCGCCGTCTTCCAGGATCCGATGACGGCCCTCAACCCGGTCCGGACGATCGGGGCCCAGGTCATGGAGCCGCTCACGGTCCACCTGGGCATGAAGCGCGGGGCCGCCCGGGCCCGGGCCGCGGAGCTGCTGGCCTCGGTCGGCATCCCCGAGCCCGCGCGGGCGCTGCGCCGCTACCCGCACCAGCTCTCCGGCGGCATGCGGCAGCGGGTGACGATCGCGATGGCGCTGTCGTGCGGCCCGGACGTGTTGTTCGCCGACGAGCCCACCACCGCGCTCGACGTCACCGTCCAGGACCAGGTGCTCCGGCTGATCCGGCGGCAGCGCGAGGAACGCCACATGGCCGTGGTCCTGGTCAGCCACGACCTGTCGGTCGTGGCGGAGTGGGCCGACGAGGTCATCGTGATGTACGCCGGCAAGGTCGTCGAGCGGGGCCCCGCGGCCACGTTGTTCGAGCGGACCCGCATGCCGTACACCGAGGCGCTGCTGCGGGCGGTGCCGAAGCTGACCGATCCCGCCCACCACCCGCTCCGGCTGCTGCCGGGCCGCCCGCCCGACCTGGCGGCGCCGCCGTCCGGATGCGCCTTCCACCCCCGCTGCCCCTACGCGAGGGAGCGGTGCACGCAGGAGGAGCCGCCTCTCTTCCAGGCCGAGGTCCCCGACCACCTCTACGCCTGCTGGTACCCCGTCGGGACCGGGGCGGGAGTCGTCGAGACATCGGGGATATCCGGGACGGCCGAGGCGCTCAAGGCCGCCGAGACGACCGGCGCGGACGAGACGACCGACGCGATCGAAGGAGCCGACAGCCGTGGCCGGTAGCGGAAACGCCCATCTCCGTCCCTCCGGGGAGGTGGTGCTCCGGGTGGAGGACCTCGTCGTGGAGTTCCCCGCCGGAGGCGGCCGGAGCGTGCACGCGGTCTCCGGGGTGAGCTTCGACGTGGCCCGCGGGGAGACCCTCGGCATCGTGGGCGAGTCCGGCTGCGGAAAGTCCACCACGGCGCGGGCGCTGATGCAGCTCCCCCCTCCGCTCGGCGGCTCGGTGCGGCTGGACGGCGTCGAGCTGACCACGCTGCGCGGGGAGGCGCTGCGCAGGACCCGCAGGCGGCTCCAGATGGTCTTCCAGGACCCGATCTCGTCGCTGAACCCCCGGCGGCGGGTCCGCGACATCGTCGCCGAGGGACCGCGCGTCTGGGGCGCGGGCGCGGACCGGGTCGACGAGATGCTCACGGCGGTCGGGCTGGACCCCGCCACCGCCGCCACACGGCGGCCGCACGAGTTCTCCGGCGGGCAGTGCCAGCGTGTCTCCATCGCGCGGGCGCTGGTGCTCGAACCCGAGGTCGTGATCTGCGACGAGCCCGTCTCCGCGCTGGACGTCTCGGTGCAGGCGCAGATCCTCGCGCTGCTGGAGGAGCTCAAGGAGCGTTACCGGCTGACGCTGGTGTTCATCGCCCACGACCTCGCCGTGGTCAAGAACGTCAGCGACCGGATCCTGGTGATGTATCTCGGCAAGGTGTGCGAGCTGGCCCCCGGCGACGCCCTGGTGGAGCGGCCGGCCCATCCCTACACCCGGGCGCTGCTGGCCTCGATCCCGCGCGGCGGGCTCGGCCTGCCACCCGCCGACCGGCTGATCAGCGGGGAGCCGCCCTCGCCGGTGACGCCGCCCAGCGGGTGCCGGTTCCGCACCCGCTGCCCGGCGGCCACGCCGCTGTGCGCGGCCGAGGAGCCGGTGATGCGCCCGATCGGCGCGGACCACTGGGTGGCCTGCCACCATCCGCACGGCGGGGAGGGCAACGGCGCGGGAGGGCTGGACGGCGCCGCCGGCTGAGGGCCGCGGCGACGCCTGCGCAGGCCGGGCGGCGCGGGGGTCAGGTGATCGGCTCCTGCCAGGCCGCGTTCCAGGTGGCGCGGTTGACCGCCCCGGTCACGGCCAGGCCCTTCTCCTGCTGGAACTTCCGGCAGACGTCGCGGGAGCGCTCCCCGTAGAGGCCGTCGACGTCGAGGTCCCACCCGCGCCTGCTCATCTGCTGCTGCCAGGTGCGCACGTCCTCGCCGACCATGACCGGCGGGTACTTGAGCGTGCGGCCGGGGAAGGAGGGGTGCGGGTCGGGCGGGTCGGGCGCGCCGCCGGGGCGCGGGGCGCCGCGCCGTATCCACGCGTAGAGCGGGTCGCCCGGGCAGGAGGTCGAGTAGCCGTCGCGGTGGCCCTTGATCTCGCGGCCCGCGCCGCCGCGGTCGCGGAGGTGTTCGACCGCGTCGAGGACGGCGTGCAGGATGTCGTCGGTCGGCTGGACCAGCCCGGAGGAGCCGACCAGGGCGAGCACGGCGTAGTGGCCGCTGTTGAGCCCGGCGCCGTTGGCAGCGGGTAGGCGCTTGGGACCGCGCCCCTCGAACACCTTCTTATGCGGACATGCGACCATTGAGTAGCCGATGTCCATCCATCCGTTTCCATCCATATGGTGGATTTGGATGGATTTCACTAACGCCACACATCTCGCATGATCATTGATGATTCCCGGATCGACGCGCCCACCCGTGTAGTGAACTTTCACACCCCTGGTCGAATTGATCGGGGTATAAGAGCCGCGCGGCTGGCGGGCTCCCCATTCACTACGGGAAACGAGGTCGATGGCCACGAAATCTCCAGGGGGTCGAGCAATGGTGGCTAACCGGAGCGTAATAGGTGACGCGTGCCGAGAAGGGAGGTTTACCGATTGATCTACCTTGCACCCTCACGCCGCGGCTCCGGAGGACGGACCACTGCTCGCTTTCCGTGGTCGGCGGCCCTAAACCCGCCCTATGCCCATACCGAGCGGTATCGATAACCTTCCCTCATGGTCGCGACTCCTCTGACCCCCGACGACCCGGTACGGCTCGGCGAGTTCCGGCTGGCCGGGCGACTCGGCGAGGGCGGCCAGGGCATCGTCTACCTCGCCCACGCGCCCAGCGGCGAGCCTGTCGCGGTCAAGCTGCTGTTCCGCGCCGACGCCGAGTCCCGCAGGCGGCTGGCGAGAGAGCTGGCGGCGCTGGAGAGCGTCGCCCCGTTCTGCACCGCCCGCGTGCTGACCGCCTCGGTCGACGGGCCGCGGCCGTACGTGGTGAGCGAGTTCGTCAACGGCCCGTCCCTGGAGCAGCGGGTCAAGGAGAGGGGGCCGCTGCGCGGGGGCGAGCTGGAGCGCCTGGTCGTCGGCACCGCCACCGCCCTGGCCGCCATCCACGCCGCCGGGGTGGTGCACCGCGACTTCAAGCCGGCCAACGTGCTGCTCGGCCCGGACGGCCCCCGCGTGGTCGACTTCGGCATCGCCAGGGAGGACGGCGCGGCCACCCACACCTCCGGACTCATCGGCACCCCCGCCTACCTGTCCCCCGAGCAGATCGCGGGTTCCCCGGCCTCCCCCGCCTCCGACGTGTTCGCCTGGGCCGCCACCATGGTCTGCGCGGCGGCCGGGCGCTCGCCGTTCGGGGCCGACACGGTGCCCGCCGTGCTGCACCGGATCCTCAGCCACCACCCGGACCTGTCGGCGCTGCCCGCCCGGTACGGCGCGCTGATCGCCTCCTGCCTCGACAAGGACCCCGCCCGCCGCCCCACCGCCCGGGCCCTGATGATCAACCTGGTCGCCCCCGGCGTGCACACCCCGCACTCCACCGAGGACCTGGTGAGGATCGGCAGTGAGCTGGCCTCCTCCCCTCCGGACGGCCGGGAACAGACCGCGCCCGGCCGTTCGGCCCTCACCACCCGGGCAGGGCGGGGACGCCCCCGCGGGTTCATGATCGGCTCGATCCTGGTGGTGGCGTCCGTGCTCGTCGCCGCGGGGATCGCCGCCTGGCTCGCTTTCGGCCGCCCTGCCGGCGGCCTGGGCGCCACGTCCACCCCGACGGCCGCGACCGGCTCCTCGCCGGCCGGGAGCACCGCTTCCAGCCCGGACGGGACCACCTCCCCGGACCCCGACGGGACGACCGGCTCCCCTCCCGCCGGGAACGGGGTGAAGATTCCCCCGTCCTTCGCGGGCAGCTGGTCCGGTGACGGTGTCAGCTCCACCAACCCCCTGGCCGGCGGCCCGAAGAGGATCGAGGTCGAACTCGAGGCGGGCGGGAGCGACGCGGCCTGGGCCGAACCCGGCAACAACTGCACGGGCCGCATCACCCTGCAGAAGGTCGAGAAGGACACACTCGTCTTCGCGCTGGGCGCCAACACCGGGGGATGCATCGCCGGGACCGTCTGGCTCACCAGGAAGGGCGACCTCCTCACCTACACCTGGAAGGACGTACCCGGCCTCGGGCTCGTCACCGAGACCGGCGACCTGTCCAGGAGCCCGTAGAACCCGCGCCGCCGTCGACCGGTGCGGCGCCGCACCTGCGCGCCCGGCCCTCCGTCCCGATTCCGCGGCCGCAACGCGGCGGCAGAACGCAGACGGCGGGCGGTAAAACCCTTCGACGTCCGCGGCCCCGGCCGGGATCATGGGCGTCATGTCCGTGTTGAAGGAGGTCCGCTTCGCCCCGGAGCAGCGCCCGGCGGAGCTGCCCATGAACATCTACCTCGACGACGCCGACAGCCCCGTCGACGTCATCGACGCCCTCGCGCTGTCCCCGTTCGCCACCGGCGCGCAGCCCTGGGCCCGTACCGAGACCCTGGAGCGGGTCCGTTCCGACGCGCCGCTCATGCCCGCCGCCGGGACGCTCGTCCGGGCCGCCCGCGAGGACGACGGCCGGGACTCGCGGCTGGTCACCGGGGAGGGCTGGACGCTGCGCGTGATCCGGTTCAAGAACCGGGCCGCCACGGTCAGTGTGACCGCGGTCAGCGAGGAGCTCGCCCGCGCGGTGATCGAGGAGGTCACCGAGGACGCGACGGAGCCCGCTCCGGAGAGCGACCACGTCGAGATGGGCTTCTGGTGGCAGACCGGCCACGGCAGCCGCCGCTCCGGCAAGACGATCACCACCTCCCCCTGGGCGGAGGTGAGCGGCAACTACGCCAGGTCGCTGCACGACCCGCTCTCCCGCCTCATGTCGGTCACCCCCGACGACGTACACGGCCGCCTGGTCCTGCTGCACGGCCCGCCGGGCACCGGCAAGACCACGCTTCTGCGCACGCTCGCCCACGAGTGGCGGTCGTGGTGCCAGGTGGACTGCGTGCTCGACCCGGAACGGCTCTTCGGCTCCCCCGGTTACCTGATGGAGGTCGCCGTCGGCTCCGACTCCGGCGAGGACGGCGAGAAGTGGCGGCTTCTGGTGCTGGAGGACTGCGACGAGCTGGTCAGGGGCGGCGCCAAGGAGGCCACCGGGCAGGGCCTGTCACGCCTGCTCAACCTCACCGACGGCCTCCTCGGCCAGGGACGCGACGTCCTGGTGGCCATCACCACCAATGAGGACCTGGCCCGCCTCCACCCGGCCGTGGTCCGTCCCGGCCGCTGCCTGACCCAGATCGAGGTGGGCACGCTGCCGTACGACGAGGCGGCCGCCTGGCTCGGCACCGGCGAGGGCGTCCCCCCGTCGGGCGCCACCCTCGCCGAGCTGTTCGCCCTGCGCGACGGAGTGGCCGCCCGGTCCGCCGCCCCCGACGCCACCGGCCTCTATCTCTGACCGCGCGATCCGCCTCACCCGCCTGGAGCGGGAAAGCACGCACCGGCCGGACGGTGAGCTCTCGAGGGTCGGTTCTTCCGCCTCTGCTGTCAGGAGGTGAGTCGCCGGACGTATCCGTCGACGGACTCCCGGTCGAGCCACGCGCCCGTTATCTGGACCGCTCCGCCGGAGCCGCCCGCGGAAGGACCGGAGCTGCGGGCGGCACCGGTCCGGGTCACGATCAAGGCCGGCCGCCCCGTCTCCGCCGTCCCGTGACGGAACCGATACGGCCGCGCGTGCCGGCCGTTCCCGCCCGGCACGTAAAGTCGCGGTTGGACGCCGTTCAGGTGGAGGACACGCGCAGGGGATGGGGGTCCGGCATGAACCACCCGCGGCCCGGTCACGGCCCGGAAACCGCGCTCCCGCCGCCCGGACCCGCCTCGGCCCGGCCGCAGCCGCCACGGCCCGGGTTCTCCGAGGCTCCGCCGCAGGCACCGCATCCGGCCCTGCGACGGTCCCCTCCCTACCTGCCGGTCCCGCCGGCTCCGCTGCACGCGCCGCTCCCGATGCTCCCACCGCCCGGGTTCCCCTCGGCCCCGCCGCAGGCACCGCCTCCCGGCACCGTCTCCGCACCGAGGAGCCCGGTGGCCGTGATGTCCGCGCTGACCGTGGCGGGCAGCGTGCTGGCAGGGGTCGTCCTGTTCCTGTCCGGCGGCTCTCCCCCTCCCGCAGCCGAGGCCGACTCCACCTCGCCGGTCTACACGCCGGCCCCCGAGAGCACCGCCTCCCCCGGCGGTCCGCCGTCCCCGGGGACCGGCGACCCCCGCACGGGGACCGCTCCCCCCGCTCCCGGGCAGGGCGCCGCACCCACCGCCCTGGAGCTCCTGGTGCCCGACGTGCGCGGCGCGGACGGGGTCACCGCGCAGAACCGGCTGCAGTCGGCCGGGTTCTACGCCGTCTCCCTCGTCCCGGTCGGCGGCGGAAGCGTGGGCGACCCCGCCGGGTGGCGGGTGGTCTCCCAGACGCCCGAACCGAACACGAAGGCCGAGAGCACACGGCGGATCACCGTGGAGCTGATCGAGATCCCCCGGTTCTGAGCGCGGTCGCGGGCATGGCCGGCCGTCATCGGGACAGGGTTCACCGGGCAGGCGCACGACGAGCACCCGTACCCCCAGGAGCGTTCTTTTCATGAGTGAGGTCGCACAGATCTGCTCGGACCTGATCAGGTTCGACACCACCAACCCCGGCTCCGGCGAGCGTCCGGCGGCCGAGTACGTCGCCGGGCTGCTGTCCGGCGCCGGCATCGAGCCGGTCGTCTTCGAGTCGGCCCCGCACCGCACCAGCGTGGTCGCCAGGATCCCCGGCGACTCCCCGGAGGCCCTGCTGATCCACGGCCACCTCGACGTGGTCCCCGCCGAGCCCGCCGACTGGCGGATCCACCCGTTCTCCGGCGAGATCGCCGGCGGCTGCGTCTGGGGCCGGGGGGCCGTGGACATGAAGGGCACGCTGGCGATGACGCTCGCCCTGGTCCTCGACTGGGCTCAGCGCGGCGTCCGGCCCGGCCGGGACCTGGTGCTGGCGTTCCTCGCCGACGAGGAGTCCACCGGCGAGTACGGCGCGCGCTACGCGGTCACCCGTCACCGGGAGCTGTTCGACGGCTGCACCGAGGCGATCAGCGAGTCGGGCGGCTACAGCGTCCAGGCGCGGGACGCGCGGATCTATCCCGTCGCGGTGGGCGAGCGCGGCACCGCCTGGATGCGGCTGACCGCCCGCGGCGTCGCCGGTCACGGCTCCCGCCCGCCGGTGCACAACGCGGTCGCCGAGCTCTGCCACGCGGTCTCCCGGATCGCCTCCCACCGCTGGCCGGTACGGCTGACGCCCGCTGTCGCCGCGCTGATCGACGCGCTGGAGGAGATCCTCGGCGAGCGGATCGACAGGGACCGCCTGGAGGAGGAGGCCGACCGGATCGGCCGGGCCGGCACCCTGTTCAAGGCCCAGATCCGCAACTCGGCCAACCCGACCATGCTGGAGGCCGGCTACAAGGTCAACGTGGTGCCGGGTTCCGCCGTCGCACACGTGGACGGCCGGTTCCTGCCCGGACTGCGCGAGGAGTTCCTGGAGACGATCGACCGGCTCCTCGGCCCCGGGGTGACCCGGGAGTTCGTCAATCTGGAGGACGCCCCCTCCGCGCCGCTGGAGGCCCCCTTCTTCGACCGGCTCTGCGCCGCGCTGAGGAGCGAGGATCCGGCCGCACGGCCGGTGCCGTACGTGATGTCGGGCGGCACCGACGCCAAGTCCTTCGCCGACATCGGCATCGCCGGGTACGGCTTCGCTCCCCTGATGCTCACCCCCGACCTCGACTACTACGGCATGTTCCACGGCGTGGACGAGCGGGTCCCGGTCGAGGGCCTGGAGTTCGGCGTGCGTGTCCTGGACCGCCTGCTCGCCGGGGCGGCCCCGGCCCGGTGATCCGGGCCGGGCCGGTTCTCGCCGGGGGTCACCCGGCGCAGGCGAGGCGGCCCAGCGAGACTCCGGCCAGCTCCGGCACGAGCTCGAACCAGACCGTGTTCATCCCGGCCTCCCTGACCAGTCCCCACCGGTGGGCCAGCGCCTCCAGCAACGGCAGGCCGCGGCCCCCGGTGCCCTCGGCCGAGGCGCGGCACAGGCAGGGCGCCTCCGCCGAGCCCTCGTCCTGCACGCAGACCCGAACACGGGCGGGTGAACAGGAGATCGTGAGGATGAACGCCCCGCCCTCGCCCGACCGTGAGTGGATCACCGCGTTCGTGGCGAGCTCGCTGGTCAGCAGGACGCAGTCGTCGTAGAGCGGATGGCCGCGGCCCAGGGTCGCCGAGACCAGGCGGCGGGCTCGCCCGACCTGGTCGGGCGAGCCCGCCAGGCGGAGGACCCGTTCGGTACTGTCGTACTCCTCGTCGTACTCCGGCACGTCGTTCATCCGACCCTCCCGATGGTGTCCGCGCCTCTGGAAGACGCGGGCCCCGGGAAATGAGATGTCTCGAAAAAGTAGGAATGCGATCGCCTGCCGGACAGGCAGGTCGGGCTTGCCGGGCGGGCCTCCGCCTGCGTGCCCGCACCTGCCGCCACGTGCGGTTTATCCCGTCACACCCGGTGCCAACGGGCCTCGAAGAAACAGTAGACCGCGAACAGCAGCAGGCCGACCGCGACGACCACCAGCAGCCCCGATCCCAGAGGGGTTTCCGCCAGCGAGCGGAGCGTGGAGTCGATGCCCTTGGCCTTGTCCGCGTCGTAGGTGACCGCCGCCTGGACGACGAAGACGCCGGCCGCCGCGGCGATCACGCCGCGGGCGAGGTACCCGGCCATGCCGAGCCGCCTGGCGATCGAGAGCGCCTGCGGGGACATCTCACCGGTCCGCAGGTCCTCCAGGAACTTCTTCTTCCAGCCCTTGTGCACCCAGTACGCGCCCAGGCCGATCAGGCCGAGCCCGATCAGGCCGACGAGGAGCTGCCCGCCGGGCAGCTTCATCAGGGCGGCGGTGATGTCCTGGGAGTGCTGGTCGGTCGAGCCCCCGTGGTCACCGCGGAGCAGCAGGCCGAGCAGCGTGGCCGTGACCAGCCCGTAGACCGCCGTGCGCGCCGCCGACTCGACCCGGTCCTTGGTCCGGCCGCGCCCGATGACCGCCTCGGAGAGCTGCCAGACGGTCAGCGCGGCGAAGCCCACGGCCATCAGCCACAGCAGCACCACGCCGAACGGCTGCTGCTCGACCATCTCGATCGCGCCGGTCTTGTCGGCTTCCTTGCCCCCGCTGCCGAGGCCGAGGCCGATCTGCAGGGACAGGAAGCCGATCAACCCGTACAGGACGCCGCGGCAGGCCATGCCCAGGCGGGCCAGCCGGTCCAGCGTCTGACTGTTCGCCGCCCGGCGGGCGGCGCCTTCCACCTGAGCACTGTTCATAACGTGGCCCCTTACCGGTCAAACACCGGACAAACCTGCCACGACACGAGGGTGATCTCCGGCGGACCGGGCAGAGGGACCTGTTCAGCCCGGCAGCGTGTCCAGATGCCGCAGGATGAGCCCCTCGCGCAGCGCCCAGGGGCAGACCTCCAGCTCGTCGACTCCGAACAGGTCCATGGTGGCGTCGGCGACGATCGCACCGGCGGGCAGCTGCCGCACCCGCCCCTCCGAGACGCCCGGCAGCCCCGCGCGCTCGGCGACGCCCATCTCGGCCAGCCGTCCGGCCCAGCCGGTCAGTGCGGAGTGCCGGAGCGTCCGCCGGACGTTCGGGCCCTCACCCGACGGCGCGGCCCCGGCGATCCGGGCCAGTTGCTTGAACGTCTTCGACGTCGCCACGGCGTGGTCGGCCTGGCCGTATCTGGCGATGTTGCCCACCGAGCGTGCGATCTCCGCCCGCACGTGCCTGCGCAGCGCCCTCACCTCGTCGGGCGGGGGCGGGTCGGCGGTGAACCAGCCCCGGGTCAGCCGTCCGGCGCCCAGCGGGAGCGAGATCGCCACGTCCGGCTGCTCGTCGATGCCGGAGGCGATCTCCAGCGAGCCGCCGCCGATGTCGAGCACCAGCAGCCGCCCCGAGGACCACCCGAACCACCGCCGCACGGCCAGAAAGGTCAGCGTCGCCTCGTCCTGGCCGGAGAGGACCTGGATGTCCACCCGCGTCTCGTCCTTGATCCGCCCGAGCACCTCCTCGCCGTTGACCGCCTCCCGCACCGCCGAGGTGGCGAAGGCCATGAGGTCCTCGACGCCCTTGTCCTCGGCGATCCGCAGGGCCTCCTCGACGCACTCGCGCAGTCGCGCGGCCCCGTCACCGGAGAGCCGGTCGCCGTCCTCCATGTGCTCGGAGAGCCTCAACTCCACCTTGTGCGAGTAGGCCGGCAGCGGCCGCGCCCCCCGGTGGGCGTCCATGACCAGCAGGTGGACCGTGTTGGAACCGATGTCGAGAACGCCCAGTCGCATGGATCGAAGTTACTACTCCGCCGGAGCCGATCTGCCCGGGGCACGGCGGTGCGCCGTCCCCGCGGGCGGCGTCATTCCGGTTCGCCGACGCCCTGCCCCCGCAGGCGGGCCCGGACCCGGTCGACGGCACCGTGCCAGGCGGGCGTCTCACGCTCGTCGTCGAACCAGCGGGCCACCACGATGTCGGTGGACGAATGCAGCAGGATCGACAACACGATCGTGACGGCGACCAGGGTGAACACCTGGTCGGCTGCGGCGATGCCCGCGTTGAGGACGATCAGCCCGTAGACCACCGAGGCGAAACCCTTGGGGCCGAACCACATGACGGCGGTCACCTCCCTGCCGCTGAGCCCGGAGCCGATGAACGACAGCCAGATGGCCAGCGGACGGGCCAGGACCAGAGCGAGGATCGCGAACAGCCAGCCCTGCCAGCCGACGGCGCCCAGCAGGGCCGGAGAGATGAGCGCGCCGAAGACCAGAAGCGCGGCCAGCTTGAGCAGCTCGGCGATGAGCTCGCCGAAGTGCTCGAATGCCTCGCGCTGCCGCTCGCCGAAGGTCGCCACGGTGATCCCGGCGGAGAAGGCCGCCAGGAACAGGTTGCCGTGGGTGACCTTGCCGAGGGCCAAGACCAGCAGGCCGATGGCGACGGCGTTGAGCGGCTCGTAGGCGGCCGAGGCCGAGAACCAGCGGGTGCGCTCCAGCATGACGGCGGCCCACGGCACCGCGACGCCGATGAGCACCCCCAGCCCCAGCTCCAGGGCGAGCCCGCCCAGGTGCAGGTCGCCGGAGCCTGCCGCGACGGCCAGGAAGACCATGACGAACGGGAGCGCCAGGCCGTCGTTGACGCCGGACTCGACGTTCAGCAGCTGACGCAGGCGGGGTGGGACCCGCTCGTTGCCGACCAGCGCGGCGGCGAACACCGGGTCGGTGGGGGCGAGGATCGCCCCGATGAGGAGGGACTCAACCCAGCCCAGCCCCACCACGTAGTGCGCGGCCAGCGCGGTGATGACCAGGGTGAGGGGCAGACCCCAGCCGAGGGCCCGGCCGGGCAGCCGCCAGGCGCTGCGCAGGTCCGCCCAGCCCACCCGCATGCCGTCGGTGAACAGCACGGCGAACAGCGCCAGCTCCGCCAGCATGGCGACCACGGGGTCGTCCGGGGTGAGCGGGAGGACGCCGCTGACCCCCTCACCGAGGACGAAGCCAGCCAGCAGGAACAGTGCCGCGGTCGACAGGATCGTCCGGTGGGCCAGGCTGGACAGCAGCACGGCCAGCAGGAGCAGCGCGGCGAAGGCGAGCAGCAGGGTCACGGGAACTCCGAGCGGGTGGACGGTCACGAAGGAAACCGCCGACCAGCCTTCCCGGCACACCGCTGACCACCCTACAAGCCCGCTCGCCGACGCCATCACACCGGGCGTGCGCGGGCGCCGGGCGGAGAGCCGCCGGGTGAGGGCCCCAGCGCGGGCGCGGCCCGCGGGCCGCGCCCGTTCCTCGTCGAGCCGGACGGCCCCACACGGGTGTCAGAACCCCTGGGCCAGGCGGTAGTAGGCCTGGTTCCAGCGGATCTCCTTGGTGAACTGCCGGGTCGTGGTGTCGGCGTCGATGACGAGCAGTTCGACGCCGAGCATGTCCGCGAAGTCGGCCAGTTCCTCGGTGCCGACGGCGGCCGACAGCACGGTGTGGTGCGGTGCTCCGGCCGTCAGCCACGCCTCGGCGGAGGTGCGCAGGTCGGGGCGGGGCTGCCACACCGCGCGGGCCACCGGCAGGTTCGGCAGCGGCTCGGCCGGGTTCACGACGTCGATCTCGTTGGCGACCAGCCGGAACCGCTCGCCCATGTCGGCCAGGCCGACCACCACGGCCGGGCCGGGCTGGGCGTCGAAGACGAGCCGGACCGGATCCTCGCGGCCGCCGATGCTCAGCGGGTGGATCTCGCACGAGGGGGTGCCGGCCGCGATGGTCGGGCAGACCTCCAGCATGTGGGCGCCGAGGATGAGCTCCTGCCCCGGCACCAGGTGGTAGGTGTAGTCCTCCATGAACGACGTCCCGCCCTCCAGCCCGGCGGACATCACCTTGAGTGTGCGCAGCAGCACCGAGGTCTTCCAGTCGCCCTCGCCGCCGAAGCCGTACCCGTCGGCCATGAGCCGCTGCACGGCCAGGCCGGGAAGCTGGCGCAGACCGCCGAGGTCCTCGAAGTTCGTGGTGAACGCGCCGAAGCCGCCGGCCTCCAGGAAGCCGCGCAGGCCCAGCTCGATGCGGGCCGCGTAGCGCAGCGAGTCGTGCCGCTCGCCGCCCGCGCGCAGCTCGGGCGCCATCTTGTAGGCGTCCTCGTACTCCTGGACGAGCGCGTCCACCTCGGCGTCGGCCGCGGCGTCGACGGCGGCGACCAGGTCGTTGACCCCGTAGGTGTTGACCGAGACCCCGAAGCGCAGCTGCGCCTCGACCTTGTCGCCCTCGGTGACGGCCACGTCGCGCATGTTGTCGCCGAACCGGGCCAGCTTCAGCGAGCCGACCTCGGCGCGCCCGGCGGCGGCGCGGGCCCAGGCGCCGATGCGCGCGACCACCGACGGGTCCTCCACGTGGCCGGCGACGGTCTTGCGGGGCACTCCGATCCGGGACTGGATGTGGCCGAACTCGCGGTCGCCGTGGGCGGCCTGGTTCAGGTTCATGAAGTCCATGTCGATGGAGTCCCACGGCAGCGCCATGTTCGCCTGGGTGTGCAGGTGCAGCAGCGGGGTGCGCAGCGCGTCCAGCCCGGCGATCCACATCTTGGCCGGGGAGAAGGTGTGCATCCACGCGATCACTCCGGCGCACGCGTCCGCGGCGTTCGCCTCCAGGCAGACCCGCCGGATCGCCCCGGCGTCGGTGAGCACCGGCTTCCACACCACGGAGAACGGCAGCGCCCCGTCCAGGACCTCGGCGATCCGCCGGGACTGCTCGGCCACCTGGCGCAGCGTGTCCTCGCCGTACAGCCCTTGGCTGCCGGTCAGGAACCAGATCTCACGCGCTTCGGTGTTCAACGGGGACTCCTCTGTCCGTAAACGTTCTGGTAGCGGTCGTACAGGCTGTCGACGTCGCCGCTGGGGATGGGCAGCGGCTCGCCGAGCTGCCGGGCGATGTGCACGGTGCGGGCGACGTCCTCGCACATCACGGCGGCCTTGACCGCCGCCTTCGCCGTGGCGCCGATCGTGAAGACCCCGTGGTTCTGCATCAGGACCGCCGGAGACCGGTGGCCGGTCAGCGTGGCGACGACGCCCTTGCCGATGTCGTCACCGCCGATCAGCGCGAACGGCCCCACCGGGATCTCGCCGCCGAACTCGTCGGCCATGGCGGTGAGCACGCACGGGATCGCCTCGCCGCGTGCCGCCCAGGCCGAGGCGTAGGTGGAGTGGGTGTGCACGACGCCGCCGACGTGCGGCATGGCCCGGTAGACGTAGGCGTGGGCGGCGGTGTCGCTGGAGGGGGCGAAGTCGCCCTCGACGAGGTTGCCGTCCAGGTCGCACACGACGATCGCCTCGGGGGTCAGGTCGTCGTAGGAGACGCCGCTCGGCTTGATGACGAACAGGTCCTCGCCGGGCACCCGGCCCGAGACGTTGCCGGCGGTCCAGGCGACGAGGTTGTTGCGGACCAGTTCGGCGTGGAGGGCGCAGACGCTCTCCCGCAGCCGCCTCAGTGCGGAGCTCATGCGGTCACCTCGTTCCGCAGGGCGCGCAGGCGGCGCAGGACGTCGTTTCCGGCGGGAGCGCCGGCGGGGCTGTCATGGGGGTGCTCTCCTCGTCCGAAGTGGTCGTGCAGGCGGCGGTACTCGGCGTACAGCCGGTCGTAGACGGCGGCGCGTCCGGCGTCGGGGGTGTAGGCGGCCTCGGTGCGCTTGCCCATGGCCGCCGCGGCGGCGGTGATGTCGGGGTAGGCCCCGGCGGCGACGGCGGCGTGGATCGCCGACCCGAGGGCGGGGCCCTGCTCGGAGCCGATCACCGAGATGGGGCGGCGCAGCACGTCGGCGTAGACCTGCATGAGGAAGCGGTTCTTCAGCAGGCCGCCCGCGGCGACGAACTCCTCGACGGGCACTCCGGCGGCCTCGAACGTCTCCACGATCACGCGGGCGCCGAAGGCGGTCGCCTCGATGAGCGCCCGGTAGGTGTGCTCGGGGCGGGTCGCGAGCGTCTGGCCGACGATGACGGCGGACAGGTCGTGGTCGACCAGGACCGACCGGTTGCCGTTGTGCCAGTCGAGCGCGACCAGCCCGTGCTCGCCGGGCCGCTGCGCGGCGGCCAGCTCCGTCAGGTGCTCGTGCACGCTGCGGCCCAGCCGCTCGGCCTCGCGCTCGTAGGAGCCGGGCACGCAGGTCTCGACGAACCAGCCGAAGATGTCGCCGACGCCGGACTGGCCGGCCTCGTAGCCCCACAGGCCCGGCACGATCCCGTCGCGGACCACCCCGCACATGCCGGGCACCTCGGCGAGGGTCTCCGACGACATGACGTGACAGGTGGAGGTCCCCATGATGGCGACCATCCGGCCGGGCCGCACGGCGTCGGCGGCGGCGGCCGTGACATGGGCGTCGACGTTGCCGACGGCGACCGCGATGCCCTCGGGGAGCTTGGTCCACTCGGCGGCCTCGGCCGTCAGGCGGCCCGCCAGGCCGCCGAGTGGAGCCAGTTCCCGGCCGAGCTTGCCGGTGAAACCGGCGAGGGCGGGATTGAGCCCGGCCAGGAAGTCGTCGGACGGGTAGGCGCCGTCCTGGTGGATGCCCTTGTACCCGGCGGTGCAGGTGTTGCGGGTCTCCACGCCGGTGAGCTGCCAGACGATCCAGTCGGCGGCCTCGATCCAGCGTTCGGTGCGGCCGTACACCTCGGGGTCCTCCTCCAGGACCTGGAGGGCCTTGGCGAACTGCCACTCGGAGGAGATCTTCCCGCCGTAGCGGGGCAGCCAGGCTTCGCCCCGCTCGGCCGCCAGGGCGTTGATGCGGTCGGCGTGCGGCTGCGCGGCGTGGTGCTTCCAGAGCTTGGGCCAGGCGTGCGGCCGGCCGGCGAACTCCGGGAGCTCGCAGAGCGGGGCGCCGTCGGCGGTGGCCGGCAGCACGGTACAGGCGGTGAAGTCGGTGCCGATGCCGACGACCTGCGAGGGGGAGATCCCGGCCTGCGCCACCGCTTGGGGCACGGCGTGGCGCAGCACCTCGCGCCAGTCATCGGGTGACTGCAGCGCCCAGTCCGGCCCCAGCCGCGCGCCGGTGCCGGGCAGCCGGTCCTCGATCACGCGATGGGCGTACTCGTGTACGGCGGTGCCCAGCTCGGCGCCGTCCGAGACCCGCACCACGACGGCGCGGCCGGACAGCGTGCCGAAGTCGACGCCGACCACGTAACGCTCGCTGTTAGCGTTCACAATTTCTCCAGGGTCAAAAGGGGTTCACCGGGTACGGGCCGATGCGGTCACCCGCGGCGGGCCCGGGCCCGCCCGGTCAGGTGCGCCGTGCCGAGATGAGACGTTGCAGCAGGATGAAGACGAACAGCAGCAGGCCGATGAAGATCTTGGTCCACCAGGAGCTGAGCGTCCCCTCGAAGCTGATGACCGTCTGGATCAGGCCGAGGACGAGCACGCCGAGCACGGTGCCCAGCAGGTACCCCGAGCCGCCGGTCAGCAGCGTGCCGCCGATGACGACCGCGGCGATCGCGTCCAGTTCCATGCCGACCGCGTGCAGGCCGTACCCGGAGAGCATGTAGAGCGAGAGCAGCACGCCGCCGAGCGCGGAGCAGAAGCCGCTCACCGTGTAGACCGCGATCTTCGTCCGGGCCACGGGCAGGCCCATCAGCAGCGCCGACTGCTCGCTCCCGCCGGTCGCGTAGACGTTGCGCCCCAGCCGGGTGTAGTGCAGCACGTAGGCCGCGACGGCGACCACCGCCAGGGCGATGACGACGCTCGGCGAGACGAACATGTCGCCGGGCAGGTCGATCCGGGCCTGGGCGAGGGCGGTGTAGGTCTCGTCGGTGATCGGGATCGAGTCGGTGCCGATCGTGTAGCAGAGCCCGCGCGCCAGGAACATCCCGGCCAGGGTGACGATGAACGGCTGGATCTCGAAGTAGTGGATCATGCAGCCCATCACGAACCCGAGCACCGCACCGATGAGCAGCACCAGCGGGATCACCAGCAGGGGCGGCCAGCCCTGGCCGGTCACCAGGCTCGCCGAGATCATCGTGGAGAGCGCGACCACCGAGCCGACCGACAGGTCGATCCCGCCGGTGAGGATCACGAAGGTCATGCCGACGGCGACGACGAGCAGGAAGGCGTTGTCGATGAAGACGTTGAGCACGACCTGTCCGGAGGCGAACCCCTCGTAGCGGATCCCGCCCACGGTGAACATCGCGACGAGCAGGCTCGCCGTCGCCAGGACGGGGATGTACTTGCGCCGGTCGCCCAGCCGCCCGAAGTCCCCACCGGCTGCCTTGCCGGGCTTACCGGGCTTACCGGGCTTGCCGGTCACGAGAATGTCCTGGCTCATGCCGGCACCCTCACCTTCTCGTCGGCGCTCGCAGGTGCCGCTCCCGGGCGGCGCCTGCGGAGGTGGAACGCCTTCTCGCGGAAGGCGGCGGACTGCAGGAGGCACACGACGGTCACCACGAGCGCCTTGAACAGCAGCGTGGTCTCCGGCGGGATGCCGATGGAGTAGATCGTGGTGGTCAGCGTCTGGATGATGAGCGCGCCGATCACGGTGCCGCCGAGCGAGAACCGGCCACCCGCCAGGGAGGTGCCGCCGATCACGACGGCGAGGATGGCGTCGAGCTCGATCCACAGGCCCGCGTTGTTGCCGTCGGCACTGGAGACGTTCGAGCTGATCATCAGTCCGGCGATGCCCGCGCACAGCGCGCAGAACGCGTAGACCGTCACGATCAGCCCGCGCGAGCGCAGGCCCGCCAGCCGGCTCGCCGTGGCGTTGCCGCCGACGGACTCGATCAGCAGCCCGAGGGCGAGCCGCCGGGTGAGGAACGCGGTGACCGCGAGCACGGCCGCCGCGATGAGCACGCCGAACGGCAGGGTGAGCCAGTAGCCGCCGCCGATGAGCTTGTAGGGGTCGCTGTTGACCGTGACGATCTGGCCGTCGGTGATCAGCTGGGCGAGGCCCCGGCCGGCCACCATGAGGATGAGGGTCGCGATGATCGGCTGGATCCCGATGCCCGAGACGAGGAAGCCGTTCCACACCCCCAGAGCCAGGGAGAGGCCGAGCGCCAGGCCGACGGCGGCCAGCACGCCGCCCGCGCTCTGCTGGTCGGCCAGGCCGCTGACCCACAGGCAGGACAGGGCGCCGGAGATCGCCACCACCGAGCCGACCGACAGGTCGATGCCTCCGGTGGCGATGACCAGGGTCATGCCGGTGGCGACGAGGATCAGCGGCGCGCCGAACCGGAAGATGTCGATCAGGCTGCCGTAGAGGTGGCCGTCCTTCATCTCCACGGACAGGAAGCCCGGGGTGAACAGCAGGTTGGCCAGGAGCAGCAGGGCGAGGACGAGCGCCGGCCAGAACAGGCGGTGCCGGAGCGCGGCGGCCGGCCGGCCCGCCCGCGGGTTCCGGGGCGGGGAGGTCACGGGCGCGTCCCCGGTGGGGGCGGTCATGCTCGGCCTCCGCTCGCGATGGTCTCCATCAGGACTCCGGTGGTCAGGTCGTCGTCGTTGGGCAGCTCGGCCACCAGCCGCCGGTCCCGCAGGACGCCGACCTTGTGGCTGAGCCGGAGCACCTCCTCCAGCTCGGCGGAGATGAAGAGCACGGCCATGCCCCCGTCGGCCAGGGAGGCGACCAGCCGCTGGATCTCGGCCTTGGCGCCGACGTCGATGCCTCTGGTGGGCTCGTCGAGGATGAGCAGCCGGGGCTCGAGGATGAGCCAGCGGGCGAGCAGCACCTTCTGCTGGTTGCCGCCGCTGAGGTTCTTCACCAGGTGCTCGGGGTTGGCCGGGCTGATCTTCAGCGCCTCGATGTACCGGGCGACCAGCTCGTCCTGCCTGCGGCGCGGGATCGGCCGGGACCAGCCCCGGGTGGCCTGGAGGGCCAGGACGATGTTCTCCCGGACGGTGAGGTCGGGGATCAGTCCCTCGGCGCGCCGGTTCTCCGAGCAGAAGGCGATCCCGTGTGTCATGGCGACGCGCGGGGTGCGCAGCGTCGCGGGCGCGCCGCCGACCGACAGCTCGCCGGTGGCCGCGTGGTCGGCGCCGAACAGCAGGCGGGCCACCTCGGTGCGGCCCGAGCCCAGCAGTCCGGCCAGGCCGACCACCTCCCCCTCGTGGATGGTGAGGGTGAACGGTTCGACGGAGCCGGGCCGGCCCAGTCCCCGTGCCTCCACGAACGGCCGCGAGCGCTCGACCTCGGCGAGCTCCTTGGGCTTGTCGTCGAGCTCCTCCAGGTCGGCGAGCTCCCTGCCGATCATCTTGCCGACGAGCTCGACCTGGCTCAGCTCGCTGGTGAGGTACTCCCCCACCAGCCGGCCGTTGCGCAGCACCGTCATGCGGTCGGCGATCTCGTAGACCTGGTCGAGGAAGTGGGAGACGAACAGGATCGCGATCCCCTCGTCCTTGAGCCGCCGCATCACCCGGAAGAGCTGCGCGACCTCGCCCGCGTCGAGGCTGGAGGTCGGCTCGTCGAGGATCAGCACCCGGGCGGAGATGTCGACCGCGCGGGCGATCGCGACCATCTGCTGGATCGCCAGCGAGTAGGACGACAGGGGCGCCGACACGTCCAGGTGGATGTCGAGCCTGGCCAGGAGCCCCGCGGCGCGGTGGCGCATCTCCTTCCAGCGGATCCGGCCCAGGCGGCGCGGCTCGCGGCCGATGAAGACGTTCTCCGCGACCGAGAGGTTCGGGCAGAGGTTGACCTCCTGGTAGACGGTGCTGATCCCGGCCTGCTGCGCCTGCAGGGGGCTGCCGAAGGCGACCGGCGTCCGGCCCAGGGTGATCTGGCCGGCGTCGATCTCGTGGACTCCGGTGAGGACCTTGATCAGGGTCGATTTCCCGGCGCCGTTCTCACCCATCAGGGCGTGCACCTCGCCGGGGAGGAGCCGGAAGTCGACGCCGGTCAGGGCCTTGACGCCGGGGAACTCTTTGCAGATCCCGCTCATCTGCAGGATCGGGGCGGGTGCGGCCATGAGGCGTGCCTTTCCTCGGTTTCCGCTGCGGGGAGGGCCGCTCCGGAGTGCGAGCCCGGAGCGACCCCACCGCTGTCAGTACTGGCGGCTGGGCAGGGCCTGCTTGGCCTGCTCCTGGGTGAACGTCGTCTCCTCGGTCTCCACGCGGGTGGGCACCTGCTCGCCGGCGGCGACCTTCTTGGCGAGGTCCATCAGTTGCGGGCCGAGCAGCGGGCTGCACTCGACGATGTAGTTGATCTTTCCGTCGGCCAGCGCCTGCATGCCGTCCTTGACCGCGTCGACCGTAATGATCTTGATGTCCTTGCCCGGCACCTTGCCCGCGCCCTCGATCGCCTCGATGGCGCCCAGGCCCATGTCGTCGTTGTGGGCGTAGAGCACGTCGATGTCCGGGTTGGACTTCAGGAAGGCCTCCATGACCTCCTTGCCCTTGGCGCGGGTGAAGTCGCCGGTCTGCGAGGCGATCACCTTGAACTTGGGGTCGGCCCCGATGACCTCGGCGAATCCGGCCTTGCGGTCGTTGGCGGGGGCCGAGCCGGTGGTGCCCTGCAGCTCGACGATGTTCACGGTCTCGGTGGAGTCCTTGTACTCCTCCACCAGCCACTGCCCGGCCTTCTTGCCCTCCGCCACGAAGTCGGAGCCGAGGAAGGTCTTGTAGAGGCTGGTGTCGGCCGAGTCGACCGCGCGGTCGGTGAGGATCACCGGGATGTTCGCGTTCTTGGCCTCCTTGAGCACGGTGTCCCAGCCCGACTCGACGACCGGCGAGAAGGCGATGACGTCGACCTTCTGCTGGATGAAGGAGCGGATCGCCTTGATCTGGTTCTCCTGCTTCTGCTGGGCGTCGGAGAACTTCAGCTCGATCCCGGCGGCCTTGGCGGAGTCCTGGACGGACTTGGTGTTGGCGGTACGCCAGCCGCTCTCCGCGCCGACCTGGGAGAAGCCCATGGTGAGCGTGTCGCCGCCGCCGCCTCCCGAGCTCGCCGGTCCCGATCCGCCGCTTCCGCAGGCGGCCATCGTCATCACGGTGGCGCCGACCAACAGCAGCGCCGACATCCTCTTCAACACAGTGGGGGGTTCCTCTCTTGTTGTGAGCGCTAACATCGCTGGTGCGACCTCAGCGCCACCCTTTCCTCTGTACGACCGACACCGGGCCCGCGAGGTGCCGGCCCCGGTCTCGTGCGGCTAGCGCCGGACCCGCGAGGTGCTGGCCCTGGCCTTGAACTGCGGCGGGACGACGAGTCGTTCGCGGGACCCGTCCCGGCCCGTCTCCATCTGCCCGAGCAGCAGATCGATGCTGTACCTGCCCACCGCCCCGAAGTCCTGCCTGACCGTGGTGAGCGGCGGCGAGAAGAACTCCGATTCGGGGATGTCGTCGAAGCCGACGACACTGATCCTTCCCGGGACGTCGACGCCCGCCTCGGCGAACGCCCGCAGCAACCCGAGCGCCATCTGGTCGTTGGCCACGAACACCGCGGTGACCCCCGCCATCTCGGCGAGGCGCTGACCGGCGCGGTAGCCGGAGCGCGGGCTCCAGTCACCGGCCACCGGATCGGGGATCGCGCGGCCCGCCGCCGACAGCGCGGCGCGCCAGCCCTCGACCCGCCCTTCGGCTTCCAGCCAGTCCGACGGCCCCCTGACATGCCAGACCGTCTCATGGCCGAGGCCGAGCAGGTGCTCGGTCGCCAGCCGGGCGCCTTCGACCTGATCGACGCTGACCACGGAGACGTCGCCGTCGTGGTCTCCCTCGACGGCCACGACGGGGATGCCGACCGGCAGATCCGCCAGCGCGAGGGCCGCCGAACGCTGCGGCGCCACCACGACGATGCCGTCGACGCCCTGCTCGGCCAGGTAGCCGAGCGCGTCGCGCACGCCCGCCCGGTCGATGGTCCGCAGACTGACGATGCTGACGAAGTAACCCGCCGCCCTCGCCGCCTGCTCTATCCCGTAGACCGTGCTGGCCGGGCCGTACAGCGTGGTGTCGAAGCTGACCACGCCGAGCGTCCGCGAGTGGCGGGTGACGAGGGCGCGGGCGACCAGGTTGCGGCGGTAGCCCAGCTGGTCGATCGCGGCCAGGACCCGGGTGCGGGTCTCGTCGCGGACGTTAGGGTGGTCGTTGAGCACCCGCGACACCGTCTGGTGCGACACGCCGGCCACTCTGGCCACATCGGCCATCACCGGGGAGCGGCGCTCCTGACTGGGGCTCACGGTCACGTCCCTTCTCGTTTGAAAGAGACTGTGAACGTTAACAATGGGTGCCGTCAAGAGCCTTCTTCATTACGGTCAGGTCACACTGAAACGTCCCGTTAACATCCTCTTGACGTGGCGTCTTTGGAGTCCTTAACTAGTGGCCACCCCGGATGTTAACGCTAACTTCCTGATCAAGGCTGTGGGAACGCACGCCGATCGCCGGGCCCGGCGCCTCGCGTCTTCACAGCCGCAGGCCCGCGCTCCGCACGACCGCCTCCGCACCGATCATCTCGGCGAGAATTTGCCACCGCTTTTGTTAGCGCTAACAGCCCCATGACACAGCACCGGGACGGCCACACCGCATCCAGATCCACACCGTGTCACAAAGGAGAGAACATGAGGTTCGCGAAGCTGGTCGCCGTGCCGGTGGGTCTGGCGCTCGCCATGACGATGACCGCCTGCGGCTCGAGCACCAAGACCGTCGACCAGGCCACCGAGAGCCCCGGCGGATCGGCCGGCTCCCTGATCGGCGTCACCATGCCCACCAAGTCGTCCGAGCGCTGGATCCACGACGGCGACAACGTCAAGAGCGCCCTGGAGAAGCTGGGCTACCAGGTCGACCTCCAGTACGCCGAGAACGACATCCCCACGCAGGTCAACCAGATCGAGAACCAGATCACCAAGGGCGCCAAGCTCCTGATCGTCGCCTCGATCGACGGCACCGCGATCACCACCCAGCTGCAGCAGGCGGCCGACAAGAAGATCCCGGTGATCGCCTACGACCGCCTCATCCGCAACACCCCCAACGTCGACTACTACGCCACCTTCGACAACTACAAGGTCGGCGTGCAGCAGGCGACCTCCCTGCTGGTCGGCCTCGGCCTGAAGAAGCAGGACGGCTCCGACGGCACCGCGAAGGGCCCGTTCAACATCGAGATCTTCGCCGGCTCCCCCGACGACAACAACGCCACCTTCTTCTACAACGGCGCGATGGACACGCTGAAGCCGTACATCGACTCCGGCACCCTGGTCGTCAAGAGCGGCGAGACCGACTTCAAGACCGTCGCCATCCTGCGCTGGGACCCGGCCACCGCGCAGAAGCGCATGGAGGACCTGATCACCAAGGCCTACTCCGACGCCAAGGTCCAGGGTGTGCTCTCGCCGTACGACGGGTTGTCCATCGGCATCCTGTCGGCCCTCAAGAGCAGCGGGTACGGCACCGCCGACCAGCCCTACCCGGTCGTCACCGGCCAGGACGCCGAGGCCGCCTCGGTCAAGTCGATCATCGCCGGCGAGCAGTACGCCACGATCTACAAGGACACCCGCGAGCTGGCCGCGGTGACCGTCAAGATGGCCGACGCCGTGCTCAAGGGCGGCACGCCCGAGGTGAACAACACCAAGGACTACGACAACGGCAACAAGGTCGTCCCGTCCTACCTGCTCGAACCCATCATCGTCTACAAGGACAACTACAAGAAGGTCCTCGTCGACTCCGGTTACTACACCGAAGACCAGCTCAAGTAGGACGGACGGCGCGCGGCGGGCGGAGCCTCCGGCCGGTGGCCGGGGCCCGCCCGCCGCGCCGCCCACGGGGAGACGGACGACATGACGGACGACATGACCGACCACATACTTCGGATGCGCGGGATCACCAAGACCTTCCCGGGCGTCAAGGCGCTCCAGGACGTCAACCTGGCGGTGCGCAGGGGCGAGATCCACGCCATCTGCGGGGAGAACGGCGCCGGCAAGTCGACCCTGATGAAGGTCCTGTCCGGCGTGTACCCGCACGGCTCCTACGAGGGCGAGATCTCCTTCGACGGGCAGCCGTGCCGGTTCACCGGGATCAAGGACAGCGAGCGGCACGGCATCGTGATCATCCATCAGGAGCTCGCGCTCAGCCCCTACCTGTCGATCGCCGAGAACATCTTCCTCGGCAACGAGCGGACCCGCCGCGGCCTGATCGACTGGAACCGGACCAACGCCGAGGCCGCCGAGCTCCTGGAGCGGGTCGGGCTGCGCGAGAACCCGGTGACACCCGCGATGGACCTCGGGGTGGGCAAGCAGCAGCTGGTCGAGATCGCCAAAGCCCTGTCCAAGCGGGTCCGGCTGCTCATCCTCGACGAGCCGACCGCGGCGCTCAACGACGAGGACTCGGCGCACCTGCTCGGCCTGCTGCGCGGACTGCGCGACGAGGGCATCACCTCGGTGATCATCTCGCACAAGCTGAACGAGATCGAGGCGATCGCCGACTCGGTCACGATCCTGCGCGACGGGCGGACGATCGAGACCCTCGACATGAAGGCCGGCGAGGTCGACGAGGACAGGATCATCGCCGGCATGGTCGGCCGCGACCTCGAACACCGCTTCCCCCCGCACGAGCCGCGGATCGGCGAGGAGATCCTGCGGATCGAGGACTGGACCGTGCACAGCCCCACCCAGCACGGCCGCGTCGTCGTCTCCGGCGCCTCCCTGACGCTGCGCCGCGGCGAGATCGTCGGACTGGCCGGGCTCATGGGCGCCGGCCGTACCGAGCTGGCGATGAGCGTGTTCGGCCGCAGCTACGGGGTGGGCATCTCCGGGCGCGTCTACAAGAACGGCAGGGAGATCCGGCTCGGCTCGGTGCGCGAGGCGATCGCGCACGGGCTCGCCTACGCCACCGAGGACCGCAAACGGTACGGCCTCAACCTGATCGAGGACATCAAGCGCAACGTCTCGGCCGCCGCGCTGGGCAAGCTGGCCGGGCGGGGCTGGATCGACGACAACGAGGAGTACCGGGTCGCCGAGGGCTTCCGCGCCGACATGAACATCAAAGCCCCGAACGTCATGGCGGTCACCGGGAAGCTCAGCGGCGGCAACCAGCAGAAGGTCGTGCTCTCGAAGTGGATCTTCGCTGACCCCGACGTGCTGATCCTCGACGAGCCCACCCGCGGCATCGACGTGGGCGCCAAGTACGAGATCTACTCCATCGTCAACCGGCTCGCCGACCAGGGCAGAGCCATCCTCGTGATCTCCTCCGAGCTTCCCGAGCTGCTCGGCCTCTGCGACCGCATCTACGCCATGTCGGCCGGACGCGTCACCGGCGAGGTGTCACGGTCCGACGCCACCCCGGAGCGGCTCATGCAGCTCATGACCAAGGAAAAGGAATGATGGCCGAGACGACCAGCGGAAAGGTCACGACCCGGGAGGGCGCGCCGGCCGGCGGCGGCCTCCCGTCGCCCCGCGCCAAGGCGCCGGGCACACGCCTGTCCGTCAACCTGCGGCAGAGCGGCATCTACGTCGCCTTCGCGCTGATCATCGTGCTGTTCTCCGTCCTGACCGGGGGTGAGCTGCTCAGCCCGCAGAACATCTCCAACATCATGGTTCAGAACTCCTACGTCCTGATCCTGTCGATCGGCATGATCCTGATCATCATCGCCGGTCACATCGACCTCTCGGTGGGATCGGTGGTGGCGCTCTGCGGCGCCATCGCGGCGGTGCTGATGGTCGAGATGGACACGCCGTGGCCGCTGGCGCTCCTCGTCACGCTCGTCGCGGGCGCGCTGATCGGAGCCTGGCAGGGCTACTGGATCGCCTACTTCGGCATCCCCGCGTTCATCGTCACCCTGGCCGGGATGCTGGTGTTCCGGGCGCTGACCCTGACCGTCCTCGGCAACCAGGGCATCGGCCCCTTCCCCGACGAGGTGCGCACCCTCTCCAACGGCTTCCTCCCCGGCTACCTGGGCAACATCGGGCTCGGCCCGCTCGGCGGCGCCGACCTGTTCACCCTGCTGCTCGGGCTGGCCGCCGTGGCCGGGACCGTCGGCACGCAGTGGCGGGCCCGCCAGGGACGTATCGGCTACCGGCAGCAGGTCGACGCACTGCCGCTGTTCGCCCTGAAGATGGCCGCCGTCGCCGTGGTGGTGATGACGGTCGTCGTCCAGCTCGCCCGGTTCAAGAACCTGCCCTGGGTCCTGTTGCTCCTGGCACTCCTCGTGCTGGGCTACACGCTCCTGACCAACCGCGCCGTCTTCGGCCGCCACATCTACGCCATCGGCGGCAACGTGCACGCCGCGAGCCTGTCGGGGATCAACGTGAAGTCCGTCACGTTCTGGATCTTCGTCAACATGGGGGTGCTCTCCGCGCTGGCCGGGATCATCTTCGCCGGGCGGCTCAACCAGGCCGGCCCCACCGCGGGCAACGGCTTCGAGCTGGACGCCATCGCGGCCGCGTTCATCGGCGGCGCCGCCGTCCAGGGCGGGGTCGGCAAGGTCGTCGGCGCGATCACCGGCGGCCTCATCATGGCCGTGATCAACAACGGCATGTCCCTCATCGGCGCCCCGAGCGAGCGGGTGATGCTCTTCAAGGGCCTGGTCCTGCTCGCCGCCGTGGCCTTCGACATCTGGGCCAAGCGCCGCGCCGGCGCCTCGGCCGGCTGAGCGCCGGGCCGGCGCCCCTGCCGGCCGGGGCAGCGCGGCGGAGGGTGCGGAGCCCCGGCCCGCCCGGACGGGCGGGGACGCGGAGACCGGTTTCACGGTCGCGGGCCCGGAGCCGGTCCCAGCAGGGACCGGCTCCGGCTGTGGTCAGCCGGGAGCGGGCGTCTTGGTCCGGTGGTCCGTCAGGTGCAGGTCGCCGCCCAGCTTCTGCTGGACGTGTTCCAGCACCGCGCGGCTCGACAGCGCGGTCCACAGGTTCCCGACCAGGTGCGGGTTGTACTCCGGAGCGGCGTCCATCCACTCGTCCTTGCCCTGCTGGGTGACGAAGGTGGTGAGGAAGAACTCCCCCGCCGGCGTCCTGCAGTGTCCCTGCCGCAGCTCGGCCGCCTCGATCTGGATCACCGGCTCGCAGCCGACCTTGGCGGCCAGTTCCTCGACGGTGGGCGGTTTCCCCTGCGGCGCGGCCTGGCCGTGCTCCTCGGCCGGTGAGCCTGCGGCGGACGAGCAGGCCGCGGAGAACACGGCCGCGAGAGCGAGCGCGGCGATGCGCGGATATGTCTTCACATTCAGGGATACGCAGCTCCCGCGGGTCCGGTTCGCCTCCGCACCCGGACCGGCCCGGTGACGGCCCGCAGGCGGGCGGGGGAGAACGCCGGTGACCGCCGCCCCCGGCGTTCGAGGCCGTCTTTTCCGACGGCGGATGTCCGGGGGCACCGTCTAGGATGGTGGATCGCCACGGTGATCCAGGCAAACTCTGATCATTGCTCCCGCCCCCGAGGAGATCAGATGTCGCTGCAGCCGCGATTTCGTCGGGTGGCCGCGCTCGACCGGCGGTTCGTCGACCGCGAGAACGTGCTGGAGAGCTTCGCGCACGAGCTGCGGGACATCTCCGACCGGCGGGGCCCCCGGGTCTTCAGCGTGACCGGTGTGGGCGGGATCGGCAAATCCCGGTTGCTTCGCGAGCTCAGGAACCGGGCGACCGAGCACGGGTGCCGGACGGCTCTGCTGGACCTGCAGGTGCCCGCGATGCGGCAGCAGGAGGACGCGCTCGCCGTCCTGCGGACGGACCTCGGCCGGCAGGGCGTGGTGTTCGACCACTTCGACATCGCGTACGCGGTGCTGTGGCAGCGGCTGCACCCGCACCTGAAGATCGGCCAGTCGGATCTGCCGTTCGCCCAGGAAAGCGAGGTCCTCACCTCGATCCTGGACGAGACGGCCGGCCTGCCGGTGTTCGGGACGGCCGTGGGGCTGCTGAGACTCGCCCAGCGGGCGCGCTCGTCCCGGCGGCACCGCCGCGTGGTCAACGACGACGAGATACTCCAGCGGCTGGACGAGCTGTCGAACACCGACGTGCTCGACGCGGTCACCTACCTGTTCGCCCAGGATCTGCGGGCCGCCGACGACAGGCCGTACGTGGTGTTCGTCGACGCGTACGAGGCGCTGGTCCCCATCCCGGTCAAGAGCGGGCGGGTCTCCGGCGCCGACGCGTGGCTGCGGGATCTGATCGCCCAGCTCGACCGCGGCCTGGTGGTGGTGGCCAGCCGGGAACCCCTCGGCTGGCAGGCCTACGACTCCGAATGGGCGGACGTCATCCGGGAGTGCCCGGTGACCGGGCTGCCGATGACCGCCCGGCTGGAGCTGCTGGAGCAGGCGGGCATCCCCGGCGGGACCGCGATCGCGCGGGCCTCCGAAGGGCTGCCGTTCTACCTGCACCTGGCGCTGGACACCCAGGCCGGGAACGCGCGGACGGTCTCCTCGGAGGAGATCCTGCAGAGGTTCCTGAACCACGTGGCCCCCGCCGAGGTGCGGCTGCTGGAGTTGCTGAGCGTCTCCCGGACCTTCGACTTCGAGATCTTCCGCACGCTGGCGGAGGCGTTCGACATGCCCGGGGACCGGATCACCTGGGAGTCGCTGACCGCCTACTCGTTCGTGTATCCGGCCGGGGAGCACGGCCTGCGGCTCCACCAGCTGATGGTCGCCGCGCTGCGGGAGCGGCTCAGTCCCGAGGCGGCGCGGGAGGTGCACGCGCACCTGCGCGCCGCCTGGGACGCCCGCGCGACCGCCGACGACGGGACGGCGCTGCGGGAGGCGGTCTACCACGGGGTCCGGACGGGGGTGCTCAGCGCGGACGACGTCCTGGACTACGCCGATCGCAGCATCCGCCGCGGCGGCAAGCAGGCGGGCGACGGCATCCTCGCCGATCTGGCGGAACTCGATCTCGGCGAGGAGCTGGCGGAGGCGGCCCGCTGCCTGTACGCCGAGGCGGCGATCACCATGGGCGACGCCGTGCAGGCCGCGGCGCTCGCCGGGCCGGATGCGTTCCCCGCAGTGGAGCGCGCGGCCGGGGCGCGGCTGGCGATGGCCGCGGCGCACGCCAAACGGCTCGCCGGGGACACCACCGAGGCGGGCCGCATCTACTCCCTCGTCTGGGAACGGCACCGGGGACCGGTCCGCCCGACCGCCGGCCTGTGGGTGGCCGAGGTTCCCATGTGGCAGGGGCGGTTCACCACCGCGTTCTCCCTCGCGGAGCAGGTGCTGCGCGACGCTCCCGCCGACGACTGGGTGCTGCGCGGGGACGTGGTGCGGCTCATGCACCTGGGCCACCGGTTCCACCTCGACCTCGCCGACGCCGCCCGGCGGCTGGAGGAGGCCCACGACTGCTACGCACGGGCGGGGTCGATGGTGGGGCTGGCCAACATCGCCACCAACCGGGTCGAGCTGGCGGCGTGGGACGACCCGGCGGCAGCCGTACGGCTCGCGGCCGAAGCGATCAGGCAGCAGGAGGAGCTCGCCGCGCTGCACGAGCTCGGCAAGACCTACACCGCGCTGGCGCTCGCCCAGACACGGCTCGGCGAGGATCCTGCCGCCTCCGACTCGTTCACGCTGGCCTGCGAATACCTGGAGCGGGCGGGGTACCGTTCCGGGCGGGCCAGGGCGGAGCTGTTCTGCGCGCTCTTCCACGCCCGCCGGGGCGCGCCCGGGCAGGCGGCCCGGTCGCTGGTCTGGGCGGTCGAGGAGTTCATCGAGGCCGAGGTGTACCCCACGTTGATCGTGGCCGCCGATCTGGCGCTGAACCGGATCGGCCTGCCCGACGACCAGGTGACGCGGGCGGCCGAGCAGGCGCGCGGCCAGATCGAGCCGCTGGACTCGCTGGCCGCGCTGGAGTCCCGGATGGCTGCACTGATCGACTCGGTCCTGGGGGGAAAGCAATGACCATGGAGCTGTACGAAAGCGCCCGGGCGCACATGGACGCCGCCGCGGGTTACTACAACAAGAACGTCCGCGTCAGCACCCCGGACGGGCCGGTCAACGTGCGGATCCCGATCGACGGCGCGGACGTGATGGACCTGCGGCTCTGGCGCGAGGACGAGGTCCTCCCCGCCATCGCCCCCTACGTCCCCCAGGCGCCGCGGCTGCTGCACACCTCGGCGGACCCGGTCTTCCAGGTGCACCAGTTCATCCACGGCCGGGTTCTCAACGACCTGGCCCCCAGGGGCGTCCCGGTTCCCGCGCACGTCCCCGCCGATGTCGTACGGCTCCTCGCCCAGCTCGTGGAGGTCCCCCGCGAGAAGCTCCCGGCTCTCCCGCCCGCCTGGCCGGCGGGCGAGGACACCCCCGGGTTCGGGCGGAAACTCTCCGACCTGACGATGTGGGTGTACTCCACGCTCGTCGCCGACTACGAGTGGCTGTACACCGCGTTCCGGATCCCGGCCGACCCGGTCTCCGCGGCGGAGTCGGCGTGGCCGACGCTGACCGCGCGCCCGCTGGTGTGCGTGCACGCCGACATCCACCGCAAGAACATGATCATCGATGACGGCCGGACGGTCTTCCTGGACTGGGAGCTCGCCCTGTGGGGGGATCCGGTCTACGAACTGGCCGTGCACTTCCACAAGATGGGCTACCTCCCCGACGAACGCGACCGTGTCCTGCGGCTCTGGGCGCGCACCCTCCCGCCGGAGTACACCCGCGGCTGGGAGCACGACCTGGAGGTCTACCTCACCCACGAGCAGATCAAGTCGGCGGTCGTGGACACCGTCCGCTACGCCCAGCTGTTCGTCGATCCGTCCTCCGCTCCCGAGCCGGAGCCCGATCTCGTCGCCAAGCTCACCGAGAAGCTCAACAACGCCTACCGCCACTGGGGCGTCTCCCCGCACGCAGACGCCGCCGGAGTCGAGGCGATCCTGCGGCGGTGGGCGGGCCGGTGACGGATTTCAGCGGCGGGCTCGCACGCGGCTACCAGGCCGGGCGCCGGCTTCCGGCCGGGACGGTGACCGCGTGGATGCGCGCCGTAGCGGCCTTCGTCGCGGTCTCCGGCGGCCCGGTCCTGGACCTCGGGGCGGGGACGGGCCGCTTCTCCCACGCGCTGGCCCGGCATTTCTCGGTTCCGGTGGTCGCCGTCGAGCCGGCGCCGGAGATGCGCGAACGCGCGGCCTCCGCCGCCGGCTCCGGGGTGTTCGTGGTGGGCGGCCGGGCCGAGGCGATACCGTGCGCGTCCCATGCCTTCCAGGCGATCTGGGCGTCCCAGGTCGTCCACCACATCGGGGACTTCGACCGGTGCGCCGCCGAGGTGAGGCGGACGCTGGCCCCCGGGGGCCGGTTCATCGTCCGCGGCGCCTTCCACGACGCCGAGCGGCCGACCCTGTTCCACACCTACTTCCCCGCACTCGTCGCCTTCGCCGAGGAGCGGGCCCAGGCTCTGACCGCTCTGAGGCGCGCGCTGCGGCAGGCCGGGCTGCGTCGCGAGCACCACGCCACGGTCGTCCAGTCCTCGGCCCCGACGCTGGCGGACTTCGCGGCCCAGGTGGCGCTGCGCGCGCACAGCCCGCTGCGGCGCCTCACCGACGACCAGTTCGCCGAGGGCCTCGAACACCTGATGCGCGACGCCGGCCGCTCCCCTGACGCGGGCCCGATCACCAGCGCCATGGACCTTGTCGTCTTCTCCCTCACTCCGGGTCCGCCGGGTCCCCGGTAGCCGACCGCGGCCCGGTACGGCCGGCGCGGGCATCGCGCGCCGCGCCGATCAGCACGGTGCCCGTGACGCCGGGAAAGAACGCCTCGGTATTGACACCCGATACCCCGGGTCTACTATGGCGTCATCTTCCATTTGTAGCGCACGGGACACAATCGAACACTTAATGTGCAGGGGATGCATCATGGCCGAGGCCCCGTCAGGCTCCATGATTCAATTAGATCCGTCCCACGCGATGACGTATCTTCAGCAGATGCGGGAACGCAGCCCGGATTTCCGCTATCTCCTCAGCCATTTCAGCGATGACGGGTTCGAGTTCGTCTTCTCCCGTGCGAAGGTTTTTCTCTACGCGCCGGCCATGGAGAACGACGACGACGTCATCGCACCGAACCTGCTCGGAATCCTGCCGAGTTTCCGCCCGGTCAGGCGCGACGACCCCTTCCACATCGCGGTGGGCATCGCGGTGCACAACAGCAACGGCGTCGTGGCCACCGAGGTGCGGGTCGAGCACAACCCCTTCTACGTTTCCCAGTGGACGCTGCACGAGCTGAGAGACGGCAAAATCATCTCCAGCGCGATCACCAACGACGAGCTGTCCGAGCAGTCGGCCGACGAGATCGCCAGCCGGTTCGGCAGATTCAAGGTCGATTTGGGTGAAACGCGGTTCAGGAATGCACCGCCCGACTCCAGGCAGATCGAGCAGATGCTCACCGTCGCCTTCGATCAGATCATCAACGACAGTTACGCCAGGCCGATCTACCCGTCCGAGGGCATCGCCTCGCTCATGTCGCAGACACCGCAGATGGTGAAGTTCTCGACCATCCAGCGGCTGCGGTATTCAAACAGCCCCAGGTGGCTCGTCGCGACGAGCAGCACGTGCTGCAACGGCTGCACCACCACTTCCGTGGCCTATCACAGCGACCCGCCCGTCACCGTCGCACCCGCGCACCCCTGATGACGCATCTGGACGCCTACCACCGGCCGGTCCTGGTGGCCGGCGCCGATCCGGCGGACATCCGCAAAGTGCTGGGCGACGCCGACGACGGGCTGCTGAAGGAGCTCGTCTCGCTTCTCGACGGCTCGTACTCGGTTTCCGGCGTGTACGGGGCGCTCCTGGTCTCGGGATTCGACGTCGATCGGATATTCAGGGCTCTCGACGGCATCGACCGCGCGGGCCTGCTACGAGAGTGCGGCACCTCGGAGTCCCGCCGGCTCTCCGGGGAGGAGCTCACCCGCTACGCGAGCCAGATGGAACTGTTCGCAGGGCTGCGGGCCGAGCCGCTGCGAGCGTCGGGATCGGCGTGGCAGGCGACCGGCGCCGATCTCCAGGCACTCCTGAAGGACACGACCGTGGTCATCGTCGGTCTCGGCGCGGTCGGCGCGGATCTGATGCGCCTGCTCGCCCTGACCGGCATCGGCACGATCGTCGGCGCTCCCGCCGGCGGCGCCGATCCCGCGCCCCGGCGGGCCGAGATCGTCGCCGAGCTCCGCCGGCTGAATCCGTTCGTGGATCTCGAGCTGATCGACGACGGGCGTGAGCTGACGGACGAGCTGTTCGGGTTCTCTCCCGAACTGGTCGTCTACTGCCCGGACGAGTTCGAGGAGAGCGCCGCCGAGACGGTCAACTCGCTCTGCCTCCAGCGCGGCACGCCGTACCTGTTCTACCGTCGCAGGGGCGTCGCGGTGGAAGTCGGGCCGCTGGTGATTCCGCGGGAGACGGCGTGTTATCGCTGTTTCACCGTCCGGCGCCGGGCCGCTCTGGACGGGATGGGGCCCATGGCCTCCGCAGCCGGCGCGGACCGGGCGCGGCCGATGATCCCGCTGTCGACCGACTGGGTCGCCTTCGAGGTCGTCAAGTTCGTCACGGGAATCGGAGAACCCGTCACCAGGGCTCGGATGCTCGCGTTCGACTACATGTCCGGCGTCGTCAACGCGCATCCTGTCCTCAAGTTGCCGCGCTGCCCCTCCTGCGGCGTCCACCGGAGCCGCCCTTCGCGCACGCTGTGGGAAGAAAGGACGCGGACGACGGATGAACGCGCGGGTTGAGCCACCGCCCCTCTCCATAGCCGACCCCCTGACCGGCATCGTCACCTGGTCCGCCGATCTGGAGATCGAGCGCTCCGATCCCGACGTCTTCGTGACCGTGGCGCAGAGCGGGAACCTGGTGGGCTACGGTCTGCCCGAGCAGGCGACCGCCAACGGCAGCGGCGCCGGGCTCACTCGCGAAGCGGCCCGCCGCGCGGCCGTCGGAGAGAGCGCGGAACGCTACGCCTGCGCGTTCGTCCACCCCGAAGACCTCACGCTGGCGTCCTACTCCGAGTTGCACGGCGCCGGGACAGCCGCGGTCCCCCCGGAGCGCTGGGCGCTGTTCACCGGCGAACAGTACGAGACCAGCCGCTACACCGGGTTCGCCGACGACACCTCGATCGCCTGGACCGCGGCCGACAACCTCACCAGCGGTGGTCGCACCCTCGTGCCCGCCAGCCTGGTGCACATGCCGTACCCCCGGCAGTTCGCCGACCGGGGCGAACAAATCGTCGCCGAGGCCGTCTCCACCGGTACCGCCTGTGCGCCCATCCGCGCCGAGGCGATCATGGGCGGTCTCTGCGAGGTGATCGAACGTGACGCGTTCATGATCGTGTGGCGGAATCGCCTCTCCCGCCCGCGGATCGTCATCGACGAGGCAAGCGGCCTGCTGGAGACCTTCGGCTCCCGTTTCGACAGGCCGTGGCTGGACTACCGGCTCTGGTACACCACCCTGGACCTCTCCGTTCCCGCGTGTTTCGGCCTTCTCCGCGACAAGCGCCATTCGCCGGCTCGGACCGTCGTCGGTGGAGCATGCCACCCCGATCCCGCGCGCGCCGTCCTCAAAACCCTGCTCGAACTGACTCAGGGGCTGCAGTGGATGGCCCACGCCCGCAACCGCGAGCGCCGATCCTTCCCGTCTTTCGACGACGTCAGGACCTTCGAGGACCGCATGCATCTCTATGCGTTCGGCGGCCTGGATGAGGCATTCGGGTTTCTGGACCGGGACGGAGGGCGAGTCCGCCTCTCGGCCATTCCGTCACTCGCCGCGCCGAACCCCGGGGCGGCCGTGGACCGCTGCTGCGAAGCCGTCGAACAAGCGGCTCTGGAACCGCTGGCGGTGGACCTCACCAGTGCGGACCTCGAAGCCTGCGGCCTTTTCGTCGTCAAGGTGCTCATACCCGAATGCGTGCCCATGGAAGGCGACCACAGACTGCCCTTCCTCGGTGGCGACCGGTGGCGGGACGTCCCGGTCCGGCTGGGACTCAGGCATTCGCCGACGCCTCTGCACGCGATCAACCCGTTCCCTCACCCGTATCCCTGACCGCTACCGGCGGAGGTCACCGTCATGTCGATTCCCGATGGCTTCGACCTCTCTCCGTCGGAGGTCTACCACGAGAACTCCAAACTGCATCCGTCCGACTACATGGCCTACGCGGTCATAAACGCCGTCAACGAGTCGCCCGAGATCGGCAGCGTCGTCACGGCGCCTTTCACTCATTACCCTGGGTATCCGACGATCCCGCTGCCCCGGGACTTCACCCCCAACCAGGAGAGCATCGAATCCGTCATGCTGGGCCGGCGCTCCTGCCGTGAATTCTCCGGCGGCCGGATCGGCCTGGGGACCCTCGCCAGGGTCCTCTATTTCGGTGACGGCATCACCGGGACCCTGACGACGGACGAGGGCGTCACCTGGCGGCTGCGGACCGCGCCCTCCGGTGGAGCCCTGTTCCCCGTCGACATCTACTGTGTCGCGCTGCGCGTGGACGACGTCGCACCGGGCCCGTACTTCTACCACCTATCCCAGCACAGCCTCCAGCGCCTGGGTGAGGGCGATCCGACCGCGGAACTGGCGGCGGCCACCGGCCTCACCGAGGCCGTCGCGGGGGCCGCGGCGTGCATCGTCCTCGTCGCGTTCATGGACCGGGTGAAGTTCAAGTACGGCGAGCGCGGCTACCGCTTCGCCCTTCTGGAGGCGGGCCACATCGCCCAGAACCTCCTGCTCGCCGCGAAGGCCGAGGGCTTGGGCGCCGTCCCGGTGGGCGGATTCAACGACGACGCCCTCAACGCCATGCTCGCAGTGGACGGCTGCCAGGAAATCGCCCTCTACGCCGTTCTCATCGGCGAAGCCGCATGACACGGCTTCCGGAGGCTGCACGGCGCGAGCCCGGCGGCGTGGCGGGGACGCGCAGGCGGGGCCGTCCGCCGATCCGGTCCGGTGGACCGGAGGTCAGGCCGGAACGGCCCGGGGCCCCGTCCGCAGCGCGAATGTCCCGCCGAGCAGCACGCTGACCGCGCCGAACACCCCCACCGCGTACGCCGGGGAACCGGTCCCGGCCTGTACGGCGAGGGGCTCGATCCGGCCGCATTCGAAGATCAGGTATGCCGATGCTAAGGTTAGGCAAACCTAAGAACGGATGGGTCGTGGAAGCGGCGTGCTTTTACCCTCCCCGGGCGTTTGCGGAGCATCCGCTCAGGGAGCCCCTGGAACGGCTGACCGCGATGGTCGAGTGGGCCGATTTCGTCATGTCCACCTCGGTGGACGGGGCCGGACCGGTGGACGGGGCCGGCTGGACGCGGTGCGCCGACGCGACCGGTGATCCCGGGTTCTTCCTGGGATGGCGGACCCGCATGGCCGCCGTTCTCGGCGAGCGGAACGGGCAGGCCCCGGAGACCACGGTGAGCGCCTGCCTGGCCGCCGCCTACGCCGAGGTCGTCGCCTGGGCCGCCGGGGCGCTGTTCCACCTGGTTCGACGGACACCTGACATCGGTGTGACCGACGTGGCCTTCCGGCACGACGGCCAGGATCCGTGGCCGGTGCGGATCGCCTTCCTGTCGCCCGGCTTCACCTGCCTGCCGGACGACCCCTTCGCCGACCACCCGCAGGCCCGGGTGGTGGCCGACGAGGCGGCATTGGCTGCGAGGGTTCGCGAGCAGGTGGCCGTTCACGCCGAGCGCTTCGTCGGCGTCTTCGGGCCGCTGACCAGGTTGGGGCGTCGAGCCCTCACGGGAGCCTTCGCCGACGCTCTCGACAGCGCCCCCTTGGACGTCGCCCGCTGCCGGGGTGATCTGGGAGCCGCCATGAGGGACAGCCGGCTGCTGCTTCCCGGCGGGAAGCCCCCGTTCACGCGCTCGTCCACCGTGCGCACCGTGGAGGACGTCCGCGGCCGGCGGCACGTCAGCCGTATCCGGCAGAGCTGCTGCTACTTCTACAAGCTCAGCCACGTCGCCGACGTCTGCTTCACCTGTCCCCGCCAGACGGACGAGGCACGGGCACGCATCGCCGCCGAGTGGCAGGTGGTGTCGTGACGGCACTCGCGCAGAGGCAGCACGGCCCGTCCTCTCGAGCCGAGCGCCGGTCGCCCGCCGTACGTCGCGCGTGGATCGCGGGCGCGGGCGTGACGCTGGTGATCGTGGTGATCGCGAGTCTGGCGGTCGGCGCGCGAGCGGTGCCGCCGGGCGAGGTGCTGGGGGCCCTGTTCAGCCCGTCGGGTACGGAGAACGAAGAAGTGGTGCGGGAGTTCCGTCTGCCGCGTACGATCCTCGGCCTTCTGGCCGGGGCGGCCCTGGGAGCGGCGGGCGCCATCATGCAGGGGCTGACCCGCAATCCTCTGGCCGACCCGGGCGTCCTCGGCGTCAACGCCGGGGCTTCGTTCGCCGTCGTGGTGGCCATCGTGGGATTCGGCATCGACTCCCCGTCCGGTTACGTATGGTTCGCCTTCGCCGGCGCCGCGGCGTCGGCGACGGCGGTCTACCTGCTGGGTTCCACGGGCCGCGGCGGTGCGACCCCGGTCAGGCTGGCTCTGGCCGGAGTCTCGGCGAGCGTCTTCCTGGGAGCCGTGACCTCCGCGCTGACGCTCACCGACACGCAGGTCCTCGACGAGTACCGGTACTGGGTGGTGGGCGCCCTGGCCGGTCGTGACAGCACCCTGGTCGGACAGGTGACACCGTTCCTGCTGGCCGGACTGGTCCTCGCGATCGCCTGCGGCCGTACGCTGGACTCCCTCGCGCTCGGTGACGACGTCGCCCGTTCCCTCGGGCAGCGGCTCTGGGCGGGCCGGGCGCTGTGCGCGGCGGCGGTCACCGTGCTCACCGGAGCCGCCGTGTCCGCGGCGGGTCCCATCGGATTCGTCGGCCTGGTCGTGCCGCACGCCGCCCGGACACTGGTCGGGCTCGACCACCGCGTGGTCGTGACGTTCAGCGCCCTGCTCGGGGCGATCCTGCTCCTCACCGCCGACATCGCCGGGCGGGTCGTCGCCTCGCCGGGCGAACTCCAGGTCGGCATCGTCACCGCGGCGATCGGTGCCCCGGTGTTCATCGTGTTCGTCCGCCGCAGGAAGGTCCTCGGATGATGAGCCTCCAGCGGCAGACGGTCCGCCTTCCCGGCGCGTGGACCCTCCGGACGCGCCACGGCCTGTCGGTGGCGGTCCGGCCGCGCTCGGCTCTGACCGCGATCGCGTTCGCGGCGGTGTTCCTGGCGAGCGGCCTGGTCGCGTTCGGCATCGGCAACTTCCCCGCGCCGCTCGGCGACGTTCCCGCCGCGCTGTTGGGACGGGGCGACTCCGCCGTCGTGTACATCGTCCAGGAGGTGCGGCTGCCCCGAGTGCTGACCGGCGCCCTCGTCGGGGCGGCTTTCGGAGTGTCCGGCGCGATCACACAGTCGATCGCCAGAAACCCGCTGGCCAGCCCCGACGTACTCGGGGTGACGGCGGGCGCCTCGGCCGCGGCCGTGGCCGTCATCGTGCTCGGCGGTGAGACCGCCTCCATGGCCGGGATCACCGCGGCCGCCCTGGCGGGGGCCCTCGCGACCGCCGCGGTGGTGTACGCACTGGCCTGGCGGCGAGGGCTGGCCGGGTTGCGGCTGATCCTGGTCGGCATCGGCGCGGCGGCGCTGCTGACCAGCTTCATCGAATACCTCCTGCTCCGGGCCGAGATCAACGACGCCCTGCGCGCCTCCGTGTGGCTGACCGGCAGTCTCAGCGGACGCGGCTTCGAGCACGCCGTCCCGGTCGGGGTCGCCCTTCTCGTGCTGGTGCCCGCGGCACTGGCGCTGACCCGGAACCTGACGGTCATCCGGTTCGGTGACGACACCGCAAGGGCGCTCGGGCTGTCGGTGGAGCGCTCCCGGGCGGCGTTGATCGTGGTGGCCGTGGTCCTCGCCGCGGTCGCCACGGCGGGGGCCGGACCGGTCGCCTTCGTGGCCCTGGCGGCACCGCGCATCGCGATCATGGTGACGCGCTCGTCGACGGTCCCCATGGTCAACTCCGCACTCGCCGGTGCGGCGCTCGTGGTCATCGCCGACATCGCCGCACGGGTGGTGCTCGCCCCCACGGAGCTGCCCGTCGGAATCGTGACCGCCGCTCTGGGCGGCCCTTGCCTCATGTGGCTGCTCGTCCGGGCCAACCGGACCGGCTAGCCCGCTGCCGGCAGACCTCCGAAAGCCGGAGCGCATCCGCGCCCGGTGCACTCTCGAAAGAACAGGAACACCATCGTGCGCCCGTCCCTAGCCGCGACCACCGCCCTGCTGTCCGCAGCCCTGCTCGTGGGATGCGGCGGCACCGCTGCGACGCCCTCGTCCAGTACGGCTCCGGCCGCCGCGCAACCCTCCCGGTCCGGCCAGGCGAACCAGGCCGACGTCTCCGCCCTTCCCGACGGCGTGGGGGCGGTCACCGCCAACCCGGACGGCACGCGAACCGTGCAGTCGAGCTGGGGCACCGTCGTCGTCCCGGCGAAGCCGCAGCGCATCGTCTCGGTCCTCGGGGACACCGACGTCGACGCGATGGTGGCCCTGGGCATCCCGCTGGTCGGCGCGGGCACGCAGGGTGGCGGTGCGACCGACGGATTCGCCCCGCACGTGGCCTCGGCGCTGGCGAACACGACCCCGCTGGCCTGGGGCAGCGGTCTGCCGATCGAGGACATCGCCGCGCTCAAGCCTGATCTGATCTTCACCGTGAACAAGGAGACCGCGGACCAGCTCCAGAAGATCGCACCGACCGTGCCGCGCGGTTCCGCGCTCGGCGAGCGGTGGAAGGACGACTTCCGCTACGTCGCCGCCGTTCTCGGCCAGGACCAGAAGGCCCGGGAGCTTCTCGGCGCCTACGAGCGGCGGGCGACCGCGCTGGCGGCCGAACTCGCCCCCGTCGTCAAGGGCAGGACCGTGGCCAGCCCCCAGGTCAGCAGCGACGCCGCGAACGTCCAGGTCGACTACCGCGGCGCCTTCTCCTCGGCGGTCCTCACCGAGCTGGGCCTGCCCCTGCACCCCATGGTGACCGCCGCGACGGAGGAGAACGCCCAGGTGTCCTTCGAACGGCTGACCGACATCAACGCCGACATCCTGTTCTGGCAGGTGCGTCAGGACGACAAGGGCCAGCCTGACCACAAGGCGCTGGAGAAGGTCACGAAGTCCCCGCTGTGGGCGCGGCTGCCCGCCGTCCAGGCCGGGCAGGTGCACCAGGTCGCCAACCGCCCGTGGTACTTCGCCGGGCTGCTCTCGGCCCAGCGGGTCCTCGACGACGTCGAGAAGGCGCTGCTGTGACGGCGGGTCCTTCCTGAGCAGGCGGCGCCGCGTCCTTTCGGGGACCGGCGCCGCATCCCTTCTGTTTCACCGTTGCGTGCGGTGACCGTTGCACGCAGTCACCGTTGCGTGGGTTCGAGCCGCTCCGGCGCGGACCTCACGTCGCAGACGGGATCACGACCCTGGCGGACAACGCCAGATGGTCGGACAGGAACGACCGGCCCCCTCCGGGCAGCGGCACCGGTTCGGCGAAGAGCGTCGCGGCCTCCGTCACCGGATGCCGTCCGAGGTCGCCGCGGACGAGCAGATAGTCGACCCGGCGGGCGGACTGCCCGGGCGGCAGCAGGTCGGCGTGGAAGGTGGGCCGGGCGGCGGACCGGAAAGGATCATGCCAGGCACCGCCGTCCACCACCGAGGAGTAAAGCGGCCCCTCGGCCGCGATGTTGAAGTCACCGCTGACGATCGTCAGGTCCGCGCCGCCGCGGTGCGCCCGTCCGAGGGCGCGGTGGAGCAGCCCCAGCTGCGCCCGCTGGAACGCGTAGTGGCGGTTGCCCTCGGACCAGTCGCCGTCCTTGTTCGCGGTCAGGTGCGCGTTGCCGATCACAGTGCGCCGGCCGGCCAGTTCGACGGTCAGCACGCCCTGCACGAGGCTCTTGAGCGTGAGAAGCCCGAGGAAGGCCGGTGAACCGGTCTCAGGGCGCGCGCCGCGGAACGGCGTGTACGCCACCGACCGCAGCGGCAGCCGGGAGAAGGTGACCAGGCCCCCGGCCGGCTGACCGGCCGTACCCGCCCGCCAGGCGGCGAACGGGAACGAGGGGAGCCTCCTCCGGAGGAACCGGAGCAGACCGGGTGTCCAGACTTCCTGGAAGTTGACCACGCCGGTGTCCGACCGCTCGATGCGTCGGCAGAACTCGGCCGCCCGGTCCGTCGGCGGCGGCAGCGGGGAACGCAGCCCGCAGCAGACGTTCAACGACATCACGCGCACCGTCTCCGGGCCGGGACCGTCGCCCGCCGGGCGGGCCGGGTGCCCTCGTGTCATGTCGCCTCCTCCGATCGGGCCGGTCGCCGGGCTCGCCGGTCCTCACCGGCGCGTGGCGGCCCTTCCGGCTCCGTGTCCGCGGACCGGCCCCCGGACTGCGGGACGAGGTGCGGATCGACTGTCAGACAGGAAGGCTACTCTTCCGGCATGCCGGAGATCGTCGGGAAATCGTCCCTGAGAACAGACATGTCATCACCAGACCTTGCGTTCGTGGTATCCGGGGACCCGGAACACGTCCTGGCGACGCTGGACGGGATGCCGGATTCGCGGGCGAGGTTCATGGCCGCGGTGTACCGGGCCTCGGCGCAGACGCATCGCGACATGGACGCGGCCCGGCGCCGGCAGGTGCTGGCGACGGACGCGGCTCGCTTCGGCGATCGGGACCTGGCCGCCGGGTTCGCGGCCGTGGAGCTCCCCGGCCGCCCCTCCTCCGGGTGGACGGTCGCCTGGGCGAGCGGTTCGCTGCTCGACCACCGGCTGGTGCATGTGCTGACCGGCCATGCCGGCCGGGTGCTGGTGATCGCCGCCGCGGTCGTGGACGGACGGCCGGTCGCCGTCACCGGCGGCTCGGACAAGACGGTCCGGGTATGGGATCTGGCCGGCGCCGGCCAGATCCACGCGCCCCTGCCCGGCGATGTCGATCCGATCACCGCGGTGAGCGCCGAGGCGGTCACCGTCTCCGCCGCGGTCGTGCGCGGGCGGCCCGTCGCCGTCACCGGAAGCGACGACGGGCGCATGCCGGTGGTGGACCTGACCACGGGAGAGCACTTCCGCAAGCCGCTCTCCGGGCACCGCGACGGAGTGATCGCGGTGGCCACGGGCGTGCTGGAGGGGCGTCCGGTCGCCGTGTCCACCGGCGGGGACGAGACCCTGCGCGTCTGGGACCTGTCCACCGGCCGGAAGACCGGTGAAGCCGGCCCGGAGCATCGTGCCGAGACCGCTTCCCTGCAGGCGGTGACCACCGCGGTGGTGGACGGCGCTCTGGTCGTCCTCACCGCAGGCAGGGACGGAGCGGTCCGGATCTGGTCGCTGGACCCTGCCGGCCTGTTCGCCTCCGGAGCGGGCCGGACCCCGCTCGCGCGGGTCAGGCCGCAGCCGCGGCACCGGCTCACCGGCCATGAAGGACCGGTGCTGGCGGTCGCCTCCCTGGTGGTCGACGGGCATCCGCTCGCCGTCACCGCCGGCGCGGACCATACGGTGCGGATCTGGGACCTGGAGGCCCGCCGGCAGCTGGGCCCGCCCCTGACCGGCCACACCGACCGGGTGTGGTCCGTGGCGGCCACGACCGTGGACCGCAGACCGGTCGCCGTCACCGCCGGCGCGGACCACACGGTGCGGATCTGGGACCTGGAGGCCCGCCGGCAGCTGGGCCCGCCCCTGACCGGCCACACCGACCGGGTGTGGTCCGTGGCGACCTCGACCGTGGACCGCAGACCGGTCGCCGTCACCGCCGGTGCGGACCACACGGTGCGGATCTGGGACCTCTCCGGCACCGGCCCCGCCGAATCCGGCCCCGCCGGTCACACCGGCCGGGTGCTGGCGGCCGCCACCGCGGTCGTGGACGGACGGCCGGTCGCCGTCACCGGCGGCGAGGACCGCACGGTGCGGATCTGGGATCTCGCCACGGGCCGTCCGGTTGGTTCGCCTCTCACCGGTTTCCAGGACGAAGTCCCGGTGCTGGCCACGGCCGTGCTGGACGGGCGGCCCGTCGCCGTCACCGTCGACGCCGACTGCGCCGTGAGCACGTGGGACCTCCTGGACGGCCGCCAGATGGGCGCTCCCCTCGCCGGTCACACCGGCCGGGTGCTGGCGGTCGCCACCGCGGTCGTGGACGGGCGGCCGGTCGCCGTCACCGGCGGCTCGGACCGCACGGTGCGGATCTGGGACCTCCTGGACGGCCGCCAGGTGGGCGCTCCCCTCGCCGGTCACACCGGCCGGGTGCTGGCGGTCGCCACCGCGGTCGTGGACGGGCGGCCCGTGGCCGTCACCGCGGGCTGGGACAGGACGGTCCGCGTCTGGGATCTCACCGGCGGAGAGCAGCTCGGCGACCCGCTGACCGGGCACGGCGACTGGGTGACGGCGGTGGCCGCGACGGAGGTGGACGGGCGGCCCGTGGCCGTCAGCGCGAGCCGTGACGCGACGGTCCGCCTCTGGGATCTCACCGGCGGAGAGCAGCTCGGCGACCCCCTCCCCGGAGACCCGGTACGGACCATGACCACCACCGCCGTGGGCGGACGACCCGCCGTCGTGACCGGCCGGGACGAGACGGTACAGATCCGGGAACTGCCGACCGGTCTCCCGATCGGGGCCGAGCTGGCCTTCCCGCTGCCGGTGGGGCCGCTCGTCTCGGCCCCGGGCGGTGCGCTGCTCGTCGGTTTCGGCCGGGAGGTCGCGGTGCTCGCCCCCCGATGCGGGCGGCCGCAGGCCGCCGGCCGGGCCGGCGAGCCCGGCGGCTCCGTCCGGGAGACCGGTGACGAGTACGACGGTTACGACGGGCGGGGAGAGGACGGATGAGCGAGGAACCGACGGAGGCCGTCCTCTGGGAGGCCCGGGGCGAGGGCGTGGGGCTGCTGAAGATGGCGGCCGGCGCGCTCGTCGTGGGCTCGGTGACCACGGTCGCCGCGGCGATGTCGCTGTCCCAGACCTCCGTCGCCGTGGTCGTCTTCGCCCTGGTGACCGCCGCCGTGACCCTCGTGTACGCCGTCGGGGCGGCCGGCGCGATCACCGAGGTCGAGCTGGACGGCCGGCTCATCCGGTTCCGCTCCATGAGCGGGACCCGCACGCGAGCGGTCGTCCAGTTGCACGGCGTGCACCTGCACCACTATGTCGGCGACTCCCCCGAGACCCGCGTCCGGTTCGATTTCGGCGACGCGTCGATCGAGGTCTCCGGACCGCTCAACCGGAAGGCTGAGGAGCGGCTGTCCCGGACGCTCCAGGTCCCGGTGACCTCGGAGACCACCCGGCGGCGGCACTACGAGAGCGGCGGCGCCTGAGCGGGGCCGCGAGCCGTACCACGGCCGGGCCGGGCCGCCGTCCGCCATCTCCGTGATCGCCCGGCCGACCGGATGGCCCTGCCCGGCGAACTCGGCGCTCAGCGTCCTCATGACGCGGGCCGCGTCGCGGCGGTGGACGGAGTGGCCCCGCGCGAGCGCTACCCCTCCCCTCCGGTGGCCACGGAACGGGCCCAGGCGTAGTCGGGTTTGCCGACGGGCGTGCGCTCGATGTGCTCCACGAAGTGGAAGGCACGCGGCGTCTTGTAGCCCGCCAGCCGGGTCCTGCAGTGCGCGACCAGCGCCTCCTCGGCCACCGGCCCGGCGGGCACGACCACGGCGGTGACGCGCCGGCCGAGCCGCGCGTCCGGGACGCCGATGACGATCGCGTCGGCCACGGCGGGGTGGGCGCGCAGCGCGGTCTCGACCTCCTCGGCGAACACCTTCTCTCCCCCGGTGTTGATGACCAGGGAGCCGCGCCCCAGCAGTGTGACCGACCCGTCGTCCTCGACCCGGGCGTGGTCGCCCTGCAGCGCCCAGCGCCGTCCGTCCGGCCCGGTCACGAAGGTCGCCGCCGTCTTGTCTGGATCGCCCCAGTACGCGAGGGGAATGTGACCGGTCCTCGCCACCACGCCCTCCTGCCCGGGGCCGACCGGGGTGAGGCCGCTGCCGAGCACCGCGAACTCCGGGCCCAGCCGGAACCGCCCGTTGCCGAGCGAGGGCCCCATGGCACCGGTCTCCGAGCCGCCCAGGTTGTCGGATACGTATGCGCCCGGCACCGCCGCCAGCAGCCGCTCCTTGACGTCGTCGGACAGCGGCGCGCCACCCGACCCGAACGCGAACACCTCAAGCCCGGCGTACGTCTCGCCTTCCAGCGCCTGGACGACCGGGCGCGCCATGCCGTCACCGACCAGCATGAGGATCTGGGACCGCTCGCGTACCGCGAGGTCGAGGGAGCAGAGGGCGTCGAAGTGCCGCCCCGTCCACAGCACCACCGTGCCGCCGGTGGTGAGGGTGATCCAGGTTATCCACTGGCCGCCGCCGTGCATGAGCGGTGCGTGCACCTGGGCCCGCAGCGGTTCGCGGCCGGCGCACACCGCCAGCTCCTCCGGCGCGGACACCGGCGGACCGCCGTAGTTCCCGCCGCCCATGGCGGCGACGAAGATGTCCTCGCACCGCCACAACACCCCTTTGGGCAGGCCCGTGGTTCCGCCCGTGTAGAGCAGGTACGGGTCGTCCGACGAGCGCGGCCCGAAGTCACGCTCCGGTGACGCCGCCGCCAGCGCGTCCTCGTAGTCGCCGTCGACGGTCAGGACGTGGCGCAGCTTCGGCAGCCGGTCGCGGTCGACACCGGGCAGCAACGAGCGTTCGGCGACGAGCGCGACGCACTCGGCGTTGCCGAGCAGGTGCACCAGCTCGTCGGTGACGTAGCGGTAGTTGACGTTGACCGGGGCGGCGCGCAGTTTGAAGCAGCCGATCATCGTCTCGACCCACTCGGCCCGGTTGCAGGCGAGGATGCCCACGTGGTCACCGGGCCTCACCCCGGCGACGGCCAGGTGGTGGGCGACCCGGTTGGCGCGCGCGTCCAGCTCGGCGTAGGTCAGCCGCCGATCGGGCGGTCCACCGGAGGCGACCAGCGCCGGCCGGTCGGGGCAGGCGTCGGCCACCACCTCGAACAGGTCGGCCAGGTTGAACGAGCGCCCTGTCGCTGGTTTCGCCGCCCCGGTCTCCTGGGCGATCAGGTCTTTCATGGGTTCACTCCTCGGGAGGCGCTCCGCGCAACGCGTCCGCGCCGAACATGGGCTCGAACATCGCGCGGAAGTCGGGACCGCGGCGCAGGTGGTGGCCGCCGTCCACGTTGACGATCTGGCCGGTGATCCACGACGACTCGGGGCCGGCCAGGAACCTCGCGGCCTCGGCGATGTCGTCGGGCTCACCGATCCTGCCCAGCGGCATGCACGCCAGGTAGTCGTCCAGGACGGGACCGGGCTCGGCGACGCCCGCCACCAGTTCGGTGCGCACCAGGCCCGGCCGGATGCCGTTGACGCGCACGCCCACCGAACCCAGCTCGTCGGCGCCCAGCTTCACCAGGTGGTCCACGGCCGCCTTCGACACGCCGTACGCGCCGAACCAGCGGTGGGTGTTGGAGGCCGCGATCGACGAGATCGCCACGAACGCGCCGCCCTGGGGGGCGTTGCGGGCCATGACGCGGGCGGCGTGCTTGAGGGTGAGCATCGTGCCGGTGGCGTTCAGCTCCAGCGTGGCCCGCCAGGCATCGGTGTCCAGGCGCGGCAGGGGGCCGATCGAGGTGGAGCCGCCCGCGCTGTGCACGACGGCGCGCAGCGGTGCGGGCTCGGCGGCGAACCGCACCGCCGCCGCGATCTGCTCCTCGGCGGTGACGTCGGCGACGACGTAGCGCGCGCCGATCGCCTCGGCGGCCTCCTTCAGCCGCGACTCGGTCCGGCCGCAGATGGTGACGACGGCGCCGTCTGCGGCCAGGCGGCGCGCGCACGCCCGTCCGATGCCGCTGCCACCACCGGTGATCAGCGCCGCCGTACCGGTCAGCGGGGTCGTGCCTGTCATGGGCTCTCCCGGTCAGCGGCCGACGGCGGTGACAGCGCCGTCCACAGTCAGGGGCGTGCGGAGTGAGGCGTTCACCATCGGTGCTCCCGTGTCTCGACTCACGTCGAGAGTAACCCTTAAAACAAGCAAGCGGTAGGTTGGATACAGAACGTCCCGACCTGCGCGGAGTGGACGGCGGCCCCCTCGGCCGGGACCCGGCGCCCGACCTCCCCCCTCCCCGCCGGACCGGCGGCGGGAGCTCGATCCATGTTCTGAAACGATTAGTTCATAACTCTATACTGAAATGGTCGTTGCGAAACCGTCAGACGGAGGTGCCGCCATGGCCAGACCCAGGGCCTTCGACCCCGAGCAGGCGGTCGCCGCCGCGCTGGACACCTTCTGGAGCCGCGGCTACGAGGGAACCTCGATCGGAGACCTGGAGGCCGCCACGGGACTGAACCGGTCGAGCCTCTACCAGGCGTTCGGCAGCAAGCGCCGATTGTTCGACGCAGCCGTCGAGCGATATGTCGCCGAGCACGTCGAACCCGCCCTCGCGGCCCTGGAATCACCCGGAGCCGGCCGGCCGGAGCTGCTCGGTTATCTGCAGACGCTGGCCGCCTCCTTCCGCGCGGAGCCGCGTCTGGCGGTGCGCGGCTGCCTCCTGGTGAACACCATGGCGGAGCTGAGCGCTCACGATGCGGCGGCGCAGGCGCTTGTGAGCGCCTACCGGCAACGCGTGACCAGCGCCCTGGAGAACACCCTCAGAGGCATGACCGGCCACGACCGGATCACCGCCGAGCAGGCGCCCGTCCGGGCTCGCGTTCTCTGCGCCACGATCATGGGGGCCCTGGTGACCGCGCACGCCGACCCGGAGTCCGCGGCAGCGGTGTGCGACGCCCTCGCCCGAGACGTGCGGCACGCCGACGCGCCCGGAGGATGACCGTCGCCTGTGATCGTCGAGGTGTCCGCGCCCTCCATCCGCCGCCGCGGGCGGGGAGAGGGGCGTCTCCGCCCGATCCAGTGTGGCGCCGTTCATGGCATGGCAGATCTTCCTGTCATCGGACAGCATAAATAAAAGCGGACGAAACTCGGCAGATAGCACACAAACCGGCGCGGGAGCGCTCCCACAGACTCGGAAAACGCCCCTAAAACTAGGGAGACGGCAGGAGGGTGTCAAGGAATCCGGAAAGCGCTCCATCCCCATCCGTCGCGGCCTTCAGCGTAATCCTGAAGAAACACCAGGCCAGACGAGTAACGAGCGAGCAATCCCAAAGTAACTCCTTGACGCCCTCGATCATGCCTCCCTACCCTGCTCCGCAGTGGGAGCGTTCCCACGGCTTTCCGGCGGCTCCTCGACACAGAGATGTCCGCCATCCCCCACCGCCTCGTCCCCGGCGGGTTCATCCCGATACGAGGGAGAAAAACCATGCTCGATGAGCTGGACTCGCGCGTCGCCACGCTGAGTCCCGCCAAGCGCGCCCTGCTGCTGCAGCGGTTGCGCGGCGGCGCGGGCGCGGCTGCCCCGCCGATCCCGCGCCGTCCCGTCGGCGCACCCGCGCCGCTCACGTTCGGCCAGGAACGGATCTGGTTCCTCGACCAGCTCGACCCCGGTGATGCGGCGTTCAACATGTGCCTGGCGCAGCGGTGGCGGGGCAGGCTGGACCTGGCCGCGCTGCGGAGCGCCGTGGCGGCCGTCGTCGAGCGGCACGAGAGCCTGCGCACCCGTTTCCGGGCCGAGGACGGCACACCGGTGCAGGAGGTCGTTCCGGACGTCGCCGTACCGGTCGAGTTCCTCGACCACGCCGAGGCGGGACCGGGCGCGCCCCCGCCCGAGGAGTGGGCGCGCGCGGCGGTCGCCCGGCGCACCAACACCCCGTTCGACCTGGCCGAGGCCCCGCTGCTGCGGGTGAGCGCGTTACGCCTGGGCGAGGAGGACCACGTGATCTGCGTGGTCTGCCACCACATCGTGGCCGACGGGGTGTCGCTGAACATCTTCGCCGACGAGCTGGCCGCGTGGTACGGCGCGGGCCCGGCGTACGAGCCGCCCCCGCTGCCCGTGCAGTACCCCGACTTCGCCGCCTGGCAGCGGGAGCACCTGACGGAGGAGGCGGCCGCGCGGTCCCTGGCGTACTGGACCGCGCGCCTGGCCGACCCGCCCGTGCTGGAGCTGCCCGCCGACCGGCCCCGCCCTGCCGTGCACTCCTCCCGCGGTGACGTCGTCACGGTCACGCTCGGCGCGGAGCCGGCCGCGGCCCTGGAGGAGCTGGCCGCCCGGCACGGCGCGACGCTGTTCATGACCCTGCTCGCGGCCTACCAGGCGCTGCTCGCACGGCACACGGGGCAGGAGGACGTCTGCGTCGGATCTCCCACCGCGGGCCGGGACCGGGTGGAGCTGGAACCGCTCGTCGGCTTCTTCCTCAACACGCTGGTGCTCCGCGGCGACCTGTCGGGAGATCCGACGTTCCACGAGCTCCTCGACCGCACCCGCATCGCGGTGCTCGACGCCTTCGACCACCAGGACATCCCCTTCGAGCAGGTGATGGGCGAGCTGCGCGTCGAGCGCGACCTCAGCCGCTCCGCGCTGTTCCAGACGATGTTCGTCCTGCACACCCAGAACGACCGGCGGCAGCGGACCGCGATCCCCGAACCCCGCGAGACCCCCCGAGTCCGCGAGACCTCCGAAGCCGCCGAGGCCCCCGCAGCCGCCGCGGGCCGCGGGATCGAGGAGGTCACCGGGTTCGACGCCGGGTACACCGCGGCCAAGTTCGACCTGTCCCTCGACGCCTGGCGGACCCAGGACGCGCTGAACCTTGCGTTCGGGTACGCCACCGACCTGTTCGACCGCGACACCGTCGCCGCCCTCTCCGACCGCTTCACCCGGCTGCTCACCGCCGTCGCCGCCGACCCCGGCCTGAGGCTGTCGGACATCGACCTGCTGTCCGGGGAAGAACGCCGGCGGATCCTGGAGTGGAGCGCCGACACCACGCCGCCCTCCTCGGACACGGTCCCCGAGCTGTTCGCCGCCGCGGTGGCGGCCCGCCCCGGCGCCCCCGCGGTGACCTGCGCCGACCGGGTGATCACCTACGCCGAGCTGGACGCACGCGCCGACACCCTGGCCCGGGCGCTGCGCGCGGCGGGAGTGCGTCCGGAGTCGGTGGTCGCCGTCGCGATGGACCGCTCCCCCGACCTGGTGGCGGCCCTGCTGGCCGTCTGGAAGGCCGGCGGCGCCTACCTGCCGCTCGACCCCGCCTACCCCCCGCCGCGCCAGGCCGCCATGCTCGACGACAGCGGCGCGCAGGTGGTGCTCACCAGCACGGCGCTGCGCACGCGTCTGCCGGGTGAGGGGTACCGGGTGCTCTGCGTGGACGGCGATCTCCCCCGGGGCACGCGGGACCCGCTGCCCGCCCCCGACCCCGGCCGCGCCGCCTACGTGATCTACACTTCCGGCTCCACCGGACGGCCCAAGGGCGTCGTGGTCGAGCACGGGGCGCTGGCGGCCCGCGTGGGCTGGATGCGGGAGGCCTACGGTCTCACCCCGGCCGACCGGGTGCTCCAGTTCGCCACGGTCAGCTTCGACACCCACGCCGAGGAGATCTATCCCTGCCTGGCCGCCGGAGCGACGCTCGTGCTGCTGCCCGGAGGCGGGGAGTTCCTGCCGGACTTCCTGGCCACGCCGTACGCCAGAGACCTGACCGTGCTGGACCTTCCCACCCCCTACTGGCACGAGCTGGTCACCGACCTGGACACCGTGGACTGGCCGCCCGGCCTGCGGCTGACGATCCTCGGCGCCGACCAGGCGCAGGCGGCGGCCGTGACGGCGTGGCACCGGCACTTCGGCGGCCGGGTGCGCCTGATGAACACCTACGGCCCCACCGAGGCCACGATCATCGCCAGCGCCGCCGAGCTGCGTGAGGGGGACCGGCGTCCGCCGATCGGCAGGCCCATCGCGGCCACCTCCCTCTACGTGCTGGACGAGCGGCGGCGGCTCACCCCGGTCGGGATCCCGGGAGAGCTGTACATCGGCGGGGCCGGGCTGGCCCGCGGCTACCTCGGCCGGCCCGATCTGACCGCCGAGCGCTTCGTCCCCGATCCGTACGGCGACGGCCGCCTCTACCGCAGCGGCGACCGGGCCCGCTGGCGGCCCGACGGGGAGCTGGAGTTCCTCGGCCGGGCCGACGACCAGGTCAAGGTGCGCGGGTACCGGATCGAGCCCGGCGAGATCGAGTCCTGCATGCTGGCGCACCCCGCGGTCGCCCAGGCCGTGGTCCTCGCCGAACGGGGCAACCTGTTGGCCTACGTGGTGCCGGCGGCCGACGCTCCGGCGGCGAGCACTCCGGCGACCGACGCTCCGGCGACCGGCACCGGGATAGGGCCGGAGCTGCGCGAGTACGTCGCGCGGGCCCTGCCCGCCCACATGGTGCCCGCCGCCGTGACGGTCGTGGACCGGCTGCCGCTGACACCCAACGGCAAGCTGGACCGGGCCGCGCTGCCCGCCCCCGAATTCGGCGGCGGCAGCGGTTACACCGCCCCCGCGACTCCCACCGAGCAGGCGATCGCCGATATCTGGGCGCAGGTGCTCGGGACCGAGCGGGTCGGCGCCGAGGACGACTTCTTCGAGCTGGGCGGCCACTCCCTGCTCGCCACCCAGGTCATCGCCAGGATGCGGCGCGCGCTCGGCGCGGGCGTCTCCCTGATAGACCTGTTCCGGCACCCCACCGTCCGCGGGCTCGCCGCCCTGGCCGACACCCCCGCCGAGGCCAGGCGGCCCCGGCGGCTGCTGCACGAGCTCACCCCGCCGCTCCCCGCGGACCGGTGCGTGCTCACCTACGTCTGCGTGCCGTACGGCGGCGGCAGCGCGGTGGTCTACCAGCCGCTGGCCGACGCCCTGCCCGAGGGGTACCGGCTGCTGTCGCTGGCCGTGCCGGGGCACGACGTGGGCCTGGCCGAGGACCCGCTGCCCTTCGACGAGCTCGCCGCCCGCTGCGTGGCCGAGATCCTGGAGCGGGTGCCGGGCCCGGTGGTGGTCTACGGCCACAGCAGCGTGGGCTCGGCCCTCGCCGTGGAGGTCGCCCGGCGGCTGGAGGCGGCGGGCCGGGTGCCGGAGGCCGTCTACATCGGGGCGGCCTTCCCGTTCGCGCGGCCCCGCGGCCGGGTGATGAACGCGCTGTCCCGCCTGGCCCGCGCCTCCGCCGTCGCCTCCGACCGGGCCTACGGCAACTGGCTGGCCTCCATGGGCGTGGACCTCAGCGAGCTCACCCCCGAGCAGGCCCTGCACATCGTGCGCACCATGCGCGCCGAGGCCGAGCACGCCGAGCGGTACTTCACCGGCCTGCTCGACGGCGGGACCGCACAGCTGCGGGCCCCGCTGGTCACGATCGCCGGCGAGCGCGACCCGGCCACCGAGTACTACGAGGAGCGCTACCGCGAGTGGCACTTCCTGGCCGCGACCAGTGTTCTGGTGGTACTGGAGGAGGCGGGCCACTTCTTCGTCCGCTACCGCGCCGGGGAACTGGCCGCGATCGTCACCACCGCGCACCTCGCGGCGGGTTCGGCGGCGGGAGCGGCAGCGGAACCGGAGGAAAGGACGGAGACGCCGTCGGCTGCGAGGCCGGCGGCGGAACCGGTGCCGCCGCGCGAGGACGGGGTGACCTGGTGGCTGGAGGGCGTCTCGCGATCGCACGAGGCCGCGCGGTCCGCGGAGGTCCCGGGGCCGGAGCCCAGCATGGGGCGGTTCCTCGCGGTCGCCTCCGGCCAGCTCGTCTCGATCACCGGTTCCGCGCTCACCGAGTTCGCCGTCCCCATCTGGATCTACCTGACCACCGGCTCCGTGGCCAGTTTCGCCCTGTTCGCCGTGCTCGGCCTGGTCCCCGGCCTGCTGGTCGCACCGCTCGCGGGGGCGGTGGTCGACCGGGTCAGCCGCAAGAAGGTCATGCTCTGCGGCGACGTCGCGGCCTTCGGCACCCAGCTCGCCCTCGGCGGCCTGCTGTGGACGGGGAGTCTGCAGACCTGGCACCTCTACCCGCTCCTGGTCTGCCTGTCCATCGCCCTGACCTTCCAGCGCCTGGCCTACGCCTCGGCCATCCCGCAACTGGTGCCCAAGCGGTACCTGGGCCACGCCAACGGGGTCAACCAGATGGTCACCGGCGTCTCCCAGCTGTTCGTGCCGCTGGTCGCCGCCGGCCTGGTGGCGGGCATCGGCCTGGAAGGCATCCTCGTCCTGGACGTGGTGAGCTACCTGTTCGCCATCGGCGTGCTGCTGACCGTGCGCTTCCCCCGGACCATGGCCCACCGGCGCAGGGAGACGGTGACCGCCGAGATCGTCGAGGGCTTCCGCTACTCCTGGGGGCACCGCGGCTTCCGCAGCATGCTGATCTTCTTCGCCGTCCTCAACGTCTTCCTCGCCCCGCTGTTCCTGATGATCTCTCCGCTGGTGTTGTCGTTCGGGACACTCGACGACGTGGGACGGGTCTCGTTCGCCTCGGGGCTGGGCGTGTTCCTCGGCGGCCTGGTGATGAGCGTGTGGGGCGGGCCGCGGCGGCTGCGGGTGCGCGGCATGCTGCTGTTCACTCTCGCCCTGGGCCTGTGCTGCCTGGTCACGGGAATGCGGGAGGACCTGCTCGTCATCGGGGCGGGAGCATTCGGCATGGGCATGGCGCTCACCCTGCTGAACGGGATCTACGCCACCATCGTCCAGGTCAAGGTGCCGCAGCGGTTCCACGGGCGGGTGTTCGCGCTCAACACGATGATCGCGTGGTCCACCATGCCGATCGGGTTCGGCCTGGTCGCGCCGTACGCGTCGGCCGTGCTGGAGCCGCTCATGACGCCGGACGGGCCGCTCGCCCCGACGCTGGGATCGCTCCTGGGCACCGGTCCCGGGCGGGGCATGGGGCTGATGTACCTGATCTGCGCCGTGATGATCGTGGTGATCGCCGGTACGGCGCTGCGCCTGCGCTCGCTGTCCCGCTTCGACCGGGAGGTGGCCGACTCCCTCCCCGACGACGTGCTCGGGTCCGCTGCGCTGGACCGCCGGGACCGGGCGGGCGGCGCGGGCGGGCGCGCACCGCGCCGGGAGAGGGAGCTGCGATGACGGGCACGCCGGCGGTGGTCCGGACCGTGCCGGACCTGCTGCGGTTGCGCGCCGCCCAGGATCCGGGGCGGACCGCGATGGAGGTGGCGGGCGGGGACACGCTCACCTTCGAGGAATGGGAGCGGCGTTCGGACGCGGTCGCCCACGGCCTGCTCGGCCTGGGGGTGCGGCCCGGTGACCGGGTCGGGCTGCTGTTCGGGAGCGGGGACTGGACCGGCTTCGCCGTCGCCTACTGCGCCGCGCAGAAGGCCGGGGCGGTGGCCGTGCCGCTCTCCGACCGCCTCGCCGCGCCGGAGGCCGGATACATGCTCGACCACTGCTCGGCCTCCGTCGTGCTGCACGCCGAGGGGCTGACCCCGCCGGCCGGGCCGTACCCGTCCGTCCCCGCCGCCCAACTGGAGGACGGCGGCGGAGGACCCACCGGTGTCCGGATCCGTTCGAGCGACCTGGCCCAGATCCTCTACACCTCGGGCACCACCGGGCGGCCCAAGGGCGTGAGCGCCGACCACGCCAACCTGGTCCACGGCTGCGAGACCCGCCGGAACCGGCGCCGCTTCCGGCACTCCGAGCACCTGCTGCACGCCTTCCCGATCGGGACCAACGCCGGCCAGACCATGCTGATGAACGCTCTGGACGCGTATCCCACGGTCCTGACCCTCGCCCGGTTCACCCCGGGCAGGTTCACCCGGCTGATCGAGTCGTACCGGGCCGGCACCGTCTTCGTCGTGCCCGCGATGGCGATCGAGCTGCTCAACACGGGACTGCACGAGCGCCACGACCTGTCGAGTGTCGTGCTCCTCGGCTCGTCGGCGGCGGCCCTCCCCCCGGCGCTGTCCGCACGGCTGGCCACCGCCTTCCCCAACGCCACGGTGACGAACTACTACACCTCCACCGAGGCGGCCCCCGCCCAGACGATCATGATCTACGATCCGGCCAGGCCCGCCGCGCTGGGCCGTCCGGCCTCCGGCGGCGCCCTGCGCGTCGCCGACCGCGAGGGCCGCCCGCTGCCGCCCGGCGAGACGGGCGAGATCTGGTTGCGCTCCCCCGCCACCACCCGCAGCTACTACGGCGACGACCGGGCCAGCGCCGAGACGTTCCGGGACGGCTGGGTGCGGATGGGAGACGTCGGGCATCTCGACGCCGACGGTTACCTCTACCTGGACGACCGGGAGAGCGACGTGGTGAAGACCGGCGCCTTCAAGGTTTCGACGCTCCAGGTGGAGGCCGCGCTGTACGAGCACCCGCAGATCAAGGAGGCGGCGGTGGTCGGCGTCGCGCACCGGGTGCTGGGCACCGTGCTCGCCGCCGCGGTCGTGCCGCGCGCCCCGGGCCTGTCCACCGGCGAGCTTCGTGCCTTCCTGATGGATCGGCTGGCCCGGCACGAGCTGCCCGAACGGGTGCTGGTCATGGACGCACTGCCCAGGAACCAGTCCGGCAAAGTCATCAAGGGGCGGCTGCGGGAACTGCTCGACGGCCCCGCGGCCCAGGCACGAACGGAAGGTGCGTAACGCCATGCGCTCATCGGTAACCGGGGACCGGGCCTCCCTCGCCCAGCACGGGATGTGGCTCACCGAGCGGACGGGGGCGGGCGGGAGCGCCGTGCACCACATGCCGCTCGCCGTACACCTGGAAGGACCCCTGGACGAGACCGCGCTGAGGGCGGCCTGCGCCGCCGTCGCCGCCCGCCACCCCGTCCTCACCTCCGCTCTGGCGGAGGACGACGGCGAGCTGCGCCTCGTCCCCGGCGCGGCCGAGCCGCCCTTCGCCGTCGAGCACGCGGCCGAGGGCGATGTGCCCGCCGTCCTCGACGAGGAGGTCGCCCGCCCCTTCGACCTGTCCGCGGGACCGCTCATCCGGTTCACGCTGTTCCGGCTGGAGCCCAAGCGGCACCTCCTGCTGATCGTCGCCCACCACGCCGCCTTCGACGGCATGTCGAAGGACCTCCTCCTGCGCGACCTGGCCGCCGCCTACGGCGGCTCGCCCCTGGCCGAGCTGGAGGTCTCCTACGGCGCCGCGGCGGCCGACGAGCACGACCGCGCGGCGGCGAAGCTGGAGGCCGCGGCGGAGTTCTGGCGACCCCGCTGGAACGACGGGGACGGGCTGCTGCTTCCCGGGCTGCGGCGCGTGTCGCTGCGCGCCGCTCCCGGTGACACGGTGGACCTCGCCCTCGGCTCCGGCCTGGGTTCCGCTCTCGGCCCGGCCGCCGAGCGGATCGGCGTCACCCGCTTCGAGCTGCTGCTGGCCGCGCTGCACGCCCTGCTGCACGGCTACGGCAACACCCCGGCCACCGTGTCCGTGGACGTCTCGACCCGGACCGGGCAGACACGAGAGCACGTGGGAATGTTCGTCAACGAGCTCCCGGTGACCGCCTCGCCGGACGGGACGTTCCCCCCGGACGGGACGTTCCCCCCGGACGGGACGTTCACTGCCTTCGCCAGGTCGGTCCGCGAGGAGCTGCGCGCGGCGTACCGGTTCAGGGAGGTGCCGGTCGCGCGGGCCCTGGGCGGTGTCTCCCCCCGCGCCTCGCTCACCCCGGTCTCGCTGAGCTACCGCAGGCGCGGTGAGGAGCCTCTGTTCCCCGGTCTCGGCTCCCGCGTCGAGTGGACGATGTCCAACCGCGCGGTCAGGGGAACGCTGCACCTGCAGGCCGTGGAGGCCCCGGACGGGATCACCGCCCAGCTGCGGTTCGACCCCGAGTGCCTGGACCGCGCCTCCTGCGAGGCCGTCGCCGGGCACCTGGCGGACCTGCTGCGCGGCATCGCCGCCCGCCCGGACGCGCCGATCGCCGAACTCCCGCTCCCGCTCCGGCAGCAGGCGGCCACGGTGCCGGCCGGCGTCCCCGGGTCCACCGCCGGGTCCGCGCCCACGGCCGGGTACGCCGCCGCGGGTGCGTCCCGCGTGGTGGACGAGGTCATGGAGATCTGGCGCGAGGTCCTCGGCATGGACGACATCGGCCCCGACGACGACCTGTTCGACCTCGGCGGCCACTCGTTGTCCATCACGCAGATCATCGCCAGGGTGCGCGACCGGATGGGCGTGGAGCTCTCCTTCGAGGTGTTCATCGACACCCCGACCGCCGCGGGCGTCGCCGCCGACGTCGACCGGCTGCGGGAGGAGGCGTGCTGAGGCGGCGCCTGGCCGAGCTGGTCTCCCGCGCGAGCGACGGCGACCTCGGCGTCGAGGAGATCATGGCGGCGCCCGGCTCGCTGACCGCCCTGGGCGTCACCTCCCTCACCTACCTGCGGCTGATCGACGCGGTGGAGGAGGAGTTCGGCGTCGAGCTGGACGGCCCGGCCGTTCTCGACACCCTGGACGGGCTGACCGCCCACATCGCCGACCGGCAGGCGGCGCCGCGATGACCGGGCCCCCTTTCGCCTGGCTGCGCTCGGCGACGGTGGAGTTCACCGGGGAACGCGGTGGCGAGGCCCCGCTCACCTGGGGGCAGCGGTCGATCTGGCGCATCACCCGGTGGCTGGAGGACGGCGACCCCTACTTCAACACGCCGTGGGTGCTTCCCGTCCCCGGCAGGCCGGACCTCGATACCGTGCTGCGGGCGCTGGGAACGCTCGTCGAGCGGCACGAGTCCCTCAGGACCACCTGTCAGGAGACCCCGGAGGGGCCCGTCCAGCGGATCGCGTCCGTCGGGCGGCTGACCGTCGAGATATTCGACGCGGTGGACGCCACGCCCCGGCAGGCCGCCGCGGAACTCGCCGGCGAGCTCGCCACCAAGGGCTTCGACTACGCCGCCGAGCTGCCGCTGCGGTGCGCCGTCGTGACGGCGGACGGGCGGCCGAGGGCGCTGGCACTGGCCCTGTCCCACCTGGCCGTCGACGCCTGGGCGCTCGACCTGCTCGCCGCCGAGTGGCGGCGGCTGCTGGCCGGGGAGGATCTGCCGCCACCCGCGTGGCAGCCGATGGACCAGGCCGCCTTCGAACGGTCGGGCAAGGGCGCCGAGCGCGGCGAGCGGGCTCTGCGCCACTGGCGGTCGGTGCTGGAGCGGGCGCCCGGAACGTTGTTCGACCACCCGCCCGGGACGCCGGAGGACCCGCGGTTCGTCAGGGTCGGCATGGAGTCGGCCGCCGTCGCGGCCGCCGCCCGGGTGCTGGCGGAGCGCTGGTCGGTCAGCACCACCAGCGTGCTGCTGACGGCGAGCGCCGTGCTGCTGGCCACGCTGACCGCCCGCGGCACGGCGGTCATGCAGTTCATCGTGGGCAACCGGCACGACCCGCGGCTCCGCGACATGGTGGGCACCGCCGTACAGGACGGGTTGTTCGTGCTCGACCTGCCGGACGGCATGTTCGCCGACGCCGTCCGGGCCGGGCACCGGCAGGCGCTGATCACCTACCGGCATGCGCACTACGAGCCGTACGCGATGATGGCGCTGCGCGAGGAGGCCGGGCCCGTCGACCTGTCGGCCTACTTCAACGACGTGCGCACCGTTCCCGCCTGGCCGAACCTGCCCGCCCAGGCCACGCTGGACCCGGCCGCGCTCACCGGGCGGACGAAGACCTTCTTCGTGGGCGCGTGGGCCGAAGTGGACGCGAAGGTGTTCTTCGCCACCGGGCCCGCCACCCACACCTGCCAGCTCTATCTGCTGACCGACACCGCCTACCTGCCGCGCTCCACCGCCTACGCGCTCCTGCGGGGTGTGGAGACGCTGCTGGTGCGCTGCGTGACCGAGGAGGTGCCGCTCGGCCGGGTCGCCGAGATCTGCGGCCTCACCGACGCCCTACCCGAGGAGATGAGATGACCGACGGTCCCATGCGCGTGGTCGTCAACGACGAGGAGCAGTACTCCGTCTGGTGGCCGGACAGGGAGCTGCCGCCGGGATGGACCGCCACCGGGTTCGAGGGCTCCCGGCAGGAGTGCCTGGACCACATCGCGGCGGTGTGGACGGACATGCGGCCGCTCAGCGTCAGGAACCGGACGCCTTGACCGGACAGACCCCTCCGGCGGGGCGGCTCTCCCCGATCGGAGCAGCCCCCTCACCCGGGCGAGATCCGTCGGCCGATGACCGGCGCCAGGCGCTGCTGCGGCGCCTGGCCGCCCTGCCTCCCGCCCGCCGCGAGTCCCTGCGCCGTGCGATGACCGGAGCGTCCGCCGCCCCCGGCCTGCCGCTCTCATCGGGCCAGGAGCGGCTCTGGTTCCTCAACCGGTTCGACCCGGCGGACAGCAGTCACCACATCCTGTGGTGCCTGCGGCTGCGCGGCCTGATCGACTCCGGCGGGCTGGCCGCCGCCTTCACCGCGGTCGCCGGGCGGCACGAGGTGCTGCGCGCGCGGTACCGCATGGACGGCGACCGGCCGGTCCAGATCGTGCCGCCGCCGGAGCCGGTCGTCCTGGAACTCGCCGACGGCGGCGCCGACCCCGACGCGGCCGTCCTCGCCCTGTTCGACCGGCCCTTCGACCTGGAACGCGATCCCCCCATGCGGGTGGCGCTGATCGGGCTGGGGGAACGGCACGCGCTGCTGTGCATCGTGCTGCACCACGTCGCCGCGGACGGCTGGTCGCTGAACGTCCTCATGCGGGAGCTGGGCGAGTGCTACGCGGCCCACCGGGAGGGCAGGCGGCCCGAGCTGGAGGAACTGCCGACGCGGTACGCCGACTTCGTGGCCTGGGAACGCGCCCAGACCGAGCGGGCGGGACCGGCCAGGCTCGCGTTCTGGACGGAGCGGCTGGCGGGTGTGCCCGTCCTCGACCTGCCGGCCGACCACCCGAGGCCGCCCCGCTGGACGGGTCGCGGCGGGCGGGTGGAGCTGCGCGTGCCGGACGCGGAGACCAGCCGCTTCGAGCAGGTGGCCAGGCAGCAGCGGAGCACCCTTTTCATGGCGCTGCTGGCCGCCTTCCAGGCGACGCTCGGCGCCGTGGCGGGGCAGGACGACTTCTGCGTGGGCGTGCCGGTCGCGGGGCGCGGCCGTACCGAGTTCGCGCCGCTGATCGGCTACTTCTCCAACACCATCGCGCTCCGCGCCGACCTGTCGGGCGACCCCTCCTTCCGCGAGCTGCTCGGCCGGGTCCGCCCGGCGACCCTGCGGGCGCTGCAGCACGCCGAGGAGCCCTTCGAGCGGATCCTCGGCGCGTTGCGGCTCCCGCGCGACCTGAGCAGGCCGCCGCTGTGCCAGGCGATGTTCAACCTGACGCACAACCTGCCCAAGGACGACCTGCTGCGCACGGCGATGGGCGATCTCAGCGTGGAGGTCTACCCGCCGCCGGAGGCCGGCCGGACCAGGGCCGAGATCTCAGTGGACCTGTACCGAGGACCGGAGGGGCTGGGCGGGTCCCTCGAATACAGCAGCGACCTGTTCTCGGCCGGGACCGCGCGGCGCGTGGCCGCCGCCTTCACCGGCCTGGTGACGCGCGCCGGGGTCGACCCGGACCTGCGACTTTCCGGACTGACCGGACTGAAAGGTGAATGACCACATGGGGACGACACTGGACCTGGTCCGGCAGTGGTGCGAGCGCACGCCCGAGGCGGTCGCCGTACGCGCGCCCGACGGCGAGCTGGCCTACGGCGCGCTGTGGCGGCGGGCGGAGGACCTGGCGGCGGTGCTGCGGGAGCGGGGTGTGGGGCCCGAGACCCCCGTCGGGCTCTGCCTGGAGCGCAGCACCGGGATGCTCGTCGCGGTGCTGGCCGTCTGGGCCGCGGGCGGCGCGTACGTCCCGCTCGACCCCGGCTTCCCCGCCGACCGGCTCACTCTGACGCGCGAGGACGCGGGGGTCGGCCTGGTGCTGACCCAGCCCGGGGTGGACCGCGCCCTGCTGGAGGGCGTGCCCGAGGTGATCGAGCTCTCCCCCGGCGGCGTCGCCTCCCTCCCGGCCGGTACGGCCTCCGCCACCGGTGCGGCGGTCTCCCCTGCCGCCTCCCCCGCGGGCGACCTGGCCTACCTGATGTACACCTCGGGATCCACGGGCCGGCCCAAGGGCGTGGCCGTCCCGCACGGCGCGGTGGTCAACCTGCTGGAGTCCTTCGCGGCCCGCCTGGGGCTGACCTCCGGGGACGTCTGGCTCGCGGTGACCACCCTGTCCTTCGACATCTCGGTCCTGGAACTGCTGCTCCCCCTGACCTGCGGCGCGCGCGTGGTCGTCGCGTCCGGGACCGCGGACGGCCGGGCCCTGCGGGAGCGCGCGATCGCCGAGGGGGTCACGGTCATGCAGGCCACCCCGGCGGGCTGGCGGATCCTGGTGGAGTCCGGCGGGGTCCCGGAGGGAATCGGCACCCGCCTGTGCGGCGGCGAGGCGCTCCCCCGCGACCTCGCCGACGCCCTGCTCGGCGGCGTACCCGGCGACGGCGTGCGCCCTGCGGACGCCCCGCACGGGGACGGGGTCCGGCTGTGGAACGTCTACGGTCCGACGGAGACGACCGTGTGGTCCTCGGCGGGCCTCGTCGCGCCGTCGCCCGCGGCCGTCGACCTGGGCGAACCCATAGCCCGCACCCAGCTGCACGTCCTGGGCCCCGACGGCCTGCCGGTGCCTGCCGGGCAGGTGGGCGAGCTGCACGTCGGCGGGGCCGGGGTGGCCCGGGGCTACCACGGCATGCCCGCGCTGACCGCCGCCCGTTTCCTCCCGGACCCCTTCGCCGGCCGGCCCGGGGCCCGCATGTACGCCACCGGCGACCTCGTCCGGATCACGCCCGCCGGCCGCCTGGAGTATCTCGGCCGCGCCGACCAGCAGGTGAAGATCCGGGGGTTCCGGATCGAGCTCGGCGAGATCGAGACCGTCCTGCGCTCCCTGCCCGGCGTACGGCAGGCCGCCGTCAGCGCGTGCGAGGGCCCGGACGGACTGCCCCGTCTGGTGGCCCACATCGTCCCCGAGACGCTCCCCGTACCCGGCGGACTCTGGCGGGAGCTCCGCGGACGGTTGCGCAGGCGCCTGCCCGAGTACATGGTCCCCGCGCACCTGACCGTGCTGAAGTCCCTGCCGCTCACGCCCAACGGCAAGCTCGACCGCGCGGCGCTGCCCCGCCCCGAGTGGTCCAGGGCCGCGACCGCCGCCTACCGGGAGCCGCGGGGCGCCCTGGAGGCCGACTTAGCCGCCATGTGGGCCGAGGTGCTCGGCGTCACCGAGCCGGTCGGCGCCGACGACGACTTCTTCGACCTCGGCGGGCACTCGCTGACCGCCACCCAGATCATCGCCAGGATCCAGGAGCGCTTCGCGGTCGCGGTGCCGATCGCGCTGCTCTTCGAGCACCCCACCGTCGCGGGGCTCGCCCGGGAGATGGACCGCCTCGATCCCGACGACCTGGACCTGGCCGAGGTCGCCGCGCTCCGCGACCAGTTGGACGGCCTCAGCGCCGAGGACCTGGAGGCCCTCTTCGACGAACTGGCGCCGGGCGCATGAGGGCGCCCCTCTCCCCCGCTCAGGAGCGGCTCTGGCTCCTGCACCGCATGGACCCCGACGACGCCTCCTACATCGTTTTCCTCGTACGGCGGCTGCACGGCCCGCTCGACGAGGGCGCGCTGCGCGGGGCGCTCTCCGACCTGGTGGCCCGGCACGAGAGCCTGCGCACCCGCTTCGTGGAGGTGGACGGCGTGCCGTGGGCGGTCGCGGAACCCGCGGGACCCCCCGGCTCGCCGGGGTCCTCGAGCTCTCCGGACGCACTGAGATCCCCGGACGCGCCGGGACCGCCGGGACCGCTGTCTCTCGAACGGCTGGCGGCCGACGGGCCGGAGGAAGCCGAGCGGCTGGTGGCCGAGCGGGTCAACGCGCCCTTCGACCTGGCGGCGGGGGCGCCCGCGCGGGTCACGTTGATCAGGCTCTCCGGCGACGACCACGTGCTCTGCTTCACGCTCCACCACATCGTCGCCGACGGGTCGTCGCTGAACGTGCTCTTCGACGACCTGAGCGCCTGCTACACGGCTCGTGTCCGGGGGCGGGAGCCGCGGCTGCGCCCGCTGCCCGTCCAGCCGAGCGACTACGCGCGCTGGCAGCGCCGCAGGGTCGAGCGGGCGGTGCCGTACTGGCAGGAGAAGCTGGCCGACCCGCCCTCTCCCGAGCTGCCCTTCGACCGCCTCCGTGAGGACGTCCGGCCGGGGCACGGCGCGTTCCGCCACATCCGGGTGGACGCCGCGGTGACGCGCGAGCTGGACCGGCTGGCCAGGGAGCGGCGGACCACGCTGTTCGCGGTCCTGATGGCGGCCTACCAGGTACTGCTGTTCCGGCACACCGGTCAGGAGGACGTCCTGGTCGGCACGGCGGTCGCGGGCCGCGACCGGGTCGAGCTGGAGCCGCTGGTCGGCTACGTCGCCCAGACCGTCGTCCTCCGCGGCGACCTGAGCGGGAACCCGCCGTTCGCCGAGTTGCTCGGCCGTACGCGGAACGAGGCGCTGGAGGCGCTCGGCCGGCCCGGAGTGCCCTTCGAGCGGATCGATCACCCGCTGGGCACGCTGATGCCGACCATGTTCATCCTGCACAACCAGAACGACGGCGCTTTCCCTCCCTTCGGCGACCTGACGGTGTCGGGGTTCGCCGACGGCTACCGGCAGGTCAAGAACGACCTGCTCACCGAGGCCTGGTGGGACGGCGACGAGCTGATCGTGTCGTTCTGCCACGATCCCGGCATGGTCGCACCGGCGACGATCCAGCGCCTGGCCTCCCGTTTCGCCCTTCTCCTGGAGTCGATCGCGGCCGACCCCTCCGTGCCGATCGCGGAGCTGCGGATCTGGACTGACGACGATCACGCGGCGATCCGGGAGCTGGCCGGTGACGGCGCGGCGGCGCCCGGCCCCATGGTGCCCGAGCTGATCGGCGCCGCCGTACGGCTCCACCCCGACGCCGTCGCGGTGGTCTGCGGCGAGCGGTCCGTCACCTACGGCGAGCTCCACGCGGGGGCGGAGCGGCTCGCCGCCGTGCTGCGCCTGCGCGGGGTGCGGCGCGGTGACGTCGTCGGCGTCCGCCTGCCCCGCTCGGTCGAGGCGATCACCGCGCTTCTGGCGGTGTGGCTCGCGGGGGCGGCCTACCTGCCGCTCGACCCGGACGATCCGGACGAGCGGCTCGTCTCCTCCCTGGAGAATCTGGCGCGGACGGGTGACGGGCCCGCCTACCTCATCACCACGGGCGGCGGCCCGGAGTCCGCCGTCGTGATCGGCCCCGCCGAGACGGCCCCGGCCGCGGAGGCCCTTGAGACGGATCCGGCGGAGACCGTGGAGTCGGACCCCGCGGACGCCGCCTACGTCATCTCCACCTCCGGCTCCACGGGAGCGCCCAAGGGCGTTCTGGTGGAGCACCGCGGCGTGGCCGCCCGCGTGCGGTGGATGCGGCGGGAGTACGGCCTCGCCCCCGGCGACCGCGTCGTGCAGTTCGCCTCGCTGAGCTTCGACGCGCACGTCGAGGAGGTGTTCCCGACCCTCGCGGCCGGGGCCGCGCTGGTGCTGCTGCCCGACGGCGCCGCGACCCTGCCCGACCTGCTCGCCTCCCCCGCGGGCTCCGGGGTCACCGTCCTGGACCTGCCCACCGCCTACTGGCACCGCATGGTGGAGGAGATGGAGGCGATCGCCTGGCCGCCGGCCCTCCGCCTGGTGATCCTCGGCGGGGAGCAGGTCGCCTCGGCCGCCGTGGGCCGCTGGCGCGCCCGTTTCGGCGACGGTGTCCGGCTCGTCAACACCTACGGCCCGACCGAGACCACGGTGATCGCCACGGCGGCGGACCTCGGCCCCGGCGCGGCCACCGGCCGGGTGCCGATCGGCGTGCCCGTCGGGGCGGCCTCCGTCCGCGTGCTCGACGCGCGGGGCGAACCCGTGCCGCCGGGCGCCGTGGGAGAGCTGGTCGTCGGCGGGGCCGGGGTGGCGCGTGGTTATCTCGGCCGCCCCGCGCTCACCGCCGCCGCCTTCGTGCCCGACCCGTACGGCCCGCCGGGCGCGCGCCGCTACCGCACCGGGGACCGGGCGCGGTGGCGCGCCGACGGGCGGCTGGAGTTCCTGGGACGGTTCGACGACCAGGTCAAGGTCCGCGGCTTCCGGATCGAGCCCGGCGAGGTCGAGAGCCATCTGCTGGCCCATCCGGCGGTGGGTCAGGCCCACGTCGCCGCGCGCGGCGACGATCTCGTCGCCTACGTCACCGGCACGGCGTCTCCCGACGAGCTACGCGTCCACCTCGGCGGGTCCCTCCCCCGCCACCTCGTGCCGACCCTGTGGGTGCACCTGGACGAGTTGCCGCTCACCACCAGAGGGAAGATCGACCGTGCCGCCCTCCCGGATCCGGGGCGGGTCTCCGCAGCGCGGGCGGCGCACGTGCCGCCCCGCACCGACGCGGAGCGCCTGGTGGCGGCCATCTGGTCCGAGCAGCTCGGCGTCACCGCCGTCGGCGCGCTCGACGACTTCTTCTCCCTGGGCGGCCACTCGCTGCTGGCGACCAGGATCGCGGCCCGGCTGCGTGCCGGGACGGGGCTGGAGGTGCCGATCCGGATGGTGTTCGCTCACCGCACGGTCGCGGCCCTCGCCGCGGCGGTGGAGGACCTCCTGGTCGAGGAGCTGTCCGGCCTCACCGACGAGGAGGCGGTCGCCCTGCTCGGCCGGGTGCCGTGAGCGCGGCGCCCGGCCGCCGCGACCGCGCCGATGGAGACCCGCGGCACGGTCGTGGCGGCCGGCGTCCGCCGGACGGATGGCGGTGGCGCCCGCCTCAGGACATGAAGATCACTCGGTCGATCACGCCGTCCTTGACACGGTAGGAGACCAGCAGGTCGAAGTCGCCGCGGGCGGTGCCGACCGCGTGCTCGTGGTCGACCACCCAGTCGCCCTCGGCGACCCGGCCCAGCAGGTCGGCGTGGCAGGACCTGGCGGTGAACTGCGGCGAATACCGTTCGCGCAGGTAATCGTGGCCCTTGCCCTGGACCTGGTCGCCGCTGAGCACGACGACGTCCTCCGCGTAGCACGCGAGGAAGGCGTCGAGATCATGGGCGTTGTAGGCGTCGAGCTGGCGCTGGGCGAGATCGGAAGGCGTGGCGGTCATGCCGCACAGCATCCCAGGCCGTCACACGGAGCAGGACACCGCCCGGGGCGTGGCGAGACCCCGGACGCCTCCGACAGGCTTCGTGACCATGACCACGGACGTCAGGTACAACCCCGTGGACGGCTGGATGTTCATCGTCCTGGGCGGTGCGGGCGCGATTCTTCAGATCTGGCCGCTGCTCCTCGGGACGTTCACCGCCTTCATCGTCTTCTCGGTGTCCTTCCTGGTCGCCGGCTGGAAAGCACTGGTCGCGGCCGTGAACCGGTGGAGCGGCACGAGCGGGCCGGTGCTGTCACAAGTCGCCGACGCGCGGGATCAGCTCGGTCAGCACCCACAGGGCGAGACCGAGGCCGATGAGGTTGACGCGGGCGGAGCCGATGTTGAAGGCGGCCAGCAGGAAACAGGCGAGAGCGGCTACGAGCAGGATCACGGTGATCATGTGAGGGACCTTCCTGTGCGGTAGCAGGTCGGAATACCCTTGATCAGCACGGTCATGCAGGGGAGGGCGTCCGGTCGGGTTGCCAGGTCGCGCCGGAGACGCCCACCGCTGCCGGAAGCCGCCGGCGCCGCCTCCGGCGGATCCACCCGGCGCGGCATCCGGACACGGATCAGACGGAGCCCGGAGAGGCTCGGGGCTGGAGGCCGTCTCCGGTTCCGGGGCGGATCAGGGCGCGCCCCACTGCGGCCCGACGCCGGCACCGGCCCGCACCGCCGACGGCACGCCCGCCGGGTCGTCGAGCGTGTACGGGTAGTAGATGCGCGGCTCGACGACGCTTCCCGCGGTCTCGGGGGCGCCCGAGTTCGCGTAGATGTTGTTGCGCTGCACGGCCCGGCCGGGGCCGCTGTCGGCGTAGCCGCTCGCCGAGATGAGGGGGCGGGGGACGCCCTGGAAGTAGTTGCCCTCCACCAGCACGCCGGCGTCCTCCGTCGAGGCCACGCCGTACAGCTCGTTGCCCAGGAAGTAGTTGTTGAAGACGTGGACCGGCTCGCCGAACCGGACGCGGGGGTGGCGCTGGCGGCTGTTGTCGAAGAAGTTGTGGTGGATGGTCACCTTGAGGTGGCCCACGTCGGTGCCCGCGGCGCCGTCGGAGTGGCTGATCAGCATGCTCTTGTCGGAGTGGTCGAAGTGGTTCCACGACACGGTGACGTAGTCGGCGCCGCGCACCACGTCGATGGAGCCGTCGACCGCACCGGAGAAGGTGTTGTGGTCGATCCAGATGTGGTGCGACTCACGGCCGACGTTGATGGCGTCGTCCTCGGCGCCGGTGAACCGGAGGTTGCGCACGATCACGTTGTGGGACCGGTAGAAGTCCAGGCCGCCGCCGGTGATGTGGCCGGAGGCGCCGACGCCGATGATGGTCTTGTCGGGTCGCACGCCCTGCTTGCTGGTGATGGTGATCGTGCCCGCCACCCGGATGACGAGCCTCTCCTTGCTGTCGATGTACTCCAGGAACTCCCCGGCGGTGGTGGCGGTGACCGTGCGCCCGCCGGCGCCACCGGTGGTTCCGTTCTGGCCGAGGGCGTTGACGGAGGCGAAGCCGACGGGAGCGTCGGCGGCGGACAGGGCCGCGCCCGCGCCGGCCTGGTGGGGATGCGTACCGGCCCGGGCGATGGCGCCCAGGCCGGTGAGCGCGGCGGTGAGGAGGACGGCGGCGGACAGAGCGGTGGTCAGGTGCCGCAGGCCCGGGCCTCGGCGGGTGCTGGTGGTCATCTGCCTCAGATCTTTCCGACTCCGGGGCCGGCGGCCACGATGACCGGCGGCGGCGGGGTCCGCGGTGTACGGATAGGGGTGCGCGGCCCGGTCACGGTGCCGCGGTTCCCGGCGGGGGCGGTTGCGGGCGACGAGGATGTCGCCGCGCCCGACCGGCCGGCCGAAGCCGCCGCGGGGATCCGCCCGGGCTGGATTTTTGACGCCGTGGAAGTGGCCGTGGTGGCAGGTCGCGTGCAGCCGGCCGATGTCCCGCGGCCGGCGTCCTCGTCCGGGAGGGCGGCGTCAGCCGGTCGCGGTACGGGATCCGGCGCGAGGCGGGGCCCGGCACACCGTGGAGGCGGTCGGGCGGGGGTGGCGGAGGCGCATCGCGGAGTCGGGCGCCCGCAACCGGGCAGAAGCGGCGGGTGAGACACCATCCCTTTCCGTCGAGGGAAATGGAAAGCGCTTTCCTTGACTGAGGCGAACATACTTTAACAACTCACGCCAGTCAACGGTAAGGGTGCGGAACGACCCCTCCGCGGTCCCGCGGGGGAGGGCGCCCTCCTTTCTCGAGAACCTTTCCCCTCCCCTCCGGACCGTCCTCACCTGGGAGGACATCCGCACCCCGGCCGAACGGAAGTGCGGATGCGAACGGGACGCTTGACCCGCTCCGCTTGGAGGCGTACAAGTGCGGAAGACCCGGATAGCGCTTTCCCTGACTTCGTACCAGAGCGTCCGGCCGGGTCCACGCACGGCCGGACGCACCGGCGGAACGGGAGGTTCCACAGTGCGAAGAAGGAGAGGGCGCGGCGCTGTCACGCTGCTCGCCGCGTTCACGGCGGCCGTCACGGCCACGCTGTTCGGGGCGCTGACGCTGACGGCGGTGCCCAGCGCGTTCGCCGCCACGCTGTTCGGCGACGACTTCGAGGACGGCGACGCCACCGGCTGGTCCAGGTCCGGAGGAAGCTGGTCCGTGGTCGCCGACGGCTCGCGGGTGTACCGGCAGTCCGGCACCAGCGCGGACGCCCGAGCCGTGGCCGGCGCCGGCTGGGCGAACCAGGCGGTGCAGGCACGGGTGAAGCCGATCGCGTTCAACGGCGCCGGCCGGCACGTCGCGGTGCTGGCCAGGGCGCAGAGCACCAGCAGTTACTACTTCCTGGGCCTGAGCAACACCGGCTCGGTCGTCCTGGGCAAGCGGCTCGGCGGCGCCCCGGTGACCCTCGACTCGGCACCGGCGACCGTGACCCCGGGCACGTGGCACACCCTCAGGCTGGAGGCGTTCGGCACGACGCTGCGCGGCTTCGTCGGCGGCGTGGAGGTCGTCTCGGCGACGGACGCGTCCATCGCCTCCGGCAGGGCGGGCCTGGCCGGCCACTACGCGAGCGCCTCGTTCGACGACGTGCTGGTGACCGACGTCGCCGGGCCGAGCCAACCGCCCTCCCCCACGGCCACCCCCACGGTCACCGTGCCCCCGGGATCCTGCGCCGCTTCGGGGGCGCCCGGCGGCTTCGCCTCGGTGAACGCCTGGGGTCAGAACGGCACCGTGGGAGGCGCGGGCGGGCCGACCGTCGAGGTCGACACGGCCGGCGAGCTGATCTCCGCGATCGGCCGGAGCGGCCCCCTGAACATCTGCGTGCGCGGGATGATCACGGTTCCGGCGGGGATGCACAACGTCGCCTCGGACAAGACGATCGTGGGCATCGGCTCCGACGCCGGCATCAGCGGCGGCGGGCTCACCATCGGCCTGCCCGCCGACAACGCGGTCACCTCGCCGCCCGCCGACGCCGTGCACAACATCATCATCCGCAACCTGACGTTCCGCGGCGCCAGCGACGACGCGATCAACGTGCAGATGTTCTCGCACCACGTCTGGATCGACCACAACGACCTGTGCTGCGGCTACGACGGGCTGGTCGACATCAAGCGCGGCTCGTCGTACATCACCGTGTCGTGGAACCGCACGCACGACCACACCAAGAACATGCTGCTCGGCCACGACGACGGCAACGCCGCGCAGGACACCGGCCGGCTGAAGGTCACCTACCACCACAACTGGTTCGACCGCACGCCGCAGCGCAACCCGCGCGTGCGGTTCGGCGAGCCGGTGCACGTGTTCAACAACTACTACCTGTACAACACCGACACCGGGGTGGCCTGCCAGGCCAACGCCGGCTGCCTGGTCGAGGGCAACTACTTCGAGCGGGTCGAGGAGCCGGTGACGAACTCCTACGCCGGGCCGACCGGCAGGTGCGTCGCGCGCAACAACGTGTTCGTCGAGGATTCCGGCGCGCCCGACTGCAGCGGCGGCGTGCAGGAGGCGTCCGCCTACTACCGCTACACCCTCGACGACCCGGCCTCCGTGAAGGCGATCGTCACCGCGGGCGCCGGGGTGGGGAAGATCGGCGGCTGACCTCCCCGCCCGGTCCGGGTCCCGGCGGGCGGCGCACTCCGGCGCCCGCCGGGTGGTCTGGCGCGCCGGCCGAACGGCGGGCGGGGCCACCGGGGCGGGCGACGGTTTCAGCCGTCGCCGGCCGGGGCGAACGCCGCGGCGTGGTCGCGGATGAAGTCGGCGATGCCGCGCGGCGGATGGCCCAGAAGGTCGGCGACCGTATCGGTGGTGAAGTCTCCCCAGCCGGAGACGTACGCCTGCGCGTACTCCTCGAGCATGTCGACGATCCATTCCGGGACGCCGTGGCCGAGCAGGGTCTTGCGCTTGGCGTCGTCGCCGACCGGCAGGTACGTGATGGACCTGCCGAGAGCGAGACTCAATTGACCGGCGACATCGTCGAACGTCAGCGGGCGCGGGCCGGTGAGGGTGTACGTCTCGCCGTGGTGGCGATCCGGGTCGTCGAGGAGCACGCGGGCAGCGCACTCGGCGATGTCGCGTACATCGATCATGCCGATCCGCGCCGAGGCCATGTTCAGCGAGAACGCGCCGGTGGCGGAGATGTCGCCCGCCTCGTTCAGGAGGTTCTGCATGAACCAGTGCGGACGCAGAATCGTCCAGCGCATGCCGCATCGTTCGATCTCCCGGTCGGACAACGCGTGCAGCCTGCCGCTGCGGTTCGGCGCGTCGTGTGCCGCGCCGACGACGGACAAGCGCACGATACGCTCCACACCGGCCTGACGTGCGGCCCACACGGCGTTCATGTTGTTCTCCGGAGCGCGCGGGCCGTTCGGGGTGAGCAGCCACACGTCCTGCACGCCCTCGAAGGCGGGCGGCAGCGACCGAGCGTCATCGAGGTCACCGGCGAAGACCTCGGCGCTCCGCCCGCGCGGGCCGTCCGCTGCGGACTCTTCGCGGACGAGAGCACGCAGCTTCACATCGGCCCCTTCCAGCGCGTTGATCAGTGCGGTGGACACGGTTCCGGTGGCTCCGGTGATCAGCACGGTGCGTGACACGTTCATTCTCCCTTGGTGGTAGCGGGGACACGGACCAGGTTGCGGCCGGCAGTGAGGCGCTCCAGGACCCAGAGCGCGACGGCCCCGGCCGAGAAGGTGGCGCCCAAGGCGCACACGCCGGTCCAGCCGCCGTGCACCCAGACCACCGAAGCCAGCGCAGACCCCACCGCGCCGCCGGCGAAAAGGCAGGTCATGAAGGCGGAGTTGATCCGGTTGCGGGCCTCGGGCCGGAGCGCGTAGAGGACGTTCTGACTGCTGTTGAGCACCGCCTGATGCGCCAGATCCAGCACGATCACGCCGACGAGCAGCCAGACCAGCGAGCGCGCGCCCGCCGCGATCGCCGGCCAGGACGCCACCAGCAGGACCGTCCCGGCACCGGTCACGATCTGTACGTACCCGCGGTCGGCCAGCCGCCCCGCCACCGTGGCGGTCAGCGCGCCCACGGCACCGACCAGCCCGAAGAGGCCGATGGCTGCCTCCGACCAGCCGTACGGCGACCGCACCAGCAGGAAGGTCAGCGCCGTCCACAGCACGCCGAACGAGGCGAGGCTCAGCGCGCCGATACCCGCCCGCCACCGCAGCAACGGCTCGTGCCGGAACATCGCCGCCGTCGAGCGCAGCAGACCGGGGTAGGACCGACGTCCGCCGTCTCCGCCGAGCCGGGGCAGGAAGGCGCGCAGCAGTACGGCCGTCAGCGCCATCAGGACCGCGTTCGCCCAGTAGACCGTCCGCCACCCGCCCAGCTCCGACAATGCTCCGGACGCGGTGCGCGCCAGCAGCAGGCCGAGCATCAGCCCGGTCATCACCGTGCCGACCACCCGGCCGCGTTCGGCCGGGGCCGCCAGCGTCGCCGCGAACGGCACCACGACCTGCGCTCCCACCGAGGTCAGCGCGGTCAGGGCCGTAGTGGCCAAGAGCACCGTGCCGTTGGGGGCGGTGGCCGACACCAGCAGGAACACCGCGGTCGCCGCGTAGAGCGACACCGCCAGACGCCGCCGCTCCACCAGGTCGCCGAGCGGCACCAGCAGGATCAGCCCCAGCGCGTACCCGGCCTGGGCGGCCGTCACCACCAGCGCCGCCGACGACGGCCCGACCCCCAGCTCCCGGCCGATCAGGTCGAGCAGCGGTTGCGCGAAGTAGTTGCCCGCGACCGCCAGCCCGGTCGCCACCGACATCAGCAGGAGCAGCCCGCGCGGCAGGCCGCCGTCCGGGTGAGGTCTCATCGCCGTCATGCCCCCAGCCTCGGCGATGGATGATCAATGAGTCCAACACATGTTTGTCATCGCATCAATCGCGTATCACGATTGATCCATGGAGCTTCAGCAAATGCGCTATGTCGTCGCCGTCGCGGAGACGGGCAACTTCACCCGTGCCGCCGAGCAGTGCCTGGTCGTCCAGTCCGCGCTGAGCCACCAGATCGCACGGCTGGAACGTGAGCTGGGTGCCAGGCTGTTCGACCGCACCAGCCGTCGCGTCCGGCTGACCCCCGCCGGCGAGGCCTTCCTCCCCGCGGCCCGTCAGGCTCTCGACGCCGCCGAACGAGCCCGCGCCGAGGTGGCGGCCGCCGCCGGCGAGATCCGAGGCCGGCTCGCCATCGGCGCCATCCCCACCGTCACGGCGGTCGATCTCCCGACCGCGCTGAAGCACTTCCATCTGCGCCATCGGCAGGTGCGGATCAGCCTCCGCTCGGGCGGGAGCGAGGAGCTGATCGAACGGGTACGGCAGGGCACCCTCGACGTCGCGTTCCTGGGACTGCCCGTGGGCGCACGCCCCAAGGGCGTCCGCGGCCGCGAACTGGCGCGCGGCGACCTCCTCGCCGTGATGGCGCCCGACCACCCGCTGGCGGACCAGGAACATCTGGACCTGCACCGGCTGGCGGACGAACCGTTCGTCGACTTCCCCGCGGGCAGCGCCGCGCGGGCTCAGTCGGACGAGGCGTTCGCGGCGGCCGGAGTCCGGCGCGAGGTCGCCTTCGAAGTGACGACCGTGGACTTCATGGCCCGCCTGATCCGGCAGGGCCTGGGGACCGGGATGCTGCCCGCCGCCTTCGTGTCCGAGCTCCCCGACCTGCCCACCGTCCGGCTCCGCGACGCTCCGGCCCGCGCGGAGCATCTCATCTGGAGCCGCTTCCGGCCCTCCCCCGCCGCCGCGGCCTTCCTGTCCGTACTGGGCGTCTCGGCGGCGGAGTCTTCAAGACCGCCGAGCGGCGATGAGCAGTGAGCCCGACGGGTCCTCCCTCTCGGACACGGACGCCTTCTGCGGACGGATGCTAGTCCCACACGACCGACCACACGATCGCGCCGTACGGCACTTCCGGAATGTCGCGGTAGACGTCCACCAGCTCCGGGATGACACCGTCGGCCTCGAACCCCTCGATCCACGCAGTACAGGCGCTCTCGTCCGCCGTCGTGCAGATGGCGACGGCCTCCCCGGCCAGTTTCCCCAGGTCGAGTGTCTCCGGATGCGGCTGCACCCGGACCCAGGCGACATCCTCGCGCTGCTCGATTGCGCGCAGACACCCGACCAGTTCCGCCAAAGGCGGCCGCCCGTAGCCCCACTGGTTGGGTGCGATGCATTCTTCGTCGTCATTGCCGTCGAAGAACTCGTCCAGGGTGAGCAACGGCATCACGCCTTCCTCACCGGTGCGTCTGATCACTTCGGCAGCGGAGATCACAGAGGGATCCTCGCATACCGGAGGGCGGAAACAGGCCCGGGACAGCCAGCCGGTTGATCATCGCACTCCTCCTGGGTGAGCCAGCGCAATGATGATCGCCGTATCCGGCTCAGTGCAAGACGAAGCGCACGATTTCGCGGCCGAGGCGCTCGCCGGCGTCCTCCTGCAGGAAGTGACCGGCCCCCTCCAGCACCGGATGGTCGATCCCCCGCGCGCCCGGCACGAGGCTCTGAAACACTCCGGCCATGGGGCCGGTGATCGGGTCGCGGTCGCTGAAGGCGACGAGGAAGGGCTTGCTCCAGGTGCGCAGGACCTCCCAGGCGTCACGGTTCGGCTGGGCCTCGACGTCGTCCGGTTCGGCGGGCACCAGACCCGGCATGGCCCGGGGGCCCGCCTTGTAGGCGGTGTCGGGAAAGGGCGCGTCGTAGGCGGCCAGGACCCCGGGCGGCAGCGTGCTCGTGCAACCCGACTGGATACCGCGCGGCACGTCGAACTCCGCACCCGCGCCGCGCACGGCCTCACGGAAGCGCAACCAGGTCTCCGGCATCGGGAAGTCGCCGGTCGGCAGGCCGGTGTTGGCGGCCACGATCCGCGCGTAGCGGTCAGGGTCGGCGACGACCAGGCGCAGACCGATGAGACCGCCCCAGTCCTGGCCGACGAGCGTGACGTCCTTCAGACCGAGGGCGTCGACGAACGCGGCCGTCCAGGCGATGTGGCGGGCGTAGGTGTGGTCGGCGATCGCGGCCGGCTTGTCGGAGCGGCCAAAACCGATCATGTCGGGGGCCACGGCGCGGCAGCCGCCGTCCACCAGCACCCGGATGACGTGCCGGTACAGGAACGACCACGACGGCTCGCCGTGCAGGAGCAAGACGACGGGCCCCTCGCCCTCGTCGACATAGGCCATGCGCGGGCCGTCGGGCAGGTCAACATAGCGGGGTGAGTAGGGAAAGTCGGGCAGGTCGGCGAAACGCTCGTCGGGAGTCCGCAGCACATCCATACGTGCATGCGTACCAGAACATTTGTCTACGGACCACCGTGTGCGCGACTCCGTCGTCGGATTCCTCAGGACACTAGTGGCCGCCACCCGCCAGGTTGAGGCCGACGACGCCGACGAGGATGAGAGCGACCGAAGCGATCTTGATGAGGGACGTGTCCTCTCCCAGGAAGACCATGCCCAGCGCGGCGGTGCCGACGGCGCCGATGCCCGTCCACACGGCGTAGGCCGTACCGACGTCCATGCTCTTGAGGGCGAGCGCGAGAAGACCGAAGCTGAGGACGGCGAAGACGACGAAGCCGATGCTCGGCAGCAGTGCGGAGAACCCGCTGCTGAGCTTGAGCGAGTAGGCCATGGCGACCTCGAACAGGCCGGCGGCGATGAGCATGGGCCAGACCACGACGGCTCCCCTCCTTCAAGGGGCGTCGTCTTTGCAGGCCGGGTACGGCGCGTCTCGTCCGGACGGACCCCGGTCGGGCCCGTACCGGCGACAACGCCGGCGGCCACGCGCGTGTTCCCACGGACGGGGAACACCCTTCCCATCAATGCTCTGAGCCGGGGAAACACTCCACTTGCCCGGGCCGGCGGGCGGGGTTCCCGCGGAAACTCGTGGCGCTCACGCCGAAGTGCGCCCTGAAACGGCGGGCGAAGTGGTTCTGGTCCGGCCAGCCGACCAGATGTCCGATGCAGGAAACCGGGTGGTCGGTCTGCACGAGCAGCATCGCCGCCCGTTCGGCCCGGAGGCGCATGAGGTAGGCCATGGGAGGCATGCCGACGCTCGCCTTGAACAGGCGCACCAGGTATCCCTGGGTCAGGAAGGACGCCTCGGCCAGCTCACCGAGTGACCAGCCGTGTCCCAGATCGCTCTCCATCAGCCGGATGACCTCGGCCACCGCGGGGGGAAGCGCCGGTTCTGCCGCTCCGTCCCCGCCGTACGGTCCGGTCCCGGCTCGGGTGAGCACGCCGAGGAACAACAGGAGCCGCCCGATGAGATCGGCGCGGTGGGAGGTCGCGGATTCGGCGGCCAGTTCGCGCAGGGCGTCGAGATGCGCGACGCAGTCGGCCAGCGCCTGCGGGTCGAGAACCGGCTCGCGGCGGTCCGGGATCCCTGCGGGCCGGCCGACCGGTGGAACAGCCGGTTTCACCCGGTAGCGACCATCGTGCCCGTCACCGCCGCCGACGAACAGCCGGACGAGCAGCCGATCCTCCCCGATCCAGGCCAGTTCGCGTAGAAGCAGGCCGGGCCGCAGGCCGCAGCCGTACAGCTCCAGCCGGTCACACCCCTCATAGGCGTGCCGTGTTCCGGCGGGCAGAAGGATGACGCTGCCCGGCAGGACGCGGTGACGTCCGGCGGGCGTATGGTGGGCCGCCTCCCCCGCCGTGACGACGGCGATCTCGGCGTGGGAGTGCGTATGCGGGATCCCGGCCGCGGGTCCGGGCCGGAAGCGGCCGATCCGCAGATCAGGGGTGCCGGTTTCCCGGCAGGCCGTCCGGTCCTCCCTGCCTCCGGTCCGGTGCGGAGCGGCCCGGCGGCGCGCACGCGGGGCCGCCGGTCGTCCGCCGGTCACGGGATCACCGTGCCCGGAGCGGGGGACCGGCGAGGAGTCCGCACAGGCGGGAAGGACCTCTCCGACGAGCGGATCCGCCTCGGCGGCAGGAGCGCCGGCGACGATCACGTTCATATGAGTCTCCTTCCGCGAGCGGGTCAGGGGGCCGGGGCCGCCGGCGCGAACGAGGCGGGGTGGCCGGCAGGCACCGGCCGGGCGGGCCGGGTACGGGAGTTTCCGCAGACGGCCCGCCCGTGCGGCCCTTCTCACTCTGGGGCATCGGAATTGATTTGAGAAATAGATAAGCAGCATGGACGCATCCATCAGGCGGATGGCCGGTCATCCCGTGACTCTGCACCTGCGCGCCGGAGGCGTGCCCTCCGCCCCGGAGGACGCGCACCATCCGCCGGTCACCGCGAGGACCTCGCGGGCGGTGCTTCAGCGGAGCTCGTCGCGCATCGCGACGGACCGATGGGTGAACTTCTTGCGGTAGCCGGAGGGGTTCATGCCGAAGTGGGCCTTGAACCTCCTGGCGAAGTAGTTCGGGTCCCCCCAGCCCACCTGCTCGCCGATCTGGGCGATCGGCTCCTCGCCGAGCAGGAGCAGGGCCGCGGCGGTCTCCACCCGCTGCCTGGCCAGGTAGGCCATCGGCGGTAAGCCCGTCGCGGTCTTGAACAGGCGCACCAGGTATCCCGGCGTCAGATGCAGACGGTCGGCCAGCTCCGTCAGGGTCCAGTCGTGGGCCACCCTGGCCTCCATCAGCCGCATCGCCCGCACGACGGCCGGATGAGCGGGACCGGCCGGCTCTTCGGCGCCCTCCCGCGCCTGGGCGGCGGCGCGCGCGAGGTTGCCGAGGAAGACCGACAGGTGGCCGATGATGTCGCCGCGGTGGCGGGAGATGGGGCGCGCGTGCAGCCGGTCCAGTCCGTCCAGGTGGGTCAGGCACTCGCCCAGAGCCTCCTCGGAGAGCCGGAAGGAGAGCGTGCCCCTGCGGCCCATCGAGTACGGGCCGGTCCAGAGCAGGTGGCCCAGCAGCGCGTCCTCCCTGCTCCAGGCGAGTTCCCGGTGCAGCAGGTCGACGCTGAAGCAGCAGTTGTACAGCTCCAGCCGGTCGCACTCCTCGTATCCGTGCCAGGCGCCGGGCCGCAGCAGGACGGCGTCGCCGCGGCTCAGCGGCTCCCTGCCCGTCGTCGTGTGGTGGACGGCGCTGCCGCCGGTGACGACCGCCACCTCGACGAAGCTGTGCGTGTGCGTGGGGAAGAAGCCGTGGTGGAGGTACCGGCCGGCGTAGGCGAGTGAGCCGTCGGTGAAGTAGAGCAGCCCTTCCGACTCCGCCACCGGATCGTTATGCATGGGCGCACCCTACATGTCCCTCTCCCGCAGGCCGAGGTTAATTTCGTCCTACTAATTGGTGAATAGCGGCCTATCGGCTTTCCCTCTCCGAGGTGCACGATCCAGTGCAAGCACTGAGAAACCTGCCGGAGACATCCGGTGCCGGACTGCCGGCTTCCGCAGCCGATTAAAACGTTCTATCGGCCGGGACCGTACGGGATGCCGTACGGCTCCTCCCGGCCGGGGCGTTCGGGGGTTCGGCGGCTCACGCGCACAGCCTTCACCACCGCGGTCGTCCGGCCGGTTCGATCAGACCCCCTGGGAGATGAAGTGAAACTCAAGGCATCACTGGCGCTGATCTCGGCGTCCCTCCTGCTGGCCGCCTGCGGCGGCGGCTCGGACGCGGAGCCCGCCGCCGACGGCGGTCCGGTCACCCTGTCCTTCCTCGTCGACAACGGCCGGCTGACCCTGGACGGCGCCAAGGCGCTCGCGGACGCCTTCATGAAGACCGACCCCGGCGTCAAGGTCGAGGTGGAGACGCGGCCGGGGGGCACCGAGGGCGACAACATCGTCAAGACCCGGCTCTCGACGGGCGACATGGCGGATGTGTTCTGGTACAACTCCGGGTCGCTGCTCCAGGCGCTCAACCCGGCCCAGACCATGGTCGACCTCACCGGCGACCCGGTGCTGGCGAACGTCCAGAAGGACTTCCTGCCGGTGGTGAGCCACGCCGGCAAGGTGTACGGCGTGCCGGCCGGCGCCGGCATGGGCGGCGGCATCCTGTACAACCGCGAGGTCTACGACAGGCTCGGCCTGAAGGTGCCCACCACCTGGGCGGAGTTCATGGCCAACAACGACAGGATCAAGGCGGACGGGATCACCCCGGTGATCTCCACCTTCAAGGACACCTGGACCTCGCAGCTGTTCGTGCTGGGCGACTTCCACAACGTCCGGGCCCAGGTGCCGGCCTTCGCGCAGGACTACACCGCGGGCAAGGCCAAGTTCGCCGCCACCCCGGCCGCCGCGGCGGGCTTCGAGCACCTGGCCGAGGTGCACGCCAAGGGCCACCTCAACAAGGGTTTCGGCTCGGCCACCGCCGAGGAAGGGCTGAAGATGCTGGTGGAGGGCAAGGGCGCGCACTACCCGATGCTCAGCGCCATGCTGCCGCCCATGCTGAAGGACACCCCGCAGGTCGCCACCGACATCGGCTTCTTCGGCATCCCGGGCACCGACCCGGCCGAGAACGGCGCCACCCTCTGGGAGCCGCCGGGCATCTACATCGCCAAGAGCACCGAGAAGCTGGACGCCGCCAAGAAGTTCCTGGCCTTCGTCGCCTCGCCCGCCGCGGCCGAGGCGGTCGGCAAGGTCGTCCAGCCCGCGGGGCCGTACCGGATCGAGGGCGCCACGCTCCCCGACGACGCGATCCAGGCCGCCAAGGACCTGCAGGCCTACATCGACAAGGGCGCGACCACGCCCGCGCTGGAGTTCCTGTCCCCGGTCAAGGGCCCGGCCCTGGAGCAGATCACCGTCGCCGTCGGCTCGGGCCTGACCCCGCCCGCCGAGGGCGCGGCCCAGTACGACAAGGACGTGGAGAAGCAGGCCAAGCAGCTGGGGCTGGAAGGGTGGTAACCCGGCACCGGCCGGACACCAGGGACGCCGGACCCCGCGACGGCGCGGGGCCCGGCCTCCCGGCGCGGCGCGCACACGCCCGCCGCGCCCGGCGGAAGACCGGCCCCGCCTACCCCTACGCCCTCTACCTCCCGGCCGCCGCCGTCTACATCGTGATCTTCCTGATCCCGACGGCGATGGCCTTCTACTTCGCGCTGACCCGCTGGACGCTGTTCGACAGCGAGTTCGTGGGCCTGGACAACTTCCGCGACTTCCTGGCCGAGCAGAACCTGAGCATCGGCTTCCGCAACACCGTCGTCTACGCGGTGGTCACCAGCGGCCTGAAGGTCGTGCTCGGGCTGGGCCTGGGCGTGCTGCTCACCTCGAAGCTGCGGCTGCGCGGCTTCCTGCGCTCGGTGGTGTTCTTCCCCGTGCTGGTCTCCACGGTCGCGGTCGGCATCACCTTCAGCGTGCTGCTCAAGCCCGGCACCGGCCTGGTCGACCGGGTCCTGGCCCTGGTCGGGATCTCCGGTCCCGACTGGCTCGGCGAGGCCGGCACCGCGCTGCTGTCGGTGGCGCTGGTGGACGTGTGGAAGGGGGTCGGCCTGGCCACCGTCATCTACATCGCCGGCATCCTGTCCATCCCCCAGGACTACTACCAGGCCGTCTCGGCGGACGGCGGCAACGCCTGGCACCGCTTCCGGCACGTCACGCTGCCGCTGTCCTGGCCGGCGACCTACTCGGTGATCATCCTGTCGTTCATCGGGGGCCTGCGCTCGTTCGACCTGATCTGGACGATGACCCGCGGCGGTCCCGGATTCACCAGCGACGTCATCGCCTCGATCATCTACAAGCAGTACCAGTCGGGTTTCTTCGGCCTGTCCACCGCGGGCAACGTGCTGCTGTTCGTCGTCGTCACCGCCATCGTGATCCCGCTCAACTGGTTCCTCGGCAGAAGGCAGGTCGCCCCATGAGAAACCTGCGCAGGGCCGGTGCCGAAGCCGCCGCGTTCGCCGTGGCCGCCGTGGTCTTCCTGCTCCCCTTCTCCTTCATGCTGCTGACGGCCGTCAAGGACGAGAAACAGGCCGCCGATCTGGACTTCTCCTGGCCGGCCAGCTGGCCGATCGTGGACAACCTCGTCGAGGTGATCTCGGCACGGGACTACGTGCTGCTGCGCGCCTACGTCAACAGCACGATCCTCACCGTGGCGTCGGTCACCCTGATCGTGGTGTGCGCCGCCATGGCCGGATACGTCCTGCAGCGCCGGACCGGGAAGATCGGCGCCCTGGCCAACTTCCTGGTGCTGTCCGGGCTGATCATCCCGCCGGCGATCGTGCCGACCATCTGGCTGCTGCAGGCGCTGGGGCTGTTCAAGACGCTGCCCGGGCTCGTCCTGGTCGAGGTCGCCTTCGGCCTGTCCTACGCGGTGCTGCTGTTCCGCGCGTTCATCGCGGCCATTCCCCGCGAGCTGGACGAGGCCGCGATGATCGACGGATGCAGCGGGTTCGCCCTGTTCTTCAAGGTGATCTTCCCGCTGCTCAAGCCGGTGACGATCACCGTCATCCTCACCCAGTCGGTGGCGGTCTTCAACGACTTCGTCAACCCGCTGTACTTCCTGCCCGGCGACGAGAACGCCACCGTGCAGGTCACCCTCTACAACTTCCAGAGTCAGTACAGCACCCAGTGGAACCTGCTGTTCATGGACATCGTGCTGATCACCGTTCCGCCGCTGCTGGCCTTCGTCTTCTTCAACCGCAAGATCGTCGCCGGCATGACCGCCGGTGCCGTCAAGGGCTGAGCACAAGGAGCACCACGCCCGTGACCTTCCTGAACGTCGCCACCCCCTCCTTCGAGCACCACCGCCGTCCCATCGGCATCGGCGAGAGCGCCCCGCGCCTGTCCTGGACCGCCACCACCGATATCCCCGGCTGGCGGCAGCGGGCGTACGAGATCGAGCTCAGCGACGGGACGACGACCGGCCCGGTCGACTCGGAGCAGTCGGTGCTGGTCCCCTGGCCGGGCACGAAGCTGGGCTCGCGCGAGCGGCGCGGAGCCCGGGTGCGCGTGCACGGACACGACGGTTCGACCAGCGGCTGGAGCCCTTGGTCATGGGTGGAGGCGGGACTGCTCGACCCGGCCGAGTGGCGGGCCGCGGCCGCCGTACCGCCGTTGGAACTGCTGGGCGCGCCGGCCGGTCCCGCGCTGCTGCTGCGGCGCGACTTCACCGTGCGCGCTCCGGTGGCCGGAGCCCGCCTGTACGTCACCGCCCACGGCCTGTACGAGCTGGAGATCAACGGGCGGCGCGTCGGCGACCACGTCCTGGCGCCGGGCTGGACCAGCTACTCCCACCGGCTGCGCTACCAGACCTTCGACGTGACCGCGGCTCTCGCCGTCGGCTCGAACGCCGTCGGCGCCTGGCTCGGCGACGGCTGGTTCCGCGGCAAGGTGGGCTTCGAGGGCGGCAGGACCCGGCTGTACGGCGACCGTACCGCGCTCATCGCCCAGCTGGAGATCAGCTACGCCGACGGCACCTCCGACCTGGTGGTCACCGATGGAAGCTGGCGCTGTGCACCGAGTCCCGTCACCGCCGCCGGCCTCTACGAGGGCGAACGGTACGACGCCCGGCTGGAGCACCGAGGCTGGTCCCTGCCCGCCTTCGACGACTCGGCGTGGGAGCCGGTCCACGCCGTGGAGCACGATCCCACCCTGCTCGTGGCGCCCACCGGGCCGCCTGTGCGCCGGATCGAGTACCGGGACGTGCGGGAGGTCATCACCTCCCCCTCCGGGAAGACGATCCTGGACTTCGGCCAGAACCTCGCCGGACGGCTGCACATCCGGGTTCGCGGCGAGGCCGGCCGTACCATCACCCTGCGCCACGCCGAAGTGCTGGAGGACGGCGAGCTGTGCGTGCGGCCGCTGCGCGCCGCCTCCTCCGTCGACAGCTACACCCTGCGCGGCGGCGGCGTGGAGGAGTGGGAACCGCGCTTCACCATCCACGGCTTCCGCTACGCCGAGATCGAGGGTTGGCCGGGTCCGATCGAGCCCGGGGCGGTCCGCGCCGTGGTCTGCCACACCGACATGGAGCGGACCGGCTGGTTCGACACCTCCGACGGTGACCTGAACCGGCTCCACGGCAACGTGGTGTGGAGCATGCGCGGCAACTTCGTCGACATCCCCACCGACTGCCCGCAGCGCGACGAGCGCCTGGGCTGGACCGGCGACATCCAGGTCTTCGCCCCCACCGCGACCTTCCTGTACGGCTGCGCGGGCATGCTGGCCTCCTGGCTGGCCGACCTGGCGGCCGAACAGGCCGAGCTCGGCACGGTCCCGGTCTACGTGCCGTGGATCCAGCTGCTGTTCCCTGCCGAGCCCGTCGCCGCCTGGGGCGACGCCGCCGTCATCGTGCCGTGGACCCTGTACGAACGCTACGGCGACCTGGAAATGCTGCGCAGGCAGTACCCCAGCATGAAGGGCTGGGTCGAGCAGTGTGCCGAACGCGCCGGAGACGAGCACCTGTGGGACGAGGGTTTCCAGCTCGGCGACTGGCTGGACCCCACCGCTCCCCCGGATCGCCCCTTCGAGGCCCGCACCGACCGCTTCCTCGTCTCCACCGCCTACCTGGCGCACTCGGCGCGCCTGCTGTCGGAGACGGCCGCGCTGCTGGGCGAGGACAAGGACCACCGCCGCTACAGCGAGCTCGCCGGCCGCGTGCGCGCCGCCTTCACCTCCGAATACGTCTCTCCCTCGGGCCGCCTGGTCAGTGACTCCCCCACCGCCTACGCGCTCGCCCTGCGCTTCGGGCTCATCGCCGGAGAGGGGCACCGCGCCCGGGCGGGCCGGCGGCTGGTCGAGCTCGTCCGGGAGAACGGTCACCGCATCGGAACCGGCTTCGTCGGCACACCTCTCATCTGCGACGCCCTCGTCGACGCCGGGGCCCCTGACGACGCCTACCACCTGCTCATGCAGCGCGAATGCCCGTCCTGGCTGTACCCGGTGGACATGGGGGCGACGACGGTCTGGGAGCGCTGGGACAGCATGCTGCCCGACGGCACCGTCAACCCCGGGGACATGACCTCCTTCAACCACTACGCTCTCGGCGCGGTCGCCGACTTCCTGCACCGCACGGTCGCCGGCCTGGCCCCCGCCGCCCCGGGATACCGGCGCATCCTGGTGCGCCCGCTGCCCGGCGGCGGCCTGCGCCGCGCCTCCGCCGCGCACCTGACCCCGTACGGCAGGGCGGAGGTGCGCTGGGAACGTGCCGACGGCCGCCTCCAGCTGGAGGTCGTCGTCCCCGCCGGTGCGACGGCCACGGTCGTCCTCCCCTCCGATCCCGCACGCGGGATCGAGGTCGGCTCCGGACGCCACCGCTTCCAGGACGCCTTCCGGGATCCCGCCGACGACCCGGCCGCCCGGCCTCCTGCCTTCTTCGGTCCGCCGGCAGCGGGCCTTCCGGCCCGCGTTCCCTGACATCCGCGGGCGCATGGGCCGGCGGGACCGGACCGGCGGACGGCGACACCCTGTTCGACGGCGGCCCGGGGGCGACCCGGCGGCCCCACTCGTCGTTCGACACCGTCATCGGCTCGATCGAGAAGCGTCTGTTGACGCTTCCTTCCGACACCGCGGTCCGCACTGGGCACGGCGCTGGTGCGCGAAACTCCACGCCTTACTGCAGAGGGAGCCATGATGGCCACCAGGGCGGGATGCAATTGCCCGGAGTTCCTTCGGCGGCTACGCCGTGAACAATCATTGCCATCGGACCGGCCGCAGCGACGAGAACGGCGATAAGCATCAGGACGGCCTTCAGCCAAACATGTCTCGCGAACCACGGCAGGTGGGCGATCAGGCTGATCGGCAAGGAAGCGAGAGCCGAGCCGCCTGCAACGATCGGAAATATGAGGAGGCGGCTCGTCGCCCAGACGAACCCGGCGAACCCTTCTCCGGCGCTCAGGTCACCGAGGCAATGGTGTTGCGTTCGAACCACCAGAACAATATCGACGAACGTCCCGAGCGTCGCGCAGGTCAACGCGACGGCGACCAGCATTCCGCAGCCCATGACCCAGAACGCATCATTCGTTCCCGGAGCGTTTCCCTCAGTCACGACGCAATCAAAACAGAATCCCATGACGGTCGGGCGCAGAGAGTGTGAGAATACGATGCAGAATCGCCGGATCCCACAATGGCGAGCGTTCCGGACGATCACCGAAGGCGCCGGGCCGGCAGCGTCTGGGCCACCGCCAGGCAGGCACGCTCGGAGTCGCTGGGCAGCGGTCGGCTTCGGTGGCCTGCAGTACGAGAATGGCCTGCGTGGCCGCGGCTGAGGGAAGCGGCTGAGCCGGACCACCACCTTCCCGGTCTCCAGGGTCAAGGCTGAAGTGTTCTCCCCTGGTGGGACGAACGTGAGCCGGACGAGGCGACGGCCCGGACTCAGGTGCCGGTGGAGATCACCACACGGCGGTTCTTCGTCTGGCCCTCCTCGGTGCTGTTCGGCTGGACCGGCTTGCTCTCGCCGTACCCGGCGGCCTCAAGCCGTGAGCGGTCCAGCCCGCCCTCGGTGGCCAGCCATTCCAGGACGGCCCGCGCGCGTTTCCGGGACAGGGTCATGTTGTAGGCGCCCTCGCCCCGGGAGTCGGTGTGGCCGTCGACGCGAACAGCCGCGTCCGGGGCGGACTTCCCGGTGATCTGACGGGCGATGCGCTTCAGCTCGGCCGCAGCGGCCGGTTTGACGACGGCGCTGTCGAAGTCGAACAGGACATCCGCGTTGAGGCTGAAGGCGATCGCGCCCTCGCCTTCCAGGACCTCGCTCTCGCCGATCTCGTACATCTTCAGCTCGGCTGCGGGGATCTCCACGGCCTTCACCTCGACGGCCTTCACCTCCACCGCGGGCACCTCCACGCTGGGGACGCATTCGCCCTGATCGTTGCACTTCGAAGGACGGATGACGAAGGGGCGGATGACGAACGGTCTGATCACGAACGGCCTGATCACGAACGGGACGATTCCGCCGTCTTTCGGCTTGGTCTGACACACCTCAGGCGTGGAGACGCCTTCAGCGTGAACCGCCTCGGCGCTGACAGCCTCGGTGCGCACAGGGTCGATTCTGACGCCGCCCGCGTTCACCCCCGGAATCTCCACCGCAGGGATCTCCACGGCCGGGATCGTCACCGGCGGGATACTGGCCGCGCCGAGGCAGCCGCCGGGGGCGGGCTTGATCTCGGTGCACTGGGCGGGAATCCGCTGGGCCGGGATGTCCACCCCGGGAACGGTGACCGCCGGCACCTTCTCACCGCCGATCGTCATCTCGGGGACGTGGACCGGTTCGGCGTGCACGGCCGGGATCTCCAGGGCGGGGATGAGCTGGCCGCGAGGACAGCCGGCCGGTTCGGCGGCGGGCTGCGGCGAGGCGGTTTCGTGCTCTGCGGGGGGTTGAGATGAGGCGGCGACCGGCGGGGCGGACCGCTGGGCCGCGGAGGGCCGGCGCTCCCGGCTGCCGCTCCCGGCTCCGTCCGGCAGTGTGCCGCAGGCCGTCAGCACAGCCACGAGCAGAGTGGAGATGACGGCGAGTGCTGCTCTCATGCAGGCCCTTTCTCCTGATTCTCCTACGCGCCCACGAAACCGGCACAGGGAATGGACCTTCAAAATCCTGTGGAGCGGAGTCGCCGGATGCAGGAGACGGCGATTCACCGAAAAGCGGATCTCATTGCGAGGCAGCGGACCGGTCACGCCATGAGGTCGTGCCGGCCGTGGTGGATACACCGGCGCCCTCGTCCGAGATGGAACAGCGTCACAACGTTCTCATGCGACGAGATCGGATAGCCGACGCCTATTCACGAGCAGGACCGGATCGTTCCGGCCGGTAAAGCCAGTATGAGCCGGACTCATGTGCATTGAACCTTCCCTTTGAGGGCAGCCGGATTCCAGATGTCCATACGAGAGGCCGCTGGGGGAACATTAGTCCGGAGAGGGCTCGCAGCATACATCCGCTGGGTTGAAACTCGGCTCCGCCTGCCGCGGTAGCGCGGCTCCACCTGCCGCGGTAGACGGGGATCCTACGGCCCCCGCGGTTCGGCTCGCCGGGCGTGACGCCCGGCGGCAGACGGTATGACACCCCTCGGATGATGCGTGGCGCCTTCCGAGAAGCCCCCACCGGGAGACCCAAAGCGCTCTCATGCCGTGAGACCGAGCAGCCGAAGGCCGTCGGCGGGTCGGCGGCGGCAGTGGCCGGCGGCGGCAGGGAGTACATCATGTTCGGGAGTGCTTCGCCGCCGCTCCACGATGCCCTCTTGCCTGCGGTCAGTCCGGGGAGCCGGCCGGTTCCAGCATGGGCACGAGGAACCGCCGGGCCACCGCAGCCAGCTGCTCGTCGTCGTCGAGGTCGATGATGTGGCTGGGGATCGCCAGGAAGGAGGCGGAGATCCGGACCATCAGTTCGGCCACGAGGTCGGCGTCCAAGCCGCTCGGCACGTTACCCGCGCGTTGCTCGTGGCGGAGCTGGCCCGCGACGAACTGCCGCACGGTGGCGAGGGTCCGGCCTCCGTCGCTGATCATGGAGGGTACGATCAGATCCGGTTCCGCGGCGATCAGACCGCCGATCAACGGGTTGCGCCGGATGGCGCGCAATGAGCTCACAAAGCCCAGGACCGCCCGGTCGGCGGCGGTGTGGGCTTGTTCGATGTCGACGAGGAACTGGTCGAAATACCGGCGGAACTCTCGGCGTACCACGTGTTCGACCAGCGCGTCCTTCGTGGCGAACCGCCGGTAGACCGTGATCCGCGAAACCCCGGCCCGGCGGGCCACGTCCTCCATGGTGGACCGCCGGATGCCCATGCGGCAGAACTGCTCATACGCCGCGTCGAGGATGCGGGCACGGGTCTCGTCCATGTCGTCAACCCGTTCGACGGCATCAATGTACGCGCGCTCCAGCAACGACTCCGAGTCCGACGGCGCCATGAGCACGGACAGCGCAGATTCCACGATCACCTCCTGTGATTGATTCTGCCTCAATCGCCAGCAGCCGCCGCCACGGTCTTGTGATGCCCGACACACTGTGCTGTATTGGTGGTACACAGATTCACCTTATGTTTCATCGTACCAGCAGTGCTCTCGGCCTCACGAGGAGGAGGGACGGAGGCATGGACAAACTCAGCAGGCGCGACATGCTCAAGGCGGGCGGGACGTTGGGCGCACTCGGTGCGCTGAGCGTCGCGACACCTGCACAGGCGCGCGTCTGGACGTGGTCGCCCAGTGGCTCGGTGGCGGGCACAGGGGCGGGCATCGACCCGCGGTGGGTATGGGACGAGGAGGCCGACCCGCTGGTCGCCTCGCTGATCGACCGGGGCGACGTGCCCAGGGTCAACGCCCTGTTACGGACCTGGACCAAGAACGGCCAGCCGCTGCCGGCCGGACTGCCGGCGGACCTGCGGGACTTCATGGAGCGAGCCCGCCGGCTGCCGTCGTGGGCCGACAGGGGCAAGCTCGCCACCGCGGTCGAGTTCAACGACAAGCGGGGGCTCTACCTCGGCGTGCTGTACGGCTTCGCCAGCGGCATGATGAGCACGGTCATCCCCAAGGAGGCTCGCGCGGTCTACTACTCCAAGGGCGGCGCGGACATGAAGGACCGCATCTCCAAGACCGCCAAGCTCGGATACGACATCGGGTCCAGGAAAGCTTACGACGCCGACGGCGAGATGATCGTGACCTGCGTCAAGACCCGGCTGGTGCACGCGGCCGTGCGCCACCTGCTGCCGAAGTCCCCGCACTGGCAGAAGTCCGCCGACGAGGAGATTCCGATCAGCCAGGCGGACATGATGGTCACCTGGCACAGCCTGCCCACGACCGTCATGAAGAACCTGACCGCATGGAAGGTGCCGATCCCCGCCAACGAGTCCGTGGCCTTCCTGCACTCGTGGCAGCTGGCCGCGCACATGCTCGGCATCAAGGACGAATACATCCCCGCGTCGTGGGACGAGGCCAATTCCCAGGCCAGGCAGGTCCTGGACCCGGTGCTGGCCCCGACGCCCGAGGGCATCAAGCTGGCCGACATCCTCCTCAACCTCGGCGCCGCGCTGGATGCCGGCATCCTCAGCAAGCGCGTACTCGGCGCGTTCACGCGCTTCCTGCTCGGCGACCAGATCGCCGAGTGGCTGGAGATCTCCCGGTATCCGTTCTGGGACGGGATCCTCGACACGCTCTGGGAGCCCTTCATCGCCGTCCGCGAAGGCGTGCTCAAGACGTTCCCCGGGGCGGACAACACCTACTGGCTCTTCGACGAGCTCCTTCGCAAGATAGTCCTGATCTACCTGTCCGAAGCGCGGCAGATCAGCATCGAGATTCCGCTGACCAACAACCCGGACTACTGATCGGGACCACCGGTCAACGACGGTGCGGGCGTGCTCGATATCGATGAGGAACCGGCCGGAACACCGGGTTCCGGCCGGGAGCCGCGAAGCGACCGGCTGTTCCCCTGGACGTTTTCGGGATCGGCTCGCATCCTTAGTGAGATACAAATATACCTGATATGTATCATCATATCATCAGCTTGCAGAACTCTCAGGAGGAGTCCGGCATGGCGGAGCTGAGCAGGCGCAAGATGCTGATCTCAGGCGGAGCCCTGGGGGCTCTCGGAACGCTGGGGATGGCGTTCCCGGCCCGGGCGATGCCCTGGACCTGGGCACCCGGCGGTTCGGTCGCGGGTGCCGGCGCCGGTGCCGATCCGCGGTGGGTGTGGGACGAGGAGGCCGACCCGCTGGTCGCCTCGCTGATCGATCGCGGCGCCGTACCCGAGGTCAACCGCCTGCTGTGGGATTGGAACCGTAACGACCAGCCCTTGCCCGAAGGACTGCCGGCAGACCTGCGGGACTTCATGGAGGAAGCACGTCGGCTGCCGTCGTGGGCGGACCACGGCAAGCTGAACACCGCGGCCGAGTTCAACAAGTCCAGAGGGCTGTACCTCAATCTGCTCAACGGCGTGGGCGGCGGCATGCTGAGCACCGCCATCCCCAAGGAGGCTCGCGCGGTCTACTACTCCAAGGGCGGCGCGGACATGGAGGATCGCGTCGCCAAGACGAGCATCCTGGGATTCGCCGTCGGGTCCCTGAACGCCTATCGGCCCGACGGCTCCTGCGCGGTCGAGGCCGTGAAGACCCGGCTGGTGCACGCGGCGGTACGACACCTGCTGCAGAAATCCCCCCACTGGACCGGCGACATCCCGATCAGCCAGGAAGACATGCTGGTCACCTGGCACACCTTGCCGACCTTCGCGATGCGCAGGATGCTCGAATGGAAGGTCCCGGTCACTGCCGCCGAGTCCGAGGCGTACCTGCACGTGTGGCAGGTGACCGCGCACATGCTCGGCATCAAGGACGAATACATCCCCGCCACCTGGGATGCGGCCGACGCCCAGTCGGACCAGATCCTGCCCCGGAACATGGGGCCGACGCCCGAGGGGGTGAAGCTGACCGACATCCTGCTGGACCAGCTCGCCGAGCAGACCAGCCTCGGGACCAGGGCCAGCCGGTCCCTGTGCAACGCGCTCGCCCGGTACCTGGTCGGCGATCAGGTGGCCGACTGGGACGGCATCGAGCGCGAGCCGGTGTGGGACCGGGTGATCCCCGCCGCCTGGCCGAAGCTGGTGAAGTTCCGCGAGGGCCTCATCCCGCTGCCGCTGGTGCCCGAGACCGCCTGGGTCATCGACGAGGCGGCGCGGAGATACATCATGCTCTACCTCACCAAGGCCAAGGAGACCAAGATCGAGATTCCCACGACCAACCGTCCGGACCCGAGCTGAATGATGACGGGACCGAATGGAGGCGGGCTGGATGAGGCCATCGGACGGCGACGGTTCCTCGGGTACGTGGTGGCGGCTCCCACCCTGGTGGCCGCCGCCGAACTCGGCCTGACGCCGGCGCCCGATGTCCGGCTGCCTTCGCCGGAACTCACGGAGCTGCTCGACCTCAACGACATGATGACCGCGGCGGCGCTGCCGACCTCGGGCCTGATCACGGTCGAGGTCAACCGGGACGGCACGGTGTCGTTCGCGTTGCCGCGGGCCGAGGTGGGGCAGGGCATCACCACCTCGACGGCCATGCTGATCGCCGAGGAAATGACCGTGCCGCTGGAACGGGTGCGTGTCACGCTGGCCGATGCCCGGCCGGAGCTGGTGTTCAACCAGCTCACCGGCGGATCGAACACGACCATCGCGACCTACACCCCTATCCGGGTCGCCGCCGCCATCGCCCGGCTCCGGTTGCTGGCGGCCGCGGCCACCGAGCTCGGCTCGGCGGTCACCGACCTGACGATGAGGGCCGGGGTGATCACCGATCGCTCCGGTGGCGGCATCGACATCGGCGCGCTCGCCGAGAAGGCCGCGAGCATGCGGACCCAGCAGGTGTCGGTGGAGCTCATGCCACGCGAGAACTTCACCGTCATCGGCAGACCGCACAACCGGATCGACGCGCTGGACGCGGTGACCGGGCGCAAGAAGTTCGCGATGGACCTCGACATCCCGGGCGCGAAGCCGACGATGGTGTGCCGCCCGCCGACCGTCAACGGCAAAGTCGGCTCGGTGGCCAACCTCGCCGAGGTCCGCGCCATGCCGGGGGTCACCGATGTCGTGACGATCTCCACCGGGGTGGCGGTGCGCGCCGAGACCTTCGGTCAGTGCATCGACGCCGTACGCGCCCTGCGGGTCTCCTGGAAACCCGGTACCGCGGAAGGAAAGTCCGACGAGAGCGTGCTGCGGGAACTGGAGGCCGCGGAGTTGCCGCTCGGGCCCAGGCCGCCGACTCCGACCGTCGAAGGCAGGTTCACCTTCTACTTCCGCAGCAACAGCGCGCTGGAACCCAACTGCGCGATCGCCGACGTGCGGGCCGACCGCGCCGAGATCTGGTCGGCTTTGAAATCGCCGATCGTCGCCAAGCAGGCCATCGCCGCCAAGGTAGGGCTGCCGCTCGGCAAGGTCACCGTGCACGTCACCGAAGGGGGTGGCTCCTTCGGGCGCAAGCTGTTCTTCGACGCCGCGCTGGAAGCCGCCGAGGTGTCCCAGCGGATCGGCAAACCCGTCAAGCTCATGTGGCACCGCGCCGACGACTCCCGTCAGGGCCGCACCCACCCGATGTCGACCTCGCGGGTACGCGTCGCCTACCTCGGCGACACCGTGCTGAGCTACAAGCAGCGGCACACCAGCGTCTCCACGGACCTCGGCCACGGGCTCGGTGAGATCATCACCGCCATGGCCGCGAGGCTTCCGGTGGGCGACATCGGTTTCTCCCAGACCTTCTTCCATCTCAGCCAGGCGATGTCCTACGACTTCGGCGGCGGCAGCCGGTTGCTCAACGAAACGGGCAAGGGCTTCAACACCGGCAGCATGCGCAACGTCTACTCGCCCGACGTCACCTGCGCCCGGGAGCTCATCATCGACCAGCTCGCCACGAGGATGGGCAAGGACCCCTACCGGTTCCGGCATGACTTCCTCCGCGATGACCGCTCCCGGGCGGTGCTGGCGAAGGTGGCCGAGGTCGGCGGCTGGGGGCGGCCGATGCCGGCCGGCACCGCGCAGGGCATCGCGTTCCACGCCGAGTACAAGGCCGTCAGCGCAGCGCTGGTGGAGATCGACTGCCGATCCGAAACCGTCAACCGTCCCGTCCGCGACGGCGTGACCGGACCACGTGTCACCAGGGCGGTGTTCGCTGTGGACGTCGGCCTTGCCGTGAATCCGCGGGGTCTGGAAGCGCAGATGATGGGCTGCATCATGGATGGCATCGCGCTGGCCCTGACCTCCAGCCTGCACCTGCGCGACGGGTACTTCCTCGAAGCGAGCTGGGACAACTACTTCTACACCCGGCAGTGGAACACCCCGCCCGAACTCCAGATCATCGTCATGCCCAGCACCTCCGAGAAGCCCGGCGGCGCCGGGGAACTGGGCGTCGCCGCGTCGATGGCCGCGGTCGCCTGTGCGTACGGCCGCGCGACCGGAACGATGCCCACCAGCTTCCCGATCAACCACGGCACGCTTTCCTTCACGCCCAAGCCGACCATCCCGCCCATTCCCCCTTCCCCGACCGACGGCCTGAAGCACGCCCGCTGAAACAAGGAGATCCGGTTGCCTGAGCACACTTTCCGAGTCAACGGCGAGCAGGTCACCGTCGACGTCGACGGCGACGTGCGCCTGCTGTGGGTGCTGCGCGACATTCTCGGCGTCACCGGACCGAAGTACGGCTGCGGCATCAATGTCTGCAAAGCGTGTACCAGCCACATCAACGGCAAAGCCGTCAACCCCTGCGCGATCCCCGTCGCAGATCTCCAGCCGACCGACGAGGTCACCACCATCGAAGGACTTCCGGCCACGGTCGGCAAGGACCTGCACCCTATGCAGCAGGCATGGCTCGACCACGACGTCGCCCAGTGCGGATACTGCCAGCCCGGCCAGATCATGGCCGCCGTGGCGCTGGTCCGCCGCGCCGCCGCCGAAGGCCGCGCAATCACCGACGCCGACCTCGACGGTCTCCGCAACATCTGCCGCTGCGGTACCTACTTTCGTATCCGCGAAGCCATCAAAGCCGGCGCCGAGAACATGTGAGGCACATGCGCGCCCGGACCCCCGGGGCACGGCCGTACGTCACGGCGGGTCCTCCTCCTTCGCCCGCCCCGCTCGATGTACCCCATGGTCGATTCCAGGCTCCAGGTTCCAGGTTCCCCCGGCCCCGCCGATCGTGACCGTCACCGCGTCCTCGCCGGCGAGGACGGCGGCGTCGCCGTCAACGGCGATCGACACCTCTTCGGGACCTCGGGGCCGGGCTGTGCGGACAGCCTCCGCCGTGGAGGACTACCCCAGCAGACAACCTCCTATCTAGGATAAAAGCCTCACATAATCATCACTTGGGATAAAACGGGAATGTCTGCAGGGTGAGGATGATGACCCGACTCGGGCCCGTTCTAGGCGAAGGCGTCCGCAGCACCGCCCGCCAGGCAGGGCTGTTGTTCGCGGTGGCCGGTGCTCTGGCCGCCGCCGGGATGGTTCTGCCGTCCCAGAATTCGCTCCTGCTCGGCACGGTCGCGGTCGTGGACCTGATCACCGCAGCCGCGGCGTGGTGGCTGCCTTGGCAGCGATTCGGGTCCCACGGGCCGCTGGTGCTATGCGTACCCGCCCTGGCGTTGCTGGCCACGGCCACCTGGGCGTTCGAGGGGGTGGCCACGAGCATCGCCCCGTTCTTCATGCTGCTGTTCGCCTGGGTCGGCCTGCACTTCTCCCCCCGGGCGGTGCTGGCGCTGGCGGTGCCGGCGGCGGTGAGCTATCTGGGCCCGCTGATCGCGGCCGACCGCGGCCCCGTGGCCATCAGCGGCGGTGTGATATTCATCCCGATCATGGTGACGGTCGGGGTGCTGATCGCCCGCCAGGTCGAGCACCAGCGGCGCGCCCACAGCCAGGTCGAGCGGATGGAACGCTGGCGGGCCGCCCTCAGCGCCACCCTGGCCCACGATGTGCGCTCCCCGCTGACGTCGGCGCAGTTCGCCGTGGAGATCCTCGCCGAAGAAGGCCCCGACCTCCCCTCGCCCCAACGCGACCAGATCGCCTCGATGGCGCTACGGCAGATCGACCGGATCCGCCGTCTGTCCGCGAGCCTGCTGGACGCCGAACGCCTCGACGTCCACGGCGGCCTGCGGCTGGATGTGGAGACCGTCGACCTGCTCCGGGCCGTGCGCGAGGCCGTCGGGTACGTCAGCGACCCGGTCGCCGTCGAGGTGCCCGACGGCCTGCGGGTGCGCGCCGACCCCGAACGGCTGGAGCAGATCCTCATCAATCTGGTCGCCAACGCCGTCAGCCACGGCGCCCTGCCGGTCGCCGTCAGCGCCGAACCCGTCGCCGACGGCATGGTCGCCGTGCACGTGCGCGACCACGGGCCGGGCGTGGCGAAAGACAAGGAGCAGGTGTTGTTCTCCCGGTTCAGCGGCGCCGACGCCAACCCCGAATCGGTCGGACTGGGCTTGTGGATCACCCGGGAGCTGGCCCGCGCCCACGGCGGTGACGTCGGCTACGCTCCGGCCGCTCCGGGCAGCTGCTTCACCATCACCCTGCCCGCCGCCCCACCGCCCACCGAGGCCGGCACGGCAGCGTCCACCCGCCCGTCCGGCCGGGTCGTCCGGTGAGAACCGCCGGCAGGGCGCTGCGGGCGGGCGGTCAGCCCACCGGGTGACCGCCGTCCAGGGAGATCACCGTGCCGTCGGCCGCTGCCCGCAGAGCCGCGGCGATCCGCCGGGCCAGCGCCGCCGGCACCAGCGAGGGCACCCGGTCGGGGTCGGCGAGCATCCAGCCGGCCAGCTCGTCGGCCGGCAGCCGGATCGCGGCGATCTCGCCGGGGGTCAGGACGCCGCCGTCGTAGAGGAGCATCATCCCGTCCGGCCAGCCGGGCCGCGGCGCGATCCAGTCCACCGCCAGCAGGCGTCCGGTCGGCCGGTCCAGGCCGAGTTCCTCGGCCAGTTCCCGGCGGCATGCCGCCGTGGGGGACTCCCCGGCCTCGACGACGCCGCCGGGCACGTCCCACTGCGGTTTGTAGACCGGATCGACCAGCAGCACCGCACCCGCCGCATCGCGGATCAGCGCGCCGGAGGAGACCCATTTGCGTCCCAGCGACGCCGCGTACGGATCGAGCGGCACCGCGGACGAGTCCTGCGTCGTCATGGTCGTGACGGTACCGGGTCACCGCGTCCCCCGCGTAGTCGCCCACGCCTTGCGCCGCTCCGGCGCCGGCCGCGCCCACCGGGCCCGCATCTCCGCCCGGGGTCACGGGACCGACGTCAGCGCGACGGCGACAGAGTCCTCCTCCTCGATGACGAGATACCGCGGCTCGAACCGGGGCGGCACCGCGAAGCACATCGGGCCGGCGGTCGACCGACCGGTGGTGGTGCCGTCGAACGCGCCCGGCAGACCACCGCAGGCAGGGCCGTCCACCAGCTCCGCCCTGCCTTGACCGGCACCGATCAAAAGCGTGCGCACATGGCCGGTGCGGGCCGATCCGGTGACGCTGACCGGCACGACCATCACCCGGAAACCGTCCAGCCATGACGGTGCCCCGGGGGGCGGGCCGGTGGTCACCGGACCGTCCACCCGTAGGGTCAAGCCAGGCCAGGTCGCTTCCTGCCCGATGCGGACGACCCGTCTGGGGAAGTGCCGCGCATCGCCGTAGATGCCCATGGCGTCCACCGGCGTGATCCCGGCAGCCTGCCGTACCGGTTCCGGCAGGAGCGATACGGCGCCCGTGCCGGTGACGGCGACGACGAGGGCTACCGACACCACAGGTGACATGACCCGCCGCAGTCTCCTCCGGTTCCACGAGGCCGCGGCGATGAGTGCTCCGGCGACGGCCACGATGACCATCCTGTCGGCGGAGTGATGCAGGCTCAGATCGCCTTCGGTCGTGCGAACCGTGACGGGCCGACCGGTGACCGACGACAGCGCGACCACGACCGGCTCGCCCATGGCCAGTTTCGCCCGCACCCCCGGCGGGGCGCCGAGATCTATGATCCGGCCGTCGGCGGTGTGCGCCTCGGTGATGTACTCGTCGTCGTAGGGTGTCCCCTCCAGGGACGGGCCGTCGCCGGGAACCTCGTCGTCATAGTCCGCTTCGCCATGGTCGATGCCGGCGGCGATGACCGCCTGCACCTCGGCCACCGGGGCGACGGCCTCGACCGTCCAGACGGCCAGGAACACCGCTGCGCAACCCGCCGCCACCAACAGCGCCGCGCTCGCCCACGTCTTCGGGTTCATGCCGAAGGCCGGGGCGCGTTCGCGGCCGCCGCGGTCTGGTCCCGGTCCGCCCAGGACGCCGATGAGGCCGGTGATGAGCGTCTTGTCAGCGACTCGCATCTTTCGAACGCGTTCGACCATCATTTCCTCAGTCTGTACCGGAACGAGGCCGTTGCGGCATCCGTCGAGTGATCCCGGATCTTCTCCCAGGACCGAACGGCTCCTCCACGACCGGAGCCCTCGTACGGCTCCGGGCCCGCGGTCATGGCCACCCGGCCGTTTTTAACACGTATCTTCCATATCTAACAGTCGCTGTGTGAAGATGGGAGGGTGGCCATCGCTGATCGACTCGACCTCACGCTCCGCCTGGTACGAGGAGCGGGCAAAGTGACCCTCACCGAGCTGGCGAGCCGGCTCGGGGTGTCGGAGATGACCGTCCGCCGCGACCTCGACCGGCTCCAGGAGCGGGGGCTGGTGAGCCGGGTGCGCGGCGGGGCGGTCGCCTTGCGACCTCGACCGGAGGCGGCGGGCTTCGCGGCGCGCGAGGGATGGCAGGTCGCGACCAAGGCCCGGCTGGGCGCGGCCACCGCCGAGCTCGTACAGCCCGGGCAGACCATCCTGCTCGACGCCGGCACCACGATGGCACAGGTGGCGGGGCATCTGGTCACGCGCGCACCGCTCACCGTCGTCGTGCTCGGCCTCCAGGCCGCAACACACCTGGCCGACCAGCCCGACGTTCGACTTCTGGTCCTGGGCGGCGAATCACGCCCGGGCGAGCGCAGCCTCGTCGGCTACCTCGCTCTGCGGGCGCTGGAGTCGCTGAGCTTCGACTGCTTCCTGATGTCGATCGGCGCCGTCCATCACACCGGCGGCTGGAGCGAGTTCGATCCCGACGACGCGGCCGTCAAGCGGGCCGCGCTCGGCCGGTCCGAGCGCACCATCGTGGTCGCCGACAGCACCAAGCTGGGGGCACGCGCCTTCGCCAAGGTCGCGGAGCTGGCGGCAGTCGACACCTTCGTCACCGACGACGCCGCCCTCGACCCGGTCGTCGACCGGACGGCCACCGAGACCCTGACCGCGATCGCCGATGCCGGCGTCGAGGTTTTACGGGCCTGATCAATCCTTCCGGCCTCCGTTTGTCCTTCTGGAGGACACATGCCGACCACCTCGATGATGATCCTCGTCGCGGGCCCCTACCGTTCGGGCACCGGCGACGATCCGGTGAGGCTCGCAGCCAACGTGGCGGCGATGAACGCCGCGGCCATGCGCCTGTACCGCGCCGGTCACCTGCCGGTCACCGGCGAGGCGATGGCACTGCCCCTGATCGAACTCGCCGGTTCCACCCGGGTCGGCGACGCGATCTTCAACGAGATCTTCCACCCCATCGCCGAGCGCCTGTTGTCCCGGTGCGACGCGGTCCTGCGCATCGGCGGCCCGTCCGCCGGGGCGGATGCCATGGTCGAGCAGGCGCGTGCGCAGGGCAAGGCCGTCTTCGCCGACATCGACGACGTGCCGCCCGCTCCAGGCTCTGTTGAGGGCCCGTGATTCCGGGTCGCTGAGCCCTTTTCGTCCTGAGTGGCGGCCGGCTTCCCCCCGGCCCGCCATCAGCTCTGCGAAGGCTCTGTTCCGTCGGCCGTAAAGCGATGTCGGTGACAGCTGGCACACTGCGCACCATGACCGACAGCGACGTTCTGGCAGGACTGGACGAGGTCCCCTGGGCGGACCTCGATCATGCCTACGGTCCCGCAGATGACGTTCCTGGGCTGCTGCGAGCGTTGCGCTCGGAACGGGCCGATGAGCGCGAACGCGCCCTGCCCGAGCTGTACAGCAATATCTTTCACCAGGGCAACAGATACCCGGCGACTGCACCCGCGGTCCCGTTCCTGGCACAGCTGGCCCTCGACCCGGCGACCCCGGAACGGAACGGGATCGTGTACCTGCTCGTCGCGGTGGCGATCGCATACGACGAGAGCCAGCTGCCGGGCGGTGTCGACATCGCGGGATGGCGGGCGGAGCTCGGCCGGATGCGCTCCGCTGATCCGGCCGCGGAGTTACGCAAGTTCGACATGTGGGTCGATGCCGCACGCGACGAAGGCGAATCTCGCGGCAGGAGCGTGCATCGGGCGGTGGACGACTACGGTCGGGTGCTGCGGTCCGCGCAGGCCGAGCTGGACGCCTACGACGCCGTACGGGCCGAGGTTCCCGCGCTGCGCGGGTTGCTGGACGATGACGATCCGCTGGTCCGGGCCGCCACCGCCTATCTCCTGGGCTGGTTCCCCGAGGAGGCGGCCGGTTCCATCACCGCGCTGGAGGCACTGCTCGAACGTGAATCCGTCACCGGCGTCATAGCCGATGCGATCATCTCCGCCGGCCTGCTCTCGGCTACGGAGCTGACTCCACGATTGCGTGACCATCTCAGCGGTTCTGAACCAGTATCGCGCTGGGCCGCCGCGACGGCGCTGGTGCGGCTCGGCGTCGTCGAGCCTGAGGTGATCGGTGTGCTGGCGGCGGCGAGCGTGGACCCGCCGACGACGGACACGAATGCGGAGATCAGCTTCATGAGCGGTGATGTGCGCGGCTATTCGGCCCAGACGCTGGCCGCGCTGAGCGGCCGGTTGCCCGTCGAGATCATCGACGCCGTACTGGAAGGCTTGTCGCGTACCTCGCAGGTCGCGGCGTTCCCGGTGGCCGCCGCCGCGCTGCGGTTGGTGTTCCCGGACGGCGCACCGTGTCCGCTGCCGCCCTTCGCGGAACTGACCGGCCTGCAACGGCGAGCCGTGCGGATCCTGGCCGAGCTCGGGCCGGAGACCTGGCGCTGGCTGAACTTCACTTCCATTCTGGAGGCCTGGAATCTCCCGGACACGCATGTGGAGTGCCGCGCCTACGCGGGGCTCGACACATCGGAACAACCCCCGCCTTCCACTTTTCAGCAGCTGGGCTGACGGGCTGCGGACAGCCCAGTGGGCGCGTCCCGGGAACCCGCTCCGACCGCCGCCCGGTCAGGTGGAGGTCCCGGCCCGTTCGGCTCGGCTGGCGGCGTCGCCGGATCGGCCCCTTCTCGGGTGATCAGGATGTCGGTGATCTGGTCGGGCAGGGCCGCCCCGGTCATCGTCCGGCACCGTGGAAATGCGGAAGGGCACGGCCGGGGCCGCGCCCTTCCGCGTGCATCGGGTTCAGCAGCTGAGGTTGCCGCCCGGGGTGGTGCCCAGGATCTGGACGAACCGCTGGTAGGCGTTGATGCGGCTCTGGACCTGTGCGGGATTGCGGCCGCCGCATTCCAGGGAGCCGTTGATGCTGCGGATCGTCTCACCGAAGCCGTGGCCGTTGACCATGGCGTTGTGGGGCGTCATCGTGCCGGGGCCGGTCTGGGTGTTCCAGTACCACAGGGCGGTTTTCCAGGCCACCGCCGAGTCGTTCTGGACCAGCCACGGGTTGCGGAGCAGGTCGATGCCGAGCGCGTCGCCCGCCGCCTTGTAGTTGAAGTTCCAGCTCAGCTGGATCGGGCCGCGGCCGTAGTAGGCGGCTTGACCGGCGGGGCAGCCGTAGGGCCGGCCGGCATCGCAGTAGTGGGGGTAGTTGGCGGTGTTCTGCTCCACGATGTGCACCAGGCCACCGGTCTCGTGGCTCACGTTGGCCAGGAACGCGGCGGCTTCCTGCTTCCTGACCGTGTCGCTGCCCGTCGCGGCGAAGGCGGGATAGGCGCTCAGCGCCGCGGTGAGGCCGCTGTAGGTGTAGAAGGGATTCCGGTTGGGGAACATCTGCTCGAACTGGGCTTGGCTCACGACGAAGCCGGAGGCCGGCGGGTTCGTGGGCGGCGTGGTGCCGCAGGTGTACGGCTCCCAGTACCACGTGCTGATCACGGGGTCGTAGCCCGGGTTGTCGTGCTCGGCGCGGTAGAGACTGCCGTCGGCGTACGTGACGATGCTGCCCGCGGCGTACCAGATTCCGGCCACCCAGCTCGGGTAGGAGCAGCCGCCGGAGGGGGGCGGCGTGCCCGTGCCGCCGCAGGCGCCCTTGTCGGCCCAGACGTCGGCGCCGCCCGGCGCCTCACCCTGGGTCCACCACTTCGCCGACCAGTTGTGGCCGTTGCGGGAGACCGTCGCGCCGCCGGTGTAGGTCGCCGACGCGCTCCACGGGCTCGCGCAGCTTTCGGCGGTCGCCGAGGCGGCCGGCATGGCGACCGCGAGCGCGCCCGCGAGCGCCAGGGAGGCGATGGACGCCAGAATGCGGAGTCGTAACACTTGATCACTCCTTCGTACGGCAGGCCCGTACAGCGTGGGGGGTGCTCCGGTCCGCGTCCGCGCTGTAGCGGTGCGGGAGGTTCGCGGACCGGAGGTTTTCTCTTAGGAAAGTTTCCTAAAGATATTTCGATGCTAACTTTGACCTCCTTGCCCCACAAGCCTTGACCGCGCGTGTGCATGCACGGCCGGAGGGAGACAGAACGGGGCCTTCTCGACGACCCCGGCAGGAAGATCGGAATCGGTCTTGTTGTAAGCGCTTACATGTGCCAGTGTGCCGACCATGGAATCGCCACCGTCACCCCACAGGGATCCGGACGGCGGGGAAGCCCGCCGGAGAACCGCGACGATCTACGAGGTCGCGGAGCGGGCCGGTGTGTCGATCGCGACCGTCTCCCGGGTCCTGCGGGGCACCATCCCCGTCGCCCCCGGCACGGCCGAGCGGGTGCGCGAGGCCGTCGCCGAGCTCCGATACCGGCCCAGCCACCTGGGCAGGGGGCTCGCCGAGCGCCAGCACGCCGCCAACGGCATCGTCTTCCCCGACCTGTCCGGCCCCTACTACGCCGAGGTCGTCCTCGGCTACGAGTCCGTGGCCGCCGAACTCGGCCGTTCGGTGCTCATCCTGTCCAGCCACGGCCGCCCCACGGCCAGGGACATGGTCCTGGACCTGGCGGCGCGGGTGGACGGACTGGTGGTCTGCACTCGAACCGTGGACGACGAGACGGTCCGCGAGGTCGCGGCGACCGGCACGCCGGTCGTGCTGATCGCTCGTCCGCCGGTCGCCGACGTCGACACGATCACCACCGAGAACCGGGACTCCGCGGCACGGCTCGCTGATCACCTGCTCGGCCACGGATACCGGCGCTTCGTCTTCCTCGGCGACGCCGACCGTTCGTCGGACTTCGCCGAGCGGTTCGAAGGGGTCCGGCAAGTCATCCCCGCCATCATCCCGATCACCTGCGGCTTCGACGAGGACGGCGGGTTCCGGGCCGCGGAGGCCGTGCGGCTGCAGAAGCCGGACGCGGTGATCTGCGGCAACGACGAAGTCGCGCTCGGCCTGACCCGCGCCACGAGGGGGAGTGTGCCCGTCACCGGCTGGGACGACGTGATGGCGGCCCGATACGCCGGCCTCACCACCGTCCGGCAGCCCATGCGGGAGCTGGGAGCCCGCGCGGCACGGCTCCTCGACGAACGCATCACCGGAGCGAGAGGGGAACCGCACCACGACATCCTTCCCACCCAGCTCGTCGTCCGTTCGAGCTGCGGGCCCCACCCCAAGGAGGAGACATGAAACGCCTGGTCACCGTCGCGGTGACGATCGCCGCGCTCACCGCACTGAACGGATGCGGCCGGAACGCCGGCGGCGGCCCCCCGGACCGGCCCGCCGAGACCGGTGCGGGACCGGCGCGGGGAACGGTCACCGTCTGGGCGATGGGCACCGAGGGCGAGAAGCTGTCGGTCCTGGCCGAGGGCTTCGAGGCGGCCAACCCCGGCGTGAAGGTCGACGTCACCGCGATCCCCTGGGACGGAGCCCACGACAAGATCGCGTCCGCGATCGCGGGGCGCGCCACCCCGGACATGAGCATGGTCGGCACGACCTGGATGGGTGAGTTCGCCACGACCGGCGCGCTCGATCCGACACCGGCCGGTTTCGACAAGGACGCCTACTTCCCCGGAGCCTGGGACACCACCACCGTGAACGGCACGTCCTACGGTGTCCCGTGGTACGTCGAGACCCGGCTCATCTACTACCGCACCGACCTGGCCGAGAAGGCCGGAGTGAAGCCACCCGCGAACTGGGCGGAGCTCACGTCCTTCGTGACGGCGCTGCGCGACAGGGGCGGCGCCGCGTACGGCATCAGCCTGCCGCCCGGTGGGACCGGCGCCTGGCAGACGTTCCTGCCGTTCGCCTGGCAGCGGGGCGCCTCGATCACCGGCGCGGACGGCGCGTTCACCCTCGACACCCCGGAGATGGCCCGGGCCCTGGACTACTACCTGTCGTACTTCAGGAAGAGGCTCTCCCCCGCCGCCCTGCAGCCCGGCGAGCTGGAGCAGGGCTTCATCGACGGGAAGATCGCCTCGTTCGTCTCCGGCCCGTGGCACATCGGGGTGCTGAAGGATCAGGCCAAGGGCAAGCTGGACGGCAGGTTCGGCGTGGCGCTGATGCCCAGGGAGCGGACCGGCGCGTCGTTCGTCGGCGGTGCCGACCTCGTGGTGTTCAAGGACGCCAGGAACCGCCACGGCGCCTGGAAGTTCGTGGAGTACCTGTCCAGGCCGGAGGTCCAGGCCACGTGGTACCGGACCGTGAACGACCTGCCCGCGGTCAAGGACGGCTGGAGCGGCATCACCGACCCGATGCTGAGGCTCTTCGGCGAGCAGTTGGGCGACGCCCAGGCGCCGCCCGCCGTCCCGACCTGGGAGCAGGTGGCCGCGGTGATCGACGGCGAGCTGGAGAAGGCCGTCAAGGCCGGCATGCCGTCCGACGCGGCGCTCAAGGCGATGCAGCAGAAGGCGGCGGCCATCGGGACCGGACCCTGACATGGTCGTCCGCACCGCCCGCGATCCCGCGCCGGCCCCCGCCGTACCGCGCAGGGCGGGCATGAGCGACCGGACGCGGCGGGGCCTGGCCGCCTGGGGCTTCGCCCTGCCGTTCCTGGTGCTGTTCGTGACCTTCATGGCCGGACCGGTGCTGGCCTCGCTCCTGATGAGCCTCACCGACCTGCGCAGCGCCGACCTGCGCGACCCGCTCGCCGTGAACCCCGTCGGGCTGGACAACTACACGCGGCTGCTGCGGGACGAGGTGTTCCTTCAGGCAGCGGTGAACACGCTCTACTTCGTGGTGATCGGCGTACCGCTGACGATCGTGTGCGCACTGGCCGTGGCCGTGTTGCTCAACAAGGGCGTGACACGGCTGCGCACCTTCTTCCGCGTCGGGTTCTACCTGCCGGTGGTGACCAGCATCGTCGCGGTCGCGGTGGTCTGGCGTTTCCTGCTCCAGCCCGACACGGGCCCGGTCAACCAGCTGCTGCGGCTCGCCGGAATCGACGGTCCGCACTGGCTCGCCGACCCGGTGTGGGCCATGCCCGCCCTGATCCTGATGGCGGCCTGGCGCAACATGGGCTACCTGATGGTCGTCTTCCTCGCCGGGCTCCAGTCGATCCCGCGGGAGCTGTACGAGGCCGCCGAGGTCGACGGCGCGGGACCGTGGGCGCGCTTCCGCGAGGTCACGCTGCCGATGCTCCGGCCCACCCTGCTGTTCGGCACCGTGATAACCGGAATCGGCTACCTGCAGTTCTTCGAGGAGCCGCTCGTGATGACCCGGGGCGGGCCGCTCAACAGGACGCTCTCGGTCTCCTACTACATCTACAACCAGTTCGGCTTCGGCAACTACAGCTACGCGGCCGCCATGGGCTACGTGCTGTTCGTCGCGATCGTCGTGCTGACCGTCGTCCAGTTCCGGCTGCTGAGGCCCAGGACATGACGGCGGCCGTCTCCGGGGCCCGCGGGAAGCGGCGCGCGCAGAGCCGGTCGGCCGGCGGCCGGGCATGGGTGGTCCACGCGGCGCTCGCGATCGCACTGGTCGCGGCGGCGAGTCCGTTCGCCTGGATGCTGTCCGGCTCGGTCAAGACCGACGCCGAGATCCGCCGGGTGCCGCCGACGTGGCTGCCGGACCAGGCGACGCTGGACAACTACCGGGAGTTGTTCGAGCGTCTGGACTTCACCCGCTACTTCGTCAACTCGCTGATCGTCACCGGCGCGGTCACCCTGGGCAACCTGGTGTTCTGCTCGATGCTCGGCTACGCGCTGGCGAAGATCGACTTTCCGGGGAGGCGTGCGCTGTTCGCGCTGGTCCTGGGCACGCTCATGGTCCCGGGAGCCGTCACCTTCGTCCCGTTGTTCGTGCTGGTCAGCAACCTGGGCCTGGTGGACAGCTACCTGGGCATGATCCTGCCCTTCCTCGCCGGGCCGTTCGGCGTGTTCCTGATGCGGCAGTACATCTCGGGGCTGCCCGACGAGGTCATCGACGCGGCCCGGATCGACGGCGCCGGACAAATCCGAATCTTCCTGCGGATCGTCGCGCCGCTGGCGAGGCCCGCGCTCGCGACCCTCGGCATCCTCACCTTCCTCGGCACCTGGAACAGCTTCCTGTGGCCGCTGGTCGTGGCGCAGAGCGAGGAGAAGTACACCCTTCCGGTGGCCCTCGCCCTGTACTCGATCGGACAGAACCAGACCAGGTTCGGCCTGCTGCTGGCCGGAGCCGTGGTCGTGGTCGTGCCGGTCCTCGTGGTGTTCGTCGCCCTCCAGCGCTTCTTCGTCCAAGGCATCGCAACGACGGGACTGAAATGAAACGGATCATCGCCATCGTCTGTGCCGCCCTGCTCTGCACGGCCTTCACCGCCCCGGTGCGGGAGGACCCGCTGATGAGATACGCCAGGGACACCTGGCGCTCTCTCACCGCCTCCGTCGACCCCGGCACGCACCTGATCGCCGACAACATCGACGGCACGCTGACCACGCCGAGCCGCTACACCTCCCCCACCAACATCGGCGCCTACATGTGGAGCGCCGTCGTGGCCCGTGACCTGGGGATCATCAAGCCCCGGGAGGCCCACGGGCGGATCGCGAAGACGCTGGCCGCGCTGGCCTCGCTGGAGCGGCACGGGCCGTCGGGGATGTTCTACAACTGGTACGACCCCGCCAGCGGAGCGGTCCTGCGCACCTGGCCCGATGACGGCAGCACCGTCCACCCGTTCCTGTCGAGTGTGGACAACGGCTGGCTCGCGGCCGCGCTGATGGTGGTGCGCAACGCCGTACCCGCGCTGAGGGGGCAGGCCGAGGCGCTGCTGAGGCCCATGGACTTCGGGTTCTACTACAACCCCGTCTCGCGCGGGCCGGATGTCAAGGCGGGGGCGCTGCGCGGGGGGTTCTGGGACGTGAAGCCGTCCGGCTGCTCGGTGCAGGGCAATTACCGGGGGCGCGGCCAGGACGTCTTCTACACCTGCCACCACTACGACACGCTGAACAGCGAGCCGCGGATCGCCAGTTACATCGGCATCGCCCTCGGCCAGATCCCCGCCGAGCACTACTTCGCCCTGTGGCGCACACTGCCCGACACCTGCGACTGGGGCTGGGCCGAGCAGAAGCCCGTGGGGTCGTGGACCAGTCACATGGGCGTTCCGGTGTTCGAGGGCGCCTACCGGTACAAGGGCCTCCAGCTCGTCCCCACCTGGGGCGGGGACATGTTCGAGGAGCTGATGCCGGACCTGTTCGTGCCCGAGTCCACGTGGGGCCCGCGCAGCTGGGGGATCAACCACCCGCGCCACGTCCGGGCGCAGATCATCCACGGCCTCCAGGAGGCGAAGTACGGCTACTGGGGCTTCTCCCCGGCCAGCAACCCGGCCGGCGGCTACCGCGAGTACGGCGTGGACGCGATCGGCCAGCAGTCCGACGGCTACACCTCCGACCAGGAGCGCACCACGGTCGACCACGGCTTCGGTGACTGCCGGCCGGCCCAGGCCGAGCCCGCCTCCTACGGTGACGGTGTCGTCACCCCGCACGCGGTGTTCCTGGCGCTGCCGTACGCCAGGCGCGAGGCGGTGGACAACCTCGCCCGCATCGCGCGGGACTTCGACGCCTACGGACCGGGCGGCTTCTACGACGCCGTCGCCGTGCGGTCGGGAACGGTCGCGCGACGCCACCTCGCACTGGACCAAGGAATGATCATGGCCGCGCTCGGCAACCTGCTGGGCCGCGACGCCCTACGCCGTTACTTCACCCGAGGCCAGGTCGAACGGGCCGTCAAACCGCTGCTGCGTATCGAGGAGTTCAATGTCTAGCGCGACGTCCGACGCCAGAAGCGACTGGGAAGAGCGGATCGGCCGCCGGTCCGGGGAAGCGCCGGCCGGGGCGCCCCGGCTGCCCGCCCCGGCGGGGCTGGCGGCCCGGCCGGGGCAGGGCCAGGTGACCCTGACCTGGGAACCCGTCGAGGGCGCCGCCGGTTATCTGGTCCATCGGGCCCCGGGGCCCGGCACGCCGTACGAGCCGGTCGATCACCTCGGCCGGGACGTCCTGGCCGTACCGCACCCGCCGTACGCCGACACGACCGGTGTCCCGGGCCAGGAGGCCTGGTACGCGGTGGCGGCGGTCGCCGGCGTGGAGGCGGTCGGCGAGTTGTCGGCGCCCGTACCGGCCACTCCTCACGCCGGGACGCACGGCGAGGTGCGGATCGCGGTGCGGACCCGCGACGTCGTGCGGGAGCTGCCCCGCCCCTGGCGGCCGATGATCGGCTCGGAGCACCTCAGCCACATGCTCTGCCCGGACCTGTCCGGCGGCCGCCCCATCGGCCGGGAGCTCACCGAGGCCCTCCGGATCGCCCGTGACGAACTCGGGGTGGAGACGGTCCGCGCCCACGGGATCCTCTGCGACGACCTCGGCGTCTACCGCGAAGGCAGGCCGTACGACTTCAGCGGCGTCGACCGCGTCTACGACCGGTTGCTCGAGATCGGCCTGCGGCCGGTCGTGGAACTGTCGTTCATGCCCCGCGACCTGGCCTGCGACCCCGCGAAGACCGTCTTCGCCTATGACGCGATCGTCTCGCCGCCCAAGGACTGGGAGCGCTGGGGCGACCTGATCCGCTCCTTCACCGCCCATCTCGTCGACCGGTACGGCGCCGCCGAGGTGCGGGACCGGTGGTCGTTCGAGGTGTGGAACGAGGCCAATCTGGAGGTGTTCTGGAGCGGCACCCCGGCCGAGTACATCCGCCTGTACGACGTGTCCGCGCGAGCGGTCAAGGAGGTCGATCCCGCCCTGCGCGTCGGCGGCCCCTCGTCCGCCGCGGCGGGCTGGGTGGACGAACTGCTCGCCTCCGCACGAGAGCCCGTCGACTTCGTCTCCACCCACACCTACGGCAGCCCGCCGCTCGACCTGCGCCCGGTCCTGGACCGGTACGGCAAGGCGGGGACGCCCATCTGGTGGACCGAATGGGGCGTGACCCCCGTGCACTTCAACGAGGTCAGCGACGCCGCGTTCGCGGCGGTCTTCCTGGCCAGGGGCATGAAGTCGGCGGCCGGGCGGATCGACGCGCTGTCCTACTGGGTGGCGTCGGACCACTTCGAGGAGCTCGGCCGCCCTTCCGAACTGCTGCACGGCGGCTTCGGACTGCTCACCGTCGGCAACCTGCGCAAGCCGCGCTTCCACGTGCTCGCCCTGCTCGAACGGCTCGGCCGCCACGAGGTGGCCGTGGACTGCGACGGTGACGGAGCGGGCGCCATGGTGGAGGCATGGGCCGCCGGGGACGACGACGGCAGGGTCACCCTCGCGGTCTGGAACGGCACGCTGGACCAGTCCAAGGCCGCGGGCGACCCGCTGCTGGACAGGCACGTGACCGTGCGGCTGACCGGCTTGGACGCCGGACGCTACGAGCTGCGGCACCTGCGCGTGGACCAGGAGCACTCCAACATCGCCTCGGTGTGGGGCCGGATCCGCGACGGCGGGGCATGGCCGACGCCGGACCAGTGGGAGACGCTCCGCGAGGCGGACCAGCTCGACCACCTGCACGCCCCCTACACGGTCGAACCCGTCGCCGGGGAGGTGGAGACCGCCTTCCACCTCCCCATGCCCGGCATGTCCTTCCTGGAGCTCCTCCCCCGCGGCTGATCCGCTTCTCCCCGTCCACGACCGCCTCGCCCGCGGCCCGGGCAGGCCCCGGAGCGTGCCGGGGCGGTCATCCAAGGAGGTGCCTCCCCTGTGACAGCAGTTCGTGAGGATCGTGCCCTCGGAAGACGGCTCTCCCCCGGCCGCGCCCCATCACCGCCCGGTCGTGCCGGCCCCCGGTCCGGGCGCATCCTGTCCCTCCCCGCCGTCTCCCTGCCGCACCCGGCACCGTTCGCCGGGCGCGGCAGGGAGATGGCCCGCCTGGACGCGGCCGTCACCGCCGGCCGGCGGGGGACCCCCGTCCTGCTGGAGATCGTCGGCGACCCGGGGGTCGGGAAGACCCGCCTGCTGAGCGAGCTCGCCCTGACGGCCGGCGACACGATGAACGTGCTGTCCGGCAGGGTGTCGGGATTCGAACGCGAACAGGCCTTCGGGGTGTTCGCCGAGCCGGTTCGCGAGATCCTCAGGGCCCGCCCGTCGCTCGTGCGCGGCCTGGACGACCGCACGCGCGCACTGCTCGAAGCAGTCGGATCCGGTCTCGCCCTGCGCGGCCGGAAGAGCCCGTACGCGCTGCCCGATGCCGAGCGGTTCGAGTTCTTCGAGACGGTGACGCGGATGGTCGAGCACGCGGCGCGGCCCGAGGGCGTGCTGCTGTGTCTCGATGATCTGCACTGGGCGGATGACGGGACGATCGCGCTGCTGCACCATCTGATACGCCATCCGCCCGCCGTTCCCCTGATCGTCGCCTGTTCGTACCGGCCGCGGCAGGCGTCCGCGCGGCTGACGGCGTGCCTGCGGGACACGGCGAACGCCATCCGGGCCGACCGCATCGAGCTCTCCCCGCTGGACCGCAACGCGGTCGACCAGATCCTCGGCCCGGACGTCGCGATCGACAGGCGGGCCCGGCTGTACCGGACCAGTGGCGGCAACCCCCGGTACCTGGAGGCTCTGTCACGCGTTCGGCGGCTCTCGCCGGACAGCCCGGACGCCGTCGGGACATTCCTCGACGGCATGCCGGACTCCGTACGCTCACCGCTCCTCGGTGAACTGGTCCCGCTGGAACCCGATCACCGTGAGGTGCTGCGGGTGGCGGCGGCACTCGGCGACCCGATCGACCCGGTCCTGCTCGCGGAGGTCACGGGAAAGGACGCGTCCGCCACGATGGCGGCTCTGGACGCCCTGGCCGGCAGGGATCTGATCAGACCGGCGAGCCGGGACGGGATCCGGCCGTCCCTCTGCTTCCGCCATCCGCTCCTGCGTCAGCTGGTCTACGAGGAGACCGCGATGGGCGCACGGCTCGCCGTGCACCGCCGGGCCGACCTGGCGCTGCGGCGCCGAGGCGCCGGCCCGGTGGAGCGCGCTCCGCACGTCGCCCGCTCCGCGCAGCGGGGGGACACGGCGGCGCTCCGCCTCCTGGCCGAAGCCGCCGGGCAGATCATGCGCACCGCGCCGGCGACCGCCGCGGCATGGCTGCGTGCCGCCCTGCCGCTGGGCGGCGATCGGAGTACACGGCTCGACGTGCTGGAGGCGCTCTCCCGCGCGCTCGTCATGACGGGCCGGCTGGAGGAGTGCAGGCGGCTTCTCCCCGAGATCCTCAGCCTGCTCGACGCGGATCGGCCGGACCGCCGACTGGAGATCATCACCGTCCACGCCGCGGCCGCGAGACTCCTCGGCGACTACCGCGGAGCCTGCGCGATCCTGGGGCCCGAGCTCTCCGCCCTGAAGAACGCGCGCGCCTCGGCGGGCAGCCGGGCGCTGCTGGAGCTGGCCGTGGCGAAGATGATGCAGCGCCGGTATGACGAGTGCCGGGAACTCGTAGGGGAAGCCGCCGAACGCGCTCCAGCCGGCTCAGCGGGCGACCTGCTCGCCGCCGCGGCGGCCTGCCTGGCGCTGGGGGCGGCCTACCGGGGCGACCGCCACTCGTTCGCCGAGCACGTGCGGCACGCCGCCACCGCCTACGACACCATGGACGACCCGGACCTGATGCCGCACCTGGACCCGCTCTCCCAACTGGCCTGGGCGGAGGCGCTGGCGGAGCGCCACCAGGACGCGCTGCGCCACTTCACCCGCGGGCTCGCCCTCGCCCGGCTGACCGGACAGCACGTCGTCATGCCGTATCTGCTGCTCGGCCTCGCCTACGTCCACATCACCACGGGGCGGGTGGACGAGGCGCTGCGGGCGGCCGTCGACGCCGAAGAGGCCGCCTCCCTGCTCAGCAGATCCGACATGCTCGGCTTCGCCCTGGCCCTGCGGGGGTGGGCGACCGCGATGCGTGACGGTCCCGAAGCGGCCGCTCCCCTCGCTGAACGGGGACTGCGCCACGTCAACGCGCGCGGCCTGCTGTGGGAGGTCGCCTCCGGCGTCCTCGCCCACATCCGGCTCGCGCAACGGCGGCCGGATGACTGCCTCGGCCTGCTGCGGTCCGTCGACGCGCACATCCGCCACCCGAGCCCGGTGTCCTCCCTCAGACCGATGTGGCACTGCCTGGCCGCCCTGGCCGCGGAGGCGGCGGATCGGCCCGGGGAGGCCAGGCTGTGGGCGGAGCGGGCCGGAAGGGAGGCGGCCGCGCACGGGCTGGACGGCGCGATCGCGTTCGCCGCCCTCGCCCGAGCCCAGACATGCGCGCCGCAGGACCGCGGCCGGATCGAGCGGTTGGGCGAGGCGGCCGAGAAACTGTCGGCCAGCGGGCTCGCCCTCGTGGAGTGCTCGACGCGGTTGCTGCTGGCCCGCAACCTCATCACCCTCCGCCGCCTCGGTGAAGCCGCGGTGGAGGTGGAGCGGGTCAAGACCCTGGCCAACGCCTGCGGCGCCCGGTTCCTGTACACCAAGGCGGTGAACGCCCAGCGCCGTATCGGCGCCTCACAGCCGCGTCGGCCGACGGCGACGGACTCCACGCTCACCCGGAGGGAGAGCGAGATCGCCCAGCTGGTCAGCCTCGGCATGTCGAACCAGGCCATCGCCACGATGCTCCACCTGTCGGTCAAAACCGTGGAAGCCCACCTCACCAAGATCTACCGGAAGCTGCGCACCCGCTCCCGGCCGGCACTGGCGGCCATGTTCACCGCCCGGCACGGCGAACATCCCGACCGCTGAGCCGGTCGCCCCCGGAAGCGGCGGACGTGATCGGGGTCCCCGCGGCGGAGGACCGCGCGCCGGTGCGTCGGCGCGCGGTCCTCTCATCCTGAACGGTGCCGTCGACGACGCTTTTTCACACGTTGTCGACAGGTGCCGGTGCAATCGCCCCCGTCCGGCCGATCGCCCCTCCTCACCCTGACGGCCGGCGTCCCGAAGAGCTCGACGCGACTGAGCCGCCGGCCGGTCGCGTCACCGGAGGCACTGCGGGAGACGTGAACCTTCGGTGCCGCCGCCGGTGTCAGGCACGCGTGAGGTACCACGAGCCCACGCCGTCGCACCCGTGACGGTCGAAGCTGGTGGTGCGGTAGCCGGGCGGGATGGGCGAACCGCCGCAGGTCCAAAGGCCGTCCTTGGCGAGTCGCTGGTACCAGGAGCCGACTCCGCTGCAGCCGTTGCGGTCATGGCGGGTGGTGACGTATCCGGACACGACCGGGGAGCCACCGCAGGTCCAGATACCGTCCTTGACGAGTCGCTGGTACCAGGTGCCGACTCCACGGCAGCCGTTGCGGTCATGGTTGGTGAGGACGTACCCGGGCACGACCGGGGAGCCGCCACAGGTCCAGATACCGTCGCGGACGGGTTGGTTGTACCAGGAGCCGAGCCCTCCGCAGCCGTAGGGGTCGTGGTCGGTGATGACGTGCCCGGACTGGACGGGCGCTCCGGAGCACACCCAGCTGCCCGCCGCGGCCTTCGAGTCCGCCGCGGCGGGGGCCGCGCCGGTCAGGGCGGCGACCGCCAGCGCGACCGCCCCTGCCGCCGCCGCGGTGCTGATGCGGACGGCCGTCATCGCCGCACCACTCCGCGTCCGGCGGCTCAGAACGGAGCCTCGTAGCTTGTTCATGCGCAAAGAAAACCTCTTTCCACAAACGAGGCACGACTTCGAGCCGCGCCTTTCCCGGCCACGCGGTCGCGTGGCCGAAGTCCGGACGGAGTTCCACCGAGCTGAGCCCGTACGCCGATCGCTCCTGAGCGGCGTCCGGCACGGCGCCGGCGTCACCCGGCGTACCACTGCCGTCGGCATTTCGGCCGGGTGCTTGCCGCTCCGCTCCATGCGGCGTTCCTCCGCACGGATCGGGATTTCCGTCTTTCTGGTCACCGGCGACCGTCTGAACGTTTCCACTGTCGCAATTCCCGGCGGCCCTTAGCATCGGGGCCATCCCTAGCCCTGATCTTCGGGTGGCCGACCGAGAGGTTCGGCTACGGCCTGTTTGCGTGACATGACCAGCAGGACCACCCGGCTGCCGCACCGGGCGGGCGTGGTCGCGCACTTGCGGTTCACAGCCGGTCAGCACGGACGGAACGATGTTCGGCAGGATGCCGGCGGCGCTGCCGGGCAGGAGACGGGCCGTTCGGCTGTCCCGTCAGCTGAGCAGCATGGCCAGCGCGAGAGCGAGCAGGAGGGAGTCGAGCCGGTCCAGCAGCCCGCCGGCACCCGCCAGCCATGAGGCCGAGTCCTTGACCTCGGCGCCCCGCTTGACCATCGACTCCAGCAGGTCCCCCAAGGGGGCGCCGAACGCCACGGCGACCACCAGGGCAGGGGTGAACGCGCCCAGCAGGGCCAGCATGCCCAGTCCCGCCGCGGCCCCGGCCAGGGCGCCGCTCCAGCGTTTGGCCGGTGACAGCGGGGAAAGGGCGGGCCCGCCCAGCAGCCGACCACCGAACGAGGCGGCGATGTCGGCGACCGACACCGCAGCGAACACCGCCAGGGCGGCAGGACCGAGCAGGACCACCCCGGTCAACGGCGCGAACCAGACGACGCCGAGCACGCCCAGGCTCAACCGGTTCAGCCCACCGGCCATGTCCCCGGTGAGCAGCGGGACCAGGGCGACGGCCAAGGCGGCGACGGCGAGCATGCGAGGCAGGTGCAGGGGAGCCAGCCAGGCGGTCACCGGCGCCCCGGCCACGGCGACGGCGAGCACCGCACGGTCCGGCCGGGGCAGCCGGGTCAGCCGGCCGTACTCGGCGACGCACACCACGCCCACCGTCGCGGCCAGGACCGCGGCCCCGCCGGGTCCGGCGTACAGGGCGGCGACGACCACCGGCACGGCCGCCGCCCAGGCGCACCACCGCAGCACGTACTCCCGCCGCCGCGACAGCGCGACGGCGACGCCGCCGGCTGCGAGCGCGGCGGCGATGTAGGGGATCAGGTCACCGACGCCGGTCACACCGCGTTCCGCGGGTCGTGCAGTGCCGCGGCGACGGTCGCGGCGGTCGGGGAGTTGGCTGCGGCGTCGCGCACCGCGATCCGCACCGTCCGCCCCTCGAAGGCCGGTGACATCGGCGACAGGTCGCGCAGGAACACCCCCTGGTCGCGGCAGCGGCGGACCAGGCGGGCGGCGCCGGGACCACGACGGGGCAGGGTGAGCAGGACGAAGTTGGCCACCGACTCCTGGACGTGCGCGTCCTGGTCGATCGCGGCGAGCGCGGCGGCCAGTTCGCCGCGCAGCGCTGCAGTCTGCGCCCAGCGGCCAGCGTAGTAGCCGGGGTCACGCAGGGCGTGGACCGCGGCGATCTGCGCGGGCAGGCTCACCGCCCAGGGCGGACTCCAGCGGCGCAGCTCCGCCGCGATCCTCGGGGGCCCGGTGAGGTAGGCGGCACGCAGGCCCGACAGGGCGTACATCTTCGACATCGAGGTGCACACGACGGTGTTGCCGGCGGTCGCGGCGTACGGCTCCAGCGACTGTCCCGGCCCGGCGTAGCCGACGTAGGCCTCGTCGACCCAGAAACGGGTCCCGCCCGGGGCCGCCGCCAGCACCTGCCGCAGGTCGCCTGCGTCGAGGTGCACCCCGGTGGGGTTGTTGGGGTTGACGAGGACCACGAGGTCGTAGCGCTCGCGCAGGGCGTCGCCGAGGCGGTCCGGGTCGATCCGCCAGCCTTCGGCGCGCCGTAGCGTGAACCGGTCGGCGCGGCAGCCGATCACCCGCTCGACGACGTGGGCGTACTCGCCGTAGGAGGGGTCGACCAGCAGCACCCGGGAGGAGGCGTCCAGCCAGCCGCGGAACGCGCAGAAGATCAGGTCGGATGAGCCGGCCCCGGCGGCGACGGTCTCGGCGGGAAGGCCGCGGCGGGTGCAGATCTCCTCGATGAGCCCTTCGGCCTGCGCGGGCGGGGACGTGCGCGTGATCCAATCCTGGTGGGCGGCCAGGGCCGCGGCGGCGCCGGGGGCGGGCGGGAACCAGGCGTCGAGCACGTCGGCGGGCACGACGTCACCGTGCGCATGGAGGGTGTCGAAGCGGCGGCCCAGCGCCCCGATCGAGGTGCCGCCGTGCTCGCAGCCGCCCGTGGCGGGCAGGAAGGGCATCTCCAGCCTCCAGCGCAGCCCCGGCTCCAGATCCCGCAGCACCGGACCGTACCTGCGCAGCGTCCGCTCGGCGAGATCGGCCACCTCACCGGTCAGCAGTTCGAAGGTGACGGCCCCCGAGCGCACCGGCGTGCCCGTGGACGTCAGTCCCAGTCGCAGGTACGTCGGGAGGAGCTCGGTCCGGCCCAGGGCCACGAGGATGCGGCCCCCGTGCGCCATCACCCAGCGCAGCGCCGCGTACATCAGGAGTTTCCCCGTCATCATGCCCCGCCGGTCCGGGTCCACGGTCAGGATGCGGATCTCGAACGCGTCGTCGCCCAGAGCGGGGTGCTCGGCGCGCCGGAGGTACTTGTCGATCGAGTAGCGTCCGACCCAGGGGGGTGTCACGCTGACGAACCCGGCCGGTCGCCCCCGGTGAGCCGCCACGATGTAGACGTTGTCCTCGTCGAGCTCGTCGCTCAGCCTCCCGGCGTCGTTGGTGGGGTGCTGGCCGAGTTCGCGGGCGTACACCTCGTGACGGAGCCGGGAGATCCACTCGCGGTCGGCGTCCGATCCCAGCCGCACTTCCAACTCATCGACACCCACGAGCACGGTCTCCTTTGCGGTTCGACGGCCCTTCGGCCCGCCTCCGGACCGGACGCCGGGGGCGGGTGGTCGTCGGGCGCGGGTGGCTCCATGACGGTCGACGCCGATACCCGCCTTCTGACCATCGCTAAGGTGTAGCCGGTCGCGCAGCAGCCAAAACGTGTCATGTCGGGGCGGGGGTTTCGGGTGGGGTCGTCCAGGTCCCGTTGCCGGTGAACCTGCTTCTCCGCGAGAGGCCTCACGCGGCCGGTGCCGCCGGCGTTTCGCGTCTCAGCCGGATGCCCTGCCCGGTGTGCCGCCGCGTCCGCGATCGTGCGAGGTGGGGTGACCAGCCTGACGAGTGGTGGTCGCGGCAGCGTCCAGGCCGTCCGACGCTTGACCCCAACTGTGGTTGAGGTCCCAGAATCGCTGACGGCGGGTGGCGCGGCCGGACGGGCCGGACGGAACCTGCCCGCATGCCCTGGATCGAGTCCCCTCCCACACCGTGGAGATGTTTGTCATGACCAAAGTTGTCGTCATCGGAGCCACCGGCAAGCAGGGCGGCGCGGTCGCCGACCTGCTTCTGCAACGCGGTCACGAGGTGGTGGCGTACGTGCGCTCAGGGGAGTCGCCGGCCGCGAAGGCGCTGTCGGCCCGGGGAGCGCGGCTCGCCACCGGCGACCTCGCCGATTCCGACGCACTCCAGCGGGCCTGCACAGGCGCAGACGCGGTTTTTGGCCTGTCGGTGCCGTTCGGTGAGGGCGGCAAGGATGAGGAGGTCGCGCAAGGACGCCTGCTCGTCGACACCGTCGCTCGCCTCGACGTCCACCTGGTGTACTCCTCTGTGCGGGGCGGTGACCGGCCGGTGGCGACCAACATCGACCACGCCGACAGCAAGCAGCTCATCGAGGCGTATTTGCGTGAGCGCCCGGTCCGCGCGACGGTGCTCGGCCCGGTGTATTTCATGGAGAACGTGCTCAACCTCGGCTTCAGCCGGCTCGGCGACGGTATCCTCGCCAACCCGCTGACTCCAGGCAAGCCGCTCGACCAGGTGAGCGTCCTGGACATCGCCGGCATGGCCGTACACGCCGTTGAGAACCCTGACGAGCTCGTCGGCGAGCGGATCGACATCGCGTCCGATCGCGTGACCGGGCAGGAGGCTGCCCGGATTCTGAGCGAGGTGCTCGGCAGGGAGATCCCCTACCAGCAGCTGCCGCTGGACATGGTGCGGCAGTGGGCCGGCGAGGAGGTGGCCACGATGTTCGAGAACTTCGAGAACAACACCGACTTCCTTGACATCGAGACTCTGCACGCCAGATATCCCGCCGTGCGCTGGCACAGCTACGCCGAGTGGGCCAAGACGGTGGACTGGGACAGAATCCTCGCGGGCCGGAACAGCTAGATCAGCCCGCGCCGGGGACGGGCGGAGCGCGGTCCCGGACGGCCGGGCCGGGAAGGACGGATCCGCCGGCCGACGAGGCGGAGTCCGTCGACTCAGCCCGAACACCGACACGAGCACCGACACGAGCACCGACGACACGCGAGCGTCGACTTCCGCGGCTCGTGCCCGATGGGCGGTGAGAGCGGATCGAACCGCTGCCGCCGGAGGTCCGGCGACGGCATGCAGCCGGTACGCTCATGATCGTGGGTGGGCGAGAGCCGGATCTCGGTGAGGGGCGCGGCGGGTTCGACCGTCTGGTCGACCGGGCGGCGAACGCCGGGGAGATCGCTCATGTCGTCCGGGAGGGGCACCGCGTCGCCGCCGTCGTCCCCCTCAGCCTCCTCCAGGAACGCGTGACGACCGTGACGCTGTACCAGACCGGCGGCGGCGACCTGGTCATCGCGCGAGGCGGCAGCGCCTGGACGGTGAGGCCGCCCGCCGGCACCCCCCACGGGACCTTCGCCGCCGACGCGCAGGCCTGGCTCGACGACGCGTGGAGGCCCGGCGAGCGCGGCGGCCAGGTCAGGGCCCGCATCGACGAAAGCTGCATCCGGGCCGTGGAATGGACCGGCGAGGAGATACGCCTGCGCTACCCCAAATGCAGTCTCAACGAGACCGCGAACGCATATGTCGGCCCGCTCTCCTACACCTTGAGCGTGGTGAAGGGCAGCGCCGGAGAGGATGCCGTCGGACGGCCCATCGAAGAGATGGGGATCACCTACGCGGACATCGATGACGCCACCCACGACTGGCTGAATGAGAACGTCGACGACTGGAGGCCCTCCGACCCCTGGGACCCCTTTGAAAAGTTCCCCTGGGTGCTGGTCACTCCGGCGGATCAGGATCCGCGCGCGGACAACGTCATCTGCTCGCGGACGCTGACGATCTGACGCGCGTTCTGAGACCGCGTCCGCTCCCGGAGGACGTTGCAGCGTGTCCTACGTGGCGGGTGAGTCGTTGAATTCACCACCGACAGCAGGCAGTGGGACGGGGATCGTCCCGGCGGGCTCGCGGGAGGTCGCACGGACGACCCGGCCTCCGCCCGCCGGCGACGGCTTCGACGCGCCACCCGGCGATCCGTACGGCTCGCCGCAGAAGTAGCGGTTGAGCGCGTCGACGGCGGCCAGCAGCATGCGCGCGACCGCCGGATCGTTGCGCTGCACGTTGACCGACAGCGTCATCCGGCGTTCGCCCGCGGCGTCGGCGAAACTGAAGGTCTGGTAGCCGGGGATCGAGCCGGTCGCGCCCCACATCTCGCCGCAGGTGAGTCCCACCGACTCCAGTCCGAGCCCGTACCGGGGGAAGACCGGGGCCTGGGGCGTGGTGACGCCGGTGCGCATCTGCGCCAGCGATGTCCGGCTGACGAGCCGGCCGCCGAAGAGCGCTTGGTAGAAGCGGTTCAGGTCGCGGGCGTCGGACACCACTCCGTACGCCGCCCAGGCGAAGGACGGGTTCAGCCGGGTGATGGGACGCAGCGAGCCCGGAAGGCCCGGGTCGGCGCCTGTGGGCAGGTGGTAGCCGGTGGCATGCGGGCCGCGGATGCCGTCCCAGGTCTCGGGCAGGTAGGAACGCGTCATACCGGCCGGACCGAAGATCCTCCGGTCGAGCTCGGTGCTGAGCCCGTGACCCGTCACCTCCTCCACCAGCAGCCCGAGCAGGATGTAGCCGGTGTTGGAGTAGGCGAAGCGGCCGCGTTCGGGCCGGGGCAGCCGCTCCGCCTCATCGATGAGCCGCTGCGGTGTGTAGCTCCGCTTGCCGTACTGCTCGGGGTCGGCGAACTCGGCGGCGCGGTCGTAGGTGGCCAGGCCGCCGGTGTGGTTCAGCAGCTCCCGCACGGTGATCTGGTCGCCGTCGTCGATCCGGCCGGGTAGCCGCTTGCCGATCGGCTCGTCCAGACTCAGCCTTCCTTCCTGGATCAGCTGCAGCACGGTTGCGGCGACCATGCTCTTGGTCACGCTGGCGACGCGGAACCGCGCCTGGCGCGGCACCGGCTCTCGGGTGTCGAGGTCGGCGGTCCCGCTGGTGCCGATCCAGGTTCCGCGGTCGTCGTCGATCCGGGCCAGGACACCGGGGGCACCGGCGGCCACGATCGCGTCGAGCGCCTGCCGCACTCCGGCGGGCTCTTCGTACCGCTCCTGCGCGCCGGCCGGGGCGGGCGACAGCAGGCCCGCGGCGACGAGCACGGCGGCCGCCATGCGTTTACCGCTCATCGGCGACATACGTCGTTCCTTTGATGGAGATCGTGGAAACGATCTCCATCCTGACGGCGCCGGAGGCCGTCCTCCTCCCCCCTCGTGACGATCCCTGTCTGCGACCGCGGTCGCACCTCGGTGCTACTCCAGGCCGACCGAGCCGGGGTGCAGAGCGACGCGGGGGTCGGTCCAGTTGCCGGTGTAGCCGATGCGGCTGTCGGCGTGCAGGTACTCAATCGCACCGTCGCGGCCGATCTGGGCGCAGGGGGCCAGGCCGGGCCCGTACAGGTGGGTGTGGACGCCGAGCAGCGCGAGAAGGAATTCCAGGCGGCTCAGCTCCCCGCCGCTTCGTGACCGGTCGCGTCCTCGACACCTCCAGCCTGGTCGGCTTCGCCACCTGCCGAACCCGCTACGTGGAGGCGGTCGTGTGGATGCACGACCGGTACGTCGGATCGCCGGTCATCCCCGCGCCCGCCCTGGCCGCGGCCCGTGCTCAGATCCGGGTCTCAGCCGTGCCGGTCCTCTGACCACGCCGGGTTGCCGTCCGGGTCCGCGAGCACCACCCCGGAGGCGTCCGAGGACCGTCCGATGTCCGCCCGGCCCGCATATGTAAATCGTTTGTCAGGCCGGTTGCGGCATGCCATAGTTCGCTACGGCCCGGCGGCCGACCATCGTCGGCGATCCGGCAACCACTCCAGGAACGTTTTCGCCGGAAAGGCGCGAATAAATTGACGGATATCAAGGACATGGACGAGCAGTATGCGGCTCTCTGCCGGAGATCCCTGGCCGAGGAGCAGGCTCGGAGCCTGTCGGCCACTGATGGCTGGGCCCATGTCGACAAGGACCGGGTCCACAAGGACTGGCATGATCTCTACAGTGAGATGGCGAGCCACCTCGCGGGGGCGCGACCGGAGGATGACCACATCCAGCTGTTCATCGAACGGCACTTCGAGATAGCCTGCCGTTTCTACGTCCCGACCAGGAATGCCTACATCGGCATGGCGATCCTCTATTCGGAGGACTCCGCCATGAAGGAATTCCATAATTCCTACCATCCTGAGATGGTCGATTTCCTGGGCAACGCCATGTACGCGTACGCTCAGAAGAGGCTCTGAGTCCCTCAGGCCCCGATGAATCCGGGGGACCAGGCTGGCGACAGCGTCGCCGGCCTGCACAAACGTTTCACCGCGGAGCTCGGGTCGCCGGACACCGGGCCGAGCGCGAAAGGAATCTCCCCCGACCGGCCACTGCCGGGCCCCTCCCCCGGTCGATTACCTCAGGGTGCTGCACAACCATCCCTGTGTTGCGTTTGCGACTTTCCCCCAGGAGACCGGTAAAGCCGTATCCGGGAGCGTTCAGGCGGGACGCCGGAGGTAGGTTACGCCGAACTCGCTGTCGCCGCGCGCACCGGCGGGGGTGTGGCAGTAGACGTCGACCCACAGCTGCGGCGGTGCGCCGTAGTCGTTGATCAGCCCCAGGTGGCAGTAGCTCCCGTCGGTGGCCGTCGAGGTGACCTGCACGTTGCCGTACGGCCGGCCGACCTGCTCCCACTTGACGCGGTACCACCCGAGCCCGAGTCGCTCGATCGAGGGGGTGTCGCCGGTGACGCTGTATGAGCGGACAGGATCGATGGCCGGGCCCGGAGTCATCCTGGTGTAGGCGGCCACGCCGCCGCCATCGCTGTAGGACAGCAGCCAGGATGCGTCGACGGGCCGGCCGGTGGCGATCGAGTAGCAGGAGACGCTGATCTCCACGGCGTCTCCGGCCGCCGCGCCGGGCCGCGCGGCGCAGCGCGCCCTCGTCGGGCCGTACGGGGTCAACATGACATGCCCGGTAGCCCGGGCGAACGGCGCCCCGGGGATGACGGCGCGATAGCGTCCGGTTCCGTCGCGGAGCACGTGGTTCACTCCCCTGCCGGAGTTGTACGTCCCGGAGTCGTACGTTCCGGGATCGGTGCGCGGGCCGGTGTAGCGGACGGTCGCGTACGGGTGGGCGGTGACCGACGGAGCGGTGAAGGTGATGGTGAACCACCAGTCGGCTGGGGCGCCCGTCTCGTCGTGGCACTGGACCTTGACCAGTTCGTCCGGCCACGAGGGTGTGTAGCCGGTCACGGCGCACGTCCGACCGCGGTAGTTCGTCCGGAAAGGTGTCACGTGGGCGATCCCTTGGTCGGAGGCGACTCCGGGCAGGCGTACCTCGTACGCTCCGGGGCCGGTGTGCGTCACGGTGGCGCCGGAGCCTCCGGTGCTCCACTGGTTGCCCGGCGCCACGGCGGTCGGGACCCCGATGGGCGCCTCGGTCACGGTGGCCTTGTTGACGTAGGCGAAAGCCCAGCGCGGGGCGGGCAGGGGCGCCGGGGCGGGGTCGACGGCCATCCTGTCGGCCTCCTCAGGGACAGGGGTGATCGGACCGTCGTCACCGAAGTTCGCCAGGGTCTGGAAGGCGTAGAACAGATGGGACCAGTCCTCGAATCCCGGCAGATCGGTGATCTTGTCGTCGCTGTTGACGTCGGCGGAGATGTTCGCGTTGCCGGGCGGTGGGCAGGTTGCGCCCTCGGGAGTCCCGTTGCTGTTCCAGTCCATCGGACCGAAGCCCAAGGCCGGTCCGAGACCGACGCATTCGTCCAGCTGCGCCTCGTTGAGATCCACCGCTATGCGGCTGTAGTCGCAGTTCCCGGGAAGGGGGAACGCCGCCCCGGGCGGTGTGGCGGGCACCCGGCATTGCTGGAACCGGTAGTTCATGACGCTGAGGTAATTGGGCTTGTTGTTGAGGTCGCGGTCGCCGCCGTGGTCGAGCCCCAGGCCATGCCCCAGTTCGTGCATGAACGTGCCGGCCTGCTGGTTGCGGTCCCCTACGGAGAAGCCGCCGTCCTCGTCGACGCCGAGGTCGTAGATTCCGCACATCCGGCCGTCTCTGCTGGTGTCGGTGCCCGGCGCGCAGTCGCCGTCGTTGTCGACGCCGTCCACCGGGTCCTCATCCACCCGGGCGTCGCCGTCCTCGTCGAGGCCGTTGGCGGGGGTGGCCTCACCCCAGCAGGAGACGTCGCCGGTGCCGTCGTTGTCGAGGTCGCGCCGCCCACCCAGAGTGATCATGAAATCGTTGGACTTGATGCCCTCGGCCCAGCCGCTCGTGCAGTCGTTCACGGGCACCCGGTTGTTGGTCTGATGGGCGAACATGGCGTACCGGAAGACCTTCGCACGGCGGGCGGTGTCGAAGGCCTTGAGGGTGAAGAAAGAGGTGGCCCCGACACCCCTCCAGTCGACGATCGTGTTGCCGGCCTCGGGGATCGGGCTGCCGCCGCCGCCCATCGGGCCGAGGTTCCCGCTCACCCTGCCGGGGCCCGAACCGCCGACGTCGATGAGCGCCGGGCCGTACAGCGTGCCGGTGTCGAGGTGGAGCTGAACACCGCTGGTGCCGTCCGCGTTGGGGACCGGGGAGTCGGCGAACGCCTTGACGACGTCGGTCATGGCCTCGCGCGACGGGCAATGGGAGTGGTCTTGCGGATCGCCCAGGTCGGCGTCGCCGTCGAGATCGCTCACCATGCAGTCGATCTCCACGAACACGTCTTTGCGGCGCGGATCGGCCCCCAGCGACGGCAGCGGGACATCGACCCGGGCGTCTGAGCCGGCGTCGAAGCCGTGCAACTCCCAGTCGTCGGGCAGCGCGTCGCCGTCGCCGTCCGTGTCCGAGGTCGGCCTGCTGTGGACGGTGTTCCAGCGCTGGTCGTGCTGGGTGTGGAAGCGGTGCAGGACACGGCCCCCCGCCGAGGGCAGGTCGTAGTACACGAAGCCCGTGTCGAGGTCGGTGATCTTGAGTCCGGAGAGGTTCCAGTTGTCCGCGGCGAACGGGTCGTAGTGCTCGAACTCGAAACCGTCGAGGATCTTCGCGTGCGGCACGCAGGGCGATAGACGGGCATCCCAGGTGAAGGCGGCCCTTCTCGCGTCGTGCGTGCCGCCCGAGTGGAAGACGCTCTCGTTGGGCACGCCGTCACCGTCGGCGTCTGCGAATATGACCTTCTGCCCGCCCACACTGATCGTCTCGGTCGAGCCGTTCCCCAGCCCGTCCTCGATCGAGTCGTCCTGCGGCCCGCCGTCCTTACCGGTGACGATGGTGAACCTCAGACGGCACACGTCCGCGCGACCGGAGTCGAGAACCGGGTCGGGGAAGCTGTCCTTGGTGTTCCACTTCTGGGCCTCGTCTTTGCGGAACCGGTGCAGCACCTGCCCGTTGCGCGCGGGCAGGTGGTAATAGACGAAGCCCGTGTCCCGGTCGGTGATCTTGAGTCCGGAGAGGTTCCAGTTGTCGGCCGATAGGCCGTCGCCCGGGCTGGTGTGCTCGAACTCGAAGCCGTCGGCCAGGCGTCCGGCGGGCACGCACGGCGTCAGATGCGCATCCCAGGTGAAGGTGGCCCTTCTCGTGTCGTGCGTACCGCCCGAGTGGAAGTCGTTCTCGTCCGGGCTGCCGTCGCCGTTGGAATCCTCGAAGATGACCTTCTGCCCGCCCAGGCTGATCGTCTCGATCGAGTCGTTTCGCAACCCGTCTTCGATCGAGTCCTCCGGCCCGCTGACGTTGCCGGTCTGAACGGTGAACGTCAGTCGGCAGACCTGGGCCGGATCGGCGGACGCGGGCGTGCCCGGGATGCTCTGTCCCGCCGCCGCCGCGGCCACAATCACCGCCACGACCGTCAGCCGCAACCGCCACGGCATGCGATTCGATCGCAGGGTCCGGCTCATGACGCCTCCTGAAGCAACAGGTCTTGGCAGGGCATGCGCACCCGGCTCCGAGGCTCACCCCGGCCGTGGATCACGCGTGTCCATGGCGAACAAAGGGTCCGCAGGAGAAAGGAGCATCCTGCACGGCGGCGGTTTCGCAGCCGGCGGGGACGGCGAACACGAGCGGACGATGCGCGATGGTCAGCGCCAACCGCTTGGCGCACGGAATCGCCCGCAACCGACCGTCACCGGGGCGGTGATCCTCCTGCACCTGGACTCCACACCTCGGACATCCCGCTGCATGATCCACGCCCCTTACGGTGACGTCCACAGCGGCGTCTGACAACCCCGCCGGCTTCCCCTGTGAACTACAGCTGGCGCAACACCTGCATGGCGTCCTTCTCGAGGCGCGAGAGGTCGTGGAGGATGACGCCGGCCTGCTCGAGGTATCCCGCGTCGGCGCTCTCTCCAGCCTTCGCGATCAAGGTGGACACGTCCGTCCACAGGACGGCGGCCTCGGCGTACAACCGGTGACCGAGGCGGAGGTTGCCGTCGTCGATCAGCCGGGTGCACTCGTCGAGGAAATCACGGTAGAGGGCACGGAACAGGGCACCGCCGGTGCCGCCCTTCTCCATGAGGAGGGCGGCCTGCGGAAGGTCCCGCTGCGGCTCGCCGGCGCGCAGCAGCCATCGGGGCACCTGCTTGCCGGCTTTCTCGATGCCGCGGTGGCCCAGGTTCGCGATGGGAGCGGCGAGGAAGGCGTCGGCGCAGTCTCTGATGGCGGGGACGATCCGGTCCTGCCAGGAGAGCGGGTGAGCCGGCAGGGTGATGGTGAAGGATCGGTTCCTGGCGGTCATCGGGCCGCGTTCGGCCCGCGCCGCGGCGAGGCTGGTCCGGCTGGTGCGCACCGCTCCTCCCTGCTGGTCGGTGTCCACCAGGTAGGCGTCGTGCTCGTCGTAGCCGTACATGGCGACGATATGACCGCCGAAGTGCACCTCGGAGCGGAAATAGTCCAGGTGGTAGCAGTCGAGTTGGAGGCCGACCGGCCGACCGGCGTCGATGGCGGCGGCCACGTCCTCCCACGCCTTGCGCGGTGAGGCGGTCTCCTTGGCCGTCAACGTCAGCCCCAGCCTGGCAGCCAGGTTCCTGGTGAGCTCGAACGGCTTGACGCGGCCTCCGAGAAAGGGGAACCCCATGCCCTTGCTGTCCCAATAAACGAAGGACAGGCCCGAGCCCAGCCCGAACAGCATGGGCTCGGACAGATCGAGTCCCGCATGCCGCAACAGCACCCCCAGCGCCGTCGTCTCGCAGTGGTGCATGCCGCGGGCCTCGACGTCCTTCACGATGGTCATGCGTCGCTCTCCTCATGCTGACGTGGCGAACGGTCACACCGTCCCCGTCCCGGACACCTTCAAGATCAACCATTGGGAACCGCCGGGAGTAGCATGAGGCCTCCCACAGTGGGAGAGTCCAGCCGCGCAACAGGGCAGCGGCGGCTTCGGGAGCCGGTTGCCGGTCCGGCCGTCGACGGCGAGACACTGCATGGCAGCCGCACCGCCGACACCACAGTGCACCTGCTGGCCGTTCTCCGCCACGACACCCATACCGTCCTGGCCCAGCGGCAGATCGAACCCGAAAGCAACGAGATCCCCGCGCTCACGCCCCTGCCGTCCGGCCTGGACCCGTTCGGCGTGGTGATCACCGCTGACGCCCTGCGCACCCGGCAGGAGCATGCCCGTGAGATCATCGCCGCAGGCGGCCGCTACCCGTTTGTCGCAACTCACCATCCGATCGCGGCCGGAGCCGTCGCACGAAGTCAGCGGGGGGTGAGGAGGCAGAACTCGTTGCCTTCAGGGTCGGCCAGGACCGTCCAGTGGATGTCGGACTGGTCGATGCCGGGGTCGGTGGCTCCCAGGGTGCGCAGTCGGGCTTCCTCGGCCGCCATGTCGTCACCGGGGTAGGGGCGGATGTCGAGGTGGACGCGGTTCCACACGGTCTTGGTGTCAGGGGTGCGGACGAACTCCAGGTACGGGCCGACGCTCTTGGCGGAGCGCATGACCGCATGGTCGTCGGTGACCTCGTGCAGGGTCCAGTCCATCGCCTCGCCCCAGAACCGGGCCATGACCCGCGGGTCGATGCAGTCGACCACCACCGCGGCGATCGGGCCGGTGTCCCGGTAGATCTCCCGAGGCTCCAGCACGCAGAACTCGTTGCCCTCCGGGTCGGCCAGGACCGTCCATGGGACGTCGCCCTGGCCCACGTCGGCGGGTGTCGCACCGAGCTTCTCCAGGCGCGCGACCAGGTCCGCCTGATGGGCGGCCGAGGTGGTAGCCAGGTCGATGTGCACCCGGTTCTTCACCGTCTTGGGTTCCGGGCGGGCGATGAGGTCGATGCAGACGGCAGCGGGGTCGGGATAGGCGAAGCCGACGGGTTCGAGATTGGTGCAGCCGGGTCCCTCGCTGTCGACGCCCCAGCCGAGCGCCTCCGCCCAGAACCGACCGAGCGCGGCGTCGTCATGGGCCTTCATATTGATCTGCACCAGTCTCGTTGCCATGGCAGAGATCCTAAATGCCGATTTCCGAGGTCGGCTGCACGGATGTCCGACCTCCTGTGCACGTGGAGGTCTGCCTCATTCGCTGCCGGGGTCGGCGCGCGGTGACGGTGACCTGCTCGCTGCGTGATCACGCCCCTGGCGGTTACACCTGGTTCACCGGGACGCGGGAGCACGATCAATCGATCGGCGTTTGCTGTCGGCCGACGCTCGGGGAGGCGGGCTCCCACGGCTGGAACCACGGGTCGGGCCACGCCTCGGCCGCGGCGAGCAGCGGGTAGAGGGTTGCGCCGTCAATGCTCTCTCGGATCACGTCAGCGTGGCCTCCGTGCCGCGCCGTCTCCTCGATCAAGTGCAGCAGGACCCAACGGACCGACCATTCCTTGACCTCTGCGGGAAACCACGGAAGACCCCGCGGCACCGGAACGGCCTGCCCGAGGTCCGGAATACCGGCGATCACCGCGTCAGTCCGCTCGGCCGCCTCGGCATACGCGGCCAGGGCCTCGGCCAGGCTCTCGTCCGGGGCGAGCTGGAATTCGTCCGCGTCCGACTCGTCTGCCTTTCGCTGCGGTCCACGCTGCCGCTGAAGGATGAGGTCGACCCAGAAACCCTCGCATCGTGCGGCGTGCTTGATCAGCCCACCGATGCTCAGCTCGCTGGCAGAGGCCGCCATGCGGGCCTGCTCATCGGTCAGACCGTAGGCGGTGACACGCAGCGCGCGCCGCTGGTGGGCAAGATAGGCGATCAGCGCCGTGCGCTCATCGGCCGCGGGCGGGGCGTATCCCGGCATGGCTGGACCCTCTCGGAGTGCAAGTCTTGCAGCAAATTTCAGATGGACCCTACGCCACTTCCCGACCGACGTACACGGGGCCGATCAGCCCGATCCACGGCCTCCAGCGCCGGCTCCGCTGGTCACAGTGGCGGCGTCGACTCCGGCCGGCGGCTGGGCCGTCGTCCCCGGGTGATCGAACGACCCCTGGCCTGGCTGGCCGGCTACCGCCGCCATGAACGACGGGCCGACCGTTTCGCGTCCTTCGCTCGATCACCGGAAGCGGGCCGGAACCCGGTGTCTCCGCGCGCGGCAGCGGGGCCGGAGACCGGCGCGGCTCAGGAAGCGGTCTGTGCGGTGCGTTGGGCGAGGGCCTCGACCAGCAGGTGGCGCAGTTCGGGACCGTCGACGACGGCAGAGTCGGGCGCCTTGCCGTACTGCAGCCGCGTCAGCACCCACAGCTCCTTGCGGCTCACCTCGTCGGCGAACTGCTCACCCAGTTCCGAGGGGATGTCATCGGGTTCCTCGGCACGGTAGGCCACGAAGACGTCGGGAAGGCGCATCCCCCGTCCCGTGGGGGAGAAGAGCTCAGGGAGTTCCTCGGCGGGACGGCGTCCGGAGAGGTGTCTCAGGGAGAGGGCGAAACCCAGGAAGTCGCAGATGACCCGATTGGGATCGTCACTGACGTTGTAGAACGGACTCTCGAGGCGAACAGTGCGCATATCGCGCGAAGCATACCCGACGTCCTTTTCTGTGACCGGCCGCTACATCGGCCACCCGGCGGAGCGCGCGGGTCGGACGTGACTCTGCGGAAGTGGGAGCCCGCCTCTACCCGGTGTGCCCGGACGTCCAGGTCGAGCACCGCGTAGCGGGCGTACTCCTCCGGAGTCTCCGGGCAGAGCAGCATTTCCGCCACCACCGCCACGCTGCTGTCGCGGGGTCCACCGCGATGCCCGCACGGTGGGGCGCTCAGGTGGTGTTCAAGGTCTCAGCGCCGAACGAACCGGTCATCCGGACTGGTTTCCCGCTGGCAGTTGCCCACCTACGGCGACGCGCTCGGCCAGTGCCACCACATCCACCGTCTCCGCCTCTTCACCGTCCCCACGTGTCAGCACACGCTGCCGGAGTGGATGGCCGCGCCGATAACCACGGGCCCGCAGCTCGTGGTGGAGCACAGGCACCAGCGCGCAGACCGCCGGACCCGGGTGAAGGCACGACCGGCCGTGGTGGTCCCAGATCTCGTCCACCCGTCCGGCCACGACGAGGTCGAGCACGTCGCGCGGCGTGGCCTCCGATATGCCGGCACGTGCCGCCACCGCGGCGCAGAGCTCGGTGAGCTGCTGCTCCAGCACACCGTCCCACACCTCCTCGGGTACGTCGCCGAACGAGATGGCGCGCGCCGCGGTGTGGCCGCCGGGCAGCTGCTCGCGCAGGTAGGAGCGGGCGAAGGCCGATTCCACGTCAGCGGGCAGCCCTGTCAGGAGCGCCGGTCCCGGATCCGGGAACACGTTGTCGCACTCGCCACCCAGCGCGGCGATCCGGTCGGTCAGATCGCCGGGACGCGCGTCCCGGCCGATGTGCTGCGCAAAGCGCTGCAGCAGTTCGTCCTGCCGTACCTTCCAGCGCCATCCCCGGTACAGGTCCGGCGGGTATCCCTTCACGCCCGTCAAGGGCCAGGCGTAGCGGAAGGTGAACCAGATGAAGGACTGTGCGATCAGCGTCCCCCTGTACAGGGCAGAGACGGTCGCCTGCAGCCCCGCGACCCGCACACCGGCGGCATCGGCCACATGGATCATCGATTCCACCGGGCGCCGCACCTCGGCCGGTGGGGTACGGCATTCTCTCACGTCGCGCTGCCACAGCGTGTAGAGCGCCCGCATCGGCCACGAGCGGAGCTGCCGGAGCAGGGCGAGCTCGTGGGCGACGGCGGCCTTGAGCTCATCGCGGCTCATCTCCGTCAGGTACGGCAGGCCCAGGTGCAGCTCGTCCCGCCGCGGAAGCGCCCGGACGGCCACCGAGTCGTGGTATGCCCAGGCGTAGACGCGCCCCGGTCGGCGCACACCCAGAGCGTCGGCGACTTCGGCGACCAGGTCGTGAAGATCGGCGTGTTCATCTCGTGGCAGACGGTACAGGCTCCGGCCGGACCCAGCGGAACGCAGCAGGACGGCGCTGACGACGGCGGCCAGCGCGACGGACACGAGCAGGAAGCCGCCGAGCTCGATGCGCAGGGCCTGCCCGAACAGGACCACGGCCGTCACGGTGACCGCCACCGCGGTCACCCCCGCCGCCAGCGGCATGCCCAGACGACGAAGCCACCCGGGGAGCAGCAGACGCGGCCCGGCCGAGACGACCACGCGCAGCGCCCGGATCCTCGATATGCCTCCCGGGAAGTCTCTGCTCATGCCTCGGTTCTCCCTGGCCGGAAGGCTCCGGCTCTCACTGCTGGTTCAGTGCCCGGCGGTGAGTCGTGCGGGCCTCGCCGAACCTACCGCCCCCAGCACCTTCTATCCATACAAAGACATTTGCTCCGATTTCGGATCGCGACTTCACGAATCGATGCTTCCGAAGACATTCCGCAGTACCGAGCGTCAGGGCCAAGCGGTCACTCGGGCCACGGAGAAATCCGGGGCGCTTTCCATCGGCAGGACATGACGGGACATCGCGCGGCTCGTCGGCCACAGCGGGACGGCGGTCACGGAGGCGGTCTACCGCAAGCAGATCCGCACGGTGCTTTCGGCGGCGCGGAGGTCACGGACCGGATCTTCTCGTGAGCGGAGCGATAGTCACTCAGTTGGTCACCCGAAATACAGAAAGGGTGTCTCCCTCGCGGGTGACACCCTTGCCGACCAGCCAAAGCGTGGTCGGGACGACAGGATTTGAACCTGCGACCCCTTGACCCCCAGTCAAGTGCGCTACCAAGCTGCGCTACGTCCCGGTTTGTCCGTTGGCCCTTGCGGGCCGCCCCTCTCGGGCGGACGTCATAACCTTAGCGCAGATCCGGCGGGCATGTGCACGCCGAGGCGTCCGCCGGGAGATCGTGATCATATGAAAGCGAGGGGCATGTGGGGCGCAAGGCGCTGATCGACCAGGAGGAGCTGCGGCGGCTGGCAGGCCAGGGGCTGTCGAACGCGGAGCTGGCCGCCAGGTTCGGGGTGAGCGAGTCGGGGATCCTGCAGGCCAAACGCGCCGCGGGGCTGTCCAAGCCGATGCTCGACCACTCCCGGGCGATCCCGTGGAAGCTCGACCGCGCGCACAGCCAGTCCGGCCCGGCCACGAACCTGCGCAACCTGTCGTCCGTCGCCCAGGGGCGGGCGATTCCCGTGGAGAAGCTCAACACCGCGCTGCGCTGGGCCGACCGGCTGGTCGCTGCGGGGCTGGACATCGCCTACGACCCCGGGCACGGGTTCCGCGAGGTTCCCGCGGCCGAGGGCGGATCGCTGGTCGAGGCGGTTCTCGCGGCGGCGCGGGGGGCCGTCACCGGCCGGGAGGGGCCCGCGGACAACGACCAGGTAATACCGGAGTAAGCGGGCGGTTTCGGAACGCCTCTACGGGGCAGCGGGCGGTGACAACCGCTGACACGACCGGAGGCGCACATGTCCGCCGAGACTCTGATCTGGGTGGTCGTCATCGTGGTGGCGGTGGCGGCGATCATCGCAGTCGGCTACGTCGTACTGCAACAGCGACGCCGGCACCGGCTCCGCGAACGATTCGGCCCCGAGTACGAACGCACCCTTCAGGAACGCGAGAGCCGGCGCGAGGCCGAGCAGGAGCTCCTCGCCCGCGAGGAGCGTTTCAGCTCCCTTGACATCCGCCCGCTCGACGCCGGGACGCGCGAGTCGTACGCGAAGAAATGGACCGAGGTCCAGGAACGCTTCGTGGACGCCCCCGGGTTCGCGGTGACGGAGGCCGATCATCTGGTGACCTCGGTGATGGCCGAGCGGGGTTACCCGACCGACGACTTCGAGCAGCGGATCGCCGACCTGTCGGTGGCGCACGGCCGCACGCTCGACCACTACCGGCGTGCCCACGAGATCAGCGGCCGGGCCGCGCGCAAGCAGGCCTCCACCGAGGAGCTCCGGCAGGCCATGGTGCACTACCGCGCCCTGTTCCAGGAGCTGCTGGAGGCCGAGGAGTCCCGCGCGGTGAACGGTGACCACGCCCCGCGGCACGCCGGTCAGCGCCGCCAGGAGGCCCGTCCCGTACGGGACGGGGACGAACTGACCGGCGAAAGCGAGCGGAACACCCCCCGCGACCCCCGAGGACGGTGACCCGATCATGAATGACCGACCCGACCGGCTGGTGCACGGCCGCCCGACCCGTCCGGACGACGGCGTCCCGGGCGAGGACACGCAGCCGCACATCCCGCCGCAGCGCGGCGACACGGTGCCCCCCAGGCCGGAGGAGCCGCACAGCGGGCCCGGTGACGTGCCGGACCGTGACACGCCTCCGACCGGTGCGGACCGCGCCGGGACCGGCCGTCCCGTCCCGGAGGACGCCGGCCCCGGCGACCGGCCGCAGTCCCCGGACCCGGTCCACGCGGATCAGGACCCCTCCGCCCTGGAGCACGCGGACCTCGACGACCGGCCGGAGCCCTCGGGCGCGGACCCGGCGCCCCGGCGGACTCCGCGTGCCTCGCTGTTCGACCGGGACCCCGAGGATGTACGGCGGCGCTGGCAGGAGGTCCAGGTGGGGTTCGTGGACGATCCCCGTGACGCGGTGGAGCGCGCCCACTCCCTCCTCGACGAGCTGGTGACCTCGATCCGGACGGCGCTGGAGACCCGGGCCACCGATCTCCAGGCGCTCTGGAAGGAGGACGGCGACAACGACACCGAGCGGCTCCGTACGGCCCTGCGCGACTACCGGTCGACGTTGGAGGAGCTGCTGGGCCTGCCCATCACGTCAACCGGGAAGAGGTGATCCCATGCTCGCCATCGCCGCCGCCATCGTGTTCGGCCTCGGCCTGCTGCTCGACCTTCTGGACGCCAGCCTCGGGGCGGGCGTCTCGGCCACGACCTTCCTGCTGCTCGGCCTGCTGCTGCTCGCCCTGCACCAGGCGGGGATCGGCACGGCCGGGTGGCGCGGGGGGAACTGGCGCCGCAGGAGGTGACCGTTCCCCGGAGGAGAACCTCCTCGGGATCTCAGGGGGCGCCGCCCGGGCGGCGCCCCCTGTCCGTGCTTTCCGGGCGGTCGGGCGTCCGCGGCGGAGTTTCGCGGTTCTGAGGCGTCCGGTTCACCCGGCGTCGGGGCGGGCCGGGTCCGGGCGTGCCGCGAACTCGAACTCCTGGCGGGGGTTGGCGAGCGCGCCGAGCGAGGTGATGTCGCGGCGGAAGAGCAGCGCGAGGGTCCAGTCGACCAGCACGCGGACCTTCCGGTTGAAGGTCGGCACCCGCGACAGGTGGTAGGTCCGGTGCATGAACCAGGCCAGCGGCCCGCGCAGTTTGCGGCCGTAGATCTGCGCGACGCCCCGGTGCAGGCCGAGGCTGGCGACCGAACCGGCGTAGGCGTGCCGGTACGGCTTCCGCTCGGTGCCCCTGAGCGTGGCCAGCACGTTGGCGGCCAGCGTGCGGGCCTGCCGTACGGCGTGCTGGGCGTTGGGCGTGCACATCTCGCCGGGCCGGGTCAGGTCGGGTACGGCGGCGCAGTCCCCGGCCGTGAACACGGTGGAGGAGCCCTCGGCGAGGAGTTCGGCGGTGGCCTTGACCCGGCCCTTGTCGTCCAGAGGGAGGCCGCTGGCCCGCACCAGGGGGTGCGGTTTGACCCCGGCGGTCCACACCAAGGTCGAGGAGTCGAGCTCGGTGCCGTCGTCGAGGACGATCCGGCCGTCCTCGGCCGACTTGAGGCGGGTGCCGAGGCGGACCTCGATCCCCCGGGCGCGCAGCTGCTCCAGCGTCCAGCGGCCCATCTCGGGGCCCACCTCCGGCAGGATCCGGTCGGTGGCCTCGACCAGGAGCCAGCGCATGTCGCCGGGGTCGATGGAGGGGAAGTAGCGGCAGGCGTCGCGGGCCATGTCCTCCAGTTCGGCCAGGGCCTCGACTCCGGCGTAGCCGCCGCCGACGAAGACGAAGGTGAGGGCCTTGGCGCGGACCGTCCCGTCGGTGGTGGAGGCGGCGAGGTCGAGCTGGGCGAGGACGTGGTTGCGCAGGTGGATGGCCTCCTCGACGGTTTTGAAGCCGATGCCGCACTCGGCCAGGCCGGGGATGGGCAGAGTCCGCGAGACGGAGCCGGGGGCGAGGACGAGGAGGTCGTAGCCGAGGATGCGCGGGGGGCCGTCGTGGGGACGCATCTCGACGGTGCGGCCCTGGGGGTCGACGCCGATCACCCAGCCGTTGAGGATCTCGCACCTGTTCAGGACCTTGCGCAGGGGGACGACGACGTGGCGGGGCTCGACGTTGCCCGCCGCCGCCTCGGGGAGGAACGGCTGGTAGGTCATGTACGAGTCGGCGTCCACGACGGTGACGTGGGCTTCGCCGCGGCGGAGGCCGCGCTGGAGTCGCAGGGCGGTGTACATGCCGACGTAGCCGCCGCCGACGATCAGGATGCGGGGAGGATTGGTCATGGAGGCGCCTCTACCCGGAAAAACCGCCTCGGATCGCTCTGTTTCCGGCGGCGGGGTTCCGGTCGCCCGGCACGCCGGAGCCCGGCGCTCCGGGGGCCCGAGAGCGCTGGAAGCCGGTCGCGGCGGATGCCGTACCCCGGGACGCCGGACCGCGAAGGACCCCGGAGCGTCAGACCGCGAAGGACATGGTGACGACCGTCCCGTCGAGGCCGGTCTTGAAGTCGATGGCGGAGCTGACCATCCGCGCCACCCACAGCCCCATGCCGCTGGTGGCGTAGGCCGCGGGGGGCGTCTGCCCGGGAGCCGCCGGGAGGGCCCAGCGCCCCTCGTCGCGTACTTCCACGACGAGGGAGTCGCTGGTGGTCCACATGCGCAGCAGCGCCTTGGCGGTGGCGTGCCCGTGGGTGACGGCGTTGGTCGCCACCTCGTTGACCGCGACGAGGAAGTCGGCCAGGCGCTCCTGGGCCATCCCGCCCCGGAGGGCGTGGACGGCCGCGAAGTCACGCACGTCGGGCAGGTCGGGCAGGCAGAAGGTGAGTTCGGCCAGGAATCCGCGAACGGGGGAGGTCGGCGGCGCGTCGTCGCCCGCCGTGGAGCGAATCGAACGAGTATCGTCCTCGTTCACTCGTGATCCGCCTCCCCTGTACCGCGGCAGCGCCGCCCTGAGTGCCTGGGGTTCACCGAAACGCACTCTATTCCACCTCAGACCCCGCCGATTCCGGTGCCCCGTAACGGAGGGCATATTCAGCATTCCGCGACGAGTTCTTCGCGGAGCTGGTCGAGCACCTTGCGAAGGATCCGGGAGACGTGCATCTGGGAGATGCCGAACTCGGCCGCGATCTCGGCCTGGGTCATGTTGCCGAAGAAACGCAGCAGCAGGATGTTCTTCTCCCGCGACGGCAGCTTGTCGATCAGCGGCTTGACCGCCTCGCGGTCCACCAGCACGGACAGCGTGTCGTCCTCGTCGGGGATGACGTCGCCCAGCGCGGCCGCGTCCTCCTCGGTGCCGAGCGGCGCGTCGAGCGAGAGCGCGCTGTAGGCGGCCGAGGCGTCGAGGGTGAGCAGGACGTCCTCCTCGGAGATGTTCATCTTCACCGCGAGCTCCGCGACCGTGGGGGCGCGGCCGAGCTCCTGGCTGAGGTCGGCGACCAGCCGGTTCAGCTCGGCCCTGCGCTCCTGGTAGACGCGCGGCACCCGGATGGCCCAGGTGCGGTCGCGGAAGTGGCGCTTGACCTCGCCGGTCATGGTGACGACGGCATAGCCGCGGAAGGCGTGGCCGAGGGTCGGGTCGTACCCGTTGATGGCCTTCATCAGTCCGACGTACGCGGCCTGGAGGAGGTCCTCCAGGGGTTCGCCCCGGTAGCGGTAACGGCGGGCGATCTCCATGGCCAGGGGCCGGTGCATCTCGACGATGCGCTCACGCAGGCGCTCTGCGCGGTATTCGGAGACCTCAGGCAGGACCATCTCTGCGAGGAGTTCCTCGGCGGTCATGTCGTTGAGTTCGATTGCCTGAACAGACATTGCTGCTCCCTGCTATGACTGTCGAGCGGCGCCGACGCCAGCGGAGCAGTTTCCGGGCAGACGGCATCGCCTCGACCACTTTTCGAGGCGAGGCCCTCTGCTGGACCTCGGATCGAGTATTCCCCCGATTGCGGGAGTATTACTCCCCGCCAGGTAACAGTAAGGTTGCTATGCGAACGGCGAGGAGGATTTGGGTGACGGTGTCGGAGAACGGCGATGGCTCGGCTGCCCTGACCTTGGAGTCGGCGGCGGTCGGCGGGGTCAACGTGATCCGGGTGACGGGTCTGCTCGACGCCACCACCAGGGATCAGTTCGCCGACTACCTGGCGGCGGAGGCCGCCGAGCACGGCGCCGACATGGTCCTCGACCTGAGCGGGGTGACCTTCATGGACTCCCGGGCGCTCGGGCTCATCGTCCACCAGTGGCAGGTCAGCACCGCGGAAGGCGGCAGGTTCGCCCTCATCGGGGTGGAGTACGCCAAGACCAGGGTGATGTGGATCACGGGGCTGGCGCAGCGGCTGCCGCTCTACGACACGATCGACGACGCCCTGGCCGCGTTCGGCCGGTCCGCCTGACCTCGGCCGGTCCGTCCGGCGCCGCTCTCCCCCGGGTGGCGCGGCGGGTCAGTCCCGCTTGGCGCCCCGGTTGCGCTGGTGCTCGTCGACCAGGAGCCTGGCCAGGTCCGCCACCTTCACCTGGTGGTGCTGGGAGACCCGGCGCAGCTCGTCGAAGGCGGCCTCGGCCGAGCATCCGCTGGACTTCATGATGATGCCCTTGGCCTGGTCGATGACGGCCCGGCCGGCCAGCGCCTCCTGCATCTGGGCGGCGTCGGTGCGCACCTCGTCGTAGTCCCACATGTTCGCCAGGGCCACGGTCACCTGCTCGGCCAGCATGCCGGCCAGCGAGGGCACGCCCCGGGGGGCGAAGACGTCGGGGCGGACGCCGTACAGGCCGAGGACCAGGACCGCGCGCTCGACGTTGATCGGCACCGTCAGGACCGAGCGGACCCCGCACCGGACCGCCATGGCCGAGTAGTCCGGCCAGCGGAAGTCCCGCAGCACGTCCGGGACGATCACGTGGCCGCCGGTGACCCGGGCCTCGGCCGAGGGGCCCTCGCCCAGCTCGCTCTCGCTGTCGACGAGGATGACGAGCTCGCTGTGGGAGGCCGAGACCACCAGCCGCTCCTGCTGCCAGAGCTCGGCGGTGCCGCCCGCGCAGCCGGGCACGCCGCCGGCGAGGGTGGCCGTCAGCCCGCGGAGTACGCTCTCGCTCGACGTCTCTTCACTGACCCTGCCGAGGGCGGCAAGGTCACGGGCGAGAACGGGCGTCACCATATCCATGTCGTGCGACCCCTTCCCCGTATGGATAACTTAATCACTATCTGACCGCACATCGATAAGCTTCACCGGGTGGCGTAGCGTCTACGACGGGACGAGCCTCCTCCCGGCCGGCGACTAGGACGAGCATTGACCGAAGCCCTTGGCCTTCCGGCCCTGGAACAGGCGCTGAGCGCGCTGGCCGCCAGGGTCTCCTCGCTGCGCGAGACCCGCTCCGCCTACCCAGCCGATCCGCGGTCCACACTCGATGCGGCTCTCGCGGAGCTGGACACCGCCCGCGAGCTGCTGGACTCCGCCCTGCACGAGCTGCGCAGGGCGCCCAGGCGGTCGGGGGGGCGGGAGAGCGGCTCGCAGCGGGAGCTGAAGCTGCTGCGCCAGGTGTTCAAGACGTTCCCGGTCCCGGTGGCGGTGCTGGACGGCTCGGGAGTGGTCCGGCGGATCAGCGCGGAGACCTCCCGGATGCTGGGCAGCCCGGCGGGCTACCTGATCGGCCGCTCGTTCGCGCTGTTCGTCGACGTCTCCCGGCGGGCGGCGTTCCGCTCCCACCTCACCGCCGTGCGCCAGGGCGGCCGGACGGTGACCTTCCAGACCCGGCTGGCCCACCAGGGCCGGGCGCACACCGTGCAGCTCGCCCTGACCCGGCTGACCATGCCGGGCGAGCCGCACGAGATGACCGCGGTCCTGGTCCTTCCGGTGGAGGCGCAGGTCACCGAGACGCCCGTGGGGCCGGTCGACCGCTCGGACGCCGCCCTGGTGCTCGCCGCGGCGCGCCGCCAGGAACTGCTGTCCCGCATGACCCGCCTGCTGCTGGACGAGGACAGCCTGCGCCAGCCGGTGACCGTCACCCGGGCCGCCAGGTTGCTGGCCTCCGAGCTCGCCGACTGGGTGATCGCCGACGTGGTCCGCGACGGCTCGCCCCGGCGTGCCTGCGTGCTCGGTCCCGCCGACAGGCCGGTGGGCGAGCTGGTCCGGCTGGTCGAGAGCCTCAACCCGCTGGCCGCACCGCTCGTCGCCCACGTGCTGTCGGGCGGCTCCGGCGTGGTCCACGAGATGCTGGAGGAGGAGACGCTGCTCGGCGGCGTCCCCGACGGGCCGCCGCTGCTGCGGGTGATGGGCGCCGCCTCCGTGCTGTGCGTGCCGATCCAGGGAGAGGACGGCCCCGCGGGCTCCCTGACCCTGTTGCGGTCACGCGACCGCGAGCCGTTCACCCTGGCCGATCTGGGCCTCATGGAGGAGATCGGCGTCCACCTCGGGCTGGCGTTGCGGGCCCGGCGCAGCTTCCAGGACCGCTCCCAGGCCGCCGAAGCGCTGCGCACCAGCGTGGTGCCCCGTGCGCTGCCCGACATCCCCGGGTTCGAGGCCGCGGCCATCTACCATGCGGGCTCCAGCCCGGTCGGCGCCGAGTTCTACGACGTCTTCCCGGTCGCGGGCGGGTGGGGTTTCGCGCTCGGCGGGGCGGCGGGCAAGGGCGAGGAGGCCGCCTCGGTCAGCGCCATGGTGCGCAACGGGCTGCGCGTGCTCAGCGTCTGGGAGAGCGACCCCGGCGAGGCCCTGGGCAAGCTCAACCATGCCCTGACCGCCCAGCGCACCGGCATGTTCGTGATGGCGGTGGCCGGGTTCGTCAAGGGGCGCCGGATCAGGCTGGCCAGCGCGGGCCACCATCCCGCCGCGCTGCTGCAGCCCGACGGCACGGTGCGTTTCACCGCCGGAGGCGGCGTGCCGCTGGGCATCTCGCCCGACAGCGAGACGTTCGGCGAGGAGATCACGATGGCCTCCGGCCAGACCCTGCTCTTCTACTCCGACGGGCTGGTCACCTCGCGCAACGACCGGGGCGAGGCCTACGGCGAGGGCCGGCTGGCCGACGTCCTGGCGCGGTGCGTCTCGCAGGCGCCGGCCGCCGTGGTCAAGACCGTCGAGGAGGACCGCCACGCGTTCTCCGGAGGAAGAGTGTGGGACGAGATCGTGATACTTGCCCTACGCGTTGTGTAAGGATCGTATAACTTAGCGTTTCACCGCCCGGTGTGCGCCAGGGTCGAGCGACGCGGAGACGAGGTAGTGCAGGCGAGACGACGAGATCACCGGCCGGGTCCCGGCGCCCCGGCCCGCGCCTGACAGGAACGCGATGACTTCCATCCACCAAGCGGCGGTCTACGACTCCGACGAGCGGTTCCTGGCGATGGCTCTGCCGTTCATCTCCGACGGGCTGGCCAAGGGTGATCCGGTGCTGGTCGTGACCACCTCGGCCAACCTCGATCTGCTCAGCGACGCCCTGGGCCGCGACGGCCGGCGGGTGGACTACGCGGAGACCGCCTTCCTGGGGCGCCGGCCGGTGCAGCGCACCACCGCCTTCCACCGCTACTGGCGGCGGCGCGGGCCCGAGGCGCCGTACGGCGGGCACGTCCGGGTGATCGCCGAGCCGATGTGGATCGGCCGTTCCCCCCGGGACATGCTGTCCTGGCAGCGCATGGAGTCGGTTTTGAACCTCCTGATGGAGGGCACCAACCTCTGGATGATCTGCCCGTACGACGCGCGGGTCCTGGAACCGCGCCTGATGACGGCCGCACGGCGCACGCACCCCGTGCTGCTGGAGGACGGCGCCACGGTGCCCTGTCCCGAGTACACCGCCCCGGTGGACTTCGTCCGCGAGTGCGACGCCGTACCGCTGCCGCAGCCTCCGGCGGAGGCGGTCTCCCTTCGCGCGGAGAGCCTGCAGGCGCTGCGTTCCTTCGTCTCCGACCAGGCGTCCTTCCTCGGGCTGACCCGCGATCGGGCGACCCTGCTCGCGGTGGCCGTCAACGAGGTGGCCACGCATCTGGACCCGCCGGTCACCGCCCATCTGTGGGAGAGGTTCGGCGCGATCACCTGTCAGATCCACCGTCCCGCGGGGGGCCTGACCGATCCGCTCGCCGGTTTCGTCCCGCCGAGCCCCAGCTCCGGCCCGGGTGACGGGCTCTGGATCGCCCGGCAGCTCTGCGACCGGCTGGACATCCACCACGACCAGGGCGGATGCGCGGTCCAACTGCACGTGCCGAGCGCCCGTGCGGAAGAATTGCGACAGAGTCGGAAATACTGAGGTTTGCACGCGGCGACGATCCGGGTATGGTCTCAGGCATACAGATGAGTGCCTAAGACGCAGGCACCCCTGGAAGTCCAGGCTTTCCATGCCTATCTCCCCCAGAGGTGTGCCGTGAATATTGCATTTGTCTCTTCTGACGCCCTGTCTGCCACTCAGGACCAGTCCGGCCTCTCCGCGCAGCGGAACCAGATCATGGCCGTCGCCCGCGAACTGGGCAGGGAGCACAAGGTCACGATCTACACGCGCAGGGGCTCCGACTCCGGCAAGGCGCGCGTGCGGGTGGCCCACGGCGTCACCTTGGAGCATCTGCCCGCGGGACCCGCCCAGGACCTGCCCGAGGACGGGGTGCTGCCCTACCTCCCGGACCTGGGCGGTGAGCTGATGCGCCGCTGGGGTCAGGACCGGCCGGACGTCATCCACGCCCACTCCTGGACCGGAGGCCTGGCCGCCATCGCCGGCGCGAGCGGCCTGCACGTACCGGTCACCCAGACCTTCACCCGGCAGAGCGAGAGCACCGACGACGCCAGGAAGATCCGGCTGCAGCGCGCACTCGGCCGCCGGGCCAGCGCGGTGATCGCCGGATGCGGCGACGAGGAGTCGGAGCTGATCCGGCTGGGCGTGCCGCGCCGCAACATCGCCGTGGTCCCCTGCGGCGTCGACGTCGAGCGCTTCCGGCGCCAGGGACCGTCCGCACCGCGCGGCACCCGGCCGCGGCTGCTGCACGTGGGGCCGCTGTCCGACGCCAGGGGCGTGCGGACGGCGATCCGGGCGCTGGGCGGCATCCCCGAGGCGGAACTGCTCATCGCCGGCGGGCCCGCCGCGGCGGACCTGGACAACGACCCCGACGCCTACCGTGCCCGGCTGCTGGCCAAGGAGCTCGATGTCGACGACCGCGTCACCTTCCTCGGGCAGGTTCCGCACGCCTCGATGCCCAAGCTGATGCGCAGCGCCGACGTGGTGGTCTCGCTGCCCCGTGAGGCCGCGGGGGGCGTCGTCGCACTGGAGGCCATGGCCTGCGGCGTGCCGGTCATCGCCTCTGCGGTGGGCGCGCACCTGGACTCCATCGTGGACGGGGTCACCGGCCTGCTGGTCGCGCCGGACCGTCCCGCGCAGACCGCCCGGCTCACCCGCGAGCTGCTCGCCGACCCCACCCGGCGCACGGCGCTGGGCTTCGCGGCCGCCGACCGCGTCCGCTCCCGCTACTCCTGGGAGCGGATCAGCCAGGAGCTCGTCCGCGTGTACGAGGACGCCCTCGCCGCCCAGCACTGACCCCGCCGCTCCGGACCGTCCGCCTCGGCTCACACTCCGGCCCCCGTACGGCCTCCTCCGGGCCCGTGCGGGGGCCGCTCCACGCCCGCGTTGATCGGCGCTTCTGGATGGATATACCTTTTACCGCATGTTGATTCATCCCTGGGACGCCGCGACCGAGGACGAGGCACTGGCCTTCGTCCGGGCCAACGAGTTCGGCCACCTGGTCGCCGCCGGACGGGATCGCGAGGTCCCGGTCGTCGTCCCGACCCAGTTCCTGCTCACCGGCGACCGCATGGTCCTGCTCCACCTCGCCCGGCCCAATCCGATCTGGGCCGCGATCGAGGAGAACCCGGCCGTGCTGCTGTCCGTCGCGGGCGACTGGGCCTACGTCCCGGGCGCGTGGAAGATCCTGCCCGGCGAGGACGACCCGCGCCGGGGCATACCGACCACCTACTACGCGGCGGTCCAGCTCCTCTGCCACGCCGAGGTCGTCACCGACGCCGAGGGCAAGGCGGAGATCCTCCGCGCGCAGATCGGCCGGCTGGAGCCGGAGGGCGCCCTGGTCGACCCCGCCGAGCACGAACGGCGCTTCGCCGGGATCCGGGGCCTGCGGCTGACGGTCCGGAAGGTCGACGGCAAGTTCAAGTACGGCGGCAACGCCGACGCCGAGCACCGGCGGCATGTCGCCGGGCGGCTCGCCGAACGCGGCGGACCGGGCGACGCCGCCGCCCTCGCGCATCTCATGCGGAGATCGGAGGGATGACCCCCACGCGAGGATTGGGGGGAAAATCCCGTGCGCCCGCCGTACCCCTCTGCCAGGGTCAGGGTACGGGAGGCGATGAATCATGGATCTCGGTGACGCCAAGGAGTTGTCCAGAGCGCTCGGCGCCCTCATGCAGGAGGCCCACACGGTCCTGGCCGAGGCGAAGGGGACACCCGAGCTGGTGGCCAGGGTCACCGGCCATCTCGGCTGCGACCTCAAAAACGTGGTCTCGATCACCGAGTCCTTCGCGGCCTGGGAGCACGCCAACCTCCAGCGCGGCGTGGACGCCTATCTGGCCCGCCACAGCCCGCAGGCCGAGTGGTTCGGGATCTCCGGGCAGGGCCGCGAGCACAACGACTACGTGAACATGCTGGCTGGCTCGGCGCGCGGCTTCGAGTGGTTCGAGATCGGCGCGGTCGACTACGCCACGGCGGCGGTCGGCCCCGACGAGACCATGGAGGTCATCGCGCTCGGGCTGGTCCTGACCCGCTCCCCCGGCGGGTCTCCCGTGGTGGTCGGCCTGCGCGGCCCCCAGGAGCACGGGGCGCCGCAGGCGGAGGTCACCGTGCTGGCCGCCGAGCGGCGCGACGCCGTCGCCGTCCGCGACGAGATCGGGCGGCTGATGCGCGAGCACGACGTCTACCGGGGGCAGGTGCTGTCGTTCGCGTGGAGCGAGCACCGGGGCAACGACCTGGTGAGCTTCCTGCCCCGGCCGGCCGTCTCCGCCGACCAGGTGGTGCTGCCCGAGGGCGTGCTCGACACGGTGGAGCGGCACATCGTCGGCATCGGCGAGCTGGCCGCACGGCTGCGCGAGCACGGCCAGCACCTCAAGCGCGGCCTGCTGCTGCACGGCCCGCCCGGAACCGGCAAGACCCACACGGTCCGTTACCTGATGGGCCGGCTGGCCGGCTCCACTGTGATCGTGATGACCGGGTCGGCGATCAGGTTCGTCAGCGAGGCCGCCGGGCTGGCGCGGCGGCTCCAGCCCGCCCTGGTCATCCTGGAGGACGTGGACCTGGTCGCCATGGACCGCTCGTTCCATCCCGAGGGCAACCCCCTGCTGTTCGCGCTGCTCGACGCCATGGACGGGGTGGGCGCCGACTCGGATGTGACGTTCGTGCTGACCACCAACCGGGCGGGGGTCCTGGAGCGGGCGCTGGCCGACCGGCCGGGCCGGGTGGACCTGGCGGTGGAGATCCCCAAGCCGGACGCGGCCGGCCGGGCCGCACTGCTCCGCCTCTACGCCCGCGACCTGCGCCTGGAGGCCGATCTCGGCCCGGTCGTCGCGAAGACCGAGGGCGCGACCGCCTCGTTCTTCAAGGAACTGCTGCGCCGCGCGGTGCTGATCGCCCTGCGCGGCAACGCCGCCGGAACCGGGAACGCCGTCTCCACGCTCACGGACGCGCACCTGGGCACCGCGCTGGAGGAGATGCTCGGCGAGCGCGAGACGCTGACCCGGGCCCTCCTCGGGTCGGGAGAGCACGACGCGGACGAGGACCCGCCCGTGACGGTCTCCGGCGAGGCGTATCCCGGCGACCACGGCGGCGAGGGCTTCACCATGTTCATCGGCCGCGACCGCTGATCTCGCGGACCCCGCCGCCCGCGGTGGCGGCCCGTCCCCGGCCGCCGCGGCTGCCGCGGCCCCGGGACGCGGTCGCCAGCACCGAGCCGCCGAGGATCAGCGCGAACGAGACGAGGACCGGCACGGTGAGCGGCTCCGCGAGCACGGCCACGCCCGCGGTGACGGCGACGGCCGGGTTGACGTAGGTGAACACCAGCGCCCGGGAGGCGCCGGCCTCCCGGATGAGGGCGAAGAACACGACGAACGCCAGCGCCGTGCAGACGACGGCGAGGCCGGCGAGCGCGGCGAGCACCCGGCCGGCGGGCAGCGCGTCCGGCCAGGTCATGATCGCCGGAGGTGTGTAGACCAGTGCCGCCAGCCCCAGGCAGGCGACGGTCATGGGCAGGGCCGGGACGTCCCGCAGCCGTCGCGCCGCGATCATCGGGGCGACGGCGTAGCAGGCCGCGGCCAGCAGCACCTCGGTGATCGCCCAGGGGTCCCCGCCGCGCAGCTCCGGCGCCGCCAGGACGGCCACCCCGGCCAGCCCCACGGCCAGGCCGGCCCACCGGGTGGCGCCGAGCCGTTCGGTGTCGCCGGCCAGCCGTCCGGCCACCGCCGCCATGACGGGCGAGGCCGCGATGAGCAGGCCGGTCATCGAGCTGGTGAGGTGGCGCTCGGCGTCCGACAGCAACCACCACGGCACGATGATCTCTATCGCCGCGAAGGCGGCCAGCGGCCGCCAGTGGCGGAGGAGGCCCCGCAACCGGCCCCCGCCCAGCGCCAGCGGAAGCAGTACGGCGGCGCCCACCGCGGTCCTCGCGAACACCAGCACCGGAACGGAGACACCGTCCACCGCCACTTTGATCAGCAGGTACGGGATACCCCAGATGACGCTCATCAGGGCGAACAGGACCCAGCCGCGCCCGCTCACAGGATCACGCCCCGGGCCGGGCCGGCGGCCCGCCCTCCGGCCCGGCCCCGCCTCCCGGCACCGGCGCCGCGTGACCCACGCCCCCGGACGGACCGTGTGTCGGCCACCGTCTCCACTTCCCGACCTCGTTTCCTCGCAATCGCGTCGATGAGGATCCTAGAAATGTGATTGGCCATATGTAAGAACCAATATCGACCATAATGATTGGGCCAATGAGGGAGGCGGATGGAGTTCCACATCGGGCTCGCCGGACGCGGCGACCTGGCCGCGCGGATCTACCGGCAACTGCGCGAGGCCGTCCTCGACGGCCGCCTGCAGCCCGGGGAGCGTCTGCCGCCCACGCGCGAGCTGGCCGGGCGGCTGGGCGTCGCGCGCAACACGGTGACGGTGGCCTACGACCGCCTCACGGCCGAGGGTTTCCTCACCGGCAAGGTCGGTGCGGGCACGTTCGTGTGCGCGCAGCCGCTCGCCCGCGCGCGGCCGCGGAACGCCCCGGCGGGCGGCGACGTGCGGCCCCGGCCGGTGTGGCGGTCCATACCGGCCCCGGACGGCCCCGGGCACGCCGCGCCCGGGAGCAGCACGGCCGGTGACGGCAGGCCGCTGTACGACTTCCGGGTCGGCACCCCCGATCCGGCGCTGTTCCCGCTGGAGACGTGGCGGCGGCTCGTCGCCCGCGAGCTCAGCCGCTCGACCGTCGGGCTCCCGGAGTACGCCCAGCCCGCCGGGCACGCCGGCCTCCGGGAGGCGATCGCGCGGTACGTGGGCGTTTCCCGCTCGGTGCACGCCGGCGCCGGCGACGTCCTGGTCACCCAGGGCGCGCAGCAGGCGCTCGACCTCGTCGGCCGCGTGCTGATCGAGCCGGGCGACCGCGTGGCGGTCGAGGAACCGGGATACCCGCCCGCCCGGCTGCTGTTCCGGTCACTGGGCGCTCGCGTGACCGGCGTCCCGGTCGACGCGGAGGGGCTGGACGTGGCGGCCCTGCCGGATGACACCCGGCTGGTCTACGTCACGCCCTCCCACCAGTTCCCGCTGGGCACGCCGATGTCCCTTCCGCGCCGCGCCGCGCTGCTCGCCTGGGCGCAGCGGCACGACGCCGTGGTGATCGAGGACGACTACGACAGCGAGTACCGCTTCGGGGGCCGCCCGCTCGAATCGCTGCAGAGCCTCGACCGGTGCGGTCGCGTCGTCTACGTCGGGTCCTTCTCCAAGACGCTGCTGCCCATGCTGCGGCTCGGTTTCCTGGTCGCCCCGGCTTCGCTGCGGCCCGCGCTGCTCAGCGCCAAACGACTCGCCGACTGGCACGGTGACCTGATCGCCCAGGGGGCCCTGGCGCGCTTCATCGACGAAGGGCTGCTGTCGCGCCACATCCGCAAGACGACCCGGGAGTACGCGGCACGCCACGCGAAGATCACGACGGTGCTCCGGGAGCGCTTCGCGGACCGGTTGCGGCCGGTGCCCTCGGCCGCGGGCCTGCACCTGTGCGCGAGGCTCGCGCCGGACGCCGCGATCGATCTGGAGCAGGTCGTCGCGCGCGCCCGCGGCGCGGGGGTCGGCGTGGAGAGCCTGGCGGGCTACTGCGGCGAGGAGCCTGCGCAGGCGGGTCTCGTGCTCGGCTACGGCGCGGTGCGGCCGGAGCGGATCGACGAGGGGCTGCGGCTGCTGGCGGAGTGCTTCGGCGCCGGCTGACCGTTCGCGGCTTGCGCCCTTCCTCCGGGAAGGGGCGGGCCCGGCGGGCCTCCGGAGCGCGGTCACGATGTCCGGCTGCGAGACAACCGCGAAATCACAATAAGTCCGTTATCGGCGGTAGATCACTGCTTTGATGGGGCGCATGTCGATTCGCAGGATGTCCCTTGGCATTGCCGCAACGGCCCTGTCCCTCTCCCTCCTCCCCGTGCAGGAAGCGCTCGCCGATCCCGGCTGGGGCGAGCCGGTCCTGGAGGAGCACTTCGACGGCACCCGGGTCGACGGCCGCACGTGGGCCGTCTACCACTCCCCCGGTGCGCAGACCAATCCCCGGACCCGCAGGGCCGCCAGCGTCAGCGGCGGCACCCTCCGGCTCAAGGGCGGGATGTACGGCGGCACCGACCTCTCCGGCGGCATCGCCAGCCACCTGTCGCAGCAGTACGGACGCTGGGAGGTGCGCATGAGGGCCGAACGCGGCGCCGGGTACACCCCGCTGGCCCTGCTGTGGCCGGACGTCCAGGGCAAGCCCGACTACGCCGAGGTCGACTTCGCCGAGATCATCGATCCGAGCCGCCGGTCGGGCGGGATCTTCGTGCACCGGGGCGAGCGGCGGCAGGCCCAGCGCACCGTCAGGACCGACTTCACCCGCTGGCACACGGTCGCGGTCGACTGGCTGCCGGGGCGGCTGACCTTCTGGCTGGACGGTGAGAAGGTGTGGGACTACCGGGGAGCCAACGTGCCCCGCGGGCACTCCATGCACCTGGCCCTGCAGAACGACGTGACGTGCAACGAGTGGTCGCCGTGCCGCAACGCCTCCACCCCGTCCACGGTGAGCATGTACGTCGACTGGGTGAAGATCTACCGGTTGAAGGGCTACTAGCGTCCTTGTGACGGCGGGAGACGGCCCAGGCGGCGCCGGAGACCGGCGGTGGTGGCCTTCCCGGTCCCCGTCCCGCCCGGCCCCCGGTACGGCGCCGTACCGGGGGCCGGGCGGGACGGCCTCAGCGCAGGAAGGCGGCGGCGACGCCTGCGTCCACCGGAATGTGCAGGCCCGTGGTGAGCGACAGGTCCCCGCCGGTGAGCGCGAAGATCGCGGCGGCGATGTGCTCGGGCAGCACCTCGCGCTTGAGCAGGGTGCGCTGGGCGTAGAACTCTCCGAGCCTGTCCTCTTCCACCCCGTAGACGGCGGCCCGGTTGGCACCCCAGCCGGAGGCGAAGATGCCCGAGCCGCGCACCACCCCGTCGGGGTTGACGCCGTTGACGCGGATGCCGTGCTCGCCCAGCTCGGCCGCCAGCAGCCGCACCTGGTGGGCCTGGTCGGCCTTGGCCGCGCCGTAGGCGACGTTGTTCGGCCCGGCGAAGACCGCGTTCTTGGAGGAGACGTAGACGATGTCCCCGCCCATCCCCTGGGTGATCATGACGCGGGCGCTCTCCCGGGAGACCAGGAAAGAACCGCGGGCCATCACGTCGTGCTGCAGATCCCAGTCGTCCAGGCTGGTCTCCAGCAGCGAGCGCGACAACGACAGCCCGGCGTTGTTGACCACGAGGTCGACGCCGCCGAAGGCCAGCACGGCCTGCCGCAGGGCCGAGACGACCTCCTCCTCGGAGGTGACGTCGGCCCGTACGGCGATCGCCGCGTCCCGTGCCCGCGGCGCCCCGGCCCCGATCTCGGCGGCGACCTTCTCGGCGGCCGGGTCGCGGTCGGCCACCACCACGCAGGCGCCCTCGGCCGCCAGTCGGCGGGCGGTGGCCGCGCCGATGCCGGAGCCGCCGCCGGTGACCAGCGCGACGCGGGCGGCCAGCGGCCTGGGCGCGGGCATGCGGCGGAGCTTGGCCTCCTCCAGTTCCCAGTACTCGATGCGGAACTTCTCCGCCTCCGGGATCGGCGCGTACGACGACAGCGCCTCCGCCCCGCGCATCACGTTGACCGCGTTGACGTAGAACTCTCCCGCCACCCGGGCGGTCTGCTTGTCCTTGCCGAAGGAGAACATGCCCACCCCGGGAACCAGCACGATCGCCGGGTCGGCGCCGCGCATGGGCGGCGAGTCCGGATCGGCGTGCCGGGCGTAGTAGGCCGCGTACTCCTCGCGGTAGGCGGCGTGCAGCTCGCGCAGCCGCGCGGCGGCCCGCTCCACCGGCGCGTCGGCGGGCAGGTCGAGCACGAGCGGGGCGACCTTGGTGCGCAGGAAGTGGTCGGGGCAGGAGGTGCCCAGCGCGGCCAGGCGCGGATGCTCGGCGCGGGCCAGGAAGTCCAGCACCTCGGGCGTGTCGGTGTAGTGGCCGACCACCGGGTGGTCGGTGGAGGCCAGGCCGCGTACCAGGGGGAAGAGGGCGGCGGCGCGCTCGTGGCGGGCCTGCTCCTCCAGCGGCTCGTAGCCGGGCAGCACGGCGCCGAACGGCTCGGGGCGGCCGTGCTCGGCGATGTGCGCCTCGGCCGTACGGATGATCTCCAGGGAGCGCGCCCGGCACTCGTCCGACGTGGCGCCCCAGGCGGTGATGCCGTGCCCGCCGAGGATCACCCCGATCGCCTGGGGGTTGGCGGCGGCGACGGCCGCGATGTCGAGGCCGAGCTGGAATCCCGGCCGGCGCCAGGGCACCCACAGCACCCGGTCCCCGAAGATCCGCCGGGTGAGCTCGGGCCCGTCGGCGGCCGTGGCGATCGCGATGCCCGCGTCCGGGTGCAGGTGGTCCACGTGCGCGGCCTCGACCAGGCCGTGCATGGCGGTGTCGATGCTGGGGGCGGCACCGCCCCGGCCGTGCAGGCAGTAGTCGAAGGCGGCGACCATCTCGTCCTCGCGCTCCACCCCCGGGTAGACCTCGGCCAGGGCGCGCAGCCGGTCCAGCCGGAGTACGGCCAGGCCCGCCGCGGTGAGCGTGCCCAGGTCACCGCCCGAGCCCTTCACCCACATCAGCTCGACGTCGCCGCCGGTCGCCGGGTCCGTCTCCGTCCCCTTGGCGGAGGCGTTCCCGCCGGCGTAGTTGGTGTTGCGCGGGTCGGCACCCAGCGCGTGCGAGCGCCGCAGCAGTTGCTCAACCGGCGATGTCATTACATATCCCCTAATAGATTCACAGTGGTTTGACGTGCTCTCTGCAGTCCCGATCCCGGGACCCGGTGGTTGCGTGCCCCCGGGATGCGCACCCGGGGCGGGCGGGTACCCGTCACGCCCCCCAGCCCGCCTGCGCCCCGCCGACACGCTCGGCCGCGATCGTCTCGAAATAGCCCGACCGGGCGTAGGCCGCCATCGGGTCGGGGTCCAGACCCGTCTCCTCGCGCAGCGAGGCCAGCAGCGGCCGCACGTCGGTGTTGTAGGCGTCCATCAGCACCGCGTTGGCGCCCAGCACGTCCCCGGAGGACTGCGCCACCGCCAGCGCCGCGCGGTCGACCAGCAGCGCCTTGGCGGTGGCCTCCTGCACGTTCATCACCGAGCGGATCTGGCCGGGGATCTTCGGCTCGATGTTGTGGCACTGGTCGAGCATGAACGCCACGCCCGACCGCGGGTCCAGCCCGCCGCCGCGCACCACCTCGCACATGATCCGGAACAGCTGGAACGGGTCGGCCGCGCCCACCATCAGGTCGTCGTCGGCGTAGAAGCGGGAGTTGAAGTCGAAGCCGCCGAGCTTGCCCTCGCGCAGCAGGAACGCCACGATGAACTCGATGTTGGTCCCCGGCGCGTGGTGCCCGGTGTCCACCACGACCTGCGCTCTGTCGCCGAGCCTGAGGCAGTGGGCGTAGGCGGTGCCCCAGTCGGGCACGTCGGTGGCGTAGAAGGCCGGCTCGAACAGCTTGTACTCCAGCAGGAGGCGCTGCCCCTCGCCGAGCCGGCCGTAGACCTCCGACAGGGCCTCGGCCAGCCGGTCCTGGCGGGCGCGGATGTCGTCCTGGCCGGGGTAGTTCAGGCCGTCGGAGAACCAGAGCTTGAGCGTGCCGGAGCCGGTGGCGTCCATGATGTCGACGCATTCGAGCAGGTGGTCGGTGGCCTTGCGGCGTACCCGGGCGTCCGGGTGGGTGACGCTGCCCAGCTTGTAGTCGTCGTCCTGGAAGACGTTGGAGTTGATCGCGCCGATTCCCACGCCCAGCTCCCGGGCGTGCCGGGCGAGGCCGGCGTAGTCGTCCACCCGGTCCCACGGGATGTGCAGCGCCACCGTCGGCGCGATACCGGTGTAGCGGTGCACCTGGGCGGCGTCGGCGAGCTTCTCGTACGGATCGCGCGGCACGCCCGGCTGGGCGAACACCTTGAAGCGGGTGCCGGAGTTGCCGTACGCCCACGACGGCGTCTCGATGCGCTGCGCCCGCAGCTGGACTGTTATGTCCATTTCTGTCCCCGATTCGGTCAAGGTGGAAAACCTCTGCCAGCGGCCGCATGCCCTCGTCCGGGCGTCCGTCGAGACCGGTGATGAACGGCGCCGAACGACGTGCTCACCTGACGCGGGGCCAGGACGGGGACAGGGGGTGCTGGCATGAGCTCCCTCCAGAAGCTTCTAAAACGTTTCAATCGAGACCTGGACAGTAGGTCAGGGGATATGGCACGTCAATAGCGAATTTCCCGGACGCGACAGAGGCATGATCTTCCGGTCGGCCTGCATCCGAGGCCATCTTGCCGAACGATGGTTGTTACGTTTTAATCTGGGGGTCCATGGTCAGACGACAGTGAGGCCCGATGAGCGCTGCAGGCATCAGGCAGGTCGCCGAGCACGCCGGGGTGTCCCCCGGCACGGTGTCGAACGTGCTGAACCGGCCGGAGAAGGTCTCGCCCTCGACCCGGGCCCGCGTCGAGGCCTCGATCCGGGAGCTGGGGTTCGTCAGGCACGGCTCGGCCTCGACGCTGCGCGCCGGGCACAGCACGACCATCGGGCTGTCGGTCATCGACATCGGCAACCCGTTCTTCACCGACGTCACGGCCGGCGTCGAGGACGTGGCCAGCGACCGCGGCTACGCGGTGATCCTCAGCAACTCCGCCGGCTCCCGGAGCAAGGAGGAGCGCAACCTTCTCGTCCTCGCCGAGCAGCGGGTCCGCGGTGTGCTGATCACCCCCTCCGACGACAGCCCCGAGCCGCTCGACCGGTTGCGCGAGCGCGGGATCCACGTCGTGCTCGTCGACCATCCCGCCCACCGGCCCGACCAGTGCTCCGTCGCCGTCAACGACGTCGTCGGCGGCCAGACCGCCGTCGCCCACCTGCTGTCCGGGGGCGCCCGCGACATCGCCTACGTGACGGGACCGCTGACCATGCGGCAGTGCCTGGACCGCAGGGCCGGCGCCGGGCGGGCGCTGCGCGGCCGGCCGCTGCGCGTCGTCGAGATGCCCGCGATGACGCCGCGGGCCGGCCAGCAGGCCGCGGAGAAGCTCCTGTCCGAGGGAGACCTTCCCGACGCCGTCTTCTGCGCCAACGACCTGCTCGCGCTCGGCATGCTGCGCGGCCTGATGCACGCGGGGGTCCGGGTGCCGGACGACGTCGCGCTGATCGGCTACGACGACATCGACTTCGCCGCGGCCTCGGCCGTCTCGCTCACCTCGATCCGGCAGCCCACCTACCAGCTCGGCAGGACGGCCGCCGAGCTCCTGCTCGACGAGTGCGACAACCCCGGCACCCACGCCCACCAGCAGATCATGTTCCAGCCCGAACTCGTCGTCAGGGAGTCCACCCGGTGAACCGCTTCGCCGCCGTCGACCTCGGAGCCTCCAGCGGCCGCGTCATGGTCGGCGAGCTGTCCCCGGACGGCCTGGGCCTGTCCGAGGCGCACCGCTTTCCCAACCGGCCGGTCCGGGTGGCCGGCACGCTGCACTGGGACATCCTCGGTCTCCACCGCGAGGCCCTGTACGGCCTGCGCCGGGCGGGACGGGTGCACTCGATCGGGATCGACTCCTGGGCGGTCGACTACGGGCTCGTGGACTCCGCCGGAGCCCTGCTGGGCAACCCGGTGCACTACCGCGACGGCCGCACCGCCGGGGCGGCCGGACGCGTGGCCGCCCACATCTCCGACGCCGAGCTGTACGACGTGTGCGGCCTGCAGTTCCTGCCCTTCAACACCGTCTACCAACTCGCGGCCGATCGGCTGGAGCACGCCGAGCGCATGCTGCTCATCCCCGACCTGCTCGCCTACTGGCTCACCGGCGAGATCGGCGCGGAGCTCACCAACGCCTCCACCACGGGCCTGCTGGACGTGCGCACCCGTGACTGGGCCTGGCCGCTGATCGAGCGCCTCGGCCTTCCCGCCCGGCTGTTCCCCCCGCTGCGCGCGCCGGGCGAGGCGGTGGGGCGGCTGCGCCCCGACGTCGCCGACGAGATCGGCCACGCGGCCGGCGTCGTGGCGGTCGCCTCGCACGACACCGCCTCCGCGGTCGCGGCGGTGCCGGCCACCGGGCGGAACTTCGCCTACGTCTCCTGCGGCACCTGGTCGCTGGCCGGGGTCGAGCTGGAGGCTCCGGTGCTCACCGAGGAGAGCCGGGCGGCGGGCTTCACCAACGAGGCGGGCGTCGACGGGACCGTCAGGTACCTGCGCAACGTCATGGGACTGTGGCTGCTGCAGGAGTCGCTGCGCGCCTGGGGCGAGCCCGAGCTCGGCCCGCTGCTGGCCGCGGCCGGATCCGCCCGCCCGTTCGCCGCGGTCGTCGACCCCGGCACCCCCGCCTTCCTGCCGCCCGGCGACATGCCCGCCAGGATCGCCGAGGAGTGCCGCCGTACCGGGCAGGAGCCTCCGGCCGACCCCCCCGCGTTCGTCCGGTGCATCCTGGAGAGCCTGGCCCTGGGACACCGCTCGGCCATCCGGCAGGCGGTCGCCCTGTCCGGACGGGAGATCGAGGTGATCCACCTGGTGGGCGGCGGCAGCAGGAACGCCCTGCTGTGCCGGCTCACCGCCGACGCCTGCGGCCTGCCGGTCGTCGCCGGTCCCGTCGAGGCCACGGCCCTGGGCAACGTCCTGGTCCAGGCCCGCGCGGCCGGGCAGGTCTCCGGCCTCGCCGAGATGCGCGCCCTGGCGCGCACGCAGCCGCTGACGCGCTACGAGCCCGCCGGTGACGGCGCCCGCTGGGCCGAGGCCGAGGCGTTTCTGGCCCGCGCGCGGGCGCTGCGGGCGGGATGACGGCGCGGGGGCCGCGGCCGCACCGAACCGAACCGCGGTGACGGCGGGGAGCAGAGGGCGCGCTACAGCAGCCGGGCGGCCTTGAGCGCGAGGTGGACCACCAGGCGGTCCTCGCCGTCGGCCAGGTCGCGGCCGGTGAGCCGCGCGGCCTTGCCCAGCCGGTAGTAGAGCGTCTGGCGGTGCACTCCCAGCGCGGCGGCGGTCTCCTGGACGTGTCCGGCGCGGTCGAGGTAGCCCTCCACGGTCCTGGCCAGCTCCGGGTCGGCGGCCAGCCCCCCGCTCTCCGCCGCCAGCTCGCGCAGGGACTCCGGGGCCAGCCGTACGAGCGTCCGGTAGACGCCCAGGTCGGACCAGGCGGCGACCGGGGCGAGCTCGGGGACCCGCTCGGCGACCCGCAGCGCGTGGACCGCCTCCCGCCAGCTCCGCCAGGTCTGCCCGGGCTCGGCCCTGGCGTCGCCGACCCCGGCCGCCGTGCCGTACATGGCCTGGATCCGCCCGGCCAGCTCCCACGCGTGGGCCGCCGGGGCGAGCACCGCGACCGGCGGCCCGCCCCGCTCCGGGAGGCTTCCGTCGGGGAACGCGGGGTCGGGGAGCGCGGGGTCGGCGAGCACGTCGCGCGGGAGGGTCCACAGCGCGGCGACCCGGTCGGCCGAGGGACGTACGGCGATCGCCGTCAGGGGGCCGCGCAGGCCGAGCCGGGACAGCGCCCGGGAGCGCTCCTCGGCGTCGGAGGAGAACAACTCCCGCAGGTGGGCGCCCAGGTCCTGGCGGCGGCGGGCCTCCTGGGCGAGGACCGTGGCCGCTGTCGCGACCGGTTCGGCGACGGAGTCGAGCCGCTCATCGCTCAGGGTTCCGTCGTCCAGCAGCCACAGGTAGCCGTAGGTCACGCCCTGGTGCCGCAGCGGGACGCAGACGCGGGCGAGCACGCCCAGCTCGGCGTCGGCGGGGATGCGGACCCGGCCGCGCGCCGTGGCGATGCCGTACCCCTCGAAGTAGGCCCGGACCTCGTCGGAGGCCCGGCGGCGGAGGATGGACTCCTGGCGCACGGTGTCGATGTCACCGCTCTGCGCGGCGTAGGCCAGGAGCCGGAACGAGCGGTCCTCCAGGGTGGCGGAGGCGCCCAGCCTGGCGGCGATTTCGTCGACGGTCTCCTGGAGCACCCCGCCATTGTTGTACATCTGTATGAAGCCTGCTCGCCGCGATCGTGGCAGATGCACATGAGGCCGTCCTGAGCTGGAGTTTTAGGCTGGAAGACATGTTCGGTCAACTTCTCCTCGCCGGGTCGCGGGTGCCGCTCGTGCGGCGCGCGGTCTCCGGCGTTCCGCTGACGCGCAAGGTCGTCGACCGCTTCGTCGCGGGCGAGACCACCCGGGACGCCGTCGAGGCCGTCCGCCGCCTGACCGGTGCAGGCCTCACCGTCACCATCGACCATCTGGGAGAGGAGACCCGCGACGCCGAGGCCGCCACCCAGACGGCCTCGGCCTACACCGAGCTGCTCGGCGCCCTGCGCGAGCTGGAGCTCGGCGACCGCGCCGGATTCGCCGGTCCCATCGAAGTCTCCGTGAAGCTCTCGGCGGTCGGCCAGGCGCTGGGCGCCGACGGCGACAAGATCGCTCTGGAGAACGCCCGCACGATCTGCGAGGCCGCCCACTCCGCCGGCGCCGGCGTCACCCTCGACATGGAGGACCACACCACGGTCGACTCCACCCTCGGCATCCTGCGCGCGCTGCGCGCCGACTTCCCCGGTACCGGCGTCGCCGTCCAGGCCTACCTGTTCCGGAGCGAGGCCGACTGCCGCGACCTGTCGCACGAGGGTTCCCGGGTCCGCCTGGTCAAGGGCGCCTACGCCGAACCCGCCTCGGTCGCGCACCAGAAGAAGACCGAGGTCGACAAGGCCTACGTCCGATGCCTGCGGATCCTCATGGCGGGGAAGGGCTACCCCATGGTGGCCACGCACGACGACCGGCTGATCTCGATCACCGAGACCCTCGCCGACCGCTTCTCGCGCGCCCGGGGCGACTACGAGTACCAGATGCTGTACGGCATCCGCACCGACAAGCAGCAGGCCCTGGCCGGGGCCGGGCACACGATGCGCGTCTACCTCCCCTACGGCGACGACTGGTACGGCTACTTCATGCGCCGCCTCGCCGAACGCCCCGCCAACGTCGCCTTCTTTCTCCGTGCCCTTGGAGGCAAGTAGTCATGGATGCCATCTCCAACGTCCCCGCTCCCGCCAACGAGCCGGTGCTCGGCTACGCTCCGGGCAGCGCCGAGCGGACCGTGCTCGAGAACCGCGTCAAGGAGCTGGCCGGGGCCCAGCTCGACCTGACCATGACCATCGGCGGCGAGCAGCGGATGGCCGGCGGCGCCCCCATCGACGTGGTGCAGCCGCACAACCACGCCTCCGTGCTCGGCCGCACGGCCGACGCCACCGCCGGTGACGTGCGGGCCGCGGTGGACGCCGCGCTGGCGGCGGCCCCCGCCTGGCGGGCGCTGTCCTTCGACGAGCGGGCGGCGATCTTCCTTCGCGCCGCCGAGCTGCTGGCCGGGCCGTGGCGGCAGACGCTCAACGGCGCCACGATCCTCGGCCAGTCCAAGTCGGCGCAGCAGGCCGAGATCGACGCGGCCTGCGAGCTGATCGACTTCCTGCGCTTCAACGTGGCCTACGCTCGGCAGCTCCTCACCGAGCAGCCGGTCTCGTCGCCGGGCGTGTGGAACCGGATGGAGTACCGCCCGCTGGAGGGCTTCGTCCTGGCGATCACGCCGTTCAACTTCACCGCCATCGCGGGCAACCTGCCGGCCTCGGCTGCGCTGATGGGCAACGTCGTCGTCTGGAAGCCCTCCCCCACCCAGCAGTTCGCCGCGCACTTCACCATGCGCCTGCTGGAGGAGGCGGGGCTCCCGCCGGGCGTCATCAACATGGTGACCGGCCACGGCTCCGCGGTCTCCGAGGCCGCGCTGAGCCACCCGGAGCTGGCCGGCGTCCACTTCACCGGTTCCACCGCGACCTTCCAGCACCTGTGGGCGACCGTGGGCGCGAACATCGCCTCCTACCGGTCCTACCCGCGCCTGGTCGGCGAGACCGGCGGCAAGGACTTCGTGCTGGCCCACCCCTCGGCCGACCCCGCGGTGCTGACCACCGCGCTGGTCAGGGGCGCGTTCGAGTACCAGGGCCAGAAGTGCTCGGCCGCCTCCCGCGCCTACGTGCCGCGCTCGATCTGGCGGGCGGTCCGCGACGACCTGGTGGCCACCGCCGAGTCGCTGACGGTCGGCGACGTGGCCGCCGACCTGTCGACGTTCATGGGCGCGGTCATCGACGAGCGGGCGTTCGCCAAGCACCGGACGGCGATCGACCGGGCCCGCTCGCTCGACTCGATCGAGGTGCTGACCGGCTCCTACGACGACTCCACCGGCTACTTCGTCAAGCCGACGGTCCTGGAGTGCGCCGACCCGACCGACGAGATCTTCGTCAAGGAGTACTTCGGCCCGATCCTCGGCGTGCACGTCTACGACGACGGCGACTTCGACGCGGTGCTGGACCAGATGGAGAGCGCCTCGCCGTACGCGCTGACCGGCTCGGTCATCGCCCGGGACCGCTACGCCATCGCCTCGGCGTCGGAGAAGCTGCGCTTCGCGGCGGGCAACTTCTACGTCAACGACAAGCCCACCGGCGCGGTCGTCGGCCAGCAGCCCTTCGGCGGGGCCCGCTCCTCGGGCACCAACGACAAGGCCGGCTCGATCTTCAACCTGATCCGCTGGGTGAACGCCCGCACGATCAAGGAGACGTTCGTCCCGCCGACCGACCACCGCTATCCGCACATGGGCTGACCGCCCGCAGGCGGGTGGCGTCGCCCGAGGTGAAGAACCTCGCCGCCGGGAACACCGGCGCCGAACGGCAACGGAAAGACGGTTGATGCGCGGGTCCCGGATCCGGGACCCGGGCATCACCCGCCGTCTCCGCTTCCCGTCACAGCCGCGGCGCGGCCCGCAGGGTCCGCGCCGCCGCGTACCGGCCCGACGCGGGGTCGTCCCCCATCGGATCCTCCCGGTCGGCGCGGTCAGCCGGTACGGCGGGAGCGGGCCAAAGCCAGCCCGCCGAGGACCACGGCGACCAGCCCGACCACCAGGGCCACGAAGCCCCCGACTATTCCGTAGCCGGTGCCGGGGCCACCCTCGGCGGCGGCCACGACCAGCCCGCCGCCGAGCGCGCCGGCCAGCCCGGCCGCCAGGGCCGCGACGGCCCCCCTTCTCCCGGTGCCGTTGCCGGCGCGACCGGCGGAGCGGGCCAGAGCCAGCCCGCCGGCGACCACGCCGGCCAGCCCCAGCAGCGCGGCCGCCAAGGACCACAGACGCCCGGCGGTCAAGGTGTAGGCACTGGTGACGGCCGGCTCGGCCAAGACATGGGCGGCCGCCGGTGCGGCGAGCCCGGAGATCCCGGGCAGGGCGGCTCCGGCGGCGGCGAGCACGGATCGGACTGGCATGAGGCGCTCCTTCTCCTGCGACTGGACGTGACCTGATCATGTCCGCCCGCCCCACCGCCGGTCGTCCGGCGGACGCAGGCAATCCACGCTGCCGCCGATGGCACACCCGGTTGCTGCGGATGCCGCAGGAGCCGCGGAAGTACCGCGTGTGCGGTAGCCCGCCGATCATCCGCGCGCAGGAGCCGCCCGCGCGGACATCCGGCTAAGGTGCGCGCATGAGCACAGGACGGTCCGGTGTCCGGGCCGGTGTCAGGGACTGGGCGATCGCCGTCTGCGTGGCGGCGACGCTGCTGGTCACCGCGCTGTCCGAGCAGAACTCCGCCACCGGCCTCGACCTGTTCGGCTACGCGCTGCTGGCGGCCGGCGGCCTGGCGCTGGCCGCGCGCCGCCGGGCTCCGGTTCCCGTCCTGGCCGTCACCGGGCTGTGCGCGGTGGGATACCAGACGGCCGGTTTCGACGTGCCTGCCGTCGCATACCTGTTCGCGGTGTACGCCGCCGTGCGGGCGGGACACCGCACCGCCACGGTGGCGGCGAGCGTGACCGTGCTGGCCGCTCTCCCCCTCGCGGCCCTGGCCTCGGGTCTGCACGACACGGGCGAGGCGTTCGCACAGGCCCGGGGCGCCCTCGAGCTGGCCTGGCTGATCGCGGCCGGTGCTGCGGGTGAGGCGCTGCGGCAGGCCGAGCGGCGGGCCGAGGAAGCCGAGCGCACCCGGGAGGAGACCGCGCGGCGTCGTGCCGACGAGGAGCGGCTGCACATCGCGCGGGAGCTGCACGATTCGCTCACCCACCAGATCTCGATCATCAAGGTGCAGGCCGAAGTCGCCGTCCACGTGGCCCGCAGGCGCGGCGAACAGGTGCCGGAGGCCCTGCTGGCGATTCAGGAGGCCGGACGTGAGGCCACCCGGGAGCTGCGCGCGACCCTGCAGGCGCTGCGCGACGACGACATGACGCCGCCTCGTGGGCTCGACCACGTCCCGGAACTGGTGGAACGGGCCCGTGCCATCGGCCTGGACGCGACGCTGACGATCGAGGGGCGACGGCACGACGTGCCGGCCGCGGTGAGCCGGACCGTCTACCGGATCGTTCAGGAGTCCCTGACCAACATCGCCCGTCACGCCGCCGCCGCCACCGCGTCGGTCCGGATCGACTACCGTCCCGACGCCCTCGCGATACACATCGATGACGACGGCGAGGCCACGCCGGACACCGCCCCGGTGCCCGGCGTCGGGCTGCTCGGGATGCGCGAGCGGGTCACCGCCCTCGGTGGTCGCCTGCGCGCGGAGCCGCGCAGCGGGGGAGGCTTCACCGTCCAGGCCGAGCTCCCTGTGGAGCGGACGTCGTGATCCGTGTCCTGCTGGTCGACGACCAGCCGCTCCTGCGCAGCGGATTCCGCGCGCTCCTCGATCTCGAAGACGACATCGAGGTGGTGGGCGAGGCCGGCGACGGGATGGAGGGCCTGGCTCTGGTCAAGGAGCATCTGCCCGACATCGCCCTCATCGACATCCAGATGCCGGTCGTCGACGGCATCGAGACGACCCGGCGCATCGCCGCGGACCCGGCCCTGGCCGGAGTGCACGTCGTCATCCTGACCAACTACGGCCTCGACGAATACGTCTTCCACGCGCTGCGCGCCGGCGCGGCCGGATTCCTCGTCAAGGACATCGTGCCCGAAGACTTCCTGCACGCCGTACGCGTCGCCGCGCGCGGCGACGCGCTGCTCGCCCCGTCGATCACCCGCAAGCTCATCAACAGGTACGTCACCCAGCCGCTCACGACCGGCATCGGCACGGGGCTGGAAGAACTGACCAACCGCGAACGCGAGGCCGTCGTCCTGGTCGCGCAGGGCCTGTCCAACGACCAGATCGCGGACCGCATGGTGATCAGCCCGCTGACCGCGAAAACCCACGTCAACCGGGCCATGACCAAGCTCCGCGCCCGCGACCGCGCTCAGCTCGTCGTCCTCGCCTACGAATCCGGCCTGGTGACCCCGGGCGGTTCCTGACGCCTCCTCCCCGTCACGGCGCTCAGTCGCGTCCGGGCACGGCCATCTCGCCGAGGGGGGACCAGTCGTCCTGCGGGACCGTCGCGTTCACGATCCGGGGCGTCTCCGCCAGGTGCGGCGGGAGCGTCCGCTGCGCCTGCCTGAAATGTTCCGACCGGACGTGGGCCGCCCCCGCGTCACCGTCACGGAACGCCTCGACCAGGACGTACTCGTCCGGATCCTCGACACTGCGGGACCAGTCGAACCACAGGCAGCCCGGCTCGGCGCGGGTCGCCCGGGTGAACTCCCCTGTGATCTCGGGCCAGCGGTCGGCGGACTCCGGCAGCACGCGAAACTTCGCGGTAATGAAGATCATTGGCATTCCTTCGGCGGATGGGCGGCCCCGGCGAGGCGCTGCGCCATCGCGCGGACGTGATCGGACAGTTCAGGTGGTTCGAGTATCTCGAAGCCGACGCCGACGAGTGCCAGGTGGACGGCGATGGCGTCGGGAGGGTCGCTGCTCGTCGTCGCCGAGCAGCAGGTTCAGCAGGCGGGCCGCGGTGTCTTCCGCCGGTGCGTGGACCACGGATCCGTGAGTCTCACAGAATGAGGACCCAAGCCGTCCTCGATCGCGCCTACGGTCGTATGCATGAGCATCGACTGGAATCCACTGCTCGCCGACCAGCTGGACTGGCACTGGCAGCACCACCTGCGCCCGGGGCTCGACGGACTCACCGACGACGAGTACCTCTGGGAGCCGGTGGACGGCTGCTGGAGCGTGCGCCCGCGCGGCACCGCGAGCGCCCCGATCGCCGCGGGGAGCGGTGACTTCGTCATCGAGTTCGCCCTCCCCGAACCGGATCCGGCGCCGGTGACCACGATCGCCTGGCGGCTCGGGCACATCATCGTCGGCGTACTGGGCCTGCGCACCGCCTCGCACTTCGGCGGGCCCCCCGTGGACTACGAGGGGTTCGCCTACTCCGGCACGGCCGCCGGGGCACTGCGCCAGCTCGACGAGACGTACGCGGCGTGGCGTGACGGCGTGCGCGCTCTCGGCGCGGAGGGCCTCGCCCGGCCCTGCGGCCCGGCCGAGGGCCCGTACGCCGAGGAGCCCCTGGCCGCCCTCGTGCTGCACATCAACCGCGAGGTGCTCCACCACGGCGCCGAGGTCCTGCTCCTGCGCGACCTGTACCGCAACCGCCATGCCCTGCGGCCGTCACCGGCCTCCGGCCCGCTCTCCCGGTGAGGTTCCCCGCGGCGGCCGGAGGATCGGGATCAGGGCCGCGGCGAGGTCAGGGGACCAGCGCGGGCAGGACGACCTCCTCCAGGACCGCCCGGGGCGCGACGTCCTGGACGGGCCCGTCGTAGTCGCCGGCGGTGACGGCCACGACGAGGTCGAGGTCGGGCAGGAGGAAGAGCCGCTGCCCGCCGTTGCCCGTCGCGCTGGCCCGCCCGTCGGGGCCGACGTACCACAGGTAGCCGTAGAACCTGTTCCACGTGCTCGGCACGCGCGGCCGGAGCATGGCGTCGACCCAGTCCGCGGGGATCACCTCGCGCTCCAGTACGGCCCGGCCGATCCTGGCCATGCCTCGCGGGGTCAGCCGGAGCCCGGCGGCGGGCGAGGCGATCCCGTCGTCCCCCGCCATCCATTCGAAGGAGTCGATGCCGAGCGGCTCGAAGAGCGCGCTGCGCGCGAACTCCTCCAGCGGTCGCCCGGCGCCTCGGGCGATGAGGGCGCCGATCAGCGCCGTGGCGCCCCCGTTGTAGTGCCACCGGGTGCCCGGCTCCTCGACGATCGGGCGTTCCAGCACGAACCGGTAGCGGTCCTCGGCCATCTCCATGGCGATCTCGCTGTTCTCCGGGCCGGTGTACGGGGCGCTCTCGTCCCATTCCAGGCCGAGCGTCATGGTCAGCGCGTGCTCGACGGTCAGCCGCGCCCGCCGGGGGTCGGCGGCCAGGTCGGAGTATTCGGGGAAACGGGGCAGGATCGGCTCACCGGGCTCGGGCACCAGGCCGTCGGCGAGCGCGATGCCGTACAGCAGGCCGGTGACGCTCTTGGTGACCGAGCGGAGGTCGTGCAGCGTCTCCGGCCCGAAGTCGACCGTGCCGTGCGGAACGCCCCAGGAGAAGTCCGGGCCGCTGCCGTAGTACTCCGCAACCAGCTCGCCGCGGCGGGCCACCACGACGCCGTGCAGGCCCGGTGCCCGCCCCTCCCGGACGAGGGCGTCGAGCCGGTCGGCCAGATCCGGGGCGAACCCCGCCTTCTCGGGGGCGGTCTGCTGCCACATACTGCTTCCTCCAGGTCCGGTGGGCGTCTCGGCAACAGAGCCTTCCATCCCTTTTAATGAACATCCACCACAATCTCGGCACGCCACCCGCATTGACGGACTTCCCCGGAAACTTTCCGCCCCAGCCCGTCGTCAAAGGGTAAAGAGCAAATAAAGAGCCACATCTCCACGGGGGTCGGAGCACACGCGGGGAGGCACGGGAAGCGTTGACGGGGAGCCCGGGGGCGGCGGGGCCGCCGATGAGCGCCGAGGGGGTCGAGCACGCCCTCCGGGTCCGCCGGGAGGAGCGGGACCGCATCTCCGGTGACGTCCTAGACCTGGAGGCGCACACCGTCTTCCGGCTGCTGAGAAGCTCTCCGCTGCGCGGGGAGAGCGCGCGCAGGTGGGAGGAGATCAGGGGGCGCGTGGCCCTGCTCTGGGCCCTGCTGGACGCCTACCGCTCCGTGCTCGCCCGGGCCGGGGAGGTCTGGGATCGCCGGCGCCGGCCGGGGCCCGCCGAGCTCGCCGAGCTGACCGGGCTGCTCACCGAGGCCGCCGTACGGCTGGTGCCCGAGGCCGGGCCGGTGGAGCGGCGGTCGCTGCTCGGGACCGGCGAGCAGCGCTTCACCCTCGACGAGGCGGTGGCCGCGATGGATCTGGCCTTCCGCGACATCACCGGCGTGATCACGGATGTCGACGCGGTCTGGAGCACGGTGCTGCCCCGGCTCGACGACGCCGCCGCCGCGGCGGGCGCGGCTCGGGGGCTGCTGCGCGAGCTCGGCGAGGGTGGGGACGGGAGCGGGGGCGACAGCGGTCTGGAGGCGTGCGAGCGGGAGATCGAGCGGATCCGCGAGGAGCTGCGCCACGACCCTCTCGGCGACGGCGGCCGGGACGTGGACCGGGTCGCCGAAGCCGCCGACCGCCTGCACGAGAGACTGCGGCGGGCCGCGGCGCTGCGTCGGGCGTACGGCGAGCGGCGGACGGCGGCCGAGCGGCGGCTGGGCCGGGTGGCGGCGGCCGAGGAGGAGTCCCGGCTGGTCCGCGACCTCGTCCTGGTGAAGATCGCCTCTCCGGCGCTGCCCGTCCTCGGGGACAGCGCTCCGCTCCTGCGCGAGCGCCTGGCCGCACTGGACGGCCTGGGCGCGGCCGGAGACGCGGGAGCGGCGGGCGGCGGGAACGGCGAGGCCGCGCCGGGCGGCGGAGGCGGCCGATGGCTGGAGCGCGCGGAGCTCCTCGCCGAGGTGGAGCGCGGTGCCGAGGAGGCGCTGCGGCGGGCGGAGCAGGCCACCGCGGCGCTGCGCGAGCTCATGGCGCGCCGCGACGAGCTCCGCGGGCGGCTGGAGGCCTTCCGCGCGAAGGCCGTACGGCTGGGCCGGGCCGAGGACGCCGAGACCGCCCGGCTGTACCGGCACGCGCACGATCTGCTCTGGACGGCCCCGTGCGACCTGCGCAGGGCGACGGTGGCCGTCACCGGATACCAACGCGCCACCGAGGGAGCCACCGGATGACCCACTGCGCACAGCCGAACTGCACGGGAACCGTCGAGGACGGCTACTGCGACCTGTGCGGTCACGCCGCGCAACCGCCGCGGCCCCCGCACGTCTCCGCCCCCGTCTCCGCTCCTTCCTCGGCGCCCCGTTCCGCGTCCGGACCGGCTCTGCCGTCCATGCCGCAGTCCGCCTCACCGCCTGGGCCGGCCTCCGGGCCGGCGTCCGTGCCCCACTCCGTACTCGTCACGACTCCGTCCGGCGGCCGGGGGCCCGGCACCACGCCGAGCCGGGGAACCCGGGGCACCGGAGGCTCCCGGCCCGGGCTGCTCGGCTCGGGACTGGCCGAGGTGCCGCCCGTGGTCTACCGGGACCCGGTGACGGTGGTGCTGAAGGACCCCCAGGTCCCCGAGGAGAAGCGATTCTGCAGCAGGTCCGACTGCGGCCGCCCGGTGGGCCGCAGCCGGGACGGCCGGCCCGGGCGCGCAGAGGGGTTCTGCCCGCACGACGGCACCCGGTTCTCCTTCACCCCCAAGCTGCGCGAGGGCGACCTGGTCGCCGGGCAGTACGAGGTGAAGGGCTGCCTGGCGCACGGCGGGCTCGGCTGGATCTACCTTGCCGCCGACCGCAACCTCGACGGCCGCTGGGTGGTCCTCAAGGGGTTGCTCAACACCGCCGACGCCGAGGCGCTGGCCATCGCGGAGGCCGAGCGCCGCTTCCTGACCGGCGTGGACCACGCCAACATCGTCAAGATCTTCAACTTCGTCCGGCACCGGGAGCCCGGCGCAGAGGCCGGGCGGATGGCCGGTTACCTCGTCATGGAGTACATCGGCGGCGAGTCCCTGCACGACCAGCTCCGCAGCCGGCTGCGGGAGACCGGGGGCGCGGAGGCGCTGCCGCTGCGCCAGGCGATCCCGTACGCGCTGGAGATCCTGCGCGCCTTCGCGTACCTGCACGAGCGGGGCATGCTCTACTGCGACCTCAAGCCCGCCAACGTGATCCAGGTCGGGCGGGAGCTCAAGCTCATCGACCTGGGAGCGGTCCGGATGGCCAGCGACCAGGACAGCGCCATCTACGGCACGGTCGGGTACCAGGCGCCGGAGATCGCCTCCCACGGTCCCTCGGTCTCCTCCGACCTCTACACCGTGGGACGGACGCTGGCGGTGCTGAGCTTCCCGTTCAGCCCGGTGCGCGGCGGTGTCGAGGCCCCGCTGCCCGACCTCGCCGACCTGCCGCCGCAGGCCAGGTACGAGTCCTTCCACCGCTTCCTGCGCCGGGCGACCGACCCCTCCCCCGCCGCCCGGTTCGCCGGCGCGGAGGAGATGGCCGACCAGCTCCTGGGAGTGCTCCGGGAGGTGCGTGCCGCGGAGGACGGCGTCCCCTACCCCGCGCCGTCGGCCCTGTTCGGCCCCGAGCGGATCGCCGCCGGAACCGTCCTGGCCGAGCGCGGCAGCGGGCGGATCCTCGAACCGCTCGGCCGCGCCGCCGCCGCGGCCGCCCTGCCGGTGCCGCTGGCCGACCCCGCCGATCCGGCCACCGCGTTCCTGTCCGGTCTCACCGCCCGCACCCCCGGCGAACTGGTCGCCATGCTCGGATCCGCGCCGCACACGCCGGAGACCCTGCTCGCGCTCACCCGGATGAGCGCCGAGCAGGGCGCCGAGGACACGGGTGCGCTGCTGGCCAGGGCCGCCGGGGAGCTGCCGGGTGACTGGCGGGTCCTGTGGTGCCGGGGCGTCCACGAGTTCGTCTCGGGCGACCTGACGGAGGCCGCCCGGATCTTCGACCGCTGCTACGACCTGATGCCCGGCGAGTGCGCACCCCGCCTGGCGCTCGCGTTCTGCCTGGAGTGCTCCGCGGACCCGGCGGCCGCCGCGTGGCGGTACGGAACGGTGTGGCGCACCGACCGCTCCTACGTGAGCGCCGCGTTCGGCCTGGCCAGAGCCCTGCTCGCGACCGACGACCCGGACGGCGCGGTCACGGTCCTCGACCAGGTGCCGCCGAGCTCCAGCCATTTCGTGGCGGCGCAGCTGGCCACCGTGGCGGTGGCCGTACGGGAGCGGCCCCCACCCTCTCTGAGCGCCGCCGCGCTGGCCGAGACGGGTGAGCGCCTGGCCGACCTCGACGACCTCGATCCCCGGCGGCGGACGGAGATGGCGGCCGAGATCCTGGAGGGAGCGCTCGGCTGGCTGGGCTCCGGGGCGAGTCCCGGCACCGGTTCCGGCCGGGAAGCCGGGAACGGGCTGCTCCTCGGGACGCCGTTCACCGAGCGCTCGATCCGCCGGGAGCTGGAGCGCCTCTACCGGAGGCTCGCCCGCTCGGCGGCCACCCCCGCCGAGCGGCACGCGCTCATCGACCGGGCCAACGCCACCCGTCCCAGGACGCTGCTGTGACGGCGGCGCCCGCGGCGGGCCCGGGCGGGACGGGCGGCGCCGCGGATCCGGGCGCGTGCCCGCGGTGCGGTTCGAGCGTGCATCCCGGGGAGCTGTTCTGCGAGTGCTGCGGGCAGCCGCTCCGGTCGGCCGGGTGCGAGCGCTGCGGGCCCGCGCCCGTGGATCCGGAGGGATACTGCGAGCGCTGCGGGCTGAAACAGCCCTCGGAGACCGACCACGCCGAGACCGAGGCGGGCGGTGCGGCGGGGGTGAGCGACCGCGGCCTGCGGCACAGCCGCAACGAGGACGCCATGGCTCTGGTCGCGGCGGACGGCCTGGTGATCGGCGTGGTCTGCGACGGCGTTTCCTCCTCGCCCCGGCCGGAGAGCGCCTCCACCGCCGCCGCGGAGACCGGCTCCGCCGTGCTCCTGGCGGAGCTCCGCGCGGGGGCCGGTCCGGCGGCCGCCACCCGTGCGGCCGCCGTGCGGGCCGCCGCCGTCGTGGCCGCGCTGGGCTCCTCGATGGACGACGCACCCGCCTGCACCTATGTCTCCGCCGTCGTGGGACCGGAGACCGTGACGGTCGGCTGGACCGGCGACAGCCGTGCCTACTGGCTCCGTGCCGAACCCCCGCCCATGCCGTCCGACGACTCCACCACGCCGACCGCCCCCGTCGCCCCTTCCGCCCCCGCACCGGGCACCGGTCCCACCGCGTCCACCGGCCCCATGCCCCCGCCCGGCTCCTCCTGCGCCGGCCCCGTGCCGCTGCACGACTCCGCCCTCCTCACCGAGGACGACGTCGCCGCGCCCAGCGTGCTGTCCGCCTGGCTCGGGGCCGACGCGGGCGAGATCGCCCCGCACGTCAGGGTCTTCGCCCCCGAGGAGCCGGGAGCGGTCCTGGTCTGCAGCGACGGCCTGTGGGGCTATCTGGAGGACGCCGGCGACCTGGCCCCCTTCACCGCCCGGGACAGCCCGCTGGACGCGGCCCGCGCCCTGGTACGGCACGCGCTCGCGGCGGGGGGCCGCGACAACATCACCGTCCTGGTGATCCCGTTCTGTCCACCGCCATCGTAGATCGGCGCCCACCTGACCCCCGGGAGAGACGTGTGAGCGACCAGCCCCTGTTCACGCTGGACATCGACCAGAACAAGTACCTGCCTACAGGCGGCGGAGAGGTCCACGCCGTCCTCACCGTCGAGGCCGCCGGCCCGGCGGAGACGGCGGCCGAAGCCGTCGAGGCCGCCGAAGTGATCATCGTCGACGCCTCCGGGTCGATGGGAGGCTACAAGATCACCGAAGCTCGCCAGGCGGCTCAGGCCGCGGTGGAGGCGCTGCGCGACGGCGTGTACTTCGCCATCGTCGCCGGGACCCATGAGGCGACCAAGATCTACCCTCCGCGCGCCGGTCTGGTCAGAGCGGGCGCGCAGACCAGGAAACAGGCCGCCGAGGCCCTGCGCAGGCTCCGCGCCGACGGGGGCACCACGATCGGCAAGTGGCTGCGGCTCGCCGCCGAGCTGCTGGACGGTCATCCCCGGGCGGTCCGGCACGCCATCCTGCTCACCGACGGGCAGAACAACGAGAGCGCCCAGGTGTTCGACGCCGCCCTGACCCACTGCGCGGGCCGGTTCGTCTGCGACAGCCGGGGGGTCGGGACCGACTGGGTTCCCGCCGAGCTGCGGAAGGTCTCCGACGCGCTGCTGGGCACCTCCGGGTTCATCCGGGACGCCAAGGACCTGACCGCCGACTTCCGGGCGATGGTCGAGGGCACGATGGGCAAGGCGGTGGCGGACGTCGCGCTGCGGGTCTGGACCCCCCAGCACGGCAGGGTGAAGTACCTCAAGCAGGTGTCGCCGACCCTGACGGACCTGACCGGCCTGCGCGTCCCGGTCGACCCGCTGACCGGCGACTACCCGACCGGGGCGTGGGGCGCCGAGACACGGGTCTACCACCTCTGCGCCGAGATCCCCGCCGGCGCGATCGGCCAGGAGGTCCGGGCGGCCTGGGTGCGGCTGGTGCGCGCCGACAGCGGGGAGGTCGTCGCGCGGGGCAACGTCCTGGCCCAGTGGACCGACGACCTCGCGCTGTCCACCCGCGTCAGCCCCGGTGTGGCCCACTACACCGGGCAGGCGGAGCTGTTCGACCTCATCCAGGAGGGTCTGGGCGCGCGAGCCGCGGGCGATCTGGACACCGCGACCGCGCGCCTCGGCCAGGCCAGGCGGCTGGCCGAGGAGTCCGGCAACGACGACACCGCCAGGCTGCTGGCCAAGGTCGTGGAGATAGACCCGGGAACCGGCACCGCCCGGCTCCGCCGCGCCGTCGACAAGGCCGACGAGATCGCGCTCGACACCGGCTCGGTCCGCACGGCGCGCATGCGGAGGGACCCCGGCGAGCCCGACCCCTCCGGCGGCCTGGGCACTGCGGGCTGAGAGAGGGGAACGCCATGGTCACCTGTCCCGAGGGGCACGCCCCGAGCGAGAGCGGTCTCGCCGACGGATACTGCGACGTCTGCGGCAACCGCCTGACCGGCACGGCCGGAGCCGCTTCCGCGGGGGTGGCCCCGGCGAGCGCCGCGGGAGGCTCCGCGTCGTCGTCCCCGCCGCCGTCCGCGCCGTTCGCGTCACCGGCCGGTTCCGGGCCGCCGGAGGAGTGCGCCGCCTGCCGCGCGCCGGTCACCGGGCGGTTCTGCGAGGACTGCGGCCACGACCAGACGGCCGCTCCCGGTCAGGCCGGGGCGTCCGCCACGGCCTGGCACGCCTCCGGGAGCGGGCCGGGCTCCGGACCGGCGGGCGGAAACGGTCCCGCGGGCGTGCCGGCGCCCGGACAGCCGGGCGGCACCGGGCCGGAGGGAGGCCGGCCGGAGAGCGGCGCGGTGTCCGGACGGCCGGGCGGGAACGGCGCCGGGAGCGGGCCGGCCGCCGCGTGGGAGGCGACGGTCCAGGCCGACCGGGCCCACTACGACCGGATGATCGCGCAGGGCGGCCCGGACTCCGAGCGGGTGCTGTTCCCCCCGTACTGTCCCCGGCGCGACATCCCGCTGGCGGGCACGGAGGTCCGGATCGGACGGCCCAGCCGGTCCAGGAACCTGGTGCCGGAGATCGACCTGAGCGGCCCGCCCGAAGATCCCGGCGTCTCCCACCTGCACGCGGTCCTGCTCTCCGGCCCCGGTGACGGGTGGACGCTGATCGATCCGGGTTCCGCCAACGGCACCGCGGTCAACGGCAGGCAGATCGGGATCAACGAGCCGGTGCCGGTGGGCGACGGCGACCGCATCCACCTCGGCGCGTGGACCCTCATCACACTGCGGCGCAGGAGAGAGACATGACACCTGTCCACCAGACCGCCGCGGCCCCGGGCTCCGTCTCCGCGCCGGGGGCGGCCCCGGTCCCGTCCGCGACCCCACCGGTTCCCGGGGCGGATCACGGCGCTCCCCCGGCCGTCCCCCCCTCCGCCGCCCCCCGCGGGGCCGGGCCGTCCCGCCTGCGAAGCGTGCCCGGCCGGGTCCTGGTCATCACGGGCGCCGCCGCCCTCGCCCTCGTCCTGCTCTTCGGCGCCCTGTCGTCGTCCTTCCGGACCGTCAGGAACGGCCTGGACGTCATCGGCCACGACGCCGGTCCGCAGGTGGTGGCCACGGCCGACCTCTACTTCGCGCTCAGCGACATGGACACCCAGGTCGCCGACGTCCTGCTGATCGGCGACGAGCACGGGCTCGGCAAGGGGCGCAAGCGCGCGCTGGAGGTGTACGAGCGGCGCAGGAGCGACGCCGGGCGGGCGGTGCTGCAGGCCTCGGCGCTGGCCGGCGGCGACCCGGCCGAGCGGCGGACCGTCCAGGCCGTGCTGGACGGCCTGGGCCGCTACGAGCGGCTGGCCGCCCGCGCCATGCTCCTGGACGAGCAGGCCGGGCACGCCGCGGGTCCGCCGCCCCGGCCGGTCCTGGAGCTCTACCGGCAGGCGACCGACCTGATGCGGCTGGAACTGCTGCCCATGGCCTACAACCTCACCCTGGAGAGCGGGACCGTCGTGCGCCGCGCCCACGAGGAGCAGAGCTCGGCCCTGCGGACGGGGCAGGTGCTCGTGGCCGGGACGGGGATCCTCGCCGTCGGCGGCCTGGCCTGGCTCCAGGTGTTCCTCGCCCGCCGGTTCCGCCGGGTGTTCAACCCGGCCCTGCTGGTGGCGACGGCGATCGCCGGGACGTACACGCTGACCGGTTTCACGGTCCTCGGGAACGAGGCGGACGTCCTGCATACCGCCAAGCGGGACGGGTTCGACTCCGTCCTCGCCCTCGCCCGCGCCCGCGCCGTCGGCAACAGCATGCACGGCGACCAGAGCCGCTACCTGCTCGACCCCGAGCGTGCCGACACCTACGAGCAGACCTACCTCGACAAGTCCCAGTCGGTGCTCTACACGCCGAGCGGCAACCTCGCCGCGTACTACAAGGCGGTGGACGCGGGGGTGGACGCCTACCCGGCCAAGAACGCCTTCCTCGGTCTCGTCGGCCAGGAGGCGGATCTCGCCCGCCTCCCCGGCAGCGAGGCGGCGATCATCGAGGTGCTCCGGCGATACCAGGAGTTCCAGCAGGGCGACTACCTGATGCGCAAGGCGGGCCCGCGCGAGGCCGTCGAGGAACTGGTGGGACGGCTGGAGACGAGGTTCGGGGCCTACGACGCCGCTCTGGTGAAGCTCGCCGGGCTGCACAAGACCGCGTTCGACCGGGCGGTGCGCAGTGGCGAGGAACAGGTGGAGGAGCTGTGGTTCCTGCTGCCGGTGGCCATGATCTCCACCGCCGTGCTGATCGTCGCCGGGGTCTGGCCCCGGCTCTCGGAATACCGATGACGGGAGGGATCATGCGACCTCTGGGCCCGCGGGCGGGGACCGCGCCCACCACGAGACCCGCCGTGCTCCGCACCGGGGCCGGAGTCCCCGGCGCCAGGCGCGCCGGGGCGGTGCTCGCGGCGTTGGCGCTCCTGGTGACCGGGGCGTGCGGGAGCCAGCGCCCCTTCACCTCGATCCTGGACCAGGAGACGCTGGTGATCGGCGTCAAGCCCGACCAGCCCGGTCTGGGGCTGAAGGTCGGCGAGGGCCGCTACGAGGGTTTCGACGTGGACATCGCCACCGAGGTGGCCCGGCGGATCGGGGCGCCCAAGGTCGAGTTCGTCACCGTGCTGTCCTCCAACCGCCAGGACTTCATCCAGTCCGGGAAGGTGGGCATGGTCGTCGCGACCTACTCGATCACTCCGGTGAGCAGGTCCCACGTGACCTTCGCCGGACCGTACTATGTCGCGCACCAGGACACCCTCGTCCGGGCGGAGGACCGGATGGAGATCGACAACGTGCGGGACCTGAAGGGCCGGCGCCTCTGCCAGGCCGCCGGATCGAACTCCTGGCGCCGGGTCAAGGAGGAGCGGCAGATCGCCGTCGAGCTCGTCCCCGCCGCGACCTACGGCGAGTGCGTGGCCAAACTGCGCGACGGCGCGGTCGACGCCGTCTCCACCGACGACCTGATCCTGGCCGGGTTCTCCGCCCGCGCCGGGTCCGCGCTCAGGATCATCAACGCACCGTTCACCGACGAGCGGCTCGGGATCGGCCTGCGCAAGGGCGACCTCGACGGTTGCGAGGCCGTCAACCGGGCGCTCACCGCCATGTACCAGGACGGCACCGCCGAGAAGCTGCTGAAGAAGTGGTTCGGCGCCTCGAGCCTGGCGCTCACCTTCACCGTCCCCCAGTTCGAGGGCTGCGCCTGACGGCCCGGCTGTGAGCCCCGCCTCCGGGGCGGCCCCGCACGGGCGCCGTGCGGGGCGGGTCGTCAGGAGTACGCGGCGACCATGCCGACGAGCGTCCCCGCCGCGCCGATCACAGTGATCGCGACTCCGGCGGCAACCGCGGCCCGGCGGCCGCGCCGTGCACCGAGGAAGTACATGATCACGTAGGGCAGGAAGCCCAGCAGGCCGACGCCGAGGAAGGGCAGGGTGAGCGCGGCGACCACGCCGGTCGTCCCGGCCTTCACCGCGCGGTCCCCCTCGGGGGTGAGCTGGGCCCGGGTGACGTCACCCGCCTCGGAGTCCGGGGAGGCCGCCACCGGGATCGCCGCGCCGCCCCCGTCGGGGGCGAAGCTGCCCTTGCAGTCGTAGCGGCCCTTGCCCAGCGCCTCGCACGAGACGACCGTGAGGGTGCCGGGCGTGCCGGTACGGCCCGCCGCCAGCTCGATGTCGCCCACCGCGAACACGACCGGGAGCAGGCCGACCGAGAGCCAGCACAGCACCAGGAACACCCGGACGAAGGGCCCCGGCAGGTTGCCGGGCTGCGGCTTCACTCCGGGCTGGATGGCGTCCACAATGTCCGTAAATGAGTCACTCATGGACATATGGTGCACCATGTCGCTTGCAGTTCACCTGCCGACGGCTTGCGGCCGCGCGACGCCCGCCTACGGCTTGCGCCGGGCCTCGGCCTCGGCGGCGTCCAGCTCAGCGGCCTCCTCCGGGGTGGGGGCGGTGCCGCCCAGGTGACGGGGCTGCCACCAGACGCCCTGCGGGATCTCCGGATAGGTCCGCTGCGCCCGGTCCAGCAGCTGCGCCATCCGCCCGCGCAGGTCGGCGGTGACGGCGTCGTAGTCGTCGCCGCGCTTGGGGTTCATCGCCTCGCCGACCAGGATGGTGATCGGCACGTGGCGCTGGAGCAGCTTCCGCGGACGGCCCTTGGTCCACAGGCGCTGGGTGCCCCAGAGCGAGATCGGGATCATCGGCACGCCCGCGGCGACGGCCATCCGGACGGCGCCGTTCTTGATGTCCTTGACGGTGAAGGAGCGGCTGATCGTGGCCTCGGCGAAGACGCCCACGACCTCTCCGCCCTTGAGCGACTTCAGCGCCGCGCCGAACGCCGAGGCCCCCGCCGACCGGTCGACCGGGATGTGGTGCATGCCGCGCATCAGCGGGCCGGAGATCCGGTGGTCGAAGACCTCCTTCTTGGCCATGAAGCGCACCAGCCGCCCGGCGGGACGGGCGGCGAGCCCGGCGAAGATGAAGTCGAGGTAGCTGATGTGGTTGCTGACCAGCACCGCTCCGCCGGTCCTGGGGATGTTCTCGGAGCCCTCGACGCGGATCTTCATGTCCAGCGCGCGGAACATGGTTAACGCCGCCCCGATGACCGGGGGGTACACGATCTCAGCCATGGCTGAACCGTACCCCAGCGCACCGGCCCGCCCTGACCGGCGGCGGGCCGGTGCCCGGGTGGGCGCACCCCGCCCGCTCCGGCTCGGGACCGGCCTCTTCCCCCTGTCCGCGGAGGACGCCGCCCCGCGGGGAGTGACCACGGTTGCGGACCCCCTCTCCCCGCATGCCTGCGGCCGTCAGCCGGGCGGTCAGGGCCCGATCGGGGCCCCGCCGGGCAGCGGGATGGAGAGCTTTCCCCCGATGAGCGCCTGACTCGCCGTGGTCAGCTTGAGGTTGTGCGCGCGGGCGTAGCCGCGCAGTATGACGAAGGCCTGCTCCGGGGCCAGATTCAGCCGTCCGGCCAGCAGGCCCTTGGCCTGTTCGATCAGGATGCGGCTGTTGAGGGCGAGCTGGAGCTGTCCGGTGACCGACTCCTGGTGCCGGACGGCGCGCTGGTGCAGGATGCCGATGGCCGCCATGTCGGCCAGAGCCTGGCCGGACTTGGCCGTCTGCGCGTCCGGCATGCCCGGGGCGACGCGGAACAGGCTCATCGCGCCGACCGCCTCCACGCGCAGGCGCATCGGCAGCGTGTGCACCGCGGCGAACCCGGCCGCCGCCGCGACGGGGGCGAAGCGGGGCCAGCGGCGTGCCGCGCTCGCCGGATCGGGGCAGCTCACCGGCCTGCGGCCGCGATAGGAGTCCAGGCAGGGCCCCTCCCCGTGACGGACCTGGGCCAGCCCGAGAAGCCGGGCCTCCTCGCCGGAGGCGGCCACCGTGCTCAACAGGCCGTCGGGGCCGGCCAGCAGGACCGTGCAGGCGGCGACGCCGGGAAGGCCGGCGCCGTGGCGGGCGAGGGCGTCCAGGTAGCCGACGATGTCGAAGTCGTCCGACAGCGTGTCGGCCAACTCCACGAGAGTGCGCGTCAAGCGCCGGCCGGAGGAGCTCATTCCGTCTCCTCAGGTAGGGGGGCAGAGATGCCCTCTGCCTACCTTATCTGCCTACCCTATCGAAACGACATGTAGCGGCTTACGACAGAAATCATGATTAATTTTGCGCCACCGGCGACGACGGACATCAGCGTCAAGCACATAGAACACTTTTTGATGGTATTTTAGACATAAGCGATGATTCGCATCGAACCAGAGCATCACAAACACTGCGATCTACGAGCCGTCCAGACCTCGCGGCATTGAGGCGATACGGTCATGGACGGAATCTCCGGCACGAGCCGGAATACCGGCACCTCCCAGCGGCACCTCGGCGGCACCTCCACGACCGGCGCCGGCCTTCGGACGATGCCGGCGAGGAGTGGCGCTTCCATGGCCGGCGAGCCGCTGATCCAGCAGCCGGACCGCGCACCCGAGCAGAAGGCCGCACCCTCCGCCGGGCGGCTCGTGGCCGGCGACCTCACGACATGACATCGGACCGGATACCCCGCAGGGGCGGGCATCCGGCGGCGACGCCCTCCGGGTTCCGGGACGAGCGTGACGGCACGGCCACTCATCCGTCCGCGACCTGGGAGTTCAGCCGGAGCCACGCCGGTGCCGTACGCCGGGCCGTCGCGGAGTACGCCTCGCACCGGGGACTGGAGGGCATGCGACGCTCCGATTTCGTGCTGGCCGTGTACGAGGGCATGACCAACGCGATCAGATACGGCGGCGGTCGCGGCCGGGTCCGCCTGTGGACCTGCGACGGGCTCCTGAACTGCGAGGTCGCCGACCACGGGCCCGGCATACCGGTTACGGCCCTCACCGGGGACGACCTGCCGCCGGACGGCGAACCCGGCCGGCGGGGCCTCTGGCTGATCCGCAACCTCAGCGAGTCCTGCCGCTTCACGACCGGGCCGGAGGGAACGACGATCCGGATCACGTTCCGGCTGACCGGGCAACCTCCTGCCATGTGAGGGCCCCGGCGAGACACCCGGACCGCAGGACGCCCCCGCCCTCCACGTGACGGCCTCCGGCGGAGTTCTCCCCGAGGCATTCCGCCGAACCGGTGGCTAATTGCCCCTCACCTCCCTATACTCCGTTTCGGAGCTAGCTGATTACGCATTGCGATAATTCGCTCTATTTGGTGTATTGCGGACACCACTATTTCCCCGCCGTCCAGACCCTGCGGCAGTCAAACGGCGTGCACGGAGTCAGGCCGCCACCCGGACGCGTTCCCGGCGGCTTCTCTTCGCACGCGTCGCCAGCCGTGACATCCGAGGACAGGGTGATGGACACATTTCGCGTGACGACCCGGCACGGGAACGGCCGCGTACTGATCACGGTCGCCGGAGAGCTCGACATCGCCACCCGGCCCGAACTGTGCGCCTGCGCGGACCGCGCCCTCCGCACCCGGCCCGGCGCCCTGGTCGTCGACCTCGGCGGGATCACCTTCGTCGACGCCTGCGGGCTGGGCACACTCATCGCCCTCGGCAACCGCGCGGCGACCCGGGGCACCCCGCTGCTGCTTTCCGCGGTCTCCCCCGCCGTCCGCTCGCTTCTCCTGCTGACCGGCCTGGACGAGTGCTTCACCATGTCACCGGGGACCGGCACCGTACTCGGCCGTCTCGCCCGCGCCGGGGAACCCGGGCCGCGAGCCGGGAGTTTCGCCCGATCGGGCTTGCCTCCGGTCTCCGATGGGCACAGGTTGGAGCTGTGAAGAAGCTCATCAACGGCGCCGGGTCGGTCGTCACCGACGCGCTGCGCGGGATCGCCGCCGCGCATCCCGGGCTCAGGGTGGACCCGGAGAACCGGATCGTACTGCGCGCCTCCGGGCCGCGCCCCGGCAAGGTGGCCCTGGTCTCCGGCGGGGGCTCCGGGCACGAGCCGCTGCACGGCGGCTTCGTGGGGTACGGCATGCTCGATGCGGCCTGCCCGGGCGAGGTCTTCACCTCCCCCGTCCCCGACCAGGTGATCGAGGCCAGCACGGCCGCCCACGGCGGGGCCGGAGTGCTGCACGTGGTGAAGAACTACACCGGTGACGTCCTCAACTTCCGGATGGCCGCCGAGCTCTGCGCCGAAGAGGGCCTGGAGGTGGCGAGCGTGCTCGTGGACGACGACGTGGCGGTGCTCGACTCCCTCCACACCGCCGGCCGCCGGGGCACCGGGGCCACGGTCTTCGTGGAGAAGATCGCCGGAGCCCTCGCCGAGACCGGCGCGCCGCTGGCCGAGGTGGCGCGGGTCGCGCGGGAGGTCAACGCCCGCAGCCGGTCCTTCGGGGTCGCGCTGAGCGCCTGCACCGCTCCGGCCGCCGGCAAGCCCACCTTCGAGCTGAGCGAGGCCGAGGTCGAACTCGGCATCGGCATCCACGGCGAGCCCGGCCGCTCCCGCTCGGCCATGCGCGGGGCCCGCGAACTGGCGGGCGCCGCGGTGGAGGCGATCGACGAGGACCAGCCGGTCTCCGGCGACGTCCTGGTCATGCTGAACGGCATGGGCGGCACGCCGCTGATCGAACTCTACGTGGCCTTCGCCGAGGTCGCCGGCCACCTGGCGGACAGGGGCGCGCGGGTCGTGCGCAGTCTCGTCGGCAACTATGTCACCAGCCTCGACATGCAGGGGTTCTCGGTCACGGTCTGCCATCTGACCGACGAGCTCACCCGCCTGTGGGACGCCCCCGTGGAGACCCCGGCCCTGCGCTGGGGGCGCTGAGGTGGACGCGGACTTCTTCGTCGCGTGGATCGAGGAGGCGGCCCGGTCCGTCAGGGACCGGAAGGACGAGCTGACCCGGCTCGACGCCGCGATCGGCGACGCCGACCACGGAAGCAACCTCGACCGGGGCTTCACCGAGGCGGTGAAAGCGCTGGGCGACAGACGCCCCGGTACCCCCGGGGCGGTACTGGCCCTGGTGGGGAACACGCTCATCCGCAAGGTCGGCGGCGCCTCCGGGCCGCTGTACGGCACGGCTTTCCGCGAGGCGGGCAAGGCGCTGGGCGAGGCGCCGGAGGTGTCGGCCGGCGATCTCGCCGGAGCGCTGGCGGCCGGGGTGGACGCGGTCAGGAGGCTGGGGTCGGCGGCCGAGGGCGACAAGACCATGGTGGACGCACTCGCCCCGGCGGCCGAGGCGCTGGCGGAGGCCGTACGAGCAGCGCCGGAGTCGCCGGGGGCGGCCGTGGCGGAAGGGCGGGGACCGGCCGGGGCGCTGGAGGCGGCGGCCGCGGCGGCACTGAAGGGCGCGCAGGCCACGATCCCGATGCAGGCGCGCAAGGGCCGGGCCAGTTACCTCGGCCCACGCAGCGTCGGCCACCAGGACCCCGGTGCCGCCTCGGCCGCGCTCATCGTCCGGGCGCTCTGCACGGTGGCGGCCCGATGACGCCCTCTCCCGCGCCGCCGGCGCGACGTGACGCAGGCCCCGCTCCGTCGCGTCCCGGCCCGGACACGACGGCGAGGACACCGCGGTGGTAGGCATCGTGCTGATCTCCCACAGCGGTCCGCTGGCCGCCGAGGTGGCGGCGCTGGCGGCGGGGATCTGCGGAGTGGGCGCCGACGTCCCGCTGGCGGCGGCCGGAGGCACCGAGGACGGCGGTCTCGGCACCAGCGCCGAGTTGATCGCGGCGGCGGTCGGGAGCGCGGACCGGGGCGACGGGGTGCTCCTCATCCCCGATCTGGGCGGCTCGGTGCTGGCCGCCCGCCTCTTCGAGGGGCCGGGAGTGGTGGTCGCCGACGTGCCGTTCGTGGAGGGCGCGGTCGCCGCCGCCGTCACCGCGAGCGCGGGCGGCTCGCTGGAGGCCGTGCTCGCCGCGGCGGAGGAGTCCCGGAACTTCCGCAAGCTCTGACACGGCCGCTCCGGGAGGGCGCGGGGATCTGGGGCCCGCTCGCCGGCCCGTGACCCCCGCGTCGTCCTTCGGAACCGCCATGCCGGTCAAGGACGGAAAGGGTTCACAGACCGGCGGTGCCGTCACCTCGACCGCGAGCACCCGCCAAACCCGCTACCAGAACCGGTACGCCTCCACCGCCTGACCGACCGGCTCACCGCGAAAGAGCCGTCCCATTGTCGAAGACGATGGATCCCGTCCGGCGACTCGCCGGACGGGATCCCGCACCCCGGAATGGTCCCGTTTCCGCAGACGGCTTCAGCTCACGGCCTTCAGCTTGAACTTCTGGCTGGGCAGGCTGTTGAGGGCCTGTGATTCCAGCAGGGCGCCGCTCTGCGGAGAGCTGGCCCTGATCCCCATGTACAGCCCGTTGTCCACGTTCTCGTACCGGTGGACGACGACGCCGTTGAGCAGGGTCTGGCGGTCCCGCCAGAACTGGCGAGGCTCGGCCGTTGACGCCGACGGGACGCACGTGACCTGGCGCACGACGTTACCGGCCACGCCGCCGCCCTTCAGGCACAGGCCGGTGTGCACGTTGACGAGCTGCAGGACGGCGCCGCCGGGGGCGAAGCGCAGTTCCCACTTCTGCCGCTGCAGGCTGAGGTCCGGTTCCTGGGTCACTTTGATGCCGGTGGCTCCCGGCACCGATGGGAGTCCCGCGGTGAGGGCCATTCTCAGCCCGTCGGCCTGCGGCACGTGCTGCGGGAAGATCTCGACCAGCGGAGGAGCCGCGGTCGTCGCCTGCGCGGACGGGCTCGGCCCGCCGAACAGCGCCGCCGAGGCACCGGCCAGGGCCGCGAAACCGAGGGCCTTCTTCCTCATTGACATTTCGGATCGCCTTTCTGTTCTCTGAATGGATTCGGTCAACCCGGAGAGAACACTGCACGGAATCGGCGCCACCGTTCCGCGGAGAATTACACTCAGGCGCACAACCCACCAAAATGCACATATGTTTGGACAGTGAGCCCTTTCCATCCTCGTTCGCCGGGCGTCCCGGGAGCGGTCGGCGTGGGGCGGCTCGGATGGATCGAGGCCGCCCGGCGACCTGACTCTCCCCCGCCCGTTCACCCGCCATGAGCCGTGGCTTCAGAAGGAAAGAGGCTCACCGTCCGACCCGGGGCGCTGAGGCCGGAGCCGGTCAGGAGGGGTTCCGCCGCCATGATCGCCTAGGCTGAACGACCGTGGAGTATTTCGTGTACGGCCGCGACCGTCCCGGCGCCTTCGAGCTCAAGATGAGCCTGAACGACGACCACTGGTCCTTCATGGACGGGTACGGGGATCTGCTGATCGCCCGCGGCCCCACGCTGACCGGCGACGACGGCGAGGCCGAGTCGACGGGCAGCCTGCACATCGTCAGCCTCCCGGATGCGGAAGCCGCCCGCACGTTCGCCTACGAAGAGCCGTACTACCGGGCCGGCGTCTTCGGGTCGGTGCTGCTGTGCCGCTTTCGCAACGTCCTGGGCCGCACCATGTGGGACTTCACCGAGGCCGTCGACGGCTACGGCCGGTTTCTGGTGATCACCACGGGCGACTCCGGCCCCGCACCGGTCACGTCGAAACACATGATCGTGTACGGCGAGCTGCTCGCCCTCGACTGCGAGGCGCGGCTCGGCCGGGCGGCCGTGGTGGAGGCGCCGGATCGAGAGGCCGCCGCGAGGCTGCTGCCGGCCGGCGACAACGGCCGCACGGAGGTCCACCCCTGGCGCTTCGGCGGCAGACCCGCCCGGCGTCGCTAGAGCCTTTTCCTCTGGTGATCGCTGTACGGCGACCTCCGGCGCGGTCGGGCTCTTCCCGGGCTCGACCGGGTTGAGACATCCCGGCGCCGGATGCCCGCGCCGGCCTGTGATGACCTGACCGCGGTCGCCGTCGCACCCACCGGCCTGCTTGTGGCGGAAGAGATGTCCGGTTGAAGCAACCTGCGGACACTCGTCCGCCACCACGTTGAGCTTGCTGCCGAACCGTCAGCTTTAGCCGTCGATTGTCATCCTTGGCCTGCCCCGGACGGCCCACAGACGGCCCAGCGGCCTGCCCGGCTTGTCCCAGGTTGTCGGGCGGCGAGATGATCAGCTCCCTGCTGAGCTCTTTCCAACCCGGCGGCGCCGGTCAGCGTAGGTATAGAAGGCCGGATTGAGGCGGGATGATCAGGCCTCTGCATCAGCCACTTGCGGTCTTCGGCAATGCGCGGGCGATCACCTCAGAGCCGGGGCCCCGCCGGAGGCGAGGGCTGCGTCCGGCTCATGTGTCTTGCCACCAGCCCAGGCGCCATTCGGCATAGCTGTGGGGATCGTCTCGCGCGGCCTGGTTGAGAACGGTGAAGACCACGTCGTCATCAAGCCGCATGATCAGCTCCCCGGACGCGTTCACCTGGATTTCCTCGACGGTCAGGCTGCTGAGGGCGGAGAGCTGCGCTAGCGGATGACGATGCTCTGTGATCAGCCTTGAGAGTTCGGGGTTGGACCCTGCTTCGATCTGGAAGTCACAGTCCATGTAGAGGCGGGTTTGCCGGGATGGTGTTGTCCGGTTGTCGCAGAAGGTGATGAAGTACTCCACCTGACCTTGGCCGATCTCGGTGACGAAGGTGCCGGGCAGGTCTTCGAGCTGGACTTGCGTATGCATGCTTTCAGAATGCGCGATGCGGTGAGCAGGGCGGTTGAGGCCGGTGATCGAAGCGCCTTGCGGTGGCGGGCCGGTGGTCGGCGAAGACCGGGACACCGGCGCCGGTCAGAGCATCGATCAGGCCGGTCCGCCGGGCCGCGGTCAGATCATGCACCGCCCCGGGCAGCGCGGGAGAGGCCCACACCAGGCGGCCGGCCGGATCGGCGATGCGCACGAGGCCTACGGGTGGATACAGCCCCGGCAGGACGCGTGGCAGACGACGGGGCAGACCGGCGACCAGACGACCCGGGCCCGCCTCTCCCTGCTGCACACGGCGGCCGTGCAGAGGTACTGGGCGCACTACTACGCCGAGCCGTGCCATCCCGTCACCGACGCCGCGAGCGTGCGCTTCTACGAGCCGTCCTGGCACCGGCCTCACCCGGACCTGACGGCGGAGGAGCCACTGCATCATCAGGCGGCTGGCGGCCTTCACCGCCCCTGAGTGTCGGCCCTGCGCTTCACCGGACCGGCAGGGGAATCGAAACAGGTGCCCCCCTAGGAGGAGCCCTTCCTCCTAGTGAACGTTGGCTTTGCCGGCCGCTCTCCGGATGCTCGGCGTACCGAACGGTGATATCGGTGTGCGCCTTCTCCTGCATCGTGCGGGCGGCCCGTGACTCTGGTGTGCCCACCCCCGACTGACGGCATTCTCACCGGCTTGCTACGGCATCAGGTTGACATGGGCTACACCATCAGGTTGACGCATGATCAACCCGTGGTCCGACGGAATCACCCATCGGGTGAATTAGTGTTATGCGAGATGAAGCCCGGAGGGCCGGTCGGATCCGAACGAAGGCATCGTCCCACTGCTCGCCTGATGCCGTCGGCGGGATTTGTTGGCGGGATTCCACGGTGGGACGCAGGATTGACTCATCTACGATTCGCCATTTCGGCGGGAAACTTCTCAGGAAGTATCAAGCTAGATCATGATGATTCAAAGTATGATCGATAGAAGCGATCTCCCTCCCCGGCGGGTCGGCTCCTACACCCTGGTGCGCAGGCTGGGCGAAGGCGGGATGGGCATCGTCTACCTGGCCCACGACGACCAGGGCGGCCTGGTCGCGCTGAAGGTGATGCGGCCCGAGCTGGCCGGGCGCGAGGACTTCAGACGCCGGTTCGAACAGGAGGCCGCGGCGGCGCGCAGGGTGGCCAGGTTCTGCACCGCGCCCGTGCTCGACGCGGGCATCGACGGCGACCAAGCCTACATCGTCACCGAGTATGTCGAGGGACCCGACCTGTCGTCCGTCGTCGACGCTCAGGGTCCCTTGACCGGCGCCAACCTGGAGGCACTCGCCGTCGGGGTGGCGACCGCGCTGACCGCGATCCACGAGGCCGGCGTCGTGCACCGCGACCTGAAACCGTCGAACATCCTGCTCGGACCGACCGGCCCGCGTGTGATCGACTTCGGGATCGCCCGGGTGGCCGACCCCGACGCCACACGGTCCGCAGCGGTGGTCGGCACACCTGCCTACATGTCGCCCGAGCAGGTGAACGGCGGGTCCGTCACCGCGGCGAGCGATGTGTTCTCCTGGGCCGGTGTAGTGATCTACGCCGCCACCGGACGGCCGCCCTTCGGCACGGGGGGCATGCCTGAGGTTCTCTACCGGGTGGTCAACCACGTGCCGGGACTCGACGGGGTCGACGAGCGGATCCGGCCGCTGGTGGAACGGGCTCTGGACAAGGACCCTGAACGCCGCCCCGCCGCACAGGAACTGCTCGACTGGCTTCTCGGCCGTGGCCAGGCCACGGCGGTGGAGGCGGTCCGCGCCGTCAGCGACGCCTGGACGCCGCTCCTGACCTCGGTCCACGTCGGCGGCGCCTCACGGTGGCACCGGCTGTGGGTGCCGCTGGCCGCCGCCGTACTCTCCGCGGCAGCCACCGCGGGCGTCTTTCTCGCGATCACGCGGCCGTGGACGGCCTCGGAGCAGATCCCGGGCGGGAGCTCGGCCGCCGCGGCCGAATCCGTGACCGCCACGGTGACCGCCACGGTGACCGCCACGGTGACGGCTCCGGCGGCGCGGTCCGCGGTGTCGGCGTCACCGCCGAAACCGGCCGTGAAGGCGACGCCCGGGACGGAAGCCGCAGCAGGTGACGTCCGCGTGATCAATCCCTGGGATCAGAGCGTCCCGCTGCACGTGCAGATCGACTCCCTCGTCCGGCAGGGCGACCGGGTGAAACTGCAGTGGACCATCCGCAACGACGGCTCCGGGGACCAGTACGTGATCGTCTCCAAACTCATGGGCAACGCCGACAGAGCCGAGAAAGTGAACCTCATCCCGTCAGGGGTGGAGTTCCCCTCCTTTCCCTTGTGGGAGAAAGGAAAGTGCGTCTGCTCTGGTTGGAACACAGACACGTCCATCCAGGCCGGTGAATCCGTACGCCTGCACGCGGTCTTCCGCACCGTGCCCAAGGACGCCAGAACGGTCGACGTCGACCTGCTGAACCTCGGCCTCTACCGAAACATGCTCATCACCCGGAAGTGAGAACCGGGGCCTTCCAGTCCCGATGCCACTGGCCACGATGAATGAGTCCAGCCATGGACGGCCGAGCGCGTCTTCGCTGTCCGCGCTGGACTGCCTGAGCGTTACCAGGCCATGGTCGGCCTTGGTGGCGGATGCGGGCTCCGGCAGGGAGAGACCTTCGGCCTTTCACTCGATGAGGTGGACTTCGAGACCGGCTGGCTACGGGTGGCCTATCAGGTGAAGGTCCTCAACGGTCGCTTGGTCTTCGCCCCTCCGAAGCGAGAAAAGGAGCGCGACGTACCTCTTCCTGAGCACGTATCCGCCGCGCTCAAGGCGCACATGGAGCGGTTCCCTCCGGCTAAGGTCATGCTTCCCTGGCGCGTGCCTGATGGTCCTCCGCTCACGAAACCGCTGCTTTTCACCCGCGAGCGCGAGGGAGCGGTCAGACGGAACGACTTCAACATGTACGCCTGGAAGCCCGCTCTCGTGAGCGCCGGCGTCATCTCGAAGCCGGAGAGCGGCGAGCGGCATCAGGCCGCGCGAGAGCACGGCATGCACGCGCTGCGTCACTTCTACGCCTCGGTCCTGCTGGACGCCGGAGAGAACATCAAGGCCCTCAGCCAGTACCTCGGGCACAGCGACCCGGGGTTCACTCTCCGGGTCTACACCCACCTCATGCCGAACAGCGAGAGGCGGACCCGACAGGCCGTGGACAAGGTCTATGAGGCCACCAGATCACGCTCTGACGGCCCACAGACGGCCCAGGACCGGTGAGGGGTCCGGGTCTGACAGTCCCACCGCCGTTGGGCTCGGACCTTCCAGCTTGAATAAACCCCTGATGATCTGGGCTTACAGCACCGGAAGGCAGCGACCCAGCTCGTTCTCGGCGCTCTGACGCGCCACCCGTTCGGCCCGGCGCGCTACTTGTGGCGGAAGTAGACGAACAGGCGGCCGTGGTTCTTGGCGTCCTTGTCGATGCGGTGGTAGAGGGCCTTGATCTCTTTCTGGTCCAGGAAGCGCAGGACCTTCTTCTTGAGCTGGCCGGAGCCCTTCCCGGGGATGATCTCGACCTCGGAGGCCCGCTTCCTGATCGCCTCGTCGATGATCTCGCGCAGCGCCTTGTCGATCTCGCCGCCGCGGTTGTAGATGGGGTGCAGGTCCAGCTTGAGCTTCATGGTGTCCCCTCCACCAGGCGGTTCACAGAGCCGATCATGTCAGAGTCCGCACGGGATCGGCACCCCCAGATTACGGGCTCACGAAGCGAGCAGCGGCCACGGCGGCGTCCCCGACCCGGTCGACGGATCGCAGAGCGCCAATTGACCAATTTCCCCGATAATTGTGTCAATTTCTTGATCTAGGCGGGCAACTGACCTCCAGTTAGAGTCCCTGTCATGATCGGCCGCCCTACCGGGCAGCCGGTCACTTCGTCACCCAACGGGGAGGGCCGAGGGCCTTCCGGCCTGCCCGGATCAGGGCAGGCGGGTGACCCTTGCGCCTTCCTGGGCGGATCCCCACAGGGAGGTCTCGTGTCAAGGAAGTCCCGTTTATCCGGTGCGAAACGCGTGGTGATGTTGGCCGCGGGCGCCGGGCTCGTCGTTGCGATGGCGCCGCCGGCGAGCGCCACCCCCGCTCCCCCGTCCCCCTCGCCGTCCGCCAAATGGACGGCGACCCCGCTCACCGGGGGGGAGCCGGTCCAGGGCGCGAAATCCCTCACCGGCAAGCTGGCCCGCAGTGACGAGGCGCTGCTGCGGTCCACCTCCGGCGAGGCGGTCGACGTCATGGTCAAGCTCGACTACGACTCCCTCGCCGCCTATCAGGGCGGGATCGAGGGGCTGCCCGCCACGAGCCCGGCGAAGACCGGCAAGGCCCTCGACGCCAGGAGCGCCGACGCCAGGAGGTACGGCGAGCACATCTCGAAGATCGAGAACACCTTCCTCGCCGAGCTGGCCAAGCGCGTGCCGGCCGCCCGGGCCGGGCAGAAACTGCGCACGGTCTACGGCGGCATGGCGCTGCGCGTCCCCGCCGACAAGGCCGCCGAGCTGCTGAAGCTGCCCGGCGTGGCCGCCGTCCAGGAGGACCGGCGCGAGCAACCGCTCACCGACTCCAGCCCCGCCTTCATCGGGGCTCCCGCGATCTACAGCAAGCTCGGCGGCAGCGCCTCCTCGGGCAAGGGCGTCGTCGTGGGCATCCTGGACTCCGGCGCCTGGCCCGAGCACCCTCAATTCGCCGACCCCGGCACCCTGCCCGCCGCGCCGCCCACCCGGGACGGCTCTCCCCGCATCTGCGACTTCGGCGACAACCCGCTGACCCCGGCCGCCGACCCCTTCACCTGCAACCGCAAGCTGATCGGCGGCGGCCCGTTCCTGGAGACCTACAACGCCGTCATCGGCGGCGAGGTCTACCCCGACAGCGCCCGTGACTCCAACGGTCACGGCACGCACACCGCGACCACCTCGGCGGGCGGCCCGGTGGCCGACGCCAACCCGCTGGGCATCAGCCGGGGCCCGATCCACGGCATCGCGCCGGCCGCGCACGTCTCGATCTACAAGGTCTGCGGCCTGCAGGGCTGCTTCAACTCCGACTCCGTCCAGGCGGTCGGCCGGGCCATCCTCGACGGTGTCCAGGTGATCAACTACTCGATCTCCGGCGGCACCTCGCCCTACAGCGACCCGGTCGAGCTGGCCTTCCTGGACGCCTACGCGGCGGGGGTGCTGGTGTCGGCCTCCGCGGGCAACGCCGGTCCCGGCGCGGGCACCGTCAATCACGTCAGCCCGTGGGTGACCACCGTGGCCGCCTCCACGCAGACCAGGACGTTCCAGTCCACGATCACGCTGGCCGGCTCCGGCGGCGCCGCGGCCACGCTCAAGGGCGCCTCCATCACCGCGGGTGTCGCCTCCGCCCTCCCGGTGGTGCTCGCCTCGGCCCCGCCGTACTCCAACGCGCTGTGCACGACCCCGGCGCCCGCGGGCCTGTTCACCGGGAAGATCGTCGCCTGCGAGCGCGGGCCCGGCCGGGTGCTCAAGAGTTTCAACGTACGGCAGGGCGGCGCGGCCGGGATGATCCTCTACAACACCACGCCGCTGGATGTGATGACCGACAACCACTGGCTCCCCACCGTCCACATCGACAAGCCGGAGACCGACGCCCTGCTGGCCTTCCTGTCCGCCAACCCTGGCGCGACGGCCTCGTTCACCCAGGGTGCGAAGGCCTCCTGGCAGGGTGACGCGATCACCACCTTCTCCTCCCGCGGGCCGGGCGGGGACTTCCTCAAGCCGGACGTCACCGCGCCGGGCCTGCACATCCTGGCCGGCCAGACACCGACGCTGGAGGATGCCGCCGGCGGGCCGCAGGGCAACCTGTACCAGGCGATCGCGGGCACCTCGATGTCCGCGCCGCACGTCGCGGGCGCCGCGGCGCTGGTGTTCGCGCTGCATCCCGGCTGGACGCCGGGCCAGGTGAAGTCCGCGCTGGAGACGACGGCCAAGACGTCGGTCACCAAGCAGGACCGCGTCACCCCCGCCGACCCGTTCGACACCGGCGGCGGCCGGATCGACCTGACCAAGGCGGGCGACCCCGGCCTGACCCTGGACGAGACCGCGGCGAACTTCGCCGCCTCCGCCGCCGACCCGATGAACCGCATCGACCTGAACCTGCCGTCGGTGAACGCCCCCACCATGCCGGGGCTCATCACGGCCAAGCGGACGGTCACCAACGTCACGGACAAGACCCTCTCCTACACCGCCTCCGGCACGACCGTGAACGGCGCGAAGATCGCCGTGCTGCCCCCGGTGTTCAGCGTCAAGCCGGGCAAGAGCGTCAAGCTCACCGTGGCGATCACCGCCCCCGAGCTGCCCGACGGGCAGTACTTCGGCCAGGTGAACCTCAAGCAGGTCGGCGGCAACCGGCACCTGCACCTGCCGGTGGCGTTCTTCCGCAAGGAAGGCGCGGTCCCGGTCGAGCAGACCTGCGAACCGGCCGTCATCGCCCGCGACACCGGCGAGTCGACCTGCACGGTCACCGTGGCCAACACCACCCTGCAGGACGCCGAGGTGACGGCGGTCAGCACGCTCGACGCGCGGCTCCGGCTGAACAGCGTGACCGGGGCCACGAAGGTCGGCTCCCAGATCGCCACCGCGAAGACGACCCTGGCGGCCAGGGAGCCGGACCGGCCGGTCATCGCGCCGGGCACCGGGCCCTCACCGTACCTGCCGCTCGACGCGATCGGCGTCACCCCGACGCCGATCGGCGACGAGCAGGCGCTGAACTTCACCGTCCCCGAGTTCAAGTACGCCGGTAAGTCGTACACCAGGATCGGCATCGTCTCCAACGGCTACACGGTCGCCGGCGGGACGGAGGGCTCGGCCGACATCGCGTACGCGCCGCAGAACCTGCCCGACCCGGCGCGGCCGAACGGCGTGCTCGCCCCCTACTGGACCGACCTGGACGGCACCGGCGCGCCGGGCCTGTTCGTCGCGACGCTGACCGACGGCGTCAGCGACTGGCTGGTGGTCGAGTGGCGGGTCAACGCCTACGGAACGACCGACCTGAAGGTCTTCCAGCAGTGGATCGGGCTGAACGGGACCGAGGACGTCACCTACGCCTACGACGCGGCCAACCTGCCGGGTGAGCCCCCGGCCGGGTACGGCCTCACGGTCGGCGCCGAGAACGACGAGGGTACGGCCGGCAGCCAGATCGACGGCCCGCCCACCGGGGACCTGCGAGTGAGCAGCACTCCCGGCGCCCCCGGCGGCACCCTGACCTACACCATGAAGATCAAGGGAGTCACTCCCGGAGTCGGGACGGTGACGACGGGCACGTCGACGCCGCAGGTCAAGGGCATCACCATCGAGGTCGACCGGATCACCGTGCAGTAGGGCGGCGGGGCCGGGACCGCCCCGGCCCCGGCGCACCGCCGGACGCGCGGGACCCCGCACCCGTCATGGGCGCCGGGTCCCGCGCGGACCGCCGGTCATCGCGCCACCGGCCGGGACGCGCGCTGTCAGCGGTGCAGGTAGTCCACGAGGGAGGCCTTCTCGGTCTCCAGGATGTCGATGGAGCTCTTGACGACGTCGCCGATGCTGACGATCCCCGCCAGGCGGCCGTCCGCCACCACCGGGACGTGCCGGATCCGGTGGGTGGTCATGGCCTGGCGCAGGTCGTCGACGTTGGCCTCCGGCGGGCAGGTGCGGACCTCGGCCGTCATGATGGAGGAGACCGGGGCGCCCAGCACCTCCGCGCCGCGGTCGTGGAGGTGCCGCACCACGTCGCGCTCGGAGACGATCCCCGCGATCGACGAGCCGTCCTCGGACACCACCACGGCGCCGATGTTGTTCTCGGACAGCACGGTCAGCAGTTCGGTGACGGTCGCATCGGGGCGGACGGTCGCGACACGCGTTCCCTTGCCCTGCAGAATCGTCCCGATACGCATTGACATCACCTCGGTTCAGCCAGGCTCAGGTGTATTCCTACATTGCCCCGCCCTGGCCTCTTCTAAGCACCTGCGGCGGCAAACCTCAGTTGACAGGCAGCAGCCGTACCGCGTCAAGGGCCAGGGAAAGCTCCACGATGTCCAGCGGGCGGGCCAGGGAGCGCCCGGTGAGCTGCTCGATCCTTCGCATGCGGTTGAAGACGGTGTTGCGGTGGCAGTAGAGCTGCCCGGCGGCGCGCATCGCCGATCCCTCGCAGCGCAACCACGCCTCCAGGGTGCCCAGCAGCACCTCGCGGTCGGCCGCGTCCAAGGCCAGGACCGGCCGGAGCACGGCGGCGCTCAGGTGTCCGGCGAGCTCGGGCTGGCTCACCACCAGCGCGGCGGGGAGCCGGTCCTCCAGCCGGGCGATCTCGGGCCCCTCCCCCGCGCAGGTCCGCAGCGCCAGCTCGGCGAGCCTGCGGGCACGACCCAGCTCGGCCAGGCCCTCGACCACCGGACTGATCCCGGCGGAGCCGGTGACGTGCGGGCGCAGGGCGTGGGCCAGGCCGTCCATCTCCTCCTCGTGGAGCAGGACCACCGCCACCTCGTAGTCGGGGCGCATCCGCCACAGCAGCCGCATCGTCCCCAGGCTCGCCGGGCGGGCGCCGGCGGCGTGACCGTCGCGGCCGGGCAACCGGGTGATGACGACCGCGTAGCGGCCGAGCTCCGGCAGGTCCAGGGCGGCGGCGGCGCTGCGGACCAGGGTGGCGTCGGCCCGGTCCTCCAGCAGCGCGTCGAGCAGGGCCTGGACCCGCTCGGCGGTGCGGCCGAACATCTCGGCCTCCCTCCTGCGGTAGGCCTCCGCCGCGGCGACCGCCTGCCGGTCCACGGCGCTCCAGACCTTGGTGGCGCTGCGGATGAGCAGCGGCAGGCTGTCCGGCTCCTCCTCGGCGACCACTCCGACCAGCCCGTCCCACATCACCTGGGCGGAGATCCGGTAGCTGCGCAGCAGGGAGTCCATGGGCAGCCCCTGCTCGGCGCGGCGAAGCGCGGTCTTCTCGGCCTGCTGCAGGTCCCGCCGCTCCGCCAGGGGGACCAGGATCGCGCCGATGCCCTCCCGCATGGCCTCGTACACGCTCTGCCAGTGGTCGTCGGTGGGCACCATCCGGCGATAGGCCTCGTCGGTGTCGCGGGTCCTGGCCACCAGTTCGTCGGTGAGCTCGGGAAGGCGCCGCAGCAGCCGGCTCGCGGCCAGGCGCATGATCCTGCGCACCTCGTCGTCGGTGGTGGTCCGGATCCCCATCGGCCAATGGTGTCAGGTGCACCTGGAGCGGAACAAGGTTCTGTTCTCTTTCGTGACCCTCGGCTGTGCTGACGCACAACCGGCACCGGCCCGTTGTGGGCACCAGTCCCGACTTCTCCCAGCCCTCTGGACTGACGGTGAACCACCTGGGTTGGGTGCGTTCATCGGTTGTCAGGAGGCACACATGAACGTCCACGACCCCGGACCGCCCGGAGGCCCCGGGCTGACGGTCAGGGATCTGGCGGTGAACTACGGGCCCGTGACGGCTTTGCGCGGGGTCTCCCTGGACGTTCCGCGCGGCGCCGTCGTCACGGTGCTCGGCGGCAACGGCGCGGGCAAGTCCACGCTGCTGCGCGCCATATCCGGCACGCTCCGGTTCCACCGGGGCGGGATCACCGCCGGGACCGTCACCTTCGGCGGGGAGAGGCTCTCGGGCGCCGGCACCTCGGCGGTGGTCGCGCACGGAGTCGTCCAGGTGCCCGAGGGGCGCAAGGTCTTCGCGCGGATGACGGTGGAGGAGAATCTGCGGGCCGGCGCGCTCGGCGCGCCGGGGCGCGGGGCCGCCGCCGAGGCCAGGGAACGCGTGCTCACGCTCTTCCCGGTGCTCGCCGAGCGAGCCCGGCAGCGGGCGGGGCTGCTCTCCGGCGGCGAGCAGCAGATGCTCGCCATCGGAAGGGCGCTGATGGCCCGGCCCAGGATGCTCCTGCTCGACGAGCCCACCCTGGGCCTGGCACCCATGATGGCGACCAGGATCGCCGAGACCGTCCGGGAGATCAACGCCCAGGGCACGACGGTGCTGCTGGTGGAGCAGAACGCCGCACTGGCCCTCTCCCTCGCCTCCCACGCCTACGTGCTGGAGGTCGGGGAGGTGGTGCTGTCCGGCCCGGCCGCCGAGCTCGCCGAGAGCGACGAGGTCCGGCGGCGCTACCTGGGAATCGGCGACGACCGCGACGAGGCCCTGACGGCCGGCGCGCCCGCGGCGCGCCCGACGCTGACCAGGTGGTCGGCGTGAGGCCCTGTACAGGCACGACGCTCTCCGGAGGCCACGCGTGAGCGAGACATACCAACCGGACGGTATGGAGCCTTCCGTCCCCCGCCTCGAGGTCCGCGACGTCACCGTGCGCTTCGCCGGGCTCACCGCGCTGGACGCGATCGGCTTCACCGTCGAACCGGGCAGCGTGCACGCGGTCATCGGCCCCAACGGCGCGGGCAAGTCGACCTGCTTCAACGTGCTGTCGGGCGTCTACCGCGCCACCTCCGGCAGCGTGCGGTTCGGCGGCGCCGAGCTGACCACCCTGCCGCCGCACCGAATCGCGGCCCTCGGCATGGCGCGTACCTTCCAGAACATCGCGCTCTCACCGCACCTGTCGGTGCGCGACAACATGATGCTCGGGCGCCACCGGCTGACCCGAGCCGGGTTCCTCTCCGCCGGGCTCCGGCTGCCGTCGGCCCGCAGGGAGGCCGCCCGGCACGGCGAACGGGTGGCGGAGATCGCCGCCTTCGTCGGCCTCACCGGCCACCTGGCGATGCCGGTCGGGCTGCTGCCGTACGGCGTTCAGAAGCGGGTCGAGCTGGCGCGGGCCCTGTGCATGGAGCCCAAGCTGCTGATGCTCGACGAGCCGGTGGCCGGCATGAACGGCGGCGAGCGGCGCGAGATGGCCGAACTGATCATCGCCGTCCGGGAGAGCCTCGGCATCTCGATCCTGCTGGTCGAGCACGACATGGGGATGGTCATGCGGCTCGCCGACGCGGTGACGGTCCTGGACTTCGGCAGGCGCATCGCGGACGGCCCCCCCGAGCAGGTGCAGAACGACCCCGAGGTCATCCGGGCGTACCTGGGTGCGACGAGCGAGACCGAGGAGGCCGCATCGTGACCACTTTTCTCGAGCTCCTGGTGAACGGGATCTCCATCGGGGCGGTGTACGCACTGATCGCCCTCGGATTCGTCATCATCTTCAAGGCCACCGAGGTGGTCAACTTCGCACACGCCTCGCTGCTGCTGGTCGGCGGCTTCATCGTCGCCAAGACGCACGCCGCGGTCGGCTTCTGGCCCGCCCTGCTGCTCGGCCTGGCCGGGGCGGCGGCTCTGGGCGCCCTGATCGAGTTCGCGGTCATCCGCCGGGCGAACGTCGTCTCCCACAGCGTCCTGGCGATCGTGACGATCGGCGTCGACATCGTGCTGACCACGGAGCTGACCCGGCAGATCGGCACCGAGGTGCTCGCCCTCGGCGACCCGTGGGGCAGCGAGGTGCTGCAGCTGGGAGCGGTCAACATCCCGATGGCCCGGATCGCCGCCCTGCTCACCGCGAGCGTCGTGATCACCGCGTTCCTGCTCGCGTTCAAGTACACCAACTGGGGCGTGGCGATGCGCGCCACCGCGGAGGACGCCGAGACCGCCGCCCTGATGGGCGTGCGGCGCGGCCGGGTCTCCATGGGGGCCTGGGCGGTCGCCGGAGCGCTCGCCGCCCTCGCCGCGCTGTTCATGTGCATCTTCCCGACGCCCGGCCTGGACCGCACCGTGACGGCCACCGCCATGAAGGCCTTCCCCGCCGCGATCCTCGGCGGCCTGGACTCCACCACCGGAGCCCTGGCCGGCGGGCTCATCATCGGGGTCACCGAGTCGCTGGTGGGCGGCTACCAGAGCGAGCTGGTCTTCCTGGGCCGCGGGCTCGGCGACGTCGCGCCGTTCCTCGTAATGATCATCGTCCTGCTCATCCGCCCCGCGGGGCTGTTCGGGACAAGGGAGCTGGCCCGTGTCTAGGAGCACCCTTCTGTGGTCGGTCGCGCTCGCCGCGGCGGCCGTCGTCATACCGTTCTACCTGGACGCCTCCTGGCTGCAGGACGGCCTGTTCGCCATGGCCGCGGCGATCGGCGCGATCGGTCTCAACCTGCTGACCGGCGCCACCGGCCAGCTCTCCATGGGCCACGCGTTCTTCCTGGCGGTCGGCGCCTTCGGCTACGTCTACTTCGCCTCCGCCCCCTCCGAGGGCGCGCACGCCCTCGGAGGGCTGGGGCTGCCCACGCCCCTGGCGGCCGTTCTCGCGGTGCTCCTCGCGGGCGTGGCGGGCGGCCTGTTCAGCCCCATCGCCGCCCGGCTGAAGGGCGCCTACCTCGGCATCGCCACCCTGGCGCTGATCTTCATCGGTCAGTTCGTGATGTCCAACGCCACCCCGGTGACCGGCGGCCACAACGGCCGGCCGGTGCCGCCCATGGAGCTGTTCGGGTTCGTCTTCGCCGACACCCCGGAGGCTCCCGTGGTGATCGCGGGGGTGCCGTTCGGCGCCCTGGAGCGGCTGTGGTTCCTCGGCGCCGTGCTCCTGCTCGGTGCGGGGCTGTTCGCCCGCGGGGTGCTGCGGGGCCGTCCGGGACGGGCCATGAACACCATCCGCGACCACGAGATCGCGGCCGGGGTGATGGGCGTGCCGGTGGCCCGCTACCGCGCCGGCGTGTTCGTTCTCTCGTCCATGTACGGCGGGCTGGCCGGAGTGCTGGTCGCGCTGGTCTTCCAGCAGACCGTGCCCGACTACTTCGGCCTCCTGCTCGCCCTCGCCTACCTCGCGATGATCATCATCGGCGGGCTCGGCTCGGTGGCGGGGGCGGTGATCGGCGCGGTCTTCGTCTCGATGCTGCCCCGACTGCTCACCCGCTACAGCGACGCCCTGCCCCTGATCGTCCAACCCGGGCAGGAGGGGGTCGGGGCCGCGGAGGCCGCCCAGATCCTGTACGGCCTGGCCGTCGTCGTGGTCGTCCTCTTCCTGCCCGGCGGGCTCCTCGGCCTCGTCGCCCAGCTACGTCTCCGTATCAACCGCCGGGTCGCATCCGCGCCCACGGTGAAGCACTCCCTCACCCCCACACCCGAGACAAGGAACTGACCCATGGCAATCTCACGAACCTCCAGGCGGGTCGCGGCACTCGCCGTCCTGGCCCTGGCCGTCACCGCGTGCGCCAGCGAGAAGGCCACCGGAGGCGGGGGTGACGCCGCCGCCTCCGGCGACGGGGTGAAGACCGGCCCCGGCGTGACCGCCGACAAGATCACGATCGGTATGATCACCGACCTGACCGGCCCCTACGCCTCGTTCGGCAAGAGCCTGACCAACGCCCAGCAGCTCTACTTCGAGCAGGTCAACCAGGCCGGCGGCGTGTGCGGCCGGCAGATCGAGTCCATCGTCCGCGACCACGGCTACGACGTGCAGAAGGCCGTCGCCGCCTACACCGAGATCGGCCCCAAGTCGGTCGCCCTCGCCCACGTCGTCGGCTCCCCCATGGTCAACGCGGTCAAGCAGCGCATCGAGGCCGACCAGATGCTCACCATCCCGCAGGCGTGGGCCACGCACCTGCTCGGCAGCAAGCCGATCCAGGTCACCGGGACCACCTACGACATCGACATGATCAACGCTGTCGACTATCTGTCCAAGGAGAAGGGCATCAAGTCCGGGGACAAGATCGGGCACCTGTACTTCGAGGGCGACTACGGCGAGACCGCGCTCAACGGCTCCAAGTTCGCCGCCGAGAAGCTCGGCCTCGAGCTCGTGGAGCAGAAGATCAAGGCGACCGACCAGGACATGACCGCCCAGGTCGCCGCGTTCAAGAAGGCCGGGGTCAAGGCCATCCTCGTCTCCGTCGGCCCCCGGCAGACCGCCTCCCTCGTCGGCGTCGCCCTGGCCGGCGGCATGAAGGTGCCGTTCATGGGCAGCAACTCGGCCTACTCCCCGCAGCTGCTGCCCACCCCGGCCGGCCCGGCGCTGCTGGCGAGCTTCGAGTACGTGACGGCGGGCGCTCCGATGAGCTCGGAGCTGCCCTCCATCAAGAAGCTGGGCGACGACTACAAGGCGAAGTACCCGGACGCCGCCGTCGACAGCGGCGTCTCCGCCGGCTACACGGCCGCCGGCATCGTCGTCGACGCGCTCAAGAAGGCCTGCGAGAGCAAGGACCTCACCCGCGCCGGCGTGGTCACCGCGCACCGCAGCCAGAGCACCTGGGGCGAGCAGTACGGCGGGACCATGGACTTCACCGCGTTCGACAAGCCCGCCTCCCTGAGGTCCTACGTCGTCAAGCCGGACAAGGACGCCCTGGGCGGCGCGTCCATCGTCAAGGAGCCGTTCTCCTCCGACCTGGTCAAGGAGTACCAGGTTCCGGCGGGCTGATCACCGGTCCCCTCTCACGGCCCGCACCGCCTACAGTGGGTGCGGGCCGTACGGGGTCCCGGCAATCGCGGCGAGGCCGTGCCGCGTGTCCGGACCGGAGTAATGTGTGAAATACCACAGACCTTCGCTCCCCGGGGACACGATGACCGAGAAGCTGAACACCGGCAGCCACGACCTGCCGGTCTCCGACGCCCTGGCCGCCTTCATGGAGACCGGGTGGGCCGACACCCACCGCGGCGACCTGGCCGCCCTTCCCCTCGCGGCCTACACGGCCAAACGCCGCGCGGCGCTCGCCGCCCGGTTCCCCGGCGAGCGGCTGGTGATCCCGTCCGGCGTCCTCAAGGTCCGCAGCAACGACAGCGACTACCGCTTCCGGGCGCACAGCGCCTTCACCTACCTCACCGGCGACCAGGAGCCCGACGACGTCCTGGTCGTCGAGCCGTCCGGCGCGGCCACGCTGTTCCTGCGCCCGCGCTCGCCCCGCTCGGCGGCGGGGGCGGCCGGGCAGGAGTTCTACCGCGACCGCCGCTACGGCGAGTTCTGGGTGGGCCGCCGCCCCGACCTGGCCGAGGCCGAGACGCTCTACCAGATCGACTGCGCGCCGATCGGCCGGCTGGAGGAGGCGCTGGGCGGGCCCGCGCGGGTGCTGCGCGGGGTGGACTCCTCGGTGGACCGCCGCGTCGCCCCGCACGACGGCGACGCCGAGCTGGAGGCGTTCCTGTCGGAGATGCGACTGGTCAAGGACGAGTGGGAGGTCGCCGAGCTGCAGTTCTCCGTGGACGCCACCGCCCGCGGGTTCGAGGACGTGGTGCGGGCCCTGCCGCAGGCCCTGGCCCACCCGCGCGGCGAGCGCTATCTGGAGGGGGTCTTCGGCCTGCGCGCCCGGCTGGAGGGCAACGCCACCGGCTACGACAGCATCGTGGCCTCCGGCGCCCACGCGTGCGTGCTGCACTGGATCCGCAACGACGGCCGGCTCGACGAGAACGAGCTGCTTCTGCTCGACGCGGGCGTGGAGACCGACAACCTCTACACCGCCGACATCACCCGCACCCTCCCGCTCTCGGGCCGCTTCAACCCGGTCCAGCGCCAGGTCTACGAGCTGGTCCTGGACGCCCAGGACGCGGCGATCGCCGCCCTGCGGCCCGGGGCGCGCTTCCGCGACTTCCACCAGGCCGCCATGCGGGTCATCGCCGAGGGGCTGCACGACTGGGGCGTGCTCAAGATCAGCGCGGACGAGGCGATGCAGCCCGGCAGCGGCCTGTACCGCCGCTACACCCTGTGCAGCAGCGGCCACATGCTCGGCATGGACGTGCACGACTGCGCCAAGGCCCGCTCGGAGGTCTACCTCGACGGGGTGCTTGAGGAGGGCCAGGTGCTCACCGTCGAGCCCGGCCTCTACCTGCAGCCGGACGACCTGACCCTCCCGCCGGAGCTGCGCGGCATCGGCGTGCGGATCGAGGACGACCTGGTGGTCACCGCCGACGGCGCCCGCCTGATGTCGGCCGGGCTGCCCCGCCGCCCCGACGAGATCGAGAGCTGGATGGCCGCCCTGCGGGGGTGACCCCGGCGCCCGTACCGATCGTCACGCCGGCCGGAAGGTGTGAGGCCCTGACAAGTTGCGACCTGGGCCTCATACCTTTTCCTCAAATTCCAGAGGAAGCATCGACTTACTGGACTACCCGTCAGTAGGGTGACTGATCCATGGTCGGAGACGCGGATTCCGAGGTGGTCATGGCGCAGCGGACGGCGGGTTGATGGCGTACGGCGGGCGGGACGCGGTCAGCGGCTACGTCGTCCGCAGAACGACCGCCATGCTCGGGCGGGTCGGCGACATGTCGGTGATCGCCCTGGAAGGCTTCCGCCGTACCTGGGACGTCAAGACCTGGTTCTGGGAGTTCGTCCAGCAGTGCTGGTTCCTGGCCCGCGTCACCAGCGTGCCGGTGCTGCTCGTCTCGCTCCCCCTGGGCGCCACCGTCGCACTGCAGGTGGGCGAGCTGGCCTGGCAGCTCGGCGCCTCCTCGGCCACCGGCGGCGCGGTCGTCGTCGGCCTGGTCCGCGAGGTCGCCCCGATGGCCTCGGCCCTGCTCATCGCCGGCGCCGGCGGCTCGGCCATGACCTCCGACATCGGCGCCCGCAACATCCGCGACGAGCTGGCCGCCATGGAGGTCATGGCGGTCAACCCGATCCACCGCCTGGTGACCCCCAGGCTCTGGGCGGCGAGCACGGTGGCGGTGCTGCTGGTCCCGTTGGTCATCGTGGCGGGGGCCGCGGGCGGCTACTTCTTCAACGTCATCATCCAGGGCGTCACGCCCGGTGCCTACTTCGACGGCGCGGTCTCCCTGCTGGTCACCAGCGACCTGCTGGTGACCCTGCTGAAAGCGTGGATCTTCGGCTTCATCGCGGCGATCATGTCCTGCTACTTCGGCATGACCTGCCAGACCAGCCCGGTCGGCGTGGGCCGCGCAGTGAACCAGTCCACGGTCGTCACCTTCATCCTGGTGTTCGCCGTCAACTACGTGATCACGATGATCTACTTCCTCGCCTATCCGCCGAGGGCCCTGTGATGGCGGCGGTCCCGGGGGCCCGCACCGCCGGCCACCGTGCCTACGGCGTGCTCCGCGACGGGACCGAGCGGCTGGCCTCGCTCTCGGACTGGCCGCTCTTCCTGTGGAAGGTCGTCTTCTACTCCGTCCGGGACATCATCCTGCGGGCCAAGTTCACCAAGGTCGTGCTCCGCCAGGTCAGCGACGTCGTGGTGGGCGTCGGCGCGACCGTCATCGGCGGCGGCATGGTCTTCGTCGCCTTCACGATGGCCTTCGCGGTCGGCGCCACCGTCGGGCTCCAGGGCTACCAGGGCCTGCAGGCGATCGGCGCCGAGTCGTTCATCGGCCTGGTGGGCAGCTTCGCCAACGTCCGCGAGATCACCCCGATCATCGCGGCGGTCGCGCTGGCCGCCCAGGTCGGCTCGTCCTTCACCGCCGAGCTCGGCGCCATGCGGATCTCGGAGGAGATCGACGCCCTCGAGGTGATGGGCATCAACGCCTTCACCTACCTGATCTGCACCCGGGTGGTGGCCGCGCTGATCGCGCTGATCCCGGTCTACATGATCGCGCTGTTCGCCAGCTTCTTCGCCACCCGGCTGATGTGCACCGCCCTGTTCGGCATGGCGCCGGGCGTCTACGACTACTACTTCTACCTCGGCCTGCCGGTGATCGACATCGTCTACAGCGTGATCAAGGTGGTCGTCTTCGCGTTCACCGTGATCAGCATCCACTGCCACTACGGGTTCAACGCCACCGGCGGCCCGGTCGGCGTGGGCACCGCTGCGGGACGGGCGATCCGCCAGTCGATCGTCACCGTGGTCATCCTCAACCTGCTGCTGTCCTACCTCTTCTGGGGCGAGGGCAGCGGCGTGAAGCTGACGGGGTGAGCGGCGATGGCCCGCGGTGAGACCCCGCTGCCGATCCGGCTGGTGATCTCGGTGGTCATGATCCTCGTCGTCGCCGCGGCGCTCGTGGTCGTCGTGCAGAGCACGGCCAACCGGAGCGGGACGCGGCTGACGGCCGCCTTCACCCACGCCGGCCAGGGGCTGGACCCCAACTCACCCGTCAAGATCCGCGGCATCACGGTGGGCGGAGTCAGCTCGGTGACCCTGGACGGCAGGGGCCGGGCCGTGGTCACCATGCACATCGACCCCGGCGCCCGGGTGCCCGAGACCGTCACCGCGGCGATCGAGCCGACCTCGGTCTTCGGCCCGAAGTTCGTCAACCTGATCCTCGGCGAGGGCGAGGCCGGCGGTCCCTACCTGGGCGACGGGGCGGTCATCGCCAGGACCCGGGCGCCCGTGGACCTGTCGGACTCGCTGGCCGACGCCTACGAGGGGCTCGGCGCGGTGGACCCGAAGGACATCACCACCATCGTGCACACCCTCGGCCGCGGCCTGGAGGGCAAGGGCCCGCAGATCCGCGGGATCGTCGACGGCGCGGGGAAGATCGTCGAGGTCGCGCACCGGCGGCGCTCGGAGTTCCGGCGCTTCATCGGTGACGCCGCGGCGCTGAGCGGCAGCCTCGCCGACAAGGGTGACGAGGTCGTGGGCATCTCCGCCGACGTCAACGTGCTCACCCCCGGTCTGCTGGAGCGGGCCGACAAGATACGCGCGCTGCTGCGGGAGTTCGACGAGCTCTCCAGCCTGAGCGCGTACGGCCTGCGCAAGCACCGCCGCAACCTCAGGGCGGCGGTGAACGCCGGGGAGCGGGCCGCCGCCCTGCTCTACGCGCAGCTCGGCCTGGCGGGCGACGGCGTGCGAGGGCTGAACCACATCCTCTCCGCCCTGAACGACCTGACCGGCGGCCAGGGCCCGGGCGGCGCCAACCAGATCAAGATGGAAGCCTTCGTCGCGACCGACATCTGCGAGCTCTTCGTCGGCGCCTGCGGCCCTGCGAACGGCGGGTGAGGGGATGGCCCGGTCGAGAGAGCAGATCCAGCGCCGCTGGACGCTGGGCAAGTTCGCCGTGTTCCTCGCCGTGACGGTGACGCTGATCGTCCTGATCGGCGCGCAGATCGCCCGGGTGGGCGTGGGCGACACCTACAGTCTCGTCGGGACCTTCGACGACGTCGCCGGGCTCCACGTGGGCGACCAGGTGAAGATCGCCGGTGCGCCGGTCGGGCAGGTCGACGCGATCGAGGTCGTCAACGGCAGGGCCGAGGTCACCATGAACGTGCAGACCTCGGTGCGGGTGCCCTCCGACAGCTCGGCCGCGGTGCGCTGGCGCAACACGATCGGGCAACGGGTGATCTACCTGGAGCCCGGGACCGCCAAGGACATGCTGGGCGACGGCGCGCGGGTGCGGCGGACCAGCTCGGTGGTGGACATCGGCGAGCTGGTCAGCGACCTGGGCCCGCTCACCCGCAGCCTCGACCCCGAGCAGATCAACCAGTTGCTCACCGCGGCCGGACAGGCGCTGGACGGCAACCAGAAGAACATCCCGAAGCTGGTGGACAACCTCGACGCCCTGACCACCACCGTCGCCGAACGCAAGAAGATCATCCAAGGGCTGCTGGAGGACTACGCCACGGTGACCGGGGTGGTCGCCCGCAGGGACGAGCAGATCTCCCGGCTGGTGGACAACCTGGTCACGCTCACCGGCGCGTTCGCCCGCAACCGCAAGCTGATCGACGAGGCGCTGGTGGAGCTGTCCACCACGGTCCGGGTCAACGACCGGGTGCTCGGCGAGAACTCCCGCGAGTTCGGCCGGGTGGTGGACCACATGACCCGGCTCACCGGCGGCATCCGGCGCAACATCAGCAGCATCGAGAGGGTGCTGGCCACGCTCACCCCGCCGCTGCAGCGCTCGTTCCAGGTGACCGGCCGGGGCCACTTCGTCACCACGGCGGTGCCCTGCCTCGCGCTCGGCCCGCTGCCCTGTCCCTATTCGATGAGCAGTCCCCCACCGCTGCGCGGCGGTCTCAAGCTCACCAGCACGGGGAACCTGCGGCGAGTGCTGGTGGGGCCCTGATGGCGATCAAGTCGTTCCGCGACCGCAACAAGATCGTCGTCGGCGTGGTCTCGCTGGCGGTCCTCGGCACCGTGCTGGTCGTCACCTTCCTCGTCGGCAACCTGGGGCTGCTGGAGGGCGGTTACACGATGTCGGCGATCCTGCCGGACTCCGCCGGGCTGCGCTCGGGCAACGACGTCCGGGTGGCGGGCGTGCCCGTCGGCAAGGTCACCGAGGTACGGGCCGATTACGGCAAGGGCCACGTGGTGGTGACCTGGAAAGTGGACGACGGCATCCGGCTCGGCCCGCAGACCCGCGCCGAGATCACCCTCTCCAACCTGCTGGGCGGACGCTACGTCAAGCTCACCGGGCCGGTCACCCGCCCCTACATGGACGAGCTGCCCGAGGAGCAACGGCTGATCCCGATGGAGCGGACCAGCACCCCGACGCTGATCACCGACGCGCTCAAGGACGCCACCCGGCTGCTGGACAGACTCGACACCGACTCGGTCGACAAGCTCCTGCAGGAGCTGTCGGAGCTGGAGCCCGCCCCGCAGGGCCGGGTCAGCAAGCTGCTGGACAACATCGGAGAGCTGTCGGAGATCATCAGCGAGAGCGAGCCCGAGCTGCAGAGACTTCTGGACAACGGAAACAAGATCATGAAAGTGCTGGAGTCCAAGGACGAGCAGCTCGGCCGCCTGATCGACTCGATCGAGATCATGCTCGACGAGCTGCGGCTCCGCCGCGACGAGCTGAAGTCCTTCCTCGGCGAGGGCAGCGACCTGGTCAACAGCATCACCGCGCTGGTCACCGAGCACGAGAAGAACCTGATCGCGGTGATGAACGACGTGACCGCGATCAGCAACCGCCTCGACTCCACCAGCGGCAAGAATCTCAACTCGGTCCTCACCTGGGTCGGGCCGACCTTCTCCGGGCTGGCCACCACCGGTGGGCGCAACCCGTGGGTGGACGCCATCGCCGTCGGGCTCGGCCCGATCAACCCCGAGGTGCTCGGTGCCATCCGCAAGGACAGGAGCGACCGGTGACCCGCTCGGCGCGCCGTGGGCGGCGCGGGCCGCTCCCGGCCTTTCTCACCGCGGTCCTGCTCGTCACGGCCCTGCTGTCGGCGGGGGGCTGCTCGCTGCTGCCCGGCGGGGCGCAGCCGTACCGGCTGACCGCCTACTTCAGCGCGGCGCCCTCCCTGTACGAGCAGGCCAAGGTGAAGGTGATGGGCCTGGACGCGGGGACCGTGGAGAGGCTCACCGTCGAGGGGAACAGGGTCCGCGCGGATCTGCTGGTGGACGGGGGGATCCCGCTGCCCGCGGACGTCCAGGCGATCGTCGCCCCGCAGAACACGCTGGGCGAGCGCAACGTGGTGCTCCATCCGCCGTGGAAACCCGGCATGCCGCGGATCGCGCCGGGTGCGGTGATCCCGCTGGAGCGCACCGACCTGCCGGTGGAGATCGACGACGCGCTGGAGGCGTTCACCAAGCTCACCGACGCCCTCGACACCGACAAGATGGGCGACGTCGCCGGGAACCTGGCCGACAGCGTCCGGGGCCGGGGCGAGCAGATCAACCGCGCCCTGGACGACGCGGCCGCGCTGACCCGCACCCTCGCAGGGCAGGATGAGCAGTTGATCGAGCTGGCCGACGGCCTGAACGAGCTCGCCGCCAGCCTCAACAGGCGGGAGGGCCAGGTGAAGACGACCATCGACGCCTTCGCCGAGGCCAGTGCCACCCTGGCCGACGAGCGCGAGCGCATGCGGCGTTTCGTCACCGGCCTGGCCGAGTTCGTGCAGCGGGGCGACGCGCTGGTCGAGGCCTACCAGGTGAAGCTGCCCCGCGGCGTGACCAACCTCGCCGAGCTGGTGATCACACTGAAGGTCAACAGCGAGTCGGCGGCCAGGGCGATCGCCGGGACCCGCAAGTTCGTCGACAACATGGTCATGGCCTGGGACAGGGAGCACCACGTGCTCAAGTTCCGCCTCGTCCTCAACGCGATGACCCGGGCCTGGCTGACACCGCTCTTCGAGGCGCTCGGCCTGGGCAAGGTGCCCTGCCTCCCGGGCGAACTCAGCAACTGCCCCTGGCAGCGAGGGAGGTGAGCGGAGTGCGCGAAGCAGCCGGCGCAGCGCAGCAAGCCGCCCGCGCAGCGAACGGAGCACACCGAACGAGCCATGAGCAGGCGAGGGAGGTGAGCGGAGTGCGCGAAGCAGCCGGCGCAGCGCAGCAAGCCGCCCGCGCAGCGAACGGAGCACACCGGACGAGCCGCCGGGGAAGGGTGACGGCGGGGCTGGCGGCGCTCTCGCTGACCGCGGCGTGCAGCCTGCAGACCATCGGCGCGCCGTCGGGCGGGCTCACCCTCAACGCGACCTTCGACGACGTGCAGAGCCTGGTGGTCGGGCACAGCGTGCAGATCTCCGACGTGCGGGTGGGCAGCGTCACCGGCATCCGTCTGGAGGGCTACCGGGCGAGGGTCACCATGTCCGTCGAGGACGGGCACCGGGTGCCGGAGGGCACCACCGCGACCGTCGCCAAGACCTCGATCCTGGGCGAGAACTACGTCGAGCTGGACCTGCCCGACGGCAGGGACATGACCACCGGGCCGTTCCTGACGGACGGTTCGACGATCACGAAGACCTCGGTGCAGCCGGACATCGAGCAGGTCACCCAGCGGGCCGGACCGCTCATCGACGCGCTCGGCGCCCAGGACGTGAACGCCGTCCTGGACGCCGCGGCGACCGGGATCGGCGGCAGGGGCGAGGACCTCAACCGGCTGCTGCGGCAGACCACCGAGGTCACCACCGCCTACGCCGAGTCCCGCCGGGACCTCGCCCGGACCATCGACGGCCTGGCGAAGCTCGGCGACGACCTGGCCGAGGGCAGCGCGGAGCTGGACAGACTGCCCGGCAGCGTCGACGACGCCACCGCCCGGCTCAACCACGGCCGCAAGCACGTCAAGAAGACGCTCAGGGAGCTGACCGCCCTGGCCAAGGAGGTCAACGCCACCGTCTATCCCAGGCACGCGGCCCGCCTGCGCGCCCTGCTGCTCCGGCTCGACGGGGTCTCCACCTCGATGGTGCGCGGCAAGGAGGACCTGAAGCTCCTGATCAGCCGGGTGCAGCGGTTCATCGACCAGCCGCCGATCGTGGTCAACGGCCAGCTCCTGGCCTACGTCTGGCTCAAGGGCCTGCTGCTGCCCAAGCCGAAGAAGGCCAAGCCCAAGCAGCCGAACTCGGTGGACGACTTCCGCCTGCTGCTGGAGCCGCCGCGATGAGGAGCCGCATCTGGATCAATCTCGGCTTCTTCGCGGTCCTCGGTGTCGTGATGACCGTGTGGGCCTTCACCAGCATCATCAAGCTCGACATCATCGAGCGGCCGTACCGCATCAACGCGGAGTTCGTCTCCTCCCCCGGCCTGGTGCGCGGCTTCGACGTGGCCTATCTCGGCGTGCGGATCGGCCGGATCGACGACGTGGCGCTGGCGCCGGGCAAGATCGTGGTGGCGCTGAGCATCGACCGCGAGGTGCGGATCCCGCGCGGCGTCACCGCCGAGGTCCGCCGCAAGTCCGCGATCGGCGAGCCGTACGTGGAGATCTCCCCGCCGAAGGCCGGGGCCGCGGGAGGCGGCACCATGCCTCCCGGCGCCACCATCCCGCTGGCCAGCACGTCGGTCCCGCTCGACTACAGGAAGCTGTTCGACGGGGTCGGCAAGCTGCTGAACGCGGTGCCGCCCGAGGACGCCCAGACCATCGTGCGCGAGCTGGCGGCCGCCCTGGACGGCCGTACCACGTCGATCCGGGAGATCGTGGACAACGCGCACGACCTCACCACCACGCTGGCCGACAACACCGACCTGCTGGACGAGCTGTCGGTGAATCTGACCCGGCTGACCGGCACGCTCGCGGGCAAACGCGAGGAGCTCTCGCAGGGCGTGACCGACCTGGCGGGCGTGACCCGGTCGATCCGTGACTCCCGCAAGCAGCTGTACGCCATGCTCGACCACGGACCCGGCTTCTTCCGCCAGGTCGACCGCCTGCTCAACAGCGCACGCCCGGGCCTGTCCTGCACGCTGACCGCCGCCGGGATGCGGCAGGGCGTCGTCTTCACCCCGCAGACCCGGGCGCACATCAACCACGTGCTGCGCACGGTCCCCACCGCCCAGGCGCTCCTGGCCGACGTGACCGAGCGGCACTCCGGCGGCCTGTACGGCAGGGTCACCTTCATCTTCAGCGTCCCGGGCGGCCCGCGGGTGGCGCAGGAGTACCGGGGCCCGCTGGCCCCGCCGGCGACGCCCGCGCTCCGCGCCTGCCCGAAGGGCGCCCCCGTCCCGCCCGTGAACCGGGCCGACGACGACCCGGACACCGGCCCCCACCCCGACGACGCGGCCGGGCCGGTGGACGGGACGACCGACGCGCCGGACGGCGAGGCGACCGCGTCCCCGCCGGAGAGCGAGGGTCCGCTGGAGGCCGAGGACACCGAAGACCGGGGCGGGCGCACCACGGCCGAGGGCACCGGTGCGGATGCCGGCTCCGCCCCGCAGGACTACACCCCCTTCGTCGTCGCGACCTTCCTCGCCGTCGTCGTCTCCGGCGGCGTGCTCGGCTGGATCGCCGTCGGCCGGGCCACCCGCCGCCGTGAACAGGAGAGCGATAAATGAGTCCCACCCCCCAGCGGACCGGGGAACTCCCGCAGGACGCCGCCGAGGACCGCGCCGCGTCGCCCGAGGCCGCGCCGGAGTCCGGGCCCTCCACCCGCACCGCCGAGGAGACCGGGGGCACCGGAGCGGCCCCTCCTCCCGCCTCCGGGGGTCCCGAGGCCGCCTCCGGCGAGGACGGCGCCGGGCCTGCCGTCGAGGACGGCGACGCCCCCGCCATGAAGCGGGCCGGGAGTGAGGACACGGCCGCCGCGGCCGTGGCGGAGGAGGAGAAGGAGGGCGGCTCCGGCTCCGGAGAGGCGGCGGGAGCCCGCCGGGGATCGGCGGCGTGGCGGGGACGGCTCATCGGCGCGGTCGTGGCGATGGCGGTGGCCGGGGCGGCGGTGTTCGGAGCGATCCAGTGGCTGGCTGCCGAGCGGCTGGCCGACCGGCTCTCGGCGGAGAAGGCCGAGCGGCTGGCGGTGTCCACCAGGGCGGGAGAGTTCGCCGTGGCGCTGCAGACGTATGACCACGCCAACCTGCAGGCCTACCGCGACCGCGTCTTCAGCCTGTCGGGGGAGGACTTCGAGCAGACCTACAACGAGGCGTTCAGTCCGCTGGAGAGCCTGATCACCGCGATGAAGGCCTCTTCGACGGCCTCGATCCGGGGCGTCTACGTCTCCGAGGTCGCCGAGGGCAGGGCCAAGGCCGTCACGGTGGTCGACTCCCAGGTCAAGAGCACCGCAGGCACCCGGCGCATGCTGGGCGCCTACATGGAGCTGGGCCTGATCAAGACCGGCGGCGAGTGGCGGGTGAACGACGCGACCGTGATGGGCGCCGCCGACGAGTTGCTCACGGACCCGGACGGCAAGGCCATCGGCGAGCCCGAACCCTCCCCCAGTCCCACCAAGAAGGACAAGTGACACAGAGAACACGAGCCACCAGAAAGGCCCTGTGACGGGGCGGAATCATTCACACCTCGCGAAGCGCCTAGTCTGAAGCCCGTGCACGACTCCCTGGTACTGGCCGGCCCCACCGACGAGATCTACCCCGCCGACGGGCCGGCCCTGCTCACCGAGATCGAGCGTGATCGGGCGGCCCGGTTCGTACGGGAGTCCGACCGCCGCGACTTCATCGCCGCCCACGTCCTGGTACGGCGGTGCGCGGCCAGGATCACCGGCGTGCCCGAGGACCGGCTGACCCTGCTCCAGGTCTGCGAGCTGCACGGTCCGGGGCACGGCAGGCCGTACCTCGCCGAGATCCCCCGGCTCGGCGTCAGCCTCAGCCACAGCCGCGGGTACGTGTGCGCGGCGGCGGGCCCCGGCCGGATCGGTGTGGACGCCGAGCACGTCCCGCCGGGCCCGCTCGACGAGTCCCTGGCCGAGCAGTCCCTGGCCGCTGCGGAGCTGCCCCTGGTCGACGGCAACGAGGCGCTGATCCGGCTCTGGGTCCGCAAGGAGGCCCTCGTCAAGCGCGGCGAGCTGAACCTGGACGGCCTGCGCACGACGGACCTGTCCGCTCTCCCCCTGGACCACTCCCGGCGGCCGCGCGCCCTGGAGTGGGAGGGCAGGCACCTGCTGGAGTGGCGGACCGGCCCGGACGGCCCGGACATCATGGCCTGCGCGATCTCCGACCATCCCATCACCTTCGGCTGAGGGCGATGCCCGCCTGAGGCGGAGAGGCCGCCGTCGTCTGAGGTAGGTTCGTTCCATGGACACCGCGGAGCCCCGCTGGCTCACCTCTATCGAACAGCGGGCCTGGCGCACCCACCTGGCCGCCCACAAGCTCCTCGAGCACCGCCTCGACCGCGAGCTGCAGGCTTTCGGGCTCTCCGTCAACGACTACGAGATCCTGGTCCATCTCTCGGAGAGCCCGGAGCAGCGCATGCGGATGAGCGACCTGGCGGACGCCACGATCCAGTCCCGCAGCCGGCTCTCGCACCAGATCTCCCGGATGGAGGCGGCCGACCTGGTCTCCAGGGAGACCTGCCCGGACGACCGCCGCGGCACCTTCGCCGTGCTCACCGCGCACGGCTGGGAGACCATACAGAAGGTCGCGCCGCACCATGTGGCCAGCGTGCGGGAGCACTTCATCGACCTGCTCACCGACGACCAGCTCCGCGAGCTGGAGAGGGCCTACGCCCCCGTGGTGGAGCACCTCAAGAGTCTCCGCTGACCACAGCGTCCCGGTTCGTCCGCGCCGGGGGACGGTGAAGCGAAACCGATACCGGCCGATCCTCCCGCAGTTGACCGGGCGATCGCTACGATCCGGCCATGTCTGCTCGACGGATCTTCATCGCCGCGGTGGTCGCCGCGCTCTCCCTGGTCACCGCGTGCAGCGGCGATTCCGGCGGAAAGGCCGCGCTGCCCAGCGGTCCCGACCTGGTCAAGAAGTCCGCGGAGGCGATGCGGGCCGTCAAGTCCACCGCTTTCACCATGCAGACCGAAGGCACCCCGCCGGTGCAGGTCAAGCAGGCCGCCGGCCGCCTCAGCGCCACCGGCGACGCCGACGGGACCCTCCAGGTCGACATGGCCGGCAGCCTGCTGGAGATCGAGTTCTTCCTGGTGGGCGACACCGTGTACTTCAAGGGCGTGACCGGCGGCTTCCAGAAGATGTCGCGCGGCCAGCTCGCCGCGATCTACGACCCGTCGGCCATCCTCAATCCCGAGAAGGGGGTCGTCCAGCTCCTGTCCAACGCCCTGGACCCGAAGACCCAGGGCGAGGAGAAGGTGGACGGCGCCGACGCCTACCGGGTCTCCGCCACGCTCTCCCAGCAGATCCTCGCCACGATGGTTCCGGGGCTCGCGCAGAGCGTGAACGGCACGCTCTGGATCGACAAGGCCACCAGCCGCCTGCTCAAGGCCGACCTGCCGCTGGCCGGCGGCAAGGTGATCGTCGCTTTCGACGACTACGACGTGCCGGTCCAGGTCACCGCCCCGGCGGAGTGAGCCCGTGGCCTCCTCTCCCTCCGCCTCCTCCCCCGGTGCCCTCCCCGACCGGGGGCGGGCCGCCCGGCGGCGCGTCGCCCTCGGCGTCGGCGGCACCGCGGTGCTGCTCGCCGCGCTGGACGCCTACGTCGTCGTCACCGTCCTCATCGACATCGCCGAGGACGTCGACGTCCCGCAGAACCACCTGGAGCGGGCCACTCCGATCGTCACCGGCTTCCTGCTGGGTTACATCGCGGCCATGCCCCTGCTCGGCCAGCTCTCCGACCGGTACGGCAGGCGCCCGCTCATCCACCTGTGCCTGGCGGGCTTCGCGATCGGCTCGGTCGTCACCGCGCTCGGCGAGACGGTCCCCTGGCTGGTCGCGGGCCGTACGGTCCAGGGCATCGCCGGCGGCGCGCTGCTGCCCATCACCATGGCGCTGGTCGGCGACCTGTGGGACGAGCGCGGCCGCCCGGTGGCGCTCGGCGCGGTGGGCGCCGCCCAGGAGCTCGGCAGCGTGCTGGGCCCGCTCTACGGCGCGGGCCTGGCCGCCCTGGTCCCGGTCACCCTGCACCTCGGCGACGTCCAGCTCGGCGGCTGGCGGGCGATCTTCTGGCTGAACGTCCCGCTGGTGGCCGTGGCGGCGGTGGCCGTGCATCGCTCGGTGCCGCCGCCCGAACGCGGGACCGCTCCCGCCGCCCGCGTGGACGTGGTCGGCGGGCTGCTGCTGGCCCTCTCGCTGGGCCTGCTCGTGGCCGGGCTCTACAACCCCGACCCGAGCCGGTCCGTCCTGCCTCCGTGGGGCCTGCCGGCGATCGCCGCCGGGGTCGTGGCCGGGGCCGCGTTCGTCGTGTGGGAGACCCGCGCGCGGACCCGCCTGGTCGACATGGCCGGGGTGCTGCGCGGCCCGTTCTTCGCCACCCTCGGGGTCAGCTTCCTGACCGGCGCTGCGCTGCTGGTCACGCTCGTGGACGTGCAGTTATCGGCGCAGACGCTGCTCAAGCTGGAGGCGCTGGACGGCGCGCTGGTGCTGTCCCGCTTCCTCGTCGCGCTCTCCGTGGCGGCCCTGCTCGGCGGGGTGCTGGCCCACCGGTACGGCGAGCGCGCGGTGGCGGCCGGCGGCCTGGTGGCGGCCGCGGCCGGCTACGTCCGCATCGGCCAGTGGCCGCTGGACCTGGCCGCCGCCGGGTACCGCATGGACGCCGACCTGATCGTGGCGGGTCTCGGGCTCGGCCTGGTCATCGCGCCGGTCTCCTCGGCCGTGCTGCGGGCCGTCCCGGCCGCCCAGCACGGCGTGGCCTCGGCGGCGGTGGTGGTGGCCCGGATGATGGGCATGCTGCTGGGCGTCGCGGCCCTGTCGGCCTGGGGGTTCCACCGGTTCCAGTCGCTCACCGCCGACCTGGACACGCCGCTGCCGTTCGGGGTGGAGCCCGATGTCTACGCCCGGCGGCTGGCGGAGTACGAGGCGAAGGTCCGGGCCGCCCTGCACACCGAGTACAGCGAGATCTTCCTGCTCACCGCGGTCCTCTGCGCCGCCGGCGCGCTGGTCGCGCTGGCCCTGCCGGGCAGGGCGGGCGGCGAGCCGGCCCCGGCGTCCGCCTGAATCCGGTCTCCCGCCGTCCCACGGAGACCGGATTCAGGGAGTCGAGTTCAGCAGGCCGAGCGCCGCGGAGGCGGCCTCGTCGGCCGGGAGATAGACGATCAGACGGTGCTCGTCGGTGTCGGGCACCTCGAGGCTCTCGTACGCCAGCGACAGCTCGCCCGCCAGAGGATGCGACCACCGTTCGACGCCCGTGCGCCCGGGGAGCGCTCCCGCGGCCGTGAAGCGGTCGCCGAACGAGGCGCCGACGGCGGCGGTCAGCTCCTCGGCGAGGACCGCGGCGTGGAGATCGCCGAGGGACGCCGCGGCCCGGAGATCGGCGGCCCGCTCGTCGGCGACGCGGTCCCAGTCGGGGAAGGCGGCCCGTGCCCGGGCATCGGTGAAGACGAACCGGGCGAGGTTGGGAGGGCCGGCCTCCAGCAGGCCGAGGGGGCCCGCGAGCCGGTCGTAGCCCGCCGTGCGAGCGAGCACCTCGCTCAACCGGTTGACCACCAGCGCCGGAGCCGGTTCGAGCCGGTCGAGCAGCGCCCGTACCGTGGGGCGCACGGTGCGGGTCGGCGACGCGACGTTCTGGCAGGCGCCGCCGGTCGTCGCCTTGACGAGGCGGTGCAGGTGGACCCGCTCGCCGGCGGAGAGGCTCAGGGCGTCGGCGAGCGCGGCGAGGACCTCGGCAGAGGGCCGGCGGTCGCGTCCCTGCTCCAGCCGCGTGAGGTACTCCACACTGACTCCGGCGAGCGTGGCCAGCTCGGCCCGGCGCAGTCCGGGTGTACGCCGGCGCGAGCCGCCGGGGAGTCCCACGGCGGCGGGTGCGACGGCCTCCCTCCGGGAGCGCAGGAACACGCCCAGTTCGTTGCCTGCCATGGCGGGGAGTCTATTGGGCGCGCGCCGCCCCGCTGCGATCGTGGCCCTGCCGGGGCCAGTCTCACCGCGGTCTCCCCGGGCGGGGGCGCGCCCGGCAGGCTCGGGTGCCATGAGTGCATTCACCGACGGCGAAGTCGCCTACCTGACCGGCCAGCCACTGGGACGCCTCGCCACGGTCGGCCGGGACGGCAGGCCCGCGGTCAGGCCTGTGGGGGTCGTCTACGACCCCGAGGCCGAGGCGATCGTGATCGGCGGTGTCGCCGGTTCCGGCATGGCGGGGAGCAAGAAGTTCCGCGATGCGCGCCACCACCCCGACGTGGCCTTCGTCATCGACGACATCGCGGCCGTGGACCCGTGGACACCCCGCGGGATCGAGATCCGCGGGCGCGCGGAGACCTACGACGAGGGCGGGAAGCAGGTGGGCGAGCGTCTCGGCGCGCCGTTCCCGTTCGATCCCGCGTGGATCCTGATCCGCCCGCGGCGGATCCTGTCGTGGGGCATCGACAACGACTCCTTCGCGATGGCGGCACGTGACGTGCCCTGAAGCGGCACGACCCCCGAAACGACGCCGCCCGCCCGGTTCCGGCGGGCCCGAAAGACACCAGACCCGGGAAAGGACCTTCTTTGCGTTACCGACTGCTGGGCCGGACCGGCCTGCGGGTGTCCGAGCTGTTCTTCGGCGCGATGGCCTTCTACGAGCGCGGCGGCCCCGGCGCGCTGCGGGAGCACCGCGCCATGCTCGACGCCTACGCCGAGGCGGGGGGCAACGTCGTCGACACGGCCTCGGCGTACGGCGAGAGCGAGTCCGTCCTCGGTGAGCTCCTCACCGGCCGCCGCGACCGGTTCGTCGTCTCCACCAAGTACACGATCTCCCGTGACCGCCGGGACCCGAACGCCGCCGGCAACCACCGCAAGAACCTCACCCTGTCGCTGGAGGCGAGCCTGCGGCGGCTGCGGACCGACTACATCGACCTGTACTGGGTGCACGTCTGGGACCGCCACACCCCGGTGGAGGAGACGATGCGGGCGCTGGACGACGCCGTGCGCGCCGGCAAGATCCTGTATGCGGGAATCTCCGACGCCCCTGCCTGGCTGGTCAGCCGGGCCAACACCCTGGCGGAGTGGCGGGGCTGGACCCCGTTCGCGGGCCTGCAGGTGCCGTACAACCTGCTCAAGCGCGACATCGAGCGGGAACTGCTGCCGATGGCCGAGGCGTTCGGGATGAGCGTCGCCGCCTGGGGACCGCTCGCCGGCGGCGTACTGTCCGGGAAGTTCACCGGCCCGGACGCACCGGGTGCAGCACCGGCCGCGCGCACCCGGATCGACCCCTCCTCCCTCACCCCCCGCGACCACGCGGTCGCGCGCGCCGTGCGGCGCGTCGCGGACGAGCTGGGCGCCACGCCGGCCCAGGTGGCGATCGCCTGGACCCGTTCCCGCTCCGCCGCCGTGCATCCGATCATCGGGGCGCGCGACGTCGGGCAGCTCGCCGACAACCTGGGCGCGGTCGACGTCGCCCTTCCCGAGGAGGCGATCCGGCTGCTGGAGTCGGCGGCCGAGTTCGAGCTGGGGTTCCCCGGCGACTTCATCGCCCAGTGCGAGGCCGACCCGTGGGTGTTCGGCGAGGCGGCCGCGGAGCCGCGGCCCTCGGCGTGACTTTCCACCTGGCCGACGAGAACGTCACGGCCCCCCACGACACGCGCCACGCGCCGGCCTGCCACCCGGGGTGACACGCGACACCGCCCCGCGAACGGGCGCGAGCCGTACAGGAGCGTCCTGTACGGCTCGCACACCGGGCCCACCGGGCCCGGGACCCGGCTACTTCTTCTTCGCCTGCCTCTTCTCGCGGATCTTCATCGTGACCTCGATGGGAGACCCGGCGAAGCCGAACTCCTCGCGGATCCGGCGCTCGATGAAGCGGCGGTAGGTCTCCTCCAGGAAGCCCGAGGTGAACAGCACGAACTTCGGCGGCTCCGTCGACGCCTGGGTGGCGAAGAGGATCTTGGGCTGCTTGCCGCCGCGGACCGGCGGCGGGGTGGCCGCGACCAGGTCGGTGAGGAAGGCGTTGAGACGGGCCGTCGGCACGCGGGTGGACCAGGAGTCCAGCGCCTTCTCGATGGCCGGGACGAGCCGGTCGACGTGCCAGCCGGTCTTCGCGGAGATGTTGACCCGCAGCGCCCACGGCACGCGGACGAGCTGGCGGTCGATCTCCTTCTCCAGGTAGTAGCGGCGGTCCTCGTCGAGCAGGTCCCACTTGTTGAACGCCACCACCATGGCCCGGCCGGACTCGATCACCAGCGAGATGATCCGCAGGTCCTGCTCGGTCAGCACCTCGCTGGCGTCGATGAGCACGATCGCGATCTCCGAGCGCTCCAGCGCGCCCCGGGTCCGCATGCTGGCGTAGAAGTCGGCGCCCTTGAGCTCGCGGTCGCGGCGGCGGATGCCGGCGGTGTCCACGAAGCGCCAGGTCTTCCCGCCGAGTTCGATCAGCTCGTCGACCGGGTCGCGCGTGGTGCCGGCCATCGGGTCGACGAGCACGCGCTCCTGGCCCGCGAGCTGGTTCAGCAGCGAGGACTTGCCCACGTTGGGCTTGCCGAGCAGCGCGACCCTGCGCGGGCCCCGCTCGGCGCCGAAGCGCTGCGGAGGCGTCTCGGGCAGCTTGTCCAGCACCACGTCGAGCAGGTCGCCGCTGGAGCGGCCGTGCAGCGCGGAGACCGGCTGCGGCTCGCCCAGGCCGAGCGACCACAGCGCGGCGGCCTCCAGCTCCATCTGCTGGTTGTCGACCTTGTTGGCGGCCAGGATGACCGGCTTGCCGGAGCTGCGCAGCACGTGGCCGACGATCTCGTCGGAGTCGGTCACGCCCACCGCGGCGTCCACCACGAACAGGATGACGTCGGCCAGCTCGGCCGCGATCTGCGCCTGCTCGGCGATCCGCAGGGCCATGCCGGTCGCGTCGGGGTCCCACCCGCCGGTGTCGACCACCGTGAACCGGCGCCCGCGCCAGGTGGCCTCGTAGGTCACCCGGTCCCGGGTGACGCCGGGAACGTCCTCCACGACCGCCTCCCGGCGGCCGATGATCCTGTTGACCAGGGTGGACTTGCCCACGTTGGGGCGGCCCACCACGGCCACGACGGGCAGCGGACCGGAGTCCGGCGCCTCGTCCTGCGAGCTGTCTTCGGTCCCCAGATCGGCGAGCTCAGCGTCGATCCAGCCGCGGTCGTCGTCGTATTCCCCAGTCACACTTTTTCCTTAATGACACGCAGAACCTCGGCGATGACCTCGTCGAGGTTCAGCGGTGTGGTGTCCAGCTCGACGGCGTCGGGCGCCATCGCCAGCGGGTCGGTCTTCCTGGTCGAGTCGAGGGTGTCGCGGCGGGCCATGGCGGCCTTCTGCGCCTCCACGGTGGTGCCGGCGAGCTCGGCCGTACGGCGGGCCGCCCGGGCGTCCGCGCTCGCGGTCAGGTAGACCTTGACCGGGGCGCCGGGGGCGACCACGGTGCCGATGTCCCGGCCCTCGACGACGATGCCGCCCGTACCGATGATCTCGCGCTGCTCGGCGACGAGCCGGCGCCGCACCTCGGGCACCGCGCTCACCGCCGAGACGGCGGCGGTGACCTCGGCCGTGCGGATGGGCCCGGCGGCGTCGGTGCCGTCCACGGCCACCGAGGGCGCGTCGGGGTCGGTGCCCATCGTGAGCACCGGCTCCAGCGCCCTGGCCGCGATGGCCTCCGGGTCGGCGAGGTCCACGCCCTGCCGGAGCATCCACCAGGTGATCGCCCGGTACATCGCCCCGGTGTCGAGGTACCGAAGCCCCAGCGCCCGCGCGACCCCGCGGGACGCGCTCGACTTGCCGGACCCCGAGGGCCCGTCCATGGCGACGACCAGCCCGGTCACCGTGTTCATCTCTGGTTCGCTCCACTCGTGGACGCCCGCGCGCGCCCGGCCTCCGCCGTCGGCGCCCGCAGAGCGGCTTACCGCCCGCTTGAGTTGTCCGTACGAGGCTACCGGGAGTGGAGAGGGAACCACGCATCGGCGAAGGCCCGCCGGACCCGGCGCCGTGCCGCCCCCGTCCCGCTCGACCCTTGACCGGTTCGAGGACGCCCGCGCTGAGCCGGTCCCGATGGGCGGCCAACAGCCGTGACCGCCGACCGGCAGGGGCCGGACCGGTCAGGGCAGATGCCAGCCGTGGGCGCGCAGCGCCTCCGACAGCGGGGCCGCCGCCTCGGGCTGCACGAACAGGTCGGCGGCACCCAGCGGCAGGCCCGGGGCGTGCTCCAGGCGGACGTCCTCGATGTTGACGCCGGTCTCCTCGGCCACCTGGAACAGCCGGGCCAGCTCGCCCGGCCGGTCGCCGATGATCACTTGGACGACCGCGTAGGTGCGCGCCGGGCCGCCGTGCTTGCCGGGGATCCGGCCGGTCCCGGCGACGCCCCGGTGGAGCAGGTCGGTGACCGTGCTCATCGCCGTGCCCGCCGCCGCGGCCTCCTCCGAGGGCGGGACCGGCGCGGCGGAGGCGCGCAGCGCGGCGGCCGCGGCGGCCAGGTCGGCCGCGACCGCCTCCAGGACGTCGGCCACCGGGAGCGCGTTGCCCGACAGGATGCCGGTCCACAGGCCCGGGTCCCCTGCCGCGACGCGTGTGACGTCGCGGACCCCCGGCCCGGCCAGGCCGAGCGCGGCGGCCGGGGCGTCGGCGAGCCGGGCGGCCACCGCGGAGGCGGCCACGTGGGGGGCGTGCGAGACGAGCGCGACGGCCTTGTCGTGCTGGACGGCGTCGACCTCGACGGCCTCGCCGCCGCAGAGCTTGACCAGTCCGCGCAGAAGCTCCAGCGCGTCGGGAGAGGTCTCCTCCGTCGGGCACAGGGCCCAGGGCCGTCCGAGGAACAGGTCGGCCCTGGCCGCGGCGGGCCCGGAGCGTTCCCTGCCCGCGAGCGGGTGCCCGGCGACATAGGTGGTCAGGTCGCAGCCGAGCTCCCCGGCCAGCCGGAGCGGGAGCGCCTTGACACTGGCCACGTCGGTGTAGAACCTGGCGGCCCCGGCCCGCTGGAGCTGCGCCAGCTGCTCGGCGACCACGTGCGGGGGGACGGCGATGATCGCCAGGTCCACGGGGCGGCCGGGGTGCCACGCGACGCCCGGAGCCAGGTCCGCGGGACGCCCCGGGTGCCATTCGATGCCCGCGCCCAGCTCCCTGGCCAGCCGTACGGCCGCCGCGTCGCGGTCGGTCAGGTAGACCGTGACGCCCTGCTCGCGCAGGCACAGGGCGATCGAGGTGCCGATCAGGCCCGTGCCGACGACGAGAACGCTCTCCAGGGCACTCATACGAGCTCCTCGGACGTGGAGACCCGCAAGGGGGTCACCGGGGTCGCCGGGGGCAGCGGGGGGCGCGGTGGGCACGAGGGGGTCCACGAGAAAGTCACTGTGCGATGTCCACGCGGAGGGCCACCGCGCCGCGCAGGTAGACGTGCTGGATGTCCTGGCGGGACTTGTCGGTCTCCACGTGGGCCATCAGCCGGACGACGTGGGGCAGCGCGCCCGGCACGTCGATCTCGGAGGCGCAGATGAGCGGCACCTCGTGGAATCCGAGCTTGCGGGCGGCCAGCGCGGGGAACTCCGCCGTCAGGTCGGGGGTCGCCGTGAAGATCACGCTGATCACGTCGTCGGTGGTGAGCCCGTTGCGTTCCATCACCTCGCTGACCAGCTCGGTGACACCGGACAGGATGGCGTCCCTGTCGTTGCCCTCGACCTGGATCGCCCCACGGATCGCCCGCACCATCGTCGTTCCTCCGTACCACTCGCGCCGGATCACCAGGAGGTGATCCGGCGCGTCCCGAACGTGTGTATTCCGGAAGATTACAGCCCGACGGCGGCGTACAGCTCGCCGACCTCCTTGACGGTCAGCGCGCGGACGGTGCCCGGCTTGAGACGGCCCAGCTTGACCGGGCCGAACTCGATGCGCGCCAGGTCGATGACCGGGTGGCCGACCTCCTCCAGCATGCGCCGGACGATGTGCTTGCGGCCCTCGTGCAGGACGATCTCGACCAGGGCCTGCTGTCCGTGCTCCTGGACCAGCGTGAAGGAGTCGGCCTTGGCGATGCCGTCCTCCAGCTCGACGCCCTTCCTCAGGCGGCGGGCCAGGTCGGGCTTGATCCGGCCCGGGACCTTCGCCCAGTACTTCTTCTGCACGCCGTAGCTGGGGTGGGTCAGGCGGTTGGCCAGCTCGCCGTCGTTGGTGAGCAGGATCAGGCCCTCGGTCTCGGTGTCGAGACGGCCCACGTGGAACAGGCGCTCGGTGCGGTCGGCCACGTAGTCGGCGAGGGAGGGGCGCCCCTCGGGGTCGGACATGGTGCTGACCACGCCGATCGGCTTGTTGATGGCGAAGTAGACCAGGTCCGGCATGGTCGGCAGCCGCTTGCCGTCGACGTGGATGATCTGCCGGGTCGGGTCGACCCGGGCGCCGAAGCGGCGGACCACCTGGCCGTCGACCGTCACGCGGCCGTCGCCGATCATCTCCTCGCAGGCGCGGCGGCTGGCCACGCCCGCCTGGGCGAGGACCTTCTGCAGCCGGACGCCGCCGGGGACCTCGGTGGTGTCGCGCTCGTCGGTGTAGTCGCGGTCGTAGAAGTCCGAATCGCGCACGGGCTGGCGAGCGGTCTTGAACCGGTCGTTCTCGATCGCGCCGGGCCGGCGCTCGGCCTTGGCCGCGGGGGCGCGCTTCGGCGTGGCGCGGTTCGGCGTGGTGCGCTTCGGCGCGGCAGGGCCCTGGCCGTACTGGCCGGCGCGCTTGCCGCCGATCGTCTGCACCTCGTCCCGGCGTTCGTTCTTGCCGTAACGGGCCCGGGAACCGCCGCGGTCGTCTCCCCGGGGGGCGCCGCCGCGCGGGCCCTCGGAGCGGAAACCGCCCCGGTCGCCACGGTCGTCACGACGCTCCGGACGGAACCCGCCGCGGTCATCACGACCCTGGGAACGGAAGTCCCTGTCGTCACGGGCGGGAGAGCGGAAACCACGGTCGTCACGGGAGCCGAACCCGCCGCGGTCGTCCCCCCGGGGGGCGCCGCCGCGCGGGCCCTCGGAGCGGAAACCGCCCCGCTCACCGCGGTCGTCACGACGCTCCGGACGGAACCCGCCGCGGTCGTCACGGGCAGGAGAGCGGAAGCCGCGGTCGTCCCCCCGGGGGGCGCCGCCGCGCGGGGAGTCGGAGCGGAAGCCGCGGCTGTCGGAGCGGAAGCCGCCCGAGGACGAACCGCCCCGGGATCCGCCTCCGCGGGGGTTGCCGCCACGCGGGGCGCCGCCGCGGCCTCGACCGCGTCCATCACCGGACGGGGTGCTACGCCTGTTGTTCACTTCTGCTGCTCCTCTAGGGTTTCCACGTCGTCGGGCAGGAAGGGGGCCAGTTCGGGGAGCTCGTCGAGATCCCGCAGGCCCATCCGCTCGAGAAAATATGAACTGGTCCGGTAGAGCACGGCCTGGCTCTCCGGTTCGGTACCGGCCTCTTCGACCAGTCCTCTGGTCACCAGCGTCCGCATGACACCGTCGCTGTTGACGCCTCGGATGGCCGCCACCCTCGCCCGGCTCACGGGCTGCCGGTAGGCGACCACGGCCAGGGTCTCCAGGGCGGCCTGGGTGAGCCGCGTCTGCTGGCCGTCGCGGACGAACCGCTCCACGAGGGAGGCGCACTCGGCCCGCGTGTAGAACCGCCAGCCGCCCGCCACCTCTCTCAGATCGAAACCACGGCCCGCCGCGGTGTATTCCGCCGCCAGCTCGCGCAGGGTCGCGGCGACCTCGCGCGTGGGCCGCTCCAGCACCTGGGCGAGCGTCACCTCGGCGACCGGCTCGTCGACCACGAGCAGGATCGCCTCCAGCCCGGCGCGCAGGTCCGGCCCGCTCCCTCCGGCCTCCCCGACCGTGAACCCGGTCTCCGGCCCGGCCGTGGGTCCGGTCACCGGGGGCTCAGTCACCGGGGGCTCAGTCACCGGGGGCTCAGTCACCGGCTCGGCCATCGGCGGGCTCCTTCCTCACTCGGTCGTCGTAGTCGTCGGCCACCACGACGTCTCCGTCGTCGCTGCCCGTCCAGGTCACGTGCAGGTCCCCGAGGGGCTCCACCTGGTCGAAGGAGACCGCCGACTCCCGGAAGAGCTCCAGGACGGCCAGGAACCGTGCGACGACTTCGAAGGTGCCGGCGCAGTCGGAGGTGAGCGCCCGGAAGGTCGCCCGGCGCAGCCGCCGCAACCGTTCGACAAGGATAACCGCCTGTTCGCGGACGTTGGCGAGTGGTTGGTAGATGTGGGCGACCGAGACCGACGGCGGGGTCTTGGGCGCGAAGGCCCGCTGCGCGATCCGGGCGAGGCGCTCGGGGCCGATGCCGAGGATCAGCTCGGGCAGGAGGTTGGCGAACCTGGCCTCCATCGGCACGGTCCGGGGGAAGCGCAGCGCCTCCTCCGCCATCCTTCCGGCGAAGACCTTGGCGACCTCCTTGTAGGCCCGGTACTGCAGGAGCCGGGCGAAGAGCAGGTCGCGGGCCTCCAGCAGGGCGAGGTCCTCCTCGTCGTCCACCTCTCCGGAGGGCAGCAGCCGGGCCGCCTTGAGGTCGAGCAGGGTCGCCGCGACGAGCAGGAAGTGGCTCGTCTGGTCCAGGTCCCACTCCGGCCCCCTGGCCCGGATGTAGGCGATGAACTCGTCGGTGACCTGGCTGAGCGAGACCTCGGTGATGTCCAGCTTGTGCTTGGAGATCAGACCGAGCAGCAGGTCGAAGGGGCCCTCGAAGACCTCCAGGTGCACCCTGAAGGTGCCGTCGTCGGTCGCCTGCGGCTGCTCGGTCATCCCGCCATTGTGGCGCACCCGTGAGCGGCCGGGGGCATGCCTGAGCAGCCCGGGACGCCCGGGGAGGCGCCACGCGGCCGTACACCGTCCTGAGGTGTGCCGCCCGGAGGGCGCCTCACCCGCCCCGCCCCGGGGCCGGGCTCACCTGCCCTGCGCGTCCCACCGGGCGAGGACCTCGCGGGCCAGCTCGCGGTAGGCGCTGGCGCCGAGGGAGGAGGAGTCGAAGCTGGTGATGGGCTCACCGGCCACGGTGGCGTCGGGGAAGCGGACCGTTCGGTTGATCACGGTGTGGTAGACCTTCTCGTCGAAGGCCTCGACCACCCGGGCCAGCACCTCGCGGCCGTGCAGGGTGCGCGCGTCGTACATCGTGGCGAGCAGGCCCTCGATCACCAGCTCGTCGTTGATGCGCTCCTGGACCTTGATGATGGTGTCCATCAGCAGCGCGACACCGCGCAGCGCGAAGAACTCGCACTCCAGCGGGACCATGACGCCGTGCGCGCAGGCGAGCGCGTTGATCGTGAGCAGGCCCAGGGAGGGCTGGCAGTCGATCAGGCAGACGTCGTATTCGGGCAGCAGGGGCTTGATCACCCGGCCGAGCACCTGCTCGCGGGCGACCTCCGTGACGAGCTGGACCTCGGCCGCGGACAGGTCGATGTTGCTGGGCAGCAGGTCCATGTTCTCGACGCCGGTCTCCAGCAGCACGTCCTCCGCGGTGACCTGGCGGTCCATGAGGAGGTTGTAGACCGTCAGGTCGAGCTGGAGCGGGTTGATCCCGAGCCCCACCGAGAGGGCTCCCTGCGGGTCGAAGTCGACCAGCAGCACCTTCAGCCCCGCCTCGGCCAGCGCCGCGCCCAGGTTGATGGTGGTGGTCGTCTTCCCCACACCGCCCTTCTGGTTGACCATGGCGACGACGCGGGCCGGTCCGTGGACCGTCCGCGGGCGCGGGTCGGGGAACACCGGGCGGGGCCGCCCGGTCGGGCCGAGAATTCCCCCGCTGCGAGGGGCCCCGGCGGTCTTGGTGTCCCCCCAGGGATTCTCGGGGTTTCCGGGGGCCGTACCCCGGATAGAACCGTCGGTGGTCACAGTCACCAGTCGAACCTCCCTGACGGTCTCGAACCGGACCGTCCGGACGGACACTATGACGACAACACGTATGCGGCAAGACGGCACGCCCGGCCGCAACGGCAGTCAGCGCCGCCCACGCGGGTGCGCCGCGGCGTATATCTCCCGGAGCCCGTCGGCCGTCGCCGGGGTGTGCACCTGGGTGGTGGTCACCGCCGAGGCACGGCCGAGTAGCTCCTGGACCACCCTAACGTCCGCGCCGCCGTCCAGGAGGTGCGTTGCGAACGAATGCCGCAACATGTGCGGCGACACCCCGGCCAGCCCCGCGCGCTCGGCGGCGGCCTGGAGGACCTCCCAGGCGCCCTGGCGGGTGAGCCTGCCGCCGCGGGCGTTGAGGAACAGTCCGGAGGTGCCCCGGCCGTGGGCGGCGATGCCCGGGCGGGCCCGGGTGAGATAGGCCTCCAGCGCCTCCCCGGCGAAGCGCCCGAGCGGCACCGGGCGGGTCCGCCCGTCCTTGCCGCCCAGTCTGACCTGCGGGGCCGCCGGGTCGAGGTCGACGTCGTCCACGGCGAGGCCGACCGCCTCGGAGATGCGCGCGCCGGTGCCGTACAGCAGTTCCAGCAGGGCCCGGTTGCGCAGCGTGAGCGGGGCCCCGTCGGGGCCGGAGGCCGCGATCAGCCGCTCGACCTCCTCCACCCCGATCGCCTTGGGCTGGCGGCGGAGCTGGCGCGGCAGACGGATCCGGTAGGCCGGGTCGTGGCCGGAGACGCCCTCGCGCAGCGCGAAACGGTGCAGGCCGCGGACGGCGGACACGGCCCGCGCCGCCGAGCTGGCGACGAGGGCCCGATGCTCGTCGTCGCCCTCGCGCAGCGCGGCCAGGAAGGCCGTGACGTCGTCCTCGGCGACCCCGCCGAAGGTGACGTGCCCCCGGTTCTTCAGGTGCTCCACGTACCGCACGAGGTCACGGCGATAGGAGGCCAGGGTGTTGGCGGCCAGCCCTCGCTCCCCCGCCAGGTGGGCGAGGTAGCTGGAGAGCACGGCCTCCGTCTCGCTCAGGGTGTCCTCCCGTCATGCCTCCGGCGCGTCGGCGGGCCGCAGCGAGGCGAAGCCGTCCGCCGAGGCGGCGTATGCGGCGAGGATACCGGCCACGGCCTGGGAATTGTGGATCATTCCTCCCAGGGCGCGCCGGACCGCGTCCGCCAGGGGGATCCAGACCACCGGCATGTCGGCTTCCTCGTGCCTGCGCACGTAGTCGAGCTCCTCGGCGGGGATGGGGCTGACGTCCCTGGCGAGGAAGATCCGGGTGCGCTCGTTCGTCATCCCCGGCGAGGTGAAGGCGTCGACGAGGGTGTGCCAGGTCGTGGCCCGGTAGCCCGCCTCCTCGGCCAGCTCGCGGGCGGCGTTGACGTGCAACGGCTCGTCCTCGACGTCCCGCAGCCCGGCGGGCAGCTCCCAGAGCAGGCGGCGGGCCGGATGGCGGTACTGCCGGATCAGCAGCACCCGCTCCCGCCCGTCCAGCGCGACCACGGCCACCGAGCCGGGGTGGGTCACGTAGTCGCGGTCGACGACGTCGCCGTCCGGCATGACGACCGCGTCGGTGATCCCGGAGATGACGCGGGCGCCGAAGTGCCGGGTGGTGGAGACGACCTTCCACTCCTCGGGGGCGTCCTCGACGTCCCGGAAGCCCTCGGTCACGTCGCTCACTTTCCCCGCCCGGCCCTGGCGACGGTGCCGCGCCCGTCGGCGTAGGTGAGGGCGGCGCCGATGAGGCCCTTGAACATCGGGTGCGAGCGGGTCGGCCGGGAACGGAACTCGGGGTGCGCCTGGGTGCCGATGAAGAACGGGTGCACGTCGACGGGCAGCTCGGCGTACTCCACCAGGCGGCCGTCGGGCGACAGGCCCGAGAAGACCATGCCGGCCTTCTCCAGCTGCTCGCGGTAGGTGTTGTTGACCTCGTAACGGTGGCGGTGGCGTTCGTCCGCCTTGGCCTTGCCGTAGAGCTGGCGCGCCAGGGAGCCCTCGGCGAGCTTGGCGGTGTACAGGCCCAGGCGCATGGTGCCGCCCATGTCACGCTCGCCGGAGACCACGTCCTCCTGGTCGGCCATGGTGGAGATGACCGGGTGGGCGGTCTCGGGGTCGAACTCGGTGCTGCCGGCGTCCTCGATGCCGGCGAGGTTGCGGGCGGCCTCGATGACCATGCACTGCATGCCGAGGCAGAGGCCGAGCAGCGGGATGCGGTTCTCGCGGGCGTGGCGGACCGCGCCGAGCTTGCCCTCGATGCCGCGCACGCCGAATCCGCCGGGGATGAGCACGCCGTCGACGCCGTCCAGCTCGCGCCCGGCGCCCTCGGGGGTCTCGCAGTCGTCGCTCTTGACCCAGCGGATGTTGACCCGCGCGTCGTTGGCGAAGCCGCCCGCGCGCAGCGCCTCGGTGACCGACAGGTAGGCGTCGGGCAGGTCGATGTATTTGCCGACCAGCGCGATGGTGACCTCCTTGGCCGGGTGGTGCACCCGGCGCAGGAGCTGCTCCCACTCCTTCCAGACCACGTCGCGGAAGGGCAGGCCCAGGCGGCGCACGACGTAGGCGTCCAGCCCCTCGGAGTGCAGCACCTTGGGGATGTCGTAGATGCTCGCCGCGTCGACCGCGGAGACCACCGCGTCCTCGTCCACGTCGCACATGAGGCTGATCTTGCGCTTGATCGCGTTGGTGACCGGGCGGTCGGAGCGCAGGACGATCGCGTCGGGCTGGATGCCGATGTTGCGCAGCGCGGCGACCGAGTGCTGGGTCGGCTTGGTCTTCAGCTCCCCGCTCGGCCCGATGTACGGCAGCAGCGAGACGTGCAGGAAGAACACGTTGTCGCGGCCGACCTCGTGGCGGACCTGGCGGACGGCTTCCAGGAAGGGCAGCGACTCGATGTCGCCGACGGTGCCGCCGACCTCGGTGATGACCACGTCGACGTCGGGACCGGCCATGGACCGGATGCGGTCCTTGATCTCGTTGGTGATGTGCGGGATGACCTGGACGGTGTCGCCCAGGTATTCGCCGCGGCGCTCCTTGGCGATGACGTTGGAGTAGACCTGGCCGGTGGTCACGTTGGCCGAGCCGTGCAGCTCGGTGTCGAGGAAGCGCTCGTAGTGGCCGACGTCGAGGTCGGTCTCGGCCCCGTCGTCGGTGACGAAGACCTCGCCGTGCTGGAACGGGTTCATCGTCCCGGGGTCGACGTTGAGGTAGGGGTCGAGTTTCTGCATCGTGACCCGGAGGCCACGCAGCTTGAGAAGGCGTCCCAGGCTGGAGGCCGTCAGTCCCTTTCCGAGACTGGAGGCGACGCCGCCGGTGACGAACAGATGCTTGGTGTGTGCGGCGCTGCGCAAGAAGTCTCCCGTGGTCGTGACAGATCAGTCGGCGCACCCTGATGGGCGGCCTACAGGTCCACGGGCTCTCAGATTATCAAACCGCGCCCGCGAGGTGCCCGTACACCCCCTGCCCCCACGTTCCGCTCTTAGCTGACCAAGGAGTAACTTGGGCCTTTATGTCGCTTCGTGACCTGGTACGGCGGGCCGCCGGCACCCTCATCCACCGCTGCTGGAGCGCGATCCGCGCGGCCGGTGCGGTCAGCCCGGCCAGCCCGGCCGGTTACCGGTTCCGCCGCCTGGGCGACGGCACCTGCCTCTCCTTCCCCGTCGGCGCGATCTTCGGCGAGGCCTGGATCGAGATCGGCGATCACACCCTCGTCGGCGAGCGCGTCTCCATCTCCGCGGGCATGGGGCCGGGGGTGGACCTGGGCCCGGACTCGATCGTGCGGATCGGCGGGAGCTGTTCGATCGGCCGGGGCAGCCACATCGTCGGTCACCAGTCGATCGACATCGGCGACCACGTGTTCACCGGGCCGTACGTCTACATCACCGACCAGAACCACGTCTACGACGACCCCGAGGTCCCGATCGGCCGTCAGTGGCCGCGCAACAAGGCGGTCTCGATCGGCTCGGGCTCGTGGCTGGGCACCGGCGCGATCATCCTTCCGGGCACCCGGATCGGCCGCCAGTGCGTGGTCGCGGGCGGCGCGGTGGTCCGCGGCGAGTTCCCCGACCACAGCGTGATCGCGGGCGTCCCCGCCAAGGTCGTGCGCCGCTACACCCCCGGCGACGGCTGGCAGCCGCCCCACCTCAACGGCGCCCGCCTCCCCGCCCCGGGGAGGACCGTGGCGGAGGGGGCCGTCCGCCCCGCGCTGGACGCCGTCTGATCCCGGGCCGCCCCGCCTCTGGACCGAACAAGGTTCTGGGAACTACGGTCGCGGCATGCGGACCGCGATCTGTGAGATGTTCGGCGTCGAGTTCCCGCTCTTCGCCTTCAGCCACTGCCGCGACGTGGTCGCCGCGGTGACCAACGCGGGCGGCTTCGGGGTGCTCGGCGCCGTCGCCTACTCCCCCGGGCAGCTCGACACCGAGCTGAGCTGGATCGACGAGCGCGTCGGCGGCCGGCCGTACGGCGTGGACGTGCTCGTCCCCGGCGGGATCGACGCCTCCGTCGCCGATCGGGGCACCCGCCTGGCCGACTTCATCCCCGAACGCCACCGCGACTTCGTGGCGCACCTGTTCGCCAAGTACGGCGTGGGCACGATGGAGCCGCTCTCCGACTCGTTGTCCGCCTACGCCGACGAGGTGGGCAGGAGGATGACGGCCGAGGGCGCGGGCGGGCTGGTCGACGTGGCGCTGCGGCACCCGATCGGCCTGATCGCCAGCGCGCTCGGCCCGCCGCCGCCCGAGATGACGGCTCGGGCGAGGAGGGCGGGAGTGCCGGTGGCCGCGCTGGTGGGGACCGTCGAACACGCCCGGCGCCAGGTCGCCGCCGGAGTCGACGTCATCGTGGCGCAGGGGTCGGAGGCGGGCGGGCACACCGGCGAGATCTCCACCATGGTTCTGGTCCCCCAGGTGGTGGACGCCGTGGACGTCCCGGTGCTGGCGGCGGGCGGGATCGCCGACGGCCGCCAGATGGCGGCCGCCCTCGCGCTGGGCGCCGAGGGAGTGTGGTGCGGCTCGGTCTGGCTGACCACGGAGGAGGCCGAGACGCCGCCGTCGGTCAAGCGCAAGATGCTTGCCGCCACCTCCTCGGATACCGTGCGGTCGCGCTCGCGGACCGGCAAGCCCGCCCGGCAGCTGGCCTCCGCCTGGACCCGGGAGTGGGACGAGGCCCCGCAGAGCCCGGGTCCGCTGCCGATGCCGTTGCAGATGCTGCTCGCCGAGGGGGCGATGGCCAGGATCGTGCGGGCGGCCGAGAGCGGCAACCCGGGCGCGCGGGAGCTCGCCGGCTATTTCGTGGGCCAGGTCGTCGGGCAGCTCGACCGGGTGAGACCCGCCCGGCGGGTCGTCCACGACATGGTCGAGGAGTTCTCCGCCGCCGTCGGGCGGGCCCGGGCCGTCCTGGGCCGACCCCCGGAGTGAGGGGCGGGCCCGGGCACGCCCCTCGTCCCGCTCCGGGGAGCACCGCTCGCAATGCGGGGAAGTCGCGAGGGTTCCGGCGGATTTCGGATCTCACCGGGACCGGCGGGATCCATCCCCGGCCGGCAATCGTTGGAAGGGCGAGGACAACCACGGAGGTGCGATGCTCGCCGCCCTGACCGGCCTGGGCCTTTCCACCGCGGCCGGGCTCAACGCCTACATCCCGCTGCTGGTGGTGGGCCTGCTGGCCAACTTCACCGACCAGGTACGGCTGCCGCAGGATTTCGCCTGGCTGGCGAACGGCTGGGTGCTGTCGATCATCGGCGTCCTGCTCCTGGCCGAGGTCGTGCTGGACAAGGTCCCCGTGGTCGACAGCGTCAACGACATGATCCAGACGGTGGTCCGCCCGGCCTCCGGCGGCGTGGTGTTCAGCGCGACGGAGGCCGCGGCCCGCCTCGACGGCTCGACGTGGATGAGCGAGCGCCCCTGGGTGAGCTGGGTGCTCGGCATCGGGGTCGCGCTGGCCGTGCACGTGATGAAGACGACCGCCAGGCCCGTGGTCAACGCCTCGACCGCCGGGGTGGGCGCACCGGTGGTGAGCACGGTGGAGGACGCCGGCTCGCTCGGCATCAGCCTGGTCGCGGTCTTCCTTCCGGTCCTGGTCCTCGCGGTGGTGGCGGCCCTGGCCCTGCTCGCCTGGTGGGTGCTGCGGAGGGTACGGCGCCGCCGCCGCCGCGTGCCGGGCCGCGGCCGAGCGCGTCCCGGCTGACCGCGGCACCCCGACGCCCCTCGGCGCCCGGCACCTCGACCGGTTCGCGAGCAGGGGGCGCCGACCGGGCGGGAAGGGACGCGCGCCATGCGGCGGTCCGTCCGCGGTCTCCGGAAACCGCGTGCAGGCGGATAGGCGGATATGCTCGAAAGACCTCGAACGACCCCCACCGGGAGGTGGCTCCGATCGGCACTTTCCTCACCATCGCCCTGGTGATCCTGCTGTTCCTCCTCATCCTGGGAGGGGCCGGCATCTACCTTCTGGTCAAGGTGGGCAAGAAGGCCACCAAGAAGGCCCGGAAGGTGACGACCCGGGTGGTCTCCCACGTGGCCGCGATGGACCCCGGCGACGCCGGCGAGGCCGAGCGCATGCGGCTGGACCTGCGCCGCGAGGTCTCCATCACCCGCCAGGCCGTCGACGACGCCCTGCAGGGCGGCTGGGGCCTGGGCGAGCTGCCGCAGCTGGTGGCCGAGATCGGTTCACACGCCGACCAGCTCGACGCCCAGCTGAGCCGCTACGCCCAGCAGAGCCGCGTCTCGGCCTACGTCGACCACGCCACGCTCTCCCGCCTGCGCGAGCACCACGCCAAGCTGACCGCGGCCTGCGCGCGGATCCGCGCCGACCTGATCAACGACCAGATGGCGCACTCGGCGAGCGGCATCGACGAGATCCAGAGCCGCACCGACCTGGAGATCGAGGCCCGCCGCCAGGCTCCGGTCGCCGACCCCCTGGACCAGATCGACGAGCTCTACAACCGCACGATGATCGACCGCGCACGCCCGGAAGAGCCCCGCTGACGACTACCTTCTGTGGCATGATGAACACGTAATGTCGACCTCAGCTGCCATGGAGGAGGTCAAGGATGACCACGGCGTTGCCCGAGTGGTTCTATCCGGGCCCGCCCGGCGGGTGGATGGCCGACATGCTCGATCGTCTCCCCGCCGACGCGCCCCGGCACGTCGAGCTGATCGATGGGTCGCTCATCATGATGCCGCCGCAGACGGCATTTCACATGCTCATCATCAATCTGTTAATCGACAGAGAACACGGGTCAAGCCTTCCCCCGATCTGATGGTCGTACGAGAGATGACAGTGACTCTCGGATTACGCCAGCGTCCCGAGCCTGACGTCATGGTCGTCGAAAAGTCCGCGATGACAAGCCTCCACGTGACTTCCTTCAAACCGGAGGACGTGCATCTCGTCGTCGAAGTGGTCTCACCGGAATCCGTCGAAAGAGACCGGACCACCAAGCCCATCAAGTACTCGGACGCGGGAATCAAACATCTCTGGCGAGTGGAGCAGGAAGACGACCGGGCCGTCGTCTACACCTTCGAGCTGGAGCCGGCGGTGAAGGCCTACGTTCCCACCGGCGTGCACCGCGGACGGCTCCGCACGGACATCGGCTTCGACGTGGACATCGATCTCGATCTGAGCACGTTCATCCAGGGCTGAGATCGCCGTAGGCCTCCGCCAGTTCCTCATAGGTCGCCCCGGCGTTGATCCTCGCGCGCATCGCCTGGGCCTGCGTCGTGGTCGGCAGGAAGCCCTCCAGCAGGGCGGGCAGGCCCGCGCGCCAGCCCAGCACCGCATGGGGCGACTGCCGGTGGGCGGCGCGCACCACGGAGACGCCGACCCGGACCGCGTGCTCGTTGCCCGGGGGCACGCCCGGACGGTCGGTCTCGATCGCCGAGTAGCGGAAGCCGTCGGCCAGGTCGCACGGCGGGCAGCCTCGAGGACCCCGGCCCAGCCGCGAACCGCACCCGGCGCACGTCAACCGGTCCAGGGCGGCGTCCACGACCCGCCAGTCATGCCGGTCCGGCTCCTCGGCGACCATCCCGGCGATCGCCGTCTCCTCCTCCGGAGACGGCTCCGCCCTACCGAACTCGCGCCGCAGGAACGCGCGCCAGCCCTCCTCGACGAGACCGTCGAGGAGGGCCCGGCAGCGGGCGCAGCCGGGGGCTCCGCCGTACTCCGGGCACCCGCACTCGGCACAGCTGCGCATTCCGCTCCCGCCTCCGTCCTGATCCCCGAACCCGGCGACCATATCCGTCGGCCTCGCCCGCGGGCGAGCGGTTTACCCGCCCGGGAACGCCGCCTCCCGGGGGCCGGAAAGCGGCGTCTCCGGGCCGAGACGACGCCGGTGACCGGAGGAGCGCACCGCGGCCGCGGGGAAGCGCCCCGGATCGAGAACCGGCGCCGCGGCCGGGCGACGAGAACGCCCGGACCGGCGGAGAGCGGCGCCGCGGTTCAGACTGCGCCGCGGTTCGGACTGCGCCGCGGTTCGGACTGCGCCGTGGATCAGACTGCGCCGTGGATCAGGAGACCCCCGCCTCGCGCATGTCGCGGACCTCGCGCTTGAGCTCCTTGATCTCGTCGCGGAGGCGGGCGGCGACCTCGAACTGCAGGTCGGCGGCGGCCTGGTGCATCTGCTCGGTCAGCGACTCGATCATCTCCTCCAGCTGGGCGCGCGGCATCTCCCCGGCGATGGCCTTGGCGTGCTGCCCGGCGGCCTTGGAGGCGAAGCCGGGGACCGGCGCCTTTCCGCGCGACTGCTGGCGTCCGCTGCCGCCGAGGAGCTGCGCGGTGTCGGCGTCCTCGCGGTTGAGCGAGTCGAGGATGTCGACGATCTTCTTGCGGAGCGGCTTCGGGTCGATGCCGTGGGCCTCGTTGTAGGCCACCTGCTTGGCCCGGCGGCGGTTGGTCTCCTCGATCGCCCGCTCCATGGACGGGGTGATCCGGTCGGCGTACATGTGGACCTGGCCGGAGACGTTGCGGGCCGCGCGGCCGATGGTCTGGATCAGCGAGGTCTCCGAGCGCAGGAAGCCCTCCTTGTCGGCGTCGAGGATGGCCACCAGTGACACCTCGGGCAGGTCGAGGCCCTCGCGGAGCAGGTTGATGCCGACGAGCACGTCGAACTCACCCATCCGCAGCTCGCGCAGGAGCTCGATGCGGCGCAGGGTGTCGACCTCGCTGTGCAGGTAGCGGACCTGGATGCCCAGCTCCAGCAGGTAGTCGGTGAGGTCCTCGGCCATCTTCTTGGTCAGGGTGGTGACCAGGACCCGCTCGTCCTTCTCGGTGCGCAGACGGATCTCGTGGACCAGGTCGTCGATCTGGGACGTGGTCGGCTTGACGACGACCTCGGGGTCGACCAGGCCGGTCGGGCGGATGACCTGCTCGACCACCTCGCCCTTGACCCTGCCCAGCTCGTACGAGCCCGGAGTGGCCGACAGGTAGACGGTCTGGCCGATCCGCTCCAGGAACTCCTCCCACTTCAGCGGTCGGTTGTCCATGGCCGAGGGCAGGCGGAAGCCGTGGTCGACCAGGGTGCGCTTGCGGGAGGCGTCGCCTTCGTACATCGCGCCGATCTGCGGGACGGTCTGGTGCGACTCGTCCAGGACCAGCAGGAAGTCCTCCGGGAAGTAGTCGAGCAGGGTGTTGGGAGCGCTGCCGGCGGCCCTTCCGTCCATGTGGCGCGAGTAGTTCTCGATGCCGGAGCAGGTGCCGATCTGGTGCATCATCTCCAGGTCGTAGCTGGTGCGCATGCGCAGCCGCTGGGCCTCCAGCAGCTTGCCCTGCCGCTCCAGCTCCTCCAGCCTGGCTGCGAGCTCGTCCTCGATGCTCCGGATGGCACCGGCCATCCGCTCCGGTCCCGCGACGTAGTGGGAGGCGGGGAAGATGTAGAGCTCCTCGTCCTCCGTGATCACCTCACCGGTCAGCGGGTGCATGGTGGAGAGCTTCTCGATCTCGTCGCCGAACATCTCGATCCGGACGGCGAGCTCCTCGTACTTCGGGATGATCTCGATGGTGTCGCCGCGCACCCGGAACGTGCCCCGGGTGAAGGCCAGGTCGTTGCGGGTGTACTGCATGTCGACGAGGCGGCGCAGCAGGTCGTCGCGCTCGACCTCCATGCCGACGCGGAGCCGTGCCATGCGGTCGACGTACTCCTGCGGGGTGCCCAGGCCGTAGATGCACGAGACCGAGGCGACCACGATCGTGTCGCGGCGGGTGAGCAGGGAGTTGGTCGCCGAGTGCCGCAGGCGCTCGACCTCGTCGTTGATCGAGGAGTCCTTCTCGATGTAGGTGTCGCTCTGCGGGACGTACGCCTCGGGCTGGTAGTAGTCGTAGTAGGAGACGAAGTATTCGACCGCGTTGTTGGGCATCATCTCGCGCAGCTCGTTGGCGAACTGCGCGGCGAGCGTCTTGTTGGGCTGCATGACCAGGGCGGGACGCTGCAGCCGCTCGATCAGCCAGGCGACCGTGGCCGTCTTGCCCGTTCCCGTGGCGCCCAGCAGGACGTTGTCCTTCTCACCCGCCCTGATGCGCCGTTCCAGCTCGGCGATGGCGGTGGGCTGGTCGCCCGACGGGGTCATGTCCGTGATGACCTCGAAGGGGGCCACCTTGCGCTGCAAATCTGTTACCGGCCTCACCTGTCCCACTGTAGGCGGCAGGGCCGACAATCTTTATTCAACTGTTCGGCAAGCGGCTCGCAAGCCTGATGCCCTCTACTCTTACCCGTGCCTAAGCTCACCGAAAGTGACATAACGGGCTTTCAGTGCATGACTATCTCGGAGGTGTGATGTCCCGGCCAAGAGAGGCCGCCAGACAGGCGGCCGCGGCGGCGGCTCAGGCGATCGCGCAGGGCGGTGACCCGCGCCAGGCGGTCGGGCAGGCCGTCGGCCAGGTCGCGGGGCAGTTCTCCGGGCGGATTCCCGGCGCCGGGCAGGCACCCGGGGAGAAGGGCTTCTCGCTCAACCCGTCCGACTTCCTGGCCGCTCGCGACCAGGGGGTCTCCACCGGCACGATCATCGAGGCCCGCAGCGCCTCCCTGAACGAGGCCGGCGAGATCATCAACCGCAGCTTCAGCGAGCGCGGCCAGAACGGCGAGGCGGTCCACGTGATCTCCCCCGTCGTGATCCCCAAGGGGACCACCGCCCGGGTGGTCGTCCCTCTGGTCGTGCTGGCCCTGCTCGGCGTGGTCGGCCTGGTCGCCACCGGGCTCCCGGAGGGTGCACGGGTGCTGTTCGGCGTGCACTACTGGGCCGTGCTGGTGCTGGCCGCCGCGTTCCTGTGGTGGCGGCGGAGCGTGGTGATGGTGCCCGAGGGCTGCAAGGCCCTGATCACCAAGTTCGGCAAGCTCGTGCAGATAGCCGAGCCGGGCCGGGTGACGCTGTTCAACCCGTGGAAGCGGGTCAGCTACATCGTCAACACCACCCGCGAGTACCCGTTCAACGCCCCCATCCGCGAAGCCCCGACCCAGCAGGGCGTCAAGGCCAGCGTGGACTTGTTCCTGCAGTTCCGGATCGAGGACCCGGCCGAGTTCATCTTCGTGCTCGGCTCGGTCGGCGGCTTCCAGGCCAAGCTGCAGAACGCCATCAGCGAGGTCACCCGCTCCCTGATCTACGCCCAGCGCGCCGAGGACATCTACGACCTGGTGGGCGAGAGCACGCTCGGCATGCTGGAGAGCCTCAACCAGCAGTTCCTGCCCGCCGTACGGCTCACCGACGTGAACATCACCCACGCCGAGCCCTCCAGCCAGGAGTACCGGATGGACCTGGCCGCCCCGGAGATGATCCGGGTGGCCAAGGAGGCCTACACCTACGAGTACGAGCTCCAGCTCCGCAAGGAGCAGAACGAGGGCGACCTGGTCAAGGAGCTCGCCGGCCTGCAGGAGCAGCTCTCGGCCATCCACGCCGAGATCGCCGGCTACCAGGCCCGGATGGACACCGCGCTGGAGCGCGCCTCCCACCAGGCGAAGGCCCAGGCGGGTCAGCGGCTGGTCGAGGCGGAGTCGACCGCCAAGGCCAACGCCGCGCTGCTGGAGGCCCAGGCGCTGGACATCAGGGCGCTGAGCGCCGCCGAGGCCCCGGAGATCCTGGACTACCGTTTCCAGCAGGACCTGCTCGACAAGCTGGAGTCCGTGGCCGCGCACCTGCCCCGCGTGGTCCAGGTCGGCGAGACCGTCGACATCGACCTGCTGGCCCTGGCCCAGCAGCTCGTCGGCGGCCGCGAGACCGCGCTGTTCTCGGACGCGGACATGGCCGCGATCCGCTCCCGGATCACCGAGATCGGCAAGCGCGTCGGGGACCGCGAGGCGGAGATCACCGCCCTGCTCAACCCGGCCGTCGATCCCACGGTGTCCGCCGTGCCCGTCGCCGCGGCGGCGCGCACCGTCCCGAGCCCCGCAGCGAGCCCCGCAGAGAGCCCCGCGCCGCGTGCCGCGCAGGAAGAGGCCTGAGAGCATGAGCAGAGAGTTCTCGAAGATCAAGGAGTCCCTGGCCGCCTGGTCCGACATCCGCCAGCTTCTGCGCGGCGGTGAGTCCGGCCAGCTCGTGCCGGTGGTCATCCCCAAGGACCGCCGCGGCTTCGCCTGGGTGACGCTGCTGTTCGCCTCGCTCTACCTGGCCGGCACCGCGGTGTTCGCCGGCGGCACCTTCGGCCTGCTGGCCGGGGCCGGCGCGGTGTTGTCCCTGTTCGTCGCGGTGATCTGGCTCTGGCGCAGAGCGATCATCGAGATCGAGGAGGGCACCACCGGCGTGCGCAGCCGGTGGGGGGCCGTCACCGGCACCCTGCCCCCGGGCCGGCACTACCTGTGGCTGCCGTGGGACCGGGTCGACGCGGTGGTGGACACCTCCACCGAGATCCCCTACTCGGCGCCGATCGTGGCCTGCCCGACCGCCGAGAACGTGCCGCTGAAGTCGATCGAGTTCTTCCTGAAGTTCCGCATCGTCGACCCGGTCGCCTTCGTCCGGACGATCGGCGCCGGCAACTTCGACCTCGTGCTCAGCAGCGCCGTGCAGGACGCCATCCGCCAGCGCAGCCGCCGGGTCAACACCGAGCGCGCCTACGACCTGCGCGGCTCCGACGTGGGTGACATGCAGGACGCGCTCAACCGCCAGCTCGGCCGGTACGGCGTGCGCATCACCGGCGCCAACATCCCCGACGTGCAGCTTCCCGACACCTACCAGCAGCACTTGGCGACCAGGGAGAAGGTCGCCAAGGAGATGTCGGCCTTCGAGCGGGAGTGGGAGCTCACCCGCAAGCGGAGGATCGACACCCTGCTCATGGAGATCGAACGCTCAAAGAAAACGCGGGACGCGCGTATCGTCGAGGTGAGAGCCGCCGCCAACACCGCGCGCAAGGACGTGGCCCGCATGCTGGAAGAACACGAGACCGAGGCCCAGCGCGTGCGCTGGGAGATCGAGGCCAAGGGCAGGGCCGAGCTCACCTCGGCGGAGAACGAGGCCAAGGCGCTGCGCCGCCTGGCCGAGTCCTACCGCGACAACCGCGCCGTGCTCCAGTACGAGCTGGCCCGCCGCCGCCTGGACGTCGGCGCCCGGCTGGCCGAAAGCGCCCCGCGCCCCGTCGTCGTCCGCACGGCGGGCGGGCAGGGCGACTCGTCGGCGCTGTCCACCCTGCTCATGGCGCAGATCTTGCCGCAGCTCGGCGGGAACGGTCAGGCCAGGCCCTCCGTTGAACACAGCGCAGACCGCTGATCCACTCCGTCCCAACCCACTGAATTCTCTACCTCTGGGAGTCTCCTTATGGTGTTTCGCAAGCTGAAGGCCGCGTTCGGCGCCGGCGTCGAGGTCGACACGGTCCTGCAGAACTCCAACGTCCGGCCCGGCGAGCTCCTGCGCGGGCAGGTCAACTTCCGCAGCACCAGCTCCGACTACAAGGTCGAGGGCATCTTCATCGACTTCACCGCGGTGGTGGAGGTGGAGAGCGGCGACAACGAGTACAAGACGACCTACAGCTTCCTGCGCCACCAGGTCGCGGGCCCGTTCCACCTGGCCGCCGGCGCCGCGCACTCGTCCCCCTTCGAGATCCCGGTCCCCTGGGAGACCCCGATCAGCGCCATCGCCGGCCAGCCGCTGCGCGGCATGCAGCTGGGCGTCTCCACCGAGCTCGCCCTGGCCGGCGCGCTCGACAAGGGTGACCTCGACCCGCTGTTCGTCAACCCCCTGCCCGCCCAGGACTACGTGCTGCGCGCCCTGGACGGCATGGGCTTCCGCTTCAAGAAGGCCGACCTGGAGCGCGGCACCCTGCACGGCTCGCAGATGCCGTTCTTCCAGGAGATCGAGTACTACGCGGGTCCGGAGTACGGCCGTCACTTCAACGAGCTGGAACTGACCTTCATCGCCGGTCCGAACGCGATGGACGTCATCCTGGAGGCCGACAAGCGCGGCGCCTTCGGCGGCAGCCACGACACCTACAGCCGCTTCACGGTCCGCTACACCGACAACCCCGCCCAGGCCGACCAGGCCCTGCGCGGCGGCCTGCAGGCGATGGCCCAGAAGCGCGGCTGGTTCTGACCTCTCCCACGTCGTACGGCCCCGCCCCGGCTCTCACCGTCCGCCGGGCCGGGGCCGTCGGCCGTACGGACCTGCGATCCCGCCCGGTCACCGGAACCGGCCGGCCGGGTCAGCGCAGGCCGGGTCAGCGCAGGCCGGGTCAGCGCAGGCCGGGTCAGCGCAGGCCGGGTCAGCGCAGGCCGGGGGCACGGGCCAGGGAATCCAGCAGGGGCAGGACCTCCTCCGCCGGGCACGGCTCGCGGCGGCCCGCCGACGACCGGCCCGCGGGCGGGCCCAGTACCAGGTTGTACGCCCCCGGGCGGTGCTCCCCCAGCACGACGGTCGCCGTGGCGCCACGGTGCCCGCTGCGGTGGTACCTGCCCGCCTCCAGCCGGTAGACGCGTCCCGCGGGGACCTCCTCCAGCCGCTCGCACGCGGAGGTGACGAAGCGCTCGGTGGGCCGGATCTCGTCCACGCCGTCCAGGCTGTCCACCCGGTAGAGGCGCCGGCCCCGGCGGGTGGCGTCGTCGCGGACGTCGAGGATCTCGTTGAACACCGTGCCGGACAGGACGTAGCTCCACAGGTCCCAGCTGTGCGCGTGGGCGACGGGACACGTCCGCTCCTCGTCGCCCTCCCACAGGTGCAGGCAGAGCCCGGCGAGTCCGTCCCGGTGAAGCGGCACGCACACGAACTCCAGCGGGTGCCTGACCGCCTCGATGCGGCGCCGCCCCGTGCAGAGCTCGGTGACGGCCTGCCGCGCCCATCCGCCGATGCCCTCCACGTCGCCCTCGCGCAGGGCCCGGACCGCGCCCGCCTCATGCATACGGGTTCTCGGGGGCGACCGCGTGCCTGACGACCTCCGCGACGTCCTCGTCGGAGTAGGTGTCCGGAAGCCGCAGCTCCAGCCGGGCGAACAGCTCCCGCGCCTCCTCCACCGTGGGATCGTCGCTCAGCAGCTGGGCACGGCGCAGGTGCACCGGACGCGCCTGGTTGAAACTCTCGTCCAGTTCGTTGCGCCAGTAGTCGTAGTAGAAGCGTCCCTCTTTGATCAGCATGGCCGGGAAACGGGGCCCCCGCTCGGTGATGACCATGCACGACTGCGTCATGTCCCAGCGGAAGATGGTCATGGTGGACGAGAGCCCCACCGCGATTTTGAGGCGGGGGTACCGCTGCTGCCACCAGCAGGCCGCGAGGATCGTGGCGTACAGCTCCACCTGCGTTTCCTTGGTGGTCCAGGACCGCTCGTCCTCGTTGGGGTCGTCGACCATGCGCCGGAAGTAGTTCGCGTACCGCGCGCACAGCTCGTGGTTGGCCGGGTCGAGGATCTCCAGGCGGATGCTCAGCTCACGGCGGTTCTGCCGCGCCCGCCGCACGCATTCGGGGATCACCACCGCCCGCACGAAGGTCGCCGTCCCGCCCCTGAAGATCCACTCTTTGGCCTCGGCCCTGGCTTCGGCCAGGACGCGGGAGATCTCGTTGCCGGTCAGCACCCTCACCTTGGCCGCCTCGTCCAGAGCGGCCCGGGCGTCGGAGAGCATCCCGTCGACGGTGTTGATCCGCTCGAGCTGCTCCGGCAGCTTCTGCAGCGAGGCCTGGGCCGTCAGCAGTGCCTTGCGGGTGTCGGGGTCGGCCTCGCTGCGCCAGCGCTCGCGCAGCAGCGCCAGCGAGAGCGCCGCGAGCGTGACCAGGATGGCGCTGTTGACGTGGGCGACCGAGGCCACCCCGGTGAGCCCGAGCACGCCTGCCACGACCGCGATGACCAGTGCGATCAACGCCTCCGCGTTGGAACCCAGCCAGCCCAGCAGAGCTTTCCCTCGCATGCCACCGCCCTCGCCCCAGACAGCCGACATATCCAAGTTAACGAGGAAACGCAGAAGGTCCAGGGCTTTCCGGCGCCGGCGGCCGTCGCCCCGCTCCCGGGTCCGGGAACGGAGCTCTTGGAAGGCGTCTCTCCGGGGCGGTCAGGCCCTCGCGGAGAGCCCGGCCCAGACCTCCGCCACGCGGGCCTCCAGGTCCTCCAGGGAGCCCTCGTTGGAGATGACGACGTCGGCGATCGCCAGCCGTTCCTCCCGCGACGCCTGGGCGGCGATCCGGGCCCGGGCGTCCTGCTCGGTCATGCCGCGCACGCCCACGAGCCGGGCCAGCCGGATCTCGTCGGCCGCGTCGACGACGACCACCACGTCGTACATCGGGGCGAGGTTGTTCTCCGCCAGCAGCGGCACGTCGTAGACGACGACCGCGTGATCGTCGGCCTGGCTCTGCAGCTCGGCGACCCTGGCCCCGACCAGGGGATGCACGATGGCGTTGAGCGCGGCCAGCTTCTCGGAGTCGGCGAACACGATCGAGCCGAGCTTCTCCCGGTCGAGCGTGCCGTCATCGTGGAGCACCTCGTCCCCGAAGACCGCGGCGACCCGCGCCAGCCCTTCGGTCCCCGGCTCGACGACCTCGCGGGCGATCTTGTCGGCGTCGATCACCGTCGCACCCAGAGCCGACAGCCTCCGCGACACCTCGCTCTTGCCCGACCCGATCCCTCCGGTCAGCCCCACCTTCAGCATGATCCGCAGCATACGGGTACGGCGGGCTTTCCGGGGACCCGGCCCGCGATCACGTGGCCTCCCGGCGCATGTGCACCAGAGTCAGGTGGTCGCTCATCCGCTCCCTGCGGGCCTCACGGTAGCCGTGCCGCCGGTAGAGCCGCAGGTTGCCCTCTGACAGATGCCCGGTGAACAGGTCGAACGCGAGCGCCGCGGCCTCCTCGCCGTGCAGGGCCGCCAGCAGAGCCCCGCCGATCCCCCGGCCCTGCATGTCCGGCGCGACGACCAGCCGCCCGACCAGGCAGGTCGTCTGGGACATCTGGCCCCGGACCGCGCCGACGACGCGCGGGCCGTCGCGGGCGACGAGCACGGTGCCGGTCTCGATGACCCTGCGCACCTGCTCGACCGGCTCGATCAGAGGCGGGATGAACGGGTCCCCGTAGAGCTGGGCCTCGCTCACGTAGGCCGCGCGCTGCACGGTGAGGATCTCTCCCGCGTCCCCGGAACCGGCCCGCTCGATGACTGCCACGGCGCCACCATAGCGGAGGCGGAGGAACCGCGGCGGGGGCCGAAGCCGGGCGGGAAAAGGAGAAGGGCCCCGCCGGAGCGGGGCCCTTCAGGGAACTACCGGTGTCTCAGAGGCTCAGCTCTGACCGCCGGCGAGCTTCTCGCGCAGGGCCGCGAGAGCCTCGTCGGAGGCGAGGGCGCCCGCCGCCGGAGCGGTGGAGCCGCTGGTGGAGCTGGAGGCCGGGGTCTCACCGGAGTAGGACGTGGGGGCAGCCTCGCCCGCCTCGGCCTCGGCCTTGCGGGCCTCCTCGACCTGCTTCTTGTGCGCCTCGAAGCGGGTCTGGGCCTCGGCGTACTGCCGCTCCCACTCCTCGCGCTGCTTGTCGAAGCCCTCGAGCCACTCGCCGGTCTCCGGGTCGAAGCCCTCGGGGTAGATGTAGTTGCCCTGGTCGTCGTAGGTCGCCGCCATGCCGTACAGCGTGGGGTCGAACTCGACGTCGGCGCCCATCGCACCCTCGTTCGCCTGCTTGAGCGACAGGGAGATCCGGCGACGGTCGAGGTCGATGTCGATGATCTTCACGAAGATCTCGTCGCCGACCTGGACGACCTGCTCGGGGATCTCGACGTGGCGCTCGGCCAGCTCGGAGATGTGGACCAGGCCCTCGATGCCCTCCTCGACGCGGACGAACGCGCCGAACGGCACCAGCTTGGTGACGCGGCCCGGGACGACCTGGCCGATCTGGTGGGTCCGGGCGAACTGCTGCCACGGGTCTTCCTGCGTCGCCTTGAGCGACAGGGAGACGCGCTCGCGCTCCATGTCCACGTCGAGAACCTCGACGGTGACCTCCTGGCCGACCTCGACGACCTCGGACGGGTGGTCGATGTGCTTCCAGGACAGCTCGGAGACGTGAACCAGGCCGTCGACGCCGCCGAGGTCCACGAACGCACCGAAGTTGACGATCGAGGAGACGACGCCCTTGCGGACCTGACCCTTCTGCAGGGTGTTGAGGAACGTCTGGCGAACCTCGGACTGGGTCTGCTCCAGCCAGGCGCGGCGGGAGAGAACCACGTTGTTGCGGTTCTTGTCCAGCTCGATGATCTTCGCCTCGAGCTCGCGGCCGACGTACGGCTGCAGGTCGCGGACGCGGCGCATCTCGACCAGGGAGGCCGGCAGGAAGCCGCGCAGGCCGATGTCGAGGATGAGACCACCCTTGACGACCTCGATGACGGTGCCGGTGACGATGCCGTCCTCGTCCTTGATCTTCTCGATCGTGCCCCAGGCCCGCTCGTACTGAGCGCGCTTCTTGGACAGGATCAGACGGCCTTCCTTGTCCTCCTTCTGGAGGACCAGGGCCTCGACGTGCTCGCCAACCTCGACGACGTCCGCCGGGTCGACATCATGCTTGATCGAGAGCTCACGCGAGGGGATGACGCCCTCGGTCTTGTAGCCGATGTCGAGCAAAACTTCGTCTCGATCGACCTTGACGACGGTGCCCTCGACGATGTCGCCGTCGTTGAAGTACTTGATGGTCAGGTCGATCGCGGCGAGGAACTCTTCCTCGGACCCGATGTCGTTGACCGCTACCTGCGGGGTGCTCGAGGTGGCCTCAGTGCTGCTCGTCATGTGTGGAATTGCTCCGAACGCGGACAGATGTCGATGTGGCGAACGCGCGGCAGGCCTCTTATCGTTCAGCCGAAGGAGTTTGGCATCGACGTGATCGAGCGCGAGCCCACTCCGTCCGAGACGCGCGCGAGCCCACAGCGCAGCGATCAGCATATGAGACCAAACGGGCCTGGTCAATCCGGAGGCACGCGCCACCAAGGAGCATGCAGGGGCGCAAACGACGGCAGGAACGGTCAATACGCGTTGACCTGCTGTCTCCGCTTGGAGCTGATATTACCTCGAAGTTTGCCCGGTATGGAGATACGTTCGGGATCACCGTCTGCGGTGTAGCGCTGATCGGGGTGCTTGTTCAGCCATTCCAGCCAGTACTGCGAGCACCACTTGCGGCACTCGCCCTTCTTGCCGTTGCTCTGGATCCGCTGGATGGACCGCCAGTCGTAGTCCTCGGTGAAGGGCGACACCGACGGCTGGGCGCCGGCGAGGAAGACCCCCTTGAACGCGAACGGGGTCCCGTCCCACTTGCCGCGCTGGACCGTGGACCTGGCCCGCGGCATCGCGCCGAACGGCAGCGCGAGCGTCTCCGAGGGACCGGAGCCGAACGCGCCGAGCATCCGCTCGACCCGGACGAGCTGCTCGGCGATCCGCTTGCGGGACAGCCCCGGCAGGTACGGATGGCTCCAGGTGTGGTTGGCCACCTCGAATCCGCGCGAGGTCAGCCACTGCACGGCCCGCGCCTGGTCTGCACGGCTTTGCAGGCCGAACGGCTGCCGGTTCACCCAGAAGGTCGCGACGGGCCGGAAGTCGGGGTACTTCTGGGCGACCTGGTAGATGATGCCGACCGCCGTGTCCTTCACCGGCATGCCCGCGTCGTCCAGCGCGAAGTGACTGGCGTGACCGTCGTCGAAGGTCAGCACGACCGGGTGCTTGCCGGCCGGGATGTCGATCCTGCCGGCGGCGAACTCCCGGGCCGTGATCGGCACGTAGCCGTCCCGGGCCAGCTTCTCCATCTCCCCCCGCACCTGGTCGGGGGTGCGGTCGATGGAGGCCAGCCGCTTCTTCATGATCCGGTGGTACATGAGCACGGGGACCATCCCCGCCTCGTTGGCCTTCACCTGCCGGGCGAACTCCGGAGTGGCGACGATCGGCTCGGGCAGGCCGGCGGAGGGCAGCTCCGCCTTCGGCGGCGTGGCCGGACCCTTCACCACCCCGGGATCGCCCGAGGTCGAGATGTTACGCGCGGGCGGCTCCCCCGGGGTGGGCAGGATCAGGAGCACCCCGATGGCGACGACCAGGACCACGGCGTTGGCCACCATGATGATCTGCGTGAGAAGGGTTGGACTCCGCACAAAACTCCCGTGCCCGTCGTGATTCTGACCTGCCGTCCACCCTAGAACAGAGCCGGACAAGCCAGACCCACCCTGGCAACCACCGTCATAACCCGACGGGCACGGCCGCCGGCGTCAGTGGCCGGCGTCCTGCCAGGTGCGGCCCACGCCCACTGAGACCTCCAGCGGGACGCGCAGCGCGTAGGCCGCGTTCATCCGCGCGCAGACCAGCTCGCGGAGGGTCTCCAGCTCTCCCGGCGCCACCTCGAACACGAGCTCGTCGTGGACCTGCAGCAACATCCGCGAGCCCAGCTCCGCCTCCCGCAGCGCAGCTCGCACGTGCAGCATGGCGACCTTGATGATGTCGGCCGCCGACCCCTGGATCGGCGCGTTGAGCGCCATCCGCTCCGCCATCTCGCGGCGCTGCCGGTTGTCGCTGTTGAGGTCGGGCAGGTAGCGGCGGCGGCCCATGATGGTCTCGGTGTAGCCGTCCTGGCGGGCCTGGGCCACGATCGCGTTGAGGAAGTCGCGGACGCCTCCGAACTCCTCGAAGTATTCGTTCTTCAGGCCCCGGGCCTCCGCGACGGGGATGCCGAGCTGCGCGGCCAGCCCGAAGTCGGACAGGCCGTAGGCCAGGCCGTAGTTCATCGCCTTGATCTTGGCGCGCATCTCGCTGTTGACCTGCTCGGGCTCGATCCCGAAGACCCGGGCGGCGGTCGCCTGGTGGAAGTCGTGCCCGGACTCGAAGGCCGCGATCAGCGCCTCGTCACCGGACAGGTGCGCCATGATGCGCAGCTCGATCTGGCTGTAGTCGGCCGTCAGCAGCGTCTCGTAGCCGGAGCCGACCACGAAGCCCTGCCGGATCCGGCGGCCCTCCGCGGTGCGGATCGGGATGTTCTGCAGGTTGGGCTGCTTGGAGCTCAGCCGCCCGGTCGCCGCCACCGTCTGCTCGAACGTCGTGTGGATCCGGCCGTCGTCGGCGACCTCCTTGATCAGGCCCTCGACGGTGGTGCGGAGCTTGTCCTGGTCGCGGTGGCGCAGCATGATCGTCGGCAGCTCGTGCTCGGTCTGCGCGGCCAGCCACGCCAGCTGCTCGGCGTCCGTGCTGTAACCCGTCTTGATCTTCTTGGTCTTGGGCAGCGCCAGCTTGACGAAGAGGATCTCCTGCAGCTGCTTGGGAGAGTTGAGGCTGAACTGCTCGCCCACGGAGGCGTGGGCCGCCTCGACGGCCTGCTTGACCGCCGCGCGGAACTCGGCCTCCAGCCCGTCGAGGTGGTCGCGGTCGGCGGCGATGCCGGCGCGCTCCATCTCCGCCAGGACCGTCACCAGCGGCAGCTCCACATCCCGCATCAGGCCGGTGCCGCCGCGCGGCTCCAGGAACGCCTCCAGCGCCTCGGCGAGGTCGCGCACCGCCAGCGCCCGCAGGGCGAGGTCACGGGCGGCGTCGGCGTCGACGTCGTCGAAGAGGCTCGCCTGGCCGTCCGCCGCGGCCTCGCCGCGCAGCTCGCGCCTGAGGTAGACGCGGACCAGGTCCTCCAGCGGGAAGGAGCGCTGCCCGGGCGTCGCCAGGTACGCCGCCAGCGCCGTGTCGCAGGACAGCCCGCGCAGGTCCATCCCCTGCGCCCACAGCGCCAGCATCGGACCCTTGGCGTCGTGCACGGCCTTGGTCCTCGACTCGTCGGCCAGCCAGGCGCGCAGGGCCGCCTCGTCGCCCTCGGTCAGCCCGGCCGGGTCGACGAACGCCGCCCGACGGCCGTCCGCCTCGCCGCCCGGCGCGGCGATCGCGATGCCGTCGATCCGGCCCGTGCCGCTGGCGTGCGTGCCCGTGAAGGCCAGTCCGGCCCGCCCGCCGGGCAGCCCGTCCAACCACCCGGCCACCTCGCCGGGGCCCAGGACCGTCACCTCGACCTCGAAGCCGGCGGCGGCCTCGGCCTCCGGCGAGCCGAGGGTCTTGAAGAGCCGGTCGCGGATCTCGCCCCGGAACTCGAGCGCGTCGAGGATCTTGTCGATCTCGCCGCGGTCCCACTGGCCGATCGTGAGGCCGGAGACCTCCCGGTCCAGCGGGACGTCCCGGATGAGCTGGGTGAGGCGGCGGTTCATCAGCACCTGGTCGAGCTTGTCGCGGAGCTTGTCGCCGACCTTGCCCTTGACCTCGTCGACCCGGTTGACCAGCTCCTCCAGCGAGCCGAACTCGCGGATCCACTTGGCGGCCGTCTTCTCCCCCACACCGGGGATGCTCAGCAGGTTGTCGCTGGCGTCGCCGCGGATGGCGGCGAAGTCGGGGTACTGCGCCGGGGTGAGCTCGTACTTCTCCAGCACCGCCTCGGGCGTGAACCGGGTCATGTTGCTGATCCCGACCCGGGTCATCAGCACCGTGATCCGCTCGTCGACGAGCTGCAGCGCGTCACGGTCGCCGGTGACGACCAGCACGTTCATGTCCTGCGCCGCGGCCCGGGTGGCGAGCGTGGCGATCAGGTCGTCGGCCTCGTAGCCCGCCAGCGACAGGTGCGGCACCCGCAGCGCGTCGAGCATCTCGTGGATCAGGCTCACCTGGCTGCGGAAGCTGTCGGGGCTGGCGCTGCGGTTGGCCTTGTAGTCGGCGTACTCCTCGTGCCGGAAGGTCGGCTCGGAGCGGTCGAAGCAGACCGCCACGTGGGTCGGCTGCTCGTCGCGGAGCACGTTGACCAGCATCGACGTGAACCCGTAGACGGCGTTGGTCTTCTGCCCCGTCGAGGTGGAGAAGTTGTCCTCCGGCAGTGCGTAGAACGCCCGATAGGCCAGGGAGTGCCCATCCAGCAGCAGGAGGCACGGACGAGTGGGGGTCGCTTCGCTCTTCGGCACAGCAGAAGCCTAGTCTCCTGGTGCGACAGAAAACCTTGCCTCGCGCGACAGGAGAGATCCCCTTGACTCTGACCGGCCCCGGTGACCCCGCCTCCCTGCAGGAGCTGTTCGGCATGGCACACAAGAACACCCTCGTCGAGCGGATGGGAATCGAGATCGTCGAGGCGAGCGCCGAGCGCGTCGTCGCCAGGATGCCCGTCGAGGGCAACACCCAGCCGTACGGCCTGCTGCACGGCGGCGCCTCCTGCGTGCTCGCCGAGACCATCGGCTCCACCGGCGCGGCCCTCCACGCGGGCGCCGGCCGCACCGCCGTCGGCATCGAGATCAACGCCACCCACCACCGCTCGGCCACCTCCGGGTACGTCACCGGCGTGGCCACCCGGGTGCACGGCGGCCGCACGGTCGCCACCTACGACATCGAGATCACCGACGAGCAGGGCCGCCGCGTGTGCACCTCCCGGCTGACCTGCGTGCTTCGAGACGCCTGACCGTCCATACGGGAATACTCTGCGTGACGGGGATCTCCTGCTTATAGTGGGACCGAGGTCCTCCGCTCGGGCGGGGGGCACGGGTAGGAGCCCCAGGCTCCGCGGAGGATTTCCGCTCCGGGGGCAGGGGTAAGGAAGTCAACGCGAGCGGCATCGGCGCCCGCGGGGAGACCGAGTAGAAAACGTGCGGGGTCGGGGAAGCTCCGCACGGCGCCAAAGGTCTCTCCCGGGCCCGGGCCCCGTCGGCGCAGCCGGGATCGCACGGCCCACCAGGCCGTATGGTCCCGGCTGTGTCATGCCGCTGTGTCATGGCCGGTGTCCCGCCCACCTCGCGGGCCCGCTCCGGCCCCCGGCGGTCGTACGGCCCGCGCCCGGCGAGGCGCGGGCCGTACGACCGCCGGGATCGGACGCCGGGAGATCAGACGTCGGTGTGCGTCGGGTCGAGCACCCGGCGCAGGAACGACTTGGTGCGCTCGTGCTGCGGCGCACCGATCACCTGGGCGGCCGGGCCGTCCTCGACGATGACGCCGCCGTCCATGAAGACCACCCGGTCGGCCACGTCACGGGCGAACGCCATCTCGTGGGTGACCACCAGCATGGTCATCCCCTCCTCGGCCAGCTTGCGCATGACCGTGAGCACGTCGCCGACCAGTTCGGGGTCGAGTGCCGAGGTGGGCTCGTCGAAGAGCATCAGCGCCGGGTTCATCGCCAGCGCGCGGGCGATCGCCACGCGCTGCTGCTGGCCGCCGGAGAGCTGCGCCGGGTAGGAGCCCTCCTTGTCGGCGAGGCCGACCCGGTCCAGGTTCTCCCTGGCGATCCGCTCCGCCTCCGTCTTCCCGCGCCGCAGCACCCGGCGCTGGGCGATCGTCACGTTCTCCAGCACCGTCATGTGCGGGAACAGGTTGAACTGCTGGAAGACCATGCCGACCCGGCGCCGCGCGGCGTCGAGGTCGGCGTCGCGGTCGGTCAGCTCCAGGCCCTCCACGACCACCGTGCCCGAGGTGGGCTGCTCCAGCAGGTTCACGCAGCGCAGCAGGGTGGACTTGCCCGATCCCGAGGGGCCGATGACGCAGACCACCTGGCCGGGGTCGACGGTGAAGTCGATGCCCTTGAGCACCTCCAGGCTGCCGAAGGACTTGTGCAGATCACGGATCTCGACCGCGTGCCTCACCGGGCTCACCGTCCCTTCCCCTGGCGCCGCTCCAGCCGGGTCGCGAGGTAGCCCAGCGGGATGGTGACGAGCAGGTAGGTCACGCCGACGACCAGGATGGGCGTGGCGTTCGCGTGCGTGGAGGCCAGGTCGTTGCCGAACTTCGTCAGCTCCACGTACTCGCCGGAGACACCGAGGAACAGCACCAGCGAGGAATCCTTGAGCAGGGCCACGAACTGGTTGGTCGTCGGCGGGATCACGATGCGCACGGCCTGCGGGATGATGATCGTGACCATCGCCCTGCCGTGCGACATGCCCAGCGAGCGGGCCGCCTCCATCTGTCCCTTGGGCACCGCCTGCAGGCCCGCGCGGAGCGTCTCGGCCATGTAGGCGGCGCCGACGACGGTCAGGCCGAGGATGCCCTGGCCGTAGGTGCCGCCGGGTACCTCGAAGCCGGGCAGCGCCAGCGGCAGGAACAGGATGAGCAGGAAGATCAGCAGCGCGGGGAGACCGCGGAAGATCTCGATGTAGACGAGCGACAGCCACCGGTAGGGGCGGACCGGCGACAGCCGCATCAGCGCGAGCACCAGGCCGAACAGGAACGCGAAGAAGAAACCGCCGACCGAGTAGATCAGCGTGTTCTTCAGCGCGATCGTGAACAGCTCCGGCAGCGACTCCTGCGCCACCTCGGGCTTGGCGAAGTTCTGCGCGAGGCTCGCCCAGTCGACGAACAAAACGGCGGCGACCGCCGCGGCGACCAGGAGGACGTACTGGACGGCCCGGCTGATCTGCTGCTTCTTACGAGGACTGAGCTTGGCCCCGGCGGGGGGGTTCCCGCCAGGGCCGGGCAGCTCAGCCGTCTTCGGCTGATCGGTCATGGATCAGCCGAGCTCGCCGGGCTTCTTGCCGAACCACTTGACGAAGATCTGCTCGTAGGTGCCGTCGGCCTTGGCCTCGGTGATCGCGTCGTTGACCGCCTTGAGCACGACCGGGTCGGCGCCCTTCTTCAGGCCGACGCCGTACTGCTCGCCGGTGTCCAGGCTGGCGACCAGCTCGAACTTCTCGGCGATCTCCGGCTTCTTCAGCCAGGTGAGCACGACGGGCAGGTCCTGGACGATCACGTCGACCTGGCCGGACTGCAGGCCCAGCAGTTCCTTGGGCGAGTCGGCGAACTCGCGGGGGCTGAAGCCCGCCTTCTTGACGTGGTCCAGGCCGGTGGTCGACGCCTGGGCGCCGAGCTTGAGGTTCTTGGCCTTGACGTCGTCCAGCGACGTGACGCCGGTGCCCTTCTTGGCGAGCAGCGCCTGGGTGGCGTCGAAGTAGGGCACCGAGAAGTCGATGTTCGCCTTGCGCTCCTCGGTGATGGTCATGCCGGCGGCGGCGACGTCGCACTTGCCCGCCGCCATGGCGGCGCCACTCTTGATGACGGCGAAGTCGATGTCGACGATCTCCTGCGTCAGCCCCAGCTTCTTGGCCGCCAGGTCCACGATGTCGACGTCGAACCCGACGACCTTGTCGCCCTCCTTGAACTGGAAGGGCTCATAAGGAAGGTTGGTGCAGGTCGTCAGCTTGCCGGGGGTCACCAGCTTGGGACCGCCCGCGGCCGGGGCGCTGGAGGCGCCCTTGTCCGGACTCGCGGTGGTGCTCTCGCCGCCACCGCCACAGGCCGACAGGCCGAGCGCACCGGCGACGACCACCGCGCCCACCGTGAGCGCGCGGCGGGAAACAAAACTCAGGCCCACAACGGCCTCCTTTGGTCAGTGTCGCTTTCTGTATGGATACCTCAGCAGTGGCGATGGTTTCTCACCCGCATGAAGATGCAGGTCACCACTGTGACACAATTCGGACAACAAGCTCGGTCGCGCTGTCACAGGGCGCCCAGGAACTCCCGCACCTCATCGGCTTCGGATACGCCGAGTTCCGTCAGCACCGCCAGCGCCTCGGCCCAGCACCGGCTCGCCGATCCGGCGTCGCCCGCCGCCCGGTAGACCCTCCCGAGCAGCGACAGGGTACGCCCCCCTCCGTAACGGTCCGAGGTCGCGTCGAACATGTCGAGTGCCCTCGTGGCCGACGCGAGGGCGCCCGGAACGTCCCCTGCGGCCAGCTGCGTCTCCCCCGTCTCCCGCAGAAGGACGGCCGTTCGGGTCGTGTACCCGATGCGCTCGGCGATCTCGAGGGCGTCCGCGAGGGCGGTGAGCGACTCGCCGAAGCGGCGGGCTGCCCGGTGCGTGGTGGCCAGGTCGTCCAGCGCGTCGATCTGACCGGGATTGTCGCCCACCTCCCGGCAGATCCCGACGGACGCGACGTTGCAGGCGATCGCCTTGTCGTAGCGGCCCGCATCGCGGTGGACGGCCGCGAGGTTCGCCAGCGCGTACCCCCGCGCCAGCGCGTCACCGGCCCGCCCGGCGACGGCCAGGGCCGTCTCGTGGTGACGGGCCGCCTCGTCCATGAGACCCATCAGATGGCAGGTGGCACCGAGGTTGATGTGGCTGCGCGACTCTCTCCCGCCGTCCCCGATCTCCTGACGGACCTTCAGGCACTCCCGGGCGTACGCCAGGGCGGACGGGAGGTCCCCGTGCTCACGCCTGAGTTTGCATAGTTCATCCAGGGTGTCCGCCACGGAGACCGGGTTCCCCAGCCTCCTCGCGACCGGCAGTATCGCCTCGTTGACGCGGGCCCATTCCCCGGTGGAGCCCCGGAACCGGAACAACCAGGTCAGCGCGCGGGCCGTGGCGACGGCCGGCTCCTCGCACCCCGCCAGCCGCAAGCCGGTCCGGACCGCGGCCAGCAGGTTCGCGCGTTCGTCGTCGAACCACTCCAGGGCCTTCCCTGCTCCGGTGAACGGACCCGCGGAGGGAGGGCGGGCCGCGGGCGTCCCCTCCGTCAGCACCCGTACCGCGTGCCCGGCCAGGAGGCGGTATTCGCCGAGCAGCCGGTTGACGGCCGCGGTGATCTCGTCCGGCGGCTCGCGCTCAGCCTGCTGGGCGGCGTAGAGCCGTACGAGGTCGTGCATCCGGTACCGGCCCGGCTGGTACGGCTCCAGAAGCTGCGTCCGGACGAGATCGAACAATGCCGTCCCCGCGGCGGCGGGCGTGGCGCCGAGAAGCGCGGCCGCGCTCTCGACGGTGATGTCGGGGCCGTCGATCAGGCCCAGGAGGCGGAACGCCCGGGCGGCTTCCGGCCGGCTTCCGAGCAGCTCGTAGCTCAGCTCGAAGCTCGAGTTGACCGACAGGTCGTCCAGTTCGAGTTCTGCGAGGCGGCGGCGGTGATCCATGAGGTGCTCGGCGAGCGTCGTGAGGGACGAGCCCATCAGACTCTCGGCGCGGGCTCCCGCGATACGCAGCGCGAGCGGGAGATGACCGCAGAGCCGGGACACCGCTGCCGCGGTCTCCCTGCCGGACTGCTCGTTCCGGCCGTTCACGACCCTGCCGAGGAATGCGACCGCCTCGTCCTCGGTGAACACCCCCAGACGGATCCGCCGGTCGACGGGCAGCGTCGCCAGGGAGTCCCTGCTGGTGATGACCGTGGCGCAGGCGGGACCCGCCGCCAGCAGAGGTCTCACCTGGGGGACGTCGACGGCGTTGTCCAGCACCACGAGAACCCGCCGGTGCGCCAGGACGCTGCGGTAGAGGGCGACTCGCTCCGCCTCGGAGGGGGGCGGCTGGGTGGAACCGAGCGCGCGGAGGAACCCGGCGAGCACGTCGGCAGGCCGTTCGGGCGTGCGCTGGATCCCGCCGAGATCGACGTAGAGCTGCCCGTCCGGATACCGGTCGCGCAGCCGGTGGGAGACGTGCACGGCGAGCGTCGTCTTGCCCACGCCCGCCGGACCGGTGATCAGCACGACGGGAGATCTCCCGGCATCGACCGCGCCGACCAGTTCGGCGATCTCCCCGGCCCGGCCGGTGAAGTCGGCCACGCCGACGGGCAACTGGGCGGGGACCTGTCTTTCCTCGGCCCTGTCCGCGGGTGAGGTGCCCGGCGACCGGGCCACGGTCCCTTCGAGGATCTCCTGGTGCAGCCGTTGCAGCTCCGCCCCCGGTTCCATGCCGAGTTCCTCGACCAGGCAGCGCCGGGCCCGCGCGTAGGCGGCCGCGGCGTCCCCTCTGCGCCCGGCCCGGCGCAGCGCCATCACCAGGGAGCCCCACAGGGACTCGGAGAGGGGGTACAGGCGTACCAGGGACTCCAGCTCCGGCACCAGTTCACCGTCACGGCCGAGGGCCAGCTCGCCGCGGGCGCATCTTTCCAGGGCCGCCAGCCGCATCGAGTCGTACCGGGCCCGTTCGTCGAGGATCCTGCGCGTGTCGATGCCGGCCAGCAGCTCTCCGCGCCACTCGCGCAAAGCCGCGCGCAGGCGCGGGACGGCCTGGCACGGATCGCGGACGCCGTCGGCCGCGGAGATCGCCCGTTCGAAACGCTCGACGTCCCGGCTCCCGGCCGCGACCGTCAGCCGGTATCCGTCCGCGTCCCTTTGCAGGTCGGCTCCCTCGCCTCCGGCGAGTTCCTTGCGAAGCCGGTAGACGTAGGCCTGCAGGCTCGACCGGGCCGCAGAAGGCGGGCGCCCGTTCCACAGCTCGTCGATCAGCCGGTCCTCGGCGATCGCCTGATCGGCGTCCAGGAGCAGCAAGGCCAGCAGGGTCCGCTGTTTCGGGGCGGTGATCCGGATCTGCCGGCCGTTCTCGTGGATCTCCAGCGGGCCCAGCATCCGGAAATCCACCGGACCTCCCGTCGCCTACCGCCCGGGGGCGATGCCCCCACATTCGACCATCGGCTTGTCGGCGCCCTGCTGCCCGTGTGCGCAGCAGGGCGACGCGATCAAACATTTCATAGTCGATCATGACCCACAAGTGTCGCCTCTCCGATCCTTCCCGTTCTCCCGCCGGCGTCCGCGGGCCGGGCGCCAGCGACGCACCAGTGACCCGCCAGCGGCAATGACCACGATGGCGCCTGCCTGCCCCCGGCAGGCGATCGCGGTCGGGAGAACCGGCCGAAGACGGGTTCCGAGAGCATCGACCGGAGGTGGCGTGGAATTCCGCATCCTGGGTGCGCTGGAGGTAGCGCACGCGGGCGAGACCATCCCGCTCGGCGGATCGCGGCAGCGGGCTCTGCTGGCCGCACTCCTGCTGCGGGCCAACGACGTGGCCGGTGTCGACCACCTGGCCGAATCGATCTGGGAGCGGGCGCCCGCCTCCATACGTTCCAATCTGCGCACCCACGTCGCGGGGCTGCGCCACGCGCTCGCCCCCGCGGGGGCGCGGCTGGTGACGGAGCCCTCGGGTTACCGCCTGAACGTCGGAACCGACGAGCTGGACCTTCTCCGCTTCGAGAAGACGGCCGCGCTGGGCGCCGAGCTCCTGGACAGGGGCGAGCTCGACGCGGCGGCCGACCGCTTCCACGCGGCGCTGCGGATCTGGCGTGGCGCACCCCTCGAGGGGCTGTCGCTCGGGCCGTTGCTGCAGGCGGAGGTCGCCCGGCTGGAGGAGCGACGACTGTGCGTCACGGAGCGGTGGCTCGCGGTTCGGCGCTGGTGGACGATCTCGAAGCGGTCTCGAAAGTGGTGGTCGAGCGCAACGGCGGTTCCATCATGACCGCCTTCCGGGTGGACTCCATCCCCGCGATGTGCGTGGTCGACGAGCTCGGCGTGGTCCTCGCCAGCGGCGGCAGGATGGAACAGGTGCTCGTCAGCCAGGTCTCCCGGGCATGAGCCGCCGCACGCTCCCGCTGAGCACGGCGGGCAGGGCCGTCTCGCTCGGCTGGCGCGCCGCCCCCGTCCTGCTGCTGTCCTACACGGTCTTCACCGTGGTCGCGGCGGGCCTCCCGGTGCTGGTCGCCTGGCTGACGAAGGCCGCGCTGGACGGCCTGGTCCGCGGGGCGGAGGAGGGCGCCCTCCTGGGCCTGGCCGCCGCGCTGGCCTGCGCCGGAGTCCTGTTCTCCATAGCCCAGCACGCGGCGGAGTTCCTGCGCGCCGAGACGCACCGGCGCATCGGGCTGGCCAGCAAGAACCTCCTCTTCCGCGCGGTGGAGCGGTTCGTCGGCATCGCCCCGTTCGAGCGGCCCGAGTTCCACGACAGGCTCCGGCTCGCCGAGGAGGCGGGCTCGACCTCGCCCGGGAACGTCGTCAACGGGCTGCTCCAGGGAGCGCAGGGAGTCCTGGTGCTCGCCGGTTTCGCCGGCTCCCTGGTCTTCATCAATCCGGTGCTGGCGCTGATCGTCGCCGTGTCGACCCTTCCGGCGCTGGTCGCCGAGAACTCGCTGGCACGCGAGAAGGTCGGGATGATGGCCAGGATCAGCCCGATGATGCGGCGCGAGATGTTCTTCAGCCGGTTGCTGACCGACAGCCAGCCGGCCAAGGAGGCCAGGCTCTTCGGCTTCTCCGCCTTCATGCGCGAGCGCATATCCGCCGAGCGGACGGCCGCCAACGAGGCCGAGCACAGGCTGGACCGCAAGCAGTTCACCACGCAGAGCGGGTTGTCGTTCGTCTCGGCGGGAGTCGCCGGGCTGGGCCTCGTCTGGACCGTGCTCGCCGCCCGCAGCGGCACCCTGTCGCTGGGCGACGTGTCGATGCTGGTGGCGTCCCTGGCCGGGACCCAGACCGCCCTGTCGCAGCTCGTCCAGCACTACGCGGCCACACGCCAGGCGCTGCTGATGTTCGGCCACTACCTGGAGCTCACCGAGGCCGAGACCGATCTGCCGGTCCCGGTCCCCGCCCGGCAGGCCCCGCCCCTGCGAAGCGGCATCGAGCTGCGCGACGTGTGGTTCCGCTACTCCGACGAGCATGACTGGATCCTGCGCGGGGTGGACCTGTTCATCCCCCACGGCTCGGCCCTGGCGCTGGTCGGCCGCAACGGCGCCGGCAAGAGCACTCTGGTCAAGCTCCTGTGCCGGTTCTACGACCCCACGCGCGGGGCGATCCTGTGGGACGGCGTCGACCTGCGGACCATGGACCCGCACTCCCTGCGGGCCCGTGTCTCCGCCGTCTTCCAGGACTTCATGCAGTACGACATGACCGCCGCCGAGAACATCGGCCTGGGGGACGTCGACGCGCTCGGCGACCGGGCGGCTCTGGCCCGGGCGGCGGACGTCGCGGGGATCCACCGGACCCTCGCGGCCCTTCCGGGGGGATACGACACCATGCTGAGCCGGTCGTTCGCCGCCGAGCCGGAACCGCCCCCCTCCGCCGAGGCGACCGACGGCGGTCCGGCCGGCGAGCTCTCCTCCCCGGCCTCCGGCTTCACCCTTTCCACCGGGCAGTGGCAGCGCCTGGCCGTCGCCCGCGCGTTCTTCCGCGGACGGCGCGACCTGCTGATCCTCGACGAACCCAGCTCGGGCCTGGACGCCGCCGCCGAGTACCGGCTCCACTCGATCCTGAGGCGGCACCGGTCCGGCCGGACCAGCGTGCTGATCTCGCACCGCATGAACACTCTGCGGGACGCCGACCTCATCGTGGTCCTGGTGGACGGGCGCATCGCCGAGCGGGGAAGCCACACCGGCCTCATGGCGGCGGAGGGCGAGTACGCCCGGCTCTTCTCCCTCCAGGCCGAGGGATACACCGAGCCGGCCGCCAGTCTCGGCATGAGCGATACCGGGTCACGTTGAGGAGATGGTCATGCACTACCTGGAGCTGTCGTGCCGGGCGCTTCTGGCCCTCGTCTTCACCGTGTCGGTGGCGGGCAAGGCCAGGAACACGGCCTCGTGGCGGTCCTTCACCCGGTCCCTGACCGACCTCGGGATCACCGCCCGGTGGGCGCCTCCGGCAGCCGTGGCCGTCACCGCCGCAGAAGCCCTGACCGCGGCGTCACTGATCGCGGCGTCACTGATCGCGGCGTCACTGGTCGCGGCGCCCTCCGCACAAGCCGGCTACGCGCTCGCGGCGGGCATGGTGCTGACCTTCACCGCGGTGATCTGGCGCACCGTCCGGCGCGAGGTGACCGTGCGGTGCGCCTGTTTCGGACCGTCCGGGGCGCCCATGAGCCGCCGTCACCTGCTCCGCAACGGCCTGCTGCTGGCCGTCACGGCAGGCGGCTGGGCACTCGCCCGGCCCGGCGGAACCTATGAGATCGCCGGCGTGGCCATCGCCCTGAGCGCCGCGTTCGCCGCCGGGACGCTCATCGTCCGTTTCGACGACCTGGCGGCCCTCGTCGCCGGGCCGCCGGGAAAGCGCCGGGAAAGCGTGCGGTGAACGGGACATGCTCGGTGTGATCGTCGTCGGCGTGCTGTCGGCGGCCGGTCTCCTGCTGGTGTGCGCGCTCCTGGCGGTGCTGACCGGCCGGGTGTTCGCGGTGAGCGTGAACGGCCGGAGCATGGAGCCGACGCTCCGGCCGGGCCAGAGAGTGCTCATCCGGCGTCGTCCGGGCCGCGGACTCCGGCCGGGAGCCCTGGTGCTGCTGAGAGGCCCCGGCACCGCCGGAGGCGCCGTCCCGGGGAACGGGTTTCACGACCCGCCGGGTACGGCGCCGCTCCTCATCAAGAGGGTGATCGCCGTGCCCGGCGATCCGGTGCCCGCGGAGTTCGAACGCAGCACGGGGACGCCCGCGGGGTCACCCGTACCGGAAGGGAAGATCATCATCCGTGGTGACAATCCCCGCTACAGCGTGGATTCCCTCATGACCGGGTTCTACGGCATCGACACGGTCATCGGCACGGCCCTGCGCCCTCCGGCCGTGTGCCGCGGTCGTCTCTTCCGAGCGATCACCGGCGGGGATGCGGAGTCCCCGTCACGGGTCCGTTCCGATCCGCCGGCAAAGACGTGACGCCGCCGGAACCCGCGCAGCAGCCCGCCCGCCTGAGCCGCCCGCACGGAGGCATGCCCGCACAGCGGTCACCTGGCGCCGGGCGGAACGGAGCGGCGAAGAGGCCGGGGCGGTACGGCCTGAGCCGGAAGCCCTCGGCCTGATCTTCAACCGTGCCCCCGACCGGCTCGACGAACCGGTCGGGGGCTTCGGCGTGCAGCGGCCGCCCGGGGCCGGAGGACGTCTCGCCGCCGGACCGCACGCCCGCAGCACGGTCCAGAACACGGCTGCGTTCCGTAACGTCTCTCCTGGCTCGCCGCGTCCATCCGGCGGGGTCAGGGACATGTCTGATAAATGATCAATGAGCCATGACATCGACCGCGCACTCACCCTCATGGGCATACGGCCAGGTGAAACAGATTTGAAAAGATCGTGCACCATCACCCATCCCTCCATCTCACCAAATTTCCGGCAAAAGGGGCACATGGAGCAGGGCGGGCGCCCGGCGGGTGCGGGCGAGCGCGCCGAGACGGCTCAGGCATCCCCGGAATGGACGTCCGGCCCGTCACAACTTCCTTCGGATGAGCCTAAAACCCGGACATCCCATCATTCGATGCACCTGCCGACGCGCCCAGTCGCCCGGTTTGTCGCCTCTGACCAGGGCAGTTATGCTCACGTCAGGGAAACACCATGGTCACCGATTGGTGACGAACGGACTATAAACGGGCGACCCCCATTAAGCTCCGGCCACGGCGCCGCAACCTCCTCGCGGCCGCCGTGCCAAGACGCCGGGTCACGAACCCGCCATGACCTTAATGAGGGAGCACCATTGCGCAGAGCCGTGATCGCGTTCACGGCCTTCCTGGGTGGACTCATCTTCCTGCTCGCCGCCGGCCCGACCACCGCGTGGGCAGAGGGCGAGGGCCTGAAGGGCACACTCAAATTCCAAGGCCAGCCAGTGAACGGCGTGAAAATTGCCGTCGCCGCCGAAAACGGCGACCCCGTCGGAGAAGCCACGAGCAACGCTCAGGGCGAGTGGACGATCTCCGTCCCCGAAGCCGGCAAGTACCAGGTCACCCTGGACACCAGCACGCTCCCCCCGGGCGTTCAGGTCAGGGACGGTAACAACAAGCGCACTCCCACCGTCTACGAGAGCAACGTCTCCAACGTGCTGTTCGCCCTCGTCCCGTCGGGCCAGGGCGGCAAGGAGACCGGCGCCACGCCGGCCCCGACGGAGCCCTCCATGTGGGGCAGGGCCCCCCAGCTCATCTTCGAGGGCATCAACCTCGGGCTGGTCATCGCCCTGGCCGCCATGGGCCTCTCCCTCATCTTCGGCACCACCGGCCTGACCAACTTCGCCCACGGCGAACTGGTCACCCTCGGCGCCCTGCTGGCCTACATGGTCAACGTCGGCTTCGGCCTGGGCGTCATCCCCGCCGCCTTCATCGCCGTCATCCTCGGCGGCATCCTCGGCTACCTCCAGGACAGGCTCTTCTGGGGCTGGCTGCGCAACCGCGGCAGCGGACTGATCGCCATGATGATCATCTCGATCGGCGTGGCGCTGTTCCTGCGCTTCCTGTTCCTGTTCCTGTTCGGCGGTGAGACCGAGCAGTACACCGAGTACAACGCCCAGCCGGGCATCCAGGTCGGGCCGATCATCGCCGCGCCCAAGAACTTCATCGTGATGGCCATCGAGCTGGCCGTCCTGATCTTCGTCGGCATCGCCCTGCTCAAGACCCGCACCGGCAAGGCGGCCCGAGCCGTCGCCGACAACCCCGCGCTCGCCGCCTCCTCCGGCATCAACGTGGACCAGGTGATCCGCATCATCTGGACCGCCGGCGGCGCGCTCGCGGCCCTGGCCGGCGTCATGCTCGCCCTGTCGCAGAGCCTGAAGTACACGATGGGCCAGGAGATCCTGCTGCTCATCTTCGCCGGCGTCGTCCTCGGCGGTCTGGGCACCGCCTTCGGCGCGCTCGTCGGCTCCCTGGTGGTCGGCCTGTTCGTCCAGGTCTCCACGCTGTGGATACCGCCGGAGCTGAAGAGCGTCGGCGCGCTCGGCGTGCTCATCATCGTCCTCCTTTTCCGGCCGCAGGGCATCCTCGGCCGCCGCGAGCGCATCGGCTGACGGGGGAGAACCACCATGGACTGGACAACGATCTTCGTAACCACCGTCGAGGCCGCCATCGGCCTCGAGACGGTCGTCTACGCCCTCGCCGCCATCGGCATCAACATCCAATTCGGCTACACCGGCCTGCTCAACTTCGGTCAGGCGGCCTTCCTCGGCGTCGCCGCCTACGGCCTGGCCGTCACCGTGGCCACCTTCGGGCTGCCCTTCTGGCTCGGCATCGTCATCGGCCTGATCGCCACCGTGATCCTCGCCTTCCTGCTGGGCATCCCCACCCTGCAACTGCGCGCGGACTACCTGGCGATCGTCACCATCGCCGCCGCCGAGATCGTCCGCCTCGTCTTCCGCTCAGTCGCCTTCAAGGACGTCTTCGGCGGCTCCGACGGACGGCAGGGCTTCTCCGACGGCTTCTACGCGCTCAACCCGTTCCCCCGGGGGGAGTACGGCATCGGCCCCATCGGCTTCAACGAGCGCGTGCTGTGGATCCTCGTCGTCGGCTGGATCCTCATCGTCCTGGCCTGCCTGCTCGTCTACCTGCTGATGAAGAGCCCCTGGGGCCGCGTGCTCAAGGCCATCCGCGAGGACGAGGACGCCGTGCGCAGCCTCGGCAAGAGCGTCTTCTCCTACAAGATGCAGTCGCTGGTCCTCGGCGGCGTCATCGGCTGCCTCGGCGGCTTCGTCTACGCCCTCGGCAACGCCTCCGTCCAGCCGGACGTCTTCGGCACCGAGCTGACGTTCTACGCCTACACCATCGTCATCCTGGGCGGCGCCGCCCGCGTGCTCGGCCCGGTCCTCGGCGCCGCCATCTTCTGGGTGCTGCTGGTCTTCATCGGCAACACCCTCAGCGAGCTGGTCGCCGCCGGGTACATCACCTTCATGACCACCACCCAGGTGGGCCCCGTCCGCTTCATGCTCGTCGGCCTGGGACTGGTCCTGCTGCTGATCTTCCGGCCGCAGGGCATCTTCGGAGACAAGAGGGAGATCGCGATCGATGCACGCTGACGAGGGGACGACCCCCAGCAGCCGCAAGGCGGCCCTCGCCGCGTTCGCCGGCCTGCCCAGCGAACCCGGAGTGCCCAAGCCCGACCCCATCCTGGTCGTGGACAAGGTGGTCCGGCGCTTCGGCGGCCTCACCGCCGTCAACGTCGACCACGTCGAGATCCAGCGCGGCTCCATCACCGCGCTGATCGGCCCCAACGGCGCCGGCAAGACCACCTTCTTCAACCAGCTCACCGGTTTCGACACCGCCGACGCGGGCGAATGGACCTTCAACGGCCGGAAGATGAACGGCGTGCCCGCCCACAAGGTGGCCCGCCACGGCATGGTCCGCACCTTCCAGCTCACCAAGGCCCTGTCCAAGCTGACCGTCATGGAGAACATGCGGCTCGGCGCGCAGGGCCAGCGCGGCGAGAACTTCTTCAACGCGCTCATCCCCTCCCTGTGGAGGGGCCAGGAAGACGAGATCACCGAGCGCGCCGAGAAGCTCCTCGCACGCTTCAAGCTCGACGCCAAGTCCGAGGACTTCGCCGGCTCCCTCTCCGGAGGCCAGCGCAAGCTGCTGGAGATGGCCCGCGCGCTCATGGTCGGCCCCGAGCTGGTCATGCTCGACGAGCCCATGGCCGGGGTCAACCCCGCGCTCACCCAGTCGCTGCTCGGCCACGTCAAGGACCTGCGCGAGCAGGGCATGACCGTGCTGTTCGTCGAGCACGACATGGACATGGTCCGCGACATCAGCGACTGGGTCATCGTCATGGCCCAGGGCGCCGTCATCTCCGAGGGCCCCCCGGACACCATCATGTCCGACCCCCGGGTCATCGACGCCTACCTCGGCGCCCACCACGACGCGCCGCTCTCCGCCGAGGAACTCGAGGAGCAGCTGCACGAGGCCGAGGCCGAACTCCAGGCCGAGGCCGAAGGCACCCCGGCAAGCACGAAGGAGGCCGCGGAATGAGCCACCCCGACGTCCCCGCCGAAGACGGAGCGGTGCCGGCCTCCGCCGTCACCGACCGCAGCGCCCACCTGGCGGGCGCAGAGAACGCGGTGCTCCGCTGCGACGAACTGCTCGCCGGCTACCTCCCCGGCGTGAACATCCTCAACGGCGCCGACCTGTACGTCGGCCCGGGCGAGCTGGTCGGCATCATCGGCCCCAACGGCGCCGGCAAGTCCACCCTGCTCAAGAGCATGTTCGGGCTGGTGAACATCCGCAGCGGCACGGTCACCCTCAAGGGTGAGGACATCACCAACATGAAGGCGCACGACCTGGTCTCCCGCGGGGTCGGCTACGTCCCGCAGACCAACAACGTCTTCCCCAGCCTGACCATCGAGGAGAACCTCGAGATGGGCGCCTTCCAGATGCCCAAGAGGTTCAAGGAGCGCTTCGAGTTCGTCTGCGACATCTTCCCCGCCCTCGGGGAACGCCGTAAGCAGCGGGCCGGATCGCTCTCCGGCGGCGAGCGGCAGATGGTGGCGATGGCCCGGGCCCTGATGACCGAGCCGTCGGTGCTGCTGCTCGACGAGCCCTCGGCGGGCCTGTCGCCCAAGCTGCAGGACCTGGTGTTCATCCAGACCCAGCAGATCAACAAGGCCGGCGTCACCATCATCATGGTGGAGCAGAACGCCCGCCGCTGCCTGCAGATCTGCCACCGGGGCTACGTCCTCGACCAGGGCCGCAACGCCTACATGGCCAGCGGTCGCGAGCTCATCAACGACCCCAAGGTCATCGAGCTGTACCTGGGCACCCTCGCCCGGGCCTGACCGGTCCCACCGCGAAGGGCCCCCGACCGTTCCGGTCGGGGGCCCTTTCCGCGTCTCCCCGCGCCCTCCCCGCATGTCTCCCCACATGTCCCCCCGGGCCCCTCCCTGCGCCCTTCTGCCCCGTCTCTGCGCCGCCCGGCACGGGAGCCCGCCCCCCGGCCCTCCGGATGCCCCGCCGACCGGCACGGGAGCCCGCAGGCCCCCGCACCGCCGCACAGACCCCATCCCGGCCCGGCGACACCTTCAGCGGCACCGAGCCGCCCGCCTCACACCCCGCACACCGGGCCCGGCCGCTTCCGGGCATCCCCTCGCCGGACCCCGGACCCGCCCAGCGCGGACCCCGGCACACCCTCGCCGTCACCCGGGACCACTGCCGGCCCCCGCGATCCGCCCCCCGGCCCGCGCCGTCCCCGCACCCTCGGGCGGGCCAGGCAGAGCCGTTGAAAACCCGTCCCAGGCTCTTCCCGAACCGGGGGCAGCCCGGCCGGCGGGCCCGCCGAACCGACCACCGCGCCGGGAAGCCCGCCACCGCGTCCACGCCCGGCGCACACGAAAAAAGGGGGCCCGGTCCTCGCGGACCGGGCCCCCTCCCCTAGACCGTGCGGCCGATCAGCCGTCGATCTTGCCCGAGCGGAACTCGAGCTGCTTGTTGGTGTTGTCGTCGCCGTACTGGTAGATGCCGATCGTCGCCTCGGCCGGGTCACCGGCGTCGTTGAACTCGATCGGGCCGCTGGCGCCGTCGAAGTCGAAGTCCTTGTCGGCCTTCAGCAGCTCCAGGCAGGCCTTGTAGCTGGTGCACTTCTCGCCGCCCTTGCTGACCTCGATCAGCTTGGAGGCGATCGCCGTACCGGAGTCGTCCTTGGCCAGCTCAGCCGCGAGCGCGACCAGGATCGTGGCGTCGTAGGACTCCGGACCGTAGTTGAAGTCCTTGAGGGCCGGGTCGGTCTTCAGCATGCGCTCCCGGAAGTCACCCTTGACCTCGGCGCCGGGCTGGGTGCCCTTCACGCCGGTCAGCGTGCCCTTGGGGAACTTCACGTAGTTGGTGTTCGACAGGTTGCCGTCCACCATGTACCACTTGTGCTTGTCGGCGGTCAGACCCTGCTTGACCAGCTCCTGCATGACCTTGGCGGTCTCCTCGAAGCCGATCAGCACGATGCCCTTCGGCTTCTTGGCCGCGATCTTGGAGACGTCGGCCGCGAAGTCGGTGGCCTTCGGGTCGTAGATGATCTTCTCCACGACCTCGCCGCCACCGGCCACGACGGCCTTCTCCACGTTGTCGGCCAGACCGGTGCCGTACGCGTCCTGCAGCGCCAGAATGCCCACGGTGTCGTTGCCGTCGGCCACCACCAGGTCACCCAGGACACGGCCCTGGAGCACGTCCGGCGGAGCCGTACGGAAGTACAGGCCCTTGTCGGCGTAGGTGGTGAGCTGGTCGGAGGTGTTCGCCGGAGAGAAGTGCACCACACCGGCACCCGTGATCTTGTCGATCACCGAGAGCGACACCGACGACGACGCCGCACCGATGATCGCGTCCGACTTCTGCGCGAGCAGCTTGTCGACCGACTGCGAGGCGATGTTGGTCGTAGTGTCACCCGAGTCGGTGTGAACCTTCGCCACGGGCTTGCCGAGCACGCCACCCGCGGCGTTGATCTCTTCGATGGCCAGGTCCACGCCGGCGAACTCCGGCGGGCCGAGGAAAGCGAGCGAACCGGTCTGCGGCAGCAGGGTGCCGATGGTCAGGGTCCCGTCGCCCTTCGCCGCCGCCGCGCCCGGAGCCGACGACTCCGGAGCGGCCGAGGTGGTCGACTTGGGCTCCTCGCCACCACTACAGGCCGTCAGAGCGAGGCTCGCCGCCGCGGTGACGGCCAGCACGCGCCCTAGAGGGGCAATGCGGATCATGAAGTTTCTCCTTCATCCAGGCTGGGATATGTCAGCACCGCCGACCCGTCCCGATTGAATGACGGAAACGTATAAAACCCCGAGGGCAAGCACCAGGCATGCGCCTGAACTGAGGACACTTGGATGCGGAGTCGTAATAAGTCCTCAACCTGCGGATCCGTCCGTCACACCCCCCACGGACCCCACAAGCGCCGACAGCACCACGGGACTTCACACGGCGGAGTCAACAGCATACCCTGCGGCCATGATCTTCGGCAGGACGCTCGCCGCCATCATGACGGTGACCAGCATCGCCGCCCTCACCGCCTGCAGCCGCACCCCCCGACCCGCGCCGGCGGACCCCACCGCCGCCCCACCCGCAGGCCTCACGATCGGCATCGCCCAGTATCGCGGCGACGAACCCGCCCACCGCCTCCAGGCGACCGTACGCAACCAGGGCCCCCACACCGTCCGCTTCACCGCCGTCCGCCTCGAAAGCGGCTCCTTCGAGCCCCTGCCCCCGGCCGCGTTCGACCACACCATCGGCCGCACCCCCCGCACCGACCTGCCCATGCCGTACGGCCGGGCCCGCTGCAACCCCACCACCGTGCCCGAACCGCAGCCCTCAGCCGTCATCGCACGCATCAGCCTCGGCGACCAGCCCCCGCACGACGTACGCTTCCCGCTCCCCCACCCCGACCCACTGCTGAGCAGACTCCTGCGCGCCGAATGCGAGGCGCACATCATCCGCCAGACCGCCGACTTCGCCTTCGGCGACGAATGGACCCACCACGAGGGCGGCGAACTCCTCGCCCTCCGCGGAACACTCCACGTCACCCGGCGCGGCGGAACCTCCCCCGTCACCATCCAGGACGTCGGCGGCACCACCCACTACACCGTCGACCCCCGCCCCGGAAAACGCCGCCCCATCGCCACCCTCGAAGGAAACGCCGCCGAACTCGCCATCCCCGTCGAGATCACCCCCGGCCGCTGCGACGCCCACGCCTTCGCCGAAGCCAAAAAGGCCTACCTGTTCCCCGTCTGGGTCTCCATAGCCGGAGGCGAGACGAGATCACTCATCGTCACCCCGCCGAAGAAGACCCAGGACGCCATGCTCGCCTACGCCCGCAAAGCCTGCGGAGTGCCCGGCTGATCCCCTCAGCCCTCCCCCTCGCCCCCGGAAGCCGACCCGACCACGATCTGAGCCACCTCACGCATGCTCAGCCGCCGATCCATCGACGCCTTCTGAATCCACCGGAACGCCTGCGGCTCACTCCACCCGTGCTCCGCCATCAGCAGCCCCTTCGCCCGCTCCACCAGCTTGCGCGTCTCCAACCGCTCCGAGAGGGTCCCCACCTCCCGCTCCAGCGCCGCGAACTCCTCATGGCGGCTCACCGCCATCTCGATCGCCGGAACCAGATCCGACTTCGTGAACGGCTTCACCAGGTACGCCATCGCACCGGCGTCCCTCGCCCGCTCCACCAGATCCCGCTGCGAGAACGCCGTCAGGATCAGACACGGCGCGATCCGCTGCGACACGATCTGCTCGGCGGCCGAGATCCCGTCCAGCACGGGCATCTTCACATCCAGGATCACCAGATCGGGCCTGAGCTCCGAGGCCAGCTTCACCGCCGCCTCCCCGTCCCCGGCCTCCCCGACGACGGCGTACCCGTCCTCTTCCAGCATCTCCTTGAGATCGAGGCGGATCAGCGCCTCGTCTTCCGCGATCACCACTCGCCGCTGCGTACTCACGAGCAAGAGAGTACCGACGTCCGCTAGATTAGGACCACGCCGGTCCCTGTGACTGATCCACTTTGGGTAAGCTCACAGTTGGCGCACACAATCTGGACAAGTCCAGAAATATGCCCCGATAGACCAATCGGCAGAGTCGATGGCCTCAAAATCCATTCAGTGTGGGTTCGAATCCCACTCGGGGCACACATAGCGGGGTCACCCGACCAGGGTCGGGTGACCCCGCCCCTTGAGTGCTTTCTGCGACTGCGCGAGAACTGTCGGTGACAACTGGCATGGTCGATCCCATGCACCCCCGTGAGACCGTTGACCGTGCCCTCCGCCTCTCCGCCCTCGGTCTGGTCGATCGCGAAGTCGCCGACCTCTGCGGCGTCTCTCTCGGCGCCGTACAGAAGTGGCGGACAGGGTCGCGGCGTACGAACAACGACGAGGACGTCAGGAGGCATCATTCATGCCCCCGCTGCCACGGACGGGAGCTGGATCATGAAGCCTACGCCTACTTGCTCGGGCTCTACCTGGGCGACGGTCACATCGTCCTCTGCCGGAAAGGCGTCTATCAGCTCTCCCTCTTCTGCGGCAATGATTGGCCCGGGTTGATAGAAGCCGCTGCGGACACGATGGCAACGGTGATGCCGACATCATCCGTGAGCCGCCGTTCCCTCCAGGGCTGCACAGAGGTCAAGAGCTACTCCAAGCACTGGCTCTGCCTGTTCCCCCAGCACGGTCCCGGCCGGAAACACGAGCGCCGCATCACGCTAGAGCCATGGCAGCGAGAGATCTCGGAGGAGCATCCAGGACTCTTCGTCCGAGGTCTGATGCACTCGGACGGCTGCCGGAGCATGAACCGCGTCCGCCGCCACTTCAACGGCAGTGATCATTGGTACGAATATCCCCGTTATCTGTTCACCAACGAGTCCAGGGACATCCTCGAACTGTGCGGCGAGGCACTCACCCTCCTCGGCGTGGATTGGCGCTACTCGCGGCACAACGCCGTCTCCGTGGCGCGGCGGGAGGCCGTCGAGCGGTTGGACGGGTTCGTGGGGCCGAAGTACTGAGAGTTGGGGGGACAGGAGGGACTCCCCCTCGCATGAACCGGGGTGCGCCTGATCGGGAGGCGCACCCCGGGATCAGTGTGCGGGAGCCGTACGGCAGGCTCAGGCGGGGTGGGCGACGGCGGAGCCGATGGTGTGGACGCGCAGGGCGTTGGTCGAGCCGGCGGTGCCGGGCGGGGAGCCGGCGACGATGACGACCTTGTCGCCCTTCTCGAGGCGGGCGTGCGCGAGGAGGGCGGCCTCGACCTGGCGGACCATGTCGTCGGTGTGGTGGACGAAGGGGACCTCGAAGGTCTCCACGCCCCAGGTGAGGGCGAGCTGACCGCGCACGTGGGCGGCGGAGGTGAAGGCGAGCAGCGGGATGGGCGAGCGGTAGCGGGCCAGGCGGCGGGCGGTCTCGCCGGACATGGTGAAGGCGACCAGGGCCTTGGCTCCGACGATGGCGCCGACCTCGGCGGCGGCGCGGGCGATGGCGCCGCCGGTGGTCTCCGGGAGCCGGTCGAGGCTGTGGGTGGCCTCCAGGACGGACTGCTCGGCCGCGGTGGCGATGCGGCTCATGGTGGCGACGGACTCGATCGGGTAGCTGCCGACGGAGGTCTCGCCGGAGAGCATGACGGCGTCGGCGCCGTCCATGACGGCGTAGGCGACGTCGGAGGCCTCGGCGCGGGTGGGCCGGGGGGCGCTCATCATGGAGTCGAGCATCTGGGTGGCGACGATGACGGGGCGGGCCTTCTCGCGGCAGAGCTCGATGGCGCGCTTCTGCACGATGGGGACCTCTTCGAGGGGGAGCTCGACGCCGAGGTCGCCGCGGGCGACCATGATGCCGTCGAAGGCTTCGATGATCTCGGGGAGGCGGTCGACGGCCTGCGGCTTCTCGATCTTGGCGAGGAGCGGGAGGCGGACGCCCTCCTGTTCCATGATGTTGCGGACGACGTCGGCGTCGGAGGGGCGGCGGACGAAGGAGAGGGCGATGAGGTCGAAGCCGGTGCGCAGGGCCCAGCGGAGGTCGGATTCGTCCTTGTCGGTGAGGGCGGGGGCGCTGACGTTGACGCCGGGCAGGTTGAGGCCCTTGTTGTCGGAGATCATGCCGCCGATGACGACGCGGGTGGTGACGCGGGGGCCGTCGACACGGGTGACCTCGAGGTGGACGCGGCCGTCGTCGACGAGGATGCTGTCGCCGGGGCGGACGTCCTTGGGGAGGCCGAGGTAGGTGGTGGAGACCTGCTCGCGGTCGCCGGGGACCTCTTCGGTGGTGATGGTGAAGACGTCGCCGAAGCCGAGGCGGACGGGGCCTTCCTCGAACTTGCCGACCCGGATCTTGGGGCCCTGCAGGTCGGCGAGCACGCCTACGGCGCGGCCGAGGTCGGCGGCGACCTCCTTCACCCTGTCGTAGACCTCTTTGTGCAGCTCGTGGCTGCCGTGGCTGAGGTTGAAGCGGGCCACGTCCATGCCTGCGGCGATGAGTTCGCGGAGGCGCTCGGGTGAGGAGGTGGCGGGACCTAGGGTGCAGACGATTTTCGCGCGACGAGTCACGGGTCCCACCTTAATTGGTACAGACCACTTGGGCGTGACGAGGGTCATATGATCGGTGAAAAACTCGGTGACGTAACGCTACTCCTGGTTGACGGCAGGTGGCGAACCGGCCCTTCTCCTCCGGTGGAGGTAGCCGCTCCAGGAGGCGAGCACGAGGGCGGCGACGCCCAGGCGGGCGAGGTTCGTATGTTCCTCCGGGTAGATCACTCCTTCGATGTAGTGGTCGATGAACCCGCTGGGCGGCAGGCCCTGCTCCCCGGCGTTGCGCCGCCCCCAGTCCTCGACGACGGTCAGGGGGCATTCCATGCCGGTGACGGCGGAGGCGACGCCCCAGGCGGCGACGGCGAGGTGGACCCCGATGAGGCGGGGCCAGCGCCAGGCGAGGAAGCCGCCGACGGCCATGAAGACGAGGAAGAGGAAGTGGAGCACCATCGCGGCTTCCCCGATGAGGCGGTACGTCATGGTTTCAGGCTAGGCAGCCGTGGTGGGGGCGGCATCCGTATTCATACTCAGGTCCGCCGTTTCCTCGTCCGGCTTCTCCTCGCCTCCCCACCGGGCCCTCCCGTGCCTCCTGCCCGGATCCGCCGCTTCACCGCCGGGTTCCCGCCGGGGCGTCCGGGGTCAGCGGGGGATCGTGGCGGCCTTGGCGGCGTTGACGATGCCCCGGCCGTAGAAGCCGTTGCGGGACTTCTTGCCCTCGCAGGTGTGGGTGTCGGTGTCCTCGCCCAGGCGGTAGGCGTACGCGCGGGGTGAGGGGCAGGCTTTTCTGGTGGCGGTGGCGTAGAGCAGGCGCTCGACTTCGGCGGGGGGCATGGTGACGCCGTCGGCGGAGGGCTCACCGAAGCGGCCGATGAGGATGGCGGCGACGCCGGTGGCGTGCGGGGCGGCCATGGAGGTGCCGGCGAGGTACTGGTAGTAGGCGCAGCGGCCGTTGCGGCAGTCGCGGACGACTGCGGGGCTCTTCGGGTCGCCGGTGCTCGTCAGCAGGCCTTCCTTGCGGAGGACGTGTTCGGGGGCGGCGGCGAGGATGGTCCTGGTGATGTCGGCGTCGCCGGGGCCGTCGTATTCGTCGCCGCCGGGGGCGGCCAGGTCGGTCTGCTCGATGCCGTAGTCGGAGAAGTAGGACTTGCGTTTGCTGGGCCCGGTCGCGGAGACGGAGATGACGCCCTTGGACTCGGCGGGGACGTTGAGGCAGGAGTTGTCGATGGTGCGGGGGCGTTCGGTCTCGAGCGGGTAGTCGGGGCTGGTGGTGTCGGTCCTGGGTTTGCCGAGGTCGGTGGAGCCGTTGCCGATGGCGCTGATCAGGGTGACGCCGTGGGCGCGGGCGTAGTCGAGGGCGCGTTGCATGCCGGTGATGACGCCGCGCTGTTCGAGTTGCTCCGCTTTGGAGTCGGCGGGGTTGGCTTTGCAGTTGAACAGCCAGGGGTCGACGTAGTAGCTCATGTTGACGACGTCGATGCCGTTGTCGGCGGCGTAGGTGAGAGCGTCGAGGCTGGGCTTGAGGAAGAACAGGCCGGAGTCCTGGCCGGCGCGGAGGTTGACGATCGTGGCTCTGGGGGCGACTCCTGCGATGCCCAGGCCGTTGGCGGGGGATGCGATGGTGCTGGCGACGTGGGTGCCGTGGCCGTCGTCGTCCCAGTCGGCCGGGTCTTTGCAGCCGGGGAACTCGCAGGGCCCGTCGAGTTCGGCTCCGTTGGGGTCTTCGGGCCTGTCGGTGACGAAGTTGCGGCTGCGGGTGGCGTCGAAGTTCGGTGCGATGTCGGGGTGTTTGCCGTCGACTCCGGTGTCGATGACGCCGACGAGGACGGTGGGGGCGCCCGCTGCGGTGGCGTGGGAGCCGTCGGCGGTGGCGCCGATCATCTTCATGTCCCACTGCCGTCCGGCGAGTGGTTCGGGGCCGGCCTGTCCGAGGAGGGCTTTGGCGTCGGGGAAGGCGCCGGTGCGGGCGGGGGCGGCGGGAAGCGCGGTGGCGTGGCCGATTCTGCGGTCGGAGGAGACGCCGGCGATGGCGGCGTCGGCGGCGAGGTCCTCGACGAACCGGGCTCCGGGGCCGGTGGGGGCCTTGGCGGTGATGTAGCCGAGTCGGGGGTCGGTGGACAGGACCGTTCCACCGTTGCCGGTGATCGCCTTCAGCGCCTGTGCGTGGGCTCCGTCGGCGTAGAAGACGAGGTAGTCACGGAGGTGCGGGGCGGGGGCGCCTGCGGTGGAGGCCCCGGTGAAGGGCGTGGTGAGGGCCGTGGCGAGGGTGGCCGCCAGGGTGATGGCCGCTGTCGTGCCTGTGAGGCGCCCGCCTGCGCGTTTCATCGAGTCTCCGTGCCTGCCGCTGGACCAAGGAGAAGTATCTTTCAGGCATACAGCGGACAAAGCAACCTGAATACTTTCTTCAGGCGATATTTACGGTACGGCGGGCAGGAGCTGTCCCGGTACGGCAGGCCGTGCCGGGGCCCGCGCGGCGGAACCCGTTCCCTCCCGCCCCGCGCGGACGGCGGGGCGGGAGGGAACGCCGGATCCGTCAGACCAGCGGGCGGGCGGTCGGCGGGATCGCGACCGGCAGGGCGGTCTGCCCGGTGAGGTGGCGGTCGACGGCCGCGGCGGCCGAGCGGCCCTCCGCGATCGCCCAGACGATCAGCGACTGGCCGCGGCCCATGTCGCCGGCGACGAACACGCCCTCCACCGCCGACTGGTAGCCCTTGTCCCGGGCGACGTTGCCGCGCGCGTCGTAGAACTCCCCGGAGGCCAGAGCCTCGAGGTCGGTCAGGAGTCCGCCCTTCTCCGGGCCGGTGAAGCCCATCGACAGGGTGATCAGCTCGGCCGGGATCTCCCGCTCGGTGCCGGGGATCGGCTTGAACCCGGTCTGCGGGCCCTCGACCTCGACCAGGCGCAGCGCCCGGACGTTGCCGTCGGCGTCGCCGACGAACTCGGTGGTGGAGACCGCGTAGACCCGGTCGCCGCCGCCGTCGGCCAGTTCCTCGTGGGCGCTCTCCATCTTGAACAGGATGGGGAACGTGGGCCACGGCTGGCTGCCGGGGCGGGCCGCCGGGGGCTGCGGCATGATCTCCAGCTGGGTCACCGAGGCGGCGCCCTGGCGGATCGCGGTGCCGATGCAGTCGGCGCCGGTGTCACCGCCGCCGATCACGACCACGTGCTTGCCCTCGGCCGAGATCGGGGGCTCGGCGAGGTCGCCCTCCTGGACCTTGTTGGCCAGGGGGAGGTACTCCATCGCCTGGTAGACGCCCTTCAGGTCGCGTCCGGCGACGGGCAGGTCCCGCCACTGGGTCGCGCCGCCGGCGAGGACGACCGCGTCGAAGTCCTCGCGCAGCTGGGCGGCGGTGACGTCCACGCCGACGTTGACGCCGGTGCGGAACTCGGTGCCCTCGGCCCGCATCTGCTCGAGCCGCCGGTCGATGTGCCGCTTCTCCATCTTGAACTCGGGGATGCCGTAGCGGAGCAGGCCGCCGATCCGGTCGGCCCGCTCGAACACCACCACGTCGTGCCCGGCCCGGGTGAGCTGCTGGGCGGCGGCCAGGCCCGCGGGGCCCGAGCCGACGACCGCGACGCGCTTGCCGGTCCTGGAGGCCGGGACCTGCGGGGTGACCCAGCCCTCGTCGAAGGCGCGGTCGATGATCTCGACCTCGACCCTCTTGATGGCGACGGGGTCGGAGTTGATGCCGAGGACGCACGCCGCCTCGCACGGAGCCGGGCACAGGCGGCCGGTGAACTCCGGGAAGTTGTTGGTGGCGTGCAGCCGCTCGATCGCCTCGTGCCAGTCGTCCCGGTAGACCAGGTCGTTCCACTCGGGGATGAGGTTTCCGAGCGGGCAGCCGTTGTGGCAGAACGGGATGCCGCAGTCCATGCAGCGGGACGCCTGCTTCGTCAGCTTCTCGGCGGGGAAGTCCTGGTAGACCTCACGCCAGTCGCGGATGCGCACGTCCACCGGGCGGCGCGCCGGCAGCTCGCGGCCGTGGTTCAGGAAACCCTTCGGGTCAGCCATCGGTGTTACCTCCCCTATCCCTGGACCGCGGCGGTCATGACCGCCTCGTCGATGTCCCTGCCTTCGAGCCGCGCCGTCTCGGCGGCCTTCAAGACCCGCTTGTAGTCGGTCGGCATGATCTTCCCGAACCGGGACGGGTCCCAGTCGGCGAGCAGTTCCTTGGCGACCGTGGAACCGGTCTCCGCCAGGTGCGTCTCGATGATCTTCCGGAGCTCTTCGGAGTCGTCCTCGCTCAGCGCCTCGATCTCCACCATCTCGCGGTTGACCCGTGCCGGGTCGAGGTCGAGCAGGTAGGCGACGCCGCCGGACATGCCGGCCGCGAAGTTGCGGCCGGTCGGGCCGAGGACGACGACCCTGCCACCGGTCATGTACTCGCAGCCGTGGTCGCCGACGCCCTCGACGACCGCGGTGGCGCCGGAGTTGCGGACGCAGAACCGCTCGCCCATGACACCGCGGACGTACACCTCGCCGGAGGTCGCGCCGTACAGGCCGACGTTGCCGGCGATGATGTGGCCCTCCAGGGAGGCCTGCTCGTGCGGGCGGAGGGTGATCCGGCCGCCGGACAGGCCCTTGGCGAGATAGTCGTTGGCGTCGCCGGTCAGCCGGAGGGTGATGCCCCTGGGCACGAAGGCGCCGAAGGAGTTGCCGGCCGAGCCGGTGAAGCGCACGTCGATGGTGTCGTCGGGCAGACCGGCGCCGCCGTACCGCTTGGTCACCTCGTGGCCGAGCATGGTGCCGACCGTGCGGTTGACGTTGCGGATGGGCAGTTCCAGGGTGACCCGGCGGCCCTCGTTGAGGGCGCCCTCGGCGAGCTGGATCAGGGTGTTGTCCAGGGCCGCGGCCAGGCCGTGGTCCTGGGCGACGGTACGGCGCAGCGCCGCGCCGGCGGGCAGCTCGGGCCGGTGCAGGATGGGCGAGAGGTCGAGGCCGGCGGCCTTCCAGTGGTTCTCGGCCGAGGTGGTGTCGAGCAGCTCGGCGTGGCCGATGGCCTCGTCCAGGGAGCGGAAGCCCAGCTGGGCGAGGTACTCGCGGATCTCCTCGGCGATGAACTCGAAGAAGTTGACCACGAACTCGGGCTTGCCGCTGAAGCGCTTGCGCAGCTCGGGGTTCTGCGTGGCGACGCCGACCGGGCAGGTGTCGAGGTGGCAGACGCGCATCATGACGCAGCCGGAGACGATCAGCGGAGCGGTGGCGAAGCCGTACTCCTCGGCGCCGAGCAGCGCGGCGATGACCACGTCGCGGCCGGTCTTGAGCTGGCCGTCGACCTGGACGGTGATCCGGTCGCGCAGGCCGTTGAGCAGCAGCGTCTGCTGGGTTTCGGCCAGGCCGAGCTCCCAGGGGGCGCCGGCGTGCTTGAGCGAGGTCAGCGGGGAGGCGCCGGTGCCGCCGTCGTGACCGGAGATGAGCACGACGTCGGCGTGGGCCTTGCTGACGCCCGCCGCGACCGTGCCGACGCCGACCTCGGCCACGAGCTTGACGTGCACGCGGGAGACGGGGTTGGCGTTCTTCAGGTCGTGGATGAGCTGGGCGAGGTCCTCGATGGAGTAGATGTCGTGGTGCGGCGGGGGTGAGATGAGGCCGACGCCGGGGGTGGAGTGCCGGGTCTTGGCGATCCACGGGTAGACCTTGTGGCCGGGCAGTTGCCCGCCCTCGCCGGGCTTGGCGCCCTGGGCCATCTTGATCTGCAGGTCGTCGGCGTTGACGAGGTACTCGCTGGTGACGCCGAAGCGGCCGGAGGCCACCTGCTTGATGGCCGAGCGTCGCGCCGGGTCGTAGAGCCGCTCGGGGTCCTCGCCGCCCTCGCCGGTGTTGGACTTGCCGCCCAGCCGGTTCATGGCGATCGCGAGGGTCTCGTGCGCCTCCATGGAGATGGAGCCGTAGGACATGGCGCCGGTGGAGAACCGCTTGACGATCTCGCTGACCGGCTCGACCTCGTCGATGGAGATGGGCTCGCGGACGCCGTCGCGGAACGTGAACAGGCCGCGCAGCGTCATCAGCTTCTCCGCCTGGGAGTCCACGAGGCTCGTGTACTCCTTGAAGATCTCGTAGCGGCGGGTGCGGGTGGCGTGCTGCAGCTTGAAGACGGTCTCGGGGTTGAACAGGTGCGGCTCGCCCTCGCGGCGCCACTGGTACTCGCCGCCGACCTCCAGTCGGCGGTGGGCGTTGGCGGCGCGCGGGTAGGCGCGGCGGTGCCGCTCGGCGGTCTCGCGCGCCAGGACGTCGAAGCCGACGCCGCCCAGGCGGGAGGTGGTCCCGGCGAAGCAGGTGTCGACGACCTCCTGGCCGAGCCCGAGCGCCTCGAAGATCTGCGCGCCGGTGTAGGAGGCGACGGTGGACACGCCCATCTTGGACATGACCTTCAGCACGCCCTTGCCGTACGCCTTGATGAGGTTGCGCACGGCCTTGTACCGGTCGACGGCCAGGACCCCGGAGTCGACCATGTCCTCGACGGTCTCGATGGCGAGGTAGGGGTTGACCGCGCCGGCGCCGTAGCCGATGAGCAGGGCCATGTGGTGGCACTCGCGGGCGTCGCCGGCCTCGATCACCAGGCCGACACGGGTGCGGGTCTTCTCGGCGATGAGGTGGTGGTGGACCGCGCCGGTGAGCATCAGCGACGGGATCGGGGCGAGCACGTCGGAGGAGCCGCGGTCGGAGAGCACGATGATGCGCGCTCCGTTCGCGATGGCCTCCGAGACCTCGGCGCGGATCTCCTCCAGGCGGCGCAGCAGGGCCTCGCCGCCGCCGCCGACCTCGTACAGGCCGGAGACGACGTGCGGCTGGAAGCCGGGGAGCGCGCCCTCGTCGTTGATGTGGATGATCTTGGCGAGCTCGTCGTTGTCGATCACCGGGTACGGCAGGACCAGCTGGCGGCAGGAGGCCGGGCCCGGGTCGAGCAGGTTGCCCTCGGGGCCGAGGGTGCTGGCCAGGGAGGTGACGAGCTCCTCGCGGATGGCGTCCAGCGGCGGGTTGGTGACCTGCGCGAACAGCTGGCTGAAGTAGTCGAACAGCAGCCGGGGCTTCTCGCTGAGCACGGCGACGGGGGTGTCGGTGCCCATCGAGCCGATCGGCTCGGCGCCGGTCTTGGCCATCGGCGCGAGGATGATCCGCAGCTCCTCCTCGGTGTAGCCGAAGGTCTGCTGCCGCTTGACCAGGGCCTCGCGGGTGGCGCCCTCGACGCCGTCGGGCAGGACGCCGCGGGTGCGGGCGGGCAGTTCCTCGAAGCGGACCAGCCCGGCGTGCAGCCACTCGGCGTAGGGCAGTTCGGCGGCGAGCTCGGACTTGATCTCGTCGTCCTCGATGATCTTGCCGCGGGCGGTGTCGATCAGGAACATCCTGCCGGGCTGCAGGCGGCCCTTGCGGACCACGCGCTCGGGGGCGATGTCGAGCACGCCGGCCTCGGAGCCCAGGACGACGAGGCCGTCGTCGGTGACCCAGAAGCGGCCGGGGCGCAGGCCGTTGCGGTCGAGGACCGCGCCGACGAGGGTGCCGTCGGAGAAGCTGATGGAGGCCGGGCCGTCCCAGGCCTCCATCAGGGAGGCGTGGAACTCGTAGAACGCCCGCCGCGCGGGGTCCATCTCGGTGTGGTTCTCCCACGCCTCGGGGATCATCATCAGCACCGCGTGCGGCAGCGAGCGCCCGGCGAGGTGGAGCAGCTCCAGCGCCTCGTCGAAGGAGCCGGTGTCGGAGCTGTCGGGGTCGCAGATCGGGAACAGCCGCGACAGGTCGCCGGGGATGTTCGCGGTGGCCAGCATGGCCTCGCGGGCGCGCATCCAGTTGCGGTTGCCCTTGACCGTGTTGATCTCGCCGTTGTGGGCGACGTACCGGTACGGGTGCGCCAGTGGCCACGACGGGAAGGTGTTGGTGGAGAAGCGCGAGTGGACCAGCGCGATCGCGGTCTCGTAGCGCTCGTCGCTCAGGTCGGGGAAGAACGGCTCGACCTGGCCGGGGGTGAGCATGCCCTTGTAGACGATGGTCCGGCTGGACAGCGAGGGGAAGTAGACGTCCACCTCGTGCTCGGCCCGCTTGCGCAGGCAGAAGGCCAGCCGGTCGAGGGCCAGGCCCGTCTCGCCGCCCGGGGAGGCGACGAAGAGCTGGCGGAAGAAGGGCATCACGGCGCGGGCGCTCGGCCCGGGCAGCGCGCGGTCGACCGGGACGTCGCGCCAGCCGAGGACGGTCAGGCCCTCTTCCGCGGCGATCTCCTCGATCATCCGCACCGCGATCTCGCGGGCCTCGGAGTCGGAGGCCAGGAAGGCCGTGCCGGCGGCGTAGGCGCCCGCGGCGGGCAGCGGGAAGTCCACCACCGCGCGGAGGAAGGCATCGGGGATCTGCGTCAGGATGCCGGCGCCGTCGCCGGTGTCCGGTTCGCTACCCTGGGCCCCCCGGTGGTCGAGATTGCACAGTGCCGTCAGAGCCTTCGCAACGATGTCGTGGCCGCGTCGTCCGGCCACGTCGGCGACCATGGCGACACCGCAGGCGTCATGCTCGTGCGAAGGGTGGTAGAGGCCCTGGGGCTCGGGAAAGCCGAGGCGGGCAGCAGGCATTGAATCCCTCCCGTCGTCTTCTGCTTCATCTGGACAAGCAAAGGGACGACGTTGGCCCTGCTGCGTGGTGTGTAGACATTACCGTACCCCGCCGGAAACCTGCCTACCCGGCCCCTATCGCAGCTATTTGATGCTGGTTCATCCCATTCGCCTAACGGGGCCTTCGGGAAGGGTATTCCAGCTGGTCACGTGAGGCAGGTCATGCTCCGGAGAATCTCGGTCCCGCCCGCCCCTCGGCGGCCCGCCACGCCGCCGCGGCCCGCCCGCCCCGGCCGGCGGATCCCAGGCGCGACCGCGGTGGCCGGTCACCGCGCGGCCGTTCCCCTAGGGTTGGGCTCATGAACGGGATCGAGGAGCTGCTCGGGCAGGCCGGGGTGGACGGCAGGCGGCTGCGGACGGCACTGGCCCTGCTGGGCGGCGGACGGTGGTGGACGCTGGCCGAGCTGGTCCGTGAGACGGCGACCTCGCGGCGGGCGATCGAGGCCCTGCTGCGGGTGGCCGAGCTGGAGCGCTCCGGTGACCGGTTCCGGCTCCGCGAGCCGCTGCCCGGCCTGCCCGGTCCGGCGGCCGGGGCCCCGGCCGACCCGGTGGCGCACCTGCTCGGCGAGCACGCCGAGCTGCTGTCCCGGATGGAGGAGCTGGTCGCCAAGGCGCCCCGGGGCCGCCAGGCACTGGACCACGTGGCCGCGACGGCCGAGACCGTGCTCCGGCGCGCACTGCTGATGGAGACGCGGTTCTGGCTGCCCGGGGCCCGGCTGCTGTGCGTGGGCGACCACGACCTGACCTCGCTGGCCACGGCGATGCTGCAGCCGCACGCCGAGGTCGCCGTGGTGGACGTCGACGAGCGCATCCTCGCCTACATCGCCGAGCAGGCCGCCCGGTTCGGGCTGAACGTCCGGACCCGCTGGGCCGACCTGCGGCTGGGCCTGCCCGCGTCGGTTCGGGGCTGGGCCGACCTGGCGATCACCGACCCGCCGTACACACCGGAGGGCGTCGGGTTGTTCACCGCCCGCGCGGCGGAGGGGATCGGGGACCGCGAGCGGGGGCGGATCCTGCTGGCGTACGGCGCCGGCGAGCACACCCCGGCGCTGGCGCTGAAGGTCCAGCACGAGCTGGGCCGCCTCAACCTGGTCAGCGAGGCGATCTACCCCGACTTCAACCGCTACCTCGGTGCCGAGGCCATCGGTTCGGCGGCCGACCTCTACCTCCTGCGCCCCACCACCAAGACCTGGCCCGCCGTCGCCGCCCGCGTCGACGCGCTCGGCACCGCCATCTACACCCACGGCCCCCAGTCCGTCGAGTCCCGTCCCGCCGCCCCGCACGCCGCGCCCGGCGAGGAGGAGGGGGACGGGTTCAGTCCGGCGGTGCTGGTGGGCGAGTGGCCGCGGGAGGTGCTGCCGAAGGTGCCGCGGGCCCGGCTGTCGACCTGGCTCGCCAAACCGTACGCCGCCGACCCCGCGCAGGTCGCGATCGCCGTGCCGGCCGGGCTGGAGGCCGCGCTCCCCCGCCTGCTCCTGGCCACCCGCGCCCGGCAGGTCCGGGTCACCCTCGCAGCACCGCCCCGGGACCTGCCCGCCGGGCTCCTGTCCCCCGTCTACGACCTGTCCGTCAGCCAGACGACGGTCCACGCCGTACGGCGGGCGCTTCCCGGGGCGGACGGGGACCGGGTGCTCCGCCGCGTCCTCGACAACGCCCACGGCAAGCTCGCCAACATCTGGCGGGAGGCGCTCATCGGGGTCCGCGGCGAGCTGACCAAGAAGCAGGCCAGGGCGGTCATCGCGGAGATCGCCCCCTGGGCGGAGGACGTCACCGTCCTGGAGCTGCCCGCCCACCGCCTGGCGGAGCTGCCCGCCGCGGTGGCGCGCTCCCTGGCTAGACCAGCCGCTTCTGGATCGCCAGGCTGAGGCTGTCGACCGCCAGCTGCGGATGGGTCAGGTCCACCCGTCCGCCGGCGCCCACGGGGGCGACCCAGCTCACGGTGGCGTAGTGACCCAGCGCTCGGGCCTGCGCCCAGCTCCGGGAGGCGTCGAAGCCCTCGGGCGTGCCGGGCGCGGGCCGTACGAACCCGCCGTCCTTCAGCGCCGCGACGAACCTGTCGGCGGCGGCGGAGTCGGCCAGGTTGACGATGAGGAACTGTCCCCAGACCCGTCCGTCCGAGGTCAGGTAGTGGGCGCGCATCGCCTGGCTGCACCCGGCGACGGCGGACTGCGCGCCGCCCCATACGGCCTCGGCGCAGTCGGTCAGGACCTCGGTGCCCTTGCTCACCATGGTGGTCTCGCCGGAGGTGACCGAGTCCCCGGGGAAGATCTCGGCGACGGTCAGCGGCTCGGGGTCGAGCGCGCGGGTGGCGATCGGCGCGTAGTGGCCGCTGCTCGGCTGACTCCGGAAGGTGGCCGCGCGCGGGTCCTCGCGCCCGCCGGCCGACTGCCACCACAATGCCGCCGCCCCGGCGGCCACGAGCACGGCGACGACTGCGATCCACTTGCGCATGGGCACCGAGCCTACCGGGGCGGGCGCGGCAACCGGCGGCGATCCCACCGGCCGGGACGGCGGCGGGCGGCCGCTACGGGGCCGGGGTCTTGGGCGCGACCGCGACGACCCGGCGGAACACAGCCTTCTCCGGCCCTCTGACGGTCAGCGCCAGGGAGACGAAGTCGTCCTTGGCGTCAGGGTCGGCGCCGTCGGCCCGGCCGATCCAGACCAGCCCGGCGTAATGCCCCATGGCGTGGCCGCTGGCCTCGGTGTGCCCGCCGGCGGGGAAGACCGCCTGACCGGAGTCCAGCGCCAGCGGCCAGCCGCCCCTGTGCAGGGTGGTCAGAGAGGTCACGAGCGCGTCGGCGGAGGCGGTGTCGCGCAGGTTGAACAGGGTGTACTGGGCGACGTAGCGACCGTCGGCGCTGGTGTAGAGGCCCCGCAGGACCTGGGTGCACCCGCCCTGGGCGAGCCGGTCGGCCAGGGCCTGGCCCCACACCGCCGCCGCGCAGTCGGCGTCCAGCTTGGTCCCCGCCAGCTTCAGCGTGACCCGCCCCTCCTTCAGGGTCTTCTCCGCGAAGACGTCCTTCAGGGTCAGCGGATCGGGGTCGGCCGTGCGCTGCGCGATCGGCGCGAACACCTTCGAGGAGGCCCACCCCTTGTAGGTGTCGGGCCGGGGCTCGGTGCCGGTCGCCGAGGTCCCGGCCCGCTCCGGCACGAAGTCGTTGCCGATCGCGGAGACCACGAGCATGAACACGACCAAGGCGGCCACCGCCGCGATCACCGAGCCCCCTGCCACGACCAGCTTCTGCTGCCCCTGGGTCAGGCCGCGTTCCTCCAGCCAGGAGATGCTCCACTCCTGCGAGCGGGCGGAGCCCCGGCGCTTCGGGGACCTGGCGGCCGGGCGGCGATCCCGCGACCTGCCGGAGGCCGGCCGCTCCCGTGGAGCCCCCTCGGGGGCGGACCGTGCCCGGGAGCCGCCGGGGGCGGAACCGGGACGCTCCTGCCGTCCGCCGGAGGCGGGCTCGGGATGCTCCTGCCACTCCCCCGGTCCTGCGGGGGCCTGCTGGTCCTGCCACCCACCGGGGACGGAGGGCCGGCGTTCCTGGGGCCCTCCGGGGGCGGGACGCTCGGGGGACCTGGCCGGGGAGCGGCGGCGTCTGCGGGCGGGGGTGGCGGTCACAGTGCGGTCCCTCCCAGGAGGTTGCCCAGGGCGAAGGTCAGGGCCGCGGCGACCGCGCCCACGACGAGCTGGCGCAGCCCGCTGTACCACCAGCTGCGCGCGGTGACCCGGGAGACCAGCGCGCCGGCGCCGAACAGCGCCAGGCACGAGACCACCGCCGAGGTCACCAGGCCGGTGACCCCCAGCAGGTACGGCAGGAGCGGCAGGAAGGCGCCCGCGGCGAAGGACAGGAACGAGGAGACCGCCGCGGTCCGCGGCGAGGGCAGATCGCCGGGGGTGACACCGAGCTCGGCCCGGGAGTGCACCTCCAGGGCCTTCCTCGGGTTGCGGGAGATCTGCCGCGCGACCTCGGCGGCGAGGGCGGGCTCGACGCCCTGCTCCACGTACATCCTCGCGAGTTCCTCCTGCTCGGCCTCGGGGTGGCGCTGGAGCTCGCTCCGCTCGACGTCGATCTCGGCGAGGGCGAGCTCCCGCTGGCTGGCCACCGAGACGTACTCGCCTCCGGCCATGGAGAACGCGCCCGCCGCGAGCCCGGCCACCCCGGCCAGGGCGATCACGCCGGTGTCGTCGCTGCCTCCGGCGACGCCTGCGATCAGGGCGAAGTTCGAGACGAGCCCGTCCATCGCGCCGAACACCGAGGGACGCAGCCATCCGCCGTTGACGTCACGGTGCTGGTGATGGATCTCGACGCGCTCCTCCGGGCCGCCGTCGCTCACGACTTCCCTTTCTCCCCCTCGGCGGCCGCGCTCACCGTCCGCGGGGACGTGCCGTCCTCGCTCGCCGCGCTGTCCCGCTCGGGCTCGTCGGCCTGGTCGGCCGGGTGCGCGGGGTCGGCGGGCTCCGCACCGTCGGCGGCGGCCTCCTCGGGCTCGGGCGCGGCCGTCGTGCCGGACGGCTCCGCCGCGGTCTCCGCCCCGCCGCCCGTGGTCCCCTCGCCGGCGGTCGCCGAGTCCCCGCTCTCGGCGTCGGCCTGGTCGGCGGGATGCGCGGGATCCACCGGATCGTCGTCCTGCTCGCCGGCCGGACGGACCTCCGCGGCGGTTGCGGGCTCGGCGGCTTCTTCGGTTCCCGCGAGGGCCTCGCCGGTCTCCGCCGTGGCGCCCACCGACTCCTCGGTGGTCTTGTTGCGGGTCCACCAGAAGAAGGCGAGCGCCCCGATCAGCAGGACGATCGACGTCCACTGGTTGAGCCGCAGGCCGAGGATGTGGTGGGCGGTGTCGATGCGCAGGCCCTCGATCCAGAACCGGCCGACGGTGTAGCCCGCGACGTAGAGGGCGAACACGCGGCCGTGGCGCAGCGCGAACTTCCGTCCCGCCCAGATCAGCACGAAGGCCAGGGCCAGGTCCCAGATCGACTCGTACAGGAACGTGGGGTGGTAGGTGTCCTCGCCCGGGATGGTGCCGGGCTTGGTGGGGTCGATCTCCAGGCCCCACGGCAGGTCGGTCGGGCTGCCGAACAGCTCCTGGTTGAAGTAGTTGCCCCAGCGGCCGATGGCCTGGGCCACCGCGACGCCGGGGGCGACGGTGTCGGCCACCGCGGACAGGGAGATGCCCCGGCTCCGGCAGCCGAACCACACGCCCAGGGCGCCGAGCGCGATGGCCCCCCAGATGCCCAGCCCGCCGTTCCAGATGAACAGCGCCTCGATCGGCTCGTTGGGCGCGTCCTCGGCGAAGTAGAGCTGCCAGTCGGTGATGACGTGGTAGAGGCGCCCGCCGACCAGGCCGAACGGCACGGCCCAGACGGCGAGGTCCACGATGGTGCCCGGGGCGCCGCCTCGGGCGCGCCAGCGGCGCTCGCCCATGATGACGGCGACGACGACGCCGAGCACGATGCACAGTGCGTAGGCCCTGATGGGGACCACGTCGAATAGATGCCAGACCCCTTGGGACGGGCTGGGAATCGAGGCGAGGGGCATGTCAGGTGACGTTACCGTGTCCGAGGCTACTTCGCGGCATCAAGGATCGCCTGGCGGAGCTGCGCCGGGGCGAAGGCCACGTTGTTGTCGACCGCGGTGCCGTCGATCTTCAGGGTCGGGGTGCCCTCGATCTTGGCGGCCTCCAGTTTCTTGTCGCTGTCGGAGACGTGGGCGGCGGCGTGCTGCTGGTTCCGCACGCAGGCGGCGAAGTTCGGGTCGGTGATCCCGGCGTCCTCGCCCCAGGCGACCAGGTCGTCGAGCGCGAAGCCCTCGGCGGTCTCGGGGGGCTGCTCCTTGAAGAGCCTGTCGTGGTAGGTCATCCACGACGGTCCGGCGGGCACGCAGCGGGCCGCGGCCGCCCCGCGGACGGAGTTGCCCCGCGTGACGCCCTTGTTCATCTCCTGGGGGAAGATCGTGACGGTGTGGAAGACCACCTTGGCCTTGCCCTCGGCGGCCAGGTTCTTCAGCGTGGCGGCGCTGGTCTCCTCCAGCGCCTTGCACGCCGGGCACTGGAAGTCCTCGTAGACGTCCACGACGGGCTTGCCCACTCCCGGCTTGGCCATCACGACCGTGCCGTCGGCGGCCCGCGTGATCGGCGCGAGCGCCGTGGTGGTCTGCTCGGGCCGGCTGCTCTGCGCGGCGAACCACCAGCCCGCGCCGATGGCGGCGACCGCCACGACCGCCGCGGTCGTCATGGTCGCGACGCGCCTGGCCCGCTCCTTCTTGCGCTCCGCCTCGCGCTGCGCCTTGATCCGGTCCCGGGCCGACTGGTCCCGCGCGGCCTTGCCCATCAGTGGTCCTCCTCCTGCCGGGGCTCCTCGTCGTCGCCCTCGGTGTCGTCGTATTCGTCGGGCTCCTGGCTCGGGGTCAATCCGAGGACCGAGTCGAGCGCGAGCCGCCCCGGCGGGAACCAGGCGACGATCACGCCGAGCGCGAAGAGGCCGAAGTCCCGCAGGATGTCGATGAGATAGCTGGGCTCCTCGCCCGCCGCGAGCTGACCGCCGCCGCCGAAGCAGCCGCAGTCGATCCGCAGGCCGCGCGCCCAGGCGGAGGCGATGCCGATGACGAACGCCAGCATGAGCAGCGCGGAGACGATGCCCGCGACCCGGGTGAGCAGCCCGACGACCAGCAGCACCCCTATGACGATCTCCAGGATGGGCAGGCCGTATCCGACCGCCGTGGCGAGCGACTCGGGAAGCAGCTGGTACGCCTTGACCGCCTCGACCGACAGAACGGGGGTGCCGATCTTCCCGCCACCGGCGACGATCAGCACGGCCGCCAGGATCAGCCGCGAAACGGTCGTCACCCAGGGTAGCGCCGAACGCGGCTTCGAAGGCTCAGGCTTGTCAGAAGTCACGATGGTCATCGTCTCCTATTCCGCACCCCGGGCGCGGCGATTGCCCGCGGATGCGCCCGGTACCTGAGGAGAAGCCCATCATGATCGGGATAAGTGCCGGATAAGCCGCGCGGCGCCGGAGCCGCCGCGCCCGCGACCGGCCCGGCGGCAGGCCGGCACGGTGAGTGAGCACCGGGCCGGACACACCGCCGGGAGGAGCCTCCCGGACGGTCGGCTCCGGTGCGGCTTGGCGGCCGGTCCGGTGGAGCGGGCCGGGGAGGGCGGCGCGCCCGGCCGGGCGCGCCGGAGGACAGACGGTCAGGCGCGGACGCCCGCCGCCAGCTCGGCGCCCAGCTCGCGTACGGCCGCCAGGCCGGAGGCCTCGTCGGGGGCGTCCAGGATGCGGCGGATGAACGCCGAGCCCACGATGACGCCGTCGGCGTAGCCGGCCACCTCGGCGGCCTGCCTGCCGTTGCCGACGCCCAGCCCCACGCAGACCGGCAGGTCCGTATGGGCGCGGGTCCGCTCGACCAGGCCCTGTGCCGCCGAGCTGACCGAATCGCGGGCGCCGGTGACGCCCATCAGCGAGGCGGCGTAGACGAACCCGGTGCAGCAGTCGGCCACGGCCTGGATGCGCTCCTCGGTGGAGCTGGGGGCGACCAGGAAGACCGTGTCGATCCCGGCGTCGGCGCTGGCCTGCCGCCACGGACCGGACTCCTCCGGGGTCAGGTCCGGGGTGATGGTGCCCACCCCGCCCGCGTCGGCCAGGTCGCGGGCGAACCGCTCGGCCCCGTAGCGGTCGATCGGGTTCCAGTAGGTCATCACCAGGGTGGCGGCACCCGTCTTGGCCACGCCCTCGACCGTGCGCAGCACGTCGGCGATGCGGGTGCCGTTGGTCAGCGCCCGGTGCACGGCGTCCTGGATCGTCGGCCCGTCCATGAGCGGGTCGGAGTACGGCAGGCCGATCTCGATCACGTCGCACCCCGCCTCGACCATGGCGGTGGCGGCCGCGATCGCGCCGTCCTTGGTGGGGAATCCGGCGGGCAGGTAGCCGACGAGGGCGGCGCGCTCGTCCGCCTTCGCCTTGGCGAACACCGTCTGGAGAGTCGTCATTGTGTGTTCCGTTGCGGTTCGGGGCCTTCTCGATCCCCTCCGGCCCGGAGCAGGAGGGGAAGCGCGCCGGCTGTCAGAGGTTGAAGTACTTCATCGCGGTGCCCATGTCCTTGTCGCCCCGGCCCGAGAGGTTGACCAGGATGGTCGCCTCGGGGCCGAGCTCGCGGCCGAGCTTGAGGGCTCCGGCGAGCGCGTGCGAGGACTCGATCGCCGGGATGATGCCCTCGGTCCGGGCCAGCAGGGCGAAGGCCTCCATCGCCTCGGCGTCGGTGATGCCGTGGTAGGTGGCCCGGCCGCTGTCCTTGAGCCAGGCGTGCTCGGGGCCGACGCCGGGGTAGTCGAGACCGGCCGAGATGGAGTGGGACTCGATCGTCTGGCCCTCCTCGTCCTGCAGGACGTAGGTGCGCGAGCCGTGCAGCACGCCGACCGAGCCGGCCGTGAGGGTGAGGGCGTGCTCGCCCGTCTCCAGGCCCCGGCCACCGGCCTCGTAGCCGTGCAGCGCGACGTTCTGGTCGCCGATGAACGCGTGGAAGATCCCGATCGCGTTCGACCCGCCGCCGACGGCCGCGCAGACGGCGTCGGGCAGGGCGCCGGTCAGCTCCAGCATCTGGCGGCGGGCCTCGACGCCGATGATCCGGGCGAAGTCGCGGACGATCTCGGGGAACGGGTGCGGGCCCGCGATCGTGCCGAACAGGTAGTGGGTGCTGTCGACATTGGTGACCCAGTCGCGGAAGGCCTCGTTGATGGCGTCCTTGAGGGTCTTGCTGCCGTTGTGGACCGGGACCACGGTCGCGCCGAGCAGCTTCATCCGGGCCACGTTCAGGGCCTGGCGCTCGCAGTCGACGGCGCCCATGTAGATGACGCACTCCAGGCCCATCAGGGCCGCGGCGGTCGCGGTGGCCACGCCGTGCTGGCCCGCGCCGGTCTCGGCGATCACCCGCTTCTTGCCCAGGCGCTTGGTCAGCAGGGCCTGCCCGAGCACGTTGTTGATCTTGTGTGCGCCGGTGTGGGTCAGGTCCTCGCGCTTGAGGATGATGCGGGCCCCGCCCGCCTGCTCGGCGAAGCGCGGCACCTCGGTGAGCGTGGTCGGACGGCCGGCGTAGGTGCGCAGCAGGTGGTCGAACTCGCGCAGGAACGCCACGTCGTTCCTGGCGCGGTCGTACTCGGCCGCGACCTCGTCCAGCGCCGGGATGAGCGCCTCGGGCACGTAGCGGCCGCCGAAGATCCCGAACTTGCCGTGCACATCCGGATCGTCGCCGTGCACGCCGTTTCCGGCCAGGTCCGCGGCGGTGAGGAGGGTTCCCTCTGTCGGTGTCACTTGTCTCACTGTCCCTCGGGTCGGGATGCGGGGTGGGCTCCGGCGGTCACCAGGTCCACCACGGCGGCGCGCGGGTCCTTGCCGGTGACCAGGCTCTCGCCGACCAGGACGGCGTCGGCGCCGGCCCTGGCGTAGGCGAGCAGGTCGTGGGGGCCGCGCACGCCCGACTCGGCGATCTTGATGATGCCCTCGGGGATCTTCGGGACCAGCGCGGCGAACACCTCGCGGTCCACCTCAAGGGTCTTGAGGTTCCGCGCGTTGATGCCGATGATCTTCGCTCCGGCGTCGAGCGCCCGGTCGAGCTCCTCGGCGGTGTGCACCTCCACCAGCGGGGCCAGCCCGATCGACTCGGCCCGCTCGATGAGCGAGACCAGCGCGTTCTGATCCAGCGCGGCCACGATCAGCAGCGCGAGGTCGGCGCCGTAGGCGCGGGCCTCCCAGAGCTGGTAGGAGGTGACGATGAAGTCCTTGCGCAGCACCGGGATGTCGACGACCGCGCGCACCGCGGCCAGGTCGTCGAGGCTGCCGCCGAAACGGCGCTTCTCGGTCAGCACGCTGATGACGTGCGCGCCGCCGGCCTCGTAGTCGGCGGCGAGGGCCGCGGGGTCGGCGATCGCGGCCAGCGCCCCCTTGGACGGGCTGGAACGCTTCACCTCGGCGATGACCGCCACCTGGTCTCCGCCCAGCGCCTTGTAGGCGTCCCGGGGAGCGGGCGCGCGCTCGGCGCGCTCCTTCAGCTCGGCCAGCGAGACGGTCCGCTGCCGGTCCGCCAGGTCGGCGCGGACCCCGTCGATGATGTCGTCAAGAACGCTCATTTGCCCTCCTCGCGAAGCTCGTCGATCAAGTTCGCGAACACCGCCGTGTCCGCGGTCCGCTCGCTCCGCTCGCCCACGAGTAGGTCCCTCCCGATCGATTGCCCTTGTCCCGCCGATGCTATCGGCCTGACCGAGGTCACTCGGCCGTGGGGTGAGACATGTCGCGCCCTACGGGGCCAGGAATCGTCCGGGAGGGAGGTTGCGCACCACCCAGAAAACGACCGTCACCGCCAGCAGGATCCACGCGTGCGCCGGTCGTACGGCCCCGCCCGCGAACGGTTCCCCCCGCCAGGACCGCAGCGCCCAGCGCCCCCACAGGAAGATCATGAGCGGGACGGCCGCGACCAGGAGCGGGTTCAGCTCCAGAGCCGTGACCGGGTCGCCGTGGGCGAGCGCGTGCACGGCCCGCAGGCCGCCGCAGCCGGGGCAGTGGAGACCGGTCAGCACGAGGAACGGGCAGGAGGGGTAGTGGCCGGGCTCGTTCGGGTCCACCGCGCCCACGAAGGCCACCGCGGCCCCCGCCGCCACCGCCGCACCGGCCGGGGCCGGCATGCTCCGCCACCGGGGCCGCCTCGCCGAGGCCTCCCCCGTCACCGCCCGCGCACCGCGACGACCTGCCACGCGGCCACGATACCCGGCGGGAGGGGAGCCCGCCCGTCCGGAGGAGCGCCGGTCACAGCTCGGCTCAGAACGCGACGCCCGAGTTCGCGGCGACCTCCAGCCCCCACCAGCCGAGCATCACCGCGAAGCCGAGGAGGAGCAGCCAGCCGAAGATGCCGAAGTAGGACAGGATCAGGCCGGCGACGCCCGCGCCGCGGCCCTCCTCGCCCGTCCGCTTGATCTGGCTCAGCGAGATGTGGCCGAGCACGATGCCCACGACCGAGGCGAGCCCGCAGGTGAAGAGCCCGACGATGCCCATGATCAGCGAGGCGATGGCCATCCCGTTGTTGCCACGGGGCGGCTGGGGGCCGTAGCCGTACGGGTCGTAGCCGCCGCCGGGACCGTAGTCTCCGGGGCCTTTGGGAGGTCCGTAGCCGCCCCCGGGCGGTGGCCCGTACCCACCCGGCTGATTGCCATAACTCATGATAAATCCCCTTTTATACGAGATGCGGGCCGCAGCTTAGCGACAACTTGTCTCCCCCGAAGATCTACTGCCGCTCCGTGGGCAAGTTGTGACCACCATAAAACGGAGATGGCAGGCATATAACTGATATGCCTGCCATCTCCCGGAACGGTCCCGCCCCCGAACGGCCCCGCGCGGCGGACGCCCCGCGGACGTGCGCGGGGCGTCTCACCGGTCCTGCCGGAACCCGTCCCGCCCGGCCGCAGGATCGGCCTCGGAAGCGGCCTCAGAAGCGGCTCCGGAATCGGCGGTGGGGTCGGCGCCCCGGTCGAGCGCGTCCCACAGCGCCCGGTCGGTCACCGGCCCCGTGGCGGGCCCGCCCGCCGTACCGGACTCCGGCCCCCGGCGGTCGTACCGGGCGGACATGCTCGGCCACCGGCCACCCCGCAGCACGACCGTCACCCCCGCGGCCAGCAGGACCAGCCCGCCCGCCGCGGCGGCCAGCGGCCAGCCCCAGTGGACCGCCGCCGAGAAGGAGTCCGCGTCCGCGGCCGCCGCACCGGTCAGCTTCTCGGCGCGGGCCCCGGCGAGCGTCGCCGGGCTCGCCCCGGACCAGACTCCGGCGACCGCCCCCAGCCCGCACAGCGCGACCACCGCGCCGACGGCCCGGCGCGGCCACCCGCGCGTGGCGAGCACCGCGACCACCGCCGCGAGCGCGGCCAGCGCCACCGGGCCCAGGAAGGGCGCGAGCTCGGAGCCGGCCAGCGGGACCGGCTCGGCGCCGCCGCCCGCCCCGCCGGGGTCGAGGGCGGCCCAGTCACGCCCGGCGGCCAGGAGCACCAGCCCGGCGCCCGCCACGCACGCGAGCACCCAGGCTCCCAGCTCCCGCCGGGCGTTCACGCCGGGGCCACCGTGAGCTCGTCGGCGTCGAAGCAGGTCCGGTCGCCGGTGTGGCAGGCCGCGCCGACCTGGTCGACCTTGAGCAGGATCGTGTCGCCGTCGCAGTCCAGAGCCACCGACTTGACGTGCTGGGCGTGGCCGGAGGTCTCGCCCTTCACCCAGTAGGAGGCCCGGCTGCGCGACCAGTAGGTGGCCCGGCCGGTGGTGAGCGTGCGGTGCAGGGCCTCGTCGTTCATCCAGGCGAGCATCAGCACCTCGCCGGTGTCGTACTGCTGGACGATGGCGGGCACCAGCCCGTCGGCGGTGCGCTTCAGCCGGGCCGCGATGGCGAGGTCAAGGGACATGCGGCAATTGTGCCGCAACCAGGGCGAGGGGCAGGTCCCGGCACGGGTGCGCCGCCATGCCGGGGGCTCCCCGGAAGACCGACCCGGCCAGGTGCCTGGCCGTGGTGGAGGCCACCACCCTGCCCTGCCGGTTGACCAGGAACGCCGGGCCGGGCACCCTGCGCAGCACCGGCAGCACCGCGACCTCGAAGCGGCGCACGAACACGTCGGCCGCGGCGACCCCGATGAACTCCCCCTCCCTGCGCACCGGCACCGAGAGGGTCAGCGAGTATTCGTCGGTGCACAGGAAGTCCACGTACGGCCCGGCGAGCGTGTGCTCCTCGCCGGAGCGCGGGCCGGCGAACCAGTCCCAGTGCGAGTAGTCGTAGAACGCGCTGCTGGCCGGGTCCATGTCCCTGACCAGGCGGACGGGGCCGCCCGAAGGGTTCTCCTGCCACCATTCGAGGTACCACGGCGCGTCGGCGAGCAGGCCGGGGGCGGCGATGAAGCCGATGCCGGAGATCAGGCCCCCCAGGCGGGGCAGGAGCAGCGGGCGGAGCCCTGCCAGGTCGCCGCTGACCGGCGCCGGGCCCACGGTCGCGAGCACGGCGTCGCGCACCTGGTGGAGCTCGCCGAAGACGCCCTCCACGATCTCCCCGACCGTCCCGGCCGCCTCCCCGACCGTCCCGGCCGCCGTGCCCGCCGTCTCGGCGGCCGCCACGCCACCGGCGGCCGGGACGGTCACCGAACCCCGCACCGCATCGCTCACCGCGCCCGCCGGCAGCGTCCGGAACTCACCCACGTCGACCCACCGCCCTAGACCCGCTGATGCTCACGGCTCCCGCAGCCGCAGCTCGATGAGGTGTTCCACCCCGTCGAGCACGTGCCGCTCGGCCAGGTCCCTGGCGCGCTCGCCGTCGCCTCGGTGGACGGCCTCGGCGATGGCGCGGTGCTGAGCCGTCGGACCATGTTCTCCCGTGTGGGCGAGCCAGAGCAACGGTCCGATGTCAGCCTGTAACCGGATCTCCTCCTGAGTGAGTCGTGCCGACTGGGAGACGGCCGCGACCTCGATGTGGAAACGTCCGTGCAGCCTGCGCAGGTGGGCCTCGTCCCGGGTGGCGGCCATCTCCTCCAGCGTGCGGCGCAGCGGCGCGACGTCCTCGGGCAGCGCCCGCTGGGCGGCCAGCCGGGCGGCGGCCCCGGCGATGGCCGCGTAGTGGTCGCCCAGGTCGCGCAGTTCCTCCACGGTGAACGCCCGCAACCGGTCGACCAGTTCGGGGGCCTGGGAGGGCACCCGCACGAAGCTGCCGCCGCCGCGCCCGCGCCGGGTCTCGACCATGCCCTGCTGCCGCAGGGCCATCAGGGCCTCCCGCAGTGTGACCGTGGAGACGCCCAGCTGGGCCGCGAGCTCGGACTCGCTCGGCAACTGTTCTCCGTCGGCCAGCAGGCCCAGGACGATCGCGTCGGTGAGCCTGCGGACCACCGCGTCCACCCGCGCGGTGCTGTCCACCGGGGCGAAGGCGGCGAGCCTGGCCCCGCCGGAGACATCCGTCACGGCCGCACCCCCTCATCCTTCGCCGTCGGCACCAGTGATACCGGATCGGCTCTTGCAGTTAAACATTTAAACCCATATGTTTCCGGTCATGTCAGACCCAGCGGTGAGGCTGAGCGGCCTCCGCAAGAGCTTCGGCGGCGTCCACGCGGTCGCCGGCGTCGACCTCGACATCGCCGACGGCGAGTTCTTCGCCATGCTCGGCCCCTCGGGATCGGGGAAGACGACCGTGCTGCGGATGATCGCCGGCTTCGAGAGCCCCACCTCCGGCACGGTCGAGCTCGGCGGTGCCGACGTCACCCGGCTCGCCCCCTTCGAACGCGACGTCAACACCGTCTTCCAGGACTACGCCCTGTTCCCGCACATGGACGTCCTCGGCAACGTCGAGTACGGCCTGCGCGTCAAGCGGGTCCCCCGGGCCCGGCGGCGCGAACGGGCCCTGGCCGCGCTGGCCTCGGTCCGGCTGGAGGGCTACGAGCGGCGCAGGCCCGGCCAGCTCTCCGGAGGCCAGCGCCAGCGGGTCGCCCTGGCCCGCGCCCTGGTCAACCGCCCCCGCGTGCTGCTGCTGGACGAGCCGCTGGGCGCGCTCGACCTCAAGCTCCGCGAGGAGATGCAGGTCGAGCTCAAGTCGATCCAGCGCGAGGTCGGCATCACCTTCCTGTTCGTCACCCACGACCAGGAGGAGGCCCTCACCATGAGCGACCGGGTCGCGGTCTTCAACGAGGGCCGGATCGAGCAGGTCGGCACCCCCGCCGAGATCTACGAGCGCCCCTCCACCGCCTTCGTCGCCGGGTTCGTCGGCACCTCCAACCTCATCTCCGGCGAGGCGGCGCAGGCCGTGCTCGGCAGGCGCGGCACCTTCAGCGTGCGGCCGGAGAAGCTGCGCGTGGCCGCGCCCGGCGACCCGGTGGGCGACGCCGAGCACAGCGCGACCGGGACCGTCAGCGAGGTCGTCTACGCCGGCCCCGCCACCCGGTTCGTGGTCGAGCTCGACGCGGGCGGCCGGCTCATCGCGCTCCAGCAGAACCTGCAGGTCTCGTCCATGGACGTGACGGGCCTGCGCGGCACCAGGGTCCGGCTCGTCTGGCAGCGCCGGCACGAGTTCGCGATCGTCTCGTAAGAAAGGTCGTCAGCAGATGGCATCCACCCCCCGCCTCGCCCGCTTCACCGCCGCGCTCTCCGCGCTCGCCCTCGCCGTCGCCGCCTGCGGCTCCGGCTCCCAACCGGCCGGCACGGCCCCCGCCCCCGGCCAGAGCGGCTTCACCCCGCCCACGATCGAGGCGCTGAAGTCCCTCGGCGCGGGCGAGGGCCAGGTCAACCTGGTCCACTGGGCCGGCTACGCCGAGGACGGCTCCAACGATCCCAAGGCCGACTGGGTCACCCCGTTCGAGCAGGCCACCGGCTGCCAGGTCAACTCCAAGACCGCCGGCACCTCCGACGAGATGGTGAACCTCATGAAGACCGGCGAGTACGACGCGGTCTCCGCCTCCGGCGACGCCTCGCTGCGGCTGATCGCGGGCGGGACCGTCGCGCCGGTCAACACCGCGCTGGTCCCGAACTACGCCGACGTCTTCGCGAGTCTGAAGGACAAGCCGTGGAACTCGGTGAACGGAGTGCCCTACGGCGTGCCGCACGGCCGCGGGGCCAACCTCCTGATGTGGCGCACCGACGCCGTCACGCCCGCCCCCGACTCCTGGAGCGTGGTCTTCGACCCGGCCTCGCCGCACAAGGGCAAGGTCACCGCCTACGACTCCCCCATCTACATCGCCGACGCCGCGGTGTACCTGATGGCCACCAAACCCGAGCTCGGCATCAAGAACCCCTACGCGCTGGACGACAAGCAGTTCCAGGCGGCGGTGGACCTGCTCAAGCAGCAGAAGCAGATCATCGGCGAGTACTGGTCGGACTACACCAAGGAAGTACAGGCGTTCAAGAGCGGCGACTCCGTGGTCGGCACCACCTGGCAGGTCATCGCCAACGTCGCCAAGGCCGACGGGGCCCCGATCGAGGTGACGCTGCCCAAGGAGGGCTCGACCGGCTGGTCGGACACCTGGATGGTCGCGGCCGCGGCCAAGAACCCCAGCTGCGCCTACAGGTGGCTCGACTGGATCATCTCGCCGAAGGCCAACGCCCAGGTCGCCGAGTACTTCGGTGAGGCGCCGTCCAACGCGAAGTCCTGCGAGCTGACGGCCGACCCGAAGCACTGCGAGACCTTCCACGCCACCGACGAGGACTACTTCTCGAAGGTCTGGTACTGGACCACCCCGATCGCCCAGTGCCTGGACGGCCGCACCGATGCGAAGTGCAAGGACTACGCGGAGTGGACCCGCGCCTGGACCGAGATCAAGGGCTGACCGACGAGGATGACCCGCACACTCCGGCGGCGCCTGGCCGCCTTCCTGCACCGGCACGCCGGAGTACGGCTCTCGCTGCTGCTGTCGGCGCCGATGCTCTGGCTCGGCGTGGCCTACCTGGGCGCGCTGGCCGCCCTGCTCGTCTCGGCCCTGTGGAGCACCGACACCTTCACCGGCAACCTGGTCAAGGAGGTGACCTGGGTCAACTTCCAGGAACTGCTCACCGTCGAGGTGTACCGGACGATCGCGCTGCGCTCGGTGGGCGTGGCGGCGGCGGTGACCCTGATCGACCTGGTGATCGCCTTCCCCATGGCGTTCGCAATGGCCAAGCTGGCCCCGCCGCGCGCCCAGCGCTGGCTGGTGATCGCGGTGCTGACCCCGCTGTGGGCCTCCTACCTGGTCAAGGCCTACGCCTGGCGGGTCATGCTCTCGGCCGACGGCGTGCTCGGCTGGGGATACGGCCTGACCGCCACGATCGTCACGCTCTCCTACCTGTGGCTGCCGTACATGATCCTGCCGATCTACGCCGGACTGGAGCGGCTGCCGAACTCGCTGCTGGAGGCGGCCGGGGACCTGGGCGCGCGCGGCGGGCGCACGTTCCGCACGGTCGTGTGGCCGCTGGCGTTCCCCGCCGTGATCGCGGGATCGGTCTTCACCTTCTCCCTGTCGCTCGGCGACTACATCACCGTGAAGATCGTCGGCGGCAGGTCCCAGCTCATCGGGAACGTGGTCTACGACAACATCGGCGCGGCCAACAACCTCCCGTTCGCCGCCGCGGTCGCCACCGTCCCCGTCCTGATCATGCTGGTCTACCTCGCCGCGGTCCGCCGCACCGGAGCCCTGGAGAACCTTTGAACCTCTCGCGTACGGCCCGCGCGACGCTCTGGGCCACGCTGGCCGGCGGCCTGGCTGTGATCTACGTGCCGTTGCTCGTCGTGCTGCTGAACTCCTTCAACGCCGACCGCACCTTCGGCTGGCCGCCGGCCGGGTTCACCCTGCGCTGGTGGGAGGCGGCGTGGAACTCCACCGGCGTGCGCGACGCGCTGTGGACCTCGATCCAGGCCGGGCTCGGCGCGACCGCGATCGCCCTGGTGCTCGGCACGATGGTGGCCTTCGCCATCCAGCGCCACTCCTTCTTCGGCAGGGATGCGGTCTCGCTGCTGATCATCCTGCCGATCGCGCTGCCCGGCATCGTCACCGGCATCGCGCTGAACAACGCCTTCCGCACGGTGCTGGAGCCGTTCGGCGTGGGGCTGGGCATGTTCACGGTGATCGTCGGGCACGCCACCTTCTGCGTGGTGACCGTCTACAACAACGTGCTCGCGCGCCTGCGCCGCACGGGCACCTCGCTGGAGGAGGCCTCGGCCGACCTGGGCGCCGACGCCTTCACCACCTTCCGGCTGGTCACCTTCCCGATGATGCGCTCGGCGCTGCTCGCGGGCGGGCTGCTGGCCTTCGCGCTCTCCTTCGACGAGATCATCGTGACCACCTTCACCGCGGGCGCCGGCGTCAAGACCCTCCCCCTGTGGATCTTCGAGAACCTGTTCCGCCCCAACCAGGCCCCCGTCGTCAACGTGGTCGCCGCCGCCCTGATCGTCCTGTCGGTCGTCCCGATCTATCTGGCCCAGCGCCTGTCCGGCGGCGAGGCGAGCACGCGCTAGCCCGCTCCCCCGGCCTCCCGGGGCCAGTCGGCGAGAACGGCGAAGTCGTCGGGGAGCAGCCCGACGCGCGGGTCGACCCGGTGCAGCAGGGCGGGCCCCGGGTGATGGGCGGCCATGAAGGCGCGGTCGGCCTCGCCGATCTCGTCGTCGACCCAGGCGAAGACCCGGCCCGCCGCCCACTCCACCAGGTGCCGGGTCTTCCAGTGCACGCCGTCGTCCCGGGCCGCCGAGTGCGGCTCGCCCCAGTCGATGACGGGCAGGCGGGGCAACCCCAGCCGCGGCGCGATCCAGGTGTTGGCGTCGTGCCGCCAGGTGGTGGCCCAGACGAGGTCGTACGGCAGGGCGAGCAGGGCGGGACCGTGCCCGGGGTTCAGCCAGACCCGCAGCGGCCGCAGCCGGGGGTCGTCCCAGCCTTCGGGCCGCATGCGGTGCGTGGTGTACCCGGCCGGGCGCCGTTTCGGCTTGGCGGCGTACGGGTTCAGCGGCCCGTCCACATCCAGCAGGAGGACAGGGCGGACATCGTGCACGGGGCCGACCCTAATGGGTGCGGTCGTCGTCCAGCACGTCGGCGGCCTTGACGACGATCTTGGGGTCGGGACGGCCGACGATGTCGTGGTCCTTGCCGGCGTACTCGAACAGGTCCAGGACGTGCCGCATGGCCTCCACCCTGGCCCGCTTCTTGTCGTTGCTCTTGATCACCGTCCACGGCGCCTCGTCGGTGTCGGTGTGCAGGAACATGTCCTCCTTGGCGCGGGTGTAGTCGTCCCATTTGTCCAGTGACTCCAGGTCCATCGGGGAGAGCTTCCACTGCCGGACCGGGTCGACCTGGCGGATGATGAACCGGGTGCGCTGCTCCCTGCGCGTCACCGAGAACCAGAACTTCACCAGGTGGACCCCGTCGCGCACCAGCATGCGCTCCAGCGCGGGGGCCTGCTTCATGAACTCCAGGTACTCCTCCTCCGTGGCGAAGCCCATGACCCGCTCCACCCCGGCGCGGTTGTACCAGGAGCGGTCGAAGAAGACCATCTCCCCGGCCGAGGGCAGGTGCAGGATGTAGCGCTGGAAGTACCACTGGGTGCTCTCGCGCTCGCTGGGCTTCTCCAGGGCGACCACCCGCGCGCCGCGCGGGTTGAGGTGCTCCATGAAGCGCTTGATCGTGCCGCCCTTGCCCGCGGCGTCACGGCCCTCGAACAGGATCACCAGCCGCCCGCCGGTGTCCTTGATCCAGTACTGCAGCTTGAGCAGCTCGATCTGGAGCAGCCGCTTGACCTTGTCGTACTCATCGCGGGACATGCGCTCCGGGTAGGGGTAGCGCTCCCGCCAGGTGTCCACGGGAGTGCCGTCCAGCCACCTCAGGATCGGGTCGTCGTCGCCGTCGTCATCGTCGACCAGGAACTTCTTCAGATCATCCATCAGCTCGCTGTCGGCCATGGCCGAGGCCACCCCCGGCGGCAGCAGGTTCGCGTCCATACCCCGCCCCTGCCACCACCGGGGGCCCGTTAATCCTCAGAACCCGCTCAGGAGTGGGAGGCGGTCACCCAGGAGGCGTGCAGGTCGGCGTAGACGCCCGGTCGCCCGACCAGTTCGGCGTGCGGTCCGCGCTGGACGATCCTGCCGTGCTCGAAGACGAGCACCTCGTCGGCGGCCTCGGCGGTGGACAGGCGGTGCGCGATGGAGACGGCGGTACGGCCCCGCGTGACGCCCTCCAGCGCCCGCGCCAGCCGTACCTCCGTGGCCGGGTCCACTGCGGAGGTCGCCTCGTCCAGCAGGAGCAGGTCGGGGTCGGCCAGGTAGGCGCGGGCCAGCGCGACGAGCTGCCGCTCGCCCGCCGACAGCGACTCGCCGCGCTGGCCGACCGGGGTGTCCAGGCCCGCGGGCAGGCCCTCCACCCAGTCGGCCAGGCCCAGCTCGGTCATGGCCAGCGCGATCTCCGCGTCGGTCGCCTCCGGCCGGCCGAACCGGATGTTCTCCGCCAGCGTGCCGTCGAACAGGAAGCCGTCCTGCGGCACCATGACGATCCGCTCGCGCAACGAGGAGAACCGGACCTCGCGCAGGTCCTCCCCGTCCACCGTGACCCGCCCCGAGACCGGGTCCATCAGCCGGGTGAGCAGCTTGGCGAAGGTCGTCTTGCCCGAGCCGGTCTCCCCGACCACCGCGATCCGCGAGCGGGGCGGGATGTCCACCGAGACCTCGCGCAGCACCGGCGGACCGCCGGGATAGGCGAAGCCGACGTTCTCGAAGGAGACCGAGATGGGACCGCGCGGCAGCTCGACGCCGTCCGGGCCGGGGTCGGCGACGTCGGGCGGGGTGTCGAGCACGCCCAGGACGCGCCGCCAGCCGGCGATCGCGTTCTGCGCCTCGTTGAGCACCTCGGTGGCGATCTGCATCGGGGAGACGAACAGCGTGATCAGGAACAGGAACAGGACCAGGCCGCCCTCGGTGATGCCGTCGCCGACGCCGAGCCGGACGCCGACGAGCACCACGGCGGCCAGGGCGATCGCGGCGACGATCTCGGTCAGCGGGAAGACCGTGGCGACGATCCGCTGGGTGCGCGCCTGGGCGGCCTTGTTCGCCTCGATCGCGGTGTCGAGCCGCTCGGCCGTGCGGGCCTCGGAGCCGTGGGCCCGGATCACCGCCGCGCCGACGACCGACTCGCTGACCGCGGCGAGCATGTCACCGGTGCGCTCGCGGACCCGGGTGTAGGCGGCCGACAGCCACCGCTGGAAGCGCGGCAGCGCGACCAGCAGCGGCAGGAAGCACGCCCAGATCAGCAGCGCGAGCTGCCAGGAGTAGACGAACATCACCGCGCTGGCGACCAGTAGCTGGCCCACCGCGACGATGATCATCAGTCCGCCCCACTGCATGAACGCGCTGATCTGGTCGACGTCGCCGGTGACCCGGGAGACCAGGGCGCCGCGCCGCTCGGAGTTCTGGGTGAGCACCGACAGGTCGTGCACGTGCCGGAAGCCGCGCACCCGGAGCGTGGCCAGCGAGGCCTCGGTCGCCTTGTACAGGCGGACGTTCATCAGGTAGCCGCACAGCGCCGTGACCACCACGGCCACCGCGCACACCACGACGGTGGTCCGGATGAACGGCACGTCGGGCACCGCCCCCCCGAGCCCCCGGTCGATGGTCTGCTGGACGGCGATGGGGACGATCACCTTGCCCAGCGTGGCGAACACGGCCAGCGCCAGCGTCCCGGCCAGCCCTCTGCGGAACTCCGGCGTGAGGGACAGGCCGTGCCGTACGGTGTCCAGCGCCGACCGCTCGACACCCTGAAGCGAACTCACTCGGTCTCCCCCGTCACCGTCACCGTCACCGGCCTGCTGCGTCGCGTTCTCACGCGTTGATCTCCTCGTCCGATTCGAGCGCCTCGCGCTCGGCCTCTTCGCGCTCGTAGGCGGTGACCAGGTTGCGGTAGCCCTCGCAGCGTGCCAGCAGGTCCTCGTGGGAGCCCTGGTCGGCGACCCTGCCGTGTTCGAGGTAGACGACCTGGTCGGCCAGGGCGATGGTGGCCATCCGGTAGGCGACGACCACCACGGTGGAGGCCGCCGAGGTGGCGGCCGCGTCTCGCAGGCCGTACAGGATCTTGGCCTCGACCTGCGGGTCCACGCTGGAGGTGGCGTCGTCCAGGACGAGCAGCCGGGGGCGGCGGACCAGCGCGCGGGCCAGGGCCAGGCGCTGGCGCTGGCCGCCGGACAGGGTGGTCCCGCGCTCGCCGACCATCGTGTCCAGGCCGGAGGAGAGCGCGCTGACGAAGCCGTCGGCCTGAGCCAGCCGGAGCGCCTGCCAGACGTCCTGGTCGGAGACCGGCAGGCCGAGGGTGACGTTGCCGCGCACCGTGTCGTCGAACAGGAACGTCTGCTGGGGCACCAGGGCCACGGCGTCGCTGACCCCGCCGCGCGCGACCTCGCGCAGGTCCGTCCCGTCGACGAGCACGGCTCCCGCGGCCGGGTCGACCAGGCGGACGAAGGTCTGGGCGAGCGTGGACTTGCCGGAGCCGGTGGGGCCGACCAGCGCGACGGTGCGGCCGGGCTCGACCTCGAAGGTCACCCCGTGCAGAACCTGGAAGTCGCCGTAGGCGTAGTCCAGGTCGCGCACCTCCAGCCGGGCCGGGGCGCCGGAGGTCAGCGTGGCGGTGCCGTACTCCATGGAACCGGTGGCGGTGAGCACGGCCTGCACCCGCTCGTAGCCGACGACGGCACGGGGCAGCTCGGCCAGCACCCAGCCGAGGGCGCGGATCGGGAAGGCGAGCAAAGTGAACAGGTAGGCGACCTCGACCAGGACGCCGGAGGTGATCGCGCCGCTCTCCAGCCGCACCGCGCCGACCAGCAGGACCGCGAGCACGCCGAGGGTGGGCAGGGCCTCCAGCATCGGGTCGAACAAGCCCCGGACGCGGCCCACCGCGACGTTGGCGTCCCGCAGTTCCTCGGCCCTGGCCCGGAACCGGGCGGTCTCGGTGTCCTCGCGGCCGAGGGTCTTGACGACCAGGGCCCCGTCGAAGCTCTCGTGCGCGATCTCGCTGACCTCGGCGCGGAACTGCTGGGCGCGGGTCACCAGAGGGCTGAGCCTGCGCTGGTAGACCAGGTTGAGCAGGGCGATGGCCGGGAAGATCAGGAAGCCGACGAGGGCGAGCATGACGTCGGTGAGCACCAGAGCGACCGCCGCGGTCACCAGCATGACGATGACGCCGACGGCCATCGGCAGCGGGGCCAGCGGGGCCCAGGCGGCCTCGGCGTCGGCGCTGGCGTTGGAGAGCAGCTGGCCGGTCGGGTGCCGGTGGTGCCAGGCCAGCGGGAGCCTCAGGTACTGCCGGGTGACGTCCCGGCGGGAGCGGGCCTGCATCCGGTACTGCATGACGCCGGCGAAGTAGCGCCGGCCGGCGACGCCCAGCGCCTTGAGCAGCGCGGTGCCGAGGATGAGGACCATGCCCAGGGTGATCGCGCCGGTGGCCGTCTCCCCCTGCCTGAACGCGGGCAGGACGACGTACTCGGTGGTCCAGCCCAGCGCCCGGGCGGAGGCGACCGTCATCACGCCGTAGAGGGCGCTGGACACCACGGCGGCGGTGAAGACCGCCTTCTCGGCCCGGATGGCCGCCCCGAGTACGCGAAGTCCCTGACGCATGACGGCGGAGGTCACCTTGCTCGTCACTCGGAAGGTGTCCTTTCGAAGGGGAATGTTGCTACAAGTGAGTATCACGCTAGATCAAGCAGTTATTCCCGATCTCAAGTGATCGGCGAACCCTGTCCCCTCTGATTGCCCATGCAACGGCCTTGTTAGGATCACGGGATGACATACGCCCCCGCCGAACGCGCCGCGCTCAGCGACCTGTTCGCCCGGCTCGGCCCGGACTCCCCGACGCTGTGCGAGGGCTGGACCACCTTCGATCTCGCCGCCCACCTCGTCCTGCGCGAGCGCCGGCCCGACGCCGCCGGAGGCATCGCGCTGGCCGCGCTGGCCGGGTACACCGCCAAGGTGCAGGAGTCGCTGAAGGCCAAGCACGGCTTCGAGGGCCTGGTCGAGCTGGTCCGCTCCGGTCCCGGCGGGTTCTACGGCCTGGTCCCCGGCCTGGACGAGACCGTCAACACCGTGGAGCTGTTCATCCACCACGAGGACGTACGGCGGGCGCAGCGGGTATGGGAGCCCCGCGAGCTCCCCTCCGCCCTGGAAGAGACCTTCTGGCGGCGCGTCCGGGCCGGCCGGGGGCTGTTCCTGCGCAAGGCGCCGGTCGGCGTCGTACTGCACCGGATCGGCGGCGGCGTCGCTCTCGGCGGCGCCAAGGACGCACCCCGGGTCGAGGTGACCGGCCCGGCGAGTGAGCTACTGCTGTTCTGCTTCGGCCGCCAGGCCCACGCCAGGGTGGACCTCAGCGGCGACGAGGCCGCGGTGGCGCGGCTGATGGACGCCTCGCTGGGTGTCTGAACCGGGCGCCTGAGCTTCACTCCCCGGCGGCCCGGAGGGCAGCGCCCTCCTCGCCCTCCTCGCCCTCCTCGCCGAACCGGCGAGCCGAGGCGCAGCTCTGGGCCACCCGCCGCAGGGCCGTGACCAGGGCGTCCCCCAGGAGCGTGCCGGCCACGACCAGCTCGACCATCCTCTCCAGGTTCGGCTCGGCGGCCAGCGCGTCGAGGTCGGCCTCCGCCGTCAGCGCCGCCGCCTCGGCATAGGCGTCGAGCCGGTCGAGGATCCCCTGGTAGCCGAGCTCGGCGAGGCCGGCCAGCACGCCGGTGATGGCCAGCATCGCCGGGCTGTCGGGACGCTGCCGCCACCCCTGCCGCGCGATCAGCTCACGGGCCTGGCACGCGGCCGCCTCCCACCGCTCCCCCTCGCCCGGCTCCCGGCGGGGCATGACGGTCCGCTGCGCCAGGCCGAGACGGGCGTCCAGGCTCAGCCCGGGCTCGTCGAGCCGCTGGAGCAGGTCCCGGATGACGGCGTTCGACAGGCCGCCGTAGTCGGCCATGGCGCGCACCAGCCTGATCCGGCGCACGTGGCTGTCGTCGTATCGCGCCTGGTTGGGACTGGTCCGCTCGCCGGGCGCCAGCAACCCCTCCCGCAGGTAGTACTTGATCATCGGTACGGAGACACCCGTCGCCCGGCTCAGCTCCGCCATCCGCACGGTAAACCCTCTCTTGTCGTCTCCGGGGAGCTTACGCTATAGATAATGGATATATCTATTATCTATTTGGAGGCCGCGTGACCCGCTGGCACCGCCCCCTCGTCCTCTGCTCCGGTCTCATGGCCGTCCTCGCGGCCGTCTCCCTCGGCGGCCTGCTGTTCGACGACCGCACGCTGGACGGCATGCCCGTCTGGGCCAAGCCACTGAAGTTCACCGCCTCCCTCGGGATCTACACGTTCACCTGGGCCTGGCTGCTGACCCTGCGGCACCGGGCGCCGCGCTGGGGGTGGTGGCTGGGCACGGCGCTGGCGGCGGCGAGCGCAGCCGAGATCGCGATCATCATGTTCCAGGCCGCCCGGGGGGTCCGCAGCCACTTCAACGCCTCCACCGAGCTGGACGCCACGCTGTACGGCGTCATGGGCCTCACCATCGTCACCCTGATGATCGCGAATTTCGCCGCGTCGATCCTGGTGCTGCGCGAGCGGCAGGCCGACCCGGTCAGCACCCGGGCGATCCGCCTCGGGCTGGCCATCTCCACGGCCGGCATCGCGCTGGGCTACCTGATGACCCTGCCCACCCCGGCGCAGCTGGCCGACCCCGCCGCGGCCGTCATCGGCGCGCACAGCGTCGGGGTGCCCGACGGCGGCCCCGGCCTGCCCCTGCTCGGCTGGAGCACCACCGGGGGCGACCTGCGGATCCCCCACTTCGTGGGCATGCACGCCATCCAGGCCCTCGCCCTGCTCACCCTGGGGCTGAACCGCCTGCGCGACCGGGCCGTGCGGCTGCGCCTGGTGTCCGTCGCGGCGTACGGCCACGCCGGGCTGCTCGCCCTGGTGACCTGGCAGGCGCTGCGCGGTCAGCCGCTGCTGCGCCCCGACGGTCTCACGCTGGCGGCGGCGGCCCTGCTGTCGGCCACCGTGGGAGCCGCCGTCCTGGCGGCGTTCCTGCGCTCCTCCTCCGGCGCCTTCCCGCAGGACCCGGCCGCCCCTCCCCCGGACGGCCCCGGCGGCCCGTCCGCCGGAGCGGAGGCCACCGTGCGCGTAACGGCGGAGACCCGATGACCGAGTTCCTGTTCCAGCTCAGCTTCCTGGCCGCGGCGCCGTTCTGGGCCCTGATGATCCTGGCCCCGTCGTGGTCGCGCACCCGCCGGATCGCCGAGTCGCCGCTGATCGCCCTGCCCTCGCTGGCGGTCTGCCTGACCCTGCTCCTGCCGCTGCTGGGGGACTTCTGGAGCGTGGTCACCCGGCCCACCCTCTCCGGGCTCACCGAGCTGGTGGGCACCCCGGAGGCGCTCGCGGCGCTGTGGGGCCAGATCATCGCCTGGGACCTGCTGGTGGGCCGGTGGATCTATCTCGACAGCAGGGAGAGGGGCCTCCACCCGCTGCTGATGGCGCCGGTCCTCGTCCTCGCGATCCTGCTCTCCCCGATCGCCTTTCCGATATACCTTGCACTCCGCATTGGACAGAAGAGCCGCGCCGCCGCACGATGACAGAGGTGGTCCTGTCAATCTCCGGAACCGGCAGCGGTTCCCCCGGGCTGAGCAGGTATGATCACCACGATCCGGGAGCCACTCGGGCCCAGAATGCCAGATCTCTTTAAAATCCGGGTATATACGGCTGGGAATGGAACTGCAGGAGGCCCCCATGCAGGTCAAGAAGGTCGTCACCTACCTAGCGGTGGCGTTCGTGGTCTTCTATCTGTTCACCAAGCCCGCCGAGGCGGCGAGTGCGGTCGACGGAGTGATCAACGGGATCGTCAAGGGAGCCGACCAACTGGCTGTCTTCGTCACACAAGTCCTGAGCTGACCGTCGGCGGGGGTTTGCCCCGCCCCTGACCTGCTTCTCCCCGGCGCTCCCGCACGCCCCGAGCGGGAGCACGGCCCTCCTCTCATCCCGATGTCACCACCGGCGGATCCGAGCCGATGACCGGTGAGACGAGCAGGGGACGCCCACACCCACCGTGGCCACCGACGTCCACGCCGTGACCGCTGACAGCACCACCGTCGCCGGGTAGGCCGCGCTCACGTGCGCCCTCGTCGTCCCGCAGCTCCCTGCCGGGAGGCGCGGTCAGGCGACCCCCAGGACCCGGGGCGAGCCCGGCGGGACATGGGCCCCGCCGAAGCGGCCCTTCAGCGGACCGGGCAGCCCGCCGTGCGCAACGCGTCCTTCACATCGGCGATCTTGAGCTGGCCGAAGTGGAACACCGACGCGGCCAGGACCGCGTCGGCTCCGGCCTCGACCGCCGGAGGGAAGTGCTCCAGCGCCCCGGCCCCGCCGCTGGCGATCACCGGGACGGAGACCGCCGCGCGGACGGCGCGGATCATCTCCAGGTCGTAGCCGTCGCGGGTGCCGTCGCCGTCCATGGAGTTGAGCAGGATCTCGCCCACGCCCAGCTCCTCACCGCGCCGCGCCCACTCGACGGCGTCGATGCCGGTGCCGCGGCGCCCGCCGTGCGTGGTCACCTCGAAACCCGACGGCGTCGGCGGGCCGTCGACGACCCGGCGGGCGTCCACCGAGAGCACGATGCACTGCGCGCCGTACCGCCGGGAGGCCTCGGTCAGCAGCTCCGGGCGGGCGATGGCGGCGGTGTTCAGCGACACCTTGTCCGCCCCCGCCCGCAGCAGCCTGTTCACGTCCTCGACCGAGCGCACCCCGCCGCCGACGGTCAGCGGGATGAACACCTGCTCGGCGGTGCGGCGCACCACGTCGTACATGGTGGAGCGGTCGGAACTGGAGGCCGTGATGTCCAGGAACGTCAGCTCGTCGGCCCCCTCGGCGTCGTAGCGCCGGGCCAGCTCGACCGGGTCCCCCGCATCTCGGAGATTCTCGAAGTTGACGCCCTTGACCACCCGCCCGGCGTCCACGTCCAGGCAGGGGATCACTCGTACCGCGACAGTCACGTGCCGTTCCTCGTTTTCTGCATATCGCCTGGGACCTAGCGGGCCCCGGCCTCCCTGTAGGCCTCGACCTCGACCTCGACCAGCATGCGCGGGTCGATCAGACCCGCCACCTGCACGCCGGTGCAGGCGGGCCGGATCTGGCCGAACAGCTCCGCGTGCGCCCGGCCGACCTGGTCGTAGTGTGCATCGTCGACCACGAAGTAGCGGACCCTGACGACGTCGTGGCGGGACAGGCCCGCCTTCTCGATGGCGTCCAGAGCGACGCCGAACGAGGCGCGCGCCTGCTCGTAGGCGTTCCCCTGGTGGAGGATCTCATCGTCGACGGCGGCGGTGCAGCCCGAGACGATCACCCAGGGCCCGGCCACCACCGCCCGGGCGTAGCCGTACCGCTCCTCCCAGAATCCCCCGCTGAAAACCCTGGAACCCGTCCGCTCAGTCACCTTGTCTCCTCCACGCCCGAGAAACTAGGAAACCGCCGCCAGGGCCTCCTCGAGGGTGAAAGCCTGGGCATACAGGGCTTTGCCCACGATCGCACCTTCGATACCGATCGGGACGAGGGAGGCCAGAGCGCGCAGGTCATCAAGGGAGGAGACGCCTCCGCTGGCGACCACCGGCTTGTCGGTGCGGGCGCAGACCTCGCGCAGCAGGTCGAGGTTGGGACCGCGCAGGGTGCCGTCCTTGGTGACGTCGGTGACGACGTAGCGCGAGCAGCCGTCGGCCTCCAGACGCTCCAGGACCTCCCACAGGTCGCCGCCCTCCTGGGTCCAGCCCCGGGCCGCGAGGGTGGTGCCGCGGACGTCCAGGCCGATCGCGACGTGGTCGCCGTACTCAGAGATGATCTTCGAGCACCAGGCGGGGTCCTCCAGCGCCGCGGTGCCGATGTTGACCCGGCGGCAGCCGGTGGCCAGCGCCGCCTCCAGCGAGGCGTCGTCGCGGATACCGCCGGACATCTCGACCTTGACGTCCAGAGCCTTCACCACGGAGGCGAGCAGCTCCCGGTTCGAGCCCCGGCCGAAGGCGGCGTCGAGGTCGACCAGGTGGATCCACTCGGCTCCCGCCTCCTGCCAGGCCAGCGCGGCCGAGAGCGGGTCGCCGTAGGAGGTCTCGGTTCCGGCCTCACCCTGGACCAGGCGGACCGCCTGGCCTCCGGCGACGTCCACGGCGGGCAGCAGCTCTAGCGACATCTGTTCAGGACCTCCGGTCGAATACGACGGTGACGAGCACCGGGACAAGCAGTAGGGAAAAGACGAGCACGCCCAGCCTCGCGGACCACGAGGACCAGAGCAGCCAGGCGATCACCTGGACGATCAGGAACAGGACCGCCACGACACCGTTCTGCGCGCGGCGGCGGCGGGCCCGGATGCCACGCTGGCCGGCGATCCGGACCGGCCTGCCCGGCAGGAGCGCGGTGACCCTGCCCAGCCGCTCCCGGCGCCGGGCGAGCCGGGCCTCCTGCTCGGCGCGCAGCGCCGCCCGGCGCGCCTGCTCCGCCTCGCGCTCGGCCCGCCGCCGGGCCCGCTCCTTGCTCATCGGCCGGCGCTCATCGGCCGCTCGCCACGCGGGTCATCCGACGGTGCCCAGCCAGTTCGCGAGCAACCCCGCACCGGCGTCACCCGACTTCTCGGGGTGGAACTGGGTGGCCATGAGCGGGCCGTTCTCCACCGCCGCGACGAACGGCACGCCGTGCTCGGCCCAGGTGACCAGCGGGTCGGTGAAGCCGGGCCCGGCCTGCAGCTCCCACTCGCGCACGCCGTAGGAGTGCACGAAGTAGAACCGCGCGTCCGGCTCCAGCCCGGCGAACAGCACCGAACCCGCGGGCGCCTTGACCGTGTTCCAGCCCATGTGCGGCAGGACCGGGGCCTCCAGGCGCTCGACCGCGCCGGGCCACTCACCGCAGCCGGAGGTGGTGATCCCGTGCTCCACCCCCGTCTCGAACAGGATCTGCATGCCCACGCAGATGCCGAGCACCGGCCGCCCCGCCGACAGGCGGCGCGCGACGATCCGGTCGCCGTGCACGGACTTCAGCCCGCTCATGCAGGCGGCGAACGCGCCCACCCCGGGCACGACGAGACCGTCGCACTCCAGGGCCGCCTCGTAGTCGGAGGTCACCGTGACCTCCGCGCCCACCCTGGCCAAGGCGCGCTCCGCGGAGCGCAGGTTGCCCGAACCGTAGTCCAGGACCGTGATCTTCTTCTTCACCACCAGAGCACCGCCGCCGTGGTCGCCAGGGCCGCGAGGGCGCCCAGCAGGACCGCGCCCTTCTTCAGACCCTGTTTGAGGAAAGAAACAATGCCGCCCACCAGGAAGAGGGCGACGAAGGCCATCGCGATGGCCGTCCAGTTCTCAGTCATCGCCGCTCACAGGACCTCCTCCGTCGGCCCCGTGAGCAAGCTGCTGCGCCCACCGGCTCGCTCGCTACGCTCGCTCACAGCACGCCCTTGGTGCTGGGCACCCCGGTGGCCCGGGGGTCGGGCTCCGACGCCTCGCGCAGCGCCCGCGCCAGCGCCTTGAACTGGGCCTCCACGATGTGGTGGGCGTTGCGCCCGTACGGCACGTGCACGTGCAGGCAGATGGCGGCCTGCGCGACGAACGACTCCAGGATGTGCCGGGTCAGCGTCGTGTCGTAGTCCGGGCCGATCATGGGAGCCATGTTCTCCGGCTCGCTGTGCACGAGGTACGGCCGGCCGGACAGGTCCACGGTCACCTGGGCCAGGGACTCGTCCAGCGGGCAGGACGCGCTGCCGAACCGCCGGATGCCCGACTTGTCGCCCAGGGCCTCGCGGAACGCGGAACCCAGCGCGAGCGCGGTGTCCTCGATGGTGTGGTGCGAGTCGATGTGCAGGTCGCCCTCGGTCTTCACGGTCAGGTCGAACAGGCCGTGCTTGCCGAGCTGGTTCAGCATGTGGTCGTAGAACCCGACGCCGGTGGCCACGTCGACGATCCCGGTGCCGTCGAGATCGACCTCCACCAGCACCGAGGTCTCCTTCGTGGCGCGCTCGACACGACCCACGCGCCGCATGGGCTCGCCTCCGGCAAGACTCATCACAGGATCCCTTCCAGGGCGGCGCGGAACGCCGCCATCTCCTCAGCCGTTCCGACGGAAACCCTCAGCCACTCCGGCGGGCCGACCTCGCGGATCAGCACCCCCCGCTCCAGCAGCCCCTCCCAGACCTTGCGCCGGTCCGGGAAGCGGCCGAAGAGCACGAAGTTGGCATCCGAGTCGGCGACCGCCAGCCCCCTGCCCCGCAGCCACTCCACCGTGGCGTCCCGCTCGTCCCGCAGCATGTCGACGGTGCCGAGCAGCTCGTCCCGGTGGGCGAGCGCGACCCGCGCCGCCGTCTGGGTGAGCGTGGACAGGTGGTACGGCAGGCGGACCAGGAGCAGCGCCTCGATCACCGCCGGGCAGGCGGCCAGGTATCCCAGGCGGGTGCCCGCCATCGCGAACGCCTTGGACATGGTCCGGGTGACGATCAGGCGCGGGTTGTCCGGGAGCAGGGTCAGCGCCGACGGCGTGCCGGTGCGGGCGAACTCGAAGTACGCCTCGTCCACCACGACCATGCCGGGCGCGGCCTCGACGATCCGGGCGATCACGGCCGGGTCGAGAGCGGTGCCGGTGGGGTTGTTGGGCGAGGTCAGGAAGACGACGTCGGGCCGGTGCCCGGCGATCGTCGCGACCGCCTTGCCCGGGTCGATCCCGAAGTCCTCCTCGCGCATCCCGGAGATCCACTCGGTGGACGTGCCGCGCGCGATGATCGAGTGCATCGAGTAGGACGGCTCGAACCCGAGCGCGCTGCGGCCCGGGCCGCCGAAGGCCTGCAGGATCTGCTGGATGACCTCGTTGGAGCCGTTGGCCGCCCACACCCGCCCGGCCGTCAGGCCGTGCCCGAGATAACCGGCCAGGTCCTCGCGCAGGGCGACCGCGTCGCGGTCGGGGTAGCGGTTGAGCTCTGCCGCGCCGTGCCGTACGGCCTCGGCCAGGTCCGTGACCAGCGAGGCCGAGGGACCGTAGGGGTTCTCGTTGGTGTTGAGCCGGACCGGGACGTCGATCTGCGGGGCGCCGTACGGCGACAGCCCTCTCAGGTCGTCGCGGATCGGCAGGTCGTCCAGGTTCACGAGCGGTTCTCCCAGTCACTGAGCTCGGCCAGCTCACCCGCGGCGAACCGGACGCGGACCGCCGCGCCGTGCGCGGGCAGGTCCTCGGCGTCGGCGAGGACGGACACGTGGGCCGCGGCCTCCGCCAGCGCCTCGCGGGTGTAGTCGACGACGTGGATCCCGCGCAGGAACGTCTGCACCGACAGTCCCGAGGAGTGGCAGGCGCAGCCCCCGGTGGGCAGCACGTGGTTGGAGCCGGCGAGGTAGTCGCCCAGCGAGACCGGCGCGTAGGCGCCCACGAAGATCGCCCCGGCGTTGCGGACCCGGGCGGCGAGCGTGGGCGCGTCGGCGGTGTGGATCTCCAGGTGCTCGGCGGCGTAGGCGTCCACGACCCGCAGTCCCGCCTCCATGTCGTCGACCAGCAGGATGCCGGACTGGCGCCCGGCCAGCGCCTCGGAGATGCGCTCGGAGTGCTTGGTCGCCGCCACCTGGCCGGGCAGCTCCTTCTCCACGGCCTCGGCCAGCTCCGCCGAGTCGGTGACCAGGACCGCGGCGGCGATCTGGTCGTGCTCGGCCTGGCTGATCAGGTCGGCGGCGACGTGCGCCGGATCGGCGGTGGAGTCGGCCAGGATGGCGATCTCGGTGGGCCCGGCCTCGGAGTCGATGCCGATGCGCCCCTTGAGCAGGCGCTTGGCCGCCGCGACCCAGATGTTGCCGGGCCCGGTGACCATGGTCGCCGGAGCGCACTCCTCGGTGCCGTAGGCGAACATCGCCACGGCCTGGGCACCGCCGACGGCGTAGACCTCCTCCACGCCGAGCAGCGCGCACGCGGCCAGGATGGTCGGGTGCGGCAGTCCGCCGAACTCCTTCTGCGCGGGCGAGGTGACCGCCAGCGAGGGCACCCCCGCCTCCTGGGCCGGCACGACGTTCATGACCACGCTGGACGGGTAGACCGCCTGGCCGCCGGGGACGTACAGCCCCACGCGCTCGACCGGGACCCAGCGCTCGGTGACGGTCCCGCCGGGCACGACCCGGGTGGTGACGTCGGTGCGGCGCTGGTCGCGGTGGACCAGGCGGGCGCGGCGGATCGACTCCTCCAGGGCCGCGCGGACCCGCGGGTCGAGCTCCTCCAGGGCGCGGGTGATCGCCTCGGCGGGCACCCGGGTGGAGTCCAGCTCCACGCCGTCGAACCTGGCGGTCAGCTCCCGCACCGCCGCCGCACCGCGATGATGCACGTCCTCGCAGATGGGCCGGACCTTTTCCAGGGCGGCTTCGACGTCGAGTTCGGCACGGGGCAGCACGTCGCGCAGGTCCTCGGGGAGGGCGCCGCGCAGGTCGGTACGGGAAATCACCCGTACAGTCTACGGAGCCCCGAGCCCGCTTCCCGTCCTGTCCACCATCCGGACGTCCGATCTCCTCTGCCGGTGGCCCGGACGGGGGTCGCGGGAGTTCTGTCATCTGCGGATCCATCGACTTTACGTTGTAGATTTCCTTGATGCTCTACGCTGCGGCGCATGAGCAAGTCGAAGGGCGCCAGGGGACCCCGGGGCGCCAAGGGACAGGGCGGTCAGGGCACCCCGGCGACGGTGGCGCTGAGCCAGGCCGGGGTGGAGTTCACCCTGCACCCCTACGAGCACGACGCGAACGCGCAGGCCTACGGCGAGGAGGCGGCCGACGCGCTCGGCGTGCCGTACGAGCGGATCTTCAAGACGCTCGTGGCCGAAGTCGAGGGCGGGCTGGCGGTCGCGGTGGTGCCGGTGGCGGGCAAGCTGGACCTCAAGGCGTTCGCGGCGGCGCTGGGGAGCAAGCGGGCGGCGATGGCCGAGGCGGCCAAGGTGGAGCGGGTCACCGGCTACGTGGTGGGCGGGATCAGCCCGCTGGGACAGCGCAGGCAGCTGCCGACCGTGGTCGACTCCTCCGCCCTGGAGTTCGAGACGGTCTACTTCTCCGCCGGGCGGCGCGGGCTGCAGATCGAGACCGCCCCCGCCGAGCTGGTCCGGCTGACCCGCGCGACCACGGCTTCCATCGGCAGGACCGGGTAGTTCTGTCGAAGGTTGCCAGGGCGCGGCGGAGGCCGTTCTGGCCAGACTGGGCCGGACACGGCCGCCCGTGCGCGGGCCGCACACCCACCGGGAGGACCGATGCACTACCTGACCGCCGTCGAGATGCTGGAGCTGCTGCGCACGCGGCAGGTCAGCGCGGTCGAGTTGCTCGACGCGCACCTGCGCCGGATCGAGGAGGCCAACCCCACGGTCAACGCGATCGTCACGCTGGTGGCCGAGCGCGCCCTCGACGAGGCGAAGGCGGCCGACCGGGACCTGGCCAGGGGCATCTGGCGCGGACCGCTGCACGGGCTGCCGGTCGCGCACAAGGACCTGACCGACACCGCGGGCATCCGCACCACGTACGGCTCGCGCCTGTTCGCCGATCACGTCCCGGAGCGGGACGCGCTGATCGTGCGGCGGATGCGCGAGGCCGGGGCGATCACGATCGGCAAGACCAACACCCCCGAGTTCGGCACCGGCTCGCACACGGTGAACGAGGTCTTCGGCGCCACCCGCAACCCCTACGACCTGTCGTGCTCGGCGGGCGGCAGCAGCGGCGGGGCGGCGGCGGCTCTGGCCTGCGGGATGGTGCCGCTGGCCGACGGCTCGGACATGGGCGGCTCGCTGCGCAACCCGGCCTCGTTCTGCAACGTGGTGGGGCTGCGCCCGACGCCCGGGCGGGTGCCGTCGCCGACGCCGACGGCGGCCTGGTTCACCCTGGGCGTGTCGGGGCCGATGGCCAGGACCGTGGAGGACCTGACGCTGCTGATGAGCGTGGTGGCCGGGTTCGACGCCACCTCCCCCCTCTCGATCGCCGAGAGCGGCGCGGTCTTCACCGAGCCACTGGATCTGCTGGACCTGACCGGGCTGCGGATCGCCTGGAGCCCCGACCTGGGAGGGCTGCCGGTGGACGCCGAGACGGCGAAGGCCACCGCGGACGCCCCGGCGGTGCTGGCCGGGCTGGGGGCCCACGTGGAGCGGGTCGACCTCGATCTCTCCGACGCCGAGGACGCGTTCCGGACCTACCGGGCCTGGTACTACCTGCTCTCCTTCGGGGACCTGCCCCAGGAGGAGCTCGGCGAGAACGTGCGCTGGAACGTCGAGCGGGGCCGGGCGGTGACCGGGGCGGACCTGGCCCGCGCCGAGCGGCTGCGCAGCGGCCTCTACCAGCGGATGAGCGCGTTCTTCGACGCCTACGACTTCCTCCTCGCGCCGGTCAGCCAGGTGCCGCCGTTCCCCGTGGACGCGCCGTACGTCTCGGAGATCAACGGCGAGGCGCTCCCCGACTACCTGGCGTGGATGCGCTCGGCCTACTGGATCAGCGTGCTGCACGCTCCGGCCGCCTCGGTGCCGTGCGGGTTCACCTGGAACGGGCTCCCGGTCGGCGTGCAGATCGTCGGGCGCCCCTTCGCCGACCTGCGGGTGCTGCGGCTGGCCCACGCGTTCGAACGGGCCACCGGTCACGGCTCCCGCCGGCCCGCCCTGTGACGGCCCCGCCTCACCTGCCGCCGAGGTCGCGCTCGGAGAGCGGCCCGTAGGGATCCTGCCCGCCGAACGGCTGGCGCAGCGGCGACTCGCGGTAGCCCGCGACGCCCTCCAGCGCGAAGAAGAGGCCCGCGGCGAGCATCGGCCAGGCGAAGATCACACCGTTCGCGGTCAGCTTCAGCCTTCCGGGGACCATCGGCGTGTCCGGCCCGGCGGCGGTCACGGTGACCGCGCCGAGGTTCACCGCCCCGCCGACCGTCAGCGTGAGGTACGCGGCGAGCAGACCGCCGGCGGCCAGTCCGAGCAGCACGGCGAGCGGCCGGCCCCGGCGCGACAGCGTGTAGCCCGCCGCGCCGCAGATCAGCCCGAGCGCGCCGGTGACGACGGCGAACCAGCCGTCGGCGGCGATGAGCGCCTGGGTCGAGGGGTCGGCGAGCACCGGGCCCTGCTCGGTCACGACGTACGGCGCACGCGGCGCGAGGAGCGACCAGAGGACGCCGGCGGCGGCTCCGAGAAGGCCGAGAGCGAGCACGGTCACGGCGAAGTCGCGCACGTAGCGCAATGTGCCTCTCCCTCTATTTTCGCGTCATTCCACCAGATGCTATCGACTGCACCATTTTGCGATATCGAAAGCGCTGGCCGGAGCCCGTTACCCTTGCGGGGTGAATGAAGAGGTATGGCTGATCGAGCCCTCCGGCCCGCTCCGCGGTGACGTCGAGGTCCGCGGGTCCAAGAACGGCGTCTCCAAGCACATGGTGGCCGCCATGCTGGGAAGCGGCGAGAGCATGATCCACAATGCTCCCGACGTGGGCGAGGTCGGGATCACCGCGCAGATGCTGCGGGCACTCGGCATCAACGTGGAGATCACCCCCCGGGAGATCATCATCGCGCAGGGCCCGGAGATCAATCCCCACGTGCCCGCCGCGTTCACCGGTCTCAACCGGATCCCGATCCTGATGCTCGGCCCGCTGCTGCACCTGGCGGGCGAGGCGTTCGTCCCGCTGGTCGGCGGCGACCCGATCGGCCGCCGCCCGGTCGACTTCCACGTCGAGGCCCTGCGCGCGATGGGCGCGGAGGTCGAGGTGAGCGAGACCGGCGTCTACGCCAAGGCCAAGCGACTGCGCGGGACCCGGATCGAGCTGCCCTACCCGAGCGTGGGTGCCACCGAGACGATCCTGATGTCGGCGGTGCTGGCCGAGGGCAAGACCGTGCTCAAGGGCGCGGCCATGGAGCCCGAGGTGGTGGAGCTCGCCCTGTTCCTGCAGCGCATGGGCGCGCTCATCGAGCTCAGCCCGGACCGGCGCATCGTGATCGAGGGCGTGGAGCGGCTGCACGGCGCCTCCACCTGGCTGAACGGCGACCGCATCGAGGCCTTCTCCTACCTGGCGGCCGGCCTGATCACCGGCGGCCAGGTGCGGGTCCACGGCTGCCCCCAGGACCGCCTCGTCACCGCCATCACCACGCTGGCCAGGATGGGGGCCCAGCTCGACATCACCGACGACTACCTCTCGGCGTCGGCCCCTGACGGCCTGCGCGCCGCGGCGGTGCAGACCGACACCCACCCCGGGTTCATGACCGACTGGCAGACGCCGCTGATGGTGCTGTTCACGCAGGCCCAGGGCATGTCGGTGCTGCATGAGACGGTCTTCGAGAACCGGCTCGTCTACGTGCCCGCGCTGCAGAAGATGGGCTGCGAGATCGAGGTCTTCGACGTCTGCCTCGGCGGCCCGGCCTGCCGCTACCACGACACCAACGCCAAGCATTCGGCGGTCGTGCGGGGCGTGTCCAAGCTGCGCGGCGCCGACGTGACGCTCCCCGACATCCGGGCCGGTTTCTCCGCCGTGCTCGCCGCCGCAGCCGCGGAGGGCACCTCCACGCTGCGCGGGGTGCACCACATCGAGCGGGGCTACCACCGGCCGTTCGAGCAGTTCGCCTCGCTCGGTCTGAAGATCAGTCGAGAGAAAGTGCAGAGCGGGTAAGGATTCGCAATCGGGTGTTTGCGGGGCATCACCCTGCCGCACCTTACTCTCTGTGACATTGCGACGTGACACCAGGCCCGGCCCCGTCGCGTGCCTGCGGGTCCTGACGGCCTGCGGAGTACTCGGCGGGCTGCTGGCGGCGGGGGCCGCGCTACCACTCGTCGGCAGCGCGGGCCTCGCGGCGAAGGACGTCGCGGGCGTCTTCACCGACCTGCCGCCCAGCCCCCGCGAGGATCTGCTCCCCCAGCGCACCGTGCTCCTGGACCGCCGCGGCAGGCCGTTCGCCCAGTTCTACTCGCAGAACCGGACGGTCGTGGACCTCGGCAGGGTCGCACCGGTCATGCGCAAGGCGATCATCGCGATCGAGGACTCCCGCTTCTACCACCACGGCGGCCTGGACATCAAGGGCACGCTGCGCGCGCTGGTGACCAACACCCAGGCCGGCGGGGTGCGGCAGGGCGGGTCCTCCCTCACCCAGCAGCTCGTGAAGAACATCCTGGTGGAGAACGCCGAGACCGAGGCCGAACGCGACCAGGCGCGGGCGCCGAACCTCCAGCGCAAGCTCAGTGAGCTGCGGTACGCCCTGGCGATGGAGCGCAAGTACACCAAAGACGAGATCCTGGAGCGCTACCTCAACATCGCCTACTTCGGCGCGGGGGCGTTCGGGGTGGAGGCCGCCGCGCAGCGGTTCTTCTCGGTCCCGGCCGCCAGGCTGTCCCTGCCCCAGGCCGCCACGCTGGCCGGAGCGGTGCGCACGCCGTACGCGACCGACCCCTCGCTGGGCGAGCAGCACCAGGAGCGGCTCAGGCAGCGCCGCGACATCGTCCTGGACCGGATGGCCGAGACCGGGTCCGTCACCCGCGCCCGGGCGGACGCGGCCAAGCGCACCCCGCTGAACATCCGCCTCAAGCCGGAACCGGGCGGTTGCGCCGGCAGCGACCACCCCTACTTCTGCGTCTACGTCCACCGGGAGCTGCTGAGCAACCCCGTCTTCGGGCACACGCGGGAGGAACGCGAACACCGCCTGGCCAGGGGCGGCATGGTGATCCGCACCACCCTGGACCCCGCCGCCCAGAAGGCCGCGGAGCAGGCCATCGCCGCGCGGGTCGACCCGGAGGACACCGAGGTCGCCGCCGAGGCGATGGTCGAGCCGGGCACCGGGCGGATCCGGGCGCTCGCCGCGAGCAAGCGGTACGGCCGCAACCCCGGCAACCGCAGGAACGGCCCCCGCACCACCTTCAACCTCGCCGCCGACGTGGCGCACGGCGGCGGCCTGGGCTTCCAGGCCGGATCCACCTTCAAGGCGTTCACCCTGGCCACCGCGCTCAGCAAGGGCTGGCGGTTCAACCGGGGGTTCGCCACCCCCGGCCGGTACGTCCCGGCCAAGGGCTTCACCGACTGCGCGGGCCGGCCGGTCAACGACCCCGGCAGCGAGATCTACAACGCCGACGGCAGGCGGAGCCCGGGCGCGTACAGCCTCTCCACCGGCACGTGGAACTCGGTGAACATCTTCTTCATGAAGCTGGAGCGCAAGGTCGGCCTGTGCCCGGTCGTCAGGACCGCCAAGGCGCTCGGCATCACCCGGGCGGACGGCACGCCGCTGCGCGAGGTCCCGACGTTCACGCTCGGGATCAACGAGATGGACCCCCTCACGGTGGCCGGGGCGTTCGCCGCGTTCGCCGCGCGGGGCCGCTACTGCCGCCCGGTGGCCATCGCCGAGATCACCGGCCGGGACGGCCTCCGCGTCCCCATCCCGCCCAGCTGCCGCCAGGCGATCGACCCGAGGGTGTCCGACGCGGTGAACCACGTGCTGAGCGGGGTGTTCACCCGGGGCACCATGAGGGGCCAGGGCATCGGCCGCCCCGCCGCGGGCAAGACCGGGACCAACAACGGCTACACCTCGGCCTGGTTCGCCGGGTACACCCCCGCCCTGTCGGCGGCGGTCAGCGTGGGCGACATCCGCGGCTCCTACCGCCACCCGTTGCGCGGGGTGCAGATCGGCGGTGACTACTACGCCAGCGTGCAGGGCGCCTCCCTGCCGGGCCCGATCTGGGTGGCCTCCATGTCCGCCGCCCTGCGCGGCGTGCCCGCCAGACCGTTCCACGCCCCGGACATGGCCCGCTTCGGCGGCGGCCGCACGCCCTTCCTGGCCAAGGCGCCGCTGGCCGACCGCCCCCGCGGGCGCCGCCACGGCGGCGGGAACGGCGGCGGCCGGAACAGGCCCCGCTTCCTTCCCTGGCAGAGCCCCGACCGCTGACCTCGAGCCGCCCGGACCCCGACGGCCGTGCTGCGGTGAGGGCTTCTGGATGAACCCGGCAGAAGCCCCCATCACAGCCCGACCACAAACGATCATGGGCACCCTCGAGGAGGGCGGCGCCGGACGCTCCGGCGCCTGCCGGGAACGGCCGGTGCCGGCAGGTCACCGCTTGACGCGCACCTGCTGGGTCGGGAAGGGCGACCAGGGTCGCTGTGCCTTGGCGGCCGGGGCTGGGCTCTGACCGCACAGGGCCTGCGACATGTGGGCTCCGAGGGCGAAGTCGATCGCGTGCGGCACCACGGCCCCGTTCTCGTCGAGCCGGTTGTACTTCATGAGGTTGATCCCCACGGAGAGCTGGCGGCCCCCGGAACTGGACAGGGAGAAGGTTCCCATGCCGAACACGCCCCCGTCGTGCCCCCAGAACCGGCCGCAGGCGGTGTCCTGGGCGTACAGGCCCAGGCCGTAGTGCATCACGACGTTGCCCTGGTCGTCGGTGACCGGCACGGTGGCCTGCATCTGCGCCAGCTGGGCGGGGGCGAGGATCCCGCCGCCCAGCAGGAGCCGGTAGAACCGGTTGAGGTCGTCCATCGTCGACACGAGCGCACCCGCCGTACCGGCCCAGGACATGTCGTAGACGCTGTAGTCGCGCGGCGGGTCGATGAGCCCGAACAGCGCCTCGTACGCCTTGGAGTTCGGGCCGGGGATGTACGGCGTGCGGGGGAAGGAGGTGTTCCTGAGCCCGGCCTTGGCGATCACGTGGCGGGTGATGTACCGGTCGGCTTCGGTTCCGGTCGCCTTCTCCAGCAGCAGCCCGGCGATGATGTAGTTGGTGTTGGAGTAGGACCAGCCCTGGCCGGGTTCGCCGGTGGCCGGCGCGGCCAGGCCGAACGCCACCAGTTCCCGCGGGCCGATCCTGCGGAACCTGTGGTCGTCGAGGCTCTGCGGCGACCCCTGCACGAGGGAGGGGAAGGCGCCCGCGACGTAGTCGCCGATGCCGCTGGTGTGGTTGAGCAGCATCCGGACCGTGACCTTCTCGCCGCGCTCGCCCGGGATCAGGCCGGGAAGGTAGCGGGCGACGGGCGCGTCCAGTTCGATCCGGCCGCGTTCGACCTGCTGCAGGACGGCGACCGCGGTGAAGGTCTTGGTGATGCTGCCCACCCGGTGGCGCATCCCCGCGTGGACGGGCCGCCCGGTCTCCACGTCGGCCACGCCCGCCGCGCCGTCCCACCGGGAGCGCCCGTCACGAACGCCGGAGTAGACACCGTGCATGCCGGCGGCGTGGACCGCCTCCAGGGTCTGCCGCAGCGCTCCCCGGTCCAGGCCGGGGCCCGTCCCCGCGGGGGCGGGTTCGGCCGTCGCGGGTGGCGCGAACGCCCACGTCGTGAGTACCGCGCTCAGCCCGAGCCCGGCGGCCGCCGATCCCCGGCGGGGGCTCCGCATGAAGACCATCACCTCTGTCATCTCCTCTGTCCGGAAACCCGACATGATGATCTTCACAATCTTTCCGCCGTCCGTCCTCCCCTTCCGGGATGAGATCGGTCGTCGTCCCCCGGGACTACGGGGACCGGCCGACGACCACCGGGGAGGACGCGTCGCGCACCAGGAGGGCCGGGGCGCCGGTGCCGTCGGCGGGGACGGACCAGACGTCGGGGCCCTTGCCGTACATCACGGTGCGGGCGTCGAGCCAGGCGGCCTGGTCGTCGACGCTCGCGGTCTCGGCCAGCGGCGTCTCCTCCATGGTGGCCAGGTCGAGCAGGTGGAGCCGCCAGGGCCGGTCGGGGTCGCCGGAGACCCGTTTCTTGAACACCAGGCGCGTCCCGTCGGGGGACAGCGACGGGCACTCGGCGTTCTCCCTGAGCGTGCGGGCCTCCCACCTGGCGTAGTCGCCCTTCACCAGGTAGGTCTTCCCCTTCGTCGACACGGTCGCATAGAACGTGTTGTCGTCGGCGGCGAAGGTGACGCCCCAGTAGTTCACGTCCGGGGAGAAGTAGCGGCGCCCGCCGAGGGTCAGCGGGATGTCCTCCATGTTGGTGACGGCGAAGCCGGTGCGGCGGTCCAGGATCCCGGTCCAGGTGGAGAATCCCCCTTCGTTGTAGGAGTCTCCGGTGACGAACACGGTCCACGAGGCCATCCGGCCGCTGGCCGACATCCTGGCCCGGTTCGGGATCCCGGCCAGTTCGACCCGCTGGAGCTCCCGCATCGAGCGGTCGAGGATCACCGCGTCGGTCATGGGGACCGGTCCGGGCCTGGCGACCAGGCAGACGGAGACGCCCGCCGCCGTATGGAACCGGTTGCAGGCCGGTCCGCCGTCGACGGGCGCGGCCGAGGTGTCCCCCAGCGGCACCGCGGCGACCCGGCCGGCCGTCGTACGGAACACGAGCCGCCCCGGGTCCAGGAGGCCGTCTCCACCCCCCTGGACCGCCGGTGCCCGCGGGTCCGGGGCGGGGCCGCGTCGCGCCGCCCAGCCCGCGTAGCCCGCCGCGACGGCGGCCAGCAGCACCACGGCGGCGATCAGGACCGGAAGCCTCCGGGCGGAGGTCATCACCGCCTCCTTCGCGCAGGATCCGGCCGGTGAGCCGGTACGGCGGGCCGCAGTGCGAACCACGAGGCGAGCGCGCAGGCGGCGAGTCCCGCCGTCATGGCCGCCAGTCCCGGCTCGCTCCCCCACACCGTCCAGAGCGCGCCGAACAGGACCGAGGAGAACATCCGGGCGACGGCCTGACCGGTCTGGAGCAGGGCCAGGCCGCTGGCGCGCAGGCGTTCGGGGAGCACCGGCCCGGCCAGGGCCATCAGCACGCCGTCGGTGGCCGCGTAGAACGCCCCGTGCAGGACCAGCACGGGGACGAGCCAGCCGGGGCCGAGCAGCAGCAGGTAGGCGCCGGCCAGCGCGACGTGCCCGGCCAGGAAGACCGGGACCCGGCCGAGCCGGTCGGCGAGCCGTCCGGCGGGCACGGCGAGCATCAGGTAGACCGCGGCCGTGCCGACCGGCAGCAGCGGGAAGTACTCGGGCCCCAGCCCGCCGCGCTTCTGCAGGAGCAGGTAGACGAATGCGTCGCTGACCGTGACCAGGCCCAGGACGGCGGCCACCGCGCAGACGTGCCGGAACGGCGCGTCCCGCAGCAGCCCGGCGGCGGCGCGCAGCGAGACCGCTCCGCTGCCGGCGGCGCCGGGCGGCAGCGGCTCGCGGCGGTCGCGGACGTACATGACCAGCAGCAGGACGCCGAGCACGGCGACGCAGAAGCTGACCACGAACACCGCGTCGTACGCGCCCGCGGTGGCCGTCAGCACGGCGAACGCGGCCAGCGGCCCGAGCAGCGCCCCGAACGTGTCCATCGCGCGGTGCACGCCGAAGGCGTGGCCGAGCGCGTCCGGCGGGGCGCTCAGCGAGATCATCGCGTCACGCGGGGCCGTGCGCAGCCCCTTGCCCGCCCGGTCGGCGGCGATCGCCGCACCCAGCAGCGGGACCGAGGCGCCGGCCGCCAGCAGGCCCAGCCGCGACAGGGCCGACAGCCCGTACCCTGCCCCGGCGACCAGCTTGCGCCGCTGCCACCGGTCGGCGAGCTGCCCTCCTGCCAGGCGGACCAGCGCGGTCAGCCCGGCGTAGAGCCCGTCGAGCGCGCCGAACTGCAGCATGCTGAGCCCGAGGGAGAGCGTCACGTAGAGCGGGAGCACGGCCGTGACCATCTCGGAGGAGATGTCGGTGACCAGGCTGACCCCGCCGAGGGCGAGCACGTTCCCCGGAACCGCCCAGGAGGTCCGCGACCGCGGACGGGTCCCGTCCGCGGTCCGGTTCGCCGAGATGTACATCTAGTGGCAGGTGTAGGTGGGGCTGGTGTCCTTGACCGCGCCGCCGACATCGACGAGCTGCCAGGAGAACGAGCTGGGGGCGAGGGTCAGCTTGAGCACGCCGTACAGGTTGGTGAGGCGCTTCTGGCTGTTGGGCCTGGCGGTCTTGAGCTCGTACGGCGGCGCGCCGCCCATCCCGCCGATGACCTGGACGATGCCCTTGGAATCGGCCGCGGCGCTCGGGTTCTGCGGCGCGAACCGCTCGTAGTGGTGGTCGTGCCCGCCCAGCACCAGGTCGGCTCCGGCGCCGTAGAGGATCTCCCAGACCGGCTTGCTCTGCTTCTGGTTGCCGTGCGAGCCGGAGCTGAAGAGGGGGTGGTGGAAGTAGGCGGCGATGCAGCGCCTGTCGTTGGCGGCCAGGTCGGCCTTGAGCCAGTCGAGCTGGGCGGAGTCGGTGAAGAGGTTGGAGTCGAGGGCGACGAAGTGCCAGTCGCCGTGGTCGTAGCTGTAGTAGGTCTTGCCCCGCGGGGTGGCGATGGAGCCGAAGTAGGCCTTGTACCCGGCGTAGGTCCCGGCGGGGTCGTAGGTCTCGTGGTTGCCGGGGACGGGGCGGGTCTTGCCCTTGAACCTGCCCCAGGTCTTGTCGTAGTAGTTCCGGTAGTCCGAGATCCGGGCGTCGTCGTACTGGTTGTCGCCCATGGTGACGACGAACGCCGGGTTCATCCGCTCGACCAGCGCGGCGGTCTTGGGGTGGGCGCAGGAGCCGGAGCTCGCGGTGCACTGCGCGGCGATGTCACCGGCCGCCGCGACCGTGAAGGCCTCGCCCGGCGGGACGGTCGGGGTGACCGTGGGAGTGGGCGTCGGGGTCGGCGGGGTGCCGCCGCCGTACACCTGCAGCTCCCACAGCGAATAGCCGTAGGGGGTGCCGCGCTCGGTGCCGTACATGCGGACGTAGCGCCCGGAGCCGGAGACGGTCAGGTCGTCCTCGCCGCCGTCCCCGGTGGTGGTGGAGTAGACGGTGGTCCAGGTGCTCTTGTCGTCGGAGACCTGGATCTCGTAGGCGCTGCCGTAGGCGGCCTCCCAGAGCAGCCTGACGCGGGAGATCTGCTGGGCCGCGCCCAGGTCGACGCGGATCCACTGGGGGTCGGCGCCTTCCTCGGAGGCCCAGCGGGTGGAGGTGAGGTCGCCGTCGACCGCCTTGCCCGAACTGTAGGACTGGCCCTCCTTGGACGAGGAGGAGGCGGGTTTGCCCTGCGAGAGCAGGGTCTCGGCGGCCTCGGCCCGGCCTGCGGCGACGAGCAGCCCGGATAGGAGGACGGTGATCGCGGCGAGCGCCCAGAGGAGCCTGCGGGGGACGGGTTTCGGCATCGCTGAAGACATGACTGTCTCCTGGGGGGTGAGAGGCGTGAGATCACGGCGCGGCGAGGCGTCGTGCGAGGCGCGGCCGGGACAGCAGGTCTCTCACTGAGCGCGTCACGTCCCCGGGAGGGGACGCCGCGCCGAGCCGCTTACCGGCATAGTGGCAAGCGGTCCGGCGCGGTGTCAACAAGTTAGGAAAGTTTCCTAACCCTCGTTTCGTCGTCAGGCTCCGAGGCAGGCGGGGCCCAGGAGTTGCTTGAGGTCGCCCATCAGGGCCGGGGACGGCGAGACGCGCAGCCGGTCGTCCAGGCGCATGACCGTGGTCTTGGGGCCGTTGTGGACCTGGAGGTGGACCTCGGTGGTGCCCGGGTGGGTGGTCAGGACCTCCTTGAGGCGGCCGACCACCGGGGGCGTGCACCGGGCCAGCGGGACGCTCACCAGGAGCGGCCCGCCCGCCTCCGTGGTGAGGTCGGGGGCGGTCACCTCCATGGCGATGATCTTCCCGACGTCCTCGCGCTTGTCCAGCCGGCCCTTGACGAAGACGATCGCGTCCTCGGCGAGGATCGTGGAGCAGAGCTGGTACGCCGAGGGGAAGATCATCACCTCGATGGCGCCCTCCAGGTCCTCCAGCATGGTCAGGACCCAGGTGTCGCCCTTCTTGGTGACCTTGCGCTGGACCCCGCTCAGGATGCCGCCGACGGTGACGACCTGCCCGTCGGGACGGCTGTCGTCCTGCAGTGCGGCGATCGAGCAGTCGGCCCCGGAGGCGAGGATGTGCTCGACGCCGAAGAGCGGGTGGTCGGAGACGTACAGGCCGAGCATCTCCCGCTCGAAGGCGAGCAGGGTTGTCTTGTCCCACTCCCCTGGCGGGATCTGCACGTCGAAGGTCTGGTCCTCGGTGCCGTCGGCCGCGCCGAACAGCGAGTCCTGGCCGATCGCCTCGTTCTTCTTGATGTCGATGATCGCGTCGACGGCCTGCTCGTGGACCATCACCAGGCCCTTGCGGACGTGGTCGAAGGAGTCGAAGGCCCCGGCCTTGATCAGCGACTCGATGACCCGCTTGTTGCAGACGACCGCGGGAACCTTGCGCAGGAAGTCCTTGAAGTCGGTGAAGCGCCCCTTCTCCCTGCGCGCGGCGATGATCCCGTCGACGACGTTGCCGCCGACGTTGCGGATGGCCGACAGGCCGAAGCGCACGTCGCTGCCACGCGGGGTGAAGTCGAAGTCGGAGTCGTTGACGTCCGGCGGGAGCACCTTGATGCCCATACGGCGGCACTCGTTGAGGTAGAGCGCCGACTTGTCCTTGTCGTCCTTGACCGAGGTGAGCAGGGCGGCCATGTACTCGGCCGGGTAGTTGGCCTTGAGGTAGGCGGTCCAGTAGGAGACCAGGCCGTACCCGGCGGTGTGGGCCTTGTTGAAGGCGTAGTCGGAGAAGGGCAGCAGGATGTCCCACAGGGCCTTGATCGCCGCGGCGGAGAAGCCGTTGTCCTTCATGCCCTGCTCGAAGAACTCGAACTGCTTGTCCAGCTCGGACTTCTTCTTCTTGCCCATCGCCCGGCGCAGCAGGTCGGCGCCGCCCAGGGAGTAGTTGGCGACCTTCTGGGCGATCGCCATGACCTGCTCCTGATAGACGATCAGGCCGTAGGTCGTGTCGAGGATCTCCTTGAGCGGCTCCTCCAGCTCCGGGTGGATCGGAGTGATCTCCTGCTGGCCGTTCTTGCGCATCGCGTAGTTGGTGTGGGAGTTGGCTCCCATCGGACCGGGGCGGTAGAGCGCGAGCGCCGCGGAGATGTCCTCGAAGTTGTCGGGGCGCATCAGGCGCAGCAGCGAGCGCATGCCGCCGCCGTCGAGCTGGAAGATGCCGAGCGTGTCGCCCCGCGACAGCAGCTCGTACGTCTTGACGTCGTCCAGCGGCAGGTCGAGCAGCTCGATCATGGTGCCGGTGTTGGCCTCGATGGCCTTCAGGCAGTCGTCGATGATCGTGAGGTTGCGCAGGCCCAGGAAGTCCATCTTCAGCAGGCCGAGCGTCTCGCAGGTCGGATAGTCGAACTGCGTGATGATCGCGCCGTCGGAGTCGCGGCGCATGATCGGGATGTAGTCGGTCAGCACCTCCGACGACATGATGACGCCGGCGGCGTGCACGCCGGTCTGCCGGATCAGGCCCTCCAGGCCCCGGCCCAGGTCGATCGCCGACTTGACGTCGACGTCCTCCTCGTACAGCCTGCGCAGCTCGCCGGCCTCGCCGAAGCGCGGGTGGTCCTTGTCGAAGATGCCCGACAGCGGGATGTCCTTGCCCATCACCGCGGGCGGGAACGCCTTGGAGACCTTGTCGCCGAGGGCGTAGGGGTAGCCGAGGACGCGGGCGGCGTCCTTGATGGCCGCCTTCGCCTTGATGGTGCCGAAGGTGGCGATCATGGCGACCTTGTCGGCGCCCCACTTCTCGGTCACGTAACGGATCACGTCGCCGCGCCGGCGCTCGTCGAAGTCGATGTCGACGTCGGGCATGGAGACGCGCTCGGGGTTGAGGAACCGCTCGAAGATCAGGCCGTGCGGGATCGGGTCGAGGTCGGTGATGCCCAGGGCGTAGGCCACCAGAGAGCCCGCCGCCGAGCCCCGGCCCGGGCCCACGCGGATGCCGTTGCGCTTGGCCCACATGATGAAGTCGGCGACCACGAGGAAGTAGGATGGGAAGCCCATCTGGATGATGACACCGAGCTCCTTCTCCACCCAGGCGCGGTGCTCCTCGTCCACGCCGCCCGGGAAGCGGCGCTTCATTCCCTCCCAGACCTCCTGGCGGAAGAACTCCTCCTCCGTCATGCCCTCCGGGATCGGGAAGGTCGGCATCAGGTTCTTGAACCCGAACATGCCCTCCGGCTCGACCTTCTCGGCGACCAGGAGCGTGTTGCGGCAGCCCTCGGCCCACAGGTCGGAGGAGTCGACCGCGCGCATCTCGTCGGCGGTCTTGATGTAGTAACCGCTGCCGTCGAAGCGGAACCGGTCGGGGTCGGACAGCTGCTTGCCGGTCTGGATGCACAGCAGCGCGTCGTGGGAGGTCGCGTCCGACTCGTAGGTGTAGTGCGAGTCGTTGGTGACCAGCGGCGGGATGTTCAGCTCTTTCGAGATGCGGGTCAGTCCGTCGCGGACCCGGCGCTCGATCTCGAGGCCGTGGTCCATGATCTCCAGGTAGTAGTTCTCCTTGCCGAAGAGCTCCTGGAACTTCGCGGCGGCGGCCCGCGCCTCGTCGTACTGGCCCAGCCGCAGGCGGGTCTGGACCTCTCCCGACGGGCAGCCGGTCGTGGCCATCAGGCCCTCGGCGTGCTCGGCGAGGATCTCGGCGTCCATCCGGGCCCACTTGCGGACGAAGCCCTCGGTGTAGGCGCGGGAGCTGAGCTTCATCAGGTTCTTCAGGCCGCGCTCGTTGCGCGCCCAGATCGTCATGTGGGTGTAGTAGCCACCCGCCGACACGTCGTCCTTCTTCTGGTGGGGCTCTCCCCACAGCACCGGCTTCTTCTGGTGCCGGGAGGCGGGGGCGACGTAGGCCTCGATGCCGATGATCGGCTTGATGCCGGCCCCGGTGGCCTGCTTGTAGAAGTCGTAGGCGCCGTGCATGTTGCCGTGGTCGGTGATCGCGATGGCGGGCATGCCCAGATCGCCGACCTGTTTGAACATCTGCTTCAGACGGGCGGCTCCATCGAGCATGGAGTACTCCGTATGAACGTGAAGATGCACAAACGAGTCTGACATGCGGCCTCGTCCTCCCCCTTGTCGCGCGTCGGCGAGGGAAGCTTACGCGCGTTTCCCCGTCTCCGGGGCGCCCGCCGCCCCTCGTTTCCGGCATGCCCGGATGCGGCGGCGCCGCACCCTCCGCACGGTCCGGACCCGGCTCCGCGGGTCCCGTACGGCCGCGCGCTCAGTCCCGGCGCGCGGCCCTCCGCTCCTCGGCCAGTTGCAGCCCCGCCTCGATGACGGCGTTCATGATGGGCGCCAGTCTGACCTCGCCCAGGGTGGGGGCGCGACGGGCCATCTCGGCGACCAGGCGGCGCTCGCGGTCCATGTCGCGGCCCGCGAAACCGCCCACGGGCTTGAGCCGCTGGATGGTCCCGGCCAGCTCGGCGCGGCGCTCCAGGAGGACGGCCAGGGCGGCGTCCACGCGGTCGACGGCGCCGCGCGCGGAGAGCACGGAGTCCGGCTCCTCCCTGCGGGTGACCGCTCCGACGATCTTCACGGCCTCCTGGGCGGCCGCGGCGACCTCCGGCGCGGCGTCCGGGGCCAGGAGCAGTCCGTCGGCCCCGGCGGCCACCGCGGCCGCGGCCAGCGCCGGGTCGTCGCCCAGCCAGGCCAGGACGGGGTGACCGGAGCGCTCCCGGGCCGCGCGCATCAGGGCCAGGTCGAGGACCGTCTCCCCCGGGAGGGCCCCGGCGCCTCCGCCCGCACGCACGCGGCTCCCGCCCTCGCAGAGCACGACCCGGTCATTGCCCTCGGCCACGCAGTGGCCGCCCACGGCGAGCCACTCCTCCAACGTCGCGGCGGGGCCGCGCTGCACGACCACCGGCAGGCCCAGCCGGGCGACCGCGCGCACCAGGTGGAGATCCCGCATCCAGCCGGCCCCGACCACCACGCCGTCGGCTCCGGCCGCGATCCCCACCAGGTCCGCCGAGGAGAACGGCTCCACCAGGACCGGCCCGGCCCACTGCGCGCGGACCCGGGCCAGCGCCTCGGCCGCGGGCACCCGCCCGTGGTGGCCGCGCAGGCTGATCCAGCGCGCGTCCGCGCCCACGCCGCCGATCACCACGGCCGGACCCGTGGCGCCCACCGTCAGCGTCCCCAGGTGCACGGCCCCGCTCCTCACGCGTGCGGTCAACGACATCTCGGCTCCCCATGCTCAGCCGGCGCGCGCTCCGCGGGCCGGCGAATCGTAAGAAACACAAAAGGCAGAGACTCGGGCGTCTCTGCCTTTGCCGGCTCCGGTTGGTCGCTAGGTCACGTGCTCACGACCGGCTCCCCGGAGCCGGCTCGATAAACGCGAAAGAGCGATTCATGCCGTCAACCATAGGCCATCACCTCGCCACACGCCACTCAGTGGACAGGCGTCTCACATCGTGGATGCATGCTCGATGGACGGCGCGCGGGGCGCGAGTCCCCGGGGGAGGAGGTTCTGACCGGGCGAGAGGTCTGGACGGATCCCTGTTTATGGGAGGATCTCCTTCACTGTGAGGGAGGTTTGGAGCTGGTGATGCAGTCGGATGGGCACCAGGAAGAGCGACGTGTCGCAGGCCGCTACCGCCTCCTGGAACCCATCGGGCGGGGCGGGATGGGCACGGTCTGGAAGGCTCACGACGAGCTTCTCGACCGGACCGTCGCGGTCAAGGAGGTCCGCTACTCCGCCGCCCTCGGTGAGGACGTCCAGACCCTTAACCAGCGCATGATGCGCGAGGCCCGCGCGGCCGCCCGGCTCTCCCACCCGAACGTCGTGGTCGTCTACGACGTGATCGAGGAGAACGAGCAGCCCTGGATCGTCATGCAGCTGGTGCAGTCCCGCTCGCTGGGCCAGGTGCTGCGCGAGGACGGACCGCTCCCGCCCCGGCGGGTCGCCGAGATCGGGCTCGCCCTGCTGGAGGCGCTGCACAGCGCGCACGACGCCGGGGTGCTGCACCGCGACGTCAAGCCGGAGAACGTGCTGCTCGCCCAGAACGGCAGGGTGGTGCTGACCGACTTCGGCATCGCCAAGCTGGACTCCGAGAACACGCTGACCATGACCGGCGTGGCGGGAACGCCCGCGTTCATCGCGCCGGAGCGGCTGCGCGGCCTGCCCGCCCGCCGGGAGTCGGACCTGTGGTCGCTCGGCGCGACCCTGTACGCGGCGGTGGAGGGCAGGTCCCCGCACGACCGCAAGATGCCCCTGCCCACCATGCACTCGGTCATGACCGACCCGCCGGACCCGGCGCGCAACGCCGGCCCGCTCCTGCCGGTGCTCGAAGGCCTGCTCCGCAAGGAGCCCGTCCAGCGGCTCACCTACGCGGAGGCCTCCGCCATGCTGCGGAAGGTGGCCGAGGGCCGCGCCTCCACGCAGCCGTGGTCGATCTCACAGGTCCCGTCCGCCTCCGCGCCCGCCCTCGCCGACCCTCCCGCGGGGGCGGAGCGGCGCAAGCCGTACGAACCGGTGCCGCCCCGCAAGCGGACACCGTCAGGCGCCGAGGGAGAGAAGCGGGCCGCCCCCTCCGGTGCGGAACGGCCGGCCCCGCCCGCAGGCGGGAAGCCGCCGGCGCGGGGGGAGGCCGGACCGGGCCCGGCGGCTGCCGGCATCCCGCAGACCGGGCAGGTCGCCAAGCTGCCGCCCCCGGGCGCCGTCGCGCCCGACGCGGGTCGGGCCGCCCCGTCCGGCGCGGCGGAGGAGACTCCCTCCGTCGCGCAGACGCCGCCCGTCGCCTCGGAGACACCCCCTGACGCGCCTTCCTCCGCCACGAGGAAGTACGTCAAGGACCTCGCGGCCGACTCTCCCCCGGCCGGCTCCGCCTCGCCGGACTCCCCCGCTCCCGGCCCCGTCCCGCCGGTCCCGCAGTCCGTCCCCGAGCCGGCGGGGCACGGCCCGGCCCAGCTCGACCAGGAGCGGACCAGGCTCGGGATGCTGCCTCCCTCCAGGGTCCGGCGCGTGCTGCCCGTGATCCTGGTGGCGCTGGTCGTCGTGGCCGCGCTGGGCGTCTGGATCGGCATGAACAGCGACACGCCCGGCGTGGCCGGACAGCGGGACCGGAACACGGCCGAACCCGGGGAGAGCCCTTCGGAGGGCGCGGAGACCGAGAAGGGTTCCGATCCCGGGAAGAGCTCGGACTCCGGCAAGAGCCCGAGCCCCGAGGAGGGCTCGGCCGAGCCCACGCCGACCCCGTCGAAGACCACCGGGAAGAAGAAGGACAAGCTCCCCTCCGGCTGGCACCTGCACAAGGACCGCAACGGCTTCTCCATCGGCCTGCCCAAGGGGTGGGGCGTGGACCGGCGCCCGGGACCGCAGGTGTGGTTCCGCGGCCCCGACCGGGTGAGCTTCGTCATGGTCGAGTACACCGACAGCCCGGGCAAGGACGCCAAGGAGGACTGGGAGAAGCAGGAGCCGACCACCCGCGCCACGCTCCGCGGCTACGAGCGGATCCGGATCGACAGGGTCGACTACATGGAGAACGCCGCCGACTGGGAGTTCACCTGGCAGATGTCCTCCGGCAAGGCACGGGTGCTCAACCGGGGGTTCATCACCAAGGGCGGCCGGGGATACGCGATCTACTGGCACACCCTCGCGTCGAAGTGGGACGAGAGCCTGCACCTGTTCGAGGGGTTCACCGCGACCTTCTCATCGAAAAAGTGATGTTCGGCCCGACCGGCTACGATTCGTGAGCTTGGGAGGGGGATCGAAAGCTATGACCGAACGGAGGGTCGCGGGCCGCTACCACCTGCTCGAACCCATCGGAGAGGGCGGGATGGGCGTCGTCTGGCGCGCCCACGACGAGCTGCTCGACAGGGTCGTTGCGGTCAAGGAGGTCCGCTACCGCGGGGTCGACGAGGCCACACAGGACGAGCTGAACCGGCGGACCATCCGGGAGGCGAAGACCGCCGGGCGGCTCGACCACCCATCCGTGATCATCGTGCACGATGTGATCGAGGAGGGCGGGCGGCCCTGGATCGTCATGCAGCTGGTGCGCTCGCGCTCGCTGGGCGAGGTCGTCCGCGAGCGCGGCCCGCTGCCCCCCGGGCGGGTGGCGTCCGTCGGGCTGAGCGTGCTGAGCGCGCTGCGCGCCGCGCACGCCGCCGGGATCCTGCACCGCGACGTCAAACCGGAGAACGTGCTGCTGGCCGATGACGACCGGGTGGTGCTGACCGACTTCGGCATCGCCGCCACGACGCAGGAGCCGGGGATCACCCGGACGGGCGGGATGGTCGGCACGCCGGCCTTCCTGCCGCCGGAGCGGCTGCACGGGCTGCCCGCCGGGCCGGAGTCGGACCTGTGGTCGCTCGGCGCGACGCTGTACGCCGCGCTGGAGGGGCACCCGCCCTTCCAGCGCCCGACGGCCGCCGCGACCATGATGGCCGTCCTGCAGGGCGAGCCCGGCCCGATGACCCACGGCGGCCCCCTGTCCACGGCGATCCTCGGTCTGATGACCAGGGATCCGGCCGCCCGCATGGGCGCGGCGGAGGCCGAGGTCCTGCTCGCCCGCGCCGCCGGCCGGCCCCTGCCCGGCGACATCCCGCCGTCCCGGGAACCGGCCCGTCCCGTGCCGCCCCCGCACGGCACGCAACCGTGGGAACCGGGCCGCGAGCCCGGTGGCGACGAACCCCGGCCCCGGCACATCCACCCGGCCGGACCGGGGGAACCCGGACCGGGACCGTTCCCGCCGCAGTCCGCCCACCTCGGGCACACGCCCCATCCGCCCAGGCCCGCCCAGACGCCGTACCCGTCCCGGTCCGGGCGACCGCCGCACCCCGGCGAACCCGCCGCCCAGGTGCGGCCGGAGCACTCCGACGCACCGGTCCGCACCGGGCGGACGGCGCACTCGGTCGGGCCCGTGCACCCCTGGCCCCTCCCGCCCCCGGACGGTCCCGCGCACCCTGGCGAGCCCTCGCACCGGGGATCCCCGACGCTGTCGGACCATCCCGCCCACGCCGGGGATCCCCGGCACGCCCCCCGGCAGAGGGGCAGGCGGGTGGCGCTCATGGTCGGGGTACCGGTGCTCGCGCTCGCGGCCGGAGCGGGCGGCTGGCTGGTCCTGCAGGACCGCGCGGCGGGGACGGCCGTCGTCTCCACGACAGAGGGTCCCACCGGCGGCCCCGTCAGCCCTCCGGCGACTCCCTCCGGCGACCCGGTGGTCCCGAAGGGCTGGCGGCTGCACGAGGACCCGCTGGGCTTCAGCCTCGCCATCCCGCGCACCTGGAGCGTCAAACGGTTCTCCGGCCGCGACCGGGTGGAGTTCCGGGCACCGGGATCGGCCGCCTTCCTGTGGGTCGAATCGACCGAGGACCCCGAGACGGACCCGGTCGAGCACTGGGAGAAGGTCGAGGAGGGCGGCACGGCCGACGGCGTCTGGCCGGGCTACGAGCGGATCTCCATCACCCCGCTGACCTACCTGGACAGGCCCGCCGCCGACTGGGAGTTCACCTTCCGGCGTGACGGCGTGCCGGTCCGCGTCCTGGACCGGGGGTTCCGCACCGCCGACGGCACGCCGTACGCCATCTACTGGGAGAGCCCGGAGGCCACCTGGGACCGGGCGCCCTTCGACCGGCTCGTCAAGACTTTCCGGCCGTGAGCGCGGGAGAGGCCGCACGGTTCTGGCGGAGTCCGGGGTTGCCGGGAGTGGACCTGCTCAAGGCCCGCTACGTCACGCACCGGTTCACCCGGCACGTGCACGAGGGGTACGCCATCGGGGTCATCCTGTCCGGGGTCGAGGAGTTCGACTACCGGGGCGCCCGGCACCGCGCCGGGACGGGCGCCGTGGTCCTGGTCGACCCCGACCAGGTGCACAACGGCCAGGCCGGGGTGCCGGACGGCTGGGCCTACCGGATGCTCTACCCGTCCGTCCAGGTGATCACCGAGATCGCCGGGGAACTGCTGGCCGGGAGGGGCACGCCGTACTTCCCGGAGGCCGTGCTGTCCGGCGGGGCGGGCTCGCGCGCCGCCGCCCTGCTGCGCGCCGCGCACAGCGCCGCCGAGCACGGCGACGACCTGGCCTCCTCCACCCTCGCCCGTACGGCCTTCGGCGCGCTGGTCCGCCACCACGCCGCCCACCGCCCGGCCAGGCCGCAGCCGCCCTCCGGGGGCCACGCGGTACGGCTGGCGCGGGAGATCCTGCACGAGCGCCTGATCGACCCTCCGACGCTGGAGGACCTGGCGCGGGCGGTGGAGGTGCGGCCCTTCACCCTGATCCGCGCGTTCAAGGCCGCCACCGGCCTCCCGCCGCACGCCTACCTGAACACGCTCCGGGTGCGGCAGGCCCGCTCCCTGCTCGACTCCGGGACACCGGCCGCCCAGGTCGCCGCCGAAGTCGGGTTCGCCGACCAGGCCCATCTGAACAGGCATTTCAAGCGGATCATGGGCGTGCCTCCGGCCGCCTACCAGCGCGCAGGAACGTACAAGACCCCGCCGACGAACCGGACATAACCTCACTTCCATGGAAACAACCACTCGTTCCTCTGCCATCAGGGACGGGCTGGGCGTGGGACTCGCAGTCGGGCTCTCCGGGCTGGCCTTCGGAGCCGCCGCGGTCACCGCCGGGCTGAGTGTGGCCCAGGCGTGCGTGCTGAGCCTGTTCGCCTTCACCGGGGCCTCCCAGTTCGCGCTGGCCGGGGTGGTGGCGGGCGGCGGCAGCCTCATCGCGGGTGCCGCGGGCGCGCTGCTGCTCGGCGTCCGCAACACCCTGTACGGCCTGCGCCTGGCGGACCTGCTCGATGCCCGGGGCTGGCGCCGCCTCCCCGTGGCGCAGGGGGTGATCGACGAGACCACGGCGGTGGCGCTGGCCCAGCCCGACGGGGAGTCGGCCAGAACCGGCTTCCTCGTCACGTTCGCCAGTCTCTATCTCACCTGGAACGCCACCACCCTGCTCGGCGCGCTCGGCACCTCCCAGGTCGCCGACCCCGCGGTGTTCGGCCTGGACGCGGTGGGCCCGGCGACGTTCCTCGCCATCCTGTGGCCCCGGCTGACCGCGGACGATCCGGAGACCCGGTCCCTGCGGGCCGTGGCCGCTGCCGGGATCGCGGTCGCGCTGGCCGCGACCCCGTTCACCCCGCCGGGCGTGCCCGTGCTGCTGGCTGCCCTACCCGTGCTCGCCCTGGTCCTGAGGAGGCCGCGATGACCCGCCGTCCTGCATCCCCCCGCCCCCGGGGAGGTCTCGGATGAGCGTGTGGCAGGCCGTCGTGGCCGTCTGTCTGGGCTGCTACGCCCTGAAGCTGGCCGGGCTCTCGGCGCCGCGCCGCGTTCTCGACCACCCGGGCGTGCGGCGTTTCGCCGCGCTGGTCCCGGTGGCGCTGCTGGCCGCGCTGATCGCGGTGCAGGCCTTCACGCACGGACAGGCCCTGCACCTGGACTGGCCGCGCACCGCCGGGCTCGGGGCGGCCGTGGTCGCGCTGCTGCTGCGCGCGCCGTTCCTGGTGGTCCTCGCGGCGGCGGCCGCCGTCACGGCGCTGCTCCGCCTGGCCGGCCTGTGAGCGGGATCACCACGCGGAAGACGGCGCCCCCGCCGGGGCGGGAGTCCGCCTCGGCACGGCCTCCGTGGGCGGCGGCGACCGCGGCCACGATGGACAGTCCCAGTCCGGCTCCGCCCTGGTCGCGGCCCTCGCCCCGGGTGTGGCCGGAGCGGTAGAAGCGCTCGAAGACCAGCGTCCGCTGCTCCCGGGTGAGGCCGGGCCCCTCGTCGGCGACCTCGATCACCGCCTCCCCGCCCGCCCGCCGTACCCGGACGGTGGCCGGAGCGGCCGGCGGGGTGTGGGCGAGCACGTTGGCCAGCAGGTTGCCGACCGCCTGGCGGAGCCGGGCCGCGTCGCCGGTCACCTCGACCGGTCCGCCGTGCTCGGCCGAGATCGGGCGGTCCGGCTCGATGGCGAGGGTGTCGGCCACCGCGTCGGCCACCAGCCCGGTCAGCTCGACCGGGGCGCGTTCCAGCGGGCGTCCCTGGTCCAGGCGGGCGAGCAGGAGCATCTCGTCCACCAGCGCTCCCATCCGGGCCGCCTCCGCCTCGATCCTGTGCATGGCCTTGGCGAGGTCCTCCGGGCGGGTGTCCGCGCCGCGCCGGAACAGCTCGGCGTAGCCGCGGATGGTGGCGAGGGGCGTGCGCAGTTCGTGGGAGGCGTCGGCGACGAAGCGGCGCAGCCGGTCCCTCGACTCCTCCCGTTCCCGGAACGCCCCCTCGATCTGGCCGAGCATCGCGTTGAGCGCGTGGCCGAGGCGGCCCACCTCGCCGCCGGCCGGGGCCGCCTCGATCCGGCGGTCGAGGTCGCCCGCGCCGATGTCCGCCGCCGTCTCCACGATCCGGTCCAGCGGGCGAAGCCCCCGGCGGACCAGGTGCGCGGCCAGCAGGGTCAGGCAGAGCAGCGCCACCGCCGATGAGACGATCATGACGCGGGCGACGCGGCCGGTCAGCTCGTCGGAGGCCGCGAGCAGGGCCTGCGGGGTGTCCATCGCCAGCAGCCTGGCGCCGTTGTGCCCGCGCCAGTCCTGCAGCGCCCCGAAGGTGGCCCCGGCGACCGTACCGAGGGCCAGGGCGACCAGGCCGACGACCGTCACGACCAGCCGGCCGCGCAGGGAGGCCGGCAGCCGGGGACGGAGGGTCCCGGGGAACCGCCGGGCCCGGCTGGACGCGGAGGGGCCGGGGGACACCGCAGGGGGGGCGGACGCGGCGGAGCGGGGCGGCATCAGTCTTCCCGGGGCAGGCGCAGGACGTAGCCCACGCGGGGCACGGTGTGGATGAGGGGCGGTCCTGAGGAGTCGACCTTGCGGCGCAGGTAGCTGATGTAGGTCTGCACGACGCCGTCGTTGCCGCCGAAGTCGTACTCCCACACGTGGTCGAGGATCTGCCGCTTGGAGACCAGCCTGCCCGCGTTGGCGGTCAGGAAGCGCAGCAGCTTGAACTCCGTGGGGGTCAGGTCGACACGCCGCCCGCCCCGCCAGACCTCGTAGGCGTCCTCGTCGATGACGAGGTCGGCGAAGGTCGTGCGGCCGGTCTCCGGCCCGGCGCGCTCCGTCCGGCGCAGCACCGCCCGGATCCGGGCGATCAGCTCCTCCAGGCTGAACGGCTTGGTGACGTAGTCGTCCCCGCCCGCGGTCAGCCCGCCGATCTTGTTCTCGGTCGCGTCGAGGGCCGTGAGGAACACCACCGGCACCTCCGACCCGGAGGCCCGGATCCTGCGGCACACCTCCGTCCCGAGCACGTCGGGCAGCATCACGTCCAGGACGATCAGGTCCGGGCGGAAGACGTCCGCCGTCGACACCGCCGCCGCGCCCGTCCCCGCGATCGCCGTCTCGAAGCCCTCGTACCGCAGGGCGGTGGCGACGAGGTCGGCGAGGTAGGGCTCATCGTCTACGACCAATATGCGGCTCACCCCGCCAGTCTCCCCCCTCCGATCTTCAAAAGGTCTTAGAGAACTCTGTGAAACGAGATTCACAGAGCGCTCCGAGGACGGGCACACGCCCGCCGAAGATCGCCCTGGTGCGCTGAGGGCATGCAGAGACTCTCGGCCTTCGTCCTGAGGCACAAGCGGCTGGTCGCGGTGCTGACCGCGGTCGCCTTCCTGGCGGGCCTGGGCGCGACCCCGTTCGCGATCCAGCGCCTGTCCGAGGAGTACGCCCACCCCGGGATGCCCGCCTTCGACGCCAACCGGGAAATCGTCAGAATCTACGGCAGCGGCGGCTACCAGCGGCCGTTCGTCCCGGTCGTGGTCCTGCCCGACGGCATGCGGGTGGAGGAGCACAAGGAGATGATCGGCAGGGCGTTCGCGGCCGTGTCGGCGAAGCTGCCCCGGGCCCGCGTGGTCTCCTACGCCGACACCGGCGACATGCGACTCGTCGGCTCCGACGGCCGGACCACGTTCGGGCTCGTCTTCCCCGGCACCTACTCCGACGGCAGCCCGCCGGGCGGCGGCCTGGGCGAGACACCCGACGAGAGCCCCGTGATCACGGAGGCGATGTCCGCGGTCCTGCCGCGGGGCGGCACCGTGCGCGTCACCGGCCTGGACGCCCTCGCGCCGAGCGTGGACGCGGGCGGCGTCGACGTCCCTTCCAAGATCGGCATCGGTGTGGCCGCCGCCGTGATCGTGCTGTTCCTGGTCTTCCGCTCGGCCCTGGCGCTCGTGCCGGTCCTCATCTCCGTCCTGGCGATCTTCGTGTCGTTCGTCGTGATCCTGCTGCTGACTCTGGTGATGACCGTGCACGACGTGGCGTTGACCACCATGCCCCTGCTGGGCCTGGGCATCGCCGTCGACTACTCGCTGCTGCTGGTGGCCCGGTGGCGGGAGGAGCAGGCGGGCGGGCACCGCGGCGACGAGGCCGTGCACCGGGCGATGCGGGGGGCCGGGCGCGCGGTGCTGTTCAGCGGCGTCGCGGTCGCGATCGGCCTGGTGACCATGGTGGTGCTGCCGGTGCCGTTCCTGCGCAGCCTCGGCCTGGCCGGAATGATCATCGCGGCGGTGAGCGTGGCCGTCACGCTCACCGTGCTCCCGGTCCTGCTCGCCCTCACCGGGCAGCGCCTGGAGCGCAGGCGCGGCGCGGCGGGGGCCGCGCCGTTCCACCGGGAGGCGCGGGCCGGGCGCGCGTGGTCGGCCTGGGCCCGCGGAGTGGTACGGCTGCGCCGGCCGGCCGCGCTGCTGAGTGGCGGCCTGCTGGTCGCGCTGACCGTCACCGCGCTCGGCGTCAACCTCGGCCTGCCCGAGAGCGGCCGGCTTCGCACCTCCGGCCCCGGCCACGAGGGCCTGGCCGCGCTGCGCCGGGCGGGCATCCCGGCCGGCTCCATCACCCCCTTCGACGCGCTGGTCACCGGCGACCCGGCGCGGGCCGTCGCGCGGATCAGAGGCGTCGAGGGCGTGTCCACCGTGCTGGCGCCGGACAACGCGTCCTGGCGACGGGACGGCACCGCGGTCGTCACCGTGCTGCCGGTCGCGGAGAACGGCGCCGACGCCGGGCAGGCGACCGTCACCCGGGTCCGGGAGACGGCCGGCGCGGACGTCCGGGTCGGCGGCAGCGCCGCGCAGAGCATGGACTTCCAGGCGCAGGCCTACGGGGCCCTCCCCTGGATGCTCGCGCTGATCGCGCTGGCCACGTTCGTGATGCTGGCGCGGGCGTTCCGCTCCCTGCTGCTGCCGCTCAAGGCGATCGCGCTCAATCTGCTCTCCCTGGGCGCGGTGATCGGCGCGATGGTCCTGCTGTGGCAGTTCGGGTGGGGCACCCGCGAGCTGCTCGGCATCCAGCCGACCGGCTCGATCGGCGAGTTCGTGCCCTTGACGATCTTCGCTTTCCTGTACGGCCTCAGCATGGACTACGAGGTGTTCATCCTGTCCAGGATGCGGGAGGAGTACGACTCCTCGGGCGACACCCGTCACGCGGTGATCGAGGGCGTGGGCCGTACCGGGCGACTGGTCACCTCGGCCGCGCTGATCCTGTTCGCCTCCTTCGCCGCGCTGGCCATGACCCCCGAGCTGGACGTGAAGGTGTTCGCCAGCGGCCTGGCCCTGGGCATCCTGCTGGACGCGACCCTCATCCGGGGCGTCCTGGTCCCGGCGGCGGTCGCGATGATGGGCCGCTGGAACTGGTGGCTGCCCGCCTGGGCGGCCCGGCTCCTGCGGGTGGAGCCCTCTCCGCTGAGGCCCGAGCGGCCCGTCCCGCACCGGGAAACGGTGCCGGGACCGGTCTCCTGACCCGCACCGCCGGCGGAGAACCCGCGCCCGAGAACACACTTCTGCACCTGATCACGAGAAAAGTCCGGACTATCCCGACCGATCGTGGGTAGCGGAGGGTTCATGTCCGATCCTCAGGAGCTCATCGGTGACCGGTACCGGCTGCTGGAACACATCGGCCGGGGAGGGATGGGCACGGTCTGGCGGGCGCGGGACGAGGTGCTCGGCCGCGACGTCGCGGTCAAGGAGGTCATCCCCTCCCCCGACCTGACGGGCCCCGAACGCGAGGTCTTCACCGTCCGGACCCTCCGGGAGGCACGCGCCGCCGGGCGGATCGGCCATCCGGGCGTGGCGACGGTCTACGACGTGATCGAGGAGCGCGGGCGGCCGTGGATCGTGATGCAGCTCGTGGAATCCCGGACCCTCGGCGCCGTGATCAGGGAGGACGGCCCGCTGCCCCCCGCCGAGGCGGCCCGGATCGGACTGGACGTGCTGGGGGCCCTGGTCGCCGCGCACCGCGTGGGGGTACTGCACCGCGACGTCAAGCCGGACAACGTGCTGCTGGCGACCGACGGCCGGGCCGTGCTGACCGATTTCGGCATCGCGGTGCTGGAGGGCGATTCCTCGGTGACCAGGACCGGAGCGCTCATCGGCACCCCGGCCTTCATCGCACCGGAACGGGCCAACGGCGGCCCCGCGGAGTTCGCCTCCGACCTGTGGTCGCTCGGCGTGACGCTGTACATGGCGGTCGAGGGGCACTCCCCCTTCCAGCGTGCCCACCCGCTGGCCACGCTCTCGGCGGTCATGCACGAGGCTCCGGCCCCGCTCCGGTTCGCCGGAGCGCTGGGGCCGGTGGTCTCCGGACTGCTCCGCAAGGATCCCGCGCGCCGGATGTCCGCCCATGAGGTGCAGGCGCACCTGGCGGCGATCGTGGCCGGCACCGCGCCGGAGCCCACCGTGCCCATCGACCTGGCCCCGTCGTCCCCGGCCCTGGCCGCCGGGGCGGCGGGCATCCCGGCGATCGCGCAGGGGGCCGCGCCCGCGGCGGGGGTGCGGGACGCACCGTCCGCCGGGCCCGCTCCGGCCGCCGTTCCCGTTCCCGCGGACGACGCACCCGCGCAGCCGGGCGCCGCAGCCCGCGCGGCCGGCCTCGGCTCCCGGCGCCGCTCCATCCTGGCCGGGGCCGCGGCGACGGCCCTCGCCGTCGCCCTGAGCGCCGGAGGGATGGCCTGGGTCACCTCGAGGTCATCCTCCACCGGTGACCCGCTGAGACCGCCCGCCACCTCCGTGAGCATCCCCACCACCGGGCGGACGGCGCCGGCGGAACCCGAGGGGTCGGACACCGCTGTCGACACCGCCACCTCACCCCCCGACACCGGCGGGAGCGGGCCGTCCGCCGGGCCCACCTCGGACGGCCGCACGCAGGACGATCCCGAGCCCTCGGCCAAGCCGTCACGGAAACCCTCGCAGAAACCCTCACAGAAGCCGTCGCAGAAACCCTCGCCGGACCAGCCCGGCGAGGGCTCGGGGGACGACGCGGAGGACGACTCCGGCCAGGGTCCCGGCGAGGGCGGCGACTCCCCCGACCAGGTCGAGCCCGGCAGCGGCCTGAACGCTCACGGCGCCGGTCACCCCGGCGAGGGCGGAAAGCCCGAGAAGGCCTCCAAGGGAGCCAAGAAGCGCGGGAAGGGATAGCGGCCCTCCCCGCAAGGAAGCGTGGCCGCCGCGGAGGAGGCGCATGCCCCCTCTCCGGTGTCCGCCGCAGCCCTACGACTCGCCGCCGACCACCTTCAGCGCGTGGGCCAGGTCGGCGGGGTAGTCGGTGGTGAAGCTGACCCACTCGCCGGTGGCCGGGTGCTCGAACCCCAGGGAGACGGCGTGCAGCCACTGCCGGCTGACGCCCAGGCGCGCGGCCAGCGTCGGGTCCGCGCCGTACAGCATGTCGCCGACGCACGGGTGGCGCAGCGCCGACATGTGCACCCGGATCTGATGGGTCCTGCCGGTCTCCAGCTTGATGTCCAGCAGTGACGCCGCGCGGAACGCCTCGATCGTGTCGTAGTGGGTGACCGAGGGCTTGCCCCCGGCCACGACCGCGAACCGGCCGTCCCCGAACGGGTGACGGTCGATCGGCGCGTCCACGGTGCCGCGTGACGGATCGGGGTGGCCCTGGACCAGCGCGTGGTAGCGCTTTTCCACCGTGCGCTCCTTGAAGGCCCGCTTCAGGTGGGAGTAGGCGTGCTCGCTCTTGGCCACGACCATCGCGCCGGTGGTGTTGGCGTCCAGCCGGTGCACGATGCCCTGGCGCTCGGCGGCGCCGCTGGTGGCCACACGGCGGCCGGTGCCCAGCAGGCCGCCGATCACGGTGGGGCCGGTCCAGCCGGTGGTCGGGTGGGCCGCCACGCCGACGGGTTTGTTGACGACCACGATGTCGTCGTCCTCGTAGACGATCGTCATGCCGGGGATCGGCTCGGGCACGGCGGTGGGCGCGGCGGGCGGCGGCGGCAGGGTCACATCCAGCCAGGCCCCTCCCTGGACCCGGTCGGACTTGGCGGCGGGCGCCCCGTCCACCAGCACGTCCCCGGAAGCGATCAGCTCGGCGGCGCGGGTGCGGGACAGGCCGAACAGGCGGGACAGGGCGGCGTCGAGGCGCTCGCCCTCCAGCCCGTCGGGTACGGGGAGGCTCCGTCGGTCAGCCATCGCTGTTGCGCTCCTTCTGCCCGGTGTCGCGGGTCCCGTCGATCTGGTAGCCCCGCCAGGCGAGGAAGACCGCGAGGATCCCCCCGCAGACGACCCCCGCGTCGGCGATGTTCCAGACCGGGAAGTGCCCCGGGAAGGTCTCGATGAAGTCGACGACATGCCCCTGGAACGGCGAGGGCCGGCCGAAGCCCGAGGGGTACCGGAAGATCCGGTCGGTCAGGTTGCCGAGCGCCCCGCCGAGCAGCAGGCCGAGGGTGACCGCCCACGGCAGGCTGCGCAGGTGGCGGGCGGTCCGCAGGATGGCGATCACCACTCCGGCCGCGACGAACGTGAAGACGATCGTCATGCCGGTGCCGATGCTGAAGGCGGCCCCGGAGTTGAAGATCACCCGGAACTGGAGAAGGTCCGGGATCAGGACGAGCGGTTCCCTGCCCTCCAGGGTCCGCAGCACGATCACCTTCGTGGCCAGGTCCAGGAGATAGACGATCGGCGCGATCGTCGCGAGCACGGCGATCCGCCGCGCTCCGAGCGGGGCGGCCGGGACCCCCCCGCTCACGGCGTCGCCGGTCAGCGGCGCTCCTCCCGCTGCTTGCAGGCCACGCACAGCGTCGCCCTCGGGAACGCCTGCAGGCGCTCCTTGCCGATCGGCTGGTGGCACGATTCGCACACTCCGTAGGTCCCTGCGTCGATCCGGGCGATCGCTCGCTCGTTCTGCGCGACCAGGTCGCGCGCATTCAGGGTAAGGGCGATCTCGCGTTCCCGTTGATACGTCCGGGCCCCGGCGTCGGCCTGATCGTCGCCAGCGCCGTCGGTGACGTCGTTCGACGCGATCTCCGACTCGGCTCTGGCGATCTCGGCGGTCAGGTCGTCGATCTCCGCCGTCAGCCGCCCGCGGACCTCTGAGAGCTCCTCGGCCGTCCACGTCGCCGCGGGACCGTTCTGTGCCGGCACTACCGCGCTATTGTCTGCGCTCACGGTCGTGGCCATGTCGGCCTCCTCACTCGGTCGGACCCCTGCCAGAGCGGTCAGCGGTGCGGGAAGCTTAGGTCGCTCATAACGGAACGGCAAACGCCCCGCTGAGCTCTTTACCAATCCCGTACTATCCCCCCTCTTCCCTCTCATTCCTCCCAGCCTCCGGATATCAGGAAGCCCCGCACGGGCCGCGTGCGTTATCGTTTGAATCCGCAAGGTGTTGACGGGGACGAGTACCTCCGGCCCCCCTCGCACGAGCGACCCGGGGACGGTGTGAGCCCGGGGCGAGGACCGGGGGGAAGATCACCCCTGAGCCGCCGGAAGAACGGCCCCGTCGGGGCCCGGTAGACCCGGCAGCGACCACAAGGAAGAGGGCTTCCGCCTGCGGAGGCCAAGGAGGGTGGTACCGCGGGACCGCGAGGTCTCGTCCCTCCACGCCACTGCCAGCACCAGCGTGGAGGTCCCGTCCCCGATGTCCGCCCATTTCCGTCCCCTTCCCGCGCAGGTCGACCTGCCCGCGCTCGAACACGAGGTGCTCGGCCGCTGGCGGGACGGCAAGATCTTCGAGCGCTCGGTCGAGCAGAACGCCGGCGGCCCCACCTGGGTGTTCTACGAGGGCCCGCCCACCGCCAACGGCATGCCCGGTGTCCACCACATCGAGGCCCGCGTCTTCAAGGACGTCTTCCCCCGCTACAAGTCCATGCGGGGCTACAGCGTGCCCCGCAAGGCCGGCTGGGACTGCCACGGCCTGCCCGTCGAGGTCGGCATCGAGAAAGAGCTCGGCCTGTCCGGCAAGAAGGACATCGAGGCGTACGGCATCGCCGAGTTCAACGCCCGCTGCCGCGAGTCGGTGCTGCGGCACGTGGACGCCTTCGAAGAGATGACCGAGCGGATGGGCTACTGGATCGACCTGTCCCAGGCCTACCGCACGATGGACCCGGCCTACGTCGAGTCCGTCTGGTGGTCGCTCAAAACAATCTTCGACAAGGATCTGCTCTTCCGTGACTTCCGGATCACGCCGTACTGCCCGCGCTGCGGCACCGGCCTGTCCGACCACGAGCTGGGCCAGCCCGGCGGCTACGAGACCGTCTCCAGCCCGTCGGTATACGTCCGGATGCCCGTCCTCTCCGGCCCGCTGGCCGAGCTGGGCGCGTCCCTGCTGATCTGGACCACCACGCCCTGGACGCTGGTGTCCAACACGGCGGTCGCCGTGCACCCCGAGGTGACCTACGTCGCGGCCCGCCCCGCCGGCTCCGACGAGGTGCTGGTCGTCGCCGCGCCGCTGCTGCACGCCGCGCTGGGCGAGGACGCCGAGGTGCTGTCCACCTTCCAGGGCGCCGAGCTGGAGCACACCGCCTACTCGCGGCCGTTCGACCTCGTCGACATCCCCGGCGCGCACTACGTGGTCCTCGGCGACTACGTCACCACCGAGGACGGCACCGGCCTGGTCCACCAGGCCCCCGCCTTCGGCGCCGACGACATGGCGACCTGCAAGCGGTACGGCCTGCCGGTGGTCAACCCGATCGGCCCCGACGGCCGCTTCGCCGACGACGTCCCCCAGGTCGGCGGGCGGTTCTTCAAGGACGCCGACGAGGGCCTGACCGCGGACCTGCGCGAGCGCGGCCTGCTGTACCGGGGCAGCCACTTCGAGCACAGCTACCCGCACTGCTGGCGCTGCCACACCGCACTGCTGTACTACGCCCTGCCCGCCTGGTACATCCGCACCACCGCGATCAAGGACCAGCTCCTCGCCGAGAACGAGAAGACCAGCTGGTTCCCCGAGACGATCAAGTGGGGCCGCTTCGGCGAGTGGCTGCGCAACAACGTCGACTGGTCGCTGTCCCGTTCGCGTTACTGGGGCACCCCGCTGCCGCTGTGGGTCTGCTCCGCCGACGAGTCGCACGTCACCTGCGTCGGCTCGCTGGCCGAGCTGAGCGCGCTGTCCGGCCAGGACGTCTCCGGCCTCGACCCGCACCGCCCCTACGTCGACGACGTCACGCTGCCCTGCCCCTCCTGCGGCGCCGAGGCCCGCCGGGTGCCCGACGTCATCGACGCCTGGTACGACTCGGGCTCGATGCCGTTCGCCCAGTGGGGGGCGCCGTACCAGAATCCCGAGATGCTGGAGAAGGCCTACCCGGCGCAGTTCATCTGCGAGGCGACCGACCAGACCCGCGGCTGGTTCTACTCGCTGATGGCGGTCGGCACGCTGGTCTTCGGCCGCTCCTCCTACGAGAACGTGCTCTGCCTGGGCCTGATCCTCGCCGAGGACGGCCGCAAGATGAGCAAGCACCTGGGCAACGTGCTGGAGCCGATCCCGCTGATGGACCAGCACGGGGCCGACGCCCTGCGCTGGTACATGGCGTGCTCCGGCTCGCCGTGGGCGGCCCGCCGGGTCGGCCACGCGGCCCTGGAGGAGATCGTCAGCAAGGTCCTGCGGACCTACTGGAGCACCGCGTCGTTCCTCACCCTCTACGCCGGGGCGGAGTCCTGGTCGCCGGCGCAGGCGGCGCAGGCCCCCGCCTACGGCGAGCGGCCGGCGATCGACCGCTGGGCCCTGGCGGAGCTGCACCGTACGGTGGCCGAGGTCACCGCCGCCCTGGACGACTTCGACACCGCCCGGGCCGGGCGGCGGCTGAGCGAGTTCCTCGACGACCTGTCCAACTGGTACGTGCGCCGCTCCCGCCGCCGGTTCTGGTCGGGCGACACCACCGCCTTCGCCACCCTGTACGAATGCCTGGAGACGGTGACCCGCCTGATGGCTCCGGTGGCACCGTTCATCACCGACTACGTCTGGGACGTGCTGCGCTCCGACGAGAGCCCCGTCTCGGTCCACCTGGACACCTGGCCGTCGGTCAAGGAAGAGGCGCTGGACCCGGCGCTGCTGGAGCAGATGGCGCTGGTGCGCCGCCTGGTGGACCTGGGCCGCTCGGCCCGCGCCTCCAGCGGCGTCAGGAACCGCCAGCCGCTTCGCCGCGCACTGGTGGGCGCGCCCGGCTGGGCCTCCCTCTCCCCCGAGCTGCGCCGCCTGATCGCCGAGGAGCTCAACGTGCAGGACCTGGAGGACCTGTCCGGGTTCTCCGCCGACCTGATCTCCTTCACGGTCAAGCCCAACTTCCGGGCGCTGGGCAAGCGGTTCGGCTCGCAGACGAAACTGGTCGCCGCGGCCGTCTCGGCGGCCGACGCCACCGGGATCGCCCTCGCTCTGCGTTCCGGATCGCCGGTCTCGATGGAGGCCGGGGAGCTGGGCTCGGTCGAGCTGACCGCCGACGACGTGATCGTCACCGAGCAGCCCAAGTCCGGCTGGGCCGTGGAGAGGGGGGCCGTCGACACCGGCACCGGCGAGACCGTCGCCCTGGATCTGGCCATCACCGACGAGCTGCGCCGCGCCGGCCTCATCCGCGACGTGATCCGCCTGGTCCAGGAGGCCCGCAAGTCCACCGGTCTGGCCATCGCCGACCGGATCGACCTGTGGTGGTCCGCCACCGACGCCGACCTGGCCGAGGCCCTGCGTGAGCAGGGCGGCACCGTGGCCGACGAGGTGCTCGCCCTCTCGCTCACCGAGGGCGTCGCCGAGGGCCTCCCCTCCCACCAGGACGCCGATCTCGGTCTCACCTTCCAGCTGCGCCGTACCGCCTGACGGAAGAGGGCCGTACCACCGGACGGGCAAGGGCCCCGGGGGTCTCCCCGGGGCCCTTGCCCTTGGCTTGCCGGGCCCTTGCGGGCTGCTGTCCCCGGCCGCGCGTTCCCGCCGGGCGCCGTGGTCAACCGCCCTGGCAGATCGGGCAACCGCTCAGCCCGGCCTCCTCCGCGGCGGCACGGGGCATGCTCTCGACACCGTCGTCGAGCCCCGTGACGAGAGGGCAGGTCGGGCTGTGGAAACGGCCGGTGCCCATGATGGCCTTCACCGTGCCGGAGCCTTCGTCACCCTCGGCCGCCGGGATGCCCTCCGGTGAGGTGGGGGCGTCGTCCGCCGCCGGCTCGACGACCGGGATCCCCTCGGGCGGGATGTCGGTGTCGCCCGGGGAGGCGCCGGCGGGTGCCTCCCCGGGGGAGGCGTCCGGCTGTGCGGGCTCCTGCCCGGTGGGCGTCCACGCCTGCGGGGATCCCCCGGCCGGGGTCTCTCCGGCGGGCGGCTCCGCTTTCACCGCCGCCTCCTCCGAGGCGGACGCCCCGGACTTCTCCGCCGGAGGCGTCCTCGTCTCCGGAGTCTCTTCCCGAGCCTCCGCCGGGGCGGTCACCGAAACCCCTTCCGGGGCCTCTCCCGAGGTCTCCGCCGGGGCCTCTTCCTGGGTCTCCGCCGGGGCGGAGCCGGCCGGCACCGGCTGCCCGGCGCGCCCGGGTGCGGTCTCGGCCGGCTCCACCGGCTCGGTGGTCTCCCGGGTCTGTCTGCCTGCCGCGGCCGTGACGGCGGGCTCGTGTTCCGCAGCGGGCTCGGCGGCGGGTTCCCGCCCGGTGGACTCCTCCGTCCGCGCGGCGTCCGCCGCCGGAGACGCGTGCCCGCCGGGCTCGGGTCCGGCCGCGGGCTCCGGCTCCGGTTCCGGAGTCGGCTCGGAAGCCGGAGTGACGATGTCCCTGCTGAACCAGCTGGTGGCCGCGGAGTCTTCCGGGGTCGCGGCAGAGGGCGCGGCCTTCTGGACCGGGAACACGGGTGTGGCGGAGGGCCCTGCCTGTTCCCGGGAGCCTGCCTGTTCCCGGGAGCCGGACGGCCCCTCGGCGCGCGGCGGTTGCGGGATCTGGGACTCCGGGGCCGGGGACTCCGGGGCCCGGGATCCCGGGGTCGGGGACTCGGGAGTCTGGGACGGGGTCCGCGGACCCTGATCCGGCACGGCACCCTGGACGTACGGCCGGGCGACCGGGGCTGCAGGATCGCGGGCGTCCGCGGAGGGCCGACCGGCGTCCGGCGAGACGGCTGCCTCGGGGGCGGGCTCCCGGGCTCCGGAGGGGACCGGTCGTGCGGGGCCCGGCTCCGGAGAGGCGGACGGGACGGGTTGCGCAGGCGCCGCCGGAGGGGCGGAGGGCTGGGCGGCCCGTGGGCCGGCAGGCCCGTAGGGAGGGCTGAACCGGGCGGTGGCCTCATCGGCGGACGGTTCTGAGGCCGCGGCGGGGCCGGGCTCCTCGAAGGCCAGGGACCGGACGGGCTCCTGCGCCTGCGGCGCGGAGTCCTGCGGCGCGGTCGCGGCGGTGAGCTCGGGCAGGCAGGTGGTGCAGGGCGTGAAGCCCTCCTCCCGTGCCTCCTCCTGGGTGAGCTCCTCGTGATCCCGGCCGGCCAGCTGACGGCACCCGGCGAGGTGGTAACGCCTGCGGCCGGGAATCACCAGCACGATCGAGTCGCCGTCCAGAGATCCCTGCCGCGTGGCGGGGACCGGTCCGGCCTCGGGGACCGGGCGGGGCCGGGTGGCGACAGGCGTCTGCTGTCGCACGCCGTGCGGCGCCGCTGCGGGCTGACCCGCCGGAGCGTGGTGCTGGTGGGGGGCCATGGCCGGCGCCGACAACGGCGGCCCGGCAGGAGCCGGTCCCTGATAGGGGAACGGCGGAGCAACCCCGGCGCGCCCTCCGCCGGGGAACAGCTCATGGCGTCGCAGCAACGCCCCGATCACCAGGAAGACCGCGGACAGGACACTGACCGCAATCGACCACATGACCAGAAACGGTTCGGCGAGCACGACTCCCACGATGAGCAGGACGACGGCAGTCAACACCAAACCAGCGCTGACAATGATCACAGAGGGACTCCCGGGTACGGGTCAGAGGGAATGACCCGGCACCTTAGCGACGGTCGTTGTGCGGACCGTCAGCGCCCTGGAAGGCGCCGGGGTGCTGCGGCTCGCCGCCGAACGGGTTGGCGGGACCGGCCTGGAGAGGCGGCTGCCCACCCGGAGCGCCCGCATGGGACATGGCCGGAGGCCCGCCCACGATCGGGAAGCCGCCGCTGCCCTCGGCTGCGACGTTCAGCTCGGCCAGCTGGTTCTCCAGGTAGAGCTTGAGGCGGCTGCGGTACTCCCGCTCGAAGCTGCGCAGTTCCTCGACCTTGCGCTCGAGCTCGTCACGGTTCTGCACCAGCGAGCCCATGGCCTGGCGGTGCCGCTCCTGCGCGTCGCGCTCCAGCGTCTCGGCACGAGCGCGGGCGTCGCCGATGACCTGCTCGGCCTGGCGGCGGGCCTTGCCGAGGATGTCGTCGGCCTCGCGGCGGGCCCGGGTCACCGTCTCGTCCGCCTCCCGGCGGGCGTCGGCGATCGCCTGGTCGGCCGTCTGCTGGGCCAGGGCGAGCACGCGGGCCGCGGTGTCCATGTTGTCCTCGGCGGGCGGCATGCCCATGCCGACGGGGACCGGCTGCTGCTGCACCGGCTCGGGAGCCCGCATCGGCTCCGGCTGCGGCGGCATCATCATCTCGGGCTTGGGCTGCTCGGAGACGGGCGCCGGCGTCATGGCCATGCCCATCCCGCCGGGCACCTTGCCCCGCATGCACTCCGCCAGCTTGGCGCGGAGCTCCTCATTCTCCTGGATCAGCCGGTCCAGCTCGGACTCGACTTCGTCGAGGAAGGCGTCTACCTCTTCCTCGTCGTAGCCTGGCCTGAGCCGGGTCGTACTGAACTGCTTGTTCCGCACATCAGCGGGTGTCAGCGGCATTTCGGTCTCCTTGGCGCGCTTGGAGTCTGTCCGGAGGGACGGTACCCGATCAACGAGGTTGAAGCGCGGACACGAGTTGGATCAAGACCAAGACCACAATGAACAGCACTGTGAAGCTTAGGTCAAAGGCAACCGTACCCAACCGGAGTGGCGGAATGAAACGGCGGAGGAACTTGAGAGGCGGGTCCGTGACCGTGTACACGGCCTCCGCCAGGACCAGGACGACCCCTCTGGGGTGCCACTGACGTGCAAAGGCCTGCACCGTCTCAAAGATCATTCTGCCGATCAGCAGAACCAGGTAGAGGGCCAGGACGAAGACCAGGATCCCGCTAACGATCTCCACGCTGTTGTCCTGCCTCCGTCCTGGTCCGCGGCCCCCGGGAGGACGGGGTGGGCTTCGACTCGATGTGCATAGTGGAACTCTAACTCTGGTTGAAGAACCCGCGTTCCGCGATTCGGGCCTTGTCCTCGGCGGTCACCTCGACATTGGCAGGGGACAACAGGAACACCTTGTTGGTAACACGTTCGATGCTCCCGTGTAGGCCAAAGACGAGACCTGCCGCGAAATCGACAAGCCGCTTCGCGTCGCTGTCAACCATCTCGGTCAGGTTCATGATGACCGGGGTGCCGTCGCGGAAGTGCTCGCCGATCGTCCGCGCCTCGTTGTAGGTGCGGGGGTGGAGGGTCGTGATGCGGGCCAGATCGGTCGTACGACGCTCCAAAACGGCTGTGGCGGGCCTCGGAGCGGGCACCCCTGGATCGGTGTCCTCCTCGCGGCCGTGGACCGCGCCAGGGCGCTCTTCGCCCACGCGCCGGGACTCGTCGAACTCGTCGTACTCGTCGTCGGAGTAGGCGTCATATCTCTCGTAGCGGTCGTCCTCTACAAGACCGAGGTAGACCGCCATCTTGCGCATCGCGCCGGCCATCGCTACTTCTTCCTCCGCCTTATCCGACTGACTCGGGGTGGCAGCCGTCCCCCCCTTGGAGCTCACCGCCGATCGGCCACTGTCCGGACACGTGAACGCCAAGGTCCACTTGGAGGGACATTACCTGACGAAGAGCTTCCGGCGACCGAGCAACGCCGTACCGACCCGGAGGTGTGTCGCGCCGTTGGCCACGGCCTCGGACATATCACCACTCATGCCGGCGGAGATGAGATCGGCACCGGGATGGTCGTCCCGTACCGCCTGCGCGATCTCCCGCAGGCGGGCGAACGCCCTGCCGGGCTCCTCTCCCAGCGGCGCCACCGCCATGACCCCGCCCAGCCGGAGCCCGGGGGCGCCGGCCACGGCGTCGGCCACGGCGGCCACGTCCTCCGGCCGCGCACCGCCCCTGGCGGGATCGCCGTCCAGCGCGACCTGGACCAGGCAGGTGATCTCACGCCCGGCCCTGACCGCCTCGTTGCCGAGTGCGGCGACCAGTCGCGGCCGGTCCACCGAGTGCACGACATCGGCGTAGCTCACCACGGAACGGACCTTGTTGGTCTGCAACTGGCCGACGAAGTGCCAGGTGAGCCCGAGATCGGCGCACTCGCGCGCCTTGGCCGACGCCTCCTGGTCGCGGTTCTCCCCCACGTCCCGCACCCCGAGTTCGGCCAGGAGCCGTACGTCGGAGGCGGGATAGGTCTTGCTCACCGCGATGAGGGTCAGCTCCTCACGAGCCCGGCCGGACACCCGGCACGCCTCGGCGATGTGCGCCTCGACCTCGGCCAGGCAGGCCGCGATCTCGTCTCGTCGTGTTTCTTCCCTCACGTCCCCGCCGCTCAAATGCAGACAAACCGGCGGATCCATTCTCGCGGTCACGGCCGGATGGACTGACACCGGCCCGGCCGTGAGTAATCTCACTTCAGGAAGTCGGGGACGTCCAGCTCGTCGTCCTCCTCGAAGATCACCCTGCCCGGCCTGCGGGACGAGTCGGGGAACCTGGCGGAGACGGGAGCCGGCTGCGGCGGCTCGGGCGTCGGACGCGGAATCGACACCGGCGGCGCCGGGGGCTCCTCCGGCCGGGACTCCGCCGCCTGCTCCACCACCGGCGGCTGCGCCGGCTGCGGAGTCTCCGCCACCGGGGCGGGCGCGGGGGCGACCGGAGGCGGGGGGGCGGCCGTGCGCACCGACGGCGGGGGCGGCGCGGCCTTCGGCTCAGGCCGGGGCTCGCTCTTCACCGTGGGGGCCGCGGGACGGACCGGCGGGGCCGCCGGGGGCGGGCTCGCCGGCCGGGCCGCCTGCGGGCGTCCCATCGGCTGCGGGACCGCGGCCTTGCTGCCGGCGGGAGGGTCGTCGAACCCGGCCGCGATCACCGTGACCCGGACCTCGTCGCCGAGCGCGTCGTCGATGACCGTACCGAAGATGATGTTGGCGTCCGGAGCCGCCGCGCTGGAGACGAGCTGGGCGGCCTCGTTGATCTCGAAGAGCCCGAGGTCGGAGCCGCCGGCGATCGACAGCAGCACACCATGCGCGCCGTCGATGCTGGCCTCCAGCAGCGGACTGGAGACGGCCATCTCCGCCGCCGCGACCGACCGGTCGTCACCACGCGCGTGGCCGATGCCCATCAGCGCCGAGCCCGCGTCGGACATGACCGACTTCACATCGGCGAAGTCGAGGTTGATCAGACCCGGGGTGGTGATGAGGTCCGTGATGCCCTGCACACCGGAGAGCAGCACCTGGTCGGCCGCCTTGAACGCGTCCAGCACGCTCACCTGGCGGTCCGAGATCGACAGCAGCCGGTCGTTCGGGATCACGATGAGGGTGTCGACCTCCTCGCGCAGGGTCTCGATGCCCGCCTCGGCCTGCATCGCCCGGCGGCGGCCCTCGAAGCTGAAGGGCCGGGTCACCACGCCTATGGTCAGGGCGCCCAGGGAGCGTGCGATGCTGGCGACCACCGGAGCACCTCCGGTGCCCGTGCCACCGCCCTCTCCCGCGGTGACGAACACCATGTCCGCGCCCTTGATGACCTCTTCGATCTCCTCCCGGTGGTCCTCGGCCGCCTTCCGGCCGACCTCGGGGTTGGCCCCCGCGCCGAGACCGCGCGTGAGCTCGCGCCCGACATCCAGCTTGACGTCGGCGTCACTCATGAGCAGCGCCTGGGCGTCGGTGTTGATGGCGATGAACTCGACGCCCTTGAGTCCCTCCTCGATCATCCGGTTGACGGCGTTGACTCCGCCTCCGCCGATTCCAACAACCTTGATGACCGCGAGGTAGTTCTGCGGTGCTGCCACGACGAGGGGCCTTTCCGCTCGTTGACTTGCAATTTCATGCGGCACGGGGTCGTGCCGTCGTTTTCTTAACCCTCAACCTCAAGTTGAGATTTAGATTTATGTCAACCTGAGGATTGATACGGACAGTAGGAGCTACGCTCCGGGCGGGTCAACTAACCGCGCCGCAAGCACGCCCGGCGTGTCGCGGCCTGTCCTTTTCGCGAGACGTCCGGGAGGCGTTCGGCGAGAGCACGTTCGGGCGTCGCGGTCATTTCACCGTCACGACGTCCGGCGAGCTCACATCATAGGTGTCCGCGGGGCGTTTCAGCAGCGTGACCAGGACCCGAGCCTTGTCTGCGGCACGGTCGGAACCGCCCCACACCACCGACCGGCCGTCCCTCAGGCGCAGGGAGACCGTCTCCGCGGAGGGCGCGTGCACCTCGGCCACCCGCGAGGACAGTTCCTCCGGCAGCGCCCCCACCACGGCCAGCGCCGCCGCGGTCGCCGGGTCCCCCGGCCCGGGCCGGTCGAGGCGCAGCACCGGCAGAGCCGGCGGCACGACGCCCTTGATCTCGATCACCACGCCGTGCCTGTCCACCAGGGCGAAGGTGCCGCCCACCGGCAGCACCGCCACCGGCGTCCGCTCCACGACCTCGATCATCAGCGTGCCGGGCCAGCCCCGGCTGACCCGCACCGACTCGATCCGCCGGATCCGCGCGACCCGGTCCTCGATCTCGGCGGCGTCCACGGTGGCCAGAGGCTTGCCGTCGGCGACCCCCGTCGCCTGCCGGATCTGCCCGGCGGAGACGTCGAGGTTGCCCACCACCCGGACCTCCCGCACCCCGAGCACCGGCGAGACGAACACCAGCCAGGCCGCGCTCCCCACGACTCCCGCCGTGAGCAGCGCGATGAAGACCGTCCGCCACGCTCTGTTCACTGCGACGCTGTGTCCGCTGCGGCGCTGCGCGCCGCGGCTCGGGGGCGGGTAACCGGCTTCCGCCGTCGTCGCGTCCTCGCTTCGCTGCGGGCGCTCCTCCGTTGGTTCACCGGCGCCCCCTCGCGGCTGCGGGTGTTCCTCGGCTGGTTCACCGGCGCCCCCTCGCGGGCCTCGCGGCTCGGGGGCCGGCGGCCGCCCTTTCACCGGGCGGCCAGCTCCGCGACGATCAGGGGGCCCAGCTCGGTCACGTCGCCCGCGCCCATGGTCAGGACGATGTCGCCGGGCCTGGCCCGGCCCGCCACCAGGGCGGGCACGGCCTCGCGCCGGGGGGCGTACTCGACCCGGTCGGACGGAAGCGGCACCTTGCCCGCCACCAGCGCCCCGGAGACCCCCGGCTCGGGATCCTCCCTCGCCCCGTAGACGTCCAGAACGACGGCCTCGTCGGCCAGTCCCAGGGCGGCGCCGAACTCGTCGGCGAAGAACCTGGTGCGCGAGTAGAGGTGCGGCTGGAAGACCGCGATGACCCGGCCCGACCCGGAGAAGGAGGCCACCACGTCCCGGGCGGCCCGCAGATCGGCGGCGAGCTCGGTCGGATGGTGGGCGTAGCTGTCGAAGACCGCCACTCCCCCGGCCTCCCCCTTGGCCTCGAAGCGCCGCTTGGCCCCGGTGAAGGCGGCCAGACCGTCGCGTATCTCGTCGAAGGACACGCCCAGCTCCGCCGCCACGGCGATGACGGCGGCGGCGTTGAGCGCGTTGTGCCGTCCCGGCACGGCCAGCCTGACCTCTCCGTGGCCGCGGACCGAGAAGGAGATCCCCATGCCGTCAGGGGAGATCTCGCTCACCTGCAGATCGGCGCCCTCGGCCTCTCCGTACGTGACGACCTTCAGGCCGCGTGCGCGGGCGATCGGCACGAGCGCCGCGGAACCGGCGTCGTCGGCACAGACCACCAGGCAGGCGCCGACCCGCTCGACGAAGCGGGCGAAGCTGTCGTAGACCGCACTCGGGTCCCCGTAGTTGTCGAGGTGATCCGGCTCGACGTTGGTCACCACCGCGATGTCCGGGGCCAGCATGAGGAAGGAGCCGTCGCTCTCGTCGGCCTCGGCGACGAACACCTTGCCCGTGCCCTCGTCGGCGCCCAGGCCGGTGGTGACCAGCTGGCCGCCGACGCAGTAGGACGGATCCGCGCCGCACTGCTGCAGCGCCACGGTCAGCATCGACGTGGTGGTGGTCTTGCCGTGCGTTCCGGCCACGGCGACCGCGGACCGGCCGGCCATGACCGAGGCCAGAGCGGCGGCCCGGGGGATCACCCTGAGCCCCTGCCGGAGCGCCTCGCCCAGCTCGGGGTTGGAGTCGCGGATCGCGGTCGAGACCACGACGGTGTCCACGTTCTTGATGTGCGATGCTGCATGGCCGATGTGGACGACCCCGCCCAGCTCACGCAGGCCGGACACCATCTCCGAACCACGGGCGTCGCTCCCGGAGACCGGAACCCCGCGCTTCAGCAGAATCCGCGCGATGCCGGACATGCCGGCACCCCCGATCCCGATGAAGTGCACCCGCCCGAGCTCCTCGGCCGCGACCGGCTCCACCAGCTTGACGAGACTCATCGGTCGCTCACCACTCCTCATTCACCACGCGAACGGTCTCATCCTTCGACCGCTCACTCCGCTCACCGCGTCGGGCTCGCTCCCCGCCCATCACGCCCTCCCCCGGGCCGCGACCTGGAGCACCTTCCTGGCGAGCGTCACGTCGGCGTCCTTGCGGCCCATCCGGGCGGCGGCCTCCGACATGGCGACCACGCGCTCGGGGTCGGCCAGGATCGGCATCACGTTCCGGATGATCCACTCGGGAGTCAGATCGGCGTCGTCGACCATGATCCCTCCACCCGACTGCACGATCGGCGTCGCGTTGAGCCGCTGTTCACCGTTGCCGTGCGGAAGGGGGATGTAGGCCGCGGGCAGGCCCACCGCGGTCATCTCGGCGCACGTCATGGCGCCACTGCGACACAGGGCGAAGTCCGCGGCGGCATAGGCGAGGTCCATCCGGTCGACGTACTGCAGCACGACGTACTGGGGGTCGCCGGGGGGCGGCTCCTGCTCCAGCGTGTTCTTCGGGCCGATGACGTGCAGCACCTGGATCCCGGCCTGGCGCAACGCCGGGGCGGCGGCCAGGGCCGCCTGGTTGAGCGAGCGCGCGCCCTGGGACCCACCGGTGATCAGCAGCGTGGGCAGGTCGGCCTCCAGACCGAACCAGGAGCGCGCCTTGTCACCCATGGACAGCCGGTCCAGCCCGACGATCTCGCGGCGGAGCGGGATCCCGACGTATTCCGCCCGGGGCAGAGGGGTGTCCGGGTGACCGGTGAAGACATGGTCGGTCAGGCGCGCTCCGAGCCGGTTGGCCAGGCCCGGCCGGGGGTTGGCCTCATGCACCACGATCGGCACGCCGCGCCGCCGGGCCGCCAGGTAGGCGGGGGTCGCCACATAGCCGCCGAAGCCGACCAGGACGTCGGCCTGGACCTGGTCCAGGATCTGCGCGGTCGTGTTGATCGCGCCCGCCAGGCGTCCGGGCACGGTCAGCAGCTGGGGGGTTATGGCGCGGGGCAGCGGTACGGCGGGCACGAGCTGCAGCTCGTATCCCCTGGCGGGGACCAGCCTCGTCTCGAGGCCCCGCTCCGTGCCGAGGCAGGTGATCCCGATGTTCGGATCCAGCTGCCGCAGCGCGTCGGCCAAGGCCAGCGCCGGTTCGATGTGCCCGGCCGTCCCGCCGCCGGCGAGGACCACTCTCACCAGATCGGTCCTTTCGCTCTCGTCGTCAAACTCGTCGTCTTGCGCGGCCTGGGCCGCCGGGTCGGCCCCAGGGCTCCCAGGCCAAGCCAGCTTAGAGCCCGCGCCGCCGGTCCGGGGCCACGGGCGGCGAGAGCCTCACGCGCACCGGGCTCGTGCTTGGCGAATGAGAGCAGCATGCCGAGCGCTGAGAGGGTCGGCAACAGCGCGGACCCGCCGTAGGAGACCAGCGGCAGAGGGATGCCGGTGATGGGGAGGACCCCGATCACCGCGCCGATGTTGACCAGGGCCTGACCTGCGATCCAGGCGACCGCGGCGGCCGAGGCGAGCCGGACGAACGGGTCCCTGACCCGGGTGGCGACCCGCAGCCCGGCATAGCCGAGCAGGCCGAACAGGGCGATCACGACGAGCGTGCCCATCAGGCCGAGCTCCTCGCCGAGGATGGCGAAGATGAAGTCGCTCTCGGCGTGCGGGAGCCAGCTCCACTTCTGCCGGCTCGACCCCAGGCCGAGCCCGAACCAGCCGCCGCTGCCCATCGCGATCTGGCCCTGGACGGCCTGGTAGCCCGTCCCGTCGGCGTTGCCCCACGGGTTGAGCCAGCCCTCGATGCGGTCCGAGCGGTATCCCTCGGTGGTGATCATCACGATGGTGGCGAGCGTGGCCACCGCGAGGATCCCGCCGAACAGCTTCAGCGGTGCGCCCACCACCCACAGCAGCGACAGGAAGATCGCCATCAGGACGATCGTGGTGCCCAGGTCGCTTCCCAGCATCACCAGGACGGCCATGAGGGCGGTGCCCGGCATCAGCGGGATGAACAGGTTGCGCCACTCGATCGTCCCGTTGCGGGCCTTGCGGGCCAGCAGGTCGGCGCCCCACAGCACCAGCGCGAACTTGGCCGGCTCCGACGGCTGGACGGTGAGCTCGCCGATATAGATCCAGCGCTGCGCGCCCAGCTCCTCGTCTCCGATGAAGAAGACCAGGACCAGTCCCAGGGCCGCCAGAGCCATCAGCGGGTAGCCGGCCTGCCGGAAGAACCTGACGGGCAGCCGGGAGCAGATCCACATCAGCATGAGACCCAGCGCCATCGAGATGAGCTGCCTGCCGAAGAGGGCGAAGGCCGACTCCCTGGTCTGGAGCGCCTCGATGCTGGAGGCGGACAGGACCATCATCAGCCCCAGGGCCATCAGCAGCGCGCTGACGCCCAGCAGCAGATGGTAGGAGAACAGGGGGCGTTCCAGCAGCTCACGCAGGCGCGCGAGCCGGCCTCTGAGGGGGGCGAGGTCCTCCGTCCGGTCGGGTTCGGAGGTCACCCGTCACCTCGCCCGTGCCCGGGCTCGCCTGCCGCGAGACGGTGTACGGCCCGCGCGAACGCCTCCCCCCGGGCCGGGTATCCGGTGAACATGTCCAGTGAGGCGCCGGCCGGGGCCAGCAGCACGGTGTCTCCGGGGGTTGCGAGCCTGGCGGCTTCGATGACGACACGGTCCATGACCCCAGTGTCCTGCCCCGCCACTTCGACCACCGGGACATTCTCGGCGTGTCGTGCCAGGGCTCGCCGGATCCGCTCCCGGTCGGCGCCCAGGAGCACCGCGCCGCGCAGCCGCGGTGCGGCCTGCCGTACCAGCTCCTCCACGTCGGCGCCCTTGAGCTGCCCTCCGGCCACCCAGACGATCGCGGGATAGGCGGCCAGGGAGGCGGCGGCGGCGTGCGGGTTGGTGGCCTTGGAGTCGTCGACGTAGTCGACCTCGGCGACCCGGGCGACGTGCGCGATCCGGTGCGGGTCGGGGACGAAGTCGGCCAGGCCCCGCCGTACGGCTTCGGCGGGCACACCGTAGGCCCTGGCCAGGGCCGCGGCGGCGAGCGCGTTGGCCACGTTGTGCGGGGCGAAGGGCCGGACGTCGTCCAGAGTGGCGAGCTCCTCGGCGGTGCGGACGGGATCGCCGGTGAACGCCCGGTCCACCAGCAGGTCCTCCACCACGCCGAGCTGCCCGGCCGCGGGTGTCCGCAGCGTGAAGCCGACCGCGCCGGGGTACGGCTCGGCCAGCCGGGCCGACCACTCGTCGTCGGCGTTGTAGACGACCGTCCCGGCGCGGACGAAGATCTCCCCCTTGGCCCTGGCGTACTCCTCCATGGAGCCGTGCCAGTCGAGGTGGTCGGGGGCCACGTTGAGCACCGCCGCGGCCCGCGGGGCCACGCTGGGCGCGCGGTGCAGCTGGAAGCTGGACAGCTCCACCGCCAGCACGTCGTACGGCCCGGCGACCGCCTCCACGACCGGGACGCCCACGTTGCCGACGGCGAGCGCCTTGTGCCCCGCCGCCGCCAGCATCGCGGTGAGCATCCGCACCGCGGTGGTCTTGCCGTTGGTCCCGGTCAGCGCCAGCCACGGCGCCGCGCCCTCGGGACGCAGCCGCCAGGCCAGCTCGACCTCGCCGATCACCTCGACCCCGGCCGCGGCGGCGGCCACCAGCAGCGGGTGGTGCGGCGGCCAGCCGGTGGCGACGATGAGGGAGGCGCCGTCGGGCACCCCGACGGGCTCGCCGAAGCGCACCTCCACGCCCGCCCCGGCGAGCTCGGCGGCCACCGCCCGCTGCCGCTCGCCGTCCTGGCCCTCCAGGACCACCACCCGCTCACCACGACCGGCGAGCAGGCGGGCGGCGGCGGCGCCGGAGACCCCGGCACCCAACACACAGATCATTCGAACGACAGGTCCTTACTGGGAGGAGCGTGCGGCGTGGAGCCGGGGGCTACTTGGGCACCCACTCCACGTAGAACAGGCCGAGCCCGGCGGCGGCGCAGAGACCGGCGATGATCCAGAACCGGACCACGATGGTCGTCTCCGCCCATCCCGCCAGCTCGAAGTGGTGCTGGAGCGGAGCCATCCTGAAGACCCGTTTCCTGGTCACCTTGAAGAAGCCGACCTGGATGATCACCGACATGGTGATGATCACGCACATGCCGGCCAGGATGATCAGCAGCAGCTGGGTGCGGGTGGTGATGGCCAGACCGGCGATGACGCCGCCCAGCGCCAGCGAGCCGGTGTCACCCATGAAGATCTTGGCAGGCGGGGCGTTCCACCACAGGAAGCCGATCAGCGCGCCGAGCACGGCGGCGGCGACCACGGCCAGGTCCAGCGGGTCTCGCACCCAGTAGCAGTTCGGGCCGAGCTGGGCGGTGCAGCTGTTGCGGAGCTGCCAGTTGCCGATCAGGATGTAGGAGGCCAGCACCGCACCGGTGGCGCCGCTGGCCAGGCCGTCGAGGCCGTCGGTGAGGTTCACCGCGTTGGAGAATCCCACGATCATGATGAGCACCCAGACGGTGAACCCGAAGATGCCGATCGAGGGCCCGAAGTCCCGCAGGAACGACAGCCTGGTCTCGGCCGGGGTGATGTCGTAGGCGTCGGGGAAGCGGGTCACCAGGACCGCGAAGACCGCGCCCACGATGAGCTGGCCCAGCGCCTTGGCGCCGCTGCGCAGGCCGAGGCTGCGCTGCTTGTAGATCTTGATGAAGTCGTCGAGGAAGCCGACCGCGCCGAGCCCCGTCATCAGGAAGAGCACGAGCAGCCCGGAGACCGTCATCTCGTGCGGAGGGATCAGGTGCGCCACCCCGTAGGCGATGAGCGCGGAGATCACGATCACCGTGCCGCCCATGGTGGGGGTGCCGCGCTTGTCGTGGTGCCCGGAGGGCCCTTCCTCACGGATGCTCTGCCCGTAGCCGCGGCGGGAGAACAGGCGGATCGCCAGGGGGGTGCCGAAGATGGACAGCAGCAGGCCCACCGCCGCGGCGATGAGGATGTCCCTCACCGGCGGTCACCTCCGAGCAGCGCCTCGGCCACGCGTTCCAGCCCCGCGACACGCGGCCCCTTGATCAGGACCACGTCCCCGGGCTCCAGCGCCGCCTCCAGGGCGGCCGCGGCCGCCGCCACGTCGGGGACGTGGGTCACCGCGGGGTGCGCGCCGTCCCCGGCGGCGGCGCGGGCCCCGGCCAGGATCGGTCCGGCGTCGTCGCCGACGACGAGCAGGCCTGTCAGCCCCGCGCCCCCGGCGAGGCGGCCCACGCCCTCGTTCAGGGCGTCGCTCTCCTCGCCCAGCTCCTGGAGGGAGGCGACCACTGCGAAGCGGCGGCGGGCCCCCGCCAGGGCGTCGAGGGCGCCGAAGGCGGCGCGCATGGAGTCGGGGTTGGCGTTGTAGGCATCGTTGATCACGGTGACGCCGTCGGCGCGGTCGGTGACCTCCATCCGCCAGCGGCTGCGGGGCTCGGCCTCCGACAGCTCCTCGGCGATGGTGGCGACCGGCAGGCCGAGCTCGTAGGCGGCGGCCGCGGCGGCCAGGGCGTTCTCCACGGCGTGCTCGCCGTACAGGCGCAGGCTGACCGGCGCGGCGCCCGACGGGGTGCGCAGCGTGAAGGAGGCGCGGCCGCGGTCGTCGACGGCCACGCCTTCGGCCCGGACGGCGGCCGAGGCGGCCCGGCCGTACCAGGTGACGCGGGCGGCGGTGCGCTCGGCCATCGCCGCCACCAGGGGGTCGTCGGCGTTCAGCACGGCCACGCCGTCGGCGGGCAGTGCCTCCACCAGCTCGCCCTTGGCGCGGGCGATCGCCTCCCTGCCGCCGAACACGCCCAGGTGCGCGGTGCCGACGTTGAGGACCACGCCGATCTTCGGGGGGGCGATGCGGGCCAGCTCGGCGATGTGCCCGACGCCCCGGGCGCTGAGCTCCAGCACCTGGTAGCGGGTGGTCTCGTCGGCCTTCAGCACGGTCAGCGGGTGGCCGATCTCGTTGTTGAACGAGCCGACCGGGGCGATCGTGGGGCCGATCCTCGCGGTGAGCCGGGCCAGCAGGTCCTTGGTGGTGGTCTTGCCCGCCGAACCGGTCACGCCGATGACCGTGGAACCGGTCAGCTCGGCGCAGACGGCCGTCGCGAGGGCCGCCAGGGCGGCCATCGTGTCGCCGACGATCACCGCCGGGGCCTCGACCGGCCGCTCCGCCAGCACGGCCACCGCCCCGGCCTCCACGGCCTGGGCGGCGAAGTCGTGCCCGTCGGCCCGGTCGCCCTTGAAGGCGACGAAGAGCGACCCCGGTACGGCGGCCCGGGAGTCGATGACGACCGGGCCGCGCACCACCGCGCGGGGATCGGCCATGCCCGCGAGGGCGCCCGAGGTGATCTCGGCGATCCTGGCCAGGGGCAACGGGATCATGATGCGGCTTCCCTACTCTCCATGTGTGCTTCGGCGCCCGGTCCGGTTCCGCCGTCTGACGACCGCGTCGGCCACCACCTGCCTGTCGTCGAACGGGAGCACCTGGTCGCCGACGTACTGGCCCTGCTCGTGGCCCTTGCCCGCCACGACGACGACGTCGCCGAAGCCCGCTCTGCCGATGGCCAGGTCGATGGCGGCGGCCCGGTCCGGCTCAATGATCACATGTGCGCGCTCCTCCTCGGGCACGCCGAGGACGCCGTCCATCATCTCGGCCAGGATCCGCAGGGGGTCCTCCGAGCGAGGGTTGTCGCTGGTGAGGATAGCCACATCCGCCAGGCGGGCGGCGGCCTCCCCCATCATCGGGCGCTTGCCCCTGTCGCGGTCGCCGCCGCAGCCCAGCACCACCGTCAGCCTCCCCGCCGTGACCTCGCGCAACGAGCGCAGCACCGACTCCACGGCGCCCGGCTTGTGGGAGTAGTCGACGATCGCCTGGAAGTCCTCGGCGCCCGTGACGCGCTCCATCCGGCCGGGCACCCCGGCCAGGGTGCCCACGCCCGCCACCGCGGTCTGCAACGGCACCCCGGCCTCGACCAGGGAGACGATCGCGCCCAGCGCGTTGGCCACGTTGAAGGGGCCGGGCAAGGCCACCGTGGCGTCCTCCTCGACCCCGCCGGGACCGACGACCCGGAAGGAGCTGCCGTCGGAACCCAGGCGCACGTCCACGGCCCGCCATTCGGCCTCCGGGGAACCCCCGGCGGAGAAGGTGGTCATCGGGATCTTCGCCAGGCCGAGGAGCTCGCGGCCGTGGGCGTCGTCGATGTTGACCACCCCGGTCCGGCTCATCTCGGGCGTGAACAGCCGGGCCTTCGTCGAGAAGTAGTCGTCGAGGTCCTTGTGGAAGTCCAGGTGGTCCTGGGAGAGGTTGGTGAACAGCGCGACGTCGTAGAAGACCGAGTCGACCCGGCCGAGGGCCAGCGCGTGGCTGGAGACCTCCATGGCGGCGGCGGTGACGCCCTGCTCGCGCATGAGGGCGAACAACCCCTGCAGGTCGCTGGCCTCCGGCGTGGTCAGTCTGGGCGCGAAGCGCAGGTCGCCGACGTGGATCTCGACTCCGCCGACCAGCCCGGCCCGGTGACCGGCGGCCCGCAGCCCGGCCTCCAGCAGGAAGGTGGTGGTGGACTTGCCGCTGGTGCCGGTGACGCCGATCACCATCAGGTCCCTGACGGGCTCGCCGTACACCCACGCGGCGACCCGCCCGAGCAGGGCCCTGGGGTCCGGGACCACCAGGACCGGCAGGCCGGTCGCGACCGCGGCCTCGCGGCCCGCCGGGTCGGTCAGGATCGCGGCGGCTCCGGCCGACAGGGCCTGCGCGGCGAAGGACGCGCCGTGGGCGGTGGCCCCGGGCAGCGCGACGTAGAGGTCGCCGCGCCGCACCTGGCGCGAATCTATGGTGATCCCCGACACGGCGGCCAGCGGCGTCCGCGACGTGCCCGAAGGCGCGCCGAGCAGACTCGCTAGCCCCGAGAGCGGCCGGGGTGAGCTGGTTGAGGGTCGCATGGACGACGGGGGACGCACGGCGAGAGCGTACCGTTCCCGCTCATTCCCCGGCGCGTATCCGCACCGAGGGCGGCGTGGTTCCGGTGGGCGGGATCTTCTTGCTCTTCAACGCGAACGTCATCACTTTCTTGAACACGGGAGCGGCGATCTGCCCACCGTAGTGGCCTTCGCGGGGATCCTGGATCACCGCCAGGACCACCAGCCGGGGTTTGTCCGCCGGGGCGAAGCCCACGAAGGTCGCGGTGTAGCCGCAGTAGCCCTGGCAGGCGGCGTCGTAGCGCATCGCGGTGCCGGTCTTGCCCGCGACCCGGTAGCCGTCGATGGCGGCCATCGTACCGGTGCCGTCCTCGCTCACCGCGGCCTCCAGCATCGCGGTGACCTCCCTGGCCGTGCGCTCGCCGACCACCCGGGCCTGGCGGCCCGCCGCCGCGGGCGTGAACGCGCCCTGATCGTCGGTGGTGCCGGCGACGATCGACGGGGTGACCCGCACCCCGCCGTTGGCGATGGTCTGGTAGACGCTGGCCGTCTGCAGCGCCGTGACCGAGATGCCCTGACCGTAGGCGATCGTGCAGCGCTGGCTGCCCGACCAGTCCTGCCACGACGGCAGCAGCCCGGCCTCCTCCCCGTAGAATCCCGCGCCGGGCCTGGAGCCGAACCCGAAGCGGCGGAGCATCTCGTGGAGCTTGCGGTCGCCCACCTTCTCCGCGGCGAGGATCGTGCCCACGTTGCTGGAGGTCGCGACCACCCCGGAGAAGGTCAGCCGCTCGGTGGGATGCGGGTGGGAGTCCCGCAGCACCCGGTCGGCGCACCGGATCTCGTCCTTCACGGTGAACACGGTCTCGGGCCGCACGGCGCCGGACTCCAGCGCGGCGGCGGCGGTGATCACCTTGTTGGTGCTGCCCGGCTCGAAGACGTCGGCCACGGCCCGGTTGACCCAGTTCTCCGCCGGGGCCGCCTCCCAGTTCTTCAGGTCCAGTTCGGGGGCGTTGGCGACGGCCACGAGCCGGCCGGTCTGCACGTCCATCACGATGGCGCTGCCGGTGCGCGCGCCGGTGGCGGCGACCTGCTCGGCGATCGCCTTCTGCGCGGCCCACTGGATGTCCCGGTCGATGGTCAGCCGCACGTCCCGGCCGTCCACCGGCGTCCGGCGGGTGGTGCGGGTCATCGGGATCCGCTGGCCCTTGGCCCCGGTCTCGATGACCTGCTCGCCGTCGCGCCCGGCCAGCAGCCCGTCGTGCAGGAGCTCCAGACCGCTCAGCCCGTTGCCGTCGTCGCCGACGAAGCCGAGCAGGGTCCCGGCGAGGTCGCCGCCGGGGTACTCCCTGAGATACTTGTGCTTGCTCCCGACGCCCTCCAGCTTGTGGCCCAGCACCGTGCCGGCCTTCGTCGGGGTGACGGTCGCGACGGGCACGTAGCGCTTCCTGACGTCTGCGAGCTTGGCCGCGATCTGGTCCTTCGCCACGCCGAGCTCGGCGGCCAGCGTCGCCGCCACCTTGTCGCGCTTCGCGGGCTCGACCACCGCGGGGTCGACGAAGATCTCCCGCGCCTCGACCGTCAGCGCGAGCTCGTGGCCGTTGACGTCGGTGATCGAACCACGCCGGGCCGGGATCTTCTCTCCCTGGACGCGCTGCTTGGCCGCCTCCGTCATGTACACCTTGGAGTCCAGGCCCTGCAGCTGGATCAGGCGGCCGGCGAAGATGGACAGCACGAAGGTCATGACGATCAGGCCGATGTTGATCCGCCTGCCGGGGTTGCCCAGGCGCAGAACCGCGGGCGGGCGCGCCGGCGGCCGGGGGGGCCTGCCGTCCCCGGGGCCCCGTGCGGGCGGGCGCGGTCCGCGCGGCGCCGCGGGCCCCCCGCGGGCGCGGGTGGGATCGGTCTCCTGCCCGTCTCCGCGCCGCACCGGACGGGGGACGCGCCCGGGCGCCGGGCGCGGCGCCTCACGCCCCGCCGGCTTCGGGGCCTGGGGACGCCCGGCCCCGGAGCGCGGAATCTCGGGCCGCCCGGTCCCGGGCCTCGGCCGTTCGGGACGCCCCGACCCGGACGCGGGCCGTTCGGGACGCGGCGGCCTGCCGGGAGTCCCCGTCCGCGGGGTCCCGTCCGTACGGCTCCGCCGCGTGCTCTCGTCCGCGCGACGCTGCCGCGGCGCCTCCTCACGCCGGGACGGCCTGCCCGGCCGGTCCTGGCCGCCGGAGGGTCGCGGTCGCCCCGGCACGCCGCCGTCCGCCGGCTCGGGACGTCCCGGCCTGGCGGATCCGCCCCTCTCGCCCGGCGATCCGGGCCTGCCCGGCCTGTTCCTGCCGCCCGGCGATCCGGGCCCGCCCGGCTCGTCCCGGTCGCCGGGAGAGCCGGGCCTGCCCGTGCCCTCCGGTCCGTCGGACCGCCCGGTCCCCTCGGGGCGGCCGGTGCGTCCCGGGCCCCGACGGCCGGAACCGCCGCGGCCCGGGCCCGGGCCACGGCCGCCGCTGTCCTTCACCGGCCCGCGCCCGCCCCTGCTCCCTGTTCCACCGGCGCCTGGCCGTCAGGGGAGCCGTCGGGGTCGATCACGTGGATGGAGTCCCAGTCGGGCCTCTGGTTGTTGCGCTGCTCGGCGTCCTCCGCGATCGCGCCCGGCATCTTCTTCCGGGCGTTGGCGTTCTTCCGCTCCTCCTTCTGCTGAGCGAGCTCGTTGTTCGCCTTGCGCAGGTCGCTCTCCCGGAAGGAGCCCTCGGCCAGGACGGTGTTCAGCAGCAGCAGGGTGATCAGGCCGCCGCAGAGCAGCCCGACCACGAGCAGGACGAAGGGAGCACGCGGCGCGCGCCCGCGGCGGCGCGGCGCGGCCGGTGACTGAGCCCCCGCGGTCCCCGGAGTCCGTGCGGCCCCCACGGCCCCCACGGACTCCCGGCTCGCGGGCCGTACGACGGGCGCGTCCCCACCCGGCGCGGGCCGGGCGGCGGGCACCACCGCGACCCGGGCCTTTCCCGCCGGGGCGGGCCTGCGGGCCTGCGTCGTCGCGCGGGGGACACGTACGGGTCGTCCACCGCGGCTGGGCACGGCGCGGCGGACGTCTGGCTCACTCCTCGTCAACTGCCTCACGGATCCTCTCTGCCGCCCTGCATCGGGCGGAGGCCGCCCGCGGGTTGCGGGCCACCTCCTCTTCGCTCGGGAGCTCTGCTCCCCTCGTCAGGAGCGCGAACCTCGGCTGGTGGGCCGGGAGCGGGACGGGCAGGCCGGGTGGGCCGGTGTCCCTGGTCCGCGCCGTGAGGACCTGCTTGGTCAGCCGGTCCTCGAGGGAGTGGTAGGCGAGCACGACGACGCGCCCGCCGAGCGTCAGCGCGTCGAGCGCGGCGGGCAGCGCCCGTTCCAGTGCTGTCAACTCCGCGTTCACCTCGATTCGCAACGCCTGAAAAGTCCTTTTTGCGGGGTTTCCCCCAGTACGTCGGGTTGCGGCGGGGATCGCCGTACGGACGATCTCCGCAAGCCGCTTGGTAGACGTTATGGCTTCCCTGCCCCTTTCCTTTGCGATTAGGTGCGCGACACGCGGGGCGAATCTTTCCTCGCCGTAATCCCGGAGGATCCGGATCAACTCGGCGACGGGGTAGGTGTTGACGACGATCTCGGCCGTCAGCTCCTCGTCCCGGTCCATCCGCATGTCCAGCGGCGCGTCGTAGGAGTAGGCGAAGCCGCGCTCGGCCTCGTCGAGCTGGGGCGAGGAGACGCCCAGGTCGAACAGGGCGCCGTCGATCCGAGGCCGGCCGGCCTCGGCCAGCACCTCGGGCAGTTCGTCCGAGACTGCGCGGACCAGCGTGATCCGGTCGGCGTACGGCGCGAGCCGGGCGGTGGAGCGCTCGATGGCGGTGGGATCACGGTCGATCCCGATGAGGTGGAGCGAGGGGTGCGCGGCCAGCAGCGCCTCGGCGTGGCCGCCGAGGCCGAGATTGGCGTCGACGACGACGGGTTCTGGCCGGGCCAGCGCGGGGGCCAGCAACTCGAGCACGCGGTCGAGCATCACGGGTATGTGCGCGGGCACCTGACCGCCCGCCGCCCGGAGATCGGATCTGTCGTTGTCGGCGCGCATGAGGCGCTACCCCCCTCTTGCCGCGGCACTCGGGGATGCGCGGCGGACGTTCATCGGTGCGGTGGAGCCTTTTCCTGCAGACGGGGCGACAAAGCGGCGCGGCGCCACCTGGGCGCCGCGCGACAGAGGGCGGAGTTGTCGGGAAAGGCTCTTACCGCCCCCGCGCCGGGCCGTCCGGCCAGGTCCCCATCCGCACCCGCGTATCCGCTCGCCACCTGACACCGGGGAAGGTGCATCAGCTGACGTGCGGCTGGTTGCGGGTGGAGACCTCGCCGAACGACGTGTTCACCGATGAGTCGACCGTGGAATCACAGAATCCCTGGCAGCACCTCCTCCGACAGATCGGAGAAAGCCTGCTCTTGGTCGGCCAGATAGGTGTCCCATGCCTGCGCGTCCCAGATCTCCAACCGGGTGTTGGCTCCGATGACCACGCAGTCACGGCGCAGGCTGGCGTATTCGCGCAGAGCCGGCGGGATGGTGACGCGTCCCTGCTTGTCGGCGACCTCGTCAGACGCGCTGGCGAAGAAGACACGACTGTAGTCACGGACCGCCTTGGCGGTCACCGGCGCGGTGCGCAGAGCCTCGGTGATGCGTCTGAACTCCTCTACGGGAAAGACGTAGAGGCAGCGCTCCTGGCCTTTGGTGATCACCAGACCCTCCGCCAGCTCCTCACGGTACTTCGCCGGCAGGAACAGCCGTCCCTTGTCGTCGAGGCGCGGATGATGGGTGCCGAGGAACACCGGCCCCACCTCCCGTGCCTAGTGGAGTGCTCAGCGCTGCACTACTCCTCCACAGCCCCTGCCCTCCACTGCGCACCACCATACTCCACTTCTCTCCACCGTCAACTGATTCGGGCCGGACACGCGTCCGAAATGGTCGATATTTCCCCAGGTCAGAGGGGGTGGGGCAGAGTGGAGCGGGTACGAGGCCCCTCGGCGCCGCGGGCGTGTCGGAGCGGCCCGGCGATCACGCCGGCGGCGCGCCCCCGGCGAAGGGACACGGAAGGCCCGGCATGCCGCTGTCCCGTGTCATGAAATCGGCACATCCAGCGTGCGGGAATGCAACGATCGTCCTTCACACTGTGGCATGTTCATCCGAAAACGTCCTTGATGCCCGCATAAAGTCGCTCTGGAACTCGCGGCATCGTAGTGTCGGCAGTCACAATTGGAATAAGGACGACCGAGTCCCTGGGGGTACCTGACGAATGCTGCCCGACACGAGTGCGGGTCCGGACGGCGCCGCAGGGCGAAGGCGGCCGCAGCCGGAACTGCGGCCGGCGGCGCCGTGGTGGGGCCCTACCGCGGCGCACGCGGCGGGGCACGGCTCCCGGACGTTCCCCCACCCCATACCCGCGACGGGAAACCGCCGCACCTCCGCGCCCCCTCCGTTTCCCGAAGGCGGCGGCCTCTCGTCCGCCCCGGCCGGAGGCGGGCGACGGCCAGACCCTGATCGTTTCGAGCCCCGAGACCATGACAGGGAAGCGACTCCCCTGCCGGGCGGATCCGGCAGTCCCCTCGATAGAAGAACGATGGAGGCCCGGTGGCAGTAACCCAAGACGTCCCACCTCAGCTCGACGACCTGGTGGCCACCGCGCACCGGATCCGCGAGGCGATCGAGTCGGTCATCGAGGGTAAGAGCGATGTCGTCCGCCTGACCCTGACCGTCCTGCTCGCAGAGGGCCACCTGCTCATCGAAGACGTGCCGGGCGTCGGCAAGACCATGCTCGCCAAGGCGCTGGCACGGTCCATCGACTGCCCGGTGCGCCGCGTCCAGTTCACCCCCGACCTGCTGCCCAGCGACATCACGGGGGTGAGCGCCTACAACCAGCAGACGCGGGAGTTCGAGTTCAAGCCCGGCCCGGTGTTCGCCAACATCGTGGTCGGCGACGAGATCAACCGGGCCTCGCCCAAGACGCAGTCGGCCCTTCTGGAGTGCATGGAGGAGCACCAGGTCACCGTCGACGGCACGACCTACCGGCTGGACGCCCCCTTCATGGTCATCGCCACCCAGAACCCGATCGAGATGGAGGGCACCTATCCCCTCCCCGAGGCGCAGCGTGACCGTTTCACCGCGCGGATCGCGATGGGGTACCCCGAGCCCGCCGCCGAGCTGGAGATGCTCGACGTGCACGGCGCCACCTCCCCGATCGACAAGCTGGAGCCGGTGGCCACCACCGCCGAGGTCCGGGCGCTGATCGAGGCGGTGCGCGCGGTCTACGTCTCGCAGGCGATCAAGAAGTACGCGATCGACCTGGTGACCGCCACCCGGCACTCCCCCGAACTGCGGCTCGGCGCCTCCCCGCGATCGACCCTGCAGCTCGTCCGCGCCGCCCGGGCGCACGCCGCGCTCTCCGGGCGCGACTACGTCATCCCCGACGACCTGCAGGCCCTGTGCGTCCCGGTCCTGGCCCACCGCCTGCTGCCCAGCGTCGAGGCCCAGGGCCAGCGCCGCCTGCCCGAACAGGTGATCGCCGACCTGGTCCGCCGGGTGCCCGTTCCCGAGGCACAGGCGCGATGAGCGGGCGAGCCGGCGGGCGCGGCGGCATCCGGGCCCGCGTCCCCGGACCGGTGAAGGCGGTGACGTGATGACCGGGCTGAGAGCGCTCACCGCCCGCGGCAGGTCCTTTCTCGCCTCGGGCGTCGCGGCGCTGGTGTGCGCCTTCGTCCTCGGAGAGCACGACCTGCTCCGGGTCGGCGTGCTGGTCGTCTCCCTGCCGCTGCTCGCGGCCATGGTGGTGGCCCGCACCCGCTACCGGCTGAGCTGCGCGCGCCGGCTCGACCCGCCTCGCGCCGAGGTGGGGGGCGAGGCCACCGTGACCCTTCGGCTGGAGAACGTCACGCGGCTCCCCACCGGCCTGCTGATGATCGAGGACACCGTCCCCTACGCGCTCGGCGCCCGTCCCAGGTTCGTCCTGGACCGCGTGGAGCCCCGGGGCATCCGGGAGATCGACTACCGGGTCCGCTCCGACCTGCGCGGCCGGTTCACCATCGGCCCGCTCTCCATCCGGATCAGCGACCCCTTCGGCCTGGTCGAGCTGACCCGGTCGTTCACCGTCAGCGACACCCTGGTGGTGACGCCGCAGGTGGTGGCGTTGCCCCACGTCCGCCTGTCCGGCGAGTGGACCGGCGGGGGCGACAGCCGTACCAGGAGCGTGGCGGCCGCGGGTGACGACGACGTCGCGCCCCGCGAGTACCGCCAGGGCGACGACCTGCGGCGGGTGCACTGGCGTTCGACCGCCAGGTACGGCGAGCTGATGGTCCGGCGTGAGGAGCAGCAGTGGCAGAGCCGTGGCGCGCTCCTGCTGGACACGCGCAGATACGCGCACCGGGGCGAGGGCCCGCGCTCGTCCTTCGAGGTGGCGGTCTCGGCTGCGGCCTCCATCGGCGTCCATCTGTCCCACGAAGGGCTCGGGCTGCGGCTGGTCACCGACCAGGGCGCCGAACACCTGACCGACACCGGGCTGAGCTGGTCGTTACTGGACACCCTCGCGGTGGTGCGGACCAGCTCCGCGCGGTCGCTGGAGTACGGCATCGGCGCCCTGCGGCAGGGCGGCGGCGACGGCCTGATCGTGGCCGTGCTGGGCGGCGTCACCGTCGAGGAGGCGCAGGGCCTCGCCCGGCTCAGGCACGGCAACGTGACCGGCGTGGCCGTGATGCTGGACGTGGCCGGCTGGGAGCGGTCCGAGCTCGGTGACGGACAGGAGTACCAGGCGGCGCAGGCGGTGCTCGCCGGAGCGGGCTGGCGCATCGTACGGCTGCCCGCGGGCGCCTCGATCGCGGGCGTGTGGCCGGACGCCGCGCAGCGCGGGCGGTTCGCAGTCAGCGGAGGTGGCGGCTCATGAGACTTCCCGTCGCGGCGGGCGCGGCCACCGGAGCGGTCGCCCTCGCCCTCTACCCCCTCTTCCAGACCGGCACCTGGTTCTGGACGAGCCTGGGCGCCATCCTCGTGGTGACCGCGGTCGGTGTGCTGGCCAGCCGCTACACGCTGCCGGTCTGGCCGGCGCCCGTGGCCCAGCTCGCCGCGTTCTCGGTCTACCTGACGGCGGTGTTCACCGGAGACGCGGCGTGGGGCCGGGTGGTGCCCACCAAGGAGTCGGTCGTCGAGCTGGCCAAGCTGACGGCCGCCGGCTTCGCCGACATCCAGCGGTTCGCCGTCCCCGTTCCGGAAAGGCCCGGAATCGTCCTGCTGACGTGCAGCGGCGTCGGACTGATCGCGATACTGGTCGACTTCTTCGCCTCCCGGCTGCGACGGAGCGCGCTGGCCGGGCTGCCGCTGCTCTCGCTGTTCGTGGTGCCCGCCTCGTTCATCAGCGACCCCCTCAGCTGGCCGACGGTCGTCGTCGCCGCCCTGGGCTTCCTCGGGCTGCTCGCCGCCGACGGGCGGGAGCGGATCGCCCACTGGGGGCGGGCGGTGCTGGTGCGCCGGACGCCGTCCTTCGTCGCCCCCCGGCCCGCCGCGGAGACCGGGACGCTGCGGCTGTCGGGCAAGCGGGTCGGATTCGCCGCGATCGTGCTGGCCGTCCTGCTGCCCTCGATGCTGCCCACCCTGGAGCCCAGCCCGCTGTTCGGGTTCGGTGTGGGGAACGGCACGGGCCGGGGCGGCAACTCCATCGGCATCCCGAACCCGATGGTCAACCTGCGGGGAGCCCTGTCGCTCCCGGCCAACTCCACTATCCTGGCCTACACCAGCAGCGACAGCGGTTCCCGCTACCTGCGGCTGTACTCGCTGGACGTCTTCGACGGCGACCAGTGGACGATGTCGCCGCCGAAGGGCCGGCCCGAGGACCGCACCTCGGAGGGGCCGCTGCCTCCCGCTCCCGGCCAGGGCGCGAGCGTGCCCGCCGCCCCGGTGACCACCAAGGTCGCGGTGAGCGAGGAGGTCAGGAAGATGAGCTTCCTGCCCCTGCCGTACCCGGCCGCCCAGGTGCGCATCGAGGGCGACTGGCGGGCCGACGCGGACACCCTCATGGTGTTCTCGACCACGGACACCGCCGAGGGCTCCTCCTACGAGGTCCTCAGCAACGAGCCCCGTCCCACCGCGGCGGTGCTCACCACCGCCGGGCCCGCCTCCCAGGCGATCGCCGACAGGTACCTGCGGCTGCCCGACGACCTCCCTCCCGAGATCATCACGCTGGCCTCGCAGGTGACCGAACCGGACGCCACCGACTACGAGCAGGCGATCCAGCTCCAGGAGTTCTTCACCTCCAAGGGGGGGTTCAGCTACAGCCTGGCCACGCAGGGGCACGGCGGCCCCGCGCTGACGGACTTCCTGATCCGCAGCCGGGCCGGGTACTGCGAGCAGTTCGCCGCCTCGATGGCCGTGCTGGCCCGGATCCTCGGCATCCCCGCCCGGGTCTCCGTCGGCTACACCGGCGGCACCAACATCGCCGGGCGGTGGACCGTGCGCACGCACGACCTGCACGCCTGGCCGGAGCTCTACTTCGAGGGGACGGGCTGGCTGCGCTTCGAGCCCACCCCGTCGGGCGCCACCGGGCAGGGCACGGCGACCGTGCCGATCTACACCCAGCCGGCGGTCGACACCGGCGGGAGCGACGAGCCGACGACGCGCCCCAGCTCCGGTCCCACCGGCGGCGACCTGCCCAGCGGGTCGGCGAACAGCCCCCGCAACCCGATGCTCGAGCGCGACTTCGGCGGCGTGCCCATCGCGGTGGAGGAGGGGACCCCGCTGGCCGTGAAGATCGGCCTCGGAGTCGCGGCCGCGCTGCTGGTCGCGCTGGTCCCCGCGATGCTCCGCTGGGGGGTGCGGCTCAGCCGCCGCCGCGTCTACTCCCGCCGTCCGGCTCAGAGCGAGACGGCCGCGGTCGAGGAGAGGGGCAGGGAGGCGGCCCGGGGCTCCACCCGCGTCACGGCGGTCCGGAGCAACCGTGGCCAGGCCACGGTGGCGGCCGCCTGGGCGGAACTCGACGACGCCCTGTGCGACTACGGCATGACCCGGCAGCCGAGCGAGAGTCCCCGGGCCCTGGCCCGGCGGCTGAGCGAGCAATACGAGTTCGACGCGGACGCCACCGCCTCGATGACCAGGATCGCCGAAGCGGTCGAGCGGATGCTCTTCGCCCGGACGCTCGGGGAGACCGGTTCGCTCCGCGAGGACGTCCGCCGGGTACGGCGGGCGCTGGCGGGCGCGGTGTCACGGGGCAGGCGGATCCGGGCGGCGCTGCTGCCCCCGTCCACGCTCCTGCGGATCCGGACGATGGGCACCCGCCTGCTCGACGGCTTCGACCGCCTGGAGAACATCCGGTTCGGGCGGCCGGCACGCCGCAACGCCTGACCGCGCGGCCCGGCGGGAGAGAAGCCGGGCAGGCGGCGGTGCAGGCGAGGTCATACGTGAGTCGCCCCCCAACCGGGGGGCGACTCACGTATGACAGCTGAAGCCGGGGAAGGAGATCAGCGCTCGTCGTGGCGACGGCGCCAGCGCTCTTCCATCCGCTCCATGAAGCCGGGCCGGGAGCCGCCACGGCGCCCCACCCTGCCTCCCTGCTGTTCGGCGGACGGGGTCGCTGTGGACTCACCGAACCCGTTCATCCGCTTCCAGCTGGACAAACCCCAAAGACACGCAGCGAGCATGACCACGAAACCGCCGACGCCGAGCGGGATGAGGTTGATCACGACGCCGACCATCAACAGGACGACGCCCAGGATGAAGCCGATGGAGGCCTTCACCAGACGACGCTTGTAGTGGCTGCGCGGATCACTGATCCTTACGGTATTGGCCCACTTCGGGTCCTCGGCGTAGAGGGCCTGCTCGATCTGTTCGAGCAGGCGCTGCTCGTGCTCAGAGAGCGGCACGGCGCCTCCCAAGGACAGCCCCAGGACGGGGAAGACGGTGACGGACGACACGGGGTGTCCGAACCTCGCGGTCGGTTATCCCCAGAATACGAGGCTGTAGACGTAGACGAAAGAAAACGTCCAACGTAGTCCAAACCGGAGGCGACGTCATAGATCCACTCCATCGGTCGGCGGGCGGACGAGTGAGGCGGGAAGCACCGCGTCACGACCGAATCTCCGGGCGGCCCGATCCATCGCCCGCTCGGCCTCCCGCCAGCCCGTCTCGCGTTCTCCGAGGCTGAGCTGCCTGGTCGCCCCGTCGGCGGGAAGCAGGTTCTCCACCCGCACCCCGACCAGGCGGAGCCTCGTTTTTTCCAGGCCGGAAGCGGCATATAGGTCACAGGCGACCGCGTAGAGCTCTTGGGCGACGTCCGTGGCGTCCCTGAGGGTCCGGGATCGCGAGAGGGTCGTGAAGTCGGCGCGGCGGAGCTTGACGCTGATCGTGCGGCCGACGTGGCCTCCCTCCCGGAGCCTGGCGGCGACCCGCTCCGAGAGGCGGAGCAGCTCCCTGCGGATCCGCACCGGGTCGTCGATATCTGTGACGAATGTCTCTTCGGCCCCGATGCTCCGGTCGGGCACGTGAGGTGTCACCCGGCGCTCGTCGCGCCCCCAGGCGAGCTCCCGGAGGTGGGTGCCGGCCGCCTGGCCGAGCTCGCGCTGGAGCGTCTCCACGGGGGTCCCGGCGAGGTCACCGACGGTTCTGATGCCGAGCCGCAGCAGAGACCGCTCCGTGCGCTCTCCGACGCCCCACAGAGCCCCCACCGGCAGCGGGTGGAGGAAGTCCACCACCCGGGCGGCCGGGACCACGAACAGCCCGTCGGGTTTGGCGTGCCGCGAGGCCAGCTTGGCCACGAACTTGCTGCTCGCCACCCCGACCGAGCAGGTGATCCGGTGCTCCGCCGCGACCCGCTCGCGGATCATTGCGGCGATCGCGGCGGGCCGGCCGAGCCGCTTGCGCGCCCCGCCGACGTCGAGGAAGGCCTCGTCGGAGGCGATCGGCTCCACCTCTGGGGTGAAGGTGCCGAAGAGCTCCATGACCTTCCGGGAGACCTCGGTGTATTTGCCGTGGCTCGGCGGGATGATCACTGCCCTGGGGCAGAGCCGGCGGGCCTGGGTCATGGGCATCGCCGAGTGCACGCCGAACCTCCTCGCCTCGTAGGTGGCGCTGAGGACCACGCCCCGCGCGCCCGGCGCGCCGACGATGACGGGGACGCCGCTGAGCTCGGGGCGCTCGCGGAGCTCGACGCTGGCGAAGAAGGCGTCCATGTCCACATGGAGGATCGGGCAGCCCGTGTCGTCGTCACCCAGATGCGACTCCGGGTGCGCCATCTGCTGTTTCCTCGACACGGCGCCATCCTATGGGAACACCCGTTCGGTGCAAGCCTCACCGGTGACCGAGAACGTGCAGCTGGGTGGCGATGTCCCGGAGGACCGGATGGGCGGCCGCCGCCTGCTCCAGGGCGACCAGGGCGCTGGCCGCGCCCGGCTCGCCGTCGAGCAGCCTGCTCGGCACGAGGTCGGCGAAGATCCGCACACCGTGCACCTCCCCGGGCCGGAACCCGGTGGCACCCAGGAGCTCGACCAGCGCCTCGCGGGTGAACCGCCGCGGCGTGGGATCGCGGTCCCCCCAGCGCCCCTCGGGGTCGTCGAGGACCTGACGGGCCTCGTCGAACCGGCCCGCGACCGAGCGGTGCAGCGCGGCGGCGAGCGGGTTGGCGGCCAGCACGCTGATCACACCGCCCTCGCGCACCAGGCCGGCCATGGCCGCCAGCGCGCTGACGGGATCCTCGACGTACTCCAGCACGCTGTGGCAGAGCACCAGGTCGGCTCCGTCGGCCGGGAGGAGGTCCCCCAGGTCGGCGGCATCACCCTGCAGCGCCCGCACACTCACCCCGGCCTCGGCGGCACGGCGCTCCAGCGCGGCCAGCGAGTCGGGGCTGGGGTCGACGACCGTGACGGCATGCCCGAGCCCTGCCAGGGGAACGGCGAACCCTCCGGTCCCGCCGCCCGCGTCGACGATGTCCAGCCGGTCGCGGCCGGTCGCGGCCACCCGGCCGGCCAGCGCCGCCCGCAGGACGTCCCAGACGACGGCGGTGCGAACCGCCGGGGTGCCTGCCTGCCTCGAGAGGCCTACGGCATGCAACTTCAGATCGCCTCCTCTATCGGTGACCAGCCCAGCTTACGCCGCGCGGCCCCCGCAGCCGTCCATGCGATCCGTACCCGCCCTTGGCGAGTCTTTTGCGGGGCGGAAGGAGGGGGCGGGGAAAGGGAGGCAGGCCCGCGGGGACCGGGTCGGCCCCGCGAGCGCCGCTACAGGGACAGCGACGGCTTGAGCTGCTTGAACCGGGCCAGCAGGCCGTTGACGAACTGCGGCGACTCATCCGTCGACAGCTCCGCGGCCAGCCCGACCCACTCGCTGATGACGACGCCCTCGGGGACGTCGGGCATCCAGAGCAGCTCGTAGGTGCCGCCGCGGAGCAGGTTGCGGTCGACCGCGGGCATGCGGTCGAGCGTCCAGCCCTCGGCGTAGGTGGTGATCAGCTCGTCGATGCGCGCCCGGTGCCGGCACACGCCCTCGACGAGCGCCGCGGTGTACTCGTTGACCGGCGGGTCTTTCCTCTCCACGCGCTCGGCGAGGACGCCCAGCGGGTCCTCGCCGCGCGCCTCGGACTCGAACAGGATGTCCAGCGCGCGACGGCGCGCCTTACCCCGTGCTGACATCAGGCGCGGCCGAGGTAATCGCCGGTGCGGGTGTCGACCTTGACCTTCTCGCCGGTCGTGATGAACAGCGGGACCTTGATCTCCGCACCGGTCTCCAGCTTGGCGGGCTTGGTGCCGCCGGTGGAGCGGTCGCCCTGGAGACCGGGCTCGGTCTCGGCGATGATCAGCTCGACGGCCGCGGGCAGGTCGACGTAGAGCACGTTGCCCTCGTTGATCGCCACGGTGGCGAGCATGTTCTCCAGCAGGTAGTTGGCGGCGTCGCCGACCGCGGCCCGGGAGACGTGCATCATGTCGTAGGTCTCGGTGTCCATGAAGACGAACTCTTCGCCGTCCATGTAGGAGAACTGCATCTCACGCTTGTCGACGTTGGCCACCTCGACCTTGACGCCCGCGTTGAAGGTCTTGTCGACGACCTTGCCCGACATCACGTTCTTCAGCTTGGTGCGCACGAAGGCGCCACCCTTGCCGGGCTTGACGTGCTGGAACTCCACAACCGTCCAGAGCTCACCGCCCTCGAGCTTGAGCACGAGGCCGTTTTTGAGGTCGTTCGTCGTCGCCACTGGTTTCTCCTGCGTACGGCCGCTCTTTAAAGGACAAGCAGCTCTTTGGTCGTCCGTGTGAGAAGCTCCGGCCCGTCCTCACGCGTCACGAGCGTGTCCTCGATGCGGACGCCGCCCCTGCCCGGCAGGTAAACCCCAGGCTCGACGGTGACCGGAACTCGATCGTCAAGTCTACCGTGCCCGCGTCCTGTCTCCGGCGTCGCCGGAGACAGGAAAGGCTCCTCGTGGATCTCCAGGCCGATCCCGTGCCCGAGTCCGTGGCCGAAGTGCTCCCCGTGCCCCGCCCCGGCGATCACGTCGCGGGCCGCGGCGTCCACCTCGTGCGCGGCCGCGCCGGGCCGCACGGCGCGGCGGCCGGCCCGCTGGGCGGCGCGGACCAGGTCGTACAGCTCCCGCTGCCAGGCGGCGGGCTCGCCGATCGCCACCGTCCGGGTCATGTCGGCGTGGTATCCGGCGTACAACGCCCCGAAGTCCATCGTGACCAGATCACCGCGCTCCAGCGGCCGGTCGGTGGGCGAGTGGTGCGGGATCGAGCCGTTGGGTCCCGAGGCGACGATCGTGTCGAAGGCGGGCTTCTCGGCACCCAGCTCCAGCATCCGGACCTCCAGCGCCCGGGCGACCTCCCGCTCGGTCAGCCCCGGGCGCAGCGCGGGCAGCACGTCGGCGAAGGCCTGGTCGCCGAGGGCGCAGGCGGTGCGGATCAGGCCCAGCTCGGCCTCGTCCTTCACCCGGCGCACCGACTCCACCAGCCCGGTGAGCCTGAGCGGCTCCCCGCCGCGCTTCCCGGCGAGGCGGAAGTACTCGGCCACGGGCAGGTGGTGGGCCTCGACCGCGATCCCGGAGGCGCGGGTGACGAGCGCTCCGGCGACGTCGCGCTCCTCGACCACCTCCACCCCGCCGCAGAGCGCCCTGGCGGTCTCGGCGTAACGGGAGTCGGTGGCCAGCACGGCCGTGGCGTCGGCCCGGACCAGCACCGCCGCGTTGGAGCTGGACAGGCCGGTCAGGTAGCGCACGTTGACGGCTCGCGTGACCAGGATCGCGCCCGCCTCGCGGGCGGGGAGCAGGGCCGCGAGGCGCTCGCGGCGCCCGGCGTGCGTACCGGAGAGGGTGGAGGTCATGGACTGAATGCTATTGACCGGCTCCGCCCCTGTCGTTACCGTCCGATGGCAGGTTAGGAAGGTTTCCTAACTTTCATCTCCACAGGAGTGCCGATGCGACGCACCCTCGCCTCCGCAGCCCTCTTGACCGTCCTCTCCCCCCTCCTGCCGGCCGGGGCCCCCGCGACGGCGGACCCCTCCCCCGGACTCGTCCGCGTCGACCAGGTCGGGTTCACACCCGCCGAACCGAAGCAGGCCTACCTGATGACGACCGGCCCGGCCGCCGGGACGCCCTTCACCGTCGTGGACCGCCGGGGCCGCGAGGTGCTTCGCGGCCGTACCGGAGCCGATCTGGGCGCCTGGAACCTCAGGTACCCGCACGTCCACGCGATCGACGTCTCCGGGCTCCGCGCCCCGGGCTCCTACCGGATCAGGGCCGGTGCGGCCGTCTCCCCCGAGTTCACCGTGGCGCCGGCCCCGCTGTTCGCGGTGCCCGCCGCCAAGGTCGTCACGTTCTTCGGCTCCCAGCGCGACGGCGCCGACGTCATCGCCGGGGAGCTGCGGCGCCGGCCCAGCCACCTCAACGACAGGGCCGCCCAGGTCTACGACTGGCCGGCCTTCACCGGCCCGGACACCGACCAGATCAGAGGCGAGCTCACCAGGGTCGGCGGCCCCGTCGACGTCGAGGGCGGCTGGTTCGACGCCGGGGACTACCTCAAGTTCACCCACATCCTGGCCTACGTCGACACGCTGCTGTGGGCGTCCTGGCGCGACGGCGGCCGCCTGACCGACCCGCGCCTGCGCGCCGAGGCCGCCCACGGCCTGAAGTGGCTCGACAAGATGTGGGACGAGAAGTCGAAGACCCTCTACATCCAGGTCGGCATCGGTGCGGGCAACGCCGAGGGCACCTTCGCCGGGGACCACGACCTCTGGCGCCTGCCCGAGGCCGACGACCATGACGCCGCCGAGGGGCACCGCTTCATCCGCAACCGCCCGGTCTTCCGCGCCGCCCCGCCCGGCGAGCCGATCAGTCCCAACCTCGCGGGCCGTACGGCCGCCGCCTTCGCCCTGGCCGCCCAGGTCGAGCCGGATCGCCGGCGGGCCCGGGCGCTGCTGGAACAGGCCGCCTCGGTCTACGCCATGGCCGCGACGGAGAACGTGGGGCGGCTGGTCACCTCACTGCCGTGGGCCTTCTACCCCGAGAGCGTGTGGCGCGACGACATGGAGCTCGGCGGGGCGGAGCTGGCCCTGGCCGCCCAGCGGCTGGGCGACCCTCGTGCCGGGCGGTGGCTGCGGCAGGCCGCGCACTGGGCCGGGCAGTACCTGAAGCACGACGCCGGAGGCGACACGCTCAACCTCTACGACGTCAGCGCCCTCGGCCACACCGACCTCGTCCGCGCCCTGCGCGCCGCCCGCGCGAGCGGCACGTCCCCTTGGGCCCTGCCCGGCGGGTCCGTGGACGAGGCCCGTCTGCTCGGCGACCTGAAGGCCCAGCTGGAGATCGGCGCCCGCCGCGCGGCCGGGGACCCGTTCCGCGCCGGGGCGCTCTACGACGGCTTCGACGCGGTGCCGCACGCCTTCGGCCTGGCCGCGACCTCCCGGCTCTACCGGTCGGTCAGCGGCGACCGCTCCTACGACGCCTTCGGCACCTGGCAGCGGAACTGGATCTTCGGCGCCAACGCCTGGGGCGTGTCGTTCATGGTCGGCGCGGGTGAGAACTCCGAGCGCTGCCCGCACCACCAGATCGCCAACCTCAACGGCCGGGTCGACGGCCGCCGCCCTCTGGCCACCGGCGCGGTGGTCAACGGGCCCAACGACGAGAGCCTGTTCTCCGGCGGCCTGGGCGGCCACTTCGAGGAGATGAACCCGTGCCCGGGCGACGGAGTCGACCGCTACGAGGAGTTCACCGGCCGCGGCTCCCGCTACGTGGACGACGTCCGCTCCTGGCAGGCCTCCGAGCCCGCCGACGACTTCGCCGCGATCGCGCTCTACGCCCTCACCCTCATGTCCCGTGACCCGCTGTCATGACCTCGCCGCCGTGACCTCGCCGCCGTGACCTCGCCGCCGTGACTCCGCTGTCTTGACCGCCCGGTACGGCCCGCGCCCCGTTCGGTTTCCGGGGCGCGGTCGGGAGAAGGACGTGCTGCCGGTGGACGGCATCGCCGTCCGGCCCGGCCCGCGCGGCGGGGGCTCGGCGGGCGGGAGCCGGAAGGGCTCCCGCCCGTTCGCTCAGGGACGGCTCAGGCCGAGACGAGCTCGCGGTCCTTGCCGGTCCCGGCGTGCTCCCGGGAAGCCTCGTCGAGGGACTGCGGCGGGGCGTTGAAGACGGTCCCGTCGAGGCGGCCCTCGGCCCTGCCGACCAGGACGGGGACGACCATCTGCCCGGTCACGTTGGTGGCCGTGCGGATCATGTCGAGGATCGGGTCGATGGCCAGCAGCAGGCCGACGCCCTCCAGGGGCAGGCCGAGCGTGCTCAGGGTGAGGGTGAGCATCACGATCGCGCCGGTCAGGCCCGCGGTGGCGGCCGAGCCGACCACGGAGACGAACGCGATCAGCAGATAGTCGCCGAGATCGAGCGGGACGCCGAACACCTGGGCGACGAAGATCGCGGCCAGCGCCGGGTAGACCGCGGCGCAGCCGTCCATCTTGGTGGTGGCGCCGAACGGCACCGCGAAGGAGGCGTAGTCGCGGTCGACACCGAGGCGCTCGACGGTGATCCGCTGGGTCAGCGGCATGGTGCCGATCGAGGAACGGGAGACGAAGGCCAGCTCGATGGCGGGCCAGGCCTTGCGGTAGAAGGTCAGCGGGCTGACCCTGCCGACGAGGGAGAGCAGCAGCGGGTAGATCACCAGTAGAACGACGGCGCAGCCGATGTAGACCCCGGCGCTGAGCTTGGCCAGCGGGGCCAGCAGGTCCCAGCCGTAGGTGGCCACGGACTTGCCGATCAGGCCCGCGGTGCCGATCGGGGCCAGGCGGATGACCCACCACAGGGCCTTCTGCACCAGTTCGAGGACGGAGCGGCTGAAGGCGAGGAACGGCTCGGCCTTCTCGCCGACCGCCATCGCGGCGGCGCCGAGGACGGCTCCCAGGAAGACGATCTGGAGGACGTTGAGCTCGGTGAAGGCGGTGACGACGTTGGTCGGGACGATGCCGGTCAGGAAGTCGATCCAGGTTCCGGCGCCTTCCAGGTCGACGGCCTCGGCGCCCTCGGTGGCGATGGTGACGCCCCGGCCCGGGTTGATCAGCAGGCCGAGACCGATGGCGGCGGCCACCGAGGCCAGCGAGGTGAGCAGGAACCAGAGCAGGGTCTTGCCGGCGAGCCTGGCGGCGCCGCTGACGTTGCGCAGGTTGGCGACACTGACCACGACGGCGGTGAAGACCAGCGGCGGGACCGCGAGCTTGAGGAGCTGGACGAAGATCTTGCCGACCTCGGTCAGCGTGTCGGCGAGCCAGGTGACCTCGCCGGCCCGGGCGACGAACCCGAGGGCGGCGCCGACGACGAGGCCCAGCAGCAACTGCAGGGAGAAGGAGAGTCTCTTCACGAACGCGACTTTCGAAAAAGGGCATGCCGGAGCGGGCACGGTCATGCGGGGTGAGGAAGGAAAAGGCGGATGCGCGTTCAGCGACAGAGATCGCCGTTGAGGCGGCACAGGTCGACATGGATCCGGCCGACCAGCCGCACGAGCACCAGGGAGAACCTCACGGAGGGTTTGAACAGCCCGTGAATACGCCTGATTCCACATTATCGACGTGACCTGAATCACGGCGGTGAACCTTCGTCTCAGAACGGTCCGCGCCCAGCAGCCCGTCCGTGAGCCGGGTACGGCCTTGCGGCCTACTCGGTCATCTTGGGGTGACGGGGAGACGCGCAGGTGATCCGCACCGTCCGCGTCTCCTCCAACCCGCGACCAGGGTGCCCAGCGGGGCGAACCGCCCGAGTTCGGCGCAGCCGTGGAGCATCTCCGCGAACTCCTTCCCGAACGCCGCCACGGCGTCGTCGGGCACCACCCTCGCCCAGGCGGACGCCTCGGAGATCGAGGTCTCCAGCATCTTCCTTCCTCCGTTCTCGTCAGGGCCGCCGCGAAGCGGCCCACGCCTTCGATTCCGTGGAACACGACGTCCATCCGGGACGTCGTGGTGATGATCAGGTCTTCGGCGTCGCGGCGGGCGAGCCGTACGGCGGCCGCCTCCTCCAGGAGGGAGACCACCTGGTTCGGTTGCTGCGGAAGCCGGGACCACGGGACTGTGACGTGCTCGCTCACGCCTCCACGAGATTTGAAGTAGTTGGCGACTTCAAGGAAGACATAGCGTTCCGCGACCGCTCGTGTACCAAAACGAGAAAAGCGGGGGCTCCGGGTGCCCGCTCGAAATGAACGGCCACCCGGAGCCCCCGCCGCGGGCCTGCGCAGCCGTGCGGAGGCCCTGCAGGGTCTCAGGAGGCGAGCTCGCGGACCTTCTCGATGAGCCGGACGCGCTCCTCGTGCGTGCGGCCCAGCGGGGCGACGTTGATCGTCGTCACTCCCGACTCCCGCATCGCCTGGATGCGGTCGCGGACGAAGCCCTCCGAGCCGATCAGCGACATCGACTCCAGGAGCTCGTGCGGGACCAGCGCGGCGGCCTCGTCCTTCTTGCCGGACAGGTACAGCTCCTGGATCTGCTCGGCCTCCTTCTCGTAGCCGTAGCGTCGCGCGAGGTCGTTGTAGAAGTTCTTGCCCTTGGCGCCCATGCCGCCGATGTAGAGGGCGGCCATCGGACGGCCGAGCTCCAGCCAGCCGGAGACGTCGTCGCCGATGGCGAGGCTCGCCTGGGCGATGACGTCCAGCTCACCGAGCGCGGGGTCGCGCTTGGCCTTTCCGGCCGCGATGGAGGCACCCCAGACGTCGGCGGCCTTCTCCGGCATGTAGAAGATGGGCTCCCAGCCCTCGGCGATCTCGGCGGCGAGCTCGACGTTCTTGGGTCCGATGGCGGCGATCACGACGGGAATGCGCTCGCGGACCGGGTGGTTGATGAGCTTGAGGGGCTTGCCCAGCCCGGTGCCCTGGTCGGCGGGCAGGGGGATGGTGTAATGCTTGCCGTCGTAGTTGACGCGCTCGCGCTTCCAGACCTGGCGGCAGATCTCGATGACCTCGCGGGTGCGGCCGAGCGGGGCGGTGTACGGCACGCCGTGGAAGCCCTCGATGACCTGCGGCCCGGAGGCGCCCAGGCCCAGGGTGAAGCGGCCGTCGGAGACATAGTCCATGCCGGCGGCGGTCATGGCCAGCAGGGTGGGGGTCCGCGAGTAGACCGGCAGGATGCCCGAGGCGATCTGCAACCGCTCGGTCCGGGCCGCGATGTAGCCCATCTGGCTGACCGCGTCGAAGCTGTAGGCCTCGGCGACGAAGACGATGTCGAGCCCGGCCTTCTCGTAGTCGGCCAGCTCGGCCACGGTCTCCTTGAAGCCCCCCGAGTAGTTCAGGGCCATACCGATACGCATCGTGAGATCGTCCTTCCGCTCGCGCCCGCGAAACCGAATGTTGTTCCGTTGTCTCCGCAACAAAGGCTATCGAGTCGGCGGCCAAGCACCAAGCCCGAGCCCGCCCGACCGGGCCGGCGAGCCGGGCCGGCACCCGCCGTACCGGCCCCGGAGAGCGGGCCCGCGCCTTCCGTCCCAGACCGGAAGCCGAGCCCGCGCACGCTCCCCATCCGGCCGGTAGCCTACGCATTTCGGGGGCAGGGAATGCATTTCCCACCCGGCGGAGAAGGAGGCGCACCCTGAGACGGATGATCATCGTGGTGGCGGGGGCCCTGGCCCTGGTCCTCGCCGGACACCGCCTGCTGCCGGAGCTGGGCGGCTTCACCCCCGTTCTGGAGAGCCTGCTCCCCTGGCTGGGAGCGGCCGTGCCCCTCCTGGTCGTCGGCGCGCTGCTCACCCGGTCGTGGAAGGTGATCGTCACCGCGCTGCTCCCCGCGCTGGTGTGGGGGGTCATGTTCGGCCCGGCCCTGCTGCGCACCGCGCCGGGCGGGCCGAGCGACCTGGCGGTCGCCACCCTCAACGTGGGCGTGACCAACGCCGACTCGGGGCGGGCCGTGCGGGCCGTGGCGAAGGGCCGGGACCTGTTCGCCGCCCAGGAGCTCACCCCCGGAGGACCGGCGGCCAAGGAGCTCAGCCGTCGCTTCCCGCACCGGATCCAGGTCAGCACGATCGGGCTGTGGAGCCGTTTCCCGATCACCGAGCACCGCGCGGTGGACATCGGCCTGAGCTGGACCCGGGCGCTGCGCGCCGTGGTGGAGACGCCCAAGGGCGAGGTGACGGTCTACGTCATGCACCTCGCCTCGGCCCGGCCCGGCAAGACGGCCCAGCGGGATCACACCCTCGCCCACGCCCGGCAGGTCATCGAGCGAGACGCCAGCGAGAACCTCCTGGTCCTCGGCGACCTCAACACCGCCACCACCGACCGCAAGCGCTCCGCCCTGGTGCCTCCTCTCGCCGACGCCCACCAGGAGGCGGGCACCGGTTTCGGCTTCACCTGGCCGGCCTCCTTCCCGGTCACCCGCCCCGACCACATCCTCTACCGCGGTCTCACCGCGACCAGCGCGGGTGTGGAGCCCGCCGCCGGCAGCGACCACCGTGCCGCCGTGGCCGCCCTGCGGCTTTAGAACCTCCAGCGGAGTGATCGATTCGGCGTCACCTACGACTACAGCCGCGCGAGGTCGGCGGGCGTGTCGATGTCGGCGGGATCCCCGACGTCGTCGCAGGCGATCGCGACGACCAGCTCGGGGTGGGCGCGCAGGAACGGCCGCGCCCCGACGTCGCCGACGGCGAGCCGGGCGACCTCCGCGAAGTGCTCCCTGGCGATCAGCACCGGGTTCCTGGGCGCGCCGCCGTACGTGGCCGCGGCCACCGCGGCGCCGTCCCGCGCCGCCCGGACGAGCCGCTCGACGGCCGGCACCCCGATGAACGGCTGGTCCACCAGCGCGATCACCGCGTGCCCGGCGTCCGGGGGCAGCGCCTCCAGGCCGACCCGGAGCGAGGAGCCCATCCCGGAGCGCCAGTCGGGATTGCGCACGGCCACCGCGCCGCGCACCTGCACGGTCGCCGCGCCGAGCACCACCACCACCGGATGGCAGCCGCCGTCGTGCAGGAGCCGGACCCCCCGGTCCACCAGCCGCTCTCCGCGGAACTCCACCAGCGCCTTGGGCGTGCCGAGGCGCGATCCCGATCCGGCCGCCAGCAGCAGCCCCGCGATCCCCGTTCTCATGGAGACCTCCTGCCCCGCGGCGACCCGACGTACGCCCCCGCCAGCATCCCGGCCAGCTCCTCGAAGGCGGCCAGGCTGTGCCCGGCCACGAAGTCGTCGACGTACGGCAGCGCCGCGCGCATCCCCGCGGTGAGCGGCTGATAGCCCTCCCGGCCCTTGTGCGGGTTCACCCAGATCACCCGGTGCGCCGTACGGGACAGCCTGGCCATCTCCGCACCGAGCAGCGAGACGTCGCCGCGCTCCCAGCCGTCGGAGGCGATCACCACCGTCGCCCCCCGGGCGTCGCCCAGGGCCAGCAGCCCGCGCAGTTCCTCACCGAGCCGGGTGCCGCCGCTCCAGTCGGGCACGGCGCGCGAGACGGCGTCCATCGCGGTGGCCGGGTCACGATGGCGCAGCTCCGCGGTGAGCCGCGTGAGCCGGGTACCCGCGCTGAACACCTCGGTGGCGCGGGGCGCGGACCGGACCAGCGCGTGGGCGAGGCGGAGCAGTGTGTCGGCGTACGGCGTCATGGAGCCGCTCACGTCGACCAGCAGCACCACCCGGCGGGGCCTGGTCCGGTGCGTCCGGTAGCGGAGCGCCGCGATCTCCCCGCCCCGCCGGAGGGTCTCCCGGATCGTCCGGCGGGCGTCGAGACGTCCCCGGCGCGACGGCCGGAAGCGCCGCGACTCGCGGCGCTCCCGCGCGGGCGCGAGCAGGGCGATCAGCCGGTGCGCCTCGGCCAGCTCCGCCGCGGTCATCTTCGCCACGTCGCGGTGGCGCAGCACCTCCGCCGGGCTCGCCCCGGCGGCGAGCGGCGGGCCCTCCTCCCGTCCGCCCGGGGCCCCGCCGGAGAGGTCCGCGGTGTGCCGGGTGACGGTGACGCCGGCCGGGCGCGCCCGGCCGGCGCGCAGGCCGCCGAAGTAGGCCCGGAACACCCTGTCGTAGCGGGGCAGGTCGTCGGCGGAGGCGCACAGGGTGAGCCGGCCCGCCCAGTAGACGTCGCCGGGCCGGGCGGCGTCCAGGTGGGACAGGGCCCGCAGCAGGCCCTGGGTCCGCTCGTGGTCGGCGGGGACCCCGGCGGCCCGCAGCGTCCTGGCGAACCCCGTCATGACCGCGACCATGTCTCCGATCACGCCGTCTCCGATCACGCCGTCGGCGGGATCGTCAGCGGGGGGCACCGAGCAGCCCGTTCCCCAGCACGGCCTCGTGGTCCTCGCGGTGCTTGAGCAGGGCGCCCAGCGTGGCCGCGGCCAGGCCGGGGTCCAGCTCACGGGCGCCGAGGGTGAGCAGCGCCTCGGTCCAGTCGAGGGACTCGGCGATCCCCGGCGGCTTGACCAGGCCCGCCCCGCGGAGCCTCCCGGCCACCCCGGCGACCTGCTCGGCGAGGGCCCGCGAGCACTCCGGGAGCCTACGCAGCAGGATCGCCACCTCCCGATCGAAGGAGGGGTGCTCCAGCCAGTGGTAGAGGCAGCGCCGTTTCAGCGCGTCGTGGACCTCGCGGGTGCGGTTGGAGGTCAGCACGACCACCGGCGGGGTCTGGGCGCGGATCGTGCCCAGCTCCGGGACGGAGATCGCGAAATCGGACAGGACCTCCAGCAGGATCGCCTCGAACTCGACGTCCGCCCGGTCGATCTCGTCGATGAGCAGCACGCAGGGCTGGGTCTCGACGGCCCGCAGCAGCGGCCTGGCGATCAGGAAGCGCCGGTCGTAGACCTCTCCCTCCAGCCGGGCGGCGTCGGTGACCCCGCCGGCCTCGGCGGCCTTGAGGTGCAGGAGCTGGCGGGCGAAGTCCCAGTCGTAGAGGACCTGCGGGCCGTCGAGGCCCTCGTAGCACTGCAGCCGGATCAGCGGCGCGTCCAGCACGGTGGCGAGCACGCGGGCCAGCTCGGTCTTGCCGACCCCGGCCTCGCCCTCCAGGAACAGGGGACGGCCCATCCGCAGCGCGAGGAACGCCGCCGTGGCCAGCCCCTCCCCCGCCAGGTAGGCCTCCCGGTCGAGCAGCTCCGCCAGCCGCCCGGGTGAGGTGACCTCCGGCGCCGTGATTGTCCGCCTCAGCATCGTCCCAGGTTACGTCCGGGTGATCCCGGAGAGCCAGGGCGCGCCCTCCGGGGGCGACATGACGGGCACCGTACGAATGATCGGACCGGAGGCGGACAGGGCGTATCCTCTCCCGGTGGGGTACGCGTCCAGGCAGATCAACACTCCGTCGAGAGTCGTCGTCGTCGCATTCCTCGCGGTGATCGCGGCCGGTACGGCGCTGCTCTCGCTGCCGGTCGCCGTCGCGGAGGGCCAGGAGTCCTCCTGGGTCTCGGCGCTGTTCACCGCGACCTCCGCGGTGTGCGTCACCGGCCTGGCCATGCACGACACCGCCGCGCACTGGACGGTCTTCGGCGAGGTCGTGATCCTCACCCTGATCCAGATCGGCGGGTTCGGCATCATGTCGCTCGCCTCGATCCTGGCGCTGATCGTCTCCGGGAAGCTCGGCCTGCGCGCGCGGCTCAACGCCCAGGCCGAGACCAAGACCCTCGGGCCGGGCGACGTCCGCCAGGTGATCGCGGGCGTGGCCAAGGTCACCCTGGTGGTGGAGGCGGTGACGGCCGTGGTCCTCGCCGCCCGCTTCATGATCGGGTACGGCGAGCCGCTCGGCCGAGCCGCCTACTACGGGGTCTTCCATTCGATCTCGGCGTTCACCAACGCCGGGTTCGCGCTCTGGCCCGACAGCATGATGCGCTTCGTCGGCGACGTGTGGATCTGCCTGCCGCTGATACTGGCCGTGGTCGCCGGGGGGCTCGGCTTCCCCGTCTACGCCGTGCTGGGCAAGGACTGGCGGCGGCCCTCCCGCTGGTCGCTGCACGCCAAGATGACGCTGGGGATGACCGCGATCCTGCTGTTCGGCGGCGCCCTGGTCATCATGGTCCTGGAGTGGAACAACCCGGCGACGTTCGGCCCGCTCACGCCCGGCCTGCGCATCCTGGCCGGGTTCTTCCACAGCGCGATGACCCGCAGCGGAGGCCTGAACTCGGTCGACACCTCCCAGCTGCACGAGAACTCCTGGCTGGTCAGCGACGTGCTGATGTTCATCGGCGCGGGCAGCGCCAGCACCGGTGGCGGCATCAAGGTGACCACGTTCGCGCTGCTCGGCTACGTCATCCTGGCGGAGCTGCGGGGCGAGCCCGACGTCACGGCGGGACGCCGCCGCATCTCCGAGCAGCTGCAGCGGCAGGCGCTCACCATCGCCCTGGTCAGCGTGGCCGCCGTGGTCATCGGCACGCTGGTGATGATGATGCTCACGCCGTTCGCCCTCGACCGCGTACTGTTCGAGGTGGTCTCCGCGTTCGGCACGGTCGGGCTCTCCACGGGGATCACCGCGGACGTGGGCGCCGCCGGGCACCTGGTCCTGACCACCCTGATGTTCGTCGGCAGGCTGGGCCCGGTGACCCTCGGCGCCGCGCTCGCCCTGCACGTCCAGACCCGCAGGTTCCGCTATCCGGAGGAGCGACCCCTCGTTGGCTGACAATGCAGACCGCGGCGACGCGGTGGTGGTCATCGGTCTCGGCCGGTTCGGCGGCGCGCTCGCCACCGAGCTCGCCGTGCGCGGCGTCGAGGTGCTCGGCGTCGACAACGACTCCCGCAACGTCCAGGAGCTCTCCGGGCGGCTCACCCACGTCGTCTGCGCCGACTCCACCGACTCCGAGGCGATGGCGCAGCTCGGCGTCGCCGAGTTCGGCCGGGCCGTGGTCGGCATCGGCACCGACATCGAGTCGAGCGTGCTGACCACCTCGATCCTGATCGACCTCGGTCTGCGCGACATCTGGGCCAAGGCCATCAGCCGCCAGCACGCCCGGATCCTGGAGCGGGTCGGCGCCCACCACGTGGTGCAGCCCGAGGCCGACATGGGTGAGCGCGTCGCGCACCTGGTCACCGGACGGATGCTCGACTACGTCGAGGTCGACGAGGGCTACGCGCTGGTCAAGACCAAGGCGCCCGGCTGGGCCGACGGCAGGAGCCTGGCCGAGCTCGGCATCCGCAGCCAGTACGGCGTGACCGTGGTCGGCGTCAAGAAACCCGGCACCGGATTCACCTACGCCACCTCCGAGACCGTCATCCGCTCCGGCGACACCCTGCTCGTGGCGGGGGACACCGACAAGACCGAGCGGTTCTCCGAGGAGACCTGACCCTCCTGCGCGGCTCCGGGGAGGCGAACCCCTCAGAACCGGCCCCCGCCCGCCGATGGTTACCTCCGTCACGGAGGATGGCCGAGGTGCGACGGAGGGTTGAACGATGACAGGTGCTCTGCGGGGATGGCCCGCATCGCCGAGCGCCCTCCTGGACCGCGCCCGGGCACGGCCCATGCTGTGGACGCTCGGCGCGATCTGCGTGTTCAGCCTCGGCTGGTTCGCCCTCGGTCTGGTGCTGCCTCCGGCGTGGCCCATGGTGGCCTGGATCCCGGTGGTCGTCTCCGTCCTCCTCGCCGCGACGGCATGCGTGCGCGTCTCGCGATCCGCGTCGCTGACCCCGGTGGGACGGACGTTCTGGCGGCGGCTCGGCATCTCCATGGCGCTGCTCTCGGCCGGACTGGTGAACGGCGTCTATGACATGTTCACCACACCGGGCGTCTCGATGCGGTACGTCGGGCCGCTGACCATGGGGCTGTACCTCGGCGCCCTGCTGATCACCATCTGGGCGCTGCTGAAGCTGCCGATCAGGCAGCGCTCCCGCAGGGCGCTGCTGACTCTGGGGCTCGACGCGGGAGTCGTCATGCTGGCCGCGGCGCTGTTCGCATGGCACCTGGTGCTGCGCGCCGGGCCGGACGTGATGGACGCCACGGGTTCGTCCTGGACCGTGCTCCTGGTCATCGCGCTGTGCTTCGTCGAGGTGCTCACCGCCGTCAAGCTGGTGCTGACCGGCGCCGGCCCGCTGCACCGCAGCGTCCTGACGGCCCTGGGGATGTCGGTCGTCGCGGGCGCGGCGAGCAGCGCGCTCGCCCCGCTCCTGCACGCCAAGCCCTACCTCGCCACCACTCACGTCGGCGTCCCGCTCATCGCCTTCTTCACCGGCCTGGCCGTCGAACGGCAGCGCCGGGTCGCGGCCGCGCCGGCCGCCGCCCCGCAGCGGGGGCGGCGGCCGTTCAGCCTGCTGCCGTACGCGGCGGTCGCGGCAGCCGACATCCTGCTGCTGATCTCTGCCCACCAGTCCGACCCGCAGATCGGTGTGATCGCGGCCGGGACGATCGCGATCACCGCCCTGGTGGTGCTCCGCCAGATCGTGTCCTTCTACGACAACGCCAGCCTCCAGGACCAGCTGTCCCACCAGGCCACCCACGACGCGCTGACCCGGCTGGCCAACCGGGCCCTGTTCACCGACCGGGCCGTGGGCGCGCTGGCGGAGTCCCCGCACCGCGGCGTCGCGCTGGCCCTGATCGACCTGGACGACTTCAAGACCGTCAACGACCGGCTCGGCCACGCGGTCGGCGACGCCCTGCTGGTGGCCGTGGCCGACCGGCTGCGCGAATGCGTACGGCGCGGCGACACGGTGGCGCGGCTGGGCGGCGACGAGTTCGCGGTGCTGCTGCGCGACGTCACCTCCGCCGAGGCCGACCGGATCACCGAGCGGATCATCGCGGCGCTCGGCGCCCCGGTGCGTGCGAGCGGTCACGAGCTGCTGGTGCAGGCCAGCATCGGCCTGGTCGACGGCGGGTCCGGCATGGACGCCAGCGAGCTGCTGCGCCGCGCCGACGTGGCCATGTACGCCGCCAAGGAGCAGGGCAAGAGCCGTTATGTGCGCTATACCGACGACATGGACACCCGGGCGGTGGAGCACGCCCGGGTGGGCGCGGAGCTGCGGCACGCGCTGAGCGCCGGGGAGCTGTTCCTGCTGTACCAGCCGGTGGTCACGCTGCCCGGCGGGGGGCTGTCGGGGGTGGAGGCGCTGGTGCGCTGGCGCCATCCCGAGCGGGGTCTGGTCTCTCCGGCGGAGTTCATCCCGGTGGCCGAGCGCACCGGGATGATCGTGGAGGTGGGGGCCTGGGTGCTGGGTGAGGCCTGCCGGCAGATGGCGGCCTGGAAGCAGCGCTACGGCGATGCGGCGCCGGCGAAGATGAGTGTGAACGTCTCGGCCCGGCAGTTGCGTGAGCCGGCGTTCGGGCAGACGGTGGCCGAGGCGCTGGAGGCGACCGGGCTGCGTCCGGCCGACCTGCTGCTGGAGATCACCGAGACGGCCGTGTTCGACGGCGGGCCCGCGCTGGAGACGGTGCAGGCCGTCCAGGCACTGGGCGTGCCCATCGCCCTGGACGACTTCGGCACCGGGCACTCCTCTCTGGGCCTGCTGCGCACCTGCCCGGTGGACGTGCTGAAGGTCGACAAGCTGTTCATCGACGGGGTGACCGGCACCGCCGAGCAGGCGGCGATCGCCAGCTCGCTGGCGCACATCGCCCAGGTGATGCGGCTGCGGGCGGTGGCCGAGGGCGTGGAGACCGCCGAGCAGGCGGAACGGCTGTACCAGCTGGGCTACCGGCTGGCCCAGGGCTTCCACTTCGCGCCGCCGCTGTCGGTCGGCAACATCGAGCAGATTCTGGACACGCGCGCCGAGAGCCCGGACCCGAGCTCCTGGGAACGGCCCGCGCTGGCCGGATAGGTCACGGTGACGGGGCGTGCTCCGCACGGCCCGTCACCACAGCCCCCGAGCGGTCAGCGGACCTCGTCGGCCTCGCCACGCTCGTGGATGAGGGCGGCGAGCTCCATGACCTGGTAGGCGGTCCGCGCCTTCTCCGACCCCTGGAGTCCCATCGCCCCGATGGTCATCCCGTCGGAGAAGTCGATCTTCGCCCAGGGCTCGCCCTCGACCAGCGTGACCGAGAGCACCTCCGGCCACTCGTAGCGGTGCACCCGCAGGGCGTTGACCAGGGTGATCCCCCGCTCGTCGGCCTCCACCCTGCACCGGCCCAGAAGGTGCAGCACCCAGGCGACCAGCCCGGCGAACAGGATCACCCCGATCTTGTCCGGGAGCTTGAACGGCGGCGGCAGGAAGACCGCCATCACCACGGCCCCCACCATGAGCAGCGCGGCGAGCCCGTACGCCACGATCCGGCCCTTCCTCGGCCGCCACACGACGGGCAGGGCGGGCGGGGGGACCCTCTCGGAGCTCACCTGCAGATCACTTTCCTTCGACGAAACGGCCGGTCGGACGCCGATGGAAACCTACCGCACGCCCTCGGCGCCCCCGCTCACGCCACCGGCGCCGGGCGGCTCCGCACCGCCCGGCGTCACGGTCAGCCCCGCAGCCCGCGGAGGAGCACAGCGGTCTCCAGCGCGGCGACGGTGGCCTCATATCCCTTGTCCTCGTGGCTGCCGGGCAACCCGGACCGGTCGAGCGCCTGGTCCACCGTCTCGCAGGTCAGCACGCCGTTGCCGACCGGGGTCTCCTCGTCCAGGGCGATCCGGGTCAGCCCCGAGGTCACCGAGTCGCAGACGTAGTCGAAATGGGCCGTCTCACCGCGGATCACCGCGCCCAGCGCCACCACCGCGTCATGCTTGCGGGCCAGCGCCTGGGCCACCACCGGGATCTCCAGGGACCCGGCCACGCGGATCACGGTCGCGCTCGCGCCGCTGTCCCGGCTGGCCTGCACGGCCCGCGCGACGAGCTGGTCGGTGATCTTCTCGTGCCAGCGGGCGGCCACGATCCCCACGGTCAGCCCCTCGGCCGCGACCGCCTCCGCCCCCGGCCTTCCCTCTCCACTCATACGATCTCCTCGCCCAGGGGCTCGGAGCCCGCATTCGCGGACACACAGCACCCACTGACTCGCTCGCTCCGCTCACTCATGCGATCTCCTCACCCAGGGGCTCGGAGCCCGCATTCGCGGACACACAGCACCCACTGACTCGCTCGCTCCGCTCACTCATGCGATCTCCTCCCCGATGTCGTGGCCCAGGCGGTCGCGCTTGGCCAGCAGGTACTTCTCGTTGTACGGGTTCATCGCCACCGGCGTCGCCTCGCGGCCCAGGACCTTCACCCCGTAGCCGTCCATGCCGCGCATCTTGGCCGGGTTGTTGGTCAGCAGCCGGACCGACTTCACACCCAGGTCGGCGAGCATCTGCCCGGCGTTGGAGAACTCGCGGGCGTCCACCGGCAGGCCGAGCTCCAGGTTGGCGTCCACGGTGTCGCTGCCGTTGTCCTGCAGGCCGTACGCGCGCAGCTTGGCCAGCAGCCCGATCCCGCGCCCCTCGTGCCCGCGCAGGTAGACCACCACCCCGCGCCCCTCCTCGGCGATCCGCGCCATCGCGTGGTCCAGCTGCACCCCGCAGTCGCACCGCAGCGAGCCGAGCACGTCCCCGGTGAGGCACTCGGAGTGCGCCCGGACCAGGATGTCCTCCCCGTCGCCGAGGTCGCCGTAGACCAGGGCCAGGTGCTCGCCGCCGTCCAGGGCACTGGAGTAGCCGTAGGCGCGCCACATCCCGTGGCGGTTGGGGATCAGCGTCTCGGCGACCCGGGTCACCATCTGCTCGGTCCTGCGCCGGAACTCCACCAGCTGCTCGATGGAGACCAGCGCCAGGCCGTGCTCGTCGCAGAACTCGCGCAGCTCCGGCAGGCGCTTCATGGTCCCGTCGTCGTTGACGACCTCGGCGAGCGCGCCCGCCGGGCTCAGCCCTGCCAGCCGGGACAGGTCGACGGCCGCCTCGGTGTGGCCGCGCCGGACCAGCACGCCGCCCTCCCGGTAGCGCAGCGGGAAGACGTGGCCGGGCCGGACCAGCTCGAACGGCTCGGTCGCCGAGTCGCACAGGGTGCGGATGGTCCTGGCCCGGTCGGAGGCCGAGATGCCGGTGGTCACGCCGTCGCGGGCGTCCACACTGATCGTGTAGGCGGTGCGCATGCGCTCGCGGTTGTCGTGGACCATCAGCGGCAGGCCGAGCCGGTCGAGGTCCTCGCCGGGCATCGAGACGCAGATGACGCCGCTGGTGTGCCGGATGGTGAAGGCCAGCAACTCCGGAGTGGCCTTCGCCGCGGCGAAGATGATGTCGCCCTCGTTCTCGCGGTTCTCGTCGTCGACGACCACGACGGGCCTGCCGTCGCGAATGTCGGCGATCGCCCGCTCGATCGGGTCCAGCATGGTCACGCGGCCTCCTTAAGAACGAGCACGCTCCGGGAGCGGTACTCCTTGAGCCAGTTGGCGAATCCGACGAGCACGAGCACGAAGAAGATCCCGTACACGGCCCCTGACACATACAGTCCCGAGCTGAACGCCAGCGGCACGCCGACCAGGTCGACGGCCACCCAGATGATCCAGAAGTCGACCAGGGCACGGCCCTGCGCCCAGGTCGCGACCGCGCTGCCGACGAAGATGTAGGCGTCGGCGGCGACGAGGGCGTACCCCTGGAGCCCGGGGGCCTTCACGCCCCACGACAGCTTGAACACGTAGAACAACACGCCCGCCACGGCGGTGCCCGCGAGCATCACCGCGACCAGGGCGAGCCGCTCGAACGAGGTCGCCGGCCGTACGGCCAGCTCCTGCCCGCCGGAGGTACCGCGCGACCACTTCCACCAGCCGTAGACCGCCAGCACCCCGAACATGACCTGCTTGAGGGCGTTGCCGGTGATGTGGGCGCTGATCGAGGCGACGAGCAGCAGGACCGAACCGGTCAGCTGCACCGGCCAGGTCCAGATCGACTTGCGGATCGCCAGCAGCACGGTGGCCAGCGCGGCCACGTTGCCGACCAGGTCGGTCCAGAGGACCTTGACCCCGAACAGCTCGAATCCCGCCTGTGCCCAGTTCACGCCCGGCCTCCCAGTCCGTAGGCGCCGACGAGCTTCTCCACGTGCTTGGCGATCACGTCGACCTCGAGGTTGACCGGGTCGCCGGGCTGCTTGGCGCCCAGGGTGGTCAGCGCCAGGGTGGTCGGGATCAGGCTGACCCAGAACGCCTCGGCGTCCACGCCCGCCACGGTGAGGCTGACGCCGTCCACCGCGATCGAGCCCTTCTCGACCACGTAGCGGTTGAGCCCGTCCGGCAGCGAGATCCGCACGACCTCCCAGTGCTCGTCCGGCTCCCTCGACAGCAGCGTGCCGGTGCCGTCCACGTGCCCCTGGACGATGTGACCGCCGAGACGCTGGTCGGCGCGGACCGCGCGTTCCAGGTTGACCGGGGAACCGGGGCGCAGCGCGCCGAGGCTGCTGCGGTCCAGGGTCTCCTTCATGACGTCGGCGGTGAACACCTCGCCGGTGACGTCCACCACGGTCAGGCAGACGCCGTTGACCGCGATCGAGTCGCCGTGGCGGGCGTCGGCGGTGACGACCTCGCCTCGGATCGCCATCCGCGCGGCGTCCCGCAGCGGTTCGACGGAGGATATCTCCCCCAGCTCTTCGATGATTCCGGTGAACACTCTCACTGCTCCTTAACGGGGTGCCGGCCGGGCGGTCAGGCGCAGGTCCGGCCCTACGGGGGTGATGTCCTCGAACTCCAGGCGGCGGGTCGCGGCGATCGTCGCGACGCCCGCCGGGCCGAGCGCGGCGGCGCCCTCGCCGAGCAGCGCCGGGGCGAGATAGCCGACGACCCGGTCGATCAGGTCCTCTCTCAGGAAAGAACCCGCCAGGGTCGGCCCGCCTTCCAGCAGCACACCGACGATCCGGCGGCGGCTCAGCTCGGTCAGGAGCGCGCGCAGGTCGATGCCGTACGGCCCGCGCCGCGGCAGCCGTACCACCTCGGTGCGCTTTTCCAGCTCCGCCGCGTCGGCGTCCTCGGCGACCGCCACCAGCGTCGGGGCCTCTCCGTCCAGGACCCTGGCCGAGAGCGGCGTCCGGGCCCGGCTGTCCACGACCACGCGCAGCGGGGGCCTCGCGGAGCCCCCCGCGCGGACGGCCTCGCCGGAGCCGCCGGCTCCGGGCGGCCGGGCGGTCAGGCGGGGGTCGTCGGCCAGGACGGTCCCGATGCCCGCGACGACCGCGTCCGCTTCGGCGCGGAGGCGGTGCACGTCGGCGCGCGCCTCGGGTGAGGTGATCCACTGGCTGGTGCCGTCGGCGGCGGCCGAGCGTCCGTCCAGCGTCGCGGCGTACTTCCAGGTGACGTGGGGCCTGCCGAGCCGGACCGAGGCCAGCCACTCGGCGTTGCCCCGCTCGGCCTCCCCGGTGAGCACACCGGTCTCGACGGCGACGCCGTGCGCGCGCAGCCGGTCCGCGCCGCCCGCCGCCTCGGGGTTGGGGTCGGCCACCGCCACGACCACGCGGGCGATCCCGGCCCGCAGCAGGGCCTCCGAGCAGGGCCCCGTCCTGCCGGTGTGGTCGCACGGTTCGAGGGTCACGTAGGCGGTGCCGCCGCGGGCCCCCTCCCCCGCGGCGCGCAACGCGACCACCTCGGCGTGCGGCCCTCCGGCGTAGGCGTGGAAGCCCTCCCCGGCGACGCGGCCGCGGGCGTCCAGGATGACGCAGCCGACGACGGGGTTGGGGCTGGTGGTGCCGCGCCCGCGTGCGGCGAGGGCGACGGCCCTGCGCATGTGGGCGAGGTCGGCCGCACGTTCGGGATCTCCGGGACGCGACGGTGCACCGTCGCCGGGGGTCGGCTGGCTCAACCCGGGCCTCCTACTCGCCAGTAGCTTTTTGCCACGGCGGGCCCCGGGGATGACGGGCGCACAGCTCCCGTCGGCGGAGGTGCCCTGACGGCACTCTCCGCTCGCGCGCTTCCTCCCATCCGGACTTTAACCGTCGGTCCCGGAATTTCACCAGGTCAACCGGTCGATGGCTTCGACCGGGTCGCGGACTTTAACCGCCGGTTCGGACTTTCACCGACCCCGGAGCACGCTGCTCTCTTGCGGGTCGCGCGCCCTGGCGGGCACGCTCCCGTACATCAGTGTGCCACGTCCGGCAAACCGGACGGAACCTGCCTCCAGGATATGAACCAAGCGAGCGCTTGGTCAATAGCGACCCGGATGCCGGCCGCTCGGCGAGATCGTCGCAGGCCGGGGCGGACCTCCGCCGGCAGGTCCCGGCCGCCGGGCGTCCTCACGGCCGACCTGCGCGCCCGCCAAACAGGGGTCGCCCTGCGGCCTTCGTAGGGGTCACCCCTGCGGCCGTCACGCCGCGGCGTTCAGCCGCCGGGCTCGCCGGGCGTCGGGAGCGTACCTGACCGGTGCGGGGACCAGGCCGATCCCCGCGTGCAGGGTCTTCAGGGTGACCGTCGCCCACAGGTCGCCGACCGGCGTGGCGGGCAGGCCGTACAGCCGGCGGGCCCAGCGCGGCAGGGTGGCGAAGGCGAGCAGGGTGAGCGCGGGCAGGACCGGCTTGAACGGGAGCAGCCTCGGCGGAAGCGGCGCGTTGAGCGACTGGCGCAGAGGATGGGGGACCTCGGGGGCGAAGTAGAGACCCGGCCGGCAGGCGCCGATGTAGTCGCGCATCTCGGCGACCGACCCGGGGACGTCCTCGGGCCGCAGGCCGACGACCTCCGCGGCGCGGCGCCACTCGGCCACGAACCGGTCGGCCTCGGCGTCGGTCAGGGGCACTCCGGCGCGGCGGGCCACCGACAGGTAGGAGTCGACCTCGCCGACGTGCACCCAGCGCAGCGCGTCGGGGTCGTCCAGGCGGAAGCGCTCGCCGGTGTCGGGGTCGAGGGCGGTGAGCTTGGAGTGGATCTTCCGGACCCTGGCTCCGGCCCGGGCGACCTCGGCGCTCGTGCCGTAGGTGCGCACCCGGACGAACTCGGTGGTGCGGGTGAAGCGGGACCACGCCTCGGCCGGATCCATGAGCGCGGAGTTCTGCGCCACCCCGCGCATCGCCCGCGGGTGCAGGCCCTGCATGAGCAGCGCCCGGAAGCCTCCGACCAGCAGGATCGGCTCCCCCATCACCCGCCAGGTCACCGAACCCGGCCCGAACAACCCGTGATCCATGGGCCACCTCCTCGTAAGCAAGTGGTTACCCCATCCGGCCGGGCCTCACACGCCACGGAACCGTGACATTCCCCGGACAGAACCGGGACAAGGTCATCATAGCCGCGTCATAAACATGTCACAGATCCGTGAATAACAAATCCGGGGGGAATTCAATTGTTTCATCCCACCCCGGTCCCACGTCAACGGAATTACCGCAACGACCGTATCGAATTTGTACAACGATAAAATGCGGGGCGCCGTTCCCATTGATTGGGAGGACGGCTTTTGCGATGGTTCCCCCAGATCCCGAACCACCGTTGCTCATGGGGGCCTCCACCCGATGACCATCCCTGCGCCGGCCACAGCCGAACCCGGCAAGACCCTGGCCGCGAAGGCACCGGAAACGACGGGCCGTTCACCCGGCCGGCTGATGTGGCTGCGTTTCCGCCGCGACCGGACCGGCGTCGCGTCCGCCGCCGTCGTCGTTTTCTTCCTCCTCGTCGCGGCGCTCGCCCCGGCCATCTCCTGGCTCTACGGAAAAGACCCGTACACCCTGTACGGCCAGGACACCCCCGGCCTGCTGAACGATTTCGGATATCCGGTCCTGCCCAACGGCGGGGTCAGCTCGGAGTTCTGGTTCGGCATCGAGCCCAACCTGGGCCGTGACGTTTTCATGCAACTCGTCTACGGGATCAGGACCTCACTGCTGATCGCCGCCGCCGCGACGGTCCTGGTCACCGCGATCGGCATCGTGATGGGCATCGTCGCCGGGTACGCCGGGGGGAAGACGGACTACGCCATCGGCCGCGTGATCGACATCACCCTGTCGTTCCCGTCCACCCTGTTCATCATCGCGTTCATGCCGGTCGTGGAGAACGTCTTCGTCAGCCCGGATGAGGAGACTCCGGTCTGGCTCCGCGCGGTGACGCTGATCGTCATGCTGACGGCCTTCCAGTGGGCCGGCATAGCCCGGATCCTGCGCGGCCAGGTGCTCTCGCTGCGCGAGCGGGAGTTCGTCGAGGCCGCCCGGGTCACCGGGGCCTCCCCCGCGCGGATCATCTTCAAGGAACTGCTGCCCAACCTGTGGACGCCGATCCTCATCCAGGCGACGCTCCTGCTCCCCGCCCTCGTCACGGCCGAGGCGGCGCTGTCGTTCCTCGGCGTCGGCATGATCGAGCCCATCCCCGACTGGGGCCGCATGTTCCTGCGCGGCACCCAGGTCTACCACAACGACATCACCTACCTCATCTTCCCCGGTGTCGCCCTGCTGATCTTCGTCATCGCCTTCAACCTCCTCGGCGACTCGGTCCGCGACGCCTTCGACCCCAAGATCAAGCGCTAGACCTGATAGGAGAGAGATGACAGTCCGCAAGCGGTCGACCGTGGCCGCACTCGCTGTCGGCCTGCTCGTGCTCACCGGCGCGTGCGCCGAGGGCAACCAGGGCGCGCCCGCCACCTCCAGTGGCGCGCCCAGCGCCGCCGCGGAGCCGTACAAGCCTCCGACGATCACCGTCGGCACGGCCGAGGACTCCAAGGGCCCGGCCATCGAGCCCGAAGGCGTCGTCAGGGGCGGCACCGTCACCATGATCGACAGGGACGACTTCGCCCACTTCGACCCCGGGCAGAGCTACGTCAACACCGCGACCAACTTCGGCCTGCTGATCCACCGGGGCCTGACCGGCTACAAGCGCGTCGCCAAGGGCGACTACAAGCTGGTCGGCGACCTGGCCACCGACGCGGGCACCGTCTCCGACGGCGGCAAGACCTGGACGTTCACCCTCAAGGACGGGGTGAAGTGGCAGGACGGCTCGGCGATCACGTCCGAGGACGTGAAGTGGACGATCGAGCGGACGTTCGCACCGTTCATCACCCAGGGCCCGACCTACATCCAGCAGTGGCTGACCGAGGTCGATCACAAGAAGGCCTACCAGGGCCCCTACGACGGCAAGCGCCTGGACGCCATCGAGACGCCCGACGACAAGACGGTCGTCTTCAAGTTCAAGACGCCGCACGCCGACGCGAACTACGCCTTCGCGATGGGCGGCTACGCCATCGTGCCCAAGGCCAAGGACACCAAGGAGAAGTACGACAAGGAGCCCTTCTCCAGCGGGCCGTACATCATCAAGAGCCACATCGTCGACAAGACACTCGACCTGGAGCGCAACCCCAACTGGGACGCGGCGACCGACCCGATCCGGGGCGCCTACCCCGACAAGTGGCACATGGAGTTCGGTCAGGAGAACATCCAGATCACCGACCGCCTCATCGCCGACGCCGGGCCCGACCAGACGGCGTTCACCTTCTACGCCACCGTCCCGCCGGAGCGGCTCCAGCAGGTCCTCGGCGACGCCTCCCTGGCCCCGCGCCTGCTGAAGAGCCCCTCGCCGTACGGTAACTACTACTACTTCAACCTCGACCGGGTGAAGGACATCAAGATCCGCCAGGCGATCAACCACGCCTGGCCGTCCAAGCAGATCCAGCAGGTCTACGGGGGCCCGGCCGCGGCGGCGCTGCCGACCACGATCCTCAACGAGAACACCACCGCCGGCTACGAGCCCTACGACCTGTTCGGCAAGACGGCCAAACCCGAGGGCGACATCGCCAAGGCCAAGGAGTTGCTGGCCCAGTCGAGCGACCCCACCCCGACCATCGTCTACGCCTACAACCAGACGCCTCTCAACGAGCAGGTCACCGTCGTGATCAGGAGCGCCCTGGAGAAGGCCGGGATCAAGGTCGTCGCCAAGCCGCTGGACCGCAAGACCTACTACGACTCCATCGGCCTGGTGAAGAACGAGTTCGACCTGTACTGGGGCGGCTGGGGCGCCGACTGGCCGTCGGGCTCCACGGTCCTGCCGATCGTCTTCGGGCCCGTCGCCGACGGCGCGCCGAACTACGCGCACCTGAAGGACCCGGCGCTCACCGAGGAGATGGACAAGATCACGGCGATGGCCGACATCGACGAGGCGAACGCCGCGTGGATGTCGCTGGACAAGAAGATCCAGGAGACGATCACCCCGCTGGTCGTCGCCGAGAACCGGATCGCCAACACCCTTCACGGCTCCAAGGTGGGCGGCGCCGAGATCGATCCGCAGTTCTGGATCGTCTCGCCGAACACCATCTTCGTCAAGCAGTGACCGTGGTCCGGGGGCCGCGCCGTCGAGGCGCGGCCCCCGGACCGCAGCGGTCCAGACCCCTCCCGTCGGGAAGCAGTCGATGCTCCGTTTCCTCACCCGTCGCACCCTCGGCGCCGCGGTCACCCTGGTGATCATCGCCGCCATCACGTTCTTCCTCTTCTTCGCCATCCCCTCCGACCCCGCCCGGCTCGCCTGCGGCAAGGTCTGCCCGCCGGAGCTGCTGGAGCAGGCCCGGCACAACCTGGGCCTGGACCAGCCGCTGTTCGCCCAGTTCACCGCCTGGCTGACCGGCATCTTCGCCGGGCGCGACTACGGAGGGCTGGGGTACTGCCCGGCCCCCTGCCTGGGCTACTCCTTCGTCAACCAGGCTCCGGTCTTCGAGACGATCCTGGACCGGCTGCCGGTCACCATCTCCCTCACCATCGGCGCGGCCGCCGTCTTCCTCGTGTTCGGCGTCGCCACCGGCATCATCGCGGCGCTGAACCAGGGCCGGCCGCTGGACAAGATCGCCAGCGTCTCGTCGCTGATCGGCTTCTCCCTGCAGATCTACTTCGTCGGCACGCTGGCGCTCTACTTCCTGGTCTACAAGAACCAGATCCTGGCCCGGCCGCAGTACCTGCCCTTCACCGAGGACCCGCTCGCCTGGGCCTCCGGGCTGGCGCTGCCCTGGGTCGTGCTGTCGATCATCTTCACCGCCAACTACACCCGGATGACCCGCTCGACGATGGTGGAGCAGCTCGGCGAGGACTACGTGCGCACCGCGCGGGCCAAGGGCATGAAGGGACGCAGCGTGGTGATGCGCTTCGCGCTGCGCGGCACCCTGACGACCGTCGTCACCATCTTCGGCGTCGACCTCGGAGCGCTCATCGGCGGCGCCATCATCACCGAGACCACCTTCGGCCTGCAGGGGCTCGGGCGGCTGTCCATCAACGCCGTCACCGACTCCGACCTGCCGGTCCTGATGGCGACGGTGCTCGTGGCGGCCGGGGCGATCATCGTGTTCAACATCGTCGTGGACGCCCTGTACGCCTTCATCGACCCCCGAGTACGGCTGAGCTAGGAGCCTCGAACACCGTGTCAACCCCGTTCCTCTCGGTCCGAGACCTGACCGTCGACTTCCACACCGAGGACGGCGTCGTCCACGCGGTGGACGGGCTCTCCTTCGACGTGGAGAAGGGCACCACGCTGGGCATCGTGGGCGAGTCCGGCTCCGGCAAGTCGGTGACCAACCTGGCCGTGCTCGGCCTGCACAACCCGGAGACCGCCAAGATCAGCGGCGAGATCCGGCTGGACGGCGAGGAGCTGATCGGCGCCTCCCGCTCCACCATGGAGAGACTCCGCGGCAACAAGGTCGCCATGATCTTCCAGGACCCGCTGACCTCGCTCTCGCCGTACCACACGATCGGCAGGCAGATCGGGGAGGTCTTCCGCAGGCACACCGGGGCGAGCCGCGCCGCCTCCCGGGACCGGGCGATCGAGATGCTCACCCGGGTCGGCATCCCGCAGCCCAAGGTCCGCGTGGACGACTACCCCCACCAGTTCTCCGGCGGCATGCGGCAGCGCGCGATGATCGCGATGGCCCTGGTCTGCGACCCGGACCTGCTGATCGCCGACGAGCCGACCACGGCCCTCGACGTGACCGTGCAGGCCCAGATCCTGGACCTGCTGCGGGACCTGCAGGAGCAGACCGGCACCGCGATCATCATGATCACCCATGATCTGGGCGTGGTGGCCGGCACCGCCCACGAGGTCCTGGTGATGTACGCCGGGCGGGCGGTGGAGCGCGGCACCGTCCGCGAAGTCCTCCGCGAGCCCCGCCACCCCTACACCTGGGGCCTGCTGACCTCCATGCCCCGGCTGAGCGCCCCGGTGGACGTACCGCTCCTGCCGGTCCGCGGCACCCCGCCGAGCCTGGTCAACGTGCCGCCCGGCTGCCCGTTCCACCCCCGGTGCGACTACACGGACCTGGCCGGTCCCGAGCTGTGCCGGAGCGAGCGGCCCGAACTGTCCCCGCACCGCGGCCACGGCGACGCGTGCTATCTGACCCTCGCCCAGAAGCGGGAGATCGTGCGATGAAGGAGACCGGAACCGGGTCCGCGGCGGGGAAGGCGGCCGAGCCGCTGCTGGAGCTGTCCGGGCTGGAGAAGCACTTCCCGGTCACGGGCGGCTTCGTCTTCAAGCGGCAGGTCGGCCGGGTGCACGCGGTCGACGGCATCGACCTGACCGTGCACGCGGGGGAGACCCTCGGGCTGGTCGGCGAGTCCGGGTGCGGCAAGTCCACCACCGGGCGGCTGGTCGCGAGGCTGCTGGAGCCGACCGGAGGCGCCATCCGGTACGGCGGGCGCGACATCACCCACGCGAGCCGCCGGGAGCTGAAGCCGATCCGGTCCGAGATTCAGATGATCTTCCAGGACCCGTACTCGTCGCTCAACCCCCGGCACACCGTGGGCGGCATCATCCGCGGCCCGATGGAGGTCAACGGCATCGACCCGCCGGGCGGCCGGGACCGGCGGGTGCGGGAACTGCTGGAGATCGTCGGGCTCAACCCCGAGCACTACAACCGCTTCCCCCACGAGTTCTCCGGCGGTCAGCGCCAGCGCATCGGGGTGGCCCGCGCGCTCGCCCTGAACCCGAGGCTGATCGTCGCCGACGAGCCGGTCTCGGCGCTGGACGTCTCCATCCAGGCCCAGGTCGTCAACCTGCTCCAGGCGCTCCAGCGCGAGCTGGGCATCGCGTTCCTGTTCATCGCGCACGACCTGGCGGTGGTCCGGCACTTCTCCCAGCGGGTCGCGGTCATGTATCTCGGCAAGATCGTCGAGGTCGCCGACCGGGACTCCCTCTACCGGCGGCCCCGCCACCCCTACACCCACGCGCTGCTCTCGGCGGTGCCCGAGGTGGAGGCGGATCCGGCGGCGGCGTCGACGGCAGGGCCGCGTGAGCGCATCCGCCTCGCCGGGGACGTGCCCTCCCCGATCGACCCGCCGTCCGGCTGCCGGTTCCGCACCCGGTGCTGGAAGGCGCAGGAGAAGTGCGCCAGCGAGGAGCCGCCGCTGGTCCGGCTGGAGGGCAACCGGGAGGGGCACCTGACCGCGTGCCACTTCCCCGAGGCGCCGACCGTCCACGGCGACGACGTGGTGCTGGATCCGGCCCTCGCCTGAGAGGCACCGCGGCGGGGCGCCGGGACGGGCGCCCCGCCGGGCGTCGCCGGTCCCCGGCAGGCGCATCGTGCGCTATCGGCGGCACAGCCGTCGGACGGATCCCGGACGTCCCCGGCCCCGTCGGCTCCGGTACGACACCACGGACGCGGTCAGCGGACGAGGCCGGGAACCACGTTCACCCCCTCGTCCCGCAGCGCGAACAGCTCCCTGCTCTCCCCCGTCCGCACGTCCACCGCGTACACCGCCGCCGCCGGCCCGCTCGGCTCCGGCGGTGTGGCGAGCACGGTCACTTCCGTGTCGCTCAGCCAGCCACCGAGCCTGCTGGGTCGCAGCCCCTCCGTGATGCCGGACGTCGAAACACGGGTCTCGCGGCCGCCCCGCACAGCGTCGAAGAGCACGATCGAGCCGTCGTTTTCCACCATCGGCCGCCGATCCCGGTCGAAGCTCTGCCCCAGCCGGGCCAGCGTCCGCCCGTCGGGGGCGAGGGCGCTGTAGTCGTACGTGAAGTCCTGGACGGTGATCGGGTCGTGACCGAGCACCCACACCTGACTGGTCATGTCGTACGGCTTGGCCAGCACGACGGGCCCGGAACCGTCCGACACGCTCACCGGCCACCACCCTCGCTTGAGGTCGGTCACCGTCCCCCGCTCCACGTCCACCAGCTTGTTCGGCTCCCGCCGGCCGCCCCACCCCGACACGACGAACCGCAGCCCACTGGGCGACAGCCGCAGCGCGTATTCGGCCGCGAAGTCCTCCGCAGGCTGCTTCAGCGGTGCCTTCCACGTCTTGCCGCTCGCCAGGTCGCGCACCACGATCCTGCGATGCTTCGAGCTGTAGTACGCGATCCTGCGGCCGTCCGCCGTGACCGCCAGGGGCCCCTTCGCCTCCTTGCCCAGCTCGTAGGTGTCGCCCTCACGCGTCACGATCCGCCAGGCACGCTCGGCGCACGCCTTGGCGACGCTCCGGCATCCCGGCCAGTACGCCTGCTCTACCGGCCCGACGTCCTTCGCGGGCAGCGGAGGCGCCTTCGTCTCCGGCGGGGTGAGGACGATCGGGGGCGCGGGGCGCGCCTGCTGGAACAGCATCGCTCCCCCACCCGCGATCAGGCAGGTCACTGCAGCGGCCGTCACGGCCAGCCGGGTCGCGCGCCTCCTGCGCGCGCCTCGCACCGCCCGCGCCGCCAGATCGACGGAGGGCGCCTGCTCGGCCAGCGCCCGCAGATCCTCACGTAGCGTTTTCATCGATACACCTCCTCAGGGGTGAGCGCGCGCAGCTTCGACAGCGCGTAGTTGGTCTGGCTCTTGACGGTGCCGATTGAGACGCCCATGAGCTGCGCGGTCTCATGCTCGGTGCGGTCCTCGTAGAAGCGCAGCACGATCACAGCCCGCTGCTTCGGCGTGAGCTGGGCCAGCGCATGGTGCAGGGCGATGCGGCGAACGGTTGCCTCATCGTGCGGCTGTCCGGACTCGACTCGCTCGGGCAGTTCGGCTCCGGACAGCTCGACCTGCTTGCGTCGGCGCCACGAGACGGTCTGGTTCACCAGGGCTTTGCGGGCGTACGCCTCTGGGTTGCCGTCCCCGGCGAGCTTGGCCCAGTGCGCGGCGACCCGGATGAGGACCGTCTGCAGCAGATCTTCGGCGAGATGGGCGTTCCCGGTGAGCAAGTACGCCGTGCGCATCAGCGATTGCTGACGGGCGCGCACGAACTCGTGGAACCCCTCGTAACGGTCCATGTATCAGAACAACGCCGTCGGCGGGCTCCGGGTTGGAACGCCGGTGTATCGGTCGGATAACGCGGCGGCGGGACCGGGCATCGGCCGGGGCCTGTACGGGCGCAAGGAGCGCCGTCCGGGACGCGGGGGCCCTCCCGCCCCGGGTCCCGGTACGGCGGCGCGGCGGCCGTACCGGGAGGCCGGAGAGCTCAGGCCGTGGCGGAGGCCAGGGATCGCAGGCTGTCCACCGCGCGGGCGGGGTCCTCGGCGCCGTAGACGGCGTTGCCCGCGACGAAGACGTCGGCGCCCGCCTCGGCGCAGCGCTCGATGGTCTCGGCCGCGACGCCGCCGTCCACCTGGAGCCAGACCTGGCCGCCGTGCCGCTCGATGAGCGCCCGGGCCCGGCGGATCTTCGGAAGCATCACGTCGAGGAACTTCTGCCCGCCGAAGCCGGGCTCGACGGTCATCAGCAGCAGCATGTCGATCTCGCCGAGCAGGTCCTCGTACGGCTCCACGGGGGTGGCCGGGTTCAGCGCGAACCCGGCGCGGGCCCCGGCGGCGCGGATCTGCCGCAGGGTGCGGACCGGGGCCTTGGCGGCCTCGGCGTGGATGGTCACGCTCCCCGCCCCCGCCTCCGCGTAGGCGGGGGCCCAGCGGTCCGGGTCCTCGATCATGAGATGGCAGTCCAGCGGCGTGGACGTCGCCTTGAGCAGGGACTCCACGACCGGCAGGCCGAGCGTCAGGTTGGGCACGAAGTGGTTGTCCATGACGTCGACGTGCAGCCAGTCGGCGTTGGGGACCGCCGCCGCCGCCTCGGCGAGGCGGGCGAAGTCGGCGGACAGGATGCTGGGCGAGATCTGTACGGCCATGATGCCCGAGTCTATTGGCGGGGCTCCCGGCGGCCTCAACCGCCCTGGGCCCCGGCCCGAGCCCTTGCGAGGAGGTCCCGGCCCCGGAAGGGAGAAGCCCTGAGGGCGGTGAGGCCGCCTCAGGCCGCCGGGAGGTCCGCGCCCTTCACGCCGCCTCGATCTTGTGCACCGCGGGCGGCAGGCACGGCCAGCCGTGCGGCGACTGGTTGATGATCTCGTCCATGGCCGCCGGCGTGAGAGGCCGGGCGAAATGGTAGCCCTGCCCCTTGTGGCAGCCGAGGGTGGCCAGCTCGGTCAGCTGGGCGGGGTGCTCGATGCCTTCGGCGACGGTGTCCAGGCGCAGGATCTGGCTGAGCCGGATCACGGCCTCGGCCACGACGGCGCCCTCGGGGGTGCCGTCGAGTTCGGTGACGAAGCAGCGGTCGAGCTTGAGGACGTCCACGGGGAGCTTGGTGAGGTAGCGCAACGAGGAGTACCCGGTGCCGAAGTCGTCCAGGGCGATCCGGATGCCCTGGGCGCGCAGCGCGGCGAGCTGGGGGATGGCCGAGTGGTCGTCCACGACGGCGCCCTCGGTGATCTCCATGACGAGGTCGCCGGGGGCGAACCCGGTCTGGGTGAGGATGGCGGCCACGTCCTCGGCCAGCGACTGCTGCTCCAGCTGGCGCGGGGAGAGGTTCACGCTGAGGTAGAACTGGCGGTCGCGCGGGAGCTTCTCCCGCCACTGCAGGACCTGCTCGCAGGCGGTGCGCAGCACCCACAGGCCGATCTTCGTGATGGCTCCGGTGCGCTCGGCCAGCGGGATGAACTCCAGCGGCGAGATCATCCCGCGGACGGGGTGCTCCCAGCGGATCAGGGCCTCCACCCCGGTCAGCTCGCCGTTGACGAGGTTGACGATGGGCTGGTACTGCAGGCGCAGGTGCCCGTCCTCGATGACGGTGTTCAGGGCGCACCGGAGCTCGGCGCTCTCGCTCTCCTTCCGCTCCAGGTCGTCGGCGAAGAGCTCCCAGGCGCTGACCGGCTTCTTCTTGGCCGCGACCATGGCCATCCCGGCCTGGTGCAGGACGCGCGAGACCTCCTGCGGCCCGTCCTGGTCGCCGCCGGAGACGACGATGCCGATTCCGGCGCCGATGGACAGGTGCCGGCCGGCGACGGCGATCGGCTGGTCCATGGCGGCGATGACGCGCTCGGCGACGGTGATCGCTCCGTCGGCGCCGCCGCTGGTGAGGACGATGGCGAACTCGTCCCCGCCGAGCCGGGCGACGGTGTCGGAGTCGCGGACGTTGCCCCTGAGGATGTCGGAGACGGCGACCAGCACGGCGTCGCCGGTCTCCTGCCCGTAGTTGTCGTTGATCTGCTTGAGGCCGTTCAGGTTGAGCTGCAGCACCGCCACCTCGACGCCGCCGTGCGCCCGGTGCAGCGCGCGCGCCAGGTGGATGTGGAGCTGGGTCCGGTTCGACAGGCCGGTGAGGGCGTCGGTGACGGCGAGATCGTGGTTCTCGCGCAGCACGACGAACTGGCGTACGGTGACCGTCGCGGTGACCACGGCGCCACCGGCGACCAGACCCGTCCACGAGGACAGGTCGGTCTGCCAGGAGGCGACGATCAGCAGCAGGCACCCCATGCCGGTGGCCAGGTACGGCAGCCAGCCAGTGCGGCTCGGCGACGGCTCCTGGGCCGTGCCGCGCGGCGAGCCCGCCAGCCGGCACTGCTCGGCCGCGGCCAGGGCCATCAGGTAGAACACGGTCAGCCAGCAGGCCGGCTGCCACACGGACGCGCCGCCCGCGGCCTCCGAGTAGCCCAGATAGCCGTCGCCGACCGTCAGCGCGACCAGCCCGGCGATGAGCAGCAGCAGGGGCCTGCGGTCGAAGACCGTGCCGCGGAGCAGCACCATGGCAGCGCCGGCGATCACCACCAGGTCCGCCAGCGGGTACCCCACCGTCGCGGCCGCCCGCAGCGGCGGCAGCTCATGGGTGGAGACGATCGGTCCGAGCACCAGGTACCAGGTGATCATGAAGGTGGCGGCCATCACCGCCACCACGTCCAGGGCGTTCTTGTACGCCTCTTTCCTGGTCCTGTCCCGTGCGGGGAACATCAGCAGCCCGGTCAGAGTCACCAGCACGAACACCACGCGAGCCGCGACTCCCGGGGCCGCGTCCACCGTCATGCCGGCGGCCGCGGAAGCGGCGACGGACACCGCCAGCGCCGGTACGCCCAGTGCGATGAACGCCCACGCCCGCCGGACTCCGCGGTCCAGCGCACGGTACGTGGCGGCCCGTACCCCGAACCCCACGGCGGCCACGGCGCCCGGCAGCAGGCCGAGCGGGGCGACGACGCCGTGGAAGGCCGAGGCCGGTACGGCGGCGAACGCCACCGCTGTCACCAAGTACGCGAGACAGACAACCAGCGGGCCACCGTACGTGCGGGAGTTCCGAACCACGGCGACAAGACGCTGTTCCACCACGGGACGCCCCCATCTTGTAGATCTGAGTCCTTCAGGCGACTCATCGACGGAACGAGACGCGAGTTGAGGGTTCCGCCGACGGAGCATCCGGCCGGCGCGAGAAATGTGCTCCGCCGCCGGCCGTCTTTCCGGCAGACCTCTCAGATCCGGCGTCCGCCCGCCGATGGCGCCGGGGAGACCAGAGAACGCGAGGTGGCGAAGTGGCGGCAGAGGACGCGCCGACTCTCCAGTCTGCTGCGACGGAGCTCACCGGCCTGGTGCCGGAGGGGCGGCTGGGCCGCGGTGCGCACACCGCCGTCCAGGTGATGCGCCGCGGCGACCGGCGTTATGCGGTCAAACGGCAGTGCGACGCCGCCGACGAGGCCGCCGTCCTGCTCGCCTTCCGGCGGGAGGCGGCGTTACTGGCCAGCGTCGACCATCCCGGCATCGTGCGGGCCTGCGCCACCGGGTTCTACGACGGCCGTGCCGCGCTCGTCACCGAACTGGTGTCCGGCCGCCCGCTCGCCGACCTGCTCGTCGACGGCCCGCTGTCCGAGTCCCGCACCGTCAGGCTCGGGGCCGAGCTGGCCGGGGCGCTCGCCGCGGCCCACCGCGCCGGTCTGGTGCACCGCGACATCAAGCCGCAGAACATCGTCGTCCCCGACGGAGGGCCGGCCGTCCTCGTCGACTTCGGGCTGGCGGCGAGGGGCGGTGAGCCGGGAGCCGAGCACACCGCGGTCGGCACGTTCGCCTACACCGCGCCCGAACAGAGCGGCACGCTGAAGCAGCCGGTGGACGGCCGTTCGGACCTGTACTCCCTGGGCGTCGTGCTGTTCGAGTGCCTGACCGGGCAGCCGCCGTTCTCGGCGGCGAGCGTTGGCGAACTGCTGCGCCTGCACACCGTCGCCACCGCCCCGGATGTCCGGTCCCTGCGGCCGGAGATCAGCCCGGGACTCGCCGCCGTCGTCGCACGGTTGCTGGCCAAGGACCCGGACGACCGGTTCCGGGACGCGCGGGACCTGCTCCAGGCCCTGTACCACTGCGCCGGGGACACCGTCTCCGAGCCGCCGCCGGCCGAGCTTCCCCTGGTGGGGCGGGACCGCGAGCTGGCCGCCCTGGCCTCCCGGCTGCGGGCCGCCCAGGCGGGTGCGGGCGGGATGGTGCTGGTGCGCGGACCGGCCGGCGCGGGCCGCAGCCGCCTCGTGGCCGAGATGTGCGAGCTCCCCGCCGGAGACAGGCTGGTGCTGCACGCCCGCTGCACACCGGACGTCGAGGCCCCGATGTCCACGGCCCGGGCCGCGGCGGAACGGTATCTGGCCCACGTGGACGGGCTCGTTCCCGCCGAGCGGGACACCGCCCGGGCCCGGCTGCGCCGCGCCGCCGGAACCGCCGGGGCCGCCCTGGTGCGGACGGCCTTTCCCGCCTTCTCCGAGCTGCTGGGCGACGTACCGCAGAGCCCCTCCGACGGCCGTGACGAGCCGCTGGCCGCCGCGGTCGCGGTCTTCCTCGCCGAACTGGCCCGGCAGCACGGCGGCGGCCTCGTCGTGCTGGACGACGCACACTGGCTCGACACGGCCGGTCACCGGGTGCTGGCCGCGCTCGCCGCCCATCTGGCGCGGACTCCCCTGCTGGTGGTCCTGACCGCTCCTGACGGGGCGGACCTGGCGGCGCTGAGGGCCGCCTGCGGGACCGCGCTGGACACCACGGTGGCGATCTCCCCTCTCACCGAGCCGGAAGTGGCCGCTCTGGCGGCGTCCCGGCTGCCTGGAGCCGCCGTCTCCGCCGAGCTGGCCGCCCACGTGGCCGCACGCAGCGGCGGCCTGCCGCTCGCCGCGGTCGAGTACCTGCGGGACCTGACCGACCGCGGGCTGCTGGCGCCGCACTGGGGCGGCTGGCAGTTCGACGCGGACCGGCTGCACGAGACGCCGACCGGTGACGGCCGGGAGCCGGTGGTGACGCGGCTGGACGGGCTCGCCCCGCAGCACCGCGCCGCGCTGGCCGTCGCGGCGGTGGTCGGCGTCCGGTTCCGGTTCGATGTCGTCACCGCCGCGAGCGGGATGCCCGCGGAGGCGGTCGCCGCGGCCGTCGGTGCCGCGTTGGAGCGTCGCCTGATCGGGAACGGGCAGGGCGGGCGGTACACGTTCGTCCACCCCGCGCTGCGCGACGCGCTCCTGGCCGACCTCGACATCGGTGAGGCCGGACGGCTGCACCGGCGGATCGCCGAGGCGCTGGAGGCACTGGCCCCGGAGGCGCGTGACGTCCCGCACGCGTACGCCGTGGCGTACCACTACGCACGCGGCGGGCCGGACGTCGGCCCCGAGACGATCTACCACAGCGCGGTGGCCGCCGGCCGCCAGGCCCTCACCGACCGGGCGCCGGCCGACGCCGTCGAGCACCTGGAGCGGGCCCGCGAAGCCGCCTCCCGCGCCGGGCTCACCCTGCCGACCGGCGTCATCCACGCGCTGGCCCGCGGGTACCTGCGCACCGGCCGATTCGACGACGCCCGCGTGCAGCTCCACGCCGCCTTGGCCGCCGAGGCCGAACCGACCGCCCGGGCCGAGCTCTGGAGCACCATCGCCGAGCTGGAGCACGCGGCCTTCGCGGGCGCGGCCGCGATCCAGGCGACCACCCGTGCCCTGGCCGAGCTGGGCCATCCGCTTCCACGGCGCCGGGCGGCGCTGCTGCCGTCCACGCTGGGCGGCGGGATCCTTGCCGCGCTCATCCGCCGGACCGGCATCGGCTCCGGCGGTGTGCGTGAGCAGGACCGGGCCGACGTTGAGCGCCGGGCGGCGCTGCTGCACGGCGCCGCGTACGGCGCCGCGACGATCCAGTGGCTCGGCCGCTCCATGATGTTCACACTGCAGTCGCTGTACCTGGTGAACCGGCTGGGCCCGGGCCCGGCCTACGCGCGGGCCTACGGCATCCTCGGCTACCTGCTGAGCCTGGTGAAACTGCGGCGGTCGGGACGGCGCTGCGCCGATCTGGCGGCCGAGGCCGCCCGCGCCGTCGCGGATCCGGCCCTGACCGCCTACGTCGACTGGTTGCGCGGCATGTCGGAGTACGTCTCGGGCGCCAACGACGGCCGGGACTGGGAGCAGTCGATCCACCGCCACGCGCGCTGGCTCGATCCGCCGCAGTTCCTGATGAGCTACGGCTGGATCGGCATCCGCCAGCTGCTGCGCGGCTACGTCGACAAGTCCCACGCGGCGTACCGGCGGGGCCTGTCGCTGCTGCCGTCCGGCGCGGCCATGTACACCACCGACTACTTCTCGCTGCTCGGCGTGATGACCGCCGCCCTGCAGGGACGACCCGCCGAGGCGGCGCGGACGCTCGCCGCGATCCGCGAGGCCGTGACCGCAGACACCGTTCCCGAGCAGCGTGCCAACATCGTGGTCGCACAGATGTGCGCCCTCGTGGAGCAGGGCGAGTTCGGAGCGCCGTTCGAGGCGGCGATCGCGGAGTTCGAGGCGCTGAACCTGTCCAGGGCCAGGACCGCCCTGTTCCACCACTGGTTCTACGTGTTCAAGGCGGTGGGAAGGCTGGCCCAGTGTCGCCTGGCCGACGCCGCCGACCGCCCGGCCCGGCTGGCCGCCGTACGGCAGGCGGTGCGCGAGCTGGGGCGCGTCACCCGCACACCGCTGATCAAGGCTGTCCACCAGCTGACCAGGGCGGCTCTCCTGGAGCAGTCCGGCCGGCCGGAGGCCGCGATCAGGCTGGCGGAGCGCACCCAGCGCCGGTCCTGGCCGCTGGACGCCCCGGTGATCGGTTTCGACGTGGCACGGGTCCAGGCCCGCGCCCTGCGCCGCCTCGGCCACGACGCCGAGGCCGAGCGGCAGGCGCGCTACGCCTTCCAGCTCGCCGAGACCTACGGCTGGGAACACCGCGCCCGCGCGGTGCGGGCGGAGTTCGGGATCGACGTGGCGGGCACCGGCCGGTGGTACGCGCACGCCGATCCGGGGACCGGAACCGCGACCGCGACCCCGACCGGCGACCCACGCAGCAACCGGCGGCTGGAGGCGCTGCAGCAGGTCAGTGCGGCCGCGGCGACGGTGCTCGATCCCGACGAGCTGGCCCGGGTCGCGCTCGACGAGACGCTGCGCATCCTCGGCGCCGAACGGGCCCTGCTGTTCATGGTGGACGACGACGGCGAGCTGCGCCGTTTCTCCGGGCGCGACGCCGCCGGCGACGACCTGGACGTGGTGACCGACTACGGCTCCACGCTGATCGATCGGGTGCGCGAGACCGGGCAGGCCGTGGTCGTCACCGGCACCGAGCAGGGCGCGGCGCTCGGCTCCCAGAGCGCGGTGGCGCACGGGCTGCGGAGCATCATCGTCGCCCCCGTCCTGCTCAAGGGCCGGCTGACCGGAGTGGTCTACCTGGACAGCAGGCTGGCGCGGGGCATCTTCACCGAGGCCGACGCCGGCGTGCTCACCGCCGTGGTGAGCCATGTCGCGGTGGCGCTCGAGACCGCGCGTGCCGCCCAGCTGGACGCGGTGGTGCGCACCGCACGCCGGCAGCAGGAGGTGGCGGAGCTGCTGCGCACCAGCCTCGCCGAGCTGAGCGCACTGCTCGACCCGGGCCAGGTCCTCGACCGGCTCTTCCGCACGCTGGCCGAGCAGTCCGGTGCGGCGGGCGGCTGCCTGCTGCGAGCCGACGCCGACCTGTTCACCGTGGTCGCGGTGAGCGGCGCCGTCGGCGACGACCGTCTCGGCGCGCAGCTCGGCCTGACCGGCGCTCAGGCCTCGGCCGCCGGGCTCGCCGCCGCGGTGAAGGGCGGCGTGCCGACGGTGGGAACGGTGCCGGACGGGCTGGACGGGCTGGTGGGAACGGCGCCGGCCGCTCTCACCGTCCCGCTGGTGGCCCGGGACCAGCTGATCGGCGTGGTGGTCCTGGTCGGCTCCGGATTCGACGACGCCTGCCGCGAGGTGGCCGCCGCCCTGTCCAGCCAGGGCGTCAGCGCCTACGAGAACGCCCGGCTGTTCACCCAGGTGCAGGAGCTGGCGACCACCGACGGGCTCACCGGGGTGGCCAACCGGCGGCACTTCCACGGCCTGGCGGAGACGCTCGTCAACGTCGCGCGGCGCAACCGGCGGGAGCTCACCGCGATCATGCTGGACATCGACCACTTCAAGCAGGTCAACGACACCTACGGGCACGGCGCCGGTGACGACGTCATCCGGGAGGTCGCCCGCAGGCTCGGCGCCAGCGTCCGCGACTCCGACGTCCTGGGCCGGTACGGCGGCGAGGAGTTCGCGGCGATCCTGCCCGAGCACCAGGGAGAGGAACCTCTGGTGGCCGAGCGGATGCGCGCCGCGATCGCCTCCAAGCCGATCCCCACCCGGGCGGGACCGGTCAAGGTGACGATCAGTGTCGGCGTGGCCGAGCTGGGCCCCGCCGACGACAGGCTGGACACCCTGCTGGCCCGCGCCGACCACGCCCTGTACCGGGCGAAGGAGTCCGGCCGCAACCGGGTCGTCCTGGCCTGAGGGGTCGCGGAGGCTCGGCGCCGGATGACGTCGCCGGCCCCGCGGAGGCCCCGCGGTCAGCGACGGCGCAGGAGGGCCAGGAACATCGCGTCGGTGCCGTGGCGGTGCGGCCAGAACTGGGCGTACGGCCCGTCGCCCAGCGCCTCGACCTCCGGGAGGTAGGCACGGGCGTCGAGGGTCTCGGCGTCGTCGCGGCCGCGCAGGACGTCACCGACCACGGTCACGGTCTCGGCCAGGTGGGGCGAGCAGGTGACGTAGGCGACCACCCCGCCGGGCCGGGCTGCGTCGAGCGCACAGGAGAGCAGGCCGCGCTGGAGCGCGGCCAGCTCGGGCAGGCTGCGGGGGTCCCGGCGCCAGCGCGACTCCGGGCGGCGGCGCAGGGCGCCCAGGCCGGTGCAGGGGGCGTCCACCATCACGCGGTCGAAGACTCCCGGCCGCCAGGCCGGGGCCGTGCCGTCGGCGGCGACCACGGCGGCCTCCCGGGTGGTCTGCCAGACCAGGCGGGCGCGGTGGTGCTGCAGCTCGGCGGCGAGCAGACGGGCCCCGCCGGGGAAGGGCACCGGGCGGGCGGCGCCGAGGAGGCCGCCGTCCTCGGCGGACGCCTCCAGGCCGGCCTCGTCTCCGTGGGTGGCCAGGGCGTCGAGAAGGCCCGCCTTGCCGCCGGGTCCGGCGCACATGTCGAGCCAGCGGGTGTCGCCGCCGTCCACCGGGACGCGGGTGAGGGCGAGGGCGACGAGCTGGCTGGCCTCGTCCTGTACGGCGGCGCGGGACTCCGCCACCGCCCGGATGGCTCCGGGGTCGCCTTCGGGGAGATGGGCGGCGTACGGGGAGAACCCGGCCGGCTGGGCGCCGGCCGCGAGGAGCTCCTGCACCGAGGCGCGGCCGGGCCGGGCCACCAGGGTGACCCGGGGGCGCTCGTTGTCGGCGGCCAGCAGGGCGGCCGTCTCACCGTCGTCCCCGCCGACGGCGTCGCGGAGCGCGGTGACGATCCACCGGGGGTGGCTGTGCGCCACGGCCAGGTGACCGACCGGGTCGCCGGCCGGATCCGGGGCGACGATCGGGATCCACTGCTCCAGCGAGCGGGTGGCGACCTTTCGGAGCACCGCGTTGGCGTACTTCGACGGCCCGACGCCCACCCGCAACCGGACCAGGTCGACGGTCGTGCCGACGGCGGCGTGCGGGGGGATGCGGGTCCTGAGCAGCTGGTGCACACCCAGACGGATCGCGTCCAGCAGCGGCGGGTCCAGGTCCTCCGGGGCCCGGTCGCTGCAGGCGGCGATGATCTCGTCGTAGGTGCCCAGCCCGCGCAGAGTGCCGTAGGCCAGCTCGGTGGCCAGCCCCGCGTCGCGTCCCGACAGACCGCGCTCGCGCAGCAGCACGGGCATCAGCAGGTTGGCGTAGGCGTCGCGCTCGTCGACGGCGCGCAGCAGGTCGTAGGCGGTGTTGCGGGCCTCGTCGTGGACCGGCCGGGGCGGGCGCCCGGCCCGGCCCCGGTCGCGTCCGCCGGAACCCCGGCCGCCGGCGGCACCCGGTCCCTGGCCTCCCCGGCGTCCCCGGTCCTGGCCTCCCCGGCCGCCGGACCCGCCGCGTGCGCGGCCGCCACCGTCGCGGCTCCCGCCGCCGTTCCCCCGATCGCTCATGATCTGTCAGCCCAGCCGATCCTCGTCGGTGGGCCGCACACCGCGTGCCCACTCCCCTGCGCCCATCAGGCGCTTGCCCTGCGGCTGGACCTCGCCCAGCTCGACCGGGTGCGTGGCCGTGCCGACCAGGACGGAGTTCTTCGACACCGACATCTCGCCCGGGGTGAGGGCGGGGGCGTCGGGCGCGGGCCGTACCGGGCCCAGCTTGACGCGCTGGCCGCGGAACTCGGTCCACGCGCCGGGCGCGGGCGTGCAGGCGCGCACCAGGCGGTCCACCCGCATGGCGGGCGCGGACCAGTCGACCCTGGCGTCATCGACATTGATCTTCGGGGCGAGGCTCACCCCGTCGGGCGGCTGCGGCCTGGCCTCCAGCGTGCCGTCCTCGATCCCGTCGAGGGTGGCCGCCAGCAGCCCGGCTCCCGACTCGGCCAGCCGGGCCAGCAACTCCCCGCTGGTGTCGGAGGGCCTGATCTCCTCGGTGACCACACCGTAGACCGGCCCTGCGTCGAGCTCCTTGACGATCTGGAAGGTGGCCGCGCCGGTGATCTCGTCCCCGTGCAGTACGGCGTGCTGCACGGGGGCGGCGCCGCGCCACGCGGGCAGCAGCGAGAAGTGCAGGTTGATCCAGCCGTGGCGGGGGATGTCCAGTGCCGCCTGCGGCAGCAGGGCGCCGTAGGCCACGACCGGGCAGGCGTCCGGGCCGATCTCCCGCAGCCGCTCCAGGAACGCGGGGTCGCCGGCCTTCTCCGGCCGGAGGACCTCGATGCCCGCCTCCTCGGCGAGTTCGGCGACGGGACTGGGGTGGACCTTGCGGCCCCGCCCCGACGGGGCGTCCGGGCGGGTGACGACGGCGACGACGTCATGGCGTGGCGAGTCGAGCAGGGCACGCAGCGAGGGCAGGGCGGTGTCCGGGGTTCCGGCGAAGACCAGGCGCAAGGTTCCTACAGAGCCTTCCCGTGGGTGGCGTGCGGGGAGAACTTGAACGTGGGCGCCGACAGCCCGCTCCACTCGGCCTGGCGGATCTCCTTCATGGCGAGCTTGCGCTGCGCGGAGTCCATCCGGTCGATGAACAGGATGCCGTCCAGGTGGTCGGTCTCGTGCTGGAAGCAGCGGGCCATGAGGTCGGTGCCCTCGAGGGTCACGGGCTCGCCGTGCATGTCGAAGCCCTTGGCCACCGCGCGGATCGCGCGCGGCGTGGGGAAGGACAGGCCGGGGAAGGACAGGCAGCCCTCCTCGCCCTCCTCGTCCCGCTCTTCGGAGAGATCGAGGTTCGGGTTGATCAGATGGCCGAGCTGGTCGTCCACGTAGTAGGTGAAGACCCGCAGGCCGACCCCGATCTGCGGCGCGGCCAGACCCGCTCCGGGCGCGTCCATCATGGTGTCGGTGAGGTCCTTGACGAGCTTGCGCAGCTCCTTGTCGAAGTCCTTCACCGGCTCGGCCGGGGTGCGCAGCACCGGATCGCCGAAAAGACGGATTGACTGAATGGCCAACGGGGCTCCTTCCAGAGAATCATCCCAGTTTACGGGCCTGGCGGGAGCGGGCCTTCATGGCCGCCTTGCGCGCGGCCTTGGCCACGGCGGTGTCGGCGTGGTGCGCGCCGAGCATGTCCAGCACGGCGATCCGGTCCGGGTGGTCGATCAGGGCCATCTCCTCGACCATGCGGACCAGGTCCTCGCCCGGCTCGAGCTCGTCGAACTCGCCCAGCTCCTCGGGGGCCGTGCCGAGATGGATCAGCGAGGCGAGCGTGTCGACCGCGAGCCAGGTGTTGTCGGCGGCGGTGAGCGCCGGGGCGGGCAGGTCGCGGACGTGCAGCCAGGAGGCGGCGTAGCGCCACATGGCGGGCTCGGAGAGAGCCTCGCGGAAGGGGGCCTCGGCCTCGGGCCCGAGCTCCTCCAGGATCGCGCCCACGGCACCGCGCTGGCCGGCCGTACCGGACGAGGCGACTTTGATCAGTTCGCGGGCGGCGGCCTCGGGGTCGCGGGACTCCAGCCACACGGCGACCGCGCTGTTGGCGGCCGATCCTGTGGTGAGCGCCTCGACGAGCTCGGCCGCGCCGAGACTCGCGAAGACGGCGACCTCGGAGCTGGTGGGCGCGTCGTGCCCCTCCCGCATCAGGTCCTGGCGGACCGCCCAGACGCCCAGCGGGGTCAGCCGGGGCCAGCCCGCCGCCGACGGCTCCACCAGCCCGCAGTAGCCGAGCAGCGCGAGCGCGTCGTCCAGCTCGCCGGGCAGGCGGGCGGCCAGCTCCCGCATCTGCGGGGGGCGCGCCTCGCAGGCCACCTCGTGTGACTGGAGGATGCCCTTGACCAGGGTGGCGTGGGAGATCCCGTCGTTCACGGCGTACATCGTCGCCAGCATCTCGGCGAGGTGCTCGTCCACCACCGCGGATCCGGTCAGGCTCTCGTCCGCCCGGTCCAGGATGTCCATGACCACGCCGTCCCAGAACTCCAGGACCGCCTTCGGGGGCAGCCCTGCGGAGAGGGCCAGCGGCCCGGGCGCGGCGGTGCCCCGGGAGATCCGCAGCATGCCCGTGTTGACCGCGACGACCCAGAGCAGGTGGAGCCGGTCGGGGCCTGCGAGCCCGAGCTCGGCGACGGCCCGGAAGGGGTCGGGCAGCAGGCAGTCGGGAGTGACCTCGCGGGTGCCGGTCCACGCGGCCAGCCGCCGGGCGTCCCGTACCAGCGGGACCTCCAGCACGGCGCGGGCGAGCTCGGCGTCCGGAGCGAGCTCGACCGGCGGGAAGCTCAGCGCCTCGGTGCCGCAACCGGGGCAGTCGCAGCCCTCGCCACCTGGGGCGGCCCCGTCGAGCACGGCCGTGCGCGCCTCGCGCGGCGCGGTTCCCAACTCGTCGACCAGCCTCCGCAACGCACCAAGATCGAAGACGTTGCCGGTGTTCCCGCTCTTTGCCACCCGTGAAACTTACTCCACAGGAGCCCCGCGGATGTACGGCTCAGCCGATGGCGCGGGAACGGGCTTTGAAAGCCGCCTTGCGGGCGGCCTTGGCCACGTTCGGATCCTGCAGGGACCGGCCGAGCAGTTCCAGGACCTCCACGACGTCGGGGTGGTCCACCCGCCACATCTCCTCGATCACGTGAGCCGGGGGTCCCGAGGCCGCCATGTTCTCGGCGAACGCCTCCGGGTCGTCCTCGGCGGCGGGCAGGGCCAGGGCGAGCATGTCCACGCTCATCCAGAGCACCTCGTCCTCGGTGAGGCTCGGGGCCGCCAGCCCGCGTGTCGACAGCCAGTGGATGGCGTGCGGGCGCAGCTCGGCCTCCTCCAGGGCACCGCGGACCGCGGGCTCGGCCTCCGGGCCGAGCCGGTCCACGATCGTCACCGCGATGCCTCTGGCGACCGCGGGCGCGCCGGAGACCGCTCCGAAGAGCTCGGCGGCGGCCCCGGAGGGCGTCCTGCGCTCCAGCCAGCCTTCGATGTCGGCTTCGGCCGCTTCGGGGGGCACTCCGGACAGCAGCCCCTCGATCAGGGCCGGCGCGTCGGCGCCGGCCAGGTCGGGGGCCTCGGGCGCCTCGATGCCCATGCCGAGGTAGAGCTCGCGCAGGCCCCAGACCGCCAGGGGGGTCAGGGCCAGCGCGTCGTCCCTGCGCTCGGCCAGCCCGCAGTAGACCAGCCGCCGCACGGCCTCGTCGAGGTCGAGGTCCTCTTCCTCCTCGAACAGGCCGATCTCCTCCAGGTACTCCGTGACGAGCGAGAGCGAGACCGGCACCTGGAGCCGGTAGAGCATGTCGCACAGGCCGTACAGCTCCCCGTCGAGGACCTCCCAGCCGGTGACCGCGCCGGCCCGGTCGGCACCCCCCTCGACGAGGAGGTCCACCGTGCGGGCCCACGCCTCCAGCGGGCCGGCCTCCCCGTCGAAGGCGGCCGCGCCCTCCGTCTCGACCAGCCCGGCCCGGACCGCCACGTCCCACAGGAAGGCGGGGTCGGCGACGGCGAGCTGGGCTGTCGCCTCGGCGGCGTCGCGCACCCGCAGACGCCCCTTGACGGTCGGGGCGCGGCCGCCGGCCAGCATCCACTGCGCCAGGCGGCGGGCGTCGGTCAGCAGGGGCACCCGCAGCGCGGTCTCGGCCAGCGTGTCGATGGGGGCCAGCCGTACCGGGGGGTAGGGAGTGCATCCGGGGCAGCCGCAGGCCTCCCTGTCCGGCTCACCGCCGGCCGTCGCCGGAAGGCCGTCCTGCTCCAGCGTGTCGGCGCCCATCGCGCTGAACAGGCTCTTCGCCATGCCGAAACGGGAGGTGTCGGCGAGGGCGATCGGCATCTCGGGTTCGACCCGGTCGAGGGTGGCGCGCATGCGGGCGGCCATCTTGCCGCCGATCTCCTCCGTCGCGAGGAGGAAGTCGACGAGGGTCCGCGCGGCGGCGATCGTCTCGGAAGCGCTTTCCGGGGGCGCGATGACCTTGCGGGGATAGATGTTGAGCAGAAGTTCCTCGAAAGTCGCAGGAGTGAAATCTCCCAGCTCGTTCACATCCAGATAATCGCTCGCGTAGTCGCAGAGCAGCCGCACCTCGTCCGCGTCAACATCCAGGCCGCTCGCCCGCCCCCATGCGCGCAGGTCGTCCACGGCCTGGTTCACCCATTCGATCGACACAGGGAGAAATTAACGGCTTACTGTCAGCGCCGCGAATCGGGGAAACAACTCAAATGGCGTCGAGCGGGTCAATGCACACTCTGACCACCTCGTCCGCCTTGCGCGCCGAACGCACTCCGGCCGCCCCCTTCAGAGCCGCCGCGAGCGCCGGTCCCGCCCCCCACGGCACCCGCACCATGGCGCGTTCCCGCACCTGGTCGCCCCTGGACGGCTCGATCGGCACGGGCCCGAGAACCTGCGCCCCCTCCGGCAGCGCCACCTCCCCGAGCATCTCCCTGACCGCCGCCGGGGACCCTGTCAGGGTGGCCATCCTCACCGCCGGGGGGAAACCCAGTTCTGTCCTGTCGGCCAGTTCCCGCTCGGCGTGGGTGACCGGGTCCCATCTCAGCAGCGCCTGCACGGGCAGGAGCGAGGAGTCGGCGAGCACGACGAGCTCGGCCCCCGACCGCAGCAGGGCCGCGGCGTTCATCCACCGGCGCAGCGCCTCCTCCGCGACGCGCAGGTCCGGGCGGCCGAGCAGGGCCCAGCCGTCCAGCAGCACCGCCGCGGCGTACCCGCCCTCGGGAACGGGCTCGGCCCCCGGCGTGGCCACCACGAGCGCCCGGGCGGCGCCGACCGTGGCCAGCACGCCGTCCCGGCCCGAGGTCTTCACCGGGACCGAGGGGAAGGCCCGGCCGAGCTCCTCGGCCGTACGGCGGGCGCCGACCACCCGCGCCCGCATCCGGGCGGCGCCGCAGGCGGGGCAGCGCCACTCCCCCGCGATCCGCCCGCACCAGCGGCAGTACGGCGCCGCGTGGCCGTTGCGCAGCGCGAGCGGCCCCCGGCAGTGCCCGCAGCGGGCCGGGGCCCGGCAGTCCTGGCAGGCCAGCGCGGGCAGGTAACCGCGCCGCGGGACCTGCACCAGCACCGGCCCGCTCTCCAGCCCGGCCCGCAGCACCCGCCAGGCGAGGCTGGGCAGCCGCGCGGCGCGCGCCGCCTGGTCCTTGGCCAGCTCGGCGTCGTCCCCGGCCGGACGGACCCTCGGGGCCCTGGCCCGCACCGTCTGGCGGGCCGCGGTGATCGGGCGGGCCCAGCCGGTGGCGACCAGCCGGGTGGCCTCCGCCGTACGCGCGTATCCGCCGATCAGCAGGCCCGCGCCGCCCTGGTGGGCGCGGAGCGCGAGGACCTCCCGGGCGTGCGGGTACGGCGCCAGCCGCTCGGCGTGCAGATCGTCGCCGTCGTCCCAGACGACCGCCAGCCCGAGCTCCCGGACCGGTGCGAAGGCCGCCGCCCGGGTGCCGACCGCCACCGGGACCTCCCCCCGGGCCACCTTCAGCCACCGCCGGTAGCGCTCGGCGGGTCCCAGGTCCGCGGTGAGCGAGACGTGCCTGCCCGGCCCCAGGACCGCGCTCAGCGCCGCGTCGGCCAGCACCACGTCCTTGCCGTCCGGCACCACCACGAGCGCCCCACGGCCGCCACGCAGCGTCTCGCGCACGGCCACCGCCACCGCCCGTGCCCACTCGGGACCGCCCTCCCCGGCTCCCGGCAGGGCGGTCCACACCGCGCGCGGGGAGCGCCCCCGGGCCAGAGCCGTCAGGAAGGACTCGCCCTCCCGGTAGCCGGCCCACGGCCCGGGCTCCCCTGCCGGCTCGTCCCCGGGCCGGCCGGGACCGTCCTCGCCCTTCCCGTCCTCGCCCCTCCCGGGGTCCTCATCGGCGGCCGGGACCTGCCCGGGGACCGCGCGCTCCTCGGCCTCGACCCTGGCGTGGCGCGGCGGGACCGCCAGGCGCAGGACGTCGGCCATGGTCCCGGCGTAGCGGTCGGCGACGGCGCGGGCGAGCAGTGCGATCTCCGGGGCGAGCACCGGCTCCGGGGAGACGACCCGCTCCAGGCGGGCGAGCTTGCCCTCGTGCTCGCTGGCCTCGGCCCGCTCCAGCAGGAACCCGTCGACGAGCTTGCCGGCGAACCTCACCCGGACCCGGCAGCCGGGGACGGCGTCGGCGTCCATGGGGGCCGGGACGAGATAGTCGAACGGCCGGTCCAGGTGGGGCAGCGGGGTGTCCACCACGACCCTGGCGACCGGCAGCACGGCCGCGGGCTCCGGCACGCCCTTGGCCACCGGGACCCTCCCCGCGGGCGAGGGCCTCTCGCGCACGGCGTCGAGCGGCAGCAGGGCGCCGTCATCTGGGGAGGGGTTCGTGTGTGGCACCCACATGTCCTACCAGATGCCGGCGCGCGCTCTCACCGGCATCCGCGACGACGGGGACGGCGCCGTCCGGCCGCCGGCGGCCCGCCCCTCAGCCAGGCGGGGCGGGACGGCTCCCCGCCGGGCTGCTCAGAGTGCGCCCCGGTAGGTCCACCGGCCGCCGAGCAGGGTGCCCAGGATCGGCGCGCGACGGAGTTCCTCCCCGCTGAGCCCGGCCGGATCGCGCTCGGTGATCATCAGATCCGCGGGGTCGCCGGGCCGAACGCCGTGTCGTCCCCGGCTCGCCGCCGCCAGTGCCACCGGCAGCGGGATCGCCTGCTCGGGGTGCCACGGCGGCCGCTCGTCGTCGGTGCGCTCCACCGCGGAGGCGATCCCGTCCCATGGGTCGAGCGGAGCCACCGGGGCGTCGGAACCCAGCTCCAGGGTGGCCCCGGCCGCGAGCAGACCGGCGTAGGCGAAGGCGCGCCCGGTACGCCCGTGCCAGTGCCGGTCGGCCACCTCCCGGTCGTCGGGCGCGTGGGCGGGCTGGACGCCCGCGATCAGACCGGGACGGGCGAACCTCGCGAAGTCCGCCGGGCGGAGCAACTGGGCGTGCTCGATCCGGCCCGGGCAGCCGACCCGTTCGAAGGCGTCCAGCGCGATGCCGGTCGCCAGGTCGCCGATGGCGTGCACCGCCGGTTGGATGCCGTGCGCGGCGGCCAGCGCCATCGTGGCGTGCAGCTCGTCGGGCGGCGTCTCCAGCAGCCCGCGTGTCCCCGTGCCCGGGTAGGGGTCTTCGCAGTAGGCCGTCCGGGTGTTCAGCGAGCCGTCGACGAAGATCTTCACCGGGCCGACCTCCAGCAGCCCGTCCGACCCGGCCACCGGCTCCCCGGTGCGCAGGCCGCGGCCGATCGCCTCCTCCAGGCGGCCCTTCGGGATCGAGCAGCGCACCCGGGCGTCGATCCGCCGGTGCCGGACCCGCCGGCTCCAGGCGGTGACGTTGTCGGCGAACTCGAAGTCGAGCACGCCGACCACGCCCCGGGCCGCGGCGGCGGTGAGCGCTTCGGCCACCCAGCGGTCGAGCTCGTCCTCGGGCGGCGGGGGCAGCTCCGCCATCGCGCTGTAGCAGTCCTGCTCGCGCAGCACTCCGGTCGGGTGATCGCCCCGGCCGATCACCGCGAGCGCGGCCGGACTGAACCACGCCGTGTGCAGGTCGTTGCTGACCAGGACGACCGCCCTGCCGGGAGCCGCCGCCTCCAGCAGCGACTTGTGCGGTGCGTCCGGCCACAGGCCGTCGCGGAAGCCGTAGCCCATCGTGATCCCGGACGCGGCGGCGTGCGCGGTGATGAGCTCGACGGCCTCCTTCGCCGACCGGGCCGGGCTCAGGTCGACTCTCCGCCTGGCCTGGGCCCACTGCTCGCTGTGCACGTGCGCGTCCCACAGGCCGGGCAGGAGGGTGCCGCCCCCGACGTCCACCGACTCGTCGCAGGGCGGCGGCTCGGCACTCACCTCCGCGACCCTGCCGTCGGAGATCAGGACATGGCGGAGCGGGCCACCGAGACCGACCCGCGCGTTGCGCAGCAGCAGAGAAGGCATGGAGCAGACGTTAGCCCACAGACCAGACATCGCGGGCGGCGATCCGGCCGGCCGGGACATGGGCGCCTGCGGGTACGGCCAGGCCCCGCCAGGACGCCCGCCCCGGCGGCGGAAACGGGAGGGCCCCGGCGAGCGAGGCTCGCCGGGGCCCTCCCGGAACGACTCCTACAGACCGGCGGCGGTGCGCAGCGCCTCGGCGCGGTCGGTGGACTCCCAGGAGAACTCCTTGCGGCCGAAGTGCCCGTAGGCGGCGGTCGGCGAGTAGATCGGGCGGAGCAGGTCCAGGTCGCGGATGATCGCGGCCGGGCGCAGGTCGAAGACCTGGAGCACGGCGTCCTGGATCTTCGCGACGTCGATCTTCTCGGTGCCGAAGGTCTCGACGAAGACGCCGACCGGGTGCGCCTTGCCGATGGCGTAGGCGACCTGGACCTCGGCGCGGTCGGCCAGGCCGGCGGCGACGATGTTCTTGGCGACCCAGCGCATCGCGTAGGCGGCCGAGCGGTCGACCTTGGACGGGTCCTTGCCGGAGAAGGCGCCGCCGCCGTGGCGGGCCATGCCGCCGTAGGTGTCAACGATGATCTTGCGGCCGGTCAGGCCGGCGTCGCCCATCGGGCCGCCGATCTCGAAGCGGCCGGTCGGGTTGACCAGCAGGCGGTAGCCCTCGGTCTCGAGCTCGATGCCCGCGAGCACCGGGTCGACCACGTGCTCCTTGATGTCCGGCGCGAGCATCTCCTTGAGGTCGATCTCGGCGGCGTGCTGGGTGGAGACGACGACCGTGTCGAGGCGGACCGGCTTGTTGCCGTCGTACTCGATGGTGACCTGGGTCTTGCCGTCGGGCCGCAGGTAGGGCACCGTGCCGTCCTTGCGGACCTGCGACAGGCGCTCGGCCAGGCGGTGCGCCAGCTGGATCGGGAGCGGCATCAGCTCGGGGGTCTCGTTGGTCGCGTAACCGAACATCAGGCCCTGGTCGCCCGCGCCCTGGCGGTCGAGCTCGTCGGTGTCGCCCTCCTCGCGGTGCTCGTAGGCGTCGTCGACGCCCTGGGCGATGTCGGGCGACTGCGCGCCGATGGAGACCGAAACGCCGCAGGAGGCGCCGTCGAAGCCCTTGTGCGAGGCGTCGTAGCCGATCTGGAGGATCTTCTCCCGGATGAGGCCGGGGATGTCGACGTAGGTCTCCGTCGTCACCTCTCCGGCGACGTGGACCTGACCGGTGGTGATCAACGTCTCGACCGCGACCCGGCTCTTGGGGTCACCCTTGAGCATGGCGTCGAGAATCGCGTCACTGATCTGGTCTGCGATCTTGTCCGGGTGGCCCTCGGTGACCGACTCGGAGGTGAAAAGGCGGCGGGACAAGTCAGGGCTCCTCATGCAGCGGCTGCTGGCGGTTGTGGGCGCCGGTGCGGGGACACCGGTAGCGTTCCGCCGAAGTCTAGCTCCACCTGGAGCAGGCTTGTGAAACCATCTCGAATTCGGGCTTCTCCCAACGTGCGAAACTCTCGGACCCCGGCCTCTCCCCATGGGACCGGGAGCCGCCGGACGGCCGGCCGCGGCGCGGTCAGAGATGGGGAAGCGGGTCGGGCGGGAGCGTCTCGGGGGCGAAGACCTCGGCGTCGGCGGCGCATACCACCGCGCCGTACTCCTCTTCGATCTCGAACATCATGCCGCCGAGCTCGATCGCCGCACCCGAGGAGAACTCCACCGGCCCGAGCCGGGTCCGCCGGGAGTGAGTGGCGTAGACCGCGGTGGGCACGTCCCGGTCGAAGAACTTGGTGGACAGCACCGCGACCGTCTCACCGGTGACGACGATCAGGAAGGTCGCCATCACCGGCGAGCCCACCGAGAGCGCGGGCAGGATGTAGCGGATGTCCTGCCCGGGAGGGAGCAGGGCACGGCAGCGCGCTCTGACGGCGGCGGACACCGGCATGATCAGACCCCCTGGTGCGGCGTTCCAGGTCACTCCGGACGCAGTATCCGTCGGGAGGAGATCTCCGGCAAGCGGATCGGGACTTCGCTCCCCGATCGGTTCCACCGGGCCCGCACCCTGCGACCCGGCCTCAGGGGAGGCGAGCGGCCACCAGGTCCCAGACCACGTCGGCCAGGGCCTCCTTCGGCCCGCGCGGGATCTCCACGGGATCCGCGTCCGCGACCAGGACCACCGCGGCGTTGTCAGGGGTGCCGAAGGCGAGGTTCTCCCCCACCTGGTTGACGACGAGCAGGTCGCAGCCCTTGCGTGCGAGCTTGGCCCGCCCGTTGGCGAGGACGTCGTCGGTCTCGGCAGCGAACCCCGCGATCACCGCCGGGTACGGCTTGGCACCCTCGCGGCGCCGCTCCCCCAACTCCGCCAGAATGTCTGGATTTTTCACCAGATGGATGGCGTCGGGTTCGGCCGAGGTCTTTTTGATCTTCGAGTCGCTCCGCGCCGCGGGCCGGAAGTCGGCGACGGCGGCGGCCATCACCACGGCGTCGGCGCCCTCCACCGCCTCCAGCACGGCCTCGCGCAGTTGCAGGGCCGACTCGACCCGCACCACCGCGACCCCGGCGGGATCGGGCAGCGCGACGTTGGCGGCGACCAGCGTGACCCGGGCGCCGCGGGCGGCGGCCGTCCGGGCCAGCGCGTAGCCCTGCAGGCCCGAGGAGCGGTTGCCGATGAACCGGACCGGGTCGATGGCCTCGCGGGTGCCCCCGGCCGAGATGACCAGGTGACGGCCGGCCAGGTCGAGGGAGCGGCCGGCCAGGACCCGGCGGCAGACCTCGAAGATCTCCACGGGGTCGGGCAGCCGCCCGCGTCCGGTGTCGGCCCCGGTGAGACGGCCCACGGCGGGATCGAGGACGAGGGCGCCGCGCTCGCGCAGGGTGGCCACGTTGGCCTGGGTCGCCGGGTGCTCCCACATCTCGGTGTGCATCGCCGGGGCGAAGACCACCGGGCAGCGCGCGGTGAGCAGGGTGTTGGTCAGCAGGTCTCCGGCGAGGCCGTGGGCGGCCTTGGCGAGCACGTCGGCGGTGGCGGGGGCGACCACCACCAGGTCGGCGCCCTGGCCGATCCGGACGTGCGGCACCTCGTTCACGGCGTCCCAGACGTCGGCGCTCACCGGATTGCCGGAGAGCGCGGCCCAGGTCGGCTCGCCGACGAAACGCAGCGCCTCCTTGGTCGGGATGACCCTGACGTCGTGACCGGACTCGGTGAACAGGCGCAGCAGCTCGCACGCCTTGTAGGCGGCGATGCCCGCGCTCACTCCCAGGACGACGCTCGGCTTCGCGGGCGCGTCCGCACCGGGCGTCCCCATGTGAAGGACTAGCCCTCGATGGGCTCGGAGGTGAGCAGGCCCTCGCTGACCTCGCGCAGCGCGATGGAGAGCGGCTTCTCCTGCGCGTGGGTCTCCACCAGCGGGCCGACGTACTCCAGCAGGCCCTCGCCGAGCTGGGAATAGTAGGCGTTGATCTGGCGGGCGCGCTTCGAACCGAAGATCACGAGGCTGTACTTGCTGTCGACGATGTCGAGCAGCGCGTCGATCGACGGGTTGGTGATGCCTTCCGCGTAAGCGGCGTTGCTTGCCACGTTGTGTCTTCCCCTAGCTAGGTGAACGTCCGGGGCCAGAGGCCTCGGGAGCATCGGCCATCAAGGCTATCAGCCGATGACATACGTCATCGACGGACGTGTTCACCAAGGTCAGGTCGAACTCCTGCTCGGCGGCCATCTCGACCCGCCCCGCGGCGAGCCGGCGGGCGATGACGTCCTCCGGCTCGGTGCCCCTGCCGCGCAGGCGCTTCTCCAGCTCCTCCCAGCTCGGCGGGGCCAGGAAGACCAGCAGCGCCTCCGGCATGGTCGCGCGGACCTGACGCGCCCCCTGCAGGTCGATCTCCAGCAGCGCGGGGGTCCCGGCGGCGAGCTTCTTGAGGAGCGGCGTCCGCGGGGTTCCGTACCGGTTGCCGGCGAACTCGGCCCACTCCAGCAGCTCCCCGTCGGCGATGAGCCGGTCGAACTCGTCGTCGGCGGCGAAGAAGTACTCCACCCCGTGGGTCTCCCCCGGGCGTGGCTTCCTGGTGGTCACCGAGACCGACAGCCACACCTCGGGGTGTGCCCGTCGAAGCTCGGCGACGACCGTGGACTTGCCCACGCCCGACGGCCCGGACAGGACCGTCAGGCGGTTGCCGGCCGGCCCGGCGGAGGCTCTCGCCTCCTCCGGGCTGCCGGCCGGAGGTGTGGAGCCACCGGATCCGCTCGCCGCGGCTTCCTCCGGAGCCCGATTCTCATCGGGCCACGACGTTCCGGTCACTCCGAACCCCCCGTGATGCGCCCCCGCCGACGCGGGATGAACGTGCTGGTACGGAACCGAGACTAGCCCTCGGCTCCACCGAACTCACGCTCAAGGGAGGCGCGCTGGTTGGCGCCGAGACCCCGCACGCGGCGGGACTCGGCGATGCCCAGCCGCTCCATGAGCTGCTTGGCGCGGACCTTGCCCACGCCGGGGAGCGACTCCAGGAGGGCAGAGACCTTCATCTTGCCGATGACGTCGTCGGCCTGCCCGTCCTTGAGCACCTCGGTCAGAGAGACCGCACCGTGCTTCAGGCGGTTCTTGACCTCGGCACGCTCTCGGCGGGCCTTGGCAGCCTTCTCTAGGGCTGCGGCGCGCTGCTCAGGTGTAAGGGGAGGAAGAGCCACGCCGGGTCACCTCGAATTTCCTGTCGATGTACTCGGACGGGAAGGGAAACTAGCTGGTCATGGCGCTCCAAGCAACGTCAAGGCCGGTTTCTCCCCACAGAAAAGCCAGTTCTTAACGCTCCGTGCCCACTATATTGCCAAGTGTCGATCAAATGACGCCTAACTCCGCGTTTCCGGCGACGTAGATCACACACTCCGCCCGGCGGTCCCGGCGGCCCGGCGGAGCGCCGCGGCGATGCCCGCCGCCGCCGCCCCGGGGTCCGCGGAGCCGGTGATCGGGCGGCCGATCACCAGAAGGTCGGCCCCGTCGGCGAAAGCCCGTTCGGGAGTCGCTACTCTTGCCTGATCTTGACTGTCGGCGCCCACGGGGCGGACGCCGGGAGTGATCAAGGTGATGTCCGGCCCGACCTCCGCACGCACCGCGGCGACCTCACGCGGCGAGCAGACGAGGGCCCCGGCGCCCGCGGCGACGGCCAGGACCGACAGACGGCGCACGGCGTCCCCGGGCGGGCCGGCGATGCCCGTGCGCTCCAGATCGGCCTCTGAGAGCGACGTGAGCACCGTCACGGCCGCGATCTGGGTGGCGGGGGCGGCTTCCACCGCGGCGCGGATCATGGCCGGTCCCCCGGCCGCGTGGACGGTCAGGATCGCGGGTTTGAGCCGCGCCACGGCCCGGGCGGCTCCGGCCACGGTGTTGGGGATGTCGTGCAGCTTCAGATCCAGGAACACCCGCACCCCGCTCGCCCCGCGCACCGAGGCGATCACGTCGGGGCCGTAGCGCAGGTAGAGTTCGAGCCCCACCTTGACCGTGCTGACATGCGGGGTCACCAGGCTCGCCCAGCGGGCCGCGGTCTCCAGGTCGGGCGCGTCCAGTGCGACGGCGATCGGGGCGGGGGTCACAGGGAGCTCTCCTCGAAGTCCGTGCGGTGCCGGGCGGCCGCTCCCGGCGGGCGGTGGGCCAGTCCGATCACGTCGGCCAGCCGCTGGTATCCCCGGGCCGCCACGAGCTCCTCCAGCTCGCGCAGGACCCGTGTGCAGGCGTAGGGATCGTGGAACAGCGCGGTGCCCACGGCGACGACGCAGGCGCCGGCGAGGATGAGCTCGAAGGCGTCCCTGCCGGTCAGCACACCGCCCATGCCGATGATGGGCACGCCGGGCAGCGCGGTGCGGACCTGCCACACGCAGCGTACGGCCAGCGGCCGGATGGCCGGTCCGGACAGCCCTCCGGTGCCCGCGGCCAGCGCAGGGAGCATGGTCTCGGTGTCGATGCTCATGCCCAGCGGATTGTTGATCATCGACAGGGCGTCGGCGCCCCCGTCCACGCAGGCTCTGGCGACGCTCACGATGTCGGCGGTGTCCGGCGAGAGCTTGGCCACCACCGGCACGTCGTAGCGCATCACCGCGCGCACCGAGGCGATCACCTCGGCCGAGGCCCCGCCGTCGCGGGCGAAGACCCGCCCGCGGTCCTCGATATTGGGGCAGGACAGGTTGACCTCCACGGCGGTCACGCCGGGTGCGTCGTTGAGCCTGCGGGCCAGCGCGGTGTACTCGGCCACGGTGCCGCCGCCGATGGAGACCACGGTCCGGACGTTGCGCTGGGCCAGCCAGGGCAGCTCCCGCGCCAGGAAGGCGTCCACGCCGGGCCCCTGCAGCCCGACGGCGTTCAGCAGGCCGGAGGGCGTCTCGGCCATCCTGGGGGTCGGGCGGCCCGCCCTGGGCGCCATCGTGATCGACCGGGTGGTCACCGCGCCGATCCTGCCCAGGTCGAAGAACTGGGCCAGCTCGGAGCCCGACCCCGCGCACCCGGCGGCGGTGACCACCGGGTTGGCCAGCTCCACGTGTCCCAGGTACGTCCGCATGTCAACCGGCATTCCGCGATCCTCCGCCGGGTGCTCCGAGCGCGTCGAACGGGATCGTTCCCACATCGTCGAAGCGGACGCGCTCGCCCCGGAAGACCGGCCCCTCCACGCACGATCGGACCATCCTGGTGATCCCGTCGTCTCCGATGACCGGCAGCACGCATGTCATGCAGACGCCGATCCCGCAGGCCATCCGCTCCTCCACGGCCGCCTGGACCGGGATGTCGAACTCGACCGCCACCGCGGTCACGCCGCGCAGCGTCTCCATCGGGCCGCTGGCGTAGACCGCGTCCGCCCGCACGTCGGCGATCACCCCGGGCAGCGCGTCGGTGACCCTGCCGCGCATGCCGAGCGAGCCGTCCTCCGTGGTCAGGGTGGTGGTCTCCGCCATCCGGCGGGCGCGCATCGCGCCGAAGACCCGGCCGGCCGAGGCCCCGCCGAGCACGAAGTCGACCCGGCACCCGCGCCGCTGGAGCGCGTCGGCGACGGCGAAGAGCACGGCCGAGCCGTACTCGTCGCCGACCATGACGCAGGTGACCGGGTCCCGGGGCAGCGGGAACGGGCGGCCGAGCGGGCCGACCAGGTCCAGCGTGTCGCGGGCGCGGCGCTCGGCGAGCCAGGCGGTGCCGGGGCCGTTGACCGCGAAGACGAACTCGACCGTACCGCCGTAGTCGGGCTTGACGTCATGGATGGAGAAGGCCCGCCGGGTCAGCATGGACGTGCCGGAGCCGCCCACGGCCACCGCCACGAAGTGGCCGGGCCGGAAGCGCTCGGCGATGCCGGGTGCCACCACGGTCAGCGCATGGTAGGCATCGACCTGGCGCGTCGTCAGCACCGTACCGGTGACCTGCACCGGGGTTACAGCCGTCTCCCTCACCTCCGCCGGGGGCGCCCTCGCCGGCCCGCGAGAACGCCCCCTGAGCCGTCAGCCTCGCAACTGCCCCTGCCGATGGTCGCGTTCGGCTCCTCGCTCACTCCGCCGACGGCTCATCCTTCACCGCCCGCTTCGCTCACTCCTCGCCTCAGCCGCTCCCGCCCATGGTCGCGTTCGGCTCCTCGCTCACTCCGCCGACGGCTCATCCTTCACCGCCCGCTTCGCTCACTCCTCGCCTCAGCCGCTCCGCGTGCTCCTGGAGCGACCGTACGCCGATGTCACCTCGGACGATGGCCTGAATGCCCTGGACGGCCGCGGCGAGTCCCTGAACGGTCGTGATGCAGGGGATGCCCCGCAGCACGGCCGCGGTGCGGATCTCGTAGCCGTCCAGGCGCGGCCCGGCCTGACCGGGGCTGCCGAAGGGCGTGTTCACGATGAGATCCACCTCGCCGTCCAGGATGCGCCGGCCGATCGTCGGCTCTCCCTGCGGACCCGTTCCGTCACTCTGCTTGCGCACGATCTTGGCATGGACGCCGTTGCGGCGCAGCACCTCGGCCGTTCCCTCGGTGGCCAGGATCTCGAAACCGAGGTCGGCGAGCGCCTTCACCGGGAAGATCATCGCCCGCTTGTCCCGGTTGGCCACGGAGACGAAGGCCCGCCCCCGCGTCGGCAGCGGGCCGTAGGCGGCGTCCTGCGACTTGGCGTAGGCCGTGCCGAAGAACGCGTCGATGCCCATCACCTCGCCGGTGGAGCGCATCTCCGGGCCGAGCACGGTGTCAACCCCGCGGAAGCGGTTGAACGGCAGCACCGCCTCCTTGACCGCGATCGGCGCGTCCAGCGGCATGGTGCCGCCGTCGCCCTCGGCCGGGAGCATGCCCTCGGCGCGCAGCTGCGCGACGGTCGCGCCCATCATCACCCGGGCCGCGGCCTTGGCCAGCGGCACCGCCGTGGCCTTGGAGACGAACGGCACGGTACGGCTGGCGCGCGGGTTGGCCTCCAGCACGTACAGGATGTTGGCCGACATGGCGTACTGCACGTTGAGCAGGCCCCGCACGCCCACTCCGCGGGCGATGGCCTCGGTGGCGGCGCGGATGCGCTTGATGTCGTGGCTGCCGAGCGTCATCGGGGGCAGCGAGCAGGCCGAGTCACCGGAGTGGATGCCGGCCTCCTCGATGTGCTCCATCACACCGCCGAGGTAGAGCTCCTCGCCGTCGAACAGGGCGTCCACGTCGATCTCGACGGCCTCGTCGAGGAACTTGTCCACCAGCACCGGGTGGTCGCTGGCCGCGCCCGCCCTCGACATGTAGGTGACGAGCGTCTCGTCGTCGTAGACGATCGCCATGCCCGCGCCGCCCAGCACGTAGCTCGGCCTCACCAGCACCGGGTAGCCGATCTCCGCGGCGATCTCCAGCGCCTCCTGCTCGGTCACCGCGGTGCCGTGCTTGGGCGCCGGCAGGCCGGCCTCGGCGAGCACGCGGCCGAACGCGCCGCGTTCCTCGGCCAGGTGGATGGACTCCGGAGAGGTGCCGACGATCGGCACGCCCGCGTCCTTGAGCGCCTGCGCCAGGCCGAGCGGGGTCTGCCCGCCCAGCTGCACGATGACGCCGGCGACCGGGCCGGTCTGCTGCTCGGCGTGGACGACCTCCAGCACGTCCTCCAGGGTGAGCGGCTCGAAGTAGAGCCGGTCGGAGGTGTCGTAGTCGGTGGAGACCGTCTCCGGGTTGCAGTTGACCATGACGGTCTCGTACCCCGCCGCCGACAGCTCGAAGGAGGCGTGCACGCACGCGTAGTCGAACTCGATGCCCTGGCCGATGCGGTTGGGCCCGGAGCCGAGGATGAGCACCTTGGGGCGGTCGCCGTACGGGACCTCGGTCTCCTCGTCGTAGGTGGAGTAGAGGTACGGCGTGCGCGCGGCGAACTCGGCGGCGCAGGTGTCCACGGTGTTGTAGACCGGCCGGACGCCGAGCGCGTGGCGCAGGTCGCGCACGCGCGGCTCGTCCATGCCGCGGATCTCGGCGATCTGCACGTCGCTGAAGCCGTAGCGCTTGACCTTCGTCAGCAGCCCGGCGGTGAGCTGCGGCGCCTCGCGCAGCTCGGCCGCGACCTCGTCGATCGCCATCAGCTGGTCCAGGAACCACGGGTCGACCGCGGTCGCCTCGAACAGCTGCTCCATCGTGGCCCCGGCGCGGATGGCCTGCTGCATCGTGAAGAGCCTGCCGTCGTGCGGGGTGCGGCAGGCCTCCAGAAGCTCCTCCAGCGGCCCGGGCTCCCCCGCCCAGGAGAAGGCGGCCCCCTTCTTCTCCAGCGAGCGCAGGGCCTTCTGCAGGGCCTCGGGGAAGGACCGTCCGATGGCCATGGCCTCGCCGACCGACTTCATGTGGGTCGTCAGGGTCTGGTCGGCCCCGGCGAACTTCTCGAAGGCGAAACGCGGCACCTTGACCACGATGTAGTCGAGCGAGGGCTCGAACGAGGCCGGGGTCTCCCGGGTGATGTCGTTGGGGATCTCGTCGAGGGTGTAGCCGATGGCGAGCTTGGCCGCGATCTTGGCGATCGGGAAGCCGGTCGCCTTGGAGGCGAGGGCGCTGGAACGGCTCACCCGGGGGTTCATCTCGATGACGATCATGCGGCCGGTGCGCGGGTTGACCGCGAACTGGATGTTGCAGCCGCCGGTGTCGACGCCGACCTCGCGGATGACCGCGATGGCCACGTCGCGCATGTTCTGGTACTCGCGGTCGGTGAGGGTCAGCGCGGGGGCCACGGTGACGCTGTCGCCGGTGTGCACGCCCATCGGGTCGAGGTTCTCGATGGAGCAGACGATGACGACGTTGTCGGCCTTGTCGCGCATGACCTCCAGCTCGTACTCCTTCCAGCCGAGGATGGACTCCTCTAGGAGCACCTCGGTGGTCGGCGAGGCGTCCAGGCCCGCCCCGGCGATGCGGCGCAGGTCGGTCTCGTCGTGCGCGAAGCCGGAGCCGACGCCGCCCATCGTGAAGGAGGGCCGCACGACCAGCGGGTAGCCGAGCTCCCCGGCCGCGGCCAGGCACTCGTCCATGGTGTGGCAGACGAACGAGCGCGCCGACTCGGCGTTGAGACCGTGCTCGGCCGCGACCTTGGCGACGATGTCCTTGAACTTCTCGCGGTTCTCGCCCGCCTCGATGGCGTCCACGTCGGCGCCGATCAGCTCGACGTCGTACTTGGCGAGCACTCCCGCCGCGTGCAGGGAGATCGCGGTGTTGAGCGCCGTCTGGCCGCCGAGGGTGGGCAGCAGCGCGTCGGGGCGCTCCTTGGCGATGATCTTCTCGACGGTCTCCGGAGTGATCGGCTCGACGTAGGTCGCGTCGGCGAACTCGGGGTCCGTCATGATCGTCGCGGGGTTGCTGTTGACGAGGATCACGCGGAAGCCCTCGGCCCGCAGCACGCGGCAGGCCTGGGTGCCGGAGTAGTCGAACTCGCAGGCCTGCCCGATCACGATCGGCCCGGAGCCGATCACCATGACCGACTGGATGTCCGTGCGCTTAGGCACCCTTGCTCTCCTCTGCGTCCATGGCCGCGCTCAGCTCCTCGTTCTCTCCGCCGACGGCTCGCCCCTCGCCGGTCGCCCGCCCCATCGACCGCTCCATCAGACGGCAGAACTGGTCGAACAGGCTCGCCGAGTCGTGCGGCCCTGCCGCGGCCTCGGGGTGGTACTGCACGCTGAAGGCGGGCCGGTCGACCAGGCGCAGGCCCTCGACGCAGTCGTCGTTGAGGTTGACGTGGCTGACCTCCGCCGGGCCGTACGGCGTGTCGAAGACCCCGTCCAGCGGGGCCTGCACGGCGAAGCCGTGGTTGTGCGCGGAGATCTCCACCTTGCCGGTGCGCCGGTCCTGGACCGGCTGGTTGACCCCGCGGTGGCCGTAGCGCAGCTTGTAGGTGCCCAGGCCCAGGGCCCGGCCGAAGATCTGGTTGCCGAAGCAGATGCCGAAGAACGGCGTGCCCGCCTCCAGCACGCCCTTCAGGGCGGCCACCGGGCCGTCGGCGGTGGCCGGGTCGCCGGGGCCGTTGGAGAAGAACACCCCGTCGGGGCCGAGGGCGAGGATCTCCTCGGCGGTGGCGGTGGCGGGCAGCACGTGCACCTCGCAGCCGCGCTCGGCCATCCGGTGCGGGGTCATGGACTTGATGCCCAGGTCCACGGCGGCCACCGTGTACTTCTTCTCGCCGATGGCGGGGATCACGTACGGCTCGGCGGCGGAGACCTGCCCGGCCAGGTCGGCGCCCTCCATCGTGGGGCTGAGGCGGACCCGCTCCAGCAGCTCCTCCACCGGGGCGAGGGCCGCGCCGGAGAAGATGCCGGCGCGCATGGCGCCGCGCTCGCGCAGGTGGCGGGTGAGGGCGCGGGTGCCGGGGGTCGCGATCCCGACGACCCCGTACTCCTTCAGGTAGTCGTCCAGGGAGCGGTTGGCGCGCCAGTTGGAGGAGACGCGCGCGGGCTCGCGGACCACGTAGCCCGAGACCCAGACGCGGGAGGACTCGGGGTCCTCGTCGTTGACCCCGGTGTTGCCGATGTGCGGCGCGGTCATCGCGACGATCTGGCGGTGGTAGGAGGGGTCGGTGAGGGTCTCCTGGTAACCGGTCATGCCGGTGTTGAAGACCATCTCGCCGAAGGTCTCGCCCTCGGCGCCGTAAGGGGTGCCGTGGAAGACCCGGCCGTCCTCCAGCACGAGGACCGCGCCCGTGAGGGTGGTCGCCCCCGTGGCCGCGGTGTGCCCGTCGGCTCGCTCGCTTCGCTCAGTCACAGAAATATCCCGATCATCTCGGTCATTGCTTAACAAAGTATGAAATATCCGGCGCATGGGCGACGGGCGCCTCCACGATGTGGGACGCCCGCGCACCGGTGGTCATGCGAGCTTGCCGTCCAGGACGGTCGCTCGGCCGCGCAGGAAGGTGGCCACGACGCGGCCGGGCAGAGTGCGGCCCTCGTACGGGGTGTTGCGGCTCTTGGAGGCGTAGGACCCCGGGTCCACCTCCTCGCGCGCGGACGGGTCGTAGAGGGTGATGTTCGCCGGCGAGCCCACCTCGATGGGACGGCCGTGACCGGCCAGGCGGCCGATCCGCGCCGGGGCGTACGACATCCGCTCGGCGACGCCCGCCCAGTCGAGCAGGCCGGTCTCCACCATGGCCTCCTGGACCACCGACAGGGCCGTCTCCAGACCGATCATGCCCATGGCCGCGGCGGCCCACTCGGTCTCCTTGTCCTCGACCGGGTGCGGAGCGTGGTCGGTGGCGACGACGTCGATCGTGCCGTCGGCCAGGGCCGCGCGCAGCGCCTCGACGTCCTCGCGGGTGCGCAGCGGCGGGTTCACCTTGTAGATCGGGTTGTAGGCGCCGACCGGGGAGTCCTCGACGAGGTCGTCGGTGAGCAGCAGGTGGTGCGGGGTCACCTCTGCGGTGACGTTCCAGCCCTTGGACTTGGCCCAGCGGACGATCTCCACGGAGCCCGCGGTGGACAGGTGGCAGACGTGCAGGCGGGAGCCGACGTGCGCGGCGAGCAGGCAGTCGCGGGCGATGATCGCCTCCTCGGCGACCGCGGGCCAGCCGGTCAGGCCGAGCCTGCCGGAGACCGCGCCCTCGTTCATCTGCGCGCCGGCGGTCAGCCGCGGCTCCTGGGCGTGCTGGGCCACGACCCCGTCGAAGGCCTTGACGTACTCCAGGGCGCGGCGCATGAGCACCGCGTCGGAGACGCACTTGCCGTCGTCGGAGAAGACCCGGACGCGGGCGGCGGAGTCGGCCATCGCGCCGAGCTCGGCCAGCCGCTCGCCGGCCAGCCCCTCGGTGACCGCGCCGACCGGCTGCACGTCGCAGTGACCGGCCTCCTGCCCGAGCCGCCAGACCTGCTCCACGACTCCGGCGGTGTCGGCGACCGGGGAGGTGTTGGCCATGGCGTGCACGGCGGTGTAGCCGCCGAGGGCGGCCGCGCGGGTGCCGGTCTCGACGGTCTCGGCGTCCTCCCGGCCGGGCTCGCGCAGGTGGGTGTGGAGGTCCACCAGGCCGGGCAGGGCGATGAGGCCCGCCGCCTCGACGGTCTCGTCCCCGGCCAGGTCCCGGCCGATCCCGGCGATGACGCCGTCCTCGATCAGGATGTCGGCGGGCTCGCCGCCGAGGATCCTGGCGCCCTTGATGACGATGCTCCCCGGGCTCACCGGGCTCACTGGGCTCACTTGTCTTCTCCTCCGAGGTCGGCGCCGCCGAGCAGCAGGTACAGAACGGCCATGCGGGTGGTCACGCCGTTGGCGACCTGCTCGACGATGGTCGAGCGCGCCGAGTCGGCCACCTCCGCCGCGATCTCCATGCCCCGGTTCATCGGCCCGGGATGCATCACGATCGCCTCGTCGTGGAGCTTGGCGACGCGGTCGCGGTCGAGGCCGTAGCGGCGGCTGTACTCGCGCTCGGTGGGGAAGAACGCGGCGTTCATCCGCTCGCGCTGCACCCGCAGCATCATGACCACGTCCGACTTGGGCAGCACGGCGTCGAGGTCGTAGGAGACCTCGCACGGCCAGGAGTCGACGCTCACCGGCAGCAGCGTCGGCGGGGCGACCAGGGTCACCTCCGCGCCGAGCGTGGCCAGCAGCAGCACGTTGGAGCGGGCCACCCGGCTGTGCAGGACGTCGCCGACGACGGTGACCCTGCGGCCCTCCAGCGAGCCGAGGCGGCGGCGCATCGTGAAGGCGTCGAGCAGGGCCTGCGTGGGGTGCTCGTGGGTGCCGTCGCCGGCGTTGACGACGCTGCCGCGCACCCAGCCCGCCAGCCGGTACGGCGCGCCGGAGGCGCCGTGCCGGATGACGACGGCGTCGGCGCCCATCGCCTCCAGCGTGAGCGCGGTGTCCTTGAGCGACTCGCCCTTGGAGACGCTGGAGCCCTTGGCCGAGAAGTTGATGACGTCGGCCGAGAGGCGCTTGGCCGCGGCCTCGAAGGAGATCCGGGTCCGGGTGGAGTCCTCGAAGAAGAGGTTGACCACCGTACGGCCCCGCAGGGTCGGCAGCTTCTTGATGGAACGGTCCGAGATCCTGGCCAGCTCGTCGGCGGTGTCGAGGATGAGCAGGGCGTCGTCGCGGCTCAGGTCGGCCGCCGAGATCAGGTGACGCTTCATTTCTCGTCTTCCTTCAGCAGCAGGACCGCGTCGCGGCCGTCGTTCTCCTCCAGGTAGACCTTCACGATCTCGGACTTGGAGGTCGGAAGGTTCTTGCCCACGTAGTCGGCCCGGATGGGCAGCTCGCGGTGGCCGCGGTCGACCAGGGCGGCGAGCTGGACGGCCCGCGGGCGGCCCAGGGCAGCGAGCGCGTCGAGCGCGGCGCGGACGGTGCGGCCGGAGTAGAGCACGTCGTCGACCAGGACGACCGTCTTGTCGTCGATGCCGTCGGCGGGGAGCTCGGTGCGGCCGAGCGGACGCGCGGGCCTGGTCCGCAGGTCGTCGCGGTACATCGTGATGTCGAGGGAGCCGACCGGGACGGGGTGGCCTTCGAACTGCCTGATGTGCCCGGCCAGGCGGCGGGCGAGATAGACGCCTCGTGTGGGGATCCCGAGGAGGACGACGTCCTCGCCGCCCTTGGTGCGCTCCAGGATCTCGTGGGAGATGCGGATCAGCGCCCGGTTGATGTCGGGACCCTCGAGGACCGCGTGCACATGACTTTGGGCATGCGGAATGGCCTCGGCCAAGAGAACACCACCTTTCCCGCCTCACGGGACGGGTCTTAAAGGAAGTCGACGCCTTCACGGTAGCAGCCGGAGGGCAGCCGATCGGAATCGGGTTGTTACTTCACCAAAGAGACAATCATCACTTCCAGCTACATACCACTCTAGGCGATCATTTATTCCAATATCCGACAGGGTCTCCCTGTGCCCCGGCGGCGCGGGGAAAGGCCGCGACGGCACCCGGAGCGGCCCCCGCACCCCCTCCCGGGTCGCCCGCGGCCCCCGCTCGCCGGCGGGAGCCCCGCTCTCCGCCCGCCGGCGGGCGGGGGTTTCATTCCGCGCCCCCCGGGAACTCAACCCGTATGAGCCTGTGAACGCAGGCCGTACGGGAAACCCCGTCCATCCTCTGGACGACGTACGGCGCGAGCGCAGAAGCGGTCACCGCCGGGCTCTCGACGGCGCTCGCGGGCGTCGCGATCCGCATCCGCATCACGGCGAGCAGGACTCGGGGGCGAGACCGCCGCCCCTCGCGCCATCCGGTCGGCGCGCTCCGGCACCGGCCGGCCCGGAGAGCCCGTTTACGTCGCGCCGCCGCGGGGATCCACGATCGAGGAGCGGACAAGCAAGACGTTTAAGGCGGACCCCACCGGATCGGATTCGACATCTTTTTTCCAATCAGCTTGACCTTCGGCGCCCACGGCTTTACCGTCACTGTCCGTAACCACACGTCGCGGCGTTATCGGGCGAACCCCACCGTTCCGGTCACCGAAGGTGCCTACCTCGGGCACCGCCCCGGTGGTCGGCGCATAGACCGCGACATAGCACAATCAATTGAAAGCAGTACATAAGAGAGCCGGGGGGCCACACAATGCCGTCTGAGTATGCCAAGTCGCTGGGTGCACGACTCCGTGCGATCCGCACCCAGCAGGGCCTGTCCCTGCATGGAGTCGAAGAGAAGTCCCGTGGGCGTTGGAAGGCGGTCGTCGTCGGCTCCTACGAGCGCGGCGATCGCGCGGTCACGGTGCAGAAGCTTGCCGAGCTGGCTGATTTCTACGGGGTCCCGGTCTCCGAACTGCTGCCCGGCGGCGCGGCCCCGAGCCCGCTCGGCCCGACGCCCAAGCTTGTGATCGACCTGGAGCGCCTCTCCCAGCTCCCGAAGGAGAAGGCGGGTGCGCTCGCTCGTTATGCGGCCACCATCCAGAGCCAGCGTGGCGACTACAACGGCAAGGTGCTGTCCATCCGCCAGGAGGATCTGCGCTCCCTCGCCGTGATCTACGACAAGTCCCCCAGCGAGCTCACCGAGGAGCTCATCAACTGGGGCGTCCTGGACCCCGAGGCGCGCCGCGCCGTCGAGTCCTTCTGAGACCCGCCGGTCGCGGGCCCGCCGTACTGCCGGCGGGCCCGCGGCCGACACCGCCGTGCCCCCTCGTCAAACATCGCGTGCAACCCGCCGCCAAGACCTATCGTTGTGGTAGGAAAAAGCAAACATGTCGTTTAACGAGATGTGGTGGCGATGCGCAGGAGAGAGGATTCCCCGGATTCCTCTCCGCCGCGCCTGGAAACCCGTCTCCGCATCTTCGCGGCATCCGTCGGGTCGGCCTGGACCCGCGCCTTCGCCAGGGTGCTCTCCTCCGTCGAGACGAGCAAGACCCAGGCGACCCTGAAGTCGCTGCCGTTCATCGTGATGGCCGTGGTGGCCGTGATCGACCTGGGCTCGGGTCCCACCGCCGGCCTCCTCCCCCTCCTGGCCCTCGGGCCCGCCTTCGCCAGCGTGGCGTGCGGCCCGGCCCGCACCACGCTGGTCGGCGCCATCGCCCTGGCGCTCTGCGTCCCCCTCGGCCTGTACAACGACGTCCTCTGGTCTCCCCGCACCGGCATCACCGCCACGGCCATCCTCGGCGTGACGGTGGCCAGCGTCCTGGCCAGCGCCGGGCGCCTCCGCCACGAACGGCGGCTCGCCGACGTCCGCTCGGTCGCCGAGGCCGCCCAGCGTGTGCTGCTCCGGCCGGTGCCGCGGCGGGCCGGGCCGGGGATCGGCGTCGCCGTCTCCTACACCTCCGCCACCGCCGAGGCCCGCATCGGCGGCGACCTGTACGAGGTGGTGACCACTCCGCACGGCGTCCGGATCATCGTGGGCGACGTCCAGGGCAAAGGACTGGAGGCCGTGGAGACCGCCGCGGTGGTGCTCGGGGCCTTCCGGGAGGCCGCCTACGACGAGGACAGGCTCCAGGGCGTGGTGAACCGCCTGGAGAACGCGCTGACCCGCGAGCTCTCCGGCGAGCAGTTCGTCACCGCCGTGCTCGCCGAGCTCACGGGCGGTGACCGCCTCACCGTCCTGAACTGCGGCCACCCGCCGCCCATGGTCCTCACCGCGGACGGCAAGCACTGGTTCGCCGACCCGCCGGAGGAGGCGCTGCCCCTGGGCATGGGCTCGCTGAAGGCGACGGACCCGGTGCCCTACCGGCTCCCGTTCGAGCCCGGCGACCAGGTCCTCTTCTACACCGACGGCGTCATCGAGGCCCGGGACGGAACGGGCCGGTTCTATCCCCTGGTCTCCCGGGCGCACCTGCTGGCCGGCGACGATCCCCAGCTCGCCCTGGACGCCCTCCGCGCCGACCTGCTGCGCCATGTCGGCCGCCCGCTGGCCGACGACGCCGCCATGCTCCTGCTGCGCCACCGCGCCGCCCCCGCCGCCCGCAACGCCGCCTGAAGCGACCGGTGCGGGTCGCTTCAGGCGGGTCCCGTGGTCCGGGCTTCCACGTCGGGGGTCTGTCGCGGGCCCGCCCGGCCGGGGACGTCCGGGGGCGCAGAGCAGGGGCGTCGCGGGGAGGGTGCAGCCGGAGCCGCCGAGCCGGACGCGTAGGTGGACAATCATCGATGAATCGATCATCGACAGTGGAGGGGCGTCATGTCGCGTGAGCGTGCGGCCATCATGATCGAACACCAGGCGAGGTCCTGTGCGAGCCTCGGCTCTCCGCTCTACGCGGCGGTTCTCGATCGGGTCGCGCACGACGTCAGAGAGGGAGGCCCCTGCGCGGGGGCGGTCGCCGGTTACGAGGACGCCCCCGGTCCCGATGCCATCGCGCTGCGGCTGCTCGGCGGCGTCCACGCTCTCGCGCTCACCGGCCGCGCCCCCGAACTGGCCGCGCACTACCCCAGTACGGGCGGGACCTTCGATCCGGATCGGCCGGACGCCTGCTGGCCGGCGTTCCGGCAGGCCGTCGCCGCGGAGACGGCGTGGGTCCGTGAGTGGATGACCCGGCCGCCTCAGACGAACGAGGTCGGCCGGGCCAATCTCCTGATCACCGGGCTGCTGGCGGCCCTGCAGGCCGCCCCGCTGCCCGTGCGGCTGTTCGAGCTGGGCGCCAGCGCCGGCCTCAACCTGCGCGCCGATCACTTCCGCTACGTTTCCGAGGGTTTCGCGTGGGGCCCGGTGGACTCGTCGGTCGTCCTGGACGGAGCCTGGCAGGAGGCTCCACCCCGGTGGCTGCCAGGAGTCGCCCAGGAGCATCCGGCGCTGACGGTCGTCGAACGGCGAGGTTGCGACCTGACCCCCATCGACCCTCTGTCACCTGAAGGCGCGTTGGCCCTGCGGGCGTATCTCTGGCCCGACCAGGACGCCCGGCTCACCCGGCTCGACGGTGCCCTGCGGCTGGCCGCCCAGGTGCCGGCGGAGGTCGACGCCCTCGGCGCCGCCGAATTCCTCGCCGGCATCCGGCTGGTGCCCGGGACCCTGACCGTCGTCTGGCACTCGATCATGCGCCAGTACGTCCCGGGCGGTGAATGGGCCCGTGTGGAGAAGGAGCTGGAACGGCTCGCCACGGCCGCCGCACCGGACGCGGGATTCGCATACGTCTCCTTCGAGCCGCGCACGGCCGGCGGACGCCACCGCTTCCGGCTGGCCGTGCGCCTGGGAAGCGGCCCGGAGACGATCCTGGCCGAAGCCGCCCCCCACGGACTCCCGGCCCGTGACGTCGCCGCCCGGATCACCGCAGGGGAAGGCTGACTTCTGGCAGGCCTCGGCAGCTCTGGCGACGCCCGTTCTGTGCTCCCCCGGCCCTGCGGGTCCCGGACAGGGCTCCGCGTGGGGACCGCGGCGGGTCCTCGGCGGCGTCGGTGGCGTCCTCCATGCGGCGGCCCGCCCCGTCGGGAAGCACCATCAGCCCAACAGGGACTTGACCGCCTCCTCGTCCCTGGCGACCACGGCGCGGCCGTCGTCGGTCAACACGATCGGCCGCTGGATCAGGACGGGGTTGGCGGCCAGGATCGCGATCCATTCCTCCCGGTCGTGCTCCTTGCCCGCCAGTCCGAGCTCCTTGGCGCGGGTCTCGCCCATCCGGGTGATGTCCCACGGCTCCATGCCGAGCCGGTCGAGGACCTCCGAGAGCTCCTCGGCCGTCGGAGGGTCGTCGAGGTAGCGGCGGACGACCACGTCCTGACCGAAGTCCGTGAGCGCGCAGAGCGCGTTGCGGCTCTTGGAACAGCGCGGGTTGTGCCAGACGGTGGTCACTCGACCTCCACCGGGGTGCCGCCGGTGATGTGGACCAGCTCGGTGTAGGAGGTGGGAAAGACGGTGTGCGGGTGACCGGCCGCGGCCCAGACCACCGCGTGTCCGGCGAGCCAGGTGTCGACCAGGGTCCGGATCGGAGCCGGGTGGCCGATCGGGGCGACGCCGCCGATGGCCTGGCCGGTGGCCTCGCGGACGAACTCCGGGGTGGCCCGCCTCACCTCGACCGCGCCGACCGTCTCGGCGATCAGCTCGGTGTCCACCCGGTGGGCCCCGCTGGTGAGGACGAGGAGGGGGGCGCCGTCGGCGTCGAAGACCAGGCTGTTCGCGATGGCGCCGACCTCGCAGCCGAGCTGCGCGGCGGCGGCGGCGGCCGTCGGGGTGGCCTCGGAGAACACGACTATCTCCCCCTCGGCGCCGTGCTCGCGCAGGGCGGCGGCGACCTTCTCGACGTTCGGATGCAACTTTTCTGGCATCGGACCACTCTAAACAAATCAACCATTGATTACCGCTCCATAACCGTCCGCGGAGATTCGGGATCGGTGCGCTATGGTCCGTTGATCCGTTATCAGTGATATGAGGGGATGAAGTCACGTGGGGGTTGGACGGCGGCTCGCAGTGGCCGCTCTGACGACGGCGGGAGCCGTGCTCCTGTCCTCTTTCGCCGCGGGCACGGCGACCGCCGCTCCGGCGGTCCCGGCCGCGGCCGCCCCGGCGGTGGCGGTGAATGCCACGGCGGCGGGGACCGGGACGGCCTCCTTCACGGCGCCGGGCAAGAGGCTCAAGCCGGGCGCCAGGGGTTCGGCGGTCAAGGCGCTCCAGCTCAGGCTGAAGGAGCTCGGCTACGACCCCGGGAAGATCGACGGCCGGTACGGCGGGGCGACCCAGGCCGCGGTGTGGGCTTTCCAGAAGGTCAACGGCCTCCCGCCGAGCGGCACCGTCGCCCGGCGGATGTGGAACGCTCTAGAGGAGCCCCGCGCCCCGAAGGTGCTGGTGCCCCGGGGCAGGCCGACCAGGGTCGAGGTGAACCTCGCCAAGCAGCTGGTGGTGCTCTACGTCGACGGCCGGGTGAAGCTGATCAGCCACGCCTCCTCCGGCAGCGGAATCCCCTACTGCGAGACGGCCGTCTGGCAGGGCAAGTCGCAGCGGTTCTGCGGCGACGCCCGCACGCCGACGGGCGACTACAAGACGACCTGGCGCCGGGACGGCTGGCACAAGTCCTACCTCGGCCAACTCTACAACCCGATCTTCTTCAACGGCGGGATCGCCTTCCACGGCGCGCTGTCGGTGCCGCTGACACCGGCCTCGCACGGCTGCGTGCGGCTGCCGATGCACGTGGCCGAGGTCCTGCCGGGCCTGCTCGGCACGGGGGTCCCGGTCCACGTGCGGGGGAGGTTCGCGCGATAGCCGCGCCGCAGCGCAGATGAGAGCCCCGGGAGATCTCGATCTCCCGGGGCTTTTCCGTCGCCGGGATGATCGAACTTTTGTTCGTCGATTTACTTGACAGCATCGATGATCGAATTTATGTTCGATGTAATGACGTGGGACTCGCGGCTCACGTTCAGGGCGGTCGGTCGTGTCCCCGCCGCCGGAGAGGCGGCGGGGGCGCAGCCGGGGCGGACGGAGAGAGGGGAAGCTCTTCGTCCGGCCGCCCGGCGGAATTGTCGGTGGGGTCTGCGAACCTGGCTTCACCGGCGAAAACGCCGGGAGCCGCTTGCGACCAAGGAGGAGCAAGCAATGACCCCTCGGCTCAGCGACCCCGGCGGGCCCCGGTTGTCGCCCACGGTTCGAGCGCGCCTGACCGACGCTCGCGACTGCCTGGAGGAGGCGGCGAACGCCCGCACCTCGGCAGAGCGATACGTCGCGGCGCACCTGGCCGCGCTCCGGGCGGCCGCGGCCATCCTGGCGGCACGTCCCCGGCCGATGGACGGCCGCAGGCGGAGGCTCCGCAGCGCCTGGGAGCTCCTGCCCGAGGCCGAGCCCCGGCTGGCCGACTGGGCGCCCTATTTCGAGGTGAGCGCGGCCAAGCGAGCCGCGATCGAAGCAGGGATGACCCATGCGGTGCCGGCCCGCGACGCCGAGGAGCTGATCTCCGAGGCGGAGCGGTTCGTCACCACAGTGGAGACGATGCTCGGCCTGCCCGCCCAGCCCGCTCTGCCCACCCACGTCCCCTTGGCCGGCTAGACGGCGAGAGCCGGAGCGCCGGCACGCCATGTTTCACTGTTCAACGCGAAACCCTGAACGTCACTTTCGCCGTCTACACCGGATTGCTCCAGATCACCCCTGCTAGGGTGCGGAAAGTGATCGGACTGCGACGAGTCGGCCCCGATGAGTTCACCACTCGGCTGGATTCGGTTATCGACATATACACGGCGGCGATGGAGCCGCCCTCCGACCAGTTGCCCGGCCGCCAGGCGATCATGGGAAACCACTCCGGCCACCCGGGGTTCACCTGCCTGTTCGCCGAGACCTCCGAGGGGCGGCCGGTGGGCCTCGCCTACGGCTTTCACGGCGCGTCCGGCCAGTGGTGGCACGACGTGGTCTACCAGGCGATCTCCGACCAGCTCGGCGAGAAGAAGGCCGCCGAGTGGCTGGGCGACGCGCTGGAGATCGCCGAAGTCCACGTGCACCCCGAGTACCAGGGCAAGGGCGTCGGCCGTTCCCTGGTCACCGCCCTGTGCGCCGGCCGGCCCGAACGCACCGCCATGCTGTCCACCCGGGACCAGCCCACCGCGGCCCGGCACCTCTACCGCACCCTGGGATTCGTCGACCTGCTCGCCTGGTTCGTCTTCCCCGGCGGCTACGAGCACTACGCCATCGCGGGGGCCGTGCTCCCGCTGGGGGGTGCCGCCGCCCGGGGACCGTTCGCTCCCTAGCCCGCCCGCCCCTGCGGACCCCTCCCCCGGGAGCCCGTACGGGACCGCCGTGCGGGCGCGGGGATCAGGAGGGCTGCGCCGCGGGTCCGTGCGCCGGGGGTTCTAGGCGGTCAGCGAGGCGGCCTCGTGCGTGGGGTCGAGTGCCTGGAAGACCTCCCTGGTCGCGCTGGACCTGTTGAAGGTGATGAAGTGGATGCCGGGCGCGCCCTCGTCGAGCAGGGTCTGGCAGAGCTCGGCGGCGTGGTCGATGCCCAGCTGCCGCACGGCGGCGGGATCGTCGGCGACGGCCTCGAAGCGGGCGGCCACCTCGGGCGGGAACGGCGCGCCGGAGAGCTGCTCGGACCTGGCGATCGTGCTCATCTGCGTAACCGGCATGATGCCGGGGATGATCGGGGTGTCACAGCCCTCGGCCGCGACCCGGTCGCGCAGCCGCAGGTAGTCCTCCGCGCGGAAGAACATCTGGGTGATGGCGTAGTCGGCACCGGCCCGGCACTTGCGCACGAAGTACTCGGTGTCGGCCTCCACCGAGGCCGACCTCGGGTGCTTGTAGGGGAAGGCGGCCACACCCACGCAGAAGTCACCGGACTGGCGGATCAGCCGGACCAGCTCCTCGGCGTAGAGCACGCCCTCGGGGTGGCGCACCCACTCCCCCGTGGGGTCGCCGGGCGGGTCGCCCCGCACGGCCAGGATGTTGCGCACGCCCGCCCCGGCGAACCGGCCCACCAGATGGCGCAGCTCGCGGATCGAGTGGTTGACCGCGGTGAAGTGCGCCACCGGGGTCAGCGTGGTCTCGTGGGCGAGCCGCTCCACGATCTCGACCGTGCGGTCCCGGGTGCCGCCGCCGGCGCCGTAGGTGACGGAGACGAACGTCGGGCGCAGCGCCTCCAGCTCCCGGATGGCGCGCCACAGCTGCCGCTCCCCCTCGTCGGTCTTCGGGGGGAAGAACTCGAAGGAGAACGAGCGGCCACCGGCGGCGAGAAGCTCGCGCACGGTGGGCACACGATCGGGGAGGATTGAAGGGCGACCCAGAGCCATGTCCCTAGACTACTGGCACGGCCGCCGGCGGACCGCTCAAGCGACACCCTCTCCGCCGCGTCCACCCCGTTTGATCAGGATCGTGTTCGCGAACGTTAATCTCTCTCCATGACCGCTTCCGCAACCATGCTGGACACCGTCCGTTCCGAAGTGGACCGCTCCCTCAGGAAGTTCATCGACCGGCAGCGTCCTCTGGTCAGCGCCCCCGAGCTCGCTCCCCTCGTCGCCGCCGTCGACGACTTCCTGGGCGGCGGGAAGCGGCTGCGGCCGGCCTTCTGCTACTGGGGCTGGCGCGGCGCGGGCGGCGGCGGCGACCCGGCCCTGTTCACGGCGGCGGCCTCGCTCGAGCTCCTCCAGGCCAGCGCCCTCGCGCACGACGACGTGATGGACGCCAGCGACCTGCGCCGGGGCATGCCCTCGGCGCACCGCCGCTTCCAGGCACTGCACGAGAAGGCGGGATGGCACGGCTCGGCCGAGCAGTTCGGCGAGGGGGCCGCCATCCTGCTGGGCAACCTGCTGCTGGTCTGGTCCGGCGAGATGTGGCGGACCAGCGGGCTGCCGCCGGCCTCCCTGGCCGCGGCCCAGCCGGTCTACGACCACATGCGCACGGAGCTGATGTGCGGCCAGTACCTGGATCTGCTGGAGCAGGCCCACGGTGAGAACACCTTCGAGAGCGCGCTGCGGGTGGCGCTGTTCAAGAGCGGGAAGTACTCGGTGGAGCACCCGCTCCGGCTCGGCCTGGTGCTGGCCGCCCAGGAGCGCACGCCCTGGATCGACCGCCTCTGCGAGGAGTACGGCCGCAACGTCGGCATCGCCTTCCAGCTCCGTGACGACATCCTCGGCGTGTTCGGCGACCCGGCCGAGACCGGCAAGCCCGCCGGCGACGACCTGCGGGAGGGCAAGCGGACGATGCTCATCGCCCGCACGCTCGCCGCGGCCTCCCCCGCCCAGGCGGAGGAGGTCCGCCGCACCTTCGGCGACCCGGCGCTGGACGGGGCCGGGATCGACCGCCTGCGCCGGATCATCGAGGAGACCGGGGCACTCGACGGCTGCGAGGAAATGATCAAGGACTATCTCGCCGAGGCCATGCACTCGCTGGACGACGCCCCGATCACGCCGGAGGCACGCGCGGCCCTGGCCGACCTGGCCGTGGCCGCGACCTCCCGGCGGACCTGACGCGCCCGTCAGGTCCGGCGGTCCGCCGCCGCCAGCCTCCGCTGGAACTCGGCCGCGGCCGCCTTCGGATCGTCGGCCTCGGTGATGGCCCGCACGACCACGACCCGGCGCACGCCGTACGACATGACCTCGTCCAGGTTGTCGAGGTCGATGCCCCCGATGCCGAACCACGGACGGTCCGTGTCCAGCGAGGCCGCGTGCTCCAGCAGGGACGGCCCTGGCGCGTGACGCCCGGGCTTGGTGGGCGTCGGCCAGATGGGGCCGCAGCAGAAGTAGTCGACTCCCGGCTCGGCGGCCGCGGCGGAGGCCTCCTCGGGGGCGTGAGTGGAACGCCCGATGAGGATGTCGTCGCCGAGCATGGCGCGCACGATCGGCACCGGCAGGTCGTCCTGGCCGAGGTGGAGCACGTCGGGACGGGCCGCGTAGGCGATGTCCGCCCTGTCGTTCACCGCCAGGAGCCGGCCGTGCCGGTCGCAGGCGTCACGGAAGACCTCCAGGAGCGCGAGCTCCTCGCGCGCCTCCAGCCCCTTCTCGCGCAGCTGCACGATGTCGACGCCGCCCGCGAGGGCGGCGTCGAGGAACTCGGCGAGGTCTCCCTGCCTCCGGCGTCCGTCGGTGCACAGATACAGGCGGGCGTCAGAAACCGAGGACTTGGGCACGCCGCTTGACCTCGGTATGGCGGCCCGCGAGGATCGCGTCGACCGGAGACCCCGGGATGGTCTCGTCGGGGGTGAACAGCCAGCGGAGCGCCTCCACGTCGTCGTATCCGGCGTCCAGCAGCACGGTGAGCGTGCCCGGCAGGCCCTTGACGACGTCGTTTCCGGCGAGGAAGACGGCGGGCACCTGGGGCTCGCCACCCCCTCGCCGCACTCCGATGAGCTTGTGGTCCTTGAGGAGTTGCTTTGCGCGACCGATGCTGAGGTTGAGCCTTCTGGCCACCTCGGTCAAGGTGAGCCACTCGCCCACCAGTTCGTCGGTCTCCCGGTCGATCTGCGCAACAGAAAGCGTCACGAACCCACCACTACCACATCGAGCCCTTCGCCAAACACCAGCGGCGAGGTTACGCCGCCGTACAGTCGCGCAACGCTATCGCAGGGTCGGCCAGGCGATCGACGTCGACCGTCTGGCCGCCCTCGATGAGGCGGCGGCCCTGGAGAAGGTCGCGGGGGCGGTCCACGGCGAGGACGGCGGTGAGCCTGTCGTCGGGGGACACCCAGCAGGCCGCCCACGGGCGGCCGGCGGCCGGGTCGCCGCGCTGGACGAGGCGGGCTCCGGAGTGGTCGCCGGCGTACTGCACCATGTGGCCGAACTGCTCGGACCAGAAGTAGGGGACCGGGTCGTAGACCGCGTCGTCGCCCAGCAGCACGGCCGCGGCCACGTCGGGGGCGCCCAGCGCGGTGTCCCAGTGCTCGACCCGCAGGCGGCGGCCGTACCGGCGCGACCACCAGGCCGCGCAGTCGCCCACCGCGACCACGCCGGGCATCGAGGTGCGCAGGTGCTCGTCGGTGGCGACCCCGTTGTCCAGCTCGACGCCGGAACCGGCCAGCCACTCCACCGAGGGCCGCACTCCGACACCGGTGACCACGACGTCGGCCTCGACGGTGGAGCCGTCGGCGAGGGTGAGCCCGGCGCCGTCGACGGAGGCGACCGCGGTGCCCACGCGCAGGTCGACCCCGGCCTGGCCGTACCAGGGGGCGGTGTGCGCCCCGACGGGACCCAGCGCGGCGGCCAGCGGATGGGGGGCGGCCTCGACGACGATGACGGCGCACCCGGCCCTGCGGGCGGCGGTGGCGACCTCGGCGCCGATCCAGCCCGCTCCGATGACGACGACCCGCGTGCCCCCGGTGAGGCGGGCGCGCAGGCCGAGGGCGTCGTCGATGGTGCGCAGCACGTGCTGCGGGCCGTCGCCGCGCAGCCGGATCGGGCTCGCGCCGGTGGCGATGACCAGGCCGTCGTAGGCCAGCTCGCCCTCGGTGGTCTCCACCACGCCCTGGCGCAGCCCCTTGGCGGCCACGTCCGCGCGGAAGTCCACCTCCAGCGCGTCCAGGTCGGAGTCGACGACCGTGGAGTCGGTCTCGCCCAGCAGCACCGCCTTGGACAGCGGCGGGCGATCGTAGGGACGATGCGGCTCGTCCCCGATCAGCGTGATCTCACCGCCGAACCCGCGGGCCCGTAACGCTTCGACGCTCCGCACACCGGCCAGGCCGGCGCCAACCACCACGACACGATTCACATCACCGACCCTAAGCGCCGGGACCGACCCCCCGCCAACAGTGGTTCGATCATAAAAACGGTATTTACCTCACATTCGCCGCATTGAACGTGTTGTGGCAGGGCCTAAGGTGGGAGGCGTAAGACGCGCGGGAGCCCGGCATCCATCGGGCTGAGAGGAGGGCTGCAGGCCCTCGACCGCCAGGAACCTGATCCGGATCATGCCGGCGAAGGGAGCGGAGCGACCATGCCGCACACGGCCGTACCGGCCTCTGCCCGCAGTTCTTCCCCCGGTCCCCGGACCGCCTACGACCTCCTGCTGATCGGCGGCGGCCTCATCGGCCTCTCGACGGCCTGGCGCGCGGCCCGGCGCGGCCTTCGGGTGGCGGTGGTCGACCCCGCCCCCGCCTCCGCCGCCGCGGCCTCGCACGCCGCCGCGGGCATGCTCGCGCCCGTCAGCGAGGTGACCTACACCGAGGAGCCGCTGCTCCGGCTGGGCCTGGCCTCGCTGGCGCGCTGGCCCGCGTTCGCGGCCGAGCTCGCCGCCGACAGCGGCCGTGACCTCGGTGACCTCGACTACCGCGCCGACGGCATGCTGGAGGTCGCCTTCGGCTCCGACGACCTGGCGGCGCTGGACGAGCTCGCGGCCTTCATGGGCAAGCTCGACCTGCCGGTCGAGCGGCTGACGGGGCGCGAGTGCCGCCGGCTGGAGCCGATGCTCGCCCCCGCCGTCCGCGGTGGGCTGCTGGCCCGGGGGGACGCCTGGGTGGACCCCCGGCGGGTCACCCGGGCCCTGCTGGCGGCGCTGGAACGGCGGGGTGTCGACATGGTCCCCGCCCGGGTGGCGGGGCTGGAGCGTTCCGGCGAGGCGGTCGTCGGCGTACGGCTCGCGCCGGGCGCCGGGACGTCCACCGGCCCCTCCGGCGAGGTGGTCCGCGCCGAGCGGGTGGTACTGGCGGCCGGAGCCTGGTCGGGCGCGATGGAGGGGCTGCCCCCCGAGGTGCTCCCCCCGGTCCGCCCGGTCAAGGGCCAGATCATGCGGCTGCGCTCCCCCGAGCCGATCCTGCGGCGATGCGTGCGCGGGGTCGTGCACGGCTCGTACGTCTACCTGGTGCCGCGCGGCGACGGGGAGCTGGTCCTCGGGGCCACCCAGGAGGAACTGGGCTTCGACACCCGGGTGACCGCCGGGGGGCTGTGGGAGCTGCTGCGCGACGCGCGGGAGCTGGTGCCCGGCGTGACCGAGCTGGAGGTGGCCGACGTGGTGGCGGGACTTCGCCCGGGCACCCCGGACAACCTGCCGCTGATCGGCCCCACGGCCCTGCCGGGCCTGTGGCTGGCCACCGGGCACCACCGGGGCGGCGTGCTGCTGGCCCCGCTCACCGCCGACCTCCTGCTGGAGGAGGCCGGCGACCAGCAAGGACTGGCGGGGCTCTGCTCGCCCCTCCGATTCCAGGAGAACCCTTGAACGTGACCATCAACGGCGCCGTGCACGAGCTGCCCTCCGGGGCCACCGTGTCGCAGGCCGTGCAGAAGCTGACCGCGGCCAGGAGCGGCGTCGCCGTCGCAGTGAACGACGAGGTCGTCTCGCGGGGCGCGTGGGACTCCACCGTGCTCACCGAGGCCGACCGGGTCGAGGTCCTCACCGCGGTCCAGGGAGGATGACGTGGACGATCTGATCATCGGCGGGGAGAAGTTCTCCTCCCGGCTCATCATGGGCACCGGCGGCGCCCCCTCCCTGGAGGTGCTGGACGCCGCGCTCACCGCCTCGGGCACCGAGCTGACCACGGTCGCGATGCGGCGGCTGGACCCGTCGGCCCCGGGATCGGTCCTGGACGTGCTGCGCGCACGCGGCATCAAGGTGCTGCCGAACACCGCCGGCTGCTTCACCGCCGGGGAGGCGGTGCTGACCGCCAGGCTGGCCAGGGAGGCGCTGGAGACCGACTGGGTCAAGCTCGAGGTCATCTCCGACGAGCGCACCCTGCTGCCCGACCCCATCGAGACCTTCGACGCGGCCGAACGGCTGGTCGCCGACGGGTTCACGGTCCTGCCGTACATCGGGGACGACCCGGCGCTGGCCCGGCGGCTGGAGCAGGCGGGCTGCGCGGCGGTGATGCCGCTCGGCGCGCCGATCGGGTCCGGGCTCGGCATCCGCAACCCGCACAACATCGAGCTCATCGTGGAGGCCGCGGGAGTGCCCGTGATCCTGGACGCCGGGATCGGCACGGCCAGCGACGCCGCGCTGGCGATGGAGCTGGGCTGCGACGCGGTGCTGCTGGCGACGGCGGTGACCCGGGCGCAACGGCCGGAGCTGATGGCCGAGGCCATGCGCTCGGCGGTGCGGGCCGGCCGTGCGGCACGGCTGGCGGGCCGCATCCCCCGCCGCCGGTACGCGGAGGCGTCATCTCCCATGAATCCGTAGACGAACGCCACGTATCCGCATCGGTTTGTCTGGCGGGCACCCGGGGAATGGCAAAACGCCCGTAAACTCGAGCAGGTGGACACGACGCTAACCGACCCCCTCGTCGGGAAACTCCTCGACGGGCGTTACCGCGTTGAGTCCCGGATCGCCCGGGGTGGCATGGCCACCGTCTACCTGGCCCTGGACGTCCGGCTCGACCGTACGGTCGCCGTCAAGGTGATGCACCGCTCCCTCGCCGAGGATCCCGCCTTCGTGCGGCGGTTCATCGGCGAGGCCAAGTCGGTGGCGAGCCTCTCGCACCCCAACGTGGTGCACGTCTTCGACCAGGGCACCGACGGGGACAACGTCTACCTCTCGATGGAGTACGTGCCGGGCCGCACCCTGCGCGACGTGCTCCGCGAGCGGGGCAGGCTCCCCGCCAGGGAGGCCCTGGAGGTCCTGATCCCGGTGCTCGCCGCCCTGGGCGCCGCGCACCAGACCGGGCTGATCCACCGGGACGTCAAACCGGAGAACGTGCTGCTCACCGATGACGGCCGGGTCAAGGTCGTGGACTTCGGCCTGGCCCGCGCGATCGAGGCGAGCAACCAGACGCGCACCGGCGTCATGATCGGCACCATCGGCTACATGTCGCCCGAGCAGGTGACCTCCGGCACCGCCGACGCGCGCAGCGACGTCTACGCCGCCGGGATCATGCTGTTCGAGATCCTCACCGGCCGCCAGCCGTACGAGGGCGAGACCCCGATGTCGGTGGCCTACCGGCACGTCCACGACACCGTGCCGGTGCCCTCGTCGTTCCTGCCGGAGTGCCCGCCGCTGCTGGACACCCTGGTCGCCCGGGCGACGGCCCGCGACCCCGCGAACCGCCCGGCCGACGCCACGGCGATGCTGGTGGCCGCGGTCGACGCGCACCGGATGCTGCCCAGGGAGAGCGGCCCGATCCCCTCGGGACCGGTGCCGTCGCTCCCGGTTCCGACCGCGCCGCCCGCCCCGGCCAACCACACCCTGATCCAGCCCCGGGCCGACCTGCCCAACGGGCCCGCCGGCCAGGCACCGCCCCGGGCCCGGCCGGGGAAGGGGGTCCGGCCGAACTGGTTCCTGGTCGCCCTGGCCGTGGTGATGATCGCCGCGGTCGGCGTGACCGGCTGGATGTTCTCCCAGAACAGCACGGTCACCGTGCCCGAGCTGGTCGGCCAGAACATCACGATCGCCGAGAACCAGGCCAGGAAGGCCGGCTTCCAGGTCGAGATCGGCGAGGCGGAGCACGACGAGAAGGTCCCCAAGGGCAACGTGCTGCGGATCGCCCCCGTCGCGGGCACCGAGGCGAAGCCCGGCTCCAAGCTGGTCCTCGTCGCCTCGGCGGGCCCCAAGCGGGTGAACGTGCCCAACGCGGTCGGCCTGGAGGTCAACGCGGCGAGGGAGAAGCTGGCCGAGGCCGGTCTGCTCGTCGACGACGTCAAGAAGCAGGCCAGTGAGACCGTCCCGCGCGGCCAGGTGATACGGACCAGTCCCGCCGTGGGCAATCCCGTCAAGGAGGGCAGCAAGGTCGACCTGATCGTGAGCGCGGGCCTGCTGATGCCCGACGTCATCGGGATGCACCGCGACGAGGCCGAGGGCATGCTGCGCGGCGCGGGCTTCGATCCCAGGTTCGTCGAGCAGACCGACGGCGCCGAGCCGTGCACGATCATCGCCCAGGATCCCCGGCCCAACGCCGAGATCGACAAGGGCGAGGTGATCAACCTGACGTTGTCGGCGTGCAGCGTCGAGTGGCACTGGCCGTGGGAGAACAACGGCGAGAACGTCACCGGCGACAACGTCATCGTCATCCCCAACGTGATGTTCAAGGACATCCGGGCCGCGCGCGACGAGCTCCGCGCGGCCGGGTTCGCGGTGCGGGTGAAGAAGGGGATAGACCGGGGGCGGGTGCTGGCCCAGCACCCGCCCGGCGGCCAGAACGCCCCGCCCGGGACCCGGGTCACCCTCTGGCACTGAGGTCCTGCCCCACCCCGCGACCCGTCCACGCCGCGGACGGAACCCGCCCGGCTTGATAGCCTCCCCCGGTGAACCGCATCCAGCTCGCCGACGGAATCCACGCCGCCTTCACCGACCGGCACGGCGGGACGAGCGCCGCGCCGTACGGCAGCCGCAACCTCGGCGGGGGCGTGGGCGACGACCCGGAGGCGGTGCTGCGCAACCGGGCCAGGACCGCCGCGGACCTCGGGGTCGACCCGGCGCGCGTGGTCATGATGCGACAGGTGCACGGCGCCGGCGCCCGCCATGTCACCGCCCCGTTCGGTGACGAGCCGCCCCCGCTGGACGCGGTCTGCACGGACGTGCCGGGACTCGCGCTGAGCGTGCTGGTGGCCGACTGCGCCCCGGTGCTGCTGGCCGATCCCGTCGCCGGGATCGTCGGCGCGGCCCACTCGGGCCGGCCCGGCACCATGGCCGGGGTGGTCCCCGCTCTGGTCGCGGCGATGGCGGAGCGCGGCGCCGAGCCCTCCCGGATGGTCGCGCTGATCGGACCGGCCGCGTGCGGGCTCTGCTACGAGGTCCCGGCGGAGATGCGGGCCTCGGTGGCCGAGGCGGTCCCGGAGACCTGGGCGACCACCCGGGCGGGCACGCCCGCGGTGGACCTGCGCGCGGGGATCACCGCGCAGCTCGTCAGGGCCGGAGTCGGCGACGTGCGCCACGACGCGCGCTGCACCATCGAGTCCCCCGAGCTGTTCTCCCACCGCAGGGAGCGCCCGACCGGCCGGTTCGCGGGCTACGTCTGGCTGGAGGGCTGAGGCCCGCCCCGGCCTCGCGTCACCCCGCGCGTTCGAGGATCACCACCGGGATCTCCCGGTCCGTCATCTCCTGGTAGTCCCGGTAGGACGGCATGGCCTCGACCATGAGCCGCCAGAGCCGCGGCCTCTCCCCCGCTCCGGCGGTCCGCGCGTTCGCGGCGAACTCCTCCGCACCGACCCGCACCACCACTCCGGGGTTCTCGGCCAGGTTGAGATACCACGCGGGATCGCCTGCCGCTCCCCTGTTGGAGGCGGTGACGACGTAGCGGTCGCCGTCCCTCACGTAGACCAGCACCGTACGGCGCAGTCTGCCCGACCGGCGGCCTCGGGTCGTCAGCAGCAGGTCGTCCACCCCCGCCCGGGGCCGCCCGTCCGTCTCCAGGAAGCGGCGGATGTGCTCGGCCACCCAGCCGTCCGGGTTGTCGAAGACCTCTTCCGCCCGGCCGCCGGAGCCGTCCGGTGCTTCTTCCGCCTTCGTCATCCCGCCTCCACGCCGAGGTGCGTGCGGTGGTGCTTCGGAGTGTCGATCTCGTCGAGCAGGGCGACCGCGAAGTCGGCGTAGGAGATGCGGCTCGCCGCCTCGGCCGGTGCCGTGCGGTAGCGGCCGGTGCGCCCGCCGCCGTGGTCGAAGTCGCCGGCCGGGCTGACGACCAGCCAGTCGAGAGCGGAGCCCGCGGCGCGCAGCGCCTCGTTCCCGGCCGCGTGCCCGAGGTAGAAGCCGCGGTACTCCTGCGGGTAGCCGGGGGTGTCCATCAGGAGCGTCCCGGACACGGTCTCCAGCACGGAGGCCAGCCCGACCACCAGCAGCCGGTCCACCCCTGCCCGGGCCAGCCCGCCGGTCAGGGCGCGGGCGGCGGCGGGGAAGAAGACCTCGGGCCGCGCGTCCAGGTCGGCCGCGGCGCTGATCGCGGCATCGTGCCCCGCCGCGAGCCGGGCGACGGCGTCCGCGTCCGTGACATCACCCGCGACGATCGGCACGCCTCCCTCCTCGGCGGCACCGCCTGTGACGACCGGCGCGCCGTCCCCGCCGGCGGCCCGGCCGGCGTCCGCCACCGCACCCCCGTACCGGGCCGGGTCGCGCACGACCGCGGTGACCCGGTGGCCACGGCGGCGGGCCTCCTCCACGGCCGCCCTTCCGGCCCTTCCGCCCGCCCCGAAGATGACGATCCTGCTCATGTCAGCACCTCGCGTCCCGTGGGCCGGACCCGGTCGCCGGCCGCTGCCCGGACGGTATCCGGCCCGGCGGTTACCTCCGGGTTACCGGCTACGGTGGAGTCGTGAGGAAGCCTCTCGACCCCGACATGTTCGACCCGGTGTGCCCCTCCGGCCTCACGCCGATCCGCGTCGGCGACAAGTGGGCAGGGATGATCATCCGCTGCCTGGAGGACGGGCCGCGCCGCTTCTCCGAGCTCCGTGTCCCCCTGCGGGGCGTCTCCGCGAAGGTGCTCACCCAGTCGCTGCGCTCCCTGGAGCGGGACGGGCTGGTGAGCCGGACGGCCCACGCCGATCCGGTGCAGCGGGTCGAATACGGGCTGACCCCGCTCGGCCGCAGCCTTCTCGGGCCGATGGACGCCCTGTGCGCCTGGACCGAGGAGCATTGGGACGAGCTTCTCGACGCGCGGGAGGCGTCCTCCCCTCCGGTCGTCCACGGCGGGGCCGGAGCCACCGGATCAGGGGTGACCGGAGCCGGGTGACTCCCGCCGCGCATCCGTAGGGCGCCGCTGACGGGGTGTTCACCCGCGCATCACCGCACCGGCGCCCCGCCAAAGGCCAGGCAACGTTGGTGCCGCCGATGGGAGGTTCCCCGTTGGCTGCTCTTCATGATCCCAGGATCGACCGCCCGAACCGAGAGCGATCGATCGGATACGATCAGTTGACGCTTCGATGATAACGAAGAGATCTTCGCGATATGCGAAGCGTCGGAGCTCGTGCGGCACCCGTCTTCCGCGCCGAAACGCAGGCACGACTCCTAGCCGCGCTCTGTCTTCGTACCGACCGGACCTGGACGCTCAACATCCCTCGCGCAAGAGCTGGGAGTCAGCCTCTCCGCTCTCCATCCAGAGACCCACCGCCTGGAAGAATCCGGCCTCCTGACCGCGACCACGATCGGCCGCTCACGGTCGATGAGCCGGCGCGACGAGGCGCGACGAGGCGCGACGAGCCCCCGGACCTTCTACCGGTGGCTGCGCGCAGCCACCGGGACGACACCGCTGCAGTGGTTGCTCGACCAGCGCCTGGCACGTGCCCGGAGGCTGCTCGAATCGACGGGCCTGCCGATCGCGAAGGTCGGGGAGCTGAGCGGGCTCGGCACGGCCGACAACCTCCGCCACCACTTCCTCAGGCAACTGGGTGTCTCCGGGCGACTGCCGGCGGGCCTTTCCCCGTGCGGTGAACGGCTGATCGCCTGTCCGTGCCCTGTGCCAGAGTGACCGGCATGTTCGCAATTACCGCACTGACAGAGGACGGTCACCGGCACGTCCGGGCAGACGCCGGGAGACTCGCCGAACTCGTCAACCGGCTGGGCGGTCGGCACAACAGGTTCCTGGTCGTCCAGCGGATCCCCGACCTGCCCGGTGTCTTCATTCAGGTATGGCACGAAGCCGGGGACGAATATGTGCTGGAACACCGCGACGGGGCACCTGACCGGCACTACCAGGCGATACTCGACACGCCCGAGCCGGTGGTCGCGGCCATGACCCGGTGGGCGCGCCTGGAGGACGAATGGGGCTCGGGCCTGAACTGGACCCGGCTGGACCTGGGCCTCCCTGAGCCTCCGCCCCCTCTCGAGCTTGACGAGGACGAGCGCAAGCGGCTCGATGCGCGGATCCGTGAAGTGATCGTGGGTGGTTACGCGACGCGGGCGCAGCTGGCCGAGATCGCGCAGGACTATCTCGTGTCAGGGGACCGCCGGCCGGTCTCTCCCGAACAGGCACGCCGGCTGGCGGACCGGCTGTGGCTGGAGCGCGTCGGGGAGCAGGCCTCCTGGGAGGGGGAGACGGACCCGGAGCGGCTCAGCCGGGCCTTCGCCCTCCTGGAGGCCGCAGGCATCACGGCGAGGGAGAACTTCACCTGCTGCCGTACCTGCGGTCAGGCGGAGATCGGGGCGGCGGGCGCACCGGACGCCCGGGGCTATGTCTATTTCCACAGCCAGTGCACGGACTCGGCCGCGGCCGGGCGCGGATTGGCACTCCTGTACGGCGGCTTCGACGGTTCACCGGATACGACGGCGTCCATCGGCCGGGAGGTCGTGGCCGCACTCGGGGAGACCGGCCTGTCGGCGGAGTGGAGCGGCGACCCCTCGCAGAGCATCACCGTCACCCCCCTCGACTGGCGCAGACGCCTCATCGGCTGAGGAGGCGCCCCTGGGAGTCGTCGGCCGGAGACGACGGCCCCGAGACCGTCGTGGGACGAGCCCGGGGCCGGGCTGTGCGCCACGGTCACACCTCTCCGGTCGTGAGGCCGGAGAGGCAGACGTCCCCGGGATCGCTCCGGGGCCGCGCGGGGGTCTCCCGGCTGCCGTGCTCACTGCTCCGCACTCGTCGGACCCGTCGAGCAGGACCGCCCGGACGGGTCGCCCGGCGTGATGCCGGCGCCGCGGCGGCCTGCACCGGGCGCTTCCCGATGCAGGTGTTCCGATCCGCCCGAGACGGCTACGGGTCGATGCCGGACGGCCGGGAAACGGCGACTCCCTCCGGAGGAGACCGTGTTAGCGTGATGACGTCCGTACTCCCTTGCCAGGATGGTCGGCGACCATCTTCCGGACAGTCAGGCGAGAGTCCTTGGAAATCACTCGTTGGGTCGCGGGCGGGACGGCCCTGGCCGCCGCGGCCGCCCTCACCCTGGTGCCCACCGGCCCCGCGCAGGCCTATCCCCAGGGCGTCTGCAGGGGGAGTTCGTTCCGCAAGGTGGCCTCCTATCCCCTTACGAAGGGGGCGAAGGGCGGGAAGGTGTACGGCACCGTCACGCTCTACCACAGCGAGCTCACCCGCAGGAAGTGCGCCATCACCCGGGTGGCGAGCCCCTACGTCGGGAAGACGAGCTACCTGTACGTCGCGCTCTTCGCGGACAAGAACGGGAACAAGAAGTACGACGGCCCCGACATCGGGGTCGCCAACGGCAGCACGCGCTACAAGTGGTACGCGGGCCCGGTCTACGCCTACGCCGACCGATTGTGCGTCCGGTTCACCGGGGCGATCCGGATCGGCTCCGAGCCCGTCGTCCACGGGGGCACGCCGGAAGGAAAGTGGATGCACTGCGGTTAGACGGCGATCCGCCCCGCGTGGATCGGGCCCGGCCCGTCATGCGTCGACGGACGTGAGCCCCGCCGGGCAGGCGGCCCTCACGGGGATCGGACCTCTCCGCGATCACGCGCCCCTGCCCCGGGCGCGGAAGGCCGCGGTCTTGACGCGGTTCTGGCATGCGGTGCAGCAGAACCGGCGGGTGCCGTTGCGGGACACGTCCACGTACACCCGGTCGCAGTGCGGCGCCGTGCACACACCGAGCCGGTCGTGGAACTCGCTCCCCAGCACGATCGCCAGCCCCGTGGCGCAGCTCGCCGCCCAGTCACCGGCCATGGTGCCGCCGGGGCCGTGGAAGTGCAGGTGCCACGGCTCCCCGTCGTGCCGTTCGAGCATCGGCCGCGCGCGCGTCTCCTGGAGCAGCGCGTTCACCTGCAGGGCCGCCGCGTCGATGTCCCCCGCCGCGACGGCGTCGAAGACCACGCGCAACCGGGTCGCGACCTCGGCGAGCTCGCCGGCCTCCTGCTCGGTGGCCTCCCGGTGGCCCGGATAGCCGGTCCGCAGTCCCTCGGTGGCGGCGGCGGCCAGATCGGGCGGCGGCGGCCAGGGGCGGCCGCGTCTCTCTCCGGGGGTCAGCTCGTTGACCAGGCCCACCGCCACCCGGACGATCGCATCAGCGTGACTGTTGAAATCCACTTGACCAGTTACATCCTCGGCTCTAGTTTGTGACTTGTGAAAGCTTAAACGACAGTCACAAGGAGGCCGTTGTGCTCACCCACGATGCCGCGCTCGAGTGGATCGCGCGCTGGGACCGCCAGCAGGAGGGCTATCTGCCCGACCGGGAGGAGCGCTTCACCGCGCTGATCGACGCCGTCGAGGCGCTGGGACGGCCCGACCCGCTGGTCATCGACCTGGGCTGCGGCCCGGGCTCGCTCTCCGCCCGCCTGCTGGAGCGGCTGCCGGGGGCGACGGTGGTCTCGGTCGACGCGGACCCGCTGCTGCTCGGTCTCGGCCGCGCCGCCTACCCCCGTCTCAGGTTCGTCCCCCTCGACCTGCGCACCCCCGGATGGACCGATTCCCTGGGCCTGGACCGGCCGGCCGACGCCGCGGTGAGCACCACCGCGCTGCACTGGATCTCCGAGTCCGAGCTGCCGAAGGTGTACGCCGAACTGGCCACCGTGCTCCGCCCGGGAGGCCTGCTGCTCAACGGGGATCATCTGGAGACCGACGACACCACTCCGGTCCTCGCCCGGCTCGAACGTGCCGTGCACGACCGGGCGACCGAGCGCAGGTTCGGCGGCCGGCGTCCCGAGGGATGGCGCGAGTGGTGGGACGCGGTCGCCGCCGACCCCGCCTTCGCCGAGCTGCACTCCGCACGCACCACCGCGGGCGCCGGCCACCACGGCTCGGAGTCCCCCCTGCTCTCCACGCATGTCGGCGCCCTCCTCGGCGCCGGTTTCGCCGAGGTCGGCTCCCTGTGGCAGCGCGGCAACAACCGGCTCCTCTGCGCCGTCCGCGCCTGAGCCGGGCAGCAGGAGCGGCGAGGTGCCGGCATCGGCCCAGACGGCGGGGTGGTCGGGGATTGCAGGGCGACGAGCGGCAGCCGTACCGGCCGATGGCGGCGGAGCGGCTCTAGTCCTGGCTGAGGAGCCCGTGCAGGCGGACGCGGGCCAGCCCGCCGTCGGGGTAGATGTCGACCCGGACGTGGGTGGCGGCCCGGGGGTTCTCGATGCGGAAGCGGTGCGGGGTGTCGGGCTGCAGGCGGGTCTTCGGCAGCAGCCCGAACTCCTCTCCGGAGGCGTCGATGCCGGTGAGCGAGACCCAGCCGGGGGCGTTGAACAGCAGGTTCGTGGTGTCGATCTCGGCGAGTTTGACGACGCCGGCGCCCGCGAGCCGGATGGTCAGCCAGTCGTTGCCGTCGTCGCGGCGGCGCGCGGTCTCCCAGCCCTCGGCCTGGTGCCGGGCCAGGCCCGGGGCGATGGCGTTGTTGGGTGAGGAGTAGAACTCGTTGGAGCAGGCGGTGACGAGCCCGCCGTTCTCCAGAGCGGCCAGGTCGAGGCCGAGGCCGTCGTAGAGCGACAGGTCGGGCCTGACCTCTCCGTGCACGCGCAGGCGGGCGATGCCGCCGTCGGGGAACATGTTCAGCCGGACGTGCGTGTAGCGGCGCTCGTCGGACACCTCGAAGCAGTGCTCGGCGTCGCCCTTGATGTCGCTCTTCGGGACGATCTCCACCCAGTCGGCGGCCTGCAGCTCGGCGACCGAGGGGTAGCCCTCGACCGCGGCCGCCTCGACGGAGGCGTGCGGCGGGTAGTTGCCCTTGAACCAGGCGGTGTCGATCACGACGCCGCGGATCACGCCGGGCAGGCCCAGGCGGACCAGTGCCCAGTCGTGGCCGGGCTCGCGGCGGCGCCGGGTCTCCCAGCCGTCGTAGACCTGGCCCTTGGCGCCGAAGGTCTCCGCCTGGAAGCCGGGCCGGCCGGGGCGGATCAGGCACTCCCTCTCGGCGAAGGACTCGTCGTTGGCCGCGACGACGGACCCGCCGAGGGTGCGCAGGGCCAGGTCGGGGAGGCGGGTGAACTCGCTCACGGAAGAGCCTTTCTGGTAGGCGGGAGACGGGCTGGTTCGCGGGAACGGCCTCCGCAGGCGGAGAGGCCGCTTTCGCCGGTACGGCTCCGCGCGGAGCGGTGCGGCGGGGTCTTCCCCTTCCGGGGCGGGCTCCGGTCCCGGCGAGGTGATCGCCGGGACCGGCGTCACAGGAGGTTCCCCTCGGGGACGTCCCGTACGGCCCGGCCGCGCAGCCACGTGGTGCGGACGATCCCGGACAGGGTCCTGCCGTGGTACGGCGTGACCGGGTTGCGGTGGTGCAGGGCGGACACGTCCACGGTGTGGCGGGCATCGGGATCGAAGGCGACCAGGTCGGCGTCGTTGCCCTCGGCGATGGCGCCCTTGCCGGCCAGCCCGGCCAGGGCCGCCGGGGCCCCCGCCATCCAGCGCACCACGTCACGCAGGCCGTGCCCGCGCCGGGAGGCCTCGGTCCAGACGGCGGTCAGGCCCAGCTGAAGGGAGGAGATCCCGCCCCAGGCGGCGGCGAAGTCGGGCACCTTCAGGTCCGGGGTGGACGGGGAGTGGTCGGAGACGACGCAGTCGAGCACTCCGCCGGCCAGGCCCCTCCAGAGCTCGTCGCGGTTGGCCTCGCCGCGGATCGGCGGGCAGCACTTGAACTGGGTCGCGCCCTCGGGCACCTCCTCCGCGGCCAGCGTGAGGTAGTGCGGGCAGGTCTCGGCGGTGATCCGCACGCCCTCGCGCCGGGCCTCGGCCAGCGGCTCCAGGCAGAGCGCGGACGACACGTGCAGGATGTGCGCCCGCACGCCGGTCTCCCGCGCCAGCGCGATGACCCGCTCGACGGCGCGCCGCTCGGACTCCCCCGGCCGCGAGCCGAGGAACTCGGCGTAGCCGGGCCCGGCCGGGTCGGCGAGCAGCGCCGGGTCCTCCGCGTGGACGACCAGCAGACCGTCGAAGGAGGCGATCTCGATCATGGCGGCTCGCAGCTCGTCCGCGCCGAGCGGCGGGAACTCGTCCACGCCCGACGGGGACAGGAAGCACTTGAACCCGTAGACGCCGGCCTCGTGCAGGGGGCGCAGGTCCGCCAGGTTGCCCGGGACCGCACCGCCCCAGAAGCCGGTGTCGACCACGCACTGCCCCGCCGCCGCGGCCCGTTTGACCGCCAGCGCGGCCACGTCCACGGTCGGCGGGAGCGAGTTGAGCGGCATGTCGACGATCGTGGTCACCCCGCCCGCGGCGGCGGCCCGGGTGGCGGAGGCGAAACCCTCCCAGTGGGTACGGCCCGGCTCGTTGACGTGCACGTGGGTGTCGACGAGGCCGGGGAGCAGCGCGACGTCGCCGAGGTCGACCCGCTCAGCCGAGTCCGGCGCGGCGTCGTGGGCGTGGATCCCGGCGATCCTGCCGTCCCGTACGGCGACCGCCGCGGGCCGCTCCCCGTCGGGCAGCACGGCCCTGCGGGAGGTGATGACCAGATCGTGCATGTGATGCTCCTTCGGTTTCCCTACGGCCCCGGCACGAGCCGGTCGGCCGCGAGTCCGGCGGCGAGGCGTTCGAGCAGCGGGCCGGCCTCGGCGATGCAGCGGGCGGTGTCGGGCTCGATGTCGGTGAGCGCGTAGGCGGCCTCGATGCCCGCCGCGCGCAGTTCGTCGTCGCCGAGGGTACGGCGGCCGCATACCGCGACGACGGGGACCCCGGCCTTGGCCGCGGCGGCGGCGACCCCGGCGGGGGCCTTGCCGCGGAGGGTCTGCTCGTCCAGGGAACCCTCGCCGGTGACGACCAGCCGGGCCCCGCCGAGCAGGTCGTGGAAGCCGAGCAGGTCGAGCAGGTACTCGATGCCGGGGCGGATCTCGGCGCGCAGGAAGGCGAGGGCGGCGAAACCCACTCCCCCGGCGGCCCCGGCCCCGGGCTGCCCGGCCACGCCCATGGGCCGGACGACGTCGTCGTGCTCGATCGCGCCGACCAGGCCGTGGGTGTGAGCGGCGACGGCGGCCAGGCGGGCGAGCGCGCCGTCGAGCAGCTTCACGTCCTCGGGCGAGGCGCCCTTCTGCGGGCCGTAGACGGCGGCGGCGCCGTACGGGCCGAGCAGGGGGTTGTCCACATCACTGGCGACGACGAACTCGACGCCGGCGGTCTCCAGGAGCCCGGAGGTGTCGATCTCGTCGAGCGCGCGCAGGGCGGCCCCGCCGGGCGGGAGCTCGCGGCCCTCGGCGTCGAGGAAGCGCACGCCCAGGGCCTGCATCATCCCGGCGCCGCCGTCGGTGCAGGCGCTGCCGCCCAGGCCGAGGACGACGCGGCGGGCGCCGCGCCGTACGGCGTGGGCGATCAGCTCGCCGGTGCCGCGGCTGGTCGCGGCGAGGGGGGCCAGCGCGACCCCGCCGTGCGCGGCCGGGCCCGCCTGGACGGGAGACCCCCCGGCCTCCGGGCCCTCCTGGCCTGAGCCGCCCGGGACGGCCGGAAGCCTGCGCAGGCCGGATGCTTCGGCGAGCTCGATGACAGCGGTCGGCACGTCCACCGCTCCGGCTCCGGAGGCTCCCGGTCCGGCGTCGCGCCAGGCGTAGACGGCGCGGACCGGCTCACCGACGGGGCCGGTGACCTCGATCTCGACGGGCTCGAACCCGCAGGCGACGACGGCCGCCACGGTGCCGTCGCCGCCGTCGGCGACCGGCAGCGCGACCGTGGCGACGCCGGGGCCGAGGCCGGCCGCGACACGGGCGGCGACCTCGGCCGCGGTCAGCGACCCCTTGAACTTGTCGGGGGCGATGACGACGTGGCCCGAGGACACAGCGGTCTCGGAAACCGGCATGAGACCGCCCGAGGACACAGCGGTCTCGGAAACCGGCCGGGGGTCACGCGACAGATCAGACAACCCTGCTCCCTGATGGAGAATGGGCGGACACGCGCCCCTGCCCGGTGCGAGCGGGCAGGGGCGCGTGCCGGAACCCGGTGTGATGGTGATCCATCATCACACCTGTTCGGGAACGGGTTCGAATTCCCTGACGGCGTCGATCGCCGGGCCGTGCGGGGTGTTCGCCTCGCGCTCGATCATGATCTCGACGAGCACCGGGCGGCTTGTCGCCCGGGCCTCCTTGCGCGCCCACTCGAGCGCGTCGCGGATGTCGGCCGGATCCAGGACGCGCCGGCCGGAGCAGCCGTACGCCTCCATGATCTTGACGTTGTCCGTGCCGTACTCGTCGTAGTGGATGTCGACCTGGTAGTTCATGTCGTACGGGATCGAGGCCTGGCGGATGAGGCCCAGATACTCGTTGTTGATCATGATGAGGACGAACGGCACGTTGTACTGCGCGCCGACCGCGAGCTCCTCCACCATGTACTGGAAGCCGTAGTCGCCGACGATCCCCACGACCTCGGCGTCCGGGTCGGTGTGCTTCAGCGCCTTCTTGACGCCGATCGCGGCCGGGATCTCCCAGCCCAGCGGGCCGGCCTGGCCGCAGATCTGGTAGTGCCTGGGCTTGTAGGCCTTCTGGTGCTGGCCGCCCCAGATCTGGTAGAGGCCGATGGCGGTGACGAAGTAGGTGTCCTCGCCGAAGACCTCGTTGATCTCCTTGTAGACCCGGGGAGCCTTGATCGGGATCGTGTCGAAGTCCTCGCGGCGGCCCAGGGTGGCCTTGAGCTGCCGGACCCGGGCGACCCAGTCCCCGGCCCCGCGACCCGCCCTCCGCTCCTTCGCCACCTTGACCAGTGCCTGGAGGAACAGCTTGGCGTCGGAGACGACGCCGAGGTCCGGCTCGAAGACCCGGCCGATCTGGGTCGGCTCGATGTCGACGTGGATGAACTTCCGGTCGCCGCGGTAGACGTCGAGCCTGCCCGTGTGCCGGTCCCCGAAGCGGGCGCCGACGGCCAGCACGAGGTCGGACTCCAGGAAGGAGGCGTTGCCGTACCGCTGGGAGGTCTGCACGCCGGTGATGCCGGAGAACAGCTCGTGGTCCTCGTCGAGCGCGCCCTTGCCCATCAGGGTGACCTGGACCGGGATGTTCAGGTACTCGGCGAGCTCGCGCAGCTCTCCGGCGGCCTCGGCGATGATCACGCCGCCGCCGGCCAGGATCAGCGGCCGCTCGGCGGCGAGCAGCAGGTCCAGGGCCTTCTCCACGCGCGGCAGATGCGGCTCGACGGCCGCGACCGGGAGCGGGGCGTCCAGCGCGGGGTCGTACTCGATGAGCTCCCTGGCCACGTCCACCGGGATGTCGATCAGGACCGGACCGGGCCGGCCGGACCGCGCGATCCGGAACGCCTCCCGGAAGATCCAGGGGGCGGTGGCGGCTTCCTTGATCTGCACGGCCCACTTGGTGACGGGCTTGGCGATCTCCACGATGTCGACCGCCTGGAAGCCCTCCTTGTCGAGCAGGGCGGTGGCCGCCTGGCCGGTGATGCACAGGATCGGGATCGAGTCGGCGAGCGCGGTGTACAGGCCGGTGATCATGTTGGTGCCGGCCGGACCGGAGGTGCCGATGGCGACGCCGACCCCGCCGTTGGTGCGGGCCCACCCGTCGGCCATGTGGGTGGCGCCCTCCTCGTGGCGGACGGTCAGGTGCTCGATGCCGCCGACCTCCTCCATCGCCTTGTACAGGGGGAGGATGGCCGCGCCGGGGCAGCCGAACGCCGTGTCGACGCCCTCGGACTTGAGGACTTCGACGACCGCGTTCATCGCGGGGATCTTCGCCATCAGTTGTCCCTTCCCGAGAGGCTCTCGGTGACCTTGAGGAGCGCGGAGTGGTCGAGGCCGCCGTGGCCCTGGGCGCGGGCGGCGGCGATGAGCTGGGCGACGAGCGCGCCCATGGGGATGGCCACCTCGGCGCCGCGGGCGGCGTCGAGGATGATGCCCATGTCCTTGTGGTGCAGGTCGATGCGGAAGCCCGGCTGGAAGTCGCGGGCGAGCATCGACTCGCGCTTGATGTCGAGGATGCGGCTGGCGGCCAGGCCGCCGGCGAGCACGTCGAGCCCGGCGGCGGCGTCCACGCCGGCCGCCTCCATCAGCACGATGGCCTCGGCGACGAGGGCGTAGGTGCCGCCGACGACGAGCTGGTTGGCGGCCTTGACGTACTGCCCGGCGCCCGCGGGGCCGACGAGCCTGAAGGTCCTGCCGACCGTCTCGAAGATCGGCGTCGCGGCGTCGAAGTCCTCCTGCGAGCCGCCGACCATGATGGACAGGACCGCGTCGACCGCGCCTTTCTCGCCGCCGGAGACCGGGGCGTCCAGCACGCGCAGCCCCCTGGCCGCGCCCTCGCGGGCGACCTTCTGCGAGGTCTGCGGGGTGATGGTGGAGAAGTCGATGTAGAGCGCGCCGGGCTCGGCGTTGTCGAGGATCTCAGGGAAGACGGCCTCGACCTGGGGGTCGGCCGGGAGCATGGTGATGATGACCTCGGCGCCCTTGACGGCCTCCGCGACGCTGCCCGCGCTCGCGCCTCCGGCGGCCCGGAGCCGGGCGAGGGCGTCCTGGCCGAGGTCGAAGCCGGTGACCTCGTGCCCGGCCCTGACCAGGTGCCCGGCCATGGGCGAGCCCATGATGCCGAGTCCGATGAATGCGATCCTGCTCAATGTGTTCTCCTCGCCCGGCGTCCGCCGGGTGCGTTCGGGGTTCCGGGTGCGTTCGGGGATGTCGTCATGCGAGCCGGTCCAGCGTCCGCAGCCAGCCGAAGTCCGGCTCGGCGTCCTTGTACTCCAGGCCGATCCAGCCGTCGTAGCCGTGCTCGGCGAGCACCGAGAACAGGCGGGTGAAGTCCAGTTCGCCGGTTCCGGGACGACCCCGGCCGGGGGTGTCGGCGATCTGCACGTGGCCGATCCGGCCCGCGTACCCGGCGATCACCGCCTCCAGGTCCTCGCCCATCCGGGCCAGGTGGTACAGGTCGCACAGGAACGCCACGTTCGGCTCTCCCACCCGGTCGATCACCTCGACCGCGGCCTTGGCGGAGACCAGTGGGTAGGACGGCGACTCGTAGGCGTTGAGCGCCTCCACCAGCACCGTCGCGCCGATTCCGGCGGCGGCCCTGGCGGCGGTCGCGAGGTTCTCTGCGGCCAGCTCGTCCTGCTGCGCCGGGTCCAGGCCGTCCACGCGGTTGCCGTACAGCGCGTTGAGCGACGTGCAGCCGAGCCGGCCGGCGATGCCGACGGCGACGTCGACGTTGTCGCGGAAGCGCGCGCTGTCGGCGGGCCGGGAAACCAGGCCGCGCCCGCCGGCGGCGATGTCGTCGGCGAAGTTGAGGCCGACGAGGTGCACGCCCGCGTCCCGGATCGCGCCGACGAAGGCGTCGACGTCCTTGTCGGACGGTACGGCCTCGGCGAACGGCCACCAGAACTCGACCCCGCCGAACCCGGCGGCCTTCACCGCCTCCGGCCGCCGCAGCAGCGGCAGGTCGGTGAAGAGGATCGAGGCGTTGACGTCGAACCGCGTCATGACGTCTTCTCCCTGTCTGTGTGAGCGTCCATGTCCATGTAGGCCTTCCAGCTACCGGACTCGGTGATGTCGTACAGCTCGGCGTGCGAGGTGCAGGGGCGGCGCAGGAGCATCGCGAACGAGGACGTGCCGTCCGCCAGCTCGATCACGCCGAGCTCCAGCTCGGGCGGCTCGGCGGGCATCAGCCGGTCACGCATGACGTCCATCGGGACGTCGTAGAGCTCCCCCTTGATCGCTGCCCCGCCGTGCGCCACCGGCGCCAGGCCGGGGCAGCGGTCGCCGACCGAGTAGAAGCGGTACTTGGGCGCCGTGGTGGTCTCCGCCACGAGGGGGGCGCCGTCGAGCAGGTGGTGCAGCGGACCGCCACGCATGGCGCCGCCGTTGAGGAACATCAAGGCCATCGCAGGCTCCTCCCGGGGTCGGATCGATCCGGTGGGGTGGGGCCCGTAGGTCTGCCGGAGGCGGCAGCGCGGTACCTCCCCGCTCCGGCTCAGGCGGAGCGTTCGGGTGTGTGATTCAGTACACAAGTCGCCCGGCTGTCCGGTCTAGCGGCAAGAAGTCCGAAGCTGTTCGGGGGTGGGCGCGGCAGGTTTGTGCGTTGGCACAATCGCGTCGCGGCCACCGGGTCCGCGGCTCAGCGGCTCAGCGGGACCTCCGGATGACGACGAAGCCGTCCCGGCCCTTGGAGCCCACCGTCTGGAGCGCGGTGGCCTCCAGCCGGGCGTCGTGCGCGATGTCCGCGAGGGCCCGGCGCACGCCCCGGACGCGCTCGTCGGGACTGTCCGGGTCGGTGACGGCGCCGTTTCGGATGACGTCGTCGATGACGATTCAGGTGAGTGATCGCACCGCTTGGCGAAGGGCCGGACCGGTTCCGCCGAGAGGTCATCTCTCTTCCGCCGCGGCGGGCTCGCGCAGGGTCCGCGCCAGCAGCCAGCTCAGGGCGGGCATCGCGATCAGCGGGGTGAGGGCCGTCTGCAGGGAGGTGGCATCGGCGACGGCGCCGATGAGCGGGCCTGCCAGACCGCCGACACTGACGGTCAGGCCCAGGGTGACGCCGCCGGCGGTGCCGACGCGGGTGGGGAGGTAGTCCTGGGCGAGGGTGACCTGGAGGGAGAACGGGATGTAGAGGCCGATGGAGGTCAGCGCCGCGAACAGATAGATCGCCGGGCCCGGGACGAGCACGATCCCCGCGACGGCGGCGACGCTGACCAGATACGACGTGCGTACCACCCTGACCCTGCCCCACCGGTCGGCCAGGCTGCCGCCCAGCACGGTGCCCACCGCGCCGCCCAGATACAGCACGGACAGCGCCGCGGTGCCCGCCGCCGTACCGCCGCCCGTGCGCGCGGACGCGTACAACGCGATGAACGTGCTCAGGCCGACGAACACGATGGACCGGCACGCCACCACCAGCGAGAGCCGTACGAACGAGGCCACATCGTCGCGCCCCGCCGGTGACGCGCCGCGGGCGGACGGACGCACCGACGTGCTCAGCGCGCGCAGGACGGGCAGGCACAGCAGGCTGCCGACCAGCGCCGGTACGGCCAGCAGCGGTGTGAGCCGCAACCCGCCGGTGGCGACGACGGCGACCAGGAGCGGCGCGGCGGCGAAGCCGAGGTTGCCGCCGAGGGAGAACCACCCCATCGCGGTGTGGCTCCCGTCGGCGGCGATCCGCGCCACACGGGCGGACTCGGGGTGGTAGGCGGCGATCCCGATCCCGGACACGGCCACCAACGCCAACGTCAGCGGGTAGGAGCCGCCGAGGCCGCTCAGCGCGATCCCCAGCCCGCTGAGGAGCGTGCCGGCGGGCAGCAGCCAGGGCAGCGCCCACCGGTCCGTCACCGCGCCGAACAGCGGTTGCGCCACCGACGACAGCAGCGATGCGGCGAGCACGATCCCCGAGGCCGCGGCGTAGGCGTAGGCACGTTCGGCCACCAGGAAGGGGACGAGCGCCGTCACGGCCCCCTGGTAGACGTCCACGCAGGCATGGCCGGCCGACAGCATGATGATCGGTTTGTTCTTCGGCACAGCGGCATGCTCGCCGTTTCGGCCCGTGTCGTGCTTCCAATAAGCTGCCGATCGATGACGGAAATCCGCCACCAGCCGCTCGCGCCGACCCGCGCCCAGCAGCTGGCGTCCGGAGTCGTCATCGACGCCCACCGCCACGACGACCACCAGATCGTCTACGCCGCCCGGGGCGTGCTGGCCGTCACGACCGGCGCGGGGACGTGGATCGCCCCGGCCACCCGCGCCATCTGGGTGCCCGCCGGGACCGTCCACGCCCACCAGGCCCACGGTGAGCTCGAACTTCACCTGGTCGGCCTGCCCGCGGCCGACAACCCGCTCGGCCTGAACGAGCCGGCCGTACTGAGCGTCGCCCCGCTGCTCCGCGAGCTGATCCTGGCCTATACCCGCGCCCCGCACGGCGACAGCCCGGAGCGCGGGCGGCTCCGGGCCGTCCTGCTCGACCAGCTTCGGTCCTCACCCCAGCAGCCCCTGCACCTGCCCACCCCCACCGATCCGCGGCTGCGGGCGCTGTGCGCGATCGTGCGCGCCGATCCCGCCGGCAACCGCACCCTGGCCGCCCTCGGCGGGCAGGTCGGTGCCAGCGAGCGGACGCTGTCGCGGCTCTTCAGGACCGACCTCGGCATGACCTTCCCGCAGTGGCGCACCCAACTGCGGCTCCACCACGCCCTGATCCTGCTGGCCGGCGACGTCCCGGTGACCGCCGTGGCGCACCTGTGCGGCTGGTCGTCCGCCAGCGCGTTCATCGACGTCTTCCGCCGTGCCTTCGGGCATACCCCGGGATCCTTCGGGCGCACCCCGGGAGCCCCGGGAGCCCGTCAGACGTGAACCTCCGGACGGCCCTCCCCCGGGGCGTTCAGGCGGCCTCACCGGGGACGCCCAGGCGGGTGAGTCCGGCCGGCGGGGTCTGGCCCGCGGGGTGGATGGGACCGGCGGTCCGTGTGAGGGGCAGGCCGGTTCCGCCGCGGCGCAGGGCGACGAACTCCGCGGCGATGGACAGGGCGGTCTCCTCGGGGGTACGGGCGCCCAGGTCGAGGCCGATGGGTGAGCGCAGTCGCGCCAGTTCCCCCTCGCTCAGACCGGTCGCGCGCAGGCGGGCCATGCGGTCGGCGTGGGTACGGCGTGAGCCCATCGCCCCCACGTAGGCGACCGGGAGCCGGAGCGCGACCTCCAGCAGCGGTACGTCGAACTTGGCGTCGTGGGTGAGGACGCAGACCACGGTCCGGGAATCGACCCGTGTGCGGGCGAGGTAGCGGTGCGGCCAGTCGACGACGACCTCGTGGGCGTCGGGGAAACGGCGCGGGGTCGCGAAGACGGGCCGGGCGTCGCAGACGGTGACGTGGTAGCCCAGGAAGCGGCCGGCGCGGGTGAGCGCGGCGGCGAAGTCGATGGCGCCGAAGACGAGCAGCCGGGGCGGGGGCGCATAGGTCTCGGCGAATACGGTGATCTCCCGGTCGCCGCAGCCGAGGGTGCGCACGCCGGTGAGCCCGGCGTCGAGCATGGCCAGCGCCTCGGGCGCGACGACATCGGTCACGGATTCACCCGTGAGACCGGGGACGTCGCCGAGAACCCGGTCCTCGAAGACCGCGAGCACACCCGTTCCGGGATACGTGCTGTCACCGGCGCTCCCGGCCGGACCGGCGCCGTCGAGAGTGCGGACGATCGCAACGGGGTCGCCCCGCCGTACCGCCTTCAGGGCCGCGGCGAGCACCGGGGCCGCGGGCGAGGCGGGCGGGACCGGCCAGACGAGCACCTCGATGATCCCGCCGCAGGTCAGGCCCACGGTGAAGGCGTCGGCGTCGGAGTAGCCGAAGGTGTGCCGGACCGGTTCCCCGGTCCGGATCGCCTCCCGGCAGAGCTCGTAGACCGCACCTTCCACGCAGCCGCCGGAGACGCTGCCGACGGCCTCCCCCTCGTCGTTCACCGCGAGTGCGGCCCCCGGCTGCCGGGGAGCGCTCCCCCCTGTTCCGATCACGGAGGCGACCGCGAACGCGCGTCCCTCCTCAAGCCAGCCGAGCAGGTCGTCGGCGAGTTCACGCATGGGAGGAACCTCCGGTCGTCACAGGGGACGGGCCGCCCGCCGCACGGCGGGCGGCCCGGGAGACTTACGCCGCGGTCAGCCGAGGAGCTGCTCGATCGCGCCGATGCCGAAGTATCCGACGAAGATCGCACTGATCACCCAGAGGAGCCAGTGGATCTGGTCGAACCGGCCGCGGGCGGCCTTGATCACCGTGTAGGCGATGACGCCGGCGCCGACTCCGTTGGTGATGGAGTAGGTGAAGGGCATCAGCGCGATGGTGAGGAAGGCCGGGATGGCCAGGTCGATGTCGTCCCATTCGATCTTGCGGGCGGCGGTCATCATCAGGGCGCCGACCAGGACCAGGGCGGGGGCCGCGGCCTGGGCGGGCACGACGGCCGCCAGCGGGGTCAGGAACATCGCTCCGGCGAAGAGCGCGCCGGTCACCAGGCTGGCGAGGCCGGTGCGAGCGCCCTCCCCGACTCCGGCGGCCGACTCGACCACGATGGTGTTGGCGGAACCGCCGGTGGCGCCGCCGATGATGGCGCCGAAGCCGTCGATCGTCAGGATCTTGCCGACGCCCCGGATCCGGCCCTGGTCGTCGGTCAGCCTGGCCTCCTCGCCGACGCCGAGGATGGTCCCCATCGCGTCGAAGAAGCCGGACAGCACGAGGGTGAACAGCACCACCGTGGCGGTGAGCACGCCGGCGGCGCCGAAGCCGCCGAACAGGTCCACGTCGAACAGCAGGCTGAAGTCCGGCGTGGAGACGATCTTCTCGGGGAGCTCCGGCGTGACCACGCCGGGCCACTTCACCCCGTCCACCAGCGCGTTGATCACGATGGCCAGCGCGGTGGCGGCCACGATGCCGATCAGGATCGCGCCGGGGATGCGCCGGACGAACAGGGCGAACATCAGCAGCAGACCGACACAGAAGACCACGATCGGCCAGCCTGCGAGCCGCCCGCCGGCGCCGAGGGTCACCACGGTGCCCTCGCCGCGGCCGACGAACCCGGCGTCCACCAGGCCGATGAGCGCGATGAACATGCCGATGCCGACGCCGATGGCGTGCTTGAGCGGGGTGGGGATGGCGTCCATGATCAGCTGGCGGATGCCGGTGAGCGCGAAGAGCACGATCACCACGCCCTCCAGCACGACCAGGCCCATGGCCTGGTTCCACGTCATGTGCGGGGCGGCCTGGAAGGCCACGACGGGGGCGATGCCGAGCCCGGAGGCGAGGGCGAAGGGGGCGTTGCCCACCACGCCCATCAGGATCGTGGTGATCGCGGCGGAGAGGGCGACCGCCGTGGTGAGCTGGGGGACGGTCATCGCGGCGCCGGTCACGTCCTTGGCGCCGCTGAGGATGATGGGGATGAGCAGGATGATGTAGGCAACGGCCACGAACGTGGTGATGCCGCCACGAACCTCCCTGGCGACCGTGGTCCCCCGACCGGTGAGGTCGAAGAAGCGGTCGATCCAGGTCCGGGAGGCCCCGGAGGCGTCGATCGCCTCGGGGTCCTCGCCGGAGGGCCGGGTTTGCAGCTGGGTCATGGTCGGGCCCTCCCAAGGGCGTAGTCGACCCACGGAGGGACCCCGGTGGCCGGACCGGGGTCGTCCGCATGGTTCGAGGGGGTGCGGTTGTGGGGTCTCTCCCGTTCACCCACGGGGGGTGGGAGCGTCCTGTGGATCTCCTTGCCCGCCGCGGTCGCCCGGACGGCGGGGATTCACAGGGCGCCCCTAAAACGCTCGCTAGTCAGCATAAATCCTGACAAAGAGTGCGTTTTCGGATACGAGTGAGGGCTGCCCCTGTTGGTCAACTGCTTCCGGTGATGTGCTCCGGACGAACCGGCACTCGGGTGAGTGCGAGACCCGTGGCGTCGCGGATGGCCGCGACGATCGCGGGCGTGGAGGAGAGCGTGGGTGGCTCCCCTGCGCCGCGCAGCCCGTATGGGGCCCGCGGATCGGCGTTCTCCAGGATTTCCAGGCGCATGGGCGGCATGTCGAGGATGGTGGGGATCAGGTAGTCGGTGAACGACGGGTTGCGTACCTTCCCGTCGGCGACCACGATCTCCTCCATCACCGCCAGGCCGAGGCCCTGCGCGGTGCCGCCGTGGATCTGCCCCTCCAGCGAGAGGCGGTTGAGGACCTTGCCGACGTCCTGGACGGCGGCGAGCTCCACGACCTTCACCAGGCCGAGCTCGACGTCGACGTCCACCACGGCCCGGTGGACGCACAGGGCGAGCTGCGTGTGCGAGTCCCCCCGGCCGGTCACGGGGTCCATGCCCGTGGTCGGCTCGTGGTGGTACTCGCGGGTCTCCTCGACGACGGAGTCGCCGAGGACGTCTTCGATGGAGGCGAGCACGCCGGCGCTCTCCGAGACGACCTTGCCGCCGGTCAGCGACAGCTCGCCGAGAGTGTCGAGGGGGCGGCCCAGCCTGGCGGCCGCCAGGGCGAACACGCGCTCCCGCACGGCCCGGCAGGCCGTCATCACCGCGCCGCCGGTCATGTACGACTGGCGCGAGGCGGAGCTGGAGCCGGCGTCGCCGACCTGGTTGTCGGCCGGATGGATGACGACCCGCTCGACTCCCAGCTCGGTGCGGGCGATCTGCGCCTCCAGCGTGACCAGCCCCTGGCCGACCTCGGCCGCGGCGGTGTGCACCAGCGCGACGGCCTCGCCGCCGACGACCTCCAGGCGGACCCGGGCGGTGGAGTAGTCGTCGAAGCCCTCGGAGAAGCAGATGTTCTTCAGGCCCACGCCGTACCCGACGCCGCGCCGTACGCCCTCGCCGTGCGTGGTCTGCGAGGCGCCGCCGGGCAGGTTGCGGATGTCGGCGGGGTCCAGCGGCGGCGGCATGGGCAGCTCGCGCGCCTGCTGGAGCATCTCGGCCATCGGCAGCGGAGCCCAGATCACCTGGCCGGTGGCCAGCTCGCTGCCCTGGGAGGCGGCGTTGACCTGCCGGACGGTGACCGGGTCGAGCCCGCAGGCCTCGGCGAGCTTGTCCATCATCGACTCGTAGGCGAAGCACGCCTGGACCGCGCCGAAGCCGCGCATCGCGCCGCACGGCGGGTTGTTGGTGTACACGCCGTAGGCGTCGATCCTGACGTTCGGGATGACGTACGGCCCCACGCCCAGCGAGGCGGCGTTGCCGACCACGTTCATCGTCGCGGAGGTGTAGGCGCCGCCGTCCAGGAGGATCTCCACGTCGGCGTAGAGGATCTTCCCGTCCCGGGTGGCGCCGTACTCGTAGCGCATCTCGGCCGGGTGGCGGTGCACGTGTCCGAAGAACGACTCGTACCGGTTGTAGACGATCTTGACGGGCCGGCCGGTGCGCAGGGCGAGCATGGCCGCGTGGATCTGCATCGACAGGTCCTCGCGCCCGCCGAAGGCCCCGCCGACGCCCGAGAGCGTCATGCGGATCTTCTCCTCGGGCAGGCCCAGGCAGGGCGCGATCTGCTTGAGGTCGTTGTGCATCCACTGGGTGGCCACGTACAGGTCCACCCCGCCGTCCTCGGCCGGTACGGCCAGGCCGGACTCCGGCCCGAGGAACGCCTGGTCCTGGATGCCGACCCGGTACTCGCCGGAGACGACCACCTCGGCGCGGGCCTTGGCCGCCTCCACGTCGCCGACCCGGACCGGCTGGTGGCGGGCGAGGTTGCCGCGCGGCTGGACCTGCGGATAGGCGGGGTCGAAGGCGGCCCTGCGGGCGTCGGTGAGCGGCTCCAGGACCTCGTACTCGATCCGGATCTTCTCCATCGCCCGGCGCGCGGTCTCCGGGTGGTCGGCCGCCACCAGCGCGATCGGCTCGCCCTGGTGGCGCACCTCGTCGAAGGCGAGGACCGGCTGGTCCCAGGTGTGGTCCAGGCCGAAGTGCTTGCGGCCGGGGACGTCCTCGTGGGTGAGCACGGCCGCCACGCCGGGGTGGGCCAGGGCCTCGGCGACGTCGATCGAGACGATCCTCGCGCGCGGGTGCGGGCTGCGCAGCGTCGCGCCCCAGAGCATGCCGTCGATCCACAGGTCGGAGGAGTAGGCGAACTCTCCCTTGACCTTCAGCGTGCCGTCGGGGCGCAGCGGGCTGTCGCCCACTCCCCCGGTCCCGGGGGCCGCGATGTCACGCGGCGCGCGCACCGGCGTGGCGCTCATGTTCTCTCCTGCGTCAGACGTGGGGGGATCACTCGTGAACCTCCTTGGCGGCGGTGAAGCCCTGCTCCTCGGCCAGGCGCAGCAGGCGGCGGTGGGCCTCGGCGCCTGCCCGGCCGAGCGCGTCCTGGGCGACCGTGCGCAGCTCGTCGTCCTCGACGATCGTCTCGCCGCCCACCAGCAGGCGGGCCAGCGGTGGCTGGCGGGTGGCGAAGACCAGGCCGGCGACCGGGTCGGTGATCGCCGAGGCGAAGGCGCCGTCGGTCCGCCACAGAGCGATGTCGGCGAGCTTGCCGGGCTCCAGGGTGCCCAGCTCGTCGGCCCTGCCGAGGTTCTTCGCGCCGCCGAGGGTGGCCATCTCCAGGGCCTGGCGGGCGGTCAGCGCGGTGGGACCGTACCTCGCCCGCTGGAAGAGCATGGCCTGGCGCATCTCGCCGGAGAGCGTGGTCAGCTCCGAGGAGGCGTTGCCGTCCACGCCGAGGCCGACGATCGCGCCCCGCTTGAGCATCTCCGAGACCCTGGCGATGCCCGCGCCGAGGCGGCCGTTGGAGCTGGGGCAGTGCGCCGATCCGGTGCCCGTCTGGGCGAAGGCGTCGATGTCGGCGTCGCTCAGGTGGATGGCGTGGGCGAACCACACGTCCGGGCCGAGCCAGCCCAGCTTCTCCATGTAGTCGACCGGGCGCATGCCGACCTGCTCCAGCAGGTGCTCCTCTTCGTCGAGCGTCTCGGCGAGGTGGGTGTGCAGGCGCACGCCCTTGGCCCGGGCCAGCTCGGCGGCCTCGACCATCAGCTCCGCGCTGACCGAGAACGGCGAGCACGGGCCGATCGCCACGCGCAGCTTCGAGGAGAAGGAGGCGTCGTGGTAGGTGTCGACCGCCTTCTCGCTCTCGGCGAGGATCTCCTCGTGCTTCTCGACCACCACGTCCGGCGGCAGGCCTCCCCGAGACTTGCCCCGGTCCATCGAACCGCGCACCGGGTGGAAGCGGATGCCCAGCTCGCCGGCGGCCTCGATCTCCGCGGCGAACAGGTCGCCGCGTCCCTTGGGGAAGACGTAGTGGTGGTCGGAGGAGGTGGTGCAGCCGGACAGGGCCAGGAAGCCCAGCCCCGCCCCGGCCGCACCCTTGACGACCTCGGCGTCCATGGCCGCCCACACCTGGTAGAGCGCCACCAGCCACTCGAACAGCGTGGCGTCCTGGGCGAGCCCCTGGGAGGCCCACTGGTACAGGTGGTGGTGGGTGTTGACCAGGCCGGGGGTGGCCAGGCAGCCGGTGCCGTCGATCCGGGTGGCGCCCGGGATCGCCGGGGCAGGACCGGCCCCGAGCGCCACGATCCTGTCGCCCTCGACGTGGATGAAGCCGGAGGGGATCTCCGCTCCCGCCACCGGGGCGATGTACGCGTTCTCGATCAGAATGGTCTTCACGACGCGGCCGCCTTGCGCGCGGCGGCGAGCCGTACCGCGTCGAGGATCTTCTCGTAGCCGGTGCAGCGGCACAGGTTGCCCGCCAGGGCCTCGCGGATCTCGGCGTCCGAGGGCTGTTCGACCCGCTCGATCAGGTCGTGGGCCTGGACGACGAGGCCGGGAGTGCAGAAGCCGCACTGGACGGCGCCGCACTCCACGAACGCCTCCTGGACCGGGTCGAGCCGGTCGCCGTCGGCCAGCCCTTCGACCGTGCGGACCTCGCGGCCCTCCGCCTGGCCGGCCGCGACCAGGCAGGCGCAGACCGGGGTCCCGTCGAGGTAGACGGTGCAGGAACCGCACTCGCCCTGCTCGCAGGCGTTCTTGGAGCCGGGCAGGCCCACGCGCTCGCGCAGCACGTACAGGAGGCTCTCGCCCTCCCACACGTCGTCGGCCGTCTCCCGGCGCCCGTTCACGGTGAAGGTGACGCGCATCAGCCGGCCCTCCTTTCGAAGTGTCCGGACCGGAACTCGTTCCAGGCCCAGGTCAGGGTGCGGCGTGCCATCACGCCGATGGCGTGGCGGCGGTAGTCGGCGGTGCCGCGCACGTCGTCGATCGGGGAGGCGGCCTGCGCGGCCAGCTCCCCGAAGCGGGCGAGCACCGCGGGGTCGAGACGGGCGTCCCAGTCGAGCTCGGCGGCGAGGAACTCCTCGGCGGCCAGGGCCCGGCGGGGCGTCGGGGCGGCCGAGCCGATGCCGGTGCCGACCCTGCACTCGGCGGGGTGCAGCGCGATCGCGAAGGAGCAGACCGCGATCACCATGGCGTTGCGGGTGCCGACCTTGGAGAAGTACTGCGGGCCGGTGGCCGGGCTCATCCAGAAGGCCCGGATCAGCTCGTCCGGCTCCAGCGCGCTGCGCTTGACGCCGAGGTAGAACTCGGCGGCGGGGATCATCCGCACACCGCGGGCGGCGGACTCGACCTCGATGACCGCGTCACCGGCCAGCAGCGGGGGGTGGCTGTCCCCGGCGGGCGAGGCCGCGCCGAGGTTGCCGCCCACGGTGCCCCGGTTGCGGATCTGGGGCGAGCCGACCGTACGCGCGGCCTGCGCCAGACCGGGCAGCCGGTTCCCGAGCTCGGCGATCAGCCGCACGTACGGCACGCCCGCGCCGACCCTGAGCCGGCCGCCGGGTTCGGAGGTCCACCCGGCCAGCTCGGTGACCCGGTTCAGGTCCAGCAGCGCGGCCGGGCGGTGGATGTCGAAGTTGAGCTCGACCATCACGTCGGTGCCGCCCTGGATGGGCACCGCCTCCGGCCGGTCCGCCTTGGCGGCCAGCGCCTCCGCCCACGTGGTGGGCCGCAGGAAATCCATCGTGGTCACTCCCAGGCGAAGCAGGCGTCGGGGGCGTCGTCGGTGAGCACGGAGCCCTCGATCAGCCCGTAGGGTCGGTCGGCCGCGTAGAAGACCTCGTTCGGGTTGTCCATCCCGAAGGGTTCGAGGTCGACCAGGAAGTGGTGCTTGTTCGGCATCGCCATGCGCACCTCGCAGACCTCCCTGCGGGTGTTCAGCACCCGCTTGCCCATGGCGTAGAGGGTCTGCTGCAGGGAGAGGCTGTGGGTCTCGGCGAAGGCCTCCAGCAGGCAGCGCCGTACCTCGGCGTAGGACTTGCCGAAGGACGAGCCGTCCGAGACGTGCCGCCAGCGGGCGGAGACGGCGGTCGCGAGGATGCGGTCGGCGGTCGGCTTCAGGGTGGTGTACTCGTCCTCGATGTAGCCGTGGAACTCCGAGCCGGTCGAGTTGAGCACCACCAGGTCCTTCAGACCGGAGACCACGGTGGTGCGGCCGTCGCGGTCGTGGTGGACGACGCAGGTGCGGATCTCCCGGCCGGAGCGGACGAAGGAGTGCTGCTTGTCGCGCAGGCCGAGGTGGGGTCCGTCGGAGACCGGGATCCGGTCCCAGAAGTACTCCTCGATCTCCACGCGGGCGTGGTGGATGGAGGGCTGGGAGTCCACGTAGTGGCGGGCCAGCAGGAGGGCGAAGTCCTCGATCTGGTCGACGCCGTACTTCCTCGCGAAGGCGTAGGCGGTGTTCTTCTGCGTGTCGGTCGGCAGCACCGAGGCGTTGTCGCCCGTCAGGTGCACGTCCTCCATGTCACCGGAGAGCGCGGAGCTGACGTTGATGTCCTTGATGTGGTGGACCCCGCCGTCCCTGACGACGCGGACCACGCGGGTCTCCGCCTTGCCATAGCGGTTGGGCCCGAGAACGACGGTCATGTGCTAGCTCCCTCGATACGTCGAATAGGCGAACGGGCTGAGCAGCAACGGCACGTGGTAATGCTCATCCGGATCACCGATCGTGAACGTGATGGACACCTCCGGGTAGAAGGCCTCCACCCCCCGCGCGGCGAAGTAGGCGCCGGTGCCGAACACCAGCCGGTGGACGCCCGCCCCCGGCGACCAGCCCGAGAGCCGGCCGTCGGCGTCGGTGTGCCCTTCCGCGACCACCGCCCACTCATTCCCCGCACCGTTTGCCGCACCGTTTCCCGGCCCGCTCTCCAGCCGTACGGCCACGCCCGCCGCGGGCCTGCCGAGCGCCGCGTCCAGCACGTGGGTGGACAGGCTCACGACTGGCCTCCCAGCAGCTTCGCCATGCGCAGGCGGGTGATCTTGGCGAGCTCCGCGCGGACCACCTCGCGTTCGGTGTCCTCGTCGTTCTGCAACCGCTCCCGCAGGCGGGTCAGCATCTCCTCGGCCGACAGGCCGGTGGCGCAGACCAGGTAGACGTGGCCGAAGCGCTCCTCGTAGGCGAGGTTGCCCTCGGCGAGCCCGTCGAGCACGGCCTGCGCGGCCGCGTCCACCCCGGACTGCTCCTGGCGGGACCAGGCGGACTCCCTGCCGGCCCCGCCGGCGCGCTCCCCGATGCGGGGGTGCGCCTCCAGCGCCTCCTGCACGTCGGACCAGCCCAGGTCGTTGACGGCGGCATCGGCCACCGCGGTCAGCTGGGCGAGGTCGCGGTAGGGGCGCAGCGCCGCCACGGTGCGGGCGAAGGCCCGGGACGCGCAGCACGTCAGCAGTTCGGCCTCGGCGTCGGCGAGGCCGAGCGCGTTGAAGCCGGCCAGCCTCGCAGCCGGTGCTGCGGATTTCACGTTCGGCATGGCAGCAGTACACACACCCGTGCCCGGCCCGGTCCAGCAGCAAGAACTCCGAAGTGGGTCAGAGCTTCACCCCGGGTTTTCGTGTCATGCTCCAAGGCTCCACCGGCCGCGTGTCGTCTCCTCGTCGTCTCCTCGTCGTCTCCGTGTCGTCTCCGCCTCGTCCGCGTGTCATGCCCGCGCCGTCTCCCGGCCGCCTCCCCGATCTCTGCCGGACCGCTCCGGTTCTCCGCCCCTTCGCCGTGGGCTACCCTCACCGCCGAGGGACGGAGGCCCGCATGCGACTGAGCGCGCTCTTGGAGATGGCCGAGCTGGGACTGTCACCGGTCACGGGCCACGACGAGCTGGAACGGACGATCCGCTGGGTCGTCACCACCGACCTGCTCGACCCGGGCCGCTACCTGAGCGGCGGCGAGCTGGTGCTGACCGGGCTGGTCTGGCGGCAGAGCCCTGCCGACAGCGAGCGGTTCGTGCGGAGCCTGGTCGCCGCGGGGGTCTCCGCGCTGGGCGCCGGCGACACGCGGTGGGGCGAGATCCCCGAGGACCTCGCCGAGGCCTGCCGGCGGCACCGGATGCCGCTGTTCCACGTGCCGAAGGAACTGTCGTTCGCCGAGGTCACCGAGCACATCGTGCGGCGGCTCTCCACCGCCAGGGCCTACGACATGACCGCCGTGCTGGACCGGCACCGCCGGCTCGTCGCGGGCGCCACCGCGGGCGCGGGCCTGGACCCGGTGCTCCACCTGCTCGGCCATGACCTGGGCATGCCCTGCTGGGTGCTCACCCCGGCCGGCCGGGTGGTGGCGGGCTCGCACCCGCTGCCCGAGGGGATCGCCCCGCTGCTGGCCCGCGGCTTCCTGACCGCCAAGCGCATGCCGTGCACGCTGCGCGGCGTCGAACGCAGCGAGGCCGGGAGATACTCGATCTTCCCGGTGGACGAGCAGACCACCCCTCGGGTCGCCGACTGGTTCCTGGCCTTCCAGGGCTCCTACGAGGACTGGCCGGAGGAGCGGCGGGCGCTGGCCGGGGAGCTGGCGGCGGTGGTCGCGCTGGAGCGCGCCCGGCTGGACGACCGGCTCAGCCCCAAGGGCCGCATCGCGCAGGAGCTGGTCCAGCTCGTCGTCTCCGACGGCAGGCCCAGCGACATCCTGCCCCGGCTCCAGGTCACCGGCCTGGTCACCGATCTGGGCGGCGAACGCGGCTTCGTGGCCGTGGCCGCGACCTCGCACGACGGGCTGCGCCCCGGCGAGCTGCGGGTCGTGGTCAAGGAGATCCTCAACCGCTCGTGCGCCTCCCCGGTGGTGGGCGTGGCCGGGGAGGAGGTCATCGCGCTCATCCCCGCGCCGGAGTCCGACATCACCGCCGAGGTGCGCGAGGCGGTGCGATCACTGGCGCCGGGGCTCGGCTCCGGCAGGCTCACCGTGGGGGTCAGCGGGATCGCCCCGGTGGACGGGCTGCGCGGCGCGGTCGAGGAGGCCCGCTACGCCCGCCGGATGGCCGAGGGCCGCGCCGAACCCGACGCGGTCGTGGGCCACGACGAGCTGGCCACCCACGTGCTGCTGCTGGCCTCGGTCCCCGACGACGTGCGGCACATGTTCCGGGTCCGGCTGCTGGACCCGCTGCGCGGCTACGACCAGGTGCACCGGGCCGACCTGGTCCGCACGCTGGAGGCTTTCCTGCAGGTGTCGGGGTCGTGGACGAAGTGCGCGGAGATCCTGCACGTCCACGTCAACACGCTGCGCTACCGGATCCAGCGGATCCAGGACCTGACCGGCCGGGATCTGTCACGTTTGGAGGATCGTGTGGACTTCTTCCTGGCGCTGCGGCTGGGTTAGGACGATCGCACGAACTTACTTTTACGGCCTTGACCAGGGATAAGTCTGGAAACCTACCCTCACTTCCATGACTACCCGCCCCATCCTCACCACCGAGTCCGGCGCGCCGGTCGCCGACAACCAGAACAGCCAGAGCGCCGGCCCCGGCGGTCCCCTGCTGATCCAGGACCAGCAGTTGCTGGAGAAGCTCGCCCGGTTCAACCGGGAGCGCATCCCGGAGCGCGTGGTCCACGCCCGCGGCTCGGGCGCCTTCGGGCACTTCGAGGTGACCGAGGAGGTGTCGCGGTTCACCCGTGCCGCGTTCCTGGCCGAGCCGGGCAGGCGCACCGAGGTGTTCGTGCGCTTCTCCACCGTGGCCGGCGGCCTGGGCTCGGGCGACGCGGTCCGCGACCCGCGCGGCTTCGCGGTCAAGTTCTACACCGAGGAGGGCAACTACGACCTCGTCGGCAACAACACCCCGGTCTTCTTCCTGCGCGACCCGCTGAAGTTCCCGGACTTCATCCACTCGCAGAAGCGCGACCCGTTCACGGGCGTCCAGGAGCCCGAGAACGTCTGGGACTTCTTCTCGCACTCCCCCGAGGCCACCCACCAGTTCACCTGGCTCTTCGGCGACCGGGGCATCCCGGCCTCCTACCGGCACATGCACGGCTTCGGCTCGCACACCTACCAGTGGGTCAACGCCGAGGGCGAGGCGTTCTGGGTGAAGTACCACTTCAAGAGCGACCAGGGCATCCGCACCCTGACCGCGGAGCAGGCCGCCGAACTGCACGGCCGGGACCCCGACTCCCACCAGCGCGACCTGCACAGCGCCATCGAACGGGGCCTGTTCCCCTCCTGGACCCTGTACGTGCAGATCATGCCGGTCGCCGAGGCCGCGACCTACCGGTTCAACCCGTTCGATCTGACCAAGGTCTGGCCGCACGCCGACCATCCGCTGGTCAAGGTCGGCCGGCTGACCCTCGACCGCAACCCGGACAACGTCTTCGCCGAGGTGGAGCAGGCCGCCTTCTCGCCGAACAACTTCGTGCCCGGCATCGGCCCCTCCCCGGACAAGATGCTCCAGGGCCGCCTGTTCGCCTACGGCGACGCCCACCGCTACCGGCTCGGCGTCAACCACACCCAGCTCCCGGTGAACGCCCCGCGCGCGACTCAGGCCGCCAACTACGGCCGTGACGGCGCGATGCGCGCCGACGGCAACGGACGGCGGGCCAGGAACTACGAGCCCAACAGCTTCGGCGGGCCGGTCGAGACGGGCGTCCCCCTCGCCGCCGGGGTCGAGCTGTCGGGCGTCACCGGCTCCTACCGGAATCCGGTCCACGCCGAGGACGACGACTTCGTCCAGGCAGGTGCGCTGTACCGGGTGATGTCGGAGGCCGAGCGCGAGCGCCTGACCGCCAACATCGCCGCCAGCCTCGCCCAGGTGCCCGACGACGCCATCGTCGCCCGCGCGGTCGCCCACTTCACCGCGGCCGACCACGACTACGGCTTCCGCGTCGAGACCGCCGTCAAGGCCCTGCGCGGCTGACCGCCCCGGGATCCGCCTTCCCGGAGGGGCGCCGCCGCCCGGCCGCCTCGGGGCGGGGTCGTCACTCACATCGCTCCCCGCCCCGCCCGCGGCGCTCCCCCGAGCTGTCGGCCGCGGCGCCTAAACTTGAGGCATCATGACTGCTCTCTCCCCCATCGGCGGACACGTCTCCGTCACCGGCGGCCTGGCCAAGGGCGGGCTGCGCTGCGCCGAGGACATCGGCGCCGAGATGATCCAGGTGTTCGTCACCAACCCCCGGGGCTGGGCTCTGGCCGCGGGCGACCCGGTCCAGGACGAGCGGCTGCGCGAGTCGGGCACGCTGACCTTCGTGCACGCGCCGTACCTGGTCAACCTCGGCACCCCCACCGCCGACACGCTGGAGAAGTCGGTGGCCACCGTACGGCACAGCCTGCTGCGGGCCGCGGCCATCGGCGCGAAGGGGCTGGTGGTGCACACCGGCTCGGCGGTCAGCCAGTCCCGCGACGAGGCCCTGCGGCAACTGCACGAGCGCCTGCTCCCGCTGCTGGAGGAGATCCCCGACGACGGTCCCGACCTGCTGCTGGAGCCGATGGCGGGACAGGGCGGGATGCTCTGCGCGACCGTCCAGGACCTGGAGCCCTATCTCGCCGCCCTCGACTGGCACCCGAAGGCCGGCGTCTGCCTGGACACCTGTCACGCCTTCGCCGCCGGTCACGACCTGTCGACTCCCGAGGGGGTGCGGGAGACCTTCGACGCCCTGCACGCGGTCGCCCCGGGCCGGCTCCGGCTGGTCCACGCCAACGACTCCAAGGATGTCTGCGACTCCAAGAAGGACCGCCACGAGAACATCGGCGCGGGCCACATCGGCGCCCAGGCGTTCGGGGAGCTGATGCGCCATCCGGCGGTCGCGGGGATCCCGCTCTGCATCGAGACGCCCGGCGGTGCCGACAAGCACCGTGAGGACATCGAGCTGCTGAAGAAGCTCCGCGGGGCCTCCTGAGGCCGCGCGGGCGCCTCGTGACGTCACCCGCGGGTGCGACGGGACGCCCGTCCTCGTGATCCGGCCGCCCCCGTGTGGCCGGATCACGGTCCGGCCCACTGGCCGGACCGGGCGTCCCGTCGCACCGGAGATCGCCGGACCTCACCCCCCGGTTCGATGGTCCGGAAGACCGCCGGACCCCACCCCCCCGGGTTTGAGGTCCGGCAGCCAGGTGACCGCTCACGGCGTTCACCCCGAGCCCCGCACGCACCAAGTCCACGAGCCTCCCGGCTCCGTCCCCCCCTGGTGCGGCGGGATCCGCTCTCCGATGCAGGAACACTATGGGGGCCGCCTGCCGGGTGACTCCCCGTTTTCGACGGGCGCGACTAACGGTGGGTAGTTGTCGTCGTACGGAGAGTGTTCGCGCGACGAGCGGTCGAAGACGGACGACGAACGGTCGGTTCCGGGGTGAGGGGACGGGTGTTCACCCCACACCGGCTCATGTCTGCGCGTCCGAAGGGATCGGGCGGTCCCGGAACTGGCGGACGAGCTGCTCGCGCACCTGACGGGTGTGGCGGCGGCTCACCGGCAGCGTCTCGGTGCCGACCTGCAGCACCGCCCGGCCGCCGTCGAAGCGGAGCTCGCTGACGTGCCGCGCGGAGACCAGGGTGCTGCGGTGCACCCGGATGAACCCCGCCTCGGCCCAGCGCCGCTCCAGCGCCGCCAGGGACATGCGGATCAGGTAGGTGCCGTCGCCGGTGTGCAGGCGCACGTAGTCGCCCTTGGCCTCGGCGAACCACACCGCCTGCTGGGAGACGAACCTGGTCCGCCCGCCGAGCTCCACCGGGATGACGTCCTCCGGCTCCGGCCCGGGGACGGGGACGGCGGGTATGGCGGCCTCAAGACGCCGTACGGCCTCCGCCAGCCGGTCCGCCCGCACCGGCTTGAGGAGGTAGTCCACCGCCTCCAGCTCGAACGCCTGAACCGCGCAGTCCTCGTGTGCGGTGACGAAGACCAGGCGGGGCGGATTGGGGAAGCCTCCGACGAGGCGGGCCAGGTCCAGGCCGTCGAGACCCGGCATCCTGATGTCCAGGAAGACGCCGTCGAGTCGCTCGCCCGCACCGATCATCCCGACCATGTCGTGGAGTGCGGTCACGCCGTCGGAGGCGGTGAGGACGTGCTCGATACGGGGATCTCCTCGGAGCAGGTAGGCCAGTTCTTCCAGTGCGGGGACCTCATCGTCGACAGCAAGGACGCGCAGCATGCGGTCCACGCTGCGCCCGGGTCACGGTGCACGCAAGCGGTATGCCAACTGATGGTAAAGATTTGACTACAAAGAGCTACCGGCCGGGCTATGCTTCGGAACCCGCAGGCGCACGCGGGTCCCGTTGCCCAGAGCGCTCTCCACGACCAGACCGTAGTCCTCACCGTAGATCTGGCGCAGCCGCAGGTCCACGTTCGCCAGGCCGATCCCGCTCTCGCCGCGGCCCTCGCGCGGGCCGTCGTCGAGCAGCAGCCGGGCGTGGGCCGGGTCCATGCCGAGCCCGTCGTCCTCGACGCTGATGTGCGCCTCGGGACCGGCGTCCTCGATCACCACCCGGACCTCGCCCGAGCCGCCGTTGCGGACCAGCCCGTGTTTGATGGCGTTCTCCACCAGCGGCTGCAGGCACAGGAAGGGCACCGGGACGGCCAGCACCTCGGGTGCGACCCGGACCGTGAAGCTCAGCCGGTCGCCGAACCTGGCGCGCTCCAGCAGCAGGTAGCGGTCCACGCAGTGCAGTTCGTCGGCGAGCGTGGTGAGGTCACGGGCGCGGCGCAGCGCGTAGCGGGTGAAGTCCGCGAAGTCCACCAGCAGCTCGCGGGCCCGCTCGGGGTCGGTGCGGACGAAGGAGGCGATGGTGGTCAGCGAGTTGTAGACGAAGTGCGGCGAGATCTGCGCCCGCAGCGCCCGCATCTCGGCCTCCACGGCACGCCGCCGGGAGGAGTCGAGCTCGGCGAGCTCCAACTGGCCTGAGACCCAGCGGGCGACCTCGGTGACGGTCCGCACCAGCACCGCGCTGACCTCGGCGTCGTAGGCGGCCAGCGCGCCGACCACCCGGCCGTCCACCTCCAGCGGAACCACCACCGCGCCGCCGGCCGGGCAGCCGGGCCGCCCGCAGGCGAGGGACTCCCCGGTCACCACCTGCGGGCGGCCCGAGGCGAGGGCGGACCTTGCGTGCTCGGCCGCGTGGTCACGGTGGCACTCCATCGCGCCGTCCCAGGCGAGTACGCCGCCGGGGCCGGTCAGGGCGACGGCCCCGGTGCCCAGCAGCGTCCGCAGGTGCCGTACGGCCCGGCACGCGGACTCCCGCGTCAGGCCGGCCCGCAGCGACGGGGCCGCCATGGCCGCGACGTGCAGGGTGGAGAAGGTGGCCTCGTCCTGCCGGCCCGCGGGATCGCGGGGAAGCTCCGCGCTCCGGCGGGACAGGGCGAATCCGAGAAGGGCGCAGAGCACGCAGAGCAACGCCCAGCCGCTGGTCGACATGCGGAGAACCGTAGCCAACCCGCCCCTCCGATCAGGGGCGAACGCCGATTACGGTGGACCTTCGCCCGGTTCCTCCTGATAGGAGTAGCGCTGCTCCCGCCAGGGGTCGGCGATGTTGTGGTAGCCGCGCTCCTCCCAGAAGCCGCGCTTGTCCTCCACCAGGTACTCCACGGCGCGCACCCACTTGACGCTCTTCCACGCGTACAGGTGCGGGACGATCGCCCGGACCGGGAAGCCGCGCTCGGGCGCGATGGGCTTGCCGTCCAGCTCCAGCGCGAACAGGGTGTCGTCGCGGGCGAAGTCGCTCATCCTGATGTTGGCGCTGTAGCCGTACTCGGCCCAGAGCATGACGTGCCCGGCCTCGGGCGCGGGCGGGGCCAGTTCCATCAAGGTGGCCGCGGAGACCCCGCGCCACTCGTTGCCCATGATCGAGAACTTGGTGACGCAGTGGAAGTCCGCCACGACCGTCGTACGCGGCAGCTCGGAGAAGCGCGGCCAGGAGAACCGGTACTGCTCACCGGTGGCCGTCGCCCCCATCACGTGGAACTCCCACGTCGCCGGGCGGAAGGACGGCACCCTGCCGTAGTGGATCACCGGCTGCCCCCGGGGGACGTACTGCCCGGGGGGCAGGCGGGTCCCCTCCAGCGGAGTTTCGGACTGATCCACCATCACTCCTTTCGCGGCCTTCCCCGATAGCACGGGGCAATCCTGCCACCGCGGTTTTCCCACCGGACGGGCGGCCCTGCCTATTGCGATGCTCCGCATCGCGGCTCGGGGGCCGACAACCGGCGCCTTCCCTCGTCACTCATCCGCTCCGCTCCTTCGCTCCTCAGTCCAGTGCACCGGAGCCCCCTCACAGGCCTATCGCGATGCCCCGCATCGCGGCTCGGGGGCCGACAACCGGCGCCTTCCCTCGTCACTCATCCGCCGTGCCGACGGCGACGCTGCGCGTCGAGGCTCGGGGGCCTGTACGGCTTCGCAGATGAGTGCGCTACCATTTCCGCGATGCGTACTGCGTTCTGGTTTTGGTATGGCGACGGACCCGTGAGGTGGACCGTTCGCCCCCAGATGCTGCGCTGACAGCCTGGCGAACGAAAAGGCCCCGGGTCCGGATTACGGACCCGGGGCCTTTTCGTTTTCCCGAGAGCAACCACCTGAGGAGAGAAATGGTCATCATCATGGGCCCCGAGGCCACCCAGGGCGACGTCGAGGCGATCGTGGAGATCATCACCACGGCGGGCGGCAGCGCGTTCGTCAGCCGGGGTGTGAACCGTACGATCATCGGCCTGGTCGGTGACGTCGCCCAGTTCGGCGCGCTCAACCTGCGGAGCCTGCGAGGTGTGGCCGACGTGATCAAGGTGAGTGCCCCCTACAAGCTGGTGAGCCGGGACAACCACCCCGAGCGTTCGACGGTCCGGGTCGGCGGGGTGCCGATCGGCCCGGACACGGTGACCCTGATCGCCGGTCCGTGCGCGGTGGAGACGCCCGAGCAGACCCTCCAGGCGGCCGAGATGGCCAAGGCCGCCGGAGCCACCCTGCTGCGCGGCGGGGCCTACAAGCCCCGCACCTCCCCCTACGCCTTCCAGGGCCTGGGTGAGGCGGGCCTGCGCATCCTCGCCGACGTGCGCGCCGAGACCGGACTGCCCGTGGTGACCGAGGTCGTGGACGCCCACGACGTCGAGCTGGTGGCCTCGTACGCGGACATGCTGCAGATCGGCACCCGCAACGCGCAGAACTTCGCGCTGCTGCAGGCGGTCGGCGGGGTGGGCAAGCCGGTCATGCTCAAGCGCGGCATGAACGCCACCATCGAGGAGTGGCTGATGGCCGCCGAGTACATCGCCCAGCGCGGCAACCTCGACATCGTGCTGTGTGAACGCGGCATCCGCACCTTCGAGACCGCCACCCGCAACACCCTGGACGTCTCGGCCGTCCCGGTCGCCCAGCGACTGTCGCACCTGCCGGTCATCATCGACCCGTCCCACTCCGGCGGTCACCGCGACCTGGTCCTGCCGCTCACCCGCGCCGCCATCGCGGTCGGCGCCGACGGTGTGATCATCGACGTCCACCCGCACCCCGAGCTGGCCCTGTGCGACGGCCCCCAGGCCCTGGTCGACGGCGACCTGGGCGAGCTGGCCCGCGTGATGCGGGAGTTCCCCCCGCTGCTCGGCAAGACCCCGGCCGGTGACACCCTGACCCCCGTCTGACCCCCGTCCGGCGCCGCGTCCGCCGGCGCTTCCCGCATCCGGCCCCGCGTCGACCGCCATGAGCGTCCTGACCCGAGTACGGCCGCGGCCACAAGCCGCCGGCCGTACTCATGAGTAACCCGACGCGCGGTTGAGTACACGTGCTCACGCGCGGAGGCGGACGGGCCGTGAATCGTGGTGCCATGACCAAAGCGATCCAGCCCAGGAACAGCGGCCCCTTCTACATCCAGTCGATCCTGTCCTTCGGCGTCTCCGTCGGCGCCGTCGGCATCGGCCTGGCCTATCTGCCGGTCGGAGCATGGGTGCGCGCCTTCCTGGCCATCGGCGTCCTCTACGTCGTGACGTCGGCGTTCACCCTGGCCAAGTGCGTCCGCGACCGCCAGGAGCTCGCCGAGGTCACCACCCGGGTCGACCAGGCACGGCTGGACAAGCTCCTCGCCGAACATGACCCCTTCAAGGTGGACTGACCCGCGTGCGTCCAAAGGATGTCTCGACTTCCAGCAAAAAGCCTTGGAACCGCATGAACGACGCCGACTAGGGAATTGCCTGAAAAGGAAGCACTTACGGGGGTGGGTGATGGCCAGCGTTCTGGTCGTGGAGGACGACACCGACATCCAATTTATGATCAGCTTCTTGTTGAAGAAAGCCGGCCACGAGGTGCGCACGGCCGACGACGGACAGGCGGCCCTGGCGAAGTGGGCCGAGCAGCGTTGCGACCTGGTGATCTTGGATTGGATGATGCCGGGGCTCACCGGCCCCGAGGTGTGCAGCCGGATCCGCGCGATGCCCGGCGGGCAGGACGTGGCGGTGCTCATGTTGACCGCGAAGTCGGAGAAGGATGATGTGACCGAGGCGTTCGCGGCCGGCGTGGACGACTACATGACCAAACCGTTCAGTCCCCGAGAGCTCCCGGAGCGGGTCGAGGCCCTGCTGACCCGCGTGGCGCAGACCCGCCTCTGAGACGGGACGGGTCCCATCGAGCCCGCTCTCCGGCCGGGCGCGCCGGCCGGGGAGCGGATCCACGTCGGCCGGGGAGCGGACCCGTGCCGGCGATGCGGTCGTTTCCGTGCCCGGCCGGCGGTCCGGCCCGAAGGCCGTGGCGGCCCGCTCAGCCCTCCAGCGACGGCCCGCTCAGCCCTCCAGCTTGTATTCCTGGAGGGAGCCGGCGAGCTGGACGGCGAGCTCCTCGGCGTCGAGGCGCTTCTCGATCTGCTTCAGGTCGGCGATCTTGGCGGCGGTCTCCGCGCGGCGCGGGGCCAGCAGGGTGCAGCAGTCCTCGTCGGGGAGCTCGGAGATCGCCAGCGTGCCGATCCTCCGCGCGGTGGCCATGATCTCGGTCTTGTCGAGGCCGATGAGCGGGCGCAGGATCGGCAGGCCGACCGCGTCGTCCTGGGCGGTGATGTTCTGCAGGGTCTGGGAGGAGACCTGGCCCAGGGAGTCACCGGTGACCAGCGCCCCCGCGCGCAGGCGGCGGGCGACCTCCTCGGCGGTCTTCAGCATCAGCCGGCGCTGCGCGATGACCGCCAGGCGGTCCTGGCCGGAGGCCTTGATGGACTGCTGGGCCTTGCCGAAGGGCACCACCCACAGGCGGGACCCGCCCTGGAACTTGTCCAGCGCCCGCACCAGCGCGTAGGCCTTGTAGATGGACTCCGAGGTGGTGAACGGGATGCCGGAGAAGTGCAGGAAGTCCACCCGCAGGCCGCGGCGCATCATCCGGTAGGCGGCCACCGGCGAGTCGATGCCGCCGGACATCAGGACCAGGCCCCGGCCGCTGGTGCCGACCGGCAGGCCGCCCTGGCCGGGCAGGCCGCCGGTGTAGACGAAGACCTCGTCGCGATCCACCTCGATGGAGACGACCAGCTCGGGGTTCTTCAGGTTCACCGGCAGGCCGTAGATCTCGTTGAGCTCGCCGCCGACCGAGCGGTCGAGCTGCATCGAGGTCAGCGGGAAGCGCTTGTCCCGGCGGCGCGAGCGCACGGCGAAGGAGACGCCGCGCCTGACGTCCTCACGGTCGGCGAGCAGCTCGATCGCGGCCTTGGTGACCGCCTCGGGGGTCTTGGCGACCCGCCAGGCCCGGTGGATCCAGACCAGGCCGGGCACGTAGGTGATCCGCTCGGCGACCGCGTCGGCCACCTCGACGCCCGTGCCCTCCGGCAGGAAGACCGCGATGACGCCGTGGCGCTGCCGCAGGTCCACCGGGAAGCCGAACCCCTTCAGCGCCGCGCGGATGTTGGCCTGCAGCCGTCGCTCGAAGACCTCGCGGTTCCGTCCTTTGAGGACGACCTCGCCCAGCTTGAGCAGAACGCAGGGCTCGCCCAGTGCGGACACGGCCATGACGGGAACCTCCGGGGGAACTGCGGGTGCGGGAAGTGCGGCGCGGGCCGCTGACAGGCAACGCCGCGCCCCGGCCACTTTAGTCCCGCCTAGGAGTCGTCGAGGCCTTGCTCGATCGCATAGCGGACGAGTTCCACGCGATTGTGGAGCTGGAGCTTGTTCAGTGTGTTCTGGACGTGGTTCTGCACGGTCCGGTGGGAGAGCACGAGCCGCTCGGCGATCTGCTTGTAGGACAGGCCCTTGGCCACCAGCCGGAGCACCTCGGTCTCCCGTTCGGTGAGGCGCGGCCCGTCGGCCGGAGCGGGCTGGGAGGCCAGCCGGCGGTACTCCCCCAGGACGAGGCCGGCCAGCCCGGGGGTGAAGACCGCGTCCCCTCCGGCGGTGCGGCGGACAGCCTCCAGGAAGTCTTCTTTGCTCGCTGATTTCAGCAGATATCCCGATGCGCCGGCCTTGACCGCCTCCAGCACGTCGTCCTGCTCCCCGCTCGCCGACAGCACCAGCACCCGGGGCGGCGGGTCCGACGCGGCCAGCCTCCTGGCCACCTCCACACCGGACAGGTCGGGCAACTGCAGATCCAGCACGACCAGCTCGGGCCGGGCGGCCGCGGCCACGCGAATCGCCTGACGTCCCTCGCCGACCGTGGCCACCACCTCGTAACCGGCCTCGGCCAGGTCCCGCGCCACCCCGTCGCGCCACATCGGGTGGTCGTCCACCACCATCACACGCATCCTCCCAGCCTAAGCCGGGACGGACATCTCGATCTCGGTGCCGCGGCCGGGGGCCGAGATCACGGCGACCGTCCCGCCCAGGTCCTCCACCCGTCCCCGGATCGACTGGGCGACACCGAGCCGCCCGGCGGCCGCGGCCTCCTCCAGGCGGCCTTCGGGGATGCCCGGCCCCTCGTCGCGGACGGTCACCGTGACCATCCCGCCGTCGCTCTCGGCGAACACCCAGGCGGGGGCCTGGGCCCCGCAGTGCCGCGCCACGTTGTCCAGGGCGGCGCCGACGGCTGCGGCCAGCTCTCCGGCGGTCCCGGCGGGCAGGGTCAGCGGAGTGGCCGGCACCGAGACGGTCACCGTGCCGGACCCGTAGCCCTGCAGCAGGACGCGCAGGTCCACGGCGCCCGCAGGGGGCGCTTCGGGGCGGAGCCTGACCAGCTCGCGCAGGGCGGCCTCCTGCTCTCCGGCGAGCCTGCCCAGCTCGGCCGCCTCACCGCCCGCCTCCTGCCCGCGCCGCTGGACCAGGGCGAGCACCTGGAGCACCGAGTCGTGGATGCCCCGCGCGAGCCGTTCCCGCTCCCGGCCCGCCGCCTCCAGCTCGACCGCCTCCTGCATGCGCGCCTCGGCCTTCCCGGCCAGCCGGGCGACGTGCCCGACCAGCACGCCCGCGAGGAACAGCAGCACGGTTCCGTTGATCGGCAGCTTCTCGAACTCCATGCCGCCCGCTCCGCGCGTCCACAGGTCGGCCAGGGAGACGATCGCGGCGGCGAGGGCTCCCAGCCGGCGCCCGCCGTACACCCCCCAGGCCAGCACCGCGCCGCCCATCCAGGTGGCGGTGATCGGCAGGCTGCTCTCCTGGTGGACGCCCTGCACGGCGGGGGTGGCCAGCAGGCACCCGAGGGTGACGAGCATGTCGGCGGCGAGCAGCGGCCGGCCGCGGAACTCCTCGACGGAGTAGGCGAAGATCGTCGCGGCGGTCCACAGGGCCATGACCCCGATCACCAGCCAGCCGACCGCCGGGTTGGCGTACCCCCCGGCGCGGACGAGCAGGATCGCCGCGTACGCGAGGGAGGCGGCGCGGAACACCGCGACGGTCCGCCAGAACGAGCCCTCTATCCCCGTCACGGCTCGACCTTACCGTTCGCGACAAAACACCCAAAGCTGCAATAATCTCCCGATTCCCTCTCACAAAGAACTGGAACATGTCCCACGTAGACCACTTCTCCTCCGGCCTGCTCACCCCCTTGCTGGCCTATCTCATGTCGGGCGTCGGATGCATGCTCGGCCTCATGCTCACCGCCAAGGCGCGGGCGGCCGAGGGCGCCGCCCGCGCCCGCTGGCTGATCGGCGGCGCGCTGTCCATCGGCGGCACCGGCATCTGGGTGATGCACTTCGTCGCCATGACGGGCTTCTCCGTCGCCGGCGCCCAGATCCGCTACGACGTGCTCCTCACCGTCTGCTCGGCGGTCCTGGCGATCGTCGTGGTCGGCCTGGGGCTCTTCGTGGTCTCCTTCGGCCGGGCGAAGGCCCTCCCGCTCCTCGGCGGCGGCCTTCTCACCGGTCTGGGCGTGGCCGGCATGCACTATCTCGGCATGGCCGCGATGAACATGTCGGCGAGCGTCTCCTACGACCCGGCGATCGTCGGCGCCTCGGTGGCGATCGCGGTCGTCGCCTCCACCGTGGCGCTCTGGTTCACGGCGCGGGTGAGCGGCGTGCCCGCCACCGCCGGCGCCGGCCTGATCATGGCCGTCGCGGTCTGCGGCATGCACTACACCGGCATGTTCGCGATGGAGGTCCGGCCTAAGGTCTCGCTGGTCCCGATCGAGGGTGCGCGCGGCGTCGACTTCCTGCTTCCGCTGCTGGCCGTGGTCAGCCTGGTCACCCTGGGCCTGCTGCTCGCGGCCATCCTGTCCCCCTCGGAGCGGGAGATGAAGGTGGACGCCGAGCTGATGGCGCGGCTGGAGGAGCACCAGACCGGGAGCTTCGCCGCCATCACGCAGGCCGCGCCGCCGGTGCCCGCCGCCCCGCCGGTCACGGAGCCGAGGCGTCCCTCGCTGTTCGACACCCCCGAGAGATGACGTACGGCTTGCGCCGCCGTGGGCCGCTCGGTCGAGGCGCAAGCCGTACTCGGAGGGGATGCCCGGCGGTCGCCCGCCCTGCGCACGCAAGGCTAGGGCGGGTCCCCTGCAAACCGCTTGCAGGGGTGGCGGGCCGCCCGGACGACGAGCCGTCCGGGCGGGCCGGCGTCAGCCGAAGAAGACCTCGGCCTCCTCGTAGCGGCCGACGGGCACGGTCTTGAGCTCCTTGGTCGCCTCGTCCAGGCCGACGCCGACGATCTCGGTGCCCTGGAGGGCGACCATCGTGCCGAACTCGCCCTCGTGCACCGCGTCGATGGCCCGCAGGCCGAACCGGGTGGCGAGCACCCGGTCGAAGGCCGTGGGGGTGCCGCCGCGCTGGATGTGGCCGAGCACGGTGGTGCGGGCCTCCTTGCCCGTGCGCTTCTCGATCTCCTTCGCGAGCGTCTCGCCGATGCCGCCCAGCTTGACGTGACCGAAGGCGTCGAGCTCGCCGTCCTGCAGGGCCATCTGGCCCTCGATCGGGTGGGCGCCCTCGGCGACCACGATGATCGGCGCGTAGCGGGTCTTGAAGCGGGACTCGACGTAGGCGCAGACCCGGTCGATGTCGAACGGCTTCTCCGGGATGAGGATGACGTTGGCGCCCGCCGCCATGCCCGCGTGCAGCGCGATCCAGCCCGCGTGGCGGCCCATGACCTCGCAGATCAGCGCCCGGTGGTGCGACTCGGCGGTGGTGTGCAGCCGGTCGATCGCCTCCATCGCGATGTTGACGGCCGTGTCGAAGCCGAAGGTGTAGTCGGTGGCGTTCAGGTCGTTGTCGATCGTCTTGGGCACGCCCACGACCTTCACGCCCCGGTCGAAGAGCTGCTTGGCGACGCCGAGGGTGTCCTCTCCGCCGATCGCGATGAGGGCGTCCACCCCGGTCTCCACGAGATTCTCCTTGATCTTCTCGACGCCGCCCTCGATCTTGATCGGGTTGGTCCGCGACGAGCCGAGGATCGTGCCACCGCGAGGCAGGATGCCCCGGACGGCCTGGATGTCCAGCGGCATGGTCTCGCCTTCGAGCGGCCCCCTCCAGCCATCCCTGAACCCGACGAACTCGTGTCCGTAGACACCCACACCCTTGCGCACGACGGCGCGGATAACGGCGTTCAGGCCGGGGCAGTCGCCGCCCCCGGTCAACACTCCAATACGCATGGCATCCTCCGGTGGTGGTTCCGAGGCAAGACGGCCAGACTAAGTGGGGTGGTGCCGCCGGCGGTGGATTTCGCCGCCGACGCAACGCATTCTGCCCCCCGGGCAGGCGAATGGTCTAGACCAAGTGAAGAGGAGTGCGCGCATGTCGGTTCTCGCGATCGACGCCGGGACGACCGGGGTCACCGCGCTCGTCGTGACCGAGGACGGCCGGGTCGACGCACGGGGATACCGGGAGTTCTCCCAGCACTTCCCCGAGCCCGGCTGGGTGGAGCACGTCCCCGAGGAGATCTGGCAGGCCACCCTGGCCGCCTGTCGCGCAGCCCTGGACCGGGCGGACACCACCCCGTCGTGCGTCGGCATCACCAACCAGCGCGAGACCGCCGTGATCTGGGACGCCGCCACGCTCGCCGCGCCCCGCCCGGCGATCGTCTGGCAGGACCGCCGTACCGCGGAGATCTGCGCCTCGCTGCGCGAGGCGGGCCACGAACCCCGCGTCGCCGAGCTGACCGGACTGCGGCTGGACCCCTACTTCACCGGCAGCAAGTTCGCCTGGCTGGCCGAGCACGACCCCCGCGCCTGGGCGCACGTGACCGGGGGGCGGGCGGTCGTCGGCACCGTGGACTCCTATCTGGTGGCCAGGCTGACCGGCGGCGCCCGGCACGTCACCGACCCCTCCAACGCCTCCCGCACGCTCCTGTACGACCTGGAGGCGGGCGGCTGGTCGGCGGAGCTGTGCGAGCTGTTCGGCGTCCCGGCGAGCGCGCTGCCGGAGATCGTGCCGAACTACGGGGAGATCGGCCGGACCGACCCGGACGCCTTCCTCGGCCTGGACCTGCCGGTCAGCGGCATGGCCGGGGACCAGCAGGCCGCCCTGTTCGGCCAGACCTGCTTCTCCCCCGGTGACGTCAAGTGCACCTACGGGACGGGCTCGTTCATCCTGATCAACACCGGGAGCGAGATCGTCAGGTCGGACGCCGGGCTGCTGACCACGGTGGCCTGGCAGACGCCCTCGGGCGAGATCACCTACGCGCTCGAGGGGGCGATCTTCGTCACCGGGGCCGCCGTGCAGTGGCTGCGCGACGGGCTCGGGCTCATCGACACCGCCCCCGAGTCCGAGGCGCTGGCGCGCACGGTCCCCGACAGCGGGGGCGTGGTGTTCGTGCCCGCGCTGACCGGTCTGGGCGCGCCGCACTGGGACCCCGGCGCCCGCGGCGCCATCCTCGGCATCACCCGGGGCACCACCCGCGCCCACCTCGCCCGCGCCACCCTGGAGGCGATCGCGTTCGAGGTGCGCGATGTCGTGGAGGTCATGACGGGCGCGGCGGGCCTGAAGATGCCCGCGCTGAAGGCCGACGGCGGCGCGAGCGGCAACGACCTGCTCATGCAGGTCCAGGCCGACCAGCTCGGCACCCCCGTCGAGCGCCCTGCGATCCAGGAGACCACCGCGCTGGGGGCGGCCTTCCTCGCCGGGCTCGGCACGGGCCTGTGGTCCTCGGCCGAGGAGCTGCGCACGACTTGGAACCTCGACCGGCGCTTCGAGCCCGGCACGCGGGACGGCGCCACCTACGCCCGCTGGCTCAAGGCCGTCGACCGGGCCCGCGCCTGGGTGTGACCGCCGCCGGGCCGCGGCGGGAGGCCGCGCCGGCCGGGACGGCACGCCAGGGCAGCACGGTCACAGCGGCACAGTCACAGCGGCACGGTCACGGCAGCGGGAGCACGCAGGAGGGCGTGCCGGTGGCGAGGACCCGCCCGACCGGCTGCGGGATCCCGTCCTCGATCGGGAGGACGGCGATGTCGCCGGAGTTCTGGTTGGCGACGTGCATCCGGCCGCCGGCGATCGCGAAGTGGCGCGGCCACCGGCCGCCGCAGGGGACCTCGGCCGCCCTCGCCAGGGCCGGCCCCTCGAACACCGAGATCGTGTCGGGACCCCGGTTGGCGACGTAGACGCGACCGTCGTGCACCTCCAGGTGGGAGGGGTGGTTCCTGCCACCGGCGCCGCTGGCGGGCACGGCGGCGACCTCCCGCCAGGCGGCGTCGTAGGCGCGGACCGTGCCGTCCAGTTCCCCGGCCACGTACCAGTGTCCGCCGGCCCATGCCATGTGCCGGGGTCCCATGCCGGACGCCAGCCGTACCGGGCCGTCGGGATGTTCGGACACCTCGCCTCCGCGGACCGCGAAGCGGCGGACCTCGTCGGTGCCCAGGTCGGTCACGTACAGCACGCCGTCGGGGCCGAAGGTCGCCTGATGGGCGTGGGCGCCCTCGCGGTGCGGGAAGGCCCGCACTCCGGTCAGCAGTCCCGCCTCGTCGATCCCGTGCACGCTCACCGTGCCGTCGCCGTAGTTGGCCACGGCCAGCAGCGTCCCGGCGGGGTTCACCGCGAGGTGGCATGGCGACGAGCCCTCACTGGAGCGCCGGGCGAGCGGTTGCAGGGCGCCGCTCTCACCGCGGGAGAGGACCTCCACCGTGCCGTGCTCGCTCTCCCCCACCGCGTAGAGCACCGCACGCCTGGGATGGAGGGCGAGGAAGGAGGGTCCCGGGGCCGGTGTCTCCCCCAGCCGGTCCAGGCTCTCCAGGTCCACTAGGACGATGCCCGTCCCGGACCCGCCGGTGTCCGGGGTGTATCCACCGATATACGCAAGGCCCACCATCATGCTCCCGTCGTCATGGCCTATCGGCCAGTTTGCGAAGGTAGCGCAGTCCTTCCCGGCAGGGCACCGCCTACCGGCGGGTAACGGACGATCCCCCGACGCGCTGAAATTGTTGACTGGGTCAACCTAATCGTTGATGGTGTCAAGTATGGATGAGAGCATCACCGGTCACATCGCGGAGGTCCGCGCGTTCAACCGCTTCTACACCGGGGTCATCGGCCTGCTCGACCAGGGCATGCTCGGCACGCCCTACTCCCTGACCGAGGGCAGGATCTTGTTCGAGCTGGACCGGCACGGACGGCTGGAGGCCGGAGAGCTGCGCCGGCTGCTGGGGCTCGACGCCGGATACCTCAGCCGCATCCTCGGCCGCTTCGAGGCCGACGGACTGGTGACCCGTGAGCGGTCGGCCGCCGACGCCCGGCGGCAGGTGATCGCGCTGACCGGAGCGGGCCGGGCCACATTCAAGATCCTCGACGAGCGCTCGGCCGAGGAGGTGCGCGGGCTGCTCGGCGAGGTGAGCGAGGAGGACCGGCGGCGGCTGGTTGCGGGCATGGCGACGATCCAGGAGGTCCTCGGCCGGGCTCCCCGGCGCGATCCGTACGTCATCAGGCCGCCCAGGGCGGGCGACCTCGGCTGGGTGGTGCACCGGCACGGCGTGCTCTACAACTCCGAGTACGGCTGGGGCCAGGACTTCGAGGCCCTGGTGGCCAGGATCATGGCCGACTACGTCGACCACCACGACCCCCGGCGCGAGGCCGGATGGATCGCGGAGGCGGACGGCGAGCGGGCCGGGTGCGTGTTCTGCGTGCGCAAGGACGACGAGACGGCCCAGCTCCGGCTGCTGCTGGTCGAGCCGTCCGCCCGGGGCATGGGGATCGGCGGGCGGCTCGTGGACGAGTGCCTGCGCTTCGCCAAGGACGCCGGCTACCGCCGGATCATGCTGTGGACCCGGGACGTGCTGACCACCGCCCGGCGGATCTACCAGGCGGCGGGCTTCGAGCTGGTCGAGGAGGAGCCGGGCGAGGACTTCGCCGAGCAGATCTGGGCCCGGGACCTGTGACGGGCCGCCGGCGGGGACCGGCGGCCCGTCAGGGAATCCGGAAGGCGGACTCGCCCGTCACCGCAGCCCGGTCAGGAGCGCGGCGGTCCTGGCGTAGGCGACCGGGCCGGCGCTCCAGTCGGCGTCGACCGGGGTGACGCTGATCTTGCCCACGGCGAGGGCGGCGAGGTCGCTGCCCGGCTCACCGGCCGTGTCCGCCCGGTAGGAGACCTTCATGGTGAAGGCGTCCGGGGCGGTCTGCCGGTAACCGTGGGCGAACAGCTCCTTGCGGGTCTGCCGGGTGAGCGCGACGCCGGCCGGCGGGGCCAGGCCGGGGCGCGTCGGGTAGTTGACGTTGAGCCCCGTGTGCTCGGGCAGCAGGCGTCCGCCGCGGGCCCGGTCCTGGAGCCGTTCCACGAGCCTGACGGTGAAGTCGGCGGTGGCGGGCATGTTGGCGATCGTGTTCTGCGTGTTCGTGAAGTCGAACTCGGTGCTCACCGCGACGGCGGGCACGCCCAGGTCGATCGCGGTGACCGCCGCGCCGACCGTGCCCGAGTTGTTGACGATGACGCCGATGTTCTGGCCGAAGTTGGTGCCGGAGACCACCAGATCGACCTTGCGGCCGGCGAAGACGTGGCCCAGGCCGAACAGCACCGAGTCGCCGGGGGTGCCGGTGACGGCCCAGACCTTCTCGGAGACCTTCCGGGCGGTGACCTGGTGGCCCTCCTCGACGGTGCGCTTGACGCTCGCCCCGCTCTGGTTCGTGGCGGGGGCGACGATGGTGACGTCGTGCCCGGCGGCGGTGAGCTTGTCGAAGACGGCCTTGATGCCGGGAGCGCTGTAGCCGTCGTCGTTGCTCAGCAGGATGGTCAGCGGCTGCCGCGCCCCGGTTCCGGCCGCCGGGGTTCCGGCCGTGACCGCGGCTCCGGTCGCGGCCGGGGGGAGGGCGGGCACGAGGAGGGACGAGGCCGCGAGGACGGCGGCCAGCCGTCGGGTCAGTTTCATGGGGGGCTCCTGAGGTGTCTGCGGCGAGAGCTCGCCACGGAGGGAGCATGAACCATGGAACCGAGTAAGTGGTAGGTGTCTTTATGCAGTCGTTATATTCCCTTCGGTGGACGCCCGGACGTCATGAGTGCGCCTTCAGCAGCCGGGCGAAGGCCCCCACCAGCGAGGGGAGGCCGACCGCCTCGGGGTCCAGCAGCCACTGCAGCTGGACCCCGTCCTGGACGGCGAGCAGGAGGGCCGCGCCCTCGGCGGGAGTCAGTCCGCCGGGGAGGGCGTCTCCCAGCTCCGCGCGCAGCGCCCTCTCACCCAGCTCGCGCATCCTGGCGTAGCGCTCCGCGAAGTAGTCGCGCGCCGGATGGTCGTCGGTGACGCTCTCGGCCGCCAGCACGGTGAACGCCTGCAGCACACCGGGGCGGGTGGCGTTGTACTCGGCCAGCTGGACGATGTGCTCCAGTCGCGGCGACGTCTCCGTTTCGGCGAGCATGCGCAGCGAGTCGATGCGTTCGCGCAGGTCGAGCATGTCGACGAGCAGGCGCTCCTTGTTCGGGAAGTAGTGCAGCAGCCCCTGCTGGGACAGGCCCGCCCGCTCGGCCACGGCCGCCAGCGACGCGCCGCGGAACCCCCGCTCGGCGAAGACCTCCAGCGCCGCCAGCAGGATGGCGGCCCGGCGGCTTCCCGACCGCTCCTGCGCGGCGCGCGGGCCGGGCGCCGGCGGATCCGGCGGGACCGCGGCGGGCGCGGGACCGGCGGACGGCTCGCCGAGGCCGCGGCCGTCCGGCGTGACCGACCGGACCAGCCGGTCGGCGTAGTCGCGGAACTGCCCGACCATGTCCACGGAGTCGGGCCGCAGGCACCACTGGATCTGCAGGCCGTCCATGACGGCGGCGATCTCCCTGGCGATCGCGCCGTGGTCGATGCCGGCACGCAGCTCTCCGCTCTCGGACCCCTTGCGCAGGGACTCTTCGACCCGGCCGAGCACCATGGCGTAGCGGCCGGTGAAGTAGGCGTGGGCCGGGTGGGCGGGATCGGCCGCCTCCCCCGCGAGCGTGGTGAACATCCGCAGCAGGCCGGGCTGGGAGGTGTTGAACTCCGCCAGGCGCACCAGCGCGCGCAGCGCCTCGGCCGCCGATCCCGGCTCCTCGGCGAACTCGCGCTCGGCGGCGAGCGCGTCGCGGTGCTCCAGGACCGCGAGCATCAGCTGTTCCTTTGTCCGGAAGTGGTGCAGCACCCCCGGCTGGGTGATGCCGACCTCCTCGGCGATGCGGGTCAGCGAGGCGGCGTGGTAGCCGCGGTCGGCGAAGTGCTTGATCGCGACCTCGATGATGCGCCGCCTGCGCACGTCACCGACGGTGTAGCCCCCGCGGGCGCCGCGGCCGGAACGGGCGGGGGCGGACGGAGACGAAGGCGTGCGAGGGCTCACCCGGACAGCCTAGGACCCGGCCGGGACGGGGGCCGTACCGGAGAAGGGATCGGCGCGAGCCGCGCCGGGCGCTCACCGAGGACACCGGTGTGATGTGAATCACCCTGCCAGAAACTTACTGAGCAATAAGTTTTTACGTACCGTTGACCCACTCGTCGCGCTGACGAGCTTCCACCCCTGCTTTTCGAGGAGGCGCCCGTGGCGAAGGCTCGCCGGCTACCAGGCGCACTACATGATCGACCGGCTCGGTTGCCCCCCGAGAGGGCCTGTACATGGCCGTCGACCTCGCCCTCGCCGCCGCGGTGCCACCGGACGCCAAGGAGTCGGCCAAGGACATGGGCGTGCTGAACATCGCCAACGCGCTGCCCCAGTCACTGGTGCCGATCATCGCCCCGGCGCCGCCCGGCCTCTGCTGATCACTTCTGTCTCGAGAAAAGGGGAACCCCGGAGAATGCCGCCCTACCAGGACCCGGCGCTGCCGGTCGAGGAGCGGGTCACCGATCTGCTGGAGCGGATGACGCTCCAGGAGAAGGCCGGCCTGATGTTCCACACCATGCTGGCCATGAACACCGACGGCAGCCCGGTCGAGGACCCGGCCGCCCAGCCCGGCGGCGTGCCCACCACCGAGATGGTGCAGGGCCGGCTGATGAGCCACTTCAACCTGCTGGGCGGCGCGGGCCCCCGGCAGATGGCGCAGTGGCACAACCGCCTGCAGGAGATGGCGGCAGAGACCCGGCTCGGCATCCCGGTCACCGTCTCCACCGACCCCCGGCACGCCTTCACCGACAACCCCGGTACGGCGATGCTCGCCGGGGCGTTCTCCCGGTGGCCGGAGACCACGGGCCTGGCCGCGATCGGCGACGCCGGCCTGGTGCGCCGCTACGCCGACGTGGTGCGCCGGGAGTACCTGGCCGTGGGCATCCGGGTCGCGCTGCATCCGCAGATCGACCTGGCCACCGAGCCCCGGTGGTCGCGTATCAGCGGCACCTTCGGTGCCGACGCCGGGCTGACCTCGCGTCTGGTGACGGCCTACCTGGAGGGCATGCGGGGGCCGGGGTCCGGCGCGGAGAGCGTGGCCTGCATGGTCAAGCACTTTCCCGGCGGCGGCCCGCAGAAAGACGGTGAGGACCCGCACTTCGCCTACGGCAAGGAGCAGGTCTACCCGGGCGGCAACTTCGACTACCACCTGGCGCCGTTCAGGGCCGCCATCGCCGCCGGGGCCACGCAGATCATGCCGTACTACGGCGTGCCGGTCGGCACCGCCTACGAGGAGGTGGGCTTCGGCTTCAACAAGCAGGTCGTCACCGGCCTGCTCCGCGAGGAGCTCGGCTTCGACGGCATCGTCTGCACCGACTGGCAGTTGCTCAACGACACCCGCATCGGCCCCCACCACCTGGAGGCCAAGGCCTGGGGGGTGGAGCACCTCACCCCGGCCGGGCGCGCGCTCAAGGCGATCGAGGCGGGGGCGGACCAGTTCGGCGGCGAGGCCTGCCCGGAGCTGATCGTCGAGCTGGTGCGCGGCGGGCTGGTGGGCGAGGACAGGATCGACGCCTCGGTCCGCCGGCTGCTGCGCGAGAAGTTCCGGCTCGGCCTGTTCGAGCACCGCTTCGCCGACCCGGACCGGGCCGAGGAGATCGTGGGGAGCGCGGAGTTCCGGACTCTGGGCGAGAGCGCGCAGCGCCGTTGCCTGACCGTGCTGACCGGGGACGGCGTGCTGCCGCTGCCGGGCCGCCCGCGCCTGTACGCCGAGGGCGTCGACGCGGCGGTCGCCGCCGAGTACGCCGAGCCGGTGGCAGACCCGGCCGCCGCCGACGTGGCGCTGCTGCGCCTGCCCACCCCCCACGAGCCTCGCACCGGCGGCTTCTTCGAGACGTTCTTCCGCGCCGGATCGCTCGCCTTCGACGACGAGCGGCTCGAGGAGGTCCTCGCCGTGCTGGAGGCGGTGCCCACCGTGGTGGTGATCCGCCTGGAGCGGCCCGCGGTCATCCCGGAGATCGCCGCACGCGCCGCCGCGCTCATCGGCGAGTACGGCGCGGACGACCGGGCCGTACTCGACGTCGTCTTCGGCCGGGCCGCACCCCGGGGGCGGCTGCCGTTCGAGCTGCCCCGGTCGATGGAAGAGGTCCGGCGCAGCCGTCCCGACGTGCCCGGCGACACCCGGGACCCGCTGTTCCCGCTCGGCCACGGGCTGGACATCGCGATCTGAGGAGCCCTCCGCCCGGGGCGGGCACCCGCCCGGTCAGCGGCGGAACGGGCCGGTGACCTCGTAGGTGACGCCGTCGGTCCCGGCGGCGTCACCGCGGGCGCCGCGCTGGGAGGAGAAGTACAGGCGGGTGCCGTCCGGGGAGAAGGCGGGACCGGTGATCTCCGACTTGGGATGGCCGTCGACCCGCAGGAACGGGGTGACCACGCGGTCCGGGGTGATCAGGTTGATCTCCATGTTGCCGCCGTCCTCGGCGACGTAGAGGTCGCCGCCGGAGGTGCCGGTGATGTTGTCCACCCCGGTCAGGGGGGAGTCCGCATCGTAGACGATCTCCAGGCGCTCGTTCTCGGCGTCGTAGGCCCACACCCGGTTGTCGCCCTTGGTGGTGAAGAAGCAGACGCCGCCGTCGTAGTGGCAGCCCTCGCCGCCGGAGAAGTGCTTGGCCTGCCGCACCTGATGCCGGGTCGGGATCAGCGGCGCCGCCGGGTTGGGCACCCGCTCCCAGGTCACCGGCCCGGTGCCTGAGTCCGTGCAGAGCACCTCCAGCCGCCCGGCCGTGAGGTCGCCCCACACCGTGGGCAGGAAGCGGTAGAAGCAGCCGTCGGCCTCGTCCTCGGTCAGGTAGACGGCCTTCCTGTCGGGGTCGCAGGCGGCGGCCTCGTGCTTGAAGCGGCCCATGGCCAGGCGCGGCATCGCGGCGCGCTCGCCGTACGGGTCGCACTCGAAGACCCGGCCGCGCAGGATCTCCTCGCACGACAGCCAGGTGTCCCAGGGAGTGCGCCCGCCGGCGCAGTTGAGGTTGGTGCCCGACAGGATGCGGTAGGCGCCGCGGATCTCACCGCCGGGACCGAACCTGATCGCCGAGGCCCCGCCGAGCAGCGGGATCTCGGAGTTCGACACGTAGATCCAGCCGTCGCCGTCGGCGAAGCACGCTCCCCCGTCGGGCGCCGGGTGCCAGAGCGTCCCGCCGACCCTGCGGCCGGTGCGGGCCACGATCCTGCCGGTGAACCCCGGCGGCAGTGCGAGACCGTTGGCGTCGGGCGGGCCGGGCGGGCCGTAGGGGCTCCCGGACGAGCGGTACGGACTCGCCGCGCCGGAAGGGGTGACGCAGGCGGCCTCCTGCCAGAGCGAACCGGTGAACACCGCCCCGGCGGTCAGCCCTCCGGTGCGCAACAACGTACGGCGAAGCATGGCGCCTCCTCGTTGCCTTCACGGTAGGCGGAAAGTAGATCGAATACATATGAACGGCTGTATTCTCCTCACTCAAACTTTCCGCAAACCCGAGAGCAAACGTTTCCTCCGGACGGCGCGGAGGTTAGGGCGCAGACCCGCACGGCGGTTCCCGCGGCTCGGCCGGCCCTCCTCACCCCCTCGGCACCGCTCCCCTCAGCGTCTCGGCCAGGCGTGAGAAGCCGTCGTCCCCGTGGCCCTCCTCGACGGCCCGCCGGGCGACGGCCGCGGCGGCGCTCAGCACGCCGGTGTCGATGCCGTGGGAGCCCGCGGTGTGCACGATGTGCTCCATCCCCGCCAGGGCCGACCGGATGGTGGAGTCGTCCCCGGGATGGCGCCCGGCGTCGATCCCGTCGGCGAACCCGTCGATGATGGGGGGCAGCAGGTCGGCGATCCCCCGGGCGAAGGGGGCGAGTTCGCGGGCGGTGACACCCTCGGCGGCGGCCAGGGCGAAGGCGTGGACCAGGCCGCTCATGGAGGTCCAGAACAGGTCGAGCAGCGCCACGTCGTGCGCCGCCGCCCGCCCGGGGTCGGTGCCGAGGTGCACGGCGGTGCCGCCCAGGCTCGCCAGCGCCGGCCGGTGGGTCCGGTAGACCTCCTCCGGCCCGCTGTAGAGGACGACGGCCGACGGCCCCCCGATGGTCGCGGTGGGAGACATGATCGCGCCGTCGAGGTAGTCGATGCCGTGCTCGCCGGCCCACGCGGCCATCGTGCGGGCGCGGCGGGGCGAGTCGGCCGTGAGGTTCACCAGGGTCCGGCCCTTCAGCGCGCCGGCCGCGGGAGCGACGATCTCCTGCACGGCGTCGTAGTCGATCACGCAGGCGATCACCAGCGGGCTCGCCCCGGCCGCTTCGGCGACCGTGTCCGCACGCACGGCGCCCCGGGCGACGAGGGCGTCCGCCCTGGCCGCCGTTCGGTTCCACACCGTCGTGGGGTGGCCGTTGTCGAGGAACGCCCCGGCCAACGCCCGGCCCATCGGGCCCAGGCCCAGGACCGCCACCGGTGCGCGGTCGCCGTGATCCATCGTCTGCTCCGTTTCGATCCTGGTCGTGCCTGTGCCGGTCGTGCCTGTGCCGGTCGTGAACGCTTCAGCCATGGAGCTTCACCGGCTCCGCGCGCAGCAGCCCGACCAGGCTGGCGAGGCCGTCACCGCCGTGACCCGCGGCGACGCCCCTGTCGAGCAGGGCCCTCATGGGCTCCACCAGTTCGGTGCCGACGCCCTGGTCCCGGCTGGCCTCCAGCAGGTTGACGTAGGCCGCCGCCTGCATCCCCAGGTTCGACCCGGTGGCCGGGTGGTCGCCCGAGTCGACCGCCTTCGCCATCTCGGGCAGGCTCCCGGTCATGGCGTGCAGCCACGAGACCAGCAACGGCGTAAACGAGGAGACCGGGATCCCCTCCGAGCCGAGCAGCGCGGCGGCGTGGAGGAACCCGCCGAACATCCCGTACATCGCGCTGAGCAGCGCAACGTCGTACAGCGACGCGAGGCCGGTGTCCTCTCCCAGGTTCATGGCCGAGCCCAGGACGCCGAGGGTCCGCTCGTGCGCGCCGAAGGCCTCAGCCGATCCGCTGTAGAGGATGAACGCCCCGGTTCCCCCGATCATCGGGGGAACCGCCATGATGCCGCCGTCCAGGTAGTGCGCACCGTGCCCGGCCGCCCATCCGGCCGTCCTGCGCGCCTGTCCGGGCGTGCCGTTGGTGAGGTTCACCAGGGTCCGGCCGGCCAGAAAGCCGGCCACCGGGTCGAGCACCTCGTGCACGGCGTCGTAGTCCAGCACGCAGACCACCACGACCGGGCTCGCGGTGATCGCCTCGCCGGGGGTGGCGGCCACCGCCGCCCCCCGGGCGGCGAGCTCTCCGGCTCTGCCCGCCGTACGGTTCCACACCGTCGTGGGGTGGCCGTTGTCGAGGAACGCCCCGGCCAGCGCCCTCCCCATCGCGCCCAGTCCGATGACCGTCACCGGTGTGCGGTTGTCGTCGGTCATGCATGCTCCGTTCAGAATCGGTCCGTCCCGCGTCGTGAGCACCCCGCTCCGGATCAGGCCGCGGTCGCCGGGTGCGTTCCGATGCTGGTGCCGTGCTGAACTTTCCTCAAGTACCTACTATTTTTTCAGGTACTCACCTTTTTGTAAGCATGGAGGGCGCGATGAAGAAGCGGACCTACAGCTGCGGCCTCGACGCCGCGGTCGACGTCGTGGGCGGCAAGTGGAAGGCCCTGATCCTGTGGGCGCTCCACCACGAGCCCCTCCGGTTCGGCGAGCTGCGGCGGGCGGTCTCGGGTGTCAGCGAGAAGATGCTGATCCAGCAGCTCCGCGAGATGGAGTCCTACGGCCTCGTGCACCGGGAGGTCTACCACCAGGTCCCGCCGAAGGTGGAGTACTCGCTGACCGAGTTCGGCCACTCGCTCAACACCGCGCTCGTCCCCCTCGGCGAGTGGGGCGAGAAGCACATGGAGACCATCGAGGCGCTTCCCCGCGGCTGAGCCCCCGCCCGCCGGCCCGGCTACCCGGCCTGCCCGTCGGGCTCCGCCGGGAAGTGCCGCTCCCACCAGGCGTTCCAGCGCGCCTCCAGCGCGGCGAACTCCTCGTTTCCGAGGCCGTAGGCGGTGAGCACCATCATCGCGGCGCCGCCCGGCGCGGCGGGCGAGACGGGGTTCTGCGCCGCGACCAGCAGGCCGTCGCCCCAGCCGTCGACGGTGAGGCCGAGCTGGCGGGCCGAGCGGAACCAGACCTCGCCGGTGAGCGTCTCCCCGGTGGGGGCCGCCAGCTCGTACGGGCTCCCCGCGGGCAGCCCGGCCACGGCCGCGAGACCGGCGGCCTGCAGCACCGGTGTGCTCGCCCGGCCGGAGAGGAAGACGGTCCGCCGGTCGGCGCCCGGGTGCCGCTCCAGGGCGAACCTGAGCTGGTGGGCGAAGGTGACCCAGCCCTCGCTGATGTCGTCGTAGTAGGCGTCCCAGTCCGGGTTGCCGCCGCGCGGGGCGCGGGTGATCCGCAACCGGGTCCGGCCTCCGAGATCGGCCAGCTCGAACCGGTCACCCCCCTGGACCTCCAGCCGGTGCTCGGCGGCCGACTCGACGACGTCCTGGCGGTAGATGGCCTCGATCTCCTTGTCCAGGCCGTCGAAGTGCCACCCGTGCCAGCGGCGGATCTGCTCGGGGTCGCGCAGGGCGTTCCACACCTCCCCGACGGGAGCGGAGATGGTCACCTCGACGGAGAACGGCTCATCTGTCATCTTCGGCTCCTTGAACGCCGGGAGTGGGGTGTCCTCCGGCGACGAGGCGGTACGGCCGCCCGCCGGGGGTGTCGAACCGGGCCGCGACCCGCGCGACCGCCTCGGCGAGCTCGTCAGTGAAGCGGTGCACGTCGTCCGGGGCGCCGAAGCGCACCTCGGCCTCGAGAGTGAACGTCAGCAGCCGGACGCCCCGCCGGTCGGCGGCGTCGGCCATGCGGGTGACCTCGCGCACCGTTCCGGCGGCCGCCTCGACGAGGTGTTCGGCGGCGTACCGGTCGGCGATGCGGTGGAACCCGCCGTCGATCCCGCTCCCGTCCCCGCCGTCCCCCCCGTCCTGGCCGGTCCCGCCGGGTGGGGCGAGCACGCCGGGGTCGACGAAGAAGGCGTTGGCGGTGGCGCGCATGACGCGTTCGGTGAAACCGCGCCGTGGGCGCTCCTCCACCAGCTCGATCAGCCCGGCCTGCTCCAGCGCCTTGAAGTGGTAGTTCACCCGCTGGCGGGGCAGGTCGAGCTCGGCGGCGAGCTGGACGGCGGAACCGGGCTCGCGCAGCCGGGCCAGCAGCCGCCTGCGGATCGGGGTGAGCGCCAGGCGCAGGCGGTCGGGCTCGTCCATGAGCGTCATCTCGGTTGCGGCCACACCGCCATGGAACATTGGAAAAATTAATCTGTCAATTAACCGGCGGGTACGGCTGCCGGGCGGAGACCCCGCGCCCCGCCCCCGCCGCGGCCTCCCTCCGGGGCCGGAGGGAGCCTCGCGATCAACTTCGGCAACCCTCCGCCACGAGAGCGTCCTCGGCCTCGCCGGTGCGGCGGCGGCTCAGTGCGAGCCCGTCCTCACGCCGTCGTGGCGGTACCGGAGGAGGACGGAGACGCACGCCAGTCCGATGACCGCCTCCAGAACGGTCGCCAGCACGAGCCCGCCCGCCGGCATTCCGTCCACCGCGATGCCGAGGACGCGGGACGACGCGTAGGAAAGAAAGCTCAGAGCGCCGACGACCGCGGCGGTGAACGCCAGCCGCGAGACGAACGCTCCGAGCACGACCAGTGCGCCGATCGCCAGCAGCATGCCGCCCGGCGCCCGCATCTCACTGAGCAGATTGCTGTCGCCGCCGAGCTCGATGCCGTTGACCCCGTGGAAGGCGGCGGGCGCGAACAGGATCGCCCCGCCGATCCCGACCGCGACGAGACCGGCGACGAGCAGCACGGATTTCAGCACTTTCGAGTCCTGCATTTCTCTCCATTCCTCACATTGACTGGGAAATCCACCCTGGAATGGCAGGCATGGACAAACAATGATCAGGAGTCCAGCCCTTTTTGCCGTTCGTCCGATTCCATGGACGCCCGGCCGGGCGCGGTGACACGATGACGCCTATGCCGAGTGCCGCCCGCGCCTTCCCTCCCCCGGCCGACCTCCTCGGCGAGGCCCTGCACCTGCTCCGGCTCACCGGCACCCTCTACTGCCGGGCCGAGCTCACCGCACCGTGGGGGATCGACGTGCCGGCGCTCGACGGGCTCATGACGTTCCAGGTCGTCACCGCGGGTCACTGCTGGCTCGAGGTCGACGGGGCCGGGCCGCGCCTGCTCCGGCAGGGCAGCCTCACGCTGATCCCGCACGGCACCCCGCACCGCCTGCGGAGCAGCCCGCAGGCGGGCACCGAACCGCTCTTCGGGATACCGGTGGAGCAGATCAGCGAGCGATACGAGATCATGCGCCACGGCGGCGGCGGGGACCCCGCGCACGTCACCTACGGCGTGGTCCGCTTCGACCACGTGGTGGCCCAGCGGCTCGTCGCGCAGCTTCCCCAGGTCCTGCAGATCGACGCCTGGGACGACGACGCCGGCTGGCTGCACAGCACGCTGCGCTTCATCTCACGCGAGGCCCTGGCGCTGCGGCCGGGCGGGGAGACCGTCATCACCCGGCTCGCCGACATCCTCGTCATCCAGGCGATCCGCTCCTGGCTCGACTCGGCGCCCGAGGCGAACCGGGGCTGGCTGGCCGCCCTCCGCGACGAGCAGGTGGGACGGGCGCTCACGTCGATCCACCGCGCGCCCGAACGGGAGTGGACCGTCGCCGCGCTCGCGCGCGAGGCCGGTATGTCGCGCTCCGCCTTCTCGGCGCGGTTCACCGGCCTGGTCGGCGAACCCGCCATGCGCTACCTCGCCCGGTGGCGCATGCACCTGGCGCACGCGCATCTCCGGCAGACGCCGGAGCCGCTCTCGGCCGTCGCCCGCCGGTTCGGCTACCAGTCCGAGGCGGCGTTCTGCAGGGCGTTCAAACGGGCTTTCGGCATGCCACCGGGGGACGTCCGCCAAGCCGCCGGACCGGCCGCTCCGGCGGGGTCGGCGGGCCGTCTCCAGAACTGCGGTCGCCGGTCCTAACGGAAGGCGGCGGCGTTGCTCCGGGCCCAGTCGGCGAAGGCGCGGGGTGCGCGGCCGAGGACCTGCTCGACGTGGGGGCTGACGCGCTGCTCGGCGGGGGTGGGCTCGCCGATGATGGCCAGGGTGGTCTCGACCACGGGCGCGGGCATGAACTGCAGCATCTGCCCGCGCGCCTCGTCACGGGTCTGCTCGACGAACCGGACCGGCTCACCGAGCGCCTCACCGATCGCCTCCGCCCGCTGCCGGGGCGTGGTGAGGGCGGGCCCGGTCAGCTCGTACACCTGGCCGGTGTGGCCCTGCTCGCGCAGGACCACCGCGGCGACCTCGGCGATGTCGGCCGGGTCGATGAACGGCAGCCCGACGTCGCCGAACGGCGCGGCGACGGTCCGCCCGGAGCGGACGGATTCGGCCCAGGCATAGGTGTTGGAGTTGAAGCCGCCGGGCCGCAGGATCGTCCAGTCCATGCCCGACCGCCGGACGGCGTCCTCGATGCCCCGTCCCGTGTCGCCGTGGGAGGACGAGTGCGGCCGGGTCACGACTCCCTGGGAGGAGAGCAGCACGACCCGTCCGGCTCCGGCGGCCTTCGCGTCGTCGAGGACGCCGGCGACGGCGCCGCCCGGATCGTCGGCGGCGGCCACGAAGTCGCCCGAGATCAGCAGGAACAACGCGTCGGCGCCGTCGAAGGCGGACCGCAGGCTCGCCGGGTCGCCCAGGTCGGCGGCCGTCACCCGCACCCCCTGCGGCACGTCGGCCTCGGTGATCTTCCGGGATACGGCGGTCACCGGCTCACCTGCCTCCACGAGCAGCCGCACCAGCGTCCGCCCGACGTTTCCGGTCGCACCCGTTACCACGATCATGTCGATCCCCTTGTTTTAGTTAGTTGGCTGACTTAGAAGGACCCTAGCACGGCCTGCGGGCCGCATGTCTATAGTCAGTGAGATGGCTAACTTGAAAAAGTCACGGGCGGGAACCGACAAGCGGCGGCGGCTGATGGCCGCCGCCGCCCAGGTCCTGCACCGGCAGGGAGTGGAGCGCACCACCATCGCCGACATCGCCCACGCCGCCGACGTTCCCGTCGGAAACGTGTACTACTACTTCAAGACCAAGGACGAACTGGTCCAGGCCGCCCTGGCCGAGCACTCCAGGCACCTGGCGGAACTCACCGGCGAGCTCGACGAGCTCCCCGATCCGCTCGAACGCCTCAAGGGCCTGGTCGGCGCGTGGGTCGGCCAGCGCGACGTCGCCGCCCGTTACGGCTGCCCCACCGGCACCCTGGCCGTCGAACTCGACAAACGCGCCGAGGGGGGCATCGACGTGGAAGCGGGCAAGACCATCCGGCTGCTGCTGGACTGGGTGGAATGCCAGTTCCGCGAGCTGGGACTGCCCGGCCCCGGCGACCTCGCGATCACACTGGTGGGCGCCTACCAGGGCATGTCGCTGCTGGCCAACGCCCTGCGCGACCCGGAGATCATGACTCGCGAGGGGGCCCGCCTCACCCGCTGGCTCGACACGCTGCCCGGCGACGGCGCCGCCCATCGTTGACACTGTCACGATTACAGTGTAATTCTGGACTCATGGAATGGACGATCGGCGAACTGGTGGAGCGGGCCTCCGCCGTCCTCGCCCCGGCCGGGCAGTTCAACGGCCGGGTCAGGGACGTGCCCAACGAGCGCCTCGTCCGGTGGTACGCCACGATCGGCCTGCTGGACCCGCCCCTGGCCCGTCGCGGGCGGATCGCCCTGTACGGCAGGCGGCACCTGCTCCAGCTCGTCGCCGTCAAGCGCCGCCAGGCGGACGGCAGGAGCATCGCCGAGATCCAGGCCGAGCTGGCCGGAGCCACCGACCGGACCCTGGAGGCGATCGCCCGGCTCCCCGTCGGTGGCGACCGGACCGGGCCGGGAGACGCCGGGCGGGAGGGCGGGGGGCCGGAGGGCGGGGGGCCCGGTGCGGCCGCGCCCGCGCGCCCGCGTTTCTGGGCCGCCGCCTCCGCCGCCCCCACCGCCTCCGCCGCGCCGACCGGCCCCGCACCCCCCGGCGCGCCACCCGTCCCGGCGGCGCCGGCCGGACCCGCGCGGCCCGCCCTTCCCGCCGAGCCGGCCCCGCCGGAGACGACCGCCTCCCCCGCCGTTCCCTCCTCGCTCTCCCCGTCCGCCGTCTGCCTGCCCGCCGTACGGCTCGCGCCCGGTGTGACGCTCCTGCTCGGCGACGCGGGCCGCGTCCCGTCCTCCGACGACCTCGCCGCGATCGCCGCCGCCTCCCGCGCGCTGGTCGCGGTCCTCCGCGAGCGCGAGCTCGCCCTCCCGGAAGGAAACCACCAATGATCACCTCGATCACCCCGCTCCGGCCGGACGAGTGCGAGCCGGTCCCCGACGCCGGGCTGGGCGCGCTCGTCACCGAACGCGGCAACCTGCCCCTGGAGAGCGTGGACGTCGACGCCGACATCTCCGGCGTGATCGCCCGTGTCCAGGTCGCGCAGGGCTTCCGCAACCCCTTCGACGTCTCGCTGGAGGCGACCTACATCTTCCCGCTGCCCGACCGGGCCGCCGTGACGGCCTTCCGGATGGAGGCCGACGGCCGGGTCGTCGAGGGCGTGCTGAAGGAGCGCGGCCAGGCCAGGGCGGACTACGATCAGGCCGTCTCCGAGGGAAAGCGCGCCGCGATCGCCGAGGAGGACCGGCCCGACGTCTTCACCATCAGGGTCGGCAACATCGTGCCGGGCGAGCGGGTCACCGTACACCTCACCCTCGACCAGCCCCTCCCCTACGAGGACGGCGCGGCGACCTTCCGCTTCCCCCTGGTCGTCGCCCCCCGCTACATCCCCGGCACCCCGCTCGACGGCGAGCAGGCCGGCGGCGGGTGGGCCCCCGACACCGACGCGGTCCCCGACGCCTCCCGCATCACCCCTCCCGTGCTGCTGCCGGGATTCCCCAACCCGGTACGGCTGTCGCTTTCGGCCACGATCGACGCCGCCGGCCTGGAGCTGCGCGAGATCCGCTCCAGCCTGCACACGGTCGTGCAGGAGGGCGGCACCGTACGGCTCCAGCCGGGTGAGCGGCTGGACCGCGACTTCATCCTGCGCCTGTCGTTCGACGCCTCCGGCTCCCTCGCGCTGGTCCCCGACGCCGAGGACCCCGCAGCCGAGGGGGAAGAGGGCACGTTCGCGCTGACCGTCGTCCCGCCGCAGGCGCCGCCCGCCGCCGCCCCCAAGGACGTCGTGCTGGTGCTCGACCGATCGGGCAGCATGACCGGCTGGAAGATGGTCGCCGCCCGGCGTGCCGCCGCCCGCATCGTCGACACGCTGACCGGCGGCGACCGGTTCGCCGTGCTCTCCTTCGACACCGTGGTGGAGGGTCCCGACCGGCTCGGCGAGGGCGGCACGGCCCTCGTGGAGGCCTCCGACCGCAACCGCTACCGGGCGGTGGAGTACCTCGCCCGGCTGGAGGCGCGCGGCGGCACCGAGATGCTCCAGCCGCTGCGGCAGGCCGTCGCGCTGCTGCGCGACCGGTCCAGGGACCGGGTCCTGGTCCTGGTCACCGACGGGCAGGTCGGCAACGAGGACCAGATCCTCGAAGGGATCGGCACCGACCTGGTCGGGGTGCGGGTGCACACGGTCGGCATCGACCGGGCGGTCAACGCCGGCTTCCTGAGCCGGCTGACCGGGTTCGGCAAGGGCCGGTGCGAGCTGGTGGAGTCGGAGGACCGGCTGGACGAGGCGATGGAGCACATCCACCGCAGGATCGGTTCCCCCCTGGTCACCGACCTGTCGCTCAAGGGCGACGGGCTCGACCTGCTCCCCGGCGCCGCCGGGCATCTCGGCGCGATCTACCCGGGCGTCCCGCTGGCCGTCCACGGCCGCTACCGGGCGGACGCCCCGGCGACCGCGGGAACCCCCGGAGCCGTGGTGCTGCACGGGCTGGACGCCGCCGGGCAACCGTGGGAGCGCAGGACCGCCGGGACCCGCGTCGGCAACCCCGCCGTGCGGTCGATCTGGGCGCGGGCCCGGCTGCGGGATCTGGAGGACCGCTACGCCGCCGGGGACCACTCCCTGGAGGAGGAGATCGTCGCGACCTCCCTGCGGTACGGCGTGCTCTGCCGGTTCACCGCGTTCGTCGCGGTCGACACCCGGGTGGTCGCCGAGGGCGGCCCGGAGCACAAGGTGGTCCAGCCGGTGGAGTTCCCGAGCGGATGGGTGGCCCCGCCCGTCGCGGCCGCCCCGATGGTGATGAACATGATGGCCGCCGCGCCGGCCGCCATGCCCCCGGCCGCACCTGCGGGCATGCCCCGGATGGCCGCGCCCGGAGCCGCCTTCGGCGGCGCGCCGCAGCCCGGCGGGACCGAGGCCTTCGACTGGATGGAGCAGGAGAGGCCGGCCACGAAGGAGCGCAGGGAGAAGGACTACGCGCCGGAGGAGGAGCCGCTGGACGCGTTCCGCTCGCGGCTGGCCGAGGAGCTCCTGAACCTGCGCGCCGCGGCCTCCCTGCGGACCGCCGACCGGCTCCGCTACCTGGCCGACCTCGGCGATCGCCTGGCCGCGCTGGCCGCGCTCCACGGCGGGCACGCCGAGCTGGAGTCCCTGGCCAAGGACCTGCGCGAGCCCGCGGCGGACGTGGACACGCTGTGGCGGCTGGCCGTGCACACCCTGGAGACCCTCAGCGCGCAGGGGCGGCGGAAGCGAGGCCCCTTCTGGAAGCGGTGACCCCGGGCCCGGCGGCCGGGCGCGGATGGCCGCCGGCGCCGTGACGGGCCCTGCGATCCGGCAGGTCGACACGGGCTGACCTGCCGGATCGCAGGGGTAGCGGGTGGGTTATGGTGCCGGGATGACGAGCCCGATCTTCAACCTCTGCGACGAGTACGTCACCCGCTCCGCCGCTCTCGACCCGGTCAGCGCCGCGGCGGACGGGGTCGACGTCGAGTTCGCCGCGACCTCCGACTACAGCCCGGACGGGCACGCCGCCCGGGCCGCCCTGATCTGCGAGACCCTGGGCAGGCTTGCCGCCCTGGAACCGGAGGGCGAGGCGGACGTGCGGGCCGCGGCGCACCTGAGGGAGCGGCTGGAGGCCGGGCGCGCCTGGCACGAGATCGGCGAGCCGCTGCGCGCGGTGCAGGCGCCGTTCGGGCTCCTCACCGGCCTGCGGGACAGCGTGGATCTGCTGCCGCGCGAGAGCGAGGACGACTGGCGGAACGTGGCGGCGCGGCTGGCGGGCATGCCGGAGATGCTGGACGGCTGGCGGGCGAGCCTGGAGGAGGGCCTCGCGCGCGGCCTGTCCGCGGCCCGCCGCCAAGCGCTGGAGCTGGCGGTCCAGATGGAGCTCTTCTCCTCGGGCACCACCCACGAGAGCCTGCTCGACTCCTACGGGGACGGCCCGGCACGGGCGGCGCTGGAGGAGGGCGCCGCCGCGGCCCATGCGGCCTATGCCGCAGCCGCCCGCTACCTGCGTGAGGAGTACGCTCCCCGGGCCGGTGAGATCGACGCGGCCGGGGCGGAGCGCTACGCGGTCAACTCCCGGCTGAACCTGGGAGCCGACATCGACCTGGCGGACGCCTACCGGTGGGGCTGGGAGGAACTGGCCAGGATCGAGGCGGAGCTGGCCGCCGAGGCGGACCGGGTACGGCCCGGCGCATCCGTGGCGGAGGCGACCGCGATCCTCGACGAGACCCGGTACGTCGAGGGCCTGGACGCCTACCGGGGCTGGCTGCAGGACCGCCACGACGAGGCGATCGAGCGGCTGAACGGCGCCCACTTCGACATCGCCGAGCCGCTGCGCCGGGTGGACGTGACCCTGGCCCTGGACTCGACCTCGGGCGCCGCCTACTACACCTCGCCGAGCGAGGACCTGTCCCGGCCGGGCCGCACCTGGTGGCCGGTGGGCGAGGAGCGGCGGTTCACCACCTGGAACGAGCTGACCACGGTCTTCCACGAGGGCGTTCCCGGCCACCACCTGCAGCTCGGCCAGACCCGGGTGGCCGGGGAGGGCCTGTCCCGGTTCGGCAGGAACTCCTGGGTGAGCGGGCACGGCGAGGGCTGGGCGCTGTACGCCGAGCGGCTCGCCGACGAGCTGGGCTGGTTCGCCGAGCCGGGCACCCGCCTGGGCATGCTCGGCGGATCGGCGCTGCGGGCCGCCCGGGTGGTCATCGACATCGGCGTGCACCTGGACCTGCCGCTGCCCGACGGCTCGAGGTGGACCTTCGACAAGGCGTGCGAGGTGCTGCGCGAGCGCGGCCGGTGCGAGCCGCACCGGGTCCGTGCCGAGGTGGTCCGCTACTTCGGCTGGCCCGGCCAGGCTCCGTCCTACAAGCTGGGTGAGCGCGCCTGGCTGGCCGCCCGAGAGGAAGCCCGGCAGCGCCTGGGCTCGGGCTTCGACCTGCGCCGCTGGCACACCGCCGCCCTGGACCTGGGCCCGATCGGCCTGGCGGGCCTGGCCGACGCCCTGCGCCGCATCGGCTGACGCCCGGCGCGGTCGGCAAGCAGGTCACACGACGTTCTCCCCCGCATGACCCCGCTCAGTCGAGGGAGCCGGATCCGGGAGACGCGTGGACGGCCCCGCCGGGAGCCGCCGAGCTCAGCAGGCACGCACCACCGGCACGGCGGTCACGCGTCTCATGCGCCGGTCATCACCAATGATGATCTCGATCTCGTCACGGCGAGTATCTATAATCCGCCGCATGATCGAGTACGAGGGGTTCCCGGGGCGGGTGGGCCGGACGTTCGCCGGGTCGGAGCCGTGGTGGCCGCCGCGGGCGTCGGCGGCGGGGAAGCCCAACATCGTCATCGTGCTCGCCGACGACGTGGGCTTCTCCGATCTGGGCTGCTACGGCTCGGAGATCCCCACCCCCCACCTGGACGCGCTCGCCGGCCAGGGCGTGCAGTGGACGAACTTCCACGTCACGCCCATGTGCTCGCCGACCAGGGCGGCGCTGCTGACCGGGGTGAACCCGCATCTGACCGGGGTCGGCCACGTCTCCAACTCCGACCCCGGTTTCCCCGGCTACACCGGGGAGATCTCCCGCGACGCGCTCACCGCAGCGGAGATCTTCCGGGACGCGGGGTGGGCCACGTTCGCGGTCGGCAAGTGGCACCTCACCAAGGACTCCGACATGTCGGACGCCGGGCCCCGGCACGCCTGGCCGCTGCAGCGCGGCTTCGACCGCTTCTACGGCTTCCTGGAGGCCTTCACCAACTTCCACCACCCGCACCGGCTGGTGGAGGACAACCACACGGTCGAGGTGGACCGCTACCCCGACGGCTACTACCTGACCGACGACCTCACCGACCGGGCCACCGCCATGATCCGGCAGCTCCGGGCGTCGGCCCCGGACCGGCCGTTCTTCCTGTACTTCGCGCACGGCGCCGCGCACGCGCCGCTGCAGGCGAAGGCCGCGGACATCGCCGCACACCGGGGAGCCTACGACGCGGGCTGGGACGTGATCCGCGAGCGCAGGCACCGCCGTCAGATCGAGCTGGGCCTGCTCCCGGAGGGCACCCCCCTGCCGCCGCGCGACGCCGAACCCGGCGACGACGTGCCGGCCTGGGACTCCCTCGGCGGTGACGAGCGGCGGCTCTTCGCCCGCTACATGGAGGTCTACGCGGCGATGATCACCGGCATCGACGCGAGCGTGGGACGGCTCCGCGCCGTCCTCGCCGAACTCGGCGAGCTGGAGGACACGGTCTTCGTCTTCACCTCCGACAACGGCGGATCCCGGGAGGGCGAGGAGCGCGGCACCACGCAGTACTTCCGCACGCTGCTGTCGAAGAACAGCGGGCACGACCGTGAGGACCTCGCCGCCGATCTGGCCAGGATCGACCTGGTCGGCGGGCCCCGGACGCTGCCGCACTACCCGCGCGGCTGGGCGGCCGTCTCCAACACGCCGTTCCGGCTCTACAAGATCAATACTCATGCGGGCGGGCACTCGGTGCCGCTGCTGCTGTCCTGGCCCGCCGGGCCGTACCCTCCTGGCCTGCGCGACCAGTGGGCCTTCGTCACCGACCTGCTGCCCACCCTGCTCGACCTCACGCGCGTCGAGGCCGCCGAGGGTCTGCCCCGGACCGGGGTCTCCCTGGAGGTCCCGCTGCGCGAGGCGGCGGCCGCGCACGGCCACACCGAGCAGTACTTCGAACTCGGCGGGAACCGCGGTTTCTACCGCGACGGCTGGGAGGTGGTCACCCGGCACCGGCCGCTGACCCCGTTCGGTGACCACGAGTGGGAGCTGTACGACCAGCGCGCCGACCGCGTCCAGCTCGACGACCTGGCGGCCGGCCGTCCCGAGCTGGTCGCCGAGCTCGCCGCCGCCTGGGAGAAGGCGGCCAGGGAGAACCGGGTCTATCCGCTGGACGAGGGCTCGCGCCTGCGCTACCTGCTCCGCCCGCCGTGGCACGCCGACTCCGGTCCGGTACGGCTCACGCCGGACCTGCACACCCTGGAGCGGTGGCGCTCGCTCCAGCTCGTCCAGTGGCGCTCCTTCACGATCGAGGCGGAGATCGCCGAACCCGGCGAGGGCGTGCTGGTGGCCCACGGCGACCAGGGCGGCGGCTACGTCCTGTACGTGGCGGACGGGGAGCTGGTCTTCGCGCTCAACGCCTACGGAGTGATGCACGAGCTGCGGGCGGGAGCCGTACCGGAGCGGACCGCGCGGGTGGAGGTGGGTGCGCCCGGCGGCTGGCTCTGGGACGTCACGGTGCTGGCCGACGGGCGGGAGCGGGCGTCCGCGACGGGACTGCCCATGCTCGCCGCGATGTCCCCGTTCGAGGGGATCGACATCGGGATCGACCGCCGCTCCCCCGTCTCCTGGGACCTCTACGAGGTCTACGGGCCCTTCCCCTTCACCGGTGCGCTGGCCGCCGTCACCTACACACCCGGCCCCTTCGCGCCCGACGCCGGGCAGAACTTCCTGGAGATCGTCCGTGAGATCGGCCTGCGCTACGAGTGACGTACAGTGGCGAGATGGTGATTCTCGACGGTGGGCTGGCGACCCACCTGGAGGCGCTCGGCGCGGACCTTCGTGACGAGCTGTGGTCGGCGAAAGTCCTGGTGGAGAACGCCTCGATGATCCGCCAGGCGCATCTGGACTACTTCGCGGCCGGGGCCCAGGTGGCGACCACGGCGAGTTACCAGGCGAGCATCCCGGCGTTCCTTCGCAGAGGGCTGTCCCCGGCGGAGGCCGAGGAGCTGATCCGGCTCTCGGTGCGGCTGGCCACCGAGGCCAGAGACGTCCACGGGCAGGGCGCGGTCGCCGCCAGCGTCGGGCCCTACGGGGCGTATCTCGCCAACGGCGCCGAGTACACCGGCGACTACGACCTCGACGAGGACGGCCTGGTCGCCTGGCACCGGGACCGCTGGAACATCCTGGCCTCCGCCGGCGCCGACTTCCTGGCGTGCGAGACCGTCCCGTCCTACGCCGAGGCCCGCGCGCTGAAGCGCCTGCTCGCCGAGACGCCGGGTGTGCGGGCCTGGATCAGCTTCTCCTGCCGCGACGGCGAGCACATCAGCGACGGCACCCCGCTGCGGCAGGCCGCCGAGCTGTTCTCCGGCCATCCGCGAGTGCTCGCGGTCGGCGTCAACTGCACCGCGCCTCGCCACATCCCCAGCCTGATCGGCCAGATCAAGGACAAGCCGGTGATGGTCTATCCCAACTCCGGGGAGACCTGGGACCCGGAGAAGCGCCGCTGGACCGGCCTGGCCGACCCGGTCGAGTTCGGCGCGGCGGCGGCCGGATGGCACGCGGCGGGCTCGGCCTTCATCGGCGGCTGCTGCCGCACCACCCCCGAGCACATCCGCCAGATCTGCGGGCACGTCTACGGAGGGTGAGCGCTGCGCGCAGCCGGGGGCCGGCTAGACGGAGGTCGTGACGCTCCGGCTGCCCGGGCGGCGCTGCCAGAGGCCGTCGACCGCCAGGGTTCCGCCGCCGCTGAAAGCGATCATCAGGCTCGCCGCGGCCAGGGCGAGGACGAACTCGTAGCCGCCCTTGTCCGCCATGAACCCGTTGGCGGCGTGCACGAACACGATCGCGCCGAGCATGTCGAGGGCGAGCAGGACGCCGAAGACCGGCAGCGCGGCACCCAGGACGAGGGCGATCCCTCCGACGACCTCCAGGACCGCCACCGCGGGTGCGGCCACCCCGGCCAGCGGGACGCCGATCTGCTCGAAGAACGCCGTCGTCCCGGCCAGCCCGCCGGTGAACTTCGCCCAGCCGTGCACGAAGAAGATCACTCCGATGGCGACCCTGCCGAGCAGCACCGCCACGGACCTCGCCTGGTCGAGTCGTACCTGGTTGAACATGACGCCTCCCGATATGTTCGAATTTGAACAACTCCACCATGCCAGATAGTTCAAATTCAAACAACCGGTAGACTGGCCGCGTGACGGGAACGCGCTGGCTCGACGACCTTGAGATGGCCGCATGGACGGCCTACCTGACCGCGTCCCACCTGCTGGAGCGACGTGTCGAGGAGCAGCTGAAGGCCGACGCGGGCCTGACCCATGCCCAGTACGAGATCCTGGCCAGGCTCTCCGCCGCTCCCGACCGCCGGCTGCGGATGACCGAGCTGGCCCATGGCGTCGTGGTCTCCAAGAGCGGGCTCACCTACCAGATCGGCCAGTTGGAGAAGATGGGGCTGGTGGAGCGGGCCACCTGCCCCTCCGACGACCGCGGCGTCCTGGCCGTGCTCACCGACCGGGGGACGGAGTGCCTGGAACGCACCGCGCCCGGTCACGTCACCGTCGTCCGCGAGTTGCTGATCGACCTGCTGACCCCCGACGAGCTCGAGACCGTGATCCGCGTCATGAACCGCGTGGAGACGGCGGCCCGCGCGGGGACGCGCACCCCCTGACGAGGCGGCCGGAGGAGGGTCAGCCGACCGTGACGGAGGTGCGGGCGACGGAGCCTCCGGCGCAGTGGACGTAGACGTGGTGCTCGCCGGGACGCGCCATGGCGGAGACGGCGATCACCGGGTGCCAGGCGACGGTCGGGACCGGCGGGAGGTTCCGGCGGGTGGCGAACGCGGTCGAGACGACACTGGTGACCCCGCTGCCGGAGCAGACCGCGGTCACGGTGACGCTCTGCCCGCGGGCCGCGGTGCTCGGCCGGACACCGACGCCCGCGCTGATCGCCGACAGGCCGTCGCCGCCGCCGGGAGGGGTGGGGACCGTAGTGGGAGCGGTCGCGGTCGGCTTCGCAGTCGGCTTCGCGGTCGCGGTCGGCTTCGCGGTCGGGGCCGGGGTGCTGCCGGGCAGCAGGAGCGAGACCTGCGCGCCCGCCGCGGACTGCGACAGCACGGTCAGCGTGATGCCCCGGTCCTTGATGGTCCTGCCCACGGCCAGCGGCGTGCTGCCCTTGGCGGTGGTGGCGGGAGTGGTGTCGATCTGGATCGCCTTCTTGTGGTCCCCCTTGGGGACGAGGTAGACGATGACGCCCTCGGCGACGTCGGCCTCCGGGCCGAGGCCCCTCCTGCGGTACTCCACCACCAGCCGGTCGCCGTTCTGGGTGTCGGTCAGCGGGATGTCCAGGAAGCGTCGGCCGGGGCCGTACAGCGGGGGCAGGGTGTAGGTGCCGGAGGCGGTGGGGACGACCCGCTCGGCTGCGGTGTGCCACCTCAGCTTGACGAGAGCCGGTGCGGACAGACCGACGCCCGGCCCGCCTCCGCCCATCACCGAGGTCTTGCCCCGGTAGCCGGCCGGCGCGCAGCCGGAGAGCGTGCCCTCGGCGCACACCGAGGTGCCCTCGTGGCTGAGCCCGAGGTTGTGGCCGATCTCGTGGATGGTGCCGGCGGCGCTGTAGCCGTCGGGCATCCAGCTCGTCCCGCCGCCCACCGTGGCGAGCCCGGCCCAGCCGCAGCCGCCGGAGGGCATGATGATCGAGACGTGCTCGAACCGGGTCCGGTCGATGCCGCGCGCCTTCATCTGCTCGTCGACCTTGAGCCGCATCCGGTTCGTGTCGCAGCCCGCGGGCATGTCGAGCTTCCACGGACCGAGCACCTGCCCGGAGAAGGCGACCCGGTCCTGCGAGGCCTTCTTGAAATAGGCGGCCACGGAGGTCCCGGAGCCGAAGAAGACCTCTTTCGCCTTGGCGGTCGCCGCGGCGGCGTCGGGATGGCGCTTGTCCTGGAAGTCGACCAGGACCACGGCGGTGTCGCGGACCTCCGGCGCGGCCTGGGCGGGTGAGGACAGTACGGCCAGCGGCAGCACCGCCAGGGCCGCGACCGCGGGGGGGATCCAGCCGGCGGACACGCGACGCTTCATACGGGGTTTCTCCTCGGAGAACGGGCTCGGGGCGGACACCGGCACCATAACGAGGAAAAACCCCACAAAACCCTACTTATGTCGTCCTTAAGGGTGCCTTAGCCGGCCGCAAAACTCCGGACCGCCGCCCTCAGCCGTGGCGGGCCTACTTGCCCGCCCTGCCGCTCCCCTTGGCCGCGCGAGCGGCCTCGGTCTTGGCGCTCGCGGCGTACTTGTCGACGTACTCCTGACCGGACAGCTCCATCAGCGCGTACATGATCTCGTCGGTGACGGCGCGCAGGACCAGGCGGTCCTCCTCCATCCCGTAGTAGCGGGAGAAGTCCAGCGGCTTGCCGAACTTCACGCCGGGACGGATGCCCAGTTTGGGCAGGAGGCGGCCGGGGGGCATCATCTCGAAGGTATTGATCATCGCCCACGGGATCACCGGGACCCGGGACTCCAGCGCCAGCCGGGCCACACCGGTCTTGCCCTTGTAGAGGCGGCCGTCATGGGAGCGGGTGCCCTCCGGATAGATGCCGAGCACGTCGCCCTCGCCCAGCACCCGCAGGCCGGTACGGAGCGCCGCCTCGCTCGCCTTGCCGCCGGAGCGGTCGATCGGCACGGTGCCGACGCCGCTGAAGAAGGCCCGGCTGAACATCCCCTTGAGACCCTTGCCCGTGAAGTACTCGGCCTTGCCGAGGGAGATCACCTTCCGCGGCAGGAACAGCGCCCCGAAGAAGTGGTCGGCGAACGACAGGTGGTTGCCGGCCAGGATCACCGGCCCCTCCTTCGGCACGTTCTCCACGCCCTCCGCCCACGGACGGAAGATCAAATGGAGGAAGGGCCAGAGGATGGCCTTCACCACCCAGTAGAACACTCGATGCTCCTTCGGTTGTCAGGCAGCGACCTGGAGTTATCTTCCCATCTTCGGCCTCCGTCACCTACACCGCCAAACAACCCAAATCACCCTCTCGCAAAACATGCCTCGGCCATGCGACGATCGGGCGAACCTGATGAGGAGCCCACCATGCCTGTCATGCCCGGAGCGGAGCCGTACCATCACGCGGGCGGCCGGATCGGCGTCCTGCTCTGCCACGGGTTCACCGGCTCCCCGCAGTCGTTGCGCCCCTGGGGGGAGTATCTGGCCGGAGCCGGCCTGACCGTGGCGCTGCCCCGGCTGCCCGGCCACGGGACCACCTGGCAGGAGATGAGCCACACCCGCTGGGAGGACTGGTACGCCGAGCTGGACAAGGAGCTGGCGGACCTGCGGGGCCGGTGCGCCGAGGTGTTCGTGATGGGCCTGTCCCTGGGCGGGTGCATGGCGCTGCGCCTGGCCGAGGTGCACGGAGAGGGCGTCAGGGGCGTGGTGGTCGTCAACCCCTCGATCGCCAACGACGTTCCCCTGCTCAGGCTCGCGCCGCTGCTGAAGTTCTTCGTCCCCTCGGTGCCCGGGGTGGCCGGGGACATCAAGAAGGAGGGGGCGTCCGAACTGGGTTACACCCGCACGCCGGTCAGGGCCGCGGCGAGCCTCCCCCGGCTGTGGGCGCTGACCCAGGCCGGCCTGAACGGGCTGAGCCGGCCGGTGCTGGTCTTCCACAGCCCGCAAGACCATGTGGTGAAACCCACCAGTGTCCGCATTCTTCGTGAGAAGCTGACCGGAGGAAATCTGGATGTGGTGGAGCTTTCCGACAGCTACCATGTCGCGACGCTCGACAACGACGCCGATCAGATCTTCGCGGGGAGCCTGGAGTTCGTCCGCGCGCACAGCTCTGTACCCTTGCAGAGAGACTGATCGCGAGCGGGGGATGCGCGGTCTCCGGGAGGAAGTGGACGGCCTATGAGTGACAGGCCAGCTAGGTGACGCCTCAAAGCGACGAGGACGAGGTCTGGCGGCAGATCGTCGCGTCCTTCAACGACACCGCCGAACGCGACCCGGCCGACCAGCCGTGGCCCGACAGCGAGAACCTCCCGGCCGGACCGTCCCGTCGCGTGGTGCGCCAGCCGGACGCCGGCGGGCACCCGCCGGCGGAGGACGAGCCCGCCGACACCGGGCATGCGGACGGCGGGCGCCCGGAGGGCCGGCACCCGCACGGCGACGACGAGGGGCACTACGTCCCCCCGCCGCCCCCTCCCCTGCCCAAGACCGACACCACCGCCAAGATCGCATGGCTGGCCCTGTTCGGCGGCCCCGCCTACCTGCTGGTGACCGCGATGGCCGGATGGACGCAACAGGGCTGGGCGCTGTTCACCGCGATCGCCGCGTTCATCGGCGGCTTCGTGGCGCTGGTGGTGCGGATGGGCGACGGCCCGCCGAACGACTCCGGCTGGGACGACGGCGCGGTCATCTGACGGACCCCGCGCTACGATCTGGACCGCTCGGAGGTTCCCGCCCCGAACCGCTCGATCACGTCGGTGTAGCGGCCCTCGTCGTCCACCACGTGGCCGACGCTCCACACCGCGCCCGTGCCGGGCAGGTAGGTCACCGACTGGAGCCGGATCGTCCGGGGGGTCAGCGGGGAGGCGCCGCGCAGCGCCTTGACCGTGCGGCCGTCGTAGCGGAGCAGGAACGCCTCACCCGGCCGGGCCAGGTCGATCCCGGAGACCCAGAAGCGGTTCTTGCGGTCGCCGGTCACGCCGTACAGGCGCATGTCTCCGTCGGGAAGGTCCACCCGGGACCATTTCTTGCCGTTCCAGGAGAGCAGGAGGGGGACGACCTCGCCCGAGCCGCGGTAGACGCCGCCGACGGCCAGCGCGCGCTTGGCCCCGTTGACGTGCACGTCGCGCAGGTAGCCTCCGGAGATGACGGGTGCCGGGACGGGCTTCCAGTGCCCCCCGGAGAGCCTCATGATCAGCGGCTTGCCCTCGGCGTCGCCCACCGCCCAGCCCTCGCCCTTGGCCGAGAGCGCCACGCCGTACAGCGTGCCGGCGCCGTCGAGCCGGCTGAGCTTCCACTTCCCCTCGGAGCCGGTGACGATCAGGGGCCGCCCGTCGCGGCGGCCCACGGTGACCATCCTGCCCGGCACGGCCGCCACCCCGCCCAGCCAGTCGCCCATGTGCAGTTCGTCGACGATGACCCGGTCGAAGGCCGAGCCGTCCCCTCTCGCGAGGTACGGCATGCCGTCGTGGCCCTCCCCCACCGCCCACAGCTCGCTCGCCGACGCCGCCGCGACCGTGCGCAGGAGCGCGGCGCCGGTGGGGTCGTTGCGAACCGCGACCTCGGCCCATGCGGCGCCGTTCCAGTGGGTGATGGCTCCACGGCCCTGCCAGGCGTCCCAGATGCTCTGCTGACCCACCGCCCAGACGTCGGTGGCCGAGACCCCGGCCACGTCGGAGAGCGACCCGTCGCTGCTCAGCCGCGCGGTGGTCGGCGCCTGCCATGCCTCCGCCGTCGGCGGGCGGACGGGATCTGCGTGCGCGGCGGGCGGATGAGCGGAGAGCAGGAGCAGGCCTCCCGCGCACAGCGCCAGCGCACGCCGCGGAAGGCGACGAGTCATGCTCCACATCGTAGGGGCCGGGCCCACTCCTCGGGTGGGCTTCCCCCGCCACCCGGCGGCCCGCTCCGGTCCGTTACCGCTGCGGCGCCCGCCCGGCCCTCACCGGGACGGCGCGTCCGGCTCCTCTCCCGTCACCGGCGCGGGCGGGGCCGGGCCGAGCTCGGCGACGACCGGCAGGTGGTCGGTGGCCGCGGCCAGATCGGCGGGGTCGGCCTCCGCCCCTCCGCAGGAGAGCACCGTCAGGCCCGCCGCCGCGAAGACCGCGTCGATGCGCTTGTGAGGGTTCCGCGCGGGGAAGGTGAAGCCGTCGCCCCGCGGCGCGACCGGGTAGCAGTCGGTCAGCCTCTCGCCGATGTGCCGCCAGGACGGCCGGTCGGACTGCTCGTTGATGTCCCCGGCGAGCACCGGCAGGGCGCCGAACCGGTCGGCGGTCTCCTGCAGCAGACGCACCGCCTCGCCCGCGTGGTGCAGCCGCGCGGCCTCGTCGAGGTCGAGGTGGATGGAGCCGATGGCCAACCGGACCCCCTCCGCCTCCACCACGGCGATCGCGATCGCCCGTATCTCCAGCCAGAAGAAGAACTTCAGCAGGTGTCCCTCGCCGTGCAGGAGCCGGACGCCCGGACCGACCAGCACGGCCACGCCGCCCAGGCGGCGCCCGGCGGCCACCCGCAGCCCGCCTGAGGCGGCCAGTTGCCTGCGCTTGCGACGCCAGCACAGGAAGCGGGGCGCCTCCTGCACGCAGAGCACGTCGGCGCGCAGGGCGGTCATGACCCGGCCCAGCGCGGCCACGTCGTCGCGCATGGAGCGCACGTTGTAACTGGCGACCCTGAGCTGCACGTGGACCTCACAAGGACGGCGCGTGAGGTGAGCGTAACCGGAGGAGCGCCCGCCGGGCGAGAGCGACCGGCCGACTCGCGGGCCCCGTGTCGGCGGTCAGCGCCTGCGGGCGAGGTCGGCGGCGCCGACCACGCCCGCGGAGGCGCCCAGCTCGGCCAGGCGGATCTCCGCCAGCGGGCGGTGCCCCCGTCCGGTCAGCCTGGCCGCGAAGGACTCGCGGGCCCGGTCGATCCAGAGGTCCGCCGCGCGTGAGACCCCGCCGCCGAGGATGAAGCAGCCGGGGTCGAGGATGGAGGCGAGGTCGCTCAGTCCCTGGCCGAGCCAGTCGGCCATCGACGCGAAGGCGGCCAGCGCGGCCGGGTCACCCTCCCTGGCGGCCTCGGTCACCTCCGGCCCCTCGATGTCGCCGGGCGCGCCGCCGGCGATCTCCAGCAGCCTGGCCGCCCGCGCCGGCTCGGCCTGCGCGATCAGCCTGGCCTCGGTGACCAGGGCGTTGCCGCTGGCGTACTGCTCCCAGCAGCCGAGGTTGCCGCACCCGCACAGGCGCCCCCCGGGGACCGCCTGCATGTGCCCGAGCTCGGCGCCCATGCCCCAGCGGCCCCGGTACAGGGAGCCGTCCAGCACGATGCCGCCGCCGATGCCGGTGCCGACGGTCACGCACACGACGTGGCTCTCACCGCGCCCGGCGCCGAACCGCGCCTCGCCCCACGCCATCGCGTTGGCGTCGTTCTCCACCACGACGGGCAGGCCGACGAGGTCGGAGACCTTCTTCTGCAGCGGCTCCTCGCGCCAGGCGAGGTTGGGCGCGAACCGCACGATCGAGCGCGTCTCGTCGACGAAACCCGCGGCGCCCAGGCCGACGGCCTCGATCTGCCTGCCCACGGCCAGTTCCCTGACCACCTCGCCGATCGTGTCGGCGACCCGCTCGGGGCTCTCCGCCGGGGTCCGGCGCAGGCGGTGCTCGACGATCCGCCCGTCCTCGTCCACGACGCCCGCCGCGACCTTGGTGCCGCCGATGTCAACGCCGATGGTCAGCGCCATCTTCCACCCTCTCCCCCTGGGCTCATCCCAGGTCGATGTGCTCCACGGGGGTATCCTCTCGCGATTCCTCGCGCTCGCGCGCCCGCTGCCCGGGAGAGGGCCGGTTGAGCGCGTCGACCGCCGACTTGAGCGCGGCGAACAGCTCGGTGCCGGCCTGCATCAGGTGGTCGGCGACCTGTCCGCCCGACTCGCGCTGGGCCGCCATGGCACGGCAGACGGGGCAGGCCCGGCAGATGTATTCGTCGTGCTCGGAGACCGCCTCCTCCCACACGTCCCGGCCGCCGCGTCCGCCGCCCGAGAACGCGCTGCCGAACCCCGTCATGGTGCCTTTGATCAGGTTCTTGCGCAGCTCTCTGGTCGCCTTGCGCTGGATCGTCTCGAAGAGTTTGAACGCCTCCTCGGCCGCGCCCCCGAGCGGGTCCCTGCCCTCGCGGGGACCGCTCCGGGTGTCGTCGCGGGAGTCACGGCGGCTGTCGTCGCGGGGCGGCGGCCCGCCGGCGCTGTCGCCGGTGCCGCCGCGGGTGTTGTCACTGTTGTCAGTCATCTGGCCCTCCAGAATCGAACCGTACCCGGAGACGGCCGTCCGAGAGCGCGGCCTCGCGCACGCTCCTGCGGGCCAGCGCCGCGGGCAGCGCCAGGATCCGGCGGTAGGGGCCCAGTGTGACGATCAGCTCGTCGCCCTTCCTGGCCAGGTCCACCTCGCCCTTCTCGGCGAGCGGCAGCGCCAGGACCAGCTCGCCCTCGGGGGTGATCTGCAGCGGCGGGTCCGCGGCGGGCGGGGCGAAGGGGTCGGACTCGCCGTACATGGCCTCGGCGACCGCGGCCAGGGCCTCGAGGCCGACCGGCTCGGCGTCCAGGTAGGGGACGGTGTGCACGGGCAGCGGGGAGAAGGACTCCGCGACCTCGGCCAGGTGCCCGGCCTGGGCCGCCACCCATCTCTCCCGCCACGGGTCGGCGCCTCCGGCGGGGAAGACCCGGTTGGCGATCACCGCGTCGACGCGGTAGCCGTACAGGCTCAGGGAGGTGAGCGTACGGCGGGCCTCGGCGAGCACGACGGCCTCGGGGGTGAGCACCAGCCGGACGCTCGCACCGGGACCGGTGAGCAGCCCGCGGACCTCCATCAGGCCGCGGTGCAGGCGCTCGCCCGCGCCGACCACATGATCGTCGGGGACGCTGACCATGGCCACCCTGCGGACCAGCGGAGCGAGGGTGCGCAGCAGCCGCCTGCCCACCGGCAGCAGCCGGTTGACGTGCCAGTCGAGCGTCTCGGGCAGGGCGAGCAGCCGGAGCGTCTCGGCGGTGGGCGCGCAGTCGACGACGATCACGTCCCAGCGGTCGGCGCGGGCCTGCTCGCGCAGTTCCAGCAGGGCGATGACCTCCTCCGCTCCGGGCAGAACGGTGACCTCCTCGGCGGTGACCTCGTCGAGGCCGAGCTCGGCGAAGACCCCCCGGGCGTAGTCGCGCAGCTCGCCCCAGTGGCGCTCCAGCGAGCGCTGGGTGTCGACCTGGTGGAGGTGGAGGCCGGGGGCGATCTCGACCGGCTCGCCGCCGGCGCTCACCCCCAGGGCGTCGGCCAGCGAGTGCGCCGTGTCGGTGGAGACCACCAGCGTCTTGAGCCCGGACCGGGCGGCGCGGACGGCGGTGGCCGCCGCCGCGGTCGTCTTGCCGACCCCGCCCTTGCCGGTGAACAGCAGGATCCGGGTCACCGGGCCTCCCCCGCCCCGCCCGCCCGCGCGCCGTGCCCGGTCACGCGGCCTCGACGCGCTTCTTCAGTCCCTTCAGGGCGGTGTCGATGATGACCTTCTCCGCCTTCCGCTTGATCATGCCGATCATCGGGACCTTGAGGTCGACGGCGAGCTCGTAGGTGACCTCGGTGCCGTCGCCCGCCTCGGCCAGGCGGTAGCTGCCGGTGAGGCCGGAGACCATCTTCCCCGACTCGGCGACGGCCCAGGCGACGGACTCGTCGCCGTTCCAGGTGTAGGCGAGGGTGTACTCGTCGCTGATCACGCCCGCGTCCAGGACGAACCTGACCTGCTCCGGGCGGCCGTCCGGTCCGGTGGACAGGACCTGCGCGGACTTCACCTGGCCCGCCCACTCGGGGTACGAGGCGAAGTCGGCGATCACCGTCATGATGGTCGACCGGCCCGCGCCGATCGTGATGCTGGAGGTGGTGCGATCAGCCATGGGGTTACCGTACTCGCTCGTGGTTTCCGGGCGAACTCCCGGCTCGCCACTCGATCGCCGACGCCCGGGCGGGCGGTTCACCACTCCAGCGCGAAGGGCACTCCCCGGCCCCGGAAGTGGCCCACGTTGAGACACTCCGTCCTGCCGATCCGCATGCGGCTCGCCAGCGGCTGGTGCACGTGGCCGAAGAGGGCGTAGCGCGGCTGGGTCCGCCTGATCGCCTCCAGCGTGGCCTCGCTGCCCCGCTCGAAGCGGCGGGCGACCACGTCGTAGAGGAGCTCGGGGACCGCCGGGGGGATGTGGCAGCAGAGCACGTCCACCTCGCCGACCGCCTCCACCTTGCGCGCGAACTCCTCGTCGTCGATCTCGTTCGGCGTCCGGTACGGCGTGCGCAGCCCTCCTCCGACGAAGCCGAACCGCAGTCCTCCGATCTCGGCGGTCTCCCCGTCCAGCACGTGGTGGCCGGGGCGGGCGTACTCCGGCCAGTAGCGCGGCAGGTCCACGTTGCCGGGGGTGAGGTAGGCCGGCGTCGGCATCGCGGCGAAGATCTCACCGTACTGGCGGCGGACGGAGCGCTCGATGTGGTCGCGCGGGTCGCCGTCCAGGGAGGCCCAGAGCGCGGCCGACATGGCGCGTGCCTCGTCGAACCGCTTGGCGGTGCGCAGGGCGATGAACTCCGCGGCCTGCTCCGTCCCGAACAGCTCGGCGAAGATGCCCTGGGAGTGGTCGTCGTAGTCGACGAACAGGATCAGGTCGCCGAGGCAGACCAGCACGTCGGCGCCCTCCCCGGCGCGGGCCAGGGCGTCGGCCCTTCCGTGCACATCGCTGACGACATGAACCCGCATGCCGGACATCCTAACCAGCAGCCGAACCGGGGCCGGATAACGTGTGAGATGCGACATAGCGGCGGGGGGCGCACGTCAGATGTCCCACATCGCGAGACTGATAACGTGAAAACGCCCTTCATAACGCCTGGGTGACGAATCTACCCACGCGTAACTTATCGCGGTAGCTTCCAGGCATCTCATCGATCCGTGCGTCCTCAGGAGTGATCCAGTGCGCGAGTACAGCGTCCCCGTGCTGGTGGATGTCCCCGCCTCCGCCAACCTGACCGACACGGTGTTCCAGCGCGCCGAGCGGGAGCCGGGTGCGATCGCCCTGCGCCGTAAGGTCGGCGACGACTGGATCGCCGTCACCGCGCGGGAGTTCCGCGACCAGGTGGCCACCGCGGCCAAGGGCCTGATCGCGGCGGGGATCGAGGCGGGCGACCGGGTCGCCCTGATGTCGCGCACCTGTTACGAGTGGACGATCGCCGACTACGCGATCCTGGCGGCGGGCGCGGTCACCGTGCCGATCTACGAGACGTCCTCCGCCGACCAGGTCAAGTGGATCATCGCCGACAGCGGCGCCAAGGCGATCTTCGTGGAGCTGGGGGCCCACGAGGAGACCGTCCGGGAGTCCCTGCCCGAGCTCGACGAGCTGAAGAACGTCTGGTGCTTCGAGAGCGGCGCCCTGGAGGAGCTGGCCGCGAGCGGCGCGGAGGTCTCCGACGAGACGCTGACCGGGCGCAGGACCGGGCGCGGCACCGCCGACCTGGCCACCATCGTCTACACCTCCGGCACCACCGGCCTGCCCAAGGGCTGCCGCCTGACCCACGACAACCTGCTGTTCACCGCCAGGAACGTGGCCCAGGGCCCGCTGGAGCGGCTGTTCACCACGAGCGGCGGCTCCGTGCTGCTGTTCCTGCCGCTGGCCCATGTCTTCGCCCGCATCATCCAGATCGTGGTGGTCGAGACGGGCACCGTCCTCGGCCACACCCCGAACATGAAGAACGTCGCCCCGGACCTGCAGGCGTTCAAGCCGACGTTCCTGCTGGGCGTGCCGCGCGTGTTCGAGAAGGTCTACAACGGCGCCGAGCAGAAGGCCGCGGCCGGCGGCAAGGCCAAGATCTTCCACGCCGCCGCGGACGCGGCCATCGCCTGGAGCCGCGCGGAGTCCTCCGGCGGGGCCGGCCTCGGTCTCAAGCTCAAGCACGCCGTGTTCAACAAGCTGGTGTACGGCAAGCTGCGCGAGGCCACCGGCGGCAACCTGTCGTACGCGATCTCCGGCGGCTCCGCCCTGGGCGAGCGGCTCGGCCACTTCTTCAAGGGCGTGGGCATCGAGATCGTCGAGGGCTGGGGGCTGTCGGAGACCTCCGCCCCCTCCACGGTCAACCTGCCCGGCGCCAACAAGGTCGGCACCGTCGGCAAGCCGTTCCCCGGCGTGACGGTCGGCATCGGCGAGGACGGCGAGATCCTGGTCAAGGGCCGTCACATCTTCGACGGCTACTGGAACAACGAGAAGGCCACCGCCGAGGCGATCGACGCCGACGGCTGGTTCCACTCCGGCGACATCGGCGAGCTCGACGCCGACGGCTACCTGAAGATCACCGGCCGGAAGAAGGAGATCCTCGTCACCGCCGCGGGCAAGAACGTCGCGCCGGCCCCGATGGAGGACCGCATCCGCGCCCACCCCCTGGTCAGCCAGGCGATGGTGGTCGGCGACGACAGGCCGTTCGTGGCCGTGATCGTCACCCTCGACCCCGAGGCGCTGGAGCAGTGGAAGGCCGCCAACGACCGGGCCTCGGCCACCCTCGCCGAGCTCAGCGCCGACCCGGCGATCCTCGCCGAGGTGCAGAAGGCCGTGGACGACGCCAACCGGACGGTCTCCAAGGCCGAGCAGATCAAGAAGTTCGCGATCCTCGACATCGACATCACCGAGGAGAGCGGCCACCTCACCCCGACCCTGAAGGTCAAGCGCAACGTCGTGATGCGCGACTTCGCCAAGCACATCGACGACCTGTACGCCTGACGGCCCGTCTCCGCGGGGCGCAGGCGCCCGAGGACGTCCTCGGGCGCCTGCGCCCCGGCCCGGTGCCGACCGGCTCCCGGGGCGTGTCGGGCCGGGTCGGCGCGCGGGGAGGTCAGTAGCCGTCCGGGATCCAGGACTGCCACACGTCGCGGTGGGACTGGACCCATCTCCTGGCCGCGTTCTCCGGGGACATGCGCTTGCCGGCCATCCAGCCGGCCACCATGTCCTGGTCGGCGTTGGTCCAGCGGAAGTCGCGCAGCAGCCGGTAGGCGGGGCTGTCCTCCTCGGCGAACTTCCGGCTGAAGAGCTTGTTGAGCCGGTAGGACGGGTAGCCGCAGGTGATGGTGACCGGGTCGGCGTCGCACCCCTCGCGGTAGGCCGGCAGCTCGATCCTCCGGAACTGCAGGCGCCAGGTCAGCCACTGCGGCTCGTAGAAGTAGAACAGCACCGGTTTGCGCTGCGCGTACAACCGCCTGACCTCGTCGATCTCCGCTCCCTCCGAGCCGGCGAACACGACGGTGTAGTTCAGCCCGAGGTTCTTGATCAGGGCGTTCTCGTACGTGACGTAGGAGGGCGAGGCGGCCAGGAGCCGCCCGCGCCGGCCGCTGTCGGCGGTGGCGAACAGGTGGGCGTAGCGGTTGAGATTGCGCCAGTCGGTGATGTCGGGATACTGCTCGGCCAGGTAGTCGGGCACGTACCAGCCGATCGTCCCGGTGTTCCCGGTGGGGCCGCCGTCGACCACCGTCCCCCGGCCGTGGATGTAGGCGGCGGCGAGCTCCTCGTGCCCCCAGTTCTCCACGACGGCGTCGAGGGCCCCTCCGTCCAGGGCCTGCCAGCCGTGTTCCTCGTCCACCGGCACGAGTTCCACGTCGTAGCCGAGCCGGCGTTCGAGCAGGTACTTCACGACCTCGGCGTTGGCGTGGTAGCCGACCCACGAGTGCAGGCCGATCCGCACGGTGCCGTGAACCCGCTGCTGGGCCTGGGTCTCGGTCGAGATCGCCAGGGTGACGAACATCAGGATGCTCATCAGCAGAGCCGAACTCCGTACGTGCCTCATCGGGTCACCACCTGGTCCATCTCGGCCGGTGTCCCGGCCGGCCTCTCGATCTGCCCGGTCTGCCTGGTCTGCCCGGCCTGACTGGTCTGATTGGTCTGCCCGGTCTGCGACAGGGCCGTCTGGGCCTCGTCCTCGGGGTCGTACATCACGATTCCGCCTCGCTTGGCCCGGTACATCGCCGCATCGGCGCAGCGCAGCAGAACCTCCACGCTCTCGCCGTGCCGGGGGTAGAGCGCTATGCCGAAGCTGGCGTGCACCGGCAGCGTGTGGGCGCCGACCTGCACCGGCTTCGTCAGCCGGGCGCGGATCCGCTCCGCCAGCCGCATCACCGCCTCCTCGTCGGCGATGTCGGGCAGCACGAGCCCGAACTCGTCTCCGCCCAGCCGGGCCACCGTGTCGCTCCCGCGCAACGTGGCGGACAGGCGCTCGGCCACCACCCGCAGCAGCGCGTCGCCGGTGTGGTGACCGAAGCTGTCGTTGACCTGCTTGAAGTAGTCCAGATCCACCAGGACGATCGCTCCGGGCACGCCCAGCGCCGCCTGGCCGCGGGCCTGCTCGGCGCGCTGCATGAACAGCTTGCGGTTGGCCAGCCCGGTCAGCGGGTCGTGCAGCGAGTCGTGCTCGTGCTGCTGGGCGTGGCGGCGCAACCTTCGCGTGGTCGACCAGGCGATGGCGACCAGCACCAGGTAGAGGCCGACCAGCCCCGGGCCCAGGCGCCAGTACGCCTGCTGAAGCCGGGCCTTCGCCTGCGCGACGACGGCGTCGTAGGGCAGGTACAGCTCCAGTACCCCGATCACCTTGTCGCCGGCGATCGAGCGCACCGGCTGCACCACCCAGATCATGCCCGGCGCGCCGTCGCCGTCGACGGGGTCCTCGACGATGGAGATGCGCGTGTCTCCCCCCATCGCCGCGGCCAGCCCGGCCGTGTCGGCCGGTGCCACCGTGCGGGCCGAGTCGTCGTCCGAGACGACCACCCGGCCGGCGGGGTCGCGCAGCAGCAGCCGGGCCACCGATCCGTGGAAGACGGCCGCCCGGATCGCCGTGCGCACCCGCTGCCGCTCATCGGCGCCGAAGACCAGGTCATCGGTCCTGACGGCGGGAGAGATCACCATGTCCTGGATGAGAGCCGCCTGGACGCGTCCCCGTTGCAGACCCTCGGCCACCGCGTCATCGGCGTAACCCCGTGCCAGCATCACGCCCAGCAGCACCACCGGCACCAGACTGGCCGTGGTGAACGAGACGAATAGGCGAGAACTTCTCCGCATGGCATTGTCATCGACAGGTCGGGCCCGGAGTTGAGACCCACGTCTCAATACGTTGCGCAACCGGTCGCGCGGCGGCGGGCGGCCCGGGGCCGGGCTCCCGCTACGGGGTCTGGGCCGGCTCGAGCAGCTCGGCGAAGCGGGCGGCGACCCGGTCCCAGCCCCACTCCCTGCTGACCCACTCCCGCCCCCGCTCTCCCATCGCGCGGGCGCGATCCGGATCGGCGAGCAGCTCGACGAGGCCTGCGGCCACCGCGTCCGGCGAGGCGCCGTCCACGACCAGACCGGTCTCACCGGGCAGCACCGCGTCCGGGGCCCCGCCGGAGGCGCCCGCCAGCACGGGCAGCCCGCTGGCCGCCGCCTCCAGGTAGACGATGCCGAGCCCTTCGACGTCGATCCCGCCGAGCCGGGTACGGCAGGGCATGGCGAACACGTCCCCCAGGGCGAAGAACCGGGGCAGGTCGGCGGCGTCCACCGATCCGGTCATCAGGACCGAGGAGCGCAGGCCGAGCGAGCCGGCCAGGCGCTCCAGCCTCCGCCGGTACGGCCCGCCGCCGACCAGCAGCAGGCGGGCGTCCGGTACGGCGCGCAGCACCTGCGGCCAGGCGCGGATCAGGACGTCCTGGCCCTTGCGCGGCACCAGCCGGGAGACGCAGACGACGACCGGCCCGGAGCCGGGGCCTCCGGCGGGGTCCGGGCCGGTCACTCCTGATGACCGGGGCCCCGCGTCCGCGCGGCTCTCCCACCAGCCGTCCTGGAGGCCGTTCGCCGGGGAGCCCGCACGGGGCTCCGCCGCCGGGGAGAACACCTCGGTGTCCACCCCGGGCGTGAGCCGTACCAGCTTCTCCTCGGGGATCACCGTGGCGAGCAGCCGCCGGGTGTACTCCCCGAGATAGGTGACCGTGTCCGCGTGCCCGCCGATCCTTGCCAGCAGCCGCCGGGCGACCGGGACCCTCGCCCAGGAGGCCTCATGGCCGTGGGTGAGCATGACGACGCGACGCGCCCCGGCCGCGCGCAGCTCCGGCGCGAGCAGGCCGAGCGGGGCCGCCGCGCCGAAGACCACCGTCTCGCAGCCGAGTTCCGTGACCAGGGCGGCGGCCCGGCGGGCGACCGCGCGGACGGGGAGCATCAGGGAGGTGGGATGGCGCACGACGGGGTACGGCTGGCGGGCGTCGAAGCCCTCGCAGCCGGGCCAGGCGGGGGCGTAGACAGCCACGGAGTCCGGGGGCAGGCAGCCGGCGAGACCGTGGACGAAGGACTGGATGCCTCCCGGGCGGGGCGGGAAGTCGTTGGTGACGATCAGCGTGCGCTTCACGGCTCCGGCAGGCCGTTCACCGCGGCCCAGGAGCGTGCCAGGGCGATGCGCTCCGGTATCGAGGGATGAGAGGCATAAAGAACATATTCAACAAGATCTGGCGATAAATCAGAAATATTGGAAATTGCCAGCCGCTGTTGCATGGCGACGAACACGGCCGGATCCCGGGTCAGGTCCAGCGCGTGCACGTCGGCGCGAGCCTCGACCTGCCTGCTGACCAGGTTCTGCACCGGGCCGGAGAGCACCGTGGCCAGGCTCACCAGCCCCATGATCAGACCGGCCGCCCGGGGGTCGGCGAGCGAGGGCACGCCGCTGCGGCGCCGTACGGCCCCGGACGAGGCCGCGAGGTACAGCAGGCAGGCCCCGCAGGCCGCGCCCAGGCCGCCGACCAGCGTGCCGTACAGCACGTCGCCGCTCTCGGCGTGGCCCAGCTCGTGCGCCACGACCAGCTCGACCTCGTCGGCCGGGGCGCGCAGCAGCGTGTCGTAGACCACGATCCTGCGGGTCGCCCCGAACCCGGAGACGTAGGCGTTGAGCGCGGTCGTGCGCCGCGAGGCGTCGGCGACGAGCACGTCGTCGACCGGCACGCCGTCGCGGGCGGCCGTGGCCAGCAGGTCGTCGCGGAGCTGCCCGGCCGCCATCGGCCGGAAGTCGTTGAAGACCGGTTCGACCAGGACCGGGTAGGCGAAGGAGGCCGTCACGGTCAGCGCGAAGGCGCCGAGGGCGGCCGGGAGCCACCAGCGCCGGACGCGCCGGGCGAGCGCGACCACGGCGAGCACCATGACCGCCGTCAGCCCGGTCCTGATCCCGATGCCCATGATCCGGTCGACCGCCCAGGCGGGCCAGTCCTGGGTGGACAGGCCGAAGGAGCGCAGGTGGGTCTCCTGCCACATCCCCAGCGGCCAGCGCAGCAGTTCCACGGCCACCGTGACGCCGAGCACGCCGAGCAGGACCCGCGACCACCAGGGCCCCCGCAGTCCGCCCAGCAGCCGCGCGCCCAGGGGGGTGGCCACCAGCACCCCGGCCGCCGCGAGGGTCAGGCCGAGCGAGAGGTAGGCGGGCGGGCCGACCACGGCGTCGAACGCCGCCGACCGGGCGAGCTGCCCGGCCGTGAAGTCGCGGGCCGGGTCGGGCGCGACCGGCGGGGCCTGCTCCGGCAGCGCCCGCCAGGGCGTGGTGAACGCCACGATCGCCAGCGTGGCCGCGCCCAGGGCGGCCAGCGCCCATCCCGCCGCCCGCAGGCCCGGGGCGGCCCCGGCCGCGCCGTTTCCCGCGGGCGCCGCCGGCTCCGCGTCGCCGTGATCCCGCGGACGGGAGGCGTCCGGGCCGTGAGGGGAGGTCAACCGATCTCCTTCCGGAGGTAGTCGCGCCAGCCGGCGGTGAACTCCGCCGGGGTCAGGCCGAGGACGGTCCCGACATCGCCACCGTAGAGCCTCACGAGGGTCCGCTCGCCGAAACGCTCGGCGACGTAGCGGCAGGCGAGCCATGCCTCCTCGTAGGCCTGCGCCAGCCGTGCCGCCCCGGGGGCGAAGTCGGCGGGGCCCGGGAGCCGGTCGGGCAGGACGCCCGCCGCCACCTCCGCGGCCAGCTCGGCGGCGACCGTGCGGACCGCGAGCCCGGAGCCCGAGTAGCCGACGTAGTCGGCGAACCCCTCCGACAGCCACATGGGCACCCGCCCGCCCCGCGTCGCGCCGGTGGCCACGTGGGTGAGCTCGTGGGCGATCACCACGTCCCTGCCCGTCTCGCTGAGCTTCGCGTAGCCGCTCGGCAGCACGATCACCCGGTCGGCGGTGGCCAGCGCCGCCAGCCCGCCGGTGGCTCCGGTTCCCGCGAGCGCCCCGGCCTCGGCGTCGGTCTCCGGGAACAGGACCACCGGCCGGACCGGCCCCCAGATCGCGGCGACCACCCGGCGGGCGCGGTCGGTCCTGACCGCGAGATCGGCCAGGCTGGCGAGGGGGACGCGATGGCCGATGACGACGTAGTGCCCGCCCCGGATCACGGTGCCGTCGGGCCAGGGGCCCTCCGGGAGCGGCGCGGCCCCGGCGGTCAGCGCGGCGCCTGTCAGCGCCAGCATCCCCGCGAGTACGGCACGGCGCCCCTGCGGGACGGACATAGGGCCTGATCGTACGTGATCGATCCCGTTGTGCGTTCCGTGGCCGCCCCGGCCGGGCGGGCCCGGGATGCGGTACGGCCCCGCCCGCCCTCTTGTCGAGAGGCGTGCGGGGCCGTGTTACCTGCGGTGTCAGGCGCCGGGACGGACCGCTCCGGCGAAGGAGGACCGGTAGTACCCCTTCAGCTTCACGATCCGGACCCTCTTGCCACTGCTGGGCGAGTGGACCATTCTCCCCTTGCCGACGTATATGCCGACATGACCCTTTCCATAGAAGAAGAGCAGGTCACCGGGGCGCAGGCTGCGCCACGAGACCTTCTTCCTCACGGCTCGATACTGGCTGTGCGTGATCCGGGGGAGCTTCACGCCCGCCGACCGCCATGAGTACTGGACGAGGCCCGAGCAGTCGAACGCCCTCGGACCGGTGGCTCCCCACCGGTACGGATCGCCGATCTGCTTCCTGGCCGTGGAGACGGCCTTGGCGGCCCTCGCCTTCTGCCGCGCGGCCCTGACCATCTTGGCGTTCGCCTTGACACTCACCTTGGTGTGCGCCATGGCGCCCGCGATGGCCGTGACCGGTGCGGCGGTCGCGCCGTTCGTCGTCGCCCGCGCCTCGGCGGAACCCATCGCGACCGCCCCGGCTGAGGCGGTCAGAGTGAGGGCGAGCCCGCTTACGGAAAGGCGGAGAAAGCGCGACGAACAAGGGTTGTGCAGGGTGGTAGACAGGATTTCTCCTTGGGACTTCCACTGATGCCTACCGGGTTAGCTGACGGATTCGGGCTGGGAAGGCGCCCTACGGCATGACGGCATGCCGATTCACCCCTGGCCACGCGTGCGAGGCCGGTTGGGTCCCCGGTTCCATGCCTCCTGGCTGCATGGATTCGGCTGGCCGCCGCGCCTGAAGCGCGCGTGAAGCGGCCGGATGGATTTCTATGCGGGACATCGGCTCTGGGAAGGCCGATATTCAGTGCGACGGCATGGATTGCTCGCCGCGACGCCAGAAGGTACTCGGATCGATAAATTTCAGCAAAGGGTCCCCCATCGGGAGTGGGTCACCCTGGCTTGATCACGAATCCATAACCCCTGCGTAATCGGCAGTTTCACTGTCCCGTTATGACTCTCGTCACATTCCCCGGAGCGTCACCTTAAAAACGTCACTCCAGTCACTTCAGTCACACCAGTATTGATCTTCAGGACTCCGGGCCGGAGGAGGTCGCGCGAATCGGGAGAGGACGCCCCGGCGGCGGAGGCGGCCGGGATCCGGGAGCCTCCGCGGGTTCCGGCCCTCGCCGGGGCGCCGGAGAGCCGTCCGGAACTACGCCGGCCGCCCGTGGGCAGAGGGCGGCGCCGAAGAGGTGCGGGCCGGATCACGCGGCCGCGGGGTCTCCCGGCCGCAGAGGGCGCAGGCGGACCGGCCGCCTCGGAGCACAGGAGAGCACAGGAGAAGGCGGGGAGGGGCCGGCCGCGGGGTCTCCCGGCCGCAGAGGGCGCAGGCGGACCGGCCGCCTCGGAGCACAGGAGAGCACAGGAGAAGGCGGGGAGGGGCCGGCCGCGGGGCGGCGGACCCCCGGAGGCGGCCGAGGGCTCAGGCTCCGCCTCAGGCCGCCGGAGCGGGACGGGGGTCAGGGACGGACGGCGCCGACGAGGCGGCGGCCGTAGGCGGCCAGCGGGACGACCTTGACGACGTCCCCGGTCTGCGGGGCGTGGACGATCTTTCCGTCACCGGCGTACATGCTCAGGTGCCCGAGCCCCTCGCTGAAGATCAGGTCTCCGGGCTCGAGTTCGTCCAGGGAGACCCTACGGCTCGCCCCCCAGCTCCACTGCTCCCAGGTCGTACGGGGAAGGGTGACGCCCCCCGCACGCCAGGCGGCCTGGGTGAGACCGGAGCAGTCCCAGCTGTCCGGCCCGGTGCCGCCGTACCGGTACGGCTTGCCGACCTGAGCGAAGGCGAACTCCAGGGCGGCGCGGGCGTTGCCGGAGGCCGGACCGGTGTAGGCGATGCCCGCGCTGTTGGGGTCGCCGGTCTTGAAGGCGCCGAGCTGGCGCAGGAGCTTGGTCTGGGCCTTGACCATCTTGTCGGCCTTGGCCTTCTCCGCGGCCAGTTCGTCGCGCGTCCGGTCGGCTTCGGCCAGGGCGGCCTTGGCCCTGTCCCGGTCGGCCTTCAGCGTCTTGTTGGCCTCGTCGAAGGCGCTGACGGACTGGGCGCGCGAGGCCGAGAGCTGGTCGGCGGCGGCCAGGCCGCTCAGCAGGTCGTCGGGGTGGGCCTGGCCGACCAGGCTCTCCCAGCCGGTCAGACCGCCGAGCTGGTAGGAGCTGACGGCCATCGTGACCAGTTCCTCGCGCAACCCCGCGACCTTCGCGTTCTGCCGGGTGAGCTCGTCGTTGAGCGCCTTGTACTTCTTCCTGGCCTTCTTCCACTTCTCGCCGGCCTGGTTGTACTTCTCAACGATCTTGTCGGCCTGCTCGTTGAGCTTCGCCAGCTTCTTCCTGGCCTGCGGGATCGTGGGCTTCGGCTCGGCGAGCGCGTCGCCGAGAGGCAGGATCGGCAGCAGGAGCGCCGCGAGCACCAGCCCGACCGCCACGGGCTTGCGCCCGGAACTCTTCGGCATACCCGCCACGGCCACTACGACGCCCTCCCTGCGTAAAGACACTGGGGCGAAATAGTACAGAACAGGTAAGAGCCATCTCACCTTTTCGGCCGTTTTGTTGTCTGTTCGCAAGGAGCGGCCGCACCGGGCCCCACCCCGCGCGCCGGTCAGGCGCGCCCGAGGCGCTTCAGCAACAGCCCGGCCGGGACCGGCCGGGCGCCCATCCGCCGGACGGACTCGGCCACCTCCCGGTCCGAGGAGACCACCGCCAGCGCGCGCCCGGCCGGCTCGGCCCGGACCAGCTGGCGGATCAGGTCGTCGGCGGTCTGGCCGGGCGTGCTGAACAGCACCCGTACGCCCCTGGGGGCCGAGACCGGCACCGGGCCGTTCAACTCGGCGCCGTCGAAGACGCAGGTCAGCTCGGTGCGGGTCTGCGCGTACAGTGCGCCGAGGCCGGTGAGCAGCCGGTTGCGCTGGTCGGCGAGGGTGAGGGTGCCGTAACCGGTCTTGGTCACGTTGTAGCCGTCCACGATCAGGTGGACCTGCGGCAGCGTGAGCAACTGGTCGAGCAGGGCCGGGTCGTCGTCGGCGAGCGCCCGGGCGGGCACCGCCTGGACCCCCGGTCTGCCGGGGGCGACCGAGGCGACGGAGTCGGCGGGCCGGCTGATGCTGGAGGGCAGGGCCAGTTCCCTGCGGAGCCCGGCCGCGGCGTCGGCGAGCGCGTCGAGCAGGAGGCGGACCTTGGTGTCCTCCACGCTGCGCCCCTCGCGGGCGGCCCTGCGGGCGGCCTCCAGCTGCCGCTCGGAGTCGGCCAGGCGCTCCCGGAGCCGGCGAAGCTCGCTCTCCCCCGTGCTGCCCGCCGAGGCCGCGGCGGCCCTGGCCTCCTGGGCGGCCTCCTCCATCTCGGCAGCCCGTGCGTCGGCCGCCTTCGCCCGCTCGCGGGCCTCGTGCAGTTTGCGCCGGAGGTCGGAGATCTCCGTGCGGGCGCCCTTGAGCTGCTCGCGCAGCCGGTCGGACTCCTCTTTGGCCGCGGTCTTCTGCGCGGCCAGCTGCTCGCGCAGCCGGGTGAGCGTCTGCTCCAGCGCGGAACCCTCCGCGGCGACGGCCGACCGCTCGATGTCGGCGCGGGCGTTCTCCACCATCTCCGCCCAGCCGGGCGGCCGGGTCAGGTAGGCGGCGGCGGCGACCATGACGGGCTCGGCGGCCGGCGGCACGGACCCCTCCGCCAGACTGGCGACCAGCTCGGGCCAGCCGGAGGTCAATGCCTCGGCGACGAGCTCGCGGAACTCCTTGTCGGTCTCCAGCTGCGCGGCGATCGGCGTGCCGCCCAGCTTGGCCCGCTTGCGCGGGTCGAACCTGGCGATGGTGCGCAGCGGCGGCGGCACCGCCGCGGCGGGCATCGAGCCGAGGATCTGGGAGGCCAGCTCCACGACGTGTGAACGGACCTGCTCCGGCAGCGGACGAGACAGGCCCTCTCCGGCTGAACTCATCAACGGCCCCTACTCGGATTGGTCTATCCGTCAAGGGTACGGCTATCGCGCCGGGCCACCGAACGGATAAAAGATCGAAGCCCGCCCGACCTGCCCGTGAACAGAAGGTGGACAAGCGCTTGGTAGGCGGTGTACGACTGTCTCGGCGATGTGTGGCGCGTCGCGGAGCGGTCCCCGGGAGAGCGCGATGAGCGAGCGGTCTGAGCAGAACGAGTCGATGCGGACCTCCACCCGGGACCTCGGCGAGCTGCGCGACCGGATGCGCTCGTGGCTCACCGGGCGGCTGGGCCACCCGGTCGCGGTCTCCGCGCTCTCCCACCCCTCGGGCAACGGCATGTCCAGCGAGACCCTCCTGTTCGACGCCTCCTGGCTCTCCGGCGAGGGCAGGAGGGAGATCTCGTGCGTCACCCGGATGGCTCCGGCGAGTGAGGCCGTGCCGGTCTTCCCGGGCTACGACCTCGGCAGGCAGTTCGAGGCCATGCGGATGGCCCGGGAGCGGGCGGGCACGCCCGCTCCGCGCACCCTGTGGTTCGAGCCCGATCCCGCCCCGCTGGGCACACCGTTCTTCGTGATGGAACGCCTGGCCGGGGATGTGCCGCCGGACGTGCTCCCCTACACCTTCGAGGGCTGGCTGCTGGAGGCCTCGCCCGCCGACCGGGCGCGGCTGCAGCGGGAGAGCGTGGGCATCCTGGCCGGTCTGCACGACGCCCCGTTCACCCCCGCGGAGCTGCGCCCCTTCCAGCTCGACCGGCCGGGCGGCTCCGCACTGCGCAGGCATGTCAACGACCAGCGGGCCTACTACGAGTGGGCGCACTCCTCGATGCGGGTCCCGGTGCTGGAGCGGGCCTTCGACTGGCTGGAGGAGCACTGGCCGGCCGATCCCGGGCCCGACGTGCTGAGCTGGGGCGACGCGCGCATCGGGAATGTGATGTACCGCGACTTCACCCCGGTGGCGGTGCTCGACTGGGAGATGGCGGCCGTCGGCCCGCGCGAGCTGGACATCGCCTGGATGGTCTTCCTGCACCGGTTCTTCCAGGAGATCACCGAGGTCATGGGCCTCCCCGGGCTGCCGGACTTCATGCGGCGCGAGGACGTGTGCCGTACATATCAGGAAATGACGGGTTACCAGCCACGCGACATGGAGTTCTACGAGATGTACGCCGCGCTGCGGCACGGCGTCATCATGGCCCGCGTCTGGCACCGGCGGATCCACTTCGGCGAGCAGCCCATGCCCGAGGACCCCGACGACCTGGTCATGCACCGCGCCGCCCTGGAGCGGATGCTCGACGGGAGTTACTGGGCGTAGGCCCGGCGCCCTCTCGCGGGATCCGCGGGAGGGCCGGCCCGGCCCGGAGGGAGCCCGTACGGCGACGCCCCCCTGCCGCCGCGCCTCCGGTCAGCCGCCGTCGCCGAGCTGCCCGGCGTCGTGGACGAGCAACGCGATCTGGACGCGGTTGTTCAGGCCGAGCTTGGTCAGGATCCGCGACACGTGGGCCTTGACCGTGGCCACGCTCATGTACAGCTCGGCGGCGATCTCCGCGTTCGACCTCCCCCTGCCGACGGCGAGCGCGACCTCGCGCTCGCGCTCGCTGAGCCCGGCCAGCAGCCCCAGCGCCCGCTCCCGGCGGGACCCGGCGCCGCCGTCGGCGACGTGCGCGATGAGCTGGCGGGTCACGGCGGGCGACAGGATGGGCTCGCCCGCTCCCACCCGGCGGATCGCGGTGACCAGATCACCCGGCGGGGTGTCCTTGAGCAGGAAGCCGGCCGCCCCCGCGCGCAGAGCGCGCAGGACCTGCGAGTCGGCGTGGAAGGTCGTCAGGATGACCACCTCGGGAGCCGGGGCGGCGGCGCGCAGGCGCTCGGTCGCGGTCAGGCCGTCCACGCGGGGCATGCGGATGTCCATCAGCACCACGTCCGGGCGGTGCCCGGCCACCAGCGGCGGCACCTCGTCCCCGTCCGCGGCCTCGCCGACGACGATGATGTCCCCGGAGCCGCCGAGGATCAGTGAGAGTCCCGCCCGGACGAGGGCGTCGTCGTCGACGATCAGCACGCGGATCGGCTCGCGAGGGGGCGATGAGCTCATGCCGGTCACGTTAGCCGCGTCCTCCTGCCCACCCGGCCGCGCCCTCCCCCGAGCGCCCGTCGTCCCCGCCGCACTTTCAGACCGCCCACGGCAGCCACGCGCTGAGCCGGAACCGGCCGTCGGGCGCGTGGCCGTACTCCAGGCGCCCGCCCACGAGCTCGGCCCGCTCGGTGAGCCCGATCAGGCCCGTGCCGCTGCCGGGGATGGCCTGGCCCCCGGTCACGGGATTGCGGATCTCGACGGTGAGCCCGTCCCCGGGCCCGCCCGCGACCACCATGTCCACGGGCGCGGCGGCGGCGTGCTTGCGCGCGTTGGTCAAGCCCTCCTGCACGATCCGGTAGGCGTTGCGACCGAGCTGCGCCGGAGCCTCGGACCCCTCGCTCACGCGCATGTCGAGCCTCACCTCCATGCCCGCCGTCCTGGACTCCTCCACCAGCCCGGCCAGGTCCGCCAGGGTCGGCTGCGGGCGGTCGGGGTGGGTGCCCTCGGCGCCGAGCCTGAGCACGCCGATGACCTCCCGGAGATCCTGGAGCGCCTGGTGGGCGCCGGAGCGGATCACCCCGGCCGCCCGGACCACGTCCTGCGAGGGCATGTCCGGCCGGTACTCCAGCGCGCCCGCATGCACGCTGAGCAGCGAGAGCCGGTGGGCGAGCACGTCGTGCATCTCCCTGGCGATGCGCTCGCGCTCCAGATGTCTGGCCCGCTCCACCCGCAGCTCGGCCTCCGCCTCGGCCCGCTCGGCGCGCTCGCGGAGGGAGACCACGAGCTGCCGCCGGGCCCGCACGAGCATGCCCCAGATCACCACGACCAGGAAGACCAGCGTCAGCAGCAGCACCGAGTCTCCGAAGGACAGCTCGGGATCCGGCCGCAGCTTCATGTAGAGGGGGACCGACAGCAGGTTCAGCCCGCCCGCCAGCGCCACGTGCTTGAACGGCCGGTGCACGGCCACCGTGAACAGCGCCGCCAGGGCGGCGCCGCCCGAGACGGCCGAGACGAGCGAGACCGGCACGAGCACCAGGGCGAGCCCCATGGGCCAGCGCCGGCGCAGCCATATCGCCACGCACGCGACGACGCCGACGAGCTGGTCGGCGATCCGCAGCGGCTCCGGCAGCCCGGGTTCGACCTGCACCTGCTCGGCCGCCACCAGCCCGATCCCGACCGACAGCAGGAAGATGACGATGTCCACGATCCAGTCGCGGGTCGACCTCCGGACCCTGATGTGCTCCTTGCGCGGCGTGTCACGCAGACTGCCGGGCAGCAGCCACCGGTACTCCATCGCGGATTGGGTCACATTTCACGACATTACGGGTAATGCGGGCAGACCTGGAACCGACCAAAGTCGATGCCGCGCCTGACCTTGTGCCGTAGCGGGCCCTCATCGTGCCGGAGGAGGATCGACGGCATGAAGGAATTCCTCAAACTGCCGGGCGTGCTCCTGATGCTGCAGGGCTGGGGAACCGTGGTGAACACCGTCCTGGGCTGGTGGCGGTGGGCGCACGACCTGCTCCTGGTCAACCACATCGGCTTCCTGGACGGATACGAGGTCTTCGCGGGCGTCGTGCTCGGCTTGACCGGCCTGTTCCTGTACACAGCGGCGGGGAAGCGGGCGCAGGAACCGCTCGCCTGAGCGTCTCCCGATGGGCTCGGCGCTAAATGTCGGTCGGGGCTCCTATGGTCGTGACCGTGGAGAACGCCGTGCAGGGGACGCTGGACGAGCTGGGCACGCCGCTCAGCGAGATCACGTTCGTGGTGTTCGACCTGGAGACCACGGGAGTCTCCGCGGGAGAACACGCGATCACCGAGATCGGCGCGGTCAAGGTCCGGGGCGGGCGGGTGCTGGGCGAGTTCGGCACCCTGGTCGACCCGGGGACGCCGATCCCCCCGTTCATCTCGGTGCTGACCGGCATCACCGACGTCATGGTCGCGGCGGCGCCGAAGATCGGGTCCGTGCTCCCGGCCTTCCTCGAGTTCGCCCGCGGCGCCACGCTGGTGGCCCACAACGCCGGCTTCGACGTGGGGTTCGTCAAGGCGGCCTGCGCCGCGCACGGCTATCCCCCTCCCGAGCACCCGGTCGTCGACACCGTCACCCTGGCCCGCAAGCTGCTCACCCGCGACGAGGCGCCCAACTGCAAGCTCGCCACGCTGGCGCGGCTGTTCAGCTCGACCGAGCCGTGCCACCGCGCCCTGTCCGACGCCCGGGCCACCGTGGACGTGCTGCACGCGCTGCTGGAGCGGGCGGGCTCCTTCGGCGTGCACACCCTGGAGGAGCTGAAGGGCTTCACCCGCACGCCCACGCCCGAGCAGCGCCGCAAGCGGCACCTGGCCGAGGCGGTCCCCGCCGCCCCCGGCGTCTACGTCTTCGAGGACGAGCGCGGCGACCCGCTCTACGTCGGCAAGAGCGTCAACCTCCGCACCCGGGTGCGCAGCTACTTCACCGCGAGCGAGACCCGGCCCCGGATCCGGGAGATGGTCGGCATCGCCGTGCGGGTCCGGCCGATCGTCTGCGCGACTCCGCTGGAGGCCGAGGTGCGGGAGCTGCGGCTGATCGGCTCGGCCAAGCCCCGCTACAACCGCAGGTCGCGCTTCCCGGAGAAGGTCGTCTGGCTGAAGCTCACCGACGAGCCCTTCCCTCGCCTGTCGGTCGTGCGCGAGCTCAAGGACGACGGAGCCGGCTACCTGGGCCCGTTCGGCAGCGTGCGCGCCGCCGAGGAGGCCCGCACCGCGTTGTACGAGGCGGTGCCGCTCCGCCAGTGCACGGACAAGATCCCGCTGCGGGTCACCGACCGCACCAGGCGGTCGGCGTGCGCGCTGGCCGGGCTCGGCAGGTGCGGCGCCCCGTGCGAGGGCCGCCAGAGCGCCGAGGAGTACGGCGTGCACGTCGTCGCCGCCCGCCGGGTCATGGAACTGGACGCCGGCCCGGTCTTCTCCGCGATCGAGGCCCGGATGGAGCGGCTCTCGCAGGACCAGCGCTACGAGGAGGCCGCCGCCGACCGCGACCGGCTCGCCGCCTACGTGCGTGTCTCGGCCCGGATGCAGCGGCTCCGGTCGCTGACCTCGATCCCGCAGATGGTGGCCGCCGCCCCGATGGCGGACGGCCGGTGGGAGGTCCACGTCATCCGGTACGGCCGCCTGGCCTCCGCCGGGGTCATGCCCAGGGGCGCCCATCCCACTCCGTTCGTGGACGCGCTGACGGCCACCGCCGAGACCGTCGCGCCGGGTCCCGGCCCCATCCCGGCGGCCGGGGCCGAGGAGACCGAGTGCATCCTGCGCTGGCTGGAGTCCCCGGGCGTGCGGCTGGTCCAGGTCGAGGGCGGCTGGAGCCTGCCGGTGGCGGGCGCGGGCCGGCTCAAGGAGCGGATCGACCGCGCCTACCAGGGGCTGGGCACGGAGCCGCACCGGCGGCGTGAGGGCCGTCCGGAGCGCTGATAACTTCGGAGACTGCAAGCCGTACTCAACGAGGAGGAAAGCCCGTGGTCACCGCGATCGTGCACATCAACGCCGAGGTGGACCGGATCCCCGAGGTCGCCCAGACGATCGCCGAGATCGACGGGGTGAGCGAGGTCTACTCGATCACCGGCGAATACGACCTGATGGCCATGGTCCGCGTCGCCGCCTACGAGGAGATCGCCGAGGTCATCCCGGGCCGCATCAACAAGGTGGCCGGGGTCCTGCACACCGAGACGCACATCGCCTTCCGCGCCTACTCCCGGCACGACCTCGACGCCGCCTTCTCCATCGGGCTCAACGAGGCCGACTGAGGCGGGCGGCACGGGCCGCTCCCGGGCACGGAGCGGCCTCCCCTGCGGGCCGGGGGCGCCGTGCGCGAACCGCACGGCTCCCCCGCGGCATCGTCACGACCGCAGCGCCGCGCTGACCTCGATCCAGCGGTCGAGGGTCGCCGCGGCGGCGCCGGAGTCGACGGCCCGCGTGGCCCGCGCGTAGGCCTCGGTCATCCCGGCCTCCAAGTCGTCCCCGGGGCCGTCGAGCGCGACCAGGGCGGCGGCCGCGTTGAGCAGCACCGCGTCGCGGACCGGCCCGGTCTTCCCGCCGAGGAGGTCGTGCACGGCCTGGGCGTTGAAAACCACGTCCCCCCCGCGCAGCGCCTCCGCCTCCGCCCGGGGGATGCCGAGCACGGCCGGGTCGAAGACGGTCTGCGTGGCGGCGCCGTCCCGGACCACCCAGACCGTGGACGTGGTGGCGATGGTCAGCTCGTCGAGGCCGTCGTCGCCCCGGAAGACCAGGGCGGAGACGCCCCGCTCGGCGAAGACGCCGGCCACGACCGGGAGCATGCGCGCGTCGTAGACGCCGATCGCCTGGGCGGCCGGGCGGGCCGGGTTGGTCAGCGGGCCGAGGAAGTTGAAGACCGTCGGCACGCCGATCTCCTTGCGCGGCGGGCCGGCGAAACGCAGCGCGGGGTGGTAGACCGGCGCGAAGCAGAAGGCGATGCCCGCCTCGACGGCGACCCTGGCGGTGTCCGCCGGAGCCAGGTCGAGCACGACCCCGAGGTGCTCCAGCACGTCGGCGGCCCCGCAGGAGGAGGAGGCGGCCCGGTTGCCGTGCTTGACCACCCGCGCGCCCGCGGCCGCGGCCACGATCGCGGCCATGGTGGAGACGTTGACCGTGTGGGCCCGGTCGCCGCCGGTGCCGACGATGTCGACGACGGGACCCTCGACCGAGAGCGGGGTGGCTCGCTCCAGCATGGTGCGCGCCAGGCCGGTCACCTCGGCGACGGTCTCCCCCTTCGCGCGCAGCGCCACGGCGAAGCCGGCGATCTGAGCGGGCGTCGCCGAGCCGGACATGATCTCGTTCATCGCCCAGGCGGTCTCGTCGGCCGTCAGGTGCTCACCGGCGAGCAGGGCCGACAGCAGCGCGGGCCAGGTCGTGCGCGCGTCCATGGGGGTCTCCGTAAGGGGGTTTGTCCGGTCTTTTCGGAAATGGATCGTGCCGGTGCTTCTATCGGGCGGTCAGACGGGTGGAGAGACGCCTGCGCATCAGGTCGGCCACGGTGTCGGCCAGCGTCACGGGGTCGATCGGCTGCGCCACGACCGCCTCGGCGCGGGACCACTCGGCCAGCCAGCGGTCGTCCCGGCGGGCGATCAGCAGGCAGATCGGCGGGCAGTCGTGGACCTCGTCCTTGGCCTGGCGCGCCACGCCCATGCCGCCGGCCGGCTTCGCCTCCGCGTCGAGCACGGCGACGTCGATCTCACCCGAGTCGAAGTGCTGGACGACCTTCGCGTGGGTGGCGCACTCCACGATCTCCACGAGGGGCACGTCGGCGGCGGGACGCCGGCCGATCGCCTGGCGCACCTTCTCGCGGGTGCCCGCGTCGTCGCTGTAGACGAGAACCCTCATTTTGTCGTCGGTGCTCACGGTCGCGCTCGCTATCCCTTGTCGATGTATGGTCACCTGGGATGCTACCGGTCACCTCGTCTGGGGGCCCAGACCGGAGGTCCCGGCACACAAAATGCCCCACACGTCCAGATTAGAGGGACGTTTGAACCCCCTACCGGGGGGTCGTGCGGCGACCCGACCAGGGGAGCCGCAATAATGCTGCCCGTGGCGACAGCATCCGCAATTTCAACGACGACGACAGCACACTCGTCCGGCAGACCCGATCTGGTCAGCGTCGGGACGATCGTCTGGCTGTCCTCTGAGCTCATGTTCTTCGCGGCGCTGTTCGCGATGTACTTCACCATCCGGTCGGTGAGCATCGGCCAGGGCGTCACGAACTGGCCCGAACCTCACCTGAACGTCCCGTTCGCGTTGGCCAACACGATCATCCTGGTCCTGTCGAGTGTGACCTGCCAGCTGGGCGTCTGGGCCGCCGAGAAGGGCCAGGTCGCCAAGCTGCGCTTCTGGTACATCGTCAGCTTCATCATGGGCGCCGTCTTCGTCGCCGGTCAGCTGTACGAGTACGGCCAGCTTGTCAGCGAGGGGCACACCCTGTCGCACACCGCGTACGACTCGGTGTTCTACCTGGCCACTGGCTTCCACGGACTCCACGTGACCGGTGGACTGATCGCGTTCCTGTTCATGCTGGGACGTACGTACGCCGCGAAGCGCTTCACCCGTGAGCAGGCGACCAGCGCGATCGTCGTGTCCTACTACTGGCACTTCGTCGACGTGGTCTGGATCGGGCTTTTCGTAACCATCTACGGCATCCATTAAGGAATCGGGGATCTCTGTGAATAGGATCACCGCTGGGCGGCGGCATCCCCTCGCGAGATACGCCGTCCTGCTTCTGGCCTTGGGGCTGCTCGGGGTCGCCTACACCCTGGCAGTCCCCACGGACGATCGGGCCGCCGCGTCCATCGCCTCCGGCAAGGTCGACAACGTGGCGGAGGGCAAGCGCCTGTTCGAGCAGAGCTGTTCGAGCTGCCACGGACTCAACGCCGAGGGCATCCCCGACCGCGGTCCGAGCCTGGTGGGCGTCGGCTGGGCGGCGGTGGACTTCCAGGTCAGCAGCGGCCGCATGCCGATGACCCAGCCCGGCGCCCAGGCCCCGCGCAAGAAGCCCGCCGAGTGGGTCAACGACGAGACCATCAAGCAGCTCGGCGCCTACATCCAGTCCCTCGGCGGCGGCCCGGTGCCCCCGACCGAGGAGCAGGTCGACGCTTCCAAGGGCAGCCGGGCGAAGGGCGGTGAGCTGTTCCGCGCGAACTGCATCCAGTGCCACAACTTCGTCGGCGCCGGCGGTGCCCTGACCCAGGGCAAGTACGCCCCCGAGCTGACCGAGGCCACCCCGAAGCAGATCTACGAGGCCATGGCCACCGGTCCGCAGGCGATGCCGGTGTTCAACGACAGCATCATCACGCCCGATCAGAAGCGAGACATGATCGCCTACATCGTGGGCCTGCAGAACGAGCCCAACCCGGGCGGCGCCGGCCTCGGCCGCATCGGCCCGGTCACCGAGGGCCTGCTGCTCTGGGTCGTGGGCATCAGCCTGCTCGTCCTGGCCGCCATCTGGATCACCGCGAAGAAGCGACAGGCCAAATGACAGACAACAATCACGACATCGAGCAGCCCGACGAGCGCGTTCCCAAGCGTGTCGTCGGCACCCCCTCTCCCGCCGCGAGCGCGACCCTGCTCGGCGCGAAGGAGACCGCCGGCGGAGTCGACGTCCCGGGCGTGAACCTGCAGGACGAGAAGACCGCGAAGAAGGGCGAGAAGATCGCCGCCCTGTGCTTCACGATCACGCTCCTGTCCGGGATCGCGTTCATCGTCTCCTACGTGGCCTTCCAGGTCCACGGCGTGGAGAGCGCCGGGATCTCCAACGTGGCCCTGGGCGGTTCGCTCACGCTGGCTCTGCTCTCGCTGGCCTCGGGCCTCGTGGTCTGGGTCCGCATGATCATGCCCAAGTACACGCTGGTCCAGGAGCGCCACCTGATGGCCTCCGACGGCGGGACCCGGTCCTACGTCGGCGAGACCTTCCTGCAGGGCGCGGCCGAGAGCGGCATCACCAAGCGGCCGCTGCTGCGCCGTACGCTCCTGGCCGCCGCGGCCCCGCTGGGCCTGGCCCCGCTGGTGCTGCTGCGCGACCTGGGCCCGTCCTACGCCGACTTCCCGGAGAAGCTGCGGCACACCGTCTGGGGCGAGAAGACCAAGGAGGGCAAGAACCGCAGGCTCGTCGTCGAGGGCACCGGGGCGCCGATCCGCGCGGCGGACTTCAACTCCCCCGGCGGCATCCTGTCGGTCGTGCCCGAGGGCTACGAGCACGACCTCAACGCCCTGGCCAAGGCCGTCCTGATCCTGATCAAGTTCCGCCCGGAGGAGCTCAAGTCCGGCACGAACCTGAACTGGACGCACGACGGCATCGTGGCCTACTCCAAGATCTGCACGCACGTCGGCTGCCCCGCGGCCCTCTACGAGCAGACCACGCACCACATCCTGTGCCCGTGCCACCAGTCGACCTTCGACGCCGCCGACGGCGCCAAGGTCGTCTTCGGCCCGGCCGCCCGGCCGCTGCCGCAGCTGCCGATCGCGGTCGACAACGAGGGCTACCTCGTCGCCACGGGCGACTTCGCCGTCCCCGTCGGTCCCAGCTTCTGGGAGCGCGGCGACGCCGAGGCCGAGGTCCGTGAGAAGGGAGGCCACGCATGAGCAGCGTCGGCCCTGCCAGCAACGTCCCCAAGCCCATCGCGGGCCCGAGCAGCTACCTCGACGACCGCCTGGGCGCGGGGAACTTCCTCAAGCGCAACCTGCGCAAGGTCTTCCCCGACCACTGGTCGTTCCTGCTGGGCGAGATCGCGCTCTACTCGTTCATCGTCCTGCTGCTCACCGGTACGTTCCTGACGTTCTTCTTCAAGCCCAGCATGGAGCACGTCATCTACAACGGCTCCTACGACGGCCTCAAGGGCGTCGGGATGTCCGCGGCGTACGCCTCGACGCTGGAGATCAGCTTCGACGTCCGCGGTGGTCTGCTCATGCGGCAGATGCACCACTGGGCCGCCCTTCTGTTCGTCGCGGGCATGATGGTGCACGCGCTCCGCGTGTTCTTCACCGGTGCGTACCGCAAGCCGCGCGAACTGAACTGGCTCATCGGCGTCCTGATGCTCACCCTGGCCCTGCTGGAGGGCCTGACCGGCTACTCCCTCCCCGACGACCTGCTCTCCGGGGCCGGTCTGCGGATCACCGAGGGCGTGGCGATCTCGCTGCCGCTGATCGGCACGTGGCTCACGTTCTTCCTGTTCGGCGGCGAGTATCCGGGCGAGGACGTCATCTCCCGGTTCTACTCGCTGCACATCCTGCTCATCCCGGGCATCCTGCTGGCGCTGATCTCCGCCCACATGATCCTCATGTGGGTGCAGAAGCACACGCAAATGCCGGGCAAGGGCCGGACGAACACCAACGTGGTGGGCGCCCCCTTCTACCCGGCCTTCATGGCCAAGGCCGGCGCCTACTTCATGTTCACCTTCGGCGTCATCGCGCTGCTGGGCACCTTCGGGCAGATCAACCCGATCTGGCTGTTCGGTCCCTACACGCCGGCGGACATCTCGGCGGGCTCCCAGCCCGACTACTACATGGGCTTCCTGGAGGGCGCGCTCCGCATGATGCCCGCCTGGGAGATCAACATCTGGGGCTTCACGCTTCCGCTGAGCGTGCTGATCCCGGCGCTGGTCCCGATGGGGATCATCATGACCGGCCTGGCGCTGTACCCGTTCGTCGAGCAGTGGGTGACCGGTGACCGCCGCGAGCACCACGTCGCGGACCGTCCCCGCAACAACCCGCACCGGACCGCGATCGGCATCTCTGCGATCACGTTCTACGGCCTGCTGTGGATCCTCGGCGCGAACGACGAGATCTCCTGGACCTTCCAGATCTCGCTGAACTGGACGACCTACATCGGCCGGGTCCTGATCTTCGTGGCTCCGGTGGTCGCCTACATCGTCACCTACCGGGTCTGCCTCGGCCTGCAGCGCAGCGACGCCGCGGTCATCGGGCACGGCGTGGAGTCGGGTGTCATCAAGCGCCTGCCCCACGGCGAGTACATCGAGGTCCACGTGCCCCCGGCCGAGGACATCGAGGCCCACATTCGGGGCAAGGAGCCGATCCCGGTCATCCCCGGGGCCGACACCGAGCCCGGCGGCATCCCGCCGAAGGGCCTGCGCGGCCCGATCGGCAGGCTGAAGGCCAAGCTGAGCAAGGCGTACGGCGGCGAGAAGATCCCGCTGGACGACGGCCACGGCGGTCACGCTCACGGCGACGCCGGCGAGCACACGGCGGTGGGCGCGAGCGAGGACAAGTCCCTCACCCACTAGCCGGAACGGCTGGACGGAGAAAGCGAGAGGCCCGGGCGGATCGACCGCCCGGGCCTCTCGCTTTCTCCTCACCGGGGCCTCCGGCTTTCTCCCCGCCGGGACCCGCGGCTCCGTGCCCGCCGGGACCCGCGCACCCCCTCACGGAGCGGGGGACGGAGTCAGGCGCTCCCGACGGCCTCGGTGGTGAAGCTCTTGGTGCTGCTCCAGCGGATCCACTGCCCCCATGTCTCCTGCCAGTGGCCCCAGCCGTTCAGGGGTTCGAGCCTCCGGGGCGAGCCGGTGATGATGATCGGGTCCCCGATCAGGGTGTTGTCGATGAACCAGCGCGCGTGGGCCGGGCTGACGTTGACGCAGCCGTGGCTGACGTTGGCCGAGCCCTGGGAGCCGACGGACCACGGCGCGCTGTGGACGTACTCGCCGCTGTTGGAGATCCGCACGGTGTTGTAGACGGTCATGCGGTAGTAGCCCGGCTGGCCGGGGCCGATGCCCGGCGAGGTCATGACGGTCACCGGCTCGCGGGACATGGCCAGGTGCACGCCACTGGTCGTGTGGTACTTCCACTGCCCGCCCTGGCCCGCGCTCATCGGGATCCTGCGGATCTCCTCGCCGCCGCGCCGCACCGTCAGCTGGTGGGTGTGGATGCTGCCCTCGGTGATCTGCGAGCGGCCGATCCTGAAGTCGAGGACCCGGTCGGCCTTGCCGTACAGGCCGTTGCCGCCGCGCACCCCGGACAGGCGGGCCTCCAGGCGGACCTTCGTGCCGGCCGGCCAGAAGGTCCTGGGGCGGAAGTGGACCGTCCGGTCGTCGAACCAGTGCCAGGCGCCCAGGACCGGCTTGGAGGTGCGGACCAGCAGGTTCCGCTCGACGGAGACCCGGTCGGAGACGTCGCGGTCGAAGGTGATCATGATGGGCATGCCGACGCCCACGGTCAGACCCGTGTAATCCCTGTCCGGCATGAGGCTCGCGATGGAGAAGGTCCCGGCGGGTCTCACCGTGGAGAAGGAGGTGACGGACTCGGTCGTCTCGCCGTCCGGGTTGACCGCCACCGCGGTGACCTCGTAGGAGGTCCCTGGAGCGGCCTGACCCTGGCTCCGCCACTGGGTGCCGTCGGCGCTCATCACGCCCGGCAGGGAGCCCTTGGGGCCCTTCACGGTGACCTTCTTCAGCGTCCCGTCCTGGACGCCGACCAGGACGGTGGTGTCCGTCGGCACGCCGCCGGTCCCGTCGGCGGGTGTCACGGTCACGCTCGCGGCGGCCCGCACCGCCCCGGGAGCCGCCCCGGCCCGCTGGGAAGGGGGCGCGCTCTCCTGTACGGCCGCGGCGTTCGCCGTCGGTCCCACCCCCATCAGCGCCAGGGCCAGCAGCCCCGGCGCGTACGTCGACCCACGGATCGCCTGCCGCACGTGAAGTCCCCCGTTTCCACTTGATCTTCTCCAGTCCGTTATTACCCGGAGTAAGCGTCACGGCATCTGATACATCACTCTTGAGCTGGCAATAAACGCCAAAAAGCGGGCCACGGAAGGTTTCCGTGACCCGCTTTCCGGTGAACCGCGGCGGGGCTCGCCCGGCCGGAGGCCGGGTCTCGCTCAGTGCGAGAAGTTGCCCCGGTAGTACTCGAAGACGAACCCGATCGTCGCCATGATCGTCGCGAAGACGCCGATCAGGAACAGCCACCAGCCGATGGCGAAACCTGCCGCGGTGAGCGCGACGGCGAGGCAGACGAAGAGCGGCCACCAGCTGTGCGGGCTGAAGAAGCCGAGCTCTCCGGCACCCTCGCTGATCTCGCCTTCCTTGTTGTCCTCCGGCTGGGCGCCGATCCGGCGGGCCGTGTACATCAGGTAGTAACCGATCATGAGGGCGAAGCCGACCGAGATCGCCATCGCCGTCGTGCCGACCGGCTCCTTGGACCAGAACCAGTAGACGACGTCCACCGCGGCGAAGAAGAGGCCGCAGAGGATGAACAGCCAGCCCTGAACCTTCATCGGTCCTCCTCCAGCTCACGCGGGGCCGTGATGTGCGGGTGCTTGAGGTCGAACGCGGGGCGCTCGGACCGGATGCGCGGCAGCGAGGTGAAGTTGTGCCGCGGCGGCGGGCAGGAGGTGGCCCACTCGAGCGAGCCTCCGTAGCCCCACGGGTCGTCGACCGTGACCTTGGGCGCCTTCTTGGCCGTCACCCACACGTTGTAGAGGAACGGCAGCGTGGAGGCGCCCAGGACGAAGGCGCCGATCGAGGAGACCATGTTCAGGTCGGTGAAGCCGTCGATCGGGCTGTAGTCGGCGTAGCGGCGCGGGAAGCCCTGAGCGCCCAGCCAGTGCTGCACCAGGAAGGTGGTGTGGAAGCCGATGAACAGGGTCCAGAAGTGGAACTTGCCCAGGGCGTCGTTGAGCATCTTGCCGGTGAACTTCGGCCACCAGAAGTAGAAGCCGGCGAACATCGCGAAGACCACGGTGCCGAAGACGACGTAGTGGAAGTGGGCCACCACGAAGTAGGAGTCCGACACCTGGAAGTCCAGCGGGGGCGAGGCCAGGATGACGCCGGTCAGGCCGCCGAACAGGAAGGTGACCAGGAAGCCGATCGAGAACAGCATCGGCGACTCGAACGACAGGTGCCCTCGCCACATCGTGCCGATCCAGTTGAAGAACTTCACACCGGTCGGCACCGCGATGAGGAAGGTCATGAACGAGAAGAACGGCAGCAGCACCTGGCCGGTCGGGAACATGTGGTGCGCCCACACCGTGATCGACAGGCCGGCGATGGCGATGGTCGCGCCGACCAGGCCGATGTAGCCGAACAGCGGCTTGCGGCTGAAGACCGGCAGGATCTCGGTCACGATGCCGAAGAACGGCAGCGCGATGATGTAGACCTCCGGGTGGCCGAAGAACCAGAACAGGTGCTGCCAGAGCAGCGGCCCGCCGGTCTGCGGGTCGAAGATGTGGGTGCCGAGCTTGCGGTCGGCCTCCAGGGCCAGCAGCGCGGCGGCGAGCACCGGGAAGGCCATCAGCACCAGGATCGAGGTGAGCAGCACGTTCCAGGTGAACATCGGCATGCGGAACATGGTCATGCCGGGCGCGCGCATGCAGATGATCGTGGTGATGAAGTTGACCGAGCCGAGGATCGTGCCCAGACCGCTGATGGTCAGGCCCATGATCCACAGGTCGCCGCCGATGCCCGGCGAGGCGATCGCGTTCGACAGCGGGGTGTAGGCGAACCAGCCGAAGCTGGCCGCGCCGCCCGGGGTGATGAAGCCCGACAGGGCGATGAGGCTGCCGAAGGTGAACAGCCAGTAGCTGACCATGTTCAGGCGCGGGAAGGCCACGTCGGGCGCGCCGATCTGCAGCGGCATGAGCTCGTTGGCGAAGCCGGCGAACAGCGGGGTGGCGAACATCAGCAGCATGACCGTGCCGTGCATGGTGAACAGCTGGTTGAACTGCTCGTTGCTGGTGACCTGCAGGCCCGGCTGGGCCAGCTCCGCCCGCATGATCAGCGCCATGACGCCGCCGATCAGGAAGAACACGAACGAGGTGATGAGGTAGAGGTGTCCGATCACCTTGTGGTCGGTGGACGACGCCCACTTCGCGATGATCGAGCCCTTGCGGGTCGTCACCGGCGCCAGGGCGACAGGTTCGTTAAGTGCGGTCACTGGGCACCCGCCTGACTAGCGATGTACTGGTCGAACTCGGCCTGAGACACGAGCTTGACGTTGAAGAGCATCCGGCTGTGGTCGACGCCGCACAGCTCGGCGCAGCGGCCGGCGTAGACGCCGGGCTTGTCCAGCGTCACGACCTGGAACCGGTTGTCCACGCCCGGGATCACGTCGAGCTTGAACTTGAACGCCGGGACCCAGAAGGAGTGGATGACGTCCGGCGAGGAGAGGTTGAACTGGATCCTCTTGCCGACCGGGAGCACCAGCTGCGGGCCCTGCTCGTAGTTGTCGGCGGGGATCCCGACGACCTCCGCCTTCTTGCCGGTGGCCTCGGTCGTGAAGCGCCAGCTCCACTGGAAGGCCTCGACCTTGACCGTCACGTCGGGCTTGGCCGACATGTCGGTGAGGTAGTTCTGGTCGCGGGCGGTGAAGAAGAACAGCACGCTGACCATGATCAGCGGCACGATCGTGTAGAGCATCTCGATCGGCAGGTTGTAGCGCACCTGCGGCGGGAGCTCCTTGGAGTTCTTCCTCTTGCGGTGGAAGGCCACCGACCACAGGATCAGGCCCCACACGACCGCACCGGTGGCCAGGGCGGCGATCCAGGATCCGTTCCACAGATCCTGGACGACCTCGGACTGCTCGGTGATGCCCTCAGGCATGCCACCGCGCTTCCACTCTTCAGCGCTACACGCCGTCGCGGACACCATCAGCAGCGCCAGAGCGGCAGTGCGTGGCACCCGGCGGCGGGCCAACGGACGCCGTGCAGAACGGCGGGTCGGACTCACGGATCGCCTACCCCACAGATGAAGCCCAGAAGTCTCTCCTGGGCGGTCGTTTATTCAGGTTCACAGCTTGCAGTTCACAGCTTTACGCTGGGGGACACATTAGCGCGGGCCGTCCCCGCCCTCCCGTCCAGCCCCCGATTGTGTCGCGCGTGGTGGGACGATTGGGGCGTGGCGTACTTCGACGCGGCCTCCACCGAGCCGCTGCATCCCCGGGCGCGCGAGGCCCTGACCGCGGCGCTCGACACCGGCTGGGCCGACCCGGCGAGGCTGTACGGCCCTGCCCGCCGGGCAAGGATGTTACTGGAACAGGCCCGGGCCGAGGTCGCCGAGGTGTTCGGCTGCCGGCCCGACGAGGTCTCCTTCACCGCCTCCGGCACCCAGGCGGTCCATCTGGGCGTGCTCGGCGTGTCGCGGGGACGGCGCCGGGCCGGTCGCCGCCTGGTCGTATCGGCGGTGGAGCACTCCAGCGTGCTGCACGCCGCCCAGGTCCACGAGCGCGACGGCGGCTCGGTGGAGACGGTCGGCGTCGGCCGTACCGGCGTGGTGGACCTGGCCGCCTTCGGCGCGGCGGTGCGCGGCGAGAGCGCAGAGGCCGGGGGCGACGGGGGCGGCGGGGGCGGGGGCACAGCCCTCGCCTGCCTGCAGAGCGCCAACCACGAGGTCGGCACGCTCCAGCCGGTCGCCGAGGCGGCGGCGCTGTGCGCCGAGGCCGGCGTGCCGCTGCTGGTGGACGCCGCGCAGACGGCGGGCCGCGCGCCCCTGCCCGGGGGCTGGTCGGTGCTGGCCGCGAGCGCGCACAAGTGGGGCGGCCCGGCCGGGGTCGGCGTGCTGGCCGTCCGCAAGGGCACCCGGTGGCGCGGGCCGCTGCCGGAGGACGAGCGCGAGCACCGCCGGGTGCCGGGGTTCGAGAACGTGCCCGCGATCGTCGCGGCCGCCGCCGCGCTGCGCGCCGCGGCGGAGGAGTCGGAGCAGGAGGGGGCCCGGCTCTCGGCGCTGGTCGACCGGATCAGGACGGAGGTGCCCCGGCTCGTCCCGGACGTCGAGGTCATCGGCGAGCCCGTCGCCAGGGCGCCGCACATCGTCACCTTCTCCTGCCTCTACGTGGAGGGGGAGGCGCTGCTCGCCGAACTCGACAAGGCCGGATTCTCCGTATCGTCCGGAAGTTCGTGCACGGCGAGTACGCTTCGTCCATCACATGTTCTGGAGGCCATGGGCGTGCTTACGCACGGGAACGTCCGGGTATCGCTGCCCCGTGGCACCTCCACCGCGGATGTCGACCGTTTCCTCGCCGTCCTGCCGGACATCGTCCGCGGGATCCGGGCGGATGCGGGAGTAAAGTCGTGATCATTATTCGGGGAGTGGGAACGCGATGACGTCCAGGCACACCGCCGCCCAGCAGGCCGCCCAGGCCCCGGCGCTGACCATCGACGCGCTGGGCAGGAAGTGCCCGATTCCCATCATCATGCTCGCCGAGCAGATCGGCCACGTCCCGCTGAACGGGGTCGTCGCCGTCCTCGCCGACGACCCGGCGGCCTTCACCGACATCCCCGCGTGGTGCCGCCTGAAGTCGCACCACCACGTGGGCAGCCACGAGCTTCCCCAGGGCGGCTGGTCGATCCATGTGCGCCGCAATTACTGACATGCCGGAAAGTGGGTAAGACCTCCCCCGGAAATCCACCACACGTTTCGGGGGGAAAGGTATGAGCGGAGAAACCGCCAAGGACGTGATGAGCTCCGGCTGCCAGTGCATCGAGTCGAACGAGTCACTCGAACGCGCCGCGCAGCTCATGCAGGAGCTGGGCGTCGGGGCACTGCCGATCTGCGGGCCCGACGACCGGCTGAAGGGCATCATCACCGACCGCGACATCGTCGTGAAGTGCGTCGCGCAGGGCAAGAGCCCGTCGCAGGTCACCGCCGGGGAGATGGCTACCGGCCTGGTCTGGGTGGCGGCCGACGCCAGCGTCGAGGAGGCGCTCTCCAAGATGGAGCAGAACCAGATCAAGCGGCTGCCGGTGATCGAGAACGGCCGCATCGTCGGCATGATCAGCGAGGCCGACCTGGCCAAGAACCTCTCCGACGACCAACTGGCCGACTTCGTCCACCGCGTCTACGCGGGAGCCTGACCTCCGGCGCCGTTCCGCGCGCCGTCCGACGCCCCTGCCCTGCGCGTGCCGTCCAGGCCGCGCGGTACGGCGTCGCGGCGGTCGCGCGGTGCGGCGAGGAGCGTGCAGTGCGGCGGGCCGGGTGGGCGGCGAGTGGCCCCCACCCGGCTTCGCCGTACCGGGAAGCCTGCGGGAAGGTCGCGGGCGGTCAGGCGTGGTGGCAGCGCACGTGCTGGGCCACCTCGGCGGCGGCCTCGGCGCCGTAGGCGGAGGCGAAGCGCTCCAGGAAGACCTTCTGGCCGAGCTCGTACTCCTGTCCGCCGACACGCTCCAGCACGTGGGTGGCGGTGAGGTTGCCGATCTGGCCGCAGCGCTCCAGGGACAGACCCCAGGCGAGGCCGGCCAGGAAGCCCGAGCGGAAGGCGTCGCCGACGCCGGTGGGGTCGGCCTTGCCCAGCTCGGGGGCCGCCGGGACGTGCAGAGACGGCTCGCCCTTGCGGTCGATCACGACGCCCTTGGGGCCGAGCGTGGTGACGCGGACGCCGACCCGGGCGAGGATCTCCTCGTCGGACCAGCCGGTCTTCTGCTCGATCAGGCCCTTCTCGTAGTCGTTGCCGAACAGGTAGGCGGCGCCGTCGACCAGCGTGCGGATCTGCTCTCCGGGCATGCGGGCCAGCTGCTGGGAGGGGTCGGCGGCGAACGGGATGCCGCGCTGGCGGGCCTCGTCGGTGTGGCGGAGCATCGCGTCGGGGTCGTTGGGGCTGATCAGCACCAGGTCCAGCCCGCCCACCCGGTCGGCGATCGGCTGCAGCTCGATCAGCCGGGCATCGGCCATCGCGCCGGTGTAGAACGACGCGATCTGGTTGTGCTCCTCGTCGGTGGTGCACAGGAACCGGGCCGTGTGGTACGTCTCGGAGGTGTGCACCGAGGCGCAGTCGACGCCGTGCCGCTCCAGCCAGGAGCGGTAGTCGGCGAAGTCGGTGCCGACCGCGCCGACGAGGATCGGCGACAGGCCCAGGCAGCCCATCCCGAAGCTGATGTTGGCTGCGCAGCCGCCGCGGCGGACCTGCAGGTCGTCCACGAGGAACGACAGGGAGACCCGGTCGAGCTGGTCGGCGATGAGCTGGTCGCCGAAGCGGCCGGGGAAGGTCATCAGGTGGTCGGTCGCGATGGAGCCGGTGACGGCGATGCGCACGGGATCCTTCTCCTCGTTGTCAGCATCTCGGGAAATGAGCCCCGCAAGAATACGCGAACTCCTGGCGCGGCAAAGCCCTGCGGAGTGAGGAACATCTCACCCGGCAGGGCTTCGTCACCGTCCGATGAGGGACAGATCTCGCTTAGTTAAACGAATCGCCGCAGGCACAGGAGCCCGTGGCGTTCGGGTTGTCGATCGTGAAGCCCTGCTTCTCGATCGTGTCGACGAAGTCGACCGTGGCGCCCACGAGGTAGGGGGCGCTCATCCGGTCGGTGACCACGCTGACGCCGTTGAAGTCCGTGACGACGTCGCCGTCCATCGAACGGTCGTCGAAGAAGAGCTGGTAGCGCAGACCGGAGCAGCCGCCGGGCTGCACGGCCACGCGCAACTGGAGGCCTTCCTCGCCCTGCTGCTCCAGCAGGCTCTTGACCTTGGCGGCAGCCGCGTCACTGAGGATCAGGCCCTGTGCCGTGGTCTCGCTGCTCTCAACCGACATGTGGTGACTCCCGCGTCCGCGTCAACCGCCCGTCCCGGGCGGCTGTCTGTTTCTGACGTCCTTCTTAGACGCTACCAACACCTGTCCACTGCCACACATTCCATGCCCCTCCCCGGAATAAACGCCGGGGGCCGTGTGTCATCATTAGTCGTCAGTTCGACGATAAGGGGGTGTGGTCGTGACGACCACCGAGACCGGGCTTCCACTCTTCGTCCTCGGCCAGGGCGCCGACGCGCACAGCGAGCGCGGGGTGGACTGTCCCGGAGAGCTGCCGCCCGCCTCCGACCCGACGCTCGTGGAGCGTGCGCGGCGGGCCAAGGCGGCGCTCGGCGACCGGGTCTTCGTGCTCGGCCACCACTACCAGCGTGACGAGGTCATCCAGTTCGCCGACGTGACCGGCGACTCGTTCAAGCTCGCCCGCGAAGCCGCGGCCCGCCCCGAGGCCGAGTACATCGTCTTCTGCGGCGTGCACTTCATGGCCGAGTCCGCCGACATCCTGACCGGCGACGCCCAGCGGGTCGTGCTGCCCGACATGGCGGCCGGGTGCTCGATGGCCGACATGGCCACCTTCGACCAGGTCGAGGAGTGCTGGGAGGCGCTGGAGGACGCCGGGATCGCCGGCGTCACCGTCCCGGTGACCTACATGAACTCCAGCGCCGACATCAAGGCCTTCTGCGGGCGCAACGGCGGCGCCGTGTGCACCTCCTCCAACGCCAGGCGGGCCCTGGACTGGGCCTTCTCCCGCGGGGAGAAGGTCCTGTTCCTGCCCGACCAGCACCTGGGCCGCAACACGGCGGTGCTGGAGATGGGCCTGTCGCTGGACGACTGCGTCGTCTACAACCCGCACCGGCCGAACGGCGGCCTGACGGAGCAGCAGCTGCGCGACGCGAAGATGATCCTGTGGCGGGGGCACTGCTCGGTGCACGGCCGCTTCTCCGCGCAGAACGTCGACGACGTGCGCGAGCGCATCCCGGGCGTCAACGTGCTGGTCCACCCCGAGTGCCGGCACGAGGTGGTCGTCAAGGCCGACCACGTCGGCTCGACCGAGTACATCATCAAGAAGCTCGAGGCCGCCCCCGCGGGCTCCTCCTGGGCGATCGGCACCGAGCTGAACCTCGTCAAGCGGCTCGGGACCATGTTCCCCGACAAGAACGTGACGTTCCTGGACCGGACCGTCTGCTACTGCTCGACGATGAACCGGATCGACCTGCCGCACCTGGTGTGGGCGCTGGAGTCCCTCGCCGCCGGCCAGGTGGTCAACCAGATCACCGTGGACGCCGACACCACCCACTGGGCCAAGGTCGCCCTGGACCGCATGCTCGCCCTCCCCTGACTCCGTCCCCCGCGGCGGAGCGCGGGCGAAGGCACCGAAGGCCCCGGCGGCACCCGCCGGGGCCTTCGCGCGTTCTCCGGGTCAGCGCTCCCTGGTGTAGCGCATGAACTGCTGCTCGTACTCCTTGGCGTCGGTGCTCGTGGCGAGCACCCGCTTCACCTGGCCCTTGAGGTCGATGATCACGGCCTCGTGGCTGGAGCCCTTCGCCTGCCACGCCACGATGTGCTGGTCGTCGTACCAGCCGACGAGCCGCTTGGTGTCGAACGGGATCCGGGCCGTCGGCTCCCCGTCGGCGGCGGTGGACCAGACGCAGATCTCCGTCTCGCCGCCCTTGCAGTAGGTCATGAGCAGCGTGCCGGACGGGTTGATGTCGTCGCCCTCGACGGTGAGCGGGGTGCCCACGTCCAGCAGGGTCTGCAGCACGGTCCCCTGCAGGTCGTAGAAGCGGATGCGCTGGGTCTTGCCGGTGAGCGCCCAGGTGCCGACCGCCCGGCCGTCGCCCCGCCAGAAGTAGCTCCAGGTGCCGGCGTCCTTCTCCTTCACCCTGACGATCTCGGCCTTCTTCGTGGCGACGTCGATGATCGCGTAGCCGTACGGGTTGCTCTTGTCGCCGGCCGCCTCGTACAGCGTCACCAGGCCCTTGGTCCCGTCCGGCGACCACTGCGGGTAGATCGGGTAGACCGGCGCCTTGGTGATCTTCACCTTGCTCTCCGCGCCGCTCTCGTGGTCGACGATGGAGACGATGGCGTAGCTGTCGGTGCTGTAGACCCGGTCGGTGCCGAGGGCGTGGGTGCCGGCGAAGTTCAGCGTGTACTGGAAGTACTTGTCGTTCTTGACGAACTCGTCGGTGCCGGCCTTGCGGACGTACAGGTGTTTGTCCCGCTCCAGGCTGTAGGAGCTCAGCTTGATCGGATCCTTGTCGCTCTCGTGGATCGTGATGGAGCTGCCCGGAAGCTTGATCTTCCGGTCCGCCTCGGGCACCGACGCCACGGCCGGGGTGGGCGGTGCGGAGGACTGCCCGCTGGGACCGGCCTGGGGGGTGGCGGTCGGCCCCGGCGTGCCGTTGCCCCGCAGCACCACCGTGACCCCGACCGCGATGAGCGCGACCACGAGCCCGGCGCCGATCGCGACCCAGATCCGGCGGACTCCGCCGGAGGCCTTCGCCCGCCCCGCCGCGGGGTACGCCGGGCCGCCCTGCGATGGGACGGTCGGGCCTCCGTAGGGTTGCTGGGCGAACCCTCCGGGGCCCGGCTGCGCGAAGCCCCCGGGGCCGGTCTGGTGCGGCGGGTAGCCGCCCGGAGCCGGTTGCTGCGCGAAACCCCCCGGGCCCGTCTGGTGGGGTGGGTAGCCGCCCGGACCGGTCTGGTTCGGCCCCGGCCCCTGCGGCCCGGACTGGTACGGGAAACCCCCGGGACCGGTCTGGTGCGGCGGGTAGCCGCCCGGAGCCGACTGCTGCGCGAAACCCCCCGGGCCCGTCTGGTACGGCACGGGCCCCTGCGGCCCGGACGCGTACGGATAGCCCTCGGGACCGGTCTGCTGAGCGGCGGCCAGTCCCTCGGCGAGCATGCCGCGGGGGGAGGTGGGAGGCGGCGTGCCCTGCGCGCCCGGACCGGCGTGGCCGAGCAGGCGCATCAGCGCCTCGCTCGCCGTCGGGCGCCGACCGGCGTCCTTGGCCAGGCAGTGGCCGACCAGCTCGCGCAGCGCCGGATCGGCGATCGCCGACAGGTCCGGCTCCATGTTCATGATGCGGTTGAAGATCGCCGGCAGGCTGTCGGTGCCGAACGGCGGCTGCCCGGTGGCCGCGAAGACCATCGTGCAGCCCCAGGCGAACATGTCGGCGGCCGAGCCGGCGTTCTCCCCCGCGAGCTGCTCGGGGGTCATGTAGGCGGGGGTGCCGATCGCCGTCGCGGTCAGCGTCGAGGTCCGGTCGAGGGCCTTGGCGATGCCGAAGTCGATGACCCGCGGGCCGTCGGAGGCGAGCAGCACGTTGGACGGCTTGAAGTCGCGGTGCACGATCCCGGCCTGGTGGATCGCCACGAGCGCGGTGACCGTGCCGATCGCGAGCCGGTGCAGCGCCGAGCCGGAACGCGGTCCCTCGGCGCCCACGACCGCGTCGAGCGTCGGCCCGTCGATGTACTCGCTGACGATGTACGGCCGGTGCTCGTCCACACCGGTCTCCAGCACCGCGGCGGTGCAGAACGGCGACACCTGCCGGGTCGTGCTGACCTCGCGAACGAAACGTTCCAAAGCCTCCTCGTCCTGGGCGAGGTCGGCACGGAGCAGCTTGACCGCGACGCGCACCCCTGCCGGGGACTCGCCGAGGTAGACCGTTCCCTGACCGCCCTCACCGAGACGGGCGGTGAGCCGGTACTCCCGCACCCTCGCGGGATCCCCGGGCCGCAGGGGCGCAAGATCCGGCATAATGACACCCTCCATTTATGGGATTTTTCCGTCCCATTGTGAGGGTAAAAGGTAACGGCCTGTGCAGCATGGTCGGGCCATGACAGATAAAGATCGGCAGACAGGCCGCGGTCCGGGGGAACCGGGCCTGTGCCGTACGGCCCGCGCTCGGAGAAGACCTGGTCCTCGCGTCTATCCGGGGATCAGGCCCTCGTCGCCGAGCATCTCCCGGACCTCCTCCATGGAGGCGTCTGCCGGAGGCAGGATCAGCTCGGAGGGCTCCAGGCTCTCGTCCGGAAGCGCCTTGCCGACGAGGCGGACCTGGTCCAGCAGAGCGTGCAGCCGGGCGCGGAACGCCTCCTCCTCTCCGGCCTCGATCGCGGCCTCGAGCTGCCCGTCCAGGTCGTTGAGGACGGCGAGGTCGCCCGCGGCGATCTCGACCTGGCCCTCGCCCATGATGCGAACGATCACTGCCCCTCCCCCGGCTGGCGGTACTGCTGCGTCGGCTGCGACTGCGGCTGCTGGTACGGCTCCTGGTGCGGCTCGGCCTGCGGCTGCTGCTGCGGCTGGCCGGGCGTGATCGCGCCCTGCGGCGCCGGCCCCTGTCCCAGCTCGGCCTTCATCCGGGCGATCTCCAGCTCCACGTCGCGGCCGCCGCCCATCCGGTCCAGCTCCGCCTGGATGTCGTCGCCGCGCGAACCGCTGAAGTCGTCGAGCGCGCCGCTCGCGAGCAGTTCGTCGATGGCGCCGGCCCGCGCCTGCATCTGCGCGGTCTTGTCCTCGGCACGCTGGATCGCCAGGCCGACGTCGCCCATCTCCTCGGAGATCCCGGAGAACGCCTCGTTGATGCGCGTCTGCGCCTCGGCGGCGGTGTAGGTCGCCTTGATGGTCTCCTTGCGGGTCCGGAAGGAGTCGACCTTGGCCTGGAGGCGGTGCGAGGCCGTGGTGAGCTTCTCCTCCTCGGCCTGCAGGTTGTCATGCTGCACCCGCAGGTCCGCGATCTGCCCCTGCAGGCTGCTGCGGCGGGTCAGGGCCTCGCGGGCCAGGTCCTCGCGGCCGACCCCGAGCGCCTTGCGGCCCTGCTCCTCAAGCTTGCGCGCCTGCGCCTCGATCTGGTTGATCTGCAGCTCGACGCGCTTGCGCGAGGTCGCCACATCGGCCACGCCCCGGCGCACCTTCTGCAGCAGCTCGAGCTGCCGCTGATAGGAGTAGTCCAGGGTCTCGCGCGGATCCTCCATCTTGTCCAAGGCATTGTTCGCCTTGGACTTAAAGATCATGGAAAGTCTCTTCATCACGCTCATGCGCGTCGGCCGTCCCCTTCTTCAAATGCGCTTCGGGTCTCCCCAGTGATTCCGGCCCCCGGGAAAAGCGGCGGATCCACATGGGTTCACCCTACGCATAACGCACGGGGGCGTCACTAAGTTGCAGTCCCGGTAGGCTGACGTTGTGTTCCGACGTACCCACGCCACCGCGGACGACTCCCCCGCCGTCTCCAACGATCCCAAGCCCGCGGGCAAGGGGCGCCCCACCCCCAAGCGCCGGGACGCCGAGGGCCGCCGCCGCCAGCCGGTGAACGCTCCGCAGAACCGCAAGGAGGCCTACAAGCAGCTCCGCGAGCGCCAGGCCTCCGACCGGGCCAAGGCGCGCGAGGGCATGATGCGCGGCGACGAGCGCTACTTCCCGGCCCGCGACCGCGGACCGGCGCGCAAGTTCGCCCGCGACTGGGTCGACTCCCGCCGCCTGGTCAGCCAGTACTTCCTGCCGTTCTCGCTGGTGATCCTGCTGTTCACCTGGATCCCCTTCCCCCCGCACATCCAGCGCTACGTCTACGAGGCCGTGATCGTCGTCGGCTGGCCGCTCATGATGGTGGGCGTCCTGTTCACCTCGATCTGGGTGTCGTGGAAGGTCAAGAAACTCGCGGCCGAGAAGTTCCCCGGCGAGAGCCTCAAGGGCGTCGGCTTCTACGCGGCCATGCGCGCGCTGCAGATCCGCAAGCTGCGCTTCCCGCCGCCCCAGTTCCTCCCCGGCGGCAAGCCCGTCCCGCCGAAGAAGTAGGTCTTCCTCCGAACCCCGCCCTCCGAGGAGAGGCGGGGTTCTCCCCTGTACGGCCCCGCCCCGCCGTACCGCGGCCGTCCGCCCCTTGGCACCCGCCGGCCGGCCCGTCCGGCGGCCCCGGTCACTCCCGGGTCACCCTCCCGATCCCGGCTGGTCGAGTACGACCTCCCATTCGAGCTCGCCGTCCACGACCACCGGCCTCCAGTAGCCGATGGACCCGCCGCGCTCCAGCGCGTCCGCGGTCAGCTTCAGCAGCGCGTGGTAGGAGCGGATCGGCACGTCCCCCGGCCTGAAGTCCAGGTTCCCCTCGTGGTCGGACTCGCCGACGTCGCGCCGGGCCGAGTCGACCACCAGGTGATTCCCCAGCCCATCGGCGCCGATCGGGATCATCCGGCCGTCCCACCACTCCGAGCGCGGGTCGGTGACGTCCTCGGCGTCGATCTCGCACAGTCCCCGCCAGGTGTCGCGGATCGCGCGCACGCTCATGTTCTCGTTCATGAGAAACCCGAATCCCCAGACCTTCCCGACGGGGACGGACCCGTTGTGCCGCAGCAGCGAGGCCCGCAGGTCGTCGGGGAAGCGCAGGCCCATCTGCGCCTCGGCGATCGCGATCGTCCTGGCGCGGGCGGGCGGGGCGAGCGTGCGGTGGCTGCTGGGCGCGTTGGCCCTGAGCCACCTCTCGATCCGCGCCCACTGCCGGTTCACCGCCCGGGTCACCCCCGGATCCACCTCCCGCACCACCGGGGTTCCCGTCCCCGGTCGGCAGTCCTCGTCAGGCCCCGGGCCGGCGGTCTCCGTGGCCGGGGGGAACGGCGGGGGGACCGACTCCGCGGAGGGGCGCGCGGCGGCCTCTCCGGTGGAAGGCCGGACGGTGCGCGGCATGACGTCGGACATGAACACGCTGCCGTCCCCGGTGGCCGGCGGGAGCGTCTCCGCCGTGCAGAAGGCGTGCAGCATGCCGTTCGCGTCCCGCGAGGGCGGGGTGCAGTCGCGGCCGTCGTAGAAGTCCTGGAGGTGCTCCGGATAGACGTGCTCCTCCGTGTACTCGGGCCCGGCGGCCGTCTCCTTGGAGAAGACCGCCGCCTCCAGGGCCTGGGTGGCGAAGACCAGCAGGCACAGCGCGATCGCGGCCGACCCCCAGCGGGTCAGTCGGCGGCGGGTCGCCTCGTCCAGCGGCGGACGAGGCGGCAGGAGTCTCTTCGGCTCGTACCGCGTGACGTTGTAACGCGCGAGGTCCGCGGCGGTGGGGGTGCCGAGGACCGGGGCGGGCGGCCACGGCGCCACGGCCTGCGCCGCCCTGGTGTCCGAAGCCGCAGGCGCCCCGGGAGGAGCGCCGGGGCCGGCGAGGGCCTGCCGGTCCTCCGGAGCCGAGGCAACCGTCCCCGGCTCGGACGCCGCCGGTCCGCGGGCCGCAGGAGCGCCGCGCCGCAGGCGCAGGACCGCCACCACGACCGCCGCCGTCGCAACCACCGCCAGCGCGAGCCGTACCCGTCGAGAACCGATCAACCGCAACACGCCGGGCAGAGTATCCCGGATCGGCTCATCTCAGGACGCCTACTAGGGTCGGAGCATGGAATTCCGTCACCTTGGCCGCAGCGGTCTCATGGTCAGCGAGATCAGCTACGGCAACTGGATCACGCACGGCTCCCAGGTCGAGGAGGACGCCGCAAAGGAATGCGTGAAGGCGGCGCTCGACGAGGGGATCACCACCTTCGACACGGCCGACGTGTACGCCGGGACCAGGGCCGAGGAGGTGCTCGGCCGCGCGCTCAAGGGCGTCCGCCGCGAGTCCCTGGAGATTTTCACGAAGGTCTACTGGCCCACGGGTTCGGGCCCCAACGACCGCGGCCTGTCCCGCAAGCACATCACCGAGTCGATCAACGGCTCGCTGCGCCGCCTGCAGACCGACTACGTCGATCTCTACCAGGCCCACCGCTTCGACGTCGAGACCCCGCTCGAGGAGACCCTCAAGACCTTCGACGACCTCGTACGGCAGGGCAAGGTGCTCTACGTCGGCGTCAGCGAGTGGAACGCCGAGCAGATCGCCGCCGCCCTGAAGATCGCCGACGAGATGGGCTTCGACCGCCTGGTCTCCAACCAGCCCCAGTACTCCATGCTGTGGCGGGTCATCGAGTCCGAGATCGTGCCGCTGTGCGAGAAGGAGGGCCTCAGCCAGATCGTCTGGTCCCCGATCGCGCAGGGCGTGCTCACCGGCAAGTATCTTCCGGGCCAGCCGCCGCCGGCCGGCTCCCGGGCCACCGACCCGACCGGGGGCAACTTCATCTCCCGGATGCTCACCGACGAGGTGCTCACCCGCGTGCAGGAGCTGAAGCCGATCGCCGCCGACCTCGGCCTCACGATGGCCCAGCTCGCGGTGGCGTGGGTGCTGCAGAACCCGAACGTGGCCTCGGCCATCGTCGGCGCGACCAGGCCGGAGCAGGTCCGCGACAACGTCAGGGCCGCCGGGGTGAAGCTGGACGCCGAGGTGCTGAAGAAGATCGACGCCGTGCTGGACCCGATCGTCGAGCGGGACCCGGCCAGGACCGTCAGCCCCGCCAAGCGCCCGTAACCGGAGCCCGGACCGGAGCCTCCGGGTCCCCTCCCACGTGGAAGGGGACCCGGAGGCTCCGCTTTCTGCCCGTTTTCAGCACGCCCGTCTTCGGCGCCCGTCTCGCGGGCCACGGCACGACCGGCGCCGCCTGAGCCCGCGTCTCCCGGGCCGCTCCGGAGGGGCTCATTCCGGGCGCAGGGACATCCCCTCGTACTCGGGCCGCTCGTCCTCCAGGAGGGTGACCCGCTCGACGCCGGCCTCCAGCAGCTCACGCCAGTTCTCACCGAGCCAGGACTCCGCGTCGGCCTGGTTCGAGAACGTGTCGCCCTGCAGGGCCCCCGCGGTGATCTCGCCACCGTCCGCGTTCTCGTAACGCCAGCGCCACGTCATTCCACACGCCCCTTCTCGCGGGTTCCCGCCACCGCCCCTCGACGGCTCAGCGAACCCTACTATCTCCGCAGGGCCCGGACGGGTCCTGCGGGATCATGCTGCCCGCTTCTCACCACCTGATCACGCGGGCCCCGGGGCGTGCGACCCTTTCATCGTGAAAGTCCTGCTCGAAGGTACGGCGGGGCCGTACGGCTGGCCCGTCCCCGGCTGCGGCTGCTCGTCCTGTTCCCGGCTGCCCGCCGCCGCCCGCCGCCGTCCCGCCCGGATCTCCGTCGACGGCCGTGTGCTCTCGCCGGGCGGCTGCGTGGTCGCCTCCGGCGGCGAACGCCTCCTGCACGCCCCCGCCGGCTCCGTCCCGGACGATGTCCCCGAGGACGTTCCCGGTGACGCCGGGGCCCCCTTCGACGTGGTCCTGATCGACCTGCTGGAGCGGCCCGAGCGCCTGGGCGGGCTGCGCCGCCGGGGGCTGGTCGGGGAGCGCACCCACGTCGTGGCCGTGGGGATCGACCACCGGGTGCCGACCGAGTCCGAGCTGGAACGGCGGCTCTCGCTGTGGGGGGCGCGAGCCGTACCCGACGGGACGGTGCTCGACACCTGTGAGCCCGCGCCCGCCCGGCCCGTGCCGCCGCGCAGGACGATCCTGCTGGGCGGTTCCCGGTCGGGCAAGTCGGCCGAGGCCGAGCTGCGCCTGCTGGCCGAGCCCGAGGTGGTCTACGTGGCGACCGGCCCGTCCGGCGGCGACGACCCGGAGTGGCTGGCGCGGGTCCGCGGCCACCGGGAGCGCCGGCCCGCGCACTGGGAGACGGCCGAGACCACGGAGGTGGCCGGGCTGCTGGAGACTGCGCGGTCGCCGTTGCTGATCGACGGGCTCGGCACCTGGATCACCGCCGTCTTCGACGAGTGCGGCGCGTGGGAGGGCGGCGCGCGGGCCCGCGAGCGGGTGGAGGCGCGGTGCGACGAGCTCGTGGCCGCCTGGCGGGGGACGCGGGCGCGGGTCGTGGCCGTCTCCGACGAGGTGGGCCTGGGGGTGGTCCCGGCCACCTCCAGCGGCCGGGCGTTCCGCGACGCCCTGGGACGGCTGAACCAGCGCCTGGTCGCCGAGTCCGAGGACGCCGCCCTCGTCGTGGCGGGCCGTCTGCTGCCCCTGCCGATCTGACCGTGCGCGCCCCGCCGGGCGCCGCGACCGCCGCCGGAGCATCGGAGCCGCCGCGGGCGGGGCGTTCGGCCGGCCGGACGGCTCCCCACTACGATCACCGCTTGTGCCCGAGACCCCGCACCCGGAGAACCCGCCCGAAGACCCGGGTGTCCCGCAGCAGCCGGGTGCCCGGCGGGGCCCCGGGGAACCGGACGGTCCGGAGCCGCCGTCCCGGAGCCCGCGGAGCTCGCGGGGCCCCGACCGGCCGTCCACGCTCGCCGACGGGTTCCGGCTGGCGGTGGGCACGCTGACCGTCTTCCCGGTGCGGCCGGGCACGGTCGACCGCCGGGCGGGAGGGCGGGCGATGGTACTCGCCCCGCTGGCCGGGGCTCTGCTCGGCGGGGTCGCGGCGGTCGTGCTCGCGGCCGCGCTCCGGCTGGAGGTCTCCCCGCTGCTCGCCTCGGCGCTGGCCGTGGGCGCGCTCGCGCTGCTCACCCGGGGCCTGCACCTGGACGGGCTGGCCGACCTGGCCGACGGGCTGGGCAGCGGCCGGCCCGCGGAGCAGGCCCTGGACATCATGAAGCGCTCCGACATCGGCCCGTTCGGCGTCGTGACGCTGGTCCTCACGTTGCTGGTCCAGACGGCGGCGCTGTCGGAGGCCGCGTCGGCGGGGATCGGCCCGCCCGCGCTGGTCGCCGCCTGCGTCGCGGGGCGGCTCGCGCTCACCTGGGCCTGCCGCGAGCGCGTGCCCTCCGCCCGGCCCGGCGGGCTGGGTTCGATGGTGGCCGGGACGGTACGGCGCGGCCCCGCCCTGGCCGCCACCGCGCTCTCCCTCACGGGCGTGGCCGCCGTGACGTTCGTGTTCTGCCTCGGCACCGCCTCGGACCTTTCCGAGCCGGGCCTCTCCACTTTCCGCTCTCCGCTCGTCAACCCGTTCCCGGTCGTCCTCGTGCTTCTTCCCGCGGCGGTGGCGGCGGGCCTGCTGGCGGCGTCGGCGCTGCGGCGCAGGGCGGTGCGGCGGCTGGGCGGGATCACCGGGGACGTGCTCGGCGCGCTCGTCGAGACCGCCACCGCCGCCGCCCTGGTGACCTGCGCGATCCTCTGGTGACCTGCCGCGCCCCCGGCGTTCCCTCCGGTCCGCTCAGGCCGGTGACCCCCGCGACGGCGACCGCCCCCGGGAGCTGGAGGCGTGCCGCCTCGGAGTGGGGACGGACGGGGTCATGAGATCTCCCTGATGATGTGGATCACTTCTTCCGGGCCGTAGCCGTACCGGTCGGCCTCGGCGAGCAACTCGCGCGCCGCCTCCACCAGCACGGCGTGGGCGTCGGGGCGGCTGAGCACGCTGACGCCCCGGCCGCGGCGGAACTCCAGCAGGCCCTCGTCGCGCAGGTCGCGCAGGGCGCGCAGCACGGTGTTGGCGTTGATGCCGAGCGCGCCGGCCAGATCCCTGGCGGGGGGCAGCCGGTCGCCCGGCGCGTAGGACCCGTCGGCGATGGCGCGGCGGATCGCTCCGGCGACCTGCTCGTGCAGGGGACGGGGGTCGTTGAGATCCAGAGTGAGCAACATGGTGCTATTGACATTAGCGCCAAATGCGAAATGAAGCCAGCAGGATTAGCACCATTCGAGGGCTACCGATTGGTAGGATGAACCCCCGTTTATGTGTACGGCCAAAGCAGGACTAGCATCTGGCTACGTGACCACTGTGCGGCTGAACCCAAGTGACAACGTCGTCTCTTTCGACACCGATGCGCTGGTCGTCGGAGTCCACACCGGCCCGGACGGCCTGCGGGCCGCGCCCGGCGCCGAGGGGCTCGACGAGGCGCTCGGCGGCAAGCTGGCCGCGACCCTCGACGCCCTGGGCGTCAAGGGCAAGCCGGGCGAGATCGCCAAGGTGCCGACCTTCGGCGCGCTGACCGCCCCGCTCCTCGTCGTCGTCGGCCTCGGTGACGCCCCCGAGGGCGACCATGACCCTGAGGCCCTCCGCCGCGCCGCGGGCGTCGCCGCCCGCGCCCTGGCCGGGACCGCCCGCGTCGCGCTCGCCCTGCCCGCCGCCTCCGCGGAGCAGGCCGGCGCCGTGGCCCTGGGCGGTCTGCTGGGCGCCTACTCCTTCACCAAGTACCGGACCGGCGAGCAGCAGACCGCCCCGGTGGGCGAGATCACCGTGCTGAGCGGGGCCGGGGGCGCCGAGGCGGCCGTCGAACGCGCCGCCACCGTCGCGACCTCCGTCTGCCTCGTCCGCGACCTGGTCAACACCCCGCCGTCGGACCTGTGGCCGTCCCGCTTCGCCGAGATCGCCGAGCAGACCGGCGGCGAGGCCGGGCTCTCGGTCGAGATCCTCGACGAGAAGGCCCTCAAGGAGGGCGGCTACGGCGGCATCGTCGCCGTCGGCCAGGGCTCGGCCAACCCGCCGCGCCTGGTCCGCCTCGCCTACAGCCACCCGGAGGCCGCCAAGACGATCGCGTTCGTCGGCAAGGGCATCACCTTCGACTCGGGCGGCCTGTCGCTCAAGCCGACCTCCTCCATGGACTGGATGAAGTCCGACATGGGCGGCGCGGGCGCGGTCTTCGGCGCGCTCGTCGCCATCGCGCGGCTGGGCCTGAAGGTCAACGCGGTCGGCTACCTCTGCCTGGCGGAGAACATGCCGAGCGGCACCGCGCAGCGCCCCTCCGACGTGTTCACCAGCTTCGCGGGCAAGACCGTCGAGGTGCTCGACACCGACGCCGAGGGCCGCCTGGTCCTGATCGACGGCATCGCCCGCGCCGGCCAGGACAACCCGGACCTCATCGTGGACATCGCCACGCTCACCGGCGCGCAGATCGTCGCGCTCGGCTGGCGCACGGCGGGTGTCATGGCCAACGACGACGAGCTCCGCGAGGAGGTCGTCGCGGTGGCCGGCGAGCAGGGCGAGAACGCCTGGGGCATGCCGCTGCCCGAGGAGCTGCGCAAGGGCCTCGACTCCCCCGTGGCCGACATCGCCAACCTGAACCCCGACCGGTTCGGCGGCATGCTGAGCGCGGGCATCTTCCTGCGCGAGTTCGTGCCGGACGGCGTCAAGTGGGCGCACATCGACATGGCCGGCCCCGCCTTCAACAAGGGCGAGGCGCACGGCTACACGCCGAAGGGCGGGACGGGCGCGATCACCCGGACCCTGGTCGGCCTCGCCGAGCGTTATGCGGGCTGAGAAACCGGCATGAGCTCGCGGAACACAGCGGGCTCAGAAGCCGGCATGAGCTCGCGGAACACAGCGGGCTCAGAAGCCGGCATGAGCTCGCGGAACACAGCGGGCTCAGAAGCCGGCATGAGCTCGCGGAACACAGCGGGCTCAGAAGCCGGCATGAGCTCGCGGAACACAGCGGGCCGGCAGGCCCGTCTCCCGGCCCCGCGCACACCGCGCGGGCCGGGTGCGGGCCCGGCGTTCCGCCCCGCGCGAGCGGGGCACATGCGACACGGACAAGTGAAAAGATGCGGTTGCCGGGGCCGGGCCGACAGCGGGTCCCCGGTGGCATACCGATCCGACAAGGAGCATTCCTGTGGCTGATGGCAGTGGCCCCTACGACGTCGTCGTCCTGGGCGGGGGTAGCGGTGGTTACGCCTGCGCCCTGCGGGCGGCCGAGCTGGGCAAGTCCGTCGCGCTGATCGAGCGGGACAAGATCGGCGGCACGTGCCTGCACCGGGGATGCATCCCCACCAAGGCCCTCCTGCACTCGGCCGAGGTGGCCGACGAGACGCGGGAGAGCGCCACCTACGGCGTCAAGGCCCGCTTCGAGGGCATCGACGTCCCCGCCGTGCACGCGTTCAAGGACAAGATCGTCACGCGCGCCTGGAAGGGTGTGCAGGGCCTGCTCAAGAGCAAGGGCATCACGATCGTCGAGGGCGAGGGCCGCCTGGTGGGCCCGACCCGCATCGCCGTGGGCGACGAGATCTACGAGGGCCGCAACATCGTGCTGGCCACGGGCTCGGCGCCCCGGTCCCTGCCCGGCCTGGAGATCGACGGTCAGCGGATCATCACCAGCGAGCACGCGCTCAAGCTGGACCGCGTGCCCTCCTCGGTGGTCGTCCTCGGCGGCGGCGTCATCGGCGTGGAGTTCGCCAGCGTCTGGCGCTCCTTCGGCGCCGAGGTGACGATCGTCGAGGCCCTGCCGCACCTGCTCCCGCTGGAGGAGGAGTCCAGCTCCAAGCTGCTGGAGCGGGCCTTCCGCCGCCGCGGCATCAAGCAGGAGCTCGGCGTCTTCTTCGAGGGCGTCAAGAGCACCGACACCGGCGTGGTCGTCACCCTCGCCAACGGCAAGACCATCGACGCCGAGCTGCTGCTCGTCGCCGTCGGCCGCGGCGCCGTCTCCGCCGGCATGGGCTTCGAGGAGGCGGGCATCGCGATCGAGCGCGGCACCGTCGTGGTCAACGAGCACTGCCAGACCAGCGTCCCGGGCGTCTACGCGGTCGGCGACCTGATCCCGACCCTGCAGCTCGCCCACGCGGGCTTCGCCGAGGGCATCATGGTGGCCGAGCACATCGCCGGCCTCAACCCGCCCGCGATCGACTACGACGGCGTGCCGCGGATCACCTACTCCGACCCCGAGGTCGCCTCGGTCGGCATCACCTCCGCCCAGGCGCGTGAGAAGGGCTACGAGATCGTCGAGATGACCTACGACCTCGCGGGCAACCCCAAGAGCCAGATCCTGGGCACCCAGGGCGCGGTCAAGGTCATCGCCCAGAAGGACGGCCCGGTGCTCGGCGTGCACATGGTGGGCCGCCGCATCGGCGAGCTCGTCACCGAGGGTCAGCTGATCTACAACTGGGAGGCCCTGCCCTCCGAGGTCGCCCAGCTCATCCACGCGCACCCGACCCAGTCCGAAGCCGTCGGCGAGGCGATGCTCGCCCTGGCCGGCAAGCCGCTGCACGTCCACAACTAGCCGAAGCCCTCACTCGAAAGCGCGAGAGAAGACACCATGCCGAAGTCCGTACAGATGCCCCAGCTCGGCGAGAGCGTCACCGAGGGCACCGTCACCCGCTGGCTGAAGAAGGAGGGCGAGCGCGTCGAGGCCGACGAGCCGCTCCTGGAGGTCTCCACCGACAAGGTGGACACCGAGATCCCGTCGCCCGCGGCCGGCATCCTCACGAAGATCATCGTCGCCGAGGACGAGACCGTCGAGGTCGGCACCGAGCTCGCCCTCATCGACGAGAACGCCACCGAGGGCGCCGCCGCCCCGGCCGAGGAGGCCCCCGCTCCCGCCGCGGCTCCCGCCCCGGCTCCCGAGCCCGCCCCGGCGCCGATCTCCTCGATCCCGCAGCCCGCCCCGCAGGCCCCGGCTCCGCAGGCTCCGGCTCCCGAGCCCGCCCCCGCCGTCCAGACGCCTCCGCCCGCTCCGGCGCCGCAGGTTCAGGCTCCGGCTCCGCAGGCCGCCCCGGCCCCCGCGCCGTCCTCCGGGGAGAGCCCGTACGTCACGCCGCTGGTCCGCAAGCTCGCCAGCGAGCACAACGTGGACCTCGACAGCCTGAACGGCACCGGAGTCGGCGGCCGCATCCGCAAGCAGGACGTGCTGGAGGCCGCGCGCGCCCAGCGCGAGCGGGCCGCCGCACCCGCTCCGGCCGCCGCCGCCCCGCAGGCCGCCGCTCCCGCCCAGGCCCAGGCCCAGGCTCCGGCTGCGGCTCCCGAGCCGGTCGCGGTGGACACCACCCTGCGCGGCCGTACCGAGAAGATGTCGCGCCTGCGCCAGACCATCGCCAAGCGCATGGTCGAGTCCCTGCAGGTCTCGGCCCAGCTCACCACCGTGGTCGAGGTCGACGTCACCAGGATCGCGCGCCTGCGCGACCGGGCGAAGGCCGAGTTCCAGCGGCGCGAGGGCGTCAAGCTCTCGTTCATGCCGTTCTTCGCCCTCGCCACCGTCGAGGCGCTCAAGCAGCACCCGAAGCTGAACGCCACGATCAACAACGAGACCAACGAGGTCACCTACTTCGACACCGAGCACCTGGGCTTCGCCACGGACACCGAGCGCGGCCTGCTCGTCCCGGTGATCAAGGACGCGGGCGACCTCAACATCGCCGGCCTCGCCCGTAAGATCGCCGACCTGGCCGAGCGCACCCGCACCAACAAGGTGAGCCCGGACGAGATCACCGGCGGCACCTTCACGCTGACCAACACCGGCAGCCGCGGCGCGCTGTTCGACACGCCGATCCTCAACCAGCCGCAGGTCGGCATGCTGGGCACCGGCGCGGTCGTCAAGCGCCCGGTCGTCGTGGACACCCCCGAGGGCGAGGTCATCGCCGTCCGCTCGATGGTGTACCTCGCGCTCAGCTACGACCACCGCCTGGTCGACGGCGCCGACGCCGCCCGCTTCCTGACGACGGTCAAGCGCCGTCTGGAGGAGGGCCGCTTCGAGAACCAGCTGGGCCTCAACGCCTAGTCCCCCGTTCTCCCCGGCCGGGCCGGTCCGCCTCGCGGACCGGCCCGGCCCCTTTTCCCGCGCACGGCCGCGGCGTGCCCGCCTCTCCGACGCCGAGGGGGCGGGATTACATTGGGCGTCATGACGGTCATCGTGACGGGTTCCTCCGGTCTGCTCGGCACGGCTCTGGTCGGGGCGCTGCGCGCCGAGGGCTCCCGGGTGGTCCGGCTGGTACGGCGGGCGCCGCAGAGCGGTGACGAGTCGTTCTGGAACCCGGCGAAAGGGCTCCTCGACCCCGCCGCGCTGGAGGGGGCCGAGGCCGTGGTCCACCTCGCCGGGGCGGGCATCGGCGACCGGCGCTGGACCGAGGAGCACAAGCGCGAGGTCCTGCGCAGCCGCGTGGAGGGCACGAGGACCCTCGCCAGCGCGCTGGCCGGCCTGACGGCCAAGCCGGCGGTGCTGCTGTCGGGGTCCGCGATCGGCTACTACGGGGACACCGGCGACCGCGAGGTGGACGAGTCGGGCCCCTCGGGCGAGGGGTTCCTGCCCGAGGTGGTGCGCGCGTGGGAGGCCGAGGCGGAGCCCGCCGCGGCGGCGGGCATCCGGACCGTACGGCTGCGCACCGGGCTGGTGCTGAGCCGCGAGGGCGGCATGCTGCCCCGGATCCTGCCGGTCTTCAAGCTCGGCCTGGGGGCGCCGCTGGGCTCCGGACGGCAGTACTGGTCGTGGATCTCCGTCGAGGACTGGGTGCACGCCGTACGGCACATCCTGAAAAATCAGGAGATCACGGGCCCGGTGAACCTCACCGCGCCGGAGCCCGTCACCAACGCCGGGTTCACCGCGGCTCTGGGCCGGGCGCTCCACCGGCCCACGATGCCGCTGGCCGTCCCCGGACCGGTGCTCCGTGCCGCGATCGGCGGCTTCGCGCAGGAGGGCGTGCTGACCGGACAGCGGGTGATCCCTCGGCGCTTACTCGATACGGGGTACACGTTCCGGCATATCCACCTCAACGAGGCACTGCCCGCCGTACTCTAGGGTCCCTGTTCCCACTGGAGTCACGGGGGAGATCACTTATGAGCAGGTCCGGACAGTCCCACATCCTCGCCATCGGCGGCGGCTCGTTCCGTCCCTCCGCCCGCTACGGGTTCATCGAGGCCAGTGCGCTGCTGCGTTACGGTCTCGACCTGACCGGCCAGGACCGGCCCCGGCTCGGGCTGCTCGCGACCGCGACGGGGGACGACTCCGACTGGCTGCTGAAGATGTACGGGGCCTTCCGTGACTGGGATGTCGAGCTCAGCCATCTGACGGTCTTCCCGATGCCCAACGTCGACGACCCGCGCGAGTGGGTGCTGAGCCAGGACATGATCTACGTCAGCGGCGGCAGCGTGGCCAACCTCGCGGCGCTGTGGCGCCTGCACGGTCTGGACGAGGTGTTCGAGGAGGCGTGGCGCGCGGGCGTGGTCCTGTCCGGGCAGAGCGCGGGCGCGCTCTGCTGGCACGTGGGCGGCAACACCGACTCCTTCGGCCCGGAGCTGCGCCCCTGGTCGGAGGGCCTGGCCCTGCTGCCCTACTCATGCGGTGTGCACTACGACTCCGACCCGCAGCGCCGCGAGCTGCTGCACGCCTCGGTGGGCGCCGGCGAGCTGCCCGACGGCTACGCCGCCGACGAGGGCGTCGCCCTGCACTACGTGGGCACCGACTTCATCCAGGCCGTCACCGTGAACCCGGGAGGCTACGCCTACAAGATCGAGCACGACGGGGCTGACAGCGTCAAGGAGTTCCGCATCGAGCCGCGCCTTCTCACCTCGTGAGCCCGGCGAGGCCGTAGATGCCCCCTCCCGGCCGCCCGCCCTTCTCCGGATCTCGTGGCCTCGGCCCCGTCAACTACGCTTTAGGCGTGAGCGAGCTGGCGATCGTCCGACTTGGCGTCGATGTCCCCTACGAGCAGGCCTGGGAGCTCCAGCGGCGGATCCACGCCCGCCGGGCCGCCGGGGAGATGCGCGACACCTGCCTGATGCTCGAGCACGCGCCGGTCTACACCGCGGGCAAGCGTACGGCCCCGCACGAGCGGCCCGGCGACGGAACCCCGGTCATCGACGTCGACCGGGGCGGCCGGATCACCTGGCACGGTCCCGGGCAGCTCGTCGGCTACCCGATCATCCGGCTGGACGGGCGCATGGAGGTGCCCGGCTACGTCGCGCTCCTGGAGGAGGTCCTCATCCAGGTCTGCGCCGACTTCGGGGTGGCGGTGGGCCGGATCGCGGGGCGCGCGGGCGTCTGGGCGGCCGGCGACCCCTCCCACGGCCTGCCCGACCGGCAGGTCGGCGCGATCGGCATCCGGGTCACGCGAGGCGTCGCCATGCACGGCTACGCGCTCAACTGCGCCAACGACCCGAGCTGGTACAACCGCATCGTCCCCTGCGGGATCGCCGGCGCCGGGGTCTCCTCGCTGTCGGCGGAGACCGGGCGCCGGATCGTGGTCGACGACGTCATGCCGTACGCCGAGAAGCGCCTGGCCGAGGCGCTCGGCGCGCAGGCCTTCGACCTGCCGGAAGAGGACCTCTTCCGGCGCTGAGCCCGGGTGCGGCGCGCTCCCGCCGGGGGCACGCCCCGGATCCACGCCGGTTTCCCGGTGGACGTAAGGTGTATCCGTGAGCGAGCGTAGCGAGCGAGCCGATAAGCACAGCACCGTGGTCATGCGACCGACGAAGGAGGGAGCATGACCGTGGCTCCAGAAGGCCGAAAGCTCCTCCGCCTGGAGGTCCGCAACGCCGAGACCCCCATCGAGAAGAAGCCGGAGTGGATCAAGACCCGGTTCCGGACCGGTCCCAACCACACCGAGCTGCGGGCGCTGGTCAAGCGCGAAGGCCTGCACACCGTCTGCCAGGAAGCCGGATGCCCCAACATCTCGGAATGCTGGGAGGACCGCGAGGCGACCTTCCTCATCGGCGGCGACCAGTGCACCCGGCGCTGCGACTTCTGCCAGATCGACACCGGCAAGCCCAAGGAGTACGACACCGACGAGCCGCGCCGCGTGGCCGAGTCGGTCCGCCAGATGGGCCTCAACTACGCGACCGTGACCGGTGTCGCCCGTGACGACCTGCCCGACGGCGGCGCCTGGCTCTACGCCGAGACCGCCCGGCAGATCCACGCGCTGCTCCCCGGCTGCGGCGTCGAGCTGCTGGTCCCCGACTTCAACGGCGAGCAGGACCAGTTGGAGGAGGTCTTCTCCGCCCGGCCCGAGGTGTTCGCGCACAACATCGAGACCGTGCCGCGGATCTTCAAGCGCATCCGCCCGGGATTCCGCTACGAGAGGTCCCTGGAAGTGATCACCAAGGCCCGCCAGGCCGGCCTGGTGACCAAGTCCAACCTGATCCTGGGCATGGGCGAGGAGCCGGAGGAGGTCCTCGAGGCCATGCGCGACCTGCACGAGGCCGGGTGCGACCTGCTGACCGTCACGCAGTACCTGCGGCCCACGCCCCGCCACCACCCGGTGGAGCGCTGGGTCAAGCCCGAGGAGTTCGTGCAGTTCCAGAAGGACGCCGAGGCCATCGGCTTCGCCGGGGTCATGTCCGGCCCGCTGGTCCGCTCCTCCTACCGGGCCGGACGCCTCTACAAGCAGGCCGTCGAGGCCCGCCAGCACGCCTGACCCGCCCCGCCCGGGCCGTCCCCGGGCTTCCGCCTCCGAGGCCCCGCGTTCGCGCGGGGCCTTTTTCGTGGTTCCCGCATCTCGTTTATAACATTACGGGCATAACACCTACCGAGCACTCGGTTTTCTCGGTGAGACTGTCGGCGTGGACATCGAAGAACTGATCAGGAAGCTCGACCTGAGCGCCAAGGTGCGCCTGCTGACCGGCGCGGACATGTGGTCCCTGCCCGCGCTGCCCGAGATCGGGCTCGACCGGCTGGTGATGAGCGACGGCCCCATCGGCGTCCGAGGCGAGCAGTGGACCTCCGCCGACCCATCGATCGCCCTGCCCAGCCCCACCGCGCTCGCGGCGACCTGGGACGTGGAGCTGGTCCGCCGGGCCGGGCGGCTGCTCGCGCAGGAGGCCCGCCGCAAGGGCGTGCACGTGCTCCTGGCCCCCACCATCAACCTGCACCGCAGCCCGCTGGGCGGCCGCCACTTCGAGTGCTTCTCCGAGGACCCCCACCTCACCGGTGAGATCGGCGCCGCCTACGTCGAGGGAGTGCAGGAGGGCGGCGTCGGCACCACGCCCAAGCACTTCGTGGCCAACGACTTCGAGACCGACCGGTTCACGGTGAACGTGAAGGTCAGCGAGAAAGCGCTCCGCGAGGTCTACCTCGCGCCGTTCGAGCGGGTGGTCCGGGCGGGCGCGTGGGGCGTGATGGCGGCCTACAACTCGGTCAACGGGACCACCATGACCGAGCACCGGACCCTGCAGCGGGACGTGCTGAAGGGCGAGTGGGGATTCGACGGCTTCGTCGTCTCCGACTGGACGGCGACCCGTTCCACGGAGGCGTCGGCCGAGGGCGGCCTCGACGTCGCCATGCCCGGCCCGTCCGGTCCCTGGGGCGAGAAGCTGGAGGCCGCCGTCCGCGAGGGACGCGTCTCCGAGGAGATCGTCGACGACCAGGTCCGCCGCGTTCTCCGCCTCGCCCACCGCGTCGGCGCCCTGCGCTCCGCGGATCCCTCCCCCTCCGCCGGCGCGGCGGACGGCCCCGGCCGGGCCCCGATCGACGGGACGGCCCTGGCCAGGGAGGCGGCCGCCCGCTCGTTCACCCTGCTGCGCAACGAGGGCGGCCTGCTGCCGCTCACCGGGGTGCGGAGCGTGGCCCTGATCGGGTCGGCGGCCGCCGAGGCGAGGATCATGGGCGGCGGCAGCGCCCAGGTCTTCCCCGACCGGGTCGTCTCACCGCTGGAGGGCCTGCGCGCCCGGGCCGGCGTCGAGATCCGCCACGCGCTCGGCACCGACCCCCGCGTACGGCTCGCGCCGCTGACCGGCCGGGTCCGCGCCCTGTTCCTGGACGCCGGAGACGAGATCCTCGCCGAGCATCCGCTGGCCACCACCGAGGCCCGCTGGGTCGGCAGCCTTCCGCCGGACGTGGACGGCGACCGCCTGGCCTCGGTGGAGCTGCGCATCCGCTACACCCCCGCCGTGACCGGCGCGCACGAGCTCTCGGTCGCGGGTGCCGGCGCCTTCACCGTGACGGTCGACGGCGAGACGGTCTTCGACGGGACCGTCAGGCTCCCGGAGGGCAGCGACCCCGTCGCCGCGTTCCTCGCTCCGCCGGAGCAGCGCGTCACGGTCGCCCTCACCGAGGGCGTGCCGGTCGAGCTGAGCGCGCGGCACCCCGCCGGGGCGTTCGGCGGCATGGCCTTCGTGGCGTTCACCCTCGGCCACGCCGACCCCTCCCCCGGGGACGACGCGCTCATCGCCGAGGCCGTGCGGGCCGCCGCGGACGCCGACGTGGCGGTCGTGGTCGCCTCCACCACCCTGGAGGTGGAGAGCGAGGGCTTCGACCGGACGAGCCTGGCCCTGCCCGGCCGCCAGGACGAGCTCATCGCGAAGGTCGCCGAGGCCAACCCGCGCACGGTCGTGGTCGTCAACGCGGGCTCTCCGGTGGAGATGCCGTGGCTGGAGCAGGTCTCCGCTGTCCTGCTGACCTGGTTCCCCGGGCAGGAGGCCGGCAACGCCCTGGCCGACGTGCTGTTCGGCGACGCCGAGCCGGGCGGGCGACTGCCCACCACGTGGCCGCTCCGCGAGACCGACGTGCCCGTCCTGGACGTGACCCCGGTGGACGGCGAGGTCGTCTACGACGAGGGCGTCTTCATCGGCTACCGGGCCTGGGAGCGCGCGGGGCGGGCCCCGGCCTTCTGGTTCGGCCACGGCCTGGGCTACACCACCTGGTCCTACGACACGATCGCGGTGACGGGCCGGACGGTGACCGTGGCGGTGACCAACACCGGCGAGCGGCCGGGACGCGAGATCGTGCAGTTCTATCTCTCGCCCCCGCGGTCCCCCGGGGAGCCGGACGCCGGGCGGCCCGCCCGCCTGCTCGCCGGGTTCGACGTCGTCGACGCCGAACCGGGCCAGACGGTGATCACGACGGTGACGGTTCCCGAACGCGCCTTCCAGGTCTGGACGGCCGGGGGCTGGGCGACCGTCCCGGGTGACTACACGGTCGAGGCCGGCCGCAGCGTCGCCGACCGCCGGCTCGCCGCGGTCGTGCCCGTCCGGGCATGACGGCGGCCTCCCTCGGGGAGGAGCCGAGCCCGCCCCGGGGTGAGGCCGTGTCCCGGGGCGAGGCCGTGTCTTCGCGCCGCCTGCCGCGATCCGGTGCGCGGCGCGAAGGTCACGTTTTCATTTCTTGCCCCCCGGATTTGTATCCTTACCCATATGGCGAAGAAGCCGGAAGACCCGGAGCGCATGGGGCGCATCAAGCAGCTCCGCATGATCGCGCAGATCATCAAGAAGGCCAATCCCAAGGGGATGCCGATCGTCTACGCGGCGGCGCTCGGCACCCTCGTGCTGTTCGTCGTGCTGGGCCTGGTCACCGGCTGGTGGCCGCTGTACATCATCGGCGTCATGATGGCCCTCACCGTCGGACTGGTGGTCTTCGGCCAGCTCGCCCAGAAGGCCCAGTACTCCATGCTGGAGGGCCAGCCCGGCGCCGCCGCCGCGATCCTGCAGGGCATGCGCGGCAACTGGGAGGTCACCCCGGCCGTCGCGGTCAACCGCGACCAGGACATCGTCCACCGCGTGGTCGGCTACCCGGGCATCATCCTCGTCTCCGAGGGGCCGGGCAGCCGGGTGCAGAAGATGCTCGTCGCCGAGAAGAAGCGGGTGCAGCGGGTCGCACTCGACGTGCCGGTCTACGACATCCAGTCCGGTGACGGGGAGGGCCAGATCCCGATCGGCAAGCTCCAGCGGCACCTGATGAAGCTGCCCCGCAACCTGAAGAAGCCCGCGGTCTACGAGATCAACAACCGGCTCAAGGCGCTTCCCCAGACCCTGCCGATGCCCAAGGGCCCGCTTCCCCGCGGCGCGAAGATGCCCCGCCCGAAGATGCGCTGATGACCCTGGAAGGGGTCGGCCGCCAGCGGGTGGACGCCCTCACCACCTCCCGGGCCAACCGCGGCTGGTGGGACGGGGCCGCCGACGAGTACCAGTCGGAGCACGGCGCTTTCCTGCGCGACTCCGGTTTCGTCTGGTGCCCCGAGGGCCTCGACGAGGCCGACGCCCGGCTGCTGGGCGAGGTCGCGGGGCGGGACGTCCTGGAGATCGGCTGCGGTGCGGGCCAGTGCGGACGCTGGCTGACCGGGCGGGGAGCCCGGGTCGCCGCCTTCGACCTGTCCTTCCGCCAGCTCCAGCACTCCCGCCGGATCGACCTCGGCGGCCCGGGCGACGGAGCGCTCCCGGTGGTCCAGGCCGACGCCGAGGCCCTGCCCTTCTCCGACGGCTCGTTCGACCTTGCCTGCTCGGCGTACGGCGCGCTGCCGTTCGTCGCCGACCCGGCGGCCGTGTTCGCCGAGACCCGCCGGGTGCTGCGGCCCGGCGGGCGTTTCGTCTTCTCCGTCAGCCACCCGATCCGCTGGGCCTTCCCCGACGACCCCGGCCCCCGCGGGCTGACCTCCGACCGCTCCTACTTCGACCGCTCGCCGTACGTGGAGACCGGCTCGGACGGGCGGCCGAGCTACGTCGAGCACCACCGCACGATGGCCGACTGGGTCGCGCACATCACGGCCTCGGGGCTGGTCCTGACGGCGCTGACCGAACCGGAGTGGCCGCAGGGCCACGACCGGGTGTGGGGCGGCTGGAGCCCGCTGCGCGGCCGCAACCTGCCCGGCACCGCCATCTTCACCTGCGTGAAGCCCGCCTGAGCCCAGCCCGGCCCCGAAGGCCGGTTCCCGTTGCGCGTGCGCGGGATGGGGTGCGCACGCGTGTCACATGCGCACGACCACGGTGTTCGCCGCCCGGTCGTGCAGGCCCCGCTGGTCGCGGTCCCAGATGAGCGCCGGTACGGCCAGGCACAGCAGCAGGCTGCGCACCAGGACGGGCAGGAACCGGGGGTTGCCCCCGTCGAGGGCGGCGACGCGGATGCCGAGCAGGCGCATGCCGAAGGTCATGCCCATGCTCCCCACCAGCAGGAGGTTCACCACCCCGAAGATCACGAGGGGGGCCCACGCCTGCTGGGCGGGGTCGACCCGGAGGATCCCCTGGGCGATGGCCCAGGTGCAGATGATCCAGTCGATCGCCAGGGCCCCGACCCTGCGGCCGAACCCGGCCACCGCGCCGCTGCCCCGCTCGGGCAGGCCGAGCCGCTCCCCCGGGTATCCGAGGTCGACTCCGGCCGACCGGACACCGCCGAGCCAGGTCTGGGTCCAACGGGGCTGCTGCCTGCTGCTCATGCCCTCAACGGTATCCGCCACAGGGCCCGCCCCCGCACCCGCCCGAGCCGGTTATCGGAATGCGACAAAAGCCGTACATCATATGAAATTCCACCACCGTTCATGACATCCGCCCGGAGCATCCCCCACGTGTCCGATGACCTCGACGAGCGCTTCAACGCGCTCACCGCCCAGATCAGCGCCGAAGAGCGGCGGAGGATGAGCAGGGCCGCCAGGCGGGGGTGGGCGAATCTGCCGTGGGTCCGGCGGCGCCGCAGGCGATGGGTCGCGGCGCTGGTGGGCGTGACGGTGGTCGCGGGGGCGGGAACGCTCCTCGCCCACCGGCCGGACCTCCTCGCGGAGGTGGGCGCCGCGTTCTCCACACCGGTCTCCGAGGCGGGTCCGTCCACCGGGGCGGTCCCCGAGGAGACGACGCCGGTGGACGTGAAACCCGTGGAGGCGTCCCCTTTCGAGGGCTCTCCGGCGATGTACTACGCCGACGGTGTCAAGGGCCTGGTGATGCCGTCACCCGAGGCGACGGGAGGCCTGAGCGAGAAGGACGTCGCCACCGCGCTCAGGCGCACCCGTGACCTGCTCGCCGCCTCCCACCTCGACCGGAAGACCCTGCTGGGCGCCGGTCGACCGGAAGCGTTCCTCAAGCTGCTGCACCCCGAGGAGCGCGCCTGGTTCCTCAGGCACCTCGACCGCCGCAGGCCGGGAGAGAGCGACACGCGGCACTGGGTCGTCGCCTTCGCACCGAAGACCGCCGATTTCACCACAAAAACCATCAAAGTCGACGGCAGGGTGGCCTACGCGCCGTTCCGCAAGGACGGCCGGTCCGGCGTGCGGATCAAGGCGAACTACCTGTTCGTCTACGCCGTCCGCCGCCCGGGGCAGCCGGACACGGCCAGGCGGGTCCTGGCCCGGAGGACGGGCGAGATTCTCGCCTACCGCGCGGGCGGCGAACTGGTCGTGTGGATCGACAGATGGAACCGCCGGACCACCGGTGCCCGGTGCGACGTCGACGACGGGTTCGTCCACCCGTACTATCCGGACTCCGCACCGGACGAAGAGGCCTCCAAAGCCACGGCCGCTCCGACCGATCCCTACGACCACGACCGCAAGCCGGGGAAGGCGGGCTGCGGACTGGCGTCCCGGAGCTGAAAACCTCTGGCAAAAGAAGGGTCGCCGTGGAGGGCGTGGGCCGGTTCCGGGGTTAGCGTGGAGGCGGCGTCCCTTAACACGGGTGAAACAATCGAGACACGGGGCGGTAACGGCACAGGCCTACGTTCGGTCCGATAGCCCGTGCCCCTTGGGAGGTTCGCGTGTTCAACTCCGCCGACGACGTCCTGAAGTTCATCAAGGACGAAGGCGTACAGTTCGTCGATGTCAGGTTCACCGACCTGCCCGGGACGACACACCACTTCACCTTCCCGTCGGAGAACTTCGGAGCGAGCGTCTTCACCGACGGCCTGATGTTCGACGGCTCCTCCATCCGCGGTTTCCAGGCCATCCACGAGTCGGACATGCTGCTGCTGCCCGACCCTTCCACCGCCGTCCTGGATCCCTTCCGCGCCCACAAGACGCTCAACCTCAACTTCTTCGTGCACGACCCGCTGACGGGCGAGGCCTACAGCCGCGACCCGCGCAACGTCGCCCGCAAGGCCGAGGAGTACCTCCGGGGCACCGGCATCGCCGACACCGTCTACTTCGGCCCCGAGGCCGAGTTCTACATCTTCGACGACGTGCGGTTCGAGACCAGCGCGCACACGAGCTACTACCACATCGACTCCATCGAGGGCGCCTGGAACACCGGCAAGGCCCAGGAGGGCGGCAACCTCGGCTACAAGCCGCGCTTCAAGGGCGGCTACTTCCCGGTGCCGCCGATGGACCACTTCACCGACCTGCGCTCGGAGATGGTCCGCCGTCTCATCGACGCGGGCATCGACGTGGAGATGCAGCACCACGAGGTGGGCACCGCCGGCCAGGCCGAGATCGACTTCCGGTTCAACACGCTGCTCAAGGCCGCCGACACCCTGATGCTGTACAAGTACATCGTCAAGAGCACGGCCCTGGAGTACGGCCACACGGTCACCTTCATGCCCAAGCCGATCTTCGGCGACAACGGCTCCGGCATGCACTGCCACCAGTCGCTGTGGAAGGACGGCGAGCCGCTCTTCTACGACGAGGTCGGCTACGCGGGCCTGTCCGACACCGCCCGCTACTACATCGGCGGTCTGCTCAAGCACGCCCCGTCGCTGCTGGCCTTCACCAACCCGACGGTCAACTCCTACCACCGCCTGGTCCCCGGCTACGAGGCCCCGGTCAACCTGGTCTACTCCCAGCGCAACCGCTCGGCCTGCATCCGCATCCCGATCACGGGCTCCAACCCGAAGGCCAAGCGCATCGAGTTCCGCGTGCCGGACCCCTCCTGCAACCCGTACTTCGCCTTCGCCGCCCAGCTGATGGCCGGCATCGACGGCATCCGCAACAAGATCGAGCCGGTCGAGCCGGTCGACAAGGACCTCTACGAGCTCCCGCCGGAGGAGGCCCGCAACATCCCGCAGGTCCCCGGCTCGCTGTCGGAGGTGCTGGCCGCCCTGGAGGCCGACCACGAGTACCTGCTGGAGGGCGGCGTCTTCACGCCCGACCTGATCGAGACCTGGATCTCCTACAAGCGGGAGAACGAGGTCGACCCGATCCGCCTGCGCCCGCACCCGCACGAGTTCGAGCTCTACTACGACGTCTGACCGGTTCCGGCGCTCACATGCCGTGGGCGGCCCGGACGGCCTCGGCGCCCGCACCTGAGGCGATCAGGAGCGACGCGGGGATGATGCACGTCGTGGAACCGGAAGCCCGTGACAGGGTCGTGCGCCTTGTCACGGGCTTTCCGCATCATGCGTTCGAGCTTTCACGCACCGGCTTGTGCACCGTTGCCACCGGTCAGTTGCCACCGGTCAGCAGCGTCACCGCGGTGGCCGGCCCGGGAACGACGGCACCAGGCAGCGGCTCGTCGTCCACCGCGTTGTGCGTACCGGACGGCACATCGAGCGCCGTGCCGTCCGCCTCAGCCCTCAGCCCAGATCGACGTGCAGGCCGCCGCGGGCGACTTCGATCTCTCCGGAGAAGCCCCGCCGGGCGGCTTCCTCGATCGTCTCCGGGTCTGTCCCGGGCCACAGGTGGGTGAGCAGCAGCTTCCCGACGCCGGCTTCGGCGGCGTTCTCACCCGCCTGCCGGGCGCTCGACAGGTACCGGGCGGAATGCTCGGGTACGCGCTCGGCGTACGTGGCCTCGGCGAGGAAGACGTCGGCGTCGCGGGCCAGGGCGGTCAGGTCGGGGCTGGGTCCGGTGTCTCCGGTGTAGGACAGCACCCGTCCGTCGGCGGACAGCCGCAGACCGGCGTTCGGCACCCAGTGCGGGAGCAGCCAGGTGTCCACCCGGAAGGGGCCGACCTCGAACCGGCCGCCGGCGGTGAACTCGTGCACCCGGTAGGCGTCGCGAAGGGACCCCGGCCCGTCGAGGGCGAGGATCGCGGTGAGGGCGCCGGGCAGTGAGTACACCGGCAGCGCGGGAGGCGGGTCACCGGCGAGTGCCCGGGCGCGCAGCAGCGGATGCAGGTCGGCGCAGTGATCCGGATGACCGTGGCTGACCAGCACCGCATCGATCTCGTCCGCGGCCGTCAGCTCCAGCAACCGGGGCAGGGTGGCGTAGCCCGGATCCACCAGGACGCGGAACCCGTCCTGCTCCACCAGGTAGCCGCTGCATGCCTGTCCGGCTGCGGGCCATGCGCCGCAGCCGCCCAAGACGGTGATCCGCATGTTGTTCACTCTACGGCCGGACGCCCCGGGCGATGCCGGCAGGCCGACCTGGGAGAAGACTCTGCGACGCGGTCGCCGGTCAGCGGCCCCCGGCCTCCGCCGTCACCGCATCGCCGATGCAAGTGAGACGAAAGCCCTCTACAAGTCACTATTGATATCAATAAGGCATTAACCGAACGCACAACCGGGAGAACGAACACCGTGTTCCGCACCGTCGCCACCACCGCCGGCGTCATCGTCATCGCCCTGTCCTCGCTCGTCGCCTGCAGCGCGGACGATGAGGCGTGCGCCGCCTCGGTCAGTACGGCGGCAGCCCCCTTCACCCGGTCAGCCGCGGACTCCTCGGCGGACCGGAAGCCGTCGAAGCCCAAGAAGAAGAAGGTCGACGTCGACATCGACGACTGCGACTGAGCGACGCCCTCCAGGCGCCCGGGCAGGAGCCGCGAAACGGCTCCGGTACGGCGCTCCCCGCGATCCCGGACCGGCACGCGGAGCCGTACCGCCTCCGACGCGGAACAGCGGAGCGTCCGGCAGAATGAACCCTGATTCAGGGTGACGGGACGGGGTGAACCGGAGTGGCCGAGGTCTCCGCGCGGGCGCTCGGGCGCCGCCCCTGGGCCGCCCTGGCGGGAGTGCTCGCGGCGCTCCTGCCGGCGGCGAGCGCCTCGGTGCCGGTCCTGCCCGCCGCCCTCAACCGGCTGACCGCCGTCGCCCACGCCATCCACGCCGGGCACGGCCAGCCCGGCTGGCGGGGCGGGCCCATCCCCTACTCCTGGGGCGGCGGCCACCGCGAGGACCCGGGCCCGTCCCTGGGCACGTGCCGGGGCTACCGGGGCTCGATCAGGCCGTGCCCGGCCGCCGGGACGCTCGGGCTCGACTGCTCCGGACTGGCCAGATGGGTCTACCACCTGGCCTACGGCCGCGACGTCCTGGGCCCGGGCAACACCGACGACCACGTCCGGCGGCTCACCAGGATCCCGGCGGCCAGGGCGCGTCCGGGCGATCTCGTCTTCTACGGCACGGTGAACCGGCGCAGGATCAAGACCCACCACGTCGGCGTCTACATCGGACAGGGCAAGATGATCAACGCGTTGCGGACCGGCACCGAGATCCGGATCGACCCGCTCACCCGGCTCGACGACTTCGCCGGGTACTTCCGCTATCTCTGAGCCTCCCGCCGGGCCGGGTCGAGGGCGGTCCCGCGGGCTCTGTCCGCGGTGTCCACGCGGGACCTATCGTGAGTATTCCCTGGAGACCGGCCCCTGCTACCTCGAGTTCCCGCAGTCCACCGTGAGGAGAGACATGCGCCTGGGCGTCATGTTCGAACGCGATCTTCCCCCCGAGTCCCTCATCCCCTTCGCCCGCCACCTGGACGCCGCCGAGGCCGACGATCTGTGGGTGGTGGAGGACCTGGGCTGGACGGGGTCGATCTCCTCGGCGGCCACCGCGCTCGCCGTCACCGAGCGGCTCCGCGTCGGCATCGGCATCGCGCCCGCACCGCTGCGCAACCCCGCCCTGCTCGCCATGGAGCTGGGCAACCTGGCCCGGGTGCACCCTCACCGGCTCGCCGCCGGAATCGGTCACGGTGTACAGGACTGGATGCGCCGGGTGGGCGCCCTCGCCCCGTCGCCGCTGACACTGCTGGAGGAGACCATCGTCGCGGTGCGGGCGCTGCTGCGCGGCGAGACGGTCACCACCGAGGGCCGCGCCGTACGGCTCGACGGGGTGAGCCTGGTGCACCCGCCCGCCGTGCCGCCGCCGATCCTGGCCGGGGTGGTGCGGCCCCGCTCGCTGGAGCTGTCCGGGCGGGTGGCGCAGGGCACGATCCTGCCCGAGGGGTTCGACGCCGCGCGGGTCGCGGAGGCCGGGAAGCTGGTCGGCGAGACCGGCGGCGACCACGAGATGGTGGTCTTCGTCCACCTCTACGTCGACGACGACCCCGAGCGGGTCCGGGAGGCCGTGCGGCCCGCCGCGACGGAGCAGGGAGGCTTCCTGGGCATCGCGCCGGAGGAGGTGCCGATGGCGGCGGGCTCCGCGGCTCAGGCCGCCGACGTCGTCCGGTCGCTGTGGGAGGCCGGGGCGGACACCGTGGTGCTCCGGCCGGTCGGCGCAGAGCCCCTGGGTCACGTCGACCGGATCCTCGCCGCGTTGCGGTAGGGGCCGCGGGCTGACCGGCCGCGCCCGGCGACCGGTCAGCCGCGGTTGCGGAAGCCGGTCAGGCGGCGCAGCACGTCCCACCAGAAGGGGGCGCCGAACAGCAGGGCGACGGCGGTGAGCAGGTAGCCGGGCCAGTGGCCGGGAGTGATCAGCCGATCCCACCAGACGGCGCCGTTCCAGTTCAGGGAGGGATCGCCGCCGTCCGGCGGGACGGTGATGCTCACGATGGCGTGGTCGAAGATCTTCACCAGTGCGGGCGAGCTGAAGGACTCGGTCACGCACTCGTACGGCTCGGCGGCCCCGGTGGTGGTGCACTTGTCCTTCAGGGCGGTCAGTCCCTCCTCGCTGCCGCCCGCGATGGCCGCCACCCCGGCCCGGAAGGCGTTGTCCCGCAGCAGGGTCTTGCCGTACTCCAGCGCGTCCATGCTGAACAGCAGCGTCAGCGTCACCCCGAGCGCGAACACCACCCACTTGACGTAGCGCCGGTAGAGTCCGGACAGGCGCTGCATCTCCCCGTCGAACCAGTTCTCGACCCCCCGGCGGAACTTCGCCAGGTCCTCCCCGGCGCCGTTCCACACGCCGCGCAGGTGCCCCGCGAGCGGGCTGCGGATGGCCTCCAGCTTGACCAGCAGGCCCTCCACTCCGCCCTCCTCGGCGGCGACCAGCTCCATCACCGCGCCGGAGAAGCGCTCGGGCGGGATGTCGGAGATGGTGGTCCGCGCGCCGTTGGGGTGGTCGATCTCCTGCAGCCGCCGGTAGAGCCGCTCGGTCATGTCGACATCGGGAACGGGCCCCTCGGCGGCCAGCACGGTCGTCGGGTCCACCGGCATCGGCGTGACCACGGAAGGAGCCGGGTCAGGACTGTGTTCGGGGCGCGGGTCGTCCTTCGAGAAGGGCAGCTTGGCGAAGACATCAGCGATCTTCGACGGGATCCACGACGTGCCCTCCGAGGAGCCGCCGTCCATGGTGTCGCGGAGGTAGGCCCACAGGAACTTGCTGCGGATCCCGAGCATGCGGACGAAGGCCTCGTTGATCCCGCTCACCAGAAGCGAGAGCAGCAGGAAGGCCAGCACCAGCCCGATGGCCAGGTCGGCGTAAACGGATATCAAAGCAGATCACCCGGATCGTTGATACACGCCGGTCCCGGCGTTGCGCAACAGGAACGCCGATCCCGGCGGCGCGGGGACGCCGGTCCACCCGCCGGTCGGCGCTCGCCTCCGGGAACCGGTTAGTCCTCGTAGAAGACGCGCTCCACCACGGCGCGGGCCCGGCGGGTGACCCGGCGGTAGTCGTCCACGAAGTCCTCGCTGCCGTCCGGCGGGTAGCCGAGGGCACGCGAGACGAGCGTGCGCTCGCGGACGTCCCCCGGAATGGAGTCGGACGCGCGGCCCCGGACCAGGACGATCGCGTCACGGATGCGGGAGGCGAACCGCCAGGCGTCGGCGAGCACCGCCTCGTCGTCGGGGGTGAGCAGTTTCTCGGCGACCGCCGCGTGCAGCGCCTCCAGGGTGCGGGTGGTCCGCAAGGAAGGCAGTCGCCCCGCATGGCGGAGCTGCAGGAGCTGGGCCACCCACTCCACGTCCGACAGGCCGCCCCGGCCGAGCTTGGTGTGCAGGGCGGGGTCGGCCCCGCGCGGCAGCCGTTCGGCCTCCATCCGCGCCTTCAGCTTGCGGATCTGCAGCACGGCGGCGTCGCTCACCCCCTCGGCCGGGTAGCGCAGCGGGTCGGCCAGGTGCAGCAGCCCGACGCCGAGCTCGGCGTCCCCGGCGCAGAAACGGGCGCGCAGCAGCGCCTGCGACTCCCACGGTGACGACCAGCGCTCGTAGTAGGCGGCGTAGGAGGCCAGCGTGCGGACCAGCGGCCCCTGGCGGCCCTCCGGGCGCAGGCCGGGGTCGACGAGCAGCGGCGGGTCGGGAGCGGGCAGGGCCAGCAGGCGGCGAAGCTCGTTGGCGACGGCGTGCGCGGCGTCCGTGGCGTCCTTCTCCGGCACGCCCGGCAGCGGCTCGTGGACGAACATCACGTCGGCGTCGCTGCCGTAGGAGCACTCGACCCCGCCCAGGCGGCCCATTGCGATCACCGCGAACCGGGTGCCCAGCGGGATCCTGCGCTCCATCTCCACCTTGGCGATCGCGGCGTCCAGCGCGGCCTGGATCGTCACGTCGTTGAGCGCGGACAGCGCCTGGCCGACCTGCTCGATGCCGATGTGGCCGGTGAGGTCGGCGACCGCCGTGCGGAACAGCTCCCTGCGCCGCAGGGCGCGCACGGCCGCCACCGCGGTCTCGGCCTGCCCGGGGTAGCGGCCGACCGTGGCGCGGGCCTCGGCCAGCAGCGCCTCGGGGCGCCGGGCGTCCAGCTCGGCGTCGGAGCCGAGCAGTGCGACGGCCTCGGGGGCGTGCAGCAGCAACCCGGCGGCGTACCTGCTGCTGCCCAGGATCCGGGCCATGCGCGAGGCCGCCGCGGTCTCGTCGCGCAGCAGCCGCAGGTACCACGAGGTGGCGCCGAGCTTGTCGGAGACCTGGCGGAAGCCGAGCAGCCCGGCGTCGGGGTCCGGGGCGTCGGCGAACCAGCCCAGCATCACCGGCAGCAGGGTACGCTGGATCGCCGCCCGGCGGGAGACGCCGGTGGTCAGCGCGCTGATGTGGCGCAGCGCCCCGGCGGGATCGGCGTAGCCGAGGGCCTCCAGGCGGGCCTGGGCGGCGGTGGTGGACAGGCGGTCCTCCGACTCGGGCAACCGGGCCACGGCCTGCAGCAGCGGCCGGTAGAACAGCTTCTCGTGCAGGCGGCGGGCCTCCATCGCGTGCCGCCGCCACCGGCTGGTGAACTCCCCCACCGGATCGGCGGTCATGCCCAGGCCGCGGCCGAGCCGCCGCAGGTCGCCCTCGCCCTCGGGCACCACGTGCGTACGGCGGAGCCTGTGCAGCTGGATCAGGTGCTCGACCTGGCGCAGGAAGCAGTACGCCTCGGCGAGCGCCCTGGCGTCGTCCCGCCCGACGTAGCCGCCCCGGGACAGGGCGGCGAGAGCGGGCAGCGTGGCGCGGCGGCGCAGCAGCGGGTCCAGGCGGCCGTGCACGAGCTGCAGGAGCTGGACGGCGAACTCGATGTCGCGCAGGCCGCCGGGGCCGAGCTTGATCTGCCGCTCGGCCTCCCCCGCCCGGACGTGGGCCTCCACCCGCCGGCGCATGGCCTGCACGTCCTCGACGAACCTCTCCCGGGTGGCGGCCTGCCAGACCATCTCGTCCGTCGCGTCGACGTAGCGGTTGCCGAGCTCCGCATCCCCCGCGACCGGCCGGGCCTTCAGCAGCGCCTGGAACTCCCAGGTCTTGGCCCAGCGCCGGTAGTAGGCCAGGTGGCTGGCGAGGGTCCGCACCAGTGGCCCGGCCTTGCCCTCGGGGCGCAGCGCCGCGTCCACCTCCCACAGCGATCCCTCGGGCGTCGCGGCCGAGCAGGCGCGCATCATGCTCTGGGCCAGGCGGGTGGCGAGCCGGATCGCCTTCGTCTCGTCAACGTTCTCGCACGGCTCGGCCACGAAGATCACATCGACGTCGCTGATGTAGTTGAGCTCGCGGGCGCCGCACTTGCCCATGCCGATGACGGCCAGCCGTACCGAGCCGGACTCCTCGTGCTCGGCCCGGGCGACGGCGAGCCCCGCCTCCAGCGCGGCTCCGGCCAGGTCGGACAGTTCGGCGGTGACCTCGGCGAGCGTCGCCCTGCCGGTGACGTCCCGCGCGGCCAGGCGGAGCAGGCGGCCCCGGTAGGCGACGCGCAGCGCGGACAGGGTCGCGGTGGAGGCGTCCGGGGCGCGCGGCTCGGGGTCGTCGGGCTCGGCCCCGATCGCCGTCAGCAGCTCGGCGCGGAGCTCGGCCGCGGAGGGCCGCCGGGCGGCCCGCTCCCCCTCCAGCAGCCGCCAGTGCCCGGGATGGCGGACCACGTGCTCCCCGAGGGCGGCGCTGACGCCGAAGACGCCGAGCAGGCCGGCCCGCAGGCCGGGGTCGGCGCGGAGCGCCCCGAGAACGCCAGGGTCCTTCTCGGCGAGCCGGTTGAGGGAGGTGAGCGCCAGGTCGGGATCCGCCGTCCCGACGAGGGAGTCCAGCAAGGCGAGATCGCCGACGGCGTCGGGCCCGAGCTCGTCGAGGAGCCGCTCGGCCCTGGCCCCGTCGGAGAAACCGAGCCGGGCCAACCGCCCGGCGGTCGTCTGCATGCGGGGCACGGTGTCCACCGACCCTTCCTCGTCTCCGATCGCGAGCACTGCTGACCTCCCCTCATCCTGCTTGACTTCCTCCCCGCGACTGAAGCCGGGGGATTCCCGTGGCTGATCTGTGACTAGGCCGCGACCGTGACGGGTGGTTGGCGCTTCGCAGACCGCCCGACGGCGAGGTCTCCACGCCCTGTCACCGCCAGCCCGGCGGCGAGGATGTTCTTCGCGGCGTTCACGTCAGCGTTGCCGGTGTAGGCGCAGGAGGTGCGGGCGAAGACCGCTTGGCTTTCGCGGGACTTCGCGTCCACCGTCCCGCACGCCGAACAGCGCTGCGAGGTGTACGCAGGTGGCACCCGCACGATACGGGAGCCGTTGTATCGGGCCTTGTGCTCCAGGGCGGTCAGCAGAGCGCCCCAGCCCTTTGCGAGGACAGCCCGGTTCAGCCCGGCCTTGGCGGCGACGTTGACGCACGGGTGTTTCTGAGACGGTGCGGCGTCGTCAGCGGTTTCGTCGCGCGATCAGCCGATCAGGAGTTCGCGACCACCGCGGCGAAGCGCTCGGCGAGCGGCTTCCAGGTGGCGGTGAGCCGCGTCTCGGCGGCCTTGACCCGGGTGTTGAGCTCCTCGACGGGGTGGCCCTGAGCGGTCAGGTGGTCGGCGGAGCCGTTCGTCCAGTCGAGGAAGATCTCGGGGGTCGCCTCGGGGTGGAACTGCACCGCCCAGGCCCGCTCGCCGAGCCGGTAGGCCTGATTGGGGTAGATCTCCCCAGTGGCCAGCGGCACCGCGCCCGCGGGCAGGCGGGTCATCGCGTCCCCGTGGTACTGCACCGCCACCGCGGGCTCCGCGCCGTCGAGCAGGCCGTCGAAGAGCGGGTCCCCGTCGGCGGCGGGAAGCGGGGAGATCCGGCACGCGCCGATCTCCAGCCCGAGGTCGCCGCGCTCGACGGTCCCGCCGCAGGCGAGGGTCAGCAACTGGGCGCCCAGGCAGATGCCCAGGGTCGGCACGCCGTCGGCGACCGCGCGGCGGAGCAGCTCGCGGGTGGCGGGCAGCCAGGGGTAGTCCTCGTCCTGCCAGGCCGCCGCCTCGCCTCCGAGCACGATCAGCCCGTCCGCGGCGTGCTCCGGCACCGTCTCCCCCAGGTACGGCCGGACGATCTCACAGGCGGCCCCGGTCCCGGCCAGCCACTCGGCGAAGAATCCCAGGCCCGCTGCGGCCTCGTGCTCGATGACGGTAATCCTCATGCGGTAATTATGGGACTTATCACCAAATAATCCGCTGTCCTCGGTCCACGGCACGGCTCATGCCCCGCCGTACGGCTCACGCTCCCGCCGCCACCCGGCGGGAGGCGATCCGGTCGGCGTCGGGCCAGCGCACGTCCCACACCCAGCCGAACCGCTCGAACAGCCAGATCAGCCGGGCGCTGACGTCGGTCTGGCCGGGGAGCACCCCGTGCCGGGCCGCGGTGGGATCGGCGTGATGCAGGTTGTGCCACGACTCGCCCAGCGAGACCAGGGCCAGCCACCGCACGTTCCGGGAGCGGTCCCGGACCGCGAACTCCTCCTCGCCGAAGGTGTGGCAGATGGAGTTGATCGACCACGTCACGTGGTGCAGGAGGAAGATCCGGATCAGCCCGCCCCAGAAGAAGGCGGTGAGGGCGGCGTCCCAGGAGCCGCCCCACAGCCCGCCGGCGAGGGCGGGCAGGCCGACCGAGAGCAGGATGACCGGCGCGTAGGCCAGGTTGTGCGACAGGAGCCTGATCGGCCGGTCGGCGAGCAGGTCGGGGCAGAACCTCCGCCGGGAGGTGCGCTCCGGGCTGAACAGCCAGCCGACGTGGGCGTGGAACAGCCCCCTGCACAGGCCGGCGAACCCGGGGCCGAACCGCCAGGGCGAGTGCGGGTCGCCCTCCCGGTCGGCGTACTTGTGGTGCCGTCGGTGGTCGGCCACCCAGCGGATGACCGGCCCCTGGAGCGCCATGCCCCCGGCGAGCGCCAGCACGACCCGGAGCCAGGGCCTGGCCTGGAACGACCGGTGGGTGAAGTGCCGGTGGTAGCCGATGGTGATGCCGAACCCCGTGACGAGGTACATCACCCCGCCGATGACCACGTCCCGCCAGCCGAGGCCCCGTCCCCAGGCGAAGGGGACGGCCGCCAGCACCGCGAGGAAGGGCACGACGACGAAGAGCACGACGAGCAGCCGCTCGAACCACGGGTCAGGAGTGGCGGCGAGATCCGACGGCGCGGCGGAAGAGGATGCCATGCCCGCCGAAGGTAGTCGCGGACGGCGACGAACTCTCCGCCCCGGAAGGCGATTTATCCGGCGGAAGTTGTCACTCCGTGAACAGCTCGCCCGGCGGGGCCGGCATCCGGCGGAGACCCGGGAGACGAACCTCTCCGGCCGGGGTCGCCCCCGGCCGGGCGGGTCAGGCGGGAGCGATCCAGGTGGCCTTGGCGGCGGCCACCAGGGTGCCGTCCACCTCGTAGATCGCGCTCTCGCCGAAGAGCTTGCGGCCCTCGCGGCCGGTGGGACGGGCGACCACGGAGTAGGTGCCGCCGGGGTAGATCCGGCGGTGGACCTGGGCGGTCAGGCGGCCGAGCAGCGCGAACTCGCCGGGTGCGAAGTGCGCCCAGCCGGTGGCGCAGTCGAGCGCGGCCCAGACGACCGCGTCGGGGATGACACCGTCCTGGTCGGTGACGGTCATCGGCACCCGCCAGCCGGCGGCCACGATCTCGGCGCCCTCCACCCGGCCGGGGAAGATGCGCAGGCCGTCGCCGGGCTCGCGCAGGCCGCAGACGAAGCAGCCGGGGAAGGCGTGGCCGGTCAGCCCGGCGAAGCCGCGCTCGGCGCGGGCCGCCTCGTTGAAGGGCACGAACGCCGGGGCGTCGAGCCGCTCGGCCACCGTGATGGCCTCGGCGAGGAGGGTCTCGCCGTGGGTGAGAGTGGCGGTGTTGGCCAGCTGGCGCAGTTCCAGCTCGGTCTCCAGCGGGGTGGGCGCATGCAGCGTGACCTCGACGGCCGAGTCGTGCCGGGCGCCGTGCAGCGCCTCGGAGACCGTGCCCGCGATCCATCCGCCGTTCGCGATCCCCTCGGGACCGCGGAAACGTGCCGGAACGGTCACCACGGTCTGCAGACCGGCAGCCGTCGTCATGCCGCACCTCCTGTCGCCTCAAACGGCGATCGATCTTAGATATGTAAACTGCAAAGGGACTGGCCGATATTACCGGAGCAGCCACGCCTTCACCCCACCAGGGGACCGGTACCGCCCCTGTGAAGGGCGGGCAAAGAGAAGGTGACGCATCCGGGGCACCCGTTCACAGCGCCTGCGGGCCCCCGGACATTCCCTGGCCGGGCTTTTTCCTACAGCACCGGCAGGTAGCGGCCGAGCTCGAACTCGGTGACCTGGCGGCGGTACTCGTTCCACTCGGTGCGCTTGTTGCGCAGGAAGTAGTCGAAGACGTGCTCGCCGAGGGTCTCGGCGACCAGCTCGCTGCGCTCCATGACCGCGATGGCCTCGTCCAGCGACTGCGGGAGCGGGGCGATGCCCAGGGCGCGGCGCTCGGCGCTGGTCAGCGCCCAGACGTCGTCCTCGGCGCCGGGAGGCATCTCGTAGCCCTCCTCGATGCCCTTCAGCCCGGCGGCGAGGATCACCGCGAAGGCCAGGTAGGGGTTGCAGGCGGAGTCGAGCGAGCGGAACTCGATGCGGGTGGAACCGCTCTTGTGCGGCTTGTACATCGGGACGCGGACCAGGGCCGAGCGGTTGTTGTGGCCCCAGGAGATGTAGCTCGGCGCCTCGCCGCCCTGGCCGGCGATCGCCTCGGCCCCGCCCCACAGCCGCTTGTAGGAGTTGACCCACTGGTTGCAGACGGCGGTGATCTCGGCGGCGTGGGCGAGCAGGCCGCCGATGAAGGCGCGGCCGGTCTTGGAGAGCTGGTATTCGGCACCGGGCTCGTGGAAGGCGTTGCGGTCGCCCTCGAACAGCGACATGTGGGTGTGCATGCCGGAGCCGGGGTACTCGGTGAAGGGCTTGGGCATGAAGCTCGCCCAGATGCCCTGCTCCAGCGCGACCTCCTTCATGACCAGCCGGAAGGTCATGATGTTGTCGGCGGTGGTGAGCGCGTCGGCGTAGCGCAGGTCGATCTCCTGCTGACCGGGCCCGCCCTCGTGGTGGCTGTATTCGACGGAGATGCCCATCGACTCCAGCATCATGATCGCCTGGCGCCGGAAGTCGTGCCCGGAGCTGTGCGGGGTGTGGTCGAAGTAGCCGCCCTCGTCGATCGGCTCGGGGCGGGAGCCGCGCTCGGGCCGGTGCTTCAGCAGGAAGAACTCGACCTCGGGGTGGGTGTAGAAGCTGAAGCCCATGTCGGAGGCCTTGGCCAGGGTCTTCTTGAGCACCCAGCGCGGGTCGGCGTGCGAGGGGGAGCCGTCCGGCATGAGGATGTCGCAGAACATCCGGGCCGCGCCCGGGTTCTCACTGCGCCAGGGCAGGATCTGGAAGGTCGAGGGGTCGGGCTTGGCCAGCATGTCCGACTCGTAGACGCGGGCGAAGCCCTCGATCGCCGAGCCGTCGAAGCCGATGCCCTCGGCGAAGGCCCCCTCGAGCTCGGCCGGGGCGACGGCCACCGACTTGAGGAACCCGAGCACGTCGGTGAACCAGAGCCGGATGAACCGGATGTCGCGCTCCTCGAGAGTGCGGAGAACGAACTCCTGCTGGCGGTCCAAGGCCTCTCCTCCATTGCCGGCGCGGTGTGACACGCCTGGTTGCTACCAGTCTGCCCGCACCGTGTTTCGCCCACGTTACGAGGAACGGCGGTGCGCTGTCGCATCGGACTCGCCGTACCCTCCCGCGTACCTCATCCCGCAGTGTTCCCGTCACGGCCGCGTGGAACCTGCCCGGTCCGTCCCTTTGCGGGCTCAGGGGGCGCAGACCAGGGAGTCCCCCACCGGGGTCCGGGTGTAGACGACCTCGCGGCCGAGCCGCCGGCGGGCCGCCAGGCCGCCGCCGGTCAGGACGGCCAGGTGCTGGCTGATCGCGCCGGGGGTGAGCTCCATCCGCCGGGCCAGCGCCGAGGTGGTCGACGGGTCGGCGAGCGCCAGGAGGATCTGCGCGCGGGTCCGGCCGATCAGCGCGGCGAGGGCGCCGGGCGCGGGCGGCGGGCCCGCGATCCACAGGGTGCCGACGCCGGTGGCCGGGTAGACGAGCATGGGCTGGTACGGCTCGACCATGACGGCCGTGTCCGGCCACCAGAAGGCGGTCGGCACGAGCACCAGCCCGTCGCCGCCCAGCGGAGCGGAGTACTCCCAGTCGCGTGTGACCGCGAGCCGGTCGCCGCGCCAGGTGACGTCCGGGTGGAGGTCGGCGAAGAGCTCCCGGGCCCCGCCGGCGGCGAGCTGCCGGGAGCGGCGGACCACCTCCCCCTCCAGCAGGCCGTGGACGCGGGGCCAGAACTCTGCGAAGGCCACCTCCCAGTAGCGCTGGAGGGCGCCGGCGACCCGCGCCACCCCTGCCGCGGGGTCGGCCCGGAACCGCTCGACGATCCGCGGGTCGGCTCCGGAGACCCAGCCCACCTCGGCCGCGGCCCGGTCGGGCGGCGTGCGCCGCACCCGCTCCAGCTCGGCGGCGAAGTCGGGCTCGGGGGTGTCGGGGGCCGGGGTCACGAAGTCGACGAGATAACCGCTCGCGGGGACCAGGGCGAACAGCTCGGACAGGTCCAGGCCCGCCAGGCGGGGGCGTACGGCGCGCAGCCAGGGCAGGTGGAGCGAGCGCCTGGCCGGGTCGCGGAGCGTGCGCAGGCTGGCCACCAGCTCCCACATCGGGGAGAAGGCGAAGCGGATCCGGGCCACGTCGTCGGGGGCGAAGACCCACTCGACGTGGCAGGACTTCCGCTGGAACACCGGCGACTCTTTAGGCACGGCTAAAAGATTCGCATCCGTGCGAACACCTGTCCAACCCTGGTCCCATGACGACCACGACCCTCGCCAAGCCCGCGTTCCTGCGATCCAAGGTCGGCGGTCTCCCCCGGCCGTTCTGGGCGCTGTGGGCCGGGACGCTGGTCAACCGGGTGGGCATGATGGTCGAGCCGTTCATCGGCGTCTACCTGACCCAGGCGCGCGGCATGTCGCTGGCGGCCGCGGGCGTGGTGATGGCGGTGTTCGGGGCGGGTTCGCTGATCTCGCAGGTCCTCGCGGGCTGGCTGGCCGACCGGTTCGGGCGGCGGGTCACACTGACCGGCGGCATGGTCGCGACCGCCGTGACCATGGTGGCGCTGGGGGCGAGCACCTCGCTGCCCGCGATCGTGGCGGCGATGTTCGTGCTCGGCCTGACGATCGACGCCTACCGGCCCGCGTCCACCGCGCTGGTGGCCGACCTGGTGCGGCCCGAGGACCGGCCGCGCGCCTACGGCCTGCTGTTCTGGGCGCTGAACCTGGGCTTCGCGGTGGCGATGGTGGTCGGCGGCTGGCTGGCCGAGGCCGGGTACGGCTGGATGTTCTGGTTCAACGCGACCACCGCGGTGGTCTTCGGCCTGCTGGTGTGGCGAGCGGTGCCGGAGACCCGGCCGGAGCCGGGCGAGCGGACGGGCGGCGGTTTCGGGGCGGTGCTCAAGGACCGGCTGATGGTCGCCTACGTCGTGATCTGCGTGCTCGCCAGCCTGGTCTACGCCCAGGCGTTCACGACCCTGCCGCTGGCCATGACCGGCGTGGGGTTCGGGGAGAGCGACTACGGCCTGGTCATGGCGGTCAACGGCATCCTGATCGTGCTGATCCAGCCGCTGACCGGCGACTGGTTCGGCAGGCGGGACCACAGCACCGTGCTGGCGATCGGGTTCGCCGTCATCGGCGGGGGCTTCGCGCTGAACGCCCTCGTCTCCAGCGTCACCGGCTACGCCCTCACCGTGGTGGTCTGGACGCTGGGCGAGATCGTCACCGCGGGCATCCCCGGCGCCATCGTGGCCTCGCTCGCCCCCGCCCACCTGCGCGGGCGCTACTCGGGGATGTTCGGCTTCGCATGGTCGGCCGGCGTCCTGCTGGCCCCGCTGCTCGGCACCAGGCTGCTCGCGATCGGTCCCACCGCCCTCTGGCTGACCATCGGCGCGATCGAGCTCGTGGCCGCCGCGGGGCTGCTCGCGATCGGCCCGGCGCTGCGCCGCCGTACCGCGTCGACGGCACGTTGAACGTCTGTTGATTGAACATTGCTCTATTCCGGCTAGTGTCCCTCTAAGCCTGCACTTGGAGGGACTGGGTGACGCGCGAACCGGACCGGCTCGGACCGGGAGGTCTCCCCCGGAAACCGGGAGGCCCTCCCGCGGTGACGCACGGGCGCCTGCGCCTGGCGGGCGTGCTGATCGCCGCGCTCTCCCTGGCGATGGAGTGCGCGGACATCGTGGTGACCGCCATGCTGCCGCCGTCGAAGTACACGCCGCTGCCCTTCGCGCCCGAGGACATGGCGGGGACCGCCTTCCCGATCTTCGGGGCGCTGCTGATCCTCCGCAGGCCGCGGCTGCTCATCGGCTGGGTGCTGCTGGGCGGCGGCCTGGCCTGCGCGGTCAACATCCTGGCGGCCAACCTCGCCCTGCTGCAGGCCCCCACCCCCTACGCCGTCGGCGCGCCCAAGCTGCTGTGGGTGGCCGTCGGGCAGAGCTGGGCCCTGGCCACGCTCCTGCTGGGCGTGCTGCTGCCCCTGCTCTACCCGACCGGCCGCCTGCCCTCGCCCCGGTGGCGCGCGCTGGTCGTCTTCGCCTGCCTGGTGCAGGGGCTGGAGGGCCTGCGCTCGATGCTCGTCCTCCTGGGAGGGGCGGCACCGCCCCCGGCTCTCAGGGAGAACCTGCACCGGCTGACCGCGGTGGCGATGGGACTGGCGTTCGTCTCCCTGGCGGTGCGCTTCCGCCGCGCCGACCCGGTCGGCAGGCACCAGATCGTCTGGCCCCTGTTCGCGTTCGCGGGCCTGATCGTCCCGTGGGTGATGGGCGGCCACGTCTGGTGGCTGGCCTCGTTCACCATCCCGCTCATCCCGGCCGCGATCGCGTTTGCGATCCTGCGGCACGGGCTCTACGAGATCGACACGCTGATCACCCGGGCGCTGGTCGGCGCCGGCCTCGTCGGCGTCATCGGCGGCGTCTACGTGGGAGTGGGCGCCGCCTTCAGCCTGCTGCTGTCGGACCTCGACCAGATCGGCGGACTGCTCGCCGCGCTCTGCGCCGGCGTCTTCTTCCATCCGCTCCGCAGGGTGCTGCAGCGCGGTGCCGACCGGCTGCTCTACGGCAGCAGGGGCGACCCGGTGGCGCTGGCCGGCGAGCTGCGGCGGCGGCTGCAGCGGACCGACCCCGCCGAGGGCCTGCCCGCGGCCCTGGAGGTGCTGCGTGAGGGGCTCTCCGTCACGGGGGTGGCCGTGCGGTTCACCGAGCCGCCGGGACCGTCCGCCGCCGCGCCCTTCGGGGAGTGGCCCGGCCGGACGCTGTCGGGCGAACTCGGCGAGGTGGCCCGCGAGGTCCCCCTGGTCTGGCACGGCGAGCCGGTCGGCCACCTGCTCATCGGCCCTCCGGGCGCCCGGCGGCTGCCCGCGGCGCACAACGAGCGGGTCATCGCCGCGCTCACGCCGTACATCGCCGACGCCGCCCACGCGGTCCGGCTCGTCGGCGCGCTGCGCCGCTCCCGCGAGCGGATCATCGCCACCCGCGAGGAGGAGCGCCGCCGCCTCCGCCGCGACCTGCACGACGGCCTCGGCCAGTCGCTCAGCGGCATGGCCATGTCCATCAACGCGGCCCGGCGTTCCCTGCACGTCTCCCCGGAGAACGCCGAGCTGCTGCTCGACGGCCTGCGCGCCGGCATGGACAGCGTGACCGGTGACATCAGGCACCTGGTGTACGGCCTGCGCCCCCCGGCCCTGGACGACCTCGGCCTGGCCGGGGCGGTCGGGGAGATGGCCGGGCCCGCCGTCGCGGTCGAGGTGAGCGGCGATCTCACCGGCCTGCCCGCCGCCGCCGAGGTGGCCGCCTACCGGATCGTGCAGGAGGCGCTGACCAACGCGCGCAAGCACTCGGGGGCGGGCTCCGTACGGGTCCGGCTGGAGCGCGGCCGCCGCCCCGACGGCGGGCACCCGGACGGCGGGCACCTGCGCGTCCGGGTGAGCGACGACGGCTCCGGCGTCCCGCCCGGCAGGCGGGCCGGGGTGGGGCTGGCCTCGATGCGCGAGCGCGCCGCCGAACTCGGTGGCACCTGCATGATCACATCGCCTCCCGAGGGCGGCACGGTGGTCGAGGCGGTGCTGCCGCTGACCTTGGACACGGAGCCCTGCCGGTGACCCGTTTCCCCCTGCGAGCGAACGATGGTGAACGTTGCCGTATGACGTCAGTCCAGGTAGCCGTACTCTTACAGCTGCAATGTTGACATTCCGCACCCTAGGACCGTTCCAGGCGCGCCACGGTGACGTGGTGCTCGACCTCGGCGGTCAACGCCAGATGGCGGTGCTGGCCCGGCTCCTGGTGGCCGGGGGACGGGCCGTCCCGGTGAGCGTGCTCATCGACGAGCTCTGGCCGGGCGAGCCCCCGGCCCAGGCCCTGTCCACCATCCAGGGATACGTCTCGCGGTTGCGGCGCGCGCTGGAACCGGGCCGCGCGCCTCGCGAGGAGGCGGAGGTGCTGGTCTCGGCCCCGCCCGGGTACGCGCTGCGCGCCGAGACCGGCCAGGTGGACTCCTGGCGGTTCGAGAACGCGGTCAAGATGGAGGGCGGGCCGGCCGCGGTGTGGGAGCGCATGGAGGAGGCGCTCGCGCTGTGGCGGGGACCCGCGCTGGCGGAGTTCTCCGATCTGTCGTGGGCGGTGACCGAGGCCGGGCGGCTGGAGGAGCTCCGGCTGACCGCGATCGAGCGCCGCGCCGACGCCGGGCTCGCACTCGGCCAGTCCTCGGCGCTGGTCGCGGACCTGGAGGCGCACGTCTCGGCCCACCCGCTCCGCGAGGAGGGCTGGCGGCTGCTGTCGCTCTCCCTCTACCGGGGCGGCAGGCAGGGCGACGCGCTGGGAGCGCTCCGCCGCGCCAGGGCCGTGCTCCGCGACGAGCTGGGCCTGGACCTCGGCGCCACCCTGCAGCGCCTGGAGTCCGACATGCTGTCCCAGGCTCCCCACCTGGACCCGCCCAAGGAGAGACCGGTCACCGTGCTCCCGGCCGGGACGCCCCCGGCGGGAAGTCCCGCAGCCGGGGAACCGGCGCTGCGCGTCGTCGTGGTCGACGACCAGGCCCTGGTCCGCACCGGGCTGCGGGTGGTGCTGGACAGCGAGCCCGGCTTCCAGCTGGCCGGAGAGGCGGAGGACGGCGAGCAGGCGATCGCGCTCGTCCGCGAGACCCGTCCCGACCTGGTGCTGATGGACATCCAGATGCCCCGGCTGGACGGCCTGACCGCCGCGCGGCGGATCCTCGCCGACCGGGACCCGCCCAAGGTGATCATGATGACCACGTTCGGCACCGACGACAACCTCTACTCGGCGCTGCGGGCGGGGGTGAGCGGCTTCGTGCTCAAGACCTCCGCGCCCGAGCAACTGATCAGCGCGATGCGCGCCGCGCAGGCCGGGGACGCGCTGATCGACCCGGCCGTCACCACGCGGCTCATCTCGGCCTTCGCCGGGCGCACCGACCCCACGGCCCCGCCCGCCCTCGCCGGTCTCGGCGACGCCGAGCTGGACCTGCTGAAGCTGGTCGCCCGAGGGCTCACCAACCGGCAGATCGCGGCCACCCTCGCGGTGCCCGAGCAGGACGTGGCCGGGTCGGTGAGCAGGCTCCTGGACCATCTCGGCCTGTTCGACCGCGCGCAGCTCGTCGTCGCGGCGTACGAGTCGGGCCTGGTGAACCCGGGCGACACGGGCAGATAACGATGTACCTGCAGGCGGGGGACCACGGCCACGCCGCTTCCGGCGGGGCGGGCGCGGAGAGCCCGGATGGAGCGGGGCACCCGGAGCGCGGCCCGGACGCGGCGGGTGGAACCCCCGCGGACGATGCGGCCGGGCCGGTGGACGACGGCGACTTCGGCGCCCCGCGCCCGAGCGCGACGGCCGCGTTCCTCGCCTCTCCTCCGGGGATCCTCGCCGCCGTGACGGCCCTGGTCTCCGTGCTGCTCACCGCCGCGAGCCTCGTCCTGGGCCTGCGGCTCCCGCCCGGATGGGTACCGGAGGTCCCCGCCCTGCCCGATCACGCGGCGGGGCTGGCCTTCCCCCTGGCGGGGGTGTTCCTGCTGGTCAACCGGGCGCCCGCGATCACCGGCTGGCTGATGTGCGCGGGCGGGCTGGGCTGCGCGGTCCGCGTCTTCTGCCGTGCCCTGATGCTCTCCTGCGCCTCCGCGGGGGATCTCACCGCCGCGGGGTATCTGACCTGGGTCACGGCCGCGGGCCTGCACGTCGGCGCCCTGCTGCTCGCCGTCCTGCTCCCTCTCTACTCCCCCGACGGCCGCCTGCCGTCGGCACGCTGGCGACCGATCGTGGTGGCGGCCTCGGCCGTGGCGGTCGCGCAGACGGCGCTCGTGGTCATCCGCCCGACGCCGCCGCCGGAGGGGTATCCCTGGCCGCGGGTGATCCCCAACCCGCTCGCGGTGGAGGTGCTCGCGCCGTCCTCCTACTCCGCGGTGCACATGACCCTCTTCACCGTCATCGTCCTCTTCGTGGTCACGGCGATGGCATCGCAGGTCGTGCGCTTCCGCCGGGCCGACGCGGCGGGACGCCGCCAGGTCGCCTGGCCGCTGTCGGCCTTCGCGGGCTACATCGTCTTCCTCGTCGCCGGCGCGGAGCTGTGGCTGCCCGCCGCGATCTGGACCGGTCTCATCCCGGTGACCCTCGTCTTCGCCGCGCTGCGCTACCGGCTGTACGGCATCGACACCGTGATCAGCCGCGCCTTCGTGGCCGCCGGGCTGCTCGCCGCGGTCAGCGTGGTCTACTTCGGCGCGGGCACGCTGGCCGGGCTGGTCCTGTCGGGCTACGACCGGGTCGGCGGCCTGGTCGCCGCCCTGGCCGCCGGGGTCTTCTTCCAGCCGCTCCGCGACCGGCTGCGGCGCCTGGTCGACCGGCTCATGTACGGCACGCACGGCGACCCGGCCCTCCTGGCCGCCCGGCTGGCCCGCGAGGTCGGCGAGGCCGAGCCCGCGGGCGCGCTGGCCGCCGTCGCCGCCGCGATCCGCGACGGGCTCGGCGTCACCGGGGTCGCGGTCGAGGTGGACGATCCCGGCGCCCGGCGGGTGGAGCTCGGCCGGCTGGGACCGGGCCCGCGGGTGGTCCGGCTGGTCTGGCACGGCGAACCGGTCGGCCGCCTGCTGCTCGGCGCTCCCGGGCCGCGCAGGTTCGCCGCGGCCTACAACGACCGGCTGATCGCCGTGGTCGCGCCGTACGTGGCCGACGTGGTGCACGCCATACGGATGACCGCCGACCTGCAGCGCTCCCGCGAGCGCATCCTGACCGCCCGCGAGGAGGAGCGCCGCCGCCTGCGCCGGGATCTGCACGACGGGCTGGGCCACGCGCTGGCCGACATGGCGATGTCGATCAACATGGCCCGGATCAGCCTGCGCACCGCCCCGGCCTCGGCCGACCGGCTCCTGCTCGGCCTGCGTGCCGGGATGGACTCGGTCAGCCAGGAGATCAGGGAGCTGGTGTACGGCCTGCGCCCGCCCACCCTGGACGAGCTCGGCCTGGCGGGGGCCGTACGGGCGCTGGCGGCCGAGGGCGGGCTCCCGGTCGCGGTGGAGGCCTCCGGAGACCTCTCCGACCTGCCCGCGGCGGCCGAGGTGGCCGCCTACCGGATCGCGCAGGAGGCGCTCACCAATGTCCGCAAGCACGCGGGGGCCCGCTCGGCGACGGTCGCCCTGCGGCGCGAGGACTCCTCGCTCACGGTCCGCGTCACCGACGACGGGCGCGGGCTGCCCGCGGGGGCCAGGTCCGGGATCGGCCTGATCTCGATGCGCGAGCGCGCCACCGAGCTGGGCGGGACGTGCGCGGTGGGACCGGTGCCCGGCGGCGGCACGGCGGTGGAGGCCGTCCTCCCCCTCGGCGGATAGCATCCGGGATCTTTGGGGAGGAACCCCAGCGGACAGATCCGGACTCGCCGGGGGAGGAACCGATGTGGTGGCGTGACGCCGTCGTCTACCAGGTGTACCTGCGCTCGTTCGCCGACTCCGACGGCGACGGCGTCGGCGACCTGGACGGGCTGCGCACCCGCCTGGACTACCTGGTCGAGCTGGGCGTCGACGGGATCTGGCTCAACCCGTGCTACCCCTCGCCCGGCGCCGACCACGGCTACGACGTGGCCGACTACATGGACGTCGACACGCGCTACGGCGGCCTGCCCGCCTTCGACCGGCTGCTGGCCGACGCCCACGCGCGCGGGCTGAAGGTGTTCATGGACCTGGTGCCCAACCACTGCTCGGTGGAGCACCCGTGGTTCCAGGCCGCGCTGGCCGGTGACCGCCCGGCGCGGGAGCGCTTCATCTTCCGCCCCGGGCGGGGCGACGAGCCGCCCAACAACTGGCGCTCGGTCTTCGGCGGCTCCGCCTGGACCCGGGTGGGCGACGAGTGGTACCTGCACAGCTTCGACCCCGGCCAGCCCGACTTCAACTGGCGCAACCCCGAGGTCGGCGCCTACTTCGAGGACGTGCTGCGCTTCTGGTTCGACCGGGGTGTGGACGGCTTCCGCATCGACGTGGTGCACATGCTGTTCAAGCACGCCGACCTGCCCGACTGGCCGCACCACCCGGAGTACAACATCCTGGCGCAGAACCAGCCGGAGGTGCACGAGGTGCTGCGCCGGTGGCGCAAGCTCGCCGACGCCCGCGAGCGCACGCTCGTCGGCGAGATCTGGGTGCCGACGGTGGGCGACCTGGCCCTCTACCTGCGTCCCGACGAGCTCCAGCAGGCGTTCTACTTCGACCTGCTGGTCTGCCCCTGGGACGCCTCCCGCTTCCGCGCCTCCATCGACCGGGGCCTGGAGGAGATCGTCTCCACCGGCGCGGTGATCACCTGGACGCTCGCCAACCACGACGTGCACCGGACGGTCAGCCGCTTCGGCCTGGTCTCCCGCACCGGCGGCCCGGACACCCGGCCCCGCGGCGTGGTCGACGTCGAGCTGGGCGTACGGCGGGCGCGCGCCGCGATGATGCTGGTGCTGGCCCTGCCCGGCTCGGTCTACCTCTACCAGGGCGAGGAGGCCGGGCTGCCGGAGGTCATGGACCTGCCGGACGAGGCCCGCCAGGACCCCACCTGGTTCCGCTCGGGGAGGACCGAGCACGGCCGAGACGGCTGCCGGGTGCCGCTGCCGTGGACCCCCACCGGCCCCTCGTTCGGTTTCTCCCCCTCAGCGCGGACCTGGCTGCCGCAGCCGGACTGGTTCGGGGCGTTCGCGATCGAGGACCAGACGGCCCGCCCCGGCTCGACCTGGTCCCTGCACCGCGACGCGCTTGGCATGCGCCCCGGTTTCGACGGCCCGCTGGAGTGGCTGCCCACCGGCAGGCAGGACGTGCTGGCCTTCCGCCGCGGGGAGATGATCTGCGTGACCGTCTTCGGCGACGAGCCGTACCCGGTGGAATGGGGCACCCCGGTGCTCGCCTCCGCCGACGTGCGGGCCGGGGCGGTGGCCCCGGCGAGCAGCGCCTGGTTCCGGGGGTAGACGCCCTGCCGGCGGGCCGCCTGGACCGGTGGCGGGTCCCGGCCGCGGGTCACGGGCTCCGCCGGGGAAGGATCACCCTGTTCCCGCTTTCCCGATCGCCGGGAATAAGGTGAGGTCGTGGCTCAACTGCGAATCGCCCTGGCTCAGACCAACCCCGCGGTCGGCGACCTGCCCGCCAACATCGACAAGCTCGTCGAATGGACCCGGCGCGCCGCCGACCGCGGCGCGCACCTGGTGGTCTTCACCGAGATGTTCCTCACCGGCTACCCGGTCGAGGACCTGGTGCTGCGGACCTCGTTCGTGGAGGCGTCGATCGCGGCGATCGAGACCGCGGCACGGCGGCTGGCCGAGGAGGGGCTCGGCGAGACCCCCGTGGTCGTCGGCTACGTCGACCGGGCCGGGCTCGCCCCCAGGGTCGGGCAGCCCAAGGGCGCCCCGCTCGACGCGGCGGCGCTGCTCCACCGGGGCCGGGTGGTCGTCAAGACCGCCAAGCACCACCTGCCGAACTACGGCGTCTTCGACGAGTACCGCTACTTCGTGCGCGGCGACCGGCTGCCGGTCTTCCGGCTGCACGGGGTGGACGTGGCGATCGCGGTCTGCGAGGACCTCTGGCAGGACGGCGGGCCGGTCGCGGTGGCGGCCGAGGCCGGGGCCGGGCTGCTGGTCGTGCCGAACGCCTCGCCGTACGAGCGGGAGAAGGACGACGTGCGCCTCGCGCTCGTCTCCCGGCGGGCCGGGGAGGCCGGCTGCGCCCTCGCCTACGCCAACCAGGTGGGCGGCCAGGACGAGCTGGTCTTCGACGGCGACTCGATCGTCGTCTCCGCCTCGGGCGAGCTGGTGGCGCGGGCCGCGCAGTTCACCGAGGAGCTGCTGGTGGCCGACCTGGAGCTGCCGGAGGCCTCCTACGGCGGTCTCGGCGCCTTCGAGGTGGGCGCCGGCGACGGCACCGTCATCACGGTGGAACGGGTGGAGTTGTCGGCCCGGCCGCTGGAGCCGTACGAGCCGGAGCCCCCGGCGGTCGCCGCGCACCTCGACGACACCGCCGAGGTCTACTCCGCGCTGGTCCTCGCGGTCCGCGACTACGTCGCCAAGAACGGCTTCCGGTCGGTCATCCTCGGCCTGTCCGGCGGCATCGACTCGGCGCTGACCGCCACCATCGCCTCCGACGCCATCGGCCCCGACCGGGTCCACGCGGTGCTGATGCCCTCGATCTACTCCTCCGAGCACTCTCTGGGCGACGCGCAGGAGCTGGTGGACCGGCAGGGCATCAACGCCCAGATCGTGCCGATCGCCGATATCGTGGCCGCTTTCGAGAAGGACGTCCACCTGACCGGTCTGGCGGCGGAGAACCTCCAGGCCCGGGTGCGCGGCATGATCCTGATGGGCCTGTCCAACCAGCACGGTCACCTGGTGCTGACCACCGGGAACAAGAGCGAGCTGGCCACCGGATACTCGACGCTCTACGGCGACTCGGCGGGCGGTTTCGCGCCCATCAAGGACGTCCTGAAGACCCTGGTCTGGAAGCTGGCCCGCTGGCGCAACACCCAGGCCGGCGTGTCCGGTGAGTTCCTGCACGGCTTCGCGGTCCCGCCGATCCCGGAGAACTCCATCGAGAAGGAGCCCAGCGCCGAGCTCCGCCCCGACCAGCGCGACACCGACTCCCTGCCGGAGTACGAGGTGCTGGACCGCCTCCTGGACGACTACGTCGAAAAGGACATGGGCTCGGCCGAGCTGATCGCGGCCGGCCACGACCCCGCCCTGGTCGCCAGGGTCATCCGCCTGGTCGACCTGGCCGAGTACAAGCGCAGGCAGTATCCCCCGGGCCCCAAGATCACCCCCAAGAACTTCGGCCGGGACCGCCGCCTGCCCATCACCAACCGCTGGCGCGAGACCGCCCCCTGACACCTCTCCGTACTCCGCTTGCGGACAGGGCGTAGCGGAACGCAGACAGCCCGGGGAGGATGCCGGCCGGCGGTGCCGTCAGCTGCTGAGGCCGGTCTCGCGCAGGAAGGTCAGCACGGCCATGACACGCCTGTGCACCAGTGGTTCGGCGGTGAGACCGAGCTTGGAGAAGATTGCGGTGACGTGTTTCTCCACCGACGACTCCGCCAGGACCAGCTGCGCGGCGATGCCCGCGTTGCCGCGCCCCTGCGCCATCTCACGCAGGATGTCCAGCTCGCGGGCCGTGAGCAGGGCGAGGGGCGACTCGCGCAGTTGGGTACGGCGGGCGACGAGCGCCTCGACCACCTTGGAGTCGACGACCGATCCGCCGCGGGCGACCTCGTGCAGCGCGCTCACCAGCCGCTGCACGTCGCCGATGCGGTCCTTGAGCAGGTAGGCCAGGCCGGCGGTGCCGTCGCGGAACAGCTCGAAGGCGTAGGTCTCGTCGACATACTGCGACAGGATGACCACGCCGATCTCCGGGTGGCCCGCCTTGATGGCGTGGGCGGCGTCGATGCCCTCCATCGCCCGGCCGGTCCCGTCGTCCTGCCCGGCCCTGTCGGCCGGACCGGCGGCCTGGTCGTGGACGGGCAGGCCCGCCGGGACCACGCCGGACGGCATGCGGATGTCGGTCAGCACGGCATCGGGGCGCATGCGCCGTACCGCGTCGAGCAGTTCGGGCGCGGAGCCGACCGCGGCCTGGACGACGACCTCGCCCGAGTCTTCGAGCAGCCGCCGCGCACCCTCCCGGACGAGGTAGTTGTCGTCGGCCATCACGATTCTCAGTGGCTCAGGCATCTGCGGCCTCCGGGTGGGTCAGCGGGATCTCCATGCACAGTTCGGTGCCCGCGCCGGAGGCGCTGTGCACCTGCAGGGTGCCGCCGGCGATGTCCAACCGGTCGGCGAGCCCGGTCAGTCCCAGCCCGCGGGCGGCCTCCGGGTCGAATCCCCGGCCGTCGTCGCGGACCGCCAGCACCAGCCGGTGATCGGCCTGCCGGAGTGAGACCTCCACCCGGGTCGCGTCGGCGTGCTTGACCGCGTTGGACAGGGCTTCGGCCACCGCGTACCAGGCGGTGGCCTCGATGTGGGAGGGGAAGCGCGTGCCCCGCAGCACCGGGTCGGCCCTGACCTCCATCAATACGGGAAGGCGGGCGGCCTGGGCCTCGACCGCCTCCAGCAGTCCCCGGTCGCTGAGGACCGGCGGATGGATCGTGTACGCGAACTCGCGCAGGCCGTTCAGGAGCGTGCCCAGGTCCCCGTGGAGCTCGGTCAGGTCCTGCTCGGCTCGCGGGTCACCGCGCCGCAGCCGCTGGCGGACCAGTCCCAGCTTGGCGGTCAGTGCCACCACCTCCTGCTGCACGCCGTCGTGCAGGTCGCGCTGGATGCGGCGGCGCTCGGCGTCCTGGCCCTGGGCGACCCGTTCCCGGGAGGCGGCCAGCTCGGCGGCCTGCCGCCGGATCAGCAGGAGCTGCGCGGACAGCTCGGCGGTGAGATGGATGTTGTGCACGACGGCCGCCGCCTGACCGGCGAGGTAGCCCAGGAGGCGGCGGTCCTCCTTCAGGAGCGGGCCGTCCCGCCGGGGACCGCACTCGATGCTGCCCAGCACCTTCTGGCCGTGGGTGATGGGGACCACCAGCGCCGGGTCCGCCCGCTCCCCGACGCCGATCCCCTGCGCGCCCCCGGCATGGGCGATGTCCGGGTCGAGACGGACCCGGGCCCAGGTCAGGTTCAGCCCCCGGCGCACGGTCTCGGCCAGTTCCTGCAGCAGCGTGGCCGGGCCGGGTGACTTCTCCAGCACCGCGCCGAACCGGCTGAGCAGCCGGTAGCCGTCGAGCCGGGCGCCGAAGACCCATCTGTCGGCCAACTGCTCCAGCCGCCCGCGCACCGGCTGGAGCAGGAGGGTCATGCAGATCGTCAGCAGCACCGCGACGCCGGCCGGCAAATACCAGTTGGCCAGGATGCCCAGACCGGTGGCGACGCCGACGTAGCCCACCGTGATCAGCGACCACAGCAGGCGGTAGACGAGCGAGCGCCGGGCCGGGCGGTCGATGCCGAAGACCCCCTCGTGGAACAGCGCCACGAGCGTCGAGCCGAGCACGATGATCACCGTCATCGGCCAGCTGACGGCGTCGATCACCAGGTATGCCGCCGAGTTCTCCCCGGCCAGCCAGACGACGAGGAACTGCGGGATCCACAAGACGGCCGCGGCGACATTGCCGAAGAGCAGCCATCTGATCTTGCGGCGCTGGTCGGACGGGGCCCGCCGGTAGCGTGCGGCCAGCAGGAGGAAACCGAGCATGATCCACAGCGGGAAGCCCTGGTACAGCAGGACGGTCGCGGGCCCCAGCGGGGCGAGCGCCTCGACGAAGAGGGGGCTGAGGAAGACCGGGTACGCGCTGGGGTACATCCCCCGCGCCAGGGTGTGGTCCGACAGCGCGTTGAGCACCGGAACCAGCACGGCCAGGGCCGCCAGGGCCCGGATGACGAACCGTTCGAACGGGCGTTCTGCACGGCCCACGGGGAAGAGCCCGATGAATCCCATCATGGCCATCACGCTGGCCGTACCCGCCCACTGACGGACCAGCGCCAGGATCCATACGGGCGGCCAGCCGGCGATGAGGGGCAGCACGACATCGCCCAGGCATGTCTCAAGGGCGAACATGGTCCCAGTGGCGAGCAGCCAGCGCACCGCCGGGTTGCCGGGCCGGCACAGGAAGGCCGCCACGCCCACGGCGTACATCGGGAACGGCCCCGACAGGACCCAGCCGGCCAGGGACGGACGGTCGGTGGCCAGCGCGATTGCGACAGCCAGCATGACCGCGCACCCGCCGAGCGCCGCAAGAGCCGTGAGGAGAAGCCGCATGTCTCCATTCTCGGTTCGGCGGTCGTGACCGCCATCGGGCAGACCCGCGATCCGGCTGGAGGCAGACCACCCCTGCGACGGGGGCCTGCCTGGTTATGCCTCGGTCACCGGCTCCCTGACGCCGGGCTCGACCTCACCCTGCCCGTGCACACCTCCGACGTCCAGCCCGGCGAGGCGTGCGGCAGGTCGCGCTGCGCGTTCAGTGGGGCAGGGCGCGCTCCAGGTAGGCGCGGAGGAGTTCCTTGGTCTGGTCGATGTAGAAAGGGTCGCCCGCGGGGGACTCGCGGAAGGCGAGCTTGAGGAGGGCGTCGGCGGCCTCGACGGCGACCAGCATGGGGCGGGTCAGGCCGGCCGCGTCGACCGGGGCGATGCGCTGGGCGAGGTAGGCCGCCAGGGACTCGGCGACCACCCGGTTCTCTCCGAAGTCCAGGACCGCGAAGCCCGGGACGGTGCGCTTCATCTCGACGTACTCGTCCACGACCAGATCCACCATGACCGGCCAATGCGTCACGCCGTCCAGCCGCCGCTCGACCCCGGCCAGGAAGCGCTCCAGGTTGCGCTGGGCCAGGGCGTCGGCCAGGCCGCGCTTGTCGCGGAAGAAGTGGTAGATCGAACCGATCGGCACCCCGGCGCGGACCGCCACCGCGCGGGTGCTCAGCGCGTCGTAGCCGCCCTCGTCGAGCAGGGCGGCGGCCGCGTCGAGCATCTGGTTCACCCGCTCCACGCTGCGCTGCTGGACCGGGCTTCGGCGTACGGAGGATCCCACGGCCTCAATCATGCCGCGAACAGGAGGGTGAGCCCGCCGACGGTGTAGCAGATCATCATGATCAGCAGTGGGAGCTGCCCGGCGACGGCCCTCATCGGGACGAAGATCCGTACGGAGCGGTCGTGGGCGGCGACCACTCCCAGGACGTGGCCGGTCACGATGGCCAGCACCTGGACGGAGGCGGTCGCGCCGGCCCCGACGACCTCGACGTCCACGGTCCGGTCCAGCCCGAGGGAGAGGATCGCCGCCTGCTGGCCCTCGACGACGAGGAGGGAGAAGTAGTGGGCGATGAGGTAGCCGACGGCGATCGGGATCAGCGAGTGGGCGAACCGGGGAGCCGTTCCCGTGACACCGGCCGGACCTGTACGGCCGGTCAGCGGGGCCGCGCCGGTCCCCCGCGCTCCGCCGATCAGTCCGGCCGCGCCGGCGCACGCCTGGTAGAGCAGCGCCACGAGGAGGATCGCGGCGAGCAGGCCGAGGGTTCCCGTGACGGTGCGCCCCAGCGGCCCGGACTGCAGGACGTCCACCCACCACGGGGATCCGGAGAAACCGTCGTAACCGGTCGAGCCGAGCAGTACGCACACGGTCGCGACCAGGCCGGGAGCCGGGCGCAGGGCGTCGAGGCCGTCGAAGGGGTTGCGCAGGACGAGCCTGCCGTCGTCCCGGCGGCCCAGTGGGGACAGGCGTCCGATCAGGGCCGAGTAGACCTCGAAGGCGTCGGCCCGGTCGAACCACCCCGAGCCGTAGACGAAGGCCCCGGCCAGCTGGGCCGCGCCGTACAGGGCGAAGAAGATCATCAGTGTGGCCGTCGAGGCCGGTTCCGGGGAGGCCAGCTCCATCCAGGTGAAGGCGGCCAGGCCGAGCGCGGCCGGCCAGTAGCCGAAGGGGGCCGGGCCCCTGTACCGGCCCCCGAGCAGCAGGTGGATCGTGCGCAGCGGGTTGAGCAGCCTCCAGACCGGGCCGAACAGCAGCGACGCCGGGACCAGGCCGGCCCACAGGACCACGTAGACCAGGTGGGCGGCCGGGTTGCGCGCCGGGTCGTCGGGACCCAGGACCGTCCACGCCCCGGCGAGGGCGGTCCCGGTCAGCCCCAGGATCCGCAGGACCCAGCGGGTCCGCGGGCCCTCGGGCAGCCGCACCGGCCGCCCCGCCGCACCGCCCCGGAACCGCGGGTCGCCCCAGAGCAGGGCGAGCCCCAGGAAGGAGACGAACAGCGCCGCGAACGCCCCGGCGAAGGCGTAGAACAGCGGGATCGGCAGGTCGTGCCTGCTTCCCACGCCATGCGCGAGGACCTCCGCCACCGGCCCCGGGGGAACCCCGGGCGACACCGCCGGAGAGGCCGCCGGCGATCTCATCGGACGGCGATCTGGGTGAGGACCAGTCCGGACTCGTGGGTCTCGACCTCGAACAGCCCGGTGCGGTCGGCGACGAAGTCGACGGTGGCCGGCTCCCCGGCCTCCAGGGGGTGGGTGAGGTCGAAGCCGTGGATGTGGAGCTCGTCGGCGATGTCGGAGGTGACGACCAGGCGGACCGCGTGGCCCTTGACGGCCTCGACGCGGCCGGGAGCGGGGCTGACCCTCCCCCCGGTGATCGTGATCTCGACCGTCGGGCCCTTGGGCGCGCCGTAGGCGTCGTAGGCCGGGGGCGCGGTGGCCACGGCGTGGTCGGCACCGGGGACGTGGTGGCCGGTGGAGACGTTGCAGGCGGCCACCAGCAGGCAAGCCGCCACCAGCAGGCAGGCGCCCGGCGCCCTCGGCGGGAGAAGCCGTACGGAGGTCCGCGTCCCCGTCCTCCGGAGACTCCCGGCGGCCGCCGAAACCGCCCGTCGTGCCGGGCCGGAGAAGGTCCGCCCGATCATGCGACCGCCTTCTCCGCGGCCCCGGCCGGAGCCGTACGGCGGGGCCGCGGAGCGAGCAGGACGATCGCCCAGAGCGTCCACACCCCGGTGAGCAGGCCGCGGATCCAGCCGGGGCCGACCGGCAGCAGCGGGATCATCATGATCGCCTTGTCGAACGCGTCGGCCAGGGCGAGCGCGCCCAGCGCGACGGTGAACCAGCCGAACACCCTGTTGCCGCGCATGCCGCTCCCGGACAGCAGCCGCCCGGCCCCGATCCACCACACGCCCATCAGCGCCAGGGCGGCGGCGGGCAGCACCGTGTACTCGTACGCCGCGCCGAAGACGTCCAGGCCCAGGCCCGCCAGCCCGGTGAGCGTGACCGCCAGCCCGGCCCGCGAGGGGAGGCGGCGTCGCCGGAGCAGGACCGCGACCAGGCCGAGGACGAGGGAGCCGGCCAGGGCCAGCTGGACCTCCACCCTGGCCAGGCCGGTCGAGCCGTACCAGTCGCAGCCGGCCGGGAGCCTCCGATCCTTGATGCTGTAGTCGTTGCACAGGTAGTTCTTGGCGATCTTGACCGGCTCGCTGAGGATCCGGGACGGTCCCGCCGAACCGCAGGCGGGCAGCGCCCAGGGAGTCGAGGGGCCGACGTCGCGCTGCCAGCAGTTGCCGGTGCCCTGGCCGTCCCAGGAGACTCCCGCGCCGTTGGGGCGGCTCTCCCCCGCCGGCGAGACCCCGAGCCGATTGCCCTCGTAGAGGTTGTGGTGGGAGGTGTCGAACTGCTTGCCCCAGGACTCCTCGCCCCGGATGAAGGCGGGTACGGCCAGCAGGTTGAAGGCGGCCTCGTCGTGGCCCCAGATCCAGTTGTCCCTGAAGACGTTCCAGTTGCCGCCCGCGGTGATGACGCCGGTGCCCGGGGGCATGCCGATCTGCGGGCAGACGACGCCCCGCTCGTAGCCTCGCTCGGCCGGGGGCTTGGCGCAGGTGCCGTCGGCGACGTACCGGTAGTAGTCCTGGTTGTTGTCGTAGATCTTGTTGCGCTCGAACCTCGCGTGGTTCTGCGGCAGGCCCGGATGCCCGGCGAAGGCGCTGTCCATCGAGGCGCCGCCCATGTTCTCGTAGAACTCGTTGTCGTGGGCGTAGACCGAGTCGCCCGCCGTACCCGAGTAGCCGACCATGTTGTGGTGGCTCCTGCAGCGCCGGATCTCGATGGCGTAGCGCGGCACGTCGTGGCCCCGGCCGTCGTTGATGTCGGAGGCGCTGCCCGGATAGATGCCGGAGTCGCCGTTGCCGTAGGACTCGCAGTCGGTGTAGAGACCGTGGTCGCTGGCGAAGGTCAGGAAGCCGTACTCGTCGTTCCAGCGGGTGAGCATCGTGTCGATGACGAACCCGTCGGTGGCCAGGATGTAGAGCGAGTTGAACGTCGTCCGCTGGGCGGTGAAGTTGCGGAAGTAGATCCCGTCGGTCATGTCGGCCCGGATCGCGTTCAACTTCTTGTACTGCGCGTCGATGATCACGTCCAGCGGACCCGCGCCGGTGCCCTCGATCTGCAGGTCCTCGACCCCGAGGATGGCGACCAGGTTCTGGTTGTGCGGGCACTGCTTCTGCTGCTCGAAGGAGAGGATCTGGTATCCCCACGACGACCAGCGGGCGTCCAGCCTGGCGCAGTCTCCCGCGGGCTCGGGCTGGCTTGGCTCCTCCAGGTAGACGCCGGGCAGAATCGCGATGTTCATCCCGGCCCGGTCGACCCGGTCGACCGCCTCCTGCAGGTGGCGGTAGCCGCTGTCCTGGCAGCGCTCGAACAGTTCCAGGTTGCGCTGTTTGAGGTCGGCGGGGAAGGCCGCGATCCGCCTGCCGAAGTCCGCGCGGTCGGTCTTGCAGACCAGCAGGTCGGGTTCTCCGGTACGGCGCGCCGGGACGCTGCCCGTGCCGTCGGGGAAGGCGACCGGGCGCTCCTCGTGGGCGAGGGCGGCGGAGGCGGGCAGCAGCAGACCGAAGGTCAGCGCGACGGCGGTCGCGACCCTGCGCAACGAACGCATGCCGGGAGACTAGAACAATGTTCATATTTTGCCTAGGGGCAGGACGGCTCCGGCTTCCCCGGTCCGGCCGGATCAGCGAGGGACGAGACCGGCCAGGATGTGGTCGACGAGGCGCTCGGTGAGGGTCTCGGAGTCGGCGCCGGCCTCGCCGGACCCGGCCGTCTTGACGTACCACATCACGGTGCCGACCACCATCGCCATCGCGATCGGAAGGTCGAGGTCGGCCCGGAGCTCGCCGGTCTCGACACCGCGCTGGAGCAGGGCCCTCATCGCCTCCTGGCGCGGCCTGACCGTCGCCCGGAGGATGCGCTCCACCAGGCGCGGATGCCGCTCGGCCTCGTTCATCGCGATGTTCATCACGCACCGGCTCCGCGTGTCGCTCGCCTCCCGCCGCATGATCTCCAGGCAGGTGATCAGGTCCTCGCGGACCGACCGGCCGGCCAGCGGGGGCAGCGGCGACTTGAGCACGGCGAGGGCGTCGACGACCAGGTCCTCCTTGCTGGACCAGCGCCGGTAGATCGTGGTCTTGCCCACGCCGGCGCGGGCGGCGACGGCCTCGATCGACAGCTCGGAGAGGCTGACGCTCTCGCTGATCAGGTCGAGGGTGGCCTCGATGATCGCCTTCTCTGCCTTGGCGCTGCGCGGCCGGCCCGCGGGGCGGGGCGCGCGCGTCTCGTCCGTGGTCGTCATATCACGCCTACACTACCGCCGGCTTCTTGCCGGGACCCCGCTCCTGAGCGGCGGCGGGGGCGTGCTTGCCGGGCAGCCAGCGCACGACCATCAGGGCTCCGGCGAGGGCGATCCCGGCCGAGACCAGGGCGGTGACGTGCATGCCGTCGATGAAGGCCTGCTTGGCGGGCTCGACCAGCGCCAGGCCGCGCTCGCCGAGCCCCTGGGCGGCGGTGAGCGTGTCGGTCAGCGACTCCCCCGCCTGGTGCCGCGCTCCCTCCGGCACGACGGCCAGCGCGGGCGTGATCCCCTCACGGTAGTTCGCCGAGAGCAGCGAGCCCAGCAGGGCCACCCCGAGCGCGCCGGCCACCTGGCGGACCGTGTTGCTCATGGCCGAACCGACGCCCGCCTTCTCGCGCGGCAGCGCCTCCATGATCGCAGTGGTGGCGGGGGGCATGATGTTGGCCATCGCCGCGCCCTGGACGAAGAAGACGATCTCGATCACCAGGACCGGGGTGCTCTGGTCCATCAGCGCGTAGGCGGCCAGCGCGGCGGCCACGATCACCATGCTCACGGTGGCGGTCAGCCTGCCGCCGAAACGCCTGGCCATCTGCTGGCTGAGCGGCGCGAAGATGAGCTGGGCCGCGGCGAACGGGATCATCAGGGCTCCGGCCTGCAGCGGGCTGAAGCCCAGCACGATCTGCAGGTAGAAGACCAGGAAGAACATCGCGCCCATCATCGCGAAGAAGACGATGCCGATCATGCCGATCGCGGTGGAGAAACGGGCGTCGCGGAAGTAGGTGACATCGAAGGCCGGGTGGTCGATGCGGCGCTCGTACCAGACGAAGGCGGCCAGCACGGCCAGGCCCAGGATCACCGGGGCGAGCACCTCGACGCTGGCGACCGTGGCCAGCTCGCCGCCGCGGATGATGCCGTAGGTGACGGCGACCAGGCCCACGATGGACAGCAGCACGCCGACCGGGTCGAGCTTGGACGGCTTGGGGTCGCGCGACTCGGGCACGACCGTCCCGATGAGCACCATGCTGACCAGCACGATCGGCAGGTTGATCAGGAAGACCGAGCCCCACCAGAAGTGTTCGAGGAGCAGGCCCCCGGTGATGGGGCCGATCGCCACGGCCAGGCCCACGCCACCGGCCCAGAAGCCGATCGCCTTGCCCCGCTCCTGCGGCGGGAAGACGTTGGAGATGATCGCCAGCGTGGCCGGCATGATCGCGGCGCCGCCGATCCCCATGAACGCCCGGGCCACGATCAGCTGCGCCGGGTCCTGGGCGTAGGCGCTGGCCAGGGAGGCGAGGCCGAACAGGACCATGCCGATCATCAGCATGCGCTTGCGCCCGGTCCGGTCGCCGATCACTCCGAAGGTGAACAGCAGCCCGGCGAAGACCAGGGTGTAGGAGTTGATCGCCCACTCGAGCTGGCTCTGGGACGCGCCCAGTCCGACCGGCGGAGGGGAGGCGATCGTCTTCAACGCGACGTTGAGGATGGTGTTGTCGAGCACGACCGCCAGGAGGCTGAAGACCAGCACTCCCAGGATGTGCCACCGCCGGGGGTGGCCGAGCTGCTGTTCCATGGGAACCCCGTTTTCGATACGGCAAAGTTTCGCAACGAGAGCGTATCGCTATTCATTCCGATACGCAACGGTCTCGTTTCGTATTAACCCGAGGGTCACCCGCATGCCCTACCCGGCACCGGGCCCCTGATTCCGGACGGGTTCAGACCGCGACCGGCTGGGGCGCCTCGGCCCGGGAGGCGCTCCTGCGCCAGAACGGCAGGGCGACCAGCACCATCACCACGCTCACCAGCCCCGCCGTCACGAACACCCAGCCGGGGCCGGCGCCGTCGATGACCGCTCCGGCGACCGGCGCCGCGAGCGCGCCGCCGACCAGCAGCGCGGTGCCGTGCAGGCCCATGGCCTCACCCCTGGCCCCGGCGGGGACCCGGCGGCTCACCGCCTCCACCGTGGAGGAGAGCCCCGGAGCGCACAGCACCCCGGCCGGGATCAGGGCCGCGACCAGCCACCCCCAGCCGCCTCCGACCAGGCCGACCAGGCCGACCGGGACGGTGAACAGGCCCATGGCCCCGATGAGGACCAGCGGGGAGAATCCGCGCGACAGTCCGCCGTACACGAAACCGCCGATCAGCGAGTAGAGGCACCACCCCCCGATCGCCACGCCGATCCAGGCCGTGTCCCCGGTGCGCTCCATCGTCGCGACGAGGGAGAGCTCGGTGGCGATCAGCACGAAGGTCGCCGCCGAGGCGGTGCCGAGCAGGGTGACGAGGCCCGGGGTCAGCCACTCGCCCCTCGGGACCCTCTTCTCCGGGCGCTCCTCCTCCTCGTCGGAGCGGACGGGCGGGTCCAGCAGGATCAGCGCCGCGGCGGAACCGGCCAGGCCGACCGCGACCAGGCACATCGTCCATGTGCTCCCGAGCGCCACCGTGCCGGCCGCGGCGAACGCGGGCCCGGTCATGTAGGCCAGCTCGACCAGCATCGAGTCGAGGGAGAAACCGGTCCTGCGCTGCTCCACCGGGACCACGGCGGCCAGGCACTGCCGGATCACGCCGAACACCGGCAGAGCCAGCAGACCCGCCGCCACCGAGGCGACGACCAGCGCGAGGTACGGCAGCGCCCAGGCGGAGGTCCAGAAGACGAGCTGCGCGGCACCGGTCACCAGCAGCACCGGCCGGAGGCCGTACCGATCGACGAACCTTCCGGCCAGCGGCGAGCCGACGGCCATGCCCACCGTGGTCGCGGTGCCGACCGCGCCCGCCTCGAACCACCCCAGGCCGAGACCCCTGATATGCAGGGTCAGTGTGAGGCCCACCGCGGTGGACGGGATCCGCGCGAGCAGGCCCACCAGCAGCAGCGTCCGCACGCCCGGAAGGGCCAGCAGCCGACGGTAAGGTTCGATAGCCATTTTTATTACTTACCTCCTCTCGCATTGTGGCGTATGGCGCCGACAACCCCGCCACCGGATTACCTGCGGATCGGGGGGTGTTTAACCAGGCGAACGCATGCCATCATCAGAACCGTCCGGGGACGCCACAGGGGCGCCTCGAGACTCTGGAGGGTTCCCATGTCCTCTTCCGTCACCAGTCGGCCGACTGCTCTCTACGGCGGCCAGGCAGGGCGAAGGATCACCGTGCGCGACATCGCCGCCGCCAAGGAGCGGGGCGAGAGGTGGCCGATGGTCACCGCGTACGACGCGATGACCGCCAGGATCTTCGACGAGGCCGGGATCCCGGTCCTGCTCGTCGGTGACTCGGCGGCCATGGTGGTCTACGGATACGACTCGACGCTGCCCGTCTCCGTCGACGACCTCATGCCGCTGACCGCGGCCGTGGTGCGGGGCTCCTCCCGCGCCCTGGTCGTGGCCGACCTGCCGTTCGGCTCCTACCAGGCCTCCCCCCAGCAGGCCCTGGAGACGGCCGTGCGGTTCATGAAGGAGGCGGGCGCCCACGCGGTCAAGCTGGAGGGCGGTCGCCGGGTGCTCCCCCAGGTCGAGGCCCTCGTCTCGGCCGGCATCCCGGTCATGGCCCACCTGGGCCTGACCCCGCAGTCGGTCAACGCCTTCGGCGGCTACCGGGTCCAGGGCCGCGGCCAGTCCGGCGACGAGCTGATGGCCGACGCCAAGGACCTGGAGGCGGCGGGCGCCTTCTCCGTCGTCCTGGAGTGCGTCCCGGCCGACCTCGCCGAGCGGGTCACCACCTCCCTGTCGATCCCGACGATCGGAATCGGCGCCGGTCCGTCCACCGACGCCCAGGTCCTCGTCTGGCAGGACCTCATGGGCCTCACCGAGCGCCCGGCCAAGTTCGTCAAGAAGTACTCCAACCTGGCCGAGGAGATGGACCGGGCGGTACGCGCCTTCGCCGACGAGGTCGCCGGCGGGGCCTTCCCGACCCCCGAGCACAGCTACCACTGACGCCTCGGCGCCGGTCCGACGGGCCGCCGGACCCCTGTCCGGCGGCCCGTCACGTCACGGCGGGCCCGTCGTCGGCACCCCCGGACCGTCCGCGCTCAGCGCGGCCCCGGTGCGGCCCCGGTGCGGCCCCGGCGCGGCGCCTCGGCATGCGGTCGCGGTGACGGGAGACACCGATACTGGTGCGCATGAGCGACATGTTCGGCGCGCGGTGGCGTGTGCACTGGATGGCCGGTTCGGGGCCGAGCCGTCCGGCCGCCGATCCGCACCGCGCGGTGTGCGCGCTCGCGACGGCCGTCGTGCGCGGTCGGCCGGTCGCCGTCGCGTGCAGGGCCGACATGACGGTGCAGCTGTGGGACCTCCCGACGGGAAGGCCTGCCGGCCAGGAGCTGATCCCCTCTCCGGCGTGGCGGGAACGCGGACGGATGCCGCTGCGCGGGCGGGATCTGGCCACCGCGGTGGTGAACGGCCGGCCCGTCGCGGTCGTCGTCGGCCGCGTCGACGCCCGCCGCTCCGGAGAGGCGGTGCTGATGTGGGACCTGGACACCGGGCGCCAGATCGGCGGGCCGGTCGCCTCCCCCTCACCCTTGGTCGCGGTCGATGCCACGGTGGTGGACGGCAGGCCGGTCGCCGTCACCGGCGACGCGGACGGCCGGGTGCGGGTGTGGGATCTGACGACCTGCCGCGAGGTGGAGTTCACCCGCCCCATGTGCCACACCGACCAGGTGGGCTCGGTCGCCACCGTCGCGGTGGACGGCCGGGCGGTCGCCGTCACCGGTGACAGCGGCCATTTCGGCGGAGAGGACATACGGGTGTGGGATCTGGCGTCGGGCCTGCAGGTCGGCGATCCTTTCGTCCCCGTGCACCCGCGGGGCTCCTGGACGTCCATGACGGCGGCCGCACCGGGCGGCTGGCCCGTGATCGTGACCGAGGGCGAGGACGGGACGGTGTGCGCGTGGGATCTGGCCGGCGGAGAGCGGGTGGACGGGCCGCTGGCCGGCGGCTGCGCTCGCGCGGAGTCCACCGGCGCCCTGGTCGCGATGACGGTCGACGACCGGCCGGCGGTGGCGACCGGCGCCTGCGACGGGACGTTGCGAGGCTGGCGGCTGTTCGCCGGAGCGCCCGCGCAGAAACTGCTCGACCTCACGTTCCCGCTCCCGGTCCGGGCGCTGGCCCCGGCCCCCTGCGGCGGGCTGCTGGTCGGCTCCGGTGCGGAGGTCGCGCTGGTGACCCGCTCCGGGACCGCGGACGCCCGTCCGGTCCGCTACGCCAGGGTGGCGGGATCGGTGTTGGCCCCGCAGACGACGACGGCCACGCGCTCCCCCGGGGCCGGGACGTAGACGCCGGAGTGCAGGGCGGCGAAGGCCGCGGCCCCTGCGGGCTCGGCGGCCACCCGGCAGGAGCGCCACAGCTCGCGCCGGGCCTCGATGATCGCATCGTCGGTGACCAGGAGGCTCTCGACCCCGGCGGCGCTGGTGACCTCGTAGGCGATCCGGCCGATCCGGCTCGCCCCGAGCGCGTCCGCGCCCACCCCGCTCACCTCGACCCGGACCGGGCCTCCGCTGGCCAGAGCCCGGTTCAGGGTGGGGATCAGCTCCGGCTCCACGGCGACCACCCTGGCGCGGCCCGCGACGGCGGCGGTGATCCCGGCGATCAGCCCGCCGCCGCCGACCGCGACCAGGATCGTGTCCACGCCCCCGGTCTGCTCCAGCACCTCCAGTCCCACCGTGCCCTGCCCGGCGACCACGTCGGCCTGGTCGTAGGCGTGGATCTCCAGCGCGCCCGTCTCCGCGGCCCGCTTGACCGACGCCTCGTACGCCTCGGTGTAGATCGCCCCTGTCTGGGTCACCTCGGCCCCCAGCGTCCGCAGCCCGGCGACCTTCACCGGGTTCGACACCGTGGGCACGAAGATCTCCGCCCGGACGCCGAGCGAGCGCGCGGCGTAGGCCACCGCCAGGCCGTGGTTGCCGCCGCTGGCGGCGATCAGGCCGGCCTCGGGCAGCGCCCCGGCCTCCCGCGCCGCCAGGGCCCGGTTGAACCCGCCCCGGACCTTGAACGACCCGGCGTGCTGCACCGTCTCCAGCTTCAGGAACAGCCGCGGCGAGACTTCCAGCACCGGTGTACGGCGGGCGTGACCGGCGATCCGCTCCGCCGCCCGCTCCACATCCCCGATCCTCATGTGCGGTTCCTCTCGCTCGAACGACCCGAAGATCCCATGGAACCGTATCGGGGGACGCCCTGCGCGGTCAGGCGAGGGCCTGGGCGAAGTCGGCCCAGAGGTCCTCGACGTGCTCGATGCCGACCGCCACCCGGACGGTCCCCTCGGCGATCCCGTGCCGGGCGAGTTCCTCGGCGGTCAGCGACTTGTGGGAGGTGGTCGCCGGCTGCATGATCAGCGTCTCCACGCCGCCGAGCGAGGGGGCCAGCAGCGCCAGCCGTACCGAGCTCATGAACCGCTCCCCGGCCGCGCGCCCGCCGACCAGGTCGAAGGAGAAGACCCCGCCGAAATCCGGCAGCAGCTTGGTCGCCAGCGTGTGGGAGGGGTGCGAGGGCAGGCCCGGCCAGTGCACGGCCGCGACCGCGGGGTGGGCGTCCAGGCGGGTGGCCAGCTCGCGGGTGTTGGCGCAGTGGCGCTCCATGCGCAGCGGCAGCGTCTGGATGCCGCGCAGGGTGAGCCAGGCGGCGAACGGGTCGGCGGTCGCGCCCAGGTGGGTGGCGAACTTCCACACCCTCCGGTAGAGCTCGTCGTCGGCGAAGACCGCGATGCCGCCGATCACGTCGGTGTGGCCGCTCAGGTACTTGGTCGTGGAGTGGACCACGATGTCGGCGCCGTGCTCGATCGGGCGGCACAGGATCGGCGAGGCGAAGGTGTTGTCCACCACCGAGACGAGCCCCGCCTCGCGGGCCGCGGCGCACATCCCCGGCAGGTCGGCCACCTGCGTCACCGGGTTGGCGATCGTCTCCAGGTAGACCAGCTTCGTGGACGGCCGGACCGCCGCGCGCAGCGCCTCCGGGTCGTCCTCGGGAACGTAGGTCACCTCCATGCCGAACCGCGCCACCAGGTCGTTGATCATCGCCGCGGTGCCGCCGTAGATGGCCCGCTGGGCGATGAGGTGGTCGCCGGGCTGGAGCAGGCCCAGGAACACGGCGTTGATCGCCCCCATGCCCGAGGCGGTGGCCACGGCCCCGGTGCCGCCCTCCAGCCCGGCCACGGCCTCCTCCAGGGCGCGGACCGTGGGGTTGGAGAGCCGGCCGTAGACGAACGCCCCGTCGGGGCGGTTCATGCCATCGGCGAAGACGGCCGGGTCCTCGAAGACGAATCCGGAGGTCTGGTAGATCGGCACCGTGATCGGACGACTGCCGTTCATCGGCGGCTGGGGCAGGTGGACGGTACGGGTCTCCGGGCGAAGCTCAGTCATATGTCAACGATGTCCGTTCAGCGGGTTGTCCGTCAGAGCCAATCCGGCAAGATTGGCTCATCATGCGATCCAATTTAGACGAGCTGACCTCCCGGCTCGGGCGGTGGTCCTCCGGCCGGGGGCCGCTCTACCTGCTGCTGGCCGTGCGGATCCGCGCCCTGATCGACGACGGCGAGCTGCCGCCCGGCAGCCCGCTCCCGCCCGAGCGGGTCCTGGCGCGCAGGCTGGCGGTCGGCCGGGGCACCGTCGTGGCGGCCTACGACCAGCTCCAGCAGGAGGGCAAGGTGACGCGCAGGCAGGGCAGCGGCACCCGGGTCTCCCCCGCCGCCCTGCCCGCCACCCGGACCCCGGCGGGGATCACGGTCAACCCCCTGCACCAGCATCTGCTGGGCCTGCCGGACGACGTCGCCCTGCTGTCCTGCGTCGCCCCGGACGAGCCCCCGCCGGCCCTGATCGAGGCCTACGCGGAGGCGGCGGCGGAGCTCGCGGCCGTCCGGCACGACATCGGCTACCACCCGGCCGGGTACCCGGTGCTGCGCGAGGCGCTCGCGGGCTACTACCGGGCGCGCGGGGTCCCCACCTCCGCCGGGGAGATCCTGGTCACCAACGGCGCGCAGCAGGCGCTGACGCTGCTGGCGACCACGCTCCTCTCCCCCGGCGACACGGTGCTGACCGAGCCCGCCACCTATCCCGGCGCGCTGGAGTCCTTCCGCGAGGCCGCCGCGCGGTTCCGCACGGCGGCGAGCGCGACGGGGTCCGGCCCGGCCGCCGGAGCGGCCGAGTTCGGCGCCGCCCTGACCGCCCGCCCCGCCCTCGCCTACCTCGTCCCCACCGGCCAGAACCCGACGGGCTCGGTCATGCCCTCCCTGGTCAGGCGCCGCCTGGCCGGGCTCGCCGCCGAACACGACGTGCCGCTCATCGACGACGAGGTCCCGGCCGAGCTCTGCTTCTCCGGCGAGCCGCCGCCGCCGCTCTGCTCCTTCCACCGGGGCGAGCAGATCATCACGATCGGCTCGCTGAGCAAGCTCGTCTGGGGAGGCCTGCGGATCGGCTGGATCCGCGCGGCCGAACCGATGATCTCCCGGCTCGCCCGGCTCCGGGCCGTCCACGACCTCGGCGGCGACGTGCTCTCCCAGCTCGCCGCCGTCCGGCTGCTCGCCCGGGTCGGCGAGCTGCGCCGCGAGCGTGCCGCGGTGCTGCGCCGGCGTCACGACCACCTGCTGGCCGAGATGGCCCGCGCGCTGCCCGGCTGGAGCGTCGAGCCCGCGCTCGGCGGCCAGACGGTCTGGGTACGGCTGCCGCACGGCGACGCCGAGGCCTTCGCCCAGGTGGCCCTCCGCCACCGGGTCGCGATCCCGCCGGGCCGCGCCTTCGACCCCCTCGGCGGTCACGGCGGCTTCGTGCGGCTGCCGTTCCTGTTCCCCGAGGAGGAGCTGACCTCGGCCGTCGACCGGCTCGCCGCCGCCTGGCACGACTACGACGGCAGCGCCGGCTCCCGGGCGCTGCCGCACCTGGTCCTCTAGCGCCGCGGCGGGTCGTGAGTTCCTCGCTGTCCCCGGGCCACCGCCCGCCTCCGCGATCGAGCCAGGACAGCGGTTCGGGTGGAAGGGCTCAGCAGGAGGTGCGGGCGGTTCGAGGCGGCCCCTCCCGGGGCCCGGGGGTCAGACGTCGGTGACGCGGAAACCGGCGTGGGCCTTGTAGCGGCGGTTGATGGAGATCAGGTTGGCGGTGAGCGCCTCGACCTGGTGGGCGTTGCGCAGGCGGCCGCCGTACACGCCGCGGACTCCGGCGATCCGGTTCGCCAGCGCCTGGACGGTGTCGGTGGCCTCGCGGTCGTCGCCCAGCACGAGCACGTCCAGGTCGACCTCGTCGACCTCGGGGTCCAGCAGCAGCACGGCCGAGACGTGGTGGAAGGCGCCGACCACCCGGCTGCCGGGCAGGACCGCGGCGGCCTGCTGGGCGGCGCTGCCCTCCTCGACGGGCAGCGCGTAGGCGCCCTGCTTGTCGAAGCCCAGCGGGTTGACGCAGTCGATGACGATCTTCCCGGCGAGCTCGGCGCGGAGGGACTCCAGGGTGGCCTTGTGGCCGTCCCACGGCACCGCCACGATCACCACGTCGGCCTCGGCCGCCACGGCCGCGTTGCCGTCGCCGCGCACCGCCCCGGCGAGCCCGGACAGGCTCCCGGCCGCCTCCCGCGCCCTCTCCTCGTTGCGCGACCCGATCAGCACGGTGTGCCCCGCGATGGCGAACCGCCTGGCCAGCCCCTTGCCCTGGTCGCCGGTGCCGCCCAGGATGCCGACGGAGATCCCGCTCACGTCCGGAAGGTCAGTGCTCACTCATCGCTCCTCATCGCTCTCGCCCGCCTCATGCCGGGCCGCCCGTGTGGCCGTGCTCTCCCGGGGCTCTCCCGGGGCTCCCCGGACCCTCGGGGCTCGCCGACCGCACGCTTCATGCCCAGATCATGCCAGAGCTGGGTTCCGCAGACAGTCCCAGGGTCCCTGAGGCACGATTGACCCCATGGACGCTGGGTCGGTGGCATTCCTGCGCGAGGTCCTGGAGTCGACCTCCTGGGTCGAGCGCACCCGCGAGCTGGGCCTCGCGCTGCGCGCGACCCGCTCCCCGGGAGGGTTGCTGGTCGTCGGCACCCCCGCGGAGGAGCCCTGGCATCTGACGGCGCACCTCGGCGACGAGGCACGCCTGGCCGGCCTGCCGCAGCTCGCCCCCACCCTGGTCCGCTGGGCTCCGGCCGCGGACGCCCCCGCCCACCTGCGGGTGGGGCTGGACCGGATCGAGCGGGCGGAGCGGGGCGAGACGCTGTTCGTGGTGGCGCAGGAGCGGGCTCCGGAGACGCTGCTGGAGCGGGTGAGCGACGCCCGCCGCACCGGGGCGACGATCCTCGCCCTGGACGGCGGCGACCCCGAGCTCGAGGACCTGGCCCACGACGCCCTGGCGGTCCCCGCCCGGGCCCCGCTCTCCTTCGACGGCGCCCAGCACCTGGTGAGCATGGCCGCGGGCGAGCCCTCCCGCCCCGCCGGCCTCCGCGACCGCCTCGCGCGCCTGCTGGAGCGCCTCAGCGGTCCCCGGATCCCCGACTGACGCCGTCAGCCGTCTCGGCGGCCGCCGCCGGCCTCCAGTGCGCGCCGAGCCGGGCGGCGAGGCCGTCCGCGGCCTCCCGCAGGGCCTCGATGACCACGGCCTGCACCGGATCGGGCTCCCCCGACCGGGTGCGGCTGACACGGGTCACCGCGTCGATCCTGCGCGCGCCGACCCCCGGGATGCCGGTGACCGCCACCTCACCCGCCGGGACCTCCAGCAGCGCCAGGGACGGCACGATCGCCACGCCGTGACCCGCGGCGACCAGGGCCAGGGCGGGCGGGAACTCCTCGATCACGTGGACCCGCTGCGGCGTGAAGCCGTGCAGGGCGGCCAGCCGGTCCAGCGCGTGACCGCAGGCCTGGTCCGGATGGCCCGCCACCCAGGGGGCCGCCTTCAGCAGCGCCACGTCGCCCGGGACCTCGGCCCAGCCCGGCGGCGCCACGATCCGGTACTCGTCGAGATGGATCGGGTGGGAGGCGAGGGACGGCTGCGCGGGGACGGGATCGTCGGCGTCCTGCTCGGTGACGACCAGGTCCACCCCGCCGAGCCGGAGCTCCCGCAGCGCCGGCGGGCCGTACAGTTCGACGATGCGCGGGGTGACCTGCGGGTGGCGTTCGGCCAGGATGCCCAGGGCGGGCACCAGCAGGTGCCGGATGACGGTGGGGAACGCCGCGACCGAGACCGGCCCGGACAGGCGCTCGGTGAAGCGGGTGAGCTCCCGCCGGGCCTCGGCCAGCTCCTCCTCGATCCGTTCGGCGTATCCGGCGAGCACCCGCCCCGCCGGGGTGAGCGCGGCCCTGCGCTGCGACCGGTCGATGAGCGCCAGCCCGACCTCCCGCTCCAGCAGGGCGAGCTGCTGGGAGACCGCCGAGGCGGTCAGGTGCAGGGCCTCCGCGGCGCGCATGACACCACCGCGGCGGGCCACCTCGTGCAACACCCGCAGACGCCGGGGATCGATCTCCATGTAGCTCAGCTTACGCGGAAGGTTAGCAACCTTAACTTGCCCTTCAGAGAGCTTCCCGGAAATCATGTGTTCCATGACCACCTCTCTCCTCGGGGCGTGACCCCGTGTCCCTCATCGTCAACCTGGTCGGCTGGGCCGGAGCCGCGGCCATGCTGTACGGCTACGCCATGGTCTCGGCCTCCCGGATGACCGGGGACGGCATGCCGTACCAGCTGATCAACCTCTTCGGCTCGATCGCCCTGCTGATCAACACGGCCTACCACGCGGCCTGGCCCTCGACCATCCTCAACGTCGTCTGGGGCGTGATCGGCGTGGCCGCCATCGCCAGGATGACCTCTGCCCGGTCCAGGAAGAAGGCGGTGAACGTCCCGTGAGGCGACTGATCGAGCTGAGCCACCCGATCACCGAGGGCATGGTCACGTATCCGGGGATCCCCGGCCCCCGGCTCGGCCTGCACCTGAGCCGGGAGTCCTCCCGCGAGATCTACGCGCCCGGCACGGAGTTCCACATCGGCAGCATCGAGCTGGTCGCCAACACCGGCACCTACCTCGACACCCCGTTCCACCGCTACCCCGACGGCGCGGACCTGTCCGGGGTGCCCCTGGAGGCGATCGCCGACCTGCCCGGCCTGGTCGTGCGGGCCGCGGGCCTGCGCTCGGTCGGCCCCGGCCTGCTGGAGCACCTCGACGTGCGGGGCAGGGCCGTGCTCATCGAGACCGGCTGGGACCGCCACTTCGGCACCGACGCCTACTTCCACGGCCACCCCTACCTCGAACCCGAGGCCGCGGAGTGGCTCGCGGGCCGAGGGCCTGCGCTGGTCGGGATCGACACCCTGAACATCGACGACACCCCGCCGCGCGGGCCCCGCCCGGCGCACACGCTGCTGCTCGGGGCGGGCATCCCGATCGTGGAGCACATGACCGGCCTGGCGGCGCTTCCCGACACGGGCTTCCGCTTCCACGCCACCCCGCCGATGGTGGCGGGGATGGGCACCTTCCCGGTGCGGGCCTACGCGGTCGTCGGCGGCTAGGTCCGTCCCGGGGCGGGCAGGAGACTCCGGGGGATCTCGGGGACCCCGGGGCTCTCCGTGCCGGCGGCCTGCAGGGGGCCGGCCGTCAGTCGCCGTCCCAGTCCCGGTCGCCCTCCTTCCACTGCTTGTTGCGGTCGGACGCGGTCTTCAGCGCGTCGGCCGCGGCCTGGCGGGTTTCGTAGGGACCCATCCGGTCCTTGTTCGGGCAGCCCTTCTCGGGCTCGACCGCCATGTGTTTCAGGCAGAACCACCACTGATCACCCATGCCGACCATCCTGCCCGGTGGAAACCGCAACTAGACTTGGAAACCATGACGACAGTGCTCCAGCCCGGGCGGATCTCGCCCATGCGCAAGGTTCCCGCCCACATCCAGCGGCCGGAGTACGTCGGGAAGAAAACCCCGAAGACCGGTGAGCCCGACGTCAAGACCCCTGAGATCATCGAGCGGATGCGGATCGCGGGCAGGATCGCCGGCCAGGCGCTGGAGGAGGTCGGCAGGCACGTCGCGCCGGGTGTCACCACCGACGAGCTCGACCGCATCGGCCACGAGTTCCTCCTCGACCACGGCGCCTACCCCAGCACCCTCGGTTACCGCGGTTACCCCAAGTCCCTGTGCACCTCCATCAACGAGGTGATCTGCCACGGCATCCCGGACGACACCGTGCTGCGCGACGGCGACATCGTCAACGTCGACATCACCGCCTTCATCGGCGGCGTGCACGGCGACACCGACGCCACCTTCCTGGTGGGCGAGGTCGACGAGGAGTCGCGCCTGCTGGTCGAGCGCACCCGCGAGGCCACCGACCGGGCCATCAAGGCCGTCGCCCCGGGCCGGCAGCTCAACGTGGTCGGCCGGATCATCGAGGCCTACGCCAAGCGGTTCGGCTACGGCGTCGTGCGCGACTTCACCGGCCACGGCATCGGCACGACCTTCCACTCCGGCCTGATCGTCCCGCACTACGACGACCCGTCGCTGGCGGTCACCCTGGAGCCCGGCATGACGTTCACCATCGAGCCCATGCTGACGCTCGGCACCATCGACTACGACATCTGGCCCGACGGCTGGACCGCGGTGACCAGGGACCGCAAGCGGACCGCCCAGTTCGAGCACACCATCCTGGTCACCGACACCGGGCACGAGATCCTCACGCTCCCCTAGGTGCGGCCCGATGGCCGGGATGGCACGGCAGCCTGATCGTCCGCAGCAGGTGACGTTCTCCGCGAGGGGATGACCAGAATCGAGCCGTTGCGGCGGATCTGCCCGGGTACGGTGCCCGCTCGCCATCCCGGCCACGGCGTGTCGCACCGGCCTCACCCCCGCCGCAGGACCTTGGGACCCCCCTGTTTCGGGTGACGGATGCTGTAGGTGGCACTCGCCGAGTCGAGGCCCCCCTCTGCGGTGCTGGGAGCCGAGAACCTCCTGGTCGTGACCGCGCCGGGGCCAAGAGTGTACGGCTGTGCGTAGGTGCGCCCGTCCAGGTCCGTCGTCGAGCACGACGTTCCCTCGTAGAGTGAGAGTACGGGGCTGACGGCGACCTGGTCGTCGCTCTGAAGTCGCAGATTGATGACCAGCAGGCCCCGTACCTCGCCACCCGCGCAGTGGCTGAAGACGACCTGGCCGCTGGGACTGCCGTGGGTGAGGACGATCGTACGTATTTCGGGTCCGTAGTTGCCGACCTCGGCAGTTTTTCCATCGTCGAACGGACCGTCCCAGTTGCTCTCGTCATCCACCAGATGCATGTTCTCCAGCCTCACGTACAGCCGGTGGCTGTCCCCCGCCTCCTTCGCCGGGGCGGACGCGTTGGCCGTCCCGGTGGCCGGGAGAGCCAGGCCGAGGGCGAGAGCACCCGTGGTCGCGGCCGCAGCCATCGTCCTGTGGATCTTCATGACACGTTCCCTTCGCTGGAAACCTTCGCTCGCCGGTCAGGCGGATCCTGGTGTTGGGACCTCCCCCGGACCGGGGGTCGGCCCCTACGCTTGTGCTGGGGAGAGGTCGCCGACGCCGTCGCCACGGCAGGCTTCCGGTCGTCTTCGGACCTCGGCCCTGCGGCCTCGTTAAGCGGTGTCCCGTTGAGGTGACTCAACGATGCGCCCGGCAGGGCCCCCGCGCGTCAAGGACAACCCTCGACCTCCTGCGGGTTTCCCCTCAGACGCCTGCGGGTTTCCCCATAGATTCCTGCGGGCCTCCCACAGATGCACGGTGATTCCGAACGGATCAAGCCGTCGCTGTTCGGACCTGCGCGGCGACCTGCAGGCCGGCGCGCGGGCCGCGCGCGACCTGCGGTTCGGAGACGACCACTGAGCTCTGTTCTCAGCCTCCGGCCTGAAGCCTCTTCTCAGGCCGCCTGACCAGCGCACCGTCCAGATCGCGGTGATCGGCGAGTGGCTGTGTTCGCCGTCCCGGCCCGGGGCTGCGATCCTGGACGTCCAGTGCGTGGCGGGAGGGGACCGGGTGTCTTCCTAGGCGCGTCTTCCTAGGCGCGCCTGCGGGGTACCACCGCGGTGACGGTGGTGCCCTCGCCCGGCACCCCGTTGACGGTGAGCGTGCCGCCGATCTCCTCCAGATGGGTCCGCATGGCGGTGACGCCCCGGCCGTCGGCCGGGCCGGTGAAGCCCTCACCGTGATCGCTCACCGTCATGCGCAGGCCGCCCGGGCCGAGGGTCACGGCGACCGAGACGAGCGCGGACCGGCTGTGCCGCTCGACGTTGGACAGCGCCTCGCCCAGTGTGGCCAGGACGGCCCGGGCGATCCGGGGAGGGGCGTCATGGGCCGGCAGCGCCCAGATCTCCACGGTGATTCCGGTGCGCCCCGACCAGTCGTCGAGATGTTCCTCGAGAGCCTGCGCGAGGCTCCGTCCCTCGCGCATGCGAAGTTCTTCGGACACTCCTCAACCTTCCTGGTCACACGTGGCGGCCAGCCCCCCGGCCGAACACATGGATGAGCGTGGCGCGTGACGGTCCAGCACTGCACCCGCTGCGGCGATGCCCCAACCCCTGCTTGAAAGGTTACCGGCAGGTCGCCGAAGCGGCGGACGGAAGATAGAGGTCCGTAGCCGTCGCGCTACTCCCTGCTATTCCGCTTGTCGAGTCTAGCGAGGTAGTCGTTGTAGGCGTCGAGCTCGGCGTCGCCGCTGCCACCGGTGCGCGCCGCGGCGGCGTCGGCCCGGCGGTCGGCCCGCCGGGCCCTGCGCTCGTCGTCACGCCACCACTGCAGGGCGAGCGCGATCAGCACGATCAGGGTCGGGATCTCCCCGAAGCCCCAGGCGATGGCTCCGCCGTCCCGCTGGTCGGCGAGGGGGGAGGCGCCCCAGGTGCGGCCGAGCTGGTCGTACCAGTCGGCGGCGAGCACGGTGCCCATGTTCATCAGTGCGATGCCGAAGAACGCGTGGAAGGGCATGGTGACGAACAACAGGATCAGCCGCGCCACGTGCGGGAGCCGGTGGGGCGCCGGGTCCACCCCGATGATCACCCAGAAGAACAGGCACCCGCTGACCAGGAAGTGCGCCGTCATCGCGATGTGCCCCAGGTGCTCCTCCATCGCGGAGGCGAACAGCGAGGTGAAGTACAGGGCGTAGGTGGAGACGATGAAGACGGCGGTGGCGATCGCCGGGTGGCCGACGAAGCGCACGAACCGGCTGTGCAGGATCGCGGTCAGCCACTCGCGGGGACCCCGGTCGCCGCGGCGGGCGGCCGGCTTGAGCGCGCGCAGGGCCAGGGTGACGGGAGCACCGAGCACCAGGAAGATCGGGACCAGCATGGACAGCGTCATGTGCTCGGCCATGTGCACGCTGAACAGCACCTTGGCGTAGCGGGCGACGCCGCTCTGGGTGGCGACGAGCAGGACCAGCACGCCGATGAACCACGCGGCGGTACGGCCCCACGGCCAGGGGTCGCCCCGCCTGGCGAGCCGCAGCACACCGGCGAGGTAGAGACCTGCGAGCAGGGCGACCAGCGTGCCGGAGAACAGGTCGAACCACCACAGGGTGACCAGGTTCGCCAGGGAGATCTCCGGCGGCATGGAGTAGCCGAGCACCTCGAAGGCCCGGTCGACCGGGAGGACCGCAGGGGGCGGGGCGGTGCGTGAGAGCGCGACGGCCAACCCGACGGCCGCGAACATGACCAGGACCTCACCGGAGGCGAAGCGTACGAACACGCCGGGCCGGCCCGAGGCGAGCCCGGGCAGGGTGCGCCTCCTGTGCCACCAACCGGCGGCGCCGAGCAGCGCGAACGCCGCCGTCTTGGCCAGCAGCAGCAGGCCGTACGCGGAGGTGAACAGCTCGGAGAGCGAGGTCAGCCGGGCCACCACGCTGAACAGGCCCGACAGCCCGACACCGGTGAAGCACCACAGCGCCATCGAGGAGAACCGGGCGGCGGCGACCTCCAGCTGCGCCTGCCCGCGTAGCGCGTGGGCGCAGAGCACCGCGAGCCCGCCCACCCAGAGCGCGAGGACCACCAGATGCACGGCGACGCCGGTGGTGGCCAGATCGTGGTTGGGTGAGGAGGCCGAGTGGCCGGTCAGCGCGGGCGGGAGCAGGGTCGCCAGGGCGAGCACGAGCAGGCCGCCCGCCGCCCCGGCGGTGATCGCCCCACGGGCGAACAGCGCGAGGGCCAGTGAGAACAGCACGACCAGAGTGAGCGCGATGCCCTGGGAGACCTGGCTGGCGAAGCTGGTCAGCTCGTCGCCGCCGAGCACGTCGGTGACGGGCAGGCCCAGCGCGTCCGACAGGCTGAAGACCATCGTGGCCACCGCGGCGCCCGCCCAGACGAGCGCGAGCCAGGAGGCGGCCCTGATGTAGGTCAGGGCGGTCTTGCCGAGCAGGCCCTTGTCACTGGGGAAGAAGACCGCGGCGGCTAGCAGCGCGCCCACGGTGAGCACACCCGCCGCGTCCATGGTGAGCTTGGACAGCGGCAGGCCCCACCGGGTGAGCGCGCCCTCGTCGGACAGCCCGGGGATGACGCGGGGGGTCGCGGCGCCGGTCACGACCATCGCGATCACCAGGGCGGCGACGGCGGCGCCGGCGCCGGCCAGCGCCAGCCGCACGGTCCGGCCGGTCCCCTCCCGGGAGGGCCCGGCCGCCGGGCCGTTCCCGCCCTCGGGCCCGACCGCCGGGTTGCCCCTGCCCTTCCCGGACCCGGACGCCGGGTTGCCCCTGCCCTTCCCCGCGGCGCTCACGGCTGCTTCTTGTTGCGCATGCTGAAGAACATCCCGATGCCCACACCGGTCAGGCCGCCGACGGCGAGCCAGGCCCAGCCGGGCACCCCGCCGCCGGTGTCCTCCGCGCTCGCCGCCGGGGCCGGGGTGATCGACGCCGCAGCCGAGGGGGCGGCCGTCCCGGACGCCTCCGGCGCGGCGGTCTGCGCCGGGCTCCCGCTCTCGGCCGGTGCGGCGCTCGGCGGCGCGTCCCCGGCCATGGTGAAGGGGATCTCCCCCTCGATCGGGTGGCCGTCGGAGGAGACCACCCGGTAGGCGATGACGTACTTGCCCGGGGGGAGGTCCGGCGTGACCTTCTGGGTCACCACGTGGCCGTCCGCAGCCGCCTTGCCCTCCTGGTACGGCGTGCCGTCCCCGGCGCGCACGACCACCCTGGGGAAGCGCACCGAGGCGGTGAACGTCAGCTTCACCTCCTCCAGGCTCTCGACCTTCTCGCCCTTGGCGGGGTCGCTGCTCTTGAGCGTGTCGTGAGCGAAGGCCGGCGAGGCGGAGGCCGTACCGAGGACGAGGGCGGCGAGCAGCACGAAAGCGGCCGCGAAAGGGGAAGTCTTCATGGCGTCTCCAAGGCTACCGAGGCCATGGCCCGGTCCCGACCTCCCTCTCCCGGCGCCCCGGGACTACAGGCCGACGCAGGCCAGCGCCCGGTGGTAGGCGTCCACGCTGCGCTCGGGCTCGTCGATCCGCTCCAGAAGCTGCGCGGCGGTCAGCCAGGACTGGGCGATGGGCCTGGTGACCGGCATCGGTTCCAGCACTTCGAGCGTGGCCCTCAGCTCTCGCTCGGCCTCCCCCCGCTCGCCCAGTTCGGCAAAAGCCTGGCCCGCCACCAGATGGGCGTCCGCCTGAAGGTCCTTCGGCATTTCGTCGAGCATGGTGCAAACTGCCCGGATGTGCACCTCGGCCCGCTGGGGTGAGCCGATCAGGAGCTCGGCACGCGCGAGGTTCATCGCACAGCGCATCTTGTCCATCGGGTTGGCGGCGCTCTCCGCCAGCTCTTTCTCGGTTTTCACCAGGAGGTCACGCCAGTCCTCGGCCTTCGCGGGCTGCGCGGCCAGCATGATCTGCGCGTAGTCTCCACGGAGGCGGGCAAGGCGGCGGGGATCGCCGTGCTCGGACTGGATGGCCATGGCTCGCTCGACATAAGTGATCGCCGCTTCGCTGCGACCCGTCTCCATGGCGAGGATCGCGGCTCCCCAGTACACCAGTGAGAGAGATGCCGGGGTGCCGAGAAGCTCGGCCGCCGCGATGAGTTCGGAGGAGAACTGCCGGGCCCGCAGCAGGTCCCCGCGATCGATGTAGGCCGCGCAAAGCTGGGCCCCCAGATTGATCAAGCCGTCGGTCCAGACGGGCCGCACCGCCCCTGCGAGGATCTGTTCGGCCACTTGGACCGCCTGTCCCAGGTCCCTCTTCTCTCTATAGCACCGTGAGAGCGCGACCGCGACATCGACATGACGTTCAGGAGTCATACCGGCAGCGGCATTCTGCCGGAGTTTGTTGAGGAGTTCAATCGCCTCCGCGAGGTCGCCGCAGGCCTCGGCCGCCAGCGCCAGGCCGTATTCGACTTCCTGCTTGAGCTGGGGCAGGCCGGCTAGGTCACCGCCGGCGAGAAGCTCGGCATAGCGCGTGCGGGCCTCGGCCACCTCGCCGTTGTCCAAGGCCAGCCGAGCGTAGCTCATGCCGTTCTCTATCTCCTGCATCTGCTCGGACGTCACCCCGTTGAGCAGATAGGTGAGGGAGCAGTCGAGCTTCCGCGCGAGCAGTTCCAGGACCGCGGGCGTCGGGGTACGCTTTCCACTCTCGATTAGAGAGACGTAACTATCCGACAGTTCGGGATGAGCGAGTTGAGCCTGCGAGAGACCACGTTGACGCCGGACAGCCTTAATGCGCTGCCCCACCAAGTCTTGACCGGTCACGTTACCCCTTGAAAGATGTTAGATAAGCAGCAGAACCCACGACAGGAGTCTCCCGTGCGCCGACGTCTTGCCTTGTCTGCCCTCGCGGTCGTTTTCACGGCCGCAGCGGCCGCCGTAGGCCATGCTACGACCGCCAGTGCCGATTCGTCTGCCCCTGAGCCCGCTACCGTCCAGCACTCGTTCGGCTGGAACCACCCAGGCTAGTCAAACCGGGCACCGCTAACGGGACAGTCCACCCAGACGAGTGGGCCTCTGGCCGACCAGCTCGCCTTGAGAGCCGGCCGGCGCTGGAGACCCTCCCGGCCCAGCACCTATAGGGCGCTCGGCAATAACCTCGATGACCATCCGGGGCGCCGAGCGCCCTGTTTATTTTCGCCGGCCGCCCACCACATCAATCTCGAGCGGATCGATGGCGGTCCAAGAGGGATTGGGATTATAGCTTACAGAATGACAAAGATCGCCGCAGCGAACACGTGATAGAAAATACGGACACGCCGCAACGAGCCATCCGAATTCCTTGTATCTCTCTATAAATTCAATTCTCCGCATTGAGCCTTTCCGGGTGACGGATCACGACGGCCTGTGATCTTCGGTCAGGCGTGGCGGCCGTGTTCGAGACGGAGCAGGACATGGGCGCCCTTGACGATCGCACCGATACGCCAGGGGCCGGGCGTGACGCGTCCCATGGCCTTGAAGGTGGTCTTGAGCGGGGAGTCAGCCCGTTCGCGACGGCGTGGATGCCGCGGACGACCTGGTCGAAGGCACGCTGATCGTCGGTGAGCTCGCCACGCTTGGGCTTCTCGACCGGGCGGCGCGGGGCCGGATCGAGGTTCTCGTAACCCAGGTCGGTGAGAGTGAGCAGGCCCGAATCGGCGTCCGGGGCCTGCGGCGCGGGCAGCGGTTCCGTGGCGGCCTTGGCGCACGCGGTGTCGTGTTCGCGGCCGGGCCACACCTGCGAGATCCGCAGCCGCCAGCCGTCCGGAGCGGACAGGCCCTGGATGTCTTCGCCGTGATGCTTGTGCTTGCCGCTCCACCACGGGTCCGCGCCGTTGGGGCCGGGAGTGCTCACCCGGCCGGTGCGCACCACCGCACCGCCCAGATTCAGATGCGTCACACCGGAGGCCCCGGCCTCCTCCAGCACGGCGGGCAAGGCCGGGGACGGGGCGGCGAGCGCGTCGATCCCTTCGTGCAGATGGGCGTAGGCGGCGCCGGCGGCGATCCGGTTGTCGGTGGCGAGCTGCCGGAGCCGGGTGCCGTCGACGAACCAGCGCAGCACCAGCACCGCCCGCTTGAACGGCCCGAGCGCCCGCATCCCCCTGCCTGCGCCGGTCCCACTCCGGTGAGCTGCGAGTTCGCCTGCCAGGAAAGCGGCGGTGGATTCGGTTGATGTCCAAGATGGCGGCGTATGTGACACTAGACGGCACGTGAAGCCTCTCGCTGCGAAGTTGATCTGTCGCAAGACCACTTCGCAGGGGCTTCATGGCTTCTCGCATCCGGCGTGGGGCATGCCGGGGCAGGCGGCCACCGGCCAGACGATCATCGCCGCGATCTCCGTTTGCGCGGAAGGGCTCAGTGGAGCGGTATTTCGAAGGCAACCGCCCCACAAGCTGCCGGCAGGCCACTAAACGTGAGTGTTCGGGCTCCAGGAAATATTCGCGGCCAGATCGTCTGCTCTATCTTCAGTTCATGATCGCGCCGGGAAATCCCGCCTCGTCGATGCCGCCAGGCGAGAAGATATCTACAGTCGGTGCTATGGGCCGAATCGATGCCCCCTCCCCCCAGACGTTCCATGGATCATCGGCCGCGGTCTGGTCGGCAGAGCGAATTCTACGGATGCAGTCAGTCGGATACCGACAGTCCCGAACGTGACAGTGTGGAGCGTGACCTTCATTTGTCCGGCAACACGGGATGCCTGGAGCTTCAGATGCCGAAGGCGGATCCCGGGATCTTGGGGCAATCCGCGGAGAGCCAGCGCCATCGCCAGGCGGAGAGCCTCAGTACATACCTCTCGGGCCTTGTCCTCAAGGATCCGGGAAAGGGGGTCCTGCCGCGTTGTGAGATTCTCTTGAATCGCTGGCGTAGGCACCGGCATCCAGGGCCGGCGAGAATCCTGCAGATTCCCGTTCGTCCACTCGTCGGGGTTGGCCCACTTAATGCAGAGGTTGTGGTGGGCCACCGCCCCCAGGGAACAGGTGTGGCCGTAGGGGAACCCGGCATGCCCTTGCCGGACAGGGTGGAGCAGTCCAGCACCATTGCCGCCTCCTGAACCACCATCTCGTCGCGGGGCGGTGGGGCGGGCTCCGAGGCGGCGTGCGCTGGGGCAGCAACGGCGATCAGCGCGATGAGCGTCGCCGGATGGACGCTGATCCGTTCGATGAACATGGAGCAGCATTCCCCTTACATCGCCTGATGTGCCACGGGCAGGATTTGCATTCCCGCGCTCCTGTCCGTGGCTATGGTCGTGACACTCCGCACGAGTATGCGAACCCGCCCCCTCTCGCGCTGCCTGCCTGGCCGGAGAGAAATAGGTGGCGATAGGGTTCGCGATCTGATCCTGTCAATACTTGCTGGAGTCTGCGAGCAGTTGGCGGCCTCCCTGCCCGCGGCACCCGTCTTTTACTGAAAGACGATTCCTCGGCACTCCAAGAGTGGTGAAATCAGACTTGAGCGCCCGAGGCAGCTCGGGCAGACGAATCTAGAGATCGCCCAGAGGTGGCAAACTCGGCTCCTGCAATCTCGCTGCGCAATATCCGACCGCATGCGGAGGCTTCGTTGATTGAGCGTACGGATACCGCCGCCGTGAGCGGTGAGCCTCGGCCGCGAGGCCCCCGCATAAATATTCTGGGCCCCGTGGCCGCATGGAACCGCTCGCAAGAACTCGACCTAGGGGAGCCCCGGAAGCAGACGGTTCTCTGCATTCTGGCACTCCATGCCGGACAGGTGGTGACCAAAGAACGGCTCATCGATGGGATCGGGGATGAAGACTCCCCAAAACCGCAGCGCAGAGTGTCTACACGTACGTGTCAAAGCGGAGACGAACGCTTGACCCTGACCGGAATCCCCGCAGCCCTTCGAAGGTCCTGGTCATCGGACCCGGCGCCTGCACGCTGCGGATCCTGCCGGAACATGTGGATGCCATAGCGTTCGAACACCTGCGGGACTACGAAGCGGTGATCCCCTGTAGGGATCCGCTGAGGGATCCGCTCCGGGCGCGCGCCGGTCGCGGCTCCGTAGGCCCGGCGGCGGCACCGTCCCGCCGGGCGAGCGCAACAGTCGCCAACGGCCGGGCCCCCTGTTCCGCGGTGTGTGCCATGGCGGCTCCCCGACCGTCTTGGTGTACTGCTGTGATGAGTGGCATCGAGACACGGCAGAGCAGCCGGGGCGTCGGGGAGAGCGCACCCCGTCCCGACGGGACGCTGAAGGTGACGGGCGAGTTCGCCTACTCCTCCGACCTGTACCTCGCCGACATGATCTGGGGCGTGACCCTGCGCAGCCCGCACCCGTCGGCGTGGATCCGCTCGATCGACATCGGGCCCGCGCTGGCGATGCCGGGCGTGTTCGCCGTGCTCACCCACGAGGACGTGCCGGGCGAGAAGTTCTACGGTCTGGAGCGCCGGGACCAGCCCGTGCTCGCCGTCGACCAGGTCCGCTACCAGGGCGAGCCGGTCGCGCTGGTCGCCGCCGACCATCCCGAGCGGGCGCGCAGGGCGGCGCAGGCGATCGTGGTGGAGTACGAGGTCCGCGAGGCGGTGACCGACCCGCGCCGGGCCGCCTTCGACCCGGACTGCCCGGTGGTCCACGCGGGACAGCCGGGCGGCAACGTGCTGCGCCACCAGCCGGTCCGGGTGGGCCGCGACCTCACGGACTTCACCGCCCCCGTCGTGGTCACCGGGGAGTACGAGGTCGGCATGCAGGACCAGGCCTTCCTCGGGCCGGAGTCGGGCCTGGCCGTACCGGCCGAGGACGGCGGGGTGGACCTGTTCGTCGCCACCCAGTGGCTGCACGTGGACCGCGACCAGATCGCGCCGTGCCTCGGGCTGCCCGCCGAGAAGGTACGGCTGACGCTGGCCGGGGTGGGCGGCGCGTTCGGCGCCCGCGAGGACCTGTCCATGCAGGTCCACGCCTGCATGCTGGCGCTGCGCACCGGCCGGCCCGTGAAGATCGTATACGGCCGGGAGGAGTCGTTCTTCGGGCACGTGCACCGGCACCCGGCCCGGATGCGCTACGAGCACGGCGCGACGCGCGAGGGGAGGCTGCTCTACGTCAAGGCGGAGATCCTGCTGGACGGCGGCGCCTACTGCTCCTCCTCCCCCGCCGTGGTCGGCAACGCCGCCTCGCTCGGGGTGGGGCCGTACGAGGTGGACAACATCCGCATCGACGCCTACGGCGTCTACACCAACAATCCGCCCTGCGGCGCGATGCGCGGCTTCGGCGCGGTACAGGCCTGCTTCGCCTACGAGTCTCAGATGGACAGGCTGGCCGAGGCGTGCGGCCTGGACCCGGTCGAGATCAGGGTCCGCAACGCCGTCTCCCAGGGATCGCGGCTGGCCACCGGACAGGTGATCGACTCTCCCGCCCCGCTGGCGGCCATGCTCCGCGAGCTCGCCGCGATGCCGCTGCCCGCCGAGGCCGGGGACGACCTGCTGGACATGCCCGGCGGCGTCTCCCAGACCACCCACGGCGAAGGGGTGCGGCGCGGCGTCGGATACGGCGTGGGCATCAAGAACATCTGCTTCTCCGAGGGCTTCGACGACTACTCCACCGCCCGGGTCCGGGTGGAGCTGCTCGGCGACGAGCCGCACGTGCTCGTGCACACCGCGGCGGCCGAGGTCGGACAGGGACTGGTGACGATCCAGGAGCAGATCGCCCGGACCGAGCTGGGCGTGGAGCGGGTGACGGTCGCCGCGGCCGACACCGCGGTCGGCTCGGCGGGCTCCTCCTCCGCCTCCCGGCAGTCGTACGTCACCGGCGGCGCGGTCCGGGCCGCGTGCGAGGCCGTACGGGAGCGGCTGGACAAGCTGCGGGCCGACGGGTCCACTCTGGCCGAGGTCCTGGAACGCACCGGTCCGGTCGAGGAGACACGGGTCTACCGTCACCGGCCGACCTTCCCGATGGACCCGGTGACCGGGCAGGGCGACTCGCACACCCAGCTCGCGCTGTGCGTGCACCGGGCGGTGGTGGACGTGGACACCGAGCTCGGCCTGGTCAAGGTGGTGGAGCTGGCGGCGGTGCAGGACGTCGGGAAGATCCTGAACCCGGTCGCGCTGGAGGGGCAGATCCACGGCGGATCCGCCCAGGGGCTGGGGCTGGCGCTGATGGAGGAGGTCCTGGTCTCCGGCGGCAGGGTGCGCAACCCGTCGTTCACCGACTACCTCATCCCGACCGTCCTGGACATGCCTCCGATGAAGGTCTCGATCCTGGAGAACCCCGACCCGCACGCGCCGTACGGCCTGCGCGGCGCGGGCGAGCCGCCCACGCTGTCGTCCACCCCGGCGGTGGCGGCCGCCGTACGGGCCGCGACCGGGCTGGAGCTGCCCCGGGTGCCGATCCGCCCCCATGACATCGCGCTGAGCGGGTAAGAAGCGATCATCCCCCGCACCTGGGAGGGGGATCCATGGACCGGTTCTTCGAGCTGTCGGCACGCGGCACGACCGTCGGCAGGGAGATCAGAGGCGGCCTGACCACGTTCATGGCGATGGCCTACATCATCCTGCTGAACCCGATCATCCTGGGCGGGGCGGCCGACGTCACCGGGGCGAAACTGTCCATCCCGCAGCTCACCACGGCCACCATCCTGGCGGCGGCGGTCAGCACGATCCTCATGGCGGTGGTGGGCAACGCGCCGTTCGGCGTCGCCGCGGGGCTGGGGCTGAACGCGGTGGTCGCCTACCAGGCCGCGCCGCACATGACCTGGGCGCAGGCCATGGGACTGGTCGTGCTGGAGGGCGTGGTGATCGTGCTGCTGGCCGTCTCCGGACTCCGGCAGCTGATCATGAACGCCATCCCGCTCGCGCTCAAGCATGCGATCAGCGTGGGGATCGGCACCTTCATCGCGCTGATCGGCCTGGTGGACGCCGGGTTCGTGGCGCGGGGCACGGGCACGCCCGTGCAGCTCGGCACGACCGGGCACCTGGCGGGCTGGCCGGTCTCGCTGTTCTGTTTCGGACTGCTGCTGATGATCGTCCTGTACGTGCGCAGGATCCCCGCGGCCATCCTGATCGGCATCGCGGTCACGGCCGTGCTGGCGGTCGTGGTCGACTCGGTGGCGACGGTCGACCCGGCGGCCTGGGGCGTGGTGGTGCCCCGGGTGCCCGACGCGGTGGTGGCCGCGCCGGATTTCGGGCTGGTCGGCCAGGTCGATCTGTTCGGCGGGTTCGCCACGGCCGGGGCGGTGACCGCGACGGTGGTGCTGTTCACTCTCGTGCTGTCGGGGTTCTTCGACGCGATGGGCACCATCATCGGCGTCAGCGACGAGGCGGGGCTGGTGGACGAGCGGGGGCGGGTTCCCCGGCTGGGCGCGATCCTGACCGTCGACGGGGTGGCCGGGGCGGTCGGCGGGCTCTCCAGCGCCTCGGCGGGCACGGTCTTCGTGGAGTCGGCGGCCGGCGTCGGGGAGGGGGCCAGGACCGGTCTGGCCGCCCTGGTCACCGGCGCGCTGTTCACGCTGACGCTGCTGTTCACCCCGGTCGCGACGGTCGTCCCGGCCGCCGCGGCGGCGCCCGCGCTGGTGCTGGTGGGCGCGCTGATGATGACGCAGGCCAAGAACGTGCCCTGGGACGACCTGACCCTGGTGATCCCGGCGTTCCTCACGATCGTGCTGATGCCGTTCACCTACTCCATCACCAACGGGGTCGGCGCGGGCGTGATCGCCTACACGGTCATCCAGGCGGCGACCGGGCGGGCCCGCGGGGTCCCGTGGCTGCTCTGGGTGGTCACGCTGATCTTCGCGGTGTACTTCGGCATCGACGCCGTCGAGCGGTTCACGGTCTGATCCGCCCCGCCCACCGCCGTGGCGGGCGTCCCGGAGACGTGCGGCGCGGGCGGGCCCTGCCGGTCCGTCGCCGGAGCGGCAGACCGTCAGCGCAGGTCGTCGAGATCGCAGGCGACCCCGTCCCGGTCCTTGTCGACGTACCAGGCGTACTCCTCGTGGACTTCCCTGTAGTAGGGGCCGTAGCCGTTTTTCACCGCCTCCTTGCAGCTGCGGTAGCGGGTGTCGGCGTCACCGCCGCGCGCGGTGGTCCGGGTGGCCGACGGGCGGCTGCTCGCCGCGGGGTTCGCGGTGGGATCGGCTGTGGGATCCCGCCCGATCGCCGGGTTCGCCGTGCGGTTCGCCCCGGGAACGGTGGCGGCGGGTGTGCCCGTGGCCGGGGCGGTGGCCGCGCCGGGCACCGTGGTGGGTCCGGCGGTGGGCCCTGTGGTGGGCCCGGCGGTGGGCGCGCCGGGCACCGTGGTCGCGGGCCCTGCGGTAGGCGCCGTGGTGGGCCCTGCGGTAGGCGCCGTGGTGGGCAGCGTGGTGGGCACTGCCGTGGGCGCCGTGGTGAGCGTGGCGCCGGTGCCGAGCAGCCGGGCGACCATGGTCTCGGCCTGCTCCTTCGTCAGGGAGCCGGAGATCCGCAGGCTGTCCTCGGTGATCACCTCGTCGACGCGGGGGGCCGCCACGACCTTGCCGCCCACCACGATCGCGAGCTGCTGCCCGTCCGCCTCCTCGGTCACGCTGCCGACCTGGTCGCGGAACGCCGGCGCGAAGACGATCCGCACCGAGTAAGAGCCGCCGCTCTCCCTGATCGCCTCGATCTTCCGCACGGCGGTGATCTCGATCCCGGCGGCGACCGTGTAGCAGGTCTGCCCGGTGTCGTCAGGATAGCCCTGGGGGGACGTGCACGCTCCCGGCTGCGCCGCGGTGACCGGGGCGAAGTGGATGGGGGCGGCCAGCCGCCGGGGTGGCGGGGCGCCGAGCGGGACGTCGGGGTTGCGCGTCATGAGCACCGCGACGGTGCCGAGCACCCCGGCGACCAGGACCACGAGCACCAGCGCGACGATCAGCGTGACGGTGGTGGCCCGGCTGGCCCTCGGCTCACCGGGTGGTCCGCCGGGCGGCGGCGTCCCGGGGCCTCCGGGGCCCCGAGGGCTCGCAGGACCGGAGGGCCCCTGCCCTCCCGGTCCCTGCGCAGGACCGTAGGGCGGGTTCGGTGGAGGTCCTTGAGGCCCGGGCGGCCCACCCGGACCCGCGTGCATCTCCATCGTCATGTCCCATGTCCCAGCGTTCCTCGCGTCTGCTCGCGGTGAGCCTACCGATCTACACAAAGAGCGCGTAATCAAGCGGCCAAATCGAGTCCGGGAGAACACACCCGGGAGGTGAAACTAACAGACTGTAATACAAGGCGATCGACTCTTTGCAGGTTGCGCATGGCGGCCCTTTTCCCGGGAACGCAGAGTGAAGAGGACGACAGGCGCGAATCATGGAGGGGTTTGTGAAGATCGCAGTTCCCCGCGAGGTCAAGAACCACGAGTATCGCGTGGCCCTCACTCCTGCCGGGGCCCACGAGTTCGTCCGGCACGGCCACCGGGTCTTCGTCGAGAAGGGCGCCGGCGCCGGGTCCTCGATCCCCGACTCCGACTTCGAGAGCGTGGGCGCGACCATCCTGGAGAACGCCGACGACGTGTGGGCGGAGGGCGACCTCGTCCTGAAGGTCAAGGAGCCCGTCGCCGAGGAGTACCACCGGATGCGCAAGGGGCAGGTCCTGTTCACCTACCTGCACCTGGCCGCCTCCGAGGCGTGCACCCGGGCCATGCTCGACTCCGGCGTCACCGGCGTCGCCTACGAGACCGTGCAGACCGCGGGCGGCTTCCTGCCGCTGCTGGCCCCGATGTCGGAGGTGGCCGGCCGGCTCGCCCCGCAGGTGGGCGCCTACCACCTGATGCGGCAGGGCGGGGGACGGGGGGTGCTGATGGGCGGCGTCTCGGGCGTGCACGCCGCCAACGTGGTGGTGATCGGCGCCGGGGTCTCCGGGATGAACGCCGCGGTCATCGCGCTCGGCATGCACGCCGAGGTGGTGTTGCTGGACCGGAACATCGACCGGCTCCGCCAGGCCGACGTCGTCTACCGGGGGCACTGCCAGACGGTCGCCTCGAACACCTACGAGGTCGAGCGCGCGGTCCTGAACGCCGACCTGGTCATCGGCGCGGTGCTGGTGCCCGGCGCGAAGGCGCCCAAGCTGGTCGGCAACGACCTGGTCCGCAGGATGCGGCCGGGCTCGGTCCTGGTGGACATCTCCATCGACCAGGGCGGCTGCTTCGAGGACTCCCGCCCGACCACGCACGCCGAGCCCACCTACCGGGTCCACGACTCGATCTTCTACTGCGTGGCCAACATGCCGGGCGCGGTCCCGCACACCTCGACCTACGCGCTGACCAACGTGACCCTGCCCTACGCCCTCGCCATCGCCGATCTGGGCTGGCGCGAGGCGCTGCGCGCCGATCCCGCCCTGGCGCTGGGCCTGAACACGCACGAGGGAGATCTGACCAACCAGCCCGTGGCCGAGGCGCACGGGCTGGAGGCGGTCTCCCTGGAGCGGGTGCTGGCCTGAGGGGGACCCGGCAGAGAACCGGAAAGAGCACGGCCCTCGCCGGTACGGCTCCCGCGCGGGAGCCGTACCCGGGTCAGGAACTGGGCGACGGAGAGGCCTCGGGCTCCGTGGACGGGCTGCCGCTCGGAGCGGGAGTCGGGCTGGCCGTCGGGATCGGGTTCTCCGCGGTGGTGGTGGTGATCTCGCTGTCGCAGGACGCGCCGAGCTCGGGCGTCTCGGCGCCCTGCTTGTACTTCTGGATGAACTTCGGCAGGCGCGGGTCGTCCGCGCCCTCCAGCTTGAGCTGCTTGTTCCAGGAGCTGGCCACGACCTTGGCGGGCAGCCCCGGGTAGGGGCTCAGGAGCATGTAGTCCTTGGACGCCAGCTCCTTCAGGGTCTCCACCTGGTCCTTGGGCAGGTCCGGCTGGTAGGTGATCCACACGGCGCCGTGCTCCATCGAGTGCACGGCGTTCTCGTTGTTGATCGGCGCGTCGTAGATCCCGCAGTTCTGCCAGGCCGGGTGGTGCTCCCCGCCCATCGGCGGGTTCTCCTTGTAGTTCACCTTGATCGGAGTGTGCAGGCCACCGGAGTACTTGGCGCTCACCACCGCGTCCAGCGACGTCACCTTGGCCTGGTTGACCAGGTAGAAGCCGACCAGGCCGACGAGCAGGACGATGACGGCCCCGCCGACGCCCCACATCAGCAGCGCGGCCCTGCGCTCCTTCGCCTTCTGCTGCGCACGCATCCTGGCAAGGTGCTCCCGCCTGGCCTGCGTCTTGTCCTTCGACATCGTTCCTCCACCCGGCTCACAACTCCGAGTCACCCTATGCCCTCCTGGTGTATATGCAGAATAAGGGACGCCTGGTGCGTGATATCGCGATGTTCTCCGGGGTGAGTAGGCTTGACTGGTCATGGAAAGTCCCGTGGAGAAGGCTCCGAAATCCCAGCGGCGCACGGTGCTCGGCGTGCTCCTGGCCTGCCTGGCCGTGGCGGCCGTCCTGGTGCTGGCCGTCGGCCGGAGCGGCGAGCCGACCGACGCGTCCGCCGAGGCCGGGTTCGCCCGCGACATGGCCGTCCACCACGCCCAGGCCGTGAAGATGTCGTTCATCGCCAGGGACGGCAGCACGGACGACCCGTTCAGGCTGCTCGCCTATGACATCATCGTCACCCAGACCGCTCAGCGCGGCATGTTCATGGGCTGGCTGCAGCAGTGGGAGCTCGACCAGTCAGGCGAACGCCCGTCGATGGCCTGGATGGCCGGTCACGGCCACGGCGGCACGGCGGCACCGTCCACCGCGCCGGGTGCGATGCCCGGCATGGCCAGCGAGGAGGAGCTCAAGAGGCTCCGCGAGGCCACCGGGAAGGAGCAGGAGATCCTCTTCCTCCAGCTCATGATCCGCCACCATGAGGGCGGGGTGCAGATGGCGGAGGCCCTGCTGAAGCTGTCCGAACGCGACGAGGTGGCCACCATGGCCCGGCACATCGTCGACGGGCAGAGCGGCGAGATCAAGCTGATGACCGACATGCTCAGGCAGCGGGGTGCCCAGCCGCTGCCTTCCATACGTGAATAGCGCCGGTGCGTCCCCTGCACGGCCGGATCCCGGTCAGGGCAGCATGGAGCCGACCTGGCCGGAGGAGACTTAAGTGGTGAACGACGAGCCGGAGAACCGCCTGGAGGTGAGCATCTCCGCCGAGGTCGAGATGGGGCAGTACGCCAACTTCGCTTCGGTATGGCATACCCAGGATGGCTTCGTCCTGGACTTCGCGGTGATCACCCGGCCGCCCCAGCTCGCCAACGACCCGTCCTCGGGACAACATTTCGTCAGCGTGCCGACCCGCATCGTCAGCCGGATCCGCATCCCGCCGAGCCAGGTGTTCGAGCTGATGAAGGCGCTGGAGCAGCAGCTCACGCAGTACGAGAACGAGACCGGCCGCAAATCCTGACCGGCGGGGCCGCCGCACGGCCCCGGGAGTGACGAACCCGGGGCCGGTCGCCGGTGCCCTCGGGCCAGGCCCAGGGCCCGCCGGGCGGCGGTCACCAGGCCGGAGGTCTCCTCGATCACCCGGGTCGCGGAGGCGGCGAGGAGCCGGTCCAGTTCCGCCGGGTCGGCGGAACTGGACCGCGAAGCGCTCCTGGACCGGTGCCAGCGCCTCGGTCACCGCCTCGGCCGTGTCCTTCTTCAGCGCGCCGTAGGAGCCGTAGGCCAACGACTCGACCGGCTGCCCGGAGCAGGCCGCGAGCAGTGTGAGAAGGTTTGAGACACCCGGTTTGTCCCGTGGGTCGTAACAGACCTCACTCCCGGAGTCGGTGACGGCCCGCATGATCTTGCGCCGGATGTCGGCCGCCATCAGCGCGGGATAGGTCAGCAGTGAGAGCCGTACCTCCTCCTGCGCCGTCGCTTTCTCCTTGAACTGGATCATCCTGCGCATCTCGCCGTAGTGGGCGGTGCACTCCAGCAGGTAGGACAGCTCGGTGTGGGCGGGCACCCGCGACTGGAGGTAGACCTCCGAGCGGTCCAGACGGAAAACGGCCGCCGGTGAACGGCGGCCGTTTTCTGCGCGCAGGCTGGGCTGGCTAGCGGGTCCGCCGGGAGGCGGCCCGCCACAGACCCTGACTGCGGAGCTTCATGCCGAAAATGCTATCTCCTCGGCGACGGCGGCGGCGAAGGCGTCGACGTCGGCCTCGGTGGTGTCGAACGCGGTCATCCAGCGGACCTCGCCGGTGGCCTCGTTCCAGGTGTAGAAGCGGAAGCGCTTCTGCAGCCGCTCGGTGACGTCCCGCGGCAGGACCGCGAAGACCGCGTTGGCCTGCACCGGGCGCGGGATCTCCACGCCGGGGATCCCCCGGACCGCCTCGGCCAGCCGCAGCGCCGTCGCGTTGGCGTTGCGGGCGTTGCGCAGCCACAGGTCGCCGGCGAGCAGCGCCTCGAACTGCACCGAGACGAAGCGCATCTTGGAGGCGAGCTGCATCGCGCTCTTGCGCAGGTAACGCAGGCCGCGCACGGCGTCGGGGTTGAGCACGACGACGGCCTCGCCGAACATCAGCCCGGCCTTGGTGCCGCCGAAGGACATCACGTCCACGCCCGCGTCCGTGGTGAAGGCGCGCAGCGGCACGTTCAGCGCGGCGGCGGCGTTGGCGGCGCGGGCCCCGTCGAGGTGGACGAGCATGCCCAGGCTGTGGGCGTGCTCGCAGATCGCCCTGATCTCCTCCACGGTGTAGAGCGTGCCCAGCTCGGTGGTCTGCGTGATCGAGACGACCTTGGGCTGGGCGCGGTGCTCGTCGCCGAAACCCCACGCCTGCCGGTCGACGAGCTCGGGGGTGAGCTTGCCGTCCGGGGTGGCCACCGGCAGCAGCTTGAGCCCGGCCGTACGTTCCGGAGCGCCGCCCTCGTCGGTGTGGATGTGCGCCGACTCGGCGCAGACCACGGCCTCCCAGTGGGCGGTCATCGCGCGCAGCGCGACCACGTTGGCCCCGGTGCCGTTGAACACCGGCCAGGCCTCGGCGGCCGGGCCGAAGTGCCTGCGGAAGACCTCCTGGAGCGCCTCGGTGTAGACGTCGTCGCCGTAGGCGGTCTGGTGGCCGCCGTTGGCGAGCGCGATGGCGGCGAGGATCTCCGGGTGGACCCCGGCGTAGTTGTCGCTGGCGAAGCCCTTGACCAGCGGGTCGTGCCGGCGGACCGCGTCGGTCCTGACGCCGTCCACCGCGCCGGTCGCGGTGGACGCGACGTCGTTCACTGCCTCTGTCACTGCGTGAGATCCATTCGGGTGCCGTTGGCGTCGGTGTCCCACAGGCCCTCGACCGCCGCAGCGAGGTCGTCGACGTCGGTGAAGCCGGGGAACTTCCTGTCGGGGTCGGCCGCGCGCATGGACTCGTTCACCAGGGCCTTGACGACCAGGATGTTCGCGGTGGAGCCGGTGCCCTCCAGGGCGTCGGCGAAGGCGAGGGTCCACGCCTCTGCGGCGGCCTTGGCGGTGCCGTACGCCGCGTTGCCCTGGGTGGGCCGCTCGGCGGCCTTGGCGGAGACGATCGCGAACCTGCCGCGCTCACCCGCCTTGAGCAGCGGCTCGAAGGCGAGCGTGACGTGCTGGAGGGTGCGGACCAGCAGGTCGTGCAGGAGCGCCCAGTCCTCCAGCTTCGTCTCGGCGAAGGTCTTGGAGCCGCGCCAGCCTCCGACCAGGTGCACGATGCCGTCGACCCGGCCGTGCTCCGCGCGGACGTCGGCGGCCAGCTTCTTCACCGCGTCGAAGTCCAGGAGATCGACGGGAAGCGTCCCGTCGGCCCCCGACTTGTCGACGCCGATGACGGTGTGCCCCTTGTCCGCGAAGCGGCGGACGACCGCCTGACCCGCGGGACCGGCCGCGCCGGCGACAAGAATGATCATGCTCGGATCCCCTTCGTGGAGTCGACGACCTCGCCGAGCTTACGGCGCAGGGCCTCGTAGAACATGCTCAGCGGGAACTCGTCGGGCAGCACCGCGTCCACCACCGCCTTGGGGAAGCCCTCGGTCGGCAGGGCGCCGGCTCCCCTGGCCCACACCGAGGCCGGGTGCGGCTCGACGTAGGCGGCGACGAGCTCGTGGGCGGCCAGCCAGTGGGCCAGCTTGGAGCGGTCGATGCCGTCGCGGTAGAGCTTCTCCACCTCGCCGCGCAGGTCGGCGACGCAGTCGGCGAGCCGGGACCAGTCGACGCTGAGACGGTTGTCGGTCCACCGGACGACGTCGTTGCGGTGCAGGTAGGCGAAGAGCAGCTGGCCGCCGAGGCCGTCGTAGTTGCGGACCCGGTCACCGGTGATCGGGAAGCGGAAGAGCCGGTCGAACAGGATCGCGTACTGGACGTAGCGGGCGTGCGGCACGCCCTCCGCCTCCAGCTTCACGGCCTCGCCGAACGCGGTCAGGTCGCAGCGCAGCTCCTCCAGGGAGTAGAGCCAGTACGGCATGCGCTGCTTGATCATGAACGGGTCGAACGGCAGGTCGCCGTGGCTGTGCGTGCGGTCGTGGACCAGGTCCCAGAGCACGAAGGTGTCCTGGGCCAGCTCCTGCGACTCCAGCAGGCGGGCGGCGTCCGGCGGCAGCGCCAGCTTGAGGATGTCGGCGGCGGCGCGGCCGACCTTGCGGAAGCGGGCGGCCTCGCGGTCGCAGAAGATGCCGCCCCAGGTGAAGCGGGCCGGGGTCTGGCGGACCGCGACGGTCTCGGGGAAGAGCACCGCGGAGTTGGTGTCGTAGCCGGAGGTGAAGTCCTCGAAGGCGATCGGCACGAACATCGGGTTGTCGTAGCGGGTGCGCTCCAGCTCGGCCAGCCACTCGGGCCAGACGGTCCGGATCCACACGGCCTCGATGTGGCGGGAGGTGGAGCCGTTCTGGGTGTACATCGGGAAGACGACGAGGTGCTCCAGGCCGTCGACCCGCTGGGTGTCGGGGTGGAAGGCGTCGAGGGAGTCGAGGAAGTCGGGGACGCCGAGGCCCTGCTCGACCCACTTGCGGAAGTCGGCGACGACCGCGGCGAGGTAGGCCTCGTCGTGCGGGAAGCGGGGCGCGAGGGCCGCGACGTGCTGGACGATCTCGGAGATCAGCGCGACGGCCTGGTCCCGGTCGCCCTCGATCGAGCCGTCCTTCGCCTGCAGCGGCTTGAGCCGCTCGACCGCGTCCTTGAGCCCGCCGAACGCGGCCAGGGCCTCGCTCTCGGTCCTGGCGGCCGGAGCGGGGACGCGTGCGGCCCAGGTGAGGAGGTTGCCCCAGAGCGCGGCGTGGTCGTAGTCGGCGATCGAGTCGTCGCCGAACAGGTCGGAGTCGGCGACCACGACGACGCGGCCCGCGCCGTGCCGTACGGCCACCGCCAGCGGCCTGCCGGCGGGGTCGGCGGTGGGCGAGGTCGAGAACAGGACCGTCGCGTCCTCGGGGGCGGTGAGCACCCCGGCGCGGTAGAAGCAGGCGCGGCCGGCACCGGCCAGGAGGTCTTCCTGAGCGGTCTCGCCGGGGACGCCCAGAATCCAGGAGGCCACGCCGTTGTGCGCGTGCTTGGGGTCCTGGACCGTGGCGTGCTCGACGCCGACGCCGAAGCGGGCGAGCAGTTCGGCGAGGTTGTTGCCGTACTTGTCCTGCTCGCACTCGGCCAGGACCACAAGGCCGCCGCCGCCGCGGACGTAGTCCTCGATCGCGTCGAGCTCGTCGGGCGCGAAGACCGGGCTGCCCAGGCCGGTGGTGCGCTCCCAGCGTCCGGCCGACGGGTGGGCGATCACGAAGGCGTCGGCGGCGGCGAGGACCCCGGCGGTGACCGCGCCCTCGGTGTGCGCGGAGACGGTGTGGCCGAGGCGGCACAGGAGCCCGGCGGCGCGGGCGTAGCTGTTGTCGTCCGGATGGCCGGGGTTCATCGTCTCGGCGACTTCGCGCCGGATGGTCCACGACTCGCTGTGTGCCTCGTCGAACAGCACCCGGGGGAACGCCCTCACCACAAATCCTCCTTCAGACAGGACTCACTGAAGGAAAATATACACATCTTGTCCCAGTTTGAGCACACGCCTTACGGCGGCTCAGGAACCTCCGGGGTAACCGGCGAGACGCCGCCCCGCGGGGCGGGACGAGCGGGAGCGCACACCGCGGGACCCGCCGGGAGCAGGCGGGGGCGAGTGCGAGGCTCAGCGGGCGGCTCGGGACCCGGCGGGCAGGGGCGCGATCGCCCGGGGCTCGGCCTTCGGCTCGGCGGCCGGGGCTTCGGCGGCCCGGACCTCGGCGGCCTCGACCCGGGCCCGCGCGGGTCCGGCCGGAGCACGGCCGGCGTCCTCGGCAGCGCTGACGCGGCAGGCGCAGAATCCGACCTCGGCGATCAGCAGCAGCCGCTCGCGGGTGTACTCGGCGGTGTTCTGGGCCGGCCGAACGCCGCCACATTCTCCGCACCGGCTGTGGTGATCGCTCATATCGGATCTCTCCTCGGAAGGAAACGGCGCTGAACGGCGGGCAGGCGTCTGCTTGGGACCTCTTCCCGAGGGTCGGTCGGCCGCCGAGGGGCGCCACGACCTATCTTCCCGGGATCGGGTTTCGCCTGTCCCCAGATTAGGTGTCTCTCCCCGGTTCTCGGCCGAAAAAACAGAACCTTGCCCCACATGAGCACCAACCAGACCGAAATTTGGCACTTAATGCAAAGAAATCAGACCAGAAGCGGTCCCCACCCATCGGTTACGGCCACGGGCCAAAACGAAGTAAAGACCGTCAAGTACTGACCGTAAGGCGAGATAAGGTCAGGCTCGTATCCACTGCCGCCGGCGCGGGAGGTCTGCGCTCGCCCGTCCCGCTCCGGAGGACGCCGAATTCTTACGGCCCGCGAACATCGCCGCGCCGGGCCTTCTGCCGTCCCCGGCTCCCGGCTAGCGTCGGCCCTGTGAGAGTGCTGATCACCGGTGCCGCCGGGTTCATCGGCGGCCACGTGGCCGAGGCCTTCCGGCGGGCCGGGCACGAGGTCGCCGGCCTCGACCTGCGAGCCGCGGCGGGCGTGGCCGTCGGGGACGTCCGCGACGAGCGGGCTCTCGACGGGCCGTTGCGGGGCGTCGACCTGGTCCTCCACCAGGCGGCCAAGGTGGGGCTGGGCGTGGACGTGACCGACCTTCCCGGCTACGCGTCGGTCAACGTGTACGGCACGGCCGTACTGCTGGCGGCGATGGCCCGGCACGGCGTCGGCCGCCTCGTGCTGGCCTCCTCGATGGTGGTCTACGGCGAGGGCTCCTACGCCTGCGCCGAGCACGGCCGGGTCCGGCCGGGCCCGCGCGCCGTACGGGACCTGGAGCGGGGGCGGTTCGAGCCGTGCTGCCCGCGGTGCGGGGCGGCGCTGGATCCCGCGACCATCGGCGAGGACGCCCCGACCGATCCGCGCAACGCCTACGCCACCACCAAGCTCGCCCAGGAGCACCTGGCCGCGGGCTGGGCGCGCGAGACCGGCGGCACGGCCGTCGCCCTGCGCTACCACAACGTGTACGGGCCCCGGATGCCCCGCGACACCCCCTACTCCGGGGTGGCGGCGATCTTCCGGTCGGCCCTGGAGCGGGGTTCGGCACCCCGGGTGTTCGAGGACGGCCGGCAGCGGCGCGACTTCGTCCACGTCCGCGACGTCGCCGAGGCGAACCTGGCGGCGGCGGGCGTGCGGGAGCCGGGGCGGCTGGTCGCCTACAACGTGGCCAGCGGAGTCCCGCACACCGTCGGGGAGCTGGCCGCCGCCCTGGCGTCCGAGCGCGGCGGCCCCGAGCCGGTGGTAACGGGCGAGTACCGCCTCGGCGACGTGCGGCACATCGTGGCCTCGCCGGACCGGGCCCGCGAGGAGCTCGGCTTCCGCGCGGCCGTCGGGTTCGCCGCCGGGATGAGGGAGTTCTCCACCGCGCCGCTGGGCTGACCGGGGGATCTCTCACCAGGGGGAGACGACCAGGCCCTGGAGCAGCAGCCCGGTCAGGGCCTGGGCCGCGAGCGGGCGGCGGCCGTCCGTCAGGCTCGCGGCCAGGCCGATCCAGAGCGCGTAGGGCACCCAGATGCGTTCCACCTCCCCCCGTGTCACCCCGCTGACGTCCAGGGCGAGCACCGCCACCAGGGCCGCGGCGACCACGACGCCGACGCCGCGCCCGGCGGCCCGTCCGGCCGGCTCCGCGCCGGGCGCGAGCCGTGCCAGCCCGGCGGCGGTGGCGGGGCCCGTCAGCAGGGCCAGCACGGCCAGGTTGGCCACCAGGAAGTACAGGTACGGCCGGGCCGCGCCGGGGTCGGCCGCCCATTCCGCGTGGGTGGCCAGCACCCCGGCGGGCCAGAGGAAGCCCCCCGCGGCGAACGCGGCCGTCACCGAGGCGGCCCCGGCCAGGGCGGCGAGCACGGCGGCCCGCGGCGGCCGGACGGCCACCGCGACCGCCACGGGGATGAGCAGGTAGGGGACCAGCCCGTAGCTGAGGTACGGCAGCGCGCCCAGCAGCGTTCCCCCGGCGGCCGCGCAGGCGATCCGCGCCGCACGGCCCCGGCCGAGGACCAGCAGGGCGACGCCCCACGCCCCCACCCCGGCGAAGAAGGCGTCCATGCTGGTGGCGATCCAGACGGAGGCGGGCGTGAGCGCCAGGTACGGCAGCGCCCGGCGGGCCGCCTCCTCGCCGGAGAGCCGCCGCACGGTCAGCGCGATCGCCACCGAGGCGGAGCAGCCGGTGAGGACGGCCAGCAGCGCCGCCGGCAGCGGCCCCGGCAGGCCGGCCGCCGCGAGCGCCCACACGACGAGCACCGGCAGCGGCGGATGCCCGCGCACGTGGGTCGGGTACTCCGGCAGGCGCTCGGTGAAACCCGCCAGCCAGCCCAGCGGGTCGCCGCCCACCGCGGGCAGCGCCGCCGGGTACTCCTCCGGATGGGTGAACGGCGCCGCCAGCCCGTCGGCCGAGACGGCCAGCAGCACCGTCCAGGCCAGGGCGCAGCCGTAGGTGACGGCCAGCGCCCGCCCGAAGCCCGACCGCACGACCAAGGGCGGCAGCACCGCGACCGCGACGGCCGCGAAGGCGGCGGCGGGCAGCAGCGTGACCGTCAGGACGCGGAAGTGGCCGTGCAGCGGCGGCAGATGGTCGATGGCGAGGGCGCCGAAGCCGTGCAGGACGGCGCCCGCCGCGAAGGCCGCGACGACCAGCGCGGCCCAGGCGGCCGGCGCGAACCGCCGCACGCGGGGGTCTCGCCCCGTTTCCCGCCACAGGTGGGAGGCGGCTTCCGTCCCCCGTCGCAGGCGCCGGACGGCACGTGTCCCCCGCCGGGCCCGGCGGCCCTCAGCCGCCCCCCGGCGGTCGGCCGTCCTTCCGGCCTGAGGCCGCCCGCTTTCCATCACCTTCTCACCGTAGGTCTGAGCTGGAGGTTTCCCGGAAGCACGTCACCACTTCGTAAGGGTTGTCCGGCGCCGTCCGGTCTACGGTCGGAATCATGAAGATCGACGTGGTGCTGCCATGTCTCGACGAGGAGTCCGCGCTCCCGTGGGTGCTCGGGCGCATGCCCTACGGCTACCGTCCGATCGTGGTCGACAACGGCTCCACCGACCGCTCCGCCGAGGTCGCCGCCGAATACGGCGCGCTGGTGGTCGGTGAGCCCCGGCGCGGGTTCGGCGCCGCCTGCCATGCCGGGTTGCTCGCCGCCACCGCCGACATCGTGTGCTTCATGGACGCCGACGCCTCCCTCGACCCCCGTCAGCTGCCGCTCGTCGCCGGCCCGGTGCGGACGGGCTGGAGCGACCTGGTGCTCGGCCGGCGTGTCCCTCGGCCGGGAGCCTCCTGGCCGGTGCACGCCCGGGCGGGCAACGCCGTACTGGCCGCGAGCCTGCGGCGGCGCACCGGCGCACGGCTGCACGATCTCGGCCCGATGCGCGCGGGCAGGCGCGCCGCGCTCCTCAGCCTGGGGTTGACCGACCGCCGCTTCGGCTACCCGCTGGAGATGGTGCTGCGCGCCGCGGCGGCCGGCTGGCAGATCGCCGAGACCCGGGTGGACTATCTGCCCCGCGCCGGCCGGTCCAAGGTGACCGGCACGGTCCGCGGGACCCTGCGGGCCGTCGGCGACATGCGGCGCGTCATGGCGGAGGTCGCGAGAAGGCCCGTGGAAGAGGTCGTGGGAGAGACGGTATGACGCAGCTCGTGGTCATCGCGAAGGAGCCGGTGGCCGGACGGGTCAAGACCCGCCTGACCCCGCCGTTCACCCCCGGCCAGGCCGCGCGCCTGGCCGCCGCGGCGCTGGAGGACACCCTGCGCGCCGTCGCCGCCACACCGGTACGGCACCGCGTCCTGGCCCTCGACGGGCTCCCCGGGACGTGGCTGCCTGCGGGGTTCACCGTGATCGCGCAGCGCGGCGCCGGTCTCGACGAGCGGCTCGCCGCGGCCTTCGCCGACGCCTGCCGGCTCCACCCGGAACCCGCCGTCCTGATCGGCATGGACACCCCGCAGGTGGCCCCGGATCTGCTGCTGGCCGCCGCCGGGGCGCTGGCCGGCCACGACGCGGTGTACGGCCCCGCCTCCGACGGCGGCTTCTGGCTGCTGGGCCTGCGCCGCCCCGGCCCCGAGCTGCTGCACGGCGTGCCCATGTCCCGGCCGGACACCGGGGCCGCCCTGCTGGCGCGGCTGCGCGGGGCCGGGCTGTCGGTGGCGGTCATGCCGGAGCTGACCGACGTGGACGACGCGGACGACGCCCTCAGGGTCGCGGCCGAGGCGCCCGGGTCCCGGTTCGCCGCCGTGCTCCGGTCGGTGACCGGCGTCGGGACCGGGACCGGGACCGGCGTCCGAGTCGGGACCCACGTCGGGTCCCACGTCGAAACCCACGTCACGGGAGCGGGACTCCCCCGATGATGGGTGAGCTCTACGCCGACTCCCTCGCCGGGGCGGCGACCGAGATCGAGTATGTCGACGGGACCCGCAGGGCGCTGGAGGCGGCCCGCTGGCTGGAGCCGATCGAGGGCGACGAGTCCGTCCTGGCCCGGTGCGCCGGTCCCACACTGGACGTCGGCTCCGGACCGGGACGGCTCACCGTGGCCCTCGCCCGCCGGGGCGTGCCCGCGCTCGGCATCGACATCACCCCGCACGCCGTCCACCTGACCCGCCGGGCCGGAGGGTTCGCCCTGCTGAGGGACGTCTTCGGCGACGTGCCGGGCAGCGGCGCCTGGGCGACCGTGCTGCTGGCCGACGGCAACATCGGCATCGGCGGCGATCCCTCGGCGCTGCTGCGCAGGGTCAGGGAGCTCGTGCGGCCCGGCGGCGAGGCCGTCGTCGAGGCGGAACCTCCCGGCACGAGGAGCCGTGTCGACCGGGTCCGGCTCCGCCGCGGCGGGACCGTCGGCGGCTGGTTCGGATGGGCCACGGTCTCGGCCGCCGACCTGGTGCGGCTGGCCCTGGACAGCGGGTTCGGCACGGCCGACTGCTGGTGGGAGGCGGGACGCTGGTTCGCGGCCCTGCGTTGAGCGGGTCCCGATCGGGGACCCGGCCGGGCGGGCGGGAGCCCGGCCGGGCAGGCGGACGTCACCGGCGCGGCCCGGCGTTACGCCGTACCCGGCGCAGTGCGGCCGCGCCGAGGGCGAGCGCGGCGAGCGCGATCGCGATCCCTCCCGCGCCGAGGGCCTCCACCCCGGAGGCGACCGCCCCCTGCACGGCCGTCGCCGCGCCCACGATCGGGTCGTCGGCGGACGATCCCGCGAAGACGCGCAGCTCGTACCAGCCGTAGTAGACGACGTACAGCCCGGCCGCCACGAGGAGTCCCCCGCTGATCCGCGGCACGTGGGGCAGGATGCGGCGCATCCGGGCGACCACCGCGCCGCGCGCCAGCGCCACGGCCAGCGAGAGCAGGGTGACGACCAGCCCCATGCCCGCCGCGTAGGCGACGAAGACGGCCAGGCCGCCCAGGACGCCGCCACCGGCCAGGGAGGCGGAGGTGACCGCGAGGAACGGCCCGGCGGTGCAGGACAGGGAGGCCACGGCGTAGGACAGGCCGTAGCCGTACAGCGAGACCGGGGAGGCGGTGACGCGGCCGGCGCCGAGTGAGGACACGCGGACCAGGAGCTCCCTGCCGCTCAGCAGCCAGAGGCCGAGCCCGGTCAGGGCGATCCCGATCATGACAGTCGCCCATGGCAGGTACCGCCCGACGGAGACGGCCAGCGAGGTCACGACCAGCCCGAACAGGCCGAAGACCGTGACGAACCCGGTGGTCATCGCGGCCGACAGCAGCACCGCCCGTGCCACCGGGCCGCGCCGTACGGCCCCGTCGCCGGTGGCCGGCCCGTCGTTGATCAGCATGGTGAGATACGCGGGGAGCATCGCGAAGCCGCACGGGTTGAACGCGGCGACCGTGCCCGCGGCCAGCGCCAGGGCGAGCGGAAGGTCGGCAGACACCGTCCGGCGCTATCCGGCGCGCAGCTTCTCGACGTGCCCGTCCAGCTCCCCCGAGCCGAGCGGGCCCGAGGCCTTCTCCGTCGAGCCGTCCGGCTTCATGAACACGAACGTGGACTGCTGGCTGACGCCCAGCCTGGTCCACACCGCGCCCTTCTCGTCGGAGAGCTGCACGATGGTCCCGGTCCCGGTGCTCCGGACGAACTCCTTCATCGCGGCCTCGGTGTCGAGGCTCGCGACCCCCACGAAGGCGACGTCGCCGTACTTCTCCGCCGCGGACCTGACCGCGGGCGCCTCCGAACGGCACTTGAGGCACCACGGCGCCCAGAACCAGAAGACCACCGGCTTGCCCGCGAGGCTCGCCCCCTCGAAGGTCTGGCCGCCCAGCGTCCTGGCGGTGAACGCCAGCTCCTGCGGAACGGACGCCTTCGGGGTCGCGACCGGCTCCGACGGCTCGCCGGAGCCGGTCGCGGCCGGGGACGTGGCGGCCGGACCGGCCGCGTCGTTCCCGGCGGTGCCGCATCCCGCGGCCAGCAGAAGAGCGGTCGCCGCGAGGGCGGCGGCCGTACGAGATCTGATCACGGGACCAGCGTAGGCATGCCGGGGACGCCGAAATCCTACGAAGTGGTGAATCGTCGGAAGTGCTCGGCGACCGGCCGGTACAACATGAGCCGATATCGCCTTTCTCTTGTGTCGGGTAAGTCGTGATACCAGATGCCCGCACACGGCCCGCCGCGTCATGTTTTCCCACGGAAGAGGCGTTTCCCGATGACGTTCGCCGAGGTGTTGACCCTGGGACGGGGGAGGTCTACTTTTCCTTTAGGAAAGTTTCCTATAGATAAGCGCCGGCCGCTGCAGCGGCCCCGCCTGCATGCTCACGACGTCCCCAGCCTTCAGGAGTCATGCATGAACGCCAGAAAACGGGCGGCGGTCGTTTCGGCGGCCGCGTTCCTGACCACCGCGATGGTCACGGCGACCGCCCCCGGCGCCTCCGCCGCGCCCACGGACTGCAGTTACCAGGTCTCCGGACGGCAGGCCTCCAGCTACTGCGCCACCGGCGCGGGCGAGCACCGGATCCGGGTGCTTCAGCGCCACTTCCTGCCGGAGATCGGCCTGATCCCGATCATCGGCCCGTGGCAGCCCGCCGGAACCGCCTCGGTCACCGGCATCACCCCGCACCAGATCGTCGACATCTGGGTGGAGACCCGCTGACCGGTTCCACCCGCAGGACGCTCCTGCACGGCCGCGCCCCCGTGTGCCGGGCGCGGCCGTGCAGGGTCGTACGGCATGCGTTCAGACCGTGTCGTCCGTACGGACCCAGCGGGTGAAAGCGGTCCACTCGGACGGAGTGAACACCAGTGCCGGACCAGACCGATCCTTGCTGTCGCGGACGCCGACCCGGCCGCCCGGCAGCTTGGCGATCTCCACGCAGTTGCCGCCGTTGCCGCCGGAGAACGGCGACTTCGCCCACAGGGCTTCTCTCAGTTCCCGATCCATCGGTCTCTCATCTCCCGAACGAGTTCCAGCGATGCCCGCTGAGGGAGCGCCTCCGCGCGGATCGCCTCATATTTGGTGGTGATGTCCGCCACGTCGTCGGGCCGGTCGGTCACCTGGCCCTGGCCAGCCGACTCCATGTAGACAGTATTGGCAAGGCCCCGGACCTGCGCAATGACGAAACCGCCCAGCAGGCCGACGGTGCTGCCCGCCACGAAGGGCAGCACCTGGACGGTGACGTGCGGCAGCCGGGCGGCCTCCAGGAGGCGGCCGAGCTGCGCCGCCATGATCGCGTCGTCACCGATGCGGCGGCCGAGCACGCCCTCGTCGATGACCACCCAGAGCATGGGCGGGTTCTCCCGCTCCAGGATGCGCTGACGCTCCATCCGGGCGGCGACGTCCCGCTCCACTCCCCCTGCCGAGGCGCGCGGCTCGCCGCTGAACAGCACCCGCGCGTAGTCCTCGGTCTGGAGCAGACCCGGCACGATGAGCGGTTCCCAGGTTCGCAGCACCTCGGCGGTCTGCTCGATCTCCGCCCACGGCCGGAACCAGGCGGGCAGCCGGGCCGAGACATTGTCGATCATCTCTTTGATCCGGATGAGCGCCCCGTCCACGCCCAGCGCCTCGTCGCAGCGCCGTGCGAAATCCTCCGTCGGAGGACGCCGGCCGGTCTCCGCCATCGAGATCGTGCCCAGCGCGAACCCGGCCCGGCTGGCCAGCTTCGACTGGGTCAGCCCGGCCTCCTGCCGGTATCTCCGCAGCTCGTAGCCGAAGAAGGCGATCGGCGACACGCTGGGGTCGAGCTCGCTGGGTCTGGGCATCGGGCACCCCCCTCGGTTTCACAGCCCATTTCACAGATTCCGTTGACCATGATCGTGGTCGTTCCGCTACAGACCGTATCCAAAGAGTGCGATGCTCGGGAGACGAATCCGCGAACCCACCGCCGAGCGGATGGAACATGAACGCAGTCATCAGCCCCGGAGAAGTCGGATCGGAAATCCTCGGAGAGGCCTATCTGACGCTCGATCCCGCCTCCGCCTCACAGGCCCGCGTCTGCGTGCGGGAATGGCTCGGAGCCGACCATCCCGCCTACGAGAACGTACGGCTGGCCACCTCCGAGCTCGTCGCCAACGCCGCCGTGCACGCCGCCGGCGGGCCGTGCGATCTGATGCTCCTCGTGCTCGTCCGGACGGCCGACCTCCTGCGCGTGGAGGTCACGGATCCGGGCGGGGACTCCTCACGGCCCCGCGCCTGCGACGCCGTACCGGACGACGTGGAGCGGGGACGCGGTCTGGCCATCGTCCGGGAGCTGTCCGGCGGGCGCTGGGGCGTGCGCGACCGCGGCGCGCTCGGACGCACCGTGTGGTGCGCCTTCGACCTCCACCCGGCACCGGCTTCGCACCCCGGGGCGTGATCCCCGCCGATGTTTCCGGCGGGTCCGGACCGGTGACCGGAACAGGCCGTCCCAAGGATTCCCATAATGCGCCCGTCCGGTCCGGCCGTGGAAATCCCCGGCGTTTTCCGTGACTTTGCGCAAGCCGATTCCGACCGGAACGGCAGGCGTCTCCTGACCGGAGAAGGCGAACCTCTCCCAGAAACCGCGACCCCCGTTTCCGCAATGCGTTTCACCGGCCCGGCCGGACGTCCCAGCGCCCTTCACGAGCCATGCGCAGCGGCGGTGAAGCGCACCCTCCGGCCTGCCCGGCATCTCCGCGAGAGGACGTACGGCCGGGTGCCCGCACCGAGAGCCCCGAGTCAATCACCGATATTCTCCGGGCAAAGTTTTCACCATGAATCCTCGCGCCGACCGGTTTATTCTCATGGCGTTTCACCGGATATCCTCGTATCATCCCACCGGCCCGGCGTCTCCGTTCAGGCGGAGACGGCACCGGAAAAGCCGGGACCGGCTCGAGAGCCTGCGCAACGCGGCCTGGGCGGAGGCCTTCATCCTCGTTCCCACCCTGGTCGCCGGAGTCCTGGCGTGCATGATCGTCCTGCGGATCAGCGGCTTCCAGGAGGCCCGGCGGGCGGGGCACGGCCCGTACAACCCCTACGACGCGCGGTTCACCGCACCCGTCGGGTGAGCCGCGGCTCCGCCGTCGCGGGGGCCGTGTTCCCGCCGCGCAGGATCACTTCCTGTCATAGGTGAGCACGACCGTGCCTCCGTCGAGGACGCGGGTGCCGGCGAGCTCGAAGTGCACCGGGGAGAACTCGGCGCTGAACAGCGGGATCCCTGCCCCGGCGACGACCGGGTAGAGCTTGACGACCAGCCGGTCGATCTCGGGCAGCAGGGTCCCGGCGAGCCGGGCGCCGCCGATCAGATAGATGTCCTTGCCCTCCTCGGCCTTGAGCTCACGGACCTTGGCGAGCGGGTCGCCGGAGACGATCTCGACCGCCGGGTCGGGGCTCGCGGTCATGCTCTCCGAGACCACGTACTGGCGCAGGTGGGCATAGGGGCTGGTCACCCCGATCTCCAGGGCGGGTTCGTAGGTGACCCGCCCCTGGACGCCGGTGTCGAAGTGCGGGTTGTCGCCGTGGACCCCGAGCTGCTCACGGACGTGCGTGGGCAGGGTGTCCGGGTAGTCCGCGACGAGGAAGTCGACAACGTCCTTGGTCACCGGGAAGAAGTCCGCGCTGCCGTCGGGGGCGGCGATGAAGCCGTCGATGGTCACGCCGATGTAGTAAACGAGCTTTCGCATCTGTGTTCCTGTTCCTCTGGTGCGGGGGTGCCTGACGTGGAACGGGGCCGGTCCGGCCCGCGCTCACCTCCGGGTTCCAGGCCCGGGCAGCGGCCTGGGCCGCGGCACGGACCGCAGCGGAGGGTTCCGCAGGTCCGGCCTGGGCGGCGAGGGATGCCGCGACACCCCGTCCATTCGGTGCGGCACGGCGAGCGGGGGCGCGGAGGCGATTGCGGCGGCCGGGGCGACGGGGAGGACCGCAGGGGTCCGGGCGGTGAGTTCGACATGCATCCGACCGCCTCCTTCCACTCCACTTATAGTACTTCAGTAGCAGTGGTTTAAACGTAGTACTAAGCTTAGAGTGGTGTCAAGGGAGACCCTGAGGAGACGTGATGCGACAGAATCCGGAGCGGAGGGCCGCGCTCGTCGACGCGGCCATAGAGGTCCTGGCCCGTGAGGGCGCGCGCGGCCTGACCTTCCGCGCCGTCGACACGGAGGCCGCGGTGCCCAACGGCACCGCGTCGAACTACTTCGCCAACCGCGACGACCTGCTCACCCAGGCGGGCGGGCGGGTCTACGAGCGGCTGCACCCCGACCCGGCCACCATCTCCGCCGCCCTGGAGGGACCGCGTGACCGGGCACGCGTCACCCAGCTGATGCACGAGCTGGTGGGCCGGATCACCGACTTCCGCTCGGGTTACCTCGCCCTGCTGGAACTGCGTCTGGAGGCCACCCGCCGCCCGGAGCTGCGCGCCGTGCTCACCCGACAGATCCGCGCCGACATCGACGCCAACATCGGTTTCCACGTGGAATCCGGCCTGCCGGGCGACGCCACCACGGTGGTGGTGCTCTACCTGGCGCTGAACTGGCTGATCGTCGAGCGGCTCACCCTGCCCGAGATCTTCTCCGAGGAGGAGGTCCGCGATCTCGTCACCGCCGTGGTCGAGCGCGTCCTGCCGGGAGACGCCCCGTGACCGCCGGCCGGCCCCGCGGAGAACAGCCCCATGACGACCCGGGCATCCGGCCGGCCTCCGCACGGCGTACGGCCATGTGCCCGACCGGCCGCGCGATAACGTGACGACCGTGACGAGCAGCGGTCCGGAAAACGAGCCCGGCGCGGAGTGGGAAGCCGAGCACGACGTCGGGGAGGCCGCGGCGGCGGCGCTGGTGGGAGAGCAGTTCCCTCACCTGCGCGGCGCGCCGGTCGAGCCGCTCGCCACCGGCTGGGACAACACCGTCCACCTCGTCGGCGGGCGGTTGGTGTTCCGCTTCCCGCGCCGCGCCATCGCGCTGCCCGGCATCGAACGGGAGATCGCCGTACTCCCGGCCCTGGCGCCGAGACTGCCGCTGGCGCTGCCGGTGCCCGCGCACGTCGGGCGCCCCGGCGGCTCCTACCCGTGGCCGTTCTGGGGCGCGGAGCTGATCCCCGGTCAGGAGCTGGCCGAAGCCCGGCTCTCCGAGGCCGGGCGGATGCGGGCCGCAGCCGGTCTCGGCGCGTTCCTGCGGGTCCTGCACGACCCGGGCCTGGCCGCCGAGGTGGGCGCCGACCTGCCCGTCGATCCGATGCGCCGGGGCGATCCCGGCGTGCGGGCGCCGATGGCCCGCGAGCGGCTGGCCGTCCTCGACCGGCGCGGCCTGTGGACGCCGGACCCTGCCGTCGAACAGTTGCTGGCCGAGGGCGAGAAGGCGGGGCCGCCGCCGGGTCCCGCCGTGGTCTCCCACGGCGACCTGCACCAGAGGCACCTGCTGGTCGGCCCGGACGGCGAGGCGACCGGCGTCATCGACTGGGGCGACCTCTGCCTGGCCGACCCGGCGGTCGACCTCTCCCTGGCCTACGCGGGCTTCTCCGGAGCATCCCGTACGGCGCTGCTGGCGGCCTACGGGCGCCCGGTCGGTGCCGAGCGCGAGACGGCGGCGCGCGTGCTGGCGGTGTTCCTGTGCGCGGCGCTCGCCGGCTACGCGGACTCCACCGGCCGCACCCGCCTCCTGGCCGCATCGCTCTCCGGCATCCGGCGAGCCGTCGCTCCCTGAGCGCGCCGGACGTACCCCGGGACGGGCTGGAGGCGGCAGGCGTCTCCGCCCGTCCCGGGTGTCCCCCTTCCTCCGGCAGGGGGACGCCGGATCAGCCCGGCGGCGGACGACCGGATGCGCTCCCGTTGACTACCTTCCTCGGCGTACGGCCAGCTCAGGCCTCCGCACAGGCAAGGAACCCCCTATGTTCAAGGACTCAGCCGACTTCCGGCGCGTCGCCTCCGGCGTGCTGCTGATCGTCGCTCCGCTCCTCCAGGCGATCGCCGTCATCCTCGACCCCGGCACCTGGGGCGACGAGCGGGAGGCGGTCAGCTTCGGCGCCAACCCCGTCCTCGCCCAGATCCAGTCGGTGCTCTACCACTGGGCGTACCTGCTGATGGCGCTGGCCGCCCTCGGCATGCTGCACGTGATGCGCCGCCGCGCGGCGGTGTTCGGGCACATCGCGGGCCCGCTCGTGGTCCTCGGCTACATCAACCTGTCGGGCCTGCTCATGGCCGACCCGGTGGAGTGGTGGCTCGGGCAGAACTACAGCCCCGACAAGGCCACGGCCATCATGGACGAGATGGTCGGCCTGCCCGGCGTCGTCTTCGGCTTCCAGCTGCCGTGGATCTTCTTCGCCATCTTCGGCACGCCGGTCCTGGCCATCGGCGTCTGGCGGGCCGGGTTCGCCCACTGGTGGGTCCCGCTCGTCCTCGCGATCGGCTACGGCGGCTCGATGGCCGTGCCGTACGGCCCGGCGACCGTGGTGCTCTGGGGCATCCCGGTGGTCGCGCTGGGCCACCTCGGCGTCAAGATGCTCACGATGAGCCGCGAGGAGTGGATCTCCCACTACCCGGCCGCCCGGACCGCGCCGGCCGACGCGAAGACCGCCGTCTGAGCGCGGTCGTGCGGATGCGCCCCCGTCCGGCCCGGCCTCCCTTCCCCGGGAGGCCGGGCCTCCCGCTACACCACCGCCGCGCCCGGCCGCACCACCTCTCAGACGGCCGCGCCCGGCCGTACCACGCCCGACTCGTAGGCGAACACCACCGCCTGGGCCCGGTCCCGCAGTCGCAGCTTCATCAGCACCCGCGCCACGTGGGTCTTGACCGTGGCCTCCCCGACGAAGAGCTCGCGCGCGATCTCGGCGTTGGTCAGGCCGCGGGCCAGGAAACGCAGGACCTCCAGCTCGCGCGGGGTCAGATCGGCGAGCTGGGGAGGAGCCGAGGGCTCGTGGTGGCCGGCGAAGGAGGCGATCACGCGGGTGGTCACCGCCGGGTCCAGCAGGGCGTCGCCGCCGACCACGACGCGGATGGCCTCGACGAGCTGCTCGGGCGGGGAGACCTTGAGCAGGAAGCCGCTGGTCCCCGCGCGGAGGGCGGCGTAGAGGTTCTCGTCGGTGTCGAAGGTGGTGAGCATGACCACCTTGGGCGGGTCCGGCTGGTCGAGCAGCTGCCGGGCCGCGGTGAGGCCGTCCATGCGGGGCATGGAGATGTCCATCAGCACGATGTCCGGGCGCGTGCGGCGGACCACGGCGACGGCCTCCACCCCGTCCGGAGCCTCCCCCACCACCTCCATGCCGGGCTCGCTCTCCACCACGAGCTTCAGCCCGGCACGGACCATCGCCTGGTCGTCGGCGATCACGATGCGGATGGTGTTCATACAAGGACCTCCGGGGAGACGGGCAGGTGTGCGTGGACCCGGAACCCGCCGCCCTCGGGGCGCGGGCCCACCGCGAGGACCGTCTCGCGGCTCGGGCGCTCGATGCCGGGCAGCGCGTTCTCGCCCCCGGCGGCCAGGCGCTTCCTGTCGCGTTCCAGCCGTACGGCGTGCTCGGCCAGGCGGCGGGCGCGGGAGGCGTGGGCGTGGGCGGCCGCGACGGTGAAGGCCTCGATCGTGCCGAGGACGACGATCGCGCCACCGATCACCACATCGATCTTCGACACCGTGCGGAGGCGCCGAAGGGCAGGGAGGGGAACCACCATGCGGGGAGAGTAGACCGTCCAACCCTCCTTGCATATAGGACAAAACGCCCAAACAAGTCGTCTGCAAGCCGATCACAAGTGCACAGGCCGGACGGACGGGCCGTCGAGAAGGTCACTGGGTCGGGAAGGAGACGCTCCGCACGAGCCGGTTGGCCAGCGAGTCGTCGCAGCGGCTGGGGGCGCAGAAATAGATCATCAGCGCGGGTTCGTCCGGCCGCTCCACGGCGTAGCCGACGAAGTCGAGCTGCCCGCCGCGCTGCGGGTCGGCGATCGACCCCTCCAGCCGTACGGCGGGCTGCCCGCCGACCCGCACCTGTACCACCTCGGAGAAGACGTTGACGGTGCCCGGCAGCGAGGACTGCAGGGTCTCTTGCAGCTGCTGGGCCCCGCCACGCGGATCGAGCGTGTCCAGGGTCTGCGCGTAGACGCCGGTGGCCTCCGCGGGGTCGGCCTTGATGATCTCGTTGACGGCCGACCAGTCGGCGCTGACCTGCGTGCTGAACAGCGCCCGGAACTCCTCGGCGCGGGGGGCGGCCACCGTGAACGCGTCGGCGTGCTGGAGCACGGTCCAGTCCGCGGGGTGGTCGAAGGCGACCGGCACCGCGGACGACCCCTGGTAGGGCTCCCACGTGTCATCGCCGCCCCGCAAGACCAGGGCGAGCACCGTCACCAGCGCGACGATCAGCACGATCGCCGCCCCCGCGCCGACGAGCACGCCCCGCCTGCCCGGCCGGAGCGATCCCGGCCTCGTGAGCGGTTCGCTCTCCCCCGGCTGGTAGGTCTGGGGAGGCCGGTCGGTCCGGCCGCCCTGCTGGAACCGGTGGGACTGGTCGCCCTGCTGAAGCTGGTAGGACTGGCCGCTGATCGCGTCACGGAGCTCCGCGACGAACTCGGCGCAGGTGCCGTAGCGCTGCTCGGGGGACTTGGCCAGCGCCCGCATCATGACCCCGTCGACCTCCATCGGGAGCTCGGGCCGGAGCGAACTGAGCGGCGTGGGCGGCTCGGCGAGATGCGCCCAGAGCAGCGCGATCTCGTTGTCCCGCTGGAACGGCAGCCGCCCGGCCAGCGCCTCGTAGACCACGCAGGCCAGGCCGTACTGGTCGCAGCGGCCGTCGATGACCTCCTTGTTGATCTGCTCGGGCGACATGTAGCGGGGGGTGCCGATGAACTGGTCGGTCTGGGTCAGCCCGGAGATCGAGGTGCGGTGCTTGGTGATGCCGAAGTCGGTGAGGTAGACGTGCTCGCCCTCGGCGTGCCCGGCGATCAGGATGTTGGCGGGCTTGACGTCGCGGTGGATCAGGTCGTGCGCGTGCGAGGTGTCCAGCGCCGCCGCGACCTGGGCCGCGATCCGGTTGACCTGGCTGATCGGCAGCGGCCCCCGGTCGTAGAAGAGGCGGCGCAGGTCGGGGCCGTCGACGTAGCGCATCGCGATGTAGAGGGTGCCGTCGGAGGCGGCGTCCGCCTCGTAGATCGGGATGATGTTGGGGTGGTCGATGCCTGCGACCGTCCGCGACTCCAGGATGAAGCGCTGGCGGAACCGGTCGTCCTCGCCCAGCAGCGGGTTGAGGACCTTCAGGGCCACCCGGCGGCCGAGCCGGGAGTCCACCGCGAGGTAGACCACGGCCATGCCGCCCTTTCCGATGACATCCTCGACGTGGTAACCGGCGACTTCCTGGCCGACCAGCGATCTCTCGTTCACCGGCGCCGTCACGCCTCGGCCGGATGGCCGCAGTAGCCGCAGAAGCGGTGCGCGGGACCCAGCCGCATCCCGCAGGCGGTGCAGTACTTCTGGTTGACCGCCGTCCCGCCGGCGGTGGCGTCCGCTCTCGGACCGGGATCCCGGGCGACCAGCACAGGCTGTCCGGTCGCGGGCGCCTGGCCGGTGGCGGAAGGGGGTCCCGAGGCGACCCGGCGGCCGGGCGGGCGACCCGTGTCCGCCTCCGGGGCCGGCGGCTGTCCGGAGGCGGACGGCCGGCCCGGCTCGGCCGGGGAGGAGACCACCGGCAGCGCGGGGAAGGACCGGCCCACCACCACGGTGGCCCCGGCGTCCTCGTCGAGCGGGGGCCGGGGCCCGGCGGGCGGCGGTCCGGGAGCCGGCGCTCCGGCCCCCCTGGGTCCCGTGCTCCCCGCCGTGATCCCTCCGCTCTCGGCTCCGAAGCCTCTCTCCCCGGTTCCGAAGCCTCTTTCACCGGTCCCGCCGGAACCATCCGCACCGGGACCGGCCTGCGCTCCGCGCCGCCAGTACAGCAGAGCGCCGGCGACCACGGCCACGACCAGGACGCCGCCGCCCACCAGGAACGGCCAGAGCGGCAGGCCCGACGTGCGGTCCGGGGACCCGGCGGCGGCGCGTCTGCTCCCCTCGTCCTCCGCCGTGCCGCGCTTGGCCTGGGAGTCCTTCAGGAGCGCGGCGGCCACCGGATGTCCCGGGTAGAGGTCGAGGACCCGCTGGAAGCCGGGCACGGCGTCGCCGTAGTACTTGGTGTGGAAGCGGATCAGCGCCTGCTCGAACGCGGCGTCGATCGGGCCCCGGCGAGCGGTGACCCCGGCCTCGGCCAGCGCCTTGGTGATCTCCCGGACGCCGATCATCCGGCCGTCCTGGCCGCCGCCCACCAGCAGCCCGACGACCTTGCCCTCCTTGTCCTCGATCACCGGCCCGCCGAGCAGACCCTGGTCGATCAGCTTGCCCACCTTGGGCGGCTCGTCGACCTTCCCTTCGGGGTCCTTGAACTGCCGCCCGCCGTCGCCGGCGCCGCCGGCCCGCAGGTGCGCGATGTCCACCTTCTCCTTCAGGCTCGCCGACGGCCGCCCGGTGAACCCGGCGACCGCGACCGGTGCGCCCTCCTTGTCGGGCACCTTGGCGGCCAGCGGCGCGGTGGGCAGGCCGGCGCTGCCGTCGGCGCGCCCGACCGGCATCAGCACGACGGGGCCGTCCGGCCGGCTCCCCGGGCGGACGATCTCCGCTTTGAACCCCTGCTCGTCGGCCGGTGTGATGTTGGGAAATATCTGGATCTCGGTGGCGACGTCGATGATGCAGGTCGCGGTCGGCTTCTTCGGCGGGTAGCACTCCTGCAGGTGCCGGTTGAGCGTGTCGTCCTTGATCGTGTGCCGCTCGAAGTCGTCGGGGATCTCCACGTTGTGGTGCTCGGCGAAGATCTTGTTCGCGGCGTGGACCGCGACGTCCTTGTCGGTCTGCACCACCCGGGTCAGGGTGACGATGGCGCCCTCGGGGTTGACGACGGTCCCGGTGCCGCTGCCCAGCGGCACCTCGTAGCTCCGCTCGATGTGCTGCAGCTTGCCGATGTGGTCGAGCAGGGTGATGTCCACCTTGGCCTTCGCCTCGACGCGGACGATCGCCGGGGTCACCAGGTCGGTGATCCCACTGGGATGTTCGTGGGCCAGGGCGGCGGGCATCGCGGCGACCGCGAGCACCACGCCGCCGAGGAGTGCAAAGACCGTTCCAAGCCGCCGCATCGTCACTCCATACAGGGGATAGGTCAAGGGTCGCAACCTATCGGCTGAAGTCAAGAGAAGGGAACATAGACAAGCGCTTGCTCGGGTAATAACCTGCGGTCCGGGAACCCGCGAACCGGCGGGCGAGGAGGGCTCGTGGGCTACTCGATCGGGGTCGACGTCGGCGGGACGTTCACGGACGTGGTGCTGCGCGGGCCCGGCGGCGAGGTCGCGGTCGCCAAGTGCCTCAGCACCCACGACGACCCCGCGGAGGGCATCGTCAGGGGTGTCACCGCCGTGCTGGGCCGTACCGACCCCGCGCTCGTGACCGGGGTCGTGCACGCCACCACTCTGGCCACCAACGCCGTGCTGGAGCGCCGGGGCGTGCGGGTCGCCTACGTCACGACCCGGGGCTTCCGCTCGGCGATCCCCCTCGGCCGCTACGCCCGGGTCGAGGAGGACCGTTACGACCTGCGCTTCGACCCGCCTCCGCCACCGGTCGCGGCCGAGGACTGCTTCGAGGTGCCCGAGCGGATCTCCTGCTCGGGCGCGGTGCTGGAGCCGCTGGACGAGGCCGCGGTGGCCCGCGTCGGCGAGGAGATCGCACGGCGGGGCATCACGTCGGCCGCCGTCTGCCTGCTGCACTCCTACGCCGGCCCCGCCCACGAGCGGCGGGTCGCCGAAATCCTCCGGGAGACGGTCCCCACCGTGGTGATCTCCTCGGAGGTCTGGCCCGAGCTGCGCGAGTACGAGCGCGCGACGACGACCATCATGTCCGCCTACGTCGGGCCGGTGATGGAGGGCTACCTGCGGCGGCTGGCCGCCCGGCTGGCCGGCATCGGGATCACCGCCCCGGTGCGCGTGATGGGGTCGGGCGGCGGCGTGATGCCGGTCGAGCTGGCCGCGCGCAGGGCGGTGGCGACGATCGAGTCCGGCCCGGCGGCCGGGGTGCTGGCCGCCGTCTCGACCGGGCATCCGGACGCGATCTCCTTCGACATGGGCGGCACGACGGCCAAGGCCTGTGTGATCAGGGGCGGCAGGCCGGAGATCACACACGAGTTCCACGTCGGCGGCAAGGGCAGCTTCGGCGGGCGCCGGGCCGGGACCGGCGTGCCGGTCAAGACGCCGGCCATCGACCTGGCCGAGGTCGGCGCCGGGGGCGGCAGCGTCGCGTGGGTGGACGCGGCGGGCGCCCTGCGGGTCGGGCCGCGCTCGGCGGGCTCCGCACCCGGCCCGGCCTGCTACGGCCTGGGCGGCGAGGAGCCCACCGTGACGGACGCCGACCTGGTGCTCGGCTATCTCGGCCCCGCCTCCTTCGCCGGCGGCACGATGCCGCTCGCCCCCGACCTCGCCGGCAAGGCGATCGACCTGCGGCTGGCCGGGCCGCTGGGCGTCTCCCGGGCCGAGGCCGCACACGCCGTCCACGAGATCGCCAACGCCTCGATGGGCTCGGCGGTGCACGTGGTGACCGTCCAGCGCGGCATCGATCCGCGCGGCTTCGTGATGGTGGCCTTCGGCGGCGCGGGCCCGATGCACGCCGCCCGGGTCGCCTCCCGCTTCGGCATCTCCACCGTGGTCGTCCCGGCCCGCTGCGGCGTGGCCTCGGCCGCCGGGCTGCTGGCCGGGGACCTGTCGGCGGACCGCGTCCGCTCCGCGCTGGACGCCGATCCCGGGAAGGTGTTCACCGAGCTCGCCGAGGCGGCCGCCGCCGACCTGGGCGTTCGGCCCGGCGACCCCGGCGTGGTGGTGGAGCGCTCGGCCGACGTCCGCTTCACCGGCCAGGCGCACGACCTCACCGTCCCCTGGGCCGGCTCCCCCGCCGACCTGGCCGAGCGTTTCTCCGCCAGATACGAGCGGGTGTACGGCATCGCCCAGCGGGGCCCGGTGGAGGTCGTCGGCTACCGCGTCCGCGTCACCCTGACCGCCGCCGGCGCCCCTTCCCCGCCCGGCGCCGGTACGGCGGGCGGGGGCGCGGGAACCGGAGTCCCGGATCCGGCGCGGCGGCCGGCGTACTTCACCGAGGCCGGCGGGTACGTCGAGACGCCGGTGTTCACCCGGGCCTCCCTGCCGGAGACCGAGGGCCCGGTGATCGTGGAGGACGCGGAGTCGACGATCGTGGTGCCGCCCGGCTGGCGGGCGGCACTCGGAAAGGACGCGGCGGTGATCCTCACGAGGACGGAGGCGGGCGCCGGAGCCGAGCCGGGCACGGGAACCGGACCGGGCGCCGGAGCCGAGCCGGGCACGGGAACCGGACCGGGCGCCGGGGGGATCGCATGACTGACGCGCTCACCGCCGAGGTGCTGCGGAACGCGCTGGTGGTGGCGGCGGAGGAGGCGAGCATCGTCGTCGTCCGCTCGGCCTACTCGACGTTCATCGTCGAGGGCTCGGACGCCTCGGCGGCCGTCCTCGACGCCGACGGCCGCCTGGTCGCCCAGTCGATGGCCACCACGCTCATGAACAGCATGGCGCTCAAGGTCGCCCTGCCGGAACTGCTCGCGGACATCCCCGCCGCCACCATGCGCCCCGGCGACGTGTTCGTGCTCAACGACGCCTACCGGGGCGGCGTGCACACCAACGACCTGCTGGTCTACCGGCCCGTCTTCGTCTCCGGCTCCCCCGCCTACTTCACCGCCACGATGATCCACGTCTCCGACCTCGGCGGGCTGTCCGCGGGCGGCATGGCCCCGCTGGCCACCGACATCTTCCTGGAGGGCCTCCAGCTCCCCCCGGTCCGCCTGGCCACCGCGCAGGGGATCGAACCGGCCGTCGAGGCCATCCTGCGGGCCAACAGCCGCACCCCGGACAAGGTCATGGGAGACGTGCGCGCGCTCGTCGCGGGCGCCGCCGTCGCCGCCGCCCGGATCGAGGCGATGATCGCCGAGTACGGCCCCGCCGGGCTCGCGCGGGGGATCGACGACTACCTCGACTACACCGAGGCGAGGACCCGCGCCGCCCTGGCCGGTCTGCCGCCCGGCCGCCACACCTCGTCCTACCCCATCGACGACGACGGCATCGACCTCTCCCGCTCCCACACGGTCCGCGTGGCGGTCACCGTGGAACGGGAGACGCCGCGTGCGGGCGGACGGGGCCGGGTGGTCGTGGACTTCGCGGGAACGGACCCGCAGGTCCCGGCCGCGATCAACGCCTCGGCCTCGCAGTCGCTGGCCGCCGCGGTGTTCGCGGTCCGCTGCTTCCTCGACCCGACGATCGCCATGAACGAAGGCTGCCTGCGGGCCATCGAGGTACGGCTCCCGCCCGGCTCGCTGCTCGACGCCCGCTCCCCCCACCCCTGCGGCGGCCGGTTCGTGCCCATCTACGCGGCCATGGAGGCGATCTTCCAGGCGCTCTCGGACGCCGTGCCCGAGCATGCCATCGCCGCCAGCGGCATCCTCCAGCCCTTCTCCATCGCGGCGGTGCGCGCGCCCTACTGGATCCACCTGTCCTACGACTTCGGCGGGGTGGGGGCCCGGCAGGGCAAGGACGGGCCGGACGCGACGGGCGTGCACTTCGGCATCGGGCGCAACTCGGTCCCGCAGGCCGAGCCCGTCGAGACCCGCTGCCCGCTGATCGTGGAGTCGGTGGAGACCGTCCCCGACTCCGGCGGCCCCGGCCGCCACCGCGGCGGCCTCGGCTCCCGCACGGTGATCCGCTTCCTGGACGACGCGCACGTCACCACCCGCGGCGACCGGCTGCGCAACGCTCCGCCCGGCCGTTCCGGAGGCCTTCCCGGCCGGGTCGGCGGCTTCTACCGGCGGCGCGCGGACGGCACGCTGGAACGCCTCGAATCGAAGGCCGGCAACGTGCCGTTCGCCGCCGGGGAGGCCTTCGTGGTGGAGACCACGGGCGGCGGGGGCATCGGCTCGCCGTACGACCGGCCGCTGGAGGAGGTGGCGGCCGACCTGCGCGCCGGGAAGATCACCGCCGGGGGAGCGTCACGCGACTACGGCGTCACGGTGCGGCCGGACGGGACGCTCGCCCGGTGATCACGGCCAGGGGCCGAGCTCGGGCGGGGTTCCGGTCTCGGCGGCGACCGGCCGGGCGGGGGCGCGCTCGGCCAGCCAGGCGCTCAGGTCGCTCGCGCTCCCCCGCAGCACGACGGGGTCGCCGTCGCCGATGCTCCAGCGCCGGTCGGCGTCGTCGTCGGCCAGCGTCAGGTGCGTCCCCGCGGGAACGCGGGGCGCCAGGAAGTCCACGAGATGGTCGCAGAACTCGATCGACCAGTCCGCCGGCCGGTACTCCAGGCCGAGGTCGACCAGGTGCACCTCCACCTCGCGCCAGCGGGCGTAGACGGTGTCCAGAAGGGTGGCGTCGCGATAGCGGACGGGCGCCCCCCAGCCGTCGTCGCCGATCCGCGACCAGGCGTCCTCGATCGCGGCGCAGGCCTCGGCGGCGGCCTTGCGCAGTTCTTCCGCCCCGCGTCCGGCCTCGCGCTCGATGGCGGCGGCGCGGGCCGGGGCCCCGCCGTCGTAGACGTCGACGAGCAGGCCCCGGCGGGCGTGGTCGGCCTGGCGGGCGAAGGCGTGGGCGTGCTGTTCCAGGTGGGTGATCACATGACCGCGCGTCCACCCCGGAAGCGGGGAGGCTGCCCGGACGTCGGAGTCGGTGAGATCGGCGAGCAGGGCCTGCAGCCGGCGGTGCCCGGCGCGGACGCGGGCCACGAGATCGTTCGGTGTCATGGACGGCAGGTTACCGGTTCAGAAGGTAACATCAAGAGGGTGAGCACCTTCCGGTTCCACAGCGGGCGGCACTGCCTGAACCTCATCGCCACCGTGGGCAGGCGGCGGGCGGAGCGCGTCGAGCGGCTGACGACGCCTGCCGACCTGGGCCGCTGGTTCACCGAGGCGGGCCTGGCCGCGTCGGCTCCGGCGGCCGGCGCGCGGGAGCTGCGGCAGGCACGCGCCCTCCGCGAGTCGATGTACGAGTTGTTCACCGCCTGTCTGCTGGGCGGGGAGATCCCGTCGGCGGAGCTGGCGGCCGTGAACGACTGGGCCGCCCGGCCCGCGCCGGCGCACCGGCTGGAGGCCGGCCCCGACGGCCGCCTGCGGCGCGTCCCCGGCGAGGTGACCGCGCAGGCCCTGCTGGCCGAGATCGCCCGCGACGCCGTCGACCTGCTCGGCGGGCCGCTGGCCGAACGGGTCCACGAGTGCGAGCTGGGCCCGTGCACGGTGCTGTTCCTGGACACCAGCCGGTCGGGCCGGCGCCGCTGGTGCTCGATGGACGGCTGCGGCGCACGCGCCAAGATGGCCGCCTACCGGGCCCGCCGCACCGGCGAGGGGAGTGTGTGAGGAGGCTTCAGCCAGTCGCGGGCGCCCTGCCGTACGGCCTGGTGGACCGCGCGGGCGATCCGGGCGCCCCAGGTGGAGCGGGGACCGCCGAACGACTCCTCGGGGCCGCCGGGGCGGCTGTCCGGAGCCACGACGCAGACCGCGTCGGAGGCGGTGCCGGTGCAGGGGAAGCCCTCCTCCAGCAGGGCCTGGGTCTTGGCCTCGGTCACCGTCATCACCGCGTTCACCAGGGCGGCGTCGCTCATCGCGACCGGGACGGCGACGACGATGTTGACCGTCCCGGGGAGGTACAGGGGCGCGAGCTCGGGGTCGGCGGCGCCCTCGGGGGCGGCGGCCCAGGTGGGCACGCGCAGGCCGACGGTCGCCACGGCGTGCGCCCCGCCGTCGCCCGCCCTGGTGAAACGGCCCACCGGGGCGGCGGTGAGCATGCCGACGCCGGAGCCGGGCGGGGCCATCTCCAGCAGGTGGTCCACCGGGTCCATCCGGGCGTAGCCGCCGGGCACCTGGGCGTTGAGCACCCACTCCGCCGGGCCGATGCCGCCGCCGACCAGCGCCGAGGAGATCGCCCGCCGGCCCGGTCCGAACTCCCACAGCAGCGAGGCCAGGCGGACGCCGTCCTCCTCGCGGTGGCTCAGCAGCAGGCGGCCGGGCCCGCCGGTGTCCCGTGTCCGATCGATCCGGGCGGATCCGGGCCCGCCGGCCTCCCGGAAGCTCCCGGACCCGGCGGGACCGGGCCCGGCGGTCTCCGGCGTTGGGGTCAGTGGCATGGTCGCTCCAGGTGGACTCCGGGCCTGCCGTCCGGGCGGGTCTCGACCCGGACGCGGGCCCCGAAGTGCTTGTCGATCAGTTCTTCGGTGAGCACATCCGCGGGGGCCCCCGAGGCGGCCACCCGGCCCGCGGAGATCAGCATCATCGAGTCGGCGTACTGCCCGGCCACGCTCAGGTCGTGCAGGGTCGTGACCACGGTCAGCCCGTCGGCCAGCCGGAGCCGGTCGACCAGCTCCAGGACCTGCTGCTGGTGGCCCAGGTCGAGAGCGGTGGTGGGCTCGTCCAGCAGCAGCACGGGGGCCTGCTGGACCAGCGCCCGGGCGAGCACGACCCGCTGGCGCTCGCCGCCCGACAGGTGGCCCAGCGTGCGGGCGGCGAACGGCGCCAGGTCCAGGCGCTCCAGCACCGAGGCGGTCACCTCCCGGTCGTGGCGGCTCTCCCTGCCCAGGTACGGGATGTACGGCGTGCGGCCCAGCAGGGCGTAGTCGAACACGGTCATGTCGGCCGGGAGCGCCGGGGCCTGAGGGGCGTAGGCCAGCAGCCGGGCCCGGTCCCTGGGTTTGAGCCTCCGGACGGGCGTGTCGTCGATGAGCACCTCCCCCGAGCAGGGCAGCACCCCGGCGACGGCCTTCAGCAGGGTGGACTTGCCCGCGCCGTTGGCGCCGATCACGGCGAGCCAGTCACCGCCGCGCACCCGGAGCCCGACCTCGGAGAGCACGGTCCGCGAGTCCAGGACGACCGACAGGTCGCGCGCCCTGATGCGGCTCACGGGCCCTCCTCGCGGGTGACCGCCCCGGTGCCGCTCACGTCTCCACCCGTTTCGTCATCCGCAGGACGGCCACGAAGAACGGCGCGCCGACGAAGGCGGTGACCACGCCGATGGGCAGCTCCGCCGGGGCGAGCACGGTCCGGGCGATCACGTCGCCGAGGACCAGGAAGGCCGCCCCGCCGAGCAGGGAGAGCGGGAGCACGATCCGGTAGGAGCCTCCGGCCAGGCGGCGGACCACGTGCGGGACGACGATGCCGACGAAGCCGATCAGGCCGCTGACCGCGACGGCCGCGGCGGTGGCCAGGGAGGCGGCCAGCAGGACGGCGAGCCGTACCCGGGCGGCGTTGAGGCCGAGGCTGACGGCCTCGTCGTCGCCGACCGAGAGCACGTCCAGCAGCCGCCCGTGCACCAGCAGGGCCGCCACCGAGACCGCCGCGTAGGGGAGGACCAGCGTCACCCGGCCCCAGCCGCCGTCGACGGTGCCGAGGATCCAGCCGTAGATGCGCTGGAGGTCCTCGACGCCGAGCTGCTGGACGAACGTCTGCACGGCGGTGAGGAAGGAGGTCACGGCGACCCCGGCGAGGACCAGCGTGGCGGTCCCGCCGCCCCGGCCGGCGACGTTGCCCAGGGCGTAGGCGAGCAGGACGCCGCCGACGGCTCCGACGAAGGCGGCGGCGGGGATGGAGAGGGACTCGGTGTCGCCCTTGAGGAGCACGATGACCACGGTGGTGGTGAGCCCGGCGCCCGCGGCGGCGCCGAGCAGGTAGGGGTCGGCCAGCGGGTTGCGGAACACGCCCTGGTAGGCGGCCCCGGCGATGGCCAGCAGGCCGCCGACGACCGCCCCGAGCAGCACCCGGGGCAGCCGGATCTCCCACAGCAGCCCCTGCTCGACCGGGGCGAGCCCGGAGTCCGCGGAGACGATCGGGAGCCAGTCGAGCAGTTGCAGGATCACCCTGCCCGGCTCGATGTCCGCCGCCCCGGCCAGCAGCCCGGCGACCATGCTCGCCAGGAGCACGCCCACCGCCGCCAGCAGGGCCGCCGGGCGCAGCCGGGCCGACCGCCGCACCGGGGCACCGGATGGATCGGTCACCTACTCGGAGGCGGCCTTCTGGACGGCCTCGCCGACCTGCTGGGCGAGGTCGGCCACACGCGGCCCCCAGCGGGAGGCGATGTCGTCGTCGAGGGCGATGACCTGGTCGTTCTTGACGGCGGAGAGCTTGGACCAGCCGGGACGCTTGGCGAGGGTGTCCCTGGACTGCCCGCAGCACTTGGTGTCGGCGAGGAAGACCAGGTCGGGGTCGGCCTGGGCGACGAACTCGGCGGAGAGCTTGGGATAGCCCCCGGCCAGGTCAGGAGCCTTGTCGGCGATGTTGGTCAGGCCGAACAGGGCGTAGACCTGGCCGATGAAGGTGGTGGAGGTCACCGAGTAGGGCGTGGTGTCCAGCTCGTGATAGTAGGTGAGCTTCTTGTCCTTGGGCGCGGCGGCCACGATCCCGTCGATCTTCTGCTTCATCCCGGCCACGACCTCCTCGGCCTTGGCCGCGTTGCCGGTGGCCGCACCGAGGTCGGCGATCTGGTCGTAGGCCTCGTCGAGCTTGGTGGCGGCGGGCTCCAGCAGCACCGGGACCTTGACCTTCGCCAGCTTGGCCACGATGCCGTCGACGTCGTTGGCGAGCACGACCAGGTCGGGCTTCTGCGCGATGATCGCCTCGGCGTTCGGCTTGAAGCCGGACAGGTCGGTCTTGGGCGCCTCGGCCGGGAAGGTGGACTGGTCGTCGACCGCGACGACCTGGGCTCCGGCGCCGACGGCGAACAGGCTCTCGGTGGCGGTGGGCGAGAGGGAGACGATCCGCTCGGGCCGCTCGGCGAGGGTGACCTGGCCGTTGCCCGCCTCGACGGTGACGGGGAACTCACCCGCCGCCGAGGCGGTCGCGCTGGCCGTGGCGGTGGCCTCCGGCGGGGAGGTGGTGGAGCTCTGACCGCATCCGGCCAGGGCCAGCGCACCGAGGAGCGCGCCCGCGAAAGCGGTACGTACGGGCCTCACGACAGGTCCTTTCGTCTGCTGGAACCGAGGACCCGCTGGAACATGACGGATCACCCTTTCCCACGAGGGTTGACAGCGCCGGCGCGGCGGGAGGCGACCTGGCTCGGCCGTGGCGGCCATGACAGTTGCGGGACAGCGCCGGGCTCGCACCGGACTTCGCTCCGCACCGCGCGTCGGGCAAACGCTATCAACTCCCCGGGGCGCCACCATGACGCAGGGTCCCGGAGGAGGTGACGCAGGGTTCCGAAGGGGTGGCGCCGCAGGTCCCGGACCGGGCCTCCCGGCCCGGGAGCCCGGCCGCTATCCCTTGACGGCGCCCTGCATGATACCTCCGATGATCTGCTTGCCGAGCAGACCGAACACGATCATCAGCGGCAGCGTGCCGAGCACCGTGCCGGACAGGCCGAGCACGTAGTCGTTGACGTACCCGGCCGCCAGCGTGGACAGGGCGACCTGCACGGTGGGGTTCTCCGGGGTCAGCACCACCAGCGGCCAGAAGTAGTCGTTCCACGCCGACATGAAGGTGAGCATGCCGAGCACGGCCGCCGCGGGGCGGGCGACCGGGAGCACCACGTGCCAGAACAGCCCCCAGGTGGTGCAGCCGTCGACGCGGCCCGCCTCCAGCAGCTCGGTCGGGAGCGCCCGCGACAGGTACTGCGTCATGAAGAACACGCCGAACGCGCTGACCAGCGCGGGGACGATCAGCGCGTACACGGTGCCGGTCCACTCCAGTTTCACCATGAGCATGTAGAGCGGGATGATCCCGAGCTGGGTCGGGACCGTCATGGTCGCCACGGTGAGCAGCAGCAGGGCGTTGCGCCCGCGGAAGCGCAGCTTGGCGAAGGCGAAACCGGCCAGCGTGGAGAAGAACATCACCGCCAGCGCGATGGTCCCGGAGACCAGGACGGAGTCGGTCAGCGCCAGCGCGAAGGGAACGGAGTCGAACACCCGGGCGACGTTGGCGAAGAAGTTCCCGCCGGGCAGGAGCGGGGGCGGGACCTCGGCCAGGGCCGCGTTGTCCCGGGAGACCACCACGACGCTGTAGTACAGCGGGACGGCCGAGAAGAACGCCACGGCCATCAGCGTGAGATAGGTGAGCCGGCGCGCGCCGCCGGGACTGCCGCGCCGTGCCGCACGGGTCGTCGGCCGGAGGGCGGTCATACCAGTCCTCCCTTCGTACGGCGGGTCAGCAGGTAGTTGACGCCCGCGACCACGACGATGAAGACGAACATCATCCAGGAGATGGCCGAGGCGTAGCCGAAGTCGAGCTTGACGAAGTTCTCGTAGATGAACAGCGCGAGTGTCTGGTACTGCCGGTCCGGGCCGCCGGTGGGGCTGTAGACGCCGAAGAGCAGCGGCTCGGCGAGCACCTGCATGGCGCCGATCGTCGAGGTGATGACGACGAAGACGATCGTGGGCTTGATCATCGGGATCGTGATCCTGCGGAGCGCAGCGCGCTGGCCTCCTCGGCCGCGGCGAACTTCTTTCCCGTCTCGACGTACCGGTCCCAGGTCGGCCAGAGCGCCGACACCTCCTCGCGACCGGTGGGCAGGCCGGCCTTCTCGAACAGGTCGGGGCGGTAGCACATGGCCAGGCCGCCGACGTCGGCGCCCAGGCCCATCAGCGAGGAGCCGTCGTTGGAGACGCCCAGCCGCCACTTCCAGTCCAGGTACTCGCCCTGCCGCTTGTCCAGGCCGTAGTCCTTGAGGTTGCGGAACTTGCCCGGCGAGGGGGTGAAGGCTCCGATGTAGCCCCCTCGACGGCCACCACGTCCGCGGCGCCCGCGCCGGTGGCCAACTGGGTGATGAGGTTGGTGTGGTGGTCGTTGAACTGCGCGCGGCGCTCCACGATCTCCACGTTGGGATGGGTCTTCTTGAACTCCGCGTACAGCGGCGCGTAGTGGAAGTCGCTGAACAGCGCGACGGTCAGCGTGACCTTCTCGGCCGGCGCGCCGGGGGCCGCGGTCCCGGCGTCAGTGCCGCCGTCGCCGCCGCAGGCGGCCACGCCCACGGTCAGCGCGACCGCGGCGAGCATCGGGGCGAGAAGCCGGAGGCGGGGCTTGCCCATGGAACCCTCCTCGGGTCCTTGACGGTGATGGAGGAGAGGGACGGCCGTACGGCGCGCCACCCCCGGCTCGGCACGCCGTACGGCCGTGCCGGTCTAGCGGGAGATCCCGGACCCTCCGGTCCGGTACCCGCCTGAACTGCGCGTCAGGTGCACGGCCTTTCCTCGGAATGGGGGTGTCCGCCGCGCGCGACGACGGGAGGGGGAGAGCGCTCTCCGTGAGAGAGCGCACACCCGGGAGCGGAACACTGTCAAGGCTCTCCCTTGCCGGCCCGCAACCTTCTGCTCACTTCGGCGCGACGAACACTGCTTCGACGAGGCCCTTTCCGGCCCGGTCCTGACAGCGGCGGCCCGCACAAGGAATCTGGCCGACACTGGAGAGCGCTCTCTATCCTGCCCGGCGAAACTTCCGAACCGGAGCGGACCTGAACCTTCCGGAGGAGAATCCGGTCACCGAGTGGGAAAACCTCCGTCTGCCGAGGCAGTCAGGTTTCAGGAGCACACGAATGTCCAGGTCAAAGCGATAAGATCATGGGATAGCGATTTCCGAATGTGCTATAAAGACCCGGTGAACGTAGCCACACCGCCCTCGGGATCGACCCCCACACTGGAGGACGTGGCCCGGGCGGCGGGCGTCTCCCGCGCCACGGTCTCCCGGGTGATCAACGGCATCCGCAACGTCGACCCCGCGATCCAGGAGGTGGTCAGGCAGGCCGTCGCCGCCACCGGCTACGTCCCCAACCAGGCGGCCCGCTCGCTGGTGACCCGCCGCGCCGGGGTGGTGGCCCTGGTCGTCTCCGGGGCGAGCGGGGAGGAGCCGGGCGAGCCCTCCCCCGGCCAGGTCTTCACCGACCCGTTCTTCGGCCGGGTGGCCGCCGGCATCATCGGGTTCCTCCGCCCCCAGGGCATCCACCCGATCCTGATGTTCGCCGACGACGCCGAGACCCGCACCCAGGTGCTCACCTACCTGCGGCAGGGCAACGCCGACGGGGCCCTGCTGGTCTCCACTCACGCAGAGGACCCCCTCCCCCGGCTCCTCGCCGACGCGGGCCTGCCCGCCGTGCTCTTCGCCAGGCCCGCCGAGCCGATCCCGATCAGCTACGTCGACGTCGAGCACCGGGCCGGGGCCAGGCTCGCCGCCGACCACCTCGTCTCCCGGGGCTGCCGGCGGGTCGCGACCATCACCGGGCCGCCCAGCCTGCCCGCCGCGCAGGCCCGGCTGGCCGGTTTCCGGGACGCCATGGCGGTGCACGGCCACCCCTACATCCCCTGCGCCGAGGGGAACTTCACCTACCACAGCGGGGAGGCCGCCATGGAGCGGCTGCTCGCCGGGCATCCGGACCTCGACGGCGTCTTCGCCGCCAACGACGTGATGGCCCAGGCGGCCCTGTTCGTGCTGCGGCACCGCGGTCTCAGGGTGCCGGAGGACGTCGCCGTGATCGGCTTCGACGACAGCAGCGTGGCGGCCGCCAGCCGCCCGGCGCTCACCACCGTCCGCCACCCCGTGGAGGACATGGCCGCCGAGATGGCCCGCCTGCTACTGGCCCAGGTCGACCGGCCCGAGCTGCCGGCGACCTCGATCATCTTCGATCCCGCCCTCGTCGTCCGGGAGTCCGCCTGACCGCAGGCCGTACGACTGGGGCGCGACCCCGCCTCCTTCACCGTCGCCGCGCCTCCGGCGGCTCAGGACGTCCCCGCCGGGCGCCTCACCCGGCGAACGCGGCCAGCCGGGAGGCGACGGCCTCCGCGAACGACCCGGGGTGCTCGAAGGGCAGGCCGTGACCGCCGGGCAGCTCCAGGAACTCCGCCTTCTCGATCAGCTCGGCGAGCTCCCGCTGGTGGTGCGGCGGCACGATCCGGTCGTCCCTGCTGGAGATGATCAGCGTGGGCGCGGTGATCCGGGACAGCGAGGCGGTGATGTCGACGTCGATGTCGGCCCGCGCCTGCCGCACGAACCCCTGCCCGGCCCCCTCCAGCAGGCTGGAGAAGCCTGCGGTGGCGGACGCGAAGTCCTGGTGGCCGCGAGCCCGCAGGGTGTCGTCGGACATGGCGGTCAGCTGCAGCAACCTGGCCAGCAGCTCGCGGTCGTGCCCCAGCAGGCGCACCCAGAGGTCGAACTGGAAGGCCATCCAGGGGTCGGTCCTGGCCCAGCCCGCGTGGGCGATCACCGACCGCACCCGTTCGGGCCTGGCGGCCGCGGCCGCCAGCGCGACGACCGCGCCCAGCGAGTGGCCGACGAGGTGGAAGCCGTCGAGCCCGGCGTGCTCGGCCGCGCCGAGCACCTGGGCGGCCAGGTCGTCGACGTGCAGGGGGCCGCCGTCGTCGACGGTGGCCCCGGCGCCGGAGAGGTCCGGCGCGACCACGGTGTAGCGGTCGGCGACCATGTCGATGAGCGGTGCCCAGTTGCTGCGCCCGTCGGCGCCGGTGCCGTGGACGAGGACGAGCCCGGGTCCGCGGCCGGTGCGCAGGTAGTTGACGGTGCTGGTGCCTACGGTGACGGTGGGCATGTCTCTTCTCTCCTGGAGGTGGGCGACCCGGCCCGCCGGCTCCGCGCCGTGCGCACCGGGCGGGGCCCGCCCGCGACCGTGCGGGAACGGACGGGCGTGCGGGAACAGACGGCGGGGCGGCGCGGACGATCACCGGGACCGGTGATATCAGAGCCCTGATGACCATCAGTACATTGATATACATATGAGCCTGTGTCAAATTCGGTAGCGTTCGCGGTGTGGGCACTGAGGAGAAGGTCGCCGAAGCGAGCGCGTGGCGGCTGGGCAACACCATCAAGCGGGCCGAGCAGGCGCTGATCGCCGAGAAGACCCGGGTCCTGCGGCCCTTCGGGCTGACCGTGCCGCAGTACGCGGCCCTGCTGACGCTCTCCCTCGCCCCGGGCATCTCCGGGGCCAGGCTGGCACGGCTGTGCCTGGTGACCCCGCAGAGCATGACCACCGTGCTCAAGACCCTCGAGTCGCGGCGGCTGATCGAGCGCCGTCCCTCGCCCGACCACGCGCAGGTGCTGGTCACCCGGCTCACCCCGGAGGGACAGGCGCTCTTCGACCGGGCGGACGCGGCCGCGGTGGCCGTCGAGCGGCGGCTGCTGGAGGCCTACGCGCCCGAGGAGCGCGACCTCCTGCGCGGGCTGCTCGATCGGGCCATCACCACCCTGAGCCCCTGATCCCCCGGCCGCGGCAGGCCGGCGCGCGGGACGGGCCCCGGCCGGGGACTGCGCGGCCCGCGGGGCCGTGCGTCAGCCGAGCTGCGCCTCGGCGGCGTCGATGATCTCCTGCAGACGCAGGCCGTGCAGGGCGTCGAGCGGGTGGCCGCCGCCGTTGCGCACGGTCTCGGCGAACTCGGCGATCATCGTGGCGAAGACGTCCGGGCCGAGGGCGTTGCGGTCGACGGACTCCCTGCCGAGCCTGCCGTAGACGTCCACGCGGGAGGGCGGGGTCTGCCCGGCCGCGGTCAGGCAGAGCGAGGCCTCGCTGACCGCGCCGGTCTCGTGCTCCAGCAGCAGGCCGACCCAGCCCGTCGGGTTGCCGTGCGCGCGCACCCCCACCACCGCGCCGAGCGCGGCGTCCAGCATGTCGATCATGTGCGGGCCGACGTCGAGGATCGCGCCGCGCTCCAGCCGCCACGGGCTGTCGAAGTCACCGCCCAGCATCGCGCCGGAGATGTTCGTCGCGTGCCCGCCGAACGGTTCGATGGCCGACACCCTCGCCAGGAAGGCCCGCACGGCCGCCGAGTAACGCCAGGTCAGGCACATCTGCGAGGCCACGCCCGCCTCCCCGACCGCGTCGGCGAGCTGCCGCGCGCCGTCCAGGTCGGCCGCGAGCGGCTTCTCCAGCAGCAGCGCCTTGCCCGCCTTGGCGGCCAGGACTCCCAGCTCGGCCTGGACCGCGGGCGGCACCGAGAAGACCACCGCCTCGCAGGCGTCGAACAACGCCTCGATCCGCTCGAAGACCGGGGCCCCCAGCCTGACCGCCGCCTCGGGCCTGCGGGCCCACACCCCCGCCAGCCGGGTGTGCGGCCCGGCCGCCAGCGCCGGCGCGTGCACCTTCTCCGCCCACGGCCCGGCGCCCACCAGGCCAACAGAAATCGTCACATGTCCAGCTTCTCACGGGACCATGTCCTGATCGCGTGCTCGGGGCGGTGCGCGGTGGTGCCGCCGTCGACGACGACCGTCTGACCGGTCACGCAGCGCGCCTCGTCGGAGGCGAGGAAGGCGACGAGCGCGGCCACGTCATCCGATTCGGCCGCCCACGGCAGGACGCGTTCGGCGGCCTTCTCCGCCAGCCGCTCCGGGGTCATCACGGCCCGGGCCAGGTCGGTCATGACCAGGCCGGGCGCCACCGCGTTGCACCGGATGCCGCGGGAGCCGTACATGGTGGCGACATAGCGGACCAGGCCCGTCAGCGCCGCCTTGGAGGCGCCGTAGGCGGCGTGGTCGGCGTCTCCCACCAGTGCCGAGACCGAGGAGGTCAGCACGATCGCGCCGCCGTCGTCCATCGCCGGGACCGCGTGCTTGACCGCGAGCATCGCGCCGCGCAGGTTGACCGCCATCGTCCGGTCCCAGACGTCCACGTCCATGTCGAGCAGGTCCTGGTCCCTGCCGTAGACCTCCCGGTCCAGGCAGGCGGCGTTGGAGTGCAGCACGTCCAGCCGCCCGAACGAGGCGACCAGTTCGGCCACCGCCGCCGCCACCTCCGCCTCCTCGGACACGTCGCAGTGGAGGGCGCACGCCGTACCGCCCGCGGACCTGATCGCCGAGACGACCGCCCGCGCGCCCGCCGGGCGCAGGTCGGCGACCCCGACCCGGGCCCCCTCGGCGGCGAGCCGGTGCGCGGTGGCCGCGCCGATCCCCGAACCGGCCCCGGTCACCAGAGCGACCTTGCCGCCGAAGCGCATCACCACTCCACGGGCAGCGCGGTCAGGCCCCGGCCGACGATCGAGGGGCGGTAGGAGAGGGGTTCGCCGGGGACCAGGCGCAGCCCGGGCAGGCGCTCGCCGAGGACCTCCAGGGCGGTGCGGAGCTGGAGGCGGCCCAGCGCCGCGCCGACGCAGAAGTGGATGCCGTAGCCGAAGGTCATGTGCGCGTCGGCGTTGGGACGCTCGATCAGGAACCGTTCGGGGTCGTCGAAGACGGTCTCGTCGTGGGCCGCGGAGTCGGTGGAGAGCAGGCAGAGCGAGCCGGCCGGGATCGTCGTCCCGTGCAGCTCGACGTCGGTGGTGGCGTAGCGGAACGAGCCGAGGCTGGCGCCGTCGATGCGCATGCACTCCTCGACGGCGTTGCGGGCCTTCTCCGGCGGGACCGGCCACAGTCCCTCGCGCAGCAACCGCAGCACGCTGTTGCCGAGCTGGTTGGGGACGGTGTCGTTGCCGCCGAGCAGGATCGTGGAGATCAGCTCGACCACCTCGCGGTGCGACAGCTCGGTGCCGATCAGGGAGGTCATCAGAGAGGTGAAGTCGTCACGGGGCTCCTTGGCCCGGGAGGCGACGAGCCCGTCCACGTAGTCGAGGTAGACCAGGAAGCTCTCGGCCAGCGCGAGCTGCCGGTCGGGCGGCTGCGGTGACAGGAAGAGCTGGAACCAGTCCTTCACGTGGTTCTTGACGAACTCCTCGTCCTCCTGCGGAACGCCGATGAACCGCGCGGTGAGCCTGGCCGACGGCGCGTGGGCGATCTCCGCCACCAGGTCGCCCCCGCCGCGCGGGACCACCCGGCCGAGCAGCTCCTCGTTCAGCTCCCGGAACCGCTGCTCCAGCGCGGCGACGGCGCGCGGGGTGAAGGCCCGCGAGACCGAGCGGCGCAGCCGGGTGTGCACGGGCGGGTCCACGTTGGCCACGAAGCTCGACAGGAACGAGCCGTGCTCGCCCAGCTTGAGGCGGGTCTCCGCCGACAGGCTCCGGGAGATGGTCAGCGAGCCCTCGGAGGAGAACCGCCGAGGGTCGCCGTAGGCGGCGCGGACGTCGGCGTAGCGGGTCAGGACGTAGGCGTCCAGGTGCTCGCTGCGGAAGACCGGCCGCTCATGGCGGAGCCTGCGCAGGAAGTCGTACGGCGCGGCGACGTGCCAGGCCGCGCCGACGTCGAAGTCAGCAGCGTCGATCATGAGGGTCTCCCGGCTTTCGGGGGTCGGTACGGCGGGCTCGGAGTCGTCCGCCGCGGGGTCCGCTGGGACGGGCCCGCGACGGCTCAGTACGGCCGGCACGGGGTGAGGACGTCGCGGGGGTTGGTGACGAGCATCTGGTGGATCTGCTCCTCGGTCACGCCCCGCCTGCGCAGCTCGGGCAGGACGTCCCGGGAGATGTGCAGCAGGTGGTAGTCCGGGTGGCGGCGCCGTACCACCTCGTGGTCGAAGCGGTCGTTGAAGCAGTAGGAGTCGTGGGACAGGACCATGCGTCCGGCGTGGCCGCGCTCGCACATGGCCGCCACCGTCGCCACCCGGTCCTCGAACGAGCTGATCGTGTCGATGCCGAACCGGTCCATGCCCAGGTAGGAACCACCCGCGACGAGCTCCTCCAGATAGGCCAGGTCAGTGGAGTCCCCGGCGTGGCCGATCACCACCCGCCCCAGGTCCACGCCCTCGGAGGCGAGGAGTTTCTGCTGGTCCAGGCCGCCGCCCGAGGCGCTGTGGGAGTGGGTCGAGATCGGCACGCCGGTGGCCCGGTGCGCCTCGGCGACCGCGCGGAAGACCCGCTCGCAGCCCTTGGTCATGCCCAGGTGGTCGGAGGCGCACTTGAGGATGCCCGCTCTGACCCCGGTGTCGCCGATGCCCTCGGTGATGTCCCGGACGAAGAACTCGGCCAGCCGGTCGGGGCCGCCGAACAGCGATCCCGGGCCGCGGTTGCCGAAGTAGGGCGGGAGTGCGTCGTAGGTGTACAGGCCGGTCGCGGCGACGATGTTGACCTCGGTCAGCTCGGCCACCCGCTGGACGGCGGGCACGTACCGGCCCAGTCCGATCACGGTGAGGTCCACGATCGTGTCGATCCCGTGGCCCTTCAGCTCGGTCAGCTTGTCGGCGGCCTCGCGGGCCCGCCGTTCGAGGTCCCAGCCCTCGGGGATGTCCGGCCAGTTCCACAGGATCTCCGGGCTGAGCCCGAAGACGTGTTCGTGCATGAGCGTCGCGCCCGGCTCCTCCACCGGCCCGGCGACGGTCTCGACGGCCCGGGCGCCCTCCCTCTGCTCGCTCACGACCGGCTCACCGCTCCCCGCCGGCCCGCGCGGGGGCCACGACCGGGAACTTCGGGTGCTCGAACGGCTCGTTGACGGCCAGTCCCAGCCCGTCGGTCTGCCGGTACGGCGTGCCGGTGTAGAGGGCGTCGGCGTCGAAGTAGGTGACGGTGAACGACAGGCGGGGGGTGTCACGGCGGTTGGCGGCGGCGCCGTGCACGGTCAGCGCGTGGTGCACGGTCGCGTCGCCCGCGGCGAGGTCGAGCGGCGGGGAGAGCTCCAGCTCCTTGAGCCAGGGATGCTGGCTGAGCTGGTCGTCGCCGTCGCGGGCGAAGGACCGGCCGAGCACGCCGTACCGGTGGGAGCCGCTGTAGAACCGCAGGGAGCCCATGTCGGCGGGCACGTCCGCCAGCGCGAGCCAGACGGTGAGCATGGCCGAGCGGTCCATCGGCATCCACGGGAAGTCCTGGTGGAACTCGGTGGCCCCGTGCCCCCCGTCCTCCGGCTCCTTGATCAGCAGGTTCGTCACCTGCACCCGCACCCCGGCCACTCCGTGCAGCAGCCGGACGGCCGCCCGGCCCAGCCGGGGGTCGAAGGCCAGGGCCCGGAAGTGCCCGTCGGACTCGGCGATGTCCCTGGACTGCCCGAACGCCCGGTCCACCGTGGAGGTGACGGCGCGGGAGCGCCCGGCGAGGTATTCCAGCGCCCGGTCCCTGAGCAGGGCCACGTGAGCGGGGTCGGCCAGGCGCGGCAGGCGTACCCAGCCGTTCTCCCTGAAGCGGGCGACCTCGTCGTCGGTCACGTCGCGGACCGGGGTGGTGTCGGCCGTGGGCGCCGGGGTCTTGTCAGCCATGGGCTCAGTGTCGGACCGCGCACCGTCGTAAAGCAAGCGCTTGGTATAGAGAACCGCAGGGGAGGCCCGGCGGGTTCGCCCCGGAACGGCGGGCCTTCCGCGGCCCTCCTCCCCTCCGTAGGCTTACCAAGCGCTTGGTCAGGATGATCGGGAGAGGGAGGACGCCGATGGATCGGCCGTTCCGGTTCGCCGCGGTGGTCAGGGAGGCCGCCTCCGGCAGGGAGTGGGCGAGCAAGGCCCGCCGCCTGGAGGATTCGGGCTTCGACGTGCTGCTCGTCCCCGACCACCTGGTGGGCCCCCGCCTGGCGCCGGTCGCGGCGATGACCGCGGCGGCCTGCGCGACCGGCCGGCTGCGGGTCGGCACCCTGGTGTTCGCCAACGACTTCCGGCACCCGGCGGTGCTCGCCAAGGAGGCGGCCACCGTGGACCTGCTCTCGGAGGGCCGCCTGGAGCTCGGCCTGGGCACCGGCTGGATGGCCGCCGACTACGCCTCGGCGGGACTGGCGCTCGACCCGCCGGGGACCCGCGTGGACCGGCTCGCCGAGGCGATCACGGTCCTCAAGGGACTCTGGGGCGACGGCCCCTTCAGCTTCCAGGGCGAGCACTACCGGATCGACGGGCTGGACCAGCGCCCCAAGCCGGTCCGGCGGCCTCACCCGCGGCTGCTGCTCGGCGGCGGCGGGCCGCGCATGCTCCGGCTCGCCGCCCGCGAAGCCGACGTGATCAACCTCGGCATGCGGGTCAGGGCCGACGGCATCGGCCCCGACGGCGCCGACGGCGGCCTGGACGCGTTCCTCGCCAAGATCGACCTGGTACGGCGGGCCGCGGCCGGCCGCTACGGCGCGATCGAGCTCGGCACCAGCGTCCAGCAGCTCGGCGCGCGCAGGCCGGGCGAGTCGTGGAGCGCCGCCGACTCCTCCCGGCAGGACGAGACCCCCCAGGTCCTGCTCGGCACCCGCCAGGACATCGTGGACAAGCTCCGGCACTGGCGCGACACCCACGACCTGTCCTACTTCGTGCTCCACCACGAGCGTGACCTGGACGCCTTCACCCCGGTCGTGGAGGAGCTCGCGGGACGGTGACCGGTGCGCAACGGGTCGGGGAACACGAGAGGCGCGACCGGCGGGCGGGGGCACCGGCGGGACGGCGCGAGCCGTACCGGCATGATGGGTTCACCATGAACGAGATGATTCTGCTGCGGCACGGCGAGACGGAGTGGAGCCGGGACAGGCGGCACACGGGACTCACCGACCTGCCGCTCACCCCCAGGGGAGAGGGCGAGGCACGGGCGCTCGCCCCCCTCGTCAAGGACAGGGACTTCGACCTCGTCCTGGTCAGCCCCGCACTGCGGGCCCGCCGCACGGCCGAGCTCGCCGGGCTGGACGGTTACGCGACCGAGCCGGACATGTGGGAATGGGACTACGGCGGCTACGAGGGGATCACCACCGCGGCGATCCGCGAGACCCGCCCCGGCTGGTATCTGTGGCGCGACGGGGTGATCCCCGGCGACGCCGACCACCCCGGCGAGAGCGCCGCGCAGGTCGGGGCCCGCGCCGACCGGGTCCTCGACCGCGCGAGGGCCGCGGCGGGCGACGTCGCCCTGGTCGCCCACGGCCACTTCCTCCGGGTCCTGGCGGCCCGCTGGCTCGGCCGGCCTCCCGAGGAGGGCCGTTTCTACCGCCTGAACACCGGCACCTACTCCCGCCTCGGCTTCGAGCACGGCGAGCCGGTCATCCTCTCCTGGAACGTCCCGGTCTGACCCGGCCACCGGACCGGGCACGGTACGTCCGTCCGGTCCGGACGCCCGGCTCCGGCCGCCCCGGGTCGCCGCCGGACCGCACGAGACCGTCGCCCGGTTCGCGGCCCGCGCGTGACCGGTCTCCGGCTCTCAGCCCGCAGGCCGGTCGCGGACCGGGGAGAGCCGGGATCCCGGGAAGGGCGCCAGGAGGGTCTCGCGCCAGGGGCCGTCGAGGAAGTCCCTGGCCCGTCTGCTCCAGGCGAGCAGGCGCTCGTCCGGCTCGGCCTCGTCGTCCAGGCCGAGGGCGGCGTCCCTGGCGCGCTGCACGGCCAGGTGCGCGTCCAGGGACATCCCCCAGACCGTGACCACCTCGGTGTCGCAGAACAGCACCTCGTACAGGCCGATCGGGCGGTGGCCGTGGTCGGCCAGGACGGGCGCGCGCTCCTCGCGGACGGCGTCGAGGTAGTCCAGGGCCGCGCCGGGACGCACCCGCGCGCTCTCGAAGAGGTAGAACGGCGCGGCGTAGCCCTCGGCCGTGACGTCGGCCAGGGCGGGGCTGCCGCGCACCGCGCCGAGCGGCCGGGAGAAGGCCGAGAAGCGCAGGCCGTCGATGTCGGACAGGAACAGCCTGTCGTCGACGCCGTCGTAGATGTCCATCATCTGACGCCAGCCGCCCTCCCAGCCGCCGTGGCAGTCCCAGAGCGTGACGGCCCTGAACTGCGGGTGGCCGGTGATGCCGACGGCGTAGAAAGCCCCGACGAGGTCGATCTCCCGCGATCTGATCGACAGTCCCCTGGTCAGCGCGGGGGTGTCGAGGTCCTCGTCCTCCTTCTTGTATCGGGTGAGCCAGGTGAGGTACTCCAGCGGCCTGCGCGAGTTCATCGGCCGGAAGTCGACCTCTTCGATCAGGTAGATCCCACGCCGCATGGAAGCGCCTCCAAGCCAAGCGAATGCTTGGTTGGCAGATTAGCCCAGGAGGCCGGGGCCGTACAGGCCGGGGACCGGGAGGGGACGCGGGCCGGCGTCAGGCCGCCGCGACCGCGGGTTGCGGGCCGCGGCCGGTCAGCCACTCGATGACCATCCGGTGACCGTGGCAGGCGTCCTCGAAGCGACCCCAGCTCCAGTAGCGCGGCTGGTCGCGCACCCCGGTGACCCACGTGCGGTAGGACACCGGGAGCGCGCCGCCGGCGGTGGCCGCAGATCCGACACCGTAGGTCCGGATCACGACGCGACCGCCTGGCGCGAACAGCACGTCGTCGGCCACGGGATACAGGGTCATCTTGTCGAGCACGGTTCGGTCCCCCTTCTTGGCTGTGGCCCGAACTCTGCCCGACCGCCCCGTCCCCCCTGTTACGCGACCGGCGCAGCCGGGTTAACCGCGTGCGCCGGAGGTAAAAACGGCGTTACACCGTCAGACTGTCGAACTCCCCGTCCTTCACCCCGAGCACCAGCGCACGGATCTCGTCGCGGGTGTAGATCAGGGCCGGACCGTCCGGAAACCGGGAGTTCCTGACCGCCACGCTGCCGTCCGGCAGCTCGGCGAGCTCGACGCAGTTACCCTGCGAGTTGCTGTAGCGGCTCTTTCGCCAGTCGGCCCCGGCCAGGTCCGTGGCGGGCATGCCGTTATAGGTCTGCTCCATTTAGATCTCTCTGAGAAGGGCGCCGAGTAGCTCGGTGGTGCCCCCGGGCGTTGTGCTCTCCACGCACAGCTGCTCCATGGCCGTGAGGTATGGATCCACGTCCTCACGCTTGTCCAGGTAGAGGGCCCCCCAGAGCTGCTCGACGTAAACGACGTCCGACAGGTCGGACTCGGGAAATCTGAGGATGCTGAACGCGCCACCCTCGGCCGCATGCATACCGAACTTGAAGGGCATCACCTGGATGGTGATGTTGGGAAGCGTGGCCGCCTCCAGCAGGTGCCGGAGCTGCTCACGCATGATCTCCCTGCCTCCGATCGGCCGTTTCAGCGCCGCCTCGTCGATGACGGCCCACAGGCGGGGTCCGCCCTTGGCCGTCAGGCGGTCCTGCCGTTGCATGCGCATATGCACGCGGCGCTCGATCTCCGCGTCCGGCACGTCCGGGTAGCCCAACCGGTAGACGGTGCGCGCGTAGGCGGACGTCTGCAGGAGGCCGGGAACGAACTGCACCTCGTAGGTGCGGATCACGTTCGCCGCCTCTTCCAGCCCCACGTAGGTGGCGAACCAGCCCGGCAGCAGATCGCCGTACTTGTGCCACCAGCCCGGGGTGTTCGCCTCGCGGACCATCTCCAGCAGGCCGCGCCGTTCCGCGTCGTCGAGCACGCCGTACAGGGTGAGCAGGTCTTCCACGTCCCGGGTCTTGAATCCCACCCGGCCCAGTTCCATCCGGCTGATCTTGGACTCGGAGGCGCGGATGTGGAATCCCGCCGCCTCGCGGGTGAGCCCTTTGCCCTCGCGCAGACGGCGCAGACTCGCGCCGAGCATGATGCGCCGGACGGTGGAACCGGTACCCGGAGGGTCGATGGACACGTGGTGCTCCTTGCTCGCTTCCTGATCGACAGTGTGTCACTTCACAACCGGGAATTTCCCGGGTAAGGACAAGATCCCCTTTCCGTCAAAGCTACCGAAACAGGGGTACCGTAGCGCCTGCACGAACCTTATGCACGTGCATTCGCTCTTGCACCTGCACATGAGTTTGCCTCATCATGATCTCGTGCAGTCCACCCAAACCGCTCCCCCACGTTCCGCGTGGACGGCGCTCGACTGGTGGCCCCCGGTCGGCTGGTGGCCCGACGCGGCCCGCGATCTCCTCTCCGGTCTCCCGGCGGTGCCCACGACCGCGCTCCCGGCGGCCAGCGCCACCTTCGTGCTCCCGCCGCACACCGAGTCGGTGCACTCGGCGCGGAGCTTCACCCTCGGGACCCTCGCCGGCTGGCGGCTCGGCGACCTGAGCGAGAACATGGAGCTGGTCGTCTCCGAGCTGGCCACCAACGCGATCAAGCACGGCCTCCGGCTGGCCGACTCCCGCGCCAGGGAACCCGTCCGGCTCTCGCTGATCCGCCGGGGCACGCTGGTCGTGTGCGCGCTCAACGACCCGGGCAGCGGATGCCCCGCGCTCCGCGACCCCTCCCCCCTCGACATCGGCGGGCTCGGACTGCACATCGTCGAGTCGCTCAGCGCCCGCTGGGGCTGGGCGCCGCTCGCTCCCCACGGCAAAATCGTCTGGGCCGTCCTCTCCCCCGAGTCCCCCGAGCCCCCGGCGGAGAACCGGGCCCCCGCGGACGCCTGAGCCCTCCCGCCCCCGGGCGCCGTTCCGGGAAGCCGGACCACGGCGCCCCGCGAACACCCTGCACCTCCGGCGGGCACCGGAAGCACCCGGGAAGACCGGCCGGGGCACGGAAGACCATCCGGAGAAGGCGCCGCCTCTTCCCCTCACCCGGCGCCGGCCGGCTCCGGGACCGGCGACTCCCCCGCCACCGGGTCCCGGAGCCGGTCACAACCGCCCGGCCGCACGGCGCCCGCCATGGAACGCGTTGCATTCCGCGCGGTGCATGCCCCACGGCATGCCCTCTGCATTACCGTTGATGTCCATGGCTCACGGAGAGTCCCCCGAGCGAGATTCCTAAGAGAGCTGCGAGATGGACGATCACCTGCTCGGCTGGTTGAAAACCCTCGACGAAGAACGGCTCGCCCGAGTCCTGGCCAACCGGCTGGACGCCATCGCCCCACCGTGGCCGCGCCGCCTGGACACCCTGGCGCAGCGGCTGGGCAACGGCTTCGCCGTGATGGAGGTGCTGCGCGTCCTGCCGCTGCCCGCCCTGGAGGTGGCCGAGGCCTCGCTGGCCCTGGGCGACCAGGCCGGCCCGCAGACCCTGGCCGGTCTTCTCGGCGTGCCCGAGTCCGAGCTCGCCCCCTGGCTCGACACGTTGTTCGACCACGCGCTGGCCTGGCCGGACGGCGAGGGGCGGGTCCGGGTCGTCGGCGCGCTCGCCCGCTGGTGGACGGCCCCGTGCGGGCTGGGCGAGCCGCTGACCCACTACCTGAACTCCTGGACGGTGAGCACCGACGCCCTGCGCGGGCTCGCCCGCTCGCTCGGCCTGCAGCACGGCCCCAAGCGGCGCACGATCGCCAGGATCTCCGAGACCCTGTCCGACCCCGCCCGGGTGGCCGCCCTGCTGGAGCGGGCCCCGGCGGGCACCGACCGGCTGCTGGAGGACTTCGCCTGGGACGGCCCGGTCCGCGACGTGGACGGCGGCCGGTTCGTCGTGCCCGGCACCCCGGAGAAGTGGGCCGCCGATCACGGCATGGTCTTCCGGCCCAGCTGGAACGTCGCCGAGATGCCGCGGGAGGTGGCGCTGGCGCTTCGCGGTCCCGACTACCGCCCGCCCTTCAACCCCGTCCCGCCCGATCTCGCCACGCACCCGGTGGACCCCGAGACCGTGGACCATCTGATGACGCTGGCCGCCCCGCACGTGGTCGAGCGCTGCGCCGCGCTGCTGGAGAACACCGCCAAGACCCCCCTGCCGCTGCTCAAGGCGGGCGGGGTGGGGGTGCGCGAGGTCCGGCGGGTGGCCAAGGAGACCGGCTGCGACGAGGACGAGACCCGGCTGCTGCTGGAGATCTGCGCGGTGGCCCGGCTGCTGGCGTGGGACGAGCCCGCCGGCGGGCTGGTTCCCACCGACCGGTTCGACCGGTGGCGGCTGGACGACGCGGCGGCGCGGCTCCGGGTGCTGCTGTCGGCGTGGTGGCGGATGGAGCGCTCGTCCCTGCGCCGCATCGGCGGCAAGTACGGCACGGTGCTCGGCGACGACCCCTCCGGGACCGCGGTGGCCCGGGCCCGCCGGGCGCTGCTCGGCGTGCTGGCCCGGCTCCCGGCCAGTACGGCCTGCGCCGACCGCGCCGGCCTGGTCCGGCTCACCCACTGGCACGCCCCGCTCCTCGACCGGGCGCTGCTCGCCGAGTGCGCGCCCGGCGTGCTGGAGGAGGCCCGGCTGCTCGGCCTGGTGGCCCAGGACGCGATCACCGACCTGGGCCGCGCGCTGGCCGTCCTGGACGCCGACGCCGGAGACGAGAACGACGACTCCTCCCCGGCCGTGGAGCACGACCCGGCTCTGGTGGAGTGCTCCACCCGGGCCCTGGCCAGCGTGCGGCGGAGCGCCCTGTTCGGCGCCGACCTGACCGCGGTGGTCACCGGGCCGCCCTCCGCCGAGCTCGCCGAGCTGCTGGACCGGGCCGCCGAGCGGGAGTCGCGCGGTGCGGCCTCGGTGTGGCGGTTCAGCCCGGCGAGCGTGCGCGGAGCCCTGGACACCGGGCACACCGCCGAGAGCCTGCTCGGCGAGCTCGCCGAGGTGGGCACGGTCCCCCAGCCCCTCGAATACCTGGTGCGCGACGTGGCCCGGCGGCACGGCGAGGTCACCGTCACCACGGTCGCCTGCATCGTGCAGGCCTCCGACCCGGCGCTGCTGGCCGAGATCGCCGCCCACCGGCGGCTGAGCAGGCTGGGCCTCCGGCTGCTCGCGCCCACCGTGCTGGCCAGCGCGATGCCCGCCGACAGGACCCTCGCCGCGCTGCGGGAGAACGGCTACGCCCCGGTGCCGATCGAGGACACCGGCGAGATCACCGTCCGGCGCGCGCGGATCGAGGAGCCGCAGGGCGGGCGGCTGATCCTGCTGCCCGGCGGGCAGGTGGCCGAGCTGGAGCCGCCCGCCCACGTGCTGGTGGAACCGCCGCCGGACCCCCGCGAGCACGCGCGGCGCCTGTTCGCCGCCGAGGGCGGGAGCCCCCGGACCACCGGGCGCACCTGGGCGGTCATCGGCCGGATGGCCTCCCGGCTGCCCACCGCCCAGCAGTCCCTGCTCGGTTTCGTGGTGGACCGCGGCGTGCGGGCGGGGATCACCTTGGCCGACGGCCTGACCGCCACCATCAGCCACGGCGAGCTGCGCAGCGGCGTGCTCGACGCGTGGTGCGAGGAGGCCGGTGACTACCTGGAGTTCCCGCTGGCCGACATCGTCGAGGTGCGCGGCGCCTACGCCTGATCCGCCGCCCCGGTCCGCTCCGGCTACCCCTCCAGCTTCCTGGCCTTGGCGAGGTTGACGGCGAGCTCCTCCAGCACCGAGGCGTAGCCCTGGTAGCTGTAGGGCTCCTCCGCCTGCCAGGGGTAGACCTGCCCGGCCTTGACCGCGGGGAGCTGGGCGAAGGTCGGTTTCTTCATCATCTCCTCGACCTTCATCGACTGCGTGCGGGCGTCGACGAGGATCACATCGGCCTTGTAGGTGTCGGCGTTCTCCCAGCTCAAGGTCTGCCAGAAGCCGGCCTTGTCGATCTTCTCCGGGACGACGACGTCCAGGCCCAGCTCCTTGAAGTACCCCACGTCCACGTGGTCGGCGGGGTTGGCGACCCACAGGGCCTCCGGGCCGCCGGCCATGACCATGATCTTCAGCGCCTTGTTCTCCGGGGTCGGCAGCGCCTTGGCCGCGGCCTCGAACTTCGCCTTGGCCGCGGTCACCTCGGGGGCGTTCAGGTCGGCGCCGAGGGCCGCGGCCAGCTCGCCGTACCGCCCGATCAGCTGGGGCAGTGATTTGCCGACCAGCCGGATGCCGAGGGTGGGGGCGACCTGCTCGATGGTGGCGGCGGACTTCTCCGGGACGTACCAGAGGGCGTCACCGGTGTACATACCGCTGACGAGCAGCTCGGGCTGGAGCGAGATGTACTTCTCGACGTTGAACTCGTCCCACACGTTGCCGATCGACTCGACCTTGGTGATGTCGACGGAGCCCGCCTGCGGGTCCTTCGAACCGTCCTTCAGCTTGTGCGGGCCGAACACCGCGGTCGGCCGGACGCCGAAGTCCCAGAGCGCGGCGGCGGCGCCGACCTGCGCCACGATCCGCTCCGGGCGCTTGGGCAGGTCGATCTTCTTGCCCCGGTCGTCGGTGAAGGTCCACGGGCCCGCCGCGGAGGCGGGGGCGGAGGGGGACGCGGCGCCGGCCGGGCTCTGCCCCGCCCCTTCGCCCGGGGCCCCTTCTCCGCACGCGGCGAGGGTGAGCAGGGCGGTGCCGAGGCCGGCGGCCAGGAACCCTCGGCGGGACAGGACAGGCAGGGACATTTCCCTCTCCAAAGGATAGGCTTACCTAATTGCTGAGAAAGTAGATTAGCCTTACCTAACCATGAGCTTAGAAGGGGGTCGGGTGACTCCGGCCGGGGTGATCGAGGCAGCGCCGGAACCGGGGGCCGGGCAGGCGCCGCCGCGACGCCGGGCGGGGCGCACGACCGCGCTGGCGTTGGGGCTGCTGGCCGGCCTGGGCGCGCTGGTCCTGCTGACGTTGGTCGGCATCGCGGTGGGCTCCCGCTCGGTTCCGCTCTCCATCGTGGTGGATGCGCTGACGGCGCCCGACGGCTCCGGCGACCACACGGTGATCCGGGAGCTGCGCGTGCCGCGCACGCTGCTCGGCCTCGGTGCGGGTGCGGCGCTCGGCCTGGCCGGGGCGCTCATGCAGAGCCTGACCCGCAACCCGCTCGCCGACCCGGGGCTGCTCGGCGTCAACAACGGCGCCGCGCTCGGCGTGGCCGTCGCCCTCGGCCTGCTCGGGGTCTCCGACCCCGCCCTCTACGTCTGGTTCGCCTTCGCCGGGGCGGCCGCGGCCTCGGTCCTGGTCTACGCGCTGGGCTCGGCGGGCCGGTCCGGTTCGAGCCCGGTACGGCTGGCGCTGGCCGGCGTGTCCCTGGGCATGGTCCTCAGCGCCGCCTCCTCCGCGATCCTGCGCGCCGACAGCGCCACCTTCGACCGCATGCGGTTCTGGCTGACCGGGTCGCTGGCCGGTCCGACCCCCGACGTCGCGATACGGCTCGCACCGTTCCTGGCCGCCGGCCTGATCCTCGGGCTGGCGCTGGCCGGGCCGCTCAACGCGCTGGCGCTGGGCGACGAGGCGGGGCGCGCGCTGGGCGCGGGCGTCGGCCGCACCCGGGCGCTGGCCGCGATCGCCGTCACCCTGCTCTGCGGGTCGGCGACCGCCGCCGCCGGGCCGCTGTGGTTCGTCGGGCTGGTCGTGCCGCACGCGGTGCGCACCCTCACCGGCTCCGACCAGCGCTGGCTGCTGCCGTACACCGTCGTGTTCACCCCCGTGGTCCTGCTCGCCGCCGACATCCTCGGCCGGGTGGTCGCGCGCCCCGGCGAGGTGCAGGTCGGCATCATGTGGGCCGTCGTCGGCGCGCCGGTGTTCATCCTTCTCGCCCGGCGCCGGAGGCTCGCCGCCCTATGACGACCACCGCACCTTCCCCGCAGGCTCCTTCGGGGGGCCGCGCAGCGACCGCCCTGCGCGTCGGCCCCTGGTCGCTGCGCCTGTCCCCCCGCGGCCTCACCGCCGGCGCCCTGCTCGTCGTGGCCGGCGTCGCCATCAGCCTGGTCGCCCTGTCGACCGGCGAGTTCACCGTCCCCATCCCCGACATCGTGGACTCGGTCTTCGGCCAGGGCACCCCGACCGCCGAGCTCATCGTCGGCAGGCTCCGCGCGCCCCGGGTCGTGACCGGCCTGCTGGTCGGCGCCGCGTTCGGACTGAGCGGAGCGATCTTCCAGAGCCTCACCCGCAACCCGCTCGGCAGCCCCGACTTCATCGGGTTCACGGCGGGCGCCGCGACCGGCGGCATCGCCGCGGTCGTCATGGGCGGCTCCGCCTGGCAGATCGCGGGCGGATCACTGCTCAGCTGCGTGGCGTGCGCGCTGCTGGTCTACGCGCTGTCGTTCCGCAACGGCGTGCAGGCCCACCGGCTCATCCTCGTCGGCATCGGCGTCAGCGCGCTGCTCGTCTCCGCCGACTGGTACCTCCTCACCCGGGCCAACATCAACGACGCCGCCACCGCGGGCGCCTGGCTCACCGGCAGCCTGAGCGGGCGCGGCTGGGAGCACGCGCTCCCCGTCGCCTGCGCGCTGGTGGTGCTCCTGCCGGTCTGCGCGGCGCTGTCCCGGCCGCTGCGGATGATGGAGATGGGTGACGACTCGGCCAGGGCCGTCGGGATCCGGATCGAGCCGGTGCGCGCGGCGGCCGTCACCGCGGGCGTGCTGCTGTGCGGGGTCGCCACCGCCACCACCGGGCCGGTGGTCTTCGTCGCGATGGCGGCCCCGCAGCTCGCCCGGCGGCTCACCCGCTCCCCCGGCGTCCCCCTGCTCTCCTCCGCCCTGATGGGGGCGGTCCTGCTGGTGGCGGCCGACCTGGCCGCGCAGCGCCTGCTGGCGCCGACCCAGCTACCCGTGGGGATCATGACCGCCGCGATCGGCGGCACGTACCTGGTGTTCATGCTCCGGAAGGAACGACGTTGAGACTGCACGGCACCGGACTGACGCTCTCCTACGACAGCCGGGTGATCGCGACCGGGCTGGACGTGGCGATCCCGGACGGCTCGTTCACGGTGATCATCGGGCCGAACGCCTGCGGCAAGTCCACGATGCTGCGCGCGCTGGCCCGCATGCTCAAGCCCCGAGCCGGGGCGGTCCATCTCGACGGCGCCCTGATCACCTCGCTGCCCTCCAAGGAGGTCGCACGCCGCCTCGGCCTGCTGCCGCAGAGCTCGATCGTGCCCGACGGCATCACGGTCGCCGACCTGGTCGGCCGGGGCCGCTACCCTCACCAGCGGCTGATGCGCCAGTGGTCGAAGCAGGACGAGGTCGCGGTGGCCTCGGCCATGGCGTCCACCGGTGTCACCGATCTGGCCGAGCGCTGCGTGGACGAGCTCTCCGGCGGGCAGCGTCAGCGCGTCTGGCTGGCCATGGCGCTGGCCCAGGAGACCTCGATCCTGCTGCTGGACGAGCCGACGACCTTCCTCGACATCGCCCACCAGATCGAGGTCCTCGACCTCTGCGCCGACCTGCACGAACAGGGGCGGACGCTGGTGGCGGTGCTGCACGACCTCAACCAGGCCTGCCGCTACGCCACCCACCTCATCGTGATGCGCGAGGGCCGGATCGTGGCCGAGGGCGACCCGGTGGAGATCGTCACCGCGGAGCTGGTCCGGGAGGTCTTCGACCTGAACTGCGAGATCATCCAGGACCCGCAGAGCGGGACCCCGCTGGTCGTCCCCGAGTCCCGCCGCCGCACCCGAACCCCGGTCTGAGGCCCCTCCGTCCCGGCGACCGCACCGGTTTCCCGGATGCGGCCCGCGGTTCCGCATCCGCCCTCCGGGCCGCCGTCCCTGCGCCCCGGAAGGATCGTTCTCGACGCCACCTGTCTGCTATTGCATGACAAATCCGCTTAAGCGATCATGCCCACGTAGCTGGATCGGCGCTGCGGACAAGAGGACGGACGATGCACCAGCCCGAGGACGAGTCGTACCCCACCGTCCAGGCTCCCCGGCCCGAGCCTCCGGACGCGGCCCCGCCGATCCTGGGGGCGGCTCCGGCCCCGGGGCCCGCGCCATCCGCCCGGCGCCGCCTCCTGGTCACCGCGGCCGCGACCGCCTTCCTCACCGGAATCGGGGTCACCGCCGTCGTTCTCCTGAACGGCGGGCCCGCGGGTCCCGACCTGACCGGGGTCGAGCCGGTCTACCGGGAGATCCCCGACCCCTACCCGCCGGCGAACACGCTGACGGAGGTCCCGGAGGACTGCGGGCTCCGGCCCGGCACGCTCGCCGACCTGGTCCCGAAGGCGGCCAAGAACAGGAACCCGGGCCCGGAGAGCGTCGACGGCCTCGTCATGACCTGCGGGTTCAGCAGCGACGTCAGCCTGAGCGAGATCGTGTACCAGAACCTGGCCACCGGCTCGCTGACTGTGACGTTCCAGTCGCATGTGAACGCGTTCGAGAAGCCGTCCGTCAGCCAGGCGATCTCCATCATGTCCGTCTCGCGCGAGGACGGGAACGCCGCCTGGCAGGAGGTGACGGGGCTCGGCGACGAGGCGGTCGCCCAGTACGACGATCTGGCCCGCGGCGGTGAGGTCCTGTTCCGGCACGGCGCCGTCCTGATCACCGTGCGCTACTCGGGGAGAACGGCCCCCGACATAACGGAGGAGAACGCGGGGCAGTTCTCCCTCTACAGGGGGAAGGAGATCGGCGAGAAGCCCGCCGTCGACGGCGCGCTCCGGGCCGCGCGGGAGGTGGCGGCGTCCGTCGGCGCCGAGGTCGGCGACGTCGCGATGGGTGTCCCTCCCGAGCGGGGCTCCCCGCTCGCCCCGCGCCCCGCCTGCTCTCTCGTCACCCCCGCGGTGCTGGAGCGCCTGGCGCTGCGCTCCGCGCCGGAACCGGTCGATACCAGCCTCGTCTCGACGGAGGCCAAGGGCGGCACATGCCTGTGGAACGGTGACCCGCGGCTGGAGATCGACACGGGCGTCCTGACCGGCACGGTCCGCGAGGGCGCCTCCCTGGCCGCGCACCACGCCTATCTGGACCGCTACCACGGCACGAGGGACGGCGACCAGGTCGACGTCGTCGACAAGCCCACCGGGCGCTTCCGCACGCTCACCGGACTCGGCGACGAGGCCTTCGTCTTCTCCTACAAGGCGTACTCCGCTCCGGATCCCGTCGGCACCAGGCAGTGCGCCGAGATCTTCTTCCGGCTGCGGAACACGCTGACCGAGATCTCCCTCTGCGGGAACGGCTTGTCCGAGCAGGACGCCCGCACCGCCGTCTCCCTCGTCGCCTCCGACGCCGCCGCCGCGCTGGCGAGGTGAGGCGGTGGAAGCGCTCCGGCCCGGAGACCCCCGGCATGTCGGCGGCTACCGGATCCTGGCCCGGCTCGGCGCGGGCGGGATGGGGCAGGTGTTCCTGGCCAGGTCGCGGGCGGGCCGGGAGGTGGCGCTCAAACTCGTCCACGCCGCCCTGGCGGACGACCCGGAGTTCCGCGCGCGCTTCCGCCGGGAGGTGACCGCCGCCCGCGCCGTGAGCGGGGCCTTCACCGCCTCCGTGATCGGCGCGGATCCGGACGCGCCCGTCCCCTGGCTGGCCACCGACTACCTGCGGGGCATGTCCCTGCACCGGGCCGTGGCCCTGCACGGGCCGCTGCCCCTGCCCGGTGTGATCGCGCTGGCCGCCGGTCTCGCCGAGGCGCTCGTCGCCATCCACACGGCCGGCGTCGTGCACCGCGACCTGAAACCGTCCAATGTGCTGCTCACTTCCGAGGGCCCGCGCGTCATCGACTTCGGCATCGCCCGCGCCGCCGACGGGGCGGCGCTCACCGCCACCGGGTCCGCCGTGGGCTCCCCCGGCTACATGGCTCCCGAGCAGGTGAGCGGTACGGCGGAGGCCGACACGGCGGCCGACGTCTTCGCTCTGGGCGCGGTGCTCGGGTACGCCGCCACCGGCGCCAACCCCTTCGGCCGGGGTCCTGCGGACGTGCTGCTCTACCGGGTGCTGCGGGCCGAACCGGACCTCGGCGCGGTCGAGGACGCCGAGTTGCGCGGACTCATCGCCCGGTGCCTGGACAGGGAACCCGGGCGGCGGCCGACGCCGGACCGGATCCTCTCCGAGCTCGCCCCCCGGGCCCCGGCCCCGGAGGCGCTCCTGGGGACGACGTGGCTGCCGGACGCGTTCTCCGCCGACATCGACCGCACGCCCGCACCGCCGCCTCCGGTGACCGCCGGGACGTCCTTCACACCCTCCCGGCGTGCGGTCCTGACCGTCGGCGCGTCGGGGCTGGCCGGCATCGCCGTCACCGCCCTGGGCATCACCCTGGCCAAGCGGCTGGGCGGCGGCGACCTCCCGGAGCGGAGTCCGTCCTCCGCGACCGGGAGCACCGCGAACGCGTCCGCCACCGAGTCCGCGGCCGTCCAGTGGCGGCGGGAGGTGCCCGTCACCGACATCGGCGGGCTCGCGATCGCCGAGGGGGTCGTCCTCGTGTCGGGCGGATCGAACGGGGTCCACGCGCTGGACGCCGCGACCGGGGCCCGCCGGTGGCAGGTCCCGCTCCAGCCCGAGTCCAGTGGGATCCGTCCCTTCCTCCCCCTGGTCTCCGGTGGGACCGCCTACCTCCGCGACGGACGGACCGTCTCCGCAGTCGGCCTCGAGACGGGCGAGGTGCGCTGGACACACCCCTTCCCCGCCGGGTCGGGACAGCACCAGGCCGTGATGGCCGCGGGGAGGCTGGTCGTGGCCGTCTCGGAGGCGGAGGCCGTCGCCTTCGACCCGGACACCGGAGAGCGCCGCTGGGCCACGCCGGTCAGGCGGCCGGAGGATGCCGCCGCGCTCTCCGGGAACCTGCTCTGCGTCGTGGTCCCCGCAACCGGCGGACGCCAGGTCCAGGCCCTGGACGTGCGCGACGGCCGTACCCGGTGGAGGCGGACCCTGGGCGGGTACAGCAGGGCCGGCGGTGTCACGGCCGGTGACGGCGCCGTCTACACCGTGGGCGACGGCAGGATCCACGCCCTCGCCGCGGCCGGCGGAGAGGTGCGCTGGAGCACGGCGGTCGGCGGCACGCCGCGGCTCAAGGCTCTGCCCACCGTGGCCGGGCAGAGCCTCTACCTGGAGGACCGCGAGGGGTTCCTGCACTGCTTCGACGCCCGCACGGGGAAGCGGGCGTGGAAGCAGGCGGTCTCCACCACCGGGGAGGCACGCGACGGTCTCGGCCTGTACGGCCTGCTCCCCCTCACCGTGGCGGGCCTGGTCGTCGTGCACGACCACGGCGGCAGCCTGCTCGCCCTCGACCAGGGGACGGGCAGGGTCTTCTGGCGGGTGAGCGCGGAGGACCCGCTGGGCCGGCCGCCGGCGCTCACCTCGGGCTCCCTGCACGTCCGCGGCGTCAACACCGTGATCACGGTCCAGGTCGCCTCCGGCCGCATCCTCCGGGAGGAGCCCGCTCCGCTCACCCGCTTCGTCACGGCCGTCGGTGACATGCTCTACCTGGCGGGGGACGGAGAGGTCACCGCGATGCGTCCTCCCGCCGGGTGAGGACCGCCGGGCAGGGGCTCACGGGACGAGCGTGAGGGTGTTCTCGGCGGCCTGCCGTACGGCCCGCTCGGTGGAGAGCATCGGGGTGAACCTCCCCTCCGCCCACAGCTCGGCCTGGTCGTCGTAGTTGCGGTGGAAGGCGTGGCCGGAGGCGCCGGTCAGGTTGATCCACTCCGAGCGGTCCAGGTCGGCCAGGTCCACGACCATGCGCATCGACGGCACCCAGTTGACCTGGTAGCCCTCGGTGGCGTCCCAGCCGGTGGCGTTCACGGTGTCCTTGCCGCCGCCCGTGCTCAGCGGGCCCCGGTTGAACAGCCACTCGATCGGGGCGATGCCGCTGGTGCCGAAGGTCTCGTGGGTGAGGTCCAGGGTGTGCAGGTCGCCCCAGGCCCACCGGGCCGGGTCGTCGCCCAGCCGCTCGCGGAGCTCGGCGTCGGCGTCGGCCATCGCGGCCTTGAGCATGTCGTCGCGTCGCTCGGCCGTGCCGGTGGTGCGGACGTCGTCCCAGAAGGGATCCTCGGGCTTGTCCAGCAGATGGCGGACCACCTCGTACCAGCGGTCGTTGCCGCCGGGGGCGACGGCGCCGGACAACTCGTCCTCGAAGACACGCTCGAGCAGGTTCCGCCAGACGGCGTTGAAGTAGGCGGCCCCGGCGGAGTCGCGCCCCTGGCCGGAGTCCCAGCCCTTGAGGGCGTCGTTCGGGGCGCCGATCCGCAGCAGGTGCGGGACGAGGAGCGGGGCCAGGCCGTTGTGGTCGTCCATCTGGATCTCGCCCATGGTCCGCACGGTCATCTTGCCCTCGGCGATCGTGTCCTTCACCCGCTCCACGATCCGCTGGGAGCGGTAGCCGTGGGACCAGTCGGAGGTCAGGAACAGCTCCTCGCTCGGACGGGCGACCGCGTTGTTGGCGGTGACGATGTAGCCCTCCGACGGGTTGTAGACGGACGGCAGCTTCTCGAACGGGACGAAGCCGGTCCACTCGTGTTCGCCGTCCCAGCCGGGCACGGGCATGGTGCCGTCGCCCTCGGAACGGACCGGGATCTTGCCGGGGGCCTGGTATCCGATGTTGCCCTCGACGTCGGCGTAGATCAGGTTCTGCGAGGGAGCCTCGAAGGAGGCCGCGCCCTCGCGGAACTGCTCGAAGTTCTCGGCGCGGTTCATCAGCAGGATGGCGTCGGCGGTGCGGCCGGGGTCGAGCGCGGTCCACCGCAGGGCCACCTCCAGGCCTTCGGCCTTCTCGCCCAGGCGCGCGGCGGCCCCGGGCACGGCCTCGCGGGCGTCGCCGAGCACGCCGGAGATGATCGGGCCGTGGCCGGTGGCGCGGACCTCCAGCTCGACCGTCTCGCCCCCGGCCACCTTGATCTGCTCGGTGCGCGTCTGGATCGGCTTCCATTCGCCCGCGACCTCGACGGTGTCGCCCTTGACGCGCTCCAGGTACAGGTCGCTGACGTCGGGACCGAGGTTGGTGAAGCCCCAGGCGATCTTGTCGTTGTGGCCGATCACCACGCCGGGCAGGCCTGCGAAGGTGTAGCCGGTCACGTCGTAGGGGCAGGCCGCGCTCTTGGTGCGGCAGTGCAGCCCGGCCTGGTACCAGATCGAGGGCATCTTGGGGCCGAGGTGCGGGTCGTTGGCGAGCAGCGGCTTGCCGGTGGCGGTGTGCGCGCCGCCCACCACCCAGGAGTTGGAGCCGATCCCGGCGAAGTCGCCTCCGGCGGTCCCGAGGAGGGCGGGAGCGGCGTCCACCAGCGCGGAGGCCTCTGCCAGCGCGTCCGCCGCGCCGACCGGCCGGCCGCCCTTGGGCTCCTGCGCGGCCTCGTCGCCGGTCCCGGTCACGATCGTCTGGTGCCGGTCGAAGGGGTAGCCCGGGTAGAGCTGCGCGGCCCGCTCGGCCGGGAGCCTGGCCGCCACCAGGGCCCGGTCGATCTCGGACTCCATGTTGGAGCGCAGGTCCCAGGCCATGGCCTTGAGCCAGGCCAGGGAGTCGGCGGGGGTCCACGGCTCGGGCTCGTAGCCGGAGTTGGTCAGCGCGAGCACGCCGTACTCGAGACTTCTCTCGGCGAACCCGTCGTGCCGGGCCATCCAGGCGTTGACTCCGGCCGCGTAGTCCTCCAGGGCCTGGCGGGTCTCGGGCCGCAGCAGCGGGAGCTCGGCCTCGGCGGTGCGCCGCCAGCCGAGGGTCCGCACGACCTTGTCGATGTCCAGGGTCGAGGCGCCGAACAGCTCCGACAACCGGCCCGCAGTGGTCTTGCGGCGGAAGTCCATCTCCCAGAAGCGGTCCTGGGCGTGCACGTAGCCCTGGGCCTTGAGCAGGTCGGCCGGGCTGTCGGCGTAGATCTGCGGAATGCCCTGCGCGTCGCGGTGAACGGTCACGGCCGCGGCCAGGCCGGGGAGCCGCGTCTCGCCGGAGAGCTGCGGGAACGACCTGCGGACCGTCCAGGTCACGGTCCCGGCGAGGACGACCGCCAGGACGAGGAGAACGACGACGGTCCGGGCGATCCACCGGATCGGCCGGGATAGACGAGCAAACGGAGCTATCCGCACAGAGGTGACCTTTCATCGCACAAGTGACGCATCATCGATTGTGAGACGACCTCATGTGACTTTGGTTACCTGCTGGTAGCTTTTCGGACTCGGTCACCCGCCTCCGGCCGCAGCCCCTCAGCCGAGCACGAGACGGCGGACCGCCTCCCTCGCCCTCGCCCGGCCGTACTCCCCCACCAGGACCGTCATGTGCTCGGCGGCCAGCGGGGCGAGCAGCGCGTGCGCGAGCGGGTCGGCGTCGCAGCCCGGGCGCGCCTCGCCCAGCAGGACCGCCACGTGGAGGCGCCAGAACCGGTAGGCGCCGATCCGGTAGCGGGCGCCGGGGCTGGCGGTCTCCGACATCCGGACCAGGTCGAGATGGCCGAGCAGGTAGTCGACATAGGCGTCCACGAAGGCCGCCAGCCGCTCCACGGCCGGGGCGCCCGGGCCGAGAGGGGGCGGGCCGGACAGGATCGCCTCCTGCAACTCGCGCTCACGCTCGTCGAGGAGCGCCGCGGCCAGGCCCGACTTGTCGCCGAACCGGCGGAACAACGTGCCCTTTCCCACCCCCGCCTCGGCCGCGACGGCGTCCATCGAGACGCCGTCCACCCCCTTCTCGCGGAACAGCCTGTCCGCCGCGGCCAGCACCTTCATCCGGTTGCGCGCGGCGTCGGCCCGCTCCCGGGGCGGCTCGCCCAGCAGTGTCCGCAGCGGCTCGCTTGACGAAACGGACCGCAGTCCGCTACTTTCCGACTCGTTCACAGAAACGGACTATAGTCCATTTAGGCCCGAGGAGGCCAGCATGACCGCACTGATCAGCCGCGACGAGCTGAAGGCCGCGATCGAGGCGGGCACCGCCGTCGTCGTGGACGCCCTCGGCGGCGACTACTACGCCCGGCAGCACCTGCCCGGCGCGATCGCCCTGGTCGAGAGCGAGGTCGCCGCCCGCGCGGCCGAGCTCCTGCCGGACCGGGACGCCACCGTCGTCACCTACTGCTCCAACCCGGCCTGCGGCAACAGCGAGGCGGTGGCGCGGCGCCTGACCGCCCTCGGCTACTCCGACGTGCGCAAGTACCGCGAGGGCATCCAGGACTGGGTCGAGGCGGGCCTGCCCGTGGAGACGGGAGCGGCCGTCGGCTGACCGCCCCGTCTCCGCAGGCGTCAGCTCTCCAGCGCCACCCGGCGGGCCAGGCCCAGCGGCAGCCCGCCCGAGCCCGCCAGGGTGTCGTGGAAGGCGCGCAGGTCACCGCGGCCGGCCGCCGTGTAGTCGGCGCGGATGCGGTCGATCTCCAGCGCCCCGGTCAGGTAGGACGGCGCCTGGGTGGGCCAGGCGCAGTAGCGGTTGACCTCGCCCTTGGCGGTGCCCGGCGTGAGGGAGGACTTGGTGGTCATGAAGTGCTCGGCCTCCTCGATGCTCATGTCACCGCAGTGCAGCGAGGTGTCCACGATGATGCGGGCCGCACGGAAGATGCGGAACTCCAGGTGGGCGAGCTCCTGGGCGGGGGTGGCGAAGTAGCCCTGCTCGCGCATGACCTTCTCCACGTACAGCGCCCAGCCCTCGGTGAAGTACGGCGTGCGGAAGAGCTTGCGGGCCCGGCGCGGGCTGTCGGCCACCCATGACAGGTGCCAGTGGTGGCCGGGGTAGGCCTCGTGCACCGCGATCGAGGGCATCTGGGCGCGGGCGTTGGTGCGCAGCCGCTGGCGGACCTGCTCCTCGGTGAAGGAGTCGGGGGTGAACGGCACGAAGAAGTGCCCGACACGGGAGGCCGACAGCGGCGGCGGCGAGAGGTAGGAGGCGACGGACAGGATCGGCCGCTGGAACTCCGGCGACGGCACCACCCTGCACTCCTCGCCCTCGGCGAAGGTCACCAGGCCGCGCTCGCGGACGAACGCCCTGGCCCGCTCGGTCTCCGCCTCGTACTCGGCGCGCATGTCCTCCAGGGTCGGCGCGTGGTCGTCCTGGAGCTTGCCGATGGCGGCGTGCCAGTCGTCGGAGCCGCCGGGCAGCCGCCGGGCCACCTCGCGCATCTCGGCGTCCAGCTCGTCGTAGGCGGCCTGACCTCGCTCGCGCAGCCCGGCCGCGCCGTAGCCGAGCATCTCCCGCTCGCGCAGCAGGGCCGAGTAGAGCTTCTCCCCCATCCGCCACGTGCCGGTCGCCTCGAATCCGCCGAGGAACTCGACCAGCTCGTCGAAGGCCGCCGCCGCGGGCTCGGCCGCCTCGGCCAGCCGGGCGCGCAGCCGCTCGTCGGCGACCAGCCCGGGGACGGTCGCGGTGAGGAACCGCCGGCCGGTCCGCGCCTGGCCGAGGCCCCGCTCCACCAGCAGCGGGGCGGCCAGCTCGGGGTCCAGGTTCGTACGGCAGGCGGCCAGGACGTCCGGCACCTCGGCCAGCCGCGCGACGGCGGCGTCCACCAGCTCGTCCTCACCCGCCAGCCGGCTCAGGAAAGGGCTGAAGAAGGACGCGAAGACCGGCCCCACGTAGACGGACGGGTCGCGCCGCCAGGAGGGCCAGGACTCGAAGGCGAGCGCCCCCCGCAGCGTGGAGATGATCAGCTCGCGGTCGATCTCGTCCTCGAACCCGCCGCCCTTCACCTCCTGGAGCCGTTCCAGCCAGCGCCTCGACTCACCGTCGCGGGCGAGGATGCCCGCCTCGGTGAAGTCGCCGAGGGTCCGGTCATGGCCCGGTGCACCCGCCAGGGAGGCGGAGATGGGGTTCGCGCTCAGGTACCAGTCGACGAATTCGTCGACCAGGCCGGGAGAGAGGTCCGTCATGCCGGGTGAGCCTACTTCTCCCCTCCGACATCCGGAACTCCCCGAAAACATTGGAACCGGCCTCCCGCACGGCGGGTTTCCACGCCGCCCGGAACGGGCCGACCGGTACGGCCGCCGCCCGTCCCCTAAACTTCTGTCGTGGCCGACCCGAAGTTCGAGATCCAGATGCTCCACGACCGCGTCATGGTCAAGGTCGAGCAGGACACCGAAGAGCGGCGCAGCACCGCGGGCATCGTGATCCCGGCGACCGTGAAGATGGCCAACCGGCTCGTCTGGGGCGAGGTCTGCGGCGTCGGCGCCAGCGCCCGCACCGTGAAGGTGGGCGACAAGGTCCTGTTCAACCCCGAGGACCAGTACGAGGTCGAGGTCCACGGCCAGATCTACCTCGTCATGCGCGAGCGCGACCTGCACGCCATCGCGACCCCGCAGACCGACAACGGCACCGGCCTCTACCTCTGACGCACCCGGCTACCTCTGACGCGCCCGGGCCGGGGCCCGCGGCCTCCCGCGCCCGTCCCGGAACGGCCCGGCGTCCCGTCCCCCGGCCTCCCAGGCTCAGTCCGCGGCCCCATGCCGGTGGTCGCAGCCCTTCACCCCGGTCCGGGCGAGCGCGCGCAGGTCGTCGGCGATGACGCCCCTGCCCGGCTCCTCCGGGTCGTAGGCCACGGTCACCTCGGTTCCCTCGGGCACCGGATCGAAGGTGGTCTGCCGGAACGCCAGGCCGGGGACCCCGGGTGCCGAGACGTGCAGCCTCATCAGCTGCCGGCCGTTGATCCTGCTCGGCGCGGCGGTGACCCCGGTGACGACGGCCCGCACCCGCAGGCCGTACTCCAGCAGGGCCCGGCGGCGGCGGTCGAGCATCCGGAAGTAGAGGGCCAGCACGACGGTGGCGACGACGGCGACCACGCCGAACGCGCAGAAGACGATCCCCAGCGTCAGGGCGGATCCGCTCTTCATCGGGATCCCGTTGCCGGTGAGCTCGCCGATCACGAAGAAGAGCCCGATCGGCAGCCACGCGATGTGCGCGCCGGGGATGAACAGGAACGGCCGGAAGGTCTTGGCGTACTCCATGTCGGGCATGCCCGGAGCGTAGAGCCGCCCGTTTGCGGATCCCTTGCAGCCCGGTTGCCCGAGGGTCCGCCGGAAGGGCTTCAGGACGTGCGCGTGTAGCCGAGGTAGAGCTTGTTGCGCCAGTCGGCGGAGGGGATGCCGGCCAGCACCCGGACGATCCCGCCCCGCAGGTCCGACACGACGGCCCGGTAGGAGCCGCCGCGGGCGACGACCGCGATCAGGTGCTTGTCGTCCCACCAGCCCCACAGGCCCGCCGGCCGGATGTTCACCCTGGCGGCGAGCCTGCCGGTGGCCCGGTCCCAGACGCAGACGTGCTCGGCGTACGCGGCCGGGCACCAGGTCGTCATCCTCCGGCCCGAGGGCGAGAAGGCGTCGTCTCCCCCGGCGGGCGTGCCGGTCCTGGCCAGCGTGCGCCGTACTCTGCCGTCCTGCCCGTAGAAACGGGTCCCGCCCCGGTGCCCGGCCACGAGATCGGCCCCGTCGGGGCTCCACCGGAAGCGCGCGGCGGGGTCCACGCCCGGCACGGCCACCACGCGGGCGGACTTCGCCGCCGCGTCGACGAGCACGAAGCCGGTGGCCGCCCAGCCGGTGGCCGTCTTCTTCCGTACGGTCAGGACCGCCTTCCCGCCGTCTCTGGACCAGCGTGCGAAGCCCGCGAGCAGCGGCTTCCTCACGGTCCTGATCCGGGTGCCCCTGCCCGTCGCGACGTCGAGGAGGGTCACCGAGTCGTATCCCCCGGTGTAGGAGGACGGCACGGCCAGCGCCGTGGTCCCCTTCGGCGCGACCGTGATCTCGGTGTCCGAGCTCCGTCGCACGAACCCGGTCCCCCGGCGCAGGTAGACCGCCTTGCCCACCGTGTAGGAGGTGACCCGGACCCGGTCGGCGGAGTCCTCGCGCACGGTCGTCGAGGTACCGGGCAACCTGACGTCCTCCGGCGCGGCGTGCGCGGGCACCGTGACGGCCGCTGCAGCCATCGCTGTGGCCGTCGCTGTGACCGTCGCCGCGGCCACGACGGTTGTACGGCGGAGCAGGCGGCACATCCCACGTCTCACAGGCACCATCGCAGCGTAGGCCGGAAAGATCCCCTGACATCTGATCTATACCGAACCGGTTGCCTCTTCAAGGCCGGTCCGCGCACGGCCCGCACCCGGTCGCACACCGGTCAACGGCTGCCGCCTCCTGGAGCCCCGGACCGGGAGCGCGGCTCCGGCAGCCGCGGGGACCGCTAGCGGATGAGGAGCTTCTGCGCCTCGGTGACGAGATCGATGCCGAAGCTGAGCTTGACCCCGAAATAGACGATGGCGGTGGCGGTGGCGGCGGCGACGAGGATGACCGTGGCCTTGACGAACCAGTTCTGCCGGCCGAGCCAGGCCATCCATGCCGAGAGGGTCCGCTTGCCGAACTCCAGCAGCCGGTGGGCCCAGTGGAACTCCAGGGCCAGCACCGCCAGGCCGGCGAAGACGACCGCCCAGCCGGGACCGGGGAAGGGCACCATGATGAGCCCGGCGACGACCAGCACGCCGCCGATGGCACCGATGACGATCTTCAGGGTGAGACGGCCGGTGCGGGTGGCCCGGATCGCGTCCAGCCTCCCGTGCAGGCCGGAGCGCATGGGAGAGCGCTCGGCGGCCTCGGCCTTCATCGCCTCGGCGTCGCCGACCGCGGTCGGCCGCTCCATGCCGTCCTCGGTCTCTCGCATCTTGTCTGAGATCGCCACGCGCTCTCCTGAGCAGTCGGTTTCGTTCCAGGATAGGCGGGCCGGAGGAGATGCTGCTCCTCCTGGGGGAGGAACACGGAACCGGCCGTACGGCGGGTGCCCGCCGTACGGCCGGTCGAGCCGCCGCCCTCCGGCGCGGAGGACGGCGGCGGTGCCCGTCAGCTCGCGGCGCAGGTGACGGTGGCGGGGACGCCGTTGGCGCCGGTCCAGCTGCCGCCGAAGCCGAACGAGGTGGAGGCGCCCGCGTTCAGGTTGCCGTTCCAGCCCGCGTTCTTGACGGTGACGTCCGCTCCGGTCTGGGTGTGCACGCCGCTCCAGAGCTGGGTGATCTTCTGGCCGTCGGGGAAGGTCCACTTCACGGTCCAGCCGGTGATGGCCGAGGTGCCGGTGTTCTTGACCGTCACCTCGCCCTGGAAGCCGCCGGGCCAGGAGTTGGCGACCCTGTAGGCCGCGGTGCAGCCGCCTTCGGCGGGTCCTCCGGTGGTGGTCTTGAAGGTCACCGGGTCGGAGGCGGCCGAGGTGTTGCCCGCGGCGTCGCGGGCCACCACGTAGTAGGTGTAGGAGGTGTCGGCCGTCAGCCCGGTCAGGGCGAACGACGCCGGGGAGGGCGAGCCCACCTTGACGTCCGTCGCCCCGGCCTCGCGGTAGACGTCGTATCCCTCGACCCCGACGTTGTCGGTCGAGGCGGTCCAGGTCAGCGTGGCGCCGGTCGAGGTGATCGCCGAGGCGGCGGGCTTGCCGGGCCTGGACGGCGCGGCGGTGTCGTCGTCCGGGGGCGTGGTGCCGCCGCCGGTGTCGGCGTAGACGATGCCGCGGCCGTTGGTGCCGAGGTAGACGCGGCCGTAGATCCGGGGGTCGCCGGTCAGGGCCTCGCCCATGTTGCCGTACTGGTGCTGGTCGTCGTTGACCCGCACCCAGGTGGCGCCGGTGTCGTCGGAGCGGAAGACGCCCGTCACGCCGCCGATCGTGGCCACCGCGTACAGCGCCTGGTAGTTCCGGCCCTCTGCGGCCTTGCCGAAGCCGATGTTCACCGCGCCGGTGATTCCGGAGAGCTTGGTGAAGGACGCGCCGCCGTCGGTGGAGCGCCAGATTCCGGACGCGCCCTCGGCGGCGTCGCCGCCGGCGAGCCAGATGTGGCCCTCACGGCCGGGGACGGCCTTGAACTTGACGTTGCCCTCGGCGGGCAGGCCGGTCGCGGCGGTGGCCGCGAACGTGGCGCCGCCGTCGGTGCTGACGTAGAACTTCCCGCCGCTGAAGCCGTAGAACCTCTTGGCGTTCACCCGGTCCGACTCGACCACGGCGCCCGTCGGGATGCCGGTGGAGGCGGTCCAGCCGTTGCCGTAGCCGACGGAGTGGTGCACGGCCACGCCCTTGGGCGCCCAGACGAACCGGGAGCCGTCGGCCGCCGCGGCGACGGTGCCGCCCTCGTTGATCCCGCTGGGCTCGGTGCCCTGGAACCAGTTGGCGCCGCCGTCGGTGGAGAAGGCGACGTGGCTGTCGTTGGGCCGGTCGGCGTCGGTGAAGTTGCCCGCGCGGACCATCACGCCCGGCGCAGTCTCGGCGTAGTCGAGGCTGGTGGTCGAGGTGAAGTTGGGGGCGGTGAACATCATCGGCGGGACCTTGTCGAGGTCGGTGTGCCGGAAGCCGCCGATGTCGCCGAGGGCGCTGACCAGCGGTGCGCCGGAGGGCGGGCTGATCAGGTCGAGGACCGCGGTCTCCTCCAGGCCCTTGACCATCGGCTTGATGGTGAACGTCTCACCGGTGTCCCACTTCTTCAGCTCCTCGGTGCCGTAGATCGTCGCGCCGGTGCCGTACATCATCCGGTTGGAGTCGAACGGGTCGATCTCCACCGACTCGTTCATCCAGCCGAGTTTGGGCGTCTCCTCGGGAGGCTGCGGGTTCGACCCGAAGGTCAGCCACGGCGCGGAGGAGACGTCCATCGTGTAGCGCTTGGTCCGGTTGGGGTAGGAGCTCCAGTCCCAGATCCGGGTCCAGGTCGCACCGGCGTCGGTGGAGCGGAAGAAGATCGCGTCGGGCCACCAGGAGACCTGCGTGGCGACCATGATCGTGTCAGGGTCCTGCCGGTCGATCGTGAGACCGCTGTAGCCGAAGTAGTCGTCGGCCGAGCTGGACGGGATCGGGCTGATCCGCGTCCACGCGCCGGTGGCGGTGTTCAGCTTCCACACGTCGCCCTTGGCGCCGTCGTACGGCCCGCCCGTGTCGCTGGTGGCGATGTAGAGGGTGCCGCTCTCATGGTCCAGCACGCCCTTGTGGGCGATGTAACCGGTCGGCTGGCCGGGGACGCGGGACCAGGTGGCGCCGCCGTCGGCGGAGCTGTAGACCGTGTTCTCCTTGTCGGCCACGCCGACGTAGATCTTCTGCGTGGTCTTCCCGGCCGTCGCCGAGGTCGGGTCGAAGGTCACCCAGACCACGCCCGGCCGGTGGCTCATGTAGCCGTTGGGGTCGTTCGGGTCCGCGGCGTAGTCTCCGGGGTTGGTGAAGCTGGTGACCTTGGCCCAGGTGACGCCCTTGTCGGTGCTGCGCCACAGGCCGTTGCCGTCGGGCGCGCCGAGGTAGATCACGTTGTTGTTGTTGGGATCGACGGCCAGCCGCTCTCCCATCCCCCTGCCGGGCATGTTTCCGCCGAGCTTGAACGGCAGTGCGGTGGCCTGCCAGGTCCTGCCCCGGTCGGCGGAGCGCAGGATCGCGCCGTTGTTGGGGTCCCAGTCGTTGGTGTACATCCCGGCGGCGACGTAGACGCGGTCGGGGTCCACCGGGTCGGTGGCGAGGCTGACCACGCCGTTGTATCCCCATGTGTCCCAGCCGACCCAGTCGAGCAGCGGGATCCAGCTCTTGGCGGACTGGTCCCACCGGTACGCCCCGCCGATGTCGGTGCGGGCGTAGATGAGGTTCTTCTCCTTCTGGTTGAAGACGATCCCCGGGACGAACCCGCCGCCGTCGATGCGGACGTTCTTCCACTCGTTGGTCTCGGCGGCGGCAACCGGGGCGGCCGCCGGGGTGACGGCCGCCGACGCGGCCTGACTCGTGACGGCGGTGCCGGCCGCCGCGCACGTCACCGCCGCGGCGGCGAGCACGCTGACCAGTCTTCTTCGCATGTACGGCTTTCCCTCCGCAGAGCAATGGACGAACCGCCATGCACGGTCAGGGACCGGGGACCTGACCTTCGACCGTCCATGATGCGCGTGCATGAGCGCCCAGAGGGTCACACGGCCCTCGACGGGCCGTCAATAGTTTGAACGTACAACTAACAAAGGCCGAGCCAGAGCGTGTGCGGCCATGTAACTTTCATCACGACGCGGGAACGGCCGCCTTCGGAAACGCGCGGACGACGGGCGGGCGCACCGGGAAAACCCACTGAACATCAAAGGTAAAACCCTGGAATCTTTGGGGATTTTTACCCTAAATATGAGTTAATGTCCGTTCATGCCCGATGCCCCTGTGATCAGAACCCTCACCGGTCCCGTCGCCTCATCCGCGATCGACGGATCAGTCCTCCCCGGCGAACGCCTCCGCAACGACATGCGATGGGCCTCCGGCGCCGACTCCGACCCGCACCGGTGGCTCGACGAGGAGCAGGCGGTCACCGCGGAGCTGCGCGAGCTGCGCCAGTCCGACGGCCTCGGCCTGGTCGTCGAACTCAGCGCCATCGGCACCGGCCGCGACACCGCGGCGCTGGCCAGGATGACCGCGGGCAGCCGGGTCGCCCTGGTCGCCGGCACGGGGTTCTTCGCCGGCCCGTTCAACCCCTCCTGGGCGCTGGACGCCGACGTGGAGGAGCTCACCCGGCACCTGATGCTCGAAATCGACGAGGGCCTCGACGGCACCAGCGCCCGGCCCGGGGTGATCGGCGAGATCGGCGCCTGGACCGGGGAGCCGACCGCGGCCGAGGAGCGCTGCGCGGCCGCCGCCGCCAGGGCGTCCCTCACCTCGGAACTGCCCGTCGCCGTCCACCACCGGGGCGGTCTGGCCCTGCTGGAGATCCTGCTCGCCGAGGGGCTGCCCGCCCGGCGGATCGCCGTCGGCGACGCCGGGAACGACCCCGCGGTCACCCGGAAGGTCGCCGAGGCGGGCGGCTACGTCCGGCTCACCTCCCTGGGCGCCGACCGGCTCAGGGACGCGCTCGACCTCGTCGAGGCCGGCCACGCCCACCGGCTGCTGCTCAGCAGCGGGGTCTGCCGGGTCTCCGAGATCCAGCGGTACGGTGGACCCGGTTACAGCCACCTGTTCCGCACCTTCCTGCCCCGGATGCGCGAGGCCGGGGTCACCGAGGAGACCATCCGCCTCATCACCCACGACAACCCCCTGCGCTGGCTGGCCGGCATGGAGTAGCCATGGCGATCAAGGTCGCGAACGCCCCCGTCAACTTCGGGATCTACCGGACGGACGGGGCTCCGCTGAGTCCCGACGCGCTGCTGTACGCGCTGGCCGAGGCCGGATACGACGGCGTCGACTCCGGGCCGATCGGCTATCTCGGCACCCGCTCGACGCTCGGGGAGCGGTTGGCCAGGACCGGGATGGGCCTGGCGGGCGGCTGGATCGACCTGCGCTACGACGACGCCGGGGGATTCGCCGCCGGGCTGGCCGGCCTGGAGGCGGCGCTGGCGGTGTTCGCCGCCGCACCGGTGGACGACCCGCGGTTCGCGCCCCGGCCGACCCTGGCCTGCCCCGACCATGCCGCCCGGTTCTCCGCCGGGGGCGCGCCGGGGCTGCCCTGCGGGGAGTGGACCGCCTTCGCCGGCCGGATCCAGCGGGCGGCCGACCGCTGCCGGGAGCTCGGCCTCGAACCCGTCTTCCACCACCACCTGGGCACTCTGGTGGAGACCCCGGAGGAGGTCGAGCGGGTGCTCGACCTCACCGACGTCTCGCTCTGCCTGGACACCGGCCACCTCTGGCTGGCCGGCGGAGATCCGGTGGCGGCGGCGCGGCGGTGGCGCGACCGGATCCGGCAGGTCCACCTCAAGGACGCCTGCCGGGAGATCCTCGGCCGGGCCAGGAGCGCGGGTGGCGACCTGGCGGCGGCGGTCGCGGCCGGCGCGTTCACCGCCCTCGGCGACGGAGAGGTCGACCTGCCCGGCGTCCTCGCCGAACTGGGCGGATACGAGGGCTGGCTGGTCGTGGAGCAGGACGCCCCGATCTCCCGGGACCCCGGGCGCGCCCTCGCCGACCAGAGCGCCAACCGCGCCTGGCTGCGCGGCCACGGGATCTGAGGCCGCACCGCCTCCGGCCCGGCCACCGCGTCCGTGACGCCCGGCCGGATCCGGGCCCGGCCTACGCCCCGACGGCCTCGGCCTCCCTGCCGTCCTCGTCACCGTCTCCGCACGGCTGGACGCAGTCCCGGCGCGGGGCGACCATCAGCCGCGAGCCCGGCCCCTGCGAGGCCAGCACGTCACCGGGGTTGGCCAGCGCGCAGCGGTCCAGGGACAGGCAGCCGCAGCCGATGCAGTCGGTCAGGCCGTCCCGCAGGCGCTGAAGCTGCCGGATCCGGTCGTCCAGCTCCGACCGCCACAGCGCCGAGAGCCGGGCCCAGTCCTCCCGGTTGGGGGTGCGCTCGTCCGGGAGCGCGGACAGGGCGCGCTGGATCGTCTTCAGCGGGATGCCGACCCGCTGGGAGACCCGGATGAAGGCGATCCTGCGCAGCGTGTCACGGCTGTAGCGACGCTGGTTGCCCGCCGTACGGCGACTGCGGATCAAGCCCTTGGCCTCGTAGAAGTGCAGGGCCGAGACGGCGACCCCGCTGCGCGCGGAGACCTGCCCGACGGTGAGCTCCGAGTTCTGGGACATGCTTCATCCTACTTGACCTCAACCAAGCTTGAGGTAGCAGGCTTCCGGCATGACGACCACCCACGCGTTCACCCAGGCGGAGCTCGACTACCTCGCCGGGCAACGTCTCGGCCGCCTGGCCACGGCATCCCCCGGCGGCGCCCTCCAGAACAGTCCGACCGGTTTCCGCTACAACCCCGGGACCGGCACGATCGACATCTACGGCCGCGCGCTCGGCGCGACGAAGAAGTTCCGCAACATCCGGACGAACGGCCGGGTGGCGTTCGTGGTGGACGACCTGGCCTCGACCGATCCCTGGCGGGTCAGAGGAGTGGAGGTCCGGGGTACGGCCGAGGCCCTGGAGGACCAGGACCCGCCAGCGCCGTACCTCAGCAGGGAGGTCATCCGCATCCGTCCGGAGCGGATCATCTCGTGGGGTGTCGATCCGGAGCAGGAGGGAATGCGGGGACGCGACGTCTGACCTCCCCGGACCACCCAGGACCGCCCGGGACACAACGGGGTTGATCGGGAAGGATGTGCGCATGACGAGAGCACTGGTGCTGGGCGGCGGAGGCGTCGCGGGGATCGCGTGGGAGGCCGGGATCATCACCGGTCTGCGGCGCGCCGGAGTGGACCTGGGAACGGCGGACCTCGTGGTGGGCACCTCGGCGGGGTCGGTGGTGGGCGCGCTCGTCGCCACCGGAGCGGATCTGGAGAGCGCGGTCGCGGCCCAGGCCGCGTCCGAGACGGAGGCCACGGTCCCCGCCGTCGACATGGAAGCGGTGATGGCCGCCTTCGGCATCCTGTACGACCCGTCGCTGGACCCGCAGGAAGCCCGCAGGCGGGTGGGCGCGATGGCGCTGGCGGTCAAGGACACCGGGGCCAAGATCGAGACGATCGGCGACCGGCTGCCGGTGAAACAATGGCCCGAGCGCCGGTTGCTGGTCACCGCGGTCGACGCCGGGACCGGCGAGTTCGTCGTCTGGGACCGCGACTCCGCCGCGCCGCTGGTGTCGGCGGTCGCCTCGAGCTGCGCCGTGCCCTGCGTCTTCCCCCCGGTGGAGATCGACGGCCGCCGCTACATGGACGGCGGAGTCCGCTCGGCGACCAACGCCGACCTGGCGAAGGGCTGCTCGGCCGTGGTGATCGTGGAGCCGATGGCTAACCTCTCCCCGCGGTCGCGCTTCAGGTCCGAGGTCGCCGAGCTCGGCGATGCCGTGCTCGCCCACGTCGCCCCCGACGAGGCGTCCATCGCGGTCTTCGGCGCCAACGTCCTCGATCCGGCGCTCTGGCGCCCGGCCTTCGACGCCGGGCTCGCCCAGGCGCCCGCCGTCGAGGACCTCGTGGGCAAAGCCTGGTCGTGACCGCCCCCGCATGGGTCGTCAGCGGCCCGCCGGGCGCCGGCAAGTCGACCGTCGCGGCGGCGCTGCTGGCCCGGCTCGCCCCCGTGCCCGCGCTGCTGGACAAGGACACGGTCTACGGCGGCTTCGTCGCCGCCACCCTGGAGGCCCACGGCCGCGACCCGGGCGAGCGCGAGGGGCCGTGGTACGACGAGCACGTCAAGCGCCATGAGTACGCCGGGCTGACCGCGCTGGCCCGGCAGATCCGCTCCCACGGCTGCCCGGTGCTGCTCGACGGTCCCTTCACGAGCCAGGTCCACGACGCGGCGCTGTGGGAGCGCTGGGTCGCCGAGCTGGGCGGGCCTCCGGTCGGCCTGGTGTGGGTGCGGTCGGACGGGCCGACCCTGCGGGCCCGCCTGGAACGGCGCGGCCTGGCCCGCGACGCCGGCAAGCTCGCCGGGTTCGAGGAGTACCTGCGGGCGATCCGGGTGGACGAGCCGCCGGTGGTCCCGCACGTCGAGATCGACAACCGTCCCGGCGCGCCCTCCGTCGGCGAGCAGGTGGAGCGGATCGCGGGAGCGGGGAACGGATCCGCGGCGCCGGGCGGCGGGGCCGGGGGACGTGGAGGCGGTCCTCTCCGGCACCGGTGATCGCCGCGTGGCGGGGCAGGTGTCAGTACTCCACTTCCCAGTCGTGCGGGCCGAGGGCGTAGACGCCGCCGCGGGACTTGAGCCAGCCGTTCTCCGTCAGGAAGGCGAGGCTGCGCCGTACGGTCTCCTCCGGCAGGCCCGTCATGTGGACCACGTCGGCGGTGTGGGCGACGTGGCGGTCCGTGGCGAGCGCGGCCACCGCCTCGTAGACGGTGGTGTCGTCGGTGGACATGGTCTGGACGTCGTGCTGGGCGTGCATGGCCGTACCTCCTCGGGTCGGGCCTGGCGATCTGCGCCTGCGCCGGTCAGCGCTGCCGGGCTCCCTCGCGCAGCCGTTCGGGGTCGACCTGGCGCTCGGGGTGCCGGCGCAGGTACTCCTCCTCGAGCTCCTCGGTCCGCGTGGTGTGGTTGGCGAGCGCGTCGCCGGAGCCGTGCAGGAACGTGTCGGTGCGGGTCAGGTGCAACTGCCGCAGTTCGCGCAGCAGGTCGTCCTCCGCCAGGTCCTTCGGATCGATTCCCATCGTCATGGGATCCGCCTACCCCGTCAGGACTCGGACTCACCTCCGGCACGGCTCTTGCCTTTGGAACGATTCCACGAAATTGAGTCAGATTTCATGACTTGTTTGCATTGCAGGCATATCGTCCGAGCCTTACCTTCGCGATATGGATCTCGAGCTCCGACACCTCAAGATCGTGCGCGCGGTCGCCGAGGCCGGGAGCGTCACCAAGGCGGCCACTCATCTCGGGCTGGCCCAGCCTGCGCTGACCGCGCAGCTCAAGCGGATAGAGCGGGTGCTCGGGGGGGCGCTGTTCGACCGCGACCACAACGGCGCGAGGCCCACGCCTCTCGGGGAGCTGGTGCTGTCCAGGGCACGGGTGCTGCTGCCCGCCGCCCGGGAGCTCCAGGAGGAGGCCGTGCGGTTCGCCAACACCGGCGGGGAGGTCCCCCAGTACCGGCTGGGCGCCACCAACGGGCCGATCCTGGGAGGGCTGGTGGACAGGCTCGCGACGGCCTGGCCGTCCACGCCGGTGACCACCTACTCCTCCTGGTCGGCCAGAGAGCTCACCACCATGCTCATGACGGGCCGGATCGACTTCGCGGTCATCGGCACCTGCGGCGAGAGCCCTCCGCCCGCGGACGGGCCGGTGGTGTGGCGCACCGTGGGGACGGACCCGGTCTTCGTCATGCTCGGCGAGGACCATCCCCTGATCGACCGGAAGGAGGTGTCCCTGGCCGAGCTGGCCGAACAGCAGTGGGCGGCCGCCCCGGGCGACGGCTGCTTCGGCGACTGCTTCGTCGCGGCCTGCTCCCGCGCGGGGTTCACGCCCAGGACCATGTACGAGACCGACGTGGCCACGTGCATGCATCTGGCCAAGGTCGGCCGCGCCGCCGTCCTGTGCCAGGCGACCTTCCAGCCCGCCGCCGGCCTCAGGCTGGTCCCGATCACCGGAGCGCCGCTGCGCTGGCGTCAGCTGCTCGGCTGGCACCCGGACGCGCCCACCGCGCTGGCCGCCCCGCTCGTCACCGAGCACGCCAAGGCCGCGCACGCCGAAGCCGTACGGCGCAGCAGCCGCTATGCCGCGTGGCTGGCCGACAACCCGAGCTTCGGCACCTCGCCATAACACCGGGTACCGGAATACCCATAACTTCACATTATCCACCTAACGCATACAAGGATCACGATCAGCGAATAAGTGTCTATAACACGCCGATAGGGATTAATTGGGAGGGGCATTCCTCGTGCTCGCGCCGCTACCTTGGCCGCGCACCCCCCGAACACGAGGAGAGATCCCATGCTCCGCAGCAGAGCCGTGACGGCGGGCCTCGCGCTCGCCCTCACACTGGTGGCCGCTCCCGCCATCGCCCACGCCGTAGCCACCGGCGGCTCACCCGCCCCCGAGTCCCTGTACGCCCAGGCCAAGGCGCAGGCGGCGGCCGCCGCCCGGCCCGAGCCCGGACTGATCGAGGCGCTCACGCGCGACCTCGGCCTCACCGGCGATCAGGCCGCGGCCCGCCTGATCAACGAGGCCGCCGCGGCCAAGGTCGAGCCCGTCCTGCGCGCGCGGCTCGGCGACGACTTCGCCGGACTCTGGCTGACCGGTCCCACCGCCGAACTCGTGGTCGCCACCAGCGACTCCACGAAGGTCTCCGCCATCCTCAAGACCGGCGCGCAGGCCAAGCTCGTCACGCACTCCCTGGCCACGCTGGAGGCGGCCAAGGCCGGGCTCGACCGGCGCGCGGGGGAGGTCTCCGAGGCGGCTTCGCTCTGGTACGTCGACGTGCAGGCCAACAGCGTCGTCGTGCTCGCCCACGACCCGGCCAGGGCCCGGGAGGCCGTGGCCGGCAGTGGCCTCGCGGGCCTCGCGGACCTCGCCGCCTCCCCGATCCGTGTGCAGCAGTCGGACGAGCGGCCCAGGGCCCTCTACGACGTGCGCGGCGGCGACGCCTACTACATGGGCTCCGGCGGGCGCTGCTCGGTCGGCTTCTCGGTCACCAAGGCCGGCAGCCAGGGCGGCTTCGTCACCGCCGGCCACTGCGGCACCGTCGGCACCGCCACCAGGGGCTCCAACCAGGTCGCCCAGGGCACCTTCCGCGGCTCGTCCTTCCCCGGCAACGACTACGCCTGGGTCGAGGTCAACAGCCAGTGGACGCCGACCGGCGTCGTCAACGCCTACAACTCCGGCATCCTTCCGGTCCGCGGCTCGACCCAGCGGGCGGTGGGCTCCTCCATCTGCCGCTCCGGCTCCACCACCCAGTACCACTGCGGAACCATCAGCCAGCACAACACCAGCGTCACGTACTCGCAGGGCACCGTCACCGGCGTGACCCGCACCACCGTGTGCGCCGAGCCCGGCGACTCCGGCGGCTCCTACATCTCCGGCGACCAGGCCCAGGGCGTCACCTCCGGAGGCTCGGGCAACTGCTCCTCCGGCGGCACCACCTACCACCAGCCGGTCAACGAGATCCTCTCGGCCTACGGCCTCACCCTGGCCGTGGCCGGGGGCGGACCGGGCGAGCCCACGCCGACGCCCACCGTCACGCAGCCGGGCGGCACCTGGGCTCCGAACACCGCCTACGCCGCGGGCTCGCAGGTGACCTACGGCGGCGCGACCTACCGGTGCCTGCAGGGGCACACCTCCCAGTCCGGCTGGGAACCGCCGAACGTCCCCGCGCTGTGGCAGCGCCTGTGAGGGCCGCCGCCGAGCCGCCGTCCGGCTGACGCGCGGACCCATGGCACAGGCCTCACCCGGGCCGGGGAGCTGCGGCTTCCCGGCCCGGACCCGTTCCTCCCGGTCCCCCGGAGCTCACTACGAAGGGACCATAACGCGGCGATAGGGGCGAACTGGTAGATCCGCTTTCCCCATTTCCGCCGTTACTTTGACGGCGCACCCCCCAACATGAGGAGATCACATGCTCCGCAGCAGTGCCGTGACGGCGGGTTTCGCGCTCGCCCTCACGCTGGTGGCCACCCCTGCCATCGCCCACGCGGGTCCCGGCGGCTCACCCGCCCCCGAGTCCCTGTACGCCCAGGCCAAGGCGCAGGCGGCGGCCGCCGCCCGGCCCGAGCCCGGACTGATCGAGGCGCTCACGCGCGACCTCGGCCTCACCGGCGATCAGGCCGCGGCCCGCCTGATCAACGAGGCCGCCGCGGCCAAGGTCGAGCCGACGCTCGCCCGGCAACTCGGCGAGCACTTCGCCGGCGCCTGGGTGAGCGGCCCCACCGCCGAGTTCGTGGTCGCCACCAGCGACTCCACGAAGGTCTCCGCCATCCTCAAGACCGGCGCGCAGGCCAAGCTCGTCACGCACTCCCTGGCCACGCTGGACGCGGCCAAGGCCCGGCTCGACGAACTGGCCGGCAGCGCGCCCAAGTCCATCCCGTCCTGGTACGTCGACGTGCAGAACAACAGCGTCACCGTGCTCGCCCGCGACACCGCCGAGGCTCAGGCCTTCGTCAACGGCAGCGGCCTCGACGCCTCGCTCGTCCGGGTCGAGGCCTCCAGCGAGGAGCCCCAGCCGTTCTACGACGTGCGCGGCGGCGACGCCTACTACATGGGCGGGCGCTGCTCGGTCGGCTTCTCGGTCACCAAGGCCGGCAGCCAGGGCGGCTTCGTCACCGCCGGCCACTGCGGCCGGGTCGGCACCGCCACCCAGGGACACAACCGGGTCGCCCAGGGCACCTTCCGCGGCTCGTCCTTCCCCGGCAACGACTACGCCTGGGTCGAGGTCAACAGCCAGTGGACGCCGACCGGCGTCGTCAACGCCTACAACTCCGGCATCCTTCCGGTCCGCGGCTCGACCCAGCGGGCGGTGGGCTCCTCCATCTGCCGCTCCGGCTCCACGACGGGCTACCACTGCGGAACCATCAGCCAGCACAACACCAGCGTGACCTACCCTGAGGGCACCATCACCGGCGTGACCCGCACCACCGTGTGCGCCGAGCCCGGCGACTCCGGCGGCTCCTACATCTCCGGCGACCAGGCCCAGGGCGTCACCTCCGGAGGCTCGGGCAACTGCTCCTCCGGCGGCACCACCTACCACCAGCCGGTCAACGAGATCCTCTCGGCCTACGGCCTCACCCTGGCCGGCGGCGGCACCCCGCCGACCGGCTGCTCCGGTTACCAGAACACCTACAACGGCTCGCTGACCTCCAACCAGAACGCCTACCAGCCCGGCACCGGCGGGTACAGCGCCGGAGCGGGCACCCACCGCGTCTGCCTGGACGGCCCCAACGGCACCGACTACGACGCCTACCTGCAGAAGCTGAGCGGCTCCACCTGGACCACGGTGGCCCAGGGGACCTCGCCCAACCCCGACGAGTCCTTCACCTACAACGGCACCGCGGGCACCTACCGGGTCCGGGTCCACGCCTACAGCGGCTCCGGTTCCTACACCCTCGGTCTGACCAGGCCGTAGCCGGACCGTAGTCAGGACACGGCACCACGACCGCGGCGCCGCCGTCCCCCGCCCGGGACGGCGGCGCCGCCACGTGCCGGGACACCGTTCCTCTCACCGCGAACCCGCCCGGTGCGCCGCCGGTGCCCCCGGCTGGACCATGATGGACGGATGAGCGAACTCATGCCCCGGGACGAGGGCGCGGACCTGTCCGCGGTGATCGCCAACCTGTCGCGCTCGGCGGAGACGCTCGCGCGGGTCGCCGACGAGGTGGAGCGGGAGCCGCTCCCGTCGGGCCTGGTCGCGGCGCTTCCCCGCACCGAGCCCGCCGCGCTGCTGCTGGCCGCCCGCTCCGCCGAGGGCGAGGGCCGGTCGTTCGAGGCGGCCGGCCTCATCACCGAGGCGCTCGCCCTCGACCCGGACCTGGCTCCGGCGAAACTGGACGCGGCCGACTACGCCGCCTGCCGTACCGACCCCCGCCAGGAGCTCCCGGACCGGGCCGCGCACCTGTTCCGGCGGCTGACCGCCTATCTCTACCGCCCGGCCCGCCGCCATCTGGTCGACGAGCTGGTGGCCCGGAGCGTGCGGGTGGCGGAGCTCGCGCTGGCCGACCTGGCCCTGTTCGAGCACGACGTGATCGGGGAGTTCCTGGACGCGCGGGGCGAGTGGCTGCGTGAGGACGAGGTGCGGCTGCTGGAGTCGTGGCGGGCGACCCCGACCCGGCTGTGGGAGGTCCTGGGCGTGTCCGGGGACGAAGTCGCCCTGAGCGACGGCGAGGACAAGGTGACCGTGACCGACGAGCTCCTGTCCGGTCAGGCCCTTCCCGGCGACCTGATGCTGACCCGGGTGCTGCACGACGGGACCGGCCCGCGCGTGTTCGGCCACCCGTTCAAGGTCGACCCCGCGCGCAGGGAGGAGATGCTCGACCTGCTCACCGGCTCCGTCGACCCCCGCGCGGTCGCGGCCTTCTTCAGGCGGCCTGCGGGGCCGGCGTCCGGCGGGACTCCCACCACAGCGCCGCCCCGGTGATCAGCGCGCCCGCGCCCTCCCACAGTCCCACGCCGAGGAACTTCGCGGGCGCCGCGCCGGTGACCACCAGCATGGTGAAGACGGTGAAGGTGACCAGGCGGAACGGGACCGTCCAGAGGAAGAAGGGCCGGAAGTCCACGGCCGCCGCGAGCATGTAGTAGATCCCCATGTTCACCGCGGCCATGGACGAGGCGGCCATGTAGACCAGGGTGTAGTCGCCGGGCGCGCGGGTCCCGAGGACCTCGAAGCCGAGCATGTCCAGCATCGTGCCGGGCGAGACCAGCCCCAGGACGCCGAGCAGGAACGCGAGCAGGCCGAAGACCGCGATGGTCCAGCCGGACGGGGTGCGCGGGAGCCGCACGGGGTGCCTCCAGGAGAGTGGTACTGACCCGACTGTCGCGTGAGGTGTAATCTCAGGCGATCTCTGATCGCGCATTTCATCATGAAATTTCCTCTCAAGGCGACGCATGGACAACTCTGGCCGGCCGATCCGCTTCAAGATCACCGCTCTGCTGCTGGTGCCGATCATCTCCCTGGTCCTGCTCTGGGGATTCGCCGCCGGCCTGACGCTGGGCGACGGGATGCGGCTCCTGGAGATCAACACTCTGGTCAACGGCGTGGCCACCCCGTCGGAGAAGGCGGTCATCGAGCTCCAGCGCGAGCGGTTGCACTCGGCCCGCCACCTGCGCGCCCGGTCGGGGCAGGAGGCGCTCGCCCAGCAGCGGCTCGCCTCCGACCAGGCCCTGGCGGCGTTCCGCAGGACCGCGTTCGCCGACGACACCCAGGAGACGGTCGACGAGGACCTGCGGATCCGGCTCACCACGCTCTTCGCCGAGCTCGACCAGCTTCCCGCCACCCGCGCCCTGGTCGACTCCCGGTCCGCGGACCCCACCCGGGTGATCGACTCCTATAACAAGATCATCGACGCTATGTTCCGGATGTACGACCAGATGATCCTGGTCCCGGACATCACGATCTACCAGCAGGCCCGGTCGGTCACCGCGCTCGGCGAGGCCAAGGAGTTCCTGGCCCGGCAGCGGGCGCTGCTGTCGGCCGTGGGCGCGGGCGGGAGGCTGACCGACGCCGAGCACGCCGCGTTCACCGAGATGGTCTCCACCCACCGCCTGGTCCGGCGGCAGGCCATGGCCACCCTCGACGCCGGACTGCGCGCGCCGTACGACCGGCGCGGTTTCGCGCTGCTCTACCGCGACTTCGTGCTGCTGGAGAGCCGCACGACGGCCTCCCGCCAGGTGCCGTCCGACCTCGCGCCGGCGGAACGGCTCTGGACCGAGGTGGAGCGCAGCCAGGCGGAGGTCGTCGATCTGCTGGTCGCCCGCGTCACCCCGGCGGCGGTCGGCATCCTGGTCCAGATCGCCGTCGCCGGCGGACTCGGCCTGATCATGCTGATCCTCTCGGTGCTGCTCTCCCTGCGGTTCGCCGGGCGGCTCGCCGCCGAGCTGGGTGTGCTGCGGGACGCGGCCAGGGAACTGGCGGAGGTACGGCTCCCGCACCTGGTGAGCCGGTTGCGGCAGGGACAGGACGCGCCCGAGGAGTCGCTGCCCGAGATCGAGGGGGCTCCGGAGATCCGCGACATCGGGCACGCGCTCGACTCGGTCCGGCACACCGCCTACGAGGCCGCCGCGGACCAGGCGAAACTGCGCCGGGGGGTCAGCCAGGTCTTCGTCAGCCTGGCCCGGCGCAACCAGTCGCTGCTCCACCGCCAGCTCACCCAGCTCGACGCGATGCAGCGCAAGGAGGAGCAGCCGGAGACGCTCGCCGACCTCTACAGCCTGGACCACCTCACCACCAGGATGCGCCGCCACGCGGAGAATCTGATCATCCTGTCCGGCGCGACACCCGGGCGGGGCTGGCGCAAGCCGGTCCCGGTGGTGGACGTGCTGCGCGCGGCGGTGGCGGAGGTCGAGGAGTACGCCCGCGTGCAGGTGCTGCCCGCGCCCTCCGCCGCGGTGACCGGGAGCGCCGTGGCCGACCTCATCCACCTGATCGCGGAGCTGGTGGAGAACGCGACGGTGTTCTCCCCGCCGCAGACCCGGGTGATCATCCGCGCCGAGCTCGCCGCCGCCGGGCTTGCGGTCGAGGTGGAGGACCGCGGGCTGGGCATCCCGGAGCCGGAGCTGGCCGAGCTCAACCGCCGCCTGGCCGAGAGCCCCGAGTTCGACCTGGCCGACAGCGAACGGCTCGGGTTGTTCGTGGTCGCGATGCTCGCCTCCCGCCAGGGTGTCCGGGTCACCCTGCGGCCCTCCCCCTACGGCGGGATCAGTGCGATCGCCCTGATCCCGGCCACGATCCTGGCGGAGGAGGCCCCAGCGCTCCCCTAGCAGGCCGGGACGTCCCGCCGGGAGAGCCCGGATGGCCTCCGGCGGGGCCCGGCGGCTCCACCCGGGAGGGAAAGGCGGGGCTCCCCCGGCGAGAGCCGGCGGCGGGCTCAGCCGATCCCGTACACCCGGGCCGCGACGCCGCCGAACACGTCCTCCCGCTCGGCGGCGGACAGCCCTCCGATGAGCGCCTCCGCCGCGCCCAGCACGGCCTCGTACGGCGCGGCGAGCAGGCAGACGGGCCAGTCGGAGCCGAACATGACCCGCTCCGGCCCGAAGGCCTCCAGGACCACCTCGGCGTACGGCCGCAGGTCCTCGACCGTCCACTGCGCCCAGTCGGCCTCGGTGACCAGCCCGGAGAGCTTGCAGGTGACGTTGGGCCGGGAGGCCAGCTTCCGGACCAGCCCGGCCCAGGGCTCCAGCTCGCCCGAGGCGACCGGCGGCTTGGAGCAGTGGTCGAGCACGAACGCCGTCTTCGGCAGGGTGGTCACGGTCTCGATCGCGGCGGGGAGCTGGTGCGGCAGGGTGAGCAGCTCGTAGACCAGCCCCTGCGCGCCCACCTCCCGCAGCCCCGCGCGCACGTCCTCCCGGCAGAGCCAGCGCGGGTCCGCCTCCCCCTGCACCTGGTGCCGGATGCCCCGCAGGTGGCCGCCGCCGGGCGCGGCCCTGAGGGCGGCGAGGTCCTCGGCGACCGAGGGCGCGGTCAGGTCCGTCCAGCCGACCACCGCCGCGACGAGATCGTGCGCCTCGGCCAGGGCCAGGAACTCCGGCGTCTCCTCCCGTACGGTGACCGTCTGCACGAGAACCGTGGCCGTGACGCCGTTCGCCGCGGCCGGAAGGTCCTCGATCCCGAAGTTCCTCCGCAGCGGGTCCAGCGCCGGGCCGGTGATCCAGTCCTGGTCCCGCACGGACAGGTCCCACACATGGTGATGCGCGTCGATCATGACTCTCCCGGAGCGATTGATCGGACCATTCAACCGTCATTCGTGGCACTGGACAAGAATCTCCGCAATACCGGCAAGATTGATCGGATCTCAAGGCTCGCATCTGGTCTCGATCATCGGCTGACCGGGCGGCGGTCGCGAGCGGCCGACGGCCGGGCGACGACGACGCGGCAGCGAACCCCGGGAGCCGGCACACCTGCGCGGGCTGCCGCGTCGGCGGTGTGACCCGGAACCGGCACGCCTGCCACCATCGACTCCGAGGGGTACGATCCGCCGACAGCCGACCGATTCTCTCCGGGTTTCAGGATGCCAGAAGTCACTTATGTCTTCAGACAAACAAAAGTGAAGCCTTGTCAGGCATAATGAACGGGCGGAGTCAGAATAAGTCGTTTTGACGCGGCGAAAACGAGGGGTGTTGACTGTGCGCATGTTGAGGGAAGCGAGCGGTTCCATCGCCGGCGCGGGGGCGCTCCTGACCATCCTGCGCGACGGCCGCGCCCGGACCCGGGCCGAGCTGGTGCAGTTGACCGGGCTGGCCCGCTCCACCCTGGCCCAGCGCCTGGACGCGCTCATCAGCCAGCAGTGGATCGTCCCCACCGAGGAGGCCGTCTCCTCGGGCGGCCGTCCCGCCGTCGCCTTCACCTTCAACCGCTCCGCCCGCGTCGTCCTGGCCGCCGACCTGGGCGCGACCCACGCCCGGGTGGCCGTCACCGACCTGGCCACCGAGGTCCTGGCCGAGCGCGCGGCCGAGGTCCCGATCGACCGGGGCCCCGAGGCGACGCTCACCTGGCTCCAGCGCACCTTCGAGGAGATGCTCACCGAGACCGGCCACTCCCTCGACGAGGTCTGCGGCATCGGGGTCGGGCTGCCCGGCCCGGTCGAGCACAGTTCCGGACGACCGGTCAACCCTCCGATAATGCCGGGCTGGGACGGCTTCCCCGTCCCCGAGTGGCTCGGCGAGCGGCTGGGGGTGCCCGTCCTCGCCGACAACGACGTGAACATCATGGCCCTGGGCGAGCACTGGGCCGCCCGGCCCGAGGCCGATCACCTGATCTTCGTCAAGGTCGGCACCGGCATCGGCTGCGGCATCATCAGCGACCGCCGCCTGCACCGCGGCGCCCAGGGTGCGGCCGGGGACATCGGGCACATCCGGGTCGCCTCCGCCCTCGACATCGTCTGCCGCTGCGGCAACGTCGGATGCCTGGAGGCCGTCGCCGGCGGTGCCGCCATGGCCGCCCGGCTGCGCGCCGCCGGCGTGGAGGCCGAGGGCAGCCGCGACGTGGTCCGCCTGGTGCGCGCCGGCAACACCCAGGCCGTCCAGCTCATCCGCCAGACCGGGCGCGAGCTCGGCGACGTCCTCGCCTCGATCGTGAACTTCTTCAACCCCTCGGTGATCGTGATCGGCGGCGACATCGCGGAGGCCGGAGAGCAGGTCCTCGCCGGCCTGCGCGAGGTCATCTACAGCCGCTCACTCCCCCTGGCCACCCAGCACCTGACCATCACCTCCAGCGAGCTGGGCGACCGCGCGGGCGTGATCGGAGCCGCCGTGATGGTCATCGACCACGTCCTGTCCCCCGACACCGTCGACCAGTCGATGCCCCGGGTGTAGGAGGCCGCTCGCCCGGGCCCGCACCGCCCTGCGCCCGCCGTCCCGCTCCGCCGCCCGGACGTCACGGCTCCGGCCCGTCCACCGGAAACCGAGCGGAAGACGATCTTCTGCTGTGCCAGACTCCGCGTCCATGAGCACCTCCGCGAACGCCGAGAAGATCACGACGGATCGGCTCGTCCTCGAACCGCTGTCGGTGGGGCACGCCGAGGAGATGGCCCGGGCACTGTCCGATCCCGCCCTGCACACCTTCATCGGCGGTTCCCCCGCCACCCTCGAGCAGTTGCGCGACCGCTACGCCCGGATGGTCGCCGGACCGCCGCCCGGCAGCGCGGAGACCTGGCTCAACTGGGTGATCCGTCTGGACGGCGCCCTGGTCGGCTACGTCCAGGCCACCGTCGCCCCGGAACGGGCCATGGTCGCCTGGGTGGTCGGCACCCCCTGGCAGGGCAGGGGCGTGGCGACCGAGGCCGCGCTCGCCATGGTCGCCCGGCTCGCCCGGCAGGGCGTGACCACGGTCGCCGCCACCATCCATCCGGATCACCACGCCTCCTCCGCCGTCGCCCGCCGCCTCGGGCTCGTGCCGACCGGCGAGCGGATCGAAGGCGAGGTGGTCTGGTGCTCCACTCCGACAGCAGAGATTTATTGATAGATATCCCTTATCTGTATTAACGAGAGGTTTTCCTGAAGGGGGCCGCGGTATAGCCAAGCGGACGGACGAGCAGAGAAAGCAGGGGAGACATGATCACACAGGAGCAGATACCACTGGTGATCAATCACACGCTCTACGCCGCCGACGGCGACAGAGTGGGTGAGGTCAAGCACGTCTTCCTCGACGACACCACCGGCCGGCCCGAATGGCTGTGCGTGAAGACGGGACTCTTCGGCCTCGACGAGACTTTCGTACCGATTCGCGACGCCAACCTGGTCCAGGACCGCGTGGAGGTCCCCTACGACAAGGAAACAATCAAGGACGCTCCGCACGTCGATCTGGACGCCCGGGGACACCTCTCCGCCGAGGAGGAGCAGGAGCTCTACCGCTACTACGACATCGGCGGGGAGCCGTCCTGGCAGCAGGCCGGCCAGCCGGGCGGGACCGGCCGCTCACACGGCGGCGGCCTGCGCAAGTACATCATCACCGAGGAGCGTCTCGTCATCACCAAGGAGACCGTCCCGGCCGAACGGGTCCGCCTGGCCGGGGGGCAGGCCGGCGAGGGAGAGACCATCGCGGAGAAGATCCGCAAAGAACGGATCGACGTCGAGAGCGACGCCGGCGAGACCGATCCCGGCCGCGGCCGGCGTCGCGGCGACCGCTGACGCCCCCTCAGACCCGTCGCCCCGGTTCCTCCCACCGGGGCGGCTCCTCACGTCCGGCGGCCTCGGAGTCTCCGATCCCGGCCGGGTTCAGGCCTCCAGCGCCCGGCCGAGAAGCGTCTGCAGGGTGACCGCGCCCACCAGCTTCCGGTCGTCGACCACCGCGATCAGCGGGCTGCGGGTCCGGGCCATCAGCGCGGCCATCTCCAGGACGGTCGCGTTCGTGTCGGTGATCGGCAGCTCACGCGGCTGCTCGGGCAGGCACTCACGCACACTCCGCTCGCCCAGTTCGCCGGCGAACCTGTCGGCGTGGGCCTCGTCGATCACCCGGGCCAGCGCCGGGTCCTCCTGGCAGTAGCGGGGGACCACGAGTCTCAGCACCTGGGTGCCCGGCAGGATGGTCAGCGGGTGGCCCTCGTCGTCGACGACGATGAGGCCGGGCAGGTCCTGCTCGGCGAGGAGCCGCGCCGCGGCCAGGGCGGAGGTGCCGAGCGTGACCGTGGGGAACGGGGCGAGAAGATCACGAGCGCGCACGGGTGACTCCTTCACTCGCGGGACGACGAGCAGGACGCCGACCAGGCTTCCCGGCGCACCTGAAGCCTAGGCCAACGGAACGGCCCGCGCTCACGTGAGGTACCGCAGCCACAGGTACGGCACGCAGAGCGCGACGGTGACGACCGTGACGACCAGTCCGTACTTGGTGAACTGCCAGAAGCTGATCCGGGCGCCGTTGCGCTCGGCGATGCCCAGGACGACGACGTTGGCCGAGGCTCCCACCGCGGTGGCGTTGCCGCCGAGGTCCGCGCCGAGCGCCAGCGCCCACCACAGCACCTGGTGGTCCGCCCCGCCGGCCTGGACCAGGTCCGACACGATCGGGCTCATGGTCGCCACGTAGGGGATGTTGTCCACGATCGCCGACAGGACCGCGGAGGCTCCCAGCAGCACCATCGTGGTCAGGCCCAGCCTCCCCTCGGTGGCCGAGGCCGCCGCCTCCGAGAGGTTCTCGATCACGCCGGTCTCGACCAGCGCTCCGACCATGATGAACAGGCCCATGAAGAACACCAGGGTCGCCCACTCCACGTCGCGCAGCGACTCCTCGACCGTGACCCTGGTCGCGGCCACCAGCAGGCCCGCGCCGAGCAGCGCGACCACCGCGGGCTCGTAGTGCAGCACCGGATGGAGCACGAAACCCGCCATCACGACGGCGAGCACGGCCAGGCTCTGCCAGAGCAGCCGGTGGTCCTTGATCGCCTCTTTCTCGTTGAGCTGCATGATCTCGGCGGCCCTGACCGGGTCGTACACGAACGACCTGCGGAACAGCCACCGGCAGAGCCCGACGAACACCACCATCAGCACCACGACCAGCGGGGCCAGGTGGACGAGGAAGTCGTTGAAGGTGAAGCCCGCCCGGCTCGCGATGATGATGTTGGGCGGGTCGCCGACCAGGGTCGCGGTGCCGCCGATGTTGGAGGCCATCACCTCGGCGATGAGGTACGGCGCGGCCGGCAGGGCGAGCCGGTCGCAGACCAGGAAGGTCACCGGCGCGATCAGCAGCACCGTGGTGACGTTGTCCAGCAGCGCCGAGGCGCAGGCGGTGATGACGACGAGCATCACCATCAGCCGGAACGGCCTGCCCATCGCGCGTTTGGCCGCCCAGATCGCCACGTACTCGAAGACGCCGGTCTGCCGGAGCACGCCGACGATCACCATCATGCCCAGCAGCAGGAAGACGACGTTCCAGTCGACGCCGGAGTGCTCGGAGAAGAAGGCGGACCGGCCGTCGGTGGCGTGGATCAGCAGCAGCAGCCCCGCGCCGCCGAGCGCCGCCGCGGTCCGGTGAACGCGTTCGGTCGCGATGAGAACGTAGGCGACGACAAAGATCACTACGGCCGCGGTCGCGGTCACCGGGAGCCTCCAGGGTCGGCGTCATGAATGCCTTCAGAACTGCCGACCAGACTTCCCGGCGCACCTGCGAAGAAGCTATCAAGAGCGCCCCGCCCCGGGACACACCGGTCCCGGGGAAACCGCCGCCCTGCGGGAAGCGGCGGCTTCCGGTGAAGGGCGCCGTGTTCAGTCCTTGCCGCGCCCGGTGATCGCGTCGCGCACCCGGTCGACCAGGCCGGCGAGCGGACCCATCATCATGTTGCCCGGGGGCGTGTCCGGGGCCGACGGGTGCGGCCGGGTGGGAGCGATCTTCTTGATCGCCTGGACCTTGTGACCCAGCTCGGCCAGCTGGCCCTCGTCGGCGGCGGCGCGCAGCTTGGGGAAGAGTTCGTTCTCCTCCTCCTGCACGTGGGCCCGGATCTCGGCCATCAGCCGGTTGAGCAGGACGCCGTGCCGAGCCTCGGAGACGTCGGTCCGCTCCAGCTCCTTCATCGTCTCCTCGGCCTCGGCGTGCTCGCTCAGCTCCCGGTCGGCCAGCGCGTCGCCTCCGGGGAGGAGCCGGCGCACGGCCGGGTAGACATAGGCCTCCTCCGCGACCGAGTGGCGCACCAGCTCGGTGATGACCTGCTCGGTCAGCTGCCGGCGCCGGTCGGTGTCGCTCACGCCCAGCCCTTCCAGCTCGGCGAACATCTGCTCGACCTCGCGGTGGTCGTGCATCAGCACACCGATGACGTCCATCTTCTGGGTCATGCTCATCAGCGCTCTCCTCTCTCAGGGGCGGACCGCGCCGAGGGTCGGCTCGGTGGCGGCCCGCGCGGGCCACGGTGGGGCCGACGCGGAACCGTCTTCTACGAGACCTCGGACGGGCCGGCGCGCGCCGGTGGACACGACCACCCGGCACAAGCTTTTTCCGCAGGATGTCCATACGATGACCTTCGCCCCGTAAGCGGGGATTCGTCACCGCCTGAGGCCCTACGTCCTCAGGTCACCGGCTCACACCCCGGTCGGCCCCTCGTACCCCTCGTCCTGCCCGTAGACCCGGTCGTCCGGATCCTCCTCGGGCTGTCCGGCCGGGTCCGTCGGGGACGGGGTGAACTCGCCGGCGATGTCCGGCTCCCCGTGGTCCTCCTCGCTGTCCCGGCGGTCGGCGAGCGGCCTGTCGTCAGGCTGCGACATGTGTCCTCCTCATCGGTACGGCGCCGGTGCGGCGCCGGTGGGCCCCGTCTGTCCGGGTCGATCCGGGAGGTGTGCCCGCGAAGGGGGGGTGTATGTCAGGTACGCGGGCCGTACCGCCTCCCGGTTAGGAGTCCCGGACGCCGGGCATCCAGAGACGTGATGATCCGAGGTGAGCTATGAGGCGACCGGGTGGCGGCACGGCGCTGTGGCCGCGTTCGCTCGTCGTGTCCGGCGGGTGGGCGGTATGGCTGGTGGTCGTCGCGGCGGCCGGGTACGTGCTGCTCCAGATGGTCGTACGGCTGCGCCTGGTGGTCCTGGCGTGCGTGGTCGCCCTGCTGCTCGCCACCGTGCTGCGGCCGCCGGCCGTATGGCTCATGCGCCGGATGCCGCGGCTCGCCGCGACCTGGCTGGTCCTGTTCGCCGCACTGCTCGTGATCGGCGTCGTGGGGTGGCTGATCGGCCGGGGCGCCGCCGCCGAGTTCCCCGCCCTGGCCGACCGGCTGGTGGAGAGCGTGCGGCAGCTCCGCGACCTGCTCGCCCGGCTCGGCGTCCCGGCCGAGCAGCTCGCCAGGGCCGACGACCAGGCGCTGGAGGCCCTGCGCAGGCAACTGGGCAAGGCGGGCGGCGTCACCGCCGTCGCCGGCCGGATCGTCGAGTTCCTCGCCGGCACGGTCCTCGCGATCTTCATCGCGTTCTTCCTGATCAAGGACGGTGACCGGCTCTGGCGCTGGCTCGTCGACCGGCTGCCCGAGCGCCTGAGGGAGCGGGTCGACCGGGCGGGGGGCGCGAGCTGGTCGGTGCTGCGCCACTACATCCAGGGCACGCTGGTCATCGCCTCCATCCACGCGGTCGTGCTGGGCCTGGCGATGGTGCTGCTGGGCGTGCCGCTGGCGCTGCCACTCGCGGTGATCATCTTCTTCGGCAGTTTCATCCCCTTCATCGGCTCCCTCGTCGCCGGGTCGCTGGCGGTCGTCGTCGCCCTCGGCGCCCGGGGACCGGCGATCGGGCTCGTCCTGCTCATCGTGCTGCTGGTGGAGAACCAGCTCGAGGAGCACGTCCTGGAACCGTGGGTGATGGGCGGCTATGTCCGCGTGCACCCCCTGGTCATCGGCCTGGCCCTGTCCTCCGGCACCATCCTGGGCGGCGTGGCCGGGGCCCTCGTCTCGGTGCCGCTGACCGCCATCGCCTACTACGGCGGCCGGGAGCTCCTGCGCGGGCGCCCGCCCGAGGAGGGCCGGGACTCCGGAGACCCGCCCGAGGAGCCCGGAGACGCCCACCCGCCCGGGGACCCGGCCCCTCCCCGCCACGACGGGGCGGGGCGGCCGGGCGACCGGTAGACCGTACGGATCCGGGAAGCGGCGGACGGACCCGCGGTGCGCCGCGCCCGGCTCAGCGCGCGGGTTTCCCCACGCGCAGGGCCCACGCCCGGAGCACGGTCTCCAGCTCGAACCTGCCCTCGGGGTCCTTCAACTGGTCGGCGAAGAGCTCGGTGGCCTGGCGGAGCCGGTAACGCACGGTCTGCGGGTGGATGTGCAGCCGGGCCGCGACCTCGGTGGCGTTGTAGCCGCTCTGCAGCCAGGCCAGCAGCGTCTCGGCCAGCCGGTCGCGCTGGCCGGGGCGGAGCCCGCGCAGGGGCGCGAGCCGTACCCGTTCCATGATCTGGATCAGCGGCTCGTCCTGGAAGATCATGAGGGTCGACATGTGCTCGGCCGCCCTGACCATCGCTCCGGGGTCGAGCACGCCCCGGCGCGCCAGGGCCAGGGCCCGTACGGCCAGCCGCAGGGAGAGCGCCCCCTCCCCCAGCCCGACCCCGGGCCCGGCCGCCACGATCCAGTCGGAGAGCAGCGAGTCGAGGAGTCCCTGCCGCCCCGGCCCGTCCGGGTCGGGCACGACCAGGCAGGGATCGGCCCGGTCGAAGTCGGCGAGCACGTCGGGCGGCAGGCCGGGTCTGGGCGGCTGCTCCGCTCCGCGCGGGGCCAGCGCGACGCAGGCCAGCGTGCGCGGCGGGGTCCACCGCGCCGACCTGGCCAGGTCCTCCACCGCCCGGACGTCGGGCGGCGGATCGGCGACGAGCAGGCCGACCAGCCTGCGGCGGCGCAGTTCGAGCTCTCCCGCCGCCCTGGCCTGCGCCTCCGCGTATCCCTCCGCCGCGGCCGCGGCGATCTCGTCCAGGTAGACCAGGACCGCCTCGCCGATCTCCCACATGCGCCATCGGGTCAGGTCCAGCCGCTCGGACTCCACCGCCAGCCGGCGCCAGGCCACCCGGGCGCAGATGCGCAGCGCGGACTGGAGCGAGTCCAGCGGGCGGCCCTCGCTCGCCTCCCCCGCCCCGATCCCCCGGTAGACCTCCAGCAGCCGGGCGTGGCCCGCGCCCCGGTCGCCCACCCGGTTGACGAACCCGGCGAGCGCCTCCTCCACGGCCCGCCGTACGACCCGCGCGTAGGCTCCGCTCGGCCTGGAGTACTCGGGCAGGCTCGCCCGGATCTCACCGATCATCTCCTCGGCGAGATCGTCCAGATAGGGACGGAGCACCTCGGCGACCTCCCGGGGGATGCCGGCCGGCGAGCGTTCGACGTCATGGACAGCGCACACGGGTCCTCCCGCACCGGACGCTACCCCGGCGCGGGCGAAGCTTCTTCTGTCCGCGGCGCACATTCGGCACCGCGGTCTCGCTCACACCGATGACAATTCCCCGCCCCGGAGGCGGTCAGGCGGTGTCTGCGAGAGGCGCAGAGGGCCGTCGGCGACGCCGTGCCCGCAGAAGAAGCGGTCGGCCGGATGGATGATCTCCAACAGGACGGTGGGCCCGGCGGGCGCGGCGAACCGGCGCGGCCAGGATATTGAAACAGGTTCTAGTCGGCTCTAGGCTGCGGAAGGGAGGTCGATCAGATGATCCTGGACCGTTTCCGCATCCCCGGCCGCGTCGCGGTGGTCACCGGCGCGGGCCGCGGCATCGGGGCCGCGACCGCGGTGGCGCTGGCGCAGGCCGGGGCGGATGTGGCGATCTCCGCCCGGACCGAGAAGCAGCTCCGCGAAGTTGCCGCCGAGGTGGAGGCCGCCGGCAGGCGGGCACTCGTGCTCCCCGCCGACCTGAGCGAACCCGGGGCGGCCGAGGCGCTCGCACAACGGGCCGTGGCCGGGTTCGGCCGCCTGGACGTGATCGTCAACAACGTGGGCGGCGCGCTCCCCCGGGCCTTCCTCGACACCGAGCGCAGACATCTGGAGAACGCGTTCCAGTTCAACGTCGGGATCGCGCACGACCTGACACGGGCCGCCGTGCCGTACCTGCTCGAGGCGGGCGGCGGCGCCGTGGTCAACGTCTCCTCGGTGATGGGGCGCGTGTCGGGACGCGGATATCTCGCCTACGGCACGGCCAAGGCGGCTCTCTCGCACTACACGCGGCTGGCGGCGCGGGACCTGGCCCCACGGATCCGCGTCAACGCGATCGCGGTCGGCTCGGTCGCCACCTCGGCCCTGGACATCGTCATGACCGACGACGGCCTGCGGACGCAGATGGAGCAGGGCACCCCGCTCCGGCGGATCGGGGAGCCGGAGGAGGTGGCGACGGCCGTGCTGTTCCTCGCCTCGCCCGCGGGCGGCTACCTGACCGGCAAGGTGCTGGAGGTGGACGGCGGCCTCGACCAGCCCAACCTCGACCTCGGCCTGCCCGACCTGTGACGGCCTGACCTTTGCCGGCCCCGCTGCGGGCACGGGCGCGATCCCCACGGAGGAACCATGGTGTACCGGGTGGTGCAGTGGAGCACCGGGAACGTCGGGCGGCACACGCTGGCGGGCATCCACGCCCGCCCCGATCTGGAGCTCGTCGGCGTCTACGTGTCGAATCCGGCCAAGGCCGGCCGCGACGCCGGCGAGCTGGCCGGATTGGGCCCGCTCGGCGTCACCGCCACCGGCGACGCCGAGGCGGCGCTGGCGCTGCGGCCCGACTGCGTCGTCTACACCGCGATGGCCGACAACCGGATCTTCGAGGCCCTGGACGATCTGACGCGGATCCTGCGCTCGGGGGCGAACGTCGTCTCCAGCAGCCCGGTCTTCCTGCAGTTCCCCGACGGCTCTCTGGACGGCCCCGTCCGCGAGGCCGCCCGGGAGGGCTCGGCGTCGATCTGGGTGAACGGCATCGATCCCGGCTACGCCAACGACTGGCTGCCGCTCTCGCTGACCGGCATCAGCGAGCGCATCGACCAGGTGCGCTGCATGGAGGTGCTCAACTACGCCACCTACGACCAGGGCACGGTGTTGTTCGACATCATGGGCTTCGGGCGGCCGATGGAGGACGTCCCCCTGCTGCTGCAGCCGGGGGTGCTGACCATGGCGTGGGGCAGCGTGGTCCGGCAGCTCGCGGCCGGGCTGGACGTCGAGCTCGACGGCGTCGAGGAGTGGTACACCCGCCTTCCCGCGCCGGAGACGTTCGAGGTCGCATCCGGGACGATCGAGAAGGACACGGCCGCCGCCCTGCGCTTCGAGGTCCGGGGCATGCGGCACGGACGCCCCGTGGTCGTGCTGGAGCATGTGACGCGCCTGCGCGACGACCTCGGCCCGGACTGGCCGCAGCCCGCGGGCAAGGGGTGCTACCGCGTCGTGGTCACCGGCGAGCCGGACTACACCCTGGACCTGCAACTGCTGGGGAGCGACGGCGACCACAACACCGCGGGGCTGAAAGCGACCGCCATGCGGCTGGTCAACGCGGTGCCGACGGTGGTCGCGGCGCCCCCGGGGCTGCTCACCGCCCTGGACCTGCCCCTGATCACCGGGCGCGGCCTGCTGCCGTGACGGGCCATCGGGCGCGGTCCGCCGGCAGGCGGGTGGTGAACCGGTGGAACGATCCGCACGTCCCTCCCGGGAACCGCATGGATCTCCACGGAATCTGCACGGAAGCCGGTTACGCTCCCCTCTCATGATCAGATCGAGATGGGTGAGTGCGCTGGTCTGGCTGGCACTGGCGCCGTTCGCGGGATGGGCGATCCTCCGGGTCGGCGGCTGGACCCCGGTGTGGCAGTGGGTCGCGCTGGTGGCGTTCACACCGTATGTGGCGGCGGCCTCGGCGGTCCCGCTGCTCATGGCGCTGGGGCTGCGGCGGTGGGCCGCCGCGGCCGTGGCCCTGGCCACGAGCCTGGCTCTGGCGGCGGTCGTGCTCCCGCGGCAGCTGGCCGACGGCAGCGCGTCTCCCGCCGGCGGCCAGCGGCTGCGGGTCCTCGCGGCGAACCTGGCGGTGGGCTCGGGTGACGCCGCATCCCTGGTGAAGCTGGTGCGCGACCTCGGTCCCGACGTGCTCACCCTGCAGGAGCTCACCCCCGCCGCCCGAGACCGCCTGGACACGGCCGGGCTGCGCTCGGTCATGCCGCACGTGGTCGACCGGGCCGAGAACGGCTACGGCGGCTCGGGCATCTACTCGAGACACCCCGTCAGCGAGCGGCCCGTCATCGAGCGGGGCGGGTTCCGGCAGGCCCGGGGCGTGATCAGCCATCCGTCCGGGCACGAGATCGAGATCGTCTCGGTGCACCCGTGCGCGCCGAGCGAGAACTTCGAGGTGCCGTGCTGGGGCGAGGGGCTGGAGGCGCTGCCGGAGGCGGGCGGGCACCTGAAGGTGCTGGCCGGCGACTTCAACGCCACCCTCGACCACCGACCGGTCCGCGACCTGCTGGACAGCGGCTACCGCGACGCGGCCGACGTGACCGGGCAGGGCCTGGAGCCGACCTGGCCCCAGCGGTGGTGGGACGTCCCGGGTGTGACCATCGACCACGTGCTCGCCGACTCCCGGATGGCGGTGCACGCCTTCAGCGTGCACCAGATCCCCGGCACCGACCACCGGCCGATCTTCGCCGACCTCGGCCTGCCCGCGACGGCGAGCTGACGGCACGCCCGGCGGGCCCCGCCGCAGGACGGTCCCGCCTCGCGGGAATCGTGGCACGTGATCATCGAAACTCGGAGGTCGGAGCGGGGTGATTCACCCCGTGGCCTACCAGGACAACCTTCGACCGAAATAACGCGTCATATCCACCTCAGTGGCGCTCCTCGGGGACGGCGATGTGCACCACCTTGGTGTGGGTCATCTCGTCCAGCAGCTCCGGGCCGTAGCCGAACCCCTCCCCGCTCGCGCCGAGGGGCTGCGCCGCGCCGCCCGGGGCCCCGCCGAAGACGGCGTTGACCTTCACCGTGCCGGCGCGCAGCTCGCGCCAGGCCCGCTGGACGTGGGTGAGGGAGGGGGTGAGCACGGTCGCGGCCAGGCCGTACTCGCCGGTGTTGGCCAGCGCGAGCGCCTCGTCGAAGTTCTCGACGACGCGGACCGCCGCCACCGGCCCGAACGTCTCCTCCCGCATCACGGGCATGTCGTCGGCGCAGTCGGCCAGCACAGTCGCCGGGTAGAACGCGCCGGGCCCGTCCGGAACCCTCCCCCCGGTCAGCAGGCGGGCGCCCGCGGCCACCGCGGAGCGGACGTGCTCGTCGACGACCTCGCGCTGGCGGCGGTCGACCAGCGGGCCGAGCGTGGTCGCCTCCTCCAGGCCGGGCCCCATGCGCAGCGCCTCCGCCTCGGCCACCAGGGCGGCGGTGAACGGCTCGGCCACGGACCGGTGCACGTAGATCCGCTCGACGGAGACGCAGATCTGCCCGGCGTTGGCGAAGGACCCGAGCGCGGCCTGCCCGGCCGCCCACTTCGGGTCGACGCCCTCGTCCACGATCAGCGGGTCCTTGCCGCCGTTCTCGCGCAGCACCCGGCAGCGGGCGGTGGCGGCGACCTCGCGCCCGGCCCGGGTGGAGCCGACGTGCGCCACCAGGTCGAGATCCGGGTGGGCGGCCAGCGGCGCGCCCGCGCTCCGGTCCCCGGCGACCATGGTCAGCACCCCCGGGGGCAGGTCCTCGGCCAGCAGCTCGACCAGGCGGGCCCCGGTGTGCGGAGTGCGCTCCGAGGGCTTGTGCACCACCGTGTTCCCGGTGACCAGCGCGGCGCCGATCAGCCCGCACGCGATCGCCACCGGGTCGTTCCACGGGGTGATGGCGGCGACGACGCCCCGCGGCTCGCGGACCATCAGGTCGGTCGCGCCCCAGCCGCCCTGGAGGGTGCGGCCGCAGCGCAGCGGGCCCAGCTCGGCGTACTGCTCCAGGGTCCCGGCTCCGGCCTCCACGCCGCCCCGCGCGTCCGCCAGCGGCTTGCCCATCTCCCGCGTCACCAGCCGGGCCAGCTCGTCGGCGTGCTCCCTGACCCGGGCGGCGGCCCGGCGCAGCAGCGCCCCGCGATCGGCCGGGGCCGTCCGCGCCCACCCGGCGGCGGCCGAGCGCGCCGAGGCCACGGCGGCCTCGACGTCGCCGGCGCAGCCGCGCGGGCACTCGCCCACCCGTTCCCCGGTCGCCGGGTCGTCCACCGCGATCGTCTCCGCGCTCGCGCTCGCCCGCCACTCGCCGTCCGCGAAGAGCCAGAGCTTCCTCATCGGCACCCACGCCTCCCTACTCGTGCGGCCCGTCTTCCGCCCGCCGCCTCGCGCACCCGGGCCCCGGCCTTCCGCCGGACGGCCGATCATGCAGTGCCCTTGATCGAGGGCGGGGAAACGTGGCCCTCCCCGGAGCACGGAGGAGTCTCCGGGAAGGGCCGCCCGCTGGCGGAACGCGAGCGGCGGGCCCGCGCCTCAGCCGGTGTGCTCGGCGAGCGTGCGCTGGGCCACGGCGAAGGCGGCGTTGGCCGCGGGTACCCCGCAGTAGACGGCCGTCTGCAGGAGGACCTCCTTGATCTCGTCGGGGGTCAGGCCGTTGCGCAGGGCCGCGCGGACGTGCATGGCCAGCTCCTCCAGGTGCCCCCCGGCGACGAGCGCGGTCAGCGTGACGCAGCTGCGGGCGCGCCGGTCCAGGCCGGGACGGTTCCAGATCCCGTCCCAGGCGTAGCGGGTGATGAACTCCTGGAAGTCCGCCGTGAAGGCGGTGGTGTCCGCCACGGCGCGGTCGACGTGCGCGTCGCCGAGCACCTCGCGGCGGGTGCGGGTACCCGCCGCCCGGCGCTCGCCGTCCCCGCCCAGATGCCGGACGATCGCGGAGGTGACCGTCTCTGCGCGCTCCACGCTCGCCAGGTGGGCGGCCTCGGGCACCACGCTCAGCAGGGCGCCGGGGATGCCGCGTGCGAGCGTGAGGGCGTGCTCGACGGGTGTGGCCGGGTCATCGGCCCCGGCGACGACCAGGGCGGGCGCCGTGATCGCGCCGAGCCGGGCGGTGAGGTCGTAGCCGGCGATCGCCTCGCAGCAGGCCGCGTAGGACTCCGGGTCCACGCCGTGCAGCATCCGCAGGACCCAGTGCAACCGGGCGGGGTCGATCTCCGCGGTGCCGGCGGTGAACCAGCGGCCGAGCAGCGTCTGCATGAGGGGCCGCATGCCGTCGCGCCGTACGGCCGCGGCCCGTTGCAGCCAGGGGCCGGGCTCCCCGAACCGGGCGGAGCTGCAGCACATCACCAGATGGGTGACCCGGTGGGGAGCCTCCGCGGCGATCGTGGCGGCGATCGCGCCGCCGAGGGAGATCCCGCCGATCGCGAACCTCTCCTCGTCCACCAGGTCCAGTACGGCACCGGCCAGCGCGTCGAAGGTCAGATCCGCGGCGGGCGGGGAGCCGCCGTGGCCGGGCAGGTCGTAGCGGAGCACCCGCCAGGAGGCGGTCAGCGCCTCCATCTGCGGCTCCCAGATCTCCAGGCTGGTGCCCAGCGAGGGACCGAGGACCAGCAGCGGCGCACCGGCGGGTCCGTCGAGGCGGTGGTGGAGGCGCGGCCGGCCGGAGGCCGTGGTCGGCCCGGGCTCCCCGGGCAGGTCAGAACTCAAGGAAGACCGTCTCCCCTTCGCCCTGGAGCCGGACGTCGAAGCGGTAGACGTCCCCGTCCTCCCGCGCGACCAGCGTCGCCCGCCGCTCGGGCTCCAGGCTGTCGAGCAGCGGGTCGGGACCGTCCTGGAGGTAGACCCGGGTCGCCACCGCGCGCAGCAGTCCCCGAGCGAACACCAGCAGGGCCAGGTACGGCCCCGCCGGGCGGGCGGTGCGGAAGCGGTAGGTCCCGTCGGGCGCGGTGGCGCAGCGCCCGAACCCGGAGGCGCCCTCCCCGTCGCGCCGCAGCACGCCGCGGGTGCCGGTCTCTCCCAGCCAGAGCTCCAGCAGCGCGTCCGGGACGGGCTCGCCCGCCCCGTCGAGCACCCGGCCGGTGACGGTGATCGCCCCCGGATACCCGTCCGGCACCAGGTCGGGGCCGGTCTCGTACGGCAGGGCGTGGCCGAAGAACGGCCCCACGGTCTGCGAGGGAGTGATCATCAGTCCTCCGTCGGGGTACGGCCGAGTACGACGTCGAACCGGTAGCCCAGCGCCCACTCCGGCTCGGTGACGTCCAGGTCGAAGGCGGCGACGAGCCGCTCGCGGGCGGCGGCGTCGGGGACGGACTGCAGGATCGGGTCGAAGGGGAACAGCGGGTCGCCGGGGAAGTACATCTGGGTGACCAGGCGCTGGGTGAAGGCGGTGCCGAAGACGGAGAAGTGGATGTGCGCCGGCCGCCAGGCGTTGTGGTGGTTCCGCCACGGGTAGGCACCCGGCTTGATCGTGACGAACCGGTAGCGGCCCTCGTCGTCGGTGAGGCACCGCCCGGCCCCGGTGAAGTTGGGGTCCAGCGGGGCCGGGTGCCGGTCGCCCTCGTGGGCGTAGCGGCCGGCCGCGTTGGCCTGCCAGGCCTCCACCAGCGTGTTCCGGATCGGGCGGCCCGAGGAGTCGAGGATCCGCCCGGTGACGATGATGCGCTCACCGATCGGCTCACCCGCGTGCTGCCGGGTCAGGTCGGCGTCGAGCGCGCCGACCTCCTGGTGGCCGAAGACCGGGCTGGTCAGCTCGATCGCGTCCGGGTCGGTCTTGAAGGCGACGGCCGGGCGGGAGGGCGCCCGCAGGATCGTGCTGCGGTAGGCCGGGCTGAGGTTCGGCGGGTGGGTCATGGGGTTCCTCCGGAGAAGGGGACGGGGTGTCCCGGGAGCACGGGAGGCGGCGTCGCCGGGCCGGCGGGCCGCCCTGCGGACGGCGCGCTCACTCGTACGGCAGGCCGACGTAGTTCTCCGCCAGCGTGGTCGCCGCGGCCTCCGAGGAGGTCACGTAGTCCAGGTGGGAGGCCTGCAGGCGGCGCGCGTAGGCGTCGTCGGAGTCGAAGGTGTGCAGCAGCGTGGTCATCCACCAGGAGAAGTGCTGCGCCCGCCAAACCCGCTTCAGGCAGGCGGCCGAGTAGCCGTCGAGCAGCGCGGTGGAGCCGTCGGCGTAGAAGCGGTCCAGCGCCTCGGTGAGCACCCGCACGTCGGCCACGGCCAGGTTCAGGCCCTTGGCCCCGGTCGGCGGCACGATGTGCGCGGCGTCCCCGGCCAGGAAGAGCCGGCCGTACTGCATGGGCTCGGTGACGAAGCTGCGCAGCGGCGTGATCCCCTTCTCGAAGATCTCCCCGGTGGCCAGGGTGAAGCCGGGCACGGTCTCCAGGCGGGTCTTCAGCTCCGCCCAGATCCGCTCGTCCGGCCAGGCTTCCAGCTCCTCCCCTGCGGGAACCTGCAGGTAGAAGCGGCTGACCTCAGGCGAGCGCATGCTGTGCAGGGCGAAGCCGCGCTCGGTCTGGGCGTAGATCAGCTCCTCGGCCGAGGGCGCCACCCGGGCCAGGACGCCCAGCCAGGCGAAGGGGTACTCCCGCTCGTAGGCGGTGAGCACGCCCTCGGGGACCGACGGCCGGGAGACGCCGTGGAAGCCGTCGCAGCCGGCGATGACGTCGCAGTCCAGGCGCTCGCCGCCGAAGGTGATGTACGGCGCCTCCTCCAGCGAGTGCACGGCCACGTCGTCCACCTCGAAGCGGACGTCGCCGCCGTCGGCGAGCCGGGCGGCGATCAGGTCCTTGACCACCTCCTGCTGACCGTAGACCGTGATGGCCCGCCCGGGGACCAGCTTCTCGAAGGGGATCCGGTGGCCGGCGCCGCCGTACCGCAGCTCGATCCCGGAGTGGGGCAGCCCCTCGCGGAGCAGCCGCCGCCCGACCCCCGCCTCGACGAGGGTGTCCACTGTGCCCTGTTCCAGCACTCCGGCCCGCACCCGCTGCTCCACGTACTCGCGGCTGCGGCGCTCCAGCACCACCGAGGAGATGCCGCGCAGGTGGAGCAGATGGGAGAGCAGGAGCCCGGCGGGGCCGGCTCCGATGATCCCGACCTGTGTTCGCATGAGGGAGAGCATCCAGCCGCGGGCCGTGGAAGACGAGGATCGTCTTCCACTCAGTGGAAAAACCAGGCAGGATTCTCACTGAACGGACGAACCGGCAGAGGCGTACGGTGGGCACGGTCGGGCGCCGCGGAAAGAGGGGACGGACGATGGCGGGCGGGGCACGGGAGCCGGGACGCTCGGTCACGTCCAAGGTCCTGGCCATCCTGGGGGCCTTCGACGCCGCGCATTCCCGGCTCAGCCTGTCGGACATCGCCCGCCGCAGCGGGGTCGCCCTGGCCACCGCCCACCGGCTGGTCGGCGAGCTGGAGCAGTGGCAGGCGCTGAGCCGTACCCCCGACGGCCGCTTCCGCGTCGGACTGAGGCTGTGGGAGCTCGGCCAGCTGGCGCCGACCACACTCCAGGATCTCGCCCACCCGTGGCTGCAGGAGCTGTTCGTCACCACCGGTGAGAACGTGCACCTCGCCGTCCGGGACGGCCTCGAGGTGCTGTACGTCGACAAGGTGCACGGCAGGCGTGCGGTGCCCATCGTCTCCCGGACGGGCGGGCGCCTGCCCATGCACCCCACGGGCGTCGGCAAGGCGCTGCTGGCCCACGAGCCGGAGTGGTTCGTGACGTCCTACCTGGCACGCCAGCTGGAGCGGCCGACCCCGCACACCGTCGTCGAGCCGGGCAGGCTCGCCCGCGAACTGGCCTCCGTACGCGCCCAGGGCTACGCGCTCACCTCCGAGGAGATGACCCTGGGCACGTGCTCGGCGGCCGCGCCGATCCTCGTCGAGGGCCGGGCGGTCGCCGCCGTCGGCCTCGTGGTGTCGTCCCGGCGGGCTCGTGAGCTCAAGCGCCTGGTGGAGCCGTTGCTGGCCACCGCGGATCGGATCGCGCACGACTACGCCCGGGCGCACACGATGTAAGCGTCCCCGGTGGGGCGCCCGCCGGGGACGGCTCGCCGGGCACGCCCAGGCGGCCGGTCAGAACTGCAGCGACGTGACGGCGGTGAACTCCTCGATGCCCAGCGGGCCGAGCTCGCGGCCGTAGCCGCTCTGCCCGAAGCCGCCGAAGGGCGCCGTCGGGTTGAAGACCCCTCCGTTGACCGCGACCTGGCCGGTGCGCATCCGCCGGGCGAAGGCCGTGGCGCGGTCGAGGTCGCCCGCCCACACCGCGCCGGACAGGCCGTACGGCGTGCCGTTGGCGACGGCCAGCGCCCCGTCGTCGCCGCCGTCGTACGGGACGACGGTGAGGACCGGCCCGAAGACCTCCTCCTGCTCGATCCGGGAACCGGCTTCGGCGACGAGCACGGTCGGTTTGACGAAGAAGCCGGTCGGGGTGTTCTCGGGCTGCTCCGGGCCGCCCGCGACGAGCCGGGCGCCGTCGTCGAGAGCCTGGCGGATGTAGGAGCGGACCCGCTCCTGCTGCACCTTGCTGACCAGCGGGCCCTGCTGGGTGGCCGGGTCCAGCGGGTCGCCGACCGGCGCGAACTGGGCGAAGAGGGTGAGCAGTTCCTCGGCCTCGGCCAGCCGGGCGCGGGGCACCAGCAGCCGGGTGGTGGCGCTGCACGTCTGCCCGCTGTTGATGAGGCAGCCGGTCAGCGAACCCGCCACCGCGTTGCCGAACCCGTCGGCCGACAGGTCGTCGAGCAGCACGCCGGCCGACTTGCCGCCGAGCTCCAGCGAGGTGCGCTTGGGCGCGGCGGCGGCCAGCTCGGCGACCCGCCGCCCGGCGCGGGTGGAGCCGGTGAACGAGACCATGTCGACCGCCGGGTGCGCGACGATCGCCTCGCCGACCACCGGTCCGGTCCCGGTGACCAGGTTGAACACGCCGGGCGGCAGGCCGGCCGCGTCGATGATCTCGGCGAGCAGGTAGGCGACGCCGGGCACCAGCTCGGACGGCTTGAGGACGACGGTGCACCCGGCGACCAGGGCCGGGGCCACCTTCGCCGCGATCTGGTGCAGGGGGTAGTTCCACGGCGTGATCGCACCGACCACGCCGACCGGCTGCCGGACCAGCACGGAGTTGCCCGACCGGCGCTCCCACTCGACCTGGCCGGCGACGTCCTCCATCGAGGCGAAGTCGATGACCGGCAGGCCGGCCTGGACCATGACGGCCAGCTGCCAGGGCGCGCCCATCTCCCGGGAGGCCATGAGGGCGATCTCCTGGGCGCGGGCCTTGAGCCCCTCGGCGACCGCCGAGCACGCCTTGATCCGGTCGGCCAGAGAGGTGGCCGACCAGCCGGGCAGGGCCCGGGCCGCGGCGCGGGCGGCGCGGTCCACGTCCTCGGCGGTGCCCTCGGGCACGGTGCCGATGACCTGCTCGGTGAAGGGGTTGACGACCGGCAGGGTGCCGGTGCCGGTCGAGGGGATCCAGGCGCCGTCGACGTAGATGCGGTCGCGCGTGTGATTGAGCTCTGGGGCGGTCATCTGTCGCTCGCTTTCAGGCCGCAGTGGTGTGCCGGGCGATGTGCTCGGCCGTACGGTGGGCCAGAGCCATGCAGGTGAGCATCGGGTTGGCGCCCGAGGGCGTGGGGAAGGCGCTGGTGTCGCCGATCCAGACGCCGGCGACGTCGTGCAGCTCGCCGGTCGGCCCGGCGACGGAGGTCAGCGGGTCGGTGCCCATGCGGGCCGTGCCCATCTGGTGGGCGCTGCCCATGAACAGCCCGCCCGCGCCGATGTGCGTCGACTCCAGGCGGGCCATCCATGCCTCGAAGTCGTCACCGCGCCGGAACACCGGCGGGGTGGCGCCGAACCACAGCTCCTGGGCCCCCGCGGCCAGGTGCAGCTCGGCCAGGACGCGCAGGCCCTTGTAGTAGGCCGCGACGTCGCGCTCGTCGGTGAGGGCGTAGGTGTGCACCGCCTCGCCGTTCTCGTCGATCGTCACCCGCCCGCCGGCGTGGTCGCGCAGGATGAAAAGGAAGTCCGCCATCCGGCCGAGCTTGCTCATCGCCTCCTTGGCCTCCCGGCCGTCCCGCCGCGCCAGCTGGAAGGCGAAGACGCCGGTGTAGTACTGCGAGCCCTCGACCAGCAGGCCGTACCCGTCGCCCAGGTCGCGGAACTCGTCCATGACGGCGGCCTGGGGCGGGCCCCACCACGCCCGCTGGTCCTCGGGGTAGACGCCGAAGATCCCCGCGCTGGGGTGCAGGTAGAGGTTGTGGCCGACGGCGGGCCCGCCGATGCCCGAGCGGAGCAGGAGCGCCGGCGTCTCCAGGGCGCCGCAGGCCACGACGACGTCGGCGGCGCGCACCGTCACCCGCCGGGTCCCGCCGCCGGCGGGGTCGGTGTAGACGGCTTCGACGCCGGCGGCCCGCCCTCCCTCGGTGAGGACCCGCTCCGCGCGGGTGCGGACGAGGATCTTCGCGCCGTGGTCGAAGGCGTCGCGCAGGTAGGTGTTGAGCGTGCCGCGCTTGCTGCCGCTCGGATCGCCGAACTGGGTGTAGCCGGCGGCCACCGGGTCGTAGGTCGCCTCGTCCACGTTGCGCACCGCGGTGTGCATGGACCAGCCGAGGGCCTTGGCTCCCTCGGCCATGCGCTGGTGCGGGCCGTTGAAGTCGCTGCACCGGTCGTTGGCGCCCATCCGCGCGAGGACCGCCTCCAGGTGACGGTCGAACCCGGCGGTGTCGAGGCCCTCCAGCCCGTGCTCCCGGGCCCATTCGCGGCGCACCGCATCGCTGGGCCGTACGCAGTTGTGCCAGTTGACGGTGGTGCCGCCGCCCAGCGTGCATCCGGCGAGCAGGCCGACGTTGCCGTCGGCGGAGACCGAGAGCCCGCCCCGGTACATCAGCTCCTTGCCCTCGGTCTCCAGCTGGCGGTAGTCCCGCTCGCTGGTGGCCCCGCCCGCCTCCAGCACGACGACGCGCCTGCCTCGCGTGGCCAGCACGCCGGCGATCGTGCCGCCGCCCGCGCCGGAGCCGACGACCACGACGTCCGCCTCGATCACCTCGCCGTCGGCGGGGACGTGCGGGGTGATGTACGGCTCGTCCCGGGTCGGCGTGATCTGCGGTCCGGGGTAGCCGTACTGCGCCCAGAACGGGTTGCGGCCGTTGTCGTCGGTGATGGAGTGAGCGAGCATGCACGCCCCGCCGCGCAGCGTGGAGACGGCGACGAGCGCCTCCGGCGCGAGCGCCATGGCCGTGGCGAGCATCCCCTCGCGGGTCGCCCGCCCCTGGTGCTGGAAGCCGAGCATCGCCAGGCCGTCGAGCAGTTGCGCGACGCCCGTCTGATCCGCCTCCGGAAGGGTCTCCAGGTACTGGGCCAGCGCCTCGTCGGCGCCGGCCGCGGAGCCGGGCGTCGCCCAGAAACCGGTCGGGTCGTCGTCGACCTGCAGCGCTGGAACGGCGGTGTCCACCAGCGCGCGCAGCACCTGGCGCTGGACGGGAGTGAGAGCAGGCACAGGTCCTCCGTCGAGAGTGGGCGGCACCTGTCCGCCCAGCGCATGTGACCACCGGTCACATTAGAACTCGGTTCTATGACGCGCAACACATCACGGGCAATCGAGACGAAGCCGCATCGACCTCACCCGGGTTCCTCCCCTGCGCCGCGCCCCGCCCGGCCGCCGAGTCCCGCGGGGCCGCCGGGACTCAAGGCTGACCGGCCCCGCGTTCGGCCGCGTCCATGGCTTTGTCGTTCACCACCGCCATGCCGGCGATCCGGGCGAGCGTCAGCAGCGCCATGACGGCGAAGACCGCGCGGAGCCCGAAGAACTGGGCCAGCAGGCCGCCGGCGGCGGCGCCCAGGGGGATGGTGCCCCAGGCGAGGAGCCGGTAGGCGCTGTTGAGGCGCCCGAGCAGCCGGTCGGGCGTGATCCGCTGCCGCAGCGACACCGTGATGACGTTCCAGACGGCGATGGAGACGCCCCCGGCGAAGAACACGGCGCCGATCACGAACGGGTCGGCCGTCACGGCCGGGGCACCGAGGAAGAACACGCCCGTGAGGATGGTCAGTGCGAGCGAGCGGGAGCGCCCGAGCAGGCGCTCGACCCGCTCGGCGATGAGGGCGCCGAGCAGGCTGCCCGCCGCGACGGCGGTGAGCAGCAGCCCGTAGGCCGGTTCGGACAGCCCCATGGCGGAGCCGGGACCCACCGCGTACAGCACGAGGATCGCCCAGGTGGCGTTGGTGGCGAAGTTGGCGACGCCCACCATGGCGGCGAGGGTCCGCAGGAGGCGGTGGCGCCACAGGAAGCGCAGGCCCTCGGCGATGTCGGCGCGCATGGTGGTGCGCCGGTCCCGCTCGACCCGGAACGAGCCGCGCATGAACAGCAGCATCACCACGGCTGCCGCCCACAGCGCCACCGGGGCGGTGAACGCCGCCACCACGCCCGCCGCCACCAGGAAGCCGCCCAGGGGCGGGCCGACGAACTCGTTGGCGGTCAGCTCGGCGGCGTGCAGGCGCCCGTTCGCGCGCGACAGCCGCTCGCGCGGGACGACCTGCGGCAGGATCGACTGCGCCGAGGTGTCGTAGATCGTCTCGGTGACGCCGACGCAGAGCGCGACGGCGTACAGCACCCAGATCGAGCCGTTGCCGGTCGCGGCGGTCAGCACGAGCACGGCCAGCAGCACGGCCCGGGCGGTGTTGGCGCCGAGCATCGCGCGGCGGCGGTCGAGCCGGTCGGCGAGCGCGCCGGCGGGAAGCGCGAAGAGCAGCCACGGGAGCGTCAGCGCGAAGGTCAGCCCGGCGATCAAGGTGGGGGAGTCCGTGAAGCGGATGGCCACCAGGGGCAGGGCGACCTTGAAGATCCCGTCGGCCAGGTTGGACAGGGCGGCCGATGTCCACAGCCGCCAGAAGGCGCCTCCCAGCGGAGGAGGACGGTCTCGGGGCGCCCTCCGGTCGTCGGCCTGTGCTCGGTCATCGGTTGTCATGAATCGAGACTTTCAAATCGATTTGAAAAAATCAATCGATGGGACGGATATAGATCGGCCTACTCTGGAACCATGAGCGATCAGGGTGCCGGGCAGCAGTCTCCGGAGGAGTCCTCCCCCTATCCGCGACAGCGGCGTGCGGCGACGGTCCGCGAGGCCAAGGCCCTGGCGCACCCGCTGCGCATCCGCATCCTGCGGTTGTGCGCGCAGCGGGAGATGACGAACAAGCAACTCGCCGACCGCCTCGGCACGGACCCGGGAACGGTCTTCTACCACGTCCGCCAGCTCACCGACGCGGGCTTCCTGCGGCAGGCGCCGGTGCGGACGGGTGAGAGCGGTGCCCTGGAGAAGCCCTACCGGTCCACGGGCCGCTCATGGTGGCTGGACGACCCGCTGTCCGGCGAGGGGGCCGAGGCCTCGTTCGCGCCGATCGAGGCGTTCCAGGACGAGCTTCGCGAGGCGGGACCGGACTCCGTCCGGACGATGACGCGGTTCATGCTGCACCTGTCGCCAGCGGAGATCGAGGAACTGGACCGCCGCATCCTCGCCATCCTCGACGAGTACATCGAGACCGAGGACCAGCGCCTCGACCGGCCCGCCTACGGCGGCATCGTCATCCTGCACCGGCTGGCCGACTGAGGCTCTCCCCGCGCGGGCGGGTTCAGTGACCGGCCGGCACGCGCGTGCCGAACGCCGCCTCGAAGACGTCCAGCAACCGCATGGCGGCCGACTCCACCCGGTCGGGGTCACCGCTGCTCAGCCCCAGGACCGGGTCGAGCCCCGGATAGGAGGGCGCCAGCGCCAGATGCGGCAGGACCATCAGCAGCAGCGCGAGCCAGGCGTCCAGATCCGCGTCCGCACGCAGCTCTCCGGCGTCGCGCGCCCTTTCGAGCAGGGGACGCACGTCCCGGATGTAGAAACGGTTGACGACCTCTCGCACGGCCAGCCGCGCCGACGGCTCCGGTTCGAGGTTCACCGCCGCGGTCAGCGCCAGCTCCACCGGATGCTCCCGGAAGTACTCCATCCACACCAGCACCAGTTGCCGGTAGGCGGGGAAGAACCCCTGCTCCCACGGCATCCGGGCGATGTGCCGGTTCATGTACGCCGAAATGCGTGCGCACGCCAGCTCCGACAGGTGGGTGTAAAGATCGATCTTGTCGGTGAAGTACTGGAACAGGCTGCCCTTGGCCACTCCCGCGTTGCGGGCGATGACGTTGAGGCTCCCTCCGGAGAAGCCGTGCGCCGCGAACTCGGCCTCCGCCGCCCGCAGCACCGCCGCGCGGCGGGCCTCGGGGAGCCGCTCCCAGGTGAGCGTCGGCACAGTCCGCCTCCTCAGTCCCGTATGACCGCCGATCATCATCATGGCCCATGCCCGAGTAGCATCGCCCTGTCCCCCGGAACACGGCCGGCCGGCGGTCCCTGTCCCGGGGACATCCGGAAGGAAGGTTCATGGGCTCCATCGATTTCAGCACTCCCCCGACGTTGCCGACGGCCAACGGCTACAGCCACGTCGCCAGCGTCCCGCCGGGCAGCAGGCTCGTCTGGACCTCGGGCCAGGTCCCGATCGCCGCCGACGGCACCCCGGCCCCGACAGGTGACTGGGAGGCCCAGACGCGCCTGGTCATGCGGAACGTCGGAGCGGCGCTGGAGGCGGCCGGCGCGACCTGGGACGACGTGTTCAAGCTCACGTTCTTCGTCGTCGACACCTCGGCGCTGCCCGTCGTCCGGGCCGTACGGGACGAGTTCGTCAATCTGGACCGCCCGCCCACCAGCTCGCTCGTGCAGGTGGCGGGCCTGTTCCGGCCGGACATACTGATCGAGGTCGAGGCGGTCGCCGCAGTACCCGCGGCGTGACGCCGCGCCCGGAGCCCCGGGTCCTCTCCCCGCCGCCTGGTGGAGGACGTCAGGCCATCCGCAGGGCGAGGGCCGGGCACATCTCCACCGCCCTGCGGGCCAGCCGCAGGAGCGGCGAGGGTACGGCCTCGCTGCCGAAGACCGGATAGCCGTTCTCGTCGAGGTGGACGAGCTCGGGGGCGAGCTTGGCGCACAGGCCGTGGCCCTGGCAGCGGGTCCAGTCGACGGCCAGGTGGACTTCGGGCTCCGGTTCCCGCTCGGGAACGGGGAGGACGCCCAGGACCGGGCGTCCGCAGGTCCCGCGGAGCAGGTGCTCCTGGATGTCGTCGGGGAACGCCGACAGGGCCGACAGCACGAACCCCGACGTCCCGTCGGGGTGGGAGCACGCGCCCCTGCCCCGCACGCCGGCCGCCCGGCGGCGCAACCCGTCCAGGGCCGTCGCCGAGCCGGCCACGAGATCGGCCAGGGATCGGGCGACGTCCGGCAGGCCGAGCCGGCAGGGCCCGCACTGTCCGGACGACTGCGCGGCGAGATAGCGCGCCACCCTCAGCGTCTCGCCCAGCGGGCAGGTCTCGCCGCCCAGGGGCAGCACGATCCCGGCGCCGAGCCGCCCGCCCGCATCGGCGACGCCCTGCCGGGAGACCGGTGTGGCGGCGGCCGCGTCGGGGTGGATCCACGCACCGTGGTACCCGCCGACGAGCACGCCCTCGCCGGGTGAGGCGCGGCACGCCTCCAGGACGGCGGTCAGCGGTGTGCCGGTCGCCACCTCCACCACCGCCGGGGCGGCCGCCGACCCGCCCACCGTGAGCAGGACCGTGCCGGGTTCCCGCGGGGTCCCGACGTCGGCGTACTGCTCGGGGCCCAGCGTGGCGAGGACCGCGAGCTGCGCGAAGGTCTCGGCGTTCGACAGCAGCGTGGGCAGCCCGTCCACGCCGCTGTCGCTCGTCCGGACCTTGCGGCCCGGCGGCCCGCCGCCCTGCCCGTTCACCGTCCTGACCAGTGCGCCGCCCTCCCCGGAGATGAACCGTTCGGGGATGCCCGCGACCCGGATCCGATCCGCCGCGCCCCGCTCCTCGACCGCGGCGGCGACCGATGCCTGGCCCATCCCGCCCTCGGCGACGGCCACCACCACCCGCCGGGCGCCGAGTGCGTCCGCGGCGAGCAGGGCGCCCTCGATGACCAGGTGCGGGGTCCTGGTGAGCAGCATCGTGTCCTTGCCGCTGGCCGGCTCGCCCTCGGCGGCGTTGACCAGGACGGCGCTCTCCGAGCGGTGGGCGGCCACCGCCCGGAGCTTGCGGGCGAAGGGGAAGGCCGCGCCGCCCCGGCCCCGGAGGTCCACCGCGTCGGCCAGCTCGGCCAGCTCCCGCGCGTCCAGCTTCGGCGCCGTGCCGTGCATGGCGCGGTGGGCCGGCAGGTCCATCCTCCGGGAGGTGTCCAACCCGGCGGTGAGCCTGGCCGGCCCCAGCCTCCTGACCTGGGGAACCCTGTAGGGGATCATCGACCGCCTCCGATCCGCCGGACGGTCGCCCGGCCGTCCGTGCCTGTCCCGGTCCTGGTGCCCGTCGCGGTCCTGGTGTCCGTCCCGGTCCTGCCCTCACGTGCCCGGCGCGGGACGCGGCCGACGATGCTCGTGAGCGATGTCGGCTCCGCCTCTGCGGGCCGCTCCGCCGTACCGGACCACGCGTCCGCGCCGGACCGCTCGGCCGTACCGGGTCGTTCGGCAAGGGCTTCTTCGATGTGGGCGGGGGTGCGCCTGGACTTCAGGGCGGAGATCACCCTGATCAGCAGGGCGGTTCCCACCGCGACCAGGCAGACCACGTAGCTCCAGCTCACCCAGGCGGCGGGCTGGCGGCCCGCGCTCAGCCCGTGCATGATCGCGGCGGGCCAGGCGAGGTAGGCCGAACCGTGCAGCAGCCGCCACACCCATGGCCTGCGGGTGTCGGCGAAACCGGCACGGGCGATCCCGGTCGCGAAGATCAGCACCATGACGTCGGAGGCGATCACGCCGAGGCCGATCGCCACGGTGGGCGCGGACGTCGGGACCGCGGCGGCGGCGGCCGGCGCCCGGCCTTCAGCGATCTTCATCAGGATGTGCGTGGCCAGGAACGTCATGCCGAGCAGCGCCGCAGCCCGGTGGAGGAGCTGGGTCCGGATCCTGCCCTGGGCGGGAAGGACCACGCGGTCGGCGGAGAGCAGTCCGAGCGCGACGGTGCAGGTGAGCGCGACCAGCGTCAGCACTCCCGAGAAGAAGGAGAGCAGTTCCCATGCCGCGGCGGAGGCCCGGAGGCCCGCCTCGGTTCTGCCCATCATCAGCGCACCGACCGTGACTGCGGTGATCCCGGCCCCGAGCATGATGCGGTTGCCCCGGCGGTCGAGGCCGGAGGCGGCCTCGTGCCGGGAGTGCCGTGCCTGGCCGCGCCTCGGCCTGTCCGGATCGGATTCGGGCAGGCGGGGCCAGGACGCGGCCTGCCCGGTCCTTCCCGGATCGGCCGGGCCGGACCCCGAGCCGGGCCTCCGGCCGTATCCCGCGCCAGGTTCCGTGTCGATTCCCAGGGCACCTCCCGAGCCGGGCCCCGGGCCGTGGCCCACGCCGGGCAGGTCGTATCCCGGATCGAGCAGATCGTGTCCCGGACCGGGCAGGCCGCGTTCCGGTCCGGCCAGCGCCGTCGGCGATCCGGCCACGAGGTGCATCGGCACGTCCGCACGGCGTACCGGATCCTCGTGATCGTGCGCCGGAGCGTCCGGGACGGCGACCGGCCTGTTCAGGTAGTACACCGCTCCGTTCGTGTCACCCGCGGCGTCCCACTCGATGTTGCGCACTGTGCCTCCTGATCGTCCCAGCGGAGAGGGTGCCGCCCGGGGCGGGCGTGAGGCCGGTGGCCTGGCCGCCCGGTCAGCAGCGGCGTCCCTGGTTGATGCAGTTCACCGCGAACCGCATGAGCCTGTCCGGCATCACGTTCGCGAAGTCGGCGTGATCGGTGACCGGGTTGTGGAGCTGCTCGGGGAAGGCGTCCAGGGCGAAGGACGGGGTGCGCGGCGTGGCGTAGGCGAGGGTCATCCGGAGTTGCGGGACGGGCCGCGTACCGGCGGGGCAGGCGCCGTTCTCGTCGGGGAACAGGACGTGGGTGCGGTGGTTGGCGCTGTCGGTGTTCTGCCCGTCCCAGCAGCTGGGGAAATCCAGAATTCGCACGACCAGGCTGCCCCGGGGGCAGATCGGGTACTTGTCGGTCAGCACCCGGTTGGTGAACCCGCTGCAGGTCCACTGGGCGCGGGCGTTCCCTCCGCCGTTGGTCGCGGCCTTGGCGTCACCGGTGATCATCCGGAGGAACCGCGGCATCGCGGTGACCTTGGCGACCGGGTTTCCCCTGAACTGCATGCTCGCCACGCGAGGGGTCAGGATCTGACCCACGTTGCCGTCCGGATCCTGGTTGTTGGCGTCGACCGTACGGTCCCGCAGGACGGGCCAGAAGTAGGTCGAGCGGTCACCGAACGCGCACGTGGTCCCCGACGCGGCCAGGCTCTGGTCGGTGGAGAAGGCGTCGGTCGACAGGTTGCCGACGTAGTCGTGCACGTGGTGGGCGCCGTTGCGCACGCCCGGGGCGACGATGAAGTTGTCGGGGTTGCGGTGGCCGTTCTGGTTCCTGCCGCACCGGGAGACGAAGCTGCCGGTCGAGCCTCCGCGCTGGGGCCGGGGAACCCGGACGTTCGGCTGCACCTGACGGATGTCGGTGAAGTCCTGCGGGAACGGACCGAGATCCGCGCACTCCTCCTCAGCCTGCTCGCCCTGCTGGTCCGGTTCCTGCGGGTTCTGGCTCCGCTGGTCCTGCTGGTCCGGTCCCTGCGGGTTCCCCTGGCTCCGCTGGTCCTGCTGGTCCGGTCCCTGCGGGTTCCCCTGGTTCTGGTTCTGGTCCTGCTGGTTCTGGTCCTGCTGGTCCTGGTCCTGCTGGTCCTGGCCCTGCTGGTCCTGACCCTGCTGGTCCTGGCCCTGCTGGTCCTGCTGGTCCGGTCCCTGCGGGTTCCCCTGGTTCTGGCCCTGCTGGTCCTGGCCCTGCTGGTCCTGACCCTGCTGGTCCTGGCCCTGCTGGTCCTGACCCTGCTGGTTCTGGCCCTGCTCGGCCGGATCGCAATGGTCGGCCTCGGCCGGGCCGGCCACGGCGGTCAGGACCCCTGCAGCCAGGACGAGCGCGGACAGGGGCGCGTACAGACGTTTCACGCGTTTCATGGGTCTCTTTCCTCACTGTGGTGCGGGAGGCTCCGGAAGAGCGGTGTAGTCGACGAGACCTGTGCTCTCCAGCAGGGTCATGTGCTTCATGACCACCTCCACCGCCCGCTGGGCGAAGGATCGAATGAGATCGTTCCGGGTGCCGGACCGTACGGCGGCGACCGTCGTGAAGACCTTCCCGTGAGCCTGGCGGAGCCGGTTGGCGAAGGTCCGGTCGTAGTCGGCGCCGAACGAGGCCGACAGCTCCGCCATCCAGCGCTGCTGGTCCGCGCTCGCCTGGCTGGGCAGCACCACGCCGAGCTGTCCGGCGACCGAGCGGACCTGGACGTCGAGCTTGAGATGGTCGGTCACCAGATGCATGCCGACCTCCTTGACCCGCTTGCTGTCGGCCCGCTGCTGGGCCTGCTGCCCCGTGGGGATCTCCCAGAGGCCGGCCTGGCGGACCTTGACCAGGAAGTCGCGGTCGGCCGGGCTGAGCGGGCCGTACTGGGTCTGCATCCAGCCCTGGGGGGTCTCTCCGGAGGCGGCGGGCAGACCACCGGACGGCGTGACCAGCATGACCGCCACCGCGGCGACCGCGAGAAAGGTTCCGAACAGCAGCAGTTCTCCGTTGCCGAACCGGCCGAGACCTCCGAACCGGACAGACCGGGCGGAGCGGCGGGAGCGGCCGAACAGCGATCCGAGCATGGCGCGGCCCGGTTCAGTAGCCGTCCGGAGCCTGCGTCGGCGCACCGTCCGGGGCCTGCGCCTTCTTTCCGTCCGGGGCGCTCGCGAACCACGCGCCCCCCGCGCCGTGCCCTTTGAGATCCCCGGGGATCTCGTCGCCGGAGAACCGGTAGAGGGGCCAGCCACCGAGGGTGACCTGCACGGTGCCGTCGGCTCGCTTGGCCGTACCGACCAGCGCCTGGTCGATGCCCTCGACCATGACCTCGTCGGCGGTGGTGACGGGCGGCCACGTGGCCGCGCACTTCCCCGCGCAACTCGGCGACGAGGGCTTGTCCTCGTCGAAGCGGTAGAGGGTGCGGCCCTGGGAGTCGACGACGAGACCGGTGTCCGAGACCTTCAGGAAGGCGTGACCCGCGTGCTCGCTCACCGCCTCCGAGGTCGCGTAGGCCTGGCCGGAGGAACCCTGGCCGGAGGCTGCGGCTCCGGCGCATCCGGTGAGGAAGACAAGGGTGACAACAGCCCCGGCCGACCATGGGACGTGCCGTGTTGTCATGGTCGTTCCTTTCCCCAGAGGCCCGCCGGTGCGGGCGCACTTGGTGGGAGGTACGCGACCATTACAGGGACGGTTCACCAAAGTGAGGAGATAGCTAGAAATGACTGGAGTTGCGCAAGTTGCACACGGAGCCATAACGATGGTGTAAAGATGTGCCCGTGCCTCGTCATCTCGACAGCCGACTCGAGAGCGCGGAAACCGACGATGATGTCCTGGTCGAGGTGCTCTACCAGGAGTTCGGTGCTCCTCTGCTCCGGCATGTGCGTAAGGCCACCGGCAACGATCTGCAGTGGGCCGAGGACGTCGTCCAGGAGACGATCGTCCGGGCCTGGCGAAACGCGGGGAGGTTGCACCGGGAGCCGGGCCTGCTGTGGGCCTGGCTTCTCACCGTCGCCCGCCGTATCGTCATCGACGGCCGTCGCAGGCGGGGGGCTCGGCCGCAGGAGGTCGAACCCGCCGACGCCGACGCCGTCTCCGTTCCCGACGGATCGGAGCGGGCGCTGGAGGCGATGATCGTCGCCGAGGCTCTCCGCGATCTGTCCGAAGAACACCGTGAAGTCATCGAGCACACTTACCTACGGGACCGTACGATTGGTGAGGCGGCGGAGATTCTCGGAATCCCGCCGGGCACGGTCAAGTCCCGGCTCTACTACGGGATCCGCGCGCTGCGCGGGATCCTGAAGGAGAGAGGTGTCGCGAGCTGATGTCCCCCTCCTCGCGCGGTGCGCACGAAGACGTGGCGGCATACGCCCTCGGCGTGCTCGACGAAGAGGATCATCAGGCGTTCGAACGCCACCTCATGTCGTGCGAGGAGTGCCAGGCCGAGCTCCGGGAACTGAGCGAGGTTCCCGGCCTGCTCGACGCCGTGCGGAAGGACCGCTCCAATTCCCTCACCGGCAGCTCCGACGACGACCGCGCATCACACTGACCTCCGGCCCGCGACCGGTTCGCGGCCTCATCCGCGGCGCCACTCCCCCGAGGTGAGGACGCCCGCCGCCTGGGGGCCCATGAGCCCCAGCCCTCCGTCCACGAACAGGCTCGCCCCCGTGACGTACGACGAGTCGGGACTCGCGAGGAAGGCGACGACGGCGGCCACCTCCCGGGCGTCCCCCGGCCGGTCGATCGGGTAACCGGGCCGGCTTCCGGGCTCCGGCGGCTGGTCCTCCTGACCGGTCATCGGCGTGGCGATCTCACCAGGCGCGACGGTGTTCACCGTGATCCCGTACGGCGCCAGCTCCAGCGCCAGCACCCGGCTCAGCATGCGCAGCCCGCCCTTGGCCGCGCAGTACGGCCCCGCCCCGACCCGGGGATGCTCCTCGTGGACGCTGGTCACGTTGACCACGCGCCCGCCGCGGCCGGCGGCGATCATGCGCCGGACCGCCCGCTGGGCGCACGTGAACGCGCCGTCCAGGTCCACCGCGAGCACCGACCGCCACTGCCCGAAGTCCATCTCCAGCAGCGGCGTGCCGCTGCCGGTCCCGGCGTTGTTGACCAGGACGCCGACGCCGCCCAGTTCCTCGGCCAGCTCGTCCACCGCCGCCGCGGCCTTCTCCGGGTCGGTGAGGTCGTGCCGGCGGACCGCCGCCGTCCGGCCCTTCCCGCGCACCAGCCGCGCCGTCTCCTCCGCGCCCTCCCTGTCGCTGTGGTAGGTGATGCCCACGTCGAAGCCCTGCCCGGCCAGGGTCACGGCGGTCGCCTTGCCGATGCCGGAGTCCGCCCCGGTGACGATCGCGATCCGGTCGTATCCGGCGCGGGAGATCGGTGCGTCGCTCATGGTCGTCCTTTCCTGAAAATCGCCCTTGAGAAGGAAGAGCCCGGTCAGGCGTCCCCGGTCAGATGCCGGAGGAACCAGTCGCGTGCCAGCGCCGCCGCCTTCTCCAGGGTGCCCGGCTCCTCGAACAGGTGGGTGGCGCCGGGGACGACCTCCAGGCGGTTCTCGCAGCGGAGCCGGGCCCGGGCCTCCTCGTTCATCGCGAGCACCTGCTCGTCGCGGCCGCCCACGATGAGCAGCGTGGGAGCGGAGACCTCGGCCAGCCGCGGGCCCGCCAGGTCGGGCCGCCCGCCCCGGGACACCACGGCGGTGATCCCGCCGCCGCCCGCTTCGCCCGCGGCGGCCCACAGCGCCGCCGCGGCCCCGGTGCTGGCCCCGAAGTAGCCGACGCGGAGTCCGGGCACCTGCTCGCGCAACCGGCCGGTGACCCGCCTGAGCCGCTCGGCGAGCAGGGAGATGTCGAAGACGTTGGCCCTGTCGCCCTCCTCGGCGGGGGTGAGCAGATCGAACAGGAGCGTGCCCAGCCCGGCGTCGTTCAGGACCCCGGCCACGTAGCGGTTGCGGGGGCTGTGCCGGCTGCTGCCGCTGCCGTGCACGAACACGACGATCCCGGTGGCGCCGTCGGGGACGGTGAGTGTGCCCGCGAGCTCCACCTCCCCCGCTCTCATCAGGACCTCCTGCGGCACGCCCGGCCCCGTCCCTGCATCCATCTCCGCCTCCAGCCGCACGTCCGGCTCCCGGGTCTCCCGGAGGTGAGCGGACACCCCGCTCCGCCCCGATGCCCGTCTCGCCCCCGACGGTCACGTGGTACCCGGGCCCGCCCCTGTCATGCGGCCGTCATGCGGTCACGGGCCGTGGGAGGAGGTCGTGGGGGAAGGGGCCCGCGGGGCGGGCGCCGGGCCTCCCGCGTGCCGGTCGCGCTCACCGATGGCCGCCCGCCCGGCGAGGACCGCGGCCAGGAGCAGGCAGACCCAGGCGAACCAGTCGCCCCAGCTCGTGTAGAGGGCACTGGTCCCGCCCACCGGGACGGCGGCGGCGACGGTCACGACGGAGCGGCCCCGGGTCTCTCCCTCCGCGAGCACCCGCCCGTACGGATCGCTGACCGTCAGGGCGCCGTCGGCCCCGCTGCGCACCACCGCGAAGCCGTTCTCCACACCCCGCGTCACCGCGACCCGGGAGTGCTGCCAGGCGTCGAGCTCGAAGTCCAGGGCGGGCACCAGCATGGTCGTGGCGCCGCTCCGGCGGTTCTCCCGGGCCAGGCCGGGGAAGTCCAGGTCCTTGCAGATCGCCACGCCCGCGTCTCCGAGGACGAGGGCCTTCTCGCCCGGCTCGTACGGCTCGACGCCGGGCACCATGTGCCGCTTGCGGTAGACCTGCGGCGGGCCTCCGGAGGAGGGGAAGACCATGGCCGTGTTGCGGCGGGCGTCGGTGACGATCACCCCGGCGACGATGTCCATCCGCCGCTCCCCGGCCAGCGCGGCCAGCGGACCGGTGACCAGCGGGAGGTCGGCCTCGGCTGCGATGAAAGCGCCCTCCGCCAGCACGGCCACCTCCGTGCCCCGGGGCAGGGCGCGCAGGTGCGCCAGCATGTCCCGGAGCTTCTGTGCGCCCCGGGGCGTGCCCACCGGCGCCCAGTCCCCCTTCAGGCCGGCGGCCAGCAGCGCCATGTTCCGGTGCGGCCCGCCGGGCGCGGCGAGCCGTACGGTCCCGTACGCCACCGTCGCGGCGAGCAGGGCCGGCACCGTGAGCCCCACGACCAGGCGGGCGCGCCCGGGCGTCCCCGGCGTGAGGACCGCGGCGGCGGCCGCCGGGACTCCGGCCAGCGCGAACGTGATGCCCCACACGCCGGTGAGCGAGGCGAGCTGGAGCACCGGCAGCACACCGGCCTGGGTGTAGGCCAGGCTCCACACCACCCCGTCCGACCCGAGGACCGAGATCAGGTACTCGCCGCTCACCCACACCGCGGGCACGGACAGGACGGCCGCCACGACCCGGCCCCGCCGCAGCAGGCCACGGAAGAGCAGCACGGCCGAGACCGCCAGCAGGGCCGGGAGCACCACGCTGAGCAGCGCGACGGGGAGCGGCGTCTCCAGCCGGTCCCGCTGCAGAGCCCACAGGTTCAGCCCGCCGGCGCCCCAGGCCGCGAACGCCGCGGCGGAGGCGGCGGACGCGGACACCCGGGGTGCGAGGAGCAGGACGGGCAGGGGCGCCAGCCAGGTGAGCCAGGGCAGCGGGGTGAGCCCGGTACCGAAGAACAGCAGGACGGCGGAGAGGGCGCCGGCGGTGAGGACGGACAGCAATCGCATCGGGATGATCTCCTCAGGGGGACAGGCTTCGATGCTGCCCGCCTGCGGTGCCCGCGGAGATCGCCGCGGAGAGTGAACCCGCCCTCATCCCGGGGAGTGAGTCCCCGCGACGACGAGACCCGACTCGTAGGCGAAGACCACCGCCTGCGCCCGGTCGCGCAGCCCGAGCTTGGACAGCAGGTTGCTGACGTGGGTCTTGACGGTGTGCTCACTCACGTACAGCGCGGCGGCGATCTCGGCGTTGGACATCCCCCGCGCCACCCGTTCCAGCGTCTCCCGCTCCCGGACGGTCAGCTCTCCGAGCCGGGCCTTCAGGCGGGGTACGGCGCCGCCCCGCCCGACCAGGTCGGCGATCAGCCGCCGCGTCACCGCCGGGGCCAGGAGGGCCTCCCCCGCGGCGACCACGCGGACGGCGGCGACCAGCTCGTCCCTGTGGGCGTCCTTCAGCAGGAAGCCGCTGGCCCCGGCGCGGAGCATGGCGTAGACGTACTCGTCGAGGTCGAACATGGTCAGCGCCAGGACCCTGGCTTCGGTGCGCTCGCAGATCCGGGCCGTCGCCTCGACCCCGTCGACGTTCGGCATCCGGATGTCCATCAGCACCACGTCGGGACGCAGGTCCACCGCCCTGCGGACGGCCTCGGCTCCGTCGGCGGCCTCACCGACGACGGAGATGCCGGGCTGGGAGTTCAGGATCAGGGAGAAGCCGCCGCGGAACAGGTCCTGGTCATCGACGACGAGTACGCGCACCATCGGCGGACCGCTCCTGTTCGATCGGCGGCATCGTGACGACCGCGGGCCGCTCCTGCCCGATCGGCAGCGTCGCGATGACGGTGAACCCGCCGCCCGCCGCCCCGTCCCGGCCGGGACCCGCCTGCAGCGTACCGCCGCACGCCGCGACCCGTTCCCTCATGCCGATCAGGCCGTGGCCCGCCGTGTTCCCGTCCGGGGCCGGGCCCCGGCCGTCGTCGGTCACCTCGATCCGCAGGGCCTGCGGCGACCAGCGCAGCCGTACCCACGCGGTGGTCGCCCCCGCGTGCCGGAGGGTGTTCGTCAGCGACTCCTGGACGAGCCGGTAGGCCGCCATGTCGACGTCGGCGGGCACCGGGCCCGCCTCGCCGCCGGACTCGACGATCACCTCCAGCCCGGCCTCCCGGAACTGGGCGGCCAGGCGTCCCACCGCACCGAGCCCCGGCGGCGGCGCGAGCCCCGCGGGACCGGCGCCACCACCCTCACCACCGCCACCCTCGCCACCGCCACCCTCGCCACCGCCACCCTCGCCACCGCCGCCGTCCCCCGACCGCAGCGCGCCCAGGACGCGGCGGAGCTGGCCGACCGCCTCCCGCCCGGTCCGCGCGATCGCCTCGAACGCGGCCTCGGCCCGGTCCGGGTCGGCGCGCACCACCAGGGAGCCCGCGTCGGCCTGGACGACCATGATGCCGACCGAGTGCGTCAGCACGTCGTGCATGTCGCGCGCGATGCGGGTGCGCTCCTGCGCCGCGGCCGCCGCCCGCTCCTCCTCCAGCCTGCGGGCGCGTTCCCCCAGCGCGGCGATCTCCGCCCGGCGCGCCCGCGCGCCGGTCCCCAGCGCGCAGGCGGCCGCGAACGCCATGCCGACGTAGCCGAAGGAGTCCGGTGACTCGCCCGGCACGGTGAGGGAGACGACCAGCAGACCCGCGCCGGCGACCGCGCTCAGCAGGCGTACCCGCCGCGCACTGAGCGCCGCCACCGTGTACACCGCCACCAGCGCGCCGTACGGCAGCGGCGGCAGCGCCTGGAGCAGCGCCAGCCCGGTCGTCGCGGCGCACACCGCGGAGGCGGTGAGAACGGGCGCCTTGCGCCGCCACAGCAGCGGCGCCGACGCGCCGAGCGCCAGCGCGGCGACCCCCGGTCCCCCGCCGGCCCATCTCAGCCCGGACCAGAGGGTGGCGACGGCCACCGCACCGGCTGTCACGGCGTCGATGACGGACGGAGCGCCGCGGAACCCGGCGACCCGCCGCCACGCGGACATGATCGGCAGAGCGGTCAACGCGTCACCTCCCGGGGTGAAGATCCGCTCCCAGTATCCGGGGAGCCGCGCAGTCCGCCGGATGCGGGCGCCGGCGGCCCCTCCGCTGACATGCGTGCCGCCATGACGTCTCCCTGACGGCCTGCCGCGATGATCCGGACTCGGGCGGGCGCCTCTCACTTGAACAATCGCTTGTGCGAGGAGAGATGCTGAACTATTGTCTGGACATGTGTCCGGAAAGTTGGTTGCAGAGCCCACCCGCCGGCGGCTGACCGAGCGCCAGGCGGATACCGTGCGGCGCCTGACCGAGGCGGCCGTGGAGGAGGTCAGGGAGACCGGCTTCGACGGGTTGACCGTCCGCAACGTCGCCCGCCGGGCCGGGGTCGCTCCCGCCACGGCCTACACCTACTTCGCCTCCAAGAACCACCTCGTCACCGAGGTGTTCTGGCGCCGGCTGAGCGCGCTGCCCCCGGTGACCGCCCCCGTGGAACCCCCGCCGGACGCCCCGCAGGGGACGGCCGGGGCACGTGAGCGCGTGGTCGCCGTGCTCCGCGAGATCACCCTGCTGGTCTCGGACGAGCCCCGGCTCGCCGCCGCCTGCACGGCCGCGATGCTCGGCAACGACCCCGACGTCCAGGAGCTGCGCGCCCGCATCGGGCTGGCCATCCGGCGCCGCCTGCGGGCCGCGCTCGGCGCGCACGCCGGTCCCCGGACGCTGGACGCGCTGGAGCTGGCCTACGCGGGCGCGCTCGTCCAGGCCGGGATGGGCTACACCTCCTACGGGGAGATGGCCGACCGCCTCGCCGACGTCGCCGAGCTGATCGTGAGGTAACCGCCGTGGACCCCTCCCCCCAGGTCACGTACAACCCCTACGACTACGCGGTCCACGAGGACCCCTACCCGACGTACGCGCGCCTGCGGGAGGAGGCCCCGCTCTACCGCGACGACGCCCTCGGCTTCTGGGCCCTGTCGCGCCACGCCGACGTGGCGGGCGCGTTCCGGGACCACGAGCGGTTCTCCAACGGCAACGGCGTCTCCCTCGACCCCAGCGCCTGGGGACCGGCCGCGCACCGGACGATGTCCTTCCTGGCCATGGACCCGCCGACGCACACCCGGATGCGGTCCCTGGTCTCCAAGGGCTTCACCCCCCGCCGGGTCCGCGAGCTGGAGGGCGACGTCCTGCGCCTGACCCGCCGCCACCTCGATCCCGCCCTGGAGAAGGGCGGGTTCGACTTCGTCGCCGACGTCGCGGGCAAGCTGCCGATGGACGTCGTCTCCGAGCTGATGGGCGTGCCCGAGGCCGACCGGGACGAGCTGCGCCGGCTGGCCGACCTGGTCGTCCACCGCGAGGAGGGCCTCAACGACGTCCCGCCCGCCGGGATGGAGGCCGCGCTCACCCTCGTCGGCTACTACCAGGACCTGGTCGCCGAGCGCCGCCGCAGGCCCGGCCGCGACCTCACCTCCGCGCTGCTGACCGCCGAGGAAAGCGGCGACCGGCTGGCGGAGGAGGAGGTCATCGCCTTCCTGTTCCTCATGGTGGTGGCGGGCAACGAGACCACCACCAAGCTGCTGGCCAACGCGCTCCACTGGGGCCGGCGCAACCCCGCCGAGCTGGCCAAGCCCATGGAGGACCCGGAGCGGGTCGCCGACTGGGTGGAGGAGACGCTCCGCTACGACGGCTCCAGCCAGCTGCTGGCCCGCACGGTCACCCGGGACACCGAGCTGCACGGCCGTACGGTCCCCGCCGGAGACCGGGTGCTGCTGCTCATCGGCGCGGCCAACCGCGATCCGCGGGTCTTCCCCGACCCGGACGCCTACGACCTCGACCGCGACACCTCCCCGATGGTCAGCTTCGGCGGCGGGCGGCACTTCTGCCTGGGCGCCGGCCTGGCGCGGCTGGAGGCGCGCGTCGCGCTGACCGAGTTCGTACGGCGGGTCCGCTCCTACGAGGTCGACGAGGCGGGCGCCGTCCGCGTGCACTCGGTCAACGTCCGCGGCTTCGCCTCCCTGCCGGTCTCCGTCACCCTCCGCACGCCGTCATGACCGCCCCCGTCCGCTGTCCGCTAAGCGGGCGGTGAGCACCCGCCCCGTCCCGAACCGCGCCATGAATCGCAGCAAGTGTCTGGAGAGCGCGTATATGCCACGATTCGAACCCCACCCGCAACGCCGCCCCGCGCTGGTCACCGGGGCGTCCTCCGGGATCGGCGCCGCGACCGCCGTCCTGCTGGCCGCCGCGGGCCATCCGGTCGCCCTCGGCGCGCGCCGGACGGACCGGTGCGAGGATCTCGCCGAAACCATCCGCAAGGACGGCGGCGAGGTCTTCACCCACCCCCTGGACGTCTCCGACTCCGGCTCGGTCGAGCGCTTCGTCTCGGCGGCCGCCGGCGCCCTCGGCGAGCCTGAGATCGTCGTGTCGGGAGCCGGGGACCTGGGCGCCGAACGCGTCCACGAACTGGCCTCCGAGGACTTCGCCGCCCAGCTCCAGGTCCACCTCGTGGGCGCGCACCGCCTCGTCTCCCGTGTCGTGCCCGGCATGGTCGCGCGCGGCCGGGGCGACGTCGTCCTCGTCTCCTCCGACGTCGTACGGGCCCCGCGCACCCGCATGGGGGCGTACGTCGCGGCCAAGAACGGCGTGGAGGGCATGGCCAGGGCCCTGCAGATGGAACTGGAGGGCACCGGTGTCCGGATCTCGGTCGTACGGCCCGGCCCGACCATGACCGGCATGGGCATGGGCTGGGACGCCGAGACGACCGGGGAGGTCCTCGAGGAGTGGGTGCGGTGGGGGCTCGCCCGCCATCCGTACTTCCTGCGGGCCGAGGACGTCGCCGCCGTGATCGCCGCCGTCGTCGCGGCGCCGCGCGGCACCCACCTGACGCTCGTCGAGGTCCAGCCGGAGGCGGCCGTCGCGAAGCCCGCCGCGGCCCGTTCGGGCCCCGCCTCCGCATCCGAGGCCGCCGGAGCCGCGGCGACCGGTCCGGACTCCCCGGCCGTCTCCGGAAGGGAGGAGGGACGGTGAAACAGCCCGCCGTCGTCTCGGGAGGCCCCGACCACCTCCAGGAGCTCCGCGCCGATCCCATCGCCCTGATGCGACGGGTGCGCGAGGAGTGCGGCGACGTCGGCGAGTTCCGGCTGGGCGGCCGTCCCGTGGTCCTGCTCTCCGGTGCCGAGGCGAACGAGTTCTTCTTCCGCGCCCCCGACGAGGAGCTCGACCAGGCCGAGGCCTACCCCTTCATGACGCCGATCTTCGGCGAGGGCGTCGTCTTCGACGCCACCCCCGAGCAGCGCCGCGAGGCCCTGCACAACCAGGCGCTCAAGGGCTCCTTCCTGAAGGGCCACGCCGCCACGATCGCCGCCGAGGTGGACCGGATGGTCGCCGCGTGGGGGGACGAGGGCGAGATCGACCTGCTCGACTGGTTCGCCGAGCTGACCATCTACACCTCCTCGGCGTGCCTGATCGGCAAGCGCTTCCGCGAGCAGCTCGACCGCCGCTTCGCCGAGCTGTACCACGACCTGGAGCGGGGCACCGACGCCCTCGCCTACGTCGACCCGTACGCCGACATCGAGAGCTTCCGCCGCCGCGACGCGGCCCGCGTCCGGCTGGTCGCGCTCGTGCAGGAGATCATGGACGGGCGGGCCGCCGGTCCCCGCCCGCCGCGGGAGGAGCGGGACCTCCTCGACGTCCTGATGTCGATCCGCGAGGAGGACGGCTCGGAGCGGTTCTCGGCGGACCAGATCACCGGCATGTTCATCTCGATGATGTTCGCAGGCCACCACACCAGCTCCGGCACCGCGGCCTGGACCCTGATCGAGCTGCTGCGCCACCCGGACGTGCTGCGCGAGGTCGTCGGGGAGCTCGACGAGCTCTACGCGGGCGGCGCGGAGGTCAGCTTCCAGGCGCTCCGGGAGATCCCCCGGCTCGAAGCGGCGGTCAAGGAGGCGCTGCGTCTGCACCCGCCGCTCATCCTCCTGCTCCGCGTGGCCAAGTCCGACCAGGAGGTGCTGGGCTACCGGATCCCGGCCGGGACGATGGTCGGCTGCAGCCTGGCGGTCTCCAACCGGATCGCCTCGGACTTCCCCGCGCCCGACGCCTTCGACCCGGCGCGCTACGCCGTGCCCCGCGAGGAGGACGTGCTCAACCGGTGGACCTGGGTGCCGTTCGGCGCCGGGCGGCACCGCTGCGTGGGCGCGAACTTCGCGATGATCCAGCTCAAGGCGATCTTCTCGGTGCTCCTGCGCGACTGGGAGTTCTCCCTTGCGCAGGACCCGGGCTCCTACCGCAACGACCACTCCAAGATGGTCGTGCAGCTCGCCCGCCCGTGCGCGGTGCGATACCGCAGAAGGCGTCCGGGGGACGTCCGAGGGGGACGGCCGTGAGGTCTCACGGGAGACGTCGCGGGAGGCGGCCGTGAAGGTGGAGGCCGACCCGGACCTGTGCCAGGGGCATGCGATGTGCGAGCTGGAGGCGCCGGAGGTCTTCGAGGTCCCCCGGAAGGGGAAGGTCCGGGTCATCGATCCCGAGCCGCCCGAGTCCCTGCGCCGCGGCGTCGAGGCCGCCGTCCGCTACTGCCCGACCCGGGCCCTCAGGCTGGCCCCCGAGCCTCCCGGAACCCCGGCCGCCGGGCCCCGACCCCCTTGATCCCCGAGTCCTGCCCCCTGAGCCCTGCCCTGGCCCCGAGCCCGCGGAGAGGAGACCCCGTGCCCGCTTTCGAGCGCGACGAGCTGAACGAGATGGTGAACCGGTGGCTGGAGGCCAACCGGCGCTGCGAGGAGGCGGGCGACTGGCGCCCGCTGGCCGAGCTCTACACCGAGGACGCGACCTACGGCTGGAACGTCGGCCCCGGCCAGGACTTCATGGCGGTGGGCCGGGACGAGATCCGCGACCTGGCCCTGGGCTCGGAGATGGGCGGCCTGGACGGCTGGTCGTACCCGTACCAGAGCATCCTGGTCGACGACCGCAACGGCGAGGTGGTCGGCTTCTGGAAACAGGTCGCCGACGCCGAGCGGCCCGGCGGAGGCGCCTACGAGGTGGCGGGCATCGGCGGGAGCTGGTTCCGGTACGGCGGAGGCTTCCGGTGGTCCTGGCAGCGCGACTGGTTCGACCTGGGGAACGTCACCTCGCTGTTCGTGGAGATGATGAAGGCCGGTGTGCTCTCGGACGGCATGAAGCGCCGCCTCGACAGGGCCGCCTCGGGGCGACCGGTCCCCGGCTACTACCGGCGCGGCGAGACCCCGGTCCCCCTCTGGTGACCCCCGCGGGCGGTCCCCGTTCGAAACAGCGGACCGATTCTGTCCGCTGGAGGTGTCAGGGTGGCCTCATGGACGCAGACGGACTCGACTGGAACCGGACGCTCCGCGAGCTGATCCGTCATCCGCCCGACGTCTGCCTGCACGCGAAACCCGTTACGAACGGAGCAACCCGATGAGCCGCCGCATCCAGGTCACCTTCGACGCCCACGACCCGAGGGCGCTGTCATCCTTCTGGCGCGACGTCCTGGGCTACGTCCACCCCGGCCCGCCTGGAGTCGACCTGCCCGAGGGCGCCGACCCGCTGGCCGCGTGGGACGACTTCCTCGCACGGGCCGGCGTACCGGACGAGGAGCGCAACACGAGATCGGCCATCGAGGACCCGGACGGGCACGGCCCGCGGCTGTTCTTCCAGCGGGTCCCGGAGGACAAGGTCGCCAAGAACCGCGTCCACCTCGACGTCCGCGCGGCTCCCGGGCTGCGGGGAGAGGAGCGGATGGCGGCGCTGGAGGCCGAGTGCGACCGGCTCGTCGCGCTGGGGGCGACGCGAGTGCGTCGCGACGAGCCCGCTCCCCCGATGAGCGGCGGCTTCATCGTGATGACCGACCCCGAGGGCAACGAGTTCTGCCTGGACTGACGCGGCCCGGCTGCAGCCGCCGAAGCTGCGGCCGGCCCTGCGGCCGAGGCGGCCGTCGGTGACGAACCGCTCCGGCGGCGAGCGGACGCGGTCAGGCGGGGATGTGCGGCGTGCCGTCGCGCATCGGCGGGAAGCGGAAGCGGGCCGCCGTGGTGCCCCGGGTCATCCGGGTGATCTCGGCCTCCTCCACCGGCTCGGTCGCGTCGTCGATGACGACCTCCCAGCGGCAGTGCGGGACCCGGCCCGCCGGTTGCCGGGGAGGGCGGTGGACCGGGCGGATGCGGGCGCGCGGGTTGACCGCCTGGGCGGTCCAGTCGAACGTGCCGTCCTCGATGTGGTGGCACATCCCGCGGATCGCACGCTCCCCGAAGGGCTCGACGTCCAGCAGCGCACCGCACGAGCGGAGCTGGAAGAAGCCGTGCGCCTCGGAGACGAGCTCGTACTCCACGTCCATGTAGTGCTGGGCGAAGCCGGGATCGAGCTGAAGGCATTTGAAGATCGCCGAGACCCCGTCGCCCTCGATCCTCATGATCTCGCGGATCCGCTCGGTGTAGACGGGACTGGCGCCCCGCCACTCCTCGATGGCGATCTCCTCGACCGCCTGCTGGCCGTACCGCAGGCCCACCGCGGTGAAGACCGAGCGGTCGAGCAGGTGGACGATCAGGCCGTACTCCCTGACGAGCCGGACCAGAGCCTCCTTCGACAGGTCCTCGAAGCGGAAGCCCGGATCGAATTCTCCGGAATAGTCCTTGCGTTCCGTCATGGGGTGAACTGTAGTCTGGACATGTGTCCAGAACAACCGATCGCTTGCTCGGCAGTTCTTCACCCCTCCTGATCGACGGGGAGCTCGTCCCCGGCTCCCGGCGCTTCGAGACGGTCAACCCGGCGACCGAGGAGGTCCTGGGCGAGGCCGCCGACGCCACCCCCGAAGACATGGACCACGCGATCGCCGCCGCCCGCCGCGCCTTCGACGCCTCCGGCTGGGCCGCCGACCCCGGCCTGCGCATCCGCTGCCTGCGCCAGCTCTCCGAGGCGCTCGCCCGCCACTCCGACGAGCTGCGCGAGCTCACCATCGCCGAGGCCGGCGCCCCGCGGTTCCTGACGTACGGCGCGCAGCTCGACGCGCCCGTCACCGACCTGACCTGGTTCGCCGACCTCGCCGAGCGCTACCGGTGGGAGCACGACCTCGGGCGGGCCGCGCCCATGGGGATGGCCAGCGACCGCCGCGTGGTCCGCGAGCCGGTGGGCGTGGTCGGGGCGATCACCCCGTGGAACTTCCCGCACCAGATCAACCTGGCCAAGCTGGGACCGGCGCTGGCGGCCGGGAACACGGTCGTGCTCAAACCCGCCCCCGACACGCCCTGGTGCGCCGCCGCGCTCGGCGTGGTCGTCGCCGAGGAGACCGACATCCCGCCCGGCGTCGTCAACGTCGTCACCGGCGCCGACCACGCCCTCGGGGCGAGGCTCTGCGCCGATCCCCGGGTGGACCTGGTCTCCTTCACCGGGTCCACGGCGACCGGCCGCGCCGTCATGCGCGCGGCGGCGGAGACGCTCAAGAAGGTCTTCCTGGAGCTGGGCGGCAAGTCGGCGTTCATCGTGCTCGACGACGCCGACCTGCGGAGCGCCTGCTCCTACGCCGCGTTCGCCGGGATCACGCACGCCGGGCAGGGATGCGCGATCACCACCCGGCTGCTGGTCCCCCGCGCCCGGTACGACGAGGCCGTGAGGATCACCGCCACCGCGATGGCGAAGCTCGGTGCCGGGGACCCGCGCGACGACCGCACGGTCTGCGGCCCGGTCATCTCCGCCCGGCAGCGGGAGCGGATCGAGGGCTACCTGGATCTCGCGCGCGCCGAGGGCGGCGCGTTCGCCACCGGGGGCGGGCGGCCGGAGGGACGGGACAAGGGTTTCTGGATCGAGCCGACCCTGATCACCGGGCTGACCAACGACTCCCTCACCGCCCGGGAGGAGATCTTCGGCCCGGTGCTGGTGATCCTGCCGCACGACGGCGACGACGATGCCGTGCGGATCGCGAACGACTCGCCGTACGGGCTCTCGGGCGCGGTGCACGGCGGTGATCCGGAGCGGGCGCGGGCGGTGGCCCGGCGGCTGCGCACCGGGACCGTCAGCGTCAACGGCGGGGTCTGGTACGGCGCGGACGTGCCCTTCGGCGGTTACAAGCAGTCGGGGATCGGCCGGGAGATGGGCGTGGCCGGGTTCGAGGAGTACCTGGAGACCAAGGCGATCGCGGAGATCGCCCAGGCCGGGGAGGGAGCCGGATGAGCCGTTTCGAGGGCAGGGTCGCGATCGTGACCGGTGCCGCCCAGGGGATCGGAGAGGCGTACGCGCGGGCGCTGGCGGCGGAGGGTGCGAGCGTCGTGGTCGCCGACGTCAGCGACCGGGGCGCGGCCGTCGCGGAGGAGGTCAAGGGGCTGTACGTCCGCACCGACGTCTCCGACCCCGAGTCGGTCCGGGCCATGGCCGCCGCGGCGGCCGAACGCTTCGGCGGGATCGACTACCTGGTCAACAACGCGGCGATCTTCGGCACCATGCGGCTGGACTTCCTGTTCAGCGTGGACTGGGACTACTACAAGCGGTTCATGGCGGTGAACATGGACGGCGCACTGCTGTGCGCCCGCGCCGTCCAGCCGTACATGCAGGAGCGCGGCGGCGGGGCGGTCGTCAACCAGTCGTCCACCGCGGCCTGGCAGTACTCCGGTTTCTACGGCCTGGCCAAGGCCGGGGTCAACGGGATCACCCAGCAACTCGCCCACGAGCTGGGCGGCATGGGCATCCGGGTCAACGCCATCGCACCCGGCCCGATCGACACCGAGGCCAACCGCGCGGTCGTGCCCGAGGGCATGGTGCGGAAGATCGTGCGCGACAAGCTGGCGCTCAAGCGGATGGGCACCCCGCAGGACCTCGTCGGCATGTGCCTGTTCCTGCTCTCGGACGAGGCCGCCTGGGTCACCGGGCAGATCTTCAACGTCGACGGCGGCGAGGTGTTCCGCTCGTGACCGCCGTGCCCGCACCGCGCGAGCCGTCCTCCCCCCACGAACCGTCCGGGCCGTACGGCTTCATCGGGCTGGGCCAGATGGGCGCTCCCATGGCGAGGCACCTGGCCGGCCGCGGCCTCGTCGTGCACGACACCCGGCCGGAGGCCGTGGCCCCGCTGGTGGACAGGGGCGCCAAGCCCGCGGCGAGTCCCGCCGAGGTGGCCGCCGCCTGCCGGATGATCTCGATCATGGTCCGGGACGACGCGCAGGTGGACGAGGTCGCGGACGGGATCCTCCCCGCGGCGGCCCCCGGCACGATCATCGCGGTCCACTCGACGATCCGGCCGGGCACCGCGGAGGCGCTCGCCGAGCGGGCGCTGCCGTACCGCATCGAGGTCGTCGACGCGCCGGTCAGCGGCGGCTTCATGGGCGCCGAGGCGGGCACCCTGGCGGTGATGGTCGGCGGGACCGAGAGCGCCTTCGCCCGCTGCCAGGAGCCCTTCGGGGCCTGGGCCGGCCTCGTCCTGCACATGGGGCCGGTCGGCGCGGGCACCCGGGCCAAGCTCGCCCGCAACCTGCTGCACTTCACCGCGTTCGCCGCGGCGGCCGAGGCGCAGCGGCTCGCCGAGGCGGCCGGGATCTCCCTGCGCCGGCTCGCCCGGATCGTCAGGCACTCCGACGCCGTCACCGGCGGACCCGGCTCCATCATGATCCGCCCGGCCACCGCGCCGCTCGATCCCGGTGACCCGCTGTACGAGATCATGGAGCACGTGCTGGCGCTCGGCGAGAAGGACCTGTCCCTCGCCCTCGGCCTCGCCGCCGAGCACGGCGTCGAGGTGCCCCTGGCCCGGCTCGCGCTCGCCCGCCTCGCCGAGAGCCTCGGACTTCCCGCCCGCGACGCCGCGCCCGGTGCTCCGGCCCCGCACGACCCCGATCCCGCATGACCCCGACCATCGAGGAGACACGGTGAGCGACGACCGGCGGCGGCGCGGACTGGAGATGATGCGCCAGGTGTACGGCTGGGAGATCGGCGACGCCCCCGGCGACTTCTTCGGCATCACCGTCGACCACCTCTTCGCCGAGGTCTGGACCCGCCCCGGCCTGTCGATGCGCGACCGGCGGCTGCTGCTGATCGGCATGCTGGCCGGTCAAGGGCTCAACGACGTCCTCGACATCCAGCTCCCGGCCGCCCTGGCCAACGCCGAGCTCTCCCCCGCCGAGCTCCGCGAGGTCGCCGTCTTCCTCACCCACTACATCGGCTGGCCCCTCGGCGCCAGGCTGAGCGTCCAGGTCGACGGCCTGATCGCCAAGCACGAGCGAGCCGAGCGGAAGAAGGCCGCGGAGCCCGGCGAGGGGTGAACCGGTCGTCGCACGGCCGCGCCGGCCGTGCCCCCGCCCGGTCCCGTGGACCGGCGGCATGCCCCCGCGGCGGGGAACAGGGTTCCGGCCGCCCGGAGTGACCGGCGAGCACGTTCGCCCCGCGTGTACGCCTTCCGCCGTCAGCCCGCCTCCACGTGATCAGGCTCACATCCCTGCCGTCCCTCAATCCTCATCTGGACCGCCGAACCGCCGATCGAGAGAGGGAAAGCCGACGCCGCACGGCGTCCTGTGAGGGATGGGGCGAATGAAACGTCTGTCCGGACTTCTCCTCGGCGGCCTGGTCCTCGCCTCCGTACCGTTCGTGGCGGTCCCCGGCACCGTGCTGGCCGCGTCCGCACCGGCGGACGTCCGGGGACTGGACGTCAGCTCCTACCAGCCGAGCGTGTCATGGACGTCGGTGTACGGCGCGGGCGGCCGGTTCGCCTACGTCAAGGCCACCGAGTCGGTCACCTACCGCAACCCCTACTTCGCCGCGCAGTCCGAGGGGGCCCGGCGGGCCGGCCTGATCAGGGGCGCCTACCACTTCGCGCTGCCGCACAAGTCCGGCGGCGCCGCCCAGGCCGACTACTTCGTCCGGTACGGCGGCGGCTGGACGGGCGACGGCCGGACACTGCCCGGCGCGCTCGACATCGAGTTCAACCCCTACCGGTCCTCCAACGGCCTGAACACGTGCTACGGGCTGTCCCCCGCGCAGATGACCGGCTGGATCCGCGACTTCAGCAACCGCTACCTCGCCCTCACCGGCAGGCGGCCCGTCATCTACACCAACACCTACTGGTGGCAGACCTGCACCGGCGGGAGCGCGGCCTTCGGCGACCACCCGCTCTGGATCGCCCGCTACTCCTCCTCCGCCGGCACCCTCCCCTCCGGCTGGACCCGTCACGCCATCTGGCAGTACGCCGACTCCGGCGTCTTCCCCGGCGACCAGAACGCCTTCAACGGCACCTACGAGCAGCTCAGGCAGCTGGCCGCCGGCCAGAGCGCCGCCGCGCCCGTCAAGAGCCCCGCCACAAGCCCCACCAAAAACACCGCCAAAAGCACCGCCAGGGCCACCACGCGCGTCTCCTTCGTCAACGCCGGGCCCGACCCGATCCGGCGCGGCCGGAAGCTGACGGTCGTCGGCACCCTGAGCCAGTACACCGCCTCCGGCACCCGGCAGGCCGCCGCCAAGCAGAAGATCGCCGTCATGTTCAGGCCCCACGGCTCGGCGACCTGGCGTACGGCGGGCACCGTCACGACCGCCGCCGACGGCACGTTCCGCACGGCGATCAAGGCGAGCAAGGACGGGACCTGGCAGGTGGTCTACAAGGGTGACTCCCGGCGCCTGGGCGCGAAGAGCAGGACCGACTACGTCGACGTCCGCTGACGCCGGGCGGGACCGGGCACCGGCATCCCGGTCAGCGGCCTCCGAACGCGGCGCGGCCGTACGGGAGGGGGCCTCTCATCCGGCCGGAGCCGTCGTGGCATGAAACTGCTGGCGACCCGCAGCATGCGGACAGCGTTCCGCCTGCTTTCCGAGCCCCGCAAGGCCCAGCATTGCAGGGGAGGGAACGGATCGGCTCACCGGGTGATCCGTCCCCGACCAAGGGCGATCCAGTCGAAAGACCGGTTAGAGAAAGCAGCGGGCATGACCATTCACGACACTCGGCAGATCAGCGGGCGGATCGGTTCCGGGATCGGGAACCCCGCCCTCCGGCATGGGGAACACCGCACCGCCGCAGACCCCGCAGGCCCGTCCGGCCCGTCGTTCCGCCAGGGCGTTCGGCGACGGCGGGCGGCCGGGGCGGAGATCCGCCGCGTCTCAGTGATCGGGTGCGGCCTGATCGGCACCTCCGTCGCGCTCGCGCTCCGGCGCACCGGTGTCCGCGTGGCCCTGTCCGACCACGACCCGCACTCGCTGCTGGAAGCCGTGCGGGCAGGGGCGGGGGTCGCGCTGTCGCCCCGCACCCCTCCCGCCGACGTGGTGGTCATCGCCACCCCGCCCTCCACCGTCGCCGGCATGCTGCGGGAGGCCCAGAGTCGCGGGCTGGGCACCGTGTACACCGACGTCGCCAGCACCAAGGCGCGGATCCTGGCCGACGCCGAACTCGCCGGGTGCGATCTCACGAGCTACGTGCCGGGGCACCCGATGGCCGGACGCGAGCTGTCGGGTCCGGGCGCCGCGCTCGCGGACCTGTTCACCGGCCGCCCATGGGCCCTGTGCCCGCACCCGGCGGCGTCACCCCGTGCGGTGCGGACCGTGACCGACCTGGTCACCGCGTGCGGGGCGGAGCCCGTGCTGCTCGCGCCGGACGCCCACGACCGGACCGCCGCCGCGGTTTCGCATGCGCCGCACGTGGTGTCGGCCGCACTCGCGGCCCGCTTCGCCGACGCCGGCCGGTCGGCGTTGTCGCTGGCGGGCAGGGGGTTGTGGGATGTGACCCGGGTGGCGGGAAGCCCTCCCGGCCTCTGGCGCGACATCCTCGCGCAGAACGCGGAGCCGGTCGCCGAGATGCTGGAGGCCGTGGCGCGCGACCTCGCCGACGTCGCCTCCGCGCTGCGAGCGCCGAGCGCGGGGTCCGGCATCGTGGCCGACCTGCTCGACAGGGGCAACAGGGGCCGTGCGCTCATCACCGGCGAGTATCCGGCGGACACGGCGGGCCGGGAGGGGGCGAGCCGGGAGAGGGCGGCCTGAGGCGGCCGCCCGGAGACGCCGACGGGCACGGCGTCCCCCTTCTCCCGGGCGTCGCCGGCAGGACGGGCCTCAGATGTAGAGCGTGTTGGGCGGCAGGCCGCACAGGATCCTGCCGTACAGCTCCGCGTTGGTGTTGGGATGCATGAGAGCGTGCAGGTTCACGCTCTGGACGTCGCGCGAGATCCGCTGGATCGGCACGTCCGTGTAGATCGACGACCCGCCGCTCGCCGTGGCGAAGATGTCCACGGACTCCTTGGCCAGCCTGCACACGGCGCCCATGTCGGCGCGCACCCTGGCGCGCTCCTCCAGCGACCACTCCTCGCCCAGTTCGCTCTTGCGGTCGACCGTGGCCGCGAGGCGCTCGGCGTGGAACTGCGCCTGGTCGATCTTCAGGGTGGCCTCCGCGACCTGGATGTGCGTCAGCGGCGCCTCTGCCTGGCTCTCATAGCTGGTGTAAGTGATCTTGCGCTCGGGCAGGCGGCGCAGGAACGCCGTCCTGGCCGCCTTGGCCAGTCCCACGACGGTGCCGACCGAGGAGGCGGACGCCACGGGGAGAAGGGGAGCCCGATAGATCGGCGTGTCGGCGTTCAGCCGTGAGGCGTACTGCCCCTGGAGCACCGCGGGCAGCGGAAGGATGCGCTCGGCGGGGACGAACACGTCCTGCGCGACCGTGCTGACGCTGCCGGTGCCCCGCAGCCCCGCCGTGTGCCAGTCGTCGACGATCTGCAGATCCGACATCGGCACCAGCGCCATGATCGGCATGGGCTCCTGGTCCGGTCCCACCTGGACCGCCACGATCTCCTGCCAGTGGCTGTGCCAGGCGCCGCTGACGAACCCCCACCTGCCGTTGACCACGACGCCGCCCTTGGCCGGGGTGGCCATGGCGGTGGGGCTCAGCGTGCCGCACACCCGCACATCCGGCGTCGAGAACACCTCGTCCTGGACCTGGTCGGGGAACAGGCACGTCATCCACGTGGGAATCCAGTAGACCGACGCCGTCCAGGCCGTGGAGCCGTCGGCCTGGCCCAGCTCCGCGGCCACGTCGACGAGGGTGCGCGTATCGCATTCGTACCCGCCGTAGCGGGCGGGCACCCTCATCTTGAAGACGCCCGCCTCGGCCAGGGCCTCGATCGACTCATCGTGGATGCGCCGGTTCTCCTCCGACCAGGCTGCGTTCTTCTGCAAGGCCGGCCCGAGTTCGGATGCTCGTCGCACCAGCTCTTCCCGCGTCGGAACCTCGGTCGTCAACACCATTTCCTCCTCGTCGTCCATCGGGCGAGACGCTGAAGCCGCACGTCCGGCCTGCCGGCCGGTGAGACACGCGAATCGGCGCCGGACTCGTTCAGACCGTGGCCGAGATCTTCGCCTCTGCCACGACCTTCTGGATCAGCGCCTCGAGGTTCGGGTCCTCCTCGAAGAGCTCGCCCACCTCGATCGAGACGCCGAGCTCCTCCTCGATCCTCGAGACGAGGCGGATCGCGGAGATCGACTCGCCCTCCAGATCGAAGAACGTGGCGTCCTTCATGTCGGCCGGCACGTCGAGCACATGCCGCCAGATCTCACCGACCTTCTCCTCGACCATGGAGAAACTAAGCTCGCCGGGGCGATTGCTGCTCATCCGCTGTCCTCCCTCTCCATCCACTTGTCATCGGCGGTGAAGAACCATGGACAGGCCCGTCCGGACCGCCGGTCACTGCTGACCATCGTCACAACCGCAGAGGCCGGGCACATCTCCGAGAGTGCGAGACAGCCGCCGTCCGGCCGACGCGACCGGGCCGGGACAGGCTCGCGGCGTCACCGGGCGGCGGCTCCGCCGGGCGCCGCACACCAAGAGATGCACGGCGGGCACCCGGCGATCACGATGCGAAGGGGAGGACCGGCGATCCGGGCCGTCGCCCGTGCCCCACCGGTTCACGCCCTTCCCTGTTCCCGTCGCTGAACGAAGGAATGAAGCATGAGCCCTACACCGACCGCCACCGACGACACGACGGCCATCGGCGGGGTGCCCCAGCGCATCATCGCCGCGTGGGCCCGCAATGACGGTGACGCCTTCGCCGAGGTCTTCACGGAGGACGCCACCATGATCCTTCCGGGCGACATCTTCGTCACGGGTCGTGAGAACATCCGCACGTTCATGGGGATGGCCTATGCGGGTCCCTACAAGGGGACCCGCGTGACCGGCGCGCCCGTCTCGGTGAAGCTCCTCGGCCCGGACGCCGCCGTGCTGGTCACCCGGGGCGGCGTCTTGACCGGTGACGAGACCGAGGTCGCACCCGAGCGGGCCGTCCGCGCCACCTGGGTGCTGGCCAAGCAGGACGGGCAGTGGCTGATCACCGCATACCAGAACACTCCCGCCGCCGCCTGACCCGCGGACCGGTCAACCGGATCCGGCGGTCAACGGCGACGGCCGGATCCGGCGGGCCCCGTCCCGCCCGTACCGCCGAGGACCGGGCCGCAGCCGGCCGGGCGGGACGGGACCAGCGCTTTCCCCGCCGGGGCACCCGGCGGGGAAAGCGCTGGTCTGCTGTCGCGGCGCGGGGCGGTCACCGGCCCGGCGTCCGCCGGGCGGTCACCCCTGCGCCCGGACGAAGTCCTTGAAGGAGTCGACGACGTAGTCGATCATCTCGTCGGTCAGTCCCGGATAGACGCCGACGTGGAACGTCTGGGTGGTGATGATGTCGGTGTTGGCGAGTTCTCCCACGATCCGGTAGTTCTGGTCCGCGTAGGCGGGGTGCCGGACCAGGTTGCCGGCGAACAGCCGGCGCGTGCCGATCTTCCGGTCCTCCAGGAAGGACACCAGCTCCCCGGCGCCGAACGGCGCCTCCGGGTCGACCGTGACGACGAAGCCGTACCAGCTCGGATCGCTGCGCGGGGTCGCCTCGGGGAGCAGCAGGTGGGGCACGCCCTCCAGTCCCTCGCGCAACCGCCGCCAGTTGCGCCGGCGGGTGGCGCAGAAGTCGTCGAGCTTGTCGAGCTGGCTCAGGCCGAGCGCGGCCTGCAGCTCGGTGATCTTCAGGTTGTAGCCGACGTGCGAGTAGATGTACTTGTGGTCGTAGCCGTGGGGCAGCGTGCCCATCTGGTAGTCGAAGCGCTTGAGGCAGGTGTTGCTCTCGCCCGGCTCGCACCAGCAGTCCCTGCCCCAGTCGCGCAGCGACTCGACGATCCGCGCGAGCAACAGGTTCGAGGTGAGGACGCAGCCGCCCTCCCCCATCGTCATGTGGTGCGCCGGGTAGAAGCTCACGGTGGTGAGATCGCCGAAGGTGCCCACCGGCTCACCGTCGTAGGTGGCTCCGACGGCATCGCAGCTGTCCTCGATCAGGAACAGTTCGTGCTCCGCCGCGAGCTGGGCCATCTCGGCCACCGGGAAGGGGTTGCCGACCGTGTGCGCGATCATGATCGCCCGGGTCCGGGGCCCGATCGCCTGCGCCACCATGTCCACGGTCGGGTTGTAGGTGCCCAGCTCGACGTCCACGAAGACCGGGACCAGGCCGTTCTGCAGGATCGGGTTCACCGTGGTCGGGAAGGCCGCCGCGACGGTGATCACCTCATCGCCCGGCCGCAGCCGCGCGTCCTGCAGCCGGTGCGAGGTCAGCGCGGAGAGCGCCAGCAGATTGGCCGAGGAGCCCGAGTTGGCCAGGAACGCCTTGCGCCGCTTCATTTTGCGCGCGAAGAGGGACTCGAACCTCCGTGCCCTGGATCCGCCCGCGACCCGCAGTTCGAGTGCCGCCTCGACCAGCGCCACACGGTCCTCCACGTCGTGCACCGCACCGGTCGGCCAGATCTCCGTGACACCGGGCACGAACTCCCCGCTGGTCTCAACGTCCTGGTGATACTTGCGGACCTCGTCCAGGATCAGCGCCTTGTGCTCATTCATCTCCGGCCCCTTACTCATCGGGTCGACACCGCCGAGGTTCTTCCGGGCGCACGAGCGATCACGGCGCCGGCGCCGGCGGACGCGCCGTCCGCCCACCTGGCCCCGCCCGTGTAGCCGGATCCCCGGTCGGCATCCTCGCCATGAAAGATCAACTCTGCTGGCCGTACCACCACAGCATCGTCCCCGGCCGCGGCTCGTGCATCTCCTGCATTGCGACGGAAATGAGCCGGCGGCCGGCAGCCGCTTTCCGGCAAGTCAAAAGATGCGATACGGCGGGCACTGGGGATGTGCTTGTAAAAGGAAAAGGCCCGGGGCGGTCAATGGCCGTACGAAGAATCGGTGGATCGAGTCCGCATTCCTCTCGTTGGGAGAGCCATGAATTTTCTATCTGACAGTCGAGACCCGAAAGTGGCGATCATCGGCCTCGGTTACGTCGGCTCCTGCTTCGCGGCGGCGCTGGCCGGTCGCGGCTGGGACGTCATCGGGGTGGACACCGACGTCCAGCTCGTCGACGAGCTGACCGCAGGGCATTGCCGGTACCAGGAGGACGGGCTGGCCGACCTGCTGCTGGGCGGAATGGCGGCCGGCCGGCTCCGGGTGACCACCGACTACTCCGCCGTCCGCGCCGCCGACGTCGTGCTGATCGCGGTGGGCACTCCGGTCCGCGCCGACGGCTCCCTGGTGGACCACCAGCTCAGGGAGGCGTGCCTGGAGGTGAGCCACCATCTGCGCGAGGGACACCTGCTGATCCTCAAGAGCACCGTGCCGCCGGGCACGACCCGGGAGTTCGTGTTGCCCCTGCTGCAGCAGAGCGGGCTCGTCTGCGGCGAGCACTTCGGGCTCGCCTTCACACCCGAGCGGTTCGCCGAGGGAACGGCCCTGCGTGAGCTGCGCTCCCTGCCGATCGTGGTCGGAGGCATGGACGCCGACAGCACCCGGGACGCGGCCGACTTCTGGCACCGCGCGCTCGGGGTCGAGACGATCGCCCTGGACTCGCCCGAATCCGCGGAGATCGTCAAGCTGGCCGACAACTGGTGGATCGACCTCAACATCGCGCTCGCCAACGAGCTCGCCAAGTTCTGCGCCCTGTTCGACGTGGACGTCCTGGATGTGATCTCGGCGGCCAACACCGTCCCCAAGGGCAAAGGGAAGGTCAACATCCTGCTGCCCAGCGTGGGCGTGGGTGGCTCGTGCCTGGTCAAGGACCCGTGGATGGTCTGGCACTCCGCCCGGCAGCGCGGCCTGGAGATCTTCACCGCGCCGACGGGCCGCGAGGTCAATCTGGAGATGCCGGAGTACACGGCACAACTGATCATCGACGGGCTGCTGAGGCTCGGCAAGGATCCCGCCACGTCCACGATCGCCATGCTGGGCGCGGCGTTCAAGAACAACACGGGCGACCTGCGGGCGACGCCGGTGGAGGCCGTCGTCACGACCCTGACGAAGGCCGGCGCCACGGTCCGCGTCTACGATCCGCTGGTGGACTCCCTCCAGGCCGAGGCCGTCGTGGGCGTCCGGCCCTCCCCGGACCTGCTGGAGGCCGTCCGGGATGCCGACTGCCTCGCCGTCATGGCGTTGCACGAGGAGTTCAAGGAGATCGACTTCGCGGAGCTGCCCGTGGCCGGCTCGTGCCTCGTCCTGGACGGACGGGCCTACTACAGCAAGGACAAGATCGCCGAGCTGCGCCGGCTGGGCTACGACTACCTCGGAGTCGGGCGCTGAAGGGCGCCGGAGGGCTGACCCGCTGACCCGCCGGCCCGGCGAGGGAGAAGGGCCGCCGCCGATCCGATCGGCGGCGGCCTTTCCGGTGTCCGTCACCGTGAGCCCGCGAGCTGCGGCCGGGCGGCGCGCACGCCGGCCAGCTCGGCCTCCAGCGCGTCCATCGCGGCGTCGAGCTGCTCGTCCGACAGGTAGGGTGCGGGACCGAGCCGCAGCATGTGGCCGCGGCTGTCGGCGAGCACGCCCCGCGCGGCCAGCCCGTCACGAAGCCGCGCCGCGTGCGGCGATCGCAGTGCGAGGAATCCGGCGATGCCCGACGGCGGCGTGCCGGTGTCCCTGCTGATCAGGCCGCCGGTGTCCATGGCGTCGAAGCGCGCGCGCAGCCTGTCGAGCTGGCGCTCGGAGACGCGGCGCAGCAGATCGGGCGTCAGGCCGTGCTCGGCGAAGAAGTCGAACACGCGGGCCGCCCGGTAGTGGCTGGTCGGGTCGTAGGTGGCCCCGGAGAAGGCCTGCGCGCCCGGCGGGTAGGCCACCGTGCCGGGCCCCGCGTCGGCGGCCAGCTCGGCGAACTCGGCGAACCAGCCGGTGATCACCGGGCGGAGCCGCGTGGCCTGCGGCGGGACCCGCAGGAAGCAGTTCCCCTCGCCGAGCTGGAGGTACTTGTACCCGCCGCCGACGATCCAGGCGGAGGGGATCGCCGCGGCGGAGAAGGGCACGACGCCGAGCGCGTGGTAGGCGTCGACGAGCAACTGCGCGCCTCTGCGCTCACACGCGTCCGCGAGCGTGCCGAGATCCGGCACGATCTTGGCGGTCTCGTACATCACGGCGGAGACCAGCACGGCGGCGGTCCTGTCGTCGACCTCCGCCGCCAGCCGCGCGGACAGGGTGTCGACGGGCTCCGCCGGCACGCGCACCAGCTCCAGGCCCTCCTCCTCCAGCCGGGCGAGCTGGCGGCGCAGCGTGTGGAACTCGCCGTCGGAGGTCACCAGCCTGGGCCGGTCGCCGAGCGGCAGCGAGGACAGAAAGCGGATCACCAGTTCGTGGGTGTTGGAGCCGAGGGCCAGCTCGGCGGCGGGGTCGCCGAGCACGCGCCGGAAGCCGGCCCGCACGTCCTCGGCCTTGTCCAGGGCGCGCGCCCACTTGTCGTCCACGTCGAGCGCGGCGTCCTGGAACGCCTCCAGCTGGCCGTCGAGCGCGACGTCCGGCCAGGCCTGGTGCGAGTGGCCGGTGAGCAGCAGGCGTTCCGAGACGCGGAACATCGTGTAGTGCGGAGCGAGGGACGCGGCCAGGTCGGCGGTCATGCGCCACGCACCTCCCACAGCACCGGGAAGGCCGGGACACAGGTGTCGCGCAGGTGGGCGGCGCCGGAGGTCCCGCCGGTGCCGCGCCGCGCCCCGATCATGCGCTGCACCATGACGCTGTGCCGGTAGCGCCATTCCTGCAGCAGCTGGTCCAGGTCGAGGAGGCCCTCCGCGACCTGTCCGGCGACCAGGTCGTCGCGGTTGACCTGCACGAGCACCTCGCGCAGCGGCGCGGTGGCCTCGAACGGCAGGGCGGGATTCCTGCGCAGCACCTCGGCGGGGACCGGGTAGCCCTGCGACGACAGGTAGACGAGGAAGGAGTCGAGCAGGGACGGCCGCTCCATGGCCGCCTCGATGCGCAGCCGTTCGGCGCTGCCTTCCTGGTAGGCCTCCAGCGCGAGGCGGTCACGCGCTCCCAGCACCGCCTCCAGCTCGCGGAACTGCGCGGACTGCGCGCCGCTCGCGGAGCCCAGGCAGCGGCGGAAGCCTGCGAACTGGGCAGGCGTCAGCGTGTCCATGACGTCCATCTGGTCGACGGCCACCCGGAGCACGGACAGGCAACGCCGCAGCGTGTGCAGCGCCGGGCCGCTGTCACCGGCCTCCAGGCGCTGCTGCAGGCCGGCCAGCTCGTGCAGCAGCAGCTTGAACCACAGTTCATAGACCTGGTGCACGACGATGAACATCATCTCGTCGTGCGCGCGCGAGTGCGGGCGCTGCGCGTCGAGCAGCCGGTCGATCTCCAGGTAGGAGGAGTAGGTCACGTGTGTTCCCGGGGCGAGCGCGGCGCCGTTCATGCCACCGCCTCCAGGGCTCGCCTGTCCACCTTGCCGGAAGCCGTCTGCGGCAGCGCGTCCACGAACATCACATCCCTGGGATACTTGTGCGGCGCCAATCGCGCGCGCACGTAGTCCTTCACCTCCTGCGCCGTCAAGGGCGCCGCCGCCACCACGTACGCGCGCGGCAGGACCAGCCCGTCCGCCCGGTAGGCCACCACCGCGCAGTCGGCCACCGCCCGGTGGCCGAGCAGGCAGTTCTCGATCTCGGTGGGCGCCACCCACACTCCCCCCACCTTCAGCAGGTCGTCAACGCGGCCGTGATAGTGGAAGAAACCGTCGGCGTCCCTGCTCACCAGGTCGCCCGAGCGCACGGTGTTCGGGGCCACGAAGGTGGCGGCCGACTTGACCGGGTCCTGCCAGTACTCCAGCGCCGCGGTCTCGCCGGTGATCTCCAGGCGGCCCACCTCGCCGTCCGGCACCGGCCCGCCGCGCTCGTCCACGACGCGCAGGCGGTAGCCGGGCACCGCGGTGCCGAGGCTGCCGGCCCGGCTGCGGCCCGGGCGGTTGGACAGGAAGATGTGGTACGCCTCGGAGGAGCCCAGCCCGTCGGCCACCTCGACGCCGAAGGTGTCCAGCCACCTGCGGTGCAGCTCGGCGGGCAGCGCCTCGCCGGCCGAGACGCACACGCGCAGGCTGCTGAGGTCCTGGCGGGCGGCGTCGGGGTGGGCGAGCATGGCGCTCATCATGGTGGGCACGTTGACCAGGATCGTGGGCCGGTGCTCGGCGATCAGCTCGAAGATGCGCTCCGGCGTGCTCCGCTCGGGGAAGACGATCCCCGCCGCGCCCACGCCGAACGGGAACAGCGCCGTCAGGTCACGCGCGTAGCCGAAGAACAGCTTCGGCACCGGCAGCACCACGTCGTCCCGGCTGAGGCCGAGCACGCCCCTGGCGTACGCCTCGAAGCTCGCGTGCGGGCTCCTGGCGGGCAGCACGCAGGCGCGCGGCGCGCCCGAGCGGCCCGTGGTGAACTTCCACAGCGCCACGTCGCCGGCCTCGACGGGGACCGGGTCCAGCGCGTCGCTCTGGGCGCCGACCGTCGAGCCGAAGTGCCGCTCGCCGGGCAGGAGCCGGTGCTCCGGCACGCCGGCCACCAGGAGGTCGCGCGCCCCCGCCGCGCGCAGCCCGTCGAGCGCGGCGGTGTCCGTGACGACCACGCGGGGCTGGGCGTAGTCGAGGAAGTAGCGGTAGTCCTTGGCCTGGAGATAGGTGTAGACCTCGGCGGTGACCGCGCCGATGAGCTGCGCGCCGTACCACGTGGCGACGAACTCGGGACCGTCGCTGAGGCAGATCAGGACGCGGTCGCCGCGGCGAACCCCCAGGGCGCGCAGCGCGTTGCCGGTCCTGGCGGCCAGCGATCGCAGGTCCGCGTAGCTGAGCCGGCCCGATGGGGTGATGAGCGCGGTCCTGTCACCGTCGTTCCTTTCGAGGAACCGCTCCGCGATGTTCAGGGAATTCATGGGTGCCTCCTTCTTCTCTCACGGTGCCTGGCGGTCCGTGGCGAAGCGAGGCGTGGAGCGGGCAGCAAGATGGGGCCCGATGACAGGTTTGTGCCAATTTCTTGCCAAATGCGGCGTGGGAGGGTCTACGCGCGGACGACGTCCCCGTCGATGGCGGCGCGCACGGCGGGCCAGGCGCGCGACAGCGGATCGATGAGCTTGAAGTGGCCGACATCAGGCAGCTCGACGAGCCTGGCGGCGGGATTGCGTGCGGCGTAGTCGCGGCTCATCTCGACGGGCACGACGCGGTCCTTGGCGCCGTGCACGAGGACGAGCCTGCCCTCGTTCCGCCAGGGCAGGCTCATGGTGTCGACGAGGGGCAGCAGGCCGGTGCGACCGCCGAGCAGCGCGGCGCCCGCTCCCCCGCCGAGGCCGTCGGCCACCGTCCGGCCCACGTCCGACAGGGCGGCCAGGGCCACGACGCCGCTGATCCGCCCGCCCGCGCAGCCGTGCCAGAGCGCGAGGTGCCCACCCGCCGAATGGCCGGTCAGGACGACGGGGCCGCGGACGGGCACCTCGGCAAGGATCGTGGCGACGGCGGCGGCGACGTCGTCGAACGTGCCGGGATAGCCGCCGCCCTCGTGCCCGATGCGGCGGTACTCGACCGAGCACACCGTGTAGCCGTCGGCCGCGAGCGCGTCGGCCATGGGCCGCGTGTGCAGGCGGTCGTACTCGGCACGCCAGAACCCCCCGTGCACGAGGATGACGACCCCGCGCCCCCCACCCGCGAGGACGTCGACGACCTGTTCGGGGTGGGGTCCGTAGCGGATCACCCGGTCGGGTGTTCTGACGCGGCGTGACAACAGCTCGGCGTACGGCATGGACGGTACGGGAAGCGGGTGCTTAGAAGAGCTCGAAGGCGTACGGCGACGTGTGCCACCGGAACGCCGTCGAGGCCGCCGGGAGCGTCCCGTGCCGCACCTCCTTGACCAGGCCCGCGTCGACCAGCGCCGACAGCGAGGTGCCGCCCATGTAGACCGCGCCCAGCGCGCGGACGTCCAGCCACAGGTCGGGCGGCTCCGAGGTGGGCGTGCAGGTGGCGCCCTCCGGCGAGCCGGTCAGCCGCCAGGTGCCCGAGTTCTCCGGCAGGAACTCGTCGGTGACCTGGATCACCACGTCGACCGGCGCCGCGTACCGCCGGGCGGCCAGCGCCTTGGGGACGTCCACGACGCGGATCCACAGCGCGTCGCACAGGTGCGCGTCGAGCTGGCGCGGCTCGCCGACCCAGTAGTACAGGGGCTCGTCGACGCCGACCGCCCAGGTCGAGGCCGACCGCGTGAGGTCGACGGACAGCAGGAACCGCCACAGCGCCCGGTACGCCTCGGGCGTGGTCGAGACCTGCTCCACCACGACGACATCGCCGAGGGGACCGTTGGCGTTCCAGTTGCTCCTGACCCGCCACAACGCGTAGCCGTCGATGCCGTCGTCGCCCTCGTGGACCGCGACGCGCAGCGCGGAGGCGCCCTGGCGCATCGCCATCGTGTCGGCCAGCCGGTAGTCCCAGTGCGCGGCGGTGCGCTCCGACCAGCCGGGGCGCTCGGCGTAGACCTGGTCGTAGACCTTGACCAGCGCGTCGCGCAGGTCGGCGACCGTGCCCTCGACGATCCTGCCCGGCTCCTCGCCCTTGGGAACGGTGACCTCGCGGGCGTTGACGTTGAGGCCGACCCTGCGCACCGACAGGCCGTAACCGAAGCGGTGGTAGATGCGGCCCTCGCTGGCCCAGCAGAGCGTGATGGGTTCGCCGAGCGCCCGCGCGTCCTCGAAGTGCTTGCGCATCAGGCGCGTCAGGATGCCCTGGCGTCGCATGGTGGCCGACACCGCGCCCCGGCAGCCGTGCGCGGCGGGCACCACAGCGCCCGGGACGGCGATCTGGCGGGTGTTCGCGCCGAGGGTGCCGACGACACGGCCGCCGGCGCGCACGACCAGCGAACGGCCGGGCTCGAAGAGCGGGCGCTCCGCTTCCAGGCTCTGCGGGTCGCCGTCGATGTTGATGCCCGAGGAGAACATCGCGTAGATGGACTCCCAATCCTCGGGAGTGGGCACCTCAATCGTCACGTCGTCGTTCTGGGCGGGCACAGTCATGACCAAAGCCTCCGGATTCTCGATGCCTTTCGTATGGTCGCGTGGCCGCACCCGGTGATTCACCTCCTGAATTGCGAAACACGCACCACCCGGAAAGCACTTTCGGAGAAGACCGGTGACGGCTTCTGGGGCATCTTGGGAAGACTTATGCCCGGCAGCCGATTCGGGCAGCGTTCAATCGACTCAAGAGCGGAGAAATCTCCATGGATGTGAAGTCGGCGGACGGCACCACCATTGCCTACGACCGGACAGGTTCTGGTCCGGCGGTAGTGCTCGTCCAGGGCGGGTTCAGCGACAGGACGCACCCGATCTGGGCGGGGCTCGCGGCCGAGCTCTCGGGGGAGTTCACGGTCTACAACTACGACCGGCGCGGCCGCGGCGGCAGCGCCGACAACGAGTCGTACGAGGTGGAGCGCGAGATCGAGGACCTGGCTGCGGTGATCGAGGCGGCCGGCGGCTCGGCGGCGGTGTTCGGGGGGTCGTCGGGCGGGGCGCTGGCGCTGCGGGCGGCCGCGGCGGGGCTGCCGGTCACCAAACTGGCGGTGTACGAGCCGCCGTTCATCGTCGACGACAGCCGGGCGCCGATCCCGGACGACTTCCGCGAGCAACTGGCCACGCTGGTGGCCGAGGGCAAGCGGGGCGAGGTCGTCGAGCGGTTCATGGTCGAGGCGGCCGAGGTGCCCGCCGAGATGGTCGGCCAGATGCGCGAGTCCCCCTACTGGGACGGGATGACGTCGGTGGCCCACACGCTGGTGTACGAGGCGGCGGTGTGCGGCCCGGGGAACCGGCTCCCGGTCGATGAACTGGAGAAGATCAAGGTGCCGACGCTGGCCCTGGCCGGCGGCAACAGCGGCGCCTGGATGCAGTCGGCGGGCCAGGCGGTGGCGCAGGCGGTGCCCAGCGCGCAGTTCACCGTGCTGGAGGGCCACGGCCACGACATCGCCCCCGAGGCGCTGGCGCCGCCCCTGGCCGCCTTCTTCCGCGGCTGATCCGGGCTGATGTGCAGGTCCTCCCCCCGCCCGGCGGCGGGGGGAGGACCTGCGCTGTGTGACCGGCGGCCTCGCGCACCACGGCCGAGTCCTCCACCGGCCCGCCGCCGAGCGGCCTGACGTTCACCGGCTCCAGCGCGCCGCCGTCCCCCGGCGACGCGCTGTCCTTCCTGGTCAGCCTGCGGAACAGACGGGGTGACCACCAGGTGCGGCGCGACGTGCCCGGTGAGACGAGCGTGCGGCGGCCGCGTCGGCACGCCAGACCGTCTGCCCGGCAGGATCGCCGGCGCGCACCGCCTGGTCGCCTATGGCGGGATGCCGGTGGGTGCGCTGCCGGGCGGCGTCCTGGACCCGTCGGCGGAGCTGCGCGCCTCCTTCACCGCCCCAGGCGGGAACCGCCTCACCCCCGGGCGGCCGGGCCGCCCGGGGGTGGCGGGTTCAGAACTCCAGCGGCGCGTTGAGGTCGGCGGTCAGCCGCTTGAGCAGGTCGCCGAACTCCTCGATCATCCTGTCGGCCGTCTGCTCGCCGTACAGGTTGGTGTTGAAAGCGAACGACCCCACGATCTCGCCGACGGAGTCGATCTCCAGGTGCCACATGGCGCCGTCCGGCACGTCACCGCCGTCCCACTGCGACACCCGCCTGCGGCGGATCACCGAGTACTGCAGCGCGCCCGCGCTCCCCTGCTCGCCGCCGAGCGGCGACCTGAAGACCTGGAAGGCGACCACGGCGCAGTCGTCCCGGGTCACGGGTGTCATCAGCTCCGGCGCCACGCCGAGGATCTGCCCGAACGGCAGGTCGTTGGCGTAGGCCTCGACGCAGGTCAGCCGGGTGCGGGTGATGACGTCCCGGAAGGTGCGGCAACCCTCCAGGTTCACCCGGAACGGCAGGTAGTTGAAGAACGACCCGACGGTCTCGTGGAAGCGGGCGGGCCCGCGGCCCGAGGAGAAGCTCGGCACGACGACGTCGGTGGTGCCCTCGCGCCGGCTCAGGTAGACCGCGTAGGCGGCGAGCAGCACCATGAACGGCGAGCTGCGTGTCTCCTTCACGATGTCCCTGACGGCCCCGGTCAGCGTGCCGGGCAGGCTGAAGCGCCGCCAGGCCGTGGTCTTGGTCAGGCCGGCGGAGCGCAGGTGGTCGGTCCCGGTGCCCAGGACCTGAGCGCCCGCCAGCTTGTCACGCCAGTACGCCAGCGCCCGCTCGTTGTCGTCCCCGCCGGCGCCCGTACGCTCCCAGTCCACGTAGTCGCGGTACTGCGGCACCGGCGGGAGCGGCGGCGGCCGGTGGCCCGTGCGCACGGCGTACCCGTGCGCCACGTCCCGCATGATCAGCCGGATCGACCACTCGTCGACGGCGGTGTGGTGGGCGACCAGGCCCAGCACCGCGTCCTCGTCGTCGAAGCGGCCGAGCACCGCGCGGATCAGCGGCAGCTCCTTGATCGGGAACGGCTCCGCCTCGGCGTCGTTGAGCAGCTCCTCCGCGCGCCTGTCCCGGTCGTCGCCGGGCAGGTCCCGCACGGTGAGCCGGACCCGGCACGGCGGATGGACGACCTGGTGGCCGTCGCCGTCGCGGACGATCTCGGTGCGCAGCGCCTCGTGCCGCACCACGACCTCGTCCAGCGTCTCCTGCAGCACCGCCGGGTCGACGGGCCCGGTCAGCCGGTAGCCGCAGATGATGATGTAACGGGGGCCGAAGGGGCCGGTCTCGTCGCCCTGGTCCCAGGCGCGCAGGAACCCCTGGTTCCAGGAGAGCGGAAGCAACCCGGTGACGCTCACGGCTTCGCGCTCCTCGCCAGGGTCCGGTTCTGGGCCGGCTGGTGCTTGGACTGTGCGGGCGTGCCGACCCAGGGCAGTGCGTTCCACAGGATGCGGGCCAGCATCGGCGGCTTCATGAGCTCCTCGGGCCCGTCGATGAGGCCCGCACCGCGCATGTAGGCCCCCGCCACGACGGGGTCCTTGGTGGCCGCCTGCTGCACGAGGCCGAGGAACGCCCCGGCCGCCCGGACGGCGGGGCCGCGCTCGCCCTCCACGCCGGGGAAGCCCATGTCGACCGTGTGCGTCATCTCCCACGGCTGGTTGATGGCGTTCTTCGCCAGGTCGTCGAAGTACTGCAGGGGGTCGGGCAGCGCACCGGTGTGCAGGTGCTGGCGGATGACCAGGGCGGACAGCGCGGCCACGGTCATGCCCTGCGCGTAGACGGGGTTGAAGCAGCACACCGCGTCGCCCGTGACCAGCAGGCCGTCGGGGAAGCGCGTCATCTTCTCGTAGCGGCGCCGCAGCGTCGTCGGGAACCGGAAGGCGACGGGCTCGTCCAGCGGCTCGGCGTTCTGCACGGCGTCATAGATGTCGGGCACGGACAGCGTCTTCAGCCACGCGTACAGGCCCTCCTGGTCGGTGGGCGGGTGGTCGCCGAGGATGCCGTACGTGGTCAGCTCGACGCGGTCGCCGTCGGTCTTGGTGAAGATGGCGCCTCGCGGGAGGTCCTTGTTGGCGACCGGGTTGATCGACAGGTCGCCGTGGTACGGGTCCTCCTTCAGGCGGTAGTGCTGCGTGACGTACCCGAGGCCGATCTTCGTGCGCTCCTCCTCGACCCGGGGGTAGCCCTGGGCCTCGAGCCAGATCGGCGTGCGGGAGCCGCGCCCGGTGGCGTCGACCACCAGGTCGGCGGAGAGCACCTGCGGCTCACCCTCGCCGTCGAGCGGCTGCACCTTGGCGCCGGTGACCCGGCTGCCGTCGGGAGCGAACTCCAGGCCGAGGATGTCGTGGCGTTCGGCGAAGACCACGCCGGGCAGCACTCTGGTCCGCTCCCTGATGTGGTGCTCCAGCTTGGGGCGGCTGGCCGCCACGCACACCAGGCCAGCGTGCCGGCGCTGGAGCGGCTTGCCGTTGAAATACCAGCGCACGTCGCCGGCCAGGTCGCCGGTCGGCACGCCGTCGGCGAACAGTCCCTCGGTGATCCCCGGGTACAGCTCCTCCATGACCTGCTGGCCGCGGGCCAGCAGGCCGTTGATGTGCCGGCTCTGCGGGCATCCGCGCCGCGGGCCTTGCACACCGATCAGCTCGTCGCGGTCGACGATGACCACCTCGTCGTAGGCGTCGGAAAGCACTCTGGCGGCGAATAGCCCCGCGAGACTGCCGCCGAGCACCACCGCACGGGTCTTGGACACATCACCCATCGGATCGCCTCCTGCGCTTTACGATTCACCACAGGGTCACACCGAAGGCGACACGGATCATCTTCTGAAATGCGGGCCCGGGGACAGCGCAATTTCTCAGAAATTCCGCGGGGGGCGCCGTGTGATTCTGGCCCCATGAACGAGTTTTCCGACAAAGCGGTTCTCATCACCGGCGGCGGCAGCGGCATGGGGCTGGCCACCGCGCAGCGGCTCCTTTCCGAGGGCGCGCGGGTCGTGCTCGCGGGACGCAGCTCCGAGCGCCTGGACAAGGCGGTGCGCGAGCTCGACGCGGGTGAGCGGGTGCTCGCCGTGCCCACCGACGTGTCGCGCCCCGGTGAGGTCGGCGCACTGGTCTCGCGGATCGAGCAGGACTTCGGCACGCTCGACGGCGTGTTCGCCAACGCGGGCGTGGCCGGCTTCTCCCGCAGCGGCGACGTCACCGAGGAGGCCTTCGACGACATCGTCGCCACCAATCTCAAGGGCGTCTACTTCACCATCCAGCAGGCCGTGCGGCTGATGGGCGGCGGCGGGTCCGTCGTGGTCAACGGATCCTGGCTGGCCCATCGCGGGCTGGCCTTCACCTCGGTGTACGCCGCCAGCAAGGCCGCGGTGATCAACCTGGTGCGCACGCTGGCCGCCGACCTGGCGCCCGGCGGCATCCGCGTCAACGCGATCAGCCCCGGCTACATCGTCACCGAGATGTTCGAGGCGATCTCCAACACGCCGGAGGCGCAGGAGGCGTGCCGTGCGCAGGTGGCGCTCGGGAGGCTCGGCACCCCCGAGGACGTGGCCGACGTGGCGGCGTTCCTGCTGTCGCCCCGCTCGTCCTACATCACCGGGCAGGAGCTGAGGGTGGACGGCGGGCTGACCACCTCCGTGCCCCTGTAAGCCGTACCCCTGCAAGCCGTGCCCTCGTGAGCCGTGCCCTCGTGAGCCGTGCCGCGGGCCGGCGAGCTGCTCATCTGTAAGTCCGCACGTGGCGAGATGCGACGGGCAGATGGCCGTACGAAAGATGGAGCAGGGCATTCCGAGAGAAAGGAGCCCGACGTGTCCTCCACACCCCCTGCCGTGCGCGGAGATCTGCCCGCGCTGACGGGAATGCGCATCATCGCCGCATTATTGGTCTTCCTGAGTCATGTCATTTTCCCCTTCACGATGGGGAACCACGATCCGGCGACTCCGTTCGCGGACGACGGCATCACCCAGACGCTGGTATGGCTGTTCTACCCCGGCGGCTCCATCGGAGTGTCGTTCTTCTTCATCCTGAGCGGTTTCGTGATCACGTGGTCGGCCAAGCCGGGTGACCGGATCCGCGCCTACTACCGGCGCCGCGTCGTGAAGATCATGCCCAATCACGTGGTGACGTGGGCGCTCGCCATGCTGCTGTTCGCCGGGTCGTACACGGCGCTGTGGGGCCTGCCGAACCTGCTGCTGCTCAACCCCTTCACCACCGACAACGGCATCTGGGGCGGCGCCAACATGCCGGCCTGGTCGCTGAGCGCGGAGATGCTGTTCTACCTGCTGTTCCCCGCGCTGATCATCCCGATCAGGAAGATCGCCGACAACCGCCTGTGGCTGTGGGCGGGCGTGGCCGTGGCCGGCATGGCCGCCGTGTGCCTGGTCACGCTGACCCTGGTGCCCGACGCGCCGAAGTACCCGGGCGAGGTGCTGTCGCTGACGCAGTTCTGGTTCGTCTACCTGTTCCCGCCCGTGCGGCTCTTCGAGTTCGTCCTCGGCATGATCCTGGCCAGGATCGTCATCGCGGGCAGGTGGCCGCGCATCGGGATGCTCCCCGTGACGGCGCTGCTGGTGGCCGCCTACGCGGCCACGCTGTACATCCCCTGGCCCTACAGCGTCTCCCTGGTGACGGCCGTCCCCTTCGCGCTGGCCATCGGCACCTTCGCCAAGGCCAACCTCGACGGCCGGAAGACGTTCTTCGGCACCCGGCCCATGGTCTGGCTGGGACAGATCTCCTTCGGCTTCTACCTGACCCAGTCCATCGTCCTGTACTGGCTGCGCGAGGCGGTGCTGGGCCAGGCCGAGTACGGCCCCGTGGGCGGCACCCTGCTCATAATCGCGCTCGCCGGCGCCACCGTCGTGACGGGCTGGCTGCTCTACACGCTGGTGGAACGGCCGGCCATGAAGTACTGGAGCAAGCCCCGCAAGCCCTCCGTCACGCAGGAGACCGTCGAGCAGCCGCCCGTGGGCGCGCTGTCCAATTGAAGGAAGGACCTCGATGGACGTGAACACACCGGCCAAGGCCGGGACGCGGGAGTGGCTGGCGCTGGCCATCCTGGCCCTGCCCACGCTGCTGCTCTCGATCGACATGAGCGTGCTCTACCTGGCCCTGCCGCACCTCAGCTCGGAGCTCGGCGCCACGCTCACGCAGCAGCTGTGGATCACCGACATCTACGGCTTCGTCATCGCCGGGCTCCTGGTCACCATGGGCCGGCTCGGAGACCTCATCGGGCGGCGCAGGCTGCTGCTCGTGGGCGCCACCGCCTTCACGGTCGCGTCGGTGCTGGCCGCCTACTCCTCCACCGCGGAGCTGCTCATCGTCTCGCGTGCGCTGCTGGGGATCGCCGGCGCCACGATCATGCCGTCGACGATGTCGCTGATCGTCACCATCTTCAAGGATCCGCAGCAGATGGGCACCGCGATCTCGGTGTGGATGGCCTGCTTCATGGGCGGCATCGCGCTCGGCCCCGTGGTCGGCGGGCTGATGCTGGAGAACTTCTGGTGGGGCTCGGTGTTCCTGCTGGCCGTACCGGTCATGGCGCTGCTGCTCGCGACGGGGCCCGTGCTCCTGCCCGAGCACCGCGACCCCGACGGCGGACGGCTCGACCTGCCCAGCGTCGCGCTGTCGCTCGCGGCCATCCTGCCGTTCATCTACGGGCTCAAGGAGCTGGCCAAGCACGGCTGGCAGCCGTGGTACGTCGTGGCCGTCCTGGCGGGGCTCGCCTTCGGCCTGGCGTTCGTCCAGCGGCAGCGCAAGCTGGAGTCGCCGCTGCTCGACATGCGGCTGTTCAAGCGGCCGATCTTCCGGGCCGCCGTGGCGATCATGGTGCTCGGCGGCGTCGTCAACGGCAGCTTCTTCCTGGTCAGCATGTTCCTGCAGACCGTGGTCGGCCTGTCGCCGCTGGCGACGGGGCTGTGGGTGGTGCCCTCCACCGCGGCGACGATCGCGAGCGTGCTCCTGGCGCCCGTGGTGGCGCGGAAGCTGCGCCCCGGGTACGTCATCGCGGGCGGCCTGGTCGTCATCGCGATCGGCTACTTCGTGCTGAGCACGCTCGACGTCTCCTCGGGGGTCGGCCTGGTGCTCACCGGCCTGGTCATCGGCTCCGTCGGCGCGGGGCCGATGGGCGCGCTCGGCAACGCGCTGATCTTCAGCTCGGTGCCCCCGGAGCAGGCGGGATCCGCTTCCGCGGTCTCGGAGACCGGCGGCGAGCTCGGCATCGCGCTCGGCGTCGCCACGCTGGGCAGTGTCGGCACCGCCGTCTACAGCGCCCAGATCTCCGGGGCTCTGCCCTCCTCCCTGCCGCCCGCGGTCGCGGACACGGCCGGCGAGGGGATCGCGGGCGCGATCAACGCGGCGGGGCAGGTGTCCGCGCCCGTGGCCGCCGAACTGCTCACCGCCGCCCGTGAGGCGTTCACCACGTCGGTGACCGCCGCCACGGGCGTCAGCGCGGTGCTCGCCCTGTGCCTGGCCGTTTTCGCACTGATCACCCTCCGGAAGGTGCCGCCGACCGGACAGCAGGAGCAAACCGCGGAAGAGTCCGCGGAAGAGCCGGAGTCGGCCAACGCCTGACCCCGTCAGAACTGATGAGATCAATGGGAGACCACAGTGGAAATGCGCTGCCCCGTTCTCGACCCCACCGGCCGTGACATCCATGCGGAAACCGACATCCTGCGCGCTGGGGGCCACGCCGTCCAGGTGGAGCTCCCCGGTGGAGTGCTCGCCTGGTCCGTCAACACCTACGAGGCGGTCAGGCAGCTGCTGGCCGAGCCCAACGTCACCAAGAGCGCGCGCAATCACTGGCCCGCGTTCATCAACGGGGAGATCCCGCCCGACTGGGAGATGATCAGCTGGATCGCCATGGACAACATGGTGACCGCGTACGGCAAGGACCATGTCCGGCTGCGCCGGCTGGTCGGCAAGGCGTTCACGCCGCGCCGAACCGAGGCGATCAAGCCGCGCATCGTCGCGCTCACCGGCCAGCTGCTCGACGCGCTCGCGGCCACGGAGCCCGGCGAGGTGGTCGACCTGCGCGAGCGCTTCGCCTACCCGCTGCCCGCCATGCTGGTCGCGGACCTGATCGGCATGTCGGAGGAGGCCCGCGCGGCGACCGCCAAGGTCATCGACATGATGGTCGACACCACCGTCACCCCGCAGCAGGCCCAGGGCATCCTGGCCGGGTGGCGCGGCGCCATGGCCGAGCTCATCGCCGAGAAGCGCAGGAACCCGGGTGAGGACATCACCACCGACCTGGTGACGGCGCGCGACACGGACGGCTCGCGGCTGTCCGAGGTCGAGCTCACCGACACGATCTTCGCGATCCTCGGTGCCGGCTCGGAGACCACGATCAACTTCTTCGACAACGCGATCACCGCGCTGCTCTCGCACCCCGAGCAGCTCGAACTGGTCAGGTCGGGCCGGTCCACCTGGGACGACGTGATCGACGAGACCCTGCGGGTGGAGTCGCCGCTGGCGCACCTGCCGCTGCGGTACGCGGTCACCGACATCCACCTCGACGGCGTCACGATCCCGCAGGGCGACCCGATCCTGGTCAACTACGCGGCCGTGGGCCGTGACCCGGCGCTGCACGGGGCCGACGCGGGCCGCTTCGACATCACCCGCGAGGACAAGGAGCACCTGTCGTTCGGGTACGGCCCGCACTACTGCCTCGGCGCCTCGATCGCCAGGGCGGTCGCCACGATCGGACTGTCGTCGCTGTTCGCCAGGTTCCCCGAGCTCAACCTGGCGGTGGACCGGCAGGATCTGCAGCCGCTGCCGACCTTCATCATGAACGGGCACCGGGCGCTCCCGGTACGCCTGACCGCCCCCGTTCCCGCGGCGGTGCGGTAAAGCACGGAAAAGAGCCTCCGCACCGCCGGTGCGGAGGCTCTTTCGCGCGCTCAGCTCGCGACGGCGACGGTGACGGCGACGCCGGAGTCGGGCTGGGCGAGCCACCACGGGTTCGCCCTGGCCCAGTCGATGGTGCGCGCGACGCCCTCGGCCAGCGAGGTCGTCGCCGTCCACCCCAGCAGCCGGCGCGCCTTGGAACTGTCGGGGACGCGGCGCGGCACGTCCTCGTAGGCGGGGCCGAGCGCGGCGCGCGCGTCCACCTCCACGGTCGCCGCCCCGGTCAGCGCCGCCACGGTGGTGATCGCCTCCCGCACGGTGGTCTCGGTCATGCTGCCCAGGTTGAACACCTCTCCCGCGCCGCCCCTGTCGCCGGCCAGCATCGCGCCCGCCACCGCGTCCTCCACGAACGTGAAGCACCGGGTCTGCCCGCCGCCGTCGTACAGGGCGAGCGGGTGGCCGTTGAGCGCCCGGTGGATGGTGCGGCTGAGCACGAAGGCGGGCCGCTGGCGAGGGCCGTAGGCGTTGAAGAACCGCACGATCGTGGCGTCCAGCCCGTGCTGTGCGCAGAACGCCAGCGTCAGGTGCTCGGACATGGCCTTGGCGGAGGAGTAGGTCCAGCGGCCCGCGGCGGTGGAGCCGAGCACCCGGTCGGCGTCCTCCGCCCACGGCACCGCGGGGTTCTTGCCGAACACCTCGCTGGTGCTGGCCACCACCACGCGGGCGCCGGCCGCGTGGGCGCGTTCCAGCACGTTCCTGGTGCCCTGGAAGTTGACGTCGATCACGTCGAGGGGGCGCGTCAGATAGCGGTCCACCCCCACCTCGGCCGCCAGGTGGTACACCACGTCCACCCCGGCGCCGATCGCCTCGGCCAGCCGTGCCTCGTCGCGGATGTCCCCGGTGATCGTGCGCACCCGGGGGTCGGGTTCCCGGTCGAAGACCGTCACCTCGTCGCCGCGGGCGAGCAGCTTGTCCACCAGGTGCCCGCCGATGAAACCCGAGCCGCCGGTCACGACCACGCGTGCGCCGGCCATGTCAGCCGGTCCCCGTGGCGCTTGTGCAATTGTGAATGAGCATAAGGCGTCCCCTTGAAAATGGCGTGACTTAAAGAAAAGAACACCGTGTAAGGGCACCCTCCCGCACCTCCTGACTTGCCGGATGACTCGCAATGCAGGAGATGCGCGGCGCATTTCCGTGCCGGATGCTGGAGCCCTAGGCGCATTGTGTCGTCCACTTATCCAGGAGTTCCGCAAGGGAGCGCTAGATGCGAATCATGCTCACTGTGTGGCCACAGGTGTGCCACCTCTACCCCGCCGTGCCGTACGCGCAGGCCCTGCAACTGGCCGGGCACGAGGTCTGCGTGGCCTGCCCGCCCGGTGCGGCCGACGACATCGTGGCGGCGGGCCTGACCGCCGTCACGTGCGGCGAGCCCGACACCGGCGGGTGGGTCCGCGACGACCTGCCGCCCGACCCCGAGGAGATGGAGCGGCTCGCCGCGGCCCTGGGGGTGACCGAGGACCAGCGCGACACCTGGGACGTGTTCTTCCAGTACTACCTCATGGGCGTCAGGTTCCACCTGCCGCCGGTGCCGAGCGAGCAGAACAAGGCCCTGGTCGAGTTCGCCCGCGCGTGGCAGCCCGACCTGGTGCTGTGGGACCCGTGGTTCCCCGCCGGCGCCGTCGCGGCCAAGGCGTGCGGCGCCGCGCACGCCCGGGTGCTGATGGGTCCCGACTACAGCGGCTGGGCCGTGGAGCTGTACGCCGGCCATGCCACGCCACCCGTCAACCCGCTGGCCAGAGCGGTGCGCCCGCTCGCCGAGCACTACGGCGTCGAGGTGGACAGGGAACTGCTCGTCGGCCAGTGGACCATCGACCCGCTGCCGCGCGAGATGCGCCTGTCGCAGGACCTGGCCTCGGTGCCCGTCCGCTGGAGCCCCTACAACGGCGGCGGCGTCAAGCCCTCCTGGCTGTACGGCAAGCCGGACCGACCGCGCGTGGCACTGTCGCTCGGCCTGTCCACCAGGGCCTACCACAAGGGAGAGTGGCGCACGCCGAAGATCTTCGAGGCGGTCGCCGACCTGGACGTGGAGGTGATCGCCACGCTCAACGCCGACCAGCTCGAAGGCATCTCCTCGATCCCCGACAACGTCCGCACCGTCGACTACGTCCCGCTGCTCCAGCTCCTGCCGACCTGCTCGGCCAGCATCAACCACGGCTCCAGCGGCACGTTCTGGGCCTCGGTCGCCGCCGGGCTGCCGCAGCTCATCGGCGACACGGACGAACCGCAGCGCGTCATCGTGACCGACGGCGAGAACAGCAAGATGGCCGAACGGCACATCCTGTCCAAGACCGCGCTCGCCTACATCGAGTCGCGGGGCGCCGGCCTGCGCGTCGACCACCAGAAGCAGTCCGTGCAGGAGATCAGGGACTCGATCGTCGCGGTGCTGGAGAACCCCTCCTACCGCGACGCCGCCGCCGCCCTGCATCAGGAGTGGCTGGACCGGCCCGGCCCGTCCGAGATCGTGCCCGCCCTGGAGAAGCTCACCGCGGTGCACCGCTGAGCCTCACCACGGGAAAGGGCCGCGGACCCCGACGGGTCCGCGGCCCTTTCCGCGCGCTCAGCGGTGCAGCTTGACGACCGCCTCCATGTCGGCGGCCGAGTAGTCGCGGCCCGCCCGCGCCTCCTTGAACGCCTCCACGCTGAGGCTGGTCGGAGGACTGTTCTCCGGGTCACGGAAGCCGGACGCCAGCGCGTACTCGTTGTAGGCGTCGAGCAGTTGCTGCGCCTCCACCGTGGCGAAGGCCAGGCGCTCGGCGGGATCGGCGCCGAGGGCGAGCACGTCGCCGACCGCCCTGGTCATCACATCCTGGTTGCCCGCGAAGTCGCCGAACAGCGCGCCCTCCGACGCGGGGACGCCGGCGCCGCCCGTGGGGAAGCGCATGACGTGGTCGTAGGCCAGCCGGTGGTGCGGGTGGGCGTCGTACCAACCGTCCTCCTCCAGCAGGGCGTGCGAGGCGTACGAGACCGGCAGGAAGCTGTTCGCCTTGTGGCGCTCCGCCGCGTTGCGCGGATTGTGCAGGTACATGAGGAACGCCAGCGCGCCCTCCCGCGTCGCCTCGTCCAGCCCCTCCGCCAGCCACAGCGCGGTGCCGGCGATCGCGTTGCCCACGTACGGCACGCTCTCGTCGTAGGGGAAGATGCCCGTCTCGATGCCGAAGCCGTTGTCCTCGGCCGCCCTGAACATGTAGTTGACGTCGTTGGAGGAGGAGATCCGGATGGCCACGTCCTGGTCGGCGAACGCCTTCAGCGTGCCCGCCCAGTCGGGGATCTTGCCGGTGTAGTAGTAGTGGCCGCTCCGGTGCAGGCCGCGCACCCATTCCACCCAGCGCAGCATCTCGGGCGAGGCCAGGTCGACGGTGGTGGCCCGGCCCCGCCTGCCGTTGTGCTCGTTCACGATCAGCCCGCCCTGGGTGGCCAGCGCCTGCTGGAGGAACGTGCCGTGGTTGGACCACGTGATCGCGTGGGAGGGCCCGTCACTCAACGCCGCCACCCTGGCGCAGACCTCCTCCACCTCCTGCCAGGTCCGCGGGAGGCTCTCCACGCCCGCCCGCCTGAGCAGGTCGGTGTTGCCGTACAGCAGGCTCGTCGTGCCGACACTCGGCATGCACGTCAGGTCGCCGTCCAGCGTGTAGTAGTCGCGCAGCGGCGCGATGATGTCGTCGAGCACGACGGGCTCGCCGAGCACCTCGTCGCGCCCGGCGACGGCCTTCTCCACCGAGGTGAACAGCGGGCGGCCGTCCTGCTGGAGCGAGTCGCGCGCCACCTGCGTCATGTAGAAGTAGTACTCCGACAGAGCCGGGACGTGTCCTTCCGCAGCGGCCTCCGCGACCTGCCTGGGCAGCTGCCAGAAATCCTTGCCGTGCACCACGACCTGGTATTCGGGGTGCAGTTTCTCGAAATCGGCGGCCTGCTGATACCACCGATCCATCCAGCCGGGGAACGTCAGGTCGGGGACCCATACTTCGATCGGAATCCTGTTCTTCATGCCTCCATGGTTGACTCGTCTTTTCCGCGCCGCATCTCCGCTATTGCGCTCGGTTTCCCCCGCACGCACGAAGATGACCGGGCCGAGCGGCCGGTGTGATGCTGAAAGGCGTTTCGTGCGAAGGGAATGTCTCAATGAGCGTTGACACCACGTATGCGTCATCGATCCTTGTCGAGGAGTTCACGAGTGCGGCGGCCGACGAGGTCGACGCGGCTTTCGGGCGGCTGGCCGGCGCGCTGTGGACGCCCGGCACGGCACAGGACCAGACGCTGTGGGAGGGCGGCACGCTCACCGAGCGCGCGCCGGCCGCGATCCCCGGCCTCATCGCCGCGCTCGACGGGCTCGACGCCGGACGTGCCGGGCGCCTGCTGATCCTGCTCGGCCTGATCGCGGAGGCGGGGCAGGTCGAGGCCGTGCGCGCCGGCCTCGACCGCTACCTGGACCTGGCCCGACACGCCACCCCGGCGCTCGGCCAGGCGCTGGCCTACCTGCTCGCGCACTTCCCTGACGACCGCGACAGGGTGCTCGGTGCCGCCGGGGAGCTGGGCCTCGACTCCGGCGACCGGTCCAGGCTGGAGCGGTGCCTGCGCACCATGGACGCCGAGCGAACCGGCCTCGGCAGGGTCTGGCCCGCTCCGGAGATCTGGCGGCTCACACCCGAGGAGCGCGCCTTCGACCGGGCCTGGATCGGCGCGCTCACCGACGAGCAGGCCGAGGTCAACTGGCGCAACGACAGCAGGACCGTGTGGGGCTACATGGGGCTCAAGGCCTACTGGTCCGTCCGGCACGGCCTGCCGGTCACCACCCCCGGCCCGCAGCCACCGCCGCAGGAGAGCGCCGGCGGCGACGACCCCCGGCTCGACCTGTTCAGGCCGCACGCGGCCGCGCTGGCCTGCCCCGCCTGCCGCGGCCCCCTCGACGTCGGCCGGGAGGCCGTGCGCTGCCCGGCCTGCGAGGTCGCCTATCCCGCCTTCCGCGGCATCCTCGACCTCACCAGGACGGTGCGGGACGACGCCGACGAAGCCACGGCCGACCTGCTGAAGAGCCTCGCCGAGATGCCCAGCATGGGGCTCTACTACGAGGCGCTGCTGCGCCCCGAGTTCCTGCGCGTGGCCGGCGGCAACTGGGGCGGCGCGGTCACCCTCGCCGACGAGGACGCCTACATCGGGCGCAGCGTGAATCCCGTCGACGGCCCCGTCCTCGACCTCGGCGCGGGCGCCGGCCGCTGGACCGAGGTCATCGCCGCCGCCGTCGGCGCCGACCGGCTCCTGGCGCTGGACCTGGGCCTGCCGATGCTGAACGTGCTGCGCCACCGGCTGCCCGAGGTGCCCGCCGTCCTGGCGAGCGCGCTCGACCTGCCGCTGCCCGACGCCAGCATGGGCGCGGTCGTCTGCTGGAACGCGCTGCACGCCTTCCCCGACGACGCGGCGGCCGCGATCGCCGAGGTGGGCCGCGTGCTGCGGCCCGGCGGCACGTTCACGCTGATGACGTTCGTGTGGGACGAGGACCCCGTCTGCCGCCACTTCCAGGCCTCGCACTACTTCCCCAGCAGACCGGCGGGCATGCTGCTGTTCGAGCGCGCCGAGCTGGACCGCTGGCTGGCCGACGCCGGCATGGTGGTCCGCGAGAGCTCCGGTCCCGAGTCGTTCGTCTTCCTCACCGCTCAGCGGGTGAGCTGAATGCGCGTCGCCAGGCCGGGAGAGCCCGGCTACGACGCGGCCACCGCGGTCTTCAGCCTGGCCGCGATCCCCGAACCGGCCGCGGCCGCCGTGGTGCGCACGGTCGAGGAGGTCCGGCAGGCCATCCGCTTCGCGCGCCGTGAGGGCCTGCCCGTCCGCGTGCACACCACCGGCCACTCGGCGCCGGCGGCCAGGCCCATGCGTGAGGCGTTGCTGCTGCGTACGGAGATGACGGGGACCGTGGAGATCGACAGCGACCGCCGCGTGGCACGCGTGCCCGCGGGGACCCGCTGGGGCGCGGTGGTCAAGGCCGCCGCCGAGCACGGGCTGTCGGTCGCGCACGGCTCGTCGCCCACGGTCGGCGTGGTCGGCTACCTGCTCGGCGGCGGGCTCAGCTTCTACGGCAGGCACGTGGGCCTGGCCGCCAACAGCGTGCGCGCGGTGGAGCTGGTCACCGCGGACGGCGAGCTGCGCAGGGCGGACGCCGACCTGCTGTGGGCGCTGCGCGGCGGCGGAGGCGGATTCGGCGTCGTGACCGCCGTGGAGGTCGGCCTGTTCCCCGTCGCGCAGGTGGTGACCGGGGCCGCGTGCTGGCCGGCCCGGCACGCCCCCGAGCTGCTGCGGGCCTGGCGCGCATGGACGCTGGACGCGCCGGACGAGGCGACGACCACCGTGCGGATCCTCAACCTGCCCGACCTGCCCGACGTGCCGCCCATGCTGTCGGCGGGCCCCGTCCTGTGCGTGGACGGCGCCGTGCTGGCCGGGACGGACGACGACGTGCCGACCGCCCTGGCTCAGGCGGACGACCTGCTCGGCCCGCTGCGCGACATCGCCGAGCCGGTGCTCGACACCTGGCAGACGACCGCGCCGGCCGGGTTGCTCGACACCCACATGGACCCGTCCGACCCGGTCGAGGTCATCGGCGACCACCTGCTGCTGGACGAGCTCGGCGACGCCGGCATCGAGGCGCTGCTCAAGGTCATCGGCGCCGGCTCCGGATCGCCGCTGATCGCGGCGGGCCTGCGGCAGCTCGGCGGCGCGTACGGCCGGCCAGACCCGTCGGGCGGCGCCCTGAACGCCCTGAACGCCCGCTACGCCTACTCCGGTGGCGGTGTGCCGGGACTGTCCGGGACCAGGGAGCAGATCATCGGCAGGCTCCCCGTCGTCAGGGCCGCGCTCGCCCCCTGGGACACCGGCAGGACCGCGCCCACGTTCGTCGAGCGGTTCGACCAGCCGCAGGGCCACCTCGACGCCGCGACCGTGACGGCCGTGGACGCGGTGCGGGCGCGTGTGGACCCCGACGGCCTGTTCCGCGACGACATCATGCCCGGCGCGACCCACCGCACCGCGTCGTCCTGACCCTCCGCCCGAGACGAAGGGCCCGCCGCGCGCAGGCGGGCCCTTTCTTCGTGCACCCCGGCAAGCGACGATAAGAAACGACCGGCCGGAAATGTTAGCGTCAGGCCATGGAGACTTCCTGCCGCATTTGCTCTGGGCCGGTCAAAGCGTCGATCGACCTCGGGGACCAGCCGCGCGGAAACGCCTTTCCCAAATCCGGCGAACTGACCGACGAGTTCTTTTACCGGCTGCTCGTCGGGATGTGCGACTCGTGCGCGATGGTGCAATTGATGGCCGACATCCCGCAGGAAGTCAGATACCACGACCAATACCCCTACCGGGCGTCCAACTCCTCGGTGCACAGCGCGCACTTCACCGGCGTGGCGCGCCGCCTGATGGCCACCGAACTGACCGGCCACGACCCGTTCATCGTCGAGATCGGCTGCAACGACGGCGTCATGCTCGCCACGATCGCCGACTCCGGCGTGCGGCACCTCGGCGTCGAGCCCTCCCAGGAAGTGGCCGCGCTGGCCAGATCCAAGGGCATCCGGATCCTGTCGCGCTTCTTCGACGAGGAGACGGCCTCGGACATCCGCGCCGAACACGGCCCGGCCGACGCCATCTTCGGTGCCAACGTCATCGCGCACATCTCCCACCTCGACTCCGTGCTCAAAGGCGTCAGGACGCTGCTCGGCCCCGACGGCGTGTTCGTCTTCGAAGAGCCCTACCTGGGCGCCGTCGTCGAGCAGACCGCCTTCGACCTGCTCTACGACGAGCACTCCTTCGTCTTCTCCGTCAGCTCCATCCACGCCGCCGCCAGGCTGTTCGGCCTCGAACTGGTCGACGCCGAACCGCTGGCCATCCACGGCGGATCGATGCGCTACACGCTCGCCCAGCGCGGCGCCCGTCCGCCCGCGCCCGCCGTCGCCGACCTGCTGGCGACCGAGCGCGCCCAGCGGCTCGACCAGCACGCCACCCTTGAGGAATTCGCCCGCCGGGCCGAGCGCGTGCGCGACGACCTGACCACGCTGCTGCGCGAGCTGCGCGCCGACGGCAAGCGCGTGGCGGGGTACGGCGCCCCCGCCAAGATCACCACGGTGACCAACTACTGCGGCATCGGCACCGATCTGATCCCCTACGTCTGCGACTCCACCCCGGCCAAACAGGACCGAGTCGTCGCCGGGTCGCACATCCCCGTCGTGCCGCCGTCCGTCTTCCTCGAGGACCGCCCCGACTACGCGGTCCTGTTCGCCTGGAACCACGCGGAAGAGATCATGGCGAAGGAAAGCGGCTTCACCGGCCGCTGGATCGTCTACGTGCCCGAGGTACGCATAATCTGACGCCGTCGGCCCACCGCGCCCGCGCCGCCTCAGGCTCCGCAGCTCGCGTGGGGTCAGCCCTTTGAGCCCGACCGGCTTCCCTTTGCGCCCGACCGGCTTCGCGGCCTGGTCGAAGATCCGGCGCCGGGAGTCGTCGTACGCGGCACTTCACCGCCGGGAGACGTGCACACCGCATTGACAGCACAGCACCCCAAGGGGCGCTACTCATGCGTGGAGCGGTTCTGCACGCCCCGGGCGACGTCCGTGTCGAGGACCTCAAGACCGTCGCGGTCGTCGGAGACGGCACGGTCGGCCTGCTCGGCGTGCTGGGTGCGCACTCGGTGATCGAGGCGGTCGGCACCCAGGAGTCGATGATGCAGGCCATCCGCTCCGCCCGCCCCGGCGGGCGCGTCGGCAGGGGAACCACTGACGACTCGGGCAGCCGGCGGGCCTCGGTAGCGGCACGCACGATCGGACCGGGGATGCGCAGACGTGAACCCCGTGGCGCGGGAGCAGCGCCGACGGGGTCGGTGGTACGGGGAGTCGTGTCTGTCGCCTGGTTGTACGGCCACGCCGGGGGACTGCGCTCGGCCCCTCGCCCTCGTCGCCGAGGACGGCTGGCTCCTCGGCGTGGCCGTACATCCTGTGCAACGACCTGAGGGACCTCCGGTGCCGGCGTGCGACGCACGCCCGCCGCTCAGGCCGCTGACGATCTCGGCCGGGTTACTTGATCTTCTTGACGTACTCGCCGAGGGCGTCGAAGAAGAAGCCCCAGCCCTCCTCGGCCCGCGGAATCTCGTCCTCGGGGAGGTTGCCCTCCTGGAGGAAGGTGAGTTTGGTGCCGCCGTCGACGTCGGACAGGGAGACGGTCACCTTCTCGGGGCCGGCGGCCTGCTGCTCGGCCGGCTCCCTGCCGCTGAGGTCGACCAGCGTGTAGACCAGCCGCTCGTTCGGGACGATCTCCTGGTAGACGCCCGCGAAGGGGACCTGGGTCTGCTCGTCGACGACGATGGTGGCCTTCCATTCGCCGCCCGGCCGCACATCCATGGAGATGGTCTCCAGCGGGGCGCCCCACCAGTGGGTGAAGTGCTCCGGCTTGGTCCAGGCCGCGAAGACCACGTCGCGCGGGGCGTCGAGAACTCTGGTGATCTCTATCTTGCCACTCGCCGCATCGGTCATAGTGTCGTCCTTTCTCGAGATGCCGACTTACAAGTATTCCGGGTCGGCGGGTCCGGCGTCTTATTCGGGAATGCTCATTCGCCCGGGGATTCAGCGGCTGTCGACGAGGGCGCCGAGCGCGGCCCGCTGGACGTCCTCGGCCTCGAGCACGATCGAGGGGTCGTGCATCTCCAGCCAGCCCACGCCGGGCGGGCAGCGGTCGTAGCCGAGGAGCTTGCGCACCTCTTCGGGATACTCCAGCACCCGCTCGCGGGGCACCGCGAGGTACTGGTTCTCCTCCTGCCTGAGGTTGCCCAGGTCGTAGGCGATGGTCATGCCGGTGCGTGGCGTGTCAGTCACGTTGCGCCCGCCGCCGTGGTAGACGCCGCCCAGCCAGATCAGCCCGCCTCCGGCCGGCATCTCGGTGGGGATGGCCTCTTCGGTGGTCGGGGGCCGCTCGTCGTCCCAGTGGTGGCTGCCGGGGATCACCTGGGTGCCGCCGTTGGCGGCGGTGAACTCGCTCATGGCCAGCATGAGCTGTACCCGGCTGGTGGGGCCGGGATGGCTGCGCAGGTGCAGCGCGTCGTCGCGGTGCAGCGGCTGGTTGCCCTGTCCCTTGTGGATCTGCACGAGCTGGGTGGCGCTGATCTGGATGCTCGGCGTCATCTCCTGCCTGGACTTGCCGATCCACATGGGGACGGGCTTTTGCATGATGGCTCTGGCGGCGCCCAGGTAGAGGCGGTGCGTCACCACGGGGGTCAGCCGCTTGGTGCGGGCGAACAGCGACGACACCCGCCGCGTGCGCAGGCCGTCGTACCAGCTGTCACTGTAGGCCTGGGCCTCCAGCGCGGGCTCCAGGTCGGCCCACAGCCCCGCCAGCGTCTCGTGGTCGACGAAGTCTTCCACGATGACGGCTCCGTCCCTTTCCAGGACGGCCACCACGTCGTCGAGATCGGCGTCGGATCTGACTCGGGTCAGACTCGCCACAGTCATCACCTTCCTTGGCATCAGGGTTGAACGGACGCGGAGGCGTGAACGTGCACCGGGTCCGGCTGGGGGATGGCCGGACCCGGGGCTCCGGAGGCGGGATCAGCGCACGAGCACGGGCGTGCTGGGCTCCACGGAGCCCTTGCCGAGCTTGTTGCGCAGCCGCAGCGCCGGCCGTTCGACGGCGTAGTAGCTGATCACTGCCGCGGTGAACGCGGTGCCGTGCACGAGCAGGAGCGCGAGGGGGAAGTTCGTCGTCCCCCACAGGTTCCACAGGTAGATGGCGGGGATGTGCCACAGGAACATCGCGTAGGAGACGCGGCCGATGAACTGCAGCGGCGTGATGTTCAGGACGGCGCTGATGAACCGCGAGCGCACACCGGGCACGGTCAGCGGCGCCAGCATCAGGAAGACGATCAGCAGGTCGATCGGCTGGTTGAACAGCACCACAGAGGTGGTCGGGAAGTTGGCCGTGCCCTGGTCGCCCATGGGCGAGAAGCAGTAGAGGATCGTGATGCCGAACGCGACCGCCCAGGTGCCCAGGGGGTTGCGGGCGATCAGCCGGTAGGGGGCCAGCCAGCCGTCGCTCTCCGCCGCGGCCGACATGGTGGCCAGCGCCATGCCGACGGCCAGGTAGCCGAACCAGGCGATGGGCCAGTTGCCCTGCACCGGGTACTCACCGAGCGAGGGGTGATGGCTCCAGGCGCTGAAGGCGTATCCGATGAGGATGATGGCGCCGATCGGCAGCAGGACCCGGCGCGCCTTGGCCGCCGGCGTCGCGGCGCCGCTCGCCAGCCGGTGGAACGCCCAGGCCAGCAGCGGCAGCAGCGCGTAGAACGCGATCTCCGTGGCCATGCTCCACGTCGACTCCATGCCTTGCGGGATGCCGCCCGGCTCGTAGACGTGCTGCATCGTCACGACGCGCACGACGTACCAGAATCCGGTGATCTGCTCCTTGCCGAGCGTGAACATGATCACCACGGCGAGCAGCAAGTACGCGGGGAAGATGCGCAGCGCCCGCCGCCACGCGTAGGAGCCCAGCTTGTAGGTCTGCTCGGCGCCCGCGATGGTCGCCAGCGCGAACGGCCGGTAGAGCAGGAATCCCGAGAGGGCGAAGAGAATCGGCAGCGACTCGCGAGTGAACCTTTCCAGCACCACGGCGAGCACGCCGTTGCCGGGCTGGTCGAGGTATCCGATCTGCCCCGAGGCGAAAGCGGAGTGAATGGTGACGACGGCCAGCACGGCGAGTGCGCGTATTCCCTGGAGTTCCGGAAAATACTGCCCTCTTGTCGCGGGTGCGGGCCGGGAGTCGCCGATAACGGTGGCTGTCATAAGGTGCTCCTCGAGAGTTGAACGACCCTCTCAGGTTGGTCGGCGGCGCCGGACCCGCGCATCTCCAGAATTGCCGTCATCGCGGTGACCAGTTCGCCGACGCGGTCGCGTACGAAGAAGTGGCCGCCGTCGAATATCCGCAGCCCGCGGAAGTCGGTGGTGTGCTGCCGCCATTCGGCCATGTCCCGCGCCGGCGCCGCCTGGTCGCGCGTGCCGCAGAAGGCGGCGACGGGCACGGGCAGCGGCGGCTCGGCCCGGTAGGTGTACGACGCGCACAGTGTGAAGTCGGCCCGGGCGACGGGCAGCGTCAGCGCCAGCGCGTCGGGGTCTCGCGCGATCTCGTCGGGCAGGCCGCCCAGCTCGCGCAGCGCCTCGATGAACCGCTCGTCGCCGGCCCGCGGGTCGGGCCCGGTGACGGCGCCGCGCACCGGCCAGGCCGCGACCGCCAGCAGTTCCGGCAGGCGGGCGCCCGCGGACTCCAGCTCGCGCACCATCCGGTAGCCGAGCATGGCGCCCATGCTGTGGCCGAACACGGCGTACGGCGTGCTCTCCCCCGCCACTTCGGCGGCCAGGGCGCGCGCGGCGGTGTCGCAGTCGGTGTGGGCGGGCTCACGATGCCGTCCGGGCCGTCCGGGCAGGGTGAGGGCACGCAGCTCCACCCAGGGCGGCAGGTGCCGCGTCCACGGGCGGAAGGCCGAGGGGCCGCTGCCGGCGCAGGGCAGGGCGTAGAGGTGGATCCTGGCCGACGGCCTCGGTTCGAAGGCCAGGTACCACGGGGGTGTCCTCATATCAGCGTGTGCCCGATCAGCTCTTTCATGATCTCGGTCGTGCCGCCGTAGATGGTCTGCGCCCTGGTGTCGACGAACGCCCGCGCGACCGGGAAGTCGCGCACCACCCCGTAGCCGCCGTGCAGTTGCAGGCAGCGGTCGGCGACCTTCTGGCACAGCTCGGTGTTCCACCATTTGGCCATGGCCGCCTCCTCCGCCTCCAACCGGCCCGCGGCCTGCTCGGCCGCGCACCGGTCGGTGAAGGCGCGGGCCACGGCCACCGCGGTGGCGAGTTCGGCCAGCAGGAAGCGGTTGTGCTGGTGTCCGCCGACGGGCAGGCCGAACACCTGACGGGTGCGGCAGTGCTCGATCGTCTGCTCCAGCACCCGTTCGGCGGTGGCCAGCGCGGAGACGGCGATCATCATGCGTTCCGTGCGCAGGGTGCGCATGAGGTAGGCGGCGCCCCTGTCCTCCCGGCCGATCAGGTTGGCGGCGGGCACCTCGACCTCGTCGAAGAACAGCTCGACGGTGTCCATGGCCCGCATGCCGATCTTGTCGAGGCCCCTCCCTCGCGCGAGCCCCGGCGTGCCGGACTCCACGGCGATCACGCTGAGCCCGCCGCCCGTGCGGACGGCCACGAGCAGCAGGTCGGCCAGGGCGCCGTTGGTGACGAACGTCTTCTGGCCGCTGATCACGTAGCGGTCGCCGCGCCGCTCGGCCCGGCACTTCAGCCTGGCCACGTCGCTGCCGGCGTCGGGCTCGGTGATGGCCACGGCGGTGACCAGCTCTCCCGTGCAGAAGCCCGGCAGCCAGCGGGAGCGCTGCTCGGGTGTGGTGAGCTCGCGCAGATAGAGCCCGGCGATCTCGTTGTGCAGCGACAGCGCGGGCGCGTGCACGCCGGCGCGGCCCAGTTCCTCCGACACGATCACGTGGTGGAGGTAGTCGGAGTCGCCGCCCCCGCCGTACTCGGCGGGCACGTCCATGCCGAGCAGCCCGGCGCGGCCTGCCTTGCGCCACACCTCCCGGTCGGCCGCGCCCTGCTCCTCCCACCGGCGGTAGTGCGGCTCGATCTCCTTTCCGACGAAGGTCCGCACCAGCTCGCGGAAGGCCTCGTGGTCGGCGGTGAACAGCTCACGCCGCATGGTGCACCGCCGGCAGCACCGTCCACGAGGGCACGATGTCCCGCATCCGGTTCATCATGACCTGGCAGTAGCCGGCGTTGTAGTCGAGGCTGCGATGCTTGGGGTAGGGCATCTTGCGCCGGCCCACGTGGTCGACGCGGAGCCGTACCAGCTCGGACGCCGGCAGCTCCGGCAGCATCTCCAGCATCGCGGCCGCCTCGCGCGGCAGGTCGGCGACGAAGGTGTATCGCTCCTGCTCGACCAGCCGCACGTATTCGAGCGGCACGCTCGGCGCGACCACCGACTCCCGGTAGACGTACGGCCTGGCCAGCAGGTCCAGCTCGAACGCCATGCGCACGTCGGGCCGCTCCAGCCAGCCGTGCTCACGCAGGTACCCTTCGAGCAGCAGGTCCATCTCCCCCCGGTGGGAGTGCAGGACGTAGTGCAGCACCTTGCCGATGTTGTTGATGTCGTAGTTGCCCAGCGTGGCCACGGATTCGGCGAAGAACCCGCAGGTCGCCGTGTCGGTCCTGGTCTTGAAGTAGTCGGCGGCCTGGCGCAGGAAGTCGGTGTAGGAGCACAGGCCGGCGCGGTCGAGCAGGCGCGCCACGAAGAACCCGGCACGCGCGTTGTAGAGGCTGATGACCGCGTAATAGAACCAGGAGCCCTCCTTGAACTCCTCGTGGGTCACCCACTTCGTGGCGACGACCACGTCGGCCTCCGCGACGGGATCGTCCACCCGCACGGTGACGACGCCGAGCTCCTCCTGCTGCCGGTACATGGGCGTGTTGCGGAGCAGCAGCTGGGGGTAGGAGACGACGGCGTCGGCGCCGGTGGCGCACAGCTTGCCGATGCCCTCCTGGTAGGAGCGCAGCGTCTCGCCCGGCAGCGGCCAGATCAGCTCGGTGTAGGAGCTGATCTTCTTCTCGCGCAGCTTGGTCTGGAGCTCGACGTAGGTGGACTCCTTGATGTTGGCGCGTTGCACCAGCTCGAGGGCCTGCGGACTGGTGGTCTGCAGGGAGACGGGCTGGCTGGTCAGCATGCCGCCTTCGACGAGGATCTCGGTGATCTCCGTGACCCGGTCGGGGCGGTTCTTGGCCGCCTGGATCGCCACCATCGACGGATAGCCGTTGCGCTGCTTGCACTCCACCAGGTGGCGGGTCAACTCGACGTCGCGCGGCAGCGCTCCCCAGTTGGCGTCGGCGATGAAGATGCTCTCCACGCCGTGCTCGCTGATCCACGACAGGTCGGCCTTGACCCGGTCCAGCTCCCACCGGTGGACCTTGTCGTTGGTGGCCGCGCCCCAGTAGCAGTACGAGCACCGGTACGGGCAGCCTCTGTTGGTCTCCACGACGGCGAAGGTGTACTCGCCCCCGTCGAACACGCCGGCGGCGAACGGCGAGGGGATCTCGTCCAGGTCCTTGATGCGGTCGGGCTGCGCGGTGGTGACCAGCTCGCCGTCGGACCAGAAGCTGACGCCGGGCACCTGGCGGAAGTCACGCTCGCCGGCCACCTCGCGCAGGAACGCGGTGAACGGCTTCTCCCCCTCTCCGTTGCACACCAGCACGTTGCCTGCGGTCGGCGGTACGTATTCGGCGGCGTGGTGCATCACCTGGGGCCCGCCGAGGATGACGTAGGCGTCGGGCCGCACCCTGACCAGCTCGTCGAGCAGCGCCTTCATCCGGCGCATGTTCCACAGGTAGCAGCTCAGCCCGTAGACGTCGGCCTCCTGCGCGACCAGGTCGGCCACCAGCGTCTCCAGCGGCGTGTTCACCTCGACCGCGTGGATGGAGAAGTCGAAGTCGCGGGCCACGTCGGGGTCCTGCCGCGCGTACGCCTGCAGGTAGCCGGAGGCCAGCGGCAGTGTGTTGGGGTAGACCGTCAGCTCGACCAGGCAGGCCTTCATCGCGCTCACGTGCCCGGGCTCGCGGCGCTGACGGATGCGGCCAGCTCGTGCAGCACGTCATACTCGAACAGGTCGTCGGCCACCATGCGCAGCCCGCGCTGCCTGGCGCGCGAGGCCAGGCGGATGGCGAGCAGCGAGTCGCCGCCCCGCTCGAAGAAGCTGTCGTCCCTGTCGACGGAGCTGATCTGGAGCACCTCGCACCACAGCTCGGCCAGCGCGCGCTCGGTGTCGGTGCGCAGGTCGCCGCCGTCCGGCTCGGGACCGGCCGGTTCCTGTGGTCTGGCCAGCGCCTTCCTGTCGACCTTGCCGTGCGGTGTCATCGGCAGCGCGTCGAGCACGGTGACCGTGCCCGGGACCATGTAGTCGGGCAGCCGCCGCGCCAGGTCGCGCCGCACCAGCACGGGATCGGGCCGGTTCGCCGGGTCGGCCGGCACCACGGCGGCGACGAGCTGGTCGGCCTGCTCGCTCTTGACCACCACGGCCTCGCGCACCTCCGGAAGGCCGCGCAACGCCGACTCGACTTCGCCGGGCTCGATGCGGAAGCCTCGGACCTTGACCTGGTCGTCGGCCCTGCCGACGAAGGCGAGGCCGCCTTCGGGCAGCTCGCGCGCCAGGTCGCCGGTGGCGTACATGCGCGAGGTCAGGTCGGCCGGGTCGGCCGTGAACCGCTGCGCCGTGAGCTCGGGTCTGTTGAGGTAGCCGAGCGCCACGCCGGTGCCGCCGATGTGGAGCTCGCCGACCGATCCGGGAGGCACCGGGCGGCGCTCCTCGTCCAGGAGGTAGGCGCGCATGCCGGGCAGCGGATACCCGATGGGCGGCGCCCCGCCGTAGGTCCCCACCTCGGCGTAGGTGGCCACCACGCTGGTCTCCGTCGGCCCGTAGAGGTTGAACAGCTTGTACGGCCGGTCGGCGGGAGGTCGCCGGCGCAGCTTCTCCCCGCCGGTCAGCAGCACCCGCAGCGACGCGCCCACCCGCTGGTCGAAGAGCTCGGTGGCGAGCACCGTGGTCAGGAAGCACACCGTGATGCCCTGTTCGGAGATCCACTGGGCCAGAGCGTCGGACGACCCGGGCAGGCGGCCCTCCATCAGGCACAGCGTGGCGCCCGCCGCCAGGCACGGCCACACCTCCAGCGCCCAGGCGTCGAAGGAGGGCCTGGCGAGCTGGCTGACGCGGTCGCCGGGCATGACCTCGAACGTCCGCTGGTGCCAGGCGGCCAGGTTGGCCAGGCCCTCGTGCGGCACGAGCACGCCCTTGGGCACGCCGGTCGAGCCGGAGGTGTACACGACGTAGCCGAGATCGCCGGGGGTGATCTCGGGCCCTTCCCACAGGGAGAGCGCGTCGCCGTCCCACGCCCGCTCGATCGGCAGCACGTCGGCGCCGGCGAACCGGGTGGCCCCGGCCTCACGCGCGATCACCAGGCGGGCGCCCGAGTCGGCGATGACGGCGGCCAGCCTCGCGTCCGGCTCGTCCACGTCGACGCCCACGTAGGCGCCGCCCGCCATCATCACGGCCAGTGCGGCCACCACCAGCTCGGGCGAGCGTTCGAGCGCCAGGACCACCAGGGCTCCCTTGCCCACCCCGCGCTCGCGCAGCACGCCCGCCAGCCGGGAGGAGCGCTCGTCGAGTTCGGCATAGGTCAGCGCCTGCCCGCCGCTGACCACCGCGTGCTGATCCGGCTGGACCTGCGCCCACCATCGCACTCCCGCGGAAACGACGGCAAAGGGGCGAGTTGCCGTCACGGAGCTCGGACCGGTCAATTCTGCCTCCCGGGGCTACGTTTATTCGCCTCATACTCGCCGGGCTGTCGCGCCTTTCGCATCTCATGAATTGCCCAGCGGTCTGCGCAACGGAAAAGGTGCCTGAGTGGCCACAGAATGACACAGTCCTGGTACCTCCATTTCTGTGAGAATGCGGAGCCGCACGATGACGCTGACACACGGGCCTTTACTCGACGAGCGGACGGTGGCCGCCTACCTGCGGCGCATCGGCGCCCACCGGCCGCCCGCGCCGACCGCCGCCGCGCTGCGCGACCTGCACGGCCGCCATGTCATGACGGTGCCGTTCGAGAACGTCGACTTCCACCTGCGCGAGCCGATGGGCATCGGCGCGGCGGCCATCGAGAAAATCGTCACCAGGCGGCGCGGCGGCACCTGCTACGAGCTGAACGGGGCGTTCTTCGAGCTGCTGCGGGTGCTGGGGTTCGACGCGGAGGTGCTGGCGGGGCGCGTGGCGGACGGCGGCGTGCTCGGGCCGATCATCGGGCACATGGCGCTGCGCGTGCGCACGGCGGACTCGCCCGACCCGTGGCTGGTCGACGTCGGGTACGGCAGGGGCGCGCGTCACCCGCTGCGCTGGGTGACGGGGCAGCCGCAGCGGGATCCGCACGGGACGTTCGAGCTCGCCCCCGCGCCGCTCGGCGACGTGGACCTGCTGCGTGACGGCCTGCACCAGTACCGGCTGGAGGACAGGCCGCGGCTGGTGGACGACTTCGAGGCGATGTGGTGGTGGTACCAGCACTCGCCCGAGTCGCCGCACCTGAAGCACCTGTACTGCACGATCCCGACGGACGGCGGGCGGGTCACGCTCAGCGGCACGACGTTGTCGGTGCGGGAGAACGGCGCCAAGCTCACCACGGTGATCGAGGACGAGGACGAGCTGCGCGAGACCTACCGCGCCCGGTTCGGCGTCGAGCTGGCCGCACTGCCCCGGGGCTAGCTAGCGCGCGGGGGCGAGAGCGCGACGGTCGATCTTGCCGGACGGGGTCTGGGGCAGGGAGTCCACCAGGCGCACGTCCTTGGGGCACTTGTGCGGTGACAGCAGCGACCGCACGTGGTCGCGCAGCTCCCGCGCCGTCACCTCACCGCGCGGCACCACGTACGCGCGCAGCAGGGTCAGGCCCTCGTGCTCGATCCCCACGACCGCGCACTCCACCACGGCGGGGTGGGCCAGCAGGCAGTTCTCGATCTCGCTGGGCGCGATCCACTTCCCGGCCACCTTGAGCAGGTCGTCCGCCCGGCCGCTGAAGGTGAAGTAGCCGTCCTCGTCCCGGGAGAACAGGTCGGCCGAGCGGACGGTGTGCGGGGCCACGAAGGTGGCGGCCGACTTGACCGGGTCCTGCCAGTACTCCAGCGCCGCGGTCTCGCCGGTGATCTCCAGGCGGCCCACCTCGCCGTCGGGCAGCCGCCTGCCGCGCTCGTCGACCACCCGCACGTCGTAGCCGGGCACGGCCTGGCCGAGCGTGCCCATCCTGGCCCTGCCCAGCCGGTTGCACACGTATCCGTGGAACATCTCCGACGAGCCGATGCCGTCCATCACCTCGACGCCGAAGGTGTCCAGCCACCTGCGGTGCAGCTCGACCGGCAGCGCCTCGCCGGCCGAGATGCACACGCGCAGGCTGCTGAGGTCCTGGCGGGCGGCGTCGGGGTGGGCGAGCATGGCGCTCATCATGGTGGGCACGTTGACCAGGATCGTGGGCCGGTGCTCGGCGATCAGCTCGAAGATGCGCTCCGGCGTGCTCCGCTCGGGGAAGACGATCCCCGCCGCGCCCACGCGGAAGGGGAACAGCGCCGTCATGTTGTTGGCGTAACCGAAGAACAGCTTGGGCACCGGCAGCACCACGTCGCCGGGACCGAGCTCCAGCACCCCCTTGGCGAACCACTCCATGCTCAGCGCGGCGCTGCGGACCGGCAGCACGCAGGCTTTGGGCTTGCCCGTGCTGCCGGTGGTGAAGCGCCACATGGCCACGTCGCCGGGCGTGGTCGGGGCGGCCTCCAGCACGGTGGGCGCGGCGGCGGTCAGCGACTCGAAGTGGTGCTCGCCGGCCCGCAGCCGGTCCCGGGGCACGCCGACCACCAGGAGGTCGCGGATGCCCGCGGCGCGGAGCCTGTCCAGCGTGAAGGCGTCGGCCACGACCACGGCGGGGCGGGCGTACTCGGCGAAGAAACGGTACTCGTCGGGCCGCAGGTAGGTGTAGACCTCGGCGGTGACCGCGCCGATCTTCTGCACGCCGTACCAGGTGGCGACCGACTCCACGCCGTCGCCGAGCGCCAGCAGCACCCGGTCCCCGCGCCGCACGCCCAGCTCGCGCAGCACGTGGCCCACCTGGCTGGCCAGCGCCTGGATCGTGCCGTAGGTCACCGGACCCGCGGAGGTGAACAGCGCGGTCCTGCCGGGGTCGTTGCCGTCGAGGAAATGGGTGGCGATGTTCAGCGTTTCCGGCAGGTCCTTCGCGGTTGTCGTCATGCCGCCCATCGTCAGGGGGCTCGTCCCGGCGTACATCTCGCAGATTGCCGCAAGCTCGAAGATGCGTCGCACGGGGCGGAAGGCAAGGCTGAGAACGATCTGCGGAGGGAGGTGGGTCGTGGGCATCAGCGCGTTCGACGCCCTGATCGCGGCGGATCAGAAGATCGAGCAGAAGGACTGGATGCCGGACGGCTATCGGGCGAGCCTGATCAGGCAGATCGCGCAGCACGCGCACTCGGAGATCATGGGCATGCAGCCCGAGGCGGCCTGGATCAGCCGGGCGCCCAGCCTGGCGCGCAAGGCCGTCCTCATCGCCAAGGTGCAGGACGAGGCCGGGCACGGGCTCTACCTGTACGCGGTCGCCGAGACGCTCGGCGCACGCCGGGAGGACCTGCTCGACGCGCTGCACGAGGGCCGGCAGAAGTATCTGTCGTTCATCAACTACCCGACGCTCACCTGGGCCGACGTCGGCGCGCTGGCGTGGCTGACCGACGGCGCGGCCGTGGTCAACCAGGTGTCGCTGTGCCGTACCTCGTTCGGCCCGTACGCCCGGGCGCTGGTGCGCATCTGCCGTGAGGAGTCCTTCCACCACCGGCAGGGCTTCGACCTGCTGCACACGCTGTCGCGCGGCACACCCGAGCAGCGGCAGTCGCTGCAGGAGGCGGTGGATCGCTGGTGGCAGCCGGCGCTGGCGATGTTCGGGCCGCCGGACTCGAAGTCCACGCATTCCGCGGCTTCCATGGCGTGGCGGATCAAGCGGGCCAGCAACGACGAGCTGCGGCAGCGGTTCGTGGATCTGTGCGTGCCGCAGGCCAAGGCGCTGGGGGTCCGCCTCCCGGACCCGGCGCTGCGCTGGAACGCCGAGCGCGGGCACCACGACTTCACCCCGCCCGACTACGACGAGCTCATGCGGGTCGTGGCCGGCCACGGGCCGCGCAACAGGCAGCGGCTGGCGCACCGGCGGCGCGCCCACGAGGAGGGCGCCTGGGTCCGCGAGGCGGCCGCCGCCCACGCGGCGAAGCACGCGGCCGCGCCGGGGACCGCCGCCCAGCACGCCTCAGCGCAGGAGGACGCGGCGGAGTGGCCGCTCTGGGAGGTCTTCGTACGGCCGCGCCGCGGGGTCAGCCACGTCCACGCGGGCAGCCTGCAAGCCCCTGACGCCACCGTCGCGATGCACAGCGCCCGCGACCTCTACACGCGCAGGGAGGAGGGCGTGTCGCTGTGGGTGGTGCCGTCGCGGTCCATGGCCGCCTCGGACCCGGAGCACAAGGACGCCTACTTCGAGCCCGCCGCCGGCAAGCCGTACCGGCATGCCTCCTTCTACCCGCCGCCCGAAGGAGTTGAGGGCCTGTGACCAGCCTGTTCGACTACCTTCTCGGGCTCGGCGACGACGCGCTCGTGGCCGCGCAGCGCACCGCGGAGTGGTGCGCGAGGGCGCCGCAGCTGGAGGAGGAGGTGGCGCTGGCCAACGTCGCGCTGGACCAGCTGGGGCAGGCGCGGGCGTTCCTCGGCTACGCCGGCGAGCTCGAAGGCGCCGGCCGGGACGAGGACGCGCTGGCGTTCCTGCGCGACGAGGCCGGGTTCCGCAACGCGCAACTCGTCGAGCTGCCCAACGGCGACTTCGGCACGACCGTGGCCAAGACGCTGTTCCTGGCCGCCTACCAGAAGCTGCTGTTCAGCCGGCTGGCCCGCACCGCCGAACCCCGGCTGGCCGGCATCGCCGCCAAGGCCGCGAAGGAGAGCGCCTTCCACGTGAGCTACGCCTCCGCCTGGACGATCCGCCTGGGTGACGGGACGCCGCTGTCGCACCGGCGCATGCGTGACGCCGTCGAGGAGGTGTGGCCGTACACCCACGAGCTGTTCGAGCCGTGGACGGCGCCCGAGGCGGGCCTGGACCCGGCGACGCTGCGGGAGCCGTGGCTGCGGGTGGTCGAGAAGGTGCTCGGCGAGGCGACGCTGTCCCGGCCGCAGGACGGCTGGGCGGCCACGGGCGGCCGGCACGGCCGGCACACCGAGTGGCTCGGCCCGCTGCTGGCGGAGATGCAGTCCGTCCACCGGGCGCATGCGGGAGCACGCTGGTGAGGGCGCGCGTGGAAGCGGCGGTGGCGGCGGTGCCCGACCCCGAGCTGCGCGTGCTGTCCATCGGGGAGCTGGGCATGCTGCGCGGGGTGAGCGTCGACGACGGCGGCCACGCGGTCATCACCGTCACCCCCACCTATCTCGGCTGCCCGGCGCTCGAGTTCATCAAGGCGGACGTGGCCGCGGCGGCGCGGGCGGCGGGCGCGACGGGGGTGGAGGTGGTGGTCTCGCTGTCGCCGCCGTGGACGACCGACTGGCTGAGCGAGACCGCACGGGCCAAGCTCGCCGACGCGGGCATCGCACCGCCGGGCCGGCTGTCGCTGCCGATGCTCGCGCCGGGGTGCCCGCGGTGCTCCTCCCCCGACACGACGGAGCTGGCCAGTTGCGGCGCGGCCGCCTGCATGGCGTTGCGGCGCTGCACGGGCTGCGGCGAGCCCTTCGAGCACATGAAGGCGCACTGATGGCCAGGCCGCGGTTCCACCGCGTCCGCGTGGAGTCGGTCACGCCGGTCGCCGCCGACGGCAGCGCGGTCGAGGTGACCTGCGTGGTCCCGGACGAGCTGACGGACGCCTTCGCCTTCACTCCCGGCCAGCACGTCACGGTGCGCCTGCCGGTGGACGGCCGCCAGATCCGCCGCGCCTATTCGCTGTGCTCCACCCCGCGCGAGCTGACGGCACGCGGCAGGCTGCGCCTCGGCGTGCGCCTCGTGCCCGGCGGGACGTTCTCCTCCCATGCGGCCCGGGACCTGACACCGGGCGATCAGCTCGAACTGCTGTCGCCCGTCGGCACCTTCGGCGTGCCGTTCGATCCCGCGCGCCGCCGCCGCTACGCCGCCGTGGCCGCGGGCTCGGGCATCACCCCCGTGCTGTCGCTCGTCGCCACGGCGCTGGACACCGAGCCGGGCAGCCGCTTCACGGTCCTGTACGGCAACCGCGCGGCCTCCTCGACGATGTTCGCCGACGAGCTGGGCGATCTGAAGGACCGCCATCCGCGGCGGCTGCACCTGGTGCACCTGTTCTCCCGCGAGCAACCGCGGGCGGGCCTGCCCCGCGGCCGGCTGGATCGCGCGACGCTGGACGTGCTGCTGCCCCGGCTGGTACGGCCCGCCGAGGTCGACGAGTGGTTCGTGTGCGGCCCGGCGGGCATGGTGAGCGAGGCCGCAGCCGCCCTGGCCGGCCACGGCGTCGACCCCGCCACGGTCCGCACCGAGCTGTTCCACGTGGGCGAGAGTCCCCGTGAGAGCCGGACGGAGCCCGCCGGCGACGCGGCGGAGGTGAGCGTCGTCATGGACGGCCGGGTCACGACCGTGCCCCTGGAGCCGGGGCGCAGCGTGCTCGACGCGGTCATGGCGGCCCGCCCCGACGTGCCCTACTCCTGCCAGACCGGCGTCTGCGGCACCTGCCGCGCCCGCGTCGTCGAGGGCGAGGTGCGCATGGCGCGCACGTGGGCGCTCACCGACGAGGACCGGGCGGCGGGCGACATCCTGACCTGCCAGGCGGTGCCGCTCACGGACCGCGTGCGTATCGACTTCGACGTCCTGTGATCTTCGGCATCGGGAGTACCCATGACCATCGCGCACCGAACCTGCCCCATCTGTGACGCCGTCTGCGGCCTGCGCCTGCAGCTGGACCAGACGGGTCACGTCCTCTCCGTCAAGGGGGATGCCGACGACCCGTTCTCGCGCGGTTACATCTGCCCCAAGGGCGCCAGCCTCGGGACGCTCGACGAGGACCCCTCCCGGCTGCGTCATCCGCTCGTGCGCCAGGACGGGGAGCTGCGGGAGGCGTCGTGGGAGGCGGCCTTCGAGGCGGTCGAGCGCGGCCTGGGGCGGGTGATCTCGGAGCACGGGCGCGACGCCGTCGCCGTCTACTTCGGAAACCCGACATTCCACACAATGGCGGGGTTCATGTATCGGATGCCGCTCACCCAGTCGCTCGGCACCCGCAACGTCTACTCCGCCAGCACCATCGACCAGATCCCCAAGCAGGTGGCGTGCGGCCTCATGCTCGGCGATCCCTTCGCGATCGCCGTGCCCGATCTCGACCGCACCGACTTCCTGCTGGTCATCGGCGCCAATCCGGCCGAGTCGCACGGCTCGCTGTGCGCCGCCCCCGACTTCCCCGGCAGGCTCAAGGCGCTGCGCCGGCGCGGCGGCAGGCTGGTCGTGGCCGACCCGCGGCGCACCAGGACCGCCGCCATGGCCGACGAGCACCTGTTCGTCCGCCCGGGCACCGACGCCCACCTGCTGATGGCCGTCGTGCACACCCTGCTGGCCGAGGAGCTGACGTCGATCGACCTCGACGTCGACGGCCTGGACGAGCTGCGCGAGACGGTCGCCGCGCACACCCCGGAAGCGGCCGCGGAGATCTGCCGCGTGCCCGCCGATCGCATCGTCGCGCTGGCCCGCGGCCTGGCGGCGGCGCCCACGGCGGCCGTCTACACCAGGATCGGCACCTGCACCTCGGAGTTCGGCACGCTCACGCAGTGGCTGGTCGACGTGATCAACGTGCTGACCGGCAACTTCGACAGGCCCGGTGGCGTCATGTTCACCCGGCCGGCCATCGCGGAGATCTTCCGGCCGCGTGAACCGTTCACCACGGGCCACTGGCGCAGCCGGGTGCGCGACCTGCCGGAGGTGATGGGCGAGCTGCCGGTCTCCACTCTCGCCGACGAACTGGAGACGCCGGGCGAGGGCCAGGTGAGGGCCATGGTGACGGTGGCGGGCAACCTCGTGCTGTCCGCCCCCAACGGCCCGCGCCTGGACCGGGCGATGGCCGGGCTCGACTTCATGGTGTGCGTCGACCCCTATCTCAACGAGACCACCAAGCACGCCGACGTCATCCTGCCGCCGCCGCGGATGCTGCAGATGCCGCACTACGACTTCCTGCTGTCCACCGTGACGGTGCGCAACTACGCCAGGTTCTCGCCCGCCGTCCTCCCGCTGGACCCCGATCAGCGTTCCGAGGCGGAGATCCTGGCCAGGCTCACGCTCATCGCGGCGGGCCAGGGCGCCCAGGCGGATCCGGCCGCGCTCGACGAGGCGATCGTCGGCCAGGTGCTCGGCGACGCGGCGGGCCTGCGGGCCGAGCTCGGCGGCGACAGCGGGCCCGAGCTGATGCTCGACGCCCTGCTGCGGCTCGGCGCCTACAAGCTCTCGCTGAAGGACCTGCTGGCCCGGCCGCACGGCATCGACCTGGGCCCGCTGGAGCCCCGGCTCGGCGAGTTGCTGCGCACGCCGTCGGGACGGGTCGAGCTGGCGCCCGCGGCGATGGTCGAGGAGGCGCGCCGGCTGCGCGCCCGGCGCACCGCACCCGGCTCGCAGATCCTGCTCATCGGGCGGCGCCAGCTCCGCTCCAACAACAGCTGGCTGCACAACGTGCCCACGCTGGTCGGCGGGAGCAACCGGTGCACCCTGCACGTGCACCCCGACGACGTCGCCCGGCTCGGGCTGGGCGATCAGGCGCTGGTACGGTCTGCCGCCGGCGAGGTCGTGGTGCCCGTCGAGCCCACCGAATCGATCATGCCCGGCGTGGTCAGCCTCCCGCACGGGTGGGGCCATGCGGGGAAAGGGCAGCCGGTGGCGGTCGAGCACGCCGGCGTCAACGCCAACGCGCTGACCGACGAGAGGGTCATCGACCCGGTGTCGGGCAACGCGGTGTTCAACGCGGTTCCCGTGACGATCAGCAAAGTCAGCGCATGACAGCGAAGCCGGGCAAGGGATAGGGAACGGCGGCACGAGCCGGACTCGTGCCGCCTACCAGCCGGATCTGATCGTGCGCGCGATGTGCGCCCGGTCCTCCTCCGACAGCCACCAGCCGACCGGGATGTGCACCACCCGGTCGTGCACGGCCTCCAGCCCCGGCAGCGCCCGCCCCGGCGGCGCGCAACCGTGCGCGTCGTTCCGCCGCGACACCATGCTGACCTCCACTCCGGCCTCGGCCATCTTCCGCATGAACCCGGCGCGGTCGTCCACCTTGACGGGGTAGAGCCAGAACGACGACTCCAGCCCCTCGCTCCGCGCGGTCAGCTCCAGACCGGGCACGCCGGCCAGCTCCGCGTCGTAGAACGCCGCGTTGCCGCGGTGCCGGGCGATCCGGTCGTCCACCGCGGTCAGGCTGCTCAGGCCGATGGCGGCGGAGATCTCGTTCATGTAGAAGTTGTAGCCCCACTCGGGCACGTCGTAGTCGGCGTGCACCCGGTCGGCGTCCCGTTCGATGCCGAAGAAGCGCAGCCGGCGGGCGCGCAGCAGGTCCTGCTCGCCGCGCAGGACGAGCAGGCCACCGGTGCCGCAGCTGAGGTGCTTGGTCGCGTGGAAGCTGAAGACGCACAGGTTGCCGTGGTTGCCGAGCGGGCGGCCGTGGACGCGGGCGCCCCACGCCTGGGCGCAGTCCTCCACGACCACCGGGCGGTGGCCGTGGGCCGCCTCGGCGTCGTCCAGGACGCGCGTGAGCCGGTCGACGTCCACCGGGGAGCCGCCCCAGTGCACCACCATGATCGCGCGAGTCAGGGGGGTGATCTTCTTCGCCAGGTCGTCCAGGTCCATGTTGAGCGTGGCCGGGTCGATGTCCACCCAGGTGATGCGCTGGCCGCCGGCCAGGATGCTCCAGTTCGTCGCCTCGAAGGTGAACGGGGTGCTGAGCACCTCGCCGCCCGGCCGGTCGGCGGCGCCGGCCAGGCGCAGCGCGAGCTGCAGGCCGGAGGTGCCGTTGTTCAGCGCGGCCACATGAGGGTTGCCGAGCCGGGCGCCGAGCTCGCGCTCGAACTCCCCGACCAGCGGCCCGTGGCCGAGCATGCCGCTGTCCAGGACGGCCGTGACGCGGTCGGCGGCGTCGGCCGCCATCTCCACCTTGAACAGGGGGATCACCTAGCGGTTCCGTCCTGCCGCACGCCGAGGAACAGGCAGCGACCGGCCAGCATGGCGCCGGTCTCCTCCAGGCAGGTGGCCGTGAAACCGGCCCGCTCGAAGGCCGTCGCGTACTCCTTGCGCGAGAACAGGCTCATCACCTGCGTGTGCTCGAAGGTGCGTATGCCGGCGCCGTCGGCCACCACGAAGTGGGCCTGCACCCGCACGGTGTCTCCCACCCGGAAGGACCGCGCCACCCTGGCGATGGTCCGTCCGTCCTCGCGCACGACGTCGTCGCCGATGTACCCGTCGACGAAGCCGTCCCTGAAGTACCAGGGCTCCACGATGAGCACCCCGCCGGGCGCCACGTGCCGGCCCATGCTCGCCACCGCGGCGTCGAGCTCGTCCGTGCCCTCCATGTAGCCGACCGTGGCGAAGAGGCTGCACACGGCGTCGAACTGCCGGCCGAGCCGGAAGTCGCGGATGTCGCCCGGGTGGACCGTGACACCCGGCAGCTTGGCCTCGGCGCGTGCCCGCATCCCCTCCGACAGCTCCAGCCCCGCGACGCGGGGAAAGCTCTCCCGCAGCCATCTGAGGTGCTCCCCGGTGCCGCAGGCCACGTCCAGCAAGGAGTCCGCGTGGGGCGCGTGCTCGCGGACGAGGCGGGCCACGACCTCGGCCTCTTTCCGGTAGTCCTTGCCCCGGCGCCGGTAGAGCAGATCGTAGATCTCGCTGACGTCGTCGCCGTAGACGTTGCCCTCCCCGGTGACGTCGTCAATGGCCACAGCCGTTTTCCCGTTCGGTACGGACGCGAGCACTGTCATGTCACTGCCTCTTTCTCACCGGTTTCGCATTCCGTTTGCTTACGCCTCCGATCCTGCTCGGCGGCACGGGCCGGAACCAGGCTTTCGGCGGGCAGTAAGCTGCAGGCCGTTTTCCCCTCGCTGCCAGTTTTCCGCAGGGCTCACGTCGGCGGCCGGAAAGGCGCCGGGAAAACTCCTGGCAGGCGAAACAGTACTCCGGCAGATGCGCCGGGAAAACTCCTGGCAGGCGAAACAGCACTCCGGGAGATGCGCCGGAAAATCGTGGATGTGACGCTGACCACGTGCCCTATTCGTCCACGAAACCGTGAGGACTCGCATAGCGATGGGTGTCGACACCACTGTTTTCGAGCACCGCCTCGCCGTACCGCCCGAGCCTGGCCTCACTCCCGAGGACGTGGTCGCCAGGGCGGAGGCCATGATTCCCGCACTGGTCGAGCGCCAGGCCGAGACCGAGCAGCGCACGTTCTACGGCCAGGACGTCCACGAGGAGTTCTCCCGGGCCGGCTTCTACCGGATCCTGGTGCCCCGCCGGTTCGGCGGCTACGAGTTCGGGATCGACACCTTCGTCCGCGTGGCGATCAACCTCACCAGAGGCTGCCCGTCGACGGGGTGGATGTACTGCCTGGGCGCCGCGCACGCGCTGCCCGCCGCCACGCTCTTCGGCGAGCGCGCCCAGGAGGAGATCTTCGCCTCCGGCGAGTTCGTCTGCCCCGCGACCGTGATGCCCGGCGGGAGTGCCGAGCGCACCGCCGACGGGGACTGGCTGATCAACGGCACCTGGGGCTACTGTTCCGGCTCGCCGTACGCCACTCACTTCATGGGCCACGCCCTGCTCGAGTCGGGCGAGCCCATGCTGTTCATCGCCCCCCGCAGCGAGTGGACCCGCCTGGACGACTGGGGTCAGGCGCTGGGGCTGAAGGGCAGCGGGTCGCACAGCATCCGCATGGAGAACGGCCGCGTCCCCGACCGCTACACGATCAAGCACCACATGAGCCAGGTCGACGTCACCGGAGGCACACCGGGACGCGCGCTGCACGGCCCCGCCTACGGGGGCGGGCAGCTCAGCTTCATGGTCTTGGAGGACGCGCTGCTCGCCGTCGGCATGGCCAGGGGCGCCCTGGACGCGTACGAGGACCTCATGCGGACGCGGACGACGCCGTTCCCGCCCATCGTGACGCGCAGCGAGGACCCTGACTTCCAGTTCAGGTACGGCAAGGCCGCCGGTCTGATCGCCACGGCGGAGGCGGCGACGCTGGACGCCGCCCGCCAGTGGCGCGAGGCGAGCGCCGCCGGAGCGGCCGCCGTCACCCACGAGCACGAGCTCGGCCTGGCCGGGATCTGCCACGAGGCGGTCGCCCTGTGCTGGCGGGCGGTCGAGTCGTACCTGTTCCCCACGGCGGGGTCGAGCGCCGTCCGCAGCGGCGAGCGCATCGAGCGCGTATGGCGGGACATGTCGATGTTCGTCACCCACGCGGGGGTCTCGACGTTCCTCGCCACCATCGCCAAGCGTGATCTGGCCAAGGCCCGGTTCGGGCTCGAATAGGGGAATTGCCATGACAGACCTGCAGGACGCGCCACCGGTTCCGGACGCCCGGCCGAAGACCCGTCCGATGACCGGCGCCGAGTACATCGAGAGCCTGCGCGACGACCGGGCGATCTACCTGTACGGCGACCGCGTCGCGGACGTGACCGCGCACCCGGCCTTCCACAACCCGATCAGGATGACCGCCAGGCTCTACGACGCGCTGCACGACCCGGAACGGCGTGACGCGCTCGTCGTGCCGACCGACACCGGCAGCGACGGCTTCACCCACAGCTTCTTCACCACCCCGCGCAGCGCCGAGGACCTGGTGGCCAACCAGCGCGCCATCGCCGCGTGGGCGCGGATGAGCTACGGATGGATGGGCCGCAGCCCCGACTACAAAGCGGCCTTCCTCGGCACGCTCGGCGCCAACGCCGAGTTCTACGAGCCGTTCGCGGACAACGCGCGGCGCTGGTATCGGGAGTCGCAGGAGAAGGTCCTGTTCTGGAACCACGCGATCGTGCACCCGCCGGTGGACCGCAGCCGGCCGCCGGACGAGGTCGCCGACGTCTTCGTGCACGTGGAGAAGGAGACCGACGCCGGCCTGGTGGTGAGCGGGGCGAAGGTGGTGGCGACCGGATCGGCGCTGACCCACTACAACTTCATCGCCCACTACGGCCTGCCCATCAAGGACAAGAAGTTCGCCCTGGTGGCGACCATCCCGATGCACGCGCCGGGGCTGAAGCTGATCTGCCGGCCCTCCTACACCGCCGCGGCGACGGTGATGGGCAGCCCGTTCGACTATCCGCTGTCGTCCCGGCTGGACGAGAACGACACGATCCTCGTCCTGGACAAGGTGCTCATCCCCTGGGAGAACGTCTTCATCTACGGCCACCTCGGCAAGGTGCAGTTGTTCACCGGCCGCTCCGGCTTCCCCGAGCGCTTCACCTTCCACGGGTGCACCCGCCTGGCGGTGAAGCTGGAGTTCATCGCCGGCCTGCTCGCCAAGGCCGTCGAGATCACCGGCACCAAGGACTTCCGGGGCGTGCAGAGCCGCATCGGCGAGGTGCTGGCCTGGCGCAACCTGTTCTGGGGGCTGTCGGACGCGGCCGCGCGCAACCCCGTCCCGTGGAAGAACGGCGCGGTCCTGCCCAACCCGGAGTACGGCCTGGCCTACCGCTGGTTCATGCAGATCGGCTACCCCCGGGTCAAGGAGATCGTCGAGCAGGACATCGCCAGCGGCCTGATCTACATCAACTCCAGCGCCGAGGACTTCAAGAACCCCGAGGTGCGGCCCTACCTGGACAAGTACCTGCGCGGCTCCGGCGGCATCGACTCGGTCGAGCGGATCAAGGTGATGAAGCTGCTCTGGGACGCCGTGGGCACCGAGTTCGGCGGCCGGCACGAGCTGTACGAGCGCAACTACGCGGGCAATCACGAGAACACCCGCGTGGAGCTGCTGGCCGCGCAGACGGCCAGCGGCCAGGTGGACGGCTACAAGGCCTTCGTCGACCAGTGCCTGAACGAGTACGACCTGGACGGCTGGACGGTGCCCGACCTGTCCTCCTTCGACCACCTGCGGCAGGCCAAGAACGGCCTGCGCTTCTGATCCCACCCCGTACGGGAAGAAGGCGGCGGAACGGCTCCAACCCGACCGACGGCAGGAAAGGGGCGCCGCCCGTCAGACGACGGGCGGCGCCCCTTTCCTGCCGTCGTCAGACGACGGGCGGCGCCCCGAGCCGTCCCGTCCTGACGGCCTGCGCGAGGAAGACCGCATCCCCATCGCCGACCGGGTGCGGGAGAAAGTCTCGATCCGCGGGATCGCACGCCAACCCGGCCGTGCGCCCTCGGCCGTCAGCCGAGAGGTCCGCCGCCGCAACCGGCACCCCGCCGGCGGCCGGTGTCGACCGCGTGCGGCCCAGGCCCGCACCGACGCGCGCCGGCCCGGGCGCACAGTCCACACCCGCGGGGGCCTCGACGCCGTCGCTGCCGAATCGAACGCCGGACCACGAAGGACGCTCGGCCGGGAAACCCCAGCCGAGCGTCTCGTCATGCTTCTGGCGACAGCCAGTCGATCAACCGTGTTGCGACGATCCCTGGAATACGCCGACCCCGGGGTGCTTTCCGTGTGCCCGCCGGTCAGCGCAGGGCGACGTCGGCCTGCTCGACGGCCGCCAGGAACTCGCCGCGGGAGATCGCGGCGGCCACCAGCTCGATGTCGTCGGACATGAACCGGTCCTCCTCCAGGACCGGCACGAGCGAGCGGACCCGCTCGTAGGTGGCCAGCCCGGCCGGACTGAGCCGGTCCAGGCGGCCCGACAGGTCCACCGCCTGGGCGGCGGCGAGGAACTCCACCGCGAGGATCCTGCTGTTGTTCTGCAGCACCCGGCGCGCGTTGCGGGCGGCGATCAGCCCCATGCTGACGACGTCCTGGTTGTCGCCGTTGGACGGCACGCTCTGCGTGCTGGCGGGGCCGATCGTCCGGTTCTCCGCGACCAGGGCGGTGGCGGGGTACTGGGCTCCGGCGAACCCGCTGTTGAGCCCGGGGTCGCCGGCGACGAGGAACTCGGGCAGGCCGTTGCTGAGGTGGCGGTTCAGCAGCCGGTTGGTCCGCCTCTCGGAGAAGACGCCGAGCTGGGTGAGCGCGATCGTCAGGTAGTCCATGACGAAGGCGACCGGCTGGCCGTGGAAGTTGGCGCCGTGGAAAACCTCCTTGCCCTCGAAGACGAGGGGGTTGTCGTTGGAGGAGTTGAGCTCGGTGTGCAACGTGGCGGCCGCGTGGTAGACCGTGTCGCGGACGGCGCCGACGACCTGCGGGATGGCCCGCAGCGTGTACGCCTTCTGCAGATAGACCTCCGTCCGGTGGACGCCGTGCTCCGGCGCCTCGCCGTCCTTGCGCCGGCCGCGCGGCGGCTCCCTGTCGCGCAGGATCGACAGGCGCAGCGGGTCGACGCTGAGCGCCTGGCGCAGCTCGCTGTGCTCCACGGCCAGGCCGCTGCCGTTCAGCAGGGCCCGCATGTTGGCGGCGACGTCGATCTGCCCCTGGTGGGGGCGGGCGATGTCGTGCCCGTCAGCCACGAACGGGCTGGTCGAGCCCTGCAGCACCTCGCAGATCAGCGCGGTGACGATCTCGGCCTGCCGCACCTGGTCCAGGGCCCGGGTGACGAGCAGGCAGCCCAGCCCGGTCATCGCCGAGGTGCCGTTGATCAGCGCCAGGCCCTCCTTGAACCGCAGTTGCAGCGGCTCGATGCCGAGCTCGCGCAGCACCGGTCCGGTCTCGGTGCGGCGCCCGTCACGCAGCACGTACCCCTCGCCGATCAGCGTCGAGGCGACGTGCGCGAGCGGTGCCAGGTCACCGCTCGCGCCCAGCGACCCGATCTCGGGGATGGCGGGCGTGATGCCGAGGTTGAGGTAGAGCGCCATGCGTTCGAGCAGCTCCGGCCGGACCGCCGAATAGCCCTTGGACAGGGCGTTGAGCCGGGCCGCCAGGACCGCCCGCGCCTCGTCCTCGGCGAAGATCGGGCCGACGCCGGCGCTGTGGCTGCGGACGAGGTTGGTCTGGAGCTGCACTTCGTTGGAGGTGTCGACGAGCATGTAGATCATCTCGCCGTAGCCGGTCGTCACGCCGTAAACGGGGATGCCCTGTGCGATGACGTCCTCGAACAGCCGTCTGTTGGCCGCGACCTTGGCCAGGGCTGACGGGGCGACGCCGCAGGTGACCTGGTTCTCGGCGATCAGCCGTACTGTCGGGACAGCCAGGTTCTCCCCATCGAAGTCGACTGACGTCGAGGTCTCCACAAGTGTCACATCACTCACCCGCCATAGATTGGTTGACAGCATCAGCGGAAAGCGCGTGCGCGCTGACCTGAGCGGCCAGGCCGTTCAGGGTGGGGTTGGCGAAGAACTCCCAGAGGGGCACCTCGACGCCGAACCTCTCACGCACGCGATCGAGCAGACGGGGCACCATCAGCGAGTGCCCGCCCACAGCGAAGAAGGGGTCGCCGTCGCTGTCCGGCTCGGCCCCCAGAACGTCTGACCAGATGGCGGCCAGCTCCAGCTCCGCCGACGTCCGCGCGGCGCCGCGTGGCCCGCCGGTCGCCAGCGCCGGCAGCATCCGCCGGTCGATCTTGCCGCCCACGTTGCGCGGCAGCGCGCTGACCGTCTTGACCGACAGGGGCAGCGTGCTCTTGCCGAACCGCGTGCGCAGCGTGGCCCGCAGGTCGGCGGCCCGCACCTCCGCCTCGCCCGCCGCCGTGCGGTTCGGCACGACGTAGGCGACCAGGCGGGTGATCCAGCCGTCGGGGCCGCTCACCGGGACGAGCGCGCACTCGGCGACCGCCTCGTTCCGGTTCAGCGCGTCCTCGACCTCGGCCAGCTCGACGCGGGTGCCGTGGAACTTGATCTGGGAGTCGCCGCGGCCGCGGAACTCCAGCAGGCCGTCCCACCGCAGGCGGCCGAGGTCGCCGGTGCGGTAGAAGCGGCCGAAGCCGGACCCGCACGCCTGCAGGTGGTACACGGGCTCGAAGGGCCGGGTGTCCTCGCCGCCGCCGACGTACCCGAGCGCGACGTACGGACTCCGGACCACGAGGTGCCCGGTGACGCCGGGCGGGCAGGGCCGGTCCCAGTCGTCCAGCACGACGACCTGCCGGCCGGGGATGGACCTGCCGATCGGCGTCATGCCGTGCACCGGCCCGGTCACCTCGTACCAGGTCGCCAGGATCGTCTCCGTGGCGCCGTACAGGTTCGCCAGCCGCACGGCCGGGAGGTTCGCGCGCAGGTCGCCGGCCAGGTCGCCGGGCAGCGGCTCACCGGCGAGCAGCAGGCAACTGAGCGACAGCGACCGGCCGCCCTCGCCCTCGGTGATCGCGTCGAGGAGCTTGCGCGCGAAGCTCGGCACGGTCTGCAGCAGCGTGATGCGCTCGTCCGCGAGCCAGTCCGCCAGCTTCTCCGGATGCGCCCTGATCCGCTCGGGCACGGGGCAGAGCGTCGCGCCGCCGGTCAGCGCGGCGAACGTCTCGACCAGCGCGGCGTCGTAGCCGGGTGCGGCCCACTGGGCGACCCTGGCACCGGGCCGCATCCGGAACTCGGTGGCCAGCCAGGTGGCGAACTGCGCCAGGCTGCCGTGCGACTGGATGATCCCCTTGGGCTTGCCGGTCGAGCCGGAGGTGTAGGCGACGTAGGCGGGCTCGGTGGTCATGGGACTGACGAGCGCGACCGGCCGGGCGGGCGCGGCGAGGACGGCGACGTCGACGACGGTGCCGCCGAGCTCCTCCTCGTACCAGCGCACCAGGTCGTCGGCCGGGCCCTCCACCAGCATGCAGGCGGGCCGCAGCTCGGCCAGCACGGCCTTGCCCCGCTCGCCCGCGTCGCCGGTGGCCAGGCAGGTCAGGTACGCGCCCGCGCCGAGCGTGCCCAGCACAGCGGCGACCTGGGCGGGGCCCGGTGACATCCGGACGACCACGGAGGCGCCCTCGGCCCGGTGCGCGCGCAGGGCGGCGGTGACGGCGGATGCGCGCCCGTCCAGCTCGCGGTAGGTCAGGCTGCCGTCCGGCCAGTCCAGCGCCACTGCGTCCGGCGTGCGCACGGCGCGGGCGCGCACGAGTTCGGGCGCGGAGGGCAGCAGCGGGTCGAGGACCGTCGTCTGGTCCGCCTCGCGCACCCTGGCGCGCGTCCGCGCGTAGTCCTCCAGCGGGATCTGGTCGGCGGGCAGGTCCGGCGCCCGCAGCGCGATGGCCAGGAACGTGCGGAGCTGGTCGAGCAGCAGCCCGGCCGACTCCTCCTCGTACAGGCTGTCGCGGTAGGTCAGCGAGCCGGTCAGCTCGGACCCGACGTGCTCCATCGTGAGGCAGAGGTCGGTCCTGGCGGTGCCCGCGCGCGGGCGCACCGGCCGCACCTCGGCCGCGCCCAGGCAGGGCACCGGCTCGGCCTCGTCGCGGTAGTCGAACAGCACGTCGCACAGCGGCATCCGGCGCGGGTCCCGGTCCAGCCGCAGCGCCTGCACCAGCCGGTCGTACGGGATCATCCGGCACTGGTACGCCTGCGTCACCGCCTTCGCCACCCGGCGCACGGCCTGCCTGAAGGTGATCCCGCCCGACAGGTCGGCGCACAGCACGACGTGGTTGCGGAACGGGCCGACGAGGGCGCCGGTCCGGACCACGGGCCGCAGGTTCACCGGGGCGCCGACGGCCACCCGGTCCTCCCCGCTGTGCCGGCGCAGCAGGCACAGGAACGCGGCCAGCATGACCGCCGGGCGGCTGACCCGCTCCTCGCGCGCCAGCTCGGCGACGGCCTGCCCGAGCACGGGCGCCCACGCGAAGGGGACGGCCCCGCCGCCGAAGGACGGCCCGTCGGGCCGGGGCCGGTCGGCGGGCGGCGCGGGCGACGGGGGCGGCGGGGTCAGGTTCCTGGTCCACCAGCCGAGCAGCCGGTGGAACTCCGGGGTGTGCCCCTGGTCACGCTGCCAGCGGGCGTAGGAGGCGTACTGGAGCCCGTCGGGCGGTGGCGGGACCTGCTGGTCGGCGTAGCCGTCGGAGAGCTCGTCCAGCAGCGTCGCGAGGGACCACTCGTCGGCGACGGCCTCGTGCAGCCGCAGTACCAGCAGGTGGTCACCGTCGTCCAGCCGCGCCACGGTGAGCTGCGCGAGCGGTCCGTTCTCCAGGTCGAGCGGGGTGCGCGCGAGGTCGGCGCAGAGCTGCTCGGCCGATGTGCCGGCGGCGCCGATCTCGGTGAAGGCGTGCGGGTGGCAGCCGTCGGCGATCTCCTGCACGGGCAGCCCGCCGTCCTCCACGAGGGTGGTGCGCAGGATCTCGTGGCGGAGCACGACCCCCCGCCAGGCGGCGCGGAGCGCGGGCACGTCGAGTTCGCCTGTCGTTCGGTAGGCGCGAAGCATCGTGTAGGCGGGTGAATCCGGGACCAGTTTCTGCAGAAACCACGCTTGGTCCTGCAGCCACGAGGTCGCCGCTCTCTTGACACCGGACTTCCTCACCACGACATCGTCAGCTCGAGCCGCCGTGCGGGGCATCTCTTGACGTGCTGCGTTGCCCGCGGCTGGCAGGAAACAGCGGTGCGGGGACAACTTGCTGCCACCGCTCCACCTTGCCCCAGTTCATTACCAATCGCATTCTATAGGCAAGAGAAATACCCCGTAATTGACAGACCCGCATCTCGGGGAATTGTGCGGGGAAAGGCGGCTGAGTTCATTATGCACATTATCTTGACGCAATTCTCCGCCGGGAGCCCCTGATGGTGGCCCTCGTCACCGGAGCCGCGGGCGGCATCGGGGCGGCGATCGCGCGGACGCTGGGAGAGGAGGGCATACCGGTGGCCCTCCTGGACCGGGACGAGGACGGTCTGCGGGAGCTGGCCGGGAAGCTGGGCGCGGACGGCCTGCGGGTCGCCGCGTTCCCGGTGGACGTCGGCTCCAGCGCCCGGGTGGAGGCGGTGGTCGACGAGGCCGAGCGGCTGCTCGGCCCCATCACCAAGCTGGTCAACGCGGCCGGCGTGCTGCGCACCGGCCGGGCGGTGACCATGTCGGACGACGACTGGGCGGCGACGTTCGCAGTCAACGTCAACGGCGTCTTCCACGTCTCCAGGGCGGTCGTCTCCCGGATGGTGCCGCGGCGGGCCGGGGCGGTCGTCACCGTCGCCTCCAACGCGGCGCTGGTCGCCCGCGCCGACATGGCCGCCTACTGCGCGTCCAAGGCCGCGGCGACGGCGTTCACCAAGGCCCTGGGGCTGGAGGTGGCCGGCTACGGGATCCGCTGCAACGTGGTGACCCCGGGCTCGGCCGACACCCCGATGCTCTCGGCGCTGTGGAGCGACCGCGACCGGGCGCTCCGGTCGTCGATCGAGGGCAGCCCCAAGGTCTACCGCACCGGAATCCCGCTCGGAAAAATCGCCACCCCGGCCGATGTCGCGGAGGCCGTCGCATTCCTGCTTTCGAGCAGGGCGAAACACATCACGCTGCAGCACCTGACGGTGGACGGCGGCGCCACGCTGGGCGCCTGAATTTCTTCATCGCACAACCAGATTGAGGCAACAATGATCGGGATTCCTTACATCACGCCGTATCCGATGCCGGACTCCGGCGAACTGCCTGTCAACACTGCTCAGTGGACCGTCTCCCCCGACCGGGCCGTGCTCCTGCTGCACGACATGCAGAATTTCTTTCTGAATGCCTTTCCCTCCGGCGAGGCCCCGGTGACGGACCTCATCAGGAACGCGGGCGCGTTGCGCGAGCGGTGTGCCGCCGCCGGCATCCCGGTCGCCTACACCGCGCAGCCCGGCGGGATGACCGCCGGGCAGCGGGGGCTGCTCAAGGACTTCTGGGGACCCGGCATGTCCACCGACGCCGTGCAGCGCGGCGTCGCGGACCCGGTGGCGCCCGGGGCGGACGACTGGGTCATCGTCAAGCGGCGCTACAGCGCCTTCCACCAGACTCCCCTGCTGCAGAGGCTGCGTGACAGCGGGCGCGACCAGCTGATCATCGCCGGCGTGTACGCGCACATCGGCGTCCTGATGACGGCCGTCGACGCCTTCACCCACGACGTGCAGCCGTTCCTGGTGGCCGACGCCGTCGCCGACTTCACCCTCGAGGACCACCGCATGACGCTGCGGTACGTGGCCGGGCGGTGCGGCGTGGTCACGACGGCCAAGCAGCTTCTGACCGATCTCGCGCCGGGGGCCCGGAAATGAACCCGGACATGAGCGCCGACCGGCTTCTGGACGAGATCCTGTCCCCCGCGCCTCCTCCCTTCGCGCTACTGCACCGGCCGGGCGCCGGACGGGAGGGCGTGCTGGACGTGCTGGTCGGCGACGTCTCCGCGGTCGCCACGCTGAGCGAGCTCCCGCTGCCGGACGAGCCGGGCGGCGAGGGCCCCGAGCTGCTCACGCTCATCCCGTACCGGCAGATCACCGAGCGCGGCTTCGAAGCCCGCGACGACGGCGCCCCGCTCGTCGCGATGACCGTCACCGGCCACGGCAGCCTGCCGCTGCCCGCCGCCCTGGCACGCATCCCCGACCGGCCCGTCCGGACCCGCGCGCGCAGCGTGGACACCGCCGACGACGACTACGCGGCCATCGTGCGCGCCGTCATCGACGAGGAGATCGGCCGGGGCGAGGGCGCCAACTTCGTCATCAAGCGCTCGTTCCTGGCCGACATCACCGACTACACCCCGGCCAGCGCCCTTACGCTGTTCCGCCGGATCGCCACCCGCGAGACGGGCACGTACTGGACGTTCATCATCCATACCGGCGACAGGACCTTCGTCGGCGCCTCGCCCGAGCGGCACATCAGCGTCTCCGCGGGCGTCGCGGTGATGAACCCGATCAGCGGCACCTACCGCTACCCCCCGTCCGGGCCGACCGTCGGCGCGCTCATGGGCTTCCTCGGCGACAAGAAGGAGACCGACGAGCTGTACATGGTGGTGGACGAGGAGCTCAAGATGATGGCCCGGATCTGCGAGTCCGGCGGCCGCCTGACGGGACCGTACCTGAGGGAGATGTCCAGGCTCGCCCACACCGAGTACTACATCGAGGGCGAGACCACCCGCGACGTGCGCGAGATCCTGCGCGAGACGCTTTTCGCGCCGACCGTCACCGGTAGCCCGCTGGAGAGCGCGTGCCGGGTGATCAGCCGCTACGAGAAGGAGGGACGCGGTTACTACAGCGGCGTCGCCGCGCTGATCGGCAGCGACGGGGCGGGCCGGCGGACGCTCGACTCCTCGATCCTCATCCGCACCGCCGACATCGACGCCGCCGGGCGGGTCCGGATCGGGGTCGGCGCGACGCTCGTCAGGCACTCCGACCCGGTGTCGGAGGTGGCCGAGACCACGGCGAAGGCGGCCGGGCTGCTCGACGCCCTGTGCGCCGAGCCGCCCGAGCAGCTCGCCGAGCACCCCGAGGTGCGCGGCGCGCTGGAGGGGCGCAACGAGGGGATCTCCGGGTTCTGGCGGCAGGAGCAGGCCGAGCGGACGTTCTGGACGCCCGACCTGATCGGCCGCCGGGTGCTGGTGGTGGACGCCGAGGACACGTTCACCTCGATGATCGGCCACCAGCTCCGCTCGCTGGGCCTGCAGGTGACCGTGCGCCGGTTCGACGAGCCGTACACGCTGGACGGCCACGACCTGGTGGTGCTCGGCCCCGGCCCCGGCGACCCGGCCGACCTGGCCCACCCCAAGATCGCACACCTGCGCGGCGCGGTGGCGCGGCTGCTCGGCTCCGGCACCCCGTTCCTGGCCGTGTGCCTCAGCCACCAGGTGCTCAGCGGAGCGCTCGGCCTGCCCCTGCGCCGCAGGGAGGTGCCCAACCAGGGCGTGCAGCGGGTGATCGACCTGTTCGGCCGCCGGGCCAGGGTCGGCTTCTACAACACCTTCGCCGCACACGCCCCGGCGGACGAGATCGAGCCCGCCGGCCTGGCGGGGACCGTCGCGGTCAGCCGCGACCCGGAGACGGGCGAGGTGCACGCGTTGCGCGGGCCCGGGTTCGCCTCCATGCAGTTCCACGCCGAGTCGGTGCTCACTGCGGACGGGGTCGGCATCCTGCGTGACGCCCTGCTGTCGGTGGTCGACCGGATGCCGGTGCGCCGATGAACGGGCGGGGGAGGACGGCGACCGTACTCATCGCCGGTGGCGGCATAGGAGGGCTGGCCGCCGCCGTCGGCCTGGCGAACCAGGGTCACCGGGCGGTGGTCCTGGAGCGCAGGGACGAGTTCAGCGAGCTCGGCGCGGGCATCCAGCTCGGCCCCAACGGCTTCGCCGCGCTGGACCGGCTCGGGGTCGGGCAGGCCGTGCGCGACCTGGCCGTCTACATCGAGGAGCTGCGCTTCATGGACGGCACGACCGGTGAGCGGGTGGCGAGCATGCCGCTCACCGGCCGCTACCGGGCGCGCTTCGGCAACCCGTACGCGGTGGTCCAGCGGGTGGACCTGTACGGCCCGCTGCTGGCCGCATGCCGGGACCATCCGCTGGTCGAGCTGCGCGGCGGCAGCCACGTGATCGGCTACGAGCAGGACGCCGGCGGCGTGCGGGCGTTGCTCGGCGGCGGGGCCCGGGTGGCCGGCGACGCGCTGGTGGGGGCCGACGGCCTGCACTCCATGATCCGCGCGCGGCTGGTCGGCGACGGCGGGCCGCGGGTGTCGGGACACACGATCTTCCGTTCGGTCATCCCGATGGAACGGGTGCCCGACGACCTGCGCTGGAACACCGTCACGCTGTGGGCGGGGCCGCGCTGGCACTTCGTGCATTACCCGATCGGCGGCGGCGAGTTCCTGAACCTGGCCGCCACCCGCGACGACGGCGCCGCGACCGTGGTGACCGGCCGGCCGGCCGAGCGCGAGACGGTGCTGGGCGCCTTCCCCGGACTCGGCGAGACCGCCGGACGGCTGCTGGAGCTGGGTGCGGAGTGGCGCGAGTGGGTGTTGTGCGACCGCGACCCGGTGGCCGACTGGACCGACGGCCGCGTGGTCCTGCTCGGCGACGCGGCCCACCCCATGCTCCAGTACGCCGCCCAGGGCGCGTGCATGGCGCTGGAGGACGCGGTGACGCTGGGCGAGCTGGCCGACTGCGGCCCCGCCGAGTTCCCGCAGCGGTTCGAGAAGTACAACGCGGCCCGCCGGGCCCGCACGGCCCGGACCCAGCTCGTCTCCCGCGAGATGGGCAGCCGCCTCTACCACCCCGCCGGGGCCGCCGCGCTCGCCAGGAACCGGATGCTGTCCGCGTTCTCCGAGGACGAGCTGCACGACAAGGTCGCGTGGCTGCACGGCGCCCGCGACTTCACCGAGACCATGGAAAGGATGCGTTGATCAATTATGTGCGGCATTGCTGGATGGGTGAGTTACGAGCGCGATCTGACCGGCGAGCGGAACACGATCACGGCGATGACGGCGACCCTGGAGTACCGGGGCCCCGACGCGGGCGGCGTGTGGACCTGCGCCCGCGCGGCGCTCGGCCACCGGAGGCTGGCGATCATCGACCTGGAGGGCGGCAGGCAGCCGATGGCCGCCGGCGGGGAAGGCCTGCCGGTCATGACCTACAACGGGGAGGTCTACAACTACCGCGAGCTGCGCGAGGAGCTGCGCGGGCTGGGCCACGAGTTCCGCACGGCCAGCGACTCCGAGGTGGTGCTGCGGGCCTACCTGGAGTGGGGCGAGGACTTCGCCGACCGGCTCGACGGCATCTTCGCGCTGGCCATCTGGGACCCGCGCACCGAGGAACTGCTGCTGGTGCGCGACCGGATGGGGGTCAAGCCGCTCTACTACTACCCGACGCCGGACGGCGTGCTGTTCGGCTCGGAGCCGAAGACCATCCTGGCCCACGACGAGGCCGAGGCCGTCATCGACGCCGACGGCCTGCGGGAGATCTTCACGATCGTCAAGACGCCCGGCCACGGCGTGTTCCGGGGCATGCACGAGGTACGGCCGGCCACGGTCCTGCGCTTCTCCCGCGAGGGCCGCGGGGAGCACCGCTACTGGCGGCTGCGGGCCCGCCCGCACACCGACGACCTGGACACGACGATCGCCACCGTGCGCTCACTGCTGGCCGGCATCGTGGACCGGCAGCTCGTCGCCGACGTGCCCGTGGGCACGCTGCTGTCGGGCGGGCTCGACTCCAGCGCGATCACCGCGCTGGCCGCCGCCGCACTCGCCCGCAAGGGCGTCGCGGAGCCGCTGAAGGCGTTCTCGGTGGACTTCAAGGGCCACGAGTCACGCTTCCAGGCGAACGTGCAGTGGGAGGATCCCGACACTCCGTTCGCCGTCGAGGTGGCCGAGCACGTCGGCGCCCGGCACATCATCGTCGAGCTGGACAACGCCGAGATCCTCGACCCGGAGGTCAGGGGGACGGTGCTGCGCGCCCAGGACCTGCCGGTCTCCACCGGCGACATGGAGTACTCGCTGCTGGTGCTGTGCCGCGCGCTGAAGCAGGAGATGACGGTCGCGCTGTCGGGCGAGGCCGCCGACGAGCTCTTCGGCGGCTACACCTGGTTCCACGATCGGGATGCGATCGAGTCGGACACCTTCCCCTGGCACTCCCCGTTCAAGAAGGCGGGCGGCATCGGGGCGCTGCAGGACATCGGCCTCTGGGAGCGGCTGGGGCTGGCCGAATACGTCAAGCAGCGCTACAGCGAGGCGCTGGAGGAGGTGCCGCGGCTGCCCGGGGAGACGGGCGTCGAGGCGCGGATGCGGGAGCTGACCTACCTCAACCTCACCCGCTGGGAGAACTTCCTGCTGGACCGCAAGGACCGCATCAGCATGGCGGCGAGCCTCGAGGTCCGGGTGCCGTTCACCGACCACCAGCTGGTCGAGTACGTCTACAACACGCCGTGGGCGATGAAGAACTTCGACGGCCGGGAGAAGAGCCTCCTGCGCGCCGCCATGCGCGGCGTACTGCCCGACTCGGTCCTGGACCGCAAGAAGAACCCCTACCCGTCCACCCAGGACGAGGGATACGAGACGGCGCTGCGCGAGAAGCTGGAGGCCGTCCTCGCCGAAGGCGGCCCGGTGCTCGCGCTGGCGTCCGAGCAGGAGATCCGGACGCTGCTCGACGCGCCCGCCGGCTCCTACGCCATGGGCGGCCCGTGGAGCGCCCGCGCGGTGATCGAGCGGCTGATCGAGTTCAACACATGGGTCACGGCGTACGGCGTGCGCGTGGAGCTTTGAGAGGGACTCGCAGAGGAACAGGGCCCTCCGCGGCCGGCTCGGCCGGCCGCGGAGGGCCCTGTCGCGAAAAGACCTCCCGCCCACCTCGGCAGGCGAGGCGGGCGGGAGGGACACGCAGGCCCGCGGGGGCGGTGGTCACCGGGCCCGCGGGGGCGCCGGGGGGATGTTGTAGTTGAGGTGGAAGAAGTTGTCGGGGTCGTAGGCCCGCTTGACCTCCCGCAACCGCCGGTGGTCGCCGGGAGCGTAGGCCGTCTCGGCCCTGGCGGGGTCGTGCAGGAAGTTCAGGAAGGACCGCCCGGCCGCGTACGGCCGCAGCGCCTCGTCCACCTCCGGCACCCACCCGTCGAGGACGGTGGCGAACCGGACCGTGCGGTGGCCCACGGGGCCGGCGTCCGGGCCCGGGCGGCCCATCGCGCCGCCCCAGTGACGGATCTCCGCCGTCAGGACCGGCGAGTCCGGCCGTGCGGCCGCCGCCACCAGGGCGTCGATCACCGGGTCGGGCAGGGTGTCGAGCAGGTTCACCTGCGCGGGACCGGTGCCGCCCATGTCCGCCGCGCCGAAGCTCGACGACCTGAACGTCTCCGACAGCGCAGGCCCCGCGGCCTGCCACAGGGGTGCCAGCGCCCGGCGGGCCTGCTCCTCCTCCCCCGCGTACATGACCTGGATCGCGAGCACGCGCCTGCCCCGCACCGCTGCGGGGACCTCCGGAGCGCGGGGAAGCCGGGTCAGCAGGACGGAGGTGCTCAGCTCGTCAGGCGCGTCGGCCGTCCAATCCCGGTAGCGCGCGAGCGTCTCGGCCGCCCGCTCGGCCGCGAAGTAGGCGACGCCGGCGTAGACCCGGCCGACCGGGTACAGCCGGAACTCCAGGGAGGTCACCACGCCGAAGTTGCCGCCGCCGCCGCGCAGCGCCCAGAACAGGTCGGGGTGCTCGTCGGCGCTCGCCTTCAGCAGCCGCCCGTCGGCGCCGGCGACCTCGGCGCTCAGCACGCTGTCGGCGGCGAACCCGTACTTGCGGCCCAGCCAGCCCACACCGCCGCCCAGCGTGTAGCCCGCCACGCCCACCGACTGGTGCGAGCCGGCCAGCGGCGCGAGGCCGAACGGCTCGGCCGCGGCGATCACCTGCTCCCATACGGCGCCGGCGCCGACACGGGCGACCTGCCGGTCCGGGTCCACCAGGACCGACGCCATCTCCGACGTCTTCAGCAGGATGCCCCCGTTGCAAGCGGCGTGGGTGCCGTGCCCGGTGCCCTGGACGGAGAAGGGCAGGCCGTGCTCGCGCGCCGTGGTGATCGCGGTCTGCACGTCGGCGTGGTCCGAGGCCATCGCGACGACCGCCGGGCGCGGGTCGATGTCCGAATAGGGCGCCTGCCGTTCCCTCTCGTAGCCGGCGTCGCCCGGCAGGTACACGGGCCCGCCGAATCCGCGGCTGAGCTGCGCGGCGGCGGCCCCGCCGGACTCCCCGTCCACCGCGTACGGTGGTCGCTGGACTTGATGGCTCATGTCAAACCCTTCCTCCTGTCGGCCCCGCCCGTTGCGTCGGAGCTCGGCTCGTCACCCGGCGGCGGCGCAGCCTCCTTGCGGCGGCCGGCCCGCAGGACGCGTCCTCTCCCGGATTCTCGACGGTGAGTTCGACCGGGCCCTGTGTCACGTACCGTTCTACCGCGGATCAGGGGGCGCAGGCGGTGAGTTCGGGGCTCGGCGCCGGACGCTGGGCGCCGAGGAAGAAGTTCAGGCAGCCGGCCAGGAAACTCGGGTTCTCCTCAGGGATGAAGTGGCCGGACTCGGGCACGACGACCGTGCGCACGTCATCGGCGACCTGGCGGAACGACTCGGCGACGCCGGAACCGAAGGCGTACTGCCCGCCCATTCCCAGCACCGGCATGGCCAGCCGCCTGGAGGCGTTGGCCTTGTTGTTCTCCGCGTCCGCGGCGAACGCCCTGTAGTACTCGTATCCGGCGGTGCGCCTGGCCGGATCCGCGTAGGCCCGGAAGTACGTCTCGCGGTCGACGGCCTCCCGGCGGTGGCTGAAGTCGAAGATCATGCCGAGGTAGGTGCCGACCTCGTCGTTGTCCATGATCTGCTCGGGGATCGGCGAGGGGGAGGAGTTGAACCGGAAGTGCCAGCTGAGGCCGTACAGCTCCTCGAGGCCGAAGCCGGACAGCGGCGTCTCCAGCATCGCCACCCGGGTCACCTCGGCGGGGAAGTCTCGCGCGTAGGGGTAGGCGACCAGGGCGCCGACGTCGTGGCCGACGATCCCCACCTGCCGGAAGCCCAGCCTGTTGACGGCCTGGCGGATCCGGTGCGCGGTGGTGACCTTGTCGTAGCCGCCGGCGGGGATGCCGGAGGCCCCCAGGCCCGGCAGGTCCATCGCGATGACGGTGTGCTCGCGGGCGAGCGCCGGCATCACGTCGCGCCACATCGCCCAGGTCTGCGGCCATCCGTGCAGGAGCAGGACGGCCGGGCCCGATCCGCCGCGCACGTAGTGGACGGCGCCGCCGTCGACGGCGACCTTGCCGTGCCTGAATCCGGGCAGGGAGCTCACCGGCTCCTCCACGACCGGCCTCTCCGGACTGCGCGCGCCGGTGGCGGCGGTGGCGGTGGTGGCGGTGGTGGCGAGCAGGACCGCCAGGAGCGCGGCGAACGCGCCCGCGGCGGTGCGCAGCGGCCTCCGCTTCCCTTCCCGTACCGACACTGCTGTCTCGTCCAACGGCATGTCCCGCGTCCTTTCCACGTGCCGAGGAGCCGCGATCTGCCCGGCTGGCATCGTGGTCGGCCCCAGCACCCCATCCTCCTGCCGGGCCTGGCGCCGTGCTTCTTCTGGAATGCGGTGCGGCCCGCCTCCACCGTCACGACCTGAGAAGTGAGCATTCACGAAGCAACCTCGCTCCGGAGCGAACTGGAAAATGACTCCGGAGCCGAAGGTCCCGGGGTCGAGCCCCGGAGCGCGGATGGCCGGCACCCGGACCTGGCGACGGCACCCACTCCACAATCCAGGGATCGAGGTTCGCGCATGGCAACCGGAACGACTTCGGCAGGGCAGTCCCGCGGCTGGCTGCCGACGCTCAACACCCGACACCACAAGACGGCTCTCGGCGTCTACTTCGTGGTGGTCCTGGCCCATTGGGCGGAGCATCTCGCCCAGGCCGTCCAGATCTACGTCCTGGGCTGGCGCGTCCCCGAGGCGCGCGGCGTCCTGGGCATCCCCTTCCCCTGGCTCGTCACCTCCGAGTGGATGCACTACGGGTACGCCCTCGTGATGCTGGTCGGCCTGATCATCCTCAGGCCCGCCTTCACCGGCAGGTCGCGCACGTGGTGGAACATCTCACTCGGCATCCAGATCTGGCACCACGTCGAACACCTGCTCCTGCTCATCCAGGCGCTGAGCGGCAGCAACCTGCTGGGACGCCCGGTCCCGACCAGCGTCGTCCAGCTCATCATGCCGCGGGTGGAACTGCACCTCCTCTACAACGCCCTCGTCTTCGCGCCCATGGTGGTCGCGATGCTCCTGCACCGGCGCCCCCGTCCGGCCGAGCGATCCCGCATGCAGTGCAGCTGCGCGGTCGCCCACGGATGGTGACGGACGGCAGGCGGCGCGGGGGGCGCTCTCCCGTCTTCGGCACGGTCCTGACGCTCCTGGCCGCCTTCCTCCTCCATCTGACCGTGCCCAACATCGGCATGACCGTACGCGCCGCGCGGGCCGACGGGATCGCGGGGGGCTTCACCCCGCAGCGGATGGAGTGTGTGCAGCACCCCGGGCACGAGTCCTGCACCTGGACGGGAGAGTTCCGCTCCGGGGACGGCACGGTCCACAGGCAGCAGATCGAGATGTACGGCGCCGACCGGTACTCGCTGCGGCCCGGCGAGCGGGTGGCGGCCGTGGACATCGGCCACCCCAGCCGGGTGTACGGCCCCGGCGGCTCGAACGAGTGGGTGTTCACGGCACTTGTGCTCCTGGTCGCGCTGACGATGCTGACGTTCGTGTACGGCGGGCCGCTGCGGCGTGCCTTCGGTCTGGGGAAACCGGCCTCCCGGGCGCGTGCCGGCGGTTCCGTACCGGCGAAGCCGTTGTGACCGCCACGCCGGTCGTCCGGGCGCCCGCCCGGACGATCCGCCGGGACCGGCCGGCCACGGTCAGCGGTCCCGGTCGGCGATGTCCGCCAGGAGCGCGGCGAGCTGGGCGGGAGCCGAGACCATCGGCCAGTGCCCGGTGTCCAGTGTGTGGAAGTCCCAGGTCGGCACGGTCCGCATGGCGGACACGTCGGCGGAGACGCGGCCGGCGAAGTGCTCCTTCGAACAGATGACGTAGCTGGCCCGCTGCCGCGTCAGGGGGCGGGTCAGCGCGGCGGGCTCGGCGATCGTACGGCCGGGGTGGCCGACGAAACGCCGGGTGAGCCAGAGCGCCTGCCTCGTGGTCAGCCCCTGGCCTTCGGCCACCACCGTCGCGTCGGGGGCCGGCCAGCGGCCCTCGTTGTCGGCGATGAGCCGCAGTTCGTCGGCGCGCTGGCGCTCGGGGAAGACGTGCAGCATCGACTTGCCGTCATGCGGCAGGAACGCCTCGACGAACACCGTGTGCGACACCCGGTCACGGGCTCTGTCGGCCACCTGGCCGGCCACGAGACCGGAGTAGCTGTGCCCGACGACCACGACGTCGTGCAGGTCCTCCTTCTCCAGGATCGCCAGGACGTCGGAGACGTGGGTCTCCAGACCGACGCCGGAGACATCCGTGTCCGCGGTGTCCAGACCTTGCAGGGTGATGGCGCGGGCGACGTGCCCGCGCTGGCGCAGGCGCCGTACGACCGGCTCCCAGACCCAGGCCCCCATCCAGGGGCCGGGGATCAGGACGAACGCTCGTTTCATGAAAGCTCAACCTCCCTTCCTGTCTGTCTGCCGAGGGCCCGGCAGTCGCGACCGCTACCGTCATTCATCAGCGCGTGCCGGGCCTCGTCAACGTCATCAAGCGGCGACCAGCAGCGGAGCCGCGCCGACCGGCTGCAGGTCCGTCACGTGGGATTCGATGACTCTGGCGCGCCGGCCCTCGCTGAGCAGCGCGACCACGCCGACGTATCCGTCACCGGGATCGAGCGCGTGATACTGCACGGCGGCGGGCGGGATGGCAAGCGGCCAGTGCAGCAGTTCCGGGCTCTCCTCCGGGCCGCTGACCCTCACCTTGTCCGGTGAGATGCGCAGCCCGTGGCCCGTGGCCTTGAGCGCCGCCTCCTTGCGCACCCACACCCTGGCGAACGCCTCGTATCTCTCGGACTCCGGCAGGACCTCCAACGCGCGGCGTTCGTCCTCCGAGAGCGCGCACCGCACCAGGTCGTCCACGGGGGTCGACGGGACCGCCTCGACGTCGACCCCCAGCGGCCCCTCGGCCGTCAGCGCCACCGCGACCCGGTTGCCCGAGTGGGAGACCGAGACGTGCAGGGGAGGGCCCTGCGTGCGGATGTGCGGCTTCCCGTGGTGCCGGGTGCAGTCCGAGCACTTCCTCTCGACGTCGACGTCCTCGGGACGGATGCCGAGCTGGGCCGCGGTCACCACTCGGAGCAACCAGGACCCGGTGAGAAAGCGGCGCCGGTCCGGATCCCGGCGGAAGCGCGCGGCCCGTTCCAGCTCGGCCTCACTGAGCACCTCCGCCATGCTCTCCGCCGCCCGGTGCTGCGGATTGGCCCACCAGATGCGGCACTCGCCCGCCCGCAGAACTGGAGTGATCATCGCTCTTCCTCCTTCGCTCGTGTCCTACTCGTGGTGCCTCGTGGGCAAGGTGCGGCAGACCACCAGCTCCCAGTGGTCGACTTCCGGGTTGGTGAGGATCTCGGAGACCTCCGCGCGGACGTCCGCGCTCGTCGTGTCGTCATCGGTGCGTACCCGGATGACGATGTCCCCGGTGGCCTGGGTGAGGTCCTTGTGCCATCTGCTGGGCAGGAGTGCCATGATGCGGATCCCGTCGATCGGGGAGTTCGGTATCGGCACTCCGGAGGTCCGGCGCATCGTCAACTGGATCAGCATGGCTCTTCGGTCCTCGTCCTCCTCGCCTGCGTCCGCAGCGATCCGGAGGCCGGCCGGACGTCGGGTCCGAGTTCCGCCGGGGTGGCAAACCGGCTGCTCATGTAACACCTCCTGAAGCGGTTCTGTCTGGCGTCTTTCTCGTACTTCCCACTGTGGGACCTGCCGCGATGACGAACCAGAGCTCTCCGATGCAGGAAACTGCACGTGGGCAGCCACATGCTGTCAACGGGAACCGGCGGGACCCGGGTCACGGCATGCGAAAGCCCCGCACCACGGCCTTCCGCATCCGGGGGACGGATTACCGGAGAGGCCGTACTACGGGGCCGGGAGGATGGGCGGGCGCCTACAGGGGGACGTTGCCGTGCTTGCGCGGGATCGCGTGCCTGCGCTTGTCGCGGAGCATCGCCAGCCCGCGGGCGACGGCCGACCGGGTCTCCGCGGGATCGATCACATCGTCCACCAGTCCCCGCTCCGCGGCGTAGTTGGGGTGGACGAGCTCCTCGGTGTACCCGTCGACGAGTTGGACGCGGAGGGCGGCGGGATCGGCGGCGGCGGCCAGTTCCCTGCGGTAGATGATGTTCACCGCCCCCTCCGCGCCCATCACGGCGATCTCGTTGGTCGGCCACGCCAGCGACAGGTCGGTGCCGATGGACCGGGAGTCCATCACGATGTACGCCCCGCCGTACGCCTTGCGCACGATGACCTGGATGCGGGGGACGGTCGCCTCGCAGTAGGCGTACAGCAGCTTGGCGCCGTGCCTGATGATTCCCGCGTGCTCCTGGTCGGTGCCGGGCAGGAAGCCGGGGACGTCCACGAGGGTCACCAGGGGGATGCCGAACGCATCGCAGAAGCGCACGAACCGTGCGGCCTTCTGCGATGCGGCGGCGTCGAGCACTCCCGCGAGCACCATCGGCTGGTTGCCGACGATGCCGACCACCTCGCCGTCGATGCGCGCCAGCGCGCAGATCACGTTGAGCGCCCAGCCCTCGTGCACCTCCAGGAAGTCACCGTCGTCCACCAGCTCTGCGATCACGAGGCGCATGTCATAGGGCTTGTTCGGCTCGGCGGGGACGATCTCGGCCAGCCGCGGGCGCATGTCCGAGACAGCCCCGCAGGGGGGCAGGGCCGCGGGAGGATCGAGGTTGTTGTCCGGCAGCATCGACACGAGATAACGCACCTCCGCCAGGCAGCTCTCCTCGTCGTCGTGCACGAAGGTGGCCACTCCCGAGCGGGTGCCGTGCACCTGCGCGCCGCCCAGCTGGGCGTGGGTCACGCTCTCACCGGTCACCGCCTCCACGACGTCCGGTCCCGTCAGGTAGAGCTGGGCGATGTCGTGGACCATGAAGGTGAAGTCGGCCAGGGCCGTGGAGTAGGCCGCTCCCCCGGCGCAGGGCCCGAGCACGACACTGATCTGCGGAATCACGCCGGACGCCTGGACGCTGCGCTGGAAGATGCCGCCGTACCCGTTGAGCGAGAGCACCCCCTCCTGAATCCTGGCGCCGCCGCTGTCGTTCAGCCCGATGAGGGGGGAACCGGTGGACAGCGCCAGGTCCATGATTTTTTGGATCTTCAGCGCGTGCGCCTCGCCCAGCGAGCCCCCGAAGACGGTGAAATCCTGGGCGTAGACGAAAACGCGGCGGCCGTCGATCGTGCCCGAGCCGGCGATCACGCCGTCGGTGTGGGGGCGCTGCCTGTCCATGCCGAGGCCGTGCGCCCGGTGTCGCCGGAACATGTCTATTTCGAGGAACGAATCCTCGTCGAGCAGCAGGTCAAGCCGTTCGCGCGCCGTGCGCTTGCCCAGCGAGTGCTGTCGGGCCACTCCCTGGCTGCGGCCTGCGATGACCTCGTCGCGGAGGCGTTCCCGCTCCTCGCGCAGCCTGCGCATGGAACGAGGCGGCGGCTGCACGCGCGGCGGAACGACCGGGCCGGCCTCACCGAAGTCCTCCGCGACCTGCGCCGGCACCGGCATCGGTGTGACGTCGAGTTCCGAAACACTCATTGACCTTCCTCCCCTGGGAACACACCCGCGGGCGCCCCGGCCGAGTTCAGGCGCCCGCGGTTCCGGACCACCCTCCGATCCACACCAGTCAATGACCGAGCGCTGTTTCATGTCACCTCCTCGTGTGCTTGTCCAGGTGACGCGCGGCATCGGCGGACGACCGTTTCCTGCCATCGGCCTCCCCCCGCGAGGTGCATACCCGCCCCTCTCGGGCACTCGATGGCAGGAAGCGGAAACCGAGATGCAACTTGCTGCCCTCGAAAGTTCTGGTTGACGCCCTTCCGAAAGCGCAGAGTTGGAGGTGCGAGGAAAACTCGCCAAACAAAATGAGAATCAAGGAAGAGGCAAAGAAATGACGAACAGCATTGTTTCCCAGAAGATTTCCAAGAACATTTCCAAGTGGGCCGTCGCCATTGTCACCGGTGCCATGCTCTGGGGGGCCGGGGCCGGCGCCCTCAACGTGACCGCCGCACACGCCGAGGATGCGCAGCAGGTGGTCCTGGCCGGCGGCAACACCTGGCCCGGCGCGGTGGACACCGACGGCAACACCTGGCCCGGCGCGGTGTGCACCGACGGCAACACCTGGCCCGGCGCGGTGTGCACCGACGGCAACACCTGGCCCGGCGTCTGAGAAAAGAGCCGATACCGCTTGAAGCCTCATGAGAAAAAGGAGAAAGCCGCTGGAATGAATTCCGAACCGACTGATTGACCACCGAAGCCGAACCACCGCAGGAAGCACACGAACAGCGCAGGGAACAACCGGCCGTCACGACCCGCTCATCGCCCGACGTCATCACCGGGCAGGGTCCATGAAATCTCGTCAGATCGACGCGGCCAGGACGTCCGAGGCTTCAGACCTCGCACAGCGCCCGCCTCGCCCGCGAGGCACGCTTCCCCGGGACACACCCCTTCCCCATGACGCACCGCGCGCCCCGCGGCGGATCCGCGCTGCCCGGCACAGACCGGACAGCGCGGGCGGCCCCGGCGCACGGCCACGAGAACAAAAACGAGAACGAGAGGAAGGAGAGAGCGCAGGAGAGGCGAGCGAGGAGACGACCGTGAGGAGGAACGCAGCAGAAGCCGGAACCGCAGCGAGAAGCCGTGACCCCCACGACCTGGCCGGTCGTGGGGGTCACGGCTCGTGCGTACCGCCCCGGGTCAGGAGGTGCGCTCCCCCCGGGCGCGCGGCGTGGCCGGCGAGCCGGTCAGATCCAGTTCTCCTCCTTGGCACGCAGCGCGGCCTGGAACCGGTTGACGGCGCCCAGCCTGGCCATGAGATCGGCGACGTAGCGCCGGTAGGTCCGCACCGAGATCTCCAGCTCGCGGGCCGCGATCTCGTCCTTGTCGGCGATGGCCATCACCTCCAGCACCCGCTGCTCCATCTCCGACAGCGGAGACGCCTCCGCCGGAGGGTCGGTGAACTCGTGGAAGCCGACGGCGGACTTCCACACGCCGTCGAAGTAGATGACCATCTGGGAGACCAGGCCCTGCTCCCGGACGAACAGCGCCCCCTTGGCGTTGTCCTTGGGATCGATCGGCACGACGGCGGCACTGCGGTCGTAGATCAGCATGCGGTCCATGGGCTGCTCGGTGATGCGCACCTCCGCCCCGAGGCTGACCAGCTCGCGCAGGTAGGAGACCATGTGCGGGTCCTCCAGTGCCTTGGGGTGGTACACGCTCTTGAGGGCGAGCCCCCGGCGCAGCGAGCGGGTGTCCAGCGGCAGCGCCGACTCGATCATCACCTGGGTGAACGGGCCGCCGGGGTGCAGGCAGAGCGTCTCCTTGTAGGTGAAGAAGGCGAGATCGTCCAGGCGCTGACGGACCCGCGCGCCGCTCTCGACCCGCTCGATGTCGAGCAGCGCTCCCGCGCGGTCGCCTTCCCGCATGTCCTCCATGTAGCTCGAGATGGCGTCGCGTGCCGCGAAGACCCGGCGGATCTCGGCGTTGAGCTCGTCCAGGCGCTTTTCCACGAGGCGCTCGATGCCGACCCTCGGCTCGGTGGCCACGATCCTGTGGCGGTCGGTGAGGTCGAGCATGGACAGCTTGCCCAGCGTCTCGACGGCGACCTCTACCGTGTCGGGATCCATGTCCAGTGCCTCCGGCACCGAACCGATCCCTTCACCCCGATGCCGGAGGAAGTAACGATAGATCTCCGCCGCTTCAGACGAGACACCGATGACTGAAAGGTCCATGGTTCACCTCCTGGCCCCGCGCCTCACGCATGAGGGGCAGCGAGCTTCCACCCGACCGCAAGCTCGCACAATACAAATTATCTAGATCGAGATAATTAATACGCACTCATATCGTGCGGTACCGCCCGCCGACGGGCATCGAGCAAGAATGCGGTTGAATACGCTCGGTCCCTCAGGGGACGGGGCACGGCAGCGCCGTACCCGCCGGAGTGGCCCGGTAACAGGCGGCGCCAGGACACACCACCTTGACGATCTCTCCGGACGCACCCGCCTCGATGGCGACCGGCTCGTTCCCGAACCAGCGGCCGGCGATCTCGGGCCAGCTGGCCGGCCGTAGCCCGCCGGGCTCTTCGATGAGCCGCGGGTCCGCGTCGACGGCCGAGCGCTCCAGGTAGGCCGCGTAGTCGGCCTCGCGGTGCCAGACCGCGAAGCGGCGCAGGGAGTCGGCCGTCGTCAGCGTGTCCCACGGCTCCGCCTTGGCCGCCATCGCCTGCAGGAACGCCTCGCTGACCGCCGACTTGACCGTACGGCCCGCGGCGGCGGCCATCGTGGCCCCGTCTCCACCGACGATCACCAGGGCGACCCGGACGTCCCGGGCCGACAGCACGAACCCCGACACCCGCAGCCCGAGGCCGGTCGCAGCCGCCATCACCCCCTGCGGGAGCAGCCGGTCGAGGTGCGCCGACACCCGCAGGAGCGCGTGGCGGGGACTCGCCCACCAGCGCGACACCACCTCGTGGGCGAGGATCCCGGAGATCCCCCCGGAGACGCCGTTGTCCACGACGCCGCTCATGGTGGGCTCGATCCGGCACTCGCGCTCTCCCAGCCACACGACCTCGACCGGCACGTGGTACGGGTTCCCGCTCAGCAGGCCGGTCCCGGGGACACGGAGGCCTCCGCCCTCCGGCGGGTCCTGCACGAAGTCGGCCAGGCGCAGTTCCCTGCCGCCGGTGGTGGAGTGCTCAGGGCCTCCGTGGGGGAACCCGTGCAGGTAGTCCAGGGCGGCGGCTCTCGCCTGCGCCCTGGTCCGTGCTTCGTAGGCGGAGAAGCCGGCGGTGATGACGGCGAGTCCGGAGACCGGTGCCTGCGCGTACGCGAGATGCGCGGCGCCGCCGAGGCAGTCGGTCACCTCCCCAGGCCCGTCCGATCCCACGACCGGCCAGGCGGCTGCGGACGACCGTGCAGATGCTGACACGTATCCAGTACAGCCGCAGGTCACGGGGCAGTCAACGCGCAGGCGGCCATGGAGCAATCCCCGAGAAGGCGTGTTCACCGGCGACCGGCGCATCCCGTCCCCGGCCCCGGGAGCGCCCGGACACGGCGGTGTCCCGGACGGCACGCGCGGCGGGCATGACGCGGACACGACAGGGCCCCGGACGGCACGCGCGGAGGCGGCCGCCGGGGCCCGTGTGCTATCGCAGGGCGGGCGCGAACTGGCCGGGGGAACGCCCCTGTCCGGCCGGCCCGCGGTAGGCCTGGGCGATGTCCAGCCAGCGGTCGGCCTCATCGCCCACCGCCGTGACCGCGAGGTCCGCCCGGTGCCTGCGCCTGGTCACCAGGAGGCAGAAGTCCACCGCGGGACCGGTGATCCGCTGGTCGGCGTCCTCGGGCCCGTAGGCCCACACCTCTCCCGAGGGGCCGGTGATCTCGAAACGGAACTCGGCGGCCGGCGGGGTCAGACCCCGCGCGAGGTAGCCGAAGTCGCGGGTGAGCACCGCGAACACCACCAGGTGCCTGATCCGGTCGGTCCGTTCGAGCCGCACGCCGAGCGCGTCGGCGATGTCCTGCCCGTGGGCGAACTGTTCCATGATCCCCGCGCACGCCAGCACGATGGGCGGGAGCGGGTTGACCAGCCACGGCACCGTCTCGCCGGGGGGAACGGCGGCGAGCCCCTTGACCACGGCCTCGCGTTCGGCCCGCCACCGGGCCAGCAGCACCTCGGGCGTGTCGTTCTCGTAGTCCTTGAGCGCGGCGTTCACCGCACCGTCGAAGTTCTCCTGCGCCCCCGCGGTCATGGCCTTGAACGCCTCGGCGTCGGTCGCCGCCGCGGCGGCCAGCCGGAATATGAAGGCGAGGTGGGCGACCTGGTTGGCGATCGTCCACCCCGGCGCCGGCGTGGGCAGGTTCCACTGCTCCGCGTCGAGATCGGCCACCAGGCGATCGATCTGATCGCCCTCTGCGGTCAGGTCGTTGAGCACGACCTCCAGTTCGGTCACGTTTCTGTCCTCTCACTCGACGATCGGATTGTTCCGGGACGTGCGGTCGGTGTTCATATCCGGCTCGGCCGGGCGATCGGCAGCCAGCTGCCCACCCGCCGCGCCGCGGCCAGGCTCGCCCAGGCGGTGAGCTCGACGAGCGCCCGCTCGTCCGGCTCGGCGCGCCGGAACTCCGCGACGACCGACGGGTCGACCTGGTGGGAGGCCAGCGCGGCGAGCAGGGCGAGACGGGCCGCCGGGCGCTGGGCCGCGGGCAGTCCGGATGACGCGTCGACGACCCAGCCCCGCCCGAGGCCGGCCGGCTGTCCGTCCCACCCGGCCAGCCGCCCGGCGACCAGCTCCCGGACCGCGTCCGGCACCGAACGGCGGCCGCCCTCCTCGATCGCAGCGGCGGCCCTGGCGAATGCTCCCGCCAGATGAGGCGTGCCCTCCGCCCATGACAGGTCGGCGGGCAGCGGTGCGGCGGGCAGCAGGGTGAGCGACGCCCCCGGCGGCAGGGGCCGCCGGGTCGCCGGCCGCATGAGCAGGCCGAGCAGTCTCATCGCCGGGATCCGCGCGCCGGGCGGCACCTGCGGCGGCAGGGGCGAGTCTCCGAGGAAGACGTTGACCATGCGGTTGAGGTACTGGAACGTCACCACGACCGCCACGAGCTCTCTGACGTGCTCGGCCCGCAACGGCAGCCCGTGCCCGGTGGCCATGTCGCGCACACCGCTCGCCCGCGCCCACGCGGTCACCCGTTCGATGCCGGGACGGGCGAGCGCCTGGTCTCCCGCCACGAGCCCGCGCCGCACCTCCTCGTGCACGCTCACGCAGTACGGGCAGGCGTTTCCCGCCGAGACCTCGGCGGCGACCGCCTCCTTGATCGCCCTGGTGACCGCGCCCACCGCCACCAGCGACTCGCGCAGGAGCAGCCAGCAGCCCGCGAGGACCTCCGGCGCGGGTGAGTGCAGGACCACCGGAGGGGCCAGCACGCCGAAGTCCCGCTCGACCTGTGCGTAGACGCCGGCGACGAGTCCGCGCGCGTGCCGGGGGCGCACCGGGGAGACGTGGCGGACCTGGGCCAGCGAGCCCGGCAGCGTCAACCGGCTGATCATCCGGCCCATGACCGGCTCCTTTCCGCCCCCGGTCATCAGCGCAGCAGGGCCGTCGCCAGGGCGGCCGTCCCCCGCCGGCCGCTGGTGGAGCCGTCGGGCGCGGGCGCGCCGTACGTGACCTCGACGCCGCGCTCCCGCGCGGCCTTGACGATGCCGGGAACGGCTCGCTCCGCGAGGGCGGAGATGGTCATCGCCGGGTTGACGGTCAACGCGCCCGGGACCGCGGATCCGTCCGTGACGAAGATCCCGGGATGGCCGCGCAGCTCGTGCCGGTCGTCCAGGGCGGAGGTGTGAGGGTCGTCGCCGATGCGGCAGGACGCCAGCGGGTGGACGGTGTAGGCGCCGACCAGGTCGTTGGTCCACGGCGACACGGTGGCCAGCCCGTCGCGCTCCAGGATGTCCTTCACGTCGGCGTCGGCCATCGCCCAGGCGGCCAGCGTGTTGGCGGTCGGCTTGTAGCTGAGTCTGCCGATGCCGAGCATCTGCTGGGAGAGCCGGTCGGCGTTGCCCCGCTCGGGAGGCGGGCCGAAGACTCCTTCGTTGTCGTCCTCGATCATCTGGAAGATGATCAACCAGGAGCGCCAGCGTTCGAGCATCTCCTTCTTGTCCACGCCGAACCAGGTCGGCTCCGCCCCTGCCGTCAGGGCGAGGATCGTGCCCAGCCCCGGCGGGAAGTACAGCTGCTCCAGCGAGTAACGGGAGTACTCGGGCAGCGAGCCGTCCAGCCGGTCCCAGTTGGCCACCGTCGGGCCCTTGCCGATCTGGTTGGCCGCGTAGGCCAGGCCGTCGCCGCGGTCCAGGCCCAGCAGGTCGCGTACCCGGTCCTCGTTGAGCACGGCGGTGTTGAGCCGCTCGCCGTTGCCGGAGAAATAGCGGCCGACGGCGTGCGGCATCGGGCCGAGCGCCGCCTCGCTGCGCTGCAGGATGACGGGGGTGGCGGCGGCGCCGGCCGCGAGCACGATGATCTTGGCCTCGATCGTCCCGCTCCCGGTCGTCACGCGGTAGTCCTCGCCGTCGACGAGCTGGTAGTGGACGCGGTAGTCCCCGTCCTCGGTTCTGGAGATGCTCTGCACTTCGTGCAGCGGCCTGACCTCGGCTCCGTGCGCGAGTGCCGCGGGAAGATAGTTGAGCAGCAGCGACTGCTTGGCCTCGAAGCGGCACCCGGCCATCATCCAGTTGCAGTTGGTGCACTTGGCCGTGTCCACCGCGGCGGGCACCGGGTTGGCGGTGCGACCGGCGTGCTGGCAGGCGGCGGCCCACAGTCCTCCGGCGTACGACACGTCCTGCCAGTCCTGGCGAGTGATCGGGATCGACTCGGCCACCCGGTCGTACCAGGGGTCGAGGGTGTCACGGCTGATGGCCGCCGGCCACATGCGCCTGGCGATGCTGCCGCGGCGCTCGAAGACGAAGCGCGGGGCGCGCGGCATCGCCGCGAAGTAGACCACACTGCCGCCGCCCACGCAGTTGCCGCCGAGCACGCTCATCCCGTCGCCCACGACGAAGTCGAAGATCCGCGTGTAGGACGATCCGAGCTTGAAGTCGTGCTCGAACTCCTCGGTCGCCAGCCATGGACCGCGTTCGAGCATCACGACCCGCGCGCCGCCCGCCGCCAGGTGGTAGGCGGTGATCGCACCGCCGAAGCCGGTCCCCACCACCAGCACGTCGGTACGCTCTACGCTGTTCATGCGGGACTCCCTGTGGAGGTCGTGTCCGGGTGGAGGTCGGCCAGGGGGCGGCCGTAGGAATAGGCGGGGAACCTCCACAGGCCGTCGGCGTCCGGTGCCGTGACACCCATGGCGGTCAGCCCCGGGTGGCCTGCGGCGATCGCGTCCGCGGTGTGCATGTGGGCGGCCGAGTCGTAGGCCATGTTGCAGAAAAGCGCGAGGCTGACCCACAGCGCCTTCTCCGGATGCCCGGGCGCGGTCAGCCGGCGCACCAGGGCGGTCCGGTCGGCGAAGGGCAGGGCCACGAACGGCGGGACGGTCTCGTCGAGGGCCGCCCCCCGCTCCGCCGCGTGAGCCGCCGCGTGCTCGTTCAGCCCGCGGGCGAAGTCGTCCAGCCCGTCGGTGATCCCGGTCGCGTCCCACTCCAGCAGCTCGATGGCCCCGGCCGCCACGGCACCGCCGCCCGTGGCGGCGCCGGCGACGGCCCTGTCGTCAGGCGACCTCTTCTCCCCCGGGATGATCGTGTCTGCGAACGCTTCCAGCGTCGTCCTGGTCTGATGGTCGTCTGGGGTGTATGGGCGCATCAGCGTTCCCCCACTTCGTCGATCTCGGACCTGTCCCATGGTCTGGACAACAGATCGGCTTGCGCATCTTCTGCATTGCCGTCGCTGCCCGTCCTGAGCACCCCGCGCAGGGCGTTCAGAGCGCGGACGGCCTGGCTGCGCACCGTCGAGGACCCGCTGCCCATGGCCTGGGCGGTCTCCTCGATGCTGCGGTCCTCCCAGTAGCGCAGCACGACGGTGGCCCTCTGCCGGGGCCCCAGGCCGGCGAGCGCCTCCATGAGGACCATCCGCTCTCCCACCATGGCGTAGGGGTCGGCGGCCGGGGCGGGCTCGGGAAGAAGCTCGATGAGAACCTCGCGCGACCGCCGCAACGACCGGCGGTCGCTGATGATCAGCCTCTTCATGACCGTGCGCGCGTAGGCTTCGATCTTGTCGTGCCGTTCCAGCCTGTCCCAGTGCCGGTGAAGGGCCATCAGGGTGCGCTGGACGAGGTCGTCGGCCTCGTACCAGTCCTCCGAGAGGTGGAACGCCGCACGCCGCAGCGCTGGCCTGGTATTTCGGACAAAATGCGCGAAATCCTCATCACGCATCTCGCCCATCGCCCACGCTCCAGAGGTCTCCGACGGAACCGTCCGCCCTACCGGAGAAACGATCCGGAGGCGGGGATTCCACGGTCGGCGTCTATCACCGGCCTCCTCAGGATTGGCGGGCGCACCCGCCGTCACAACCCCTAGCCACCGCCCACCCCCCCTTATCCGAGCATGCCGACCCCTTATTGCGCCGTGATCGGATTCCCCGGGCGCGGGTGCGCGCATACGCTCGCCGGGTGAGCAGCGCCAAGACGGCACAGGGGAGTCTTCTGGCGATCAGCGACCTCCACGTCGGCTTCCCGGAGAACCGGTCGCTGGTCGAGACCCTGCGTCCCGAAACGGCCGAGGACTGGCTGGTGGTCGCCGGAGACGTGGGTGAGCGGATCGCCGACGTCGAATGGACGCTCGCCCTGCTCAAGGAGCGCTTCTCCACGGTGGTCTGGACGCCGGGCAACCACGAGTTGTGGACGACGCCCGGCGATCCCGAGCAGCTCCGCGGCGAGGAGCGCTATCACCGGCTGATCCAGATCTGCCGGCGTCTCGGTGTGCTCACCCCCGAGGATCCCTATCCCATATGGACGGGACCGGGCGGCCCGGTCACCGTGGCGCCGCTGTTCATCCTGTACGACCACAGCTTCAGGCCGCCCGGGACCACGCAGGCCGAGGCGCTCGCCCAGGCGTACGCCCAGGGGGTGGTGTGCAGGGACGAGTTCCTGTTGCATCCCCACCCCCACCCGAGTCGCGAGGCATGGTGCCGGGACCGGGTGCGGGAGACCGAGCTGCGCCTGGAGGCCCGCGACCCGCGCCTGCCGACGGTCCTGGTCAACCACTTCCCGCTGCTGCGCGAACCCACCCGCGCGCTGCGCCACCAGGCGCTGGCGCAGTGGTGCGGCACGGAGCACACCGCGGACTGGCACCTGCGCTACCAGGCCGTCGCCGTGGCCTACGGCCACCTGCACATCCCCGGAACCAGCTGGCATGACGGGGTGAGGTTCGAGGAGGTCTCGCTCGGATACCCGCGCGAGCGGCGGCCCCACCACGAGAACGGGCGGCTGCTCAGGAGACTCCTTCCGGCTCCCGGACGCGTGTAGCGCACCGGGGAGCGACCGCCGGGCGGGATGACCACATTATGTGACCCGACAATTACCTAGAAATATTCTCACATAAATTAGCGCGAGCATGCAGCACCCGGCACGCCTCGCCGCGTGTAAAGAGAGGCAGCCAGCAAGAAATCCACATGAACACCGGAAATGCAAACCGACCGGGGCGGGCGAGGAAAAAAGCAATCTCAGAGAATTCGGCTGTCCATGCGGATGAATTTATTCGGGATTGCTCACGCGCCCCTCCGCTGCCCGGGAGGACCAATGGACGACGTAATCGAGCAGGCAGTCCTGCGAGTAATCGACAGCATGCACGAGAACTTCGGCGAGCAGATCACCATCGACGACATGGCTCGCACCGCGATGTTCAGCAAGTTCCACTTCTCCCGCGTGTTCCAGCGGGTCACCGGGTTGTCCCCGGGCCGCTTCCTGTCGGCGGTGCGACTGCGCGAGGCCAAGAGGCTGCTCGCCTCGACCTCGATGAACATCACGAACATCAGCCACCAGGTGGGCTACTCCAGCGTGGGGACCTTCAGCTCCCGCTTCACCTACAGCGTGGGACTGCCTCCGAGCAAATACCGCCGCCACATGGGCATCACGACGCAGGCCCTCGCCGCGGGACGGGAACGGCCGCCCGGCACCGCGACGGCGGTGATGCACGGTGAGATCGTCTCCCCGCTGGCGGACGAGCCCGTCTTCGCCGGCCTGTTCCCCGACCGGATCCTCGAAGGCCGCCCGGTCAGCTACACGCTGCTCGACCGCCCCGGCTCCTACGTCCTGGAGGACGTTCCCGAGGGCCGGTGGCACCTGATCGCGCAGTCTGTGGTCAGGGGCCGGGAGAGCGCCATCAACTACCCGCCCGGCGACGACCAGGCGCTGTGCATCGCCCGTCACGGGCCGATCACCGTCGTGGCCGGTGACGGGCCGCGGCGCGCCGACATCCGGCTCGAACCGATGCGTCCGCTCGACCCCCCGGTACTGCTGGCGCTGCGCGACCTGCTGTCCGCCGGGGCAGGCGAGACCACCCGCTGAGCCGGGCCGGACGGACCCCGGTGAGGGCGGCCCGCGGCCGGTGATCACGTCACCGGCCGCGGGCCGCGCCGCGTCGCCGGTGCCTCAGGCGAGGCTCACGGTCATCGGCAGCCCGCCCCGGACCCGCAGCGAGAGCATGGCCTCGGGAACCGCGTCACGGCCCGGCAGGCCGGTCAGCCGGAGTTCCCGCGCGACCATGGCCAGGACGAACGTCGCCTCCATCATGCCCAGGTGGTTGCCGACGCAGAAGCGCGGGCCCGCGCCGAACGGGATGTAGGCGTACCTGGGCCGGCCGGCCGGGCGATCGGGGTCGAACCGCTCCGGGTCGAACCGCTCCGGCCTCTCCCAGAAGCCCGGATGCCGGTGCAGCGTATAGGGGCTGATCATCACGTCCGCCCCTGCCGGCACGCGGTAGCCGCCCACCTCGTCGTCCTGCCGGGCCACCCGGGTCAGCGCCCACACCGGCGGGTACAGGCGCATGACCTCCTCCAGGACCATCGCCGTGTACCGGAGCCGGTGGAGGTCCTCGTAGACCGGCGGCCGGTCGCCCAGGACGGCGACGGCCTCGGCGTGCAGCCGCTCCCACACCTCCGGGTGCCGGTCTACGAGGTGGAAGGCCCACGACAGGGTGCTCGCCGTCGTCTCGTGTCCCGCCAGCAGCACGGTGACCAGCTCCTCCCGCAGCCGCCGCCGGGCTGTACGGGGATCGGCCGTCTCCCGGGCCGAGGCGATCAGGCGCGACAGGAGGTCGTCACCGTCGGTGCCGCGCCTGAGGCGGCCGTCCACGAGGTGGTCGGCGACGCGGTAGAGCCCTCGGCGGCTCCGGCGGAAACGCAGGTGCAGCGGGAGCGGGAGCCACAGCGGCACCATGCTCAACGACACCATCTCGAACATCGCCTGGTCCTGGACGCCTTCGAACGAGTGCCCGATCGAGGTGAAGGCCCCCAGGTCGGCGTCGAGCAGGGTACGGCCGAGCACGCCCAGGGTGAGCCCCGTCATCTCGCCGGCCACGTCGACCGGTGCCCCTCCCACATGCGTGCGCAGCCGCTCCACCAGCCGCGCCGCCTCCTCGGCGATGGCCGTGTCCTGGCGGGCGATCCGCTTGTTCTGGAACATCGGCTGGATCGTCCGGCGTTGCCGGCGCCACACCTCGCCCTCGCTGGTCAGCAGCCCGTCGCCGATGACGCGCCGTGCCTGGGCGAGGCCGATCCCCTTGTGGTAGGCCGCGCTGTTGTCGGCCAGCACGTGCTTGGCGTGATCGGGATGGTTGAACAGGTAGATGGTCTTCGGGCCGATGGACAACCGGACCGCGTCGCCGTAGCGCGCCGTGGCCGACGAGAGCAGTCCGAGCCGATCCGTCACCAGTTTCCTGAACAGCCCGGGAGCCGCCCTGCGGGGCGGGCCGGGCGGCACCGCCGTGGTGCCGCCCGCAGGTGGCGACGGTGTGACCGTCGCAGTGCGCGCACCGGCGGCACTCACGCCGAGACCTCGCGCAGCTCCGAAGTGATCTCCCGGAACCGGCCCTGGTAGACCAGCAGGCCGTCGTTGTCGGTTCTCTGCCGGAGGGAGAGAACCTTGCCGATGAAGATCGTATGGTCCCCGCCGTCGTAGGAACGCCACACCTCGCACTCGAAGTGGGCCACCGCGCCGGAGATGAGCGGCACCGCCGTGACCTCACCGGGCAGCCAGTCGACGTTCTCGAACTGCGCCGCGCCGAGGGCGCGGTAGCGGTTGGCGAAGTGCCGGGCCGTTTCCTCCTGATGGGCCGCCAGCACCGACACGCCGAAGGAGCTCGTCATGTTGAGGCACCGGTGCATCACCGCGTCCCTGTCGATGCAGACGAGTACGAGCGGCGGATCGAGCGAGACCGAGGTGAAGGAGTTCGCGGTCATGGCGTGCGGCACGGGGCCGCCTGTCGTCACCACGGTGACTCCGGTCGCGAAGGCTCCGAACGCCCGCCGCAGCGTCTTGACGTCTGTCACTTCGAGAAATGGGGAAGGTGGGTGGAGTTGCACGCTGACCTCCTGAATCCGCGCCTACGATGCGTACGGTTCGAGCGCCCTGACCAGTGACTCGGGGACCCTGGCGGGTGATGTGCGGGTGTTCGGCCCGCGCATGCAGGCCACTCGCTGCCTGCCGCGGGCGATGAGCGCCTCGCCCCCTCCCGCGTCCAGCCGGACGTAGTCGAAGCTGAACTCGAGCTGGGTCTGTGAGAGCTCGCCGAGCCGCATGCGGATGGAGAGCTCGTCGAAGGCCGTGATCTCGGCGAAGAACTCGCACTCGACCTTGAGCGTGAAGAGCTTGAGATCGTCCTGCAGGTCGGCGAGCACCTCCGGGGCCCGTTCCTTCAGGAACATCTCCCTGCAACGTCCCTGCCAGCGCAGGTAGTTGACGTAGTAGACGTTGCCGACGATGTTCGTCTCCTCGAAACCGACCGTGTGGAGGTACTCGAAGTACTTGCTCATGGCCTATGACCGCCCTTCGGTGAGAACCGCCACGACGACGGGGTCCTGGACACCCCGCACCGACGTGACGAGCGTCGCGATCCGCAGATCCCCGGCGGCGAAGACCGCCCACGCGTCACGCTTGGCCGGGGCCAGGGTCAGCTGCGGCGCGTCGGATGACAGACCGCTCCGGCGCACGCAGGTGAGCGCGGCCAGTATGCGCGCCGCCACGGTCTCCGGGGCCTCGCCCGTCTCCGCGGCGACCTGTTCGGCGAGCGACGCGTACGCACCGAGCAGGTCCCGGTGGGTCTCCGCGGACCCGCCGGTGACCGGCGCGACCTCGCATCCCACGGTTCCCTCGGCCGCCACGCACAGCGTCATCCCCGGCCCGTGGGCGACCGAGACCGCCGGCCCGCCGTCGATCCGCGGCGTGCCGTCGGCACCGTACCCGACCTCGGTCGGGCGGCCGAGGGCCCGGCCCACGGCCACGGCGGTACGGGTCCGCTCGTCCCGCGGGTCGTCCGGCTGGTACGGCTCGACGGCGAACGCGGCTCGCACCCCGACCAGCTCCTCCAGCGTCCGCTCCAGGTAGGAGCCCAGCAGCGGAGCCACCCACGGGCCGCGTCCGTCCTTCTTCCGTACGGCCTGCAGGCGCAGGCCGTCCCACCTCTCCACGACCTCGCCGGCCGGTGTGCGCACCGCGATGTCGTAGACGTAGCTGTCGCCGTCGCGGCCGCGCTCGGTGGCGCAGTAGCGCAGCTCCGCCGCCTCGGCGAGCGCGGAGCCGCCGGGGTGCACCCGGTCGACCGCGGTGGGAAGCAGGGTGGCGTCCGGCACGCAGACCTGGTTGCCGTGCATCAGCGCGTCCCGCATGCCCGGGTCGCCGAGAAGCAGCCGGTCCGGCAGGAAGGCGGCGAACCAGTCTCCGGTCTCCAGAGCCGCCACGTCCGCGTCGACGTGGCGGGCCGCGGCGCGGTGGTAGCGGCCGAGCCGCTGGAACCGCTTGCCCTGGAAGAGCACGTCACCGTACATCTCGGTGGCCGGGTCCAGCGGCACCGCGGGCAGGCCGTCACCGGCCTGCTCCGGAGGCCCCGCCGCCGGGCTGTCCCCGGTGAGGCGGAGCCGGGCCTGGAAGTGGTCCACATCGAAGCCGGTCTCGGCGCTGCGGATCGTCACCGCCAGTGTGTCGTCGTCGGTGACGACCGCGGCGATGCGCAGCGTGGTGCTGCCGTCCGGCGGAATGATGATCGGGCGCAGGAACCGCGCCTCCTCGATGACCGGCACGGTGTCGCGCCCGGTGGTCGCGGCGGCCACCTGCGCCATGGCCTCCATGCCGAACACCGCGGGGAACAGGAGGTTCCCGTCGAGGAAGTGGTCGGCGAGGTAGAGATCGGTGCCGACGTTCACCTCGACCTCCGAGACGAGCTCCACGCCGTGGTAGCGGACCAGCGGCCTGCCGACGAACCGCAGCAGGGGCAGCGGCGGCAGGTCGTAGCCGACGGTGCCGACCTCCTGCGTGCGCCCGCTGATCACCACGACGCGGGGGGCGTCGGGGTCGGCGACCAGGCGCCGCATGATCTGCACGCCCCGCTCGGCCGAGATCGGCGTGATGCCCTGGCTGACCAGCCTCTCCAGGACCGAGAGCCGTTCGCCCATGCCGACGTCGGACCAGACCGACCATTCCATGCAGATGCTGCGGCAGCCCGGATACTGCTCGGCCACCTCGCAGGTGAGGTCGGCCAGCCACTCGTTCGCGGTCGCGTAGTGGGCCTCACCGTGCAGGCCCGCCCGGCCGATGATGCTGCCGAAGGTCACCAGCAGGCGCAGCCGTCCGGGCTCCACCGCGTCGAGCACGTTGCGCAGGCCGTCGACCTTGGGGGCGAAGGTGTGCCGGAAGGCGTCCATGTGCAGGCTCGTCAGGCCGGCGGGCTCGTTGCGGCCCGCGCCGTGCAGCACCGCGGTCACCGGTCCGAGCGCCCGTTCCACTTCGGACACCCCGCGACGCACCTGTCCGGCGTCGGTGACGTCGGCCCGCACGTAGTGCACCCTGAGGCCGGAGTCCGCCATGCGCCGCAGGTTTGCGGCGAGCTCCGGATCGTCGGCCGGGTCGGACCGGCCGAACACGGCCAGCGCGGCGCCGCTGTCGGTGGCCACCGCCATGGCGCACTCGGCGGTGATGCCTTTGCCGCCGCCGGTGACCAGCAGCACGTCGGTCGCGTCCAGCGGCTGCTCCACGCGTGCGGACCGTACCGGCATCGCCCGCATCGTGGGCACCCGCCGTACGCCGTCGGCGTCGTAGTGGACCTCGGCGTAGGCGGCGGTGGCCGCCACTTCGGCCACTACCCGGCCGACCGCCTCGGGCGTCGGCGGTAGGTGCACGATGGTGACGCGCACCTGGGGGGCCTCCAGATGGAGGGTCTTGGCCAGCCCCGCGGCCCCCCGGCCGTGCTGGACCAGCACGAACCGGGTGCCGGGCTCGCCCGCCGCAGCCGCCTTGGCTCCCAGGAGCGCCTGCTCCAGATGCTCCTGCTCGCATTCGGGCGGTAGGCACACCAGTACACCGGAACCGACCTCTCCGCGTTCGAGGGCCTCGCGCAACGGCTGAGCGATCGCAGACCCGGGTGCCGCGTACACCTGCCAACGCCCGGTCTCCCGCGCCGCCGTGCGCTCGGGAAGCGGCTGCTCGTCGAGGTCGACGACGAACGGCCTGACCCACTCGGCCGCCCCGGTCACCCCCTTCTTCACCCGGTCGCGGGGCTCGGCGGCCAGCTTGCTCAGCGCCTCGCCCAGCTCGCGCAGGCTCGCCGTGGCGAGGTTGGTGGGCGCCTGCCCGGCGGGCACGCCCAGCTGCTGGGTGGCCTGGTCGATGATGTGCATCACCGTGACCGAGCTCAGGTGCAGCTCGTCGAGCGGGCGGCTCTCCTCCGTCACCATCTCCAGGGGCAGCTCCGCGCGTTCGGCCGCCAGCCTGCGCAGCAGGTCGATGGTGGACTCCTCCGGCCGCGTCTCCGGCTGCGACGCGGGGACCGGCTCGGCGGACCCGGCCTGTGCCGGCCCCGCGACCCGCTGGACGCCGCCCCCTGCCGGCACCTGCGGCGCCTGCTCGGCGGGGCTGGCGAAGAACGTGAACTCGGCGCCGACCTCCAGCGGCCGGACCAGGCGGCCGTGGAACAGCTCCTCGTGCACGACGGGGACGCCGACGACGTAGGCGGCGCCGGCCACCCGCAGCAGCCCGGCCAGCGACTCGCCGTCGGTGTCCAGCGCGACCGCCGGCACGTCCGTCGACTCGGCCGCCAGCCCGCTGAGCACCCGTCCCGGGCCCACCTCGATCAGCAGGTCCACGTCCCGGGCCGCCTGCTCCACCGCCTGGGTGAAGAGGACGGGGTCGGTGATCTGCCGGCGCAGCAGAGCCGGGATGTCGGTGTCGGGGGACAGGGCCGCGCCGGTGACGGTGGAGACCACCCGGCCCGCGATCGGGCCGAACCGTTCCCCGCCGAGATGCTCGGCCAGCGCCTCGGCCGCGGGCGCCACCAGCGGCGAGTGGAAGGCGTGCGAGACCGGCAGCCGGGTCCAGGTCAGTCCGGCTTCCGCAGCCGCCCGCCCGACCGCCTCGACGGCTTCGACCGGACCGGCGACGACGGTCTGGCGGGGGCCGTTGTAGCCGGCGACCACCACGGGCAGGTCACCGATCAGGCCGGTCACGGTGTCGGGCGCCGCGCGGACGCCGGCCATCGTGCCCGAAGCGCTGTGCTCGGTCATGGCCCGGCCCCGCTCGGTCGCCACCCTCAGAAGGGTCTCCTCGTCCATGGCCCCGGCCCAGTGCAGTGCCGAGAGCTCGCCCAGGCTGTGGCCGACCGCGACGTCCGCCTCGATGCCGAGCAGCGCCAGCGCCCGCAGGCCGGCCATGGAGCCGGTGACGATGCGGGGCTGAGCCACCGCGGTGGCCACCATGTCGCCGGTGGACGGCAGCGCGGCCCTGGTGTAGACCTCCTCGACGTCGGCGAAGCGGCGGCGCAGCGCGCCGCCACCGGTGCCGCGCCCCGACCCCTGGCCGGGGAAGAGGTAGCCGACCCTGGCCCGCCCGCTCGCGTGGCCGGCGAAGGCCTTGCCGTCCGGGGTGAACAGGCTGCTCTCCCCCGACTCCAGGGCCGTCAGCACGCGCCGCAGCTGCCGCTCGGCGTCCTCGGGGGAGGACACGACGACGGCGGCGCGGTAGGGCAGGTCGCGCAGCTCACGCTGGAGCGTGGCGGCCAGGTCGGCGAGCTGCGCGTAGGACACCTGGGTCACGAAGTCGGCCAGCTGGGCGAGCCGTTCGCACAGCGCCTGCGGCGAGGCGCCGTCGGCCAGCAGCAACTCGGCGTCCTGCAGGGACGAGGCCAGCGACCTGGTGCGGGTCGACAGCGGCAGCCGCCGCCGCGAGGCGGTGCCCTCCAGCACGACATGGGTGTTGATGCCGCCGAACCCCATGGCGGTGACGCCGGCGCGCAGCTGCGCCGTGGCCGGCCAGGGCTCGGCCTTGCGCAGCACCCGCAGCGCCGCGGGCTCCTCGGTCAGCACCTGATGCGGTTCGACGCAGCCGATGGTCGGCGGCAGCACCTGCTCGTGCACCGCCATCGCGGCCTTGATCAGCCCGGCCACCCCGGCCGCCGCCTTGGCGTGCCCGATCATTCCCTTGATCGAACCGACCGCCGCGGGCTCCGCCCCGGGATCGGCCGCGGTTCTGGCCCCGGACAGCGCCTTGAGCTCGGTCGCGTCACCGAGCGCCGTGCCCGTCCCGTGCCCCTCGAACAGGGCGACGGTCTCGATGCCGAAACCCGCCCGCTCGTACGCCCGCCTCAGTGCCAGCTGGTACCCGCTGACCTCCGGCCGGGTGATGCCGCCCTTGCCGTCGGACGAGACCCCCCAGCCGGCGACCGTGGCGTAGATCCGGTGCCCGGCCGCCACCGCGTCCGGCTCGCGCATCAGCACGATCATTCCGCAGCCCTCGCCCGGCCAGAAGCCGTTGGAGTGCCGGTCGTACAGCCGGAACTCGCTCTTGGCCAGGGCACCGGTCTTCGCGAACCCCACGATCTCGAACGGGTCGATGGACAGGTCCACGCCTCCGGCGATCGCGACGTCGACATCGCCGTCGACGAGCGCCTTGCTCGCCGTGACCACCGACAGCAGCGACGACGAGCACGCCCCGTCGACGGTGTAGCCGCCTCCGTTGAGATCGAAGTGGTTGCAGATCCGGCCGGCGATCGTGTTGGACAGGCCACCGGCGAGCGTGTCCTCGTCGATGGGCGGGAACGGGCTCTTGTACATGGTTTCGTAGTCGGCGAGGAACCCGGCCAGCCGGTCGTCCTCCCAGCCCTGCTCCTTGAGCATCGCGGCGAGCGTCCTGCGGACGTACGGCCAGCGCAGCCGCAGCAGGTTGGCCCTGGTGAACTCCCCGGTGAGGGTGTTGCCCACGATCACGCCCGTGCGGTCCCTGGGCAGGCCCTCGGCCTTCGGGAACCCCGCGTCCTCCAGCGCCCGGCCCGCCATGTCGAGCGCGAGCCAGTGGGTGAGGTCCGTCGAGCGGTACGTGCTGCCAGCGATCTTGTAGGAGATCCGGTCGAACTCGTAGCCCTCGATGACCGCGGCGGTCCGCGCGTAGAAGCGGTCCGGGGCCGCCGGGTCGGGGTCCCAGTAGTCCTCCAGCCGCATCCGCACGTCGGGCAGACGGCGGAAGGCCCGGCGACCGGCGACCGCGTTCTCCCACAGTTCCCGGGGTGATGCGGCATCCGGATAGCGGCATGCCATGCCGACGATTGCGATCCTGGTCATACCTTTGCGACCGCTTTCTCCACAGGCGCGAGCACCTCGGACGCCGCGGCGCTGACCCGGGCCGCGTCCTGCTCGCGCGCTTTGCCGACGATGTGCAGCGACCAGAGGAAGCCGCCTCGGACCAGGCAGACGATGGCGGTCGCGAAGAAGATCCCGTACGGGATGTTCATCCCGAGGAGCAGGCCGTAGACCAGGGCCACTCCCCCTCCGAAGGCGACCTGCGACAGCGGCTTGGACGGGGTCGTCCCCGGGTCGGTGATCATGTAGTTGGTGAAGAGGATGAACGCGATCCCGGTCATCATCGACAGGCCGCCGAGGATCGAGATGTCGTCGATGATCAGGCCCCGGACGACCGCCTGCAGCGCGAACCCGCCCACCCAGGCGCCGATCAGCCACATGCGGTTGGTGAGCTTGGCGTTGAGGAGGGTGCCGAAGACGATGATCACCCCGGGGATGATCCAGTCGATCGGGTTGGTGACGTTCTCGCTGAAGTGGTACGGCGGCGCGATGCTGGCCCACGGGAACAGCAGCAGGATGATCGCGATGCCGAAGTTGGACGGGTTCATGAAGTGCCGCAGCCGGCCGCGCACCGGCGCCCGCAGCACCCACTTGGTGCCGACCGCCACGATGACTCCGAACATCATCACCAGGATCTGGTCGTTGACGTAGATGAGCATGTTCATCGCGATGCCGGTGATGTGCGCGGGGTAGAGGAACTCCACGAGCCCGCGCAAGCCGTTGCCGCGGAAGCGGGCCGTCCGGCCCTCGGCCCGGGAGCCGACGGCCTCCAGGAGGATCTCCGTGGTGTAGGCGGTGGCCAGGGCGACCAGCGGCCAGGCCCATCCCTGCTCGAAGCCCAGGAGCGTGTAGCCGAGGATGTTGAAGATCGTGATCGAGATGGCGAACCGGCGCAGAGCCGTGATGACCTTCTGGTCGTGACGCGGAGGGCTGATCGTTCTTTCTGCCATGTCGTCACTTCTCCTTCGCTTGTGAGCCGAGCTGCAGCCGGTGCCAGCCCGGAGTGAGCTGAAGATCCTGTTGGTGCGCCTGTCCGGTCCGGTCCCGCCAGGTCAGGTGGACCCGCAGCGGCCCGGTCACGTTCTGGCCCAGACCGATGTGGATCTCCTTGGAACGCTTGCCGGAGTGGCCGCTGCCGCCGTCGACGCGCCCGGTGAACGTGCGCCCGTCGGCGGTGGTGACCGTCGCCTGCGCCCCGATCACCGGTGTTCCGGCGCCGGGAAGCTCCCCGTCCGCCGGTGTCCCGGTTCCGGCCGCGGGCTCGTGGGTCAGCCGCAGGCCCAGGAAGGCACCCGGGGACGGGCTGGTGTTCTGGTAGAAGATCGGTGCGTCGAACTGCCGGGCGACCGCGAAGTCGAGCAGTCCGTCGCCGTTGGCGTCGCCGGTCGCGATGCCCCGGGTGGGCACCGGTACGGCCAGGCCGAGCTGGTCGGAGATGTTGGCGTAGCGCCCGTCCTCGCCCTTGGCGAAGAAGGCGAGGGTCTGGCCTCCGGCGATGTCGGCGCCGGCGCCGACGACCGGCCACGACAGCGGGCTGTGCACGACGCCGTCGTTGGCGGACGCGAGCTCCTGCAGCTGCGCCCACCGGTTGACGCTGCCCTTGACGAAGCCGGTGGCCTGGGCGATGGCGAGCTCACCGCTGTTGTTGAAGTCGTCGATCTTGACGTCCCAGCCCCAGCCCGACCAGGCGGTCCCCAGCTGGGCGCTGTAGTCCTCCCACGGCGCCTTGCCCCGGCTCAGCTGCGAGCGCAGGTCGGCCTTGTCCTTGGCGGTGGAGAGGAAGTGGAAGTTGCTCTCCTGGATGCCGTAGGGCGTGGTGATGTTGCTGACGAAGAAGTCGTAGATGCCGTCCTTGTTGAAGTCGCCGGCGTCGGAGCCCATGCCCTTGAACGAGTCGTGCATGATCGTCTTGGACTTGGGGATCCACGGGGTGCGGGTGCCCTCCACCTCGGCGAACTTCAGCTGACCCGGGGTGGAGCGGTTGTGCAGCAGGCGGTCCGGCCCGAAGTCGTTGTTCAGGAACAGCTCGGGCAACTGGTCGCCGTCCACGTCGACGGAGGTGGCCCCGAGCTCCCAGCCCTTGGAGACCTCGTCGGTCAGGACGCCGTCGATCCTCTGGAAGGTCGCCGAGGGCTGCGCGCCCCCGCTGCCCCCGGTCCAGCGGAAGAAGTAGTTGCGTCCGCCGTTGAACCCCCTGGACATGGAGTCGTTCATCTCCACACCGCCGCTGACCGTGTCGTCCAGCACGCGCGAGCCGTCGGGGAAGTAGTTGCCGATGAAGATGTCGGAGTGCCCGTCGCCGTCGAAGTCGGCGACGGTGGCCACGTTCGTGTTCCAGATCGGTCCGGAGTAGGCGCCCGCGGAGCCGGGCACCAGCTCGGTGGGCTGGAAGGCGTCGCCGGAGAGTCCGGTCGCGTCGGCCTTGCGCAGGTAGAGGATCGGCGAGCGGCCCCACAGGTAGACCATCAGGTCGGCTCGCCCGTCCTCGTTGAAGTCACCCGGCACGCAGCCCATGGGCGCCATCGCCTTGCCCATGGGCAGGCTGCCGGGGTTCAGCGCGAACGGCTGGTACCGGTCGGCGCGGTCGCCCGGAGCGGGTGTGACCACGGTCTGGTCGGTCCGGGTGTCGACGGTGCACAGGTCGTTGGACAGGCCGTCCCCGTCCAGGTCGTCCATCGCGATCGCGGCGCCGACCGAGGAGATCCACGCGTCGATCTTCTTGTAGTCCTTGTTGACCTTGCGGATCGTCTGCATCGGGGAGCCCCCGGGCAGCGCGATGCTGTGCGGAGTGAAGGCGTACGCGCCGGCCAGGTCCTCCTTCTCGGCCGCGGACGCGAAATACGGGCGGCCCACTACGAACGCGGTCACCATCAGCGCCAGGGCGACGATTCCCGCCGTCTGCCGGCGCAGCCAGGCGGCTGTCGTGGTCACGGACTAACACCTCCAAGGGATATAAGCTGATCGGCGACGCGCTGCCGCCACATCTCATAGGCCGGCAGGACGCCGGGCACGGCCCCGGCGGGCCGGGTGTCGAGGCTGAGCCGTGCCGCCTGCTCGGGGGTCGAGCCGCAGAAGACCTGGGTCGCGATCTCGTTGTGCGGCACCACCAGGCCGGCCCGGACCCGGGCTTCGGCCGCGAACACGCTCCCCTGGGCGAGCTGGGGACGGTAGTGCCCGGCGCGCTCCCTCAGCTCCCGCAGCTCGTCCTCGGCGCCGCCGCCCGCGTACGTCGCGGCCAGGCCGACCCCGCTGAACAGGTCCGCCCGGCGCGCCCGGGGGAACTTCTCGACCATCGACACGACCTTCTCGACGTCGGTCCCGCCGACGAACCACAGGGCCCGGCCGATGCCCTGGTCGATCGCCCGGCCGGCGTACCCCCGGTTCCGGCCCGCCGGCCACGGGAAGCCGGAGTCCTGGAACTGCTGGGTCACATACCGCTCGGTGTGGAAATAGGCCTGGTGGAAGCCGTATCCGTCGTGCACGAGCCACAACAGCAACGGGTCGAGGGTCGCGCTCTTCGGCCACAGGAACCTGGGCAGCCGGGCCATCCCCCAGCCGATCCCGACGTAGATCATGTATATGTGGGCGTTCCCGCGTCCGCGGAGGAAGCCGTCAACCCCGCGCCCGCTCCCGAACGGCAGCGCGTCGAGGATCGTGAAGGCCATGCCGGCCCCTTCGTAGGCGAAACCCCGGAACCTCGGGGGAATCTCCTCCAGCTGCTCCTCCGCCTCCGCCGGAGTCCTCGCCTCCGCCGCCAGGGCGTACCCGCGGAGAAACGTCTCGCCGATCCTCTCCAGTAGTTCGCGAGCCTCGTCGTTCTTCACATGGAATCCGCGCTTTTCAAGTTTAGTTTCCATGACATCAGGCGTGAGAATGCGCCGTCTCAACGCGCGCAGGGAACCAGGCATTTACCTCTCAACCCCTCCCGGCCACTCCCGGATACACAGGGAGATATGTGACAAAGATATCCATATGAAACGGCGTCGGGTCCACTCCAGAAATGCCAACCCGAATTCCGGTAACCTATTTCAGGGAATGCTCTGCCGCCGCCGCGCCGATAAACGCGGCGAACAGTGGGAACGCTTATATAGAGATCCGGTCCGCGGACGAGGGCAGGCCCGCACGCACCCGCCGCCGCCACGTCTCGTACGGCGGGACCCGGCCCGGAGCACGCGGGTCCACCGCGGTGTCGTCGGCGAGGGCGACGGCACCGGCGACCGACAGCCCTGTGAGCGCGGCCGTGGCGGCCTCGGTGTGCGGCGGCACGAACCCCGCGTAGTCCCGCGCCTTGGCCGCGAACACCGCCCCCTGCCCCAGCTCGGCACGGTGCTCCCCGGCCTCCCCGCGCAGCAGGGCCAGCTCGCCGGCCCCGCAGCCGCCGGCGAACGTGGCCGCCAGGCCGACACCGCTCCACAGGTCCGCCTGCCGGTGGGCGGCGAAGCGGCGCACGGCCGCTGCCACCTCCGGCACCCGCGCGCCGTGGATGAACCACAGGGCGCGGCCGACACCCTGGTCCACCGCCCGCGGGAAGTAGTCCGGCGCCCCCTCCCACGGGTAGGGCCTGGGCGCCTTCTGCTCGTCGACCCAGCTCCTGGTGTCGAAGTAGGCGCGGTCGAAGCCGTAACCGTCGACCGCCAGCCAGCTCATCGTCGGGTGGTACGGCGATCCCTCCAGGTCGGGGACCACCTTCTTCCACAGAACCCTGGGCAGGCGCGCCATGGCGAAACCGATGCCGATGTAGGTGAGGAAGATGTGCGGCCGGCCGGGACCCAGCATCAGGTCACGGGTCCGGCGGCCGCGACCGCCGCCCATGGCGTCCATGACGGTGAAGGCCATCGTCGCGCCCTCGTAGGCGAAACCGCGCAGCTCGACGTCGACCATGCTCAGCCTGCGCTCGACCTCCCACTGGCCGCGCGCCTCGATCCCCCACTCGAAGCCGCAGACCACCGCCTGTGGAATCGCCTCCAGCCGCCGGGTGGCGGGCGAGGGGGTGACCGGGAAGCCGCGCGCGCCGAAAGTCACATCGGCCAGGGACGGTGCCAGGACCAGTTTGCGGAACGAGCCGGAAACCGATGACATTGTGCTCTCCTCATCAACCGACGGGCCTTGCGGTCGGGCGGCCGGCCGCCCTCCGGAACGCGGGAGGGGCGGACGGCCGTTTCAGGACCACGGCGCGATCGGGTACCAGGGGATGATCTCCCGACGGGCCAGCAGACGCACGTCCCAGTACAGGAAGGTGAACACGCCCGCGACGATCAGCGCCGACGCCGTCAGCACCACCGCCCGGCCGGGCTTGGCGTGCAACCACCGCTGCAGGCGATCTCCGCCGACGTAGGCCAGGGCCAGGAACAGCACCGCCATGATCGCGATGTTCCCGGCCGACTGCAGGACGAAGACCGCGGCGCCGTACAGGGGGTTGCCGCTCTCGGCCGCGTCGTGGAACATCTGCCGGAACAGCGGGAAAGGCCGTCCGATCAGGAAACCCCCGACCAGCGCGCCCATGAAGACCATCCGCGCGTTGGGGAAGCGCCCGGCGATCCGGGCGAACGGATCGGGCACCACTCCCAGGACGGCCAGGCCCAGGTAGAACATCGTCAGCCCGATCACGCCGAAGACCACCATGGACTGGATGCTGCGGGCGGAGAGGGTCCCGGCGACGTTCTGCGCCGTGGAGAACTGCGGCATGGAGGTGCCGGCGACGCCCACGATCGCGCCGTAGACCGCCGACACCGTGACCATGCCCGCCGACAGCCACGCAAGCGGCCTGAACGGAGCGAGGCGGCCCCCGCCGCCGGTGCCCATCAGGGGGGTCACTGCGCTGAACACGGCGATGTTGCAGGCGGTGAACGTGCCGGCCAGCCCGCTGACGAAGGCGAACACGACGCCCGCCGCGACGCCCGCGGCCGGCTGCTCGGCCGCGTCTCCGAGCAGGGTGCCGGCGATGCCGCCGCCGATCGTCTTGTCGACGAACTCGGCGGACCAGACCACCGTGAGCAGGAAGCCCGCCAGGCTGCTCAGCACGATGACCAGTCCGCGCCTCGGTGAGTGGCGACCGGCGGCCGGAGCCGGGACGACCCCCGTCCCCGGGCGCGGAATCACACTGTTGCCCATCACTTCTCCTTATGCTCTACCGGCCGGCTTCACGGCAAAATGCTCGGCCGCCCGCCTCCATCAGGATGCGTCCGAAGGGCGGATCCGACATTTTGCAAATTGCGCGATCAGCGCGAGCAGCAGGAATTCCCCGCAGAACCGACGTGGTACAGCACACAAGAAGAAATCACCCTGCGGAGGCGCGACACGGCTCCGGGAACGTCCGTGATGCCCGGCGGTCCTCCGCCTGATCAGATCGAGGCCTGGTCACCGAACTCGAGCAGGAGCGGCAGGTCGGCCCGCTGGCTGATGTTCAGCTTCCGGTAGGTGCGGGTCAGATGCTGCTCGACGGTGCTGATCGTGACGTAGAGCTTCGCCGCGATCTCTCGATTGCTGTAGCCCGCCGCGGCCAGGGTCGCGACCCGGCGCTCCGCATCGGTCAGCCCGCCGATCAGCTCGCTGGGCGACGGGGAGGGCACGGCACCGTTCCCCCCGGCCAGAAGGCCGATCATCGGCTCGGCCCGGCACTCCCTGGCCACGGCCTGCGCCCGCCCCGCGATCGTCCGGGCACGGCGGTGCTCGCCGAGGGCGTCGTAGGCCTCGACGAGATCGAACAGCGCCCGGGCCAGCTCGTACTTGTCCCCCGCCAGCTGCAGGTACTCGGTCGCCTGCCGCAGAAGCGCGGGGCGGCGCGCCGGTTCGGACGTGGCGGCCAGCAACCGCAGGGCGATCCCCTTGCTGCGGCGGGCTCCGGAGCCGCAGGCGTCCAGCTGCGCCTGGATCAGCTGGCGGGCCTCCTGCGGCTGCCCCAGCCGCAGGCACGCCTCGCCCGCCTCGGCCCGCCAGTGGATCAGACCCGGCGCGTCGAGGTTCCAGGCGGCCATCAGCTCGCCGCAGCGCTGGAAGTCGCGCAGCGCCAGGGCGAAGTATCCGGTCGCCATGCTGTGACGGCCCCGCGCGTGCAGGTAGTGCAGGCCGTACCGGGTCTGGAACATGGCCTCCGGCACCGGCCAGTCGAGGTACTCACGCACGGCGTCGTATCTGCCCATCGCCGTCAGCGCGAGGATCAGGCTGCTCAGCGGCCCTCCGACGGCCACGCCCCAGCCGCTCGCCTGGATGATGTCGAGCGCGATGCGCGCGTGGTGCTCGGCGGCGGGCATGTCCCCCTGGCGGATCGCGATCTCGGCGCGGATGGCCGCCAGCCTGGCCTGCCGGCTCGGGGCCTGGCGCGAGGACGCCTCGACGCTGAACAGGTCGCACCAGGGGGCCGCCTTCTCGCAGCGGCCGGCGTAGGTGAGCGCCAGCAGCGAGTTCTCCACGGTGTCCAGCGTCATCTCGTCGAGGCGGGAGTCCTCCAGAATCCGCTCGACGGCGTTCATGCTCGCCTCGCGCGGTCCCTTGCTGAGGACCTCGGCCAGCGCGAGCGTCGACTCCAGGCGCTGACTGACCATCACGGACACCATGCTCGCCAGCCCCCGCTCCCCCGCCGCGCGCCGCAGATGGGTCAGGAAGGGCGGGTAGGTGGCCCGCAGCCACAGCTGGGCGACGACGAGTTCGGCGGTCGTCTCCTGGTCGGCGGCGTCCGACCTGCTCAGCTGCTCGAACACGTCACGAGCGTCGTCGAACCGGCCGTGCCACAGCAGGGCCCGCGCGAGCACGACGGCGTCGCCGCCCCGCAGGCTGCCCCGGTGCATCGCCTCGGCCAGTTCGGCGAGGCGGCCTGCCGGCGCAGCCGGATTGATCCGCCACTCGGCCCGCACCAGCATCGTCATGATCTTCGATCGGCGGGCCTCGTCCGCGCACTCGCGCCACGCGAGCCTCAGGTAGGCGACCGCCGACTCCACCTGGCCGTCACGCAGAGCGCTCCTGGCCGCCTCCTCCATCACCGGCACGACCCAGGGGGCGTCGACCCGGCTCGCCCGCAGGAGGTGGCCGGCGACCGCGGACGGCGGCAGGCCCATGGCGTAGGTCAGTTCCGCCGCGCGGTGGTGCAGGTCCATCCGTTCCTGGACGTCCACCCCGGCGAGCACGGCCTCACGGACGGCCTCGTGACGGAAGTTCCCCGCGTCGATAAGCCCCGCGGCGCCGAGGGAGAGCAGTTCCCTGCTGATGTCGGGAGCGGGGATGTCCAGCAGCCGGTCCAATCCCTCGGTCTCGCCCAGGACCGCCAGGCCGTGCGCCACCTGGACGGTCTGCGGCCGGCCGCGCTGCAGGCACGCCAGTACGGCCTGGCCGAACTGGTCTCCGACGACGGCGCCGGTGGGGTGCTCGCCCGAGGCGCGGACGAAATCCTCGTGGTCGTCGCCCATCGCGCCGGCCAGCAGCGGGTTGCCGCCGCTGAGCGCGTACCATTCGTCGGCCAGCCGCTCGGTCGGCCGGACTCCCGCCCGCGCGGCGACCAGCGCCGCCACCCCGGCCCGGGAGAGCGGGGTGAGCCGGATGCGGCGGCAGTGCGGCTGGCGCAGAAGATCGGTCTGGAAGTACGCGTCGGTGTACCCCTCCCCGTCGGCGTGGCTGAACACGGCCAGGATCCGCGCGTTCCTCACCCGCCGTGCCAGGTAGACCAGGCAGAGCAGGGAGGCGCGGTCGGCGTGGTGCACGTCGTCGACGACGATCGTCAGGGGGTAGCGCTCGGCCAGGTCGAGCAGGACGGTGCAGAGCGTGTGGACGACCTGGGCGTCGACCTGGGGACCGGCGCCTCCGTCGGAGCTGGCCGCCGCGCGCGCGCCCTCGTCCAGCAGCGCCAGCGCCCGGTCGCGCTCGGCGGCGACCAGCGGCGCGTCCTGGATCAGCTGGCGCAGCACGCCGAGCGGCAGCTCGCGCTCGGCGCGCGAGCCCGTCGCCGTGACGGACAGGGCGCCCAGCTCGATGGCCTGCTCGGTGAGCGCACGCAGCAACGTGCTCTTCCCCGTGGCGACGGCCCCGCCGACCAGGGCGATCCTGCCCCGGCCCATGACCGCGCCGGAAAGGAGGTCCTCGAGGGAGGCCAGTTCCTCTTCCCGTTCGATCAGACCCATGACCCTCTCCTGTCGCATACCGCCGGCGCCGGCCGGGACGTCCCCCTGCCGGTCGGCCGCGCGCGCCGCGACCGGCACGCACGGGCTCCTCGTCAGGCGGGCGTCTCCCGGGATTCCGGGAAGCACGCGCCTGTCGTGCTTTGCAGACAACGCTAGGCGCCGGGGACATCGGTTCCTTATCGTCCCGCTATCACCTGCCGGTGGCGGCCGGTGGCGCGGCCCTTGCGGTGCCGTTCCTGCTCGGGGAACGCGGGAAGACGGACGGCGGCCGGGCGGCGCCTGAGCCGCGCCCGGGTGACGGCGGAATCCGCCGCCGACAGCGCGGCGCTCACCACGTCGGGTTCGACGGCGGCTCCCCAGAACGTCTCGCCGTCCACCGTGCACTGGGCGTAGACCGCCACCCCCTCGCGGTCCCGGCCGGCCGGTCCCAGGTGGTGGACCGCGCGTACCGGCAGGCCCTGCCGGGCCAGCGCCGAGCGCGCGGCCCTGACCTCCTCCGCCCCGTCCGGATCCGCGCCGAAGCCGCCGCCGTCGACGTGCAGGACGGTGACCGTCCCGGGAACCTCGACGAGCTGCGGCCCCGGGGCCAGGATGTACTCCCGCCGGAAGGCCTCCATGATCTGATCCGGCGTGATCTCCCCGCCCTCGGCCTCCGCCAGCGCCTGAACAACGTGAGCGAACTCGACCTGCAGCGCTCTGGGCAGGTTGAGCCCGTACAACGTGCTCAGCAGGTACGCGGGCCCTCCCTTGCCCGACTGGCTGTTGACCCGCACAATGGCCTCGTAGGTGCGTCCCACGTCCTGCGGATCCAGCGGCAGGTACGGCACCTGCCAGGGCGGCGGGGCGGCGCCGGTCCGTGCGGCCCGCCGATCCAGGTCCTCAAACCCCTTCTTGATCGCGTCCTGGTGCGAGCCCGAGAAGGAGGTGTAGACGAGATCGCCGCCGTAGGGATGGCGCGGGTGGACCGGGATGCCGTTGCAGTGCTCCACCGTACGGCGGACGCGGTCGATGTCGGAGAAGTCGACGCGCGGATCGATCCCCTGGGTGAACAGGTTCAGTCCCAAGGTGACCAGGCACACGTTGCCCGCCCGCTCTCCGTTGCCGAACAGGCACCCCTCGATCCGCTCCGCCCCCGCCAGGAGGGCCAGCTCCGCCGTCGCGACCCCCGTGCCGCGGTCGTTGTGCGGATGCACCGACAGGCACACGTGCTCGCGACGGGAGAGGTTGCGGTTCAGCCACTCGATCTGGTCGGCGAAGACGTTGGGCGTCGACCGCTCGACCGTCGTGGGGAAGTTCAAGATGATCGGACGGTCCCGCCCCGGCTGCCAGACGTCCATGACCGCCTCGCAGACCTCCAGCGAGAAATCCAGCTCGGTGTCGCTGAAGTGCTCGGGAGAATACTGGAAGCCGAAGTCACAGCCGTCCAGCACGCGCTCGGCGTGCTTGACGATCATCTGCGTGCCGTGGACGGCGAGGTTTCTGCACTCGTCTCGGTTCATCCCGAACACCGTCCGCCGGAAAAGCGGGGAGGTTGCGTTGTACAGATGGACGGTGGCGCGCGGAGCCCCGCGCAGGCTCTCCACCGTGCGCTCGATCAGCTCGTCCCGGGCCTGCACGAGCACCGAGATCCGGACGTCGTCGGGAATTCGGTCCTGCTCGACGAGCATCCGGACGAAGCCGTAATCATCCCGGCTGGCCGCGGGGAAGCCGACCTCGATCTCCTTGTAGCCCATGCTCACCAGCAGGTCGTACATCACCAGTTTGCGTTCCGGGCTCATCGGCGTGGCCAGCGCCTGGTTACCGTCGCGCAGGTCGGTCGAGAGCCAGCGCGGCGCGGTGGCGATCGTGGCGCTCGGCCACGCGCGATCGTCGAGCGCGACCGGGGGGAAGGTGGCGTAGCGGCTGGTCTCCATGATCAGTTCCTTACTGCTCACGCGAAGACGCTCAACCGAGCGAACCGAAATAGGCCGAATACGAATATGTCGAAAGCAGGACTTGGATCTGGCACGCGTCGGAATCATCTTGTATACGAAACATAACGACTATCTCGGGATAGGCGGCGACGAGACCGAGGGCAGCAAAGTAACGATCACTCTCGAAAACGATCCGATACAACCCGCGGTCGAACTTGCGGCCGCGCCACTCCCGTACGCGACCTTCATGATCGGTTTCGGCCTTGGTCTCGACGAGCCACTGGCCGCTGCCGGCGTGCTCGATGCGCGCCCGCACGCTGGCGGCCGGACGGCCGTACACACCGTCCAGTGTCTGTACAGCGATACCCATCTCACCGTCACCTGATTTAGGGAGTCGATTGCGATCCTCGGGTCTCGCCGGCTCCACGGTCTTGGACGCCCGGGTGACATTGCCATACGCCGGGCCACCCGGGCTCCCGCTCAGATTCGTCCACGGTGCTATCGGGGCGGCTTCGGCCCGCTATCGCCGGACGGCGCCCGGCGATAGCGCCGTCCGGCCGGCGTTGCCGGACGTTCTCGGAAAGTGCCCGATCAGCGTCCACGCACCTCCCCTCCCACCACTCCCACCTGCTCCGATGCCCGCCCAGAAGGGAACCGATATGAGTCGGATGGCGGCCACCGCCAGCGTAATTGCCGATCACCCCAACGGCCGGCGCGCCGATGTGCCGCCGAGACCAACACTGGAGGTAGGCAGTGAGCACCAGCCCGATCAGGAACGTCACGCGACTCGTCGTCTCGATCGTCGCGATCGTCGCCTTCAGCGGTATCGCGGGTGTGGCCGCCGCCACCGCGGGTGCCACCGCCTCCGACTCGGTCCCCGCCTCCAGCCCCACCCCGCAGCCCACGACCACCAACGGCCCCCAGCCCTGGGGCTGAGGCGCCCGCCGCCTGACAGCGCCCGCACCGACGGCACTCCGCGACCCCTCCCTGATCGAGGTGACGCAAGGAAGGCCATCACGCGATCACCCGGTTTCCGCGAGGAGACATCTGGGAATCGCGTGATGGCCTTCCTCGCGTATGCGAGGTTTGTCTAGCCATGAGTCAACTGGCACTGTACGATTCACAGACAAAACCGACATGCTTATGAAGGCGACTATTATAATGTCGAGTGTGCAGATCTCGGAGTGGGCCGTCGCGGCATCCACCATCATCGGACAGTGACACCACTGTCCGCCAGGGATCAGCAGCACCGGCCGCCGGGGATCAGCGAAGCGGTACCTCACCCGGATTCGCGTCTTGTACCTCTCACTGCCACGGGGCTGGGCACCTGAGCCGCAAAGGTCGTGGTGACCTCAAGGAGACGCACATGGAGTTTCGTGTCCTGGGAGCCCTTGAGGTCGCATCCGAGGGGCGTCACCTCGATCTCGGGGGTTCTCGGCAGCAGGTCGTCCTGGCCGTCCTGCTCCTGAACGCCGACCGGCCGGTCACCACAGAGCGCCTCATGGAGGCGATCTACGGCGACAACCCGCCCGCGACCTCACGGGCGCAGGTACAGATCTGCGTCCACGCTCTCAGGCGCCTGTTCAGTGCGAACAACGCCCTCGAGGTGATCGCGACCAGGCCGCAGGGCTACGCCCTGCAGGTCGACGACGACCAGATAGACGCCCGCCGCTTCGAGAACCTCGTGTTGAAGGCCCGCAAGGCCCGCGACGGCCACAGCTTCGAGGAGGCCGTCACGCACTACCGTGACGCGCTCGCGTTGTGGCGCGGTCCGGCGCTGGAGGGCATCGAGAGCAGGCTGGTGCAGTCGGCGGCGAGCCGGTTCGCCGAGCAGCAGATCACCGCCAACGAGGACTGCATCCAGCTCGAGCTGAATCTCGGCCGGCACCACGAGCTGGTGAGCGAGCTCACCAGGCTGGTGGAGGAGCATCCGCTGCGTGAACAGCTCGTCGGCCATCTCATGACCGCGCTCTACCGCTCAGGACGCCAGGCGGAAGCCCTGCAGGTCTACCGGAACGCCCGGCGCACGATGATCGACGAACTCGGGATCGAGCCCAACGAACGGCTGCAGCAGCTGGAGTCGGCGATCCTCACCTCGGACGAGAGTCTCGATCCGCCTGATCCGCCGACCCGGATCAGCGTCGAGCCGCGCCTGGCCCTGCCCGCCGTCCCCAGCATGCTGCCCGCCGACATCGCCGACTTCGTCGGCCGGCAGAAGCAGATCGACATGATCAGGCAGCGCCTGACGGTCGCCTCCAGCGGCGCGGCCCGCTTCGCGGTACCGATCGTCACGATCGCCGGACAAGCCGGAATCGGCAAGACCACCATCGCCGTCCGCGCGGCGCACAGCGTCGCGGAGCACTTCCCCGACGGCCAGCTCTACGCCGACCTGCACGGGGGCACCTCCCGCCCGGTAAGCCCCATGCAGGTTCTGGAGCGGTTCCTGCGGGCGCTCGGCCTGCCGGGAACCACGCTTCCCGACAGCCTGGACGAGCGGGCGGAGACGTACCGGATGCTTCTGGCCGGCCGCCGGATGCTCATCATGCTGGACGACGCGACGACCGAGAGCCAGGTACTGCCCCTGCTGCCCGGCGATCCCGCATCCGCCGTCATCGTCACCAGCCGCAGCAGGCTCGGAGGGCTGGCCGGGGTGACCCAGGTGGACGTGGACCTGTTCGACTCGGTCCAGTCACTGGACCTGCTCTCCCACATCGCGGGGGCCGAGCGGATGCAGTCGGAGCCCGAGTCGTCCGTCGCACTCGCCGAACTGTGCGGCCATCTCCCTCTGGCGCTGCGCATCGCCGGTGCGCGCCTGGCGGCCCGCCCCCACTGGAGCGTCGAGCAGCTGACGGAGCGGCTCAGGGACGGAGCCCGCAGGCTCGACGAGCTCATGCACGGCGACATGGGCATCAGGGCCAGCCTCTCACTGACCTATGAGGGCCTCAGCGAGGAGACGCGCCGCCTCTTCCGGCGGCTGGCCGTCCTCGACTCGCACGTCTTCTCCGCATGGACCAGCGCCGCCCTGCTCGACCAGCCGCTCGCCGACGCGCAAGACCTCCTCGACGACCTGGCCGACGCCCAGCTCGTCGATGTCATCAGCACCGGCCGGCACATCAACACCCAATACCGCTTCCACGATCTCATCCGCGTCTTCGCGCGCGAGCGCCTCGCCGCCGAGGAGTCCCCCGCCGAACGCACCAGCGCGCTCTCCCGCGTGCTCAGCTCCCTGCTCCGCCTGACCCAGGTGGCCCGCAGCCGCGAGTACGGCCCGTCCGTCACGGGCCACCAGCCGGTCCCGATCCCCTCGCCGCTGCCCGAGGAACTCGTCGAACGGCTGGTCTCCGAGCCGATCACCTGGTTCGAGTCCGAGCGCCACGTCCTGCTGTCGGGCATCCGCCAGGCCGCGCAGGCGGGGTTCGTGGAACTGTGCTGGCAGCTCGCCCTGCATGCCGAGGACTTCTTCGAGTCGCGGGTCTACCTGGACGACTGGCGGGAGACCCACGAGATCGCCCTGGAAGCCGCCCGGAACGCCGGAGACCGGCGCGGCCATGCCGAGATGCTGTACGCGCTGGGCGCGCTGTCTCTGACCGAGCAGCGCTTCGACGACGCGCAACGCGACTTCCAGGCGGCCCTCACCCTCTTCGAGGAGGTCGGGGACGAGTTGAAGGTCGCCCTGTCCATCCGGAGCATCGCGTTCCTTGAGCGCATGCGCGGCCGGCTCCAGGAGGCCGCGAGCCGCCTGGAGAAGGCTCTGGAGATCTTCTGCACCATCGGCGACCAGGTCTCCGCCGCGCACGCGCTGCACAACCTCGCCCAGATCCGGGTGGACTGCAACGACGTCGACGGCGCCAAGATGCTGCTCGCCGAGGCCCTGGTGCGCAGCAAGAGCAGCGGCAACAGGCGGATGACCGCCCAGGTTCTGCACCGGATGGGCGAGGCCCACCTCCAGGCGAACGAGTTCGCCCTCGCGGCGGGCGCGTTCGAGGAGGCGCTGACGGTCGTGCTGGAGATAGGCGACCTCATCGGCGAGGCGATCGCCCTGCACGGACTCGGCACCGCGCGGTTGCGCCAGGGCAAGCTGGAGGAGGCCGCCACCCTGCTGAGACGGGCCCTGCTCCGCGCCCAGACCTCCCGCCACCGGCTGGCCGAGGCGAACACGCTCGCCGCCCTGGGCGAGCTGGCCATCGCGACGGGCCGGCCGGCCGACAGCATCAGCCCCATGCACCAGGCCGCCTCGCTGTTCCGCCAGATGAGGATTCCGATGCGCGAGGCCGACGTCCTCATCACACTGGGCGAGGCGTCGCAGGTGATCGGTGACGAGGCCACGATGTCCACAGCGCTGTCGAGGGCGCTCGAGCTCACGGACCAGATCGACCCCCAGGTCGGCGCGTCCCTGAGCGAACGGCTCGCGACGCTCCACAACCGCGAGAGGCAGCGCGGGATACGGACCAGGACGGCGGGCCCGTCGCTGCGGCCCGTGCCCGGTGACGCCGCGCACTAGGCACCCGGCCTGCGCCTCCACACTGCACCTCCACATTGCGCCTCCACACTGCGTCTCTTCGTGAGGACGGCCATCGCACGTCCCGATGCCGCAGGGCGTCGACGGGGGGTGGATCCGGCCGCCGCAGAGATCTTCTGAAGCGCGGCGAAGGTCACTAGGGTGGCAACGAGGCGCCCATCTCCCAGCCGTCACCGGAGTGCGAGCCCCTCCCCCGACCAGGGCCCGCCCACCGGCGTCCCCTGGCCGGGACCCGCGTACCTCCGACGGCGCCACCCCATCCCAGGAGGAATGATCGTGCGAACCCGGGTCATCCCCGCCCTCGTCCTCGCGCTGCTCACGGCCGGTTCCGCGGCCCTGCCCGCCACGGCGGCGGCGGAGTCCCCCGCCCCGCCCGCCGCGACGGCTGAGGACACCCTGCTGGCCAGGCTCAAAGCCATACCCGGCCTGAGCGTGGTCTCCGAGACCCAGCCGGCCGGCTACCGGTTCTTCGTCCTCACCTTCACCCAGCCGGTGGACCACCGCGACCCCGGCAAGGGCACCTATCAGCAGCGGCTCACCCTGCTGCACCGGTCGGAGAACGCACCGGTCGTGCTCTTCACCGGCGGATACGGCCTGCCGGTGAACCCCTCCGCCTCCCGGACCGAGCCGACCCGGCTGCTCGACGGCAACCAGGTCTCGGTCGAGCACCGGTTCTTCCGCTCCTCCCGGCCGGACCCGGCGGACTGGCGCAAACTCGACATCTGGCAGGAGGCCAGCGACGAGCACCGCATCGTCCGGGCGCTCAAGACCGTCTACTCCGGCAAGTGGATCCAGACGGGCGCGAGCAAGGGCGGCATGACCTCGGTCTACCACCGCCGCTTCTATCCCGGCGACGTGGACGGCGTGGTGGCCTACGTCGCCCCCAACGACCGGGTCAACCCCTCCGACCACGCCTACGACGCGTTCTTCGCGGGTGTCGGGGACGCCGCCTGCCGCACCGCGCTGGACGACCTGCAGAAGGAGGCGCTCAAGCGCCGGGACCGGCTGGTTCCCCGGTTGGAGGCGTACGCCGCGCAGAACGGCTACACCTTCGCCCGGACGCTGGGCAGCGCCGACCGGTCGTTCGAGATGACGGTGCTCGACACGGTGTGGGCGTTCTGGCAGTACTCCACCACGGCCGACTGCGCGGACGTGCCGCCCGCCACCGCCTCCGACGACGAGCTCTACGCCTGGATCGACTCCGTCGCGGGCTGGTCGTTCTACACCGACCAGGGCATCGAGTACTACACGCCGTACTACTACCAGGCCGCCACCCAGCTCGGCTGGCCCGAGCCGAAGTTCCGGCACCTGCGCGGCCTGACCCGCCACCGCGGTCTCTACCAGCCCAACTCGGTCCTGCCCGCCGAGCTGCGCTCCCGGCACGACCCGCGGCCGATGCTGGGGGTGGACCACTGGGTGCGCTCGCGGTCGAGCCGGATGATGTTCGTCTACGGCGAGAACGACCCGTGGGGAGCGGAGCGGTTCACCCCCAGCAGGAACGACTCGCACCTGTACGTCGCGCCGGGGGCCAACCACGGGGCGAACATCGCCGCGCTGGCCGAGGGCGACCGCGAGGCGGCGACGGCGATCCTGCGGCGCTGGGCCGGAGTGGCCGACACGCCTCCGGCCGCACGGAGCGCGCAGCCGTCGGTCCCCGACGACGACATGCTCCCCGACCGCCAGACGTTCTGAGGGCGCGACTCATCCGGCGGTAAGCCGTCAGGTCGTCCGTGGACGCGTTCCTTCAGCGGCCGGTCCCCGGTGAGTCGCCGGAGCTGTTCCAGCGCGTGCTCCCGTCTGCCACCCGCCATGCCGTACGGCATGGCGGGTGGCAGACTTGTCCCCATGAGGATCACCCTGGTCCAGGGGGACATCACCGAGCAGCGCGTCGACGCCGTCGTCAACGCCGCCAACTCCTCCCTTCTGGGCGGCGGCGGGGTCGACGGGGCGATCCACCGGCGCGGCGGCCCCGCGATCCTCGCGGAGTGCCGGAGGCTGCGCGCCTCGCACTACGGCAGAGGACTGCCGACGGGTCAGGCCGTGGCCACCACGGCAGGCGAGCTCCCGGCCCGCTGGGTCATCCACACCGTCGGCCCCGTCCACTCCACCGAGGAGGACCGATCCGAGCTGCTGGCCTCCTGCTACCGGGAGTCGCTGCGGGTCGCCGACGAGCTGGGCGCGGCCGGTGTCGCCTTCCCCGCGGTGTCGGCCGGGATCTACGGCTGGCCGCTGGACGACGCCGCCCGCATCGCGGTCGGCACCGTGCGGGCCGCCGAGACGCGGGTGACGGACATCCGGTTCGTCCTGTTCAACCCCGACGCGTACGCCGCCTTCGAACGGGCCCTCGCCGCGGAGGGGCCCGGCTGACGCCCGCCGTGGGCCGTACGGAGGCACGGACCGTACCGTCGCGCCGCCGGGTATCGTCGGCCACGTGATCGCCGCAGCGGTCCGGATCGGCGAGGTGGAGGAGCACGGTGGCGGAGGACAAGACGATCGCGGACTTCTGGTTCGACCCCTCCTGCCCGTACACCTGGGTCATCTCCCGGTGGCTGCTGGAGGTGGAGAAGGTCCGGCCGGTCGAGGTGCGCTGGCACGTGATGAGCCTGTCGGTGCTCAACGAGGGCCGGGACGACGATCCGGAGGGAGACCCCGAGGGCTACCTGTGGGTGCCGGTGCGCGTCTGCGCCGCCGTACGGCAGCACCACGGACAGGAGGCGCTCGGCAGGTTCTACACCGCGCTGTGGACCGCCGGGGGCGACCGCGGCGAGGACGAGTGGATCGGCTCCCTGGAGGACGCGCTGGCCGCCGCCGGGCTGCCGGTGGAACTGGCCGACGCAGGCATGTCGGCCGAGTACGACGAGGCGGTGCGCGCCTCGCACGCCGAGGGCGTCGGCCTGATCGGCGGGCACGTCGGCACTCCGGTCACCGCCGTCACCGACCCCGGCGGCGGACGCACCGTGTTCTTCGGCCCCGTCGTCTCCCGGATCCCCTCGGGCGAGCAGGCCGGCCGCCTGTGGGACGGGACGCTGCTGGTGGCCGGCGTCCCGGGCTTCCACGAGCTCAAGGGCGTCCCGCACGAGGAGCCCCGGCTCCGCTGACCCGGCCGGCCCCGGTGGGGGGAGGATATCTCCCGGTCCAGGCCGGAATGATCGGTGACAGAGGTATCACGTAGATCGGGCCGCCTCTACGATCGCGTTCCATGATGATTCGTACATTTGTTGCCACGGCCGGAGCTTTCACCCTGCTGCTCTCCGGTACGGCCGCCGCATCCGCCTACCCCATCCAGGGGGCTCCCGAGCTGACCCACAACCCGCTCTACAAGCAGGGTCGTCTCCCGTCGATCTCCTGCAAGGCGGCCAAGGGGACCAGCAGAGCCTCCACCACGAAGTACATCAAAAAGATCATCGGTTGCCTGAATTCGGCCTGGAGCAAGACCGTTGAGGACTTCGCCCCGGCCGAGGCGGACGTCGAATCCACCATCGAGCTGAAGTCCTGCCTCAGCGGCATGGAGATCTCCGGGTCCATCGCCGTCCCCTGCTACGGCTCCATAGTGGTGCAGCTCCGCTCCGACTGGATCAAGGCGAAGTCTGATACGGCCATTCTCGTCGAGCTGACCCGGGCGTACGGCAGGCTCATCCAGGCGGAGACGGGCATCAGCAAGGCCTGGTGGGCGCTGCCGAGCAGCGGCGTAGAGGCCGAGATGAACGAGCAGACGTACCGCTTCTACCTGCAGACCGACTGCCTGGTCGGGGTGTCGATGAAGGCCCTGGGACGCTCGGCCGGGAACTGGGAGCCCCTCCTCGGCGCCGAGACGCCGCGCGAGTACGACAGGTTCAACTGGTACGGCAAGCGCGCCAACCGCCTCTACTGGTTCAAGCAGGGCTACACGTCCGGAGGTCCGGGCGCGTGCAACACCTGGAAGGCCTCCTCCGCCAAGGTCTCCTGACCTCCTCGCCGACGTGTTCCGGAGCCGACGCGGGGAGGCCCTGCGCCGGAGAAGGCGCGGTGGGGTCCGCCGCGCCCTCTCCCCGGTCAGTAGCGCCAGCGGCTGCGCGCGACGACCTCCTCCGCGCTCGCGCCCTCGAAGAGCGCCAGCTCGCCCCGCCGTACCGTCGCAACGGTGTCCACGACCTCCGGCCCGAGCGCCTCGCCGAGGACCGGGTCCGCCTCGAACGCGACGACGGCCTCGGCCAGCGAACCCGGCAGGGCGGTGATCCCCTGCTTCCGCCGGGTCTCCTCGTCCATGCCCGCCGGGTCCGTCTCGACCGGCTCCGGCAGGCGCAGCCCGGCTCCGGCGCCGTGCCTGCCGGCGGCCAGCACCGCGGCGACCAGCAGGTACGGGTTGGCCGCCAGATCGACGCACTTGACCTCGAGGTTGGCCGCCCGGCTCCGCTCACCCGCCGAACCGGTGACCAGCCGCAGCGCCGCCTCCCGGTTCTCCCTGCCCCAGCAGGCGAACGCGCCGGCCCAGTGCGACGGCACCAGCCGCAGGTAGCTCGCGACGGCCGGCGCACCGACGGCGAGCAGGGCGGGCAGCCGCTCCAGGATCCCGGCGGCGAAGCCCTCCCCGTCGGGGGTGAGCCCGTACGGGCCGGGGCCGCCGGACATCAGGTTCACCCCGTCGCGCCAGAGGCTCAGGTGCACGTGACCGCCGTTGCCGACCCCGCCGGCGAGCACCTTCGGCGCGAACGTGGCGCGCATGCCGTGCCGCGCGGTGACCGCGCGGACGGTCTCGCGCACCAGCACGACCAGGTCCGCCGCGCCGACCGGGTCCGTCGCGGCGGTGGAGACCTCGTACTGCCCGGCGGCGTATTCGGGGTGCACCTGCTCGACGGCGACCCCTTGGGCCGCCAGGGCGGTGAGCACCTCGCGCAGGTAGCCGGCGAGCCCGGTGAGCCGGGCCATGCCGTACGCCGGGCCCTGGCCCGCGGGAACGAAGTCGTCTCCGGTGCCCGCCGAGACGCACCACTCGATCTCGAACGCCGCGCGGACCGTGCAGCCGCTCCCGGCCAGCCGCTCGGCCTCGCGCCGGGCCAGGGCGCGCGCGTCCAGCGGGTGCGGCACTCCGTCCTGGTCGTAGCGGTCGGCCGGTGCCCAGGCCCAGCCGGGCAGCGCGGCCAGCCGGGTGAGGCGGCCCAGGTCCGGGTACAACCGCAGGTCCCCCACCGGGCCTCCGGCGTAGCGGCCGGAGACGATCGAGTCGTCGAGCAGGAACGCGTCGAACACCGGAGAGGCCCCGACGCCCCAGGCCGCGGCCTGCTCCAGGCGGGCCGGCGGCACCGCCTTGACCCGGGTGATGCCGCTGGTGTCCACCCAGGTCACCGCGACGCCGTCGACGCCGTCGGCGGTCAGGCGGGCTGCGGCCGTACGGGCCTGCTCGGCGCGGCGGGCGCGGTCGGAGTCGGTCAGCGGCTCTGGCATCGGCTGGGGCCTTCCGATCCGGGGTCGGACGTCGTCTCAGGTCTACCATGCTGATCGGAGCCAGGTCCGATACGCCGATCGAAAAAGACGATGCCGATGCCCGAACTCCTGCCCGCGGTCGCCGCGCTCCGCCTGGTCGACCACCACTGCCACGGGGTCGTGCCCGAGGACCTGTCGCGCGCCGGTTTCGAGGCGTTGCTGACCGAGGCCGAGGGCGCCTCCCCGCTGGGCGGGAGCCTCTTCGACACGCAGGCGGGGCTGGCGGTGCGCCGCTGGTGCGCGCCCGTGCTCGATCTGCCCCGGCACGCCGAGCCGGAGGAGTACCTGGCCCGCCGGGCGGAGCTCGGTCACACGGAGGTGACCCGGCGGCTGCTGCGCGCGGCGGGACTGGGCGGGTTGTGCGTGGACACCGGGTACACCCCCCGGCCGCTGCTCTCCCCCGCCGAGCTGGCCGGGGCGGCCGGGGCGCCCGGGTACGAGATCCTTCGGCTGGAGCGCGTCGCCGAGGAGGTGGCCGGGTCCGGGACCTCGGCCGCGGACTTCGCCGGCCGCGTCCACGAGCGCCTCGCCGCATCGGTGCGTGCCGGGGGCGTCCGGGTGGTCGGAGCCAAGTCCGTCGCCGCCTACCGGGCGGGGCTGGCGCTGGCCCCCGAACGGCCGGGTCCCCGCGAGGTCGTCGCCGCGGCGGGCCGGTGGCTGGCCGCTCTGCGGCCGGACGCCCCGGTCCGGCTGGCCGATGAGGTGCTGCACCGGTTCCTGGTCTACGCGGCCCTCGACCTGGGCCTGCCGGTGCAGTTCCACGTCGGTTACGGCGACTCCGACGTGCACCTGGCCCGGGCGAACCCGGTGCTGCTGACCGATCTGCTCCGGGCGACCGCTCCGGCCGGGGTGCCGATCGTGCTGCTGCACAACTACCCGTACCACCGGGAGGCCGGATATCTCGCCCAGGTGTTCCCGCACGTGTTCGCCGACGTCAGCCTGGCGATGCACAACCTGGGGCGGCGGGCCGGGGCGCTGCTCGCCGAGGCACTGGAGCTGACCCCGTTCGGCAAGCTGCTCTACGCCTCCGACGCGTGTGGGCTGCCCGAGCTGTACCATCTCGGCGCGGTGCTGTTCCGCCGCGCGTTGTCGGAACTGCTCCGCGACGGTCTGGACGAGGACTCCTGGACGGAGCGCGACGCCGTCCGGATCGCCGCGATGGTCGGTGCCGGCAACGCCAGCCGGGTCTACCGTCTCCCCGGCTGAATGGTCCACTCTTGTGAGAATCGGATATTCGCGGCGGACGGGGCCGGTTCGATCACCGGCCCGACGGGGAGAGGGGCGTGGGCGTGGCCGTACTGGAGGAGGTACGGCTCACGGCCGGGGAGGCGGACGCCCTCTGCCGCGACGCGGGCCGCCTGCTCGCCGAGGCGCGGACCCTGCTCGACGAGCACGCCCTGGTCCACCGGGAGGTCAAGCAGGCGTTCGGCACGCTCCGCGCCGATCTCGCCCGGGCCGAGCTGGACTCGATCCCCGTCGCCCGGCTCAAGGACCTGACCGGCGGCGGGCTCCGCATCGGCTCCCTGGAACGCGCCGGTTACACCACGGTCCTGCAGATCCTGGAGTCCTCGCCGTACTACCTGCAGCTGCTCCCCGGGATCGGCGCGCAGACGGTGAAGAAGGTGCACGCCGCGGCCCGCCAGATCGCGCGGGCGGTGGAGGAGGCCGTCAGCGTCCGCATCGACGCCGAGGAGCACACCCCCGGGACCACGGGCCTGGTGATCGCGCTGCACCGGCTGGTGAACGCCGGTCCCGAGCTGCCCGGCGCCTGCGACACCGCGCGGGACCTGGACAGGCGGCTCGGACCGCTGCTGGCGGCCGCGCGGCCGGCGCGCAGCCGGCTGCGGATGCTGTTCGCCGGCTCCGAGCGCCGCCGTCATGCCCGGGAGGCGCTGGCGGAGCTCTCGGAACTGCTGGCCGGCGCCCGCGAGACCCGTCTCCTGCTCGCCCAGGTCACCGCCGACCTGCTCCGCCCGCCGGCGCCGGAGTTCGAGGCGTGGACCGACTTCGAGCTCCGGTCGCCGGAGTACTACGGTCTGCTCGCCGAGCTGGCCGGTGAACCCGCAGAGGCGAGCCAGGGACTGCTCCCCGACGACCTGGTCGCGAAGGTCGACGCCCAGGAGCTCGACGGCACCCATCGCAGGGTCTCCCTGCGCGGCTACCAGTCCTTCGGCGCCCGCTTCGCCCTCGCCCAGGGCCGGGTGATCCTCGGTGACGAGATGGGGCTGGGCAAGTCGATCGAGGCCATCGCCGCGCTGGCGCACCTCAAGGCGGAGGGGAACGACCACTTCCTGGTGGTCTGCCCCACGAGCGTGCTGATCAACTGGCTGCGCGAGATCCAGGCGCGCAGCACCCTGGACGTCTACCCGCTGCACGGCGGTGAGCGCCTGGCTGCCCAGGAGGAGTGGGTACGGCGGGGCGGCGTGGCCGTGGCCACCTTGGACAGCCTCCACCGGCTGAAGATCCCGGCCGGCGTCGAGGTCGGCATGCTCGTCGTCGACGAGGCGCACTACGTCAAGAACCCGCACACCAAGCGTTCCAAGGCCGTCGCCCGATGGTGCGGGCACGTCGAGCGGGTGCTCTTCATGACCGGCACCCCGATGGAGAACCGGGTCGAGGAGTTCCGCACCCTGGTCTCCTACCTCCGGCCCGAACTGGCCGCGAGCCTCCGCGACAGCGACGCCGTCGCCGGAGCGGAGGCCTTCCGCAGGGCGGTCGCCCCCGTCTACCTTCGCCGCAACCAGGAGGACGTGCTCACCGAACTGCCCGACCTGGTGCAGGCGGAGGACTGGGTGGAGTTCAGCGGCGCCGACCTCGACGCCTATCGGCAGGCCGTCGCCGAGGGGAACTTCATGGCCATGCGCCGTGCCGCCTACGCCGCTCCCGACACCTCGGCCAAGCTGAAGCGGTTGCTCGAACTGGTCGACAAGGCACAGGACAACGGGCTCAAGGTGGTGGTCTTCTCCTACTTCCGCGACGTGCTCGCGAGCGTGCGGACCGCGCTGGACGGCCGGGCGCACGGTCCGATCTCCGGTGACCTCGCCCCGGCCCGCCGTCAGCAGCTCGTGGACGAGTTCTCGGCCGCCAGGGGGCACGCGATCCTGCTCAGCCAGATCCAGGCGGGCGGTGTGGGACTCAACCTGCAGGCCGCTTCCGTAGTGATCATGTGTGAACCGCAGGTCAAACCGAGCATCGAGGCCCAGGTCGTGGCCCGGGCCTACCGGATGGGCCAGGTGCGCAAGGTGCAGGTGCACCGGCTCCTGGCGGCCGACACGGTCGATCAGCGCATGCTCGACATCCTCAGGTCCAAGACGAAGCTCTTCGACGCCTACGCGCGCCGGAGCGACCTGGCCGAGTCCAGCGCCGGGGCCGTGGAGGTCTCCGAGCAGGCACTGGCCCGCCAGATCGTCGAGGAGGAGCAACGCCGACTGGCCCTGGGCGGGCCCGGCGCCCGCCCGGACGGCTCCTGACCCTCAGCCGCGCCGCACGAAGCCGGCCCGTTCGAGGTTCGGCCTGCAGCCGGCGAAGGCGCGGGACCGCCCCGACTTTCGTCGCAGGACGCACACCTAAAGTGCGATGTGCGCCGTACGCCGGATTCCTAGCATCGGGTCCATGACCCAGGCCATGGCACCGGCATCCGGGCGCGTCCACGAAATCGACGCCGTTCGCGGCTTCGCGCTGGGCGGCATCCTGATCGCCAACATCGGTTTCTTCGCCGACCCCGGATACGGCGTCGGCCTCGGCACCATGCCCATCAGCGAGGGCCCTGTCGCCCTCGTCATCAGCACCCTGGTGCTGACGAAGTTCTACGTCATCTTCTCGTTCCTGTTCGGCTACTCCTTCGCACTGCAGATGCGCGCGTGGGGCGAGAAGGTCAGGGCCCGCATGCTCCGCCGCTGCCTGGCCCTGTTCGTCCTGGGCGTGGCGCACGGCTTCCTGCTCTGGATCGGCGACATCCTCACCCTCTACGCCACACTCGGTCTTCTCCTGCTGGCGATGCGCACCATCCGCCCCAGGACCGCCGTCAAGATCGGTTGCTGGATCATCGGCGTGATGTCGGTGATCTGGCTCCTGCTGGCCGGGCTCACCCTGCTCGACCCGGCAGGCGCGGTGCCTCCGGCCGCCGACGCGGCCGCCGCCGCGCGGGCCGAGGCCCTGGTCACCGGCGGGCCGCTGGACTTCCTGCGATTCCAGGCGGAGACCTACCCGATGCTCGCGGCGCTCGTGTGGGTCGGCCAGGGCCCGATGGCGATGGCGCTGTTCCTGTTCGGCCTGGCGGCGGGCATGTCACGGCTGCTGGAGGAGCGGGAGCGCTGGGCCCGTCTGGTTCCCCGGATCCTGTGGCTGGGTTACGGCATCGGCCTGCCCGCCGCGGTCTTCTTCACCTGGTCGTCCCAGACGTACGGCGCCATGCAACTGGTCGGTCTGGCGGTCAACAACGTGACCTCGCTGCTGCTGTCGGCCGCCTACGTGGTCACCCTGCTCGAACTGGTCAAGCGCGTCCCGGCGGTCGGCGGCGCCCTGGCCCCCGCCGGCCGGGCCGCGGCCTCCAACTACATCGGCCAGTCGGTGCTGGCGTGCCTGGTCTTCACCGGGTACGGCCTGGCGCTGGCGGGCGAACTGGAACCGATCGCGGTGATGGGCGTGGCCGCGGTGATCTACGCGATCCTGCTGACGCTGAGCGCCTGGTGGCTGCGCCACCATCGGCAGGGCCCGGTCGAATGGGGCCTCAGACGCTTCACTCTGCTCTCCGCCTCCCCGCCGCGACCCCGCTGACCGCCGTCCGGCCCTGCAGCGGGTGAGCGGCGTACCGCGGCACCGCCGGAACGGCCGGGATGCGGTACGCCGCCCGGACGGTCCGGCGGCCTGCGACGGCGGAGCGGGACGCCTGGGACTCAGCCGTTCCCGCCTGTCGTGGCACGGACGTGCATGCGTTCGCCTTGGCGGCTGAAGAGACTGAGGACCTCGGCCTGTTCGCTGCCGGTGCTGCCGAACCAGTGGTCGACCTGGGTATCGAACTCCGCGACCTCACCCGGGCCCAGGACGAGGTCGAGGTCGCCGAGGATGAGGCGCATGCGCCCCGAGATCACGTAGAGCCATTCGTGCCCCTCGTGCGCCCGGGGAACCGGTGCGGCGGCCTCGACGGGGATGATGATCTTCCATGCCTGCATGCCCGAGGGATGGCGTGTGAGCGGCACGACCGTCCTCCCGTTGACCCTGCGCGGCTTCAGCCGGATGCGGGGGTCGCCGACCTGCGGGGCACCCACCAGATCGTCCAAGGGCACGCGGTAGGCCTGCGCGAGGTGGAGCAGCAGCTCGAGGCTCGGCTGGCGTTGGCCGGTCTCGAGCCGGGAGAGGGTGCTCTTGGAGATCCCGGTCGTCTCCGCCAGCGCGGCGAGTGTGATGTTCCGCAGTGTCCGCAGCCGTCTCAGCCGCGCGCCCACGTGCTCCAGTGTCGTCGCGATGTCCGCCGAGGGTGTGCTCACGCACCCATTTCACCGCTGTGTCCCGCTTTCAGCAACATTCGTTGCGCGAGATGGGACGCGTCACGATGCTGGCCGCATGAATGACTTCGGCGATGAACGTGGCGGACGAACGCCTTCGGTCCGGTGGGCGGTCGGCAGCCTGGCGCTGTCGATGCTGCTGTCGTCACTGGGCGTCAGCATCGCGAATGTCGCCCTGCCGACGCTGGCTCAAGCGTTCACAGCCTCCTTCCAAGCGGTCCAGTGGGTCGTCCTGGCCTACCTCCTCGCCATCACCACCCTGATCGTCAGCGTTGGGCGGCTCGGTGACGTCATGGGTCATCGGCGGGTGCTCTTGGCCGGGATCTCCCTGTTCACCGGGGCCTCGATCCTGTGCGGTATCGCGCCCGCGCTCTGGATGCTCATCGCCGCCCGGGCGGTGCAAGGACTCGGAGCGGCCGTCTTGATGGCACTCACGATGGCGCTCGTCCGCGAGACGGTTCCGAAGGAAAGGACCGGTAGCGCCATGGGACTGCTCGGAACGATGTCCGCGATCGGCACCGCTCTCGGCCCGTCGCTCGGCGGCGTTCTGATCGCCGGGCCCGGTTGGCGGACGATCTTTCTCATCATGGTGCCGCTGGGCATCCTCAACGTCCTTCTCGCTCATCGCCACCTGCCCGCCGACGGGCGGAGGGCGAAGACCGGCCGGAACGGCTTCGACCGTTTGGGCACGCTGCTGCTCGGCCTGACGCTCGCGGCCTATGCCCTCGCCGTGACGGTCGGGGACGGCCGTTTCGGCTGGCTCAACACGGCCCTGCTGCTGGCGGCCGCCTTCGGAGGCGGACTCTTCGTGCTTGCGGAGGCGAGAGTGGTGTCGCCGTTGATCCGGCTGGCGGCGTTCCGCAACGCGGTGTTGAGTTCCGGGCTGGCCATGAACGCGCTCGTCTCGACGGTGATGATGACGACGCTGGTGGTGGGGCCGTTCTACCTCTCCCGTACGCTCGGGCTCAACGAGGCGCTGGTCGGAGTCGTCATGTCGATCGGCCCGATCCTCTCCGCCCTGAGCGGTGTCCCGGCCGGTCGTATCGTCGACCGTTCGGGGGCGCCGTTCGCCGTCATCGTCGGGCTCACCGGCATGACGGCCGGTTCCGTCGCCCTGTCCGTGCTTCCGGCGATGCTGGGCGTCGCGGGCTACATCGCCGCCATCGCCGTCCTGACCCCCGGCTATCAGCTGTTCCTGGCGGCCAACAACACCGCCGTCATGATGGATGTCGGCCCGGAGCAGCGGGGCGTCATCTCCGGCATGCTCAGCCTGTCGCGCAATCTCGGGCTCATCACCGGCGCATCGGTCATGGGCGCCGTGTTCGCCTTCGCCTCGGCGACGACCGACATCACGACAGCGAGTCCCGAGGCCGTCGCGACCGGCATGCAGATCACCTTCGCCGTCGCGGCGGTTCTCATCGTCGTCGCGCCCGTCATCTCGATCGGAAGCCGCGCTCTCGCAACACGTCCTCCGTCTTCCGCGGACGTGTCATGACGCGGCGGAGGACCGGGCGGCGAGCCGCCCGGCGGCGGCCCGGGCCGTCCCTGTCGCGGAATCGATATCCCGCGGTCGCCCTGGGCGGTCACCCACCTGTGGTGACGCGCATGGCGACCGGCCGGTAGACCAGGCCGTCGGTCCAGGTCACCGACTCGGGTGGCGCCGCCAGGCGGAGGTCCGGGCACCGGGTGGCCAGGGCCCTGATCGCCTCGGTGAGCTCGACTCTGGCGAGACTGGCGGCCAGGCAACGGTGCGGGCCGTAGCCGAACGCCACATGCGGGTTGGGAGGGTGGCCGGCGAAGCGGTGGATGTCGAACCGGCCGGGATCGGGGAACGCCCGCGGGTCGTGGTTGGCGGCGTTCAGGTTCGGCATGACGACCGTCCCCGCGCCCAGCGAGCCGCTGGGGATGTCGGTGTCCTTGGTGATCCTGCGCATGAAGGCGCTGGCGGGCGGCCCGTCGAACCTCAGGATCTCCTCGACGGCGGTGCTCGTCAGAGCGGGATCGGCGACCAGCTCGGCCCACTGCTCGGGGTGCAGGAGCAGCCGGAACACACCACGGGCGATCATCGAGGCCGTCGTCTCGTGACCGGCGGTGATGAGCGAGAAGACGGTGTTGACCAGCTCGCCCTCGGACAGCCGGTCGTCCTCGTCCCTGGCCTGGATGAGCAGGTCGATGAGGTCCCCGCCGGGTTCGGACCGGTGCCGGGCGACCAGCTCGGCCGCGTAGGCCATGAACTCGGTGTAGCCCTGGTAGCGCGCCTGCTCGGTCGCCGTGGAGGTGGTGAGGAACATGTCCGTCCACCGGACGAACTGCTCGTAGCGGTCCACCGGCACGCCCAGCAGCTCGCAGATGACATGGCCCGGCAGCTGCAGCGCGTATCCCTGGACCAGGTCGAAGTCGTCGCCCAGGCCGTCGAGGAGATCCTCGGCGATCTCCGCGATGCGGGGGCGCCACGGCTCGGTCTGACGCGGGGTGAAGGCGCCGTGCATGATCCGGCGGTAGCGGGTGTGCCCCGGCGGGTCCTGGTTGATCAGCGCGTCCGGATCGTCGTCGATGCCGATGCCGCTCACCAGCCGCGGCAGCCCCGGCAGGCGCAGGTTGCGGCTGGAGACCGGCGAGGCCAGCAGGGCCCGGACGTCTTCGTATCTGACGGCCACCGGGACGCGGTCCCCGCTGGGCATGGTCGCCTGCTCCAGTGGCCCCGACTCCTGCCTGCGGGCGAACTCCGGCGGCGGCGTGCCCAGCGGGCCCGGAGGCATCTTCTGCCGGGGCCCGTTCGGATCCGGTCCTGCGGTCATCGCGACCCCCTGCCGTCCGAGGTGCCGCAAGAGGCGGCCCCCATGGAACGTACGAGGCGCCGTGCCGAGCGTCAACAGGCGGATCGGGCCGGCGCCGGGGACGGCCCCGCCGGGGCGGTTCTCGCGGACGCGAGACGGCTCAGCCGAGCGCGTGACCGGTGGTGACGTCGATGTGGCCGGGAACCGGATCATGCCGGTCTCCGACGCTCGGAGTGCCCGCCGGTTCGAACATCAGGATCGAGGCTCCCGCCGCCGACGACGGCCTGTGCTCGGTTCCGCGCGGGACGACGAAGACCGCACCCTGCGGAAGGGTGACGACGCGTTCGCTCCGCCCGGCGCCGTCGTCCCCGGTTCCGCGCAGGGCGATGGTCAACTCGCCTTCCAGCACCAGGAAGAACTCGTCGGTGTTCTCGTGGACGTGCCAGACGTGCTCACCGGCCACCTTGGCGATCCGGACGTCGTAGTCGTTCACCCGGGTCACGATGCGCGGGCTCCACAGGCTGTCGAAGCGGGCCAGCGCGGTCTGGAGGAGGATCGGTTCACTGATCACGGAGTCATCGTGGCGGGTGGCGTCCGGACGGCGCGAGTGCTAGGAATCGCATATGCCGCATGGATCCTCGCAATCGGCCACAGACCGGCCCCACCGGGTGACCGTGATCGTCGATGAGGGATCGAACCCGTTCGAGCTGGGTGTCGCGACCGAGCTGTTCGGCCTGCGCCGTCCCGAGATCGACCGGCCCTGGTACGGCCTCACGCTCAGCGCCGCCCTGCCCGCCGTCCGCATGCACGCCGGGTTCTTCACGCTCTCCGGGGTGAGCGGGCTCGAAGCGGTCGACGAAGCCGACACCGTCATCGTGCCCAACCGGCCCGATCCGCTCGTGGAGCCGGATCCTGCGGTGCTGGAGGCCGTACGGCGCAGCGCCGAACGGGGCGCCCGGCTGGTGAGCTTCTGCACCGGCGCCTTCACCCTGGCCGCGGCCGGTGTCCTCGACGGCCGCCGGGCCACCACGCACTGGCGCTGGGCGGAGGCGTTCACCGCCCTGCACCCCCGGGTCAGGCTCGAACCGGACGTGCTGTTCGTCGACGACGGCGATGTGCTGACCTCGGCGGGCAGCGCGGCCGCGCTGGATCTCGGCCTGCACCTGATCCGCCGGGACCACGGAGCCGAGGTGGCCAACACCGTGAGCCGCCGCCTGGTCTTCGCGGCTCATCGGGACGGCGGGCAGCGGCAGTTCGTCGACCGGCCCGTCCCTCCCGTTCCGGACACCGCCTTGGCCCCTGTGCTGGCGTGGGCCCAGGAACGGCTGGGCGAGCCGTTGACCGTCGCGGACCTGGCGGCGCGCGCGGCGGTCAGCCCCGCCACCCTGCACCGGCGGTTCAGAGACCAGCTCGGCACCACGCCCCTGGCGTGGCTCACGGCCGAACGGGTCACGCTGGCCTGCCGGTTGATCGAGCGTGGCGAGCCGAGGCTCGACATGGTCGCCCGGCTCAGCGGGCTCGGGACCGCCGCCAACCTCCGGCTTCGGCTGCGGCGGCAGGTCGGGCTCAGCCCCGCGGCCTACCGCCGGCGTTTCGGCCCGGCCACCGAGCCCGATCCAGCCGGCCGCTGTGGTTTTCCGGGTGGCGTAGCCTGGATTCATCCCCCCGACACGACCGGAAAGGGGATGAGGATGACTGAATCGCAGGATCCTCACTGCGGGGCATGTGGCAGCTCGAACCTGAAGATTCTTCGGTTCGCGCCGAGCGACCGGGGAGACCCTCCTCCGCACATCTACTACCAGTGCCTCACCTGCGGGGGCGAGGGTGAGGTGCTCGTGGATCGGGACTGGGCGCCTCCGGCCAAGGTGCCACACGGGCCGCCCTTGGGGTGAGGAGCCCGAGCGGCGCTGGTGCGTGCGCATCAGCGCCGTGACGGGCCGGCCACCGGGGCGCGGGTGCGGACCCGACCGGCTCGCCCGCCTGCGCGAGGTGATCCGCACACCCCACGGCACCAGGCGCTTTCGCCGATAAGGTGCATCCGTGGACACTCTGGAAAGCCTTGTCATCACCAGGCGTCTGCGCGTTCCCCTCGACGTTCCCGCGGACGCCGTGCGGGGCTGGGGCGAGGTGGCCGCCCGTCAGCTCGACGCCGCGCTGCTCAGCGTGGGGTTCAAGTGCTCCGCGGCCCTGCTCGCACGGCTGGCCGAACTGCCCGGCGAGGCGGTGGTCGATCTCGGCGTTCGTGTCCTGACCGCGGTCCGCCGGCTGGTCGGCGACCACGTGCAGCACAACGCCTACTTCATCGACTTCCCCGCCAACGTGCCCGGCACCCTGGAGTTCTGGGCCGGTCTGCTGCGCGAGACCCTGCTCGACCCGGTCGCCGCCGCAAGGGTCCGGCCTCCGACGCTCGACCTGCTGAGCCTGCCGGGATACGGCCGCTACCGGCACGCCTACGCCGAACTGCTGGCCGTACACGCGGAGCTGATCCCGCTGGCCGGTGACCGGGTGACCGTGCTGGAGCCGGGCGGGAGCCTGGAATCCGAGGCGCGTGACCTCTACTTCTCACTGGCGGGCTCGGAGGTGCCGCTCGCCGCCGAGGACCTGGCGGCGCTGCGTTCGCTGGCCTCGTTCTGCACCGAGCAGCCCGAGCGCATCCCCGTGCGCGAGAACCGCGCCGTCCTCAACGAGGTACGGCTGGCCGCCGGTCTCCCCCTGCTCGTCGACACGGTGACCGACGTGCTCCGGCTCGCCTGCGGCTCCTCCGGCGGCGATGTCACGCTGGCCACGACCACCAGGTTCCGTTCGTTCCGCCGCGCCGAGCGCCGCGCGCTCCTGGCCGCTCTGGACGAGCTGCCCCCGGCCAAGCTCGGCGACGTCGCACGCCACCGGGAGCAGTGGAAGCGGCTCGGCGAGCGACTGCACCCCCACGAGTTCCCGCAGTTCCCCCGGGCCGCCCAGGTCTTCGAGGTGGCCAGGGGCGTCCGGAAGGCCGCCGGCTTCGACAGCCGGGTCGAGGCCGCTCTGTCCGCCGGCCGTACCGCCCATGCCGTCCAGTTGCTGGAGAACGCCCCCGGCGCGCTGCTGCGCCGCATCGACCACCTGCTGCGGACCGGCTCGTCCGCGTCAGCCGTACTGGACGCCGCCGGAAGATCCGCCGAACGGGCGTCCGGTCGCGTGCTGTTGTCCCTGCGTGAGCACCTGCAGAACCGGATCGTCCCCTCCGCCGCCGGCCGCGTCTTCACCAACCGGTACGGCAGGGCGTGGACGGCCCCGGACGGCCGTGCGCCGCTCGGCGAGAAGGCGCTGTCGCGGATGCTCGCCATCCTGGACGAGGAGATCACCCGCCGTCTCCCGGACCCCGGCGAGCTCGTCGTCGATCCTGCGGTGCTCGACGTGGCCCTTCCGCTGTCGGGCAAGGCGGTCGCTCCCGGACTCGGCATGCTCCCCCGCGGGTCACTGTCCCAGGTGGACGGGGAACGGCTCAGATTCTTCGTCCACTGGCGCCAAGCCGGACGGTGCACCGACTACGACCTGTCGGCGCTCATGCTCGACGCGTCCTACGGCGACCCGACGCACATCTCGTGGACGAACCACACCAACGGCTTCGCGCACTACTCGGGCGACCTCACCGACGCCTCCGACGGCGCATCGGAGTTCATCGACATCCGCCTTTCCGAGGCGAACCGGCCGATCATCATCCCTCAGGTCAACATCTATGCCGGGGAGCGGTTCGACGAGGCCGCGGAGGCGTTCTTCGGCTTCATGACCAGGGACGCCGAGCAGGAGGGCCGCCCCTTCGAGCCGCGTACCGTGCGCATGAAGTCGGACCTGCGCGGCTCTGGCCGGATCGCCCTGCCACTGATCTTCCTCCGCGGCGACGACGGGACCTGGCGGGCGAAGTGGCTGCACCTCTACCTGAAGGGTCACCTCTGGTCCAACCAGGTCGAAGGCAACCGGGCGACCGCGTCGCTGCTGGCGCGCTCGATCGTGGAACGCGACTACCTCCGTGTCCGCTATCTGGCAGACCTGCTGCGCACGAAGAGCACCACGACCGGACGCACCACCTACATCGGGCTGGAGGCGCCGGCCGACCTCCCGCCGGGCTCGCGGGTGTACACGGCCGGCACGCTGCACGAGCTGATCCCGGCCTGATAGCGTTGGGGCCGTGAGGCCATGGGAGGGCTTCCTCCTCATCCTTTGAAACCCAGCTCTCCCGCTCTCCTCACATCCGGTGGCGAGGCCATTCGAGTGCTTCCTTCTCACCTGGTTCGAATCCGGGTAGGCCCCGAGGGCCTGCCCGGCACATCCAGCTCCCAGGCCTTCCTCGCTCACCGGTCCGCATGACGTGCCCGAGACTTGCCCGACCGGCGGCGCGGAGGGGCCGATGCGGGGCGTCACCCATACCGCCACCGGCCCTCTCGTCGGTCAGGCGGCGCGGCGCAGAGGTGGACGGCTGACCCAGGTGGCCCAGCGCCAGAGCCATTCCAGAGGGCCTTGGCGGTAGCGGCGCAGCCAGAGCGCGGACACCGGCCACTGGAGGACGAGGACGGCTCCGGCGATCAGGAGGGCCGTCGCCGAGGACCAGCCGTCCGGCGAGCCGCCGATGAGACGGGCGGCCACCAGGACGAGGACCGTGGCGGACAGGTAGTTGGTCAGCGCCATTCGGCCCAGCGGCGCGAAAACCCCTTGGAGCACCGGCCGGAGCGGTGTTCTGAGCAGGAGCAGCAGGGCGCACGTGTAGGCACCCGCCGTCAGTAGTCCGGCGAGGGCGAACCAGGAGCTGAAATCGTCGGCGCCGGCGGCCCCGGCCTCGATCTGCAGCCACAGGGCAGGCACCGCTCCCGCTGCGAAGACCAGCCCCAGCGCGGCCGGTACGCGGGTGGAGCGCTCGATCCGGTCGATCACGCCGTACCGGGTCAGCGCCGAGCCCAGCAGGAACAGCCCGGGTACCAGCGGCACGCCGTTGCTACCGAAGATCGGCGGTAACGCGATGAGGACTGCGGCGAGCCCCGCGACGGCCCAGCGCGGCAGCCAGGTCGAGGGCAGTAGCACCAGCAGGCCGACGACGGCATAGACGGTCAGGATGTCGCCCCGCCACAGCAGGAACATGTGAGCCGAACCCATGGCGAGCAGCACCAGGAGCCGGCGCAGCAGGAGAAGCCGCGGACGGGTGACGCGGGCTTGCGCGGAGTCCAGCAGCAGCGAGAAACCGATGCCGAACAGCAGGGAGAAAATCGGGAAGAAGCGTTGGTCGACGAACAGGCTCAGCCCCAGCCAGGCGTCGTTCTGCCCCGCCGTCACCACGGGCTGCGCGGCCGATCCGGTGCCGGCCATGTGGGCGATCGGTTTGACGTTGGCCAGCAGGATGCCGCACAGGGCGAACCCGCGGATGACGTCGAGTGCGGCGATGCGAGGGCGGGCGGCCGAACGCGGCTCCTCCGCGGCGGCGAAGTGACGCCCTACCGGGGAAGGGGCGGGGCCTGACAGCCCCGATGAGAGGGCAGCGGGGCCATCAGGACCGGAGGAACCGGGCTGATGCCGGACTTGCCGTGCCGAGGGGAGTCCTTCACGTGACATGGGAACCCATCCTGCGGCCCCGGGCCGGGAGCGGCACGGGTCGAAAGCAGGGTTCGCGGCGGACGAGACCGTACTTTCGACTGGTTCGGGGAAGAGGGCCGGCGGCCTAGCCTGAAACGCGTGAACGGCCTGGATCTACCGGACGGGCGCCCAGGGGGCGAAGCCGGCGTCCGAGACGTGCGGACGGCGGCCGAAGCCGGGCTCACGGCCGTATTCGCCGGTCTGCTGGCCTTCTGGGCCTATCGGATCGCAGACAGCTGGGGCGACGGCTACCGGTGGTTCGGATGCGTGGCCGGGGCGGCCGTGTGCGGGATCGCCCTGGCACGCCGGCGCGGTCGGGCGGGGACGGCGGTCGCCGGCCAGACCGTCGCGGTGGCCGCCATCCTGGCCTCCCCGGTACGGCGCCACCGCCGCGGCGGGTACGGCCTGCTCGGCATGCGCGAACGCCTGGAGGCCCTCGGCGGCACGCTCCGCGCCGGTCCGCGCCCGGGGCCGGGCGGCTGGTCCGTGCTCGCCACCCTGCCCCTTGCCCACCCGCTCGCTCGGCCACCGGCCTGCCGGGAACGTCGCCGGCCGTCTCGGGGAGCGGCCATGACCTTCCCGGAAGGGCTGATGACGACCCGACGGGGGCGCCCATGACGATCAGGGTTCTGCTGGCCGACGACCAAGCGATGGTGCGCGCCAGCCTGCGTGTCATTCTCGAGGACCAGCCCGGCATCGAGGTCGTCGCCGAGGCCGCCGACGGCGAGGAGGCGGTCACCCTGGCCCGGCGGCTGCGCCCGGACGTGTGCCTGGTCGACATCCAGATGCCCCGCCTCGACGGCATCGAGGTCACCCGCGCCCTGGCCGGGCCCGGCGCGCCCGCCCCGTTGCGGGTGGTCGTGGTCACCACGTTCGACCTCGACGAGTACGTCTACGGCGCGTTCCGCGGCGGCGCCGTCGGCTTCGTGCTCAAGGACGCCGGACCGGTCCTGCTGGTGGAGGCCGTACGGGCGGCACACGCCGGGGACGCGCTCATCTCTCCAGCGATCACCCTGCGGCTGCTGCGCCACGTGACGTCCTCCGGTGCCCCGGCCGCCCGCCGGTCCGCACAGCCGCTGTCGGAGCGGGAGAGCGAGGTCGTCCTGGCGATCGCCAGAGGCCGCACCAACCAGGAGATCGCCGCCGAGCTGTTCATCTCGCTCAGCACAGTCAAAGGCCACGTCTCCGCCATCCTGGCCAAGCTCGGCGTCCGCAACCGGGTCGAGATCGCCTCCTGGGTCCTGGAGAGCGGCCTGATGGGCGCCTGGAGCGTTTCCCATCCCGAGTGGCGCGACCCTCTTCGATCAGCCGTAGGCCGAGGACCGCCCACACGGTCTCGGTCGCTCGATGAACGGAGCGTAGAGGCGCGGGCGCGATGCGGCACCGGTTCCTTCCCGAGTCAGGTCTTCCCTGGTGACCGGCCTCGGGATGGGTTACGAGAGCCGGCGTGAACAACTATGCTGCCGCACTGCTGAAACCGTCGGCCTCCGTCGGTGGGCAGCGGATCGGAAGGGCGGGCGGCATGCCGGGGTGCGAGGTGAAGACGATGCTGGGCGAGCTCCTGGCCGCCTGGTGCCGGAACGGCTACAACATCGTCGAGTTCGATCCCGGATGGCCCTCTCCGTGCTGCACCGGTGAGCCGGACGCCGAGGGCATGATCCGATGGCTGCCGGTCGAGATGGACCGGCCGGAACCGCTGGCCGCGGTGGAAGCCGCCTTCGCGGAGTCCGGGCTTCTTCTCCACCCTGATGCGGCTGCCTTCTATGGCGGCTTCTGGTCCGGCCCGGTGGAAAGCGAGCACTCCGGCGAGGAGGTCATGCTCAACACCGTGTGGAACGAGGCGCAGCTCGCAACGACGACGGCCTCTCTGGTGATGGGAGTGCGCCTCCAGGCGAGGTCGATGCAGACGATCACCGTCCCGATCGGCGGCACCGGCTCCGACCTGTTCTTCGCCCTGGACAACACCACCGGCGAGATCCTGCTGCAGGAGGTCGGGTCCCCGCCGTTGCAGGTCGTCGCCCCCTCGCTCGCGGCGTTCCTGGACGAGTTGTGAGGGCACCCGGGAGAAGCCCCGGATGCGGCGAGGCACTGCCGGGATCGAGACGCGGACCGCACCCCGGTAGGACACCGCCAGCACCGGGATGGAGCCCTTGGACGGCGTGGCGGTTGTGATCAGCAGCCGTCATCAGGCAACAGACCATGATCAAACGGGACAAAGTTGACATCTACCTAGGTAAGGCTAACCTAATCCCCGTGACCGAGAAGATCTCGCTGCGTGGAGCCGGCCTACGTCTCAGCTACCACGGCACCACTGCCGTCGAGAGCGGCCACATCACCTTGAGGCAAGGACGCGTGACGGCCCTGGTGGGCCCGAACGGCAGCGGCAAGTCCACCTTGCTGCGAGCGCTGGCCCGGCTCCACAGGCCCGAAGCGGGAACGGTGACCCTGGCCGGTGACGTGTCGGCCCTGGACATGTCGGCACGAGACTTCGCCAAGCGGGTCACGCTGCTGGCTCAGAGCCGTCCCACGCCGTCCGGCGTGCGGGTCCGGGATGTCATCGGCTACGGCAGGCATCCCTATCGAGGCCGGTGGCGGGCGGGCGACCCCGACGGGGAGGCCGCGATCGCCAGGGCGATGGAGCTCACCGGCGTCACGGAACTGGCCGACCGCCCGGCGGACGAGCTGTCCGGCGGCCAGCTGCAGCGCGTGTGGCTGGCCACCTGCCTGGCGCAGGACACCGGCGTCCTGCTCCTGGACGAGCCCACCACCTTCCTGGACCTGCGCTACCAGATCGAGCTGCTGGAGTTGGTGCGCGACCTGGCCGACGAGCACGACGTGGCCGTCGGCGTCGTCCTGCACGACCTGAACCAGGCCGCCGAGCTGGCCGACCGCGTCGTCCTGCTGCACCGCGGCCGCGTCCGGGCCGACGGGACACCCGTCGAGGTCCTCACCGAGGAACTGCTCACCGAGGTGTACGGCATCCGCATCGACGTCACGCACGACCCGAGGACGGGGACGGTGACCACCCGGCCGATCGGCCGGCACACCAGAAGCGTCCCCGCCACAACCTGACAGGAACACGATGAACCCCCTGCGCACAGCCCTCGTGGCCGTGGCCGCCATCGCCATGCTCGGCGCCTGCGGCACCACCGAGACCGCCGCTCCGGCACCGGCCGCTTCCGGCGGTACGGCCTCCGCCGCCCCCATCACCGTGACCGACGACCGCGGCAAGCAGGTCACCCTCGACCGTCCCGCCACCAAGGTGGTCGCCCTGGAGTGGGGCGAGGCGGAGATGGTGGTCAGCCTCGGCGTCATGCCGGTCGGGGTGGCCGACGTGAAGGGCTACGGCACCTGGGTGACCGCGGCCAAGCTCGACCCCTCGGTCAAGGACGTCGGCACCCGTCAGGAGCCGAGCGTCGACTCCATCGTCGCCCTCCAGCCGGACCTGATCGTCATGGAGGCCAAGCGCGATTCCGCTCTGGTGTCGCAGCTGGAGAAGTTCGTCCCCGTCGTCGTGATGACCGGCAGTGACGCGAGCGACAACCTGGGCCGGATGCGCAAGGACCTCAAGACGATCGCCACCGTGCTGGGCAAGACCGCCGAGGCGGACAAGCTCCTGGCCGACCTGGACGCCACGCTGGCCGACGGCAAGGCCAAGCTCGCCGCCGCGGGCTTCGCCGGCAAGCCGTTCGTCATGGCCGACGGCTGGAAGGACGGCAGCAAGATCTCCATCCGCCCGTTCGGCAAGGGTGCGCTGGTCTCCGACGTCGCCACGCAGCTCGGGCTGACCAACGCCTGGACGGGCGAGGTGGACCCGGTGTGGGGCCTGGGCGCCACCGACGTCGAGGGCCTGACCGCGCTGAAGGACCCCGACACCCGCTTCTTCTACAACGCCTCCGACGGCGTCGACGTCTTCGCCGACGGCCTGGCCTCCAACGCCATCTGGAAGAAGCTGCCGTTCGTCGAGAAGAAGCAGGTCGTCAAGCTGCCCGACGGCATCTGGACCTTCGGCGGTCCGCTGTCGTCCAAGCAGTACGCCGAGGCCGTCGTGAAGGCCTACATCGGTTGAGCACCTCGGTCCAGGCCTCGCCGGCGCCGCCCACCACACCGCTGCGGCGGCTGGGCGGCGCCGGCGTGGTCCTCCTGACGCTGGCGGCGGTCGTCCTGGTCGCCGCGGTCCACGTGACGCAGGGCACGTCGTCGGTCGGCGCGCTCGACCTGCTCCGCCTGCCGTTCGGCGACGGCGAGAGCGAGGCCGCCCGGATCCTGCTGGCCTCCAGGCTGCCCCGGCTGCTGGCCGGTGTCGCCGTCGGCGTCGCCCTGGGCGCGGCGGGCGCGCTGCTGCAGTCCGTCTCCCGCAACCCCATGGCCTCGCCCGACACGCTGGCGGTCAGCTCCGGCGCCTACCTCGCGGTCGCCGCGGCGGCGGCCTTCGGCCTGACGCTGCCGCTGGCCCTGTCGGGCCTGCTCGCCCTGCTGGGCGGGCTGGCGGCGGCGGCCCTCGTGATGGCGCTCGCCGCGGGCGGCCGGACCGGAACCACCCGGCTGATCCTGGCCGGCTCGGCGACCGCGCTGGCGCTCCATTCGCTCACCAATCTACTGATGATCCTCTTCGAGGAGGAGACCACCGGGCTGTTCGCCTGGGGCAGCGGCTCGCTCGTGCAGAGCGACCTGGAAGCCGTCACGCAGGTGGGGCCGCTGATCCTGGCGGCCCTGGCCGCCGCCGTACTGGCCGGGCCGAGGCTCGACATCCTCAGCCTGGGCGATGACACCGCCACGGTGCTCGGCGTCAACGTCAGGCGGCTGCGCCTGTGGGCCACGCTCCTGTCCGTCGTGCTGGCCGCCGCCGCGGTGACCGTCGCGGGTCCCGTCGGATTCGTGGGCCTGTGCGCGCCGGTGATCGTCAGGCTGCTCCCCGGCGTGCACGGCCACCGGACGACGCTGCCGCTGACGGGCCTCGTCGGCGTGCTCATCGTCCTGGGCTCCGACATCGCGCTGCGCGCCGTCTTCGGCGGGCAGGCGGGCGTGGACGTGCCGCCCGGCGTGGTGACCACGCTGCTCGGCGCCGTGGTGATGGTGTGGCTGGCACGCCGCTACCGGGACGCCGGGCCGACCCGCCAGCCGCCGATCGTGCGCGTCGCGGCCCGCTCGCGTGCCGCCTTCCTGACCGTGGCGGCGGCCTGCGCGCTCCTGCTCGCCGGAGCGGTCTTCCTCGGCATGCTCGGCGGCGACACCTGGGTCCTGGGCGGCGACCTGGTCAACTGGCTGAACGGGCGGACCGGCCGCGGCCTCACCTTCGTGCTCGACCAGCGCTATCCCCGCGTCCTCGCCGCGGTGCTCGCCGGCGCCGCGCTGGCCGCCGCGGGCACGGCCGTCCAGGCCGTGTGCCGCAACCCGCTGGCCGAACCCGGCGTGCTCGGCGTCACCGCCGGTGCGGGCGTGGGCGCGATCTCGCTGCTGGTCCTGGTGCCGCTCGCCGGAATCTGGCCGATGTCCGCGGCGGCCATGGCCGGGGCGCTGGTCGCCGCCGCCGTGGTGTACCTGCTGTCGTGGCGTGGCGGGCTGAGCTCCGACCGCCTGGTGCTGATCGGCGTCGGCGTTCAGGCGGCGTGCACCGCCATCACCGTGCTGATCATCGTGAAGGCCGACCCGTGGAACACCGCCATGGCCCTGACCTGGCTGTCCGGCTCCACCTACGGCCGCCTCCCCGTCCAGCTCATCCCGGTCGCGCTGGCTCTGGTCCTGGTGATCCCGCTGATCGTCTGGCTCCGCCGCGACCTCGACCTGCTCTCCCTGGACGAGGAAACCCCCCGCATCCTCGGTGTCCCCCTGGAGCCGGTACGGCTGGCCGCCCTGGGCGGCTCGGTGCTGCTGACCGCCACCGCGGTCTCCGCCGTGGGCGTGGTCGGCTTCGTCGGCCTGATCGCCCCGCACGCCGCCCGTGCCCTGGTCGGCGCGGGCCACACCCGCGTCCTTCCCGTGGCCGTGCTCCTCGGCGCCCTGCTGGTGAGCCTGGCCGACACGCTCGGACGCACCGTCATCGCCCCGGCCCAGGTGCCCGCCGGACTCGTCACCGCGCTGCTCGGCACGCCGTACTTCGTCTGGTTGCTGTGGCGTTCGCGGGCACAGGCGGACGGCTGACCGGCCGGTGCCGGGCACCGATAGCGAAACGACTGAATCCAGCCCTACTGACAGCTCCGTTGAGGGGCGAGGAGCGTCCATGGCGAAGTCCGGTATGACCGCGACCCGTGTCAAGCCCGCGGTCTCCGAACTGCTCACCCTGCGTGTCGTGCGGAGCGAGCGCATCTCCGCCAACTTCATGCGCGTCACGCTCGGGGAGGGGGACATCGGCCGTTTCACTCCGATGGGCTACGACCAGTGGTTCCGGCTGTTCATCCCGGTCTCCGACGACTCCCTGTCCCGTCTGCCCGGCAAGCTGACCACGCTGGCCTATGCCAGGTACCTCACCATCCCCCGGAGCTCGCGTCCCGTCCTGCGCAACTACTCGGTGCGCGCCTACCGCTCCGAAGGCCCCGAGCTGGACGTCGACTTCGTGCTCCACGGCTCGCCCGGAGAGGGGACTGCCGGTCCCGCGTCCACCTGGGCGCTCACCTGCCGCAGAGGCGATCAGGTGGCCGTTCTGGATGAGGGGATCACCTTCAACCCCCCGGCGGGGACGCGCAGCGTCATGCTGGTGACCGACGAGACGGGCCTGCCCGCCGCCGCCGCGGTCCTCGGCTCGCTCCCGCGTGACACCGAAGGCCGGGCCTTCATCGAGCTGCCCTCCCCGGAGGACCGGCAGGACCTCGACGCGCCCGCCGGGGTGGCGGTGACCTGGCTGCCGCGCGAGGACCCGCACGAGGTGCCCGGCCGCGCGGCGTTGGCCGCAGCCCGCGCGCTGCCGGTGCCGGCCGGGCCGTTCTTCGGCTGGGTGGTGGGCGAGCAGGCCCTGCCGGTCGCCCTGCGCCGCCACTGGGTCGGTGCGGGGGTGCCGAAGGAGCACATCATGTTCTGCGGCTACTGGCGGGCGGGCGGCGGAAGGTAGGACCGGGACTGCCCGGCCCGCCGTACACCGCGACCGGGCGGGGCACCGGATACGGCCTCAGTGAGCCCTACGCCCGCCCCGGCAGAGGACCTCGCGCTAGTTGATCTCCGGTCCGCCGTCGCGCCACCGCGGTCGCGCGGGCCGTCCTCATTCGGGAAGCCGTCGAAGCGGACCGCTTCCCGGAATGAAAACACTCGAGGTTCGAACTTGCGCTCCCGGCCCCGACGACCCCTCCCCGATCAAGATCTGATCTGCGATTTCTCTTGCTTTTCCAGCTTCATGGCCCACGTACGGTTCACGCAGCATATTTTGGATCACCGGAATCACCTGCCGTCACCCGAATGCCGAAGGCGGCACAGAGGTCATCCCTGCGGGCCCGGGGCCGGATCGATCCGAGGGCGCCTCGCCCCGCCGAACCGGGAACCACTCCCGCGACCGAGGGTCGGCCTCTCCGGGCACACCGCGGTGTCCCTTTCATGAATCTCCGTGATCACGGTTGAAAACCGGCTCTGACCTGGGGCAGAGAGGGGGCAGTACGGCCTGCGCCCTGATTCTGCGCCGGTATTCGCCCCACAGCCCTCGGATCCGAGACGTCTTCCCGGCCGTCGGGCGGTGTCAAGCAACCGCCACCGCATAGACGGAACGAGCCAATCCCAACCCGCCGGTTCCCCGCCCCGGCACGATGGACCCCACTCCCGACGGACCACCCGTTCCGTTCCCCCGACCGCTGAACAGAGGAGGGCAAGATGATCCCCAAGCTCCAGCAGACAGGGACCCTCGATCTCGACACCTGGTGCGTCGTTCCCGCCGAGTCCAACCCTGACAGGCGCGAGCACGGCGCGTGGGCTGTCGCCGCTGGCGACAGCGAGGAATACGATCTCTATTTCGAGATCACCGACGCCGAGTACCCCAGGCAAGTCGCCGCGTTCATCGTGGACGCCGTGCAGGAACACGCCACCCGGCTACGGCTGAACGCCGCCGTCGACGACGTCCTACGCGAGCGCGAGCGACTCCTGGCGATCCCACACGACGCGGTGGCCCTGAACCGGCTGGCGCCCTTCCGCCTGATGGCACTGATGAGCAGGCTTGGTCAAATCGCCGGCCAGCTCGAGAACGCGGGCAAACCCCTGGAGAGCGAAGAGCGGATGGTCCGGGTGTACGGCGATGTCGCCCAGGTCGCAGCCGTGGCCCTGGCCTGGATGGAATCCATCCAGGCCGGACACAACGTGGACGCGTAGTCATTCGGCAGAGTCATTCGGCAGAGTCATTCGGCAGAGCCGTCCGGCTGAAGGGAGTCCACGATGGCCGCCAGGTGGTGGGAGACCGCATAGGCCTTCCACTCGGAGCCCGAACCCGGGCCGATGCGTTCACAGGCCGCCAAGGCGATCTGCTGATCTCCCCAGGAGAATGCCGGACCGTCCTGAGGCCAGTCGGAGGATCTGACCAAGCTCTGGCAGAGCTGGTGGAACGTGCTGTGCCCGCCGAAGGCGTCCTTGGGCCATTGGTACAAACGCCAATGCTCGGGGGTGGTGTAGCGGAGGTTCGGGACGGGGCGCGCCTCGTCAGGGGGTGGACCAGGATGATCGACGCCGTAGTCGCCATAGTCAACGGCACCAGGCCACCGTTGGCGGATCTTCTCCCACAGCGCCACCTCCAAACGGGGGATCGAAATGACCCTCCGGGTCAGGCGGCCGTCGAAGAACGCCGGTCCGGGAAACGATCCCACCGCGACGGTGACCGATTGCCAGGCACCGTCGAGAAGATGGCTCAGCGGGCCGGACACGCCGATGGCCGGATCGGCCGCCGAACAGATGAAACCGCAGTCGAGCACCACATCGGCCCGCTCCGCCGGGACACCGATGGCGTCAATTTGTTCGACGAGCGAGCGTGAATCACCAAGATTGGATGCGTAGGAACGATCCAATCGGAGGCATACGCCCATCTGATGCCTCCCGACGAGCTGCCGTATATCGTCGAGGCCATCTGGATCTTCCTCGGGGTGAACGACCGGGCGGAAGGCGTGATGGAGAGGCTCAAGCTGCGCACCGAGAAGAAGGAGAGCCTCCCTCGGGGCCATATAACCGAATCTGAATGCGAGAGGCCCTGAGTGTTTTTCATCCTGAGCAGCGGCCCTCTTCGATGAGTTGCAGGACGAGGATGGCCTGGACGATCACGGTGGCGCGACGTGGGTAGCAGCGGAGCCGGACCAGCACCTTCCACGCCTTCAGGGTCGCGGCGGCGCGTTCCCCGATCGCCCGGATACGGGCGTGGGAGCGGTTGACGGACTTCTGGTGGCGCGACAGGCGCGGCCGGTGCCGGTGGCGCTTGAATGGGGTCCGGATCGTGCCGCCCGCACCCTGATACCCCCGGTCGGCGAAGACCTGGACACCGGCGCCGGTCAGAGCGTCGATCAGGCCGGTCCGCCGGGCCGCGGTCAGATCGTGCACCGCGCCGGGCAGCGCGGGCGAGGCCCACACCGGACGGCCGGCCGGATCGGCGAGGAACTGGACGTTGACCCCGTGCCGGTGATGTTTTCCGGAGTAGTACGGCGCATCGTCGGCCGGCCGGTCGATCGGCAGGAGTGTGCCGTCGAGGATGACGTAGGCCAGGCGGGAGGCCTTGCGTGCGGCGGTGTGCACGTCGTCTGCCAGGGCGGCGACCAGGTCGACGCTCTCATGCACATAGCGCCAGGCGGTGGTGGTGCCGATGGCGAACCCGCTGGCCAGGCGGGCGTAGGTATCACCGCCCGCGCAGGTGGGCCAGAACGAGGAGGGCTTGTTGCCCGGGGCCGAGGCGACGCCATCGGGAGCGCCGTTCGGCACGGTGGGCGCGGATCAGCTCGGCCAGGCGGACGAGGGTGTGGTCAGGCAGCGGAATCGCGGCACGGTATGACAGCAACGAGGCTCCCGGTTGGGGCATCGGATCTTGGTCGACTGCTGTCTTACCGGGAGCCTCCTCTCACCTCGACCCAGCCTCCTTGCGCCCACGCTGATCAGCTCCGTCAGGTTGAAAAGGGCTCCCTGTATCAAATGTCAGATTGACGCCTTCCGGAATATATCGGCCGACCGCCTTCGCCAGCCGTGTCACGACAACTTTGATGTCCTCGTCTCTTCTTCCGGGCACGACCTCGATGATCGGCCGAATGTTGCCCTTGACCCGGTCGGCCACATGCCCCAGCGCCTGGAGAGCGGGGCGGCGTCCTTTAAGAATCGGCGTGTACACCGTCATGACATGGTTCTCCGTACGGTTGGCGAACCTACGTCCGGTGCAGCGGTCATCCCTCGCCTCCCGGCAGACCGCCATCCATCCGGTTTCCCGACGATCTATCCCGGCAGCGGGATCGTCAATATCCCCGGCGATAGGTTCCGCAGCACCCCCTCAACTCCAGATACCTTTGGGGCGGAGTTTTCGAGAGGGAAAAGTCAAAACCATGAGAATGCAAGCCGGCGAGGACAGGAACCGACCCCGAGAGGTTCCCTGGAGAAACACAGTGACCAAACCCCGCCAAGACGTTGGGGCCGACACCGGAGACCATGAGCGTCGGCAGGCCCCCACGGGCGCGAGGAGGACTTTGACCTCAGCAGCCAACGGTGTGGCCGGACCGGCTCACTCCCACGGGCGCGGGGGGACCCACGCCAAACCCCGCTGAGCTCCTCCCGGGGAATCCGATCGAGAATCTGAAGTGGAAGCGACCGAGAACGGTCTCCGAGGTGGACCGCCGGAGCGTCGTCAGCCACGCTCAGACACGAGCGCCGCCGGCCGCGGTGGAGGCCGCACAAGCCGAGCGACAGACGGCTCAAAGCGTTTTTCGCGGTCATGTACTACACCGGGCTGCGCCCCGAGGAAGCCGTCCGTCTCCGCGTCCACAACTTCACCGTCCCTCCCCTGGCCTGGAGCGCTGAGACGGAGCGGTTGGAGGAGCCCGGGCGGAGCCGCTTCTCCGCTGTATACCCGGGTCGGCGGGCAAGGTTCAGCGACCTACGTCCGCCTGGCACGGGTTTCCGGGGATGCCAGGAACGGCCTCTACCGCGGACAGTGGACTGCGGCCCGCAGTGGAACGCATACCGTCGAGTTCCTTGCGCCGACCGCAACGGCCGGTCTGGCAAGCGCACCCTCTGCCTTCCGGTCAAGGCCCCCACAATCCTCAAACAGGTCAGTGCCGGCCCCGAACCGGTCGGGAAGGGCATGTCCATCACCATGAAGGGCACGCTGTACAGACGCCCCTCCACCCGTTGGGCTTACACACCGCTCGGCGGCCATCGAGTCGTCATCCAGTTCCGCATGCAGGGCACATCCGCTTACCGGTCCGTTGGAAGCGCGACCACCATGCGGACAGGTGGTTTCGCCAAGAAGTTCACCGTTACCGCCGCCGGTCACTGGCGAGCGGTCTACCCAGGCTCTACTGCCTATGCCCCGGCGACCAGCTCTACCGACCAGGTGGACGTCCGACGATCAGATCTGCGGGCGACGGGGCGGTGGCGCTCCACCCCGAGGTGGAGCTCGGTAGTCCGCCGGTCGCCACCGCACCACCGAGATGATCTCCACGGGCGCGGGAAGGCGTTGGGAAGAGAAAGTCGCAACGGGTCAGCGACAGCCGGACGCGATGAAAGCGCCCCAGGGTGCGAGGACACGGGCCAGAGGCACTCTTGTCGAGGCCACAAGGGAGAGGGCGGGCGGGACTCGAACCCGCGACCCAGGGATTATGAGAGGTCAGGATCTTGAGACGCGGATCAGGCGGTTGACCTGGACGTCCGGCATGCCTCCGAGAGCGTGAGTCGATCTCCGGTCCGCCCATGGTCCGGATCTTGCGGTGCTATCACTCCCAGATCGACGACAGAGCCACTACGAGGAGGCAGGGCAGCACGAAAATCAGGCTGACGACGAACAGGATGGTAGCGGGGCTCGCGCTCCGATCGGTACGACGCTTGGTCTCTGGACGGAAGAGAAATTGCGTGACGTAGAGCCAGAGCGACGAGCAGATCAAGAGGACAAGCGCAACCGGGAAGGCAGCGTTGATCATCGTGGAGATCAGTTCAAACACGGGTAGAACCTAACGCTTCCCGGCAGGCACCCCCTCGCTCGATCGTCCCGTCTGCCGTCGCCCACCCGAGTCGTCTTGCCCGTGTGCAGTGACGGCTAGGCACTGAGCCGATCGTAAGTTTTGGTACTTGTCGGGGGCGGTGAGAGATCGCGTTCTGGCGGGGTCATGCACGCTGGCATGCGCCGGTTGCGAAAGCGCCCCGACATCGTTGGGGCCTTCTTCGCCGACCCGCATCTGGCCTACGTCACCGGGTAGCGGCGATAGTCCCAAAACTTATGGTCGGCTCAGTAGAACAGCACCCAGAGCTCCTGGTTGTGACGGTGGTGGTTGTGGTGATCAACCCGTCTACCAGGGGCTCTCTTGCTTCGTCAGGCGAACGCCGTACCCACGATCATGCCGTGACCAGCCGCCCATCTACCGAGGATGAAAAAGCCTCATGGATCTGCGCGGAGTTGGATGCCGAGGCTGCGGGCTGACCGGAGTCCGCACCCAGCCGCCGGCGGTGCGCAACTGTGCGCGGCGACTAAACAGGTGTGCGCTCTCCCGAAAGACGGGGCCCGAGCAAGGCTTGCATCCTTTAGGCGAGAGGGAAGCCGGCCGAACTGAGAAACCGGCGCGGGTCGCCGGCCCGCGGGCGGCGCAAAGGCGTTGGCCTCCCGGGTCGGCAAGGAGGCAATAGAGACATCCTCCGAAGAAGGCCACTCATCAATCGAAGGGAACGTAAATGCGTTCAGTACGGCAATACATGCTGAGGGCGGCATTGGCGTCGCTGACCCTCGCTGCTCTCTTCGCCGGCCTCCAGGCCGGTACCTACTCTGCAGCGGCGTCAACCGTCACATCGGCGGGACCGAATGCTCTCGCCATCCCGCATGCATATGTAGACGTCAACAGAGTGAACGCCCAGGTACGCAGCATCCCATTCCCTCGCACTTCCGCAGGCGCTGCAGATGCGCGAAACTACATTCACAACCGGAGCAGATGCGGCGATTCGTTCTGCACGATGCAGGAGGGCCCTGCCGGGTACTACAACGTGTGGCGGTTCAGCGGATGCGGCGACTTCGCTCTGGTCGGCTTCAAGGGACGCTGGGACGCACACAATCACGGGTCACTGACGGTCAATGCCCTCAGAAGCAACAAGTCGGTATTCGGCTGGTTCCGGGGGGGCTATGCAGGGGTCGTGGACTGGACCCCGGTCTGGTATGTGCGAACCTGCGGTTCATAACGCAGTCTGCGGCAAATCATGAAAGAGGTGAGGCGCTGAGAGTGAATCTCAGCGCCTCACCCCGTAAGGCCCTATCCCAGGAACTGACCCGCCGTCGCGGTCTGGCCGGTCTGAGCGGACGCCGGGATCGCGACCAGTGCCATGCTGGTCGCCGCCAGAGCCGCGATCGCCGATGTCCTTAAAGGCATCCCGATTCGCATGGCTTCTCCTGTCGAAAGAATTTTTGATTTCTCCTCCCTAGAGGATGCTGGACGTGGTGAGGTTGGTCCTTACCGCTGCGTGCACAGTTCTTTAGTCTGCGTGCACTGTCGCGCATTGGCGGCGGAACTGGCGTGGTGACAGGCCGTAGGCGCTGCGGAAGGCCTGGCTGAAATGCGCGGGGCTGGTGAACCCCCACCGGGCCGCGATCGAGCTGATGGTGTGGGCGGCCAGCCGGGGGTCGGCCAGGTCGCGTCGGCACCGCTGCAGGCGGCGTTGGCGGATCCAGCCGGCGACGGTGTGCCCGTCGTCGTGGAAGAGCCGGTGCAGGTAGCGCAGTGAGATGTGATGCGCTGCGGCGATCGCCTCCGGGCTCAGGTGCGCATCACCGAGGTTGGTCAGGATGAAGGCGTGGACTTCGGCCACCAGCGCCCGCCGCCGGCGGTGCGGCGGCACCGCGCTGTGGGCGTCCAGCGCGCCGGCCAGCGCCGCGGTCAACACGTCCAGCGTCAGGGTCGACAGCCGGACGGTATCGGCGGGGCTGAACTCGTGCAGGTGCCGGGCCAGCTGCAGCAGGTACTGCGAGGACAGCGCGCCGACGCCCCGATCGCCCGGGATGCGCAGCGCGAGCAGATCGCGCAGGTCCCGTTGCGCGAACGGCAGCAGTGAGCGCGCAAACTGCAGGCACACCGTCTGCGCCGCGTGCCCATCGGGCGCCAGCCGGGTCAGGTAGGGCTGTGAGCTGTCGCGCAGGGACAGATCACCCACGTGCAGCTCGGCGTTTCGGCCGTCCTGCTCGCCCCATACGCGGCCGCCTACGGTGCAGGTCACCAGGAACGTCTCGGGATCGGATCGGCGGATCAGCGTGGGCGTGCGGTGGATCGACAGCGGCGTGGTGGTCAGCACGACCACCTGCACGGGGCCGAGTTCGCTGAAGCTGGCCTGCGCCCGAAAGGTGCTCTCCAGATGCGGGTCGCAGCGGGCCTCGAGCGGCACCCACCGCTTGGAGCTCACCTCGCGCCAGGCGGCGAATCGCTCACTGTCCGGGATCTGGGCAGTGCTGAGCGTCTCCACAACGCCTCCTTAGAGATCGGCAGCCGTCACGGTCCATCCTCGGCGACCGGCTCCGCGTGGTCGTCGTCTGCTTGGCGCGGCCGCCGGTACCCCTGGGGGAGTACAAGATTGATCGCTTGGTGTCTCGGTAGCAATGACGAAATTTCCAACGAATCAGCTTCTGACCTGGGGTGATCCGGTGTTGTAGGTCGAGAGAGACCGGTGGGCATCGCGGTTCGCATCTGATAGGAGATTCGCGGGTGGTTCGACCGATGGCTCGGTGAGCCAGGGTGACGGCGAGGTCCCGCCGAGCATCGACGAAGCCTGGGTCGGTTCACTTCACAGCGCTCCGGCCAGCCGGGCCTCAACCGCCGCGGCCTACCGGGCGCCTTCCTGATCTGCAGCGCCTCGGTGCCGCCCGTACGCGCCTGGCGTTTCCACCGGAAGATCGATTCGCGGCCCACGCCCAGCGTCTCGGCCACCCGGTCCGGTGACAGGCTCCGCTCCAGCAGTCGGAGGGCGAAGACTTTCTCCTCGAACGTCGCTCTGCGACCTTTCCTGGCCATGCTTTCAACATGCCCCGCCGGAATCCGATCTCCCGCCGCCCCCCAAGCAAGTACCAAAACTTATGATCAGCTCAGTGGCCAGGCCATCCCGTCTTGGGCGTGCACAACTCTTCCTTCGCCCGATGATTTACTGTGGTCACAATGACGACCTGACTCGGTCAGCCGGCCTGGTGCCTCTCTGCTCCGCCCCTTCGAAGAGCCCCTGATCGGACACCAGACGTCTACAGCCCGCCATCCCCACGATGTGCTTCCCGCTCTGTGTCGCTTTCAGTAGATCAACCGAAGAACCACCGCCGTTGGCGAGCGAGGGCGACCTTCCCGGACCTCTCACCGGACCCAGTCATCGAACCGCGGCATCACGGTGGCCTGGAAGCCTTGTCGAAACTTCGGCACGTATTCGGCACGATCACCCGCCAGAGGCCGACGACGGCCGTTGACAGCCGGACAGCAGAGGAGCGCTTCAAACCGCAGAAGTCCAGGTCAGAGGCGCTCTTGTCCTGATCGCGGAGGGTAGGACGGGCGGGACTCGAACCCGCGACCCAGGGATTACGAGCGTGCCTCACCCCGTGACGGCCCATGATCGACGGTGCCGTATAAGGACGTTTCCGCACGTCAGCGTCGGTTGCCGGTGACGGCTACTGACGGCCCGTACGTGGGCACGGACGCATGTCCGCGCCCACCACGTGCCCGTCCGAGCACCTCATCTCCCGGACACCCCACCGCCGCCGGAGACGACGCCTGGTCGATCGTCACTCGGGCGACCCCAAGAAAATCAAGGGCCATAATTTCGCTCCCTAACCTCCTATACGGGCTGCTCCTTTAGTTGCAATCGGCGACTCCTCCCGCAACATGCGAACAAGTCTTCCCATCCGATTTCCGGGCCACCCTATGTGAAACCCGGTACCCGCCTTTTCCCTTCGGCCGACCGGGCTTCAACCGGCCACTGAAGACCATGTTCGCGCGGCAACATCCTCTGAGACCAGGAAGAAGCCACATAGAGCACTCGGATCAACCTGGACAGGAATGAAGACCTCCCGTTTCCTTCGAAGGAGGAAACGGGAAACCCCAGGACGAGTCTTGTCTCCCCGAGAGCAGATGACGCAGGCTGGTGCGCACCGGCTCAAGACTGCACGGGCAGACGGCGACGGAGGTTCGTGTGGTCGAGCAGCCGATCCATTTCGGCAGGGAACTTCGCAGACGGCGCCTCGCCGCCGATCTCACCCTTACCGATTTATCCAAGCTGGTTCATTGAACCCATTTCATCCCTGAGGGCCGGGCCGCTGGTCACGGCATGATCGCGAGTTGACGGTTCGTCCTCGGAAGTAGAGAAGCTCCTGGTAGACGGGTTGATCACCACAACCAACGCCCGCTACAACCAGGAGCTTCGGGTGCTGTTCTACCGTGCTGCCGTCGATTTGTCGCGTTCAACGCTGAACTACGTCGCCGGGCTCATCCGCCGCCACCGCAAGGCCATCGGATCGATCTGGCGGCGACTCAACCCCGGCCAGCAGGCCCTGATGGTGCTGATCCACCTGCGCAAAGATGAGACGTTCGCCGAGATCAGCGCGGGATTCGGCGTGTCGGCGACGACGGCCTGGCGGTACGTGCAGGAGACCGTCATGCTGCTGTCAGCACGCTCGCCCAAGCTCACCCAGGCCTTACGCAAAGCCAAGCAGGACGGGCTGACCCACCTCATCTTGGACGGCACGCTCATCCACACCGACCGCGTGCGGGCCGACCGTCCCTACTTCTCCGGCAAGCATCGAATCCACGGCATGAACGTGCAGGTGATCGCGGGCCCGGACGGGACGATCCTGTGGACCTCCGGCGCGATGCCGGGCAGCATGCACGACCTGACCGCGGCCAGAGTATGGGGCATCCTGCGCGAACTGGAGAAGGCAGGGATCCTCACCTTGGCCGATAAGGGCTACCAGGGGGCCGAGGCCACCGTCGTCATCACCCCGTACAAAGGCCGCAACAAGCCGCAGTCCCAGAAGCAGGCCAACCGATCACACGCCAAGCTCCGCGGACCCGGCGAGCGCGCGAACGCGCAGCTCAAGTCATGGAGAATCCTCCGGAAGCTGCGCTGCAGCCCCAGCAAAGCCGGCCACCTCGTCAAGGCCATCGCCGTCCTACAGAACCACCGTGTTGCTCAGGGCGCCCGAGGATGAAATGCATTCATTACAGCAAAGGCCAGATCAGCAAGGTCGAACGAGGCATCAAAGCACCGAGCCGCGAACTGGCTCGTCTCTGCGACAACGTACTCGATGCCGGAGGCCGACTCGCCTCTCTGGTCTGCGGGCCACTTCCTGACAGAGAACCCGCCCAAGAGAACGGTGACGACGAGGTGTGGTTGATGCAGTTGTCCGTAGACGGGCAGAACCGGTTCCAGCCCATGAGCCGGAGGCAGGCGATGGCCGCTGGCGCGGTCTCGATCGCGGGGATGAGCATCGGCGGACCGGCGAACCAAGCTGGAACCGAGGACCCGATGCTTCTGGGAACGTCCCGCTCGCTTTTCGACCATTACCGGCGGATCGGCCAGACGGTCGGTCCCGGCCTTCTGCTCCCCGCGCTCATCGCACAGACCCATACGCTCCGGGAGTTGTCCGTCCATGCCGGTTCCCGGACCCGTCAAGGGCTGCTGCGACTCGGTGCCCGGTACGCCGAGTACGTCGGCTGGCTGGTGCAGGAGACGGGAAACGAGCAGGCGGCGCTGTGGTGGACGCAACGTGCCGTCGACCTGGCGGCCGCCGGCGGCGACCATGACCTGGCCGCGTACGGACTGGTCCGCCGAGCGCTGGTCACGCTCTACCGCGAGGATGCGGTGCAGACCGTCGAGTTGGCCAGGCAGGCGCAGAGCGGCAGGGTTCCACCGCGGATCCGCGGCCTGGCCGCGCAGCGGGAGGCGCAGGGCCATGCGCTCGCGGGCGACTACGAGGCCTGCATGCGCGCTCTGGACCGGGCACGGACGCTCCTCACCGGCCATATCCCCGACCCCGACGTACCCGTCATCGGCACCACCAACTTGACCGACCCGGCCGGGATGATCACCGGTTGGTGCCTGTACGACCTGGGGCGGCCGGCCGAGGCCGCCGAAATCATGGAAGCGCAGTTGAAGCGGGTGTCACCCCAGGCGCTGCGTACCCGGGTCCGTTACGGGGTGCGCTGCGCGCTCGCCCACGCGGCGGCCGGGGAAGTCGACCACGCGTGCGCCCTCACCGGCAGGCTGCTCGGCGACGTCATCACGGTGGGTTCGGCCACGATCGCCCCGGACCTGCGCAACCTCGCTCGTGTCCTGGCCCGTCACCCGCGCAACCGGTCGGTACGCGAACTCGCTCCCGACCTCGGTACGACCATCCAGATCATCACCCCGTAGAGAGGACCCTCATGGCCACCGTGTTCATCAACTACCGCACCGGCGACGGGGAGAAGACCGCCCTCCTCATCGACAGGGAGCTCTCCGGAATCCTCGGAGGAGAGGACCACGTCTTCCGCGCCACCAGGTCCATCAGGCCCGGTCAGCGCTTCCCCGAGGAACTGCTCGGCAACGTACGGCGCGCCACCGTCGTGCTCGCCGTCATCGGCCCGGCCTGGACCCGCTCCCCCAGGCTGCGTGACAAAGACGACTGGGTCCGCCGGGAGCTTCTCGAGGCGCTCACCTTCGGCATACCGGTCGTACCCGTCCTGGAAGGGCCGGGCGCCAGACGGTTGGATCCGGCAGATCTTCCGTTGGAACTGAAGTGGCTCGCCGAGGTCCAATCGGAGCGCCTGGACGTGGAGGACCTCCAGGCCGGCCTCAGACGCCTGTTCACCAGGCTCGCCGAGTGGATCCCGTCGCTCGGGCCGGTCGTCCGTCCTGCTTCCCGAGCGACGGCCCCCGATTCCGGTTCCGTCTCCAACGCGGCGGACAACGTGCACGGCCCGGTCCTCCAGGGCCGCGACATCACCGCCGGGGACGTCGGCACCGGCATCAAGAACAACCACGGGATCGCCCATCTGGGCAGTGGCAACGTCTACCGCGACTCCCAGCACTTCTCCGGCGACGGGGCGACGTATGTCGCCGGAGACAACCACGGCGGCATCGGCCACCGGTTCGGGAACTCCCGCGAGGACGGAGAGGGCAAGCGTTGAACGGGCGGTCCGGCACCTTTGTCGAGAGCAACTACGGAGCGACGCACACGGGCGACGGCGACCAGTACGTGACTCAGCACATATCGTTCACGCAGCTGGCGCAGGCCGCCGGCAAAGACCCCCGGCGTATCGCCGGCGACCAGCTGGCCTGGCTCCGGAAGCGTTTCGTCCCCCCGCCGGGTCTCGCCCGCGCCCGCCGGGTCCTGGAATGCAACGGCACCGTCTTCCTGGACGGAGCACCGGGCGCGGGGCGGAGGAGCGCGGCATGGATGCTCCTGAACGAGCTGTACTCCGGACGCGAGACGTTCCACGAAATCCTGCCGGACGAGGACGGCGGGCAGCGCTGTCTCGACCTCGACCAGGTCGGAGACGACGCTCTGATCCTGGTGGACCTGTCGGCGTCCGCCGACGAACAGACCTGGTCCAAGGTCCAGGGCGAACTTCACGATCTCCGGGTGGCCGCGCACGATCACGCCGCCCGGCTGGTGGTGGTGCTCCCGGCCGGGACGGCCGGGCGGCTTCAACCGGATCTCAGCGCCTTCCGAATCGAGATCACCCGCCCGCCCGAGCAGACGGTGTTCCAGCGCTACCTGCGTGCGGCGGACATCCCGGTCGCCGAGACCGACTCCTCTCCCGAGCCCCTCTCGGATTTCCTGGCGGGGGCGCCCTCGATGCGGAAGATCGCGGACCTCGCCGAGCTCGTCGTCGAGGCGCGAGAAAGGTCGGAGAGCGGGTTCGCCGCCTGGTGCGAGGACGCCCTGGCCGTACTGGACAACCGGCAGAGCACACGTGTCACGGAAAAGCTCACCATCCTGCGTGAAGGGCCACAACGAGCGTTGCTACTGGCCACCGCCATGATGCACGGAGCCCGCGCCGAGGCCATTCACCGTGCCACCGCTGCGCTCCTACGGGAGGTGGGGCACCCGCAGGCCGACCTCCCTCTGCTGGAGCACACGGACCTCACCGTACGCCTCAAGGAGATCGATTCATCGACCGATGCCTCCGGCCGGGTCAGGTTCGGCAAGTTCGGATACGACTCCGCGGTCCGGTCCCACTTCTGGACCCACTGGCCGGAGTTGCGAAAACCCATCCAGAAGTGGGTCACCGGAATCGTGGACTTGCCCGGCCTGGAACAGAGCGACCGCGACGAACTGGTCAAACGGTTCGCCCAGCAGTGTCTGCGTGACGGACACCCGAACATGCTGCTGGATCTCGTGTGGCAGTGCACCGGAGCCCCCGTAACCCGTTTCCGGTTGGAAGCCTCCGTCCAAGCGCTACGCCACGGACTCGGAGACGAGGCGCACGGCCGGTTCTTCCGCCAGAGGATCCTTGATGCGGCGAGGAGCTCCGTCTCCCGAGAACTCGCCCAAGTGCTCACCGTGACGTGCTGGAAGATGATCGCGGCGCACCATCCGGACCAGGCTCTGGTCCGGCTCCACCACCTGGCCCGCAGGGAGACCGGGACCGCGCACGCCCGGGATGCACTCGCTCAGATAGTGGGCTCCGACACGCAGTTGCGCATCTGGATGCTGAAACGACTGGTCCATCGGCTCCAGTCGGAAAACGAGAGGTGGCGGCGGTTCGACGCCGACCTGTTCCTGGAACTCGCCGATCCGATACCGCTCACAGCTCCTGGGCCGCACGCGCACTCCCCGCTGTCCGACCCCGGCGTGCAGGAGCAGCTGACCGCCGGATGGCACCTCGTCTTCCTCCTGTGCTCGTACGAGGTCTGGCGGCCCCAGGCGCAGCACTGGTTCCGAGCAGCCCTCGAGGACGAAGCACATCGCGGGCCCCTTCTCGACGTCCTCATCAGGGGAGGCGGGCAGCGTACAGATCTCCTGGCCCCCCTGTACGTCGCAGCCCGGGATCTGGCCTCTTCTTCAGCGGACGGACAGGAGCGCAGTGCTCTCTTCACCGGCCTCGTCCGGCAGAAGATCGACACCGTGCTGGGACTCCGAGGCCTGTGAGCCGTCATCGTGACAACACATCAGAAGGACAACGCCATGGGCTCCGGTCGTAGAACGATCACCATTTATTTCACCGTCTTCGCGGGACTGCTCCTCACCGGCCTCATCGTGTTCGCCCCGTTTCCGCGCTGGGTGTGGGCGGCGCTCGCCGCGGTGGCCGGCGCCGCGCTTCTCATCGTGAGATACCTCGGCCGCGGAACGCATGCCACCTCTCCGGTGGAGCCGACGTACTTCCTCCCGCCACCGGTTGAGAACCGGGAGCATCAGGTCGTCGACGTCGCGCTGCCGAGCCAGGAGGAGGATTACGACTTCCTCTTCTCGGCAACGGTGCGCTGGTCTCCCCTCGGCGGAGTGACGGGCAAGGCGGGTGCCAACCTCGGAGGCCTGGCGGTCGACGCAATCCTGGAGCGCGCCATGGCCATCACGAGGAACCGGCCTCCCGGAAGAGCCTCGCTCGTCCAGCACGAACTGAACGGTGCGCTGGGCACGATGCAACCGGACGCCGCGGAACGTGTGCGGGCGATGGCCGAGTCGGTCGCGCTCACCCTCTCCGATCACGACCGGCAGCGGTTGGACAAACTCGCGGAGATACGCAAGCAGAAGGCCGTCTGGGAGCACGAGAGGACATACGAACAGAGCAGGCGCGAGTACCTGGGGAAGGACGTGCTGAAGGACCCCGGTAGCGCCGTGGTCTGGTGGCTCAGCAGGAACGACGACCAGGTGGAGAAGGTGGTGCAGGACCTAGGCATCCTCGCCCAGGTCTCCTCCGCCGCGAACAACCAGGAGGTTCCCGAGCATTTTCGCCATTTGACCCAGTGGCCGTCCTCCCCCCGGCCGGCGGACGACGGCGAGCCAGACACATCCGGCTTGAGGCGTGACTCTTCCGCCGTCGACCTCTTCGCGGCCTTCTTGCAGTCCGCTGACTTTCCGGACGGCGACCCGCAACGCGCCCTGTTCAGCAGGCAGGTGGCCGAGTGCCTCACCAAGTACGGAAAGCAGGACGTCGCCGACGACCTGATACGCAGATTCGACGCGCCTGACGACTTCATGCCCGATGACGAGGCCCCTGCCTCCGGCAGGCCCAGCGAGGGACCACCGATCGATGATCTCGGATGAGCCGCATCACAGCATTCACCATGTCGGCCCTGACGACGTTTCTCGGAGGTGGATCGTGGAAGCAGAGCTTGCCGCACTGGCGGGTTCGGGAGCAGCGACGCTGATAGGGCTGATGGTCACGGATTCCTGGACCCAGGTGAAGGAAAGACTTACGCGGTTCTTCGCCAGCAAGCATGCAGCGGAAGACATGGTCCGCGAGCTGGACATCTCCCGCAGCGAAGTCGTGGCCGCGTATGAAGCAGGCAACGACGGCATGGCGGCTGACGTGGAGGCTCAGTGGCGCCTCCGGCTGCGTCGTCTGCTGCTGTCCGACCCCGTTACGGCCGCCGAACTGCTGCGCCTGCTCGGCGCCTTGGACTCGGAGCTGCGCGCCCCGCGAACGAACACCGTGCGCAACGTCGTCAGCGGAGGCGTGCAGTTCGGTCCGGTGATCCAGTCGGGACGGATCTCAGGATTGGCCTTCCATACGCCGCCCGCTCCGCCCCTGGAGGAACGCGCCACCCATCCCGAAGCAGACTGATACGGATCCGGAGCGGCACGTCCTGCGGTCGTTTCAGGTGTCGGTGTCCTTGGGATGCCGGGGCGAGGCGTAGACGAGATGGACGGTCCGCCGGGGCTCGTCGACCAGGTAACGCACCCGGCCGCCCGCGGTGACCTCGTACTCCCACTGAGGGTATTCACGGCCGCCCAGCGTCCCGGTCGCCAGGCGGCCGCGCAGCCGGTGCTGCCGGTCCGGGTCCTTCTGCGACAGCGGATCCGCGCGCAGCGCCTCGAAACACCGCCGGGTGTTCCCCGGCACCTCAGCGCACAGATCGATCCAGCCCTTGGCTGCCTCACTGGTGGCGAACCGCAGATGCCACTCGTCACCGATCGACGGCGGTGCCACGGCATCGCCGCGTTTGGGGCTCACGGCGCGGACACCTCACCGTGGTCCTCCTCCGGCAGCGGACGGGTGAGCTGCGCGGTCAACGCGGGGTCGGCCAGGATGCGGGCGGTGGCGCGCCACTCGACGATGACTCGGTGCAGGGTGGCGTGGACGTCCAGGTCGACCGCGTCCCGCGTGGCGTCGACGAGTTCCTGGACGAACTCACGCCGCTCGTCCGCGGACAGGTGCCGCACCCAGGGGAAGACCACGGGCAGGGCGTGCAGGACGGCGCGCGTGCCCTCGTCACTGGCCAATAGCGCGGCTATCATACGGGCCGCCACATCCGCTGTCTCCTCGCGCTGGCGGTCGTGCCGGGCCGTGGAGATGAACAGGTCCTCCCCGTCACGGCGCTTGACGTGTACGCGGTGGAACCGGTCGATGGTCTCGGCCACCTGCTTGGAGTGCTTCGACAGGTCGGAGAACGGAACGGTCGGCATGGCCATACCGCACCATACTTCGGAACACATTCCGAAGTAAAGAACGTCCGGCCAGGTTCCCACCCCCAGACCGACGGTCTCACTGAGCCAGGAAGCACGCCTCACATGGCACCCGCCGTGGCCTGGCCATGATCAGAAGACATCGCTCAACCGACGAATAGCTCCGGCGGCCCGCAAAAGAGTGACAGCCGAAGGCCCACGAAACTTCGGCACGTATTCGGCACGATCACCCGCCAGAGGCCGACGACGGCCGCTGACAGCCGGACAGCAGAAGAGCGCCCAAACCGCAGAAGCCCAAGCCGGAGGCGCTCTTGTCCTGATCGCGGAGGGTAGGGCGGGCGGGACTCGAACCCGCGACCCAGGGATTATGAGTCCCCTGCTCTAACCGGCTGAGCTACCGCCCCTCGCGCAAGCCGTACCGACGCATTCAACCAAAGGACCGCCCACTTCGCACATCCGCCGGGCCTACTGATCCAAGATGTGACCTTTGCTCCACCACTGCTCCTCCGACGGCCCGCCCCACTCGCTAGGGTACGGAGAGGCAATGTTTAGGAGTGTTTGATCATGCGCGTTATTGAGGCTTTTCGGGAGTCGTTCGGCGCCGAGCCGCACGGCGTGTGGCACGCCCCGGGGCGGGTGAACCTGATCGGCGAGCACACCGACTACAACGACGGGTTCGTGCTCCCGTTCGCCGTCCCGTGGGGGGTCGCCGCGGCGGTCGCACGCCGCGAGGACGGCGGTGTCCGGCTGCGGTCGCTCCAGGCGGGCGAGCCGGTGGTCCTCGACGACATCGAGCGCGCCGAGGGCTGGGCCCGATACGCCGCGGGGGTCCTCTGGGCGCTGCGGGCGGCCGGGCACCCGGTGCGGGGCGCGGACATCGTGGTCGACGGGGACGTGCCCCAGGGCGCGGGGCTGTCGTCGAGCGCCGCGCTGGAGGTGGTGGTCGGCACCGCACTCGACGAGCTGTACGGCCTGGGCCTGACCAAGATGGAGATCGCTCTGACGGCGCAGAAGGCGGAGAACGACTTCGTCGGCATGCCGTGCGGGATCATGGACCAGGCGGCGTCGGCGCTCGGGGAGGAGGGCAGGGCCCTCTTCCTGGACTGCCGGACCCTGGCGAGCAGGAGCATCCCCTTCGACCTGGCCGCGCACGGCCTCCAGCTCCTGGTCGTCAACACCGGGGTCCACCACGAGCTCGCCGACGGGCAGTACGCCCGGCGGCGCGAGGACTGCGAGAACGCCGCCGAGCGCCTGGGCGTGGACGCGCTGCGCGATGTCACCGACCTGGGGGGGGCGCTGGCGAAGCTGAGCGGGGACGAGCGCAGGCGCGTCCAGCACGTGGTGACCGAGAACCACCGGGTCGAGGCGGTCATCGGGCTGCTGCGCGCCGGGGCGGTCCAGGAGATCGGGGCGCTGCTGAACGCCTCCCACCTGTCCCTGCGGGACCAGTTCGAGGTGTCCTGCCCCGAGCTGGACGTGGCCGTGGAGGCGGCGGTCCGCGGCGGGGCCCGGGGGGCGCGGATGACCGGGGGCGGGTTCGGCGGATCGGCCATCGCGCTGGTCGCCGACGGCCGGGTGGAGTCCGTGCGGGACGCGGTGACCGCGGCCTACGCCGAACGCGGCTGGGCGGCTCCGGAGATCTACCCCGCCGCCCCGGCCGCCGGCGCCCGCCGCCTGGCCTGAGCTACGCCGCACCTCCCCGGCGCGGGAAAAGCCGTCGGCGCCGGGGCGTGCGAGCTTCTAGGGTCAGGGCATGCCCTTCGAAAACGTGAACGTCGTGTACCGGAAGTATGACGGCTCCCTGCACTGGCACCACTCCGCGCTGCTCCTCGGCGAGGACGAACACGGCGTCTGGACCGGCTGCGTCGCGGGCACCCTCGGCCGCAAGGGTTCCGAGCCCCCCGTCGCCTGGCATCAGGCGTTCGTGATCCTCTTCCCCCGGGACGCTTGGTGGACGGCCCTGTTCAACGCCGAGCCGAACCGGACCGAGATCTACTGCGACATCACCACGGTGCCGGAGTGGCGGGACGGCGAGGTCACCATGGTCGATCTGGATCTCGACGTGATCCGCAAGCGGGACGGCCGCATCTACCTCGACGACGAGGACGAGTTCGCCGAGCACCAGGTCCGCTACGCCTACCCCCCGGACGTCATCGCCTCGGCCCGCGCCTCGGCCGACCACCTCCTGAAGGCCGTCACCGCCTACAGCGCTCCCTTCTCCGCCCCGCCGCGGTGGCTCGACCACGTCGTCTGAGGCCGGGTACGGCCCGCCGTCCGGGCGGCTGCGGGCCTCCCGGACGGCGGGGCGCGCCCGGGAAGCCCCGGGCGCGCGAGCCGTACGGACTCAGCTTCCGAAGGAGAACCAGTTGAGGTTGACGAAGTCGGCCGGTTGCCCGCTGCTGAAGGTGACGTAGACCGTGTGGGTGCCGGTCACCGGTGTGATGTTGGCGGGGACGGTGCGCCAGCTCTGCCAGCCGCCGGTGCTGGCGACGGCGAAGTCGCCGATCGGAGCGGCCGTCGGGCTGCCGAGGCGCACCTGGACCAGCCCGCTGACGCCGGCCGGCGCCCCGGAGGCGACGCGCGCCCTGAACTGGGTGGCCGCCGTGCCGCCGAACCGCACGTTGTCGAAGCGCAGCCAGTCGCCGTTGCCGATGTTCCCGACGTTCTGCCCGCCGCCGGTGTCGGTGGTGGCCTCCACCGAGGTGCCCGACTGCGCCTGGTACCGCTCGGCCTGGATGGTCGAGCGGGCGTCCACCCCGTCCGGGTCACCGGTGGGGGTCGGCGTGGGGGTGGAGCCGGAGCCGCTCTGCCAGACGGCCACGTAGTCGACGAGCATCGGCCGCCCGGAGACCGTGGCCGCGGTCGGGGTCTGCCCGCCCAGGGCGTTGGGGAACGCCCCGCCCATGGCCACGTTGAGCAGGAGGAAGTATCCCTGGTGGCCGGTCATGTTGTTCCAGGTCGTGGCGTCGAACTGGGACTGGCTCACGCTGTGGAACTGCTGGCCGTCGACGTACCAGCGGAGCTGGTTCGGGGTGACGCTGCGGTCCCACTCGAAGCGGTAGGTGTGGAAGGCCGACTGGCACGACGCGCCGGGGCAGGTCCTGCTGGCGCCGAGGCCGGTGGTCTCGTTGCAGGGCCCGCCGGGGTTCACTCCGCAGTGGAGCACTCCCCAGACGGAGTTGATCCCGTTGACGTTCTCCATGATGTCGAACTCGCCGATGCCGGGCCAGTTCCAGTAGTTGCCGCGGTACGGCGCGCCGAGTGCCCAGAAGGCGGGCCAGTAGCCCAGGGCGGCGTTGCCGGTGACGTTGGGCATCTGGATGCGGCCCTCGATGCGCAGGACGCGCCCGGCGGCGGGCTTGAAGTCCGAACGGCGGGTCTCGATGCGCGCCGAGGTCCACTCGTCGCCGCTCTTCAGCGGGGTGATGCGCAGGTTCCCGCCGCCGTCGAGGCTCAGGTTGGAGGGGCTGCCTGTGTAGCGCTGGATCTCACCGGTGCCCCAGTTGCCGGGGCCTCCGGGATAGCCGTGGCCGGTGTCGACGATCCAGTCGGCGGAGGAGGGGAGGGATCCGGCGCTGCCGTTGAAGTCGTCGCTCCAGACCAGGGACCAGCCGGAGGGGGTGGGCGGGACGGCGGCGTTGGCGGCGAGCGCGGTCACCGGTAGCACCAGCGCCGCGAGGAGGGCCGAGATCCAGGTAAGAGAGCGATTTCTGACTGGGGGGCGGCTCATACTAGGCCTCTCTCCGGGGAACGAGGGAGACGGTCGAACAGCGCTGCAGCATAGAGACCGAGTGTCGTAACTGTTTCGCGAAGGTTAACTCAAGTCAATACTTTCGGTGAAAATTCAGAGAGCGCTCTCTAAACTGGAGCGTTTCATTCCCGCGAGGCGGGGCGACCCGCCCGGGCCGCCCCGCCGGAACGCGCGCTTGACCTCAACAAAAGCTGAGGTTTTAGGGTCCTCCTATGACGACGCACTTGAGGAGACCTTCCATGACCAGGCGACCCGCGACCCCGCCTCCCGGAGCCGAGGCGTCCGTGACGACCGCGGCGGCAGCAGTGGCAGCAGTGGAGTCCGAGGCGGCCCCGATCGTGGCGGGGGGCGCGCGATGAGCATGGAGATGACCGCCTGGAACACGCTGTACCGGACGATGAACGCCCAGGAGGGCCGGCGGCCGTTCTCCATGGCCACCTTGCGGCGGATCGGCGCCTTCGCCCGCCCGCACAGGCGGCGCCTGGCCCTGTTCCTGATGCTCAGCGTGGTGACGGCCGTGCTGACGGTGGCCACTCCCGTGCTCGCGGGCGAGGCCGTCGGCGCGATCGTCGCGGGCGAGCCGCTGGACGTCGTCGTCGGACTCTCCGCGCTCATCGCCGTCATCGCGGTGGCGGAGGCCGGACTCGGGCTGCTGACCCGGTGGCTCTCGGCGGGCATCGGCGAGGGCCTGATCCTCGACCTGCGCACGGCCGTCTACGACCACGTGCAGCGCATGCCGATCGCCTTCTTCACCCGCACCCGGACCGGCGCGCTGGTCAGCCGGTTGAACAACGACGTCATCGGCGCGCAGCGGGCCTTCACCGACACCCTGTCCACGGTGGCCGGCAACCTGGTGACGCTCGTGCTCACGCTGGCCGTGATGATCAGGCTTTCCTGGCAGATCACCCTGCTCGCGCTGGTGCTGCTCCCGGTGTTCGTCCTGCCCGCGCGGCGGATGGGCACCCGGCTGGCGCGGCTGCGGCAGGAGGCGGCCGGCCACAACGCGGCGATGGGCACGCAGATGGTCGAGCGGTTCTCCGCGCCCGGCGCGACGCTCGTCAAGCTCTTCGGCCGGCCCGCGCGGGAGTCGGCCGAGTTCGCCGCGCGGGCCCGGCGGGTGCGGGACATCGGGGTGCGCACGGCGATGGTGCAGTCGGCGTTCATCACCGCGCTGACGCTGGTCTCCGCGCTGGCGCTGGCCCTCGTCTACGGGCTGGGCGGCTTCTACGCGCTGCGCGGGCTGCTGGATCCGGGATCCGTCGTCGCACTCGCCCTGCTGCTCACCCGCCTGTACGCGCCCCTGACCGCCCTGGCCGGAGCCCGGGTGGACGTGATGAGCGCGCTGGTGAGCTTCGGGCGGGTCTTCGAGGTGCTGGACCTCAAGCCCATGATCTCCGACGGGCCGGACGCCCGGCGGGTGCCCGACGGGCCCGTCTCGGTGGAGTTCGACGAGGTGCGCTTCGGCTATCCGTCGGCGGACAAGGTCTCGCTCGCCTCACTGGAGGAGGTGGCCGTCCTCGACGGCCGTGACTCCGCCGAGGTGCTGCACGGGGTCTCCTTCCGCGCCGAGCCCGGCCAGATGGTCGCCCTGGTGGGATCGTCGGGCGCGGGGAAGTCGACCATCGCGCAGCTGCTGCCGCGCCTGTACGACGTCGAGGGCGGCGCCGTACGGCTGGCGGGAGTGGATGTGCGGGACCTGTCGGCCGAGTCGATCCGCGAGACGGTCGGGATGGTGACGCAGGACGGGCACCTGTTCCACGAGTCGATCCGGGAGAACCTGCTGCTGTCGCGACCGGAGGCGAAGGAGGAGGAGCTGTGGGAGGCGCTGCGCCGAGCCCGGCTCGACGGCCTCGTCGCCTCGTTGCCCGACGGGCTGGACACGGTCGTGGGCGAGCGCGGCTACCGGCTCTCCGGCGGCGAGCGCCAGCGGCTGACGATCGCGCGGCTGCTGCTGGCCCGCCCCCGGGTGGTGATCCTCGACGAGGCCACCGCGCACCTGGACGCCACGTCGGAGGCCGCGGTGCAGGCGGCGCTGGGCGAGGTGCTGGCCGGGCGGACGGCGGTGGTGATCGCGCACCGGCTCTCCACGATCATGGCTGCCGACCTCATCCTGGTGGTCGAGGACGGGCGGATCGTGGAGCGCGGCACGCACGCCGAGCTGCTCGCCGCCGGGGGCCGCTACGAGGAGCTGTACCGGACCCAGTTCGACGAGCCGTCCGCGGTGGAGGCCGCCTGAGCGCGGCGCCGGAGCCCGGATGAGGAATGCCTCCCATCCGGGCTCTCGGCGCTACAGCGGCGGGAACCGGGGCTCGCGGCGCTCCAGGAAGCTGGCGACGCCCTCGGCGAAGTCGGGGCGGCCGAAGGACTCCGCCATCAGGCGCACGGCCGTGGACTCCGCCGCCTCGAGCGTGCTGTTCCAGTCGCCCCAGACCTGGCGCTTCATCACCGCCATGGAGGCCGGGGAGCTGTGCGTGGCCAGCTCACGGGCGTATGCCAGGGTCTCCTCCAGGAGGCTCTCGCCGGGCACCGAGCGGGAGACCAGGCCCAGCTCGTAGGCCTCCGCCCCGGTGAAGGTCCGGCCCGACAGCAGCAGGTCCATGGCCCTGGCCTGGCCGATCAGCCGGGGCAGGGCCCAGGACAGGCCGTACTCGGCGATCAGGCCGCGCCGGGCGAAGGCGGTGGTCCACTTGGCCTCCGCGGCGGTGAAGACCAGATCGCAGAAGAGGGCGTGGACCATGCCGAGCCCGGCGCAGGCGCCGTTGACGGCGGCGATGATCGGCTTGCCGATGGTGGTCGGGAAGGAGTTGGGGCGCTTGTCGGGCTCCCCCTCGTAGGAGCCGTCCTGGATGGCGTTGAGCGTCTGGAAGTCGGCCCCGGCGCAGAAGCCCCTTCCGGCACCGGTGACCACGATCACCCTGACCTCGGGGTTCTGCTCCGCCTCCGCCAGCTGGTCGAAGTAGCGCCGCCCCATCGCGTCGGTCCAGGCGTTGAGCCGGTCCGGACGGTTGAACGTCAACGTCAGCACGCCCCGGTCGATCGACGGCAGCACCAGATCCAGCATTTTCCGCGCCCTTTCCTCCGAACTACAGAATAACGTTCTACACCTTTTCCCCCTCCGGCGACAGCGCGGGCGGGCGCCCGAGGCCCCGGTCCACCGAGTCGGGGTGGTGGACGAAGTTCGGCGAGAGCTGCCTGTCGTCGTAGTAGCGGTGGAAGACGGGAGTGGCCGAGCCCGACAGGGGAGGAACGATCCAACTCCAGTCGGCCGGGCAGACCCGGCCCGCCCGCTCCTCCCGGTCCAGGTGGGTCAGGAAGCGCCGGGACTCGGTGTGGTGGTCGGTCATGGTCACGCCCGCCCGCTCGAAGGAGTGCAGCACCGCGACGTTCAGCTCCACCAGGGCGTGGTCCCGCCAGAGCGAGCGGTCGGTGCCGGTGTCCAGGGCGAGCGCCCGGGCGACGACCGGGAGCAGGTTGTAGCGGTCGGTGTCGGCCAGGTTGCGCGCGCCGATCTCGGTGCCCATGTACCAGCCGTTGAACGGCGCGGCGCGGTAGCAGATCCCGCCGATCTCCAGGCACATGTTCGAGATCGCCGGTACGGCGTGCCAGCGCAGTCCGAGCTGCTCGAACCAGGGGTAGGACGGGTGGGAGAGCGCCACCTCCAGCACCGCGTCGCCGGGGACCGCCGAGACCAGCGGCGGCCCGTCGCCCACCGAGACCGCCAGCGGGAGCACGTCGAACGGCGTGCCGGGCCCGCCCGGCCAGCCGAGCTTGCGGAGCATCGTGGTGAAATCGGCGTACCGGGGATCGCCGACGATCGAGCCGTCGTCCATCTCGTACCCGGCGTACCGGATGAGCTGCTCGTTCCAGATCCGCGGGCCGGGCGCCCCGGGCCGGTCGGGGGCGAAGACCGTGATCGTGGGGCGGATGCGGCGGCCGGGCGCCGCATCCCGCAGGTGGTTCACGCACTCCGCCGCGACCCCCTCGGGGGTGTCGACGCTCCTGCGGTCGCGCACGCGCAGCGAGCGCCAGTAGAGCCGCCCGATGCACTTGCTGCTGTTGCGCCAGGCCACCCGGGCGCCGTAGGCCAGCTCTCCGGGCGTGTGCGTGTACGTCCCCGTTCTCGTGATCTCGGCCCGCACCTCGCGCAGGCGCGGTTTGACGGGTCCGGCCGAGGGGTTCTCGGCATGGAACAGCTCCAGGTATGCCTCCGCCTCCGCCAGGTCGACGCAGGGGACGGGACGCCCGGGCACGCGCCCGCGCGAATCGTCGTCGGCACCGTGGATCGGATTCGGCGCATGGCGCCGGGACCTCCGCCAGGTCAGCACTGAACAACCACCCATGTGTGGCTCACGGGCACGTCGGCCGTTCCGGGCGGCCGGTGCCCTGGCCGCAGTGGCCCTTCCCCACTGCGATCGCTGTGATCCGCGGCAGCCGTACTCCGCGCCGTCATGTCCGCGTCACCGGACGCGCGCACGACGACGCAGGGTGCGGTGCTCATCATTTTCAGTGATTCAACGTCATTTGTCCCTAGAACCAGGACAAGAAACGGCGAGGGCCCGGAAGCATGGCTTCCGGGCCCTCGCCGCATGGCTCCCGCGATAGGACTCGAACCTATAACCTGCCGGTTAACAGCCGGCTGCTCTGCCGATTGAGCTACACGGGATCGTGCTTCACGTCGCCTGACCGGGGGTTTCTCTCCCCGCTCCCTGCGGCGCATGAATAGATTAGCGCACTCCGGGAGTGCGTGTCGCATCGACGGCGCGGGGGCAGGTGGGGAGGAGTCGCGATCCGTGGGTAGGGTCCCGGCTGAGCATGCCTGTGGAGGTGGAGATGCGTTACCGAATGATGTTCTGTATGGGCCTGGCGGTGGGCTACGTCCTGGGAAGCCGGGCCGGCCGGGAGCGGTACGAGCAAATCAAGAGGATGACCCAGCGGGTGACCGACAACCCGTCCGTCCAGGAGGCCGCCGGGCTGGTCGGCGCCCAGGTCTCGAGAGTGACCACGATGGCCAAGGAGCAGGTGGCCAACCACCTGCCCGGCAAGCACGGGAACGAACCCCACGACGGATCCGGCACCGGCTGGCCGGACGAGGTGAAGACCGCCTCACCCTACTGAACCACCGGGCGGGCGGCCCTGGCCAGGACCGCCCGCCCGCCGGCCCCCTCCCGGACGCCGCAGCCCCCGCTCAGACGCCGAAGCTGCGGCGGACCCCCTCCAGGGCCTGCTCGGCCAGCGCCCGCAGACCGGGGTCCTGGGGGTCGAGACCCGCGTCGAAGGCGAACTCCCAGACCATCCGGTCGTCCTCCGCCTTGCGGGCCACCAGCCGCACTCCCCCGCGCACGTCCAGCGGGACGTACTGGCTGACCACGATCGAGGCGACCACCCGTTCCCGCACGGCCTCCGGGACCCGTCCCGGCTCGGGCAACCGCGCCCGGTGCTCCCGCCCGTCCGTGGTGACGACCGTCAGCCCCTCCTCGTCCCACACGCCGCGATCCACCGTGAACCACGCCAGCCTCGTCCCGCCGAGATAGAGCGCGCGATCGGTGACGACCACGTATCCGTCGGGCCCCTGGGCGTAGGTCAGCACCCGGTCGGCCGCCTCGACGGCGGCGCGGACCTCGGGGGGCGTGCGGTTGAAGAGCCTCATCGAATCCCTCCAGCGTGGAGACCCCGGCTTCGGCCTCGGGGACGTCGTGCCTCCACGCTATCGGCGGGCGGACCGGCACCGGGATCCCGCACCGCCGCGCGGGCCCTCGTCAGGACTCAGCGCTGTCGGCGAGCAGGTCGAGGGTGAGCGCGGCCGACCAGGAGAAGTCCCGGCCGCCCCGGCCGCTTCCGTCGAAGGGGTCGAAGCACTCCCGGAACCCCGCCTGCCGCACCAGGCGGAGGGTGGCGGCGGTGAGCTGGCGGGCCAGTTCCGTCCGGCCGTGCACGGTCGCCGCCCGGCGCAGCAGCCAGTTGGTGTTCACCCACGACGGCCCTCGCCAGTACCGGGAGCGGTCGAACTGCGGCGCCCGGATCTCACAGCTCGGCACCGGGTAACCGGCCGCGCCCATGAACCGGGCGGACTCCAGCGTGGCCACCAGCGCCATCGCCACCTCGAAGGGCAGCCCGGGGTCGAGCAGCGGACCGAAGCCGCCGATCGCGCGGACCGGGATCAGCCGGCCGCCGCGCAGGTCGAGGGCGTGGAACAGGCCGTCGGACCACAGGCGCTCCAGCAGCGCCGTGCGGATGCGCGCGGCGGCCTCCTCGTGCGGCCGGGGATCGGACCCGGCCACCGGGGCCAGCTCGGCCAGCGCCTGGCAGGAGGCCAGCCAGATCCCGTTGAACATCGGGTCCTCGATCGCGAACGGATGGTCCAGCCGCAGGTAGGCCCCGTCGTAGCCGGAGTCGCGGTAGCGCAGGGCCAGCCAGACGTAGCGGTCGTGGTGGCTGTCGGGGTGGCGCTCGGGCAGTTCCTCGCGCCGGTAGGCGTACCGGACCGCGGGCAGCGCCTCCAGCGGCTCGTCCCAGACGGGGCTGTCGTCCATCCCCGACTCCCACGGGTGCACGATCGCCGCCAGTCCCGCCCCACCCAGGTCGCGGGTCGCGGCGAGGTAGTCGTGCTGGGCCGCCAGCATCGGGTAGATCCGCCGGACCAGGGCGGCGGCCTCGTCGCGGTCCGCCGCGTGCCGCCACACCTGGCGCACCGCCAGGGCGTGCAGGGGAGGCTGGGTCAGCCCCGAGGTGAGCACCCCGGTGGGGGCCGCCGGATGGTCGTGGGAGCGCCAGACGGACGGGCCCGGGAAGTAGGCCTCGGCGCGCGCCGGGTGGAAGACGATGTGCGGGACCATGCCGGTGCGCCACTGCCCGGCCAGCAGGCTGAGCAGCTCGGCGGCGGCCCTGCGGGTGTCCCAGCGGGCCAGCCCGATCGCGACGAAGGCCGAGTCCCAGCTCCATTGGTGCGGGTAGAGGCCGGGCGCGGGCACGGTGGCGGACCCCGTCCGGTTCGCGTCGAGCACGGACCACGCCTCGCGCCCGAGCGCGGCGTCGTCTACCGCCGACCGCGCCTCCATCTGTCCAGTCTGCGCCGTTTTACAGCAATAAAACAACGTTTCAGAGAAACAGTCCTTCGCCCCAGAATGATCCGGGTGTCACACCGCCCGGGCAGGCCCAGATGCCGGACCCGACGTGCTGGATGTACTCGTTGAGCGGGTCGCGCGCCGCCAGCGCCCGCTGGATGGGGATGAAGCCCTTCTCCGGGTCGCGCTGGTAGGCCAGGAAGAACAGGCCCGCCTCCAGCCGCCCCAGGCCGTCGCTGCCGTCGGTGAAGGAGTATCCCCGGCGCAGGATCGTCACACCGCCGAGAGAGTCGGGGTGCGCCAGCCGTACGTGGGAGTCGGCCGGCAGCCTCTCCAGCGGGACCGGGTCGTGCTCGCGGGCGGCGCCGTAGGGGGCGCCCTCCCTCTTGGTGCGGCCGAAGATGTCCTCCTGCTCCTTCAGCGACGTCCGGTCCCAGGTCTCGATGTGCATCCGGATCCGCCGGGCGACCAGGTAGGACCCGCCGCGCAGCCACTCGGGCCCCTCCTCGCCCACCCACACGTGGGCGTCCAGCGCGGCCCGGTCGGTCCCGGCGATGTTGCGGGTGCCGTCCTTGAACCCGAACAGGTTGCGCGGGGTCTGCGCGTCCGGAGTGGTCGAGGAGGTCTTGCCGAAACCGAGCTGCGACCAGCGCACCGAGGCCCTGCCGAAGGCGATGCGCACGAGGTTCCGTACGGCGTGCACGGCGACCTGGGGGTCGTCCGCGCACGCCTGCACGCAGATGTCGCCACCGCTGCGGGCCGGGTCGAGCTTGTCGGCCGGGAAGTGCGGCAGCTCCTTGAGCTTCTCCGGCGCGGGCAGCTTGAGCTTCTCGAAGAAGGAGGGTCCGAAGCCGACCGTCAGCGTCAGGCGCGAGGCGGGCAGGCCGAGGGCCTCGCCGGTGTCGTCCGGCGGGGCCAGCTCCGGCCCGGTCGCCCCGCCGCCGACCTCCTGCGCCGCGGTCATCCGTACGGCTGCCGCCGTCCACTCCCGCAGCAGCTCCGCGACCTTCGCCGGCGAGTCGGTGCCGAGGTCGAGGGCGGCGAAGTGCAGCCGGTCCTGGACGGGCGTGGCGATCCCGGCCTGGTTCGGACCGTGGAACGGGACCGGCCCGCCGGGGGCGGCGGCGTGGACGGGCTCCGGCTGCGCGAGCCGTACCAGGCCGGCGCCGGCCGCGGCTCCGGCGCCCACCGCCAGGCCCGCTCCGGTCAGGAGTCTGCGGCGGCTGAGGTCGGTCATGTTTCCCTCCTCGTGACGGGTCGGACGGGGACGGCGCCGGCCGGGACCGGGCCGGGAGGGTCAGCCCGCCACGACCGCGGCCAGGCCGGAGAGCGGCTCGGCGAGCGCGTTGACCGCGTCGGCGAGCTCCTTGACCTGCTCCTTGGACAGCTCGGTGTAGGAGACGAAGCCGTCGCCCTTGGCGTACTTGCCCAGCAGGGTGTTCAGCTCGGCGAACTCGGCGTCCAGCGTGGTGACCAGGGCCGGGTTCTTCTCCATCACGACCGGGGTGAGCAGCTGGTAGACCTTGTACGCGCCGTCCACGTTGGCCTTGAAGTCCCACAGGTCGGTGTGCGAGAAGGCCTCCTCCTCGCCGGTCACCTTCCCGGTGGCCACCTCGTCCAGGAGTTCCTTGGCGCCGTTGGCCATGGAGCTGGCGGTGATCTCCGCGGTGGGCAGCTTGGCCTTGAGCACGTCGAGGTCCTCGAGGAGCATGTCGCCGTACTTGGACTCCTTCCCGACCGTCTTGGGGGCCTTCCACAGGGCCTTCTCCAGGCGGTGCCAGCCGGTCCAGGTGGCGCCCTCCTCCAGGTCGGCCTCGCGCAGGTCCACCTTGGGGTCGATGTCGCCGAACGCCTCGGCGACCGGCTCGATGCGCTCCCAGCCGACCCGGCTCGGCGCGTAGAGGTCCTTGGCCTTCTTCACGTCGCCGTCCTTGACGGCGGCGACGAAGTCCTTGGTCTTGGCGATGCTGTCGTCGACCTGCTCGGTGATGTAGGTGCGGTAGTCCTCGACCGCGCGGGTGATGCGCGGGTCGGCCTGCGCGGCGAGCTCACCGGAGACCGTGATGTCCTGGCGGATGCCGTCGCCCTCGTGGTTGGGCTTGCAGGCGATCTGGTAGGTGCCCGCGCCGAGCTCGACGACCAGGTCGGCGGTGGCGCCGGGGGCGATGTTGGCCCGCTCGCTGACCACGGTCTTGTCGGCCCGGAAGACATAGAGCCAGGTGGGCTCCTTGCCGTCGTTCTTGAGCTTGAAGCTGATCACGCCCGCGGGCAGCGCGGTCTTGGCCGCCACGCAGGTGGTGTCTGTGGCCGCGACGTCGACAGACTCGGTGACCTTGCCGGTCGGGGCGGGCTGCGGGGCGACGGCCGCGCTGCCGCTCCCGCTCGACGAGCCGCCGTCGGCACCGTCGTCACCCGAGCTGCATGCGGTGAGGGCGAGGGCGAGAAGGCCGCAGGCGGCGACGGAACGGAAGACGGGGGGCATAGAAGGCTCCTGTATGTCAGTTAGGCGTCCCTAACTTAGCTTTCCCTAAGCTCACAGCGCCAACCCGGGGTGCTTTTCAGGTCGGGGCGATACGGGCCACCGCGTGGTACAGCAGGTCGACGAGCCGATCCTCGTAGGCGGGGTCGTCCACGTTCCCGCCGCTCGCCACGCGCAGGAAGACAGAGCCGACCAGCAGCTCGAACAGGACCTCGTGGTCTGCCCCCGGCCGCAGCTCCCCCCGGGCGGCGGCCGCCTCGACGGTCCGCGCGAAGTGCCTCCTGCGCGGACCGACCAGGTCCACGTGGAAGCCGCCCTGCGGCCCGTTCCCGTCCTGCTGGGCGGCTCCGGTCCGGGACCGGTCCCCTCCCGTCCGGGACCGCTTCTCGTCCTGCAGGTCCGCCAGGAGCCCGGGGAAGGCCGCGGCGATCTCCGGGCGGCCGAATCTGGCGAGCACGGCACGCGTCCAGGCGCGCAGGTCCTCGCGCAGGTCTCCGGAGTCGCGCAGCGCCGTGGAGTCGGACCGTGCGAACAGCGCGTGCGCCACGACCTCCGCCTTGGACCTCCAGCGCCGGTAGATCGCGGGCCTGCTCACCCCGGAACGGCGCGCCACGGCCTCGATGGTCGTCTGCCGGTAGCCCGCTTCCAGCAGCAGCCCGATCACGGCGAGTGCGACCCGCTCCTCCACCCGGGGGTCGCGAGGACGGCCTCTGACCGCTTCGGAGGGGCCGTTGACAGAAGCCTCGCTCACTTCCACACTGCCTTCATAGATGCGTTCCGTTCTGTAACGTAACGAAAAATTTCCGTGCCGCAGGCGCGACGGCACGGGACCGCCCCGGCGATCTCCAAGGAGGCCCAGCGTGGCCACGCTACGCAACTTCGCTCGCGTCCTCATCACCCTCGCCCTCACCGGCTCGCTCGGCTCCGCCGTACCCGCCGCAGCCCAGAGCCCGTCCCCCGCCCCGCCGGCCGCCGGCCGCTCCCACGACGGGGCCCTGCGCATCCTGCTCACCAACGACGACGGCTACGCCTTCCCGTTCCTTCACGGGCTGCGCCAGGCCCTGATCGCGGCCGGGCACGACGTGACCGTCGTGGCCCCCGCCACCGACTCCAGCGGTACCGGGACCGCCGTCAACGCCAGGTTCGGCACGACCGTCAGGGCCAGGCAGGAGTCACCCGGCGTCTGGTCGGTGGCGGGCAGCCCGAGTGACGCGGTCTCCTTCGCCCTCCAGAGGGTGTACGGCGAGGCCCCACCCGACCTGGTGGTCTCCGGCCCCAACGCGGGCCAGAACATCGCGGCCGTGACCAACCACTCCGGCACGGTCGGCGCCGCGATCACCGCGATCGAGAAGGGCGTGCCGGCGATCGCCTTCAGCACCGCGGTGGACGTCACCACCGACCCGCCCTCGTTCCCCAGCCTGAAGCAGTCGATCGCGTTCGCGGTGCGGATGGTCGACCGGCTGCGGGCGACCGCCCGCGGCGGCGAGCTGCTGCCGCCGCGCACCGCCCTGAACGTGAACTACCCGCTCAAGCCCGTCGGCAAGGTCTCCCTCGCCCGGCTGGGCACCTCGTCGTTCGTCTCCGCGGCGTACGCCCCCGCCCCCGACGCCTGCCCCGACTGCTACCGCATCCTCCCCGTCCTGAGCACCGGCCCCGATCCGGTCCCCGGCTCCGACCACAACCTCCTGAACGCCGGCCACGTCACGGTCACTCCGCTGGACGGCAGCTGGGAGATCCACGACCCGGCCGTCACCGCCCGCCTCGGGCTCCGCCTCCGCCCCCTGACCCCGTGACGGCCCCCTGACCGCCGCACCGGCCCCGTCTCCGGTGGAGCCGCCTCCCGCCGACGCCTCACGACGCCTCACGATGCCGCGCACAACGTGTCACCCAGCCCGGAACGCTCGTAGAACACCTCACGGCCGCTGCGACGCCGGGTGACCAGGCCGCTCTCGCACAGCACCCTCAGGTGCTGGCTGACCGCGCCGGGGGCCATGGACAGCCGCCGCGCGAGGATGCTCGTCGTGGCCGCGTCGGCGAGAGCGACGAGGATCCGGGCGCGGGTCCGCCCGATGAGGGCGTTGAGCGCGTCGGCGGTGGGGACGGCCCCGTGCGACCAGACCGTGCCGACGCCGGGCGCGGGGTAGACCAGGTTCGGCTGGTACGGCTCCGCCATCACGCCCGTGTCCGGCCAGTGGAAGACGCTCGGGATCAGGATCAGGCCGTCGCCGCCCAGCGGTCCGCTGCGCCGCCAGGCGCGGGTCCGCACGCGCAGGCGGCCTTCGCTCCAGGTGATGTTCGGGTGCAGGTCGTTGAACATCGCACCGGCGCCGTCACGGGCCAGCTGCCGGGATCGGCGCAGCACCTCCGACTCGAACAGCCCTCGGATCTGCGGCCAGAACCGCTCCATCGCCGTGTCCCAGTACAGGCGCAGCTCGGCCGCGGCGCGGGCGACACCGGCGGCCGGATCGGCGAGGAAGTCCCGCACGACCGGAGTGCCGGCGCCGGGGACCCTGGCCGCCTCGGAGGCGGCCTCGTCCGGGTCGGCCGCGGCGACGAGGTCCAGCTCGGCGGCGATGTCCGGCAGCGGGGTGGTCGGCGGAGGCGTCAGGAAGTCGACGAAGTACGGACCGAGCGGGACGAGGGCGAACAGCAGCCTCAGGTCCAACCCGGCGAGCCGTGGGCGCACGGCTCGGATCCACGGCAGGTGCAGCGTGTGCCTGCCGGGATCCTGCAGCAGGCGCAGGCTCGCGACCGCCTCGGCCGCCGGGGAGAAGGCGAACCTCAGCCGGGCGAGGTCGTCAGAGGTGAAGTCGAACTCGGCGAACGAGGATTCAGCCACAGATTAAACATTCGCGGGTCGGGAGCCGCCGGTCAACCATGATCGGCATGGCAGTCCTCACCTCCGCGGCACCCGCCGGCCCGCTGTCGTTGCCGCGCCCGTTCTGGATGCTCTGGCTCGGTACGGTCATCAACCGCACCGGTGCGGTCGTGCAGCCGTTCCTGTCGGTGTATCTGGTTCACGTCCAGGGTTTCACCCTGCCGGGAGCCGGCGTGGTCATGACGGCCTTCGGCGTCGGGTCGTTGCTCTCCCACGTGCTCGCCGGGTGGCTGGCCGACCGGTTCGGCCGCCGGACGACTCTCATCGGCGGCATGCTCGCCGCCTCCGCCGCGCTGGTCGTCCTCGGCGCCGCGAGCGGGCTCTTCGCCGTGACGGCGACCGCGTTCCTGCTCGGGCTCACCATCGAGTCCTACCGGCCGGCCTCGCAGGCCATGGTCGCCGACCTCGTCCCGCCCGCGCTGCGGCCGAGAGCCTACGGGCTGCTCTTCTGGGGGGTGAACCTCGGTTATTCGGTCGCGATGGTCGCCGGCGGCTGGTTCGCCGAACACGGCGCCCGTGCGATGTTCGGCGTGAACGCGGCCGTCGCGGTGGCCTTCGCCGCCGTGGTGTGGCGCACGGTGCCCGAATCCCGCCCGGCCGGCGGTCCTGCCGCCGGGACGGGGCTCCGGGCGGTGCTGCGGGACCGGCCGATGCTCGCTGTCTGCGCCGTCACCGCGGCGTACGGCGCGCTGTACGCCCAGGCGTTCACCACGCTCCCGCTGGCCATGGCCGAGCAGGGCGTCGGCCGTACGCACTTCGGCCTGGCCATGGCGCTCAACGGCGTCCTGATCATCGCCGTCCAGCCGCTGGCCGGGAAGTGGGCGGCGCGGCGGGACCCCAGCCGTGTGCTCGCGGCCGGGACCGCCGTCGTGGCGGCGGGGTTCGCGCTCACCGCGTTGGTGCACGACGTGCGCGGGCTCGTGCTCACGGTGGCGGTCTGGACCGCGGGGGAGATCGTCATCGCGGGAGCCGTCCCCACGGTCGTGGCAGCGCTGGCGCCCCGGGAACTGCAGGGGACCTACGCCGGCGTCTCCGGTATGAGCTGGTCGGCCGGCGCGGTCCTCGCACCGGTGATCGGCACCGCGTTGCTCCCGTCGGGACCGGAGGCGCTGTGGACCGGCGTCGGGCTCATCGGCGCCGCCTCGGCCCTGGGCGCGCTGCTCACCGGAGGCCCGGTCCGCCGGCGCACCGCGGCAGCGAACCTCACCTGAAATCAACGGAATCAAACGGAATCAAACGGAGAAGACGATGCAGAACCGGTTCCACGACGCCCTCACCGCGGACAACGCCACCCTCCTGCTGGTGGACCACCAGATCGGGCTGTTCACCGGCGTGCGTGACATCACCGTGGGCGAGCTCACGCACAACGTCACCTGCCTGGCCAAGGCGGCGACGCGCCTTGGCCTCCCCATCGTGGTCACCACCACCGCTGCGGACAGCATGTGGGGACCTCTCATTCCCCAGCTTCGGGCCGTCCTGCCGGAAGGGCTCCAGGTGATCGACCGCAGCACGGTGAACGCGTGGCATGACGACCGGGTCCGGAACGCCGTCGAGGCGACCGGGCGCGGCAGGATCCTCATCGCCGGAGTCTCGCTGGAGGTCTGCGCGGCGTTCCCCGCGATCGCCGCCACCGCGGCGGGCTACACCGCCTACGTCGCCGTCGACGCCTCCGGCACCTTCTCCGCGACCAAGCGGGAGACCGGGCTCCTCCGGCTGCAGCAGGCAGGTGTGATCGTGAGCGACTACGCCACGCTCGCCGTCGAGATGCTCGCCGACAACGCGCATCCGGCCGCGGGAGACCTGTACGCCGATCTCGACATGCCGTTCGCCGCCCTTGTCGGGCAGCTCGCCGCCGCCTACAGCCGCTGACCTCGGCGTCTCGCGATCTCGGCGGGGCCGGCCGGAGGACGGTGCCCGCTCCGCGACCGCCGGGACGGGCACGCCGCGGGCAGGGGAGACCGTCGCCGTGCTTCCCGATCGTTCCGGTGAGACGGGACAGCCGCTCCTCGCACGTCGAAGCCGGTGGCCCGGGAAGAGTTCCCGGGCCACCGGCGTGGTCGGGGCCCCGGCCCAGCGGTCGGGGCCCCGTCTCAGTCGAGGTAGTCGCGGAGCATCTGCGCCCGAGTCGGGTGACGCAGCTTCGCCAGCGTCTTGGACTCGATCTGGCGGATGCGCTCGCGCGTCACGCCGAACTCCCGGCCGACCTCCTCCAGCGTGCGGGGATGGCCGTCGGCCAGGCCGAAGCGCAGCTGGATGATGCGCTGCTCCCGCTCCGACAGCGTCGCGAGGATCTCGTCGAGCTGGTCCTGCAGCATGATGAAGGCCGCGGCCTCCATCGGCACGACCGCGTCGGCGTCCTCGATGAAGTCACCGAGGTCGGAGTCCTCCTCGCCGATCGGCGACTGCAGCGAGACCGGCTCCTGCGCGATGCGCTGGATCTCGATCACCCGGTCGATCGGGAGGTCCATCTCCAGTGCGATCTCCTCGGGCGCCGGCTCGCGGCCGAGATCCTGGTGGAGCTGGCGCTGGACCCGGACGAGTTTGTTGATCGTCTCCACCATGTGCACCGGAATGCGAATGGTGCGCGCCTGGTCGGCGATGGCACGGGTGATCGCCTGGCGAATCCACCACGTGGCATAAGTGGAGAACTTGTAACCCTTGGTGTAATCGAATTTCTCGACCGCCCGGATGAGGCCGAGGTTGCCCTCCTGGATCAGATCCAGGAACAGCATGCCGCGCCCCACATAACGTTTGGCGATCGAGACGACCAGCCGGAGGTTGGCCTCGATCAGCCGCTGCTTGGCCCGGGTCCCCTGCCAGACGAGCTCCTTGAACTCAGGGAAGGCCAGTCGCGAGACCACGCTGGTCAGCTTGTCCTCGGCGAACAGTCCCGCCTCGATGGACTTGGCGAGCTCCACCTCCTCCTCGGCCGTGAGCAGGGGTACCCTGCCGATCTCCCGCAGGTAGATGCGGACCAGGTCACTGGTCGGCGCCCGTTTCCCGGCATCCTCCTCATCGGATTTGGCGGTCTCCTCGTCGCCCTGGGGCTCGAGGACCTCCACTCCGTTCTCGGCGAGCATGCGGACGACACGCTCCAGCGCGTCGGACGGCAGCTCGGACTTGTCGAGAGCGGCGGCCACGTCATCGACGGTGACGCTTCCGCGCTCTCTTCCCTTCGCGACGAGGTCGGCCACCTGGTCTACCGCAGGCGGCCCACTTGGCAGCACCGATGTACCCACGGGACACAGTCTGCTGTATTCGTCACCCAAAAGGGCAGACCTATTTTTGTCACTGAAGGTAAGGCTCCGATCATTATCGGATCGAGACCTTATTAGGGTTTGGCCGAATGTGATTCAGGAAATCAAAACCGATTACGTGCTCAGCTTCCTGCGGCGCGTTCCTTCAGCACGCGCCGGCGCCGTTCGAGCGCGTTCAGCTCCGCGAACAGGCGGCGGTACTCCTCGGGCCCGCCCGCCAGATCGGTCCGCTCCAGCCTCGACCGCATCTGGTCGATGGCCCGGGACACCGAGATCGTCTCCAGGGCTGCGAGCAGGTCGGCGGCGTACCGTTCCTCGGTCGCGGCATCCACCCTCAGCTCCTCCACCGCGAACCTGGTGACCATCCCGCGCAGCCCTTCGCCGGAGACGGCGAGCAGGCGGTCCACCCAGGCACGGCCGCCCTCGCCCGCCGCGTTCACGCCTCCGGCGTCCGCGACCAGCTTGTAGAGCGCGATGTGCTCGGGAAGCGTGAACGCCTCCGGGCCGATCGCGTCGAACCGGGGCGCGAGCAGCGCCGGTCGCTGCACGGCCAGCTTCAGCACCTCGGCCTCGGTCCGCACCCCGGGGTCGGTGAGCTCGGCGACCCGCCGGGGGGCGGGCCTGCCCTGCCGCGGCTGGGCGGCGGCGGAGATCTCCGCGATCCGCTCCATGACGAACCGCTCGTTGTTGAAGCCGAGCCAGCGGTCCAGGTCCACTCCGTACAGCTGGCGCAGCGCCCGGTCCTTGATCCCGGCCACGATCGGCGCCGCGGCGTCCAGCGCGGAGAGCCGGCCCTCGTTGGTGCTCACGTCGTAGCGGGAGATCACGCTGCGGATCGCGAACGCGAACAGCGGCTCCCTGCTCGCGATCAGGTTCTGCACGGCCGCGTCGCCGTGCCTGACCCGAAGGTCGCACGGGTCGAGGCCGGCGGGCTGCACCGCCACATAGGTCTGGGTGACGAACTTCTGCTCGTCGGCGAAGGCGCGCAGCGCCGCCTTCTGCCCGGCCGCGTCACCGTCGAAGGTGAAGACCACCTCTCCCTGGGAGCCGGCCTGGTCCAGCAGCAGCCTGCGCAGCACTTTGATGTGCTCGGCGCCGAAGGCCGTGCCGCAGGTGGCCACCGCCGTGGGCACGCCCGCCAGGTGGCAGGCCATCACGTCGGTGTAGCCCTCGACGATCACGGCCTGGGAACGCTTGGAGATCTCTCTCTTGGCCAGGTCGACGCCGTACAGGACCTCGCTCTTCTTGTAGAGCGGGCTGTCGGGGGTGTTCAGGTATTTCGGGCCGTCCTCGGCGTCGTTCAGCTTCCGCGCGCCGAACCCGATCACGTCACCGGTGATGTCGCGGATCGGCCAGACCAGCCGCCCCCGGAACCGGTCGATCGGCCCCCTGCGGCCCTCCTTGGCCAGCCCTCCCTTGACCAGCTCCGCGGCGGTGAACCCCCGGGCCATGAGGTGCCGGGTGAGCGCCTCCCACTCGGCCGGCGCGTAACCCACCCCGAAGCGCTCGGCGTCGACCCGCTCGAACCCGCGCTCCGACAGGAACTTCCGCCCGGGCGCGGCCTCCGGGACGGCCAGCTTCGCGGCGTAGAACTCCGCGGCGGCGCGGTGCGCCTCGATCAGCCTGCTCCGCTCGCCCTGCTCGCGCCCGGGGACATAACCGCCCTGCTCGTAGCGGAGCTGGATCCCGGCCCGGTTGGCCAGCCGCTCCACGGCCTCACCGAACGACAGGTGCTCCAGCCGGCGCACGAAGGTGATGACGTCACCGCCCTCGGTGCAGCCGAAGCAGTACCAGTAGCCCCGGGCCGGGGTGACGTTGAAGGACGGGCTCTTCTCCTCGTGGAAGGGGCACAGCCCCTTCAGGTTGCCGCCGCCGGCGTTGCGGAGCTGGATGTGCTCACCCACGATGTCGGCGATCGGCGAGCGCTCCCGCACGAGCGCGATGTCCTCATCACTGATCCGGCCTGCCACGCCGTGAGTCTAGTCCGGCTCCCCGACAACCAGGCGCCGGGCGGCTCGGCCTCCGGGCGCCCGGCCGGTCGCCGGTGCGGCCCTCCCGGCCATCCGCCGTCCCCGCGGCCCGGTCTCCCCCGCGGCCGCCGCCCCGGGCCGTCCGGCGGCGGGGCTGCCCGGTCGAACCACCGGATTCGCCGAACCGGTCGTGAACGATGATGGGTTTCGTTACAAAGGTAACGGCGGATTATCGATACCTTATGTGGGTGGACATCATGCGATCGGGGCATAAAGCCAGGTTGGCCGCCGTCACCGGCGTCCTCCTCGCCACGGGGGCGTGCACGTCACCCGGCGGGGTCGCCGGCATCAGCACGACGGCGCCCACGACCGAGGCGGTATCTGCGCAGGGACCGGTGACCGCGACGATCCCGGCCCCGACGCCCACCCCCCAGCCGACGGTGGAGATCCCCAAGGGCGACGCCCCGGTGCCGGTGCCGCCGCCCCGGGTCTCCAAGTTCACCTACGCCTTCCCCGTGCAGGGCTGCCCGGTCTCCTACCAGAGCAGGCTGCTGGTGCTGCCCAAGACCACGATCTGGACGGGCAAGGGATGCTCGTTCGTCTCGCCGGTGGACGGCGTGGTCCACGAGGTCAACACCCGCAACCGGTGGAAGCCCTCCACCGACCGGGGGCCGGACCGCGAGGGCCGGTTCGTCACCGTCATCGGGGACGACGGCGTGCGCTACCTCGGCGGCCACCTCGACTCCGTCACTCCCGGGATCAGGCCGGGCGTGCGCGTCGGCGCCGGCCAGACGCTCGGCCGGGTCGGCAACTCGGGCAACGCCCGCGACACCGCCAGCAATCTCTACTTCGCGATCTCCTGGAAGACCGAACCCTCCCTCTGGTGGGTACGGCGCGGCATGGTCGGGCCGTGGGACTACCTGAACGCCTGGCTCAACGGCAACCGCACCCTGTCGCCCGCGGACGAGGTGCGCGCCGCCATGGCACGCACCGGGGCCGCTCCCCGCTGCACGATCCTGTGCAAGCCGAAGTCCACGCCCAAGCCGGAGCCCACCAAGCGACCGGACGAATCGGAGGGCTGGACCGTCGAGATCACCCCTGCCGGCTGAGAGCGCCGCGGGACCGTCACCGGGCCGGGACGGTGCGACCCGGTGCGGTCGCGGCGCGGTGCGTCAGGGGCCGGTGAGCCGGTCGTGCCAGGCCACCGCCGAGGTGTCGGTCAGCGAGGCGATCTGGTCGACGACCACCCGCAGCCGCCCGGCGTCGCCGTCCGCCTTGGCGAAGATGGGCCGGAGGGCGGGCTCCAGCGTGTCGGGAGCGCCCTGCATGATCAACCGGGCCAGGTCGTGGATGAGCTCGCGCTGCCGCGCCTGGTTGGCGTTGTGCTCGGCCGCGGTCATCACGTAGTGGGCGATGACCCCTTTGAGCACGGCGCACTCCAGGCGGGTGGCGCGGGGCACGACCAGCTCGGCGCCGTAGCGTCCGGCGGCGGTGCCGTAGGCCTCCCTGGTGGCGCTCTCGGCGGCCTGGCAGAGGCGGCCGATGAGCACGCTGGTGAGGTGCTTGAGCGCGGCGAGGTCGCCCAGGGAGCCGTCGAAGCGGCGGGGCCAGAACGGCTGGGCGACGAGGCGGGCGAAGATCTCCTCCAGCTCGCCGGGACCGGCGTCCGGGGCGTACCAGACGCGGGTGGTCGCGCACACGTCGCGGCGCTCGGCCGGATCGCGCAGCGCCTCCAGCACGACCGCTCCGGAGTGGAGGGCGTCCTCCAGGTCGTGCACGGAGTAGGCGACGTCGTCGGCCCAGTCCATGACCTGAGCCTCGAAGCTGACCCGCCCCTCGGGCGCGCCCTGCCTGATCCAGGCGAAGATCGGCAGGTCGTCGGTGTAGGCGCAGTACTTCGGGGAGGTGGCGGCGGTCCACGGATATTTGACCGCGGCGTCGAGGGAGGCCCGGGTGAGGTTCAGCCCGGCGCTGCGACCGTCTTCGGTGAGGACCTTGGCCTCCAGCCGGGTCAGCAGGCGCAGGCTCTGCGCGTTGCCCTCGAATCCGCCGCATCCGGCGGCCAGCTCGTTGAGCGCGGTCTCGCCGTTGTGCCCGAACGGGGGGTGCCCGAGGTCGTGGGCCAGGCAGGCGGTCTCCACCAGGTCGGGGTCGCGGCCCAGCGCCTCGCCCATCTCCCGGCCGATCTGGGCGCACTCCAGCGAATGGGTCAGCCGGGTGCGCGGGACCTGCTGCCCGCTGCCGAGCGTCTCCCCCGGCCCGACCACCTGCGTCTTGGCGGCCAGTCTCCGCAGCCCGGCGCTGTGCAGCACGCGGGCCCGGTCTCGCTCGAACGGGCCTCTCTCCGGGTTGCCGGGCGGTTCCGGCACCCATCTGGCCTGGTCGTGCTCGTCATAGCCGTACATAAGTGCAGTGATTTTATCCACTATAGGGCCGGTCCATGCGGGTTGCCGGGTAAACACTCGGGGACCCCTACGGCCGGCGTGCCGGTCTCCCGTGCGGCCCGCGCCCCGGGAACGGGGCGCGGGCCGCACGGGAGACCGGGTCAGCGCGTGTCGGAGCCGCCGCCGGTCAGGGTGGCGCGTCCTGCCTCCAGCCTGGCGACCGGGATGCGGAACGGCGAGCAGGAGACGTAGTCCAGGCCCGCCTCGTGGCAGAAGTGGATCGAGTCCGGGTCGCCGCCGTGCTCGCCGCAGATGCCGAGCTTGAGGTCGGGACGGGTCCTGCGGCCCTCCTCGGCGGCGAGCCGTACCAGCCTGCCCACGCCGTCGCGGTCCAGCGTCTCGAACGGCGAGACGCCGAACACGCCCAGGTCCAGGTAGCGGGAGAAGAACGCCGCCTCGACGTCGTCGCGGGAGAAGCCCCAGGTCATCTGGGTGAGGTCGTTGGTTCCGAAGGAGAAGAACTCGGCGGCCTCGGCGATCTGGCCGGCGGTCAGCGCGGCGCGCGGCACCTCGATCATGGTGCCGACCAGCGCCTCGACCCCGATCTCGGCCAGGATCCCGGTGGCCTCGTCCTTGACGTGCTCCAGCTCCTGGACCGCGCCGACGAGCGGGATCATGATCTCGGCGCGGGCTCCGGGCACCTCCTTGGCCGCCTCGGCGATCGCCCGCACCTGCATGGCGAACAGGCCGGGGATGACCAGGCCGAGCCGTACGCCGCGCAGGCCCAGCATCGGGTTCTGCTCGTGCAGGCGCTTGACCGCGGCCAGGAGCGCGCGGTCCTTCTCGCTCGCCTCCTCGCCGGCGAGGGCGACCTTCACCGACAGCTCGGTGTAGTCGGGCAGGAACTCGTGGAGCGGCGGGTCGATCAGGCGGATGGTGACGGGCAGGCCGTCCATCGCCCGGAAGATCTCGGTGAAGTCGGCTCGCTGCAGCGGCTCCAGCGCGGCCAGCGCCCGCTCGCGCTCGTCGTCGGTGCCGGCCAGGACCAGGTCCTCGACGAGCTGGCGGCGCTCGCCCAGGAACATGTGCTCGGTGCGGCACAGGCCGATGCCCTGGGCGCCGAACCGGCGGGCGCGGGCGGCGTCCTCGGCGTTGTCGGCGTTGGCCCGCACGTCCAGGCGGCGCACGGCGTCGGCGTGGGTCATGATGCGGTGCACGGCCCCGACCAGCTCGTCGTCCTCGGCGCAGGAGCCCTCGAAGTACTCCACGACCGGGGAGGCGACCACCGGGACCTCGCCCAGGAAGACCTCGCCGCTGGAGCCGTCGATGGAGATGACGTCGCCCTCGGCGACCACGACGCCGCCGGGGGCGGTGAACCGGCGCTCCTTGGTGGAGACCTCCAGCTCCTCGGCGCCGCAGACGCAGGTCTTGCCCATGCCGCGGGCGACCACGGCGGCGTGGGAGGTCTTGCCGCCGCGCGAGGTGAGCACGCCGTGAGCGGCGATCATGCCCGCGAGGTCGTCGGGGTTGGTCTCGCGCCGGACCAGGATGACGGCCTCGCCCCGGGCGGCGAGTTCCACCGCCCGTTCGGAGGAGAAGACGGCCTTGCCCACGGCCGCGCCCGGGGAGGCGTTCATGCCCCTGGTGAGGCGCTTCCTGGTCTCGTCCTTGGCGAAGCGCGGGAACATGAGCTGGGCCAGCTGGTCACCGGTGACCCGCCTGACCGCCTCGTCGAGATCGATCAGGCCCTGGTCCACGAGCTGGACGGCGATGCGGAACGCGGCGCCCGCGGTGCGCTTGCCGACCCGGGTCTGCAGCATCCAGAGCTTGCCGGTCTCGATGGTGAACTCGATGTCGCACAGGTCGCGGTAGTGGTTCTCCAGCTTCTCCATGATCCGCATGAGCTCGTCGTAGGAGTTCTTGTCGAGCCGTTCCAGCTCCTGCAGCGGCAGGGTGTTGCGGATCCCCGCGACCACGTCCTCGCCCTGGGCGTTCTGCAGGTAGTCGCCGTAGACGCCCTGCTGGCCGCTGCCGGGGTCCCGGGTGAAGGCGACGCCGGTGCCGGAGTCCATGCCGCAGTTGCCGAAGACCATCGTGCAGATGTTGACGGCGGTGCCCAGCTCGGCGGGGATGCGCTCCTGGCGGCGGTAGAGGACGGCGCGCGGGGCGTTCCAGGACTCGAAGACGGCCGTGACGGCCATGAGCAGCTGCTCGCGTGGGTCGGCGGGGAAGTCCGCCCCGGTCTCGGCGCGGACGATGCCCTTGAAGGTCTCCACGAGGCCACGCAGCTCGGCGGCGTCCACGTCCAGGTCGCCGCGGCCGTTCTTGAGCTTCTCGAAGGCCGCGTCGAACAGCTCGCCGTCGATGCCCTGGACGGTCTTGCCGAACATCTGGATGAGGCGGCGGTAGGAGTCCCAGGCGAAGCGCTCGTTGCCGCCCGCCTGCTTGGCCAGGCCGTGCACCGACTCGTCGTTGAGCCCGATGTTGAGGACGGTCTCCATCATGCCGGGCATGGAGAACTTGGCCCCGGAGCGCACGCTCACCAGCAGCGGGTCGTCGGCCTGGCCCAGGCGACGGCCCGTCTGGCCCTCCAGCGCGGCCAGGTGGGCGGCGATCTCCTCCTCCAGGCCGGCGGGGAGCCTGCCGTCGGCCAGGAAGCTGCGGCACGCCTCGGTGGTGATGGTGAAGCCGGGGGGGACCGGCAGCCCGAGATTGGTCATCTCGGCCAGGTTGGCCCCCTTACCGCCGAGCAGATCCTTTAGATCTTTGTTGCCCTCGGTGAAGTCGTAAACGTACTTGGGCACGGCTGCTCCTTCTACGGCTTCAAATGACGTGCGCTTCCGCCTCCCCTGGGACTCTACCGATGAACAACAGGATGAAACGTCACCTACCGTGCGACAGCACATTTACGCACGTCAAACCCTGTTTGGCGGTCTAATCCAATCCAAATCGGCATCAAATCAATAGTGATATCGGTCACCCGGAGAATTGGTATAAACCAATTGGTTTACACCAATTCTTGCCGCATTCAATCCCGTTCACGGGTGGTTCAGACCGCCGGGGCGCGGCCGTACAACGTTCCTCCCGCCGCAGCAGCCGGCGGCAGTGCGCCGGCCCCGTCACGGGAAAGCACGACGGCCGGCGACCCCTTCGCGGGGTCGCCGGCCGTCGTCGGCGTTCTCGGCGGGCCCGGATCGCTCTCGGCCGATCCGGGCCGCCGCCTGCGCCTCAGTCGTTGAGGTGCTGGCGGAGGTAGGACTCGACCTGGTCGAGGGCCACCCGCTCCTGGGTCATGGAGTCGCGCTCGCGGATGGTCACCGCCTGGTCCTCGAGGGTGTCGAAGTCGACGGTGATGCAGAACGGCGTGCCGATCTCGTCCTGGCGGCGGTAACGGCGGCCGATCGCGCCCGCGTCGTCGAACTCGACGTTCCAGCGCCTGCGCAGCCGTGCGGCCAGGTCCTTGGCCTTCGGCGACAGGTCGGCGTTGCGCGACAGCGGGAGCACGGCCGCCTTGACCGGCGCGAGGCGGTGGTCGAGGCGCATGACCGTGCGCTTCTCCATGACGCCCTTGGCGTTGGGCGCCTCGTCCTCGCTGTACGCGTCGATCATGAACATCAGGGCGGTGCGGTCCACGCCCGCCGCGGGCTCGATCACGTAGGGGATGTAGCGCTCGCCGGTGTCCTGCTCGAAGAAGCTCAGGTCGGTGCCGGAGACCTTCGAGTGCGTGGACAGGTCGTAGTCGGTCCGGTTGGCGATGCCCTCAAGCTCGCCCCACTCGCTGCCGGTGAAGTTGAAGCGGTACTCGATGTCGACGGTCCGCGTCGAGTAGTGGGAGAGCTTCTCCTTCGGGTGCTCGTAGAGCCGGAGGTTGTCCTGGTTGACGCCCAGGTCGACGTACCAGCGCATGCGCTCGTCGATCCAGTACTGGTGCCACTCCTCGTCGCTGCCCGGCTTGACGAAGAACTCCATCTCCATCTGCTCGAACTCGCGGGTGCGGAAGATGAAGTTGCCCGGGGTGATCTCGTTCCGGAACGACTTGCCGATCTGGCCGATGCCGAACGGGATCTTCTTGCGCGCCGACTGCTGCACGTTGAGGTAGTTGATGAAGATGCCCTGCGCGGTCTCCGGGCGCAGGTAGGCCAGGCCGGACTCGTCCTCGACCGCGCCGAGGTAGGTCTTCAGCAGGCCGCTGAACTGCTTGGGCTCGGTGAAGGAACCCTTGGTGCCGCAGTTGGGGCAGGTGATGTCGGCCAGGCCTCCGGCGGGCTCCTTGCCGTGCTTCTCCTGGTAGGCCTCCTCGAGGTGGTCGGCCCGGTAGCGCTTGTGGCACGACTGACACTCGGTGAGCGGGTCGGTGAAGGTCTCCACGTGGCCGCTGGCCTGCCACACCTCGCGGGCGAGGATGACGCAGGAGTCGAGGCCGACGACGTCCTCCCGGCCCTGGACCATGGACTTCCACCACTCGCGCTTGACGTTGTTCTTCAGCTCGACGCCCAGGGGGCCGTAGTCCCACGACGCGCGCAGGCCTCCGTAGATCTCGCTGGAGGGATAGACGAGCCCACGTCGCTTGGCGAGGCTGACGATGGTGTCCATGATGTCCGTACGGCGTGCCATAAGGGAAAATCTCCATCCGGCTGGAGGTCGGCGAGGAATTGGTCGGGACCAGCTTAGGGGAGGCCGGGACGGCCGGTAGCGTGCATTGGCCATCCCGCCCGCCGCACCCGCCGGCGGCCGGCGGCCGGCGGTCACCCCCGTTCGACGTCCTCGAACGCGCTGGGCTCGTTGATCATCAGCGTCATCAGGGGATACATCGCCATCCGCGCCGCGCCGAGGGCCCGCCGGTAGAACCCGGCTCCCTCCCACTCGCTGACCAGCGCCCACAGCTCGGGCTCGTCCACCGACCTCGACACGCGGCCGCGCACGTATCCCGGCTGGGCGGCCAGCGTGTCGACGATGTCGTGCGCCTGGGCCAGGAACTCCTCGGTCCGCCCGTGCGGCACCGAGTAACGGATGAGAGCGAGCATCCGCCCAGCATGCCAGACCCTCCCGCGGGCGCCCGTCGCGCCGTCCCCGGCCGCCCGTGCGGCCGGGGACGGCGGACGCGCACGGCGTTTCAGGAGGCGCTTCGGGAGACCAGCGCCCGGAGAGCGGCGATCGCCTCCGCCTCGGCCCGGTGGATCCCGGCGAGCCGCTCGCTCAGGTCGGCGAAGAGGGCCCCGACGTCCTCGACCGGCGGGGCCCCGTCCAGCTCCGCCCGCAGCGCCCGCAGCTCCGGACCCTCCGCCGGGGGCTCCGTGCCCGCCGTCCCCTCCGAGAGCAGGGACTCCCGGACCGCGGCGGTGAGCTCCCGCATCCGGGCGAAGCCCGGGACGTCCGGCGAGAATGCCGCCTCGGCCAGGTCGTGCCAGAGCCCGTGGATCCGCCGGAACTCGTCGGCCAGACCTCCCAGGGGCAGGTCCAGCAGCCCGGCGGCCTCCTCCAGCCCGTCGGCGAACAGGTCACGGAGGTTGCCGCCGTCCGCGCCGACCGGCTCGACGCCCTCCCACAGCGACAGCAGCGCCCCCGACAGACCCCGGCCGTCGGCGAAGACCTTCGGCCACGCCTTGGCGTTCCGGGTGTCGACGAGCAGCCGCGACCACTTGCGCCAGGCGGGCAGCGAGAACGAGTCGGAGGCCGAGCTCAGGTGGTCGGCGGCGTCGCGCAGGCCTTCCCGAGCGGCCGAGACCAGCCGCTCGGGGACGATCTCCGCCGGCTCCAGGACGTGCGTGACGTTCCTGTAGGACGGCACGCGGGCCCGGGCCGCGTCCATCCGCTCGCGCGGCACCCGGATCGGGGCCGTTCCCCGGTCGTCGACGAGCACGTCCTTCTCGTCGCGCCGGTAGGCGACGACCGGGTGTCCGCCGTGCCCCTCCATGCTCCGCGGGAGGCCCCAGTAGCCGACGTGGTAGCGGTCGGGCAGCACGATGCAGGGCCGTCCGGCGTCCAGCTCACCGGCCAGCAGCTTCGCCGCGCCCTTCGCCCCCGAGGTGGTGTGCGCCGCGAAGCGGACGCCGAGCCGGTCGAGGGTCTTCGCCATCCAGCGGTCGTGGTACTGCCACTGGTTGCGGAAGCCGAGCGTGAGGTGGCGGCTGTCGTCGTGCTTGAACTCCCACAGGATGTATCCGGCCCCGAGGCCGCCTCCGGCGAGGAAGACCATCGGCTCGCCGACCGCGGCACCCCGGTTGGCGAGGACGTTGGCGATGGCCGCGCTGCCCGGATGGCGCCCGCCGTGGAAGGTCCAGGCGCCGTCGGCCCGCGGCTCCGGCCGGTCGACGAGGTGGCGGCGGGCGGCGGTGTAGCTCTCGCCCGTCCTGGCCATCCGTGCCCGGATCCGGACCTTGAGCTGCTTCTTGCTGGTCATGGTGGCTCCGCTCGCGGCATCCGGCCGACCCCAGCCCACGCCTGACGGTCAGCCCGCCGCGCTGTCGGCCAGCACACGGGACCCGCCTCTCCTGAGGCGCGCATGTCCCCTTTGCCTCCGTGGAGCACGGGCAGCGTGGGTGCCCGATAGAGGAGGTTCGGCGCCGGAGCTCGCCGGCATCGAGTTTACGGACGGCTCCCGGCGCGGCACAAGGCTCTCCTCGGCGGACCATACCCGTGCCGGGCGTCCCGGCGTTAGGCTCTGGCCGTGGCCGACAAGAGCAGCTCAGCCGACCGCCCCGGGCGATCCGCGCACCCCCTCGCCCAGAGCTCCGTGCCGGACCGCGCGGGGTCCGCGCGGGCCCCGAGACCGGGCCGCACGTCCGCCAGGCGCCCGCTCCCTCCCGGCGAGCAGTTCTTCACCCCGGGCGCCACGGGTCTGCGGCAGCGGGTCGAGCGGCTCAGCGCGGCGCCGATGGTCTTCCTGTTCCGGCTCCCGCGCTGGATCGTCCCGGTGGTCCTGGTGGTCCTGCTGCTGGCCGGCTTCGCGATGCCGTCCTTCTGGGGCGGCCTGGCGGTGCTCGTGGTGGCCGGGTTCGTCTGCTGGCTGGCCTACATGTCGTGGCCGTCGCTGGGCGCCAAAGGCCGCATCCTCCGGGTCGCGCTGCTCACTTTCCTGCTCCTGCTGGCCGCCGACCGCTTCGGGGCCTTCTAGGCCGGCCCTTCCCCGCGCCTCGCCCGCGGGCCTCCCCGCCGGAGCCCTGGGACGCGCCCGGCGGTATCTCCGAACACAGGTGATCCTTTTCTCCGCACAAATGGTGGAATATACGAATATTTGACGTAATTGTGAGGCTATGTCTAGATTCGGGCGCTATCACGGGTTCTGCCGGTCGACACCCCTCCCCCACGTGCGAGAACGGTCCGGTCGCGGGATCCGCGGGACCGGAAGGAAGACATCCCCATGCGCACCACCACGCCCCCCATCTCCCGGCGCCGGAGACCGGCCCGCGCGGCCGTCCTGCTGGCCGCCCTGTCGGCCGTCGGCCTGTCCGCCGGACCGGCCCTCGCCGCCGGCGCCGGCCAGGGCGGGGGGACCCCGGCCGCGCACGTCGCGCCCGCCCCTGCGGGGGTGGCGGCGCCCTCCGCCTTCACGCACCCCGGCGTGCTGGTCGGCAGGGGGCAGCTCGACTTCGTGCGGGCGAAGGTCAGGGCGGGCGCCCAGCCGTGGAAGAAGGCCTACGACACGATGCTGGCCAGCCCGTACGCCTCGCTGTCGCGGACTCCGAAGGCGCGCGCGGTCGTGGAGTGCGGGGCCTACTCCAACCCGAACCACGGCTGCGTCGACGAACGCGTGGACGCGATCTCCGCCTACACCCTCGCCCTGGTCTGGTACGTCGAACGCGACGACCGGTACGCCAGGAAGGCGATGGAGATCATGGACGCCTGGTCCGCCGTGCACAGGGACCACACCAACACCAACGCGGCGCTCCAGGCCGCCTGGGCCGGCGCCGTGTGGCCCAGAGCCGGTGAGATCATCCGCCACGCCTACGGCAGGTGGCCCTCCGCCTCGGTGAACCGCTTCGCCGGCATGCTCCGCGACGCCTACCTGCCGGAGGTCACCCAGGGCGACAGGTTCGCCAACTACAACGGCAACTGGGAACTGACCATGATGGACGCCGCGATCGGCATCTCGGTGTTCCTGGAGGACCGCAGGACCTACGACCGGGCCATGGCCCGGTTCCTGCGCCGCGTTCCCGCCTACGTCTACCTGAAGTCAGACGGCGCCTTCCCCGCTCCGCCGCCCGGCGGCAGGTACAAGACGAAGGCCGGAGTGATCGAGTACTGGTACGGCCAGACCACCTTCGTCGACGGCCTCTCGCAGGAGACCTGCCGCGACTTCACCCACACCGGGTACGGCATCGCGGCCATCTCCCACGTCGCCGAGACCGCCCGCCTCCAGGGCCACGACATCTACCCGCAGGTCCGCGAGCGGCTCCGGCACGCCATGGGCTTCCACGCCCGGTACCAGCTCAGCACGTCCATCCCGTCCTGGCTGTGCGGCGGATCGATCAAACTCAAGGTGGGACCGGTCACCGAGGTCGGCTTCAACGCCCTGCACAACCGGCTGGGCATCCACATGCCGAACACCCAGAAGCTCACCGAGCAGCAGCGTCCCGCCGGGACGGACAAGCTCTTCGTCGCCTGGGAGACCCTCACCCACGCGGACAACCCCCGGTAGGACGTCCGCCGCCGCCGGAGCCCCGCGACGGCCGGTGACCCGCGCGGGCCCCGCCGTACGGGACGGGCCGAAAGCTGTCCCCGGTCAGCCCGCGTCGTCCGTCCGGGACAGGTAGAGGGACATCCGGGTGCCGCTCGGACTCACGTCCGCGTCCAGTGTCTGATCGTCGAGAGCAGCCGCGGCATCGGGGTCCAGGAAGACCCGGACGTCCTCCTTCTTGATCACCTGGTCACCGTCATGCGGCACGCTCGTCAGGGACAGTTCAAGGGTGGAGGTGTCATCGGCCTTCGGAGTGATGCGCAGCCCCGCCTCCTTCGGCAGGTTCTCCCCCACCATGAGGTCGCGTATCGCCTCCACGGCTTTTTCGGTCAGCGTCAGCACGACAGGCTCCTAAGGGCGATGGATCCGTCTTGACCGGCGTCTCGCTCGGCGAGAGGAGACGCCGTCCATATCACGTTAAAACGGCTGTCCGTATCCATCTCCCCCTGCCGGAACAGCCCAAACGCCCTCCGAGCGCCCCCCGCCGTCGGCTCCCCGAGGGCCGATTTTGACAACCGTTTTCATTTACGCGCATACTGGACGCATGATGTCCGACTCCTCCCGACGTATCCGCATGCGCGTCACCGGCCTGCTCGCCGGGGCCACGCTCCTCACCGCCGCGGGCTGCGGCACCGGGGCCGAAGGCTCGACCGGGTCCGGCGGCACGGAGGGAGGCCGGCCGGAGATCACCGCCGCCATGTACCCGCTGCAGTGGCTGGCCGAGCAGGTGGGCGGGTCCGACGCCACCGTCACCGGGCTCACCAAGCCCGGCGTCGAGCCGCACGACCTGGAGCTCTCTCCGCAGGTGGTCGCCGGACTGGAGAGCACGTCCCTCGTGGTCTACATCAAGGGCGTGCAGCCCGCCGTGGACGAGGCCGTCGAGCAGCACGCCGCCGACCGGGGCTTCGACGCGGCCACCATGGTCACGACCCTCCCCGCCGGGCAGGGGCAGGGCCACGAGGAGGAGGGCGGGCACGCCGGGGAGCCCGGCGACGGACACGGGGACGAGGCCGGTGACGAGCACGGGGATGAGCACGGCGTCTCCTACGACCCGCACCTCTGGCTGGATCCGAGCCGCTTCGCCACCGTGGCGACGAAGCTCGGCGAGAAGCTCGCCGCCGCCGACCCCGCCCACGCCCAGGGCTACAAGGACCGCGCCGCGAAGCTCTCCGCCGACCTGACCGCCCTCGACAAGGAACTGGCCTCGGGTCTGGCGAACTGCGGCTCGGACGCCATGGTCACCAGCCACGAGGCCTTCGGCTACCTGGCCAACCGTTACGGGCTCCATCAGATCGGCATCAGCGTCGACCCCGACGCCGAACCCTCCCCCGCGCGCCTGGCCGAAGTGTCCGAAGTGGCCAAGCGGGAAAAAGTGACTACGATTTTCACCGAGACCCTCGTCAGCCCGAAGGTCGCCGAGGTTCTCGCCCAGGAGGTCGGCGCCACGACGGCGGTTCTCGACCCGATCGAGAGCCAGCCCGCCACCGGCGACTACCTGTCCGCCATGCGCCAGAACCTCACGACCCTCAAGGCGGCCCTGAGCTGCTCGTAAAGGCACCTGTGACAGCGAGAGAAGAAGCCTTCACCATGAGCGGCGGCCAGGTCAGCCTGGACCGCCGCCCGGTGCTGCGCGGCATCGACCTGACCGTCCGTTCCGGAGAGGTGGTGGCGGTGCTCGGCGCGAACGGGTCGGGCAAGTCCACTCTCGTCCGCGCCCTGCTCGGCCTGGCCCCCCTGTCCGGAGGCTCCACCCTCCTGTACGGCAAGCCGCCCGCGCGTTTCCGCGAGTGGTGGCGGATCGGCTACGTGCCCCAGCGGCTCTCGGTGGGCGGCGGCGTGCCGGCCACGATCCGCGAGGTCGTCGCCTCCGGGCGGATCTCCAGGCAGAGCCGGTTCCGCCCGACCAGCGCGGCCGACGCCGCCGCGACCGCACGCGCGCTGGAGGCGGTCGGCCTGGCGGACCGAGCCGGGGACCCTGTCCAGGCCCTGTCCGGCGGGCAGCAGCAGCGGGTGCTGATCGCCCGCGCCCTCGCCGGCGAACCCGACACCTTCGTCATGGACGAGCCGACGGCGGGCGTCGACGCCGCCAGCCAGCAACTGCTGGCCGACACCCTGTCCGGCCTCGTCGAGCAGGGCAGGACGGTCGTCCTGGTCGCCCACGAGCTCGGCCCGCTGGAGCCGCTGGTCACCCGGGCCGTGGTGCTGCGGGACGGCTGCGTCTGCCACGACGGCCCCCCGCCCAAGGCGGTCGGCGCGCACGCGCTGCCCGGCCACGACCATGTGCACCCGCATGCCGAGGAGCGGCCCGCGGGCCCGCTCGACTGGAGACCCACATCGTGACCGCCCGCACCCCGGGCCTTCGCACGCCCGCCCCGGAGGCGACCCGATGATCGACCTTCTCCGGTACGACTTCATGCAGCGGGCGCTGATCGCCGCGTTCCTCGTCGGCCTGGCCGCCCCGGCCATCGGCACCTTCATCGTGCAGCGCCGCCTGGCCCTGCTGGGCGACGGCATCGGGCACGTCGCACTGACCGGTGTGGCGCTCGGCTTCCTTACCGGCACCGCCCCCGTGCTGACCGCCGTGGTGGTCGCGGTGCTCGGCGCCGTCGCCATCGAGCTGGTCCGCGCGCGAGGCAGGACCAGCGGCGACGTGGCGCTCGCGCTGCTGTTCTACGGCGGCATCGCCGGCGGCGTGCTGCTCATCTCGCTCGCCCCCGGCGGCAGCAACGCCACTCTCATGTCCTACCTGTTCGGTTCGATCAGCAGCGTCACGGTCCAGGACGTGCAGGTGATCGCCCTGCTCGCGGTGGCCGTGCTCGGCGTGGTGGCCGTCTTCGGCCGGGAGCTGTTCGTGCTCTGCCAGGACGAGGAGGTCGCCAGGGCCGCCGGGCTGCCGGTCCGCCTGCTCAGCCTGCTGATCGCGGTCACCGCCGCGCTGACCGTGGTCATCGCCATGCGGGTGGTGGGGCTGCTGCTGGTCAGCGCCTTGATGGTGGTCCCGGTGGCGACCGGCCAGCAGCTCACCCGGGGCTTCCGGAGCACGATGCTCCTGGCCATGCTCTTCGGGATGACCGCCACGGTGGGCGGGCTCGCCTCGTCGTTCTACGTCGAGGTGCCGCCGGGCGCCCTCATCGTACTCGTCGCACTGGGAGGGTTCGTCCTGGCCCTCGGGCTCGGTAGATTCGTACGCCGAAGTCGATCCCAGGAGTCCCAGCCATGAGCAACAGACGCAATGCCGTCCATGAGATCCTTCGCCAGAGCGAGGGCTTCCGCAGCGCGCAGGACGTCTACGCCGAGATGCGCGCCGAAGGCGCCAAGATCGGCTTGACCACGGTCTACCGGGCTCTCCAGACACTGGTCGACAGCGGTCAGGTGGACGTGCTGCGCACCGACGACGGCGAGTCGGTCTACCGGGCGTGCGCCAGCGTGCACCATCACCACCATCTGGTCTGCCGCCGTTGCGGGCGGACCGTGGAGGTGGCCGGGCCCGCGGTGGAGCGCTGGGCCGAGGCGGTCGGCACCGAGCACGGCTTCACCGAGATCACCCACACGGTCGAGGTCTTCGGCACCTGCTCGGCCTGCTCGGCGGCGAAGGCAGGCTGACCGGTCCGGCGGGGCCGACCGCGCCGGACCGCAGACAGTGACGGGACCGATACGGCCATGTCCGGTCACGGCGAACTCCTGAGAGGCTGCGGAGAGATACGCTTCCGGGACGGCGAGCCGCCGTACGCGCGCAGCCACACCCGCAACCGCATACGACAGGAGTCAACATGCCATTCGGACATGACATGGTGCACTCACTCGCCACCGCCGTCGACCTGGTCAACACCTCCCCCGCGACCGGAGGCGAAGAAGGGCTGGGCGACCTGGCCGGACTCGGCGAGTTCGTGGAACGGTGGCAGGTGAGCGGCGTCGGGGAACTCGGCGCCGCCGACCTGACCCAGGTGCGCGCCCTGCGTGAAGCCTTCCACAAGGTCTTCACCGCCCCCGACCAGGCCACCGCGGTCATCCGGCTGAACACCCTGCTGAGCGGGACCCGCATCACCGCGCGCCTGACCGAGCACGACGGCCATCCCCTGCACATGCACTACTTCGCGCCGGGCGCCTCCCTCGGCGAGCACCTCTCGGCCGATCTCGGCGTGGCCCTGGCCCACCTGCTCGTCGAGGGCGAGTGGGAGCGCCTGCGCACCTGCTCGGCGCCCGACTGCGAGCGCGTCTTCGTCGACGAGTCCCGCAACCGCTCCCGGGTCTACTGCGACAGCCGTACCTGCGGCAACCGCATGCACGTGGCCGCCTACCGCGCCCGCCGCCGCGCCTGAGACGCGTGGCGGGCCGCACGTGAACCCCGCCGGGCGGGCTCGCCTGGCGGGGTCGCGGCCCTCCGGCTAGGCCTTGGGCTTGGCGTACTCGTCGGCGCCGCCCGCGAAGTCGTAGATCACGGCCTGCTCCTCGCCGACGACCCAGGCGTCGTGCCCGGGCGTGCAGACGAAGGCATCTCCCGGACCGACCTCCGCCTCCGCGCCGTCGTCCATCCGGATGCGGAGCCTGCCCTGCACGACGAACCCGTTGTGGTGGACCTCGCACGAGTCGGTGCCGGCGATCTGCTTGACCGACTCCGACCAGCGCCATCCGGGCTCGAACGTGGCGACGCCGAAACTCAGCCCCGTCAGGTTGCACACCTCCAGGTGCCCCTTCGGGAAGTCCCGGCGCTCGTCCGGCTTGTCGATGCTCTTCACTTCGATCATGACGTCCCCCCTCGTCAGTTTCAGTCTCGCACCGCGGAGGGGATCGCCACAAGGCGGTGACCTGGGACGGAAGTCCGCCGAAGGACCTACCCGGCCTGGTTGGGAACGGCCCCGCCGTAGCGCCGGTCGCGCTTGGCGTAGGTCTCGCACGCCTCCCACAGGTCGCGGCGGTCGAAATCGGGCCAGAGCCGGTTGAGGAAGACCATCTCGGCGTAGGCCGTCTGCCAGATCAGGAAGTTGGAGGTGCGCTGCTCGCCCGAGGAGCGCACGAACAGGTCCACGTCGGGGATCTGCGGCTCGTCCAGATAGCGGGCGAAGGTCTCCTCCTTGACCCGGCCCGGCTTGACCCGTCCGGCGGCGATGTCCTCGGCCAGCTTGAGCGCGGCGTCGACGATCTCGGCGCGGCCTCCGTAGTTGACGCAGAACTGCAGGGTCAGCGTGGAGTTGCCCTCGGTCATCCGCTCGGCGTCCTGGAGCTCGGAGATGACGCTCTTCCACAGCCGGCCCGGCCGGCCGGCCCAGCGGACCCGCACGCCCATCGCGTGCAGCTGGTCGCGACGGCGGCGGATGACGTCGCGGTTGAACCCCATCAGGAAGCGGACCTCGTCGGGGGAGCGCTTCCAGTTCTCGGTGGAGAAGGCGTAGGCCGACAGGTAGGGGATGCCCAGCTCGATCGCGCCCTCGATCACGTCGAAGAGGGAGGACTCGCCCGCCTTGTGCCCTTCGGTGCGCGGCAGGCCGCGCTGCTTGGCCCACCGGCCGTTGCCGTCCATCACGATCGCCACGTGCCGGGGCACGAGGTCACGCGGGATCGGCGGCGGGGTGGCGCCGGAGGGGTGCGGAGTGGGCGGGCGGACGTTCACGTGGCGGGCTCCCTTTCTACGTGTCGGAGAGAGCGTATGCCGTGTTCCAGATGCCACTGCAGGTAGGCGGCGACCAGGCCGCTGCACTCGGTGCGGTGCCGGGCGAGCGAGGCGTCGGCGGCGGGCCAGTCGCCCTTCAGCAGCGCCAGCATCAGCGCGAGGGTCTCCCCCTCGGGTACGGCGGCGCCGGCGGGACGGCAGTTGCCGCAGACCACGCCGCCCGCCACGATGGCGAACGCCCGCACCGCCGCGGCCTCGCACCGCGCGCACACCTCCAGTGCGGGGGCGTATCCGGCCACGGCCAGCGAGCGCAGGAAGTAGGCGTCGAGCACCAGCCTGGCCTCGTGTTCGGCGGCGGCCAGGGCGCGCAGGCCGCCGACGAGGAGCAGGAACTGGCGGAGCGCGGGCTCCTTCTCCCCCGCGATCAGCCGGTCGGCGGTCTCCAGCATGGCGCTGCCCGCCGTGTAGCGCGGGTAGTCGGTCACGAGCGCCTCGCCGTACGGGCGGATGGTCTCGGCCTGGGTGACCACGTCCAGCGTGCGGCCGACGTGCAGCTGCAGGTCGACGTGGGTGAACGGCTCCAGCCGGGCGCCGAAGCGGGAGGTGGTCCGCCGCACGCCCTTGGCGACGCCGCGGATCTTGCCGGTCCGCTTCGTCAGGACGGTGACGATGCGGTCGGCCTCCCCCAGCTTGTGGGTGCGCAAGACGACGCCCTCGTCACGGTACAGACTCACTTTCCCCAGTTTAGTCCGAGGTCCCCTGTGGAAGGCATCCAAGCGCGGTCCGGCGGCACGGAACCGTCACGGATGCGTGCTGTTCACCTGGAACTCACTAAACTTTGACCTCTGGCGCCATCCCCGCCATGTTCAACCCGGATCCACCCCCGCACGAAAGGGTGCCATGCCCCGCGTGGTCCTGCTGGGTTCATCACCCGGCCCTGATGCCGTTTCCGGCCAGTTCGCGCCGCCCACCGCGCTGACTCTGCCCGCACTTCCCGGCTGCCCCACGGTGGTCGGCAGGCTGCACGGCCAGCTCGCCTCGCTCGACCCGGCGCCGGTGACGATCGCCCGAAAGGACGACGCCGCCGCCTACCGGGGATTCCCGGGCACGCTCGTGGAGACCTCCGATCTCGCGGCGGACCTGCGCGCGGTGGCCGAGGCCGCCGAGCGCGCCACGGACAACCTGCTGATCCTCCCGGCCAACTCGCTGATCCACGACGAGCTGATCTACCAGATCACCAAGTCGAAGCGCGGCGCGCTCGCGCTGATCACCAAGGAGCCCCGAGAGGAGGACGAGAACGGCGACGCCATCGTCCCGGACGTCCCCATCGAGGAGGCCCAGCCCGAGATCGGCGACCGCACCCTGGAGGGCCTCCCGGTCCGGGTGCGCGCCGCCAAGTCCCGGGTGATCTCGGTCGGCTCGGCCTACCACGCGGTGACCCGGCCCAACGCCGTCCTGCTCGGCCCGCTGTACCTGAACGTGAGGCACGCGCCGACGCTCGCCGAGGCCGCCCGCGAGCTCGCCGACATGGCCCACCTGTTCGGTCCCGAGGACGACCTGGTTCAGCTCCTGGTCCTCGGCCTGGTGCGGCGCGGCGTCTCGGTCGGCATCCGCGGCCGCCGCGACCTGTTCTACCGCCGGGTGACCACGCAGGCCGAGGCCGACCAGCTCGTCGCGGAGATGTCCGGCTTCGACGAGGACCGGGCCCGGCTGAACAACGCGGTCAAGGGCGCCGACGGCTTCTTCACCACCTATTTCGTCAGCACCTACTCGCGCTTCATCGCCCGCTGGGCGGCCCGGCGCGGGCTCACGCCCAACCAGGTCACGCTGATCTCGATCGCCCTGGGCGTGGCGTCCGCGGCGTGCTTCGCCACCGGCGAGCGCGCCGGGATGGTCGCGGGCGGCATCCTGATCTACTTCGCGTTCGTCTTCGACTGCGTGGACGGCCAGGTCGCGCGCTACGCCCGCAAGTTCGGCGTGCTCGGCGCCTGGCTGGACGCCACCTTCGACCGGTTCAAGGAGTACGTGGTCTTCGCCGGGCTGGCGGTCGGCGCGGCCGTCTCGGGCGTCGGAGACGTGTGGACGCTGGCGCTCGTCGCGCTCGGCGTGCAGTCCATCAAGCACCTGCTGGACTTCTCCTTCGGCGCGGCCAACCGGCGCAAGCCGCCGTCGCCGCTGCCCGGCATCCCGTTGTCGATCAGCCCCGACACCCCGCTCCGCGCGGCGCTGGAGGAACGCAAGGTCGCCCGCAGCGGAGGCGCCATCCGCAGCCTGCTGAAGATGTGGAGCAGGGCGGGCAAGTACCGCACCATGCACTGGGCCCGTAAGATGATCGTCTTCCCGATCGGCGAGCGCTTCGCGGTCATCGCCATCGCCGGCGCCCTCTTCGACGCCCGCGTCACCTTCCTGACGCTGATCATCTGGGGCGGCATCGGCGCCGCCTACTCGCTCACCGGACGTCTGATGAGGTCGCTCGCATGATCACCCAGCCGCAGGCCACCCCTGCTCCGGACCCTTACGAGGAGCGGCTGCGCGTGCAGACCGCGCGCCTGCTCGCCTACCGTGACGACGGCCCGCTGGTCACCGCGCTCCGCGACAAGGTGGGCCCGGGGCTGCCCCCGGTGCCGGCCGCCCTCGCCGCACTGCTGGCGATCATCGCGATGGCGGTGGCCGGGATGCTCGGCGACGGCCCGGTCCTGCTCGCCCCGGCCCTGGTCATGGTCGCGCTGGTGCTGCCCACCGCGGCCCGCGACCACCTGGGCAGGCTCGACTGGCTGGTGCCGCCGCTGATCCGGGGCACCGAGTTCCTCGCCGTGATCCTCGTCGGCCTCGCCGCCGAGGCGCCCAAGTGGCTGCTCTTCGTGCTGATCTACGTGGTCGGCTACCACACCTACGACACGGTCTACCGGACCCGGCAGAGCATCTGGCCGCCCGCCTGGGTGTTCCGGGCCGGCCTGGGCTGGGAGCTCCGGCTGCTGATCATCGGTGCGGGCGCCGCGCTCGGTGTGCTGACCTGGGTGCTGGCCGCGCTCACGCTCTACCTCGGCGTGCTGTTCGCAGTGGAGAGCGTGACGAGCTGGGTCCGTCTGGACAAGGAGTCGGCGACGGCCCGGGCCTCCGCCGAAGCCGACCTCGAAGCCTCCCCGGAGGAGGTCCTGGAGCAGTCGACCGGCGAGGCCGAGCCGACCTGACGGGCGTCACACCCGATCCCGGCGGGCCGCCTGCGCCCGCCGCACCACCTTTCCGAGGGCCGCGGCGCACCGCCGCGGCCCTCCCTCGTTTCTCCGTCGCGCCGGGGAGCTGTGTTACAAAGCAACGTGGAGTTGGACCAGCTGGATCGAGACATCATCGGGGCGCTCGTCGAGGACGCCCGTACCACCTATGCGGAGATCGGGCAGCGGGTGGGCCTGTCGGCGTCGGCGGTGAAGCGGCGGGTGGACCGGTTGCGCGAGACCGGAGCCATCACCGGGTTCACCGCGCGGGTGGAACCCGCGGCGCTCGGCTGGACCACCGAGGCGTACGTGGAGCTGTTCTGCGCGGGCCGGACCTCCCCGGCGGAGATCGGGGTGGCCGTGGCCCGCCACCCCGAGGTGGTCTCGGCCTGCACGATCACCGGCGAGGCCGACGCGCTGCTGCACATCAGGGCGACGGACGTACGCCACGTGGAGCAGGTGATCGAACGGATCGGGGCGGAGCCGTTCGTGGTGCGGACCAAGAGCTCCATCGTGCTCTCCCGGCTGATCGAAGCCCCTCTGATCACCTCGCGCAACGAATCACCGTTCCTCCTCTGAAACAGGCAACGGCCTTGCGCTGATGCGCAAGATCGAGCTCTTGGCCTGCGCAGACCCTGTTCTTAGGCTGTTGCCGTTCCCACCACGACATCCTTTGCGGGGTTCTATATGACGAAGCACTACCTCATGTGTCGGCCCGACCACTTCGCGGTGGAGTACGCGATCAACCCGTGGATGGATCCCCAGGCCGGCGCCGACCGCGAGGTGGCGATCCGGCAGTGGGAGGGGCTCAGGAGCGCCTACGAGGAGCTCGGCCACCGGGTGAGCCTGATCGACCCGGTCGCGGGCCTGCCCGACATGGTCTTCGCCGCCAACGGCGCGCTGGTCGTCGGCGGCCGGGTGTACGGCGCGCGCTTCGCCCACCCCGAGCGGGCGGCCGAGGGCCCGGCGTACCTGAAGTGGTTCACCGACAACGGATACGACCGGGTGCACGAGGCGGCCTTCACCAACGAGGGCGAGGGCGACTTCCTCACCCTCGACCACCTCGTGCTGGCCGGGACCGGCTTCCGCACCGACATCACCGCGCACGGAGAGGCGCAGGAGTTCCTCGGCCGCCCGGTGGTGACGCTGCGCCTGGTGGACCCGCGCTTCTATCACCTGGACACCGCGCTGTTCCCGCTGGACGGCCGGAACGTGGCCTACTTCCCCGGGGCCTTCTCTCCGGGGAGCCAGGAGGTCCTGCGGCACCTGTTCCCCGACGCCGTCATCGCCGACGAGGAGGACGCGGCCGTACTGGGCCTGAACGCGGTCAGCGACGGCACCCACGTGGTGATCAACGCGGAGGCGGCCGGCCTGCAGCTGGAGCTCAAGCGGCGCGGCTTCGAGCCGATCCCCGTGGACCTGTCGGAGCTGCGCAAGGCGGGCGGCGGTCCGAAGTGCTGCACGCTGGAGATCCGCGACTGAACGGGGAATAAGGCCAGGCAGCAGGATTTCAGACCAGAGAAACGGTGATATCCGGATGACCACCACGGCCGAGCTCATCGAGCTCAGCGAGCGCCGCAGCGCGCACAACTACCATCCGCTGCCCATCGTGATCCACGAGGCGCAGGGGGCCTGGGTCGTCGACGTCGAGGGCAAGCGGTACCTGGACTGCCTGTCCGGTTACTCCTCGCTGAACTTCGGCCACGGCAACCCGAAGATCATCGAGGCGGCGCGGGAGCAGCTCGGCAGGCTCACCCTGACCAGCCGCGCCTTCTTCCACGACCAGTTCGCGGCCTTCGCCGCCGGTCTGGCCGGCCTGACCGGCAAGGACATGGTCCTGCCGATGAACACCGGCGCCGAGGCCGTGGAAACCGCGATCAAGGTGGCCCGCAAGTGGGGCTACCAGGTCAAGGGCGTCCCCCGCGACCAGGCGAACATCATCGTCATGGAGGACAACTTCCACGGCCGCACCACCACGATCGTGAGCTTCTCCACCGACCCCGACGCCCACGACGACTTCGGCCCCTACACGCCGGGCTTCAGGATCGTGAAGTACGGCTCGGCGGAGGCGGTCCGCGAGGCCCTCGACGCCAACACCGTCGCCGTGATGGTGGAGCCGATCCAGGGCGAGGCGGGCGTGCTGGTGCCGCCGGACGGCTACCTGCGCCAGATCCGCGAGATCTGCACCGAGAACAACGTGCTGATGATCGCCGACGAGATCCAGTCCGGCCTCGGCCGTACCGGCGACACCTTCGCCTGCGACCACGAGGGCGTCGTGCCCGACGTCTACGTGCTGGGCAAGGCCCTGGGCGGCGGCGTCGTCCCGGTCTCGGCGATCGCGGCCGACGAGAACGTGCTCGGCGTGATCAAGCCGGGCCAGCACGGCTCCACCTTCGGCGGCAACCCGCTCGCCTGCGCGGTCGCCAACGCGGTCATCGAGATCCTCAACACCGGGGAGTACCAGGCGCGGGCCAGGGAGCTCGGCGGGGTCCTGCACGAGCGGCTGCGCGGGCTGACGGGTCAGAACGGCGTGGTGGCGGTGCGCGGGCGCGGCCTGTGGGCGGGCGTGGACATCGACCCGTCCATCGCCACGGGCCGCGAGGTCTCCGAGGCGCTGATGCGCCGCGGCGTCCTGGCCAAGGACACCCACGGCTCCACGATCCGCCTCGCCCCGCCGATCGTCATCTCCGAGGAGGACCTGCTGTGGGCCGTCGACCAGCTGGTCGACGTGGTCGGGGAGCTCGGCGGCTGATCTTGCGGAACGACCCTGCCGGCCCCTCTCCCCCGAGACGGTCCGGCAGGGCCCTCCGGTGGCGGTTCAGTTCTGCTCGCTGAGCACCGCTATGACGTACCGGTTGATGCGCTCCTCCGCGGCCTGGGAGACGGCGGTGAAGTGCAGGCGGATCTCGGCGCCGTCGCCGTGCTTCCTGTGGTTGACGATCTCGGCCTTCAGCGCCAGGGGGCTCTCGCCCTGCAGCGGAATGTCGATCTCGACGAGATCGCCCTTCTTGAACGGGACGTCCCGCCCGGTGGAGCAGTGCGCCCCGGAGGCGCTCAGGTCGAGAAGTTCCACGGGGTGCTTCCCGCCCGCCGCGTGGACCCACGTTCCGCTGCCGACCGCCGCCCGCGGGAAGCCGCGCCGTTCGAGCTGCGCGGCCAGATCGGCCATGGTCGAGATCCGGCGGATCGCCCGGTCCAGATACTCCTTGAGGAGATCGACGCTGGAGTGCTGCTGCCGGGTGATGTCCCCCACCTGCGCCGCCGCCTCGTCGAGGTTGCCGACGCCTCCGGTCATCTCGGTGAGCGCGCCCGCCATGGCGGTGGCGTTCTCCTCCAGTGACCGGATGATGGCGGTGATCTCGTCGGTTGACTGGGTCGTCGTCGTGGCCAGCTCCTTCACCTCGTTGGCCACGACGCTGAAGCCCTTGCCCGCCTCCCCCGCCCGGACGGCCTCGATGGTGGCGTTGAGCGCGAGCAGGTGGGTCTGCGTGGCCACGTTCGAAATGATGTGGGCGATTCCCTCCACCTTGCGCAGGCTCGCTTCGAGCTGCTCGACGGTGTCGTTGGCCCGGCGCACCTGCTCGACGACGCGGTGGGTGACGGCGTCGGTCACGCTGACCCGCTCGTCGATGGTCTCGGCCGTGCCGCGCAGCTCATCGGTCTTCTCAGCGACCACGTGGAGCTCGCCCATGATGGTGGAGACGCTGCTGTTGATCATTTCCTGGGCGCGCTGGCGGGCCTGCTGCTCGCTGAGCTGACGCTCGGCGTACGTGATGCGCAGCTGCTCCTCCCGCGCGGCGTTGGCCTGCTCCAGTTCCGTGTCCTGCGCGGCCATCGCGTCGAGCATGGTGTCGATGGCCCGCCCCAGCGCGCCGATCTCCCCTTCGTCGCCGGACCGTACGCGCAGCGTGCGGTCGCCGGAGGCGATGACGGCCTCGGCGGTACGCCGGAGCGGCCTGACCTGCCGCCGGATCCCCTGGCGCACCAGCAGGACCATCACCGCGAGCAGGAGCGCCCCTGCGGCCGCGGTCATCAGGAACACGTCGCGCAGCACCACCGTCGCCGTCTCGTGGATCGGGCGGTCACGCACCGCCTCCAGCAGGACCGGTGTCCCCTCGACCGCGGGAAGGGCGACGTTCACGCTGATGCGGTCGTCGTCGAGGGCTCCCGTGACGACCTTCAGATCACCCAGCCGGCTGGACAGGGTGAGCGGGCGCTCGCCGGTCGCGCGCGCCTGGCTCACCAGCTTCACCGGCAGGCCGATCTGCTTGCCGATCGCGGTGAGGCGCTCTTCACCGAGAGCCTTGAAGTAGATCAGACCACCTGCGGGCTCGCCGTCACCGTCACCCGGGTAACTGGCGAAACCGCAGTACAGGAAGGGCGTGCCGGATGTCCGGACGACTCCGCAACGGGCTGATCCCGCCTCGGCGTCCGCGGCGAAGAGCCGGTGCAGCAGCGCGGGCTCCGCCAGGTCGGCCGGCAGCGGGGCGAAAGCCGACCCGGCCCCGACCATCCCGCCGACCCGTACCGTGCCGTCCGGCCCGGTTCCGACGACGCCGTCCACACCGTAGATGCGCCGGATGTCGCTCGGCGGGAAGTCCGCCTCGAAAGCGGTCCCGTCAGCCTCGCGCACGTCGGCGAACGAGCTGTCCCAGATCGAGTTGGTCGCGCCGTAATCGCTGAGCAGGCGGATCTCGTAGTCCAGCGCGATGCGTATCCGCTGCGCGTCCTGGGCCACCTGATCGGCTTCCACGCGGTCGAACGCGGCGACGGTGATCTGCCGCTGGACCACGAAACCGAGCGCGATGACCAGGATGACGAGGAGTCCTGCCAGGGGGGAGCCGACTCTGGAGTGACTGAGTTTCACGGCAGCTTCATCGGACGCCGCTCGCCCTGGCTGAGGAAAACGCCCGCGGCGCCTGCCTCACGTCCGGCCCGGCATACCGCCGGCTCCGGGCCCACCGGCGGCGGGTGCGCCTGCTTCTACGCCGGGGAGCGCACCTCGGCCGGGAGGTCCACGGTGGCGACCTCCATGACCTCGGTCGTGCTTGCGGTCTCCCAGCGGATGGAGACCGGCCCGTCCAGGGTGAGGGTGGCGATCGCGTTGGAGAACCAGGGGCCGTGGGTGATCCGCCACCGGATCGGCGGCCGGGGGATCTTCGTCAGCCGGGAGAGCAGGCCGCCGATCAGGGTGGCGATGCCGAACTGGGCCACGATGTTGGCCAGCCGGAGGGTACGGCTCAGCGGGTTGCGGATCGGAGAGCAGACGAGCTGGTAGATCGGGTGCTTCCTGGCCTTGGCGGCGTACGAGTAGTGGATGTCGCCGGAGAGGATGATCACGGGCTTGCCGGTCCGGACCAGCAGGCGGGACATGTCCTCGAAGGACCGGCGGAAGGCGGACCAGTGCTCCAGGTCGAAGGTCTGGCGCAGCCACTCCGACCAGCGGGCGACCCGCCGCCCCCAGGCTCCCTGGGCCAGCGCCTCGTTCCAGTTCTGCACGTGGTGGATGCCGGCCGGCAGCAGGAAGGGCACCGAGGTGCCGATCACGAAGCGCTCGGCGCCCTCCTCCGCCAGCCGCTCGGTGAGCCACGCCCACTCCACCGGGTCGAGCATCCGGCGGTCTCCTGGGGTGAGCTGGCGCGCGCACCGCGAGTCGAGCATGATCAGGCGGGTTGAGCCCAGGTCGCGGGAGTAACTCCACCGGCTGTCGGCGGGGACGGCGTCGGCGTGCGCGGCGAAGGCGTCGAGGATCTCCGCCCCGTCGCCCTCCGAGGCGCACAGCTTGCCGAGCAGGCCGTCGGCGTCGCGCTCGGCGGGCGAAAGGTTGCCCAGGTGCTGGTAGACCCAGTAGGACCCGAGCCCGGCGACCACCCGGCGCGGCCACCATTCCACCTGGGCCATCTTCGCGCGCCAGTCCGCCGAGGTGTTCCAGTCGTCGCGCAGGTCGTGGTCATCGAAGATCATCGCGGTGGGCACGGTGGAGAGCAGCCAGCGGATCTCCGGGTCGGTCCAGGCCACGCGGTACAGCTCGGCGTACTCCTCGAAGTCGGCGATCTCGGTCTTCGGCTCGCTGTCCCTGCGGCCCTTGATGAACTCCAGCATCTCGGCGGAGGGCTCGTCGGCGTAGACCTGGTCGCCGAGCAGGAGCAGCATGTCGGGCCAGTCCTGCTCGGGGGTCTCCATCATGCGGCAGCCGTAGGAGCGCAGCACGTCCACCCCGTGCGAGATTGTGTGGATCACATCGTGCGGCACGCTGGTCCGGCAGGAGCCGAACATCACGCGCCGGGGTCCCCGCGGGCCGAGCAGCCGGATGCGGCTGGGCGGGTGATCCGGGAGCGGCCAGACGGTCTGCCCGTCGAGGCGGACCTCGTACTTCCCCTCCCCGGCCACGTCCACGATCGCGTAGTGGTGGCCGTGCACCGTGAACGTCCGCGCGCTCGCCTGTGCCCGACCGGCCTCCACGACCACCTCGCACGGCTCACTGGTCTCCACCCACACGGAGGCGCTCGTCTCGTCGACGTAGCGCAGCAACGGCCCGACGACAAGTTCCGGCACGCTCACCCTCCCAGCCACTCCGGATCGGCGGAGATCCTCTGGCAAACCCGCTGTATCGGCATGTCCCGTTCCGGTGCCCGGACATCCCACTCGATAACAACGAGTCGTTAGATAAGTCTAGAAAAGGATAAGCGTCAGCACTGAAACAACGTATCCTCCCTCGTCGGATCGCGGTAGGACATCCCGGCGACCGCGCCGGGCATCGGAAGCCGCGGCGAACGGAAGCAGCGCGTCACCCCCCGCTCCCGAAGACGGCGGGAGGCCGCCGGGCGGTTCCGGACGGGCACGGGGCCACACCCGCCCGGAAGGCCGCCCGGGTGGAGTCTCAGCGGGAGAAGGCTCCGCTCAGCACGCCCCGCAGCACCTCGGTGGGCCGCTGCTGCTCGCCGTGCAGAGAGGTCACGGCGACGAGCGCCCCGGTGGCGCCGGGGACGACCCACTGCATGACGCGCAGCTGCCGCTGGGCCTTGGCGACCTCGGCGGGAGTGTCCTCGGCCGGCTTCACACCACCCTCGGCCGGAACCTCGCCCGCCCGCTCGAGCGTGGCGCCGAGCTTCCTGCTGTAGGCGGTGGCGGCCAGCGCCGCGGTGGTCAGCGCCAGCTTGAGCATGGAGCTGGACCCCACACCGCGCTGGCCGACGACGCGCCCCTTGTTGGCCATGAGCAGGCCCGTCGCGCCGATGAGGTGCATGGCGATGCCCGCGAGGTTGACCGGCGTCCAGCGATCCCATCCGGCGTTCGCCACCCGCGTGCGCTCGCGCCTGTCGCTGACCTTGGAAGAGGCGCCGTTCAGGCCGACGGCGCCCATCAGCGAGCCGCCGAACCAGATCGCCATCCCGATGTCGTGCATGCTGCGTATGACGGTGTTGCGTTGCATGTGACTCCCCTTTGTCACCGATAACGGACTCCGCGGCCCTTGGCGGCACCGCGACGAAGGGTCGTTTACCCGGATTGTCTTAAGGGATCCGCGCTCATCCGATTTCCGGGACGGAATCATGCCTGGACCGGAAACCCGGCCTCAGGCAGCCCTCGGCGCGATGTCCACGCCGCCCCGCGGCGCCGTGGAGGAGGGGCGGCGCCGGCGTGCCTGCTCGGCCAGGCGCCCGGCCGCCTCGGAGTCCACCGCCGGAAGGTGCGTCGCGATCATGGTTCCGGGCCGGCTGCTCCAAACCGGCGAACGCCCCACGCGGGAACCTGCCATATTGGCGGGTTCCTTTCTCCCCGCCGAGACGATTTCCTCGTTGGCAGCAGATCGGTCGCGGCACGGGAGCGCGGAGGCCGTCCGGGACGACGACGTACCCGCCTCGGCACGACGAACGCCCGTGCCGTCGCCGATCACGAAACCGTCCCGGACGGGGCAATGGCGCCCCGTCCGCCTTTGGAGGGCCTCCTTCATGTCGATCACGGTGCCGTCAACGACGCCGGCAACCACCTCCCTGATCACCCCGGGCCGCCAGGCCCTCGACGCCGCGCTCTTCCAGCTCGACCAGGCCGCCGACCAGCTCGGCCTGGACGACGGCCTGCGCACGATGCTCGCCACCCCCCGCCGCTCTCTCACCGTGGCGGTGCCCGTCCGCCGCGAGGACGGGCGGATGGACGTCGTGCAGGGCTTCCGGGTCCAGCACAACATCACCCGCGGCCCGGCCAAGGGGGGCATCCGCTTCCACCCGTCCACCGACGTCCACGAGGTCACCGCGCTGGCCATGTGGATGACCTGGAAGTGCGCGCTGGCCGGCATCCCGTACGGCGGCGCCAAGGGCGGCGTCTGCGTGGACCCCGCCTCGCTGACCACGCGTGAGCTGGAGCGGGTCACCCGCCGCTACGTCAACGAGATCCTGCCGATCATCGGCCCCGAGCGGGACATCCCGGCCCCCGACGTCGGCACCGACGAGCAGACCATGGCCTGGATCATGGACACCTACTCGGTGAACGCGGGCTACCCGGTCCCCGGCGTGGTGACCGGCAAGCCGATGACGCTCGGCGGCTCCCTCGGCAGGGCCGGGGCCACCTCCCGCGGTGTGCAGATCGCCGCGCTCCGTGCGCTGCCGGGTTCGCCCGAGGGCCGCACCGTCGCGGTCCAGGGCTTCGGCAAGGTCGGCGCGCTGGCCGCCCGCTACCTCGCCGACGCCGGCTGCCGCGTGGTGGCGGTCTCCGACGTCACCGGCGCGGTGGTGAACCTCTCCGGTCTCGACGTCGACGACCTGCGGGCCTGGGTGGCGGAGACCGGCGGCGTGTACGGCTACCGCCACGCCGACGCCCTGTCCCACGCCGAGCTGCTGGAACTGGACGTCGACATCCTCGTCCCGGCCGCCCTGGAAGGCGTGATCACCGAGGAGAACGCCCCGCGGATCAAGGCCCGCCTGATCGTGGAGGGCGCCAACGGCCCCACCACCCCCGAGGCGGACCGTGTCCTGGCCGACGCCGGGACCACGGTGGTCCCGGACATCCTGGCCAACGCGGGCGGCGTGATCGTCTCCTATCTGGAGTGGGTGCAGAACATGCAGGCCTACTCCTGGAGCGCGGGCGACGTCGAGATGAAGCTGCGCGACCTCATGGAGCAGTCCTTCGACGCGGTGGCGGAGCTGTCGGCCGGGCGCGGCATCACCCTGCGCCAGGCGGCCCACGTCATCGGCGTGGGCCGGGTCGCCGAGGCCCACCAGCTCCGCGGCCTGTACCCCTGACGACCACCGGCCCGCCGGGACCCGCCCCACCGGGTCCCGGCGGGCCGTCAGGCGGCGTTCCGCCAGGGAGCCGCGCTCAGCAGGTCCTCGACCCGCTGGGCGGGGACGGGGGGCGAGAACAGGTACCCCTGGACCAGGGGCCGGCCCATCCGCTGCAGCAGGACGGCCTGCTCGGAGGTCTCCACGCCCTCGACCACGGTGTCCAGGCGCAGGCTGGCCGAGAGCTCCATGATCGCCTTGGTGAAGGCCTGGGTCTGCTGGGGACCTTCCTCGGTGAGCGCGATGGTGAACGACCGATCGATCTTGAGGACGTCCACCGGCAGGGAACGCAGGTAGGCCAGGGACGAGTAGCCGGTGCCGAAGTCGTCCAGGGCGATGCGCACGCCGTGCTCGCGCAGGGCGTTGAGAACGCCGATGAGACGCTGGGTCTCGGCCGGGGTGGTGGCCAGCAGCATGCTCTCGGTGATCTCCAGGGTCAGCGCCCCCTCGGGCAGCTCGTAGCGGGCCAGCGTCTCCAGGACCATGGCGCCGAAGCCCTCCTCGCGGAGCTGGCGGCCGGAGACGTTGACGGCGACGGAGATGCCGTACTGCTCGTGCCAGCGGCGCGCGTCGGCGCAGGCCTGCTCCAGCACCCACAGCCCGATCGGGACGATGAGCCCGGTCTCCTCGGCGATGGGGATGAAGACGTCCGGCCGGACCGGCGTGCCCCCGGTGGGGGTCCAGCGCAGCAGGGCCTCGACTCCGCGGATGTCGCCGCTGGCCAGGTTGACGACGGGCTGGTAGTTCAGGGTGAACTCGCCGGCGGGGAGCGCCTGGCGCAGTTCGGCGGTGAGGCGGGTGCGCTCCAGCTGGGCGTCGCGCAGCGCCGGCTCGAAGACGGCGATCTGGTCCTTGCCCGCGTTCTTGGCCGCGTACAGGGCCAGGTCCACGCTGCGGAGAGCCTCCGACGGGCTGTCGACGGGGAGGCCGGCCAGGATGCCGATGCTGGTGGTCAGGTGCAGCTCGCGGGCGTCCAGCCGGTAGGGGGCCCGCACCGCGGTCAGCACGCGCCGGGCCACGGCGAGCGCGTCTGCGGGGGTCGCCGTGGGCAGCAGCAGGGCGAACTCGTCACCGCCCAGGCGGGCCAGGGTCTGGCCCTGCGCGACGACGGCGCCCAGGCGCCGGGCGACGTGGACGAGCAGTTCGTCCCCGATCGGGTGACCGAAGGTGTCGTTGATGTCCTTGAACCCGTCCAGGTCCAGCAGCAGCAGCGCGGGCGGCCGGATGCCGGGCAGCGCCGAGGAGGTGATGATGGCGTGCTGCAGGGACTGGTTGAGCAGGGTGCGGTTGGCCAGCCCGGTCAGCGGGTCGTGCAGGGCGCGGTGCGACAGGCTGCGCTGGAGCGCCTCCTGCCGGTTCAGGGCGGTGACCAGCTCGGCGGAGTGGTTCTCGGCCAGCCGCGCGACGGTGTTCAGGCGGAGCACCAGCAGCACGGCCAGCAGCACGGTCAGCGCCGTGTTCATCAGGCCGTCGAAGAAGTGGGTCCTGCCGTAGGAGTCCATGAACGCGTGGCCGAGACCGGAGACCAGCGGGCTGAGCAGCGCCAGGGCCAGGAACATGATCACCCGCCCCCGGCCGGACACGACGGAGGTCCGCAGCCGTCGCGTGGCGACGCCGGGATGCAGCACGGCCGCGCCGGACAGGACGGAGAAGCCCAGCCAGCCGATCGTGGCGACGGTGCCGGAGGGCCGGCCCGTCACCTGGTCGAGCAGGTAGGCGCCGTCCCCGGCGAACAGGGAGGCGTAGGCGGCACCCAGCAGCCCCAGCCAGGGCGTGCGGCGGTTGTCGAACGCCAGCCGCACGAGGATGCCGGCGGCGAACAGGTCGATGACGGGGATCGCGATCGCGAAGGCGAGGGCGGTGCCGGTCTGCCCGCTCCCGTCGACCAGCGGCTTGATCAGGAAGGTCCAGAGGGGCATCGCCACGCAGACGGCGATGATGCCCGCGTCCAGCAGCCCCGCCCCGCACGAGCCCTCGGCCCGCGTGCTCAGCATCGTCAGCGCGACCAGCGACAGCGCGTAGGTGGCCAGGGTGCCGACCCGGTACAGGTCCATCGAACCGGGGATCTCCAGCCAGATCCAGCCGATGCCCCAGGCCAGGGTGGTCGAGAACCAGGCGGAGACGGCGGCGACGCACAGCAGCCTCCACGGCCACTGCCCGGTCAGCCCGTTCCGGCGGGCTCCGGCCACGACGGCCACCGCCGAGATTCCCTGCACCAGCACCCATGCCAGCACGTCCAGCGCCGGGGAGACGGAGGCGAGGAACGGGGTCGCGGCGGTCAGCGCGGCGGCGAGCAGAAGATAGGCCGCCCAGATCCGGGGAGCCCGGACGGGGCGCGGCAGGGTGGGCGGAGACATCCTGGGCATGACCTGGCTCACCTCCTTCGCCGTCCTGCTGTGGACACGGTTCCTCAGAGCGCATCATCGGCTCGGCACGGCGGGTTCTGAGCGTTTCCGGTCGTCGGGTGTCCGGCGCGCCCGGGTGCGGAGGTCGGTGTCCGGGCTCTCGCGCCCGGAGGATCACGAACGGGCGTGCCCCCGGAAGGGCGGTGGGGAGCCCGGCTCGTCCAGGACGCTGACCAGATGCTCCAGATCGCGCATGAGCTGCTCGGTGCGCTCCAGGCCGTAGGCGGCCTCGATCACCCGGTGGTGCCCGGCCACCCCGCCCTCGACCCGGGCGAGCAGCTCGGCGCCCCGGTCGGCGAGGAAGACCGCGACCCTGCGGCGGTCGGCAGGGTCGTGCCCCCGGTAGACGAGTGAGCGGTCGACGAGCCGGTCGACCGCCTTGGTCAGCGTCGGGTGCGGCATCAGCACGGCCTCGGCCAGCTCTCCCATGGAGTGGCCCCGGCCGTCGGCGAGGCCGCGCAGGATGCGCCACTGCTCGACGGTGACGTCCTCGGCCGCCAGTGTGGCGGCCAGGCCCCGGTTGACGCTGCGCTCGGCCCGGCTGAGAAGGTAGGCGAGCGAGGATCCCAGCCCGGTCGTCACCACATGGAGCTCCCGTCTGCGTCCCGGTTGGACAACGGGCCTGCCGGACCCGTCCCCCAGGGAGGATACTCGGCTCCGTGGCAGAAGCCATCACACCCGTCGTCACCTCCCTGGAAGCCCGGCTCCTCGGGACCGCCGCGCTGCGCGTCGGGCTCGTGGTCCCGGTCTCCGGGGTTCTCGGGCTGGTCGGGCCGTGCGCGATCAACTGCGCGGTCCTCGCCGCCGACGAGGTCAACCTCGCGGGCGGGATCCTCGGCAGGCAGGTCGAGCTGGTGCTCGTCGACGGCGGCCGCCCCGCGGAGCTGGTCGCGGCCGAGACCGGCGCGCTCGTGTCCGCCGGGGCCGTCGACGCGGTGGCCGGGACCTGCGCCAGCGACGTGCGGATCGCCCTGGTGCGGGCGCTGTCCGGGCGGGTGCCGTTCGTCTACGCCCCGCCGTACGAGGGAGGCGGCCGCGCGCCCGGCGTCTACTTCCTGGGTGAGACCCCGCAGCACCAGCTCGGGCCCGGTATCGACTGGCTGCTCGACAGCCGCCGCGCCCGCCGCTGGTTCCTGCTCGGCAACGACTACGTCTGGCCGCGCCTGGTCCACGCCGCGGCCAGGCGGCACCTGGCCGGGCGCGACGCCACGGTGGTCGGTGAGCGGCTCGTGCCGTACGGCGTGCGGGACTTCGCGCCGCTGCTGGAGGAGCTGGCCGCCGGCCGGGCCGACGCGGTGCTGCTCAGCCTGATCGGCAGCGACCTCGTCGCCTTCAACCGTGCCTTCGCCGCGGAGGGGCTGTCGTGCGCGCGGCTCTGCGGGGCGCTGGAGGAGCACGGCCTGCTCGGCATCGGCGGTGACGCGACCGGTGAGCTGTACGGGGCGATGGGGTACTTCGCGAGCATGGTCACCGATGAGAGCCTGAGCCTCGGCGAGCGCTACGTCCGGCGCTTCGGCTCCGCCGCACCGCTGCTCAACGGGCATGGGCAGGGATGCTACGAGGCGGTGCTGATGCTCGCCGCCCTCGCCGCGCGCGCCGGGACGCTCGCGGTGCCCGCCCTGGACTCGGCCGCCGACGGCACCTCGATCGTCACGGCGCGCGGGCGGTTGACCCTCCAGGGCCGGGGGGTGCGGCGGCACGCGCACCTCGGCCGGGCCGACGGGCTCGACTTCGACATCGTGCGCTGAGCCGCGCACGCGGACACCGTGCGCCGAGCCGTACGGACCGGTATGCGGGGGTCACGAGGAGCGACCAAAAATTTCCAAAGGAAAACTTTTCCTTTTCAAGGATTGGCTCTAGGGTACGGCTGCCCCCCTCATCAAGGAGCCGTCCATGGCAACCGACCCCTCCCTGGAGCACTTCGGCTACCAGCAGGAACTGCGCAGATCGCTGAGCTTCACCGACCTGCTCGTCTACGGCCTGATCTTCATGGTGCCGATCGCCCCGTTCGGCATCTTCGGCAGCGTCTACCAAGGCTCCGGCGGCATGGTCGCCCTCGCCTACGTCATCGGCATGGTCGCGATGGCCTTCACCGCGCTGTCGTACGCGCAGATGGCCCGGGCCTTCCCGATGGCGGGTTCGGTCTACACCTACGCCGGCCGGGGGATCGCGGCACCGGTCGGGTTCCTGGCCGGGTGGGTGATCCTGCTCGACTATGTGCTGGTGCCCGCCCTGCTCTACCTCATCGCGAGCTTCGCGATGGCCTCGTTCGTACCCGCCGTCCCGGTCTGGGGCTGGCTGATCATATTCGTGCTGCTGAACACGGCGGTGAACTACGCGGGCATCCAGATGACCGCCCGGATCACCAGGATCATGCTGGTCGGCGAGCTCGCCGTGCTGGCGGTCTTCCTGGTGGTGGGCCTGATCGCGCTGGCCCGGGGCAAGGCCCAGACGGGCGCGCTCAGCCCGCTCTTCGACTCCTCGACGTTCTCCTGGCCGCTGGTCTTCGGCGCGGTCTCGATCGCGGTCCTGTCCTTCCTCGGCTTCGACGGCATCTCGATGCTCGCCGAGGAGAACCGGGAGGACAGCCGGCAGCTCGGCCGGTCCATGGTGGCCGCGCTCGGACTGGCGGGCGTGCTGTTCGTCGCGCAGACCTGGGTGGGTGCGCTGCTCACCCCCGACCGGGAGAAGCTGCTGACCGGGGGAGACCCCGCCGGCACCGCGTTCTACGACATGGCCGAGTTCGCCGGGGGCCACTGGCTCGGCGTGCTCACCGCCGTCGCCACCGCGATCGCCTGGGGTTTCGCCAACTCCCTGGTCGCGCAGGCGGCCACCTCCCGGCTGCTGTTCGCGATGGCCCGCGACCGCCAGCTCCCCCGATTCCTGGCCAGGGTCGATCCCGTCCGCAGGGTCCCGGTCAACGCCACCCTGCTCGTGGCCGCGATCTCCCTGGCCGTCGGCCTCTACCTCACCACCCGCGACGACGGCATCGGCCTGATCAGCGGTCTGGTCAACTTCGGCGCCATGACCGCCTTCCTCGCCCTGCACGTCTCGGTCGTCGTCCACCACGTCCTGCGGCGGGGAAGCCGCGACTGGTGGCGGCACCTCGTCGCCCCGGCGACCGGCTTCGCGATCCTGGTCTACGTCGTGGTCAACGCCAGCATCGCGGCCCAGGCGCTCGGCCTGGCCTGGCTGGGCCTCGGCGTGGTGGTCCTCGGAGCCTCCTACGCCCTGGGGCGCCGCCCCACCCTTTCCGGCCTCAACGACCCCTCGGACGCGTCCCCGAAACGGACCGCCTGACGGCTCCCGCCCACCCACAAGGAGAGATCACGTGTTCGACATATTCGAGGTCCCGCCCTGCGCAGACCTCCCGGCCCCGGCGGTCGCGCGATGAACGTCGTCTCCTACCGGCCCACCCCGCAGGAGCTCGCCTACACCTTCGGCGGGCGCCCCGCCGTCGGCACCGTACGGCCCGGCACCGTCCTGGAGCTGTACACCGAGGACTGCTTCGGCGGCCGGGTCCGCTCCGTCGGGGACCTGCCCTCGAAGGTCTGCGAGTTCCCCTACCTCAACCCGGTCACCGGCCCCTTCCACGTCGAGGGCGCCGAGCCCGGCGACACGCTCGCCCTGCACTTCGTCGCCATCGAACCGGCGAGGGACTGGGCGGTGTCGACCACGTTCCCGCACTTCGGCGCGCTGACCGCGACCCACAGCACGGCGATGCTGCATCCGCCGCTGGACGAGGTCGTCTGGCGCTACGACGTCGACGTGGACAAGGGCGTGGTCCGCTACCACGCCCGCCGGAGCGACTTCACCGTCGAACTCCCGCTGGACCCGATGCACGGCACCGTCGGCGTCGCGCCGGGCGCCGCCGAGGCCCGGATGACGATCACCCCGGACGCCCACGGCGGCAACATGGACACCCCCGAGCTGCGTGCGGGGGTGACCGTGTACCTCGGCGTGAACGTCGCGGGAGGGCTGTTCGCGATCGGTGACGGCCACGCCAGGCAGGGTCACGGCGAGGTCTGCGGCACCGCGGTCGAGGCGGCGATGAACACCGTGGTGGCGGTGGAGCTGATCAAGGGGGTGAGCACTCCCTGGCCGCGTCTGGAGGACGACGGGCACCTGATGTCCACCGGCTCGGCCCGCCCGCTGGAGGACGCCTACCGGATCAGCCAGCACGACCTGGTCACCTGGGCCGCCGGACTCACCGGCCTGGACGTCCTGGACGCCTACCAGCTCGTCAGCCAGGCCGGGCAGGCCCCGGTGGGCAACGTCTGCGACAGCAACTACACGATGGTCGCCAAGCTGCCCAAGGACTATCTCGGCGGCCCGGCCGTCTACGAGTCGGCCCACGACCGCCTTCGGGCCCTGGGCCGCAGGTACCTGTCCGAACGCTGAGCGCCTCCCACCGCAAGAGCCGTCCCGCACCGCCGCGCCACCCGGAGCGCGGCGGCGCGGGACCCCGGTACGGCGCCGGGCTAGCCGGCCGCCGTGACGATGTCCTCGCAGAGGGCGTGGGTGACCAGGGCGTCCCCGGCGTCGAGCACGGTGCCGGAGCGGACCGCGTCCAGGAACTCCAGGCAGACCTGCTCGATTCCGCGCTGGCGGGAGACCGGGGTCCAGTCGCCGCGCCGGGTCAGGGTCTCGGCTCCGGCGTAGTCGGTCGCCTCGGCGAGGTTGACCACCCGGCGCTTGACACCGCCGCCCATGACCTCCACGGTCTCCTCGGCCGCGCCGCTCACCCTGCTCATGATCCCGAAGGCGGTGAAGCCGTCGCCGGACAGCTCCAGCGTCACGTGCTCCAGCAGGCCGTCCCTGACCCGGGTCCGGATGTCGGTGTGCTCGACCTCTCCGGGTACCAGGAAGCGGAGCGTGTCCACGACGTGGACGAAGTCGTCGAAGATCGCGGTTCGCGGGTCCTCGGCCAGGTTCCTGCGGTTCTTCTCCATGACGACCAGATGGCGGGGCAGCTCGAGCAGGGCCGCGTAGGACGGCGCCCGGCGGCGGTTGAAGCCGACCAGCAGGGAGCGCTCCCGTTCGCGCGCCAGCCGTACCAGGCGCTCGGACTCGGCGAGGGTGTAGGCGATCGGCTTGTCCAGGTAGACGTGCACGCCCGCGCGGAGCAGCGGCTCGACGATCTCCGCGTGGGCGCTCGTGGCCGCGTGCACGAAGGCCGCCTCGACGCCCGCCTTCACGACCTCCTCCACCGAGGTGGAGCGGGACCCGATCCGGTGGGCGTCGCCGAGGCGGTCGAGGGTGGCGCGGTCGCGGGTGCACAGGTGGAGGTCGAGGCCGGGCTGGGCGGACAGGACCGGCAGGTAGGCCTTCTCCGCGATGTCCCCGAGACCGATCATGGCAATCTTCATGCCGCGACCCTACGGCCTGCGCCCCCGGCGGGCGGGCTGCTCACGCCGCCTTGGCCGGCAGGGCGCGCCACCAGGCGATCGTCTCGGCCAGGGCCTCGTCCATCGGGGTGGGCTCCGCGCCGAAGGTGGCCTGGAAGTCGGTGGAGTCGAGGACGAAGGGCCGGACGAACTGGTAGCGCAGCTCCTCCAGCTCGCCGAGCATGGGCGAGAAGGCTCCCGCCGTACGCAGCAGCCAGTGGGGCACGGCCTTGATCCCGGGGGCGCGCACCCCCGCCAGCCGGCAGATCCGCTCGGCCACGGCGCGGTAGGTCATCTCCGGCGCCGTCGGGACGTGCCAGGCGCGTCCCCAGGACCGGTCGTCGGTGGCGGCGGTCACCAGGGCCCGGGCCACATCGGGCACGTAGGTCCAGCTGTGCGGCTGGTCCGGGTCGCCGATGTGGCGGACCGTCCTGCCCTCCAGCAGGCGCGGGACGAGCCTGTCGCCCAGGTGGGACTGGTCCCGGCAGCCGGGGCCGAAGTAGTCGGACCCGCGCACCTCGGTCACCCGGACCCGACCGGCCTCGTGCGCGGCGAGGGCCTCGCGCCACATGCGGACCCGGACGGCGCCCTTGGCCGAGGGCGGGGCGAGCGGGTCGCTCTCCTTCATCGGCCGGTCGGGGGCCGCGTAGACGTAGAGGTTGCCGAGGGCGACGTATCCGGCTCCGGCCGCCTCGGCGGCGCCCAGCAGCGACTCCGCCATCGGCGGCCAGTCCTGGGCCCAGCGGTGGTAGGGCGGGTTGACGCAGTTGTAGAGGGCGTCGGCGCCCCGGGTCAGGGCGGCCATCCGCTCCCGGTCGGCCGCGTCCGCGGCGACCTTGCGGACACCGGGCAGGTCGGGGCCGGAACCGGACCGGCTGACGAGAACAACCTCGTGCCCCTGCCCGGCCAGCAGCCCGGCGACCTGGGAGCCGACCTGTCCTGCTCCCGCGATGACGTGCTTGCCCATGATCGATGTTCCTCTCACTGGTTCCAGACGAGCCGCAGGACGGCGTTGACGGTGTAGACGGCGGCGAAGGCGATCGCCGGGGTGAGGCGGCCGGCCAGGGCGAGCGCCGCGGCGCCGCCGCCGAACCACAGCAGTTCCAGCGCCACCCGGGCCAGGCCGGTCAGCGGGATCCGGGCGTCGTCGGCGGCGCCGAAGACCGCCCAGACCGCGACGAACAGAGCGACCCCGCCGAGCCCGAGGAGCAGCTTCACCGGCCAGTTCTGACCCGTGGTGAACCCCCAGTAGCCGACCGAGGCCAGCACGCCCAGCTCCAGCAGGAACATCAGGAGGAGGTTGGCGTTCTTGGCGGGGGACACCATCGAGGACTCCTTGGAGATTGCCGTTCCACTCTGAGAGCAATGCTCTCTCATCGGAGCACGGATCGTCAAGAGCGGTGCTCTCGTTTATCTCCAGTGCTCTGATACGGTCGTCGCATGAGCGCAGGCCGTACAGCACGTGAGCGGGTCCGGGCCGAGCTGACCCGCGAGATCACCGACATCGCGCGCAGGCAGCTCGCCGTCGACGGCGCGGGAGGGCTCTCGCTCCGCGCGGTCGCCCGGGAGATGGGCATGGTCTCCTCGGCGATCTACCGCTACTTCCCCTCCAGGGACGACCTGCTCACCGCGCTGATCATCGACGGTTACAACGCCGTCGGGGAGGCCGTGGAGAAGGCCGACGCCGCCTGCCCGCGCGAGGACCACGCCGGGCGGTGGATGGCGGTCTGCCACGCCGTACGCGACTGGGCGCTGACCCACCCGCACGAGTACGCCCTGCTGTACGGCTCGCCCGTGCCCGGCTACCAGGCGCCGATGGACACCGTCGTCGCGGCCGTGCGCGACACGGTCGTCTACGGCCGGATCCTCTCGGAGGCCCACGCCGCCGGGACCCTGAACCCGCCGGACGTCTGCCCCCCGGCGCCCGCCCCCTTCGGCGCCGACGCGGTGCGCGTGCGCGAGGTCATGCCCGGTGTCCCCGACGACGTGGTCGCCCGCGCCCTGGTCGCCTGGACCGGCCTGTTCGGCTGGGTGAACTTCGAGTTGTTCGGCCAGTTCAACAACGTGATCCTCGACCCGGCGACGGCCTTCGACCATGCCATGCGCTGCCACGCCGCCCTGCTCGGCCTGCCGGTCGCCGCCACCGCCCCTCCGCACGGAAAGTAGTGGATCAGTAAGCGGAACGTGTCATGAGCAGTTATTTTCCCAGGTCAAGTCGGATGACAGACTGAGGTCACCGTCGTCGCCCTGGAGGTAGCAGTGATCCGACCGTGGGAAGCCAACCCATCGGCCGAATTCAGACGCCGGCTCGGCAAGTCGGCGGGCGAACTGGGCACGACGAACAGCAGTCCCTCCTGCCCGGACATCTGGGAGCTCGACAACGGTGATTTCGCCGTCGTCGGCCGCGACCTCACCGCCGCCTACGCGGGCCGCCTCCCCGACGACGTGTCCGTCGCCCCGGACGAGCGCATCGTCGTCATCCCGCGCACCACGCTCGTCGCCGCCAGATCGGACATCCCCCATGCTTGACCGGGTCCGCGCCGCTCCTGGGCGCCTCCTGGACGCGGCCGCCTACCTCGACGACTTCTGGCCCCGCTTCGGGCGTCTCGGCGACGAGCCGTTCTGGAAGCTGGAGCGGGCCCAGCACTTCCGCGAGCCGGACGTGGCGAGCTGGAGCGCGATGGTCGCGGGCGACTGGGAGCGCTCACTCGTGCTGGTCGAGGAGATGCGCGCGGACATCGCCTCCGCCTCCGGACCCGAGCTGCGCAGGGTCCGGATCGTGGAGCAACCGGTCACCCCGTACCTGCAGTGGGAGATGCAGATCCTGAGACTCCGCGCCGAGGCGGGTGAGCGGATCCGGGTGCTGCCCGCCAAGTCCGTCGCCCACCTGGAGGCCTCCGGGACGCGGCTGCCCGAGGTGGTCCTGCTCGGCTCCCTGGCCATGTACGAGGTCCTGTACGACCGGACAGGCACGCTCAGCGGGGCGCGCCGCATCGACGACCCCGACCTGCTCGGTTCCTGCCGGGCCGAGCTCTCCCGGCTCTACGACCAGGGCGAGGACCTCCTGAACTACTTCGACCGCGAGATCATCCCCCTGCCACCGCCCAAACCCGGCGCCTGAGCGGAGGTGACCGCCGTGTCCCCGCGTCGCCTGTCCGAGCGGCTGCTGACGCGCGGCCTCCCCCGCCGGGTCCTGACGGCGGCCCTGCTGCTCGTCGTGATCACTCTGGTCGCCGGCCTCGTCGCGGTCTCCCCGCTCGCCCTCGGCCTGCTGGGCGACCAGGCGGGTGACTGGGAGCGGCTCAGCCTCATCGGCCAGACGTACGGCGCGGCCTCCACGCTGCTGTCGGTGCTCGCCCTCGTCGGCGTCGCCGTCTCCCTGGTCCTGCAGGCCCGCGAGGCCAAGTCCGACCGGGAGCAGGCGCTGCGCATGCTCCACGCCGACCTGATGAAGATGGCGATGGAGGACCCGCTCTACCGCCGGGCCTGGGGACCGTTCTTCGACTCCGACGACCCCGACACCCCGCGCGAGCACATGTACGTGAACCTGATCGTGTCGCAGTGGTCGATGGAGTACGAGCTGCGGACCATCACCGAGGAGCACCTGCGCCCCATCGCCCGCACGCTGTTCTCCGGCCCGGCCGGCCGCCGCTACTGGACCAACGTCCGAGAGCTCCGGATCACCAGCACCTCCACCCGCCGCGAGCGGCGGTTCCACCGGATCCTCGACGAGGAGTTCCACGCCGCACACGAACCGCCCCCGTCTTCCCCCGCTTCCCCGTCGTCCCCGCCCGCCCCCGCCTCGCCGTCTCCCCCGGGCCCCGCCACTCCCCCGGCCGCCCCCGTCCCCCGAGGGCCGGCGGTCACCGCCTCCCCCGCCCCCTTCGGCGGGACCGCGCGGATGCGGCCGGCCCTGCTCACCCTGCTGACCCTGCTGGCCGTACCCGCGGCGGTGCGGGCCGCGCGCAGGCTGATCATCAGGCGGCGCGCACGGTGATCCGGGTCCGCCCCTCCACCGGAGGGCGGGCCGGCGGATGCGGCGGCCGGGCGGCGGTGGCACGATACCGGGATGGATTTGATCTTTCGTGCCGCGGGCGCGCTGCTGGGCACCGAGCTGTCCGACCCGGTCGACCTGGGCGGCAGCACGCGCAGCACCGTGCTGCGCTGCCGGACGGCCGACGGCGGCAGCGTGATCGTCAAGTCGTTCCACGACGAGGCCGAGGGGATGCGCTGCTTCGCCTCCGAGGCGGCCGGGCTCTCCCTGGGCCTGGCCGGTCCCGAGCTGCTGGGCGTGGACACCGCCGTACCGCTGGTGGTGATGGCGGATCTCGGGGACGCTCCGACACTGGCGGACGTGCTGCTCGGGGACGATCCGCAGGCCGCCGCGGAGGGGCTGCTGGCCTGGTCCCGCGGGCTCGGGCGGCTGGCCGCCGGGTCGGTCCGCAGGCGCGCCGACCTCACCCGGCTCTGGACCCGGTACGGCGGGGGCCTGCGGTCCTGGGAGGACGAACCGTGGATGGAGCAGAACGCCGACGCCTTGCTCGCGCTGCTCGACGGGACCGGGATCGCGGCACCGCGCGGGCTGGCCGGAGAACTGGCGGAGATCAGGACGGCGGCCGCGAAGGAGTACCCGGCCTTCACCCCGGGTGACACCTGCCCCGACAACAACCTCCTCACTCCGGACGGCCTGCGACTGATCGACTTCGAGACCGCCTGCTTCCAGTCGGTCTTCCTGACCGCCGCGTACTGCCGGATGCCGTTCGCCACCTGCTGGTGCGTCTTCCGGCCGCCGCCCGGCCTGGCGGAGGAGGTCGAGGAGACATTCCGCGCGGAGGTCGTGACGGCCTACCCGGCGCTGGCCGAGGACGCCGTCTGGCAGGCCGGAATGCGGCGGGCGATCGCGATCTGGACGGTGCACACGACGGTGCGCCTGCTGCCGCGCGCCGCGGAGGACGGGCCGCTCCACCGGACCCGGCGGCCGGTCCCGACCAGGCGGCAGGTGCTGCGGCACCGCTGGGAGCTGGCGAGCATGATCGAGGAGTATCCGGCGTTCGCCGAGACCATGCGGCTGCTGCTGAAGGAGGTCGCCGGCGAGTGGGACGCGCCCCCGCTGCCCGGCTACCCCGCCTTCGAGAACCGGCTGATCGGCTGAGGGTCCCGGGACCGTACGGCCGGCCGTACCGTTTCGAGGAGCGGCCCGTCAGTCCGCCAGGGACGGGTGCCGCCAGGGGGCGAGCACGCAGAACTCGTTGCCGTCCGGATCGGCGAGCACCACCCAGGAGGCGTCGGCGGGCTGCCCGATGTCCACCCGGCTCGCGCCCAGCCCGATCAGCCGCTCGACCTCGGCGTCCTGGTCGTCGGGGTTGAGCTCGACGTGCAGGCGGCTCTTGCCCTGCCTGGGCTCGTCCAGCGGGACGAAGACCATGCCGGGATTGCTGAACTCGTCCTTGGCGATGGCCACCTCTCCCTTCGGCCCCTCGAAGACGATCTGGTATCCCAGCGCGTCGGCCCAGAAGCGGGCCAGATCGGCGGGGTCCGGGCTGTGGACCGCGAGGGAGAACCAGGTGCTCGGCATGATCCATTCCTACCGCGCCCCCACCGCCGAGTCCAGTTTCCCTCCCCGGAGGGAAACGAGGTGCAGGCCCGCGCGTCCGGTTGACCGGCCGTAGCCGGTTTCTTCGGTGAGGCTCCCCGGGGCCGCGCCGTCATGTCCGGATGATCGGCTATTCCGGCCCCAGGCCTTCACCCTCGGCGTGCGGAACGCCTTCATCTGAGGCGTGAAGAACGGCGAGTTCGGCTGAACCCACCACGACCGCCCCCGAGGGAGGGCGCTCGGCTTCGGCAGGGGCATTCTCGGCGGGTAGCGACGCGCTGCCTGCGCCGGCATCCAGTGGCTTTCATTCTCGGCATAAGCGACTGGCTGCCTACAGCGCATTCCCTCCTCCCGAGACCAGATGAATGCCCTATCCCTATCGACTTAAGGTGTTGTCCCCGCAGCCGCCCCGACCTGCGAAGAGAACCAGCCGCCCGGTGACGGAACACCCTTTTCCAAACAATCTTCGGAAGTCGGTCTACGACTTTCCCTGGGTTTAAGCTTGTTCTGTTGACATGCTGTTGATTACCGTGTGGATGACGTGGGGGACGCCGCCTCCTGATCTGGTTCTGGTACAGCGAGCCGTACGAGGGGATCATCGTGGCTGACCTCGATCGCGAGGCGATGCGGGCCGTGGCGGAGCGGATCCGGCGGCTGTCGGACGAGCACTGGTGGGCGCTCGATCCCTCCTGCCGCCTGATGGAGAACGACGCGTGGGTGGGGCCGGCGGGCTCCCGGTTCGGCACGCAGGTCCACGCCGACCAGCGGGAGCTGCGTGACATGCTCACCAGGGCGGTGCACAGCGCGAACCAGAAGCTTGCGTCGCTGCCGGAGCGGCCGTGACGACCGGCCGGGAGTTCACCGGGGTCAAGCGGGCCGAGTTCGACGCGATGGCCGGTGAGCACACCCAGGCCGCCGGGCGGCTGGAGCACCTGGCGCAGGCGCTGTACGGCGAGCTGCAGAGCGCCGGGCTCGACACCTCCCCGGCGGTGCGGCTGCGGGAGCTGGCCGGACGGGTCACCGCGCAGGCCGAGGACCTGCGGCGGCGGCAGAAGCTGGTCCACGAGCTGGAGCGGCAGAAGGTCACCTTCGGCACGAGCAGGCCCGAGGGAAGTTTCCTTGAGATGCCCGACGGGCTGGCGTCCGCCCAGGGGCTGCTGGACGGGACCCTGGCCGGTCGTGCGGCGCTGAAAGCCGTGGACGGAGACGCCGAGGCGCTGGCGGAGCTGGAGAAGTACGCGTCGCGGACCGGGGACGCGGAGTTCGTCAAGGTGTTCCTGGGCGTTCTGGGCGCCGGAGGGGTGACGCGGCTGCCCGGCTCGCTCGCCGCACGGTTGCGCGACGCCGCCAACCACGGAGACTCCGACCGCGTGGCCCGGCTCTCCACCTCGGGGAAGAAGGCCCTGGGGATGCTGAGCACGGCTCTGGCCAGGGGGACCGATCCGAAGAACCCCGCGTACATGGGTGGCGGTTTCCTCAAGGACCTCGCGAAGGAGGGCCGGAAGGAGCACAGGGCCGGTGACACGAAGTACTCGGGTTACCAGGCCCAGGCGCTCATCTGGCGTGCCCACGACGGGAAGACGCCGTTCTCGAAGAAGTTCATGGAGGTCGTCGGGCGCGACGCGATCGTCCACGAGCGGGAGCAGTACACGAGCAGGTGGGCGGCGAGCAAGGACCCGCTGGGCCGGACCTTCGCGGGAGACCAGATCCCCATGTTCGACCTGGCGAGCGCGCTGGGCCTCGGCGGTCTGCTGCGGCCGGGGTCGGTGGCGGCCGGACCCGGCAAGCAGACCAGGTCATCGGTGGTGGACGACCTTTTCCACGCCGCCGGTTCCGGCAAGGAGGCCTCCCAGGCCCTGCTGGACCACACCCCGGCGGGGTGGAAGGAGTCCGTGCTGGACTACATGCTGACCACGCGGTGGAACGCCTTCCGCTATCTGGACGACTACAAGCCGTTCAACGACGCGTTGATCGCCGCGACGACCGGCCAGGACCGGACTTCGCAGAAGCTGGCGTCCGAGATGACCAAGGTGCTGGCGGACGAGGTGCGTCCCGCTTTCACCAAGGCCGAGAGCGGCAACCTGTCGTTCAAGGATCGGGCCGCGTTCGACCGCTTCGCGCCGCTGGGTTACCCGCTGGCCCGCGCGCTGGCGGCCAACATCGACCAGTTCTCCCGGCTCCTGCTCAACCATGCGACCTTCGGCAAGGCCTCGGCCGAGGACCTGTCCTACGCGCTGACGCTGGCCACTGCCAATGACGCCGGTTTCGAGGCTCTGGTACGGGCCCAGACCGAGCACATGCGGGCGGCGCTCGACACCGTGCCCCCGGTCGGCCTCACCGCGGCCAACGCCGAGAAGCTCGGTTTCACGAAGTCCGACGTCGAGCACTTCGACTTCGATGAGGATGGGCGGGTCGACAAGGCCGACATCAAGCAGTTCCTGACCGACCGGATCGTGGCGGAGGCACGTCCCTTCAGTCACATCACGGAGATCCGCCGCCAAGTGCTGATCGCCCAAGGGCTGAACGACAAGAAGGCTGAGGAGTCGCTGAAGACCATGGTGGGCAACGCGCTGGGCCTGCTCCCGGTGCCAGGGGCCAGGCAGGTCGGCGAGCTGGCCACCGGAGCCTTCGGAGGGATGGTCAGCACCGGCTACGACAAGCTCACCGGTGCCGCGTATGACGAGCTCTCCAAGCAGGTCGCCAAGCAGGTGTCGGAGCACGGGCGGAGCCTGGACGAGACTCACCGGACGCTGGGGGACAATCGGATTGCGGTGGAGAGGCTGGCGGAACAGATGATCGCCACAGCCATGCTAAACAAGGGCATGCTCGACGGATTCAATCTGAAAGATCAGGTATTCGCGACAGACACTTCCCCGAGGATCAAGCCCTTCACCGAGATGACCCCACACGAGTACAGCCGGTTCCTCGAATGGACACGCATAACCGGCGGAAGCAATGATCTGATCGACCGCTTCGGCAACACCTTTCGCAGGACCAGTGAGGTGGACGACTACCTCGACCTGCAGATTCCGTCCTCCCCCGGAGGCGGCAAGTGAGGCTTCGCTGTCTCTCCGTCACCCTGGCATCCCTCGCATTTCTCGCTACGGCCTGCACTCCGGAAAGCGATATCGCGTCCACGCCCGCTGCACCTCCCCGCCCGGTCGCGGACTCAGCCCCTTACATCTGCAAACTCATTCCCGAGCAGGCGTTTCGCTTAATCAGCGGCGCAGCCGGGCCGCTTGTGGAGAAAACATACGGTACTGAGAGAAACGGCGACTGCCGAGCCCCTGACACATCCCCTCCTCCCCTGATGGTGAATTGGATGTGGGAGGGCGACGGGATGTCGCAGGAGCACCTGGACTTCCTCTTGGATGATAGGCGTCAGGTCTACATAAGACACGGCGGGACCACGCTCCCCGCTGATCTCGGGAACGGTCTGGCCGCATACCTGTCGAACAGCCCGCTCGCCGACCAACCATACCGAGTGAGTGCGAAGTTCCGCTGCGACGGAAAGGATCGAATGATCGACATCTACCTCGCTCAGGTCGCCAAGGGCAGGGATGCGATCAAGGACATGATCGAGCTGATGCGCATCGCCCAGAAGCGCTACGGCGAGCTGTACGACTGCACCCCGGGTGCGTAACGAGCCGGGAACTCCTACCCGGCGGGCAGGTAGCGGGTCTGGCTGAAGCCGCCCTTCGTGAAGGCGAGGATTTTGTCCGGCTCGACCGCGAAGACGAGCGCAGGACCTCCGCCGTCGTGGGTGAAGCCGGTATCGGTCGGCTGGAACCGCCACCGACCGTCCCACTTGGCCGCCCAGGCGATGGCGAGTCGTTCGAGGGCGTCGCGGGCGGTGACTCGCCGGGCTCGGCCCTCCACCGTCACGTCGAGTCCCTGGTCCCACCGGTTGCAGCCGGTGGTCAGGACCGCGTGGGGGTTACCGGCGAGATTCACCGCTTTCTGCTCCTCGGGACCCGTGCAGAAGTGGAGGGCTCCGTCGAGCCACACCGCCACCAGCGGCGTGACATGGGGACGCCCGCCGGAGCGGACGGTCGTGAGCCAGAACAGCTGTGCGTTCTCCAGCGCCTCACGCGTGGCCGCCCATGGCGTCGCCTGGGCGCCGGGATCGCTGAACCGTTCGTCGAGCAGGGGCACCCGATCATCCATGGTCGCTCCGATTCAGGGGTGAGGAGGAAGGCGTCGCCGACGCTCCGGCCGATCTGCGGCGCCGCCGCCGGGCCTGGACGGTCGCACATCATCGCCGCGGCCGCACCGGAGTCGATGCCGGCGTAAGCCGCCGAGGCGTTCGCCCCGACCATACCGAGGGCCGGTCCCGATCGGACCCGGACACGCCACGACCGCGCCCCGGGGTCGTGGAGGCGCGGTCGTGTGGCGGCGGGCGGCCTTGTGGGCGTGTGCCGGACACCGGACCCGGCAGGTCGGTGCCGGGCCCGGGTGCGCAAGCCGTACGGTCAGCGGGTGGCGCGGTTGACGGCGGAGATGATGGCCTTCAGGGCGGCGGTGGTGGTGTTGGCGTCGATGCCGACGCCCCACAGGGTCGTGCCGGCGACGTCGCACTCGACGTAGGAGGCGGCCTTGGCGTCGCTGCCGGCGCTCATCGCGTGCTCGGCGTAGTCCAGGACACGCACCTGGACGCCGATGCGGGACAGCGCGTCGCAGAAGGCGGAGATGGGGCCGTTGCCGGTGCCCTCGACCTCGCGGATCTCGCCGTCGACGCGGACGTCGACGCTGATGGCGTCCTTGCCGTCGACGGTGGAGGCGTTGCGGTGGGCCAGCAGGCCCAGCCGGCCCCAGGGGCTGACCGGGTTGGGGAGGTACTCGTCGGTGAAGGCGTCCCACATCGCGGCGGGGGTGATCTCGCCGCCCTCGGCGTCGGTGCGGGCCTGCACCACCCGGGAGAACTCGATCTGCAGGCGGCGCGGGAGGTCCAGGTGGTGGTCGGCCTTCATGATGTAGGCGACGCCCCCCTTGCCGGACTGGCTGTTGACCCGGATCACGGCCTCGTAGGTGCGGCCGATGTCCTTGGGGTCGATCGGCAGGTACGGCACCGCCCAGCGGAACTCGTCCACCGGCACGCCCGCCTCGGCGGCGTCGCGCTCCATGTGCTCGAAGCCCTTCTTGATGGCGTCCTGGTGGGAGCCGGAGAAGGCGGTGTAGACCAGCTCGCCGCCCCAGGGATGGCGCGGGTGCACGGGGAGCTGGTTGCAGTACTCCACGACGCGGCGGATCTCGTCGATGTCGGAGATGTCGACCTCCGGGTCGATCCCCTGCGAGAACAGGTTCATGCCCAGGGTCACCAGGCAGACGTTGCCGGTGCGCTCGCCGTTGCCGAACAGGCAGCCCTCGATGCGGTCGGCCCCGGCCATGTAGCCCAGCTCGGCGGCGGCGACGGCGGTGCCCCGGTCGTTGTGCGGGTGCAGGGACAGGATGATCGAGTCGCGGTGGGCCAGGTTGCGGTTCATCCACTCGATCTGGTCGGCGTAGACGTTCGGCGTGGCCATCTCGACGGTGGCGGGCAGGTTGATGATGACCTTGCGCTCGGGGGTCGGCTGCCAGACCTCGTTGACCGCGTCGCAGACCTCCACGGCGTACTCCAGCTCGGTGCCGGTGAAGGATTCCGGGGAGTACTGGAAGTAGACGTCCACGTCGGAGGCGTCGGCCAGCTTCTTGCAGAGCTTGGCGCCCTCGACGGCGATGGCGGTGATGCCCTCGCGGTCCTGGCCGAAGACGACCCGGCGCTGCAGGGTGGAGGTCGAGTTGTACAGGTGGACGATGGCGCTCTTCGCGCCCCGGATCGCCTCGAAGGTCCGCTCGATCAGCTCGGGCCGCGCCTGGGTCAGGACCTGGATCACCACGTCCTCGGGGATCCGGCCCTCCTCGATGATCTGGCGGACGAAGTCGAAGTCGGTCTGCGAGGCGGCGGGGAAGCCTACCTCGATCTCCTTGTAGCCCATCCGCACCAGCAGCTCGAACATCTGGAGCTTGCGGTGGGAGTCCATCGGGTCGATCAATGCCTGGTTGCCGTCGCGCAGGTCCACCGCGCACCATCGGGGCGCCTTGTCGATGACCTTGTCGGGCCAGGTGCGGTCGGCCAGTTTCACCGGGGCGAAGGCCTCATAGCGGTGGAACGGCATGGGGCTGGGCTGCTGCGGATACATTCTCAGGGCTCCTCGGCTGGAAGATGATCACGGCCGACGCGCATGACTCGCTCCGCGACGAGGGAGCCGGCCTTCTACAGGCCCTCGTCGCGGCAGCTAAGAAGCAGCCCGCGCAGCATGCACAGTACGCTATCAGAGGGTTTCAAAAATCCGGGTCACGGTCTCACATGGCGGAACACAAAGTCTTCCGACGAGTCGGCACCCCGGCATGTCGGTGGTGGGCATCCGCCCGTGCGCAGGGTCTCGCGCCCGGGCGCCGGGACACCTCCGACCGTCCTCACCGGCGGCTCCGCCACGACGACCCGCTCCGTCTCGACACCGGGGGGCCGGCCCCGCAGTCTCCCCGGCGGCCGGGGTCAGGCCGGCCAGGCGATGCCGTTCTCACTGAGCCAGTCGCGGTCGCTCTGGTCGGGCTCCTGGGTGACGTCCACGCCCAGCACGGTGATCGGCCCCTTGGTACCGAAGTGCTGGACCGTCTCGTCGCCCTCGATCAGCACCAGCCGTTCGAAGCTCGGCGGCCAGCGCAGCAGGATGCGACGGGCGCAGATGCCGCACGCCCACTCTTCGGCCCCGTCGGGCCGGGTGGCCACATGCAGCAGTTCGTGAGGAATGCCCATTGCTAACCACTCTTCGTCATCGAATGAACACCTTCCGCTTACCCCTATCTCTGCCCCGAAAAAGGACATTTATTCACCAAAGAGAACCAGCCGGCCGGGACGCGCTCCTGGTTCTGACGGCCTGCGGCGCCGTTCCCACCGGGGCGGCCCCCACGAGTCGAATACAGTCCGGAAGGAGGGTAGGACAGAGGGGACGGAGGGGGATCGACATGAAGGACGGCGACATCCTCGCCCACATCAACCGGCTGATCGCCGAGGAACGCGAGCTCCGCACGTCGCTCGCGGCCGGTTCGGTCTCCTCTCACGAGGAGAACCACCGGATCAGGTACCTCGAGGAGGCCCTCGACCAGGCATGGGACCTGCTCAGGCAGCGGCGTGCCCGGCGGGAGTTCGGTGATGACCCCGGGGCTGCGGCGCCCCGCCCGATCGAGGAGGTCGAGGAGTACCAGCAGTAGTCTCCTCCCGCCCGTCGCGGCCCGCGGGATCCCGGGACTCCCCCGGGTCCGTCGGGCGGCCCGGGCAGCGGGGGTCGCTGGGCTTCTCCAGCGGGTCGGGGGCGAACCAGGCGAGCACGCTGTGCTCGACGTACCAGCGGTGCAGGGCGATGCGGCTGCGCGGGATCTGACCGAGATCCGGGCAGAGGAACTGCGAGGCCACCACACCGTTGGGGATGAACCGTACCGTCCCGTCCCGGTCCAGGAAGGTGGAGACCCGGTCGTCGGTGGTGATCACGTAGCCGAGCAGCACCTTGCCGGAGATCTCGTCGTCGGTGCTCTCGCCGGAGATCTCCAGCCCCATGAGAGGCAGGATCGGCGCCTCCACCACGACGGCCGCGGTGAACAGCGGCGCCAGGGCGAGCACCGCGACGGCAACCGCCGAGGTCAGCGCCGCGGCGGCGCGGGCCGGGACCGGGCCGGTCAGCAGGACGGCCAGTCCCGGGGGCAGGGCGAGCAGAACGGCGGTGACCACGTCCCGCTCCGCGAGCGCCTGGCCGATGGCCGGGGCGAGCCACATGTAGAGTCCCACCCCCACGACGGCGGGAAGCACCAGCGTGAACACGATGATCAGGTCCCGCCGAGCGGGTCTGCGGTCGTGGATCGTCAGCCCGAGCACCGCCAGCGAGAGCGCGATCAGCGTGGGCAGGAACCGCAGCTGCCAGCTCACCGCGCCGACCAGGACGGAGAGCACCACGACCCAGTCGGGGATGCGGTCGGCCGTCGCCGACAGCCAGGAGGACCGGGCGGTGCTGACCCGGTAGAGGGTGCCGAGGGCGCGGCCGGTCAGCACGAGGGCGGGCAGCACCCATAGGGTGGTCAGCAGCACCGCGGTGAGCAGGCCGAGGGCGCTGACGTGCTGGACCAGCAGGAGCAGCGTCTGGGTGTCCTGGCGGCTGGCGTACCACAGCCGCACGACGAGCAGGGCCAGCGGGAACGCCGGAAGCATCGCGAACATCCACTGCTGGCTGCCGCCGCGCTGCCCGCGCGCCTCCTTGCCGGGCGGCGGCTCCTCCGTCTCCCGGGGAGCCGCGGGCGGGGCCGCATCCGGCTCGCTCATCCGTTCTTCCGCTGCGGGATACCCCGCTCCCACGGCCAGCGCCGTATGTCGGGCTCGGGGACGGTCGGCTGCGTCCGGGCGGCGACCTGCTCCTTCGGGCTGTGCTTCTGCATGGGGCCGATGAAGCGGTCGTAGGCGTTCTCCCACCGCATGTCCTGCGGGTCGGTGGCGGAGCGGTGGAGCGAGAGGTCGACCAGAGTGCGCAGGGCCGTGTTGCTCCCGGCGTTGACGGCCCACTGCTCCGGAGTCTCCAGGCCGATGTCGTGGTGTTCCAACAGGTCCGGTTCATGCTGCACGAACCCGGCCAGGAGCGCCGTGTCGGTGGTGACCGCCTCGTAGTCGCCCTTCTTCAGGCCGGTGACGCACTCGCTGATCCGGTTCTTCTGGGTGACGTCGGCCCCGGCCCGGTCGACCGGGCTCACGGAGGTCGCGGTGGCGAGGGTGCAGACCTTCTTCCCGCGCAGTTGCGTCAGCGCGGTGACGTCGGCGTGCCCCTGACGGGTGATGACGGACTGCTGCGTCTCCAGGTAGGGCGCGGAGAACCCCACCCCCCTTTCCTGGCGCTCCTTGGTCACGCTGAACGTGGCCACCACCAGATCGACCTTGACGTGCTGGCCCGCGGCGTTCCTGGCCGTCATCCGGGCCCTGTCCTCGGTCTCGATGGAGAGGAACTCGACCTCGCTCTCCCGGAAGCCGAGGTCCGCCGCGATCATGAGTGCGATCTCGATCTCGAACCCCTCATAGGTGCCGTCCGGCTTGCGGACCGCGATGCCGGGGGTGTCGTCCTTCACCCCGACCAGGAGCCTGTCCTTGCCGTTCAGGCCCGCCTGCTCCAGCAGCTCCGCCTCCGTGGGCGGGCCCGTCTCCCACACCGCCCAGATCGCGACGACCGCCGCCGCCAGAACGGCGGCGAGCCAGCCCGCCAGTCGCAGGCGACGGCCGCCGGAGCGCCCGTCACGGACCGGCGCGTCCGGCGGCTCCTGCGTGGGCGGCTCCGCCGCGGTCGTGTCCGGGGGTTGCGGCGTGGGCGGCTCCACCGGGAAGCCGGACTCCTGCCTCGTCCTCCTCCTGAAAGGCAGCACGACGACCTCCGGCTCCGGATTCCCTCTGTTCCACGGAATTCTTGGGGCAGGGTACGGCAGAGCCCGGAGACGGCACACTTCCCGGCGGCAACAGTCACCAAGAAGTGATCAAACACCCGGCGATCAGGAAACCGGCGCGACATCGGCGCGCAACGCGGGGGAAACCGTCGGTTCCTATGGTCCGGGGATGCGGCTCACACCCCACGAGCAGGAACGCCTGCTCATCCACGTCGCCGCCGGCGTCGCCCGCGACCGCAGGTCCCGGGGGCTCCGGCTCAACCACCCCGAGGCCACCGCGGTCATCGCGTCCTTCCTCATGGAGGGCGCCAGGGACGGGCGCAGCGTGGCCGAGCTGATGGACGCCGGGCGCGGGGTGCTCTCCCGCGAGGACGTCATGGACGGCGTGCCCGAGATGCTGGAGTCGGTGCAGGTCGAGGCCACGTTCCCGGACGGCACCAAGCTCGTCACCGTCCACCGGCCGATCCCGTGAACGGCGAGACGCCGTACGGCGCGGCGCCGGTCCCGGGCGAGATCCTGTACGGCGAGGCGCCGATCCCGCTCAACCCCGGCCGGGACCGCCTCACCCTCCGGGTCGTCAACACCGCCGACCGGCCGGTCCAGGTCGGCTCGCACTACCACTTCGCCGCCGCCAACCCCGGCCTGCGCTTCGACCGCGAGGCCGCCTGGGGCAGGCGGCTGGACGTCCCCGCCGGTACGGCGGTGCGCTTCGAGCCGGGGGTGGAGCGCGAGGTGACGCTCGTGCCCATCGCCGGGCGCCGGATCGTCCCCGGTCTCCGCCCCGAGTGGGCCGGACCTCTCGACGGGAGCACCGATGTTCGTTGAGCGGGCGCGCTACGCCGCGCTGTACGGTCCCACCACCGGCGACCGGATCCGGCTGGCCGACACCGACCTGTTCCTGACGGTCACCGAGGACCTGTCGATGGGCCCGGCCGGCGCGGGCGACGAGGCGGTGTTCGGCGGCGGCAAGGTCATCCGCGAGTCGATGGGCCAGGCCAGGACCACCTGGGCCGAGGGCGCCCCCGACCTGGTGATCACCGGTGCGGTGATCCTCGACCACTGGGGCGTGGTCAAGGCCGACATCGGGGTCAGGAACGGCAGGATCACCGCGATCGGCAAGGCCGGCAACCCCGACACCATGGACGGCGTCCACCCCGACCTGGTGATCGGGCCCTCCACCGAGATCGTCTCGGGCAACGGGAAGATCCTGACCGCCGGGGCGATCGACTCCCACGTGCACCTCATCTGCCCGCAGATCCTCGACGAGGCGCTGGCCGCCGGGGTGACGACGATCGTCGGCGGCGGCACCGGCCCGGCCGAGGGCACCAAGGCCACCACGGTCACCGGCACCTGGTATCTCGGCCGCATGCTGGAGTCCCTCGACTCCTATCCGGTCAACGTCGCGCTGCTGGGCAAGGGCAACACGGTCAACGCCGAGGGGCTGACGGAGCAGCTGCTGGCCGGGGCCTCCGGCTTCAAGCTGCACGAGGACTGGGGCACCACCCCGGCCGCCATCGACGTCTGCCTGTCGGTCGCCGACGCCACCGGCACCCAGGTGACCATCCACACCGACACCCTCAACGAGGCCGGGTTCGTGGAGTCGACGCTGAAGGCGATCGGTGACCGGACCATCCACGCGTACCACACCGAGGGCGCGGGCGGCGGCCACGCGCCGGACATCATCAAGGTGGCCTCCTACGGCAACGTCCTGCCGTCCTCGACCAACCCGACCCGCCCGCACACCGTCAACACGCTCGACGAGCACCTCGACATGCTGATGGTCTGCCACCATCTCAACCCCTCCATTCCCGAGGACCTGGCCTTCGCCGAGTCCCGGATCCGGCCGTCGACCATGGCCGCCGAGGACGTGCTGCACGACATGGGCGCGATCTCCATGATCGGGTCCGACTCGCAGGCGATGGGCCGCGTGGGCGAGACGATCATCCGCACCTGGCAGACCGCCCACGTGATGAAGGGCCGCCGGGGCGCGCTGCCCGGCGACGGCGGGACCGACAACCTCCGGGCCCGGCGCTACGTCGCCAAGTACACGATCTGCCCGGCGGTGGCGCACGGCCTGGACGGCGAGGTCGGCTCGGTCGAGCCCGGCAAGCTGGCCGATCTCGTCCTGTGGTCCCCGGCCTTCTTCGGGGTCAAGCCCGATCTGGTGATCAAGGGCGGGGTGATCGCCTACGCCCAGATGGGCGACGCCAACGCCTCCATCCCCACCCCGCAGCCGGTCATGCCCCGCCCGATGTTCGGCGCCGCCCCGGTCACCGCAGCCGCCACCTCGGTGCACTTCGTCGCGCCCCTGGCCCTGGAGAGCGGGCTGGCCGACCGGCTGGCCGTACGGCGCCGCCTGGTCCCGGTCGCCGACGTCCGCCGGCGGGGCAAGGAGAGCATGCCGCTCAACGACGCCCTGCCCGGGATCGAGGTGGACCCCGACACCTTCACCGTCCGCGTCGACGGCGAGCCGGTCGAACCCGCCCCCGCCGCGTCGCTGCCCATGGCCCAGCGCTACTTCCTGTTCTGACGGGCCCGCCATGATCCTGACAAGACCGCCGGGCCCGGTGCGTCCGTGATGGGCGTCCCTGCCGCGAACGCCGCCCTGCTGCTGCTCACCGACTCCCGGCTCCCCGCCGGAGGCCACGGCCACTCGGGAGGCGCCGAAGCGGCCGTCTCCTCGGGGGTGGTGCGCGACCTCACCACCTTGGCCGCGTTCCTGCGGGGACGGCTGGCCGCCTCCGGCCGGGTGGCCGCCTGCCTCGCGGCCGCCGCCTGCGCGCTCGGCACAGCGGGGCCGGCCGCCGCGGGCCGCCCGGACGAGGATCATCCCGCCGGCTGGGCGGGGCTGGACGCCGAGGCCGACGCCCGGACCGCCTCGCCCGCCCAGCGCGAGGCGAGCCGCGTCCAGGGACGGCTGCTGCTGCGGACCGCCCGGCGGATCTGGCCCTCGCCGGTCCTCGACGAGCTGGCGCGGGCCGTACCGTCCGGGGCCCACCACCCGGTGGCGCTCGGCGCAGCGGCGGGTGCGGCCGGGTGCGCTCCCGGGGAAGCGGCGCTGGCGGCGGCCTACGCGGCGCTCACCGGTCCGGCGACGGCCGCCGTCCGGCTGCTCGGCCTCGACCCCGTCGCGGTCCACCGGCTCCTCGCCGACCTCGCCCCCGACCTGGAACGGATCGCGTCCGCCGCCGCCGCACCGCCGGATCTCGCCGCCGCCTCCACCTGGGCCGGGCTCCCCGCCCACGCCGCGCCCGCCCTCGACCTGCTCGCCGAGCGCCACCTGCGCGCCGAGCTCCGGCTCTTCGTCTCCTGACCCCGGCCACCGAGCCCCGAACCCCCGAAAGGACGGTGGACCCCATGGGCGCCGGCCACGACGACCACCACCACTCCCCCGACCCGCACGGCCGCGCGCTGCGGCTGGGCATCGGCGGGCCCGTCGGCAGCGGCAAGACCGCGCTGACCGCCGCGCTCTGCCGCGCCCTCGGCGAGACGCTGCGCCTGGCCGTGGTCACCAACGACATCTACACCACCGAGGACGCCGACTTCCTGCGGAAGGCGGGCGTGCTCGACCCGGAGCGGATCGCCGCCGTGCAGACCGGCTGCTGCCCGCACACCGCCATCCGCGACGACATCGCGGCCAACCTGGACGCGGTGGAGAGCTTGGAGGAGCGGTTCGGCCCGCTCGACCTGGTGATCGTCGAGAGCGGGGGTGACAACCTCACCGCCACCTTCAGCCGGGGCCTGGCCGACCGGCAGATCTTCGTGCTGGACGTGTCCGGCGGCGACAAGGTCCCCCGCAAGGGCGGCCCCGGTGTCACGGCGGCCGACCTGCTCGTGGTCAACAAGATCGACCTCGCGCCCATGGTCGGCGCCGACCTCACGGTCATGTCGCGTGACGCGGCGGCCGTACGGGAGGGCAGGCCCGTGCTGTTCACCTCGGTCCGGCAGGAACCGGAGGCGCACGCGGTGGCCGAGTGGGTCCTCGGCGTCGTGCACGCCTGGGCCCGTGAGGCCGGTCGAGACCACGGCCCTCAGCCCGGCCATGAGTCCGGCCATGAGTCCGGTCGAGAGCCGGTCCCGAGCACGGCCCCGCGCCCGGCGACCACGGCCGCGCCGCCGCCCGGCCGATGACGCCTGCCGCCCCCCTCCCGCGTCCCGGCCCGGCAGCCGCCTCACGTACCGGTTCCGCCGCCGCGGCGGCGCGGCGGTCGATGACCGCGCGGGCCGTGCTCGCCACCACGCTCGGCCCCGGCGGCCGGACCGTGCTGTCCACGATGCGCTCCGCCCCGCCCATCACGCTGCGCCGTACCGGGCCGGACCGGGTGCATCTGGTCTCCACCGCCGCCGGGCCGCTCGGCGGCGACGACCTGGCGCTCGACATCGAGGTGGCCCCGGGCACCACCCTGGACGTCCGGTCGGTCGCGAGCACCCTGGTCCTCCCCGGTCCCGGTCCGGCGGAGTCGCTCATGACCGTCACCGCCAGGGTCGGCGCCGGGGCGTCGCTCCGGTTCGCACCGGAACCGGCCGTGCTCGCGGCAGGCTGCCGCCACCGCGCGACGGTACGGCTGGAGCTGGCCGCCGGCGCCCGGGTGTTCTGGCGCGAGGAGTTCGTCTTCGGGCGGTACGGCGAGGCTCCCGGCCGCTGCCGCTCCCGCTTCGACGCCACCGTCGACGGCCGCCCGCTGCTCCGGCAGGAGTTCACCCTGGGCGACCCGGCGGTCGACACCAGTCCCGCCGTGTACGGCGACGCCCGGTGCGCGGGCAGCACGCTGATCGCCGGGTTCCCCGGGTCGCCCGCCGGGGACGGCCGGGAGCGGCGCGGGGCCGCCGGGATCTGCCGGACCGGGGAGGCGGTCGTCGGCGACGGCTGGGCCGTGCTGCCGCTGGCCGGGCCGGGGATCCTGGTGTCCGCCCTCGCCCCGGACGCCGTCGTGCTCCGCCGCCGCCTGGAGCGAGGCGAATCGGAGGCGATCCCCGCAGTCGCGTCCCCGGTGGCCTGACCCCGCCACGGGGTCCCGGCGACGGGCCGTCGTGGCGGGACAGCGGTGACACGGCGACCATGACACGGCGACCGTGACACGGCCGTGTGACGTCGTCTGAGGCGGTTCCCCTGTTGCCGGGGTGAGGAACGGGCCGGAGGGATTGTGCGCGTGGCGCCTGTCGGCGGCCGGGCCGGAAAACTACCCTGGGCCGATGACCGACCCCATCGACCCCGCCGTCCGCTCCGCCCCCTCCGCCCCGGAGTCCGGCCGGACGCTGCCGGTCGCGGTGATCGTCGCGGGAGCCCTGCTGGTGGTGACCGCCTTCCTGCCCTGGGCGGGGATCAGGGCGGACATCGTCGTCATCGGCTCGGTGAGCGAGCGCATCCGCGGCGTGGACGACTGGCCGGGAGTGCTCGCGATGGTCTCCGGAACCGTCGCCGCGGCGCTCGGGGTCATGGCGGTCATGAACGACCGGCGGTTCACCGCCCTCGCGGCGCTGCCGGGCGCGATCACGGTCCTGGTCCTGCTGGTCTTCCTCAGCGACCCGCAGGGCAGGGCCGAGAGCGCCTCGATCGACATCGGCGGCCTCGTGAGGGTCCAGCCGACCGTGGAGTACGGCTGGTTCGCCGCACTCGCGGCGGCACTGGCGCTCAGCATGCTCGGGATCGCCGCCCTGCTGCGCCGGTGAGCGCTCCCGGAACCGCCGGCCCGGTCCCGCCGGGGGCCGGTCGCAGAAGCGCCCCGGGAGCCGGGGCCTCAGTCGTAGAAGCCGAGGCGCCGCAACTGCTTGGGGTCGCGCTGCCAGTCCTTGGCGACGCTGATCCGCAGGTCGAGATAGACCCTGGTGCCGAGCAGGGCCTCGATCTGCTTGCGGGCGCGGCTGCCGACGTCCTTCAGCCGCGTGCCCTTGTGGCCGATCACGATGGCCTTCTGCGAGGGGCGCTCGACGAACATGTGGGCGTAGATGTCCAGCAGATCGTCGCGGCCCTCACGGGGCATCATCTCGTCGACGACGACCGCGATCGAGTGCGGCAGCTCGTCGCGGACGCCCTCCAGGGCGGCCTCGCGGATCAGCTCGCCCACCAGGACCTGCTCGGGCTCGTCGGTGAGCTGCCCGCCCTCGTAGAGGGGCGGGCTCACCGGGAGCCGGGCGATCAGCTGGTCGGCCACCACGTCGAGCTGCTCCCCGGACTGCGCGGAGACCGGGACGATCTCCGCGAAGTCGGCGAGGGCGGAGACCGCGAGCAACTGCTCGGCGATCTGTTCGCGGCTGGCCAGGTCGCACTTGGTGACCACCGCGATCACCGGGGTCTTCTTGACCGCCGCGAGCTTCTCGGCGATGAACTTGTCACCCCTGCCGACGGGCTCGTTGGCGGGGACGCAGAAGCCGATCACGTCGACCTCGGTGAGCGTGGACAGCACCAGGCTGTCCAGCCGCTCGCCGAGCAGCGTGCGCGGACGGTGCAGGCCGGGCGTGTCCACGATGATGAGCTGGGCGTCCGGACGGTGCACGATGCCGCGGATGACCCGCCGGGTGGTCTGTGGCTTGGACGAGGTGATCGCCACCTTGGTGCCGACCAACGCGTTCATCAGCGTGGACTTGCCGACGTTGGGCCGGCCGACGAAGCAGGCGAAACCCGCGTGGAAATCAGCAGCTGAGGAACTCACGTCACCCATTGTCCCCGATGCGGGGATCAGCTCTGACGCAGAGTGCCGTCCGGGGCGGCCACGAGCAGGGTCGCCCCGCCCAGGTCGCGCACCGTCCGGGCGTCCGCCTCGCTCGGCCCGTCACCCGCCGTGACCAGCGCCGCCGCCTCCAGAGACCGGGCACCGCTGGACACCGCCATCGCCACCGCGACCTGCAGCGCCGACAACGTCAGCGAGGGCAGCGCCACGTTGGTCGAGGAGTAGGTCCTGCCGGTCTCGTCGCGTACGGCGGCGCCCTCGGCGGCGCCGTTGCGGGCGCGGGCCGAGCGGGCGAGCGTAATGATCTTCTTGTCCTCGGGGTCGAGGGTCGTCTCACTCACGGGACAAGGGTATTCAGCCCCTCCGCGCCTGCGCGCACCCGGTCGGGCGGCGAACCGGCGGCCCTTCCCGGCGCCGGCCGGTCACCCGGTCACCCGGTCGGCGAAGAACCGGGCGAGCCGCTCGGTGCGTCCGGCGTCGGCGTCGGCGACCGCGGCGTGCACCAGCGAGATCAGGGTCTGCCCGGAGCGGACGAAGACCACGTTCATCTCGTACGGGTATCCGTTCAGCCGTCCACGCAACCGCCGGGCCTCCGTGCCGTCCCCGATCTCCGCCAGGTCCAGGCCGGAGGCGGCGAGGGAGGTGTCCGCGCCCCTCTCCGGATCCGTCACGGCAGGGCAGCCCTCCAGCGCCTCGGCCAGGTCGTCGAAGCGGGCCTCGGCACCCTGTCCCGGGTAGGTCGTCAGGGAGACGCCGGCCAGCTCGCCCAGCCCGTCCCCGTGGTAGGTGGCACTCGCCCGCACGCTCCGCGCCCGCCGCTGGGAGGCTCCTCCCACCTCGTTCAGGACGCGCCGGCAGTCGCGGTCGGCCGGGCGGAACGGGGGCTTCCATCCGTCGCGCGGCCGGGCGGAGAACCCCTCCGGCAGCCCCGCCGTCTCCCGCAGCAGCCCGCTCAGCCGTTCCAGCTCCGTTCGGGCCTCCGCCTCCGCGTAGATCACCGCTCCCGAACCGCAGCCCGCCGAGGTTCCGCCCAGGACCGCGCAGGCGGCGGCCAGAATTGCAGCCCGAATCCCCCACGTCATGACTTCCCCCGAATGTCACGTGCGAGGTGATCCTCCCCGCCGATCCGCTTTCTTCCCCGTCGACAAAAGCGGCAATCATCGGAGAAAACGCCAAGGGCGTCCTCGCCCGCGTGACGCGGGCGAGGACGCCCTTGATCGGCCGGGGTACAGCCGGCTAGCTGGCCGTGCCCGCCCTTCCCCCGGGAGCCGTCCTTCGCGCCGCGAACCCCTCCCGGTGCTCGGACCGCTCCCCGGCCTCCGCGTGATCGGGTGCCGCGGGAAAAGAGTCGCGCGGAACGCTTGCAGACCGCTTGCGGGACGCTTGAGACCACCGGGTCACCGGGTGCGCCCGGAAGGTACGGGAGCCGGCCCCGCAGGGAAGCGCCGCGGAGGCGGGAAGCTCAGCTACGGTCGGCGGAGTCGGGAAGGGCCTCGTGATCGGACGCCCCGCCTCGCCGGACCAGGACCGTGCCGATCCGGTTGCGCCGCCCCTCGAGGCTCTCCGCCGTCAGGCTGAGCCCTTCCACCACCGCCTCGGAACCCGCGATCGGCACCCGGCCCAGCGCGTGCGCCAGCAGGCCGCCGACCGTCTCCACGTCGTCCACGTCCAGCTCCACGCCGAACATGTCCTCCAGGTCCCCCACGGGCAACCGGGCCGTCACCCGGACCGAGCCGTCCTCCAGTTGCTCCACCGGAGGCGTCTCCTGGTCGTACTCGTCGGTGATCTCACCGACGATCTCCTCCAGGACGTCCTCGATGGTGACCAGACCGGCCGTCCCGCCGTACTCGTCGATGACGATGGCCTGGTGGATCTGGCGGGCCTGCATCTCCCGCAGGAGCTGGTCGATCGGCTTGCTCTCCGGCACGTAGCTGGCCGGACGCATGATCGACTCGACCGGCTCGGCGCGGCCGTCGTCCCCGGCGTCCTGGACCCTGCGCACGACGTCCTTGAGGTAGGCGATGCCGATGACGTCGTCCTCGTTCTCGCCGACCACGGGAATGCGGGAGAAACCGCTGCGCAGCGCGAGCGAGAGGGCCTGGTTCAGCGTCTTGCCGCGCTCGATGAACACCATGTCGGTGCGGGGCACCATGACCTCTCGGACGATGGTGTCGCCGAGCTCGAAGACCGAGTGGATCATCTCCCGCTCGTCCGGCTCGATGACCCGGCGCTCCTCCGCCAGGTCGACCAGGTCGCGCAGCTCGGCCTCGGAGGTGAACGGCCCCTCCCTGAACCCCTTGCCGGGCGTCACCGCGTTGCCGAGCAGGATGAGGAGCTTGGGGAGCGGGCCGAAGATCCGCGTGAGGCCGTACACCAGGGGGGCGCTCGCGAGCGCGATCGGCTCGGCGTGCTGGCGGCCCAGGGTCCGGGGGGAGACTCCGACGATCACGTAGCTGATCACGACCATGACCGCCGCGGCGGCGGCGTAGGCCCAGCCCTGGTCGCCGAGCCAGTCGATGAAGAGGAGGGTGGCGATCACCGTGGCGACCAGCTCGCAGGTCAGCCGGAGCAGGAGCAACAGGTTGAGGTAGCGAGGCGGGTCCGCGACGATCGCCTGCAGGCGCTCGGCGCCCCGGCGCTCCTCACGGGCGAACTCCTCGGCCCGCACCCTGGAGATCCGGGTCAGCGCGGTCTCCGCGCTGGCGATCAGGCCGCCGACCACGACGAGGACGACGGCCGAGAACAACCAACCGCTGGCGAGGCTCACCGCTGGGGGCGCACCTCCCGCCACGCCTCGAGCAGCTCGCCCTGGAGCCCGAACATCTCCTTGTGCTCCTCGGGCTCGGCATGGTCGTAGCCGAGCAGGTGCAGGATGCCGTGCGTGCACAGCAGCTCCAGCTCCGCCTCGGTGCCGTGCCCGGCCTCGGCGCCCTGCTTGGCGGCGACCTGCGGGCAGAGCACCACGTCGCCGAGGAGCGCCGGATCTGCGGGGGCGTCGCCCTCCCTCCGCGCTCCGGCTCCGTGGCCGGGACGGAGCTCGTCCATCGGGAAGGCCAGCACGTCCGTGGGACCGGGCTCGCCCATCCACCGCTCGTGCAGCTCGGACATGGCCTCCTCGTCCACGACGAGGATCGACAGCTCGGCGAGCGGGTTGATGCCCATCCGCTCCAGGACGTGCCCGGCCAGCGAGACGAGGAGCCCCTCGTCGACCTCGACGCCGGACTCGTTGTTGACCTCGACGCTCATGTGATCTCCTCGCCCAGCGGCTCGGAGCCCGCATGAGCCCGCTCGCAGCGCCCGTCGGCTCGCACTCTTCGCTCTCTCACTTGTTCACGATCTTCCCCGGGGCCGCTTGACGGCACCCTTGATCGCCTGCGGCGTGCTCTGCCGCACGGTCTCGTCATAGCGCCCGTAGGCGTCCACGATGTCGCTCACCAGCTTGTGCCGCACCACGTCGGCACTGGTCAGCCTACTGAAGTGGATGTCCGGGATGCCGTCGAGGATGTCCTGGACGACCCGCAGGCCGCTCTGCACGCCGCCCGGCAGGTCGACCTGGGTGACGTCACCGGTCACGACGATCTTCGAATTGAAGCCCAGGCGGGTCAGGAACATCTTCATCTGCTCGGGCGAGGTGTTCTGCGCCTCGTCCAGGATGATGTAGGCGTCGTTGAGCGTACGGCCGCGCATGTAGGCCAGGGGGGCCACCTCGATCGTGCCCGCGGCCATCAGCCGGGGGATCGAGTCGGGGTCGATCATGTCGTGCAGCGCGTCGTAGAGCGGGCGCAGGTAGGGGTCGATCTTCTCGTAGAGCGTGCCGGGCAGGAAACCCAGCCGCTCGCCCGCCTCGACCGCCGGGCGGGTGAGGATGATCCGGTTGACCTTCTTCTCCTGCAGCGCCCGCACGGCCTTGGCCATCGCCAGGTAGGTCTTGCCGGTGCCCGCCGGGCCGATGCCGAAGACGATGGTGTGCTTGTCGATCGCGTCGACGTAGCGCTTCTGGTTCACGGTCTTCGGCCGGATGGTCCGGCCCCGCGAGGAGATGATGTCGAGGGAGAGCACCTCGGCCGGGCGGTCGGAGGTCATGCGCAGCATGGCGATGCTGCGCTCCACCGCGTCCGCCGTCAGCTCGGCGCCCCCCTGGACCAGCTCGGTCAGCTCCTCGAAGAGACGCACGACGATGCTGCTCTCCTCCGGGCTCCCGGTGATGGTGATCTCGTTGCCCCGGACGTGGATGTCGGCGCGGAAGGCGCCCTCGATGACCCGCAACAGCTCGTCACGTGAGCCCAGCAGGCTGACCATCGAGTGATCGTCCGGAATCACCACCTTCGCCTGGGTCCGGCTCGGGCCCTTGGACCGCGGCGGTGATGTTCTGCTGGAATCGTTTGGCTCGGACATGGGCGGGCCTCGCGGCCTGTTCGCCTCCAGACATCGACGACGGACTCGGGGAGTGTCCCGCAGGACGCCTCCCCGTCATCGTATCCGCGATCGAGGTGATCGCGCCTTCCCGTTTTTACCCGGGCGGCCAGGTCAGACCGCGTCCGCCCAGCACGTGGCCGTGCACGTGGAAGACGGTCTGGCCGGCCTGCGCCCCGGTGTTGAAGACCAGCCGGTAGCCGGATCCGGCGACGCCCTCCTGTTCGGCCACCGCGTGCGCGGCCTTGATCACGTCGTCGGCCAGACCGTGGTCGGCCGCGGCCAGCGCGGCCGCGTCCGGGTAGTGGTCCTTGGGGATGACCAGGACGTGGGTCGGCGCCTTGGGGTCGATGTCCCGGAAGGCCAGGGTGCGCTCGGTCTCGTGGACGATCTCCGCAGGGATCTCCTTCGCCACGATTTTGCAGAACAGGCAGTCGGCTTCGCTCACCATGGGAGCACCCTATCCCGGCGGGTGTTGCCGACCGGTGATGCCCGGCCGACCGCGAAGAGAGATCCACACGGATAGGGTGTGTGTGCGAAACTTGCGACGGCAGACAAGTGTGCGTCTGCTCAAAAGTCCGCATGGCGAGGACACGACTGGGTCATGCCCCCTAATGAACGGCAAGAGAGTAAACCCTCCGGCGAAGATGAGCGTCCTATTGATGTGACCACCGAGACCCTCGTGGCCGACAGGTCGCTCGGGGCGGTGCCCGTCGGGTGGGATGCCGACATGGCCGTTACCGCGCTCTACAGCGCGCACTACCGGTCTCTCGTGCGTCTCGCAGTGTTGCTCGTCCGCGATGTGGCAACCGCGGAGGAAGTCGTGCAGGATGCGTTCGTCGCCATTCACGGCGCCTGGCGCAGGCTGCGCGACACCGACAAGGCACTCGCCTACCTGCGCCAATCGGTCGTCAACAGATCTCGTTCGGTGCTCCGGCACCGAGCGGTCGTCGAGAAGTACGCCCCCAAGGGCCTGCCCGACGCGCCGAGCGCCGAGAACGGCGCGATCGGCGAGCTGGAGAGGTCCGCCGTCATCGAGGCGCTTCGCGGGCTTCCCGCACGACAGCGGGAGGCACTGGTCCTGCGCTACTACGGAGACCTGTCCGAAGCGCAGATCGCCGACGCGATGGGCATCAGCAAGGGCGCGGTCAAGAGTCACACGGCTCGCGGCATGGCCGCCCTACGAACCACACTGGAGCAACTGTCATGACCGACTCCCCCGACGAGTACGGCGAGCTGCTCCGCCGTGCCCTCAGCGCGGAGGCGGACTCGGTCGTTCCCTCCCCGGACGGACTGGAGATCATTCGCGCCCGCGTAGAACGGCGCGGGCTCCGCGGGCTGGTGTGGTGGCGCGCCGGAGCCTCCGTCGCGGGAGCGGTGCTGGTCGCCGGCGCCGTCGTCATGGCGGTCCCGGAGTTCCGCCAGCAGGTGCAGCAGATCACCCAGATCGGCGACGTCCAGTCGGCGCCGGCGACCCCGCCGGAGCTGTCGTCGACCTCCCGGCCGCAGCCGGACGACGGCGCCCGGGTCCCCCCCGTCGTCCCCGCGTCCAGCGCGCCGCCCCTGCCCGTCACCACACCGGCCAGGACACCGGCGAACCGCCCGACCCCACGGCCGACCCCCACCCCGACCCCCACCCCGACGCCCACGCCCTGTCCGACGACCGCCGAGCCTCTGGTGGCCGAGCCGGAGGAGCCGCGTGCGGAGTGCGAGGAAACCAGGACGCCGACCCCGACGCCCTCGGAGTCCAGCACGTCCCCGGACGCCCCCTGCCAGGCCGAGGAGTGCCCTCCCTCGGACGAGCCGGAGCCGCCGATGCCGTCGGAGATCACCCCGGTGCCCCCGGGCGGCTGAGGGGGACGGACCGCGCCGAGGTCACCAGCGCCCGGTACGGGCCTGGAGCACCGCCGCCGCGGCGACCCCCGCCGTCGAGGTGCGCAGGACCGTCGGCCCGAGCAGCGCGGGTACGGCCTTCGCCTCCCTGAAGGCGGCGAGCTCCTCTTCGGCGATCCCGCCCTCGGGGCCGACCACCACAACGATGTCCCCGTCGTCCGGCGGTTCCAGCCGGGAGAGCGGTGCGGCGGCCTCCTCGTGCAGCACGATCCCCAGTGCGGCGGCCGACAGCAGCGCGGCCACCTCCGCGGTGGCGGAGAGCCCGGTCACCTCGGGCAGGTGGAAGCGGCGTGCCTGCTTGCCCGCCTCCCGCGCCGTGGACCTCCACCGGGCCAGTGCCTTGGCGGCCCGCTCGCCCTTCCACTGGGTGACGCACCGGGCCGCGGCCCATGGCACGATGACGTCGACCCCGGCCTCGGTCATCATCTCCACCGCCAGCTCGCCCCGGTCGCCCTTGGGCAGCCCCTGCACCACGACCAGCCGCGGCCGGGGCGCGGGAACCTCGCGGCGGCGCACCACCTCGATCTCGAGGGAGTCCTTGCCCGCCGCCAGCACCACGCACTCGGCCACGGCGCCCGCCCCGTCGGTCAGGTCGAGCCGCTCCCCCGCCCGCAGCCGCCGTACGGCCGCCGCGTGCCGCCCCTCGGGGCCGCCGAGGACGAAGCGCGCCCGCCCCAGGTCGGCCGGGTCGGCCAGGAAGACGGGGACCGTCATCGGCCGTTGAACGCGTCCCTCAGGCGCGAGAAGAAGCCCTGCTGACCGGGGGCGAACTTGCCCGGCGGGCGCTCCTCGCCGCGGAGCCTGGCCAGCTCGCGCAGCAGCTCCTCCTGGACCGGGTCCAGTCGCATCGGCGTCTCCACGTTGATGTGGATGAGCAGGTCGCCGCGGCCGGTCTCGTTGAGGCGCTGCACGCCCCTGCCGTACAGCGGGATGGTCTGCCCGGACTGGGAGCCCGGCCGGACGTCGATCTCCTCGGCGCCGTCGAGCGTCTCCACGGTCAGGATGGTGCCGAGCGCGGCGGCGGTCATCGGGATCTGCACCGTGCAGTGCAGGTCGTCGCCGCGGCGCTCGAAGATCTCGTGCGGGCGCTCGACGATCTCCAGGAAGAGGTCTCCGGGCGGGCCTCCGCCGGGACCGATCTCGCCCTCGCCGGCGAGCTGGATGTGGGTGCCGTCCTCCACGCCCGCCGGGATGCGGACCTTGATGGTGCGCCGGGTGCGGACGCGGCCGTCGCCGGAGCACTCCTGGCAGGGATGGCGGATGATCGAGCCGAACCCGCCGCACTGGGGGCAGGGGCGGGAGGTCATGACCTGGCCCAGGAAGGAGCGGGTGACCTGGGAGACCTCCCCGCGCCCATGGCACATGTCGCAGGTGTCGGGGTGGGTGCCGGCGGCGGCTCCGGATCCCGAGCAGACGTCGCAGAGCACCGCGGTGTCCACGACCAGCTCGCGGGTGGTGCCGAAGGCCGACTCGCGCAGGTCCAGCTCGACCCGGATGGTGGCGTTGCGGCCCCGGCGCGCCCGGGAGCGGGGGCCGCGCCCGCCGCCGCCCGCCGCCGCGCCGAAGAAGGCGTCCATGATGTCGCTGAACGGGAAGCCGGCGCCGAAGCCCCCGGCGCCCGCGCCGCCGCCCGAGAACGGGTCGGCGCCCATGTCGTACATCTGCCGCTTGCCGGCGTCGGAGAGGACCTCGTAGGCCTGGGTGATCTCCTTGAAACGCTCCTGCGTCTCAGGATCGGGGTTCACATCGGGGTGCAGCTCCCGGGCCAGGCGGCGGTAGGCCTTCTTGATCTCTTCCGCGCTGGCGTCACGACGCACCCCGAGGGTGCCGTAGTAATCACTCTTAGCCACTTAGTCGACCTCTTAGGATGCAGCCAGGATCTGGCTGACGTAGCGTGCCACCGCGCGCACGGCGCCCATCGTGACCGGGTAGTCCATTCGTGTCGGCCCCAGCACACCGAGCCGGGCCAGTTGTTTGTCCCCCGAACCGTATCCGGCGGCCACGATCGATGTGCCACGCAGTCCGGTATAGGGGTTCTCCGAGCCGATCCGCACGGTCAGCGCGGACAGGTCGGAGGTCTCACCGAGCAGGCGCATGAGCACGACCTGCTCCTCCAGGGCCTCCAGCACGTCGCGCAGCCCGACGGTGAAGTCGGCTCCGGCGAGGTTGGCGGCCCCGGAGATGACGATCTTCTCATCCTGCCGCTCCACCAGGGACTCCAGCAGAACCGACAGGATCGTGGCCGCCAGCGGCCGGTCCTCCGCCGGAAGCCGCTCGGGCAGGTCGGCGACCTTGTCCGGGACGCTCGTGAGGCCGCAGCCGTCCAGGCAGGCGTTGAGCATGGCGCGCAGGTGGGCGACCCGGGCCTCGTCCACCGCGTCGGGCAGCTCGACCACGCGCTGCTCGACCCGGCCGGTGTTGGTGATCAGCACGAACATCAGCCGGCGCTCGTTCAGCGGGACCAGCTCGACGTGCCGGACCGTGGAGCTGGTCAGCGTGGGGTACTGCACGACGGCGACCTGCCGGGTGAGCTGCGCCAGCAGCCGCACCGTGCGCGTCACGACGTCGTCGATGTCCACCGCGCCGGCCAGGAAGGACTCGATGGCCCTGCGCTCCGCGCCCGACAGCGGCTTGACCTGTGAGAGGCGGTCGACGAACAGCCGGTAACCCTTGTCGGTGGGCACCCGGCCCGCGCTGGTGTGGGGCTGGGCGATGTAGCCCTGCTCCTCCAGAACCGCCATGTCGTTACGGATCGTCGCCGGTGAGACGCCCAGGTTGTGCCGCTCGACGAGCGCCTTGGAGCCCACCGGCTCGTTGGTGGAGACGTAGTCCTCGACGATGGCACGGAGCACCGCGAGCTTACGGTCGTCGACCAACGTGCTCACCTCCCTGCCAGCACCTGCGCGCTCGAACGGAAAACGCCAGGTCTGGCACTCTGTGTTCCCGAGTGCCAAGTGTACGGCTCCCGCCCGGAGGGTGCGATAACACGGCCCGGACGAGGATCCAAGCAGGCGTTAAGTCAACTGCTATCAGTAAACAAGCGACAGGCTGCAGACTTGCCACATGTCCCACAATTTCGGAACCCCTCCGGGTAACACCGGCCCCGGTGTGCCCGGCTACGGCGCCCCCCAGAACCAGCCCTACGGCGGCCACCAGCCGTACGGCCAGCAGCCGTACGGCGGTCAGCAGCCGTACGGCCAGCAGTACGGCCAGCAGCCCGCCGCCCCCTCCTACGACTACACCCCTCCCGGTTACGGCGCCCCCCAGGGCCCGTCGCCGAAGGTGCGGCCGGGCATCGGCTGGATCGTCGGCGCCTGGCTGGTCGCGGTGCTCGCCGTGGTCGTCGGCGTCGGCGGCTCCGTCGGGGGCCTCTTCGGGGCGATCACCGACGCGGCCCCGGCGGCCTCGCACGCCCCCGGCGAGTCCATGACGGTGCGGTTCGACCCGGCGGACGAGGCGAACAAGCCCGCCGTCTACGTCTCCGCGGTCGCGGGGACCAAGTTCGAGTGCGGCTTCCCCGAGGGTTCCCCCGTGGGCCGGCTGGAGCGGCCGAACGCGCAGATCACCGTCGCCGGCGCGGACGGGGTCACCTGGGAGCTGGCCCTGCGGTTCGGCGCCGCGCAGGCCGGAGAGTACAAGGTCGTCTGCACCGTCGACGGCGGGGGCGACGCCCGCTTCGGCGTGGGCAAGGAGCTGAGCGCCGGGGCGGTGGCGGGCAGCGTCGTGCTGCTGGTCGTGGTGCCGCTCGTCGGCTTCCTCCTGGCCGTCGTCGTCACGATCGTCGTGCTGGTCAAGCGGAGCCGCGCCCGCAAGCGCCTCGCCGCCGCGGCCGGCGGCGCGTGGGGCGCACCCTACGGCGGATGATCACCCTGTTTGCTACCGTCCCCTCTGTGATCTCCGGCGAGAGAGGGCAGGGTCGGTGATGTACGAGCGTGACGTGCTGGCCGGGAACTGGCGCAGACCCCTCAAGGGGAAGATCCCCCAGGTTCCCGCCGAGCTCGATCTGGTCGTGGAGGACGCCGGGGGCGGCTTCTGCGGCGCGGTGGTCGCCTGCGACAAGGAGGCCGTCACGCTGGAGGACCGTTTCGGGCGGCGCCGGGTGTTCCCGCTGGATCCCGCCGCGTTCCTCCTGGAAGGCGAGGTGGTGACGCTGGTACGGCCGGCGCCCCGGGGACCGGGGACCCCCGGGCGCAGCGCCTCGGGCTCCGTCGCGGTGCAGGGGTTGCGGGCCCGGGTCGCCAGGGAGAGCCGGATCTACGTCGAGGGCGTGCACGACGCCGCCCTCGTGGAGAAGATCTGGGGGCACGACCTGCGGGTCGAGGGCGTGGTCGTGGAGTATCTCGAAGGCGTCGACCGGCTGCCCGAGATCGTGTCGGAGTTCGCACCCGGCCCGGGCCGCCGGCTGGGGGTGCTCGTCGACCACCTGGTCGGCGGGTCCAAGGAGAGCCGGATCGCCGCGCGGGTCTCGTCCCCGCACGTGCTGGTCGTCGGCCATCCGTTCGTGGACGTCTGGCAGGCGGTCAAGCCGTCGGTGCTCGGGATTCCCGCCTGGCCGTCCGTCCCGCGCGGCCTGCCGTGGAAGGAAGGGGTCATCGCGGCCCTGGGCTGGACGCTGGAGCCCTCCGACGCCTGGCGCCGCATCCTCGGATCGGTGAGGACATATGCTGACTTGGAACCTGAGCTGCTCGGACCGGTCGAGGAACTGATCGACTTCGTGACGGCTCCCGGCGAGCCGCCGGATGAGGAGAGCGCATGAGCGAGAACCCCCACGGAACCTGGCGCGAGCCCCGTGACGACGACCGGACGAGGTCCGGCGACCACCCCGGTCACGCCGGACCCGGGTACGGCGGCCCCCAGCCCGGCCAGGGGTACACGCAGCCCGGTCAGGCCTATCCGCCGCCCGCCCCGCCGTACGGCACGGGTGGTTACGGCGGTCACCAGGACGGCCCGCCCGTCCCCTACTACCAGGGCGGCCACCCGCCGGCCGGCGGATACGGCTATGGTTCCGGCCCCTACGGGTCATACGATCCGTACGGCCCGCCCGGCCCCTACGGGTCGTATGATCCGTACGGCCCGCCCGGCCCCTACGGGTCGTACGGCCCGCCCGCCCCGCGCCCCGGCAGCGACGACACGACCATGGCCATGGTCGCCCACCTGCTGGGACTGCTGACCGGCTTCGTCGGCCCTCTGGTGGTGTACCTGGTGAAGAAGGACGAGTCCCCCTTCGCCCGGGAGCAGGCGGCCGAAGCGCTCAACTTCCAGCTCACCCTGATGATCGCCTACTTCGTCTCGCTTCTGCTGGCGTTCGCCCTGATCGGCTTCCTGCTGATGCCCGTGATCTGGATCGGATCGATCATCTTCATGGTCGTCGCCGCCGTCGCGGCCAACCGGGGAGAGCGCTACCGCTATCCGCTGAACATCCGCTTCGTCAGCTGACGAGGTCGCGCACCAGGGCGTCGGCCAGCAGGCGGCCGCGGAGTGTGAGCGCCGCGCGGCCGCGCTTGAACGCCTCCGTCTCCAGCAGGCCGTCGGCCAGCGCTCTGGCGACCACCACCGGCCGGGCGAGCTCGGCCAGCGGGAACCCGTCCGACAGCCGGAGTTCCAGCATGATCCGCTCCACCGCGCGGTCCTCCGGCGTCAGCACCTCGCGCGCGTGCGCGGGCGAGGCCCCCGAGGCCAGGCGCTGGGCGTAGGCCGCCGGGTGTTTGACGTTCCACCACCGGGTGCCGCCGACGTGGCTGTGCGCGCCGGGGCCGACGCCCCACCAGTCGCCGCCGGTCCAGTAGAGCAGGTTGTGCCGGCAGCGGCCCGCCTCCGAGGTCGCCCAGTTGGACACCTCGTACCAGCCGAAGCCCGCCGCGGTGAGCATCTCCTCGGCGATGAGGTAGCGGTCGGCGGCCACGTCGTCGTCGGGCATCGGCAGTTCCCCACGCCGGATCCGGGCGGCGAGCCGGGTGCCGTCCTCCACGATCAGCGAGTACGCCGAGACGTGGTCGGGCCCGGCCTCGACCGCCGCCGCCAGCGAGGCCCGCCAGTCGTCGTCGCTCTCCCCCGGCGTGCTGTAGATCAGGTCCAGGTTGACGTGCTCGAACCCTTCCTGCCTGGCCTCCCGTACGGCCTGCGCCGCGCGGCCCGGCGTGTGGTGGCGGTCCAGCACCTTCAGCACGTGCTCGCGGGCGCTCTGCATGCCGAAGCTCATCCGGGTGAAGCCGCCGCTCCGCAGCTCGGCCAGGTAGGCCGGATCCACGGACTCGGGGTTGGCCTCGGTGGTGACCTCCGCGCCGGGGGCGAGGCCGAACTCCTTGTCGATCACGCGCAGGATCCGCACCAGGTCGCGGGCGGGCAGCAGCGTGGGGGTGCCGCCGCCGAAGAACACCGTCTCGACCGGCAGCTCGGCCGTGCCGAGGACGGCGCGCGCACGCCGTACCTCCTCCGCGGCGGTGGCGGTGTAGTCCGCGTGCGAGGCACCGGGACCGAGCTCGGACGCCGTGTAGGTGTTGAAGTCGCAGTAACCGCAGCGGGTCACACAGAAGGGCACGTGGACGTAGAGGCCGAAGGGCCGCCCGCCGAGGCCGTCGAGCGCGCTCGCCGGGAGCTCGCCCGAGGCCGGTACGGGGTCGCCGTCGGGAAGTGTGGATGGCACCCCTCAAGTCTGCCGTTTCCGCCGCGATGCCCGGGACGGCCGGGGCCCGCCGCGCCTTCCCGCGAAGCGGTGCGCATCATGCAGCACATCGCACGAGGGGCGTTGACGGCCAGATGCCCCCGATCTACGATCCGGAAAAACTTAAAGGAAAGTTTCCTATAAGTTCTCCTCCCCCCGAACAGTGGAGAATCCGTGAAGAGACTTCTCCGGCCGATGCTCGCGGCGACGCTCGCCGCCGGCCTCGCCGCCGCAGCCGCCCCGGCCACCGCCCACGCCGAGGCCCAGACCGGCCAGGGCGACCGCTTCAAGCGGGTCGGCTACTTCATCCAGTGGGGCGTGTACGGCCGCCAGTTCTTCGTCAAGGACGTCGACACCAGCGGCGCCGCCGCCAAGCTGACCCACCTCAACTACGCCTTCGGCAACGTCAGCGCCGACGGCACCTGCGTGTCCGCCGACAGCTGGGCCGACTGGGGCATGCCGCTGGACGCCGGCAAGAGCGTCGACGGCGTCGGCGACACCGACGACCAGGTGCTCAGGGGCAACCTGAACCAGATCAAGGAGCTCAAGGCCAAGCACCCCGGTCTCAAGGCGCTGATCTCGCTCGGCGGGTGGAGCGGCTCGAAGTACTTCTCCGACGCCGTCCTCACCCCCGAGAGCCGCAGCAAGCTGGCGGCCTCCTGCATCGACCTCTGGCTCAAGGGCAACCTGACCGGCATGCCGGCGGGCAGCGGCGCCGGCGTCTTCGACGGCATCGACCTCGACTGGGAGTGGCCCGGCTCCGAGGGCAACGAGGGCAACGTGATCCGGCCGGAGGACAAGCAGAACTTCACGCTGTTCGTCGCCGAGCTCCGCCGCCAGATGAACGAGTACGACCCCAAGAGCGAGATCACCGCCTACCTCCCCGCCTCCGCGGCGAAGATCGACGCGGGCTTCGACGTCCGCGAGGTCTTCAAGAACCTCACCTTCGGCAACCTGCAGGGCTACGACCTGCAGGGCCCGTGGGAGAAGGTCACCGGCCACAACGGCAACCTGTTCACCGACAAGCGCGACCCGCACCAGTTCGTGTACAGCGTCGACCAGACCGTCCGCGACTACCTGTCGCTCGGCGCCCCCGCCAGGAAGATCGTGGTCGGCGTGCCCGCCTACGGGCAGGGCTGGACGGGCGTCAAGGGCGGCAGGAACGGCCTGTACGGCACCAGCACCGGCCCCGCCCAGGGCAAGTGGGCGGCCGGCAGCGAGGACTACAAGGACCTGGTCGGCAAGCCCGGCAAGCGCTACCGCGACCTGCGCACGGGCGCCATGTGGCTCTACGACGGCAACGAGTTCTGGTCCTACGACGACCCGGCGACGGTGACCCAGAAGGCGCTCTACATCCGCCTGAAGGGCCTCGGCGGCTCCATGATGTGGTCCCTCGACCAGGACGACGCCAAGGGCTCGCTCACCACGGCGCTCCACCGCGTCCTGCGCTAGCCGCCCCCACCGGCGGGGCCGGAGCCCGGCCCCGCCCGAACCCCGTACGACGCCCGGCCCGGTCCAGCGCACCACGCTGGACCGGGCCGGGCGTCGTCGCGGACCCCGCGGGGCGGGGCCGGCGGCTACTTCTTGCTCTTGTCCGTGGAGGACTCGGTGGACAGCGCGGCGACGAAGGCCTCCTGGGGGACCTCCACGCGGCCGACCATCTTCATCCGCTTCTTGCCCTCCTTCTGCTTCTCCAGCAGCTTGCGCTTGCGGGAGATGTCACCGCCGTAGCACTTGGCGAGGACGTCCTTGCGGATGGCGCGGATGTTCTCGCGGGCGATGACCCGGGCGCCGATGGCGGCCTGGATCGGCACCTCGAACTGCTGCCGGGGGATCAGCTCGCGGAGCTTCTTGGCCATCTCGACGCCGTAGCCGTACGCCTTGTCCTTGTGCACGATGGCGCTGAATGCGTCGACCGCCTCGCCCTGGAGCAGGATGTCGACCTTGACCAGCTCGGCCTCCTGCTCACCGGAGGGCTCGTAGTCGAGCGAGGCGTATCCGCGCGTGCGGGACTTGAGCTGGTCGAAGAAGTCGAAGATGATCTCGCCCAGCGGCATGGTGTAGCGGATCTCGACGCGGTCCTCGGACAGGTAGTCCATGCCCTGCAGGTTGCCGCGCCGGTTCTGGCAGAGCTCCATGATGGCGCCGATGAACTCCGACGGGACCAGCACGGTCGACTTCACCATCGGCTCGAAGACCTTGTCCACCTTGCCGGTGGGGAACTCCGACGGGTTGGTGACCGTGACCTCCTTGCCGTCCTCCATGATCACTCGGTAGACCACGTTGGGCGCGGTGGAGATCAGTGAGAGGTTGAACTCCCGCTCCAGGCGCTCGCGGACGATCTCCATGTGGAGCAGGCCGAGGAAGCCGCAGCGGAAGCCGAAGCCGAGGGCCGCGGAGGTCTCCGGCTCGTAGACCAGGGCGGCGTCGTTGAGCTGGAGCTTGTCCAGGGCCTCGCGGAGCTCGGGGTAGTCGTCGCCGTCGATGGGGTACAGGCCCGAGAAGACCATCGGCTTGGGGTGCTCGTAGCCGCCGAGCGCCTCGACGGCGGGGCGCGCGACGGAGGTCACGGTGTCGCCGACCCGCGACTGGCGGACGTCCTTCACGCCGGTGATCAGGTAGCCCACCTCGCCGACGCCGAGCCCCTTGTCGGCGATCTTCGGCTCCGGCGAGATGACGCCGATCTCCAGCGTCTCGTGGGCGGCGGTGGTGGACATCATCAGGATGCGCTCGCGCTTGCCCAGGTGGCCGTCCATGACCCGGACGTAGGTGATCACACCGCGGTAGGTGTCGTAGACCGAGTCGAAGATCAGCGCGCGGGCCGGGGCCCCGGCGTCGCCGACCGGGGCCGGCACGCTCCGGACCACGTGGTCCAGCAGCTCGCGGACGCCGACGCCGGTCTTGCCGGAGACCTTCAGCACGTCCTCCGGCTCGCAGCCGATGAGATGGGCGATCTCCGCGGCGTACTTCTCCGGCTGGGCGGCGGGCAGGTCGATCTTGTTGAGCACCGGGATGATCGTCATGTCGGCGTTCATGGCCAGGTAGAGGTTGGCCAGGGTCTGCGCCTCGATGCCCTGCGCCGCGTCGACCAGCAGGATCGCGCCCTCGCACGCCTGGAGCGACCGGGAGACCTCGTAGGTGAAGTCGACGTGCCCGGGAGTGTCGATCATGTTGAGGACGTAGTCGGTCTCGCCGACCTGCCACGGCAGCCGGACCGCCTGCGACTTGATGGTGATGCCGCGCTCGCGCTCGATGTCCATCCGGTCGAGGTACTGGGCGCGCATGGAACGGTCGTCGACCACGCCGGTGATCTGCAGCATGCGGTCGGCAAGCGTCGACTTGCCGTGGTCGATGTGCGCGATGATGCAGAAGTTGCGGATCACCGCGGGATCGGTCTGGCCAGGCTGAATGCGCACCGGTGTCCGTTTCGACGGGATTGATGTGATCAGGAGCTGGTAAGTCCAGCCATCTTCCTTGCAAGTTTAGCGAGAGGGCCGATGGCTTCATCCCGCAGGGGAAACCGCCCTCCCCGCCACCCTCGCAGCCGCCCCTCCCCCTCGGCCCTCCCCTTCCGGACGGCCCGCCCCGCATTGACCCGGACGGGCGGAGCGCGGTGACATGTCCGGATGACAAAAAGGACGACGGTACGGCGAGTCCTGCGCCTGCTCGCGGCTGCGGTGGCCGCGCTCCTCGCGCTTCCCGCGATGACCGCCGCCTTCTTCTGGCTGGAGTTCGCCGGGACGCCCGAGCCCCGGGCCAGGAGCACCGGCCACGACGCCCTCTGGCTGGGCCACGCCTGGGTGGACGGGCGCAGATCCGAGGCCGACGTGAAGACGATGGCCGTACGGCTGCGCGAGACCGGGATCAAGGACGTCTACGTCCACGCCGGCCCCTTCGAGTTCAGCGGGGAGCTCCCGGCCTCGAAATACCCGAATGCCGGAAATTTCCTGAAATGGTGGAAGGCCGAGCTACCGCAGGTCCGGGTCTCCGCCTGGCTCGGGCAGAAGGTCGACTACGGCCTCGACCTCGGCGACCCGGCCGCCAGGCAGCGCGTGCTCGACGGCGTGCGCGCCATCATGGCCGCCGGGTTCGACGGCGTGCACTACAACTTCGAACCGATCACCAGCGGCGACGCGGGCTTCCTCGACCTGCTGGACCGGACCCGTCCGCTCGTCGGCGACGGCGTGCTGTCCACCTCGACCCCGCAGATCGAGCCGCTGCCCCTCATGCGCCCGGCCGCCCGTGCCGTCATCGACCACGACAAGTACTGGCTGCGCGACTACTTCCGCGAGGTCGTGAACCGCGTCGACCAGGTCGCGGTCATGACCTACGACTCGTTCCTCCCGCTCGGGTCGCTCTACGGCGGCCACGTCGCACGGCAGGGCACGCTCGCCCTCGGCCTCGTGCCCGAGGACAAGACCCTGCTGCTGGGCGCCCCCGCCTACCACGACCACGGCGTCCCGTGGCTCGACGCCGCCGAGAGCGTCGCCACCTCCGCCGAAGGCGCCAGACTCGCCCTTACCGGGCACGGGACGCCCCGCGAGCGGTTCGGGCTGGCGCTGTATGTGGACTTCGCCGCCACGGAGGAGGACTGGGCGGAATACGGCCGCTTCTGGTACCGGCCGTGAGCAGAGGGCGGTAAGATTGCAAGGCATCCTTCTGCCCAGGCCGTCGATTTGAGCGACCACCTGGGCAGTTGGTAGCCTGTTCAACTGCGTGTGGCGCGCCCTCTCTGCCCGCGCGCCCCATCCGACGACATCACCGAGGCTTCTTCGTGGCGAACATCAAGTCCCAGATCAAGCGCAACCGGCAGAACGAGAAGGCCCGGCTGCGCAACAAGGCTGTCAAGTCGTCCCTGAAGACGGCGATCCGCAAGTTCCGCGAGGCCGCCGAGCAGGGCAACGTTGACGAGGCCGTCGCGCTCCAGCGCGTCGCCGCCCGCCAGCTGGACAAGGCTGCCAGCAAGGGCGTCATCCACAAGAACCAGGCCGCCAACCGCAAGTCGGCGATCGCCCAGCGCACCGCCGCGCTGACGGCCGCCAAGTAACCCAGGTTCTTCACCGACGCCGCATCCCCGTGACGGGGGTGCGGCGCTTCGGCGTTCACGGCCTCGGCACACCCCCGGCTCGGGGTCCGTCGCCCCGCGTCCCGGACCTCCACGGCACCTTCACGATGACCTCCACGCGACCTCCACGCGACCTCCACGACGGAGTCCCGCATCCGGCCGCCCCCGTCTGACGGCGGGAACGCGGGCGAGCACCTCCCCGGTGGGCTCCGGCCCGCCGCCCGGCCGGTCGCGATGTCACCGACCGGGCCCGCCTCCGGCGGACGGCCGTCTCCCCGCCGTACGGCGAACGGCTATTCCAGGGCGCCGAGCAAGGTCCTGAGCAGGTCCGCCAGACGCTCGCGGTCCTTTTCCGGCAGCGCCGCCAGCGCCTCGTGCTGCGGTTGCAGCCCGGCGACGACGGCCTCGTCGATGAGCCGGAGCCCGGCCTCCGTGAGACTGACGCGCAGCCCCCGGCGATCGCCCGGGTCGGGGGTGCGGGCGACGAGGCCCGCGCGCTCCAGTCGGTCCAGCCGTCCGGTCATGCCCCCGGAGGTCAGCATGAGAGTGGCCGTCATCGCCTTGGGCGAGAGCGTGTAGGGCTCCCCGGCACGGCGGAGGGTGGCGAGCACGTCGAACTCACCCCGGCTGATGCCGTACTCCTGGTAGACCTCCTCGACGCGATCCGCCATCAGACGGGCGATCCGATAGATCCGCCCGAAGACCGCCATCGGCGACGCGTCCAGGTCGAGCCGCTCCCTGCGCCACTGCGCGACGATCCGGTCGACCGGGTCCGCCCTCGATTGCTCTGCCATGCCCTCTGCCGTGTCCTCCGCCATGGCGCCATTCTAGCTTGACGCTAAATAACTTAGTGCTAAGTTACTTGCATACAAGATTTGATGAAGGAGTCTTCATGCCTTCTCCGTGCGCGTCTCCGGCCTCCGCCGCCCTCCCTTCCACCTCCGAAGCGCCGCCCTCCACCACCCGGCACGCCTCCCCTCCGGCTCCGCCCGGCCGCAACAGCCCTCCTCCGGCTCGCGCGGGTACGGACGGCCGCACTCCCCCGGCCTCCCGCGCGGCTCGCAGCGGCATCCTCCTCGTCCTCGCCACCGCCCTCGCTCCCACGGTCTGGGGCAGCACCTACCTGGTGACCACCGAGTTCCTCCCGCCGGACCGGCCGCTGCTCACCGCCCTGCTCCGCGCGCTCCCCGCGGGCCTGCTCCTGGTCGCCGTGACCCGCGCCCTCCCCCGGAACGACTGGTGGTGGCGGGCGGCGGTCCTGGGAGGACTGAACATCGGCATGTTCTTCCCGCTGCTGTTCCTGTCCGCCTACCGGCTGCCGGGCGGCGTCGCCGCGGTGCTCGGGGCCGTCCAGCCGCTCATCGTCGCCGGACTCACCCGTGCCGCGCTCCGGGAGGGCGTCCCGGTCCACCGCCTGCTCACCGGAGTCGCCGCCGCGGCCGGCGTCTCCCTCGTCGTGCTGCGCGCCGAGGCCGCCCTCGACCTCCTGGGTGTCGCCGCCGGGCTCGTCGCCGCGTCGGGGATGGCGGCGGGGATCGTCCTCACCCGCGCCTGGGGCAGGCCCGAGGGCGTCGGCGACCTGGCGCTCACCGGCTGGCAGCTCACCGCGGGCGGCCTGATGATCGCGCCGGTCGCCTTCACACTGGAGGGCCCGCCCCCGTCCATGGACGCCGCGGCCGCCGGAGGCTACCTCTGGCTGGGGCTCGTCGGCACGGCCACCGCCTACACGCTATGGTTCCGCGGCATCGCACGGCTGCCCGCGCTGCAGGTCTCCCTCCTCGGCGCCCTGAGCCCGCTCACCGCCGCCCTGCTCGGCTGGGCCGTCCTCGGCCAGTCCCTCACCCCGCTCCAGCTCGGCGGCTTCACCCTGGCCCTGGCCGCCACCACCCTCGGCCAGCTCCCGCCGCCCCGGACCGCACGCGCCGGCCGCACCTCCCGGACCGCAACCTCCAAAGCCTCCGGCCCCACCGCCGCCGCACCGGGGCCCTCGCACCGGGGGCGTCGCGGGGACGGACAGATTCCGACATGAAAATTTCACAATCCGTTGACAGAGGGAAAACGCTTTCCTACGGTGTCCATTGTCCGCAGTCGCGGATGCCACCCACGGATGCGACGCATGCGTGGACGGCGAGTACTCGCTGGGGGGAATCCGAAGCGCAGGCCTGCCGCCTGCCGGACCAGCAAGGAGCTCAACTGTGATACGCGCAGTCAGCACGAAGACAGTCGCCGCGGCCCTCACGACCGTGGCCGTCGTCTCCGCCACGGCAGTCGGCATGTCGGCCGCCTCCGCCTCCGCGGCCCCCGCACCCGGGGCCTACACCCTCCTCAACGCCGCCAGCAACCTGTGCCTGGCCGTTCCCGGCGCCTCCACCTCGGACGGCGTGCAACTGACCCAGAACGGCTGCGGCGGAGCCGGGCAGACCTGGAACCTCACGGCGGCCGGTACGGGATTCCGGATCAGCGCCGCACACAGCGACAAGTGCGCCGGGATCATCGGCGACAGCACATCGGCCGGCAAGGCGGCCGTTCAGCAGGCCTGTCGGGAAAGCGCTTTCCACACCTGGCGGCTGGAGCTCGTCAGCGGCTCGACCTATCGGGTCGTCAACACCGGCAGCGACAAGTGCCTCAACGTCAAGGACAGTTCGACCGCCGCCGGCGCACTGGTGCAGCAGAACTCCTGCGACTCGGTGACCAGCAAGCGCTGGACGCTGAAGGCCGCCGGGTCCGGCCCCTCGCCCACCCCCACCGCGACGCCCACGGTCACTCCCACCACGACGCCTCCTCCCGGGAACGCCAACGGCCTCGTCGGCTGGGCCACCCAGGGCGGCGGCACCACCGGCGGCGGCAACGCGGCACCGGTCACGGTCACCAGCGCCTCAGCCCTCACCAGCGCGCTCTCCGCGAGCGGCGCGTCGGTCATCCGGGTGTCCGGCACCATCTCCTGCTCCGGGATGCTCAAGGTGACCTCGAACAAGACCGTCATCGGCAACCCCGGCGCCACCATCTCCGGCTGCGGACTCAACATCACCCAGGCGTCCAACGTCATCGTCCGCAACCTCACCTTCCGCGGCTGGAACGACGACGGCATCCAGGTCCAGTACTCCACCCGGGTGTGGCTCGACCACAACTCCTTCAGCAACGGCTACGACGGCGCTCTGGACGTCAAGCGCGCCAGCGACTACGTCACCGTCTCCTGGAACCGGTTCTCCGACCACGACAAGACGATGCTGCTCGGCCACAGCGACGACAACGGCGGCGAGGACCGCGGCAAGCTGCGCGTGACCTACCATCACAACTGGTTCGACGGCACCAACCAGCGCCACCCGCGCGTGCGGTTCGGCAACCCGGTGCACGTCTACAACAACTACTACGCCAACGTCGGCAGCGGAGGCGGGTACGGCGTGGCCTCCACCGAGGAGGCCGGCGTCCTGGTCGAGGGCAACTACTTCGAGAACACCCTCGACCCCTTCCACCGCGGTGAGGGCTCCTCGGCCCCGGGCAGCCTGGTCGCCCGCAACAACCACTTCGTGAACTCCGGGGCGGGGGACGCCGGAGGCAGCGTGGCCTCCATCCCCTACTCCTACACCCTCGACTCCGCCTCCAGCGTCAAGTCGATCGTGAGCGCCGGGGCAGGCGCCGGCCGGATCTCGCTGTGACCCCGTGAACCGCTGAACCCGAACGTGGCCGGGCTTGCCGAAGGCCCGGCCACGCCGTTCACGAGGCTCCCCTAACGGCCGGTACGGCTCGCGACGATGGTCTGGAGCGTACGCTCCAGCGCGTAGGCCGGGTCCGCGCCACCGCCCTTGACCTGCTCGTCAGCGGCGGCGACCGCCTGGAGCGCGCGGGCGAGGCCGTCGGGGCCCCAGCCGTTCAGCTGGCTCTGGACCCGGGTGACCTGCCAGGGCGGCATGCCGAGATGACTGGCGAGCTGCCCGCCCCGCAGGTTGCGCGGGGCCCCTCCCACCTTCGCCAGCGAGCGCAGGCTCCTGGCGAGCGCGCTCACCAGCAGGACGGGGGCCGTCCCGGTCGCCAGCGCCCAGCGGAGCTGCTCCAGCGCCTCGCCCAGCCGGCCCTCGACGGCCGAGTCCGCCACGGTGAACCCGCTGACCTCGGCCCGGCCCCGGTGGTAGCGGGCGACCGCCGCCTCGTCGATGGTCTTGCCCGGGGTGTCGAAGGCGAGCTGGCTGCAGGCGGCGGCCAGCTCCCTGAGATCGCTGCCGACGGCGTCGAGCAGGGCGGCGGCCGCGTCACCGCTGACGGTCCGCCCGGCCCGTTTCAGCTCGGCCTTGACGAAGGCCAGCCGCTCGGCGGGTTTGGTCAGTTTGGCGACGGTGACCAGCCGCGCCCCGGCCTTCTTCACCCCGTCGATCAGCGCCTTGCCTTTCACCCCTCCGGGGTGGACGAGGACCAGCGTGGTCTCCTCGGCCGGACGCGCCGCGTAGGAGACGAACTCGGCGATGACCTCCTTGGCGAGGTCGTGGGCCGAGCGGACGACCACCACCGACCGGTCGCCGAACAGCGACGGGGAGGCCAGCCGGGTCAGCTCACCCGGCTCGACCTTCCCCCCGATCAGGTCGTGCGTCTCCGCCGTGGGATCCGCCGCCCGCACCGCCGCGACCACCTCACCCACCGCGCGGTCGGCCAGCAACTCCTCGTCGCCGACTATCAGGGTCACGGGTGCCGGATCGCTTGCCGCCATGCCGAGCAGCATGCCACGTCCCGGCCGCCGACCCCAATCGTCAAGCCGTTCGCAATCGGGATGCAGGCGGCGCGGGGCAGTCTTGGGAGTGAGCAAGGAGGTGAACCCATGAAGTCAGCCACTTACCGCCACGCCTGCCCGCGCTGCGGCACGACCCTGGACGAGGGCCCCATCATGTATCGCTGCGCGCGCTGCAGCCGTTCGGTCTACGCCGCCGACGTGGACACCGAGTTCCGCCGCCCCGCCGCGGCCTCCGCCTGATCCGCCGGCCGGAGCACGACGACAGCCCACGGGGATGCCCGCCACCCGGCGGAGGACGGGAGGGCCCGCTCCGGCGCGGCGCCCGGAACGGACCGGTGACATGAGGCCCGCCGGAGGGCTCCTCCGCTTGATCGCCCAGGGAGAGGGCGGGAGCCCGTCATGATGGGGGCCGCTCCCGTGCCGACGACCGGCCCCTGGTGACGACGGCCAGGCCTCCGCCGCGGGCCACCACGGCCAGATCTCCCGACAGGTCGGTCCGGTGGGTTCGCACACCCAGCCGGTTCAGCAGGGCCAGGGTCGGCTGGGCGGGGTGACCGTAGTCGTTGCCCGCCCCGGCGCTGATCAGCGCGGCCCGGGCGCCGACGGCCGCGAAGAAGTCCGGGTCGTATCTCGAAGAGCCGTGGTGCGGGACCTTGAGGACGTCGGCGGGCGGGAAGCCCTGGCGGAGCAGCTCCGTCTGGGCCTCGGTCTCGATGTCACCGCTGAGCAGCGCGGTTCCGGCCGCCCACCGCACGTGCACCACGACGCTGGCGTTGTTGACCTCCGCGCCCGCCCCTCCCCCGCCCGCCTCGGGCGGCCCCTCCGGCGGCCCGACGACCGTGAGCTCGGAGGGTCCGAGCCGCCAGCGCGCCCCCGGCCGCGCCGTCCATCGGGCGACCCGGCGGCGAGCGAGGTCCCCGCTCAGCGCGGCCTGTCCTCGTTCCGCCGCCGTGCCTGGGCTGACCAGCACCGCTCCCACCGGGCGTCCCCGGAAGACGCCGTCCAGACCACCGGTATGGTCGGCGTGCGGATGGGTGAGGATGACCAGGGGCACCTGCTCGATCTCCATGGACCGCAGGCACCGGTCCATCGGCACCGGATCGGGCCCCGTATCCACGACCACCGCCCGGCCCGGCCCGGCGGCGACCAGCAACGCGTCTCCCTGGCCGACGTCGCAGGCCACCAGGAGCCAGTCACGAGGCGGCCAGCCGGCCGCGACCGTGCTCGTGAGGACGGCCGCGGTAAGCACCCCGGCCAGCGCGGCGGCGGCGATCCGGCGTGAGCGGCGATGTCGCAGCACCAGGGCGGCGACCGGCGCGGAGCCCGCCAGCAGGACCAGCCCGACCACGCCGCCGGGCCAGGGAAGCACCGCCAGCGGAAGCCCGGCGGCGTGCCGGGCGACCTCGATGATCCACCCGGTGGCCAGGCCCGCCGGACGGACCAGCACCTGAGCGACCGGCATGAGCACGGGTGCGGCCAGCGCGGCGGCGAAGCCGAGCAGGGTCGCCGGCGCGACGGCCGGGCCGGCGAGGAGGTTGGCCGGGACCGCCACCGGGGTGAGCTGCCCGGACATGAGGACCAGGATCGGGGTTACGGCGGCCTGCGCGGCGGTGGGGACGGCGACCGCCTCGGCGACCCAGCGCGGGACCCGGCGGGGCATCCGTGCGGCCATCCGGTCGCGCCAGCGGGGGGCGAGCGTCAGGATGCCCCCGGTGGCGCACACCGAGAGGGCGAAGCCGTAGGACCTGGCCAGGGCGGGATCGAACAGGATCAGCCCCAGAACGGTCACCGACAGAGCGGTGACGCCGTCACGGGAGCGCCCCGTACCGAGTGCCGCGGCGGCGACGGTGCCCATGACGAGCGCGCGGAGCACACTGGGCGACGGACGGGCGACGACCGCGAAGGCGAGCATGGCGAGCACCGCGAGGACTCCCCTGGCCGCGAGCGGCAACCCCGCCGTCCGGGCCAGCGCCACGGTGGCCCCGGCCACGATCGCGAGATTGGCCCCGCTCACCGCGAGCAGGTGGCTGAGCCCTGCCTCTCTGAAGTCGTAGGTGACCTGCTCGTCCATCCGGGACACGTCGCCGACGACCAGTCCGGGCAGCAGGCCGCGCTGGGCCGGAGGCAGCACATCGGCCGCCTCCCGCAGCCCGGCCCTGAGCGTGCCCGCCACGCGATGTGCCCATGACGGCCCGTCCAGGACCCGCGGTGAGCCCCGGGCGAGGATCACCGCCGCGAGCAGCTCGCCGGGGTCGGCCCGGCCGAACCGCCCCCGCAGCTCGATCCGCTGACTGGGCAGCAGCGGCCGCCACGCGCTCCCCGAGGCGAGCAACACCACCGGTGCCCGCACCCTCACCCTGCCGACCGGCGTCTCGACGGCCTCGACCCGGGCGGACACCACGAAACTCTCCCTGTGGAACGTCCCTCCCCGCCGGCCGATCTCCCGGGGATCGTCCGTCAGCACCGCCTCCACCGTCGCCGAGGCCCGCCGTTCCACGAGCCCGGCCACCGGCCCGGTGCCGGCGGCGTGCACGTGGAAGGCCACCGTCCCGGCCGTCGCCGCCACGCACCCGAACACGGCGATCACGATGTTCTGCCAGGCGGGAGCGGGGCTCGCCGGGCCGTCCGGCACACCACGGCGCGGATCCCTCCTCTGCCGCGCCGTGGTGTGCCGGCGGCGGGAGGGCGGCGCCGGCTGCGGGCGGACCGACGCCGGCACGTGGGAGGGGCACGGCTCCGGCGACCGGCTCCGCAGGCCGGCGAGGCGGACCGGCAGCGCGATGAGGAGCGCGCAGGCGGCCGAGGCGACGCTGACGACGGCACCGGCCGGGGCCGGGCATCCCAGCAGGATCAGGGCGGTCGCCCAGGAGGCGAGCGCGGGCGCGACGAGCCGGAGCGTGTGCGCGGCGGGCACCGGCTCGTCGCGCCCGTCGCGGGCGGCGGCCGGACCGGTGAGCTCCCTCCGGACGAAGGCGGAGGCGCTGAAGCGGTTCATGGGCACGTCGGGGAGGCGAGGGCGGTCATACGCGGACCTTCATACGCGGACCCTGTCCTTGATGTCGGCGTACTTCCTCTCGCCGATGCCGCTGACCTCACGCAGTTGCCCGACGTCCTGGAAGCCGCCGCGGCCGTCGCGGTATTCGACGATGCGGCGGGCGAGCACCTCTCCCACACCCGGTAGCTGCTCGAACTGCTCGGCGGTGGCGGCGTTGAGATCGAGGAGGGCCGTGCCGGGATCGGCCGGGGCAAGCGCGGCCGGTGTCCCCTGCGCCGAGGAGCCGACGACGATCTGCTCGCCGTCGACGAGTTTGCGGGCGAGGTTGAGGGGGCCCGCCGAGGCCCCTCTGCGGACGCCCCCAGCGGCCTGGACCGCGTCGGTCACCCGGGACCCTCCGGGCAGGACCACCACGCCGGGGTGGCGGACCTTGCCGGTGACGTGGACGGTGACCTCGGCGGCCGGGGAGGACCGCGGCCGTGCGGCGGGGGGCGGTCCGGTGAAGGAGGCCCCGGAGATCGGCGCAGGAGGGGGGAGCGGCTCGGGCTCCGGCTGGGCGCGCCAGGCGTAGACCCCTCCCGCGACGACGGCGGCCAGCGCGACGAGGAGCAGCAGCCGCGTCCCCGGGCGGCCGGGGTCGAGCGCGGGGCCCGCCTTGTCCACGGCCGCCCGGAGGGCTTCGAAGGAGGGCGGGACCGCGATGGGGGGCGTGCGGCCATTCTGGACAGAGCGCTCAGGGATGCCTCCGGTGTCGCCCGGCCGGACCCGGTGGGCACCGGGCACCGTCAGCACCCGCAGCCGCGACTCGGCCCGGAACCGCTCGGTGGACTGCTCTGTCGTCCGCACGCCAGAACGTTATGGCGGCGTCACCGGCCGGGCTCTGGCCGTACGTGATTCTGTGGACGACCGTCCGGACACGGTCCGCGGCTGTGGACGGACCGTGTCCGGCCCGCCGGTCAGGACCAGTCGGACCGGACGGTCCAGGCGGTGTCGGCTATGCCGGGAGCTTCGGCCTCCACCTCCCCGAGCGGGAGGATCGCCGTCACGGGGAGGTGGGAGAGACCGTCACGCCGAGCATGCCGGGGCCGACGTGGGCGCCGATGACCGCGCCGACCTCGACCACCGTGAGCGTGACGAGGCCGGGAAGACGCTGGGAGAGGCGCTCGGCCAGGGCTTCGGCGCGGGCCCGGGCGGAGATGTGCTGGACGGCGGCGTCGACCGGGCCGGAACCCGCCGCCTGAACCGCGAGGTCCTCGAGGCGGGCGATGGCCCGGGTCGCGGTGCGGACCTTCTCCAGAGGGGAGATCGTGCCCTCGGTGATGTGGAGCAGCGGTTTGATCATCAGGGCGGAGCCGAGCAGGGTCGCCGCGGCGCCGATGCGACCTCCCCTGCGGAGGTACTCCAGGGTGTCCACGTAGAAGAAGCTGCGGGTGGCGTCCCTGCGGCGGCAGGCCGCGGCCGTCACGTCGGCGAGCGTCCCTCCCCCGGAGGCCGCCTCGGCGGCGGAGAGGACGGGGAATCCGAGACCCATGGCGATGGATCTGCTGTCGACGACCTCCACCGGGATCGGCGAGTCGAGGGCGCCGGCCCGGGCCGCCTCGACCGTGCCCGACATCGCGCCGGACAGGTGGATGGAGACCACTCCAGCCGCGCCCCTGGCCGCCGCCTCGCCGTAGGCGTCCGCGAAGCGCTGGGGCGCGGGCCTGGAGGTGGTGACCGGCGCCCATTCCTTGAGCGCCTCGCTCGTCTCCGCGCCGCCGATCTGCACCACGTCGTCGAAGGGCTTGCCGCCGATGACCACCTGGAGCGGCACCACCGTGATCCCGAGCCGGGCGGCCTCCTCCCGCGGCAGGTACGCGGTGGAGTCCGTGACGACGGCGACCGGTGACGGCATGACCAGAGACTATCCGCGAGGGATGATCACGAGGCCGGGAACGGAGCCGTCACCGGGTGTCCCGGGAAGAAAGAAGGCGCCGTCGCGGCGCCACCGGCCGGAGGTCACTGGACGGGGATGCCGCCGCGCCAGACCCGACGGGGCTTGAGACCGAAGGCCCAGGCGAAGGCGCCTTCGTGGTCGGCGTCCCACTGGACGATGTCGGCCAGGCGTCCGGGGGCGAGCACGCCCCGGTCGGGGGCGCCGAGAACGGTGGCCCCGCCGAGGGTGGCCGCGCGCAGGGCGTCGCCGACGCTCATGCCGAAGGCCGCGACGGCGAGGCTGACGACCAGGGACATCGAGGTGATGCCGCAGTGGCCGGGGTTGTGGTCACTGCCGAGAGCCACCGTGACGCCCTGGGAGAGCATCCGGCGGACCGGCGGCAGGTTGCCTTTCTGGAGCGCGGTGCCGGGGCAGACCACGGCGGGCACACCGTAGCGGGACATGATCGCGATGTCCTCGTCGGAGGTGTGGTGGAGCAGGTCCGCCGAGGCGCAGCCGAGTTCGGCGGCGAGCTGTACGGCGCCGCGGCGGCTGTAGGCGCCGGCGTGGAGACGGGGGAGCAGGCCGACGTTGCGTCCGGAGGCCAGGACCCAGCGGGCCTCCTCGGTGGTGAAATGGCCCTCGTCGCAGTAGACGTCCACGCTGTCGGCGCCGGCCGCGGCGGCGTCGGCGCACCAGGCGCCCACCGCCTCGACGTAGTCGCGCTGACGCCCGAAGTACTCCGGAGGGACGACGTGCGCCGCGAGGAACGTGACGTGCACGCGCGGCATCATCGGCTCTTTCTCCAGCTCGCGCAGGAGGCGGACGTCGGCCAGCTCGCCGTCGCGGGTGAGGTGGTAGCCGGTCTTGGCCTCCACGGTGGTGGTGCCGCTCAGCAGCCAGTCACGCAGGCGCTCGCGGACCCCGTTGCACAGGGTCCACGGATCGGTGCCACGGGTCACCGTGACGGTGGAGCCGATGCCGCCGCCCGCCGCGGTGATCGCGGACGGGGTCGAGCCGCCCGAGCGCATGGCCATCTCGGCGTAGCGGTTGCCCGCGTAGACGGGATGGGTGTGAGCGTCGATCAGGCCGGGCGTGACCAGGGCTCCGCCGAGGTTCTCGACGTGGTCCACGTCGACGATGTCGTCCACCACTCCGGGCACGCTCTGCGGCAGGTCCGCCGCCCGGCCGACCCAGGCGATGCGGTCGTTGTGCACGAGGATCGCGGCGTTGCTGCACACGTCGTTTCCGGTCCAGAGCCGGCCGATGTTGGTCAGAAGGCGGACCGTCATCACATCACCGCCTTGCGCGCAGGGAAGGGCATCGGAGCGGAGTCCTCCGCCGGAGGCGCCGCGAGGACCCGACCGGTTCCGGGCGTCACGCCCGCCGGGTCCGCTCCGCGTCCGGACGACATTGGGGGTCTCCTGCTCTCATCCGCTCTGTGTGCGGCGACAGTATCGCCAGCATCATGATCCGGCGGTTTCAGTTCAGTTACGTTATTTCACAGGTTGGCCTGCTGTACAGGCTAATTGGGAAGAACGCCGCTTCCCCGCGACGGAGTCCGGTTCATCGGTTTCATCCACACAAGAGGCCTCAAGCGTGTTCTCACAGCTCAGCTCACTTTTTCCCCACCCGCAACATCAGGTGCCAGGCGGACCGGCGCCATAACGTCTCGTTGGATTTGCCCCATGGTAGCAACCCAAACCTTGACCCACCACTGTCCTCTTTGCTGATGTTTGGGCGTTTTTGAAAGCTTTCAGTTCTGTCGATATCGCCTCCGCAGCACAAGCCTGCACATTGAATCCCGAACGGACATCTACCTAGGCTGGAAATTCCCCGGTCCTCGGCTTCCCCCGCTCCGCCTCACCCCGGCCCACGGGTTACAAGCCTCACGGATCCCTCCGAAGCAGGACATTGCATGTACCCTTTCGGGCGAGCCAACCACGGCCGCACGGATGGGAGTGACCTTGATCGTCCGTCCCGACGCCGGTCGGCGTCGCATCGAAGAGCTCGTGCGTCAGCATGAAGATCGCGTCCTCAAGCGCTGGCTCGAGATAACCGCCGCCGCCTCGGCCGGCCGGCCGGACCAGGGCGACACGGCCGCCCGGCTCACCGAGATCTACCAGGCTCTGCGCCAGTCGTTCGCCGGCGACGGGGACACCAGCGACCTGCACGGACTGCTGGCCGAGCTGTCACGCTCCCGCGCCAGGCAGGGATTCTCCCCCTCCGAGACCGCCAGCGCGGTGTTCGCCCTCAAGGAGGCCCTCTACGAGGTCGTCGAGGACGACGGGACCCCCGAGGCGCTGCGGGGCTTCGTCTGGTTCTCCAAGACCGTCGACGACCTCGGCCTCTTCACCTTCGAGACCTACGTGACGGCCAGGGAGAGGATCATAATCGACCAGGCCGAGCAGCTCCTGGAGCTCTCGACCCCGGTCGTCAAGCTCTGGGAGGGCATCGTCGCGGTGCCGCTGATCGGCACACTCGACTCCGCCAGGACCCAGGTCGTCATGGAGAAGCTGCTCCAGGCGCTGGTGGACACCGGCTCCGAGCACGCGGTGATCGACATCACCGGCGTGCCCTCGGTGGACACCCAGGTCGCCCAGCATCTGCTCAAGACCGTGATGGCGGCCCGGCTGATGGGCGCGGAGTGCGTCATCTCCGGCATCCGCCCGCAGATCGCCCACACCATCGTCACCCTCGGCATCGAGTTCGGCGACATCGTCACCAAGGCCTCGCTGTCCGACGCCCTCGCCCACGCACTGCGCCGGAGCGGCGTCGAGCTCGCCGGGAACCGGAGAACGCGCGTGACCGTACGGACCGAGGAGGAGTGATGGACCGGGTCCCCGTCCTCAAGCTCGGAGACATCCTCATCGTCTCCATCCAGGTCGACCTGCAGGACCAGGGCGTGCTCGCCCTCCAGGAGGACCTGGCGGACGCGGTGGTCGCGACCGGCGCGCGAGGAGTGATCATCGACATCACCGCCGTGGAGATCGTCGACTCCTTCATCGGCCGCATGCTCGCCACCATCGCCTCGATCTCCCGCATGCTCGACGCGGAGACGATCGTCGTGGGCATGCGCCCGGCGGTCGCGATCACCCTGGTTGAACTGGGCCTCTCGCTCGGCGGCGTGCGGACCGCGCTCAACCTCGAGAAGGGCGTCGCCCTGCTGAACCATCTCGGGGGCGCGCAGATCGCCACGACCGCGCGATGACCGCCTCCGGTGAACTGAGCATCGGCGGCAACAGCGACATCGTCCTGGTCCGGCAGCGGGTCAGGGCCGCGGCCGTGGAGGTCGGACTCTCCCTCGTGGACCAGACGAAGATCGTGACCGCCGCCAGCGAACTGGCCCGCAACGCGCTGGTCTACGCGGGCGGCGGAAGGGTCCGGATCGAGATCGTGCGCAACGGCGTGAAGATGGGCCTGCGCCTGGCCTTCGACGACGACGGCCCCGGCATCCCCGATGTCGATCAGGCTCTCACCGACGGGTGGACCACCGGCAACGGCCTCGGGCTCGGCCTCAGCGGCTCCCGGCGCCTGGTCGACGACTTCGACCTGAGGTCGGCTCCCGGGGAGGGGACACGGGTCACGGTGACGAAGTGGGCCAGATGACCGTCACGGTGGCCGCATGAGCCAGGTGATCCGCTCCCAGGGCGACGTCTGGACCAGAGCCGAGGACGCGAGCGCGATCGGCTCGCTCCGGCGTACCGCCGTCGCGCTCGCCGAGGCGCGCGGGTTCGGGGAGAAGGACGCCGGCCGGGTTGCCGTCGCGGTGAGCGAGGCCGCGTCGAACCTGGTCAAACACGCCGTCGAGGGCGTCATGCTGATCCGGCCGCACCCGGAGTCGGCCTCCGCGATCGAGGTCGTCGCGCTGGACCGGGGACCCGGCATGCGCAACGTCTCCCTCGCCCTGCGGGACGGGTACTCCACCACCGGCACGCTCGGCATCGGCCTGGGCGGCATCGCGCGCATGACCGACGGTTACGAAATCTACTCCCTGCCCGGCCGGGGCACGGTGCTGGTCATGTGCTTCACCGCGCCCGGCGCTCCGCGGCCTCCGCTCCGGGTGAGCGGGGTGACCCGCCCGATCGGCGAGGAGACGGTCTGCGGCGACGCGTTCGCACTCGTCGAGACCGGCACCGCGATCACCGTGACGGTGTGCGACGGGCTCGGCCACGGGGACGCCGCGGCCCTGGCCTCGCGAGAGGCCGTCCGGGTGTTCCTGGACCACGCCGACCTCGCGCCGGCCGCCGTACTGGAGCGGATCCACCGCGCCCTGGCGGGCACCCGGGGTGGCGCGGTCGCCGTGGCCCGGATCGAGCGGGCCGGCGGGACCTCGGGCGCGGACGGCGCGGTGAGCTTCGCCGGCCTCGGCAACGTCTCGGCGTGGATCGCCCACGAGGAGGGCCGCCAGGGGCTGATCTCGACGCCGGGCATCGCCGGGCACCAGGCCCCCCGCGCGTTCCGCCAGTACGAGTACGCCATGCCGGCGCACGGCATGCTCGTCCTCCACTCCGACGGGCTCTCCGAGCGCTGGGACATCGCCTCCTGTCCCGGCCTGGTCACGCGTTCCCCCTCCGTCGTGGCCGCCACGCTGCTGCGTGAGGCGGGAACCCGCAGGGACGACGCCTGCGTGGTGGCGGTGAGGCCGCCGGTATGACCGGTGACGAGCTGATCCGCCTGCGCGTCCTGGAGGACCGGGACGTGTTCACCATGCGCAAGGCGGGCCGCGAGGTGGCCGAGATGGTCGGACTGGCCGGCTCCGACCAGATCCGGGTGGCCACGGCGCTGAGCGAGATCGGCCGGGAGGTCCTCGCCCGAGGGCTCACGGCCTCGGCGGCGTTCCTGCTCCGCCCGGACAGCCTGGTCGTCATCATCGACTTCCCCCCGGATCCCGGCTTCCGCGGAGCCGACGGCGTGACGCTGGCGGGACGCCTCGTGGACGCGATCGAATGCGATCCGTCCAGGGGGCGGATAAGCATGCTCAAACGTCTCCCGGCGGGCCGCTCCAGATCTTCCGGAGAGGACATCCGCGCGAGGATCGCCGCGCTCGCGCCCGCGACCGCACTCGACGAGCTCCGCCGGCAGAACCGCGAGCTCGCCGAGACCCTGGAGGAGGTCCTGCAGCTCAACACCGAGCTGGAGGAGACCAACCAGGGCGTGCTCGCCCTGTACAACCAGCTCTCGGCGGAGCTGGAGGAGACCAACCGCGGCGTCGTGGCACTCTACGCGGAGCTGGACGAGAAGTCCGGGCAGATCAGGGAGGCCGGTGACGCCAGGAACAGGTTCTGGACCACGGTCAGCCACGAGCTGCGCACCCCGCTGAACTCGATCATCGGCCTGGTCCGCCTCCTGGCCGGTCCCGGCGGGGAGCCGCTGGGACCGGAGCAGCTCCACCAGGTCAAGCTCATCGGCTCCTCCGCGGAGACCCTCCTGGCGCTGGTGAGCGAGCTGCTCGACATGGCCAAGGCCGAGTCGGGGCGGCTGGACCCGCAGCCGTCCGTGGTGGACCTGATCGAGCTCACCGAACGGCTGGGCATGGTGCTCCGGCCCACCAGGGGGGTCGACCGGGTCACGCTCTCGATCGAGGTGTCGGAGGCGACGCCGGAGATGCTCGTCGACGAGGTCATGCTCACCAAGATTCTGCGCAACCTGCTCTCCAACGCCCTGAAGTTCACCGAGGAGGGCGAGGTCAGGCTGAAGGTGGCTCCCGACATCGCGACCCGGGAGATGGTCTTCACCGTGACCGACACCGGGATCGGCATCCCCCCCGAGCATCTGGAGCGCGTCTTCGAGGAGTTCTACCAGGTGCCGGGGCCGATCCAGGTACGGGCCAAGGGAACCGGGCTCGGTCTGCCGTACGCCCGCCGGCTGGCCGAGGCGATGGGCGGCACGCTCCGGCTGTCCAGCGTGGCGGCGGGGAGGACCACGCCCGGAGGCACCACGGCGGTCCTGCGGCTGCCGCGGCGCCACGACGGCCCCCCGGTGGTGCGCCGCATGCTCATCGCCGACGACGACGAGGAGTTCCGCGCCACCGTACGCCGCATGCTCACCGGTTTCGCCGCCCACGTCGACGAGGCCCCCGACGGGCTGGCCGCGCTGGAGCTGATGGCGGACGATCCCCCGGACCTCGCGCTGGTGGACCTGCTGATGCCCCGGATGGACGGGGCGGCCCTGCTGATGCGGATGGCCGAGGACGAGCGGCTGCGCGAGATCCCGGTGGTCGTCGTCACGGTCGTGACCTCCCACCAGTACCCGCAGGCGGCACATGCGGTGATCTCCAAACACGACCTGAGCCGGGAGATCCTGCTGGAGGCCGTACGGCATGCGCTGGAGGACGGCGGTGAGTGAGGGCGCGGCGACGGTGCTGGTCGTGGACGACACTCCGACCAAGCTCTACATCTTGTCGAGCTGGCTGCGGCGTGCCGGGCACCGGGTCGTGGAGGCGACGGGCGGCCTGGAGGCGCTGGTCAAGGTCGAGCAGCTCCATCCGGACCTGGTCGTCCTGGACGTCCGGCTGCCCGACATCAGCGGGTACGAGGTGTGCGAACAGATCAAGGCGGACCCCCTCACCTCCTCGATCCCGGTCGTCCAGATATCCGGAGCGGCGATCACTCCCGCCGACCGGGCCCACGGCCTCGAACGCGGCGCGGACGCCTACCTGACGGAGCCGGTCGAGCCGGACGAGTTCACCGCGACGGTCGAGGCCACGCTGCGCTACTACCGCGCGCGGCAGCGGGCCGAGCGGATGGCCACGCGGCTGGCGGCCCTCAACGAGGTCACCCTGGCGATGAACGCGGCCGAGACGTTCGACATGCTCCTGGCCACGGCCGTCGAGGGCACCTCGCGCATCCTCGGCCGGCTGGCCGGTGCGCTGGCGCTCCCGCCGGACAACCGGATCCGCAGGTACACGGCCGGCCCTCCGGCCCACGCGGCCACCATCAGGAACGGCACCGCCGACTCCCTCACCAGGCTGAGCGCGATGGTGCTGGGAAGCGCCGCGGGAACCGAGACGGCCACGGTCTCGGCCGCCGACTGGCTGGGGCTGGTCCCCGACTCGGACGCCGGGGAGGGCGTCTCCGTGGTGCTCTGCCGGACCAAGGCCGGCCGGCCCGCCGTCTGCCTGGGAGTGGAGGCGGACCCGCCCGTCGGCACGGACGAGCTCAGCCTCCTGCGCCAGCTGGGCCAGGCCCTCGCCCTCGCGGTGGACTCCCTGGCGGCCTACACCGAGGAGCACGCGATCGCGCTCACCCTGCAGCGCAGCCTCCTTCCCGCGCGGATCCCCGAGATCCCGGGAGTGGAGATCAGCTGGCGCTACCAGCCGGCCGCGGACAACATCGAGGTCGGCGGCGACTTCTACGAGGTCCTCCCGCTGGGCGAGCGGGTGCTCATCGGCATCGGCGACGTGCAGGGGCACTCCCTGCACGCCGCCACCGTGATGGCCGAGCTCCGGCACGCCCTGCGCGCCTCGCTCCTCGGCACGGTGGACCTCGGTGCGTCCATGGCGCTGCTCAACGAGGTGCTGCGGTGCTACCACCCCGGCATGACCGCCACCGTGTGCCTGATCCTCCTCGATCCGGCGAGCGGGCGGGCCGAGCTCGCCAACGCCGGCCACATCCCGCCGATCATCATCGACGCGCGCGGCCGGGCCCGCTACCACGAGCTGGGAAACCTTCTGCTGGGCGTGAGCGAGACGTCCTACCGCGTCGACCGGCTGACGCTCCCCGAGCGGAGCACGGTGCTGATGTTCACCGACGGACTCATCGAGGACCGCGACAAGCGGCTGGACGAGAGCCTGGAGGTCGCCCGGGGGCTGGCGGAGTCCGTCGGGGAGGATCTGGAGCCCTTCTGCGACCGCCTCCTCGCCCGTTTCGGCGCCCGCGAGGACGATGTGGCCCTCGTGGCCTTCCGCCGCTCCGGAAACGGCTGAGGGCGGCCGACGTGACGTCGGCCGCCCTCAGGACGTGACGGGAGGGAACGGGCGTCCGGCCCGGCCCTCGGTCAGACCGTCTCGACCGGCTTGGCGGTCCTCTCCAGCTCGGCGAACAGGCTGGGCAGGACCCTGGCGTGCAGGATCGTGCCGTCCCCGGTGTGCTCGACGCCGAGGACCTCGCCCTCCTTGTGCGCGCGGGAGATCAGGTCACCGCGCTGGTACGGCACCAGCATCCTGACCTCCTGGTCGAAGCGCGGCAGCTCGCGCTCGATCACGGCCCGCAGCCCGTCGATCCCGGCGCCGGTGCGGGCCGAGACGACGACCGTGTGCTTCTCCCGCGCGGTCAGCTGGGCCAGCACCACCGGGTCGGCGGCGTCGGCCTTGTTGATGACCACGATCTCCGGGATGTCGCGGGCGCCCTCGATGTCGGAGAAGACCTCCCGCACGGCGGCGAGCTGCGACTCCGGGTCGGGGTGCGAGCCGTCGACCACGTGCAGGATCAGGTCGGCGTCGCCGACCTCCTCCAGCGTGGAGCGGAACGCCTCGACGAGCTGGTGCGGCAGGTGCCGGACGAACCCGACGGTGTCGGCCAGCGTGAACAGGCGCCCCTCGGGCGTGTAGGCCTTGCGGACCGTCGGGTCCAGAGTGGCGAACAGCGCGTCCTCCACCAGCACCCCCGCTCCGGTCAGCCGGTTCAGCAGCGAGGACTTGCCGGCGTTGGTGTAACCGGCGATGACCACGGCCGGAACCTCGCGTGCCAGGCGCCGCGCGCGCTTGGTCTCGCGCGCCACCGTCATGTCCGCGATCTGGCGGCGCAGCTTGGCCATCCGCTCGCGGATCCGGCGGCGGTCCAGCTCGATCTTGGTCTCACCGGGACCGCGACCGCCGATGCCGACGCCGCCCGCGGCCCGACCGCCGACCTGGCGCGAGAGGTTGCCACCCCAGCCTCGCAGGCGCGGCAGCAGGTAGTTGAGCTGGGCCAGCTCGACCTGGGCCTTGCCCTCGCGGCTCTTGGCGTGCTGGGCGAAGATGTCGAGGATCAGCATGGTCCGGTCGATGACCTTGACCTTGACGACCTCCTCGAGCTGGCGCAGCTGGCCGGGGCTCAGCTCGCCGTCGCAGACCACGGTGTCGGCGCCGGTGGCCGAGACGATGTCCGCCAGCTCCTGCGCCTTGCCGGAGCCGATGTAGGTCGCGGTGTCGGGCTTCTGCCGGCGCTGGATCAGTCCTTCCAGCACCTGCGAGCCCGCCGTCTCCGCCAGGAGCTTGAGCTCCAGCAGGGAGTTCTCGGCGTCGGTCACCGTGCCGGAGGTCCAGACGCCGACGAGGACGACCCGCTCAAGCCTCAGCTGGCGGTATTCGACCTCGGTGACGTCCTCGAGCTCCGTGGAGAGCCCCACCACCCGGCGCAGTGCCTGGCGCTCGGCCAGCTCCAGCTCGCCGAGCTCGGGCAGGTCGTCGAACTGGTCAAAGTCCAGCGGCTCACGGATGTCTATGTCGTTGCTCCGTTCATAGGTTCGGTTCACAGGCGTCATCGTCTATAAGAACGCCTGGACACCCCGGGTATCTTCCCCACGATCGTGCCACGCGGGCACCCGTTCCCTCATCCGGTTATTCGTCCGCCGTGAGCGAAGACACCAGGCCGGCGCTGCGCCGTTCCCAGTGGGCCAGGCCCAGCCTCCGGTGGATCTCCACCGCCCGCCGGGCGTGGCCGAGCGCGCGGTCCGCACGGCCCAGCCGGTGGGCCAGCTCGGCGAGGATCAGATGGTGCGCGCCCCACCCGGAGGTCCCCATCCCGCTGACCACCAGGTCGTCGGCGTACGGCAGCAGCCGGTCGTACAGCTCCCCCGGGTCGGGGACACCGAGCCGGGCGGCGACCAGGCCCCAGACCGGCAGCAGGAGGTCGGCCGCCCAGTCGTCGCGGATCTCGGTGCCCCAGCGCCCGATCAGCTCCCGGGCCAGCCCCTCGTCGCCGCACTCCAGCGCGGCCAGCACGGCGACCGGCCGGAGCGGGACCATCTCCTGATCCCCGGCCCGGGTGACCAGCTCTCCGAGGATCTCGGAGAGCCTGCCCTGCCCGCGCATGCAGGTGAACAGGGCGACCAGCCGGGGGAAGTCCTGGCCCCACAGGCTGGAGCCGTCCAGCAGAGCACCGAACCTGGCGGCCAGCGCCTCCGCGGCCGCCCAGTCCCCGTCGAGGGTGCGGCGGGCGGTCTCGGCGATGCGGACCATCGCCTCCAGCTCCGGCCGGCCGGTTTCCTCCAGCAGGCGCTCGCAGCGAGCCAGGTCGCGGTCCCATTCGGCGAACTCCCCCGCGCGCAGCAGCGGGGCCATCCGCAGCACGCGGGCGATCAGCTCGGTGGCCCGGGGCAGGACGGGCAGGGCGAGGATCTCCTCGGCGGCGGCGCGCCGCTCGGCCTCCCGGCCGATCGTCCAGGCGGCGATGTAGTAGTTGTTGAGCGTCGTGGCGGTCAGGAGCGGGTCGCCGATCCGGCGGGCGAGCCCGACGCCCTCCAGCGCGAGGCGCTCGCCCTCGGCCCGGCGCGGGCCGTAGAACAGCTCGACGCCGAGGGTGCCGAGCAGCGCGGCGCGCTGGCGCTCCTGCAGCGGCCCGGCCAGCAGCTCCTCCAGCACGGCGACCATGCGCTCGTCAACGACGCCGTAGGGCCTCCAGTTCCAGACGCTCTGCCCGCCGAAGACGCCGATCGCGGCGATCAGGGCCTCGCGGTCCCCCGACCGGCGGGCGAGCTCCACGGCCTGTTCCAGGTCGCGCCGGGCGCCGTCGGCGTCGCCCACGGTACGGCGGGCCTGCCCGAGGGCGGTCAGCACCGCGCACCGGGCGGAGGCGTCCCCGGCGGGCAACGCGGCCATGGCCAGCTCCCACAGGCCCACCGCCTCGTCGTGGGCGAGCTGGGCGGCGGCCTTCCTGGCGGCGTTCGAGGCGTGCTCCACCGCCTTGGCCCGGCCGCCGACCCGGATCGCCCGGCCGAAGTGGTGGGCGAGATCGGCGGCCCGGCGGGACTCGTCGTGGGCGGGGAGGCTCTCCAGCGCCTCCCCGATCCGCAGGTGCAGCCGGGCCGCCTCCACGCGGCCGAGCGCGGCGTAGAGGGTGTCGCGCACCAGCGCGTGGGAGAAGCGGTAGTCCTCACCGTCCTCGACCAGCAGGCCGGTGGCCACCGCCGGCTCCAGCAGGGACATCACCCGCTCCTCGGGGGCCGCGGTGGCCGAGGCGAGCAGGTCCACGGCGACGTCGCGCCCGGCGACCGCCGCGACCCGCAGCAGGTCCTGGCTCTCATCGGGGAGCCGGGCGACCCGGCGGCCGACGACGTCGCGGACCCCGGAGGGGACGGCGGTGGACAGCCCTCCCCCGGCGGAGGGCGCCTCGGCGGTCCCGGTGGAGGAGGTCCCGGGCGGCCGCGCGGCGAGACCGCTCTCGCTCCCCAGCAGGCGGAGCAGTTCCCCCAGGTAGAAGGGGTTGCCGCCGCTGCGCTCGTGGAGCGCGGCCGCCAGACCCGGGTCGATCCGCCGCATCCGCAGGTAGGAGGCCACGTCGTCACCGGTGAACGGGCCCACGGCCATCCGCTCGGTGTGCCGCTCCCTGGCCAGCGCGCCGAGAGTGTCGCGGAGCTGCTCGGGGTGCTCGCCGGGCTCGCGGCGGAGCGTGGCCGCGACGAGCACGGGGCGCCGCTCCAGTTCCCCCGCGGCGAAGGCGAGCAGCCGGAGGGAGGCGGCGTCGGCCCAGTGGAGGTCGTCGAGGACGACCAGCAGCGGTCCGGCCGAGGTCAGGGCGCTCAGGACCCGCTGGTACAGCTCGAACAACTGCATATCCGGACATTTCGCGGAATCGCCAGCGAGCATGCGGACGGTCTCCCCGGCCTCCGGCCCCGCCCCCCGCAGCGCCTGCACCCACGGCCAGAACGGCGGAGCCGTGGCGGTGTCGACGCACCTGCCCCACAGCACGGTCATCCCTCGGGCCGCCGCCTCGGCGGCCGCGGCCTGGGCGAGCCGGGTCTTGCCGATGCCCGCCTCCCCCTCGATGAGCAGCACCCCGCCCCGGCCCCGGCGGACCTCGGCCACCAGCGCGCCGATCCGCGCGAACTGCCGGTCCCTGCCGACGAGCCGCTCCTCCGCCGCGTCCGCGCCGGGCCACGCGGGGACGGGCGCGGCCGTACGGCCCGCAGGTGCGGGAACGGCCTGCACGGCGACCGGTCCGGCCTGCGCGAAGGAGGGCGCAGGATCGTCCAGGCCGGGATCCTGCCCGAGCACCGCCTGCTCCAGGCGGCGCAGCTCCGGGCCGGGGTCGAGGCCGAGTTCCGCGGCGAGCAGTTCGCGGGCCCGGCGCAGGGCGGCCAGCGCGTCGGCCTGCCTGCCGGACCGGTAGAGCGCCAGCGCGAGCAGTCCCCGGAGCCGCTCCCGGTAGGGGTGCGCCTCGACGAGCCGTTCCAGGTCGGCGACGCACGTCCCGCTCTCGCCCAGGGCGAGCCGCGTCTCGAATCTGTCCTCCTCGGCCGTGACGCGCAGCTCGGCGAGCCTGGCCAGGGTGGGGGCGGCGAACTCCTGGTCGGCGAACTCCACCAGCGGGTCGCCCCGCCAGGCGGTCACGGCGCGCTCCAGGATCTGCAGCGCCTGGCCGTACTCCTTGCGGACCAGGGCGCGGCGCCCCTCCTCCACCCAGGCGCCGAAGCGGAACAGATCCACCTGTCCCGGGGCGACCGCGAGCAGGTAGCCGGGCTCGCGGGTGAGAAGGACGCGGGACGGGGTACGGGGCGGCCGACCGGGCTCCAGCGCCCTGCGGAGGTGGGAGATGTACGCCTGGAGGGTCCCCGTCGCGCCGGAGGGCGCCTCACCCGCCCACAGCTCGTCGATCAGCCGGTCGAGCGAGACCACCCGGCCGGGTTCGAGGGCCAGCATCGCCAGGACCGCCCGCTGCTTGCGGGTGCCGAGCCCGACCGCCCGCCCCTCGGCGTCCACGACCTCCACCGGGCCGAACAGCCGGATCTCCATCTCACCCCAAGTCGCGGCCAAACCAACCTCAAACCCTCCGCAAACGGCCTCGGCCAGTATCGGTGCCAACGAAGACACGGGGAGGAAAACGTGAGCAGGGACAGCATGAATATAGGCAGCGAGCTGCGCCGGACGGTACGCGGGCGGGTTCTCGTCCCCGGGGACGAGGGGTTCGAGACGGCCCGGACGCCGTGGAACCTGGCCGTCGAGCAGCGCGTGCTGGCCGTGGTGGAAGCCGAGGACGCCGACGACGTGGCCGCCGTGGTCGGCTACGCCGGGCTCTCCGGGCTGGGGGTCAGCACCCAGCCCAGCGGCCACGGCGCGAGCGGGGACACCGAGGGCACGATCCTGCTGCGGACCGGCCGGCTGCGCGGGCTCCGGGTACGGCCGGACGAGCGGCTGGCCCGGGTGGGCGCGGGTGTCTCCTGGGGAGAGGTGCTCACCGAGGCGAGCGGTCACGGGCTCCTCGGCCTCGCGGGCAGTTCGCCCGCGCCGAGCGTGGTCGGTTACACCCTCGGCGGCGGGGTGAGCTGGTTCGGCAGGAAGTACGGCTTCGCGGCCGACAGCGTGCGCTCCCTCGACGTGGTGACCGCCGACGGAGCGCGGGCCCGGGTGGACGCGGACTCCGACCCCGAGCTGTTCTGGGCGCTGCGCGGCGGCGGCGGGGACTTCGCGGTGGTCACCGGAATGGAGTTCGCCCTGTATCCGGCGCCCCATCTGTACGGCGGGCGGACCGTGTGGCCCGCCGACCGCGCCGACGAGGTCATGGCCGCGTTCCGCGAGACCACCGCCGAGGCTCCGGAGGAGCTGACGGTGTGGTTCTCGCTCATCCGGTTCCCGCCCCTGCCCCACGTGCCGGAGCCGCTGCGCGGGCTGTCGGCGGTGGTCGCGGACGTCACCTACCTCGGAGACCCCGAGGAGGGGCGGGCGCTGCTGCACCGGTTCGAGAAGATCGGCGGCCGGGTCGCCGACACGCGGGGACCGCTGCCCGTGGCCGGGCTGGGCGGCATCTGCGCCGAGCCGACCGACCCGGGACCCGGCATGTTCCGGGGCGAGCTGCTGACCCGGTTCGACGAGACGGTGGCCGCGGCGGTCCTGGACGAGGTCGCGGGTTCCGGCACGGTGGCCCCGCTGGCCGTGGCGCAGTTGCGCCACCTGGGCGGGGCGCTGGCCCGGCCCGCCGCCGGAGGCGGCGCCTGCGGGCACTTCGAGGAGGAGTACCTGCTCGGCCTGCTGGGCGTGCCGTTCACTCCCGAGAGCGGAGCGGCGATCGGGGAACGGCAGCGAGCGGTCTCCTCGGCGCTGGTGCCGTACACCAGCGGGCGCAAGCCCTTCACCAACCTCGGCGCCGGAGAGAAGGCCGCCAACGCCTTCCCCGGCGACGTGCTGGCCCGGCTGCGGGACGTCAAGCGCCGCAGGGACCCGCTGGGCGTGCTGCGCAGCAACTATCCGGTGCTCGACGCCTGAGCCGTGACCGGCGGGTCACGGCGGAAGCGCGGCCTCGACGGGGCTCGTGACGGCGCAGGACCGGCGGCCCTCCGCGGTGGAGGGCCGCCGGTCCTGCGCGGCGGGCGGACCTCAGGAGGGCAGGACCTTCGCGTCTCCGGCGCCGGTCTCGACCCGGACGGTGCGGGATGCGGAGGTCTGGTTGGTGACCTCGACGGTCTCGTCTCCGGCGCCGCTCTCGGCCGTCACCCGGTAGGTCTCGCGCGGCAGCCGTACCGTGGCGTCGCCCGCGCCGGTCTCGATCTGGACCTCGTCCGGCGCCGTGGTGAACTTCGCCTCGACGTCCCCCGCCCCCGTGTCGGCGAGGAACCGCTTGCCGCCCAGACCGGTGGCGTCGACGTCACCGGCGCCGGTGTCGACGTCCGCCTCCCCGCTGAGCGAGCGCAGGATGATGTCGCCTGAGCCGGTGTCCGCCTTGACCGCCACCCCCTTCGGGATCTCGATCTTGTAGTCGACGCTGCAGGTCACCGAGCCGAACCCGCCCGGACACGTGTACTTCAGCGCCAGGGTGTCACCGGTCACGACGTGCTCGGTCTTCGGCTTCTCCTTGTTCCAGTGGATCGTCTCGGTGACCTTGATCCCCGTCCGGTCGGACTCGTTCACCACGATGTCCCCGGACCCGGAGTCCACGGTGAGCCGCAGCACCTTCTCCGGCACGTCATAGGAGGAGACGGCCTGCTCGGCCAGGCCGAAGCCGTCGAACTGACACCCGGAGAGCACCAGGACCGAGCCCACGAACGCCCCCGCGGCAAGCATCTTCTTCTTCATGAGCCCAATCCTCGACTTCCGGGAAGCTTCCCGCTTCCCTCTCACGACCCGTTACCGCATCCCTCCGAGGGGGGATGTGACTCCACTGTGGCCCACCGGCCCGCCGCCCCCCATCCGGGAAGCCCCCGAAGCGGCCCTGAGGGACCCCCGGCTTTTGACCGGCAAGTGACCGTCCAGTAGCGTCTATTCCACAATTCAGAAGACATTTTCCATCATGTGGAAAACATGGAAAGGAAGCCCATGGACGGCGTTGAGATCACCGGCACCCCCCAGGACCGGTTCGACGAGATCCTCACGCCGGAGGCGCTGACCTTCGTGGCCACCCTCCAGCGGGAGTTCGGCGCCCGGCGCCTCGAGCTGCTCCAGGCCCGGCAGGTGCGGCAGGCGGAGCTGTCGGCCGGCGGCGTCCTCGGCTTCCTTCCCGAGACCGAGCACGTGCGCACGTCCGAGTGGAAGGTCGCCGCGCCCGCGCCCGGCCTGGTGGACCGCCGCGTGGAGATCACCGGCCCGGTCGACCGGAAGATGACGATCAACGCCCTCAACTCCGGGGCCAAGGTCTGGCTGGCCGACTTCGAGGACGCCAACTCCCCCACCTGGGAGAACACCATCAGCGGCCAGCTCAACCTGCGGGACGCGCTGGACCGGACCATCGACTTCGAAACCGGCGGCAAGAGCTACGCGCTCAAGCCCGACGAGGAGCTGGCCACCGTCGTGGTCCGCCCGCGCGGCTGGCACCTGGAGGAGAAGCACCTGCTCCTCGACGGAGCCCCGGTGTCCGGCTCCCTGGTCGACTTCGGCCTCTACTTCTTCCACTGCGCCGCCCGGCAGATCGCCAAGGGCAAGGGCCCCTACTTCTACCTGCCGAAGATGGAGTCGCACCTGGAGGCCCGCCTCTGGAACGACGTCTTCGTCCGGGCCCAGGACCTGCTCGGCATCCCGCAGGGCACGATCCGCGCGACCGTGCTGATCGAGACCTACCCGGCCGCGTTCGAGATGGAGGAGATCCTCTACGAGCTGCGCGAGCACTCCGCCGGCCTCAACGCGGGCCGCTGGGACTACCTGTTCAGCGTGATCAAGAAGTTCCGCACCCGGGGCAAGGAGTTCCTGCTCCCCGAGCGCAACGCGGTGACCATGACCGCCCCGTTCATGCGCGCCTACACCGAGCTGCTGGTGCGCACCTGCCACAAGCGCGGCGCCCACGCCATCGGCGGCATGGCCGCCTTCATCCCCTCCCGCCGCGACCCCGAGGTCAACAAGATCGCGCTGGAGAAGGTCCGTGCGGACAAGACCCGCGAGTCCGGCGACGGCTTCGACGGCTCGTGGGTGGCCCACCCCGACCTGGTCCCGATCTGCCGCGAGGTCTTCGACGGCGTGCTCGGCGGCAAGCCCAACCAGCTCGACCGGCTCCGCGAGGACGTCTCGGTCTCGGCCGCCGACCTGCTCGCGGTCTCCGAGACCCCCGGCGACATCACCGAGGCCGGCCTGCGCAACAACGTGGACGTGGCGCTGCGCTACCTCGCCGCCTGGATGGGCGGGCTGGGCGCGGTGGCGATCCACAATCTGATGGAGGACGCCGCCACCGCCGAGATCTCCCGCTCCCAGATCTGGCAGTGGATCCACAACGGCATCGAGCTGGCCGACACCGGGGCGGCGGTCACCAAGGAGCTCGTCGAGCAGATCATCGACGAGGAGCTCGCCAAGATCAAGGCCGAGCCCGGCTACGACGAGGCCCTCTACTCCCAGGCCACCTCCCTGTTCAAGGAGGTCGCCCTGGACGACGACTTCGCCGAGTTCCTCACCCTGCCCGCCTATGCCCGCATGCCGTGACGCGGAAGTCCCGGGGATCGTCCTGCCGCCAGGACGATCCCCGGGACTTCGCGGCCGGGCAGGCCGCCGTCCGGCTCCGCCGTGTTCCGGCACCCGCCCGACGGCCTGTTGGACGGGTTCCGCTCCGTCCCCCAAGCTGAGGGGCGGGCGAAGGAGGTGCAGCGGTGACGGAGACGCTCGATGAGCTGGCCCGGCGGCTGGAGGAGGCGCTGCCGCCGGGGGCGGTGATCACTGATCCGGTACGGCTGCGCACCTACGAGTGCGACGGCCTGACCCACCACCGGGCGGTGCCCGGCGTCGTCGTGCTGCCGGAGAGCGCCGAGCAGATCGCCGCCGTCGTGAGGCTATGCGGCGAGTACGGCGTGCCGTTCGTGGCGCGCGGCGCGGGGACCGGGCTGTCGGGCGGCGCGCTGCCGCGCACCGACGGGGTGCTGGTGGTGACCTCGAAGATGCGGCGGATCCTGGCGGTCGACCTGGCGAACCGGCGGGCCGTGGTGGAGCCGGGGGTGACCAACCTGGCGATCACCGAGGCGGTCCGCGAGCACGGCTACTACTACGCACCCGACCCGTCCAGCCAGCAGGTCTGCACGATCGGCGGGAACGTCGCGGAGAACTCCGGCGGCGCGCACTGCCTGAAGTACGGCTTCACGGTCAACCACGTGCTCGCCCTGGAGATCGTCACCCCCGACGGAGAGATCGTCACGCTCGACGCCGACGATCCCGGCTACGACCTGCTGGGCGCGTTCGTCGGCTCGGAGGGCACGCTCGGCATCACCACCAAGGTCACCGTACGGCTCTCGCGGGCGCCCCAGGCCGTGACGACGCTGCTGGCGGCGTTCAAGGACATCGAGCAGGGCGGGCAGGCCGTCTCGGCGATCATCGGCGGCGGCGTCGTCCCAGCCGCGATCGAGATGATGGACGCCCTGGCGATCGAGGCGGCCGAGGCCGCGGTCGCCTGCGCCTACCCGCGCGGCGCGGGGGCGGTGCTCATCGTGGAGCTGGACGGCCCGGCCGCGGAGGTGGCGCACCAGTTCGCCGAGGTGGAGCGGGTCTGCCTGGACAGCGGCGCGTTCGAGCTGCGGACCGCCGCCGGGCCCGAGGAGCGGGCCGCGATCTGGAAGGGGCGCAAGTCGGCGTTCGCGGCGGTCGGCCGGATCAGCCCCGCCTACATCGTGCAGGACGGCGTGGTCCCCCGGACCGCGCTGCCGGAGGTGCTGGCGAGCATCGACCGGCTCTCCGCCGAGCACGGGATCCGGGTGGCCAACGTCTTCCACGCCGGGGACGGGAACCTCCACCCGCTGGTTCTGTTCGACGACGCCGAGCCGGGCGCGGGCGAGCGTGCCGAGCTGGTCTCCGGCCGGATCCTCGACCTGTGCATCGAGCACGGCGGCTCCATCACCGGAGAACATGGTGTTGGTGTAGACAAGTCCCGATACATGCCGAAAATGTTCACCGACGACGATCTGGACACCATGCAACTGGTCCGCTGCGCCTTCGACTCCCGCGGCCTGTCCAACCCGGGCAAGATCTTCCCCACCCCCCGTCTCTGCGGCGAGGTCCCGGGCGTGCGCAAGGGCGTGCACCCGCTGGTGGAGTCCGGGCGGGCGGAGCAGTTCTGATGAGCACGCCGCAGAACACCGGTCCGCGGGACGCACCGTACGGAACCGGCGCGCACCGGGCCGCCGGCGAGGCGCTGCGCGGGACCGGCGTGACGGTCCGCGAGGCGGATCCGGACGACGCCGTGGCCGGAGTGATGCCGAGCTGGGTGGCGCTGCCGGAGAGCACCGAGGAGGTCGCGGCGCTGATGCGCGTCTCGGCCTCCCACGATCTCGCCGTGGTCCCGGCCGGCGGCGGCACCAGGCTGCACTGGGGCGCCCCGCCCGACCGCTGCGACCTGCTGGTCGACACCTGCTGCCTGAACGCGATCCCGGAGCACGCCTCCGGCGACCTGGTGGTGCGGGCGCAGGCGGGTGTGACCATGGACGCCCTGGCCGAAGCCCTCGCCGCCGAGGGCCAGGAGCTCGCCCTCGACGTCCCGGTGCCCGGTTCCACCGTCGGCGGCACCCTCGCCACCGCCGCCGCAGGCCCCCGCAGGCTCCGCTACGGCACCGCCCGCGACCTGCTGATCGGCATCACGGTCGTGCTCGCCGACGGCACGATCGCCCGCTCCGGGGGGAAGGTCGTCAAGAACGTCGCCGGCTACGACCTCGGCAAGCTGTTCACCGGCTCCTACGGCACGCTCGGGATCATCACCGAGGCCGTGTTCCGCCTGCACCCGGTCTCCCCGGCCCGCCGCTGGATCACCGCGGACCTTCCGGCGGACCCGGGAGCGGTCGCCGCCGCACTCGCGGCCTCGCAGGCCGAGCCGAGCGCGGTCGAGCTGGACTGGCTCGCGCCCTCCCCGAGGTTCACGGTCTCCGCGCTGGTCGAAGGCGCGGCGGTGGAGGACCGGGCACACGCCGTACGGGCCGTGCTGGGAGGCGACGGCGGCGGGAAGGCTCCCGGATGGTGGGGGGCGCCCCCCGGCGAGGTGCTGCTGGAGCTGAGGGTCCCGCCCTCGGGCGTGGACGGCGCGCTGTCGGCGGTCGCCGCGCGCGGGCTGCCCGCCCGGGTGCGGGGCGCGCTGGCCTCGGCGGTCCTGCAGATCGCGCCGGCCGTGGACATCGGCGGACCGGAGTTCGCGGCGTTCGTCTCGGGCCTGCGCGGCGACGTCGCCCCGTTCGGCGGCAGGCTCACCGTGCTCGCCGCGCCCCCGGAGCTCGCCCGGCTCGCCGACCGCTGGGGTCCGGTGGGAGCGCTGCCGCTGATGCGGCGGGTCAAGGAACGGTTCGACCCCGGCCGGAGGATGTCCCCCGGCAGACTGGCGGGAGGCATCTGAGGTGGACCCCGAGCTGATCGACGACTGCGTGCACTGCGGGTTCTGCCTGCCCACCTGCCCGACCTACGTTCTGTGGGGCGAGGAGATGGACTCCCCGCGCGGCCGGATCCACCTGATGAAGCAGCACGTCGAGGGCACTCCCCTGACGGACGAGATGGCCGGGCACTTCGACGCCTGCCTGGGCTGTATGGCGTGCGTGACGGCCTGCCCCTCCGGGGTGCGCTACGACAAGCTGATCGAGCAGACGCGTGCCGAGGTGGAGCGCGAACACGTCCGGGAACCCTCCGACCGGGCCCTGCGCGAGCTGGTCTTCCAGCTCTTCCCCTACCCGCGGCGGCTGCGCGCGATGCGCCTGCCGCTGCGGCTCAGCGCGGGGCTGCGGCGCAGGATCGCGCCCGGGCTCGAACGGGTCAACCCGTCCCTGGCGGCGATGGCCGATCTCGCGCCCGAGCGGCCCTCCCGGGTACGGCTGCCGCGCCGCGTCGAGGCGGTCGGCCGGCGCAGGGCCACGGTCGGCATGCTCACCGGGTGCGTGCAGGGCGAATTCTTCCCGCAGGTCAACGCGGCCACCGCCCGGGTGCTCGCGATGGAGGGCTGCGAGGTGGTGATCCCGCCCGCGCAGGGCTGCTGCGGAGCGCTGCCGCTGCACTCCGGCCGCCCCGAGCAGGCCGTGCGGTTCGCCCGGCGGACGGTCGCGGTCTTCGAGCGTGCCGGCGTGGACACGATCGTGGTCAATGCGGCCGGATGCGGTTCGACCATGAAGGAGTACGCGGAGATCTTCGAGGGGATCGGCGACGGAGAGTGGGCCGGTCGGGCCCGGGCGATCCGGGCCGTGGACCTGGCGGAGTACCTCGCCGAGCTCGGGCCGGCGGCCAGGCGCCACCCGCTCCCGCTCGCGGTCGCCTACCACGACGCCTGCCACCTGGCGCACGCCCAGGGGGTGCGCTCCCAGCCGCGTGAGCTGCTGGCCGCCATTCCCGGCCTGGAGCTGAGGGAGATCGCCGAATCGTCGATCTGCTGCGGCTCCGCCGGGACGTACAACCTGTTCCAGCCCGAGGCCGCCCGAGAGCTGGGCGACCGCAAGGCCGGGCGGGTCCTCGCCACCCGCGCCGACCTGCTGGTCTCGGCCAACCCCGGATGCACCATGCAGATCACCTCGGCGATCCGCCGGTCCGGCGCGGCCCCCATCCCCGTGGCGCACACCGCCCAGGTCCTCGACGCCTCCCTGCGCGGCCTGGAGAAGGTCGCATGAGCACCACTCCCCCGGAGAAGCACGTGAACGGAGCGACGGCCGCGAACGCGGCAGGCCCCCCGGACCGCGCGAGCAGAGCGAGCGCCATGGGCACGGAAGGGCGCCCCGGTGAGCCAACCGATGAGCGAGGGAGCGAGGAACGAGCGGACGAGCGAAGAGCGCGGCCACCGGTACCCGGGCGCCCGGACCGCGCGAGCAGAGCGAGCGCCATGGGCACGGTGCAGTCCGTCGACCGGGCCCTCGACCTGCTGGAGGCGCTGGCCGGTCACGGCGGCGAAGCCGGGATCTCGGAGCTGGCCGGCGCGACCGGCCTGCCGTACGGGACGATCCACCGACTGCTGCGCACGCTGCTCGACCGGGGGTACGTGCGCCAGGAGTCCGACCGGCGCTACGCGCTGGGCGGGGCGCTGGTGCGGCTCGGCGGGGTGGCCGAGCGCATGGTCGGCGTGTGGGCGCAGCCGTACCTGAAGCGGATGGTGGAGCTGTCCGGCGAGACGGCGAACATGGCGGTGCTGGAGGGCGACTTCATCGTCTACGTCGCGCAGATCCCATCGCCCCGGCGGCTGCGCATGTTCGCCGAGGTCGGCAGGAGGGTGCTGCCGCACAGCACGGCCGTCGGCAAGGTCCTGCTGGCCGACCGGCCGGACGCCGAGGTGGCCTCGCTCGTCGAACGGACGGGGATGCCCCGGCGGACCGCCAACACGATCACCGACCTGCCCGGCATGCTCGCCGAGCTGGGACGGGTGCGGGACCGGGGGTACGCACTGGACCTGGGCGAGGAGGAGCTCGGCGTGCACTGCCTGGCCGTCGGGGTGCACGACGGCGCGCGGACGGTCGCCGCCATGTCGGTCTCCGGCCCGGCCGAGCGCATCGACGCCCTCGACCGGGAGGAGCTCGCCGCGGGCATGCGGAAGATCGCCCGGGACTTCGGCTCCGAACTCGGCGGTGGTCTCAGCCCCGCTTCCGGCAGAGGGTGATCAAGCCGGTGACCACGGGGACGGAGCGGATCGGCGGCTCCCCGGGAGCGGACCGGTGAAGGTCACTGCCGGTTCGGCGGGGTGATGTTGAGGTCGCTGCCCTGGGGAACCGGCACCACCGTGACCTGGCCCTTCTGGATGGCCTGCCAGAGCACGGCACCGTCCGGGCCGAGAACCCTCACCAGGTCCTTGATGGACTCGATCTCGGTGCGGACCTTGGCGTTGCGCTGGGCCTGCGCGACGTTCTCGGCCTTCGCGGCCTGCTCTGCGGCCAGGGCGTCGACCAGGGCGTCGGGCGGTTCCGGCTTCTGGATCGTGAGCGAGATGTCGCCGCAGTCACCGCTGCCGGCGTAGTTCTGACTGCAGAAGTAGTCGGCCCCGGCCGTCTCCTTGATGAACTCCCGCGCCAGCGTGCCGACCCTCGCCTCCCAGGCCTGCTTCACCTTCGGGTCGTTGAACAGCCCGCGCCACTCGAACTCCTGGGAGGCCGCGTCCAGGGCCCGGTCCAGCGGGATCCGCATGTAGGTGCCGAGCATCCGCCTCCACCCCTCGGATTCACCGTCGTCGAAGTAGGAGCGGAACTTCAGCCCGATCTTCTCGTGGAACTGCTGGAGCGTCTTGCAGTCGGTGTTCAGCGTGAAGGTCGCCACCCCCGAGACCAGCATCTCGACGTTGTCCTTGCTGACGACGCTGAGCGGTTTGGACTCGGCGCCGTCGGCTCCGGAGAAGTCGAAGGTCCGCTGGCCGAACGGGTAGGAGTATCCGGTGTCGCCGGGCCCGAGCAGCGTGGCTCCGCTGGAGGGGTTGATGCACTTCTCGAACTTGATGGCCTCGAAGGTCCCGCCCGCGTAGTGCAGGACGACCTCGTCGGGCTGTGTGCTCACCCGGGTGCATCCGCTGAGCAGGAAGCCCAGCACCACCACCGCGCCGAGGGCCAGCAGGAACCATCTCAGCAACCGCCTGCCGCCGGCCTTCTGTGCGCTCATCGCCACTCCCTTTACGTCCGCTTTACCGAAGGCGGATCTTAGCCGCCCGGCGGCTTCGGGGCGGCTCCAGGCTGCTCCCGGTTCCGTCACGCCCGCTCTGCGGCCCGGTCCCCGGTCGGCGGACAGGCGGACCCTGCCGATCAGCCCTCCCGGGGAACGGCCCGGCCGAGCGGCGTACCGGACGCCCGAGGCCCGCTGTCCGGAATCCGCCGGGTCACCGGTTCGACGGGTTTCCTCATCTGCCCGGGTCGTCGTCCGATTGGAGGGGACCGGAGTCCATGGAAGAAACGGACGGTCTCATGTGTGCTCCCTCTTGTCTGGCGGCGGCGGCCGCCACCTGCCGACCGAAGGCCACCCCCTAGGGGCCGATCGGCTGCCGGGACGTACGGCTAGGAGAAACCTGATGAACCCGTCTTCACCTGAGGTGGCCCGCCGCCAGGCCATTCATCCCCGTGCCTGGCTGGGCTTCCTGCTGCTGGGAAGCGTGCTGACGGCGATCGCCTCGGTCGTCACCGAACGGCTGCCGAGGGTGGAGGTGCTGTGCTGGGGGTTGGGGCAGGGCGCCTCGGCGCTGGCCGTCTTCGCCGGCACCCGCCGGCACGGCCTGGCACGGTCGCGACCGTGGCGGCTGATGCGCCTCGCCGTCGTGGTGGCCTGGGCGGCCACCACGCTGGGCTGGGGCGTCGGCGGCGTGTGGCTGGGCAATTCCGAGCTGTTGGAGCTGTACCGGGTCGGCACCCTTACCGCCTACGGCCTGTCGCTGACCGCGTTGATCTCGTTGAGCGTGCAGACCAACGGCTCCCGCTTGGCGGGCCTGCTGGACGGCGGCATCATCAGCGTCGGGGTGGCCATGCCGCTGTGGACCTTCCTCATCGCCCCGGCGATCGACCACAGCGGCCGCCTGAGCACCGCGTTCGTCTTCGCGCTGGCCCCGCCGGTCATCGACCTGTTCGCCTTCGGCGTCATCACCCGCATGATCCTCGACAGCGGCCGCGCCCCGTGGCTGCGCCTGCTGAGCGTCTCCTACCTCGCCCTGTTCGTCGCCGACGGCGCTTACCTGCTCGACCAGGTCGCCGGCCGCCCGGCCGGCCCCCTCACCACGATCGGCTGGCTGGGCTGGTCGGTGCTGACCGGGGCCGTGGCGCTGCACCCCAGCATGGTCGGCGCCGGCCGGACCCGGCCCGCGGCCGTCTCCGGCCGGAACCGCGTCTTGATCTTCCTGGCGTTGGCGCTGCTCAGCCCGGCGGTCTCCATCCTGGGCGGGTGGCGGCAGAGCGACGTCTCCTCGCACAGTGACCTGGTGGTGGCGGTGCTGACCCTGCTCCTGGCCGTCCTGCTGGTGCTGCGGCTGAGCGTGGTGGCCGGGATCGCCGAGACCCAGGCCGCCGACCTGCGCGACGCCCTGCACCAGCAGGACGTCCTCCAGCGCAGCCTGTCCCACCGCGCCTCCCACGACCCGTTGACCGGGCTGGGCAACCGCATCCTGCTGGGCGAGGCCCTGCAGGGCGCCATCGCCGACCACGCCGCGCACCCCGACACTCCCGCACCTGCGCTGCTGCTGCTGGACCTGGACGGATTCAAGGACGTCAACGACACCTACGGCCACCCCGTCGGCGACGAGCTGCTGACCGTCGTGGCCCGCCGCCTGCGCGACCTGACCGCCGACGGGCAGGTGCTTGCCCGGCTCGGCGGCGACGAGTTCGCCATCCTGCTGCCCGGCGCCGGCCCGGGCACCGCCACGGCCGCAGCCGAGCGGGTGCTGGCCGCGATACGGGTTCCCTACACCCTCGACGGCCGCGAGCTGTATGTGACCACCAGCATCGGCGTCCTGGCCGAGGCCTCCCTGACCACCGCCAGTGACGCGCTGCGCGATGCGGACCTGGCCCTGTACGCGGCCAAGGCCGCCGGCAAGAACCAGATCGCGGTCTTCGACTACACCCTGCGCGCCGAGCGCCTGCACCACGCCGAGATCGCCGCCGATCTGCGCCAGGCCCTGGCCCGGAACGAGTTCAGTCTGGCCTACCAGCCCGTCGTCGACCTGGCCTCGGGCGCCATCTACGCGGTCGAGGCGCTGCTGCGCTGGACCCCGGCCGGGGGCCGCCCCGTCCCGCCGGACGTGTTCGTCCCCGTCGCCGAGGACACCGGATTGATCGTCGAGATCGGCCGGTGGGCACTGGAGCGGGCCTGCGCCGACGCGCGCCGCTGGCACGAGCGCTACGGCATCGCCGTGACCGTCAACGTCTCGGGCCGCCAGCTGCGCGAGCGCACCTTCCGGGACACGGTCCTGGAGGTCCTGGTCCGCTCGCAGCTGCCGCGCAACGCGCTGACCCTGGAGGTGACCGAGAGCATGCTGCTGGCCACCAGCCCGGCCGAGACCCAGCGCATCGTGGAGGTCCTGGCCGACCTGCGCACCCACGGCGTGCGCATCGCCCTGGACGACTTCGGCACCGGTTACTCGTCGCTGTCGTACCTGCGCACCCTGCCGGTCGACATCCTCAAGATCGACCGCTCGTTCACCGCCCCGCTCACCAACACCGACCACCGCCAGGCCCGCGCCTTCACCAAGGCGATCGTGGAGCTGGCGGCAAGCCTGGACCTGGCCACCGTCGTCGAGGGCGTCGAGTCGCGCGAGCAGGCGGGCGTGCTGCAGCAGATGGGCTGCCCGCTGGCGCAGGGCTACCTGTTCTCCCCGCCCATCTCCCCGAGGGAGGTCGACGACCTGCTCCGGGTCACCCCGTGGCGGCACGCCGCCTGACCGGCCGCCCCGTCTGCCGCGGCGGCCCCCGTGCACCGAGCGCGATCCGGGCTCCGCGTCACCCGGATCGGGGAGCGGCGGGGACCGGTCCTTCGCTTCGGCGGGACCCCGCAGAGCCGTCGGACCGGAGCTCCGCCTGCGAGGCACCGTCTCGCCGATCCGGAGTCTCCGGCCCGCCTGGAGATCCGAACGCCGAACGGGCCCCAGTCGCCGAGCTCGCGACGAGGCCCTAGTCGCCGAGCTCGCGACGGCGGCGGGTGACGTAGTCCTGGAGCTCCTCGCGGACCGCGTCGTCGAGCGGGGGCTGCTCGTACTCCTCCAGCTTCGCCCGGTAGATCTCCCCGGCCCGCGCCGCGGCATCGTGGGCGCCACGCCGTACCCAGCGCTCGTAGTTGTCCGACGACGACAGCAGCGGCCGGTAGAAGCAGGTCCGGAAGCGCTCCATGGTGTGCGCCGCGCCCAGGAAGTGGCCGCCGTGACCGACCTCGGCGTGGGCGTCGAACGCCAGGGACTCCTCGGTGATCTCCATCGGGGTGAACTCGTGCTGGAGCATGCGCAGGATCTCGACGTCCACGATGAACTTCTCGAAGCCGCTGACCAGACCGCCCTCCAGCCAGCCCGCGGCGTGCATGACCCAGTTGGCGCCCGCCAGGAAGGTGGGCAGCATCGTCATCAGCGCCTCGTAGCCGGCCTGGGCATCGGCGGTCTGCGAGGAGGTCAGGGCCCCGCCCGAGCGCCAGGGCAGGCCGAAGTGGCGGGCGATCTGACCGGTGCACAGCAGCCCGGCGGCCGACTCGGGGGTGCCGAAGCAGGGCGAGCCGGACTGCATGTCGATGTTCGACAGGAACGAGCCGAAGATCACCGGGCAGCCGGGGCGGATGAGCTGGGACAGGGCGATCCCGGTGAGCGCCTCGGCGATCTGCTGGACCAGCGTGGCCGGCACCGAGACCGGCGACATGGCGCCCATCAGCAGGAACGGGGTGAGGACGACCGGCTGGTTCGCCGCGGAGTACTCGAACTGGGCGTCCAGCATGCGGTCGTCCCAGCGCAGCGGCGAGTTGCAGTTGATCAGGGAGATGGTGGCCGGAGTCGTCTCGATGTCGCCGAGCAGGATGCGGGTCATCGCGATGGTGTCGGCGGCGTTCGGGCCGGAGACCACGTTGCCCATGTAGATCTTGTCGGTCAGCGTCTGGAGCGCGTAGACCATGTCGAGATGGCGCGAGTCGAGCGGCGCGTCGCCGGGCTCGCAGACCACGCCCCCGGCGGAGTCCATCTCGCCGAAGACCTGCGAGAGCTTGCAGAAGCGGTGGAAGTCGCCGAGCGTCGCCTCCCGGCGGACCCCGCCCTCGCGCACGAACGGCGAGCCGTACACCGCGCCGAAGGCCATGTGGTCGCCGCCGATGTGCACGCTGTTGGCGGGGTTGCGGGCCTGGACGTCGAACTCCCGCGGTGCCTTCGCGACCTGTTCGAGAATGAACTCCGGGTCGAAGAAGACGTTGTTGTCCTCGACCTTCATCCCGGCCCTGCGCAGCAGCTCCAGCGCCCGGGGGGACATGAACTCGACTCCGATCTCGGAGACGATGCGGCGCCAGCCGCGGTCGAGGGTGGCCATCGCGTCGGCGGACAGGATCTCGTAGCGGGGCATCTGGTTCAGGAACACAGCCACTCCTTCTGACCCTCTTGACCCGGATCTGAGGCGATTTTACGCTCAAGAAGTGGAACCAAGGTTCCATAATATGGAACTCCGCGAAGGGGGCGCCGTTGAACCGGGCGTGACGAGGGCGGGGCCGATCGCCGGCGCCGGACCACGACGCGAGGCGCCGCAACGAGCAGGAGAGTGCCATGAAGACCTCATCCGGGACCCAGGCCGTCGACCGGGCGGCGCAACTGCTCGTCCGCGTCGTGGAGGCGGGCGAGCCGCAGCCGTTCACCACGCTGCTCACCGAGTCCGGGCTGCCTAAGAGCACCACCTCCCGCCTGCTGTCGGCCCTGGAGCGGCACGGCCTTCTCCGGCGCGACCACAACGGCGCGTTCCGGCCGGGGCCGGTGCTCGCCCGCTACGCCAGCCGGTCCGGCAGCGCCGACCTGGTCGCCACCGCCCAGCCGTACCTGGAGCGGATCGGGGAGAAGACCGGTGAGACCGTCAACCTGGCCGTACTCAGCGGCGGCGCGGTCGAGCAGATCGCCCAGGTCGACAGCAGCTACCTGCTCGGTGCGATGAACTGGGTCGGACTGCGCGTGCCGCTGCACTGCTCGGCCCTGGGCAAGGTCTTCCTCGCCCACGGCGCGGCCGAGCTGCCCCGCGGGCCGCTGGAGCGCCGCACCCCCCGGACCGTCACCGACCGCCGGGACCTCGACCGGGAGCTCACGGAGATCCGGCGGCGCGGTTACGGCGTGGCCCGCGAGGAGCTGGAACCCGGCCTGATCGCCGTCGCGGCCGCCGTTCGGGGCGGGGACGGCGCCGTCATCGCGGCCCTGTCGGTCTCCGGGCCGTCGGTCCGCCTCGTCCCGGAGCGCGTCACCGAGATCGGCGGGCTTCTGACCGCCGAGGCCGCCACCCTCTCCCAAGTGTTAGGAGCCCCCCGTTGACCGAGCAAGAGATCCTGCAGGGCCTCTACGACCGGACGCTCGTGGGAGACGCCCCGGCCGTCCTCGACCTGACCGGCCGGGGCCTGGCCTCGGGCATGGCGCCCGAGACGATGCTGTTCGACGCGCTGATCCCCTCCCTGGAGGAGGTGGGCGCCCGGTTCGAGCGCGGTGACTTCTTCGTGCCGGAGATGCTGATCGCCGGGCGGGCGATGGCCGGCGCGATGGAGGTGCTGCGCCCGCTGCTGGCCCAGACCGGCGCGACGTCGCTGGGCACGTTCCTGATGGGCACGGTCAAGGGCGACGTGCACGACATCGGCAAGAACCTGGTGAACATCATGCTGGAGGGCGCCGGGTTCCAGGTGATCGACCTGGGCGTGCAGGTGGCGCCGGAGAAGTTCGTCGCGGCGATCCGCGAGCACCGGCCCGACATCGTCGGCTTCTCGGCCTTCCTCACCACGACGATGCCGATGTTCAAGGCGAACATCAACGCGCTGGAGAAGGCGGGGCTGCGCGACCAGGTGATCGTCATGGTCGGCGGGGCCCCGGTCACGCAGGAGTACGCCGACGCGGTCGGCGCGGACGGCTACGCCGCCGACGCCTCCACCGCCGTCCGCCGCGCCAAGGAGCTCCTGGCCGAGCGCCGTGCCATGGCCGGGACCTCCTCGTGAGCCGGGCGGGCCTGTGATGTCCGGGCTCGCCGGACTGCTGGCCTCGGGCACCCCGGTCGTCACGGCCGAGTTCCCCGTGGTGGACGCCGACATGTCCGCGCTGGTACGGCACGCGGACCGGCTGCGCGGCTGGGCCGACGCGGTCAACGTCACCGACAACACCGCCGCCCACGCGCACGCCAGCAACGTCGCGGTCGCGGTGGCCGTCCGGCGGCTCGGCCTGGACCCGATCATGCAGGTGGTCTGCCGGGACAAGAACCGGCTGGCCCTGCAGGCCGACATCGTGGGCGCCGCGCTGCACGGCGTCCGGGCCGTCTGCTGCATGACGGGCGACGACGTCACGGCCGGAGACGAGCCCGAGGCCCGCCCCGTGTTCGACCTCGACGGGCCGCGGCTGGTCAGGGCCGCCGCCTCGCTCGCCGAGGGCCGCTACCTGTCCGGCCGCAGGCTCGATCCGGCTCCGGAGCTGCTGGTCGGCGCCGTGGAGAGCCCGGGCTTCCTGCCGCACTCCCGCCCGGTGGAGCGCGCGGTGCAGAAGGTCCAGGCCGGGGCCCGGTTCCTGCAGTTGCAGATCTGCTACCACCAGGACCGGCTGGCGGCGTTCATGGCGGGCGTGGCGCGGGCCGGGCTGACCGCCCGTGCGGCGTTCCTGCCGACGATCTGCCTGGTCGAGGGGGTCCGCGGGCTGCGGTTCATGGACGGGAAGCTGCCCGGCGTCTCGGTCCCCGCGGAGACGATCGACCGGGTGGAGCGGGCCGCCGACCCCTCCGCCGCCGCCTACGACCTCGCCCTCGAACAGGCCAGGCACGCGCTCGGCCTGCCCGGGGTGCGCGGCCTGCACCTGGTCGACTTCCGCGGCGGCGACGCCGTCCCCCGCCTCCTGTCCGACCTGCGCATCTCCCGCCGCCCTCCCGCCGTCCCCGCCTAGGAGGCACGCCGTGCACACCGTCCTGAGATCCCGCACCAGGGAAGTGGTCATCGGCCACGACCGGCCGTTCTGCGTCATCGGGGAGCGCATCAACCCGACCGGACGCGCGAAGTTCGCCGAGGCGCTGCGCGCGGGCGACCTGTCCCAGGTGGTCGTCGACGTGGAGCGGCAGGTCGCGGCCGGGGCGCACGTGCTCGACGTGAACGCGGGCGTGCCGCTCACCGACGAGGCCGAGCTGCTCGCGGCCGTGATCAAGCTCGTCCAGGAGCACACCGACCTGCCGCTGTGCATCGACTCCTCGGTGGTCGAGGCCCTGTCCGCGGGGCTGGCGGTCTACCAGGGCAAGGCCCTGGTCAACTCCGTGACCGGCGAGGACGACCGGCTCGCCGAGATCCTGCCGCTGGTCAAGCGGCACGGCGCGGCGGTGGTCGCGCTGGCCAACGACGAGACCGGCATCCCGGAGACCGCCGAGCAGCGGCTGGAGATCACCGGGAAGATCGTCCGGGTGGCCGTCGAGGAGTACGGCATCCCGGTCGAGGACATCGTCATCGACCCGCTCGCGATGACCGTCGGCGCCGACACCGACGCGGTGAACACGACCCTGGAGACCATCCGGGCGATCCGCGAAGCCTACGGGCTCAACATGTGCCTGGGCGCCTCCAACGTCTCCTTCGGCCTGCCCGACCGGCACGCGCTGAGCGCCGCCTTCCTGCCGATGGCCGCCGCCGCCGGGCTGACCAGCGCCATCATGAACGCCCTCGCCCCCGAGTGCGTCACCGCCGCCCGCGCCGCCGACCTGCTGCTCGGCAACGACCCGTGGGGCGCTGCCTGGATCGCCGCCTACCGGGCCAGGCGGACGTGACCGGAGAGGGTCCCGGCGCCGGGCGGGTACGGCTGCGCCTGCTGGCCGAGGGCAGGCCGCCCAAGGAGGTGAGCGTGCCGCCCGGGGTGAGCGTGTTCGAGGCGGCGAGCTGGAACGGCGTGGCCGTCGACTCGACCTGCGGCGGGCACGGCACCTGCCGCAAGTGCAAGGTCAGGGTGACCGGCACGGGCGGTCCCGCGGGCGCGGTCCCGGTCTCCCGCCTGGACCCCCGCGCGTTCACCCCCGAGCAGCTGCGCGACGGGTGGCGGCTGGCCTGCCTGGCCCCGGCCGTCTCCGACCTGGAGGTGGAGGTGCCCGCGCTCTCCACCCGGCCGAAGGCGGCGACCGTGGGGGTGGGCCGGCAGGTCATCCTGCGTCCCGCCGTGCAGAAGCGCTACGTCGAGCTGGCCGAGCCCTCGCTCTCCGACCAGGTCCCGGACCTGGAACGGCTGCTGGCGGCCCTGGACGACCTGGAACTCACCCCGGACCTGCACGCCGTACGAGCCGTGGGAAGGGTGATGCGGGCGGCGGACTTCAAGGTCACCGCGGTGGTCGTGGACGACGCGCTGATCGACGTGGAGCCCGGGGACACCAGCGGGTCGCGCTACGGCCTCGCCTTCGACCTGGGCACGACGACGGTCGTGGCGACGCTGCTGGACCTGTCGGCCGGGACTCCGGTGGCGGTGCGCTCGATGCTCAACCTGCAGCAGCCGTACGGCGCCGACGTGATCTCCCGGATCAGCGCGACCATGCTGGACCCCGCCGCGCTGGACCGGTTGCGGGACGCGGCGCGCGAGACGCTGGACCAGCTCGCCCTGGAGGTGTGCAAGGAGGGGGAGGTCTCCCCCGAGCACGTCTACGAGGTGGCGCTGGCCGGGAACGCGACCATGGTGCACCTCGTCCTCGGCGTCGATCCCGAGCCGCTGGGCGTGGCGCCGTTCGTGATGGCGGCCCGCGCGCTGCCCGTGTTGCTCGCCTCGGACCTGGGCCTGCGGCTGCATCCCCGGGCGCGGGCCGTGGTGCTGCCCGCGCTGGGCGCGTACGTCGGCGGCGACGTCGTGGCCGGGGCGCTGGCGACCGGCATGGACCGGGACCGGCGGCTGCGGCTGTTCATCGACGTGGGCACCAACTGCGAGATCGTGCTGGGGGACGCCGACCGGCTGCTGGCCACGGCCGCCCCGGCCGGTCCGGCCTTCGAGGGCGCCCAGATCCGCTGCGGCATGCGCGCCTCGGCGGGAGCGATCGAGACGGTACGGCTCACCCCCTCGGTGGAGCTGGGCGTGATCGGCGACGCCGAGCCGGTGGGGCTGTGCGGGTCGGGGCTGGTGGACGCCGTGTCGGAGCTGCTGCGAGTCGGCCTGCTCGACCGCTCGGGCCGGTTCGTCCCGGACGCGGAGGCCGTACGGCTGGCGCCGGAGCTGGCCGACCGGCTGGCCACGGTCGGCCGGGAGCGGGTCTTCACCCTGGCCGGGGAGGTGTACCTGTCCCAGCGGGACGTGCGCGAGCTGCAGTTCGCCAAGGCCGCGATCGCGACGGGGTGGCGGCTGCTGCTGCAGGAGTACGGGGTCGGGGAGGACGAGATCCAGCAGGTCCTGCTGGCCGGCTCCTTCGGCTCCTACCTCTCCCCCGCCTCGGCGGTCCGCATCGGCCTGGTGCCGGCGCTGGCGCTGCCCCGGATCGTCAGCGCGGGCAACGTCGCCGGTGAGGGCGCCAAGCTCGCCCTGCTCTCGGTCCAGGAGCGCGCCGGGGCCCTCGCCCTCCTGAAGGAGATCCACTATGTCGAGCTCTCCGACCGCCCCGACTTCAACGACCGCTTCGTCGACCTCCTCTCCTTCTGACTCTCCCCCCGAGGCGGGGGTGATCGCGTGCGGGGCGCTGGCGGGACACGTGAGGCAGATCGCGGCGCGGCGCGGCTGGGCGGTCGAGGTGTACCCGCTCGCGCCGTTGCTGCACAACCGGCCGGCCCTGATCGCCGCCGAGGTCGAGGCGGTGGTCGAGGCGGCGCGGGGAAGGCACCGGCGGCTGGCGGTGGCCTACGCCGACTGCGGGACCTACGGGGCGCTGGACGCGGTGTGCGAGCGGCACGGCCTGGCGCGGCTGCGCGGTGAGCACTGCTACGACGTCTTCGCCGGTCCGGACGCGCGGAAGCTGGCCGAGGAGGAGCCGGGAACGTACTTCCTCACCGACTACCTGGTCCGCACCTTCCACCGCTCCGTCGTCGCCGAGCTCGGGCTGGACCGCTACCCCGGCCTGCGCGACGCCTACTTCGCCCACTATCGCCGCGCCGTCTGGCTGGCCCAGCTCCCGACGCCGGAGCTGCGCGCGCTGGCCGTACGGGCGGCGGAGCTCCTGGGTCTGCCCCTCGTGGTCCGCGAGACCGGGGATGAGAACCTGGAGCTGGGACTGAGGGAGCTGCTGGAACCAGGTTCGTGACGCCTGCCTCCGCGGCCACATTCCCGGCGGCCCATTGACAGGCGGGGGGCGGAGGAGAAGTGTCCGGATATACCTCTGCCGCGAGTGTGCGGCCGCATCACGGCGGCACACCATCGGGTGTCCGGGGGGCCGGCGATCCTCGACGGCACCGCCATGCCCGAAACGCGACGAAAGCGACGGGAGAGATCACATGTCCGCTCCATCCGACCCCACCCTGGGGACATCGGCGTCCCCGTCCGGCACGGTCGTCCTCGAACACCACCTGCGCGAGGAGGCCGTCCAGCCCGACGGGAGGGTCCGTGAGCAGCACCCGGAGACGGGAGGCCTCCGGCAGGAGGCCCAGTGGCAGCTGACGCGCGGCAGATACCGCAGCACGGGCCAGGACTGCCAGCTCGAACTCCGCGTGGACGTCGACGGCACCCGCCCGCAGCACCGCGTCAGCGCCGACTTCTTCTCCACCAGCGGGAACACGACCTCCTACTTCGGCTCCCTCATCGTGCACCTGCCGACGGTCACCGTCACGGCCGAGGAGATCGTGATCGAGGGGACGGGGACCTTCACCTTCACCGCCGGCGCCCCGCTCGTGCGGGTGAGCATCCCGCGCAGGACCGTCCTGCAGTCCCAGGCCGACGCGACCGTGCGGTTCTCCGCCGCCTCGGGCGAGCCCGGCGCCGCCTACACCTGCTCGTTCGTCTCGCCGTACTTCCGCAGCGTGGTCCTGGAGCAGGACTCGGTGACCGGGACCGTGCCGTTCGTCTCCTACGACACCGCCGCGCTGCCCCAGCCCCCGGACAGCCAGATCCGCGAGCTCACCGTCGCCCGCGCCTACGCCGAGGCCGGAATCGAGCTCCAGATGTCCGGCCTGTCCGACGTCATCACCACCGAGAGCGCCGGGACCGACCTGCTCTGGGACGACGCCGAGCTGCACAACGCGATGGTGCGGCACTTCAGCGCGCACGACAACGTGCCCCAGTGGAAGGTCTGGATGCTGGTCGCCAGCGCGCACACCGGCGGCTACCGCGGGATCATGTTCGACTACGGCGACACCTGCCAGCGCCAGGGCGCTGCGGTCTTCTACAACGCGATCAAGGGCGAGAATCCGCAGGCCCTGCGCGCCCAGCTGCGCACCTACGTGCACGAGATCGGCCACGCCTTCAACCTGCTGCACTCCTGGCAGAAGCACCTGGCCGTCCCGCCGCAGCCGCTGGGCCCCAACGGCGGCCTGGCGGACCTGAGCTGGATGAACTACGTCCAGAACTACCGCCCGCTCTCCGGAGCCGGAGGCGAGGCGGCCTACTGGGCGGCGTTCCCGTTCCAGTTCACCGACAGCGAGCTGATCCACCTCCGCCACGGCCACTACCGCGACGTGATCATGGGTGCGAACCCCTTCGGGGCGGGCGCCGCGGAGATCGCCCCCGAGCTCTTCGACGAGCCGGTCGAGGACCGGTCGGGCCTCGCCCTGCACCTGCGCGCCACCAAGGAGGCCTTCGCGTTCGGCGAGCCGGTGGTCGTGGAGCTCAAGCTCTGCACCACCGACCTGCGCGGCCGCAGCACCCACGGCCACCTGCATCCCGACACCGACTTCACGCACATCGCGATCACCCAGCCGTCCGGCCGGACCGTGCTCTACCGGCCGATGCTGCGCCACTGCGTGGACGAGACGACCATGATCCGGCTGGACGGGGAGAACCCGGCGATCTACCGCAGCGCCTACATCGGCCACGGCAGCGACGGGCACTACTTCCAGCAGCCCGGCGAGTACCGCGTCCGGGCCCAGTACCTGGCCTCCGACGGCTCCAGGGTCGTCTCCCCGGTCTGCCTGATCAGGGTCCGCTATCCCGTCACGCAGGACGACCAGCAGGTCGCCGAGCTGATGCTGGGCGAGGAGTCGGGCAAGCTCCTGTCCCTGCTCGGCTCCGACTCCCCCTGCCTGTCCTCGGGAAACGACGCGCTGAGCGAGGTCATCGAGCGGTACGGCGAGCACCCCCTGGCCGTCTACGCCCGCATGGCCCAGGGCATCAACGCCGAGCGGGAGTTCAAGGACCTCACCGCCGACAAGGAGCTGAAGATCCGCCAGCCCGACACCAAGGAGAGCATCCAGCAGCTCACCATGGTGGCCGACGCCTCGGCGAGGGGCGCGGGCGTGGACAACATCACGCTCAACATGGTGATGCGCCGCCTGGCCCGCGCCCAGGCCAAGCAGGGCGACCTGGAGCAGGCCACCGGCACGATCGACAAGATGGTCCACACCTTCGAGGCCAAGCACCTGCGCCCGGCCGTGCTCGACCAGATCCGGCGGCAGGCCGAGCGCGCCAAGGCGACGCTCGTCACCGAGGCGGGGGAACGGCCCGCTCCGAAGAAGCGGTGACCTGAGAAAAGGTGACATGTCCGTCGCTGTTGGCATGCTCACCGGGAAACCGAGAAGAAGGACACCGTGCTCCGGATAGAACTGACCGCTCCCGGCGGGCCGTACCCCGCCGGGAAGCCGGTCCCCGTCTCCGTCTCCCTCGTGGCCGCCGCCGAGCTGCTGATCACCGGCGTCCTCGACGGCTCGGAGGACGGCAGTCGCTACCCCCGCTACCTGCCGTCGGTCTCCTTCGGGGGCCGGGTCGTCGCCGCCCCGCCGGTCCCGGAGGACCCCCTGGTCGGCCCCCTGCGGGTCTCCGACTTCGTACGGCTGGCGCCCGGCGAGGCGTTCGACCCCTGCGCGATCCGGACCCTGGCCGTCTTCGAGACCTTCGCGCCCGGCACACCCGGCTCCTACGCCTACACGCTGACCCTGGACACCGAGAGCCCCGCCCCCGAGCAGTGGCTCGGCCGCTTCGGCCAGACCGACGTCCCCGAGGTCCTGGACCTCGTCCGCCGGGCCCCCCGCCTCCGGATCACCTCGCCGCCCCTGCTCGTGAAAGTCGGTTGAAGCACGGAACCGTATACCGTCCGGTGACGGAGTAGAGGGTGTGGGCGCGGACGCGCCCGCAGACAAGGACCCTCTCATGACTGGACGAAACGGGTGGTGAACCTGTCGCTCCCCCATCGGGCGACGGCGCCCGCCCCGCCTCCGCCCACCGACGACGCGGCGCTGATCGAGGAGTCGCTGGCGGACCCCGACAGGTTCGCCGGGCTGTTCGACCGGCACGCCGACGAGATCCACCGGTACGCCGCACGGCGGCTCGACGACGTCACCACGGCCGACGACGTGACGGCCGAGACGTTCCTCGTGGCGTTCCGCAAGCGCACCCGCTACGACCTGGCCAGGCACGACGCCAGGCCCTGGCTGTACGGCATCGCCTCGAACCTGATCTCCGGCCACCGCAGGGCCGAGACGCGCAGGCTCAAGGCCCTGGCCCGGCAGGCCCCGGAGCGGGCGGCCGGTTTCGAGGAGCGCAGCGCGGAGCGGGTGACCGCGGACGCGCTCCGGCCCGCCCTCGCCGCCGCGCTGGCGAGACTGAGCTCCGCCGAACGGGACCTGCTGCTCCTGGTCGCCTGGGCCGAGCTGACCTACGAGGAGGCCGCCGAGGCGCTCGGCATCCCGATCGGGACCGTGCGCTCCCGGCTCTCCCGGACCCGAACCAAGATCCGCCGTTCCCTGGAGTCGCACGCATGAACGAGGACGAGATCCAGCTGGTGGCGGCCGTCCGGCCGGACGCGCCGCCGTACGACCCGCAGGCGAAGGCCGCGGCCCGGCGGGGGCTGGTCGCGGCGGCCGTCTCGCGCACGCCCGCGCGGTCCTTTCTGCGCGGACCGCGGATGACGCTGCTGGCCGGGGCGCTGGCGGTGGCGGTCGGCGCGACGGCGACCGCGCTGGCGACCGGGATCGCGCCGGCGGCCGGGCCCGGCCCGGATCGCGGGCCGGTCGAGGAGGTCGTCGTGGCGCTTCCCCAGATCGCACCCGTCTCGGCGAGCGAGGTGCTCGACAGGGCCGCCAGCGCGGCCACCCGGACCGGGACCGACCTGGAGCCCCGCGACGACCAGTTCGTCAAGGTCGAGTCGGAGACCATGTACGGCGCGTTCAGCGGGAACGCCACCAACGCCGAAACGGGGGAGACCGTCCCGGAGGCCCGCCACCTCTACCGGACGAAGCGGACGATCTGGCAGTCCGCCGACGGCAGCAGGGACGGCTCGCTGAGGATCGAGCACCTGGAGCCGAGGGCCTACCCCGGCTGGCCCATCCCGGAGGAGGCCCACCGGGAGGCGGGCACCGTCGAGATGCTCCGGCTGCCGGCCTGCGAGCCGCCCCCCGACTTCCTCCGCACCGACTACGCGGCGCTGAAGAGACTGCCGGCCGACGCCGAGGGCATGCGCGCCCATCTCTACGAGGGCGACCGGGGCGGCAACTCCGAAGACGAGGCCGCCTGGACCCGGGTCGGCGACATGCTGCGGGAGAACTACCTGCCCGCCGCGCAGCGGGCCGCGCTGTTCCAGGCCGCCGCGACCATCCCGGGGGTCGACGCGGTGCGGGACGCCGAAGACGCCGCGGGCCGCCGGGGCATCGGGGTGGGCCGGGTGGACGCGGGCGGGATCCGCGAGGACCTCGTCTTCGACCCGGCGACCTACGAGCTGCTCGGCGAGCGCGGGATCGTGGTGGACGAGAAGCTGGCCAAGTCACCCGAGGGGAGCCTGGTCGCCTCCACCGCGCAGTTGTCGGTCACCGTGGCCGACGAGGCCCCCGCGGTGGACGACGACGGGGCCTCCGGCTGCGGCTGACGGGAAAGGGGAAGCCTTGCCCGGGCGGCGGGAACATGACGCTGTTTTTAGCGGGGGCATGACGGAGTCCCACCGCCGCCCGGGAACGCCTGTTCCATGAGAGAGATCAGCGTGATCTTCAGAACCGCCCTCGCCGGAGCCGGAGCCGCAGCCCTCCTGCTCGCCGGGGGCGGCGTCGCCCTGGCCGGCACCACCGCCGGCACCACCGCCGGCGCCCCGGTCGCACCCGCCCCGGTCGCACCCGCTTCGGTCACGCCCACTCCGGCCCCGCCCGCGGCGGCCGGCGAGATCACCTCGGATGAGGCCGTCGCGATCGCCGAGCGCAGCGCTCCCGGAGCCGTGGTCGTGAAGGTGGAGCGCGTGTGGGAGCAGGGCCTGTGGACCTGGTGGGTCCAGATGGAGAAGGGGGTGTGGAGATACGACCTGTACATCTCCACCAAGACCGGAAGGGTCGTCAGATTGAAGATCAACTACATCTGGTGACCCCGGTCGCGCGTCCGGTGGGCCGGTGGCCATCGGGCGCGCACCACACCCCGGTCCCGGTCTCAGACGGTCTCGGGCGTGACCCCGCTCCCGTCGGTTCCGGCCCGGCCGGAAACGCGACCCCGTTCCGGGGTGGACCACACCCAAGAGCTGGGCAAAACGGGGAGATTCATGCTTTTTATGCGGTTCGAGTGACCAAAGGGACGGTACGACCCGAATTGAAATGAGGGCCGCAAGCCTTTTGCGCCCTGTCTCCTTCTTGGGTGCCGCAGGCAACCCCAGGCCGACTCCGGGGGGATCCCACCATGGCCGAACCCGTTCCTCCGCAACCTCCGACCCGTGATCTGTGCGGCACGATGCTCGTGCACCGCGAGCTGCTCAACGCGAGCATGACGTACCGCGCCCAGCGCTCGGTGATCGAGAATCGGGCGCTCCAGTACGAACTCGGACGGCGCACCTCCGCACGCCGCGGTGTGATCACCATCCCGGTCGTCGTCCACGTGGTGTCCAACCGGAACCACCCGGAGCAGGACATCAGCGAGGAGCAGATCCGCAGCCAGTTCACCGTCCTCAACCAGGACTTCCGGGCCGCCAACCCCGACGTGGACAAAGTGCCCGACGTGTGGAAGCCGCTGGTGGCGGACACCAGGATCGAGTTCCGCCTCGCGACCCAGGATCCCAACGGGGATCCGACGGACGGGATCGTCCGGGTGGTGACCGACCGGACCGGGTTCGACCATCGCCACGGCGTCAAGTCGAGCGCGACGGGCGGCTCCGACCCGTGGCCGAGCGACCAGTACCTCAACATGTGGGTCTGCCAGCTGACGGGCGGCCTCCTGGGCTACGCGGCCTTCCCCGGCCAGCCCCCGCACCTCGACGGCGTCGTCATCCTCCACTCCGCCTTCGGCACCACCGGGACGGCCGACTTCCCCGGCAACCCCTTCAACGGCGGCCGCACCGCGACCCACGAGATCGGCCACTGGCTCAACCTCTTCCACGTCTGGGGCGACGACGACGGAGCGTGCACCAGCGACGACAAGGTCGTCGACACGCCGAACCAGGCCGACGCGAACACGGGAATGCCGAGATTTCCCCGTATCACCTGCAACAACGGGCCGAATGGCGACATGTTCGTGAATTACATGGACTACACCGACGACGCGGGCATGTTCATGTTCACGAAGGGCCAGCTCGCGCGGATGAACGCCTGCCTGGAGGGACCGCGCGCCTCCTTCCTGGCCGCGGCGGCCATGCCCGCGCTCGCGCAGGAGGCCACCGTGGGGAGCGCCGCCGGCGCGGAGGCCGCGGAGAAGTTCGTCTCCGACGGTGACGTGGAGCGGCTCCTGCACGACAGCGAGCGGCTGACCGTGGAGGTCCTGAACGACATCCGCGCCGTACTCGACACGGTCGCCGGGCGGCCGCGCGGACGGGAGGCGCGAGGGGGAGTCCGGCGGTAGGGGGCCTGTCCATGAGCGGTACGGTTCCGGACGTCGTGGGCGTCTGGCTGCACTCCTACGAGGAGGACACCGAGACCACGGCGGTGTACCGGCCCCGGGACCATCCTTTCCGCCCCTCGCGGCGACCGCGGCGAGGGCTGGAGTTCCGGGCCGGGGGGACGTTCCTGGAGCTGCGTCCCGGCCCGGACGACCGGCCGCGGGAGGTGACCGGCCGCTGGCGGAGCGAGGGGGGCGACCGCATCCGGGTCGCTTTCCCCGAAGAAGACGGCGCGCCGATCGAGATCTCCGTGATCTCCTGCGCGGACGGCGTGCTCAGGATCGCGAAATGACGTCGGCGAACGACCACGGGGGTCCGATGAGGCAAGGCACTGTCAAGGCGAGAGCCGTGAGGGCGGGCATCGTGAAGGTGCCGGCGGACCCGGACTCCGCCACGGCGCGGATCGCGTCGCCCGGGCTGGACTGGCTCCGGCTCGACGACACCGTCCTCTACTGGACCGGGGACGACGAGCTCTGGGCGTCCGCGCACAGCCGGGCCCGTTCGAACGGGCTCGTCCTGCAGGACCGCCCCCCGCCGGGGCCGGACGGGGAGCTGTTCCTGGTCACCCAGGTGGGGCGCGTGTTCCAGCACGAGCATCCCGACGTCCCCGTGCTGGTCGACAAGGGCCGCTACCTCGTGGTCGGCGTCGATCGGGGACGGCTCGGGCGGATCCCGTCCGGTGAGGACGCCTGTTACAGGATCCAGCCGGTGCCCGCCGGCGCCGTGGTCTTCCGCACCGTGACGCCGGCCGCCCGCGCGCCGGTCCCGCGGATCCAGGCCCTGGTGGACCAGGTTTCCGGGGACTCCTACCAGGGCTTCCTCGGGGAGCTGGTGGGTTTCGGCACCCGCCACTCGCTGAGCGACCGCTTCCACGCGGCGGCGACCACGGCCGGGGATCGGCTGCGGGAGTTCGGCTACACCGTGGAACTGGTCCCGATCGCCGTCGGATCCGGGCGGAGCCACAACGTCGTCGCCGAACGGACGGCGCCGGGCCACGCCCGCGGCACCGTCATGGTCACCGCGCACCTGGACTCGGTCAACCTGCGCGGCGGCCCGTCGGCCCCGGCTCCCGGCGCCGACGACAACGGCAGCGGCGCGGCGGGCCTGCTGGAGATCGCGCGCGTGCTCGCCGGGCACGAGGCCGGCCACGACCTGCGCCTGGTCCTCTTCGGCGGCGAGGAGCAGGGCCTGTTCGGCAGCAGGCGGTACGTCGCGGGGCTGGACCCCGCCGAAGCCGCCCGCATCCGCGCGGTCGTCAACATGGACATGATCGCGACGCTCAACACGGCGACGCCGACCGTGCTGCTCGAAGGCGCCGCACTCTCCCAGGGGCTCATCGACGACCTGGCCGCGGCGGCGGGCACCTACACCGGGCTGGCGGTGCAGCAGTCGCTCCAGCCGTTCAACAGCGATCACGTACCGTTCATCGACGCCGCGATCCCGGCCGTCCTCACCATCGAGGGCGCCGACGGCGGCAACAAGAACGTCCACACCGCCGACGACACCCTTGCCCACATCGACCTCGGTCTCGCCCTTGAGATCGTCCGCATGAACGTGGCGGCCGTGGCGGGGGCATCGGCCTGACCGGCCGGGCTACGGGCGCTTGCCCGGCCCGGAGGGATCGGGCGGGGAAGACTCCGGGCAGACGCGCCGTTCGTTGTCGATGCGCCGGGTCAGGCCGCGTGCGTCGAGGTATTCGAGAAGCGGTACGGCCACGCGGCGGCTGGTGCCCAGGGCCGCCCTGGCGTCGCCGACGGTGAACGGCCCGGGAAGCCGGCGAAGTATGGCCGCGGCCGCCTCGGGAGCCTCCGGGAGCAGGACGACGTTCTTGGCGATCGACAGCAGCAGTCCGGACCGGGTGACCGTCGCCAGAGTCCTGCCGGTCAGGCCGAGTTCGGCCAGCCGCTCGGCGGAGGGGGCGTGGAAGGGCCGCTCGGCCAGTTCGGCGGCCACCGCCGCCACGGCGGGGGGCGGTGCGGCGGCGATGGGCTGGATGCGCCCGTTCCTGACGGTGAGCGGCGGCGCGACGAGCGCCTCGGCGAGTTTCCGGTCGGGGAGACCGAGCAGGGCCGCGGCGGCGTCGACCGTGAGCCCGGGGTCCAGCGCGGCGAGCCGTCGCTGGAGCGCCGACCAGTGAGAGGGGTCGGCGAACCAGTCTCCGGCCACCGGACGGCCGCCGGGCGGACAGCCCATCGCGGTCAGATCCGCCCCGGTGAGCAGTCCGTGCCAGCGCAGGAGGTCGGCCGCGGCGGGGGCGGCCACCCCGGCGAGCTGCGCCGCCCGAGCCGCGGCGGCTCCCCGGCGGCGCAGCGGGGGCGGGCGGACGTCGAGGACGCGGACCCCGGCGACGATCGAGCGACGGCCGGGGTCGCGCAGCAGCGCACGATCGCCGACACGCAGCGGCACCGGCCTGGCGAGGGAGATCCGGGCGAGGTCACCCGGGGAGCCCAGAGGGCGCAGCCGGGCCGGCATCGCCGCCGACCCGATGTGCAGGACCAGATCGCCCTGCGGCGCCGCCGCCGGTTCCAGGCGCACGTCGGCGACGTCCGTGGCCGACCACGCGCCGGGCGTCAGCAAGGTCGCACCGCGCGAGAGCGCGCTCCTGCCGGTACTCCGGAGGTTGACGGCGACCCGCGCCGTCGCGTGCACCCGATCGGTCCGCTCGTTGAGGGTCTGCAGCCCCCGGACCCGCACGCGCTGGGCCCCCGCGACCAGCTCGTCGCCCACGGCGAGAGTGCCCTGAGCGAGCGTCCCGGTGACGACCGTGCCCGCCCCGGCGACGGTGAACACGCGATCGATCCACAGCCGGACGGGCGCCTCCCGGTCGGGCTCGGGGAGCGCGGACAGGACGCGGTCAAGGGCGGCCGCCAGGTCCGGCAGGCCGTCTCCGGTCAGCCCGCTCACGGCGACGGCGTCGATGCCGGCCAGGCTCGTGCCCGCCAGACGGGCGTACGCCTGCCGGCGGGCCTCGGCCGGATCGGCGAGATCGGAGCGGGTGACGACGAGCAGGCCGTGCCGTACTCCCAGGGCGTCCAGCGCCGCCAGGTGCTCGGCGGACTGGGCCTGCCAACCCGCGTCGGCCGCCACCACGAACATCACCGCCGGGCAGGACCCGACACCGGCCAGCATGTTGGTGACGAACCGCTCGTGCCCGGGGACGTCGACGAACGCGACCCGCTCGCCGGAGGGCAGGGCGGTCCAGGCGAACCCGAGGTCGATGGTCATCCCGCGGCGGCGTTCTTCCGCCCAGCGGTCGGGCTCCATCCCCGTGAGCGCCCGGACCAGCGTCGACTTGCCGTGATCGACGTGCCCGGCGGTGGCGATCACTCGCATGCGCGCTCCGCGGCGGCCTCGGCCGGATCACGGTCGAGGCGCTCCTGTGCCGCAGCGAGCCGCCGGCCGGTGAGCAGGACGTCGGTGCGCGTCACAGCGCGACGTTGATCCACTTCCATCCATCCCGGGTGCTGGTCTGCGGAGGCGGACGGGAATCGAACCCGCCGCGCCGAGGTGCTCGGCGCCACTGGTTTTGAAGACCAGGAGGACCACCAGGAACCCAAACGCCTCCGGAGGAGACAATAGCCAATGATCTCCCATAGATCACATCAGACTCACGCAGTACGGCGCTGCCCGCCCGCTGCGGCCGGACCGTCAGCAGGACTTCAGCACCCGCTCCATCGCGGCCTTCTCCGCGGCGGTGACCCAGAGCTCATACTTGATCTTCACTGAGATCTGGCGGGAGACGTAGGGGCAGCGGTAGGCACGGCGCGGCGGCAGCCAGGTCGCCGCGTCGGCGTCGCTCTTCTGGCTGTTCAGCGGGCCGTCCACCGCAAGGAGGTTCAGCGGGTCGTTGGCCAGTTCCCTGCGCTCGGCGGCGCTGAGCTGCCGGGCTCCCTTCTGCCAGGCGTCGGAGAGCGCGACCACGTGGTCGATCTGCACCTCCATGCTGGTCTTCTCGCCGCGCTCGAACTCGATGGTCTTGCCGCCGTAGGGATCCTCCAGGATCCCGGTGAGCACGATGCAGTCGTGGGTGCCTTTCTTGAAGGTCTCGTCCTTCAGGTCCCGTTTGAGGATGTCGTTGCGGGTGTCGCAGCCGTTGTGGTCGACGTCCGCCCACGCGGGCCCGAACTCGTCCCGGTCGAAGCCGGTCTTCGGGCCGCGGCCCTTGACCGGGAGCTTCTCCAGGTCCTTGAGCGCCTCGGCGGCGGACCTGCCCTGTTCGCCGCGCTCGCCGCTCGCGGGTTCGTCGGATATCTTCCCCGCGGGGCCGCAGCCCGCCAGCACGATCGCCAGCACCGCGACGAGCGCGCCTCGTCCCCGCCCCACCTGCGCCTTTACGCCGTCTCTCACAATATTTGGCTACCCGGAAACGGTGAATTTACCCAAACAATCAATCCCAGTCGTAAAAGCCGCGCCCGGTTTTACGTCCCAGCTCACCGGCTGCGACCTTGCGGCGCAGGAGCTCCGGCGGCTCGAAGCGGGGACCGAGCCGCTCGCACAGGTACTCGGCGATGGCCAGCCGCACGTCCAGCCCGACCAGGTCGCCCAGGCGGAGCGGACCCATCGGGTAGCGGTAGCCGAGCACCATCGCCCGGTCGATGTCCTCGGCCGAGGCGACGCCCTCCTCGACCATGCGGATCGCCTCCAGCCCGACCAGCACACCCAGGCGGCTGGTGGCGAACCCGGGCGAATCCCTGATCACCACTCCGGTCTTGCCGAGTCCGGCCACCCACTCCTTCGCCCGGGCGAGGGTCTCCGCCGAGGTCGCGGGGGCCGTGACGATCTCCACGAGCTCCTGGACCGGGACCGGGTTGAAGAAGTGCAGCCCGAGGAAGCGCTCGGGACGCTCCAGCCCCGCGGCGAGCTCCCCGACGGAGAGCGAGCTGGTGTTGGTGGCCAGCACGGCGTGCGGTCCGGCGGCCTTCTCCGCCTCGGCCAGGACCCGGACCTTGAGTGCCGCGTCCTCCGGCACCGCCTCCACCACCAGGTCGGCGCCCGCGGGCACCGGACCGGTCACCAGCCGCGCCAGCGCCTCCTCGGCCGGGGAGCCGCCGTCCCCGGGACCGTCCTTCCTCGCGAGGCCGCCCTTCTCCTCCGCGACCCGCAGCCCGCGCGCGATCCGCTCGCGCGCGGCGGCCGACGCGCGCTCGCCCGCCTCGGCGACCGTGACATGCGCCCCCGTGGCCAGGAACACCTGGGCGATCCCCGCCCCCATCCGGCCTCCGCCGATCACCGCGACGTTCACAGTCCCTCCAAGGCGTCCAGCAGCCATTCGGCAAGGTACCCCGCGAGACAGGCCCGGACGAGCACGCGGTAGGCGTCCGGCCCGGTCCGGTGCAGCACGACCGGAGCGCGGGCCAGCAGGGTCTGCGTGTGCGAGCCGGTGGTGAAGACCTCCGGATGCAGGTCGATCGGGCAGCCGGTCATGAGCACGTCGCGGACCCCCGGCCCGGACAGCTCGACGACGGCCCGCTGCGCCGACACGTCCGTCCCCGCCGTCCCGGTGTCCGCGCCCGCGGGCCGGTCACCGGGTCCACCGCCCGCCGGCGGCTCTCCCACGGCCAGCCACCAGTCGGGCCCGAGCCGCAGTCCCTCCCCCGCCTCCCCACCCATGATCTCCCGCATCGGCAGGAAGGGGAGCTCCCGGATCGTCACCGCAGGGGAGCTCGCGGCGGCGAACCGGCCGGTGAACTCCGCCAGCGGGCTCGCCGCGCGGTCACCGCGGGCCCATTCCGGCACCGGGTCCGCGGCGTCCCCCGGTTCCGGGATCTCCCGGAGGGCGTCACTGCCGGTCCCGGGCCTGCCGGCCGGAGCTCCGGAGCGGGGGGAGGGATCCTGCGGATCGCCGTCACGGCGGGCGTTCTCCGGGTCGTGGAAGACGGGGGAGACCACGGTCACCGGAATCCGCCTGCCGTCGAAGGCGACGAGGCGGTCACCGATCGCGACGCCCGCGGCCATGGCCAGCGCGACGCCGGGGTAGGCGGAGGTGACGTGGCCGATCATCCGCCCGCCGCCGGGGGCCGCGACGAGCTGCGCGCCCTCGGTGAGGGTCTCGGCGGGATCGTCGGGGACGAGGCCGACGAGTCGCCTGCGGTCCGGGCGGGCGGTGTCGGGGCGGGCGTGGGACCGCTTGCCGATGAAGTCGGGCTTGCGCGTGGAGACGATCCACGACATCCCGAGGTCCTGCGGGGTCACGGTCCCGTCGGTCTCCTGCCCGACGATCGCGAAGCCCTTCTCGGCCCGGAGCACGTGCATGGTCTCGGTCCCGTACGGCACCGCGCCCAGTTCCAGCGCGGCCTCCCACAGTGCCGCGCCGTACCAGCGGGGTACGTTGATCTCGTAGGCCAGCTCCCCGGAGAAGCTGATCCGGAAGATCCGGGCCGGGCCGCTCTCCCGGTAGGTCATGAAGGGGAAGTCGTCGAAGTCGACGCCGGGGACCAGCGCCCGGGCGACCGGCCGGGCCCGGGGGCCGACGACCGCGACGACCGCCCAGTGGTCGGTGACCGAGGTGAGCGAGACGTCCAGGTGCGGCCACTCGGTCTGCCGCCACTCCTCCAGCCGGTCGAACACGGCGGCGGCGTTGCCGGTGGTCGTGGTCGCCAGATAGCGGTCCCGTGCCAGGCGGGTGGTGACCCCGTCGTCCAGGACCATGCCGTCGGCCCCGCACATCACGCCGTAGCGGCAGGAGCCGACCGGCAGCGTGGAGAACATGTTCGTGTAGACCCGGTCGAGGAACTCCCCCGCGTCCCGCCCCCTGACCTCGATCTTCCCGAGGGTGGAGGCGTCCATCGCGCCCACCCCGGTCCGCGCGGCGCGGCGCTCGCGCTCGACCGCCTCCTCCATGGACTCGCCGCCGAGCGGGAAGTAACGGGGGCGCTTCCACTGCCCGACGTTCTCGAAGACCGCGCCGCGCGCGAGGTGCAGGCCGTGCATGGCGGTGACCCGGACCGGGTCCGAGAGCGCGCCCCGTTCCCGCCCGGCGAGCACCCCGAAGGCCACCGGCGTGTACGGCGGGCGGAACGTGGTCGTCCCCACCTGCCCGGGAGCCGCTCCGAGCAGCCCCGCCACCACCCCCACGGCCGTCGCCCCGGAGGTCTTGCCCTGGTCGGCGCCGGTCCCGGCGGTGGTGTAGCGCTTGACGTGCTCCACCGAGCGCATCCCCGCCCCGGTGGCCCTCTCGACGTCCGCCACCGTCACGTCCCGCTGGAGATCGACGAACGCCTCCGCGCCGGGGACGGCCCACAGCGCGGCGGGGGGCCGCGGCTCGGGCTCGTCGCACTCGGGGACGTGGAAGGCCTGCCCGGCGGCCCGGGACCCGGCGGCCCAGGACCCGGCGGCGAACCCGTCGGCGATGGCGGCGGCCGTGCCGTACACGCCCCGGCACGCCCCGGCGGACCGTTCGGCCTGCGCGGAGCGGTCGGGGACGAACGCCTGGAGCGCGTCGTCGAAGCGGAGCCGCCCCTGCGACTGGCTGAACAGGTGGACCGCCGGGTTCCACCCGCCCGACACCGCCAGCAGATCGCATCCGACGGTCCGGTCGCCGATCGCCACCCCGGTCAGGATCCCCTCCGCGTCCGCGAGCGTCCCGGTGATCACGGCCCCGTCCCGGCGCGGGTCCACGATCTCCACGATCTCCACCCCCGCGGCGGCCAGGTCGCGCGCGGCCTCGTGTCCGGAGTCGGTGCAGGTGAACACCACCGCCCGGCGGCCGGGCAGCACGCCGTACCGGTTGGCGTAGGTCCGCGCGGCCGAGGCCAGCATGACGCCGGGGCGGTCGTTGCCGGGGAAGGCGACCGGACGCTCGTGCGCCCCGGTGGCGAGCACGACCCGCCGCGCCCGGAGATGCCACAGCCGCCGCCCGCCGCTCTCCCGCCCGCGGTTGGCGTCGCGTTCCTCCACGGCGACGACGTAGTTGTGGTCGTGGTATCCGACGGCGGTGGTCCGGGGCAGCACGCGCACCTCGGGGAGGGCGGCGAGCCGGACGGCGACGGAGGAGACCCACTCCGGGGCCGGGGCTCCGTCCAGGAGGAGCCGGCCGCCCAGCAGGTCGCCGCCGGGCTCGGGCTGGTCGTCGAGCAGGACGACGCGGGCGCCCGCCTCACCGGCCGCCAGCGCCGCCGCCAGTCCGGCCGGGCCGGCGCCGGCCACCAGGACGTCGCAGTGGAGGTGGGCCTTGTCGTGCCGGGCCTCGCCGGGCGGCGCGGCCGGGTCGAGGCGGCCCCGGCCCTGCAGGCTCCACGCCTCGATCCCGTCCCGCAGCTCCACAGTCGTCGCCGCGACCATGGGCTCGTCCCCCACCCGCAGCAGCGCGTTCGGCTCCTCGGCTCCGGCGGTGAAGATCCCGCGCGGCCGTCCGAGATCCACGCTCCGTCCGACGATCCGGACCCCGCAGCCCAGGAGCGCCGAGGCCAGCGTGTCACCCGGGTGCCCGGTCAGCTCCTCGCCGTCGAAGGAGAAGCGCAGCGTCCGCGAGCGGTCGATCCGGCCCCCGGTCTCCCTCCTCATCTCGCCTCCCCGGTCCCGCGGGCGAGCGGGCCCCGCCCTGTCCGATCGCTCTCCGGTTCCCGGCCGGTATCCGGGACGGGCCCGGTCTCGTGGGTGACGGTGTGCCGCCGGATCGAGAACCAGGTCCGGCAGCCGTGGACGTGGAACCAGCGTTCGTGGAACCAGCCCCTGGGGTTGTCGCGCATGAACACGTACCCGGCCCACTCCTCGTCGCTCAGCGCCCCGGGGTCGCGCGGATAGGCGATCCCGGCCTGCCCGCCGTACCGGAACTCGATCTCGTCGCGCGGGCCGCACCAGGGGCACTCGATCGACTGCATCAGGCCGTCACCTCCACGCCGCTCCCGCTGCTCCGCCGCATCAGTGCGCCACCGCCGCCGCGCCGTGCTCGTCGACGAGCGCCCCGGTGGTGAAGCGTTCGAGGGCGAACGGCTCGGCCAGCGGGTGCGGTCTCCCGCGCGCGATCGTCTCGGCGTAGACCCAGCCCGAGCCCGGGGTCGCCTTGAAGCCTCCCGTCCCCCAGCCCGCGTTGATCATCAGTCCCCCCACCGGGGTCGCCCCGATGATCGGCGAGGCGTCCGGCGAGACGTCCACGATCCCGGCCCAGGTCCGCACCACCCGGACCCGGCTGAAGATCGGGAACAGCTCCAGCGCCGCGGCCATCTGCTCCTCCACGATGTGGAAGGCCCCGCGCTGGCCGTAGGAGTTGTACGAATCGATACCCGCGCCCATGACCAGCTCGCCCTTGTGCGCCTGGCTGACGTAGACGTGCACCGCGCCGGACATGACCACGCAGTCCAGCACCGGCTCCAGCAGCTCCGACACCATCGCCTGCAGGGGGTGCGACTGCAGCGGCAGCCGGACGCCGGCCCTGGCCGCCAGCACGCTGGTGTGCCCGGCGGCGGCCAGCGCGACGGTCCCGGCGGCGATCCGCCCCCGCGAGGTCAGCACGGCCCGCACCCGCCCGCCCGCGATCTCGAACCCGGTGACCTCGCATCCCTGGACCAGGTCGACCCCGAGCGCGTCGGCCGCCCGCGCGTACCCCCAGGCGACGTGGTCGTGCTTGGCGATGCCGCCGCGGCGCTGGAGGGTCGCGCCGAGCACCGGGTGGCGGGTGTGCCCGCCGGTGTCGAGGATCGGGCAGAACTTGCGGACCTCGTCGGCGTCCAGCCACTCGGCGTCGACGCCGTTGAGCACGTTGGCGTTGGCCCGGCGCCGTCCCTCGCGCACGTCGTGCGCGCTGTGGGCGAGGTTGAGCACGCCGCGCTGGCTGAACATCAGGTCGTAGTCCAGCTCGGCGGAGAGCCCCTCCCACAGCTTCAGGGAGTGCTCGTAGATGGCGGCGCTCTCGTCCCACAGGTAGTTCGACCGGATGATCGTGGTGTTGCGGGCCATGTTGCCCCCGGCCAGCCAGCCCTTCTCCAGCACGGCGACGTTCGTGATCCCGTGGTTCCTGGCCAGGTAGTAGGCGGTGGCCAGGCCGTGCCCGCCGCCGCCGACGATCACGACGTCGTAGGAGCTCCTCGGCTCGGGGTCGCGCCAGAGGAAGTCCGGGTGGTTCGAGGCGCTCACCGGCGGTCCTGCCGGTCGGTCCGTTCCATGGCGGTCCCATCGCTCGATCGTGGATACGGCGTTTCTGCCGCTCGATCCGGATATGACGGTCGTGTCACTCGATCCCTCGCACGTCGTCCTACCGTTTGATCCGGGACATGTCCGGGTCGAAGAGCGGTTCGGCGGCCACCTCCGCGGGCACCCGCCGCCCGAAGTACTCCACCTCCACGGCGGTGCCGGGCACCGCCGCGCCGGCCGGGAGCCAGGCGTAGGCGATCGCCCGCCGGAGGGTGTGCCCGTAGGCGGCGCTGGTCACGTGACCGGCCGCGCGCCCCTCGTGGAAGACCGGCTCCCTGCCCATGACGACCCGCTCGGTGAGCAGCGGCACCAGCCTGCGCAGCGTCCGGCCGCCGAGCGCCCCCCTGCCGACGAAGTCCTTGCCCATCCGTACGGCCCAGCCGAGTCCGGCCTCCTGCGGCCGGTGCTCCGGGGTCATGTCCACTCCCCACAGCCGGTAGCCCTTCTCCAGCCGCAGGCTGTTGAAGGCGGCCCGGCCCGCCGCGGCCAGCCCGTGCTCCCGGCCCGCCTCCCAGAGCAGGTCCCAGAGCCGCGCTCCGACGTCGGCCGTGGCGTAGACCTCCCAGCCCAGCTCGCCGACGTACGACAGGCGCATCATGGTCACGGGCACCTGACCGACATATCCAGACTTGAGGGTGAAATAGGGAAAGGCGCCGTTGGACAGGTCCAGATCGGTGAGCGGCTGGAGGAGGTCCCTCGCACTCGGCCCCCAGACGCCGACGCAGCAGGTCCCGGCGGTGACGTCCCGCACGCTCACACCCTCCGGCGGCGCGTGCCGTCGCAACCAGGCGAGGTCGAGGTTGCCGTTGGCCCCCACCTGGAACCGCTCCTCGCCCAGCCGGGCCACGGTCAGGTCGGACCTGATCCCGCCCCCGGCGTCGAGCAGCAGCGTGTAGGCGACCGCGCCGGGCGGCCTGTCCACGTTGTTGGTGGTCATGCGCTGCAGGAACGCCGCGGCGCCCGGCCCGGCGACCTCGATCCGTTTCAGCGGCGTCATGTCGTACAGGGCCGCCCGGTTGCGGGTCGCCCACGCCTCCGCCGCGGCGATCGGCGACCAGTAACGCGAGGCCCACGTGTCGCGAGCCTCCGCCCCGACGATCGTCCCGGCACCGGGCTCGTGCCGTACCAGGTCGTCCAGCAGCGCCGCGTTGGCCTCGAACCAGTGCGGCCGCTCCCAGCCCGCGCCCTCCAGGAAGAACGCGCCCAGCTCCCGCTGGCGGGGGTGGAACGGGCTGGTCCGCACCGGCCGGGGCGACTCCATCGGCTGGAGGGGGTGGACGATGTCGTAGACCTCGGCGAAGTTCTGCCCGCCGCGCTCGGCGACGTAGGCGGGTGCGAGCTGGACCTCCTCGAACCGGTTCAGCTCGCACTCGTGCAGGTCGAACGTGGACCGGCCGTCGACGAGCCACTCGGCCAGCGCCCTGGCCACCCCGGCCGAGTGGGTCACCCAGACCGCCTCGGCCACCCAGAACCCGGCGAGCTCCGGCGCCTCGCCGATCAGCGGGAAACCGTCCGGGGTGAAGGAGAAGATCCCGTTGATGCCCTCCTCCGGCTTGGACTCGCCCAGCACGGGCATCAGCTCGGCCGCGTCCCGCCAGGCCGGCTCGAAGTCTGCGGAGGTGAAGGCCTGGACCGAGGGCATGGTCGTGGCGCGCGCCGCGATCTCGTCCTGCCGGACGGGCATCGGCCGGTGGGCGTAGGAGCCGACGCCGACCCTGTCACCGTGCCGGCGGAAGTACAGGTCGCGGTCCTGATGGCGCAGGATGGGCCAGCCGGCCCCCGCCCCCTCCCCCGCCCCGTTCCCGTCTCTCGCGAGATCCCGTACGGCCCGCGCCCCGCGGCTCCCCGCGAGAGCGGGCAACGGACCGGATCGGGCGTACTGGTGGGCCAGGGGCAGCAGCGGCACGGTCAGCCCCGCGAGCTCCCCGACCGCCGGACCCCAGAACCCGGCCGCGCAGACCACGACGTCCGCGGGCACCGTCACCCGCCCGGTGGGGGCGCCGCCTGCCGTACCGCCCTCGGACACCTCGGCGGTCACCCCGGTCACCCGGCCTCCGCGCCGCTCCACCGCCACCACCCGGTGGCCGGGCAGGAAGCGCGCGCCGCGCCCGGCGGCCCGGCGGGCCTGGGCCTCGCCGCAGCGCACCGCGTCGGCCAGGCCGTCGGAGGGGACGTGGAAGCCGCCGTGGACCAGCGAGGCGTCGAGCAGCGGCCAGAGCTCGGCGCACCGCGCCGGGCCGACCAGCTCGCTCTCGACGCCCCAGGAGGTGGCCCAGCCGTGTTTGCGGTGCAGGTCGAGCCAGCGCTCGGGGGTCGTGGCGACCTCCAGGCCGCCGACCCGGCTGAAGCAGGGGCGGCCGTCGAGCGAGAGCTCACGGTATTTCGCGACCGTGTAGGCCGCGAACTCCGTCATCGTCTTCGACGCGTTGGTCTGGAAGACCAGCCCGGGAGCGTGGGAGCTGGACCCGCCGGCGGCGAAGAGCGACCCCTGTTCCAGGACCGTGACGTCGTTCCAGCCACGCGAGGTGAGCTCGTCGGCCAGGGCGCAGCCCACGATGCCGGCACCGATGATCACAACACGAGGCCGGTCCGCCATGCACCCTCCGGGTGTTCCCTACCGCACCAATCGCCGGATATTTACCGAACATAAGGTGCGAATCAGGACCGGACAAGAGGCGGCCGGACGCGGCCGATCCCTGGTCGCGCCGGATCGGGGACGGCTTCCGGTCAGGCCCGCCCGTAGGAGTCTTCGAGGCGCTCGATGTCGTCCTCGTCGAAGTAGCCGAAAGCGATCTCCAGGATCCGGGTGGCGGGCCCCGAGGAGCCGAGCCGGTGGGTCTGGCCCGCCCGGATGAGCACCCGGTCGCCGACCGCGGGCTCCGTCCGGATCCCGTCGATCTCGAAGACCGCCCCGGGGTCCAGGGCCACCCAGAGCTCGTCGCGGTGCTCGTGCCGCTGCAGGCTGAGCCGCTGGCCGGGGGCGACCTCGATGATCTTCACCGTGGTCGGCTCGTTGAGGGTGTAGCGCTCGAACCCACCCCAGGGACGCTCGTCGCGCACAACCGCGCCGAGCCGGTCGACTTCCAGCAAGATGCCCTCCATCTGCTCCATCACGTCACACAAACTCTCGCACGTGCGCGTGACGGATGCGCATTATTCCTGCAACCGGACGATTAACTCCTGAGCTCAGTTTTACTGACTCAGGTGATCAGGATCCCGCCGTCGACCGGGATCACCGCACCGGTCACGTAGGACGCGGCGTCACTCGCCAGGAAGACGGCTGCGGCCACCAGCTCGGCGGGGTCCCCGGCGCGCCCCATCAGGACCCGGTTCTCCAGTTGCCAGGCCATGTAGCCCTCGGCGTACTGCTCGGTCATCTCCGAGGCGAAGAAGCCCGGCTCCAGGCAGTTGACCCGGATCCCGCGCCGCGCGGTCCACTGCTGGGCCAGGTCACGGGTGAGTCCGACGACCCCGGCCTTGGAGGCGCTGTAGGCGGCCTGCGGGAGCCCGGCCGTGGTCTCCCCCAGGATGCTGCCGATGTTGACGATCGAGGAGCCGGGCCGCATCACCCTGGCGCAGGCCTGCGCCATCCAGTAGGTGCCGTGCAGGTTGATCTCCACGACCTGCCGGAACTGCTCGGGCGTCTCCTTCAGCGCGGGCACCGCCGTACCGACACCCGCGTTGTTGATCAGGACGTCCACGGCGCCCAGCTCGGCCACCGCCGCCTCCACCAGGGCCTGGCAGTCCTCCGGCTTGGTGACGTCGGTGGCGACCGCCACGCACCGGCGGCCGGTCTCCTCGACCAGGGCCCTGGTCTCCTCCAGGCGGTCCTTGCGGCGCGCGCCGATCACGATGTCGGCGCCCGCCTCCGCCAGGCCCCGCGCGAACGCGACGCCCAGTCCGGAGGAGGCCCCGGTGACGATCGCGACCCTGCCGTCCAGCCGGAATCGGTCCAGCATTCAGATCTCTCCCTATGCGGCGAACATACCGAATGAGATTCTAGAGCTGGACGGTCTCCCGCCCGCGAGAGGGCTCCCACGGGCGGGCGGCGGCGCCGTTTCTAGAGGCCGTACTCCTTGCTGATGCGCTCGTGCCGCTCGACCTCGACGTCGACGGCCCTGGCCAGGTCGAGCCAGGCCAGCGGGTGCACCCAGCGCTCGGTGGCGTCGTCGAGCACCGCGTCCAGCTCGACCGGGGTGACGTCCGGCGGGATCGCGATCCAGCCGAACACGCCGGGCAGGGGCTCGCCGGTGGTCGGGTGGGTCACCTTGTAGTTCTCGTCGCTGTAGACCCACATCGGCCAGCCGCGCTCGGCCATGACCTCGTTGAACTCGGTCCAGTCGGCCTCGCTGGGCGCCGCGCCGTCGAAGAACCAGCTGGTGTAGCCGCCGGGGCGGAGCATGCTGACCGCCGCGAACGGCGGGATGAAGCTCTCCTGCTCCTCCGGGCTCTCCGGGACGGGCTCCAGCAGCGCCGGGTCGAAGACGACCAGGTCGCCGGCGTTGTACTCCATGCCGGGAGGCTGCGGGATGGCCAGGCGCGCCGTCGCCGGTCCGGTGCGCAGGCTGATGACCGCGCGCTGGCTGCCGTCGGGGGCGGGCAGGACGATGCGCACCAGGCCCATCTCCTCCTCGATCGGGCCCTCGGTGGACTCCAGCGGCATGCCGATCTTCGCGGCGCCGGCGCGGACGGTCTCCCAGTCCTCGGCGGCGGTCGCCATTGTGATCATCCGCCAGACGTCCTCGGTCTCGATCTCCTCGGTGTCGAGGATCTCGCGGAGGACCGCGGCGCCCTTGGCGTTGTCGCCGCCCTGCTGGACGGCGGTGGCCCACAGGCGGCGCGCCTCGATGCCCGCGCCCGCGGCCACGCCCGCCTCGCCCTCGGCCGCGGCCTGCTCCCAGCGCTCCCTGGCGCGGTGCAGCCGGCCCAGGGCCAGGTGACGCTGGGCGGCGGGGAGCCGCTCGGCCATCTGCTCCAGCCGCTCGTCCTGACGGGCCTCGATCAGCAGGCCGGTGAGGTAGGAGACGTCCTGCTCGTCGGCGGACTCGATGGCGCCCGACTCGACCAGCATGGTCCAGTAGATGTCGGCGCCCTTGGCCGGATAACCGAGGAAACCGAGCGTGGTGGTATGGCGGCGGGTGGCCTCGATGTCCTGCCCGGACAGCGGGGCCAGCCAGCCCACCCAGCGCTCAGGGTCGGCGTTGAAGCCGTCGGCGGCGTCGAAGTAGGCGACCAGCTCGTCCTGCGGCCCGGGGGCCTCCGGCGGGGTCGCCTTGTCGGCGGCGGCCCGCAGGGCGGCGATCCGGCCGGCGGCCTCGTCGGGCTTCTTGAGCTCGGCGGCGGCGGACTCGGCGAGGTCGGCCAGCATGCGGGCCTGCCAGACGCCCTTGCGGGCGACGGCCAGGTCACCGGCGACGAGGGCGAGCTCGACCCGCGCGCCGTAGGCGCCCATGACGGCGAAGTAGTCGATCCACTGCTTGAGGACGCGGCCGAGCTGCCAGCTGTTGGTGATCTGCGCCGAGCCGGCGAGCCTGCGCACGGCATGCGCCCACTCCACCCAGTCACGGGGGTGGTCACCGACCACGTCGAGGTCGGGCAGGGCCTCCACGGCCTCCGGCACGCGCTCCAGGGTGGCGAGCACGAGCGCGCGCAGCACGCCCTCGCGGCGCGCCTTGGCCACCGGATCGGCGGGTGCGAACCCGGCCGCGGCGTCGAGCGCGGTGAGCGCGTCCTGCGCGCGGCCCGCGGCGAGCAGGGCCCTGGCGGAGGCCGCCCCCAGCTCCCAGCTCGCCTCGCGACCGGCCCCGGCCAGCTCCGCCACCGCGGCCTCCGCGTGCGCGACGGCCTCGTCTGCGCGGCCCGCGTCCACCAGCGCGCAGACGTACTGCTCGGCGAAGGCGGAGAACGCCGGCGAACCGGACCCCACCTGGGCGGCGGCCAGGGACTCCAGCCGCTCGGCCGCGTAACCGGAACCGTCGGTGTTGGCCTGGGCGATCGCCAGCGCCAGGACGGCGCCGGGGGCGGCCGGGCAGTCGCGGACGTCGTCACGCTGGGCGAACTGCACCAAGGTGCGCGCGTCGTCGAGGGCGACCACGCCCTGGGCGCGGTCGCCGATGCGGCCGATCAGGTGCCAGTAGCGGGCGTAGAACTCAAGCCAGGGCAGCTCCAGGTTCTCCGCCTGCTGGGCGATGGCCGGCGCCAGCACGTCGAGCTGGGCGTACCGGCCCTCCAGCGCCTGAGCGGGCACGTCACCGATCGCCATCGCCAGGCCGGTGTTGCCGGCTTCGTGCAGTTGCCGCTGGGTGTCGCCGACCCAGGCCCAGATGTCCACGTCCATGGAACGTCAGTCTGCCAGGTCGGGGGGGATGCCCCAAACGAACCGGCTCCCCCGCCCCACCCGCCCGGCCGGTCTCCTCCCTCAGCCCGCCCGGCCCACCAGCTCCACCAGCTCGGCGGACTCCTCGTCGCCCAGCGCGGAGAAGAACGGCGCCATCATCCGGTCGGTGAGCTCCTCGGCCCGCGCCCGGCGGGCGAGCGTCTCCGGCCCCGGCGCGGGGTACGGCTCCGGCCAGCCGAAGAAGCGCGCCATGTCCTCCCCGGAGACCAGTCCCAGCGGGCTGCCCTCATGGGAGCTGAACACCATGGCCTCCAGCGGCGTCAGTCCCTCGGCCAGCACGGCCACCGCGTGCAGACCGCCGCGCAGCTCCCTGACCAGGTGCATCAGATGGGTGACCCGGGCGGGGGCGTCATCGGGCAGCGGAAGCGCCCGCCAGCCGGCGAAGAGCGGGGCGCAGAGCGCGGAGGCGTCCCGCACCACGGGCTCCAGCAGCTCGGCCAGGCGCGCGGCCCCGGCGAAGTCTCCGAGCCTGCGGCGGCCCCAGTCGTGGCAGGCCCCCGCGTAGAGCTCGACCGCCCGCTCCACCGGCAGGCTCTTGCCCGCCTCCCAGTTCGCCCTGACGTCGTCGGCGGTGAAGAAGACCGTGGCCGCCATGACCACGTCGGCGTCCACCTCTCCGAGCACCCCGCACCGGCCGCGGAAGTACATCGCCCGTGGAGGCGTGCCGGTCTGCTCGCACACCGCCTTGACCTCGCGCGAGATCATGAACCCGCCGCCGAGCGTCCCGATCTTCCCCTTGACCGCCGCCGCCGTCACCTGTGGGTCAGCCATGCCGTTCCTCCTCGGTCTATCGAAGGAACCCAGCATCTCCTACCGGAATGATGCTCTGCAAGCTAAAGAGTGATCTCCCCTGACGCCACGAGGACCGCGGGACCGGCGAGGTAGCTGGTCCGCTCGTCGAGGGTCACGGTGACGGTGCCGCCGAGGATCTCGACCTCCCAGCTCCCGGTGGACTCCCCCGCCAGGTGCGCGGCGGCCACCGCCGAGGCGACCGCGCCCGTGCCGCAGGACCGCGTCTCACCCGAGCCCCGCTCGAAGACCCGCATCACGACCCTGCGCGGGCCGACCGCGTTCAGCAGCTCGACGTTGACCCCCTGCGGGAAGTCCGCCGGGTCGAAGGCGGGCGGGCGGGTCAGGTCGAGCCCGGCCACCGGGTCGCCGATGACGCATGCCAGATGCGGGTTGCCCATGTCGACGCGGAGCCCGCCGTACTCGCGCCCGGAGACGGTGGCGCGGCTCTCGCCCAGCACCCGCGGCGGGCCCATGTCGACCGTCACGTCACCGGTCGCGGCCAGACGCACCCGCTTGACCCCGCCCCGCGTCGCCACCCCGAACTCCCCCGCCTCGGCCAGGCCGGCGTCGACCAGGTACCGGGCGAAGACCCGGACCCCGTTGCCGCACATCTCGGCCACGCTGCCGTCGGCGTTGCGGTAGTCCATGAACCACTCGGCCTCGCCGGCCTGCCCGGCCACCTCCGGGCTGAGCTTGGTCCGCACCACGTGGAGCACGCCGTCGCCGCCGATCCCGGCCCGGCGGTCGCAGATGGCGGCCACGAGCGCCCCCGGCAGCTCCAGCTCGCCCTCCGGGTCGGGAAGGATGACGAAGTCGTTCTCGGTGCCGTGACCCTTTACGAAATGCATGGTCTCAGCCTATTGACGGCGACGCCGCGCGTCGCGGCTCGGGGGGCCGCAACCGGCTCCCGCCCCCGTCACGTCCTCGCCGTGTCCACTGCGCCGTGTCCACTGCGCCGTGTCCACTGCAGCGTGTCCACTGCGACGCTGACACGTCGCGGCCCGTGAAACCGCCGCGGTCGCGATCGGCATCCGGCTCCGCCGCCCGGACTCATGATCTGCGAGACGGGCCCCGGTTCACCGGCGCACCGTCGCGAGCGCCCGCTCCAGGAGGTCGGGGGCCTGCTGGGGAAGCCAGACCACGCGGGGGTCGCGGCGGAACCACGACTCCTGGCGGCGGACGAACCTGCGGGTCGCCCGGATCGTCTCCTGCATGGCCTGCTCCTCGCTCCACTCCCCGGACAGGAACCGCAGCACCTGGGCGTAGCCGAGCGCGCGGCTGGCCGTACGGCCCTCGGCCAGACCCTCCCCGGCCAGCTTCCGCACCTCCTCCACCAGCCCGGCCTCCCACATGCGCTCCACCCGGAGCGCGACCCGCTCGTCCAGCACGTCCCGGGGCACCTCGACGCCGAGCTGCACGCTGTCGTAGACCGCGTCGTAGGACGGCATCGTGGCGGAGAACGGGCGCCCGGACAGCTCGATGACCTCCAGCGCGCGCACGATCCGGCGCCCGTTGCCCGGCAGGATCGCCGCGGCCGCCTCCGGATCGCGCTCTCGGAGCCTCTCGTGGAGCGGAGCCGGTCCGACCCGCTCCAGCTCGGCCTCCAGCCGCGCGCGGATCTCCGGGTCGGTGCCGGGGAATTCCAGGTCGTCGAGCGCGGCCCGCACGTAGAGCCCGGACCCGCCCACCAGGACCGGCACGACCCCTCTGGCCGTCAGGTCGTCCATCAGCGGCCGGACCAGCGCCTGGTACTCCGCCACGCTCGCCGTCTGGCGCACGTCCCAGACGTCCATCAGGTGGTGGGGAACCCCGCGCCGCTCCTCCATCGAGAGCTTCGCCGTCCCGATGTCCATTCCCCGGTAGAGCTGCATGGAGTCGGCGTTGATCACCTCTCCCCCGAGTTCGAGGGCGAGGTCGACGGCCAGGTCGGACTTTCCGGCCGCCGTGGGACCGACGACGGCGATGACAGGTAGCTGAGGCACGGCGACAAGTCTCTCAGCCCCGCTCAGCCCCACAGAGTCGGCTGCAGGTAGCCCTCCAGGGTCAGCAGCCATCGCTTGGACTCGACGCCCTCTCCCCCGCTGAAGCCGCCCAGGCCGTTGCTCGCGACCACCCGGTGGCAGGGCACGATGACCGGGATCGGGTTGGCGCCCATGATCGACCCGATGGCCCGGGCCGGGATCCCGCCTCCGCTGCGGGCGGCCAGCTCGCCGTAGGTCACCGTCCGGCCGTAGGGGACCGTCGCGTACAGCGTGCCCAGGACGCTGCGCTGAGCGGCCGTGGTCAGCCGCCAGTCCACCGGGACGGTGAAGACCCGCAGCCGCTCGGCGAAGTAGTCCGCGAGCTCGCCCAGCACGGGAGCCGTCCGCTCCGGGGCGTCCGCCTCGGCCAGCCCGAGCCCGTCGATCAGCCGCTCGCCGAGCCGGCGCCTGCCGCCCCAGCCGACGCCCGCCACTCCGTCCTCGGTGACCGCGACCGTCATCTCCCCCAGGGGTGTGGGCAGGCTCCCGAACGCCACGGTTCCTACCATTGGGAATGTGTCCCTTCGCGAACTCGTCGTTCTCGGCACCTCCAGCGCCGTCCCTACCCGCCACCGTAACCACAATGGATATCTCCTGCTATGGGATGGTCAGGGCTTCCTGTTCGACCCCGGCGAGGGCACCCAGCGCCAGATGACCCTGGCGGGCGTCGGTTCCCATGACGTCACCTGGATCTGCGTCACCCACTTCCACGGCGACCACTGCCTCGGCGTTCCCGGCGTCATCCAGCGCATCGCCAGGGACGGTGTCGCCCACCCCGTCCAGGCCGCCTACCCGGCGGGCGGCGAGACCTACTGGCGGCGCCTTCGGCACGCCTCCGTCTTCGCCGACACCCAGGTGATCGCCGAACGTCCGGTCTCCGGCGAGCGCGCGACCTTCGACGCGGGCCCGGTGGCCCTCACCGCCCGCCCGCTCTCCCACCCCGTCGAGTCGTACGGCTACCGCATCGACGAGCCCGACGGCCGCCGGATGCTCCCCGGGCTGCTGCGGGAGCGGGGTGTCGAGGGCCCTGCGATCAGCAGGCTCCAGCGCGAGGGGACGGTGACCGCGCCGGACGGCTCGGCCGTGCGGCTGGAGGACTGCAGCGAGCCGCGCCCGGGTCAGAGCGCCGCGTTCGTCATGGACACCCGGCTCTGCGACGGGGTGTTCGCGCTCGCCGAGGGGGTGGACCTGCTGGTGATCGAGTCGACGTTCCTGTCCGGTGAGGCGGCGCTGGCCACCGACTACGGGCATCTGACCGCCGCCCACGCGGGTCGGGTGGCGGCCGAGTCCGGGGTCAGGCGCCTGGTTCTGACCCACATCTCCGAACGCTACGGTCCCGCCGACGAGCCCCGCTTCGTCGACGAGGCGCGCGCGTTCTTCGACGGCGACATCGTCCTGGCGCGGGATCTGGCGCGCGTCCCGGTCCCCAGGCGCCCCTGACGGCACCCGGCTGACCGGGTCGGCATGCCCGGCTGACGGCACCCGGATGGCGGCACCCGGATGGCGGCACCCGGATGGCGTGCCCGTCAGGCGCGCCTGAGCAGGGCCACGAAGTAACCGACCCCGTAGGGGGCCGCGTCGTAGAGGATCTCACCGGTCAGCGGGCCGTCGGCACCGGCGCCGGCGAGGACCTGGAGCGCGGCCCTGCCCCCGGCCCAGAGCTCCGCCGCCTCGCCGGGGTCGAGGTCGGGGACCTCTCCGCGGGCGAGCGCGCGCACGATCCCGGCGTCGTACGGCTCCGCGCGGGGATCGAGGTAGCCCGGGGACTTCTCGGTCAGGCGGGCGGAGCCGTCGGCCATGATCAGCAGCGCCACCCGTCCGGCCCCGGCCGCCAACCGCTCGCCCAGCGCCGCGCACTCCCCGGGGGAGGCGTCGAACGGCACCGCGTGGAATCCGGAGGCGACCAGGCCGTGCTCGTCGAGGAGCCTGCGGCCGACCGTGAGGGAGAGCGGCAGGATGGGGACCCCCGAGCCGGCACGCACGTCCACCCCCCAAGGGGCGAGGCTTCCGGCGGCGTCCGGCCCGTAGGTCCCGGCCGTCTCGGCCCCGCCGACCACCGTGACCGCGTCGGGCGCGCAGTCCCGCAGGGCGTCCACCGCGGCGGCGCACGCCGCGCGGAGCTCGTCGAGCTCGCTCGCGGCGGCACCGGCCAGCTCGGGGATCAGCAGCGGGGGGTGCGGGCACACGGCGGCGGCGACGATCACGCCGCCAGACTAACGGAGCCTGCCCGCCGTACGGCGGCACCGGCGGCTCGGGCCGGACCGGGTCAGTAACCGCCGATCGGGGGATTGGGGGGGATGAATCCGGGAGGACCGTCGGACTGCGGGTCGCTCCGGCCGTCCGCCTCCGGCTGCTCCGCCCCCTGCCGGGAACCCTGTTTCTTCTTGCCGGAGGTCGACGTGGCGGGCTTGCCGTCCGAACCGCCCGGGTCTCCGTCGCCGGACGCCCTGGCGTCACCGGAGTCGCCGGAGTCGGGAGCGGCGTCGGAGTCGGAGTCGGGGGCACCGCCGTCGGAGCCGTTCGCGGCCTCCTCCGGCGCCTCGCCGGAGCCGTCGCCGTCGGAGCCGTCGCCCGCTCCGGGGTCCTGCTGCGCGCCCTGCGTGCCCTGCGGCGACCGGGACTCCGGGGACGCGCCGCCGTCACCCGGGCCGCCGACGAGGACGAAGACGGCACCGGCGCTCACGATGGCGGCGGTGAGGGCGGAGGCAGCGGCTATGGCCAGGCCGTGCTTGCGCCGGGGTGCGGGCTCACCGGCGGGGCCGGTGAGGATTTCGGGTTCTCTGGGCTGCTCGGGACGGCCCGGAGACGGGGGGACGTGCATGGGGAACAACTCCCTGCGGTTTTCGATGGAAACCTCCACGGTTTCCGAGGGTGCCGAACCACACTAGCCACAGTAACGAAACGCCCGCACATCAATCACAAAGGAATCACGACTTGTCATCCATTGAGAGGCTTCTACGTACTTCACGGCCGTATGTCCTAATTGGCACGTTGACCACCGCCGGGCTCGCGGGTCTCGGCATCCTGCTCACCGTGAACGCGGCCCCGGCCCCGGCTCCGTTCGTCCCCTCCGGCACCGCCGTACCGGACGGAGGGCCGATCTCCTCCGACCGGCCCGCTCCCGGCGGAGCCGCATGGAACTCGCCCGTCCCCGGACCGGCCGTCCCCGCATCCGCCGGGGACGCCGCAGACGCCGCCCCGCAGAAGGACACCGGCGGCCCGGGGCGCACCCGGGAGCCGCTCGCGCCCGCCCTCGCCCCGGGTCCGCTCCCCCGCACCGCGGCTCCGGCCCTCCCGCACGCCCGAGCCGTGCCGGAACCGCGCGGCACCGTCGCCCGGGACCGTTCCACCGCGCCTTCCCGCCCGCCCGCGTCCTCGACCGGCGGCGACGGACCCTCACAGGCGCGGAGGGCGCCCGCCCCGCGACCGCGTCCCGCGCCGGTCGCGACGGCGTCCGGCGATCCCGCCGCCCGCCCGTCGACCCCGGCCTCGCGGCAGCCGCCTCACCTGCCGAATCCGTGCGCGACCTTCGACGAGCTCCGCCGCACCTACTGCCACGCCGTACTCGACGAGCTGTTCAACCGTTGAGCACGCCCGCGGATCTAGGAGGCGGCGGAGCAGCCGGGGGTCTCCTGGCGGGCGGGAGCCGGACGGCCGATCGACGGCATGCCGAGCATGACGCCGGAGCCCTTGCCCGCAGGGGCGCCCTGACGGGCCTGCCATGCGTCACCCGCACGGGTGCGCCGGAGGCTCAGCACGGGACCGTCGGCGACCAGATGGTGCGGGGCGGCGTAGGTGACCTCGACGGTGACCATGTCCCCGGGACGCGGCGCCTCCCCGTCCGGCAGGTTCGGCGAGAAGTGCACCAGGCGGTTGTCGGGGGCCCGGCCGGACAGGCGGTGGGTCGCTTCGTCCTTGCGGCCCTCGCCCTCGGCCACCAGAACCTCCAGCACCCGGCCGACCTGCCTCTTGTTCTCCTCCCAGGAGATCTCGTTCTGCAGGGCGACGAGCCGCTCGTAGCGCTCCTGCACGACCTCCTTGGGGATCTGGCCGTCCATGGTGGCGGCCGGGGTGCCGGGGCGGATGGAGTACTGGAAGGTGAAGGCGTTGGCGAACCGCGACTGGCGCACCACCTCCAGCGTGCCCTGGAAGTCCTCCTCGGTCTCGCCGGGGAAGCCCACGATGATGTCCGTGGAGATGGCCGCGTCCGGCATCGCCGCACGGACCCGCTCGATGATGCCCAGGTAGCGCTCGGCCCGGTAGGAGCGGCGCATCGCCTTGAGGACCCGGTCGGAGCCTGACTGCAGCGGCATGTGGAGCTGGTGCATCACGTTGGGCGTCTCGGCCATCGCCGCGATGACGTCGTCGGTGAAGGCGGCCGGGTGCGGGCTGGTGAAGCGCACCCGCTCCAGGCCGTCGATCTCGCCGCAGGCCCGCAGGAGCTTGCCGAAGGCGAACCGGTCGCCGAACTCGACGCCGTAGGTGTTGACGTTCTGCCCCAGCAGGGTGATCTCCAGGACGCCCTGGTCGACCAGGGTCCTGACCTCGTTGAGGACGTCGCCGGGGCGGCGGTCCTTCTCCTTGCCGCGCAGCGCGGGCACGATGCAGAACGTGCAGGTGTTGTTGCACCCGACGGAGATCGACACCCACGCGGCGTAGGCGGACTCGCGCTTGGTCGGCAGGGTGCTGGGGAAGGTCTCCAGCGACTCCTTGATCTCGACCTGGGCCTCCTGCGCGATCCGGGCGCGTTCGAGCAGGACCGGCAGCGAGCCGATGTTGTGCGTGCCGAACACCACGTCGACCCAGGGCGCCCGGCGGACGATCTCGCCCTGGTCCTTCTGCGCGAGGCAGCCGCCCACGGCGATCTGCATGCCGGGGTTGTCCGTCTTCGCGGGACGCAGGTGGCCGAGGTTGCCGTATAGGCGGTTGTCGGCGTTCTCCCGCACGGCGCAGGTGTTGAACACGACCACGTCGGCCGTCTCCCCCTCGGTCGCGGGAACGTATCCCGCGTCCTCCAGGAGGCCCGACAGGCGCTCGGAGTCGTGCACGTTCATCTGGCACCCGTAGGTACGAACCTCGTACGTGCGGGCGCTCTCCACGGTGGCAGTCATCTCAACCAACAAGGGTAGGCGCTCCCCCGACCTCCGGGTACGGCTTCCGCGGGCCGTACGCCGGGCGACGGATCCGATACGCTTCGCGAAGGACGTCACCGCGCCGGGACACCCCGCCGGGTCACCGCGCCGGGGCTCCGCCGATCGCTGAGGTCGCCGCGGGCGCGGCGGCCGGCCCGGCGAGGGCCCTTCCGGGCCGGCCGCCGGTCCCGGGGCCGGGCCGCAACGGGGATGACCCAGCCGTTGGCCGTCCGTGATCGGATCGGTACCGCAGGGTTAGCGCGACTTGCCCTTTACAGAATTACGTTGTGATCTATGACGGAGAACGGGGACGCGACTCCTCTTGTCGTGCTTGAAGGCGTCAACAAGCACTTCGGCAGCCTCCACGTGCTGCGCGACATCAACCTGACGATCTCGCGCGGCGAGGTGCTGGTCGTCATCGGCCCCTCGGGCGGCGGCAAGTCCACGCTCTGCCGGGCCATCAACCGGCTGGAGACCATCGACGGCGGGACGATCCTGTTCGACGGGCAGCCGCTCCCCGAGGAGGGCAAGGCGCTGGCCAGGCTGAGGTCCGAGGTCGGCATGGTGTTCCAGTCCTTCAACCTGTTCGCGCACAAGACGATCCTCGAGAACGTCACGCTCGGGCCGATCAAGGTCAGGGGCATCGCCAGGGGCCAGGCCGAGCAGCGCGGCATGGAGCTGCTGGAGCGGGTCGGCATCGCCAGCCAGGCCTCGAAGTACCCCGCGCAGCTCTCCGGCGGCCAGCAGCAGCGGGTGGCCATCGCCCGCGCGCTGGCCATGGACCCCAAGATGATCCTGTTCGACGAGCCGACCTCGGCGCTGGACCCCGAGATGGTCCAGGAGGTGCTCGACGTGATGATCGGCCTGGCCCGCGACGGCATGACCATGATGGTCGTCACCCACGAGATGGGCTTCGCCCGGCGGGCCGCCAACCGCGTGGTGTTCATGGCGGAGGGGCAGATCGTCGAGGAGAACACGCCTGACGAGTTCTTCACCAACGCCCGGACCGACCGGGCCAAGGACTTCCTTTCCAAGATCCTTACGCATTGATCCCGACGAGCCGGTCCTGACGAGCAGGTCCCTCATCCAGACATTGACGAGAGACGAGGTAGCAGAATGCGCATGCGTCGTATTGGCGCCATGATGATCGCGGCGGCGGCTGCGGTGGCCGGTCTGACCGCCTGCGGTGGCGACAGCAGCGGTGGCGACGACAAGTTCGTCGTGGGAATCAAGATCGACCAGCCCGGCCTGGGGCAGAAGCAGCCCGACGGCTCCTTCAAGGGGTTCGACGTCGACGTGGCCCGTTACATCGCCAAGGAGCTCGGCTACGCGGACGACAAGCTCGAGTTCAAGGAGGCCCAGTCGGCCAACCGCGAGTCGTTCATCCAGCAGGGCCAGGTCGACATCGTGATCGCGACCTACTCGATCACCGACGACCGCAAGAAGAAGGTCGGCTTCGCCGGGCCGTACCTCGTCACCGGCCAGGACATCCTGACCCGGGCGGACGACACCTCGATCAACAACGTCGAGGACCTGAAGGGCAAGAAGGTCTGCGGCGCCCAGGGCTCCTCCTCTCCCAAGCGTCTGGCCGACAAGTTCGGCGCCGAGTGGAAGTCCCAGTTCCTCACCGAGCAGCAGGGCTACGGCGCCTGCCTGCCGCTGCTGGAGAACAAGCAGGTCGACGCGATCTCCACGGACGCCACGATCCTCGCGGGGTTCGCCACCCAGAAGCCCGGCAAGTTCCGCCTGGTCGGTCAGCCCTTCTCCGAGGAGAAGTACGGCGTGGGCGTGAAGCTTGACGACAAGGACACCCGAGAGAAGATCAACAAGGCTCTGGAGAAGATGTTCCAGGACGGCAGCTGGAAGAAGGCCGTCGACGCCAACTTCGGTGAGTTCGGCAAGTTCTTCACCACCCCGCCGACCGTCGAACGCTACTGATCAGGCCATCGACCGGCCGGGGCGCCGACGCGCCCCGGCCGGCAGCCGTGGGAGGAAATGAGTGGAGGCACTCATCGAGGAGTTCCCGGTCATCCGGGACGCCTTCTGGCTGACCATCCGGCTCACGCTGACCAGCGGGCTGGTAGCGCTGATCCTGGGGACGCTGCTCGCCGCGATGCGGGTCAGCCCGCTGCCGATCCTGCGCGGGATCGGCACCGTGTACGTGAACGCCATACGGAACACCCCGCTCACGCTGGTGATCGTGTTCTGCGGGCTGGGGCTCGGCGTGGTCCTGGACGTCTCCTTCTCCGACAGCCTGTCCACCAACTCCATGTGGCTGTCCATCATCGGCCTGTCCGCCTACACCGCGGCCTTCGTCTGCGAGTCGATCCGGGCCGGGATCAACACGGTGCCGCTGGGCCAGGCGGAGGCAGCCCGCGCCATCGGGCTCACCTTCGCCCAGAACCTGCGGCTGATCGTGCTGCCCCAGGCGTTCCGCGCGGTGATCGCCCCGCTGGGCAGCATCCTGATCGCGCTGACCAAGAACACTACGATCGCCGCCGCCATCGGCGTGGGAGAGGCCTCCCTGACGATGAAGACCCTTTTCGAGGCGCACGGTGACGCCGTCGTACCGATCTTCTTCGGGTTCGCCCTGGGATTCCTGGTGCTGACGCTGCCCGTCGGCCTGCTGTTCGGCTGGCTGGCCAAGCGGATGGCGGTGGTCCGATGACGGCGACACCGGCGCCGGTGAAGGCCGGGCGCAGGCCGGTCGCGGGCGCCGACCGCGCCACGGTCCTCTACGACGCGCCCGGGCCCCGGGCCCGCGCGCGCAATGTCGTCTACACCGTGCTGACCGTCCTCGCCGTGGTGTTCGCGCTGTATGTGATGCTCACCAAGCTGGACGAGAAGAACCAGCTCGACGCCGACCTGTGGACGCCGTTCCTGCGGGCCGACGTATGGGCCAACCTGATCCTCCCCGGCCTGGTCAACACGCTCAGCGCGGCCGTGGTCGCCGCGGTGATCGCGGTGCCGTTCGGCTTCGTCTTCGGCATCGCCCGGCTCTCCGAGCACGCCTGGATCCGCATCCCGGCCGGGGCGGTGGTGGAGTTCTTCCGCGCGATCCCGCTGCTCATCATGATCTTCACTGCCATGTTCGGCGCGAGCCTCCTCTTCGGGCTCACCGTGACGCCCTTCAGCGCGGTGGTGGTCGGCCTGGTGCTGTACAACGGCTCGGTCCTGGCGGAGATCGTGCGGGCGGGCATCCTGTCCCTCCCCCGCGGCCAGAGCGAGGCGGCGCTGGCGATCGGCCTGCGCAAGAGCCAGGTCATGCGGATGGTCCTGTTGCCGCAGGCCGTCACCGCCATGATGCCGGCGATCGTCGCCCAGCTCGTGGTGCTGCTGAAGGACACGGCGCTGGGGTTCATCGTCGCGTTCGAGGACCTGCTGAACGCGGGGGCACGGGTACTGCCTTCGAACTTCAGCAACATCATCCCCTCGGTGATCGTCATCGCCGTCATCTACATCATCATCAATCTGGCCGTCGGCGCCGTCGCCACCTGGCTGGAGCGGCGCAGCCGCCGCAGCAGGAAGACATCCGCCCGGCCCGTCGCCCGGCCGGACTCGCCGACCGCGGTCGCGGGTCCGGTGGGGGACGGCACGCCGAACCCGTGAGGCGGGGGGACGGCCGTCCTCCGCTGGACGGCCGTCCGCTCCCGATCCGTGTGCCCGCCGCCCGCACGAGATCGGCTTCATACCGGCGACACGCGGCGCGATATCGGGCAGGATTACGTCATGCCCGCAGAGCGTGATGTCCTGCCGTACGCCGCCTGGCCCTCTCCCGTCTCCACCTCCCAGGTCGCCCGTTCGGGACTGAACCTGGCCTTTCCGACCGTGCTGGGCGAGGAGGTGTGGTGGAGCGAGGACCGGCCCGCCGAAGGCGGGCGGACCACGATCATGCACCGGAGCGCCGACGGCACACGCCGTGAGCTGCTGTCGGCGCCGTGGAGTGCCAGGACCCGCGTGCACGAGTACGGCGGGCGCTCCTACGTGGTGGTTCCCGGTGAGGACCACGCCGAGGGGCCCGATGGGAGTCCCCGTGAGGGTCACAGCGAGGGCCACAGCGAGGGCCACAGTGAGGGTGCCGGCGCGAGCGTCGTCTTCGCGAACCTGGCCGACCAGCGGCTCTACCTGCTGGCTCCGGGTGCCGAGCCCAGGCCGATCACCCCGGAGCCCGAGGTCGAGGCCGGGCTCCGCTACGCCGATCTGATCGTCCACGACGGGCAGATCTGGTGCGTGCAGGAGCGGCACCACAACGGCAAGGTCAGCCGGTCGATCGTCTCCATCCCCCTGCACGGCGGCGCCGAGCCCCGCGAACGGGTCGGCGGGAGCGACTTCTACGCCTCCCTGGCGATCTCCCCCGACGGCGGGCACCTGGCCTACATCTGCTGGAACCACCCCCGCATGCCGTGGAACGGCACCGAGCTGCGGATCACCCGCCTGGCCGACGGCCACTCCTGGACCGTCAAGGGCGGTTCCACCGAGTCCGTGCTCGCCCCGCAGTGGCGCGACGACCGCAACCTCTATCTGATCTCCGACTGGTCGGGCTGGTGGAACCTCTACCAGATCGGGATGTACGGCACGTCCTCCCAGGCGCTCTACCCCGCCGAGGAGGAGTTCGCCGGTCCGCTCTGGCAGCTCGGCGGCGCGCCGTACACCGTGCTGGACGACGGACGGCTCGCGGTCCTGCACGGCCAGGGAGACCTGCGGCTGGGCATCCTCGACCCCGACGGCGGCACGCTGACCGACCTCGACGTGCCCTACGACGGCTGGTCCCCGGTGCTGGCAGCGGACGGGCGCACGATCGCCGGGATCGGGTACGGCCCGGCGGTGCCCCAGTCGGTCGTCCGGGTGGACACCGTGACCGGGAGGGTGGAGGGGCTCCGGCGCGATATCGACGAGCTGCCCGACGTCGCCTACCTGCCGGTCCCCCGGGCCGTGGAGATCCAGGGGCGGTTCGGCCGCCGGGTGCACGCCTTCGTCTACCCGCCGTCGAATCCGGAGGTCACCGGTGACGGCGCGCCGCCCTACGTCGTGTTCGCCCACGGCGGCCCGACCGGGCACAGCACGACGGCGCTCGACCTGAAGAAGGCCTTCCTCACCAGCCGGGGCATCGGCGTGATCGACGTCAACTACGGCGGCTCCACCGGCTACGGCCGCGCCTACCGCGACCGGCTGCGCGGCCAGTGGGGCGTGGTCGACGTGGAGGACTCGATCGCGGCGGCCGAGTGGCTGGCGGAGGAAGGACTGGCCGATCCGGCGCGGATCGCGATCCGGGGCGGCAGCGCCGGAGGCTGGACCGTCATGGCGGCCTGCGCGGCCTCCGACGTGTTCGCCGGCGGCGTCTCCTACTACGGGGTGAGCGCTCTCGGCCCGTTCGCCGAGGGCACCCACGACTTCGAGTCCCGCTACGTCGAGTGGCTGGTCGGACCCGAGGACCCCGTCCTGTACGGCTCCCGCGAACCCCTCGGCCAGGTCGCCGGGGTGCGCTGCCCCATGCTCCTGCTGCAGGGCCTGGCCGATCCCGTGGTCCCCCCGTCCCAGTCGCAGGCCTTCGCCGACGCGCTGGCCGAACGCGGGGTGCCCTGCACCTACCTCACGTTCGAGGGCGAGTCGCACGGCTTCCGCCGCGCCGAGACCCGCAGCGCGGCCCTGGCCACCGAGCTCGCCTTCTACCAGCAGCTCTTCCGCGTCTGAGCCCGCCTAGCGGGCGAACTCGGTGGCGCGGGACTCGCGGACGACCGTGATCCGGATCTGGCCCGGGTAGGTGAGCTCCTCCTCCACCTGCTTGGCCACGTCGCGGGCGATCACCGACGCCTGGATGTCGTCGACGGAGTCGGGCTTCACCATGACCCGGATCTCGCGGCCCGCCTGCATGGCGAAGACCTTCTCCACGCCCGTGTAGGACTGGGCGATCTCCTCCAGCCGCTCCAGCCGCTTGACGTAGGCCTCCAACGACTCGCGCCGCGCGCCCGGGCGGCCACCGCTGATCGCGTCCGCGGCCTGCGTGAGGACCGCCTCGACCGTGCGGACCTCCACCTCGTTGTGGTGCGCCTCGATCGCGTGGACCACGTCCTCGTGCTCGCCGTACCGGCGGGCGATCTCCGCGCCGATCAGCGCGTGGCTGCCCTCGACCTCGTGGGTCAGGGCCTTGCCGATGTCGTGCAGCAGCGTGCAACGCTTGAGCAGCATCTGGTCCAGCCGCAGCTCGGCGGCCATGATCCCGGCGATGTGCGCGGACTCCACGAGGTGGCCGAGCACGTTCTGGCCGTAGGAGGTGCGGTAGCGGAGCTGGCCGAGCAGGGTGATCAGCTCAGGGTGCATCTCGGTGATGCCGAGCTCCACCAAGGCGTCCTCGCCCGCGCGCACGCACAGTTCCTGGACCTCGGCCCGGCTGCGCTCGTAGGCGTCCTCGATGCGCTGCGGGTGGATGCGGCCGTCGAGGACGAGCTTCTCCAGGGTCAGCCGGGCGGTCTCACGGCGGACCGGGTCGAAGCACGACAGCAGCACCGCCTCGGGGGTGTCGTCGATGATCAGGTTGACGCCGGTCGTCGACTCGAAGGCGCGGATGTTGCGGCCCTCGCGACCGATGATGCGGCCCTTCATCTCGTCACCCGGCAGGTGCAGGACGCTAACCACGGACTCGGCGGTCTGCTCGGCGGCCACGCGCTGCACCGCCAAAGTGACGATCTTGGTGGCGCGCTTCTCGCCCTCCTTGCGGGCCTCGCTCTCGATCTCCCGGACGATCAGCGCGGCCTCGCGCTTGGCCTGGTTCTCGATCTCCCGGACGAGCTCGGACTTGGCCTGCCCGCTGGTGAGCCCGGCCACCCGCTCCAGGACGGTCCTGCGCTCCTGGGCGAGCCTGTCGAGCGCCTCGCGGCGGTCGGCCAGCTCGGTCTCGGTCTCGGCGAGCTTGCGCGCCCGCTCGGCCTGGCGCCTGGCCTCCTCGTCGAGCCGCTGCTCGCGCTCGGCCAGCCGGTTCTCCCGCCGCTCCAGATCGGAGCGGAGCTCCTTGAGCTCGTATTTGAGCACCTGGCTCTCGGCCTCGACCTCTTTGCGCAGCTGCGCGGCGCTCTCCGCGGCTGCCTCGGAGCGGCGCAGGATCGCCTCGGCCTCCTGCTCCGAACGGCGCCTGGCCTCCGCGGCCTGCTGCTCGGAGCGGCGGAAGAGCTCCCCGGCCTCCTGTTCGGCCCTGGCCCGGATCTCGACCGCCTCGCGTCTGGCCTCCTCCAGCTCACCCTGGATCTCGGCCAGCTGCTCGGAAGAGGGACCGATCGGCGTGCCCGTCATCCCTCCGGTACGGCGCAGCAGGACGACCAGCGCGGTTATCGTCACTCCGGCAAGAACCACCATTGCCCCTGCCAGCACGATCACCACAACGGGCTCCATGCGTGCCCCGCCCTCCTCGCGTCGCCGATATCGAGCACGCGAGGGTCACACGCACGGCACGAATAGTCCGAGCGGTGTCGCCACCAGGACAGATATCAACCGCGGACCGGCGCCGCGCCGGCTCCTCCCACCGGCATTCCGCCTGCCCGCGCCGCCAAGTCTGCTCGTCCGTAGTTCACCGTTATGACAATCCGCGCTGCGCGGAGTAACTCCTCACTGCCGTCGAGATTAAGCGTCAAAGTGGTCACGGGCAAGGCACGAAAGCCCCACGAACGCACGCGTTGGGACCGCACTATGGCGAGTCGAGCGGATAATCCGGCTCCTCCGGAAACACCGCGCTCTGCGGCTCCTCGCTCTCCAGGGCCTCACGGATGACACGGAAGGCCAGTCCGGGCCCGTATCCCTTGCGGGCGAGCATGCCCGCGAGCCTGCGCGTCCTGGCGGCCGGTTCCAGCCCCCGGGTGGAGGAGAGCCTGCGGGCCACGAGCCTGCGGGCGGTCTCCGCCTCCTCCTCGGGGTCGAGTTGCTCGACCGCCTCCTTGACCGTGTCCTCCTCGACGCCGCGCCGCCGGAGCTCCGAGGCCAGCGCCCGCCGGGCCAGTCCCTTCCCTGCATGGCGCGAGCTCACCCACGCGGCGGCGAACGCCTCATCGTCGATCAACCCGACCTCGGAGAACCGCTCCAGCACGGCCTCGGCCGCCTCCTCGGGCACCTCTCGCCTGCGCAGCGCCTCCGCGAGCTGGGCTCGGGTGCGCGGCGCCATGGTCAGCAGCCGCAGGCAGATCGCCCTCGCCACCGCCTGCGGATCGGCCTCGGGCCCCCGGCTCGCCGGAGACCCCTCCACCGGCCCGTCGGGCAGGAAGCCCCCGGACCTTCCTCCGGAGGCCCGTCGGGAGGTTCCCCTGGACGGTCTCGCGGAGTTCTCCCCGGGTATGTTCCCGGCGTCGTCTCCGGACGGCTCCTCCGGGCCCTCCCCGGCCGCGCCTCCGGGACGGCGCCATGCCGAACCGGCCGCGTCGCCCTTCGAGCGCTCGGCGGCACGCCGTGAACCGCGGCGTCGCGCGCCGCCGGGAACATCCTCCGCACCGCCCTCCGGCCCGGAGCCCTCCCGCGGTCCAGAACCACCGCCGGAGCCCGCTCCGGCGGTGAACGCCTCCCACGCCCCCGGGCGATCGCCCCGCGAACGGCTCGGCCGGTCGCCCCGGCCGGAGGTTCCGGACTCGGGCAGATCGGGCCAGGCACCCCAGTCTCGCGACCCGGCCGCGTCGGCCGGACCGGAGTCAGGTCCCTTCACCACCGATCACCCGGATCAGACGTCGCCCGGCTTGGGGGCGGCAGCCGCCTTGGAACCACGGCCCGAGGCGGCGGGAGCGGCCGGAGCCGCCGGGGCGGCGGCGGGCGGCGGGGAGACGGGTGCGTCGACGCGGGGGCCGACGCCGAGCTTCTCCTTGATCTTCTTCTCGATCTCGTTCGCCATGTCCGGGTGGTTGCGCAGGAAGTTGCGAGCGTTCTCCTTGCCCTGGCCGAGCTGGTCGCCCTCGTAGGTGTACCAGGCGCCGGACTTGCGGACGAAGCCGTGCTCGACGCCCATGTCGATCAGGCCGCCCTCACGGGAGATGCCGACGCCGTAGAGGATGTCGAAGTCGGCCACGCGGAAGGGCGGGGCCATCTTGTTCTTGACGACCTTCACCCTGGTGCGGTTGCCGACCGCCTCGGTGCCGTCCTTCAGCGTCTCGATGCGGCGGATGTCGAGGCGGACCGAGGCGTAGAACTTCAGCGCCTTTCCACCGGTCGTCGTCTCGGGCGAGCCGAACATGACGCCGATCTTCTCGCGGAGCTGGTTGATGAAGATCGCGGTGGTGCCGGTGTTGTTGAGCGCGCCGGCGACCTTGCGCAGGGCCTGGGACATCAGGCGGGCCTGGAGACCGACGTGGCTGTCGCCCATCTCGCCCTCGATCTCGGCCTTCGGCACCAGGGCCGCGACCGAGTCGATGACCAGCAGGTCGACGGCGCCGGACCGGATCAGCATGTCGGCGATCTCCAGCGCCTGCTCACCGGTGTCGGGCTGGGAGACCAGCAGCGCGTCGGTGTCGACGCCCAGCTTCTTGGCGTATTCCGGGTCGAGGGCGTGCTCGGCGTCGATGAACGCGGCGATGCCGCCGCCGCGCTGGGCGTTGGCCACCGCGTGCAGGGCGACGGTGGTCTTGCCGGAGGACTCCGGACCATAGACCTCGACGATGCGGCCACGCGGGAACCCGCCGATGCCGAGGGCGACGTCGAGCGCGATGGAACCGGTCGGGATCACTTCGATGGGCGCACGGGTCTCGTCGCCGAGACGCATGACGGAGCCCTTGCCGAACTGCCGCTCGATCTGAGCGAGCGCGGTCTCGAGCGCCTTCTCGCGGTCGTTAGCTGCCATTGGGAGCCCCCTGGAGGGTTGCGGGTCGAATCGGTGTTGCCAGAAAGCTACGGGGTGCCACCGACATTTTCCGGAGAGCACGCCACGAGGGATGGCACGTTCAATATAGCCGAACGACTGTTCGATCGCGGCTCAACGGCACCGCGCGTCTCGGCGCCCCCGGGGCCGGACGGCGTACGGCCCCGGCCTGCGAGACGACATTTGCGGGCATTCCGTCGAACCTGGTGTCACCGGGCTGACCTGTGGGAATGCTGGGGCCGAAACAATTTCGAGGTGACTCCGAGGTGACAACGACGTGACCGACACGTTCACCCAGCAACGGTTGACCCATCTCGAGTCCCTGGCCGCCGAGCTGCCCGACCGGGGGATGGTCAGCCGGATGCTGGGAGGCGACGACCCCGTGCTGTGGGTCTGGCACCCGAGCTCCGGCAAGCAGACGATCGTCTTCGCCACACCGGCCAAGGAGGGCTGGCTCTACCTGTGGTCCCCCGACGGCCAGGAGGGCACCGCCCATCCCGCCCAGGTGGCCGAGTCCGTCAAACAGCTCCTGGCCGGCGCCCCGGTCCCCTGAGCCCGGCGGGGCGCGTCCCGGCGCGGATGCCGCGCACCGGACCTCCCCCGGACCTCCCCCTCCCCGGACGCCGCACCCCGGGGCGATCGCCCGCCCCAGCGCACCTGCCCCAGCGCACCTGCCTCAGCGCAGCCGGGCGGCCACGTCCGTCACCCCGCACACCGCGTGCCAGACCTCCTTGGCCGCGACACCGTCGGCCAGCGCCTGGATCACGGTCCGCCCGCCCAGGTCGGCGATGACGTAGTCGCGGGCCCACGACTCGGCGTAGGAGTCGCCGAAGTGGAGCTTCATCCGCTTCCAGAACTCTGACAGACGCATGCCCCCAGTATGGGGCCCCCTGACCGTGCGCACCCCCGGGCGCGTCCCCGGCAGGCGGACGCGAGCCGCCCGCCGGGAGCCCTCCCGCGGCCATGGGGCGCAAGGCCGTGCGCACCACGACCGTCACGGACCCCGGCCGTCACGGACGCGTTCTGGGCCTGGAAGTCTCCGCCACGGCGGGTGAGACTCGGGGCATGGTGAAACTCCCCCTCATCGGCGTCCTGCTCGCCTCGGCGCTCAAGCTCACCCCCGCGGAGAAGGCCGGACGCAGGGCCAGGCGCCGCGAGTTCCTCAAGAACCTGCGCCTCGCCGTGCAGAAGGAGAAGGCCGAGCGCTCCGAGCGGCACGCCGCACAGGCCCGGCAGCCGCGCGAGGGCAGGCCCCGCACCCGCCGCCCCTCCCGGCGCTGACCGTCCGGCCGCCCGCGGCGGCTCCCCGGGCCTCCCCGCAGGTTCCTCCCCGGCGAGGAGCGCGAGACGGCGGGGCGAGCGCGTCAGAGCACGCGGGAGCCGTACATCTCGCCGAGCGGGTCGGCGAGCAGTTCCAGCCGGGTCCCGTCGGGGTCTCGGAAGTAGATCGAGGCGCCGCTCTCGATCCGGTGCGGCACGCCCGCGGCCTCCAGCTTGCCCCGCAACCGTTCCCAGGTCGCCGGGTCCACCGAGATGGCGATGTGGTGGAGCCCGCCGAGGACCTCCCGGTAAGGGGTCAGGTCCAGGCCGGGGAAGTCGAAGAAGGCCAGCAGGTTGCCGTTGCCGATGTCGAAGAAGAAGTGGTTGGAGCCCCGGTAGTCGCGGTTCTCGAAGATCTCCGTGAGGGGGAACTCCAGCAGCCCCTGGTAGAAGGCGATCGTCCTCTCGACGTCGGAGGAGATCAGGGCGAAGTGGTGCAGACCCCTCGCGCTGCTCGGCGGGCGGTGCGCCCGCAGGTGCTCCGCCCTGATCCGCTCGCGTGCCGTCTCGATGGCCGGGTAGTCGATGCTCATGGCTGCCCACCGCTCAGTATGCCGACGTTCGTCTGAGCTATCTCCCTGGCCGCGGTCGTCCAACCTGTCCGTGCCGTCACGCCATGGTGTCGAGGATCTCCTTCACGATCTCCATGGACGTGTCCGGGTGCAGGAACGCGAACCTGGCGACGGTCTCACCCTCCCAGCCGGTCGGCGTGACGAAGCCGATCTGCCCGGCGAGCAGCCGCTCGGACCAGTCGTGGTAGTCCCGGCTCGTCCAGCCGGCGCGGCGGAACAGCACCGCCGACAGCTCCGGCTCGCGGATCAGCTCCAGGTGCCCGGTGCGGTCGATCAGGGCCGCGGTCTCGCGGGCGAGCCGCAGGCCCTTCTCGATGGCCTCGGTGTAGGCGTCGGTGCCGTTCACCGCCAGGGAGAACCACAGGGGCAGCCCCCGGGCGCGCCGGGTCAGGTGGTAGGCGTAGTCGGTGGGGTTCCACTCGTCGCCCTCGGTGTGCAGGACGTCGAGATACGAGGCGTCCTGGGTGTGCACGGCCCGCGCCAGGCGGGGCTCGCGGTAGAGCAGGGCGGCGCAGTCGAAGGGCGCGAACAGCCACTTGTGCGGGTCCACGACGAAGGAGTCGGCGTGCTCGATTCCGGCGTAGCGGTGGCGGATCGAGGGGGCGAACAGCCCCGCGCCGCCGTACGCGCCGTCCACGTGGAACCAGAGGCCGCGTTCGCGGGCCACCTCGGCGACCCCGGCCAGGTCGTCGATGATGCCGGCGTTGGTGGTGCCGGAGGTGGCGACCACGGCGATCACGTTCGACGGGTCGGGGTCGGCCGCCAGGGCGGCGCGCAGGGACTCGCCGGTGAGGCGGTGGTCCCGCGAGGGCACGACGAGGGCGTCCACGTCGATGATGCGCAGGGTGTTGGAGATCGAGGAGTGCGCCTGGTCGCTGACCGCGACGCGCAGGCGGCCCTCGGGAACCCTGCGCCGGGCGGTGTCGCGGGCGACGACGAGCGCGGACAGGTTGCCCGCCGAACCGCCGGAGACGAAGCAGCCGCCCGCGCCCTCGGGCAGCCCGGCCCGGTCCGCGAGCAGGCGCAGCACCTGGTTCTCCGCGGCGATCGCGCCGGAGGCCTCCAGCCAGGAGATGCCCTGGAGCGAGGCGCAGGAGACGACCATGTCGAACAGCAGGGCGGCCTTGGTCGGGGCCGCCGGGATGAAGGAGAGGAACCGGGGACTGTCGGCGGAGATGACCGCCGGGGCCAGCTGGGTGGCGTACAACTCCAGGACCTTCTCCGGGTCGGTGCCCCCGGGACCGATGGCCCCGGCCAGGGCTGCCTCGAGCTTGTCCTTCACCCCGGGGTTGTCGAGGGGGACGGGGTCGAGGGAGAGCCGGTCCTTCATGTAGTCGAAGACCAGGCTCGTCAGGCGCTCGTCGTAACTGTGCACCAGAGAAGTATGCGGACAAAACACTTAAACCAGACATAGACATTATGGACACCTCTCATAGGTGTTTTCTACCTTCCCGTACGGCTCCCGCCCGGCGCGGATTCTGTCGGTGGCGCGGTGCACCATGGAACGGTGACCGGATCAGCGCTCGACCACTTCACCCCGGTGACCCGGCAGTGGTTCACCGGGGCCTTCGCCGCGCCCACCGCCGCCCAGGAGGGGGCGTGGACCTCGATCGCCCGGGGCGACAACACCCTGGTGGTCGCGCCGACCGGGTCGGGCAAGACACTGGCGGCCTTCCTCTGGTCGCTCGACCGGCTGGCCGCCGAGCAGATGGAGCCCGCCGGGCCGGAGGAGCCGGCCGGACGGGGGAGGGCCGCGGGGACCGCCGGTCGCGTGGACGGCCGCAGGCGGGTGAAGGGCCGCGCGGGCGCGAAGGACGACGAGCGGACGGAGCGGTGCCGCGTTCTCTACGTCTCGCCGCTCAAGGCCCTGGCGGTGGACGTCGAGCGCAACCTGCGCGCCCCCCTGACCGGGCTGCGGCAGACCTCCCGGCTGCTCGGGCTGCCCGAGCCGGTGATCTCTGTGGCGATCCGGTCGGGCGACACCTCCGCCGAGGAGCGGCGCAGGTTCGCCGCCCGGCCCTCCGACATCCTCATCACCACTCCGGAGTCGCTTTTCCTGCTGCTGACGAGCCAGGCCCGCGAGGCGCTGCGCGGCGTGGAGACCGTGATCGTCGACGAGGTGCACGCGGTGGCCTCCACCAAGCGCGGCGCGCACCTGGCGCTCAGCCTGGAGCGGCTCGACGCCCTGCTGCCCCGGCCCGCCCAGCGCATCGGCCTCTCGGCGACCGTGCGGCCGGTGAGCGAGGTGGCCGAGTTCCTCGGCGGACCGCGCCCGGCGGTCGTGGTGCAGCCGCCGTCGGAGAAAGTGATCGAGGTCGAGGTCGTCGTCCCGGTCGAGGACATGACCGAGCTCGACAGCGCCCCCCGCCCCCGCCAGGACGACGACGCGTGGCTGACCGAGCAGCCGGCCCGGCGGTCCATCTGGCCCCACGTCGAGGAACGGCTCCTGGACCTGATCGGCGAGCACGACTCGACGATCGTGTTCGCCAACTCCCGGCGGCTGGCCGAGCGGCTGTGCACCCGCCTCAACGAGCTGGCCTGGGAACGGCGTGCCGGGGAGGGCGCGACCGGGCCCGGCGGCGATCCCGGACGGAGCGGCGCGGAGGGCGGCCACGCCGGGTGGGAGGGCGCGCCGGACCGCGGGGATTCCGGGGCGCCGGTCCACTGGGCGGAGGGCTTCCCCCCGCCTCCCGCCTCGGTCTCCACCCCGGCCGCGATGATGGCCCAGGCCGGGGCGAGCCGGGGGGCGGTCCCGGAGGTCGTGCGGGCGCACCACGGATCGGTCTCCAAGGAGGAGCGGTCCCAGATCGAGGAGGCGCTCAAGTCGGGGCGGCTGCCCGCCGTGGTGGCCACCTCCAGCCTGGAGCTCGGCATCGACATGGGCGCGGTCGACCTGGTGGCCTGCGTGGAGGCGCCGCCGAGCGTGGCCAGCGGCCTGCAGCGGATCGGCCGGGCCGGGCACCAGGTGGGCGCGGTCTCCCGCGGCGTGATCTTCCCCAAGTACCGCGGCGACCTGGTCCAGACGGCGGTGGTGGCCGAGCGGATGAAGCGGGGCGAGATCGAGGAGCTGCGCTACCCCCGCAACCCGCTCGACGTGCTCGCCCAGCAGATCGTCGCGATGACCGCGCTGGACGAGTGGACCGTCGACGAGCTGGAGACCGTGGTCCGCCGCGCCGCGCCGTACCGCACGCTGCCCCGCAGCGCGCTGGAGGCGACGCTCGACATGCTCGCCGGGCGCTACCCGAGCGAGGAGTTCGCCGAACTGCGCCCGCGCATCGTCTGGGACCGGGTCACGAGGGTGCTCCAGGGGCGTCCCGGGGCTCAGCGGCTGGCCGTGACCAGCGGCGGCACCATCCCCGACCGGGGGTTGTTCGGCGTCTTCCTCGCCGGGGAGAAGGCCTCGCGGGTGGGCGAGCTGGACGAGGAGATGGTCTACGAGTCCCGCGCCGGGGACGTCTTCGTGCTCGGCGCGACCTCCTGGCGGATCGAGGACATCACCGCCGACCGGGTGCTGGTCTCCCCCGCCCCCGGACGGCCGGGCAAGCTGCCCTTCTGGCACGGTGACACGCCGGGCCGCCCGGCCGAGCTGGGCCGGGCGATCGGCGCCTTCCTCCGCGAGCTGTCGGAGGCGGGCACCGGTCCCGGCGGCGAGGCGGCGCTGGCACGGGTCAGGGCCGCGGGCCTGGACGGGTTCGCCGCGGCCAACCTGCTCTCCTACCTGGCCGAGCAGCACGAGGCCACCGGATACGTCCCGGACGACCGCACGCTGCTGGTCGAACGCTTCCACGACGAGCTGGGCGACTGGCGGGTCGTCGTGCACTCGCCGTACGGCGCGCGCGTGCACGCCCCGTGGGCGCTGGCGATCGGGCGGCGGCTGCGCGAGCGCTACGGCGTCGACGTGCAGGCCGTGCACTCCGACGACGGCATCGTGCTGCGCATCCCCGACACCCTGTCGGACCCGCCGTCGGACGTCGCGGTCTTCGAGGCCGAGGAGATCGAGCGGATCGTCACCGAGGAGCTCGGCGGCTCGGCGCTGTTCGCGGCCCGCTTCCGTGAGTGCGCCGGCCGGTCCCTGCTGCTGCCGCGCCGCTCGCCGGGCAGGCGGACGCCGCTCTGGCAGCAGCGGCAGCGGGCCTCGCACCTGCTGGGCGTCGCCGCCCGGTACGGCTCGTTCCCGGTCGTGCTGGAGACGATGCGCGAGTGCCTGCAGGACGTGTTCGACGTGCCGGGGCTGGTCCGGTTGATGCGGGACATCGCGGCGCGGAGGGTGCGGCTGGTCGAGGTGGAGACCTCCCAGGCCTCGCCGTTCGCGGCGTCCCTGCTGTTCAACTACATCGGCGCGTTCATGTACGAGGGGGACGCCCCGCTGGCCGAGCGCCGCGCCCAGGCGCTCGCGCTCGACACGAGCCTGCTGGCCGAGCTGCTCGGCCAGGCCGACCTGCGTGAGCTGCTCGACCCCGACGTGATCGCCGACACCGAGCGCGAGCTGGCCCGGCTGGACCGGCCGCTCCGCGACGCCGAGGACCTCGCCGACCTGCTCCGCTCCCACGGCCCCCTGCTCGCCGAGGACGTGAGCCTGCGCGAGGGCGATCCGGCGTGGCTGGCCGGTCTGGAGGCGGCCCGGCGCGCGATCCGGGTGCGGGTGGCCGGGCAGGAGCAGTGGGCCGCGATCGAGGACGCCGCCCGGCTGCGCGACGCGCTCGGCGTGCCGCCCCCGGTGGGCGTGCCGCACGTGTTCCTGGAGCCGGTGGACGACCCGCTCGGCGACCTGCTGGCCAGGCACGCCCGCACGCGCACCCCCTTCCCCGCGAGCACGGCCGCCGCCCGCTTCGGCCTCGGCCCGGCCGTCGTCGCCGACGCGCTGCGCAGGCTGGCCGCCTCCGGCCGGGTGGTGAGCGGCGAGTTCCGGCCCGGCGGCCGGGGCGAGGAGTGGTGCGACGCCGGGGTGCTGCGGATGTTGCGCCGCAGGTCCCTGGCCCGGCTCCGCAAGGAGGTGGAACCGGTCCCCGCCGAGACGCTGGCCGCCTTCTCGCCCGCCTGGCACGGCATCACCGGTGCGCCGCGCGCGGGCAGACCGCCGATCGACGCCCTGGTGGACGCCGTCGAGCGGCTCCAAGGCGCGGCGGTGCCCGCCTCGGCGCTGGAGACGCTGGTCCTGCCCTCGCGCGTGCCCGGCTACGACCCGTCCCTGCTCGACGAGCTGACCTCCTCCGGCGAGGTCGTCTGGGCCGGCCAGGGGTCGCTGCCCGGCGGGGACGGCTGGCTGTCCCTCTACTTCGCCGACACCGCCCCGCTGCTGCTGCCCGACCCGCTGGAGATCACCATGACTCCGGTGCACCAGGCGGTCCTGGAGGCCCTCGGCGGCGGGGGCGCCCTGTTCTTCCGCGAGCTGGGCACCCGCGTCGGCGCGGTCCTCGCCGCCTCCCGCTTCCCGGGGCCCGGCGAGGGAGCGCCCGTCGGCGGGGGGACGGCCGGGCGGGCGATCCCGGACCCCGGTGGCGCGACGCCCCCGGCGGGCGGGAGGAGACCCGCGGTTCCGGCAGGTGCGGCCCCCGACGACGCGACGCTCGTGGCGGCGGTGTGGGACCTGGTGTGGGCGGGGCGGATCACCGGCGACACGCTGGCCCCGCTCCGTGCGACGCTCGGCACGGGACGGCCCGCACACCGTCCCGCCTCCACCCGCAGACGCCGGGCCGTGCTGCCCACCCGGAGCGGCCCTCCGACCGTGGGCGGGCGCTGGTGGCTGCTGCCCCCGCCCGCCGAGGACGCCACCCAGCGCGCCCACGCCCAGGCGGAGGTGCTGCTGGAGCGGCACGGCGTGGTGACCAGGGGCGCGGTCACGGCCGAGCGGCTGCCGGGTGGGTTCGCCGCCGTCTACCAGGTGCTGCGCGCGTTCGAGGAGAGCGGCCGGTGCCGTCGCGGTTACTTCGTCGAGGGTCTGGGCGGGGCCCAGTTCGCGCTGCCGGGGGCCGTCGACCGCATGCGGGCGACCGCGCCGCCGCCGCCCGAGCCGGATCCGTGGAGCACCCCTCGTCCTCCCGCCCCCGGCACGGCCCCGTGGGAGGCCCCCCGCCTCCCCGCCCCGGGGGCCGCGGGCCTGCGGCACGCCCGGGGCGGCGCGGTCCGGCGAGCCGTGGTGCTGGCGGCGGCGGACCCGGCCAACCCGTACGGCGCGGCGCTGCCCTGGCCCGCCCACCCCGGGGACGTGTCCCACAAACCCGGAAGGAAGGCGGGAGCGCTGGTGGTGCTGGTCGACGGCCACCTGGTCCTGTACGTCGAGCGCGGCGGCAGGACGCTGCTGTCCTTCACCGACGACGACCGCCTCCAGCCCGCGGTGGACGCGCTCGCGCTGGCCGTGCGCGACGGCGCACTGGGGAAGCTGACGGTGGAGCGGGCCGACGGCGCCGCCGTCGGCGACTCCCCGCTCGCCGCCGCCCTGGAGGCCGCGGGTTTCCACCCGACCCCGAGGGGCCTGCGCCTGCGGGCCTGACCGCCGCGCGCCCCGGCGCGCCACGGCCGGGGCCGGCGTCCCGGATGTGGATGACGGCCTCGGCTCCGACGGCCGTCACCTCCGCAAGGTGATCACCTCCGCGACGGGTTCCGGCTCCGCCGGCACGGCGCGCTTCTGGACGGCCTGGAACCCGATCAGATCGTCCGGCAGCGCGTCCGGCATGTCGGCGTCGAACCGGGACAGGGTCCGGGTCCGCATCGCCACCAGCGCGGTGGCCGCGATCGCGACCGCGAACAGCGCGTACATCAGGCCGACGCCGCGGCCCTCCCCGGTGCCGAGGACGGCGCCGACGGTGCCGGCCAGCGGGCCGCCGGGCAGCAGCAGCGGTTCGAACAGCGCGCTGCCGTACGGCGCGACCAGGCCGAAACCGACCGGCAGCGCGGACAGGGCGATGAGCTGGTTCAGCGCCATGACCCGGCCGTGGAACCTCTGCGGCACCTTGACCTGCACGATCGTGGCGTAGACACCGTTGAGCACGGCCAGCCAGAACGACATTCCGAACGCGCCCACCGCGATCACCACCAGGTCCTCCCGCAGGCCGGTGACCAGGCAGAAGAACCCCAGGGCGAGGGTCGTGAGCAGGACGCCGCGCATCCGCAGGCGGCGCGGGCCGCCCCAGACGGTGATCACCAGGCCGCCGAGGAACACGCCCAGACCGCCGAAGAACGCGACGCGGCCCACGTCGCCGAGGGTGCCGAAGCCCAGCACGAGCGGCGAGATGAGCAGGAACAGCGGGGACAGGAAGACGTTCAGCACCACGAAGAAGATCAGCATCGCGCGGAACCACCGGTTCCCCCAGGAGAAGCGCCATCCCTCCACCATCTCGGCGAGCAGCGACTCGCGGCGCCTGGCGGCCATCGTCCTCGGGAAGCGGACCAGGAGCAGGACCGCGATCGCGAAGGTGTAGGAGACCACGTCCAGGACGAGGATGCCCTCCAGGCCGATCGCCGCCATCAGCCCGACCGCCGCCAGGGGGACGACGAGCTGGGCGGTTCCGGTGACCATCTGGACCACGCCGTTGGCATGGCCGAGGAAGCGTTTGGGAACGAGCTGCGGGATCGCGGAGTTGTAGGCCAGGCGCTGGAAGGTGAGCGCCACCGAGAGCACGACCAGCAGCGGGTAGATGTGCCACACCTGCAGGTTGCCGGTCCACAGCAGCGCGCCGAGGACGAGTTGCGTGCCGAACGCCCCGGCGTCCCCGGCGAGCATGACGCGGCGCCGGTCGTAGCGGTCGACCAGCGCGCCGGCCAGCGGTGCGACCAGCAGGCCGGGCAGCAGCGCCAGAACCGAGAACAGCGCGAAGTTCGCGAGCGACCCGGTGGTGACGTAGATCCACAGCGGGACCGCGAACTCGGTCAGCGACGACCCGATGATCGACACGAGCTGCCCGGCGGCCACCGCCCCGAAGCGTTTCATGCTCGGCGCCGGTCCCGCGGGCGCGTTCTCCCGCCGTCCGGCCGGCGGCCGGGCCTCCCCGTCCGACGGGTTCGGGACGCCCCCGGGGGGCGGGCCGTCCGGAGCGCCGGCGACGCCGGGACCGGCCGGGACGGCGGGGCTTCCGGGGACGTCCTGAGCGTCCGGGACGCCCGAGGTGTCCGCCGAGCGCGAGGAGACGCCCTCCAGCCACCAGGTCGACCGGGCGGTACGGCCCAGCGCCCCGGTGTCGCCGGTGGCGACGGCCCGGTGGACGCCGGTGACGATCTCGGCCAGCTCCCTCGCCCGGTACTTCAGGAAGAAGTGCCCCGCCTCGTCGAGGACGGCCAGCGAGGCAGAGCCGGTCAGCAGGTGCCACTCGCGGTAGCGCTCCTGGTAGAACTCCGTCGCCGGGTCGCGCTCCCCCACGACGGAGACGATCGGCGCCCGGAGCGGCTCGACCCCCTCGGCCAGCAGCCGGGTGAAGTAGCGTTCGGTCTCCCGGGTGCCCTCCCGCCGGTTGCCGATCATCAGCGTGAGCTCCTCGCGGCTGAGCTCGTCGGTGTCGAGCCCGGCGGCGCGCAGGGCGTTGGCCCACGCCTGGTCGCTGCGGAACCGGTCGGCCAGATCGGCGATCCTGCCCAGCAGGGAGGAGGGCCGGGCGAAGGGGAAGATCCCGCCGAGGTAGACGGCCTCGACGGCCCGCCCGGCGGCCTCCAGGCGACGGGCGATCTCCACGGTGAGCATGACGCCGAGCCCGCAGTGGCCGTACAGCACGACCGGGCCCCGGATTCCGGCGAGGATCTCCGCCGCGCAGCCCTCCGCGACCTCGGCGACCGGCCGCGTCTCCTCGGCCAGGCCCAGCTCCTGGCCGGGGACGGCCACCGCGTGCAGCGCCCAGTCCTCGGGCAGCGCGTCGGCCAGCGGCTGGTAGACGGCCGCGCTGCCGCCGTTGTACGGCACGCAGACCAGGGTCCCGGTGAGGGATGCGGAAGAGGGCACGGCGGGGGGCGCGGCGGGACGAGCCGGGGTGAGGCGGTGCAGGAGCGCGCGCGGCCCGCCGGGGGCGGTCTCGGCGAGCCGGGCGAGCTCGCGGACGGTCCGGTGCTTGAACAGGTCGAGGATGCTGATCTGGCGTCCGCCCGCGGGGAGGACCCTCCGCAGGCGGGCGACCACCTGGGCGGCGAGCAGCGAGTGGCCGCCCAGGTCGAAGAAGTCGTCCAGCACGCCGACCCGGACCAGTCCCAGCACCTGGGCCCACACCTGGGCGACGGCCTCCTCCAGGGGGGTCTCGGGCGGCGCGAACCCGGCCTCCTGGTCGGGGCGCTCGTCACCGGGCTCGGGGAGCCGGGCGCGGTCGACCTTGCCGTGCGACTTCAGGGGCAGCTCGTCCAGCCAGACGAACCGTCCCGGGATCATGTACTCGGGGAGCCGGTCGGCGAGCCGGGCGCGCAGTTCCCCGACCGGCGTGCGCTCGCCGACGAGGTAGGCCACCAGCCGGTCTCCGCGCAGTTCCACGACGGCCTGCGCGATCCCCTCCTGGCCGGTGAGAACCGACTCGATCTCCGGCAGCTCCACCCGGTAGCCCCGGACCTTGACCTGCAGGTCGCGGCGGCCCAGGAAGCACAGCTCCCCTTCCGGCAGCCAGCGGCCGAGATCGCCGGTTCGGTACATGCGGGCGCCGGGCTCGCCGTACGGGTCGGGCAGGAAGCGGTCGGCGGTCAGGCCGGGCTGCCCGAGGTAGCCGCGGGCCAGCCGGTCACCGCCGATGTAGATCTCACCGGTCATGCCGGGCGGGACGAGCCGCAGGTGATCGTCCAGCACGTACAGCCGGACACCGGGCAGCGGCCCGCCGACCGGCAGGGTGAGTGCGGCCCCGGCGTTCCCGCTGTCACCGGTGCTTCCTGCGGCACCGGTGACGGCGTGGGTGGCCACACCGACCGTGGCCTCGGTGGGCCCGTAGTGGTTGGCCACCGTGGTGTGCCCGGCCAGTTCCCTGGCCCACGACCAGGTGGAGGCCTCGCCGCCGAGGATGAGCAGCTTGCGCGGAAGCAGCTCACGGGGGTCCGCGGCGGCGAGGAGCGAGGCGAGATGGGAGGGGGTCATCTTCAGGTAGTCGGTACGGCCCAGCGGTCCGGCGAGCTCCTCGACCGGCGCCTGCGGGTCGAGCAGGTGGAGCTCGCCCCCGGTGAGCAGCGACAGGTAGAAGACCGTCACGCCGAAGTCGAAGGAGAGTGACTGGAGCAGAGTGAAGACCGACCCCGGCTCGACGGCGAACCGCTCCCTGACTCCCGCCAGGTAGTTCAGCACCTGGCGGTGCTGCACCCCGACGCCCTTGGGCCGCCCCGTCGTGCCGGAGGTGTAGATCACGTATGCCAGGTGGTCGGGGGTGGTGCCGGGGTCGTCGAAAGCCGTCTCCTCCGGCGGCCCCTCCCCTGCCGCGGCGTCCAGGCAGGTGTCCAGGCAGACGACCGGGTGACCGTCCGGGACGAGCTCCCGCCCGGCGGAGGTGGTCAGGACGGCGACGGCCCCGGAGTCGCCGAGCATGTGGGCCAGCCGGTCACGCGGCTGCTTGGGGTCGAGCGGGACGTAGGCGCCGCCCGCGGCCAGCACGCCGAGGACGGCGGCGGCCAGGTCGGTGGACCGGTCGAGCAGGATGCCGACCCGGACGTCGGGGCCGACGCCGTACCGCCTGCGCAGCAGGGCGGCGATGGCCTTCGACCGGTGCTCCAGCCCGGCGTAGGTCAGGCGGGCGGGGGCGCCTCCCGGGGCGCTGTCCGGGGCGGGCTCGCAGACCACGGCGGTCGCGTCCGGGGTGAGCGCGGCCTGCGCGGTCACGATGTCCCCGAGGAGGCGGTGGCCGGTCGGCCGGGGGTCGGCGGCGGACCCGAACCGCAGCACGAGGTCCCGCTCCTCCTCCGAGAGGATCGACAGCTCCCCGACCGGGGTGTCCGGGGCCTCGACGATGGAGCGCAGCAGCGTCTCGAACCGGGCCGCCAGCAGCTCCACGGTCTCCGGGTCGAACAGCTCGGTGTTGTAGGTGAAGTGCCCCGACAGTCCCTCGGGGGTCTCGAACAGGTACAACGCCAGATCGTGGCGGGTGGTCCTGACCGGCGGGGTCAGATAGGCCACCCGCGGGTCGTCCCCGCCGTCGGCGTAGTTCTGCAGGGCGAACGCGACCTGGGCCAGCGGCGCGCGGCTGACGTCGCGGACCACGTTCAGCTCGGTGACCAGACGGTCGAACGGCAGCTCGGCGTGGGCCAGGGCGTCGAGCGTGGTCTCCCGGACCCGGTCCAGGAACGCGGTGAACGACGGGTCGCCGTCCAGGTCGGCGCGGAGCACCAGCGTGTTGACGAACATGCCGATCACGCCCTCCAGCTCGGGCAGGCCGCGCCCGGCCACCGGGGAGCCGACCGCGAAGTCCGCCTGTCCGGAGTAGCGGGCCAGCAGCACCTGGAAGGCCGCCAGCAGCGTCATGTACGGCGTCGCGTTCGAGGCCCGGCCCAGCTCGGCGAGGCGCCGGGTGAGGTCGGCGTCGATCCGGACGCCGAGCGCGGCGCCGTCGTACCCCTGTTCGGCCGGGCGGGGCCGGTCGGTGGGCAGCTCGATCGCGGGCAGCCCGGCCAGCCGTCCGCGCCAGTGGTCTGTCTCGCGGCGCAGGTCGCGCCCGCGCTGCCAGATCGCGTAGTCGCCGTAGCCGACCGCCGGAGGCGGGAGGGTCTCGCCGTCGTACAGGGCGAGCAGCTCCCGGAAGAAGATGTCGAAGGACCAGCCGTCGACGACGGCGTGGTGCGCGGCGACCAGCAGCACGTGGTCGTCCGTCGCGATCCTGGCCAGGACCGCGCGCAGCAGCGGGCCGCGCTCCAGGTCGAACGGGACGGCCAGCGCGGCGTCGAACAGCCCCAGCGCCGCGTCCTGGTCCGCCGCCTCGACGACGTCCAGCCGGACCGGACCGGGGTCGTCGACGACCAGCTCGGGAGTGCCGTCCTCGGTGGTGGGGAAGCGCATCCGCAGGGCCTCGTGGCGGGCGGCGACCCCCTCCAGGGCGCGGCGCAGGGCCTCCCCGTCGAGCGGGCAGCGCAGCCGTACGACGGCGGGGACGGTGTAGGCGGTCAGGCCCGGACGGTACTGCTCCAGGAACCACAGGCGTTCCTGGGCGTGGGAGAGCGGCACCGCGGTGCCGGGCGGCCGGGGGGTGACGGCCCGGGTCTCCTCTCGGCGCCGCAGCCGCCGGGCGAGCAGTGCCCGCTTGGCGTCCGACAGCTCCGGCTGCGCGGTCGCGCCGGCGGGCGCGGAGACGGTCGGCGCGGGCGGAGCCTGCGGCGCTGCCGGCTCGGCCGGCGTGGTCGATGCGATCTCGGTCACTGGATCTCCTGGCGGAGCGCGGCCAGGAACAGTGCGGCGTCCCGGCCGTTGACGATTCGGTGGTCGTAGGCCAGGCCGATGTCGGTGACGGTCCGGACCGTCACCGAGCCGTCGGCGGCCGGCACGGTCTCCGGCCGGGGAGAGGTCACCGCGAGGGCGGCGGCCGTACCGGGCAGGACGATGGGGACGGCGAGGATCACGTCGGCGTCGGTGTGCAGGGTGACCGTGATGTTCGCCCCGGTCAGGTCCCTCTCCCGGAAGTCACCGGTGGCGGCGGCCAGCCGGTGGCGCATCAGCGTGCCGGCGATGTCGCGCAGGGAGGCGGTCTCGCGGACGACCGGCACGTACAGTCCCTCGCCCAGGTCGAAGGTGACCCCGACGCGCGGGGCGTCGGACAGGGCGACGCCGTCCTCCTCCCATGCGCCGAACAGCAGCGGGAACCGCCCGTGCAGCCCGGCCACCGCCTGCACGAACAGCTCGGGCAGCCCGACCGGCCTGCGCACCTCGCGGGTCAGCGCGCGGGCCCGCTCCAGAGCCCGGCCGACGTCGAAGCGCATCACGGTGTAGGCGGCCGGGATCGTCCGGTGGGAGAGGGTCACGGCGCGGGCCACGGCCCGCTGGACCCGCGACGGCTCGTGCCTTCCGGCCGCCGCGTCATCTGCCCCCTCACCGCCCGTCTCCGCACCGCCCGCGGAGGCGCCTGAGACGGCGTCCCCGGAGGCCCTCGAAGAGGCGAGGCGCTCGACGTCGGCCCGGCGGACCAGCGGCAGGCCCAGGGCCAGCACCCGGTCCTCGGGAACACCCAGCTCCTCCATCGCCGCCCGGGCCGGGGCGGTGATCAGAGAGCCGGCCGCCGCTCCGGTGAACGTCTCCTCCGGATCTCCGCCGGACGTCCGGACCGGTGCCGCGGCGGATCCGGCGGAGCCGTCGCGGTCCTCCGGGACGACGCGGGCCAGCACGGCGCCCGGGGCGATCCAGGCGTCCTTGGCCGCGACGTGGACCAGCCGGCCGGAGGCGGCCGCCTCGATCTCGTCGGCGGCCTTGGAGGTCTCCAGGACCGCCACCGCCTCACCGGCGCGCACCGGCTCGCCGTCGCCGACGAGCCACTCCACGACCAGGTACTCGGTGTCCTGGTTGTTCAGTTTGGGAACGAGGACGTCAGCCACGCAGGGCCTCCCGTACGGCGTGCTGGATCGCGGACTCGGTGACGAGCACCTCCCGCTCGAGGTGGGCGGCGGTGGGGATCACCGACGCCCGGGAGCAGACCAGGCGGACCGGCCCCCGCAGCCGGTCCCAGATCCGCTGGTGGACCAGGTGGGCGACCTCGGCTCCCCAGGTCCCGCCCGGGGTGCTCTCCTCGGCGACCAGGACCACCTGGCCGAGGTACGGCAGCAGCGCCTCGACGTCCAGCGGGTACAGCCGGGACGGCACCAGCAGCCGGCAGGAGACCTCCTCCTCCAGCAGCAGCGAGCGCATCGCGCCCAGTGCCCGGTGCGCCGTCCCGCCCGGCGCGACGATCACGCAGTCGGGGCGCGCCGCCAGTTCCGGGACGACGGGGTCGACCACGGCCAGGCCGCCGTCGCGGCGCACCCGCAGCAGCGGATCCGTCTGGCCCATCGGCCTGGTGTAGAGGACCTTGTCCTCGAAGAACAGGCACGGCTCGCCCCGGTCCGCCATGGCCGCCAGCACCTCGCGGTTGTCGTGGAAGGGCGACATCTCGTACAGCGCCAGGCCCGGCATGCCCATGAAGTGCTTCTGCAGACTCTGGCTGTGCGTGGGGCCGTAACCCCGGCCGCCGCCGGTGGGGCAGCGGACGATCATCCGCAGCGGCAGGCGCGAGCCGTACATCGAGACCGACTTGGCGGCGAAGTTGCACAGCTGGTCGAAGGCGAGGGTGGCGAAGTCGCCGAACATGATCTCGGCCACCGCGGTGTTGCCGGTCAGCGCGAGGCCGGCCGCGACCCCGGTGAGGGCGCCCTCGCTGATCGGGGTCGTGATCACCCGGTCGGGGAAGCGCGTGGACAGCCCTTTCGTGATCTTGAAGGCGCCGCCGTACGGGTCGAGGACGTCCTCGCCCAGCACGTACGCCGTGGGGTCGTCGTCGAGCAGCCCGTGCAGGGCGGCGTTGAGGTTCTCGGCTACGCGCACGGCGACCACCTCGACGGCGGGCGGGCGGCGACCTCGTCCGCCACGCCCTCGACGAGCGCCCGGACCCGGCCGTCGAGCCGGTGGAAGTGCTCGGGGTGGTCGTGGGCGTAGCGCTCGTACCAGTCGTTCCGCCTGGCGGTGCCGACCGCCTCGGGCGGGCGGGTGTCGTCCCCCTTGCTGTGCGGGCCGAGCCGGTGGGTGCGGAACTCCGCCACCAGCGGCCGGCCCCGCCGGACCTGCGCGACCAGCGGCTCCAGGGCGGGGCGGATCTCGTTGACGTCGGTGGAGACCACCAGGTGGTGGGCGATCCCGAACGCCGCAGCCCGCCCGGCGATGGTTCCGGCGAGCTGGGCGCCGGTGGGCGTGGACTGGGCGATGCCGTTGTTCTCCACCACGACCAGCAGCGGGAGCCGCCAGAGCGCGGCCAGGTTCAGCGCCTCGTAGACCGCGCCCTCGCCCCAGGTCCCGTCCCCGATGTACACGCAGGCCAGGGCGCCGGGCTCGGTCCGCAGGAGGTGGAGCGCGACGCCGGCGGCGACCGGCAGGCTCTCCCCCTGCACCCCGGTGGACAGGTAGCGGTCACGGTGGATGTGCTGGCTGCCGCCCACCCCGCCGCAGACCGCGCCCTCCCGGCCCATGATCTCCGCCAGCAGCCCGTGCGCGTCGCCGAACCGGGCCAGGTAGTGGCCGTGGCCGCGGTGGTTGCTGAACACGAAGTCGCCGGGCCCGAGCAGGGGGCGCAGCGCCACCGGGACGTACTCCTGGCCCAGGCAGGTGTGGGTGGTCCCGTTCAGCTCGCCCCTGCCGTACAGCTGCAGCAGCTTCAGCTCGAAGTGCCGGATCAGCAGCAGCAGTTCGAGGTCGTCGTCGGCCAGGCGGGAGAGGCCGGGCCGGCCGGTCGCCGGGCCGAGCGCCGGGACGAGGGTCTCAGTCATCGCCGAGGGTCTCGACGATTCCGGCGATGGTGGGGTTGTCGAAGAAGTCGTCCAGCTCGACCTCGACGCCGAGGCGCTTGCGCATCCGGACGATGATCTGTGTGATGGTCAGGGAATGGCCGCCGAGATCGAAGACGTCGTCGTGGTCGTCGATCGGCGAGATGCCCAGGACCTCCTCCCAGATCTCCCGGACCTGGTCGGTGAGGGTGGTGACGGAACCCATGTCGTGCTCCCGAGGGTCGTGCGGTGGTGGTTCGGTGCTCGTGCGGTGGCGGTTCGCCGGGCCGCGGGGGGTCGTTCAGCCGAGGGGCGCCAGGTCGCGCAGGCGCAGGCCGGGGTCTCGGCCTGCGCGTTCCAGCAGCAGGCGCAGGTCGCCGGCCAGCCGGGAGGCGTCCGGCACCGCCTCGGGATCGTGGCGCAGCGCGACGGTGAGGCCGTCCGCCCCGTCCACGCACTGCAGATGGAGCGCGCCGCGGACGGAGCCGTTGGGGACCGTCCGGTCCACCGTGCAGTCCAGGCCGGCGAAGACCGGATCCGGGGCGGTCCGGGCGCGGTAGCTGACCGAGACCGGAGCCAGCGCGGCGTGCGGCCGCAGGCGGGGCAGCGCCCGGCTCAGCGGGACGCCGCGGAACCGGTAGACCTCCCGCAGCCCGGCCCGCAGCCCGGCGGCGAACCGGTGGAAGCTCTCCTCGGGTGCCGGGGACGAGGCGACGGGCAGCTCGTTGACGAACACGCCGACGTGCCCGGCCGCCTCGGCGGGCCGGGTGGACAGGTCCACGGCCGTGGTGACGGCGGCGTTGCCGTACCCGGCCAGCAGGGTGTGCAGCGCGGCGAGGAACGTCTCGAACCGGGTCAGCCCGGTGACGGGCACCAGGTCGACGGGGAAACGGAGCGTGCGGCCCTCGGCCGCCCGGCGGGAGCGCAGCGCCCGGCCGTGCACCCTCGTCTCGCCGGGCTCCCGCCACCGGGCCGCCCAGAACTCCCGGGCGGCCGGAAGTTCCGCGGCGACCCGCCCTCGTTCGGCCGCGCCGTGGTCGAGCGCGGGCAGCGGGGTGAGCCGCCCTCCGTTGTGGAGGGCGGCGAGGTCGCGGACCAGGATGTCCTTGGAGTGGCCGTCGAAGATCAGATGGTGGGCGGTGAAGGCGAGCGTGTGCCGTCCGGGGCCGGTCTCGACGAGGATGAACCTGGCCAGCGGCCCCTTCTCCAGGTCGAACGGCGCGAAGACCTCCTGCCGTACGGCCTCGGGCCAGCAGCCCGGGTCCCCGTCCATGCCTGCGGTCCCGGGCCGGGCGTGCGATCCGGCCGCCCGCATGCGCCGTACCGGCACCGGCGCGCCGGGCACCAGCCGGAGGCCGCCGCCGGACTCGGCCACGACGCAGCCCAGCATCGCGTGCCGCTCCACGACCGCGGCGCAGGCCGCCGAGAGCGCGGCCGGGTCCAGGTCGCCGCGCAGGTGGACCAGGAGCGGCATGTGGTAGGCGGTTCCCGGCGTCCCGGTCTGCTCGGCCACCCATATCCCCTGCTGGAGGAAGGTGACGTCGGCGCCCTCCGGACCGGGTGCGGCCGGGCGGGGCGGGGCGGGGGGCGGGTTCGGCAGGGCGGCGCTCATGCGATCGCCTCACGCAGGGCCCGTTTGTCGACCTTGCCGCCGGCGTTGCGGGGCAGTGCGGGAACGGTGACCACCCGGGCGGGCAGTTCCTGCGGCGCGAGCCGGCCGGCGAGGAAGACACGCAGCTCCTCGGCCGCCAGGGGCTCGCGGACGGTCATGGCGACGGCGACCACGGTCCCGAGGACCGGGTGCGGCACCCCGAACGCGGCCGCCTCCACCACGGCCGGGTGCTCGAACACGGCCTCCTCGACGTGGAGGGTGGAGACCTTGTAGGCACCGGACTTCACCACGTCGCTCTCCCGGTCGACGAGGTAGAGGTAGCCGTCCGGGTCCAGGTAGCCGAGGTCGCCCATCCGGATCCAGCCGTCGCGGAAGGTCCCGCTCGCGGGGTCCCCGTAGTAGGAGCGCGGCGCGGCCGGGGAGCGCATCCACACCTCGCCGGTCTCGCCCTGCGGGAGCGGCTCCCCCTGCGGGGTGGCGATCCTGACCTGTCCCCCGGCCACCGCCCGGCCCACGCTGCCGGGCCGCTCCGGATCGAACATCATGATCGTCTGAGCGGGGGCCGCCTCGGTCGAGGTGTAGTAGTTAGCGATCATCGCGTTGGGGAACGCCCCGGTCAGCGCCCCGGCGACCGCCGAGGGCAGGGGTGCGGCGGCGGAACCGAGCAGCAGCACGCTGGACAGGTCGTGCCGCTCCGCCACCCCGGCGTTGATCAGCTCGATCGCCATCGCCGGGACGAGGAAGACCGTCCCCGCGCGATAGGACTCGATCAGCGCGGCGAAGCGGCCGGGGGTGAAGCGCGGCAGGGTGACCACGGCGGGATGCGCGTCGAGCGCATTGATCAGCATCGTCTGGCCGGCGTTGGAGCCGACGGGGAAGGCGTGCACCAGATGCCGGGAGTGCGCGAACGGGCGCCGCTTCCCGCCGCAGCCGTGAACCAGGTTCGCGTGAGTGGCCGAAACGCCCTTGGGACGGCCGGTGGTACCCGAGGTGTAGAGGATCTGCGCCAGGTCGCCGGGGCCGGGAGCGGTCTTCTCGGCGGCCTTCTCATAGGAGGTTTCCGCGAGAGCCCGGGCGCGCAGGCCGCCGGGCGTCGCGCTCCAGCCCTGCACGGGCACGTCCAGCCCTTCGGCGTGGACGGCCCCCACGGCGCCGCAGTGGCCGAGCATGAACCGCAGGTCGGCGGGGGCGAGGCGGTCGGACAGCGGCACGGCGGCCGCTCCCGCCTTGAGCACCCCGAAGAACGCCACCGCGTAGTCCGTCCAGTCCCCGTTCCCGAACACCAGGCCCACCCGGTCGCCGCGGACGACACCGCGCTCCACCAGGCCGTTCGCCAGCTCGGTGGAGCGTTCGTCCCACTGCCCGTAGGTGAGCGGCGCCGAGCCCTGGACGATCAGCGCGACCCCTTCGGGGTCGGCGAGCGCCCGGTCTCTCAGCAGCTGGATGACGGTCAGGTTCACCACGTGAACCTCCCAAAAAGATCCGATGTATGTGGCTCCGAGGCATGCGGATACCAAGACCACAACAGGAAAGAATCTTTACTATTATGATTCGAGCGTCAGTCTTACATGATCGAAACAGTGGCGCAAGTCCTTTGCCGCAACCTGCGGAGCGGACCCGGCGCTCCGGCGCGCCAGGGTCTTGCGCACCCCCGGCGGAGATGTAAAACTGGCGAACCGCCACTAACTGGAAGGTTTCTTTCCGGAAAGACACCTTTCCATAACCCCGCTCAACTGGGCATACGAGCGCGCATCGGGGTTCGGTTTTTCATCTTCTCTACGCGTCTGAGCGAATGTGAGCCCGCGTCCGCCAAAGGAGCCCCTCGTGCCGCAGCCAGAGACCGCCCGTGTCGGCGGTTCCCCCGCCGACACGGCCGGAGAGTACCCGCTCTCACACGGCCAGCAGCGACTCTGGTTCCTCCATCGCTTCGATCCGGCCGATCCGAGTTACAACACATCCTATGTTTACCGGTTGAAAGGTCCGCTTGATAAGGAGGCCCTGGCCTCCGCGTTCACCGCGGTCGCGGCCCGGCACGAGAGTCTGCGCACCCGCTTCCGCGAGACGGACGGGGAGCCGGTGGCGGTCGTCGACCCGCCCGCACCCGTGGCGATCCGGTGCCTGACCGCCCCCGGCGAGGAGGAGGCGCGCGCCCTGGTCGCCGCCCTCACCAACACCGCCTTCGACCTGACCGCCGCCGCCCCGTTCCAGGTCTCCTTGATCGAGCTCGGGCCGGACGACCATGTCCTGTGCGTCGTCGTGCACCACATCAACAGCGACGGCTGGTCGCTCAACGTGCTCCGCGCAGAGGTCGCCGCCCACTACGGCAGCCGCGGCACGGCGCCCCTGCCCCTCCTCCCCCTCCAGTACGGCGAGCACGCCCGCGAGCAGAACTGGACGGACGCCGACCTGCGCTGGTGGACCGGGCACCTGGCCGGGGTCCCCCCGCTGGACCTGCCCGCCGACCGGCCGCGTCCCGCCCACCGGTCCGGGGCGGGAGCCGCCCTCGACTTCCGGATCGACCCCGAGGCGGCCGCCGGGATCACCGGGCTGGCGCGCCGGGCGCGCTGCACGCCGTACATGGTGCTGCTGGCCGCCTACCAGGTGCTCCTCGCCCGGCACAGCGGCCAGGACGACTTCTGCGTGGGCACCCCGTCGGCAGGCCGGAACCGCGTCGAGCTCGAGTCCATGATCGGATTCCTCTCGACCACGCTGCCCATCCGCTGCGACCTGTCCGGCGACCCCTCCTTCACCGAGCTGCTGCGGCGCACCCGGCGCTCGGTGCTGGACGCGCTCTCCCGCCAGGACGTCCCGTTCGAGCGCCTGGTGGCCGAACTCGACGTACGGCGCGATCTCAGCCGCACCCCGGTCTTCCAGACCATGTTCGCCCTGCACACCCACGGCGAGGACCCCGAGCCGCTGCCCGGCCTGTCCGCCGTCCCGTTCCCCAACGGGTGGAATCCCGCGCGCTACGACCTGTCGGTGGACATGGCCGCCGATCCGGACGGCGCCCTCGGCGGCAGGGTCATCTACAGCACCGAGCTGTTCGACCGCGAGACCGTGGCCGGGCTCGCCGGGCGGTTCCAGGAGCTGCTCGCGGCGGCCGTGGCGGATCCCGACCTGCCGGTGAGCGTGCTGCGGATGGTGCCGGACGCGGAGCTGGCCGCGATGGACGTCTGGAACGCCACCGGCGCCGAGCTGCCGGAGACGACGCTGACGGACCTGGTGCTGGCCCAGGCCGCGGCCACCCCCGGGGCGGTGGCGGCCGTCTGCGGTCGGGACACGCTGACCTACGCGGAGCTGACCGGCCGGGCGGCGGACCTCGCCGCCCGGCTGGCCGCGGCGGGCGTGGGCCGGGGATCCCTGGTCGCGATCCGGATGGAGCGCGGCGCCGACATGCTCGTCGCCCTGCTCGGCACGGTGATGAGCGGCGCGGCCTACCTGCCGGTGGACCCCGGCTACCCCGAGGCCCGCATCGCGTACGTGATCGAGGACTCGGCGGCCTCCCTGGTCCTGACCTCGCTCGGCGACCTTCCTCCCGCACCCGCCGGCGGCGCCGCGGCCCTCCCGCCGCGTCCCGGCGACACCGCGTACGTGCTGTACACCTCGGGGTCCACCGGCCGGCCGAAGGGCGTGGTGGTCCCGCACCGCGCGCTGGTGAACTTCCTGCTGGCGATGCGGTCGCTGGTGGGCTCCACCCCGCGCGACGTGTGGCTGGGGCTGACGTCGCTGTCGTTCGACATCTCCGCCCTGGAGCTGTTCCTGCCCCTGGTGACCGGCGGCCGGGTGGTGATCGCGGACGCCGAGGCGGCCCGGGACGGCGAGCACCTCGCCCGGCTGGTCCGCGAGACCGGGGTCACCCACGTGCAGGCGACGCCGTCGGGCTGGCGGGTCCTGCTGGCCGGGGACCTGCCCCGGGTGACGGCGCTCACCGGTGGCGAGCCGCTGCCGGGCGCGCTCGCCCGCGAGCTGCGCCCGCGAGTGGACCGCCTGCTCAACGTGTACGGCCCGACGGAGACGACGATCTGGTCCACCGCCTGGGAGGTCCCCGCCGATCCCGGCCGGATCGTGATCGGCCGCCCGATCGCCAACACCACGGTCCACGTCGTGGATGCGGCCGGCGGGACGGTCCCCGTCGGGGTCCCGGGCGAGCTGCTCATCGGCGGCGCCGGGGTGGCGACCGGATACCTGGGCCGGCCCGCGCTGACCGCCGAGCGGTTCGTCCCCGGCCCGGACGGCTCCCGCCGCTACCGGACCGGCGACCGGGTCCGGCTGCTGCGCGACGGCACCCTGGAGTTCCTCGGCCGCACCGACAACCAGGTCAAGCTGCGCGGCCACCGGATCGAGCTCGGCGAGATCGAGGCCGCGATGGACGCCTGCCCGGGGGTCCGGCAGTCCGTCGCGGCGGTCCGCGGGGACCTCCTGGTGGCCTACGTCGTACCGGACGCGGGGGTGACCGGCGACACCGGGGACACGGCGCAGGAGCACCGGGACCTGCCGGACCGGGTGCGGGAGCGGCTGAGCCGGGAGCTGCCCGGATACATGGTGCCCGGCGTGTTCACGGTGGTGGACGCGCTGCCGCTGACGCCCAACGGGAAGATCGACCGCTCCGCGCTGCCCCAGCCGGCCGCCGCGGCCCGCGAGCACGTCGCTCCGCGCGGCGACGCCGAGGAACTGGTGGCGGAGGTCTTCGCCGAAGTGCTCGGCGTCGGGGAGGTCGGGGCCCTCGACGACTTCTTCGCCCTGGGCGGGCACTCGCTGACGGCCACCCGGGCCGTCGCCAGGATCCGCGCGCTCGCCGACGTGGACGTGCCGATCCGCACCCTGTTCGCGCGGAGCACGGTGGCCGGGCTCGCGGCCGCGGTCGAGGAGCTGCTGATCGCCGAGATCACCGCGCTGTCGGAGGAAGAGGCTGCACGCCTCATGGAAGGGGGGAGCGACAGGTGAGTCACCTCGTCGTGGTGAACCACGAGGACCAGTATTCGATCTGGCCGACCGGCCGGGACCTGCCACCCGGCTGGCGCGCGGAGGGCACCTCCGGCGACAGGGACGAGTGCCTGGCCCATATCGAGCGGGTCTGGACGGATCTGCGCCCGCTCAGCGCGAGAGGAGCCGGCGTCCCCGGGGAGCGGCTCCGGAATCCGGCGGGAGAGGTTGCGAAGGGAGCGCCGCATGCTTAGGGAACGGCTGGCCGCGATGGTGGCCTCGGCGTCGGACGGGACGGTCACCGCGGCCGAGGCGCTGGCCGCCACGGTGCCGCTGTCGGCGCTGGGGATCACCTCGCTGGCGCAGATGCGGCTGATCGACGCGGTGGAGAGCGAGTTCGGGATCGAGTTCGACCTCTCTCGCGCGGGGACCGGCGTGCTGGACGACCTCGGCGCCCTGGAGCGCTACATCACCGGAGCCGCGTGATGGAGGTCCGGTTCTCCGGGGCCAGGTCCGGAACGGCACCGCTGACCTGGGGCCAGCGGGCCATCTGGGACACGGTCCGCAGGACCGCGCCCGACGACCGCTACTTCAACTTCGGCCGGATCCTGCCGGTGCCCGGCCGGGCCCGGCCGCTCACCCCGGCGCGGGCCGCCGAGGCGCTCGGCTCCCTGGTGGAGCGGCACGAGTCCTTGCGGACCAGGACGGGCCCGGCGGAACCGGACCGGGCGCGGCCGTACCGCGTGCTGGAGGACGCCGAACCGTGGCAGGTGCTCCGGGACGCGGGCACGATCCCGGTCACCGTCGCGACCGGTGATCCGGAGGCGCTGCTGGAGGAGCTGACGGCGACCGCCTTCGACTACACCGCCGAGTGGCCGCTCAGGGCGGGGCTGGTGACCGACGGCGGCCAGGTGACCCACGTCGTGCTCGCCTTCTGCCACCTGGCCGCCGACGGGCTGGGCGCCGAGGTCGCCCTCCGCGATCTGCGGCTGCTGCTGATGCGCGGCGCCGTACCCGGACCGCCCCCGCCGCAGCCGCTGGACCTGGCCCTCTGGCAGGAGTCCGGGCACGGCCGGCGGGTGGCCCGGGTCGCCGCCGAGTACTGGGAGAGCGAGTACCGGCGTATCCCGCCGACCATGTTCGACCGTCCGTCGGGGGAGGCGGCGAGCCCGCCGGTGTGGCGGGCGAAGATCGTTTCCCGGGCGCTGGACCTGGCCGTCCAGCGGATCGCCGCCGTGCACGCCACGAGCACCTCGACCGTGCTGCTGGCCGCCTCGTCCTCGCTGGTCGCCGCGGTGACCGGGCACGACATGTGCGCGATGCTGCCGATCGTGGGCAACCGCTTCCGCGGCGACACCGTGAACGCGGTCACCACCCTCTCCCAGGAGGGCCTGTTCGTGCTCGACGGAAGCCGGACGGACCCGGCGGATCTGGCCGGGCTGCTGCGCGCAGCGCGGCCGGCCGCGCTGCGCGCCTACCGCTCCGCCTACCACGACCCCCGCGACCGCGACCGGCTGACGGCCGGGATCGGCCGGGAACGCGGCACGAGCGTCCACCCCTACTGCTGCTTCAACGACATGCGATTCACCGACCACGCCGACGCCTCCCACGACGAACGGACGGTACGGCGGGCGATGGACGAGACGACCCTGACCTGGCCGCTGAGCCAGGACCGGCTCAACTGCCGCTTCTGCCTGCACCTGACCGCCGAACCCGGCGGCCTGGGGGTCTCGGTGACCGCCGACACCCGGTTCCTGTCCCGGCCGTCCATGGAGCGCTATCTCCTCGATCTGGAGTCCGCGCTGGTGGCGGCGGCCTTCCACGAAGCGCCGGAGCTCGTCGGTTGACCGCCCCGCCCCGACCGGAGCCGGCGGTCTCCGCACCGAAGGGAACCCGATGACCCTCCATGCCTATGCCGAGTCCACCTCCCGCGCCCAGGGCGAGCGGCTCGGCTTCAACCTGACCCATACCTCCCGGGCTCCGCTGCACGGCTCGGTGTGCGTGGAGGACGTCGCCTCCGGCCTGCGCGTGCTCGACGGAACCTTCGACGGCCCCCGCTGGACGCTCGACCTCCCCGGCGACTGGGCGAGTTCGCTCTACCGGGCCGTCTTCACGGCCGAAGAGGGCTCCTGCGAGGTGTACTTCGCGGTCCGGGCCGCTCGTCCGGCCTCGCCGATCCTGCTGTCGATCCCCTTCCCGACCTGGCAGGCGTACAACCGGGCCGGGATCCCCGGCGAGTCGCTCTACTGGGCCGAGGAGCCCGCCCGGGCCGCGCGCGTCTCCTTCGACCGGCCGGGCGGCGGGCCGCCCCCGGAGCGCTGGGAGGAGGGCATGATCCGCTGGCTGGGGCCCGCGGGGTACGACGTGGACTACTGCTCCGGCCTGGACCTGGACGACGGCGGGGAACTGCTGTCCGGCTACCGTCTGCTGGTGGTCAACGGCCACGACGAGTACTGGTCGGCGGGGATGCGCGACAGCGTCGAGGAGTTCGTCCGCCGGGGCGGCAACCTCGCCGTCTTCTCGGGCAACACCTGCTGGTGGCAGTTCCGGCTGGAAGACGGCGGGCGCACCATGGTCTGCTACCGCGACGCCGTCGCCGATCCCATGGCGGCGGTGGAACCGGCGCTCACCACGGTCGAGTGGTCCAGCTCCCCGGTCGACCGGCCGGAGAACTCGATGATCGGGGTGAGCTTCCGGCGGGGCGCGGGAACCTGGGGACCGTACATGCAGCGGATGCACGAGGAGTCCTATGTCGTCCGCTTCCCCGAGCACTGGGCCTTCGCCGGGACCGGCCTGGGAGAGGGCGACAAGTTCGGCCGGGGCGCGCTCGGCTACGAGACCGACGCGTGCGACTTCACCGAGGCCGACGGCGTCCCGGTGGCCACCGGCCGTGACGGCACGCCGCCGTCCTTCGTCATCTTGGCCACCGCGGACCTGCGCCACTGGCACCGGTACGGCCAGGGCGGCATGGCGACCATGGGCTCCATGCGCCTGGGCGCGGGAACGGTGTTCACCGCCGCCACGGTGAACTGGGGCAACGCCCTGCACGACCCGGCCGTCGAGCAGATCACCCGCAACGTGCTGAACCGGCTGTCCCGGCCGGGGGACGGCTGGGAGGCGATCGGCCCCGCGGGTTCGCTGCGCGCGCTGGCCGTCCTCGGCCCGGTGCTGTACGGCGCCGCGGCGGACGGCTCGCTGCTGGCCCGGGACCTCTCCGGCCAGAACCTGCGCTGGCGCCGTGCCGGCTCCGCTCCCGGGGTGACCGCCCTGGCCGTGCCCCGGGAGGCGACCCCCGCCCGCCCCATCGGCCTGTACGGCCTCACCGAGGACGACCGCCTGGTCTATCGGGAGCCCGACGGTTCCTGGTCCACCCTCGGCGACGCCCCGGGCGGGGCGACGGGCCTCGCACTGGTCAACGGAGAGGTGTTCGCCGCCACCCCCTCGGCGCTGTGGCGTCGGTCGGCGGAGGGCGCCTCCTGGGAGCGGGCCGACGACGCCCCCGGGGTGATCGCCCTGACCTCCGCGAACGGCCGCCTCTACGCCGTGGACGCGGCGGGCCGCGTCCGCACCCGGCTGCCGGTCACCGGCCCGGCCGAGTGGGCCGACCTGTGCGACGCCGCCGGCGCCACGGTCCTGACCGCCCACGCCGGCCTGCTGGTCGCCGCGGCTCCCGACAGCCCTCTGTCCTGGCGCACCTGCCTGCCCTGATCCGCCGTCCCGTCTCGCGGGGACCGGCCGCGGCGGGGGTCAGGGCAGGCGGGGGCCGTAACGGGCCGCGGACACGCCGGTGGCCATGGCCCAGTAGCGGTCGCCGTAGGACCAGTGCCACCACTCGGTGGGGTAGTTGACCAGGCCCGCCGGCTCCAGGACCGAGGCGAGGAGCTTGCGGTGGTGGCGGGCCTCGGTGGACAGACCGGGGGCGGCGGTGTAGCAGGCGCCGTCGCTCTGCTCGGGGGTGGCGTTGACCGGGGTGCCCATGTCGAGCTCGGTGCCGTCCTCGGTGCACAGGGTCAGGTCCACCGCCGCGCCCGCGGTGTGCGGGGCGATCTCGACGGGTGAAACGTACCGGCTGGCCGCCGAGCGGAGCTCTTCGGGTGACATTTCCGGAAATGTCACCCGAAGAGCTGCCGAGTACTCCTCGAAGATCCGCCGCTGCGCCGCGATCGGCCGGTACCCCTCCACGACCAGCAGCCGGTACCCCGCGGGAAGCTGCGCCTGCGCCTCCTCCAGCCGGATCAGCAGCCCCTCCCGCAGACGGGCGAAGGCCCCCTCGGGATCGGCGAGCCGGTCGTCGGTCCGCAGCCGCCCGCGGATGTCGACCAGGGGCTCTCCGTTCTCCTCGACCGGGATCGAGACGACTCGGGGGTCGGAGATCAACACGATTTCCCGCATATATTCAATTGTCACACTGTGTCGGAGAACACCTGTTCCCGGGCCTGCTCAAGGGCGAAGTCCAGAGCACCCCGGAGCACCGGGTTGCCCTCGACGCCGGTCACCACGATCCTCGGCTGGCTCGGGCAGACCCGCGCCACCGCCTCCTCGACCCTGGTGGCGAGCACCACGCCGCCGGCCCGGCCGACATCGCCGCTGAGCACGATCAGCCCGGGGTCCAGGACCACGGCCACCGCCGCCACGCCGACGGCCAGCCGGCCGGCGAGCTCGTCGAGGAAATCCTCCGCACCGGTGGCGACGGCCGTACGGACGCACTCGCCCGCGGACCGGCCGCCGACGCCGTGCGCGCCCGCCAGCCCGGTGACCGCGTCTCCGCCGACCAGGCGCTGGAAGGAACCGGACTGGGGCTCGCTCACATCGGTCGGGAGCGGCTCCCCGGGGACCGGGAGCCAGCCGATCTCGCCCGCCCCTCCGGTGAAGCCGCGGTGCAGCCGGCCGTCGAGCATGACTCCGAGCCCCTGGCCGATCCCGGCCCAGACCAGCACGAAGTCATCGATGCCCAGAGCGGCGCCGTGGGAGCGCTCGGCCAGCGCGGCCAGGTTCACGTCGTTCTCGATCGTCACGGGGATGCCGAGATCCCGGCGGAGCTCGGCGAGCACGTCCCCGTGCCAGGAGGGCAGGTCGAGGGAGAAGCGCATGTCGCCGGTCCGGGGGTCGACGACACCCTTGGTCCCGATCACGAAGGCCCGCAGCCGGGAGAACTCGACGCCCGCCGCCGCGCACGCCTTCTCGACCGCGCCGCACACCAGCCGCACGGGGTCCTCGTGACCGCTGGGATCGACCGAGACCTCGGCGACGAGCGTCCCGGTGACGTCGGCGATGCCCGCGCTGATCCGGTCCGGCAGCACGTCCAGTCCGGCGGCGTACGCGCACGAGGGCACCACCCCGTAGAGCGCCGCGTTCGGGCCGCGCCCGCCCGCCTGCTCGCCGACCACCGCGACGAGGTCGCGCTCCTCCAGCCGGGACAGCAACTGGCCTGCGGTGACCTTGGACAGGCCCGTGTGCTCTCCCAGTTCGGCACGGGTGAGCGGCCCTCCCGAGAGCAGGAGTTCCAGCGCCGCACGGTCATTGAGCTGGCGCAACAGCCTGGGCGTACCCGGGCGTCTGGGCAAGGCGGCCTCCCGTCACGATCCGCTAACGATCGTTTCTTTTAAGAAAGTTTCTTGTTAGTTTAGCGGCAGGCAGCCCGCAGGCAAGTGATCGCCGCCGAGGGGGGCTGCAGCGCCGACCGCTCCTAATGAGTGCAGAGGGTCGCGGGGACCCAAGCCGATACAGATGAGCGCTACCCCGTCGAAAGCCGGGAAGGGAGAACCCAAGTGAAGTTCGCGAAAATCGCCACTGCGACGGCCGTCACCGCCGCGCTGGCCCTGGGCCTCGCCGCGTGTGGCTCCAGCGAGCCCGCCAAGAACACCGAGCCCAAGGCGGACTCCTCCGCCGCCGGCGGCCAGAAGTTCGCCGGGCAGAAGCTGACCGTGTGGCGTCTCGGCGCTCCGGACGAGAAGCAGAACGCCCTCATGGCCGACCTGAACGCGAAGTTCAAGGAGACCACCGGCGCCGACGTCAACCTCCAGTGGGTGCCGTGGCCGGAGGCGCAGGCCAAGTGGACCGCCGCGCTCGCCGGCGGCGAGGGCCCGGACGTCACCGAGTTCGGCAACGACCAGGTGGCCGCCTGGGTCGCGCAGGACGCCCTGACCGACATCACCGACCTGGTGAAGGGTCACCCCGACTTCCAGCAGATCCCGCAGAACCTGTGGGGCTACGAGACGGTGGACGGCAAGATCTACGCCGCTCCGTGGGGCGGCGGCACCCGCGCCGTCCTCTACCGCAAGGACTGGTTCAAGGAGCTCGGCATCGAGGTCCCCAAGACCTGGGACGACCTCGTCGCGGCCGGTAAGAAGATCGTCGCGAAGAAGGGCAAGGACGTCGACGGCTTCGCCTTCAACGGCGGCTCCGACGCCAACATGTCGCTCTCGCCGTTCGTCTGGTCCGCCGGCGGCGACTTCGCCGCCTTCGAGGGCGGCAAGTGGGTCGGCAAGCTGACCGAGCCCGGCTTCAAGGAGGGCTTCCAGTACTACACCGACCTCGTCGTCAAGCACGGCGTCTCGCGCAAGTCCGCCCTGACCCAGAACTCGGTGGACATCGCGACCCGCTTCGCCAACAGCAAGGTCGGCATGTACGTGACCGGCGGCTGGGACATCACCACCATCAAGGAGCAGAGCGGCGGCAAGGTCGGCGACGAGAAGATGGCCTTCTTCTCGCTCCCGGCCAAGGACGGCAGCGGCCCGGCGCCCGCCTTCCAGGGCGGTAACGACATCGCCATCTGGAAGGACGCCAAGAACCCCGAGCTGGCCGCCGAGTACATCAAGCTCGCCGCGGGCGAGGAGTTCGGCACCCGCTACGCCAAGGACGGCGGCCTGCTGCCGCTGTACCCGAAGGCGCTGGGCGAGTACGCCTCCGACCCGGTCCAGGCCCCGTTCGCGGAGACCTTCAAGGTCGCCAAGGGCTTCCCGAACGACACCAACTGGGCTGAGGCCAACGACACCAAGGCGGTCCTGCAGAACGCGGCCCGCTCGGTCATCGAGGGCAAGAAGGACGTCGACACCGCGCTGGCCGACGCCAACAAGGAACTCGAAGAGATCCTGAACCAGTAAACATGGCCGACACCTCAACCATCGCCCGGGGCGGGGACTCCTCCCCCGCCCCGGCGCGGGGGCGCCGAGGCAGTGCACCCCCGCGCAAGCCCAGCGGGCTGCCCGCCTGGGTGGTCCCCTACGCGCTGCTCCTGCCCGGCCTGGTGGTCATCGGCGGGCTCCTGCTCTACCCGCTGTATCAAATGGTCGTCATGTCCTTCCAGAACGTGGGACTGCGGCAGATCCGGGGCGTGCCCGCCGAGTCGGTGGGGCTGGAGAACTACGAGAAGCTGCTGGAGTCGGAGCTCTTCTGGACCTCGCTCCGCAACACCGTCGTCTTCGCCGTCGTCACCGTGGCGTTCACCATGATCCTCGGCACCCTGGTCGGGATCCTGCTGCACAACCTCGGCAAGAAGATGTCGACCTTCCTCGTCGTCGGCATCATGGCCGCCTGGGCCACGCCGGCGATCGCCAGCGCGATCATCTGGCGCTGGATGTTCGACGCGGAGTCCGGCATCATCAACTGGGCCCTCAACGCCCTCCCCGACTGGTTCTCGGAGCTGCTCTTCGGCCGCTCCGACTGGGCCGGTGAGCCCTGGCTCAACGAGCCCTTCACCATCTACCTCGTGCTCATCCTCGTGGTGACGTGGGCGGGCTTCCCGTTCATCGCGGTGTCGGTCCTCGCCGGGCTCAAGAGCATCTCCGCGGAGCTCTACGAAGCGGCCCGGGTGGACGGCGCCTCCGCGTGGCGCACGTTCTGGAAGATCACGTTCCCGCTGCTGAAGCCGGTCTTCTCGGTGCTGATCGTGCTCTCCACGATCTGGAACTTCAAGGTCTTCACCCAGCTCTTCGTCCTGGCCGGCGGGACCTCCAACCGCGAGGCGTTCAACCTGTCGCTGTACTCCTTCACCCAGGCGTTCAGCGCACCGCCCAAGATGGGCATGGGCGCGGCCATCGCGGTGGTGCTGACACTGATCCTGCTCGTCATCACCGCCGTCTACGTCCGCCAGATCGTGAAGACGGAGGACGTGCGATGACCGCTGTCGAAACGTCCCGGCGGGCCGCCGGAGCGCGCGACCGGGCGCATCAGAAGGCCGGCAAGCGCAAGCGACTGCGCAGATACGGACTCAACGCCGCGGCCATCGCGGTTTTCCTGTTCGCGGTGTTCCCCGTCTACTGGATGGTGACCACGGCGTTCAAGAGCAGTGAGCAGATCTTCACCACCGACTTCATCCCGTTCCCGACCGACCCGACCTTCGAGCACGTCGAGCGGGTCTTCACCCAGGGCGTCGCCGGGCACTCCATCTGGCGGTTCCTGCTCAACAGCGCCATCGTGGCGATCGGCACGGTGCTCGTCGGCGCGGTCTTCGCCCTGCTGGGCGCGACCGCGGTGGCCCGCTTCCGCTTCCGGGGCCGCACCTCGTTCCTGATCCTGCTGCTCATCGTGCAGATGGTCCCGGCTGAGGCGCTGCTCATCCCGCTCTTCCTGATGGTCCGCCGGGCCGGGCTCTACGACCAGCTCCTCGGCCTCATCGTGGTGAACGTCGCGCTGACGCTGCCGTTCGCCATCTGGATGCTGCGCACCTTCGTCGCGGCGGTGCCCAAGTCGCTGGAGGAGGCGGCCTGGATCGACGGCGCGAGCCGGTTCACCACCTTCTGGCGGGTGCTGTTCCCGCTGGTGGCCCCCGGCCTCGTCGCGACCAGCATCTTCTCGTTCATCACCGCGTGGAACGAGTTCGTGTTCGCGCTGATCCTGATCAACGACCAGGGCAGCTACACCATGCCGGTGGCACTGCGGTTCTTCGTGAGCCAGCGGTCGGTGGACTGGGGCGCGATCATGGCCGCCTCCACCCTGATGACCATCCCGGTGGTCATCTTCTTCCTCCTGGTGCAGCGGCGGATGGTCTCCGGCCTCGTCGCGGGCGCCGTCAAGGGCTGACCCCCCTGGCGCTGGTACGGCTCGCGCCCACAAGGCGCGAGCCGTACCAGCCCTGCTCGTATTCGCATCCCCTTCAGGTAAGGAGCTCTCCAGCGCCATGTCCGAGTTCATCACGGGTCCCGGTGAACAGGGGCTGTACCGCCTCGCGGCCGGCACGCTGCTCGCCGCCTTCCAGGGGACCACCGCTCCCGAATGGGTTCTCCGGGAGCTGGACAACGGCCTCGGCGGCGTCACCCTCTTCGGCTTCAACGTCGCCGACCCCGGCCAGCTCTCCGCGCTGACCGCGCGCCTGCGCGCGGCCGGTGACCCGGTCGTCTCGCTGGACGAGGAGGGCGGCGACGTCACCCGCCTCGCCTACCACGTGGGCAGCCCCTATCCCGGCAACGCCGCCCTCGGCGCCGTGGACGACGTCGAGCTGACCCGGAGCGTCTACCGATCCATCGGCGACGACCTGGCCCGCTGCGGCGTCAACCTCGACATGGCTCCGGACGCCGACGTCAACACCGCCGACGACAACCCGGTGATCGGCACCCGCGCGTTCGGCTCCGACGCCGGGCTCGTCGCCCGGCACACCGTCGCCGCCGTCCACGGCCTGCAGTCGGCGGGCGTGGCCGCCTGCGTCAAGCACTTCCCCGGCCACGGCGCCACCCGCCAGGACTCCCACCTGGAGGTCCCCCTCGTCGACGCCTCCATGGAGCTGCTGCACGCGCGCGAGCTGGTGCCCTTCCGCGCCGCCATCGAGGCCGGGGCCAAGTCCGTCATGACCGCGCACGTCCAGGTCCCGGCCCTCACCGGAAACCTGCCCGCGACGCTCTCCCCCGCCGCCCTGACCGGCCTGCTCCGGGGCGAGCTGGGCTACGACGGCGTCGTCGTCTCCGACGCCCTCGACATGAAGGCGATCACCGACGCCTACGGGCTGGCCGGTGGCGCGGTGCTCTCCCTGGCCGCGGGGACCGACCTGCTCTGCCTCGGCCCGCTGCCCACCGAGGAGGACGTCCGCCGGATCGTCGCCGGGATCGTCGCCGCGACCCGCGACGGCCGCCTGCCCGTCTCCAGGCTGGAGGAGGCCGCCGAGCGCGTGGCCCGCCTGCGCGCCTGGTTCGGCGAGCCCCGGCAGGTCCCGGCCGGGGAGAACGTGATCGGGCTGACCGCGGCCCGCCGCGCCGTCAGCATGACCGGTTCGGCCTCGCCGCTGGTCGACCCGCTGGTGGTCGAGGTGGACACCCCGCCGACCATCGCGGTCGGCGACGTGCCGTGGGGCTTCTCCCCCTGGCTCTCCCAGGCGGAGATCATCCGGGTGAAGCCGGAGGCCGCGGACGTTCCGGGCATCCTGGCGCGGGCGAGCGGCCGGTCCCTGGTGGTCGTCGTCAAGGACGCGCACCGCTACGAGGCCAGCCAGACGGTGGTCTCCGCGCTGCTCGCCGCCCGCCCGGACGCGACCGTGGTGGAGATGGGCCTGCCGATCTGGCGGCCCGCCGGGACCACCTACCTCGCCACGTACGGCGCCGCCCGCGCCAACGCCCAGGCCGCCGCCGAGCTCCTGAGTCTCTGAGGCCCCGGGTCTCGGGGCCCCGCGCCGTCGAGTTCCCGGGTTCCGGGGTCCGAACCGGTGACCTCGCCGGGGACGCCCGGAGAGTCGTCCGAACCACCGACCGGAAGGCTTCACATGACCATGCGCGAGAGCGCGAGTCCCGAACTGGCCAGACTCGCCGCCACCGTGCTGCAGCCCGGGTTCGTGGGAACCGAGGTACCCGGCTGGCTGCGCGGGCGCCTGGCCGAGGGCCTGGGCGGGGTGGCCCTCTACTCCCGCAACATCGTGGACGGCGACCAGGTCAGGGCGCTGACCGCGGCGCTGCGCGCCGAGAACCCGGACGTGGTGATCGCCACCGACGAGGAGGCGGGAGACGTCACCCGGCTGGAGGCGCTGACCGGCAGCTCCCGTCCGGGGAACCTGGCGCTCGGAGCGGCGGACGACTGCGCGCTGACCGAGCGCGTCGCCCGGGACGTCGGCCTGGACCTGGCGGCGGCGGGCATCACGCTGAACTACGCGCCCGTCGTCGACGTCAACTCCGACCTCGACAACCCCGTCGTGGGCACGCGAGCCTTCGGCTCCGACCCGCGGCTGGTCGCCAGGCACACCCGCGCCTGGGTCGCCGGCCTGCAGTCCGCCGGGGTGGCCGCCTGCGCCAAGCACTTCCCCGGCCACGGGGCGACGGCGACGGACTCCCATCACGGCCTGCCGGTGGTGTCCTGCTCCGCCGAGGAACTGGCCGCCACCGCCCTGCCTCCCTACCGGGCCGCCATCGCGGCCGGGGTGCGCGCCGTGATGACCGGCCACCTGCTCGTCCCCGTCTACGATCCGGACTCCCCCGCCACGATGAGCGGCCGCATCCTGATCGGGCTGCTCCGCGAGGAGCTGGGCTTCGACGGGCTGATCGTGACCGACGGGGTGGAGATGCCCTCGGTCGCCGACCGGTACGGCGTGACCGGCGCGGCCGTCCGCGCGCTCGCGGCGGGCGCCGACGCGATCTGCGTCGGCGGCGAGCGCAAGGGCCCCGGCGTGGTCGGCTTCATCCGCAACGCCATCGTGGCGGCGGTGATGGACGGCACCCTGCCCGAGGAACGCCTGGCGGAGGCGGCGTCCCGCGTCCGCCGCCTGGCCGCCTGGTCCGCCGGGCGGCTGGAGAGCGGTCACGCCGGAGCCGGAGCGCCCTCGCCCCCGGTTCGCCCCGCCGTGATCCTCCATGCAGGCCCCCCGCACCCGGCCTCTCCCGCAGGCCTCGCCGCCCCGGCGGGCCCCGGTCCCGTCCCGCCCGTCCCCTCCCCGTCCCCCGCCTCGACCGCCCCCGGCCTGGCCGCCGCCCGGCGCGCCCTTCGGGTGACCGGTGCGGGTCTGCCCCTTGCGGACGCGCCCCACGTCGTCGAGATCGTCTCCCCCACGAACATCGCCATCGACCCCCTCACGCCGTGGGGGGTCGCCGCGCCGCTGTCGGCACTGCTCCCCGGCACCACCTCGGTCCGCCTCACGGAAAAGGACCTGTCCCCCCCGCGCCCCGACGCACCCGACGCACCCGACGCACCCGACGCACCCGACGCACCCGACGCACCCGACGCACCCGACGCACGAACCGCGCTCGACGTCCTCAAGATTCCCGCCGACCGGCCGCTGGTGCTCGTGGTGCGGGACGCGCACCGGCATGCCTGGGTGGCGGCCCTGCTCGACACCGTGCTCGCCCGGCACCCCGGCGCGATCGTGGTGGAGACGGGTCTTCCAGGGCGTCACACCCGCGGCGGCACGCGCGTCGTCACCCACGGGGCGACGGCCGTGTCGAGCCGGGCCGCGGCCGAACTGCTGGCCGGCGCGGTTCCGCCGGAACCGTCTCCCGCCTGAGGGCGTCAGGAGGCGAAGATCTCCTCGCGGGCCTGCTCCAGGGCGGCGAGGACGGCGCCGCGCAGCACTGGGTTGCCGTCCACCTCGCTGGCCACCACCTGCGGACGGACCGGGCAGATCCGGGCCACGGCCTCCTCGATCCGCCCGGTGAGCATGCTCCCGCCCGCCTGGCTGACCTCGCCCGCGAGCACGACCAGCCCGGGGTCGAGCACCACGCACACCGAGGCCACGCCCAGAGCCAGCCTCCCGGCGATATCGTCCAGCAGGGGTCTGCCGCGCTCGCCCGCCTCGACCGCGGCCGCCACGCACTCGGCCGCGCTCTGCCCCGTGAAGCCGTACTGGGCGGCGAGCTCGGTCACCGCCTCGGCGCTCACCAAGGACTGCAGCCCGCCGGCGAGCGACGGCAGCCGCCCCGGTACGGCCCGCACGTCCTCGGCCAGCGGCACTCCCGGTACCGGCAGGTAGCCGATCTCGCCCGCGCTGCCGGACCGGCCGCGGTGCAGCCGTCCGCCGAGCACGACGCCGAGACCGATGCCGCGGCCCACCCAGAGCAGCACGAAGTCGTCGGCGTCGCGGGCGGCGCCCAGGGTGCGCTCGGCGACCGCGACGAGGTTCACGTCGTTCTCGATCTTCACGTCGCGGCGCAGGTCGCGGGCGAGCGCCTCGTGGATGCCCTCGTGCCAGCCCGGCAGGTCGAAGGAGAATCGCACGTCGCCGGTGCGCGGGTCGACCACGCCCGGCGTGCCGATCACGACCGCCCGCAGTTTGGAGAGCGCGACCTTGGCCGAGCGGCACGCCTTGACCACCGCGTTGTGCACGACCGCGACCGGGTCGTCGTGCCCGTCGGGCGCGACCGTCGCCTCGGCGACGATCCGTCCCCGGATGTCGGCGATGGCGGTGGTGACGAACTCCGGGCCCACGTCCAGCCCCGCCACGTAGGCCGAGGAGGAGACGACGCCGTAGAGGGCCGCGTTGGGCCCCCTGCCTCCCGCCTGCTCGCCCGCCACCTCGACCAGGCCCCGCTCCTCCAGCCGGGCCAGCGTCTGCGACGCCGTCACCTTGGACAATCCGGTGAGCTCCCCGATCTGGCCCCGCGTCAGCGGTCCGGAGGAGAGCAGCAGCTCCAGAGCGGCCCTGTCGTTGATCTCCCGCAGCAGCCTGGGCACGCCAGGACGTCGCTCCATACGCATGCTCTCTTATTCGCCGTTCCCCGTCGCCATTACATTCGGGCAGAATAACGATTCTGTCGATTAACAAAGCTTGCTGAAGTTTAGCGCGGGCCGAGAGCCCTCACGGGCCCCGCTGGGAGCGCTCCCGTCCTGGTGGGACCTCGCGTCCGAGGAGTGGACCGCAGCCGGGATAATCGATCGCATGCGTCTATCCGCTCGTGTCGACTATGCCCTGCGCGCCGCCGCCGAACTCGCCGCCGCAGGCGACGGCCCAACCACCGTGGGCGAGCTGGCCAAAGAGCAGGACATGCCGCCCAAGTACCTCGAGAACATCCTGCTCCAGATGCGCCGCGCCGGCCTGGTCCGCGGCCAGCGCGGCCCGGAGGGCGGCTACGTGCTGGCCCGCCCCGCCACCGAGATCACCCTCGCCGACGTGATCCGGGCGGTGGACGGCCCGCTGGCCAACGTGCGGGGGGAGCGTCCCGAGCACGTGGGCTACCGCGGACCCGCCGAGTCTCTGCAGCAGGTGTGGATCGCACTGCGCGCCAGCGAGCGGGCCATCCTGGAGGAGGTCACGCTCGACAGCGTGGCCACCGGCGCGCTTCCCGCGCGGGTCCGCCAGCTCGCCGCCGACCCCGCCGCCTGGGACTGATCCCGGCCGGAGCGGAGGGCCGGTCCCGGACCGCCGGGGATACCCTGGGCCCATGCCCGAGGGTGACGTCGTCTACCGGACCGCGAGGCGGCTCGGCCGGGCGCTCGACGGCTGGCCCCTCATCCGCTCGGACTTCCGTGTGCCCCGCCACGCCACCGCGGACCTCTCCGGGCGGACCGTGCTGGAGACCGTCTCCCGGGGCAAGCACCTGCTCACCCGGGTCGAGGGCGATCTGACCGTCCACACCCATCTGCGGATGGACGGCGCCTGGAACGTCTCCCCCGCAGGCCACCGGGTCCCCGGGGGCGATCGCGTCCGCCTGGTGCTCGCCAATGCCGAGTGGCAGGCGGTGGGCGTGCGACTGGGCGTGGTCGACCTGCTGGCGACGGGTGAGGAGCACCGGGTCGTCGGGCATCTCGGCCCCGACCCGCTGGGGCCGGACTGGGATCCGGAGGAGGCCGTACGGCGGCTGCGGGAGAGCCCCGGACGGACCATCGGGGAGGCGCTGCTCGACCAGCGCGCCCTGGCCGGGGTCGGCACCATCTACCGGGCCGAGACGCTGTTCCTCGCGGGAGTCTCGCCGTGGCGGCCGGTGGAGGAGGTCGGCGACCTGAACGGGATCGTGGAGCTCGCGCGCCGGTTGCTGGAGGCGAACAAGGACCGGCCGGACAGGACGACCACCGGAGATCTGCGGCCCGGGCGGGGCATGTGGGTCTACGGGCGGGCGGGACGTGCCTGCCTGCGCTGCGGAGGCAGGGTCGGCCGGGGAGAGATGGGGGCACAGCCGCAGGAACGGCTGATCTACTGGTGCCGCGGCTGTCAGCCCGGCTGAGGTTCCGGCCCCCGGCGACCGGTCACCGGTGGCCAGGCGCCGGCAGCGGTCAGGCGGCGACCATGTCCTTGACCTCGGGACTGTGCTCGATGGGCGGGACGACCGCCCGGAAACCCTCGAACGCGTCCTCCGGCAGGGATCCCGGCACGGTCTCGGGGATCGGCAGGCGCTCCCGCTCGGGAACGTCGGCGAGCACCGGGGCGTGCTGGAGCTCGGCCAGCGCGAACTGGTCGGACACCTCACGCAGCACCTGGGACAGCGGCACCCCCAGGGCGCCGCAGATCGACGCGAGCAGCTCGGACGACGCCTCCTTCTGACCGCGTTCCACCTCGGACAGATAGCCGAGGGAGACCCGAGCCAGCGTGGAGACCTCACGCAGGGTGCGGCCCTGCCGCACCCGCAGCCGCCGCAGCACGTCACCGAGCAGCTGACGCAGCAAGACCATCTGTCGCTCCCTCCCCGGCGCGGACGCCTTCACGACGTTCCGCGCGGCCGGTTCGTACCGCCCGTTCTTCGAACGCGACCCTTCGTACATTCGCCTCGCCGTCATCATCGCTTGACGCTGCCCTCACTCACAGATCCACCGTACCCGCATCCACAGGCACCGCGGCAGACCGTGGTGAGCATGTTCGCTGGGGACGTAACGCGGTAATCATCCTGAATGTTCCCCGGAGTTCGTCTCCAGAACCTCCCCGAGCAGATCCACCGCCTCGTTCACGGTCCACCCACGGATCTCCTCACGTGTCCCACTCAGGTGCAGTTCCCGATGCCATACCCGCCTACCGGGCCCGCTAACAGCCAGGTGCACGGTGCCGACCGGTTTTCCGTCCTGCGGGTCGGGCCCGGCCACGCCCGTGGCGGCCAGGCCGTACGTGGCGCCGGTCAGTTCGCGCACGCCGCCCGCCATGGCCTCCGCGACCTGCGGATGCACGGCCCCCTCGCGTTCCAGCAGATCCGCCGGGACGCCGAGCAGACGCTGCTTGAGCTCGGTGGCGTAGGAGACGACCCCGCCCACGAAGGCCGCGGAGGCCCCCGGGGGACCGGTCAGCGCCGCGCCGATCGCCCCGGCCGTCAGCGACTCCGCCACCGCCGCCGTCTCGCCCCGGGCGACCAGCAGCGACAGCACCCGGGCCGCGGGCGACGCGCCCCGGCCCGCCGGCCGCTCCCGGCTCACCGGCCGGCCCTCGCCCGCTTGGCCACCTGCCGCAGCTTGACGGCCCGGACCACGTAGTCCACCCCGGTGCCGACGGTCACGAGGACCGCCGCGCCCATGGCGATCCAGCGGACGAGGCCGGGCACGCCCGGCCACATGTAGCAGGTGATGGCGAAGATCTGCAGGACGGTCTTCACCTTGCCGCCGTAGCTGGCCGGGATCACCCCGTGCCTGATGACCGCGAACCGCAGAAGGGTGACGCCGACCTCCCTGCCGATGATCACGGCGGTGGCCCACCAGGTCAGCTCGCCGAGGATCGAGAGGCTGACGAGCGCGGCGCCGATGAGGGCCTTGTCCGCGATCGGATCGGCGATCTTCCCGAAGTCGGTGACCAGGCCGTAGCGGCGGGCCAGCTCGCCGTCGAGCAGGTCGGTGAGCGACGCCACCAGGAACACCACCAGCGCGGTGATCCGCCAGCCGGTGCCCGGCAGGAAGAGGCAGACCACGAAGAACGGAACCATCGCCAGTCGTAGCACCGTCACGATGTTGGCGATGTTCCACGCGCTCACCTGAGGGCTCGCGGTCGCCGGAGTCGCGTCGGTGCCGGTCTCTGGCGTGTTGGTCATACGCCCTCCAGGCCCGGGGGCGCGCTCATGGCGCGGCCTTGATGCGAGCGATCAGATCGACTCCCTCGGAGTCGACGACGACGGCCCTGACGATCTGACCGGGGACCAGGCCGATGCCCTGGACCGTGACGCATCCGTCGACCTCGGGCCCCTGGTGGGCCGCCCGGCCCTCGTAGCCGCCGTCGCCGAGGTCCTCCTCGATGAGGACGTCCACCTCGGTGCCGATCCGCTCCTCGGCCCGCTGGGCCATCAGCTCCTCGGCCAGCTCGGTGAGGGCGGCCACGCGGGCGTCCACGGTCTCCTGGTCCAGCTTCCCGGGGAGCGTCGCCGCCTCGGTGCCCTCCTCGTCGGAGTAGCCGAAGACGCCGATCACGTCGAGTCTCGCCTCCTGCAGGAAGTCCACCAGTTCGGCGAACTCCTCCTCCGTCTCGCCGGGGAAGCCGACGATGAAGTTGGAGCGCACTCCCGCCTCGGGGGCGACGGCCCGGATGCCCTCCAGCAGGCCGAGGAAGCGCCGGGGATCGCCGAAGCGGCGCATCCGGCGCAGCACCGAACCGCTGGCGTGCTGGAAGGACAGGTCGAAGTACGGCGCCACGCCCTCCGTGCCGGCGATCATCTCCAGCAGGCCGGGACGGAGCTCTGCGGGCTGCAGGTAGCTGACCCGCACCCGCTCGATTCCCTCGACCTCGGCGAGGGCGGGCAGCAGCTTCTCCAGCGCCCGCAGGTCCCCGAGGTCCTTGCCGTAGGAGGTGGAGTTCTCGCTCACCAGCACGAGCTCCTTGACGCCCTGCTCGGCCAGCCAGGCGGCCTCACCGAGGAGCTCCTCGGGGCCGCGCGAGACGTAGGCGCCGCGGAAGGCCGGGATCGCGCAGAACGTGCAGCGCCGGTCGCAGCCGGAGGCCAGCTTCAGCGAGGCCACCGGTCCGTCGCCCAGGCGTTTGCGCAGCGGCCGGGGGCCGCTGGCGGGGGCCAGGCCTTCGGGCAGCTCACCGTGGCCGGGGATGGCGGTCTTGGGGGCGGCCGCGCGCTCGACCGGCGAGATGGGCAGCAGCGTCCTGCGGTCGCGCGGGCTGTGCGGGACGAGCGGGCGGCCCGCCAGCACGTCGTCCAGGCGCGCGCCGATCTCGGTGTAGTCGTCGAAGGAGACGACGGCCGCCGCCTCCGGCAGCGCGTCGGCGAGCTGGTCGCCGTAGCGCTCGGCCATGCAGCCTGCAGCGACCACCTTGGCCCCGGAGTCGGCTGCGGCGAGCAGCGTGTCGATGGAGTCCTTTTTCGCTGAGTCGATGAAGCCGCAGGTGTTGACGACGATGACGTCGGGGTCGTCGTCGCCCACCTGCCAGCCGGCAGCCTCAAGCCGCGCGGCGAGCTCTTCGGAGTCGACCTCGTTGCGCGCGCAACCCAGTGTGATCAGCGATGCGGTTCGGCGGGATGACATGGTGAACACTACGGTATCGGGAGTTGGCCACTACCCGGTGCACCTCCCCCGCTCCGGCCGCCTTATCCGTCCTCCGAGGGCTATCTCCGGGAGGCCGTGGCGACCCCGTAGAAGCGCTTGAGGCTCTGCCCCGGACGGCCGGGAGCGCCGAGGTTCTTCCCGTTCACCAGCAGGGAGACCGCTCCTCCGTCGCCGAAGGTGACCCGCACCCCGGTCTTGGCCTTCCACACGGAGGTTTTACCCGCCTTCAGCGTGCCGGAGAACAGTCGGCGTCCTTTGGCGTCCCTGACGTCGAGCCGCGAGGAACGCTCCGCCCTCACCTGGAACACGACCGTGTCGCCTCCCCTGGCTCCCAGCGAGGCAGCCCGCTTCTTCGGTTCGGGCGCCTTGACGATGGAGGCGGGCGGTGAGGCGGGCGACGCCGAATGGACCTCCGCCGTGGGGACGTCGCCGGCCCCGCCCATGGTCTTCACCACGCCGAACACGACGATGACGGCCAGCGCGACGGCCATGGCCATCGCCCAGTTGGGCGAGCGGCGCTGGCGGATCTTGAGTGGCCGCTCCGCCTGGAACACGGCGGCGGCCCGAACCGGGAGCGGCACGCCCCCGTGCAGCTCGTCGAACTCATGAACCATGGCCTCGGCGTCAAGCCCGACGAGCTTGGACAGGTTGCGGATGTGCCCCCGCGCGTAGAAGTCCCCCCCGCACAGGGAGAACTCGTCCCTTTCGATGGCCTTGATCAGTGTGTCGCGCACGCGTGAGCGTACGCTCAGCTGCTCGACGGTCAGCCCCGCCGCCTGGCGGGCCTCCGCCAGGGTGGCTCCGAGACTCTTGCGACTTCCCTGTCCGGTGCTCTCCTCGTTCTCCACTGCACGCCTCCCCCGATCACGACGCTGCGTAATGGGTCCCATTCAACCAGTAATGTCCGGGAGAGGGCACGGGGGGTCTCATTCTCCGCGGAGGTCCGCCAGCAGGCCCGGGAGCTCGTCGGGCTTGACCATGACCTCGCGCGCCTTCGACCCCTCGCTCGGGCCGACGACGTTGCGGCTCTCCAGCAGGTCCATCAGGCGGCCCGCCTTGGCGAAGCCCACGCGCAGCTTGCGCTGGAGCATGGAGGTCGAGCCGAACTGGGTGGTCACGATCAGCTCGGCCGCCTGGACCAGCAGGTCGAGGTCGTCGCCGATGTCCTCGTCGATCTCCTTCTTCGCGGTGGCGGCGGCCGTGACGTCAGGGCGGTACTCGGCCTGCATCTGGGCCTTGCAGTGCGCCACCACCTCCGCGATCTCCTTCTCGGAGACGAAGGCGTTCTGCAGGCGCATGGGCTTGCTCGCGCCCATCGGCAGGAAGAGCGCGTCGCCCTGGCCGACGAGCTTCTCGGCGCCCGGCTGGTCGAGGATGACCCGGCTGTCGGCGAGGCTGGAGGTCGCGAACGCCAGGCGCGAGGGCACGTTGGCCTTGATCAGGCCGGTGACCACGTCCACGGACGGGCGCTGGGTGGCGATCACCAGGTGGATCCCGGCCGCCCGGGCGAGCTGGGTGATGCGGACGATGGAGTCCTCCACGTCGCGGGGGGCGACCATCATCAGGTCGGCCAGCTCGTCGACGATCACCAGCAGGTAGGGATAGGGCTGGTAGACCCGCTCGCTGCCGGGCGGCGGCACGAGCTTGCCCGCGCGCACCGCCTTGTTGAAGTCGTCGACGTGCCGGAACCCGCTGGCCGCCAGGTCGTCGTAGCGGCGGTCCATCTCGCCCACCACCCACTCCAGGGCCTCGGCGGCCTTCTTGGGGTTGGTGATGATCGGCGTGATGAGGTGCGGGATGCCCTCGTAGACGCTGAGCTCGACCCGCTTGGGGTCGACCAGCACCATGCGGACCTCGTCCGGGGTGGCGCGCATCAGGATCGAGGAGATCAGGCCGTTGACGCAGACCGACTTGCCGGCGCCGGTGGCGCCCGCGATGAGCAGGTGCGGCATCTTGGCGAGGTTGGCCACGATCGTGCGGCCCTCGACGTCCTTGCCGAGCCCGACGATCATCGGATGCTGGTCGGCCTGAGCCACCTGCGAGCGCAGGATGTCGCCGAGGGAGACCAGGTCCTTGTCGGTGTTGGGGATCTCCACGCCGATCGCCGACCGCCCGGGGATCGGCGACAGGATGCGCACGTCGGCCGACTTGACCGCGTAGGCGATGTTCTTGGTGAGCGCCGTGACCTTCTCGACCTTGACCGCCGGTCCGAGCTCGATCTCGTAGCGCGTCACCGTCGGCCCCCGGGTGAAGCCGATCACCTGGGCGTCGATCGCGAACTGCTCCAGCACGCTGGTCAGCGCGTTGACCACGACCGTGTTGGCCTTGGTCTGCGGCTTGGGCGCGCTGCCCGGCCGCAGCAACTGGGTGTCGGGCAGGGTGTACGGCCCCGCCTGCGGGGAGAGCACGAGCTGCTCGACCTTGCGCGGCGCCGGGGTCGGCTCGGGCAGCTCCGCCTTGCGGACCGGCTGGTCCTCCGCGGCCGGTTCCTCCGGGACCAGGCCGGGCACGATCTCCGGAGAGTGGTCGGCGAGCCTGCCCGGCGTCTCGGCGATGACCGGCGTGTCGTACGGCTTGACGCCGCCGTCGCCGCCGTCGCCGCCGTCGCCGGGACCACCGGCCCGCTCACCGGCGGACTTCCTGCGGGCGGGCCGCCTGGCCGGCGGGCGGGGCGCGCGGGAGCCGGCCGGGATGTCCCGGGTGAAGAGCATGTGCCTGATCTCGGCCAGCCGCTCGGGGACCCGGTGCACCGGGGTGGCGGTGATGACCAGCACGCCGAAACCCGACAGGAGCAGCAGCAGCGGGACCGTGATGAAGACCGGCAGGATGCTGTCGGGCGGGGCGGAGACGATGAACCCGATCATGCCGCCCGCCGCCGACACCTTGTCCATGCCGTCGGAGGCCCCGCCCGACGGGTACGGCGTGCCGTTCGCGACGTGCACGACGCCCAGCACGCCGATCGTCAGGGCGGACCACCCGATCATCATCCGGCCGGTGTCCGTGCTCTGGTCGGGGTGACGCAGCAGCCGCCAGGCCAGCAGCACCAGCAGGAGCGGGATCAGCCAGGTCAGCGCGCCGAAGACGCCGCGCATGACGGTGTTGACCACTTCCGAGACCGTGCCCGTGGGGGTCCGCCAGGTCATCGCGGCCAGCACGATCGCCCCGGCGATCACGGTCAGCCCGAGGCCGTCGCGGCGGTGCACCGGGTCCAGCTCCCGCGCGTTCTGCCCCAGCGCCCGCGCCGCGCTGCCGATGCCGCCGGCGAACAGCATCCAGATCCCCACGAACAGCTTGCCGATCATGGTGAAGACCCAGCCGAGCGGGTCGGGCTGGGAACCGGCCGGCCTGCGGGCCGGACCGGCCGCCCTCGCCCGGGCGGAGGCCCCTCGCGCGGTCGTACGGGAGGCGGGCCTGGACCGGCCGGAGGCTCCCTTGGCCGGGGTTTTGCCCTGCGGCTTTCCTGGGGTGCCTTTAGACGTACGGGTGGCCATGGTAGGGAGGCTAGCCACGTGACGGGCGGTTCGCCCGGAGACTCGCCGTTCGGGGAGAAAACAACCCCGAACCGGACATGACTCAGTCTCGCCGGTCCCTTTGCCTCCGCGCCGCCCCGACTCGGGCGAGAGCCCGCCGCCGACCCGCCGCCGTTCCGAACGGCGGCGGTGACGGAAGGCAGGGCCGCCGTACGGCGATCGCGGCACCGCCGTACGGCCGGGCGGGTCAGACCTCGACGATCACCGGAATGATCATCGGGCGGCGGCGGTAGGTGTCGCTCACCCAGCGGCCCACGGTCCTGCGGACCACCCTGCGGATCTGCTGGATGTCCACCACACCGTCGGCGGCGTTGTCCTGCAGCGCCTTCTCCACCTGCGGCAGGATCTCCTCGAAACGCTCGGGGTCGATGCCCGAGCCGCGGGCGTGGATCTCCGGCGCGGCGGCCAGGTCGCCGGTGGCGGTGTCGACCACGATGACGACCGAGATGAACCCTTCCTCACCCAGGATCCGCCGGTCCTTCAGGGCGAACTCGGTGACGTCGCCCACCGAGGAGCCGTCCACGTAGACGTAGCCGGCCTGGACCGCGCCCGCGATCCGCGCGCGGCCGTCGATCAGATCGACCACGACGCCGTCCTCGGCGATCACGATGTGGTCGTCCGGCACCCCGGTCAGCGCGGCCAGCTTGGCGTGCGCCCGCAGGTGCCGCCACTCGCCGTGCACCGGCATGAAGTTGGACGGCCTGGTCAGGTTGAGCACGTAGAGCAGCTCGCCCGCGGCGGCGTGCCCGGAGACGTGCACCTTGGCGTTGCCCTTGTGCACGACGCGGGCGCCCCACCGGGTCAGCCCGTTGATCACCCTGTTGACGGCCGTCTCGTTGCCCGGCACCAGCGAGGAGGCCAGCAGCACGGTGTCGCCCTCGGCGACCCGGATCGGGTGGTCGCGGTTGGCCATGCGCGACAGCGCGGCCATCGGCTCGCCCTGGGAGCCGGTGCAGATCAGCACCACCTCCTCCGGCGGCCAGCCCTCGATCTCCTTGGAGTCGACGATCAGTCCCGGCGGCACCTTCAGGTAGCCCAGGTCGCGCGCCACGCCCATGTTGCGCACCATGGAGCGGCCGATGAGGGCGACCTTGCGGCCGTGCCGCTCGGCGGCGTCGATGACCTGCTGCACGCGGTGGATGTGGGAGGCGAAGCTCGCCACGATCACCCGCTTGGCCGAGGTCCGGACCACCTCGTCGATGACCGGCCCGATCTCCCGCTCGCTGGTGACGAAGCCCGGCACCTCGGCGTTGGTGGAGTCCGACATCAGCAGGTCGACGCCCTCGCGGCCGAGCCGGGCGAAGCCGCCCAGGTCGGTCAGGCGCCCGTCGCTGGGCAGCTGGTCCATCCGGAAGTCACCGGTGTGCAGCACGATCCCGGCCGGGGTGCGGATCGCAACCGCCAGCGCGTCCGGGATGGAGTGGTTGACCGCGAAGAACTCACACTCGAACGGCCCGAACCGGTGCCGTTCCTCCTCCACGACCTCGACCTTCACCGGCTGGATGCGGTGCTCGGTCAGCTTGGCCTCGATCAGCGCCAGCGTCAGCTTCGATCCCGCGATGGGGATGTCGCGGCGCTCGCGCAGCAGGTACGGCACCGCGCCGATGTGGTCCTCGTGACCGTGGGTCAGGATGACCGCCTCGATGTCGTCCAGGCGGCCGCGGATGTAGTCGAAGTCGGGAAGGATCAGGTCGACGCCCGGCTGCTCGTCCTCGGGGAACAGCACCCCGCAGTCGACGATCAGCAGGCGCCCGTCGAACTCGAACACCGCCATGTTGCGGCCGATCTCCCCGAGGCCGCCCAGCGCGACGATGCGCAGTGCGCCCTCGGCGAGGACCGGCGGCGGCCCGAGCTCGGGATGGGGGTGACTCATCCGGTCACACCTCTCTTACACGTGTCGGCGAATCCTCTGGACGGCAGGACTGCTCCCTCGCCGAGCACTCCGGACTCCATCGGGCCCTTGTATCGGTGCTTCAAACCGCCGTTCCTCCCTCCCGCGGCCGTCTGTGCCGCGGTATCCGTTGTTCCCTGTCATGCCACACCTTCTCCGGACAGCTTCACGCCGCCCGCGACCAAGCTCGCGCGCAGGTTCTCGACCTGCTGTTCCGTGGCCTCCACCAGAGGCGGGCGCACCGGGCCCGCGGCCTGGCCCACCAGAGCCAGCGCCACCTTGGCCATGATCGCGCCACCGGCCTGCATCATGATCCCGGAGACCACCGGGAGAAGCCTGCGATGGATCTCCAGCGCGCCCGCGACCTCGCCGGCGCGGTACAGCGCCATCATCTCGGCGATGTCCGCGCCCACGACGTGGCCCACGACACTCACGCACCCGGCGGCCCCCACCGACACCCACGGCAGGTTCAGCGTGTCGTCACCGGAGTAGAAGACCAGGTCGGTGGCGAGCATGACCTGCGACCCGGCGAACAGGTCGGCCTTGGCGTCCTTCACCGCGACGATGCGCTCGTGCTGCGCCAGGCGGATGAGGGTCTCGGTCTCGATGGGCACGCCGCTGCGGCCGGGGATGTCGTAGAGCATGACCGGCAGCCCGGTGGCGTCGGCCACGGCGGTGAAGTGCCGGTAGAGCCCCTCCTGCGGGGGCTTGTTGTAGTAGGGCGTCACCACCAGCAGGCCGTGGGCCCCCGCACGCTCGGCGGCACGGGCCAGCTCCACGCTGTGGTGGGTGTCGTTGCTGCCGGCCCCGGCCACCACGACGGCGCGGTCGCCGACCGCCTCCATGACGGCGCGCAGGATGCGCTCCTTCTCCCCGTCCGAGGTCGTCGGGGACTCACCCGTGGTCCCGCTCACCACGAGGCCGTCATTGCGCTGTTCGTCCACCAGGTAGGTGGCCAGGCGCTGCACCGCCTCGTAGTCGACCGCACCATCACGGGTGAAGGGCGTGACCATGGCGGTCAGCATGCGGCCGAAGGGGGCGTCGGAGGTTGTCGTTGGCGCTGCCATAGACGGAACGGTACCCGGATCCGGGAAGACGGTGGACCCCGCCACCCCGCTCCGCCCCTCCTTCCCGCCCCGCGCGGCCTCCGCGGAGCGGCCTGCCTGCGGTTCCGGCACCGGCCGGGCAGGCCCCGCACGGGCCCTCCCCGCCCGCTTCAGCCCTCGTACACCGACAGCCCCATGAGCGAGTAGCCCCACCCGGTGCCCCTGCGCACGCCGTGCACCCGGACGTGCCGCGCGACGGCGGACAGTCCCGCGACCTCGTCCACGCCCCCGTCCCCGGTGCCCACCTCGCGGAGCACGGTCCACGAGACGCCGTCGGGGGAACCCTCGATCCGGTAGCGGGAGCCGTACGCCCGCTCCCAGTGGAGCACCACCCGGCCGACCTTCCGGGCGGCGCCGAGGTCGACCTGGATCCACTGCGGGTCGGCCCTCTTGACCGAACCCCAGCGCGTGTCCGGGTCGCCGTCGACGGCCTTCTCCGGGCCGAGCTCCCCCGACTCGACTCCCGAGGCGGTGGCCGGGCGGCCCAGCGCCAGGTCCGGGCCGATGGAGTCGGCCCGGTGGCGTTCCCGGGCCTGCCGGTCCGTCAGCGCCGTGCCGGACATGGCGACCTCGTCCAGGGCGCCCCCGAACGGGCCCATGGACCACGCCGGCAGGCCGATCACCTCGGGCACGGTCCCGATCCGCCGCCCGTCCGCGTGCAGGGTGGTGCCGCCCGGCGTCGCGACGAGGACGAGGTGGGTCCAGCGGTTCAGCGGGAGGCGGTACCCGAAGGCGAACTCCCGGACGCCGGAGACGGCGATCTCGCCCCCGTCGACGACGATCGCCTGGCCGAGACCGCCGAGCAGCGTCCCCCGGGCCCGGTCCTCGCTCCGCACCCACATGGAGACCGTCCAGGGCGGGGGCGCCGAGGCACCGCCGAGTGTGAACCGCCTGCCCTCGCCGAACCTCGCCGCCGTGCCGAGCCGGCCCGGCACGGGGAACCACGGCGCAGCGCCCCTCCCCGGCTCCGCGGTCGCGTGCACGCCGCCCTCCTCCGGCGGGGTTCCGCCCGCCCCCTCATCCGGGCGTGCACCGCCCGCGCCGTCCGCGGCGCTGACCAGCAGCCCCTGCCGCCACGCGGCCGGGGCGTGCGTGCCGCCCGCCGGAACGTGGAGCCCGTCGAAGCCGTAGCGGTGCTCCGCCCCGCCCGCCCGGGGGTTCTCCGAGAGAAGACCCGGCGCCCCGCCCACCGCGCCGAGCCTGGCGGAGAACCCCTCGGCGGGCGAGTCCCGGTTCCAGGCCCGCTCGGCGAACTCGGCGAGCGGGCCCGCCAGCGCCGCCTCGGCCGCGCCCGGATCGCCGAAGGGCGTGATCTCTGCGAGCAGGGCCCGGCCGGACCCGCCGGCGCCGGGATCCTGCCTCAGGAGGTCTCCGGCGTACCAGCCAGCGGCCTCGACGACGTCGACGACGTCGTGCTCCCCGGACCGGGCGGACGCCCGGGTCTCCGGCGCGGCCTCGTGCAGGATCACCGGCTCGCCCTCCAGCGGCGGGACCCGGTCCCGGACCGTGAGAACCGGCCGCCTGCCCAGGCTCACGGCGTGCGCGATCAGCTCCCGCGCCCCCTCCCGCCACTCGGGCTCGTCGCAGGCGTCCACCCGGCCGAGGCCGACGAGTCCCGCGCCGAACCATCCCGAGAAGGTGTCGAGCACGGCCGCCAGCCGCTTTCTTACCTCGGCGTCGGCGAGGTCGGGCACGTGCTCGCCGGCGCAGCGGCGCACCGGGGTGAGCGCAGCGGTACCGTCCAGCACGTCGATCTCCGGGACCACGGTGACGTGGTGACGGGCGGCCACGGCCTGGACGGCGTCGATGTCCGCACGGGTGTAGTGCCGGGCGGGGACCGCGGCGGCGAAGGCCGGGCCGGACGGGGCCGGGTCCGACAGCCGCAGCGCGGCGTCTCCGGACAGCCGCAGGTGCAGGGTGTTCAGCTTCAGCCAGGCCATCCTGCGGATGAGGTCCTGGATGCGCGCGGCGGGCCAGAACCCCCGCTGCACGTCCAGGATGACCATGCGGGTGCGCAGCGCCGGCCGGTCCTCCAGCGTGCCGCGCGGCGCCGTCCGGTCCGCCCCGAGCAACTGGAGCAGCGTACGCCCGCCGTAGAAGAGCCCGGCCTGCTCCGGAGCCCCGATCTCGACATGGTCGCCGATCTCCATGCGGTACCCCTCGGGACCGCCGGTCCCGGCCTCCCTGACGAGGCGTACGTCACCGGGGGCGGGTTCCGGGACCGGGCCGGTGACCACGGGAACCGCCAGGCCGGTCGCCTCGCGCAGGTGCTCGCCGAGCAGGCCGGCGAGCTCGGCGCTCTGCGGGGCGGCGAGGATCCGCGACTCCGGGGTGAGCTGGAACGATCCGCCCGCGCCGCTCCACCGCGCGGGCGCGGGAACCGTGGCCGGAAGCTCCTCCGCGTGGGCGCCGGCCGGTACGGCCGCCGCCTGGACGGCGAGCAGCACCGCGAGCCACAGAGTTAAAGATCGTCCCAAATACCCATACACAAGGAGTAAGGGTATTAATGTCCTCTTTGGGGGAGTTATTCGGACCCCGGGAACGTGAAAGAGGCCGCCGATATGTGCTCGGGGGTACACACATCGACGACCTCTACCGGTGAATCGGGGGCACTCGCGAGTGTGTTACAGATCCTTTCGGAGATTTTTTCGCCTTCGGGACCGGTCGGCGAGTCCGTAAAGTTGGGGCTCCAACTTGGGGCCATCACCCTGCGTCTCCTCGCGGATACGACAAGATGGGCTACCCGAGACCCCCCCTTGGATGGCTCACGTGGCAAGCTCAGATCCGGTCTACCTGCGCGTCGTCGCCGACATCCGCCGCCAGATCGTCGACGGCTCCCTGCCTCCCGGCGCCCCGATCCCCTCACGCGCCCAGCTCACCCGCAAGTACGGCATCGGCGAGACCGCCGCCCGCCACGCGCTGCGCGTGCTCGCCGCCGAGGGCCTGATCGTCGGCCGAGTCGGCTCCGGCCATTACGTCAGGGCCAAACCCGTGCTCCTGCCCCTGTACCGCTGGCGCTTCCACGACCACCACGCCCCGCTCGGCGCCGACCTGCACGCGCAGGGTGCCCGCACCACCTGGGACTGGCGCGCCGAGCCCGTCGAGGCCACGCCGGACATCGCGCACCGCCTCCGGCTGGACGAGTCGGCCCCCGTCACCCGGACCCACTACGTCTTCCGCGGTGACGGCAGGCCCGTGCAGCTCGCCACCTCCTATGAGCCCGCCGAGTTCAGCGTCCCCGGCGAGGAGGCCCCGCGCGCCCTGACCGGCCGCCTGTCCTCGCTCGGAGTGAAGATCACCGAAATAGTGGAGGAGGTCTACTCCCGCGTTCCCCAGCCCGCGGAGAGTGACGCCCTCGCCCTGCCCGCCGGAGTCCACGTCCTGCACGTCGAGCGCACCCACTGGGCCGGCGACCGGCCCATCGAGACCAGCGACATCGTCATCCCGGGCGACCGCTTCCGCCTGGTCTACTCCCACCCGATGCACTCCTGAGACCCTCACGACGGACTCCCCGCGGCCGAGTGCCGCGTGCATATCGCGGGGCCGCCCCGACGCGGCCGGCGGACGGCTCTGCGCGACCGGGGCACCACGGAATGTCAGCGCCCGCTGGTAGAACCTGGACAGGTTTCCCAGCCGGAGGTGCCGATTGCGCGTCAAGGACATGCCCCCGACCGACCAGCCGCGCGAGCGACTCCTCTCGATCGGCGCCACCGCCCTGGCGGACCGAGAGCTGCTGGCGTTACTGCTCGGCTCGGGCGGCCGGGGCACCAACGCGGTCGAGCTCGCCTCCCACCTGATCGCCCACTGCGGTGACCTGCGCGGCCTGGCCCGCTCCGACGCGCACCGCCTGATGGCGGTCCCGGGCGTCGGCCCGGCCAAGGCGGCCCGGATCATCGCCGCCTTCCACCTGGTACGGCAGTCGCAGGCCGAACCGGAGCGCCGCCGCGTCACCGGCTCGGGAGACCTGGCCGCCGTCGCCTCCCCGCTGCTGCGCAACCTCGGCCACGAGCGGGTGGTCGCGGTGGTCTGCGACTCCGGCGGGGCGGTGGTCCGCCGGGCCATCGTCAGCGAGGGCGGCAGCGACCGCGCCCTCGCCCCGGTCCGGGAGATCATCACGACCGTCCTCACCTCCGGCGGCTCCTCCTTCGGCCTGGCCCACAACCATCCCAGCGGCTCCCTCGACCCCAGCCCCGCCGACCTCGACGTCACCGCCCGCCTCCGCCAGGCCGCCGAGACCGTCGGCCTGCGCTTCCTCGACCATCTGATCGTCACCGACACCGCCTGGCGCCGCATCCCCGACTGAGCCCCACTCCCCGGGCACGGGTCCCGGTCACCGCCGCCCCGGAAACGGCGGTGACCGGGGTGGCCTCGCCCATGCCGCGAGACCACGGTGCCTCCCGGCAGGCGGCTCTTCGAGAGCCGCCTGCCGGGAGTCCGAGCCCGGCGGACGGTGGGATGGGAGGGACGTCCGCCGGGGGTTCGACCGGTGGTCCCGCCCCCTCCAATGACACGGGACCACCGCCCGGCCCTTCCGGAGATACTCAGGGCGCCCGGAAGGGCCGGGAGTCTTCTGGTCCCGGCGGCGGGAGCCGTACGCTCCACGCCGCCGGGCACGTCCATCGATCGGTCAGCGAGCGCTTCCCATCAGGAGCCGCAGCCAGAGCCCCTGCGTCTCCTTCGCGACCACCCAGGGGGACTCGTGCACGATCACCTCTCCCATCTGGCGGTGCGTCCGCCGTATGAACATCAGCCCGGCCGCCTGGCAGAGCTCATAGAAGGTGGCCTTGCAGTCGCAGGTGTGCTCCTTGATCCGCACCCGCTCGACCCTCGGCTGCTCCGGCCGCCAGTCGATCCGCTCGTGCGGCTCCTGCAGCGCCCCGATGTGGTGGCTGTGATACCGCTCCACCGGCGCCACAACCACCACATCGATCCCTCGCTCCCGCCCAAGCACTTTACCACTATAAGTATCTACGTAGTCTCCGGTCTACCAGCCCGTATGCTTCACGGTCTCAAGATGTCTGTTTTGTGCATCGATGCGTACCTATTGGTCTATCGTTCGACTGTGCTGGATCGCGACGGGCCCATACCGGTCTACATGCAGATAGCAGCCCTGATTCGAGAACAAATCGAGAAGGGCGACATCCCTCCCGGCCAGGCAATGCCCAGCGAGGCCGAACTCGAGCGCGAGTACGGCATCGCCCGCACCACCGCCCGCCGCGCGACGCGGGAACTACGGGAGCAGGGGTTTGTCTACACGGTTCAGGGTGAGGGCACCTTCGTCGGCGAGCCCGACGTGCCGCGCGCTCCGCGGAAAACCCCGCTCTACCAGGAGATCGCCAACGAGGTCGCCGAGCGGATCCGGAACGGCGAGTTCCGGCCGAACCGTCCGATCCCGAGCGAGAAGCTACTCATGGAGCAGTACGGCGTCGCCAAGGTCACCGCCCGAAACACGGTCGCCTTCCTCCGCGATCAAGGATGGGTCTTCACCGTTCCCCACCGGGGCACCTATGTGAACCAGCCCGAAAAGTGGCCCAAAGATAACAGTTAGCACATCAGGCAAGAGCGCCCGGCAATCGACGAGGAGTGCTATCACTCTTCTCGATTAATTGATATCACTCGGTCCATGAAGCAGCTACTCCTTCGCATCGACGATGATCTCCATCAGCGCATAACGAGGAGAGCTCACCGGACCGGTCGCTCCATCAACGCGACCGCCGGGGAGATCCTCGCCCGCGGAGTGTCCGATGAAGTACTGGACGCACGCGCAGAGCTTCGTGCACGTGCACGTCGACTTGGCGTTCTCGCCGAACGCCCTCCAGTCGCACCCGTGACCGAAGCCCAGCGCGAGCGGGCGCTTTCCAGCGCCAAGGGCATTGGCCCCATTCTCGACAGACTCTGGGCTGAGGGCCGCTGACCACATGCTCACCTATATCGGCTCCTCTGTGCTGGCCTGCGCATATCTTCCCGATGAGCCGGGCCATCGCCGAGCCCGCGATCTAATAGAGAGCTCCGACCACCTTCTCGTCACAGGCACATTGACCGTGGTGGAGGTGACCGGCGTTCTTGTCCGCGCCTCTCGTGCTCACCGGCTGCTGGAACTGGACAACGCCCTCGCTGTTCTCGCGTCCGATCTTGGGGAGGATGGGCCGGTCACCTTAGTAGCCGCCGCTCGCGACTCCGTAGAACTCAGAGCCACCGAAATCGTCTACACGCACGCGTTGCGCGCCCTTGATGCGCTTCACCTCGCGGTCGCAGAACTCGCTGCCGTGCCACTACTGGACAGCCCTGGAGACAAACTCGGCTTTGCCAGCCGCGACATCAGTCAGTCAGAAGCAGCACTGGCACTGGGCTTCATTCCCGTTTGAGAAACCACACTCCGGCGAGATCAGGACTGCCGGGCGCGGAGGACCTCGAGGGCGCGGTCGGCGTGGACGTGCATGTCGGCCTCGTCGTGGATCACTTCGAGGACGTGGCGGCCGGCGTCGATGACGAAGGTCATCCGACGGGTGAGGAACGGGCCCACGGCGTAGCTGCGGCGGGCACCGAGGCGCCGGGCGACGGCGCCGTCGGGGTCCGACAGCAGCGGGAAGCCGAGGCCGTAGGTGTCGGCGAAACGCTTCTGCCGGGGGACGGCGTCGCGGCTGATGCCGACCGGGGTGGCCTTCACCTCGGCGAAGCTCGTCGCCAGGTCACGAAACCGGCAGCTCTCCAGCGTGCAGCCCGAGGTCAGGGCCGCCGGATAGAAGAACAGCACCACCGGCCCGCTGGCCAGCAGATCTCCGTCGAGCCGCCGGGGCGTCCCGGTCTCGTCGGGCAGTTCGAAGTCCTCGACCACGTCCCCAACCGCAACGCCTGCAGCCACGACAGATCCTCCCGGTAGCGACCAGCGACCCCGGTGGGCGCCGCATGGCGGACGCGGCCGGGGTTCGGCGTTCTCGCGCTCCGAACCCGCCAATCCACCGTACGGCGGACAGGGCCGACGAACAGACCCAGAATGATGGCCCGCGATCAGTCGAGCAAGAGTTCTCCGACGATCTCTCCCTCGAAGATCTGCCCGGTGCGGCGGAAGCCCAGCTTGAGGTAGAACTCCTCGGGACCGTGCTCATGCACCTCCCACAGCACGGTGACGCGCTTGCCGCCCCTGCGCCGGGCCTCCGCGCACAGGGCCTCCACGGCGAACCGCCCGTAGCCCCTGCCCTGGTGCTTCGCATCGATGTTCAGTCGCCAGATGCCGCAGCGGAACAGGTCGATCGGGGCGTCGAGGTCGAAGTTGCCCATGATGAACCCGACCACCTCGTCCCCGTCGCAGACCAGCCGGGGCCAGGCCGTCTCCCGGGAGGCGTAGGCCTCGGCGAGGGAGCGCTCGACGGAGGCGACGGTCCCCTCCTGCTCGGGGCGGATCCTGATCTTGAACGCGTCGGCGATGTTGTCCGGAGTCACCTGTTCCAGGCGCGGTGATGAGGTCATAGCCGGACAGTAGGCCACGGGGCCGACATGCCCCGCCCGAGAACGGCGACGGCGGGCGTCCGCCCGGCGCCGGAGGAGGGCAGTGGGCGGTCGACCGGCCCGGTCGACGGCCCGCGGCGAAGATCACATTTGTGGTACGATACATATGTCATGACGAATCATGACGACAGCGCGCTGAGCGCGATCCTCCCCGACGACGCCGCGCAGCTTCCCGCGGCCTTCGTGAGCGCGTTCAACTCCGGGAACGCCGAACAGCTCGACCTCCTCTACGACGACCCGGGCGTGCTCGTCCCCCGGCCGGGCCATCCCGTCACGGGTGAGGAGCGAGCCGCCGCCGACCGGTATCTGCTCGGTCTCGGCCTGCCGATGGACGCCCGGCTGCGGCACGCCTACACCGCCGGCGACACCGCCCTGCTCATCGTCGACTGGTCCGTTCGCGGCACGGCGCCCGGCGGCGAGGAGATCGACCTCCGGGGAACGGCGGCCGACGTCGCGCGGCGCGGCGCGGACGGACGGTGGCGTTACGTGGTCAACAACCCCTTCGGCGGGGGCTGAGCCCGGCGAAGAGGCCGCCGCCCGTCCCCGCGGGCGGGCGGCGCCCCGGATGACCGCCGTCACGCTCTCCCGCACCGGGCCCGGCGGCGGTCAGAACACCGGGATGATGTCCTCGGGGTCGAGGAAGTCGACCTCGACGCCCTCGATGTCCAGCTCGGGGATCGCCGGGAACTCGATGCCCCAGCGTTCCACGATCGCCCGGATCCGGGCCATGGCGACCCGCCAGTTCTCCGCCTGCTCCTCGTACGACAGCACGCCGAGACCGGCGTCGCGGGCGTGGTCCATCAGGACCCGGTGGTTGTGCAGGAAGTACGGCGGCAGCTCCCAGAAGCCCTCCGGCGGCTCCCAGAGGATCATGGAGAGGAAGACGAACCCGGCGCGGAGCTGGCGGGTGATGAGGGAGCGGGTGTCGTCGGTGAGACCGGGCCACTCGTTCTCCAGGATCGTCATGCAGATCTGCAGGTGGCGGGACTCGTCACGGCCGATGCGGTGGAACATCTCGCTGAAGACCGGGTGCCGGGCGCCGGAGGCCATGCCCCGGAAGAGGGTGGAGGCGGCCATCTCCCCCATCATGAAGCTGGTGAACAGCACCGGCAGGGTGTACTTGCCGACCGCGCTGTTGTAGCCCGTCCAGTAGCGGCCGCCGTTGTGGTAGAGCCAGCCGATGTTGTTGTGCGCCGCCTTCTCCAGATCGGTCTCGGGCGTCCAGTTCAGCGGCCCGCCCGGCCAGAGCCGGGCGATGGTCCGCTGGCAGCACTCCTCGTGGTTCATCTCGTCACGGGTGATCGAGAAGAAGCACTTCCTGACCGGGTCCTCCTCGTGCTTCTCGAACGCCTGGATGGTGGCCCGGGCGAAGACGGCCGGACCGGAGGCGTCGAAGTTGGCGAGCACGGAGAACCAGTACATGATCCCCAGGCGCTGCTCGACGGTGAACCCGGCCGGGTCCAGGCCGTCCCAGGGCAGGTCGGCGGGGTTCCAGAGCATGCGCTTGGACTTCTCGTAGATGGCCACGAGCTTCTCGGTCTCGACCCGCCACTCCATGGGGTAGATGTTCGGCTGCGGGATCTCCGGTGCGGGCCAGAAGCCGCCGTCGGGAATGGTCAGGTCCGCCATGTCTCCACCCCTTTTGTGACACCTATAGCTCACACACTGCTCCTCGATGTCACATCTTTCAAGACCTGGCGCGCTGCGTCATGGCGACACACAGGAGTACGGCGAGCGCACCGGCGACCGTGGCGGGTCCGAAGCGCTCGCCGAGCAGGAGCCAGGCCCACGCCAGCGTCAGCAGCGGCTGGGCGAGCTGGGTCTGCCCCGCGCGGGCGATGCCGCCCGCGGCCAGCCCCGCGTACCAGGGGATGAAGCCGAGGAACATGGAGATCAGGCCGGCGTAGGCGAACCCGGCCAGCGACGCCGCCGCGGGCCGCGGATCGGTGGTCAGCGCCAGTACGGCGGTCACCGGCACGGTGATCGGCAGGGCGACGACCAGGGCGTGGGAGATCACCCGCCAGCCGGGGGTCTCACGGGCGAGGCGGCCGCCCTCGGTGTACCCGGCGGCGGCCGAGAGCAGGGCCGCCATCAGGAGCAGGTCGGCCCCGGTGACGTGGCCGCCGCCCCGGCTGAGGGTGAAGGCCGTGACGGAGACCGCGCCGAGACCGCAGGCCGCCCAGAACAGCGCCCGGGGCCGCTCCCCCGCCCGCAGCACGGCGCAGGCCGCGGTCGCGGCGGGCAGCAGCCCGATGACCACGGCTGCGTGGGAGGTGCTCGCTCCGGAGTCGAGCGCGAGCCCGCTGAAGACGGGGAAACCGAAGACCACCCCGGCCGCGATGACGAGATACGACCTCAGGTGGGCCCGGGGAGGCAGCAGCGGTGCCCTGGCCACCAGCAGGAAGGCCAGCGCCGCGGCTCCGGCCAACACGGCACGCCCCACCGCCACCAGATAGGGGTCGAATCCCTCCATCGCGAACACCGTCGCCGGGAACGACCCCGAGAACGCCAGCATCCCGAGGCTCGCCAGCGCCGTCCCCCGCCATGCCGTGCTTCCCGGTGCCGGGGAGGGAAAGGGGGCCGCTACTCGATTCAGGACAGTAGCGCTATCGTTGTGTCTCATGAATGACGATAGCAGTATCGTCCGTCTGGCCGCCATCCTGCGGGAGGAGGCCGAGCGGCTGCGGCCCGGCGACCGGCTGCCGTCCAGCCGGGAGCTGGTACGGCTGCACGGGGTGAGCCCGGTGACCGTCTCTCGGGCGCTCGGACGGCTGGCGGCCGAGGGGCGGGTGGTCACCCGGCCGGGCAGCGGGGCCTACGTCGCCCACCGGCCCGCCCGCGCGAACGACACCGCCGACCTCTCCTGGCAGACCGTGGCCCTCGGCGACCGGACGGTGGACGACACCGGAGTGAGCGGGCTGCTCGCACCCCCGCCCGACGGGGTCGTCCCGCTGACGGGGGGCTACCTCAATCCGGCCCTGCGTCCGTCCAGGGCCCTCAACGCCGCCGCCGTGCGGGCGCTGCGCCGTCCCGACGCCTGGGCGCTCCCGCCGCTCACCGGCCTGGCGGAGCTGCGCCGCTGGTTCGCCCAGGAGGCCGGCGGCGACGTCACGGCCTCCGACGCCCTCGTGGTCAGCGGCGGGCAGTCGGCTCTCACCCACGCCTTCCGCGCCCTCGCCGCGCCGGGCACACCCGTACTCGTCGAAACCCCCACCTACCCGGGCGCGCTGGCCGCCGCGCGGGCCGCCGGGCTCCGGGCGACCGCCGTGCCGATGGACCGTGACGGGGTCCGGCCCGAACTTCTCGCCGAGGCCTTCGCCGTCACGGGGGCGCGGGTCTTCTTCTGTCAGCCGACCCTGCACAACCCGACCGGCGCGACGCTCACCCCGGAGCGCCGCGAGCAGGTCCTGGCGGTGGCGCGGGCGGCGGGGGCGTTCGTGATCGAAGACGACTACGCCCGCTACTTCGCGACCGCGCCCGTCCCTCCTCCGCTCGTCGCGCTCGACGCCCACGGCACCGTCGTCCACATCAACTCGCTGACCAAGGTCCTGGCCCCGAGCATGCGGGTGGCCGGCGTGATCGCCAGGGGCCCGGCCGCGCATCGGCTGCGGGCGAGCCAGCTCGTGGAGTCGTTCTTCGTCGCCAGGCCGCTCCAGGAGACCGCGCTGGAGTTCGTCAGCTCACCGGCCTGGCCCCGGCACCTGTCCGCCCTCGCCTCCGAGCTGGCGGTCCGCAGGGACGCGCTCGCCGCCGCCCTCGCCGCCCGGCTGCCCTCCGCCGAGCTCCACCTCGTCCCGCGGGGCGGCCTGCACCTGTGGGTGCGGCTCCCGTCGGGCCTCGACGAGGAGGCCGCGGTCGAGGCGACCCGCCGGGCGGGGGTCCTGGTGAGCCCGGGACGCATCTACTATCCGGCCGAGCCGCCGGGGCCCCGGATCCGCCTCACTCACACGGCCGCGATCCACCTGGCGGAGCTGGCCGAGGGCGTCAGGCGACTGGCGCTGGCCGTCGACCAGGTCACGGCGTAGACGGCGGGCGCGGCGAGGAGCGCTCCTCACTCGCAGGCCGGACGCTCCTTCTCGCCGTCCTGCCGGGCCACGTCCCGGCGCTCGGGGCTCTGGTAACGCTCACGCCTGTGCCGCTCCTGGAACGCCAGGCGGGCCAGATAGGGAAGAGAACTCATGACGACCTCCTAGTGCAACCACTGAAGACATTACGCCGGTGTCGCAGCGAACACAACCCCCTATTGGCGTACAGTGGTGACAGAGAGGTGATTCATTCCATGACCGCCCCCGCCGCCCTGGTGTGCGACTTCGTCAACAGCTACGACGTCGAAAGTGATACCGACGCCCTGTCCTCCCCCGCCGCGCTCGCCGCGTGGCTCGGCAGGCGCGGCCTGGTCGAACCCGGGACCACCGCCGGCGACGAGGACCTGGCCGTCGCCGTGGACCTGCGCGAGGCCCTGCGCGCGGCGCTCCGCCACCACCACGGCCGCGGGCCCGCCGGAGACGGGCAGGACGAGGACGGGCAGGACCGGGCTTCGGCACCGCACGCGTTCGACCGGCTGCCCGTCACGGTCGTCCTGACCGCGGGCGGCCCCGTGCTGGAGCCCGCGGTGACCGGGACCCTCGGCGGTCTTGCCCGGATCGCCGTCGCGGTGATGGAGGTCCGCGCGGAAGGGTCCTGGCCGAGACTGAAGGTGTGCACCGAGAGCACCTGCCAGTGGGCGTTCGTCGACTCCTCCAAGAACCGCTCGCGCTCCTGGTGCTCGATGAAGGTCTGCGGCAACCGCACCAAGACAAGGGCATATCGGGCACGACGTCAGACGGGGACAGGTTCACGTCATCTGTGAGCCAGATTCCCCGATACGGTGTAACTGCCTGTCTCATGGGTCCGTCCGCCTGACGCCCGCTAGCGCGGTCCGGGAATCCACGGAGAGGCGTGTCCTGGCGGCGTACGGCAGATAAGGAGCGGGCCGAGATGGCAGACGTAGGGGTGCGGGCGGCTCGGCACGACGATGTCGATGCGGTCACTGGCACCCAGATCCGCGCCTGGCGGTACGGCTACCGCGAGTTCCTGCCCGAGGGACCGCTGGAGCAGATGACCGGCCCGGCCGCCGAGCAGATGTGGCGGCGGCAGTGGGACGAGGCGATCGTCACCCCGCCGACCTCCCGGCACCGCGTGCTCGTCGCGGTGGAGCAGGTCGTCCTCGACACCGACGCGTTCCCCGCGCTGGGCCCCGGCGGGATCGAGGCCCTGGCGGCGATGCAGGGCGCGGAGCGCGTGGTGGGCCTGGCCTCCCACGCCCCCGCCGAGGACCCCGACCTCGACCCCACGACCACGGCCGAGATGCTCACCTTCCTCGTGGACCCGGACCACGTCCGGCGCGGCCACGGCAGCCGCCTGCTCAACGCCACGGTCGACCACCTGCGCGAGGACGGCTATCACACCGTCGTGACCTGGGTGTTCGCCGACAACCACCAGCTGCTCGGCTTCCTCGAGTCGGCGGGCTGGGGCGACGACGGCGCCGAGCGGGTTCTGAACATGGGCCGGCCGGTGCGGATGATCCGCCTGGCCACCGACATCAGCTAGAGCCGGGCCCTTCCGGATCCGCGGGGCCGCCGAGAATCCCTCGAGACCCGCCCCGGAGCCGTACGGACCCGGGCGAACCCCCAGACGAGCCCGAGAGGACATCCGCAACACCATGGCCACCCCGAGCCAGTGGATCGCCGGCGCCCGGCCCCGCACCCTCCCCGCCGCCGTCGTCCCGGTCGCCGTCGGCACCGGCATCGCCGCCGGGTACGGCGGAGCGGTGTGGTGGCGGGCCCTGCTCGCCCTGTTCGTGGCGCTCGCCCTCCAGGTGGGGGTGAACTACGCCAACGACTACAGCGACGGCGTGCGCGGCACCGACGACGACCGGGTCGGCCCGATGCGCCTGGTCGGCTCCCGCGCCGCCGCCCCCCGCCAGGTCCTGGCGGCCGCCCTGGGCTGCTTCCTGGCCGCCGCCGTGGCCGGGCTGGTGCTGGTCGTGGTGACCCGGGCCTGGTGGATGCTGCCGGTCGGCGCGGCCTCGATCGCGGCGGGCTGGTTCTACACCGGCGGCTCGCGCCCGTACGGCTACCGCGCGCTCGGCGAGATCTCGGTCTTCGTCTTCTTCGGCCTGGTGGCCGTGGCGGGCACCACCTTCGTCCAGCTCGAGACGCTGCCCTGGACCGCGGTGGCCGCCGCCGTTCCCGTCGGCCTGCTGGCCTGCGCGATGCTGGTGGTCAACAACCTGCGCGACATCGCGACCGACGGCCCGGCGGGCAAGCGCACCATGGCCGTCGTCCTCGGCGACAGCCGTACCCGCACGCTCTACGCCCTGTGCCTGGTCCTGCCGCTGGCGATCTGTCTGGCCCTGGTCCCCTGGCACCCGTTCGCGGCGCTGGGCGTGCTCGCCGCGCCGCTGGCGGTCGCCCCGGTGAAGGCGGTGCGAGCCGGGGCCACCGGGCCCGCGCTGATCACCACACTCCAGCAGACGGGCCGCCTCCAGCTGGTCTTCGGCCTGCTGTTCACCGTCGGCCTGGCCCTGTAGGAGCGGCCCCGCCACCCGCCCGGCCCGCAGCCCGGACCGGCGGACGGGGCCTTCTCCGTCGATCCGCACACCCCGCACGGAGCCCCGGGACGGGGTCCGGCAGGCCTCTCTACTCACAGGATCCGGACTCACAGGATCCGGCGCATCACCACGCGGGGCGCGAGCTCGATGCCCAGCTCCCGCTCGTGGGCCACCAGCGCGGCCAGCTCAGGCCCCCACTCGGCGGGATCGAGCACGGTGAAGCCGCGCCGGCCGTACCAGGGCCCGTTCCACGGCACGTCCCGGAAGGTGGTGAGCGTGACGGCCGCCGAGCCGACCGAGACCGCGTGCGCGCAGAGCGCCTCCACCAACCGCCCGCCGACGCCCCTGCGCCCGTGATCGGGATGGACCGCGAGCTGGTCGAGGTGGACGTTCCCGTCGACCCAGCCGAACATCGCGAACCCGACCGGCGGATCACCCGCGACCAGGACCCGTGACGGGTCGTCGGTCTCCTCGATCATCGTCGTCCCTGCCGGGAAGACGATCCCCACCTGGGCGAACACCCCGTCGGCCGCGACTTCCACCGCCGCCAGCCCGGGCAGCTCCCCCGCCTCGGCCCAGCGGATGTCAGTCGAAGTCGAAGATGGAGCGCTTGTCATAGAAGTGGAGGATATAGCGGCAGCGCGTGCAGATCATCAGGGTTACCCGGTGGGAGGTCATCCCCCACCGGGTGTCCAGCCGCCCCTTCTCCTGCTGGAACTCCGTGTTCCGGCACAGCGGGCAGACGAGCTCAGGTCGTGTCATGCCGGAAGAACGGGCGGTCCCGTGATCGGAGTTCCGGTCGCCGGACCCGGCGCCGGCGGCTCAGAGGTCGAGCAGGTGCTCCAGGCCCACGGTCAGGCCCGGAATCTCGCGGACCCGGCGCACGCCCAGCAGCACGCCCGGCGTGAACGACGCGCGGTTCATGGTGTCGTGGCGGAGGGTGAGGATCTCCCCGTCGCCGCCCAGGATCACCTCCTGGTGCGCGATCAGCCCGGCCAGACGTATGGCGTGCACGTGCACCCCGTCCACGTCCGCGCCGCGCGCGCCGTCCAGTTCCGTGCTGGTCGCGTCGGGCATCGGCGCCATCCCGGCCTTGCGCCGCGCCTCGGCGACCAGCTCGGCCGTACGGCGGGCGGTGCCGGAAGGCGCGTCCGCCTTGTTCGGGTGGTGCAGCTCGACGATCTCGACAGAGTCGAAGTAGCGGGCGGCCTGCTGGGCGAAGTGCATCATCAGCACGGCGGCGATGCCGAAGTTGGGCGCGATCAGGGCGTTGACGCCCGGGTTGGCGTCCAGCCAGCCGCGCACCGTGGCCAGCCGGTCCGCGTCGAAGCCGGTGGTGCCGACCACCGGGTGGACGCCGTTCTCGATGCACCAGCGCATGTTGTCCATGACCACGCCGGGGTGGGTGAAGTCGACCACCACCTCGGCGCCCCGCAGCCCCTCGATCGGGTCGTCCCTGTCGACGGCCGCGACCAGCTCCAGGTCGTCCGCCGCCTCGACGGCCTTGCACACTTCGATACCGACGCGCCCGCGGGCGCCGAGAACCCCAACCCTGATCACGGGTCCAAGGCTATACCGTCCGCTTCTGCGGCGATCCCGGCACCCTCCCGGCCCGGAGACCGGTGCGGCCCCCGCCGCACGGAGCGCCGGGGGCCGCAGGGCGGGCGAAGGACCGCTAGGCGGACAGGAACGGACTGAAGTCCTTGTCCTCGTAGGGCCCGATGACCGCGAGGGTCATCGGGCGGGTGAAGACGTCCTGGGCGACCTCCGCGATCTCCTCCGGGGTCACCGCGTCGATCCTCGCCAGCACCTCGTCGACCGAGAGCAGCTCGTCGTAGACGAGCTCGCCCTTGCCGATCCGGGACATCCGGGAGCCGGTGTCCTCCAGGCCGAGCACGAGGCCGCCGCGCATCTGGCCCTTGCCGCGGACGATCTCCTCCTCGGTGATCCCGTCGGCGACCACGCGCGCGATCTCCTCGCGGCAGATCTTCAGCACATCGTCGATCTTTGAGGGCAGGCAGCCGGCGTAGACGCCGAACTGACCGGTGTCGGCGTACTGCGAGGTGTAGCTGTACGTCGAGTAGGCCAGGCCGCGCTTCTCCCTGATCTCCTGGAACAGGCGCGACGACATGCCGCCGCCGAGCGCCGCGTTGAGCACGCCGAGGGCGAAGCGGCGCTCGTCGGTGCGGGTGATGCCCGTCGTGCCGAGGACCAGGTTGGCCTGCTCGGTCGGACGGTGCACCACCCGGATGCCGGAGCGCGTCTCCGGGACGCCCTCGCCGGAGACGCGCGGGGGGATCGGCGAGGCGTCCCCGCCCAGCGCCCCCGCCCGCTCGTAGGCCGCGGCGACCAGCTCCACCACCTGCTCGTGGGTGACGTTGCCCGCCACCGAGACCACGGTGTGCGTGGGCAGGTAGTGGCGCCGGTAGTACTCCGCGATCCGGTCGCGGTCGATCGCGTTGATCGACTCGACCGTGCCGAGGATCGGCCTGCCGATGGGCGTGTCGCCGTACAGCTCGGCGGAGAACTGCTCGTGCACCACGTCCGACGGGTCGTCGTCGTGCATGGCGATCTCCTCGAGGATCACGCCGCGCTCGGCCTCGACGTCGTCGGGGGTGATGAGCGAGGAGGTCACCACGTCGGCGAGGACGTCGATCGCCACCCGCAGGTCCTCGTCGAGGACCCGCGCGTAGTAGCAGGTGTACTCCTTGGCGGTGAAGGCGTTGATCTCACCGCCGATGCCCTCGATCGCCGCGGAGATCTCCAGTGCGTCCCGCGTGGGCGTGCCCTTGAACAGCAGGTGCTCAAGGAAGTGGGAGGCCCCCATGTGCTCGGAGGACTCGTCCCTCGATCCGATGCCGACCCACATGCCGACCGCGACGGAACGCACGGTCGGCATGGACTCGGTCACCACCCGGAGCCCACCGGGGAGGACGGTGCGCTGCACGACCCCGGCTCCACCGGAGCCGGGGTGCAGAGTGGTGGTGATCACGAGTTGCGGTCTTCTCCCCCGCGGCCGCCACCGCTGCTGCGGGTGCGCGTACGGGTGCGGCGGGGCTGCTCCTCGCGCGGCCTCTCCTCGGCCGGCGCGGCGGAGGCGCCGGCGGCCGCGGGAGCGGCGTCCGACTCTCCCGACTCGGGGGTGCCGGCCTCGCCCTGCGTCTCGGCCTCCTTCTCGACGACCTCGACGGGGACCAGGGAGAGCTTGCCGCGCGAGTCGATCTCGGCGATCTCCACCTGGATCTTCTCGCCGACGTTCATGACGTCCTCGACGTTCTCGATGCGCTTGCCGCCGTGCAGCTTGCGGATCTGGGAGACGTGCAGCAGGCCGTCCTTGCCCGGCATGAGGGAGATGAACGCGCCGAAAGCGGCGATCTTGACGACCGTGCCCAGGTAGCGCTCGCCGACCTCCGGCATGTGCGGGTTGGCGATGGCGTTGATCGCCGACCGGGCCGCCTCGGCGGACGGGCCGTCGGTCGCGCCGATGTAGATGGTTCCGTCGTCCTCGATCGTGATCTCGGCGCCGGTGTCGTCCTGGATCTGGTTGATCATCTTGCCCTTCGGGCCGATGACCTCGCCGATCTTGTCGACCGGGACCTTGATCGTGATGATGCGCGGGGCCGTCACGTTCATCTCCGCCGGGGAGTCGATGGCCTCCTGCATCACGTCGATGATGGCCAGGCGGGCGCCCTTGGCCTGCTTCAGCGCGGCGGCCAGGATCGAGGCGGGGATGCCGTCGAGCTTGGTGTCGAGCTGCAGGGCGGTGATGATCTCCTTGGTACCGGCGACCTTGAAGTCCATGTCGCCCATGGCGTCCTCAGCCCCGAGGATGTCGGTCAGCGTGACGTACTGGTCGCCCTCGTTGATGAGGCCCATCGCGATGCCCGCGACGATGCCCTTCAGCGGGACGCCCGCGTCCAGCAGGGACATCGTGCTGGCGCAGACCGAGCCCATGGAGGTGGAGCCGTTGGAGCCGAGCGCCTCCGACACCTGGCGGATCGCGTAGGGGAACTCCTCGCGGGCCGGCAGGACCGGGATGAGCGCCCGCTCGGCGAGCGCGCCGTGGCCGATCTCGCGGCGCTTGGGCGAGCCCACGCGGCCGGTCTCGCCGGTGGAGTAGGGCGGGAAGTTGTAGTTGTGCATGTAACGCTTGGTGCGCTCGGGGTTGAGCGTGTCGATCATCTGCTCCATGCGGAGCATGTTCAGCGTGGTGACGCCCAGGATCTGGGTCTCCCCGCGCTCGAACAGGGCCGAGCCGTGCACCCGGGGCACGACGTGGACCTCGGCGTTGAGCTGGCGGATGTCCTTCACGCCGCGGCCGTCGATGCGCACGCCCTCGGAGATGACCCGCTCGCGCATGAGCTTCTTGGTCAGCGACCGGAAGGCGGCCCCGATCTCCTTCTCGCGGCCCTCGAAGTCGGCGGCGACCTTCTCGGCGGCCAGCGTCTTCACCCGGTCGAGCTCGGCCTCGCGCTCCTGCTTGCCCGCGATGGTCAGCGCGGCGGCCAGCTCGCTCTTGACCGCGCCGGTCACGGCCTCCAGGACGTCGTCCTGGTAGTCGAGGAAGAGGGGGTACTCGCGGGTCTCCTTGGCGGCGACCTTGGCCACCTTGGACTGCGCCTCGCACAGCACCTTGATGAACGGCTTGGCGGCCTCCAGGCCCTGCGCCACGGTCTCCTCGGTCGGCGCGACGGCGCCGTCGGCGATGAGCTTGAGCGTGTCGCGGGTGGACTCGGCCTCGACCATCATGATCGCGACGTCGCCGTCCTCCAGCACGCGGCCGGCCACGACCATGTCGAAGGTGGCGCTCTCCAGCTCCGTGTGGGTCGGGAAGCCGATCCACTGGCCCTCGATCAGCGCGACGCGCACGCCGCCGATCGGGCCCGAGAAGGGCAGCCCGGCGAGCTGCGTCGACAGGGAGGCGGCGTTGATCGCGACCACGTCGTAGAGGTGGTCGGGGTGGAGCGCCATGATCGTGGCGACGACCTGGATCTCGTTGCGCAGGCCCTTGACGAACGACGGGCGCAGCGGCCGGTCGATCAGGCGGCAGGTGAGGATGGCGTCCTCGGAGGGACGGCCCTCACGCCGGAAGAACGAGCCGGGGATGCGGCCCGCGGCGTACATGCGCTCCTCGACGTCCACCGTCAGGGGGAAGAAGTCGAGGTTGTCCTTGGGGTTCTTGGACGCGGTGGTCGCGGACAGGACCATCGTCTCGTCGTCCAGGTGAACGACGGCGGAACCCGCCGCCTGGCGCGCGAACCGCCCGGTCTCGAACCGGATGGTGCGCGTGCCGAAAGAGCCGTTGTCGATGACGGCTTCGCTGCTGTGGACACCCTCCACGGGGGACCTCCTTGTGTCGGTCGCCCGCGTCCGTCCAGGCACGCGTGTCGTGACTGGGTCGTCTTCTCGCCGCTTCCCCGTAGGTGCAGCGCCGGTCTTCGATCGAAGCGCCCGGTCCGAACACGGCTCTAGCCGTGCCGACCGGGGGCCACTACCGAGGACCGGCCCTCCGACGCCGTGGGGCGCGTTTGCTTGCGGACGCGGGGCACTGTCTCGGCTATTCAGTTTGCTCATGGGACGGGGCTGAAGGGGGCGCGACGCGCCGGAAGCGGCCCCATGAGATGGGGGAGCGGCGCGAACGCCACTCCCCCGTCATGCTAGCGGCGCAGGCCGAGCCGCTCGATAAGCGAACGGTAACGCTGGATGTCCTTGCTCTGCAGGTACTTGAGCAGGCGGCGGCGACGGCCGACCAGCAGCAGCAGACCGCGCTGGCTGTGGAAGTCGTGCTTGTTGCGCTTCATGTGCTCGGTGAGCTCACTGATGCGCTTGCTGAGCAGCGCGATCTGCACCTCGGGCGAACCGGTGTCGGTCTCGCTCTTGGCGTACTCACCGATGATCTGCTTCTTTGCGGCGCTGTCGAGCGACACATCTCTCCTTGAACGTCTACGGGCACACGTGATTGGAAGAAGCCCGAACGACCGTGCGTGCCTACAGTCGCCGTGGCGGGATCAGCGGCCGGGGGCGTGAACACCACCGGTTACAGAGCTGACATGCCAGACTACCATCGGCCTCCACCTCCCCGCACACCCCGCGATCGGCCGGATCACGCTTCCGCGTGGGCGATCCGGCCGCCCACGATCACGGTCTCGGCCCGGACCTCGGGGATGCGCTCGGCGGGGATCTCGAAGAGGTCCTCGGAGAGGATCACCAGGTCGGCGAGTTTGCCCGCGGTCAGGGAACCGCGGTCGTGGTCGCAGAAGTTGGCGTAGGCCGAGCCCAGGGTGTAGGCCCGGACGGCGGTCTCCAGGTCGACGGTCTCCTCCGGCACCCAGGCGGGACCGCCCGCCAGGCCGCGCCGGGTGACGGCGGTGTACAGGCCGATCATGGGGTCCATCTCGGCCACGTTCCAGTCGCTCGAGAAGGCCAGCACGGCTCCCGCCTCGTGCAGCGACCGCATCGGCCACGCCTTCGCCCACCGGCCCGGCCCCACGGCCTCGGCCCAGTCGTGGCCGGGCCCGGCGATGTCGGGAGAGCAGTGCCGGGGCTGCATGCAGGCGACGACGCCCAGCTCGGCGAAGCGCGGCACGTCCGCCGGGTCGAGGCACTCGACGTGGACGACCTGGTGGCGGGCGTCGCGGGGGCCGTTCAGCTCCCGGGCGTGCTGGACGGCGTCCAGCACGGTTCGGATGCCCCGGTCCCCGGTGGCGTGCACGAACGCCTGGAAGCCGGCCGCGTCCAGCTTGGCCAGCAGCTCGGCGAACTCCTCCGGAGGGTAGAAGGTCTCCCCCCGGTGCGCGTGCCCGCAGTACGGCTCCAGCAGCGCCGCCGTGTGCGGCTCCACCACGTCGTCGATGTAGAGCTTGAGCGGCCCGGCCCGCAGCCACTCGTCCCCGCCGCGTGCCGCCGCCGCGAAGTCCGCCAGCTCGGCGTCGCCGGTTCCCCGGGGGTGGAACAGCGCGGCGATCACCCGCGACCGGAGCCGCCCCTCGGCCCTGGCGCGCTCGAACAGCGCAAGGTCGTCCAGGGAGTTCTGCGGCTCGACGATCGTGGTGATGCCGAGCCGGATGGCCATGTCGAGGCTGGCCAGCAGCCGGGGATACTGCCGCCCGGCGCTCGCCCACGGCACTCCCAGCTCCGCCAGGGCGCGCTGCCCGTCCCGCGACAGGCCGCGCACCGCGAACTCGGTGACGAACCCGGTCGGCTCGCCCGTCCCGTCGGTCTCGGCCACACCGTACGGCAGGTCGGTGTGGTCGCGGTCGATGCCCAGCTCGCGCATGGCGGCCGTGTTCACCCACATGGTGTGCACGTCGTAGCCGAGCACGAAGGCGGGCAGCCCCTCGGTGAGGGGGTCCAGATCGGCGGCGCGGGGCATCCTGCCGCCGGGGATCGCGGAGTACTCGAAGCCCTCGCACTCGATCCAGCGGGCGTCCGGGTTGGCCGTCCGCCACGCGGCGATCCGCCGCCCGATCTCCGCCGGTGAGTCCGCTCCGGCGAGCTGGACGCACGCGGAGTCCGAGCCGAGCCGTACATGGTTGTGGGCGTCCACGAAGCCGGGCAGGACCAGCCGGCCGCCCGCGTCGATCACCTCGGCGGCCGGCGGGCGGGAGGCGTCGTCGCCGACCCAGGTGATCCGCCCGTCCCGTACGGCCAGCGCCTGCGCCCGGGGAAGCGCCCGGTCCACGGTGTGGATCCGGGCGTTGCGCACGACCAGGTCGTTCACGGCGCGCCCTCCTGGAAGTCCGTCTCCTCGGGGGTCTCCACGACCCAGCGGCTGGCGGCGCGGGGCCGCAGGTACAGGAGGTAGTACGCGGCGCAGATCGCGACGATGGCGCCGGCGACGGCCAGGTCCTTCAGCTCCTGCTCGGCCAGGGCGTAGAGCAGGGCGGCGATCACCGCGACCGGGACGGCCGGCCAGAGCGGCATCCGCCAGGCGGCGGCCCTGCGGTAACCGCCGGCGCGGGCGCGCAGAGCGGCGACCGCGATGACCAGGGAGACCAGTGTCAGGATGACCGAGGTGACGCCGAGCAGGCCCTCGATGTCGAACAGCGCCGCCATCAGCGCGCCGGGCAGGCCGACGGCCAGGGTGCTCACCCAGGGCGAGCCCCACGTGGGGTGGAGCCTGGTGAGGGCCCGGTTGACCGGCTCGGGCCAGGCGCGGTCGCGGCCGGAGGCGAAGATGACGCGGCCGTTCTGCAGCGCCATGACCAGGACCGCGTTGAGGATCGCGATCGCGATGCCCAGGTTGATCACGGTGGCGACGCCGGGGCTGGTCCAGGACTCCACGTAGTCCGGGAAGGTCCCGTTGACCAGGTCGTCGAGCGAGCCGACGCCGAGCACCGCGCCGGCCGTGGGCACGATGATGATCACCGCGGCCAGGCCGAGCGCCCAGAAGACGGTGCGCGGGACGTTGCGGCGCGGATCCTTGATCTCCTCGGTGAGGTAGACGGCCGAGCCGAAGCCGTTGAAGGAGAACATGGTGACCGTCAGCCCGGCCATCAGGATCCCCAGGGAGAAGGCCGAGAGCCCGCCCTGGCCGTCGGGCACCACCGGGGAGATGAGCACCGACACGTCGCGCTGGGAGTTGAGGAACCCGAAGCCGGCGACCACGGCGGCGGCGATGATCTCGACGGCCAGGAAGAGACCGGTGATGAAGGCGTTGGAGCGGACGTCGAGTACGGCGAACAGCGTGGCCAGCAGCATGACGACCGCCCCGGCGAGGGCGCGGTCCACGGTGAACAGGTTCGCCAGGTAGTCGGCGGTGCCCAGCGCGATGATCGGCGGGATGACGACCAGCAGGGAGGCCGAGAGGCCGAAGGTGATCCATCCGGAGAACCGGCCGAGCAGCGTGGTCACCATGGCGTACTCTCCGCCGGAGCTCGGTGCGAGCGTGCCCAGCTCGGCGTAGCAGCACGCGATGCCGATCGACACCAGCAGGCCCGCGACCAGCGCGAGCACCGCACCGCTCCCCTGCCCCGCCAGCACCTCCGGGACGATGATGAACAGCGACGAGGTGGGGGTGATGCACGACAGGGTCAGCATGACCGCGCCGAACAGGCCGAGCACGCGGGGCAGGGACGGAGCCGCTTGCGGCGTGAGAGCCGATTGGTCGAGCACGGGAGCTCCTCACACGACGATCATTTTGAATGTCATTCAAAATTTTGAATGTCATTCAAAATGCACTGTCGTAGAGTTCAGCGTCAAGAGTCCTTAACGACCCGTTACCGGAACGAGGCGACATGGCACGCGGTCAGGCGCGCGGCACGGTCCGGCGGCGGCTGGAGCGCCCGCGCGAGCAGGTTCTGGAAGCCGCGATGGAGGCGATCGCCGAGTACGGCCCGGCCGAGATGACGATGGCCGAGCTCGCGCGCCGGGTGGGCACCAGCGGCGGTCACGTCCTCTACTACTTCGGCAGCAAGGACCGCATCCTGCTGGAAACGCTGCGCTGGAGCGAGGAGAAGCACGTCCCGGGCCGCGCGGCGCTGCTGGCGGCCGGCGGGAGCGCGATGGACCGGCTGCCCGCCTTCGTGGAGCTGTACCTGCCGGAGGGAGCCGCCGACCCCCGCTGGCTGCTCTGGGTCCACGTGTGGGGCCGCACGCTCGCGGCGCCCGAGCTGCGCGACACCCAGGCGGAGCTCGACCTGGCCTGGCACCGCGACCTGGTCGCCCTGCTGGAGCAGGGCGCACGCGGCGGCGAGTTCGCCCCCGCCGACCTGCCCGGTTTCTCGGTACGGCTGCGCGCGATGCTGGACGGGTTCAGCACCCAGATCGTGATCGGCGTGCCCGGGGTGACCCGTGAGGGCTCGCTCGCCCACGCGATGGACTACGCCCGCCAGGCCCTCGGCCGGCCGGGCTGACCGGCCGGGTCAGGAGGTGAGGCGGCGGGCCTCGGCGACGTCGGCGTTCATCTGCTCGACCAGCGCCTCGATCGAGTCGAACTTCGTGTTGCCGCGGAGCCGGTGGCCGAACTCGACCGCCACGTGCGCGCCGTACAGGTCCAGGTCGTCGCGGTCGAGCGCGTAGGCCTCGACGGTGCGGGGCACGCCCTCGAAGGTCGGGTTGGTGCCCACGGAGATCGCGGCCGGCCAGCGCTCGCCCGCGTAGACCGCGGGCAGGTTCCCGGTCGGGATGCACTGGAGCCAGCCGGCGTAGACCCCGTCGGCGGGGATCGCGGTGTACTCCGGCGACTCGACGTTGGCGGTCGGGAAGCCGAGCTGGCGCCCGCGCTGGTAGCCGCGGACCACCACGCCCTCCACCCGGTGCGGGCGGCCCAGCGCGGCGGTGACGGCCTCGATGTCCCCTCCGGCGAGCCGTTCGCGGATCAGGGTGGAGGAGATGGCCTCCCCGTTGCTCACCAGGGGCACGCCCTCGGCCTCGAAGTCGTACTTCTCTCCCAGGGTCCGCAGCGTCTCGACGTCGCCGGAGGCCTTGTGACCGAAGCGGAAGTTCTCCCCCACCACGACTCCGGCCGCGTGCAGCCGGTCGACCAGGACGGTCTGCACGAACTCGTCCGGGCTCATCCGGGAGAACTCCAGCGTGAACGGGAGCACGCAGACCGCGTCCACCCCGAGGGCGGCCAGCAGCTCGGTGCGGTGCCTGGCCGTCGTCAGCCTGGGCGGATGCGTGCCCGGCCGGACCACCTCGTCCGGGTGGGGATCGAACGTCACGACCACCGAGGGAAGCCCGAGCCGGCCGGCCATCGCGACAGCACGGGCCACCATCTGCTGGTGACCGGTGTGGACGCCGTCGAAGACGCCGATCGTGATGACGGACCTGCCCCAGTCCTCGGGCACGTCCTGCAATCCGTGCCAGCCTCGCACCGCAGCCTCTTCCTTCGTGACGGATGACCCCTAAAGCCTGCCATGCTCCCCGCCTCTTCCCCCAATCGGGGAGGCCGTTGCCCGGCGGCGAAGTCGCCGTACGCCCCTGGCCAGCCCGGGAGCGGATCCCCCGGGTCAACCGGCGAAGACCGCCAGGGACTTGGCGACCCTGCCGTGCTCCTCGACCAGCGCCACCAGCGTGCCGTCCGGGGCGAACACCCCGATCGGGCCCTTGCCCAGGCCCATGGCGGGCAGCCGCCCGCCGTGGGCCACCGCGCTCGCCTCCTCGGCGGTCACGTCCCGGCGCGGGAAGGCCGCCGCCACGGCCTCGGCCATGGGCAGGATCGCGCACTCCCGGCCGAGCTCCTCGATCGTGCGCGCCATCGACAGGTCGTAGGGGCCGACCCGGGTGCGGCGCAGGAAGGTCAGATGCCCGCCGGTGCCCAGGGCCGCGCCGAGGTCGCGGGCGAGCGCCCGGATGTAGGTCCCGCTGGAGCAGGTCACCGAGGCGTCGACGTCGAGCAGGTCGCCCTCCCGGCGGATCGCCGTGATCTCGAAGCCGGAGACCGTCACCGGACGCGCCTGGAGCTCGACCTCCTCCCCCGCCCTGGCCCGCTTGTAGGCCCGCTCGCCGTTCACCTTGATGGCGCTCACCTGCGGCGGGATCTGCATGATCCGTCCGGTCAGCGCCGCGACCCCGGCACGGACGGCCTCTTCGGCCACCTCGGCCGCCGACGCGGTCGCGATGATCTCGCCCTCGGCGTCGTCGGTGTTGGTGGACCGGCCGAGCCTGATCGTGGCGTCGTAGCCCTTCTCGGTGAGCGCGAGGTGCCCCAGCAGGCGGGTCGCCTTCTCCACGCCGACCACCAGCACGCCGGTGGCCATCGGGTCCAGGGTCCCGGCGTGGCCCACCCTGCGGGTGCCCGCGATGCCGCGGAGCTTGCCCACGACGTCGTGCGAGGTCCACTCCGCGGGCTTGTCCACGATGATCAGCCCGCTCGGCGGCGGGGTTCGCTTGGCGCGAGCCGTACCCATCGAATCTCCTTGAGCATGCGGCCGCGGGCTCCGGCCGTGGCCGGCGGACCGCAGGGGGTTCTTACAGCAGCGTGCGCAGGCGCGCCATCGTCTCCTCGACGGGCAGCCGGGAGGTGAAGCCCGCGGCCCTGGCGTGCCCGCCGCCGCCCAGCTCCGCGCAGAGCCGCGCGACGTCGGTCCCTCCCCTGGACCGGGTGGAGACCTGCCAGGCGCCGTCGTCGTCCTCCTTGAGGACCACGGCCACGTCCGCCTCGTCGGTACGCCTGATCACGTCGATGATCCCCTCGACCGCGTCGTACGGCAGGCCGTGCGCGGCCCGGTCGTCGCGGGTGACGAACGTCCAGACCAGGCCGCCGCCCACGCCAGGCTCCAGGGAGACCCGGCCGAGAACGGCGCCGAGGATGCGCAGGTAGCCGAACGGGGCGCTGTCCCAGAGCCGGCGCGAGGTCTGCTCCGGGTCCACGCCGGCGGCCACCAGCCGGGCGGCCATGAGGTGCGCCGCGGGGGTGGTCGAGGCGTGCCGGAAGGAACCCGTGTCGGTCACCAGGCCGGTGTAGAGGCAGGTGGCGACCGCCTCGTCGATCGGCAGAGCGAGCCTGCCCAGCAGTTCCTCGACGAGCGCGGTGGTGGAGGGCGCGCCGGGATCGACCAGGTTGAGTGTGCCGAAGCCGGGGTTGGACGGATGGTGGTCCACCACGATCAGCTCACGGGCCTTGCCCGCGTTGACCGCCAGCACCCCGAGGCGGTCGGCGACGGCCGCATCGAAAGTGATCATCAGCTCGGGCGCGGGCGGATAGTCCGAAGGCTCGACCAGGAGGTCCTGCCCCGGCAGGAAGCGCAGCAGCCGGGGGACCTCGAACCTGCGGTCGCCGAAGGACGCCGCCACGCGCTTGCCCGCCGCGCGCAGCGCCCTCCCGGCCGCCAGCATCGAGCCGAGCGCGTCGCCGTCCGGGGAGACGTGACAGGCCAGGGCGATCTCGTCGGCGGACGAGATCAGTTCGACGGCCCGGTCCCAGTCCAGGTCCGGCACCGGACCGCCGTCGCGCAGCTCAGGCGTCACAGTGCCGAGTGTCCCGCGCGGCCCGGCGCCTCGTCCGCGTTTTCAGTGGATTCGTCGTCCTCGTCCTCGGCCTCGTCGGGCTTGCGGTACGGATCGGCGTCACCGGCGTACTGGGCGTTCTCCGCCTTCTTGGCGATCTCGGCGTCCCGGGCCCTGGCCTCGGCGAGCAGATCGTGGAGATGGCGGGCGCTGTCCGGGAGCGGGTCGTGGGTGAACGTCAGTGTCGGGGTGTGGCGCAGGCCGGTCTGGCGGCCCACCTCGGAGCGGATGAGCCCCTTGGCGCTCTCCAGCGCTGCGGCGGAGTCGGCCCGCTCGACCTCGGAGCCGAACACGGTGTAGAACACCGTGGCCTCGCTGAGGTCCGGGGTGATCCGCGCGTCCGTCACGGTCACGAAGCCCAGCCTCGGGTCCTTGATCCGGCGCTTCAGCAGCTCGGCCACGATCTGCTGGATACGGTCAGCGATCTTGCTGGCGCGTGCGGCGTCCATCTTCGCTTCCCCCTTCTCACCGGCGGCCGGACGCGGAGTGCGGCCTCCGCGTCCGGCCATCCGTAACTAGTCTTCGTCCTCGTTGTAGAGCCGCTGCCTGGCCGACAGCAGCTCGATCTCCGGGCGGCCGGCGATCAGGCGCTCGCAGTCGTCCATCACACCGCTGCAGTTGGCGGCGGTGGCGGAGACGACCGCGATCCCGATCTCGGTACGGCGGTGCAGATTCAGGTGGCCGGTCTCGGCGACCGCCACACCGGGGAACCGCCGCTGCACCTCGGCGATGATGGGACGCACCACGGAGCGCTTCTGCTTCAGCGAGTGAACGTCGCCGAGCAGGATGTCCAGTGTCAGGGCACCTACATACATGGTCGGTTCACCACGCGTGCCTTTCCCGTCCCGCCCCGGTGCGGGGTGCGCACCGGGGCGGGACGGGGGGCAGGCATCAGACGCGCGGCTTCTCCCGCATCTCGAACGTCTCGATGACGTCGTCGATCTTGATGTCGCTGTAGCCGACACCGATACCGCACTCGTAGCCCTCGCGGACCTCGGTCGCGTCGTCCTTGAAGCGACGCAGCGACGACACGGTGAGGTTGTCGGAGATCACGACACCGCCACGGATGATCCGCGCCTTGCTGTTGCGGACGATCGTGCCCGAACGGACCAGCGCACCGGCGATGTTGCCGATCTTCGGCACCTTGAAGACCTCGCGGACTTCGGCGGTGCCCATCTGGACCTCTTCGAACTCGGGCTTGAGCATGCCCTTGAGGGCCGCCTCGATCTCCTCGATCGCCTGGTAGATGACCGAGTAGTAGCGGATGTCGACGCCCTCGCGCTCGGCCAGGTCGCGCGCCCGGACCTCGGGACGCACGTTGAAGCCGATGATGACGGCGTTGTCGTCGGCCACCGCCAGGTTGACGTCGTACTCGGTGATCGCGCCGACCGCGCGGTGGAGCACCCGCAGGCGCACCTCCTCGCCGACATCGATCTTGAGCAGCGCGTCCTCCAGAGCCTCGACCGAACCGGAGACGTCACCCTTGATGATGAGCTTGAGCTCGTCGACCTGGCCCTTCTCCATCTCACTGAAGAGCTCTTCGAGGGTGCGGCGCCGGCCGGACCTGGCCATGTCCGCGATGCGCTTGCGGGCCGCACGCTGCTGGGCGATCTGGCGCGCCATCCGGTCGTCGGTGACGACGATGAAGTTGTCACCGGCGCCGGGCACCGCGGTCAGACCGAGGACCTGCACCGGACGCGACGGGTCGGCCTCGTCGATCGACTCGCCGTTGTCGTCCAGCATCGCCCGGACGCGGCCGAAGGCCTCGCCACAGACGATCGAGTCGCCGACGCGGAGCGTGCCGCGCTGGACCAGCACGGTCGCGACCGGGCCGCGGCCCTTGTCGAGGTGAGCCTCGATGGCGACGCCCTGGGCGTCCATCGTCGGGTTCGCCCGCAGGTCGAGCTCGGCGTCCGCGGTGAGCAGGACCGCCTCGAGCAGGCCCTCGATGCCGATGCCGTTCTTGGCGGAGATGTCGACGAACATCGTCGTGCCGCCGTATTCCTCGGCGACGAGGCCGTACTCGGTGAGCTGGGCCCGGACCTTGTTCGGGTCGGCGCCCTCCTTGTCGACCTTGTTGACCGCGACCACGATCGGCACGTCCGCCGCCTGCGCGTGGTTCAGCGCCTCGATGGTCTGCGGCTTCACACCGTCGTCGGCCGCGACCACCAGGATGGCGATGTCGGTGACCTTGGCACCACGGGCACGCATGGCGGTGAACGCCTCGTGACCCGGGGTGTCGATGAAGGTGATCCGCCGCTGCTCGCCCTCGTGCTCGGTGGCGATCTGGTAGGCACCGATGTGCTGGGTGATGCCACCGGCCTCGCGCGCCACCACGTTGGTCTTGCGGATGGCGTCGAGCAGCTTGGTCTTACCGTGGTCGACGTGACCCATGACGGTGACGACCGGCGGGCGCGCGGCCAGGTCGGCGTCGTCGCCCTCGTCCTCGCCGAACTCGATGTCGAAGGACTCGAGCAGCTCGCGGTCCTCCTCCTCCGGGCTGACCACCAGCAGGTTGTAGTCCAGCTCGGCGGCGAGAAGCTGCAGCGTCTCCTCGTTGACCGACTGCGTGGCGGTCACCATCTCGCCGAGGTGCAACATGATCTGCACCAGCGACGCGGGGTTGGCGCCGATCTTGTCGGCGAAGTCCGCCAGGGAGGCGCCGCGCGACAGGCGGATCGTCTGACCGCCGCCGCGGGGAGCCTGCACGCCGCCGATCGCCGGGGCCTGCATGTTGTCGAACTCCTGGCGCCTCTGGCGCTTGGACTTGCGACCGCGGGCGGGGCGTCCGCCCGGACGGCCGAAGGCGCCCGCCGTACCGCCGCCGCGGCCACGGCCACCGCCGCCGCCGGGACGGCCGGCGAACCCGCCGCCGCCACCACCGGGACCACCGGTTCCGGTTCCGGGACGACCGGCACCGCCGCCGCCGCCGGGACGGCCGGCGAACCCGCCGCCGCCGGGACGACCGGCACCGCCGCCGGGACGACCGGCACCGCCGCCGGGACGACCGCCGCCGCCGCCGGGACGACCGGCACCGCCGCCGCCGGGACCGGCGGGACGGCCCTGGGGCATCATCATCGGGCTGGGACGCGGGCCGCCGGGACGCGGGCCGGCGACACCGCCGCCGCCACCGGGACGCGGACCGCCTGCGCCGGGACCCGGACGCGGACCGGCCGCACCGGGCGGGCCGGGACGCGGGCCGCCGGGACGCGGGGCGGCGCCGTCACGAGGAGCGCGGTCCTCGCGCGGACCGCGGTCCTCGCGGGGACCCGGACGCGGGCCGCGGTCGCCGGGACCGCTGGGGCCGCCCGGACGCGGCGGACGGGCCTGGCCCATGCCGCTGGCGTTCGAGGAGAACGGGTTGTTGCCCGGACGCGGGCCACGCGGGCCCGGACGCGGACCGGGCTTCGCCCCACCGGCACCGGCACCGGCACCGGCGCCGGGGCGCGGGGCCGAAGGCGCTCCGCCGGGACCGCCGGAGGGACGGCCCTCGGGACGCGCCGCCTCGGGACGCCCGCCCGCGGCCGGACGCGGGCTCGGCCGCGGACCCGGCTTGGGACCGGGGCCGGCCGGACGCGGCGTCTCGGTGCGGGGAGCCTCGAAGCGCGGCGGCTGCACCGGAGACGGCTGCGGCTGCGCCGGAGGCTGCTGCTGGACCTGCGGGGGCTGCGGGACCTGCGGCGCGGGGGCCGCGGGACGCGGAGCCGGACTGGGCCGCGGACCCGGCTTGGGAGCCGGCCCCGGGCGTGGGGCTGCGGACGCCGGAGCGCCGCTGCCGGCCTGGCTGTCAGCCGGCCGGGGTGCCGCCTGAGGCGGCCTGGGCGTCCTGTTTCCGCCCTTGTCTGACGAGCCCTTGGTGGGCCCGCCCAAAGCTTCCGTGAGCCTGCGGACTACCGGTGCTTCGATAGTCGAGGACGCCGAACGCACGAACTCGCCCATCTCCTGGAGCTTGGCCATGACGACCTTGCTCTCCACACCGAACTCCTTGGCGAGCTCGTATACCCGGACCTTCGCCACTGCACTCCCTTACTCGGCCCGGGAGGCAGTGCCGCCGGACCGTCGTTACGTGAACGTACTCATCGCCGCATGCTCATCAGGCGCTCATAGCTATCTGACCAGCCCATCGACTCGGCGTCCTACATGACAGTTGGCAACCATTTCACCCGATCCTTTCAACTCGCAGCCCTTCCAGGTGATCCCGCACTCGCGACGGATCGAGCGGCCCCGCGACGCGAAACGCGCGCGGGAACGCTCGACGGCGCTCGGCGAGCTCGAGACAGCTCAGGGTCGGATGCAGCGAAGCACCGCGCCCCGGGAGCCGTCGTCGCAGGTCAGGGACTATGACGTCCTCGACCACCACCAGGCGGAGCAGCTCGGAGGAAACCGTGCGAACCCGGCAACCCACACATGTTCTCAGTGGGGCGGCCTGGCCACCATATTCCAGCTTACCGTGTAGACGCATCTGCGGAACCGGCCGCGTCCCCCGTCTGGGCGTCGGAGCGGATGTCGATGCGCCAGCCGGTGAGCCGAGCGGCCAGCCGGGCGTTCTGGCCCTCCTTGCCGATGGCGAGGGAGAGCTGGTAGTCCGGCACCACCACGCGCGCGGCCCTGCCGCCGGCGTCGATCACCTCGACGCTGGAGACACGGGCGGGCGACAGGGCGTTGCCCACGAACTCCGCCGGGTCCTCCGACCAGTCGATGATGTCGATCTTCTCACCGTGCAGCTCGGTCATCACGTTGCGCACCCGCGAGCCCATCGGGCCGATGCAGGCGCCCTTGGCGTTGACCCCCGGGCGGCGGGACCGAACCGCGATCTTGGTCCGGTGGCCGGCCTCGCGGGCGACGGCGGCGATCTCGACCGTGCCGTCGCCGATCTCCGGCACCTCCAGGGCGAAAAGCTTCTTCACCAGGCCGGGGTGGGTCCGGGACAGGGTCACCGACGGGCCCTTGTGCCCCTTCTTGACCTGGACCACGTAGCAGCGGATCCGCTCTCCGTGGATGTACTCCTCGCCGGGTACCTGCTCGTTGTGCGGGAGCACGGCCTCGATCTTGCCCAGGTCCACCAGGACGACCCGGGGGTCCTTGCCCTGCTGGATGACCCCGGCCACGAGCTCGCCCTCACGGCTGGCGAACTCGCCGAAGTTGATCTCGTCCTCGGCGTCCCTGAGCTGCTGCAGGATGACCTGCTTGGCCGTGGTCGCGGCGATGCGGCTGAAGTTGCCCGGCGTGTCGTCGAACTCCCTGAGCACCTCCCCGCCCTCACCGAGCTCGGCCGCGTAGATGGTCACGTGCCCGGTGCTCCGGTCAAGCTCGGCGCGCGCCTTGGCCGCCGCGCCCTCGGTCCGGAAATATGCGATCAGCAGCGCGTCCTCGATCGCCTTGACGACCAGGTCGAAGGAGATGTCCTTCTCCCGCTCCAGGCTGCGCAGGACGCTCATGTCGATGTCCACGAGGCTCCCCCTTAGCCCTCGTCGCCGTCGTCGCCGTCGTCGCCGGCGTCGTCGCCGGCGTCGTCGGTCTCATCGAGCCGGCGGAATTCCACCTGCACCCGTCCTCGGGCCAGGTCCTGATAGTCGACACGGCGCGACACGCCCTCGACGTCGAGCTCCACGCCGGTCTCGTCGGTGGCGACGATCCGGCCCTCCACTGAGGTGCCGTCCCGCAGGTCGGCCTTGACCAGCCGCTTCACCGCACGCCGCCAATGGCGCGGCTCGGTGAGCGGGCGGTCCACCCCGGGAGAGGAGACCTCCAGCACGTAGGGTGCGGAACCCATCACGTCACCCGCGTCCAGCGCGGCGGAGACGGCGAGGCTGACCTCGGCGACGTCGTCCAGGCTCACGCCGCCGTCACGGTCGACGATGACGCGCAGCAGCCTCCGCTTGCCCGCCGGGGTGACCGTGACGTCCTCCAGGTCGAGCCCTTCGGCTGCGACAACGGGTTCCAGAAGCTTCATCAGGCGGTCGCGGGGTGTGACGCTGCCCATGCCGACCTCCCATTGTCACGATCCGCGCGGGCGTACCTCGCCCATGCGGTTCACCAGCCTATCCACACCAGGGCGTGGAAAGAGCGCCACTCGGTGTGGCGAGGCCGCCCGAGAAGCGCGATGACTGTCATTCTGAGCCCGTACGATGCTAGATGCATCAGCAGCCCACCCTGGACCGGAGGTCGTCCGTGCGCTCCCTCTCCCGGCGGGCCCTGCTGGGGGGCGGTGCCCTCGGAGTGGCCGCCGCGGTGACCGCGGGGTGTGCCGCCGGGGAGCCCGAGCCCCCGGCGGCCGAGCCTCCCGATCCGGAGACCGTGCTGCTCAGGCAGCTCGTGGAGGAGAAGGAGCGGACGGTCGCGCTCTACGCGTCGGCGACGTCGAGCAGGCTCGTCCCCTTCCGGCAGCGGCACGAGGCCCACCTCGCCGAGCTCCGCCGGCGCCTGCCTCCCGAGCCGTCCGCGACCCCCTCGGCCCCGGCCTCGCCGGGTGCCGCGTCCCCGTCTCCCGAGCCGAAGGTCTCCCTGCGGACCCTGCGCGATCTCGAACGGAAGGCGGCGGCGCTCCGCTCCCGGCAGCTCACGGGGGCCTCTCCCGCCCTGGCCCAGCTGATCGCGTCCATCGGCGCCTGCGAGGCCGCCCACGCGCTGGCGTTGTCGAGGGCCCTGTGAGGTCCGACCAGGGGCTCGGCGCGGCCCTGGCCGCCGAGCACGCCGCCGTCTACGCCTACGGGGTCATCGCCGCCCGGACCACGGGAAGGCTGAGGACCACCGCGACGAGCGCCTTCAACGCCCACCGCGCCCGCCGCGACCGGCTCCGCACCCTGATCACCGCCCGTGGCGGCACCCCCTCCGAGCCCCGCGCCGCCTACGCGCTCCCGATCACCCCGTCCACCGCGGCGCAGGCCGTGGAGCTGGCGGTGCTCGTCGAGCGGGGCGTCACCGCGGCCTACCTGGAGCTGGCCGCCTCCGACGACGCGGACCTGCGCCGCATGGCCGCGCTGGCCATGCAGGAGTGCGTCACCCGCTCGTACGGCCTGCGCCCGGAGATCGAGGCCTTCCCCGGCATGCCCTCGCCCCTCGCGCCCGGGACGGGCACGCCGGCACCGACGCCCTCGTCCTGACCGGACACCGACGCCCTCGTCCTGACCGGCCCGCCTCTTCGGCGTCCGCCCGGCGCCCTGACCGGCGTTTGCATCGCCGCTGAGGGGTAGCTGAACGTCCTGAATCCATCAAGGGAGTACCAAATGGGCTGGGGATACAGGAAGTCGATCAAGCTGGGCCCGTTCCGGCTCAACCTCTCCCGGGGCGGGGTCGGCCACAGCTGGGGCAACCGCGCCTTCCGGGTGACGAAGACGGCCGACGGCCGACGGACGCTGAGCGTCAATCTCCCCGGGGGCCTCCACTGGCGCAAGACCCTGGGCAGCGGCTCCCGGCGGTGAGCCGGAACCATCGGCGGACGCCGGCCGTTCTCCCGGGTGACGGATGAGACCCCGGGGGGATGTCATGGGCTGGAGCTACAGGAAGTCGATCAAGCTGGGCCCGTTCCGGCTCAACCTCTCCCGGCACGGGGTCGGGCAGAGCTTCGGCAATCGGCGGTTCCACGTCTCCAGGGGCCCGGACGGCCGCATGTACGTGACCCTGTACCTGCCCGGCGGCCTCCACGTGAGCAAGGCCGTCGGCAAGCGTTCCCGCCGCTACCGCCACTGACCTCGCGCGGCCGCCCCGCCGGGCGGCGCTGTCGCGCGGGGAGCGCCACGGCTCGGGGAGAGGCGTCTCCGCGCCTGCCGGGCACGCCGATGAGCGGCCCGCTGGACGGCGGGCCGCTCATCGATCACTCAGCGGGCCGGGCGAAGGCCCGTGGCGGTCAGGCGCGGCAGGCGGCCTCGACGCGGTCGGCGGCCTCGGCGATCGGGATCTCCTCCTTGACGCCGGTGGCCCGGTCGCGCAGCTCGGCGACGCCCTGGGCGAGGCCCCGGCCGATGACCACGATGGTCGGCATGCCGAGCAGCTCTGCGTCTTTGAACTTCACACCGGGCGAGACCCCGGCGCGGTCGTCCACCAGGACGCGCAGGCCGCGGGCCCGCAGTTCCTCGGCGAGCCGGACGGCGACCTCGATCTGGTTCTCCTTGCCGGTGCCCACGATGTGCACGTCGGCGGGGGCGACCTCCCGGGGCCAGACCAGGCCGAGCTCGTCGTGCCTCTGCTCGACCAGCACCGCCACCGCGCGCGAGACGCCGATGCCGTACGAGCCCATGGTGATGCGGACCGGCTTTCCGTCGGGTCCGAGGGCGTCGAGCTTGGCAGCGTCGGCGTACTTGCGGCCGAGCTGGAAGATGTGGCCGATCTCGATGCCCCGGTCGATCGACAGGGGCGAGCCGCAGGCCGGGCAGTCGTCGCCGGCGCGGACCTCGGCGGCCTCGATGGTGCCGTCGGCGACGAAGTCGCGCCCGGCGACCACGCCGACGGCGTGCTTGCCGGGCTCGTTGGCGCCGGTCACCCAGGCGCTGCCCTCGACGACCCGGGGATCGACGAGGTAGCGGATGCCGAGCCCCTTGAGCACCTGCGGGCCGATGTAACCACGGACCAGGCCGGGGTGCCTGGCGAAGTCCTCGGCCTCGAAGATGGCGGGCTCGCCGGGCGCCAGCGAGGCCTCCAGCCGCTTGAAGTCGACCTCCCGGTCGCCGGGCACGCCGACGACCAGGACCTCGGTCTTGTCCGAGCCGGGCGTGGCGACCTTGATCACGACGTTCTTGAGCGTGTCGGCGGCGGTGATGTCCAGGCCGTGGTGCTCGTTGACGTGGTTGACCAGCGACTCGATGGTCGGGGTGCCGGGGGTGTCCAGGACCCGCAGGGCGGGGCGGTCTCCGGTGACCGCGGCCGGGGCGGGTGTGGTGACCGCCTCGGCGTTGGCCGCGTAGCCGCAGTGGTGGCAGGCCACGAAGGTGTCCTCGCCGGTCTCGGCGGGGGCGAGGAACTCCTCCGACGCCGAGCCGCCCATCGCCCCGGAGGTGGCGAAGCAGATCTTGTAGGTGATCCCGAGCCGGTCGAAGGTCCGGATGTAGGTCTCACGGTGCTGCTCGTAGGAGCGCTTGAGGCCGTCGTCGTCCAGGTCGAAGGAGTAGGAGTCCTTCATGACGAACTCGCGCCCGCGCAGGATGCCCGCCCGGGGACGGGCCTCGTCGCGGTACTTCGTCTGGATCTGGTAGAGCGTCACCGGGTAGTCCTTGTAGGAGGCGTACTCCCCCTTGACCATGTCGGTGAACATCTCCTCGTGGGTGGGACCGAGGAGGTAGTCGGCGCCCTTGCGGTCCTTGAGGCGGAAGAGCGTGTCGCCGTACTCCGTCCAGCGGCCGGTGGCCTCGTAGTACTCCCGGGGCAGGAGGGCGGGGAAGAGCACCTCCTGACCGCCCATCCGGTCCATCTCCTCGCGCACGATGCGTGCGACGTTCTCCAGGACCATCTTGCCGAGCGGCAGCCAGGAGTAGACGCCGGGTGCGACCCGGCGGACGTAGCCGGCGCGGACGAGCAGCTTGTGGCTCGGGACTTCCGCGTCTGCCGGGTCGTCCCTCAGCGTCCGGAGAAACAACGACGACATGCGCAGCAGCACGGCTACTCCTAGGTGGCAAGGGTTACAGGGATTGTCGCCCTACAGGGTATCGACTCGGGCGACCCGGCCGCCTGCCGTTATACGCCCCCGGAGAACACGAGGTACGCCGTGCCCATGATCAGTCCCACCAGGGCCGCGCGGATCCGTCCGGTGCCCTCCCGCAGGGAGAGGACCACCATCGCGAGGATGACGATCACCAGAGGAGCGCCCCAGGACCACGGCGCGCCGCTCCCGGCTCCCGTCTGCCGTACCGCCTCGACGCCCTCGATCGCCACGATCCCGGCCAGCAGCCCCGCCGCGACGTCGCCCCGCAGACCGCCGTACTTGGTGAGGTGGGCCATGGTCGCGATGGAGGTCAGGACCAGGAGCATGATGTTCAGCATCATGCCGTCGAAGTTCACGTAGAGGATGTGCTCTCTCGGCAGGAAGAACGTCGCCCCCAGCATGGACAGGACCGGCCCGAGGGCGGCCAGCGCCCCGGAGAGCACCGCCCAGCCGAGCCCGGCGGCGCTGCGTCCCACGACCGCGGCCATCAGGATGTAGGCGTAGGGATCGTAGGCGCCGTGCAGCGGACCCGGGCTGCGTGAGAGGGCCTCTCCCAGCGCGCCGAGCGCCAGCCCGGCGATCAGCGAGAGCACCATGTGGCGCAGGATCGCCCGTTCCTTGCGATCCCCCGCGAGGAAGTCGAGCGTGTCGTTATGTCCAACCAAAGCCGCTGACCCCCCGATCTGCGTCCTACTGTGGCTATATGGAGCATATCTGACCTGCAAATATCGACAAAAACGGTCAAGCTATATTAAGCAAGCGAGCGCTTGTTTTATGCTGTGGCCGTGAACCCCGCCGATCTGGACCATGACACCATGAGCCTCACCGAGGAGCAGGAAGGGCTCCGCGACGCGGTCCGCTCCTTCCTCGCCGGCAGGCCCGGCGCCCCATGGGCCCGCTTCGCCGCCGAACTCGGCGTGGCCGGCCTGGCCGTGCCCGAGGAGTACGGCGGAGCGGGGTGCGGCGCGGCGGAGACGGCCGTCGTCTGCGAGGAGCTCGGCCGCGCGCTCAGCCCCTACCCCTACCTGTCCACCGCCGTGCTGGCCGTCGAGGCGATCAGGGCAGGCGGCGACCCGGAGGCGATGGCCCGCCTGCTGCCCGGCATCGCGGACGGCTCCCGCACCGCCACCGTCGTGTTCCCCGGCGACGCCGAGCTGTCCCTGGCCGGAGGCCGCCTGTCCGGCACCGCCCCCTACGCGCTCGACGGCGAGGTGGTGCTGGTCTTCACCGGCGGCGAACTGGTCGAGGCCGTCCCCTCGTCCCGCGCGCCGCGCACGACCCTCGACCCCGCCCGCCCGCTCGCCGCGCTCGTTTTCGACGCCGTCCCGGTCCGCCCCGCCGGCGACGGCACGGCCTGGCGCCGCGTCCGGGACCTGGGCGTCACCGGCCTCGCCGCCGAACAGACGGGCGGCGCCGCCCGCTGCCTGGAGACGGCCGTGGCCCACGCCCGGGAGCGCCGGCAGTTCGACCGCCCCATCGGCTCCTTCCAGGCCGTCAAGCACAAGCTCGCCGACCTGCTCCTGCTGGTCGAGTCCGCCCGCTCCGCCGCGCGCGCCGCCGCCCGCGCCCGCCCCGGGGACCTCGCCGTCGCCGCCGCGGTCGCCGGTTCGTACTGCACCGAGGCCTACCTGGCCGCCGCGGGGGAGAACATCCAGATCCACGGCGGCACCGGCGTCACGTGGGAGCACTCCGCCCACCGCTACTTCAAGCGCGCCACCGCCGACGCCCAGCTCTTCGGCCCGCCGCACGCCCACCGGGCCCGCCTGGCGGCCGCCGCCGGACTCTGACCGCCCTCAGAGTCCCGGCGTCTTCGGGACTCAGCCGCCGAGGAGCTCCTCCCAGGGGTGGCGGGAGGACGTGCGGCGGGTGGTGTCGAGGGCGTCGGCCAGCCGCCACGCGCCCGGACGGGCGTTCAGGCGGGCGCGGCCGAGGGGGTCGACGGCGCGCAGGACGAAGCACACGCCCATCACGTCGAGGGTGGCGGATCCGGAGGTGGCCGGCCCGACGGGGGTGACCAGGGCCCCGGGGAGGTCCGGATCGTCCACGCGTCCGGCCAGGTCGGCGGCCACCTCGGCGGCGTAGAGGCCTTCACGCCACTCGACGTACCAGCTGTGGTCCGTCCCCCGCCACCACGTCAGGTCACGGCAGGCCTCCATCAGTTCGGCGTCGCAGGCGAGCGCGGCCATCACCCGGCCGAACGCCTCGTAGCGGCGCGCGCCGGTCGGCTGGATCTCTTTGGGCGCGCTTGTGGAGCGCCATCCACGCAGTCCCCTCATGACTGGGAGCGTGCCACCTCCCGCGTGCCGCGCGCCCCCTCTTTGCCGCTTCTTCGCCGCTACCTCACGAGAACCCGCACCGGGGAACCGGCTTGTTCGGCGGAGTGCCGGTTTCGCCGCCGGAAGAGCGGGGTCGGCTTGTTGCCTTCCCACCAGGCTGGTAATCTCGCCAAGCGAGCGCTTGGTTAAATAGCGAGCCGCGACCGGGGAACGACGTGACACAACGGAGGCGTGGATGACGTCCCTACGGATCAGCCTGGGATACGAACTGGAGGTCCGCGGGCGTTCCCGCGAGGTCGAACAGCGCGCGTTCCGGAACGTGATCGACCAGGTGGTCCTGGGCGACCGGCTGGGCTTCGACACCGCGTGGTTCGTCGAGCACCACTTCACCCGGGGCTTCTCCCACTCGTCGGCCCCCGACCTGGTGCTGGCGGCCGCCTCCCAGCTGACCGAACGGATCCATCTGGGCCTCGGCGTGGTCCTGCTGCCCTTCCAGTCCCCCATCCGCACGGCGGAGCGGGTCGCGACCCTCGACGTCATCTCCGGCGGCAGGGTGGAGTTCGGCACCGGCCGGGGCGCGTCCCCGCTGGAGTACCAGGCGTTCCAGAAGCCGTTCGAGAAGTCGCGTCAGATCTGGGAGGACTCCCTGGAGGCGACCCTGGCGATCTGGAACGCCGACGGCGAGCCGGTCAGCCGGTCCAACGAGTTCTTCGAGATCCCCGACGTCGCGGTCTACCCCCGCCCCGCGCAGGTCCCGCACCCGCCGGTGTGGGTGGCCTCCACCTCGCTCGAGGGCTATCTCGCCGCGGCCAGGCACGGCTACAACCTGCTCGGCATGACGATGCTCAAGGGCCTCGACGACGTCGCCGAGGACATCGCCCGATACAAGGCGTGCCTGGCCGACAACGGCTTCGACCCCGCGACGCGCCGGATCGCGCTGATGATCCCCTGGTTCGTCGGGCGCACCCGCGAAGAGGCGATCGAGACCGCCTCCGACCCCGTCCTGTGGTACATCAGGCGGCAGGTCAACCTGGTCACCCCGCCCGACTACTACGACGCCCGGCACGCCACCCACAAGGTCCTCGGCCAGTTCGCCGCCGGGATGCCCCCGGAGGAGGCCATGGCCACGCTCCGCGAGCACCACATGGTCGTGGTCGACGACGTGGAGGGCTCCCGCAAGGCCGCGGCCAGGATCGCCGAGGCCGGGGCCACCGACCTCATCCTCCAGGCGCAGGTGGGCGGCCTGCCCCACGAGGACGTCTGCGAGTCGATGCGGCTGTTCATGACCGAGGTGATGAAGTGACGACTCCGGCGGGCCCGACGGCGGCCCCGATGACGTGGAAGACGCGCGGCGACCTGGCCGCGGCGGGCCGGAGCGCGACCGGGCTCCTGCTGGTCTCCCCCGACGGCGACAGCATCGTGCCGGGCGACCCCGCCGGGGCGGCCGGGGCCTTCACCGCGGCGCTGGAGGCCGCGGGAGTGGGACCGGCGGACCGGGTCGTGGTGGCCCTGTCCGGGGACGGCGAGCTGGCCGGCCCGCAGTGGGCGCACGCCGCGGCGCAGGTGGGCCGGGCGGCGGCCTCGGTCGGCCCCCGGGGGCGGCTCCGGCTGCACCGCGCGCTGGAGTCCCTGGGGGCGACGACCCTGGTGACCACGCCGACCGGGGCGATGGACCTGCTCGCCCGGCTGCACCTGGAGTTCCTGCTCGACCCGCTCGATCTCGGCCTGCGGAACATCGTCCTCACCGGTGAGATCGCCTCCCGGCGGACCATGGCGCACCTGGCCTCCGAGTTCGAGTCGCGGGTCACCGAGGTCTACAGCTCCCCGTTCACCGCGGCACCGCTGGGCTGGAGGTCCTCGGAGACGGAGCCGCTCACCCTTTCCGGCCCCGGGGCGGTCCGGCTGGCCTCGCTGGAGAAGGACGAGCTGCTGGCCCCGCCGTACTCGGAGGGCCTGGCGGAGCTGGTGGTCGTCGACGGCGAGACCGTGCTGCGGACCGGGCAGGTCGCCCGGGTGGCCCCGGGCGAGGCGGTCCCCGCGCCCGAGCACACGGTCGGCGACCACGTGCTGGTGCGCGGCGTCTGGCTCTCGCTGCCCCGCATCCGCAGGGCGCTCGGCAGAGTCGACGGGGTGTCCGGCTGGGAGCTCGGCATATCGCGGCAGGGCACGCTCGACTCCGCGGTCTTGACGGTGACGTTCAACCGGGAAAGCCTCGTCAGGAATCCCATGTGGAAGTCCCGCATCCAGCAGTCGCTCAAGGCGCTCACGCCGATCACGATCGCCGTCGAGGTCTCGCAGGAGGTCGCGGGGGCGGCGGAGTCCGGCACCGCGGTCGCCGCGACGGGCACGGTGCGCGACGCCCGCGGCCACCACCTGGGCGCGGACCGCACGGCCGTCGCTCCCTGAGCCGTCCCGGAGGCGCGAGATGGACGTTCCCGACTGGGGGACCATCCCCCGGATGCTGCGCGACCAGGCCAGGAACCATCCCTCCGACGTCGTCGTGGCCGACGGGGAGGTACGGCTCTCGCTCACCGAGCTGCGCGCGCACGCCGGATCCGTCGCCCGGGGCCTGATCGCGATGGGCGTCGGGGCCGGGGACCGGGTCGCGATCTGGGGCCTCAACGACCTGCAGTGGGTGCTGGCCGCGTTCGGGGCCTGGGACGCCGGGGCGGTCGTGGTGCCGCTGTCCTCTCGGTACAAGGGCATCGAGGCGGCCGGGCTGCTGCGCAAGACCGGGGCGGTCGTGCTGGTCACCGGCGAGGGCCCGGACGGCGCGGTCTTCACCGACCTGCTGGCCGAGGCCGTGGGCGGGCCCGTGGCCGGGCGGCCGTTCGCCGGGCTGCACGCCCTGCGGCACGCGGTCGTGCCCGAGGGCGTGCAGCGGCCGGGAACCCTCCGGCTCTCCCAGCTGCTCGCCGCGGGCGCCCGGATCTCCCGCGCCGAGGCCGAGGACCGGGCGCTGGCCGTACGTCCCGGGGATCTGTGCGAGATCATGTCCACCTCCGGCACCACCGGCACGCCCAAGGGCGTGATGCTGGAGCACGGCCAGGTGCTGCGCGGTTACTGGGACTGGGCGGAGATCGTCACGCTCGGCCCGGGCGACCGCTACCCGGTCATCGCGCCGTTCGCCCACGGGTTCGGGCTCAACGCGGGGCTGCTCGCCTCGGTGCTGCGTCGCGCCACGATGCTGCCGATCCGGATGTTCAGCCCGGAGCTGCTCACGGAACTGGTGCGGAAGCGGAGGATCACGGTCCTGGCGGGCCCGCCGACCCTGTTCCACCGCATGCTGGACGAGGTCGACACCACCGGCCACGCGCTCCGCGTGGCGATCTGCGGCGCCGCCTCGGTCCCCGCCGAGCTCGTCCGCAGGTCCCTGGAGCGGCTCGGGCTGGAGCGCATGATCAACGCCTACGGGCTGATGGAGGGCACGGTCGTCTCCATGACCAGGGCCGGGGACCCGGTGGAGGTCATCGCCTCCAGCACCGGCCGCCCGGTGCCGGGCGTGGCGGTCAGGATCGTGGACGACGAGGGCCGGGAGGTGCCGGTCGGCGGGCGCGGTGAGGTCCTCGTGAGCGGGTACGGCGTCATGCGCGGCTACTGGGACGAGCCGGGCAAGACCGCCGAAGTGGTCCGCGACGGCTGGTTGCACACCGGGGACATCGGCGTCCTCGACGCCCGCGGCAACCTCGCGATCGTGGACCGCAAGAAGGAGCTGTTCATCGTCAACGGGTTCAACGTCTCCCCCGCCGAGGTCGAGGGCCTGCTGCTGCGGGAGGGATCGCTGGCCCAGGCCGCGGTGGTCGGAGTGGCGGACGAGCGGCTCGGCGAGGCGGGCTGGGCGTTCGTGGTGCCCCTGCCGGGGGCGGCGGCCGATCCGGAGAAGATCATCGCCTGGGCCCGGGACAACATGTCCAACTACAAGGTGCCCCGGCGGGTGGTCGTGGTGGACGAGCTCCCCGTGAACGCCAACGGGAAGGTCGACAAGAACGCCCTCCGGGACAGGATCGTCGCCTAGCGGCGGGCACGTGTGCGGGCGCGATCGCGGGAGTACGTTGGAAGAGCGCCTTTCAACGACGGGAGCCGCCGATGCTGCGACTGCTCGCCGGAGAGGCCGCGCGCCGGTTCGGGGGGCGCGTCGCGGTCGACTCCGGCTCCCTCGCCCTGTCCTTCGCCGAGCTCGACCGCGTCTCCGACGGCGTCGCCGCCGGTCTCGCCCACCGGGGCGTGCGGATGGGCGACCTGGTCGCCCTCGCGCTCCCCGACGGGCCGGAGTTCCCGATCTGCTACCTGGCCGCGGCCAAGATCGGCGCCGTCACCGCGGGGCTCCGCCCGGGGCCGGCGGTGCCGCTGCGCCGTCTCGACCCGGCGCTGGTCGTCACCGCCCCCGGCCTGCTGCCGCCGCTCCCCGCCCTCGATGTGGTCACCCTCCCCCTCACGGATCGGCCGGGCAAGCGGGAGCCGTACGACACCGGTCGGCTCGCCGGGCTGCACCGGGCCGAGAGGCCGCCTCCTCCGCTGCCGCCCGATCCCGGACGCCCGGTGGCCGTGGTGTTCACCTCCGGGACCACGGGTACGCCCCGGGGCGCGGTCTTCTCCGACCGGCAGCTGGAGGCGGTGCGCGCGCACGGGGCCGGGCTGCGCTGGGGCACGGGCGACCCGCGGCTGCTCTTCCGCCATCTCGGCCACCTGACGTTCATGACCAGGCTGCCGGTCTTCCTGCAGACCGGGCGGACCGCGCACGTGCTGCCCCGCTGGGAGCCCGCGGCGGTGCTCCGGGTGCTGGCCGAGCACCGGCTCGGCGTGCTGCAGGGCACTCCCGGGCAGTTGGCCGGGCTCCTGGCCCACGAGTCGCGCGCGGCCCGCGGGCGGACGGGCCTGCCGCACCTGCGCCTGGTGCTGTCCAGCGGCGGCCCGCCCGGCGCCGGGCTCGTCCGGGCGCTGCGGGAGCGGTTCGGCGTGCCGGTCTGCAACCGCTACCTGTGCACCGAGGCCGGCCTGGGGCTGGGCACCCGGCCCGAGGACCCGCCGCAGGACGCCGAGCACACGGTGGGCCGCCCGCGGGGCGGGGTGAGCCTGGCGCTGCGGGACCCCGCGGGGCGCTCACTGCCGCCGGGAGAGGTGGGCGAGGTGCTGCTGCGCTCCGGCGCGGTGACGAGCGGGTACTACCGCGACGCCGGCGCGAGCGCCCGGATCCTCACCAGGGACGGTTTCGTGCGCACGGGCGACATGGGCTACCTCGATCATGTTGGCCGGCTGAGTCTAGTAGGGCGTGTTCCCGTTGATACACAATCGCGGGCATAACCCTCTGGGAGGCGACGTGTCACTGCGAGTGGTGATTGTGGGATCGGGCCCCGCCGGGATCTACACGGCCGAAGCACTGGCCAGGCAGGCCCCGGGGCCCGTCGAGGTGGACGTGCTGGAGCGGCTGCCCACGCCGTACGGGCTGGTGCGGTACGGCGTGGCCCCCGACCACACCTCCATCAAGTCGATCGCCGGATACCTCCGCCGGGTGCTGGAGCTGCCGGGCGTGCGTTTCCTCGGCGGGGTGGAGTTCGGCCGGGACGTCACCACCGAGGACCTGCTGGCCTGCTACGACGCGGTCGTCTACTGCACCGGTGCCATGGTGGACCGGCGGATGGGCATCCCCGGCGAGGACCTGCCGGGGAGCGTGGCCGCCACCGACTTCGTGAACTGGTACTGCGGCCACCCCGACATGCCCGGCGACCGCTTCGTCCTCGACAGCCCCGAGATCGCGGTGATCGGCGTGGGCAACGTGGCGGTCGACGTGGTGCGCGTCCTCGCCAAGACCGCCGAGGAGCTGCGGGCCACGGACGTGCCGGAGGAGGTCCTGGCCCGGCTGGCCTCGAGCCAGGTGAAGGCCATCCACATGATCGGCCGCCGCGGGCCCGAGCACGCCAAGTTCACCCTGAAGGAGCTGCGGGAGCTCGGCGAGCTGGCCAACGCGGACGTGTGCGTGCGCCCCGATGAGGCTCCGGTCTCGGTGGACCTCGCGGACCTGCCCCGCCAGGTCCGGGGGAACGTCGAGGTGATCCGGGCCTGGGCCGCCCGCCCGCCCGAGGGCCGCCCCCGGCGGCTGGACGTGCGGTTCTGGATGCGCCCGGTGGAGATCCTGGGCGACGGGCGGGTCGAGGCGCTGCGCCTGGAGCGGACCCGCCTGGAGGGCGGCAGGGTCGTCGGCACCGGCGAGTTCGAGACCCTCCCGGTCGGCATGGTCCTGCGCTCGGTCGGGTACCAGAGCGTCCCCCTGCCGGGAGTGCCCTTCTCCGAGGCCACCATGACCGTGCCCAACGAGGCGGGGCGCGTGCGCGGGCGCGAGTACGTGGCGGGCTGGCTCAAGCGCGGCCCCACCGGAGTGATCGGCACCAACAAGTCCGACGCCGCCGAGACGGTCCGCACCCTCCTCGCCGACCTCGCCGGCCGCGAACCGGTACGGCGCGCGGAGCCGGACGCCCTCCTGGCCGAACGCGGGGTCTCACCCGTGACCTACCGGCAGTGGCTGGACATCGAGGCCGCCGAAGCCGCGCTGGCCCGGAGCCTGGACCGCGGCGAGCGGGTGAAGCTCCCCGGGCTCGCCGCCATGCTCGGCGCCCTCGGCCGGCCGGGGTGAGCCACGGCGGCCCGGCCGGAGCGGGGCGGCTCGGTCCACCGTCCGGCCGATCCACCATCCGGCCGACGAAATCGCTAAGGAGGCCGACACCCGCGCCGATGAACGCTACGTGAACGGACCAATGGCTGACGAAGTCCCGGGGCAGGCGTCGAGGACCCCCCTCCCGGGAGACTCTGCGCACGGATCCCCCAAGGGCCCCGTCGCCAGAACGGACGCGCGCGCCGCGTCCGGTGCATCCACCTCATCTGCCGGCATTCTCACGCCCGGAAAGATCGCGGCCGAGCTCGACATCCTGGAGAGCACCACCGGCTACAACATGGAGGTGGCCTACGACCGCGCCGTGGAGCTGGAGCGGATGGCCGAGCAGCTCGGCGAGGTCGTCCTGGCGCTGCGCGCCAAGCTCGTCCAGGTCGACGTGCAGACCCGCTGGGGCGAGCTGGCCTCGGTGGTCCCGGTGATGTGGCAGGTCAACCAGTGGGCGGTCACCAACGACTGCCGGCCGCTGCTGGCCCGCAGCCATCTGATGATGGCGCGCGCCTACTGGGAGCTCGCCGACATGGCGTCCGTGCTGGAGCACATGGTGAGCTCCATGGAGGCGCTCGACGAGGACACCCTGCCCCGCATCCGGTTGACCCACCTGATGAAGCTGGCCGACGCGCTCGACGAGACCGGTTCCGTGGAGGCCTCCCGCGAGCGGTACCGGCAGGCCGAGCGCCTGGCCGCCACGATCGACGTGGAGCGGCACGTCACGGTGCTCAACAACCTCGCCTACGCCGAGTACAAGGCCGGGCGGTACGACGTCGCCTGGGAGGTCGTCGAGCGCCTGCTGGCGATCAGCGAGATGGGCGGATACGACCCCGACGCGCTCATCATGGACACCGTGGCGCGGGTGCAGATCGCGCTCGGCCACTATCCCGAGGCCGTGATGGCCGCCCAGACCGGCATCCTGATGCACGAGTCCCAGGAGCTGACGCACGCCACCGTGCTCCCGGAGGTGCTGCTCACCCTGGCCCTCTCCCAGCGGCACATGGGCGACACGAAGAACGCCCAGCGCAGCCTCGACCGGAGCCGGATGATCTGCGAGGAGCACGGCTACACCAGGATCCTGGTCCAGGTGCGGCAGGAGCAGGCCGAGCTGTACGCCGCGTCCAACGACTACCGCCGGGCCTTCGAGGCGTACAAGGTCTACCACGCCACCGAGAAGGAACTGGTCTCCATCCAGCAGGAGGCCCGGGCCCGGACCCGGCAGGCCATGTTCGAGGCCGCCGAGGCCCGCCAGGAGGCCGAGCTCTTCCGCGAGCAGGCCCGCCGCGACCCGCTCACCGGGCTGCGCAACCGCCGCTACGTCGACGAGCACCTGCCCGCCATCCTCACCGACGCCGCCGCGACCGGCGGTTCGGTCACGATCGCGCTCGTCGACCTGGACCACTTCAAGAGGATCAACGACACCTGCTCCCACGATGTGGGAGACCAGGTCCTGGTCGCCATCTCCGCGATGCTCGACGCCGTCCCGGCCGGCGCCACGCCGGGGTTCGCCGCGCGGATGGGCGGCGAGGAGTTCCTGCTGGTCATGGCCGGGGTGACCCCGACCGAGGCGGTGGCCAGGCTGGAGGACCTCAGGGCCGCCGTCGCCGCCCGCTCCTGGCGGTCGATCACCGGCGAGCTGCCCGTCACCGTGAGCATCGGCGTCACCGCCTCCCAGCCGGACAGCACCCAGGCCGAGCTTCTCGCTCTCGCCGACGCGAACCTGTACACCGCCAAGCACAAGGGACGTAACCGCGTCTGCGCCACCTCCGGCGCCACCGGAGCCCCGCTCGTCGCCGCTCCCGCCGGCGAGCGGCGGCGCCATCGCGACACCCCGGTCCCGTCCGACGCCGGTTGAGGCCCGGGCGGCCCGGGCGGCCCGGGCCGCCCAGGCGATGTGGACGGCCTGCCTGCCGCTCCGCCGGGTGCCGATGGTCGTGCACTCCCCGGAGCGACCGCCGTGAGGGACGCACTAAGGTTCGGTTGACCCCCGTACGTCCACGAGGAGCACCATCATGCGCGTCACTCTCGCCGACCCCCTCTCCCTGATCCCGGGCTTCGAACGGGCCCACCGGGAGCAGTCGGTGAGATATCCGGCGGCGGCGCCCGGGTGGCAGCCGGTGCACACCGTCTACGTGCCGGCCGACCGGTTCGGCGCGGGGACGGTCGCGGAGTGGGGGGCAGCGGCGCTGGAGCTGTTCACCCGGCACCTGCCGGGACCCGAGCACCTCGGTGCGCTCTTCGGCCTCCCGGCGCCGCTGGCCGGCGACGTGCACGGCAGAGTGGCCGCCAAGCTCTCCCGGGAGCCCGTCGAGGACCTGCGGATCGACTTCGAGGACGGGTACGGCGTGCGCCCCGCCGAGGAGGACGGCCACGCCGCCGGGGCCGCCGAGGCGGTCGCCGCCCTGCACGCGGCGGGCGCGCTCCCCCGCCGCTGGGGGCTGCGGGTGAAGTCGTTCGCCGACGGCGACCCCGGCCGGAGCCTGCGGACGCTGGACGGGTTCCTCACGGGGGTGACCGAGCGGGCCGGAACCCTGCCGGAGGGGTTCACGGTCACCTTCCCCAAGGTGCTGATGAGGGACTACCTGTACCAGTTCGCCGACTGCCTGGCCGCCCTGGAGCAGGGACTGGGCCTGCCCGGGGGGACGCTCCGGTTCGAGGTCCAGGTCGAGGCCACCCAGACGGTGGGATTCCTCGACACCGGCCTGGCCGCCTCACTCGGCGGCAGGCTGGCGGCCGCGCACTTCGGCGTCTTCGACTACACCGCGAGCTGCTCGCTCCCCCCGCACGAGCAGCGGCTGGACCACCCGGCCTGCGACCACGCCCGGCACGTCATGCAGACGGCGTTCGCCGGGACCGGCGTCGAGCTGTCGGACGGTTCGCTGGCCGCCTCGCCCGCCTCCGACGGCAGGGACGACGTCCACGCGCTGTGGGCCCGTCACGCCGAGCTGGTCGGGCACTCGCTGCGGCACGGCTTCTACCAGGGCTGGGACATGCATCCCTCGCATCTCGTCAGCCGCTTCGTCACGGTCTACGCCTTCCACCTGCGCCACCACGCCGAGTTCGACCAGCGGGTCCGGGCCTGGCAGGAGCAGCGCGAGGCGGGCGGCGGGGTGATGGACGAGCCCGCGACGGTCAAGACGATGGCCGCCGCGCTGCGCCGGGCGGGCCTGGCTCTCTGATGCGGGCCCTCTGATGCGGGCCCTCTGAGAAGGGCCCTCTGATAGGGACTCTCCGGGCGGACCGGCGGGGGCGGGGCAGGCAAGGCGTCCGCGGTGCCGGAGCCCGGCCGATCAGTCGATCAGGTCCCGCCAGCGGCGGACCCTGAGGGGGTCGACCGGGCCGGACCACGACGTCCGCACGGCGCTCCCGACGTGGAAGGCGCGCACGCCGTACTCCAGCAGGGCCGAGACATGGGCGGGCCTCAGCCCGCCACCCGCCATGATCAGCGGGCCGTCGCCCGCCTCGCAACGGGTCTTCAGCAGGGGCAGGCCGTCTCCCACCCCTCCGGAGGAGCCCGCGGTGAGCACGGTGGCGAGGTTGGGCAGCAGCCGGACGGCGCGCCAGGCCGCCTGGAGATCGGCCGCGTGGTCCACCGCCCGGTGGAAGGTCCAGGGCAGCGGGGCCACCGCGTGGATCATCGCCTCGGTGGCGGCCAGGTCCACCGCGCCCTCGGCGTCCAGGAAACCGAACACGAACCCGGCCGCACCCGCCTCGGCCAGCGCCTTGGCGTCGCGCCGCAGGCTCTCCAGCGACTCGGGCCCGGCCAGGAACGAGGCGTCGGCGCGAAGCATCACCATCTGCGGCAGCGTGCACTCCCTGGAGATCGCCGCGACCGTCTCCACCGCGGGGGTGAGCCCGTCGGACATCATGTCGGCGACGATCTCCAGGCGGTCGGCGCCGCCCTCCTCGGCGGCGACGGCGTCACGCACGTCGAGCGCGATCACCTCAAGCAGGGATCCGGTCATGAGGTGAGGCTATCGGATGGCTTTGTCCTAGGATCGCCCTGGTTCAGACGCGCTCCACCACCTGTTCGGCGCCCACCGGTCCGCGATGGTCCGCGAACGGCAGAATCGTCCCGGGGATGCCGCCGCGCAGACCTCCGGCCCGCTGGAACAGGGCTCCGGAGGCACGGTGCGGGAGGTCGACCGTGCGCAGGTGGGTGAACCGCTGCCGCCGGTAGTAGGCCTGCAACCCCGGGTTGTCCTTGGCGCAGTCCAACCGGAGCCATCTCCTGCCCGCGGCGAGCACGCGCAGTCCCGCCCAGTCGAGCAGCGCCTCGCCCAGACCGCGGCCGCAGTGGCTGCGGGCCACCGAGAGCTTGTGGACGTAGAGCGCGGAGCCGGGACCGTCCCCGGGGGTCCAGAACTCGGGGTCGGCGTGGCCGTCCAGGGCGACGGTGGCGGCCGGGCCGTCCGCGCCGTGCACCACGTACATGGCGCCCTCCTCGATCAGCGGGGCGATGCGCCCGGCGGGGAAGCCCCCGGCCGGCCACTGGCGGATGCCCCGCGAGTCCAGCCAGGCCGCGGTCTCCGCGAGCAGGGCGAGCACGGCGGGGAGGTCGTCGCCGGTCGCCCTGCGCAACGTCAGCCGACGCGGTGTGGCGAGATCGACGGTGTTCGAGTGCATGGTTCATCCCTTCGTTGCGGTGGGTGTGCGAGATGACACGGAGAGTGTCTGATCGGTGGCGCACGGCATCCATGCCGGACCGCGGGAGGCCGCTAGGGGCCCGAGGCGAAGCGCAGAAAGAGACCGCACCGGCCCGCGTGACGGACGCGGCCGGGTGCCCGCCCGTGGCACGGGCGGGACGGAGGCCGCCCGGTCAGGGCGGCCACGGGGACCTCAACGGCTTTCCAGCTCGTATCTGATCAGGTGCTTGTCCGCGGGGAGAACGGAGACGGCGACGCGCACGGGGGTGCCCTCCCCGTCGTATCCGACCCGGACGTAGACGACGACCGGTGTGCCCAGCTGGAGCTGGAGGCGCTCGGCCTCCGAACTGGTGGGCATCCTCGCCCAGATGTCGTCCACCACCCTGGTCTGGGGGTGGCCGAGCTCCTCCAGCACCCGGTTGGCCCCGCGCGCGATGTCTCCGGGGCGGGCGATCTCGGAGCCCGAGACGAGCGCGAGCGGGAAGTAGGAGTCGTTGGTGTTGTACGGCTGGCCGTCCACGAACCGCAGCCGGCGGCGGACCACGGCGAGTTCCTCGTCGGGCAGTTCCAGCCTGCTGGCGATCTCCTCGGGGGGGTGCACGATCGAGACCTCGATCTCCTGGCTCGGCTCGCGCCCCTCCCGGGAGACCGCCCACGCGAAGGCCTCGCGGGTCTCCCCCGGCTGCGGCTGGAGCTCGCGCTGCGGGTGGATGAGCAGCGGGCGGCGCTCCCGCACCACGGTCCCGCGGCGCGGGGTACGGGTGACCAGGCCCTCGTTGACCAGTTCGCCCAGGGCCAGCCGGACGGTGTTGCGGCTCACCTGGTGGGCAGTCATGAGCTCCGCCTCGGTCGGCAACTGGTCCCCTGGCCCGAGCACGCCGGAGTAGATGGTCCTCCTGAGCTCGGAGGCCACCAATTGGTACAGCGTTGACCGTGCCATTAAGTCCCCTTTATTCCAACAAAACTAGACGATCTGGTTCTAGTGGGGAACAGCCCCTTGACCCAGCCCTCCGAGAGCCGCATCATCCAATCGTTGGTACAAATCCACCGAAAGGTCGGCAGGGGGTGAATGCCGGTGCTGTCGGCCCGCGCGGGTACTCCGTACCTGCCCTGGCGCGATCCCTGCGAGGCGACGCGTTTACTGCGTTACGCGTTGCATCGCCTGGGATTCACCCACACCTACCAGAGCAATGGGAGCGGGATGTCCGTGCTTTCGGTGCTGACCGATCTGACCGTGTGGTGCAAGAACGGATCGTTCGTATGGCATGAGGACGGGCGCGAGGTCTCGCATCCGGCGGACGACCCGGTCGGAGCCGCACGGCTGATCGCCCTGCACTACCGGCGGCCGGCCTCCGAGAACGAGGCAGACGACGCGGAGGCCGCGGACTTCATCCCCACCGACTCCCTGCGCGAGTAGCCGGCCGGAGGACCCCATCCCTCGCCGGGGTCCTCTAGCCGCCGCGCGGGGGCGGAACGCGTCCTGGCGGGTCCCCCACGCCCGCCAGGGCGCGCTTTCGCGTCCTGTCCCGCGGCTCTGACGGCCCTTCTCTCCATCGCGGGCCCATGACCATGATGGGCGAGCAGGCGGCTGTCTCACCGGAGACGGGGGCGTTCGAAGGACCCGGCGGCCCGGCCCGCCGCGAACGCCGTACGGCTCCGGCTGATCGGCGGGTCGCCCCTGCTGGAGGCCGCCACCGCCGGGGGCGGCCTGTTCCCGGCCTCCTGCCCGGACGCGCCCGAGGACACGTGCGTCTGGGACTACCGCCCGGGTTCGCGGAAGGCCCGGCTGCGGACCGGCGAGCGGATCACCGTGCACGGCCGGCTGGGCCCGGGGCCGCGCGCTCAGCCCGCCGGACCCCAGTCGACCAGCGAGAGCGCCTCGTCCACTGCGGTGAAGGACCCCCGGACGAGCTGCCCGTCCTCGGGGGGCCCGTCTCCCCGCCAGTTGCCGTACACAACGCACTCGAGCGCCTCGGCCAGCCGCACTCTCACCACGACGTACGGCTCCCGCGCTCCCGGCAGGAAGGGCTGGTGGCTGACGATCCAGCTCTCGATCCGGCCGACGGGCTCGATCTGCCGCCAGCGCCAGCGGGGGGTCCGGCAGCGGTGGCAGTAGGCGCGGGCCGGGAAGCGGAGCGTGCCGCAGGTCTCGCACTCCTGGACCGCGAACTCGTGCCGGGCGGTCCGCTCCCACCACGGCGCCGAGTCCCGGTCGGTCACCGGGCGGATCGCCTCCGCGGACACCGGTTCACCCCTTCCTGAGGATCAGCGCCGAGGTGGCGGGCAGGATGTAGCCGGGCTGGGCGGTGGACAGGGCCACCTCGGCGCCGTCCACCTGCCGGTCGCCCGCGTCGCCCCGCAACTGCGAGACGGCCTCGGCGACGTGGTTGATCCCGTGCACGTACCCCTCCGAGAGGAACCCGCCGTGCGTGTTGACCGGGACCCCCTCGCCGGAGGCGGCGTACGGCCCGCCCTCGCCCTTGGCGCAGAAGCCGTAGTCCTCCAGCTGGACCACGACCGAGTAGGTGAAGCAGTCGTAGATCTCGGCCACGTCGATCTCGGCCGGTCCGACGCCCGCCTGCCGGTACAGGCGCGGGGCCATCTCCGCGGCGGCGGTCACCGTGACGTCGGGGTTGCCGCCGGACAGGAAGGAGTCGCCGCCTCCCCAGGCCGCCGCGGAGATCAGCACCGGCGTCCGGCGCAGGCCGGCGGCCCGCTCGGCGGTGGTGACGACCAGCGCGCAGGCGCCGTCGGTCTCCAGGCAGCAGTCGAGCAGCCGGAACGGTTCGGCGATCCAGCGGCCGGCGAGGTAGTCGTCCAGGGTGATCGGGGTGCGCATCAACGCCCGGGGGTTCTTCACCGCGCTGGCGCGCTGCCGTACGGCCAGCTGCCCGAAGTGCTCCTCTTTGGTGCCGTATTTGCTCATGTGGGCACGGGCGAACATCGCGTACTGCTGCGGCGGCGCGACGTATCCGTACGGCGCCTGGTACTGGACCTCCGGACTGACCGGCAGACCTCGTCCCGTCCCGCCCATCCGGAACTCCGAGCGCGCGTTGATCGCCCGGTAGCAGACGACCGTCTCGGCCACGCCCGCCGCGACCGCGAGCGCGGCCTGCCCGATCACGGCGTGCGAGACGCTGCCGCCGCCGAACTGGTCGAGGTGCCAGACCGGCTCGTGGATGCCGAGCGCGGGGCCGACCACCGAGGGGGCGGCCGAGTCGCCGACCCGATGGGTGGCCAGGCCGTCCACGTCGTCGGCGCTCAGGCCCGCGTCCTCCAGGGCGGCCATGATCGCCTCGCAGGCCAGGGTCAGCGTGCTCACCCCGGAGTTCCTGGAGAACCGCGTGTACCCGACGCCGGCGATGGCCGTACGGTCCCGGAATCCCGCCACACGCGCTCCTTCCGATTCCAAGCAAGCGCTTGGCCAGAGGCTAGGCCGCGCCGCTCGCGGGTGTCAACGGCGCTCCCGGCGGCCGGAGACCACGGACGGGCCCGTCCGGACGGCCTCGGCCCGGACGGGTGAGGGGCGGGCGGCAGGGGGCCGCCGGCGAGCGGCCGGGACTTTTTCCGGCGCCTCCCTACCATCCAAGCAAGCGCTTGGTAATATAGGTGGCGACGGCGGGCCTCCGCGCCTGCCGTCATCATCCCCTCGGGGGTCGATCGGGCGCGGTTGAGGAGGCGAGTCCGACCATGAGCACCCACGCGGCACGGCTGCTGCAGCAGGGCGGCCACCACCGCGCCCACCCGAACGGGCACGGGATCACCGCCAACGGAGCCGCCATGCGCAACGGCCTCTCCCAGGGCCCGTCCGACCACGACCACCCGTCCGTGGACGGCAGGCGGTTCCGGTCCGTGCTCGGCCATTTCGCCACCGGGGTCGTGGCCATCACCGCGATCGACCCCGATACCGGCGAGCCGTGCGGCCTGGCCGCCAACTCCTTCACCTCGGTCTCGCTCGACCCTCCGCTCGTGGCGTTCTGCGTGGCGCACACCAGCACCAGCTGGCCCCGCGTGCGCGCCGCCAAGACCTGCACGGTCAACGTGCTGGCCGAGCACCAGCAGCCGGTCTGCGCGGCGCTCGCGAGCAAGGGCGGCGACAAGTTCGCCGGGCTGGACTGGAGCGAGTCCCCCAGCGGCAACCCCGTGATCAGCGACGCGCTGGCATGGATCGACTGCTCGGTCGAGGCGGAGTACCCGGCCGGCGACCACGTCATCGTCGTCGCCCGCGTCCACCAGCTCGACACCCACGGCGACAGCGGCCCCCTGCTGTTCTTCCGCGGCGGCTACGGCCGCTTCCACCCGTGACGTCCTCCCCGCGGCCCGGAGCGCGGGCGCCCCACGCCGGAGGTGTCCGATGACGGACTTCCGCGACGAGGTCCGCGCCTGGCTCCAGGAGCACCTGAGCGGCGAGTTCGCCCATGCCCGCGGCCTGGGCGGGCCCGGCCGCGAGCACGAGGGGCACGAGGTCCGCCTGGCCTGGGAGCGGCTGCTCGGCGCGGCGGGCTGGACCTGCCTGGGCTGGCCCAAGGAGCACGGCGGGCGGGACGCCACCCTCGCCGAGCAGGTCGCCTTCCACGAGGAGTACGCCCGCGCCGACGCTCCGGCCAGGGTCGGGCACATCGGCGAGGGTCTCATCGGCCCCACCATCCTGGAGTTCGGCACCGAGGAACAGAAGCGCAGGTTCCTGCCGCCGATCCGCCGCGGCGAGGAGCTGTGGTGCCAGGGCTACTCCGAGCCCGAGGCCGGGTCCGATCTGGCCAACGTGCAGACCCGGGCGCGGCTGGAGGGGGACGAGTGGGTGATCACCGGCCAGAAGGTGTGGACCTCGCTGGCCCACGTCGCCGACTGGTGCTTCGTCCTGGCCCGCACCGAGCCGGGTTCACGGCGCCACAAGGGTCTGTCGTACCTGCTGGTCCCGATGGACCAGCCCGGCGTCGAGGTCCGCCCGATCGTCCAGCTCACCGGAACGAGCGAGTTCAACGAGGTCTTCTTCGACGGAGCCCGCAGCGCCGCCGGCAACATCCTGGGCGCGCCCGGCGAGGGCTGGCGGGTGGCGATGGCCACCCTCGGCTACGAACGCGGCGCCTCCACCCTCGGCCAGCAGATCGGGTTCCAGCGGGAGTTCGACCGCGTCGTGGCGGTCGCCAAGCGCACCGGCGCCGCCGAGGACCCGATCATCCGCGACCGGTTGGTCCGGTCGTGGCTGGAGTTGCGGATCATGCGCCTGAACGCGCTGCGCACGATGACCTCCCTGTCCGCCGGGGAACCCGGTCCCGAGGTCTCCATCGCCAAGCTCTACTGGTCGGAGTGGCACCGGCGGCTGGGCGAGCTGGCGCAGGCCGTACAGGGCAGGGCCGGGCTGGTCGCCGACGGCCCGCCGTACGACCTCAACGACCTGCAGCGGCTCTACCTGTTCAGCCGGGCCGACACCATCTACGCCGGCTCCAGCGAGATCCAGCGCAACATCATCGCCGAACGCACCCTCGGCCTCCCCAGGGGCTGAGCCCTTCCGAGGCGATCGGCGAGACCGGATCCGTGGCCGCCGGTGAAATGCGATCATGTGACAGAGCCTGGCGAGCAGGCGCCGTGACCACGGGAGACGCGCAATGACCGAGGTGTACACCGGGGCGAGCATGTCACTGGACGGCTACATCTCCGGGCCGGGCGAGACGGGGTTCGAGCACCTCTTCGCGTGGTACGGAAGCGGCGACACGGCCGTGCCGACCGCCAAGCCGGAGATGACGTTCCGCATGTCCGCGGCCAGCGCGGAGCATGTCCGCGGCGTCCTCGACAACACCGGGGCGCTGGTCGTCGGCCGCAAGCTGTTCGACTACACCGACGGCTGGGGCGGCACCCACCCGATGGACCGGCCCGTGGTCGTGGTCACCCACAGCGTGCCGGAGGGATGGCCCCGCGAGGACGCGCCCTTCACCTTCGTCACCGACGGCATCGAGAGCGCGATCGAGCAGGCCAAGGCCATCGCCGGAGACCGGACGGTCGGGGTCAACGGCGGCACCATCGCCCGGCAGTGCCTGGACGCGGGCCTGCTCGACGAGATCTGGGTCGACCTCGTCCCCGTCCTGCTCGGCGGCGGGACCCCCTTCTTCGAGCAGTTGGAGAACGCTCCGGTCGTCCTTGAGGGACCGGTCTCGGTCGTCGAGGGCACCGGCGTCACCCACCTCCGCTACCGCGTCCGCCGCCCGTGAATCTCCGTGGTCCGGGGAGGCGTGACTCCCCGGACCACGACCGCGCGGGGTGGCCACGGAGCTGATCTCCGACGAACGTCTCCGCCGGGGGCTGCGGGACCGGGCCGCAGGCGGTGTCGTCTCAGTCAGTGAGTACGGCTGGCCGATCTCCGGCGGTTTTTCTAGGTTTCCTCCATGAGCAACCGCCCGTTCGAGATCATCTGCGAGGTCGAGCCGCCGACCCGGCCCGACCTGAGGCACGTCCGGCACCAGATCGGCACGCTCGGCAAGGTCGCCGACGCCTTCCTGATCCCCGACAACCACATCGGCCGCGCCACGGTCTCCAGCGTCGCGGTCGCCCACGAGGTCGAGGCCATGGGCGGGCGGAGCATCGCCTGCCTCAACTCCCGCGACCGCAACCTGCTGGGATTCCGCCGCGACCTGCTCACCGCGGCCGCGTACGGGGTCGACCAGTTCCTGTTCGTCTACGGCGACAAGCCCACCGCGGGCGGCCGGACGAGCGAGCTGAACGTCCGCGCGATGATCGACGAGGTCCGCACCGCCTCGCAGGACCCCGCCTTCGCCGGCGTCCGGCCCTTCCGCGCCGGTACGGCGGCCGGGCTGCGCCCGCTGCCGGTGTGGAAGCGGGCGGCGGACTTCATGTTCGTCCAGGTCAGCTTCTCGCTGGAGGCTCTGCTGCGATGGCGGGAGGCCAACCCGGTGGACATGCCGGTCTACGCCGGGGTGATGGTCATCGCCAGCGAGAACCACGCCCGCCGCCTGGCCGACGCCATCCCGGACATCGACATCCCCGAGGAGCTGGTACGGCAGGTCGCCTCCGACCGGAACGCCGGGGTCGAGGCCGTCTGCGAGCAGGTGCTTCGGATCAGGGAGTCCGGGGCCTTCGACGGGGTCCATCTCGTCCCGGTGGCCCGCTACCGGGAGGTGGCGGCCCGGCTGGAGGACCTGCTCGCCTGATCGGCCCGCGTCCGGCGTGCCCGCGGACCACCGGCCCCGGGCCCGGCCCGCGCACCGGCCGGGGCGGGGAAATAGCGATCGCCGCTGATCGAACATCTGGTCGCGTGAGAAACCGATCATCAAAGTGGGGGCCATGACCGACCGCGCCGAGATCCGGGCCGGTGACCGGGACCGGGTGGCCGGATGCTCCGTGCCGCGGCCGGCGAGGGGCGCATCAGCGTCGACGAGCTGCACGAGCGGCTCGACCGGACGTACGCGGCGCGGACCGGTGGCGCCGGGCGGGAGAAGTGTCGGTCCCCCGTGGCAGGATGCGGCGAATGGCTGCCATACATCCTGTCGGGCATGAGAACACCATCGACCACGAGCACGCCGCCGGTCACGAGCACGGCGCGGCGCCCGCGACCCGGCCGTCCGGGTCCCGCCGCAGGGCGGGGACGGCGAGCGCCTCCCGTGGCTGAGCGCAAGCACGGCGTGCCCGCACCCGAGACCCGCAGCACGATCAGCGGTGAAGACTGGGACAGCGAGGATCTCGCCGACCGGTCCTACGAGCGGGTCGCCTTCCTCGACGTGGACATGACCGAGGCGACGAGCCGGGGCGCGGTCTTCACCGAGTGCACCTTCCGCAACGTCCGGTTCAACGCCTCCACGCACACCGAGAGCGCTTTCCTGAACTGCACCTTCACCCGCTGCACGTTCTTCGACGCGACCTTCACCGACTGCAAGCTCGTCGGGAGCATGTTCGACGGCTGCACCTTCGAGCTGCTGAAGGTCTCCGGCGGCGACTGGTCGTTCGCCGGCCTGCCCGGGGCCGGTCTGCGCAGCGCCTCCTTCAGTGATGTGCGGCTGCGCGAGGCCGACCTGACCGGGGCCCGGTGCGAGGGGGCCGTGCTCCAGCGCCTCGACCTGTCCGGCGCGTGGCTGCACAGCGCCGACCTGACCGGCTGCGACCTGCGCGGCAGCGACCTGTCCGCGGTCGACCCGCTCAACGTCACGCTGAAGAACGCGGTGATCGACCTCCCCCAGGCCGTCACGATCGCCACCGCGATGGGCCTGGTGGTGCGCTCCGAATAAGGGCCCGCACCGGCCCCCTCCGCCCGGACCGTCCGGACCGCTCGGGCGGCCGGATCCGAGCGCCGGGCCGCACGGCCTGGCAAGCGCACGGTCAGCGGCCGGTAAGCGCGCGGTCAACGCTCCCGGCGAGAGTCCGTGTCAGGCCCGCGAACGCGGACCTGACTGACGGAGACGACCGGGAGCCCGCATGAAGAACACCAACGTCCTCATCTCCGGCGCGAGCATCGCCGGGCCCGCGCTGGCGCACTGGCTGCGCAGGTACGGCTTCGCCGTCACGGTGGTCGAGCGGGCCCCGGCCCCGCGCGAGGGCGGCCAGGCGGTCGACTTCCGCGGCGCGGCGCACATGACCATGCTCCGGCGCATGGGCGTGCTGGAGGACATCCGCCGGCTGCGGACCACCCCGGGCCCGCTGACCGTGGTCGACGCGGCCGGCACGCCGGTGGCGAGCCTGCCGCCGGAGTTCACCGGCGGCGAGGTGGAGATCCTCCGCGGCGACCTGAGCCGCCTGCTGTACGAGCGGACCAGGGACGACGCCGAGTACGTCTTCGGCGACTCCATCGCCTCGATGGCCGAGACCCCGGCCGGGATGGACGTCGTCTTCGACAGCGGCGCCCGCCGGACCTTCGACCTGGTGATCGGGGCCGACGGACTGCACTCCAACGTGCGCAGGCTGGCATTCGGCCCCGAGGAGGAGTTCGTCCACCGGTCCGGCTACTACATCGCGATCTTCACCATGGACGGTGACCCCGGCACCGGTCCGGGCACGCTGCTCTACAACGAGCCGGGGAGGAGCGTGTCGGTGGGTGAGGTGCACGGCCGTACCGCCGCCGGGTTCGTCTTCACCACCCCGGAGCCGCTCGTCTACGACCACCGCGACGCCGCCCGGCAGAAGGAGCTCGTGGCCGCCGTCTGCGCGGGGATGGGCTGGCGGACCCCGCAGCTGCTGGAGGGCATGCGGGAGGCCGGCGACTTCTACTTCGACTCCATCAGCCTGGTCCGCATGGAGCGCTACACCTCCGGGCGCGTGGCGCTGCTCGGGGACGCCGGGTACGGCGCCACCTGCGGCGGCATGGGCGCCGGGATGGCGATGATCTCCTCCTACGTGCTGGCCGGGGAGCTGGCGGAGGCCGGCGGCGACCACCGGACGGCCTTCCCCCGCTACGAGGAGGCGATCCGCGGCTACGCCGCGGCGTGCCAGAAGGTCGCCGGGAACGTCGGCCCGTTCCTGGCGCCGCCCACCGAGAAGAAGATCCGGAGCCGGAACCGGGCCTACAGGATCCTGTCCTCCCGCATCCTGTCGGGCCTGCTCAACCGGATGACCACCAAGTCGGCGAACTCGATCACGCTCAAGGACTACGGGAGCGCGTGCAGCGCGAGCGGCTCGCTGCGCTGACCGGCGCCGGCGGCACCGGGCACGACCGGCCCGCGGCCCGCGCCGGATCCCCGGTCGCCGGCCGGAGGGCCGCCGATTCCCTCAATCCCTGATATGTCGTTAACGCGTTCCAAAATCAGCCTCCGGCGTCTGGCGGAACGGATATCCCCCGGTTTACGGTGCGCACCATGACCACCGACAGGCGCTCGGCCCACATCCTCGACGTTCTCGTCACCGAGTTCGGCGACTCCATGAAGCTCGACCCTCCGGCCTTCCGGCGCAAGTTCCGGAAGATGGCCGCCTCTCCCTTCGCCTTCTACCGGGGCAGCGCCAGCCTGTTCTACGCGGACATGACCGGTGCGTTCGCCGACGAGGCGTTCCTGGACGAGCAGACGCGCCGGGTGTGGATCCACGGCGACCTGCACGCTGAGAACTTCGGCACCTACATGAACGCCTCCGGCGTCCTGGTCTTCAACGTCAACGACTTCGACGAGGCCTACGTCGGCCCCTACGTCTGGGACCTCAAGCGGTTCGCGGCCAGCGTCGCGCTGATCGGCTACGCCAAGGCGCTGTCGGACGAGGTGATCTCGGGGCTGGTCGCCGAGTTCTCCCATGCCTACCTCGCCGAGCTGAACGGCATCGCGCACGGCGGCGACGACGCGATCGGCTCGCTGACCCTGAAGACCACCAGCGGCGTGCTGCACCAGGTGCTCCAGCGCGCCCGGCTCAACACCCGGGTGGCCCTGCTCGACCTGGAGACCACGGTCGAGAACTACGACCGGCGCTTCGCCGTCCTGGAAGGCCGCTACCCGGTCGACGAGGAGACGCGGCAGGCGGTCGAGGCGGCCTTCCAGGACTACCTGACCACGCTCCCCGCGGTCTCCGAGGTCGAGCACCGGATCAAGGACTTCGCGCTGCGCAAGGGCGTCGGCATCGGCTCGGCCGGGCTGCCCTCCTACAACCTCCTGCTGGAGGGGCACACCGAGGCTCTGGAGAACGACGTCATCCTCTACATGAAGCAGGCCCAGGTCCCGGCCGTGGCCCGGCACATCACCGACGAGAAGGTGCACGGCTACTTCAGGCACCAGGGCCACCGCACCGCCGAGTCCCAGCGCGCCCTGCAGGCCTACGCCGATCCGTGGCTGGGCTACACCACGCTGAACGGCGTCGGCCAGCTCGTCGCCGAGATCTCGCCGTACTCCGCCGACCTCGACTGGAGCGACGTCAACGAGCGCGAGGACCTCGCCTCCGTGATCCGGGACCTGGGCACGGCGGTGGCGCGCATGCACTCGGTGGCCGACGACGAGTCCAGCCACGACCTGGTCGACTTCTCCACCGAGGACGCGATCGTGACCGTGATCGGCGGCGACGAGAAGGGCTTCACGGGCATGCTCGTCGACTTCGCCCACGCCTACGGCGCCCAGGCCAGGACCGACCACCAGCTCTTCGTCGACCTGTTCCGCAACGGCCGCCTGCCCGGTCTCTGAGACAGGTCTCCAGGCCGGGCTCAGGCAGGGGTCCGGCTCCCCTCGGCGAAGTGGCAGGCGACCTGGGGCCCGGACGCGGCGGGCAGGATGCCCAGCGGCTGCGACCGGCAGCGCCCGTCGACTCCGGCCTCGGCCGCCTTCCCGGCGGCGAGGACCTGGCATCGGGGATGGAAGCGGCAGCCTCCGGGGACGCGGGTCGGGTCCGGCGGCTCGCCGCGCAGCACGACCGGCGCGGGCGAGTCGGGGAGCACCGAGAGCAGCGCCTGGGTGTAGGGGTGGGAGGGCGAACCCAGCACCTGCTCGACCGGGCCCGACTCGACGATCCTGCCGAGGTACATCACCGCGACGCGGTCGGCGATGTTCCAGGCGAGGCCGAGGTCGTGGGTGACCACCAGCGCGGACAGGCCCAGTTCCGCGCGCAGGCGCAGCAGCAGGGCGAGGATCTCGCCGCGCACGGAGGCGTCCAGGGAGGCGACGGGCTCGTCGGCGACCAGGACGCCGGGGTCCAGGGCCAGCGCCCCGGCGATGACCACGCGCTGCCGCTGCCCGCCGGACAGCTCGTGCGGGTACAGCGGGAAGAACCGCTCCGGGGGGCGGAGCCCGGCCCGCGACAGCGCCGAGGCGACCCGTTGCCGCTCGTCGCGCAGGCCGTGGATGCGCGGCCCCTCGGCGACCGCCTCGTAGACGGTGTGCCGGGGATTGAGGGACCCGGTCGGGTCCTGCGGAACCAGCTGGACCTCGCGGCGGTACGCCTTGAGCGCTCGGGTGGAGTAGGCCAGGGGCGTCCCGCCGTACCGGACGGTGCCCGAGGCGGGCCGCTCCAGGCCGAGCAGGGTGCGCGCCAGCGTGGTCTTGCCGCAGCCGGACTCGCCCACCAGCGCGACGATCTCGCCCTCGCCGACGGTGAGGTTGACTCCGTCGACGGCCCTGGCACGCCGCCCGCGCGAGGTGAACTCCACGTGCAGGTCTCTGGCTTCGAGCAGGGTCATGCGCTCTCCTTCGCCGGCCGCGCGGCCGGAGCCGCGTCCGCGCCGCCCGCCTCCGGGTCCGCTTCCGGCCCCGCCCCCGTGCCGGGCCGCGTCACCGGATCCGGTACGGCCTCCGGATCGGGCAGGACGTGCACGCACGCGGCGGTGTGCGGGGACGGGACGGTGTCCGGGGGCGGGGCGTCCCCGGGGGTACGGCCCGCGGGCCACAGCCCGACCTCCCGCCACGAGCACGACGGCAGCGCCACCGGGCAGCGGGGGTGGAAGGAGCAGCCGCCCGGCAGCCGCATGGGGTCGGGCGGATCTCCGCCCAGGCCCCGGGGCGCCAGGCGGGAGGCGAAGTCGCCGACGGTGGGGAACGCCTCGGCCAGCGCCCTGCCGTACGGGTGCCGGGCCCCGGCGAAGACCTCGCGCGAGGGCCCCGTCTCGACGACCCGCCCGGCGTACATCACCGCCAGCCGGTCGCAGGTCGCCGCCAGCACCGACAGGTCGTGCGAGATCATGATCAGGCCGATGCCCCGGTCGGCGATGAGCGAGCGGATCAGCGTGAGCACCTGGGCCTGGATCATCACGTCCAGGGCCGTCGTCGGCTCGTCGGCGATGATCAGGCGAGGTGAGCAGGCCAGCGCCATGGCGATCATCACACGCTGCCGCTGCCCACCGGAGAGCTCGTGCGGGTAACTCCGGGCCCGCCAGCCGGGCAGGCCGACCTGTTCCAGCAGCTCGGCCACCCGCGACCGGGCCTCGGCCGGGGTCGCCAGGCCGTGCACCAGCAGCGGCTCGGCGATCTGCGCACCGACCCTGCGCACCGGGTTCAGCGCGTGCTGGGCGCCCTGGAAGACCACCGAGGCGGAGGCCCACCGCACCGCGCGCAGCCTCCCCCAGGTCATCGTGAGCACGTCCTCGCCGTCCAGCAGGATCTCCCCGCCGACCCTGGCGGTCCTGGGCAGCAGCCGCAGCACCGCCATGGCCAGCGTCGACTTGCCCGAACCGGACTCCCCCGCGACGCCGAGGGCCTCGCCCTCGGCCAAGTCCAGCGAGATCCCGCGCACGGCGGGCACGTCGCCGGCGGTGCTCCGGTAGGTGACCGCCACGTCGCGCAGGTCCAGCAGCCTCCCCGGCCGTGTCCCCGCCTCCGCCGTCACCCGTGTCTCCGGCTGCCTCTCCGACGGCGTCACGCGGCCCCCCTCAGGCGTGGGTTGAGCACGGCCTCCAGCGCCCGGCCGCAGAGTGTGAACGCCAGGACCACCGCGACGATGCACAGGCCCGGCGGGAGCACGTACCACCACGCGCCGGAGGTGACCGCGCCCCAGTCGTAGGAGCCGCGCAGCATGCTGCCCCACGACGCCTGCCCCGAGTCGGCGCCGAGGAAGGCCAGGGTCGACTCGGTGACGATGGCGCTGGCCACCGTGAGCGTCGTGTTGGCCAGCACCAGCGGGGCCACGTTGGGCAGCACGTGCCGGGTCATGACGTGCCAGTGCCCGGCGCCCAGCACTCGGGAGCGCTCGACGTACGGCCGGGCCTCGACGGCCAGCGTCTGGGCCCGGATCAGCCGGGCCGTCGAGGCCCAGGAGGTCACCCCGATCGCCAGGACGATCGTGGAGGTGCCGCCACCGAGGATGGCCGCGAGCACCAGGGCCAGCACCAGCGAGGGCAGGACCAGGAACCAGTCCGTGACCCGCATCAGCACAGCCGAGGGCCAGCCCCGGAAGTGCCCGGCGGTGATCCCCACGACCGTGCCGATCACCATGCTGAGCAGCGCGGACAGGAACCCGATGAGCAGCGAGACCCGTGAGCCCCACATGATCATCAGCAGGATCGAGCGGCCCGACTCGTCGGTGCCGAGCGGGAACGCGAGGCTCGGCGGCGCCATCTTCGCCCCCGTCGCCCTCGTCACGTCCAGGCCGGACGGGTCGGTGACCAGGGGTGTGGCCAGGGACGCCAGGACGGCCGCGACCAGGATGGCGGCGCCGTACAGCCCGGCCCGCTGCGCTCGGTAGTCCCGCCAGAACCGGGCGATCCCCTCACGGCGGCGCGCCGTCGCCTCGCTCATGCCGCTTCCCCGCCCAGCGGCTCGGAATCCGCATCCGCGGACGCACCGTGCCCACTGATTCGCTCGCTCATGCGGACCTCACCCGGGGATCCAGGACGTGGTAGAGCACGTCGGCCAGTGTGTTCATGACGATCACCGCCACGCACAGGACCATGAACGTCCCCTGCATCACGGCGAAGTCCGGGCCCTTGATCGCCTCGTAGAACAGCAGGCCCAGCCCCGGCCAGGAGTAGACGGTCTCGGTGGTCACCGCGCCCTGGACCACCAGCCCGATGTGCAGGAAGACCAGCGTCACCGTGGGCAGCATGGCGTTGGGCACGGCGTGCCGGAGGCGCACCTCGGCGTCACGCAGGCCCTTGGCGCGGGCGGTGGTCACGTAGTCCTGGCCGATCTCGTCGAGCAGGGACGAGCGCATGACGACCAGGTACTGGGCGTAGACGACGGCGACGAGGGTGATGCACGGCAGCACCAGATGATGGGCGACGTGCAGCAGGTAGAGCGGGCCGCCGGGCGCGTCGACGTCCTCCATGCCGCGGGTGGGGAAGATTCCCGGGATCGGCCCCACCCCGGCGGCGAAGACCATCAGCAGCAGCAGGCCGAGCCAGAACGTCGGCACCGACCACAGGACGAGAGAGATCCCGGTGGAGAAGCGGTCCAGCCGCCCCCCGTGATTCCAGGCGGCCCGGGTGCCCTGCCACAGGCCGAGGGTGACGGCGACGGTCAGGCCGGTGCCGACCAGCAGCAGGGTCGGTCCGAGCCGCTCGCCGATGAGCTCGGCGACCGGGCGGCGGTACTCGTAGGAGGTGCCCAGGTCGCCCTGGAGTGCTTTGAGGACGAAGTCCAGGAACTGCTCCGGCAGCGGCCGGTCCAGCCCCATCTGGCGGCGGAGCAGGTCGAGCTGGTCCGGGGTGAGCGGCACGTCCCGGGTGTAGGCGATGGCGGGGTCGCCGGGGATCATCCGGAACAGGAAGAACGTCGCGACGACGACCATGCCGATGCTCAGCAGCGCGCCGCCGAGCTTGGCCAGAGCGTAGCGGAGCACGCCTCGCCAGGCCCCGGAGAGCGCCCCGTCCTTCCCCGTGTCCTTCCCCGGGGCCTCCCCGGGGCCCGGCGCCGGCCCGGCGGCGGGCCCGGTCTCGATGGGTACGGTCATGCGCCTTACCCGCGTCCGGTCCGGGCGGGTACGGCCATGCGGCCCGCCCGGTCCCTGCAGCGCGTCCGGTTCATGAGGGTCGTCCAGTCCATGCGGGTCTACTCCCGGTCGTCCGCGGCGGCACGGCGCCTCCGGGCCAGGAGATACCCGCCCGCGCCGAGAACCACTACCGCGGCCGCCGCGATTCCCACGATGAGACCGGTGGAGGAGCCGCCCCCGGCCGGCCCTCCGGACGGGGTCGCCACCGCCTGGAGCGAGTAGACGGGCCAGTAGCCGCTGCCGCCGTACAGGATGCCCTTGTCCTCCGGGACCGGGGTGATCGAGGTGATCCGGTCCTTTCGGTAGCCCTCCAAGTTGTTGGGGTAGTAGAGGGCGATGACCGGCGCGTCGGTGTAGAGCTTCTCCTGCATCCGCTTGATCAGCTCGGCACGCGCGGCCCGGTCGAGCTCGACCAGTTGCGCCTGGTAGAGCCGTTCGTACTCCTCGTTGCAGTAGAACGACTCGGTGCCGCCGCCCTCACCCGCCGCCGTCGGCCGCCGGCTGCACAGGTGGGTGGCGAAGACCTCCTCGGGATCGGGGTTGACCGACCAGCCGCTGATGGCGATGTCGTACAGCGCGGTGCTCCCGGTCTCCTCGGTGAACTTGTTGGAGTCGAGCTTGCGCGTGGTCAGCCGGATGCCGATGTCCTTGAGCCAGCCGGTGAGGAACTGGGCGAGCTTGTCCTCGACCGGGTCCTCGGTGTGGATGCTGAAGCGCATCTCCAGCCTGCGGCCCCCGTCCGGCATGGTGCGGACGCCGTCCGGGCCCGTCCTGTACCCGGCGTCGTCGAGGATCTTCTTCGCCCGCTCCGGGTCGAAGGTGACCCGCGTCCCGCCCTGGGCCTCCCAGAAGAACTCCTTGTACATGGGCGGGACGATCGAGCCGTCGGCGGGCACGGCCAGGCCGTTCTGCACCTGGTCCACCAGGGCCTTCTTGTCGATGGCGTGGTGGATGGCCCGGCGCACCCGGGGGTCCTTCAGCGCCGGGTGGCCGTCGCCGATCTCCTCGCCGTCCGCGGTGGCCGCGCCGGGGTTGAGCTGCAGGTAGGAAGCCCGCCGGCCCTGGGTGTTCCACTGCACGATGTTCGGGTCGCCGGCCAGTGCCGTGAAGTGCGGCCCGGACAGCCGGCCGATCCAGTCGATGTCGCCCTTCTTCAGCCCGACGTTGGCCGCCTCGGGGTTCTCGTAGAAGATGACGTGCAGCTCGTCGATCTTGGGGGCGCCGCGCCAGTAGTCCGGGTTGGCCTTCAGCTTCACGTAGGCGTTCTTCTTGTGCTCGATCGCGATGTACGGCCCGTTGCCGACGGCCGGATACTGCTCGGCCTCGAAGGCGGCGATGTCGGGGACCTTCTCCCAGACGTGCCTGGGCATGATCGGGATCGGCAGTTCCAGCATCGACGCCTGGGGCTTCCTGGTCGTGATGACCAGCGTGCGGTCGTCCCTCGCGGTCACGGAGGCGAAGTTCTCCACCGCCGGGCCGTTGGCCGTCTTGGCCCCCTCATCGGTCATGATCTTGTTGAGGGTCCAGGCGGCGTCGTGCGCGGTCACCGGGGCGCCGTCGGACCACTTCGTGTCCCGGATCTTGAAGGTCCACGTCAGCTTGTCGGCCGAGGTCTCCCAGGACTCCGCCAGGTCCGGGCTCGGCGCGAGGGTCTTGGAGTCGGGAGTCGTCAGGTAGGCGTACATCCACCGGTGGACCGAGGTCGAGACCACCCGGACCGCCAGGAAGGGATTCATCGAGTCGATGGCCTGGATCGCTCCCAGCCGGACGATCCTCTTGCCCTCGGCGGGTTCCCGCACGGCCTGCGCCTGCGCGGCGGTCGCGGGGAGAGCCGCGAGCGACAGCGCCAGGCCCAGCGCCGCCAGCCGCGCACCCAATCTGGTCATGGCGGTCCTCACCTTCCAGCCGGCTAATCGTTGTAGTCGAAGTCACACCGTGTCGGGACCACGTGTCAACGAGTCATGGAAGATTGTTTCACTCTTGTTTCTTTTACCGGCATTATTTTTCACTCCCTTCGCACGTGAAACCGACCAGTCGGTATGGACGCCGGGACGGTCGTACGGCATGCTTACCGGACATGAGTCTGTTCTCCGTGGAAGGTAAGACCGTCGTGGTCACGGGCGGTTCCCGAGGGATCGGCCGGATGATCGCGGCGGGGTTCGCCGAGGCCGGAGCCACGGTCTACATCTCCTCGCGCAAGGCCGCCGAGGTCGAGAAGACCGCCGCCGAACTGGGCTGCACCGCCGTACCGGCCGACCTGTCCACCGCCGACGGCGTCGCCGCGCTCGTGGAGGCGGTCTCCGCCCGCGAGGACCGGCTGGACGTGCTGGTCAACAACGCCGGGGCGACCTGGGGCGCACCCCTGGAGGAGTACCCCGAGCACGCCTTCGACAAGCTCTGGGGCGTCAACGTCAAGGGCGTGTTCTACCTGACCCAGCGCTTCCTGCCGCTGCTGCGCGCCGCCGCCTCCGCCGAGTCCCCGGCCCGGGTGATCAACATCGGCTCCGTCGACGGCATCCGGGTGCCCGCGCTGGAGACCTACGCCTACTCCACCACCAAGGCGGCCGTGCACATGCTCACCCGCCAGCTGGCCCACCGGCTCGCGGCCGAGTCGATCACGGTCAACGCGATCGCGCCCGGCCCGTTCGACTCCAAGATGATGGCCTTCGCCCTCGACGACCCGGGCACCCGCGACGCGATCGCCGCGAGCGTGCCGCTGGGCCGGATCGGCAGCCCCGAGGACATGGCCGGAACCGCGATCTACCTCGCCTCGCGGGCGGGCGCCTACCTCACCGGCGCCGTGATCCCGGTGGACGGCGGCATCACCACCCACGGATAGCCTCCCCCGCCCGGGGTCGCGCCCCCGAGGGGTCTCCGGCCACGGGCGAGCCCGGTTCCGCCCGCCCTCAACACAACCGCAAACTTCACATCTTGCCGCTGACGATCACGGGTGACACCGTGATCGCCATGGCGAACCGCTTCAAAGTGATCGCGACGGCCGTCCTGGCCGTCGCCGTCACCTTCCCCGCCGGGGCCGCCCACGCGGATCCCCCTGCCGCATCCCCCACCCCCGCTCCCACCCCCTGCGACGCCACCCAGACGACCCCCTCACACATCGGCGGCGTGCCCACGCCCCGCAGCGTGCTCGGCTTCGACCTCGGCGAGCGCGAGGTCACCACCGCCGAGTCCGACACCCTGCTGGCCGCGATCGACGCCGCCAGCGACCGGGTCGTCTCCGGCAGCCTGGCCACCAGCGCACAGGGCCGCGCGCTGAAGTACGCGATCGTCGGCACTCCCCGCAACATCCGGAACCTGCCCGCGATCGAAGCCGCGATCAAGCTGCTGCGCAACCCGCTGACCCCCGAACCCGCCGCCCGGGCCGTCGCCCGGACGACGCCCGCGATCCTCTGGGTCGCCGGGAACGTCCACGGCGGCGAGGAGAGCGGCACCGACGCCGCGCTGAAGACCCTGCACGACCTCGCGGGACGCGACGACTGCGCGGCCCGGCGCATCCTGGACAACGCCGTCGTCGTCATCCTGCCGACGCAGAACCCCGACGGCCGCGAGGCCGACACCCGGCGCAACGCCTACGCCTTCGACATGAACCGCGACTGGTTCGCCCGGACCCAGCCGGAGACCGACGGCAAGATCGAGCTGCTCCGGAAGTATCCGCCGCAACTGTTCGTCGACGCCCACGAGATGGGCGGCACGGAGTACTTCTTCCCGCCGAACGCCGACCCGTTCTACCACGACATCGCCGAGCCCGCGATCGGCTGGATCAACGACGTCTACGGCGCCTCGATGATCGGCGAGTTCACCCGGCGCGGGATCCCCTTCTTCAACCGCGACGTCTACGACATGTTCTACATGGGCTACGGCGACACGGTCCCGACGACCGGCTTCAACGCCGCCGGCATGACCTTCGAGAAGGGCAACGCCTCCCCGATCGCCGCCCGGACCTTCGAGCAGTGGCTCACCCAGTGGGTCTCGCTCTCGGCCGCCGCCGACCGCAAGACGGAGATCCTCACCGCCTGGGCCGGGATGCACCGGGACGCCTTCCGGCAGGGCCTGGCGGGCGAGCTGGAACCGAACAAGGTCTACAACCCCGGCAACGAGGTCATCACCCAGGTCCCGGACCGGAAGGTCCGCCACTACTTCCTGCGCGCCGACGACCCGGCCAAGAAGGCCGAGACCGACCTGATCGTCCGCCGCCTGCAGCGCATGGACGTGCAGGTGTTCAGGCTCGCCCGGCCGCTGACCGTCAGGGACTTCAAGGCGTACGGCAGGCCCGAGGCCAGGACCGTCCTGCCCGAGGGCACCTACTGGATCCCCATGGCCCAGGGGCAGAAGCACTGGATCCAGGCCATGCTCCACGAGGACGCCTACACGCCGTTCCCCTACTTCTACGACGTGACCGCCTGGAGCCTGCCGCTGCTGGCCAACGTCTCCGGCGGCTCCTCCGGAGCCGTGCTGCTCCCGGCCGCGACCCCGGTCAGACCCGTCGCAGCGCCTTCCGGCCGGGTCACCACCTCCCGCAGGATCGGCGTCCTGCAGATGGCGGGCCCGTCCCAGGCCGCCAACGAGTCCACCGGCTGGCTCCGCCACCGGCTCGACCGCGAGTGGAAGCTCCCGTACGAGGTGCTCGTCCCCGCCGACGTCGCCGCGGGCAAACTGACCGGGCTGGACGTGCTGCTGGTCCCCGACGGCCCGTCCGCCGCGGCCGACACCGCCCTCGGCGACGCGGGCCGTGCGGCGCTGCGGGACTGGGTCGCCGCGGGCGGCCGGTACGTCGGCTGGGCGGGCGGCACCCGGCTCGCCGTGCTGGCGGGTGTCTCCGGCGTCACCCTGGCCGAGCCGACCTCCGACGTGCCCGGCTCGCTGCTGCGGGCGACCGTCTCGCAGGGGCCGCTGAGCACGGGCGTGGGGCCGAGCGTGATGTCCTTCTACGCCTACGACCTGGTGATGCGGGCCGCCGACCCGTCCCACGCGGTGGTCTCCTACCCGGCCGCGGACTCGCCGCAGTGGTTCCTGTCCGGCTTCGCGCGGGGCGCCGAGGAGCTCGGCGGCACGGCAGCGGTGGTGGCCGAGCCGGTCGGCGCGGGCCACGCGGTGCTGTTCGCCGCCGACCCGAACTTCCGCGCCTTCACCGACGGCACCGCCAAACTCGTCGCCAACGCCGTCACCGCCGACCTGCCCTCCGCCCGGCTCAAGGCGCAAACCCCCGCGCCGGAGGCCGCCCGCGCCGCGGCGGCCGTACCCGACCGGGAGTCCCCGATCCGGATCACGGTCCCCCCGGCCCAGAAGGCCGCTCTGGCCGGGGTCCTGACCGGCTTCGGCGCCGCCTGGACCGAACAGCCCGCCCCCGGCGGCGCGGTCCGCCTCGTCGTCGCCAACCCCGGCGGCCTGAGCCTGGACGAGCACCCGTGGGCGGCGAAACTGCCCGGGGCCCTGCGCGCGGCGGGCGTCACCCCGCTCGCGGTGGCCCTGCCCCGCTGAGCCCCGCCGATCCATCCGGTACGGCGTGCGTCCTCACCCTGCAGACGCACGCCGTACTTCTGACCGGGCCGGCGCTCCGACGGCGAACGGGGATCGGTTCCCCTCATCGGCACCGTCCCATTCGTGGAGGGCGAAAAGCTGTCCGGCGGCGACGGCCCGTACGGCCGCCGCGGGATAGCCGATCGTGTCGGGAGGAAGGTCGTCCAGCGGGAACCAGGCGATCTCGGAGCACTTGTCCGGCTCGGCGTTGCACGGCTCGCCCTCCCATCCGCCGGCCAGGAAGAACAGCCCTACGCGGTCGGGGGCGCGGTGCATGACGTGGGCGAAGGACAGGTCCTCGGGGGCGATGGTCACGCCGGTCTCCTCGCGGGCTTCGCGCACGGCCGCGTGCACGGCCGACTCCCCCGCCTCCAGGTGGCCGGAGGGCAGGTGCCAGCGGCCGTCGCCGTAGCCGGTGTTCGCCCTGCGCATCAGCAGCAGCTCGCCGTCGCGGACCAGGAGGACGTGGACATCCACGATCGCCCTGAACCGCTCTGCCCGGCCCGGCCGGGAGGTACGCCGGTCGAGGGCCTGGACCCACTTGGCGGCGACCGCGGCGACCTGGACCAGCTCGGTCCGGAGCGCCTCGGGGTCGTCCTCGGCGAACGCCTCCAGCACCTCCTCGATGAGGATGTGCCGCCAGCTCAGCGTCCCGTCCGCGAACGCCGCCGAGGTCTCGTCCTTGGCCCGCTCCGCGGCGGCCGCGCCCTCCGGGCCGGTGCCGTCGGGGATGTCCTGGATCCCCCACCTCGCGTCCTGTGCGGCCCGCTCCGCCCCGATGTCGGCGAGTACCCGGGCCAGCGAGCCCGGCACGCCGAAGTCTCCGTCCGCCGCCGGGCTTGCCGGGGCCTGTTCCGCTCTGTCCACGCCGAGGCACGCTACCGGATCCGCGGGCTTCCGGAAGGGCGGCCGGCACCGGACTCGTGGTCCGGCGCCGGCCGCCCCGGCCGCGGGGTCAGGTGGCCCCGTCGGTGTCCGCTGCCCGGATCGGGCCCGGCCGGGCCGTCAGTACCGGACCTTGACGGTGGCGCCGGTGAAGTCCGCCGTCGCGTGCAGGCTGATGTAGACGTATCCGGCCGGCGGGTCGGTGACGGTGATGGTCTCGGCGTTGCCGGCGCCGGTCGAGCGCTTGGTGTACGACGAGGCGGTGGCCCAGGTGGCGCCGTTGTAGTAGAGGTCGGCGTTGCCCGTGCCGCCCGAGGAGGTGACGGTCAGGGTGCGGACGCCCGCGGGGAGGGACAGGTAGAGGTAGGCGTAGTTGCCTTCGGTCTCCACCAGGCCGCTGCGCCTGCAGTCGCGGTCCAGCCGCCTGGTGTCGGCGGAGGTGCACTCGGGGACGGCCGAGACGGTGACCTGCTTGGTGCTGGTGGCGGTCGCGCCGTCGTCGTCGGTGACGGTCAGCTTCACGGTGTAGGTCCCGGCGGAGCCGTAGGCGTGCGATGGGGCGGCGGCGGTGGAGGTGGCGCCGTCGCCGAACTCCCACCGGCGCGCGGAGATCGTGCCGTCGGGGTCGGTGGAGGTGTCGGTGAAGGCGGCGGTGAGCTCGTCGGCGGTGAACGTGAAACCCGCCGACGGCGCCCGGTTGGAGCCGCCACCGCCGCCCGCGCACCCGCCCGCGGCGCACTCGGCCAGCCACGTCCGCCAGTCGGTGTCGTAGCGGCTGCCGAGTGTGCCGGTCAGGAAGGACCGGGCGGAGTCCCACGCGCCGGTCCTGTAGTGGCCCAGCACGGTGGCGACGTCGCCGGGGTGCTTCTCGATCATGTACCGGACCGCGAGGTAGCCCCAGCGGTAGACGCGGGTGGTGTCGTGGGAGTAGGTGGTGTCCCACAGCGTGCTGAGCCGGTAGGTCTGCCGGGCCGCCTCGGTGATCGCGCCGTCGTAGACGACCTTGCGGTAACCGTAGGAGACGTACTCGGCGAAGCCCTCGATCCACCAGACGGTCGGCGTGGAGATGCCGGCGGTGAAGTCGCCGTGCATGTTGAAGCGGCCGTCGAGGTAGTGCGTGTACTCGTGGTTGAGGTTCCAGATCATGAAGTCCGGCCGTTTCCACTCGGCCTCGTAGGCGATGAACCTCGGCTGGTTGCCCGAGGCGGCCGGGTCGCCCTCCAGGTACATGCCGCCGTTGTCGGTGTCGATCCCGAACATCACCCCGGCGTAGGTCTGGTAGTCGGCGCTGGAGTCGAAGACGCAGACCTCCAGGGTGGTGTTGCGGTCGCCGGCGACCGGGCGACCGCCGCTCCTGGCGAGGTCGTGGAAGTAGGCGTCCTGCCCGGCCAGACCGGCGCAGGTCTCGGCGAGCTGTCCCGAGGTCATCTGCTGGGCGCGGATCCTGATGCCGGCGCCGCAGGTGCGGGTGACCGGCAGAGCCGCGGCGGCCAGCCTCCGCTGCAGGTCGCAGGTGCCGTAGAAGGAGCAGTTGGCCTTGTCGTACTGGTCGGCCATCTCCGCCGCCCCGACCCAGAGCCGGGCGGTCGGCCCGGTCATGCTGCTGCGCGAGAGCAGGCTCCTGACCAGCGGCCGGACCGTGGACCGCAGCGGCTGGTGCTGGAGGAAGCGGCTGAGTTCACGGCCGGCGTTGGAGGCGAGGTAGCCGCGCTCGGTGCCGAGCAGGCCGATGTGCTTCAGGGCGAAGGAGCTGAGCGTGTTCAGGATGCTCGGGTCCGACTGGACGGCGGTGACGAACGCGGGCACCTGGTGTCCGCGGAAGAGCACGGTGTAGGCGTTGTTGACCGCGTTGACCATCCACCAGTGCGCGTCGTAGGAGCTGTCGTAGCCGTCGAGCAGCCGCTTGACGACGTGGAGGTAGCGGTCGTTCTGCTCGGAGCTGTCGATCAGGGTGACCGCCTCGGCGAGGACCTCGCCGTTGGCGTCGCTGACCGTCATGGAGCGGCGGTTGCCGAAGAAGGCGTCGAGTCCGGCCTCGACGGCGGCCTCCAGCGCCTTGCCGTAGGGGCCCACGGTGGACGCGTTGGACCACTGGACGTAGTAGCCGGCCCGCAGGTACAGCACGAGCTGGGCGGTGCCGGTGCTGTTGTCCCCCGGGTAGGAGGCGGCGTTGTCCCGCAGAGCGTAGGCGACCGTGGTCATCTGCATCTCGCGGAAGGCCCGGCGGGCGTCGTCGCCGGACAGGTTGAACAGGGTGTTGACGCAGTCGGTGGCCGAGGACCTGATCTGCCGGACCAGGGCGCTCCCCGAGCGGCTCGTGAAGTCGGCCGGGTCGCAGGCCGCCGCCGCGGCGCTCCTGTTCTTCGGCGACGACGGCCTCGGGCGCGGCGCGGTCTCCACGGGCTCGTCGTAGTCGCGGCGGAGCGCGTCCGTCGAGGCGGGCAGAGGCGGGCGGTCCCGTACGGCCAGCCGGGACCTGCGGACGTGCTGCGGGTCGTCGTCGGCGGAGCTCGCCTTGACCGGCGCAGGCTCACCGGTCGGGCCCGTCCTCGCCGGCGGCACGGCGGTCACGTTCGCGGGCGACGCGCTGGCCGCGACCGCGGGCACGGCCGGCGCCGGATGCAGGAGCAGGCCGGCGGCGGTCAGGGCGGCGAGCAGCCGCAATCGGGTGGGCCTGGTTGCCAATTTTACCTCCGGGGGTGTCCATCGACGGATGGAGGCGGGAGAGGGGCCGGGGACCGGTCGAAGGGGATGCGCGCAGTCCGCAGCTTGCTGGCCGGAGGCGGTTCGCCGTCATAGGGCGCCGCATAATTCTTTGCTATGACCCCGCTGCGGAGGAGCCGGCGTCCGCGCCGCCTGCGCAACGGGACGGGGACGGACCATCCGGGGACGGGCCGCCGGATCCGGGGCCGCACCGGCCTCTCCGGCTCGGGGCGCCGGATTCCCCGGAAAGGAGCGGGCGCGGCCCCTGCGGATCAGGAAAGGAAGTCCTCCACATATCCGGCCACCAGCCGTGATATGTCACATAATTCTCACCATGGAGCTCGATCTCAGGCATCTCCGCATGATCTGCGCGATAGCGGAGGCGGGCAGCGTCACCCGGGCGGCCGCCATGCTGGGCCTCTCCCAACCGGCCATGACCTCCCAGCTACGCCGCGTCGAGGCCGTCGTGGGCGGGGAACTGTTCGCCCGGAGCCGCTCCGGGGCGGAGCCGACCGTCCTCGGACGCCAGGTCATCGCCCGCGCGCGCATCGTCCTCACCGAGGCGGAGACGCTCTTCGGCGACCTGCGCGGGTTCTCCGGCCCCGCGGGGGACATCCGGCTGGGCTGCGCGCATCTGGCCTGCGTGGCGAGCGTCGTGGAACGGGTGAGCGCGTCCCTGCCCGGCCGCGGGGTCTCCCTGCGCATCGAGCCGTCCGCCGTGCTGCTGGCCGAGGCGCTCGCTCGCGGTCACCTCGACGCCGTGCTGCTGGCCGTCGTCGAGGGGTTCGGCGTCACCCTGTCGGGACCGGTCACCAGCCGGACGCTGATCCCCAGGTATCCGATCTTCGTCGCGCTGTCGGCGGAGCACCCGCTCTCCGGGCAGGACGAGATCCGGCTGGCCGACTTGAGGGACGAGGCGTGGATCAGCCCGCCGGGCGCCGAGGACGGCTCGCTCGCCGCGCTGCGGGCCGCATGCCGGGCGGCCGGCTTCGAGCCCGACGTGCGCTACGACGCCCCCAGCGGTGCGGGCCACCCCCTGATCGCGGCCGGCCACGGAGTACGCCTGGTCGACCCCACCTGGCCCGCGGCGGCCGGCACGGTCGTCCGCCCGCTGGCCGGAGAGCCCCAGGCCGCCCGGCTGGTCATGGCCTGGCGCAGGGACCGGCTGAGCCCCGAGGACGTCGCGGCGGTCTACCGCGGCCTCGCGGACGCATACTCCGACCACGTGGACGACAACCCGGCCTTCAGCCGCTGGTGGAACGCCCACCCCGAGGTCCACCCCCTCCTGTGACGCACCCGCTGCCGGAGCACGCCGGGTGCCGTCGACGGACGTGGGGGGTCGTGGACCCCGTCCGGACGAGGCCGCCGGGACGTGTCTCGAAGAAAATCGTGGAAGGCATGTCCATCGGGACACCTCCCGTTCGTAGTAACGGCATACGGCGATCCCGCCGCACGAGAACACCACAGGACACAGGAGCCCAACCGTGAAGTACATGTTGCTGATCTACAGCGCCGGGACCGACGCCGCCGACACGGCCGCGGCGGCCGACGCCCCCTCCTTCGAGGACTGGATGATCTACGACAAGGCCGTGAAGGACGCGGGGATCTGGGTCTCCGGGGACGCGCTGGCGGACCTGACCACCGCCACGACGGTCCGGGTCGGCCCGGCGGGTGAGCGGACCGTCACGGACGGGCCGTTCGCCGAGACACGCGAGATCCTCGGCGGCTACTACGTCATCGACGTGCCGGACCTCGACGTCGCGCTCGACTGGGCCGCCCGCTGCCCCGGCTCGCGCGGCGGCGGGTCTGTCACGGTGCGGCCGGTCGCCGAGTTCGAGGCCTGACCGAGATGGAGGAGCGGGCAGCCGAGACCGTGACCCCCGCGGAGTCGACCGTGGAGGCGATGTTCCGCGAGGAGCGCGGACGGCTGCTCGCCTCCCTCGTCCGCCGCTTCGGCGATCTCGACCTGGCCGAGGAGGTCGCCTCCGAGGCGATCGAGGCGGCGCTGGTGCACTGGCCGGCCGAGGGCGTTCCGCCCAAGCCCGGGGCCTGGCTGATGACGACGGCACGGCGCAAGGCCGTCGACCGGCTGCGGCGGGACCGGGTCTACGCCGCCCGGCTCGCCGTCCTGCAGGTGGAGGCGGACCGGACCGGTCCCGTCCCGCCTGCGGGTGCGGACGGCGACCTGCCCGACGAGCGGCTGCAGCTGTTCTTCACCTGCGCCCATCCGGCGCTGCCCGCCGAGGACCGCGGGGCGCTGACCCTGCGCTGCCTCGCCGGACTGACGACACCCGAGGTCGCACGGGCCTTCCTCGTGCCGGTCGAGACGATGGCCAAGCGGATCGTGCGGGCGAAGAAGAAGATCCGCGAGGCCCGCATCCCGTTCCGCGTACCCGGCGCGGACGAACTGCCGGAGCGGCTGCCGGGGGTGCTCCAGGTCATCTATTCGATCTTCACCGAGGGCTACGCGGCCAGCTCGGGCCCGGATCTGCAGCGGCTCGACCTCGCCGAGGAGGCCATCAGGCTGGCGCGGATCCTGCGCCGGCTGCTGCCCGCCGAGCGGGAGGTCGCGGGCCTGCTGGGGCTGATGCTCCTGATCCACGCGCGGCGCGCCGCGCGGACCGGCCCGGACGGCGGGCTCGTGCTGCTCGACGACCAGGACCGCGGCCGCTGGGACCGTACGATGATCCGGGAGGGCAGCGACCTGGTGCTCGTCGCGCTGACCGGCGGCCCGCCCGGCCCGTACGGGGTGCAGGCCGCGATCGCCGCCCTGCACGACGAGGCTCCGGACGTCGCGACCACCGACTGGCCGCAGATCGTGGCGCTCTACGACGTGCTGCTCACTCTCGCGCCGTCCCCGATCGTCGCGCTGAACCGGGCCGCGGCGGTTGCGATGCGCGACGGCCCGGAAGCGGGCCTGGCGCTGCTCGACGGGCTGTCCGGCGAACCGCGGCTGCGCGGCTACCATCCGTACCCGGCGGCCCGGGCGGACCTGTTGAGCCGGCTCGGCCGGTTCTCCGAGGCCGCGGCCGCCTACCGGCAAGCACTCGGCCTGGCCGGCACCGGGCCCGAGCGCGCATACCTGCGACGCAGGCTCGACGTGGTCGAGGCGGCCGCCGTCAGCCCGGAAAACGGATGAAGGACGGGGGAACGCCGTCCGCCAGCCAGACGCCGTTGGCGCTGAGGCGGAACTCGTGCCCGGCCGCGCGCATCGCCCCCGCGTCGACGGCCAGCACGACCGGCTTTCCCCGGCGCGCTCCGACGCGGGTGGCGGTCTCCGGGTCGGGTGAGAGGTGGACGTGATGGCGGTTCATCGGCCGCAGCCCTTCGGCGCGGATCGCGGCCAGGTTCCCGGCCACCGTGCCGTGGTAGAGGAGAGCGGGCGGCTCGGCCACCGGGAGATCGAGGTCCACCTCCACCGAGTGCCCCTGACTGGCCCTGATCCTGCCGTCCTCGATCGCGTAGCGCCGCTTGTCGTTGCCCGCCACGACCTGTTCCAGCTCCGCCCGCGAGATCGGGAACCCGTGCGCCGCCGCCGCGGCCAGCAGCCTGTCGACCCCCACCCAACCGCGCTCGTCCAGCTCGATCCCGATCTGCTCGGGCTGATGCCGCAGATGTTTGGCCAGATACTTGGAGATCCTCACCAGCCGCCGCTCGTCCAACGCGCCCTCACGTGCGCCGTCGCGCCTGCGCGCCGCCTTCGCCGCGCCGCGCGAGCCCTTTCCTCTCACCTCTCGCCGTCCTCTCCGTCGACAAGCACATGAGTCCAGCCTCCCCGCCGGGCGAACGGCGCGTCCACGGGTTTTCCGGCGCCCGGCCGCTGCCGGCTACGCCCCCGGCGGAATCCGGACGGTCTCCACCCAGCCGGGAGGGGCGGGCGGATCCTCGCCGATCAGAGCGGCGATCAACCGGCACGACGGGTTCTCCCCGGGCCAGGGGGTGTACCCGTCGGTGAGGACGATCACCACGTCCGGCCGGTCGCGCGCGGCGAGCGCCGCCCGGATGCCGACGCGCATGTCGGTGCCGCCGCCTCCGGCGAGGGCGATCTGCTCGGCGGAGGTCACCCGGGACACCGCGTGCACGTCGGCGTCGCAGGCCAGCACGGTGACCCGGTTGCCCCGCAGGCCGACCTCCCGCAGCACCCCGCCGATCTCGCCCAGCGCCGCCGCGAGCTCGGCCTCGCCCATCGATCCGGAGGTGTCGACGACGACGGCCACCCGCGGCAGGGGGCGGCGCAGGCTCGGCAGCACGGCTCCCCGCAGCGCCGGGGTGCGGCGGGACGGGCGGCGGTAGGTGTAGTCGACCGCGCCTCCGGCCCAGGCGACCGCCTCCCGGACCGCGCCGGCCAGCACCCGCCGCCAGTCCACGACGGGTTCGAGCGTCCGCTCCGCCCAGCGCCGCCAGCCCGCCGGGAGGCTGCCCCGGGCGCGCTGGTGGGCACGCATCGCCTCGGCGGTGTGCCGGCGCAGGGCCTCCGCCTCGACCGGGCCGAGGCCCGCCGTGCCGGAGGCGTCGCCCAGCTCCCAGGGGGCCGGCCGGCCGTGGGCGCCCGAGCCGCAGTCGGGTGCGCGGACGTGCGCCGGCAGGCGCGGCAGGTACTCCTCGAACAGCAGCCCTTCCGGCAGGCCGAAGAGGCGGGGCTCCATCCGGCCCTCGGGCAGGGTCAGGCGGTCGGCGAGGAGGTCGTCGTTGATCTCGCAGTCCTGGGCGACGTTGATCCGGAACCGGTCGCGCTGGTCGGCGGCGGCGAGCCGGTCGGCGCGGCCGTGGTGGTCGCGGAGCAGGTGCGCCACCTCGTGGATCCAGACTCCCGCGAGCTCGGGCACCGACGTGGCCTCGACGAAGGCGGGCGAGACGTAGCATCGCCAGTGCCGGTCGACGCCCATCGTCGGCACGCCCGCGCTCGGCACGACCGACAGCGCGTACAGCGCCGAGGCGAGGTAGGGCCGCTCGCCTGCGGCCCGGTACCGGGCGGCGAGCAGTTTGACCCGGTCGAGGGCCGCACCGCGCTCCTCGCCGGACGTCCCGCCCCGCCCCCCGGCGGACGCCCCGCGCCGGCCGCCGCCGGGTACGCCGTCCTCTTCCCCGCCCGGTCCCGCCATGGATCAGCCGCCTCCGGGCAGCGCGCCGGAGAGCTGGAGCAGGTCCAGGAAACCGTCGATGCCGCTCGGCACCGGCCAGCCGGTGTCGCGCAGCGCCGCCAGATCGACGGCGGCCTGCGCCGCCACGTCGGGCACGCCCGCCTCGACGGCCTTGGCCAGCACCGCCCAACCGGCCTCCCAGCGGGAGCGGGTGAGCTCGCCCTGGACCGCGGCGACCACGGCGGTGAGAAACGCCAGTTGCCGATCGCCCCGCTCGGGCAGGGCGAAGGCGTCCGGGTCGGCCAGCACCCTGTCGGGGTCGGGCAGGTCGAGCTGGTCGAGATAGGAGAGCAGCTCGATGCCGGCGCCGTCGCCGATCGCGCCGACCACGGCCATGGCCACCGCCTCCGAGCCCGCCCGTGCCGCGTACCCGGTCGCGAGCAGCCGCAGCGCCATCTCCCAGGTCCGCGGGGACGGCCAGGCCCCTCCCCTGGCCTCGGCATCGGCGGGCATGTGGTGGACCAGCCCCGGCCGGGCGGTGAGGAAGCCGGAGATCGCGCCGCGGGCGCGGGCGAGCGCGCCGGGGACCCTGGCGGGGTCGACGACCGGGACGGGCACCTCCGGCCAGGTGCCGGCCATGCCCCGGGCCACCGTCCGGGGGTCGTGCGTCCAGCGCAGATGGACGAAGCGGTTGGCCAACGGCGGGCTCAGGTGCCAGCCGTCGGCGGCGCTGGACGGCGGGTTGGCCGCGGCGACGATCCGCACCGCCTCCGGCAGGGCCAGGCTGCCCACCCGCCGTTCGAGGACCACGCGCAGCAGTGCCGCCTGCACGGCGGGCGGCGCGGAGGACAGCTCGTCGAAGAAGATCAGGCCCCGGCCCGTCGTGGCGAGCCGGACCGCCCAGTCGGGCGGGGCCATCGGCACACCCGTCACGGCGGGGTCCTCACCGACGATCGGCAGCCCGGCGAAGTCGGACGGCTCGTGCACGCTGGCGATGACCGTCTCCAGGGGGACGCCCAGTCCGGCGGCGAGCCGCTCCATGCCCGCGGACTTGCCGATGCCCGGCTCGCCCCACAGCAGGACGGGCTGGTTGGCCGAGACCGCCAGCGCCAGCGCCTCCAGCCGCGGGTTCACCGCCGGCTCGGTCCGCACGGCGCGGGCCCGGCGGTTGAGGTCGTCGGCGGCGGCCAGTGGATCCGTCGCGGCGGCGTTCACTTTTTCTCGTTCGCCTTCCCTGCTCATGCGTCGCCGGACGGCTCATCCGGCCACAGGCCGGCGCCGATGCCCTGTTTCCTGAGAAACTCCAGGTCGCGGCGCTTGTACCGGTGGATCAGGTTGCCCAGCGAGAGGCCCTCCTGGTCGACTGCGTCGATCCGCGCCCCCGCGGCGAGCAGCGCCCGCACGAGGTCCGCGGAGCCGCGCTCGGCGACGGCCGTGTGCAGCGGGGTGCGCTCCCGCTGGTCCTCCGCCTCGAGGCCGAGGCCCGCCGCCAGGAGCCGGGGCAGCAGCGGCTCGTGGTCGAGCAGGTTCAGCACGTGCAGGAGCGTCCGCCCCATGCCGTCGCGCACGTGGGGATCGAAGCCCCCGTCCAGCAGCCGCAGCACCCCCGGGGTGTCGCCGTGCTGCGCCCGCTCGAACAACTCCCGCCGCTGGGCGCGCAGCACTCTGGGCAGCCGCCCGCTTCCCGAGGTCCACGCCTGCTGTACGGCGAAGCACCCGGCGACGGCCCCGCCGAAGGCCCGCATCGCGCGTTCGCGCTGCTGCTCCACCGCGCTGTGCGGCATCTGGAGGCCGCCGTCGCGGGCGGCCACCTCGTGCCACTCCCCCCGGCACCGGACCCGGACGGGAGCGGGGGCGGGAGGATCCGGCGGCCCGTACGGGCCGCCGGTGTCCGGGCGGCCGGGGAACAGGGAGGCGCGCACCAGCGGGTGCAGGTGGTCCGGGGAGATCCTGGCGTCGCGCAGCAGATCGAGATCGGGCAGGCGGCGCCAGCAGGCCTCGGGCAGGACCGTGGCGGCTTCCTTCTGCCGCTCGGTCAGCCGGCACCTCAGGCGTCCCCGATCCGGTCCGGGTTCGACCATCACGACCTCGTTCCACCCGTACAGGATGTGAAAGCGGTCCCCCTCGCCCTCGTCGGCCAGCCTCCGCATCTCCGGCCCGAGCCGGGTCAGCACCAGGGGGATCCACTTCATGACGTCCAGCGGTCGTCCCTCGTGCCAGCGGGTGCGCTCCTCCTCCGGCATGTCCAGGTCGATGCCCACGGCGGCGAAGGCCGCCGCGGTCATGCCCTCCTCGTGCAGCGAGGTGACCCACTCCGTACGCGCGGCGGGGTCCTCGTGTCCCGGGTCCGCCGCGGGCAGATCGGCCGCCGTGCGCGGGGTGCCGTCGGCGTCGAAGAACGGCGCTCTGTCGTTCCCGCCCCCGCAACGCAGCCGCAGTTCGGCGGTGTGCCGTACGTCCCACAGGTGCCGCGCCGCCGCCCAGTCCCGAGAGAGCTCGGACCACGACCAGCCGGGCGCCCGGCCGTCATGGACCCGGCCGAGGCGCAGCGTGAGCCGCTGCGGCCCGCCGGTCATCAGAGGCGTGGCCACGTGGAGGCGGGGGACCTCCGGCCGCCCCGGTGGGCCGTAGCCGGCCAGGACCACCTTCTCCCCGGTGGCGAGCGTGGTGTGGCCGTGCAGTATCCGGGGCAGGTGCCAGCGGAGCAGGTCCGGCGCGAGATGGCGCAGATCGTCTTCGAGCTCCGCCGCGACCGCAGCGCCGTACTCCCGGGCGACCCCGGCCAGGTCGAACGCGACGTCGACACCGGCGACGGCGCACGCGCCCCGCCAGTCTCCGGCCAGGCGCCGTTCGGCCGCCTGCTCGATCATCCATCGGGGCACCGCGTAGCGGCGGACCCGCTGCCAGCTCGCCGCCTCGTCGGGCGGGAAGATCAGAGGGGACGGGCGCACACTCACCGGTAGACGCTCCCGATCGCCCGCAGGTCGGCCGCGGTCCGTCCGGCCGGTCGCAGGCGCGGCGCGAGGGAGCGCTTCACTTTCCGGGGCACGCCGGGCCCCATCCCGACGTACTCCAGGAGCGTGTCGCCGCGGACACCCGCCAGCAGCGCCTTCGCGCCCCGCCCGGTGAGGCCGGTGTGGCGCAGTTCCAGCCGGCGCAACGGGCTGCCCGGCAGCGCGGCGGCCAGCGCCTCCGCCCCGGCGTCCCCGGTGGCGTTGGAGGGGGCTCCCAGGGCCTGCTCCGACGGCGGCCTGCCCAGGTCGAGCGCCTCGATCCCGCCGAGCGCGGCAGCCAGCGCCCGCGCCCCGGCCAGGCCGATCCCGTTCCCTCCCAGGCCGAGCCGGACCGGCCGGGCCGGGTCGGCCGCCGCGGCGAGCATCGCCGCGCCCTCGTCGCCCAGATGGTTGGCCTGCAGGTAGAGCTCGCGGACGCCCGCGTCGCGGATCAGCGCGGCCAGCAGCGGGGCCGCATCCGCGCCGAGGCCGTTCCCGCCGAGGAAGAGGCGCTCGACCGGCCGCGGCCGGTCCGCCAGGGCCGCCAGCAGGACGCGCAGGCCCTCCGCGGTGAGGCCGGTGTTGACCAGGTCGAGGGTGCGCAGCGTGGTGTTGCGGCGCAGCATCGCGGCGAGTGCGCCGACCCCGGCGTCGCCCACGGGGTTGCGTTTGAGCCAGAGCGCCAGCACGGTGCCGTCGGCTGACAGCCGGTCGGCGAGGGCCCCGGCTCCGGAAGCCTCGATGCGGTTGCAGCCGAGGTACAGCGTGCGCAGGCCGTGGCCGGCCTCCAGCGCGGCGGCGACCGCCCGGGCGCCCGCGTCTCCGATGGCGTTGGTGCCCAGCAGCAGGTGGACCGCGTGCGGGGAGTCCACGACGGCGGGCAGCAGCCGGGCCGCGCCCGCCGTGCCGAGCCCCTGCTTGCACAGGTCGACCCGCCCGTCCGGCCGCAGGGTGCCCAGCGGGAACGCCTCGTCGGCCTCGACCGGGGCCGGTACGGCCAGCCGGGCGAGGAGCGGATCGAGGCCCGCCGGGTCGGCGGGCGGCACGTCGGGGTGCTCGATCGCGGGGCAGCGCACGGGCGTCGGCTCGGTCATCACCACTCCACCGGTCGGTAGTCCTTCAGGAACAGGCCGGACATCCGCTCCCCGCCGACGCCGCGCACGATCGGGTCGTACACCCGGGCGGCCCCGTCGATGACGTCCAGCGGCGGGCGGAAGCCGGCCTCCCGCTGCGCCGTCTTGGCCGGATGCGGCCGCTCGTCGGTCACCCAGCCGGTGTCCACGCTGTTCATGTGGATGCCGGAGGCCGCGTAGTCGGCGGCGGCCGTACGGGTCAGCATGTTCAGCGACGCCTTGGCCATGTTCGTGTGCGGGTGCCGGACGGTCTTGTTCTCCCGGGAGAAGCTGCCCTCCATCGCCGAGACCTGCACGACGTACCGGTCGGGGAAGGGGGAGGCCTCCAGCAGCCCGCGCAGCCGCGAGGTGAGCAGGAAGGGGGCGAAGGCGTTGATCGTCTGCACCTCCAGCCACTCCACCGGGTCCACCTCGTGCAGGCGCAGGCTCCAGCTGTTGTGCTCGCGCAGGTCCAGCGGCTGGCCGGTCTCGTCCGTACGGCCGGCGGGGAAGAGCGCCTCCAGGTCGGGCTCCCGCACCGCCGTGCCGCCCCCGGCGGGCGCGCGGCCGTCCGTCGCGGCCGGGCGGGAGGAAGCGCCGGGGCTCCCCGGCGAGAGGGCGGGCACCACGGAGGGGAGGACGGGAGCGGCCTCTCCCCCGGCGTCCGCCACGTCGACCCCCGCGGCCTCGCCCGTCAGCGGATCGTTCTCGGCCGCGCGGACCTCACGGTGGTAGGCGGGCGGGCGGCGGATCGTCTGGGCGGCGTTGTTGACGAGGATGTCGAGGTGCGGGAACCGCCGGTGGACCGAGTCCAGCAGACCCGCCACCGCGGGCAGGTCGAGCAGGTCGACGCCGTGCACGTGCAGGCGTTCCAGCCAGTCCCCGGAGTCCCGGACGGCCGCGAACCTGCGGGCGGCGTCGCGGGGGAAGCGGGTGGTGACCAGGACCTCGGCGCCGTCCCGCAGCAGCTTCAGCGCCACGTGAAAGCCGATTTTCACCCGGCCCCCGGTGACGATCGCCCGTCGTCCGCGCAGGTCGCAGCGGGCGTGCCGGCGGACGAGGTTCTCCTCCGAGCAGTCGGAGCAGAGCAGGTGGTAGTCGGGATGGACCTGCCGGTAGAAGGTCTTGCAGACATAGCACCGGCGCGGGCGGGCCAGCAGGCGCGGGACCGTCACGGGAGAAACGGTGGGAGACACGGTGGGAGGCGTCGCGGGAGACACCGTGGGAGAGGTCGCGGTCTCCCCACGGGACGAAGCGGTGACCGCTCGCGGAGCCGGACCGCCGGCCGCCGGCTCTGAGCCGGGGTCCTGCTCCCGGTAGCGCTCGGAGGCGGCGACGGCCTCCTGGTCACGGCGCCTCAGGCCGGCTCGCCGTGCCGCCTTCCGGGCCTTCTTGTTCGCCCGGTGGATCTGCCCGGCGGCCTGGCGCACGGCCTCCCAGCGCGGGTCGTCGGGGTCCGCCTCGCTCGCCCGCGCCAGCACCCGCAGGCAGGTCTCGATGTCCTGCTGCGTCAGCACGGGACCGTCCGGCTGGGCGTCACCCCGTCGCGCGGGCTGATCGACACCATCACCTCTCCTCGTGAAAGACGGCGAGGCCGGCCGGATTCGAACCGGCGTCCTCCTGCTCGCAGCTAGGGCGCGACGACCTCTGCGCTACGGCCTCGCCGCCCGACAGCGTAGCGAACGATCGCGACATTTCATCCATCGCGCGAAGCCACACGGCTGCGGGCGGTCCGCCTGGCGGGGACCTGAGGGGCAGAGGCGGCGAGACCGGCCGGATTCGAACCGGCGTCCTCCCGCTCCGAAGGCGGGCGCGACGACCTCTGCGCTACGGCCCCGCCGCCCGACAGCGTAACCGGGAGGACGCGCCCCGGCGGCGCCGGGCCGCCGGGCTCCGGCTCAGGCCGGGGAGGCCCACCTGAGGACCGCGCGGGCCAGATTCTCCGCGGCGCCGGGGGCGTAGCGCAGGAACAGGTACGGCTCGGCGAGCTCGGCCTCGATGAGGGCGGGACTGCCGTCGGGGAGCCTGACCAGGTCCACGCGGGCGTAGAGCACGCCGGGGAACTCGGCCAGGACCCGCTCGGCGAGGGCGACCTGGTCGGCGGCGGGGGTGCGGACCTCGGCCCGGGCGTTGTCGGCGTCGGGTGCGGTGGTGCCTCCGGCGAGCATCGGGTTGCGGCGTACGGCGTGGCTGAACCGGCCGCCGAAGTAGAGCAGCGAGGTCTCCCCCTCGGTCTCGACCATGTCCAGGTAGGGCTGGATCATCACGGTGCGGCCCTCGGCCGCCAGCCGGGCCGCGTGGGCCGTCGCCTTCTCCCGGTCGGCGGTCCTGATCGTGTCCCGGGCGCCCGCCGAGATCGCGGGCTTGACCACGTACTCGGCGAGGACCGGGAGGTCGGCGGTCTCGCCCGGCGCGACCCAGGAGGTGGGGATGGTCGGGACCGCCAGGTCCCGCAGGTAGGTCTTGTCGGTGTTGCGCGCCAGCACGGCGGCGGGGTTGGCCAGCCGGGTCACGGCCTCGACCCGGTGCGCCCAGGCGAGGAACTCCTCGCGCCGGGCCACGTAGTCCCAGGCCGAGCGGACCACGACGACGTCGAAGGCGGCCCAGTCGACTGCGGGGTCGTCCCAGCGCACGATCCGCCCGGAGATCCCGGCATCGGCCCATGCGGCGAGCGCGATCTCCTTCTCGTCGTCGAATCCGTCCAGGTCCTCGTAGGTCACGTACGCCGCGGAGATGCTCACGAGAATGCCCCAATGTCAGTATCTAAACAACATTAAGGACATTACACATCGACGGCGGGGCCCGCCTCGGCGGATTTCCACGATCTGAGACGGCCCGTCCGCCGGGCGCCGGGCTCACCCGCCGTAGACCGGCTCCGGAGCGGGCGCGTCGGCGAGCAGCTTGGCGACCGCCTCGCCGACCTCGGCCGGTTCCCAGCGGGTGTCGCGCTCGGCGCGCGGGCCGTGCCGCCAGCCGCCGGCGAGCGAGATGACCCCGCCCTCCACCTCGAACACCCGACCTGTGACGTGTGCGGCCTCCGCCGACCCCAGCCAGGCCACCAGCGGCGCCACATTGGCCGGGTCCATGGCGTCGAAGCCGCCCTCCGGCCGGGCCATCGCCTGCGCGAAGACCTCCTCGGTCATCCGGGTGCGGGCGGCCGGGGCGATGGCGTTGACGGTCACGCCGTACCGGCCCAGCTCGGCGGCGGCCACCAGGGTGAGAGCCGCGATGCCCGCCTTGGCGGCGGCGTAGTTGCCCTGGCCGACGCTGCCGAGCAGACCGGCTCCCGAAGAGGTGTTGATCACCCGGGCGTCCACCCGCTCTCCGGCCTTCGACCGCTCCCGCCAGTGCGCCGCGGCGTGCCGCAGCGGCAGGAAGTGCCCCTTGAGGTGGACGCGGATCACGTCGTCCCACTCGTGCTCGGTCATCGAGACCAGCATGCGGTCGCGGACGAACCCGGCGTTGTTCACCAGCACGTCCAGCCGCCCGAAGGCGCTCAGCGCCATCTTGACCAGCCGCGCGGCGCCGTCCCAGTCGGCGACGTCGTCGCTGTTGGCCACCGCCCGGCCGCCCATGGCCTGGATCTCCCCGACCACGTCCAGCGCGGGACCGCCGGAGCGCCCGCTCCCGTCCGGGCCGGTGCCGAGGTCGTTGACCACGACCTTCGCCCCCTGCCGGGCGAACTCCAGGGCGTGCTCCCGCCCGATTCCGCGCCCGGCCCCGGTCACGACCACCACGCGCCCGTCACAGATCCCGCCCATGCAAAGGTCCCTTCGCCGTGATCATCCAGAGTTTCCGGGAGTTCACCCGCCCTGTCCAGAGGCGATCTCCCGCCAGGCCGGGACCTCGCCGCCGCCGTGCAGGGCGATCTCGGCCCCGGTGACGTAGCCGGGAGCGGCCAGCCACAGGCAGGCGGCGGCCGCGTCCGCGGGAGACGCCATCCGCCCGGCCGGGATCGCCGCGCCCATCCGCCGGACGCCCTCCGGCCCGCCGTAGTGACCGGCCGCGGCCTCGGTCTCGGCGAGGCCGACGACCACCGTGTTGACCCGGACGCGCGGGGCCCACTCCGCGGCGAGGCAGGCCGCCAGGTGGTGCAGGCCCGCCTTGGCCGCGCCGTAGGCGGAGGTGCCGGGCGAGGGGCGGGTGCCGCTCGAACTCCCGATCATGATGACCGAGCCGGCGGCGCCCGCGGCCAGGAGCGGGTGGGCGCGCTGGGCGACCAGCAGCGGCGCGGTGAGATTGAGCTCGATGACGCGGGCGTGCAGCCGGGCGGGGGTTCCGGCCACCGGCGCGTACGGCGAGCCCCCCGCGTTGTTCACCACGACGTCGAGCCGGCCGTACCTCTCCTCGATCCCGCCGACCAGCCGGTCCACGTCCGCCGGATCCCGCACGTCGGCCGTCACGAGGCGGCCGGGGACGGCGGTCGCCGGCTCCTTGCGGGCGCACACGACCACCTCGGCACCGGCGCCCAGGAACGCCCCGGCGATCCCGGCGCCGATCCCCCTGGTCCCGCCGGTCACCAGAACCACGGAGCCGGTGTAGTCGTAGGAGACCCGCATCCCGTCCTCGCCCTCTCCGCCCGCCTTGCCGCACGCCACCATACCAAGCAAGCGTTAGGTAAAACAGGGGAAAGAGAGGAACGCCCTTTACCAAGTAATGTCAGTGCATTTCAGACATGCGACCCCCGGCACCGGACGACGGCTCAGACCGGGAGGTCCCCGGCGAGGAGTTCGGCGGCGGCCTGACCGCAGACGCGGGCGGAGCCGTGCGTGGCGATGTGGACGGCGCCGAGGTCGGAGCGGCCGGGCAGCCCCATCTCGACCACGGCGGAGTCCGGGCGGGCGGCCAGGATGTGGCCGAGCGCGTCCGCCTGCCAGGCGTGCCGGTGGGCGTCACGGACCACGAGGACCAGGGGGCGCCCGGCGGCGGAGGCCAGCACGGCCTCGACGGCACCCCCGGTGGCGGTCGAGGCGTCCAGACGGGTCACCGTGGTGCCGGGCAGGAGTTTGCCGAGCGGCTCGCCCACCCCCCAGGGGGTGCCCTTGTCGATGGCGAGGTTCATCTCCGGGGCGAGCTCGACCACGTGCGGCGGAGCGGGCAGCGGGAGGACCGCGGAGGCGGAGCGGCGGGTGACCTTGAGCGCGCGCCGGGCGGCGGCCAGGCCGGCCGGGACGTCGCCGGGGCGGCCGGGGACCGCCGGAGGGACCTGGCCCGGGGCGCTCCACGCGGCGAGCTCGGCGACCCTGCGGGCCGCGTCGGCCAGGCGCTCCTCCGGGAGCCGCCCCTCGACCACGGCGTCCACGATGGCGTCGCGGACCAGGATCGCGGTCCGCTCGTCGGCGTTCTCCCCGCCCACGCAGACGGCGTCGGCGCCCCCGGCGATGGCCCGGGCCGAGGCGCCGCCGATGCCGTAGGGCCCGGAGACGGCCGCCATCTCGATGCCGTCGGTGACGATGACGCCCTCGAAGCCCATCTCCACTCTGAGCAGGTCGTGCAGGATCCGGCTGCTGAGCGTGGCGGGCAGTTCCCCGTCGTGGGCGGAGACCAGCAGGTGGCCGGTCATGACCAGGCGCACGCCCGCCTCGATCGCCGCGCCGAAGGGGCGCAGCGCCACCTCGTGGAGCTCCTCGGCGGTGGCGGTCACCAGCGGGAGACCGTGGTGCGAGTCGACGGCGGTGTCGCCGTGGCCCGGGAAGTGCTTGGCGCAGGCGGCCACGCCCGCGGACTGCAGCCCTCTGACCCAGGCGACGGTGTGCCGGGCGACGAGCTCGGGGTCGGCGCCGAAGGAGCGCAGGCCGATGACCGGGTTGTCGGGGTTGGAGTTCACGTCCGCCGAGGGCGCGAAGTCGACGTTGACGCCCGCCCTGGCGAGGTCGTGGCCGAGGTCTCTGGCGATCCTCTCGGTGAGCTCGGCGTCGTCCACGACGCCGAGCGCGTAGTTCCCCGGCCGGGTGCTCCCGGTGGCGGCCTCCAGGCGGGTGACCTCTCCGGACTCCTCGTCGATGCCCACCAGGACGTGCGGGTTCTCCGCGCGCAGCGCCGCCGTGAGCTCGGCCATCTGGGAGGGGGAGGCGATGTTGCGGGAGAAGAGCACCACTCCGGGCAGCCCCTCCCCCAGCCGCCGCCGGAGCCAGTCGGGCGGTGTCCGTCCTTCGAAGCCGGGGAGAAGAACCGTGTCGGCCAGCCGGAGCAGCTCAGGGCCGCGCTTCATGCATCCTCCTCGCCTGGCGGACCGGCGGCATGGCCTGCCGGACGCGTGCGGACAACCCGTCGTCTCATGGGCCGCGAGAAAGCGCTCTCGTCCGGCTTGGGCGCAAATCTAATAGGAAAGTTTCCTAATTGCTATAGGGCTGACCACGGGTCTTCCGGCCCCAGGTCACGCTTGAGTGACGTCTGGGACGGAACGGTCCGGGAAGCGGGCCGGTTCAGACGGCGTCGGGGACGAGGCGGTCGTCCCGGACGCCGAAGCCCGCAGCCGTCCGCACCGGGGAGCCCGGCCTGTCGACGAAGTCGACGGCGCGGTAGGCGGCGTGGAAGCCTTCCACCCCCGCCGTGCAGACCACGTAGCCGCGGCGGCCGTCGAAGAACCTCAGGTGCGGGTTGGCCGCGAGGACCGCGGCGGAGTCGGTGGCAGGAGGCATGCTGGTCACCGACGAGCCGACGAGCTCCACCCCCGCCGGGGCCGAAGCCGGATCGGCGAAGTCGGCCCGCAGTTCCCCGGCCCAGGCGTTGTGCACGTCACCGGCGATCACGACCAGGCCCCGGACGCCCGCGCCCGTGACGCGCCGGCGGAACTCCGGGTAGCCGTCCCACGCGTCCGCGCGCAGGTTGGGCGGCGGGCCCGGGACGAACCTGCGGGAGAAGAACAGCGGCTGCACCAGCACCTTCCACCGTGCCGCCGACCCGGCCAGCCGGGCCAGCAGCCACTCCTCCTGCGCGGTGCCGAGCATGGTGGCCGCGGTCCTGTACTGGCGGACGTCCAGGACCAGGAAGTCCGCGGCCCGGCCGTACGGCCGCCACCGGTGCATCTGCAACCCGGACGCCGAGGGCCGCACCCGCAGCGGCAGGTGCTCGTAGTAGGCCTGGTAGGCGGCGGCCCTGCGGCGCCTGAACACGGCCGGGTCGGAGCCGTCGCCGGGCAGCGCGCCCCGGTAGTTGTCGCGGACCTCGTGGTCGTCCCAGGTGGCGATCCAGGGCGCGGCCCGGTGCGCGGCCTGCAGATCCGGGTCGGTCCGGTAGCGGGCGTAGCGGTTGCGGTACTGCTGCAGGGTCTGGCACGCCTCCTCGGGCGCCTCCAGCCGGCGGACGTAACGGCCCGGACCGGGATCGGCGGGCCTGCCGTACTCGTAGATGTAGTCGCCGAGCTGGAGGACCACGTCCGGCCGCTCGTCGGCCAGGTGCCGCAGCGCGGTGAAGTGGCCGTGCTCGTAGCGCTGGCAGGAGACGAAGGCGAACCGCACCGGCGTCGCGGCGCCGGCGGCCGGGGCGGTCCTGGTCCGGCCGGCCGGGCTCGTCGTGGCGGCGAACGGCGCGCCCACCGAGAAGCGGTAGAAGTAGTCGCCGCCCGGCCTCAGCCCGTCGACCTTGACGTGCACGCTGTGCGCCCAGCGCCGGTCGGCCTGGGCGGTGCCCTGCCGCACGATCCGGCGGAAGCCCTCGTCCTCGGCGACCTGCCAGCGGACCGGCACGACCAGGCCCGGCATCCCGCCCGGCCTTCGGGGGTCCCGGCCCAGCGGCTCCGGGGCGAGCCGGGTCCAGATGATCACGCTGTCGGGGAGCGGCTCCCCCGACGCGACGCCCAGCGTGAAGGGGTAGCCGAGATTCGTCATGACACGATCGTGTCGTACGGCATGCGGCCATGCTGATGATTTGTCAGAGTATTCCGGTGATCGTCATATCAATCCGCCTGCACTCCCACCGCGGCCCTGGGCCGCGATCAGGGAACAAGCGCTTGATCAATGGCGAGGGGAGGGGTGAGCTGGCGCGTTCCCGTGAACAAGCGATTGCGCAAGGGCTCATAATGGGAAGGTGAACACGCGAAAGAACTCCGGCGGCGCCGCCACCACCCCGGTCAAGCGCCAGGGCACGACGAAGCGCGCGACCGCGTCCGGCTCGGCCTCCGAGCGCCGCGACCACCTCGTCAAACTCGCCGCCGAGCTCTTCGCCCGCAAGGGGTTCCAGGCGACCACCGTCCGCGAGATCGCGGAGGAGGCGGGCATCCTGTCCGGGAGCCTCTACCACCACTTCGACTCCAAGGAGACGATCGTCGACGAGGTGCTCACCACCTTCCTCGACGACCTCGTCGGCCGCTACCGGGCCGCCCTGGAGCAGGACGGAGACCCCCGCACGATCCTGTCAGAGATGGTGCGGATCGGCTTCAGCACCCTGGAGCCGCACCGCGCGGCGATCACGGTCATGCAGAACGACTGGAACTACCTGCGATCCCTGCCCGGTGACCGCTTCGACTACCTCGTCAAGGCCGAGGACGAGGTCGAGCGCATGTGGGTGGAGCAGATCAAGCGCGGCCAGGCCGCCGGGCAGTTCCGCGCCGACGTGGACCCCAAGCTCACCTACCGGATGATCCGCGACACCATCTGGGTCGCCGTCCGCTGGTTCCGCCCGGGCGGCCGGCTCAACACCGCCGGCCTCGCCGACCACTACGTCACCGTCCTCTTCGACGGCCTGGCCACCGGAGAGCGGACGAGCCAGCAGGCCTGACCCCGTCGCGGCCTCCGCCAGCCCGAGGCCACGATCGACCCCCCACCCGGTGAGCGCGGCGGCCGGCGTTGAACGCACCGCACGCACGGCGAACGAGGAGCGGCGAGTGACCCCGGAGACGCTGCAGAAGGCCGTACGGCTGGCGCTCGCGGAGGTGGCCGACCCCGCCAAGGCTTCTGCCATGCAGGCCTACATGAAGTCGGCCATGCCGTTCCTGGGCGTGCAGGCCACACCGCGCCGCGCGGTGCTGAGGAAGGTCTTCGCCGAGTATCCGATCGACAGCGCTCCCGAGTGGCGCAGGGCCGTGCTCGCCCTCTGGCGCGAGGCGGAGTACCGCGAGGAGCGCTACGCGGCGATCACCCTCACCGGGTTCCCCCGTCACTGGGGCCAGACGCTCTACACCCTCCCGATCTACGAGGAGATGGTCGTCTCCGGAGCGTGGTGGGACCTCGTCGACGAGGTCGCCATCCAGCGGGTCGGACCCCTGCTGAAGGCGTTCCCCGACACCATGCGCCCCCTCATGCTCGAATGGGCGCACAGCGACGACCTGTGGAAGCGCCGCACCTCGATCATCTGCCAGAACAAGTTCAAGGCCGCCACCGACACCGGCCTGCTCTACGCCTGCATCGAGCCCAGCCTGTCCGACACCGATTTCTTCGCCCGCAAGGCGATCGGCTGGGCCCTGCGCGAGTACGCCAAGACCAATCCCCGCGAGGTCCTGCGCTACGTCGCGCACAAGGGGATCAGCGGCCTGAGCCGCCGCGAGGCCCTGAAGAACCTCCCGGGCCGGTAGACGCCCGCCCGCGTCTCGCCATCTTCGCCGTCACGGCGGAGCGACGCCCGAGGGTCCGGGCGGGACGCCACCGCCCGGACCGCTGCGCCCCTCCGGGCTACCTGATCGTGTACGGGTCGCCGTAGACCTTCCAGGAGAGCGGGGTGTCCAGGTCCAGGTTGCCCTTGTTGAGGAAGACCCGCTGGGCGGTGTCCACCCGGCTGGTGTCCTCGTGGGCCGCCTCGGCCTGCATGGCCTTCTTGCGGGCGTCCAGGAACGCGTGCAGGTACCTGGTCTCGTCACCGCCCTGAGCCGGGGGCTTCGCCTTCTTCAGAGCGTTCTTCCGGATCGACCAGAAGCTCTCCGGGTCGCTCCCGCCGCCGTGCATGACGATGGCGTCGTAGTAGGCGAACTGGCCCAGGGCCCGCAGGCCGTCCTTCTTGGCCTGGGTGACCGCCGGGTTGAAGTAGACCCGGTCGCGCTCGTCCTCCTGCGCCCGCTGGAACGCCCCGTCCCCGGCGGCGGCCTTCCAGTCCCTGACGAACTTCGAGCCGAGGCCCGCGTGGGAGTCGGTGCCGTTCACCCTGCGCAGGGCCGGCAGGTACTTCGCGAGCACATTGCCGGGTTTGCGCTGCGCGTAGAGCTCGACCAGGTCCAGCATGTCGCCGGTGCCCGAGCAGAAGCCGATGATCCCGGCGGTGTAGCCGCGGCCGTCGCCGATGTCCTCGATGTAGCCGAACTGCGCCCGCCAGTCGAGCGAGGAGTTCTCCGCGCTGGAGACGAGCCGCATGGCGACGTCCTTCTTGCGCGGGTCGGTGAGGTCGACCCGGGCGGAGGACACAGAGGACACAGGGGACGCAGAGGACGTCACGGACATCGCGGACGCCGCGGGCTGCGGAGCCGCGTGTCCGGAGGGCGCGAACGCGATCAGGGCCGGGACGGCGGCCAGGGCGGGGGCGAGGCGGAGCACGGCGCGGCGGCCGGGGCGAGGCGCTGACGAGATGGGCACGTGTCTCTCCAGTGAGGGTGACGGAGGATCGTCCCCGGGCGTGTCTGCCCGGTTCGTTAGGAAACCTTCCTAACAAACTTAACCGCTATCGCACCGCGCCAGTCAATCAGTTCCGCCTTAATCGCCGGATAGCACCGCCTTAAGGGTGGATTAAGCCCCTAAGGCGCTCCTCCGCCGCTACTTCAGCGCACCGGCGGTGAGGCCCTTCTGGATCTGGCTCTGGAAGAGCGTGTAGACGATCAGCATCGGCAGGATCGCCATGCTCAGCGCGGCGAACAGCGCCGACCAGTCGGCGTCGTACCCGGCGGCCGTGGAGATGTCGGCGATGCCCTGGGTGAGCACCCACTTGTCCTTGGCCGAGGTGAGCAGCACCAGCGGGAGCTGGTACTGGTTCCACTGGCCCAGGATGTTGAAGACGGTCACGCTGACGATGCCCGGCCTGGCCATCGGGAGCATGACCTGGAAGAACACCCGGGTGTGCGAGGCCCCGTCCACGAAGGCGGCCTCGGCCACCGCCCCGGGCAGCGTGCGGAAGAACGCCGCCAGGAAGAACACGGTGAACGGCAGCGAGTAGGCGATGTAGACCAGGACCAGCCCGCCGTGGGTGTTCAGGCCGATGAACGGGCCGACCACCGGGACCCGGCCCATGTTCTGCACCACGAAGAACAGCGGGGTGAGCGCCAGGTAGACCGGGAAGGCCAGGCCCGAGACGAACAGCAGGTAGATCGCCCGGTTGCCGCGGAACCGGTAGCGGGCGAGCACGTAGGCGGCCATCGAGCCGAACAGCATCGTGCCGAACGTGCTGAACGCCACCACGACGACGCTGTTGACCATGTACTGCCCGACGTGCGCCTGCTCCCAGGCGCGGGCCCAGTTGTCGAACCGCGGGAAGGCCGGAAGCGACCAGGCGTCGCCGAAGATCTCGTCCTCGCTCTTCACCGAGGCCAGGAAGGTCCACACGATCGGGACGATCACCAGCACCGCCCAGACCAGCAGCGCGACGTGGGTCAACGCCGAGAGCGGCCCGAGCCGCCTCCTGCGCTCCTCGCGGGCGTGGGCCCGGCCCCGGACGATCACTGCTCCGGCCATCAGAACTCGATCCGCTCACGCCGCGACAGGCGCAGGGCCAGCGCCGCGAACCCGATGGTGAAGAAGAACAGCACCACGCCCATCGCGCAGGCGTAGCCGAACTTGAAGTACTCGAAGGCATTGCGGTAGATCTCCGCCGCCATCACGGTCGTGGAGTGGTCGGGACCACCCTGCTCGGCCGTCATGACCCAGACGATCGCGAAGACGTCCAGTGCGAGGATGCCGAGGTAGATCCAGCCGACCTGGACGGTGTCCCAGAGCAGCGGGAGCGTGACCCGGAAGAACATCGGCGGCCCCGAGGCCCCGTCGATCGCCGCCGCCTCGAACAGCTCACGCGGGATGGAGGCGATGCCCGCCGAGAAGAGCACCACGTAGAACCCGACCGCCTGCCAGACCAGCACGCCGAGGATCGACCAGAGGGCGACGTCGGTGTCGGACAGGAAGCCGACCGGCTCCAGCCCCATCGCGATCAGCGGCGCGTTGAGCATGCCGCTCCGGTCCGGACGGAAAACCTGCTGGAACAGCACCGCGACCACGGCGACCGCGAGGACCTGGGGGAAGAAGAACACCACCCGGTAGAACCGCGACCCCCGGACGCCCCCGGCGCCCCCCGTCCCGCCCGCGTTGAGCAGGAAGGCGAAGAACAACGCGATCACGATGGTGAGCAGCGGCAGCAGGACCAGCAGGAGGAGGTTGTGGCCGACCGCCCTCCAGAAGACGTCGTCGGCCAGCAGCCTCTCGAAGTTCTCGGTCCCGACGAATCGCGGGTCGGCGTTCACCCCGCGCCAGTCGGTGAAGGCGATGTGGAACGCCTGCGCGTAGGGGGCGATCACGTAGATCACGTAGAGCGCCACCGGGACCGCGAGGAAGCCCGCGACGAACCGCGTCCTGCCGTGCCTCATGGGTCGCTCACCGCTCCTCACTCGCTGCGCGGCCCGCTCGTCCCTCGCCGACCACTCCGCTCCCCCCGTCGCACCCGCTCCCGCGCCTCATGGGTCGCTCACCGCTCCTCACTCGCTGCGCGGCCCGCTCGTCCCTCGCCGACCACTCCGCTCCCCCCGTCGCACCCGCTCCCGCGCCTCACGGGCCTGTCACCTGGTGAACTTCTTGACCGACGAGTCGTCCTTGATCGCGTCGGCCTTCCGCTGGGCGCGCTCGGCCCACTCGTCCACGGTCAGCTTCCCGTTCATGAGCTGGCCCGAGGCGGCGGCCACCTCGTCGTGCAGCTCGGCGTACCACTTGCGGAACAGGAACCAGACCGTGTTGTCCCCCGCCGCCTCCCGGGCCCGGGAGGCGCTCGCCAGGCCCGGCTTGAGCGTGCGGCCCCTGCCGGCGTCCTTGACGACGGTGAGCGTGGAGACCAGCTCCATGAAGTCCCCCGCGCCCTGCCTGGAGAGCATCGCCCGCATGTACTCCAGGCCCGCGCGGGGATTGGCCGACCGGGCCGGCACGACGTACTCCTCGCCCGGCTGGACGTGCAGCGTGCCGTACGGCATGGCGTCGGAGGCGGTGAGGTCCGGGAGCGGGAACATCGCGTATCCGAAGTCGGCCGGGGTGGTGTCCTTCTGCTCGTTCTCCAGCCAGGAGCCGCAGGGCAGCATCGCGACCTGCCCCTTGTTCTGCGCGGTCTGGGTCTGGACGTGGTCCAGTCCGGCGGTGCCCTGCAGGAGGTACTTGGCGCCGAGCTCGGCGAAGGCGGTCGCCGCCTGCTTGACCGGCTCGGCCGTCCAGGCGCCGTCCTGGAGGTTGTCGATGTTCTTCAGCACGTCCTTGCCGCCGACCTTGGCCGCCAGGGTCAGGATGGCCTCGTAGATGTAGTAGGGGTGCCTGCCCGCGTAGGTGAAGGGCGCGGCCCTGCCCGACTTCTTGATCGTCTCGCAGAGCGCCGTGAACTCCTCCCACGTCGTGGGCACCTGCCAGCCTTCCGCGTCGAAGAGCTTCTGCGAGTACCAGATTCCCCAGACCGTGTTGACGTAGTTCAGGACGTACGGCGTGCCGTCGTAGCTGCCCAGCTCGATGGCGGCGGAGTCGATCGTGTCGCGCACCGGGACGGCGGGGTCGTCCCAGCTCGGCGCGGCGTACAGCGGGGTGAGGTCGGTGAGCTGGCCGTCCTGGACCAGGGCCCCGAAGTCCATCGCGTTGGCGCCGGAGTTGTTGACGAACTCCGGCGGGTCGCCCCCGGCGAAGCGCGGCTGGAGGGTCTTGGCGATCTCCTGGGTCGCGTTGTGCCTGATCTCCAGCTTGGGGTACTTCGCCTTGAGCATCGGTTCGTGGATCTCCTTGGCGTAGGCGTCGCCGAAGCCGCCGTCGAAGATCCAGATCTCCAGGGGCCGGTCCTCGGCGAGGCCGAGCGGGTTGGCGGCGCTGGTCGCCCCGGCGGCGGGCGCCGGGGAGACGGCGCCGTCGCCTGCCGGGGTGGCGCAGGCCGACAGCGCGGGCAGGGCGATCCCGGCGAGGACCGCACTTCGCAGGAGCTCTCGTCTGGACAACGGAGTCATGCTTCCTCCTGGGTAACTGGGCACGACGACTAGGCACCTCGCCGGATCCTTCCGGCATAGCGGCTCTCCAGAGCCCGGTTGTGCTCGTCTCCGCCGGTCACGTTGGCGGAGCGGTAGACCGGCGGGTCCTCACCCGCCTCGATCAGTCCGCGCACCGTCTCGGCCACGACCATCTGGGCCAGCAGCGCCGAGGTGATCGTGGAGACCGCGCCGAACGCGCCGCCGTCCGGGAGCGGCAGGACCGCGTCGCCGTACGGGGCGCCGTTGTCGAGCACCACGTCGGCGAAGTCGAGGAGTTTGCGCCCCGAGGGATGGCGGGAGGCCATCGCGGTGCTGTGCTGGACCGAGGTCAGGGCGACCAGGCCGTGGCCGCGCTCCTTGACGATGGAGGCCAGTTCCACCACCGAACCGTTCACGCCGGAGCTGGAGATCAGCACGAACACGTCCCCCGGCTCGACGGGGGCCAGGTCGTAGATCCTCCGCGCGATCGACGGATCGCGCTCCAGCTCGCCGGGAGGACCGGTCAGCACGTTCACCGGCGCCCCGCCGTACAGGACGACATCGCGCAGGGCGAGCCGGTTGCTGGGCACCAGACCGCCCGCGCGCCCGGCGATCTCCATCGCGACGGCCTCGGAGTGGCCGGAGCCGAAGGCCTGGATCACCCCGCCGGCGCGCAGCGAGGCGGTCATCAGCGCGGCGGCCCTCCCGACAGCCTCGTCCCGCGTCCGGGCGATCTCGTCGATCAGGACCCGCACCTCGTGGACGTAGTCGGCCGCACCGGTGTCCAAGCGATCAGCTCCTCTCCACCCGGTGGCTCTCCAGCGCCCGGATCGTCCGCTCGAACGACTCGTTGGTCCGCTCGTAGGTGCGCTGCGCGACCGCGACGTAGACCGCGTCCAGCACGAAGAGCTGGGAGTGCACGGCGGCCAGGCCGCCCAGCCTGAAGGTGGTCTCCCGGCTCGCGGTGGTCAGCACCCGGTCGGCGAGCTCGGCCAGCGGGGAGCGGGCGAAGGAGGTGACGGCCACGGTCAGCGCGCCCCGGTCGCCGGCCTCGGCGAGGGACTCCAGGACCTCCCGGGTGCGTCCCTGGTGGGAGATGCCGATCGCCACGTCGCCCTCGGCCAGCAGAGCCGCGTCGGCCAGCGCCTCGTGCGCGTCGGCATGGCTCCAGCAGGGCACGCGGATACGGCGCAGCCGTCCGCCCAGCATGCCTGCGACCGCGCCGCTGGTGGAGACGCCGAAGATCAGGACCCGCCGTGCCGCGACGATCGCGTCGGCGATCGCGGCGACGGTCTCCGGGTCGAGCTGCGCGGCGGTGTCCTGGATGAGCCGGGAGTCGGCGGCGGCCATCACGCCGATCGCCGCGTCGAGCGGGTCGGTCGGGCCGATCTCGTGGCCCACCCCGGCGTCCCAGTGGGCCTGCGCGGCCCGGCCGGTCTCGGTGGCGAGCGCGACCCGCAGCTCGGCGTATCCGCCGAAGCCGAAGATCCGGCAGAAGCGGGTGACGGTGGCGGGTGAGCTCCCGCTGACCTCGGCGAGCGCGATGATCGTGGACCTGGCCGCCCCTGCGGGATCGGCCAGGATCGCCTCCCCCACCCGGCGCAGCGCCTCGGGCAGGGCAGGCGTCTCGGTCTGGATGCGTCCGAGCGCGCCGGCGGCCACAGGCGTTCCTTTCACCCGCTGGGGGATGGATGAAAATTATTCTTGCCTGCGGGCCGCGTCAAGGGCGACACGGGACCGTCGCCGGAAGTCAGCCCTCCCGCACGAGGAGCGCGGCGCTGCCGTAGCTGCCGCCGAACCCGGTCACCAGCGCCGTCCCGCGGCCCCGCCGGAGCTCCCGTACGGCCTGCGCCACGTTGTTGAGCCCGTGCACGTAGCCCTCCGAGAGCAGGCCGCCGTGCGGGTTGACCGCGGCGTGGCGCCGGTGGAGCAGGAACTCCCCGAGCTCGGCGCGCGCCGCCAGGCCGAAGTCCTCCAGCTGGCGGGGAACCAGCCAGGAGTAGGCGTCGTAGAGCAGCGCCACGTCCACGTCACCGGGCTTCATGCCCGACCGTTCCCAGAGCAGGGGCGCGAGGTGGGCGGAGAAGGTCTGCGTGACGTCCGGCGACCGGTCCATGGAGGAGCAACCGGGACCGCCGCCCCGGACCACGGTGTGGATGCGGGGCGCCGCCGGCGCCAGCCGTACGTCGCGGACCACCAGCGCGCACGCGCCGTCGGTCTCCTGGCAGCAGTCGACGGTCCGCAGCGGTGAGCAGACGTACGGCCTGGCCAGGTAGTCCTCAAGGGAGAGCGGGTCCCGGCGCAGGGCACGGGGGTTGGCCGCGGCGTTCTCGCGGGACTGGGCCACGACCGCGTGCAGGTGCTCCCCGGTCAGGCCGGTCTCGTGCAGGTAGCGCTGGGCGGCCAGGGCGAACATCGGGATCGGGCCGGCCATGCCGTACGGGCGGGTGAAGCGCTCCTGCGGGCCGGTGGAGACGGTGTTCATGCGCGTGCCGGAACGGCCGTTCAACGCGCGGTAGACCAGGACCGTCCGGGCCAGGCCCGCGGCGACCAGCATGGCCGCCTCGCCCAGGATGGAGGCCGCCTGGGTGCCGCCGCCGGTGATGTCGTTGTGCCAGCCCAGCCGCTCGATCCGCAGGGCCGCGGCGACCTGGACCACCGGGGCCGAGTCGTTGAGGTGGTAGCTGAGCACCGCGTCGACCTCGCCGGGCTCGACGCCCGCGTCGGCGCAGGCCGCCCGGGACGCCTCGACCGCGAGTTCCAGCTCGGTCCTGCCGGACTCCCGCGTCAGGGCCGTCATCCCGATGCCGGCGACGGCCGCCCTGCCCCGCATCGAGCCTCCCGGGAGGTTCGTGTCACCCGCCGGGACGGGGCGCGATCCGCCCCGGCGGGTGACGCCTGTGGGCCGCCCTCCGCCGGGCCGCCGTCCGCCACGCTAACGCGGCCCATCCACTTAGGCAAGCGCTTGCTCGGTACCGGTCGCGCCGGGCCGCCGGGTGGCGGGCGGAGGCCCGGCCGCCGCCCGCTCCCCACCGGCCCGGGCGGGATCAGGAGGGCACGGGCGCGCGGTCGACCCCCCGGGTCACGTCCGCCCATTCGTCCAGGTCACGCAGTCGTGCGGCGAGGGAGGCCCTCATGTCGCCCTCGGCCTGCCCGCCCAGCGCCAGACGGAGCGGAGGGTGCTCGGCGTCCACGGCGGCCAGCATGGCCCGCGCCACCCGGGCCGGGTCGGCGAACGCCTCCGCCGGCAGCTCGCCGAGGGACCGCTGCACGGCCCGCACCGTCGGGTCGTAGTCGGGCACCGGCTCGGCGAAGGCGAGGTTGGACAGGAACGCGGTGGCCGTGTAGCCGGGCTCGATCAGCGTCACCTTGACACCGAGCGGTGCCAGCTCGGCGGCCAGGGCGTCCGACAGCCCCTCCACCGCGTACTTGGTGGCGGCCAGCAGGCCCACTCCCGGGTGGGCCGTCTGCCCGTACACCGACGAACCCTGCAGGACGTGCCCGGAGCGCTGCGCCCGCAGCACCGGCAACGTGGCGCGCAGCACGTTGAGGAGACCGAAGACGTTCGTGTCGAAGACCGCCCTGGCCTGCGCGTCGCTCGCCTCCTCGACGGCTCCGAAGAGGCCGTATCCCGCGTTGTTCGCCACCACGTCGAGGCGGCCGAACTCGGCGACGGCCCGGTCGACGCCGCCGCGCACCGCGGCCTCGTCGCGGATGTCGAGCCCCAGGACGAGGAGGCGTCCGGGGAAGCGCCCGGCGAGGCCCGCGAGGTCGGCGACGTTGCGCGCCACCGCGGCGACGCGGTCACCGCGGTCGAGGGCCGCGAGCGTCAGCTCGCGGCCGATTCCGGAGGAGCCGCCGGTGACGAACCAGGAACGGCCGGTGGTCATGGACTCTGCTTTGATCGACATGGTTATGACCGTAGTCAGTTTGCACATAACTAGCAAGCCGAGCACCTAGCATTAGTTATTTGCTCAAGGCATTTGCTCCATGCTTACCTATGATGGTGGACGTGGTCACCGATCAGGGGCAGCACAGTCCTCTCAGCCCGCACGAAGCCGCGGACCTCGTGCTCGACTTCGTCAACACCCGGCCGATCGCCGGTCGCGAGGAGCGGCTGGCCGACGCCTCGTCGGCGGCGCTCTGGCTGCGCACCACCGGACTGGTCGCCGAGGGGATCCTCGTCACCGAGGGGGACGCCACGACCGCCCGCGAGCTGAGGGAGGCCCTGGTCACCGTCCTGCTCGCGCACGCCGGCGAGCCGGACGACGGCACGGCGCTGGAGGCGGCCGAGGCGTACCTGCGGCGCAGCGGGGTGCTGTACCCCCTGTCGCCCGTCGTCACCTCTCGGGACGTCCGGCTCCTCCCCGCCCACGCGGGTGTGCCCGGCGCCTTCGGCAGCCTGCTCGCGGCCGTGGCCGATCTCGCCCGGCAGGGCACGTGGACGCGGCTGAAGGCCTGCCGCAACCCGCCCTGCCACCTCGGGTTCTACGACCGCACCCGCAACTCGTCCGCGACGTACTGCAGTCCGCGACCCTGCGGGGCGCAGGTCGCGATGCGCTCCTACCGCAGCCGGCGGGCGGCGGGAGAGCAGGGCCGCAACCCGTAGGGGCCGGCGGGCGGCGCTCGGCCTCCGGGCCGACGGGACGCGCCCGCTGGTCGCACTTTCCGGGAAAAACATGAACAAAGATCAAAAATCGGCTCCCATCGTCATCTAGCATCGCCAGCAGATGATCAGCGAGGGTCCGAGGAGAGCGTCATGGACGGCGAGCAGACACCGGCGGGGATCGATCCGACGGTCCCGAGCGTGGCCCGGATGTACGACTACTACCTGGGCGGCAAGGACAACTTCGCCTCCGACCGCCAGGCCGCCGAGGAGATCATCAAAGCGGTCCCGGACGCCCGGGCCAACGCCAGGGCCAACCGCGCGTTCCTGTCCCGGGCGGTGACCGAGATCGCCGGCCGCGGCGTGCGCCAGTTCCTCGACATCGGCTCCGGCCTGCCCACCCAGGAGAACGTCCACCAGGTCGCCCACCGCGTCATCCCCGACGCCCGGGTCGTCTACGTCGACAACGACCCCATCGTCCTGGCGCACGGCAGGGCCCTGCTGGAGGACAACCCCCACACCGTCGTCGTCCAGGCCGACATGCGCGAGCCCAAGGCCCTGCTCGACCACCCCGCCATCCGCGCGAACATCGACTTCGACCAGCCGGTCGCCGTCCTCCTGCTGGCCATGCTCCACTTCGTCCCGGACGACGACGCCGCCGCCGGCATCGTCGCGGCGGTCCGCGACGTCATGGTCCCCGGCAGCCACCTGGTGATCTCCCACATCCACGCCGGAGACATGCCGGAGGAGGCCCACGCCAAGGCGACGGGCGTCTACCGCGCCACCTCCGCCGGGTCGATCGTCACCCGGCCGCCCGCCCACCTGGCCGCCTACACCGAGGGCCTGGAGGTGCTCGACCCGGGCATCGTCCCGGTCCAGTCATGGCGCCCGGAGTTCGAGGAGGACGCCGCCGCCGACCTCTCCCGCCCCGGCATCATCGGCGTGGTGGCCCGGATGCCGTGACGGGTCGGACCGGCCTGCCGCGGCCGGCCGTCGCACGCGGCGCGCTCCCGTCCCCGAACGTCGCCTGAAGAGGAAGCTCCCCGTCGGAAGAGGACGGCGCCGCGCTGCGGCAGATGTCGGCGTCGCGCGCCCGGGCGGGCCGCGCCTGCTGCTCATCGGCGAGGAGCCCGCGCAGATCGGTGACCGGGACCTCGGGCGGGACCTCGGGCGGCACGATCCGGGCCGGCACGCCGTCGCGGTTCTCCAGCGCGGTTCGCAGCACCTCGTGGCGGGCGACGACCCTGGCCGGGGCGGCGGTCACGGCGTCAGGCTCGGCACCGGCCGGCACGCCGGCGCCGAACGGGATGTTGCGGACGGCGCGGCCGGGTTCCAGCTGGTCCGCAGACCAGAGCCGCTCCTGCGCGAAAGAGGACAGGAAGCACGAAACCGGGCGCCCGACCCACGGGCGTACTCACGCCCGTTCGGACTCCTGCATGGCCTCACGCAGGCTGCGGGGCCTCATGTCCGTCCACACCTTGTCGACATACTCGAGGCAACTGTTACGGTCGCCCGAAAATCCTTCATCCCGCCAGCCGGCCGGCGTGGGGCGGTCCGACGCCCAGATCGAGTATTGCTCTTCGTGGTTGATCACTACCTTGTAGTCGCCATTGGGCATGGACACGCCTACTCCTTATTCGCCGCGTCGCGGGGTCGCCGGACACGCCAAAGAACAATGTGGGACTCAGAGCCCAAAACACGACAAATTACGGCCCACGAAGGGGCGGTAGGACACTTTATCCGGCCCTGACAGCGCCAGTAGTCGTCCTCGACGAAGTGCCGCCGATTGAAGTCGACCGGAACCCGGCAAGTCAACACTTGTCGGGAGAACCGCACCCCATGATCACTGACAGTACTCGTGACCGGAAGGTGGAGGATTGACAGCACATGGGTGAACTGTGGAATATGGGCCGGGCCCAAAATCGTCACCACGATACGGGCCATAACGGGTAATCCATACAAGTTTTGTGGGTTCATCCTTAATTCCGTGCTTACCAGCGTGGAGAGAGGCGTCGTCCAGCATGGCGGTGCACAGTCACCTTCCGTTGCCGGCCAGAGCGGCATGACGGGAATCACCGAGGTCATCGACAGGCGCACTGACCTGGTTATAGGGGATCCCAACGCGGGGGACGCGGTCATGGGACCGACAGAGGAGGGCCCATGACCGGGCTGGCAGTCATCGGCACCGGTGGCCTGGCCAGAGCCGTCTGCTATGCCCTGGCCGTGACCGGCCCGCCGGCTCAGGTCACCGTGATCGGGCGCGACCCGGCTCGGACCGCCGAGGTATGCCACATCAGTATGGTCAGAGCCGCACTCGCCGGCTCCGGCGCGACCTTCCGCCCGGTGACGGGCCCTCTGCCCGAGGCCCTGGCGACCGCCGCTCCGGCGGGCGTGCTGCTGGCCGCCTCCAGCCAATCCCCCTGGGAGTCGCTCGGCTCCCCCTCGGCCTGGACCTCCCTGCTCCGGCGCGGCGGCTTCGGGCTCACGCTGCCGTTCCAGGCCGAGGCCGCCCTCCGCGCGGGCACGGCGCTCGCCGATGCCGCCCCCGCGTCCTGGTTCGTCAACGCCTGCTTCCCCGACGCGGTCAACCCCGTGCTGGCCGCGTGCGGCGTCCCGGTGCTGTGCGGGATCGGCAACGCCGGCCTGCTGGCCGCGAGCCTCCAGACCGCCCTCGGTCTGGCCGACCAGCGGGAGCTGCAGGTGCTCGCCCACCACGTCCACCTGCATGCGCCCGCCTCCCCCGAGGACGAGGCGCGGGTCTGGCACCGGGGCCGCCCGCTCGCCGACGTCGGCACGCTCCTCGCCGCCCAGCGGGCCGCCCAGCGCACCGAGCTCAACCACGTCACCGGCCTGACCGCCGCCCGGGTGCTGGGGTGCCTGCTCACCGGCGGCGACCTCGACACCGCCCTGCCGGGGCCGCTCGGCCTGCCGGGCGGCTATCCGGTACGGCTCACGGCCGGCCGGCTGGACCTGCGCCTGCCGCCGGGCCTGGACCGCGCCGAAGCCGTCGCCTTCAACCAGCGCTCAGCCGTACGGGACGGGGTGGTCGTGGAGGGCACGCGCGTCACCTTCGGCCCCGCCGCCCGGGAGGAGCTCGCCCGGGTCGCCCCCGACCTCGCCGACGGCTTCCCCGCCGCGGACCTGGACCCCGCCGTCACAGCCTTCTCCCAGCTCAGAGACCGGCTCCGAGACCTCCCCGCCTACCACTGACGAGGTGCGCCCGACGATGCACGCAGCGAACCTGCTAATCGACTACTACGACCGCCTCCCCGCCTCGATCGCGGCCTGCGTCGACGACCTCGAACCGGTCAGATCGGACATCGGCTTCTCCCCCGGCTACCACCTGCCCGCCCTCGACGCGGATGTGGAACGTTTCCTGTCGGTGGCCACCGCCCGCTGGGAACCGCTCGGCGCGTACGGCGAGCACCGGCTGACCCTGCTCGACCTCACGGGCAACCCCGCCACGGGCACCACCAAGACCTTCGCCTCGCTGATGATCGTCGCCCGCGCGGTGGAGTACATCAGGCGGTACGGCGAAGCGATCACGATCTTCTCTCCCACCTCGGCCAACAAGGGCGTCGCGCTGCGCGACGCGGTGCTGCGCGCGATCGAGACCGGACTGGTCCGCCCCGACCAGCTGCGCACGGTGATCCTGGCGCCCGGCTCGTGCCTGGCCAAGCTCCGCTCCAGCCGGCTGTCCGCCGATCCCGAGCTGCGCGAGCTGAACCCGATGCTCGTCTACAACGGCTCCGAGCCGGAGCAGGTCAAAGCGCTCGGCCGGGCCTTCGCCGACAAGTACGCCGGCGACCTGCGGGCCAACGGCGAAAACCTGTGGTACTCGCTGGACCTGGCCAACTACCTCGTCGCCGACACCGCCAGGGCGTACTTCGAGCACGCGGCCTCCCCGGTCACCGGGCCCCGGCTGCACGCGCACGCGGTCTCCAGCGCCTTCGGGCTGCTCGGCTACCACCGCGGCCGGGACGTGCTGGAGGCGTCCGGCTCCTCGAGCCCGGAACACCGGCCCGCCAGCCTGCTCGTGCAGCACCTCGGCACCCCCGACATGGTGCTCAACCTCCGCAGCGGGTCCTTCGACCGGGCCGGCCTGCCCGAGTACACCCTGGCGGACGGCCTCTACCGGCAGTCGGCCGACCCGCGCTTCCCCGCACTGACCTACGACCCGGACGAGGTGCTCGACCCGACGTTCTACACCCACCGGCCCGCCACCTCGCCCTCGATGAACGCGATCATCGAGCGCTCGGGCGGCGACGGCATCGTGGTCTCGCTGGCCGAATGCGTGGCCCGCTATCCGCAGGTGCGCGAACTGCTCGCCGGGACCGGCTGCGAACTGCCCGCCGACTTCCGCCGGCTCCGGGAGTGGTCCCTGGTCATGGCCCTGACCGGCGTGCTCAACGCCGTCGACCGCGGCCTGGCCGACGACTGGCGTGACGTGGTGGTGCACGGATCGGGCCGCTACACCTCGGCGGACTACACGCCGCTCGAGCCGGAGGCGATGACCGAGGTCGCGACCGTCGAGGACGTCGCCGCGGTGGTCTGCCGCTGATGTCTCTCCCGGAGGACGCGATCGCCGTCGTCGGCATGGCCGGGCGTTTCCCCGGCGCTCCCGACGTGCCCTCGCTCTGGCGCAACCTGCTCGACGGCGTGGACGCCGTGCACGACTACACCGAGGCCGAGCTGCGGGCACTCGGGGTGGGTGAGCGGCTGCTGGCCGATCCGGCGCACGTGCGAGCGGGCGGCCGCCTGCCCGACGTGAGCGCGTTCGACGCCGACTTCTTCGGCGTGACAGCGGACGAGGCCGCCGCCATGGATCCCCAGCAACGGATCTTCCTCGAGCAGTCCTGGGCCGCGCTGGAGGACGCGGGCTGCGACCCCGCGGCCTTCGACGGCCTGGTCGGCGTCTTCTCCGGTGCCTCGGTCAACCGGCACTTCCTCTACCGGCAGTTCACCGGCGACCCGGACGAGCCGCTGGTCCCGGGCTTCGCGCCCGACTACGCGGCCGCCCAGGTGGCCTACCGGCTGGGCCTGACCGGCCCCGCCATGGCCGTGCAGACCGCCTGCTCGAGCTCGCTCACCGCGGTCTGCGTGGCCGCCCAGCACCTGCTCGACTACCGCTGCGACCTGGCGCTCGCGGGCGGGGTGAGCGTCACCGAGCCCCGCTTCCTGCACACGTCCGGCGGCCTCGTCTCGCCCGACGGCCGCTGCCGTGCCTTCGACTCCGCCGGCCGGGGCGGCGCCTACGGCAGCGGCGTGGCGGTCCTGGCGCTCAAGCGCCTGCAGGACGCGGTCGAGAGCCGGGATCGGGTTCTCGCCGTGCTCCGGGGCTGGGCGGTGGGCAACGACGGCGCCCGCCGGGCCGGGTTCGCCGCCCCCGGGCTCGACGGGCAGGCGAGCGTGGTGGCCGAGGCGCTGGCGGACGCCGACCTGGCGCCCGGCGCGATCGGTTTCGTCGAGGCGCACGGCAGCGGCACCGCGGTCGGGGACGCGATCGAGGTCGCCGCCCTGGTCCAGGCCTTCTCCGGCGACCCGCTGCCGCCGGGAGCCGTCGCGCTCGGCTCGATCAAGACCAACATCGGCAACCTCGACGCGGCGGCGGGCGCGGCGGCGCTGATCAAGGCAGTGCTGGCGGTACGGCACGGCGTCATCCCGGCCAACCTCCACTTCGAGCGCGCGGACCCGGACGTCGAGTTCGGCCCCTTCTACGTGCCGGTCAAGAACGTGGCCTGGGAGGCGGAGACCCGGCGTGCCGGGGTGAGCTCCTTCGGCCTGGGCGGGACCAACGCCCACGTGATCGTCGAGCAGGTCGCGGACGGACCGCCGCGCCCGGCCTCCACCGGCTGGCGCGTCCTGCCCGTCTCGGCCCGGACGCCCGAGGCGTTGCGCCAGGCCCGCATGCGGCTGGCCGACCACCTGGAGGCGGCTCCCCGGACCGGCCTGGACGACGTCGCCCACACGCTGACCGCCGGACGCCGGGCCTTCGCCCACCGGGCGGCGATCGTCTGCCGGGATCTGCCCGGGGCCGTCGCCGGGCTTCGCGGCCTGCCGTGCGACGCGCCGGAGGAGGCTCCGGAGGGCCTGACGCGGGCGGCCGAGGCCTGGGTGGCGGGCGACGAGCCCGCCTGGCCGCCGGCGGACGGCCGCGTCGTCTCGCTGCCCGCCTACCCGTTCCAACGGCAGGAGGTCTGACCATGGGACCCGACACCGGCTCGCTCGGCCGTTGGTTCTCCGTTCCGCAACCCCGCCACGCGGCGCCCCTGCAGCTGTTCTGCCTGCCGTGGGCGGGCGCCGGGGCCGGGGCCTTCCAGGGCTGGGCCGCCGCGGCGGGACCCGGGATCGAGGTGCTGTCCATGGTCCTGCCGGGCCGGGAGGGCCGCTTCTCCGAGCCTTTCGGCATCGACATCGGGGAGCTCGCCGACGCCGTCTCGGCCCGGGCCGACCGGCCGTACGCGATCTACGGGCATTCCATGGGCGGCAGGCTGGGCTTCGAGGTGGTCCGCGAGCTGTCCAGGCGGGGCGAGCGGCTGCCGCGGCGGTTGTACCTGGGCGGGTGCCGGCCGCCGGACCATGTGGAGCCGCTTGCCGAGCTGTCGGAGGTGTCGGACGAGGAACTGCTCGGCAGGCTCACCGAGCTCGGCGGCCTGCCGGAGGAGCTGACGGCCGAGCCGGAGCTGTGCGAGCTCGTCCTGCCGATCCTGCGCGCGGACTTCACCTGGCTGCACGAGTACGTCTACCGGCCGGGGCCGCCGATCGAGGTGCCGATCGAGGCCTTCGCCGGAGCCGACGACAAGTCGGTCCCCGTCGAGGCCATGCGGGGCTGGGCCAGGCACACCACCGCAGGCTTCACCCTCAGCGTCGAGCCGGGCGGCCACTTCTTCCTGCGCGAGCGGCGTGACCACATCCTGGACCGGGTGCGCGACGGCGCGTCCGCGAATGCGGACTCCGAGCCCTCGGGCGAGGAGATCGCATGAGCGAGCGCAGCGAGCGAATCAAGGGGCACAGTGCGTCCGCGAATGCGGACTCCGAGCCCTCGGGCGAGGAGATCGTATGAGTGAGCACCGCATGCCGCTCGGCGACACCGGCTGGTGGGTGTGGAGCGAGGCGCTGCTGCGCAGCACCGGCTTCCCGGCCGACGGCCTGGCACGCCTGTCCACCCCCGGCTGCGCGCAGGCGGCGGACGCGTTGCTCTCGGGCGAGCTCGCGGCGGAGGACTTCGGCGATATCCTCGCGGAGACCGGCCGGGAGCTGGGCGACGAGCTGACCCGGATCGCCGCCGACCCGCTCTTCCGCGAGGCGATCACCTGGCAGAACCGGGGCGCCCTGGTCGCGCTGGACGCCCTGGCCCGCGGCGGCCGGCGCGACAGCAGGCGGCGCGAACGGGAGCGCGTCGCCGTCAAGTACTGGCAGCGCTACAGCGCCAAGAACGAGACGGTGGGCTTCTTCGGGCCGGTGACCTGGGTTCGGTGCACGGAGGGTGGCCCGGCTCTGGAGGTACGGCCCGGCGAACGGCTGCTGTCGGACCGGCGCGTGTTCTTCGAGGACTGGGCGCTGCGCGCGTACGCGGCGAAGCTGGCCGAGGATCCCGAGGTACGCCGCTGGCTGCCACCCGCCCTGCACCCCCAGCTGACCCTGGACGGCCGCCAGGTGCGGCGGCCGGCGCAGCCGCCCGTCCCGGTGTCGGCCTCCGAGGCGCTGCTGCTGTCGCGATGCGACGGCAGGCGCCGGGCCGTCGACGTGGCCGCCGAGGTGGCCGGGCAGGCGGGCATCCGCACCGAAGCCGACGCCTACCTGCAGCTCGACCTCCTCGCCGGGCGCGGCCTGCTGACCTGGCAGGGCGACGTGCCGCAGAGCCCGCACGCCGAGGAGCACCTCCGGCGGCTGCTGGCCGGCATCGAGGACCCGTCCGTGCGCGAGCGGGCCCATGCCGGGCTGGAGCGGCTGGCGTCCGCCAAGCGACGGGTGGCGGGCGCCGCCGGCGACCCGGATGCCCTGCGCGCCGCGATGGAGGCGCTCAGCACGGTGTTCAGCGAGGTCGCCGGCACCGACTCGGTCCGCAGGACGGGTCAGACCTACGCCGGCCGCGGCCTGGTCTACGAGGACACCACGCGCGACGTGCGCGTGACCGTGGGCAAGCCTCTGATCGACGGCGTCGCCGAGCCGCTGGCGCTCATGCTCCAGGCCGCCCGCTGGCTGACGGCCGAGCTGGCGACGGCCTACGGCCAGGCGCTGCGCGAGCTGTACGAGGAACTGCGCGCGGACGGCCCGGTGCTGCTGTCCGACCTGTGGTACCTCGCCCAGGGCATGCTGTTCGGCGCCGGCCCCAGACCCGTGGACGCCATCGCCGAGGAGTTCGCCCGCCGCTGGTCGGAGCTGTTCGGCCTGGACCGGGTCGACCCGGACACCGCCGAGCTGACCTTCACCGCCAGGGAACTGGCCGCCTCCGACGCGTTCGCCGCCGCCGGCCCCGGCTGGTCGGACGGCCGGCTGCACAGCCCCGACCTGCAGATCTGCGCCGACAGCGTCGAGGCGGTCAATCGCGGCGACTACCTGGTGGTCATGGGCGAGATGCACGCGGCCTGGGCGACCTTCGACTGCGCCGTCTTCACCCTCGCCCACCCCGATCCCGGCCCGCTGCGCGACGCGCTGGCCGAGGATCTGGGAACCGACCGGGTCAGGCCGCTCTACCCGGTGGAGTGGCCCCGCTACACCGGCCGGGTGACGCACGGGCTGGACCACCCGACCGACATCGAGCTGGGCTGGACGGCCGCTCCCGGCGCCGACCCCGACCGGCTGGTGCCCGCCACGGGCGTGCTGGTCGACGAGGTGGGCGGGGAGCTGGTGGCCACCATGCCGGACGGGAGGAGCCGGCCGCTGCTGGAGGTCTTCTCGCAGCTGGTGTCGATCCACGCCGTGGACGGCTTCAAGCTCGTCGGAGGCGATCGGCACACCCCGAGGATCACCATCGACCGGCTGGTCGTCGCCCGCCGTACCTGGCGGACCACCGCGGACGCGACGGGACTGACCGACGCCGGCGGTGAGCGCGCGCGGTACCTGGCCGTGCGCCGCTGGCGGCGTGAGCTCGGCCTGCCCGAGCAGGTCTTCGTCAAGCTGTCCACGGAGATCAAACCGCTCTACGTCGATCTCACCAGCCCGGTCTTCGCCGACCTGCTCTGCTCGATGGTCCGCTCGGCCCGCCTCACCGCCGGGCGGGACGTGCGGCTGGTGATCTCCGAGATGCTCCCCGGCCCGGACCAGACCTGGCTGTCCGATGCCGAGGGCCGCCGCTACTTCACGGAGCTGCGCATGCACATGGTCGATCCCCTGGTCGATCCCCTGGTCGATCCCCTGGTCGATCCCCTCCCTGGAGGCGCGGGATGACGACGCTGCCCGATCTGGTGCTGGCCCAGGCCGAGCGCCGCCCGCAGGCGCCCGCCGTGCGGCAGTGGCAGGAGGTGCTCACGTACGGCGAGCTGGCCGGACGGGCGGGCGGCCTGGCCGCGCGGCTGTCGGACGTGGGACCGGAGCAACTGGTGGGAGTCTGCCTGCGGCGCCGGCCGAGCATGGTCACCGGGGTGCTCGGCGTGCTCCTGGCCGGAGGCGCGTACGTGCCGCTCGATCCCGACGGCCCCGCCGCGCGCAGGGAGCAGATCATCCGGAACGCGGGGCTCCGCCTGATCGTGGTCGACGAGTCCACCGCGGAGTTGTTCGACGGGGTGCGAACCGTCCCGGTGGAGGGCCCGTCCGCCGCGCCCGGACGGTGTCCGGCCCTGCCCGGCAACGCGGCCTATGTGCTGCACACCTCGGGATCCACCGGCACGCCCAGGGGCGTGGTGGTCAGCCATCGCAGCGCCTGCGCCTACACGCTCAGGAACATCGAGCTGCTGGGCGTCGACGAGGACACGCGCGGCCTCGCCTTCGCCTCGCTGGGGTTCGACGTGTCGGTGCACGACCTGTTCGTGCACCTGGCCGCCGGGGCCACGCTGATGCTGGCCGGCGAGGACGACCGGCGTGACCCCGTGCGGCTCCAGCGTTTCTGCCTGGAGCACCGCGTCACCTCCGGTGACCTGCCGGTCTCCCTGCTGCCGGTGCTGGATCCGGCCCACCTGCCCGAGTGGCGGGTGCTGTCCACCGGTTCCGAGGCCCCCGGCCCTGAGCAGGTGGAGCGCTGGGCGGGCCGCCGGTTTCTCAACTACTACGGTCCGACCGAGACAACGGTGGCGATCACCGTCTTCGAGGCCGCCGGAAGCTGGGACCGGCCGCTGCCGATCGGCACCGTCCAGCACGGGCACCGCGTACACGTCGTGGACGAGGAACTGCGTGAGGTTCCGGCGGGCGTGCCGGGCGAGCTCCTGGTCGGCGGGGTCGGGCTGGCCCGCGGATATCTGGGGCGACCCGGTCTGACAGCCGAACGCTTCGTGCCCGACCCGTTCGGCGGCGACGGCGAACGGCTCTACCGGACCGGCGACCTCGTGCTGCTGCAGCCGGACGGGAACCTGATGTTCCTGGGCAGGACCGATCGGCAGGTCAAGATCCGCGGGCAGCGGGTGGAGGCCGGCGAGGCGGAGACCGTGCTGCGCGGGCACCCGCAGGTCGGGCACGCCGTGGTGGAGGCGGTCGAGGGTCCGGCGGGTGTCCGGCTCGTGGCCTTCTGCACCGCGGACGGCGTGAGCCCGGACCTGCTGCGAGAGCACTGCGCGGAGCGGCTGCCCGAAGTGATGGTCCCCGCCGAGGTGCTGATCCTGCCCAGCCTGCCGATGTCCCCGTCGGGCAAGGTCGACGTCCGGGCGCTGCATGCGTTGGTGCCTGATGCGCCGGTCCCGGGTGGGCCGCCGAAATCGCCGACCGAGCGCGCCGTGGCCGAGGTCTGGGCCGGAGTGCTCGGCCGCGCCCCGGGGCCGGAGGACGACTTCTTCGCCTCCGGCGGGCATTCCATCAGCGCCATGCGCCTGGTCAGCGGCCTTCGCGGGGCACTGGGGCGTGAGGTGGCGGTGGAGGACGTCTACGCCGCGCGCACCCTCGGCGCGCTGGCGGCGCTGGTGGAGGCCGCACCTCCCGCGGCCGGGGAACCGCCCTCCGGCAGCCCGCCCGCGCTGACCGCGGCGCAGCGTCGGTTGTGGTTCCTGGAGCAGCTCTTCCCCGGCAACGTCGCCTACAACATCGCGCTCGCCGAGCGCCTGCGCGGCCCGCTCGACGTGATGGCGCTGGAGCGGGCGCTGAACGCGGTGGCCGAGCGGCACGAGGTGCTCCGCTGGCGGGTGCCCGACGACGGTGGTGTGCCCCGCGTGGAGGTGTCCGCGCCCGAACCTGTGCGGATAGCGGTCGAGGCACTGGACGGCGCGCCGGACGGGCCGGGCAGTCACCCCGGCAGTCACCCCGGCAGTCACCCCGGCAGTCACCCCGGCACTGGGCCGGACGACCTGCCGGATGGGGTCCGCGCCTGGCTGGACCGGGCCGGCGCCCGGCACTTCGACCTGGCCCGCGGCCCGCTCTGGCAGGCCAGGCTGCTCCGGCTGGGCCCGGACGACCACGTGCTGTCGGTGACCTTCCACCACGCCGTCTTCGACGGCTGGTCGGAGGGCCCGTTCTTCGACGACCTGGCCCGCGCCTACGCCGGCGAGGTCCTGGACGAGCCGGGGGTGACCTTCGCCGACTACGCCGCCTGGCGAGCGGCGCGGGACGGCAGGCGGGCCGGGGAGGACCTGGCCTGGTGGACCCGCTCGCTGGCCGACGCCCCCACGACGCTCGACCTCCCCAGGGACCGCCCGCGGCCGGCCGTGCAGAGCCATGCCGGCGCCCTGGCCACCGCCGCGCTGACCGCCGAGACCACAGCGGGCATCCGCGAGCTGGCCGTACGGCTGGGCACCACCGCGCCGAGCGTGTGGCTGGCCGCCTTCGCCGAGCTGGTCCGGCGTGTCACCGGCCGTGACGACATCGTGGTCGGCACCCCCGCGGCGGACCGCAGGCACGAGGCCTTCCAGGACCTGATCGGCTTCTTCGTGGACATCGTGCCGCTCCGCCTGCGCTCGGCCGGGGAGGCCTCCTTCGCGGAGCGGGTGCGCGGCTGCGCCGATGCGATGATCGACGCGATGGCCAGGCCCGGCGCCGCCATCGAGGACATCGTCGGAGCACTGGCGATACGCCGCGACCCCGGCCGGGCGCCGCTGGTGCAGGTGCTCTTCAACGTCTTCAACTTCCCGGAGCCGCGGCTGGAGCTGAAGGGGCTGAGCTCCACCGGCATCGTGCCCGCGCCCGCGGGTTCCCCGTTCGATCTGACGGTCTACGTCGTCGAGCGGGACGGGAGGTACGCGGTCGACCTCGTCTACAACACCGACCTCTACACCGCCGAGCGCATCGAGCTGCTGCTCCGGTCTTTCACCGACCTGCTCGACCAGGCCGTGGCCGACCCGGACGCCCCCGCGGCCGGCTTCGAGCTGAGACATGCCACCACGCTCGCGCACGGCGTGACGGACGAGCCGGTGCAGGCCGTACGACCGGAATCCGGGCTCCGCGCGGCCCCCGCCACCGACACCGAGCGGCTGCTCGCCGGGATCTGGCGGGACGTGCTCGGCCGGGCCGACGTGCTCGCGACCGACAACTTCTTCGACGTCGGCGGCACCTCCATGGCCGTCGTCGTGGTCCGCGACCGGCTGACCGCCCTGACCGGGCGCCAGGTGACGGCCGTGGACATGTTCCGCTACCCGACCGTACGCGCGCTGGCCGCCCACCTCGACGGTGATGCCGCGAATCCGGAACTGAGCCGCGCCGACCGGCGTGCCGACACACGCCGCCAGCAGCGGGACAAGCGCAGGAGGAGACAGTGACAGAGTTGTCCAACGACTCGGGCGCCGAGCCCATCGCCATCATCGGCATGAGCGCCCGCGTGCCGGGCGCGAACGACCTCGACCGGTTCTGGCGCAACCTGGTCGACGGGGTGGAGTCGGTGACCTTCTTCACCGACGAGGAGCAGCTCGCCTGGGGGGCGACTCCGGAGGAGCTGGCCCGCCCCTCCTTCGTCAAGGCCGCGCCGGTCATGATCGACATGGAGGGCTTCGACAACCGCCTGTTCGGCATGAGCGCGCGCGAGGCGGAGCTGGCCGACCCGCAGCAGCGGGTCTTCCTGGAGCAGTCGCACGCCGCGCTGCAGGACGCCGGCTACGACCCTGCCGCCTACGAGGGCTCCATCGGCGTCTACGGCGGATCCGGGCCCAGCCAGTACCAGTGGCTCAACCTGCAGACCAACCCCGATCTGGACAGCGACGCGGTCAAGCTCGGCATGTCGATCGGCAACAACATCGACTACGTCGCCACCACGGTCTCCTACCGGCTCAACCTGCGCGGACCGGCCATGACCGTCACCACCGCCTGCTCCTCCTCCCTGGTCGCCCTGCACCTGGCCTGCGAGTCGCTGCGCAACGGGGAGTGCGACATGGCGCTGGCCGGCGGGGTCTGCGTGGAGCTGCCGCACGGCGCCGGCTACCCGGCCATGGACGGCTTCACCAGCTCCGACGGGCACGTCAGGCCGTTCGACGCCCGCGCGGACGGCACCATCTGGGGCAGCGGCGTCGGCGTGCTCGTGGTCAAGCGCCTGGAGGACGCGCTGGCCGACGGCGACCACATCCGGGCCGTGGTGCTGGGGAACGCGATCAACAACGACGGCAGCAACAAGATCGGCTTCTCCGCGCCGAGCCACGCGGGCCAGACCGAGGTGATCGCCGAGGCGCTCGGCGTGGCCGGGGTGGATCCGCGCACCATCGGCTACGTCGAGGCGCACGGCACCGGCACCGCCCTCGGCGACCCCATCGAGGTGGCCGCCCTGAGCGAGGTCTACCGGCGCAGCACCGACGATCGCGGCTGGTGCGGCATCGGCTCGGTGAAGTCCAACATCGGCCATCTCAGCCAGGCCTCCGGCGTCGTCGGCGTGATCAAGGCGGTGCTCGCCATGGAGCACGGCCTGATCCCGCCCAGCATCAACTTCGAGCGGCCCAACCCGGCCATCGACTTCGACTCCAGCCCCTTCTACGTGGTCTCCGCCCCCACCAAGTGGGAGGACGGCCCGCGCCGGGCCGCGGTGAGCTCCTTCGGCATCGGCGGCACCAACGCCCACGTGATCCTCCAGGAGGCGCCGCCGCCCGCCGCCGCCACGAGCGCGCGGGGGCCGCAGCTGCTACGGCTCTCGGCCCGCACCGAGAGCGCGCTCGACACCATGCGCACCCGGCTCGCCGAGCACCTCACCGAGCACCCCGAGCTCTCCGTCGCCGACGTGGCCCACACGCTGCGGGTGGGCCGGCCGGAGCTCCGGCACCGCGTCGCCGTCGTGGCCGGCGACCTGGCCGGCGCGGTGAGCGCGCTGACCGACCGCAGGCGGCACCCGGCCGGGAACGCGGGCGGAACGCCGCCCAAGGTGGCCTTCCTCTTCTCCGGGCAGGGCGCGCAGTACGCGGGCATGGGCGCCGCGCTCTACGCGGCCCAGCCGCTCTTCGCCGCCGCCGTCGACGAATGCGCGGAGCTCCTCCGCGCCGAGCTGGGCGAGGACATCAGGCAGCTGATGTTCGCCGAGGGCGGCGACGACAAGCTGCGCGAGACCCGCTTCACCCAGCCCGCGCTGTTCACCGTGGAGTACGCGCTGGCCAGGCTCTGGCAGGAGCTCGGCGCACAGCCCTCAGGCATGATCGGCCACTCCATCGGGGAGTACGCCGCCGCCACGCTCGCCGGGGTGTTCACCCTGCCCGACGCACTGCGGCTGGTGGCGGCGCGCGGGCGGCTGATGCAGTCGATGCCCGCCGGCTCGATGCTCGCGGTGATGAAGGACGAGCAGGAGATCGCCGAGCTGCTCGTCGACGGGGTGAGCGTGGCCACGGTGAACGGCCCGGGCACCTGCGTGGTGGCCGGGACGGACGAGGCGATCACGGCCTTCGCCGAGCTGCTCGACGGCAAGGGCGTCAAGGCCACCCGGCTGCGCACCTCCCACGCCTTCCACTCGCCGATGATGGAGCCCGTCCTGGCGGAGTTCGAGTCCCTTGTGGCCTCCGTGCCGCGGCAGGCGCCCGCCCTGCCGTTCCTGTCCAACGTGACCGGCGACTGGATCACCCCCGAACAGGCCACCGACCCGGCCTACTGGGCCGGGCACATCCGCCGTCCGGTGCGCTTCGGCGACTGCGTGGCCCGGCTCCTGGCCGAGAAGGACTGGGTGATGCTGGAGTGCGGGCCCGGCAAGCAGCTGGCCCAGCTCGCCCGCATGCAGCTGCGCGGCGCCAAGGACGTGCTGCCGCCGCTCACCAGCCTGCCCGGCCCCGGCGAGAGCGCCGGAGACCTGGACGTGCTGTACGGCTCCGCCGCCCGGCTGTGGTCCGCCGGGGTGCCGATCACCGTGGACGGCGGCCGGGGCCACCGGGTGCCGCTGCCGGGCTACCCCTACGAGCGGGAGTACCGCTTCATCCCGCCGGGTGAGGCCGGGGCCAAGCCGAAGGCGCAGCAGCCCTCCGGCCCCCGGGCGCTGGAGGACTGGTTCGAGGTCCCCGTGTGGCGGCAGCTCGCGCCCTCCCCGCTCGGCGAGCCGGTCACCCGCTGCCTCGCCTTCGTCAGCGGAGAGCGCGGCGAGGAGCTGGTGGCGGCGCTCCGGGCGCAGGGCACCGAGGTGACCGTGGTCCGCCCCGGCGCGGACTACTCCGCCGGGTTCACCGTACGGCCCGGCGAGCGCGCCGACTACGACGCCCTGATCGGTGCGCTCGGCGACTCCCTGCCCTCGCGCGTCGTGCACGCCTGGGCTCTGGACAGCGACCCGGCCCAGGCGCAGGAGCACGGCTTCTTCAGCCTGCTCTCCCTGGTCCAGGCCCTGGCCGCCGAGCAGCGGGCCGACGGGGTCCACATCGACGTGCTCACCTCCGGCACCGAGGACCCCCTGGGCGGCGCCGACCTGACCCGGCCGGAGTACGCGCTCGTGGCGGGCATCGCCCGGGTCGTGCCGCTGGAGGTCGACGGCCTCCGGGTGCGCCACCTCGACCTCGAGTCCGGCGGCACCCCCGCCGCGAACGTCCTGGCCGAGCTGCGCAGGGAGCCGGCGGGCGACGTGCTGGCTCTGCGGGGCGGGCGCCGCTGGGTCCGCGAGTTCCAGCCGGTACGGCTGGGCGAGGGCGAGGGCGGACTGCGCGAGGAGGGCGTCTACCTGATCACCGGTGGCCTGGGTGGTATCGGCCTCACCCTCGCCGAGCACCTCGGCACCCGGCTGCGGGCCCGCGTGGTGCTGCTCGGCCGCAGCGGCACGGTGACGCCGAGGGCCGCGCGCACGATCGCCCGGATCGAGCAGGCGGGCGGCAAGGTGACGGTCCTGGCCGCCGACGTCACCGATCCCGCCCGGTTGCGCGAGGTCAGAGAGGAGATCCTGGCCTCCCACGGCGGGCTGCACGGCATCGTGCACGCCGCGGGCCTGCCCGGCGGCGGCATGGCCGAGATCAAGGAACGGGCCGCCGCGCAGGCCGTGTTCGATCCCAAGGTCGCCGGAACCGCCGTGCTGTTCGACGTCTTCGGCGATCTCGGGCTGGACTTCGTCGCCCTCTGCTCGTCGGTCACCGCCGTCAGCGGCGGGTTCGGCCAGGTCGACTACTGCGCGGCGAACGCCTTCCAGGACGCCTTCGCCCGCGCCCGGCACGGCACCCGCGTCCTGAGCCTCAACTGGGGCGCGTGGCTGGAGGTGGGCATGGCCGCCGCCACCGGTCCCACCGCCGTCGCCGGGGGAACGCCCGTCGACCACCCGGTCGTGCGCAGTCGTACCCACGACCGGGCGTCGGGGCCGCTGGCCGCGGACGCCCACTGGGTCCTGGACGAGCACCGCATCGGCGGGGTGCCGGTGCTGCCCGCGACCGGTCAGCTGGAATGCGCCAGGGCGGCCTTCGCGGCCGTCGTCCCGGCGCCGGGCGAGGGCCATGCGGTGGAGCTGCGCGACGTGGTCTTCCTGGAGCCTCTGGCCGTGCCGGACGACACCACGACCGAGCTCGTGGTCGCCTTCACCGACGGTTCGGCCTTCGAGGTGCGCGCCGGCGATCGGCTGCACACCCAGGGCGCGGCGGCATGGGTACGGCCCGCGCCGGTCGCGGCCGTGGACGTGGCGGCGCTGAAGGCCGCGATGACGCCGGAGATCGTGCAGGACGGCGAGTACGCCGGAGTGCTGACGTTCGGTCCGCGGTGGCGCTCGCCCGAGCTGATCTGGCGGGCCGAGGGCGAGGAGCTCGCCTTCGTCGAGGGGACCGGGCAGGTGGCGGCGGAGGTCGGCGACTGGGGCCTGCACCCCGCGCTGCTCGACGTGGCCACCTCCTTCGGCCGGGGCAACGGCGGCGGCGCCTACCTGCCGCTGAGCTACGGCCGGCTGCTGGTCAGGTCGGCGCTGCCGGACCGCTTCTACAGCCACCTGCGGCGCAGGGGCGACGGCGGCACCGAGGTCGTCACGGCCGACCTGACGCTGATGGACCAGGCGGGCACGGTGCTCGTGGAGATCGAGGAGTTCGTGCTGCGGCGCATCGACGCCTCGGCGGTGACCGGGTCGCTGAGCGCCGGGGACCTGCGCTCCGACACCGGCATCCGCCCGGCGGACGGCGCCGAGGCGTTCTTCCGCGTGCTGGCCGCGGCCGACCTCGGCCCGCAGGTCGTCATCAGCGCGACCGCGCTCGCCGAGATCACCCGGCGGGAGCGGCTGACCCGCCAGAGCCTCGAGACCCAGGCCCCGGTGGTCAGGACCGAGGACTTCGTCGCACCGGAAGGCGAGGTGGAGGCGGCGCTGGCCCGGGTGTGGAGCGAGATCCTGGGCGTGCCCGACGTGGGTGCCGACGACGACTTCTTCGAGCTCGGAGGCAACTCGCTCATCGCGGTCCAGCTGATCGCGCAGGCTCGGGCCGCGGTCGGCGTCAAGCTGCCGATGCGCACGCTCTTCGAGGCCCCGTCCGTGCGGCAGATGGCCGCCAGGGTCGAGCAGATCCGCGCCGAGCAGCCCGCGGTCCCGGCGTCCGGCCCGGCCGCCCCTGCCACCCCGGCGGCCCCTGCCACCACGATCCCGCGCGTGGCGAGAGGAAGGTAGCCCCATGCACGCCGAGCATCGCGAGTTCCGGGCGGAGTGGCTCGAGGAGTCCATCGCCGCCCGGTTCTGGGCCGTCGCCGCCGAGCATCCGGACCGGACCGCGGTGCTCGGCGAGGAGGGCCCGCTCACCTACGCCGAGCTCGCGCAGGAGGTCCAGGCCGTGGCGGCGGCGGTGCACGGCGCCTCCCGGGTCGGGCTCCTGGTCGGGCACGGCCCCAGGATGGTCGCCGCCATCCTGGGCACGCTCACGGCCGGGGCCACCTACGTGCCGCTCGACCCGGCCTATCCGCCGGCCCGGCTGGAGAGCATGTCCGAGCTGGCCCGGCCGGAGCTGGTCGTGACCGTGCCCGAGCACAAGGACCTGCTCACCGGCGACCTCGTCGACCTCACCTCGGTGCCGCCGGCGCCGGGTTTCCGGCCCGTCGCCGTGGATCCGGGCTCCCCGGCGTACATCCTGTTCACCTCGGGCTCCACGGGGCGCCCCAAGGGGGTCGTGCAGACTCATCGGGGGGCGTTGTTCCAGATCCGGACGCATACCAACAACCTGCGCATCCGCCCTACTGACCGGATCAGCGTCGTCTCCTCCTTCAGCTACGACATGGCGGTGACGGACGGCTTCTCCGCGCTCCTCAACGGGGCCGCCGTGGTGCCCGTCGACCTCCGGCTGCACGGCTTGGGCCGGCTGAAGGAGGCGCTCGTCGACGGGCAGGTCACGATCTATCACTCGACGCCGACCGTCTACCGCTATCTGCTGGACTCCCTCTCCGAGGGAGAGGTGCTGTCGGATGTCCGGGTCGTCGTCCTCGGCGGCGAGGAGGTCGTCCGCCACGACCTCGACCGCTTCCGGCGGCACTTCCCCGCCTCCGGCGTCTTCGTCAACGGCTACGGGGCCACCGAGATCTCCTTCGTCGCCCAGAACCACCTGACCGCAGCCGAGATGGGCGACGAGCCAGTCGTGCCCATCGGGCGGCCCCTGGACGGCGTGGAGATCGAGCTCAGGCCGGACCCGGCGGAGGGTGAGATCGTCATCCGCAGCCCGTACCTGGCCGGCTATCTGGGCGCCGCCGAGCGGGACCAGGCCAGGTTCGGCGTCGATCCGGACGGCATGCGTTTCTACCGGACCGGCGATCTGGGGCGGTGGCTTCCCGATGGCCGGCTGGCCTACCTGGGCCGCCTCGACCGGCAGGTGAAGATCCGCGGCCACCGCGTCGAACTCGGCGAGATCGAGGCCGTGCTGGCCGCGCTGGTGCCCCGGGCCGCCGTCGTCATCCGCGAGGTCCGCGGCGAGCCGCAGATCGTGGCCTACGTCCTGGGAGGCGACTCCTCGGGACTGCGCGAGCGGCTGGCCGAGGTGCTGCCCGACTTCATGGTTCCGGCTGAGATCGTCGGCGTCGACACGCTGCCTCTGACCCCCACCGGGAAGGTCGACACGGCCGCCCTCCCGGATCTTCACCCCGGACCCGCTCCCGCGCGGGCGGTGAACCTGCCGGCGCCGGAGGCCGGGCGCGCCGCCGAGATCGCGGCCGTCTGGGGCGCCGTGCTCGACGTGCGGGAGGTGGACTGGCAACGGTCCTTCTTCGACCAGGGCGGGCACTCGTTGCTCATGGCGAAGGTCCAGCAGCGGCTCGAAGGCGTCCTGGGCCGGCGTGTCCCGCTGACCACTCTCTACGCCCATCCCACCGTCGCCTCCCTTGCCCACCACCTCACGGCGGGGGAGGCGGAGGCGCCGAGCGACGCCCCCGCGACCCGTGCGGCTCTGCGACGGCAGCGCCGGCGGTCCTGAAGCCGCTCGGCCGGATCGCGGCGCGCTTGCCGTCTGCGCGCGGCGGAAGACCTCAGGCATTGGCTAGTTGTACTATCCAATAATGCGGATATCCCAGCTCAGCGCCGCCTCGGGCGTCCCCATCCCGACGATCAAGTACTACCTGCGCGAGGGTCTGCTCCCCGCCGGGGAGCAGACCTCCGCCACCCGGGCGGAGTACGGCGCGCGCCACGTGCGGCGGCTCCGCCTCATCCGGGCGCTGCTGGAGGTGGGCCGGCTGCCCATCGCGGCCATCCGGAAGGTGCTCGCGGCCGTGGACGACGAGACGCTGAGCATGCACCACGTGCTCGGCACGGCCCACTATGCCATCGCCCCGGAGATCGAGCCGCACCCCGACGACGAGGCCTGGCACGCGGCCCGGGGCGAGGCCGACCGGCTGATCGCCGACCTGGGCTGGCAGGTCGACGCCCAGGCCCCCACCCGCGACGAGCTCGCCCAGGTCATCCTCACCCTCGACCGGCTCGGCCTGCCCGCCACCGGCGAAGCCCTGCGCCCCTACGCCGAGAAGGCCATGGAGCTGGTGGCCGAGCACGAGATCGGCGTCATCCCGCTCGACCGCACCCGCGAGGAGGCGGTGGAGGCCCTGGTCGTCGGCACGGTCGTGCACGGACGCGCTCTCGACGTCCTGCGCCGCCTGGCCCAGGAGTCCGCCTCCGCCAGAATCTTCGGGATTTCAGGGACATCAGGGGATTAGGCTCCTCGCATCGAACTGAGCCGCGAGGAACTCCGGTCAGCCCTCGGCCGGAACCGCGAAGAGCTGAGGACGGGGCTCGCCGGCCTCCACCGGCTGCCGACCGGCCTCACGCCGGGACGGGCGCCGGGCCACCAGCTCACGAGCCTCGCCCGGATCAACGAGGCCGCGCCCAGGATGGGGAGCCCCCTCAACCCGCGCGACCTGGAGGCGATCGGGAGGGCGGACCCCCGTCTCCTCCGGCGCGCACAGGAGATCATCAAAGCCTACGGGCTCACCTGGCCCGGGTGACGGCCCGCCCCGCGGCTACTCGCTGAAGCCGACCGGGCGCTTGAGGAGCCACAGGGCCGCGCGCTGGAGGATCGTGCGGTGGACCGGGTTGTCGTAGGAGCGGGTGTCGTGGCCCAGGGCGTCGTAGAGGACCCGGCCGCGCCGTACCGGACGGGCCCAGAGGAGGGGCTGGCCCATCGAGGAGGCCAGCGGCGTCACGTCGGGCAGGACGGACAGGTCGCTGTAGACCTCGTCCACCAGGTCGAAGTCGCGCAGGCCGTCGACGACCGGGTGCCCGCCGTGGACCCGCACGGTCGCCCAGCCCAGCGGCGGGTGCTGGGACTTCGACCAGTCCCAGCACGCCCCCAGCACCCGGGGCCAGCCCTGCCAGTCGTCGAAGCAGACAGGGGCCGTGTGCATGCAGAGCAGGCCGCCGCCCCGCTCCAGGTGGTCCAGGAGCGCGGTGCGGGCCGCGGCGGGCAGCTCGAAACGCCACCGGGCGCGCTCGCCGGCGAAGCGCTGCTGGGGCATCCGCCAGCGCAGGGCGTTGATCGTGATCAGCTGGTATTCGGGCGCGTCGGCCAGGCCGCCGGCGATGTCCTCGGTGATGTCGGACTCCACCCCGACCTCGGCCAGGGTCCCGGCCAGGGCGGCGGAGGTCGCGGGGAAGTCGTGGAACAGGCCTCCGGAGAGGATCAGGTTTCGGGCCACGGCTCCACTTCAACACGGAAGCACGCCGGTCGCCACCGTATGGCCACAGGACAGTCACGGCACGGCAGCTCACAGTAGTGCGAGCAGGGCTGTGAAATCTTCCCGTAACGCTCCTGCCTGGAGAAACGGACCTATGTAACATCACGTTCACATATGGGCAATGGATGCGAAATCGCGACTTGCGACTCTTTGGTGGCAGCAGACCACTCCCTCCCCAAGGACTCCGGCGATGACCTTCAAGGCTGAATACATCTGGATCGACGGCACCGAGCCGACCGCCAAGCTTCGCTCGAAGACGCGAGTCCTCGCCGACGGCGCCGAGCTCCCGATCTGGGGCTTCGACGGGTCCAGCACCAACCAGGCCGACGGCCACTCCTCCGACCGCGTGCTCAAGCCGGTCTTCACCTGCCCGGACCCGATCCGCGGCGGCGCCAACGTCCTGGTCCTGTGCGAGGTCCTGGACATCGACATGACCCCGCACTCCAGCAACACCCGCGCGCTGCTGACCGAGGTGGCCGACAGGTACGCCGACCAGGACTCCTGGTTCGGCATCGAGCAGGAGTACACCTTCTTCAAGGAGGGCCGCCCGCTCGGCTTCCCGATCGGCGGCTTCCCCGCTCCGCAGGGCGGCTACTACTGCGGCGTCGGCGCCGACGAGGTCTTCGGCCGCGAGGTCGTCGAGAAGCACCTCGACCTGTGCCTGGAGGCCGGCCTGAAGATCTCCGGCATCAACGCCGAGGTCATGCCCGGTCAGTGGGAGTTCCAGGTCGGCCCGGCCGGCCCGGTCGAGGTCTCCGACCACATGTGGGTCGCGCGCTGGCTGCTCTACCGCGTCGCCGAGGACTTCGGCATCGCCGCCACCCTGGACCCCAAGCCGGCCAAGGGCGACTGGAACGGCGCCGGCGCCCACACCAACTTCTCCACCAAGGCGATGCGCGAGGGCTACGACGCGATCATCACCGCCTGCGAGGCGCTGGGTGAGGGCGACAAGCCGCTGGAGCACGTCAAGAACTACGGCCACGGCATCGAGGACCGCCTCACCGGCCACCACGAGACCGCCCCGTGGAACAAGTACAGCTACGGCGTCTCCGACCGCGGCGCCTCGGTCCGCATCCCGTGGCAGGTCGAGGTCGAGAAGAAGGGCTACATCGAGGACCGTCGCCCGAACGCCAACGTCGACCCCTACGTGGTCACCCGTCTCATCGTGGACACCTGCTGCGCCGCTCTGGAGAAGGCCGGCCAGGTCTGATCCGTGATTCGCGGGCGCGGCTGGCCCGCGACGCGCACGAGGCCGTGGACACCCTGCCGGGGGCGTCCACGGCCTTATGCGTTGTGGGATCCTTCGGAGGTCATCTGCCCATGGTGCGAGGGGAACAGGCATGGACAAGCCGGTCATCGTGACGGTCGACGACGATCCGGGCGTCTCCCGCTCGATCGCGCGCGACCTGCGGCGCCGGTACGGGCACTCCTACCGGATCGTCAGGGCCGAGACGGCCGCGCAGGGCATGGAGAGCGTCCGGGAGATGCGGCTGCGCGGCGACGACGTCGCGGTGATCCTCGCCGACTACCGGATGCCCCAGATGAACGGCGTGGAGTTCCTGGAGCAGGCCATGGACCTGTACCCGCACGCCCGCCGGGTGCTGCTGACCGCCTACGCCGACACCGACGCGGCGATCCAGGCGATCAACGTCGTGGACCTCGACCACTACCTGCTCAAGCCCTGGGACCCGCCGGAGGAGAAGTTCTACCCGGTGCTCGACGCCCAGCTCGACGCCTGGCAGCGCACCGACCGCCGGGCAACCGGCGAACTGCGGGTGGTGGGGGCCCGCTGGTCGGCCCGCTCCTATGAGGTCCGCGACTTCCTGGCCCGCAACCAGGTCCCCTACCGCTGGCTGCTGGCCGAGGACCCCGAGGGGGCGCAGCTGCTGGCCGCCGCCGGGACGGACGGCGGCGCCGATCCGGCCGCGCTGCCGCTGGTGGTCACCGCGGAGGGCGCCGTCCTCACCGCCCCGGCCACCGCCGAGCTGGCCTCGGCCGTGGGGCTGTCCACCGCCCCCGCCACCGACTTCTACGACCTGATCGTCATCGGCGGCGGCCCGGGCGGGCTGGGCGCGGCGGTCTACGGCGCCTCCGAGGGACTGCGCACCGTGCTGGTGGAGAAGCACGCCTCCGGCGGGCAGGCCGGGCAGAGCTCCCGCATCGAGAACTACCTGGGCTTCCCGGACGGGGTCTCCGGCTCCCAGCTCGCCGACCGGGCCCGCCGCCAGGCGCTGAAGTTCGGCGCCGAGCTGCTCACCGCCCGGACCGTCACCAGCCTGGAGGTCAGGGGCCAGGCCCGGGTGGTCGGCTTCGCCGACGGCGGCAGCATCGCCGCGCACACCGTGATCCTGGCGACCGGCGTCTCCTACCGGCGGCTGTCCGCCCCCGGCCTGGACGAGTTCATCGGCGCGGGCGTCTACTACGGCGCCGCGGTGACCGAGGCGCCGGAGTGCCGCGGCTGCGAGGTCTACATCGTCGGCGCGGCCAACTCGGCCGGCCAGGGCGCGGTCCACCTGTCGGGATACGCCAGCAAGGTCCACCTCGTCGTCAGGGGCAAGGGGCTGGAGAGCTCCATGTCGCACTACCTGATCGAGCAGATCGCGCGGATCCCGACCATCGAGGTGCTCACCGAGACCGAGGTGGTCGGCGCGGAGGGCGGCGGCCACCTGGAGCGGCTCGTCCTGAAGAGCCCGGAGGGCGAGCGCACGGTCGAGGCCGAGCGGCTGTTCGTCTTCATCGGGGCCGAACCGCTCACCGACTGGCTGGGCGACGCGGTGGAGCGGGACCCCAAGGGCTTCGTGCTGACCGGACCCGACCTGACCGCCGCCGGGGGCCGGCCCCGCAACTGGCCGCTCCGCCGTCAGCCGTACCACCTGGAGACCAGCGTGCCGGGCGTGTTCGCCGCCGGCGACGTCCGGGCCGACTCGATCAAGCGGGTCGCCTCGGCGGTCGGCGAGGGGGCGATGGCCGTGGCCCTCGTCCACCGCTACCTGGAGAAGGCATGATCGCCAAGGACGTGCTGCGCGGGCTGTTCCTGTTCGAGAAACTGCCGGAGGACCGGCTCGACTGGCTGGTCGCGCACGGCGCGGAGCGCGAGGCGGGCGCGGGCGAGCTGGTCGTGCGGCAGGGCGACCCGGCCGACTGCTTCGTCGTGCTCGTCGAGGGCGAGGTGGTGATGTCCACCCTCACCCCCTCCGGCGTCGTCTCGATGGCGCCCACCTCCCAGGCCGGCGTCTACGCCGGCGCCGTCGCCGCCTACCTCGGCGACCGCGCGCCCGGGACCTACCTCCACTCGCTCCGCGCGATTCGGCCCTCGCGGTTCTTCGTGCTGCCCGCCGCGGAGTTCGGCCGGATCATGACCGAGTGGTTCCCGATGGCGGTCCACCTGCTGGACGGGGTGCGCCTGGGCGGCCTGGCCCAGCGGGACCTCATCGACCGGCGGCAGCGGCTGACCGCCCTCGGCACGATCACCGCCGGGCTCACCCACGAGCTCAACAACCCGGCTGCGGCGGCCGTACGGGCGGTGGGCGAGCTGCGGGAGAAGGTCAGGTCCTCCCGGCGGCGCCTGGCCGAGCTGGCCGGGGCGGGCATCGCGCCCGACCGGCTGCGCGCGCTGGTGGACCTGGAGGAGCGGTGCGCGCAGGGAACCGCCGGCCCGCCCGCCCGTTCCCCGCTGGAGGTCTCCGACGCGGAGGACGAGCTGGGCGAGGCGCTGGAGGAGGCCGGTGTCGACGACGGCTGGGAGCTCGCCTCCCCGCTCGTCGCCGCCGGCTTCAGGCCGGAAAGTCTGGAGAGGGTCCGGGGCGAGGTCGGCGAGGACCATCTGCCGGCGGCGGTGCACTGGCTGGCCGAGGCGGTCGAGATCTCCCAGATGCTGGACGAGGTGGCCGACGCGACCGAGCGGATCACCTCGCTGCTGGCCTCCGCCAAGCAGTACTCCCAGATGGACCGCGCACCGTACCAGACGGTGGACGTGCGCGAACTGCTGGACAGCACGCTCGCCATGTTCCGCGGCAAGATCCCGCCGGGGGTGAGCGTGGCCGTCGACTACGACCCGGAGCTGCCGCCGCTGCCCGCCTACGCCGGGGAGCTCAACCAGGTCTGGACCAACCTGATCCACAACGCGCTGGACGCGATGGCGGGGACGGGCACGCTCACCGTCCGCACCCGCCTCGAGCACGGCGCCACCGGGCTGGTCGAGATCTGCGACACCGGCCCCGGCGTGCCCGAGCACCTGCGCGAGCGGATCTTCGAGCCGTTCTTCACCACCAAGGCCGTCGGCGAGGGCACCGGTCTGGGCCTGGACATCTCCTTCCGCATCGTGGCCGGTCGGCACGGCGGCGACCTGCGGGTGGAGTCCGCCCCCGGCGACACCCGCTTCCAGGTCCGGCTGCCCCTCACCGAGCAGCCGGACGCCTGACCGCACTCCGCTCCTCGGGCGGGGGTATGGGCTCATTTTGGCGTTTTGGGGTATTTCAAGGTCCATGTGGAAACTAGCCTGAGAGGGACCTCCGGCATGCCAGCCGGTCCAGTCGTTCCAGGAGGAAGCCGTGGCGAAGTTCATGGACGTCCATCGCGGTATGACGGGCATCACCGAGGAGCAGCTTCGCGAGGCGCACGCCGCCGACCTCGCGATCCAGGACGAGGAGCAGGTCTCCTTCGAGCACGCGTGGGCGGACCCGGAGGCGGGCCTCGTCTACTGTCTGTCGGAGGCTCCCGGTGCGGACGCCGTGCAGCGCGTCCACGAGCGGGCCGGTCACCCGGCCGACGAGATCCACCCCGTGCCGCTGACCGTCTGACCCGGTCGCGCGCGGCTCCCAGGAGCCGTTGACGCCGTTGACGCGGAAACAGGGTACGGCCTCCGCGTGGTCCGGGCGGATCACACGGAGGCCGTACCGGTCTCGGCTCACGGGCAGAGGCCGCGCAGAGCAGGTCAGCGGACGACGCCCTGGCTGGCTTTGCCGTCGCCGTCCCAGTCGCCGGTGATCGGCAGGTCCGTTCCGTCGCCGTAGGCCACCGCGTGCGTGGTCTCGGTCCCGGTGGTCACCGGGCTGGTGCGCAGGTAGAAGGTGTTGCCCATGCGCACTCCCACGTTGTCCTTGCCGTCGCCGTCCCAGTCGCCCACCAGCGGCACCGCGTTGGGGTTGCCGTACATGAAGGCGTACTCGTGCTGGCCGCTGGCCGGGTTGTTGCTGATGTAGAACCGGCCGCTGCGCGGGTCGTAGGCGCTGACGGTGTCCTTGCCGTCGCCGTCCCAGTCCCCCACCGCCGGGATCATCGGGCCGTCGCCGTAGGCCACCGACTGCGTGGTCTCGGTTCCGGAGGTCACCGGGCTGGTGCGCAGGTAGAAGGTGATCCCCATGCGCACTCCCACGTTGTCCTTGCCGTCGCCGTCCCAGTCGCCCACCAGCGGCACCGCGTTGGGGTTGCCGTACATGAAGGCGTACTCGTGCTGGCCGCTGGCCGGGTTGTTGCTGATGTAGAACCGGCCGCTGGTGGGGTCGTAGGCGCTGACGGTGTCCTTGCCGTCGCCGTCCCAGTCGCCCCGGATCGGGATCATCGGACTGTTGCCGTAGTTGATCACCGGCCGGGTCTCCACGTTCGAGGTCTGGCTGTCGGACAGATGGAAGTTCAACACCCCCAGATCAGGCGAGCCGCTCCACAGGGCGTCGACGAGCAGCTGGGCGTCGTGGACCTCCCTGGCGTAGGCGCTGGGCACCGCCGAGACCTGTACCTTCTGGCAGATGGCGCCGATGTCGCCGCTCATCCAGCTGTTGTTGGGGAATTTCCGCAGCATGGCGTTGAGGAACGCGTTGGTGGCGTACACCGGGTCGACGAGCTGGGCGGGGGTGCCCCAGCCCTGGGAGGGCCGCTGCTGGAACAGGCCCAGGCTGTCGTGGTCGACGGCTTGGGTGTAGTTGTGCAGGGTGCTCTCGGTGATCGCGGTGGTGACGGCGATCACCGCCGCTCTCTTGTCCAGCCCCCTGCCCTTGGTCGTGCTGGTGATGATCCGGGCACACGAGACGTTGTAGGCGTTGACCGAACGGCCCAGCCGCGGGCCGTTCATCTGGGGCCGTACCCGGTTGGCGACGGCCGTGTCACCGGAGGTCGGGCCGCCCGGCACGCACTGGGCGTACGCTATCGCCGCCGCGAGTTCGGGGGGTACGGGCGGACCTGCCGGGCCGGGGATGCGGCCGGTGGGGTCCGGGCTCGGGATCTGCGCCGAGCCCGTACCGGCGGTGGGGTCCGGGCTCGGGGTCTGCGCGGCCGCGGTGCCGGTGCCGCCGGCCAGGAGGCCGCCGACCAGCGCGGTGAGCACGATCAGCGGGCGGAGTCGGGAGGCGGGGAGGGCGGTCGTCGAAGAGGTGCGGGGGGAGTCGGTGTCCACGGCGTTCTCCTGAGATGTCGTCACTGGGAAGTCGTCGTTCGGAAGTGGCGGTGAGGGCGGCCGAGCGGCGCCCCGGCGGGGCCGGCGGAGGAGCACGCTCGCCGGGCTCCGCGGAAAGGGGCGCCGCAGTCGGGCGGGGGAAGGAGTCAGCGGACGACGCCCTGGCTGGCTTTGCCGTCGCCGTCCCAGTCGCCGGTGATCGGCAGGTCCGTTCCGTCGCCGTAGGCCACCGCGTGCGTGGTCTCGGTCCCGGTGGTCACCGGGCTGGTGCGCAGGTAGAAGGTGTTGCCCATGCGCACTCCCACGTTGTCCTTGCCGTCGCCGTCCCAGTCGCCCACCAGCGGCACCGCGTTGGGGTTGCCGTACATGAAGGCGTACTCGTGCTGGCCGCTGGCCGGGTTGTTGCTGATGTAGAACCGGCCGCTGCGCGGGTCGTAGGCGCTGACGGTGTCCTTGCCGTCGCCGTCCCAGTCCCCCACCGCCGGGATCATCGGGCCGTCGCCGTAGGCCACCGACTGCGTGGTCTCGGTTCCGGAGGTCACCGGGCTGGTGCGCAGGTAGAAGGTGATCCCCATGCGCACTCCCACGTTGTCCTTGCCGTCGCCGTCCCAGTCGCCCACCAGCGGCACCGCGTTGGGGTTGCCGTACATGAAGGCGTACTCGTGCTGGCCGCTGGCCGGGTTGTTGCTGATGTAGAACCGGCCGCTGCGCGGGTCGTAGGCGCTGACGGTGTCCTTGCCGTCGCCGTCCCAGTCGCCCCGGATCGGGATCATCGGACTGTTGCCGTAGTTGATCACCGGCCGGGTCTCCACGTTCGAGGTCTGGCTGTCGGACAGATGGAAGTTCAACACCCCCAGATCAGGCGAGCCCGAGCCCGCTCCCACCGGGGCCGAGTACCCCACGATGTCGCCGTCCCCCCGGGAGTAGCTCTTCTCCCTGATGCGGTCGCCGCTGTTGCCCTCGATGGTGTGAACGGTGCTGCCGTCGGCGGACTTGACCATTCCGACGTGGTCGATCTCGCCGTTGTTGTTCCAGTCGAAGACGACGGCGTCGCCGGGCTGGGGGGTGTAGCCGCTGGCGCGGGTGTGCCAGGTGCCGTGCCTGGTGCCGTAGTCCCTGAAGGAACTCGCCCATCCGGTCAGGACGCCGCCGCTGCCCTCGGGGACTTCGGCGTGGGGCACGCCGGCGTTCTTCCACACGTACTTGACGAAGTCGGCGCACCAGTCGCTGTTGCGCCACTGCACCCCGTCCGAGGAGGGGCATCCCCCCGCGGGTTTCCAGGTCCGGAAATATCCGGTGTAGTAGTTGCACCCGCTGCCCATCGGCTGCTCATGGTTGCGTGAGCCGTTGGCGAGCTGGCCCTGCGCGACGGAGACGATGGCGGCGCGGGACACGCCTGCCGCCATGGCGGGCGTGCCGCCGCCTGCGACCGCTCCGGCACCCAGGAATGCCGTGGCGGTCAGCCCCGCGCCGAAGCGGCGGAAGAAGCGTGAGCGGTTCTCCGCCTTCGCGGGAGGGATGTTCGGCTCGAACATGGCCGGTCCTTTCTCCAGGGTGTGCCGGACTCTGCGAGAAAGGCTGGCCCCGGCTGCTCCAAGATCTCTGCAACAACGCTCCAGGTCCGCCTGTAGGCGTTCGAGAGCCGCGCCTGAGAGCCGCGGCGGCCGGGAAGGCGGCCGGATGACGGATCCGGGCGGTGCATCCGGAGACACCGCGGCCGGTCGATTCCGGACGCCGCCGAAGAGGTTCCGTCCACGACGTCGAGGTGCTATGACTGCCTTGCATGGTCGTTTACGGCCATACGGGGAGGATTGTTGGAACTTCGCCTGCTCGGTCCGGTTGAGGCGTGGCAGGGAGAGCGGCGCCTCGCGCTGGGAGGCCCGAAGCCGCGAGCCCTGCTGGCCACTCTGCTGCTGGGCGCGGGCAGGGTGGTCTCCGTCGGACGTCTGGTGGACGTCCTCTGGGAGAAGGAGCCTCCGGCCAGTGCGCACGCGCTCATCCAGACCTATGTGTACGGATTGCGCAGAGAGTTCGCCTCGGCCGGTGAGGAGCACCTGATCGAGACGCGGCTGCCCGGTTACGCGGCCCGGGTCCGCTCCGGGCAGCTGGATGTGGAGGTGTTCGAGCGGACGGTCGCGGCCGGCCGCCGCCACGCCGCCGACGACGATCACGAATCCGCCGCCGCCGAGCTGCGCGAGGCGCTGGCGTTGTGGAGGGGAAGCGCCCTCGGCGGGATCGGCAACGCGCTGCGCGGCGAGGCGGAGCGGCTGGAGGAGATCCGGCTGTCGGTCCTCGAGGAGCGGGTCGGGGCCGAGCTGGCGCTCGGCAGGGAGGCCGAGACCGTCGCCGAGCTGGCCGAGCTGGTGAGGAACCACCCCACGCGCGAGCGGCTCCGCGCGCACCTCATGAAGGCCCTGTACAAGCTGGGCCGCCAGGCGGACGCGATAGGCGTCTACCACGAGGGGAGGCGGACGCTCGCCGACGAGCTGGGCGTCGATCCCTGTGCGGAGCTGCGGAGCCTGTACGAGGCGATGCTGCGGGCGGATCCGTCGCTGGCCACGCCGGTTCCGCCGGTGAGGCCGGCCCCGGTCGCCTCACCGCGGCGCCCGCCCGCGTCCGCCCTCCCCCCGGCTCCCGCCCCGCCCGCCGAGCCGGCCGTCCACGTCCCCAACCAGCTCCCGCGGGACATCGCCGACTTCACCGGACGCGACAAGCAGCTCGGCGAGCTGTCCGCCGCCCTGACCGCGCCCGGCGACGCCATGACGGTGTGCGTCATCTCCGGCAAGGGCGGGGTGGGCAAGTCCACCCTCGCGGTGAGGGTCGCGCACCAGGTCGCCGCGGCGTACCCCGACGGGCGGCTGTACGCGGACCTGCGCGGCGTCACCGGCTCGCCCGCGCCCCCTCTGGAGGTGCTCGGGCGGTTCCTGCGGGCTCTCGGGGTGCCGCCCGGAGCGATCCCCGACACGCTCCAGGAGCGAATCGACGCCTACCGGAGCGCGCTGGCCGAGCGCCGGGTGCTCGTCGTCCTCGACGACGCGGGCGCCGAGCAGCAGGTCCGCCCCCTGCTTCCGGGCAGCCGGACCTGCGCGGCCCTGGTCACGGCGCGCCCGAGACTGGCCGGGCTGGACGGGACCCGGCTGAGCGATCTGGACGTCCTCGGCGCCGAGGCCTCCGTCGATCTCCTGGCTCGCATCGCCGGGCCCGAGCGCGTCCACACCGAGCACGAGGCCGCCGAGCGGATCGTCCGGCTCTGCGGCCACCTGCCGCTGGCGCTCCGTACGGCGGGCGCGCGGCTGGCCGCGCGCCCGCACTGGCCGCTCACGACGCTCGCCACCCGCCTGACCGACGAGCGCCGCCGCCTCGACGAGCTCACCGCGGGCGACCTGGAGGTGCGGGCGAGCGTGGCGCTGAGCTACCAGGGGCTCGACGAGGTCGCCAAGACGGCGTTCCGCCGGCTCGGGCTGCTGGGCGTGCCCGACTTCGCGTCGTGGGTCGTCGGCGCGCTTCTGGACGTACCGGAGGAGGACGGGGAGGAGGTCGTCGAGCGGCTGATGGACGCCCAGCTCATCGACCACGTCACCGTCGACGTCGCGGGTCAGGGCCGCTACCGGCTGCACGACCTGCTGCGCGTGTACGCGGCCGAGCGCGCGGAGGCGGAGGAGCCCGTCGCGGAACGGGCGGCGGCGGTGACCCGGGCGCTGGGCGGGTGGCTGTGGCTGATCATGCAGGCGTCCGCGGCCAGCCCCTCGGGCGCCCTCTCGCTGCGCCGCGGTTACACCACGGCCAGGCCCGCCGGCTCCGCGCCCCCCGGCCGGGCGGCCCGTGACATGACCGCGTGGTTCGCCGCGGAGGCCCCGGCGCTCGTCGTCGCCGTGGAACGGGCCGCCGCGATGGACCTCAGCGAGGTGACCTGCGAGGTGGCCGCCGCGCTGTGCTCGTCGTCGTTCTCGGTGGACACCCGCTTCGAGGAGTGGCGGCGCACCCACGAGGCGGCGCTGGAGGCCGCGCGGCGGACCGGGAACGTCCTGGGCGAGGCCACCCTGCTGGTGGGACTCGGGCAGTTGCGGTGCAGGCAGGACCGCTACCCGGAGGCGCAGGTGTTCTTCCGCCAGGCCCTGCCGCCGCTGCGCGAGGGCGGCGACGTCCACGGGGAGGCGGTGGCGGTCGCCGGCATCGGCGTCGCCTGCCGGGAGCAGGGCGACCTGGCCCGGGCCTCGGCCCGTCTTCGGGAGGCGGGCGCGACCTTCCTGGAGCTCGGCGACGACGCCGGCATCGGCTACGTCAACCGGCTGGCGGGGGCGGTGCTGCTCGAACAGGGCGACTTCGGGGGCGCGCGGTCCCTGCTGGAGGAGGCGCTGGGCGCGTACCGCAGGCTGGGCAGCAAGCGGGGCGAGGGCCTGACCCTGCGCTCGGCCGGGCTGGTCCACCGCGCCTCGGGCGACCTCGTCCCGGCGGAGGCGTTGTGCGAGCAGGCGGTCGTCCTGCTGGAGGAGGCGGGTGACACGCTGATGACGGCCTACGCCGTCCAGTCGCTCGCCAAGACCCGCATCCGGCTCGGACGCGGTCCCTCGGTCCTGCCCGGCCTCATGGAGGCGCTGAGAGTGTGCGAGCAGCACCGCGACAGGTTCGGCACGGCGCTCATCCAGCGCACGATCGGGGAGCTGCATCTGGCCTGCGGCCGGTACGGCCCGGCGCTGACCTGGCTGCACCGGTCCGTCGAGCTGTGGGAGGCGCTGGAGCTGCCGCTGTTCCGCGCCCGCACGGTGCGGGATCTGGCCGCCGTCCACGAGGCGGCCGGCGAGGCGCGGACCGCCCGGACCCTCCGCTCCGAGGCCCTCGCCGTCTTCGCCGAATTCGGGGTCCGCGAGTACGGCGAGCTGTCCGGCCTGGAGTGATGCGCGCCCACTCGAACCGCGGGTGGGCGTCTGGCGTGTTTTTACAGTGAACTTGTAGAACTCCGGCGGACTCTGGCGGTGGTCTCGTCCATCGCCGTACGCCCGCAGGATGACGTTCCAGGCGGTGGGCCCCGCCTCACCTCTGGGAGCGCACAGTGCAAGAGATCGTCCTCATGTCGGATCCCCGCATCTCCTCGATCCCGGTCGAGGAACGGGGCGAACCCCTCACCGACCTCCGGCCGGTGCCGGACCTCCTGCTGGACGGGCGCCTGGCCGATCCCGACGGCGCGTACGCCCACCTGCGCCAGGGGCACGTCGAGCGGCTGCTGCGGGCCCAGAAGCACCTGCCCGACGGGCTGCGGCTGCTCATCGTCGAGGGCTACCGGCCGCTCGCCCTGCAGGAGCAGTACTTCCGGGCCTACGCCGGCAGGCTCCGCGAGGCCAATCCGGACTGGTCCGACGAGCACCTCTACGTGCAGGCGAGCCGCTCCCTGTCGCCTCCCCACATCGGCCCGCACGTCTGCGGAGCCGCGGTGGACCTCACCCTGTGCACCCGGGACGGCATCGAACTGGACATGGGCACCGAGGTCAACGCCAGCCCGGAGGAGAGCGACGACGCGTGCTACACGGACGCGGGCAACATCACCCCCCAGGCCCGCCGCAACCGGGCGGTCCTGAGCGAGGTGCTGACCGGTGCCGGGTTCGTCAACTACCCCACCGAGTGGTGGCACTGGTCGTACGGTGACCGCTACTGGGCCTGGAGCACCGGGGCCCCGGCGGCCGTCCACGGCCAGGTCGACCTGGTCCCCGCGACACGCGCCGGCCGCCCGGGCGCGTAGCCCGGCCGGCACGGCCGGGGTCCCGGGCAGTGCCGGCCGCCGACGGTGCCGGTCAGCAGCCCCCTGGCCCGGCCATGTCCATGAGCCGGGCCAGGACCCTGCCGCCGGAGACCCGAACGCCGTCGTGCTCCCACTCGTTGGTCACCCAGGCCCGCACGCCCCCGACCGCGCGGGCGGTCTCCATGGACAGGCGCTCGTCGACGTACATGTCGTCGTAGTAGACGGCGGCGGCCACGGGCACCCGGTTGGCGGCCAGCCGTACCGGGTCGTAAAGGGCGGGCCAGTCGGCGGCGGCGAGGATCTCGGCGGCGCCCCTGAAGGGGCGCAGGGCGGCGATCTCGTCGAACATCCAGGGGTAGATCATCTCCCCGGTGGGCAGCAGCGGGCGGGCGTCCTCGGCGAACTCCTCCGGCCGCAGCCGGTGCGCCGACCACGCGGAGGCGGCGCCCTGAGCGTAGATCGGCTCGTGCAGGACCGCGTACAGCGGGTTGCCCACGAAGCCGGTGGCCGTCATGACCTCGTAGCGGAACACGGCCGACAGCTCGCCGCCGGTCCAGGCCTCGTCGAGGAGCCAGTGCAGGTACTCGGCGCCGTCGCCGGTGCCCAGGCACATGCCCAGCGTCTGCAGGCGGCGCACGGTCAGCACGTCCCCGTCGGGCAGCAGCACCTCCTCCCCGCGCAGGTGGTCGGCTATGGCGTCCAGGCGGGCGCTGTCACCGGGGTAGCGGGCGAAGAAGCGGTCCACCTTGGCGCGGACCCGGGGGTAGGTGCGGGAGTAGACGTCGTCGGCGGTGGCCGTCAGGCCGGGCAGCCCTCCGGTGACGTGGCAGGCCTTGAGGCCCTCGGGGGCCCGCGACAGGTAGGTGAGGGTGATGAACCCGCCGTAGCTCTGGCCGAGCGTCTCCCACGGCCGGTCCCCGCAGAGCCTCCTGCGGATCAGCTCGGCGTCGGCGACGATCGCGTCGGCCCGGAAGTTCCTGAGGTAGGCGGCGATCTGCGCGTCGGTCCCCGTCAGGGTGGCGGCCGTGGCGGGGGTGCTGCGGCCGGTCCCCCGCTGGTCGAGCAGGAGCACCCGGTGGGTCTTCAGCGCGTGGCCCAGCCAGCCGTCGGCCGCCGTCGGCCGCGGGGACTTGCCTCCCGGACCGCCCTGCAGGAACAGCAGCCAGGGCAGGTCGTGGTCCCGCCTCGCCGGATCGACCGCCTCCCGGGCGAACACCTCGATCTCCGGCCCGCCGGGGTCGGCGTGGTCGAGGGGGACGGTGAAGACGTGGTCGGTCAGGGCGACGCCGGGCAGCAGGACGGTCATCCGCGAAACGGTACCCGTTCCCGGCGGCGCGGGCGTTCGCGGCCGGGATCCCCGCGCGGTCGCTCACCTGGACCGTCCGCGGCAACCACTGATACGCTCCCAAGCGAGCGCTTGGTTTCGTACGGCCAGCCGTACCCGGAGCGCGGAACGGGACACACGGAGACGACCGCCAGGGGACAGCCGATGAAGTTCTCGACCTTCCACCTCTTCCACCGGTTCGACGGCCAGAGTTTCAAGGAGGTCTACGACTACCACCTGGAGCTGGCGGAGCTCGCCGAGGAGCTGGGGTTCACCGGGGTGCGGCTGGCCGAGCACCACTTCCGCGACTACGGGGTGGTGCCGAACCTGTTCACCATGCTCTCCCACCTGGCCGCCCGCACCGAGCGGCTCCGGTTGGGCACCGGGATCGTGGTCCTGCCGCTGCACAACCCGGTCCACGTCGCCGAGGAGGCGGCCATGGTGGACCTGCTCTCCGGCGGGCGGCTGGAGCTGGGCATCGGGCGCGGATACCAGAGCTTCGAGTTCGAGGGCTTCGGCATCGACCTGGCCGAGGCCCGCGACCGGTTCAACGAGGCGCTGGAGGTGGTCCTCGGCCTGTGGACCAGCCCCGCCTTCCGGCACGAGGGCAAGTTCTACCGGACCGGCGCCGAGGTCGAGCTGGTCCCCCGGCCCGTGCAGGACCCGCACCCGCCGATCCACGTGGCGGCGGTCTCGCCGGAGACCGTGACCATGTACGCCGAGCGCGGCCTGCCCGTCCTCGCCGACCCGGCCGCGCCGTTCCGCAAGGTGGTGCGGGCCGCGGAGACCTGGCGGGAGACCGCGCAGCGGGCCGGGTACGACGTGGCCAAGGCGGAGCTGGTCGTCGCCCGCAGCGTCTACGTCGCCCCGACCGCCGAGCAGGCCCGCGAGGACCAGGCCCGCTTCGAGGCGATGTTCGACCGTGGCCGGATCTTCAACGCCAGGAGCGCGCCGATCGACCCGAGGACCGGCAAGGCCGCGCAGGGCTTCGAGTACTACCAGGACCGCTATCTCAAGGGCGGCTCGGTCTCCAACGACTTCCGCTGGGAGCAACTGGAGGTCATCGGCGACCCGGAGCGGGTGATCGGGCAGATCAGGCTGCTCCAGGAGGCCGGCTTCGCCAACCTGCTCTGCGACTTCGGCAGCACCCGGCCGATGCCGCTGGACGACATGAAGAAGGTCATGCGGTTCTTCGCCGCAGAGGTCATGCCCGCGTTCCAGTAGTCCCCGTCCCCCAGGAGGCGCGATGATCCACCAGCTCACCCTGTCCGACGTCCTCGCCGAGCACGCCCGCAGCCGCCCGCAGGTGACCGCGGTGGTGGACGGCGAGGTGCGGCTCACCTACCCCGAACTCGACGCGCGGGTCACCCGCCTGGCGAACGCGCTGGCCGCCCGGGGGGTCGCGGCCGGGGAGCGGGTGCTCTGGCTCGGCCAGAACTCGCACGCGGTGCTGGAGCTGCTGCTCGCCTCGTCCCGGCTCGGCGCGGTCTTCTGCCCGGCCAACTGGCGGCAGTCCGCCGACGAGCTGGCCTTCGTGCTGGCGGACCTGACGCCGAAGGTCGTGGTCTGGGAGCCCTCCGAGACCATCGCCGCGCTCAGCGCGGACGGCTGGATCCCGGCGGGCGCCGGTTACGAGGAGTTCCTCGCGGGCGGGTCAACCGCCGATCCCGGTTTCACGGACGACACCGCGCCCGTGCTCGCGCTCTACACCGCCGCCTTCGACGGCCGCCCCAGCGCGGCCCTGCTCAGCAGCGCCGCGCTGGTCGCGCACAGCACCTCACTGCTGGTGGTCCGGCAGATGGAGCCGGGGTTCACCTTCCTGAACAACGGCCCGCTCTTCCACGTCGGGACGATGATGTTCTGCCTGGCCACATTGCAGATCGGCGGGACCAACGTGTTCACCCCGGCGTTCGACGCCGAGGAGGTCTGCCGCCTGGTCGACGCGGAGAAGGTGACCCAGGCGTTCCTGTTCGGCCAGATGATCGACGCCGTGGTGGCCGCCAACGCGGGCGGCAAGTACGACCTGTCCTCGCTGCGCTTCGTCTCGCACTCCGACGAGTGGGACGCGATGACGACCGTGGACGACTCCCCGTGGTGCCGCTCCAAGATGGGCGGATACGGCCAGACCGAGGTGGGCGGCATGCTGACCTTCCTCGGCCTGGCGCCGGGCGCCGCCGGGTTCGCCGGGCGGCCGTCACCGCTGGTGCAGGTCCGCATCCTCGCCCCGGACGGGAGCGAGGTCCCCCCGGGCGAGACCGGGGAGATCTGCGCGCGCGGCAAGTCGCTCTTCTCCGGCTACCTCAACCGGCCGGAGCTGAACGAGGCCAAGACCCGGGGCGGCTGGCACCACACCGGCGACCTCGGCCGCCGCGAGGCCGACGGCACGATCACCTTCATCGGCCCCCGGCTGCGCATGATCAAGTCAGGTAACGAGAACGTCTACCCGGCCGAGGTCGAGCGGGTGCTGAAGTCCCATCCCGCCGTCACCGACGCCGCGGTCATCGGCGTGCCCGACGAGCGGTGGCACCAGGCGGTGAAGGCCGTCGTGGTGCTCGGGGCCGGGGAGACGGCCTCGGCCGAGGAGCTCGCCGAGCACGTGCGGGGGCAGCTCGCCTCCTACAAGAAGCCCCGGCACGTGGAGTTCGCCGAGTCCATCCCGAAGAAGGGCTTCACCCCCGACTACGACGCCCTCGACGCGGCGTACGGCGGCGGCAACTATCCCGGCGCCTGACGCGCGCGCGTCACGCCGTCTCGGCGGCGTGACGCACCCCTCCTTCGAGGACATCGAGGAGGTCGGTGGAGTGACGCAGGAGCTGGCGGGCCAGCTCGGAGCTCTCGCTGATGGCCACCTCCCACAGGTCCTTGGCGGCGTCCTGCTGCCGGGAGAGGACCACCAGCGCGGAGGTGGGCGACAGCGCGATCAGGAAGCCGTGGTTCAGCAGCGGGTGACCGCCGGGCAGGTTCGCTCCCCGCACCCGCCAGTTGCCGTACTGCGCCACGTCCGAACCCAGCACCAGCACCAGCGGGCAGCGGGCCAGCAGGGCGCGGTAGATGATGGACATCTCGACGTTCCAGCCGTGGCCCTCGGGCAGCAGGAACCCGATGACCGGCGGGATCGGGGACTGGGCGATGGGCCCGGCCAGGGTGAGGGTGAGGGTGTTGATCTCCTCCCAGCTCAGCCCGCTGGACACGTGCGCGCCCGCCTCGACGGCCAGGTCCCAGTAGGCGGCCTCCTGGTCCTCCGGGGCCTCGCGCAGGCGGATGGGGGCCCTGGGCTGGGGCACCGTGTCCGGCAGCTCGCCGGGACGGCCGTGGAAGTAGCCGCGCTGGTAGTTCCCGCCGAGGCTGCGGCCCATCAGGTGGCCCGACTGGTTCTCGACGTTCTCCACCAGCAGCGTCGCCCGGCTGTGCTGGGCCTCGCTCAGTGCGGCCGTCAGCGCCTGGCCCATGTACGCCCGGCCGTGGGTGAGCAGGTGGTGGTCGAGCTTGACCACGTCGGGCTCGAGCACCGGAAGCATCGCCAGGCCCGCCGGGCTGAACTCGATGTCCCCGATCGACACCCCCCACCGCGCGGCACGGGCGCGCCGCACCGTCTCCAGCACCTGTCGGGGGTGGCGGTCCATCGCCTCGCCGGAGAGCTCGACCAGCACCCGGAGCTGCCGGGTCGCCTCCCACACCACCGGGAGCAGGTCCTCGGGGCACTCCACGATCAGCGAGTCGGCGGCGACGTTGACGAACAGCGAGACGGCGCCGGGCATCTTGCGGGCGAGCATCTGGCGGAACGCCTCGGCGCGGCAGATCCAGTCCAGCTCACCCGCGCGGCCCACCGCGCGGGCCGCGGCGAACAGCCGGTCCGGTGCGCGCAGCGGGGTGTCCCGCGGGCCGCGGCTGAGCGCCTCGAACCCCACCACCTGGTTGTGCAGCACGTCCAGCACCGGCTGGAACTCCACCTCGACCAGCCGGTTCTCGATGATGTGGGTGATCAGATCGGTGTGCTGGGTGATCCCCACCGGCTGCTCGTGCGAGGGCCGCAGCTGCGACGCGCTCAGCGTCGTGGCCGCCGACATGTCGAACTGGGAGGCCGGAGACTGGGGAGCCGGCTCCTGCTCCTGACCGGGGCGCTTCTTCCCCCAGAGCACTCCCGGGTTGAAGCTCGGGCGGTCCTCGGCGGGGCGCTCCCAGAGGATCCATCGGGTGGAACGGTCTTCTGCCATGATCAGCCCCCTCCTCGGGGACGCGCGTGCCGGGAAACGGTCAGCTCCGCACGTCATCCGGTGGCACATCTCCGATGACGGCGGGACAGGTTCTGTCCTGCGCCACCTCATCGGCTGCGATCCCCGCTACCTGACCCGAAAACGGATGAACCGTGTGGGCTCTCCGGCGGGGCGCACGGTTCAGAGGATCGCGAGGGGATTGATGGGGCTGCCGGTCCCTCCCTCGATCTTGAGGGGGGCCGCGACGAAGACGAAGTCCCCGCCGGTACGGCCCGCGCACGCCGCGCTCAATTCCTCCAGCCAGAGCATCTCGGCCAGGTGGACGCCGTGCCGCCAGAGCAGGATCAGGTGGAGGTCGTCCTCCAGGCCCTCGTCGGCGAGCTGGCGGGCGTTGAGGCCGCCGATGGCGGCGTTGTCGGAGGCGACCACGGCCACGTCCCGGGCGGCGAGCCAGCGGCCTCCGTCCGCCGACAGGCCGGGCTGGCCGGCCCAGTACTCCTCCGGGGAGCTCTCCCAGGCCAGCGGCCAGCCGGTGCGGACCACGGCCACGTCGCCGGGGCGCACGTCGTCGCAGATCTCCGCCAGGAGCTCCGCCGGGATCCGGAAACCGGCGGGCAGGCGGTCGAGGCCCAGGTGCCGGGGCACGTCGAAGAGGACCCCTCTGGCCACGACGCCGCCGGCGTGCTCGATGCCGCAGCGGGTCGCGCCGTACGACCTGACCCGGGCGGCGGGGTGGCCGTTGTAGAGCTCCTCACCCGCCCACATGTGGCACAGCGCGTCCATGTGGGTGGTGGTGCCGTGCGGGGTGACGACGACGGCGTCGTCGGCCATCCGGAGTCCGGCGCCGATGGGACGGGTCCCGGCGGCGTAGTCGCCGCCGTCGACCGACATGAAATGCTGCGGCAGCGGGCGGCCCCTCAGGTGCGGGACCGTCGCCGGGGCCGACGAGGAGGTGGCCCCTCTGATCGGCATGGCCAGACTGATCACCTGGCCGGTGACCGCCGAGGTCAGGGCGGCGAGGACCGCGGCGGGGGTCAGCAGGTTCAGGGTGCCGCGCTGGTCGTCTGGGCCGAAGCGGCCCCAGTTGTTAGGCTCGTGAACCAAGCGATTGCTCACTTTCTTGAGGACGGGTCATGACGGCGGATGGCGAGATCCGGAAGCACCCCGGCACGAAGACGAGCGGGCGGTGCGACCCCCGCTTCTCCCGGGTCCGCGAGGTGTTCGACAAGCACTTCGCCGGCGGCGAGGAACTGGGCGCGGCGTTCGCGGTCTACCTGGACGGCGAACCGGTGGTGGACTTGTGGGGCGGCGTCGCCGACCGGCGCACCGGCCGTCCCTGGGAGCACCACACCCCCGCGCTGGCCTACTCCTGCACCAAGGCGGTGACCGCGACGGCCGGGCTGCTGCTGGCCGAGCGCGGGCTGCTCGACCTGACCGCGCCGGTCGCCGACGTCTGGCCGGAGTTCGGGCAGCGGGGCAAGGAACGGATCACCGTCGAGCAGCTGTTCACCCACCAGTGCGGGCTTCCGACGATCGAGGAGCCGGTCCCGGTGGAGGAGTTCGAGGACCACGCGGCCATCGCCGCCCGCCTGGCCCGGCAGGAGCCGATCTGGGAACCGGGCACGGCGCACGGCTACCACGCGCTGACCTACGGGTTCCTCCTCAGCGAGGTGATCAGCCGGGTGTCGGGCAAGAGCGTGGGCGAGATCGTGTCCACCGAGATCGCCGGTCCGCTGGGGCTGGAGCTGTGGATCGGGGCGCCAGACGACGTGGCGGCGCGGGCGGCCCGCCTGTCCGCCGGGGACCGCGTGAAGCCGGGAGGCGCCGGAGGGCCCCGGGCCGCCGGCGCGTCCGATGCGGCCGGGGCGTCGGGCGCATCCGGGGCCGGAGCGCCGTCCGCCCCGGCGGAGACCGACGCCGGGGCCGCCACACCGCCGTCCACCGTGGCCGAGCTTCCCGGGCAGGGGCCGGGCGACCCGGTCTACGAGATGGCCAGAGCCTCCCTCGACAAGGACAGTCTGATGAACAGGGCCCTGGGCAATCCCGGGGTCCACAGGCTGCCCGGCGGCGCCAACCATCCGGTCATCCTGCGGGCCGGATGGCCGGCGATGGGCGTCGTCGCCACGGCCCGGGGCCTGGCCGGTTTCTACCGGGAGCTGGTCGCCGGGCGGATCCTGCGCCCCGAGACGCTCCGCGACGCCATGCGGCGCCGCGTCAACGGGCCGGACCGGGTGCTGTTCATCGACAGCTCCTTCGGCCTGGGCTACATGCGCCCGGCCCTGACCTTCCTCACTCCCGCCCGGGGCGCCGAGACCGCCTTCGGCCACACCGGCCTGGGCGGGTTCCTCGGCCTGGGCGACGTGGAGCACGGGCTGGCCATGGGCTACACGATGAACAAGATGGCCAACGCCGTCTCCGGCAGCCTCCGCGCCTACCGCCTGGCCGAGGCCGTCTACGACGCGCTCGGGTAGGGGGCCCGTCCGGGCGGGGGCGCGCGCCTCCGGCGCGATCCGGCCGTGCGCCCCTCCCCGGCCGTTCACAGGTGCGCACGGCCGTCCCGTGTCCCGGCCCGCCGGATGCCGGCTCAATGCATCGTGACGCCGCCGCTGACCGACAGAGTCTGGCCCGTGACGTAGGCCGCCCTGTCGGTGCAGAGGTAGGCGACGAGACCGGCGACGTCCTCGGGGGCGCCCAGACGGCGCAGCGGGATGCCCTTGGCGATCTTGTCGACCAGCCCGGGTTTCTCGGCGTCGACCCTGCGGAGCATCGGGGTGTCGGTCGGCCCGGGGCAGACCACGTTCGAGGTGACGTTCCCCCGTGCCGCCTCCCTGGCGAGGGTCTTGGCCAGGCCGAACAGGCCCGCCTTGGTCGCCGCGTAGGCGCCCTCCCCGCCGGACCCGGCCCGGGCGCCGTCCGAGGAGACGAAGACCAGCCGTCCCCATCCCCGCCCGGTCATGCCGGGCAGCAGCAGCTTGGTGAGAAGCATCGGCGCCCGCAGGTTGACGCGCCACATCAGGTCCCAGTGCTCCGGATCACTGGTGACGAACGGCTCCACGATCGACACCCCCGCGTTGTGCACCAGGATGTCCACCGGCCCGGCCCGGGCGCAGAATTCCTCGATCGAGGCCGGATCCGCCAGGTCCACCGTCAGGTGCCGGGCACGCGCCCCCGGGGCACCCGGCTCGGCGGCGGCCGGATCGGGGAACGCGCCGGTCAGGGCGGCTGCGGTGGCGGCGGCGGCGGACCCGTCGATGTCGGCGACGATGACGTGGGCGCCGAGGGAGGCGAGGTCACGGCAGATGGCTCCGCCGATGGCGCCGGCTCCGCCGGTGACGACGGCGGTCCGGCCCTGCAGGCTCATGCCCCGCATCACTTCCACGCCTCCGCGATCTCGGCGGCGGTCACCCTCGTGGCCAGCAGGCTGACGGTGTTCTTCAGTACGGCCTGCGCGTAGTCGTCCGGGACTCCCGCCACCGCGTCGGTCACCACCGCCACCCGGTAGCCCAGGTTCACCGCCTCCAGGGCGAGGCCGGGGATGCCGAGGTTCAGCGAGAGCCCGGTGGCGACGACGGTCGAGACCCCGAGCGAGCGCAGGGTCGTGTCCAGCGAGGTGCCGGTGAACGGCGAGAAGCCGTGGTAGCGGCGTGACTCGAGGTCGCCGGGGTCGCGCAGGGCGGGCAGGACCTCGACCGCCCCGGTGCCCTCCAGCATGTGGGCGGGGTCCTTCAGCAGGGCGACCGCGAACGGGCAGTTGCCGGTGTGGGAACCGGCGCGGTCGGCGCGGAAGGCGGCCGTGCAGTGGATCACCGGGACCCCCGCGGCGCGCGCGGCGGACAGGACCACAGCCGTGTTCTCCGTGACGCCCCGGCGCTCGCACACCTCCACCAGCTCCGGGAAGCGCGTCAGGTCGCCGGCGACCCCGCGCTGCATCTCCATCACCAGCACCGCGCTGCGCCCCGGCGGGGCCAGGGCTCCAAGATCGACCGGCATCCGACCTCCACACCCGGCTGACACGAGCGCTTGCTTGGTTACACGGGCAGAGCGTAACACGAGACGAATCGCGCAGCTCCCCACTCAACGTGATACTCAGGTCGCACTCCGCCAAAGTTCGTGAAGCATGACAACCGGCCCCCCGGGTGAGACCGTCGAACAAGGCGACGGCACTCGGGAGGGGACTGCATGGTTCCGGGATACCGCGAGGTTCGAGAGCTCGGCACGGGGGGCGGCGGCCGCGTCGTACTGGCCACCTACACCGAGACCGGCGCCTACGTGGCCATCAAATACCTGAACTCCGCCCTGAAGGACGACCACCGGTTCGTGGCGCGCCTGCGCCGGGACGCGCGCGTCCTGGTGGACCTCGACCATCCGAATGTGGTCAGGCTGTACGAGTACTACGAGGACGTGCTCTACGCCGCGGTCGTGATGGAGCTGGTCGACGGCGTCGCGCTCCGGAGGATCCTCGCCCACGGCGGCGCGACGGGTCCCGAGGCGGCGCTCGCCGTGTTCAAGGACGTGCTGCTGGGCCTGGCGAAGGCCCACTCGCGGGGCATCGTGCACCGTGACTGCAGGCCGGAGAACGTGCTGGTCCAGGCGGACGGGAACGCCAAGCTCTCGGACTTCGGCCTCGCCGTTCCGGCCGGATCGGCGGGCGAGCCCGCGGGCGGCCCGGCCTACCTGGCGCCCGAACGGTGGTCCGGGCATCCGGCCAGCCCGGCGGCCGACCTGTACGCGGCCACCCGCGTGTTCTCCGAGTGCCTCACCGGACGCGCGCCGTACCGGGCGGACCTCGCCGGAGCTCCGGCCCCGGCGGAGGCGGTGCCGGATCCGGTCCGGCGGCTGGTCGCGCGCGGCACGGCCGAGAACCCGGCGGACCGGCCGCCGACGGCGCGGACGTTCGCCGCGGAGCTCGAGGTGGCCGCGCTGGCCGCCTACGGGCCAGAGTGGGAGCAGCGCGGGCGGCGGCGCCTGGCGGAGCGCGCCACCCTGCTCGCTCTGACCTTCCCCCTGGCCAGGGCCGCGCCGCAGGAGGGCATCCCGGCCGCCCGCGCCCGGGGCTGCCGGATGGACCGCTTGCGCCGGGGCGGCCGGAGCCCGGGGGCACGGCTGGTATCCGCCGCCGCCGTGGCGGCCGTCGCGGTCACCACGGCACTGGTCGCCGCCGACCGGCCGTCCGGCCCGCTCGCCTCCGACACGGTCTTCACGCCGCCGCCGGGATCGCACTCCGCGGGTGGGGCGGGCTCGCCGGAGGGCGCGGCGGATCCCCGGTCCGGGTCGCCGGCCCCCTCCGGGACCTCGAAACGATCGCGGAACGTCGCCGCCGACCGGCCCGCGCCCCCGGAGACCTCCGCTCCGGGCCGCCCGGCCACCACGCCGCGGGAGAGCCGGTCGGCCGTCCCGGTGAAGCCCCCGCCCCCGGACCCGACCGGGGGGACCCCCCCACCCACCGCTCCCCCGTCGTCTCCCGCCCCGCGCCACGAGGTCAGCGGCCTGGCCGTCGCCGGGATCGACGGGGGCGGGGCCACGGTCGCCCTGCGCGCGTCCACCACGGCGGAGGTCGTCCTGACCGCCCGGTTCGCCGAGGGCCGGACCCCGGATCTGCTGGAGGAGACGGCCGTGCGCACGGTCGCGCTCTCCGGCTCCGACACCTACGTCCAGCAGGTCCCGCACGCCTTCACCGCCCCTCCCTGCGGGCAGACCCTCTTCCGCCGGGTCACGGCCGCCACTTCGCCGCAGGCCCCCGACGGCGCGCACTCCCTCGTCGTGGAGGTCCGGGGCGACCCGTGCCCGAGCCCTTCGCAGTCCGGCGGCCCGACCGGTGACCCGGGGAACGGCCCGGGAGGAGAGCCGGAGGGAGACCCGGAGAACGACCCCGGGGACGGGGCCGGGGACGGCCCGCAGGAGCCGGCCGGAGATCCGTCACAGGACCCGGCGGGCCGGGACGAATCCGGTGAGTACCACACCTTGTGAGCAAACCAAGCGTGCGCTAGCTTGGCGATCGATGGCCAGTGACACGCTCACCTACTGGGATGCCTGCCGTCGCGGCGAGCTGCTCGTCCAGCGCTGTACGGCCTGCGCCCGGCGGGTGCACCTCCCCGCTTCCGAGTGCCCCCACTGCGGCGGCGCCGGCCTCGTCTACGAGCCCGTCTCGGGCGAGGGCAGCGTGCACACCTTCACCGTGGTGCACCGCTCGTTCGTGCCGGAGTTCCGGGGGCGGGAGCCGTACGTGCTGGCCTGGATCGACCTGCCCGAAGAGGTGCGGGCGTTCGGGCAGGTGGTCGGGTGCCCGCCCGAGCAGGTGCGGATCGGCATGCCGGTGCGCGTGACCTTCGTCGACGACCTACCCCAGTGGAGACCAGCGTGAGCAAGCTCGGCAACGTCCTCATCCCCGTCGGCGACCTGGACGAGGCGATCGCGTTCTACTCCGGCGCGCTCGGGCTGGCGGTCAGGTTCCGCGACGGCGACCGGTTCGCGGCCCTGGACGGCGGCGGCGCCACGGTCGCGCTCGTCGCGGCGGCCGAGCAGGTCGCCGGGGCCGCCACCGCGCCGTCCTACAAGGTCGGCGATGTGGCGGGGGCCGTGCGGGAGCTCGCGGAGGCGGGCGCCGAGGTCGTGCGCGAGCCCGAGACCGGGCCGCACGAGATCCGGGCCGTGCTGCGCGACCCGTCGGGCAACGCCTTCGTCCTCTACTCGTCCCTCCAGCCGTAGCCCTCACCCGTCCCTCTCTACCCGGAGCCAACCGGAGGCCCCCATGGCGCGATCCCCCTACGGCAACTACGCCTACGCCATTCTCACCGCGGGCGCCCTGCGCACCCCGGACCGGGTGGCGCTCACCTACTGCGGCACGCAGAGCTTCACTTACGAGCAGCTCAACCGGATCGTCAACCGGCGCGTCCACGCGCTCACGGAGGCCGGGGTCGAGCCGGGACGGCGGGTGGCGGCGCTGCTCAACGAGACGCTGCACGTGGCCGAGGTCTACCTCGCCACGGCCAAGCTGGGTGCGGTCACCGCGGCGCTCAACCCCTACTGGCCGGTGGAGACGCTCCAGGCGGTCGTCGCCGCCTCCGGCGCCACCGCGTTCGTCTACGACTCGACGGTGGAGCAGGTGGTGGCGCAGATCAGGCCGGAGCTGCCCGGGGTCACCGCCTGGATCAAGGTCGGCGGTCCGGGCGACGACGCGGTGGACCTGGACGCCCTGACGGCCGGGGCCTCCGAGGAGGAGCCCCAGCCCGGCGCGGCCTGGGACGACCCGCTGGCGCTCTACTACACCTCCGGCACCACCGGCCTGCCCAAGGCCGTGGTGCACACCCACGCCTCGGCTCTGGCCACGGCCCAGATCTGGCTGGACGTCCCGCGCTCGGAGGACTCGGTGCTCGGCACCGGCGCGATCATCTGGGGCATCGGCTTCCCGGCGCTGGTCGGGCCCGCGCTCTACGCCGGGATGCGGCTGGTGCTGGAGCAGGACTGGGGGCCGGCGAACTTCCTGAAGGTCGTCCCCCGCGAGAAGGTCACGCACGTCTCGCAGATCCCCTCGTTCTACGCGGCGCTGCTCGGTTCCGACGACCACGCCTCCGCCGACCTGTCCTCGCTGCGGGTCATCATGCTCGGCGGCGAGCCGCTCCCGGCCGCGCTGCTCGCCAGGATGAAGGAGCGGCTGCCGCAGGCGGGCGTCTACTGCTACTACGGCCAGACCGAGGCCCCCTACACCTGCTTCGGCCGGGTCGACGACGGCAGCACCCCGCTCGGCTCGTCCGGCCGGGCGCGCACCGGCAACGCGGTACGGATCACCGGCCCCGACGGCGGCCGGCTGGTCGGCGTGACCGGCGAGATCAACCTGGCCGGGCCGCACCGGATGGCCGGCTACGACGGGCTGCCCGACAAGACGGCCGAGGTCCTGCGCGGCGAGTGGTACGTCGGCGGCGACCTGGGCGTGCTCTCCGAGGACGGCGACCTGACCGTGCTCGGCCGCCGCGAGGACGCCGTCCTCAAGGGCGGAACGTGGTCGCAGCCCTCCGTGATCGAGGAGGCCGCGGTGGCCCTCGACGGCGTGGCCGAGGCCGGGGCCGTGGGCGTGCCCGCGCACACCGAGGGCGCCGGCGCCACCGAGCAGAAGGTCCTGCTCGCCGTGGTCCCGAGAGCCGGGCACTCACTCGACCCGTCGAAGCTCGCACTCGCGCTGGCCGAGTCGCTGCCCGGCCACCAGCGCCCGGACCACATCGTCGTCGCCGAGGAGCTCCCCCATTTCCAGGACGCCTCCGGCGGGCCGGGGAAGCTGCTCCGCCGCGAGATCCGCGAGAAGTACCAGCACCTGATCGACTGACCCCTTCCCTTCCAGGAGAGAGGACCGCATGCTCCCCGAGCACGAGGTCAAGGCGCTGCTCAGGAACGCCGGAGTGGCCGTGCCGCGCGGCGTCACGGTGACCGTGCCCGTCGCCCCTGCCGGGACGGCCGGGAGCGCCGTGTCCGTGGGGCCCACCGTGGCCGGCGAGGTCGCCGCCGCGGCCCGGGGGCTGGTCCCCCCGCTGGTCCTCAAGGCCTACGGGCCCGGCCTGGTGCACAAGTCGGACGCCGGCGCGGTACGGCTGGCGCTCGGCGACGCGGCCGAGGCCGGTGCGGCGGCGAGCGGGATGCTGGACGCGCTCCTCGCCCAGGGCATCATGCCCGGCGGGTTCCTGGTCGAGGAGCAGGCCGCGCCCGGCGTCGAGCTGATCGTCGGCCTCGTGGACGACCCGGGGTTCGGCCCGGTCCTGCTGGCCGGGCTCGGCGGCGTCTGGACCGAGGCCATGCGGGACACGGCCCTGCGGTTGTGCCCGGTCTCGGCGGCCGACGCCCGGGAGATGCTCGCCTGCCTGCGCGGCGCCCCGCTGCTGCACGGATACCGGGGCCGCCCGGCCGTGGACGTGGACGCCGTGGTCGAGCTGCTCGTCACGATCGGCGGGGCGGGCGGCCTCTGGGAACGGCTGGAACTCGGCGAGTTCGAGCTGAATCCGGTGATCGCCACCGGGAAGGGCGTCATCGCGGTCGACGCCCGCTACCTGCCCGACGGTTTGCGGGACCGCGGTCCGGCGGGCGAGGGCGTCGGGCCGGGCACCGATTTCACGGCGCTGTTCGAGCCGCGGGCGGTGGCCGTGGTGGGAGCGTCGGCGAACCGGCCGAACTTCGGCAACATGTTCCTGGAGTTCTACAAGGGCACCGGGGTGCCGCTGGTCGCGGTCCACCCGGAGGCCGACGAGATCGACGGGGTACCCGCCGTACCGTCGCTGGCCGAGACGGACGCCGACTACGCGCTGGTCGCCGTCCCCGCCGGACGGTGCGCCGAGGTCGTACGGCAGGCCCGCGGCATCCCGTTCGTCCAGGTGATGAGCGGCGGGTTCGGCGAGGCGGGCCGCCCCGAGCTGGAAGCGGACCTGGTACGGGCCGCGGCCGGGGCCGGGACCCGGCTGCTCGGGCCGAACTGCATGGGCGTCTACAGCCCGCGCGGCGGGCAGACGTTCGTCGGCGGCGAGCCGGGCCCGCCGGGGCACGTGGCACTGGTCTCGCAGAGCGGCGGCCTGGCCGGGGAGGTGATCAAGGTCGGCGAGCGGCGCGGGCTCGCCTTCAGCCGGGTGGCGACGGTGGGCAACTCCGCCGACGTGACCCCGGCCGAGCTGCTGCGCTGGCTGGCCGCCGACGAGCAGACCTCGGCCGCCGGCATGTACCTGGAGGATCCCCGCGGCGGCCGGTCTCTGTTCGAGGCGCTGATGTCCGTGCGCGGCCGCCTCCCGGTGGTGCTGCTGGTCGGCGGGCGGAGCGGCCAGGGCCGCCGCGCCGCCGCCTCCCATACCGGCGGCATGGTCGGTGACGCCCGGATCTGGCAGTCCCTCGCCGACCAGACCGGGGTCACCCTCGTCACCGGCCAGGACGACCTGATCGGCGCCCTGTCCTTCTTCCAGTCCCACGCCGCCCGGCTGCCCGCCTCCGCCCCTGTCGCCGGCCCCGGTCCCCTCTCCCCCCGCGCACCGGACGGAGTGCTGGTGATCGGGCCCAGCGGCGGGGCGAGCGTGCTGGCGGCCGACGTGTTCGACGAGGCCGGCCTCTCGCTGGAGGCGCTGCCGCAGGAGGCTCTGGACGGGCTGAAGGCCCTCGGGGTCGGGGTGGGAAGCTCGCTCGCGAACCCGCTGGAGATCCCGGTCGGTCCACGGGGACGGGCGGAGCTGGTCCGGGAGGCCGTCGCGGCGATCGTGGCGCGGAGGCCGTACCCGGATGTCGTGGCCCACGTCAACGTCCAGAGCTTCTTCACCTACGGGACCGCGGCCGAGCCCCTGTACGCCTACGCGCGCGCCCTGGCCCGGGCCCAGGAGGAACTGCCCGGGGTCAGGATCACCCTGGTCACCAGGAACGGCGAGTGCGCGCCGTGCGGAGTCGAGGAGGAGGTCCGCACGATCATGGCCGGAGCCGGGATCCCCGTCTACCGGTCGATGGAGGCGGCCGCGGTGGCCGTCGCCGCCGCCAGGCGTTTCATCCGGGCCGCTCAGGGTCACCGGGCCGCCCGCACCACTGGAGGAGCTTGAGATGGGTCTGCTGGACGGCAAGGTCGCGCTGATCACCGGGGGCGCGCGCGGCATGGGCGCGGCGCATGTACGGCTGTTCGCCGAGGAGGGCGCGCAGGTCGCCTTCGGCGACGTGCTGGATGAGGAGGGCAAGGCGCTCGCCGAGGAGACCGGGGCGCTCTTCGTCCATCAGGACGTGACGGACCCCGGAGACTGGGAGCGGGCGGTGAACGCCGTCGTCGAGACGTACGGCAGGCTCAATGTCCTGGTCAACAACGCCGGAATCCTGAAATTTCGCCGTATCGCGGATATGACGCTGGAGGAATACGACCGGATCCTCGACGTGAACCTCAAGGGCACCTGGCTCGGGATCAAGTCGGTGATCGAGCCGATGAAGGCGGCCGGCCGCGGCTCGATCGTGAACATCTCCTCGGTCGAGGGCTTCATCGGGGCCGAGGGCATGTCCGCCTACGCCGCCTCCAAGTTCGGCGTGCGCGGCGTGACCAAGGCCGCCGCCCGCGAGCTCGCCCGTTTCAAGATCCGGGTGAACTCCGTGCATCCCGGAGCCATCGACACCGCCATGGTCGCCGACCCGGAGATCGCGTCCGAGGTGGACGCCGAGGCGTTCTTCAAATCCATGGTCATCAAGCGCTTCGCCAAACCGGTCGAGGTCTCGCACGTGGTGGCCTTCCTCGCGTCCGACCGGTCGAGTTACTGCACCGGCAGCGAGTTCACGGTGGACGGGGGCATGCTGACCGGCGCCGGATACTGACGCGTCCGGCGATCTGGTGGGAAACGAGCGTTTGCTCGTGTGAACTCGGGGAAGGCGCCGCGGATGTTACGGACGACCGTCACGGCCGTAGCTCTGTTGACCGGGCTGCTTGCCGTGCCTCCCTCATCCTCATCTCCGCCCTCTCCGCCGGGTCCTCCCACCCATCCGTGCGCCGCCGCCACGCAACGGTGCGAGGGTCGCATCGAGGTGCCGCTCGACTGGAGCGACCCCGGCTCGGAGCGGATCACCGTCGCGTTCGCCTGGGTTCCCCGGCAGGGCGCGACCACCACCGTCCTCGCCAACCCCGGCGGACCGCTCCCGGCCCTGCCGCAGCTCCCCGTACTGGAGCAGGCGGTCGACCGGCAGAACCTGCTGGTCGTCGAACCCCGCGGGCTGGGCGCGTCCAGCCCGCTCGACTGCCCCGGGCTGGATCTGAACCGGCCGGAGACCATCTCCGCATGCGCCGGACGGCTGGGACCGCGCAGCCGGTTCTTCACCACCGACCAGGCCGTCGCCGACATGGAGGCGGTCAGGAAGGCCCTGGGCCTGGCCGGGGTGACGTTCTACGGCATCTCCTACGGGACCCTGTTCGCCCAGGCCTACGCCGCCCGCTTCCCGGGCAGCACCGCGGGGGTGTTCCTCGACAGCCTCGTCCCGGTCGGAAAGGACGGCTACGCCGTCGAGCCCGTCCGGGCCCGGACCGACCTGCTGAAGCCGACCTGCCGCTCATCCCGCGACTGTGAGAAGACCTGGTCGGCGCTGGTCCGGCGGTTGCGCGACCGCCCCGACGCGGCGATCTCCATGACGACGCTGAACAGCCTGCTCCCCCGCCTCCACGAGGCGGTGTCCGGCCGCGAACTCAACGCGGCGGCCGACGCCTACCTGCGCGGCGACCCGCTGCCGCTGCGCCGTCTGGCCAAGGTGGCCGCGGAGGCCCCGGCCCCGCCGCTGAACGGGCCGGGATTCGCCGGCTTGCTCTCCTACAAGTGCGGCGACGCGAAGTTCCCGTTCGACCGGGACGCCCCGGCCGCCGAGCGCCGGCGCCAGCTGGACCGCTTCTACGCGAAGAGGCGGCCCATGAGGCCCTTCACCGTCGCCGAGCTGGGCGGGGCGACCGGATGGGCCGACTGGTGCGTCCACTGGCCCACCCCCCGCGACAACCCCCCGGTCCCGCCCCGCGCCGGCCATCCCGGGGTACCGACCGCGACCGTCGCCGGCGACTACGACACCCACCGTCCCGACGAGGTCGCCCGGTTCTTCCCCCATGGCGACCTGCTCCGCGTCGTCGGCGGCGGCCACAGCACGACGCTCGGCGTGGACTGCGCCCGCCAGGCGCTGCGGTCGTTCCTCGCCCGGACCGGTGAGCTCCCCCGCTCCTGCGACGTGTCGAGCTACCGCGCGGTCAGGGCCTTCCCCCGGACGGCGGAGGACCTGCCGGACGCCGGGGACCTCGACCGGCGCGTCGTCGCCGCGTTCGCCACGGCCGCCGACGCGGTGGTCCGGCGCGACCCGGGCTCGGGGTCGTACCGGCGGGCGAAGGAGGAGGCCGGCCTGCGCGGCGGGCGGCTGGTCTTCGACGACAAGGCGGCGACCATCCGCCTCGAAGAGGTGCGTTTCGTGAGCGACCTGGCGGTGAGCGGCCAGATCGCCCTGACCCCGGACGGGACCGCGACGGCCAGGCTGACCGTCGGCGGCACCGAGGCCGTGCTGTCCTGGCCCGCGTTCCGCCCGCTGGATCCCGTCCTCGTCTCCGGCCGCTTCGACGGCCGGCCCTTCACCGCGCGCATCCCCGTCTGACCCCGTCGGGACCCGTCGGGGCCCGGCGGAACCACCGAGGGCGCCCGGCGACCTCCGGGCACACCGGGACCGCGCCCGGCGCCCTCATGACAGACGACCTCGCGTCACACCGGGCGCTGCTGTTCGATCCAGGCGGACGGGGTGATGAACAGGCCGGTCGCCTCGACGAGCACGGTCCCGTCGGGCAGGGCGATGCGCCCGTCCACCCAGGTCTTGCGCCCCTCCGACCGGGTGTGCTCCGCGGTTCCCACGAGCGGCTCGCCGTACGGCACCCGCCCGCGGTAGCGGATGGTCAGGGTGCCGGTCATCCCCGGGAAGCCGGCCACCGCGACGGCCTGGCCCAGCAGGTGGTCGAGGATCATCGCGCTGACGCCGCCGTGGACCGAGCCGGGCGGGCCCTCGTGGGTCGGCCGGAAGCTCAGCTCGGCACGGACCGTCCGCTCCGGGGTGGTGTGAATGACCAGCGGGAGCGCGTGCGGGTTGGCCGAGCCGGTCACCGCGTTGCCCGCGTGGCGGGGAACACCGTCGGGACCGAACTCGAACGGCCGCGGCGATGCGCACTGGAGCGCGCGCAGGCGGTCGGTCAGGGCGGCGAGTTCGGCGGTGACGGCGACGAGCTCGCTGTCGGGGACGTCCGTCAGCACGACGGCGTCGACCAGGTCGCGGGTCTGCCGGCTGAGCTCGGACAGCGCGGCGAAGTAGGCCTCCGCGTCCTCGGCGGGGGCGAGTTCCATCGTCATGCCCCCATATTAGAACGATCTTCTACAGAAGAATGTTCCGTTCGATGATACGGTCGCACCGTTTCGTAGATCTTTTGGTCCCGATGGGTTTATGTGCAAAAATCCCCTAAAGGCCGCTGACGTGGGGTTTTATCCGTCTTAGCCGCTTGCCGACTCTCTTGGCTGGGGCTTTGACCCGTCTTGACCTGCTTTTGGGTCCGGGTAGCCTCCCTGCCCACGGAAGACACCTGACCAATGGTGCCGCCACACGCGTCCCGATCGTCCCGGCCCGGCCGCGTGAACGCGCCATCGTTCGACTCGATCTCTGACAGCCCGGTCGCGGGGCGGCGCGACCATGCCTGACGGCTCCCGGAGGTTTCCCACTTCCATGACCCCTGAGATGCAGAAGTTCATCGAGCTGCTGGAGAGCGAGCTCGGATACTCCGAGAAGAGCAGCGGCTACACCAAGTTCGGCGACTGGTACGGCAGCAACGTCGAGTTCGACGCGGACTACTCCGCGGCGCCCTGGTGCGACATGTATCTGTCGTGGGCGGCCAAGAAGCTCGGCTACGAGGACTGGATCGGTCAGTTCGCCTACACCGTGTACCACGCCGAGTGGTTCCGGGAGCAGGACGCCTGGGGCACCACCCCCAAGCCCGGAGCCCTCGTGTTCTTCGACTGGAGCGGCTCGAAGAAGATCGACGGCATCGACCATGTCGGGATCGTCACCAGCGTGGACGGCTCGACCATCCGCACCATCGAGGGCAACATCGACGGCGGCGTCGCCAAGCGCAAGGAGCGCGACACCGGCAAGGTCGTCGGCTACGGCTATCCGGAGAAGATCAAGGCCCGGCTGGACAAGGAGGCCGCCGAGCAACAGGTGATCGGCACCTCCTCCGCCACCTCCGCCACCTCGTCCTCGGACAACTTCGTCTCCCTGTCCCCCCAGCTCGACCTGCTCTCCATGATCCCCGCCCTCATCCCTCCGCAGCAGGAGACCGAGAAGGCGGAGAAGGCCGGGAAGCCCGCCACCGAGGCCGCGACCGAGCCCGCCCGGAAGACCGCGCCCGAGAAGACCACCGCCAAGGCCGCGCCCAAGAAGACCGCCGAGACGTCCGAGACCGCCCCCTCGGCCGCCGGCCCCCAGGTCTCCGCCGGCCGCACCACACCGGGCAAGCACGCCAAGCCCGCGACCGCCGACACCGACTCCTTCGCCGCGGTCCCCGCCGCAGCCGCCCGCGACCTGGCCACGAGCACTCCCGACCTCGGCACCCCCGCCGTACTCGCCCCGATCCTGCTCGCCGCGGTCGCGATCATCGCCCACGCCAAGGTCAAGCAGTCCGGCCTGCGCCTGGCCTTCGCGGGACGCGCGCAGGGCGAGGAGGGCGCGGGGCTCGCCTCCCGCCGTACCGCCGGCTCGCACCGCTCCGCCCCGGGCCGTCGCCGCGCCCCCGGCCGCCGCCGCATCGCCCGTGGCGCCCCCGCCCGCGAGGCGCTGGTCACCCGGAGCACCGTCCTCACCCGGGAGTCCTTCACCGCTCAGGACTTCTCCCTCCCCGGGGAGGGATCCGCCGTCCGCGAGGCTCTCCCCGCGCAGGCAGGCCCCTCCGTCCGGGAGCTCCCCGCCGAGCAGCCCCAGCTCCCCTACCAGGGCAGGCGCCGCCTCCGGGAGCGTCCGGTCGTGGAATCCTCGACCTTCGTGCAGGACGCGCCGCTGCGGGGCCGCCGCCACCGCCGTGCCGAGTCCTCGACCTTCGTGCAGGACGCGCCGCTGCGGGGCCGCCGCCACCGCCGCCCCGAGCCCGCCGTCAGCACGACCGTCCCGGCCGCGCCTCTTCCCGCCGTGTCTTCTCCCGCCGTGTCTTCTCCCCCCGTGACTCCTCCCGCCGTGTCTTCTCCCCCCGGGTCTCCTCTCCCCGGGTCTCCTCTCCCCGGATCCCTTCCCACCGCGCCCGGCGACGTCCTGGCCCCGGACGACGCCCTCGCCCCCGGGGAGTACCGAGGCCGCCGCCACAAGGAGGCGGTTCCCGCCTGAGCCGGACGACCGGTCCTCCCGCCGGGGACCACGCGGCCGGCGCGGCGCACGAGGGTGACGACCCCGCCGGCCCGCTCACGGGAAGTACTCGGAGGCGAAGGCCGCCAGGGCGGTGACGGCGTCGCGCCTGCGGCGCCAAGGGCGGACGATCATCCGGTCGACGCCGAGCCGCTCCCACTCCGGGACCTCGGCGGGACCGCTCAGCTCGTAGGCGTGGACGGTCACCGAGAACGGGCGGTCGCCCGGCGCCCCGGCGCGGAGCGCCGCGAGCCTGTCGAGCCGGGGGCGGAGCGAGCCGAGGGAGTGCGGCATGCTGATCCAGCCGTCGCAGAGGCGTACGGCGCGGCGCAGCGCGGCGTCCGACTCGCCCCCGGCGAGGATCGGCAGCCGTTCCTGGACCGGTTTGGGCTCGAAGGCCACCTCGGGGAAGCTGTAGAAGCGTCCCGTGTGCGCGACGACCGGCTCCGACCAGAGCCGCCGGGTCACCTCGATCGCCTCGTCCAGCCGGGGCCCGCGGGTGGCGAAGTCCACCCCGGCCGCCCGCCACTCCCCCTCGTACCACCCCGCGCCGACCCCGCAGACCGCCCGGCCGCCGGAGACCCGGTCGAGGGTCGCGAAGGCCCGCGCCGAGACGAACGGATGCCTGAGGGCGTAGAGGTGGACGGCGGTGCCGAGCCGTACGCGCGAGGTCAGCCCGGCGAGCCAGCACAGGTAGGCGGGGGCGTCGAACAGCGGAGTGCCCGGCGAGATGCCGGGTTTGTCGGTTCCCGGATAGACGGCCAGCGAGAGGTCGGTGGCGAAGACCAGGTGCTCGGGAAGCCAGACCGACTCGAATCCCAGCTCGTCCGCCGCGACCGCGACGTCCTTCCACGCGTCGGGGTGCAGCAGGCCGAGCGGCACTCCGAATCTCACGGCCGCCTCCACCCGGGGGAGATTCCTCTCACCCCAGTAACCTAGCAAACGCTTGGTAGACACGCCTAGTCCCGAAAGGACACCCGCACACCCTTCATGCCTAACAAGCGCTTGGTACAATCGATCGCATGCCGTACGAGACAGACCCGGTGCCGGAAGGGACCGGCGGCGCGCTCCGCGGGAAGGTCGCCGTCGTCACCGGCGCGGGCCCCGGCCTCGGCCGGACGCTGGCCCGGCTGATGTCGGCCGAGGGCGCCTCCGTCGTGGTCGCCGCCCGGACCGCCGCCACCGTCGAGAAGATCGCCGCCGAGTTTCCCGGCACGCTCGCCTTCCCCGCCGACGTCACCAGCCCGGCGGATGTCGAGTCCCTCGCCGCCGCCGTCACCGAGCGCTTCGGCCGCCTGGACGTCCTGGTCAACGCGGCATTCCCGGGCACCCACCGCAGGAAGGTGCTGGACATGTCTCCCGCCGACCTGGCCTCCTGGCGCACGGCGGTCGACATCGGTGCGTACGGCACGCTGCTCGCCTGCCGTTTCCTCGCACCCCTGATGGTCGAGCGGGGTTCCGGCTCGATCGTGAACGTGACCTCCATGTCCTCCCGCAAGGGCTACGCGGGCCGCAGCGACTTCGCAGCAGGCAAGGCCGCCGCCCACCTGCTCTCCCACTGCCTGGCCGACGAGCTCGGCCCGTACGGCGTTCGGGTCAACTGCGTGGCCCCCGGCTGGATCGCCAGCGAGGTCCTCGACGACTGGATGCGCACCCGCGCCACCGCCGAGGGCGTCTCCTACGAGGACGTCCTGGCCCGCGACCTGAGCGCGATGGCCCTGCGCCGGATCGCCACCGAGGAGGACGTCGCCCGGGCGATCGTCTTCCTCGCCTCGGACCAGGCCGGGGCCATCACCGGTGCCACCCTCGACGTCAACGCCGGCCAGCTGTTCACCTGAACACCCGACGCCGGCCATGCGGACCACCGAGCGACCCGGATTCCCCGTCCCTCCGGCCTTCCCGCTCTCGACCTCGCCTTCCCGCTCCCCCGCGAGTTCGCGGAGCCTCATCCGGACGCGCTCCAGAATCCGGCGTGCACGGAGGTCGCCCGCTTCCACCTCGTACACCGGCATGACCGCGACCTGCCGGTCCTCGACCTGAACCCAGACCGAGCGCTGAAGCCCGCTCACCAGTCGCACGCGGAAACGTCCCGAGATTCCCCTCCACTCCATCTCCCCTTCGACCCGAGGATCCGGGTCCACGAATCCGTAGTAGCCATAGGCCGAACTCCATCGCTGCCCGTAGAGCCCGGCGATCGCGTCCGCGAGGAGGGCAAGGTTGGCCGGGTCGTCCAGAACACCCAGATCTACGGCCGTGACCGGAACCGGGGCGCCCTGGAGCGAAGCGGCAGCGAGGCCTTCCACCCGATAGCGGACGTCGCGCAGACCAGAGAAGAGCCCGTATGCATCGATCCTCTCCCATTTGCGGATCCGTTCGGCGATGTCGAGCTCCCGCATCCGCTCGATCTCAGTGTCGACGTCGCTCCAGAGGGCCTGGAACTCCACTCGCGGCTGGGCTCCCGCCGCCGCGGCGATACGCCGGAACATCCTCCACGACGGCTCCCGCAGCCCTCGTTCGTACGCCGACAGGGTGCCCTGGGCGATCCGCGCCTTCCCCGCCAGTTCTCGTTGGGAGAGCCCTGCCGACTCGCGAAGCGTTCGCAGCAGGTCACCGAGGATCTCACCGTCTCCGGGGTCCGGCACGCCGATGTTCTCCGGGTCGAAGCCGCCCTTGAAGCCGCCCTTGAAGCCGCCGTCGAGATCGCTGAACACTCCACCCATGGTGAGTCGGCGCCTTCCTCTCCGCGCCGATGAACCATGTTCTGGGGATAACCTGCGCCGCTCTCCGTACCCCGGCCCGCCGGGGAAAGACGTTTCGCTTCCCGGGTATTGCTGAGAGCAATATGTATTGCTCTCAGCAATACCCGGGAAAGGCATTCCGTCCCCTGCCCCTCTGCAGTCACGGCGGCGTCACCACACCGGCCCCCGCGTCCCTGTGTTCGGCGATGCCGCTACCGGTCAGTGACGGTTCCGACCTCGCCGTGCCGCCGAGGTCCCGGGCCGTGACACGACGAACGGCCCGTCGGCATGGCCGGGCCGTTCCGCCCTCCTTCCCGCCCTCCCGGAGGGGCGGTGACGAGGCGGAGGCCGCCGGGCACGGCACTAGCCGAGGTAGGCGGCACGGACGGCGGGATCGCCGCGGATCTCGGCCGGGACGCCGGTGGCGATGACCTTGCCGAGATCGAGGACGACGAGGCGGTCGCAGACGTCCATGACGAAGCCCATGTCATGCTCGACCAGCAGCGTCGTGGTGTCCAGGGATCGGACGACCTCCCCCAGACGGGCGGTCTGGTCGGCGTCGAGACCGGAGGTCGGCTCGTCGAGCAGGAGCAGCGAGGGGTCGTCGGCGAGGGCCCGGGCCAGCTCGACCAGGCGGCGCTGGCCGACGGGCAGTGAGGCGGCGTAGGCGTCGCGCAGCTCGGTCAGCCCGCACAGGGAGAGCACCTCCTCCACCCGCCGCCTGCGATCCCGTTCCCGCCCCCGCCGGGAGGGCCAGCCGGTCAGGTCGGCCAGGAGGCCGCCGCCGCCCCCGCGCCACTCCATCGCGGCCAGCACGTTGTCGGCCACGGTCAGGCGGCCGAACACCTGGGTCCGCTGGAAGGTACGGCGCAGCCCGGCGCGGGCCCGCCGTACCGCCGGAACGGCCGTGACGTCGCGACCCGCCACCCGGACAGAGCCGGAGGTCGGTCGGCGCAGCCCGGAGACGACGTCGAACAACGTGGTCTTGCCCGCCCCGTTGGGCCCGATCACCCCGCAGACCTGCCCCCGCGGCACCTCGAAGGAGACGTCGCTGAGCGCGTGGATCCCGCCGAAGGACACCGAGACCGCCTCGACCGCCAGCGCCGCGCCCGCCCCGCCGTCCGCCTTCACGCCCGCCCCGCCGCGCCCGTCCGTCCCGCCGTCCACGTCCGCGCCCATCCCACTGCTCATCTCATGCCACCCCCAGGTAGGCGGCGGTGAGCCGGGTGTCGTCCACCTCGGCGCGCGGGCCGGTCCAGGTGACCCGGCCCAGGCGCATGAAGGCGACCCGGTCCGCCAGTTCCAGCGCGGCGGTGGCCTTCTCCTCCACCAGCAGCAGCGCGACGCCGCGCTCCCGCAGTTCGGCGAAGACCTCGAAGATCTGCGCCACGACGAGGGGGGCCAGGCCCAGGGACGGCTCGTCGGCGATCAGCACCCGGGGCGGCCTGATCAGAGCCGGGGCGAGGGTGAGCAGTTGCTGCTCCCCTCCGGACAGGGCGCCCGCGGCGATCCCTCGGCGCCGGGCGAGCTGGGGCATGCGCTCGTAGACGGGATCGGGGTCCGGCAGCCAGGTCCGCAGGTTCTCCTCGACGGTCAGCCCGGGGAACACCCCTCGGCCTTCGGGGGCGAGCAGCACGCCCTCCCGCGCGCGGCGGTGCGCGGGCCAGGCGGTGACGTCCACCCCGTCCAGGAGCACCCGCCCTGCCGCCACCGGAAGGTCCCCGGCCGCCACCGCGCAGGTCGTGGACTTGCCCGCGCCGTTGGCCCCGAGCAGCGCCACCGCTTCGCCGGGCCGTACCGACAGGTCCACCCCGCGCAGCACCGTCACATCGCCGTATCCCGCGACCACGTTCTCCAGCCGGAACAGCGCCTCCCGCGAAGGTTCGGCGGGCCCCTCGCCCCGTCCGGCCGCGCCCCGGAGGCCCCGGGGAGGCCCGCTCCCGTTCTCCGCCGCGACGATCCCGTCCGCCGCCGGCCCGCTCCCGTTCGCCACCGCACCGGCCTCGCTCGCCGCCGCCGGCTCGTTCCCCGCCTCCGGTACGGCCGCCGCCTCGGCCTGGACGGCGGCGGCCCTGGCGCGTTCGACCCTGCGCCGCCGGCGGCGATGGCGACCCTCGGCCATCTGGGCGAGCACGCCGTCGGGGTGCCGGGCCAGGATCATGCCGCCGGTGCCGAACAGGATCGCGCCGACGTGCGCCGAGACGTGCCACCCGGCCAGCAGCTCCGGGAAGATCGCGGCGATCAGGCCGCCGAGCACGGCCCCGCCGATCCGCCGGACGCCCTGCAGGACCACCACCGCCAGCCAGACGAATCCCGCGAAGGCGGGCAGGTCGGTGGCCGTCACCGAGCCCTTGGAGATCGCGAACAGCACGCCGCCCAGGCCCGCGATCCCCGACGCCAGGGCGAACAGAAGGATCTTGGTGCGGGCTGCGGAGATGCCCGAGGTCGTCGCGGCGGCCGGGGCCGAGCGCACGGCCAGGATGGCCCGGCCCGAGGCCGAGCGTTCCAGGTTCCGCACCAGCAGGCCGACGAGCCCGATCAGGGCGAGCAGCAGCACGACCCGGACGCGCGGGTCGGTGGTGTCGGCGAACCCGAGGCCGAGCGCGGGCAGTGGCCAGCCGATGGTGCCGTTGCTGAACGCGTCGATCTGGAAGAGCACCTGGTCGGCGAGGAGGGCCAGGGCGAGTGTGGCCAGGGTCAGGATCCGCCCGCCCAGCCGGAGCGCGGGCAGCGCGACGAGCACGCCCACCGCCGTGGCGCCCAGCACGCCCAGGCCGATCGCCACCGGGAAGGGCAATCCGGAGGAGAACGCCCATCCGCAGGTCAGCGCGGCCATCGAGGCGAAGGAGGCCTGCGCGAGGTTGACCATGCCGCCGATGCCGGTGACCACGACGAACGAGCAGAAGATCAGCGCGAGGACCAGCCCTTGCGCCACCACGCCCACATAGAAGTCGTCCGCGGGACGGGTGAGCGTCCAGCCGAGCAGGGCGGCCAGGGCCACGATCCAGGGCAGCCGCCGCCGCCATGCCGGCAGGTCGGCCAGGTAGTCGGGGGGCGGCGCGTCCTCGGCGGCGGAGCCGGCCACCCGGTCCCTGGACCGGTTGAGCACGATCAGCCCGGCGAACAGCAGGATCACCGGGACCGCCGTGCGCAGGCCGGTGACGTCCTCGGCGAAGTCGGCGTACCCGGCGACCAGGTTCTGCACCACGCCGAGGCCGAGCCCGGCGGCGAAGGTCACCGGAATCGAGCGGAGCCGCCCGAACACCGCGGCGGTCGCCGAGACGAACAGCATCACGGTGAACGCGGTGGAGTCCAGTCCCAGGGTCGACACGGCCAGCACCCCTGCCAGCCCGGCGAGGGTGGAGCCGAGCATCCAGGCCAGCGCCGAGGAGGCGTCGGCGTCGATCCCCCGCAGGGTCGCCAGCCGGCGGCGGTCGACCGAGGCCCGCATCCGCAGGCCGTACGGCGTGTGCCGCATGAAGGCCCAGAGCCCTGCGGCGGCCAGGATCGCGAAGACGAACGTGATGATCTGGTCGGAGTCGAGGCGGACGCCGCCGACGTCGACGTTGACCGGCGGGTACGGCCCCAGCCCGTGCGGGAGCGCCGTGGCGTCGGCGCGCGGCAGGCCGAACGGCTCGGCGACCAGGTCGACGATCCAGAGTCCGAGGGCGGGCAGCGCGATCGTCAGGCCGATGGTCCCGACGATCTGCGCGGTCTCCCCCGCCTGCGCCAGGCCCGCGAACATGGCCCGGTGCAGCACATATCCGAGCAGCGGCGAGAACACCGCCACCGCGACCAGGCCCGCCGGCCAGGCGGGCCACCCGAGTCCGACGTTGAGCTCGAAGAACAGCAGCGCGGCCAGGAAGCCGATGGCGCCGTGGGCGAAGTTGAACACGCCCGTCGCCGCGTACGAGAGGGTCAGGCCCGAGGCCATGACGGCGAAGACGGCACCGGTGACGAGGCCGCTGACGATGTACCCGAAAAACTCCGGCAAGGGTCTTCACCCCGAGATCTCGCGCCTGGGATCCACCTGGTACGGCGGGCCTGCACGGCGAGGGCCGGGGCCGTCGTGAAACGGCCCCGGCCGCCCGCGTCATGCCGCTCACGCGGCCCGCCAGCTCGTGAGCGGCACGTCTTCGGGCCGCTACTTGAGCGGCACGTTGTCGAAGCACTTCATGTTCTTGGCGACCTTGAAGGTGCCGCCCTCCAGCGTGACCAGGGCCCCGCAGCCGTTGGGCTCGTTGTGGTCCTTGGGGTACCGGATCCTGCCGAACCCGGCGTTCTCGTAGGAGAACGAGCCGTTGGCGGTGGCCAGGAACCTCTCCCGGGTCAGGTCCTTGCCGGTCTGTTCCAAGACCTTCAGGAAGATGTCCGCCGACCAGTAGCCGATGGCCAGGTGCTGGGTCAGCACGGTGCCCGGCGCGGCCTTCTCCACGTCGGCCCTGAGCTGGGCGATCTCCGGCGCGCCGGACTCGAACGGCTCGAACATCGGGGCCGCGATCACGCCCTCCAGCGCCTGGGCGGTGGCCGGGTCCTTCAGGATGGCCGCGTCGTAGCTGGTGGCGTCGGTGAGCAGGCCCTTGTAGCCGGCCTTCTTCAGCGCCGAGTAGAGGCCGACGTTGAACTTGGTCCCGGCGATGATCGAGACCACCACGTCCGGAGCCTTCCCGCCGTCCGAGGTCATGATCTTGTTGACGTAGGGCAGCCAGTCGGGCGGCGGGGCGGCGGCGGGCAGGCCGGAGTTGATGCCGACGATCGTGAAGCCCGCGGCCTCGAAGGACTGCGAGATGGTCTTGCCGCCGTACTTGCTGCCGCTGGAGTCGGTGGTCTGGACGTAGACCGTCTTGCCCCCGGAGCCGCCGACCAGCTCGGCCATCTGGTTACCCCACCAGGTCTGCGAGCCCGCGCCCGGCTTGGGGGCCAGGCAGCCGTTGTAGCCGAATCCGGTCGTGGTCCCGCACCACTGCGGGCCGGTCGCCCAGCCGAACCACGGCACGCCCTGCTGCTCCAGGAAGACCGCCCCGCCGAAGTTGGGGCCGTGCACCGGGACCAGCGCGAAGACCTTGTCCTTCTGGACCAGCTTCTTGGCCGCCGCGTCGCCCTTGGCCGCGTCCTGGTTGTCGTCCTCCGCCCCGATGAACTCGATCTTCCGGCCGTGCACCCCGCCGGCGTCGTTGGCCCGCTGGAAGCGGGCCCTGGCGCCGATCTCGGCGTCCTTGGTGGAGTACCCGCTGGCACTGGTCTTCGTGAGCACCCCGCCCACTCTGATCGTGGTGTCGGTCACCCCGGCCGTCCCGCCGGCGTCGCCCCCGCCCGCGGCCTTCTGCTCGGCCGCACAGCCCGCGGCGAGCGCCGCCGCGGCCACCAGGCCGACGAGCCGCACCGCCTGCCGTCTCAGCACTGCCTGCCGTCCCATAGGTCACTCCCTGCCGTGCCGCACGGCCACGCCCCACCCGGGTATTTGGCCTAGCGCTCGCTTGGTTTGGTCAGCGTAGGTTTGGCCGATCCAGAGTGTCAATGGAGCGTTATAGGAGCGTTGCGCCCTGTCCGCATACCAAGCAACTGCTTGCTTTAATCAACGAGCGGGGCTAGCGTGCGGAACGGGCCGGGCCCGCGGGCCGGCTCCCCGGATCGGGCCTGCGGAACGGGACCGCGGACGGGCCTTCTGCGCGACGGGAGCGGATTGATGTTGATGCGTGCGGCCGTACTCACCGGGTTCGACAGGCCGCTTCAGGTCCGCGAGGTCGAGATCGCCGATCCCGGGCCCGGCGAGGTCCGCGTGCGGATCAAGGCCTCCGGGGTGTGCGGATCCGACATCAAGGCACTCGACGGCTTCAGCCCGGTCGTGCGGGAGCTCCCCTTCGTTCTCGGCCACGAGAGCGCGGGGATCGTGGAGAGCGTCGGCGCCGGCGTGACGAGCGTTCGCCCGGGCGACCACGTCATCATCGCGATGAACGGGCCCTGCGGCCGGTGCCGCGCCTGCGGGGCCGGCCGCTTCCACCTGTGCTCGGGCCGGGCGAGGACGGCCGCCATCATGGGCACCATGCGCGACGGCGGCACCCGGATCACGGTGGACGGCGCCCCCGCCCGGACGATGATCGGCATCGGCTCCTTCGCCGAGTACGCCGTCGTCAACGAGCCCATGTGCGTGAAGATCGCCAAGGATGCGCCGTTCGACACCATGTGCCTGCTGGCCTGCGGCGTGGTCACCGGGGTCGGGGCGGTGCTGAACGTCGCGAAGGTGACGCCGGGCGCCAGCGTCCTGGTGGCCGGCTGCGGCGGCGTCGGGCTGAACGTCGTCCAGGGCGCCGTGCTGGCCGGAGCCACCACGATCATCGCCGCCGACGTGGCCGAGCCCAAGCTCAAGCTGGCCAGGGAGTTCGGCGCCACCCACACGATCCTCTCCGCCGACCTGCCGCAGCAGGTCGGCGGGATCGTCCGGGGCGGCGTGGACTACGCCTTCGACGTCACCGGCGTGCCCGGCGTGCTGGCCGCCGCCTTCGCCTCGACCCAGCCCGGCGGCACGACCGTGATGGTCGGCAGCCCGCCCAAGGGGCAGCCGATCTCCGTCGACCCCGGCCTGCTGTTCGCCTCGCGCCGCCTGGTGGGCACCCAGGGCGGCGACGCCGCCCCGGTCCGGGACCTGCCCATGCTCGCCGAGCAGTACCTGCACGGCCGCCTCGACCTCGACCGCCTGGTCAGCGAGCGCGTCCCGCTGGAGGAGATCAACGAGGCCGTCCGCCATGTGCGCGAGGGCGCGGTGGCCCGCAGCGTCATCGTCTTCGACTGAGGACCGGCGACGTCCAGGACAGCGGCTGACGGCGATCGAGACCCGGCCGATGCGGTCCCACGGCTCCCCCCGCTCAGGTGCGGCCGGCGCCGACCAGCTCCTTGCGGGGCTCCTCGACCATGGACTCCTCGTCGTGGCCCTCGATGGAGAGGTTGGGCAGGATCCGGTCCAGCCACCGGGGGCACCACCAGTTGTAGCGGCCGAGCAGGACCATGGTGGCCGGGACCAGGAAGCCTCGGATGATCGTGGCGTCCACCGCGATGGCCACGGCCAGGCCGACACCGAAAATCTTGACCATGGGGTCCGGGTAGGCGATGAAGGCGACGAAGACGGCGACCATGATCAGAGCCGCCGAGGTGATGACCCGCCCGGTCGTGCCCAGGCCCTCGGCCACCGCCCTGCTGTTGTCGCCGTGCTTCAGGTACGCCTGCCGTACGGCGGTGAGCAGGAACACCTCGTAGTCCATCGAGAGCCCGAACAGCACCGCGAACAGCATCAGCGGGATGTAGCTGTCGATCGGCACCGAGAAGAACAGCGTGGTCAGGTAGGAGTCGTCCGTCCCGACCGGCGGGTCCATGCCGACCAGGCCGCTGCCCAGGCCGAGGGAGAAGACCAGCGACAGCGCGCCGAAGGCGGCGCCGAGCGAGACCAGGTTCATCAGCGCTGCCTTGATCGCCACCACCGGGGAACGGAATGCCAGGAGCAGCAGCAGCGCGCTGAGCAGGACCACGACGCCGACGACCACAGGAGTGCGCTCGGCGATCCTGGCGTTGGCGTCGGCCATGCCCGCCACCTCGCCGCCCACGTGCACGCTCGCGCCCTCCACCTCGATCGCGCGCACGCCCTTGACCACGTCGAGGGCCCGAGAGTCGCTGGGCGCGTAGTCGGGCACGGCGCTGACCAGCGCGGCGGTCCCGGCGGAGTTGAGCACCGGCTCGGCGACGTGGGTCACGCCCGGGACGGCCTCGACCCGCTCCCGGAGCGTCTGGAGCACGGCGGGCGCGGGCTCGCGGTCGACGGCCTTCTCCGCCAGCTCTGCGACCACGATGAGCGGGCCGTTCATGCCGGGGCCGAACCCCGCCTGGAGGAGCTCGTAGGAGCGGCGGGCGTCGGTGCCCCGGTCGCCGTAGCCGTCGTCGAGCGGACCGAACGTGAGCGCGAGGGCGGGCGCGGCCAGAGCGGCGAGGACCGCGACGCTGAGCGCGAGGACGCCCCAGGGCCGCCGGGCGACCCAGACGCCCAGACCGGCCCAGCCGGAGGAGCCGTCCGCGGCCTTCCTGCGGCCCACGAGCGGCAGGCGCAGCGCGTTGACCCGATGCCCGAGCAGGCCGAGCAGGGCCGGGACCAGGGTGACCGAGGTGAGCACCGCGCAGATGACCGAGATGCCGGTGATCCAGCCGAGCGTCTGCAGCAGCGGGAAGCCGCCGAGCATCAGCGCGCTGAGTGCGATGATCACCGTGCCGCCGGCGAACACCACGGCCCCGCCCGAGCTCGCCGCCACCCGGCGGACCGCCTCACGCACGGCCAGGCCGTCGGCCAGCAGCTTGCGGTGCCTGCTGAGCAGGAAGAGCGCGTAGTCGATGCCGACGCCGAGACCGATCATCGTCGCCATGATCGAGGCCTGCTTGGGCACGTCCACGACGTGGCCGAGCAGGCTGATCACGCCCAACCCGGTCGCGATGCTCACCAGCGCGGTGAAGATCGGGATCATCGCCGCGACCAGCGTGCCAAAGGCGAACAGCAGCACCAGCAGGGCGCAGACGACGCCGATGACCTCGCTGGCGCCGGTCTTGATCTCCTTGTCGGCCGGGGTCCCGGAGTCGGCGGGCACCGCCTCCAGGCCCAGTGCGCGGATGGGCTCGGCGGCCGCGGAGAGCTTCCCGGTGGTCTCGGCCAGCTTGGCGTTGTCGTGGCCCTTGAGCTTGACGGTGATGATGCCGATCTGCCGGCTCGGGGCCATGCCGCCCAGCCGGTACGGCGTCAGCACCTCCACCACGTGGGGAACCCGGCGGATCTCGTCCATCGCCCGGTGCACCGCGCGCACCCGGCGCTGGGAGGTGAGCGGGCCGTCAGCGGAGTGCACGACGATCTGGACGGTGCCGCCCGGGTCGTAGCCGGGCCCGAACCCGTCGCGCATCAGGTCGTGTGCGCGCTGCGCGTCCGTGCCGGGAATGGCGACGTTGTTGCTGACGGGTCCGGGGAACAGCACCGAGCCCGCGGTCAGTCCCACCGCCAGGAGAACCCAGATCGCCAGCACGGCCACACCGTGCCGTGCGCACCAACCGCCCAACCGCCCAAGCAGACCAGACATCGGGACCGCCCTATTAAAATCGGTGACATACCCCTGTAACACCGTCCTGTACGTCCGTACAGTAACGACGTTAAAAGCCTAGCCCTGATATTCCGGAATAATCCCTCGGCCGGAGAAATGAGACGATGACCACACTCGACCCCGGCTACGACACCCGCGGGCGCATCCTCGAGGCCGCCCGCCAGTTGTTCGCCGAACGCGGTTACGCCGCGACCTCCCTGGCCGACATCGCCTCCGCGGTTGGTGTGACCAAGACGGCCGTGGCCTACCACTTCCACCCGAAGGACCGGCTCGCCGCCGAGTTGCTCGCCCCGGCGGCCTCGGACATCGTCACCCTGATCGAGTCCGGTTTCGATGACGAGCGCTCGTTCCTCGAGGTGCTGGTCACCTTCGCGGTCCGGCACCGCACCGTCATCCGCCTGATCATGGAGGACATCGGCGGCGCCGACGACGCCCCGCCCGGCTCCCCCGGCGAGGCCCTGCGGGCCTTCCGCGACTGCATCTACGCCCGTCTCGCCGGCCCCGACCCCGATCCGGCCGGCCGGGTGCGCGCCTGGGCGGTGCTGGGCTCGCTGCAGTACGCCGTGGTCAAGACGATCGACCTGCCCGAGGAGACCGTCCGGGAGACCCTGCTGGCCGCCGCCCTGGCCGCGGCCGGTTTCACGTCCTGACCCGCCCGCCTCCTACCGGCCCGGAGCGGTCACGGGCCCGCGCCGGGTTCCGGCGCCTGCGGATCCGCCGAGGCGGCCGGAGGGGGGGACTCCTCGCCGGGGCCGGGACCGGTCTGGGCCTCGACACCGACCGTGATCGTGACCCTGCCGCCCGGGCGGGCGCACGAGCCGGGCGCCGGATTCTGCGCCAGCACCACCCCGGCCTGCGCCGAGTCGGTGACCAGCCGCGGGCGCGCCCGCGCGGAGAGGCCCGCGGCGGTCAGCGCACGGCGCGCCTCCGCCTCGCCCAGACCGGTGACCGCGGGAGTCTCCGCACCCCTCCTGGCCACGGTCAGCGCGACCGAGGCGCCCGCGGAGACGCGCTCGCCCGCACCGGGGGTGCTGGAGAGCACCTGGCCTCCGGGACTGTCCGAGCAGCGCGGGGTCGCCCCGCCGGGGACCAGCCCCGCCTGGACGAGCAGCGCCTCGGCGGCCTTCCTGCGGAGGCCGGCCAGCTCGGGCACCGGGACCCCCGCCGAGACCTCCAGATCGACCTTGCTCCCCTTCGCCACCGTGCTCCCGGCCGCCGGCCAGGTTCGCAGCACCCGGCCGATCGGCTCCCGGGAGTCGGCCGGGGCGACCGTCCCGGCGGCCAGCCCGGCTCGCTTGATCGCGCGCAGCGCCTCGGAACGATCCATCCCCGCCAGCGCCGGCACCGCGATCCCGGCGGCGGGCGGCGGAGCGGTGGTCTCCGGGTCCCCCGTGCTCCCGGCGGGCCCTCCCCGCCGGGGACCCTGGTCCGCGCGGGGCACGGCCGGCGTGCCGCGGTCCGGCTGCTCGCCGGGGTCCGCCTGCAGCGACGATCCCACCGGGGGCCTGACCTGCGGCCCGCCTCCGGCGGGGACGCCGTTCCCGCTCAGCGCCGGAACCAGCACCGCCACCAGCACCGCCGCGCTGATCAGCAGCGACCCGGACATCGCGACCGACGCCCTGGTGGCCGCCCGGCCCGGGTGGGTCCGGATCCCGGCCGGCTCCCCGGAGAGGTCCGGCACGGAGCCCGCCGCGGGCGCTCCCCCCGTCACGGAGCCGGGCGGGCCGGACGCCGAGCGGATGGAGCCCCCGGCGACCGCCGCCCCGGCGGCCATCGGGAGCACGGCCGCCGAGATCTGGGACGCGCCCCCGGCGGCCGCGCCGCGCGCCGCCCGCCGCACGTCGCCGTCGCCGTCGCCGAGCAGCGCGAGCAGCAGCTCCCGGCTCGTGGGCCGGTCGGCGGGGCTCTTGCTCAGGCACTCGGCGACCAGCGCGCCGAGCCATCCGTCGAGACGGCCCAGCTCGGGAGGGGCGGTGAGGATGCGGCGCAGCACGGCCGCGATCGAGTCCTGTCCGAACGGGGCCTGGCCGTTCGCCGCGAAGCACATGGTCGCGCCCCAGGAGAAGACGTCGGCGGCCGGGTCGATCGCGGCCCCCTCCACCTGTTCGGGCGCCATGTAGGCGGGGGTGCCCGCGCCCCGCCCGGTCTGGGTGGCCGCCGCGTCCAGCGCCCTGGCCAGCCCGAAGTCGATGACCCGGGGGCCGTCGGGGCCCAGCAGGACGTTCTGCGGCTTGAGGTCGCGGTGGACGATCCCGGCCCGGTGGATCGCGGCGAGCGCGGTGGCCGTGCCGATGGCCAGCCGCTCCAGCCCGCCGCCCGCCCTGGGCCCGCCGACGGCGACCTCCCGGTGGAGCGAGGGCCCGTCGACGTATTCGCTGACGATGTAGGGACGGTCGTCGGCCAGCCCCGCGCCGACCACCTGGGCGGTGCAGAACCTGGCGACCTGCTTGGCCAGCTCCACCTCGCGCAGGAACGCCTCCCGCTCCTGCCCGACCGAGCCGTGCAGCAGCTTGACCGCGTACGGCTCGGGGCCCGTGGCGGGATGCATCCCGAGGTACACCACGCCCTGGCCGCCCTCGCCCAGCCGGCCGACCAGCTCGTAGTCGCCGAGCATGTCGGGATCCCCCGCTTTGAGCGGCTGCGCATACGGCACGCGGGCCTCCCCTCGCCCCCATCCCCCCTACTCAAGAAGAGGCGACCCCGCCCGTCAACAAGAGTGAGGCGCTTGTATCCCGCACGACTGTATCCGTCCAGCCGTCCCCGCACAGCCGTATCCGTCCCGATGTTCGGGGCGGGACCGGTTCATGCTGTGACAAACCGGGCGTAGTCGTCGAGCACGGGGAGCACCTGTCCGGCGGGGGCGCTGGGCAGGCTCAGCACGACCTCCTCGATGCCCAGCTCCGCGTAGTAGCCGAGCTTCTCCACGCTCGGCAGCGTGCCGAACGGGATCACTTTCGCCATCGGGCGCCCGGCCTTCTCGCATGCCTCGCGCAGCGCAGGGAGCGCGGCCCTCACCCCCCGGCCGCCGATCGGCATCCAGCCGTCGGCGTACTCGGCGACGTGGGCGAAGAGCTTCGGGCCCGCCGCGCCGCCGACGTAGACGGGTGGCCCGGAGAGCGGCTTGGGCCAGGACCAGGAGGGCTCGAACCGCACGTGCAGCCCGTCGAACCCCGCCTCCTCCCGGCTCCACAGCGCCTTCATCGCGAGCACGTGCTCGCGGGCGACCTCCCGGCGGGAGCTGAAACTGCGCGGTCCGCGGTGATTTTCGACCTCCTCCACGTTCCAGCCGAACCCGATCCCGAGCACCACCCGGCCGCCGGAGAGGTGGTCGAGGGTGGCGACGGCCTTGGCGGTCACGATGGGCTCGCGCTGGGCGGCGAGCAGGATGCCGGTGCCCAGGGTGATCCGCCCGGTCACGGCGGCGGCGTGGGAGAGGGCGACGAGCGGGTCGAGCGTGCGCCGGTACTCCTCGGGGAGCGTGTCCTGCCCGGCGGCGGGGGGCGTACGGCGCGAGACGGGGATGTGGGTGTGCTCGGGGAGGTAGAGGGAGGCGAAACCGCGTTCCTCGGCGGCCCGGGCCAGCGCGGCGACGGGCATCGCCGTGTCGGTGGCGAACATCGTGACACCCAGCCGCATGAGGCCTCCGGTTCTCGTCCCGGTCCGCTCCGACCAAGCGGATCCGTTTGGTAAACCAAGCGATTGCTCGGTTATCATTCCTAGGGTAGCTTGCTCACGTCGCGGATGGCGAGGACACCGGACCGGGCGGTCCGCGGCGCGCGCCGGGAGCGGAGCCACCCGACGGGCACGGCACTCCTCACGGAAGGACGCTCATGCCGTTCACGGACCTAGGCGACGTTCGACTGTTCCACACCGACGACGGCTCGGGGGACACCACACTGCTGCTCGTCCACGGTCTGGGATCGGACTCACACGAGTGGGTCCACCACATCCCCGCCCTGGCCGGGCACCACCGCGTGATCGCCGCCGACATGCGCGGGCACGGCTACTCCTCCGCGCCCGCGACCGGCAACACCCCCCGCGCGATGGCCGAGGACCTCGCCCGTCTCTGCGAACGGCTGGAGATCACCTCCTGCGTGGCGGTCGGCCACTCGATGGGCGGGCAGGTCGTCTCCCACCTGGCGGTGGAGCATCCCTCGCTGGTCAGGGCGCTCGTCGCCGTCGACCCCGGCTACGGCTTCACCGGCGCCGTGGCCGAGGCGTTCCCCGGGATGATCGAGCGCATGCGCGAGGATCCCGTCGCCGCCTCCCTGGTGAACGAGTTGTGGACCTCCACCCGGGCGACCCCCGAGTGGCTGCGCGAGTGGCACCGGCGACGGGTGCTCGGCACACCCCCGCACGTGCTGCTACAGGCGTTCGAGGCGATGTTCGGCGGCCCGGACGCCGTCGGGATCCGCCCCAACTCCGACGCCTACCTGTCGCGCCGGGAGTGCCCGGTGCTGACCTTCTGGTTCGACCCGGCCCAGGCGGCATGGGAGGCGGGCCTGCTCAAGGACCCGCGGTCCAAGGCCGTCGTCTGGGAGGGCAGCGGCCACCGGCTGCACGAGGAACGCCCAGGGGAGTTCCTCCTCGTCGTCACCAACTGGCTAAGGAGCCTGTCGTGAAGTTCTCGATATTCCTCAACCCGCAGATTCCCGGCTCCGGATACTCCAGCGAGGAGAACGCCGTCGCCAAGCGGCCGATCGGGCGCGATGTCGAGTCCTACCAGGCGCTGCTCCACGAGGTCCGCGAGATCGCGATCCACGCCGACCAGATCGGCTTCGACGCGCTGATGATGACCGAGCACCACTTCCACTCCGAGGGCTTCGAGTTCTCGGTCAACCCGCTGATGTTCCTCACCGACCTGGCCGCCCGCACCGAGCGCATCCTGCTGGCCCCGCTGGGCATCGTGCTCCCGGCGTGGGACCCGATCCGCGCGGCCGAGGACGTGGCGCTGCTCGACCACTTCAGCAGGGGGCGGCTGCGCCTGGGCGTGGCCCGCGGCTACCAGAACCGGTGGATGAACGTGCTGGGTCAGCGCTGGCACGCCGCCGCGGCCCGCTCCGACGGCTCGGCCTCCGACACCCGCAACTTCGACGTCTTCGGCGAGGTGCTGAAGATCATGAAGATGGCGTGGACCCAGGACACGCTGCGCTACAAGTCGGACGTGCTGGACTACGAGGTGCCCTCGCCGTACGACGGGATCGAGGGCTGGCCGGCCCTGGAGTGGACCCGCACCTTCGGCGCCCCCGGCGAGGTGGACGACCAGGGACGCATCCATGCGATCTCGGTCGGGCCCAAGCCGTACCAGAACCCCTACCCGGAGCTGTGGCAGCCGTTCACCATCTCCGACCGCTCGGTGATCCGCGCCGCCCAGGAGGACATCCTTCCGTGGATGTTCACCCCCAACCCCGACGACCACGCGGCCAAGGCCAAGCTCTACCAGGAGGAGTCGGCCAAGTGCGGCCGGGACTACAAGCTGGGCGAGCACACCGGCATCCTCAAGATCGTCGGTATGGCCGACACCCGCGAGGAGGCCATCGCCACCTACGGCCACGGCATGCAGAAGGACTTCGCCGCCTTCTTCGGCCCGTTCGGCTATTTGGAGGTCCTGCGCAAGCAGGAGGACGACAAGCACAAGCCGATCAGCCCGGAGAAGGGCGACTTCAAGCGCATGAACGAGGTCGAGATGGCCCTGCTGGGCGGCCCCGACGACGTCAAGCGCGGCATCCAGCGCATGCTCGACCGCATGCCCGACCTGGAGTGGTTCGGCCTGTTCATGCAGGGCCAGCAGGGCGTGCTCCCGCTCGACACGGTCAAGCGCAACCTGGAGCTGTTCGCCACCAAGGTCATCCCCGAGTTCGCCGACTGACGTCCGCCGAGGTCGCCCGGGTTCACCGGCAGGCGTCCGCAGGGGACGCCCCGCCTTCCGGGCCGGGTCCGCCGCCGGCGTTCGCTCCTGGGATGTGTCCCCCGGCCCCGCCGAGGGACACATCCCGAAATTTCACCGTCCAACATGAGGCAGGGGTACCTGTGCAGTTCTGGCTGGGTGCGTCATTCGTCCCGACCGACCAGTTCCTGGAGCTGGCGAAGGCGTCCGAGCGGTGCGGCATCCACACCCTCACGCTCTCGGACCACATCTTCTATGCCGACTTCGACTCCCCCTACCCGTACTCGAAGACCGGCGCCCCCCGCTGGACCGCGGAGACCCACTGGCCGGACGTGTGGGTGACGATCGGTGCGATGGCGGCGGTCACCTCGACGCTGCGTTTCGCGCCCAACGTCTACATCGCCCCGGCCCGGGACCTGTTCACCGTCGCCAAGCAGGTCTCCACGGCCGCGGTGCTGTCGGGCGGCCGGGTCACCTTCGGCGTCGGGGTCGGCTGGTGCAAGGAGGAGTTCGTCCAGACCGGTCAGGACTTCCACACCCGGGGCCGCAGGCTGGACGAGATGATCCCGGCGCTGCGCGCCCTCTGGGCGGGCGGGACCGTCGAGCACCACGGCACCCACTTCGACCACGGCCCGCTCTCGATCTCCCCCGTCCCCGCCGAGCCCGTGCCCTTCTTCGTCGGCGGCGACAGCGAGGCGGCGCTGCGCCGCGCGGCCCGGCTGGGCGACGGCTGGATCGGCAACCGCATCTATTCCGAGGAGCGGCTCGACGCGGTCCTCGCCGACCTGTGGCGCTATCTGGAGGAGTACGGCAGGCCACGGGACGCCCTGCAGATCGTCGCACCGCTCGCCGTCGTGCCCGACGCGGAGACCTACCGCCGCTACGCCGACAAGGGCGTCACCGGGACCATGGCCGCGCCCTGGTGGCTGGCCACCCCCGAGGAGAAGGCGAAGTACGGCGACAGCCTCGAACTCAAGATCGCCACCATCGAGCGTTTCGCCGACGAGGTCATCTCGAAGATGTGAGGCCCATCTCGGACAGGGCCAGGTCCATGAAGCTGCCGATCGGCTCGTCGACGGCGCCGACCCGGTGCAGGGCCGCCATCCCGAGATAGACGCTGTAGCCGGCGACGGCCCGCCCGCGGGCGAGGTCCGGCGGCTGCCCCGCCTCCTCCAGCGCCGCCTGCATGAACTCCAGGCGCCGCACGCTCACCCGCCGGGCCGTCTCCGCGGCGAGCGGATCGTCGGCCGCGCTGATCAGCCGGAAGGCGATGCCCGCGTCCACCGGATCACCGAAGGCGAACTCCAGCAGCGTGCGCATGCGCAGCACCGGGTCGGAGATCTCCAGCAGTCCGGCGATGATCTCCTCCGTCCCCGCCTCCCAGAGCGCGAGCGCGGCCTCCACCAGCGCACGGCGGTTGGCGAAGTGCCAGTAGAAGCTCCCCTTCGTGGTGCCGAGCCGCACCGCCACCGGTTCCACCGCCACAGCCGCCAGACCGCCCTCGGCCAGCGCCTCCAGCGCCGCCCTCGCCCAGTCCTCCGCGTTCAACCGACCCACCCGACCAGTCTTCCATACGCAGGCGTATAGTCGGACCGTACGCAACCGTATGGAGGTGGCTCGTGGTCTACAACATGCACGAACGCGTCGTCCCGGCATCCCCCGAGCGGGTCTGGGAGCTGCTCATGGGCCTCGGCGGCGAGGGGGACCGGCTCTGGCCGCAGGAGAAGGGCCGGTTCCGCCTCCCCGAGGGGGTCAGCCCCGGCGCCCCCGTCGAGCACGACCCGATGCGCTACCGCGTCGGCGCCGTCGAACCCTGCCGCCGGCTCTGGTTCGACACCAAGGAGATGACCGGCGGGCACGGCTTCACCCTCCACCCCGCCGCGGGCGGCACCCTGGTCCGGCACGAGATCAAGGGCCGGACCACCGGCCTGTTCCGGCTGCTGTGGCCGGTGCTGATCCGCCGGCAGCACGACGCGGTGCTGGAGCGCCTCCTGGACAACCTGGAGCGGGAGGCCAGCCGTGCCGACGTTGATTGACCGGATCGTGGCGGAGGCCGAGTTCTCGGAACGGCACGAGCTCGCCATCGCCGCACCGCGGGAGCGGGTCTGGGAGGCGGTCACCACGCTGGACCTGTCCGATCTCAAGGCCGCCCGTCCGCTGTTCGCCGCGCGTGACCTGGCCTCGCGGCTGCGCAACGGCCGCGAGCAGCGGGACATGCCCGCTGCCTCCTTCCTCCCCCTGGCCGCCGACCCCGGCCACGAGCTGGTCCAGGGGCTGCTCGGCCAGTGGTGGCGGCTGGGCGCCTCCCGCAACCCGACGGTGGCCGGCCTGGAGGAGTTCCAGGCGTTCGCCGAACCCGGTTACGCCAAGGCGGCGTTCAACTTCCTCCTGCTCGACGGCCCGGCGGGCCGGATCCGGCTGGTGACCGAGACGAGGGTCGTCACCACCAGCCCGGACGCCCGCCGCGCCATGGGCCGCTACTGGCGCGTCATCCGGCCCGGCAGCGGCCTCATCCGGCTGATCATGCTGCGCGCCGTCCGGGCGCGGGCGACCCGGTGAACCGCGGTCGTCCCGGTTCTCCGGTTCGCCGTCACGCCACGGCGCCGTGGTGAACCGGACGGATACGGGCGACCCGATAACCTGGCCGGGTGCTGGATGAGATCACGGCGACCCGCTACGTCACGCCGCTGCGCGAGGGCGGGTCGCTGCCGGGGGTGATGGAGGCCGACGACCTCGGCACCTACGTCGTGAAGTTCCGGGGGGCCGGGCAGGGCCGCCGGGTGCTCGTCGCCGAGATCGTCTGCGCCGAGCTGGCCAGGCGGCTCGGCTTCCGCACCCCGGAGCTGAAGGTGATCGAGGTCGATCCGCAGCTCGGCGCCCGCGAGCCCGACGAGGAGATCCAGGACCTGCTCAAGGCCAGCGCGGGCCGGAACCTCGCCGTCGACTTCCTGCCCGGCGCACTCGGCTTCGAGCCCCTCACCTGGCCGCCGGACCCCGCCCTGGCCTCGCGGCTGCTCTGGTTCGACGCGCTGATCCACAACGTCGACCGGAGCTGGCGCAACCCCAACGTGCTGCTCTGGCACGGCGACGTCTGGCTGATCGACCACGGCGCCGCCCTCTGGTTCCACCACAACTGGCGCACCGCCGACCCGCAGCGCGGCTACGACTCCGGCGACCACGTCCTGGCGCCCTTCGCCACCGCGATGGCCGAGGCCGACGCCGAGCTGAGCGAGCGGATCACCCCCGGGCTCCTCGACGCGGTGCTGGCCGAGGTGCCGGACGAGTGGTTGACGGACGAGCCGGGGTTCGACGACGCGGCGGCCGTACGGCGGGCGTACGCCGAACACCTGCTCGCCCGGGCCCGGGGACCCCGCGCGTGGCTGCCGGAGCCCGCCACCGGCGCGCCCACCCCGAGACAAGAGAAGAAATCCGGCTCGGTCGGCGCGTTCTGGAAGGGCTCCCGATGAGAGACGTCTACGAGTACGCCGTCCTCCGGGTCGTCCCGCGCGTCGAGCGCGGCGAGCTGATCAACGCGGGCATCCTGCTCTACTGCCAGCCGCGCGACTACCTGTGCGCCCGGGTGGAGCTGGACGAGGCGCGGCTGCGCGCCCTGGACGCCCATGCCGACGTCGACGGGGTACGGCACGCGCTCGGCGCCTACCGGCTCTCCTGCACCGAGGAGGCGGGCCCGCTGGCGAAGGAGCCGCTCGGCAGCCGGTTCCGCTGGCTGACCGCGCCGCGTAGCACGATCGTGCAGGCCGGCCCGGTCCACGCGGGCCTCACCGACTCCCCCGAGGACGAGCTGGAGCACCTGATGGCCCGGCTCGTCCGGGCCGCCCAGGACTAGAAGAGCACCGACATGAAGGTGCCGACCTCCTTGAAGCCCGCCTTGCGGTAGGCGGCCCTGGCCGGGGCGTTGTAATCGTTGACGTACAGCGAGACCACCGGGGCGAAGCAGTCGAGCGCGTATTTGACCACCGCGGCCATCCCCGCCGCCGCGTGGCCCCGGCCGCGTAGGTCGGGGTGGACCCAGACGCCCTGGATCTGGCAGGCCTGCGGGGTGACCGCACCGATCTCGGCCTTGAAGACGACCTTGCCGTCGTCGATCCTGGCGTACGAGCGGCCGATCCGGATCAGCTCGGCGACCCGTGACCGGTAGAGCGCACCACCGTCTCCGGCCTCCGGGGAGATGCCCACCTCCTCGGTGAACATCGCCACGCAGGCCGGGAGCATCGTCTCGAACTCCTCCGGCCGCACCCGCCGGACCAGCGGGTCGGCGGGGATCGGCGAGGGCCTGGTGATGGCCATCACCGGCTGTGCCCAGCGGATGGCGCGGGCCGGACCCCAGGAGGGCTCGATCCGCTCCCAGAACAGCTCGACCGCCTCGGCCGGGCCGACGATCGAGGAGCAGCGGCGGCCCTGCCGGCGGGCACGGTCGGCGAAAGCGTGCACGGCTTCGGGACCCGCACCCACCGGGACCAGATTGGCCCCGGCGTAGCAGAGAGAGATCAGGCCGCCTCGCGGGCCGAACCCCCACATCTGACCGCCGAGCCGGGCCGGATTGAGCCCGACGGAGCGGACTCTGGAGGCGACGAAGACATTGGTGACGGGGTCGGCGTCGAGGATCGCCATGACCTCGTCACGGTCACTGTCGTCGAGCACGCGCGACGCCGTTGTGCGCAGCATCACCCGCCCAGCCTACGCGACCTCCTCGATTTTGGCAGGAACCAACACAAGCCCTACCTGCTCCACCCTGCCATCAGCGGCATGCGCACGGCCTGCCGGGACGGTTGCTGCGACGGTTCGGCCGGCTTGGGCTTCGGGGTCGCCGCGCAGCGCGCGTCCGGTGCGACCGGGCCGGAGGCGGATCGGCCCGCGGCGCCGGGCAGGGTGCCGTCCTTGAGGTAGGCGGCCAGGTGCCGGTCGGCGCAGGTGTTCCCGCCGAGCGCGACGCCGTGGTTGCCGCCCGGCTCGACCACCAGCCGGGAGCGGGAGAAGATCCTGCGCAGCGTCAGCGCCCCCGAGTAGGGGGTGGCGGCATCGTGCCGGGACTGCAGGAGCAGGATGGGCGGGAGCCTCCTGTCGTCCCGGACCCGCACCGGCTTGGCGCCCGGCTCCGGCCAGAACGCGCACGGTGCGTTGAACCAGGCGTTCGACCAGGCCATGAAGGGCCTGCGCGCGTGGATCGCCGATGTGTCGGCCCGCCACCTGGCCCAGTTGCGCGGCCAGGCCGCGTCGCGGCACTGGATCCCGAGGTAGACGGCGTAGCCGTTCTCGTCCTCGGCGTCACCGGCCGCGTACCGGCGGTAGGCGGTCAGCAGGGGCTCGGTGTCGCCGCGCTTCACGTAGGCGGAGAGCGCCTGGGCGAGCTGCGGCCAGACGATGTCGGAGTAGCCGCCGAGGGTGTAGACGTCGTCGAACTCGCTCGGGCCGACCACCCCGCCCGCCGGGCGGGTGCGCAGCCGCTCGCGCGTGGAGTACCAGGCGAAGGAGACGGCCTTGCCGGTCGCGCCCAGCTTGTAGACGTTGTTGTGGCGTGCCGTCCACTTCAGGAAGTCGCGGTGCCGCCGGTCGAAGGCGACGTTCTGGTTGAGGTTGGAGTCGTACCAGACGTGCCGGGGGTCGACCACGCTGTCCAGCACGAACCTCTTGACCCGGCCGGGGAAGAGCGTCGCGTAGACCGCTCCGAGGTAGGTCCCGTAGGAGTAGCCCAGGTAGCTGATCCGCTCCTCGCCCAGCGCCTGCCGGATCGCGTCCATGTCCCGGACGGAGTTCTCGGTGGTCATGTGGGGCAGCAGCCAGCTCCAGCGTGTCGCGCACGCCTCGGCGTACTGGCGCGCCCGGCCGAGCAGCACCGACTCGTCCGCGGCGTTCCTCGGCACGGCGTCCGGGCGGGGCGCCGCGTAGTGCTTGACCGGGTCCATGCAGCGCAGCGCGGGCTCGCTGCGGCCCACCCCGCGCGGGTCGAATCCGATCACGTCGAACCGGCGGGCCAGGTCCGCGGGGAGCGACGTCGCGACGTACGTGGCCATGCTCTGGCCGGACGCCCCCGGACCGCCGGGGTTGACCAGCAGGACGCCCAGGTGGTTGTGGTCCCGGGAGGCCTGCCCCTTGATCCGGTTGAGGGCGATGGAGATGGTCTGGTACGGCTCGCGGTAGTCGAGCGGCACCCTCAGCGTGGCGCACTCCACGCCGGAGTCCTGAGGGGCGGGCTCCCGGGGAAGAACCGTGGTGTCACCGGCCGTGCCCCCCGCGGCCTTCTCCTCGCAGGGGCCCCACTCCAGGCCCCGCTGGACCTGCGCCGCCGCCTCAGGCGGCGCTGCGGCGGTGACGGCGAGCATCACCGCGCCCATGACAACCCCGACGACCCTCTTCACTGGGACTTCCTCTCCTCATACGGCAGAGGAGATGGTCTCCCGGACGGCCCTCCGGCCACCGGCCACCCGGCCAGACACTTACCAATGTGTAGCCAAGTGATTGCTAGCTGTAATCATCCGGCCGGACCTCGCACGCCGGGGTCAGCCCACGACGACCTCCGGGCCGGGGGCGTCGTCGTCGAGGTCGATCTCGACGCCCATCTCCTCGGCCAGCCGGAGGGCCTCCTCGATCAGGGTCTCCACGATCTGCGACTCGGGGACGGTCTTGATGACCTCGCCCTTGACGAAGATCTGGCCCTTGCCGTTGCCGGAGGCGACGCCGAGGTCGGCCTCGCGGGCCTCACCGGGGCCGTTGACGACGCAGCCCATGACCGCGACCCGGAGCGGGACCTTCAGCCCCTCCAGGCCGGCCTGGACCTGCTCGGCCAGGGTGTAGACGTCGACCTGGGCCCGGCCGCACGAGGGGCAGGAGACGATCTCCAGGCCGCGCTCGCGCAGGCCCAGCGACTCCAGGATGCCGATGCCGACCTTGATCTCCTCCACCGGCGGGGCCGACAGCGAGACCCGGATGGTGTCTCCGATGCCCTCGGCCAGCAGCGCGCCGAAGGCCACGGCGGACTTGATGGTGCCCTGGAAGGCCGGTCCCGCCTCGGTGACGCCGAGGTGGAGCGGGTAGTCGCACTGCTGCGCGAGCAGCCGGTAGGCCTGGATCATCACGACCGGGTCGTTGTGCTTGACCGAGATCTTGATGTCCCGGAAGCCGTGCTCCTCGAACAGCGAGCACTCCCACAGCGCGGACTCCACCAGCGCCTCGGGGGTCGCCTTGCCGTACTTCTGCAGCAGGCGCGGGTCGAGCGAGCCGGCGTTGACGCCGATGCGGATCGGCACGCCGTGGTCGGCGGCGGCACGCGCGATCTCACCGACCTTGTCGTCGAACTTCTTGATGTTGCCCGGGTTGACCCGGACCGCCGCGCAGCCCGCCTCGATCGCGGCGAAGACGTACTTCGGCTGGAAGTGGATGTCCGCGATCACCGGGATCTGCGACTTCTTCGCGATGATCGGCAGCGCTTCGGCGTCGTCCTGGGACGGCACCGCCACCCGGACGATCTGGCAGCCGGACGCGGTCAGCGCGGCGATCTGCTGGAGGGTGGCGTTGATGTCGGCGGTGACCGTGGTGGTCATGGACTGCACCGAGACCGGCGCGTCACCGCCCACCGGGACGGAGCCGACCATGATCTGGCGGGAACGGCGTCGCTCGGCGATCGGCTTGGTCCTGACCGAAGGGATCCCGAGAGCAACAGAAGTCATTTTTCAGCCTTTGAAGAGTCGACGACGCGTTCCAGTCTAGGTAGTGGCGGTGAGCTCGCGTGCCCGTACGCGCGCCCACGCGTCGGCGGCGAGCACTTCCTCGACCGATCCCGCCGCGGTGACCTGGTGCTCGCCCACGACGGCGGCCACGGTGTCCACGATGGCGAGGAACGGCAGCCGCCCGGCCAGGAACGCGTCCACGCACACCTCGTTGGCGGCGTTGTAGACGGCCGGGGCCGTGCCGCCCGCGGAGCCGACGTGGCGGGCGAGGGCGACGGACGGGAACGCCTCGTCGTCGAGCGGCTCGAACGTCCAGGTGTGGGCCCTGGTCCAGTCGACAGCGGGGACGGCGCCGGGGACCCTGCCGGGCCAGCCGAGGGCGAGCGCGATCGGCAGCCGCATGTCGGGCGGGCTGGCCTGGGCGATGACCGAGCCGTCGGCGAACTCCACCATCGAGTGGACGATCGACTGAGGGTGGACCACGACGTCGATCCGGTCGAAGCCGATGTCGAAGAGGAGGTGGGCCTCGATGACCTCCAGGCCCTTGTTGACGAGTGTGGCGGAATTCACCGTGATGACCGGGCCCATCGCCCACGTCGGGTGGGCCAGGGCCTGCTCGGGCGTCACGTCCTCCAGCTCCGCGCGGGACCGTCCCCGGAACGGTCCGCCGCTCGCCGTGACGACCAGTTTGCGTACGGCCCGCGCGTCCGGGCCGGTCGGCCCGGCCGCCCACAGGCACTGGGCCAGCGCGGAGTGCTCGGAGTCCACCGGGAGCAGTTGCCCGGGCCTGGCCAGGCGCTTGACCAGCGGCCCGCCGACGATCAGGGACTCCTTGTTGGCCAGGGCGAGCGTGCGGCCCGCCTCCAGCGCCGCCAGCGTCGAGGTCAGCCCGAGGGCGCCGGTGACGCCGTTGAGCACGGTGTCGCACGGCCAGGCCGCCGCCTCGGCGACTCCCTCGGGACCCGCGAGGACCTTGGCGTTCACGCCGAGGGCGGCCAGCGCCTCCCTGAGCTCCGGCACGGCCGCCGGGTCGGCCACGGCCACGGCCTCGGGCCGGAACTCGGCCGCCTGACGGGCCAGCAGGTCGATCCGGCCGCCCCCGGCGGCGAGGGCCGCGACCCGGAAGCTCCCGGGGTTGCGGGCGATGACGTCGAGGGACTGGGTCCCGACGGAGCCGGTCGAGCCGAGCAGGACGACGGAGCGCGTGGTGTCTGGCTGCACCGTCTCATTCTCCCGGTCCGCGTCGGCATGTCGAATCGGCATCGAACGCCGTGACCCAGGGAACACGCGATAAAAGAGGTTATTTAAGTCCGAATATTGCTATATCAATTGTCGCAAATATTGAGAAATGTGGATATGAGGCGCACTAGCTTCCCGAGTCAGCATCAGGTCTCGGGAGGTACACATGCGCCGCACGGCACGCCTGGTCCCCATCCTCACTCTCGCCGCGGGAAGCGCCCTGCTGCCCGCGGCGGTCGCCCACAGCGCCGCCGCCGCGGCCCCCGCCACCCCGCCCCCCGTCGAGGAGGAGGCCGCCGACACCACGAGCGAACAGCGCGTCGTCCAGCGCTACTGGACCGAGGCGAAGATGGAGGCGGCCCAGCCTCTCACCGCCCTCGCCCCCAGGAAGAACGGCATGCGCCTGACCGCGGAGGCGTCCGCCTCGCAGGCCGAGGCCGCCCCCGTCTCGATCCCCCCGACCACCGCGGACGGCGACGCCGTGGCGCCCCTGCGCGCCGGCACGGCGGCCCACACCTCCAACGGCTCCCCCTGGACCCGCGGCGGAGCGGTCACCAAGACCGCCGGACGGGTGTTCTTCACCTACCAGGGTCGCAACGCGTCCTGCTCCGGAAACGCGGTGACCAGCGAGAACAAGAGCACCGTGATCACCGCCGGGCACTGCGTGAAGATGGGCGGCGCCTTCCACAGCAACTGGGTCTTCGTCCCCGGCTACGACGGCGGCAACCGGCCGCACGGCACCTGGGTGGCGACCACGCTCTACACCACCCCTCAGTGGAACAACTCCGAGGACATCAACCACGACATGGCCGCCGCCGTGGTGGCCCCCCTGAACGGGCAGCGCCTGACCGACGTCGTCGGCGGCCAGGGCGTCGCCTTCAACCAGCCCCGGCGCCAGCAGATGCACTCCTTCGGCTATCCGGCGGCCAGCCCGTACGACGGCTCCAAGCTGATCTACTGCAGCGGCCGGGCCTTCGACGACTTCCTGATGAGCCGCGATCTCGGACTGAACTGCACCATGACCGGCGGGTCCAGCGGCGGGCCGTGGTTCCTGTCCTTCAACGAGAGCACCGGGCTGGGCACGCAGAACTCGGTCAACAGCTTCAAGTACAACTTCGCCAGCGGCTGGATGTTCGGCCCCTACTTCGGAACCGACGCCCGGGCCGTCTACGAGGCCGCCCAGGGCACCGGCACCCCCTGAGATTGCCGAAAGTAGCCGCAGCGACACATCGGGTAGTGCAAACTCGGCTCCTATGACCTCGAGCCTCGCCCTGCTTGCGGCAGCCTCGCTCGTCACCTGGCTGACGGGCGCCTTCCCGACCGGCGCGACGACCACCGAGCACCCGGCGTGGGTCGTCGCGGCCGTCCGGGCCATCCGGCCGGTCGAACCCGCCGTCCGGAAGGCGGACAGGCCCCCCGGCGGAACCGACGTCGTCGAGCACACGGCCGCCGAGACCACGGCCGAGCAGCGCCACGTGCTCGGCTACTGGACTCCGCAGCGGATGGCGGCGGCCGTGCCGATCGACCTGCTCGACACGTTGAGCGGGGTGCTGACGGAGACGAACGCCCCGGCACACCGCCAGGCCGCCCTGCCGGGAGCCCCCACCAACGGGTCCCGCTGGACCGCCGGCGGGCTGGTGAGCAGGACCACCGGACGCGTCTTCCTCACCCTGGGCGGAGTCGACTTCGTCTGCTCGGCGAGCGCCGTGCGCAGCGCCAACCGCGATCTCGTGGCCACCGCGGGCCACTGCGTCAAGGACGGCGCCGGCGCGTGGGCCGACAACTGGACCTTCGTCCCCGGCTACGACCAGGGCCGCCAGCCGTACGGTCAGTTCACCGCCCGCCGCATGTTCGTCGCCGGCCCGTGGTCGCGCAGCGCGGACGACAACCACGACATCGGCATGGTCGCGCTCAACATGCGGGGCGGCAAGCACCTCGCGGACGTCGTCGGTTTCCAGGAGATCGCCTTCGGCACGCCCCGCGGCCGCCAGACGTACGGCTTCGGTTTCCCGGTCGATCCCCCCTACAACGGCGAGCACCTGATCTACTGCTCCGGGCCGGTCCGCGCCGACCCCCACGACCAGACCCGCAACCAGGGCCTGGGCTGCACCATGACCGCCGGATCCAGCGGCGGCCCCTGGTTCACCGCCTTCGACCCCGGCACCGGCCGCGGCACGATCACCTCGGTGAACAGCTTCAAGTACAGCGACGACCGCAACACGATGTACGGCCCCTACTTCGGCGACACCGCCAAGGACGTCTACACCACCGCCGAACGGTCGTGAGCGCCCGGCGAGCACGCCGTCCGGGGTCCCGAGCGCGGGCGTTCGGCAACCACCGCACCCACGTCGCCGGCGGAAGCCAGGGCTCAGCCCGTGACGGCCGTCCCCTGCCTTGGTAGGCGTCGCGTCCCCGGTGCGCCTCCCCGGAGCCGTTCCGGGGAGGCGCACGCCGCACTACAGCGTCAGCCCGGTCAGGACCATGACCTTCTCGTAGGTGTAGTCGGCGATGGCCGAGCGGATGCCCTCACGGCCGACTCCGGAGTCCTTGACGCCGCCGTAGGGCATCTGGTCGGCGCGGTAGGAGGGGACGTCACCGATGATCACGCCGCCGACCTCCAGCTCGCGGTTGGCGCGGAAGGCGAGGTCGAGGTTGCGGGTGAACACCCCGGCCTGCAGGCCGTACTTGGAGGCGTTGACCGCGGCGAAGGCCTCGTCGGGGCCGGAGACCGTCTGGATGATCATCACCGGGCCGAAGACCTCCTCGCAGGAGACCTTGGTGTCGGCGGGCACGTCGGCCAGGACGGTCGGGGCGATGCTCGCGCCGTCACGGGTGCCGCCGGCCAGGACACGGGCGCCGGCCGCGACGGCCTCGGCGATCCACTGCTCGACGCGCTCGGCGGCCTCGACCGAGACCAGGGGGCCGACCTGGGTCTTCTCGTCCTCGGGGTCGCCGGTCACCAGGGCCTCGACCGCCGGGAGGAGCCTGGCCACGAACGCGTCGTGCACGGCCTCCTCGACGATGACCCGCTGGACCGCGATGCAGCTCTGGCCCGCCTGGTAGTTGGAGAACAGCGCCACCCGGGAGGCGGCCCAGTCGAGGTCGGCGTCGGCGAGGACGACCGCGGCGGCGTTGCCGCCGAGTTCCAGGGTGACGTGCTTGCGCGGCACCTGGTCCATGATGGCGTAGCCGACCGGGCCGGAGCCGGTGAAGGAGACGACCGGCAGGCGGGGGTCGGCGACCAGCGTGGCGGCGCGGTCGTTGGGCACCGGGAGCACGGAGAACATGCCGTCGGGCAGGTCGGTCTCGGCGAGGATCTCGCCGAGCACCAGCGCGGAGAGCGGAGTCGCCGGGGCGGGCTTGACGATGACCGGCGCGCCGACGGCGATGGCGGGGGCGACCTTGTGGGCGACCAGGTTGAGCGGGAAGTTGAACGGCGTGATCGCGAGGATCGGGCCGTGCGGGACCCGGGAGACGTAGGCGAGACGGCCGGCCGCGGCGGGCTCGGTGTCCAGGCGCAGCGCCTCGCCGCTGAGGCGGCGGGTCTCCTCGGCGGCGAACCGGAAGGTGGAGATCGCGCGGTTGACCTCGCCGCGGGCCCAGAAGAGGGGCTTGCCGTTCTCCTGCGTGATCAGGTGGGCGAGCTCGTCGGCGCGCTCGGCCAGGCGGCGCGAGACGTGGGCGAGGGCCTCGGCCCGCACGTGGATCGGGAGCGCGGCGGCCTCCTTGCGCACGGCGTCCGCCGCGGCGACGGCCTCCTCGACCTGGGCGGCGGTCGGCACGGAGCAGACGCCGACGACCCGGCCGTCATGCGAGTTGGTCACGGTGAGCTCGGCGTCCCCGGTCACGGGGCGGCCGGCGAGCCAGAAGGGGCGCACGTCCATGTCTCCGACGGTATGCCACCCGCCGGAGCCCGGCCTTACTCCACTCCGCACAAGACCCGTGCCGCACCTCACCGTTCCGCATAAACACCCATATGACCTGGGCTTGTAACGAAAGCAGGATGTTTTAAGGATATTTCTACGTACAGCGGTTTGGATGATCTTCACCCTGGCTAAGTCTCGGATGCGAGTCCCCCGGAGCGGAAAGGCGTGCTTCCCCATGACCTCCTCGGCGCCGCTCGGGCTGCAGGGTGCCTACCTGCTCGGGGAGCGCGCCGGCCAGGACGAGCTCCGCGGCAAGCTGCTCGACGTGGCCAGCCAGCTCCTGGTCACCGTCGGCCCGGAGAGCCTGTCGATGCGGCGCATCGCGAGCGAGGCGGGATGCTCGACGACCGTCATCTACACCATGTTCGGCAACAAGGAGGGCCTGGCCGAGGCGCTCTACCTGGAAGGCTTCGAGCGGTTCCGGCGGCGGTTGGACGCCGTCCCCCCGCGCAGGAACGCCCTCGAGCACCTCACCGCGCTCGGTCCCGCCTACCGGGAGGCCGCGCTGGCCGAGCCGGGCTACTACGGCCTGATGTTCGAGAAGGCGATTCCCGGGTTCATGCCCAGCGAGCGTGCCAGGACCCTGGCCAGGGCGGCGCTCAACATCTTCGACCGGGTCATCTCCGACTGCATCTCGGCGGGGTACCTCATCCCGACCCAGCCCAGGAAGATCGCCGACGCGCTCTGGGCCGCCGCCCAGGGCGCCATCAGTCTGGAACGTGCCGGGCACCTGCGCGACGGCCGCACCTACGAGAGCGTCACCCGCGCCATCATCTACCGCTACCTGACCGACCAGTCGCAGGCCTGACGGCCCGCCGGTCTAGACGTTCAGCGCCACCCAGAGCTCGGCGCGGGCCGCCGGGTCGTCGAGGTCGCGGCCGAGCAACTCGGCGACGCGGCGCATGCGGTACCGCAAGGTGTGGCGGTGCACGCCGAGCCGCTGGGCCGCCGCGTCCCAGTGGCCGTTGCAGGCCAGGTAGGCATGCAGCGACTCCAGCAGGTCCGCGCGGGAGCCGTACTCCCGCAGGGGTGCGAGCAGCGCCGCGGAGAACGCCGCCGCCGCGCCGGCGTCCAGCAGCGAGAGCAGGCCCTGGCCGGCGAGGTCGGCGAAGCGCATGACCGGCCCGGCCCCGCGGCGGGCCGCGGCGAGCGCCCGGTCGGCCTGATCCAGGCCCGCGCGCAGCTCCTCCGGGCCCACCGGGGCTCCGACGCCGACCGGGCCGTGCTCCTGCAGCGCTCCGGCCGTCTCCTCGGCGCGGCCGGCCGGCACGACGACGACCACCCGGTCGTCGTCGGCCACCGCGAACTCCTCGCCCGCGGCCTCCAGCACCGCCTCTCGGCCGCCCCCGGCGGCCAGCACCACCAGCGGCCCGTCCCCGAGCCGGTCCCCCAGCCGCTCCAGCGCCTCCCGCCCCGCCTCGACCTCACCCGCCAGCAGCAGCCGGAGCACCGCGGAGCGGACCCTGCGCTCGGCGGCCAGGTGCTCGCGGCCGTGCTCCATGGCCAGGGTGAGCAGGGACCCGGCGGCGTTGACCACGGTGTGCTCGACCGGCGTGAACGGCCTGCCGAGCCCGACCGCGAAGAACCCCCTGATCCGGCGGGCGCCGAGCGGCTGGACGACGACGTGCTCGCCGGGGGTGGAGAAGGCGAGGCTGGCCGGGGTGCCCTCCCGCGTGCGTCCGCGCAGCCGGCCGATCTCGGGGGCGACCGCCTCGGCGCCCGCCGCCCCCCTCCCCGCCGCATGCCGTACGGCCCCCGCCTCGTCGAGCAGGGCCGCCCAGCCGCCGAGCTCCCCGGCCAGCCGGTCGATCACCGCCCGCGGGCCCTCCGGGCGGAGGGCCGCGCGGGTGAGCCGGCCCTGGGTGGCGAAGGCCCGGGAGATCTCCTCGTACTGCTCCGCGGCGAGCAGGTCGCTGACCGCCTTGCCGACCGCGACGAACGGCGTCTCGCGGGGCACCTCGACCAGCGGCAACCCCGCGCCGGCCGCGGCCTCCAGCAGCTCGGCGGGGATCGTCTCGTGCCCCAGCCCGACGCCGAACCCGAGGCCGGTGACCCCGCGGGCGACCAGGCGCCGGATGTACGGCTGCGCCCTCGCGGCGTCCAGGCGCATGCCCGTGGTGAGGACGAGTTCGCCGCCCTCCAGGAACGGCGTGGGGTCCTCCAGCTCGCTGACCGCCACCCAGCGCACCGGCCGGTCGAGCGCGTCTTCTCCGGCGAGCACGGTGAGCCCGAGCGGCAACCGCCGCACGATGGTGCGGAGCGTCGGCGCCACCACCACCCCCGGTTTGTACGTTACGGCAAGAGCGCTTCCGGCAATTTTGCCATAGTGCATCATCGGAATACCGGTGCGGCCGACATACCTTCACAGCATGAGCACCGTCCCCCAGGGCGGCCCGTCGCTCCCGCAGGAGCGCCGCGTCGTCACCGAGATCCCCGGCCCCAAGTCCCGCGAGATGTTCGCCCGCAAGCAGGCCGCCGTCCCGCCGGGCATCGGCACCACGCTGCCGGTCTTCGTGACGCACGCCGGCGGCGGTGTCGTCGTCGACGCCGACGGCAACTCCCTGATCGACTTCGGCTCCGGCATCGCGGTGACCAGTGTCGGCAACGCGGCCCCGCGCGTGGTCGAGCGGGTTCGCAAGCAGGTCGCGGACTTCACCCACACCTGCTTCATGGTCACGCCGTACGAGTCGTACGTGCAGGTCGCCGAGAAGCTCAACGAGATCACCCCCGGTGACCACGCCAAGCGCACCTTCCTGCTCAACAGCGGCGCCGAGGCCGTGGAGAACGCGGTCAAGGTCGCCCGGCACGCCACCGGCCGCCAGGCCGTCGTCGTGTTCGATCACGGCTACCACGGCCGGACCCTGCTGACGATGTCGCTGACGGCCAAGAACATGCCGTACAAGCACCGCTTCGGCCCGTTCGCCCCCGAGGTCTACCGGGTGCCGCTGGCCTACCCGTTCCGCTGGCCGACCGGTCCGGAGAACTGCGCCGAGGAGGCCGCGGCCCAGGCGATCGACCAGATCAACAAGCAGGTCGGCGCCGAGAACGTGGCGGCGGTCGTGATCGAGCCGATCGCGGGCGAGGGCGGCTTCATCGAGCCCGCCAAGGGCTTCCTGCCGAGGATCGCCGAGTTCTGCAAGGCCAACGGCATCGTCTTCATCGCCGACGAGGTGCAGACCGGCTTCTCCCGAACCGGCCACCTGTTCGCCTGCGAGGAGGAGGGGATCGTCCCCGACATCATCGTCACCGCCAAGGGCATCGCGGGCGGTCTGCCGCTGGCGGCCGTCACCGGCCGCGCCGAGATCCTCGACAAGGTTCACGTCGGCGGGCTGGGCGGCACCTACGGCGGCAACCCGCTGGCCTGCGAGGCGGCACTCGGCGTGCTGGAGACCATCGAGGCCGAGGACCTGACCGGCAGGGCCCGCCGCATCGGCGAGGTCATGCTCCCCCGGCTGCGCGCCATCGCCGAGAAGGCCCCGGTCATCGGGGACGTGCGGGGCCGCGGCGCGATGATCGCCATCGAGCTGGTCGTCCCCGGCACCAAGGAGCCGCACCCGACGGCCGCGGGCGAGATCGCCAGGAGGTGCCACGCGGAGGGCCTGCTGGTGCTGACCGCCGGCACCTACGGCAACGTCCTGCGCTTCCTGCCGCCGCTGGTCATGCCCGACCACCTGCTGGAAGAGGGCCTGACGATCCTCGAGAAGATCATCGCTGAGATCTGACAGTTTCAAACCCACGACAAGGGGCACCCGGCTTGATGCCTGGTGCCCCTTTTGTCGTTAAGCGAATCACGCCCTGGAGGCGATTTAACCCTCGCTTGGCCCCCAGCAAAGCGATCACCGGGGGTAGCGGCGTTATAACGGTTCCGACAGGTGTCCAAGTGATCAGGACAGGAGGCGTGGTGAACTGGAGGCCGACCAGAACGGTACGGACCATGATGATGTTCGACCCTGAAGGCCTGACCCGCGCCCAATGCGACGGCGACGCCTGCGTGGCCTGCCACAAGAAGTGGCCTCGGCCGAAGGTCAGGATCGGCCGCCTGCCCAACCAGGCCACCCTGTTCGCCTGCCACGAGTGCGCGGACGCGCTGGCCCCCGAGCCGGTGGAGAACGTCTATCCCTTCCCCCGCCGGGTGGCCTTCTCCTGAAGGGGTCCGCGGGCGGTTCCCGGAGGATTCCCCCCGAAGAAGGCCCGCACCGGGGCTCCGGGGCCGAACCGCACGGCCCCGCCGGACGAGGCCGGGCAGGCGAGGCAGCCCCGACGAGCGAGAAAGGTCAGGAAAGGGACGTGCCCTCCCCCGCCGGATCGAGGAGGGCACGCGGGACGGCCGGGCTCGCCGGGCGAGGCCGACGGACGCCGGGACTTACTTGGTGAAGCCGACGGCGGTCCAGTCCTTCGGGTCGGCGAAGCCGAAGGCGCCGTAGTTGGCCAGGTTCTTCTTGACCGCGTAGATGCTCGGACGCTGGTACATCGGGATGGTGTGGACCAGGTCCCAGATCAGCTTGTCAGCCTGGTTGCCCAGGTCGATGGCCTTCTGCGAGTCCATCTCGCCGGCCGCCTGCTCGATCAGGGCGTCCAACTCGGGGGTGCCGACGCGCGGGAAGTTGCTGCCGTAGTTCTCGGCGCTCTCCGGCGTCTTGTAGATCTGCGGCAGGGAACCGTTCGGGAACGGCGTGCCCAGCCAGGAGAACGGCGCGATGTCGAAGTTGCCGGGGATGACGTAGTCGTCGAAGAACTTGTCGTCCGGGACCGGCTCGACGTTGACCTTGACGCCGATCTCCTTCAGCATCGCCTGGGTAAGCTCGCCCTCCTGCTTGGCGACCGCCACCGAGGCCGGGTAGGTGAAGCGGATGGCGAACTCCTTGCCGTCCTTCTTGCGGTACTCGCCCTCCTGCTTCCAGCCCGCGGCGTCCAGGAGCTGCTTGGCCATCGTAGGGTTGTACTTGCCGACCTCGCCGGAGTTGTCCACATAACCCTTGTGGGTGTTCATGTACAGGTGGTTGCCGAGGGTCTGGATCGGCCAGTCCATGTCCTTGAGGTCGGACGCGGCGATCGTCTCGCGGTTGATGCCCATGGAGACGGCCTGGCGGACCGACTTGTCCTTCAGCAGCTCGGCCGAGCCGTTGACGGTGAAATGACGCCAGTTCGGGGCCGCCGCCTTGCGGATGTCGACGTTCGGCACCTCCTTGGCCCGCTTGAGGTCGGAGGCGTTGGCCGGGATCTCGAAGGCGTCGATCTCGCCGTTGGCGAAGGCGTTCATCGTCGCGCCGTCCTCGATGGCGCGGAAGAGCACCTTGTCGAGCTTGGCCTTGCGGCCCCACCACTTCTCGTCACGGACCAGGGTGACGGTCTTGGTGGTCTCCTCGACCTTCTCGACCTTGAACGGGCCCGCGGTGACCGGGAGCTTGCCGATCCAGCCCTTGTTGAACGCCTCGGGGTCGGCGTTGGTGGAGGCCGGGTAGAGGGGCGAGAACATGCCCTTCCAGTCCGGGTAGTTCTTCTCGAAGGTCACCACGACGTCCTTGTCGGTGGCGCCCTTCTCCACCGACTTGACGCGGTCGTAGCCGTCGGTCGAGGTGACCTGGTACTTCTTGTCGGAGCCGTTGAGGGCCTTCCACTGCGCCTGGAAGTCCTTGTAGGTGATCGGGGTGCCGTCCGACCAGGCGGCCTTCTCGTGGAGCTTGTAGGCGACGGTCTGGACGCCGTCCTTGATCTCCATCTTCCACTCGGTCACGTAGTCCGGGAGGTTGGTGACGTCGGCCTTGTCGTCGGCGCGGCCCGTGCTCGGCATGAGCAGCTCGATGACGTCATCGGTGTTGGCGTGGGTGCCGTTGACCTGGTTGTAGTTCCAGTTGGCCTGCCACGAGCTGAGCGCCAGCGTCAGGGTGCCGCCGTCGGCGACCTGCTCGTAGGGGACGGGGTTGATGGTGCTGCTCGGGAGCTGCGCCGCGGCCTCCTTGGCGGCCTCGCTCGAGGCGGCCTTGGGCTTGTCGGCGGCGCCGCCGCAGGCGGTGAGGGCCAGGGCCAGGAGCGCGGCTCCGGCGGCGGCCTTGTAGCCAACCTTCACGTGTTCCTCCAACACAGGGATTTCACACACCCGGGGCCGCGACGGCCTCGGTGTTCTCGGGATAGTGGCAGGCGACGCCGTGGTCTCCGGCGGGCGCGAGCCGTACGACGGCGGGCTCCGCCTCCGCGCACTTGCGCGCCTCGGCCTCGCCCAGCAGGGCGCGCTTGGGGCAGCGGGTGCGGAAGCGGCAGCCCGACGGGGGGTCTGCGGGGCTGGGCAGGTCGCCCTCCAGCAGGATGCGCGTGCGGGTGCGCTCCAGCTCGGGGTCGGGCAGCGGGATCGCCGACAGCAGCGCCCGCGTGTAGGGGTGGGCGGGGTTGCCGTACACCCCGTCCACCGTGCCGATCTCGGCGATCTTGCCGAGGTACATGACGGCGACCCGGTCGGCGAGGTGCCGGACCACCGACAGGTCGTGCGCGACGAACAGGTAGGACAGGCCCAGCCTGACCTTCAGATCCTCCAGAAGGTTGATCACGCCCGCCTGGATGGACACGTCCAGCGCCGAGACCGGCTCGTCCAGCACGATCAGCTTCGGCTCCAGCGCCAGGGCGCGGGCGATGCCGATGCGCTGGCGCTGGCCTCCGGAGAAGTGCTGCGGGTAGCGCTCGGCGTGCTCGGGCGCCAGGCCGACCAGCGTGAGCAACTCGGCGACCCTGGCCCGGACGGCCTTGCCGTCCCCGTAGCCGTGCGCGCGCAGCGGCTCGGCAAGGATGTCGCCGACCGGCATGCGCGGGTCGAGCGCGGCCATCGGGTCCTGGAAGACGATCTGCAGGTCCTTGCGGAGCCCCTTGCGCCCGGCCCTGTCGAGCTTCGCGCTGTCCTCGCCGAGCACCACGACCGTACCGCCCTGCGGGGGCTGCAACTGCATGATCTGCTGGAGTGTGGTGGTCTTGCCGCAGCCCGACTCACCGACCAGGGCCAGCGTCTCGCCCTCGGCGATGTCGAAGCTGATGCCGTCCACCGCGTAGACGGTGCCGACCCGGCGCTTGAAGACTGCGCCCTTCATCAGCGGGTAGTGCCGGATCAGGCCGTCCACCTTCAGCACGGTCTCCCGCTCGGCGCGCGGCCTGTTCTCCTCCTGCCGAACGACGGCCTCCGGGACCGGGTAGACGGTCGCGCCGTCCAGGCCCTTGAGGTCGATCTCGTGCGAGCGGATGCAGGCCGACATGCGGCCGCCGGTGCCGATCCGCTCCAGTCCGGGCTCGGCGTCCTCGCACGCCTCGACCCGGAGCGGGCAGCGCGGCGCGAACGGGCAGCCCGGCGGGAGCGCCGCGGGCGAGGGCGGATTGCCCTCGATCGGGATCAGCCGCTCGGTCGGCCGGTCCATGCGCGGGATCGAGGCGAGCAGACCCATCGTGTACGGCTGCCGCGGGCGGTAGTAGATCTCGTCCACGGTGCCCGTCTCGACGGGCTTGCCGGCGTACATCACCAGCACCCGGTCGGCCAGGCCCGCGACGACGCCCAGATCGTGGGTGATCATCACGATTCCGGCGCCGGTCTCGCGCTGCGCGGTCTTGAGCACCTCCAGCACCTGTGCCTGGATGGTGACGTCGAGTGCGGTGGTCGGCTCGTCGCAGATCAGCACGTCGGGGTCGTTGGCGATGGCCATGGCGATCATCGCGCGCTGGCGCATGCCGCCGGAGAACTCGTGCGGGAACGCCTTGGCCCGGACGTCCGGATGCGGGATGCCGACGAGGTCCAGCAGCTCGACGGCGCGCCTGGCGGCCTTGTCCCGGCCGACCTTCTGGTGGATCCGTACGGCCTCGGCGATCTGGTCGCCGATGGTGTAGACGGGGGTGAAGGCGGACAGCGGGTCCTGGAAGATCATGCCGATGCTCTTGCCGCGGAGCCGCGTGAGGTCCTCCTCCCGCGCGCCGATCAGCTCCTTGCCGTGCAGCTTGACCGAGCCGCTGACCTCGGCGCCCTCGGGGAGCAGGCCCATGACCGCCAGCGAGGTCACCGACTTTCCGGACCCGGACTCGCCGACGATGCCGAGGACCTCACCCCGGTCGAGCCGGTAGCTCACGCCGCGCACGGCCTTGATACCGCCGCGGAAGGTGACGTTGAGGTCGTTCACCTCGAGGATGGGCGCGTCGCGCCCGGTGGTCGGCTCGTTCACTTGTTGCTCCCCGGGTCGAGCGCGTCGCGCAGACCGTCGCCGATGAGGTTGATGCTGAGCACGAGGAGCACGAGGAGTCCGGCCGGGAAGAGGAACAGCCATGGATAACCGGTGACCTGATTGCTTCCGGCGGCGATCAGCGTGCCCAGTGAGACGTCGGGTGGCTGGACGCCGAACCCGAAGAACGAGAGCGCGGCCTCACCGATGATCGCGCCGCTGACGTTGATGGTGGCGTCGATGATCAGCAGGGAGGACAGGTTCGGCACGATGTGCCGCACGATGATCTTCCAGCCGGGGATGCCCATGTACTGGGCAGCCAGCACGAACTCACGTTCCCGCAGCGAGAGCGTCATGCTCCGGACCACCCGGGATGTGATCATCCAGGAGAAGACTGCGAGCAGGACCACGAACCACAGCCAGGAGCCGCCCTTGAGCCTCGGCGAGATGATCGCGATGATCAGGAAGCTGGGCAGCACGAGCAGCAGGTCGGCGCCCCACATCAGGGCCTTGTCCACCCAGCCGCCGAAGTAACCGGCGGCGGCGCCGACCAGGGCGGCCAGGCCGGTGGAGACCAGGGCGACGAGGAAACCGATGATGATCGACTTCTGCATGCCGCGCAGCGTGACCGCGTAGACGTCCTGGCCGATCTGGGTGGTGCCCCACCAGTGGTCGGCCGAGGGCGGCGAGAGGAAGGCCAGGAAGTCCTTGTCGGTCCAGTCGTGGGGACCGAGGAAGGGGCCGATGTAGGCCAGCGCCAGCAGCAGGACCAGCGCGAGCGTGCCGTACCGCGCCTGGGAGTTCCGCGCCAGGCGGGTGAGAGTGACCTTGGAACGCATCTAGCTCACCCGCACCCGGGGGTCGAGGGCCGCCACGATCAGGTCCGAGAGGAATCCGGCGACCAGGACGCAGACGGCAGCGAACAGACTCACCGCGGCGACCGCGTTGACGTCGTGGGAGTGGATCGAGTCGACCAGCCAGGCACCCATGCCGTGCCAGCCGAAGATCTTCTCGGTGAAGGTCGCGCCGGTCAGCAGCGTGCCGAACGCGAAGGCGAAGTAGGTCGCGGCCGGGACCAGCGAGGTCCGCAGTGCGTGCTTGAACAGCGCGGTCCTGCGACTGAGGCCCTTGGCCCGGGCGGTGCGGACGAAGTCCTGGCCCAGCACGTCGAGCATCATGTTCCGCTGGATCCGGCTGTAGAAGGCGATCTGCCCGAGACTGAGGGAGATCGTCGGCAGGATCAGGTGGTTGAGCCGGTTGGTGAACTGGTCCCAGCCGCTCAGCGCCGGGTTGTACTCACCGGTGTACTCCAGGAGTGTGAAGCCCAGCGTGTCGTTGATCCCCACCGCGACGAGAGTGAGCATCGTCGCGAGCACGAAGACCGGAACCGCCATGACGACGAAGGCGCTCACCCCGATGACCCGGTCGCTGAGCCGATACTGCTTGACCGCGGCGTAGGCGCCGACGGTGACGCCGATGACAGAACCGACGATCGTGCCGACGAACAGCAGCCGCAGGCTGACGCCGACGCGGCGGCTCATCTCGGCGTTGATGGACTTGCCGTCCCAGGTCTTGCCCAGGTCGCCTGTGGCGACCCCGGAGACCCAGGTGACATACCTCTCGAAGACCGGTGTCTTGTCGTTGAGGTTGTACTGTTCCAGCGTCGCGTCGACGACCGACTCCGCCACCGGCGGCTGCCGGCCTTCATACTTGGCGCGCGGGTTGAGGCTGGTCGCGGCGAGGAAGTAGGCCATGCTCGCGGCGATCGCCACCAGCAGGACATTGCTGACCAGCCGCTTCAGCAGGTAGACGCCCATCGTCCTCCCCTCGTGTGTCGCCGAGAGCGTGAGGGGCACCATGGCCGACCCGATATGCAGGCATGCCAAAACCCCTACGAATGCACGATTAATCCCGTTTTTCATGATTTATACGGGATGATGGAAACGATACCTGCGGCAACGGCAGAGATCGGATGTTCCGTGTAACGATCAGGCGTAACAATGTCCGGATTCTGTAACACAGCGGGGCTTCCGAACGATGTAGCGTCCGTCGCCGGCCGACAGCACCGCATCCGTCGGCTACACCCCTGTACGGCTGAGGGCGGTGACCAGGAACGACCTGGTCACCGCCCTCACATGTCAACGCGGAGATCGGCCCGGAGACAGACACGGGGCCTGCCGCCGCGGACTCGCAGAGCCCACCGCCACCACGGGCCGGCATCGGGCCCGCCGGACCGTCCTGCGAGATCAGGCCGAGAGAAGCACCTCGCCCGGCTGCGCCGTCTCGTGGATCCGCCCGGCCGGGAGCATCCGCTCCTCCTGCCGGGCCTTCCCGACTCCGGCAATCTCCTCCCGCATCCCCCACGGCGAGCCGTAGGCGTTCAGCAGGTTCAGGAACGGCACCGCGTCGAACGCCTCCGGCCCGAGCACACCCGCGCCCGACCAGACCCCGGTGGCCAGCAGCTCCAGGGCGACCACCGGGTGCACCGCGGTCTGCCAGACCACGGCCTGGCTGCCGTACTCGCGCATGGACCACTCGTTGTCCACCACGTGATACAGGTAGACCTCGCGTGGCTCGCCGTCCGTGCCGGTGCCCTTCACCCATGTTCCGGCGCAGGTCTTGCCGCGCATCCGGTCGCCGAGCGTGGCCGGGTCGGGCAGCCGGGCCGCGACCACGTCGCGCGGCGAGGCCTCGACGCCGCCGACCCGGATCTTGTCCGCGCTGTCCAGCCCGAGCTTGCGCAGGGTCTTCAGGACGCCGATGAACTCCTCACCGAGGCCGTACTTGAACGTCACCCGCTTGGCGTCGATCCAGCGCGGGACGAGCAGGACCTCCTCGTGCTCGACGTTGACGCACTCGACCGGGCCGATGCCCTCGGGGAAGTCGAACACCTCCGGCTCACTGAACGGCTCGGTGGTGTGCCAGGTCCCGTCCTCCCAGACCACCGGGGGGTTGAGGCACTCCTCGATGGTCGTCCAGATGGAGAAGGTCGGCGCGAAGTCGTGCCCCTCCACCACGAGGTTCGACCCGTCGCGGATGCCGATCTCCTCGATCTCGGAGAAGAGATGGTCGGCGGCGTAGCGGGCGAACACGTCGGCCAGGCCCGGCTCGACGCCCATGCCCACCAGCGCCAGCCTGCCCGAGTCGCGCCAGGCCGCGTCCATGGCGAACTGCTCGTCGCCCAGTTTGACCCCGGTCAGCTCGTACGGCCTGCGGGGGTGGGGCCGTGACAGGGACATCGCCATGTCCAGGTAGTGCGCGCCGGTATTCAGGGCGGCCCGGAACAGCGGCATGGTGAAACGCGGATCGACCGCGTTGAAGAGGACGTCACAGCGGTGCTCGGCGAGAGCGGCCTCGACCGCCTCCTGGTCCGAGGCGTCCAGCGCGATGGCGCTGAAACGCGGGTCCCCGATCGTGGCCACCACCTCGGCGGCGCGGCTCTGTCTAGAGTCCGCCACCACGATGTGTTCGAAGAAATCTCGGCGGGCGGCGATCGGAACGACGGCGGAGCCGACGCCGCCGGCTCCCACAAGAAGGATTCTCATGGCGGGACTCTATCCACTGACTGACTGACCAGCCAATAGCACGAACATGATTTTCTACGGAATCCATCGCGATCGAGGGAGTACGCCTCGGAAACCATCGCGATCCGGGCATGACGGGAGAGATCTGCGGTGCACTGCAGGAGACAGCGTCCGGCGGCGGGCGCGCAGGGGAGAGCGGTGGGATGTCGAGGCAGGCGCGCAGGGCGCCGGGGAAGACCAGGCGGGGCGCCCGGGGTCGGGGGAGCCCCGGAACGCCCCTGGCAGGCCGCGTCCAGCGGGGGGATGGACGCGCCTGCGGCTCGGTCAGGGTCCGGCCGGGAGAGCTCCGGTCAGTCCACCAGCTTCTTCCAGCGGCTCACCCAGTCGGCGTAGTCAGTGCATTCCCCATTCCCGCCACCGCAATCCCGCGCCGGGCGGACGGCGAAGAAGACCTCCCCCAGCCGCGCGGCGTCCTCCGCGCGGTACAGGTCGCAGACGGAACGCGCCCGTCCGGTGCACGCCTCGGTGTTGGCCGGCGCCAGCCCGGTCCAGGCCGCGGCCGAGCGCTGGGTGTCCGCCGAGGTGACCCAGTTGAGCCACTTGTAGGCGCAGTTCGGGCTGGCCGGCCGGGCCGCGAGCATCCAGGAGTCCATCCACCCGGTCACCGGCGCCTTGTCGAACGTCCGCACCGGCCTGCCCGCGCGCTTGAAGAGGTCGGCGTGGTACGGCCACGCCTGGGCCAGGCGCACCGACCCGCCGGCCATCGCCCGGATCACCTCGATCGAGTCGTCCCAGTAGATCCGGTCGGCTCCGTCCCGTCCGGCGAGCAGCTTCTCCGCGGCGTCGAGCTGGGCCGGGGTGAGCTGGAACGGGTCCTCGATGCCCAGACCGGGCTCGGTCTCCCTGAGCACGAGTGCCGCGTCGGCGATGCTCAGCGGGGTGTTCCTGATCGCCACCGGGCCGGTCTCGTAGAGCGCCCCGGGACCGTCGTACCGGCCCTCGCCGTACAGGGTCTGGTTGACCCCCCACAGGTAGGGGACGCCGTAGACGGTCTCCCCCCGGCGCAGGGCGGGCAGTTCCCGGAGCCGCTCGGGGATCTCGTCGTAGGCCTCGACGAGGGAGGTGTCGACCGGAGCCACGGCGCCTTCCGCCGCCAGCAGGCCGGCCAGCTCCGGCGGGGGCGAGACGACGTCGTAGGAGCCGCCGTCGAGCTTGGCCGCCATCTCCTCGGCCGACCGGACCCGGTCGAGCGTCACCACCCGGCAGCCGGTCTTCTCCTCGAACTGCGTGACCCAGTTGACTCCCTGGAGCGTCCCGCCGTACTCGACGTGCCCCTGGAAGGTGAGCACCCGCAGCGTGCCCTCGGACGCGCCGATGGAGGCCGTGGGCGTGGAGCCGGCGGGCGTGGGGCTCGTGCCGGTGCCCGGACTCCTGCCGGAGTCCGGGCCCGTCGCCGGAGAGGCGGTCGCCGGTGCGCCGGACGGGCGCGCGGCCACGACCGGGACGCCCCCCGGCTCCGGCCGGGCGTCCGCGACTCCCGCCGTGGTGCAGACCGCGAGCGTCAGGAGGCCCGCTCCCGCCACCGCCCCCAGCCGCACGCGGCGGAGCCTGTCCCTGCCCACGAAGTCCCTCCCGACGCCGCTGCCGATTCCGCTCCCCGGAGCCTACCGGCCCGCACGGTGCGCGGATGGCCGCCCGATGACCGTCGCGTTACCCGGCGGCGGGACGCGAGGGTCACTTGTTCGTCGGGAACCCGAGGTTGACCCCGCCGTGGCTGGGGTCGAGCCAGCGGGAGGTGACGACCTTGCCCCGGGTGTAGAAGTGCACGCCCTCGGTGCCATGGACATGGGTGTCCCCGAAGAGGGAGGCCTTCCAGCCGCCGAAGCTGTAGAACGCCATCGGAACCGGGATCGGCACGTTGATGCCGACCATGCCGACCTCCACCTCGTTCTGGAAGCGCCGGGCGGCGCCGCCGTCGTTGGTGAAGATCGCGGTGCCGTTGCCGAACTCGCCGCCGTTGATCAGCTCCAGGCCCTCCTCGTAGGAGGAGACCCGCACGATCGACAGGACCGGGCCGAAGATCTCCTCGGTGTGCACCCGGGAGCCCGGCCGGACGTGGTCCAGCACGGTGGGGCCGAGCCAGAAGCCGGGGGTCTCGGCCGCGGCGCCGCCGCCGAGGACCTGCGTCCGGCGGCCGTCCACCACGAGCTTCGCCCCCTCGGCGACGCCCAGGTCGAGGTAGGAGGCGACCTTGTCGCGATGAACCTCGGTGACCAGCGGCCCCATCTCGGCCTTCGGATCGTCGCCGGGGCCGATGACCAGGTTCTCCACCCGAGAGACGATCTTCTCGACGAGCTCGTCGCCGACCGGGTCCACCGCCAGCACCACGGAGATCGCCATGCAGCGCTCCCCCGCCGAGCCGAAGCCCGCCGAGACGGCGGAGTCGGCGACCAGGTCGAGGTCGGCGTCGGGCAGCACCAGCATGTGGTTCTTGGCCCCGCCGAGCGCCTGGACCCGCTTGCCGTGGGAGGTCCCGGTCTCGTAGACGTATCTGGCGATCGGGGTGGAGCCCACGAACGAGACCGCCTTGACGTCGGGGTGCTCCAGCAGCCGGTCCACGGCCTCCTTGTCCCCCTGGACGACGCTGAAGATCCCGTCGGGCAGCCCCGCCTCCTTCCACAGGCGGGCCATCAGCAGCGAGGCCGACGGGTCCTTCTCCGACGGCTTGAGGATGAACGCGTTGCCGCAGGCGATCGCGACCGGGTACATCCACATCGGCACCATGGCCGGGAAGTTGAACGGCGTGATCCCGGCGACCACGCCCAGCGGCTGGCGGATCGAGTAGGAGTCCACCCGGGTGGAGACGCCCTCGGAGAAACCGCCCTTGAGCAGGTGCGGGATGCCGCAGGCGAACTCCACGACCTCCAGGCCTCGGGCGACCTCACCGAGCGCGTCGGAGTGGACCTTGCCGTGCTCGGAGCTGATCAGCGCGGCGAGCTCGTCGCGGTGGGCGTACATCAGCTCGCGGAAGCGGAACAGCACCTGAGCCCGCTTGATCAGGGAGGAGTCCCGCCAGGCGGGGTAGGCGGCCGCGGCCGAGGCCACGGCCGCGTCCACCTCGGCGGCCGAGGCGAGGTGGACCTTCCCGCTGATCTCGCCCGTCGCCGGGTTGAAGATCTCGCAGGTGCGGCCGGCGCCCTCGACGGCGGCCCCGTCGATCCAGTGGGTGACGTTCTTCACGATCCTGTGCTCCCTGCGCGCTACGGCGCGACTTCGGCGTTGATGACTTCGAGCGCGTTGACGATGATCCCGAGGCCCTCCGCGGCCTCCTCCGTCGTCAGCGTGAGCGGCGGGGCCATGCGCAGCACGTTGCCGTGCAGGCCGCCCTTGCCGGCGAGCAGGCCGGCCTTCTTCGTCTCCTCCATGAACCGGGCCGCGAGCGCCGGCGACGGCTCACCGGTCGCCGGGTCGACCAGCTCAACGGCGAACATCAGGCCCTTGCCGCGCACGTCGCCGACGATCGGCAGGCGCGCTGCGGCCTCGCGGAGCCCATCGATGATCAGCGCGCCGGTGCGGGCCGCGTTGGCCTGCAGGTCGTGGTCGAGGACGTAGTCGAGGGTGGCGTTGGCGGCGGCCATGGAGATCGGGTTGCCGCCGAAGGTCGCCAGGCCGGTGGCGTGCAGGCCGTCCATCAGGTCACCGCGGGCCACGACGCCGCCGACCGCGAAGCCGTTGCCGAGCCCCTTGGCGAAGGTCATCATGTCCGGCGTGACGCCGTGGTTCTGGATGCCGAAGAAGGCCGAGCCGGTACGGCCCCAGCCGGTCTGCACCTCGTCCGAGATGAGCAGGATGCCCTGCTCGTCGAGGACCTCCTTGTAGGCGGCGAACAGGCCGTCGGGAGCCATGGTGAACCCGCCCACGCCCTGGATCGGCTCGGCGATCAGCGCGGCCACGTCACCGCCGACGGAGGTGGCCAGCACGTGGCGCAGGTCGTCGACGCAGGCCTTGATGTAGTCGGCGTCCGACAGGCCCCTGAACTGGGTGAGGTGCCGGTCGGCGCCGTGCAGGAAGTGGACGTTCAGCGGCGAGAGCGAGTTGTTCTTCCACGCGCGGTTGCTGGTCACGCTGATCGCGCCGAAGCTGCGGCCGTGGTAGCTCTGCCGCATGGCCAGGACCTGGTCGGACTTGCGCGCGTAGGTCGCCAGCAGCAGGGCCGTCTCGTTGGCCTCGGTGCCGGAGTTGGTGAAGAAGACCTTGGCGTCCTTGATCCCGGACAGTTTGGCAATCTTCTCGGCCAGCTCGATCTGGCCGCGCAGGAGGTAGACCGTGGAGGTGTGCACGACCCCGGTGGCGAGCTGGCGCTCGACGGCCTCGCGGACCTCGGGCACGTCGTACCCGATCATGTTGGTCAGGATGCCCGCGAAGAAGTCGAGGTAGCTCTTGCCCGAGGCGTCGACGACCCGGTTGCCCTTGCCGCTGACGATCTCGATGGGCTCGTTGTAGTACAGGGCCACCCAGTTGGGCATGACCGCCCGGTGGCGCGCAAGAAGGTCCGACATGCATTGAGTATCCCGGCTCGGAGCCACTGCTCCTACCGCCAACCTGTCGGGAGATTGCCTCCGAAGCCGTCACAGTGTCAAGGCGGCGCCGACCGGCTCCCGACACGGAGGACCGTACGGCCCGCCCCCCGCAGCGGCCGTACGGGGACCTCCCGGCCCTTCGCATCGAGCCTTCGCATCGGTCCGCCGGTTCAGGTCACCGCCTCAGCCCTCCGCCCGCACTCAGTCCTCCGCCCCTACTCAGCCCTCCGCCCGTACCAGGCCGGCGTCCGGGGAGCCCGCGGGAGCCTGCGGCGCGGGGCGGATCACCGCCAGCGCCAGGGCGACGGCGGCCAGGCAGAAGACGACGCCCACCCAGGAGCCGAACGACATCGCCCCGACGAACGACTCCACCGCCGTATCCATCAGGGCCGGGTCCCCGAGCAGCCTCGCTCCGGCGATGGAGTCGCGGGCGACGGCGGGCGCGTCCTGCGGCATCGAGGAGGTGTAGACCCCGGCGAGCACGCTGCCCAGCACGGCCACGCTCAGCGCCATGCCGACCTGCTGGACGGTGTCGTTCAGCGCCGATCCGACTCCCGCGTGCGCGGGCGGGACCGCGCCCATCAGCGTCGCGTACGCCGCCGGTCCCGCGAGTCCACCGCCGATCCCCATGACCATGAGCCCGGTGATCAGCATGCCGTACCCGCTCTCGGCGGTGATGAAGGCGAGGACGCCGAAGCCGAGTCCCATGACGCCCAGCCCGGCGGCCATGAGCGTGCGGTTGCGGACCTTCTGTCCCAGCCCGGCGCCGACCGCGTTGAACAGCGCGGCGGCCACCGCGTACGGCAACAGCGCCAGCCCCGCCTTCATGGGGTCGTACCCCAGCACGAACTGCAGGTACTGGGTGAGCATCAGCAGCAGGGCGCCGGTGCCGAACGAGAGCAGCACGATGGAGAACGAGGCGCCGCTGAAGTTGCGGTCGCGGAAGAGCTCCAGCGGCAGCATCGGGTGGTCGGAGCGACGCTCCCAGAGCACGAAGGCGCCCAGTCCCACGACGGCCAGCGCCGTGGCGGCCAGCACCGGGGTCGAGATCACGCCCTCGGAGGGCACGGAGACGACCGCGAAGACCAGCGCGCTCATGCCCGTGGTGGACAGGACCACGCCGAACGGGTCGAGCCGCCGGGCCGGGCCACGCGACTCGGGCATCAGGATGACCGCCGCCGCGACGGCCACGATCGCGATGGGCACGTTGAGCAGGAAGATCGAGCCCCACCAGTAGCGCTCCAGGAGGAAGCCGCCCAGGGTGGGGCCGGCGATCACGCCGACCATGGCCACGGCGCTCCATGCCGCGATGGCCTTGCGACGCTCACCCTCGTCGAAGACGGTGATCAGGATGGACAGGGTGCTCGGCATGAGGATGGAGCCGCCGACGCCCATCAGCGCGCGCACCGCGATCAGCTGCCAGGGCTCGGTGACCACCAGGGCCAGCGTGGAGGCGCCGCCGAACAGCACCAGGCCGATGATCAGGAAGCGGCGGCGGCCGTACCGGTCGGAGAGGCTGCCCGCGGTGAGCAGCAGGCCCGCGAAGACCAGGATGTAGGCGTCCAGGATCCATTGGATGTCCGCCGGGCTGGCGCCGAGGTCGGTCATCAGGGACGGGATGGCCAGGTTCAGGATCGTGTTGTCCACGACCAGGACGAGGAGGCTCAGGCAGAGCACGCCGAGAATCCACCAGCGCCGGGGGTTCGGTTCTGCTCGTACAGTGTTCGATTCCACTCGCACACTGTACGACAAACATCGAACAGTGTGCGAGAGGATTTATGCTGGAACCGTGGAACAACCCTTCACCTCGGTGTGGACGCGCGAGCCCCGCCCTGCCAAGAGCCCGGGACTCGGCCGCGACCAGATCGTGCGCACGGCGATGGCACTGCTCGACGCCGAGGGGGTGGACGCGCTGAGCATGCGCCGTCTGGGCGCGCGGCTCGGCTCCGGGGCCACCAGCATCTACTGGCACGTGGCCAGCAAGGACGAGTTGCTCGAACTCGTCATGGACGAGGTCTTCGGCGAGGTCTCGCTGCCCGATCCCGGCGCCGCCGGCTGGCGGGGCACCGCCCTGGCCGTCGCCTACGGCCTGCGCAACGCCCTGTTCGCACACCCGTGGGCGGCCTCCCTCATCGGGACGAGGCCGGCGATCGGCCCGAACGCGGTACGGCTCGCCGCCCGCATGCTGGACGCCTTCGAACGGGCGGGCTTCCGGGAAGCGCAACTGGACTACGCCTCGGCCGCCCTGCTCTCCTTCGTCCTCGGTGCGACCGCCCCGGAGGTGGCCTGGCAGACCGCTCTGCGCCGATCGGAGGCGACCGAGGAAGAGGTGCTGAGGGCCACGAGGGAGATGGTGGCGCAGGTCGCCCGCGACCACCCCGGCCTGGTCGCGCGCCACAAGGCGTATGACGCGAAGGACATCGGCGCCGAGCGCGCCCTCAGCTTCGACTTCGGCCTGTCCTGCCTCCTGGACGGCCTGGAGGCACGCCTGGCCGCGCCGGACGGCGCTCCGCGGCAGACGGGGACCTCCTCGCCGGCCGGACAGGCCCGCTCGGACATGATGTAAGCGATTAGCCGACCATTCATACAATATGATCGGCTATTCTCGGTGAGTGCTGCCCACCATCGCCGACGTTCTCGCCCTGGACACCGTCCGCCGGGGAAACCCCCGCGTCGTCGCGGGATCCGACCGGCTGGACAGCAGGGTGCGCTGGGTCCACGTCGGCGAGGTGACCGACATCGCCCACCTGCTCCGCGGCGGTGAGCTGGTGCTGACCACCGGGATCGCCCTCCCCGACGACCCGGACAAGCTCGCGAGCTACATCGCCGAGCTGGCCTCCGTCGGCGCGTCCGGGCTCATCGTGGAGCTGGGCCGCAAGTTCGTCAGGGAGCTCCCCCGGTGTGTGGTCAACGCCGCGGAGGAGCACGGCCTGCCGCTGATCACGCTGGCCCGCGAGACGCCGTTCGTGCAGATCACCGAGTCGGTGCATGCCCGGATCATCGACCGCCAGCTGGAGGAGCTGCGGGCCTCGGAGCAGCTCCACGAGGTCTTCACCGAGCTGTCGGTCGAGGGCGCCTCCCCGGCCGAGGTGCTCAGCCAGGTCGCGCGCCTGTCCGGCCGCCCCGTGCTGCTGGAGAACCTCGCCCACCAGGTGCTCGCCTGCGAGACGGCCGGGCGGGACACCGGCACGCTGCTCGCCAGCTGGGAGACCCGATCCCGCGCCGTGGCCCCCCAGCAGCGCACCGCCTACGACGCCTCCGCCGGCTGGCTGGTCACCATGGTCGGCGCCCGCGGCCAGGACTGGGGCCGGTTGATCCTGCTGTGCAACGGCGAGCCGGGACCGCGCGACATCGTGCTCGCCGAGCGCGCCGCGACCACGCTGGCCCTGGGCCGCCTGCTGGAGCGCCACCAGGAGTCGCTGGAGCGCCAGGCGCACGGCACGATCATCACCGGCATCCTCACGCACGCCTACGCCGACCCCGACGAGGCCGCCGCCCGCGCCCGCGCGGTCGGCGTGCCGCTCACCGGCCGCAAGCTGATCAGCGCGGTGCTGCGCCTGGCGGAGCCGGCCGCCCCCGACGGTCAGGAGCAACTCGCCAGGCTCGGCGAGCTGGCCGACGCCACCGCCGCCACCTGCCGCGACGCCCGCCTGCCCGCCCTGGTGGGCGCGCTGGACCAGAACCGCGTCGGCGTCCTGCTCCCGCTGCCCCCGCGCGTCTCCGCCGAGACCGCGCTCTCCACGCTCTCCGAGCGCCTGCGCGCTCTGTTCGCCATCCCGTTCGTGCTCGCCGCCGGTTCCGTGGTCGAGTCGCTCCGCGACGTACGGCGCAGCTTCCTCGAGGCCGAGCAAGTGGCCGACGTCGCCGTCCGGCAGCCCGACGGCCGAGCCTTCTACCGCCTGCCCGACCTGCGCCTGCGCGGCCTGCTCCACCTGCTGCGCGACGACGCCCGGCTGCAGACCTTCGCCGAGCGCGAGCTCGGCCCGCTGCTGGCACACGACGCCCAGCGCGGCGGCGACCTGGCCCGGATCCTCCGCATCTACCTGGACGCCGGACGGAACAAGGCCGTGGCCGCCCAGAAGGCGCACCTGTCCCGGCCCGCCTTCTACGACCGGCTCCGCAGACTGGAGCGCATCCTCGACACCGACCTCGATGACGTCGAGTCCTGTCTCTCCCTGCACGTGGCCCTGCTGGCGCTGGAGTCCTTCCGGCGGGACGTCCCCCGGGGCTGAGGAGCCGCTCCATCCGCCGGGCCGCTGCCCCCGGGTCTCCGTGACATGCCGATGAGCGGGTCTTCCGCGCCCTCACGACTATGGGAAATACCACTTTCATCAGCATTTCGTTTATTTCGCCACATCCACGCGTGAATCCCGGAACGATGGTGCACCGAAAGTTTGGCCATCAACGGGGAGAGATACATATGTCACGACGTCTCATCGTCGGGCTTTCGGCCGTGGCGCTCACGGTCACGGCGATTCCAGCGGAGGCCCAGCGGGTGAGCCTGCCCTTCCCCGGCTCGGCGTTCCCGCTCGGCGAGCGTGTGGCTCCGACCAAGAACCAGCGGACGGTCACCCCGGGAGTCGACCTTTTCAGCGTGCTGCACGGCAAGTCGACGCAGGGCTGGACCGTGTCGGTGCTGATGCCCAACGGGCACGACAACGGACCTCTGGCCACCGCGCAGGCGAAGGCCGAGGAAGTCGAGGCGGCGGGATTCACCCCCAGCGTGTTGAAGATCGTGCAGCCTGCCGCCTCGGACGCCCCGGCCGTCGAGCGGTACATGGTGCGGGTGGGATTGTGGACGTTCAAGCAGCGCGCCAAGGCCGACAAGGTCGTCAAGGAGCTCAAGGAGTTCGACATCCGGGCCAAGGCCGACTACCTCGGTGACGACGGCGACCAGACCACCGGTCCCTGGGACATGCGCGTGGTGATGGTGGACCCGAGAGTCTTCCGCGGCTCCTACAAGACCAGCATCGGGTCCAGCGTGGCCAAGCGGGAGACCACCGGCTCCATGTCCAAGCAGGTCAACGCCATCGCCGGTGTCAACGGCGGGTTCTTCAACATCCACACCGCCAGGGCCCTGCAGGGCGATCCGGTGGGCGTCTCCGTCGTGGGTGGCAAGCTGCTCAGCGAGGCGGTCCCCGGCCGGAGCGGGCTCGTCATCACCGGCAAAAAGGCCCGGATCACCGAACTGAAGACCACGGTCACCGCCGTCTCCTCCGACGGGGCGAAGACCGAGGTGAAGGGTGTCAACCGGGCGGCCGGAGCCGACGAGATCGTGCTCTACACCGAGGAGTTCGGCGCCAAGACCGCCGCGGACGGCGGGGCCGAGGTCGTGGTCGACGCCCAGGGGAAGATCGTCAAAGCCCGTGCCGCCGGCGGTGCCGTCCCGCGCGGCCACTACGTGCTCCACGCCACCGGCACCATGGCCGACTGGCTGTACGAGCACGCCTGGCAGACCTGGACGATGAAGATCGACACCAGGGTCGTCGACCTCCGGACCCGCAAAGCCGTCCCGTTGACCCCGGACACCTACGTGATGGGCGGAGGCGTCGGGCTGGTCAGGAACGGCCGGGTACGGATCACCGCCGCCGCCGACGGGCACGCCTCCGTCAACATGATGCTCCGCCGCCATCCGCGCACGATGGTCGGCGTCAGCAAGACCGGCGGGCTGATCCTGGTGACGGTCGACGGCCGTAATCCCGGGGTCAGCGTCGGCGCGTCGATGGTGGAGGCGGCGCAGATCATGCGCTGGCTCGGTGCGAAGCAGGCCATCAACTTCGACGGCGGCGGCTCGACCGCGATGGTCGTCGGCCACAAGGTCATCAACCGTCCCTCCGACGGAGCGGAGCGGGCCGTCGGCGACGCCCTGTTCATCACCCCCTGACCGGTCGCCTCGGCGTCCGATCGACGACACCGGCCCCGTTCCCTGAGCGACGACAGGGAACGGGGCCGTTCGTCATCAAAGGACCGCTGCCGGGAAATCCGAGG
>NZ_JABTEZ010000001.1:400000-2703498 GCF_015711605.1 Planomonospora sp. ID67723 | reverse complement strand
ATCCGCCCGTTTCGTGTCAAACTGACCCGTTTCGGGCGATCCATCCGGATCGCGACCACTCCGTCTCCGGAGCAACCCTTCAACCTTACTCCAACATCCTGCTCTTGTCGAACCTGACTTTGCCGGAACGCGAACGCTCCCTGGCGAAGGAGGGGTGAGAAGGGGTTCCCGAGGTCTCGACGATCTCCATCGACCCCCTCGGGCCTGTGAACTCTATGGAGCACCGCCGACTCCGTCAAATCAGCGTCCTGCCCGAGAAGATCGCACCTCTTCTCGCGGGTAGGAGAAGGACATGGCTGGCCAGAGAACGATGCCCAGAGCCCTGACCGTGCTGCTCTGCGCCGCGGGTGCGGTGATCACATTGGGCGGGATGAGAGAGGTCGCATCGATCCTCGGCCCGATGCTCCTGGCACTCGTGCTCGTCATCGCGGTCTCACCGGTCAGAGCCTGGCTGCAGAGGCACGGCGCGCCCGGCTGGCTGCTGGTGGCGGCCCCCCTGACCGTCGTCCTGTTCGTCCTGCTCGGCATGGTGGCGATCCTGACGATCTCGGTCGCGCAACTGGCCGGCCTGGCCCCGACCTATGCCGCGCAGTTCAACGAACTCGTCGTCCAGGCGCAGGACCTCGCGGCGCGGCTGGGCGTCGGCACCGACCAGATCAACCGGGCCATCGAATCCTTCGATCCCGGCAAGGTCTTCTCTCTCGTCCAGGGGTTCGCCTCAGGGCTGCTGGGAGTCTTCTCCGGACTGATACTGATCGTCGTCCTGGTGCTCGCCATGTGCCTGGACGCGCCGGTCTTCTCCCGGATCCTCTCCTCCGGGTCGAACCATCGGCCGAAGCTCATCGACGCACTCGCCGCCTTCGCTCGCAACACCCGCCGCTACCTGGTCGTCTCCACGGTCTTCGGCATCGTCTGCGCCGCGCTGGACGTCACCGCGCTCTGGCTGCTCGGCGTCCCGCTCCCCCTGCTCTGGGGAGTCCTGGCGCTGATCACCAACTACATCCCGAACCTCGGCTTCGTCATCGGGCTCGTCCCTCCCGCCCTGCTCGGCCTGCTGGAAGGCGGGGTCAGGACCATGCTCCTCGTGGTCGCCGCCTACATGGCCATCAACTTCGTGGTCCAGTCACTCATCCAGCCCAAGTTCCTCGGCGACGCGGTGGGGCTGTCCACGACCGTGACGTTCCTCTCCCTCCTGCTGTGGGCGTTCGTGCTCGGCCCGCTGGGTGCGCTCCTGGCCATCCCGCTGAGCCTGCTGGCCCGTGCCCTGCTGATCGACAGCGACCCCGACGGCGGATGGGCCGCGACGCTCATCTCCGGTGAGGCGCCACCGGGGGCGGACGCGGCGGTCCGGTCCCGTCCGGAGGCCCGGCCGGGACCGGATGACGCTTCCTCCCCCTAGTCTGGAGACGTGTATCGCGAGTGGGCTCCGGATCCGGCGATCGCAGAGCGGGTCGCCTGCCTCTGGGCGAGCGTCGCGACCTCACCGACGACGAGTCTGGTCGTGCCGGACGGCTGCGTCGACCTGATCTGGGGCCCCGGCGGGCTCCACGTGGCCGGGCCCGACACCGGACCGATGCCCGTTCGGCTCTCCCCCGGTGACCGTTACGCCGGGGTCCGGTTCCGGCCCGGCGCGGTCGGCGAGGTGTTCGGGGTCCCGCTGGACGCGCTGCGCGACCAGCGGGTCCCCCTGTCCGATCTGGGCAGGCTGCCCGGCCTTACCGTCGGAGAGACGGCCGCCGGTGCCGCGATCTCCCGCAGGACGGTCCGCGGCTCCCTGGTCGACGGCGTCACGACCGCGGGCACCGTGACTGCCGAGACCCTGCAGGAGGCACTGGCCGTACGGCTGCGCGCGACTCCCGGCCCCGACCCTGCCGCCTCGGCGATCGCCGGGGCGCTGCGGTCCGGGCGGAGCGCCGGGGAGGTCGCCTGGGAGCTCGGGCTGAGCGAGCGGCAGCTCCACCGGCGGTGCCTGCGTGCGTTCGGGTACGGCCCCAAGGTGCTGCAGCGGGTCGTGCGCTTCCAGCGGGCGCTGCGGCTGGCCCGGCGCGGTCTCACGCTGGCCGAGGTGGCGCTGGCCAGCGGTTACGCCGACCAGTCGCACATGGCCAACGAGGTGAGGCGGCTGGCCGGGGTCCCGATGGGCCGGCTCGTCAGCCGCCCGTAGGCAGCCGCCCGTAGGCCTTGAGCGTCTTCAGCCGTGCCACGGTGAGGAAGCCGCCCCATTCGTGGGCGACGATCGGGGTCCACATGGGGAAGTTGGGCGCCCAGCCGCCCTCGGAGGTCTGCTGGTCGATCAGCGCGTCGAGGTGCCGTTCGAGAATCTCGTCGGCGAACAGCGGCAGCTCACCCGGCTCGGGGGCGAAGTCGAGCGGGAAGTGCGCCTCACCGGTCGCCTCCGGGTCGAAGGACACGGTGGCCAGGATCGCGTCGCGGAGCCGTACGAACTGCTCGTGGGCCCGGTCGCGGTCGGCGGCGTGCTCCAGGAAGTGCAGGATCGCCCGCGCGGTGTAGGGCTGCACCTCGGCGGTCGACTCGATCGCGTTCCAGGTGAACTCGGTGGCCCGGGTGAGCCAGGGGTGGACGACCTTGTGCTTGTGCAGCAGGCCCGCGATCGAGGCGGTGGGCACCAGGGAGCCCGGCGGATCGTCGGGGGTCTCCCACCAGGGCGCGCGCGGGGACCGCCGGACGCTCGGCAGCACGAACGGCACCCCTCCGTCGTCCGTGGTGACCGCCATGAGGTAGTCGCACGCCGCGGTCACCATCGGGTCGCCGAACGCGTCCAGCTCGTCGAGGACCCAGAACGCCACCTCGACCGGTTCCGGCTGGCTCTCCGCGCCCCGCAGGTCGGGTTCGAGGGCGTTGCCGAACCCGCCGTCGGGATTCTGGTAGGCCCGCAGGACGGCCAGCACCCGCTCCGGCGATCCCCCGCCGAACAGCCTGTCGTATCTCAGCCGGTCGATCAGCCGGGCGTTGAGCTGCATGTACCGCCCTGCGGCGGCGAACGCGTCATGGGTCAGCGTCTTCATGCTCCGACCGTACGCCCGGCCCTGCGGCGGTGTCTTGCAGGAATCGGACGACCCGTCACAGCAGGTACCCCCGGCCGAACTCGGCGAACTCCTCTCCCAGGGCGAGCCGCGCCTCGCCGGTGAGAGGGACGTAGCGCAGGTCGCGGGCCGGACTCCACCAGACCGGGTCGGCGCACTCCCACCGGTCGCGGCGCAGGCCCCGCCGGTCCGCCTTGTTCGTGGCGGTGAGCGGCATCTCCTCCACAAGCCGTACGAACATGGGCGCCCACTTGGTGCCGAGGTCGGCCTGGGCGCGGAGGAAAGCGGTGAAGGCGCCGGGGTCGAAGCCGCCGTCGAGTTCGAGGGCGGCCATCACCTGGTCGCCGGTGCGGGAGTCGGGGACGGCGTAGACCGCGCACATGACGGTGCCGGGGAAGCGGGACAGGATGCGCTCGACCGGTGCCGCGGCGAAGTTCTCACCGTCCACCCGGAGCCGGTCGGCGTCACGGCCGGCGAAGTAGAAGTAGCCGTCCGCGTCACGGTAGCCGAGGTCTCCGCTCCAGTACCAGCCGTCGCGCAGCCGCAGGTCGTCGGCCTCGGGGTTGTCGTAGTAGCCCTCGAACCCGGTGGCGTCCCTGCGGACGATCTCGCCGATGGCCTCGTCCGCGTTGAGCAGCCTTCCGCCGTCGCCGAACCGGGCCCGCGGGCACTCGCGGCCGGTCTCCGGGTCGTGGACGGCGACGTCCATCCCCTCCGGGGGGACACCGAGCGCGTCGGAGGGGGTGCCCGGGACCTTCGAGATGGTGATCGCGCCCTCGGAGGAGCCGTATCCCTCGATGACCCGGGCGCCGAACCTCCGGGCGAACTCGGTCAGGTCCCGGGCGGAGGCCTCGGTGCCGAACGCGGTCTGCAGCGGGTTGTCCGCGTCGCCGGGGCGCTCGGGAGTCGCGAGGATGTAGGCCAGCGCGCGCCCGACGTAGTTGAAGTAGGTGACGCCGTACCTGCGGACGTCGGGCAGGAAGCCCGAGGCGCTGAAGCGGCGGCGCATCGCGACCGTCGCCCCGGCGTGGGTCGCCATGGCCAGGTTCGCCATGATCGCGTTTCCGTGGAAGAGCGGCATCGCCAGGTAGGTCACGCTGTCACGCCCGATCCCGAACCGCCCGCCCCGCTCCGCGATCGCGGCCAGCCTCCCCTGCCCGCAGATCACGGCCTTGGGCGCCCCCGTGGACCCGGACGTGAACAGCAACAGCAACGGGTCGCCGGGCTCCGGTGCGAGGTCCTCCGCCCCGGCGCCGGTACGGCTCGCGTCCGCGGTTCCGCCGTACGGCCCGGTGCCGGGAGCGGCGGCCGCACGGCGGGCGAGGAGGGCGTGGTAGCGGGGGGTGTCCACCCGCAGGACGCGGTCCGGAGGGACGCCGGTCTTCAGCCCGTCGAGCAGGCCGTGTCCGGCGGAGTCGGTGACGACGAACAGGCAGTCGGTGTGGCGGACGTCCCCGGCCAGTTCCTCGCCGCGCCTGGTCGGGTTGATCCCGACCACCGCGGCCCCCGCCAGGGCCGCGGCGAAGATCCAGAGCACGTACTCGGGGACGTTCTCCAGCAGCACGCCGATGTGGAACGGCCGTCCGGGCTCGCGGAGGCCGAGCGCCATGGCGGCCCGGCGCTCGGCCTCCCGGACGAGCCGGGACCAGGCGTATCTCTCGTCCTCGAACAGCAGCCCGGGGTGCTCGTCACCGGCCCGGGCCCGGATCAGCTCCGCGAATGTCGCCACATCCGGATCTTGAGCAAGTGCTTGGTACAAGTCAAGGAGCCGCCACTGGACCGGTGGTCAGGGCGTCGTCATCGCGACGGCCCCGCCGCCCACCCGGGTGCGCCCGTCCTCCGCGGCGATCGACGCCTTCAACTCGCTCGGACGGCCCATGTCCACACCCTGGATGACCGTGAACTCCCGCACCCCGGCTCCCAGCGCCCGCAGATAGCCGCCGAACGCCGCGGCCGCCGCACCGGTCGCCGGATCCTCGACCACCCCGCCGATCGGGAACGGGTTGCGCGAGTGGTACCAGCCGTCGTGCTCGCGCCAGAACAGGTTCACAGTCGTCCAGCCGCGCCGGATCATGATCGACTTCAGTGCGTCGAAGTCGTAGCTCAGGTCCGCCAGGCGGGCACGGGACGAGGCCGCGATCATCGGGTGGTCGTTCCCGGCGAACGCGACGTGCGGCGGGAAGTCCTTGTCGAGGTCGTCGCGGGACCAGCCCAGCGCGGCGAGCGTCTCGTCCAGCGCGTCCTCCTCCATGGGCACCGACCGCGTGGGCACGCTGGTGAGGGTGGCCCGCAGGGAGTCGCCGTCGACCTCGGCCTCCACGGCGATCTCGCCCGCGTTCGTGGTGAAGGTCAGCCGGCCCACCCCGATCCGCTCGGCCAGCGCGACCGAGGTGGCGATCGTCGCGTGCCCGCAGAAGTCGACCTCCGCCGAAGGCGAGAAGTAGCGGACCCGGAAGGTGCGGGCCGCGTCGTCCCGCGAGGTCAGGAAGGCGGTCTCGGAGTAGCCGACCTCGGCGGCGACGGCGAGCATGTCGTCGTCGGAGAGCCCGGCGGCGTCCAGGACGATCCCCGCGGGGTTTCCCCCGTCGGGATCATGGGTGAAGGCGGTGTAGCGCAGGACTTCCACGTTTTTCGTCACGCTTCCGGAACCTAGCAGTCCCGCCCCGCGGCGGGCCCCGGTGTCCGCGCCGGTCGTGTGGGATCGGGCTCGCCGGACGCCTCCTGCTCCCGTCCTCCGTCGCCGGGTTCATCGGCTCCGGCGGGGGGCGTCGTCCGCCGTCGCCTCAGGCCGGTGGCGGAGACCGCGAGGAGGCTCCCGGCGAGCGCGGCCCAGCAGAGCACGAGGACCACGGCGTGGAGTCCTTGGAGGTCGCCGATCTCGGGCCATCCGGTGGCGGGGTCCGCCGTGAGGGGACGTGCCAGCCCGAGCGGATCCTCGAGGACGGTGATCGAGTCCGCCGGATCTCCGTCCGTCCGGGCCGCCTCCAGCCGGGCGCCCACGAACTCGTTGCCGCGCATCCCGCCGCCGGCCACCGCCTCGCCGTCCGGCCCCACGAGATCCAGGGTGGCCGTGCAGACGTACGGGCCGGTCTCGGCGGCCTGGCCGGTCACCTGGTGGCCGCATTCGCTGGTCGAGCCCGCGACGGTGGCCTCGACCGGCCGGCCCAGCGCGACCAGGTAAACGGCGTGCAGCGGCTGGGCTCCGCCGGCGAAGGTGACGAAGCCGAGGACGATCTGCGCCAGCACTGCGCAGGCGGCCCACCGGCCCCGGCCGTACAGGCAGAGGAACAGCAGAAGCGGCGCCGCCAGCAGGCTGGCCATTAAGGCCAGGAGCATCAGGACGGAGAAGAACCCGCCGTCGTTCCTGACGAGGTGCAGCGGTGCCACGAGATCGCATGTGAGGCACGCCGCGATCGTCAGCAGGTGTATCGGCTTCGGTCTCCGGATCCCCATGCCCCGCCCTCCCGCGTCACCGTCGATCTTCTGATGGTGCCATCGCGGGGTCGCCGGGGAAATGCCCGTGCGGCCGCCGGGCGGACCCCCGACCTGCCGCGGGGCTCAGACGGCCGCGGGGCTCAGACGGCCGCGGGGCTCAGACGGCCGCGGGGCTCAGACGGCCGCGGGGCTCAGACGGCCGCGGGAACGGCGGGCCGGGGCGCCTCCCCCGTTTCACACTCGCAGGCGACCGAGACGCGGCGGTCCCAGGGCATGGCGTAGGCCAGGATCGGCAGCAGCACCACGGAGGCCTGGGCCCATCCCGAATGCTGCGCCGCCCAGATCTCCCAGGACTGGGTCATGGGCAGGTAGCCGTACCCGGCCCACAGGCAGACGCCGATGATCGCGGGCCAGGCGAAGCGGGCGGGGGTGGGCCGCGCGACGAGGAACGGCATGAACCACAGCAGGTACTGCGCGCCGAGGCGGGGCGTGACCACCATGAAGGCGAGCAGCACGGCGGTGGTGAGGTCCACCGGGTCGGCGCGGCGCCAGAGGAAGGCGACCACGAGCAGCGTGCCGTAGATCAGCCAGGTGCCGAACTTCGCGATCCCGGAATGGAGCGTCCATTCGCCGCCGACGAGGATCGCGCTGTAGCCCCACTCGCCGACGATCGGGCGGATGTCCCCGATCGTGCGCAGGGCCTGGGTGATCTCGCCCAGAGAGGCGTCCAGGAGGAGGGGCTCGGTGACGATGAAGAAGACCGGCGCGATACCGGTGGCCGCGAACGCGACGGCCCGCGCACGGACGGTCGGCAGCAGCAGGAGCATGCCGGGGATCAGCCAGATGGGCCAGCTCTTGGCGCACAGGGCCAGGCCCATCAGCAGTCCCGCGAAGAGCGCCCGGCGCAGCGCCGCCAGGTCGCCCTCGCGCGGGGTGACCGCCCGGGTGACCGCCTGCCGCACGGCACGGCCGATCCCGTGGGCCAGCGCCTGCCGTACGGCGCCGCCGACCCCGTGGGCCGCGACGGCCCGCCGGACGGAGGTGACCGGGTCGTCGCGCAGGCCGGGCCGGTCGGGGTCGCCGGGGCCGCGGGCCACGACGAAGGCGGCGACGCCGAAGGCCAGCGCGACCGGCTCGACCTGGCCGTGCAGGGAGGCGACGAGGATCGCCAGGGGGTTGCAGGCGTACTGGAAGGCGCGGAGGCCGGCGGCGGAGCCTCCGGCGAGCTTGCCGACCAGCGGGATCAGGACGATGTCGGCGACCACGGTGACCAGGCGGCCACCCCACTCCCAGGGGATGCCCAGCCACAGCAGCAGGCCGTACACGTAGGGGATGGTCGGCAGGAAGTGCCAGCCGCCCTTGCTCCCCAGGACGGGGTCCTCCCCGTTCAGGACCGCCTCGCCCGCGGGTTTGAAGCTGTTGACGAAGTCGACCGGCTGCCACTGGCTCTTCGCCGCGAAGACCATGATGAGCACCCGGAAGACGACTCCGACCGCGAGCACGACGGGCAGCGAGGGGCGCCAGCCCCTCCACTGCGCGACCAGAGCGAGCACGACACCTGTGACGAGGATGATCCCCGTGGGAATTGCGTAGTCCATGACGGCGACTAGCCTGCCGGAAGTCACGAGCGAACAACCACTCGAACGCCGAAACGAGACCTCCCTCCCAGGTTCCGGCCGCCGTCCGGCGCAGGGCGGAGCGGCGGGAGTGGCCCGGTCCGGATCGCGGCGGGGCCTCGCCGCCGGGAGTCCGTCTCTCCCGGCGGCGAGGGGTTCTCAGCCGAGCCTGTCGAGGTAGGCCCGGTGGTTGCGGGAGAACTCGAAGCCGTTGTACTTGTCCCAGTTGATCGACCAGGTCATCAGGCCGCGGAGGTTCGGGTAGACCCCCTTCGGCTTGTACGGCCCGCAGTTCACTCCCTTGGCGAGGCAGTCGAAGGCCTTGTGCACCTCGGCCACCGTGGTGAAGCCGTTGCCGGCCCAGGGCGCGGCGGGCAGGCCGATGGCGACCTGTTCCTGCCGCAGGGCGGGGAAGACGTTGTTCGGGTTGCCCATGATCGGGAAGCCCGCGAGCAGCATGTCGGTCATGGCCACGTGGAAGTCGTGCGTGCCCATGGTGTGGAACTGGTCGTCCAGGCCCTTGATCGGCCCGGAGTTGTAGTCCTGGACGTGCAGCAGGGTCAGGTCGTTCCGCATCGCGTGGATGACGGGCAGGTAGGACGCGGCCCTCCGGTCGGCGGCGCCGTTCGGGCCGGGGCCGTAGAACTGGTAGCCGAGCTGGACGAAGAACGTCTCCGGAGCCATGGTCAGCACGAACTTCGCACCGTACCTGGCCTTGAGCGTCTTCAGCGCGGCGATCAGGTTGACGATCACCGGGGTGGTCGGGTTGCTCAGCGAGGTGTCGCCGTTGTCGAGGTAGAGCGAGTGACCCTCGAAGTCGATGTCCAGCCCGTCGAGGCCGTACCTGTCGATGATGGCGCTCACCGAGCGCACGAACGCGTCGCGTGCGGCGGCGGTGGTGAGCTGGACCTGGCCGTTCTGGCCGCCGATCGAGATCAGCACCTTCTTCCCCGCGGCCTGCTTGGCCTTGATCGCCGCGGTGAAGTCCGCCTCGGACTCGACGTTGGGGCACTCGGTCGCCGGGCACCGGGTGAACCGGATGTCCCCGGAGGTCACCGAGGTGGGCTCGCCGAAGGAGAGGTTGATGACGTCCCACTCGCCGGGCACGTCGGCCATCCGGACGTAGCCGGAGCCGTTGGCGAACGAGGCGTGCAGGTAACCGACCAGGAGCCGGCCGCCCGCCGGCGGGTCGCTCACGGTCCTCACCGTGACGGTGTTGGAGGCGCCGGACTCGACGCCGGTCTGGTGGAAGGCCTTGACGTGGTACGCGTAGGTGCCGGCGGCGGGTGTGTTGTCGGTGTGGGCGGCGCCCGTCACCGTGGCGACCTTGGCGCCGTCCCGGTAGACGGTGTAGCCGGTCGCCCCCGCCGAGGCGTTCCACTTCAGCGCGACGCTCAGGCCGCCGACGCCGCCGGTCAGGCCGGTCGGGGCGGGCGGGGGCGGGGGCTGGTCGTTGCCGACCGTCACCGGGACCGCCGCCGACCTGGGCGACTCGCCTGCCGCGTTGGAGGCGGTCACCTGGTAGTCGTAGGTGCCGGGCTGCGGGTTCTCGGTGTGGGCGGTGCCGGTGACCGTGGCGACCTTGGCGCCGTTGCGGTAGACGGTGTAGCCGGTCGCCCCCTCGACGGCGTTCCACTTCAGCGTGGCCGTGGTGACGGTCCCCGTGCCGGTCAGGCCGGTCGGCGCGGGCGGGGCCTGTCCCGCGCCGGGCGGGCCGTCCAGCACGATGTCGTCGGCCTGGTAGGCGCCCTGGCCGTACCAGCCGTTGACGTGGATCGTCACGGAGGTCGTGGCGGCGCCCGTGGTGAAGGTCCGGCTCAGCTGGGTGTAGGCCGACGGCGAGGACGCCCAGGTGCTGGTGTCGGTCGTCCCGGTGCCGCTCGCGCCCAGGAAGACGTACCCGCCGCGTACCCACGCCGACAGCGAGTACGACGAGTTCGGCTTGACCGGCACGACCTGTGAGCAGCGGGCGGTGTCGGACCCGGCCGGGGTGGCCTGCAGCGCCTTGGAGCCGCCGTGCACCGGCGAGGAGACCGCCGTCGCGCCCGACGACGCCGAGCACGTCCACCCGGTCAGCCCGTCCTCGAAGCCGGGGTTGGCGGTGATGTTCGCGGCGTGCGCGGGCGTGGCGGCGAGCATCGCCCCGCCCAGCGCCAGGACGGCGACCGCCGCCAGCCGCATCCGTGCCGATCGTTGGTTCATGACCTGCCTCACGAGGCTCAGTTGGGGGGTGTCGTGGGATGTCACGCGCGTACGGCCCGCGCCCCGGACCGCGGGGCGCGGGCCGTACCGGCTAGAAGCCTGCGGTGATCTTGGTGAACTCCCAGTCGGCCTGGGCGATGCCGCTGCAGTTGGAGGTCACGCCGCCGCCCGGGCAGGGGCGGTCGCGGTTGACCGACCAGTAGGCCAGGCGGGTCAGGCCCTTGGACCTGGCCCAGTTCGTGATCTGCTGCCAGGTCGCCGGGGAGGTCAGCTCCTGCTGGTCGGACAGGCCGTTCATGCCGGAGATGCCCATGCGGGCGTAGGCCTGCGCGTCGGTCCAGCTGTTGGCGGACTTCAGCGCGTTCTTCAGGCCTTCGGCGGCGTTGACGGTGTCGGTGTAGATGTTCGAGCTGCCGAAGTCGAACGGCATGATCGTGTAGTTGTCGATCGGCACGCCCAGCGCCTTGGCCTGGTTGATCAGGCGGAGGCCGTGGGAGTTCGGGCCGGTGCGGGTGGTGCCGAAGGTCACGACGACCTTGACGTTCGGGTTGTTCGCCTTGACGATCTTCAGGCCGTTGAGGATGCGGTCCTGGACGGTGTAGTTCTCGAACTCGTCGGTGTTCTCGATGTCGAAGTCGACCACCGCGGGTCCGACGGCGTTGATCACCTGCTGCACGGCGCCGGCGAAGGCGGCCGGGGTGGAGCAGTTCGGGCCGAGCTTGTTGCCGCTCCAGCCGCCGAAGGAGATCTGCACGCTGCCGCCCGCGGCCTTGATCTGCGAGATCGCCTGGGCGTCGGCGCCGCCGGTCAGCGGCCGGTTGCCGTCCCAGGCGGGGGTGCAGCCGCCGCTGGACAGGATGAACGCCATGGTGAAGGACTTGACCCCGGTGGCGCTCATGACGCTGGACGGGCTCGGCGGGTTGCCCCAGCCCATGTAGAGGTACGGCGCGCCGGGCATCTTGCCGGGCGGCTGCGGGTCGACGCAGCCGGTGGTGGTGCCGGTGACCTGGCTGCTGGCGACCGACTCGCCCTGCGTGTTGTAGGCCTTGACGGTGTAGGTGTGGGTGGTGCAGGTGCCCAGGCCGGAGATCGTGGCGCCGGTCCCGGTGACCTGGGCCCGCTGGCTGGTGCCCTCGTAGACGCGGTAGCCGGTCACCGTGCCGGAGGACGCGCCCCACCTCAGGGAGATCGAGGAGTCGGTCGCGCCGGTGACCGACGGGGCGCCGGGCTGGCCGGGCGCCCCGGGCTGGCCGCCGCCGGAGGCGACCTTCCACAGGGCCGGGACGTTCGGCGGCTCCCAGCCGGGCTGGGAGGTGTGGCTCTGGAGGGCCTCGTACTCGACGCCGTTGTGACTGACCCGGGTGCCGGCGGAGTAGGCCGTCCAGGCCTGCCACGCCGGGGCGGCGAACACGGCTGCCGTCCGGGGTGCGGCGGTGGCGGCCGTGGCCCCGGTGGCCGCGGTGGCCGCGGTGGTGAGGCCGGCGGAGGTCACCGCCACGGCGGCGAGTACGGCGAAGGCCGTTCGACGTAGTCTCATGATCATTCCTAGGGGAGGGTGGCGAGGTGCGGCTTGACGGTCTTGGAGAAGTTCCAGTTGTTCGAGGCGTCCCAGTTGATCGACCAGGTCATCGCCCCGCGGATGCCGGGGTAGGCGCGCGGCGGCACGAAGCTGCCGCAGTTGGTCCGGGTGGCCAGGCAGGTCAGCGCCTGGTTCACCAGGGCGGGGGCCACGATCCCGCCGCCGGCGGCGCCGGGCCCGGCGGGCAGGCCGAGCGCGACCTGGTCGGGACGGAGGCCGTTCTCGAGCTGGATGCAGGCCAGCGCGGTCATGAAGTTGACCGTGCCTTGCGAGTAGGCGGCCATCTGGTCGCAGCCGAGCATGGAGCCGGAGTTGTAGTACTGGGTGTGGACGACGGTGAGGATGTCCTTGATGTTCAGCGCGAGCTTGAAGTACTCCGCGCCGGTCGACTGCATGTCGATGGTCTGCGGGGCCATCGTGATGATCAGGTTCGCGCCCGCCTTGGCGCGCAGCGCCCGCAGCGCCTGGCCCATGTAGGTGGCGTTGAGGCCGTTCTCCAGGTCGATGTCCACGCCGTCGAAGCCGTACTGCTGCATCAGCCCGTGGACGGTGTCGGCGAACGTCGCCGCCGCCGTGGCGCTGGCCACCTGCACCCGGCCGAGTTCGCCGCCGACGGAGAGGATGACCTTCTGGCCGCGTGACTGGAGGGTCTTGACGTCGGCCTTGAACTGGGCGTCGGTGTAGCCGCCGAGGGAGGCCGACAGGCCCGGGTCCACGCCGAAGACGACCTCGCCGGGGGTGGCGGTGGCCTCGCCGAAGGAGACGGCGACCAGGTCGTAGGCGGCCGGCACCGCCGAGAGCTTCAGTTCGACGGCGGCGTTGTCGAAGTTGTGCCAGTAGCCGGTGAGGAAGTGCTTGGGCAGCGGGCTCGGCGCGCAGCCGGTGGTGGTGGCGGTCGCCTCGGCGCTGGCGGGCGACTCCCCTTCCGCGTTGTAGGCCCTGACGGTGTAGGTGTGCGTCTCGCAGTCGCCCAGTCCGGAGACCGTGGCGCTGGTCCCGGTCACGGTCGCCTTGACCGCGGTGCCCTCGTAGACGCGGTAGCCGGTGACGGTCCCGCTGGAGGCGGTCCAGGACAGCGCGATGCTCCTGCTGCCGCCGGTCGCGATCGGGGTGCCGGGCTTGCCGGGCAGCACGGGATCGGTCGGGCCGTCGCCGCCGCCGCAGTCGGCCCCGTTGAGTTTGCAGCCGGCCGGTACGGCCGCCGCCCCGCCGGGCGAGCCGAGGAAGCCGAAGGTCACGCTGGCCCCGGGGGCGAGGGTGCCGTTCCAGCCGACGTTGGAGAAGGTGAAGTGCTGCCCGCTGCGGGTCAGGGTCGCGTCCCAGAAGGAGCCGACGCCCACTCCCGCCGGGAGGTCGAACTCGACCTTCCACGAGCTGATCGTGGAGGCGGTCCCGTTCTTGATCGTGTACCTGCCCTCGAAGCCGGAACCCCAGTCACCGACCTTCGTGAAGGTGGCGGTGGCGGAGCCGGCGGCCTGGGCGGGGGGAGCGACCGGTGCGGTCAGGAGGAGTGCCGTCAGGGCGACGAGAGATCGGGAGATGAGACGGGATTTCACATTGACCTCGTGAACTCTGGTGGGGGGTGGCCGTACGGCTTGCGCCTTGCGGGGGTGCTCCCCGGGGTGCGGGGAGGGCAGGCGCAAGCCGTACGACGAGGAGGGCACGCTCCCGCCTGCAGGAACGGCGGGAGGGTGCCGTGGATCGGCGCGGACCGCAGGTCAGCGCGGGCGGCCCGCCGCTCCCGTGCCGGCCTGGCGGCGGGTGGCCCACGCGGGGGCGCCCGGGGCGGAGGGCCTGCCGGCGAAGCTTGCAGGGCCCGTCAGACCGGGTAAAGGGAGGGGACGTCGCATGATCGCTCCCGTGAAGGAGGAAAGAGGGGGGTGTGAGGCGTCCAGGTGGCCGGGCCTCGGGCGGCGACGGTTCTCGTCTTTGAGTTTCCGCAGCTCAATGTCTGTAGAGATGGATTCGAACGGGCCATGGAGACTCCCATTCGGAATTTCTTTTAGGAAAGTTTCCTAAGAGTTGTCGCGATCGTAGCCTTGACATGAGCCGCTCACAAGGCCCAAAAACTTCGGCTTTCAACGAACCTGACGGGCACGTTCCAGGTCCGCGCGCCCCGCCGCCGCCGGTCTCCCGCCCGCCCTAGCCGATCACCTGCGAGAACGGTTTGCGGACCAGATCGGGGACCTCCGCGTCGGGAGCGGCATAGCCGACGGGGAACAGGATGTAGGGCCGCTCGTTGCCCGGCCGCCCGCAGATCTCGCTCAGGAACGCCATCGGGTTGGGCGTGTGCGTGAGTGTGGACAGGCCCATCGTGTGCAGCGCCGCGATGAGGAACCCGCAGGCGATGCCGACGCTCTCGTTGACGTAGTAGTGCTTGACCCGGGTGCCGTCCGGGCGGAGGCCGTACTTCTCCGCGAAGCACACCACCAGCCACGGCACCGTCTCCAGGTAGCCCTTGTCGGAGCCGGTCTCCAGCGGAGCCAGGGCCTCGCGCCACTCCGGCGTCAGCCGCCCGCCCTCGTAGTTGCGCCGCTCCTCGGCCTCGGCGGCCTGCCTGATCCGCCGCTTCGTCTCCGGATCACCGATGATCACGAACTTCCACGGCTGCTGGTGGGCCCCGGACGGCGCGGTGCCGGCCGTCCTGACCGCCAGCTCGACGCACTCGCGGGGGACCGGCTCGTCGCTGAAGAAGCGCACGCTGCGGCGGGTGTCCAGGTGCTCGTAGAACTCCCGGCCCCGGGCGATCATCTCCGGCTCGGGGTACCGGACCGGCCGGTACGGGACGAACGGGTGGGAGTGCTGCCGTGCCATGGTGGCCTCCAGAGTGCGCGGGTGCGGCCCGGAACGGATGCCCGCGTTCAGGCACGACCGGGAACGGGTGGCGGATGTGCAGGCGTAGTCTGGGCCGCACCGGCAGACCGGGCAACACCCTGGCCGTTTCGCTGCCGGATCGGCAGTGCCGGCCACGGCCCCCAGTCCGGAGGTGGACAGATTGGCAGCCCGGAGGAACGGCCTGGACGATCTCGACCGCAGGCTGCTCCACCTGATCCGCGAGCGCCCCCGGACCGGCCTGCTGGAGATCGCCCGCCTCCTCGGCGTCGCCCGGGGCACGGTCTCGGCCCGGCTCGACCGGATGGTCGCCGACGGCGTGATCACCGGCTTCGGCCCGAACCTCTCCCCCAGCGCCCTCGGCTACCCGGTCCAGGCCTTCACCACGCTGGAGGTCGAGCAGGGCTCCCGCGCGGACATCTCCGCCGCGCTGGCCGCGATCCCCGAGGTGCTGGAGGCGCACATCGTCACCGGCCCCGGCGACGTCTGGTGCCGCCTCGCCGGCCGCGACCACGAGCACGTCCAGCAGGTCATCGACCGCGCCCTGGCGATCCCCGGCGTACGGCGCAGCAGCACCGTGATCACGCTGTCCACCGTGGTTCCCCACCGCGTCCAGCCCCTGGCCGACCTCGCCTGACAGCCCTCCGGACCGGCGAAGCACCTGGTGGGGGTACCGTGGACCAGGATCCCCTTTGCCCCCAGGAGCACCATATGTTCTTTGGCGTCATCGACATCTGGACCTATGTGGCCGGTGCGTTCTTCATCATCCTGCTGCCCGGCCCCAACTCCCTGTACGTGCTCACCACCGCCGCCCGGCGCGGGGTGCGGCAGGGGTACCTCGGGGCGGCCGGGGTGTTCGTCGGCGACACGGTCCTGATGGCCCTCGCGGCGGCCGGGGCCGCCGCGGTGCTGAAGACCAACGTGGTGCTGTTCACGGTCGTGAAGTACGCCGGGGCGGCCTACCTGGCGTGGATGGGGCTGCAGATGCTGCGCGGCGCCTGGCGCTCGTGGCGGGCCCCCGAGGCGCAGGCCGAGGCGGAGGCCCTGGAGGCGGCGTCGAACCCGTTCCGCAGGGCACTCATCGTCAGCCTGCTGAACCCGAAGGCGATCCTGTTCCTCATCACCTTCTTCGTCCAGTTCGTGGACCCCGGCTATGCCACGCCGGCCCTGTCGTTCCTCGTCCTGGGCACGATCCTGCAGATCTTCAGCATGCTCTACCTGACCACGCTGATCTTCGCCGGCACCTACCTGGCGGCGCAGTTCCGGCAGCGGCGCAGGCTGGCGGCCGGGCTCACCTCGGCCGCGGGCGCGCTCTTCGTCGGCTTCGGCGCGAAGCTGGCCTCCGCCACCGTCGGCTGACCCCGGACCGCTCCCCGGCCTCCGGTGACCGGCGCACTCCGGAGCAGCCCTCCCGCGAGCCCGTCACCGGTCCCCGGCATGTCTGGTCGTCCCTCTCCGGGGTAGGCGCGAACTCCCAGCGCCGGTCGTTTCGCCGTCCCGTGGAGCCACATGTGAACCACCAGCCCTTCGCCCTCCCCCGCCTCACCGTGCTCGCCCGGCAGGCGGCACCGCGGCTCCTGGAGGGCGTCGTCGCCCCGCTGGCCGTCTTCTACGCCGCGCTGGCCGCGCTGGGGGAGAACGGCGCGATGATCGCCGCGGCCGCCTGGGTGTACACCGGGATAGGGTGGCGGCTCGTCCGACGCGTCCGGGTACCCGCGACGATGTTCCTCGCCGCCCTCGCGATCACCCTCCGCACGATGATCGGGCTCTGGTCCGGGAGCACGGTGGTCTTCTTCCTCCAGCCCGAGCTGGGCACGATCTGCATCAGCATGGTCTTCCTCGCCTCGGTACGGCTGCGCCACCCGCTGGTGCAGAAGCTGACGCTCGACTACGTCCACCTGCCCTCGGCGGTGCTGCGCAACGAGCGGGTCCGCCGGTTCTTCGCCCGCATCACCCTGCTGTGGGCCTTCGTCCTGCTGGCCAACTCCACGGTGAGCATCTGGCTGCTGCTCCACCAGTCGATCGGCACCTATCTGCTGATCCGCACCTCGGCCGTGGCCGCGATCACCGGGACCGCCGCGGCCTTCTCCGTCTGGGCCTTCCGCCGGGTCCTGCGCCGCCTGCAGCACGATCCCGCCGCCGCCTGACCTCGCGCACCGGGGCCGGTCCCCGGCGGACCGGCCATCATGGGGTGCTTTTTACCCGCCGGACCGTGCCTGCGGCGCTCCCCCGCTCCCTCAGGGGGAATGGGAATGCTCTACGGAGACGCAGGGCGGGGGTGAGCGGCGATGGGGCAGGGACCAGTGCCTCCCGACCCAGCCCGACGGCGGGAGGAGCTCGACGAGCTGGGGGCGCTGGAGCCGGTGCACGAGCCGCGTTACGACGCCGTCGCCGATCTGGCCGCGCAGCTCTGCCAGGCTCCGATGGCGCTGGTCAACCTCCTCGGCGCCGACGACCAGCACGTCAAAGGACGCGCGGGACGTCCCGCGTCCGGCATCGAGCGGCTGCCCTTCTGCCCCCACGCCGTCACCGGCCCGCAGGTGCTGGAGGTGCACGACGCGCTGGCCGACCCTCGTTTCCGCGACGACCCGGTGGTGGTGGGAGAGCCGCACGCGCGGTTCTACGCCGGCGCACCGGTGGTCGGCAGCCGCGGTCAGGCACTCGGCACGGTCTGCGTGCTGGACCAGCGTCCACGCCGGTTGACCGCCGGGCAGCGCCGTGCGCTGGCCGAGCTGGCCGACTACGCCGCCGACCTGCTGCGGCTTCGCCACTACGCCGGCCTGTCCGGCCAGGCGGCCCGGCAACTGCAGGACGCCGAAGAGCTCAAGCAGCGGTTCCTGCGCACCGTCAACCACGAGCTGCGCACCCCGCTGACCGCGATCAGCAGCTACCTGCAGCTGATCCAGGACGGCGACCTGGACGAGGCCACCGAGCAGGAGTTCCTCGGTGTGATCGAGCGCAACAGCGACCGCATCCTGCACCTGATCGACGAGCTGCTCCTGCTGTCCAGCCTCACCGCCCGCACCGCCCCCTTCCACCCGGCCCGCGTCGACCTGACCGAACTGGCCCGCCACGCGGTCGTCGACGCCCTCGGCAAGGCCTGGAACAACAGCGTGACCCTCACCCTGCACTCCAGGAACGAGGTGACGGCGTGGGCCGACGCCAGACGGGTGGACCAGGCGCTCACCCAGTTGCTGGACAACGCGATCAAATTCACACCGTCCGGAGGGGCGGTCGACGTCACCGTCCTGGACCGGCCCGCCCCCACGGTGGAGATCCGCGACACCGGCATCGGCATCGGCGCCGATGACCTGCCCCATGTCTTCGAGGACTTCTACCGCGCCCCCGAGGCCGAGGAGAACGCGATCGGCGGCACCGGGGTGGGCCTGGCCATCGTGAAGGAGGTCATCCGGATGAACCGCGGCGATGTGCGGATCGAGAGCGAACCGGGCGACGGAGTCCACGTACGCCTGGTGCTGCCCAGCCCTCCGCCGGATTCTCCGTGAACCCCGCAGCCGATCCGGTGATGCCGACGGCACCGGCACAGGCAGGAGAGACGTCAGGACGAGGAAGGAGCGCTCCGGTGGAAAGCGGCGGTGAGCGGATGCTGGGCGGCCTGCTGTCCGCCAACCACCTGGCCTCCCTGGAGGACCTGCCGGGCCTGGTCGCCGAGCACGCCGGGCTCGTCGGCTTCTCCCAGACGATGCTGTACGTGGTCGACCTGCAGGAGCAGTTCCTCGTGCCGGTCCCCGGCCAGCAGGACGAGGACGGCAGGCCCCTGGAGCGCATCCGCATCGACACCACCATGGCGGGACGGGCCTTCCGCAACCTGGAGATCGTCCAGGTCCGCACCACCGATGATTCCTCCGGCGCCGAAGCCCTGACACCGGCCGGGGGCGAGGGGCCGCGGCGGCTGTGGGTGGCGTTGCTGGACGGCACCGAGCGCCTCGGCGTGATGGCCGTGACCGTGCCCGCGGACGACGAGATCACCAGGTGGCGGGCCGGCCAGCTGGCCTCCCTGATCTCCCTGCTGCTGGCCGCCAAGCGCTCCTTCAGCGACACCTACGCGCGGCTGGTGCGCACCCAGCCGATGCAGCTGTCGGCCGAGGTGCTGTGGACTCTGATGCCGGCCCGGACCTTCGCCAACGAGCGGGTGATCGTCAGCGCCGCTCTGGAGCCGGCCTACGTCGTGGGCGGGGACGCCTTCGACTACAGCCTCGCCGGTGACGTCCTCCATCTGTCGATCTTCGATGCCATGGGGCACGACACCGCCGCGGGCCTGACGGCCACCATCGCGATGGGCGCGTGCCGCAACCACCGCCGCCAGGACGCCGACCTGCCGGCGATCAGCGAGCGGATCGACGCGGCCATCGCCGAGCAGTTCGGCGGCGCCCGGTTCGCCACCGGGATCCTGGCCGATCTGGACACCCGAACCGGCCTGCTGACCTGGGTCAACCGGGGCCACCATCCGCCGCTGGTGCTGCGGAGCGGACGCGTGGTGGCCACGCTGGAGACGGAGCCGGACCCGCCGATGGGCTTCGGGCTGGGCGTGTTCGCCGAGCCCGCCCGTTACCAGCTCGAACCCGGCGACCGGCTGCTGTTCTACACCGACGGCGTCATCGAGGCCAAGAGCCCCGACGGCGAGCTGTTCGGCCTGGAGCGCTTCGCCGACTTCGTCATCCGCCGCGAGGCCGACGGCATGGCGGCTCCCGAAACCCTGCGCCGGCTGATCCACACCCTCCTGGAGCACCAGCAGGACCGGCTCCAGGACGACGCCACCGTCCTGATGGCCGAGTGGCGCACCCAGCGGCACTACCGGCTCACCCTGTGACGGGCCGTACGGCGGACACCTGCGGACCGGGCTCCGGGGCACGGCCCGGCGGCGGCCGCCCCGAGACGGGTCCCCTCCCGGCCTCCGCGCCCCGGCGCCGGGGTCATCGAGCCCGAGCGGCGCGCCCGGCGAGGGCGAAGATCCCCGACAGGCCGACGACGGCCCCCGTGAGGAGGGTGAACAGGGTGACGAGGTCGACCATGCCGCGGTCGCCACCGGAGTTCAGGGGGCTCGGCGTCAGGGTGATGATCATCCCGTAGAGGGACCAGGCGAACATCGCGCCCGAGCCGATCCAGGCGAGTGTCACCGGCACCCAGAGCGGCCGCGCCGAGCGGCCGCGGACGATCATCAGCAGTCCCGCCGCCGCCGCGACGGGCAACGCCGCGTTGATGCCGATGTTCAGGTAGAAGGCGAAGGAACGGCGGGCGACCGTCTCGGCGGGCAGGCCGTAGGTCACGCCGAGGAGCCAGGCGAGGTTGATGGTCGACAGGACTCCGGCGACGGCCACGGTGCCCCGGGCGACGAAGGACTGCACTTCCCGCGTCGCGCTCGCCGTGTCGTCGGAGGTTCGCAGGGTGAACACCCAGGGCCAGCGGCGGCGCGCGTGGTACTGGAAACCGATCATGAGACCGAGCCCCTGGCAGCAGAAGCCGGTGTAGACGACGAGGTAGACCCAGCCGGCCACGGGCCCGCCCGGCGGGAGGAGCGGCGTCCCGCTCAGCACGCCGACCAGGCTGCTCAGCGGGGCCTGGACGAGGATCGTGGACAGCAGGCCGGTCCCGACCCAGATGGGCAGCAGGACCAGCCCGGCCGGGATCCGCCGTCCCCAGGGCCGGACGAAGGCGATCGCGATGAGCAGCGCGACGACGTCCATGCTGAAGGTGAGCAGGTTGAGGCCGAAGAAGCCGCTGTCCTCCAGGACCTCGGGATCGTTGATCCCGAGAGAGCCGCCGGTCAGCCAGATGACCTTGAGGGTGAGATAGGGGAGCATGCCCGCGGCGGCCACCGCACTCGCCGTCAGGCGGAGCGCTCCCGTCCGGGCGTCGTCGATCAACTGCGTGGTCATGATCCGACCCTCCCGTCCCCGGTCTCCCCGCCCCTCCCGCCGTGAGGGGAACCGTCTCCCCCGCACGGGGGAGATCGGTTCCGGCGGTCCCTACGAGGCGGGCCCGTACGGCTGTCCGCTTCCCGTGCCCGGGGCGCTGTCGGGGGCGAGCATGCCGGCTTCGTAGGCGAGGATCGCCGCCTGGACGCGGTTGCGTGCGTCCAGGCGGGTGAGGATCGCGCTCACGTGGGCCTTGACGGTGCCCTCGACCAGGTGCAGCCTGCGGGCGATCTGGGCGTTGGACAGCCCGGCCCCGACCAGGGCGAGGACGTCGCGCTCGCGGGGGGTGAGGACGGAGACCCGGTCGCGGGCCGCCGCCGCACGGGACATCCGGCCGCCGGTCAGCTCGGTGATGACCCGGTGGGCGACGCGCGGGGACAGGTAGGCGGCGCCCTCGGCGACGGCGCGGATCCCGGCCAGCAGCTCGCGCGGGTCCCCGGACTTGAGCAGGAACCCGCTCGCCCCCTCCCCCAGCGCCCGGGCGATGTACTCGTCCTCGCCGAACGTGGTCAGCATCAGCACACCGGTCCCCGGTACGGCCCTGCGCAGTTCGGCGACCGCCGCCAGGCCGTCCAGCCGGGGCATGCGGATGTCGAGCAGGACGACGTCGGGGCGGTGCGCGAGCGCCAGGTCGACCGCCTCCCGCCCGTCGCCCGCCTCGGCGACCACCTCGATCTCCGGGTCGGCGGCCAGGATGGCCCGGACACCGGCCCGGATCATGGTCTCGTCGTCGGCCAGCAGCACCCGGATCATCCGGCCCCGCCCTCCCACGAGACGGCTCCGCCCGAAAGGGGGAGGGCGCTTCCCCCGCCGGGAACGGCTCCGCCCTGGCGGGGGAAGCGCGCCACGACCCGGAAGCCGTCCGGGCCGGGAGCCGCCTCGAACGTTCCTCCGGCGAGCCGGACCCGCTCGCGCAGCCCGATCAGGCCCATGCCTCCCCCGGCGGCGCGGGCGACCGGGGCGGCCGGAGCACGGCTGGTCACGGCCACCGCGATCCCACCGGTGCCGCCGAGCACCTCGACCGTCACCGGGGCGCCGGGGGCGTGCTTGGCGGCGTTGGTCAGCGCCTCCTGGACGACCCCGCAGGCCGTACGGTCCCGCAGTCCCCCCTCTCCGCGCAGTTCCACCCGCATCCCCGAGTCCCTCGCCCTGTCCACGATCTCCACGACGCTCTCCCGGGAGGGGGCCAGCGGCGGCGCTTCCCCCTCGCGGAGCACGCCGATGGTCCGGCGCAGGCGCTCGGTGGTCTCGGCCGCGGCGGCGCGCAACTCCCCGGCGGCCCTGCGATGGCGCTCGTCGAGGTCGGGCGCCACCTCCAGGGCGGCGGCGCGCAGCGCGATGAGGGCCAGGTCGTGCCCGATCGAGTCGTGCATGTCCTGAGCGATCCGGTTGCGCTCGCGCAGTCCCGCCTGGGCGGCGACCAGTTGCCGCTCGCGCGTCCGCGCCTCGGCGCGCTGCCGCACGAGCAGGCCGGTCCCCCACGGCAGGACCGCGCTGAACAGCATCCCGGACAGGGCGGGGATCCAGAACGCCGACACCGGCGAGCCCGGCTCCGGGGGCCAGGCGACGGCCACGGCGGTGCCCGCCGCCAGGATCGCCGCGTAGGCCAGCGCGGCGGGCCACACGGCGGCCGCCCGGCGGCCGGACAGGTAGCTGAAGACGACGACCGCGAGTGTGAACCCGTTCAGCGGGGCCAGCTTCACCTGCTCGTCGAGTCCCCACAGCGTCGCGGTGGCCACGCCCTCGCCCAGGTCCATCGACCCCGCCGCCAGGACGGCCAGCGCCACGGCCAGCGGCGCCCGGCGGCGGGCGAGCACGGCCGCCGCCAGGAACACCGCCCCCGCCACCGCCGCCCACGCCTCCGTCCGGCCGTCGACCGGCCCCCACCACGGGGGGACCGGCGGGACGGGAAGCATCACGAAGGACAGGACCGCCCAGAGGAGCAGGTCCCCTCCCGCCCGTCGAACCGGCGAGCCGGAGGGCCTGCGCCCACGATTTCTGATCACCCTGCGACGGTACAAGCCCGCCTGGACCCCGCCCTCCGCCGCCGGTAACGGCCGGCCCCCGACGAAAGTAGGGGGTCGCTGCGGCCGTTGGTGTGATGTCCGGAAGACGGCAGAATTCCTACGGTTCACATGACGGGTCCCTGAGGGATCTCAGGGGCGCGCCCCGCGGACTTCGGGGATCTTCCCGATGTCCTGAGATCGCCGGGCCGTCACCGTGCTGTAGAGATTCCCCCGAGCCCCATGGAGCCCCGGTCATGACGCAGGCCATCCTCGACGCGGTCCAGCAGGCGATGTCCTCGCCGTGGATCTATCTCGCGCTGTTCGCGCTGGCGATGCTCGACGGGTTCTTCCCGATCGTGCCCGCCGAGACGTCCGTGATCACCGCAGGCGTGTTCGCCGCCTCCACCGGCGCGCCCGACGTGGCGCTGGTGATCCTGGTGGCGGCGCTGGGAGCCTTCGCCGGTGACCACATCTCCTACGCCATCGGCCGCACCACCAACAACAGGCTGCGCAACGGCAGGCGCAGCCGCAAGGCGTTCGCCTGGGCCGAGCAGGCACTGGCGGAGAGGGGCGGGCTCGTCCTCGTGGTCGCCCGCTACATCCCCGGCGGCCGTACGGCCTGCACACTGACGATGGGCGCGGTCACCTACCCCCGCCGCTCCTTCGCCTTCTTCGACGGGATCGCCGCCGTCTCCTGGGCCGTCTACTCGGGCCTGATCGGCTACGTGGGCGGCGCGGCCTTCGAGCACGACCCGATCAAGGGCCTGCTGCTCGGACTCGGCATCGCGGTGACGATCACGGTGATCGTCGAGGTCGTCCGGTACACGCGCCGCCGCCGGGCCGTCCCCGAGGAGGGCGAGCAGCCCGCCTACGCCACCGCCGACTGACCGTCCCGGTCCGTCCGCTCCCCCGACGCAGATCTCAGGGCACTCCCACCGAAGTCAGGGAGATCCCCTATGGTTCCGGGCCTCCCCGACGCGGGACGCTGCCACTAGTTCACCGGAAGACCCCGTCCGGACGCCTCCGTGAGGCGTCGCGGTCATCTCGCCATGTCTTGATCTGCTGTGAGGGGAGTGCGCATGACCGTGCTGGCGGCCGGACTGGCGTTGCTGGGATCGCTGTTCTTCGCACTCGGCGCCGCGTTGCAGCAGTTCGAGGCGGCGGGCACGTCCGGGCCCGCCGTGCGCCGGCTGCTGCGCCGGCCCCGGTGGCTGCTGGGCGGCCTGGCGATCGGCGCGGGCACGGCCCTGCACGTCGTCGCGCTCGCCTACGGCCCGCTCACGGTGGTCCAGCCGATGGGCGTGGCCAGCCTGCTGTTCGCCCTGCCCTGCGCCGCCGCCCTGCACCGCCGCAGGATCCGGCCGGGCGAGCTCGGCGCCGCGGCCGTGATCGCCGTCGGGCTCGTCGGCCTGGTGCTGGTCGTGCCCCAGCACTCCGGCTCGCCGTACCTCGGCACCGGGGAGGCGGTGGCCCTGCTCGGGGGAGCGGCCGCCGCCGCCCTCGCCCTGTGGGCCGCCGCCCGGCGGGCCTCCCCCGCCGCGCGGGCCGTGCTGCTCGCGACGGGGGCGGGCGTGCTGTACGGCGCGACCGCGACCCTCGCCCGCGTCCTGGTCGACGGCAACCGGGAGCTCTGGTTCCTGGCGGCGGCCCCCGTGCCCGCCCTCATCGCGCTGGCCCTGCTGCAGCGCGCCTACGCCATCGGCCACTTCGGCGTCGCCTTCGCCGCCCTGCAGGTGGCCGACCCGCTGACCGCCGTCACGTTCGGCGCGCTCCTGCTCGGCGAGCCCCTGCCCACCGGCGCGACGAGTCTGCTCACCGCTCTGGCGGCGGCGGCGCTCACCGCCGCCGGGACCGTCGCCCTGGCCCGCACCACCCCGATGTCACCCGCTTCCGGCCCGGCAGCCCGATGATCCTCGACAGCCCGACGACCCCCGACAGCCCGACGAACGGAGCCCCCTCCATGGCCGTCACCGCCGCCCCCTCACCTGTCGCCGTCTCCCCTTCCGCCGCCCGCGGCGCCGCTTCCGTTCCCGGGCCTCCCGCCACCCGGCCCCGCCGGGTGCTCATCGGGACCGACACCTACCCTCCGGACGTGAACGGCGCGGCCTACTTCACCCACCGGCTGGCCCGCGGCCTGGCCGAGCGGGGCAACGAGGTCCACGTGGTCTGCGCCTCCGACACCGGCCAGGCCAGGACCGATCGCGTCGACGGGGTGACCGTGCACCGGCTGCGCTCGGCCCCGCTGCTCGTCCACCCGACCATGCGGGTCTCGGTGCCGGCCAGGCTCGACCGGTTGATCGACTCCCTCGCCCCGGACGTGGTCCACGTGCAAGGGCACTTCGTGGTCGGCCGCGCGGCGATCGCGGCCGCCCGGCGCGGGGGCCTCCCGGTGGTGGCGACCAACCACTTCATGCCCGACAACCTCTTCCAGTTCGCCCACATCCCCGAGCGGCTCCGCGACCGCGCGGGCGAGCTCGCCTGGCGCGACTTCAACCGGGTCTTCTCGCGGGCGGACCGGGTGACCACGCCGACCCGGATCGCGGCCGGGCTGCTCACGGACAAGGGGTTCGCCCCGCCGGTGGAGCCGGTCTCGTGCGGCATCGACCTCGGCCGGTTCCAGCCCCGGGCGGAGCCCAGGATGTGGGCGCGCAAGGCGTTCGACCTGCCCGACCGGGAGACCGTGCTGTTCGTCGGCAGGCTGGACGAGGAGAAGCGGCTGGACGAGCTCGTCCGCGCCCTGCCGTACATCCTCAACGGCAGTGACGCCCAGCTCGCGCTGGTCGGCACCGGCGGGCAGCGGGCCGCGCTGGAACGGCTGGCGCGGCGCATCGGGGTCGGCGACCACGTGTTCTTCCTGGGGTTCGTTCCCGACGAGGAGCTCCCCCAGGCCTATGCCGCCGCCGACGTCTTCGCCATGCCGGGCGTGGCCGAGCTGCAGAGCATCGCCACGCTGGAGGCCATGGCCACCGGGCTGCCGGTGGTCGCCGCCGACGCGATGGCCCTGCCCCACCTGGTCCGCCCCGGTGAGAACGGTCACCTGTTCCGGCCCGGCGACGTCCAGGAACTGGCCCGGCATCTGACCGGCCTGCTCGCCTCGCCGGGCCTGCGCGCCGTCATGGGCGCGGCGAGCCGCGCGATCGCGCTCACCCACGACCACCAGGCATCCCTGGCCCGGTTCGAGGAGATCTACCGGGAGGTGGCCCGATGAGCGGTGCGGACTCGAGCCGGGGCCCGGAGCCGGTCTGGCGCGGGCTCGGCATGGGCGGGGCGGTGCTCGCCCTGCTGGCGATGGCCTGGGTGCACCTGGCCGCGGGTGGCGCGGTGGACCCGATGACGGGCCTGATCAGCGACTACGCGCTGCTGGACGACACCGCCTGGGCCCTGGTCGGCGGCACGCTCGCGCTGGCGGCCGGCTGCCTGTGGACCGCGTACGGCCTGGCCAGGACGGATCCGGCCGGCAGCGCGGCGGCCCGGGTGCTGCTGGTGGCCTCGGCGCTGGGCCTGCTGCTGACCGCGTCGTTCCCCACCGACGCCGCACCCGGGGTCGTCTCGATCACCGGGGAGATCCACCGCTGGTCGGCGGCCGTGGTGTTCACCGCGCTGCCGTGCGCGGGCCGGCTGCTCGGGCGCCGCTCCGGCGACGCCGTGCTCTCGGCGGTGAGCGTGCTCTCGGTGCTTCTGCTGGCGGCGTTCCTAGCGGCCCACCCCGGCTCGCTGACCGCGGATCTGATCGACGGCCCCGCCTACTACGGCCTGGTCGAACGCCTGCTGATGCTCTCCGAGATCGTGCTGGTCCTCCTGGCCGCCCGCGGCGTGGGCGTTCAGCACGGCCAGGGCGTGGTCGGCCGTCTCCTCCAGCGACCTGCCGGCGCCGGTGAGCTCGGCCCCGGCGTGGCGGCCGCCGCCCAGCCGGGCGCGGACGGCCTCCAGCATCAGCGCGAGCCGCTCGGCCTCGGCTCCGTATGAGTCACCCGGTGACGCCCGCCGCAACGTCGCGGCGAGCGTCACCGCGGCCTCGTCCATGCCTGTCCGGACGAGCAGCGGGACGAGGTTGCGCAGCGCGATCGCGATCAGCGTGCGGTTGCCGACCCGGCGCCAGTGCGCGATCGTCTCCCGGAACAGCTACGGAGTGCGCGGGCACAGGTCGTGGGGGCCGGGCCGGAGCCCGCCGCGACCACGCACTGATACGGGTTCGGCGGATCTCCGTTCCCCACGAGCGGCACCGCCACAAGTGGGAACACCACAAACCTGACGGCAATAAATAGGGCCAATCACACTTACGGGAGGAGGATTTACCTACGTTAACGTAGGTTACGGTTGCGTAGACTGCGAGGGAGAGCCTTATGCGAGAGTTCAGCCAGACCGAGCTGCTGCACGAGCTTGAGCCCGTCGTGGCGGGCGAGTTGGACCGGCACCTCAAGGTGGCCAAGGAGTGGTTCCCGCACGAGTACGTCCCGTGGTCCGAAGGCCGTGACTACGACGGCGTGTTCGGCGGCGAGGCCTGGGCCGAGACCGACTCGACCATCCCGGAGGAGGCGCGGATCTCCCTCATCGTCAACCTGCTGACCGAGGACAACCTCCCCAGCTACCACCACGAGATCGCCACCACCTTCGGCCGTGACGCGGCGTGGGGCACGTGGGTCCACCGCTGGACGGCGGAGGAGGGCCGGCACGGCACCGCCATCCGCGACTACCTGACGGTCACCCGGGCGGTCGACCCGGTCGCCCTGGAGCGGGCCCGGATGACCCACATGGGCGAGGGCTTCACCAACTCCTACGAGGGCGTGCTGCACTCTCTGGCCTACGTCTCGTTCCAGGAGCTGGCCACCCGCATCTCGCACCGCAACACCGGCAAGGCCTCCGGGGACCCGAACTGCGAACGGCTGCTCGCCAAGATCGCCGCCGACGAGAACCTGCACATGCTCTTCTACCGCAACCTGCTCAACGCGGCCTTCCAGCTCACCCCGGGTCAGACCATGCGCGCCGTCACCGACGTGGTCACCACCTTCCAGATGCCCGGCACCGGCATCGAGGGCTTCACCCGCAAGGCGATGATCATCGCCAACGCCGGCATCTACGACCTGCGCCTGCACCTCGACGACGTGCTCATGCCGGTGCTGCGCCAGTGGGCCGTGTTCGACATGAAGGACCTCGACGCCGACGGCGAGAAGGCCCGCGACGAGCTCGCCGAGTTCCTCGCCCGCATGGAGACCACCGCCTCCCGCTTCGTCGAGCGCCGCGAGGCCCGGCGTGCCGCCCAGGCCGCCCGCGCCTGACGCTCTCCGGGGCGGCGGGAACGGACGCCCCCTTCTTCCCGCTCCGGGGCAGCCGCGATCGGCTGCCCCGGAGCGGGTCGACGGCACTCACCCCGAGTGGCGCCTCCGCCCGGTGGGAGGACCCGCACTGGCCCGGCCACCGCTACTGAGCCGTCACCCGCCGCGAATTCCTGCACGCGGCCTCCTCGAAGCCGCACGACGGCGTCGGCGTCGCGGGACGGCCTTCAGGCCGTGGCCAGCTCGCGGTCCGGGGAGGTCTCGGCCGCGGGCCTCAGGCTGGACAGGAAGGAGAGGACGAGCAGGGCGGCGAGACCGGTGGTGACCGGAGGGACGAGGAAGGCGAGGGTCGAGCCGAAGCGGTCCACGAGCTGGCCGGCGACGGCGGCGCCGGTGGCGATGCCCAGTCCGGTCGCGCCGTTGAGCCAGGTGAACGTCTCGGTCCTGACCTCGGCCGGGACCAGCCGCTCGACCAGGGTGTAGCCGGTGATCACGGCCGGGGCGATCACGAATCCGGCGACGGCCGCGGCGCCGTACAGCAGGGGGATGGATCCGGCGAAGGTCAGCGCGACCGTCGCGGCGGAGAGCAGGGTGACGGCGGCCAGCAGCCGGGCCGCGATCCCTGCCCGCCAGCGGACGACGCCGTAGACGAGGCCCCCGGCGAGGCTGGCGCCGGAGAACGTCGCGTAGATCGGCCCCGCCGCACCGGCCAAGCCGAGGGCCGCGGTGGTGGAGGTGATGCCGACCTGGAGGCTGCCGAAGACGGTGCCGATCGCGACGAAGGCGGCCGCGAGCACGGCCACGCCGCGCAGCCGGAGCACCCCGTTGTGGGAGCGGATCCGGACCGGCATCGGCTCGGGAGCGCCCGCGCGGACCGCGGCGAACGCCACCGTGCCCGCCACGACCATGACCAGCGCCGCCGAGAGCGCCCAGACCGGCGAGAACCCGGTCGAGACGGCCACCAGCAGCACCGGGGCGAGGGTGAAGGTCAGCTCGTCGGTGATCGACTCCAGCGCGAAGGCCGTACCGAGCCGCTCCGAGCGGCCGAGCAGGTGCGCCCAGCGGGCCCGGACCATGGACCCGACCTGCGGCATCGAACCGCCGGCCAGCGCCGAGAGGGCCACCAGCACCGCGGCCGGAGCCTGCGCCGAGGCCAGCGCCAGCAGGGCGCCCAGCGCGACGGCGTGGACGGCGACCTGCGGGAGCAGCACCCTCGCCTGGCCGTACCGGTCGGCCAGCCGCCCGGTCTGCGGACCGACCAGCGCCTGCGTCACCGCGGCGGCCGCCGAGGCGATGCCCGCGGCGCCGTACGATCCGGTGGACCAGTGCACCAGCAGCAGGACGCCGAGCTGCAGCATCGCGTACGGCAGGCGGGCGAGGAAGGCGGGGGCGAGGAAACGCCAGGCGCCGGGAGAGCCGAGCGCGGCGAGATATGACTTCAACGGGTCTCCGTCCGAGTCCAGACGGAGCGCTGCCCGGTCCGGGAGCGCACCGTCGTGGTGGGCTTCGACCGGGGTAGATACCGCTTATAGCGGCCGCCGTGCGGTCATCGCATGCGTCCGTTCAGAACGCACCAACGCGCTATCTTATGCCACGAATCGGACTTGACTTTCCTCACGTCCCACCACCCGGGTCCCCGCGCCGCCCCCGGGGCACGGAGGCCCTGGACCGTCCGCGCGCCTACCCGCGGGTGAACTGCATGATCCAGTTGGTCTCCCAGGTCTTCTCCCCGTCGGCGGAGAAGGCCTGCTCCCAGCGGGCCGAGTTCTCCGTGATCTCCGACCAGATGAACCGCGCCCGGATCGGCGTGCCCTCGTGGGTGTCGTCGCCGTAGAACTCGCCCCTCCCGTCGGCGAAGCGGCCCACCACCGGCGGGAACAGGGTGCCGGTGACGCTGCTGCCCCAGTACAGGGACCACTCCTGCCGCTCCACGTCGAACAGGCGCAGCGTCAGCCCGGAGGACCCCCTGGTCGGGAAGGTGATCTCCTCGATGTTGGCCGCGCCGCCGAACATGGGCCGGACCACGGCGGTGCTCGGGAACTCCTCCCATTCGTCCGAGCCCGCCAGCAGCTTGGTGAGCTTGCGGTTGGCGATGTTCCAGGAGCCGATCAGGAAGTCGAAGTCGCTCATGAAGACACGCTATGACGGGGTCACTGCCATCTACTGGCAGTGATTTTCTGGATAATTCACCTTATGCGCGCGAGCCGGTTGATCTCCCTGCTGATGCTGCTCCAGGCCCGGGGCCGGATGACGGCCCAGGAGCTGGCCGACGAGCTGGAGGTCTCGATCCGCACCGTCTACCGCGACGTGGAGGCCCTGCACTCGGCCGGGATCCCGCTGTACGGCGATGCGGGCCCCTCGGGTGGCTACCGGCTGCTGGACGGCTACCGTACCCGGCTCACCGGGCTGACCTCCGGGGAGGCCGAGTCGCTGTTCCTGGCCGGGCTGCCCGGACCGGCCGCGGAGCTGGGCCTCGGCTCGGTGGTGGCCGCGGCGCAGCTCAAGCTCATGGCCGCGCTCCCGGAGGAACTGCGGGACCGGGCCGGGCGGATCCGCGAGCGCTTCCACCTCGACGCCCCCAACTGGTACCACGACGCCGACGAGACCCCGCACCTGGCGGCCGTCGCCGACGCGGTGTGGAACCAGCGCCGCGCCGAGGTCCTCTACCGCCGGTGGAAGGCGCCCCAGGAGGTGACGCGCGTGCTGGAGCCGTACGGGCTGGTGCTCAAGGCGGGCCGCTGGTACCTCGTCGCCCGCGCCGACGGGGGCGGGGAGGACGGGGGGAACGGGCAGGGAGGGGTGCGCACCTACCGGGTCTCGCAGATCCTCGGCCTGCGGATGCTGCCGGAGAGCTTCGACCGGCCCGCCGGCTTCGACCTGGCCGCCTACTGGAGCGCCGGCCTGGAGGAGTTCGCGGCCCGGCTCGTCCGGGGCGAGGCGGTCGTCCGGCTCTCTCCGTCCGGCATGGAGCGCCTGCCCGACATGGCCCGCCCGGCCATGCTCCGCGCCGCCGAGGCCACCGCCGAGCCCGACGGCCGCGACGGCTGGACGCGGGTCACCGTCCCCATCGAGTCGCTGCCGCACGCCCTGGGCGAGTTCCTGCGGTTCGGCACGGACCTGGAGGTCCTCGCCCCCGCCGAGCTGCGCGACCTCGTCACGCAGACCGCGCATTCCCTGTCCTCCCTGTACGGCGGAGCACCGCCCCGGGCCATGGAACCGTAGCCGGGCGACGAGCGCGCTTCCGTTCAGCCCTTCGCCAGGTCGGTCAGGGGGACCGAGGGGTCGGCGAGGCGATCGCGGCCGACGGGGACGGCCGCGCGGATCAGGTCCTGGACCGGGGCGATGCCCTCATCCCAGCGGTTGACGTGCATCCCCGCCACGACCCGCTCACCGGCCAGCCAGAAGGCGTGGAAGTCACGGGCCTCCGGGTCTCCGCGGACGATCACCTCGTCGTACCCGCCCGGGGCGAACCAGCCGGAGAACTCCATCCCGGCCTCGTACTGGTCGGTGTAGAAGTACGGTGCCCGGTCGTAGACGACCGCCTGGCCGAGCATGGACCTGGCCGCGGCCGGCCCGCCGTTGAGGGCGTTGGCCCAGTGCTCGACGCGGATGCGGGCGCCGTACAGCGGGTTGAGGGCGCGGGCCACGTCCCCGGCGGCGTAGACGTGCGGGTCGCCGGTGCGCAGGGCCGCGTCGACGAGGACGCCGTTCTCCACGGCCAGACCCGCCCCCTCGGCGAGCTCGGTGTTCGGCCGCGCGCCTATGCCCACGACCACCGCGTCCGCGGGGATCTCACCGCCGTCGTCCACCGTCACCGCCCGGACGCGCCCGTCGCCCAGGAAGCCGGTCACACTCCGGCCGAGCCGTACGTCGACGCCGTGCCGCCGGTGGAGCCCGGCGAAGAAGGCGCCCATCTCCGGGCCGAGGGAGGCCTCCAGCGGCATCGGCCGCGGCTCGACGACGGTCACCTCGCAGCCGTACTCCCGCGCGGCGGCGGCGCTCTCCAGCCCGATCCACCCCGCCCCCACGACGACCACCCTGCCGCCGCCCCGGATCGCCTCGCGCAGCCGCTCGGAGTCGCCGACGGTGCGCAGGTAGTGCACGCCGTCGAGATCCGAACCGGGCACGGTGAGGCGGCGCGGGGACGAACCGGTGGCCAGTAGCAGCCGGTCGTAGCCGAGCCGCCGTCCGCCGTCGAGCTCGACCTGCCGGGCGGTTCGGTCGAGGGCCGTCACCCGGGTGCCGAGGATCGGCTCCACCTCGTGCTCGCCGTACCAGGCCTCGTCGTGGACGTAGAGCTTGGCTCTCTCCTCCTTGCCGAGAAGGTAGCCCTTGGAGAGCGGCGGCCGTTCGTAGGGCCGCTCGGCCTCGGCGCCGATCAGCGCGATCCTGCCGGTGAAGCCCTCCTCGCGCAGGGTCTGCGCGGCTTTCGCCCCGGTGAGGCCCGCTCCGACGATGACGAAGGTCTGCTCGGTGGCCATGGGAGTCCCCTTCTGGCTCGGGTGCCGATACCGCTCAGTATGAGGAGCCCGCACGCCGGGCGGGGGCGTATCGGGATGCCAGCAGGGCCAGGGCCACCGCGGCGGCGAGGAGGCCGACGTCCCGCAGGGCGACGTCGTAGAGGCCGGGTCCGGTCAGCAGGTTGAGGATGATCCCGGCGAGCCAGCCGGCGACCAGCCAGCCGCCGAAGCGCGGCAGCACCGCGACCGCGATCCCGGCGACGATCTCGATGACGCCGACGCCGTACATCGCCTGCTGGGCGGTGCCCGGGACGATGCCGTCGATCCAGGGGGCGAGGTAGCCCGGCCAGTCGGTGAGCAGGCCGGTGAACTTGTCGAGGCCGAACAGGACGGGCGCTGCGGTGAACACCGTGCGCAGCAGCAGGAACGCCTGGTAGGCGGGGTCGGACAGGGCTGCCCGGCCGGAGGAACGGGTGGTCGAGACGTCGGAAGCCATGACACTTCTCCTTCTAAAAACAGGTTTCGCTTCAGTTAGAACGCTAGCCCCTCTCCCCCATTTCGTCAATGGGAGTTGGCTATAGAATGATCGGTATGGAAGAGCACGAGGACCCGCCCGAGGATCGGCACGAGAGGAACCGGGCCACCCGGATCGCCGCCGTCGCCGCGCTCGACGAGCCGACCCGCCGCCAGGTCTACGACCACGTCGCCGGGCGGCCGGAGCCGAGCAGCCGCGACGAGGTGGCCGAGGCACTGGGCCTGCCCCGCACGACCGCCGCCTTCCACCTTGAGCGCCTCGCCGGCCAGGGCCTGCTCGACGTGGTCTTCGAGCGGCGCACCGGCCGCACCGGGCCCGGCGCCGGCCGCCCGGCCAAGCTGTACCGCCGCTCGGCCTGCGACGTCGCCGTCTCCCTGCCGGAGCGGCACTACGACCTGGCCGGGCTGCTCCTGGCCGACGCCCTCGCCGAGGCCGAGCGCTCGGGGGACTCGCCGCGCGCCGCGCTGGAGCGGCGCGCCCGCCGGCTGGGCCGCGAGATCGGACAGGCGGCACGCTCCGCCCCGGGCCAGGCCGGCACGCCGGACGCGGACGCCGTGGACGCAGGATCCGAGGACGCCGGAGCCGCCGTACTGGGCGCCCTCGAAGCCCACGGCTACGAGCCCCACGTCGAGGACGGCGACGTCGTCCTGCGCAACTGCCCGTTCCATCTCCTCGCGCAGGCGCACACCGAGCTCGTGTGCGGGATGAACCTCTGCCTGCTCGACGGGATGCTGGAGGGCCTGGCCTCCACCGGGATGACCGCGCGCCTCGCCCCGGCTCCCGGCCTGTGCTGCGTACGGCTCCAGCCCGCCCCCTGACCGGACGGCGATCCCGAGGAGGGGCGGCATCCGCCCGGGCAGGACCAGGTGCGATCGGCGACGCTGCGGGGCCTCCTCCGGTCGGGACGGTACCGGGGCGACCGTATTTCATCACTTGTTGATTTAACGCTCGTGCGGACCTATCGTGAGATTCAGGGAGGCACATCATGGACGCTCCACTGATCCTGAAATTCGACGAGATCGCGGCGGGTTCCCTGCCGCTCGTCGGAGGCAAGGCCGCCAACCTCGGCGTGCTCACGGCGGCCGGATTCCCGGTCCCGCCCGGCGTGTGCCTCACCACCGAGGCCTACCGCCGGATCACCGAACGCTCCGGATCGCTGGAGGCGGTGTTCGACTCCCTGGACGTGACCCCCGCCGACGACACCGAGGCGCTGCGCGAGCTGGCCGCGACCGCCCGCAAGATCGTGCTCGCCGCGCCGGTCCCGGACGACATCGCCGAGGCCGTACGGCACAGCGCGCACGGCCCGGTGGCGGTCCGTTCCTCCGCCACCGCCGAGGACCTGCCGCACGCCAGCTTCGCCGGGCAACAGGACACCTACCTCCACGTCATCGGCCCCGACGCCGTGCTGGACGCGGTCCGGCGCTGCTGGGCCTCGCTCTGGACCGACCGGGCCGTTGCCTATCGCGCGGCCAACGGCATCGGCCACCGTTCCGTACGGCTGGCCGTGGTGATCCAGGAGATGGTCGAGGCCGAGGTCGCCGGAGTGATGTTCACCGCCAACCCGGTCACCGGGCGGCGGCGCGAGGCGGTGATCGACGCCAGTCCCGGCCTCGGCGAGGCCGTCGTCTCGGGTGCGGTCAACCCCGACCGGTTCACGGTGGACATCGCGACCGGACGGGTCACCGACCGCAGGCTGGGCGACAAGCGGCTGGCCGTACGGCCCCTGCCGGGCGGCGGGGTCGAGCACGTCGAGACCGCACGAGACGTCACCGCGGAGATCACGCCGGAGGCCGCCTGCCTCACCGACGATCAGGTCAGGGCTCTGGCCGCGCTGGGCGGACGGGTCGAGGACCACTACGGGGCGCCGCAGGACACCGAGTGGGCCCTCGCCCCCGATGGAACCCTCTGGCTCACCCAGTCGCGCCCGATCACCACCCTCTTCCCGATCCCCCGGCACTCCCCCGCCGACCCCCCGCCCGCCGACATCCGGATCTACTTCTCCATCAGCGTCGGCCAGGGGGTCTTCCAGCCCTTCACCCCGATGGGCCAGCAGATCTTCCGGCTGCTCTCGTCGGCCGGCGCCGAGGTGTTCGGCGTCCCGGTGGCCGACCCGCTGGAGGGGGCACCCCGGTTCGCCGTGGGAGGCGGGCGGCTGTTCTTCGACTTCACCGAGGTCATGCGCAGCCGGGCGGGCCGGGAGATCGTCCCCCGGCTGCTGGACATGATGGAGGCCAGGTCGGCCGTGATCCTGCGCGAGCTGGCCCGCGACCCCCGGTTCGGCGTGACCCAGCGCTCCATCCGGCCCGCGCTGCGCCGGGCCCTGCGGATCGCGGCCCGCTACCGCATACCCGCGCGCCTCGCCCGGGCCCTGCTGAGCCCGGCCGCCGCGCACCGGAGCGCGGCCCGGGTGGAGGCGGCGCTGCGGACCCGGCTCGACTTCCCGCAGGACGCCACCCCGCTCGAACGGCTCGGCCGCGTCGAGCGCGCCCTGGCCGCCGAGGCCTTCCCGCTGATCCCGGCGATCCTGCCGAGCGCGATGGCCGGACTCTCCATGTTCGGCCTGGCCCACCGCCTGCTGGGCGACCGGGCCCGGCCGGGCGAGCTCTACACGGTCCTGCGCGGCCTTCCGCACAACGTGACCACCGAGATGGACCTGGCCCTGTGGCGCCTGGCCGCCCGGATCCGCAAGGACGAGCAGGCGGCCTCCCTGCTGCTGACCACTCCCGCCGCCGAGCTCGCCGCCCGCTTCCACGCGGGTTCGCTGCCCGCCGTCGTGGACGGCGGCCTGCGGGAGTTCCTGCGACGGTACGGCGTGCGCGCGGTCGCCGAGATCGACCTCGGGGTGCCCCGCTGGTCGGAGGACCCGTCGCACATCATCGGGGTGCTCGCCAACTACCTGCGCCTGGACGACCCGGCGCTGGCCCCGGACGCGGCGTTCGCCAGGGGCGCCGCCGAGGCGGCCCTCATGATCAAGACGCTGTCGGCCCGCGCGGGCGGCCTGCGCGGGCGGGCGGTCCGCTTCGCCCTCGGCCGGGTCCGCGCCCTGGCGGGCCTGCGCGAGCTGCCCAAGTTCCTCATGGTGACGACGTTCAGCGCCATGAGGTCCGAACTGCGCGCCGTCGGCGCGGAGCTGACGGCCAGGGGCGTCCTCGACTCCCCCGACGACGTCTTCTTCCTCACGCTGAAGGAGGTGCGCGCCGCGCTGGCCGCCGGGTCCGCCCCGGACGAGGCCACCCCTTCCCCGGCCGCCTCTTCCCCGGCCGTGCCGCGCGCGCTCGTCGCCGAACGGCGCCAGGAGGCCGCCCGCGAGTGGCGTCGCAGGCACGTACCGCGCGTCATCCTGTCGGACGGCACCGAGCCGGAGGCGGTCTCCGCCTCCTCCTCGGCGGACCGCGCGGCGGACGGCGTGCTGACCGGCACCCCTGCCTCGGCCGGTACGGTGACCGGCCGCGCCCGGGTGGTGCTCGACCCCGCCGGGGCGCGTCTCGAACCCGGAGAGATCCTGGTCTGCCCGTCCACCGACCCCGGCTGGACCCCCCTGTTCCTGACCGCCGGCGGCCTGGTCATGGAGATGGGCGGGGCCAACTCCCACGGCGCGGTGGTCGCCCGCGAGTACGGCATCCCGGCGGTCGTCGGCGTCGCCCGGGCGACCGAGCACGTCGTCACCGGCCAGGAGGTCACCGTGGACGGCGCCTCCGGCACGGTCGCCGCGGCCCCGCCCGCGCCGAGGGATATGGAGCGCCAAAGGATCACTTAAGGCGCCGTTAAGCCCTGCTCTGCCAGCATTTCCGGCCGTACGGAGTTCCCATCCACGGCCGGTCGTGCCGCACAGAGGAGTGATCGAGTGTCGAGACAGCGCATCCTGGCGTCTCTCGCGGGTGTGGCGGCCGCGGGCGCGCTCATGGTCGTCATGCCGGCGTCCCCCGCCTCCGCGGCGGACTGCGCGACGGCGTGGAGCTCCGCGAAGGTGTACACCGGCGGCGCGACCGTCTCCTACAAGGGTCGCAACTGGTCGGCCAAGTGGTGGACCCAGAACGAGACCCCCGGCGCGACCACCTCCGGCGTCTGGGCGGACAAGGGCGCCTGCGGCGGCGCGACCGCCCCGGCGCCGGGCCCGACGTCCGCCCCGGGCTGCAACCACCCGAACTGGGCGGCCGGCAAGACCTACAAGACGGGCGACGTCGTCCGTTATACCGACGGCAGGTACTACCGGGCCGAGCACGACAACCCCGGTTACGACCCGGTCATCAGCACCTGGTACTGGGAGCCGTACACCTGCAGCGGCACCTCCACGCCCACCCCCGCCCCCACGCCGAGCGGACCCCCGGCCCCGTCGGGCTTCGTGGTCAGCGAGGCGCAGTTCAACCAGATGTTCCCGAACCGGAACCCCTTCTACACCTACCGGGGGCTGACCGCGGCGCTGAGCGCCTACCCCGGCTTCGCCAAGACCGGCACCGACACCACCCGCAGGCAGGAGGCCGCCGCCTTCCTCGCCAACGTCAACCACGAGACCGGCGGCCTGGTCCACGTGGTGGAGCAGAACACCGCCAACTATCCGCACTACTGCGACCGGAACCAGCCCTACGGCTGCCCGGCCGGCCAGGCCGCCTACTACGGTCGCGGCCCGATCCAGCTGAGCTGGAACTTCAACTACAAGGCGGCCGGCGACGCCCTCGGCATCAACCTGCTGGCCAACCCCAACCTGGTGCAGACCGACGCGGCGGTGGCCTGGAAGACCGCCCTGTGGTACTGGAACACCCAGAAGGGTCCGGGCACGATGACCCCGCACGACGCCATGGTCAACGGCCGCGGCTTCGGCGAGACGATCCGCAGCATCAACGGCGCGCTGGAGTGCAACGGCGGCAACCCCGCCCAGGTGCAGAGCCGGATCGCCTCCTACCAGAAGTTCACCCAGATCCTGGGCACCACCCCGGGCTCCAACCTGAGCTGCTGAGACCTCCCCCTCACAGCAGGGTTCTCCGGGCAGGGCGGAAGGGCGCGGACCGTCGGTCCGCGCCCTTTCCCGCGCGGCCCCGGTCCGGCGCTACCGGATGGGCGAGGGCCGTCCCTGCTCGTCCTCGGAGCGCTCGGTGTCCCCGCCGCGCTGGGGCGCCTGGTAGGCCCACTGCCAGAGCAGCTCCAGCGGGCCCCGGTCGAAGCGCCGCAGCCAGAGCGAGGCCAGCGTCATGAACAGCAGGCAGATGCCCGCCCAGGCGACCGGCACCCACCACGGCCGCAGGCCGTCCAGGCGCTCGGCCAGTCCGAGACCCCAGCCGTAGCAGAGCACGGCTCCCGCCAGGTTCTGGAAGACATAGCAGCTCAGCGCGGTCCGGCCGACATCGGTCAGGCCCCGCCGCAGCGGGCCGGGGGCGCCGGTCATCCGGTGGGCGACAGTGACGACCAGGCCGAGCAGGCCCAGCGCCACCACCGGAGGCAGCAGGTAGCGGTCCACCAGGAACCAGCCCTCTCCGGCGAAGGAGGTCAGCAGGTTCAACGGGACCCCCGCGCCGAGCCCGGCGATCATCAGCCTGCGGCGGAGCGTGCCTCCCCGCTCGGAGCCCTCGAACACCCCGGCCCGCATCAGCCGCGAGCCGAGCAGGAACAGCACGATGCCCATCGGGACGATGAACACCGCCTCCAGCCGGTAGAAGCCGAACAACTCCACCCGGGTGAGAACCTGATCGGCGTAGCTCCCCCGGGAGAACAGCGTGCTCTCCTGGGCGGCCTGCCCGGCCGCCGTGTCCTCCGCCGCGAGCAGGGCGGCGGTGAGCAGGCCGACCACCACCGCGAACACCGATCCCACGCCGACCATCCAGGCCCGGACGGCACGGTCGCTCCGGCCGATCAGGTAGGCCACGATCATCGAGGTGATCGCGTAGCCCATCAGCACGTCGAACTCGAAGATCAGGAAGTAGTGGATCACCCCTTCGGCGAACAGCAGGGCCGCCCGCCACAGGTACCAGCCCGGCCAGGGCGTGCCGCGCCGCTGCGCCGAGCGGTACTGCAGCTCCAGGCCGGCCCCGAACAACAGCGTGAGCAGGGCCAGGAACTTGCCGTTGGTCAAGAACCGCAAGAAGGTCTCCACGGCGCCGGGCTGGGCCAGCGCGCCCAGGACTCCCGCCGGGCCACCGGGATCGGTGAAGATCCAGATGTTCGTGCCCAGCGTGCCCAGGATCGCGACGCCCCTGAGCACGTCCAGCACGTCGATGCGTTGATTCGTCACGTTCCCACGATCGCCCCGGGATCGGCGCGGGACATCGTCGCACGGACCCAGACGGGCCGTACATCGATGGATGTACGGCTTCCGCCTTCGGTCGGTCCCCGCCCCGGGGCGCCCCCGTCAAGGCGGTGGAGCGGCCCGGAGACGACGGCAGGTCAGAGGTGCTCGCCGAGGAAGACGGTGACGGCCTCGACGGCCTGGGTGACATACGGCTCGGCGTCGTAGAGGTCGATGTGCAGCCGGGCGTCCAGCCAGACGAGCCTCTTGGGCTCGTCCATGCGCTTGTAGGCCTCCTCGGCGCCCTCCGGGGAGCAGAAACGGTCGACGACGCCGTGCACGATCAGCCCCGGCTTGGGGGACAGGAAGTCGGCGCCGGTCATGTTGTCCACCGTGACCAGCTCGCGCAGGGAGGCCCGGGTGACCTCGTTGCGCCAGTGCGGCGAGGCGCTCCGGGAGGTGCCGTAGTAGGCGAACGGCTCGTCGCCCGGCATCGCCGCCTCCCCCTCCTCCGCGACGACCGGCATGTATTCGACCGGGCCGCCGAGGTCCTGCCGCTCCAGGACCTCGGTGAAGGAGGCCAGCGCCCCCTGGTAACCGGCCGGGGACATCCCGGCGCGCATGGCGTAGGGGTTGTTGTAGGCCCCGGCGATCCCGGCGAAGACCTTCACCCGGGGGTCGAACGCGGCGAACCGCAGGGCGTAGCCCCCGCCGAGGCAGATGCCGATCGCACCGATCCGGTCGCCGTCCACCTCGGGCCGGGCGCGCAGCAGCGAGACCGCGGCCCGCAGGTCGTGCAGCTTGCCCTGCGGATCCTCGTGCCGGCGCGGCTGCCCGCCGGACTCGCCCCAGTTGCGGTGGTCGAACGCCAGCGTCGCGTATCCGGCCTCGGCCAGCCGCGCGCCGTACACGCCGGTCACCTGGTCGCGGGTGCCGGTGAACGGCCCGGTGAGGACCAGTGCCGGGTGCGGCCCCGGTCCTTCGGGCACGCGCAGGTCGCCGACGAGCGCGACCCCGTCGGCGGTGAACTCAACCGTCTCGATCATGCCTCCCAGTCTGTACGGCCCGCGTCCCCGAAGCGAGCCGGGACACCCGCGCCTGTGGACGGCGACGGGCATCCGGGCAGCCCTGTGGACGGACGCGGGCCGTACGGAGCCCTCCCGGAGGGCCTTCCTAGGAGTCGAACCCGAGACCCATCCGGTCCAGGGTGCGCAGCCAGAGGTTGCGGCGGCCCTGGTTGAGATCGGCCCGGGCGATCGACCAGCGCGTCATCTGGATCCCGGCGGATCGGACCGGCTCCGGCGGGAAGGGGATCGGCTTCTCCTTCACCATCCGCAGCTCGGTCCGTTCGGTCCGCTCCCCGCTCAGCAGGTCGAGCATGACGTTGGCCCCGAAGCGGGTCGCCCCGACGCCCATGCCGGTGTAACCGACGGCGTAGGCCAGGCGCCCGCCGTGCGACGTGCCGTAGAAGGCACTGAAGCGGCTGCAGGTGTCGATGATCCCGCCCCACCTGTGGGTGAAGCGCAGACCGGACAGCTGGGGGAAAGTGGCGAAGAAGTGCTCGGCCAGCTTGACGAAGGTCTCGTCACGCTGCTCGTACTCCGGTTTGATCTTTCCACCGTTGTAGTAGACCGCGTCGTAGCCTCCCCACAGGATGCGGTTGTCGGCGGTCAGCCGGTAGTAGTGGAACTGGTTGGCCGAGTCGCCGACCCCCTGCCGGTTGCGCCAGCCGACCGAGGCCAGCTGCTCCGCCGACAGCGGCTCGGTCATCAGCGCGTAGTCGTAGACGGGCACGAGGAAGTGCTTCAACCTCCGCAGCAGCGGCTGGAACACGCCGGTGCCGAGGGCGACCCTGGCCGCCTTCACGGTGCCGTAGGGGGTGATCAGCTCCATGCCCGCGAAGTCGTCCTTGATGGAACGGACCGGCGTGCGCTCGTAGATGCGCACGCCCGCCTCCAGGCAGGCGCGCCTCAGGCCCCACGCCAGCCGGGCGGGGTCGAGCATGGCGCAGCCGTCACGCTCCCACATCCCTCCGACGTAGGTGGGCGAGTTCACCTCCGCCCGTACCTGATCGGCGTCCATCACGTCGAACCGCACACCCAGCTCGCGGGCGACCTGTGCGCTCTCGTGCATCTCGTCGAGCTGCCACGGCGCGGTCGCGACGTGCAGTTCCCCGGTGCGCTCGTACCCGCAGTCGATGCCGTAGCGGGCGACGGTCTCGCCGATCTCGTCGAGGTTCCGCAGACCCATGTGCTCCAGGACCGAGATCTCCTCGGGCCAGCGTTCCAGCCCGTTGGCGATGCCGTGGGTGAGGGTCGCCATCGCGAACCCCCCGTTGCGGCCGGAGGCCGCCCAGCCGATCCTGCGCCCTTCGAGCAGGATCACATCGAGCGACGGATCGCGTTCCTTGGCCATCAGGGCCGTCCACAGCCCCGAGAAGCCGCCGCCGACCACCGCGAGGTCGGCCGTGGTGTTTCCGAAAAGCCGCGCCTGCGGCTCCGGTTTCGCCGGACTGTCGAGCCAGTACGGCTTGCGCTCCGCATCAGTCAGTGCCTTCAGCGGATCCACAATCTCACTTCCCAACGTGAGTGTTGAACATCTCCATTAATTGATTGCTCGATCAGTCAGTTGATCGGGCGCGGGTTCCCCCCGCCTGATTCCGATCTCGCCTCCCTGTTCCTTGTCGCGGTTGGTACGCCGACGCCCCGCGCCGTGCGGCGCGGGGCGTCCGGGGTCTCAGGTACGGCGCCGGCTCGCGATCGCGTTGGCGATCGCGATGGCGACACCGATGCCGAAGATGAGCGTGCCCATCACGTTGACCTGCGGCGGAATACCCACCTTGACCGCGCCCATTATCCACAGCGGGAACGTCAGCGTCGAGCCGTTGACAAAGCTCGTCACGACGTAGTCGTCGATGGACAGCGCGAAGGCCAGCATGGCTCCGGCGAGCACTCCCGGCATGATCGCCGGAAGGGTGACCAGTCGGAACGTGGTCCACGTGCCCGCCCCCAGGTCCCTGGCCGCCTCCTCCATCGAGGGGTCGAGCCCCACCACCCGGGCGCGCACCGTCACCACCACGAAGGACAGCGAGAACAGCACGTGCGCGACGGTGATGGTGACCACACCCCGCGGGGTGTTCCCCGAGACGAACAGGGACAGCAGCGAGGCTCCCATGACCAGCTCGGGTGTCGAGATCGCCGCGAAGACCAGGAAGTTGCTCGTCCCCTGGCCGCGGAAGCGGTGGCGTCCCAGAGCCAGGCCCAGGGCGGTGCCGATCACGGTGGTCAGCACGGTGCTGACCACCGCGACCTGCAGGGAGTTGACCAGCGCCTCGGTGAGGGAGCTGTCCGCGAACAGCTCCCGGTACCAGCGGAACGTGAAGCCCTGCCACGAGGTGTTGGACTTGCTCTTCTTGTCGTTGAAGCCAAAGATGATCATCACGGCGATCGGCGCGGTGAGCCACGCGATGATCAACCAGGTGTAGCCGTGCAGGAGCCTGTCGCCGAACTTGCCTCTCATCGGGCTGCCGCCTCCAGCACGTTCTCGGTGCCGAGCGACCGGGCGTAGGCGAAGATGCCCACCAGCAGCACCGCCATCAGCGTGAACGACAGGGCCGACGCGGTCGGGTAGTCGTTGTTGGTCATGTACTCGGTCTGGATGATGTTGCCGATCATCGTGTTGCCGGTGCCGCCGAGCACCCGGGCGTTGACCGGGTCGGCCGTGGCCGGCACGAAGGTCATCAGCACGCCCGCGAAGACACCCGGCAGCGACAGCGGCAGCACCACCTTGCGGAAGGCCGCCCACCGCGAGGCGTACAGGTCGTAGGCGGCCTCGATCACCCGCGGGTCCACCCGCCCCAGCGCCACGTAGATCGGCAGGACCATGAACGGCAGGAAGTTGTAGGTCAGTCCGCCGATCACCGCCACGTCCGTGGCCAGCACGTGGAAGTCCCCGGGCAGCAGTCCCGCCGACTTCAGCGGCCCGAACAGGATGCCGTCGTCGGCCAGCAGGAAGCCCCAGGAGATCGTGCGCAGCACGAACGACACGAAGAACGGCAGCAGCAGCAGGAACAGGTACATCGACTTGCGCCTGCCGCCCTTGAAGGCGATCCAGTAGGCCACCGGGTAGGCCAGCAGCAGCATGATCACTGTGGCGGTTCCGCCGTAGATCAGCGACCTGATCAGCTGCACGTGGTACTGCCCGACGGCGTCGGCGTAGTTGGAGAAGCTGAGGGTCTGCTGGAAGCCCTCGAGAATGTTGCCGGTCGTCAGCGAGACCGAGGCCATGGCGGCGATCGGGACCACGAAGAAGATCGCGAACCAGATCCAGGCCGGCAGGGCCAGCAGGTACGGCGCGACGGCCGCTTTGGCTCTTCTCATCCCCTAGCCCTGGGTGACGGCCTGGAACATGCCCTGGAAGGCCTCCTGGTCGGCGGGCTGGGCGGGCGAGACGTAACCGTGCAGCTTGGTGTAGTCGGCCTCGGACGGGAAGACCAGCGGGCTCTCGACCATCGCCTCGAGGGCCTTCTTGTCCTCGCCCTTGAGCCCCGCGGCCTTGGCCGTCAGGAGGTCCTTCACCGCGGGCACCGGCGTGACGTACTGGATGTACTCCGTCAGCTCGGCGGCGACCTCGGACCTGTAGAGGAAGTCCATCAGCATGAGCGCGTCGACCGGGTTGGCCGCGCCCTTGGGGATCATCATGTTGTCGGTCCAGATGGTGCCGCCCTCCTCGGGCACCACGAACGCGACCGGTTCCCCGGCGAGCTGACGCTGGAAGACGTCACCCGACCAGCCCATGGTCAGCCACACGTCGCCCTTGGACACCGCGTCGATGTAGTCCTGGTCGTAGTACTTGCGGACGATGCCGCCGTCGCGCTGCTCCTTGAGCTTCGCGGCGGCCTTCTCCCAGTCGGCCTTGGTGGCCTTCTCCGGCTCGATGCCGAGCGCGAACAGGCCGAAGTTGGCGATCTCCTGGGAGTCGGCCATCATGCCGACCTTGCCCTTGTACTTGGGGTCGAACAGCGCCTGGATGCTGGTGATCGGCTCCTTGACGTACTTGGTGTTGTACGCGATGCCGGTCAGCCCGGAGGTGTAGGGGATGGAGTAGGTGTTGTTCGGGTCGTAGGCCGGGTTCTTGTACTTCGGCGCGGCGTTGGCGGCGAAGTTCGGCAGTTGCTTGTGGTCCAGCGCGACCAGGTAGCCCAGCGCCTGCATGCGGGCGAACTGCATGCCGTTGGTCATCACGACGATGTCGTAACCCAGCGGCTGCCCGGCCCGCAGCTGCGGCTCGGACTTTCCGAAGAACGAGGCGTTCTCCTCGATGACCTCGAGGTACTCGAACGCGATGCCGGTCTCCTGCTGGAACTTCTTCAGCGGGCCCCGGTCCTCGGGCATGTACTCCGGCCAGTTGGCGAAGACGACCTTGCCGTTCTTCTGCTTGCCCGACCAGAAGCCGGCGACCTCCGACGGCTTGGGAGCGGCCTTCTTCTGGCCCTGGACGCCGCAGGCGCTCAGGGCGAGCCCTGCCGCGGTGAGCCCGGCGAGCCGGAACACGTCACGGCGGCTGGCGGCACGGCTGCGCGTCATCCCGCGCAGGAACGCGGGGTCGATGAAGGGGGAGTTGTGCGGGGTGTTCATCGGGGGAGGTCAACTTCCAATCGCGTAGGAGTGCTGCGGCTGCCAGGACAACCACACCGAGTCACCGCGCTCGGCGGTACTGCTGCTGTCGTGGGCGTTCTGCTGGAAGACGGTTACCTCGGCGCCGCCGGGCAGACCGACCACGTAGCTGTTGTAGGTGCCCAGGTAGACCACCTCGGAGACGGTGCCGCGCACCGCGCTTACCTCCCCCGCAGGCTCCTCGGTGGAAATCATGATCTTCTCGGGACGGACGGTGATCGCGACCGGGTCCCCCGCCCGGTGCGCACCGCCCGCCACCAGGACTCGGCCGTCCTCGCCCGCCTTCAGTACGGCGTGGCCGTCGGCGACCCGCTCGACCTCGCCGGTGAGCAGGTTGGAGGTGCCGATGAACCCGGCGACGAACGTGGTCGCCGGCCGCTCGTAGATCTCGCGCGGCGGCGCGAGCTGCTCGATCAGGCCGTTGTTCATGACGGCGATGCGGTCGCTCATGGTGAGCGCCTCGCTCTGGTCGTGCGTGACGTACACGAACGTGATGCCGACCTCGCGCTGGATGCGCTTGAGCTCGATCTGCATGGCCTGGCGGAGCTTGAGGTCCAGCGCGCCCAGCGGCTCGTCCAGCAGGAGCGCGCGGGGCCGGTTGACCAGGGCCCGGGCCAGCGCGACCCGCTGCTGCTGGCCGCCGGACATCTCCCGGGGGCGGCGTTTCTCACGCCCGGTGAGGTCGACGATCTCCAGCATCTCCCCGACGCGCCGCTTGATGTCGGCCTCGGCGACCTTCCGGCGCCGCAGGCCGAAGGCGACGTTCTCCCATACGTTCATGTGCGGGAACAGCGCGTAGGACTGGAACACCATGTTCACGTCGCGCTTGTTCGGGGGGACGTCGGTCACGTCCTGGCCGCGCAGGCGCACCGCGCCGCGCGACGGATCCTCGAACCCGGCGATCATGCGCATGGTGGTGGTCTTGCCACAGCCGGAGGGGCCGAGGAGCGAGAAGAACTCGCCCTCGGCGATCGACAGGGTGACTCCCTTGACCGCCTGGACGACCTCACCGTGGGCGAGGTACTCCTTGACGACTCCGTCGAGCTCGATGGCGGGCACCTGGGGTGCGGCGGAGGGGGCCGTGGCCCCCTCCGCGCCCGCCTGGGTTTTGGTCATACCAGGCTTATCCCTCTGTTCGCGGCTATTCGCCGATGTAGTGCATTACGTGCTTGACACGCAGGTAGTCATGCAGACCGAAGACCGACAGGTCCTTACCGTAACCGGAGTGCTTGAAGCCCCCGTGCGGCATCTCGGAAACGAACGGGATGTGGGTGTTGACCCACACGACGCCGAAGTCCAGCTTCTTCGACATCCGCATCGCCCGGCCGTGGTCGGAGGTCCACACCGAGCCCGACAGGCCGTACTTGACGCCGTTGGCCTTGGCGACCGCGTCGGCCTCGTCGGAGAAGGTCTGGACGGTGATGACCGGGCCGAAGACCTCGTTCTGCACCATCTCGTCGTCCTGCTGGAGGCCGTCCACGACGGTGGGGGCGAAGAAGTAGCCCGTGTCGCCGATGCGGTGGCCGCCGGTCAGGACCTTGGCGTGGCCGGGGACGCGGTCGAAGAACGCCGCGACGCGCTCCAGCTGGGCGGCGTTGTTGAGCGGGCCGTACAGGGCCTCCTCGTCCGACAGGTCGCCGGTCCTGGTGTTCGCGGCGGCCTCGACGAGCGCGGCGGTGAACTCGTCGTGGACGTCCTCGTGGACCAGCACGCGGCAGGCGGCGGTGCAGTCCTGACCCGCGTTGTACAGGCCCGCGGTGGCGATGGCCTCCGCGGCGGCCCTGAGGTCCTTGACGTCGTCGAAGACGACGACCGGGGCCTTGCCTCCGAGCTCCAGGTGGACCCGCTTGAGGTCGTCGGCCGCGGTCTTGGCCACCGCCATGCCCGCACCGACCGAGCCGGTGATCGCGACCATCTGCGCGGTCGGGTGGCCGACGACGAGGGCGCCGGTCTCGCGATCGCCGACGACGACGTTGAAGACGCCCTTCGGCAGGATCTCACCCATGATCTCGGCCAGCTTGACCGTGGAGACCGGAGTGGTGTCGGACGGCTTGAGCACGACGGTGTTGCCAGCGGCGAGCGCGGGAGCGATCTTCCAGACGGCCATCATCATCGGGTAGTTCCAGGGGGTGACCTGGCCCACGACGCCGATCGGCTCGTGCCGGATGACGGAGGTGTGGTCGGCGAGGAACTCGCCCGAGGTCGGCCCCTCCAGCGTGCGGGCGGCGCCGGCGAAGAAGCGGAAGTGGTCGGCGGCGACCGGCGTCTCGTCCTCGGCCATCCGGGCCCGGGGCTTGCCGGTGTTGCGGCACTCGGCCTCGTTCAGCTCGTCGGCACGCGCCTCGATCGCGTCGGCGACCTTCAGCAGCAGGTTGGCGCGCTCGCCCGGAGTGGTCTGGCTCCAGGACTCGAACGCGGCGGCCGCGGCGGCGTAGGCTGCATCCACGTCCTCCGCGCCGGAGATCGGCGCCCGGAGATACGCCTCTCCGGTGCACGGGTCGATGATGTCGGAGAACCGGCCGCTGGCAGCCTCCACCAGCTCACCGTTGACGTAGTTGCGAAGACGGGTGAGCTCAGGGTTCTCAACCGGGGTGGTCACCGTCGACCTCCTAGGACATGGGGGCTGAGTTGTCGCGACTCTTACAGAGCAAGAGCCTCGCGACAAGGGATTTCGTTGTGAAGATACCAAATTGCTACGGAATCGCTTGACATGACGGTCAAAACTGACAACATGTCGCACCGTAGATGCAACATGACAGCCATCTCCCCGAAACATGACGCCAGGGAGCGCGGATGACGACGCCACCCAAGGTACGCCGCGAGAACGACGCCAAAGCCGGCACCGTCGTGCTCGACGAGATCTCCAAGAGGATCATCGAAGAGCTGCAGGGCGACGGGCGCAAGCCGTACGCGGCGATCGGCAAGGCGGTGGGCCTGTCCGAGGCGGCGGTCCGCCAGCGCGTCCAGCGCCTGCTGGACGCGGGGGTGATGCAGATCGTCGCGGTCACCGATCCGCTGACCCTCGGGTTCTCCCGCCAGGCCATGATCGGCATCAAGTGCGAGGGCGACCTGGAGATGGTGGCCGACGAGCTGTCGGCCATCGAGGAGATCGACTACGTCGTGCTGACCGCCGGCTCCCTCGACATCATGGTCGAGGTGGTCTGCGAGAGCGACCAGCACCTGCTGGAGATCCTCGGCAAGATCCGGGCGATCCCCACCGTGCGCGCCACGGAGACCTTCGTCTATCTCAAGCTCCACAAGCAGACCTACTCGTGGGGCACCCGCTGAGCTTCCCGAGACCGCCGGACCGGCGGCCTCACCCGGTGGTGTAGCGCTCCAGGACCTCGGCCATCTCGGCGAGGAACCCGTCGACCTGGCTGACGGAGTAGCCCGTCCTGAACACCACCGTGCCGAACTTCGCCTCCCGCACGTCGTGCGGGGTGAGCGGCTGCTCGGTGGTCCCCCGCAGGGTCGCCACGAGCCGGTCGAGGAAGACGTCCACCTCACCCTCGTCGTAGCCCATGCCCAGCCGTCCGGGCCGGAAGGCGACCCGCTCGACCCTGACCGCCTGCTCCTCGCGTCCGGCGACCGCCAGGCTCGCCGGGAGCGGAGGCTTCGGCCACAGATCCCGGGGACGCCCGGACTCGGCGGCCGGGGCCGCGGAATCCCGGATCTCGGGAGAACCGATCGGGGAGGGACGCGTCTCGGCCTCCCGGAACCCGGGGGCTCCGGCCTCGGCCTCTCCCGGCCCGGCGGCGCGGGCCCCGGCGGCCGGGGCCTCGCCGTCGCGCGTTCCGGCCACCCATATCTCGTCGGTGCGGGCCGTGTCCGCAGGAGACCCGTCCTCCCGCTCTCCGGCATCCGCGGGCCCGTCGGTCCGCGCGTGAGCCGTACCGGCCCCGCCGGCCCGGACCTCACCCGTCTGCGGCCCGGCGGGGGTCCCGGCGGTCCGCTCATGGGGGACCTGCGGCTCGGGGACCTCTGCCGCCTGTGCCCCGCTCACCCGGACCTCGCCCGTCCAGGGGCCGCCGGCTCGGGGCTCCGCGGCGGGAGCGACCGCGGAGGCCCCCGTGGAGATCCCCGCGAAGGACTCCGCGGCGGGGGGCCTCGCGGCGCCGGCCTGCTGGGCCGCCCGGGTCTCGACCGCCACGATGAAGGCCTCCAGCGCGAAGTCCACCGCGGTCTCGTTGTAACCGCCCAGCTTCGTGCGGAAACGGGCGTCACGGATCTCGTCGGCGGTGATCGGCTCACCGACCGGCGCCCCCCTGCCGAGCGTGCCCTCGATCCGGCGGATCAGCGCATCCACCTGGTCCGGGTCATAACCGGAGCGCACGCCCAGCACCCGTGGAAAGCGGTTCAACCCCGCATCCTTTCCGTCCTATTCACGTCAGACCCACCATTCTGAGGGGACTCGATCGGGAAAGCGAGTGTTCACGGTAGGGTGACGGGCCTATGCAGCTCTCCGGTGTGTCCTTCCGGTACTCCCGCCGAGGTCCCTGGGTCCTGCGGAACGTCGACCTCGACCTGCACGCCGGATCCGTCGTGGAGGTCACCGGCCGCAACGGAGCGGGCAAGTCGACGCTCCTGCGGCTCCTGGCCGGGATCGTCCGTCCCTCCCGGGGCTCCGTCGCCGGCCGGCCTCCGGTGGTCGGTTACGCCCCCGAGGTGTTCCCGGTGGACCAGCCCTTCACCGTCGCGGCCTACCTGGCCCACATGGCCCGTGCCCGTCGGGTCTCCCCCGCGGCCGGTACGGCTCTGGCCGAGCGGCTGGGCGCCGCCCGCCTGCTCGGCCTGCCGCTCGGCGACCTGTCCAAGGGCAGCGCGCAGAAGGTCGGGCTGATCCAGGCGCTGCTGGCCCCGCCCGGCCTGCTGATCCTCGACGAACCCTTCGCCGGGCTCGACGAGCAGACCCGCGCGGAGCTCCCGGAGATCATCGAGGAGGTCGCCTCCGGCGGGGGCGCGGTCGTGGTCAGCGACCACCAGAACCAGTTGCGGGGCTTCCCCGGCGCGCGGCGCTGGCTGGTCGCGGACGCCGCAGTCGCCGCCCTGGACGGAGAACGGCCACCGCGAGCCGGCGCCGAGGCCGGGAGGGCGGCGTACCCGGTCATCGGACGCAACGGCGATCGGGCGCCGAAGCCGGACGCCGAAGACGACGGCGAGCGGGAGCGGCACGCGGTCATCGAAGTGATCGTCGATGCGGACGAGGCCGACGAGGTCGAGCAGAAACTCCGCGCCGACGGCTACCTCACCCGGCGGACCGCATGACCCGTCACACCCGGCCCGGAACGCCCGGCGGCAGGAGACCCCGAGTGATCGTCCCCATCATCCGGCCCTGCGGCGGAGGTCCGGCGGCAGGGGGACGTCGATGATCGCCCTCGTCCGGTTCAAGCTGGCCGCCTACGCCCGGTCCCACCGGCTGCTGCAGCCCGCGATCGGCCTGTTCGTCATGATGGTGATCTTCTACTCCTCGACGGTCCCCCCGGGCAAGGAACTGGCCTCCTACGCCGACTCCGCGGGATTGCTGATCGTCGTCTTCGCCTGGGCCGCCCGGGGCCTGCTCGACACCGAGCCCCCGGCGCAGCGGCTGGTCTCGGCGACGTCGGCCGGAGGCTCGCGCCGGGAGGTCGGCGCGGGATTGCTGGCCGCGCTGGCCGTCAACCTCGGGCTGGCGGCCGTCGCGGTCACCCTGCCCCTTCTCCAGGGCTTCGCCGCCGCCCCGTCCGCGGGTGACCTGGCCCGGGGCGCGGGCCTCCATCTGCTCGGCCTGAGCGCCGGGACCGCACTGGGGGCGCTGACCAGCAGGCCGATCCTGCCCTCCCCCGCGGCCTCGATGCTGGCCCTCTTCGGCGGCTATCTCGCGCTGCTGCTGGTCAGCCTCACCCCGGCCGGCGGGTTCACCGTGCCGGTCATGCCGTGGATGCGCGCCGCCAACGCCGGAACGCTCGACGGGATCCTGCTCCCGATCACGGCCGCGACCCTCTTCTGGTCCGCGGCCGGCGCGGCCGTCTACGTACGGCTGCGCCGTACCCGGCCGTAGGGCTCCCGCGCAGGGCTTCCGCCGCCGGGACCGCTTGACGCGGGCGCCGGGGGCGGCGTGACACGATGGACGGCGGTGAGGCCCCTTGCGTCCCCGTCCGTGGCCGCCCGGCGAAAAGCGCTTGTGGCCTCGCCGGGACGCGCCCTAGGCTGCGGCCAACGCGTTGACGGAGACAAGTAGTCCGGAAGACCACGCGGGCCGGAGAGAGCCGCCGGAAGCTGCGAAGGCGGTCCCGCGCCTATCGGACGAAGACCCTCCCGAGCGCGGGGAGGAACGGCTCCGCCGCCCGAGTGCGATCCGGGACCCGATGCCCCGCCGGCCGGCCCCCGTCACCGGGCCAGAACGAGGCCGCCGCCTCCCCCGTCCGGCACCGCGGACACCCCGCCACGGCGCGGGCGCCCGCGGACCCGCCGGGGCCGCGGCGGCGGCGAAAGTGCGGTGGCACCGCGAGTTGCCCTTCTCGCCCGCACTCCCAAGGGGTCAGCTCATGCTCCGTGAGGGAATGTGATGATCCGTCGAGTCCTCGCCGCCGACCTGCCCGCGCACGTCGGCCGTACCGTCCGGCTCTCCGGCTGGCTGCACCGCCGCCGCGACTTGAAGTCCGTCTCCTTCCTGGTCGTCCGCGACCGCTCCGGACTCGCCCAGGTCGTGCTCCGCGAGCCGGTGCCGTACCCGGAGGAGACCGTCCTGCAGCTCACCGGCACCGTGGTCGCGAACCCGCAGGCCCCCGGCGGCGCCGAGCTGACCGGGCCGGTGATCGAGGTGCTGTCGGAGGCGGTGCAACCGCCGCCGTTCGACCTGTACCGCCCCGCGGTCCCGGCCGCGCTGCCGACGGTTCTCGACCACGCCCCGGCCGCGCTGCGCCATCCCCGGCTGCGTGCGCCGTTCGAGATCGCGGCGGCCGGAGTCGCCGGGTTCCGCGCCGCGCTGGACGGGCTGGGGTTCGTCGAGACCCAGACCCCGAAGATCGTCGGGACCGCCACCGAGTCCGGGGCGAACGTGTTCGGCATCGACTACTTCGGCCGCCCGGCCTTCCTCGCCCAGTCGCCGCAGTTCTACAAGCAGGCGCTGGTCGGCGTCTTCGAGCGGGTCTACGAGGTGGGTCCGGTCTTCCGGGCCGAACCGCACGACACCGCCCGGCATCTGGCGCAGTACACCAGCCTGGACGCCGAGCTGGGGTTCGTCCGCGACCACCGGGACGTGATGGCCGCGCTGAGGCAGGCTCTGGCGGGCATGCACGCGGCGGTGTCCGAGCGGGCCGGGGCCGCGCTCGCCCTCCTGGGAGTCCCGCTGCCCGAGGTGCCGCAGGAGATCCCGGCGATCCACTTCACCGACGCGCAGGAGCTGATCGCCCGGCACACCGGCGAGGACCCTCGGGGAGAGCCCGACCTCGCGCCGGCGCACGAGCGCTGGCTGGGCGAGTGGGCGCGGCGCGAGCACGGATCGGAGTTCCTGTTCGTCACCGGTTATCCGATGGTCAAGCGCCCGTTCTACACCCACCCCGACCCCGAGAGGCCCGAGTTCTCCAGGAGCTTCGACCTGCTCTTCCGGGGGCTGGAGCTGGTCACCGGCGGGCAGCGGCTGCACCGGCACGCCGACTATCTGGCGGCGCTGGCCTCGCGCGGCGAGGACCCGGGGGCGTACGCGGGCTATCTGGCGGCCTTCGCCCACGGCATGCCCCCGCACGGCGGCTTCGCCATCGGGCTGGAGCGCTGGACCGCCCGGCTGACCGGCGCGGCCAACGTCCGGCAGGCCACGTTGTTCCCGCGCGACCTGCACCGCCTCAGCCCGTGACGACCTACTTCTTCTTCTCCAGGCCTTCCAGCTCGAGCCTGGTGTCGGCGAAGGGGATGTACGGGGCGGCCTCCTTCGACATGTGCAGGTAGCCCACCGTGTCGGCATCGACCCAGTAGCAGCGGGTGCCCTCGCCCTCGGCGAGGTTCTGGCAGGCGGCCGCGGCGGGGGACAAACCGGGATTCACCGGGACCCAGTCCGTCCTCGCCCCGGCCGGCTTCCCGGCCTTCTCCGTCAGCCAGTCCAGGGCGCCCTTGAGGTCGCTCACCTGGGCCTGCGATCCGGTGGCGGTGACCTGCTGGCCTGCGGTGACCCCCTCACCGCTCCGGTAGGTCACGGTGAGCTGCTTGCCGGTGGCCTTGTGATGCGTTCCGTCCGGGATCACATCGTCCCCCGCGGCGGGCACGACGGAAACGCGATCCATCGTGAACAGCCTCTCGGGGAACGGCTCGGCGAAGGAGCCGGGCGCCTTGGTCGCCTCGGTCGCCTCGGTCGCCTCGGCGCCGGCCGTCAGGTCGGTCTCGACGGTATAGGTGCATCCCGCCAGGACGCCCACTGTGAGCGCCGTGAGGGAGATTCTTGCGATGTTCACCCTCTGAGGATCCATCAGCGCACTTGTGGGGGACTTGGATCCCTCTGGTAACCGGCGTCCCGCGGCGTCCTGTTCGGGAGACTCCGCGGAGCCGCTATTCAGCGGCGGCGAGTTGACCGCAGGCGCCGTCGATCTCACGGCCGCGGGTGTCGCGGACCGTGACCGGGACGCCGTGGTGCTCCAGGCGGCGGACGAAGGCCCGCTCGTCCTCGGGGCGGGACGCGGTCCACTTGGAGCCCGGGGTGGGGTTGAGCGGGATCAGGTTGACGTGCACGAGCTTGTTCCTGATGAGCTTGCCGAGCAGGTCGGCACGCCACTCCTGGTCGTTGATGTCCTTGATCAGGGCGTACTCGATGGAGACGCGGCGCTTGGTCTTCGCGGCGTAGTCCCAGGCCGCGTCGAGGACCTCGGCGACCTTCCACCGGGTGTTGATCGGCACCAAGGTGTCGCGGAGCTCGTCGTCGGGGGCGTGCAGGGAGAGCGCGAGCGTCACCGGCAGTCCTTCGGCGGCCAGCTTGCCGATGGCGGGGACCAGGCCGACGGTGGAGACCGTGACGCCGCGGGCGGAGATGCCCAGACCCGAGGGCGAGGGCTCGACCAGCCGGCGGACGGCGCCGATCACGGCCTTGTAGTTGGCCAGCGGCTCGCCCATGCCCATGAAGACCACGTTGCTGACCCGGCCGGGACCGCCGGGGACCTCGCCGGCCGCCAGGGCGCGGGCGCCCGAGACGACCTGCTCGACGATCTCGGCCGTCGACATGTTTCGGGTCAGGCCCGCCTGGCCGGTGGCGCAGAACGGGCAGTTCATGCCGCAGCCCGCCTGGGAGGAGACGCACATGGTGGTGCGGTCGGTGTAACGCATGAGCACCGACTCGACCAGCGCGCCGTCGAACAGCCGCCACAACGTCTTGCGGGTGGTGCCGCCGTCGGTGGTCAGCTCCCTGACCGGGGTGAGAAGCGTGGGGAACAGCGCGGTGCCGAGCTTCTCTCGCGCCGTGGCGGGCAGGTCCGTCATCGCGGCCACGTCGCCGTTGAGCTTGTCGAAGTAGTGCCGGGAGAGCTGGTCGGCGCGGAACGGCTTCTCACCGAGCTCGGCGACCGCCGTCCGGCGCTCGGCCATGGTCAGGTCGGCCAGGTGGCGCGCGGGCTTGGCCCGGCGGGGCGCCACGAAGGTGAGCTGGCCGGGGGCGGGAGTCCCGGTCGGGCTGGCGGTCGACACGTGCGAAGCCTTCTCTCGACGATTGCGCGAATACTCGAAGCGGTGCTCGGCCCTGATCTAGAGTCCGGATGTATGGCGACATTCCGCTCCGCAGGGGCGCGGGGAGACGGCGTCGAGGTCGTGCTCACCGACGTCAATCCCTACGGGAGCCGGACCCTGGTGGTCGAGCGCGACGAGATCTCCTCGGTAGCTTACCTGTGCGCGCCCACGGGGACGGTGCACGGAGCGGTATGGCTGGCCAACCACGTGCCGGCTCCGCCTGCCATCGACCTGAACCGGCTGAACTCCGAACTCCCCCCGGTGGCGCCCCGGGCGAACACCCGGCACCCCTCCGGACGGCCGCCGCTGGGAACGCTGCGGCCCCTCTGGTTCGAGGAGGGCGACGGCGTCGCCCTCTACGAGAACGACGAGCTGCTCGCCGTCATTCCTGGCTGGGCCGACATGAGGCGGGCCATGCCGGGCTACTCCCGTGACGCGATCGGCGAGACGCCGTTCGCCTGGTCTCTGGAGGAGGCCCGCGAAGGGCTGGTGCCCCGCCTGGAGGCGGCCCGCGCCTACTGGCAGTGGCGGGGCGGCGACGGCGCCTGGGCCTCGTTCCAGCAGTTCGTGATGGGTCACCTGGACCGGGCCGTCGGCGCCGCGGGCCGCTTCTGGGACGCCGGCGGGGGACGACTGCCCACCGTGGGCATCACCGAGCGGCCTCCGGAGCGGGGCCGCGGGCACACCATCCTGTCCACGGTCGGGATGAGCTGCCAGCGCATGCCCACCGTGGAGCAGTACATCGACCGGCCGGACGCCTACGCCCGGGTCGAGCTCGCCGTCGCCACCCCCCGTGACCCGCGCGAGGCGGCCCGGCTGCTGGTCTGGCTGGGGCAGTACCCGTGGCACTCGGTCACCTGGCTCGGCCACGGCCACACCGCCCGGTGGTATCACCGGCCGGAGACGTTCCCGCTCGGCTCCGGCTACAGCGGCGTCATCATGCTGACCGGGATGCCCGGCCTGCCGGACCTGTCGGGCTTCACCTTCGGCGGGGACGCCGTGCAGTGGCTCTGGCTGGTGCCGGTCACCGAGGACGAACTGGAGCTGGTGGCCGCCGACGGGTACGAGACGCTGCTCCCCCGCCTCTCCACAGGCCGGCTCACCCGGGCGACGGCGTAGGGCCACCCGCCGGACCATTCGTACGGGACCGGAAGCGTGTGAGCAGGGTCAGGTGAGCAGGGTCAGCAGCGCCCAGACCGGGACCAGAGCGGCGACGAGGGAGTCGAGACGGTCCATCATCCCGCCGTGGCCGGGCAGCACGCTGCCCATGTCCTTGACCCCGAGATCCCGTTTGATCACCGATTCGACCAGGTCGCCGAGCGTGGCGAAGACCACCACGACCGCACCGATCAGCACGCCCTTCCAGAGCTCCGCCTCCAGCAGCCACACCGTCAGCCAGCCGCCCACGGCCATGCAGGCCAGCGCCGAGCCGGCGAAACCCTCCCAGGTCTTCTTCGGGCTGATCACCGGGGACATCTTGTGCCTGCCGAAGGAGATCCCCGCGAAATACCCGCCGATGTCGCTCGCGACAGTGGTGGCGATGAAGACCACCACCTGGTCCGGCCCCTCGGCCGGATGCTTGAGCAGGAGCGCCACGAACCCGGCGAGCATCGACGGGTAGACCGTGACCAGGATCGTCGCGCCGACGTCGCGGACGTAACCCTCGGTCCCCAGGAACATCCGCCAGATCATCAGGGCCACCACGGTCGTCGCGAAGATCCCGAGCAGCCATCCGGGCCCGCCCCAGTAGGCGCCGCCGACCATGGCCACCAGGCCGGCGAGCACCGGGACCATGGGGACCCGGGCGTCCCTGGCCGCGAACGACCGGACGAGCTCCGTCACCCCGACGCCCACCGCGGCGACCACCACGATCAGGAAAAGCCACTTGAACGGGGAGTAGAGGGAGCCGATGACGGCCGCTCCCAGGCCGACGCCCACCGCGATCGCGGCGGGAAGGTTCCGGCCGGTACGGTTACCGCCCGCCGCTGGTTCCACAGGTCCTACTCTCATACGCAAAATCCTTGTCCCGCGCGTCAAAGCCCGCGCAGGACAAGGATCATGGCTCAGACTTCGAGCAGCTCGGCTTCCTTGTGCTTGAGCAACTCGTCGATCTTGGCGACGTGCTTGTGCGTGAGGTCGTCGAGCTCCTTCTCCGCACGACGCACCTCGTCCTCGCCGGCCTCGCCGTCCTTGACCATCTTGTCGAGGGCCTCCTTGGCGTGGCGGCGGATGTTGCGCACCGAGACCTTGGACTGCTCGGCCTTGGTGCGGGCGACCTTGATGTACTCCTTGCGGCGCTCCTCCGACAGCTCGGGGAAGGCCACCCGGATGACGTTGCCGTCGTTGCCCGGGTTGACACCTAGGTCGGAGTCCCGGATGGCGCGCTCGATCGCGCCCATGGACCCCTTGTCGAAGGGCTGGATGATGACCATGCGAGCCTCGGGGACGTGGAACGAGGCCAGCTGCTGAATGGGGGTGGGGGTCCCGTAGTACTCAGCGGTGATCTTGTTGAACATCGACGGGGTGACGCGGCCCGTGCGGATGCCGGCGAAGTCGTCCTTCGCCACCGCGACGGCCTTGTCCATCTTGTCCTCGGCTTCGAGGAGGGTTTCGTCGATCACAGCGGCTCCCTGTCTTCTACGTCACTCACCGTTCCTCGCGCGCTTCACGGCCCGCTGTCGTGCCGGAGGCGGGCCTCCGGTGAACACGTGTCGCGTACCGCTCCGCTCGCTCCGTCGGGCTCGCACCTGTATGCCGGGCACTCACCCTCCTCACTCACATCACGGGCCGCTCCTCCGTCGCGTACCGCTCCGCTCGCTCCGTCGGGCTCGCACCTGTATGCCGGGCACTCACCCTCCTCACTCACATCACGGGCCGCTCCTCCGTCGCGTACCGCTCCGCTCGCTCCGTCGGGCTCGTGTCCTATTTTCCTGCCGGGCTCACCAGCGTGCCGATTTTCTCACCACGCACGGCCCGCAGGATGTTGCCCTCGCCCATGAGGTCGAAGACCACGATCGGCAGTCCGTTGTCCATGCACAAGCTGATGGCCGTGGCGTCCATGACGCCGAGGCCGCGGGTCAGCACCTCACCATATTCGAGATGGTCGAACCTGACGGCGTCGGAATTCTTCCTGGGGTCGGCGTCGTAGACGCCGTCCACCTGGGTGCCCTTGAGAAGCGCCTCCGCGCCGATCTCCAGCGCGCGCTGGGCGGCGCAGGTGTCGGTGGAGAAGAACGGTGAACCGAGCCCGGCGCCGAAGATGACCACGCGCCCCTTCTCCAGGTGGCGGATGGCGCGGCGGGGCAGGAAGGGCTCGGCCACCTGCTGCATGGTGATGGCGGTCTGCACCCGGGTGTCGATGCCCCGCTTCTCCAGGAAGTCCTGGAGCGCCAAGCAGTTGATGACGGTGCTGAGCATGCCCATGTAGTCCGCGCGAGCCCGGTCCATGCCGCCCTCGGAGAGGGCGGCGCCGCGGAACATGTTGCCTCCGCCGACCACGACCGAGACCTGCACGCCCTCACGGACGGCTTCGGCGATCGAGTCGGCCAGGTGGCCGACCACCACGGGATCGATGCCCATCGGCTCGCTGCCGGCGAAAGCCTCGCCGGACAGCTTCAACATGACGCGCTTCCAGCGAAGCATGCCCGAATACGACGAAACCGCCGACGTAGCGGGTCCTGGATTCTCCTGCACGACGGCGGCCTCCTCGTAGGGTGTTCTGCTGAGAGAAGCTGGGTTAAGCCTAAGCCTGGCCGACCTTGAAACGGACGAAGGCCTCGACCGTGACACCGTTCTCGGCGGCGTACTTCTCGATCGTCTTCTTGTTGTCCTTCACGAAGGCCTGCTGGAGCAGGGTGAAGTCCTTGTACCAACCGTTGACGCGACCCTCGACGATCTTGGCGATGGCGGCCTCGGGCTTGCCCTCCTCGCGGGTCATCTCCTCGAAGAGCGCGCGCTCCTTGTCGATGACGTCCGCCGGAACCTGCTCGGCGTTGAGGTACTTGGGAGCCATCGCGGCGGCATGCTGCGCGATGTCCTTGGCGACCTCGGCGTTGGCGGTGTCGAGCTGCACGAGAACGCCGACCGTCGGCGGGAGCTGCGGGTCGCTCTTGTGCATGTAGGCGCCGACGAAACCGCCCTCGAGAACCGCGAAGCGCCGGACCTCGATCTTCTCGCCGAGCGCGGCGTTGGTCTCGTCGAGCAGCTCCTTGACGGTCTTCTGACCGTCGATCTGCGACTCGAGCAGGGTCGGCACGTCCGCCGGCTTGGTGGCCAGGACGTGTGCGACGACCTGGGCCGCGACCTCCTGGAAGCGCTCGCCCTTGGCGACGAAGTCGGTCTCGCAGTTGAGCTCCAGCAGTGCGGCGGTGGAGTCGCCGTCCTGCTTCAGGGCGACCAGGCCGTTGGACGCGGTGCGCGCCTCGCGCTTGCCGACGTCCTTGGCGCCCTTGAGGCGCAGGAGCTCGACGGCGCGGTCGAAGTCGCCTTCGGACTCCTCCAGCGCCTTCTTGCAGTCCATCATGCCGGCCGCGGTCAGCTCACGAAGCCGCTTGACGTCGGCCATGTTCACGGAAGCCATTGTCTTTTCCTCGTGGGAATCATCACTGATCTCAGAAGTCGGCATGAGATCGGTGTCTGGGTGGATCGGGTGGGCGCCCCGCAACGGGCGCGCCCACCCGGAAAGAGCCTTTCGAGTCGTACGGCTGCGCGCCGTACGGAAGGACTAGGCCTGCTCGGCCTCGTCGGCCGGAGCGGCCTCAGCCTCGGCGTCGTTCTCCGCGACCGGGGCGGCCTCAGCCTCGGCCTCGTCGGCCGGAGCGGCCTCAGCCTCGGCGGGGGCGGCCTCAGCCTCGGCGGCCGGGGCGGCAGCGCCCTCGAGGAGCTCCTGCTCCCACTCGGCCAGCGGCTCGACGCCACCGGCGACGGCCGGCTTGTCGTCGCCGCCACGGCCGGCGCCGGCACGGGCCATGAGGCCGGCGGCGACGGCGTCGGCGACGACGCGGGTCAGCAGGCCGACGGCGCGGATGGCGTCGTCGTTACCCGGGATCGGGTAGTCGACCTCGTCCGGGTCGCAGTTGGTGTCGAGGATCGCGACGACCGGGATGTTGAGCTTGCGGGCCTCGCTGATCCCGATGTGCTCCTTCTTGGTGTCGACGACCCACACCGCGCTGGGCACGCGGGACATGTCGCGGATACCGCCAAGGGTGCGCTCCAGCTTCTCCTTCTCACGGCGGCGCATGAGGAGCTCCTTCTTGGTGAGCCCCGACGCGGCGACGTTGTCGAAGTCGAGCTCCTCGAGCTCCTTCAGGCGCTGAAGCCGCTTGTGCACGGTGGAGAAGTTGGTGAGCATGCCACCCAGCCAGCGCTGGTTGACGTACGGCATGCCGACGCGGGCGGCCTGCTCGGCGATGGCCTCCTGGGCCTGCTTCTTCGTGCCGATGAACATGATCGTGCCACCGTGCGCGACGGTCTCCTTGACGAAGTCGTAGGCACGGTCGATGTAGGACAGCGACTTCTGCAGGTCGATGATGTAGATGCCGTTGCGCTCGGTGAAGATGAAGCGCTTCATCTTCGGGTTCCAGCGACGGGTCTGGTGACCGAAGTGCACGCCGCTCTCGAGCAGCTGCCGCATGGTGACGACGGGGGTGGACATGTGATTGTCCTCCAGATCGGGGCGCCCATCGCTGGGCGCGGTTCCGGTTGACGCGACAGCCCTCGGCTGTCGCCCTGATGCCCCCGGACCGCTCCCGCCGAACTCTCGTCCGGACCGGGGGAACGGCCCCTGATGGGGCATGCGAAGTCGGCCCGCCAGTGACAGGCCATCGGAAATTGTACCCGTAGCGGCGCCGCCCCCCGACCTTTCGGGGCGAGCCACGCCCGGGAGCGGGGTCAGCCGTCGGCGGGGAGCCCGTGCGGCCGACGTTCGACGCGGGGGAACAGCGTGATGTGGGCCTCGGCGACCCGCGCGCCCGACGGGGCCTCGCTCCGGCTCCTGGCACTGAGCAGGTAGGGGCCGAGGAGCTCGTCGATCCGCGCCATGAGCTCCTTCATCTCGGCCGCGTCGAGGAACAGCGCGGAGCGGGCGAACGTGCTCGCCTCCTGCCACTCCGGCGACTCCCGGTCGAAGTTGCGCAGCGCCCGGGTGGCCGCGGCCGCGGCCTCGTCGCGGACCACCTGGATCAGCGCGTTCTTGGCCTCCCGCACCTCCGGCTGGTCGTCGATCTCGGGGCTGACGGTCCAGCTCGTCCGGACCCCCCGCCACAGGCGCTCCCTGCCGTCCCCTCGCGGCGGCGCGTCCTCGACGAACCCGTACTTGGCCAGCATGCGCAGGTGGTAGCTGGCCGCACTCGGAGTGACCCCGACGACCTCGGCGACCTCCGTCGCGGTGGCGGCGCCGTCCGTCTGGAGTTTGTTCAGGATGGCGAGCCGCGCGGGGTGGGCCAGCGCCCGCATCGCCCTGGGGTCGCTGAGCGGCTGCTTCTCCTTGGTCATGCGCCAACCGTACCCACCATCCAAATATGAAGCATTGCCTTCACAACTCTGAAGAGTTACCTTCATAAATATGAAGCGAACCCTTCAGAAAGACCCGTGAGATCCGATGCTCCAGCCCACCCCCTTGCGCAAGCAGCGCGACTACCGGCTGCTGCTCTCCGCCCGAGCCGTCTCCGAGACCGGCACCGAAGTCTCCCGGCTGGCCGTACCGCTGACCGCGGCCACCCTGCTCGACGCCTCGCCCGCCCAGATGGGAGTGCTCACCGCCGCCGCCTCGATTCCCTATCTGCTCATCGGCCTCCAGGCGGGGGCGCTGGCCGACCGGACGCGACGGCACCGGCCCACCATGGTCGCCTGCGAGGCCGTCTCCGCCGCCGCCGTGCTCACGATCCCGCTCGCCTGGCTCACCGGTCTGCTGACCGTGACATGGCTGATCACGGTCACCTTCCTCGTCGGGACCTGCTCGGTGGTCTTCCGGGCGTTCAACTTCCCGCACCTGGTCTCGGTGGTGCACGAGAACCAGCGAACCCAGGCCCTGGCGGGGTTCCAGTCGGCCTACTCGGTGGCCGTCGTCGGCGGGCCCGGTCTCGCCGGAGCCCTCGTCCACCTCATCACCGCGCCGTTCGCGATGCTGGTCGACGCGGTGTCCTTCCTGGCCTCGGCCTTCCTGATCCGGAGCATCAGGGCTCCGGAGACCCGCACCCCGACCGAGCCCCGGGGCATGTGGACCGAGATCCGTGAGGGACTGGCCACGGTGACCCGGCATCCGGTGCTCCGCGCGCTCTGCGGCGCAGGAGTCACGATCAACTTCTTCGGCAGCGCGTACACGGCCCTCTTCGTCGTCTACGCGATCACCGTCCTCGGCCTTCCCGCCGGCATGATCGGCGCGCTCACCGCCTTCTTCGGCGTGGGCGGCCTGCTCGGTGCCGCTGTCACCGCGCGCCTGGCCAAACGGATCGGCGAGAACCGCATGCTGGTCTACGCGGCGCTGCTCTTCCCTCTCGACTTCGTGACCGCCGCCCTGGCCTCCGGACCGGTCTGGACGAAGTTCGCCCTCATGTCGGCCAGCGCCCTGATCACCGGCATGGCCATCGTCGCCTTCGCCGTCTGCTTCGGCGCCGTCGTCCTCCGTGAGGCCCCCGCCCACCTGCATGGCCGGGTCAACGCCACGACGACCTTCGCCCTCCAGGGCATCGTCGCCCTCGGCGGGCTCACCGGCGGCCTGCTCGGCGAACTGCTGGGCCTGCGGCCGGTCCTGTGGGTCTGCGCGGCGGGAGTGCTGCTGACGATCCCGATGCTCTGGCGCTCCCCGCTCAGTCCCGTCTCCGAATGGCGCGCACGAGCCGCCGCCCGGGCAGAACGCAAGCGGCCGCTGCCCCGTCTCGGCACCGAGTTCCGCCTGTACGGCGGCGGGTCTGCCTGGTACGACGATGAGCTCTCCCGCCGCGGCAGGAGGCTCGTCCGCGACGACAGCGCCCTCACCCGGTGCGGCAGCAGCCCGTCCACAGCGCCGTCCGACCATCCACAGAATCCCGATCGGTTCCTCACGCACATGCAGTCGATCTCATCCTTGCGAATGTGACTCCTCGACCCTTCGTCATGCTTGCCCTCCTGTCCTCCCTCCCGGCCGCCGTTCCCGTCCTGGCGGCCGCCACTCCGGCGCCGGCCGCCACGGCCCCGCCTCCCTCAGGGAGAGCGCCGGCCCCAGCGGCCCACCGGGAAGACCTCCTCACCGCCTCCGCGAGGACGGCGGCACCCCTGTCCCGATGGAGGTGGCCCCTCACCGGCCGCTCCCGGGTCCTGCGGGGTTTCACCCCTCCGCCACAGCCCTGGCTGGCCGGACACCGAGGCGTCGATCTCGCCGCCTCCCCCGGGGCGCGGGTCCACGCGGCGGGCCCCGGCAGAATCGGCTACGCGGGACCGCTCGCCGGACGCGGAGTCGTCACCGTGATCCACCCCGGCGGCCTGCGCACGACCTACCTGCCGGTCCGTACGTCGGTCCGGGCCGGTCAGGACGTCTCCGCCGGCGAGGTGATCGGCGTGGTCGAGGACGCTTCCGGGCACTGCCCGGCCGGCTGCCTCCACTGGGGCCTGCTCCGGGAGCGCGACTACCTCGATCCGCTGCTCCTGCTCGGCCTCGGCAAGGTCCGCCTTCTGCCGGTCTGGCCCGCCGGGCCCTCCTGACACGGCGGCCGCCCGTCCAGCCGCCGCCGTCTCAGCGCCACAGCAGTCCGGCCCCAGCCGGTCCGGCCGGGGCCGGTCCGATCAGGGCCGGTCCGGCACGCCCCCGGGGCGCAGGCGCCAGCCTCGGGGGACGCGCTCGACGTATCCGGCCGCGGCCAGGCCGCCGAGGCAGGAGAGCACGGTCTCGAGATCGACGCCCGCCGCCACCGCGATCGTCGCCGGACCCGTCCCGGTCCGTGCCGGCACGGCCTCCAGCACCCGGCGGGTCTCCGGGGCGAGCAGGTCACGGGGGAGCACCGGACCCCGGGGATCGGGGGCGAGGTCGTCTCCGATCACACCGACGAGCTCGGCCATCTCCGCGGGAGTGGTGACGCAGGTCGCCATGCCCTGCCGGATCAACCGGTGGCATCCTGCCGAGGTGTCGGAGGTCACCGGCCCGGGCACGGCCGCCAGCCTGCGGTTGAGCTCTGCGGCGTGACCGGCCGTGTTCAGCGCCCCGCTGCGCACCGCCGCCTCGACGACCACCGTGCCCCGCGCCAGCGCGGCGATGAGCCGGTTGCGGACCAGGAAGCGGGGCCGGGTCGGCCGCATGCCCATCGGGCATTCGCTCACCAGCAGGCCCTGCCCGCGCACGGCCGCGAACAGGTCGTGGTGCGCGCTGGGGTAGGTGACGTCGGCGCCGCAGGCGAGCACCGCGACGGTGGGCGCGCCACCTGCGAGGGCGCCGCGGTGCGCCGCACCGTCGACGCCGTACGCGCCTCCCGAGATCACCCCGTATCCCCGCTCGCTCAGCCCGGCGCCGAACTCGGCCGCGACGTACGTGCCGTACGGTGTGGCGGCCCGGGAACCGACGATCGCGACCGAGCGGACGCAGGAGAAACGCAGGTCCGCCTCGCCGCGCAGCCACAGGGCATGGGGCCGGGACTCCCCCAGGTCGTCCAGCTGGGTCGGCCATTCGGAGTCTCCGGGGATGATCAGCCGGGCCCCGGCGCGCTCGCCCCCGGCCAGGTCCCGGACGGGATCGGCCTCCGCCAGCCGGGCCCGCCATGAGGCCACGATCCGGCCGAGCCGTTCCGCCGCCTCTCCCGGATCGGCCGCACCCCGGTGGCGGAGGCTCCCGAACCACCGGACGACCCCGGGATCCAGCCGCCCCTCGCGGACCTGCGCGACGGCGGCCTCGGGTCCGCACGCGGCCACGAGCCTGCCCATCACCGCGTCGTCGGGCTCTGCCAGCCGCATCAGTGTGACCCGTGCGAGCCGGTCGTTCATCGTCCCTCCCCGGACCGCCGCCCGAACCCGGCGTCGATCCCGCCGCTCATCGCTCCTCCCCCAGCCACAGCCCGAGCGCGGCACTGGTCTCCTCGACTCCCGGCCTCGCCCGGTCCGTGAGGTCGGCCAGGGTCCAGGCGACCCTGAGCACCCGGTCCAGGCCCCGGGCGCTCAGCACCCCGCTGTCGAGGCATCTCAGCAGCGGGGCCATCGCCTTCCCCGGCAGGCGGTATTCGCCGTGCAGGACGCCGGTGGGCATCTCCGCGTTGCACCGCCAAGGCGTGCCCGCGAACCGCTTGGCCGCGCGCTCGCGAGCCAGGAACACCCGTTCGGCCACGACCCGGCTCGGCTCGATGAACCGGCGGTCGGCGAGCAGCTCCCGGCGGGTCGCCCGCAGGATGGAGACCTTGACGTCGATGCGGTCCAGCAGCGGACCGGAGAGCCTGGCCAGATAGCGGCGGCGGGTCATGGGGGTGCACCGGCACGGGTCGTCCTGGCGGGACGGCTGCGCGCACGGGCACGGGTTGGCGGCCAGCACGAGCATGAACCTGGCCGGGAACGTGATCGACCCCAGCGACCTGGACACCGTCACCCGGCCCGACTCCAGAGGCTGGCGGAGCGCGTCGAGAACGTTCATGGGGAACTCGGGAGCCTCGTCCAGGAAGAGCACGCCCCGATGCCCGAGTGTGAGTTTAAGTGTCTAGGGGGATGCGGAAATTCCGTCCACACAGGGATATACATGTTCGGTTCGACGGAAAAGTGGATACTTCGAGTGTCGGCAGTGACATGGAGCAGTCAAGCAACTACCATCTGACATCTAGGTCCTACCTAGCGTGGGGAGTCCAGACGGCAACATCGCCGGCAGCGCAATCCCCACCGCGCGATAGGCCGGCGATGTTGCCCCCCAGAAGGGGGAAGGGCGGGGCCCCCGACAGGGTAGATGTCGGGGGTCCCGCGTCGTTCCCGGAGGCAAGTTGCCCTCGGGAGCTATTGTGAATCCTTCTCGGGTTCAGTGTTGATCGCTCCCAGAACAAAGCTTCCAACCTGGGGCTCTGTGTAGATCAGTCCCTCTTCACGCAGCTTCGCTGTGACCTTTCTCGCCGTTCCGCGAGCTATGCCGAACTCCTGGACGAGGTCCGTCTCTGATGGGAACTGGCCCGCCGGTTGATAGGTCCCGTCAGCGATCCGGGCGCGAAGCTCATCCGCGACCCTCACCCATACTTTCCTACTCGGCGTCGTCACGACGGCACCGTAAACGAGCATGCACGTGCCCTGACGTGCATGTACGTCCATGTACGAGCATGGACGAGCATGGACAAGTACGCCTCCCCGGGAAGGGTGCGCGGCCAACGCCGCGCCAGGTCAGCGGACAACCTGGACGCTACGCCTCCACCGGATGGCGTCTAGGGGAGAAAGCCCCCGGAGACGCGAGAAGGCCCGGCCAAACGGCCGGGCCTTCTCGCCTTGCGACGGGATCTACATCAGCAGATGCATCCCACTGTACCCACGACCCGCGCCGTCGTCACGCCTCCCCAACCGGCCCGGAGTACCCCAGCTTGGTCGTCTCCGCGGGGACGACGATGTCGCACACCTCGACCGGCCGGCCGTCTGCCAGGTAGGTGCGGTCGATCGTGAGGACGATGGAGCCGGGTGCGATCCTGAGACGTCTCGCTTCCTCCGGCAGTGCGGCCCGCGCGCCGACGTCCTCGACCCAGTCGTCGACGATGACGCCGATCTCTGCCATCCGGTGGGTGACACCCATCCCCGCGAGTGGACCATCCTCGGGGAGCGCAACGATCGTTCCCTTCGTGAGGCTCAAGGGCTCATACGAGTCCGACAGCATCCACGGCTCATCGTCGGCGGTGAACACGTACCGGGTGTGCATGACGTCCGGCATGCCCTCCTGCGGCTCGTCCAGGGCCAGGCGTGCCCGCACCTCAGACGATGCCTGTTCGGTGGCGGACTCGTACTCCCAGCCTCCACGACGGCCCTGCTGCTCCAGCATGTCCGTCCGGAACGGCGAGCCCGAGCGGCGTTCGCGGTGCCAGGACCGGGTGAGGCGCCGCACGGTGCGCCGCTCCCGAACGAACACGCCCGCGCCCGTCCGGGAGATGACGTGCCCTTCCTGGGCGAGCTGGCGGATCGCTTCCCGCGCCACTCCCTCGGCGACGCCGTACTCGGCGGCGATCTCGTGCCGCGCGGGCAAGCGAGCGCCTGCCGGCAGGTCGCCGGAGACGATTCGTCGCCGTATGTCCGCGGCGATCTGGAGAAAACGCGGCTCGTTCACGCCCCCAGCTTGACAGGCCGGATATCCAGCTAACAAGCTGGACGTACGACTAGCGAGCCGGATATCCGGATCGCTCTCCCCTGGTGGTGATGCATGGCGACCTGGACACAGGACTACCCCCCGCTCCCCGGCTCGGTGGACGCCGCCGTCCTGCACGCACGCACGATCGCAGAGCAACACCAGCCCAGCCGGGTCGACGACGCCGCAGAGATCGTCCGAGCGCTGTTCCGTGACGCGCTCACCCGCACCGGGCCGGACGGCAACATCAACCTGATCACAACCGTGGACATCGGCCTCATCCGCTTCGAGGTCCACGACCCCAACACCCCCACCGGGGCAGTACTCGACCCGGACGTACACCGCCTGGCCTCCGCCCGCGCCGACTGGTACGGCTCCACTGGCACGCGCGCCGGACACATGGTGTGGGCTGAGCTGGGCGCACGGCGGGCGGTGGCGTCATGACCGGCCCCCGTGACTGGCGCAAGGGCGACCCGACCCCCAAGGAGTGGGCGCGGTCCATCACGGCGGGCTGGGACGATGTCTGGCCGCGGCCGGCGCTCAAGCCTGTACTCGTCCACGCTGGCCCCACAGAGCCGCCCTGGCGCGAGGTATGGCTGCCGTGAAGCCCGGCCGCACTCCCGCCCGATGGAGACCGGCACGGGCGGGAGACCGGGTCACCGTCGTCAACCTCCTGCACAGCCACGCACGCAGCAGGGCCGCCGGATCAGCACTCCTCGGCCAGACCGGTGTGATCCTGCGCCGGGTACGTGACGGCGTCCTGGTCGAACTCGACGAGTGCCCTCGCGCCCTCGGTGGGGTGTGGCGCTGGTACCTGCATCTAGAGGACCTGATCGTGGAGTGCGTAGAGGAGATTCCGTGGCGTCCCCGCCGTCACGGCGTCGGTATCGGCGCAAACCGCATCCGCCACGTCATCGCGCTTCCTCTGAGCGGATCCCCAGGGACTATCTCCGCCTGCGGAGAGCCGGCCTCTCCTGTCGTGGCCGCCGGGTGGGTGCCGCCGTTCTCCGCCGACCTGACAGACGCCTGCCCTGAGTGTGTGCGCCTGCTGGCTGCGGAGCCATAGACCCCCGTCCGCCGCGTGCCTTGGAAGGGTGCCGCGGCGGGCGGGCTACCACGTGGCCTCGCCTCCGAAGCTTGGAGGGGCGGGGAGCCGAGGCCACTCGTCCGGGAGGGGCAATCCCGGGCATGCAGGAGCGGCCCCCACCCCGATCGGGGTGGGGGCCGTAGTCGTCAGGAGATGCAGTGAATCAGCTCTTGAGCCGGCCGGTGGCTTTGGCCCAGTCGAGGACGTCGGAGAGCCACCACCAGTCGCGCCCGGAGATGGCGCCGGCGGGGTCGGGGAACTTGGCGACATTGACCCACTCTTTCGCCGAGCGGCGACGCCAGGCCACGACGGTGTTCTCTGACACGCCGAGGTGTTCGGCGATGCCGTCGACGCCGACGGGGATCCAGGGCGTGGTGGGGCGGGTCATGGCGATCAGTGTACGCACGCACGGGGCGCATGTCATTACCATGCGGCGCATGTTCAAAGTCTACGCATGTTCAAGGTTGACGGGTGTATGCCCAAGGCATACGGTTGAGTCATCAGCACGGCTCCCCCGGGAGAAATCCCAGGCAGTCCGCAGGGTGGGTGCTGCTCTGGTCGTCCCGCCCGTCATCCCTGGCTACCCGCTTGGGGCGGGCCGGCCTGAGGAGGACCAGACCCCCTCCGAGACGCAGAAAACCCCCGCCCGGCGGCTACCGGACGGGGGCCCCTCTACAGCCCCGCACCTGCTCTGAACAGGACACGGAACCGATGCAAGACGTACACCAGCAGCCCCATCCTGCGCCAGTCGCACCGGCAAACCCGCGCCGCATGTGGCGGACTCGCGCCGAACGGCAGGCGGACGCAGCCCGCGCCCGAGCCGTCGCCGAGCGCGCCAGTATCGAGGCCCAGCGCGCCCGTGACCAGCGGGAGATGGAGCACCTCGAAGCCGAGCGGGAGATGCTCAAGGTCCGCGCCGAACTGGACGCTGAGCGTGGCCGGCTCGCTGACCAGGAGAGCGACAAACGTAAAGCCAAGAGCCGTCTCCTGCGCTCCCGCATCAGCCTCGCCGTGGTCCTGGCCACCGCCAACGTCGGCGTCAATGCCACCGCGGTTCTCGGTCAGGTCCTCGCCCTGGTGTACGGCCAGCACTGGAGTTGGTGGGCCGCCGCTCCTGTTGCAATCGTCGTGGAAAGCGTGGCGGTCAATGTCGGCTACTTCGCCCACGACAAGCTCATCAAGGGCTACAACGCGTTCTGGCTGCGCCTCATGTCGTACGGCATCGGCGCCGGCGTCGGCCTGTTCAACTACACCCACAACAAGGGCCTGACCGAGACTGGCGAATTCGCCGGCGTGTTCGGCGTCGCCTCCCTCTTGTCGCCGGTGCTGTGGCAGATCTACTCACAGTGGCGCCGATGGGAGGACATGCGCGCTCAAGGGCTGCTGGAGGAGCGGACACTGCACTTCCCGCTGCTGCGGTGGGTCATCCCCAGCCTGCGGGCGGAGACGTGGGAGGCGTTCAAGTACGGCGTCGCCGAGGGTATCCGCTCCCCCGAGGCGGCGCTGGCCGAGGTCCGGGCGAGGAACGCCACGGGAAACGCGCGCGACCTGATCCGGGAAACGCAGCAGGCCCTCATCGACACCCAGCAAGACGCACTGCGCCTGGCGCTGACGCACCTCGCCTGGGTCTACGACGACCTCGATGGGGCGGACCCCGTAGGGAGGGCCGCGCGGGAACGCGTCGAGCAGATCACGAAGCGCTTCCAGCCCTTCATCCCCCCGTTCGTACCGGGCTCCCTGGTTGCCGATCCGACCCCCGCGGGTGGGAACGAGACGGGAACGGACCCGGAACCGAAGAAGCCCTCTGAGCAGGACAACAGCGACGCAAGGGACCGCGTCAGGGACGTCATCCGCAACCGCAGGGTCGTTCCCACCAAGACCGCGATCGCGGGCGAGTTCGGGTTCTCCGAGAGCTGGGGTTACGACCGCGTGAAGGACGTCAAGGACGAGCTCTCTGCAAAGGGTTGGACGTTCCTCAAGGACGGCTCTGCCGTACCCCCGCCTCGTTCCCGCCGCGGTTCCGGCACGGTTCCGGCCAACGGCGCCGATCTCCGCGCCAATTGAGACCCCATCTGGAGCTGTGGATCATGTTTGAGATTGCTCTCATCCTTGCGCTCATCGTGACCGGCCCCACGCTCGTCCGCATCGTGGTTGCCGCGGTCGTGATCCGGCGGAGCGAGTAGCCGTGTACGAGCAGCAGACGCGACCGGAGTCGGTGCCGCGGATCCTGTGGGGGCTGGTCGTCCTGGCCGCCCGGGTCGCCTACATGGCTGTGCGGTGGGCGACCTGGGCGGCAGCGTGGGTGTGGCGTCGCCTGGTGTGGCCGCGGCGGGACCAGCTCGCCCCGCTCGCTCTGGCTGGGGTCGGCATGGCGCTCGGCGCCGCCGGACACCGGGCCGGCGTGCCGTGGTGGGTGACGCTGCTGGTCGCTTCGGTCGCTGTCGCCGTCCTCCGCGGTCTGCTGCACCGTCGCGGAGTCGACCCCGTACACCAGGACTCGATCACCGGCGCCGCCGCCCTGTACGCGCTGTGGGCGACGACCGCCACCGGGTGGGGTCTCAACGTCCACACGCTGCGAGCGTGGATCGCCATCACGGCCCTGGTCGTGGCGGCGTGGGCGCTGCACCCCACCCCGCGCGCGTGGCGGGCACTACGGGCACGCTGCCGCGCATGGGCCGCCCAGATCCCCGCCGTCCTGGCCGGTCTCGCCATGGCCGGTGTCGTCGTCACCGGCATCACCATGCAGCCCGGCGGGCGGGTCCTGTTCCACCTCAGGCTGCCGCTCGGCGTCACCGAGTCCCGGCTGACCAGCGAGCGTGAGCGCATCTGGTCCGGGATGGGCTGGCGGAAAGACTCCATCGAGATCCGCCAGGACCCCGACCACAGCGCCGCAGACCGAGTGGTCCTCGCCTATCAGGCCAAGCAGGACGTGGCACGTCACCAGGTCATATGGGACCCGGCCAAGGCTGCCGGCTCAATCCTGCAGGCGCAGTGGTGGGGCGTCGATCAGGACGGCCACGACGTGTTCGTGCCGGTCTATGTGCCGGGAGCCGGTTCGACCCGCGGCCTCTACCAGGGAGTCCCGAGCAGCGCGAAGTCGAACCACCTGCGGATGATCGCGGTCAACGGGGCGCCGTGTGACTCCACCATTTACCTGATCATCGACCTGAAAGCGCAGGCGGCGTCCTTGCGGGGGTTCCTGCCTCGGACGGCGTGGCTGGCCACGACCGAGGAGGAGGCCACGATCCTGCTGGAGGCTGCCGCCGAGATCATCCGCAGGCGGGGCGCACTGCTAACACCTGAGCACAACGGCGTGCTCCCACCCACCCCGGAGCACCCGGCGATCATCATCCTTGTCGACGAGTTCGCGCCGATCTGGGGAAAGAAGGTCCGCAACCAGCGGGCGGTAGAGGCCGGCCTGATCGTCACCCAACAGGGGCGGGCACTCGCCGTCGGCATCGAAGGCGCTGCCCAGTACCTCTCCGAGAACGCGATCCGCCCCGACCTGAGAGCCCTCTTCGACTCCCATAACGCCTGCTACCGAACAAAGAAGAAGGAAGACGCCCAGTTCACCATCCCGGACTGGCGTGACGTCAACACCACCAGGCTCCCCACCGGCTCGTCGTATCTGACGCTCGCCGGGGAGGAGTACCCGCGCCGGCTGGACGCCCCGGAGGTCACCGAGGCGATCCTGACCGCCACAGCCCGGGAGACCGCGGACATCGCCCCCGACCTGGAGGCGTCCACCGCCGACGGCCTACCCGGGTGGGCGGACCGGTGGTCCCGGCTGCCGGAACACCTCCTTGCCTACTGCTCGGACGCCCAACGAGAGCTCGCGACCGCGGCCCCGCCGGCGGGCGTGACTCCTCTCCGTAGGACCGCGGCCTCCGCTCCCCCGCGGCGGCTGATGGTGTCCGAACGGATCGACGTCACGGCGCCGGCGGACATCGCCGCGGACGTCCGCGCGTCCGCCGGCGTGGATCCGGCGCTCGCGGCGATGGCTGCGGTGTTCACGGACGCCAGGGGAGCGGACGTCCGAACGGGCGATGTCGTCGCCGCGGCGGCCGACAAGGGGAGAGGCCGAACCTACGCCACCGACCGGCTTGCGGCGTGGCGAGGGGAGGGGCTGATCGCCCCGGCGGGGAGGGGGGTGTGGCGCCTGTCCTGCCCCCCTGAGGGGCTCTTAGGGGCCGTTACGGGGGTGGAGGCGTCCCTTGGGGGGCGTCGGCGGGGTGACGGATCGTGACCCCGCTCGGCGTCTACCCCTCCCCTCCCCCACACCCCCGCGGGGAGGGGGCTCCACACGCGCGCACGCACGCGGGGGCGCGGGGGGATGTCCGGCGGACAAGTTCCGCGGACATTCGGCGGACATCCCGCGGACAACACACCGAACCAGATTCGATCACGGAGGGTGACATGAATGCGGACACGCTCGCCACCATCACCGACCTCATCCACGGAGACGACTGGATGCGCCTGGCCCTGTGCGCCGAGGTCGACCCCGACCTGTGGTTCCCCGAGCAAGGCGAGTCCAACAAGGACGCCAAAGCCATCTGCGCCAGATGCGAGGTCCGCACCGAATGCCTCACCTACGCCCTGGAACTCGGCGATGAGTTCGGCGTATGGGGCGGCCTATCCGGGACTGAACGCCGCCCCCTGACCCCCGCCGCGCTCGCGGCCTAACCCTTGGAGGAAACCATGATGCGGAGACTGCTCGACCGGATCCGGCCGCGGACCGGCGTCATCGTAGACGACCCGCACCCGATGCTTCTGGACGACGTCCTCGCCGCGTTCCAGGCCGAGGGATGGCTGACCATCTGGACGCTACGAGACCGCCTAGAGGAGAGGCACCCGGACGTGTACGGCGGATGGATGGCAGACGAGCTGAGGACCGCCCTACGTACCCACGCGATCACCGCCGTCAAGTCCGCCACCCTGGACGAACAAGGCATTGTGCGGGAAACGCTCGGCGTCTCTCGCGACACGGTCCTCGCTGCGGTCCTGAGGTCCCGCTGATGGACGCCGGTCTCATCGTCCTCGCGCTCCTGACGGCCTGGTACCTGATCTCCTGCCTGGTCTACCCGTTCAAGCCGTGCCCGATCTGCGGTCGCGGCGGCGAGGTGAGATCCACGTCCTACCCGGGCGCGTTCGGCAACTGCCGCATCTGCAAAGGCAGCGGCCGGCGGCGGAGGACGGGCGCCCGGCTGTTGGGCCGTGGACGTTGACCCGCCCGGTCCTGGTGCTCTCCCGGTACCGGGACCGCCCCACTTGATTCGATCTTGAGAGGACATGATGGGCCACCTACTCGGCTACGCCCGGGTCTCCACCGACGACCAGGACCCGGCACTGCAGCACGACGCGCTCACCGCCGCGGGCTGCGACCGGATCTTCTCCGATGTCGCCTCCGGGGCGAAGGCCGAACGCCCGCAGTTGGCGAAGTTGCTCGACTACGCCCGGGAGGGCGACACGGTGGTGGTGTGGAAACTGGACCGGCTCGGGCGGTCGCTGCCGCACCTGATCGAGACCGTGGGCGCGATGCGGGACCGCGGTATCCACTTCCGGTCGCTGCAGGAGGCGATGGACACCTCGACGCCGGGCGGGAAGCTCATCTTCCACATCTTCGGAGCGATAGCGGAATTCGAGCGTGATCTCATCCGGGAGCGGACGAACGCCGGTCTGGCCGCAGCGAGGGCGAGAGGGCGCTTTGGTGGACGGAAACGGGCGATGACGCCTGTTCAGGTTGACCTCGCCCATGAGATGCATGCCTCGAAGAAACACACCCTTGCGGAGATCGCACGGACATTCGGGGTGTCTCGGGCAACGCTGTATCGGGAGCTCGACCGCCGGGTGCATCAAATCTCATCGGAGCCCGATGGGGTGAGACGTTGATTTCGGACACGGGTTCCGTACGCCTCGGTGCGAGTAGCCGACGCCCGGGTGTCCACCTGTGCGCAGTCGAGCGTTTTCGTACATGCCGATAGCTCGGATTATCGGCACGCCTACACGATCTTGGTTGGGTCGGGACTGCCGGCCCCGCCGTACCTGGTTGTAGAGAGAGGGGCCCGCTCGGGTCCCTTGGAGAGGGGAGCGACTCATGGAGACCACGTTGGAGACGGGCGTCCCAGACCTGAGGGACACGCCGCTCGGTGAGCTGACCGGAGTGGAGGCGATCCTTGCTCGGGTGCTTGGTGAGGACCGACGCGTGGAGGTGGCGGCGTTCAACAGCTCCGTGTGAGGCGAGGCGTGTGCGGCGCTCCTGCCCGGGAGGGTGGGGGCGCCGCCTGTGTTGGCGCTCCAACTACTTGAATTAGAGGGGTCGTTTATCTTGCACATGACCCCATGGCATCGATACATTAAAGGGGTCGGAAAATAAAGCGATGAGGGAGTGGGCATGAGCGACATCACCGTCACCACCGAGAACGACAAGGTCCTCACCCACACCCCCTACGACTCCACCTTCGTCGCCAAGGCCAAGACCATCGGCGGAAAGTGGAACGCCACCGCCAAAGCGTGGGCCTTCGACTCCCGCGACGAGACCCGCGTCCGCGACCTGCTCCGCGAGGTCTACGGCACCGACGGCAACCCCGTCGAGGGAGCCGACCTGGTGACGGTCCGGGTTCGCCTCGCCGACCACGAGAGCAGCAAGTACGAGTCCCACGCGACTTTCGCCGGCCGCCGCATCGCCAACCGGCCCGGACGGGACATGCCCGTGAAGCTCGCCGCGAACGTCGTCCTCATCGAGGGCAAGCTCCCCGGCTCCGGCGGCTCGGTCCGTTACCCGCAGATCAGCGCGGGCAACGACGTCATCGTCGAGGTCCGCGACATCCCCCGCGCATCCCTCGCCCTGGAGCACGAGACCAGCTACGAGATCGTCGGCGAGACCAGCAACGTGAACATCGACGCCCTGCTCGCCGAGCGGGAGGCGCTGCTGGCCCGACTGGCGGAGATCGACGAGCTGCTTCCCGAGCCGGAGGGCACCGAGGTCTCCACCCGCGAGGCCGCGAAAGCACTCGGCGTCTCGGTGCGCACCGTGCAGCGGTGGGCCGCCTCCGGCAAGGTCGAGGCCAGCAAGAACGCCGCCGGGCACTGGGTCGTCACCATCACCGTGACGCAGTCGCCCGCCTGAATGGGCCGCGCGGAGGGCCGCCCGTCGAGACGATCCCTCCGCGTACAAGCAGACAAACCATGGTCATTGTTGCGATCCTCGCTGGCCAGGCCAGCGCCACAGGGCCCAGGGCCCCGAACACACCTAGGAGTACCCCATGGCACGCGTCAACGTCTACAGCCGCGACCCCTACGAGGAGAAGACCCTGCTCGGCTGGTTCGACCCGAACACCTGCGTCGAGCAGATCGACGAGGACACCTACTGGGACGGCAACAACCACCGCGGCGTCATCTCTGGCGGACAGGTCGGCTACGAGCGCCTGTACCGCACCAAGGGCGGCCGGTGGGTCCGCTACTACAACTTCACCGCCGAATTCAACGGCCCGGAGTACTACGAGTTCCTCGACGACGAGGCCGCGCAAACCTGGCTGCTGAAGAACAGCAGCGACGGCATCGTCGAGAAGTACTTCGGTGAGCTGGAGGAGGAGCGCGGCCCGGGCCGGCCGGTGACAGTGGGCGGCAAGCCCATCAAGATTCGCCTCGGTGAGGACTTGGAGAAGCGGGTAGATGCTGTCCGCCAGGAGGGCGAGTCTCAGGCGGCGGCGATCCGGCGGCTGCTGGAGCAGGCACTGACGCAATGAGAAAGCCCCGCCTACGGGCGGGGCTTCATCCCCGCCAGAGCGGGGCCGACTGTCTTTTCAGACAGGGCCACGGATCATCCCCGCGTGCGCGGGGCCGAGGTGGTTCCGACCGTAGCACCACCGCCCGACATCCGTCCCCCGTACGCTCGATACCAGACCCCAGAAGAGGAGCCGTGGACCGCGCCGAGCACTCCTGCAACCCTCCGGTGGACCCGATCCACGGCCCGGACGAGTGGATGTGCCCCGCCTGCCGGAGGGTATGGGAGCGCCGCGAGGGGTTCAGCGTCATCGGCGGCGAGGAGTTCTTCGACACCTGGTTCCAGCCCCGAGACGAGTAGTACCTCAGACAGCAGTACGGCCCCCGCACCCGTAGGTGCGGGGGCCGTACGCGTGCCAGGGGTCAAGCTTCGGCGAACTCCGCCTTACGTGCAGGCGGGAAGTCGTTCTCCGCAGGCTCGTAGTTCGGCCAGCCGGCCGTGTGGCATCCGGCCGCGTGGAGCGCGCACCGGACGTTGGCCATGAAGAGACGGTCTGCGTCCTGCAGAGTGGATGCCTCGATGCCCAGCAGGATGGACATGGTGCGCTCCGTCAGGCTGGCGGTGATGTCTGGGTCGCCGACGATACCGACGTCGCCCGACATCTGGAGTTTGATGAGCTCGTCCAGGACCCGGTCAGAGAAAGCGTCGAACGCGTCGTCGGTGTCACCTGGTCCCTTGCAGACGAAGCCCAGATCCATGATCAGATAGTGGGTCATGCTGCTCCTCACCAGCAGGTCACTCGGTTCAACTGACCTAGTAGGTTTCTCAGGTAGTTCGGGTCGGATGGCGTACCCGCCATGGTCTTCTTGCACTTGCGAGGGCACGGACAGTACATCTTGTAGTGACCGTTCCCTCCTAAGGTGACGGTCCAACCTTTGGCTTCGGCCTCCTTGAGGACAGCTTCGAACTCCTTGGTCTTGTGTCGTGGTCTGCCCACTTATGTCACCTGTCGAGGACTTGAGTGTACGTACCGGCCCAACCCCCGTATAGACCGCCCCCGCCACACTTTGGCATGCAGGAGGACGCTGAGCTCGCATTTCCCGTTGTCAGCTAGGCAAAGCTGGAGCGCCGACTATCGATGTGTCGGTTCGGTAGATCTTTGCGCCGCTACGGGCGGAACGTCTCCAAGCACGACGAAAACGCCCGCCCCTCCAAAGAGGGACGGGCGCTGGGTATGGCTGCGGAGCCCCAGGCCATCGGCCGGACGACCAGGGGCTCCACTGAGCAGGGTAGCGGGTCAGTCGGGGTGACAGACGAAGGAGCACAACTCCGAGCCGGAGACGAGGCAGTCTCCGTTGCAACCGTGACCGCATTCGGACGGGTCATCGCCGGGCGCCGGAATCAGAACGCGCGGGTGGAGTTCCGCCCGCCACGCCCGCTCCTCCCTCCGACGCTCTACCCGCACGGCGCGGGGCCCGTTGCAGCACATACAGGGGATGCCGTAGTAGGCGCCGGAACCGAGCATGCGGGCCATCGCGCCTCCCGTTTTGTCCTTTTTCCCAGATCCGGGAAAAAGGGGCTGACCTGCCTTTTTGCCGTATCTGGCAATAAGACGCCCCCACCCCCGGGGTGATGGGGGCGGGGGCACGCAACAGCCCGAGGGCTGGCACTCGACCGCCAGAAGCGGACGAGGGGATGAATGCGGGGAGCTGACCCCCGCCGGATCTCGATACGGCCTGGCCGCGCGTAGCGCTGTGCCGTCCCGCCCGACGCCTCACGACGCCAGGGTTCTCCCGGTGTTGGCAGCACCCTCAGGTGCCGTTACTCCTCACCCGGCAGAGACGTCACGATCAGGCTACGTCAGTACGGGGCGCCGTGGTCGCCCCGGTAACCCGGCGTCCGACCGTCGTTCTTGTTCGGCACCAGGTACACGCCGACCGCGGTGAGCGCAGCGATACCCAGGTTCACCCACTCGTTGTCGGTGACGACGGAGTCATCGACGATGGCCTCGGCGGCGACGACGGTCGCGCCGAGCGTGGCCAGGACGCTCTTCCAGTACTTGGAGATCTGCATGTGTTGCCCCTCCTCAGGGACGGCCCGCCACGGTGGCGGGAGACAGGGGTTACCGCTTCTCAGTTGCGGATCAGTTGGTCAGGCGACCCGGAGCAGCACGGCCCACGTGTCGTTCCCGACGAGGCCGTCAACGTCGATACCGGCCGCCTTCTGCAGGCCGCGGATACCGGCCTCATGGGCGCCGGTGAACGTCATGTCATCCACGCCGTCCAGGCCGGCGTAATCCCGGGCCAGCAGCAGGTAGTGCATGGTCTTGACGTGGACGCCCTTGCTGCCCTTCTTCAGGAGCGGGAGCTTCTTCACCATCGCCTCCGTGGGGTTTGTGGACTTCGGGCGAGGCGCGCCGGCCTTCACCCACGCGTAGAGCTGCGGCCCGGGGCAGGAGGTGCTGTAGCCGTCTCGGTGCCCCTTGATCTCGTTGCCAGCGCCGTACTTGCGCAGGTACTCGATCGCGTCCCGGAGACCGTCCAGGAGCGCGTCGGTGGGCTCCGTCAGCCCCTTCGACCCGATGAGGGCGCACACCGCGTAGTGGCCGGAGTTGAGGCCGGGCCCGTTCGCCGCGCTCATCACCCGGGCACCACGGCCTTCCCAGACGACACCGTGCTCGCAGACAAGCAGGTTGTACGCAATATCGGACCAGCCGTTGCCGTCCATGTGCTGGCGCTGGATCGCCCGGATCTTGTTGCGGCAACCGGTCGCGCACTTCACCGCCGGCACGCTCGTCACCGGGGACCCGACGTAATGGACCTTGACACCGCGGGCAGACGACAGCCGGGTCACGGACTTCGGGCCACGAGCACCCCAGCCCGATCGGGACACGAACTTCATGGCCAACCTCCTTGCGGGGTAGCGGGGGTTACTTCATGAGGCCGAGCACCAGGGCAACCAGCAGGCTCGCGGCGGTGAGCATCACGCCGACGATCGCGATGATCTGCCGGGTCCGCTCTGCGAGTTGCGGGCGGGTGACGGCGTCCCGCTCCAACGCGTCCAGACGCTTCTCTGCGGCGTCGTTGCGTACTGCGGAGACCGCCCGGTCCTCGTCCACGCGCCGGACCAGCTCGGCGTGCCTGGCGTCAACGTGGTCGAGCCGCTGAATGACCAACGCGACCTGGCCGTCTAATTTGGCGAACCCCTCTTTCAGGAGCCCCCTCAGCTCAGCTAGGGCGACATCGACTCCAGGCTGCTCGGTCACACCGGCGCTCCTTGCTATAGGGGTACGGCCCGAGGCCGATCGAAGAAGAAGGGGGCGCCGCCCGCGCGTCCCTTTGGGTGGAGTTTCAAGCCCCGCGCGGGCGGCACCGGTTCAGGAGGAGATCTGGTCGCTGTTTTCAAGCGACGTGATCAACGCGACCACCGCCGTGTTCAAGGACTGCACGGCGTTGACCAGCGATTGGATGTGCGACTGGTCATACGACGCCGGAGCGGACGACACCGACACAGACGGGTCGGAGACCGCGGCCCCGCGCCGGTGTCGCATCGACCACACCACGCCGGAGGAGTCGACCGCGTACGGCTGCCCTCCGGAGGCGAAGATGTGACAGCCGGCCGCCGCCGCACTGGGGGTGGCCATGTTGTGGAGGATCCACCCAAGCGTCGCCTCCGTTAGGGGCTGGCGCTGCTGGGTGGCCTGCTGCTCGCCCATGGCCCGCTGCAGGTCTCGTAGGTCCTGCATGGGGTCGCCCGGGTACCGGTTCTCACTCAACGTCGGCTCCTTCGAGGATGAGTCGGGCAACCTCTTTGCCGTGCTGCTTGCTGGTGGGGGTGATGCCGACGCCGATGATCCGGCGGGTCCTCCACGAGGCTTCGTGCCATTCGTTGTCGAGGTAGATCCGCGCCGCATCCCCCAAGCTGTTGGGAGTGAAGCTCGGCTGTGCGCCGAGCGCAACGGTGATGGAGTCCACCCGCAGCGCACCCGGGGCGACCGTGGCCCAGTAGGCGGCGTAGTCCTCCAGCGTCTGCTGTACCGTCACGCTGGATTTGGAGAGGGTGCGGTCCAGTCGCGGCCAGCCGGCCGCCAGGTGCGCGCTCGCCTCATGCACCGCCGAGACGAGCGGCGTGGACACGGTGGAGGCGTCCCCGGAGGAGGGGGTGCCGCCGCGGGCCCGCCACCGGGTGGCGCCACGCAGGGCGTCGATCTCCTCGCGCCACTCCAAGATGTCACCGCCATGCCGGCCGTCGGAGAAAACATGCAGGGCTGGTGATTGCTGGCCGAGCTGGTCCGCCCACACCCAATGCCGCTCGATGCCGGAGGATCCGGCGGTGATGTTGATGCCCCACTCGAAGCCGTCGTCCAGCTCGGCGAGCTCGACCAGGCGTTGGCCGTAGGTACCGCCGTCGCTCTCCCGGTAGCTGATGGTGCGCAAGGCGCCGGACACGCCGGACTGCAGGATCAGTCCGAGGTCCGCGTAATCCTGGGAGGCCATGTGCTCGATCAGGTCTCGGGCGATGTCGACCTGGTCTTGGCCGGTGTAGGTGAGGTCGTCCTGCAGCTCGACGTGCAGCAGGTACGCCTCCAGCGTGGAACCGCGGAGCTGGATGGAGGGGGTGCCCTCCCCGGATCGACCGACGGTCGCCCCGGTGATCCAGTACTCACCCCACGGCTCTCCGGCCCGCCAGATGTCGCACACGATGACGCCTGGCCCTGCGGTGAGGGTGGAGGCGTCTCGCGGGATGATGGAGGCGACGACGTCAGCGACCGTCCGATTCGGGATGTCGATCTTCGCGCTGAGGCTGCCCGGCTGCAGGATCCGCTTGTCGAACGACACGTCCGACAGGTCCAGCGCGCCCAAGAACTGTCCGTCCAGCAACCGCCGGAACTGGTAGGAGTACAGGGCGGTGCCGCGGCCAGGCGTGTAAGCCGGATACTCCGGCGGCGTCGGCTCCGTCGAGGCCGCCGACGGCACCACGATCGTGAACGCGTGCGAGACGAACGCGCTCGGAGTTGGGACGAACGTCGCCTGGCCGAGTGCCGTAGACGACGACAGTGCCCGCGAGGCGAGCACCGCCGACGTCCACACCGATGCCTGTTCGTCGACCAGCTCCGTATACCCGGTCGGTACCGTCCACGAGATCGACGCAGGCACCGACTCCAGGCCCGCCGCGTACCGCAGATCAAGGCCAGACCCGGTGCCCGGGGTGGCAGGGGGCGCGGTCGGGCCGCTGTCGGAGGTGATGACGATGTCGTCGAGGTCGCCGGCGCCGCGGATCGCGACGATCGTCACCACACCATCGGCGGTGGATGTCTGCCCGACCCCGTACACCTGCTGCTCGGAAGCGGTAGCGACCCGCCCCCAGACTTTCGTGCCGGCCCACGAGCCGCCCGCGCGCGAGGACAGCAGCTCCCAGCCGCCGGAGATGGTGAGCTGCGAGAGGCTGCCGCCGTCCACCGAGTGGATGGCCAGCAGCACATCCCCCTCCCGGGCCTCTCCACGGATGACGCCGGCCGACCCGGAGGACACCACCGTGACGGAGGTCGAGCGGACAGAGGCGACCATCACCCACCTCCAAGCGGTGTCAGGTGCGTGCGTCGCGCCACAGGAAGTCGGCGCCCTCGGCGCCGCCGGAGTCCGCGCTGTAGGTGATCGTGTTCGTGCCGGCGGCCAGCACGAACTCGCTGACCGGAACGGAGGAGCCGGTCAGTGAGGAGATGGAGGACACGCCATCGATGTCGGCGGTACCGGCGTCGGTGTCGATGTCCAGGCGTTGCGAGCTGGTCAGCGACAGCTCGAACGCGAGCGTCCGCGTGCCCGCCGCGGTGTCGCACGTCAGGGCCGGGTTGGTGACCGGCCCCTCAATGCGGACGATCGGGTGGGTGGCGGCGTTGCCGGCGTTGCTGAGGTCCGTCGGAGTGTCGAGCGGGACCGTAGTCCCGTGCCGGGTGAGCCCGTACAGACGCGGATCGGAGCAGGCGATCAGCAGCCCGACCGTGGGGGCGCCGACGTTGTAGTCCCCCTCCATGGGCAGATCCCGGTCAATGACCGCGCCATACGCCAGCAGCGGCGACCCGTAACCCTTGATGACCAGCGGGAGTTCGGTGCCGTCCTCGTCCAGGCCGGTGACGAGCGCGAAATCGTCGATCAGGTCGTCGATCGCAGTGGGGTCGGTGATCGAATCCAGTTGCAGGCGGATCGTCACGATCCGCTGGTTCGCCAGCTTCCGCGCTGGCCAGGCCCCATGCCGGCTCGGCCGCTCAACGTTGAGGTTGTTGACGCCCGGCAGGGACGCCCACCCTTGGACGGACTGCACCCGGTAGTCGGTGCCGGCCCCCCACAGGGTGCCGTTCCACTCGATTTGCCCCGCCGCGGTGATGTTCTCGCCCGGCAGGATCGGCGTGGTGACCGTCAGTGCAGGCCACTCGGCTTCGGTCTCGAAGGCGCTCAGGGTGAACTGCTGCTCATACGACAGCGTCAGCGCGGGCCACTCGGCCTCGGTCTCGAAGGCGGCGAGCAGGACGCGTGCATCCGGCGTGGTGATCGTGAGCGCAGGCCACTCGGCCTCAGTCTCGAACTCCGCCAGTGTGATGGAGGCCGAGATGGGGTGTGTGGCCGGGCCGACGATACGGGCCGGGGCGGGATATGCGCGGCCGAGACGAGCCACCGGGCCTCCCTCCTACCAGCGTGAGGCGCGATGTGCCGCAGTCGGATATGGCGGCGGGAGGGTGGGCGGGTTCGGCAGGATCGGCCCCAGCCAGTCCACATCGCTCCAGGCCACAGAGTCGATGTGTGCAGTCCCGCCGAATGAGACGTTGTAGCCGAAAAGCGCCTGGCTCCACGTGCCGGTGGTGATCGCGGTGGACGCGTCCGTGATCGTTTCGCTTGGGGTGAGCGAGTCTGCGTCGTTGTACAGCCGCACGGTGCACGATGCCGGGGATGATGCCGGGGTGGAGACCTGTATCTCCAGACGAATCCACTGGCTTGTGGCGGCGGCGACCGCGCCAGTCGCCTGCAGTGAGTCCGACGACCCGTTGAAGTATTTGATCTCCACGAGTCCGGAGGCATTCGGGCGGGCCGAGAAATACCTAGTACCGAAGATCATGCGCATCGACTCGATGCTGCTGGGGTTGGACCACGATGTGGCACGGATGTACATGCGCGCCCACCGCGTGCCCGATCCCGACATAGCCAGGGCGCCGTACCCGTTGCTGCCACACGAGCCGGACAGGGCACCATGCGCAGCCTGGGCGTTGGCGTAGGTCAGGCCGCTGACCTCGTTGAACGCATCCCCTGACGCCCCGCCGGAGTTGCCGACGCTGACGGCGACACCGTTGGTGCCGCCTTCGAAGCTGTTGCTGCCGCCAGCCACTAGTGACCCTCGCGCCAGTACAACTGTGCGGTGACGTTGACGGTCGCGGCAGCCGTGACGACCACAGCCAGCCGGCCGGACGCTGCGACGACGATCTCGTCACCCAAGGGGATGTACTCGCCCCAGCCGGCCTGAGGGTGGATCTCCTGCGCCCACACGACCTCGCCCGCGGTCGGCTCGGCCGTCCACGTCCCGGATGGACCCTTGAGGCAGGTGACCGTGGATGACGGACTGCCCGGGTCGAGCTTGTTCGGCCCGTAGTTCGACGTGAGCGAGCTGCCGCCGGTCCCCGCGGAGGACTGACGCATCAGCACCGTCCGCACCGGCTCCGCCGTCGAGGACGTGCCCTTGAAGGAGACGCGAATCCCGTACACAACGGTCTGCCGGTTGGCGTCGTTGGCGATCTGCAAAATCGTCTTGAGAGCGGTACCGGACGCCACACCCTCAGCGATAGCGGTGTACCTGGCCATCTAAGGCCCCCTTTACATGCGAAAACCCCCGCGCACAGGCAGGGGCAGAGAGTCGTCAGAGATGGTCAGGCAGTGCCGCGGAGCTTCTCGCGCCAGATGCCGTCAGCGTGGAACGTGATCTGGAAGTCGCCGTCCGAAGTGGGGTACGCCTGGCCGAACCAGCGGTAGAGCACGGCCCGGTTGCTGAGGCCGGGCACGTAGACGAGTAGCCCCTCCGCGGTGATCGTCGTCGCCGTCCAGAGGAGTGTGGAGAACTTCCAGCCGACTTTGTTCGCAGTGGCCAGCACCGCGAACGACGTGACGGTCATGTTGATGCCGCCCGCCGTATAGCCGGGCCCGCTGGCCTCATTGGCGTTGAACGGGCTACTACCGTAGGCAGGGTTGGTCGCATCGAAATCAATCGTCCCGCTAGACACACTGCCCGTAAACAGCGCGCCCTTGTTGGTTCCCGCAGTGGTGTCGCCCAAGTCCAACGCGATGTCGTTGGACAGGGCCTTGATGTAGGTGTCGCTGAACCAGCCGTCCTGCAGCGCCACAGGTTCCCCCTATCTGAGGTTGATGCGGACGTGCTGCCGCTCACGGCCGTCCGAGGTGGTCTCGCGGACGATGTTGTGACCGAGCTGGTCGGTGACGTGCTGAACGCGAGTACCGTCCTCACGCCGGCCCTCGTGCACCTGGTCTCGGGTGAGCCACGTCGGCTCGGTCGTGATGACGTCCGCGGTACGGCCCTGGCCGAGCGGCGCACCGCCACGCAGCCACTCACCGAACGTCTGGCCTGAATTCGGGTCCCAGGGCATGGCTGAGCCCGCCTCCTTTGCTGGGTTGGTTGCGGGCTCAGCCGCGGGACATTGCCTTGAAGTGCAGCCGCTCGGCGACGAGATCTGCGTCTGCCTGCTCACGGACCACCAGGTCCCCCTGGACGGTCACCATGGAGCCCGGCCTTCCGCCGCCGCCGTACTGGCCGCCGGCGGACTCCCCCGCCGGAGCAGGGGCCGCACCGCTGCCACCAGACCAGGAGCCGGACATCTGCACCGGCCGGGAGACACGCGAGCTATTGACCGTCGAGGACCGCGCCCCGCCGATCGTCATGGCCGTGCTCGATATGAGGTTGCTGACCGATGACGTGTTCGACACCGAGGACGGGACGAGCGTCTGACCCATGATGTTCGCCGTCGCGGAGAGAACCTCCAGGCCACGCGCCCGCTTCGCCGGAGACAGCGGAATGTAAGCCTCGGCGCCGGCCTCCCCGAACACAACATCAGGACCGGACCGTCCGGACAGCCGATGAGGAGACCGGACGATCATCGCCGGAGCGCTGGCACCCAGGTCCCGGATGCCGCCCGCCGCCATGTACTCCGTACCGGAGACCGAGGAGATACCGCCCCATGCCTTCGGTTTCGACCCGGGCAAAACCGGTGCGGTCGACCCCTGCGCCTGCAGGTAGTACGGGATCGCGATCGGCTTGATGTTGAGCAGGCTCTTGAGGAACGCGTCGAGCTGCTCTTTCGCGGCCTTCGTGTCCGCCTCGATCTTGATCTCTTTGGACTTGATCTTGTCGAGGACTTCCTTCAGGTCCTGGCCGCCGCGCATCGCCTTCTTGGCGTCCTCGGCAGAGAGCCCATACGCCTGCGCCAGCAGGAGAATCTGAGCCTTAGCCTCGGTCGACTTACCTGCCAGCTCGGCGAGCTTCGGCAACTGCTCCGCGATCACTCGGGAACCCTCGGTCTGCTTACCCGACAGCGTTGCCGCACCGTCAGCAGCCGTCTTGATCGCCGTGATGTAGCCGGAGAACGCCTCGCGTGCGCGAACCACCGCGTCCCGCTGCTGATCGTTCATGCCCTTGCTGACCGACAGCTTGCCGTTCGCAGCTTCGATCGCCACGGCTGCGTCCTCGTAGGACTTCTTCACATTGGCCATGGCCTGCAGCACGTCCGTGCGTGCGGTGAACGCATCCATCGACGTCTGGAACCCGTCGAGCTTCTGCTTGGCCTGATCAATGCCGGCGGCGGCCTCGGTGGAGGCGTGCCCCGCAACCCGTACGGACTGGCTGTACAGCGGGAACAGCTCCTGTAGCTTCTCGACCGGCACGCCGGCCTTGGCCGCCTCCTCCGTCATCTGGGCGAACGCGGCCTGCGCGCCGGCCAGGTTTCCGGAGGACACCATCCCGGCGAGCGTCTGGTCCATGTCAGCGAAGCGCTGCTCCAACCGGTCGACCGCAGAATCAATCCCGGGCAGAACCGCGCCGAGCTCGGTGAACGGGTGATCTATCAGCCGCTCATACAGCGAGGGGTCGTTCAGCTCCCGCAGGCCGTCACGGAACCCTTCGGCCGCCGTGCCTGCCTTGTCGAACACGCCGACCCACTGGTCCTCCAGGTCGCCCGCCCACTTGCCGGTCTGCCCCAGCTCGGTGAGGGCCAGCGTCAATCGGTCGATGCCCTTCGACTGCCCCTCGATCGCGCTGACAGCACTACCGACGCCCTGCAGGACGAGGACGCCGGCACCGATGCCGAGCATTGCCTTGCCGAGCGCGGCAACCTTGCCAGTGGTCTTGCCTGCGGCGCCGCCGAGAAGCCCGACGTTGTCCGCGAGGCCCTTCCATGCGGAGACCGCGGACAGGCCGGCATGCGCGACCTTGATAGCAACCAGGGCGACAGCGATTGCCTGGATATGGCCCGGGTCCATACCAGCAACGAGCTGAGCCAGCAGGTTCAGGCCGGCCATGGAGCCGACACCGAGGGGGGCGACAGCCTCGACGATGTTGCCCAGCGCGCTCGCGAGATTCTTGATCAGCTCCCACGCCTGGGGGGCATTGACCTTCACGAACTCGATGAACTCGGCGAACTCCGGACTGTTCTTGAGGCTCTGTCCCCACTCCGAGAACGCAGCGGTAGCGGACTCGATCCCTCCGACCACGGTCGGCGCGAAGGGCAGGAAGGCGTCGATGATCCCGGCAACGCCGGTCGTGATGTTGCCGAACGACCGGCCGAGACCGATGATCGCACCCGGCAGAACAGTGTTCAGGTTGAACGCGAACTGCGTCCAGAAGGGCCCTGCTAGCGCCTTCTCCGCTTCTGTCAGCAGCGTCGAGAATGCGGCCGAGCTGGACTGAACGAACGGCGTCAATCGCGGCAGGGTCTGTTCCATCAGACTGAGCCCCTGCGAGATGACGGGCAGGACGTCCGGTTGCAAGGCTCGCTGCCAAGCAAGGTAGGCGTCCCCGAAGTCCTTCATGTCCTTCAGGAGCGCCCGCTCGGCCTTGGACAGCTTGGCCATGGCCTCGGCGAGCTTGTCCAGGCCCCCGCCGCCGCCCCCGCCGCCTCCGCCGGATGACTGCGCGCGGAGCTGCGCGAGTTGCATCTCCGCCTGAGCAACACGGTCTTGTGCCTGCCGGAGCTGGTCGAGGCCCTTCTGGTACTCCTTGGTGCCCTCGACGCCCTTCTTGTTCGCCTCCGCAGTGTCCTTCTTCGCCCTGGCGGTGCGGACCTCCTGCTCCTCCGCCCGCTGCTGCGCCTGCTCCAGGGAGAGCATCGCCCGCTCGATCTCCAGCGGGTCTGCGCCCTCGGCTTGGAGTTTCGCAAGGCGCGCCTCGGCCTCGCGGACGGCGAGCGCAGCGTCTTTCTGGCTGAGGACAGACCTCTCCAGCGAGAAGTTCATGTCCTCCAGGGCCCTACGCCCGGCTTCGCGCGCCCGGGTCAGATCCTCCTGCGCCTGCTTCTCGTCGCGCTGAGCGTCGGCAAGCCGCTTCTCCGCTGCTTCGAGCTGCATGGCCTGGACCGCGGCCTGAGCCGCAGACTGGCCAGCGCCGCCGGTTGCCCCGCCAGCCGCCTTTGCCGCGCTCTCCTGCGCTTTCAGAGCTTCGTTGACGCGACCCAAGCTCGGAACGGCCACCGCAGCGAAGCTGGCTGCTCCCAACCCCGCTGCGGCAAACGCGGAACCGAGCGCGGTCACGCCTACCGCGACCGTGGTCACGGCAGGCAGTGACGCGAGCGCACCCGCAACCGCGGCGATGCCCGCGAGAGCTCCGCCGACGTCGGCGTTGACGTTGACGTTCGCGGTCCGGCCGTCGACCTTGGAGACCTCACCGTCCAGCGCCCGCAGCTCCGACAAGGCCGTACCGAGATCGGCGCGGACGTTGATGTCCACCTCAGACCGCTGCAGCGCCTCCAGCTCGCGCTCGATCTCGGCGAGCTGCGCGCGGGCCGCGTCGGCGTCAATGTCGATGCCGATCCGCTTGTCCGCAAGGGACTCCATCTGGGCACGCAGCTCAGCGAACTTGATCTCAGCGGGGGTTGAGTCCGCGTCAATTTCGATCTTCGGGAGTGCGCGGGTCGCGGCCTCCAGGCGCTGCCGCATCCGATCCGCAGACGCGCCGGTCTCGACCATCTTCCGGCCGAGGTTGGTCGTCTCCTTCTGCGCCTGCCCCATCCCTGCGACGAAGCCGGCCACACGAGCACGGAGATTGATCGACACTGAGCGGTCGGCCACGACGACTCCCTCCGTTAGGTCACGAATCGAGTCGTTTCGGCCGCGCCAGGGCGTCAAGGCGTGTCATGCTCACGGGCGAATCGGGGTCCATCTGCAGCGAGAGGAAAAGCGCATGCTCCGCAACGCCGACAACCGCGAGGGTGGCCCCGGCGACCCGAAGACCGTCCGTGAGTGGTGGACGCACTTCAAGGGCTGGCCAGCGAAGATCCTCATTTTGTGCGTCGCGGTGATCCTGTTGGCTGGGCTGTATACCGTGCTCACGCAGGCGATCCGCTAGGAGATCCGCTTGACGATCCACATCAGTGCCCGCTCGCGGATGGTGCCCTTTTTCGTGTGCTCGTCCTGGGCGCGGATTGTCGCGTCGCAGGCGTGGCAGCGCCGTGGAGGCGGCACCTCGTAGACGTGGACCGGATCCCCGTCACGCATCGCCGTAGTCTCCGACAGTGGCAGGGTGCACCCGGGACATCGGTCTGCCCGCTCCTGCAGGTACGCGCGAGCCCACCACAGGTCCTCATCCAGCCAGCGCGGCTCCCACGTCGTCACCGCCCGGACGAGTAGCCCGCCCTCGTACACGTACTCCGTTACCGCCTGCGCCTGCCTGCCGAGTAGCTCGCTGCGCGGGACGCCCCACGCAGCGGCTACTTCGAGTTCTTCTTGGAGTTCTGGAGCACTGCGGAGGCGGCGAACGAGAAAGGGATGTCAATGTCCCTCTTGTTTACGCTGAACGCGGCCATGGCCAGCGCATCCCACTGCGCCTGCGTGAGGGCGTCAGCGAGTTGCCCGGCATCCTCAACCGTCATGGTCGGGGAGACCGCACATGCCGCCACCAGGGCCGGCGTAAACGTCGCCCAGTTCGTGTCCTGGTTCTTCTCTTTGTCCTCATCGGTCGGCGGATGCTGCGCGACGAGATCGCTGTACCCCTTGGACGACAGTCCGCGGAACCGGAACACTGTCGTGTGCTCCCGCATCTGCTCCTGCAGGTCCATGATCTGTTGGGCGACAGCCGCAGCCTCCGCACCACCGCCCGCGAGCGTGCCCTCAGAGGGCCGATCGCGGGCGGCTTTCAGAGCACGCTCCAACTCCTCAAACTCTGCCTGTAGGTCGCCCCGCAGGCAGATCGGAACGGTCTTTTCGGGCCGTTGGATCTGGCCGAGAATGTCAGAGATATCGGGGGTCCTGGCGCTCATCAGGCAGCCACCGTGGCCTCTCGCGTGTAGGTGCCCGACGGGAAGAGCTTGATCATGGCGCGGTCGTAGGTCTCCGCCTCCGGCGCCAGCTCGCTGGGCTCTCCACAGGTGACGGTGTAGACGGCCACCTTCTGGCCAGCCGAGTAAGCGGTCGCAGCGGCGACACCGCGGCGGACGACGAGGTAGCCGTCAGTGCCGTTGGTCATGTCGGACCACATGCGGTCGGAGGCCGCGGAGGAGTCCCGGAAGAACGTCAGGTCGATGCCCGCCTTGGTCCGGCCAGGCCCTTCGAACGTCTGCGTGGAAGCCAGCGTGTCACCGGTGACGGCACCCTGCTCGATGCCGATCTTCAGGCCATCAGCAGTGATGGTGTTTTCGCAGGTGATGTTGCCGGAGTCGGTCAGCTCCGCCACGGTTGGCGCGTTGATGTTCGCGATGGTGGAGACGAATGTGACCTTGGTGTTTCCGTCGCTCAGGCGCTTGCCCATGGCCTGCTACTCCTTGTCTTCCGAGGCAGGCCGAGACGCCGCCTTCTTGCTGGACTGAGAGGTGCCGGGCGTGGTGGCCGGCTGGGGGTCTGAGGTCTCGCCGAGCTCGGAGACTGGGTCGAGGACCGTGTAGCCCTCGCGGTGCTGCCAGAACGGCAGCATCCGGGGACTGATCTCGAACTCACGCTCGTATGGGTCGCGCATGCGGATCTTGTCCATGGATCAGATCCGCTTCACCGTGAAGGTCACCGACGTCGTCGCGCTCCACGTCAGGGCGATCAGGCCGTCCGACGGATCGACATAATCCGCGTACATGGGGATCGCCTTCGTGGCGCCGTTGGCGACGGTGTAGACCGGATCCGGATTGGCCTGGCCATACCTGGTGGTGCCGGGCGCTGCGATGGTGACGGTCATCGAGGATCCGGACCCGTTGGTCACTTCGATCCACACGTTCGTGTCTGGGGTGATCTTGTCTCCGGAAGCGGCCGACCTGCTGGTGAAGGTCGTGCCGGCCGAGGTGATCGCCTCAGCGGTGTAGGTAGCCATGCGGGCTCTCCTCAGGGCATGAAAAAAGCCCGCACGCTGGCGGGCTAGGAACAGGTACGGAGCGGGTTAGGCGGGGTCGCTCCGGGTGAGCCACTGCGACGTGGCGATGAATAAGACCTCGGACTCGTCATCCCGGCGGACCGGCTGCGAGCCCTGCTGAATGGCTGGCCACACGCGGCGGCCGGACACGGTCGGGACGGAGCCGAGGAGTGCGGCGGTCATCTTGTCGGCCATCCACGCCGCCTGCTCCGGGGTGGAGCCGACGCAAGTGACCTGGTAGAGCAAGTCAGTCGGCCCCGCGTTGAGCAGGTCTCGGTGGAACGCCGACTTCATGCCGGAGTTCGGGTAGACGACCGCGTACGCGGGCTCCGCCCCCGTAGCAGCCTGCGCGAGGTACACCTTGCGGGCCGCGGGAACACCAGCCTGCATGAGCGTGATCAGCGCGGTGACGAGCGGGCTGGACGCGAGCGTCACAGCAACCCCCGAGCGATGTCGTCGAGGGCCTTGAGGAGCTTCGGCTCCTGCGCGTTCGCAGCCTGCATCCCGTCCAGGTGCGGCGGCTGATTCACGCTGCCGAACTCGAACCCGCGCCCCATGCCGCCCTGCGGGAGACGGGACTCCGGCCCGACCTCCCACTCGATGTCCGCCGACGACGCCATCTGCTCGGCGGTGATCGCCCTCGGGTAGTGGCGTCCGTGCCGGCCTGCGGACTGGCGGGCATTATCCCGCCACTGGTCCCGCAGAGCTTGGGCGTGCTCTTTCACCACCGGGTAGGTGCGGCGAGCCGCATCCTGCTTGGCATTCTCGAACACGCCGATGAGGCTGTAGAGCTCGGTGGCGTCGATATCGGCCATCAGCCCTCCTTGTCCTCGACGAGGATCCGCCGCGCCGTGCTCGTGCCGTTGAGGCCGATCGCGATGACCTCCAGCGGCCGGTCTTCCAGCCACGCATCATCGGACGCGGTGACGGTGAGACGGTCCTCCCGCCGGATCTCCGGTGTCGCGTCCCACGGCAGGACGACCGTGTACTGGTGCAGGGTCACCTCGTGCTCACCCCACTCCGCCTCACGCGGAGAGCGGGGCTTGACCCTGCACGCACCCGTGTACACGGTCTCCCACGCCTGCGTGAGTTCGCCAGTCTCCTCATCCAGGGCCGGGTCGCCGTCTCTGCGCTCTACCGTGCAGGTGTCGCGCATGAGCTGCTCGGCCGCGATCCGGCCGCGGGAGAGGACTCCTTCGACGCTCACCGGTAGCCGCACCCCCAATACCAAGTGGAGGTGGCCACCGCGGACGGGCGGACCCGCACCGCGTACGCCGACGGCGGATCCCCGAGGAAGGCGCGTAGCTGCGCCTCCTCGCCGGGCAGCAGCCCGGAGGCGGTCTCCAGTGCGTCGGAGGCGTAGGTGACGGAGTAGTCGTCGATCTGCTCGGAGCGGACTCCGGTCTCCATGCCTCCGCCGGTGGAGGTGCCGAGCCGGGCTGCGATGGCGCACACCAGCTCGATCAGTTCCTCGGGGACGGTGGCCAGTCCGTGGGTGTAGGTGACGTTGACGTCTTTGTACCAGGCCACGCAGGTGACGCGGTCGCGGCCGTCCCACTCCCAGTCGGTGATCTCGTCTCCGCCGTCGGCAGCGAGTTTCTCGATGGTGGTGACTGCGGTGATTGGCGCACCGGGGAGGGTGACCACTCCACCGTCCACGGGGAGGCGGACGGTGGAGGTGGTGGAGGTGATCTGCTGTCCTGCGGCCCGCCGCACCCGGGCCGTAGCGCGGGCCAGCATTGCTTCCTCCTGCCCCGAGGGCAGGCTGTAGCCGTACCGGGCCGCGTCGGCTTGGGAGGCGAGCGAGGCCATCAGGTGCCTCCTAGGAGACGATGACCAGCGGGCACTTGGCCACGCCGGTCAGCGTGCCGGCCGCCGCGGGGAAGGTTCCGGCCAGCGAGGACCCGAACGTGAACCCGAGCGCGAGCGAGCCGGTGTGCACGCCCGCGGTGGCGGTGACGATCGGCGCAGCACCAATGAGCGTCTGCACGGTGGTGGCGGTGGTGGAGGTCGCGGCGATGTACCAGCCGTCCTCCTCGATGGTCTGCGCCTCGGACAGGGCCAGCTTCTTGGCGGTGTTCGCGGCCCATGCCGCGCTGCCCTGGTCGGCGGTCTGCGACAGGAGAGTGCCGTCCGGGTCGTAGAGGGCGTGTGCCCACGCGGTGAGCGTCGCCGCCGCGGTGTTGCCGCTGACGAAGGTCAGGCTGGTGACGACGTCGCCCTTGCGCAGGAACACGCGGGTGCCGATCGCGACGCTGGTGCCGGTCGCGGCCAGGTCGCTGGTGCAGGAGTAGACCGGGATGTTGGTGCGGACGAACGTGTCCTGGTCCACGCCGGGCAGGGCGTTGTACGGCCAGTCGAAGACCGGCGAATCGGCGAGGGTACGCGGGTAGCGTCCGTGGACCGTCACTGGTCCTCCTTGGCGTTTGCGCCGCCGCGGCGGCTGGGCTTCTTCTCGGGCTCGACCGCGGGCGCGGGCGGCTGGACGGGAGTGACTGGGAACCCGCGCCGGCGGAAGTACGCCAGCGCGGCCCGGTGGGCGGTGCTGTCGGCGGTGGCCACGCCCTTGGCGAACGTGACCCCGCCGATCTCACCGCTGAACCCCTCTTCGGGGGCGGTGACCTGGTACCGCACGGTCAGACCTTGATCTTTCGGATGACGCCGCAGCTCTTGGTGTTGCGGAGCACGCAGGCGACCGGGCCCATCTCGATCTCGCCGGACTTGACCGCGCCGGCGGTGCTGAAGTCCGGCATCCACGTCTGGACGAGCGGCACGCCGGCCATGCTCGCGCCATGAAAACTGTCCAGGCCGAACGAGACGGCGTACAGGTCGGTGAGGTTGGTGATGGTCGAGCCGCCGCCGCCCTCGTCGGCGTCGGCCGAGTAGGTGGAGATGATCGGGCCGGAGCCGGTGGCGTTGTCGCCGATGTCCACCAGCCGCCACGGGCCGTAGGACTCGACCTGGCGGCCGAGGTCGTCCTTCTCGGCGGTGTACATGCCGGCCCACCGGGCGATGGAGCGGATGCGGGAGATGAGCTGCGTGTTGCCGAGCAGCGCCTTGACGCCGGGCGGCAGAGCGCCGGGGGCTCCCAGGTCGCCGCCGCCGGTGGTGGACGGGACGATGCCGGACAGGAACTCGTCCAGGCGGGCGAGCGCCTCCATGGCCTCGGCCTGGGTGTTGATCGTGGCGATCGACCAGTCGAGGTAGCCGGCGGTGACGCCGTTGTCCAGCGGGTCGTACTCGGTGGCGGTGCCGGTGAGGATCTTGTCCAGGCCGTCGAAGCCGTTGTCGTCCACGGCGGTGTCGCCGTTGATCAGCTCGTGCTGGAATTTCATCCGCACCGAGGTGAGGAGCTGCTGCATCTGGAACGCGACTTCGTTGGTCGCGGCCTGGCCGAGCCTCGCCAGCGACCGGTCGATACTGAAGGCGCCGCCGAGGGGCTTCAGGTCGACGGTGTAGCGAGCGCGGGTCGCAGCCGACGCCGTGTACTCCTGGTTGTAGCCACGGAACGCGGCATCGCGGGCCGCGGTCAGGCGGGTGTAGCCGTAGGTCAGGGACCCGCCTCCCGTACCGGGGGTGACGGTGTCATCGAAGACGATCTGGTCGAGCAGCCACGAGTACCGGCGCAGGTTGTCGATGACGGAGTAGTTGATGTCATCGGCGGAGTTGATCTGCGCCTGCGCAAGAGTGACAGGCATGTAACTCTCCTAATTAGGAAGGCGAAAGCGCCTTAGTGACGGCCTCGGAGAGGCTCTTGGGACGGGTCGGCTTGGATGGCTTTGCGCCGCCGTCGCCGGAGCCCTTGAATCGCTTGCCATCGCCTTGCGCGGGCACAGCCAGGTAGGGCTTGTTCTTCAGGAGGTCTTCGATCGCGTCGGCGACCTCATCGGCGTCGACGTTTCCGTCGGCGTCCACCTCGAACTTGGACAGGTCGAGGAAGCTCAGTGCGTCACGGGGGTCGTTCAACTTGCCGGCCGCGGCGGCACGGATCTCCGCACGGATGATCCGCTCGTTCGCGCGGGCAAGCGCGGACTGCTCGGCCTCCCGGCGAATCTCCTCCGGGTCCGGAGCCTCGTCGGCGTCCTTGTCTGCGGCCTTGGGCTTGGCCCGCTCGGCAGCGCGGCGAAGCTTCGCCAACTCGGCCTCTGCCGCGTCAGCGCGGGCCTTCTCTACGCGAGCCTTCTCTGCAGCGGCTTTACGCTTGTCCTTCTCCGCCTGCAGCGCCTTCTCGCCGGCGGGACCGAGGGGCTTGTCCTCGTCGTCCGGCTCTTCACTGGTCTCGGTGTCCTCAGACTCGGTCTCCTCGGTCTCCTCGACATCGTCGGCGTCTTCGGAGCCGCCCAGGATCGGCCAGATGGGGTCGCCATTGCGGCGCAGCCCGAGAGCCGTGAGTCCAGTGAACGGGTGGACGGGAAGGTCAATCAGGGACATGCGAATCTCCCGTTGCGGGTGGGGGTAGAACCTGGCGTTGCGCCAGGTCAGACGATGTACGCGAAGCGTTTGAGTAGCTGGATAGCCAGCTCCCGGTCTCCGGCGGCGTCCTTGTAGATCTGCTCTGGAGTCGGGCGCGGGATCTGGCTGCGTCGGTACCGCTCGCCGCGCTGCTTCTTCAGCTCGCCGAGCCTGCGCCCGGCCAGACCTCGAACGGTGGTGCCTTCGGTGGTGATCGACCGGCCCGCGGCGGTCGTCATACCACGGCGGGCGTTGACGACCTGGCCGATGTCCGCACCGTCCCGGATCGCCGCCGCGCCAGCGTTGGTGAACGCCTTGTTCTGCTGTTCCGGAGTCATGTTGCGAAACAGCTCGGCAGGGTTAGGCGGGAGCGGCGACGAGTCGGTGTTGAACCTCGGGGTCATGCCGCAGTCACACCGCGGGTGACGAAGGAACCCGGTGGACCATGAGTACTCCTTGCCGGCGAGGATGATGCACCGCCCGCATGCCGGGAGCGTCACCGTCCGGATGTAAGTCACCCACCGGCGTTCAGTGGTCATGCCAACACTCACAGCGGCTCGACCCGCGTCAGCGACCTGCGTAGAGGTCAGCAGGGTCAGCATGGACCGCCCCCGCCTGAATGCCTCCAGGAGGCTAATCCCATCCCGTAGGAGGCTCTTTACCAGCAGGACCGGCAGGAAGAGCAGCGACGCCAGCGGCCGGCCGTCCGAGGCGACCCCTGCGAACGTGGACGCGATCAGCAGCGGCGCCGTGATCGACCCGCCTTGGGCCTCTGCCAGCTCCTCCAAGTAGGCCGGAGCCTGCTGTGCGGCGGCGAGCTGTGCTTGCGTCGTCGCTGTCACCACCGCGGGCCCAACGCCAGCCTGCCAGGACTCAGTCAGCCGGTCCCGGTCGAGGAGGTCCCACTGCCGCGCCGCGGCGACGGCTGCAGTGGAGGCGAGCGCCTTCTGCCTCCGGTAGTGGGCCTGCGCCACCTGCTCGGCGGTCGCCATGGCCTACACCTGAGCGGGGACGGGCTCCTCGGCCTCGTCCTCGACCATCTCGCCCGGGGTGGGCTTGGGGTTGAGCGCCTGCATCATCGGGTCGGATTCGGCTTCCTTCTCTCGCATCTTCATGACGCGGTCGACCTCGGTCGGCTCCAGCCCGTACTGTTCAGCGATCCATTCCAGCGGGAACCCGATCTGCCGCATCTTGACCAGCGCATCCACCTTCTGGGCCAAGGCGCGGAACTGGATGTCGGCCCATACGACCGTCCCGGACCGGCAAGCCTTGGCTTTCTCGGCGTTGTCCTGGACGAGTGCCATCAGCGCGTAGACCTCGCGGACGGAGGAGTCGACGTAGACGATCCGCTCGCCCGTCTTCGATACGAGTCCGGACTCAGCCGCGGTCAGTGCTTCCGCGCTGAGGTTGGCGAGCTTGCCGATCAGATAATGCGGCGGGGTCCGGGTCTGTGCGGCGACATGCTCCACACCGCGTTCGATGACATTTGAGTACGCAGCCAAGTCTGCTGGCGACCACTGTGCGACCCGGGCATGCTCGCCTGGCACCCACATGATGCGCTCGCTGTTGAGCGTGTCGAGTTCCACCGGACGCTGTCCGATGACTCGCCCATCGGAGTTGAGGACCGGCACCTTCGGGATGTCGGCGCCGAGGACGATGCGCTGCGGCAGTGACGCGTAGTCGAGGGCGTTCATCAGGTACGCCCATGTCAGGTTGATGGCGTCCTGCATGGCGATGACGCCGTCGATGTCGGAGACCGGGTCGTCATCCAGCAGCGTCTGGCTGCGGAACTCGACCATCGGCACCTGGCCGAGCGGGTTCGGTAGCGGCCATACGTCGTCGTTGCCTTGCCGCGGTTCCCAGCCGCCCCATGCGGAGGCGTTCACCAGCCCGGCGGAGGGGACGATCAGCCCCGACACGGTCAGGCCGGTCGTGGCGGACTTTGACCGCTGGAACTTCCACACGGTCTTGGGCTGGTAGAGGGTGGCGTACTCCATGGTGTCGTCGGCCCACAGCTTCAACGCTGCGGACCGGCGGCCGGTGTCGGAGTCGTAGCCGACGATCGCCTGATCGGGGCGCTCCCACGTCACCCGAGGGACGCCGTCCTCTTCCGGGTCGCTCCACACCAGGCAGTACGCGCGCGAGGATGCCAGCATGGTCACGAACGCCTCAGAGGAGCCGCGTTCGCAGTCCGCGGCCTTCCACGCCTGTGTCAGGTCCTTGTCCGCCGCCCGGGAGCCCTCATTGAGGCGGATCCCGAGGACGTTCATGCGCTCTGCGGGAACCGCCACAACTGGGGCGCACCAGTTGTCAGCAAACCCAGCAAACCGGTTGGCGAAGTAGTCCCGGAACTCCGGTGAGGCGTAGCAGAGCTTGTGCTTGCCGCGGTAGTAGTCCAGGCGCCGCTGAACCGGCTCCCGCCGGCGGTGGAGTTCCTCGGCGAGCCGGTTGAGGACCTGCGTGGCCTTGATCGCGTCCTCGGACATCTGGATCTCGGCCACGCGGTCACCTCCTGCGTAGTCGCGTCGAGGACGCCGTGTAGAGAATCGACTCGGTGATCGTGAACAGGCCGGCGGCCAAAGAGTCGCCCGCGGCCTCGTGTGCGAGGACGGAGCACACGGCGAGGTCGATCTTCTGCCCCTGTGACGGTTTGGCCAGCACGTACCGCTGCCCCGGTCGGGGTGCTTTCCGTGCGTTCTTGATGTGCGTGGCGGTCGTCGAACAGCCGTCATGGGAAAAGGTCGAGTCGGCCTTTGTCACGTCCACGTGCAGCCGCTGGGTAGCAGCGTGCATCTGGGTGGGCCGGTAGGTCTCCCACCGGACGACGACCTTGTCTCCGTACTTCTCCACCCAGCCGTCGATCTCGGACTTCCAGTCGGGCGGATCGCAGTACATGCGGACGACCTTGTATCGGGCCATCAGTTCGTCCACTGCGGCAGCGACTTCGAGCCGCGGCACCTGGCCGTTGTGCTCGGCAGGGTTCCAGAACGTCGGCTGGTCGTCGGGGCCGAATGCCGGCGTGAACTGGTAGCCGTCCGCGGTCTCAGCGCGGATGCCTGTCCAGTCGTCGGAGTCGGAACCGTCGAAGCCGAGGACAACCGGTGTCCCGGGTGGGACGTTCCGGATGCTCGCGCGTGCGTCCCAGACGTCTCCGTCCAACCATGCACCCTGACCGTAGACGATCTTGTTGCCGAAGAAGCGCTCCGCCTGCGCCGGGTCGAGTTCCATCAACTCGCCACATTCGGCCTCGATCATGTCGACGCTCGCGTGCGGAGAACCGGCGTAGTTGTAGCGGAGGATCTTCCGCCGCTCGGCCTTGTTCTTGAACGACCAGTTCGCCGGCGGCGGCTCATAGAACCGGAAAACGTCCTTGGCTTTTCCCTCGAACGTGCGCTGCGCCGTCGACTGCTCAGACGGGTCGAAGCAGTTCGTCGTCTCCATCGACCGGCCACCCATGCCGGCCGCGCCGCGCCGCATCGTTTCGGCGACCTTCACCAGCTTGTTCGTCGCGTTGTACAACTGCGACTCGTCTTGCAGGCAGAAGATCAGCGGGTTGCCGAGGCGGGACATCGCGCTGGAGGTGACGACCTCGATGATGCCGTCGTTCGGCAGTCGGATGAAGCCCTCGCGGACTTTCATCTGCTCCGCCAGCCGTGGACCCTTCGCCATCGACTGCAAGGGCCGGTAGACGTTGTCGACCTGGTCCTCAGACGTCGCCAGAAGCTGAATCAGCGGCGTCGGCCATGGCGTGCCCATCGGCTCGCCAGGCTCATACGAGTACGCCCACCCACACCCGCACCCGTGATCGGCGCAGGAGTATGTCTCCCCGCCCTGCGCCCAGCCGGCGAACACGACCGGCCCGACGGCCTCGGCACAGACGATCGAAGCCGACCACGGGCCTTTGCCGGTCTTCTGAGGGGCGATGATCTGCGATCGCCGGTAGAAGAACGCCGCACCTCGGGTCGGAACACCGTTCCTGTCCACCGCTTTGGCGCCCGGCTTGACCCGGTAGTGGTTGAGCGTGCACCAGAGCTGCCAGTCGTACATCCGGAACTGGCGGCCCTTGCTGAATCCGTCCGGGACGATGCAATGGCGCTGGATCCACGCCGGAACGATGAACAGCGTCGGGAAGTCGACGACGTACTTCTCAGCCGCCTGCGCCATTGGTCACGACCTTGAACCGCGACCGCACATCCTCAGCGTCTTCGGCAGGCTCGTCGTCCTTGTCCTGCCGTTTGGCGGCAAGGTCATCTTCGGCGATCTTCCAGCCGTTCTCCTTCAACCCTGCCGGCGTCAGCCCGATCTGGTCGGCGAACCTCACGACGACGTTGCCGAGCGCCGCCGAGGCGTCCTCAGCTTCCATCCGCACCGACCAGCGCACCCACATCGCGACCGTGCGCCACCGCCACGGCTGCACCGACCACGCCGCGGCCTGAGGCGTCGCCCACGCCTCTTCCCACACCTCAATCTCACGGTCGAGCGGGTCTGGCAGTGGAAACTCTGGGACCCCGCCGCGGTATCCCTCAGCGGGCAGCGCGGTGAACACCACGCCCCGCTGTTCCGACCGGCCGGACTGCTCGTCAGGCTGCGGGCCTGAACGATTCCGGGCGCCTCCACGGGCCATATTCGATCACTCCTCAGCCGCCTTGCGCGGCATCAGGCATCCGGTCACCTTGCGTAACCGGACAGAACGTCTGAACCCTTCACACCTTCGAGCGACCTCCCCCGCGGTCCGCTGTGAAGATCGGGGAGGGGGTCATCCCCCGGGGTGTGGTGACGTTGCGTCACGTGGTCTCGTGTTGCTCTCGTCCATCGAGGCTGTGGTGTACGACCACCCATGCGATGGATCCGTCACTGCGGGGCACGGGCTGCTCTTCGGTGCCGCATATGCAGTCCTTGTTGAGGTCGTGCTCTATGAGGTCATCGATGGGGGTGAGGTGGATGGTGTTGCTCACTGTGCTGCCCACCCGCCTGGTTGGTCTCGTGCGGTACGGCGTGAGTGGTGGGCGTGGGCCATGGCTCTGAGGTTGGTGGGGTCGTGACCTCGTGGGCCCTTGGGTCCTAGCCCGTCGATGTGGTCTACGTCTGTAGCTGTGGGCCTGGCGTGTATCGGTAGGGGCAGGCAGTCCTCGCACTCACATGTGGGGTGGGTGCGGAGGTATGCCTTGCGTGTGCGCTCCCATGCCCTGTCGTATCCACGCTGTGAGGCTGTGCCCCGTGCTCTGTCTGCTGCTCGCCTGTGCTCATCGCATCTGCCCTCTGCTGTGAGGGTGGGGCAGCCTGGTGTGGAGCAGACCTTGAGTGCTCTGGCCATCAGGTGTCCGTGATGGTGATCCATCCGTGGATGGCGGGTTCGGTGTCTCCACTCATCTCAAGGATGATCTTGTAGTACCAGGCTCCGGGAGACTCGGTGATCGTGGTGGGGATGTCGATCCTCACCTTGCCCTCGGATGCGGACGTGATGGTGATGCCGTCTCCCTCGGACAGGGCAACAGCCGAGGCGGCGTTGTCTGCCACGTGGGGAGACGGCTTGATCACAGCGGTGACGTCTGCGGTTGTGAGGTTGACGGCTGTATCGCTGGCGGTGATCTGCCAGATCCGGTAGGTGTCGGCGCCCTGGGGGACGTCGACGTTCACGATGGCCGCCATGCTCGCCCCCTCCTATACGAGTGATCCGCCGTAGCCGTTGTAGATGACGGAGCCGCCGAGGTGGAGTGGGAGTTCGGCCGGCTGGGCGCCTCCGGTGACGGTGAGCGCCATTGCGGTGGTCTGCTCTGTGGCTCTACCGAGGAGCGCCGTCTTCGAGACGGTGAGGGGGCGGGCGGTGTCCGTTGTGAACGCCTGCCCGACACTGAGCGCCTTCGTGACGATCACAGCTTGCGCGGTGGAGGTCTCGACAGCCCTACCGAGCGCCACGGCCTTGGAGACGGTCACAGCGCCGGCCGTGGTCGTCTCTGTCGCGCGGCCGAGAGCGATGAGACGGGCGGCGATGACCGGCTGTGCTGTGGTGGTCTCTGACGCCCTGCCGATCGCCAGGCTCTTGGAGACCGTGAGCGGCCGAGCGGTAGTCGCGTCGACCGCCTGGCCGAGCGTGATCGTCTTGGAGACGGTCACCGGGTTGGCGGTATCGGTCTCCGTGGACCGCCCGAGGGCGAGCGTCTTGGAGAGGGTGACCGCCCTGCCGGTGTCGGTCTCGGTGGCGCGGCCGAGAGTGACCGTTCCTCCGCCACCCGCAGCACTCTTGATCGCAACCGTGTATGCGTCGGAGTCGAACGACGCGACCGTGGTTGCGGTCTGGGAGCCCGTCGCCGCAGATGAGGACAACTGCTTGGAGACGGCGCACGCCGAGGTCCATGTGGTCGCCTGAGTGTCCGCGATCTCCGTATAGCCCGCGGGCGGTGTCCAGGTGACGCCGGAGACATTGGACGGGTTGCCGCCCCAAAAACGCAGCTCCAGGTCATCGGATCCTGTGGGGGTGACCGACGCGGACAGGTGGCTGCTGCCGGGCGCGTTGTCGGAACGCGCCTCAACGAGGACGGGTGTGGTGTCGGCGCCCTGGACGGCGACGACGATGACAACGGCGTCCGCTACAGCCTGCGTCCAGTCATAGGAGGCGGGCTCACTGCCACCGGCGACTTTGTAGGCGAGGACCGTGTGCAACGAGTTGTTGCCGTGGTCCAGGCTGTCCAGGACCGTCCACCCGGAGGGAGCGACGATTGAGGAGAACGCGCCGAAGTCGTTCGTGAACGACGCGACCAGGAGGTCGCCGGACGCGGTTCCGGTCGGTTTGGTTACGGTGATCGTCGTGGACGTGCCCGTCGCCGTCGATACGGACCGGACGGAGGCAGCCATTACGCGGCCCTGGCGAACCCGCCGGACGGGATCGTGACGGTGACCGTGGTGCCGTCCGTCGTCAGGGTGATGTCGTGGTGGGTCAACGGGATCAGGTCCGCGTCGGTACCGCCGGTGGTGTCAGGGTCGTAGCAGATCACGATCTTGCTGAGCGTGTTGTTGCTGGCGCCGCCGAGGCTCGTGTACGTCAGGTCATCGCAGTCGATATCCACCCGCTCGTTGGTGTCGTCAACCGTCACCGTGACACCACTGAGCGTTTTGCGCACGTAGTTCGTGGCGTCGGCCTCGTCGTTGCTCGCCGCGAGCAGCGCCGACAGGGTGTCGTGGTCCCGGAGCGTCGCATCCGCCTGCAGCCCCGAGGTCTTAATGAGGACCGCGATCAGGGCGTCGTTGGTGGCGGGCAGGCCCCCGTAATATGCGATCTTTCCGAGTGCAACGTTGAAAACGCCGTCGGCCATGGTCGCGGCCTCCTCCGTGTAGTGGGTGAGGCCGCGGGCCTCTCAAATGGTGTGGTGCCAGGCGGGCGACTGATGGCGTGGACCTGTCGCCCGCCCGGACGCGTGAGGGGTAACGAGGGGTCAGATCCACTGGTTGCTGATGGCGACGGCGATGAGCCCGGCGAGCGCGGCGACGCTGGCCAGCCACACCAGGGCGTGGTGCCACCAGCGGACGTCGATGTCGCTCTCGTCAAGGAGAAAGTTGAACGCGCCGAGACATCCGCAGCCCGCCACACATGTGGCGAGGACGTAGACAATGCCGAAGGCGATGGTGAGGAACATGGGGGTCTCCACAGGGGGTCTGTGTCGGGGGTGCGGCCCGATCCTCCGGACCCCCGAGGGGAGGACCGGGCCGCACGGCGCTACCGGTGACGGGGAAGAAACCGGTGCGCAGCGCCACTCCAGCGGAGGGCGCGATCAAGGGGTGAGAATCAGGCAGCCGGGCGCAGGGAGGCGCGGAGTTCGTCGCGCGCCTCCGGAGTGGCCGGTACGGGATCTCCGAGGTGAAGACAGCGGGCGATCGTCGCTAGATCGTTCCAGTCGTACCAGGCGGTTTTGCCGTACTTCAGGAGCCGGCGGGCCCGGTAGCGGGATGCCCAGACGCGGACAGTTGGCTCCGGCTTGCGGAGGCGCTTGGCGGCGTCGGCGATGGTGATTCGCTCGGACCTCTCCTGCATGCTGGGCACCTCCCAGACATGCGAATGGCCCCCGGCGACAAGTCGTCCGAGAGCCAGAAGTCCCACGATCACCTCCATTTGTAACAGGTCATAGGACGAAACGCTAGTTTCGGCTCATGCGCGGCGAGACCTCGTGTCGTCGCCTGCTCCGGCGAGGACGGTGCGACGGCGAGCACCGGCCTTCTTCACCACAGCTTCCTGTGCCTTCGTGAGGTCCCGGTATGCGTCGCCGGTGTACTCGTTGCCGCACCGCTTGCAGGTGGCGCCGGCGAACTGGCCGTCGTCGTCAAGGGCTTCGTACAGGTCGCAGAATCCGCAGTCGCAGGGGACGCCGGACATGTGGCGGGGCTTGGGCCGCGTGTCGGTCAAGAAGGAGCGGCATCGCCAGGTGAGGTTGAGAATCTCGATGCCGGCGTCAGCTCCGGACAGGTTCATGAACACGTCGGCGTAGCCCGCGGTGCGATGGACGAGACCTTTCGTGCCGGGCGGGAGGGCGGCGGCCTCACGTAGGGAGACGGCGCGCATCATCGGCTCCTCAGGGAGTGCGAGCAGGACGTCCAGGTGGGTGGCGAGAGTTGTCCACGCCTGCGTGAGTGCTACTCCGTCCCGCCGGTAGCGGGATGTGTCGGTGTCGAGCTCCACCAGGTTGGCGACCGCACGGACTCGCTCTTCCCATGAGACCAGGACGGCGAGGACCAGGCGGAGTAGTTCGTCCGCGGGCAGGGAGACGGGGACCGGCGCGGACTTGGAGACGGACACGACCGGGCCTGCCGAGGTCTGGCCGGACTTGTCGAGGCACGAATGGACGCGGATGAACAGTTCAGGCAGGTCGGATAGTGCTTTGGCGATGGTGAGCCGGCAGGAGTCACAGAACGCTCTCGGGGTGAGCGCGGGAAGCCTGGTCGTTTTGCCATCCGCCGTCTCGATGCGGGGGTTGGCGCACCGGTCGGCGCGGGCGCACTCCCGCAGGTCGTCGCGATAGTCAGACGGAGCGGAGTGGATCCAGTATCGGGACAAACGGGCCTCCCTGGTCGTACTCTGTGGGGAGCCCGTGGCGATGGGATGTGTATGGCGAGAGCGGCCTCATGTGCAGTGGGGCCGCTCTTCGCTTGTCAGCGTTTCGGCTGGTCAGTTGATTCCAGGGTGGGGGTGCTCCACCAACGGGAAAGAACGATCAAGGTGTCATTTCCCCGGGCGTCCACTCCAGGCGTTGCGGATCCCACACCATGCCGAGCGCCTGGCAGTTCAGCCACTCGGCACGCAACTCTCCGTACACCTTGCGGACTCGTTCGATGTCCCATCCACCGACGGACAAGCAGCCGAGACCGATAGGGCGGGGACTCCAGCGGTGCTCGATCCGGCGCGGATGCCCGTCGTAGTCGCGGGGAAGCGAGCAGATCTCCCGTGGGTTGACGATCGTGTGGAAACGACCGGGCCGCGCTTCGTACTGGCGTTCGTCGGGGTCTCCGGGGTACCAGTCGAGTGTGTGCCAGAAGCGAGTCTCGACCGGCCCTGCCTCGACCTCGAACTCTTCGACGTCGTCGGCGAGCTCGTACGCTTCGGCGTCCTCGCGGCGGGCGAACACGCGCCTCACCTCATAGTCGGAGTACGAGCCGTAAGTAGCGAGATAGACCTTCACGACGACGTTCCTTCCGGTGCCCACTCGGGGAGGTAGCCGCCACAGTGGCGACGGCCGGAAGCGAGGAACCGCACGACGATGTCCAGGACGGCCAGCTCGCGGAGCGCATCGCCGTAATCCCTTGCCTCGGCCGCGGTCGGGACTACACGGAGGGCGAAGAGCGCCGCGACGCGGTCACGGATCTTCCGGGTGTCGTCGTGTAGGTCGAGGATCGCCGACTCGGCCTCGCAGCGGGCGAATCGGTCGCGGGCGCGTGCCTCCTGGTCGTCCCAAATAGGACCGGACATGCCGCTCCTGCGGGCGGCATGGCTGACGTCCAGGTCCTCCTGGGCGTCAACCCTCTCTGCCTCTATCGTGCGGCGGAGCCAGGTGATCAGGTCCTCGGTCACGGATTCTCCTCCCCGGGCTGAGTGTCGTCGTGGCGGTACAGGCAGTGTGAGCAGCGTGGGCAGTGCGGGTGATCCGGTTTGCCGCAGTCCACGTCAGGCTGCCAGTGGCAGCGCTCGCAGTTCGAGCAGCGTTCCCGCGGCTGAAACCGCACGTCGCGGAACGCCTCACCGTCGATGACCCCATAGTCGTCGTGGCGCTCCCAGACGCGCCCGCAGACGGGACAGATCCACTCGCCTAGACCGGGGGCCTCATCGGCGGCCGGGACAAGCGTCGCGCAGGAATGCACGCTCACGGCGTCTCCTCAGGTGCCCACGGTGGTCTCGGATCACATGCCGCGACCGGGCACATGTCGGTGCGGTGAGCCCTGTCCACCGCTACGACTGTGTGCCCTCTCGGCGGGGTGAACTGGTTGCCATCCACGCCAGCGCCGCCCTGGAACAGCCACGAGCCGTTGAGGCGGCAGTACGGGCAGCGGGCGACGGTGCCGTCATCATCAACCTTGCGCCACGCGAGCAGTTCCTCAGGATCGTCCGGGGGGCGGCGGACCCATGCCCGGTGGCACTCCGGGCATCTCCACTCGTCGGGGGTGCCGGGTCCTACCGGCGGCTGACAGTCGTGTCCGCTCACGACGACGTTCCTTCCGGTGCCCACTCGGGGAGGTAGCCGGGACGGTCCGCGTACGGCAGGGCGAGGAGGCGGACCGTCGGGCAGGGCAGCTCGTGCTTGTCGTGCCAGCAGAAGTCCGGGTGCTGGCCGGGCATCGCACTGTGCAACCCGATGATGCGCAGCTCGGCCTCGCATCGGGCGATCACGTCGCGTGGGTCGTTGGCGGCGATGTGGTCGGCTTCCTCCTTGTTGAGGGTGCCGCCCGAGTAGCACCCGCAAGAGATCGCCATGCGTCCGCCGTCGCCCGTGTCGATGAAGCAGTCGGTGCGGCTGACCGCATTACCCACGCTCCAGTCGAGGGACCCGGCGGCCTCAGTGAGGGTCTTGCGTGCGGTGATCTGCTCACGCAACCAGGTGGTTAGGTCGGTCACCTCTCCTCCTTCGGAGGTACGGGAGACGGCTCGGGCAGGGTGACGACGACCTCGATCCCGATGATGTTGCCGTGCTCGTCCAGGTCGACGTTCACGACAGGATCGGCGCCTTCGAGAGTCTTGGCGACGGGCCCCCAGTCCTTTGTGAGGTTGAAGTACCAGGCGCCGGCCTCGGGGTCGTGGGTGTAGGTAGCGGTGCGGGGAGGTAGGGCGTCAGACATCGAGCTCGCCGCCCTTCACGCCGGCGACGAACGCCCGCCACTCGGCTTGTGTGAAGGCCAGCTTGGGGCCGTCAGGGTCCTTGGAATCACGGACCAGCACAGGGCCGCGATCGGGGCGGGCGACCTCCACGCACTCGTTGTTGGTAGAGCTGAGACTGCTCTTCACCCAGGAGACGTCGTCCGGGCAGTGCGTGGTCACGTGGTTCCCTCCGGGAAGTCGAGGGCGGCGAGGACTTCGCGGCCTGCGTCGGCGAACGCGGTGTCAGCCATGGAGTCGCCCCAGTCGTCGGCGGGGGCGAGATCGGCCCATCGGGTGGCGAGGTCTCGGACGCGGACGAGAGCCGTCTCGGCCTGCTCGGCGCGAGCCTGCCAGTCTTGGGCGATGCCCTGCTCACACTCGGCTGCCTGCTGAGCGAGATCGATCTGCCCGGACATGACGTGCTGGTGTTCGGACAGCGTCTTGATGACCTCGTGGGCAGTCTCCAGGTCTGCCCGGAGACCGGCGGTCTCGGCCACCAGGTCCGCGTACTCCTGGCGGGTCGTCTTGAGCTGGCCGCGGGTGATCTCAAGCGCAGACGGAGTCGTCTCCAAGTCGGCGCCTGGCTGGTAGCCGCCCGCGCGCTCGTACCGGGCCCGGGCCTCCCTCACAGCCTCGGCGAACCCCTCCGGGTCTCCCCCAGCGAAGTACTCCAGGACAAGGAGTTTCTCCTCCGAATGGAGGCTGTCGATCAGGGCGCTGATGTCGCTGCTCATACGGCCTTCACCACCACGTACTCGCAGTCGAACCGGTTCTCCAAGGTGTCCTTGGCTTCACGTCGGCGGGCCTCACGCATCGCGGACCTGTACCGCCAGTACTTTGGATACGAGTACAGGAACCGGGTCATCTCCTTGGTGCGGGTGTCGTCCCAGTAGGTGATTGAGAGGATCTGCCAGCGCTGGAAGAGGATCACGGGGTGTCTCCGGTAGAGGGGGCGGGATCGGTGAGCAGGAACGTGCCTCGGGACTCCAGAGCGTCCAGGGCGGAGCCTGGCCAGGAGGCGATCGAGTTGAGGCCGAGGATCGCTTCGGCGATCCGGTCGGCGTACTGGGGTGCGACGCCGTGGGGTGAGCACCAGCCCCGCATGTCCAGGGCGAGACGGACCACGCGGGCGAGGGCCTGCTCCAGAGCGTCAGCGCGCTCCTCTGCCTGCTCAGCGCGATCCGTGGCCGCGTCCAGCCTGCCGTCCACCGTCATCAACAGGTTGAGGGTCCGGTCGTACTCAGCGCGGGACGCGGCCAGTTCTGCGCTGGTGGTCTCCAGCGTGGCGAGGAGCTCGTCACGCTCCACCTCGACGTCCCGGCAGACTGCGGTGCATTCGCGGAGCGCGGCGATCCGCTTGGCGATCAGTGGAGCAGCAGCCTCCACCGCAGCGCGGGCCAACACCTCCTCGAACTCCGCTTGCGTGGACGTGACCGCGTCACACCACGCAGCCTCCACAGCGCGGGCAGCGGCCTGTACGGCCTCAGCGGGGATCTCCAGCTTGCTAACTACATGCTCGTTAGCATGCTCGTTAGCAAGTGAGTGAGCATGCGCGGGCTCGGACGGGATCTCCCGTACCGGGAACGGGCGGTCGGTCAGCCGGCCGAGGAGGTTCAGGGGGTCGTCGCGGTCAGTCATCACGGGTCTCCTTCTCCCAGCGGAAAACGATCTCCTCGTCGCGGCCGACGACCTGGACGGCGTCATCCCAGTCCGCGCGGTCGCCGAGCTCGTACTGGATCACGGAGATCAACCGGTTGATCTGGCCCCAGTTGGTCGGGTTCGGCAGCGTGTACTCCACCCAGGTTTGGGTGACCTCACGACGCGAGTAGTCAGCCACGGGGAGCCTCCTCGTCGTTGGTGAGCTGCAGCAGGAACGCCGCGTGGCAGTGGTCCGGCTCCCCTTCCGCCGGGAGCGGGCACCAGCAGGCCAAGTCCCGGCCGGCGATCTCGCCCAGGCGGAGCATCAGAGGCGGCTGCTCGATCAACCAGGCGGCGTACAGGTCGACGGCCTGCTCGGCGGTCATCGGGGCGATAGCGGCGAGGACGGCGGCTCCGCCGGGGACGGTTTCGGCGATGTACGGCCATAGGTCGGAGTCGCGGTGGATCTTCTCCCCGGCCTTGAACGGGTTGCCCCAGATGGTGGTGCGGTCCACGATGACCGCGCCTTCAGGGAGCCGGTAGCCCTTCGTACGGCGACGCTGGAGGCGGCGCGGGCCGGTCTCTCGTACCGGGGACTCAGCCACGGCGGGCCTCCGTCATGGCGAGAGCGCCAGCGACGGGCAGCCCGTTGACGGTCATGAGGGGCGCTGCCTTTTTCGCGATCTTCAGCGCGGTATCCAGGTCGAATCGGTGGGTCGCCAGCCACTCGTCATCCCTCGACGACGGCCTGGGCTCGTAGTCCTTGACGCCGTCTGCGTTGAGGGCGAACGGGCCGTCCATGACGGCCCAGATGTCGCCTCCGCGCCATTCGACGGTCAGCGTGTAGGCGTGGACGTTGATGTCGTCCGACGGGAGACAGGACACGTCGTAGCGGGTGACGCGCACCTCGGGTTCGGGGGTCATGGTGTCCTCCAGGATGTCGAGTAGGGAGTCGGGGTCGGGCCCCGCCGGCGCGTGGGGTGCGGACACGGAGCCGCGGCGACGGCGTGAGGCCGAGCGTCTTGCGGCAGTCCGGGCCTACGCCGATCACACGGGAGATCGGATCCGTGAGCGGGTGCTTGCACACCCGACACCGGCCCCGATCACGCGGGGCCGGGACGTCGTCGGCGGGGAACGGGATCATGCGGGGATGCGGTCCGGGATCTGCTCGTAGGCGGCAGCGAACTCCTCGGCCGTGCACGCCCACAGAGACCCATCACCGCCCCGAACCAGCCAGTCGTCGGCGTCGAGGTAGTTCCATTCGCCGTCCGTGTCGCGGGCCGCGGCCTGGCCGGTGGCGGGGTCGTAGTAGAGGCGGGAGCCGAGTTCGTCGGATCCGGCGAGGTAGTGGAGTTCGGAGAGGTTGTTGCCGTCCCATTGGACGGCGTACACGTCGACGGAAACGGTGCGGTAGCGGGCGGTCACTGCCCCTCCCCAGAGGCAGCAGGGACGGGGCGGCGGTCGATGGCCTTGGCCCACTTGGTGTCCTGGGCTGCGAGTTCAGCGCGGATCTGCTCCTCGATCTCGGTCAGGTTGGCGGTGAAGTAGCTCATAATCGGCGGGTCCTTTCGGACTACAGGGCGCGCTTGTCGGTGCGGAACCGGTCGAGGAGGGCGAACAGTTCGGCGCGGGCGTTGGGGGTGAGGAATGTGACGCGGGTCCATCCCTGCCTGTGGGGGCCGCCGTCGGTGACGACGGTGACGCGCTCCAGGTGGTCGGGGACGGTGTCGGGGGTGATCGGGTCGGTCATGAGTTCCCTTTCTGGGCTGATTCTGGATCATGAGTTCGGGACTGAAGGGCTGTAGGGTCCTGAAACAAGATCAGTCGTGCGGGTCCTGACTCGTGGACCGATCCGGCGTCTACGTCAGCGAGCGGCGATTCTGGCGGCCTTCCCGGGCCACTCCAACCCCGCCGCTCACCTCACCCTCACCCGTGTATCGCCGCACACCCGGCAGCGCTGCGTCACGATGCGGCCGATCGTCTCGACGGTCTCCCAGCGGTGACGGACGTGCATCACGAGGACTCGGGCGTCTCGGGCGGCAGCGGCAGGATGTCGCCGTTCAGGTCGCGGTCGTCGCCGTTCATCAGCGAGTCGTCCATCACCCACGCGGCCCGGTGCTTGGCGTCCTCGCCGAACTCGCGCCCGATCCAACCGAGCAGTCCGGCGAGGTTGTAGGCGTAGGTGCCGAGCAGCAGGTTGGCCAGCAGGATGTCCTTGTCCGTGGCGGCCCAGGTGTCGCGGCCCTTGCTGTGGATCTCCTTGCAGATCCGGTCCGACGCGTCGGCCTGCTGAAGCAGTTCCCGGCGGAGGTCGTCAGCGGAGGCGGCGTACATCAGCTCGCGGGTCTCGGTGGTCTCGCTCATCGCGCGGCGTCCTCTCGGGGGTCGGTGCCTACAGGGGCAGGAGCGGCGGGGTCGCGGTACCAGAACCACCGCTTGCCGGCCTTCTCCGGTGAGCTGACGTGCTTGCGGGGTTCCCTCGACATGCACAGGCCGTCGTGGTTCTCCTCGCGCTCGCACACGTCGCCGTGCTCGCTCACCGCGCCGCACTCAGTGGGGGTCATCGGAACGCCGCCTTCCCGTTGATCACGCGGGCCACGTTGAGGGCGTACCGGTCGGCGCCGCCGCGCTGCTGCGTCCACCAAGCGGCGCTCTTCAGCAGCTCGGCGAGCTGCGCTCTGAGCGGCTCGGACATGCCCTGCGTGGTGGTGACCGCCCACGAGGTGCCGCAGTGCTCGCAGTCGCCGGGCGCGAACAGGGAGCCCTCGGGAGGCTGGCAGGGGTGCGAGTGCTCGCACCGGAGCTGACGGATAGCGGAAGCGAGTTCTTCGGCGGGGCTCATCAGGTCTCCTCGTGGGGGTCAGGGGCAGGGGTGGCGCGGGCGAACCAGCACAGGACCGCCATCGCGTTGGACAGCTCGCAGTCCTGACGCGCCTCGATGCGGCTGATCGTCGAGAACGAGACGCCGATCTGGACGGCGGCGGCCCTCTGGGACAGACCACGCGCACGGCGGGTCTCGCGCAGCAGGAGCGGCAGCGAGGCGAGGACCTCGATCAGTGCGGCGTACGGGCTCGGCTTTCCGGCGCTCACGCGACCTCCTCAGACGCAGGGACAAGCGGGGTGATCGACAGCCGGTACATCGCGGTCACGTCCTCGATCCGGGCGATCGTCCGGGCGATCCGGTCACCGCACGAGGAACAGGCGAACGTGTACGCGCGGTCCTGTCCGCCTTGGGTGGTGGGCCGATAGCGGGCCAGCAGCTCGGTCGCCGGCGCGGTCTCACACCAATCACAGACCGGGCGGGCCGGGCGGGGCCGCGTCACGACATGCCCCGGCTGGGAGACCAGCCGTCGCCCGCCATGTCGGCGATGCGGCTGTAGTGGCCTTGGAAGGCAGCGGTGATCGTCGCGGTCGCGCCCTGTCGGTGCTTGTCCACGATCAGGTCGATCTCGCCCGCCCGTGGGGACTCGCGGTCGTAGGCGTCGTCACGGTGGAGCAGGACCACGATGTCCGCGTCCTGCTCCAAAGATCCAGACTCACGAAGGTCGGACTTGAGGGGACGCTTGTCGGTGCGCTTCTCGCAGTCCCGGTTGAGCTGGGAGCCGACGACGATCGGGACGTCCATGTCCTTGGCCAGCAGCTTCAGGTTGCGCGACAGGTCCGAGACTTCCTGTTGCCGGCTCTCGCTGCGGCGCCCTGACGACATGAGTTGCAGGTAGTCGACGAACACGATCGCGGCCGGCTCTCCGGTGCGGCGCATGCTCGACAAGCGGGCCCGCAGGTGGGCAATGGACGTCCCGGAGTTGTCGTCGATGATCAGGTGGTCGACGGCGGTCAACTCGGCGGTCTTCTTCGCAACGCGCCGCCAGTCATCATCGCTCAACGTCCTCTGCTGCAGGTTCTGCAGAGTGACCTTCGCCTCGTGGGCGACGATCCGGGTCAGGAGTTCGTCCTTGCTCATCTCCAGGGAGGCGAACAGGACCGGCTGGCCGAGACGGACCGCGACGTGCAGCGCCATGTTGACCATGAACACCGACTTGCCCATGCCCGGTCTTGCGCCGAGAACGACGAGCTGGCCGGGGCGGAGCTTCGTCACCAAGCCGTCGAGGTCCTTCCATCCGGTCGTCACGCCGATGTCCGGTGCTTCGGACTCCAGGCGGTCGAGGAAAGGGCTGATCAGCTCTGACAGCGTCGAGGCCGTCGACTTCTCCGTAGTCCCGGTGACCCGGTCGAAGATCTTGCGGGCTTCCTCTGCCAGGTCCTCTGCGTCGATGTCGCCCTGATGGCCGAGCGCGGCGAGCCGTGCCCCGCTCAAGATCAGATCGCGGCGGAGCCGCTGATTCTCTAGGCGTCGCAGGTTGAAGCCGATGTCGCTGACGACCGGGACGATCTCGACCATGTCCATCAGCGTCAACGGGTCGACCAGCGCTCCGCCGTCCTTGTGCCGCTCCAGTTCGGCCTTCACCGACAGCGGATTTACCGTGATCGACTGGTCGACCAGAGACACGATCGCTTCGAACACGACCTGATGGGACGGGCGGTGAAAATGCCCGCGGGTGAGGGACTCCACAACCAGTGCGGCAGCAGTCGGCGACTGCATGGCTGCGCCGAGGGCACTCATCTCCGCTTCCAGATCGTGCGGCAAGGTGTCGTTCACCGGCCGCCCCTCCGGTCTTCGCCCTCCAGGATCAGTGTGGTCGCGCCGTCGCGGAGCCGGGAGGTGAGGCGCTCGCCGAGGGTCTCGGTCAGCTTCCGCACGTTCGAGGTGATCACGGTGGGGCGGGCGTGCTGCCAGCGCTCATCGATGACGCCGAATAGGCACTCCCGTTCCCAGTCGTTGACGCGGGCGGAGCCGAGGTCGTCCAGGATCAGCAGGTCGAGGGTCCGCATCACGCGCAGCATCTCTCGGTCGACAGGCGGGGCGATGGCGTCGTGCCAGTCGGCGCTGGTGGCGAACTTCCAGCTTCCGATCCACCCGGCGACGGTCAGGCGCTCCAACGCTTCCCACGCGGACCAGGTCTTGGTGCGGCCGACGTCGCCGATCATCACCAGGTTCGCGGTGCCGCCGGCCAGCACGTCACGGATCCACTGCTCGATGCGCGGGTCCAGGTCGCCCTGAACCTGCAGCCGGGCAGGTCGGGCGTTGCGGACCGCGGCGATCCGACGGGCAAGCCGCTCTGCGTGCCATTCGTCGTCAAGGTTTGGTTCATTGCTCATTTCCACACGTCCTCTTCGCTGTAGGGGCCACCGGTTGCCATGGGGCCGGAGCCTCCGTGGGTGCCGGTCGGACGGAGTTGACGGACGTTGCTGTCTCGGTCCTGGATCTCTTGCGCCTTGTCGACCCAGTTGCGCCAGGCCGCAAGCCAGTCGCGGCAGAGGCGCTCTTTCTCGATCGCGTGGTTGATGAACCGGAAGGTCTGCCGGTCGAGATCGACCGTGTAGCCCTTTTCGTCGGCCCAAGCCCGCATTTCGGGGGTGACGGCGAAATCAGCAGGGACGGGGGTCTCGGGCTTGCGCCGGGACTTGGCGGGCTTCTTCGGCTCCTCGCTCGCGCGCCGCGAAGCGGCGTCTTCTACACCGAAGAGAGAGCCATCCGAGAGATCAGCTTCTTCACTAACCTCACTCCCCCTATACATATGGGGTGCCCCCCGGGGGGCCACCTGAGAATCCTCAGCAGGACCCCCGGGGGACATCCTGAGATCGGCCTCCTGAGGCTCAGGGTGCCGATTTCTAGGACCCTGAGAATCCTGCTCAGGGTCGTAGAAATCGGCCACCTGAGAATCCTCAGCAGGACCCCCGGGGGGCATCCTGAGAGGAAAGTTCTCAGCAGGGCCCCCGGGGGGCATGCTGAGAGGCTGGCCGTTGAACGCCGCAACATAGACCGCCGTCCGGTGCTTCTGCCCGCGGACGATCTGCACGAGGAACCCGGACTCCAGCGCGGTCTTGACCTTCTCCCCCACCTTCCGGGGGTCACGGCCGAGCAACTCGGCGAGATCCACGCGCGGCACCGAGACGCGACCGCTCGCATCCATGTGCAGCGCGAACGTCATCAGCAGGACGCGGATCGAGTCCGTGATCTGCTTCGTCTTGATGACGGTGCGCAGCCAGTGGGCGCGGGCGGTGCCGTCGCTCAGGGGGCCGGTGATGTCGTCGTTCACCGAGGCGGGGTGCCTTTCGTGCTGGTGGATCTCCTACAGGGGCAGCGGGAGCGGGCCCTGTCTTCGTTCGGGCGCGCGACAACTCCTTTCGAACGCGCTTTCCCGTACAGAGTTCAGGATATCACTTGCTGGATAAGTTGCGGGATATATCATCAGGGTGTGGTAACCCGAACATGAGACCCTGAAGGAGTGGATGACGACGTGAGGACCGAGCTCGAAAAGGCCGCCGAGATGTTCGCGGAGGCGCCCAAGAGACTTCGCGCCGCCATCGTCAGCGCCGGCGAACGGGGGGAAACCTCCCTGGAGATCGCCAAGACGATCAACTTCGCCTACTCGCCCGACTACGTCGCGCGGATCATCCGTGAGGCGATCGGCCCCCGGAAGCCCGGCCGGCGCGCTGCTGCGGGTGACTGACTCCCCAACCTGCGAGATCACGACGCCTCCCGTGCGGCCTGCCGACGACGCCTGTTGTTCTTCGCCCACGCCGCACGGATCGGCTCCCCCGCCGCATCGCATGCCTCGCACCGGCACCCGTACTCCATGAACCCGGTGACCGTCCCGTGGTCGATCAGCTCAGGGTTGGCGCGGGCCTGAGCGATCCGCTCCAGCCGCTGCCGTGCCTTGCGCGCCTTGCATTGCAAGCACCGGCACCGGGTCTCGTGCGGCGACCAGCCCAGCCGCATGCGGCGGCGCTCGTTCTCCGACCAGCCGCCGCAGATCCCGCCGGGGTCGTCCGTCTCCTTCAACGCCAACACCCACTGGCTGCACTCGGCGCGCACCGGGCAGTCCTCGCAAATCTGCCGAGCCCGCCTCTCGTCAGCGGGAGTACGGGCGGACATGATCGCGCCCTGGCCTCCGCACGGGGTGTCACGGTGCCATTCCGGCACCGGTGCCGGCAGGTTGAGCGGCATGTACTCGAACCGGGTCGTCATGACGCCCTCCGAACACCGGTGGGGGTCTCCTGCGGGTCGTCGATGTCCTGCCACGCCGCCGGCGACAGCCAGCCTTTGGCTGCAGCGAGGCCACGCAGCCGTTGAGCAACATCGGGGTCCACCCCGTAGGCGGTCGGGTTGGACTTCGTCAGCCGCCGATACGCCTCACTGATCTTCCGGGCGGTGCCGGCGGTCACCCGGGCCGGAGGACAATCCGACATGAGCGCCTGCACCCGCTTGCGGCTCACCCGGCTTTCCCTGGTGATCACCCGCTCCGGGTAGCCCATCGCCGACAGAGCGCGCACCCGCCGGCACGTCCCCAGCGACGACGTCAGCCCCGGACGGTTCAAGTCGCCGGCCTGGACGGCGAGCAGCGCCGCGTGGGTCTTCGGCCGGACCGTTTTCGTCCCGCCGTACAGCAGTTCCTTGACGGTGTTCACGCCGACGCCCGCCGCACGGGCGATGGACGGGACATCCATGCCGCGGTCTCGCAGCATCGTCACGTGCTCCCGGGCCGCTCGCGCGTCCTCGTCCGGCCGGTGGGTGCCGATGATGACAGCGACCCGCTGCCGGGCACGGTTCTTGGTGCTCGCGGCCCGGCACTTCCCGCACCGGCAGCCCTTCCCGGGCTGGTCGTTCTCGTCCGGGCCGTGTGTGTAGCGGAGGTGGTGACCGTGGGGGCGGCTCATGACGCCTCCGCCAGCAGCGCCTTGCCCGCCTTGGTCTTGCGGTACGACTGGCGCTCGCTTTCGGTCTTGCCGCCCCAGATGCCCTTCGATCCGGTCTTCAACGCGTACACCAGACACTCGGTGAGGACCGGGCATTCGGTCTTGCAGAACGCGATCACGGCGGCTTCCCGCTGCACTGCAGTGTGCGGGCCCTCACGATCACGGCCCGGACCGAAGAACAGCTCAAGGCCCATGCCGCGGCAGGCGGCTCGCTTCTGCCACTCCGCTGAGACGCGGGGGGTCGACTGCTTGGCGGTCATCTGTCCTCCTTCGGGAGTCGTGCTCGAATCCATGCCTTCATCAGGCCGTCGTTTCTGGTGTGGCGGCCCCCGGAAAGGAGCCGCACCTGCATGTGGGCCCGCAGATGGTCGATCCAGTCGGTGACGTCGTCGGGCTCGCCACGGAGTTCGATCTCCACCCAGCCCTCCCCTCGCGGAGCGGGCGGGTAGCCGCGCCGGTCAGCCAAGCGGAGCCTCCTCGCCGAGGCCGGCGAGCATCCGCACGACCCGGGCCGAGGACTCCAGCGTTGCCGCAACCGCCTGCGTCACCTCGTCATGCACCGCGGGCCGCATCGACAGCAGCGTCCGAGACGCATCCGCAGCGAACCGCTCCAACTGGTGCTCGCGGTGGCCGGCGAACTCCCGGGCCACCAGTTCGGTGACCGCGTCACGCAACGACGGCGGGGCAGGGGCGTCAGGAGACATCAGCGGCCTCCCGCAGCGTGTCCACGAACATGCGCGCGGGCCGCTCGTACGGCTCCCGCGGGCACAGCGTGAGCTGGCCGGGCGGGTCCGGAACCGGAGTCGGCTCATCCGGGCCGGGGTCGTCCTCGGGCCGGAACATCAGGCACTGGTAGCGGTCAGCCAGGCTGTACGGGTCGCTCTCCAGCCACTCCGCCGGCGTCTTGCCGGTCAGCGCGACCAGGATCAGCGGGCACGCGTTGGCGTAGTCATCCCGTCGAGCAGGCGCGTCATGAACGCACCGGCCGCACCAGTTACCCATCCACGTGTAGCCCTCAGTCCCGTTGGAGAACGGCGACCCTTCGCGGGCGCGAGCATCGGCTTCGTCGAACGTCGGCAGGCTCACAGCAGGGGTCCTCTCTCGTGGCGGGTCTCAGGGGCGGGGAACAGACCGTCATCGACGGTCTCGGGGCAGTCGTCAGCGTGCGCGTTGTCGCCCTCGAACTCAGCGACGGAGCAGCAGTACGGGCGGGTCACGCGACACGCTCCAGTGCGTCGATCGGCTTCAGCGTGATCTCGTGGCCGAGCGCGGTCAGATACCGGTCCGCAGTGGCCAGCCACATCCCCGGACCCGCGGTCCGTTCGATCCGGCTGACCACCACCTGGTGAATGAACAGGCGCTCTCCCATACGGGACTGGGTCAGCCCTGCGGCCCGGCGCAACTCCGGAAGGCGCATCACCACGTCGAGCAGACCGCCAGCCACATGCTCGTGACGGGAGACGACGGCCCGGTAGCCGAGCACTCCCGCCCACGCGATCACGCTCCGGACCTTCGGAGAACACCGGCCGGTCTCCCACCGGTAGAGGGACCGGTCAGCGATACCAAGAGCCGCGGTGATGTCGAGTTCGTGCAGGTCCCGATCGCGGCGCGCGTCTGCGAGCTGGACGGTTACGGGCTTCACGTCTCCTCCTTGGGGAACACGTCGTACAGGTCAGGGGCGGAGGCGGTCTGCAGGATGTGGTGGACCAGCCACACACCCCCGACAGCCACCGCGAGAGCGGTCGCCCGCGGGTACAGGCGCAGCAGATACGTGGCGGTCCCGTCGGGGATCTCGCGGTAGAGGGCGTGGCACTCAACGGCGATGCCGGCCGCGGCCAGGCCCGCCCACACCCAGCGGTGCCGAGACCGGGGCGGGCGGGTCACGACGTCCCCCAAGGAGGTGTGCCGAGGCCGTCCCAGTCCCTCAGATCCGCGAGGAGACGCTGCACGGGGTCCACGGCTCCCCGGCCCGCCCGGCGGAACCTCTCGGCCTCCCGAGCCGCTTCCAACGCCTTGCGGGCACGGCGCTCCCGAAGGGCCAGCAGCACGGCCCCGGCCGTAGCCGCGACCACCAGGGTCACGGCTACGGTGCGGGTGGACGAGGCAGGGCCGATCACGGCGTCACCGCCGACACGATCAGGCTGAGACCGGCAGCGATCATTGCCGTAGCCAGAGCCGAGACCCCCCACAGCAGGGCAGCGTCCCGCCAGCCCATCTCATGCACCGTCATGACGACCGCGACGAGGAGCGGGGCCGCGACGAGCACCGCACCGAGGGCGATCACGACGACTCCCGCGGGAGCTCATCCACAGTCGCCCGGGTCACGCACGGCCAGCACTCGGAGTGGTCGTGGCTGTCGACGCAATCCACCGTCTGGGAGTCGCCCGGAGCGCAGCACTCGCGGCAGATTGAGTACATGTAGGCGGAGCGGCACACCTCGCCGAGGTCGTCGACTATGACGGTGTCGGCGTCGTCGTCGTGGGTGTGGTGGCCACAGTCGTCGTAGATCTTGAACTCGGAGTGGATGTCGCTGACCTTGGCGAGCTTGGCCCGCAGGGCTGCATTCTCCCGCCCGAGGGCCTCGAACCCTGCGGTGTCCCGACGGGTGATCTCGGTCAGCCGCTCCACCTCAGCGCGGAGCTGGTTGATCTCGGCCTGCTGCTCCAAGAGCTTCTGTGCGGTGCCGACGTGATCGGGATAGCTAGCCACGACCGGCCTCCCCGGAGGAGTCCGCTCCCCCAGAGACAGCGGCGGCCTTAAGACCTTCCAGCCACTCCACGAACCACTCGGCAGGGACAGCGCGCGTTCCTCCCGTGGGGCGAACGCTCTTGATCTCGCCAGAGTCGAGCATCCTGTGGATGGCGGACTTCGACAGGCCGGTCTCAGCGACAAGGTCCACCACCCTCATCAGGGCGGGCAGCTTGGCGAGGCGTGCCGCGATGACGGTGCCACATCCGCATGTGGTCTCGGTGCTCATCGGGTCTCCTTCGGGGCGTACGGGGGCCGGCCGATCCGGATGAGGGCGGGCCGGGTGATCGCGGTGTCCACGACGGGACGCCGGCGAGCGGCGGACACGGCGGAGGCGAGCGCTGCCCAGCCCGTGAGAGAGCCGTGACGGGCGTGACGGGCCTTCCGGCGGGCGAATAAACGCATCAGCGGGCACCGCCCTCACGCGCGTTCTGAGCGTTGTGCAGGCTCTCCAGAGCGGCGAGATTTTTCATCGGATCCGCCGCCAGGTCTGGTGCCGCCTCGAACGCCGACGGGCGGGGCTCGGCCTGGCCGAGGATGTCGCCCATCGCCTGCTCAAACTCGGTGATGGTCCGCTTCATCCACTCCTGCGTCCGCTGCTCCTCAGCCCGCAGGGTGGCGATGCGCTCCTGCGCGGTCTTGCGGACGTTGTCGACCTCGGCGCGGACCAGCGCCTGCATGCGAGACACGACGTCGGGCGAGTACGACAGGCGGGGCTGGTCGACGGCGGGCATGGACTGCGTGTTCATGATCACTTCTTTCGGGGTGAGGGGTGGAGCCGCCCGCCCCAGCAGGCGGCTCCAAGAGGGGTTAGGGGGTCAGGGCTGGCTACTCGGCTACGTCCCAGGAGCCGTCGAGGTAGTTCGCGCGCCAGTCGACGTAGATCTCTTCGCCTGCCTGCTCGCGCTCCTTCTCCGACATCTCGGACCAGTCCTCTTCGGAGATCTCGGTGTCGATGACTTCCTCGCGATAGCTGTTGATGGCGTAGGAGAAGCCGAGGCTGACCCTCAACTTCACGGTGTTCTCGCTGCTCATCTCGATCTCCGGTCGGTGTTAGGGGGTCAGGTCAGACGGGGAGCCGTACCGCGGGTCGGCTTCCTGCGCGGCGATGCACTCGCGGCAGATCCCGCACGGGTCTCCGGCCTCGGTCGGGCACGGCATGGGCTGGTCCCACGAATGAGCTAGGAACCCGAACTGGTACGCCCACGCGGGCTCCGTGCCGATCTCCTCGTGATGAGGCCGGCACACAGCTCGGATGTTCGCGGGGTCGGTGATCGACCCCCCGCGTGCCCGGGTCAGGACCTCGTGCGCGTCGTTCGCCTCACGGGTGCAGCCAGGCACCTCACACAAGATCAACCCGTGCCCGTACTTGTCCTTCAGGACCTCACGACGCTTACGGTTCTCCGCCTGCCGCTTAGCCGACTGCCGCCGGATCGGCGTCCGCGCAAGACTCGACTCACCACGGGACATCGGCGACTTCGCCTTCAACGGGGTGTTTCGCTTCAGCGACCCGCCGCGCTTCACAACTGCCCCCCGGCGAGCTGCATCTCAGCCCGCGCGGTGGACTGGATCGTCCGCCCGACATCGATCCGGGCGTGCAGGGCCTTGATGTGTTCCTTCTGGAGCCGCACCGCCGCCGCGGCCTTGCCGTGGACCCGCCACAGAGCGTCGGTCTCCGCCGTCGCGATCTGCTTACGGTCCTCCACCGACCCGACCGCCGACTTGAACACCGCAGCGAACGCCACCTTGTAGTCACCTTCGGCCTCGACCGCGATGAACTCCAGGTCCGCGAGTTTGTTCACGGCGTCGTCCAGGTCCCGGGAGAGCTGGCCAAGCTGCTTGACGATCGTGAGCATCTCCGTCATGCCGCACCGTCCGTCGCCCACGGCCCGCCGTTGTCCTTCTCGGTGGACCGCTCAACGGGCTGCGGGTTGGAGGTGACGTCCTTGACGAGCTTGTTGTGCTCACGCTTCTGCGGGCCCGTCATCGTGCCGACCGCGGCGAGCTGCTCGTCAGTCACCTTCGAGCGGGCGATCGTGCCGTCCTGGTTTCGGGGCAGGCCATCGGCCGGCGCGTGCAACGCCGTCTGCTTGTCCTCGATCGCGGCCATCAACCGGTTTGCGGTCACCGAGTCGATCCGGTCGCCGCGCATCGCGTTGACCACGTCCTGCCGGAAGCTGGTGACGTTGTCCTTGGTCGCCTCGGCGAGGCGCTTCTCGAACACTTCCACCCACTGCGAATCCACGATGATCCGCGCGTTCGCCGCCTGCCTGGCCGGAGCCGCCCGCCGTCCCGCGTCCGCGATTGGGCTCTCTGACGCCGGGTCCTCGCGCTCGCCCTTCTTCCACAGGTCCAGCGCCACCCCGAACCGCATCGCGGCGTTCCGTATGGCATCGCCGATCAGGACTTTTACGGCGTCGTGCTGGTTCGACGGCACCGACCCGTAGCCGGGCCGGGTCATCCCGCACACCGTCAACCGGATCCACATGCCGACCGGGTTGCCGAACTCGTCGGTGTCCACGGCAGGCAGCCCGTCCTCACCGAGCGCAAACGGCTCCCACGACCACAGCGGGTCGACTTCAAGGAGGCGCTCGGTGGCGTCGGCGTGCCCGACGTAGTCGATGTGGCGGTGCTGGTTGGAGACGTAGGCGTTGCAGCCCCCGCAGCGTTCCTTGCGGTGCCCAGGCTCCGTGCAGTGCTTCTTCGGGTTGGAGCAGTCCTTGCAGTAGACACGGGGCAGCTTGCCGATCTGGTCTTCCCGGAACGGCGCCCGCAGCATGCGCAGCCCGTCGAGTCGCTCAGCTTCAGTCGTGGTCACTCCGGCTCCTCTCGTGGGCCGTCGGTGTCGTGGATGTCGTCGGCCCACTCGGCGTAGCGGTCGAGACGGGCGTTCAGGTCGTCCGGCAGGGAGCCCTGTACGGGCTGTCCGGGCTCCTGGAACACGACCGGCGGGACCTCGCGGCGGGACCTCACGACGCCTCCGCCCGAACAGCGACCGAGTCCGGGAAGTCCGTCACCGTCGCGGCGATGCACAGCAGCGGCACCAAATCCCGGTACACGAGCACCTGGACGCGGGTCCGCTTGGCGACCTCTCGGACCGCGTCATGCCGTGCCAGCCACGCCCCGAGGACCTGCGTCCACCGATCGGAGGCGCGGTCGTAGCGGTAGCCGAAATGGGTGCCCGCCACGTTGCCTGTGGGGCGGAACACCAGGACGACGTCCACATCCCCACCCGGGCGGGTGTGCTTGGCCGCGATCGACCACACGCCCCGCGGGGTCGTGAGGGTCTGACTGCGTCCGGCCTCAGCGATGTCCCGGGCGCTCACTGGCCTGCCTCCTCAGAGGCAGCGGACCCGGCGACGTCGAGCCAAGCGCGGGCGTCCGGGGTCGGCATCCCGTCCCAGTTCTGGCGGTCTCCGGCGATTGCACCTACGCCGGTCGCGGCGGCCAGGGCGAGCGTCGCGTGGATCTCGGCGAACCGCAGGAACAACTTGATGTCGTCTCGGTCGGCGCCAGCGTCGGCTTCCTTCGCCGTGGCAAGCATCTCCTCAGCGGCGCGGTAATGATCAGGGCCGGTCATGCGCGGGCTCCGTTCTCAGCGGGGAAGGACAGGACCGCGGCGACGTCGCGCATCCACTGGATGACCTGCTCGTCCGTCGGGTCCTCGTCGGAGATCCACCACGCGATGTAGTTGGCGAGGTCTTCGCCCTCCCACTCGCCGATGTGCGGCATCTCCCACCGCTCCAGACCGGCGACCAGCAGGTACAGGGCGGCGTGTCCGCTCTGGTACGCCTCGGTCTCCAGGACCGTCCAGTGCGGGTCCGTCCACACGCCCGGCGGCAGGCCGACCGCATAAGCGACCGCCCCGGACGGGTCGACCATCCCGGTTACGTCGTCCTCGTAGTTGTGGCGGCACAGGCCGTACTTCTCGACCAGGCCGGCGGCGTTGCCGATGACCTCGGCCAGCGTCAGGGTTCCGGTGCTCACAGGACACCGTCCCGGGCCTCGATCATCTCGGTGACGGTCCGGTACAGGTCCGGGAAGTGGAACTTCATCCACTCGTACGACTCGACCTGCAGCTCTACGTCGTGGGCGGTCTCGGGTAGTACCTTGTTCATGGCTTGCTCCTCAGTGACTTGAGGGGTGGGCGCGGGCCCGGTTGCTTTCATCAGCCGGGCCCGCGGCATGTCAGGGGGTGGGGGCCGGGTCGCCGGCATCCAGCGCGGCGAGCTCGGAGCAGCGGGCCATCAGCCCGGCGATCGCGTAGACCGTCGCGTCATCCAGGGATCCCGCGCGGGGCAGCGGCATGTCAGCGTCACGGCGGGCCATCACGCACCACCGAACGGCAGTTCAGGCCAACCAGGCGGGTCCATCCGCAGCCGAGCCTGAGCGGCCATCTCCAGCCGGATCTTCGTGGACTCGTACAGCCGGTACAGCGCCTCGATCCGGTGGCCGAACACCTCGTACGCGCTGCCGGTGTGCCAGAAAATCGCCTCATAGTCGACCTTCGGCTTGCCGTTCTGGCACAAGACCCCGCCCTGGCGGAGGACTCGCGTCAGCTCCGCGACCGGGACCTTCACGCCGAACCGCTGCCGGATCAGGACGACCGTGTCCGCGAGCGGATAGGTGACCGGCTCCGTCGGCTTCGGCGCCTCGATCTCCGCGACCGGCTCTGCCTCACGCGCCTTGGTGAAGTGCCGTTCAATGAGATCGGCGACCTCGCGCTGGTAGGCGACCAGGACCGGGCGGGCCTCTTCACCGACACGCCGCTCGTCGATCGTGGCCAGCAGCATCAGGAAGGTGCGGACATCCACGCTCGCCATCCCGCGGACCTTGCCGTCCGCGCCAACCGTGGGGGTCTCCCCCACAGTTGCCCAGGACTTCGCCTTGAGCTTCTGGAGCTGCCAGGAGTAGTCCAAGCCGATGTGCTCGACGGCGGGCTTGAGAATGATGCGGGGCTTACCATTCTCCTCGACGGCGAGGATCTCGCGGCCGTGGAACGGGATGTGGACGATCTCGCTCATGCCGCACGCTCCTCGCCGGAGGCGCCGGTGGGCGCAGGTGCGTCATCCACCTGACCGAGAAGGATGATCTTTGCGAGGCGTGCGAGGACGATGGGATCCGTGATGCGAGGCGGCAGGCCGCACGCCGCGCGGGACTCCGCAATGTGAGCACGGAACGCGGGGTCGGTGTGCCACTGCTCGCTAGGCAGGCTCATCCAACTGGGCTTGGCGTTCTTCTTGGCGGACGCCATCAGCCGTTGCCCTTCTCTCCGCTCGGGATGATCTCGAAGAGGTCCTCAAACTTGAGTCCAGGCAGGTGCCAGATAGCTGCGCGGATGAACTGGTGACTCGGCTCGACCTCGTGGCCGCGGGCGCGGCTGATGGTGGAGGTGCTCAGTCCGAGGAGTCGGGCGCATTCAGCGTCAGAGACGAGGCCGCGAGCACGGGTGTGCCGCTCCCACTCCGATGTCCTCAGCCTGAGCCGGAGGTTGGGCCGCTTGGCCCGTTCGGTTGTGCGCATGCATGCAACATACTCCGGTGTGTGCATGCATGCAACAGATCTGGATAGATCGTTTATGCAGGTAGACCGGCAAATCGGGTCAAATTGGACCGCGCCAAGCCACTGACAGCGCATGCATGCACAGTCATGGGGTTAGTCACATATCCCTCCACCTGCATGGATGGAAAAGGAAGGGCATGCTAACGTGCGTGCGTGCGTACAACTACCTGGGACCGAGACGCCTTCCGGTCCGCCCTTGAGGAAATTTGCAAGCATGCGCACCTGTCTCAGGCGGACCTCGCCCAGCTAGCAGGCCGCAGCCGGTCACAGATCAATCGCTGGACCCGATCAGAGAACCAGCCGGCCTATGAGGCGCTAGCTCAACTAGCAACCAACCTTGCAGCCCGGTTCCCCCACCTTGCCGACCTCACCCGTCGACTGGTCTCGGCGGCCGGCTACGACCCGATGCCCTTCATTGACGCCACCGACGCCACGCCAGTTGACCGCCCTGGAGGGGCAGGCAGCGAGACCATTGACGACCTGTGGGCAGCGGCGCGGGAAGGAGGCAAATCCCTTGGAGAGATCCTCGTAGAGCGCGGCCTAGCGCGACCAGAGGATCTGACCTTGAGCGACCAGAAGCGGAATGATCCCATTGTCACCCAGATCTACGCCCTCGACCTTCCCGAGCAAGAGAAGGACGAGATGCTGAAGGCGTACGCGCTCATGCGTCGGAGCACGTTCAAAGAGGAAGCCGAAGCAAAAAAAGGGCCGCGAGAGTAAACCTCGCGACCCTTTGATGCGTCTCCCCGCGCTATGTTGTTGGCGCTTCTTCGGATATCCGCTATGCCCCGTACCCGTTAATGATCTGGAACGGTCCAGTGTCATTGCTGGAGTAGGTTGCGGCGGCGTCCAGCTTGGCCAGAGCTTCGGCCCTCCACTTCAAGGTCACCAGCTCGTTGGCGCTCAGTACCTGCTGCCCCATCGTCTTCGCATGCTGGTGTGTCGCCGCCTCGATACGGTCCCCCAGACGGTCGCGCGACTCGTCAGCGAGTCGCGCGTGGCGTTCGATCCATTCCTTGATCTGAACGCCAAGGTAGCGGGTTGATGCCGTTATCGTGAGTCCCAGCGCGATGATGGCCGTACCGACGAAGATCCGGTTCGACATGAGGCCGATGGTCATCTCGGCGATGAAGAGGATCCATGCTGCCCAGCAAAGGCGGGTAATGGTTGCTCCGGTCGGGTGAACGTTGATCACAGGTGTCCCGCCCTTTCAACTACAGCAGAGCTGTAGCTTGCCGCGATGTCGTCCCCACGCACGCGATAGAGGACTCACTGTAGATGCCCAAGTGGCCGAATGTGAATAGGACTTAAGTCCCTATTGGGCGAGAGCGAATCTTGGTTCACCTGCGCGTTCAGGTAAAATCACGCAGAGTAGTTTAATGTTGAACATTGCGCCCGATATGCCCGACTGGTCCGAGTCGCGACACGCGAGGGGGTAAGCAATGCGTAACCTTAAAGAAAGGGTCAAATGAGCCTAGACCCTCCAAACAACCTGCAACCTACCCTCATCCAGGAAGTTACGCCCCTTCACGGCACGATGTACCACCACCCGGTCGATAAACCCCGACAGGAGCGACCGCTTCAGCGCCACAGGCACGTCCTCCCTCCCCAGCCACGCCCGCGCCTCCTCTCCCGTTTTCGGCGCGTCCTCCCACACCAGCACCGCCCGGTGGTCCTCCCTCGCCAGCCGCGCCCGATTCACCTGCAGCCGCCGATCTACCGGCTCTCGAGCGGCCAGCCACTCTCTGCGAGTCATGCGGCGCTCCCCCAGGTCGCGCGCCAACTCATCAAGCTCGGCCTCATCTCGCGCAATCTCCTCCAGGAGCGCGCTGGAGACAGCATTGCTCTGTCCCGCCTTCAACTGCCGCATGAACTCCGGGTCGTCCAGCAGCGAGGCCGCGGTGGCGTACAGGTACTCCTCCAACGTCGCCGCCAGGATGATGACCTTCCCACACCCTGGCCGGCCCGGAGTGTTGTCGCATACATACCGGCGCTGCCCCGCCCCGTTGGGCTTCCCGACGAGCCTGTAGTGGCCCTCACAGTGCCCGCAGTACAGCAAACCGGTCAACGGATAGCGTCCGTTGCGTCCGGGGCTCAGACGCCTGCTGGGGTCCATCAAGAGGGTTCGTAGGCGAGCCGACTCCTCTGGAGTGATGATGCCGGGCCAGACCGCGTCGGCGACTACCTCCCCGATCAGGGAGCGCTTCGTGACATGCCGCGGCCGGGGCTGGTGCTCGCGCTGTCCAGCGATCCGCGCGGAGACCATCATTCGCTTGAGGGTCTGAACCGACCACTGCCGGCCCGTCACCGTAGTGATACCGCGGCGGTTCAAGTCCTTGGCGACACCTCCCAGCGTCTCCCCCAACAAGAGGCGCTGGGCAACATTTCGGATGATCGCCGCTTCTTCTTCCACGATCGTGATCCGGTCCTCGGCGTAGCCGTACGGGCGAGTCCCTCCGCCGGAGACCTTCCCCGCCTTCGCGAGCTCCTGATGTTTGCGGGCCACCCGCTCACTCTTCTGGTCGGATTCATAGCGGGCATAGGAGCCATGCATCCGGGCGATCATTCGGCCGGCGGCTGTGGACAGGTCCAATTCTCCGGCCTGCACCGTCTGGACCCTCGTCTCTCGATCTTCCACCAGCTTGATGAAGTCCTCCAGTTCCGAAGGGGTGCGATGAAGGCGGTCGTTATGCCAGGCAATGATCGCATCCACTTGATCGGCTTCGATGTCGGCAAGCATCTGCCTGTAGGCCGGGCGAGGCTTCCCGGAGTAGGCCGAGATGTCGTTGTCGGTATAGATCCCGGCGACCTGCCAGCCGAGCCGGTCAGCGAGTTGGCGGCAGTCCTCTTCCTGGCGCTGGACTCCCATGCCGGAACCCTCCCTGTCCTCGCTGATACGGACGTAGATTGCAGCGCGGATGCCGGAACCTCTGGTCATCGGTCTAATGTACCTCTGCTCACACTCGGGTGCGCCAGGGAGACGGCGCCCGGCCGGATGACCCCGCTGCCGCCGCCGACCACGGCCGCGATGGTCGCCGTGTGGTGGGGCGAGACGAAAGGCGGACGCTCCAGCAGCGGCCGATCCACCGGCAGCGTCCCGGCGACCGAGTGGATCGCGGTCACCTCAAGGGCCTGGTCCCGGTCGAGGCGCGGCAGCAGGGTGGGCAGCCGCTCGGCGAGCATCGTCTTGCCTGTGCCCGGCGGGCCCAGCATCCAGAGGTTGTGGCCCCCGGCGGCGCAGACCTCCAGCGCGCGGCGGGCGAACGGCTGGCCCGCCACGTCGCCCAGGTCGGGGACGGCCTCGGCGGATCCCCGGTCGTCGGGACCGGCCGCCCCACATGGCGGAGGGCTCGCGCCGGCGGGCGGGACGGCCCCGCCGTCACATCGCAACCACTCCACCAGCTCACCGAGGGTCGTGACAGGGACCACCGTCACCTCCGGCACCAGGCTCGCCTCGGCCGCGTTGCGTGCCGGGACGACGATCGTGCGGGCACCTACGGCGACCGCCGCCAGCACGGCGGGCAGCACGCCCCGCACGGGTCTGAGCGAGCCGTCGAGTCCGAGCTCGCCGAGGAAGAAGGGCTCGGCGACCCTCTCCCCGGGCACGAACCCCGCCGCGGCGAGCAGCGCCACCGCGATCGCGAGGTCGAAGGTGCTGCCACGCTTCGGCAGACTGGCGGGGAACAGGCTCACCGTGATGCGGGCGTCGGGCCAGGGGCAGCGGCTGTTGACCATGGCCGAGCGGACCCGGTCCCGCGCCTCGCTCAGCGCGGTGTCCAGCATGCCGATGAGGTGCATGCCCGCCATGCCGCTGCCCACGTCGGCCTCGACGTCGACGACGTGGCCGGTCACCCCGACCAGGCAGACGCAGCGGGTGCGCGCGACGGCCACTCACACCACCCCCGCGGCGGCGCCGGCGGCCCACGACGGTCCGGAGCCCACTCAGCACACCCCCCGCTCGTGGCGGATGGCGAAGTCTCCGGCGAACCGCTCCAGCGCCACCACGTCGATCCGCACCGAGTCGAACCGCTCGGCCTGCGTGCTCAACCACCGTCCGGCGAGCCTGCGCAACCGGGCGAGTTTCACCGCGGTCACCGCCTCGAAGGCGGTCCCGTGGCTCCGGCCGGAGCGGGTCTTCACCTCCACCACGACGAGGTCCCGCCCGTCGCGGGCGACCACGTCGATCTCACCGTCCGGGCACCGCCAGTTGCGATCCAGGACCTGCATGCCGTGCGCCTGCAGGTAGTCGACGGCGATCTGTTCACCGTGCTTGCCGAGCTCGTCCTTCGCGGCCATGGAACCACCTCCGGTTCCCGACCCTGGCGCAGCCCGCTGCCCCGGAAAGAAACCGAATCCGCTTCTGTGGACACCCCGCCGGGGACGGCTTCAGCTGTGGAGAACCCGGGATGCTCCACGACCGCCGTGACCGGGCGGGTCGCCACCGGGAGCGGCCGGAACCCGGCCGCGGGAGCTCGGGGCGCCGGGAGCCGCCCGCTCAGCCGGAGAAGCCCTCCTTGGGCATCTCCAGGTCGGGCTTGGCCAGCTCCTCGACGTTGACGTCCTTGAAGGTGACCACGCGGACGTTCTTGACGAACCTGGCCGGTCGGTACATGTCCCAGACCCAGGCGTCCTGCATCTTCACGTCGAAGAACACGTCGCCGTTCTCCGCGGTGCGGACGTCCAGGTCGACGGAGTTGGTGAGGTAGAAACGCCGCTCGGTCTCCACGACGTAGGTGAACAGGCCGACGACATCGCGGTACTCACGGTAAAGCTGCAGCTCCATCTCGGTCTCGTACTTCTCGAGATCCTCTGCGCTCATCCCGTTCCTCCTGTCACACGCCTTCCCAGCCCGCCCGATCAGGCGACACCGGCCCCCACCTCATTCTTGCCCATCTCCATGCCCCGTCCCGACCGCTCCACCGTCGCAGAGCCGGGAGACGGGGCGGGGCACCAGCCCCGCGCGGGGTACGGGCTCCGCGACGGCCCGCCGCGTCCGGGCTGCCGCCCGGCGGGCAGGCCCGGCGTCGCTAGTCACCCTTGGTGAACTTCTGGTTGAACGTCTCCGGGGTGGAGAGCACGGCCGCCCGCGAGAACGGCCAGTAGATCGCGACGGCCCGGCCGATCACGTCGTCCTCCAGGATCGCGCCGTTCGCCTCCTGCTCCTCGTGCCCGCGGGAGTCGTAGGAGGCCGAACGGTGATCACCCATCACCCAGAGCCGCCCCTCGGGGACGACCTTCTCGAAATCGTCTCCCGAGGGGAAGTCGTCGGGGTGCAGGTAGGCCTTCTCGTCGAGCGGCACCCCGTTGACGGTGATCCGCTTCTGCGCGTCGCAGCACTTCACGGTGTCACCGCCGACCGCGATGACCCGCTTGATGGTGTCCTTGCCGTCCCACCCCTTGAAGACCACCACGTCACCGCGCTCGGCCGCGCCGTGCAGCTTGTTGACGACCACCCTGTCGCCCTCGATCAGGGTGTTCTCCATGGACTCTGAGGGGATCCAGAACGACTGGAAGACGAAGGCCTGCAGCAGCAGCGCCACCACGACGCCGGAGACGAGCAGGAAGAGTGTCTCGCGCAGGCCGCCCTTCCGGGAGGGCTTGTCCTGCTTGCTCTCGGGTTCGACAGTCATGAGGTACGGCTACCGCCTTGCACGCCGGCGACGACGCCACAGCACCAGCGGGACGGCACCCGCGACGCCCCCGAGGAGGGGGACGGCCCCTCCCAGGGCGGCCGCGGCGCCCAGCGCCGGCTGGCTGAACGTGTCGGGAATGGGGAGAGTGGTGGCCCGGGAGAAGGGCCAGACGATGACGAAGGCCCGGCCGATCACCTGGTCCACCGGGATCGTGCCGCCACCCGGGTCGCTCTGGTGCTCACGGGAGTCGAGAGAGACCTGGCGGTGGTCGCCCATGACCCAGAGACGGCCCTTGGGGACCTTGATCTCGAAGGATTTCTGGGACGGCACGTCACCCGGATAGAGGTAGCTCTCCTCGTCGAGGGGAACCCCGTTGACCGTGACGCGGCCCTTGTCGTCGCAGCACTTCACGGTGTCACCGGGGACACCGATGACGCGCTTGATGTAGTCCTTCTCGCCGGGCACCACGCCGAAGGCGGTGCCGACCGCGTGGAAGAACGCCGCCACCGGATTGGACGGCTCCTCGAACTGCACCTCGCCGTCCCAGGAGTCCACTCCCGAGAAGACCACCACGTCGCCGCGCTCGATGTCGCGGACGTGGTAGACGAGCTTGTTGACCAGGACCCGGTCGTTCTTCAGGAGGGTGTTCTCCATCGACTCCGACGGGATGTAGAACGCCTGGACGATGAAGGACTTGATCAGGAACGCGAGGACCAGCGCGACGACGATCAGGACCGGGAGCTCCCGCCAGAAAGAGCCCTTCTTCTTGTCCTTGCCGCCTTTGGCCGTCTTCTTGGTGTCTTCCGCGACCACGTCCACCTCGTCCTCGACAGGTCGACGCGAGGCTGCGTCGCACGCCTGGTCTTCGCTAGTCATCTCTGACGAGCCTAGATGATGACCGGAGTTCAGCGGCCGAGCCGGTGGTTAAGGACTCTTCCCGATTCCATCAGGTTTAGCGGGAAGACTACCGGGTTCTCCCCGCAAGACGATCATCCTCGGAGAATGTCCGCCCGCGTCCCGGCAGGTGCGGACGGCGATCCGGCCGCCGACTCCCCAGCCCTCGCCGCCTCCGGCCGGGCGGTCAGACGGAACATGATCGAGTCGGGCCCGACACGCCGCTGGCCCGCCCCCTCGCGGGAACGGGCCAGGACGGAGCCGTGGGCGCCTTAGCGGGCTTCGCGCTTCTCGCGGATGCGGGCGGCCTTGCCGCGCAGGTCACGCATGTAGTAGAGCTTGGCGCGGCGGACGTCGCCACGGGTCACGACCGCGATCTTCTCGATGACCGGGCTGTGCACCGGGAAGGTGCGCTCCACGCCGACGCTGTAGCTGATCTTGCGGACGGTGAAGGTCTCACGGGCGCCACTGCCCTGGCGGCGCAGGACGAAGCCCTTGAAGACCTGGACACGGGAGCGGTTGCCCTCGATCACTCGGACGTGCACCTCGAGCGTGTCACCGGGACGGAAGTCCGGGACGTCGCTGCGGAGCGTGGCCTTCTCAAGCTCGGTGATCAGCGTGTGCATGACAGTGGTACCTCATTTAGGCGAGCACGCGGAGGTCCACCCGGCCGCGACGAGGCGGCATCGCGGTGGACGCACATGCTGGGCTGGCTTTGTCTTGGGAGCCGGGCTCACGGGCCCGGCGGCGCGCGCCGGCCTGCGGGCAGTCGGCGGCAACGGTTCAGTGTGCCACATTTTCGCCGTCCACCGGAAATCCGAGCCCGGCCAGGAGCGCGCGGTCGTGCTTGTCGAGCCCCTCCGAGGCCAGCGCGGAGAGCAGTTCCGGGCGGTTCCTGGCGGTACGGCGCAGCGCCTCGTCCCGCCGCCACCGGGCTATCTTCCCGTGGTGCCCGGACAGCAGGACCTCCGGCACCTCGTGCCCCCGCCACTGGGGCGGCTTGGTGTAGACCGGGCCCTCCAGCAGGTTCTCCATGGCGCCCGGAGCGAACGAGTCGTCCACGGCCGAGCGGGCGTTGCCCAGCACCCCGGGCAGGAGCCTCCCGACGGCCTCGACCATCACCAGCACCGCCACCTCGCCCCCGGCCAGCACGTAGTCGCCGATGCTGACCTCGTCCACCCTCAGGCGGGAGCCGTACTCGGCCATGACCCGCGAGTCGATGCCCTCGTAGCGCGCGGGGGTGAACAGCAGCCAGGGCTCGGCGGCGTACTCCATGGCGAGCTTCTGGGTGAAGGGGACTCCGCTCGGCGTCGGCACGACGATCCGCGGACGGGCGGCGGGGTCGGTGGCCAGGACGTCGTCGAGGGCGGCGCCCCACGGGTCCGGCTTCATGACCATTCCGGGACCGCCGCCGTAGGGCGTGTCGTCCACGGTGTGGTGCACGTCGTGCGTCCAGTCGCGGAGCTGGTGCAGGCGGATGTCGAGGGTGCCGCGCTCGCGGGCCTTGCCGATGAGGGAGACGTCGAGCGGGGCGAAGTACTCGGGGAAGATCGAGATGATGTCGATACGCATGTCAGACGATCTGGTCCGGATCCAGCAGGCCTGCCGGGCCGTCCACCAGGAGCGTGCCCTGCTCCAGGTCGATCTCCGGGACCAGCGCCTTCACGAACGGCACGTAGACATCCCTGCCGGCGCGCCGCACGACCAGCAGGTCCTGGCCGTGGTGGAGCACGTCGACCACCTCGCCGGCCCGCTCGCCGTCGGGGGTGACCACGGTGAGGCCGATGAGCTGGTGGTCGTAGAACTCGTCGGGGTCGTCGGAGGGCGGGATGTCGGCCGAGTCGATGACGAGGGTGGTGCCTCGCAGCTCCTCGGCGCGGTTCCTGTCGTCCACGCCCTCGAAGCGGACCAGCAGGATCCCGGAGTGCCAGCGCCGCGACTCCACGACGAGCGGGCCTGCGGAGGCGGGGTCGGTGGACAGGGCCGAACCGGGCGCGAAACGCTGCTCCGGGTCGTCGGTACGCACCTCCACGGTCACGTCGCCGCGGAGCCCGTGCGGGCGGCCGATCCGGCCAACGACAAGCTGCACGCCCGTCTCCTGAAGTCATCGTGTGCGAAAAGAAGCGGAAAGAACGCAAACGGGTCACCCACGGCGTGGGTGACCCGTCCGCTCGATGGATCGCGTGTCAGCGGACCTCGTCCAGGTCGAGCAGGTCGACCCGGACGTACTTGCCGTCGCCAAGCGCGTTCACGACGGTGCGGAGCGCCTTGGCCGTACGGCCACCGCGGCCGATGACCTTGCCCAGGTCCTCGGGATGGACCCGGACCTCAAGCACGCGCCCGCTGCGGATGCGGCGGGCCCGGACCTGGATCTCGTCGGGATGTTCGACGATGCCCTTCACCAGGTGCTCGAGGGCCTCCTCGAGCACCTCAGGCCTCGCCTTCCGGCTTCTCCTCGGCGGCGACCGGCTCGGCCGGGGTCTCGGCGGGGGCCTCCTCGGCCTTCACGGCCTTCTTCGCCGACTTCTTCGGCGTGGTCGCGGCGGCGTCGAGGGAGAGGGTCTCCTTGGCCGCGGCCTCGTAGGCGGCGTGCCGGTCCGGCTTGGGCTCGGCGACGAGCTTCGGAGCCGGGGCGGGCTCGCCCTTGAACTTCTGCCAGTCACCGGTGATCTTGAGGAGCTTCATCACCGGCCCGGTCGGCTGCGCGCCGACACCCAGCCAGTAGGCCGCCCGCTCGGCGTCGATCTCGATGCGCGAGGGGTTCTCCTTCGGGTGGTACAGGCCGATCTCCTCGATCGCCCGACCGTCACGCTTGGTGCGGCTGTCGGCGATGACGACACGGTACTGCGCGTTGCGGATCATGCCGAGCCGCTTGAGCTTGATCTTGACTGCCACTGGTGTGGTCTCTCCTGCATTAGAGCGTGGGCGAGCGGCGTCTCATCGAGTGGGGCACGAGGAGCGGACCGCTACAGGGACAGGCACGACCGGCGGGGGTTAGAGGGCGCCCGCGTGGTCGGGATGTTCCAACATGTCATTGTGCCAGACACACGGGGGTGCCCCGCCACCCGATCGCACTCTCCCGTGGCTCCGCCGGGAAAAATCTCGGCAACGCGGGCCCCCGGCGACCTCCGCCCCGCCCGTCGGCCCGCCGTACGGCTCCGCGGCGCGCCGGACGGCCCCAGGAGAGGCGGCGGGAGAGGCGGCGGAGGTTTCGTGCACGCCCGCCGCCCGCCCGTCCTACTTGGGACGGACTCCCAGCAGCTCCAGCGCGGCCACCACGATGAACCCGATGATGATGATCATCCAGATCAACCGGGCCCGTCCGTGGAACCTGCCGTCGTTGTCGTCGCTCACTTCTGTCCCGGGAACTTGAACTTGGAGGGGTCGAAGCCGGGCGGCAGCTCCAGGCCGGGCGGGAGCTGGCCGGCGCCCAGGTTGCCGAGGGCTCCGCCGACGTTGGGGGCCTTCTCCGCGCCGCCGGACGCGCTCTTGCCGAGCGCGGCCTTACGCGGGTCGCCGCTGACGCGCCGGCCCTTGGCCGCCTTCTTCTGCGCGGCCTTGCCCTTGCGACCGCCCGGCATGCCGGGGATGCCCAGCCCGCCGGCCATCCGCTTCATCATCTTCTGCGCCTCGAAGAAGCGCACGACCAGGTTGTTGACCTCTGTCACGGTGACGCCGGAACCCCTGGCGATGCGCTCGCGGCGCGAACCCTTGATGATCTTCGGGTCCTGGCGCTCGCCCGGCGTCATGGAGCGGATGATGGCGGCGATGCGGTCCAGGTCGCGGTCGTCGACCTGGTTGAGCTGGTCGCGCATCTGCCCCATGCCGGGCATCATGCCGAGCAGGTTCTTGATGGGGCCCATCTTCCGGACCATCATCATCTGCTCGAGGAAGTCGTCCAGGGTGAAGCCCTCGCCCGAGGTGAGCTTGTCCGCCATCCTGGCGGCTTCTCCCTCGTCGAAGGTCTTCTGGGCCTGCTCGATCAGGGTGAGGATGTCGCCCATGTCGAGGATGCGGGAGGCCATCCGGTCCGGGTGGAAGGCGTCGAAGTCCTCGAGCTTCTCACCGGTGGACGCGAACATGATCGGCTTGCCGGTGATGTGGCGGACCGACAGGGCGGCGCCGCCGCGGGCGTCGCCGTCGAGCTTGGTGAGCACGACCCCGTCGAAGCCGACGCCCTCCATGAAGGCCTGGGCCGTGGAGACGGCGTCCTGGCCGATCATGGCGTCGACGACGAACAGGACCTCGTCCGGCGAGACCGCGTCGCGGATGTCCGCGGCCTGCTTCATCAGCTCCTGGTCGATGCCCAGGCGGCCGGCGGTGTCGATGATGACGATGTCGTGCTGCTGCCGGCGGGCGTGGTCGATCGACTGGCGGGCCACCGCGATGGGGTCGCCGACGCCGTTGCCTGGCTCGGGGGCGTAGACCGCGACCCCCGCCCGCTCGGCCATGACGGCGAGCTGCTGGACCGCGTTGGGACGCTGGAGGTCCGCGGCGACCAGCAGCGGAACGTGGTTCTGCTCCCGCAGCCAGCGGGCGAGCTTGCCCGCCAGGGTGGTCTTGCCGGCTCCCTGGAGACCGGCGAGCATGATGACGGTCGGCGGGTTCTTCGCATAGCGGAGCCGCCGGGTCTCACCGCCCAGGATCCCGATCAGCTCGTCATTGACGATCTTGACGACCTGCTGGGCCGGGTTCAGCGCCTGGGAGACCTCCGCCCCGCGGGCGCGCTCCTTGACCTGCGCCACGAACGTCTTGACGACGGGCAGCGCGACGTCGGCCTCGAGCAGCGCGATGCGGATCTCGCGGCAGGTCGCGTCGATGTCGGCATCGGAGAGCCGACCCTTGGATCGAAGGGAGGAGAAGACCGATGTGAGCCGGTCGGAAAGCGTCTCGAACACGTGATTGGCCAGCCTCTGCGCTACAGGTCTGCGACTCGACCTCCCAGCCTATCCGCTGGAAGGTACGCCCGGTGCCCCGGTGCGGGGGTGTCCGCGCGGTCGCCGCGGGCGGAGAGGCCGGATCATCCCGCCTAGCGGCCCCAGCCGGGAACGGCCATGCGCACGGTCAGCGCGTGCTCCACCAGGGTGATGAGCGTGGACTTCACCGCGTCGCGGGAGCGCGCGTCGGTCCGCGAGATCGGGATGCCGGGATCGAGCGTCAGCGCCTCCCGCACCTCCTCCTCCGCGTGCGGGTAGCTTCCGTCCCAGCCGTTGAGCGCCACGACGAAGGGCAGCTGCGCCTCCTCGAAGTAGTCGATCGCCGGGAAGCTGTCGGCCAGGCGGCGGGTGTCGACCAGCACGACCGCGCCGATGGCGCCGCGGACCAGGTCGTCCCACATGAACCAGAACCGGTGCTGGCCCGGCGTGCCGAACAGGTACAGGATCAGGTCGCGGTCCAGGGAGACCCGGCCGAAGTCCATCGCCACCGTGGTGGTGGTCTTGTTCGGGGTGAGACCGAGATCGTCGATCCCGGCGCTCGCGTCGGTCATCACCGCCTCCGTGGTCAGCGGGAGGATCTCCGACACAGCGCCCACGAACGTGGTCTTCCCCACACCGAAGCCACCGGCGACGACGATCTTGGTCGAGGTGAGGCCGCCGGGGCGGCTAGAGCCTGCGAAGTCCACTGAGCACCCTTTCCAGCAGGTTGAGATCCGGCTTGCCCGCGTTCAGCTGGGGCTGATGGAGCTGGATCAGGCCCTCAGCCGCCATGTCGGCCACCAGGATCCGCGTGACGCCGAGAGGAATGCGCAGCATCGCGGAGATCTCGGCGACCGAACGCACATGCCGGCAGAGAGCGCTGATCGCCTGGTACTCCGGCGTACGGGTAGACAGATCGTGATGGATCGACGTCGCCGAGGAGACCAGTGCCTCCATGGCGAGCTGGGTCCGGGGAGCGGTGCGTCCCCCGGTCACGGCGTACGGCCGGACCAGCGAGCTCTGCTCCGCCGGCGCCGGCTGCATGTGATGTGAAGGACCGCCCTGTTGCCGGTGGGCGTTGTCCATCGACTCGTAGGGCGGCCCGCTCAGCGGGCCCCCCTCATCGGTCCAGCCGCGGCCTGCCACGGCACCCTCCTAGGACAGTATCCATTGCGCACCCTCACCGGGGATGGGATGCCTGGAGCTCGGCGCGAACGGCCGGTGTCAGCACCTGTCCCGCCCGTTCGACGAGCAGGGTCATCTGGTAGGCCACCAGACCCATGTCGCAGTCGGCGGCGGCCAGCACCGCCAGGCAGGAGCCGTCGCTGATCGACATGATGAGGAGCAGTCCTCGCTGCATCTCCACCACGGTCTGGGTGACCGCCCCGCCCTCGAAGACCCGGGATGCGCCCTGGGTCAGGCTGATCAGGCCGGCGGCCACCGCGGCCAGCTGGTCGGCCCGGTCCCGGGGGAACCCGTCCGAGAACGCCAGCGGCAGACCGTCGGTCGACACCACGACCGTGTGCGCAACGCCTGGGACGTTGTTCACGAAGTCGGTGATCAGCCAGTTGACCCCCCGAGCGGCCTGGCTCAGTTCACGCACGCGCCTTCCTCCTTGCCGATCCTGCCGGACAGCTCACCGGTTCTCCCTGTCTGTTCCGGCGCCCCACGCGGGGCCGGGATACGTCTGGTCCTCGCCGATCTCGCCCTTGGCCACCGCCCTGCCCTGCCGTACTCCCCGCTGGAAGCTCGCCAGCCGGTTGCGCACCGCGTCCGGGGAGACGACCGGCCGCGGGGCGTGCGCCTGGGGGGCGCCCGCCGGGTCGGAGGGGGCCGCGCCGGGCACCAGGTTCGCCTTGGGCACCCGCTTGGGCAGCCCGGATCCGGTGAGCCCGCCGAGCGTCGGCTCGCTCGCCGCCCGGGCCGCCTGCCAGCCCGCATCCGCGGGAGAGGACCAGGCGTCCGGCTTCACCGGGGCCTGGACCGTCGTGGTCTCCCGGAAGTCCTCGCTGCGGTCCTGCGGCGCGGACGCCGGGGCCGGGGAGGGCTCGTAGGGCTCGGCCTTCTTGAACCAGTCGGACTCCACCGCCGCGAAGATCGGCAGGAACTCCTCCCGCTCCTCCTCCAGGGGGAAGGAGTCGTGTACGACGGGCAGCGGGCCCGTGCTGTCCGCCTCGGAGGCGAACCGGCGCGACCCCGGCGGCACGGCCGAGGGGTCCGGCCACGCTCCGCTGTCGCCGCGCATCGGCCCCGTCGGCCAGGAGGGCCCCGGCTCCTCCGTGAAGGTGTTCGGCCAGCCGGGACCGGATCCGGGTGCGGGCACGTGGCCCGGCCAGGGGGTGTCGACCGGGGCCTGGCCGAAACCTCCGCCCCCGGAGAAGGACTGGAAGGAAGCGGCCCCCTGCCCCGCGTCGAAGGAGTTGAAGTCCTGCCGGGCCGCTTCGAAGGAGGAGAACGCGGGCCGGGCCGCGTCCAGGGAGACCGGGCTGGTCAGCACCGGCGGCCGGTCCATCGAGGGGAACGAGGACGCCGAGGGCATCGAGGGCATCGAGGACGGGGCCGCGCCCCAGTCGCCGCTCTGCGGGCCGGGCTGCATCCCGGGCATCTGCATCCCGGGCATCTGACCGCCGACGGTGGCGAGCAGGTTCTCCGGGAGCAGCACCATGGCGGTCAGGCCGCCGCTGTCCTGCTGGCGGAGCTGTACCCGGATGCCGTGCCGCAGCGCGAGGCGGCCGACCACGAACAGGCCCATGCGGCGGGAGACCGAGACGTCCACGACCGGGGGGTTGGCCAGCCGCCAGTTCGCCTGCGCGAGCTCCTCCCCCGTCATGCCGATGCCGAGGTCGGTCACCGAGATCATCACGCCGCCGCCGTCGATGCGGTTGCTCGACACGACGACCTTCGTCTCCCGGGGGGAGAAGGAGATCGCGTTCTCCACCAGCTCGGCGATCAGGTGCACGACGTCGTTGACGGACGTGCCGGCCACCGAGACCCCGCCGGAGAGCCGCAGCTCCACCCGCTCGTAGCTCTCGACCTCCGACAGGGAGGCTCGGACCACGTCGATCAGCGGGATGGGCTGGCTCCACCGGCGCGCGGGCTCCTGCCCGGCGAGGACCAGGAGGTTCTCGCTGTTGCGGCGCATGCGGGTGGCCAGGTGGTCGAGGCGGAACAGGCTGCCGAGCCGGTTCTCGTCCTGCTCGCCCTGCTCCAGGCTCTCGATGAGCGCCAACTGGCGCTCGACCAGGGTCTGGCTGCGGCGGGAGAGGTTGACGAACATGGCGTTGACGTTGCTTCGCAGCGACGCCTCCTCGCCCGCCAGCCGTACGGCCTCGCGGTGGACCTCGTCGAAGGCCCGGGCCACCTCGCCGATCTCGTCGTCGGAGACCACCCCGATCGGGGGGACCTCCTTGGCGGTGACCTCGCCGCTCTCGCGCATGGCCTGCACGGTCTCCGGCAGGCGGCTGCCGGCGATGGACAGCGCCTCTGTGCGCAGCGTGCGCAGCGGCTTGACCAGCGAGCGGGCCACGACCACGGTGATGGCGAGGACCAGCAGGAGCAGCAGTGCGGTCAGGCCGCCGGCGATCAGGGCGCCGCGCTGCTCGGACTCCTGGAAGGCGCGGCTCTGCGCGATGACGGTGTTGGCGATCGACTTCTCCACCACGCGCATCCGATCGACGGCCTCGGAGGAGGCGTCGAACCAGACCGTCTGGTCGCCGGAGCCCGTGCCGCTCGCGTTGACGCGCACCAGCGGGGCGCCCTCGGCGGCCAGCGCGAGCGCGCGCAGGCGGATGAACTCCGCACGGTCGATCTTCTGCCCGGTGACGGTGTCGTCGTAGAACTGGCGCTGGGCGAGCGAGGCCTCGGCGCGGAAGACCGCGAGTTCGCTGTCGCGCTGCGCGCGCGCCGCGATGAAGGCGTCGAGGCCCTCAGGGGTGAAACTCTTGCCGACCAGCGCGACGGCGAGGTTGGCCCGCTCCTGCGACGCCTGCTCCTTCGCCCTGCCCAGGGCGGCGAAAGCGGAGGCGCTGCCGCTGAGCTCCTGGTCGGCGTCACCCTGGATGATCTCGTCGTGGATCACCAGGAACTCGCGGATCGCCTCCGAGTAGACGTTGATCATCGGCAGCGGAGGCAGCGAGGTGTCGGTCGCGGTGGTCCGCATGCTGGGAAGCTCGGTGATGCGACTGCCCATCCGGGCGATCTGCTCCCGCTCGCGGTCGGCGAAGTCGCCGCCGCCGACCAGGATGTCGATCCTGTCCGAGACGGACTTGGCCAGCTTGTCGACGACGTCGTACTGGTCCTTCAGCCGCTGCCGGCCGGCCTGCGGCCGGCCCTGCGCGACGAACCGGGCGCTGAGGTCGCGTTCGAGCTGGAGCCCGTGCACCAGATCGCTCAGGTCGGCGGCCAGCTCCGCGGTCGTGCGCACCTGCTCGTACTCGGCGGCCGTGCCGATGGCGGTGACGACCCGGAGCACGCCCAGGACGATCGCGGCGGCGGTCGGGATGGCGATGAGCGCCACCAGCCGCGAGCGCACCCGCCAGTTCCTGAGCGCGAGCTTCCCGCCTTTCCTTCCGACTCCCCTCCCCTTGGGATCCGGAATCTGACCGCCCTCCGGCGGCGCCCCCTGACCGTCGTCCCGGGCGGGCACCCACCCGTTTCCGCGTTCGGTGGGGATTGACGCTGTCCTCACTGGCCTCCGCTGCCTCTCCTCGGATCGTCTGCTTGGAGGGGATCGCGTCACGGAAAGGTGTGAGTGACGCCGACGCATCCATGGGGTAGGGGTTATTGGAGCACAGGCGGATGACTTCGGCCAATAGCGCATGAGTCACAATTCATCTGTAATCGCCCACATCGCACTTAAGTGGACATTCGCCTCGTGAGCCCGTCGCGCGAATCGAGAGAACGTTCTCTTGACACCCCTTTGGCCGGGCACTAGACAAACCCCAGCCATCATGCGTTTGCAGGTGCGCGGTAAGTAAGTCCGATTATGACCTATTTGGCCCATAAGGCCGATATTTGTAATTTGGTCGATCTTCTCCGCTACTCTGATCCGCGGTCGGCATACCCCTATGACATGTGCATCCCGGGGCGATCTCCATGCCATCCGAATGATGTTCGGCGAGATCCGGCCCGGACGATCGAAAGCAGCTAAGGAGACCCCCCATGAGGTTCAGGCTTGCGAGCCGGGCAGCTGTCGTCGGCCTCGCCGCGATGTTGTCGCTCGCCGCGTGCGGCGGCTCGGACCCCGAGACCACGGCCGCCGCGGCCGGAGGCGACGGGCCGGAGAAGACGACGCTCACCATCGGGCTGCTCCCCATCCCCGACGACGCGGCCGTCTACATCGCCAACGAGAAGGGCTTCTTCAAGGAGGAGGGCCTCACGATCAAGCCGGAGGTCATCACCGGCGGCGCCGCGGCGATCCCGGGCCTGATCAGCGGCACCCTCGACGCGACGATGACCAACTACGTCTCCACCTTCGTCGCCTCCGAGAAGGGCAACAAGCTCAAGATCGTCACGGACTTCTACCAGGCCGGGCCGAACGTCTTCAACCTCATGGCCGCCAAGGACTCCCCCATCGCCTCCGTGGCCGACCTCAAGGGCAAGAAGATCGCCGTCAACACCCTCAGCAACATCGGCACCCTGGCCGTCACCGCGACCCTCAAGGTCAACGGCCTGACCGCCGACGACGTGGAGTTCGTCGAGCTGCCCTTCCCGAACATGACCCCGGCGCTGCAGAAGGGCGACGTGGACGCCGCCTGGATGACCGAGCCGTTCCTGACGGGCGCGCAGAAGGAGTTCGGCGCCAAGAAGATCGCCGACACGATGACCGGCCCGATGGCCGACTTCCCCATCGCCGGCCTCGCCGTCACCGCCGACTTCGCCGAGAAGAACCCCAAGACCGTCGCCGCGATCCAGCGCGCCCTGGCCAAGGCCCAGCAGCTCGCCGCCTCCGACCGCAAGGTGGTCGAGCAGATCCTGCCGTCCTACACCAAGATCAACGCTGAGACCGCCGCGGTCATCACCCTCGGCACCTTCCCGACCAGCATCAACGAGCAGCGCCTGCAGCGCGTCGCGGACCTGATGGTGGAGCACCAGTACCTCAAGAGCCCGATCGACGCCAAGACGCTCCTCGTCGGTTCCGACGGGTGATCAGCAGCGTCGCCGGCAGCCGAGTGCTCTGCGGCGCCCTGGGCGTCGCGGGGCTGCTCGCCGCCGCTGAACTGGCCGGCCGGGCCGGCCTCGTCGACCCGGCCGTCCTTCCTCTGGCTTCGACGATCCTGGCCCGGACGGTCGAGCTCGCCACGGACGGGGAGTTCCTCGCCGACGTGGCCGCCACGATGCAGGCCTGGGCCCTCGGGCTCCTGCTCACCGTGGCCGTCACGGTCCCGGCCGGGCTCGCGCTCGGCAGCCTTCCCCGGGTCGAGGCCGCGGTGCGGCCGCTGATCGAGTTCCTCCGGCCGATCCCCTCGGTCGCGCTCATCCCGCTGGCGATCCTGCTCTTCCCCGACAGGCTCGACATGAAGATCGCGGTGATCTTCTACGCCTCCTGCTGGCCGGTGCTCATCAACACGATGTACGGCCTGCTGGAAGTCGACCCAGTCGCCAAGGAGACCCTGCGAAGCTTCGGTTTCGGCCCGCTGGCCGTCCTGTGGCGGGTCTCCCTGCCCAGCACGGCCCCGTTCATCGCCACCGGGGTCCGGCTGGCCGCCGGCGTCGCGCTCATCCTGGCGATCAGCGCCGAGCTGATCGGCGGCGGATCCTCCGGGATCGGGACCTACGTCGTCGAGGCCGGCAGCAGCTTCGACGGGCTGGAGTACATCCTCGCCGCCACCGTGTGGGCCGGAATGCTCGGCATCGTGACCAACAGTCTGTTCATCGGAGCCGAACGGCGGCTTTTCCGGTGGCACACCGCACGCGCGGAGGGAGCCCGGTGATGCGCGTGATCGCCCGGCTGTGGCTGGTTCCCGTCGTCGTGCTCCTGTGGGAGCTCGTCACCCGGCTGTCGGACTCCGGCTTCTTCCCGCCGCCCAGCGTGATCGCGGTGACGATGCGGGAGATGTGGCTGACAGGTCCGGCCTCCCAGCTCTGGCTGACCGACCTCGTGCTGGAGAACTTCCCGCCCAGCCTGGCCCGGCTGTTCGCCGGATGGGCCCTGGCGGGGGTCGCCGGCATCGCCCTGGGGATCATGATCGGCCGATCGAGGGCGCTGTCCCGCTTCGTGGACCCGCTCATCCACTTCGGCCGGGCCATCCCGCCGCCCATGCTGCTGCCGTTCTTCATCGCGGTGCTCTCGCTCGGCGCGCAGACACAGCTCGCCACGATCGTGTTCGGCGTGATCTGGCCGGTCCTGCTCAACACCATCGACGGCGCCCGCGCCGTCGACCGCCAGCACATCGAGACCGCCCGGGTCTTCCGGCTCTCCCGGAGCCAGCGCCTGTGGCGGGTCATCCTGCCCTCCGCCCTGCCGAAGATCTTCGCCGGGCTGCGGCTCAGCCTCTCCCTGGCCCTGATCCTGATGGTCATCTCCGAGCTGGTGGCCAGCACCAGCGGGATCGGCTACCAGCTCCTGCGTGCGCAGCGCGACTTCGACCTGCCCGCCGTATGGGGCACCATCGTGCTGCTCGGTGTTCTGGGATACCTGCTCAACTCGGTCTTCCTCGCGGCCGAGCGACGCGTCCTGTCCTGGCACCGCGCGGCCAAGCAGACGACCTGAGGACCTGCTGTGCTTGAGATCTCGAACCTGAGCCACACCTACGGCAGCGGCCCGTCGGCGCACACCGCCCTCGGCGGCATCGACCTGAGCGTCGCCGAGGGCGAGCTGGTGTGCATCGTCGGCCCCTCCGGATGCGGGAAGTCCACCCTGCTGCGCTCCGTCGCCGGGCTCATCACCCCCACCGGGGGGAGGATCCTGCTCAAGGGCGTCCCGGTGAACCAGACACCGGACGACCTCGCCGTGGTCTTCCAGGACTACAGCCGCTCCCTGTTCCCCTGGATGTCGGTGGCCGACAACGTCTCGCTGCCGCTGCGCCGCAGGGGCCAGGACAAGCGGCAGCGCCGGGAGTCGGCCATGGACGCGCTGGAGCAGGTCGGCCTGGCCGACGCCGCCGCCAAGTATCCGTGGCAGCTCTCCGGCGGCATGCAGCAGCGCGTGTCCATCGCCCGCGCCCTGGCCTACCGGCCCTCCCTGCTGCTGATGGACGAGCCCTTCGGCTCCGTGGACGCCCAGACCCGCGAGGACCTGGAGGACCTGACCCTGCGGGTCCGCGGCCACCACAACATGACCATCCTGCTCATCACCCACGACATCGACGAGAGCGTCTACGTCGGCGACCGCGTCGTGGTGCTGTCCAAGTCGCCGGGCGGGATCGCCGGCGACCTGCGGGTCGGCCTTCCCGGACCGCGCGACCAGATCACCACCAGGGAACACCCCGAGTTCGTGCGCCTGCGCGCCGAGGTCGGACGGCTGGTGCGCGGCATGCGCAGCCATCCGGCCGCGGCCTCCTGAAGGCCCCGAACCTTTTACCGGAGAGAGGATTGCGGATGAGCGACCCGCAGGGACCCGTCTGGGACGCGATCGGCGGGGTCTCCCGCTTCGCCGCCCTGGCCACGATGGCCGAGCTGGGCTGCGCGGACCACCTGGCCGAGGAGCCGCTGAACGTCGAGGAGCTGGCCCGGCGGTGCGGTGCGCACGCCCCCTCGCTGGGCCGGGTGCTCAGGCAACTGGCCTCGATGGGCATGGTGCGGACGGTGGGACCCGGCGTCTACGAGCTGACCGAGGCCGGTGCCACCCTCCGCACCGACGCGCCCGCCTCGCTGCGGCCCGCCGTACGGATGATCGCCGAGACGGGGTTCTGGTACGGCATGGGCACGGTGCCCCGGACCGTGCGCGAGGGCAGGTCGGCCTTCGTCGAGCGGTTCGGCCCGCTGTACGGCTACCTCAAGGAGAACCCCGGGGCCGGGCGGCTGTTCGACGACTACATGGTCGCCCGGGCGACGCCGTTCGCCGAGGCCGTGGCCGGCCGCTACGACTTCTCCGGCGTGCGCACCCTGGTCGACGTGGCCGGGGGCAGGGGACACGTGCTGGCGGCCGTCCTGAAGCGGCATTCAAACGTCCGCGGAGTGCTCTTCGACCAAGAAGAGGTGGTCCCGGGCGCGCGGACGCTCATGGCGGAGGCCGGTCTTGAAGACCGGTGCGGATTCGTCGGCGGCGACTTCTTCGTCTCCGTTCCCGCCGGGGCCGACGCCTACATGCTGGGCAGCGTGATCCACAACTGGTCCGACGAGGACGCGGTGCGGATCCTGTGCAACGTGCGGGACGCCATGGCGGAGGACGGCAGGGTCCTGCTGGTGGAGTTCGTGGTTCCGGACGACGACGGCCGCCACATCTCCAAGGACGTCGACATCCGGATGCTCGCCCTGTTCGGCGAGGGCATGGAACGGAGCACCTCGGAGTACGGCGAGCTGCTCGGCAAGGCCGGGCTCCGCCTCAGCCGTCAGATCGGGCTGACCGGAGGATCCAGCATCATCGAGGCCCTGCCCGTGTGAAGGACCCCTCGCCGAGACCGGGGCCGGGAGGTCTCATGCTCCCGGCCGCCCGTCTTCAGGAGACGCTCCAGGAGGCCCTGTCGTTGAGGAACCTGACGTCCATGTCGGTGATCCTCTGCTGCCCGGCCGCCATCTCCGCCAGCTCGCCGGCGGTGAGCACCTCGGCGATGTCCGCGAACCCCAGCGGTGCCCGCTCCTCCACCAGCGCGAGGGTCCGTTCCATCGGCATCTCCCGGTTGGCCAGGACCAGCGGGGTGGTGGCCGTCCTGCGCTCCTCCTCGTAGGCGGCCAGGCCCTCGACCGGCCCGTGGGCCGCCAGGGACCGCGCGAGCACCCGCGCGTCGAGCACGGCCTGCGAGCCGCCGTTGGATCCGACCGGGTACATGGGGTGGGCGGCGTCGCCGAGCAGCGTCACCCGGCCCCGGCCCCATGACGGCAGCGGGTCCCGGTCCACCATCGGGTACTCCAGGATGCGCTCGGCCCCGGCGAGCAGGCCGGGCACGTCCAGCCAGGGGAACTTCCAGCCGGCGAAGTACGGCAGGACGTCCTCCAGGCTCCCCTCGCGGGACCAGTCGGCGGCCGGAACCTCCCCGCCGTCGCCCACCTTCACCTCCGCGACCCAGTTGATCTGCCGGCGGTCGGCCGAGACGGGATAGGCCACGAACTTGCACGACCGGTTCGAGCCCGCGACGGCCAGCGTGCTCCCGTCGAGGAACGGCTCGCTCTCGGTGATCCCGCGCCACATCCGCACCCCGGACCACAGCAGCGGCCCGCCGCCGGGATGGAGACGCGCCCGCACGGCCGAGTGCACGCCGTCGGCGCCGACCAGCACGTCGGAGACGAGTTCGAGCGGCTCGCCGGTACGGACGTCCCGGAGCGAGGCGACGACCCCCTCCGGCTTCTCGGCGACGTCCTCGAAGCGCAGCCCGGTCCGCACCGCCGCCGGGCCGAGCCGCTCGCGCACCGCGTCGAGCAGCAGCATCTGGAGCACGCCCCGGTGGACGGAGTACTGCGGCCAGCGGTAGCCCGCCGCCCTGCCCCGGGGCAGGGCGAGGATGGTGCCGCCGAAGCGGTCGGTGTAGGTCTGGAAGCTGGTGGCGACGCCGATTCCGGCGAGCCGTTCGGCCAGGCCGAGTTCGGTGAGCTCCCTGACCGCGTGGGGCTGGATGTTGATTCCCACCCCGAGGGGGCGCAGTTTCCCTGCGGACTCGGCGACCGTGCACCCGATCCCGGCGGCGTGCAGGCTGAGCGCGGTGGTGAGGCCGCCGATGCCGCCGCCGATGACCAGAACGTGCATGCGCTCCCCCGATACATATCGCGGATTCGAAACAAATCGATCGTCGCGATCGTAACGGTGCTTGAACGGTTTCCGCTTTACGGCCACGGCCCCTCCAGGGCGCCGCACATAAGGAAGGAAGATAACAGTGATTTAAAGCGACCGAAATTCAATCCGGCTTCAGGTGACGGCGAACGCCTCCACCCCGTCGCCCGCCTCGCGCGATTCCGGTTCACGCGGGATTGCCGGCCACGCGTCGCGGAACGGTCCGCCCCGACTCGAATGATCATATTTCTCCGCGCCCATGACCGGCGCGCGGCGGAACTACAGGCGGATTCAGGAACCGGAGGCCGGAAGAGGCCCCCATGCCTTCCAGCTCGGCCTATCCCCGCATTCTCCGCCCGGCGGCGTCATCGTCACGCTGAAGCCCGGAGCAAGCGTCCCATATGACAAAAAAGCACCTGTGATCCGCTGCCGACTTGGGGCTACGCTGATCCGCCGTCGGCCCGCCCCCACCGGATGGCGCGATTCGCCGGACCCCGGCGGCGCGACCCACAGCCAAGGAGAGCCATGAGGATCAGCCGCCGCGTTCGCGCCGCGATCGGGATCATCGCCCTGTCCGCACTCGCCGCGTGCAGCGGTACGGAGTCCCCGCCCGCCGCCGGAGGCGACAAAGCCGCCGGGCCGGAGAAGACGGAGATCACGGTCGGCGTCCTCCCCGTCCCCGACAACTCCGCCGTCTTCATCGCCCAGCAGAGGGGCTTCTTCAAGGAGGAGGGCCTGAGCGTGAAGACGGAGATCATCCAGGGCGGGGCGGCGGCGATCCCCTCGCTGCTCAGCGGCACCCTGGACGTCAGCATGACCAACTACGTCTCGGCGTTCATCGCCGCCGGGAGGGGCAACAAGATCAAGATCATCACCGACCTCTACCAGGCCGGGCCCGACGTCTTCAACATCATCGCCGCCAAGGACTCCGCCATCTCCTCGGTCGCCGATCTGAAGGGCAAGAAGATCGCGGTCAACACCCTCAACAACATCGGCACCCTGGCCGTCACCGCGACGCTGAAGGCGGGCGGGCTCACCGCCGAGGACGTGCAGTTCGTCGAGCTACCGCTGCCGAACATGAGCGGGGCGCTGCAGAAGGGCCAGATCGACGCCGCCTGGACGACCGAGCCGTTCCTGACCGGCGCGGCGAAGGACATCGGCGCCAGGAAGATCGCCGACACGATGACCGGCCCGCTGGCCGGCTTCCCGATCGCAGGACTCTCCGCCACCTCCGACTTCACCGAGAAGTATCCGAAGACGCTGGCCGCCTTCCAGCGCGCGGTGGCCAAGGCTCAGCAGATCGTCGCCGCCGACCGCAAGGCCGTCGAGGAGGTCCTGCCCACCTACACCAAGATCGACGCGGCGACCGCGGCGGCCATCAGGCTGGGCACGTTCCCGACCGGCCTGGACCCGCAGCGGCTGCAGCGCGTCGCCGACGTGATGCTGGAGCAGAAGTATCTCGAGACCGCGATCGACGCCAAGACGATCGTCGCAGGCTCCGGCGGCTGAGCCGGCCGATCCGTGCCGTCCCGGGCGCTCCGGCCACGGCCGGGCCCCAGGACGGCGCGGATCAGACGCGGATGGTGAGGACGTGCTCGACCAGGGTGATCAGGGTCGACTTCACCGCGTCGCGGGAGCGCGCGTCGGTCCGCACGATCGGGATGTGCGGGGAGATCGTCAGAGCCTCCCGCACCTCCTCCGTGCCGTGGAGGTGGTCGCCGTCGAAGCCGTTGAGCGCGACGACGAACGGCAGCCCGGCCTCCTCGAAGTAGTCGATCGCCGGGAAGCTGTCGGCCAGGCGGCGGGTGTCGACCAGCACGACCGCGCCGATCGCACCCTTGACCAGGTCGTCCCACATGAACCAGAACCGGTGCTGGCCCGGTGTACCGAACAGGTACAGGATCAGGTCGCGGTCCAGGGAGACCCGGCCGAAGTCCATCGCCACCGTGGTGGTCCGCTTCGTCGGGATCTGCGAGAGGTCGTCGACCCCCGAACTGGCCTCCGTCATGACCGCTTCCGTGGTCAGCGGCATGATCTCGGAAACCGCGCCGACGAAGGTCGTCTTGCCGACACCGAAGCCGCCGGCGACCACGATCTTCGTCGACGTCATCCCGGCGTCAGAGCCTGCGAAGCCCACTGAGCACCCTTTCAAGCAAGTTGAGGTTCGGCTTTCCGGCATCCAGCGACGGATGGTGGATCTGCACCAGGCCTTCCGCCGCCATGTCCGCGATCAGCACGCGGGTCACGCCCAGCGGCATGTGCAGCATGGCCGAGACCTCGGCGACCGATCGTATCTGCCGGCACAACGAGGTGATCGCCTGATACTCCGTGGAGAGCATGGAGGAATCCACACCCGGAGCGGTCGCCGAGGAGACCAGCGCCTCGAGCGCGAGCTGCGTCCGAGGAGCGGTCCTTCCCCCGGTGACAGCGTACGGGCGAATCAGACGATTCCGCCCGCTCTTGGCCTGAGGCGGCGGCTCGTTCATCGGATGCTATCCCTCCTTTTCGGGTGTTGTCCTGAAGTTTCAGAGTGACGTTCGCCTACCGCTGCGACGCCTGAAGCTCGGCGCGCAGGGCCGGAGTCAGCGCCTGTCCGGCGCGCTCCGCCAGGAGCGTCATCTGGTAGGCCACCAGCCCCATGTCACAGTCGGGCGAGGCCAGTACGGCGAGCGCGGAGCCGTCGCTGATCGACATGGTCAGCAGGAGCCCCCGCTGCATCTCGATCACGGTCTGCACGACCGGGCCGCCCTCGAAGACCCGGGCGGCCCCCTGGGTCAGGCTGACCATGCCGGCGGTGATCGCGGCGAGCTGGTCGGCGCGGTCCTTCGGGAACCCCTGCGAGTAAGCCAGGGGCAACCCGTCCGTGGAGACGATCACCGCGTGGGCCACACCCGGCATCTCCTTGACGAACTCGGTGATCAGCCAATTGAAACCTCGGGCGGCCTGACTGAGTTGGTGGTTCACTGCTTCTCTCCCTCGGCGGCGTTGGACCGCTCGTTCATCTCAGCGCGGCCCTGCCGTATGCCTTGCTGGAAACTGGACAGGCGATTGCGCACCCGCTCGGCCGAGACCGGCGGCATCGGAGCCACCGGCGCGGCCGACGAGGCGGGGGCCGCGCCGGGGACCAGGTTGGCCTTGGGCACCCGCTTGGGCAGGCCCGCTCCGGTCAGGCCGCCCTCCGCGGGCTTCCTGACCGCCTCGGCGGCGGCCCAGCCCTGGTCGGCCGGGGTGCTGTTCCAGGCCTGCGGCTCGGCGGATGCGGCCGCGGGCCGCGCCGGGTCCGCTTCGCCCTCGCCCTCCGGCCGCCCGGAGCCCGGCCCGTCCGCCGGGACGCTGCTGCGGAACCAGTCGGACCCCACCGCGGCGAAGATCGGCAGGAACTCCTCCGGCTCCGGCTCGGTCACCGGCACCTCGACCGCGGGCAGCGCCTGGGTGTTCTCGGCCTGTTCGAACCGGTGCGGCGCCCAGGAGTCCGCCGCCGGCACCTCCGGCCAGTTCGGCGGAGCCTGTTCGGGAAGGGGGCGGACCGGCAGGGACTGCGCCGGCGGAGACTGGGCCGGCGGCATCGGCGGCGCGACCGACGTGAAGGGCGAGGACCACAGGCTCTCCACCTCCGAGGCCGACACCACCGGCTTGGACCACAGGTCCGCGACCGACGGCGGAGGAGCCGGCGCCTCCGGGGCCGAGGGCGGAGGCGGTGCGGTGTTCCGCACCGCCGGAGGCGTGCCGAACGGCGTGTCCTCCATCGGAGGCATCCCGAAGGGAGGACGCTCCTCCATCGGAGGCATCCCGAAGGGAGGACGCTCCTCCCGGGGCCGCCCGACCGGCGGGAGACCCGCCGGCGAGGGACCGGCGAGGCCGGTCTCCCCCTGCGGAGGGCCACCGAAGGAGCTGAGAGAGCCGAAGGACGAACCCGCCGAGGACATCGATCCGAACGGGTCGGGCCGCAGGCCCTCGGCGAACGGGTCCGAGTCGAGCGAGGGGGCCAGGGCCCGGACGGCGGAGGCCGCCAGGGCCATCTGCGGCGCCATGGACTGCGCGACCACCTGGGCGGGCAGCAGGACGACGGCGCTGAGCCCGCCGGTCTCCGGACGGCGGAGCTGGACGCGGATGCCGTGGCGCTGGGCCAGGCGGGCGACCACGAACAGGCCCATGCGACGGGAGACCGACAGGTCCACCGAGGGCGGTTCGGCCAGGCGCCGGTTGGCCTCGGCCAGCTCCTCGTCGCTCATGCCGATGCCCTGGTCGGTGACCGCCACGATGACGCTGCCCATCTCGTTGCCGTTGCTGGTCACCGTGATCTTGGTGTCCTGCGGCGAGAAGAAGATCGCGTTCTCGACGAGCTCGGCGATCAGGTGGACGATGTCGTTGACCGCCTGCCCGATGATCAAGGTGCCGGACTCGACCCTGAGGGTCACCCGTTCGTAGTTCTCGACCTCCGACAGCGAGGCCCGCACCACGTCGCCCAGCGGGACCGGCTCGCTCCACCGGCGGCTCTGCTCCTGGCCGGCGAGGACCAGCAGGTTCTCGGAGTTGCGGCGCATGCGGGTGGCCAGGTGGTCCAGCTTGAAGAGGCTGGCCAGCCGGTCCTCGTCCTGCTCGCCCTGCTCCAGGTCGTCGATGAGGTCGATCTGGCGCTCCACGAGCGACTGCGTGCGCCGGGAGAGGTTGACGAACATCGCGTTGACGTTGGCCCGCAGCCGGGCCTCGTCGCCCGCCAGCCGTACGGCCTCGCGGTGGACCTCGTCGAAGGCCCGGGCGACCTCCCCGATCTCGTCACGGGACAGCACGCCGATGGAGGGCACCTCCACCCGTGCGGCCGCCTCACCGGACTCCCGCAGCACGCGGACGGTCTCGGGCAGCTTGCTGCCGGCCACCTCCAGCGCCTCACTGCGCAGCCTGCGCAGCGGACGCACCAGCGTGCCCGCCACCCAGGTGGTGATGAACAGGATCAGGACCAGCAGGACCAGGATCGCACCACCGGAGATCATGGCGCTGCGCTCCTCGGCGGACTCCATCTCCTGGCTTCGCGCGACCACCGCGGCGGCCATGTCGCGCTCGACGGCCCGCATGCCGTCCACGGTCGCGCTGGAGGCGTCGAACCAGCTCCGGATGCCCACGTTGCCCAGGCCCTTGTTCTCGCGCATGCGCGACATGACGAGGGCGCGCGTGGCGTCGGCCCGGTCGATCTTCGGGCCGCTGACCGCCTCGCGCAGGCGCTTGATCTGGGCGGCGGAGGCGGTCGCCTGGAAGGCGGAGAGCTCGCTCTGCTGGCTCTTGTACGCGCCCAGGAAGTCGGCCGGGTCGTCGAAGTCGAAACCGCCCTCCAGCCGGGCGACGAGCAGGATGCCCCGCTGCCTGGCGACCTGCTCCTTGGCGCGGGTCAGCGCGCCGAGGGCGAGGGCGTCGGCGATCAGCCGCTCGTCGCCGCCGCTGCGGCCGAGGTCGTCGTGGAGGGTGACGAAGTCGGCGATCATGCGCGAGTACATGCCGAGGGCCGCGCGGGGGAGCACGCTCCCCTCGGTGATCAGTTTGCGCAGGCCGTTGAGTCCGTGCAGCCAGCGGCGCACCTGGGAGGCCTCGCTCCGGACGCGGGCGGCGTGCCCCTCCCCGCCGGCTGCGGCGACCGCCTTCAGAACCTCGGTGCCGGCCCGGTCGACCACCTCACGCTGCTTGCGGACCTGCGTGAGCCGGCTGGCCCGGCGGTTGTCGGCGATGTACCAGGCGGTGAGATCGCGTTCCTCGGCCATCTCGTGGGCGAGGGTGCCGAGTCCCTCGACGAGTGCGGCGACCTCGGACATCCGGCGGTACTCGGTGGCGGTGGACAGCGCGGTGGTGAACTGGAATCCGCTCAGCAGTACGGCCGCCGCGGTCGGCAGAAGGATCAGCGCGACCAGGCGGGGACGCACACGCCAGTTCGCCGGCAGCAGGCGGCTGCCCGCTCCTGCCATGCGACGGGTGCGGCGGTCTTGGGTCATCACTGGCCTACGTAACCCCTCGCCGAGTAGGGAAGCGGCGGAAGCAATTTGAGCACATCCTTTATGTCACTACGAATGGAGTAGATATCTACAAATCCCTACAAAAGGGACTTAAGTGCCGTAATGGGTGACAGTTCTATGCGGGCCGGAACGAGTCCCTCGCCTCCGGAGCCTGGTGTTTGATCATCAGATGGCGGGTCACCGAGTACTCCTGGACCGCCTCCTGGCTCATGTCCTTGCCGAAGCCGCTGCCCTTCACCCCGCCGTGCGGGGCCTCCGAGGCGATCGGCAGGTGGTCGTTGACCCAGGTCACGCCCACGTCGAGGCGGTGCGAGACGCGCAGCGCCCGGGACACGTCCCGGGACCAGACGGAGGAGGCCAGCCCGTAGGGGGTGTCGTTGGCCAGCCGTACCGCCTCCTCCTCACCGTCGAAGGGCAGGGTCACCAGCACCGGGCCGAAGATCTCGCCCTGGACGATCTCGCTGTCCTGTCGGGCCCCGTCGACCAGCGTCGGCGGGTAGAAGAAGCCGGGCCCCTCCCCCGGAGCGCCGCCGCACAGCACCGCGGCGCCCGAGGCCACCGCGCGCTCGACGAAGCCGTGCACCCGGTCCCGGTGCCCGGCGGAGATCAGCGGGCCGATGTCGGTGGCCGGGTCCCAGGGGTCGCCCGCCGTGATCCCCGCCAGCGTGGCGTGAAGCGCTTCGACGGCCTCGCCGTACACCTCCCGGGCGATGTAGACACGCGTGGCGGCGGTGCAGTCCTGGCCGGTGTTGTAGGTCGCGCCCAGCGCCACGCCCCTGGCCATCTCGGCCAGGTCCGCGTCGCCGAAGACCAGCGCCGGGGCCTTGCCGCCGAGCTCCAGGTGGACCCGCTTCAGCGCGCCCGCGGCCCCGCGCATGACGGCGCGGCCGGTCTCGGTGGAGCCGGTGACGCTCACCATGTCCACACCCGGGTCGGTGACCAGCGCCTGGCCGGCCTCGGCGTCGCCGAGCACGACCTGGAGCAGCCCGTCCGGCGCGCCGGCGCGGGCGAACAGCTCGGCCAGCCGGAGCGTGGTGCCCGGCGTCCGCGGCGCGGGCTTGATCACCACCGCGTTGCCCGCGGCGAGCGCGGGGCCGACCTTCCAGACCGCCATCACGAGCGGGAAGTTCCACGGGGCGATCGAGGCGACGACGCCGACCGGGCGGCGGACCAGCACCGAGGTGTAGCCGGAGCTGAACACCCCCGCCCCGGTGCCGTCCAGCGAGCGGGCCGCCCCGGCGAAGAAGCGGAGGTTGTCGACCGCGAAGGGCAGTTCGCCGTCGCGGAACACCGCCGCGGGCTTGCCGGTCTCGGTCACCTCCAGCCGGGTCAGCTCCTCGGCGTCGGCCTCGACGAGGTCGGCCAGGCGCAGCAGCACCCTGGCCCGCTCGGCCGGGGTCGCCGCGCTCCACTCCGCGAACGCCGTCCGGGCCCGCCGTACGGCCGCCGCCACCCCGGCGAGCGGCGTGGCGGCGGCCTCGGCGACGAGTTCGCCGGTCGCCGGGTTGATCAACTTGCTCATGGAACGTCCTCGTTCGTGCTCGGAAACGTCAGGCGCCGGCCTGCTCGATCAGGTCGGCGGCCTTGCGGAGGCCGTCGCGGCGGCGGATCTCCTCTCCGGCCGCGGCCAGGCGCTCACGCAGCCCGGTGTCGCCCAGAAGCCGCTCCAGCGCGCCGGTCAGCTCCTCGCCGGTGAAGGAGTAGGTCGCCAGGCGCACGCCGTAGCCGAGCTCGTGCATGCGCTGGGCGTTGTCGTACTGGTCCCAGAAGAGGGGCAGCAGGATCATCGGCTTGCCGAAGTGCAGCGACTCGGTGGTGGTGTTGTTGCCGCCGTGCGTGATGACCAGGTCCACCATCGGGAGGACCTTCGTCTGCGGGACGAACTCGGCGCCCCACATGTTGTCGGCGAGCTTGATCTCCTCGTGCAGCGGGCCCTTGGAGACGATGAAGCGGTGCGGGGTGGTGGCCAGGATGTCGATCACCCGCTGCATGAGCTCCACGTCGGCCGAACCCAGCGAGCCGAGCGAGAAGTAGACCAGCGCGCCCTCGCCGCCGAGCGACTCCGGCAGCTCGAAGCCCTCGTCGGTCTCGCGGACGGAGGAGTCCAGGCGGTGCCAGTTGGCGCCCAGCGGGCGGATGCCGGTGTAGTCGGCGATCTCGGGGAAGACGTAGAGGTTCTGGTCGCCCTCGTGGATGAAGTCCAGGTCGGGCAGGGGCGCGGTGCCCTGGGCGACGCACCATTCGTTGAACGCGGTCCAGATCTCGCGGTGGGTGCGGTCGTACTCGGCGCGGAACGCCTGCCATTCGGAGCGGTCGTCGGCCGGAAGGCCGGAGAAGACCGGAGGCGCATTCTCTCCGCGGATCTCCAGCGGATTGCAGGAGACGATCCTGACGAACGGCTTGCCCGCGGTGAGAAGCGCCGGGAAAGTGATGACGTTGTCCTCGACGATGACATCCGGCTGAACGCGCTCGATAATCGCCTTGAGCTGCGGTTCGCAGTACTTCACGCCGTCGATGAGAGCGTCCCAGATCGGCTTGGTCACCGTCTCCAGCTGCTCGGCCGTCGTCTTACGGTATTCGGGGGCGGTGTCCCGGATGAAGTCCTTCCAGAACTGCCCCGCGTCCTGCTCCTCCTCCGACGGGGGGGCGAGGTCGACCAGGTCCTCCTCGAAACCGAGCGCCTCCAGCTTGCCCTTCCACGACGCCTCCGCCGCGAAGACGACCCGGTGACCGCGCTTGCGCAGAATGTCGCCGATGCCGATGCAGTTGTTCGTCGGCCCGTAGGCGCTCTCCGGCATGAACAGGATGGTGAGAGACATCGCGGCCTCCAGGTCTCGGGGACTGTTTCTGTTGAATATGGTTTTAAAACTTCATCTAGCGGAAATGCCGGACAACGGTCACTATGGACCCCGGCATAAATCTTGAGTGTGAATGAACGGGGAAATATGGCGCGCAAGAGCCGGTCGGATCGGCGTGTGGATCTCATCGACGCGGCGCGCCGTGCCATCATCAGGCACGGCACGGACGGGGTCGGTCTCAACCATGTCGCCGAGGAGGCGGGGCTGACCTCCGGGGCGGTGCTCTACCACTACCCCAACCTCAGCGAGCTGCTGGTGGAGGCCCACCACGCCGGCATGGAACGCTTCTACGAGCTGCGCCTCAAACGGATCAGCGGCATGCGCGACCCCGCCGAGAAGCTCGTCGTGACCATCCGCTCGGGTCTGCCGCACGGCCCGGACGACCCGGACGTCCGGCTCCTCAACGAGCTCGGCGGCGCCGCCTCCCGCAACCGGATGTACGCGCTGCTGCTCACCACGCTCTACGACCGTCAGGTCTCGATGTACCAGAGCATCCTGGAGACCGGAAGCGTGCTGGGGATCTTCACGCTGACCGACGACTCCCAGGTCGTCGCGCGCAACCTGGTCGCGCTCGAGGATGCGTACGGTTACCGCATAACGGCCCGCCACCCGGTGATCGGACCGGAGGAGGCGGCGGAGCTCATCCTGTCCTACGCCCGGACGGCCACGGGCAACGCGTTGAAGACGTCTCATTGAGGGACCAGCACCCCGTCCCCGGGTGCCCAGGACAGCACCACGCGGGTGCCCGCCCGCACCTGGGTGGCCCCCTGCGTGGCCACCAGGACCGGCTCCGCGCGACCCGGGACGACGACCGAGACGTGCGAGACCCCGCCGTAGAAGCTCACGTCGGCGACCTCGCCGCGCAGCGCCCCTGCGCCCCCCGGCCCGCCGCCTGACGCGCCGCCCGGTCCGACGCCCAGCCGGAGCCGCTCGGGCCGTACGGCCAGCAGCGCGGGAGTTCCGTCCGGCAGGTCAGAGGCGCCCGGCAGCACGCCCAGGCCGTCGGCGGCCAGGCCGGCCGAGCACGCCCGGCCCGCGAACAGGTTGCTGGCCCCCACGAAACCGGCGGTGAACGGGGTGCGCGGGCGCTCGTAGAGCGCCACCGGCTCGTCCACCTGCTCCACCCGGCCGGCGTTGAAGACCGCGATCCGATCGGCGAGCGACATGGCCTCCTCCTGGTCGTGGGTGACCACGACGAAGGTGATGCCGACCTCGTGCTGGAGCCGCTTGAGCTCCAGCTGCATCTCCGCGCGCACCTTCTTGTCCAGCGCCGACAGCGGCTCGTCGAGCAGGAGCAGGCGCGGCCGCTTGACGATCGCGCGGGCCAGCGCGACCCGCTGGCGCTGGCCGCCGGACAGCTGCTGCGGTCGGCGCCCGGCCATCGCCGAAAGGCCCACCTTCTCCAGCACCTCACCGACCCGATCCCGGATCTCCGCCTTCGGCAGCTTCTCCCGCTCCAGGCCGTAGGCGACGTTCTTGGCTACGGTCATGTGCGGGAAGAGCGCATAGGACTGGAACATCAGGTTGACCGGGCGGCGGTGCGCGGCCTGGCCCAGCAGGTCGGCGCCGTCGAGGGTGACGGTTCCCGCGTCCGGCGACTCGAACCCGGCCAGGATGCGCAGGAGCGTGGTCTTGCCGCAGCCGCTGGGGCCGAGCAGCGCGAAGAACTCACCCTGGCGGATCTCCAGCGAGACGTCCGCCAGCGCCGTGACGTCGCCGAACCGGCGGCTGACACCTGTGATCTGCAGCATCAGGAAAGGGACTCCGTCAGTCGGGTCATCCGCTGGGCCACGATCACCACGGTGAAGCTCACGGCGAGCAGCAGCGTGGCCAGCGCGTTGATCTCCGGGGTGACCCCGAAGCGGACCATTGAGTAGATGACGATGGGCAGGGTCGGCTCGGTCGGCGCCGCGGTGAAGAACGCGATGACGAACTCGTCGACGGAGAGCGTGAAAGCCAGCAGCGCGCCGGCGGTGATGCCCGGCGCGAGCTGGGGCAGGGTGATCCGGAAGAACGTGGTCACCGCATTCGCCCCCAGGTCGCGGGAGGCCTCCTCCAGGGAGGTGTCGCAGTGCGTGAGCCGGGTGCGGACCACCGCCGCCACGAACGCCATGCCGAAGACCGTGTGCGCCAGCAGCACCGAGTGCAGGCCCAGGGTCATCTTGACGGAGGCGTAGAACACCAGCAGCCCGATGGCCAGCACCAGGTCGGGCAGGACCGCCGGGAGCACGCCGATCGCGTCCAGCACCTTCGACCTGCTGTGGCGCGCCAGCCCCACGGCCAGCAGGGTGCCCAGCACGGTGGACAGGACGGTCGAGCCCGCGGCCACCACCAGGGTGTTGACCAGGCCGTCGCGGATGCCGGCGTTGCCCGCCAGCTCGCCGTACCACTTCAGGCTCAGGCCCTCGAAGGAGTACGGCGAGTCGCCGGAGTTGAACGACATCACGACCAGCACCGCGATCGGCGCGTACAGGAAGAGGTAGGTCGCGTAGAACGGGACGTACAGCAGGCGGGATCTACGCACGACGGGCACTCCAGGCCTGCAGGAGCAGCAGGACGACCAGTACGGCGAGCAGCGCCAGCGCGAGCGTGGAGCCGAAGGGCCAGTCGCGCGCCTTGAGGAACTGGTCCCTGACCAGGTTGCCGACCATGATCGACCGGCCGCCGCCGAGCAGCTCGGGGATGATGAAGTTGCCGAAGCTCGGCACGAAGACGAACAGGCACCCGGTGACCACTCCGGGCAGCGTCAGCGGCAGCGTGACCGAGACGAAGGTGCGCGCGGGCCGGGCACCGAGGTTGGCCGAGGCCTCGCGGAGCTGCGGGTCGAGCCTCTCGATCGCCGCGTAGAGCGGGAGGACCATCAGCGGCAGGTAGGAGTAGACCAGCCCGGTGACGATCGTGCCCTGGTTGTAGAGGAACTCGAAGGGCCCCAGTCCCAGGCCCTCCAGCGTGGAGTTGACCAGCCCGGGACCGCTGAGCAGCACGATCCAGGCGTAGATGCGGACCAGGAAGTTGGTCCAGAAGGGAAGCACGATCGCGACCAGCGCGACGGTCTTCCACTTCCGCGGCAGCTGGGCGATCAGGTACGCCGTCGGGTAGCCGACCAGCAGGGCGATCACCGTGGCGATGGTGGCCAGCTTCAGTGAACTGGCGATGACGCCGAGATAAAGCGGGTCGAGCAGCCGCGTGAAGTTCTCCCCGGTCACCTCGTAGACGACGCCGCCGAAACGGCCCCGGCGGAAGACCGTGTAGCTGAGGAGCAGCGCCAGCGGGACCAGCAGCAGGACGATCAGATAGGCCAGGCCGGGGCCGAGGAAGGCCAGCCTCCCCGGCGCACGCGACCGGCGCGACCGCGGTGCCGCGGTCGCGCCGGAGACGGTGGAACGTGTCACTGCTGCGCCGCGACCTCGGTCGCGAGCTTGGTGAACTTGACCGAGTCCTCACCCAGGTCGATGATCGACTCGCCCTGGAGCAGGTCGGCCGGGGTCATCTGCAGCGGCGTGTTCTTGGCCTTGAGGTCGGCGTCGACGATGTCCATCGCGGCCTTGTTCGGCACCTTGTAGAGGATGTTCGAGGCGGCCCAGCCGTGGACCTTCGGGTCCAGGATGTGGTTGATGAACGCGTGCGCGGCCTCCTTGTTCTTGGAGGACTTCAGCACCACCATGGTGTCGACCCAGAGGTCGCTGCCCTCCTTGGGGATCACGAACTTGACGTTCTCCTCGGAGGTCGGGCACCAGCCGTCCCAGGCCACGACCATCGCGGCCTCGCCCTTGGTCAGGCGCGCACCGAACGTCGTGTCGTCGTAGGCGAGCAGGTTCGGCTTGGCCTCGAGCAGCTTCTCCTTGGCCTTGGCCAGCTCCTCGTCGCTGCGGGTGTTGACCGAGTAGCCGAGCACCTTGAGGGCGGGCAGGGCCAGCCAGCGCTCGGTGGTCATCATCGTGACCTTCTTCTTGGCCTCGGCCGGCGGGTTGAGGATGTCGTTCCAGCTGGTCGGCGGCGTCTTCACCAGGTCGGTGCGGTAGCAGATGCCGGTGGTGCCCCAGGTGTAGGGAACCGAGAAGGTGTTGCCCTTGTCGTAGGAGAGCTCCTTGGCCTCGGGGTAGAGGTTGGCCAGGTTCGGGATCAGCTCGGGGTGGATCGGCTCCAGCAGGCCGGCCTCGTTGAGGGCCTGGGCGTACTGGCCGGAGACGAAGGCCACGTCGAGACCGGTGTCGGCGCCCGCGGTGAGCTTCGCCATGATCTCTTCGTTGGTGGCGTGCAGAGTGACCTTCAGGTCGACCTTGAGCTTCTCCTTGATCTCCTGGGGCAGCTCCTTGGGCGTGTAGCCGTCCCACACCGAGATGGTGACGCTCTGCTTGGACAGGTCGGCGTTCGGGTTGAGCTGCGCGGAGGAAGCGCTTGCGGCGGGCGCTGCCGGGTCGGCGGCCTCCCCGCCGCACGCCGAGACCGCGAGCGCGAGACCGGCGGCCAGAGCGGCAGCCGGAAGACGACGGGTGTACCGGGAACGGGACACGGCCGCTACTCCTTCAAAATTCAGATTATGGGATGGTTCGGCCGTTACGGACACGACAGACCAAAGCAGGAGTGTTGCAGGCAACATCAACATCGGCAACACTTTTCACGACATCGTCACATGGAAGTTCGATCTGTTTCTTGAACCCACGTTCAGCATGGGAACTGCTCTCCACGGTGCCCCGCGCCGGCGACGGGCGGACCGCCGCACTCGTCGGCGCCCTGACCTCGGCCGTCCCCCCTCCGTACGCCGTCCGGCTCTTCCGTCCGCTCCCCGAGGTGCCGCCCGGGGCGGCCGAACGCGGCTTCGACAGCGACCAGACCAACCACTCCGTGATCGTCGGCGAGACCCTCGTCGTCAAGTGGCTCACCCCTCCCGCCCCGCTCCCCCATCCGGCTCCCGAGATGTTCGCCCATCTGGTCTCGGCCGGCTTCACCGCCACGGCGGAGCCGTACGCGGCCCTGTCCCGTGACGGGGAGCTCCTCGCCCTGGTGACCGCCTACCTGCCGGACGCCCGCGACGGCTGGGAGTGGTGCGTGGACGAGGCCGCCGCCGGCCGTACGGCCTTCACCGGCGACCTGGGCGTGCTCGCCGCCGACCTGCACGTCGCCCTGGCCACCCCCTCCGCGGTCTTCACCGACCCGGTACGGCTCTCGCGACCCCGCCCCGCCTGGTTCGCCCGCGCCGAGAGCGCGCTCCGCGAGGCCCTGGAGCTGACCGACGGCGAGGACGGCGAATGGCTGGCCTCCCGCGCGAGCCTCCTGACGAGCGCCTTCGGCACCCTCCAGGACCACGGCGCGACCCCGCTGATCCGCATCCACGGCGACCTGCACGTGGGCCAGATCCTCCGCTGGCGGGACGGGTACGCGGTGATCGACTTCGACGGGAACCCGACGGTCTCCGACACCGACCTCTTCCAGCCCGCCGCCCGCGACCTCGCCCAGCTCTCCACCAGCCTGGAACACGCCGGCCAGGTCGCGGTCAGACGCCGGGGCGCCGACTCCGCCGTGATCGGGGAGTGGGCGGCGGAGGCGACCCGCTCCCTGGAGGACGCCTACAGAGGGCGCCTGCTCGATCGCGGGCACTCCCACCTGCTCCACGGCGGGCTGCTGCGGGCCTTCGCCGTCGAGCAGGAGTGCCGCGAACTCATCTACGCCGCCAGGCACCTGCCCCGCTGGCGCTACGCTCCGATGGGCGTGCTGCGCTCCTGGTACCGCTGACCCCACAAGGAGAACGTGTGAACCCCGAGCTGTATCTCGCCGACCTGGAGTCCAAGCCGGAGGCGCTGACCCGGCTGGCGGACGCCCTGGAGGGCGCCGACCCGTTCGAGGGGGTCCCGTCCGGGATCCGGCGGGTGCTCTTCCTCGGCATGGGCAGCTCCCGCTACGCCTCCCGGGTGGCCGCCCTCGGCCTGCGCGCGGCGGGGTTCGACGCGGTCGCCGAGTACGCCTCCGCCGCGACCTCCTACCCGGCGACCCCGGACACCCTCGTCGTCGCCGTCTCCGCCACCGGCGGCAGCCGCGAGACCCTCGACGCGGTCGCCCGTTACCGCGGCCGGGCCCCCGTGGCGGCCGTGACCAACCGCCCGGACTCCGCGATCGCCGAGGGCGCCGACCTGGTGGTCCCGATGCTCGCCGGCGAGGAGCGCGGCGGCGTCGCCTGCCGGACCTTCCAGCACACGGTCGCCCTGCTCATGGTCCTGCGCAACCGCCTCACCGGCACCGACACCGACGTGCCCGCGCTGCTGCGCCGCGCCGCGGAGGCCACCGGCGACCTGCTGGACCGGCGCGGCCAGTGGCTCCAGGAGGCGGCGGACCTGCTCGACGGCCCGCACGGCGTCTACACCGTGGCCCCCGCCGAGCACCTGTCCTCCGCGGAGCAGTCGGCCCTGATGTTCCGCGAGGGCCCCCGCAGGGCCGCCACCGCCTGTGAGACCGGTGACTGGTCCCACGTCGACGTCTACCTCACCAAGACCCTCGACTACCGTGCCCTGGTCTTCCCCGGCTCCCGCTACGACGAGCAGGCCATGGACTGGATCCGGCAGCGGGGTTCGGCCGTCCTGACCGTGGGCGGCGAGCTCTCCGGCGCCGAGGCCGCCGTCCGCTACCTCCACGACGACGACCCCGGCGTCCGCCTGCTCACCGAGACCCTCGTCGCCGAGCTCGTCGCCGCCCGGTGGTGGCTCAGCCGGTCGCGGGCCCCCGAGGCGGCAGCCTCCGCATGACGCCGTGGGCCGCGCTCCGCCGGTTTCCTTCACGGGACCGTCGTTGACCGCGCTCCGGTGAGGCCGGCGCCGCCGGCGGGGAAAGCCGTCAGGGCAGGGAAAGCAGGTCGCAGAGGCGGCGGCACTCCTGGAGGAACCTGCTGCCGCCCTTCTGCCCGGCGTATCCGGCGACCAGCGCGGCCGTCGAGGGCTCGCCCCGGGCAGCGGTCCACCCGGCGACGTCGGCGGCCAGCGTGACGGCCTCGATGTGGGCGATCTTCGCGCGTTCCCCCGGCCGGGGCATCAGGACCCGGAGCAGGCGGGTCAGGACCGCCCACACCTCGCGGTACGCGCCCTGCCGGGCCGCCTCGCTCAGCGCGGCGACCAGCGGGCGCGGCTCGAACCCGGCGTGTTCGATCAGCTCGGCGAGGTGGTCGCCGAGTTCCGCGGCGGGCAGATCCCCGCGGGCGGCCAGGCCCAGCAGCGCGGTGATCCCCCGCGAGGGATCGCCCCGGAGCAGGAGGAGGGCCAGCGCCAGGCCCGTCGCCTCCCCCGCCGGGCCCTCGGCGTCCGGGTCGACGAGCACGGCCGGACCGTAGGCGTGGCCGCTCGGGCCGTTCCACTCGTTGAGCAGGTACGAAATCTGGTAGGCGGCGACGACCTCCCGGTGGGAGGGCAGGACGGCGGGCCACCATGGCAGGAGGGCACAGGTGTCCTGGATGCCGCCGCGTGGGCGCGGTTCCCCGGACAGCAGCTCGTCGACCAGGGCCAGCCCGGTGGGTTCCGCCGTCACCCGTGCCGTCGGCCGCATCCGCGCCCCGTCGCGCGGGGGCTCCCGGTCTCCGGAGGAGTGCCCGGTCCCGTGCTCCGGTGAGGACCAGCGCACCTCGACCAGCGGGTCGGGCAGGCCGCCCGCGGCCATCCAGCGCGCGGCCGTGCGGCCCGCCTCCGAGCGCAACCGCCCGGCCCGCTCGGCGACGGCGGGGTCGACGGCGCGGGGCAGCCGGAGCAGGGCCTGTTGCAGGTCGGCGGGGAGGGGTTCGGCTCCCGCCGCCTCGCACGCCTCGATCCTGGCGACCAGCTCGTCCGGGTCGAGGTGACCGTTGGCGCGGGTCGGGGTGGCCAGCAGGAGCGGGGGCAGGGCGCCGGCCTTCAGCGCGGTGAGGATCTCGGCGAGCCTCCGCAGCACGAACATGTGCGGCGGCGCCACCTGACCCGGCTTCGGAAGCCGGCGCCGCCCGGGAGCCAGCGTGGGCATCCCCGCCTCGGACAGGCTCCGGCGCTCGTCCCGGGGGTGGGCGAACTCCCAGGCGGTGGTGGTCAGCCAGGGCTCGGCCGACGTCCAGGCCTGTGTGCCGTGCAGGTGCGGCTGATCACCGTCCAGCCACCGGGGCAGCAGGACGCGGAGTTCCTCCGGTTTCTCTCCCGCCAGCCGGACGAAACCGGCCAGCCACCGCTCGCACGCCTGCCAGCCGTCCAGGTCTCCCGTCACCAGGGCTTCGGGCGTGTCCGGCGGCGCGGGCAGCGGCCCGGCCGGGACGGGTGCAGGCAGCGGCGGCGGGCCGGACGCCGGTGGGGCCGTGTTCCGGCCGGACGCTCCGCCCCGGCCCTCGGGGAGGGGCACGCCGGGGCGGGGCGGCAGGAGATCCGAGGCCTCCGCGAGGGTCTCCCGGTCTTGGGGGGCGAGGCGGTCGCCGTACCGGAGGGCCAGCCGCGCGGCACGTTCCCGGATGTCCGGCGACGGATGGGACAGGGCCGTGGCCAGCGCCGAGACCGGAGGCGGGGCATCGGCGGTCCCTCCGCGCAACGTCTCCTCCAACCAGGAAAGCCCCGTCCGCACCAGCTTGACCTCCGGCCGGCACAGCAGCGCCGCTGCGGCCTCGGCAACGTCATCGGCGTCCAGGTCGCGGCCCCGGAGCTGGGCCAGCGCCAGCGTGGCGACCGGGCCCGGGGCCGAGGGCAGCAGCCGCAGGTAGTCGACGACCCAGGGGGCGGTCTCGGCCGGGGCCGGGTCGAGCGCGTCGTGCAACCGGACGAAGAATCGCAGGTCGGGGCCGGAACCTCCGCGCAGGAACCGGCTCGCGCAGCCCCCCAGCAGGGTCTCGCGCCGCACCGCGCCCCGGGCGGCCAGCTCGGGCAGCATGCCCGGCCAGAACCAGTCGTCGCGCAGGAGCCGGCCCACCCCCTCGACCTCGAAGATCCTCGGGATCAGCGCGTCCAGCAGCGGGTCCTCGGCGATCCGCTCGACCTGCGTCTGCGGAGAGGCCTGGATGTACTGCCGCACCCAGGCGAGAAGCAGCGGGTCGTGCACCGGGGGCTCGGTCCCGGTGCACCTGAGCAGCTCCAGCGCCAGCACCGCGCCGGGGTCGGCCTCGTTGCGGACCGCATGCGTCAGCCGTACCGCGATCTCGGCCCGGACGTCGGCGGGGCGCGAGGCGATCATCCGTGCCAGCACGTCGACGTCGTGCTCCAGGAACCAGGAGGTGGCGAACTCGCGCCGGTTCAGCCAGGCCGTCAGCGCGCTCGGGGTCATCGTGCCCGCCCCGGCCAGTCGCAACGGCAGGGCCCGGCCCCCCAGGAGGTCCCTTCGGGTCGGGGAGGGCATCAGCCACCCCGTCGCCTCCCGGTGAGCCTCCCGCCTTTCCCGGTCGGACCGTCTGGCCCGTTCCAGGACCGTCCTCAGATGACCCGGCAGCTCCCCGGCGATCCGCCTGCGCTCGGCGTCGTCGAGTCTCTTCAGCCGTTCGGCGAGCTTCTCGACGTGTTCGGCGTCGATGAGGTCGCGGACCTCGTCCCAGGCGGTCACCGGGCCGCGCCTGCCGCCGGGGGAATCCCCGCGCGCCGGGTACGGCCCGCCTGCCCGGCGGGGAGGCCCGCCCACGCTGCGATCGTCATGCGCCGCAGAGTAGACGCTGTCACCGACACGCCGGCAGAGCAGGGCTGACGATCCGCGCCCGTCACAGGCGGCGCAGGCCGCTGAGGACGCGTTCGAGGAGACCGAGGTCGGGGCCGTTCTCGCGGACCTGAGGGTGGTAGACGCGGACCAGGCCCTCGGCCTCCATGTCGGAGATCAGGACCCGGGCGACGCCGAGCGGGACGCCGAGGAGCGCGGAGACCTCGGCGACCGAGCGGACCTGGCGGCACAGCTCGCTGATCGCGCGGTACTCACGGGTGAAGGACATGCCGAGGCCGCCGGAGGTCGCCGAGGAGACCAGTGCCTCCATGGCCAGTTGCCTGCTCGGGGCGGTCCTGCCGCCGGTGACGGCGTACATCCGGACCAGCGAGCTCTCCTCTTCCTCCTGCGGCCCTCCGTACCCGGGTGATTGCGGTCCTCCGTACCCGGACGCCGGGCCGTACCCCGGTGGACCGGCGGCAGGAACGTAGCCCGGCGGACCCGTGGGAGGGCCGTAGCCCGGCGGACCGGCGGGCATGTCGCCGCCGGGACCGGCGGCACCTGCGGCACCGCCTCGCGGATCGTCCCAGTAGGAGCCTGCCATGTCTCAGCTCTCCCGGTTCGGGAGCTCGTTGCGGGCCCGGCGCACACCCTGCTGGAAACTCGACAACCGGCTGCGCACCCGATCGGCCGAGATCGGCTGCCCGGGCAGCGGCGGCCGGACCTGCGCCTGCGGCACGGGGCCGGCCGGGCTCGCGGGAGTCACCGAGCCCGGCACCAGGTTGGCCTTGGGGGTGCGCCGGGGCAGGCCGGAGGAGGTCAGGCCCCCGTAGGCGGGGTCGCTCGCGGCCCTGGCCGCCTGCCAGCCGCTGTCCGCCGGGGACGACCACGTGTCCCCGGCCGGGGGCGCGGACGCCGCCGGGGCGGCGTCTCCGGGTGGGACCTGCTCCTCGTCCGCAGCGCGGTCGACCGTACGGAACCAGCCGGACTCGACCGAGGCGAAGATCGGCAGGTACTCGCCTCCGGAGTCCAGCGCCGAGGTCTCCACCCGGGGCAGCGGTCCGGTCTCGGCCGACTCACCGGAGGTCAGGAAGCGCTCCGGCGGGCGGGACACCTCGCGGGAGCTCGTCATGAAGCGGTCGAACGGCCCGAGCTCCTCGCCGGGACCGGCGGCGGAACGGCCGAGCGGCCCGGACTCCCCGTAGGGAGCGGGGGGACGGTCGAACGGCCCCGCCCCGTCCCGGGGAGCCGGCGTGGAACGGTCGAGCGGACCGGGGGGCGGAGGGAGGCGGTCTCCGCTCCGGGTCCCGGCACGGGCCGCCGGGTCCCACACGCTGGGACCGGTCGCACCGGGCGGCCTCGTCTGGGAGGGCACGGCCTGCGCGGCGGGGGGGACCGCGGCCGGCGCCTCCCGGAAGGGCGGCCCGCTCGCGAACGGGGAGCCCGGCGCCGCGCCGAACACGGATCCGGGGGCGGCGGGAGCGGTGGGGACGGCCGGGCCGGGCAGGGGGGCGAGGAGGGACTCGGGGAGCAGGACCATCGCGGTCAGGCCGGAGTCCTGGGGGCGGAGCTGGACCCGGATGCCGTGCTTGAGCGCCAGGCGGCCGACCACGAACAGGCCCATCCGGCGGGCCACGGAGGCGTCGGCGGCCTGGGGGGAGGTCAGCCGCGCGTTGACCTCGGCGAGCTCCTCGGGGGTCATCCCGATGCCCTGGTCGGTCACCGAGATCATCACTCCGCCGCCGTCGATCCGGCTGCTGGAGACCACGACCTTGCTCTCCCCCGGAGAGAACGCCACGGCGTTCTCCACCAGTTCGGCGAGCAGGTGGACCACGTCGCTCACCGCCGGTCCCGCGACGGCCGCCTCCGACTGGATCCGGGTGACCACCCGGTCGTAGTTCTCCACCTCCGACAGGGCGGCCCGGACGATGTCCATCACCTCGACCGGCTGCCGCCAGCGCCGCGCCACCTCCTGCCCGGCGAGGACGAGCAGGTTCTCGCTGTTGCGGCGCATGCGGGTGGCCAGGTGGTCCAGCTTGAACAGGTCGGCCAGGCGGTTGTCGTCGCGCTCGCCGCGCTCCAGCCGCTCCACCAGGGTGAGCTGGCGCTCCACCAGCGTCTGGCTCCGGCGGGAGAGGTTGACGAACATCGCGTTGACCGTGTTGCGCAGCCTGGCCTCGTCTCCCGCCAGCCGTACGGCCTCGCGGTGGACCTCGTCGAACGCCCGGGCCACCTCGCCGATCTCGTCGCGGGAGAGGATCCCGATCGGCGGCACCTCGGTGGCGAGCTCGCTGTCACCCGACTCCCGCACCCGCTGGACGTAGGCGGGCAACCGGTCCCCGGCCACCTCCAGCGCCTCCCTGCGCAGCCGCCGCAGCGGCCGGACCAGCGAGCGTGCGACACCGGTGGTGATCAGCAGGACGGCCAGCAGCAGCCCCGCCACCGATCCGGCGACCAGCAGGGCGCGGTTCTGCTCGGCGTCGCCGAGCTCCTGGCTGCGGATGACGATCCCCTCGGCGTGCCGCTGTTCGACGGCGCGCATCCGGTCGATCGTCACCGACACCGCCTCGTACCATTCCCGGGCGTCGTCCTTCTGGGCCAGGTCCAGTCCCTTGAGGGATGCTCCGGAGGAGGCGCGCAGCAGGACGAGCTCCCGCAGGAAGTCGGCCCGGTCGGCGGTGAGCCCGTTGACGGTCTCGTCGAAGAAGCGCCGTTCGGCGGTGCCCGCCTCCGCCGCGAAGGCCCGGCGCTCGTTCTGCTCGGAGGAGAGCGCGCCGAGGAACTTCTCCATCTGCTCCTGCTCGAAGCGCCCCGTGACCAGTACCACCGAGAGCAGGGCCCGCTGGAGGGAGAGGTTCTCCTTGGCCCGGGCGAGGGCGTCCAGGGTGAGGGCCTGGCCGAACAGCAGGTCGTCGGAGCTGCCCTTGCCGAGCTCGTCGTGGAGGGACAGGAGGTCGGCGATCACGAGGGTGTAGGCGTCGACGGCGGCGTCGGGCAGCAGCTTCCCCTCCAGCGCCTGGTCGCGCAACGGCGCCAGGGCCTCCAGCCGGGCCAGCGCGGCCCGGATCTCGTCACCGGTGCGGCCCCCCGCCGCGTCACCGAGCAGGACGCCGCCGTCCCGGACGCGGGTGGAGACGGAGTCCACCGCGTCCATCTGGTCGCGCACCCCCTTCACGCCGCGTTCCGGGCGGCCCAGGGCGATGAACCAGGCGGTGCGGTCACGTTCCTCGGCCAGCTCGTGGGTGAGGGCGCCGATGTGGTCCGAGAGCCGGGCCAGGTCGTTGACCCGCTGGTAGTCGGCGGCGGCGCTCATCGACGCGACGACCTGGACGCCGCCGAGCAGCACCGCGGCGGCGGTCGGGATCAGGATGAGCGCGACCAGCCGGGAACGCACCCGCCAGTTGCGCAGGCGGAGTCCGCTGCCCGCGTCCCGGGTTCTGTCTGTACTCACCGAACTCACCGACGACTGCCTCTCGGCGTGAACTCGCTGGCCGAATTAGCCGCACTAACGACAATTCGAGCACACCTCTACCAGTGAAGAACACCGACCATAGCCACCCAAATGCCTCCTGTGCCACGGGCAGCCTGAGAACCTGGAGCTCCATTTGGCGATTGAAACTTAAATTGCGGATGACCGAATACCCGCTTAGGTATTTTCCATACCCTTATGACCGTTTGTACCGTTCCACATCCGCCCTCCGCCGTAACGCAACAGAGGCGCGGCGGTCTCCAGAAGATCACAACATTGTTATTCCGGATAAAACCGTCTTATCGTTCCCCCTGCGCCCGTACCCTCACGGAATCCGGGCGCCGAGCTATGGAGGAGACAGTGACCTCACCCGACGGCGTCGCGATCGAGGTCCGTGGCCTGTGGAAGATCTTCGGTCCCCGCGCGGACCGCGTCCTCGGCGGCCCCGACGCCGAACTCGACCCCGACGCGCTGCGGGAGAAGACCGGATGCGTCGCCGCGGTCAGGGATGTGAGCTTCTCGGTACGGCCCGGCGAGGTGTTCGTCGTGATGGGCCTGTCCGGCAGCGGCAAGTCGACCCTCGTCCGCTGCCTGACCCGGCTGATCGAACCGACCGCAGGGGAGATCTCGATCTCCGGTGAGGACGTGCGCGCCGCCTCCCCGGCCCGCCTGCGGGACCTGCGCCGGCACCGGGTCAGCATGGTCTTCCAGCACTTCGGCCTGCTGCCGCACCGCAGGGTCGTCGACAACGTCGCCTACGGCCTGGAGGTGCAGGGCGTGCCCCGGGCCAGGCGGCACGAGCGGGCGCGGGCGATCCTCTCCCTGGTCGGCCTGGACGGCTTCGCCGAGGCCAGGCCGGACCAGCTCTCCGGCGGCATGCAGCAGCGGGTCGGCCTGGCCAGGGCTCTGGCCGTCGACCCCGAGGTGCTGCTCTTCGACGAGCCCTTCAGCGCGCTGGACCCGCTGATCCGCCGCGACATGCAGGCCGAGGTCGTCCGCCTGCACCGCGAGGTGGGCAAGACCATGGTGTTCATCACCCACGACCTGTCCGAGGCGCTCAAGCTGGGCGAGCGCATCGCGATCATGCGGGCGGGCGCGATCGTCCAGCTCGGCACCGCCGAGGATCTGGTCGGCGCCCCCGCCGACGACTACGTGGCCGACTTCGTCAGGGACGTGCCCAGGAGCGAGGTCCTGTCGCTGCGCTGGATCTGCCGCGCTCCGGCCGACGACGAGCACCTCGACGGCCCCGTGCTGCCCGCGGGGACGGTCATCCGCGACGCGGTCCCCGCCGCGCTGGAGTCCGCCCGGCCGATCCGCGTCGTCCAGGACGACGAGCTGGTCGGCGTGGTCGACCGCCTCGACATCCTCGCCGCCATGGCCGGTCACCCGGAGCCCGCCGTGCCGGGACCGCGCCCGCCGCGGGGCCCGGCCGCGGGCGGGATGGTTCCCGGAGCCGGAGCATGACCTCCCACGCGCCCCCCGCCCCGCCCGTCCAGGCGCCCCGGCCTCCCGCGCCCTCCGCCCGCCGCCGGGCCGTGCGGCCGCCGCGCTGGGTGCTCCCGCTCGCCGGGATCGTCGCGGCGACCGCCGCCTACCTCGCCTTCCGGGGGACCGCGACCCTGCCCCACGACGCCGAGGCCGCCCCGTTCCAGCTCGTCAACGACGTGCGGGCCTGGGTGGACGCCAACCGCAACCAGAGCCCGGTCTTCCTGTTCTTCGTCAACTACGTTCGCCTGTTCGTCGGGGGCCTCTACGACCTGCTCCACCTGGCGCTCTCCGCCCCCGGGTGGACGGGCCTGACCGGGATCGCGGCCGGGCTCGGCCTGCTGGCCGGCGGGTGGCGGATCGGACTGATCGCCGCGCTGGGATTCGGCTCGTTCGGCGTCCTGGGCGTGTGGGAGGCGAGCGTCGCCACGCTCGCGCTCGTGCTCACCGCGGTCCTGCTCTCCCTCGCCGCCGGCCTGCCGCTGGGGATCTGGGCGGGCCACTCCCCTCGCCTGCGCCGCCTGCTCGACCCGGTCCTCGACGTCATGCAGATCATGCCGACCTTCGCCTACCTGGCACCTATGGTGCTGTTCTTCCAGATCGGCCCCGCCTCGGCCGCGGTCGCCACGATGATCTACTCGATCCCGCCCGCGATCCGCATCACCGCGCTGGCGATCGGACAGATCTCCCCCACCGCCGTCGAGGCCTCCTTCTCCATGGGCACGACCCGCGGGCAGACCCTGCGCAAGGTCGAGTTGCCGATGGCGCGCGCCACCATCGGCCTGGCCGTCAACCAGACCATCATGATGGCGCTGTCCATGGTGGTGATCGCGGCGCTGATCGCCGCCCCGGGCCTGGGGTCGGACATCATCCGGGGGCTGACCCGGGCCAACGTGGGCGTGATGCTCCCGGCCGGCCTGGCCATCGTGGTCATGGCGATCGTGCTCGACCGGGTGACCACGTCCGCCGCGGCACGCCCGCCGTACGGCGCCGCGCGGAGCCGGACCGCCTCCCGCGCCCGCTGGGTCTCCGCGGCCGCGGCGGCCCTGGCCGGTCTCGCACTGGGCCGCGTCCTGCCCGCGGAGTTCCCCTCCGACTGGGTGCTCCGCCTCGCCGGGCCGGTCAACGAGGCCGTGGAGGCGGCCAAGTTCTCCTGGTACGGCGTGACCGAGGCGATCCGGAACCTCACCACAGAGGCACTGCTCAACCCGCTGCAGTCCGTGCTCACCGGCGCACCCTGGTGGCTCGCCGCGGCGGTCGTGCTCGCGGTCGCGTGGCGGGCCGGTGGACCCCGGCCCGCCGCCGTCGCCGTGGGCTGCCTGCTCGCCACGGCCCTGATCGGCCTGTGGCAGCACACCATGGAGACGCTCACCACCGTGCTCGTGGCGGTGGCGCTGACCCTGCTCATCGGGGTGCTGCTCGGCATCGCGGCGGCCCGTTCCCCGTGGTTCGCCGCCGTGCAACGTCCGCTGCTCGACGCCGCGCAGACCATGCCCGCCTTCGTCTACCTGCTGCCCGCGCTGGCGCTGTTCGGCGCGACCCGGTTCACCGCCGTCTTCGCCTCGGTGATCTACGCGGTGCCCCCGGTCATCCGCCTGGTCGAGGACGGGATCAGGAACGTCGCCCCGGCCGCGGTCGAGGCCGCGCGCTCCTGCGGCTCCACCGGATGGCAGCTGCTGCGGAAGGTGCGGCTGCCGATGGCCCGCCGGGCGATCATGCTCGCCGTCAACCAGGGCATCGTCATGACGCTCGCCATGGTCGTGGTCGGCGGGCTGGTCGGCGCGGGCGGCCTCGGCTACGACGTCGTCTCCGGCTTCTCCCAGCGCGCCGACTTCGGCATGGGTTTCGCCGCCGGGGCGGCGACGGTACTGCTCGGCATCATGCTCGACCGGATCACGCAGGGCGCCGACGCGCGCCCCTCCCTCCGCACCACCACCTGAAAGAAGAGGATCGCATGAGGATCGCACACCGGATCCGGCTGCTCGCCGGCGTGCTCACGCTGGGGCTGGCCGCCGCCGGCTGCGGCGGGGCCACGGTGGACACCGGCACCGGTTCCGCGCAGCCGTCCGCGGGCGCCGCCGGATCGTCGGCGCCCGCCGGAGGCGGCACCGTGAAGATCGCCATCAACCCGTGGGCCGGCTACGAGGCCAGCGCCGCGGTGATCACCCATCTCCTGGAGGAGAAGCTCGGCTACACGGTCGAGAAGAAGGAGCTCGCCGAACAGGTCTCCTGGGAGGGCTTCGAGACCGGCGACGTCGACGTCATCGTGGAGAACTGGGGCCACGCGGACCTGAAAAAGACCTTCATCGAGGAGAAGAAGGTCGCCGTCGAGGCCGGCTCCACCGGCAACAAGGGGGTCATCGGCTGGTACATCCCCAAGTGGATGGCCGACGAGTACCCCGGCATCACCGACTACAAGAACCTGAACAAGTACGCCGAGCTGTTCAAGACCTCCGAATCCGGCGACAAGGGGCAGCTGCTCTTCGGCGACCCCTCCTACGTGAGCAACGAGAAAGCGATCATCGAGAACCTGAAGCTGAACTACAAGGTGGTCGTGGGCGGCAGCGAGGCGGCCCTGATCGAGTCCGCCACCCAGGCCCAGCAGCAGAAGAAGCCGCTGCTGTTCTACTTCTGGGACCCGCACTGGCTGTTCAACAAGGTCGAGCTGGCCCGGGTCAACCTGCCGCCGTACACCGACGGGTGCGACGCCGACCCCAAGAAGGTCGCCTGCGACTACGCCGAGCTGGACCTCGACAAGATCGTGAGCAAGAAGTTCGCCGAGACCGGCGGCAAGGCCTACGAGCTGGTCAAGAACTTCAGCTGGACCAACGAGCACCAGAACGCGGTGGCCAACGACATCACCAACAACGGCATGTCCGCCGAGGACGCGGCCAAGAAGTGGGTCGACGCCAACCCGACGGTCTGGGCCGCCTGGATCCCGAAGTAACGTGACCCGGCCCGGCGGGCGGCCACCGCTCGCCGGGCCCTCCCGGAGGCCGTACGGCTCCCGCGTCCCGGCCGGTGCGGACCGGATGGCCGCGGCCCTCCACCCTGGAGGTACATGATGAGACGTGGCACCACACTCGCCGCGGGCCTCGCGGCGCTGCTCCTGCTCACCTCGTGCAGCGGGCCGCAGGCCGCCCCGGAGAAGACCGGCGGCACCGTGCGGATCGCCGTCAACGACTGGGTCGGCTACCGGGCCAGCGCCGCGGTCCTCGGCGAGCTCCTGGAGGAGAAGCTCGGCTACGAGGTGAAGACGGTGGAGCTCACCGAGGCCCAGTCCTGGGAGGGCCTCGAGAAGGGCACCGTGGACGTCATCGTGGAGAACTGGGGGCGCGAGGCGGAGAAGAAGACCTACATCGAGGAGAAGAAGGTCGCCGTCTCCGCCGGACGAAACGGCAACAAGGGGATTATCGGATGGTATGTCCCCCAGTGGATGGTCGAGAAATATCCCGACATCACCGACTGGCGGAATCTCAATAAGTACGCCCACCTGTTTCGGACCAGCAAAACAGGTGATTTAGGACAGATCCTTGACGGGGACCCGTCCTACGTCACCAACGACGAGGCCCTGGTGCGCAATCTCGGGCTCGACTACAAGGTCGTCTACTCGGGCAGCGAGGACGCGCTGATAAAGGCCGCCAGACGCGCCACGGAACGGCGCGAAGCGCTGCTCATGTACTTCTACGAGCCGCAGTGGCTGTTCACCCAGCTGAAACTCGTCAAGATCAACCTTCCTCCCTACGCGATCGGCTGCGACGCCGACGCCGCGAAGGTCGGGTGCGACTACCCTCCCTATCTGCTCGACAAGATCGTGAGCAGGAGGTTCGCCGACACCGGCGGCAAGGCCTACGAGCTGGTGCGTAACTTCGTCTGGACGAACGACCAGCAGAACGCCGTCGCCAACGACATGGCGGACAACGGGCTCAGCGCCGAGCAGGCGGCCCGCAAGTGGATCGAGGCCAACGAGATCGTCTGGAAGGACTGGGTGCCCAGTTGAGCTACGACTACGTCATCGTCGGCGGCGGTTCCGCCGGCTGCGCCCTGGCCGCCCGGCTGAGCGCCGACCCTTCGGCCCGGGTGCTGGTGCTGGAGGCGGGCCGGTCCGACTACCGGTGGGACGTGTTCATCCACATGCCGGCCGCGCTGATGTTCCCCATCGGCAACCGGTTCTACGACTGGAAGTACGAGTCCGAGCCCGAGCCCCACATGAACGGCCGCCGCGTCTACCACGCCCGCGGCAAGGTGCTCGGCGGCTCCAGCAGCATCAACGGCATGATCTTCCAGCGCGGCAACCCGCTGGACTACGAGCGGTGGGCGGCCGACCCCGGCATGGAGTCCTGGGACTACGCCCACTGCCTGCCGTACTTCAAGCGCATGGAGAATTGCCTCGCCGACCCCTCGACCGGCTTCCGCGGACACGACGGGCCGCTGACGCTGGAGCGCGGCCCGGCCTCCGGCCCGCTGTTCGAGGCGTTCTTCGCGGCGGTGCAGCAGGCCGGGTACCCGCTCACCGACGACGTGAACGGCTTCCGCCAGGAGGGCTTCGCCGCCTTCGACCGCAATCTCCACCGGGGCCGCCGGCTGAGCGCCGCCCGTGCCTACCTGCACCCGGTGATGGGCAGGCCCAACCTCACCGTGCGGACCCGGACCCACGTCTCGAAGGTCATATTCCACGGGAAGCGGGCGGTCGGGGTCGAGTTCGACGGAAAGCGCGTGCGCGCGGGCGAGGTGATCCTCTGCGGCGGCGCGATCAACTCCCCCCAGCTCCTGCAGCTGTCCGGCGTCGGCGACGCGGACCTGCTCAAACGGCTGGGGATCGAGGTCGTGCACCACCTGCCCGGGGTGGGCGAGAACCTCCAGGACCACCTGGAGGTCTACGTCCAGCACGCCTGCCTCAAGCCCGTGTCCATGGCGCCGTCGCTGGCGATGTGGCGGCGGCCGTTCATCGGCGCGGACTGGCTGCTGCGGCGTTCGGGGCCGGGGGCGAGCAACCACTTCGAGGCGGGCGGTTTCATCCGCTCCAACGACGAGGTGGCCTACCCGAACCTGATGTTCCACTTCCTGCCGATCGCGATCCGCTACGACGGCTCCGCCCCGGCCTCCGGCCACGGCTACCAGGTCCACATCGGCCCGATGTACTCCGACTCGCGCGGCAGCGTGCGGATCAGGAGCGCCGACCCCCGCGACAAGCCCGCCCTGCGGTTCAACTACCTGTCCACCGCGCAGGACCGCCGCGAGTGGGTCGAGGCGATCCGCAAGACCAGGGAGATCCTCTCCCAGCCGGCCTTCGCCGAGTTCGACGGCGGCGAGATCTCTCCCGGCCCGTCCGTGGAGAGCGACGAGCAGATCCTCGACTGGGTCGCCCGCGACGGCGAGACCGCCCTGCACCCCTCGTGCACCTGCCGGATGGGCACCGACGAGACGGCGGTGGTCGACCCGGCCGACATGCGGGTCCACGGCGTCGAGGGCCTGCGCGTGGTGGACGCCTCGGCCATGCCGTACGTCACGAACGGCAACATCTACGCACCCGTGATGATGCTGGCCGAGAAGGCCGCCGACCTCATCATCGGCAACACCCCCCTGCCCCCCGAGCACGTGGAGTTCTACCGCCACGCCGGGTGAGCCGTCCGTCCGCGCCTTGCCCGGTACGGCTCCGCGGAGCCGTACCGGGCAAGGGTCAGACCGACATGCCGTAGGCGGCGCGCACCCGCAGGACGTGCTCGACCAGCGTGATGAGCGTGCTCTTGACGGAGTCGCGGGAGCGGGCGTCGGTGCGCACGATCGGGACGTGCGGGGCGAGCGCGAGGGCCTCCCGCACCTCCTCCTCCGAGTGCGGGAACTGCCCGTCCCAGCCGTTGATGCCGACCACGAAGGGAAGCTTGGCCTCTTCGAAGTAGTCGATCGCCGGGAAGCCGTCGGCCAGGCGGCGGGTGTCGATCAGGACCACCGCGCCGATGGCGCCGCGGACCAGGTCGTCCCACATGAACCAGAACCGGTGCTGACCCGGCGTACCGAACAGGTACAGGATCAGGTCGCTGTCCAGCGAGAGGCGGCCGAAGTCCATGGCGACGGTGGTCGTCGTCTTGGTCGGCGTGAGACCGAGGTCGTCGACCCCCGAACTCGCCTCCGTCATGACGGCTTCCGTGGTCAGCGGGAGGATCTCGGACACGGCGCCCACGAATGTGGTCTTGCCGACGCCGAACCCGCCCGCGACGACGATCTTCGTCGACGTCAGGCCGCCGCGGTTAGAGCCTGCGAAGTCCACTGAGCACCCTTTCGAGCATGTTGAGATCCGGTTGTCCCTGGTCGAGGCGCGGCTGGTGGAGGCGGACGAGTCCTTCGTCCGCCATGTCCGCCACCAGCACACGGGCCACGCCGAGCGGGACCCTCAGCAGCGCCGAGATCTCGGCGACCGACCGGAACGAGCGGCAGAGCCTGATGATGGCATCCTGCTCGGGGGTGAGCAGCGCCAACTCCTCGTCCATGATGGCCGAGGAGGAGACCAGTGTCTCCATCGCCATGTGATAGCGCGGCTCGGCGCGACCGCCGGTGACCGCGTACGGACGGAACAGGGGCTCCTCGTCCCCGGTTCCGTCAACGCCCAGCAAGGCCCTCTCCTCGTCCAGCCGCCGAGCGCGCTCCCGCCCGGGTGGCGGGCGCGGTCGCGATCCTGCTCATCATCGCCCCCGGGAGGACTGCAGCTCGGCCCGGAGCGCCGGGGTGAGCACCTGGCCCGCCCGGTCCACGAGCAGGGTCATCTGGTAGGCCACCAGGCCCATGTCGCACTCGGGAGAGGCCAGTACGGCGAGCACGGAGCCGTCGCTGATCGCCATGACCAGCAGCAGGCCGCGCTCCATCTCGACCACCGTCTGGGTGACGGCACCGCCCTCGAACACGCGGGACGCGCCGACGGTCAGGCTGAGCAGCCCCGCCGCGACGGCGGCGAGCTGGTCGGCGCGGTCGTCGGGGAACCCCTCGGAGCTGGCGATCCGCAGCCCGTCGGCCGACACGACCACCGCGTGCGCGACACCGGGCGTGCCGCGGACGAACTCGGTGATCAGCCAGTCGAACCTGCGGGCCTCATGGCTCAGAGTAGTCACTGGCCCTCCTCCTTTTCCGCCATGTTCCTGGCGGTGTCCTCATATAGTTCCGCGCGGCCCCGCCGCACGCCCTGCTGGAAGCTCGACAACCGGTTACGCACCCGCTCCGGGGAGATGGGCGGCATCGGCGTCACCGGCGCGCTGGAAGCGGCGCCGGGCACCAGGTTGGCCTTGGGGGTTCGCTTGGGCAGGCCTGCGGCGGTGATGCCGCCGAGGCTGGGGTCGCTGGCCGCCTGAGCGGCCTGCCAGCCGGCGTCGGCCGGGGTCCGCCAGTTCTCCGGCTCGCGGACCTGCGTCTTCGCCCTGGCCGGCACCGGCTCCCTGAGCGGAGCCGGGCGCGCCTCCTCGACCGGCGCGGGGGCCGAGACGCCCGCCACGGGGGCGGGCTCCTCGGCCTGAGCCTCGGCCGCCTCGGCGACCGGCTCGGCGGCGGCCGGCTCGTCCTCCCAGCCGGAGTCCTCGACGAGGTCCTCCAGCTCCTCGACGCTCTCCGCCCGGCGGAACCAGGCCGACTCGACGGAGGCGAAGATCGGCAGGAACTCCTCCTGCTCGGGTTCGAGCGGGGAGACGCCGACCGCGGGCATCGAGGCGGTGGCGGGGTCGTCGTGGGATGCCTCTCCCCAGGCTGAGAAGGAGCTGCCGGGGCCGTCCACGGAGGCGCCCATGCCGCCGGCGCCGTTCAGTCCCCCCAGTCCCCCGGCCTGGCGCTTGGGAAGAGCCGGCGCCTCGCCGAGCGGGGCGGGCGCGCCGAGCGGCGCCGCGGGGAGCGGCTGCCGCTGGTCCGGGATCGGGTGGCCGGCGGGGATCGAGCCGAAGGAGGGCGCCGGCGGCACCGAGCTCTGGCTGAAGGAACTCTGGCTGAAGGAGCTCTGGCCGAAGGACGCATCGGCGAAGGAACCCTGGCCGAAGGAACCACTCTGTCCGAGAGAGGCGTCGGCGAAGGAACCCTGGCCGAAGGAGTTCTGCGAGGCGGGCGGCTCGACCCCCCACGACGGGTTCGGGACCTGCTGGGCGGCCGCGACGATGAGCTCCGGCGGGAAGAGGACCATGGCGATGAGGCCGCCGGCCTCCTGCGGACGGAGCTGGACCCGGATGCCGTGGCGCAGAGCCAGGCGGCCGACCACGAACAGCCCCATCCGCCGCGACACGGACACGTCCACGACGGGCGGGTCGGCCAGGCGCCGGTTGGTCTCGAGCAGTTCCTCGCCCGTCATGCCGATGCCCGCGTCGCTGACCGCGAGCAGCGCGCCGCCGCCCTCGATCATGCTGCTGGAGACGACGACCTGACTGGCCCGGGGGGAGAACTGGATGGCGTTCTCCACCAGCTCCGCCACCAGGTGGACGATGTCGTTGGCGGCGCTTCCGGCGACCGAGATCGCGCGGTGCACCTTGACCTGGACCCGCTCGTAGTCTTCGACCTCCGACAGCGAGGCGCGCACGACGTCGACGAGCTTGGCCGGCTGGCTGCGCCTGCGGGTCGGCTCGTGCCCTGCGAGGACCAGGAGGTTCTCGGAGTTTCGGCGCATGCGGGTGGCCAGGTGGTCGAGCTTGAACAGGTCGGCCAGGCGCCCGCCGTCCTGCTCGCCCTTCTCCAGACCGTCGATGAGCGAGATCTGCCGCTCCACCAGGGTCTGGGTACGCCGGGAGAGGTTGACGAACATCGCGCTGATGTTGGAGCGGAGCTCGGACTCCTCGGCCGCGAGCCGTACGGCCTGCCGGTGGACCTCGTCGAAGGCCTTGGCGACCTCCCCGATCTCGTCCCGGCTGTCCACCGAGATGGGCGCGACCTCGGGCGTCCGGGTGTCCCCGGAGACCCGGAGCTGGCGCACCACCTCGGGAAGCTTGAACCCCGCGACGTCCAGCGCCTCGACGCGCAGGCGGCGCAGCGGCAGGACCATCGAGCGGGCGATGATGACGGTGAGGCCGAGGACCAGCAGCAGCAGGGCCAGGATCAGGCCCGCCGCGATGATCGCGTTGCGCTGCTCGGTGTCCTCCAGCTCACGGGCCCGGGTGACCACGTCGGTCGCGACCTCGGTCTCGACCTTCTTGATCCGCTCGAGGACCACGGTGTTGTCGTTGAACCACTGCTTGACCTCGTTGAAGTCGGTCAGCAGGCGGCCGCTGGAGTGCGTGTCCCTGGCGAGCGCGATCGCCTTGGACTTGGTCAGCTCGGAGCGGTGCACCCGCTCGTCGACGAGGGCGGTGCTGAGCCGCTGACCGTTGCTGGCGCCCGCCTCGATGGCGAACTCGGTCAGACGCTCCTGCAGCCGGGACCGGGAGGCGATGAACTCCTCGATCCCCTGCTCGTTGACCAGCGTGGGCGCGTAGTACCCGGCCAGCAGGCGGGTCCGCTGCTTGGAGATCTCCTCCTTGGCGTAGGCCAGCGCGCTGAGACCGCGGGTGTTTCCGATGATCTCCGAGTCGTCGCTGACCAGCGTGAGCTCCTCGTGGAGCTGCAGCAGCGGGTTGACCAGGTCGTCGTAGCTCTCGGCACGGGCCGTACCGGGCAGCTGGCGCTTCTTGTTCAGGCTGTCGAGCTGGTATCCGGCGTCCCTGGCGGCCTTGACCGCTCGCGGACCGTAGGAGTCGTCGATCGCCTGCAGGTCCAGCCGGACCTGCTTCACGAGCTCGTCGACCGTCTTGCGCTGGGCGTTCGCGCTGGTCTCCAGGCTCTTGTTCGTGCTCTGGAAAGCCGCCCAGGTGCTCCTGTCCCGTTCCAGTCCCATGGCCTGCGCGAGATCGCGCAGGTGCCCGGAGTACTCCGCCGCGGACGCCGTGCGCTGGTACACCGCGACGCTGTCGATGGAGGCCACCACACGCGTTCCGGCGAGCACGACGCCCACCGCGGTCGGCACCAGGATCAGTGCTGTAAGGCGCGACCGCACACGCCAGTTGCGCAAACCGAATCGGGCGGCAGGCCGCTTGCCGCGGTCGCGCACCGATGCGTGCTCGCTATCGGTAGGTCCCGTCGTCACCGCTCTCGCTACCCTTCACCATCACGACATAAGTGGTCATCATCAGACCACACACTCACGGGACAGAACCGACAAAACCGACAAAACGGACTTAATCGTTACAGAGGTGACTAGAGACTGATTTCCGATGGTTATCGCAACGCTGTCAGTACTTGATCACGCACCTGTGCACGCTGGGCCTCGTCCGTAAGCGGACGCCCCGCCCTGTCGACCACGTAGAAGACGTCCACCGCCTCTGCGCCGAGAGTCTCGACGCGCGCGGCGCGTACGTCAAGACCACATTCGCCAAATGCTCTGCCAATTCGCCACAATAGCCCCGGTCGGTCGTGAACGCGTACTTCCACCACAGTGGCCGTGGTGGACGCGTCGTCGACCAAGGTCACCCGGGGCGGCGCGACCGGCACCCGCGCGGGCCGCAGGGAACGGGCCCTGCGGGCCAGGCGCTGCTCGATGTCGAGCCTGCCGGCCAGGACCAGACGCAGGTCGGCCTCCAGCGTCGCCGGATCGGGCGGCGTGCCGTACTCCGGGACGACGGAGAACTCGATCACGGCGGTGGACCCCGCGGAGGCCGCGGAGGCGGACCGCACCACCATGCGGTGGGCGGCGAGGACCCCGGCCGCGTGCCAGAGCAGCCCGGCCCGGTCCGGCGCGACCACGGTGACCGCTCCCCCGTTGACCCGGATGGCGCCGCCGCCGTGCCGGGCCAGGGACGCCTGCTCGGCGGAGAGCGAGGGCGCGGGCGGAAGCGGGGTGCCCGACAGCACCGAACGCGTCCGGCGCACCAGGTCGGCGACCAGCGAGGCCTTCCAGGCGTTCCAGGCGGCCGGGCCGGTGGCGTTGCCGTCGGCCACGGCCAGGGCGGCGAGCAGTTCGAGTACCTCCCGCGAGCCGACCGCCTCGGCCACCCGGGAGATCGTCACCGGGTCGTCGAGGTCGCGGCGGGTGGCGGTCTCGGGCAGCAGCAGGTGGTGGCGGACCACGGTCTCCACGGTCTCCACGTCCGCCGGGGGCAGGCCCATCCGGGCGCCGATGTCCCGGGCGACCACCGCTCCGGTGGCGGAGTGGTCACCGGGGTAGCCCTTGCCGATGTCGTGCAGGAGCGCGCAGATGAGCAGCAGGTCGGGACGGGAGACCTCGCGCGTGAACGCGGCGGCCCCGGCCGCGGTCTCGATCAGGTGGCGGTCGACGGTGTAGCGGTGCACCGGGTTGCGCTGCGGGCGGTGCCGTACCCGCTCCCAGTCGGGCAGCAGCCGCACCAGCACGCCCGCCTGGTCCAGTTCCTCCCAGACCGGCACCGCCGCGCGCCCGGCCCCGAGCAGCGCCACCAGCGCGTCCCGCGCCTCGTCCGGCCAGGGAACCGGGAGCGGCGGCGACTGGCTGGCCAGGGCGTTGACGGTGGCGGGGGCGAACGGCAGACCCGCCTCCGCGGCGGCGGCGGCCGCGCGGAGCACGAGCACGGGGTCCTTGCGCGGATTGACGCCGCGGGCGAGCACGACCTCGCCGCCGTGTTCGACGACGCCGTCGGCGAGCGGGCGGCGGCCTCTCGGGGCGGGACCGGACAGCAGCCGGTCCACGGTGCGCCAGGTGGTGTCGAAGGCGTGCGCGATCGTCCGGCCCGCCTCGGCGAGCCTGCGCATGAGCGCCTCGGCGTCGAGCAGGCCCAGGGCCCCGGCGACCGCGTCCTGCTCCTGCAGGACCAGCCGGTCGGAGCCGCGGGCGGTCACCAGGTGCAGGCCGTGCCTGATGTCGAGCAGGAGTTCGTAGGCCTCTCGGACCCGGGGGCCGGGGGCCGAGGCGACCCAGGCCGCGGCCACGGCCTGCATCGCCTGCACGTCGCGCAGGCCGCCGCGGGCGTCCCTCAGGTCGGGTTCGAGCAGGAAGGCCAGTTCCCCGCCGGCCTCGGTACGGCGGTCCGCGGCCTCACGCAGCTCGCCCAGGCGGCGGCGCGAGTCGGCCCGCCACTCGGCGAGCACGATCTCGCGCGCGGCCCGCGTCAGTTCGGGGTCCCCCGCCACGTGCCGGGCCTGGATCAGCCCGAGCACCGCCTTGAGGTCCTCCCGTGCGACTTTGGCGGCCTCGCTCACCGTCCGCACCGAGTGGTCCAGGCCGATACCGGAGTCCCAGACCGGGTACCAGACCCGGTCGGCGACCCGGGCGACGTCCTCGCGGCCGTCGTGGAGCAGGACCAGGTCCAGGTCACTGCCCGGGGCGAGCTCCGAACGCCCCAGGCTGCCCACGGCGACGAGCGCGATCCCGCTCAGGGCCGCGCGCTCGTCCGTTCCTCGCGTTCCCCCGTCGCGCCCGTACGGCGTGCCGCAGGCGGTCCGGAGCAGATCCGTCAGCCAGCGGTCGACGTCCGCGGCCCGCTCCTTGCGGGCCGCGGCGTACGAGCGGGTGTCGCCTCTCACCGGTCAGAGCGCCTCGGGCCCGCGTTCCCCGGTGCGGACCCGGATCACGGTGTCCACCGGGACGGACCAGACCTTGCCGTCACCGATCTTGCCGGTCTGCGCCGCCTTGACGATGACGTCGATCACGTCGTCGGCGTCCTCCTCCTCGGCGAGCACCTCCAGCCGGACCTTGGGGACCAGGTCCACCTGGTACTCGGCGCCCCGGTAGACCTCGGTGTGGCCGCGCTGGCGGCCGTACCCGCTGGCCTCGCTGACCGTCATGCCCTTGACCCCGAACTGCTCCAGGGCCGCCTTCACGTCATCGAGCTTGAAGGGCTTGATGACCGCGGTGATGAGTCTCATGCGTCCACCTTCTTACCAGCCGGAGCCGCAACCGGGCCGTTGGGGGAGGCCACACCCGAGGCGTGGAAGGTGCCCAGGTCGTAGCCGGTCTCGGCGTGCGTGGTGATGTCGATGCCCGCGACCTCGTCCTCGGCGGTGATCCGGAAGCCCATCACCTTGTCGATGATCTTGCCCAGGATGAAGGTCACGATGAACGAGTAGGCGCCGACCGCGACCGGGCCGAGCACCTGCAGCCCGAGCTGGGTCCAGCCGCCTCCGTAGAGCACGCCCTTGTTCTGGCCGTCCAGGAAGGGGTAGGCCGCGACGAAGCCGAGCGCCACGGCGCCGATCACCCCGCCGACCAGGTGCACGCCGACCACGTCGAGCGAGTCGTCGTAGCCGAGCTTGTACTTCAGGCCCACCGCGTAGGCGCAGGCGATGCCCGCGAGCAGGCCGATCGCCATCGCCGCCCAGGGGTCGACGAAGCCGCAGGCCGGGGTGATGGCGACCAGGCCGGCGACCGCGCCGGAGGCGGCGCCCAGGGAGGTGGCGTGGCCGTCGCGGAACTTCTCCACGACGAGCCAGGCGCCCGCCGCGACGGCGGTGGCGATCTGGGTGTTCATGAACGCCAGGCCCGCGGTGCCGTCCGCGGCCAGCTCGGAGCCGGCGTTGAAGCCGAACCAGCCGAACCACAGCAGGCCGGCGCCCAGCAGGACCAGGGTGAGGTTGTGCGGGCGCATCGGCTCCTTGCGCCAGCCGGCGCGCTTGCCGAGCACCAGGGCCAGGGCCAGGGCCGCGGCTCCGGCGTTGATGTGCACGACCGTGCCGCCGGCGAAGTCCTCGATGCCCAGCTCCGTCAGCCAGCCCCCGCCCCACACCCAGTGGGCGACGGGGAAGTAGACGATCGAGGCCCAGACGATGCTGAAGACCACCCAGGCGCCGAACTTGGCCCGGTCGGCGATCGCACCGCTGATGAGCGCCACGGTGATGATGGCGAAGGTCAGCTGGAAGGCGGAGAAGACCATCATCGGGAAGGTGTCGTTGTAGGCGACCTCGTTGACGCCCATCAGCCCGATGTTGTCGAGTCCTCCGACGATCTTGTTGAGGAAACCCTCGCCGTCGACGGGATCGAACGCCAGCGAGTACCCGAAGAGGACCCAGGTGATCGTCACCGTGATGATGCTGACGAACGACATCATCATCATGTTCAGGACGCTCTTGGCCCTGGTCATTCCCCCGTAGAAGAACGCGAGGCCCGGGGTCATGAGCAGCACGAGCGCGGTGCTTATGAGCATCCAGGCAGTGGAGCCGCTATCGATCTTCATTCGACGCGACCCTCCTTCCGATTGGCGTGTGGCCGGTTGCACAAGGCGCAGTAGACGCTTCCAGGGCTCCTTCGACCGGCCGCGCACTGACGTTCCTGCCGGGAGGGCCCGGCCGTTCCCGGCCCGGGCCGCTCTCCCGTACGCCACAGCGTGTTCCCCGGTGGTTTCGGGCCACGACCTTGCGTGTTTCACATCTGTGAATCTCGGCGGAGTGGCGTTTCAGCCTTGTTTCGGATGCCTCACAGCCATGGTTCAGGATGACCGGAAACCGGCCCCGGACATGCGAGAACCCGGCACGGCTCTCCTCGGGGCCGTACCGGGTCCGGAAGGTCAGGCGGCCGTGGCCATCTTGCGCAGCCGGGCCAGGGCGTCGCGCTCGATCCTGCGGGCGCGGTCGCGGCCGATGCCGTAGCGCTCCCCGACCTCGGTGAGCGTGTGCTCGCGGCCGTCCATCAGGCCGTAGCGCCAGCGGAGCATCTCCCGGGTCTGCCCCTCCAGGCCGGTCAGCCACTGCTCCAGGCGCTCGCGCTCCAGGATGTCCATGGCCTGCTGCTCGGGGTCGGCCCACGTCTCGTCGGCGATCATGTCACCGAGCTCGGTCTCGTCCTCGTCGCCCACACCGAGCTGGAGGGAGACCGGGTCGGAGGCCCAGCGGCGCAGCTCGCGGACCCGCTCGATCGGCAGCTCCAGCACCGCCGCCAGGTCGGCGTCGGTCGGCTCGACGTCGAACTCGGCCAGCATGTCCCGGCGGACCCGCATCAGCCGGGTCATCTGCTCTCCGGCGTGGGTGGGCAGCCGGACCGGCCGGGCCTGCTCGTGGATCGCGCGCCCCACGGACTGGCGGATCCACCACGTGGCATAGGTGGAGAACTTGTAACCGCGCCGGTAGTCGAATTTCTCCACCGCGCGCACCAGTCCCAGGTTCCCCTCCTGGACCAGGTCGATGAGCGGCATTCCCCGCCCGGAGTATTTGCGCGCGACCGCCACCACAAGACGTAGATTGGCCTGGATGAATTCGTCCTTGGCCCTTTGTCCGGAAATAGCGAGTCGTTCAAGCTCCTCGTCTGCGGCGTCCGCGATCCGCGGCTCCGTCAGCCCGCCGTCCAGCAACTGCTCCGCGAAGAGGCCGGCCTCGATCCGCTTCGCGAGCTCGACCTCCTCCTCCGCGGTCAGCAGGGGGACCCGCCCGATCTCCGCCAGGTAGGTCCCGAGCAGGTCCCGGTCCGAGACATGCTGCTCCTGCGTGCGATTCCCCGTCGGCCTTGCCATTCGATGGCACCTCGTTCCGCCTGCTTATGACGTCCCGCCCGCTCGCCCAAGGCCCCGCGCGCACGGACACGTCGCTTGCCCAATCAACGCCCGGGCCAGGGCAAAGATTCCCTAAAGAACTACGCCCGCAGAACGGTTTCGTTTTCCTCCTCAAGGAGGATGCCTCCGGCGACGGCGGAATCAGTCGACCGGGCGGAATCCGCCTCAGACGAGGCGGCGGCCCTCCTTCCACACCTGCGTCACCAGGGGTACCCCGGGCCGGTAGGCCAGGTGGACGTAGGACGGAGCCTCCAGGATGACCAGGTCGCCCCGGGAGCCCGGCCGGAGCGTGCCGACGTCCGTGCGGCGCAGCGCCCAGGCCCCGCCCCGGGTGGCGGCCCTGATCGCCTCCAGCGGTGTCATGCCCATCTCCCTTACGGCCAGCGCCAGGCAGAACGGCATGGACGAGGTGAACGAGGAGCCGGGGTTGCAGTCGGTGGCCAGCGCGACGGTCACCCCCGCCTCCAGCAGCCGGCGGGCGTCCGGGTACGGCGAGCGGGTGGAGAACTCCGCACCCGGCAGCAGGGTCGCCACCACCCCGGCCGAGGAGAGCGCCTCGACGTCGGCCTCGGTGAGGTGGGTGCAGTGGTCGGCGGAGGCGGCGCCCAGTTCGGCGGCGAGCTGCACTCCGGGCCCGTGGCCGAGCTGGTTGGCATGGACCCGCGGCAGCAGGCCGGCCTTGATCCCGGCGGACAGGATCTCCCTGGTCTGGTCGGCGTCGAACGCGCCGCGCTCGCAGAAGACGTCCACCCACCTGGCGTACGGCGCGCAGGAGCGGAGCATCTCCCCGGTGACCGTGCGGACGTAGTCGTCGGCGGAGGGGGCGTCCGGGGGGACGACGTGCGCGCCGAGATAGGTCGTCTCCTCGGTGAAACCCCGGGCGATCTCCAGGGAGCGCCGCTCGTCTGCCACCGTGAGGCCGTACCCGCTCTTGATCTCGACCGTGGTCGTGCCCTGGGCGAGCATCTCGGCGACCAGGGCCGCCGTCCGCGCCGCGAGGAGGGCGTCGCTGGCCGCGCGGGTCGCCGCGACCGTGGTGCGGATGCCCCCGGCGGTGTAGCGCTCCCCCGACATGCGCGCGGTGAACTCCGCGGTGCGGTCACCGGCGAAGACCAGGTGGGCGTGGCTGTCCACGAACCCGGGGATCACACAGCGGCCGTCGACGTCCACCCGCTCGTCCGCGCCCGGGTCGTCCCCGGACGGGCCGGTCCACACCACCCGGCCGTCCTCGACGACCAGGGCGGCGTGCTCGATCTCCTCCCGCCCGGGGTCCCCGGTGTACAGCAGGCCGATCCGGTCGAACAGCGTGCTCATCGGTGGTTCACCGCTCCTCGTCCGCCGCGCCGGCGGCCCCGTGCGTTCCGGCGGTCTCCCCCGCCGTCATACTCGCTCCTTGCGCGCTTCGGCGACCGCTCCGGCGATCAGCGCGCCCACGTCGCCCAGGACGTGGCGGCCCTCTGCGACCACCTGCCGCCCGCCCGAGACCACGGAGTGCACGTCGGAGGCGGTGGCGGCGAAGACCACGGTCTCGGCGGCCGGGCCGCCGCCCGCCGTGCGGGCCGAGTCGAGCCGGACCGAGACCAGGTCGGCCCAGGCCCCCGGGCAGAGCGTGCCCGCGTCGGGGAAGCCCAGGGAGGCGTGACCCGCGGCGGTGGCGGCCTGGAGCAGCTCCGCCGCCCGCCAGTGGCCGCGCCGCTCGCTCGCCAGCCGTTCGTTCAGCTCGACCGCGCGGGCCTCCTCGAACAGGTCGACCACCGCGTGGCTGTCGGAGCCGAGCGTGATCGGCGCTCCCGCCTCGAACATGGCCCGCGCGGGGCCGATCCCGTCGGCCAGGTCGCGCTCGGTCGTCGGGCACATGCACACGTACGTCCTGGACTGGCCGAGCAGCGCGATGTCCACCTCGGAGACGTGCGTGGCGTGCACGGCGGTCGAGCGGGGGCCGAGCACGCCGTGCTCGTGCAGGACCTGGACGGGGGTGGCGGAGTACCGCTCCACGCAGGAGGCGTTCTCGGCCCGCTGCTCGGAGACGTGGACGTGCAGCGGGACCGCGTGGTGGTGGGAGAAGGCGACGATCGTGGCCAGGTGCTCGGCGGGAACCGCGCGGACCGAGTGCACGGCCACGCCGATCTCCACGTCGGGCTGCCCGGCGTAGGCGGCGGCGAGCGCCTCCGCCCGCACCGCCCACCGTTCGGCGTCGCCGTCGCCGAAGCGGAGCTGGGGCCCGGCCAGCGGCTCGCCGACCCCGCCGGTCAGGTAACAGGTGTCCAGCAGCGCGATCCGCAGGCCCGCCTGCCGCGCGGCCGCCACGAGCGCGTGGCCCATGGCGTTCGGGTCGTCGTACGGCGTGCCGCCCGGCGCGTGGTGCAGGTAGTGGAACTCCCCGACGCAGGTGATCCCGGCCAGCGCCATCTCGGCGAAGGCCGCCGTGGCCAGCCGGAGGTAGGCGTCGGGGTCGAGCGCCTGGGCCACGCCGTACATCTGCTCGCGCCAGCTCCAGAAACTGCCCTGCTCCGCCTGGGCCATCCCGCGCAGCGCCCGGTGGAAGGCGTGGGAGTGGGCGTTGGCGAGCCCGGGCAGCGTGAGCCCGGCGAGGCGCGTCGCGCCCGGCGGGGGCTCGGCCACGCCGGGTGTGATCGCGGCGATCCGCGAGCCCTCGACCTCGACGAGGACTCCCGCGACCGCCTCGCCCGGCGGCAGCCAGGCCAGCTCGCACCAGTAGGTCAGCTCTGGCACAGGTCCTCCAAAATGGCGGCGAGGGCGGCCACTCCCAGGTGGCAGTCGGACGCCTCCGCATGTTCTTCCGGAGAGTGAGAGATGCCCGTTGGATTGCGGACGAACACCATCGCGCCGGGAACCCCTGCCGCTGCGAGGATTCCGGCGTCGTGCCCGGCGCCGGTCGGCAGCACCGGCACCGGTGCCACCGCTCCCGCCGCCCCGCCGGCCGCGTCCCGAGCACTCCGGGGCGGCCTCCCGCGCCCGTCCGCCGCGTCCGGGGGCGCCGTACGGCGGGCGACCGCCTCCGCGGCGACCAGGGCAAGCCGGTCGCGCAGGACGGCGTCGAAGTCGACGGCCGGGGTCCAGGACTCGTTGCCCACCTCCGCGCCGGAGAACGCGGTCAGCTCGGCGACCAGGGTCCGGACCGCGGTCTCGTCACCGCCTCGGGCGTCGAGCCAGGCGCTGACCAGGCCGGGAACGGCGTTGGCGTTGCCGGGTGAGACGCGGAGCCTGCCGAAGGTGGCCACCACGCCCCCGCGCTCGGCCAGCTCGCGGGCGTGCAGCACGGTCCGGGCGAAGGGCAGCATGGGATCGTCGCGGTCCTGCAGGCGGGTGGTGCCCGCGTGGTTGGCCTGGCCGCGGAAGTCGAACCGCCAGCGGCCGTGCGGCCAGATCGTGCTCGCCACGCCGACCGGGGCACCCGCGTGGACGAGCCCCCGGCCCTGCTCGACGTGGAGCTCCACGAAGACGCCGACGTGCCCGAGGGTCTCGTCGTCCCGGCCGAGCGCGCCGGGGTCGCGTCCGGCCCGGCGGAGCACCTCGGCCATGGAGTCGCCCTCGTCGTCGGTCAGGCCGCGGGCGCGGTCCGGATCGAGCGCCCCGGTGAGCAGCCGGGAGCCCGTGCACGGGACGCCGAACCTGGCGCCCTCCTCATCGGTGAAGCAGGCGATCCCCAGCGGCCTGGCGGGCTCGAAGCCCTTCGCGGCGAGCGCGTCGAGGGCGGCGAAGGCCGACACGATCCCGAGGGGGCCGTCGAAGGCGCCGCCCTGCCGCACCGAGTCGAGGTGACTGCCGGTGACCACCCCCGGGCGGTCCGACGGGTCGCCCCACCAGGCCCACAGGTTGCCGTTGCGGTCCTCGCGCACGGCGAGGCCGCGCCGGGCGGCCTCCTGCCGGAACCACGCACGCAGCTCCAGGTCGGCGGGCGACCAGGCGTCGCGCAGGTAGCCCCGGGTCCGGTCGTCGCGTCCGAGGTGCTCGATGGCACCCCACATCTCGTCGAACACCCCTCCATTATGTGAATGGAGTCATTCATCCGCTACCCGGCCCGTCCCGACCGGCGCAGGCCGCCCCCGGCCGCGGACCGGCGGATGCCGTACTCAGCCGGCGGGCCCCGCCGACGGGCGGAGGGTGATCTCGGTGACGTGGGCGTCCGGGGAGGCGGTCACCGCCGCCAGCACGGCCCTGGCCACCGAGTCCGGACGCAGGTACTTCTCCGGCTGGTAGTCGCCGTTCTCCTGGGCGCGGACCCCGCGCTGCATGTCGGTGTCCACCCGTCCCGGGTAGACCGTGGTCACCCGCAGCCCAGGCTCCTCCAGGCGGAGCACGTCGGCGAAGGCCCGCAGCGCGAACTTGCTCGCGGCGTACGAGGCCCAGGTCGGGTTGGCCCGCTGCCCGGAGCCGGAGTTGACCAGCACGACGTGGCCGCCGACGGCGCGCAGCGCGGGCAGCAGCAGCCGGGTCAGCTCCGCGACCGCGACCACGTTGACCTCCAGGGTGCGCCGCCACACCTCGGCCGGGGTCTCCTCGACCCGCCCCAGTCTCACCACGCCGGCGCTGTGCACGAGCACGTCGAGCCGGTCGAGCCCGGCGACGTCGGCCTCGGTGACGGCGGTCAGCTCCACCGGCCAGGGCCGGGCGCCAGGCAGCTCCACGCAGAGCTTGTCCAGGGCCTCCCGGTCCCGGCCGCCGAGCAGCAGGTCGTGCGTGGGGGCCAGAGCGTGTGCGACGGCGGCCCCGACCCCTCCTGAGGCTCCGGTGACCAGCGCGGTCGGGCGTTCGAACATGCGCCCAAGCCTATTGCCCCGGCCGGAAGACCTCCGGTCCGGGGCGCTCCGGGGTGAGCGCGTAGACGTCGTACGGGTAACGGCGGTCATCCGGCCGGACCCTGGCCTCGCCGGGGGCGGCCTCCGGGATCACGCACCGGTACCGCTCCCCGTCCTGACGGAACCACCAGGGCCTCATCGGCATCTCCAGCCCGGACCGGTGGATCTCCTCCGGCGCCTCCTCCTCCGCGCACCGCCCACCGGGCGGATAGCCGAACACGGTCAGCGGCTCCCACCCGCCCTCCGCCTCACGAACGAAACCGAGCGGGGCGCCGCCGTCGTCACGCCTGATCTCTCACATGATTGACATGGTACGCAAATTTGAATAAAAACTTGAATATGTCCTCTACGCGTGTTCTCCTTCTCGGTGTGCTCCTCGACGGTCCCCTGCACGGATACGAGGTACGGCGCCGCCTGGAGATGTGGGCGGCCGACGGATGGGCCAACGTGGCCTACGGCTCGATCTACCACGGCCTGGGCAAGATGGCGGACGAAGGACTCCTGCACCGCGTGGAGGAGGGGAGAGGCGGCAAGACGCTCTACGAGATCACCGAGGCCGGCCGGGCCGAGTTCATGGTGCGGTTGATGAACCACTGGTGGGAGATCAAACCCATCGTGGACCCCTTCCAGGTCGCGCTGACCTTCATGGACCGCCTCTCCCCCGCCGACCTGGTCGTCGCGATGGAGGCCAGGTCCGCGCAGCTGAAGGCCGCGATCGGGATGCTCGGACGGGCCATCGAAGCCAAGCGCGCCCACGGAGCCCCCCGGCACATCGACGAGATTCTCCGTCTCAACGCGGCTCAGCTGGAGGCCCAGCGGAACTGGATCGGCGACGCCCTCGAACGGGTCAGGCGCGGCGAGCTGCCGTAGCCGCGGCCCGCCGTCCGGAAAACCACTTGCCCTTCCCGCAGGGGGAGGGTTCATGCTCGACATCCCCCGACACACGGAGATAAAATGATCATCGAAGCGCACGGCCTGCGCAAGACCTTCGTCGCCAAGCGCGGGCGGGGCAAGACCGAGGAGGTCGAGGCGGTCCGGGGCATCGACCTGTCGGTCGACGAGGGCGAGATTTTCGCCTGCCTCGGCCCGAACGGCGCGGGCAAGACCACCACCGTCCGGATGCTCGCGACCTTCACCGCCCCCACCTCCGGCACCGCCAGGGTGGCCGGGTTCGACGTGGTGAAGGAGGCCGCCAAGGTCCGGGAGAACATCGGCTACGTCGGCCAGGGCGGCGGGGTCGACGACAACGCCCCCGGCCGGGTGAGCCTGGTGATGGCCGGGCGGATCGCCGGGCTCTCCCGCGCCCAGGCCGCCGCCCGGGCCGACGAGCTGATGGCCTCTTTCAGCCTCGCCGAGATCGCCGACCGGCCGGTGAAGACCCTCTCCGGCGGCCAGAAGCGGCGCTTCTCCCTGGCCATCGGGCTGGTCAACCGGCCGCCGCTGGTCTTCCTGGACGAGCCCACCACCGGCCTCGACCCGCAGAACCGCGCCAACCTCTGGGACGAGATCCGCGCGCTGCGCGACGCGGGCACCAGCGTGCTGCTGACCACCCACTACCTCGACGAGGCCGACGCGCTCTGCGACCGGCTGGTCATCGTCGACCACGGCAAGATCGTCGCCGAGGGCACCCCGGAGAAGCTCAAGAAGGAGGTCTCCGGCGACGTCGTCACGCTCCGCCTCGACGACCTGGAGGGCGCGCGCAAGCTGCTGGCCGCGCAGCCGTACATCACGGAGACCCAGGTGGAGGGAGAGTCGCTGCGCGCCTACCTCGACGACGGCGAGCACAACCTGCCCACGCTGCTGCGCGCGCTGGAGGCCGGGAACCTGGCCATCCGCTCCATCGCGCTCGACCGGGCCACGCTCGACGACGTCTTCCTCAAGCACACCGGCCGCTCCCTGCGCGACGCCGCCTGATCTCTCCCCACCCTCACGAGGAGTCCCCCCATGCTTCGACACACCATGTTGTTCACCGGCTACGAGCTCGGCGTCCTGCGCCGCAACCTGGCCTGGCCGATCATCGGCATCATGCAGCCCATCCTCTATCTGCTGCTGTTCGCCCCGTTGCTGACCAGCATCGCCCCGAACGGGAGCCTCTCGGAGGCGCTGGTCATGTTCACCCCGGCCGCGCTGGTGATGATCGCCCTGTTCGGCTCGATGTTCGCCGGCTTCGGCATGATCAACGAGACCCGGAACGGGGTGCTGGAGCGGCTCGCGGTCAGCCAGGCCTGGCGGCCCGCGATCATCCTCGGCCGGGTGGTCAAGGACATGATCATGCTGGTCCTCCAGTCACTCCTGGTCCTCGGCGTGGCGGCGCTGATGGGGCTGCGGATCAGCCTGACCGCGATGGGCCTCATGCTGCTGCTCATGGCGGTGACCGGCCTGTTCTCCGCCAACCTGTCCTACGGCCTGGCCCTGGCGGTGCGCGACGAGAACGGCATGTCGCAGATCGTGCAGTTCTTCCTGCTCCCGCTGATGCTGCTCTCCGGCCTCATGCTGCCGATGTCGCTGGCTCCCGAGTGGATGCAGACCGTGGCGAAGTTCAACCCGCTCTACTACGCGGTCGAGGCGGGCCGCGCCATGTTCGTGGACGACTTCACCCACAGCACCGTCCCGGTCGCCTTCGGCCTGTTCCTGGTCCTGGGCGTGCTCACCCTGACCTGGTCGGTGCGCTCGCTGCGGAAGCTGGCGGGCTAGCCCGTCCCGCGCCGCCCGGCCGGCGCCGATCGCCCGGCGCCGGTCAGGCGGTGAAGACCCCGGCCTGGTCGGTCATGCGCTCGTACTCCTCCAGCCGGGCCTGGGTGCGCAGCGGCGCCGCGTCCGCCATCGCCTCCACCAGCACCATGGCCAGGGCGAGGGGCGCCGCGTGGGAGTCGAACACCAGCCGCTCGCCGACCGGGGCCGCCAGGACCGCGTCCGCGGCGAACGGCACGTCCTCCCGGTCGGTGATCACCGCGGTCCGCAGGCCCAGTTCCTGGGCGTTCTTCAGGGCCTGTACGGCCTCGGCCGGATAGCGGGGCAGGACCACCGCGAGCAGCCAGCCCGCCCCCGCCCGGCGCGCGGTGTGCAGGCCGTCGGCCAGCTCGGAGCCGCCGTGGGTCAGCAGCCGGACGTCGGGGTGGATCCGGCGGGCGTAGTAGGCGAACGTGGTGGCCAGGCCGCTGGAGACCCGCAGGCCCAGCACCGGGAGCGGCTCGCACGCCGCCAGGGCGGCGCCCAGCTCCGTGACGGCCGACGGGTCGGCCAGCCCCTCCCGGACCGCGCGGAGGTTCCCGATCTCCACGTCGATCGCGGTCTGCAGCTCGTTGGCGCGTGACGCCTCCTGCCCTCCGACGACGAAGGGGCGCAGCGCCTGCCGGAGCTCCGGGTATCCGGCGAAGCCGAGCACCATGGCGAACCTGGTCACCGAGGGCTGGCTCACCCCGGCGCGCTCGGCCAGCTCCACGCTGGACAGGAAGATCGCCTCGGCGAGGTGGTCGCCGAGGTAGCGTGCGATCCGCCGCTGCACCGGCGAGAGCCGCCGCCCCTCCAGAAGCCGATCGAGTCCGCCGCCCACGTCCCCTCCAACCGATCGACCGCTCGTGATCATTCCCGGCCGGAGCACCGGGAACGCCCCACCGTACCCAAGCGCCCGGTCCGATCGCCCTCCCGTCTCACCGCGGGCGTCCGCCCTCCGGAGCCGGGACCGCGCGGGGTCCCGGCCCGTCCTGCTCCGCGGTTCCGTCCTCAGGACTCGCGCATCGGGATGCGGACGTCGCGGGCCCCGGCCACGGTGACGGCCTCGTCGTAGCCGGCGTCGACGTGGCGGATCACGCCCATGCCGGGGTCGTTGGTGAGCACCCGGGTGAGCTTCTCGCCGCCCAGCCTGGTGCCGTCGGCGACCGTGACCTGGCCGGCGTGGATGGAGCGGCCGATGCCGACGCCGCCGCCGTGGTGGATGGAGACCCAGGCGGCGCCGGAGGCCACGTTGAGCATCGCGTTCAGCAGCGGCCAGTCGGCGACGGCGTCGGAGCCGTCGAGCATGCCCTCGGTCTCGCGGTACGGGCTCGCCACGGAGCCGCAGTCGAGGTGGTCGCGGCCGATCACCAGCGGGGCCTCGATCTCGCCGGAGGCGACCATGTCGTTGAACCGCTCGCCGGCCAGGTGGCGCTCGCCGTACCCGAGCCAGCAGATGCGGGCGGGCAGGCCCTGGAAGTGGACCCGCTCCCCGGCCATCCGGATCCACCTGGCCAGCGGCTCGTTGTCGGGGAACAGCTCCAGGATGGCCCGGTCGGTCTTCGCGATGTCCGCCGGGTCGCCGGAGAGCGCGGCCCAGCGGAACGGGCCCTTGCCCTCGCAGAACAGGGGCCGGATGTAGGCGGGCACGAAGCCGGGGAAGTCGAAGGCGCGGGTGTAACCGGCCAGCTGCGCCTCCCCCCGGATCGAGTTGCCGTAGTCGAAGACCTCGGCGCCCGCGTCCTGGAAGCCGACCATCGCCTCCACGTGCCTGGCCATGGACTCGCGCGCCTTCATGGTGAAGCCGGCCGGGTCCTTGTCCCGCTCGGCGGCCATGTCGTCGAAGGCGATCCCCAGCGGCAGGTACATCAGCGGGTCGTGGGCCGAGGTCTGGTCGGTGACGATGTCGATCTCGGCGCCCCGGCGCAGCAGCTCGGGCACGGCCTCGGCCGCGTTGGCCTCGACCCCGATGCTCAGCGGGCGGCGCTGGTCGCGCGCCTCGTAGGCCAGGCGGAGCGCCTCGTCGAGGTCGGCGGCCTTCACGTCGAGGTAGCGGTGCTCGATGCGCCGCTCGATGCTGCGCGGGTCGCAGTCGACGCAGATCGCCACGCCTCCGTTCATGGTCACGGCGAGCGGCTGGGCGCCGCCCATGCCGCCGAGCCCCGCGGTCAGGGTGATCGTGCCGGCGAGGGAGCCTCCGAACCGCTTGGCGGCCACGGCGGCGAAGGTCTCGTAGGTGCCCTGCAGGATGCCCTGGGTACCGATGTAGATCCACGAGCCGGCGGTCATCTGCCCGTACATGGTCAGGCCGGCCGCCTCAAGGCGGCGGAACTCCTCCCAGTTCGCCCAGTCGGGCACCAGGTTGGAGTTGGCGATGAGCACCCGGGGCGCCCACTCGTGCGTGCGGAAGACCCCGACCGGGCGGCCGGACTGCACGAGCAGCGTCTCGTCGCCCTCCAGGGTGGTCAGCGTGCGGGTGATCGCGTCGAACGAGCGCCAGTCGCGGGCCGCCTTCCCCGAGCCGCCGTAGACGACGAGCTGCTCCGGGTGCTCGGCCACCTCGGGGTCCAGGTTGTTCTGGATCATGCGGAGCGCCGCCTCCTGCGGCCACCCCTTGGCGGTGAGCGTGGTGCCGCGCGGCGCGCGGACGGTCCGGCTGCCGGTCATGCCTGAGCCTCCCCATCGACCTGAATGAATGCATTCATATTTGTCACTCGAAGGCCACAGGTCAACCCGGAGACGGGCATCCCGGGCCGTCTGCCCGGGATGCCCTTCCGGTCGCGATCCCGGCCGCGCCCCGCACGGGCGGGCGGGGACCCGGGCCGGAGCGCCCGGCGGGCGCTCCGGCGCGAAGGAGAGGCTTCGCAGGATCGGGAGTTCCCGGTTTCCGGCACGGCCAACCGAGCCGCCGGACCGCCTTGCCCGAACCGCCCCGCTAACGGCCCCAGGAATTTGCCAGGAGTCTACGTAGCCCGCCGCGGGCGGGGCGGGTCCTCAGGTGGAGAGGAGGAACTGGGTGGCGGCGAGCTCGCGGTAGAGGTCGTCCTCGTCGAGCAGCTCGTCGTGGGTGCCGACGGCCCTGACCCGGCCCGCCTCCATCACCACGATCCGGTCCGCGCCGGTCACCGTGGAGAGCCGGTGCGCGATCACCAGCACGGTCGTCTCCCTGGCCACCTCGGCGATCACCTCGCGGAGCCGGAGCTCGTTGACCGCGTCGAGCTGGGAGGTGGCCTCGTCCAGCAGGAGCAGCCGGGGGCGGCGCAGCAGCGCCCGCGCGATGGCCACCCGCTGGCGCTCACCGCCGGAGAGCATGATGCCGCGGTGGCCGACCTTGGTCTCCAGGCCCTCGGGGAGCCGGGCGACGAGGTCCTCCAGGCGGGTCAGCGCGAGCACCCTGCGCAGCTCGTCCTCGGCCACGCCGGGTGCGGCGAACAGGAGGTTCTCCCTGAGCGAGCCGTCCAGCACGGGCGCGTCCTGCTCGACGTAGCCGAGGGCGGCGCGCAGCTCGGCCAGCGGCCACTGCCTGATGTCGCGGCCGTCGATCGAGATCGTCCCGCCCTGCTGCTCGTAGAACCGCTCCAGCAGCGCGAAGACCGTGGACTTGCCCGCTCCCGACGGGCCGACGAGCGCGGTCATGCCACCGGCCGGGACGGCGAAGGAGACGTCCTGGTGCACGACCGGCCGATCGTCGCCGTAGCGGAAGGCGACGGAGTCGAACCTCACCCCGGCGGGGGCCGCGCCGGGAGCGGGAACCGTCCCGGCCACCTCCTCCACGGGCAGGGCCTCGATCTCCCGGATCCGCTTGACCGCCGCGAGGCCGCTCTGCACCTGGGTGGCCCCCTGGACCAGCTGACCGACCGGCGCGACCAGGTAGAACAGGTAGAGCAGGAAGGCGATCAGCGAGGAGACCTCCATCGCCCCCGAGGCCACGCGTGCCCCTCCGACGCCCAGCACGGCCACGAAGGCGAGCTGCGCGGCGACCCATGCGGAGATGCCCGCGATGGAGGTCCACCAGGCGACGGCGACCCCGCGGTCCCTCGCCTCGCGGGCCGCGGCGCCCACCACGGCGATCTCCCGGTCCTCGGCGCCGCTGGCCTTGACCGTGCGGAACGCCTGGAGCACCCGGTCGAGCACCGCGCCCATCTCGCCGACCGACTCCTGCGCCTGGACCGAGGCTCGCTGGATGCGCGGCATGACCAGGCCCACGAGCCCGCCGACCAGGATGAGGACCGCCAGCGTGATGAGCAGCAGGACCCCGTCCATGAGGGCCATCATCACCACCGCGCCCACCAGCATGAACACCGCGCCGACCGACTCGACGATCCCGTCGGTGAACACCGCCCGCAGCAGGGTGGTGTCGGAGGTCACCCGGGAGAGCAGATCGCCCGGCTTGAGGCGGTCCACCTCGGAGACGCGCAGCCGCATCATGCGGTCCACCAGGCGCCGTCTCGCGGAGAACACGATGCCCTCGCCCATGCGTTCCAGCACATATCTGCCGAGTGCTCCGACGGCCGCGCCGAGGACCACGGCCACCGTCAGGCCGAGCACCGGCCCGGCCAGGGACTGCTCCTGGCCGAACGCGTCGACCACCAGCTTGGCCAGGAGCGGCATCGCCAGCCCGGCCAGCGCGCTGACGAGGCTGAGCACTCCGCCGAGCAGGAGCACGCGCCGGTGCGGCCGGACGTAGCCGAGCAGCAGGCGCCACGGCGCCGGCTCCCGCGCGTCCCCCGGCCCGGCGTCGCCCCCCGGTGCCGTCACGCTCCCGAGCGCTGCCGGACCCCCGGCCTCTACAGCGCTCCCGGGCTCCTCGATCCCGGATGCCGGTGCGGTCACTGTCATTCCCTCCGAAAGGACGCGACCGGCCCCCGGTCGTCGTTCTTCCTGTCTACTGCGCACGTCTTCTCCCTGAGCGTTTCGCCGGGTTTCATAGACCAAAGTCGATATTGTCAACATAGGTTGACGATTGCCTTTGTGTCAACCCAGGTTGACTACTCGATGCCCCCGGCCCGGCGGGAAGGCGGCATACAGGTGGAGCGCACGGCGCGGGAGGGGCGGCGCACGGGGAGGGAGGTGAGCGGGGAGGGAGGTGAGCGGGGAGGGAGGTGAGCGGGGCCGCCCGGGAGCGGGACGGGCGGGCGCGATACGGCGGCCGGCCGGAACGGCGGGGAGCGCCGGACCGCCCGCGGGAGGGGTGCGGCGGCCGGCGCTCCGGAGGCGGAGCCGTACGGCTAGGACGGGGTGAGGACCAGGCAGGCGTTGCTGCCGCCGAAGCCGAAGGAGTTGGAGAGCGCGGGGGCGGCGGGGATCCGCCGCGGGGCGCCGTGGACGAGGTCGATCAGATCGGTGGCGGGACCCGAGGTGAAGTTGGCGGTCGGGGGGACGAGCCCCTCGCGGGCCGAGAGCAGCGCCATGACGGCCTCGAAGGCGCCCGCTCCGCCGACCAGGTGCCCCGTCACGCCCTTGGTGGAGGTCACCGGCGGCGTACGGTCCCGGAGACGGCCCGGGGAGCGGCCGCCGAAACAGGCGCGCAGGGCGAGGGCCTCGGCGTCGTCGTTGTGCGGGGTGGAGGTGCCGTGCGCGTTGACGTGGCCGATGTCCGACGGGGCCAGGCCGGCGTCGGCCACGGCGGCGCGCATGCAGTCGGCGGCGGCGGAGCCGTCCCGGAGCGGCGCGACGATGTGATGGGCGTCGCAGTTGGCCGCGTAACCGCTCACCTCGCCGTAGACGCGGGCGCCCCGCGCCTCGGCGAGGTCGGCGCGCTCCAGGACGAGGAAGGCGGCACCCTCGCCCATGACGAAGCCGTCGCGTTCCCCGTCGAAGGGGCGCGAGGCCTCGGCGGGCGCGTCCAGCCGCTCCGACAACGCGCCGACCTTGGCGAACGCCTCCATGACCAGCGGGGAGAGCAGCGCGTCCAGGCCGCCGGCGACGGCGGAGCCGACCGTTCCCGAGCGGATCGCGCGCAGCGCCTCGCCGATCGCGGTGGCGCCGCTCGCGCAGGCCGTGTTGAAGGTCAGGCACGGGCCGCGGCAGCCGTACCGGATGGCGATGCGCGCGGCCGTGGAGCTGGACATCAGCGCCGGTACGGCGTGCACGGGCACCTTCTCCCGGCCGAGCGTGTGCCCCACGATCAGACTCTCCAGCGTGGCGAACCCGCCGCCTCCGGTTCCCACGTAGACCCCGCAGCCCTCCGCGGGCGGCTCTCCCGCGTCGGCGACGGCGTCGATCGCGGCGGCCAGCCCGATCTGCGCGGTGCGGTCGAGGGTGCGCAGCTCCCGGCCGGTGAAGTAGTCGAGCGGCTCGAACGGGGCGAGCGGGCACCCGATGGGCACCGGTCCCCCCGCGAGTGCGGGGACCACGGTGGCGAGCGGCTTGCCCGCGAGCACGGTGGTGAAGGCTTCGGCGACGGTGTTGCCCGCCGGGCTCTTGACTCCGAGGCCGGTGACGACGACACGCGCCGTCGCGCCCGCTCCCGGCCCGCCCGCTCCCGGCCCGCCCGCTCCCGGGTCGCGCGTCACCGAGCCGCCAGCGCGGTGTGCAGGATTCCGGCCATGTCCGCCACGGTCCGGGCGCCGGCGAAGTCGGCGGGTTCGAGCTGGATGCCCAGTTTCTCCTCGATGATGACGGCGATCTCCACCCATTCGAGGCTGTCGATCTGATGGTCGGCGATGGTGGCGCTGGGCTTCACCTGATCGCTCGGCACGCTGAGCACTTCGGCGATCGCCAACCGGACGACGGATGTGGCTGAATCGAGGCTTGTCATTCGCCCACCTTCGGAAAGATCGGTCCACTCGCGCCCCTGCAGTCTCCGGACTATGCATTCCAGACAGATGTTCTGTCTAGGGCCCCGGAGGCGAAATTCCCCGGGCTTCCGCTCATTTGTCGATGAGCCGGAGCCCGCGGGACGCCGGCGGGAACGGTCGCCTCACCGGTCGTCCGCCAGGCGGGCGGCCCTGGCGTAGAGATAGCGCTGCTGCGGGAAGGCCATCGTCCGCCGAGCCGCCTCCAGGTAGGAGTCACGGGCCGCCGCACGGTCGCCCGACATCTCCAGCAGGTGCGCTCGGACCGCGTGCAGCCGGTGGTCCCCGGCGATCCTCGTGTCGGCCTCGAGCTTGTCGACCAGGTCCAGCCCTTCCCGCGCGCCCCGGGCCATGGACACCGCCACGGCGTGGCTCAGCGCCACCACGGGGTTGTCGGAGATGCGCATCAGCAGCTCGTACAGTGCCGCGATCTGCGGCCAGTCGGTCGCCTCGGCGTTCGGCGCCTCGTCGTGGAGCGCGGCGACGGCGGCCTGGAGCTGGTACGGGCCGGTCGCCCCCCTGCCGAGCGCACCGGTGACGAGCGCCACGCCCTCGGCGATGCGACCGGCGTCCCAGAGGCCCCTGTCCTGCTCGGCCATCGGGATCAGCGCACCGTCCGGCCCGGTGCGCGCCGGCCGGCGCGCGTCGGTGAGCAGCATGAGCGCGAGGAGTCCCGTCACCTCGCCGTCGCCCGGCAGCAGCCGGTGGACCGTACGGGCCAGCCGGATCGCCTCGGCCGACAGCGCGGTGCGCTGCAGGTCCGGCCCCGAGGTGCTGGCGTAGCCCTCGTTGAAGATCAGGTAGAGCACGTGCAGGACCGCGTCGAGCCGTTCGGCGCGCTCGGCGCCCGAGGGCATGCCGAAGGGGATGCCGCTGTCCTTGACGCGCCGCTTGGCCCGGCTGATGCGCCGGGTCATGGTCGCCTCGGGGACGAGGAACGCCCGGGCGATCTCCGCCGTGGTCAGCCCGCCCACCGCCCGCAGGGTGAGCGCGATCTGCGAGGCCGGCGAGAGCGAGGGGTGGCAGCACATGAACAGCAGGATGAGCGTGTCGTCGGAGTCCGACGCCGGCCTGCCGGCCGCGGGCTCCGGCCAGTGGCGGGGCGGCTCCCAGCGGGCGACGGTGTCCTCGCGGTGCCGGCGGGCCTGCTCGCTGCGGAGCAGGTCGGTCATCCGGCGGGAGGCGACCGTGATCAGCCAGCCGCGCGGGTTGTCCGGGACGCCCTCCCGCGGCCACTGTACGGCGGCCGCGAGGAGGGCCTCCTGCACCGCGTCCTCGGCGGTGTCGAAATGTCCGTAGCGCCGTACCAGCGCGCCGAGGACCTGCGGAGCCAGCGGGCGCAGCAGGTCCCCGGCGCCGTCCGCGGCCCGGTCCCCGGTCATGTCACCGCCACCGTCCCCGATCACGCCGGCGGTCAGGCCTCCAGCTCGTCGTATCCTCCGACGACCGGCCGCACGTCCACGTACCACTCGCGGTTCAGGGCGGCGCCCTCCGGATGCGGCGTGTCCGCCAGACGCGCGGCGATCGCGGTCGCCCGGTCGAAGCTCTCGCACTCGACGATCGTGTAGCCGGCGAGGACCTCCTGGGTCTCGGGGTACGGCCCGTCCGTCACGACGGGGGCCCCGTTCCGCAACCGGATCCTCCTGGCGTGCACGGGGGCGGCCAGGCCCTGGCCGTCGACGAACTCCCCCGACTCGGCCAGGTCCTTGTTCCACGACTCCATGAACGCGTGCATCGCCGCGACGTCCTCCGCGGACCAGGTCACGGTGTCGGTGGGCTTCCCGGCCAGCATGTCGTAGTCGCGCTGCGAGCCGTACATCATGATCATGTACTTCACGGTGTCTCCTCTCCACCGGCGCCCTTGGCGGCGCCTCTCACCGGAGACGTCGGAGACACCCGTCCGGCCCGGACATCCACCCGCCGCCGAATCACAAACTATTTTCGGCCGTCCGCGCGCTCAAGGCACGGGGACCGGCGGAGGTCCGGGGGCGTCAGCGGACGCGGCGGCGGATGCCGTACTCCCGGCGCATCTCGGCCACGGCGTCCAGGATCTCGTCCTGGGTCTTGAGCAGCTTCGCCTCCGCCTCCTCGGTCCGCCCCTCGGCGGCCAGGCGGCGGTTCCCGGTCCGGTGGCCCATCTGGCGCTTCGCCCGGGCCTTCAGCTCCCGCAGGTTGAGTTTCTCCATGAGACTCACGGTTCCCACCCTTTCGTCAGGATGCACCGGCATCTGCCCCAAGCCTGGGCAATCATGTGTCTTCGGGCATCCTCAACCCGGAACGCGGCCTTCACGAGCGCGCCCCGGCCCGTCAGTCGAGATCGGGGACGTCGGAGTCGTACTCGGCGTCGCCCTCCTCGGCCCGGCGGAGTTTGATGTCCTCCACCCAGGCGGCGGCGAACAGGCGGATGCGGCGGATCCGCTCCTCGTCCAGGCCGTACGCCTCGAACTCCTCGTCGGCGATGAGGTCGACGAACTCCAGCCGCATCACCAGCTCGGCGAGGGAGAACTCCTCGTTGTGCAGGCGGGCGAGGCGCTCCAGCTCGCGGAAGCCGTACAGCTCCGAGACGGCGGCGACGTCGATGACGTCTCGGGCGAGACTGCGCTCGTGCAGGGCCCGCATCTTGAGCCCGACGGCGTCCTCCAGTCCGATGACGGACAGGTTCCCGAAGGTGACGGGCCCGTTCTGCAGGGCTTCCCGCAGCAGGTCGAACCCGCAGCTCTGCCCGGTCACCGGGTCGGTGACGACCAGCCGGCCCGCGCGGGGCGTCACCTCGTGCACGACGACCTCCAGCCCCGCCTTCCGGAAGGTCTCGGCCATGCCGTCCGCGACGTCCGGCAGCGGCCTCTCGTCCGCCGTCGCGAAGTCGAGGTCCCTGCTCGGCCGGTCGGTGAGGCCGTGCACCCTCATGGCATGGCCTCCTGCGAGCACCAGCCCGAACCGGTCGCAGGCGGGCAGCGCGATCTGCAGGATCCGCTCCTGGAACGGGGGGAAGCCCATCACGCCCCCAGGGCGGAGATCCTGTCTTCCCAGGCCCTCCGGTAGCTCTGGCCGAGTCCTCTGCGGAGCAGAGGCCAGTCGGCGACCAGGATGTCCGCGTTCAGATACCGTTCGGCGTCGGCACGCCCGCCACCGGTGATGACCGTGCGGTACATGCTCATCCGGAGCCGCAGGTCCGCCAGGTCGAACCGGGTCAGACCGGACCAGACGAGGTGAGGGGGGAGGGAGACCACTCCCGTGGCGGGGCCTCGCAGGTCGGCGAGGGAACCGGGGACCCTCCGGCCCACGTCCTCCCAGCGGGACAGGAGTGTGCTCACGTGTTCCAGTATGCCTGCCCGGCACGGATCCGAAAGGGTGGTCCGGATCGTCACCGGCGGGTGCGCAGGCGGGTGGAGGGGAGGTCGTGACGGCCGGAGACGAACTCCTGGAAGGCGATCTTGGCGCGGATGACCGGGCGGCGCCAGCGCTCCTCACGGCGTACGGCGCGGGCCATCCTGCCGGGGTGGGGGCGGCGCGAGCCGGGGGCGAAGAACCAGTGGGCCCAGGGTGAGCCGGGGCGGGCCAGCCGGATCGCCCCGGGGATCAGCAGGACCGGGACGAACAATCCGACCAGGCCGGTCCAGATCTTGCCCTTGAGCAGGGTGACGACCGCGAGCAGGAGGTTGACCACGATGAGGCCGACCGTCAGCCAGGTGCCCTCAGGGGTGCCGTCGGAGTCCTCCCAGCCCAGCGGGCGCAGACCGAGCAGGAGCAGGCCGGTGACCGCGATCGCGACGAACACCGCGTCGACCGAGGTGCGGCCCTCCTCCTCCCAGTAGACGTCGTGCAGGTGCAGGATCAGCGCGAACTCGTCGAGCACCAGGGCCGCGCCGACGCCGAAGACGGCGGCCGTCACGGCGTACCAGCTCTGGGAGACGCCCGACACCAGCAGCCCGGCCACGCCCCCGAGCAGGCTCAGCACCACGCCGAACACCACGTGGTGGATGTGCATCTCACCGACGTTGACGTTGCGGAACCAGCCGACCTTCGCGCGGATGAGCCGGACGTTGATCCGGGTGAAGACGAAGGCGAGGATCAGCGCGACGAAGAAACAGAACAGCGGCAGCCGCCCTGTATCCATGATCCGTTGCTGGAACCACTCCCCCATTGCATGTCCAGGTTATGGCCTTAGACCGGGCCCGCGCACAGCCCGCGTAGTCTGCCGGCGTCGCAGGGCAGGCCGTTGTAGCGGAGCACCTCGTGCAGGTTGGCGTCGAGGATCCACGCGGCCCGGGCGTCGGCGCGGCGATGGACGTCGAGAGGCGTGAACTCCACGGTGGCGCGTTCCGAGCCGTCGGCGCCGAGCAGCGGCCTCCGCCACCGGCCCGTCGGCGGGCCCTCGGGGCGGACCCTCCGGTCATCCTCCGCGCGGTCCTGCGACCGCGCGCCTCCGGCCGGGGTGAGCGAGTCCATCCTGTCTCCTCGGTTCGTCGTGACGCTCCCGCCCGAAGCCACCGTCAGCCGCGCGGCAGGAGGAACCCGCGCAGCAGCGCCGCGGTGCCCTCCAGATGCTCGGCCACCGCGCGGCCGGCGGCGTCGGGGTCGCCGGTCAGGATCGCGGTCACGATCGCCTCGTGCTGGACCGCGGCGTGCTCGATGTTGCGCTGGAGCACCGGGATGGCGTTGAGCAGGTCGGTGACCCGCAGCCGGGCGTCGGCGCAGGTGGCGGCCAGCAGCGGGGAGCCGGTCAGCTCGGCGATGGCCAGGTGGAAGGCGGTGTCCAGGCGGCGGTAGTCGTCCGGGCTCGCGGAGTTGACCTCCGCCAGGCGGTGGCGCAGCATGTCCCGCCGCTCCGCGGTCAGCTCCCCCGCCAGCGCGGCGGCGGCCAGCACCTGGGCCGCACCGCACTCGACGGCCAGCCGGAAGGTGAGCGCGTCGGCCAGCTCGTCGGCGCCCATGTCGGCCACGGCCTTGCGCAGGTCCTCGCTGCGGGGCGGGGGCGGGGTGTAGGTGACGAACGCACCGCCGTACCGGCCGCGCCGCACGTCGAGGTAGCCCGCCTCCTGCAGCGCGCGGATCGCCTCGCGCAGGGTGACGCGGCTGATCCCGAGTCGTACGGCGAGCTCCCGTTCGGGCGGAAGCTTCTCGGCGACGACACCGAGCTTGATGGCCTGGAGCAGCCGCTCCACGGTCTCCTCGAAGGCGTTGCCCGACCGGACCGGCCGCAGCACGGCCGTCAGTCGTGCCGACTCGTCCACTGTCTCCCCTCCGGCCCTTGACAACTCAACCTTGGTGCACATCAATGGTCTGACACTAGCCCAATAAGACTCCGGCGAGGAGGGCGCGTGGACCTCAGCGAGCTTCGCGACGAGGTGGCGGCGGGACGGATCGACACGGTGCTGCTGGCGGTCGCCGACATGCAGGGGCGGCTGCAGGGGAAACGGCTGTCGGCGCGGTACTTCCTGGAGGAGGTGCTGGAGCACGCCTCCGAGGGCTGCAGCTACCTGCTCGCGGTGGACGTGGACATGAACACGGTGGACGGCTACGCCATGTCGTCGTGGGATCGCGGGTACGGGGACTTCGTGATGCGGCCCGACCTGTCCACCCTGCGCCGCGTACCCTGGCAGGAGGGCACGGCCATGCTCATGGCCGACCTGGTCTGGGAGGACGGCACGGACGTGGCGGCCTCGCCCCGGCAGATCCTGCGGGGGCAGCTCGCCCGGCTGGCCGAGCGCGGCTGGCTGGCGTTCGCCGGGACCGAGCTGGAGTTCGTGGTCTACAACGACACCTACGAGGACGCCTGGCGCAGGGCCTACCGCGACCTGACGCCGGCCAACCTCTACAACGTCGACTACTCCCTGCTCGGCACCGCCCGGATCGAGCCGCTGCTGCGCCGGATCAGGCTCGGCATGGAGGGCGCCGGCATGTACGTCGAGTCGGCCAAGGGCGAGTGCAACCTCGGCCAGCACGAGATCGCCTTCCGCTTCGCCGAGGCCCTCACGAGCTGCGACAACCACGCGATCTACAAGAACGGGGCCAAGGAGATCGCCGCCCAGGAGGGCATGTCGCTCACCTTCATGGCCAAGCCGAACCAGCGGGAGGGCAACTCCTGCCACATCCACCTCTCGCTCAGGACTCCCGGCGGGGAACCGGTCATGGCCGGGGCGGGGCCGTACGGGCTCTCGGAGACCGGGCGGCGTTTCATCGCCGGGCAGCTCGCCTGCCTGCGCGAGCTCACCCTGCTGTACGCCCCGAACATCAACTCCTACAAGCGGTACGCGCCGGGCAGCTTCGCCCCCACGGCGGTCAAGTGGGGGGTGGACAACCGGACCTGCGCGATGCGGCTGGTCGGGCACGGGCCGTCGCTGCGCGTCGAGAACCGGGTGCCCGGCGGTGACGTCAACCCCTACATGGCGGTGGCGGCGATGATCGCGGCCGGGCTGCACGGGATCGACAACGAGCTGGAGCTTGAGGACGCCTTCGGCGGGAACGCCTACGACTCCGGCGCCGAGACCGTGCCGCCCACCCTGCGGGACGCCCTGGCGCTGTGGGAGGGCTCCGGGCTCGCAGGACGGGCCTTCGGCAAGGAGGTCGTGGCGCACTACGCCAACAACGCCCGGGTCGAGCAGGCCGCCTTCGACGCGGCGGTCACCGACTGGGAGCTGCGGCGCGGATTCGAGCGGATGTGAGCATGAAGATCGTGAATCCGGCGACCGAGGAGGTCGTCGCCGAGGTGGAACTCGCGGACACCGCCGAGGTGGACCGCGCGGTGGAGCGGGCCAGGGCGGCGTTCGCCGCCTGGCGCAGGGTCGCGCCCGGCGACCGCGCCCGGCTGCTGCGCCGGTTCGCCGCGCTGGTGGACTCCCGCGCACAGGAGCTGGCCGCCCTGGAGGTCTCCAACGCGGGCCACACCGCCGGAAACGCCCGCTGGGAGGCGGGCAACGTCCGCGACGTGCTGGACTTCTACGCCGGGGCGCCCGAGCGCAACCACGGCAGGCAGATCCCGGTGCCCGGCGGGCTGGACGTGACGTTCGCCGAGCCGCTGGGCGTGGTCGGGGTGATCGTGCCGTGGAACTTCCCGATGGTCATCATGACCTGGGGGGTCGCCCCGGCCCTGGCGGCGGGCAACACGGTGGTCGTCAAGCCCGCCGAGCAGACGCCGCTGACCGCGCTGCGCCTGGCCGAGCTGGCGCTGGAGGCCGGCCTGCCCGAAGGGGTGCTCCAGGTCGTGCCGGGCGAGGGCGAGACGGCGGGCGCCCGGCTGGTCGAGCACCCGGACGTGGCGAAGATCGTGTTCACCGGATCGACCGAGGTCGGCAAGCAGATCGCCGCGACGTGCGCCGGGCAGGTCAAGCGGATCACGCTGGAGCTCGGCGGCAAGAGCGCCAACATCGTCTTCGCCGACGCCGACCTGGAGCGGGCCGCCGCCACGGCGCCGTACGCGGTGTTCGACAACGCGGGCCAGGACTGCTGCGCGCGCTCCCGGATCCTGGTGGAGCGCTCCGTCTACGACGAGTTCATGGAGCGGCTCTCGCGGGCGGTGCTCGGCGTGAAGGTCGGCGACCCGCTCGACGAGGCCACCGAGATGGGCCCGCTGATCAGCGCCGCGCACCGCGACCGGGTGGCCTCCTTCGTCACCGGCACGCCGTACCTGCAGGGCTCGTGCCCGTCCGGGCCGGGCTTCTGGTTCCCGGCGACGGTGCTCACCCCCGAGGTGACCGATCCGGCCTTCACCGAGGAGATCTTCGGCCCGGTGGTGTCGGTCGCCCCGTTCGACGGGGAGGCGGAGGCCGTGCGGATCGCCAACGACACGCGCTACGGCCTGAGCGGGTCGATCTGGACCCGCGACGTCGGACGGGCGCTGCGGGTGGCGCGGGCCGTCGAGGCGGGCAACCTGAGCGTCAACTCCCATTCGTCGGTGCGCTACTGGACGCCCTTCGGCGGCTTCAAGCAGTCGGGGCTCGGCCGCGAGCTGGGCCCGGACGCCCTGTCGGCGTTCACCGAGACCAAGAACGTCTTCATTTCGGAGGAGTAATGCAGCGTCTGCAGGACCGGGTGGCCGTGATCACCGGGGCGGGTAGCGGGATCGGCCTGGCCACCGCGCACCGCTTCGCCCAGGAGGGCGCCCGGGTGGTGTGCGTGGACGTCGACGAGACGGCAGGGGCGAAGGCCGCCGCCGAGGTGGGCGGCCTGTTCGTGAAGGCGGACGTCACCAGCGAGGACGACGTGGCGCGGATGTTCCAGACGGCGTTCGACGCCTACGGCAGCGTGGACATCGCCTTCAACAACGCGGGCATCTCCCCGCCTGACGACGACTCGATCCTGGAGACCGGCATCGACGCCTGGCGCCGGGTCCAGGAGGTCAACCTGACCAGCGTCTACCTGTGCTGCAAGCACGCGATCCCGTACATGCGGCGGCAGGGCAAGGGCTCGATCATCAACACCGCGTCGTTCGTGGCGGTGATGGGCTCGGCGACCTCCCAGATCTCCTACACCGCCTCCAAGGGCGGGGTGCTGGCCATGTCGCGGGAGCTGGGCGTGCAGTTCGCCCGGGAGGGCATCCGGGTCAACGCGCTCTGCCCGGGACCGGTGAACACCCCGCTGCTGCAGGAGCTGTTCGCCAAGGATCCCGAGCGGGCCCAGCGCCGCCTGGTGCACATCCCGCTCGGCCGGTTCGCCGAGGCCTCCGAGATCGCCGCCGCGGTGGCGTTCCTGGCCTCCGACGACGCGAGCTTCATCACCGGATCGGAGTTCCTGGTGGACGGCGGCATCTCCGGCGCCTACGTCACCCCGCTGTAGAGGCCGGACCCGAGAGAGCTGCGACCCCGGACCTGGGAGAGGCGCCGTGTCCCGTCCCGTCATCGGTATCACCTGCTACGTCGAGCCCGCGCGCTTCACCGTCTGGGAGGCGACCGCCGCGCTGCTGCCGTACGGCTACGTCGAACACGTGGTCCGCGCGGGCGGCCAGCCGGTGATCCTCCCCCCTGCGGGCGACCCGGCCGTGCTGATCGGCCGCCTGGACGGGCTGATCGTGGCCGGGGGCGGCGACATCGACCCGGCGCGGTACGGCGAGCGGCCACACGAACGGACGGGCTACGTCCGGGACTTCCGCGACGAGGCCGAGCTGGGGCTGGTCCGGGCGGCCCTGGCGGAGGGCCTGCCGTTCCTGGGCGTCTGCCGGGGGCTGCAGGTCCTCAACACGGTGCTGGGCGGCACCCTGCACCAGCACGTGCCCGATCTCGTCGGCCACGACGGTCACGCCCCGGCCCCGGGCCGCTTCGGCCGCATGCCGGTGCGGCTCACGCCGGGCAGCCGGATCGAGAAGATCCTCGGCCCCGGGAGCGCCGACGTGGCCCACTACCACCACCAGGCCGCCGACCGCCTGGGCGAGGGCCTGACCGCGACGGCGCACGCGGAGGACGGCACGGTCGAGGCCGTGGAGCTGGCCGGCCACCCCTTCGCGTGCGCGGTGCAGTGGCATCCGGAGGCCGACGACGAGTGCGCCCTCTTCGCCGCCCTCGTCGACCACACCCGCGCCTGACCGTCGGCCTTCCCTTCATCCGGCGACCGTCCCGGGGTCTTCCGGGACCCTGACCCGGCCGGGCCCGGTTCTCACATCGCGGTGCCGCCGGAAGGCCGCCGGAAGGCCACCGCACGCCTTCGCGCAGGCGGTGCGCCCGTGATTCCTATCGCCGGCGCAGGGGACATGCTACGGTTTCACGTGTAAGAAATTTCTTTCACGTGAAGGAGCGGCATGACAGCGCCTCGGCCGACAGGAGACGACCTGGTCGAGATGCTCGCCGCGCTGGCCAACCCGCTGCGGCTGCTCATCGTCGCGAAGCTGACCGGCGGCCGCGACTACGTGAGCCACCTGGCCCGGGAGATCGGGGTGAGCCGCCCCCTCCTCCACATGCACCTGCGCCGGCTGGAGGCCGCCGGCTTGATCACCGGCACCCTCGAACTGTCCGAGGACGGCAAGGCCGTGAAGTACTACGAGGTCACGGATTTCGACCTGCGCCTGACCGCGTCGGCGCTGGCCGAGGCGGCCGAGACCCTTACCAGACCGGACCCGGAGAAGGGTCCCGCACGCAAGGAGCAGTCCCGATGAACCTCAGCGCGGCCGAGACGACCTGGCCCGGCACGGTCCTCACCCTCGGGCTGGTGTTCCTGGCCACGATCTTGATCATCGCCGTCATGGCGAGCCTCCAGGAGTTCCGCAAGCTGAAGGTCTCGGCCGCCCGGGAGGAGGAGCTGCGGCAGCTCGTTCGCCGCTACGAGCACCTCGCCGAGAACACCCTGGACGCCCAGCAGCGGGTGGCCGCCGACCTTGCCGAGCTGCGGTCGCGGGCGGCGTCGATCGAGCAGATCCTGCGGACCGTCGATTGACCGGCCCGGCTCCGGCGCGCACGCCGAGCCCACCAGTTCAGGAGAACATGATGAAGGCAATCGTCCAGCGCAGGTACGGCCCACCCGACGTCCTGGAACTCGAAGAGATCGACAGACCGGTGCCCAAGGACGGCGAGGTGCTGGTGCGCGTCCGCGCGGCCGCCGTCAACGCCGCCGACCTGTTCCTCATGAGGGGCCTGCCCTACCTCATCCGCGCCTCGGGATACGCCCGGATAGGGCCGGCGGGCCGGGTCCGGGGCAGGGACCTCGCCGGTCAGGTCGAGGCGGTCGGCGGGAGCGTCACGCGGTTCCGCCCGGGTGACGAGGTCTACGCCGAGGCCGAAGGCGCCTTCGCCGAGTACGTGTGCGTCCCGGAGGCCTCCCTGGCGCTGAAACCGGCCAACCTGACGTTCGAACAGGCGGCCGCGATGCCGCTGTCGGCGGGCACCGCCCTGCAGGGGCTGCGCGACAGGGGCCGGATCCGGCCGGGGCAGCAGGTCCTGATCAACGGAGCGTCGGGAGGCGTGGGCACGTTCGCCGTGCAGATCGCCAAGTCGTTCGGGGCGGAGGTGACCGGCGTGTGCAGCGCGAGGAACGCGGACCTGGTCCGTTCGATCGGCGCCGACCACGTCGTCGACTACACCCGGGAGGACTTCACCCGGAGCGGCCGGCGCTACGACCTCGTCCTCGACCTGGTCGCCAACCACCCGCTGTCCGGATTCAGACGGGTGCTGACCCCGAAGGGGACCCTCGTGCTGTCCTCGGGGAACGGCAGCCGCTGGTTCGGACCCATGGGCCGCATCCTCAGAGCGCTGGCGATGTCGCCGTTCACCGCCCGGAAGCTGCGCCCGCTCGTGGCGAAGCCGAACGGCGAGAACCTGGTCTTCCTGAAGGAGCTCGCCGAGTCCGGGGAGGTCACGCCGGTCGTCGACAGGACCTATCCGCTGAGCCGGACCCCCGAGGCGGTCCGCTATCTCGAACAGGAGCACGCGCGGGCGAAGGTCGTCATCACCGTGTGAGACGTGGATCGCGGCGGAATCCGCTCCGAGGACCGCCTGGCCGCGCTGGCCGCACGCGCCGGAGCCGTGCACGCCGTACGGCCCGGCGCGGCGGACGGCGGTCCCGCCGGGCAGGACCTGCGTGCGCAGGCCTGACCCCGGCCGGGGACCGGCGACATGGAGGCGGTTCGCCCCGCCGGAGGGATTTCGCGCAGTGGGTCCGGGCCGTTAGGCTGGCCGCGACACCGATGAACCCGTGCGGGAGAGCGTCCTGACATCCAGGCCAGGACCCCTGAAGGAGCAAGCCCTCCCCGCGAACCTCTCAAGGCAAAGGACCGTGCGGGTAGGTGCCCTCTGGAAAGCAGGTCTTCGAGGCCTCGCCGAAGGTGAAAGTCCGGTAAAAACTGGGCGAAGCTCTCAGGCAACCATGACAGAGGGGGAGGATGCTCTCATCCGACCCCTGTCTGAGGTGCGAACATGTCCCGACCCACGCCGCTGCGCGGCGTCCACGAGGCTCTCGGCGCGACCCTGACCGACTTCGCGGGCTGGCTGATGCCGCTGCGCTACGGCAGCGAGTCCGTCGAGCACAACGCGGTCCGCCAGGCGGCGGGCCTGTTCGACCTGTCCCACATGGGCGAGATCTTCGTGACCGGGCCGCAGGCCGGCGAGGCCCTCGACTACGCGCTCGTCGGCCACCTGTCCGCGCTGGAGCCCGGCCGCGCCCGCTACACGATGATCGTGAACGCCGAGGGCGGCGTGCTGGACGACCTGATCGTCTACCGCCTCGCCCCCGAGGAGTTCATGGTCGTCGCCAACGCCTCCAACTACGCCGTGGTCGCCGCGGCGCTCGCCGAGCGGGCCAAGGCGTTCGACGCCGCCGTGGACGACCGCTCCGACCGGTACGCCCTGATCGCCGTCCAGGGACCGCGCTCGGCGGAGATCCTCGCCATGCTCACCGACGCCGACCTCGACGGCCTCAAGTACTACGCGGGCCTGCCCGCCACCGTCGCCGGCCGCCCGGCGCTCATCGCCCGCACCGGCTACACCGGCGAGGACGGGTTCGAGCTGTTCATCGAGAACGGCGACGCCGAGCCCCTGTGGGCCGCGCTCACCGACGCGGGCGAGCCGTACGGCCTGCGCCCGGCCGGGCTCTCGGCGCGCGACACCCTCCGCCTGGAGGCGGGCATGCCGCTGTACGGCAACGAGCTCTCGGCCGGCCTCACCCCGTTCGACGCGGGCCTCGGCCGTGTGGTGAGGTTTGACAAGCCGGGCGACTTCGTCGGCCGGTCAGCCCTGGAACCGCTCAAAGACGTCCCGCCCTCCCGCCGCCGGGTGGGCCTGGTCGCCACCGGCCGCCGGGTGCCACGGCACGGCTACCCGGTGGTGGCCGACGGCACGGTCGTCGGCGAGGTCACCAGCGGGGCGCCCTCCCAGTCGCTGGGCAGGCCCATCGCCATGGCCTACGTCGACAACGACCGGGCAGAGGGTCTGGCGGTGGACATCCGGGGCAGCCACGAGCCGGTCGAGGTTGTCGACCTGCCTTTCTACAGGAGGAACAAGTGAGCAGCATTCCCGACGAACTGCACTACACCAAGGAGCACGAGTGGGTCGCGGGCGTCGACGACGGCCTGACCCTCACCGTGGGCATCACCGCCTACGCCGCCGAGGCGCTCGGTGACGTGGTCTACGTGCAGGTCCCCGAGGTCGGCGCCTCGGTCGCCGCCGGTGACGCGGTCGGCGAGGTCGAGTCGACCAAGTCGGTGAGCGACATCTACGCCCCGGTCGGCGGCGAGGTGATCGAGGTCAACGCGGCCGTCGTGGACGACCCGTCGCTGGTCAACAGCGACCCGTACGGCGAGGGCTGGCTGTTCCGCGTCCGCCTGGAGGGCGACGTCGACGACCTGCTCTCCCCCGAGGAGTACACCGCGCTCACCTCCGGTAGTGAGTCCTGATATTTCCCCTCTTTCGCTGTGATCGTGCGCGCCACCGGACGCGCACGATCACGGCGACTTAAGGACCCGATCAATGGCGATCAGCGTCTTCGACCTCTTCAAGGTCGGCATCGGCCCCTCCAGCTCCCACACCGGCGGGCCGATGGCCGCCGCCCACAAGTTCGCTCGGAGCCTCGACCACGACGGCCTCCTGGACAAGACCGCGCGGGTCGAGGCGATCCTGTACGGCTCGCTCGGCCTCACCGGCAAGGGCCACGGCAGCGACAAGGCCGTCCTGCTCGGCCTGTCCGGCGAGAAGCCCGAGCTCGTCGACGTCGACGGCGTGGAGGACCGGCTGGCCGCCATGAAGGCGTCCGGCACCGTCCACCTGTACGGCTCCCGCGAGATCCCCTTCGTCGTCGGCGAGGACCTCGTCTTCGAGCGCAAGATCTCCCTCCCCGGCCACCCGAACGGCATGCGCTTCACCGCCTTCGACGACTGCGGGGAGATCCTCAGGCAGAAGGTCTACTACTCAGTCGGCGGCGGCTTCGTCGTGGACGAGAACGCCACCGGCGCCGACCGGATCAAGGCCGACGACACCGTGCTGCCGTACCCCTTCACCACCGCCGCCGAGCTGCTCGCCCACTGCCGCGAGACGGGCCTGTCGATCTCCGGTCTGATGCTGGAGAACGAGAAGGCCTTCGGCCGTACCGACGCCGAGATCCGCGCCGGGCTGCTGCACCTGTGGCAGGTCATGTCCGAGTGCGTCGACCGGGGCATCGCCAAGGAGGGCGTGCTGCCCGGCGGGCTGAAGGTCCGCAGGCGCGCCAACCAGCTCCACCGGCAGCTCCAGACCGAGTCCCCGGAGAAGGACTCCCTGCAGACGATGGACTGGGTCACGCTGTTCGCCCTCGCCGTCAACGAGGAGAACGCCGCCGGCGGCCGGATCGTCACCGCCCCCACCAACGGCGCGGCGGGGATCGTCCCGGCCGTGCTCACCTACTACGACCGGTTCGTGCGCAAGGCCGACGACGACGGCGTGGTCCGGTTCCTGCTCACCGCGGGCGCGGTCGGCGTGCTGTTCAAGGAGAACGCCTCCATCTCCGGCGCCGAGGTGGGCTGCCAGGGCGAGGTCGGCTCGGCCTGCTCGATGGCCGCCGCCGGGCTCACCGAGGTGCTGGGCGGCACCCCCGAGCAGGTGGAGAACGCCGCCGAGATCGGCATCGAGCACAACCTGGGCCTGACCTGCGATCCGGTCGGCGGCCTGGTCCAGATCCCGTGCATCGAGCGCAACGCGGTCGCCGCGATCAAGGCCATCACCGCCGCCCGGATCGCGCTGCGCGGCGACGGCCGCCACTTCGTCTCACTCGACAAGGCGATCAAGACGATGCGCGACACCGGCCGCGACATGCTGGACAAGTACAAGGAGACGAGCCGCGGCGGCCTCGCCGTCAACGTCATCGAGTGCTGACCCCTCCTCCGCGGCACGGCAGCACGAAGTTCACAATCCCGTCCAAGAGTGTGCGGTCCTCCGGATATCGTTTATGACCTGCTTCGGAGCTCAGGAGGTCTCGGTGACGACGGGAGCCCACCCGGTGGTCCGCTTCCTCCGCGACCACTGGCTGTTCGCCGCCGCGCTGCTGCTCGGCGGCGGCCTGCGCGTCCTGGCCGTGCTGGGATACCGCCCCGCCCTGTGGTTCTGGGCCGACTCCTTCGCCTACCTCGGCACCGCCCTCGACCCCCGGCCCATGGAGTCGCGCCCCTCCGGCTACTCGCTGTTCCTGTGGCTGCTGGGCCCCCTCGAAAGCGTCCAGGCCGTGGCCGTGGTCCAGCACCTGCTCGGCCTGACCTCGGCCGTCTGCGTCTACCTGCTGCTGCGCCGGCTGGCCGGCCTGCCCGGCTGGGGCGCGACGCTCGCCACCCTGCCCGTCCTGCTGGACATCCACCAGATCCAGCTCGAACACCTCGTCATGGCCGACCTGCTCTTCCAGTTCCTGGTCGTGCTGGCGGTCACCCTTCTGCTGTGGCGCCGCCGCCCGCCCGTCTGGATCGCCCTGCTCGCCGGGGTCCTGCTGGCCGCGGCCACCACCACCCGGACCATCGGGCTGCCGCTGGTCGCCGTCGTGCTGGCCTGCCTGGCGCTGCGCCGCGCCGGATGGCGGGCGCTGCTGGCCACCGCCACGGCGAGCGCGCTCGTCCTCGGCGGGTACGCCGCCTGGTTCGCGTCCGAGCACGGCGAGTACGGCCTCACCCGGGGCAGCACCTTCCTGTGGGCGCGCACGATGACCTTCGCCGACTGCGCGAAGATCCTGCCCACCGGGCCGGAGGCCGCGCTCTGCCCCACCGAGCCGCTGAGCGAGCGCCGGCCGCCCCCGGTCTACATCTGGGGCGCCGACTCCCCCATCGGCAAGGTCCGGGGCGGCTGGGCCGAGCGCGACGCGCTCGCCGGCGACTTCGCCATTCAGGCGATCAAGGCGCAGCCCCTGGACTTCCTCCGCGCCGGCCTCACCGACCTGGCGCACGTCTTCGACTGGAACCGCCGGGTCTACCCGACCGAGGGCGACCAGAGCGCCTACGTCTTCCCCGACACCGCCTCCTCCCTGCCCGACGCCACCGCCTCCCGTGGCCGCACCGCCGAGGAGATCGCCCTCGCCTACCAGAAGGAGTCCGGCGAGCCCTACCTCGCCGAGCCCTACGCGGGCTGGCTGCTCGCCTACCAGGAGCACGGCTTCCTGCGCGGCCCCTTCCTCGGCGTCATCCTCGCCATCGGCCTGATCGGCGTCCTCACCCGGCTGCGGACCTCCGCCGAGGGCCCCTTCGGCGGGCGCTCCGCCGATCTCCGGGAGACCTCCGGGGACGGATTCTGGTCCGAGGACCCCGGCCCCCGCTCCGAGGCGGGCGCCCACCGCGCCCACGACGACGCCTCCTCCCCCGCGGAGCGGACCCCCTGGGCCCTCGGCGGCGCGGTGCTGGCGCCGTGGGCGGCCGCCGTCACGCTGATCGCGCTGCCGATGTTCATCGCGGCCTTCGACCACCGCTACGTGGTGCCCGCCGTGCCGCTGGCCTGCCTGGCCGCCGGACTCGCCTTCGGCACGCGCGTGCCGTACGGGACCGGGTGGGGGCGGGAGCCGTACGGAGCAGGGTCCGAGAGTCCCGGACGGGAGCCGCGGCCGGAGTCGGACGAGCCGGTCCCGCCGCCGATGACGGCGCCGTCCCGGGCGTCAGCGGCGGCGGACGTGCAGACGGACCAGCGCCCCCAGCTGCTCGTCCCCAAGCGTCCGGCGGACCCTGTCGACGGCGTCCTTGTTCATCCGATCCACCAGAGCGCCGATGTCGGCGGCGGGCCCGCAGCTCACCGTGATCCTGACCCGGTCCCCCTCCAGGGCCCTGACCCGGATCCTGCCGAGTCCTTCGACTTCTTTAAGCGCGACGCCCAGCATCGCGGTGCCGCTCCCGCTCAGGCTCCCCCACCGCCCCCAGCCCAGGGAGCACAGCAGCCAGCGAACGGATACCAGCGCCAGTACTACAAGTACTAGCGCCACCACCCACCCCGGCCACGGGTCCTCCGCCAGCCGGGCGGGAAGCCCCCGGTCCAGGATCGGCTGCCCCGCCGGGTGGCCGGGCAGCTCTCCCTGCCCGCGCAGGAAGGCGTACAGCCCGCCCCCCGCCAGCACCGTCCCGGTGACGGCCAGCCCGATCCGGTTGCCCAGGTAGACCTTCATCAGTTCCCCCGCCCGCGCAGCCGCACCACGACCTCACCGCCGTACATCGCCCCCACGCCGGCCAGCCGGTCCCCGACCGCGGCGCCGACCTGGCGGAGGAGCTGGCCGGTCCGCTGCGCGTCGGTGATCACGACGACCTCGACCTTCCGGGACCCCAGACGCACCCGCGCCCGCCCCACCCCGTCCACCGACTCGGCCGCGGCCCGCAGCGTACGGCGCAGCCCCGCTCTGGTCATGCCGATCACCGTCAGCGGATCGCCGGTCTCCAGCGGCACCAGCCGGGTCCGTCCCGGCACCGCCGCCAGCGTCACCAGCAGCAGGCCGGCCACGACCACCAGCACCGAGGCGACGGCCACGTCCGGATCCGACCAGCTCAGCGCACCGACTCCGGACGCGAGCTTCTGGTACGGCACCAGCCCGAAAGGCGAGCCCGTCAGCAGGCCGACCGTCGCGCCCACCGCCGCCGACAGCGACACCGAGACCGTCAGGGCGACCGCCACGCCCGCGGGGCTCCGGTTCGGCCGGAGCATCCGTACCGACCTGCGGCGGACCGAGCGGGGACGCTCTTCCAGCGTGCTGCTTCCCGCGCCCGCCAGGGTCCCCTGGAGAGTAGTCATCACCCGGTCAGGTGTAGTGCCCGGCGGCACCCTCCGCAGAGAAGCGGCTCGGTCGCTTGCCGGAACCCGGGCCCGGCCCGGCGGAAGAATTTACCGATGACGATCAACGTGAGCAATATTCATATTCGGCCGGGCGGAGTTATCCTGCCCCCATGGACGACCGTCAGCGCTACGACCGGGCCACCGCGCACCTGGATCCCCCCTTCGCCGTGCTCGACCTCGCGGCCCTGCGCGCCAACGCCGCCGACATGGCACGGCGGGCCCGCGGCAAACCCATCAGGGTCGCCAGCAAGTCCATCCGCTCCCGTCCCGTCCTGGAACGCGTGCTCGCGCTGGACGGGTTCGCCGGGATCATGGCCTTCACCCTGCCCGAGGCCCTCTGGCTGGTCTCCACCGGGCTGCGGGACGTGCTCGTCGCCTACCCCACCGCCGACCGGACCGCGCTGGCCGCCCTGGCCGCCGACGCCCGTGCCGCGCAGGAGATCACGGTGATGGTGGATCGTTCCGAGCACCTGGACTTCATCGAGTCCGCGGTGGCCGACGTCCACAACCGCCACGAGATCCGGATATGTCTGGACATCGACGCCGGGTATGTCGCCCTCGGCGGCAAATTCCGGGCAGGCGCCCTCCGCTCCCCCATCCGCGAAGCCGACCAGGCGGCCGACCTCGCCGCCGACACCGCCAAACGCCCCGGTCTCCGCCTCGTCGGACTCATGGCCTACGAGGCCCAGATCGCCGGCGTCGGCGACAACCCACCCGGCAGGCCCGCCCTCACCCACGTCATCCGCTGGATGCAGACCCGCTCCCGCCACGAACTCGTCATGCGCAGAGGCCGCATCGTGCAAGCCGTCCGGCAGATCTCCGACCTCGAATTCGTCAACGGCGGCGGCACCGGCAGCATCGGCACCACCACCCGCGAAAAGGCCGTCACCGAGCTCGCCGCCGGATCCGGCTTCTTCCACCCCCGGCTCTTCGATTTCTACCGAGGCTTCACCGGCCACCCCGCCGCCCTCTTCGCCCTCCCCGTCGTCCGCCGCCCCGCCCCCGGCGTCGTCACCGTCCTCGGCGGCGGCTACGTCGCCTCCGGCGCCCCCGGCCCCGACCGGCTCCCCCAGCCCTACCTGCCCTGCGGCCTGCGCTATCACCCCGACGAGGGCGCCGGCGAGGTCCAGACCCCCCTCACCGGCCAGGCCGCCGAAGACCTCCGCCTCGGCGACCGCGTCTGGTTCCGCCACGCCAAAGCAGGCGAACTCAGCGAACGCTTCGCCACCCTCCACCTCATCGACGGCGACGTCGTCGTCGACGAGGTCCCGACCTACCGGGGCGAGGGCCGCACGTTCCTCTGACGCCCCGGCTCACCCGCGGCGGCGACGCCACAACACGACCGCCGCCCCGACCACCAGCACGGCCCCCACGCCGACCAGCACCGGCGCCAGCCCCGGCCGCTCATCCGCCCACAGATCATCCGGCTCGCCCTCCGGCTTCACCGGCCGGGGCGCGATCCCCACCGCATCGCTGATCCGCTCCCCCAGAGAGACCACGAACTGCCTCGCGTTCGACTCCGCCCTGGCGACGGTCCGCCGCGCGACGTTGCCCGGACTCACCCGGTCCGCGATGGCGTCGACCGTCCGGGCCAACTCCGCACGCGTACGCTCGATCCGCCGCTCCAGCTCCGCGGGATCGGTGTCCGCCATGGCTCTCCTCTCATCGCCCTTGACATTGATCAGTCTGTCAGGTCCAGCGCGCCGACGACACTTCGGACAGGCCGCTAAGTTGACCAGAGAACCGTTCCATGGAGGAAAATCATGAAACTCGAACCAGGCGACGCCGCCCCGGACCTCGCCCTCCCCGCCGCCGACGGCACCGTCGTCTCCCTGGACGCCTACCGCGGCAAGCGGGTCATCCTCTACTTCTACCCCGCCGCGATGACCCCCGGCTGCACCAAGCAGGCCTGCGACTTCCGCGACAGCCTCGCCTCCCTGACCGCCGCCGGCTTCGCCGTCCTCGGCGTCTCCAAGGACACCCCGGCCAAACTCGCCAAGTTCGCCGAGCACGACGCCCTCACTTTCCCCCTGCTGTCCGACCCCGGCCTGGAGGTCCACAAGGCCTACGGCGCCTACGGCGAGAAGACGATGTACGGAAAGACCATCGTCGGCGTCCTCCGCTCCACCTTCGTCATCGACCCCGACGGCAAAATCGAGAAGGCCCTCTACAACGTGAAGGCCACCGGCCACGTGGCCCGGCTCCGCCGCGAACTGGGACTCGACTGAATACAGTTCTTCACCGTTTGGTACGGCCTGCGCGTGCCCCAGGAAATGACGCATGAATTCTCTGGCCTTGGGGCATGCAAGACAAACTCGATCGACGCATGCCGGCCGAATACGAGTACACCCCGGAAATGCCGGCCGAGGCGGCGGCCGACTCCCTCGGCATCGCCGACACCCTCCGCCGCCCCGGCACCACCATCGCGGGCGGGAACCACACCCGCACCAGCCGCCGTCTGAAGCGCTTCGGGATCGGCACCTCACACTTCTCGGGACAGGCCGGCGACCGAGAGCGGCGATCGCCGAGGCGCCTGCGTCCGGCCGAAACCCTCCGCATACGACCCGAGGGCTCCCCCAGGACCGGCCCCCGGTGCTCCGGCGAGCGCTTCAGGAAGCAGGCGTGCCCTACCGCTGCAGTCCATGTAAGATCGAGGGCGTGTGAGAAGGAACACCTCTCACGCTGCACGTCGGCCACATCAGTGGAGACTGGCTCGACAAAAGAATAGAGAGCCTGCGACGCCTCTGTCCGAACCGTCATTCACAGACGGAGGATTCCGCAGGAAAGAATAGGGGTTGTAGCCCAGCGGCAGAGGCGACGTCTTTAGGTGGCGTAAAGCGCGGGTTCGAGTCCCGCCAACCCCACGGAATCCCGAGAAGTCATACGGTAAGCCTTAAATCGATTACCACCAGCACAACTTTCTCCCCTCAGGACGACCTGTTCGTCAAACGCCACGGTCTTCACAGAAGATCTGCATCGTGATCCGCGGTGATACGTGAAGCGGTCAACCTTCTTCGACGGAGATTCCTAGAAGAGGGACACACCGCCGCATTTCCCCAGGCGGACGGCGATGAGGACGTCGGCCCCACCGCCGGGGACGGCGCTGGCTTGTCCCTGTCTTTCTGGAGCGCCGCGTCTTTCTGGAGCGCCGCGCGGAGGTCAGGAGGACGGCGAGGGCGTCGGCGCGGTGGGGGCGGGCGCCGGAGTGGCGGGGCCGGCTTCCGGGCTGCGGAGGGTGCATTTGAAGCCGCCCTCGATGGGTTCGCAGAAGCGGGGCAGGTGGGAGCCGTCGCCGCGGGGCATCCGCATGCGGGGGCCTTCCCGGTGGCCGCGCTCGCCGTCGGGGTTCCAGCGCTCGCGCCAGGGGGCGCGGTCGCCGTCCTGCGGGCCGCGGCGGTCGTCCATGCGGCCGGGGCGGTCGTCCATGCGGCCGGCGATGTGTCCGGCACGGTGGCGGTCGCCGATCCTGTCGAGGACGGCGACGGTTCCACCGCCCAGGAGGGCGCCGACGAGGGCGGCGGCGATGATCTGGAAGGTCTTGCCGCGGGTGGTGCGGGCATATCTGCCTGACCTGGGCGGCCGAGGTGCCGTGGCTGTCGTGGCTGCCGTCGCGGTCCAGCCGGGGGCGCTCCAGCCGGGGCCTCCGGGGCCGTAGGGCCCGTAGGGTCCGGCGGCCGGGCGTGGCCCGGCGGGGCCGGGTGCCGAGGGGCCCTGCTGCTCCCCGCTCTGGCCGGTGGCCGGCAGTGCGGTCGTGTCACCGTCTCGGACCGCCGGGTCGCGCGGCGCGTCCTCAGAACCGCGCGACCCGGCGTCGTTGTGATCCGCCATCACAAACATTCTCCCTTTACTCACCCCGGAGGGTGCTCCCGGAAACCATGGTGTCGTAGGGGGCGTAAGTGCCGCGTAAGCGGCGGGCGGTGTGCGACCTGGGTCGTAGGCGGGTCTCCGCCTTTTGGGGGAAGGGCGCTGATCTGCGGATACGTATGGTGGAGGTGTGTTCGGGAGATTTCGCGACTGGGGTCGGCGCCATCCGTGGATCGTGGACGTCTTGTGGCTGACGCCGTTCGTGGTGCTCTGCCTGATCGTCCTGGCGTCGTATGCCTCCGGGCCGGGGGCCGGTTCGGGGGTTCTGCCGTTCTGGTGGTACGTGGTGCTGGGCGCGGTGCTGGTGGCGCCGTTGTTGTGGCGCCGGCGGTGGCCGCTGACGGTGTTCGGGGTGGTCTCGGCGACGAGTTTCGTCCAGTGGGTGTTCGGTGTGGAGGCGACGCCGTTCAATCTGTCGGTGCTGGTGGCGATGTACACGGTGGCGTCGTGCCGCGGGGTGCGCTGGGCGGTGGCGGCGGGTCTGGTGGCGGAGCTGGGGCTCGCCCTGGCGTTCGGGCAGGTCACGAGGGATCCGGACTTCGAGACGTGGGCGAGCATGTCGGTGTTCGTGGTGGCGATCTGGATCTCGGGGATCTACGCCAATACGCGCCGCCGTTACCTGGAGGGCCTGGAGGAGCGGGCGGAGCGGGCGGAGCGTGAGCGGGATCAGCAGGCGCGGCTGGCCGCGGCGGCGGAGCGCGCGCGGATCGCGCGGGAGTTGCACGATGTGGTGGCGCACAACGTGAGTGTGATGATCGTCCAGGCGGACGGTGCGGGGTATGCGATCGATCAGGACCCGGAGCAGGCGCGTGAGGCGGTTCGGGTGATCTCGGCGACGGGGCGGCGGGCGCTGGCGGAGATGCGGCGGATGGTGGGGGTGTTGCGGGCCGATGACGGGGGTGTGGAGGAGTACGCCCCGCAGCCGGATCTGTCGCAGTTGGACGGTCTGGTGGAGCGGGTGCGCGCTTCGGGGTTGCCGGTGGAGCTCCGGGTGGTCGGGGTTGTGCGGGAGTTGCCGGAGGGTGAGCAGCTGACGGTGTACCGGATCGTTCAGGAGGCGCTGACCAATACGCTCAAGCACGGCGGTCCGGGTTCCGGGGCGGTGGTGGAGATGGAGTACGGCGTGCGTGAGCTGGTGGTGCGGGTGTGCGATGACGGCCGGGGAGCGGCGGCTCGGTCACGGCCCGGCGGGCATGGTCTGGTGGGGATGCGAGAGCGGGCGGCGATGTTCGGCGGGACGGTGGAGGCGGGGCCTCGTCCGGGGGGTGGGTTCCAGGTGGTGGTGCGGCTGCCAGTCGGAGAGCCGGGCGGGAGCCGGGCGGCATGACGGAGCGGTCGGGGATCCGGGTGGTGCTGGTCGACGATCAGGAGTTGCTGCGGACGGGGTTCCGGATGGTGTTGCAGGCGCAGCCGGACATCGAGGTGGTGGGGGAGGCGGCGGACGGCCGGGCCGCGGTGGAGGTGGCGCGGTCGGGTGGAGTGGACGTCGTGCTGATGGACGTGCGCATGCCGGTGATGGATGGGGTCGAGGCGACGCGGTTGATCTGTGCCGGGGTGGAGGGGCCGCGGGTGCTGATCCTGACGACGTTCGATCTGGATGATTACGCGTTCGCGGCGTTGAAGGCGGGGGCGTCGGGTTTCCTTCTGAAGGATGTGCCTCCGGCGGATCTGGTGAGTGCGATCCGTTCGGTGCACAGCGGGGATGCCGTGGTGGCGCCGAGTACGACGCGGCGGTTGCTGGAGCGGTTCGCGGTGCATCTTCCGTCGCCGGGCGGGGTGGAGCCGTCGGCGTTGTCGGGCTTGACGGCGCGGGAGCGGGAGGTGCTGGTGCTGGTGGCACGGGGGTTGTCGAACGTCGAGGTGGCGGCGCGGCTGGACTTGGCGGAGGCGACGGTGAAGACGCATCTGGGGCGGGTGCTGGCGAAGCTGGGGCTGCGGGATCGGGCGCAGGTGGTGGTGTACGCCTACGAGTCGGGGCTGGTCGTTCCCCATTCGGCGGGTTAGGCGGTCGGGCGGGTCGTCGTGGTGGTGCCTGGGCGGGTCTGGCGGGTCGTCCGCCGCGGATGGGTCGTCCGAATGGACGAGGCGGGTCTCCCCCGCTGGTCGCACGGGGGGTACGGGGCCGGTCGTTCGGTTGAGGCGAAGTCCGTCCGTGAGTCCGATGGATCGCGTTTTCCCTGGCAATAGCGTCTATCTCGTCAGATCGCAGCCGTTACTGAGGAGAGATCGACGTGACCATCACCGGAGAGGTCGGCGCGCGGAGCGCTCGGGGGGATGTGGCGCCCGCCGTGGTCGCCAGAGGGCTGACCAAGGTCTACGGTCAGGGTGACGCGGCCGTGCACGCCCTCCGAGGGGTGGACGTCGCTTTCTCGACGGGGGCCTTCACCGCGATCATGGGTCCTTCGGGGTCGGGCAAGTCGACGCTGATGCACTGCCTGGCGGGACTGGACACGGTCAGCGCGGGGCGGGTGCACATCGGTGACGTGGAGCTGACGGGGCTCGGCGACAAGCAGCTGACGCTGCTGCGCCGGGAGCGGATCGGTTTCATCTTCCAGGCGTTCAACCTGCTGCCGACGCTGACGGCGGAGCAGAACATCCGGCTCCCGCTGGAGATCGCGGGGCGCCAGGCGGACCAGGAGCTGTTCGACCGGGTCGTGGAGACGGTGGGCCTGCGGGACCGGCTGGCGCACAAGCCGACGGAGCTGTCGGGCGGGCAGCAGCAGCGGGTGGCGGTGGCCCGGGCGCTGATCAGCAAGCCGCAGGTCATCTTCGCCGACGAGCCCACGGGGAACCTGGACTCGCGGAGCGGGACCGAGGTGCTGTCGTTCCTGCGGACGTCGGTGCGGGAGCTGGGGCAGACGATCGTGATGGTGACGCACGATCCGGTGGCGGCGTCGTACGCGGACCGGGTGGTGTTCCTTCGGGACGGCCTGCTGGTGAGCGAGCTGGCGCAGCCGACCCCGCAGTCGGTGCTGGACACCCTGATGAGACTGGAGGCCTGAGTTGCTGAAGACGACTCTGGCCGGATTGCGGGCGCACAAGGTGCGGCTGCTGCTCACCTCCCTGGCGATCACGCTGGGGGTGAGCTTCATCGCGGGCACGTTCGTGCTCACCGACACGATCGAGGCGGGTTTCCGGCAGAAGTTCGCGGCGGCGGCGGACAAGATCGATGTCGCGGTGCTGCCGCCGGAGCGCGAGGGGCGCGAGCAGCCGCCCGTCCGGGCGGCGCTGCTGGAGAAGATCCGTGCCGTCGAGGGCGTGGCGGACGCCCAGGGCATCGTGCGGGGTACGGCGGCGCTGGTCGGAAAGGACGGCAAGGCCGCGGGTGACTTCCCGACGTCGGGGATCTCGATCCCGGAGGGCCGGCTGAACCGGACCGAGATCGTCAGCGGCCGGGCGCCCCGGGGGGCGGCGGAGGCCGTACTGGACGAGAACACCGCCAAAACGCGGGAGTTCGCGGTGGGTGACACGATCACGGTGCTCGACTCGGAGAACGCCAAGCACGAGTTCGCGCTGGTCGGGTTGTTCGACATCGGGGTCGACCAGGGGCTGGCGTACACGGGGGCGGTCGGTTTCACGGTCGAGACCGCGGCCAGGATGACCGGGGAGAAGGACTTCCAGGAGATCGACGTGGTGGCCGCCGACGGGGTGGACGCCGAGGCTCTGCGCAGGTCGGTCGCCGCGGCGGTGGGCGCCGGGGGTGAGGTGAAGACCGGTGCGCGGCACGCCGAGGACCTGGCCGCGGCCAACGGTGCGGACACCACGGTGCTGATGGTGGGCCTGCTGCTGTTCGGTCTGGTCGCGATGTTCGTCGCGGCGCTGGTGATCTACAACACGTTCAACATCCTGGTGGCGCAGCGGACGCGTGAGATGGCGTTGCTGCGCTGCATCGGGGCCACCCGCAGGCAGGTGTTCGGCTCGGTCGTGCTGGAGTCGGCGGTGGTGGGCGTGATCTCGTCGGTGCTCGGCCTGCTGGCCGGCCTGGGGCTGGGTGCGGGGGCGCTGGAGGTCCTGGGCCGGACCGGGCTGGAGGTGCCCTCCGGTGGTGTGGCGCTGACCTCGCGCACGATCGCCGTCGGCTTGGTGCTGGGCGTGCTGGTGACGGTGGCTGCGGCGCTGCTGCCGGCGCGGGCGGCGACGAGGGTGGCGCCGATCGCGGCGCTGCGCTCGCAGGTGGAGGAGCAGACCTTCCGGACCGGCGTGCTGCGGAGTGTCTTCGCGGGGCTGTTCCTGCTGGCCGGGGGCGGCGCGACGGCGTTCGGGGTGAGCATGGATCCGGGTGAGGCCGCGCTGTACGTGGTCATGCTCGGCGGTGCTCTCACCTTCCTGGCGGTGCTGATTCTGGGGCCGGTTCTGGTCAGGCCGCTGAGTGCGTTCGCGGGGTGGCTGCCCCGCAAGCTGTTCGGGGTGCCGGGCAGGCTGGCGGTGGACAATTCCCGGCGCAACCCGAAGCGGGCGGCGACCACGACGGTGGCGTTGACCATCGGGGTGACGCTGATGACGTTGATCTCGGTGCTCACCTCGACGTCGCGTGCCACGTTCGGCGCGAAGCTGGACGAGCAGTTCCCGGTCGACTACATGGTGCAGGCTCAGGGCGGCCAGGAGGCCGGTCTGCCCCGGGCGCTGGCGGAGGAGCTGCGGGCCAGGCCGGAGCTGGCCTCGGTGGTGGCGCTGCGGGCGACCACGGCGAAGGTCGGTGACAACGGCGAGGAGGTGGTCGGCACTTTCACCCCTGCCGAGGGTTTCGCGCCGAAGGCCGAGACGGGTTCGTTCGCCGGTCTGGGCCCGGGTGCGGTGGCCCTGAGTGACGAGGTCGCCAAGACGCTGGGGGTGAAGGTCGGCGGCACGGTCGCGGTGAAGACGACGGAGAGCGGCACGGTCCGGCTCGAGGTCGTGGCGACGTTCTCCGCGGAGAGCAGCGTGCTGCCTCCGGTGACGGTCGCGGAGAGGGAGTTCGAGGGATACTTCGGCCGGCTCGGCGACAGCCAGATCATGGCCAACGCCAGAGACGGCGTGGCGGAGGACAAGGCGCGCAAGGCGGTCGAGGCGGCGGCGCAGCCGTACCCGACGGCGAAGGTGGCCAGCTCGACGGAGGTGCGGGGCGAGTTCGACGAGGCCCTGGACATGATGTTGATGATCATCACGGGTCTGCTGGGCCTGTCGATCCTCATCTCGCTGCTGGGCATCGCGAACACGCTGTCGTTGTCGGTGCACGAGCGGACCCGGGAGTCGGCGCTGCTGCGGGCGCTGGGGCTGACCCGGCCGCAGCTGCGCGGGATGTTGTCGATCGAGGCGCTGGTGCTGGGCGTGATCGGCGCCCTGGTGGGTGTGGCGCTGGGCGTGGTGTTCGGCTGGGCCGCGACGAACACGATGACGACGGGAGTCATCTTCCGGCTCCCGGTGGCGCAGGTGCTGGCGTTCGTGGCGCTGTCCGGTCTGGCGGGCGTGGTGGCCGCGGTGCTGCCCGCCCGCAGGGCGGCCCGCGCCTCGATCGTGGGATCGCTGGCGAGCGGCTGACCGGAGGCGGGACTGCCGGGGCGGCCGCTATCGGGGGCGGCGCCCCGGCCACTGTTCTGCCACGGTCTCGGGGTTGAGGAGGGGGCGGATGGCGATCTCGCCGGTGGCCTTGTCGATGACGATGCATCCGGCGCCGACGGTGTCGGGCAGGACGGCGGGGTCGTCGGGTTCGGGTTCCTTGGGCCAGGCGACGTAGCCTTCCTTGAAGGCGTATATCCCGATCTCGAGGGCGTCGTCGAGGGGGCGGACGCCGTTGATGTATTCCTCGGCGACGGCTCTGGCCTGTTCGAGGTTCACAGTCTCCTCCCGTCTCTGTCGATGACCGCGCAGAAGACGCCGGTCACGGAGTCGTAGGGCGGTTCGACGGCCATGTGGCCCCGCTGGGCGTCGATCCAGATGACCTCGCCGCCGGAGTTGACGGCGTTCCACGCGTGGCTGCCGCCGCTCGGCCACCGGGTGACGATGAGGGCGGCCGAGCCGTGCCCGCCGGCCAGCAGCAACTGCGCGATGGGGGTGTAGGCGCGGCGGCCGTGCCCGATGTACTGGAGGCGGTGCCCGAGCCAGCGTTCGGCCCGGGCCGGGCCGCCGCTCTCGCCGGTGAGCAGCGGTTTGCCGATGCGGTCGTATTCGGGGTACCGGGGCGCGGCCGCGGTCGGCGCGCCGTACCAGGTGGCCAGGACGGCGAGCGCGCAGTCGAGGGCGTTGGCCGCCCGGAACGGGTCGTCGGCGGCGCCGGTCCCGTTGATCAGCCGGATCCACATGCCGCGGGGGTCGGGGAAGCGCCTGGGCCGGCCCCGGTCGTCGGGCGGCACGGCGCGTTCGATGTCCGTCTGGGCCTGTTGCAGCGGCGGGGTGAGCCCGCCGGTCACGCCGTACGGCCGGTAGCGGTCCAGCGGCGGCGGCCGCCATGGTTCGCGCTCGGGTTCCCTGGGCGGGGCGACGACCACCGGAGCCGGGGTCTCCAGCTCGAAGTCGCGCCACCGCTTGCCGTCCGAGGTCACGACCGGGTTGTAGACCCCCGCGGGCAGAAGCCATCGCGTCATACGAATCCCCCTTGTCCCACCCGTTTCGCTGCCCGATGGTAGGCCGCTCACCTGCACGGCGGGGCGGAGTTGACCAGATCGGGGGGAGGAGTCTTCCCGGGTCGGATCAGGCGACCGTGACCTCGACCGCGTGCCAGCCGGTGGCTCCGTCCGGGGCGACCGGGGCCTTGGCGGCGGTCTGGGTGTAGCCGGTGGCGTCGGTGGCGCGTACCTCGATGGTGTGCCTGCCCGGGGCGGCGTCCCAGTCGTCGATGACCCACTGCCGCCAGGTGTCGGCCGTCGGCGCCTCGGCGAGCCTGGCCTGCCGCCACGGCCCGCCGTCGATCCGCACCTCGACCGCGTCCACGCCCTTGTGCTGGGCCCAGGCCACGCCGGCGATGACCGTACGGCCCGGCGGCAGGGTCGTTCCGGGCTTGGGGAGGTCGATGCGCGACTGCGTCTTGACCGGTCCCTTGGCGGCCCAGCCCTTGGGCGTCCAGTACGCCTCGTCCCGGTCGAACCGGGTGAGCTTGATCTCCGTCACCCATTTGGTCGCCGAGACGTAGCCGTACAGCCCGGGGACGACCTGCCGGGCGGGGAAGCCGTGGTCGACGGGCAGCGCCTCGCCGTTCATCGCGACGGCGAGCAGCGCGTCCCGGCCGTCCATGACGACGTCGACCGGGGTGCCGCAGGTCCAGCCGTCGTCGGAGGTGCTCAGCAGCATGTCGGCCTCCCGCTGGACACCGGCCTCGCGCAGCAGGTCGGCCAGGCGGGCGCCGAGCCAGCGGGCGTTGCCGATGTACGGCCCGCCGACCTCGTTGGAGACGCAGCAGAGGGTGACGTCCGCCTCCACCAGGGGCCGTCTCATCAGGTCGGCGAAGGTCAGCTCGACGGGCCGGTCGACCATGCCGTGGATCTTCAGGGTCCACTCTCGGGGGTCGACCCGGGGGACGATGAGGGCGGTGTCCACCCGGTAGAAGTCCCGGTTGGGGGTGAAGAAGGGCGACAGCCCTCTGATCTTGAGATCGGCCCCGGCGGGGACGGGCCTGGCGGAGGTCGAAGGCGTCGGGAGCGCCAGTCCGGCGCGAGCCGCGTCCACCTCGGTGCCCCCCGACAGCAGCCGCCCCGCAGCCCCGGTGGCCCCGGCCACGACCACCCCGCCGAGCAGCCCGGTCAGCAGCCCGCGCCGGTCGAGGGAGTAGCGCTCCTCCCCCGCCTGCATGACCGGCGGGACCGGCGCGGTTTCCGGGTCCCCGCCGAACCACGGGCGGGGGGAGCCGGGACCGGAGGCGAGGGAGCGGCGGACGAACCTGGGGCGGATGAGCCTGGAGAGGGCCACCATGCCGGCGGCGGTGCCCGCGAGGGCCGGGACGGCGTCGGCCGGGCCCGCTCCGGGGCGGGTCAGGACGGCCAGGAGGCCGATCCCGCCGAGGCAGGCCAGGACGGCCTGGCCGTACCGGGTGTCGCGGGAGGACAGGACGCCGACCCCGGCGGCGAGGGCGGCCAGGACGGTCAGGACGCCCGCGAGCAGGACGGTCTTGTCGGCTTCGCCGAAGGTCCGGATGGCCCAGTCCTTCAGCCAGGGCGGGGACAGGTCGACGGCCGCGTCGCCGACCGCCAGGACCGGGAAGGCGCCGGGCTTCACCACTCCCGCGGCCAGCAGGGACACGCCTGTCGCCACCGCGCCCGCGACCAGGCCGACCAGCGCCGCGGCCCAGGCGGGTACGCGCCTGTTGCTCTCCATGGTCTCGACGCTACGCCCCCCGGGGCACCGAGGTTCTTACGCGCCGATTACGTCAGCCGAGGACGTCGGCCAGAATCGAGGCCAGCGCGCGGAAGGCGCGGCCCCGGTGGCTGATCGCGTCCTTCTCGGCGGGGGACATCTCGGCGGTGGTCCGGGTCTCGCCGTCCGGGACGAAGATCGGGTCGTAGCCGAACCCGCCGGTCCCGCGCGGGGCGTCGATGATCACGCCGTGCATCGTGCCCTCGGCGACCCGCTCCTCGCCCGAGGGCAGGGCCAGCACCGCCGCGCACGCGAAGTGGGCGCCGCGGCGATCCTGCGGCACGTCGGACACCTGGGCGAGCAGCAGGTCCAGGTTGGCCTTGTCGTCGCCGTGCGTGCCGGACCAGCGGGCCGAGAAGATGCCCGGCATGCCGTTCAACGCGTCCACGCACAGGCCCGAGTCGTCGGCGATCGCGGGCAGGCCCGACGCCTGGGCGACGGCGTGGGCCTTCAGCAGGGCGTTCCCGGCGAAGGACAGCTCCGTCTCGGCGACGTCGCCGATCTCCGGGAACTCCTCCAGCCCCACGATCTCGACCGGCACCGAGGCGTCGGCCAGGATGCGGCGGAGCTCGGCGATCTTCCCGGTGTTCCGCGTGGCCAGGACGGCCCGGCGGGCGGGCCGTCCCGCGTCCGCGGGTCCCGCGAGGCCGCTGTGCCCGGTCACGCCAGGGCCTCCTTCTGCAGGCGGGTCAGCTCGGCGCACCCGGTGACGCCGAGGCCGAGCAGCTGGTCGAGGGCGGCCCGGTTGAACGGCTTGCCCTCGGCGGTGCCCTGGACCTCGACGAACTCGCCGGAGCCGGTCATCACGACGTTCATGTCGGTCTCGGCGGCGACGTCCTCGGTGTAGCAGAGGTCGAGCAGCGGGACCGACTTGACGATCCCGACCGAGACCGCCGCGACCGAGTCGACCAGGGGGTCGCCCTTGCACATCTTGCGCTCGCGCATCCAGCGCACCGCGTCCACCAGCGCGACGTACGCGCCGGTGATCGCGGCGGTGCGGGTGCCCCCGTCGGCCTGGAGCACGTCGCAGTCGATCACGATCGAGTTCTCGCCGAGGAGTTTGTAGTCGACGCAGGCCCGCAGGGAACGGCCGATCAGGCGGGAGATCTCGTGCGTCCTGCCGCCGATCTTCCCGCGGACCGACTCGCGGTCGTTGCGGGTGTTCGTGGCGCGCGGCAGCATGGCGTACTCGGCCGTCACCCAGCCCAGGCCGCTTCCCTTGCGCCAGCGTGGCACGCCGTCCTGCACGGAGGCGGCGCAGAGCACCTTGGTGCCGCCGAACTCGACGAGCACCGAGCCCTCGGCGTGGGCGAGCCAGCCGCGGGTGATGGTCACCGGGCGGAGTTGATCGGGGGTACGTCCGTCTGCACGAGCCATGGGAATCACCCTAGGTCATATACCGCCCCGCTCCGTGCCAGCTCGACGCGCCCGCCGAAACCTCCCCGGGAGGCGTCGCCGAGGATCCGGTCGGGGTCGTACCAGGGGACGAGGTGGGTCAGCACCAGGGAGTCCACGGCGGCCTTCGCGGCGTGCTCGGCGGCCTGGCGGCCGTTGAGATGCAGGTTGGGGGGCAGTCCCGGCTCGTCGAGGTAGGAGGCCTCGCACAACATCACGTCGGCTCCGGCCGCCAGCCTGACCAGTTCGGAGGACTCGCCGGTGTCGGCGGAGTAGGCCACCGAGCGGCCGCCGTGGGAGATCCGGAAGCCGAAGGTCTCGACCGGGTGGTTGACCCGCGCCGCGGTCACGGCGAACGGCCCGACCTCGAAGACGCCGGGCGTGAGCCGCACGAAGTCGAAGGCCGTCTCCAGGCCCGGCTCCTCGGGCATGCCGTAGGCGGCGGCCAGGCGGCGGGGCGCGTCGGCGGGGGCGTAGACCGGGATCTTGCCGAACGGGCCGTGCGGGGAGTAGGTGCGCACCACGTGGTAGGGGCACAGGTCCAGGCAGTGGTCGGCGTGCAGGTGGGACAGGCAGATCGCGTCCACGTCGTAGAGGCCGATGTGCCGCTGGAGGGCGCCCAGGGCGCCGTTGCCGAAGTCCAGCAGCATCCGGAAGCCCTCGGCCTCCAGCAGGTAGCAGGATGAAGGGCTGTCCGGGCCGGGGAAGCTCCCCGAGCACCCGATGATCGTCAATTTCACGGCGGCCTCCTGTTCGTCACGACGCCGGGCGTCGCGCTCGGGTGCGGGGTGATGCACCCTCACATGTTCGGTACGGCGCTGCGCCCCGGCTCGCCCCCTCGCGGCCGGAGCGCGTTCACCGGCGGTGTCCGTTGCTCACGGCGTCCCCCACCGCCGCGAGTTCGACCTCCTGGATCTCCGGCCCGAGGAAGCGCCGCCCGAGCTGCGCGAACAGGTCGGTGTCGCCGGTGGCGCGGAACCGGTGGCGGGGCGTGCCGGTCGCGGCGGCCAGGCCCCGGTCGTGCAGGATCCGGAAGACGTCCTTGGCGGTCTCGTCTGCACTGGACACCAGGGTGACACCGTCTCCCGCCACGTAGGAGATCGCCCCGGTGAGCAGCGGATAGTGCGTGCAGCCGAGAATGAGCGTGTCGCAGCCGTCGGTCAGGACGGGCTCCAGGTAACCGCGGACGGTCTCGATGAGCTCCTCGCTCATCGTCTCCCCGCGCTCCACGAACTCCACCAGCCGGGGTGCGGCCACCCCGGTCAGCGTGACGTCGGGGGCGGCGGCGAAGGCGTCGTGATAGGCCATCGACTCGATCGTGGCCCTGGTCCCGATCACCCCGACCCGGCCGTTGCGGGTGGCCCGCACGGCTCGCCGGGCAGCCGGTTGGATCACCTCCACGACCGGTACGTCATAACGTTCCCGGGCGTCCCGCAGCACCGCCGCGCTGGCACTGTTGCACGCGATCACCAGCATCTTGACGTCGTGCTCGACGAGGTGGTCCATCACCTCCAGCGCGTAGGCGCGGACCTGCGCGATCGACTTGGGCCCGTACGGCTGCCGCGCGGTGTCGGCCACGTAGAAGACCGATTCGCCGGGCAACTGATCGATGATCGCCCTGGCCACCGTGAGGCCGCCCACACCGCTGTCGAAGATTCCGATACTCGTTTGCGACACGGTTCCCAAGGTTAGGCGAGCCGGAAGGAACGCTCATGGTAAGAATCCTCACAACGAGCGTTCCGGTGTCGCAGTCCCTCGCGGGCGGGGTCAGCCCCGGCCGACCCGGGCGAGCTGGCGGGACTGGGCGACGAGCCTGCCCGCGGAGTCCCAGACTTCGACCTCCTCGTCGAACCAGCCGTCGCTGATCATCCGGCCGCTGCCGAGCAGGGTGAGCCAGCCGGGGGCCGGCAGCGCGCGCAGGTGCCAGGTGAGGTCCACGGTCGGCGCCCAGCCGCGGGCTCCGGCGGAGAAGACCACGGGCGGCAGGGCGTCCACGGCCAGGGCGAGGACGTAGGGGTCGGGGTCCTGCGGCTCGGCCATCCGGAAGTAGGCGCGGCCCTCGGGGCGGCCGGTGGGGTTGCCGTCGAGCCAGCCGATGGTGGGCGGGTCGAACGCCATGTCGATCTGGGCGTTGAACGTCATGTTCGACTCGGGCTTGGGGTCGGGCAGCTTGACGCAGTCCTCGACGGGCGGCATGGCGGCTGACGGCCCGTCCGTCCAGTCGGGGGCCACCTCGGCGAGGGTGGCGGTGGTGACGAGCGTCTCGATGAAGGACGTGTCGCCCTGGATCAGGGTGGCGCGGGTCATCGTCGCGGTGCGGCCGGTCTTGATCTGCTCCAGCCGTACCCGGGCCGGTCCGGCTTGGGGGGCGCGCAGGAACTGCGCGCTGGTGGTCACGGGGTGCTCGTGCGGGGAGGCGTCCACGACGGCGCGCAGGATCACGGCCATCAGGTAGCCGCCGTTGAGCGGCCCGCCGATCGAGTAACCGGGGTCCAGGCACACGTCGTAGGTGCTCTCGTCGACCCGGATCGCCTGCGTCGCCTCGTCGAACTTCGTCATCTGCTGTCCACTGCCTCGTCTCACCCTGCGGACCGGGCGCCGGACGGCCGGGCCGCCAGACTCCCGGCGTGCCCGTGGGCACCGTCCCGAATCTTATTCTAGTCGGACCACTCTATCCATCCCGGACGGCTCGCGCCCCCCGACCTCCGGCGCACCGTCTCCGCTCTCACGCCCCGCACTCCATGAAACCGGTCGAATCATCTATTAAAGATTCTTTCAGGACTTTCCATGCTGATGGTGATGCCGACTCGCGTCACGCGGTGTCGCCGCGTCGTTCCCCTCGGCCAGAAATCTCGTACGGCGGCGGCCGATCCACGCCGAAGACGCCGGTCAGCGACCCGCGAAGGAGCGATTCGCCCTTAGACGCAGCAAAGAGGCAGTTAGTTCAATGCAAGCGGTTCGCTAGAAAGATGCACTAACTTCTACGTATCCGCGAAGTCCACCTTGTGAGTGAGCATGCCTGCCAACAATCCCCCCGACCAGTTCCCCGGATCGGGCCAGCAGCCCGACAGGACGATCGCATACCGTCGGAACGAGGGTGCGCAGCAGCACAACCAGCCGCACACCCAGGCCTACCCCCAGCCGGGCTACCCCCAGAGCCAGCCCGGATACCCCCAGCAGGGTGGCGGCCACCCACAGGGTCAGCCCGGATACCCCCAGCAGGACGCGGGCGGGTACCAGCAGGCCCCGCCTCCCTACCCCCAGCAGGGCCAGCAGCCCGGCTACCCGCAGCAGAACTACGGCCAGCAGGCCTACGGTCAGCAGAACTACGGCCAGCAGAACTACGGCCAGCAGAACTACGGCCAGCAGACCCACCCGCAGCAGCCGTACGGCCAGCAGGCCTACCCTCAGCAGGGCGCCGATTTCCTGGGCTCCGGCCAGCCGCCCGTCCCCGCGCGCAAGAGCCGCAAGGGCTGGCTGGTCGCGGTGATCGCGGCGCTGGTCGTCGCCCTCGTCGGCGGCGGCGGCGTCTACGCCGTCAGCCTGCTCAGCGGCGGCGGCGCCCAGCCCCATGACGTGCTGCCCGGCAACGCCATCGGCTACGTCCGGATCGACCTCGACCCGGCCGCCAACCAGAAGCTGGCGCTGTACGACATCGCCAAGAAGTTCACCGTCACCAAGGACTCCTTCACCGGCGACGACCCGCGCAAGTCCTTCTTCGACATGGTCAAGAAGGACAGCGAGAGCCTGAGCAAGGTGGACTTCGCCGCCGACGTCGAGCCGTGGCTCGGCTCCCGCATCGGCGCGGCCGTGACGCCGGCGGGCGGGCAGAGCGAGAAGCCCGACGTCGTGATCGCCGTCCAGGTCACCGACCAGGAGGCCGCCAGGGCCGGGATCGCCAAGCTGATGGGCGAGGAGAAGTACGGCATCGCCTTCCGCGACGACTACGCGCTGCTCGCCCAGACCCAGGCCCAGGTCGACGCCGCGGCCAAGGCCGCACCGCTGTCGGAGAACGCCAACTTCACCTCCGACCAGAGCGACCTCGGCGAGACCGGTGTCGTCTCCCTCTGGCTGGACGCCGGCAAGGTCGCGGAGCTCGCCCCCGAGATGGCCGCGCAGGACCCCGCCACCCTCGCCAAGATCAAGAACGTCCGGGTGGCCGCCGCGCTCCGCTTCGACGGCAGCTACGTCGAGTTCGCCGGCGTCGCCCGCGGCGGGCAGGACCTGGGCGTGGAGGCCGAGCCCTCCCAGATCGGCAGGCTCCCGGCCTCCACGGCCGCGGCGGTCTCGATCTCCGGTCTCGGCGAGATGATCAGCAAGCAGTGGACCGAGCTGATGAAGACGGTCAACCAGACCGCCGGCGACCAGTCCTTCCAGCAGTTCGTCGACCAGGCCCAGCAGCGGTACGGCCTGGCGCTCCCCGCCGACCTGGCAACCCTGCTCGGCACGAACCTCACCCTGGCCCTGGACGCCAACGGCCTCGACGGCGACGCGCCCAAGTTCGGCGCGCGGATCGCCACCGACCCGGCCAAGGCCCAGGAGGTCGTCAGCAAGATCGAGAGGTTCCTCGCCGACTCCGGCACCGCCGTGCCGCAGATCGCCAAGGTGCCCGGTGACGGCGTCCTCGTCCTGGCCAGCTCCCAGGAGTACGCGGCCGAACTCGCCAAGGAGGGCACCCTGGCCGACAGCGAGAGCTTCCAGCTCGCCATCCCCAACGCCGGCGAGGCGACCTTCGCCGCCTACGTCGACCTCGACAAGATCGAGAAGCTCTACCTCGGCAGCATGCAGGGCGACGAGAAGGCCAACGCCCAGGTCCTGCGCGCCGTCGGCATCAGCGGCTCCCAGAACGGCGGCGACGCCGACTTCTCCCTGAGGGTCCTGTTCAACTGACGGTCCGCACCGAGGCGGCCATATGAGAGAAGGGCGGGCGTACCATCCGGTACGCCCGCCCTTCCGTCACCGGAGCCGACTCACCCGGGCCCGGTATCGCAGTGCCGGTCCACGGCTCGGGCGTCACCTCAGAAACTGCCGCGCGCCCCGCAGTTGCGTCCGCAGGCGCTGCCGGGTCATGGCGCATTCCAGGCGCACATCCAGCGGGCCGGGCACACCGGTGTCCACTCGCCGGCCGGAAGGCAGGAGTCCGGCGTCGAGACCGTCGCGCCGGGCGATGAGCAGCCCGAGCTCGTATCGGCTCACGGCATCGGCTCCTGCGACGTGGTGGATGCCGGAATACTCGGACGCGGCGAGTTCCAGGAGTGCCGCAGCGAGATCGGCGACGTGGACGGGGCACCGCACGTCGTCCGTGAACAGCGCGCCTCTCGATCCGGGAGCGGCCAGTGAATGCACCAGGGCCTCGTGCGGGGAATCCCCGTCGCCGACGATGAGCGATGTCCGGGCTATCACCGCGGTCGGCACGAGCGCGTGCACCGCCGTCTCGGCGGCCGCCTTCGCCGCGCCGTACGGCGTGATCGGATCCGGGACGCATGTCTCGTCGTAGCGAACGGCGGCGCCGGAGAAAACCGCGTCGCTCGACACATGGACCAGACGCCCACCCGCCGACGAGGCGGCCAGAGCCACGTTCGCGGCGCCGACCGCCGTGGTCGTCCAATCGGCCTGACGGTACGCGGCATTGATGACCGCCTCCGGGCGGAGCGCGGTGACCAACGAGCTGACATCCTCTTGCCGACGCACGTCGAGCGGCGACCATGTGATGCCCGCGGCCTCGCCCGGGCGGGTCAGATAGGTCGCGGCGACCTCATGCCCTCCCGCCAGGCATTGCCGGACGAGCTCTGCGCCGAGAAAGCCGCTGCCACCGACGATGAGGATTCTCATAGCCGGTCACCGTAGTCGACCCATCGTCCTGCGGCGGCTGCCGCTTCCCCCGCCCGGCCGGGACGAAGCCACCGGGCGGGGGGACCGGTCACAGAGCGGTCAGGCCCAGAGCTGGCCTTCCAGCCGCTCCTCGGCCTCGTCCAGGGTGCCCTCGTAGGCCCCGGTGGACAGGTACTTCCAGCCGCCGTCCGCCACCACGAACACGATGTCGGCCCGCTCCCCGGCCTTGACCGCCTTGGCGGCCATGCCCAGGGCGGCGTGCAGGGCGGCCCCGGTGGAGACACCCGCGAAGATGCCCTCGGCGGCCAGCAGCTCCCGTGTCCTGCGCAGGGCGTCGCCCGAGGAGACGGAGAAACGGGTCGTCAGCACGTCGGCGTCGTAGAGCTCGGGGATGAAGCCCTCGTCCACGTTGCGCAGGCCGTACACCAGCTCGCCGTAGCGCGGCTCGGCCGCGACGATGCTGACGCCGGGGACGTGCTCGCGCAGGAACCGGCCGACGCCCATCAGGGTGCCGGTGGTGCCGAGCCCGGCGACGAAGTGGGTGACCGACGGCAGGTCCGCCAGGATCTCCGGGCCCGTCGTCTCGTAGTGGGAGCGCCAGTTGGCCGGGTTGCCGTACTGGTAGAGCATCACCCACGAGGGGTTCTCCGCGGCCAGTCCCTTGGCGACCCGGACCGCCTCGTTGGACCCGCCGGCCGCCGGGGAGGAGATGATCTCCGCTCCCCACATGCGAAGCAGCTGGCGGCGCTCCTCGGAGGTGTTCTCCGGCATCACGCAGATCAGCTTGTAGCCCTTGAGCCGGGCGGACATCGCCAGCGAGATGCCGGTGTTGCCGCTGGTGGGCTCCAGGATCGTGCAACCGGGCCGCAGCAGCCCGTCCTTCTCGGCCTGCTCGATCATCCACAGGGCGGGACGGTCCTTGATCGAGCCGGTCGGGTTGCGGTCCTCGAGCTTGGCCCAGATCCGCACGTCCTCCGAGGGCGACAGGCGGGGCAGCCCGACCAGGGGGGTACGGCCGACCGAGTCGATCAGCGATTCGAAACGCATGAGGGGTGGCTTCCGCTCCGTGTCAGCGCGAGCCGCCGGCGACCGCCGGCAGGACGGTGACGGTGTCGCCGTCGGCCACCGGGGTCTCCAGCCCGCCGAGGAAGCGCACGTCCTCGTCGTTCAGGTAGACGTTCACGAAGCGGCGCAGCGCCCCCTGGTCGATCAGGCGCTCCTGCAGACCGGGGTGGCGGGCCTCCAGGTCACCGATCAGCTCCTCCAGCGTGGCGCCCTTGGCGTCCACGGCCTTGGCGCCGTCGGTGTACGTGCGCAGGATGGTCGGAATGCGAACCTCGATGGCCATCGCGAGTCAGTCTCCTTGTGTCGTCGGGGGACGCCCACCGGATCAGAACACCGGCGGGCGAGGGGGGATTCCAGGACTGCGGGTCAGCGACAGTCGTAGACGACGGAGAACGGCGTGTGCCCGAACAGGAAGTTCTGCACGGGGGCGAGACCGGCATGCCGGACCCGGACGCCGGGACGCGCGCACACGACGTCCTCGAGGGTCGGGTCGGAGGTCGGCATGGCAGTCAGTTTACCCAAAGCGGTCGTTGTCCCTTACGGCCGTATCACGTGGCGGACGTCACTCCGGGAGGATCTTGACCTCCTCCTCGGTCACCACCCCGTCGACGATGCGGTAGGACCGCAGCTCCACGCTCTCCGCCAGTTCCTCACGCGTGGAGACCAGCACGTAGTGGGCGTTCGGCTCGGAGGCGTAGCTGATGTCGGTGCGCGAGGGGTAGGCCTCGGTCGCGGTGTGGGAGTGGTAGATGACCACCGGCTCCTCGTCGCGGTCGTCCATCTCACGCCAGACCCGCAGCTGCTCCATGGAGTCGAAACGGTAGAACGTGGGCGACCGCTCGGCGTTCTCCATCGGGACGAACCGGACAGGAGTGTCGGAACCCGCGGGACCCGCGATCACCCCGCAGGCCTCGTCCGGGTGGTCGGCCCGGGCGTGCGCGATGATCTGGTCAACCAGTTCCTGCGAGATCGTGAGCATGCCTGGAAGTTACCAAAGGGCGCGGACCAGGCTGTCCTGGAGGTAGGTGAGCCAGTCGTAGGTGAGATACGCCGGATAGCGGGGATCCTCCTCCGACATCGCCGTGAGCTCCTCGTGGGTCTCCTCGGTCACCTCCAGCCGGGTGCCGAGCGCGAGCCGCACGTCGTTCAGCGCCCGGACCCACGCCTGCGCCTGCTCCCCGGTGAGCTCCACCCGGCCGGGCGCGGCGCTGTCGAGCATGGTCTGCGCGTCGGTCCGCTTGGCGTCGCGCAGGGTCGCCTCGGTGTAGCGGCGGAACTCGGCCGACGACTCGTCGTCCTCGTAGGCCGAGGGGAACAGGCGGGCCAGCACCGGATCGGTGGGCCGCTCGGACGGGCCGATGCCGAGCGCGCGCTCCAGCGGATCGTCACCGGTCGATCCCGGCTCGATCAGGTCGAGGATCTGCGCCATCAGCGAGCGCAGGACCGTGACCTCCGCGGCGTCGAAGTCGGCGATCACCACACCCCCGGGTCCCGCAGTGAACCCGCTGCTCATCGGTGATTCACGACTCCTTCTGCACGGTGGCCCACAGACCGTAGGAGTGCATGATCTGCACGTCGCGCTCCATCTCCTCACGCGTGCCGCTGGAGACCACGGCCTTGCCCTTGTGGTGCACGTCGAGCATCAGCTTCTCCGCCTTCTCCTTGGAATAGCCGAAGACGGACTGGAAGACGTACGTCACATACGACATCAGGTTGACCGGGTCGTTCCAGACGATGGTCAGCCACGGCAGATCGGGCCGGACGTCCATCGACGGGCGTTCGACCTCCATCGGAGCAGTGCTACCCACATTCCCCAGTCTGCCTTACTCCGGGCCTAGTCTTCGAGTCGTGACGACGACCATGAGCACTGCGTTGCTGACGGATCACTATGAGCTGACGATGCTGCAGGCGGCGCTGCGCAGCGGCGCCGCCTCGCGGGGCGCCGTTTTCGAGGTGTTCGCCCGGCGGCTGCCCGGAGCGCGGCGTTACGGGGTGGTCGCCGGCACCGGCCGGGTGCTGGAGGCGCTGGAGCACTTCCGGTTCGGCGAGGACGAGCTCGCCTTCCTGCGGGACAACCGGGTGGTGGACGCCCCGACCCTGGACTTCCTCGCCGGTTACCGCTTCTCCGGCCGGGTGTACGGCTACCGCGAGGGCGAGTGCTACTTCCCCGGCTCCCCCATCATGACCGTGGAGGGCACCTTCGCCGAGGCCGTGCTGCTGGAGACGCTGATCCTGTCGATCCTCAACCACGACTGCGCGATCGCGGGCGCCGCCTCCCGGATGGTCTACGCCGCCGGAGGGCGGCCCATCATCGAGATGGGCTCGCGGCGCACCCACGAGATGTCCGCGGTGGCCGCCGCCCGTGCGGCCTACCTGTGCGGGTTCGCCGCCACCTCGAACCTGATGGCCGGCCGCGTGCACGGCGTGCCGACCGCGGGGACGGCGGCCCACGCGTTCACCCTGCTGCACGACTCCGAGGAGCAGGCCTTCGGCGCGCAGCTCGCCTCGCTCGGCACGGGTACCACCCTCCTGGTGGACACCTACGACGTGGCGCAGGCCGTACGGACCGCGGTGGAGCTGGCCGGGCCGGAGCTGGGCGCCGTCCGGCTCGACTCCGGCGACCTCGCCGAGGCCGCCCGTGAGGTGCGTGCGCAGCTCGACGCGCTGGGCGCGCACCGCACGCGCATCCTGGTCACCAGCGACCTCGACGAGCACGCCATCGCGGCGCTGGCCGCCGCCCCGGTGGACGGCTACGGCGTCGGGACCTCCCTGGTCACCGGTTCCGGCTCGCCCACGGCCGCCCTCGTCTACAAGCTCGTCGCCCGCGAGGACGCCGCCGGCGTGATGCGCCCGGTGGCCAAGAAGTCGGTCGGCAAGCCGAGCCGGGGCGGGCGCAAGGACGCCTTCCGTGAGCTCGACGAGACCGGCACGGCCGTCGCCGAGCTGGTGGTGACCTCCGGGGACCGGCCCGCCGGCGCCCGCCCCCTCCAGGCAGAGCTGGTCCGCGACGGCGAGATCGTGGGACGGGAGAGCCTGGAGGACGCCCGCGCCCGGCACCGCCGCACCTTCGCGGAACTCCCTGCCACGGCCCACCAGCTCTCCCGGGGCGACGTGGCGCTGCCGACCGTGTTTGACTAGCCTCATGGCAACCGCTCTGATCATCGTCGATGTCCAGAACGACTTCTGCGAAGGCGGCAGCCTCGCGGTGGGCGGCGGCGCCCGGGTGGCCGACGCCATCTCGCGGCACACCGCCTCCCATGCGTACGACCACGTCGTGGCCACCCGCGACTTCCACGTCGACCCGGGCGACCACTTCGCCGCCGAGCCCGACTTCGTGCTCTCCTGGCCTCCGCACTGCGTGGCCGGGACCCCGGGTGCGGACTTCCACCCCGCCTTCGACACCGCACGCGTCGAGGAGGTGTTCAGCAAGGGCGCCCACTCGGCCGCCTACAGCGGTTTCGAAGGGGTCTCCGCCGACGGCGCGCGCCTGGCGGACTGGCTCGCCGAGCGCCACGTGCACGCGGTGGACGTCGTGGGCATCGCCACCGACCACTGCGTGCGGGCCACCGCCCTGGACGCGGTCGAGAACGGCCTGGCCGTCCACGTGCTGCTGGACCTGACCGCCGGGGTCTCCCGCGGGACCACCGAGGCGGCCATCGCCGAGCTCGACTCCGCCGGAGTCCTCCTGAGCGGCGCCCCGGTGGTCGCCCAGAGCTCCTGACAGGACGATTCGAGAGCCTCCCCGGAAACTCCCGCCGCTCGTAGGCGCCGATCCGCCCCGCGTCGATCCGGCCGGCCCTCCCGCCCGCGGACCGGAAGCCCTGTCGCCGGGATCACGCCGCGGGATCCGGCCGTGCCGGGTATCCGGACGATCACTCCACGACAATGAAGGGGCAAACACGGTCACCACCCGCTGGAACAGGAGTATGACGGAGAGTCGCGACCCTCAACCTCACGGTGGTGACCTCGTATGCTCCTGCTCGGCGTCCTGTGGCTGTTCCTGGCCCCGTTGGGCCTCTGGCTGCTCGTCCGCGGCCGCGGCCCGGCCCGGATGGGTGGCATTCTCGCGCTCGCCGGGCTGGAGGCCGCCACGCTCTGGCTCGCCCCGGGAGCCGCGCCCCCGGCCCCGCCCGCCCGTCCGGCGGCCCAGCCCGCACCCGGCGTGCCGGGAGGGCCCGCCTGCTCGGCCCTGCCGCCCGTTCCCGAGCGGGTGAAGCTGACCAGGCGGAAGAACGAGCTGCGCGCCGTACGGCTCTCCTGGACGGCGGCGGCGGACGAGTGCGGCACCGCGATCGTCGTCCTCCGCCACAGGAATCACAGGATCAAGCTGTGGCTGCACGAGCGGGCGGCGGGGCCCCCGCCGGCCGGGTCCCACACGCTTCCGGTGACCGTGGCCGACGGGACGGCCTCGGCCGAGCTCCGGCTCGTCCCGCCGCTGCCGGGCAGGAGCGAGCTCACCGCGGTCGACGGCCGCACCGGCCGCCCCATCGCCCTGCGCTGATCCGCACCGGCCCGGACGCTCCCGGGGCGCCCGGCCCCGGGGTCTCCCCCCGCCGCCCGGCTACCGGGAACGCTGGGTGGCCCACTGGCGGATCCTGTCGATCCGCTCCTGCACCTGCTCCGCGGTGGCCTGGGCGATGGCGGGTCCGCCGCAGGCGCGGCGGAGCTCGGCGTGGATGACGCCGTGGGGCTGGCCGGTGCGGTGGTTCCATGCGCCGACCAGGCCGTTGAGCTCCTTCCGGAGATTGGCGATCAGCTCGTGCGGGGCGATCTGGGGCTCCTTCGGCTCCGGCTTGCTCCGCTTGGCCTTGAGCTGGTCGGACTGGCGCTTGCTCAGCAGGGTCCGGACCTGGTCGGGTTCGAGCAGGCCCGGCAGGCCGAGGAAGTCCTCCTCCTCCGGGGAGCCCGGCTCGGCGGCGGCGCCGAACTCGCCTCCGTCGAAGAGCACCCGGTCGAAGGTGGCGACCGCCTCCAGGGTCTCGAACGGCAGCTCGTCGCCGACGACGTCGGGGTTGTCCTTCTTCCGGTTGGCGTCCTCGACGAGGAAGTCGTCGAGCCCCTCCTCGGGCGGCTTCCGGTCGAGCACGTGGTCGCGCTCGGCCTCCATCTCCCCGGCCAGGCCCATCAGGGTCGGCACCGAGGGAAGGAAGACCGAGGCGGTCTCGCCGCGCTTGCGGGCCCGGACGAAGCGGCCGACGGCCTGGGCGAAGAACAGCGGGGTCGAGGTGCTCGTGGCGTAGACCCCGACGGCCAGGCGCGGGATGTCGACGCCCTCGGAGACCATCCGGACCGCGACCAGCCAGCGTTCCTGCGACGCCGAGAACTGCTTGATCTTCTTGGAGGCCTCGGGGTCGTCCGAGAGCACGACCGTCGCGCCCTGACCGGTGATCGTGCGGATGTGCCGGGCGTAGGCGCGGGCCGTCTCGTGGTCGGTGGCGATCACCAGCCCGCCGGCGTCGGGCACGCCCCTGCGGACCTCGGTCAGGCGCCGGTCGGCCGCGTGCAGCACCTGCCGGATCCAGTCGCCCTTGGGGTCGAGCGCGGCCTTCCACGCCTGGCCGAGCTGGTCCTTGGTGAGCGGGGTGCCGAGCGTGGCGGCGATCTCGTCGCCCGCCCGCGTCCGCCAGCGCATCTCACCGGCGTAGGCGAGGAAGATGACCGGCCGGACGACGCCGTCGGCGAGCGCCGGGCCGTACCCGTAGGAGTAGTCGGAGACGCTGCGCCGCACGCCCTCGCCGTCCTCGGCGTAGGTCACGAACGGGATGGGGTTGATGTCGGACCGGAAGGGGGTGCCGGTCAGCGCCAGGCGTCGCGCGGCGGGCTCGAAGGCCTCGCGCACGCCGTCGCCCCAGGACTTGGCGTCGCCCGCGTGGTGGATCTCGTCGAAGATCACCAACGTCTTGCGCGCCTCGGTGCGGGCGCGGTGCAGCGCCGGGTGCATCGAGACCTGGGCGTAGGTCACCGCCACCCCGGTGTAGTCGCGGGAGGTCGCGCCCTGGCTGTTCTTGAACTCGGGGTCGATCGCGATGCCGACTCTGCCGGCCGCGTCGGCCCACTGCTGCTTGAGGTGCTCGGTGGGAGTGACGATCGTGATCGCCCGGATGATCCCCCGGGAGAGCAGGTCGCCGGCGATGCGCAGCGCGAAGGTCGTCTTGCCCGCGCCCGGCGTGGCGACCGCCAGGAAGTCGCGCGGCTCGCGCCTGCTGTAGAGGTCGAAGGCCTCCTGCTGCCATGCGCGCAGCTTCGGCGCGGTCCCCCAGGCGGCGCGGTCGGGGTAGGAGGGGGACAGATGGGAGGCGGCGAAGGTGCTCATGCGCCTCTCCTCACCCGCAGGCCCGTCGGGACGTTCGCAGCACCGCTGTTTCTGATGGCTCGCTCGCTTCGCTCACTCACAATTTCCCCAGACTAATCGCCGCCGCCGACAACACGTGCCGATCGCCCGAGATCGCCGCCGAGGACCTCTCCTCGCGTCATGGTCCTCCGGCCCGGTACGGCCGCGCCCGCCCGTCTGCTTCCGCGGCACCGCCGTTCCGTCACGCCCTGCGGATCCCGGCGATCACCTCCTCGATCCCGGCGTGCGTGCGGGGGCCGCCGGGCTTGGCCACCGCGACCACGACCACCGGAGACCCGCCGGGCCCGGTGAGGAAGACCACACGCAGATGCGCCGGGCCGTTCACCACGTCGCGGTACTCCGCCCTGAGGGTGCGGCTGTGCCCGGTCCACCCGCCGGCGCTGATCGGCCGGTCGTCGTCGACCTCCACCTCGTCGCCGTGGAGCAGCAGCCTGCCGTACAGGTCGGCGAGCTCGGCCGTGGCCGCGCGCGGGTCGGCGGCCGGCTCCCCCGGCCCGACCATCACCGTCACCGCCGCGCCGTCGCCGGCCACCGAGGTGAACCCGGTGACCGGCGGCACCGCGCCCTGCCGCCACCCGGCGGGCAGCGGGTAGCCGACGCCCGCGGCCCGGTCGGTCACCCGGCCGGAGGAGGGATCGGGAGAGGACACGATCCGTAGCACCAGGGCGGTGGCGCCGGCGGCCACCGCGACGCAGACCGTCAGGGCGAGCAGGCCGAGCAGGGGGCGGCGCAGCCGGCGCGGGATCCGGCGCCGGGGCGGCATGGCGGGCGTGCCGTACCAGCGGGCCGAGGGCGGCAGGTCGTCCTCGCCGGACGCCTCGGGCGGCCACGCACGGCCGGGCAGTGCGGAGCTCCATCCCGCCTCCCGGGACGGCCGCGCCCGGCCCGGAGGCTCCTGCGGCGGCCGCGTCCGGCGAGGCGGTTCGTCCACGGATCCTCCTCCCGGCGGTCACGGCCCTCCCGTCCTACCATGCCCCGCGAGCGTGGATCCGGCCATAGCCGATCACCGGTATGGGGAGGATCAGGAGGCGTCGCGCATGCGGCCGGCGACGGCCACCCCGAGCGCCCCGACGACGGCCGTCATGGCGACGATCGCGGTGTAGCCGGTGGCGATGTCGTCGTGACCGATCAGGTTGACCAGCACGCCGCCGAAACCGATGGTCAGCGAGCTGCCCAGGGTGTCGACGACCTGGATGGCCGCGGAGTTCGCGCCCTGCTCGGCGTCGGGCGACTGGCGCATGGTGGTGATGCTGACACTGGACATGCTGACGCCCATGCCCAGGCCGGCGAGCATCCAGGCGAAGGCCATGATCCAGCCGGTCAGCCCGGGGATCAGCGCGAGCGGGGTCAGCAGGATGCCCGCGGTGACCGCGAAGGCGCCGAACCGCACCAGCCGGGGACGGTCCCATTCACGGCGCGCCTGAAGGTGGGAACCGCTGCTCCAGCCCAGGGCGCCGATGGTGAGCGCGACTCCGGCCTCGGTGAGAGAGAAGCCGAGTTCCTTCTGGAGCACCAGCGGGATGAAGGCGTTGACCCCGAAGAAGGCCGCGGACAACACCCCGCGCATCATGATCGTGGTGGGCAGGCCCTGACCGAACCTGAGCGCCTTCGGCGGCAGCAGCCGGGGCAGTGCGGCGGCCAGAGCGGCCAGTCCCACGGCGGTCACGATCCCGCCCGGCACCGGATCGGTGTGCAACCGGTCCGCCCCGTACAGCAGCGCCCCGGCGCCGACGGCCGTCGCCAGCGCCGCCAGAGTCATCGGCAGCGGCCTGGACCGGGGCCCGGTGCCGCCCGCGGAGACCTCGCTTCCGCCTCCGCGCAGCGCGGGCAGCAGCATCACCAGGGCGGGGATCACCAGCGGGACGATCCCGTAGAAGACCCAGCGCCAGCCGACCGTCTCGGCGATGAGCCCGCCGACGCCGGGACCGACCAGCGCGGGGAGCACCCAGGCCGTCGAGAGCGCAGCGAAGATCTTGGGCCGGGCCTCGGGGGCGTAGACCCGGGCGATCATGACGTAGATCGCGACGACGGCGAACCCTCCGCCCAGCCCCTGTACGGCGCGGGCGACGATGAAGACCTCCTTGGACCAGGCCGCGCCCGCCAGGACCATGCCCACCACGAACAGGGCCACGCCGAGCAGGAACGGAACCGCGTGCCCCCGGCGGTCGGACCAGAGCCCGGCGGCCACGTTCGCGAACAGCCCGGCGATCAGGAACGCCGAGAAGCTCATGCCGTACAGGTTGAGCGCGTTGAGATCCGCGGAGGCCGCGGGCATGACCGCGCCGATGGACATGCCCTCGAAGGCGATCAGCGTGACGACGAGCAGGATGCCGAGCGAGGCCGTGCGGTAGCTCGGACCGAAGATCCGGGGCGGTTCGTATGGAGCGTCAACTGTCTTCGGTGCTGTCACCCATCAAGGGTAATGTCCGTCCTGTTCTCCCGGTACGCGACCCACGACTCCTGCATCCGGAGCGCCTGACCGCCGGTGAACTCGGACATGCAGGCGTCGTGGGAGTAGTCCATGAAGTTGTGGATCGGGTCCGGGCCGTTCCCCGGGCAGGTGTCCTTGCCGGCCGGGCAGCCCACCGTGGGGTGGGCCTCGGGCGGCGTGTCGGCGATCGCGTCCCCCGGCGCCCGGCAGCCGTTCTCGAAGGTGTGCAGCAGCCCCAGCCAGTGGCCGATCTCGTGGACTCCGGTGTAGCCCAGGTCGAAGTCGCGCAGGGCGCCGCCGGGCAGGCTGCGCCAGTCGACGACCACGCCGTCGAGCCGGGGCTCGTCGTCGTACCAGTGCGGGTAGGTGGAGTAGCCGAGCACCAGCCGGCCGAGTTGCGCGATGTAGAGGTTGAGCGTCTCGGCGCCGCCCCTGCGCATCTGCTTCATCTCCCGCTCGTGGGAGAGCGGGTCGTGGAACCACCGGGGATTCTCGGTCCGGGTCAGGCCGGCGAGCCGGAACCGGATGCCGGTGTCGACCCCGCCGAGCCGGCCGCCGTAGGCCTGGTTGAGAACGGTCATCTGCGCGTGCACCGCGCTGTCCGGGGCGCCCTGGAGACCGTCGGTGATCACGTGCACCCAGGTCGGGACGGTGAGCGGGACCGGAGTGTTCCGGCGCAGCGCCGACCGGCGGGCGTCCAGGTCGGCGATCATCTCGGCGACCTGCTCGCGGCCGGGGGCGTGGGGCTCGGGTCCCCGCCCCGGCGTCGCGGCCCGCGCGGAGATCACGCACTCGCCCGTACCGGTCGCGGGAAGGGCCGTGCGCACGGCGGGCGATCCGAGCCCGGAGGCCGCCACTGCCGCGGAAGCCCTCGGGGGCGTGTCAGGCGCGGTGGCCGGACCGGCGGGCGCGGCGCCCACGGCAAACAGGCATGCCGAGACAACGGCGATCGCACGCGAAACCATGACTCCCCCGATAAGCCATCTGACCTGGCCGGATGCCACTTTTCAGTGACATCCCGACCGTAGCCTCATCGGCGGCGATCACCCGTGAGCAACACTCACTCGTTGTTGCTGTCTTCTCCCTTGGGGAGCCCTTCGTAGATCTCCTTGCACTCGGGGCAGACCGGGAACTTCTGCGGGTCGCGGTTCGGCACCCAGACCTTGCCGCAGAGCGCGCGCACCGGGATGCCGCTGAGCGCACTCTCCATGATCTTGTTCTTCTCGACGTAGTGGGCGAACCGCTCGTGGTCGCCGTCGCCGTGCGACAGGTCCGGCCGTACGTCGCTCTCAGGAAGGATCTTCGTGCTCACTCTGTCGATTTTATGCTCGCGCCGCCGCGGGCCTCTCACCGGCACGGGCCCCCGGGCATGAGTACGGCTCCCGCCGGGCGGCGGGAGCCGTACCGGGCGGGAGCCGTACCGGAAGGCGGCGGAAGGTCAGCCCATGTGGACGGGGGCGCCCTCGGTCTTGCGGCCCGCCTTGACGACCAGCGCGAGCAGCGCGGCGAGGACCGCGACGCCGGTGCTGACCTGGAAGCCGAGCTGCATGCCGTCGAGGAAGGAGGAGTTCACCACACCGGTGATCGCCTGGGCCACCGCCTCGGGCGTGCCGGGCTGGACGGGAGCCTCGGCGAAGGACGCGGCCTGCGCCATGCCCGCCATCTGCTCCGGAGGCAGCGCCGGGAGCTTGGCCGCGCTCCAGTAGCCGGGGAGCACCTCGCCCACCTTGCCGGCGACGATCGCGCCGAGCACCGCGGTGCCCAGCGACCCGCCGACCTGCATCGCCGACTGCTGCATGCCGCCGGCGACACCGCTGAGCTCCTCGGGGGCGTTGCCCACGATGATCTCGGTGGCGCCGACCATGACCGGGGAGAGGCCGAAGGCGAGCAGCACGAACGGGATCGCGCTGGCCACGTAGCCGTCCTCCAGGCCCAGCCGGGACAGCAGGAACATCGCCGTGGCGGTGATCAGCATGCCCACCGCGATCGGGATCTTCGGGCCGAGCTTGCTGATCGCCACGCCCGCCAGCGGCGAGGCGACGATCATGCCCGCGCTCATCGGGAGCATGCGGATGCCGGCGTCCAGCGGCTTCAGGCCGTGCACGCCCTGGAAGTAGAAGGTGAGGAAGAACATGGCGCCGAACATCGAGAACGCCATGAGCACCATCAGCACGGTGCCGATCGAGACCGACAGGTTGCTGAACAGGCTGAGCGGGACCAGCGGCTCGGCGGCCCTGCCCTGCCACCAGACGAACACCGCGCCGAGCGCCACGGCCCCGGCGATGAAGGCGAGCGTCTTGGTGTCGCCCCAGCCGTACTCGGGGGCCTTGATGATCGCCCAGATCAGGCAGAACATGGCGCCGGAGAGCAGCACCACGCCGAGCCAGTCGACCTTGGACAGGGACTCGGCCCTGCTCTCCTTGACGACGAGCATGCCGACGATCAGCGCGACGATGCCGACCGGGACGTTGATGAAGAACACCGACTGCCAGTTGTTGTCGTCCCCCACCAGCAGGCCGCCGACGATGGGGCCGGCCGCGCTGGACAGGCCGATCGTGGCACCCCAGACGCCGATCGCCATGTTGAGCTTCTCGGCCGGGAAGGCGGCGCGGAGCAGGGCGAGGGCGGCGGGCTGGAGCAGGGCGCCGAACAGGCCCTGGAGCACGCGGAAGGCGACCAGCATGCCGATGGAGTCGCTCAGGCCGATCGCGAGCGAGGTGAGCGCGAACCCGGCGATGCCGATCATGAAGATCCGCTTGTGGCCGAACAGGTCGCCGAGCTTGCCGGCGGTGATCAGGAAGACCGCGAGCGCCAGGAGGTAGCCGCTGGTCACCCACTGCAGGTCGGACAGGGACGCCTTGAGGTCCGCACCGATCGCCGGGTTGGCGATGGCGACGACGGTGCCGTCGAGCATCACCATCATCACGCCGAGCGAGACCGCCAGCAGCGTGAGCCAAGGATGACCCTGCCTTGACGATGCGCCCGGTCCGGCCGGCGGCGATGCCGCCACCGTCTTGGGATGTGCCATGGAAGGGTCCCCCTCGTTGGTCCGATACGTCCCACCTTGGGACGTCAGCTCGGGTAATTTATGTCAGACGGTGACAGATGACAAATCGTTTTATGAGGCAGTCCATGACTTGTGGCAGACTGTGAATCCTATGTTGCGAGGAGGTGACGACCATGAGTCAGCCCGGCCTGCGGGAGCGCAAAAAACAGAGGACACGCCTGGCGCTGATCGACGCCGCCCTCGACCTGTTCGCCGTCCAGGGTTACGAGGCCACCACCGTCGACCAGATCGCGGCCGCCGCGGACGTCTCACCCCGCACGTTCTTCCGCTACTTCGCCACCAAGGACGACGTCGCGCTCTCCCTCCCCGTCGACGGGCAGGAGGTGCTGCTTAGGGAACTGGCGGCCCGTCCCGCCGAGGAACCGCCCTTCGTCGCGCTCAGCAACGCCATGCGCGCGGTCGTCACCGAACTGCAGGAGGGGGACCTGGCCGAGACCAGGAGGTTCCTCAAGGCTCGCGAGCTGGTCGAGAGCACCCCCGCGCTCTTCGCCGGGAGCGTCCGCCGGATGATGGAGAACGAGCAGCGGCTGATCGCCGAGGTCGCCCGGCGCGAGGGCACCTCCCCCGACGACCTCCTGCCCCACTTCGCCGTCTCCCTGTTCACCGCCGTGGCCCGGGTGGGGTTCGAGTCCTGCCACCCCCAGAGCGCCCAGGACCTGCCCGCCTTCGGCGAACGCCTGGAGCAGATCCTCGCCCTGGCCGAACGATCCCTGCGCCCAGGATGGGACCGGCTGCGGTGATGGGCGGTGCTGACGGCGACGCTGACGCGTCGCGGGGTCAGTTCATCGAGGGGTCGTCGGGGCAGGTCGCCACGTAGGCGAGCTCGCCGCGCTGGCGGCGGAGCACCGCGCGCCACAGGGACTCGGGATCGTCGTGGAAGGTGTCGCCGGGCTCGGCGTCCACCACGTACCAGGCGCCCTCGCCGATCTCGGCCTCCAGCTGCCCCGCGGTCCATCCCGCGTAGCCGGCGAAGATCCGCATCTGGGCGATCTCTCCGGCGAGGATCTCCGGCGGGGCGTCGAGGTCGACGGTGCCCAGCCGGGAGACCGCGGAGGTGCCGGTGTGCAGTCGCCGCCAGCCCAGGGGCTCCTGCCCGCTGGGAACCGCGGCCAGCGCCAGCGCGCTGTCGGTCTGGACCGGCCCGCCCTGGAACAGCACGGGCGGGCCGGTGACCAGGGCGTCCCAGGTGGGCAGCACCTGGATCACCGAGATGTCACTCGGCCGGTTGAGCACCACCCCGAGAGTCCCCCCGTCGAGATCGTGCTCGAGGATCAGGACCACGCAACGCCGGAAGTTGGGATCGTCGAGCTTCGGTGTGGCAACCAGCAGCCCGCCAACATAGATCGCCTCCGCCATCCCTCCATCATGAAGGGTGGAGCCCCCGTTGCGCCGCCCCACCCCCCATCTCGCATTCCCGAACCTGCGACCAGCGCGCGGTTTCTCACGGAAAGCGATGAAACGGAGTGCTACGCCTCGGTCATGCCGGTGCGCGCCCGCCCCCCGGCCGACTCGCGCACGGCCGCCGCGACGGCGCCCGCCACGTCCGGGTGGAACACGCTGGGGATGATGTAGTTCGGGCCGAGCTCCTCGGCGGTGACCACCGCGGCCAGCGCCCGGGCCGCGGCCAGCAGCATCTCCTGGCTGACCACGCTCGCCTGGGCGTCGAGCAGGCCCCGGAAGACGCCCGGGAAGGCCAGCACGTTGTTGATCTGGTTCGGGTAGTCGGACCGGCCGGTGGCCACCACGGCCGCGTGCTCGCGGGCGTCGTCGGGCGACACCTCGGGCTCGGGGTTGGCCAGGGCGAAGACCACGGCGTTCTCGGTCATCGTGGCGATGTCGTCGCCGTTGAGGATGCCCGGGGCGGAGACCCCGATGAACACGTCGGCGCCCTTGACCGCGCCGCGGAGGTCACCGGAGTATCCGTCGGCGTTGGTGTGGTCGGCGATCCACCGCAGCGAGTCGTCCAGGTCGTCGCGGCCCAGGTGCACCGCACCCCGGTAGTCGCAGACGATCACGTTGCGCGCACCGGCCGCGAGCAGCAGGCGCAGCACGGCCGTACCGGCCGCCCCGGCGCCGGCGAGCGTGATGCGGACCTCGCCCAGGTCCTTGCCGACCACGCGCAGCGCGTTCGTCAGCGCGGCCAGCACGCAGATCGCGGTGCCGTGCTGGTCGTCGTGGAAGACCGGGATGTCCAGCAGCTCGCGTAGCCGCCGCTCCACCTCGAAGCAGCGCGGCGCCGAGATGTCCTCCAGGTTGATGCCGCCGAAGCCGGGGGCGATGCAGCGGACGATCTCGACGATCTTGTCCACGTCCTGGGTGTCCAGGCAGATCGGCCAGGCGTCGATGTCGGCGAACCGCTTGAACAGCGCGGCCTTGCCCTCCATGACGGGCAGCGCGGCGGCCGGGCCGATGTTGCCCAGTCCGAGCACGGCCGAGCCGTCGGTGACCACCGCGACGCTGTTGCGCTTGATCGTCAGGCGACGGGCGTCCTCGGGGTTGCGGGCGATCGCCATGGAGACCCGGGCGACGCCGGGCGTGTAGGCCATGGAGAGCTCGTCGCGATTGCGCAGCGGCACCTTCGACTTCATCTCGATCTTGCCGCCGAGGTGCATGAGGAAGGTCCGGTCGGAGACCTTGTGGATGACGACGCCCTCGACGACGTCGAGTTTGTCGACGATGGCCTGGGCATGGTCGGTGTCACGCGCGGCGCAGGTGACGTCGATGCGCAGGGTCTCGTGCCCGGCGGTGGTCACGTCGAGGGCGGTGACCACACCTCCCGCGGACTCGACGGCATGGGTGAGCTGGCTGACGGCCTTACCTCCGGCCGGCACCTCCAGCCGCACGGTGATGGAGTACGACACGCTCGGCACTGTGGCCACAGTCAATCTGCTCCTTTGCGACTGACCAGGTTCGGGATCCCTCCATCGTGCCACTCCCGGACGGGTGTCCGCGCCGGGGAGCGTCAGCAGAGAGCTGTCGATGCGGTCACGATCAGCTCCACGCAGGCGTCCACGGGGATGCTCGTGCTGTCCAGGACCATGTGGTACAGGACCGGCGAGGAGGGGTCCGCCCGGTAGAAGTGGCGGACGTAGGCGGCGCGCGCCCGGTCGTTGTCCTCCACCAGTCTGCGCGCCTGCCGGGCGTCCAGCCCACCGGCCTCCGCCGTCCGCAGGATCCGCCGGCTCTGCGGAGCGTCCAGCCGCACGTGCAGGGCGCCGGGGTGGTCGGCCAGGACCAGTGCCCCGGCGCGGCCGAGGATCACTCCGCCCTGCTCCAGCGCGATCTGCCTGACCACCCCTTCGGTGTGGGTGACGAAGTCCTCCGGGGGCAGGGGCATGGAGCCCGGGAGGTAGACGTCCACGCCGCCGAACGTGGCTGTCGGGAGCCGTACGGCCCCCGACAGCAGCCAGCCGAGCCCGTGCTCGGAGCGGTCGTCATGGGCGAGCGCCTCCTCCAGCGTGCAGCCGAGCTCCTCGGCCACCGCACCGGGAATCGCCCGGTCCACGAAGGGCACGCCGAGACGCTCGGCCACCGCGGGACCGATCACGCTGCCGGCGGTGCCGTACGTCGCGGAGATGGTGACGACCCGCATATCTTCTTCATTCCCGCGAAGGCACGCCCGTACGACACCTTTGTCCCGCGACCGCGTGAAAACTCAGAACAGGGCGGAGGCGAGGTTCCTGCGGGCCTTGGCGACGGACGGGTCGTCCGCCGGGAGCGTCTCGAACAGGCCGAGCAGGTGCACCCGCACCCGGTCGCGGTCCTCGCCCGCGGTCCGGCGCACCACCCCGACGAGGCGGTCGAAGGCGGCGTCCACCTCGCCGGAGAGCATCTCGAAGTCGGCCGCCAGGAGCTGCGCCTCGAGGTCGGCGGGATCGCCCAGGCGGCGCTCCACATCCGCGGGGTCGACATCCTGGGTCCGCCGGATCAGGCCGAGCCCCGCCAAGCCGAGCCTGGCGTCCTCGTCCTTGGGCGAGCGTGCCAGCAACCTCTGGTAGGCGGCAGCGGCGGCGTCGAGGTCACCGGCGTCGACGGCGCGCTCGGCCGCGAGGATGTCCGGGTCCACCGGGAGCTCCTCCGGCCGTCCCTCCGCCTCGGCGTCCTCCGAGGGCGGCGGCAGATACTGGGCCAGGGCCTCCATCAGCTGGGACAGCCAGTCACGCAACTGCGGCTCGGTGGCGATGCCGGGCACCACCGCGACCGGCTGGCCCTGGAAAATGGCGTACAAGGCGGGCACGTTCTGCACCCGGAGCGCCTGGGCGATCTGCTGGCTGACCTCGACGTCCACCCGGGCCAGTGTCCACCGGCCCGCGTTCTCCGAGGCCAGCTTCTCCAGCAGCAGGCTGTACTGCCTGGCCTGCTCGGCACGGGTGACCGTGAGTTCGAGCAGCACCAGGCTGTTCATGGAGCGCTCGACGACCTCGGTCGCAAAAGTGGCGTCGTCGACATCGATGACCTGCGCCGGAACGCCTCCGGCCTGCTGCGCGACGCTCTCCCGCCGTGCCTGCGCCTCCAGCGCCTGCTTGCGCGCGCCGAGGTCCACGGCGCCGTAGAGCGATCCGGGTCGAGTGAAGTCCGCTGGGCTCATGGCTCCAATCCTGCCGCATCACAGACCCGTCACGGTCCACGGCACCTCGGGGCCTCCACCGTGGACCCGCGAGGTAGCGCTTAACCAGCGGAGGAACGCCCGCAGCCCGCTCGGGGGCGCCGGTGAACCGCCTCAGGAACGCCCACACCTGCTCGGGGGCGCCGGTGAACCAACCGAGGAACGCCCGCAGCGAAGCGAGGACGTGACGAGGGCGGGAGCCGGTTACCGGCCCCCGAGCCGCGACGCGCCCGCGTCGCCATGAACACAGCCCCGAGCCGGCCGTGCGCACCGCGGCCCATCGCACCATCAGAAGCGGGCGGGCTCGGTGTAGACACCCCACACTCCGCGCAGGGCGTCGCAGATCTCGCCCAGCGTGGCCTCGGCACGGACCGCGTCGAGCATCGTGGGGATCATGTTGCCCTCGCCCCGGGCGACCTGGACCAGGGCGGACAGGGAGGCGTCCACGGCCGCCTGGTCACGGGCCGCGCGGCGATCGGCCAGGACGCGGTTCTGCTCCCGCTCGACCTCGTGGCTCACCCGCAGGATCTCCAGGGGTTCGTCGATGGAGGCCGTGTGGCAGTTCACCCCGACGATCCGCTTCTCGCCCTTCTCCAGCTTGCGCTGGTAGTCGAAGGCCGCCTCGGCGATCTCCGACATGAACCAGCCGTCCTCGATCCCGCGCAGGATCCCGGAGGTCATCGAGCCGTCGGAGCCCATCTCCCTGATCTTGGCGAAGATCGCTTCCGCCTCCGCCTCGATGCGGTCGGTCAGCGCCTCGACGTACCAGGAGCCGCCGAGCGGGTCGGCCACGTTGACGACCTCGGTCTCCTCCATGATCACCTGCTGGGTGCGCAGCGCGATCTCGGCCGCCTTCTCCGTGGGCAGCGCGAGGACCTCGTCCAGCGCGTTGGTGTGCAGCGAGTTGGTCCCGCCCAGCACGGCCGCGAGCGCCTCGACCGCGGTGCGGACCACGTTGTTGTACGGCTGCTGTCCGGTCAGCGAGACCCCGGCCGTCTGGGTGTGGAAGCGCAGCCACTGGGCCTTGTCGGTCTTGGCTCCGTAGACGTCGCGCAGCCACCGGGCCCAGATCCGCCGGGCCGCCCGGAACTTGGCGATCTCCTCGAAGAAGTCGATGTGCGCGTCGAAGAAGAACGACAGCCCGGGGGCGAAGACGTCGATGTCGAGTCCCCGGGACAGGCCCAGCTCCACGTAGCCGAACCCGTCGGCCAGGGTGAAGGCCAGCTCCTGCGCGGCCGTGGAGCCGGCCTCGCGGATGTGGTAGCCCGAGACGCTGAGGGGCTTGTAGGCCGGGATCTCGGCGGCGCAGAACTCCATCAGGTCGCCGATCAGCCGCAGGTGCGGCTCGGGGGCGAACAGCCACTCCTTCTGCGCGATGTACTCCTTGAAGATGTCGGTCTGGAGCGTGCCGTTGAGCCGGCCCACCGGGACGCCCTGCCGCTCGGCGGCGACGACGTACATGCAGAAGATCGGGACGGCCGGCCCGCTGATCGTCATCGAGGTGGTGATGTCGCCCAGCGGGATGCCGTCGAACAGCAGATCCATGTCGAGCGCGGAGTCGATCGCCACCCCGCAGTGACCGACCTCTCCGAGGGAGCGCGGGTCGTCGGAGTCGCGGCCCATCAGGGTCGGCATGTCGAAGGCCACGCTCAGCCCGCCGCCGCCCGCGCCCAGGATCATCTTGTAACGCTCGTTGGTCTGCTTGGCGTTGCCGAACCCGGCGAACTGCCGGATGGTCCAGGCCTTGCCCCGGTAACCGGTGGGGTGCAGGCCCCGGGTGAAGGGGAACTCCCCGGGCCAGCCGATGCGCTCGAACCGCGGGTCGTCCCCGGAGGGCCCGTAGACCGGCTCCACCTCCAGTCCGGAGAGGGTCCGGAACTCGGACTCGCGCTTGGCGGCCCTGTCGAACCGCGCCTGCCAGCGTGCCCGTCCCGCCTCGATCTCCTCGGCGTTCATCGCCTGCTCCATTCGTCCGGCTTGTGGCCTCGGAAAAATACTAGGACGTCCTAGTATTTCTTGGCCAGGGCTCCCGGGGGGCGTTCCTGCCCCGGCCCGGGACCGCGACACGCCGTCACGGCTCGCCCGGGGAGGGAGCGGCCGGGCGCCGGCCCGGGATCCCTCAGTCCTTGAAGTCGCCCGCGGCCACGCGGAGGGTCCTGAGCAGGTCGAACATCTGCGCCAGCTCGGCCTCGCCGTACATCGCCATCGCGAAGTCGGCGCCCATCAGCGCCTCGGTCGCCTGCTCCACGACCTCCCGGCCACGGTCGGTGATCTCCGCCAGCACCCCCCGGCCGTCCCGGGGGTTGCGCATCCGCCGGACCAGCCCGGCCCGCTCCAGGCGGTCCACGGTGTTCGTGACGCTCGTCGGATGCACCATCAACCGCTCGCCGATCCTGGACAGCGGCAAGGCTCCCGTCTTACTGAAGGTGAGCAAAACCAGCGCCTCGTACCGTGCAAAGGTCAAGTCATGCGGTTTGAGTAGCGTGTCCAGTTGCGCCAACAGGATCTGATGCGCTCTCATGATCGAGGTGACTGCGGCCATGGCCGAGGACGGCCCGAAGCGAGCACGCCACGTGTCCGCGGCGCGTTCGATGGGGTCGAACGGCAAGTTCAGCTGACCGGTAGCCACAGGGCTACGGTAGCGCGGCCTCGTCCCACTTCATCCGTATACGTACAGCAATCACAACGATGGCTTCGCCGAGAACCCGGGCATCAAACGTCACACTCAGTTATGGTTCCCACATCGAATGGTGAGGCCGTGGCCAAGAGCCACGCGGACTCAGTCCGGCCTGCGGGGGAAGCGGGCCGGGCCGGATGCCCAGGGGACCGGCTCCGCACATTCACGGCACGGGGGGTGCTTGATGAACGACAGTCCAAACACGTTCGGATGCCATACCGATCTCGGCTCGGCCTTCCGCCCGGCCGACGCGGCGTGGGCCCGGCCCACGCCCCACGGTGCGTGATCACAGGGGCGTTTCACGCGAGGAACTCCAGCAGAGCGCGTTGGTGGCGGTCGCCGTCCTGCTCGTGCTCGGTGTGGTCACTGCGTGGAGCGTCCTCATCCCAGGCGTCAGCGCGTGGGAGAACATCGTCGTCGCGCTCATCGGCTCGCTCCGGCTCACCGGACCGGTGGCCGCCGCGTTCGCCGCCTGGGTGGCGGTCCGCAGGCGGCGCGGGACCGGCAGCAGGGCCCTGACCACCTGGCAGGCGGTACGCGCGCCGCTGGCGATCCTCGTGGTCGTCATGGGCTCCTTCACCGCCACCGTACTGGTCCTGGCGGTCAGGACGATGCTCACCGAGCAGGCGGGGCGGCTGCTGCCCAGCGGACTGATCATGAGCGTGGCAGGGCTGGCGCTGTACGTCACCATCGGCTGGGTGACGGGCTGGCTGCTGCCCTGGACGATCACTCCGGCCCTCGCCGGCCTCGGCTGCTACGCGCTGTTCAGCTGGCTCGCCGGCAGGTCGGCCTGGACCGACCGGCTCGTGCCCGCCACGCGGGAGCCGTACGACCTGTTCCAGGGTCTGAGCTCGGCGGCCTTCACCGACCAGACGCTCTGGCTGGTGAGCGTCAGCGCCGCGCTGCTGCTGGGCTGGGCCGCGGTCGTGACGCGCCAGGCACTCGTCCTGGCCGCCGCGCTGCTCGCGGTCCTGGCCGCCGGGGCCGGCGTGGCCAGGCTGCTCGCCGAGCCACAGCCCATCGCGTCGGAACGGGTCGTCTACAGCTGCCAGGAGTGGCCGATCAGGGTCTGCGTGCACCCGGGGATGCGCACCGGGCTGGACGAGCTCGGGGCGGCCTTCATCAAGATCGCATCCCGGCTCGCGGGGACGCCGGGGGAGTTCTCCCGGGTCGAGCAGCGTCCCCGGCACGACGACGCCTCTCTCGCGCCGGGCGCGGTCCCGGTGCACGTGGACGACCTGGCGACCGGGTTCGCGGACCGGGCCGCCGGCGAGTTCGTGGAGAGCCTGGCCGAGAAGTGCGACGACACGCCGTCGGGCGGCTACCGCGACATCGTGACCGCCTGGCTGCGCGGCGAGCCGCTGCCCGGCGGGCCGCTCCCCGAGCACCAGTACGCCGCCGCGTGGTTCTCCGGCCTGTCCGAGACCCAGCGCCGCGGCTGGCTCCGCCTGCACTACGCCGACTTCGTCGGGTGCCGCCTGCAGGACGCCCACTTCGGCGGGCAGGCGGCCGAGGCCGGTCAGATGGAGGAGCCGGACCGGCCGGAGAGATCGGAGCGGCCGGAGCGCAGGAGCCGGGACGACAAAGCCCCGCGCGGCGAGGCCCGCGCGACGCCGCAGACGGGAACGCGAGCGACACCGTCGGCGACACCGGGCGGGAAGGCCCCCGCCGCGCCCCGGACGGGGACCCACGGCAAACACGCGGAGAAGGCGGGCGGAGAAGCGTCGCGGCAGTGACAAGATCAACGTAGGCTCGATGTGAGAAAGCGGGCGCCGGGGGAAGGAGAACGCCGTGAAGGCTCCCCTGGAAGCATCCCCCGAGGCCCCCTCGGCGCCCCGCCGCCGCCGCTGGCGCTTCCTCGCCGCACTCCTCGTCGTCGCGGTCCTCCTGATCGTGGGAGGCCGGCTCGCCTGGTCGTGGCTGAACCCGTTCGGCGAGACCGCCGTCGACCGCAGCCAGCCCGTCCTGCTGCAGTCCATCCACAACCTCAGCCGTTTCGAGGCGGCCACCGGCAACTTCCAGGTCGTCGTGGACCTGGAGAAGGACGCCTCCTTCCTGCCCGACGCCATCAAGGGCACCCGGACCCTCTTCGTGGGCGCGGGGGGCGTCGACGCCTACGTCGACTTCGGCGGCCTCTCCAAGGGCGCGCTGACCGTCTCCCCCGACCGCACCGAGGTCACGGTGCGGCTCCCGCGCGCACAGCTGGAGAAGCCCAACCTCGACAACAAGCGCTCCTACGTCTACGCCCAGCAGCGCGGTTTCTTCGACCGGGTCTCCGACTTCCTGTCGTCCTCCCCCGCCGACCAGCAGGAGCTCTACGTCCTCGCCGAGAAGAAGATCGCCGAAGCCGCCCAGGCGAGCGACCTGCGCAACCGCGCCGACCAGAACACCAAGGCGATGCTCCAGGGCATGCTGACCACCCTCGGCTTCGACAAGGTCACCATCAAGTTCGCGGACGAGCCCTGAGTTCCGCCCCTGCCCCGGTCCTCCTCACCCGGCCCCCGGGGGCCCGGCTCCCCGGCCGGGAACCGCCCGCGGCCCGTCAGCCGAGGGTGTCCAGCAGTTCGTCGGCGGCCGAGTAAGGGTCGAGGCCGGCGTTCAGGACGCGTCCGGCGAGCGCGTCGAGGCGCCGGTCCCCGTGGAGGTCGGCGAAGCGGGAGCGGAGCGCGGTGAGCGCGATGGCCTCGATCTCGTCGCGCGCCCTCGCGCGGCGGCGGCTCTCCAGCTCGCCCGACTCCTCCAGGTGCCTCCAGTGCCTGTCCAGAGCCTCGAGCACGTCCTCGCCGCCCTCGCCCCGGTAGGCCACCGTCGGCACGATCGGCGGCTTCCAATCCCGCTCCACCAGGGCGGTCATGTTGCGGAGCTCGCGGATCGCCGCCTGGGCGCCCTCGCGATCGGCCTTGTTCACCACGAACACGTCGGCGATCTCCAGGATGCCCGCCTTGGCCGCCTGGACGCCGTCGCCCATGCCCGGGGCGAGCAGCACGATGGTGCTGTCCGCCAGGGAGGCGATCTCCACCTCGGCCTGGCCGACCCCTACGGTCTCGACGAGGACGACCTCGCACCCGGCGGCCTCCAGCACGCGCAGCGCCTGCGGCGTGGACCAGGACAGGCCGCCGAGGTGACCCCGGCTGGCCATCGACCGGATGAACACCTCCGGATCGGTGGCATGGTCCTGCATCCGCACCCGGTCGCCCAGCAGCGCCCCGCCGGTGAACGGCGAGGACGGGTCGACCGCGAGCACGCCGACCTTCATGCCCCGCTTGCGGAACGCCTGGACCAGCATGCCGGTCGAGGTGGACTTGCCCACGCCGGGGGAACCGGTGAGCCCGATGATCCGGGCCCGGTTCGGCCGGTCGGCGCAGAGCCTCGCGGTGATCTCCCGTAGCAGCGGCGAGCCGTTCTCCACCAGGGAGATCAGCCGGGCCACGGCCCGGGGCCTTCCCTCACGCGCCCCTGCGATCAGCGCATCCAGATCCATGCCACCCTCTCGATCATGGCCGGGGCCCGGGCCCGCCGGACCCGGGCCGGAACGTCCGCAGGCGGGACCCGCAGCCCGTCTCGAACGGGCGCGGAGTCCCGCCGCCGGGCTCAGGACGTCAGGCCGAGGGGACCCGGATGATCAGCGCGTCGCCCTGGCCGCCGCCGCCGCACAGACCGGCCGCGCCGAGCCCGCCGCCCCGGCGCCTGAGCTCGTGGGCGAGGGCGAGCACGATGCGCGCGCCGGAGGCGCCGATCGGGTGGCCGACGGCGATGCCTCCGCCGTTGACGTTGACCTTCTCCAGGGAGACGCCGAGCTCCTTGGCCGACTCCAGGACGACCTGGGCGAACGCCTCGTTGATCTCGAGCAGGTCGAGGTCCTCGGCCGAGAGCCCCTGCTTGCCCAGGGCGTGCTTGATGGCGTTGGCCGGCTGGGCCTGCAGCGAGTTGTCGGGCCCGGCCACGTTGCCGTGGGCGCCGATCTCGGCCAGCCACTCCAGACCCAGCTCCTCGGCCTTGGCCTTGGACATCACGACCACGGCGCAGGCGCCGTCGGAGATCTGGGAGGCGGAACCGGCGGTGATCGTGCCGTCCTTGCTGAAGGCGGGGCGCAGCCGGCCCAGGGCCTCGACGGTGGTGTCGGCCCGCACGCCCTCGTCGTCGGAGACGACCACCGGGTCGCCCTTGCGTTGCGGGATCGAGACCGGGACGATCTCGTCGAGGATGCCGTTCTTGATCGCCGCGGCGGCGAGCTGGTGGGAGCGGGCGGAGAACTCGTCCTGCTCCTGGCGGGTCCAGCCGAGGCGGGCGTTGTGCCGCTCGGTGGACTCGCCCATGGACACCTGGTCGTAGGCGTCGGTGAGACCGTCGTGGGCCATCGAGTCCACGATGTCGGCGCCGCCGTACTTCACGCCTCTGCGCAGGCCCGGCAGCAGGTGCGGGGCGTTGGACATGGACTCCATGCCGCCCGCCACGACGATGTCGAACTCGCCCGCCCGGATGAGCTGGTCGGCGAGAGCGATGGCGTCCAGCCCGGACAGGCAGACCTTGTTGATCGTCAGAGAGGGCACGGTCATCGGGATCCCGGCCTTCACCGCAGCCTGGCGGGAGGGGATCTGACCCGCTCCGGCCTGCAGCACCTGACCCATGATCACGTACTGCACGGCCTCGGGGGCGACGCCGGCGCGCTCCAGCGCGGCCTTGATGGCGATGCCGCCGAGCTCGGCGGCCGTCAGGCTCGACAGCGAGCCGAGGAGCCGGCCGATGGGGGTACGAGCTCCGGCGACGATGACGGAACCAGACATAGAGGGGGCCTCCCTGGCAGGAAGTGGGGCGACTTTGCCACCATACCCATGAGTACTCAAGCCATTGCCATGGAGGTTGGCTCTATGTTCATGCGCATCGATCATGTGGGAATCGCCTGCCACGACCTGGAGGAGAAGATTGCCCTCTTCGAGAGGACCTTCGATCTGACGGTGGTGGCCCGGGAGGTAAACGAGGAGCAGGGGGTCAAGGAGGCGATGCTGCACATCGCCGACGGCGAGGGGGGCGGCTCCTACATCCAGCTTCTCGAACCGCTGGGCCCCGACACCCCCGTGGGGAAGTTCCTGGCCAGGCGCGGAGAGGGCGTGCACCACGTCGCCTTCGGCGTCCCGGATGTCGCGCGGGCGCTGGAGGAGATCGGCGGCCGGGGCGTCCGCCTCCTCGACGAGAAGCCGCGCCACGGTTCCATGGGTTCCTCCATCGGATTCCTGCATCCCAAGGATGTGGGCGGAATGCTCACCGAGCTCGTCCAGGCCCCGGAACAGCGGGCCTAGCAAAGTCAAATACAAGAAAGGTTCATGCGTAACAAGTCACGCACATAGTTGGAGGGGGAGGCCAACAAGGCAACGGCGGAGTACGCTGGCCTATCACCGGACGCGGATCCCGCCACGGCTCCCGCCTCGGATGCCAAAACCCTCGTCCGGCCCGTGTAGCCGTCTCGCCAACCCAGGATCGAGCCTCCATGCAGTCCGACATCGACGCCCAGCTCAACAACTTCTTCGAAGACGCTCCCGCTCGGGAATTCGACGTGGTGCTCCGTGGCTATGACCGGCACCAGGTCCATGACCACCTGAAGCAGATCGACAGCGAGCTGCGCCAAGCCCGCGAGCAGGTTCAGGGCCTGCAGCGGGATCTGTCCGACTCCCAGCGCCAATTGCAGGAGCAGGAGCGCCCGACCTACTCCGGGCTCGGTGCCCGGATCGAGCAGCTTCTCCGTCTCGCCGAGGAACAGGCCACCGAGCTGGTCCAGGCCGCCCGATCCGAGGCGAACGAGATCAAGGCCGCCTCCAAGGTGGAGGCCGCCGACCTGCGCGCCGCCGCCGAGAACGAGGCCGCCGAGAAGCGCGCCCTCGCCACCCGCGAGGCCGACGACATGCGCAGCACCGCCGAGCGCGAGGCCGAGGAGATCCGCTCGACCGCCCGCCGCGAGGCCGACGAGCTCACCTCGACCACGGAGCGCGAGGTCGCCAAGCTCCGCGCCACCGCCGACCACGAGGTCGCCGAGAAGCGCGCCGACGCCGAGCGCGAGATCGCCAAGCTGCGCACCACCACCGAGCGCGAGGTCGCCCAGCTCCGCGCCTCGACCAAGCGCGAGCGCGACGAGGTCCTCACCACGGCCAAGCGCCAGGCCGACGAGATGCGGGCGCAGGCCCAGCGCGTCCTGGAGGAGTCCGAGGCCAAGCGGGCCCAGGACGAGGCCGAGTTCGAGATCCAGCTCGCCGCCCGCCGCGAGGAGGCCGAGCGCCAGGAGGCCGAGCGCCACGCCACCGCGCAGGCCGCCACCCAGAAGCTGGTCGCCGAGGCCGAGCAGCGGGCGGCCACCGCCGAGCAGCGGGCCACCAAGGCCACCCAGCAGGCCGAGCAGACCCGCCGCGAGGCCGACACCCACGCCAAGCAGCTGATGGCCAACGCCCGCAAGAACGCCGACCAGATCGTCTCCGAGGCCAAGGCGAGCGCCGAGTCGATCGTCTCCGAGGCCAAGGCCGAGGCCGAGCGGAGCCGCTCGGTCGCCCAGCGCCAGGTCGACGAGCTGACCCGCCAGCGTGACAGCATCACCAGCCACCTGGCGCAGCTGCGCCAGCTGCTCGGCGGCGCCCCGCTCCCGGCCGCCGAGCCGGAGCCCGCGGTCACCGCGGCCCCGCCCAAGCCGGCCATCGCCGCCGCCAACGGCAACGACAAGCCCGTCCCGGCCGCCGCCAAGGCGGACAGGGCCGACGACGACGCGGAATGGTGGCAGGAGTAGGCCGCCGTCGTCCGAGGCGATGACGACGACTGCACAGGAGCCTGGCGACCTTCACGGTCGCCAGGCTCTTCTCGTGTCCGGCCGGTCCAGGCCGGGTTCCTCCGGCCCGGCGGGGCCTCGGCCGGGAACCGCTCCGCGACCGGTCGGAGTCAGAGGATGCGGTCCTTGAGGAAGTCGGAGACCGCGCGGTTGAAGGCCTCGGGTTGTTCGATCGCGCTCAGGTGGCCGGCCTTCTCGATCACCGTCAGACGGCCGTCGGGGACCGCCTCCGTCATCGCCTCCGCGTCGGTCAGGGGCGACAGCTCGTCCTCCTCGCCGACGATCACCAGCGCGGGGACCTTCAGCGCGCGCAGCGTGTCGAAGGAGTCGGGACGGACCGCCATCGCCCGCTGTGCCCAGGCGACGGCGCCCGGCGGGGCCGACTGCACCAGGCCGCGGACGCGGCCGAACACCATCGCGCGGCGCTGTCTGGTGGTCGAGCCGATGAGCGCCGGGAGCACTTCCTCGACCAGGATCGAGGAGCCCCGTTCCAGGACGGCGGCGGCGATGCGCTCGCGATTGCCCCTGGCCGCCTCGGAGTCGGCGGTCGCCTTGGTGTCGGCGAGGACCACGCCCAGGACCCGGTCGGGGTGGCGGCGGCACAGCGCCATCGTCACGTAACCGCCCATGGACTGGCCGCCGATCACGGCGCGGTCGATGCCCTCCTCGTCGAGGAGGCGGACGACGTCGTCGGCCATCAGGTCGAGCGACGGCTCGTCCTCTCCGAGCAGGGAGCCGCCGAAACCGCGCAGGTCCGGAGTGATCACCTTGCAGGTGGTGGCGAGGCCCTCGCGCTGAGCCAGCCACATGGTCGACGACATCGGGAACGCGTGGAGAAGGACGACCGGAAGTCCCTCGCCCGCCGATCGTGTGTACAGGCGCACGCAGTCCACCGTAATCGCGGACTACCGATCTGACACCCCTTGACCGCCCACCGGTTATGAGGTCGCGGTCACTCCCCCGTCGACGAAGAGCACCTGGCCGGTCATGTAGGCGGAGGCCGTACCGGCGAGGAAGAGGGCGGGGTGGGCCATCTCCTCCGGGGTGCCCCAGCGGCGCATGGGGACCGTCCGGACGGTGGCCTGGTTGGAGGCCGGGTCCTCCCAGAGGTTCCGGTTGAGGTCGGTGGCGGTCCAGCCGGGGCACAGGGCGTTGACCCGGACGCCGCTCTCGGCCCACTCCAGGGCCAGGCTCTTGGTCAGCGCGACCAGCCCGGCCTTGGCCGCGGCGTAGGGGGCCAGGAAGGGTGCGCCCTTGGCGGCCACCGAGGCCACGTTGATCACCGAGCCGGAGCCGCGTTCGAGGAGGTGCGGCGCGACGGCGTGGCAGACGGCCACGGCCGAGTCGAGGTTGAGCCTCATGAGCTTGTCCCAGCCGGACAGCCGCAGGTCCTTGAAGGGCACGAGGAAGTTGGAGCCGCCCGCGTTGTTCACCACGACGTCCAGGTGCCCCAGGGCCTCGATCGCCCGCCGTACGGCGTCCGCCGCGGCGTCCCGGTCGGTGAGGTCGCACGGGATCACCACCGCCCGCCGCCCGAACGCCTCGACCTCCTTGGCGACCTCCGCCAGCGACTCCGCCGACCGGGAGACGAGCGCGACGTCGGCGCCCGCCTCGGCGAACGCGACCGCGATCGCCCGGCCGATGCCCCGCGACGCCCCGGTCACGAACGCCTTCCCGCCGGAAAGATCGAACGCCTGCACGGCCGCCTCCTCATCGTTCGCGACGCCGCACCGCGCGGCTCGGACCGAACAAGATTCTACGAGTCGGCGACCTCGGTGGGGAGGGGGTGGGCGGCCGGGTTCACCCGCAGGACGATCTCGTTCAGCACGATCCGCACGTACGGCTCGCCCACCCACAGGTGCTTGGCCCCGTCCACCCCGACCACCTCCGCCTGCGGCACCCGCGCGAAGCGGGCGCGGGCCTCCTCGGGCCGGAGGTAGTCGTCGAACTCGGGGACCAGCGCGGTCACCGGGCGGCCGAACTCCGCCCACGCGTCGAGGTCGGCGTCGTCCGCCCGGTGCAACGGCGGGGAGAGCAGGATGGCCCCCTGGACCAGCGGGTCGTGCCCCCATTTGAGGGCCAGCTCGGTACCGAAGGACCAGCCGAGCAGCCAGGGGATCGGCAGGTCGTGGAACTCCGCGTACTCCAGCGCGGCGGCGACGTCGAACCGCTCCCCCTCGCCGCCCTCGAAGACCCCCGCCGAGGTGCCCCGCTCGGAACTGGTGCCGCGGGTGTTGAAGCGCAGCACCGCCAGGTCCGCGAGGGCGGGCAGCCGGTTGGCGGCCTTCTTGTACAGGTGGCTGTCCATCATGCCGCCGTGCGTCGGCAACGGGTGCAGGCAGATTAGCGTGGCCACCGGTGGCCGCTCCGGCGGAAGCGCCAGCTCGCCCACGAGCGTCAGCCCGTCACCCGTGTGCAGCTCGATCGGCTCGCGCCGCGCGGGCAGTACCGTCGAGGCCCGGATCTCCATCTCGTCCCTTCCCTAGCTGCTTGCTTCACCGGCGACCCGGCGCACCGGTCCTCAGTACCGGCTCCGGCCGGGACCGCGTCTGACCCGGTTGCGCCAGCACGCCGTGTGCCAGTGCCTGCGCTCGTCCTCGCCGCCCGTCCAGGCCGGCCAGCTCACCAGGTGCGGCAGGCCTGTCCTGATCTCCTGGTCGCAGCCCGGGCACCGGTAGAGCTTGCCGGTTGCGGCGCCGGTGACCCGGCGCACGTGCCAGTCGCCGTCGGGCCACTCCTCGACCTCGCCCACGCCGGGGACCTGCCCGACGGGCCGGGAGGAGCCCCGGCCGCCGCCCCGGTCGAAGGGGTCCATCCGGCGGGCTTTGCGCGGGCTCACGACGACAGGTCGCGGATGCTCCGCACCCCGGCCGTGACGAGCTGGTCGAGCAGCGGCGCGGGGGCGAAGGACGGCTCGCGGTACTCGGCGTAGAGGGCGCGCAGACCGTCGCGGACGGTCGCCAGACCCAGCCGGTCGAGCGTCTCGAACGGCCCGGCCGGGTAACCGCACCCGAGCTTCATGGCCGTGTCGATGTCCTCGACCGAGGCGTAGCCGGATTCGTACATCCGCACGGCGTCGTTCAGATAGGGGTAGAGCAGGGCGTCGACCACGAACTCGGCCCTGTCCTTGCACGGCACCGGGGTCCGGCCGAGGATGCGCAGCAGGCCCGCGGCGACCCGAGCGGTCTCCGGCGAGGTGAGCGCGGTGGAGGCGACCTCCGCGATCTGGTCCCCGACCAGGTGCAGGCCGACCAGGCGGTCGGGGTGCGGGAGCCGTACGGCCTGCTCGACCACGGGCGTGCTGGACAGCGCGACGACCAGCTCGGCGTCCTCGACATCGACGATCTTGAAACCGGCCCCGGAGAGCTGGGCGGCGAACCCCCCGGGGTCCTCGCCGAGGACCGCGATCGACGCGGCCGACGGCTTCTCGTGGGGCGACGGGGACTGCGGCTCCTCGGGGCAGTGGAAGCCCTGCCCGGACTTTCGCCCGAGCAGCCCGGCGGTGACGAGCTCGCGCAGGACCGGCGCCGGGGCGTGCCTGCGGTCGCGGGTCTCCCGGAACAGGACCTCGCAGATCTCGTAGGAGGTGTCCAGGCCGATCAGGTCGAGCAGGGCGAAGGGACCCATCGGCAGGCCCACGCCCAGCTTCATCGCGGCGTCGATGTCGTCGCGGCCGGCCAGGCCGTTCTCCAGGAGGGCGGCCGCGTGGTTGAGGTAGGGCAGCAGGAGCCGGTTGACCACGAACCCGGCGCGGTCGCCCACGGTCACCGGGGTCTTGCCGAGCCGGCGCGCGAGCCCGGCCACCTCGTCGGCGAGCCCCTCGTCGGTGGTCACGGTGCGGACCACCTCGACCAGCTTCATGACCGGCGCGGGGTTGAAGAAGTGCATGCCGATCACCCGGCCGGGCCGGGTGGTGGTGGCCGCGATCGCGGTGACCGAGAGCGAGGAGGTGTTGGTGGCCAGCACCGCCGACGGCTTGCAGACCCGGTCGAGGTCGGTGAACAGGGCCCGCTTGTAGTCCATGACCTCGGGGATGGCCTCGATGACCAGGTCGGCGTCGCCCAGGTCCTCCAGGGAGGTGGTGAAGGTCACCCGGCCGATGATCTCCGCCCGCTCGGCCTCGGTCAGCCTGCCGCGCGCCAGGGCCCGGCCGGTGGAGCCCTCCAGGTGTCCCCTGCCGCGCTCCAGCGCCGCGGGGTCGGCCTCGACCCCGGTCACCGCCAGCCCGGCGCGGGCGAACACCTCGGCGATCCCCGCCCCCATCGTGCCCAGACCGACCACGCCGACCGTCTCAAAGGTGCCCGCCATCGACTCTCCCCATCACGCCGCGAACTCGCTGCCATACGAAGACTGCCCGGCTCCGTACGGCACCAGTCTCCCAGAGGCGGCCCGCCCTCCCCACAGGCCGGGTGCCCCATCCGCTCCTCCTCTTTCAATATCAGGAAAGTACTTGAATGAGAGTTGAGTATCGCCTAGCGTTTAAGTAGATGAGCGAGGAGGGACCATGGGAGAGAACCTCACACCCGAAGACGCCCTGCGGCACATCGGCGACGTCGAGCGGCGCGCGCGCAGGCCCGCTCGGACGACGGGGCTGATCCTCCTGGTCATGGGCTTCGCCAGCGTCCCCTACTGGCTGGTGATGTCGCTCGGCCCCGACTGGTCCAAGTTCGCGGCGATGATTTCATGGCTCACCATGACGATCCTCATCGTCATCCTCGGGCACCGCTGGTCCCAGCTGGCGCAGGACCGCAAAGTCACCTGGATCAACAGGCCCACCGGGCCGGTGACGGTCACCTCCCTCGCCCTGACCGCCGTGATGACGGCGGGGGCGCTCCTCCTCCCGAAGGACCCCGGCGCCGGCTGGATCACGCTGGTCGTCGTGCTGGCGGTCTGCACGAGCATGCCGATGTTCTACGCGGCCTGGCGGATTCTCCGGGCGGAGAGGTGAGCGGGAACGGCTCCCACCCGCGCCACCGGCTGGACGACCTCATCCACGCGCCGGTCCGGCTGTCGATCATGGCTGCCCTGGCCGCCGCGGACAAGGCCGAGTTCCGCTTCCTGCGGGACACGATCGAGGTGAGCGACTCCCTGCTCTCCAAGCACATCATCACGCTGGAGGAGGCGGGTTACGTCGAGGTGGAAAAGGTGTTCGTGGGCAAGCGCCCGCGCACCTGGCTCTCCCTCACCGACGCAGGACGGCACGCCTTCCAGGATTATGTCTCCGTATTGAAGCGACTGACCGAGGGATCCCCCTGATGATCGATATAGATGATCTCCACAAACGGTACGGCGACAAAATCGCCTTGGACGGGGTCTCGTTCTCCGTCAAGCCGGGCGAGATGTTCGGCTTCGTCGGCGCGAACGGCGCGGGCAAGACGACCACGATGCGCATCCTGATGGGCGTGCTGGCCGCCGACTCCGGGCAGGTGCGCCGGGACGGCCGGGCGCTGGCCTTCGAGGACCGGCGCCGGTTCGGCTACATGCCCGAGGAGCGCGGGCTCTACCAGAAGATGAAGGTCGCCGAGCAGGTGCGCTACTTCGGGCAGCTCAACGGCCTGTCCCCCAAGGAGGCGGCGAAGGCGACCGGGGACCTGCTGGAACGGCTCGCGCTCACCGGGCGCGCCGGCGACGAGGTGGGCGCACTCTCCCTGGGCAACCAGCAGCGCGTGCAGCTCGCCGTCGCGCTGGTGCACGATCCCGAGGTCCTCGTGCTGGACGAACCGTTCTCGGGACTGGACCCGATCGCCGTGGACGCGCTCGCCGAGGTGCTCGTCGAACGCCGCACGGCGGGTGTGCCGGTGCTCTTCTCCAGCCACCAGCTGGACCTCGTGGAGCGGCTGTGCGACTCGGTCGGCATCATCTCGGCCGGCCGCATGGTGGCCAGCGACACGGTGGAGGCGCTCCGGGCGCGGGAGGGACGCCGTCTGCTGAAGGTGGTGGTCCGGGGTGCGGCCCCCGACTGGACGACCGGCTTGAGCGGAAATATCACGAAAAACGGTGACGAGGTGCTCTTCGCTGACGCGAACGGCAGCGACCAGGAGATCCTGCGGGCCGCCACGGCGGCGGGAACGGTGGAGCACTTCGGCTGGGAGCGGCCCACGCTCACCGAGATCTTCCGGGAGGCAGTGGCATGAACGGGCTGTGGCTGGTCGCGCGGCGGGAGATCACCACGCGCGGCCGTACGAAGGGGTTCGTCGTCGGCCTGGTGCTGAGCGCGGTCCTGGTCGGCGCCCTCGCCGTCCTCCCCCGGCTCTTCTCCGGCCCCGACTCCTTCACCGTGGGCGTCGTCGACTCCCCGGCGCTGCAGTCCGCGCTCGCCGGGGTCGCCAAGGACGCCGAGGTGACCGCCGAGCCGTTCGCCGACGAGGCCGCGGCGCGCAAGGCCGTCCTCGACGGCGACGTGGACGCCGCCGTGGTGGACGACCGCAGGACGCTGGCCGACGGGGAGGTGGACCGGGAGCTCGGCGCGCTGCTGGAGAGCGCGCACCAGGCGGCGCAGACGCAGAAGCAGCTCGCCGAGGCGGGCCTGGACCCGGCCAAAGTCTCCGCGGCGATGCGGGTCACCCCGCTGGAGCAGGTCTCCGTCGGCGCCGACACCCGCTACGAGGATGTGCGGACGGGCATCGCGTTCCTCCTGGTCATGGTGCTGTTCTTCCTTCTCCTGCAGCCGTCGATGTACGTCGCCATGGGCGTGGTCGAGGAGAAGGGCAGCCGCATCGTCGAGATCCTCCTCACCTCGATCCGCCCCTGGCAGCTGCTCGGCGGCAAGATCCTGGGGCTGGGCATCCTGGCTCTGGCCAATCTCGTCGTGATCATCGTGGCCGGTCTGGGCGCCGCCGTCGCGACCGGCTTCTCCGCCGACCTGCCGCCCGGCATGACCGGCATCGTGCTCGGCACGCTGTTCTGGTTCCTGCTCGGCTACGCCTTCTTCGCCACCATGGCCGCCGCGCTCAGCTCGCTGGTCTCCCGGCAGGAGGAGGTCAGCAGCGTCATCAGCCCGCTGACGCTGCTGATCATGGCCACCTACTTCGTGTCCTACTTCGCGGCCGTCGAGCCCGGCAGCGGGGTGGCCCGCATCCTCTCGCTCATCCCGCCGTTCTCCACGATGGTCATGCCGGTCCGTACGGCCGGCGGCGGGGTGCCCTTCTGGGAGATCGGACTCGCGGCGGCCCTGATGGCCGTGGCGACGGCGGCGATGCTCGCGCTGGGCGCCCGCGTCTACGAGCGCGCGGTCCTGCGCACCGGCGCGCGGGTCAAGCTCTCGGAGGTCGTGCGCTGACAACCGCGCCGTCCGGTGCGGTGAGACGACCGGCCGTCCTCTTCGCAGGGCGGCCGGTCCCGTCAGGCCGGTAGGGTGATGCTCCATGCGGCTGGTCATCGCGCGTTGCAGCGTGGATTACGTGGGAAAGCTCACCGCCCATCTCCCGATGGCGCCCCGGCTGATCTTGATCAAGGCGGACAGCAGCGTGTCGATCCATGCCGACGACCGCGCCTTCAAGCCGCTGAACTGGATGAACCCGCCGTGCAAGCTCCGTGAGGACGGCGGCACCTGGACGGTGACCCACGGAAAGACCGGCGAGAAGCTGATCCTCACCATGGAGGAGATCCTCCACGACTTCAGCCACGAGCTGGGCGTGGACCCCGGTCTGATCAAGGACGGTGTCGAGGCGCACCTGCAGGAGCTGCTGGCCGAGCACATCACCACGCTGGGGGCGGGATACACGCTGGTCCGGCGGGAGTACATGACGGCGATCGGGCCGGTGGACATCCTCTGCCGCGACCACAACGGCTCGACCGTCGCGGTGGAGATCAAGCGGCGGGGTGAGATCGACGGGGTCGAGCAGCTCACCCGCTACCTGGAACTGCTCAACCGCGACCCGCTGCTCGCCCCGGTCAGAGGCGTCTTCGCCGCCCAGGAGATCAAGCCGCAGGCCCGCGTGCTCGCCGCCGACCGGGGCATCGACTGCGTGACCCTCGACTACGACGCGCTGCGCGGCATCGAACCGGAGAACCCCACCCTGTTCTGACCGTACGGAGCTCCGGCCGCGCGGCGCGCCCGCCCGGCCCTCCTCCCCGCCCCGGGCCCGGGCCCGTGTCCTCCGAACGGAGGACAACCGGTTCCACCGGCCGTCGGTACCGCGTGAGCCGTAGCCGGACGATGCTCGGAGCATGACGACAGCGGTGAGAGTGCGGGGCCTGACCAAGCGCTACGGCGACGTGCAGGCGGTCGACGGAATCGACCTCGACATCAGGGCCGGGGAGGTGTTCGCGATCCTCGGCCCGAACGGGGCCGGGAAGTCCACCACGGTGGAGATCCTGGAGGGCCACCGGCGGCGGGACGGCGGCGAGGTCAGCGTCCTGGGGACCGACCCGGGCAGGCCCACCCGCGAGTGGCGCGCCCGGGTCGGGGTGGTGCTGCAGACGGCCAACGACGTGGCCGAGGCCACGGTGCGGGAGACGGTCCGGCACTTCGCGGGCTACTACCCCAGCGCCCGGGACCCGGACGAGGTGATCGAGCGGGTCGGCCTGACCGACAAGGCCGGCAAGCGGATCCGCCAGCTCTCCGGCGGCCAGCGGCGCCGGGTGGACGTGGCGCTGGGCGTGATCGGCGGCCCCGAGCTGCTCTTCCTGGACGAGCCGACCACCGGGTTCGATCCCGAGGCGCGCCGCCAGTTCTGGGAGCTGATCCAGGGGCTGGCCCACCAGGGCACCACGATCGTGCTGACCACCCACTACCTGGACGAGGCCGAGGCGCTGGCCGACAGGGTGGCGGTGATCGCCAAGGGCCGGATCGTGGCCGAAGGCGATCCCGCGACCCTGGGCGGGCGGGCCACCGCCGAGGCCACGGTCCGCTGGGCGGGCGGTTCCGTGGAGACCGGCACCCCCACGAAGACCGTCCTGGAGCTGACCCGGCAGTTCGACGGCGAGATCCCGGAGCTGGCCGTGACCCGGCCGTCCCTGGAGGACGTCTACCTCCGCCTGATCGAGGGCTGACCTCCGCGCACCCGGCCCCCGCGCGACACCACACCCGCCCAGCCGGGAGCCGGCTCGCGGCCCGGCCCCATACGACATCCACCCCGCCTGACCGAGGAACGATCCCCATGACCCAGATCGTCGCTCCACCCGCCGTTCCGGCGGCCCCCGCCGAACTGCCCTCCGCGATCAGACTGAGCCTGTCGCGGGCGGCCATCGAGACCCGCATGTTCTTCCGCGAGAAGGACGCGGTGATCTTCACCTTCTCCTTCCCGATCATCCTGCTGGTGATCTTCGGGTCGATCTTCGCGAACGACCTGGAGGGCACCGGCCTGAACGTCTCCCAGCTCTACGTGGCCGGATTGATCGGCTCCGCGACCATGACGGGCTTCCAGAACCTCGGCATCGGCATCGCGATGGACCGGGACGACGGCACGCTCAAGCGGCTGGCCGGCACCCCGATGCCGCCCTCCGCCTACTTCGCGGGCAAGGCGCTCAACACCCTGCTCGTCTCCTTCGTCCAGGTGGTGATCCTGCTGGCCATCGGAGTGGCCCTGTTCGGGCTGGAGCTGCCCGCGGAGGCGTCCGGCTGGCTGACCTTCGCCTGGGTGTTCGTGCTCGGCGTGCTCGGATCGTCCCTGCTCGGCATCGCCGTCAGCAGCCTGCCCCGGTCGGGCAAGAGCGCCAGCGCGGTGATCGCGATGCCGTTCGTGGTGCTGCAGTTCATCTCCGGGGTGTTCATCCCGATCAGCGAACTGCCCGAGTGGCTGACCCGGATCGCGTCGTTCTTCCCGCTGAAGTGGATGTGCCAGGGATTCCGATCGGTCTTCCTGGGCGACGGCGGTGCCACACTTGAACTGGCCGCATCATACGAACTCGACCGAGTGGCGCTGATCCTGGGCGCCTGGGTCATCGGAGGGCTCCTGCTGTGTCTGACGACCTTCCGCTGGAAGAGCCGCCGCGACGGATAGGGACCCACCCGGACGTACCGCGGGAACCCCTGCCGGACCGGAGGGGCGGCCCGGCAGGACGGGCGCCGATCCCGCTGCTGCGGCCCGGCCGGCCCGCAGACCCGGCCGGACCGCACGTCTGGGAGTCGCTGCGCGGCTGGGAGGTGCTGCTCGCCGCCACCACGCTCGTCCCGGCCGCGTTCGTCGCGCTGGACGGCTCCGGCTCCTCCGGCAGGTTCCTCTCCGCCGGGCTCATGGCCGCGATCCTGCCCGTCTACGTCCTGGTCGGCCGTCCGGCGATCGTGCGCGAGGACCGGCGGCGCGGGATCGTCTACCTGGTCCTCCTCGTCGCCTTGTTCGTCCCCGCCGCGCTCATCGAGCCGACGATGACGTTCGCGCTCTTCGGCCTCTGCCCGCAGTGCTTCATGGTGCTGCAGGCCAGGACCGCCGTGGCGATGGTCGTCGTGCTCAACCTCGCCCCGGCCGCCCGCTTCCTCGTCTCCGACGACGGCTGGGCGGGAACCTTCAACTTCCTGACCGTCACCACAATCGTGATCTTCTTCTCCGCCGTCTTCGGCCTGTGGATCGAGCGGATCATGGAGCAGAGCGAGGAGCGGGCCGCGCTCATCCGGGAACTGGAGGCCCAGCGGGCCGAGGTGGCCCGGCTCTCCGCCGAGCGGGGAGCCCTGGCCGAGCGTGCGCGGCTCGCCGGGGAGATCCACGACACCCTGGCACAGGGGTTCACCAGCATCATCATGCTGATCCAGGCCGCCGAGGCCCAGCCGGACCCGGCCCGCCACCTGGCGCTGGCCGTACGGACCGCACGGGAGAACCTCGCCGAGGCCCGCACCCTGATCGCCGCGCTCAGCCCCGCTCCGCTGGACGGCTCCACCTTCGACGAGGCCCTCAAGCGTCTCACCGCCCGGCTGGGCGAGGAGACGGGGATCACGGCGGCCGCCTCCGTCCGCGGGGCGTCCCGGCCCCTGCCGCCGCCCACCGAGGTGGTCCTCATCCGTGCCGTCCAGGAAGCCCTGGCCAACGTGCGCAAGCACGCGGCGGCCGGCCGGGTGGACGTCTCGGCGACCTACGGGTCCGATGCCGTGAGGCTGAAGATCCGCGACGACGGGCGCGGCCTCACCCCCGGCGCCGGCGGCGGGTACGGCCTGCGGGGCATGCGCGCCCGCGTCGAGCAGGTGGGCGGGCGCCTCACCCTGACCGGCACACCCGGCGGGGGCACCACCCTCGAGATCGTCGTTCCCACCGGCCCGGGCACCCCCTCGGGGGAGACCGTCACCGGAACCGCCGTCACCACCGGGCAGGGGGCATGACCTTGCTGCGCCTGATGATCGTCGATGACCACCCGGTGGTCCGCGAGGGCCTGCGCGGGATGCTGGAGGCCGATCCCGGGCTCACCGTGGCCGGCGAGGCCGCGTCGGGGGACGAGGCGGTCGTGCGGGCACGGGAGCTCGTCCCGGATGTGATCCTGATGGATCTGCGCATGCCGGACGGTGACGGGGTCAGTGCGATCTCCCGCATCCTGGCGGACCGCCCGGGGAGCCGGGTGATCGTGCTGACCACCTACGAGACCGACCAGGACATCGTGCGCGCGGTCGAGGCCGGGGCCGCCGGGTACCTCCTCAAGGACACCTCCCGGGCGGACCTGCTGGCCGCGATCGCCGCGGCCGCGCGGGGCGAGACCGTGCTCTCGCCGTCGGTGGCGACCAGGCTCGTGACCCGGATGCGGGCCCCCGCGACCGGATCGCTGTCCCGGCGCGAGATCGAGGTGCTCTCCCTCGTGGCGGGAGGGCTGACCAACGCGGAGATCGGCAGGGAGCTGTTCATCAGCGAGACCACGGTCAAGACGCATCTGCTGCGGGTCTTCGGCAAGCTCGGCGTCTCCGATCGCACCGCCGCGGTCACCACCGCCCTGGACCGGGGAATCCTCATCAGGTGAACGGCCGGGCCCTCAGGCGGGCGACCAGCCGCCGGACCGGCGGCACGGACCCGGTGCGACCTCCGGGGCGCCCCGCGTAAGTGATGGTTTACTGCACAACGGCCGCGGTCTATCGTGGGCGCACCGTGCCCGTCCGGTCCGCCGTGCCCCGCGGGGTCGCGGCGAGCGCCCTTCTCCGGGCATCCGCCACGCGACAGGAGGCCCGTGATGTCCATGACGACAGAGCAGCGCACCTTCGACTCCCTCGACCCCGCCACCGGCGCCGTCGTCGGCACCCATCCCGTCCAGGACGCCCGGGCCGTACGGGCCGCCGTTGCGGAGGCCGAGCGCGCCGCGGAGTGGTGGGGCGGGCTGGGGTGGGCCGAGCGCAGGCGCAGGCTGCTCGACTACAAGGCGGTCGTCACGCGGGACATCGCCCGGATCGTCGGCACGGTCCACCGGGAGACCGGCAAGCCGAAGGCCGACGCCACCCTCGAGGCGATCCTGGCCATCACCCACCTCGACTGGGCGGCCCGCAACGCGCGCAAGGTGCTCGGGGCGCGCCGGGTCTCCCCCGGGATGGTCGGCGCCAACCTCGCGGCGACGCTGGAGTACCTGCCGCTGGGCGTGGTCGGGGTCATCGGCCCGTGGAACTATCCGGTCTTCACCCCGATGGGCTCGATCGCCTACGCGCTGGCGGCGGGCAACGCCGTGGTGTTCAAGCCGAGCGAGCTGACCCCGGGCACGGGCGTGCTGCTGGCCGAGCTGTTCGCCGAGGCGGTGCCCGAGCAGCCCGTCTTCCGTACGGTGACCGGCCTGGGCGAGACGGGTGCCGCGCTCGCGGGGGATCCCGGGGTCAAGAAGATCGCGTTCACCGGTTCGACGGCCACCGCCAAGCGGGTGATGGCGGCGTGCGCGCAGAACCTGACGCCGATGGTCGCCGAGTGCGGCGGCAAGGACGCGCTGATCGTGGACGCCGACGCGGACGTGGCCGCGGCGGCGGACGCGGCCCTGTGGGGCGCGATGTCCAACTCCGGGCAGACCTGCGTCGGCGTGGAGCGGGTCTACGTGGTCGACGCGGTCTACGACGCCTTCATGCGGGAGCTGACCGGGCGGGCCCGCGAGGTCCGGGCCGGCGAGGACTACGGCCCGGTCACCATGCCCGCGCAGCTCGACGTCATCCGGCGGCACATCGACGACGCCGTCGCGAGCGGGAAGGCGGTCCTCGGCGGGCCGGAGTCGGTCCGCGCGCCGTACGTCGACCCGGTGATCGTGGAGGACGTGCCCGAGGACTCCCCCGCGGTCCGCGAGGAGACGTTCGGACCGACCCTCACGATCAAGCGCGTCGCCGACGCGGAGGAGGCCCTGGAGAAGGCCAACGCCACCGCCTACGGCCTGGCCGGAACGATCTTCTCGGGCGACCGGCGGCGGGCCGTGGAGCTCGCCCGCCGGATGCGGAGCGGGATGACCGCGATCAATTCGGTCATCTCCTTCGCCTCCGTCCCCGCCCTGCCCTTCGGCGGCCTCGGCGACTCCGGCTTCGGCCGGATCCACGGCGCGGACGGGCTACGGGAGTTCGCCCGGCCCAAGGCCGTCTCCCGCCAGCGCTTCGCGCTGCCCGGAATGAACCTCACCTCCTTCACTCGAACGCAAGCCGAACTTGACCGCGTAGTCAAGCTTGTGACGTTCTTACATGGCCGTCGGAAGCAATAACGCCCTGACTCTTCCCCAAAAAGGATCTTGCACCCATAATGGTGGGTTCCGGTATCCAGGATCATGGGGTGGATGTGATAGAGCGTGAATTTGTCAAGCCCTCACCCGCAGCGAGGACTTGACGTGGGTGGGCGTCCATACAGAGGAATGTCCGCAGAGGAGCGGTTGGCGGAGCGTCGCGAACGGCTGATCAAGGCGGCCTACAACCTCTATGCCAGAAACGGTTTCCCGGACACCACCATCGAGAAGCTGTGCACCGCCGCGCGCATCTCCAACCGCGCCTTCTACGAGTGTTTCAGCGGCCGCGAGGAGCTGATGCAGGTGGTGTACGACAGGTGTGTCCAGGACAACCTCGTCGCGGTCTCCAAGGCCGTCGAGCAGGCGCCCAACACGCTGCTCGGCCGCATCGAGGCCGGCGTCGCCGCCTACATCGAGTTCGTCACCGAGGATCCGCGCCGCGCCAGGATCCTGCATCTGGAGGTACGGCGAGCGGGCGACTGCCTCACCACCTCACGCCAGGAGGCCGTGGCGGGCTTCACGCAGATCATCGAGACCGGCCTCCTGCAGACGCCCGAGGAGGCCGGGACCGACCCGCACCTGCTCGTGCTCGGCATGATCGGTGCGCTCCAGGAGCTTCTCATCGAGTGGGTTCTGGCCGACGAGCCGCCTTCGATCGACCAGTTGATCGGCACCGCCGTGCATATCTACCGACGGTCGCTGGCGATGTGACCGGCCCCGCCCGGCGGAGACCTCGCCGGGCGTCCGGGCACCGGCCCGGCCCTGAGGCCGGGAGGGCGTCAGAGCCAGCCCTTCTCCTGGGCGACCCGGATCGCGGTGATCCGGTTGCCGGCTCCCAGCTTGGTGATCGCGCTGGACAGGTAGTTGCGGACGGTGCCCTCGGTGAGGTGGAGCGAGGCCGCGATCTCTCCCACCGAGGCGCCCCGCGCGGCCAGGGCCAGCGCGTCCCGCTCCCGGTCGGTCAGCGGGCTCTCCCCCGCCATCATCGCCGAGGCGGCCATCTCCGGGTCGAGATAGCGCCCGCCGGAGTGCACCCTGCGGATCGCCTCGGCGAGCTCGGCGGAGGAGGCGTCCTTGGGGACGAAGCCGCGCACCCCGGCCGCCAGCGCCCGGCGCAGGTAGCCGGGGCGGCCGAAGCTGGTCAGCATCAGCATGGCGTGCCCCGGCAGGTTCTCCGCGACGCTCAGCCCGTCCATCCCCGGCATCTCGATGTCCAGCACGATCACGTCGGGCGCGTGGTCCCGTACGGCCGGCTCCACCAGATCCCCTCTGGCCACTTGGGCCACGACCTCGATGTCCGGCTCCAGCCCGAGCAGCGTGGCCACCGCCTCCCGGATCAGGTGCTCGTCATCGGCCAGCAGCACCCGGATCACCGGACCTCCTCCGGCGGCACCGCGGCCCGCGTCGCCCGGGTCATCGCACTCCCTCCAGCGGGACCGTCGCCCGCACCCTGAACTCCCCGGAGCGGTCCGCCCCGGCCGTGACCGAGCCGCCCCAGGCGGCCACCCGCTCCGCCATCCCGGTCAGGCCCGTGCCTCCCCGGCCACCCGTCCCCGACACACCGTCGTTGGTCATCTCCAGCACCGCCGTCCCGCCCTGCAAGGTGATCGAGATCCGGCAGAAGGTCGCCGCGCTGTGCCTCAGCACGTTGGTGGTGCCCTCGCGGACCAGCCAGGCCAGCAGCGTGGCCAGCTCCTCGGGCATCTCCTCCGGCGGGACCTGGAGCATGCACCGGATCCCGCCCGCCTCCAGGACCGCGGCCATGCTGCGCAGTTCGGCGTCGAGGTCCACCGTCCGGTAGCCGCGCACCGCCGTACGGATCTCCTTCAGCGCCTCCCTGGCCAGTCCGCGCACCTCGTCCATCTCCGCGGCGGCCCGTTCGGCGTCGGCTCCGACGAGCCTGACGGCCACCTCGCTCTTGACCGCGATCGCGGAGAGGCTGTGCCCGACGAGGTCGTGCAGGTCGCGGGCGAAGCGGAGCCGCTCCTCCGTCACCGCCAGCCGGGCCTGCGCCGCCTTGCCTGCCTCCGCAGCCCGGACCACCTCCCAGAACCAGAGCTGGAAGCGGTTCGCCCACGGGATGCCCATGGACCCTCCGACGTAGGCGCCGACCGCGCCGCCGAACGCGTCCGCGTCCGGGTAGATCGCCAGGGCGGCCGCAGAACCCGGGTCCCCGGGCCACAGGAGGAAGAGGCCGACCGCGGTCGAGCCGAGGCTGGCGGCCAGGGTGCCGGACCGGCTCAGCAGCAGCGCCGCGCCCGCCGCCCAGGCCGGTGCGATCAGCCCCCAGGACCAGAAGTGCCCTTCCTGGGTCGCCAGCACGGCCAGTGCGATCGCGCCCGAGGCGGCGACCTCCCGGTTCGCGGCGACGCCGTCCATCGCGGCTCTGATCATGCGCAGCTGGAGCAGGGTGAAGGGGACCAGCGCCAGCAGTCCCAGCGCGGAGAGGGAGAACAGGTCCACTCTGGCGCCTCGGGAGAGCCAGCCGAGGGGGCCGGCCCACGCCAGGACGATGCCGATCCCCAGCATCCACGCGGTCAGCCGGCGCAGCCGCTCGATCTGGGAGCGCCTCTCCCGGCGCAGGAGCCTGCCGAGCGGGCCGGCGCCCGGGGCGGGCAGCCGGGACAGCGGCCGGGACAGCGGCCGGGACACGGCCGAGGGGACGAGGCGCCGCGCGCGCCCCGTCCCCTTCTCATCAGCGTTCGTTGACATGTGGCAACAACGTTAGCCGTGCCGGGGTTCCCACCGGAACAGCCACCTGGCCAGCAGCGCACCGATCACGATCCAGCCGAGCATGATCCCGATCGAGGGCAGCGCGCCCACCCACTGCTCGACCATGGTCAGCTTCTCGCCGCCGCCGGTGAAGTGGTTCGCGCCCAGGAAGCCGGTGCGCATCATCTCCACGATCGGCGTGACCGGGAGCAGGCCCGCGACCACGGCCAGCGGGCCGGGCAGCGCGTCGGCGGGGAACGCGACCGGCGCGGCGACCATCATGACGAGCAGCACCGGCAGCACCGTGACCTGCGCCAGCTCGGCGTTGGGCGTCATACCGGAGAAGGCCGCCGCGATCAGGCCGAACACCGCGACCCCCAGGACGGCGGCGAGCACCACCAGCGGCACGTTGGCCGGCAGGATGCCCTCGAAGCGGTGGACCCAGATCCCCAGCAGCACCACCTGACCGAGGAAGATCACCAGAGCGCTGAGCCCGCTGCCCGCCATGACCGCCGCCGCCGACGGCTGGCCCCCGCGCAGCCGCTTGAGCACCAGCTCCTCGCGGCGGGACGTGAAGGCGTTGACCAGGTTGACGAAGACCGCGAACGCCAGCATCAGCCCGGGCACCCCGGTCAGGACGAACACCCTGCCGCTCACACCGGCGGTCTCCCCCACCGGGAACGTGCTGTAGACCGCGGCTATCAGGATCGGCATCAGCATCACGTTGAACAGCACGGTGGTGTTCCTGCCGACCAGCGTCAGGTCGAGCCGCGCCAGCCGTACGGCGTGCAGAACATCGGTCTTCATTACTCGCCACTCCTCATCCGCATCCGCCGCGCGGGCCGGCCGCCCTCGCGTACCGCTCCGCCTGCCATGTCGATTCCGTCGCGCTTCACGGCTCAGACCTCTCCCACGACCCGCATGAAGACGTCCTCGAGGGTCCCGCGGCGCACCGCGAGCCGTCCCAGGGTCTCGCCGCGCGTGTCGGCCCAGGCCAGCAGCGGCCGGAGCGCGGCGTGCGCGCGGGTCGCCGTGTCGGTCCCGGCCAGCGTGTAACCGACCTCCGTGCCGCCGCCGTCGTAGGTCAGCACCGGGGCCACGCCGTCCAGTGTGGGCAGGTCGCCGAACGTCCAGGAGACGCCGGGGAGCCGGAAAGTGATCATGTCGCCGGAGGTGGCCACCACCTCGTCGACCGTGCCGTGGGTGTGGATCCGGCCCTCGTGCATGATGGCCAGCCGGTCGGCCAGGCGCTCGGCCTCCTCCAGGTAGTGCGTGGTCAGCAGCACGGTGGTGCCCGCGTCCCGCAGGTTCTCCACGACCTTCCACGTGGTACGGCGCGCCTCGGGGTCCATCCCGGTGGTCGGCTCGTCCAGGAAGAGCACCTCGGGCCCGGAGAGCACCGCGAGCGCGAGGTCGAGCCTGCGCTTCTGGCCGCCGGAGAGCTGCTTGACCTTGACCCTGGCCTTCTTCTCCAGGCCCACCAGCTCCAGCGCGCCCATGATCGCGCGGTCCACCCGGCGGACCCGGCCCATGAGGGTGAAGCCGCCCGCCAGTTCGGTGCCGCCGGAGAGGGTGACCGGGCGGCCGGCGTCCTCGCTCAGGCCCTTCCACAGGCCCACGGTCTCGGCCACGGTGAGGTCGCCGAGGAAGCCGCCCTCCTGGAGCATGATGCCCACGCGGGGGCGGAGCTCGCGGTGCTGCTTGACGGGGTCGAGGCCGAGGACCCGGACGGTGCCGTCGGTGGCGGGCGTGTAGCCCTCCAGGACCTCCATCGTGGTGGTCTTCCCGGCCCCGTTGGTGCCGAGCAGGGCGAAGATCTCTCCCCGCGGGACGGTGAAGGAGATCCCGCGCACGGCCTCGAAGTCGCCGTACTTCTGTCGCAGCCCGCCGACCTCGATCACGTTGTCGAGGCCGTCGAGCACCGCGCCGGTCGCGTCCGCAAGCTGTGGTGTCCTCATGGGGAAAATCCTCGTCCACCCGCCCGGCCGCAGGTAGTCGCCGATATCACCGGAGGGACATGGATCGTGCAGGTGATCGGAATGACAAATGTCATACCGGGCGGCCGGGCCGGAGACGGGGCCTCCGGCGGGCCCGTCCCCGGCCCGGTCCCGGGGTCACCGGCGGGGCGGCAGTACCGGCCTGCGCCGGGACGGACGGGTCGCGGCGTCGGGCGGGCTCGCCGCGGGGCGCTCCGCCAGGGCGGCGAGCGCCAGCCGTACCGCCTCCTCGATCTGCGGGTCCCGTCCGGCGGCCCAGTCGTCCGGGGTGATGTCCACCTCGACGTCCGGATCGACGCCGTAGTTCTCCACACCCCAGCCGAGCCCCTCGAACCAGAAGGAGTACCTCGGCACCGTGATGGCCGTCCCGTCCGCCAGGCGGTGGTCGTCGTCGATGCCGATGACCCCACCCCAGGTGCGGGTGCCGACCACCGGCCCGAGCTTGTGGATCTTGAAGGCGGCGGTCACGATGTCGCCGTCGGACCCGGCGTTGTAGTCGGTGACCGCGACGAGCGGGCCGCGCGGCGCGTCCTCGGGATAGGTGATCGGCGACAGCCCGCGGGGCAGGTCCCAGGCGATGACCCGGCGCAGCAGCTTCTCGATGACCAGCTCGGAGGTGTGGCCGCCCCGGTTGCCCCGGACGTCCACGACCAGCCCCTCGAAGGTCATCTCCCGGCGCAGGTCGCGGTGGAACTGCGCCCAGCCCTCGGCCACCATGTCGGGGATGTGCAGGTAGCCCAGGCGCCCGTCGCCCAGCTCGCGGACGTGCGCCCGGCGGGCGGCCACCCAGTCCTGGTAGCGCAGCCGCCGGTCGTCGCGGAGCGGCGTGACGACCACCCTGCGCCCGCCGCCCAGGGTCAGCTCGACCGGCTTGTCCGCGGCGCCGACCAGCAGCCGCGCGGGACCCTCCGGCGGCACCGGGCGGCCGTCGACCGCCAGCAGCGTCTCCCCCGGCTGGACGGCCGCGCCGGGCGCGGCCAGCGGGGATCGGGCGCGCACGTCCGACGACTCGCCGGGCAGCACCCGCTCCACCTGCCAGCGGCCCTCACCGTTCCTGGACAGGTCCGCGCCGAGCAGGCCGACCGGGTCGGAGCCGGGCGGACCCCAGGGCGCGGGGACGACATAGGCGTGCGAGCTGCCGAGCTCGCCGACAACCTCCCAGAGCAGGTCCGCGAAGTCGTCGTCGGTGGAGACCCGGTCCACCAGCGGCCGGTACTCCTCCAGCACCGCGTCCCACTCGACGTCCGCCAGGTCCTCCACCCAGAAGTCGGCCCGCATCCGGCGGCCCATCTGGGCGTAGGCGTGCCGCCGGTGGACCACGGGGTCGACGGTGACCCGGATCCGCGACAGGTCCACGGTCACGTCGTCGTCGCCGTTCTTCCCGGTGGCGGAGCGGACCGTGAGCGCGCCCTTGTCGCAGGCGACGAGGCGGGTCCCGTCGCCGCTCACCCGGTACCAGTCGAGCTTGTCGACCAGTTCCTCGCAGGTGCGCTTGGCCAGGTCGTAGCGGTCCAGGGCGGGCCTGGGCGGCTCCGCGCCGAGCTCGTCCCGGTCCTCGCCGAGCTCGCCGGCCAGCGGTTCGCGCAGCCAGACGAACCCGCCCTTGACCGCGCGCAGCGTCGAGTAGCGGCCCTCGGGCACCGGCACCTGCACGACGCGGGAGGCGATCCCCTCCACGTCCACGGTGAGCGCGGCGCCGTCCTTCTTCCCGCCGTCCTTCTCTCCGCCCTTCTCCCCGCCGTCGCCGTCCTGCTCGGCTGCGGGCCGCCCGTCGGTGCTGGGCGCGAAGGGCGAGGGGGTGGAGGCCGCCAGAGGGACCAGGTAGGGGCGGTAGCCGTACGGGAAGGACATGTCGAAGGAGTGCGCGTCGTAGACCGGGTCGAACCCGCGGCGCGACAAGAACGCCAGGTGATCGGCGGTGAAGGCGGGTGAGACGTCCACGAAGCGGCCGTCGGTCACATCGTGGATCACCCGGTCGGTCACCCGGGCCAGCCGGATCCGGCGCAGCGGGGTGGCCTCCGGGTGCGACCAGGCGAGCCAGGCGGAATCGGGCGACCAGGTCATCCCGTCGATCTCGCCGTTGGCGCGGGCCAGCTCGACGACCTCTGCCGACGCCACGTCCACCAGGAGGAGCCGCCCGTCCCTGGCCGCCACCGCGACCGTGGCGCCGTCGGGCGCGGGGGCCAGGTCCCCGACCTCGCCCAGCCTCCCGCCGGCGATCCTGCGGGTCTCCCCGCCCCCGGCCGGGCCGATCTCCAGGCCCTGGTCCACCCCGTCGTCGAAGACCCACACCACCTGGTCGGCGCCGAGCATGCGGGGCTTGCCCGAGGCCGGCCCGGAACCGAGCTGCCGGGCCGGGCCGTCCCGGTGGGTGAGCCAGTGCACGGTGCCGCCGACCTCCACCGCACTGGCCCGTCCGGTCGCGTCCACGGCCAGGTCGTGCAGGTCGCGGCCCGCGTCCACCCTCCTCGGCTGCCGTCCCCGCAGCGGGGAACCGGGCCGGACGTCCAGCTTGCGGGTCTCGGCGTCCAGGCCGTCGAGGATGTAGAGGTCGCCGGCGTTCTGGTAGACGATCCGGGTGCCGTCGGTGGTGGCGTGCCGGGCGTAGAAGGCGTCGTGGTCGGTGTGGCGGCGCAGGCCGGTGCCGTCGAGCTCGGTGGAATAGAGGTTGCCGACGCCCTCGTGGTCGGAGAGGAAGACCAGGCGCCCGCCGACCAGCATCGGGCTCGCGAAATGACCGTTCAGCCCGGCCGCCAGGCGGATGAAGTCACCGTCTCCGCGCCTGACCCACAGGCGCCCCGCCGTACCGCCCCGGTAGCGCTTCCAGGTCCCCGGGTCGCGGGCGAGGGAGGCGGTGAGCAACGCCACCGTGTTCTCCGGGCTCCCCGGGCCGTGCGGGTTCCCGGCGACCGCCAGATCGGTGACGGGGCCGTACGGCAGCCGCTCGGCCTGCCCGCCGTCCAGCACGTAGGCGAAGGTCATGGAGGCGAAAGGCTGGCCCGTCGCGCTGATCGCGAGGACCCGGCCGTCCGGGGTCCACCCCCGGGTCCGGGTCCGGGAGTCGCCCCAGTGGGTCAGCCGCTCGGCGGATCCGGTCTCCAGGTCCGCCAGGAACACCTCGGGGTCGCCGTCACGCAGGCTGGTCCAGGCGACCTTCGTGGCGTCGGGGGACAGGCGGGGGTGGCTCGCCGGAGCCCGGTCGGCGGAGAGACGCCAGGCCCGTCCTCCCTCCGCCGGTGCCGCCCAGACGTCATCATCGGCGACGAACGTCAGCGTCCCACCGGAGATGTGAGGAAAACGCAGGTAAGAACCAGAAAGCATCGTTGAAGCATATTGCCCGCCATGGGATTGATCAGGGGATTTTTTGGCCGGATACCCTGGCCCCATGACGCGAGCTGACAGAGACAACCCGGTGGTGCTCTCCAAGATCTACACCCGCACCGGGGACGACGGCACCACGGCCCTCGGCGACATGAGCCGCACCCGTAAGACCGACCCGCGTCTGGCCGCCTACGCGGACGTGGAGGAGGCCAACGCCGCTCTCGGCGTGGCGTTGTCTCTCGGCACCCTCGACGAGGACGTCGCCGCCGTCCTCCGCCGGATCCAGAACGAGCTGTTCGACGTCGGCGCCGACCTGTGCAGCCCGGTCACGGAGAACCCGGAGTTCCCCCCGCTGCGCGTCGAGCCGTCCTACGTCGAGTGGCTGGAGGCCCGCTGCGACGAGTTCAACGAGCGCCTCACGCCGCTGCGCAGCTTCATCCTCCCCGGGGGCTCCCCCGCCGTCGCCCAGCTCCATGTGGCCAGGACGGTCGTGCGCCGCGCCGAGCGGACCGTCTGGTCGGCCATGGAGGCCCACGACGACGTCAACCCGCTGACCGCGAAGTACCTCAACCGGCTGAGCGACCTGATGTTCATCCTCTGCCGGGTGGCCGCGGGCGGCGACGAGATCCTCTGGAAGCCCGGCGGCACCCGCTAGGCGACGTCGAGGTGGGCGCTGGGCGGGGCGGACTCCAGCCAGGCCACGAAACCGGTCAGCGCCCGGTAGCCCGCGGCCAGTTCGAAGCGGAACTCGCCGCTCTCGCACTCCAGGGCCGTCACCCCCTCCAGGAAACCGAAGAACTCGCCGGTCCCGATGCGGCGGCGCCCGGAAACCACGAGGCCGCGCCTCGCGATCACGTGGCGCGGCCTCGGTAGCAGACCTATGAGCGGGATCCAGTTGAGCCGGTCCCCGGTGTATCGGGCCACCCCCACCCGCCAGCCCCGGCGACCGGGCAGCGGGCGCAGACAGCACAGCACCGAGCTGCGGGAGCGGGTGAGGATCAGCACGCGGGAGGCCAGAAGGGCGACGAGCAGCGCCGCAACGATGAGTACGTCGAGTACTGCCATGTCCGCCGCCCCCAGAAACCACACCGCTCAGAAGCAGAACCTATCCGACTTCCTCGCCTGCCGCGCGCAGCCGGGCCCTGGCACGCTTGGCCTCGGCGGCGGCGTCCGCGTTCTCCTGGTCGGCCTCGACGGAGGCCTGCGCGCGGTCCAGCGCGTTCTTCGCCCTGGCGACGTCCACCTCGGAGCCGAGCTCGGCCACCTCGGCGAGGATCGACACCTCGTTGTCGGCGACCGAGAGGAAGCCGCCGTGGACCGCGGCGACCAGGTCGGGCTCGCCGCCGCCGCGCTTGACCGTCAGCACGCCGCCCTCGACGAGGACGCCGAGCACGGGAGCGTGCTGGGGCATGATGCCGATCTCGCCGTCGACGGTCTTGGCGATCACCATGTCGGCATCGCCGGACCAGATCTCCCGCTCCGGGGAGACCACGCCTACTCGCAGCTTCGCCACTTTCTCTGCGTTCCTTTCGAACCAGGTGCCGGTACGGCGTCGGCCGTACCGGCACCGAAGGCGACTAGCGGGCGAGTTCCTTGGCCTTGGCGATGGCCTGCTCGATGCCACCGACCATGAAGAACGCCTGCTCGGGCAGGTGGTCGTAGTCACCGGCGCACAGACCCTTGAAGGACGCGATGGTCTCGTCCAGCGGCACGAACTCACCCGGCTGGCCGGTGAACGCCTCGGCGGCGTACATCGGGTGGGACAGGAAGCGCTCGATGCGGCGGGCCCGGTTGACGGTGACCTTGTCCTCCTCGGAGAGCTCGTCGATACCGAGGATCGCGATGATGTCCTGCAGCTCCTTGTACTTCTGCAGGATCCGCTTGGTCTCCTGGGCCACGCGGTAGTGCTCCTCGCCGATGATCTGCGGGTCGAGGATCCGCGAGCTGGAGTCGAGCGGGTCCACCGCGGGGTAGATGCCCTTCTCCGAGATCGGCCGGGACAGAACGGTCTGCGCGTCGAGGTGCGCGAACGCGTTGTGCGGGGCCGGGTCGGTGATGTCGTCCGCGGGGACGTAGATCGCCTGCATCGAGGTGATCGAGTGACCGCGGGTCGAGGTGATGCGCTCCTGGAGAACGCCCATCTCGTCGGCGAGGGTCGGCTGGTAACCCACCGCGGACGGCATGCGGCCGAGCAGGGTGGAGACCTCGGAACCGGCCTGGGTGAACCGGAAGATGTTGTCGATGAACAGAAGCACGTCCTGCTTCTGCACGTCACGGAAGTACTCCGCCATGGTGAGGGCGGAGAGCGCGACGCGCAGACGCGTGCCCGGCGGCTCGTCCATCTGGCCGAAGACGAGCGCGGTGTCCTTGAGGACGCCCGCCTCCTCCATCTCCAGCCAGAGGTCGTTGCCCTCACGGGTACGCTCGCCGACGCCGGCGAAGCACGAGGTTCCGGAGAACTTCAGCGCGACTCGGCGGATCATCTCCTGGATCAGAACGGTCTTGCCGACACCGGCGCCACCGAACAGACCGATCTTGCCACCCTTCACGTACGGGGTGAGCAGGTCGATGACCTTGATGCCGGTGGGCAGCATCTCGGTGCGCGACTCGAGGGTGTCGAAGGCCGGGGAGGGGCGGTGGATGCCCCACTTCTCGGTGATCTTCAGGGAGGCGGTCGGCACGTCCAGGGACTCGCCGAGCGCGTTCCACACGTGGCCCTTGACGACGTCGCCGACCGGCACCGAGATCGGGTGGCCGGAGTCGGAGACCGCCGCACCGCGGACCAGGCCGTCGGTGGGCTGCATCGAGATGGCCCGGACCAGGTTGTCGCCCAGGTGCTGGGCGACCTCCATGGTCAGGGTCTTGGTCTCGCCGCCGACGGTGACGTCGACGTTCAGCGCGTTGAAGATGTCGGGCATCGCCTCGACGGGGAACTCCACGTCGACGACGGGACCGGTGACCCGGGCGACGCGGCCCACGCCGGTCTCAACAGTCTCTGCAGTCATTTCACTCTTTCCCCGCTGCGGCGTCAGCCAGCGCGTTCGCGCCACCGACGATCTCGCTGATTTCCTGGGTGATCTCGGCCTGGCGAGCCTGGTTCATCTGCATGGTGAACACGCGGATGAGCTCGTTGGCGTTGTCGGTCGCCGACTTCATGGCCCGGCGGCGCGCGGCGTGCTCCGAGGCCGCGGACTGGAGCAGCGTGCTGAAGATGCGCGACTCCACGTACCGCGGGAGCAGCGAGTCCAGCACGTCGCCCGCGGTGGGCTCGAACTCGAAGTACGGCAGCGGCGTCTCCGGCTTCTCGGTGGTCTCCACGACCTCCAGCGGCAGGACGCGCTTGACCGCGACCTCCTGCGTGAGCATGGAGACGAACTCGGTCGAGACGACGTGGATCTCGTCGATCCCGTCCTCGGCCGAGAACGCCGTGATGAGCGTGTTCGCGATCTCCTTGGCGTCGGCGTAGGAGGGGTTGTCGGAGAACCCGCCCCACTGGCCGCCCATCTCCCGGCCGCGGAAGCTGTGCCAGGTGATGCCCTTGCGTCCCACCACGTAGGGCACGGGCTCGACGCCCCTGCCCCGCAGCAGGCCGGCCAGGGCCTCGGCCTCGCGCAGGATGTTGGCGTTGAAGCCGCCGCAGAAGCCGCGGTCGCTGGTGACGATGAGCACGCCCGCCCTGCGGGGGTTCTCCTTCGCCACGGTCAGCGGGTGGTCGACGCTGCTGCTGTTGCTGACGACGCCCGTGACGGCGCGGGTGATCTCCCGCTCGTACGGCACGGCCGCCTGCATCCGCTGCTGCGCCTTCACGATGCGCGACGAAGCGATGAGCTCCTGGGCGCGCGTGATCTTCGCCGTGGACTTGACCGACTTGATCCGCCGCCGCAGCAGTCTTAGCTGGGCACCCATCGGCTACTTCTTCTCGTCCGTGCGGATCTGCTTGGTGATCTTCTCCTGGCCGACCTTGTCGGCGCCGAGCGCCGCGACCGGCTCCTCGTTGACCAGCAGCTCGCCCGCGGAGGTCTCGAAGCCCTTCTTGAACTGGGTGATCGCGTCCTTGAGCGTGGTGACCGTGTCGTCCGACAGGTCCTTGGTCTCGCGGATGGCGTCGAAGACACCCTTGTTCTCACGGCCCAGGTAGTCGAGGAACTCCGCCTCGAAGCGGCGGATGTCCTCTACGGGCACGTCGTCGAGCTCACCGGTGGTGCCGGCCCACACGGAGACGACCTGCTTCTCCACCGGGAACGGGCTGTACTGGGACTGCTTGAGCAGCTCGACCAGGCGCTGGCCGCGCTCCAGCTGGGCGCGGGAGGCCGCGTCCAGGTCGGAGGCGAAGGAGGCGAAGGCCTCCAGGTCGCGGTACTGCGACAGGGACAGCCGCAGCGTTCCGGCGACCTTCTTCATGGCCTTGATCTGGGCCGAACCGCCGACTCGGGAGACCGAGACACCGACGTTGATCGCCGGGCGCACGCCCGAGTTGAACAGGTCGGTCTCGAGGAAGCACTGGCCGTCGGTGATGGAGATGACGTTGGTCGGGATGAACGCCGAGACGTCGTTGCCCTTGGTCTCGATGACCGGAAGACCGGTCATGGAGCCGCCGCCCATGTCGGCGGAGAGCTTGGCGCAGCGCTCCAGCAGGCGGGAGTGCAAGTAGAAGACGTCGCCCGGGAAGGCCTCGCGGCCCGGCGGGCGGCGCAGCAGCAGGGAGACGGCGCGGTAGGCGTCGGCCTGCTTGGTCAGGTCGTCGAAGACGATGAGGACGTGCTTGCCCTGGTACATCCAGTGCTGGCCGATGGCCGAGCCGGTGTAGGGGGCGAGGTACTTGAAGCCGGCCGGGTCGGAGGCCGGGGCGGCGACGATGGTGGTGTACTCCATCGCGCCCGCCTCCTCGAGGCGGCCCTTGACCTGGGCGATCGTCGAGCCCTTCTGGCCGACGGCGACGTAGACGCAGCGGACCTGCTTCTCCGGGTCGCCGGAGAGCCAGTTCTCCCGCTGGTTGAGGATGGTGTCCACCGCGATCGCGGTCTTGCCGGTGCCGCGGTCACCGATGATCAGCTGGCGCTGGCCGCGGCCGATCGGCGTCATGGCGTCGACCGCCTTGAGACCGGTCTGCAGCGGCTCCTTCACCGGCTGGCGCTGGACCACGGAGGGGGCCTGGAGTTCGAGGGCACGCAGGCCCTCGGACTCGATGGCGCCCTTGCCGTCCATCGGATTGCCCAGCGGGTCGACCACGCGGCCGAGGAAGTTGTCGCCGACCGGCACGGAGAGGACCTCTCCGGTGCGGCGGACCGACTGGCCCTCCTCGATCTTGCTGAAGTCGCCCAGGATAACGACACCGATCTCCCGGACGTCCAGGTTCAGTGCCAGACCACGCGTGCCGTCCTCGAACTCGAGCAGCTCGTTCGCCATCGCCGAGGGAAGGCCGGAGACATGGGCGATGCCGTCGCCGCAGTCGACGACGGTCCCGATCTCCTCGCGCGCGGCGCCTTCCGGCTCGTACGCCTGGACGAAGCGCTCAAGCGCGTCCCGGATCTCGTCCGGCCGGATCGTAAGCTCCGCCATCTCTCTTCTGTCTCCCTATTCGCCTAGCCGGCCAACCGGCGGCGGACTTCTTCGATTCGTCCCGCGATGGTGGTGTCGATGAGGTCGTCCCCGATGCGAACGGAGAACCCACCGAGCACTCGCGGATCCACCTCGACGTTCAGGTGAACGTCGTGGCCGTACGAGGTGCGAAGCCACGCGGCGAGGCGCTGCTTCTGCTCCTCGGAGAGCGCGACGGCGCTGCGCACCACCGCGACGAGACGCTGCCGCTGAGACGCGACCAGGCTGCCGAACTCCTCCAGCCCACCGTCCAGGCTACGTCCTCGCGGGTGCACCACGATCTGCGTAACCAGACGGAGGGTCGTCGGGGCGACCTTCGCACCGAGCAGCGTGCCGAGCAGCTCCCGCTTGCCCTGCGCGGGCGCGGCCGGGTTGGCCAGCATCCGGTGCAGGTCCAGGTTTCCGGCGACGATGCGCCCGAACCGGAACAGCTCGTCCTCGACGTCGTCGAGCCTGCCCTGCGCCTCGGCCTCGGCCGCCGCGGCGACCACGCCGAGACGCTCCAGCGAGTCGGCCAGGTCGCCCGAGCGCGCCCACCTCGCGGAGACGGCCGCCACGGCCGTCTCCAGAGCGGCGGCGCTGACCTTGCCCTCCAGCAGGACCCGGAGGATCTGGGCCTTCTGCTCGGCCGGGCGCGCGGCGTCGGACATGCTCCGGCGGAGCCCGTGCTCACGGTCGAACAGGTCGGCGACCGAGAAGAGCTCGTCGGCCAGCGTGCCGAGGTCGGCGCTTCCCGCCACGGCGTTGAAGCGTTCTTCGACCTCGGCCAGCGAAGCCCTGCTCAGACCCCTCATCGGTCGCTCACCGCTCCTCGTTCGCTGTGCAGCCCGCTCGTGCCTCGCGAGCCGCGCCGCTCACTGCGTCGGGTTCGCTCCATCATCAGCGGACCGCCGCGCTGCTCGACTCGAGCTCCTCCAGGAACCGGTCGACGGTGCGGCGCTGGCGCGCCTCGTCCTCGAGGGACTCACCGACGATGCGGCTCGCCAGGTCGGTCGAGAGCCGGCCGATCTCGGAGCGGAGCTGGGCGAACGCCTGCTGGCGGTCGGCCTCGATCTGGGCGTGCGCCGCCTCGATGAGGCGGCGGGCCTCGGCCTGCGCCTCCTCACGGAGCTCGGCCTTGATCTGCGCGCCCTGCTCGCGGGCCTCTTCACGCAGGCGGGACGCCTCGTGACGGGCCTCGGCGAGCTGCTCCTTGTACTGCGCGAGCAGCGCCTGGGCTTCGGCCTGGGCGTCCTGCGCCTTCTGGATGCCGCCCTCGATCGCCTCGGTCCGCTCGTTCAGAGTCTTCTGAATGCGCGGGGTGAGGATCTTGCCGACGACGATGAGGACGACAGCGAAGGCGAAGATGCCGACGACCAGCTCGTAGGTGTGCGGGATGAGCGGGTTGTTCCCCTCCGCCGCCACGAGCGAAGCTGCTGTGATCATTGGTGCAGCCTTCCGTCAGAGATATTCGGGTCTTACTGGCCGAACATGAACGGCGCGACGAGACCGATGAGGGCCAGGGCCTCGGTGAGGACGAAGCCGAGCAGCATGTTCTGGCGGATCAGGCCGTAGGCCTCGGGCTGGCGGGCGATGGCCTGCACACCCTGACCGAAGATGATGCCGACGCCGATGCCGGGGCCGATCGCGGCGAGACCGTAGCCGATGGAACCGAGGGAGCCGGTCACCTCAGCGAGGACGTTCGTCATTGTTCTTCCTTTACTGGTCGGCCGGCGGGGTATCGCCGGTCTGGATATTCGAGGTGGGTCTTAGTGCTCGGCGTGGAGCGAGTTGCCGATGTACATCGCGGCGAGCATCGAGAAGAGGAACGCCTGCAGGAACTGGATGAACATCTCGAAGCCCGTCATGGCGATCGTCATGACGACACCGATCACACCGAGCGGGGCGCCCAGCGGGGTGAGCTTCTCGAAGAGGAACCAGAAGCCGACCAGGCTGAAGAACGCCAGGATGATGTGGCCGGCGAACATGTTGGCGAACAGTCGCACCGCGTGCGTGAAGGGCGCGATGATCATGTTGGAGAGGAACTCCAGCGGAGCCATCAGCACGTAGATCGGCTTGGGCAGGCCCGGCGGGAACATCATGTTCTTGAAGTAGCCGACCAGGCCCTGGTGCTTGACACCCAGGTAGATCTTGAGGATGTAGATGCTCAGGGCCAGCACGATCGGGAAGGCGATGTGCGAGGCGACCGGGAACTGGAAGACGGGGACGACACCCATCAGGTTCCAGATCCAGACCATGAAGAAGATGCTCAGCAGCAGGCCCATCCACCGGTCGGCGTCCTTGCCGAGGAACGGCCGGGCGACCTGGTCGCGGACGAACATGTAGCCCATCTCGGCGACGTTCTGCACACCCCGGGGCACGATCTTCGGGTTGGCGAAGGCGGCCCAGCAGAAGGCGATGACGATCACCGAGCTCAGCAGCGCGAGGAGCACCGGCTTGGTGAACCAGGTGACGCCGGCGATGATCGGCGGAAGGTCGAAGAGTTCCAGCCCCGGAGGCGTGAACTTGTCCTCGGGAGCGGTGAGGAGCGTCAGCGTGCTCACGCGGCGGTCCCTTCAACGTGGTAGTGGATCGAAACGGCTTCGTCGGCGAGTCGGCCGCAGCCGAGGACTAGCGGCCGTACTTCCGGTAGACCAGGTAGACGGCGAGAGCGACACCGAGAATCAGCCCGATCGGAGTGAAGGCGACCACGCCCGTCCACTTGGACAGCAGCCAGCCCGCCCCGCCGTAAAAGATCATCCCGGAGAGCAGATAGCTGGGGATCGACCAAGCGGCGTCGGCGAAGTCGCGGCCGTCGTCCTCGGGCCGGATTTTCTTCTCGCTCATCGCGGCCACGACGATAGCAGGCATGGTGAGGGCTAGTCATATCGGGCCCCACCCCACCCGAGGAGATCTTAATCCTCATCGGGGATCACCTTGGCCCGGGACCTTACCCTCCGGGTCGACGTAGAGCATCTTGAGCTTCATGAAGCCGCGCATCTCGCCGACGGTCCAGGCCAGGGTGCAGACGATGGCGGCCCAGCCGAAGGCTTTGGGCTCGAACGCGGTGGCGTCCTCGAAGGCCTTGAGCATCGCCATGACCGCCAGGATCTTGACCGCGTAGGTCACCACCGCGGCGGTCATCATCATCATCGGCGACACGCGGCTGGCGTAGGAGACCGCGACCAGCCCGAGGGTGAAGAAGACCGAGACGACCAGCAGGCCGATCGCGGCGCCCAGCGCGCCCTTGCCGCCCGCCAGCAGGGCCGCGACCACGACCACGGCCAGCCCCGCCAGAGCCGTGGGAACCACGGCCCCCTTCAGGAGGCGCACGTCGTTGGCCTGCATCGGCACTCCCAGTGACAGTTATCAAGCGAGCGATTGCTACCTAGCAGGCCTCGTACTGTTCAACGCCTGCTAGTGAAAGCTATCACAAGCTCTTGGAAGAGCGCCTTTACCTGCCGTTTCAAGTAAACGATCAAGCGGTTTCCGGGAGGTGGTCAGCGCGGCGTCTCACCGGTCGGGAAACGTGTCCCGGGAGCGCTGAGTGACAGGTCGGACAGCGCCGACAGCTCCGCCGTGTCATCGCCCACCGACGGCGCGCCGGGGAGCGGAGGCTCGGGGAAGGCCGGGCGGAGGGGCTGCTGAAGCGGAGGTTCCGCGGGAAGTGTGTGAGCCCCCCGCGCGGACGAGGGCTCGGGAGCCTGCGGGGCGGCGGCCTGCTCATGGGCGGGCCCGTCGCCGGGACGGGTGTGACGGCCGGCGGCGTGCGCTCCCCCGCCGTTGCGGCGCAGGCGCGGCAGCGCCATCGCCACCAGCCCGCCGACGGCCAGCAGCACGGTGAGCGGGAACAGGACCAGCGGGACGCCCTCGACGGACATCGCCACGACCGCGAAGGCGAACAGGAACGTCCACGCATACATGATCAGGACGCTGCGGCGGTGCGAGTGCCCGATGTCCAGCAACCGGTGGTGCAGGTGGCCGCGGTCGGGGGCGAACGGCGACAGGCCGTTGGACGTGCGCCGGATCACCGCCATGATCAGGTCGAGCAGCGGCAGCACCAGGATCGCGACCGGCACCAGCATCGGCAGGATGACGGGGAAGCGGTTGATGCTGCTGGAGTCGAGCGGGGTGACGGTGATCATCGTGGAGGCGAGGACCAGGCCGATCAGCATCGCCCCGGTGTCTCCCATGAAGATCTTCGCCGGATGGAAGTTGTGCGGCAGGAAGCCCAGGCACATGCCGATCAGCACTGCGGTGACCGCGGCGGTGACGTTGATGCTGGTGTTCCCGAAGTCCTTGGACAGCGCGACGGAGTAGGTCCAGGTGGCCATGGCCGCGATGCCCACGATCCCGGCGGCCAGCCCGTCCAGCCCGTCGACGAAGTTGACCGCGTTGATCATGACGACGATGACCATGATCGTGATCAGCGGGCTCAGCGTGGAGTCGAGGACGTAGAGGCCGCCCATGCTGGTGGGCAGCGGGATCCAGGGCAGGCTGACCCCGAAGGCGACCAGCACGCCCGCCGCGCCGATCTGGCCGGCCAGCTTGATCAGGGCGTCCATGCCCCACCAGTCGTCCAGGAAGCCCGTCAGCGTGATCAGGCCGCCCGCGAGGATCAGTCCGAGGACGATCTTCCCTCCGCTCGCGGCCTCCTCCATGAGCTTCCCCCCGGCGTACGGCAGCTTGGCGGCCACCAGCAGGCCCGCCACCAGCCCGCCGTACATGGCCAGGCCGCCCAGGCGCGGTGTCGGGATGGTGTGCACGTCCCGGTCGCGGACCTCGGGCATCGCACCGATGCGGATGGCGAAGACGCGGACCAGCGGGACCAGAAGGTAGGTCGCCGCAGCCGCGACGAGCGCCATCAGTAGGTATTCGCGCACGGACCTAGTTTCCCGGATAGTCCGGCCAACTGTGACCGGAAAACGGCACAGAACAACTCATAATTAGCTGGGATATGCGGGATAGGCGGCTGTCAGCGCCGCCACGCGCTCCCCGACCTCCCCCGCCGAGCCGGGGTCGCGGACGGCCCGGGCCACCAGCGAGGCCAGCTCTTTCATCTCCTCCACGCCCATCCCCTGCGTGGTCACGCAGGGGGTTCCCACCCGGATGCCGGAGGTCACCGTGGGCGGCTCGGGGTCGTAGGGGATCGCGTTGCGGTTGAGTGTGATCCCCGCGGCGGCGCACCGCTGCTCCGCCTCCGCACCGGAGACCCCGGTATCGCGCAGGTCGACCAGGGCCAGATGACTGTCGGTGCCGCCGGAGACCGGCCGCATGCCCTCCGCGGCCAGCGCGTCGGCCAGCGTCCGGGCGTTGTCCACCACCCGCCGCGCGTAGTCGGCGAACTCCGGCTGGAGCGCCTCTCCGAAGGCCACCGCCTTGGCCGCCACGGCGTGCATGAGCGGACCGCCCTGGACGAACGGGAACACCGCCCGATCGATCTTCGTCGCCAGCTCGGCCGTGCACATGATCCCGCCGCCGCGCGGGCCGCGCAGCGCCTTGTGCGTGGTGAAGGTCACCACGTCGGCGTACGGCACCGCGGACGGCAGGGCTCCTCCCGCCATCAGCCCCACGGTATGCGCGACGTCGGCGAGCAGCCAGGCGCCCACCTCGTCGGCGATCCCCCGGAAGGCCGCGAAGTCGATCTCTCTCGGATAGGCCGTGGCGCCACAGATGATCATCTTGGGCCGGCGGCGCAGCGCCAGCTCCCTGACCTCGTCGTAGTCGATCAGCTCGGTGTCCCGGCGCACGCCGTACGCCACGATGTCGAACCACCTGCCGGAGAAGTTGACCTTCGACCCGTGGGTGAGGTGGCCCCCGTGCGGCAGCGCCATGGCCAGCACGGTGTCGCCCGGTTGGAGCAGTGCGGCGTAGGCCGCCAGGTTGGCCGAGGCCCCCGAGTGCGGCTGCACGTTGACGTGGTCGGCGCCGAACAACTGCCGGGCCCGGTCGACGGCGAGCCGCTCGGCCCGGTCGACGACCTCGCACCCGCCGTAGTACCGCCGGCCGGGATAGCCCTCGGCGTACTTGTTGGTGAGCGTCGAACCGAGCGCGGCCAGCACCGCCGGCGAGGCGAGATTCTCGCTCGCGATGAGCTGGATGCCGCCGCGCAGGCGGTCGAGCTCGTCGAGGAGCACCTTCGCCATCTCCGGATCCTGCCTGAGCAGAAGGCCGAAATCTGGCCCGTAGTACGGCGCAGAGCTCAATTGCCTCACTCCGTTCGGCGGCTCGGGCTGATGACCCACCTCCCCACTGTAAGCCCGGCGGCCCTCGTTATCCCATGTCAGGGCGGGATCAGGAGAACGCGTGTGGAGCTCCTGCGTCGGCCGGCACCCAGCGGGGCGTGTCGGCGGCCTGGTCGCTGATCGAGGTGAGGATGGCCTGCCGGTACTGGCCGAGGCGGGCCCGCCACTCCGCCAGGTCCTCCACGTAGCGGTCTCCCACCGGGGCGTCCCAGACATCGCGGCTCTTGGCCAGCTGGTAGGCCCTGTCGAGGGAGGAGGTCAGCGTCTCCAGCATGGGCAGCACCTGCTGCCAGAGCACGACCAGCCGCTGGTATTCGGGGTTGAACTGCCACGCCGTGGCCGTCTCCGGGGACGGCACGCCGGACCTCCTGCCCTGCGGCGGGGTCTCCCCCGGCTGGAGCGGCTGGGGGGCGGGCGGGTCTGCGTACATCCGAAGGCTCCTCACGCCGACTCTGGACCTGACGACGGACCCGACGGACCCGACGGACCCGACGACGCGCCGGGGGGCGGGATGGGCCTGCCCGGGTCGCCCGGGTCCACCTCCCCCGCCGGGCCGTCCGGCCGGACGTCCATGGGCGTCCAGGGGCCCCGGCCCCATGTCTCCCCGTCGGGGACCTGGACGCCGGGCATGTCGAGCGGCTCGATCTCGCGCACGTTGTCGACCAGTGTCCTGAGCGCGTCCAGGTCCAGCCGCCCGGCCTGGGCCGACACCACGTCGCTGCCGTCGTTCGCCCACCTCGCCACCGCCTCCTCCGGCGTGCCGGAGCCGCCGGGGGCCGTCCCGCCGGTTCCGCTCCGGCCTTCCGCACCCGTGTCGCCGCCCGTGCCCGGCGGCTGCACCGTCTGGCCGGGAGCCGGTTCGGCCGTTTCGAGAACGGACGACTCGGGCTTGGCGGAAGGAAGGGGATCACCGGGCTCGACCTGACCGGGCCGCGTGTCGGCGCCGTCCGCGACGCCGTCCACGGTGGGCATGTCCATCGGCGGGATGTTCTCGATGTCCTTCAGCAGCGCCTCGACCTCCTCCGCGGTGGGCGGGTCGAGCGGGATCTGCAGCACCTTGACGCCGTCGACCTCGACGACTTGGGGCCGCAGCTCGCCCGTCTGGTCGATGTCGTCGGGATGGTTCTTCTCCGGCGTGTCCAGCGGGTCGTCACCCGGCGTCCCGCCGCCGTCCCTGGGCGGGCGCTCGTCCCCCTTGGAGTCGGCGTCCGGCTTGGCTTCCGGCGCGGAGTCGGCGTCCGGCTTGGGGTCGGGCCTCGTCTCCGGCGCGGAATCCCTTTCCTGCCCCGCGTCCGGCTTGGGGTCCGGTGCCGGGTCCTGCGCGCCGGAACGGCCGTCACCCGATGCCCCGCCGCCGTCCCTGGGCGAGCGCTCGTCTCCCTTGGAGTCGGCGTCGGGCTTGGCGTCGGGCTTGGGATCCGGTGCGGAATCCCTCTCCCCCGAATCCGGCTTCGGCGGATCGTCGGCGGACTGGTCCTCGATGCGGGGGTTCCCGCCGGAGTCCGGGACGGCGGGTCTCAGATCCTCGGCTTTCGGGGGCTCCGGTTTCGAGGCGTCCCGTTCCGGAGCCTCCGCTTTCGGGGCGGGCGTCGCGGGTTCCCCGGTCCCGGGCGCCGGGGCGGGAGTCGTCTTCTGCTCGATCTTCTTCTCCAGCAGGACCACCCGCGCCGAGACGTCCTTGACCATCGCGTCGCACGCCTCGGCGATCTGCACGGGACGGTGGGTGGACTGGGCGGACAACCCGTTCTCGCTCATCAGCCGGGTTATCCGGCCCTCGATCGTCCGCATCTGCCCGGCTGCCCGCTCCACCTCGGACAGCAGGTCGCGGACCAGCTCGGGGTCCATTCCGTCGAACTTGCCCATGGGCGTCTCCCGGGTGTCGGCCCACTTCACGGTACCGGTGAGACCGCCACGCGTCACGGTGATACCCAGCCGGCATAGCCGGCGGGAACAAGGCGCAGTCCCTGAGGTCGATGCACGGAATGTTCACGTTGATACCAGTGCGCCGTAAAGTATCGGCAGGTCACATGGCGGCCTCGTGAGACGCCAGTTCGATTGGGGACAGCCAGATGCGTCGTGCTCTCCGCTTCCTGCTCATCACCGGCGTCACCGGGATCCTGATGGGTTCCTGCGCTGCGGGGGCGCTCTACGCCTTCCAGGCCAGCCTCGACAGCGAGATCGCCCGCATCCCGGACGCGCTGCCCACCAGCGAGGCGGAGCGCCCCACACCCGAGGCGGGTGTCGGCGAGAACTGGCTCCTCGTCGGGACCGACAGCAGATCCGAGGCGGCGACCACCGGCGAGGACGCCGGGAAGCGGCTGTGGCAGCCCGGACAGCAGCGCACCGACACGATCATGCTGATCCACCTCTCCGAAGGTCACAACCGGGTCTGCGTGGTGTCGATCCCCCGGGACGCCTGGGTCACGGTCCCGGGCAGGGGCAAGGCGAAGATCAACGCTGCTTTCTCCTGGGGCGGGCCGTCCCTGCTGATCAGAACGGTGGAGAAGGCCACCGGCGTCCGGATCGACCACTACGCCGCGATCGACTTCCAGGGGTTCTCCTCGGCCGTCGACACGATCGGCGGGGTCGACGTCGACATCGCCAGGACGGTGTACGACCCCCACCGGCGCGTGACCTGGCAGGCCGGCCGCCAGCACCTCAACGGCGACAAGGCGCTCCAGTTCGTCCGCCAGCGGGCCAACCTGCCGGGCGGCGACTTCGACCGGATCAAACGCCAGCAGGCCCTGCTGAACTCCATCGCCGACAAAGTCCTCAGCGCCGAGACGCTGACCAACCCCGTCAAGGTCAACGACCTGCTGCGCGCTCTGACCAAGGCCTTCAGCGTCGATGCGGGGGTCACCACCGGGATGCTCAGGTCCCGGCTGATCGACCTGACCGGTCTCCAGTCTCTGGACTACGTCACCATGCCGGTGAAGGGCACCGGCATGGAGCGTTCCCAGAGCGTCGTCTACCTCGACCCGGCGGGGGTGCGCGCCCTGAGCGAGTCGATCAAGGACGACCGCGTCGACGACTACGTGCAGGAGAACGGGAGCGGCAACGCGGTGGACACGGTGAGCTGACCCGGCCGTACCCGGCCGGGCCGGTCTTCGGAGGCGGTCAGTCTTCGGAGGCGGGGTCGGCGTCCGTCGCCACGTAGCCGATCACATCGCGCAGCTTCTCCACCGGGACCGCGCCCCGGCGCAGCAGCCTGGGCACGGCGGTGGTGAGGTCGAGGATCGTGGAGGGGACCTCGTCCGCGCAGGGCCCTCCGTCGAGATAGACCGAGACCGAGTCGCCGAGCTGCTTCTCCGCGTCGGCGGCCGTGGTCGCGGCGGGGGCTCCGGAGCGGTTGGCGCTGGAGACGGCCATCGGACCCGTGTCCTTGAGCAGGTCCAGGGCGACCGGGTGCAGCGGCATGCGGATCGCCACGGTGCCCTTGGTGTCGCCCAGGTCCCACGAGAGCGAACGGTTCACCCGGCAGACCAGCGTGAGGGGACCGGGCCAGAAGGCGTCCACCAGGTCCTGGCCGTACGGCCCGAGGTTCTCCACCAGGGCGTTGGCCGCACGCACGGTGCCGACCAGGACGGGCACCGGCATGTCCCGGCCGCGTCCCTTGGCCTCCAGCAGGCGGGCGACGGCCGACTGCGTGAACGCGTCACCGCCGATGCCGTAGACGGTGTCGGTCGGGAGCACCACCAACTCGCCACGCCGTACGGCTGACGCCGCGTCGGTCAGTCCCGCGGCGCGCTGCTCCGCGTCGGTGCAGTCATAGCGTCTGCTCACGGCGTTCGATCCTCATTCCTGGCCGAAACGGGCGGTGACGAAACGATCCCTGCGGGCGAGGTCCTGGCGGCTGCGCACGTCGCGCCAGCCGTTCTCCTCGGAGAAGATCAGGTAAACCGGGGTTCCCTGCTCGTCGGCGTGCTCCACCGCGACGAACCCGCCGGGCCGCAGCAGCCGCCTGGCGGTCCGCTCCACGGCCCTGACCTCGTCGAGGCCGTCGCTGCCCGAGCCGTACAGGGCACGACGCGGGTCGTAGTCGCGCACCTCGGGATCACGCGGGATCGCGCCCGGAGGGATGTACGGCGGATTGGAGACGACCAGGTCCACCTGGCCGTCGAGCTCGGGCAGGGCGTCGGCGAGGTCCGCAGGGTGCAGGTGCACCCTGCCCTGGCCCTGCTCCATGATGTTGCGCTTGGCCCACCGGTAGGCGTCGGGGTCGACCTCGACCGCGTGCACCGTGGCCAGCGCGACCTCCTGCGCGATGGACAGCGCGATCGCGCCGGAGCCGGTGCCGAGGTCCACGACCACCGGGGCGGCCACGTCCATCTCCCGCAGCCGGTCGATGGCCCAGCCCGCCACCACCTCCGTCTCCGGACGCGGGACGAAGACACCCGGTCCGACCTCCAGGGAGAGGTAGCGGAAGTACGCCCGGCCGGTGATGTGCTGGAGCGGTTCGCGGGCCTCGCGCCGGGCGACGCCCTCCCAGAACAGCGCGTCGAAGTCCGCGTCCGCCACGGTGTGCAGCTCGCTGCGCCGCACGCCGTGGACGAAGGCGGCGATCTCCTCGGCGTCGGTGCGCGGCGACGGCACACCCGCCTCGGCGAGCCTGGCGGTGGCGAGGGCGATCTCGTCCAGCAGAAAGGTCATGGGCGCGTTCTATGAGTGGGCGGCGAGCTTCTCCGCCATCTCGGCGTCGAGCAGGGACTGGATGACGGCCGACAGGTCCCCGTCCAGCACCTGGTCGAGGTTGTAGGCCTTGAAGCCGACCCGGTGGTCGGAGATGCGGTTCTCGGGGAAGTTGTAGGTCCGGATGCGCTCGGAGCGGTCCACCGTGCGGATCTGGGACTTGCGCTCGGCCATCGCCGCGGCGTTGGCCTCCTCTTCGGCGATGGCCTGCAGGCGCGCCCGCAGGATGCGCATGGCCGACTCCTTGTTCTGGAGCTGGCTCTTCTCGTTCTGGCAGGAGGCGACCACGCCGGTCGGGACGTGCGTGATGCGTACCGCCGAGTCGGTGGTGTTGACGCTCTGCCCGCCGGGGCCGCTGGACCGGTAGACGTCGATGCGCAGGTCGTTCGGGTCGATCTGGACGTCGACCTCCTCGGCCTCCGGGTAGACCAGGACGCCCGCCGCGCTGGTGTGGATGCGCCCCTGGGACTCGGTGACCGGCACGCGCTGCACGCGGTGCACGCCGCCCTCGAACTTCAGCTTCGACCAGACGCCGTCGTCGCCCTTGGCCTTCACCGCGACCGTGACGTCCTTGTAGCCGCCGAGGTCGGAGTGGGTCATGTCGATGATCTCGGTCTTCCAGCCGACCCGCTCGGCGTAGCGGAGGTACATCCGCAGCAGGTCGCCGGCGAACAGCGCCGACTCCTCACCGCCCTCGCCCGCCTTGATCTCCATGATGATGTCCTTGTCATCGTTGGGATCGCGCGGGACGAGCAGATGCCGGAGCTTCTCCTCCAGCTCGGGGACGCGCGCCTCGAGCTCCTTGGCCTCCTCGGCGAAGGCCTCGTCCTCGGGGGCCAGCTCCTTGGCCGTGGCCAGGTCGCTCTGCACTCCCTCGAGCTCGCGGTAGGTGGTGATGATCGGGGTCAGCTCGGCGTAGCGCCGGCTGAGCGTGCGCGCCTGCGTGGGGTTGGCGTGCACGGCGGGATCGGCGAGCTTGAGTTCCAGCTCGGCGTACTCACTGAGCAGCTCGTCGAGGTTCACCGCACGTCCTTCTTCCTTGAGAGCCCTTCAAGCCTGCCTCATCACCACGAACGCCGACCCGGGCACACCCCTCGCGGACGAGGGACGGTGTCGGGCCGGCGTCGGGACGAGGGCTACTGGCCCGTGGACTTCTTGCCGAAGCGCTTCTCGAAGCGCGCCACCCGGCCGCCGGTGTCCAGGATCTTCTGCTTGCCCGTGTAGAACGGGTGGCAGGCGGAGCACACGTCGGCGTGGATCGTGCCGCTCTTGGCGGTGCTGCGGGTGGTGAAGGAGTTACCGCAGGTGCAGGTCACCTGAGTGGTGACGTACTCCGGGTGAATGTCGGGCTTCATAACGTTCGTCCTCTCCAATGCGCGGTCGCCGGGTCGCCACATCTCTCGCCGCTACGGCGTGCGCGCTGGAGCACACTGAGGTGCGCGCGGGCGGGAACCGGAACCGCTGCGGTTCGGCTACCAGTGTGCCAGATGCTCAAACCATTCCAGGCCACGGGACATTCCCAGGCGGCCGTTACCTGCATCTGTAGACGCGTCACGCGCGTCCCACTAGGCTCCGGTGCCCAAACTGTACCTTTTCCCACTTTTTTACCCGAGTAAGGGGACCATGATGAGGAAGGGAATGCGGCTGCTGCTGGCGGCCGCAACGGGGGCTGCCGTCTTCGCCAGTGGTACGGCGACAGCGTTCGCCACCCAGAACAAGACCGCTGCGATGGCCTGCGACCTCGTCGCCGCCGACGTCACCGCGCTGACCGTGGACGACCCTTACGTCCCGCTCAAGGAAGACGCCACCATCACCTTCGAGGCGACCCTCAAGGACGCCTGGAAGCTGGATGGCGGAACGCCCAAGAAGGTCGAGAGGAACATCACCGCGGTCAAGGCCGAGTTCCAGCGGGTCGGCGAGACCGCCTGGAACGCCGCCACGATCGGCGACCTCCCCGCCGTTCCGGCCCCGCCCGCCACCGGTGACGCGACGCTCCCGGCGGAGGCGGTCAAGCTCAAGGGCAGCTTCAAGATCACCAAGGACAACAAGGACGGCAAGTGGCTCGTCCGCCTGCTGGTCAGCCGCGGCGGCGACACCAAGGAGAGCTGCAAGGAGGTGACGGTCGACCCGCAGGTCAAGTTCGTCTCCGCCTCGGTCACCGACCCGGTCGTCATCAGCACCAGCGGTGACACCGAGGTCAAGGTCCGCGCCAACGTCATCGGCGCGTCCACGGTCAAGGGCAAGCTCTACAACAACGACGGCGGCGACTCGGTCGACATCACCCTGGAGAAGGGCAGCAGCGCCAACACCTGGTTCGTCGACACCTACTTCGACTCCTCCTTCTCCACCGGGTACTGGACCCTCGACCTGGAGGCCTCCCGAGGCGGCCAGGCCCTGGAGGTCAAGAAGGCCGACACCTTCTCCGTCCAGAGGGGCGCGTCCAAGAAGGCCAAGTCCAAGATCTCCTTCGACGTGACCGCGAACAAGGTCAAGAAGGGCAAGTCCATCCGCCTGTTCGGCAAGGTCTACCGGGGCAGCTCGGCCTACGCCGGCAAGATGGTCGGGCTCTACTACAAGAAGAAGGGCGGCAGCTGGAAGTTCGCCTACTACGTCAAGGCGACCGGCAGCGGCCAGTACAGCAAGACGATCAAGCCGAAGTTCGACGCGTACTGGCGAGCCAACGTGAGCGGCACCAGCAAGACCTACGGTGCCACCTCCGGCTACGAGTACGTCGACGTCCGCTAGCGGAACAGCGGGCGGCAAGGCTGTACGGCTCGCGTCCCCAACCCCGGGCGCAAGCCGTACAGCCGCCGGACAGGCGGGAAACAGAGACGAAGAGACAAGGGAAACGCCCGGTGGCCTCGGCCACCGGGCGTTTCCCTTGCGCCGGGAGAGCGATCAGTCGCGGTCGGAGCTGACCGTCGTCTTCTGCACCTGGAGCAGGAACTCCGCGTTGGACTTGGTCTCCTTCATCTTCTCCAGGAGAAGCTCCAGAGCCTGCTGCATGTCCAGGGCGTGCAGCACGCGCCGCAGCTTCCAGACGATCTGCAGCTCGTCCTTCGACATGAGGATCTCCTCCTTGCGGGTGCCGGACGCGTCGACGTCCACCGCGGGGAAGATCCGCTTGTCGGCGAGGCCGCGGTTGAGCTTGAGCTCGGCGTTGCCGGTGCCCTTGAACTCCTCGAAGATGACCTCGTCCATCTTGGAGCCGGTCTCGACCAGCGCCGTGGCGAGGATCGTCAGCGAGCCGCCGTTCTCGATGTTGCGGGCGGCGCCGAAGAAGCGCTTGGGCGGGTAGAGCGCCGTGGAGTCCACACCACCGGACAGGATGCGGCCGGAGGCGGGGGCCGCCAGGTTGTAGGCCCGGCCCAGACGGGTGATCGAGTCGAGCAGCACGACGACGTCGTGGCCCAGCTCCACCAGGCGCTTGGCCCGCTCGATGGCGAGCTCGGCGACCGTGGTGTGGTCCTCGGCGGGACGGTCGAAGGTCGAGTGGATGACCTCGCCCTTCACCGACCGCTGCATGTCGGTGACCTCTTCCGGACGCTCGTCGACGAGGACGACCATCAGGTGGCACTCGGGGTTGTTCCGGGTGATCGCGTTGGCGATCGCCTGGAGCACCATCGTCTTGCCCGCCTTGGGCGGGGAGACGATGAGGCCGCGCTGGCCCTTGCCGATCGGGGCGACCAGGTCGATGATCCGGGTCGTCAGGATGTTCGGCTCGGTCTCCAGACGCAGGCGCTCCTGCGGGTAGAGCGGCGTGAGCTTGTTGAAGTCGGGCCGCTGGCGGGCCTGCTCCGGGTCCATGCCGTTGACCGTGTCGAGGCGGACGAGCGCGTTGAACTTCTCGCGGCGCTCGCCGTCGCGCGGCTGGCGGACGGCGCCGGTCACGACGTCGCCCTTGCGCAGGCCGTTGCGGCGGATCTGGGCCAGCGAGACGTAGACGTCGTTGGAGCCGGGCAGGTAACCGCTGGTCCGGACGAACGCGTAGTTGTCGAGGATGTCCAGGATGCCGGCGATCGGGATGAGGACGTCGTCCTCGCCGACCACGGGCTCGCTGCCGTCGAAACGGTCCCGGCCGCGGCGGTTGCGCTCCCGGAACCGGCCACGGCGTCCGCGGCGCTCGTCGTCCTCCGCGCCGGCTCCGTGCTGGTCGCCGCCCCGGCCCTGCGGGCCCCGGTTCTGGTCGGCGCGCTCGCCGCGGTCGGCGCGGTCGGTGCGCTCGCCACGGTCGGTGCGCTCGCCACGGTCGGTGCGCTCACCGCGGTCGGTGCGCTCACCGCGGTCGGTGCGCTCACCGCGGTCGGTGCGCTCACCGCGGTCGGTACGGTCGGTGCGCTCGCCGCGGACCTGGCCCGCGTCGGCGGCGCGCTGGTCGGCGCGGCCCTCGCCGCGCTCACGGCCCTCGCCGCGCTCACGACGCTCGCCACGGCCGCGACGCTCGCCGCGCTCACGACGGCCCTCGCCGCGCTCGGGGCGGCCCTCGGGCTGACCGGCCTCGGTCTGCTGCTCCACGACGGGGGCGGCGGCGACCGGCTCGGGGGCCGCCACCGGCTCGGGCGTGGGCTCCGCGACGGGCGCGGCGGCCCGGGAACGTTCCCTGCGGCTGCGCGCGGGACGCTCGGCGGCCGGTTCGGCGGCGGCAGGGGCCTCCTGGACCGCGGCCGGGGCCGGGGCGCTCTCCGCGGAGACGCCCTGCTTCTCCTGGATGGCCGCGATCAGTTGGCTCTTGCGCATCCGCCCGGTCCCGCTGATACCGAGACCGGACGCCATGGCCTGCAGCTCGGGCAGCACCATGGCGGACAGGCCTGTGCCGGAGCGACGACGCTTGGTCGCGGCGCGGGTGGGGGTGTCGCCGGCCGCCGGCTGAGTGCCATTGGCGTCGGAGAGGAGTTCGGTGGTGTCGCTCACTAATGGGTCCTTCCCAGGGGTCGGGCGTGGCCACGATCGGCCAATCGTCCCGGTGGTGCGATCGACCCGGTGGGACAAGACCGGGTCGGGTTGCACGTCGCGATCCTCGACGGCCCTTGAGAGCCGCCGCCACTGTCGGGGAAGGGCGCACCCATGCCGTCACCATCGAGATTCGCCGACGGTGGGGCTTGGAGGACACCCCCCGGATTGCTACCGGCAACCAGATGTCGAGATGGTTCGAACGCGCATGTCCCTGAAACGCCGCCTCTCGCTGCCCCAACCGAATGTGGGCCATTCGGAGGCGACGGATTCGGGGAAACCACTGTGGCGCTCACACCCCGTGGAACAGGGCATGGTGCGACGATGTGTGGCTGACAAGCACGCGCCCGAAACGGGGGCACCTGGTGCGGCTCTCAGCCTAACATCACCAGCACACACAGCTATTCCCTGAAGGTCGAAGAGGCATCAGCGTGTCTCGGGAAAGGCAACGCGCGCACCGTGGGTTTCGACATCCAGTGGCTGGATGTGCCAGTCAGTACCCACTTCCGGTGCGATCAAATCCTGCGTATCCGCTGTCGAAAACGCAAGAACCGTGGGACCCGCCCCCGAGACGACCGCGGGCACCCCGGCGCCGCGCAGGCGTTTCACCAGATCGGCGGTGTCCGGCATGGCGGGCGCGCGGTAGTCCTGGTGCAGCCGGTCCTCGGTCGCGGCCAGGAGCAGCTCCCGTTCCGGCCGCCCGGTCAGCGCCGCGACCAGCAGCGCGGCCCGGCCGGCGTTCGCGGACGCGTCGGCGTGCGGCACGTCCTTGGGGAGCAGCCCCCTGGCAACCTCCGTGGACAGGCGGTTCCTGGGGACGACGGCCACGGGCCGGATGCCGGCGTGCGGGACCAGTTTCACCATACGCGGAACCCCGGCCTGCTCCATCCACGCGATCGTCAGCCCTCCCGCGATGCAGGGGGCGACGTTGTCGGGATGCCCCTCGATCTCGGTCGCCAGCGTGAGGGCGTAGCCGTCCGAGAGCACGCCCCCGGAGTCCTCCCGAACACCCGCGGCTCCGACGGACTCGGGGTAGGCCAGCGCCCGGGCCGCGAGGACGCCGGCGCAGATCGCCGACGAGGACGACCCGAGACCGCGCCCGTGCGGGATCCGGTTGCGGCAGACCAGCCTGATCCCGGCCGGCTGCCGTACCGCGAAGGCGTCGAAGGCGGCGCGCAGCGCCCGGACGACCAGGTGCCCCTCACCGGTGTCGAGCTCTCCCTCGCCCTCCCCCGTCACCTCGACGACCAGGCCCGGCGTCGAGGTGATCTCGACCTCCACCTCGTCGTGGAGGCCGAGCGCAAGCCCGAGCGAGTCGAATCCCGGCCCCAGGTTGGCGCTGGTCGCGGGGGTCCGGACGACGACCCTGCCGCCATGGATATTGATCATTCATCTCCTTGTGGCTCGCCGTGCCGCGCCGGCAGGCGAGGACGGGACCGGGTCAGGCGAGCTCGAGCGCGGAGGCCGCAGCGTGGGCGTCGATGGGGATCGTGAGCGGGGTGGGGGCGCCGGAGATGGCCCAGTCGGGGTCCTTGAGACCGTTGCCCGTCACGGTGCAGACGATGCGCTGGCCGGGCTCGACCAGGCCCTGCTCGTGGGCCTGGAGCAGGCCGGCCACGCTCGCCGCGGAGGCGAGCTCGACGAACACGCCCTCCTCCTGCGCCAGCAGCTTGTAGGCGGCGGCGATCTGCCGGTCGGTGACGGCCTGGATGACGCCGCCGGACTCGTCGCGCGCGGCCTCGGCGAGCTGCCAGGAGGCGGGGTTGCCGATGCGGATCGCGGTGGCGATCGTGTGCGGGTGGGTCACCGGGGCGCCGTTGACGATCGGCGCGGAGCCGCTCGCCTGGAAGCCGAACATCCGGGGCGTCTTCGTGGCGACGCCGTCCCCGGCGTACTCGGTGTAGCCCATCCAGTAGGCCGAGATGTTGCCGGCGTTGCCGACGGGGATGCAGTGGATGTCGGGCGCGTCGCCGAGGGTGTCCACGATCTCGAAGGCGGCGGTCTTCTGGCCTTGGAGCCGGAACGGGTTCACCGAGTTGACCAGCGCGATGGGGTAGTTCTCCGAGAGCTTCCTGGTCATCTCCAGGCAGTCGTCGAACGAGCCCTCGACCTGCAGCAGCCTCGCGCCGTGGACCAGCGCCTGGGCCAGCTTGCCCATCGCGATCTTGCCCCGGGGCACGAGCACGGCGCAGGTCAGGCCCGCGCGGACCGCGTAGGCGGCGGCGGAGGCGCTGGTGTTGCCGGTTGAGGCGCAGATGACGGCCTTCGCGCCGTCCTCGACGGCCTTGCTGATGGCCATCGTCATGCCGCGGTCCTTGAAGCTGCCGGTCGGGTTCAGGCCCTCGACCTTCAGGTAGACGTCGCAGCCGGTCAGCGCGGAGACCCGGTGCGCCGGGACGAGCGGCGTGCCGCCCTCCAGGAGGGTGACGACGGGCGTCGCCGTGGTCACCGGAAGTCGGTCACGGTACTCCTCGATGAGGCCACGCCACGCCCTGGTCATGATTGCTCCTCCCGCGCACGGCTGGCGGTGCGCGTTCTACCTGCGGTGTTGGGCACCGAGTCTACGGGCAACCGTCTGGCCCCCGGGATCCGATGTCCACCAACTGGACATCTCAGGCGTCCTCCAGGGAAGGCTCTCAGAGAACACTAAGGAACCGCGGGTAAGGTCGACAGGTCTTGACGAGCGGGAACGCGGACAAGGGGCACGACATCATGACGGGCGGAGCGGCGATCGGCCTGCCCTCGGGACGGTACGACCACCACCCGGCGCCGGGTCCTCCCGCGATCCGGCACAACGACTACTCCCCGCTGGACCCGCCCGCGATCGGCGCCTGGGCTCCCTCCCTGCCGGTGAGCGTGGTCATCCCCGCGTACGGCGGGCAGCACCGCCTCGACCTGACCCTCGCCGCGCTGGCCGCGCAGACCTATCCGGACCACCTCATGGAGGTGATCGTGGTCGACGACGGCAGCGAGCCGCCGCTGCGCCTGCCGGAGATCGTCCCGCCGGCGACCCGGATCGTCGCCGCGGCCCCCGGAGGCTGGGGCATCGCGCACGCGTTCAACAGCGGCGCCGCCCTCGCCGACGGCCGCATCCTGCAGCGTCTCGACGCCGACATGCTCGTCTGCCGCGAGCACATCGAGGCGCTGGCCCGCTGGCACCACCTGGCCGGCCACCTGGTCACCATCGGCGCGAAGAGGTTCGTCGAGGAGCCCGCGCTGACACCCGCCGGGATCCACGAGGCCGTGCGCGCGGGCTCGGTGGAGTCCGTCGTCGACCTGTCCGGGGCGCTCAACAGCTCCACCGAGCAGACGATCGCCCGCACCAACGGCCTGCGCAGCAGCCGCAACCCCTACCATGTGTGCACCGGGCCGACGATCTCGATGCACCGGGAGGTCTTCCGCGCCGTGGGCGGTTTCGACCCCGCCGTGCCGCGGGGCGAGGACACCGAGCTCGCCTACCGGCTGGCCCAGCACGGCGTGGTCTTCATCCCCGACATGGAGGCCCAGGCGGTGCATCTCGGGCTTCCCGCGCAGCGCCGCGACCGGCAGCGGGCGGTCCGCGCGGTCGCCCCCTATCTGGCCCACCGGGTGCCGCTCCGCCGGGACCTGCGCAAGGACCGGGGACGGCAGTGGCTGGTGCCGTACGTCGAGGTGGTCCTGCACGTGGGCGAGGCGACCGAGGAGCAGGTGCGCAGGGCGGTGGGGGCCGCTCTGGAGGGATCGGTGAGCGACGTGGTGGTCACCCTGGTCGCCCCCTGGTCGCGGCTGCCGGAGGGGCGCCGCCGGGTGCTCGACGACCCCGCCTTCGAACTGCGCCTGATGCGCGAGCACTTCGCCCACGACGAGCGGGTGCGGCTGGCCGACGAGGTCTCCCCCACCCCCGCGCCGATCCCGTTCCGCTACACGGGCCCGGTCTCGGTCCCGCTGGGCCGCGACTGCCTGGAGCGGATGATCGGCGCGATCCAGGAGGACCGGTCGGGGCTCCTGGTGGTCGACCTCTCCGATGACGGCACGGCCGCGCTGGAGCGGACCGAGGCGCTGGGCCGGGCCCGGCTGCTCGGTGCGGACGATGTGGTCGCCTCGATCAAGGACACCCACGGTGTACGGCACGGCACGCGGGCGGAGTTCTGGCCGCCCCAGCGGCCCGCCGCCGGGAGGCCTGCGACGAGGAGGCCGGAAGCGGCCGGGCGCGCCCCCGCGAGCCGGTCCGCGGGTCCCGCGCCCGGGGAGCCGCGCTCCCTGCTGGCCCGCCTCCGCGACGCGATCCGCGCGGACTAGCTGCACTGACCGCAGAGGTTGGGTACGGGCGCCGGACCGCGGCCCGGCGCCCGTCACGCCGGAGCGGTGACGGGCGTGTCGTCCTGCTCGGACAGGGGCGCGACGCGGTGCCGTACCGCGAGCCCGAACGCCACGACGAGCAGGCCCGCGACGCCCGCGACCACGAACGGCGCGGCGGGCCGCCAGGCGTCGTAGAGGTAGCCGCCGAGGCCGGAGACGGTGAGGATGCCGACCGCTCCGCAGAGGGTCTGCACGCCGTAGGCGGAGCCCCGTACGGAGGCGGGGGCCTGCTGGGCCAGGAGCGGCCCGGCGGTGGTGATCACCGCGATCTCGCCCAGGCCCACGAGCACGGCCGTGACCATCATCCCGGAACCGAGCGGGTCGGAGACCAGGAGTGTGGACAGGTACGCCGCGGCGGCGAGGGCCTGGGCGAGGATGACCACGTCCTGGCGGCGCATCCGGTCGCCGAGCCAGCCGAACAGGGGGGCGGCGAGCATGGCCGTGGTCTGCGCGATCCCGACCACGGCCCCGGCCCTGGCCAGCGCCTCGGCGCCGGACAGTCCGCCCTCGGTGCGGGCGTGGTCGGCCACCCACAGGGACATGAACCCCGCGACGACGGCCAGGTCGGCGCGGGCCACGAACCCCGCGGCGTACGACAGGGCGACCCCGGGGTCGCGGGCCAGCGCGAGGCCCTCCCGGACCAGCCGGACCAGCCGGACGCGCTCGGCGGCGGCGCTCACCCGCCGCTTCGAGAGGGTGAACCACATCAGGACGCCGACTGCCAGGACGACCGCCGCGATGATCAGGAACGAGAGCCGGGCCGCGGTGACGGGGGCCGTCCCCCCGTCCTCCAGGATCTTGGGGAGCCGGACGAGGGCCAGCACCGCGACCATCGCGCCGAGCCCGCTGAACAGGCCGATCAGGCCGTAGGACCGCCCCCGCGAGGAGTCCCGGACGTAGTCGATGGCCACCGTGGAGAGCATGCCGCTCAGCGCGGCGACGCCGAGGGCGAAGACCACCCGCAGCGCGACGAGCACGGTGGTGTTCCCGGCGAAGGGGAACAGCGCGGCGCCGAGCGCGCACAGGACGAAACCGGCCAGCACGACGGGCCGCCTGCCGTACCGGTCGGCCAGCGCGCCGTACCAGGCCAGGCTCGCGATCATCGCGATCTCGGCCGCGACCCCGAGCAGACCCACGATCTTTCCCTGGTCGCCCTTGGCCACGCCGAGGACGCCGCTGAGGATGTACGGCTGCGCGGCGGGCAGGAAGGAGATCACCGCCGTCGCGGCGAACGCCATGGACAGACAGGCCCACATGTTGCCGCGGCCGATGCCGTCGGCGAGGTCGAGACCGAGGACGCGGCGCGGGGGGGAGGCGGCCATGGCGTGATCTTGCCAGCTCGGTGGTCACTTCTCCAGTGTTCAAGTGGCTATGATCACGACAGTTCAAGAAATGTTGTCATTGGAGCGGCACGTGACCGAGCAGCCCCCCATCGGCATCCAGACGCACATCCCCAACATCGCGCGAATGTACGACTACTTCCTGGGCGGCAAGGACAACTTCCCCGCCGACCGGGAGGCCGCCGAGAAGGCGCTCGCCGTCATCCCGGAGATCCGCCACAGCGCCCGGTCCAACCGCGCCTTCCTCCAGCGCGCCGTCGGCTTCCTCGCCGAGCAGGGCATCGACCAGTTCCTCGACATCGGCGCGGGGCTGCCCACCCAGGACAACGTCCACCAGGTCGCCCCCGGCGCCCGGGTGGTCTACGTCGACAACGACCCCACGGTGCTGGTCCACGGCCGGGCCATCCTGGGCAAGAACGAGCGGGTGTCCATCGTCGAGGGGGACCTGCGCCGTCCCAAGGAGATCCTCGACAATCCGGACGTCCGCGCGGCGATCGACTTCGGGCGGCCGGTGGCGGTCCTCCTGCTGGCGATCATGCACTTCATCCCGGACGAGCACGGCCCCGAACGCATCATCGCCGAGTTCCGCTCGGCCCTGGCGCCCGGCAGCTACCTGGCCATGTCCCACGTCGTGATCGACGCCCGGCCCGAGGCGGCCGAGGGGATCACGCAGGTCTACGACCGGGCGTCCTCGCCCTTCGTGCCGCGGACGAGCAGGGAGGTCATCCGGTTGTTCGACGGCTTCGAGCTGGTCGACCCCGGCATGGTCAACCTTCCCGAGTGGCGTCCCGCGCCCGGCGACGCGGTGCCCTACCGGAACGTCGGCGACTACTTCCTCGGCGGGGTCGGCCTGGTCACCGGCGACGGGTGATGACCCGCTTCACGGAGGAGAGCAGCCCGTACTGCACGACCTTCCGGGCCGCCGCGAGTTCCTTGCGCAGCGCGCCGACCTCCCGCCTGAGCTCCACCGCGCTCTTGCGCCAGCGGCCGGACTCCTCGCGCCACCGCAGCACCTGACCGCGGAGCCGCTCGACCTCCTTGGTGAGCCGGGCCACCTCGGCCTCGGCCTCGGCCCGCGCCCGGTAGGCGCTGCGGCGGCCGGTGAGCGGGCGGGCCTCGGCCGTGAACCCGTAGGTCTGGCCGTCCACCCAGAACGTGCCGAAGGTGTCCTCCACGGCGTCGTCGAGGTCCTCGTCCTCCCGCAGCACGATCGCCGCGCGGGCGAACGCGGCGGTGCGCTCCAGCCTCGCCGCGACGACCTCTCTGCCGGGCCCCTCCGCCAGCAGCACCGAGACCAGGCCGTACCCCCCGTCCCCGGCCAGGTCGAGCAGCCGGGCGAGGCTGTCCTCCCCCGGCACCCACCCCGCGGGCAGCCTGAGCCGGTACGGCGCCGCGCCCCGGGCGCCGGAGGCCGTCCGCACCCTGGGCTCGTGGGCGTAGTGGCCCCGGATCAGCACCAGGTCGAGGTCGGGGTTGCGCAGCGGGGCGCGGCCCTCGGCCCGCACGTCGTCCCAGGGACCGACGATCGTCACCGCGACGTCGGGGACCGTTCCCGCGAGCACCGCGTCCACGGTGGCCCGGACCTCGTCGTAACCCGGCCCCCGGTCGCGCCCGGCCTCGACGACCACTTCCAGGTAGGGGACCTTCCAGTTCCGGTTCGGGTGGGAGCGGAGCCAGCGGTAGGCGGGGATGCGGTCGGCGACGAACGCGTGGCTCACCCGGTCGATCGGGGCCTTGCCGCGCATCCGCATGGTCGGGCCGAGGTGGAAGGCGCGGGCCAGCGGCTCGGGTACGAAGACCGCGCCCGCCTGGGCCAGCCGGTAGCCCATCTCGGTGTCCTGGCCGAGGATGAGATCGGTGTCCATCGGCCCCGCCTGGGCCAGCAGGGCGGCGTTGACCGAGGTGGCGCCGCCCACGTGGAGGCTGAACGCGCGGCCCGGGTTGTCGGTGAGGCCGTCGGTCCGCTCGATCAGGTCCACCAGCCAGGCGTGCGGCTCGGCGGGCTCGAAGAGCTTGGCCAGGTCGTCGGCGGCGGCGACCACCTCGGGCGCGGGCAGCGCGGCCGGGGTGAAGCGCAGGTATCCGGTCACCACGAGGTACGGCGCCGCGTGGTGCCAGCGCATGTGGGCCTCGACCGAACGGCGGTCCAGGACGACGTCGGAGTCCAGCCAGTGGATCACGTCGCCGCCCGCCTCCCGGAGCCCGGCGTTGCGGGCGTGGGCCCGGCCCGGGACGGGGCAGGTCACCAGGCGGGTGCCGGGCGGGCGGAGCTCGGGCAGGCGCAGCGGCGGCTCGCTGCCGTTGTCCACCACGATGACCTCGGTGAGCTCGGCCGGGTAGCTCTGCCCGGCCAGCCCGGCGAGCGCCAGGTCGAGTTTGTCCTGGTCCCCGTAGGCGGGGATGACCACGCTGACCCGCAGCGACGGAGTCCAGGCCCCCAGCTCGGGCGGGGTGAGGCTGCGGTAGTCGTTGCCCACGATGCGTGCTGTCATGACATTTCCAGAATCAGGCTGGGGCGGAATCCCCGCCACTGGTTCGACGCGACGCGCAGGAAGTGGGCGAGGGGGAGCCTCCAGGTGTGCTCGGCGCCCGCCGAGCGGCGCAGCACGTACCCCAGGCCGTGGGTGCGGTAGATGCGTGCCCCGGCGGAGCCGGCCGCCTTCAGGAAGGCCGCGTCCACCCCTGCGGACAGGGCGGGGAAGCCCCCGCTCCGGCGGAACCGCTCCCGGTCCAGCAGGATCGTGCCCCCCGCCACGTGGTCGGACCAGACCTCGCTGGTGTAGTCGGTGCGCCGGACCGTGACGTCCAGGGGCTCCAGGTAGAAGAACTCGGCCGCGGTCCCCACGATGTCCGCCCCGGAGTAGGAGCGGGCGAGCAGGAGGTCGGACAGGTGCTCGGGACCGTACCAGTCGTCGTCGTCCCACTTGGCGACGTAGTCGCCGGACGCCAGGGCGGCGGCCAGGTTGAGCACCTCCCCGAACGGCGTCGCGGCGCCGGCCTCGACCACGGTGACGGGGAGGGGGCAGCTCCCGAGCGCCCGCCGTACCGCCTCGTGGCCGGCGGGGACGCCGTGCAGGCCCAGCAGGACTTCGGTCTCCACCCCGCGCTGCCGGGCGATCTGGGCGAGCGCGGTCTCCAGCAGATGCGGGCGCATGCTGGACATCACGACGCTGACCTTCGGCGTGCCCGTCCGATCGCCCCCCGCCCGCCTCCGGTGGGCGAGGCCGTGGCGGCGCAGCCGAACGCTGTGCTCCTCGCGCCGCAGGTCCGCCGTGCAGCGCGGTGTGGCCTGCGAGGTCTCGGCGAGCCAGCCGCCGTCGGCGAGGAGCTCCGCGAGCACGGGATCGGCCCGCACGGCCCAGGAGGGGACCTCCTCCGCGTGCAGCGGCACGCCGGCCGCGGCGAGGTCGAGCAGCCCGGGGAGGGACCGCGCCCCCTGCTCCGCGTCCTCGGGCCAGCGCACGCGCAGGCCGCGCAGCGAGCGCAGCTCTCCCGCGGGAACCTCCGGGAGAACCGCCCACCGGCCGTCCGTCCAGCGCAGGTCGGCGGTCCCGGCCGACGGGGTCCGCACGAAGCCCTGGGGGCTCGGACCGGCCTCGTGCGAGCCGAGGCCGATGACAGCTGCCATGGGGATGGTTCCTGACTACGCGGCGTCTCGCGCGGATTCGTCACTGTACGAGCGCCAACTTTAGCTAAGCCCAGAATCACCCAATGCCATGATCCACCAGACCCTTCTTTACCTATTTCACAGCACTTCTCCAGGTTCCTTCAAGGACAAAACATCCCTGAAGCCACTTCACTCGACTAAAATCACGCAAGTCTCACCCTGTCGGCCGCGCCCCGCGGTCCGGGGTCCCGCCGCCTCCCCCGTCCCGAAAGGTCCGTTCATGCGTTCTATGACGCCTCGTCGTCTTGGCGTGATGATCGCGGCTCTGGGGGCCGCCGGAGGCTCGGCTCTCCTCGCGCTGGTCCTCACCGGCGCCCTGGACGCCGCCACCGCGGTTCAGCTCGCCCTGGCCTTCGCCGCGCTCGGCCTGCTGGGCATGAACCTGCTGGCCGTCCGGCGGGCCGACGGCAAGGTCCTCCGCCTGGACCGCAAGGTCGTGGCCCTGAACCAGCGATTCGAGCCCGCGCGCGCCGACATCAGGGGGCTCCGCTCCGACCTGGCCCGGCTGACCGCGGCCGTCGACCGGCTGGACACGTCCGTACGCCAGGTGGAGACCCGCACCGCCACGAGCGCCACCAGCATCCTGGGCGCGCTCGGCGAGGACCGGATCGAGGCGATGAGCCGCAGCTCCGCCCATGCCGGCCTGCTCCTGGAGATCGGTTCCGAGCTTCGCGAGCGCGTCGCCCCGGCGATCTACCGGCTCTCCCGCGAGCTCGACCCCGGACCGGACGAGGACCCCGGCGTCCGCGGGGGGCGGCATGGGTGACCAGACGACCGACCGGCTGGTCTCCTCCCTCCTGAAGGACCCCGGCGCACTGCTCCTGTGCCACGTGGGGTTCGACGAGGCCCCCTGCGCCCGGGCCGCGGGCCGCCCGGAGGTCACGATCGTGGACCTCGACACCGTCCCGGTCGGCGCGCCCCTCGGAGGGTCCCCCGTCGCCCGGGTCGCCGTGCTCGCGCGCACGCTCACGGACCTGCGCCGGGCGGTCACCCTGCACGCGCTGCTGCCCAAGGCCCTGCGCACCACCGTCATGGTGGCCCGCACGCCGCACCTGCGCCACGCGCCGCTCGCCGCGGCCTCCGCCCACGTCAACTGGCGCACCGTCCAAGATTGGCGGGTCACCCGCGTCGGCGAGCGCTCCTGGTCGGTGGACGCCCGGTTCTCCGGCCACATGCAGGCCGGGCAGGTCCTGCTCACCGCGGCCCGCGCCTTCACCCCGGGCCGCCCGGACACGATGCCCCAGCCGGTCGCCGCCCTCGCCGGGAGCGGGGTCGCGCACTGGCGCCCGGCCGACCCCAACGCCACGCTGGCGGACGTGACCGGTCCGGTGCCCGCCCGGCCCGCCGCCCCGGGCTGCGATCTCGCGCTGCGGACCGTCGGTGACGGGACCGGCGAATGGTCCGACCCGGAGGTGACCGCCGCCGAGCGGCCCGGACCCGGCATGACCGACTGGGCCAGGTTCGGCCGGCCGGGCGGCCGCGATCTCGGCGCGGGCCTCGACCTGTCGGGCCCGTCGGCGGTGCCGCCGGTGGACGAGCGCTCGGTGAACCCGGCCGGCTTCTCCGCCGCGCCGGAGCTCGGGATCGCGCGCCTCACCCAGGAGTCCGGCCGCTGGCACGTCGTGCTCGACGGCGTCGGCCTGGTCGCCTTCGCCGCGTCCGGCTGCGTCACCGATGACGACGTCGCCCGGCTCCGCCCGCTGCGCGGGATCTCCGTCGACTGGCGTCCCGCCCACACCGGCCCCGTCGCCGCCGCCCGCGTCATCACCGGCCTCGCCGCCGCCGGAGTCCCGCTGACCGGCCCGGGCGTGCCCACCTGGGCGGCTCCCCTGCTCGGCGGGCGGCTCGCCGAACTGCTCGGAAGCGCGACCCCCGAGCGACTGGCCGACGACCTCCACCGGCAGGAGCACAGCGTCGAGCTGCGCCGCTGCGCGTTGCGCACGCACGGCAGCCGGGCCCGGTGGGAGCAGCTCGCCGCCGAGGCCGGCCTCCCCCGCCCCGCCGCGCCCTCGGTCTCGGTGCTGCTGGCCACCCGCCGGCCGGACATGGTGCCCTTCGCCCTGTCCCAGGTCGCCCGGCAGCGCGGCGTCGACCTGGAGCTGGTGCTGTCCCTGCACGGCATCTCCGCCTCCGCCCCCGGCGTCGCCGAGGCCGTCGCCGCCTTCCCCCACCCGGTGACCGTGTACGAGGCCGACGCGGGCCTGCCGTTCGGCACGGTGCTCAACGAGGCGGCCGCCCGGGCCTCGGGGGCGTTCCTCACCAAGATGGACGACGACGACTGGTACGGCCCCGACCACCTGGCCGACCAGCACCTCGCCCTCCTGTACACCGGCGCCGACCTGACCGGGACCCCGGCCGAGTTCGTCTACCTGGAGCAGATCGACACGACCGTGCAACGCCACTGGAACACCGAGACCTGGCAGAACTTCGTCGCGGGCGGCACCCTGTTCATGCCCAGGAACGTCTTCGAGGACGTCGGGGGCTTCCGGCCCATCGGTCTCACCGAGGACGGGCAACTGCTGCAGGCCGTCCAGCAGGCCGGCGGGCGGATCTACCAGGGCCACGGGCTCGGCTACATCCTGCGCCGCCAGCCGTCCTCCGGGCACACCTGGAAGGCCCCGATCGGCAACTTCCTCGACCGGAAGACGGTCCGGCAGTGGCGGGGCTTCCACCCCGGCCGGCTGATGGAACCGGACGGCCCCCGATGACGGAACGGCCTCCCCTGACGGGACCGCCCGGACCGGGACTCCCCGCCGCGGGGCGGCTCCCGGCCGCCGGCGGCCAGCCGCGCGTCCGGCTCAACGACCACGGCTCGCTCACGCCCCCCGAGCTCGGGTGCTGGACGCCGAGCCGTACCGTCAGCGTCGTCATCCCCGCCTACCGCTGTCAGGAGACCCTCGACCTCACACTCGCGGCGCTCGCCGGGCAGAGCTACCCGGCGCACCTGACCGAGGTGATCGTCGTGGACGACGGCGGCGGGCCCGCCCTGCGGCTGGGCGAGATCCGTCCGGAGAACACCCGGATCATCCCCAGCCGCCCGGGCGGCTGGGGCCGCGCGTGGGCCTGCCAGACCGGCGCCGACGCGGCCGGAGGCGAGGTGATCCACTGGCTCGACGCCGACATGGTGCCCTTCCGCGAGCACGTCGAGGCCCAGCTGCGCTGGCACCACCTCGCCGACTACCTCGTGGTGCTCGGCTCGCTGAAGTTCGTCGACCTGGCCGCGGGCCTGCCCTCGCCCCGGGAGGTCCACGAGGCGGTCGCGGGCGACTGGGCGGAGAAGCTCCTCGACCAGAACGCCACCGAGCCGCACGGCTGGGTCGAGGAGTTCCTCGCCCGCACCGACGACCTGCGCGACTGCCCGATCGACGCCTACAACGTGCACTGCGGGGCCACCGCCTCGGTCACCGCCCGGCTGCTGCGGGCGGCCGGGGGGATGGACACCTCCCTGGTCCTGGGCGAGGACACCGAACTCGGCTACCGGCTCTCCCAGAGGGGCGCGGTGTTCGTCCCCGAGGCCCGGGCGCGCAGCCGCCACCTGGGGCTGCACACCGTCGGCACCCGCGAGGCGGAGGTCAAGCGGCACAACTGGCCGCTGCTGGCCGAACGGGTCCCCGAGCTGCGCTGGCTGCGGACCCATCCCAGCCGCCGCAGGCTGGTGCCGTACGTGGACGTGGTGGTGAACGCCGCCGGCGCCCGCTACGAGGACGTCCGCGCGACGGTGGACGGCGTTCTGGCCTCGACCCTGCCCGACGTCGCGGTGACGCTCGCCGGCCCCTGGAGCACGCTCACCTCGCACCGGCGTTCCCCGCTCGACGACCCGCTGCTGGATCTGCGGCTGGCCCGCGCCACCTACGAGCACGACGGCAGGGTCTCCTTCGCCGAGGAGCCGGGCGAGGACTCCGCGCCCGCGATGTTCCGGTTCCTGCTGCCGGCCGGCTGGGTGCCGGGCCCCGACAGCCTGCGGCGGCTGACCGCCGACGCGGACACCGACTGCGCGGGCGTGGTCGACGTCGTCCTGGACGGCCACGACGACCTGGTGACGGCGCGACTGGAGCGGACCGCCGCCATGACCCGCGCCCGGCTGCTCGCCGCCGAGGGCGAGGCACTGGACGACGTGGTCCACGTGACGTTCGGCGTCCGCTGGACCAGCGGCGAGATGTGGGACTTCCTGCCGGCCTCGGCCGCCGCGAAGCCCAGCACCTCGCGCTCGAACGCCGAGACCGACCGGCTGCGGGGTGAGGCGGCGAGGTGGAAGGCCGAGGCCGCCCGGTGGAAGGCCGAGGCCGCCGGGCACCGCGAGGAGGCGGCGAGGTGGAAGGCCGAGGCCTCCCGGTGGCGCCGGTCGGCCGTGCAGTGGCGGCGCGAACTGGCCCAGTTGCGCAGGCTCCGCCACCGCTGGCGGCGCAAGCTCACCGAGCGCGCCCCGTTCCTGCGCGCCGTCGGCAGGACCGTGCGCCGGTCCCGGATCACCGATGACGGCTGAGGTCCGCGCCACGATCGGCGAGGTGCTCGCCCCCTCCCGGCTGGCGAGCGCCCTGGTGGCCTGCGCGGGTTTCCCCCGCCCCGCCGAGACCGTCGGCCCCCTGCCGCCCACCGCCCGCCTGCTCGACCTCGACCGGCCGCAGACGCCCCCCTTCCCCGTGGAGGCCGTGACATCGTCCTCCCTTCCGGCGGGAGCGGTTCCGGAGGTCTCCGCGCAGGAGGGGACCGGGCCGTCCCCCTCCCTGGTGGACGGGGTGGCGGTGATCGTCAGGACCCCCGCAGACCTGCGCCGGGTCGCGGCGGGCACGCTCCGGCTGCCCTCGGCCCGGCTGCTGGTGGTGCACGTCGTGGAGGCCCCGCAGTGGCATGGCCCGCCCTCCCCCGTGGCCGGCACGGGTTTCGCCACCCGGGCCCTCGACTCGCTCCGGCTGGCCGCGCACGGTGAGTCCGGCTGGATCGCCGAGGCGCGCTTCCGGGTGCCCGTCCCGGTCGCGGCCGTCCTCACCTCGATGGCGGGCGCCCCGGTCCCGCGGGCGGGCGAGCGGCCGTCCCGCCCGCCCCTCTCCGTGGACGAGCTGGTGGTCAACCCCGCCGGGTTCTCGGCCGCGCCGGAGCTGGGCGTCGCCGATCTCGTACGGCGCGCGGACGGCTGGGAGGTCGTGCTCGACGGCGGGCCGGTGACAGCGTTCCCCGGCCGGGTCACCGATGTCGACGTGGCCCGGCTCCGCCCGCTGCGCGCCGTACGCGTCGAATGGGCCGACGGCGAGCCCGATCCCGTGGACGTCGTCGTCGCCCTGGCCGCCGCCGGGGTTCCGCTGCTCACCTCGCGGATCCCCGCCGAAGCCCGCTCCGCGCTCGGCGAGGAGACGGCCCGCCTGATCGGCGCCTCCTCCCCCGAACTGCTCTCCGACGACCTCCGCCGCGAGGAGCACAGCATCGAGCTGCGCCGCACCGCCCTGCTCGCGCACGGCCGCCGCGCCCCGGCCCGCCCCCCGGAGGTCTCGGTGCTGCTGGCCACGCGGCGGCCGGAGATGCTGGGCTTCGCGCTCTCCCAGATCGCCCGGCAGCGCCTGGTCGACGTCGAGGTCGTACTCGCCGCCCACGGCTTCTCCCCCGGTGACGTCTCCGGGGCGGGGCCGTACCCGGTGACCGTGGTCGAGACGGACGCGACGACGCCCTTCGGCGAGGTGCTCAACCTGGCCGCCGCCCGGGCGGGCGGCGACTACCTCGCCAAGTGGGACGACGACGACTGGTACGGCCCGCACCACCTGGCCGACCTGCACCTGGCCCGCCTCTGCACCGGGGCCGAGGTCACCGGCACGCCGGCCGAGCTGTTCTACCTCCAGGAGGCCGACACGACCGTCAGGCACCGGTGGGCCGGCGAGACGTGGCAGCCCTTCGTCGCGGGCGGCACAATATTCATGCCCCGGGACGTCTTCGGCGCGGTCGGCGGCTTCCGGCCCATCCCCAGGACGGTCGACGGCCAGATCCTCCAGGCGGTACGGCAGGCCGGGGGGCGGATCTACCAGACTCACGGCCTCGGTTTCATGATGCGCAGGGGCGAGCCCGGCCGCCACACCTGGCAGGAGCCGGCCGAGTGGTTCCTGGAGCGGGCCGTCGAGCGGTGGGACGGCTTCCGTCCCACCGCCACCCTCACCGGCTGACCGGGGCTCCGAACACGGCGCCGAAGGGTTTCACGGTCGTGCCGCGGCTCTTGCGGGTGGCCAGCCAGTCGAGGAAGGCGCCCAGGACGGCCGGAGAGGTCGAGTAGACGCCGCAGTCGTCGCAGACGCGGTGGAGCACCAGCGGCAGCAGCCCGCCGCCGCCCTTCTCTGCGTTGTAGACCTGCTGCTTGAGCTGGCGCAGCACGGTGGTGTCCCGGATCGAGCCGGGGGTGCGGACGCGGAAGGGGTCGCGCGGCGGAAGGGGCTCGGCGGCCGGGCAGGCGGGGCAGTCCCACAACCGGAGCCCGCCGACCGTGCGGGCCGCGCTGTAGCCGCACTGCCGGGCGGTGCGCATGGCGTCGGCGTCGACCGCGCCGAACGGGTAGGCCAGCGTGGTGACCCGGTGGCCCATGGCCAGCAGCGCCTTGCGGTCGTCGCAGATCTGCTCGCGCCGGCGCTCTGGCGTCAGCTCGGTCAGGCGGGTGTGGTCGAGGGTGTGCCCGCCGATCTCGTGGCCGGCCTCGGCGATGGCCCTGAGCTGACGGCGGGTCAGCTTGCGCTCGCCGCCGAGGGTGGCGCTGTTGACGTAGAAGGTGCCCCGCATGCCCCGCTCCCGGAGCATGTGCGCGGCCAGTACGTGGGTGGCGTCCCCGTCGTCGAAGGTGAGGGCGACGACCGTCTCCGGCCTCTCCGGCGCTCCGGCGCCCGACGCGTGAGCCGGGGCGCCGGGGGCGAGGAACAGGAGCAGTGCCGTCAGCGTCCCTGTGACGTACGCGGGGGTCTTCACGGCGGAGGCGTCCCTTCAGGGTCGGAGCGCAGGCGGTCGGCCCGGGAGCCCGGCGAGACGGCCTGACAGGACCATCGGTACAGCAAAGCACCATACCGGCGCATGACAGGCGTCTGACCATTCCCATACCAACCGCTCATACGGTTCCGGACCGCCGCGCCGGGCGGATCGCACGAACAGCCTGGATCAGGGCGTGTCGACCGCAGAAGGATCGGCGGTGCGAAATCCAGCGATGCCCCGTGATTTCGACCATCAAGATCTACGCAAGGTCTGGCATGGATACGCTCACGCCAGGCACCGTCCTGTGGCCGAGGACCGCCCCCGTGGCCGAAGCTTCTCGCGTCCGAGGGCCTCGGGCACGGCCAGAAGGAGTGAAGATGGCGCTGGTGCGAGGAGACTCCCCGAATTCGAACGAGGCCGTGCCGCCGGGCGCGGATGTCCCCGGGACCCGGAGAAGAGGCGCCCACCGCAAGGTGGACCGCGGTTCCGGCGTCATCGGCCGGAGCACCTCCCGGATCGGGGCGTACGGCGAGAACGCCGAGTTCGAGGGGGTGCGCGGCACCTCCAGACACAAGGACCGCGCCGGGATCGTGGGCACCAACGAAGCGGGTGGAGCCGCCGTCTACGGTGACGGCGCGGTGGGCGTCCAGGGGATCGGCAAGCAGTGGATCGGCGTCTACGGCGAGACGCAGGCCGCCCCGAGCGTGGGAGCCGCCGGGGTCTGGGGCGAGGGGAAGAACGGGGGCGACGGCGTGAAGGGTCACGCCAGCGCCTCGGGAAAGGCCGGGGTCGCGGGGGTTCATCTCACGGGCAAGGGGCCGGGCGTCTACGGAGAGGGCAGTCCCGCCGGCTTTTTCAAGGGCGTCGTCGAAGTCACCGGCGGGATCGTCTCCGCGGGCGTCGACGTCACCTTCCGGATCCACGCGCTCGAGCGCGAAGTGGCCCGGCTGCTGACCAGGGTCGCGGCTCTCGAGTCGTACGCCGGTGGCTCCGGAGGCGGGAGCCCGGCCATCGACGCGGAACTGGCGCTCACCGGCGGACCGTTCAGCGCCCTGCGGGTCTTCGGCTGCGGGTTCGACCCGGGCGAGCCGGTAGAGATCACGGTCGAGTCGGTGAGCTCTCCCGCCGGGCCCGCCACCTCCTCCCGCGCGCAGACGGAGGCGGACGCGGACGGGAGGATCGACCACACCGTGGGCGTCCTGTGCCCCGCGGGCCTGCGGACGACGCACAGCGCGCGGGTCCGGGGGGCGGCGAGCGGCAGGATCTCGAACGTCGCGGGGAGATCCTGCTGACGGTCTCCGGCAGGTCCCGCGGCGTCCGCATCGCGTTCTACGGCGGGAGGCGGGTACCGCCGGTCATGGACGCGGCGTCGCGCGGGGCCACCTGCGACGCCGTACCGCCCGTGACGGAGGCGCTAGGAGGCGTCCTCGCCCTCGACCCGCATGACGCTCACCACGTCACGCACGATCTCCAGCTCCCGCAGGCCCTCGATCGTCGCCGAGAGCGCGGCGTCGCTGGCCCGGTGGGTGACCAGGACGAGCTGGGCGTCGGCGCCGAGCCCTTCCTGGCGGACCGTCTGGATGGAGACGTCCTGCTTGGCGAACATGTCGGCGACCCGGGCGAGCACGCCCGGCTTGTCGGCGACGTCGAGGGAGACGTGGTAGCGCGTGACGGTCTCGCCCATCGGGTGGACGGTCAGGTCGGCGTAGGTCGACTCCTCCGGGCCGCGCGTGCCGGCCAGCCGGTTGCGGCCCACCGCCACGATGTCGCCCAGCACCGCGCTCGCGGTCGGCGCGCCGCCCGCGCCCGCGCCGTAGAACATGAGCTGACCTGCGGACTCGGCCTCGACGAAGACCGCGTTGTACGCCTCGCGGACCCCGGCGAGCGGGTGCGTCCTGGGGATCATCGCCGGATGGACCCGGACCCCGAAGGAACGCCCGTCGTCGGAGCGGGCGCAGATCGCCAGCAGCTTGATGACGTAGCCCATCGCCTTGGCGCTGGCCACGTCCGCCGCGGTGATCTCGGTGATGCCCTCGCGGTGCACGTCGGCGGCCGTCACCCTGCTGTGGAAGGCGATCCCGGCCAGGATCGCGGCCTTGGCCGCGGCGTCGAAGCCCTCGACGTCGGCCGTGGGGTCGGCCTCGGCGTAGCCCAGCGCCTGGGCCTCCTCCAGCGCGTCGGAGAAGGAGGCCCCGGAGGAGTCCATCTTGTCGAGGATGTAGTTGGTGGTGCCGTTGACGATGCCCAGCACCCGGTGCACGTGGTCCCCGGCGAGGGATTCGCGCAGCGGCCGGATCAACGGGATCGCGCCCGCGACGGCGGCCTCGAAGTACAGGTCCACGGCGTTGTCCCGGGCGGCGCCGTGGATCGTCGCGCCGTCCTCGGCCAGCAGCGCCTTGTTGGCGCTGACGATCGACTTGCCGCTGTTCATCGCCGCGAGGATGAGGGAGCGCGCGGGCTCGATCCCGCCGATCACCTCGACGACGATGTCGACGTCGTCGCGCGTCACCAGGGCCTCGGCGTCGGTGGTGAACAGCGCCGGGTCGACCTCGACGTCGCGGGCCCGGCCCAGCCGCCGCACGGCCACGCCGGCCAGCTCCAGGGGCGCCCCGATCCGGGCGGCGAGGTCGCCGGCCTGCTCGCGCATGAGCCGGATCACCTGGGAGCCGACCACGCCGCAGCCGAGGAGCGCGACTTTCAGCGGTTTGCCTGAGGTCTGTTTCACAGCTGCCCTCTCAACAGGTCGTCCTCGGTCTCCCGCCGGACGATCACACGGGACACCCCGCCGGCGACCGCGACCACGGCGGGCTTGGGGAGGTAGTTGTAGTTGCTGGCGAGCGAGCGGCAGTAGGCGCCGGTGGCCGCGACGGCGATCAGGTCGCCGACGGCCAGGTCCGCGGGGAGCCACAGGTCGCGGATGACCATGTCGCCGCTCTCGCAGTGCTTGCCGACCATGCGCGAGAGCATCGGCTCGGCCGCGCTCTCGCGGGAGGCCAGGCGCGCGGTGTAGTCGGCGCCGTAGAGGGCGGTACGGACGTTGTCGCTCATGCCGCCATCGACGCTGACGTAGGTGCGCAGGCCCTCGACGTCCTTGATCGTGCCGACCTCGTAGAGCGTCACGCCGGCGGGCCCGGCGATGGCCCGGCCGGGCTCGACGGTGAGCTTGGGGACCGGCAGGCCGGCGGCCTGGGCCACCCTGGCGACGATCTCGCGCAGGCTGTCGGCGATCTCCTTCACGTCGAGCGTCTCGTCGCCGTCGACGTAGGCGATGCCGTACCCGCCGCCGAGGTCGAGCTCGGGCAGGGCGACGCCGTGCTCCTGCTTGATCTGCACCATGAGCTTGGCCAGGCGCCCGGCGGCCACCTCGAACCCGGCGGTGTCGGTGATCTGCGAACCGATGTGGGAGTGCAGGCCGACCAGCTCGAGCTGGGGCAGGGCGAGGATGCGGCGGGCGGCCTCGGCCGCGGCGCCGCTGCTCAGCGAGAGGCCGAACTTCTGGTCGTCGTGGGCGGTGGCGATGAACTCGTGGGTGTGCGCCTCCACGCCCACGGTCACCCGGATCATGACCTTGGGCCGCTTGCCGTGCCTGTCGGCGAGGAACCCGAGGCGGGCGATCTCCTCGAAGGAGTCGACCACGATGTGCCCGACGCCGACCTCGACGGCCCGCTCCAGCTCGGCGAGCGACTTGTTGCTGCCGTGCATGGTGATCCGCTCGGGCGGGAAGCCGACGCTCAGCGCGACGGCGAGCTCGCCGGCGCTGCACACGTCGAGGCCGAGGCCCTCCTGCATGATCCAGCGGGCGGCCTCGCGGCAGAGGAAGGCCTTGCCCGCGTAGTGGACCTCGCCGTCGGCGAACGCGGTCCGGTAGTCGCGGCAGCGGGAGCGGAAGTCCTCCTCGTCGACCACGTAGAGGGGGGTGCCGTGTTCGGCCACCAGGTCTCTGACGTCCACTCCGCCGATCGTGATCGCGCCGCCGGAGCGGCCGGACGTTCGCGGCCAGATCGTCGGGTCGAGCGTGTTCAGATCGGCGGGCGCGTGCGGAGGACGGTCCTCGGGCAGCACCTCGGCATGCCGGTCACCGGCGGGGTGGACGAATCGACTCACCCAAAGGAGGCTATAGGACCGGCTGATCCCCATGGGACGGATGCCCATCTGGCGAGACAGGATCTTCCATGAACCCGCGAACTTTCCACGATTTATACAAGATATACCGCATATTTTGGCGTCACAGGAGCATCTGACGGTCGAGAACGGGTGGCGCCGGGGGACCTCGGGGAGAACCCCGGGAGAGCTTCTCCGACTAGGAGACTTCCTTCTCCGTCGCATCCGTCTCCGTCCCGTAGGCCAGCGACCGGCGCAGGTCGTTCAGCAGGTACGGCTGGACGTCGCGGAGCGCCGCCGCGGCCAGGCAGTCGGCTTGTAGCTCCAGCCTGCGGGACCACGCCTCGTCGAAGACCTCCGACCCGTCCTGGGCGGAGATGCCGACGACCGCCTGGACGTGGTGGGCGCACTCGTGGGCGAGGGTGAACATCATGGGAAGATCTCACGGCCGTCCGGGGAATCAGGGTCGTCCTCGACCAGAACGTTGACGATCCCCTCTCGCCCGCAGCAGATCCCGGCCCAGTCGAAGTCCTCGGCCCCGCAGGCCGCCTCCTCAGAAGAGCCGACCAGCTGTACCTCTTCGGGCTCTCCATAGCCGATCCCGGCCGGTTCCGGCGCGGACCTCCACGTACACCTCGGCCGGCACGTCCCACACCAGCCGCTCGGCGCAGGCGACTCAGCCCGAATCGCGCGAACTTCTTCGCTTCTTCCCAGCCTTTCCGCACACCTCGATCGACTCATGTTCCGGCACGCCTTCGCGCCACTCGGCTCAACACCGCTACGGACGACCAGCCCCGTAGTATTCCCTCCGGTAATACCCCGTGGCCATGCTAGTTATCTGAATTTTCTTCCCCGATGACGGGGCGTGAATAAACTTCCCTGCCCCCACATAAATTCCGACATGACCAAGTCCGGAGAAGAAGACCAGATCCCCGGGCCGAAGGGAGCTGTAATTCACACGGCGAGTGTCTGCGTACTGCCCGTAGGTAGTCCTTGGAAGTGTTACCCCTCCCGCAGCCCACGCTTTTTTGGTCAGTCCCGCCGAGTCGAAGCAGGAAGGGCCGGTACCACCATAACAGTAGTCCTTTCCTAGCTGCTTGTAAGCATAGCTAAGCGCCGCTTGAGCGTCTGAGCCTGAGGTCACAACCACGTTCGCTGCCTGCGCCGTTGTGGTTGATGCCATCGAGATTGCGATGGTAAGCGCAATTAATGCGAAACGACGAACCTGCATGTTTCCTCCCGAAGATGACCGGAGACCAATTACGCCACATTGAACCCATTTCACCCCTGAGGGCCGGGCCGCTGGTCACGGCATGATCGCGAGTTGACGGTTCGTCCTCGGAAGTAGAGAAGCTCCTGGTAGACGGGTTGATCACCACAACCAACGCCCGCTACAACCAGGAGCTTCGGGTGCTGTTCTACCGTGCTGCCGTCGATTTGTCGCGTTCAACGCTGAACTACGTCGCCGGGCTCATCCGCCGCCACCGCAAGGCCATCGGATCGATCTGGCGGCGACTCAACCCCGGCCAGCAGGCCCTGCTGGTGCTGGTCCACCTGCGCAAAGATGAGACGTTCGCCGAGATCAGCGCGGGATTCGGCGTGTCGGCGACGACGGCCTGGCGGTACGTGCAGGAGACCGTCATGCTGCTGTCAGCACGCTCGCCCAAGCTCACCCAGGCCTTACGCAAAGCCAAGCAGGACGGGCTGACCCACCTCATCTTGGACGGCACGCTCATCCACACCGACCGCGTGCGGGCCGACCGTCCCTACTTCTCCGGCAAGCATCGAATCCACGGCATGAACGTGCAGGTGATCGCGGGCCCGGACGGGACGATCCTGTGGACCTCCGGCGCGATGCCGGGCAGCATGCACGACCTGACCGCGGCCAGAGTATGGGGCATCCTGCGCGAACTGGAGAAGGCAGGGATCCTCACCTTGGCCGATAAGGGCTATCAAGGGGCCGAGGCCACCGTCGTCATCACCCCGTACAAGGGCCGCAACAAGCCGCAGTCCCAGAAGCAGGCCAACCGATCACACGCCAAGCTCCGCGGACCCGGCGAGCGCGCGAACGCGCAGCTCAAGTCATGGAGAATCCTCCGGAAGCTGCGCTGCAGCCCCAGCAAAGCCGGCCACCTCGCCAAGGCCATCGCCGTCCTACAGAACCACCGTGTTGCTCAGGGCGCCCGAGGATGAAATGCATTCACTTACCTCTCGTTCCAAAATGAACATGACAGCCAGTCCAGATGACGCCCTGCCCACCACACCACTGGCACCGGTACGACGTAGCGCCTGCCGACCCATACCGAGGTTTACACGCTTCCAGCCTTATCCGCACACCTCAAAGAACTGGATTTCCGGGAGATAGCGCTGCCATTCCTGTGAGGTCAGACTCCGGTCGGCCCGTTCGCAGACCGCCGCCGCAGCCCGCTCACCGGTGAGAGGGTGCCTCCGCACGATGCCCTCCGGAGTCGCGCTGTACAGCGTTCCTCCGTCCGCGCTAAACGCCATTGAGGCGTTCGCGCCGAAGCCGTACTCCGTCAAGCCGTCGAACAGGACACCAAGAGGTTGTCTGCTCGGTACGTCCCACAACCGGATCCGGTCACCGAACTCGTACGAGGCGAGCGTGCGCCCGTCGGGTGACCAGACCAGGAACTCACTGTCGCCTGCGGCGGGGAGCTCTCCGGCGGTCGAGGTGAGGCCGGAATCCCACAAGGAGATCCGGCCGCCCGGCCCGTTGAAGGCCGCGAGTCCGCCATCAGGGCGGAAGACGTACGGACGTGAGAGATTACCCAGCCCTTCGGGTCGCGGGCGCCGTACGCCGTTTGCCGGGTCGAGGAGTTCGGGGACGAGACCTGCCACAAGAAGCTTCCCGTCTGGGTGGAAGCTCATGGGGCCTCCACTCTCCGTATCGGCGAGGATGACGGAGCCGGTCCTGAGATTCCGCAACTCGACGGGGAGCATGCCGTCCGCCCCGGTGGGCGAGACCGCCAGCGTGCCGCCATCCGGGCTGAAGGTCACGCCGTCGACACCCGTGGCACGCCGGTCGGAAACCTCGAAGAGGACGAGCACCCTGCCCGAGGCGGTGTCGGCAACCTTCACGCGCCTGCCTGCCGTGTCCGCTGTGGCCACGCGCCTGCCATCCGGACTGAAGGCGAGCACGTTGGCCCGGCCGGCGATGGACGGTGCAATCTGCTGAGCGCTGCGGATGTCCCAGAGTCGCGTGTCAGCGGCCGTGCCCATCGCAAGGATCTCCCCGCCCTGTTCCAGGAGTGCAGTGCCGTCCGATGCACCCCTGGCCACCGGTGTGTCGAACAGCAGTGAGACGTCATACGTATGGACTCTCCCCCCGTCCGTGATCACGCGTATCACCCGGGCGCTTTCGTCGAGCCGAAAGGCGTTGGGCAACTCGGGGAGATCCCTCGCCACAACGATCTGTCCGTCGGTGCGCCGCTGGACGACCAGCCCTCCGAGCAGACCCCAGTGCGCCATGAACCGGTCACTGAAAACAACTCGCCGTCTGTCCGTCCCACCGAGGTAGTCCGTCATCGGCGCGCCCGAGGGCACGCGCCTCATCAACACGCGCATCTCCTTCGACTCTGATGTGACGAAGGCGAGAGCACGGCTGTCCGGACTGAACTCGACGTCTTCAAGGTGCTCCTTGTGGGGCAACCAAGATGCGGGGATACGCTTGCCTTCACGCAGATCCCACAGCTCGGTTCTGCCTCCTCCTGTGGAGGCCACCACTCCCAGGCTGCGGTCGGGGCTGACCGCGTCCAGCCCCGCACCCGATGCCACCTGGAGTCGCGCACGACCGGCCACGTCCCACCATCGGGTCGCGTATTCGCCTTCGGGTACGGCCAGCAGCCGTCCCGAGCGATCGAAGGCCATCTCACCCGGGTGGAATTCCCCGGTTCCAGCCGCAAACCCGCCGTCAACGGGCTTGCCGGTGGTGACATCCCACAACCGCACGTTCCGATCGTCCTGGAGGGCCAGCGTCCTGGTGTCGGGGCTAAGCGCCGCCTTTACAACCGTTTCGCCCACGCCGGTGAAGGCGTGGAGCCGGCGATGCGCCTGCACGTTCCAGAGCTGTACCCGGCCGTCGTCGACGGCCGCGAGCACGCCACCGTCGCGGCTGAGGGCGTAGACCGTGGCTGGGCTCGCGTGTGGATCGGCGAAGAAGTCGATCATCGGCTGGGACAACGACTCGTACAGCGCCCCGCGCGACTCGGGCAACGAGGGGGCGAGCCGCCAGGCCGCCGCGCTCAGCAGCATCGCGAGTCTGGGGTCGGCCTCGCGCATCCCCGCCGCGCGCAGCGCCAGTGACCGGGCGGTCGCGTCATCGCGCTGGCGGTCGGAGACTCCGCGCCGGTACTCGGCCAGCCCGAGCCCGCCCAGCGCCACGACGAGAAGGACGGCGAGCGCGGCGGCGAGCAGGCCGCGGCGCCGGGAGCTCCGCCGCGACTGAGCGGCCGCCGCGTCCAGGAACGCACGCTCCAGGTCGAGCAGCGTGATGTCCCTGCGTTCGGTGGCGGCCCAGCGCAGCGTCCTGTCGAGGTTGGAGCCGTGCAGCAGGTCCCCGGGTTTGCGGCCGTGCTCCTCCCAGAACAGGGCGGCCTCGGTCAGCCGCCGGTGGACGGGCAGCCCCTCGCGGTTGCCGGCCACCCACTGCCGCAGCCGCGGCCATGCCTGGACCAGGGCGGGCCTGGACAGGGTGTACGCCGCGTTCTCCGCGGTGATCAACCCTGCCGCGCCGTACAGGGAGAGCAGGGAGTCGACGGCCTCGGAGCCGGCGAGCTCCGACCGGGGAACCTGCCTGATCGTCCCGTCGGCGCCGATCATCCGCAGGAAGACGTCGGGTGCGGCCGCGCGCTCCCCCTCGGAGAGCTCCTCGAAGAGCTCCTCTGCGACCGTGCCCAGGTCGGGGTCGGCCTCCCCGGTGAGCGGGGCCGCGGCGTTTCCCCCCTCGGCCAGCAGGCGGTCGCCGTCCGGGCCGCCGAGCAGGGTGAGCAGCAGGTCTCTGGCCGAGGGCCGGTCCGCGGGGTCGGGCGAGAGCGACGCCGACACGAGGGTGCGGAGGGGTTCCGCCAGGCCGCTCGGGTCGGGGCGGAGATCGAGCACCGCCGTCGCGAGCGCCGCGGGCTCCTCACCCTGTACGGCGTCGCGCCCCGAGGCGGCGAACAGCACCACCAGCCCCCACGCCCAGATGTCGGCGGCGGCCGTGGCGCCGCGGCCAGTCAGGATCTCGGGCGCCATGTAGGCGGGCGTGCCCATCACCGGTCCGGTCGTGGTGGGGCCGGCCTCCCGCGCCACACCGAAGTCGATCACCCGTGGCCCGTCGGGGCCGAGGATGATGTTGTCGGGCTTGAGATCGCGGTGCACCACCCCGGCCTGGTGGATGGCGGTCAGCGCGGTGGCGGCCCCGATCGCCAGCCGTTTGAGCGCGTCGCCCTCGTACGGCCCCCGCTCGCGGATCACCTGCCGCAGGCTGGGCCCGGGGACGTATTCGCTGACGATGTACGGCTGCGCGACGTCGACCCTCGCCTCGATGACCCTGGCGGTGCAGAACGAGGCCACCCGCCGGGCGGCGGCCGCCTCCTTGGCCAGCCGCGCCCTGGAGACGGGGTCGTCGGTCCTGGGCACCTTGACGGCGACGCGCTCTCCCGTCTCGTCGTAGGCCTCGTAGACCACGCCCTGACCGCCGGCGCCGAGCCGTCCGGCCAACCAGTAGCGCCCCAACCGGTACGGGTCAGAGGGAGTGAGAGCATCCATCAAATATGGGATTCTGGCCTATTAAATGATCATTTGTCTTCCTGTCGAGGAATCCTCATGGAATTTCGCATCATGGGCGCGCTCGAAGTACAGGACGGTGACACAGATCGCACTCCGACCGCGCCCAAGCACCGGGACCTGCTGACGGTGTTCGTGCTGAACGCCCGGCGGCCGCTGACCGTGGAGCGGTTGCGCAAGCTGCTCTGGCCACGCGAGGAGGGCGAGCGTTCCGACTCCCTGGTGCGCGGGTACATCGGCCAGCTCAGGCGGCTGATCGGCAACGACGTGATCACCACGGTCTCCGGGACCTACACGCTGGCCATCGATCGGGACCAGCTCGACGTCGACCGTTTCCGGCGGCTCGTGGCCGGCGGGACGCGTGAGGAGCTGGCCGAGGCACTCGCCCTGTGGCGGGGGCCCGCCCTGGCCGACGTCGACCCCGATGCCGAGCGGTGGACGGAGACCGGGAGGCTGCGCGAGGAGCTGGAGGAACTGCGCCTGCTGGCGCTCGAACGCCGGATCGGCCTCGACCTGGACGCGGGCCGCCACCGTGACGTCCTCACCGAACTGCGTGAGCTGGTGGCAGGGCATCCGCTCTGGCAGCGCTTCCGCGGCCAGTACATGCTCGCGCTCTACCGGAGCGGCCGCCGCGTGGACGCCCTGGCCGTCTACGCGGCGCTGCGCGAGGAGCTCGACGGCGGGCACGCCATCGAACCCGACCCCGAACTCCAGCTGCTCTACCACCGGATGCTCCACGACGACGCCTCCCTGCACGTCTCCGCGGGCCCGCCGGTGCTCCTGCCTCCCGACGTGACCTGCTTCACCGGCAGGGAGAACCTGATCGACCGGGTGGTCGACGGCCAGGTCGTCGTCCACGGCCCGGCCGGGGCGGGCAAGTCGGCGCTCGCCGTACACGCCGCGTGGCGGCACCGGGACGCCTTCCCCGACGGCATCCTGTACGCGGACCTGCGCGAGATGTCCTCGCCCTCGGCGGTGCTGGAGGACTTCCTGCGCTGGCTCGGCTGCCCCGCCCAGGCCGTCCCCGGCACCGTCGGGCAGCGTGAGCGGCTGCTCCGCACGTACGCGGCCAACCGGCGGCTGCTCGTGCTGCTCGACAACGTCTCGGACGAGAGCCAGGTACGGCCGTTGCTGACAGCCTGTCCCACGCTGGTGACGAGCCGGTCCACGCTCGGCGGGCTCACCGGTGCGACCCGGGTGCCGGTGGGCGTTCTCGACGACGCCGCCGCCGAGAGTCTGCTGGTGAGGCTGATCGGTCCGGGCAGGGGGGATGTCTCGGAACTCGTCCGAATCTGCGGCGGCCTACCCGCAGCGCTGCGCATCGCGGGGGCCCGGCTGGCCGCCCGGCCCGACTGGACCGCCGGCTACCTGGCGGGCCTGCTGGAAGACGAGCACAGCCGGCTCGACAGGCTGAACACCGGTGACCAGACCCTCCGCAGCGTGCTCGCCATCGGCTACGACGGACTGCCGGAGACGGCCCGCCGTACGCTGCGATCCCTCGCCGTGTTGTCCGCCCCCGACGTCGCCGACTGGGTGCCCGGGCGGTTCGGGGGTGAGGCCGAGACGCTGGTGGAAGCGGGCCTGCTGGAGACGCACGGGATCGACGTCGCGGGTCAGGCCCGCTATCGGATGCACCATCTGACCCGGCTCTTCGCCCGGGAGCTCCCGGACGGGCGGGCCTCCTCCGACATCCTGGCCGATCTGTCCGCCGTGGCCATGGCACGGGTGCAGGCCTCGCGCTTCCCGCTGGTCTCGGGTGATCTGCGCACGGCGTCCGCCACCAGGGACATCCGCGAGTCGGTCGAGTGGCTGCTCGCCGAGCGGGCGTTCCTGGTGGGCCTGGTCGCCGACCTGCACGGGGCAGGGCTCGACGACGAATGCCGAAGGCTCGGGCACCTGCTCACGCCCTTCTTCGAACGCCACCGTTTCCTCGACGACTGGCGCCGCGTGTGCGATCTCGCGCTGCAGGCGGCCCGCCGGGCGGGGAACGCCCGAGGCGAGGCGCTGATCCTGCGCGACCAGGGTGACCTACACCGCGCGGAGCGCAACTGGAGTCTGGCGCACGATCGGCTCAGGCTCGCGCTGAGCATGTTCCTGCGGCACGGCGACAGCGGAGACGTGGCGCGGACCAGGCGCAGACTCGGCCGGGTCCAGCTGGAACTGGGCGAGATCGACAGGGCCGAACGCGCCCTCACCGGCTGTCTCGGCTCCGTCGACAACCCCAGGGACACCGCCGAGACCCTCCACGCGCTCGGCGCCCTGCTGGCGCGCACCGGACGCACGGACGAGGCGGCGGACCGGCTGGCCGAGTCGGTCCGGCTGTTCGCCGGGCTGGCCGACCGGCACCGTCAGGCCGACGCGCTGGTGAAACTGGCCGCCGTACGGCTGGCGCAGGGCCTGGCACCCGGCGCCCGGCAGGCGGCGGAGCAGGCACGGGGCATCGCCGTACGCCTGGGCGACCGGCTGCTCGGCGCGCACGCGCTCCTGGCCCTCGCGCGTGTCAACCTCGCAGAGGGGACCGGGGACCTCGCACGCGACCTGGCCGGAGATGCTCTCAGGATCTTCGATGAGATCGGTGACGACCACGGCGGAAAGGAGGCGCTCAACCTGCTCCGCGGGACCTGACAGAACCTCAACATCTCCTCAACGCGCCCCGGCCTACCTTCCTGTCAGCACGGTCGGCAGAGACCGCCGGACACCTTCGCGAGACTCCGGGCGGGACCTTCCGCGGAAACCGTGCCACGACGCCGACCTCACACGGATGACAAGAAGGAGAACCACACATGCGAATCACCAAAACGCTGGCCTCGGTCGTGCTGACCACCGCCATCCTGGGCGCCGGTGCACCGGCCGTCGCCCACGCGGCGACGACGGGGCCGTCCGTACGCGTCGCGGCGGCAGAAGCGGCGGTCTCCGCCGGCGCCGCCGTCACCGTGAACATGGCAGGCCCGGCGACGCCGGCGGAGACCGCCTCCCGGAACCCGTGCAAGAGGGTGAAGAACTGGAAGGCCCGGCTGGCCTGCGAGGCGGTGAAGCGCGCCGGCGGCCTGTGGGCTCTCAACAAGCTGGAGAGCGCCGCCCGCAAGGGCTGGAACGAGTTCTCAAGGACCTTCGAGAGCCTTCCCTGGGTGATCTACAAGCTGCTCAAGAACTACAAGAGGGGTCTCTACTGCTTCTGGTCGCCGTTCTGCTAGACGGATCCAGATGACGTGAGCGTGTCCGTCCCCGGTGCCGGAGCGCCGCTCCGGCACCGGGACAGCGCAGGGCGAGCGATATGGCCCGATGCAGGCCGTAACCGGTCGTCCGGCGGGAGCAGGCGGCACCTCGTCACAACCGGGCAGGCGCCTCCAGGCCGAGCGCTCCCATCGCCTCGGCCAGCACGTCCCGCACGGCCCGCGCCAGCCGTACCCGGGCCACGTGCAGCGCCGACGGCTCCTCGTCCCCCGACGGCAGTGCCGGGGCCCGCTCGAACGCGTCGTGGTAGGCCAGCGCCAGGTGCTCGGCGTAGGCGGCCCATCCGGGGTCCCGGCTCGCCCGCCTGCCCGGGAGCTCGGCCAGCAGCCTGAGCACCGCCCGGTCGAGACCGTCCTCCAGCAGCTCCGGCCGGAACCGCCCGCCCACGCCCAGCTCGGCCGCCCAGCGCTGTACGGCGACCGCCCGCGCGTGCGCGTAGCCCACCACGAACCCCGGGTTGTCCCACGTCCAGGGCGAGTCCGCCCACGGCGCCCGCCGGGCCTCTCCCCCCGGCCCGGTCGGGTCCACCGCGTCTTCCGCCCTCCCCCCGGGCCTCGCCGCGTCCTCACCGCCCGCGTCACGCTCCGCGGCACCCGCGCCGCGGGAAAGACCGATCTCCTCCACCAGTTCCCCGGGCACGGACACCGCGATCTCCAGGAAACCGTTGGCCCGCACCCGCACGGCCGCCACCCCGCCCAGCGCGCGCAGCCGCCCCGCCAGTTCCTCCGGCGGCACGCCCCGGCGCAGGGCGGCCGGCGAGACGTACAGCGCCTCCGCCTCCCACGTCCCCTGCGGCACCGGCGGCATCCCGAGAACCTCACCGATCCGGCCGGGGGTCGCGGCGGACACGGCCCGGCCGTCCTCGCCCATGATCAGCCGGGCCCGGCTAGACGAACGCGTGTGGCTCGGCCGGGCCGTAGTCGACGAGCTGGGCCGAGCCCAGCAGCCAGCGATCGCGGTCGCGCAGCCGGACGTAGCCGTACCGGTCGGCGGAGAAGACCTTGATCCCGTCATTGCGGCACTGCCGCATCAGCACCTCGTCCCAGCCCTCGGAGACGTCGGCGAAGCCGATGGAGCGCAGCACGGTCCTGCGGGCCAGAAGGGTCGCCCCGGCGACCTCGGGCAGGTAGGAGTACTCGGCGGCGGGCTGGCGCAGCACGGTCGCGGCCACGTCGCGCAGGTGCGCGAAGTAGGCGGCCTTGCCGACGATGTCGGCAGTGCTGAACAGGAAGGCCCGGGCGAGGTCGGTCAGGTAGTGCTCGCCGTAGGCGTCCTGGCCGTCCATGACCGCCACCAGGTCGCCCTCGCACAGGTCCAGGGCCCGGTTGAGAAGGCCGCCGACGGTGAGGTCGGGCTCCGGGCGGCGGACCACGACGTCCACCCGGTCGGGCATGGCGGCGCGCGCCCGCTTCCCGGCGTCCTCGGCGTCCGACAGCAGCACCAGCTGGACGACGCCCTTCTGCGGCGCGACCTGCGCCAGCGTGCGATCGAGGTCGCCCCGGTCGATCATGATCACCGAGATGTCCAGCGTCGCGCGGGCGCTGGGCAGGCCGATCGCGTCGAGCAGCTCGTCGGTCTTCTGCGTCATCGTGCCCGAGGCGTACGCCCGGCGGAGGGCGACGTGGGCACGGCGCGCGTCGGCCTCCTCATCACCCGGAGCGTCGCCCGACATGACGATCGGGGTGCCGCAGGCGGCCAGCTCGGCCATCCGCCAGAGCTCGGTGCCCGGCGGGCAGTCCACCGCCTTGGGCCAGCGGTAGGAGGTGAGCACGTCCGGATAGGACAGGTGGGCGGGCAGGAGCTCCTGCAGGGTGAGCACCCGGTCGAACCGGTCCCCGGCCAGCGGCAGGGGGTTGTGCACGCGCGGCTGGATCCCGAACGGCAGCAGGCCCAAGGAGGGCTCGCGGCGGCCGGGGCCGCGCTCCGAGACCGCACCCGCCAGGGCGGTCCCCCACGCGCCGACCGAGGCCGGCAGCGCGGTGACGATGTGCTCGAACAGCCCGGCCGCGGCGGCGACGTCGGCGACCTCGCCCTTCGTGTGCCAGAAGACGGTACGGATGCCCCGCTCGGCGCACCATGCCAGCAGGGCGCGCAGGCCCTCTCCCGGCTCCTTCAGCTCCCCGGCCCACGGCCCCTGCTCGACCGACTCGACCAGCAGCAGGTGCGGCACCTCGGCGGCCAGCACCCGGGCGAAGTCCTTCGGCGTGAAGCCGGTGGTCTGCCGCCACTCGTAGCGCAGCAACGCCTCGGCGTGCGGATCGGCGACGACCGCCGCGGTCAGGTGCGGGCGGGTGTTCGGACCGGTGGGCACCCGGAAGGGCTTGAGCTTGACCGAGACGCCGCCGACCGTTCTGGTGGACGTGGTGGCCTGAAACGCCGCCCCGGGCACCTGCCTGGCCTCGGCCTTCGCCTGCGGGACGGGCTGGCGCTTGGGCGCCGCCGGACGCTTGGCGGGCCTGGCCGCGCCGCGCAGGCCGCGCGCCAGCCGTACCGGGTTGCTCTTGCCCGTCTTGATGGCGTCACCGAGCCGGGACCAGCGCGCCACCTGGACCGACGAGAGCTTCCACCGGGCCACCTCTGCCTGGTAACGCTGCTCGGCCAGGTCCCTGCGGAGCTTGTCCTCGGCGGCCTGGACCGCCTCCAGCCGCTCCTCGGTCTCCCTCAACCGGTCCTGGAGGCCGCGCAGTTCCTCGGCCGCGCGCTCCGCCTCGGCGGCCTTCGCCTGCGCCGCGTCGAGCAGCCGGGCCAGTTCGGCGGCCCGTTCCGCCTGAGCCACGGCCTCCCGCAACGCCTGCCGCGTACTCTCGAGTTGCTCGCCCGCCACGTCGTCCTCCGATTCCTGAACCAGGGGCAAAGGATACTCTTTGGTCAATCGCGACACGGAGGAGTCAGCACGGTGCAGTGGCCGACGTTCAATGTGAGGCCCTACGTCTGCGGCGGCCTCGGCCACCTCGACGAGGCCGCCCTGGCGGCCCTGCAGGCGGCGGGACCGAGGGTGCGGCCCGCGCTGCGTACCCGCGAGGCGGCGCTGTTCAGTTCCGCGCCGCTGCCGCCGTACCGCAGGAGTCCCGAGCGCGGGGGCGCCGGGCAGGGGCACGCCGACTCCCGCGACGCCGAGCCCAGGGACGCGGGCACCTGGGCCTTCGCCTGGGGTGAGCGGCGGCCCGCCGGGAAGGACGTCCAGGGGTCGTGGATCGCCGTCGCGGAGACCTACGAGACGCCCGGGCTGATCGACGACGGCGACCGCGTCACGCTGCACGCCGGCGGGCTCGGCCTGGTGGACGTCTACTACCTGGTCTCCGGCGGGGCGGTCTACTTCTCCTCCCTGCTGGAGCCGCTGCTCTCCCTGGCGCGCACGCCGTACGAGATCGACTGGGAGGCCTGGGCCTCGATCGTCCAGCTCACCTTCCCGCTCCGCGACGACACACCGTACGCGCAGGTCAAGCGGCTGGCCGGAGCGAGTGCCCTGGTCTTCGACAAGGGCAGGGGCGCGCTCTCGACCGACCGGCGGCTGCCCCGCTGGCTGCGCGAGGAGCCGTACGAGGCGGGGCGGAGCGCCGGGGAGATCCTGGAGATCCTCCACGAGGTCTACAAGGAGTTCGACGGACGCCCGCTGCTGGTCCCGGTGAGCGGCGGCTACGACTCGCGGCTGCTCTGCTCGGTGGCCGTGGCACGGGGCGCGGACGTGGAGTCGTGGACGACCAGCCCGGACGACGGCACCGACACCGACATCGCCTTCGCCAAGGCGATCACCCGCGAGCTCGGAGTACGGCACCGCGTGATCGGCCAGGACCCCGCCGCCTATCCGGACGACGCCCTGGCGGTCGCGCGCAGGCTGGAGTTCCTGACCCCGCACCACGCCTGGTACGCCCCGTTCGCCCGTGAGGTGCACCGGGCCGGGCGGACCCTGGTGGACGGCCTGGCCGGTGGGCCGCTGCTGAAGAACTTCATGGTCAGCGGGGCCGCGCTGACCGCCTCCACGCAGGCGGAGCGGAAGGCCGCGCTGCTCGGCTCGCTCGCGCTGGGCGCCCCGTCGGTGCCGTTCCTGTCCGAGCCGGCCGCCGAGTGGATCACCTCGACGGTGGGCGCGGCCTTCGCCCAGGCGACCTCGATGCTCAACGGCCACCGGGCCGAGTTGCCGCTCTCGGTGCTGCACACCCGCACCGCCCGGGGCATCGCCCGCTCCGCCGTCAACCTGGTCGGCCCCGAGGTGTCCTTCGTGGCGCCGTTCATGCACCCCGACTTCTTCGACGCCGCGCTCTCGGTGGGGGTGGCCCGCAAGGACGGCGGCCGGTTCTACCGCGAGGTCCTGCACGCCGCCAATCCCCGCGTGGCGGCGCTGCCGTCCACCAATGTGGTCAAGCAGCCGCTGCAGCGGGTTCCGCTCCGCTCGGCCGCCGCCCCCGCCCGCGTCTACGGGCACGAGATGCTCACCAGGGTCGCCCGGGCGGTGCCGTCGATGCTGTCGGAACCGCTGCACGCGGTGGTCGCCGAGGGGCCGGACGCGCTGGCCCGGTTCAACGGCTGGAACGACCGGTTCTGGGTGCGGAGCCTGGTGCTGTTCGGCGCGTGGCTGGGCGACTACGCCGACCGCCTGCCCGACCCCACCCCGCCCTGGGACTGATCGCGCCGGGGCCGCATCAGCCCCGCGGCCGCACCGGGAGCGGCGGAGGCGCGACCGGCTGGGGACGCGGATCGGCGAGGTCGTGGGCGGACCGGGCCAGCCAGACCACCATCAGGGCGCCGACGGCCCCCGCGGCGTCGTAGTAGGTCTCCCCCGCGCCCCCGAGCAGCGAGCCCACCGGCGCGAGGGCGAACACCATCAGCAAGGAGGCGATGCCGTACAGGACGGTGGCCCGCCGCCAGCGGCCGTCCCGCCACTGCGCCCGCAGGACCAGCACCGTCCAGACCAGGCCCGCCAGGCCGCAGACGAAGGGCAGCTCGCCGGACACTGACCCGCCGACGGCCTCCAGCACCCCGACGACGGCAGCGCCTCCATACCCCAGCACGCCCAGGCCCACGCCGCACCGGCTGCGACCAGGACGGCCACCCCCGGCCACGTCACCGCGGCGTCTTCGCCCGCCTCCGCGAACAGCGTCAACCGCCACAACGCGCCGAGGTCGCCGGCGGCCGGCGCGATCACGGCGGCGACCGCCACCGCGGCGACGTACAGACTCATGACGAACAGGGCGGGGACACCGAAACGGTGGCGACGGAGCACGCAGCACTTCCCGAGGGGGCGAACGGGATCGAACGCCTCACCCTACAGCCGGTGATCATCGGGGTGCGCGCGTCGACCGGTGACCGGTTCGGCGAGTACGGCTGCGGCCCTTCGAGATCGGCCGGCCGGGGCCCTCGGCCGGCGGGCTGTCCGCCGGCTCCAGCTTGCCGGCCTTCCGGTGCCGGACGCTCGGCGTGCACCTGCCCCCTCGGGAGGGCGTGACCTCCACCCAGCGCCTGCTTCCGGGCTCCACGCACCCCTCCGTTCCGTCGGCCGGAGTCTGGTCCCGCGGGCGCCTGCGCCCCCTGTCTTCCCGCCTCCGTCTTCCTGATCGATCACGCCTCCCGGGGTGCGCCCGGCTGGTAGTGTTCGCCCGGAAAGCGCCACAACGGCGGGCCCGAACCACGAATTCGGTCCGGCCGGGGGCAGGGAGCCCGTAGGGATGACGGCTCCCCCCAGCGCGGTCACCAGACAGCATCAGCCGGGACACCCGGTGACTTCGTCCTGCCCTTTTTCACCGTGAGCGAGAACGCGATGAATCCATCCCCCCGTCCCGAGTCGGTTGCCGAGGACTTCGTCTCGGCGGATCCGCAGTGGTACAAGCGGGCGGTCTTCTACGAGGTGCTGGTCCGGGGGTTCAAGGACTCCGACGGCGACGGCACCGGAGACCTCCGCGGCCTGATCGGCAAGCTCGACTACCTGCAGTGGCTCGGCGTGGACTGCCTGTGGCTGCTGCCGCTGTACGAGTCGCCGCTGCGCGACGGCGGCTACGACATCTCCGACTACATGAAGATCCTGCCCGACTTCGGCGACCTCGCCGACTTCGTGGAGCTGGTCGAGCAGGCCCACAGGCGGGGCATGCGCGTCATCACCGACCTGGTGATGAACCACACCAGCGACCAGCACCCCTGGTTCCAGGCTTCCCGGCACGACCCCGAGGGCCCCTACGGCGACTTCTACGTCTGGAGCGACGACCCGTCCCGTTACGCCGACGCGCCGATCGTCTTCGTCGGCGCGGAGGAGTCGAACTGGACCTACGACCCGGTGCGCAGGCAGCACTACTGGCACCGTTTCTTCCACCACCAGCCGGACCTGAACTACGACAACCCGGCTGTCCAGGAGGCCATGCTGGAGGTGCTGCGGTTCTGGCTGGACCTGGGCATCGACGGCTTCCGCCTGGACGCGGTGCCGTACCTGTTCGAGCGCGAGGGCACCATCTGCTCCGGTCTGCCGGAGACCCACGCCTACCTGAAGAAGGTCCGCGCCGAGGTGGACCGGCTCTACCCGGACCGGGTGCTGCTGGCCGAGGCCAACGGCTGGCCCGAGGACGTGGTGGAGTACTTCGGCGATCCCTCGGTGGGCGGCGACGAGTGCCACATGGCCTTCCACTTCCCGCTCATGCCGCGCATCTTCATGGCGGTGCGGCGGGGCGACCGCGAGCCGATCTCCGAGATCATGTCGCGGACCCCGAAGCTGCCCGAGACCGCCCAGTGGGGCATCTTCCTTCGCAACCACGACGAGCTGACCCTTGAGACGGTCACCGACGACGAGCGCGACTACATGCACGCCGAGTACGCCAAGGACCCGCGCATGCGGGCCTACCTCGGCATCCGGCGCCGCCTGGCCCCGCTGCTGGAGAACGACCGGGACCAGATCGAGCTGTTCACCGCGCTGCTGCTCTCGCTGCCGGGTTCCCCGGTCATGTACTACGGCGACGAGATCGGCATGGGCGACAACATCTGGCTGGAGGACCGCGACGCGGTCCGCACCCCGATGCAGTGGAGCCCGGACCGCAACGCCGGATTCTCCACGGCCGACCCGGGCCGCCTGTACCTCCCGGCCGTCATGGACCCGATCTACGGATTCCAGGCGGTCAACGTGGAGGCGCAGCAGAAGAGCGAGTCGTCGTTGCTGCACTTCACCCGGCGGATGCTGGGGATCCGGCGGCGGCACCCGGTCTTCGGCACCGGCGCCTACATCGAGCTCTGGTCGGACAACCCGGCGGTGCTGACCTTCGTCCGCGAGGACTCCGGCGACGTGATGCTGTGCGTCAACAACCTGTCCAAGCACCCGCAGCCGGTCCAGCTCGACCTGCGCCGCTACAAGGGCATGACCCCGATCGAGGCCCGCGGCGGGGTGCCGTTCCCGGTCGTCGGGGATCTGCCGTACCTGCTGACCCTGCCGGGTCACGGTTTCTTCTGGTTCCAGCTCGCCGAGCGGTGACCGTTCCCCGGCCGGCCTGCGGGACGGCCGGGGATCAGCGCTACCGGGCGGTGACGGGCACCTGGGCGCGGGCGGCTCCGGCAGTGCGGCCGGGGATCAGCGCTACCGGGCGGTGACGGGCACCTGGGCGCGGGCGGCTCTGCGGGCGGGGATCAGCGCCACCAGCAGGGCCGCCCCGATCACCGTGCCGGCCGCGGTCGCGAGGACCGGGGCGGACGGGGTACGGCCGATGCCCGCGCCGACCCCGCTGGTGTGCCCCTGCAGGTCGATCAGGCCGGCGACCACCGAGGCTCCGGCCACCGTTCCCGCCACCACGCCGAGCACGACCAGCAGCCCGGTCCCGGTGACCAGGGTGGCGGCCACCTGCCGCGGGGTGAGGCCCATGGCCTTGAGGACCGCCAGGTCGAGCGCGTGGTCGCGCAGGCCCAGGGCGCTCGCGGTGAGCAGGTTGGCCAGGGCCAGCAGGGCGAGCACGACGGTCAGGGCCACGATCACCAGCCGGATGACCACGAGCCGCTCGGCGGGGTTGACCGTCCGCCGTACTTCCAGTGCCTCGCCGGAGGCGGTCAGCAGCCGGGCGCGGACCGCGGCGGGGTCGGCGCCCTCTTTGAGCACCAGGCCGTAGAACTGGGGCGGCACCGCGTCCTTGGCTGCGAGGCTGTCCATCCCGAGGGAGAGCACCTCGCCGTCGTGGTCGGGTTCCACCACCCGGCCCACGATGTGGACGATCAGCGGCGTGCCGCCGACCGTCATCCGGACCCGGTCGCCGATCTCGGCGCCGAGCAGGTCGAGCAGGCCCTGCCCTGCGACGGCCTCGCCTCGGGCGGAGAACATCCGCCCCTCCACGACGGAGAAGGGGTACGGCTCGCCGGAGGTGCCGAGGGCGCGGGCCAGCACGCTGCGGGTCTGCTCCGGTTCCAGCGCGGAGACCTCGCTGCCGGGGTAGACGGCCAGCACGTCGGGGTCGGCTCCGGCGATGCGGGCGGCGTCCTCGGCGGGGAGCCGGCCCGGGTGGACGGTGAGGGCCGCGGCCTGGCCGACGCGTTCGGGGTGGCGGAGGAAGTCGTCGAGGGTGGCCCAGCAGCCGAGGCCGATGGTGATCATCATCATCGGGACGGCCAGGCCGACGATGCTGAGCACGGCGGGCGTCCTGCGAGTGAAGGCGTCGCGCGTGCCCAGGACGAGGGCGGGCGGGAGCCGTACGAGCAGGGCGAGCCGGGCCAGCCGTGACAGGTGTCCCCGCGGCGGGGCGGCGGGGGCGGAGGGGATGGGCGGGGTGCGCCCGCCGCGCCAGGCGGGCAGGGCGACCGCCGCCAGGACCACCGCGGCGGTGCCTCCGGTGATCGCGAGCAGCGGGACCGGTGAGAGCGGCAGGATCGGCAGGCCGTCCAGGGCGAAGGTCGTGACGAGCCGTCCGCAGACCAGGCCGAGGACGATGCCGAGCAGGCCGAGCGCGCCGTGTTCGGCCACGAGCAGGGCGAAGACCTGGCCGCGCGTGTAGCCGAGGGACTTGAGGGTGGCGATGTCGCGGGTCTGGGTGAGCACCCGGCCGCCTGTCGCGTTGGCGATGGCCAGCGCGGCGGCGACCAGCCCGGCGGTGCCGAAGAGGGCGAGCAGCAGGCCGAGCAGCCGGTTGTCCAGTTCCATGGAGGCGCGGACCTCCCGCCAGGTGGACATGCGCTGGATCTGCTCGTCGAGCAGGGTGACGGCGCCGTGGACGGCCGGCAGCGTCTCCTCCCCGTCGGCGAGCCGCAGGCCGGTGACCGACTCGCTGCGGCCCGGCGCGGGTTCGATCCGGGTGAGGGTCTCCGGCAGGGTCCAGGCCAGGCCGGGCGTCCATTCGGGATAGAAGCCCTGGTCGGCGCTGTCGGCGAGGCCGACGACGATCAGGGGGTGGGAGGCGCCGTTGAGCGCGGTGACGGTGAAGGGCTCGCCGATCCGCAGGCTCAGCGCCTCGGCGAAGGACCGCTCGACGACCACGCCGCCGGTGTCGTCCGGGCGCAGCCAGCGGCCCTCGCGGACGAGCGGCGCGGCCACCCGGGGCGGCTCGGCCGCCGTCCCGCGCAGTGCGACCGGCGACTTCTTGCCGCCCAGCGCGAGCGTCACGGGCGCCGTCCGGTACGGCCCCGCCACCTGCTCCACACCCGGCAGCCGCGACAGGGCCGCGACGTCGGGCGCCTCCTTGGTGTGGATCCACACGTGCGCGCCCCTGGTCTGCGCGAACAGCGCCCGCCAGGGGTTGGTCCCGTCCTCCAGCAGGGTCGCCGAGGTGATCAGCGCGGTGACGATCCCGGCCACCGCGAGGACCGTGAGGAGCGCCTGCCCGCGCCGGGCCCGCAGGTCCGCTCTGATCCAGCGCGCCGAGGCCCGGACCGTGCTCATCGTCCCGCTCCGCTCATAGCCCTGCCCCCGGTCCTGCCGCCGGTCCTGTCCCCGCTCCTGGCTTCGGCCCCGCATCGGGCGCGAGCGGGCGCACGCGTCTTCACCGGACGTCAGCCCCTCAGCTCGACCACGTCGCCGGCGGTGCCCCTGGGGCGGCGGCGGGGGGCTCTGACGGCGCCGTCGTCGACGATCTGGCCGTCGAGGAGGGAGACGACGCGGTCGGCGAGACTGGCCACGCGGGCGTCGTGGGTGACCAGGACGATCGTCTGGCCGTCACGGTGGACCTCGCCGAGCAGCCCCAGCACGTCGCGCGTGTTGCGGCTGTCCAGGTTGCCGGTGGGCTCGTCGGCCAGGAGCAGGCTGGGCCGGTTGGCCAGGGCGCGGGCCAGGGCGACCCGCTGCTGCTCACCGCCGGCGAGCTGGGCGGGGGCGGCGTCGGCGCGGCCGGTGAGCCCCAGCGCGCCCAGCAGGTGCTCGCGGCGTTCACGGGCCTCGCGCGGGGACGCCCCCGCGAGCAGCGCGGGCAGCTCGACGTTGTCCGCGACGGTCATGTTGGTGACCAGGTTGAAGAACTGGAAGACGAAGCCGATCTTCTGCCGGCGGAGCAGCGCCCAGGCGCTCTCGCCCAGCGTGTCGGCCCGCTTGCCGTCCAGCCAGATCTCACCGCTGGTCCGGACGTCCAGGCCGCCGAGCATGTGCACCAGCGTGGACTTCCCCGAGCCGGAGGGGCCCATGATCGCGACGAACTCCCCCCGCTCCACCCGCAGGTCCACCCCTCGTACGGCAGGCACCGGCACGCCGCCGTTCTGGTAGATCTTGACGAGGTTGACCGTGTTGATCACGGGATCCGCGCTCACTGGTCCTCACTCACTGTGTCGGGTCCGCTCCTGCTCACCGGTCGCCCGTCCTCCCGGCTCAACTGAGATCCTCCTGGCAGCGTTCGAGCCAGTCGAGGTCCGCCTGCAGGTGCAGCATGGCCCCCTCGATCAGCAGGAGCGCGACCCGGTCCTCTCCGGGGGTCCGCTCGGCGATCTCGTTGAGGTCGCGCATGAGCCCGAGGTAGTGGCGGCGCTGACGGCTGATCAGCGTCATCCGGTCGGCGATTCCGGTCATCGGGGCCAGCACGAGCTTCATGAAGAACTCGTCGCGGACCCGCGGTCCCTCGGAGGGCTCGTCGGCCCAGTCGTCGAGGGCCTCCCGGCCCGCGGCGGTCAGGTAGTAAACCTTCTTGTTCGGCCGGTTGGACTGCTCGACGTCCACCGCGCGCACCAGGCCGTCCTTCTCCAGACGGCCGAGCGTCACGTAGATCTGCCCGATGTTCGGTGAGGGGTAGGCACTGCCAAAGATCTGTTCAAGCGCCTGTTTGAGCTCGTATCCGTGGGCAGGTTCCTTCGCGAGGAGCGCCAGCAGGAACGGCCGCACGCTCACCTCCTCCTCGTGCTCACGTTATGTGAGCGTTACGGGCTTATCCGTTGACGTCCACATTAGCGCTGTGCATAACATGAATGCAGATACCTAACACGTATGTAACCGCCTCGAAACCTGGAGGTCACAGGTGCGCCGACCGCTCGCCACCGTGCTCATCGCACTCGTGCTGGCGGGGTGCGCGGCGGGGACGGCCGGCGAGGCGGGGAGCGGGCCGCAGCCCGGCGGAAGTGGACCGTTCACTCTGGTGACCGGACGGGACACGACGGCCTACCTGCAGCCCCTGCTCGACCGATGGAACCAGGCACACCCCGGGGAACGGGTCACCCTGCTCGAACTCCCCGAGGCGGCCGACGAGCAACGCGCCCAGATGGTCGCCAACCTTCAGGCGAAGAGCGACCGGTACGACGTCCTCGGCCTGGACGTCGTCTGGACGGCGGAGTTCGCCGACGCCGGCTGGATCGTGCCGCTGGACCGGAGCCTGTTCCCGCTCGACCGGTTCCTCCGGCCGGTCGTGGACACGGCCGTCTACCGGGACAAGCTCTGGGCGGTGCCGTACACCAGCAACGCCGGTCTGCTCTACTACCGCAAGGACCTGCTCGAGAAGGAGGGCTTCGCTCCGCCCCGGACCTGGGCGGAGCTGCGCGAGCAGGCCCGGGCTCTGCACGACAAGTACGGCATCGGCGGCTACGCCGGGCAGTTCCTCGCCTACGAGGGCCTGACCGTCAACTTCGCCGAGGCCGTGCAGTCGGCGGGCCACGGGCAGATCCTCAGCCCGGACGGCACGCAGGTCGTCCTGGACGACTCCAACGCGAAAGCCGCCCTCGACTTCCTGACCGGCGGGTTCAGAGAAGGATGGATCCCGCCGGAGTCGCTCTCCTACAAGGAGGAGGAGTCACGGCTGGCCTTCCAGGAGGGCAGGCTGGCCTTCGCCCGCAACTGGCCGCACGCGTACGGCCCGGCCGCCCAGTCGGAGCTCGCCGGCAGGTTCGCGGTCACCAGGCTCCCGGGCCTGCGGGGTCCGGGCTCCAGCTCGCTGGGCGGGGTCAACCTCGCGCTCAGCGCATACTCCAAGCGGCAGAAGTCGGCGGTGGAGTTCATCCGCTACTTCACCGGCCTGGAGAACCAGCGGCGGGTGCTCGCCGAAGGCTCGTTCCCGCCCGTGTGGGCGGAGCTGTACGACGACCCCGTGCTGATCAAGCGTTTCCCCTACTTGCCGGTCCTCAAGCAGAGCATCCTCTCCGCCCGGCCGAGACCGGTCAGCGCCAACTACGACCAGGTGAGCCTGGCGATCGCCAGCGCGGTCTCCAACGCGCTCACCCCACCCTTCGAGGAGTCGAGCGACGCCGTCGTCGCCTCCATGAGAACCCAGCTCGGCGAGATCATCCGGGCTCAGTGAACCCGGGGGCGATCCTCCCGGCGAGCCGTCATCCCCTCTCCCGCTGAGCACTTCAGGGATTCACCCACGCACAGGAGGTCTGTTCACCATGCGCAAAACCATGGCCATAGTCACGACGGCAGGGCTGGCGATCGCCCTCGCCGCATGCAGCGGCGAGTCCGGGACGACGCCTCCGGCGGCGACCGGCAGCGCCTCCGCCCCCGCCGGGGGCAAGACGCTGGAGGGGACGACCATCGAGGTCGCCGCCAAGTGGACGGGCCCCGAGGAGGCCAACTTCCAGAAGGTCCTCGACGCCTTCTCGGCCAAGACCGGCGCCAAGGTCACCTACACCTCCACCGGCGAGGACACCGGCGCCTTCCTCGGCCCGCGGATCCAGGGCGGCAGCCCGCCGGACGTCGCGATCCTGCCCCAGCCCGGCCTGGTCCAGCAGTACGCCGACCAGAAGGCGCTCAAGCCGCTCACCGCCGAGGTGACCAAGCAGATCGACGAGAACTACACCCCGTACTGGAAGGAACTGGGCTCAGCCGACGGCCAGGTCTACGGCGTGCTGGTGAAGGCGGCCCACAAGTCCCTCATCTGGTACCGCGACCAGGCCTTCTCCGACGCCGGGGTGCAGCCGCCGACCACCTGGGACGAGCTCGTGCAGACCGCCCAGACGGTGGCCGACTCCGGTACCGCGCCGTTCGCCCTGTGCGGGGCCTCCGGCTGGACCCTGACCGACCTGTTCGAGAACGTCTACCTGTCCACCGCGGGCCCGGAGAACTACGCCAAGCTCTCCAAGCACGAGATCCCGTGGACCGACCCGAGCGTGACCACCGCGCTGGAGAAGATCGCGCAGCTCACCGGCAAGAAGGAGTTCCTGCTCGGCGGGAACTCCGGTGCCCTGCAGACCGACTTCCCGACCTGTGTGACCCAGGTCTACGGCCAGGACAAGGCCGCCATGGTCATCGAGGCCGACTTCGTGGGCACCACGGCCGAGGAGTCGGGCGCCAAGCTCGGCGAGGAGGCCAAGTACTTCCCGTTCCCGAAGGCCGGCGAGACCGAGCCGGTCGTGCTGGGCGGCGACATCGCGGTGGCGCTGAAGGACTCCAAGGGCGCGATGGCGCTGCTGGAGTACCTCGCCTCCAAGGAGGGCGGTGAGGTCTGGGCCAAGCTCCCCGGCTACCTGTCGCCCAACCGCAACGTCTCCCCGGACAACTATCCGAGCGAACTGACCAAGCAGCTCGCCCAGACGATCATCTCCGCGGGCGAGTCGGTCCGCTATGACATGTCCGACCTCGCGCCCAGCGCCTTCGGCGGCACCGACGGCAAGGGCGAGTGGAAGCTCCTGCAGGACTTCGTGCGCGACCCGTCCGACATCAAGGGCGTCCAGAGCAAGCTCGAAGCCGAGGCCGAGAAGGCCTGGAAGTAGAGGGGACAGGCCGTGACCGACCGGTTAGACGGCCCGCAGGGCCCGCGGGACGGCGGCGACGCCGCCCGCGGGGCCTCTCCCGGACCGCACGAGACATCCAGCGACACCCCCTCACCCCCGGCCGGGCCGGTCCCCGGGGACGACGACGGGCACGTGCACCCAGCGCTGTCCGACGTCCGTTCCGAAGACCCGTCCGCCCCGGCGGCCAAACCTGAGATCGCCACCGCCGGACCGGCCGCTCCGGAGGCGGCGCCCCGCGGGGCCTCCCGGCTCGGCCCGCCGCCGGGGCTGGCGATCTGGTTCCTGCTCCCGGGCATGCTGCTGCTCGGCGCGATGGTGATCTACCCGATCATCTACTCGATCTACCGGAGCCTCTACGACGCGAACGAGCGCTCCTTCGTCGGCGTGGAGAACTACACGGCGATCTTCACCGACGCCTCCACCCTGACCACCATCAGGAACAACCTGATCTGGGTGGTGGTCGCCCCCCTGCTGGTCACCGTGATGGGCCTGATCTTCGCGGTGCTCACCGAGCGGATCCGCTGGGCGACCGCGTTCAAGCTGATCGTGTTCATGCCCATGGCGGTCTCCCTGATGGCCTCCGGCGTCATCTTCCGCCTGGTCTACGAGCAGGATCCGGACCGCGGCGTGGCCAACGCCGTGATCACCTCGGTCCGGGACGTCTTCGGCTCCGGCTCCGGCTACCCGGACGCCAGGCCGAGGGGGGGCGACGCCGCCCCGGTCGTCGCGCAGGGCGGCGCGGTGGTGACCCGGCAGCCCGCCCGGCCGGGACAGGCGGTGCTCATCCCGCTGGTCGGCATCAAACCCGCCGACCTGACCGCGGCCGCGGCGGCGGCACCGGCCCGGCCGGGCCCCGGCGAGCTGGCCGGGACCGTCTGGTCCGACTTCACCCAGGGCGGCGGCGGGCAGGCCAACCAGGTGGACGGCAACGAGAAGGGCCTGGCCGGGATGACGGTCGAGGCCGTGCAGGACGGCGCCGTCAAGGCGACGGCCACCACCGAGGCGAACGGGACCTTCCGGTTCGCCGGGCTCGCCCCGGGCGACTACGTCGTACGGCTCCCGCAGCCGAACTTCGAGGCGCCCTTCAACGGCCTCAGCTGGCTCGGCCCGACGCTGATCACCCCGGCGATCATCGGCGCGTTCGTCTGGGTGTGGGCGGGGTTCGCCATGGTGCTGATCGCGGCGGGTCTGTCGGCCATCCCGCGCGACGCGCTGGAGGCCGCCCGCATCGACGGCGCCACCGAGTGGCAGGTGTTCCGCCGGATCACCGTCCCGCTGCTCTCCCCCGTGCTGCTCGTCGTGTTCGTCACGATGATCATCAACACGCTGAAGGTCTTCGACCTGGTCTTCGTCATCGCGCCGGGATCGGTGCAGCCGAACGCCAACGTGATCGCACTGGAGATGTGGCGGGTCTCGTTCGGCGGCGGCGGGAACCAGGGACTGGGCAGCGCACTGGCCATCTTCCTGCTGATCCTCGTGCTCCCCTTCATGATCCTCAACATCCGGCGGTTCAGGAGGGACAACCAGTGACGACCTCCACTCTCGGCACGCCGCCGCGCAGCGGCCTCGGCCGGATCGTCGACCGGGTCGGCGGCGGCGCGGTCCAGGCCCTGCTCGTGCTGGTCGGCGTGTTCTGGCTGGTCCCCACCCTCGGCCTGTTCGTTGTCTCGATGCGGCAGGAGACCGCCAACAACTCCAGCGGCTGGTGGACCGCGTTCACCAAACCGGCCGAGTTCACCCTGAAGAACTACACCGACCTGCTCGCCACCGGGTTCACCGCCTCGTTCTGGAACACCGTGTTCATCACGGTGCCCGCGACGGTCCTGGTGATCGGCATCGCGGCGATGGCCGCCTACGCCTTCGCCTGGATGGAGTTCCCCGGCAGGGACGCGCTGTTCCTGGTGGTGGTCGGCCTGCTGGTGGTGCCGATCCAGATCGCGCTCATCCCGATCGCGAAGCTGTACGGCACGTTCGGCATCTTCGGCTCCATCCCGGGCGTGGTCCTGTTCCACGTGGCCTTCGGGCTCCCCTTCGCCATCTTCCTGCTGCGCAACTTCTTCGCGGGCATCCCCCGCTCGCTCCTGGAGGCGGCGCGGATGGACGGCGCGGGCGAGTGGAAGATCTTCTCGACGGTGGTGTTCCCGCTGGCCAAGCCGGCGGTCGCCTCACTCGGCATCTTCCAGTTCCTCTGGGTCTGGAACGACCTGCTCGTCGCCCTGGTCTTCGCCAACAGCGAGAACCAGCCGATGACCAAGGCCCTCCAGTCCCAGATGCGGCAGTTCGGAACCAACGTCGACATCCTCGCGCCGGGCGCCTTCCTGTCGCTGATCATCCCGCTGATCCTGTTCTTCGCCTTCCAGCGCTACTTCGTGCAGGGAATGATGGCGGGCTCGGTGAAGTGATCCCGATGACGTGACCCTGATGACGTGACAGGTGAATCGGGACGTGCCCGGCGGTGGGGCGAACGCCCCACCGCCGGGCGCCGCGGGGGCGGTTCCGGTACGGCGTGGCCGCACTCCCAGTGCCCGCCGTACCGGAGCCTCGGGGCCGCGCGGGACCGGCTTCGCGGAGTGACACGTACCTCCCCGTAATGTCGGTAGATCCCGATAGGGTGCCGGGCATGGCCGGACGACCGCTGAACGAACTCGTTGAATCCGGGTGGGCCAAGGCCCTGGAACCCGTCGCAGACAAGATCGCCGAAATGGGCGACTTCCTCCGGAAGGAGGTCGCCGAGGGCAGGCAGTACCTCCCCTCCGGGGACAATGTGCTCCGCGCCTTCAAACAGCCCTTCGACCAGGTCAAGGTGCTGATCGTCGGCCAGGACCCCTACCCGACGCCGGGGCACCCGATCGGGCTGAGCTTCTCCGTCGCCGCCGACGTGCGGCCGATCCCGGGCAGCCTGCGCAACATCTACAAGGAGCTCACCGAGGACCTCGGCCTGCCGATGCCGAGCAACGGCGACCTGACCCCGTGGGCCGAGCACGGTGTGCTGCTGCTCAACCGGGTGCTCACCGTCATGCCGGGCAAGCCCGCCTCGCACCGGGGCAAGGGCTGGGAGGCCGTCACCGAGCAGGCCATCAAGGCGCTGGTGGCCCGCGACAAGCCGCTGGTGGCGATCCTGTGGGGCAAGGACGCCCGCTCTCTCGTGCCGATGCTCGGTGACGTGCCGACCGTCGAGTCGGCCCACCCGAGCCCGCTCTCGGCGCGCAGCGGGTTCTTCGGCTCGCGCCCGTTCAGCCGTGCGAACCAGCTGCTGGAGAAGCAGGGCGCGGCTCCGGTGGACTGGAAGCTGCCGTAGGCTGATCGCACCCGCGCGGGGCACTAGGATCCTTGACCATGAGCGATGAATTGGGCACCGAACGCTATCTCCGTCTCACGGTCGAGCTGACCGTGGAGGTCCAGGACATCGGCGCCCTCCAGGCCGCCGCGCTGAAGGAGATCGAGCACCCTGACGCCGATCTGGACGACGACGAGCGCAGGGAGCAGGCGGAGATGGTCTCCGCCGACGAGACCGGCGCGACGGCGCTGCAGTGGCTGATCGAGCCGGACCACGTGCTGGGGCTGATCGAGCACGTTGACCAGGTTGAGCCCCGCGAGGCCGTGCTGGGCGTCGAGCCCTCCGACGGCCCCTCCGACGAGGACGACGAGCACGACCACGACCACTGATGGCGAAGACGAAGGGCCGGACCCCACCGCCGGGGGCCGGCCCTTCTCGCGTCCCGCGCCCGCCGTCCGGTTCCGCGGACCGTGCCCTCAGCGCTTGCGGCCGACCCCGCCCCAGCCGAGGATCGCCATGCGCTCCAGCGCTCCGGGGGAGATGAACGTCGTGTTGTCCAGGAGCTCGAAGTCACCGAAGAAGTGCTTGATCTCGTCCACCGTCCGCGGGACCACTCCCGAGTTCGCCCGGGAGTAGACGCCCTTCACCGTGTCGGTGTCCTTGGCCCGCCGCTCGGCCATCGACAGGTGGGTGATCACCAGGAAGCTGCCCGGGGCCAGCATCTCCCGCACCTTGGCGACCTCGGTGTAGGGGTCGTCGAGGAAGTGCAGGATCGCGACCATGAGGACCGCGACCGGCTCCTCGCGGTCGATCAGGCCGGTCTCCGCCGCCTTGGCCCAGACGTCCTCCGGGGCGCGCAGGTCGCCCTCGACCATGGCGACCGTCGGAGCGCCTGCCAGCAGCGCCCTGCCGTGCACGCACACGACCGGATCGTTGTCGACGTAGACCGTGCGAGCCGCGGGATCGGTCTCGTGCGCGACCTGGTGCACGTTCTTCTGGGTGGGCAGGCCCGCGCCGATGTCGACGAACTGGCGGATCCCCTCCTCGGCGGCGAGGTGGCGCACCGCGTTGCCGAGGAACTCCCGGTTGAGCTGCACTCCCTCACGCGACTCGGGAAACGCCTTGAGGATCTGCCCGGCGGCCGCGCGGTCGGCGGCGAAGTTGTCCTTCCCGCCGAGCATGTAGTCGTAGATCCGCGCGACGTTGGCCGTGCTCACGTCGATGCCGTAGGGGTTCCGATCGCTCACTGCCGCCACCTCACCCTGACACCGCCGCGTTCACCCCAGGCCGACCCTGTAGATCGTCTGTGCCGCCGATCGTAGCTCACGGAACGCCCATCCGAACTCTGTTCGGACATTCTCCGTCCATGACCTGAACTCCCGCGAAACAGTCGGCCGGGGACCGGTCACTCCAGCGAGACCAGCGGAGGGGGGTAACCCGGCACCGGGAAAGGCGACCGCCACGGCTCGTGAACCGCCTTCTCCGGAACGCCGGCCAGTTCGGGCAGGTGGAGACGGACGTACTCCCCCGCCGGGTCGAAGCGCCTGGCCTGCCGGAGCGGATTGAGGATCCGGTTGGGCCGGGTGTCGTTGCCGGTCCCCGCGACCCACTGCCAGTTTCCGCAGTTGCTGGCCACGTCACCGTCGAGCAGCAGTTCGGCGAAATGTCCCGCGCCCACTCGCCAGTCCACCCGCAACCGCTTGACCAGGAACGACGCCACGATCATCCGGGCCCGGTTGTGCATCCAGCCCTCGGAGAGCAGCTGGCGCATGCCGGCGTCGACGATGGGCACGCCGGTCATGCCCTCCTTCCACGCCTGCACCGCGTCCTCGTCGTCACACCACCGCGTCCCGCGGGGCCGGTAGTCGTCGCGGTCGAGGCGCGGGAAGGCCAGCGTCACCTGGTGGTGGAAGTCGCGCCAGCACAGTTGCCTGACGAAGGCTTCGGCCCCGCCCGCCAGCGACTCCAGCTCCAGCGGCGACAGGCAGCCGAACCGCAGGTAAGGGCTGAGCCTGGAGGTGCGGTTCCCCGCGAGGTCGTCGTGCCCTTCCGCGTAGTCCTCCGCGCACCACTTCAGCCATCGCGCCATCCGCTCGCGCGCCGCCGTCTCCCCGCCGCGCGGGAACCCGTGCCTCGCCTCACCCTTGCGGAGCCCGTACGGCCCCAGCGGCGGAGACTCCGCCCGGCCGGCGTCCAGCTCACCGGGGACCGGCACCTTCTCCGGGGCGTCCAGCACCCTCCTGCGCTCCGCCCGCGTCCAGACCCTCAGGTAGGGCGTGAAGACCCGGTAGTGGTCGCCTCCTCCGGAGGGACGCAGGGCGTCCGGCGGCACGATCGTCACTCCGGGGAAGGCGCGGAACCCCATCCGGTGCCGCGCGCACTCCTCGGCGAGCCGGCGTTCCCTGCTCCGGGCGGGCGCGTCGACACCGGCGCTGACGTAGACGGCCTGGGCGGAGAGTTCGCGCGCCAGCCGAACGGTCTCCGCGACCGGGTCGCCCCGGCGGACGGCCAGCTCCCCGCCCCGCTCCCGGAGCGAGGTCCGCAGGTCGGCCAGGCACTCGGCCAGGAAATCCGCCCGGGGACCCGCCGCCGTGCGCGGATCCGCCACGAACACGGGGACGACCTGCCGGGCGTCCGCGCACGCGGCGGCCAGCGCCGGGTGGTCGTGCACGCGGAGATCATGGTTGAACAGAACGACGACGGTGTCCATCACACGTTTCTTCGTACGGCCTCCGCCCGCGGTTGCATCCGCGGCCGGGCCGATTCCGAAAGAATGTCCGGGGGCGGGCGCACGCCTGCCCCCGGCGTGCGGATGAACGAGAGCGGATGGACGAGCGACCGGCCACAGAACGACCGACCGCAGAGGACGAACCGGGCTACGGCATCGGTGCCGTCGCGCGGCGGCTCGGCGTGCCCGCCCCGACTCTCCGTACCTGGAACCTGCGTTACGGCCTCGGTCCGAGCCGCCGCAGCCCCGGCGGGCACCGCCGCTACGACGTGGCCGACCTGCGGCGTCTGGAGGAGATGAACCGGCTGATCAGAACCGGCGTGCCCGCCGCCGACGCCGCGAAGCTGGTCCTGAGTCCCCGTTTCTCCCCGGAGACGGCCACGCCGCCCGGCCGGGAGAGGCCCGCTGGAGAAGAGCCCGTTCACGGGACACCGGTCCACGGTGCACCCGCCGGGAACGTCCCCGGCGGCCTCCCGGTGCCGGAGCCCCGGCATGACGCCTCCGCACCGGAGCCCCGGCATGACGTCCCCACGGCGGCGATGCTGGCCCGGTCCGCGATCGCGCTGGACGGCCCCGCCCTGTCCGGCTGGCTCGGCGCCGCGCTGACCAGGCACGGGATCGTGTGGACCTGGGAGAACCTGGTGCTGCCGGTCTTCGAGACGATCTGCAGGCGCCAGGCCGCGACCGGCGCCGCCGTCGAGGTCGAGCACGTGTTCTCCGACCGGCTGCTGGCCGCCCTGATCCCGCTGGTCAGGGCGCCCCGGACCCCGGTCAACGACCGGCCGGTGCTGCTGGCCTGCGCGGAGGACGAGCAGCACAGCCTGCCGGTCTACGCGCTGGCCGCGGCGCTGACCGTCGAACACCGGATCGAGACCCGCGTCCTGGGGGCCCGGACACCCCACTCCGCGCTGGCCGGGGCGATGCGCCGCCTGGGCCCGGCGGTGGTGTTCGTCTGGTCGCAGCTCCCGGCGACCGGCGACCCCGAACCCCTCACCCGGTTGCCCGCCTCGCGCCCGGCGAGCCGGATCGTCGTGGGCGGCCCCGGGTGGCGGGACGGGCTGCCGCCGTCGGTGCCGCACGTCACGTCGTTCCACGACGCCCTCTCCGTGATCTCCTCCGCCCTGCGCTGACGCCCTCCCCCATCTCCTCCGCCCTGCCGCGGGGAGGCCGGCTGCATCCGGCCCACGCAGAGGAGATCACCGGCCGACCACTTGTGATCATGAGCATGAGCAGGTATGAATAAGTTTTGAGTAGGTTTCTATCGAGGGGGGGTCGTCATGACCGCGGAAACCCTGAACGTGCGGCTCGCCGCCGGTGACGACGCGGCGCTCGCGGAGTGCCTCCGCGCCCACTCGGCTCTCATCCGCTCCTACCTGCACCGTTTCGTGCCGTCGCAGGAGATCGAGGACGTGCAGCAGGTGGTCTTCACCGAGATCTGGCGCTCCCGCAGCCGCTTCGACGCGGACAGGAGCCTGCCCGCGTGGTTGCTCTCCATCGCACACAACCGGGCGGTCGACCACCTGCGCGTGCGGAGCCTGCCGACCGTCCCGCTGGACGCGGTCGCCGACCCGCCCGGCGCGGACGGCAGAACCGACGGCGACGGCCTCGCGGACCGGGACCTGGTCCGCCGGGCGCTGGCCGAACTGCCCGCGCCGCAGCGCCAGGCCATCGAGCTGGCCTACTACGGCGAGCTGACCCAGCGAGAGATCGCCGAGCGGCTGAGCGTCCCGCTCGGCACCGTCAAGGCCCGCACCTCCCGCGGACTGCGCCGGCTGTCGGGCATCCTGGCCCCGGCGGCATGAAGGGCGGTGTGAGCGGTATGGACACCCTTATGAAGCCCGATGCGAACTATGTGCCTCGCAATCCCATGCCGGCTTCCGGGACCGCTGCATCCCGCAATCCCATGCCGACTTCTGGGACCGCTGCATCCCGCAATCCCATGCCGGCTTCCGGGACCGCTGAGGTCCGGCCCCGGGTCGCGGTCTCCAGTTGCCTGATCGGCGAGCCGGTGCGCTTCAACGGTGGACACAGCCGCGACCGGTTCCTCAGCAGGGAGCTGGACGCCTATGTCGACTGGGTACCGATCTGTCCGGAGATAGCCATCGGTCTCGGGGCTCCCCGCGAGAGCCTCCACCTGGAGCGCTCGCCCGACGGTCCCCACCTGATCGGCAGAAAAACGCGGGCGGACCACACCGCCAAGATGGCGGCCTTCGCCACCGAGCGGGCGCGCGACCTCGACGTGGACGGCTACGTCTTCAAGGCCAAGAGCCCCAGCTGCGGAATCCACGGCGTGCCGCTCTACGCCGGAGAATCGGCCGTGGACCGCAGGAACCGGGGCCTGTTCGCGGCGCGGATCATGGACGACCATCCACTGCTGCCGGTGGAGGACGAGGGGCGGCTGAACGACCCTCTGCTGCGCGAGACCTTCGTCGAACGGATCTTCGCCCACGCCCGGCTGCGCGCCTTCCTGGACAGCGACTGGACCCCGCGCGACCTGGTCGCCTTCCACACCCGCCACAAGATGCAGCTCCTCGCCCACGATCCCGTCGCCTACGGCGAGGCGGGCCGGGCGGTGGCCATGGCCGGCGTGCTCAGCCGCCGGGAGCTGGCCGCCAGGTACGGCCACGCCTTCCGCACGGCCCTCAGCAGCAAGGCGAGCATCGGCCGCCACGTCAACGCGCTCCAGCACTGCGCGGGCATGATCGGCGAGTCGCTGGACCCCGTCCGACGAGCCGACCTGGCGGAGACCATCGCCTCCTACCAGGCCGGCCTGGTGGCACTCAGCGTGCCGGCCGCCCTGCTGCGCCACGACGCCCGGGGTGAGGGAGCGGACTGGGTCCGGGAGCAGACCTACCTCGCGCCGTATCCGGAGGCGCTCCGTCTCCGCAATCACGTTCCCGCCTGAGCCGCCGGTTCGGCCACCACATCCACCGTCCGGCATCCAGGGTCAGGGCGGTGAGCAGGACCGAGCGGACCACGAAGGTGTCCAGCAGGACTCCGAAGGCGACGATGAACCCGAGCTCGGCCAGGACCACCAGAGGCAGCACTCCGAGGACCGCGAAGGTCGCCGCGAGCACCACCCCCGCCGAGGTGATCACTCCGCCGGTGGCGGACAGCCCGATGACCGCGGCCCTGCGGGTGCCGTGGACCCCGGCCTCCTCCCGGATCCTGGTGATCAGGAAGATGTTGTAGTCGACGCCGACCGCCACCAGGAAGACGAAGGCCAGCAGCGGCACCCCGGTGTCCACGGCGGCGAAACCGAACACCTCGGTGAAGATCACACCGCTCACGCCCAGCGCCGCCGCGAAGGACAGCACGACGGTGGCCATCAGCAGCAGCGGCGCGACCAGCGCTCGGAGCAGGATCACCAGGATCACGAAGACGACCGCCAGAATCAGCGGGATGACCACCCGCAGGTCGCGTTCGGAGGCCAGCTTCCCGTCCAGGTTGACCGCCGCGGCGCCACCGATCAGCGCATCCGGGATCTCCCGCAGCCGCTCGACCGCCGCGTAGGCGGCAGGGCTGTCCGGCGCGTCCTTCAGCGCCCCGCGCAGCAGAATCTGGCCGTCCGCAGTCTCCGGCTTCCCGCCGCCCGGCCGGCCGGTTTCCGGGCCCCGCTCCCCGATCCGGTCCACGCCCCGGTCGGCGGCCACCGCCGAGGCGACCCGTTCGGCCTGGCCGACGGGGGCGAGCACCACCAGCGACCCCTCCTGCCCGGTGCCGAAGTCCCGGTCCAGGACCTCCGCACCGCGCACGGACTCCGGCGCGGTCCGGTAGGCGTCGGCGTCGGCCAGCGGGCCGACGGTCGCGACCGGCAGCGTCAGCGCCATGGCGCCCAGGACCGCCGCCGTGCCGATCCAGACGATCCGGGGGCGGACGGCGATCGCCCGGCCGATCCGGTCCCACAGGCCGGAGCCGGTCTCCGCCGCACCGCCGTACACCGGGACCTTCGGCCAGAAAACCCCGCGCGGGAAGATCACCAGCAGCGCGGGCAGCAGGGTGAGCATGGCGGCGAGCGCGCAGACGACGCCCACCGCGCAGACCGGGCCGAGACCTCGGGTGGCGTTCTGGTCGGCCACCAGCAGGCAGCAGAGCCCTGCCGCCACGGTGGCGGCGCTCGCCACGATCGCCGGGGTGGCCCGGCGCAGCGCGACGGCCATCGCCTCGTGCCGGTCCTCGTGTACGGCCAGTTCCTCGCGGTAGCGGGCGACCAGCAGCAGCGCGTAGTCAGTGGCGATGCCGAAGACCAGCACCAGCAGGATGCCTCCGCTCTGCCCGCTCACGGTCAGGCCGGCGTACTCGGCCAGCAGGTAGTTGCCCGCCCGCGAGCAGGCGAGCGCCACGCCCGCCGCGAAGAACGGGATCAGCCAGAGCAGCGGGCTGCGGTAGGTGATGAGCAGCACCAGGACGACCACGGCGGAGGTCGCCGCCAGGAGGGTCGCGTCGATCGACCCGAAGACCTCGATCGCGTCGGCGCTCTGCCCCGCCGGGCCGGTCACCAGGGCTCGATCCCCGATGATCCCGCGGATCCGCTCGACCGCCGTGGTCAGCACGTCGTAGTCGCTCCCATCGAGCGGCACGACCACCTGCACGGCTCCGCCACCGGGGGCCGGGACCGGCGGCGGCACCTGCCCGGCGACCCCCTCCACCTCGGCGAACCGCTTCGCGTCGGCGGCCGCCTCCGCGACCGGCCTGCCCTCGTAGACCACGATCGCCGGGATCCGGTCACCGGCCGCGGAACCGCGCTGCGCGTTCTGCACCATCGTGGACTCGGCGCCGGCGGGCAGGAACGACGACGGGTCGTTGCGCTGGACCTCCTCCAGCCTGCCGCCCAGCATCCCGGCCCCGGCCGCCACCAGCAGCCAGACCGCCACCACCACCCAGGCGCCCACCCGCCCGCACACCGAGGTGCTCAACGATCGCGTCATCGCCCGATTCCCCGCTCTTTCTCGAAGGCCCGCCTTGACCTGTCGGGCATTCCTTCGGGCCTTCCCCACCCTCCGGTTGCACGACCACCGGAGGGATCTTCCGGCGGGGACGAGACCGGCCGGAGGCAACGGTCCGTGATCCGATCGGGCGGCGGGCGGCGATCGCTTTCAGGGCCCGGAGTCCGGCCACAGTTTGGGTGGGTTCTCGGGCAGAGGCTCTCGTCTTGGATGCCCGACCCCCCTTGAAGATCGAGCAGGTGAACGATCTCGTGGTTCAGGATGAAGGCGGCGAGAACGCGATGGAGCGGCTTGGGGACGTTCTCATCCAGCAGCCTCACGCGACTGCAGCAGGTCGGGGATGTGCCGCCCGTCGCGATAGAACGGCCTCAGCACATCCACCACCTCGCGGACGACGATGTTCGCCTTCCTCTCTACGCCGGGCTCTCACCCCGAACCCCCGGTGACCGCGGAAGAGGCCAGGACCATCCGTGCCCGCTACGACCTGCCGTGAGACCCGGCGGGACAACGCACCCCAGACTTTGGTCAGCGATCCCGCTCGCCCGTCTCGCCGAACAGGTCGTGCACGGTCTGGGCGGTCGCCGCGCGGACCACCCAGGACTCCAGCCGGGTCAGGTCGGTGCAGGAGGTGATCCGGGCACGGGCCTCGCCGGGTACCTGCAGGCCGCGGGCCTCCAGCACCAGCAGCACCATCCGGGCCGCCTCCTTGGCCTCGCCTTCCGCTATGCCCTCGGCTTTGCCCTCGGCTTTGCCTTCTTCCCGGCCGCGGCCGTAGTGCTCGCGGGCGAAGGGGCTGTAGACGGGCCAGTCGGTGGACGTCATGATCTCCTCCAGGAGTCGCCGCACCTCGGGCGCGGACATGCTGTAGGCGTGTTCATAGTACTTCGGAGCGTGGTCGGCGGGCACGTCCGCCATCGCCGCGGCGAACGCCTCGACGACTTTTCTTTCGCGGCCGTGCACCATGACGGCCAGCGCCGCCAGCTCAGGCTGGGCGGCGGCCTGCCGGGGGTCGGTGATGGCGGGGATGTCGGCGGGTCCGAGCACGCAGGCCTGCAGCCGGTAGCCGGTCAGGCCCGAATCGATCGGCCGTCCGTAGTGGGCGGCGGTGCGGGCGTCGGGACAGACGACCAGGACGGTCGCATCGCAGCACAGCTGCAGCCAGAGCGCGGCGGCGTAGCGGGCGAGCTGGCGGGGGTCCTTGGAGGTGTCCTTCTGGATCTCGACGAGGATCCCGTGCAGGGGGGCGGCGGGCGGGCCGAGGGTGAGGACGAGGTCGGCCTCGATGTCGTCGGAGGGCCGGGTGTTGAACGTCGGGTTCTCCACCCGGACCAGCGGCGTGACGGGCAGGTCGCATCCCAGCAGGTCACGCAGGACCTCCACGGCCAGCGGGGGGCGGTCGCGGAACAGTCGGATGAGGGAGTCATGTTGGGGAGACGGCACGACACGCAATGTAACGCATCGAACACGTGTAGCAATCGAATTCGTGATGAGTCATGCGCGCCCAGGCCGGACGGCGACGATCAGGCCGACCGGTCGAACGCGCCGGCCTTGACGCCACCGACGAACGCTCTCCACTCGGCGGGCGCGAAGACCAGCTTGGGCCCGTCAGGGTTCTTGCTGTCACGGACAGCGACCACCCCGGGCAGGTTGTCGGCGACCTCCTCGACCCAGCTCCGGAACCACACCGGCCCGCCCGGATGGGCGGCGATGCGCTGGTAGAGCCGCGTGAACGACACACCATTCGCCTTCCCGAAGAGCAGGTCCAGCCGTTCGGCGTCGGACTTCGACGGCGTCCTGGTGGCCTTCTCCAGGCGGCTGACCTGGGTCTGGGTGCAGCCGAGACGGGCGGCGACGGCGGCCGGGGCCTGCTGCCGGTGGACCTGCTCGCGACCGCCTGGGACCGCCGCGACGGCGGCGGGGCCGGCGGGTCGGTCTGGTTCCGGATGGCGGCGCCGCCCCCGGAGGAGTCGGACCCGCCTCCAGCGAACGCGCCTGCCTGATCACTTTTGGTGAGGTGAACCGAACAGTGCCGCACCCCCGGCGGGTGCTGGGAGTGAGGCCGGGATGACCGATGGAATCGGGCGCCCGGCCTTCGCGTTGTCCCGTCTCACAGGTCCGGTCAGGTCCGGAGCACCGCCAGGGAGCGGGCGGGGAGGGTCAGGTCGGGGTCGAGCCGCACCCCGGGGTCGGAGGCGAGCACCATCTCGGCGGGCTCGGTCTGCAGGGTGACCGGGGAGTTCCCGAGGTTGGCGGCCACCCGGAAGGCGCCCCGGTGGACGACCAGCCACGAGCCGTCGTGCTCCACCCGGACCCGGTCGAGCCGGGGATCCGACAGGTCGGGGTGGGCGCGGCGCAGGGCGATCAGGGCCCGGTACCAGTCGAGGTGGGCCCGGTGGGCGTCGTCCTCCAGCTCGCTCCAGTCGAGTTTGGAGCGCAGGAAGGTCATCTCCTCCCCCGGGTCGGGCGCCTTCTCCGCCCAGTCGTCGTAGCCGAAGCCCACGAACTCCCGCCGCCGCCGATCGGCCTCCCCCTCCCGCAGCGCCGGCTCGACGTGGTCGGTGAAGAACAGGAACGGCGTGCGCGCCCCCCACTCCTCGCCCATGAACAGCATCGGCGTGAACGGCGAGGTCAGCAGGAGGCCGGCGGCCAGCCGGAGCGCTCCGGGATCCATCCTGTCGCCCTCGGCGCGGTTGCCGATCTGGTCGTGGTTCTGCACGCAGACGACGAACCGGTGGCCGGGGACGTGCCGGGCCGGGCGGCCGTGGCTGCGCCCTCGGAAGGCCGAGTAGGTGCCGTCGTGGTAGTAGGCCGAGGTCAGCACCTTGGCCAGGGACTGCGGCAGCGCCTCGGCGAAGTCGTCGTAGTAGCCGTGCCGCTCCCCGGTCACCGCCGTGTGCAGGGCGTGGTGGACGTCGTCGTCCCAGGCCGCGGCCAGGCCGTACCCGCCGGCCTCGCGCGGGGTCATCAGCCGGGGGTCGTTCAGGTCGGACTCGGCGATGAGCGTCAGCGGGCGGCCGAGCGTGGCCGCCAGCGCGTCCACCTCGGCGGCCAGCTCCTCCAGGAAGTGCGTGGCGCGCTTGTCGTGCAGCGCGTGCACGGCGTCCAGCCGCAGCCCGTCGATGTGGTAGTCGCGCAGCCACTGCAGCGCGTTGCCGATGAAGTAGCGGCGCACCTCGTCGGAGCCGGGACCGTCCAGGTTGACCGCCTGTCCCCAGAAGGACGACGCGGAGGAGTGGAAGTAGGGGCCGAAGGGGGCGAGGAAGTTGCCGGAGGGGCCGAGATGGTTGTAGACGACGTCGAGGATCACGCCGAGCCCCTGGCGGTGGCAGGCGTCCACGAAGCGTTTGAGCCCGTCGGGGCCGCCGTAGTTGTCGGTGACCGCCCACAGGTCGACCCCGTCGTAGCCCCAGTTGCGCCCGCCGGGCACCGGCGGCACCGGCATGATCTCCACGAAGCCGACGCCCAGCGCGACCAGGTGATCCAGCTTCTCGATCGCCGCCTCGAAGGTCCCGGCCGGGGTGAAGGTGCCGATGTGCAGCTCATAGATGATCGAGCCGGGCAGGCTGCGGCCCGTCCACAGGCCGTCGCTCCAGGCGAACCGGTCGTGCTCGTAGACCCGGCTCGGCCCGAAGATCCCCTCGGGCTGCCAGCGGGTCCGGGGGTCGGGCAGCGGCTCGCCGCCGTCCAGCCGGAACCGGTAGTCCGTGCCGTGCCCGGCCCCCGGCACGTCGGCAGACCACCAGCCACCCGGCCCCCGCCGCATGGGATGGCGCGTCCCCGCGGCCTCCACCTCGACCGAGCCCGCCTCCGGCGCCCAGACCTCGAACATCCGTCATCCCCTTTCCAGAAGCGCGACCGGGTGGTGCGAGAGCAGGTGGGCCAGGGGGACGCGCCCGGTGTGCTCGGCGCCGGAGAGCAGATCCCGCCAGCGCCCGGGCGGAAGTGTCAACGTGCGTCCTCCCCAGCCCCCGCGCCGCTCCAGCCCGACCGGGAGCCGGGTCGCCACCGCCACCGCCTGATCCCCGCGGGCGAAGGCGATCGCGTGCTCGTCGGCCTCCATCGGGAGGTACGGCGCCGCGGGATCGAGCCGGCGCCGGAGGTTGAGCGCCTGTCTCGTGACGAGCAGCTTGGCCGCGTCCCAGGGCGAGCCCTCCCCGTTGCCCGGAGCGCCCTTCCCGTCTCCGGGCCCCGCCCCCGTCTCCGCGAGCATCCGGCGGCGGAGCGCGAAGTCGACCGGGCGCCGGTTGTCCGGGTCCACCAGGGAGAAGTCGGTGATCTCGTTCCCCCAGTAGACGTCGGGCACACCGGGGATCATGAGCTGGACGAGTTTCTGGCTCAGCGAGTTGGCGCGCGCGTAGGGCTCGATCGAGGCGGTGAACTCCGCGATCGAGGGCCCGCACTCGCCGATCGCCCGGTTCACGAAGGCCCGCAGCCCCTCCTCGTAGGACGGGTCGGGGGTGGCCCAGGAGATCGACGTCTTGGCCTCGCGGGCCGCCTTGAACAGGTAGTCGAAGAACCGGTCCGCCCCGATCGGCCAGGCGGCCATCAGGTTCTGCCAGGCCAGGTAGTCCAGGCACGGGTCGAAGGAGACCTTGGCCGACCACTCCCCGACCGCCTGCGCCCATCTGCCGGGCAGTTCCGACAGCACGGCCAGCCGGGCCCGCACGTCCTCCGAGCGCTTGGTGTCGTGGGTGGAGAGCGTGGTCATCGTGGCCGGGGGCATCTCCCGGCAGAACGCGTGGAACTCCTCCACCCGCCCGCCGAACCGGTCCGGCTCCCCGCCCACCTCGTTCAGGCAGGACAGCGGGTACCACCGGTAGAGCGCGGTGTCCTCCACCCCCTTGGCCATCACCGGCCCGCAGATCTGCTGGAAGCGCACGACGGCCTCCGCCGGGCCGCGCAGCACCCGCTCCACGGCCTCCGCGACCGGGGCGTCGTCCGGGAGCCGGGTGGCCGCGATCGCCGCGGCCTCCTCGACGATCGCCGACGAGGTCGCGGGCACGGGCTCCCCCGGTGTGGTGTAGGCCCGGTAGACGGGCATCGCGGCCAGCAGCTCGGCCAGCACCTCCCGCCCGACCCCGCTGACCGCGCTCAGCCGGTCGAGCTCGGCGCCGAAGAACAGGTCGAGGACGTGCTTCTTGGATGAGTAGACCACCTCGGCGTAGTCGCGCGGGGCTCCGGTCTCCCGGACGAACAGGTCGGTCAGCGGCCCGGCCGCCGACGGCTCCACGAACAGCCCGGTGATCCGGTTGAGCACGTCGTAACCGGTGGTGCCGTCGCAGTCCCAGTCGGCGGGCAGCCGCTCCTCACCGACGAGGATCTTCTCCGCCACCGTCCAGACGCCGGACGCGGCGCGCAGCCGGGACAGGTAGCCGCGCGGGTCGGCCAGCCCGTCGGGGTGGTCCACCCGGAGCCCCTGGACGAGCCCTTCCTCCACCAGCGAGAGGATCACCGCGTGGGTGGCGTCGAACACCTCCGGGTCCTCCACCCGCAGCCCGATCAGCGAGGAGACGTCGAAGAACCGCCGGTAGCCCGGCCCCTCGCGCCAGTCGACCAGCCGGTAGTGCGTGTCGGGCAGGGGGAAGACGTGGTCGTGGTAGCGCAGCACGTCACCGTCGGCGACGGGCTCGGTGTCGTCGCCGATCACCGGCATGTTCACCCTGCCGCTCGACCAGTCGATGTCGAACCACGACGCGTACGGCGAGGCCGGGCCTCCGGCGAGCACCGACCACAGCTGCGCGTTGCCCGACTCCGGCACCGGGACCGTCATGTGGTTGGGGACGATGTCCAGGATGATCCCCAGCCCGTGTGCGGCCAGCTCGGCGGCCATCGACCGCAGCCCCTCGGCGCCGCCGAACTCCTCCCGGATCCGGGAGTGGTCGATGACGTCGTAGCCGTGCCTCGACTCCGGCACGGCCTGCAGGATCGGCGAGAGGTAGACGTGGCTGACCCCGAGCTCCCTCAGGTAGGGGGCGAGCCCGGCAGCCTCGGCGAACCCGAAGTCGGGGGTCAGCTGGAGGCGGTAGGTGGCCGTGGGCCGGTCAGACACGGCGCATCACCCTCATCGAGCGCCCGGCCACCGGGGCCCTCTCACCGGCCCGGCAGAGCCGGGTGTCGACCGTGATCGGCATGGCCGTGTCGATCTCCGTCAGCCACATCTCGCCGTAGTCCTTCGGAATCGTGAAGTTGATGACGTCATGGTGCGCGTTGATCAGCAGGAGGAAGGAGTCGTCGGTGATCGGCCGCCCCCGCCGGTCCGGCTCGGTGATGGCCTCGCCGTTCAGGAAGACCGCCAGCGACTTGGCGTAGCCGACGTTCCAGTCGGCGTCGGTCATCCTCTTGCCCTGCGGGGTGAGCCAGGCGATGTCGCCCAGCTTGTCCTCGGAACCGCGCACGGGCCTGCCGTAGAAGAAGCGCCGCCGCCGGAACACCGGATGGTCGGCGCGGAGCTTGGCGAGCTTGCGGGTGAACTCCAGCAGCAGCCAGTTCTCTCTGATGTCCGACCAGTCGACCCAGCTCAGCTCGTTGTCCTGGCAGTAGACGTTGTTGTTGCCCTGCTGCGTGCGGCCGAGTTCGTCGCCGTGGGAGAGCATGGGCACGCCCTGGGACAGGAACAGCGTGGTCAGGAAGTTGCGCTTCTGCTGCTCGCGCAGCGACTCGATGGCGAGCGTCGAGGGCCCCTCCGCGCCGCAGTTCCACGACCGGTTGTCGTCGCTGCCGTCCCGGTTGCCCTCGCCGTTGGCCTCGTTGTGCTTGTGGTTGTAGGAGACCAGGTCGGTGAGGGTGAATCCGTCGTGGCAGGTGACGAAGTTGATCGAGGCGGCCGGGCGGCGGCTGTCGTCCTGGTAGAGGTCGCTGGAGCCGGTCAGCCGCGAGGCGAACTCCGGCAGCGCGGCCGGCTCGCCGCGCCACAGGTCCCGGATGGTGTCGCGGTACAGGCCGTTCCACTCGGTCCAGCGGGCCGGGAAGTTGCCGACCTGGTAGCCGCCCGGTCCGACGTCCCACGGCTCGGCGATCAGCTTGACCTGCGAGAGCACCGGGTCCTGCTGGACGAGGTCGAAGAAGGCGCTCAGCCGGTCCACCTCGTGCAGCTCTCGGGCGAGGGTGGCGGCCAGGTCGAAGCGGAAGCCGTCGACGTGCATCTCGGTCACCCAGTAGCGCAGCGAGTCCATGATCATCTGGAGCACGTGGGGCGAGCGCATCAGCAGGCTGTTGCCGGTGCCGGTGGTGTCCATGTAGTACCGCTTGTCGTTCTCGACGAGCCGGTAGTAATGGTCGTTGTCGATCCCGCGCATGCTGAGCGTCGGCCCGAGGTGGTTGCCCTCGGCGGTGTGGTTGTAGACCACGTCGAGGATGACCTCGATGTTCGCCTCGTGCAGCGCCTTGACCATGGCCTTGAACTCCAGCACCTGCCCGCCGCGCTGCCCGCTGCTGGAGTAGGCGTTGTGCGGGGCGAAGAAACCGATGGTGTTGTAGCCCCAGTAGTTCGTCAGCCCCCGCTCCACGAGGTGCTGGTCGATGACGAACTGGTGCACCGGCATGAGCTCGAGCGCCGTCACGCCGAGCGCGGTCAGGTGGTCGATGATCTCGGGGTGCCCGATGGCCGCGTAGGTGCCCCGGATCCGTTCGGGGATCTTCGGATGATTGATCGTGAGGCCCTTGACGTGCGCCTCGTAGATCACGGTGTCGTGGTACGGCGTGGCGGGCGGGCGGTCGTGCCCCCAGCCGAAGAAGGGGTTGACCACGATGGAGCGCGGCACGAACGGCGCCGAGTCCGCGTCGTTGCGGCTGTCGGGCCGGCCGAAGCGGTAGCCGTAGGCCGCCTCGTTCCACTTCACCTCCCCCTCGATCGCCTTGGCGTAGGGGTCGATCAGGAGTTTGGCGGGATTGCAGCGCAGCCCGCGCGACGGATCATAGGGGCCGTGCACGCGGTAGCCGTACCGCTGTCCGGGACCGATGCGCGGCAGGTAGCCGTGCCAGACGTATCCTTCGCACTCGGTGAGGGGGACACGGGTCTCTTCGTTCTCGTCGTCGAACAGGCACAGCTCGACGCGTTCCGCGGCCTCGGAGAAGAGCGCGAAGTTGGTCCCCGCGCCGTCGTAAGTGGCCCCCAGCGGGTACGGGTCCCCCGGCCAGATTTCGATCATTTCACCGCCCTTCAGCGGTGTGGAGATATGCCCAGCGATCCCCGGGCCATACCTCCTTTCCCGGCACTGGTGCGACGGACCTCATCGGGGACCCGTGAACCCGGCGCGCGCCGTTCCCCGGGCCCCGGATCCGGATCCGCTCCCGGGTCCGTCCCGTCAGTTCTTCCGCAGGGCGTCCAGGACCGGCTCGTAGACCCGCAGTCCGGCGCGGTGGACGAACGCCTCGGCGGCGCGCAGGTGGGCGGAGGCCCGGTCCTCGTCGCCGTCGAGCAGGGCGAGCCGCGCCAGGCAGAGGTCTGCCACCGACCAGCCCAGCAGCCGCCCGGCGCTCGGGGCGATCCGGCCGTAGAGGGCCCGGCCGGCGTCCGCCTCCCCGAGCCGGGCGCAGATCTCGCTGAGGGCGTCGGCGACGAACCGGTAGGCCAGGTCGGGCAGGACGGCGGCGAAGCCGTCCCGGGAGAACCCGGCGAACTCGGCGCGCGCCTCCTCTTCCCGGCCCAGGTCGAGCAGGGCCAGGCAGCGCAGGATCCGCCAGGGCCGCTGGCCGGGGCGGAGGCCGAGGATCTCCTCGGCCAGCTCCAGCGCCTCGCCGGGCCGCCCGGCCGCCCGCGACGCCAGGAAGCGGAACGTCTCGCGGCGCAGGTGCGCGTCGCCGCGGCCGAGCGCTCCTTCCGGGTACACCGCGCCGGACTCCTCCGCCGCCGCGAGCGCGTCGGCGGACCGCCCGCTCAGGTAGGCGTGGACCGCCGCCTGCCAGGCGGCGAGACTGACCATCGCGGGGAGCCGCAAGCGGTCCGCGGTCTCCCGCAACCAGGCCAGCGCCCGCTCCGCCCCGCCGGTCACCCCCCGGGCGGTCAGCTCGACGTACTCGGTCTCCCGCCCGACCCACTCGGTCGCCAGGTCCCCGGTGCGCACCCCGATCCCGATGATCTCGTCGATGACCTCCCGCCTGAGGTCGTGGTCGTGACCGGTCCGCAGCAGCAGCTCCTGCACGATCAGCGCCCGGGACAGGGTCCGGTCGTCCCCGGTACGGCGGGCCAGCCGTACCGCCTCCGCGGCCAGCTCCCGGCTCCGTTCCACGGGCCGCCCGGTGGACCCGATGAACGCCGAGGCGGCCAGGAGCCGGGCCCGCCAGGGCGAGTCACCGGCCAGGTCCGAGGCGAGCGCCCGGTCGATGCGCTCGGCGAGCCGCTCGACCTCGGTGACCTCCTCGTACATGGCCAGGTAGATCTGGTCGGACAGGCCCAGCGCGGCCCGTGCCAGCCTGTTGTCGTCGCCGAGCCCTTCGGCGATCTCCGCCGCGCCCTCGAGCGAGGCGCGCGCGGCGACGCTCGCCCCCGCCGCCGCCTGCGCCTCGGCCAGGTCGAGCAGGAGGTCGCAGCGGAGGGCGTCGTCGGACCTGGGCAGCCGGTCGACCAGCGCGAGCGCCCGCTCCAGGTGCTCCACCGCGTCCTCGTGGGCGAACTGGGCCGTCGCCTGGGCCGCGGCGCGGCGGGTGTAACCGATGGCCTTCCCCGTCATGGGCGCGCTCAGGATGCCCTCTCGGCAGTGGTGGGCGATCTCGGTGAGCCGGGTACCGCTCCGCTCCTCCAGCACCTCGGCGATCCGGGCGTGCAGCCGTCGCCGGCGCAGCGGCGGCAGCGCCTCGCGCAGCACGTCGCGGACGATGTCGTGGACGAACCGGCAGACCGGCCCCTCGCCCTCGGCCAGCAGCCGGGCCCGGACCGCGGCGTCGAGGATGTCGAGGACCTTCTCCTCGGGCAGCTCCACGACCCGGAGCAGGATGTCGGTGGCCGCGTTCCTGCCGAGCAGGGCCGCGGTGCTCAGCACCTCCTCGGTCTCCGGCGGCAGGCCGGCCATCCGGCCGCGCACGACGTCCGAGAGCGCCGCGGGGGTCTCGCCCAGTTGCAGGACCTCGCCCAGGAAGAACGGATTGCCCGCCGTCAGCCTGGCCATCTCGGCCGCCCGGCCCGGATCTGCTCCCGCCCTGCCGAGATACTCCCTGATCTCGCCCTCGCCCAGGCCGCGCAGGAGGAGCCGGCGCACGTGCGGGAGCCGTACCAGCACGCCGAGGGCGTGCTCCAGCGCGCCGCCGGGCCGCACGTCGGTGTCGCGGTAGGTGGCCACCACGGTCAGCCCGGGGCAGAGCCGGGTCGTGGCGAGGAACTCCAGCAGCCTCAGCGAGGAGGCGTCGGCCCACTGGAGGTCGTCGAGCACGACCAGGACCCTGCCGTGCTCGTTCAGCAGGGCGGCGAACGCCTCGTAGAGCTGGAACTGCCCGTCCCCGGAGAGCCTGCCGAGCCCGCCGCCGGACCCCACCAGTTCCGCTGCGGCCTGCGTCCACGGCCAGAACGGCGGCGCGCCGGTCCCGTCCCAGCAGCGGCCCCAGACCACCCGGTGCCCCCGGCTCCCGGCCTCCTCGGCCGCCTGCTCGGCCAGGCTCGTCTTGCCGATGCCGGGCTCCCCCGCCAGCAGCACCACCCGGTGGCCGTCCCCCGCGACGGCCCGGTGCAGCGCCTCCGCCTCGGCCTCTCTGCCGACCAGCCGGGAGTTCTCGCCCGCGCTCGCGGCCGGGGGCGTCAGGGCGGGATCCTGTTCAAGGATGCGCCGCTCCATCTCCCGCGACCGGAGGTCGGGGTCGAGCCCGAGCTCCTCCACCAGCAGCCTGCGCCCCTCGGCCAGCACGGCCAGCGCGTCGGCCTGGCGTCCGGCTTGGTAGAGCGCGTGCGCGGCGAGCACCCGGAGCCGCTCCCGCAGCGGGTGGGCGGCGACCAGCCGGCCCAGCCTGCCGGTGAGCGAGGAGCCGCGCCCCAGCGCGAGGCCGGCCTCGGCGAGATCCTCCTCCAGCGTCAGCCGGAACTCGGCCAGGTGGGTGATCTCCTCCTCGGCCCAGGACGCGCCGGAGAAGTCGGCCAGCGGCTCCCCCCGCCACTCGTCCAGCGCCAGCCGGAACTCCTCCCCCGCGCCTTCGTGGTCGCCGGCGGCGGCCCTGCGCCTGCCCTCGGCCGCGTGCCCGCGCGCCCTGGCCAGGTCGAGCGCCGTGTCCGGGATGTCGAGGGCGTACCCTCCGGGCCTGCTGACCAGGATCACCGGGGGCGTGTTCCGGCTCCTGCCCGGTTCGAAGACCCGGCGGAGCTTGGAGACGTAGGCCTGGACGGTGTTGACCGCCCCGGGGGGCGGGCCGTCCTCCCAGAGCACGTCGATCATCCGGTTCGGCGAGACCGGGCGGGGGGCGGCGAGCATGCACAGGGCCAGCACCGCCCGCTGCTGGTAGGGGCCGATGTCCAGCGGCGTCCCGTCGTCGGCGATCACGCCGACCGGCCCCAGCACCCTAAAGTCCATCCCGGCCCCTCACTTCCGAACTGCGCCGATGCTAGCCGTCGGACCGGCTCCACCACCGGAGCCCAGGCCGACCGCGGCGGTCGGCCTGGGCTCCTTCACGCACCGGCGCGCTGTGCCGGCGGCCGCCGGCTCTTCGGGGATCAGCCGCGGCCGGGCGGGTTCCAGGTGCCGACCTGGGGCGGGAGGTTGTTGCCGTACGGCGTGCCCGGCGGCACGGGAGTGCCGTAGGGAGACGGGGCCGGCGCCGGGGGCGCCGTGCCGCCGGCTCGTCCCGGAGCCGGGGGGAACGCGCCGGCCTGGAACGGTGCGGGCGGGAAGCCGGGAGCCGGGGCGGCGAGGCGGCGGGTGGTCCGGCGGCGGCGCGCGATGAGCAGCCATCCGACCATCAGGCCCGCGACCAGGATCCCGGCGGAGGTCGCGGTGATCACCATCGGGTCGCGCAGCAGGCTCTCGGCCGCGACCGGCTCGGCGTCGATGGAGGCGTCGGGTCGCGGCGAGGACGACGGGGCGTCGGCGGCCCCGGGGGCCGGGGTCGCGGCCGGAGAGCCCGTCGCGGCCGCGTCCTGCTTCACCGTGGCGGGGGACCTGTCCCGGCCTGCGGCGATGGCCTCCTTGGCCTCGGCGATGTAGCCGGCGGCGTACGGGTGCAGCGGGTAGAGCGTGAGCGTCTCCTGGAAGCCCACCAGCGCGGAGCTGTACCGGTCGGCGAAGAAGTCGTCCAGAGCGGCGTCGTAGGCCCGGGTGGCCGGCGACTCCTGGGGAGTGACCCCCTTGGCCGCGAGGAAGCCGAGGATCTCTCCGACGGGGAAGAACACGCTCTGGTTCTCCTGCCGGTCGGTCCCGCTCTCGTTGAGGTACGTGGCGGAGACCAGTGCGATCACCTTGCCCTCTGCGTTGAAGACCGGACCGCCGGAGTTGCCGCCGTAGATGGGGGTCTGCGCCTGGATGTAGGGGATCTTCGCGGTGGTCTCGCGACGGGCGCTGTAGACGCCCTCCGTGATCGCGGGATACAGGCGGGACTTCTCGGTGAGGCCCGTGTCGCGGTTGACCGTGCCGGGGAAGCCGACGGCGTAGAGCGTGTTGCCGACCCGCACGTCGCCGTCGACACCGAGCGGCACGGTGGGCAGGTTGCGGGCGTTGGCGAGCTTCAGCAGGGCGACGTCCTTGCCCGGGCCTCCCGTGCCGTCCGCCCCGACCAGCTCGACCGGCAGACGGGTGGAGGTCGCGTTCATGCCTCCGCCCGGGAGCGGCAGGACCACCTGGTACTTCACGTTCACGTCCGTCACCCGGAGGTTCTCGGTGTTGAACGTGTCGTAGACCTTGGTGACCAGGTCCGTGAGCTCCTTGTCCGGCTCGACCGCGCCCATGAGCGACTTCAGCTCGGCCGCGACGTCCTTCTCCGTGACGTCGGCCAGGCCGTGGGCCGCGAACCCGGCCCGGATGTCGGCCTGGCTGCTCTGCACGCAGTGCCCGGCGGTGACCATGTACCCGTCGGGGGTGATCCACCAGCCGGTGCACGACCCGGCGAACGTGACGTCGTCGGCGCGCTGCGGCTCGGTCGTACCGATGTACGTGCCGGGGCCGTCGGCGATCTTGCGGAACACCCACTTGGCGATGCTCAGCTGGTCGGAGGGGATCCGCCCCTCGCTCGCGTGCTTGCGTCCCTCCTCGACCAGCGCCTTGAACGCCTTCTTCGGAGCGGCGGTGGGCACCGTGACCCGGCCCGAGTAGGTCGTCTCGATCAACTGCACGGCGGGATTGGCCCGGGCCGCGATCCGCGTCGCCGGAGGCGCCGGGTCGGCCTCGGCGACCGCCCCGCCGAGCGATCCCATCGTCGCCGTCACGGCCAGTGCCGCCACCGCGATCATCCGTCGCGCCGAGTCTCCGCCCACGTCTCCCACCTTGTCCACATCCGTCCCTGCTTGTCGGGAACGGTCCTCCGAAGTGTGCGGGAGGGGACTTGACCTCGACTTGGAACTTGGTGAACTCCCAGCTCAGCATGGCGTTGGGACGATGCGGCCCGTCCGGCGGGCGCAGGCGTGACCCTGTAGGACGATGGAGCCGTGAGTTTCGAACTGGCCGTATGGCACGAGCCCAAACCGATCACCAAGGAGCAGGCGGAGATCGTCTTCCGGGCACTCCGCCGAGGTGAGCCCGGAGCCGTCACGGCTCATCCGGGGGTCGCCGCGTTCGCCGGGCGCCTGGCCGGGGCCGAGCAGGTCTCCCCCGAGTACGCCCTGGTCACCGTCGCCCTGGAGCGGTCCGACGAGGTGGCGGGCGAGGCCTTCTCCCTCGCCCGCGAGTGCGAGCTGGTCTGCTACGACCCGCAGCGCCGCCTCGTGCACAACCTCGCCCCGCTGGGGGTCTACCGGGGGATGCAGATGCACACGGGCGACGGGATGATCCTGACCGACCCCGACCTCCAGCTCGTCCACGACGCCCTCGCCACGATGGCGCCCCAGAACCCGTTCACCGCACTGGTCGTCTTCGGCGAGCACTTCGTGCAGTCGTCCCCGGAGATCACCGGTTACGAGCTGGAGTACAAGGACAGCGTCCGGAACCTGATGTTCCGGACCCACGTCCCGGAGCTGGAAGCGGTGCAGCGGGCCTTCGCCGAATACGCCACCGGCGGGCGCGCCTTCCTCGAGCGCCACGAGTGGAGGCGCGTCTGATCGGTCCGGAGGCTCCGACCGGGGGTGCTCGCGGTCGTGTGGGGTTCGTGGTTGTGCGGTGCTCGTGGTTGTGCGGTGCTCGCGGTCGGGCGGGGTTCATGGTCGTGCTCCGCCGGCACCGCCGAGGCACCCGTCCCGAGGTCTCCATGCCGACCACCGGGCGGGGACACCTCAGGAGGGCAGGAGTGAACGCCGCGCTAGGCTCCCCTCGTGCCCTCCCGTACTCGTGGGGTCCCGCCGCCTCAGGTCAGGGAGCCGGTCGCGCCCAGGCTGCCCGCGTCGCTCACCGCGGCGGTGCTTCCCGATCGCGACCTTGAGGATGACGGGATCTATCGGGCACTGGATTTCAAGGGCGTCGACCTGTCGTTCCGGCGGACTGAGGCGGCCGACTTCGAGGGCTGCCGCTTCTCCGACACGAGGCTCTCCGGCACGGAGCTGCACAGGGCGGGTTTCATCGATGGGGAACTGGAACGCTGCGACCTGTCGAACATGGTGGCGAGGACGTCGACGCTGCACCGCGTCCGGATCTCCGCCAGCCGGTTGACCGGCATGACCTGGTCCGGGTGCGCGCTCCGGGACGTGGTGTTCGACGGTTGCCGCGCGGACCTGACGAGGTTCAGGTTCTCGACTTTCAAGAACGCCGTCTTCCGGGACTGCACCATGCCGGAGGCCGACTTCCAGAACGCCGACCTCCGCGGGGTCCGGTTCGAACGCTGCGACCTGACCGGAGCCCAGTTCTCGAACGCCCGGATGGAGGGCGCCCGCTTCGCCGACTGCACGCTACTGAAGATCAACGGAGTGACCGGCTTCAGAGGTGCGGTCATCGGAAGCCGGGACGCCCAGGGGCTGGTCTACAGCCTGGCCGGCGCGATGGGCATCGTCATCGGGGATTAGCCGGTCCCGTCCTCATCTTTGCGTACCCGCTCCGAAGCCGTAGGCGCCTCGGCGGTGCCGGCGGACACCGGGCCGAGACGACGCGGGCGGTCATTCCCCGGGGAATCGGACCCCGGCCTGGGCGCGGACCTCGTCCATGAGGCCCATCACGTCCAGCGTGGCCTGCCAGGGCACGAGCGGGCTCTCCAGCAGCCCTTCCCGCAGGCAGCGCATCGCCTCGGCGGCCTCGTGGTTCATGCCGTTGCCCGCGTAGGGGACGCGGAAGGTCTCCGTCTCGCCGTCCGTCCGGTACAGGGTGAAGGTCTCAGGACGGAAGAACAGGTGCGGCAGCTCGATGCGTCCGAGCGGCCCGGAGACCGACGCCGTGACGGGGCTGTGCGTGGTGATCCCGCAGGAGAGCATCGCGACCGCGCCATCGGCGTAGCCGAGCAGCATGCCGGTGTTCTCGTCCACGCCCTCGGGGGTGAGACGCGCCCACGACTGCACCTTCTCCGGGGCGCCGAGCACCATGTGGGCGAAGGAGACCGGATAGACACCCAGGTCGAGCAGGGCTCCGCCGCCCAGCCCCGGGTCGCGGAGCCGGTGGCCGGGCTCCACGGTGACGGAGATCCCGAAGTCGGCGTGGACGGTGTTCACCGGCCCGATCGCGCCGCCCTCGACCAGTTCGACGAGCTTGCGGATGGCCGGGTTGCACCGCATCCACATGGCCTCCATGAGGAACAACCCGCGTTCCCGCGCGAGATCCACCAGTTCGGCGGCCTGGGCGCGGTTGAGGGTGAAGGCCTTCTCGCACAGTACGGCCTTGCCCGCCTCCAGGCAGAGCTTGACCGCGTCGTAGTGGGCGTTCTGGGTGTTAGCGACGTAGATGACGTCCACGTCGGGATCGGCCGCCAGCTCGGCCCAGCTCCCGTGGGCGCGGGGGATGCCGTACCGGTCGGCGAAGGCCTTGGCCGCCTCGGCCGATCGCGATCCGACCGCGGCCACCTCGGCGTCCGGCAGCAGTTCCAGGTCCTCGGTGAAGGTCGCGGCGATGCCGCCGGTCGCCAGGATGCCCCACTTAATCGTGCTCATAGGGACATATCTCACCATGCCCGGCATCTGTGTGGAAACGCTCCCACGAGCGTTTCCGCACCGCACGCCGTACGGCCCCCGGAGAGGCGGGCCGTACAGCGGGCCGGAACGGTCAGCCGCGGGTGTCGGCGAGCAGCGCGTTCAGCACCAGGTTCGGGTGGTCGCGCAGGACTCCGCGCATCCGCCACTCGTCGGTGAACAGCGCCAGCAGCGCCCCGTCGAGCGTGCGGGTGAAGACCTCGACGCCGCGCTGGCGGGCCAGGATCGGCGCGGACTCGGCGTCGGTGAGCCGGGCGATGCTGAAGTCGAGCCGGTCCATGGCGATCTCGGTGTTGAACTCCCCCGCCAGCCGGTGCTTGACCACGTCGAACTGCATCGGGCCGACCGCCGCCAGCACCGGCGACTGGTCGCCCCGGATGTCGGAGCGGAGCACCTGGACGACGCCCTCGGCCTCCATCTGGTCGATGCCCTTGCGGAACTGCTTGGCCCGGCTGGAATCGCGGACCCGGGCGGTCCAGAAGTGCTCCGGCGCGAAGCTCGGGATCTTCGGGAACTCCACCGGCGGGCCGTCGTAGAGGGTGTCGCCGGGGCGCAGGGCGGTGGCGTTGACCAGGCCGACCACGTCGCCGGGGAACGCCTCGTCGATGGTGGCGCGCTCCTGCCCGAAGACCGACTGGGCGTACTTGGTGGCGAAGGGACGGCCGGTCGCCGCGTGGGTCAGCACCATGCCGCGCTCGAAGCGGCCCGAGCAGACCCGGACGAAGGCGATCCGGTCGCGGTGCGAGGGGTCCATGTTGGCCTGGACCTTGAAGACCAGGCCGGAGAACGGCTCTTCCAGCGGCCGCGGGTCGTCGTTCACGTCCGGGCGCGGTGCGGGCGACGGGGCGATGTCCACCATGGCGTCCAGCAGGCGGCCGACGCCGAAGTTGGACAGGGCGGCGCCGAACAGCACCGGGGTCGACTCGTGGGCCTCGAACGCCTTCTGGTCGTGGTCGGAGCCGATGGCCGACAGCAGGTCGGCCTCGTCCTTGGACCGCTCCCAGTCCTCACCGATCTCGGCGAGGGCCTGCTCGGGGGTGAGCTCCGTCTCCAGCGCCTTGGTGGCGCCACCGGGGGTGCGGGTGTAGCGCACGGCCCGGTCGGCGATCCGGTCGATCACCCCGTGGAAGAAGCCGCCGGTCCCGATGGGCCAGGTGATCGGGGTGGGCCGCAGGCCGGTCTTCTCCTGGATCTCGTCCAGCAATTCCAGAGCCTCGCGGCCGGGCCGGTCCCACTTGTTGACGAACGTGATCACCGGGATGCGGCGGTGGCGGCAGACCTCGAACAGCTTCAGGGTCTGCGGCTCCATGCCCTTGGCCGCGTCCAGCAGCATGACCGCGCAGTCGACGGCGGCCAGCACCCGGTAGGTGTCCTCGGAGAAGTCGGCGTGGCCCGGCGTGTCGACCAGGTTGAACATGTGCCCGCGGTACTCGAAGCGCAGGGCGGCCGAGGTGATGGAGATGCCTCGGGCCTTCTCCATGTCCATCCAGTCGGAGGTCACCCCGCGCCGCCCGGCCTTGCCGTGCACGGCCCCGGCCTCGGTGATCGCCGAGGCGTGCAGCGCCAGCGCCTCGGTCATGGTGGACTTTCCGGCGTCGGGGTGGCTGATCACCGCGAACGTGCGGCGTCGTGCCGCCTCCTGCGCGATCGCGGTCATTCCGTTTCTCCTTGTCCTGCCATGGGCGTGCCCGTGCGGTGTCCGGGGTGCCGAAACAGCTTACGCGGCGCCACGGCGGTCAATTGATGTGGCAACACTTTCTCAGGCCGCTTGCGCCACCACGGCGCACAGTGGATCGTTGGAAGATCTCGGTTCGACCGTGTCCGTATCGACTGTCCGAAAGCGACTCGCTCGTGCAATTCGATGTTCCAGTGGTGTGCAGGGTTCCGGTGGAGTGCCGATGATCACACTCCGCTATGCGGCCGGTTCCGACGTCGGCAAGGTCCGCCAGGGAAACGAGGACGCCGCGTACGCCGGGGCCCGGTTGCTCGCCATCGCCGACGGGATGGGCGGGCACGTGGGCGGGGAGGTCGCCAGCTCGGCCGCGGTCGCCGCCGTGGCACCCCTGGACCACGAGTGCCCCGCCGACCTGGTCGCCGCCGCGGAGGGCGGGGTCCGCCGCGCCAACCAGCGCCTGCGCGAGCTGGTCGATCAGGATCCGAGCCTCACCGGGATGGGCACCACGCTGACCCTGATGCTCTGGGACGGCCCGCGCGTCGCCCTGGCCCACATCGGCGACTCGCGCGCCTATCTGCTCCGCAACGGCGATCTCTACCAGATCACCTACGACCACACGCTCGTCCAGACCCTGATGGACGACGGCCGGATCACCGCCGAGGAGGCCGCCAGGCACCCGCACCGGTCGATCCTGCTCCAGGTGCTGGACGGCAGCGAGAACATCGAGATCGACCTGTCCCTGCGGGACGCCGAGGTGGGAGACCGCTACCTGCTCTGCTCCGACGGCCTGTCCGGCGTGGTCGACGCCGCTCAGCTCCGCGACGTGCTGGCCACGGTCGACGACCTCGACGCCGTGGTCCGCCGGCTGATCGAGCTCGCCTGCGAGGGCGGCGGACCGGACAACATCACCTGCGTCGTGGCCGACGTGGTCGACGAGCCCGGTGCGGTCCAGGACGTCCCCGTGGTCGTCGGCTCCGCCGACCCCTCCTCCTGACCGGGTGAATCCTGGCCGGGACGGGGTGCTGACGCTATCGTCGGTTATCCGTGCTCCTCATCGATCATTGCTCCGGAGGGACGCCGCCGTGTACAAGGAATTCGCCATCGAAGCGGTCGTGTGGCTCATTCCCGTCGTCATCCTCATCGGCCTCGCCTACATGATCACCGCCTAGCGGGGGCGGCGAAGCTGCAGCACGGCCGGGGGACGGGTCTCCGCCTCCCCGGCCTCTTCACGCCCTCGGTCCCCGCCGGCCCCATCCCTGAATGAACATTTCTTCGGGTGTCGGGAACTATCTCCTTTACTTGCGCTTTATCTCTATATAGTCAGGCGCATGCGCTCGGGGGAGCGCGCTTCACCACACCACAGGGGGATCCCACACGCCGATGGGCCGGTTCGTCGATGCCGCCTCAGCCTTTCCCACCGTCCTGTTCAGCTTCCTTCTCATGGTGGTCGTCGCCTACTGGGTCCTCGCGCTGTTCGGCGTGACCGGGCTCGACGGCGACGAGACCGCCGACGGCGCGGAGACGGCCGGCCTGTCCGGTCTCCTGTCGGGCCTCGGACTCGGCGGCGTACCGGTCGCCGTGACCGTCTCGCTGCTGGTCGTCATCGCCTGGTTCACCAGCCTCGCGGGCTCCACCCTGGTCACCGGCACCCCGGCGCTGGCCGCCGTGCTCGTCGCCGTGCTCGCCTGCGCCTGGCTCGGCACCCGCCTGCTGACGCTGCCGCTGCGGCGCGCCGTACCGAAGGAGCGCGTCCCCTCCCGCGCCGACTTCGTGGGCCGCATGTGCGTCATCCGCACCGGCCGGGTGTCCCGGAGCTTCGGCCAGGCCGAGGTCACCTCCGCCGACGGCTCCTCCGCTCTCATCCAGGTCCGTCAGACCGGCGACGACGTCTTCCTCGCCGGCGGCACCGCCCTGATCTTCGCCTACGACAGCGACGGCGAATTCTTCTGGGTGACGCCCTACGACGCGGAACTCGACCCTGATCGTCCTATCTAGCGAAGGGCTCCATGGACGTCATCTCCACCGGCCTCGGCGTACTCCTCGCCGTCGTCCTGCTCGTCGCCATCGCGCTGGTGATCATGATCAGCCGCCTGTTCAACAAGGTCGAACAAGGCAAGGCGCTCATCGTCTCGAAGGTCAACAAGGTGGACGTCACCTTCACCGGGGCGGTCGTCCTCCCCGTGCTCCACAAGGCGGAACTCATGGACATCTCGGTGAAGACCATCGAGATCGAACGGTCCGGCAACGAGGGGCTGATCTGCCGGGACAACATCCGCGCCGACATCAAGATCACCTTCTTCGTCCGGGTCAACAAGACCGTCGAGGACGTCGTGAAGGTCGCCCAGGCCATCGGCACCGCCCGGGCCAGCGACCAGGAGACGCTGCAGGAGCTGTTCAACGCCAAGTTCTCCGAGGCGCTGAAGACCGTGGGCAAGCAGCTCGACTTCGTCGACCTCTACACCCAGCGCGACCAGTTCCGCGACCAGATCATCCAGGTCATCGGCACCGACCTGAACGGCTACAGCCTGGAGGACGCGGCGATCGACCATCTGGAGCAGACGCCGCTCAGCAAGCTCGACCCGGCCAACATCCTCGACGCCCAGGGCATCCGCAAGATCACCGAGCTGACCGCGATCGAGCACGTGCGGACCAACGAGTTCCAGCGGCACGAGGAGAAGGAGATCACCCGCCAGAACGTCGACGCCCGGGAGGCCATCCTGGAGCTGGAGCGCCGCCAGGCCGACGCGGAGATCAAGCAGAAGCGCGAGGTCGAGACCATGCGCGCCCGCGAGGAGGCGGAGATCGCCCGGGTCCGGGCCGAGGAGCGGCTCAAGGCCCACGCCGCGGACCTGCGCACCCAGGAGCAGCTCGGCATCCAGCAGGAGAACCAGGCCCGGGAGATCGCGGTCGCGGCCAAGAACCGCGAGCGGGTCATCGCCGTCGAGAGCGAGCGGATCGAGAAGGACCGCATGCTGGAGGTCATCTCCCGCGAGCGCGAGACCGAGCTGTCGCGCATCTCCAAGGACAAGGAGGTCGAAGGCGAGAAGCGCTCGATCGCCGAGGTGGTCCGGGAGCGCATCGCGGTCGAGAAGACGGTCGCCGAGCAGGAGGAGAGCATCAAGCGCCTGCGGGTGGTCGAGGAGGCCGAGCGGACCCGCCAGGCCGTGATCATCCAGGCGGAGGCCGAGGCCCAGGAGAACCTGGTCAAGGACATCAAGGCCGCCGAGGCAGCCGAGGCCGCCTCCAAGCACAAGGCCCGCGAGGCCCTGGTGCTGGCCGAGGCGCGCCAGCAGGCCGCCGAGCTCGACGCCCGCGCCAAGATCCGCCTGGCCGAGGGCGTGCAGGCCGAGGCCGCCGCGACCGGCCTGGCCGAGGTGCAGGTGGCCGAGCGCAACGCCGCCGCGATCGAGAAGGTCGGCCGGGCCGAGGCCGCGGTCGAGCGGGAGAAGGCGCTGGCCGCCGCCGAGGGCGAGCAGGCCAGGGCGCTGGCCGAGGCGGCCCGGATCGGCGAGCGGCTGAAGGCCGAGGCCGAGGGCCTCACCGAGAAGGCGGCGGCGATGGCCGCGCTGGACGACGCGAGCCGGGGCCACGAGGAGTACCGCCTCCGCCTCGACATGGAGAAGGAGATCCGCCTGGCGGGCGTCACCTCCCAGGTCAAGCTCGCCGAGGCGCAGGCCATGGTGCTCGCCGCCGGTCTGGAGAAGGCCAACATCGACATCGTCGGCGGCGACAGCGTCTTCTTCGACAAGCTGGTCGGCTCGGTCACCATGGGCAAGGCCGTGGACGGCTTCGTGGAGAGCTCCGGCATCGCCCGTACGCTCGCCGGGCCGTATCTGGACGGGTCGCAGAGCCTGCCCGCCGACCTGACCCGGGCCCTCGGCTCGCTGGGCAGCGGTGACGTGCGGGACCTTTCGCTCTCGGCGCTGCTGGTGAAGCTGATGAGCGAGACCGGCCCCGAGGGCGCCCGGCTGCGCGAGCTGCTCGGCACCGCGACCGCCGCGGCTCCGGCGGTCACCGTGGTGCCCACCGCGACCGTGGCGGCCGTCACCGCCGACGTCCCGGCGGCCGACAACGGCTCGGCCCCCGTCGCCGCCACGGGCCGGGAGTGACGCCGGAGGTGACCGTCACAGAGACCACGAGCACGACGGGACGGGCGCTGGACGCGGGCACCTACGAGGTGCTCCGCGCCCGGCTCGCCGAGCAGGCGGCGGAGCTCGCCCGGCGGGCCGAGACGCTCAACGCCCGGCGCCTGGACGTCTTCGGCGGGACCGAGCTCCGCCTGATCGGCACCGAGCGGATCCGCACCGAGAACAACTGCGTGCCGCGCGACATCGTCGCCATCGGCGATCTCTTGCTCTTCGGCTACAACGTGTTCATCGGGCTGAAGCCGGAGACGACCGTCGGGGACGTCTTCTCCGTGCACAGGTTCAGCCGCGACGGGGACGCCGTCCGCTTCGACACCGACACCGACACCGACACCGACGCCGAGCCGTTCTTGCGCCACCCGCAGTTCGAGCGGGACTTCGCCGAGCTCTACCGGTACTACCGGCAGACGCGGCTGCTCCAGCTCCGCCGGGTCGAGGGCAGGCTGCTGGCCGTCTTCCAGACCGGCCCGCAGGACATCCGGGTGCTGCGCTGGCAGGTCGGGACGGACGGCTCGCTCGCCTATGTCGACGACCGCGGCGAGCGCGACCACGTCTTCCCCGCCTCGTACGACTTCGAGTGGACCCGGACCACCCGCGACGACCACGTGCTCGGCCGCCACCCGCACATCTCGATCCGGGGAGAGGTGTTCGTCGAGACCGTCGGCGGCGATCTCACGATCAAGATCGAGAACAACACGGAGACCGGCGAGGGCGTCTACCGGGAACCGGTCGCCGAGCCCCTGCAGAGCCTCGCCGACGCCGACGTGTGGCACGCCGGGGTCGGGCCCCTGATCCTGCTGCGCATCCGGCCCTACAACGAGACCGAGTGGCGGCACCTGGTCTTCAACACCCGGACCAAGGACGTCGTGCGGCTGGACGGCATCGGCCAGGCCTGCCGGCGGCTCCCCGAGGACCAGGGCATCGTCTTCCCCGGCGGCTACTACCTGTCCACCGGGGTGAGCAAGACCTTCGACACCGACGTCACCGACCTGGAGTTCGAGCGGGTCATCCGCTCGGTCAACGGCGAGGACGTGCTCTACGTGTTCCACGCCCGGGCCGAGGGCCGGTCGCTGCTGCTGCCGTACAACGTGATCCGCAAACAGGTCGCGACGCCGATCCCCTGCCACGGCTACTCGCTGTTCGACGACGGCACGCTGGTGGTGTTCCGGGCGACCTCGGAGGAGCCGGTCCGGGTCCATCCGATGCAGGTGTGGCAGACCCCGTACATCTCCGACGTCTACGCCGCCGCCCAGCCGGTGGGGACCGGTCCGCTGGAGCGGATCGGCAACGCGGAGCTGGTGCGCGGCATCTCCGACTGCCTCTCGGTGGCCCGCATGGTGGAGGAGATGGCGCCGTCGGCCGCCGTCTTCGAGTCCCTCATCGCCGCCTGCACCCGCGTGTTCGACCACTACCACTGGCTGGGCGACCACGACCTCCGCGGGCCGCTGACCGACGTCAGGGCCACCGCCGAGCAGGTGCTGGACGAGTTCGAGAAGATCCGCTCGCTCACCGGCCAGGCCGAGGAGGCGCTGGAGGCCGCCGCCGCGGAGATCACCTCCCTCATGCGGCGCTCGCACGGCGAGCCGGCCCGCTCCGCCACCGAGTGGGTCACCCGGCTCGCCGGACTCCGCCAGGCCCAGGGCCGCCTGGTCACCCTCCGCGAGCTGCGCTACGTCGACACCGGTCGGATCGACCGGCTGGACGCCGAACTGGAGGGCGAGCTCGGCAGCGCGGCGCAGCGCGCGGCCGGCTTCCTGCAGGGCGAGGACGCCTTCGCCGGCTACCGCTCCGAGGTGGAGAAGCTGACCGCGGAAGCCGGGGCCATCGCCACCACGGCCGAGGCGGCGGGGGTCGGCGAGCGCCTGGCCGCGCAGTCCCGGGGTCTGGAAGTCGTCATCGAGGTGGTCGGCACGCTCGACCTCGCCGACGCGGGAGTCCGCACCGCCATCCTGGAGCGGGTCGGCGAGGTCCTCGGCGGGGTCAACCGGGCCCGGGCCATCCTGGACGCGTGCCGGCGCGAGCTGCTGGCGACCGAGGGGCGCGCCGCCTTCGCCGCCGAGTTCGCCCTGCTGGGACAGGCGATCACCGGTGCCCTCGCGGTGGCCGACACCCCCGACCGGTGCGACGAGCAGCTCGGCCGGCTGACGCTGCAGCTGGAGAACCTGGAGTCGCGCTTCGCCGAGTCCGACGACTTCCTGGCGAAGCTGGGCGCCCGGCGCGAGGACGTCTACGAGGCGTTCTCCTCCCGGCGGCAGGCGCTGCTGGACGAGCGGGCCCGCCGGGCCGAGCGGCTGGCCGGCTCGGCGGACCGGATCCTGTCGAGCGTACGGCGCCGCGCGGCCTCGCTCGGCTCGGCCGACGAGGTCAACACCTACTTCGCCTCCGACCCGATGGTGGCCAAGCTGCACGCGGTCGCCGGGGAACTGCGCGAGCTGGGCGAGGCGGTCCGCGCCGAGGAGCTCGAGGGACGGGTGAAGTCCGCCCGCCAGGAGGCCGGGCGCACCCTGCGCGACCGCCTCGACCTCTACGGAGACGGCGGCGAGACCATCCGGCTGGGCCGGCACCGGTTCGCGGTCAACACCCGGGCCGCCGACCTGACGCTGGTCCCGCACGGGGACCGGATGGCGTTCGCCGTCACCGGGACCGACTACCGCTCCCCCGTCCTGGACCCGGTGTTCGAGGCGAGCCGGCCGTTCTGGTCCCAGCTGCTGGTCTCGGAGTCGCCGGAGGTCTACCGGGGCGAGTATCTGGCCGCCTCGATCCTGGCCGCCGCCGAGGCGGGGACGCCGGTCGCGGACGGTCCCGGCGGCTTCGCGGTCTCGCTCGACGCGCTGCACGAGGCGGCGGTGGCCGAGGGCGAGCTGCTCGGGATCGTCCGCCGGGCCGCGGAGAGCCGTTACGACGAGGGCTACGAGCGCGGCGTGCACGACCACGACGCCACGGCGATCCTGGACGTCCTGCTCCGCCTGCACGCCGGGGCCGGGTTGCTCCGCTACCCCCCGGACGTCCGGGCCGCGGCCCAGTTCTTCTGGGCCTTCGGGACCGGCGAGGCCGAACGCGCCTCCTGGACCACGAGGGCGGTCTCGCTCGCGCGGGCACGCGCCCGGTTCGGGCGCGTGGAGGAGGCGGACGAGACCTGCCGCGCCCTCGGAGCCGCGGTCGCGGCCTTCATGTCGACTCTGGACGCTGGGGACATCGGGGACGCGGGGAGCGCCGGTGGCGTCTGCGGGCTCGCCGGGGAGTACCTGTTCGAGGAACTGGCGGGGGCGCCGGCCGGGTTCGTGACGGGCGCCGGGGCCCGCGGGCTGCTGGAGCGCTTCGACCGGTCGCTGGGCGCCGCACGCGCGGAGTTCGCCGACGACCTGCGCGCCCTCGCCGGTGACCTCCCCGCCCGCAGACGGCTGGCCGAGGCCTGGCTGGGGGCCTTCGAACGCTCCCCCGAGCTTGCGGAGGCGGTGGCCGTACTCCTGTGCGAACTGCCCCGCTACGACTCGTCGGCGGCGCTGACCGCGACCGCCGAGGGCCTGCTCGGCGCGCACCCGCGCGTCACCGGACGGAGCCTGCCGGTGCGCCTGGACGAGTTCCTCGCCAGGACCCGGCGGTTCGGGGCCGAGCGCGTCCCCGCCTACCGGGACTACCTGCGGCGTCGCAACGAGCTGGTCGCCGCCGAGCGCACGCGGCTGCGCCTGGAGGAGTACCGGCCGAAGGTGATGAGCTCCTTCGTCCGCAACCAGCTGCTCGACGAGGTCTACCTGCCGCTCATCGGTGACAACCTGGCCAAGCAGCTGGGCGCGAGCGGCGACGCCAAGCGGACCGACCAGATGGGTCTGCTGCTGCTCGTCTCCCCGCCCGGCTACGGCAAGACGACTCTGATGGAGTACGTCGCCAGCCGTCTCGGACTGGTCTTCGTGAAGGTCAACGGCCCGGCCCTCGGCCACCTGGTCACCTCGGTGGACCCGGCCCAGGCCCCCGACGCGACCTCGCGCCAGGAGGTAGAGAAGATCAACCTCGCTCTGGAGATGGGCAACAACGTCCTGCTCTACCTCGACGACATCCAGCACACCTCTCCGGAGCTGCTGCAGAAGTTCATCTCGCTCTGCGACGCCCAGCGTCGCATGGAGGGGGTCAAGGACGGCCGGAGCCGCACCTACGACCTGCGCGGCAAGCGCTTCGCGGTCTGCATGGCCGGCAACCCGTACACCGAGTCCGGCCGGCGGTTCCGCATCCCCGACATGCTCGCCAACCGCGCCGACGTCTGGAACCTCGGCGACGTGCTCTCCGGCAGGGAGGAGGTCTTCGCGCTGAGCTACATCGAGAACGCGCTCACCTCCAACCCGGTCCTCGCCCCGCTCTCCACCCGGGACCGCGACGACGTCCGCCTGCTCGTACGGCTGGCGCAGGACGACCCCGCCGTCCGCGCCGACCGGCTCTCCCACCCCTACTCCCCGGTCGAGCTGGAGCAGATCCTCGCGGTCCTGCGCGGGCTGCTCCGCGTCCGGAAGGTGGTCCTGGCCGTCAACCGGGCCTACATCGCCTCGGCCGCCCAGTCCGACGCCTCCAGGACCGAACCGCCGTTCCAGCTCCAGGGGAGCTACCGGAACATGGCCAAGCTGGCCGCGCGGATCGTGCCGGTGATGAACGACGCCGAACTGGAGGCGGTCATCGACGACCACTACCTCGGCGAGGCCCAGACCCTCACCTCCGGAGCCGAGGCCAACCTGCTCAGGCTGGCCGAGCTGCGGGGCACGCTCACCGCCGCGCAGGCCGGGCGGTGGGCCGAGGTGAAGGCCGCCTACGTGCGCTCCCAGGCGCTCGGCGGCGCCGAGGACGACCCGATGACCCGGGCCGTCGGCGCCGTCGGCCTGCTCGCCGACCGGGTGGGCACCGCCATCGACCGGGCCGCCGACCGGCTCGTGCCGGAACGGTGACCCGTGACCCTCGACCTCGGCGGCCTGTGCGGCCGTCCCCGCACCGGGCCCGTCCCGCACCTCCGGATCCAGAGGCGTCCCCCAGAAAGGCCGCATCGATGACGACCAGACGAATCATCGGAACGTTCCTTCCCGCGCTCCTCGCCGGGCTCGTCCTCGCCGGCGTCCCCGGCACCGCCGAGGCCGCCGGGGCGCGGTACCCGGTCAAGGACGCCCCCCTGCTCACGCACAACCCGCTCTACAAGGGGGGCGTCTTCAAGCAGGTCGCGTGCGAGGAGCCGGAGATCGAGGACAGCAGGGCCTCCGTCAAGCGCTACACGCTCGCGATCGTGAGGTGCCTCGACCGCGTCTGGTCCGCCGAGCTGCGCAGGCGGGGCCTGGCGTTCCGCAAACCGGTGGTCAGGTTCGTCTCCGAGAAGGGCCGCGCCTGCGGGAAGAAGTGGCCGGAGGACACGATCGCGATCTACTGCCGGTCGGAGCGGAGCCTGAACTTCCCGATCGGCTCCGACCTGCTCGACGACGAGTCGGACCTGTTCCTGCTGACGGTGGTCGCCCATGAGTACGCCCACCATGTGCAGAGCCTCTCGGGGATCACGAAGGGCAACCAGCGGCTGGCCTACCGGAACAAGAAGGAGCTGAACGAGCAGTACCGCAGGCAGGAACTGCAGGCCGAGTGCCTGACCGGGGTCTTCACCGGTTCCGTCTGGGAGTCGCTGGCGCGCACCGCCGGCGACTGGCGGCTGCTGCTGGCGAGCCAGAGGATGACGGGTGACGACTACGTCGAGGGCGGTGTCCGCGACCACGGCAAGGGCGCGAACATCGTCTACTGGATGGACCGCGGCTTCAGGGCGGTCTCTCCGTCGGCGTGCAACACCTGGACCGCCGCGTCCGCCCGGGTGGCCTGACCGGGGGACGCGGGCGGGCTCAGGGCGTCAGCTTCCGCTCGGTCGCGGCCCCCACGACGAAACGCTCGGCGCCGACCGGATAGGGCCCGAAGTCGGCCACGACACAGGTGATGTTGTCCGGTCCGCCGCCGCGGTTGGCGAGGTCGATGAGCCGGTGGGCGGCCTCGTCGGGATCGTCGATCTCACTGAGGGTGTTGAAGAGGGTCTCCGGGCCGACCACGGCGGTCAGGCCGTCGGAGCAGACGAGGTAGCGGTCGCCCGCGTGGGCCTCGCGAAGGGTCAGATCGAGCTCGCCGTCGCCGGTGCCCTCCAGCACGCGCAGGACCATCGACCTGCGCGGATGCTCGGCCGCCTGCTCGGGGGTGATCCGGCCGTCGTCGACCAGCGACTGCACCAGGGTGTGGTCGTGGGTGATCTGGTAGAGGGCGCCGTCGCGCAGCATGTAGGCACGGGAGTCGCCGACGTGGGCCAGGGCGAACATGTCGCCGTCCCAGAGCAGCGCGGTGAGGGTGGTGCCCATCCCGCGCAGCGCGGGCTCCTGCTCGGCCATCTCGCGGATCATGCGGTTGACGTCTTTGGCCACCGCCTTCAGCGCCGCCTTGAGGTCGGCGCCGCTTTCCGGAAGGCTGTCGTCCATCGCCGCCACGGCGGTGACCGCGAGCGAGCTGGCGATCTCTCCGCCGACGTGGCCGCCCATGCCGTCGGCGATGGCGAGCAGGCGCGCGCTCGCGTAACCCGAGTCCTCGTTGGCCTCTCGGCGGACTCCGACGTCGGAGCGGGCGGCATAGCGCAGTGCCGGTCCTTCGTTTTGTGCCATGAAGGCAGTAAAGCACTGGTTGAAGCACTTCACAAGCAAAGCTGTTGTAGACCATTTCAGCACAGTCAACTACTGTGGGTCGGTATGGAGGAGAGCCAGGAGATCACCGTGAACGCGGGCGACATCGCCCGGTTCGCCGATGTGGGCCGGGCGGCGGTGAGCAACTGGCGCCGCCGCCACGAGGACTTCCCCCAGCCGGTCGGCGGAACCGCCTCCAGCCCGCTTTTCTCCCTGTCCGAGGTCACCGCCTGGCTGCGCGGCAACGGCAAGTCCTTCGAGGTCTCCCTGGGCGACCTGGTCTGGCAGCGGATGCGGACCACGGTCGACGACCTGCGCCTGGGCGAGCTGGTCGGCCGGGTCGGCGCCTTCCTGCTGTTCCTGCACCGCGACCCCTCCGGCTGGCGTGACCACGGCGTGCGGTCCCTGTCGGGCGACCCCGGCGCGCGTCCCCTCTCCGAGCTGGTGGCGGCCGCCACGACCGACCTGCCGGGTGCACCCGGGTTCCGGGCGGACGACCGTACGCTGCTCCGGCTGACCGCCCGGCTCGCCGCGGAGAACGGCCCGCTGGCCGCGTTCGAGTTCCTCTGCGCGCGCTACGTGGAGGCCCACTCCCGCCAGCTCTCGGTCACCAGGGATGACGTGGCCGCGCTCATGATCCGGCTGGTCGGTGGGGACAGCGGGGGCGCCGGGCCCGTGCTCGATCCGGCCTGCGGCGTCGGCACCCTGCTCCTGAACGCCGCCGCCCCGCTCGGACAGGAGATCAACGAGACGAACGCCCTGCTCAGCGCGGTACGGCTGCTGCTGCGCGGGGCGCCTGCCCGGATCGTGGCCGGTGACTCGCTCCGCGAGGACGGCCTGGCCGGCGAGCTCGCCGCCGCGGTGGTCTGCGACCCCCCGTTCAACGAGCGGGCCTGGGGTTACGAGGAGCTGGCCGGTGACCCCCGCTGGGAGTACGGCCTGCCGCCGCGCGGCGAGCCGGAGCTCGCCTGGGTGCAACACTGCCTGGCCCACGTGCGGCCGGGCGGCCTGGTGGCGGTCCTGATGCCCGCCGCGGCGGCCAGCCGCCGCCCCGGCAAGCGGATCCGGGGCAACCTGCTGCGCGCCGGGGCGCTGCGGGCCGTGATCGCCCTGGCCCCGGGCGGGCCGGACCTGTGGGTGCTCCGCCGCCCCGACGGCGGGCGGCCCCCGTCCCAGCTGCTGATGGTGGACGCCGGCGAGGACCTGTCGATCGTGGAGCCGGCCTGGCACGCCTACGCGGCCGACCCCGAGGCCGAGCTGTCCGGCGAGAGCCGTACGGTGCGGATCATCGACCTGCTCGACGACGAGGTGGACCTCGCTCCGGGGCGGCACCGCCCCCAGCAGGGCGGGCCGGACTTCGTGCGCGACTTCACCGGCGCGCTGGACCGCTTCCGGGAGGCCTCGGCCACGCTGCCGGACGCGCCCCCGGCCCTGGAGGCGCTCACCGAGCGGCAGGAGCTGCCCACCACGACCGTCGGCGAGCTGGTCAAGGCGGGCCTGGTCACGATCCTCCAGGCCCCGCCCAAGATGACCGCCGGCTCCGGGCCGGTGCCGGTCCTCACCGCCGAGGACGCCGTCGCGGGCACGGCCCCCTCGGGGGGCACGGTCCTCGACCCGGCGCTGGTCATGGTCAGGCCGGACGACATCGTGACCACCGCGCTGGGCGCGGTCCGGGTGGTCGAGCGGTCCGGCGCGGCGCTCGGGCCGCAGCTCACGCTCTACCGGGTGGACCCCGAACGGCTCGACCCCCACTTCCTGGCCGGCTTCCTCCGCTCGGCCGACGCCTCCCGCGTCCATCCCAGCTCCAGCCGGCTCGACGTGCGCAGGGCCCGGGTGCCGGTGCTGCCGGTGGCCGAGCAGCGGCGCTACGGCACCGCCTTCCGCGAACTGGCCGTGCTGGAGGACAGGTTGCGCGAGACGGCGGCACTGGGTGAGACCTTGATCCGGCTAGGCTTTGATGGACTGGTCGACGGTCACCTGAGACCGTGCGACCAACGGGTGTAGCGCCCGCAGGTCCGCAGGGAGGGTCGATGGTCATCGGCGACCGCTACGTTCTCGACGACCTCCCCCTCGGGCAGGGAGGGATGGGGGCGGTCTACGCCGGCCACGACGAGCACCTCGACCGCAGGGTGGCGGTCAAGTTCCTGCGCCTGCTCACCGGCCCCGACGAGGAGCTGAAGCGGCGCTTCCTGCGCGAGGCCCGCATCCTGGCCCGGTTGGAGCACCCCGGCGCCCCGGTCCTGTACGACTTCGGCACCTTCGAGCAGCGGCTGTTCCAGGTGATGCAGTTCATCGAGGGCGTCACCGTGGCCGACCTGGTCAGCGAGCACGGCCCGCTCCCCGTCCCGTGGGCCGCCGCGATCGCCGCCCAGGCCTGCGCGGTGCTCTCGGCCGCGCACGCGCTCTCCATCTGCCACCGCGACCTCAAACCGACCAACCTGATGCTCTGCCCCGACGGGAGCGTCAAGGTCCTGGACTTCGGCCTGGCGATGTTCCGTGAGGCCGGCTCCGCCCAGTTCACCCGGGTCGGGCAGATCCTCGGAACCCCGTCCTACATGGCCCCCGAGCAGATCCAGCGGGGTCTGGCCGGCCCGCGCAGCGACCTGTACGCCCTGGGCTGCGTGATCCACGAGATGCTGACGGGCGAGCAGCTTTTCACCGGCCCCACCGAGTACGTCGTGTTCGAGCGCCAGGTGAAGGAGCGCCCGCCTCCGGTCCCCGGCATCCCGGACGACCTGAACCGCCTCCTGGCCGACCTGCTGGAGAAGGATCCCGACCGCCGCCCGGCGGGCGCCGACGCCCTCTACGAGCGGCTGCAGCCCTTCGCCGTGGACCTGCCCATGCTCCCCGGTTTCCTCACTCCGCCGTCGGTCCCCAGCCCGGGCCGGATGTACGCCCGCGTGCTCGGCCGCGTCCTGGCCTGACGCCCGGCGGCATCCGCCGGAGGTGGCGTCGTGCTCCCGGTCGCCGTCCGGGGCCGGTCAGATCGCTCCGGCGAGGCCGCGCACGGCGAGGCCCAGGCCGAGCAGGACGACGACCGCTGCGGTGCCGACCGGGGCCAGGGCCGACGCGCGGGCCGCGAGACCTCCGCCCGCCGTCGCGAACCGGTCGAGCCGCCCGGCGAGCCTGACCAGCAGCAGGCCGGTGGCGGTGAGGGTGACGGCCATGCCCACGCCGTACGCCAGGACGAGCGCGGCCCCGAACCAGGTGCGCCCGAGCGCGATCGAACCGAGCAGGACGACCAGCGCGGACGGGCTGGGCACCAGCCCTCCGGCGATCCCCATCCCCACCAGCCCGCGCCGGGAACTGGCGGGCGAGGCCGCCGCCGCGCGTCTCCCGGTGGTTCCGCCGGAAGACCCGCCGTCCGGTTCCGGAAGCGCCGTCCGGCCGGTCGGGTGAGCCGCGTGGCCGTGCCCGAAACGCCCGTGTCCGCGCCCGTGCCCGTGTCCGTGTCCGAAATATCCGTATCCGTGGCCGGGCGCCTCTCCGGTGCGGCGGGCACGCCAGGCCGTCCGGAGGAGGCGGACGCCGACGGCGGTGATCAGCAGGCCGCTGACCAGGCCGAGCCAGGCGAGTACGACCTCTCCGGTGAGGAAGGAGAAGGTGCTCAGCAGCAGGCCCACCACGAGGACGCCCAGGGTGTGGGTGACGGTCACGGTGGCGCCGACGGCCAGCGCGTCCCGGGGACGGCCGTGCCGCCCGGCCAGGTAGGCCGCCATGACGGTCTTGCCGTGGCCGGGGATGAGCGCGTGCCCGGCGCCCAGGAGCACGGCGATGCCCACCGCGAGCAGGCCGAGCGGGACCGTCGGCGGCCCGGTGCCGACCAGCCCGGTGAAGGTCCGGTCCAGCGCGGCCAGCGCGTCCCCGGCCGGTCCCCAGGAGATCAGCGGGGGCACGGCCCCTGAGGGCCCGGTGCCGGGGCCGGTTCCCGTACCGCCCCCGGCACCGTCCCCGGCCGCGGGCCCGCCCCCGGTCCGGACGCTCAGCCGTACCGCCCGCTGGTCGAGCGGGGCGGCCAGCAGGTCATCGGGATAGCTCCGCAGCCGCCCGCTCACGCTCGTCTCCGGCACCGGCGGCTCCGCCAGCCGTACCCCGCCCTCCGCGACCGCGGTGATCTCCCGCCAGCCCAGCCGGTCGGGGAGGAATCCGTCCTCGAACCCGATCGTCTCCGGCGCGGTCACGGGAGCGGAGAGGTGGCAGGTCAGACGGCTGGTCTCCAGACCTCCCCGGCCCGGTTCGTAGGCGAACCCCGATGGGCCGACCCGCCAGGCGAGCGCCGTCCCGTTCACGGTCAGCCGCTGCGCGGAGGCCAGTTCCGCGCAGCGGGCGGCGCCGTACGCCGACCGCTCCCGCGGCGACGCCGTCCCCGACCCGTCACCGTCCACCGCGGAGCGGGCCTGCAGGGTGGGCAGCTCGGCGCTGTCGACGACGGCGAGGTTCTCCACCCGGTCCGGAGTGATCTTCAGGCCGTTGTGGTGGTTGACGGTGAAGTCGCCCAGCGGGTGCGCGACGACGTGCGGGGACACGGCGGCGGCGCGGGGAGGCGTGACGGCGGCCTGCGACGCCGAGGCCGCGAGCACCGCGCACAGCGTCGCGAGGCCGGAGGCGGCCGCCAGGCGGAGAGCCGTTCTACCGGTCATGAGAACCTCGCGAGGGCGGGCAGGCGGGGAGAGAAGGCGGGGTTGGCGGCGCGGGCCTCGGCGGCGGAGCGCTCGGCCCGCCGGGTGAGGCCCAGGGCGCGCTCGATCTCGGCGCGGTGGTGCAGGAGCAGGGCGTTGCGCCAGCCGGTCGAGGTGGCCTCCCGCGCGTACGGCAGCGCCTCCCGGCTGCGGCCGTCGCGGTGCAGGGCCCAGGCCAGGGCGTCGGCGGCGACCGCGTTGGGGGCGCGGGCGTACTCGGCCCTGGCGTGCTCGACGGCCCGGGCGGGAGAGCCGTGGTCGGCCTCGTACTCGGCCCAGGTGAGGTCGTCCCGCACCCCCGCGCCCGCCATCAGGTCCCGCTGCGCCCGCAGCAGCGTCCACTGCCCCGACGGGTCCCCGCCCGAGGCCCGGATCACCTCGGCGTACTCGATCACGTACTGGGCCAGCGGGAGCCGCCCCACCACCGTCGCGTACAGGTCGAGCGCCTCGGCCGTCCTGCCGCCGAGCGCGGCGGCCCTGGCGGTCCCGGCCAGCGCCGGGGTGAACTCCGGGGCGGCTCGCAGCGCCAGGCGGTACTGCTCGGCGGCGCCGGCCAGGTCGCCGGAGTGCAGGGCGAGCTCGCCCAGGTGGTAACGGCAGTAGGCGACGTCGGCGGGGGCGAAGGCGTCGCCGAGGGCGCCGGCCAGCAGGCGGCGGGCCCCGGCGCGGTCGCCACGCAGCTCGGCGGCGTAGGAGGCCCGGGTGAAGGCCGCGACGCCGGGCCGCAGCTCCATCATCCGGTCGATCGCCCGTTCCGCCTCGCCGTACCGGCCGAGCTGGGTGAAGGCGTCGGCCAGCACCGCGTGGGCGCCCGGGCCGTAGAGGTTGGCGGCGGCCGACAGGCGCGCCAGCCGTACCGCCTGGGTGAAGTCGTGACGGGCGGCGGCGAGGGCCGCCTGACCGGTCAGTGCGGCGAAGTTGCCCGGGTTCAGCGTGGCGGAGCGGGCCAGCGCCTGCTCGGCCTTGGCGTAGAGGGACGGGTCGGCGGTGAGGCGGGCCTGCTGGACGTAGGCCGCGCCGAGGCCCGCCCAGGCCTGGTCGTCGCCGGGCAGGCGGCGCAGGCGGCCGGTCAGCGCGCTGATCGTGTCCCGCAGCGAGACGGCCGAGACGGGCGCCTCCACGGGCTCGCGGGCGACCGCTCCCCGCGCGGGGGAGGCGGCGGGAGGCGCCGGCTCGCCGGGGACCAGCGCGGCCCCCGCGGTCAGCGCCCCGGCCAGCACCAGCACGGCGATCCCCGCCGTTGCGGAAGTCTTCACGGTAATCTCCCTGGATCTCCCCGGCCGGAGAGGGCGGAACACGGACGGCTCCGCCCCCTCGCCGGATCAGTTCTGGTTGACCGAGGTGTTGCCGGGCAGCGGGATGTACGGGAACGTCGCGCCGAACGGCTTGTCGTTCGCGTCCACCCTGTCGCCTGCGGCCAGCGCGTCGACGAGCTTGCCGGTCTGGGCGGCGCCCGCCATCACCTGCAGGGAGATGTCGACCACGTCGTCACCGAGGCGGCGGCCGTTGGGGTAGCCCTGCGGGTCGCCGCCGATCACGCCGAGGCGGCTGGGGTCCTTGCCGGGCGGGATGGACATGTTCAGCCGCAGCATCTCCGAGGCGCGCAGCTTGCCCGCGTCCTTGTTGAGGGTCTGCGAGTTGAGGTCCACGTCGATCGGGCCGTTGCCCTTGGCGATGCCGGTCAGGAAGATCTCGACCAGGTCGTTGCGCGGGGTGGCGGGCGCCTTGATGCCGTAGATGGACTGCAGGAGCCTGGCCACCTCGGGGTCGGTGACGCGGTTGACGACGGCCGGCAGGTCGGCGTCCTTGTCCGGGCTGACCGAGTTGAAGGCGTCCTTCAGCCCGGCCGGGAGCACGACCTCGTTGACCAGCGGCTGTGCCAGGCGGGAGACCTGGACGAATCCGTTCGGCCCCTTCTTGTCCACGGTGGACCAGACCCCGATGACCGGGTTGCGCCTGGCGTCGCCCTTGAGCGCGAGCTCGTTCTTGGGCAGTTGCAGGCCGAGCGTGTGGACGTTGTAGCCCTTGGTGGTGTCCTGGCCGACCTCGGACAGGTCGCCGCCGTAGAGCAGGTCGAAGACCCGCAGGTCGAGGAAGAACGCCTCGTCCGACTGGCCCGCGAACGCCTTGCCGCCGCCCTTGACGCCGGTGACGGACTGGGCGCGCAGGGTGGCGTAGTCGGGCATCGAGGCGGGCCCGACGTTGCTCGGCGCCACGATCCCGTCGGAGACGAGGGTCTCGCTGCCCTTCGGGGTGACCCTCGTGAGCGTGTACCGCTGCCTGAACAGCAGGTTCTCGTCGTTCAGCGAGGTGACGGGGCCGTTGTTGTACAGGAAGGTGGTGTTCCCGCGCTTGTCCTGGTTCTGGAAACGCCACTGGTAGGTGATGTCGGGTTTCGCGTCACCATTGCTGTCGATCTTGATGTTGTAGCGGGAGTTGGTGTCGAACTGGTAGAAGTTCGGCCCGCCGTTCGGCTCCTCGAAGGGGATGAAGTTCGCCAGCAGCGTCACCGTGTCCGGCTTGTCCGGGCTGACGAAGGCGTAGACGTCGGTGTTGTCGTTGCGGGGGTCTCCCGCGGTCATCGGGGCCTCACGGTGTGAGGACGCCGTGCCGGTGTCGGCTCTGAGCAGGGTGAACGAGGAAGCGATCAGCGCTCCCGCCACGCCCAGGCCGACCAGGGCGCGCCGGTTGGTCCGGAGCTCCATGTCGTGGGTCCTTTCGGCTGCCGGCCACGGACGTGACCGGCCTCGGGATGGAAGAAAAAGGATCCGGCCGGGTTCCTCGACGTGTTGTTCGTCCCCGGAGCGCCGCTGGATTGCCCCGATTTCCCGCGAGAGGCCGTAACCCCCCGGATTCACCGCCCGCAAGGTGATCCTCGGGTCGCCTCAAGCTGATTCTCACGCTCCCCTCGTAGCTTTCCCGCAGTCGGACGGGCTCCGAGGGGACAGGGCCCGGCCCCTCGGCGCCGTCCGGGCGCGGCCGGTGGCGGCCCGGAGCGGAAGGACCCGACGGTGGTGCAGCCGCGCGGGACGTCCACCCGCCTCACCGGCGAGTCTGTCGGTGGGGCCGGGCAGGATCCCGCCATGAGCGAATTGACCGCGACTGAGGCTTTTGTCGCAGAGAACCAGATCATGGAGCTGATCGCCCGGGAGCGCGCTCTCCGGGAGCGTGCGAACCCGTCACCCCGGCCCGACGACTTCGACTGGAAGGTGTGGCGGGTGCTGTCGCACCAGGCCGACCAAATACAGCATGAGGTGAGGCGGCGGCTCCGCCAGGCGGAGGAGACGACATGCCGGGCGGCGGCGATCCGCCTCGCGCAGCCCTCCCCGTCGCGTTGCGCCGAGGAGCTCGACATCGCCCTGTCGCGCTCAGGGACGTGGAGTCCGGCGGAGATGGCCGCGCTGCTCACCGCCCTGCGCTCCTGTGATCTCAGCTGGCATGACGACGCATGGCTGTCCCTGCTCCTGGATCGGCTCCTGGAGTTCGAGACCGGGGAACGGGCGGCGCTGCGGGAGCTGGTCAGGCCGCTGATCCGGGCGGTCGCCCAGAGCAGCATCGAAGCCGGGAAGCGACGGCGGCTGCAGCGCTCGATCACCCGGATCCTGCACACCGGCCCGGGCACGCCGCTCCACGCCCTGGCGCCTCTGGACGACTGGGCCGCCGCCCTGTACGACCATCTGGGCGAGACGCCGCCCGAGCACCTCGTCCACCTGCTCAACCACCTCGGCGCGCTGCACGCGCCGCGCCCCTCCGCGTCCTGGCGCGCCCGGTGCCTGGAGCTTCTCCGCCCCGCCGACGCCCAGGACCTCGTACGGCTGGCGCTCGGAGCCTTCGACCGGGTCACCGAGCAGACCACCGTCTGGGACGCGGTCCTTCGCCTGATCGTGTCGGACCCCAACGTGGACACCGCCCGGGGGGTCGTCTGGGCCGGAGCCCTCCTGGGCGCGGACGACCTGGTCCCGGTCCTGTCGGCGCTGGCCGTGCGGACCTCGGGGGCAGAGCGGCAGGTGCGGGAGGAGCTGCGGCTGGCCGGAGCCGCGATCAACGCGCTCGGCGACTGCGACGACCCGGCGGCCGTGGGCGCGCTGGGACGGCTGCAACAGGTGATCCGGCATCGCTCGCTGCGCAAGCAGATCGGCGTCGCGCTCGCCGCGGCCGCCGGACGGGCCGGGCTGACCCCCGGCCAGCTGCTGGAGCGGAGCGTGCCCGCACACGGCTTGGCCGCCGACGGCACCAGGTCGTGGCGGCTGGACGGGCACACCGTGATCCTGAGCGTCGCCGACGCGCGCACCGTACGGCTCTCCTTCACCGCACCCGACGGCGCCGCGCTCCGCACGCTGCCCGCGGCGCTCCAGGAGTCCCGCGCCGACGAACTCGCAGCCGTCAAGGCGGTGCGCAAGGAGGTCCGGCAGACCCTCGCGGCCGAACGGACCCGCATGGAGGGGTTGTTCACCGCCGACCGCGCCTGGCCGTACGGGGAGTGGATCCGCCACTACCGGGACCACCCGATCACGGGGGTCGTGGCGCGCGGCCTGATCTGGCAGGCCGACGGGGTCTCCTTCCTCGGCGCCGACCTGTCCGGTCCTGGCGGCCGGATCCTGCCCGAGCCGGACGAGGAGACCCGGATCCGGCTCTGGCATCCCGCGCGCGTCCCGCCGGCGGAGGTGACGGCCTGGCGGGAGGAGATCGCCGAGCGGCGCATCCGCCAGCTGTACAAGCAGGCCTTCCGGGAGGTCTACCTCCTCACTCCGGCCGAGGAGGACACCCGCGTCTACTCCAACCGCTTCGCCGCCCACATCGTGGACCACCCCCGGCTGTACGCGCTGGTCAAGGAGCGCGGCTGGCAGACCACCTGGCTCGGCCCCTTCGACAGCGGTTCCGACGCCGAGGCCACCAGGGAGCTGGCCGAAGGCGCCTGGCGGGCCAGGTTCCACTACGGGCTCGCCGCCGTCGACGCCCACCAGGCGACGCTCGCCTCCACCGACCAGCTCCGCTTCGACCGCCGCGACGGGCGCGCCTGGCGGGAGACGGAGCTGGCCGAGGTGCCGCCGCTGGTGTTCAGCGAGGCGATGCGGGACGTGGACCTGTTCGTCGCGGTCACCTCGATCGCCGCCGATCCCCAGTGGACCGACCGGGGCGAGGAGCGCTACCAGGACTACTGGCGGGAGGCGTCGTTCGGCGAGCTGCCCGCCTCGGCCGAGGTGCGCCGCGACGCGCTGGCCCGGCTGCTGCCCCGCCTGGCCGTCGCCGACCGCTGCACCCTGACCGAGCGCTACCTGGTCGTCCGCGGCGACCTGAGAACTTACAAGATCCATCTGGGCAGCGCCAACGTCCGCATGGAGCCGGGTGACGTCTATCTGTGCATCGTCACCGCCCCCAAGCGAGGCAGGCTGTTCCTGCCGTTCGAGGACGACGAACGGCTCACCCTGATCCTGAGCAAGGCCCTGCTCCTCGCCGACGACCGCAAGATCACCGACGAGAGCATCCTCCGGCAGATCGACCGGGGGCTCGTCTGACGGCGGACGGATCGACATGGCTGGTCAGGACGTAACTTTTCCGGCATTCTTCTCACCGGTATGGGAACCGCGACGAGGGTGCCGCAGACGCGGAGCATGGACGGGGAAGAGCTCTCCGCGGACCATGCCTGGGAAACGCTGCGCAAGTACGGCCGGTGGCATCTGGCCCGTGACTCCTACACCCGGTTCCGGTACGGCGACGGCCTCACCAACTCCCGCGCGCTGGCCTTCCAGGTCTGTCTGTCGATCATTCCGGGCGCCATCGCCCTGGTCGGGCTGAGCTCGGTGGTCGACCAGGAGCATCTCGGCCAGGTCCTGGAGCTGACCCTGAGCCACCTGGCCCCCGGGCCCGGTGTCGAAGCCGTCCGGGACGTGCTGGGCGACAGCCACCGGCAGGCCAGCAGGACCGGCGGCGCCCTGGCCCTGTGGCTCGGCCTGGCCACCGCGCTGGCCTCCCTCACCAGCGCCATGGCCCAGGTCGAGCGCGGCGCCAACCGCATCTACGGCGTCGAGCGGGACCGCCCGTTCCACCGCAAGTACGGCAGGGCCCTGGTGATGGCGCTGACGGCGGGCGCCTTCATGACGGCGGGCTTCGTCGCGATGGTCGGCGGCGGCGCGATCGGCCGCGCCCTGGCCGAGACCTACCGGTGGGGTGAGGGCACGCAGAACGCCTTCGCGCTGGTGCGCTGGCCGGCCGGTTTCCTGCTCGCCCTGCTCTCCACCTCCGTGCTGTTCCGCGCCGCCCCGCGCCGCAGGCAGCCCGGCCACACCTGGCTGGCCTTCGGAGCCCTGGTCGCCCTGGTCCTGTGGACGGTCTTCACCCTGCTGCTGGCCCTGTACACCGAGAGCAGCGGCACCTTCGGCGCCACCTACGGCCCGCTCACCGCCGTGATGGCCCTGCTGCTGTGGTCCTTCCTCAGCTCGATGGCCCTCTTCCTCGGCCTGGCCTTCGCCGCGCAGCTGGAAGCCTGCCGGGCCGGGGACGCCACTCCGTGCGGGCCCGACCCCGGCCCCACCGCAGAGGAGGAGCGCGAACCCCTGGTGGGCGCCGTGGGCGCGGCGGTCATCGCGGCCGTACGGGCCATGCCGCGGCTGTGGCGGAGGGGACGGCGCGGGTAGGAACCCGCGCCGGGGTACCCTCCGCGGACCAGCCGCCGCAACGGGCCGGGCTAGAAGCGGAACCGGGCGACCAGGGCGCTGAGCTCCTCCGACATCCGGGCCAGCGACGCGGTGGCCTCCTGCGCCTGCGTGATCGCCTGGGCGGTGGCATGCGCCGAGTCGGCGACCCCGGTGATGTTGACGGCGATCTGCTCCGACGAGCCGGCGACCGCGGTGACGTTGCGGTTCATCTCTCCGAGTCGCCGCCGACCTGGGCATCAGCGTCCCGGAGGAGCTGTCGGTCGTCGGCTTCGACGACAGCCCGCTGGCCGTGCAGGTCCGGCCGGCGCTGACCACCGTACGTCAGGACATCGAGGCAAAGGGCCGGGCCGCGGCCGCCGCACTCACCGAGGCGATCACGGACGCCCGGGCCGGCAAAGCCACCACGCCACGGCACGTCCTGCTCCCCACCGAGCTGATCACCCGGGGCAGCACCGCCCCTGCGCCGGCCTGACCGCGGTGGTCCTCCCGCTCCCCCCGAGACCCGGTCGCCCGGTTCCGGCTTCGCCGCCCGGACGGGGATGCCCTCCGGACGCGGCCGGCCGGATCCGCTCCGGCCGGCGGCCCGGGTGCCGCCATTCGCAGTGGAGCGGCGATCGGATCTGCGGGCACCCGGATCGGCGCCATGAGGCCGATGAGGGCGACGCGTCCGTCGGACGCCCGTCGCACTTCGGGCTCAGACGTCGCCGAAGAAGGCACCCAGCAGCCGGTTGACGGGTTCGGGGCAGTCCAGCTGCGGGAGATGACCACAGCCTTCCAGCACGTGGAGGCGAGCCTCGGGCAGCAGATCCGCGAAGCGCTGAGCCCGCTCGACGGGCTGGACGGTGTCTTGCCTGCCCCACACCACCAGCGTCGGGATCCGCGTGTCCGGCATCGCACGCTCGGTCCGGCTCCAGTCCAGGCCGCGCTCCAGCAGGTAGGTGGCGCGCAGGTTGTCGTGGAAGGTCATCGGCGCCCACCACTCGTCGACCAGCTCATCGGTGACACGCTCGCGGTTGGCCATCATGGCCTCCATCGTGGTGCGCACGGTGGGCTTGCCGGTGCTGAACTTGATGGCCAGCTCGCCCAGGACGGGGATCTTGAGCGCTTCCCACTGCCAGGTGCCCGGTAGGTCCAGGCCGGTCGCATCCAGCAGCGCGAGCTTGCTGACGCGTCCGGGATGGCGTTGCGCGAACGCCAGCGCCCACCCGCCGCTCCAGGAGTTGCCCGCCAGCGCCGCCCGCCGCAGGCCGACCGCGTCCATGAAGACACCGACGGCTCTGGTCATGCCGTCGAGGTCCCAGGTGAAGGCGCGATCGTGAAGACGGGTGTAGCCCTGACCGGGAAGATCGACCACGTAGACGGTGTGCCGGCCGGCGAGCGCTCGCACCTGTTCCTTCCAGCCGACCACGGAACCGGCTCCCGGTGACAGCAGCACGACCGGGGAGCCGGAGCCGGCCCGGATGTAGTGGAATCTGGCCAGCGGGGTGTCGGCGAACCGCGAGCCGGCCTCGCGGAGGAAGGGCGAGGAGAAGGAGCGGCCCTCTTCGGCGGGCATATATCCGTAGGCGCCGTACAGCATCACAGCCATGAGCAGCGCCAGCGCCGCCGCCACCCCCCTGATCAGGCGGCGCTTCAAACGCCGGCCCCCGGGCGTCGGCCGGCGGTCGTTCTCGCCGTCGTGGACGGGGTCGGTGCTGCCGCTGCCCGGTGCTTTCCTCTCGCGGGCGCCGGCGGTTCTCTCCGGAAGCGATGTCATGGATGCCCTTCCTCGCGTTGCCTGTCCTCGCGGTGCGAGCCGGAAGGTCGCACCGCAAACCGAAGGACGCATCGCCGTGCGGATTCGTGACATCCGGCATCGGCCGGCGGGCCCGGGCGCCTGGGTCCCGGTGAGGTCCGTAGAGGATGCCCGCATACGGCTCGCACCGCATGTTCGTCGAAGGGATTCGGGGGCGTCGGCCGTAGCCGGCTGTTCGCCTACTTCCGCCCCGGATGGGACCACGATGCGCCGGCCAGAATGGCCGCCAGGGGCAGTACCGCGATCAGGAACGCCGTCCGCAGGTCGAGCGCGGCCCCGAGTGCGGCGAGCGCCGCGGGCGCCGCCAGGATCGCGGTGCCGGAGGCGAGTGCGCCGTACGCCGCCGACTGTGCCGCCGTGAGCCCGGGCACCTGGACCAGCCGGGCGAGCGTCACCGGGTAGAGCGGCGCGATCCCCAGCCCGGCCGCGAGGAGCCCGGCGGTGACCGGTGCAGGCGCGCCGGTCAGAGCGACGGCCAGGGTTCCGGCCGCCGCGAGCCCGCACCCCAGCGGGACGACCGGGACCTCGCGTTCGAGCAGACGCGGCGCCGCAAGCCGGCCGGCCGCCATCCCGATCAGGAACGCGGTGGCCGTCACGGCGGCCGCACCCGTGGTCAGTCCGGTGTTCTGAAGCCGGGTCGTGGCCCAGATCGTGAAGCAGAACTCCATGGACACGGCCACCACGATGGCGGCCCACGCCCCCGCCGCCCGCCGCGCCGTGGGCAGGCCGGGGCCATCGCCGCCCCTCTGCGCCGCAGGAGAGGAGCCGCGCGCCCTGCCTGCGGTGTCCGCGTCCGGCAGGGAACTCCGCGAGTCGGCGGGCGGTCGCCGGTCATGGGCGCCGGACGTCGCCGGCGTGCGGGACCGCGAGTCGGCGGCGAGGAGCAGCAGTGGCGGGACGGCCAGCAGGAGAGCGAGCCGGCCGTTCGCGCCGACGGCGTCGAGGGCACCGATGACGGGCGGGCCGAGCAGGGCGCTGACGCTCGCCGCCGCGTTGGCGCGGGCGAGCCGGGCGGCGGCATCCGGGCCGTGCAGCAGGGCGGGGGTGACCAGGACGATCCCGGCCGCGCCGAGGCCCAGCAGGAGCGCACCGGCCGCGGCCGCCGCCTCGACGGATGCGACGGCGAGCAGCGCCGCCCCGGCGGCGGCGACCAAGGCGGCGGTGAGCAGCGCCGGCCGGGGGCCCGGCCGCAGCATCAGCGGTCCTGCGGCCCCGACGGCCAGCAGGCCGGCCCCGAAGGACGACGACAACCAGGCCAGCTCGCCGGGGGCTGTGCCGAGGTCGCGGGCCAGCAGCACCAGGCACGCGCCGAGGCTGTTGACGGTGAACCCGAGCGCCGCCTGCGCGAACCCGACCTGCCGGACGACCCGCCGCTCCTGTGCGACCGCCTCCCGCGCGGTGCCGGCTCCCGCCTTCCGCCTCCCGCGCTCTTCCCGTCCCGCGGGCTCGTCTCTCCCGCCGCTCCCCGCTCCTGCGCTCATCGCCTCTCCGTTCGCAGGTCCGTCGTCCTCCGCCCGGATTCGGTGCGCAGCAGGTGGGCGAGCTGCCCCAGGTCGAGCAGGCGCAGGTCTCCGTCGAGACCGCGCAGCGCCGCGGTGAGCATGCCGGCCGCCCGCCCGGCGGCGAGCCCCGGCTCGCTGTCCTCCACGACGAGGCAGGCGGCCGGGTCGGCGCCCAGGAGATCCGCGGCTCGCCGGTATCCCTCGGGGTCCGGCTTGCCCGCGCGCACGTCGTCGATGGTGAGCAGCAGCGGCGGGTCGATCCCGGCTCTGCGCAGCCGCGCCTCGGCCAGCCGGCCGTCGGCGCTGGTCACCACGGCCCACGGCAGCCCGAGGCGGTCGAGTTCGGCGAGCAGGCCGTGCGCTCCGGTGGCGGCGACGTCGGACGGGTCGTCGTACTGAAGGGCGTGCTGCCGCCGGGCCGCCTCCGCGACGCCGTCCTCGCCGAGTCCCGGCAGGAGTCGCCGGACCGTGCTCGCCGCCGGGCTGCCGTGTGCGAGGGCGAGCACCGTCCGCGCGTCCACGCCGTACTCGCCTGCCCACGTGATCCAGGCGCGTTCGACAGATGCGTCGGAGTCGACGAGAGTGCCGTCCATGTCCAAGAGCACCGCCTCGACCCTCCTCAGGTCCAGTCGTCGCACAACCTCCCCTTCCAATAAACTCGTTGCACGAGGATAAAGAGGCGGTGGCACTCATGACAAGCGCTGCAGGTCGCTCGCCCTCCGTCCGCGCCCGGGACGCCCGCTGGCGTGGTGCGCTGGCGGTACTGGAAGAGATGCGCCGGGAGCCGGGCGTCACCCGGGCGAGCGTGGCGCAGCGGCTCAGCCTGACCACCGGATCGGCCACCGAGATCACCGCGCGGCTGCGCGAACTGGCGCTGCTCGCCGAGACCCCGGCCGCCTCCTCAGGACGGGGGCGGCCGACGACCGTGCTGTCTCCGCACCCGGACGGCCCGGTCGTCATCGCGGCCGACGTCCGGCAGGAGGACTGGCGGGTCGCGGTCGCGGCACTCGACGGCAGGCCGCGCGTCATCGAAGCGGGCACGCACGCCAGCCGCGAGCCCGGCCAGGTGATCGACGTGATCGCGGGGGCGGTGCGACGCGCCTGTGAGCACCATGGCGGCCGTGTCCGGGCCGTGTCGGCGGCCGTCGCCGCGACGGTCCGGCACGGCGGGGTCGTGCAGTCCGCCGCGCTGGGCTGGGACGCGGTGGATCTCACCGCGCTGGTGCCCGATCCGCGTCTTCCGCTGTTCATCGGCAACGACGCGACGCTGGCCGGTGCCGCCGAGGCCCGCTACGGTGCCGCCACGGGTGCCGGCACGGCGCTGCATGTCACGATCGAGGTGGGAGTGGGCGGCACCCTGGTCGTGGACGGCCGTCCCGTCGTGGGCGCGACCGGTGCCGGCGGCGAGTTCGGCCACCTGCCGTTCGGCGACCCCGCGCTGCGCTGCCCGTGCGGCGCGACGGGGTGCTGGGATCTCACCGTCGACGGGCGGGCCATCGCCCGCCATCTCGGGGAGCCGCCGCCCCGCGATCCGCGCAGCTACGCACAGGAGGCCGTGGGCAGAGCGACGGGGGATGCGCTCGTACGGTCCGCGGTGGGCCGAGCCGCGAGCGAGTTCGGCCGCGGTCTCGCCGGGCTGATCAACGCTTTCGACCCTGACATCGTCACGATCGGCGGCTTCGCCGAGCCGCTGTGCGCCACAGCCGCTTCGGAGTTCGGCGCGGCCCTGACCGACGGGCTGATGCGGTTCCGCCGCCCGTCTCCGCCGCCCGTGGTGGCCGCCTCGCTCGGCGGAGACGGCGCGCTGCACGGGGCTGCGGTTACCGCGCTCGACAGCCTCCTCACGGAGGAGGGCCTCAGCGCGTGGGCTGCCGAACGCGCCGGTTGAGCACGCCGCCCGCCCGGTGCTTCCCAAGCTTCCGCGGTGAGTGCCCTGACCGGAACCGCGGACGCGGATTCGGCCCGTAACGCACCTCGGGGGAAACGCCGGTGTACACCGGCATGTAACCGTTCAGCGGTCACAGGTAGCGTGGCCGGGGCGACCGCTGCTCATGCATGTTGTGACCTGCTCCGACTCTGGGTAGGGCGACGGGTAGCGCACGCGATGCCGCACCAGGGTCATCCATCGCATCGACCCGGGCACCTGCGGGAAAGCGAGGCAGGGGCGATGACTTTCCCACCGTGGCCGAGCAATGAGGCCGAGCGGGTTCAAGAACTGCAGGAACTGCACGCCCTGGACGTGGTTCTGGAGCCGGACTACGGCGCCATCGCCACCGCGGCCGCCTGCGCCTGCCGTACCCCGATCGGCTTGGTCAACCTCGTCGACGCCGACCGGCAGCACTACAAAGGACGCCACGGCCTCGACCTGGCCGGCCTCGACCGGCGGCTGGCGTTCTGCCCCTGGACCATCTGCGGCCGTGAGGTGCTGGAAGTGCACGACGCCGTGACCGATACACGCTTCCGCCGCGACCCGACCGTCACCGGCGAGCCTTATGTGCGCTTCTACGCCGGTGCACCCGTCATCACCAGCCGCGATCACGCGCTGGGTACCGTCTGCGTGGTCGACCACCGCCCCCGCAAGCTGACCGCCGTGCAACGCCAGACCCTGTCCACGCTGGCCACCGCCGTCGCGCATCTGGCCGAGCTGCACCACCACGCCCGCGTCTCCGAGCAGGTCCAGCGGCGATCACGCGAACTGGATGAGCTGAAAGACCAGTTCCTTCGCACCGTCAACCATGAGTTGCGCACCCCGCTGACCTCGATTCGCTCCTACCTGCAAATCGTCCAGGACGGCGGCCTGGACGAGACCACCGAGCAGAAGTTCCTGCGCGTCATCGACCGCAACAGCGTCCGTCTCGGTGAACTGCTGGACCGGCTGCTGCTGATCGCCAGCCTCAACGCCCGTACCGCTGCCTTCACCCCCGAAACGGCCGACCTGGCCGACCTGGCCCGCCGGGCGAGCGCCGCCCTGGCCGAACAGGCCCGTGCCGGCAACCTCACCGTGGCCGTGCACGCCCCCGTCGCGGTGGCGGTCTGCGCCGACGCCTCCCAGACGCAACAGGCGATCGAGCAGCTGCTGGACAACGCCGTCAAGTTCACCCCGCCGGGCGGCCACATCAAGGTCATCGTGCACGCCGGCCCGGTTCCGGCGGTGGAGGTGCGCGACACCGGCATCGGCATCGACCCGGACGAGATCGAACGCGTCTGCGACGATTTCTACCGGGGCTTGGGCGCCGAGGAACGCGCGATCAGCGGCACCGGGATCGGCCTGTCCATCGCCGAGAAGATCGCCCGCATCCACGGCGGCGACGTGCAGATCGACAGCCGGCCCGGGTACGGCACCCGGGTCCGGCTGACCCTGCCCGCCCCGGCCCCATGCACATAGCACGCCAACGGAGCGCGTACGGAGGCGTCTCGGGGATCGCCCCGAAAACGATGGCGCTCGCGAGAGGGCAGCGCACCACCCGCGACTCATTCGCCGCGGCGGGCGCGCGGGGCTAGGGGTCGAGCGGAAGAGAATCCTTGGTCATCTCATGAATGGCCGTGGTCACGTCGGGGAAGATCGTCAGATGGCTGCGCAGGCCGGTGATGGTCAGCAGCCGCTGCATGATCCCCCGTGCTCCGGCCAGGGCGAACCCGGCACCACGGGTGCGGCAGTGGTTGAAGGCCGCGATCAGTTCGCTGAGACCGGTGGAGTCGCAAAAGCTCACCTCGGCTATATCCATGACCAGAGCACGCAGATCCGCCTGTTTACGGAGCGGCTCCAGGTGCGCCCGCAGTATCGGTGCCGAGCTGATGTCCAGCTCTCCGCGCACGTGCATGACGGTGATCCCGCCGGTGGCGGCATCGGTGTCCACGGACAACCGGGCGCCACCCGGGGAAAGAGCCATCGGGGGGCCTCCCTGAACAGGTGGGTACGGATCCATCGTTCTACCGCGGAATCCCATCGTTTAACGCTCCGGCCGCCGCCGGTGCCGGGCAGACCGCCCTGGACGCCTTCGCCGGCCGGTGCGGGGAAGGCGGCGGGCGGCGGCGGGCGGCAGGGCCGTCCTCCCGTCACAGACGGGCGCCGGCCCGGTGAGAGGGTTCCGGATCGGCCTCGGGCAGGGTGATGGTGAAGCAGGCGCCGGGGTCGGCGGGGGCGTAGGTGACGTCGCCGCCGTGGGCGCGGGCCAGCTGCCGGGTGATCCACAATCCGAGGCCGACCGATTCGGGGGCGGTGTCGGCGCTGCTGAAGCGGGAGAACAGCGCCTCGCGCTTGTCCTCGGGCACGCCCATGCCGTGGTCGCGCACCTGGATGGCGACGTGGCCGCCGAGGGTGGGGGCGGCGCTGATGACGATCGGAGGCTCACCGTGGCGCAGGGCGTTGGTGGTCAGGTTGATCAGGATCTGTTCCAGCCGCTGCGGGTCGGCGTACACCTTCACGTCGTCGTCCATGTCGACGGTGACGGGGCCGTGCAGGTGGGCCAGGGCCTCGTCGATCGCGGCGCGCAGCGGGACGGGCTGCAGATCCAGCCGGAGGTGGCCTTCGGCGTCGACGCGGTCGGCATCCAGCAGGCTCATGGCCAGGCGGCGGATCCGGCCGGTCTGCCGCAGCGCCATCGTGATGAGCTCCCGGCGCTGTTCGGAGGGCAGGTCGTCGATGTCGTCGTAAAGGGTCTCCAGGGTGAACTGCACCGAGGTCAGAGGGGAGCGCACGTCGTGGGCCAGGGTCGAGGTCAGCGCGGCCCGCCACCGCTCGGCGCGATGCAGGGCGGCGCGGTCGCGGCGGTGGTGGTCGACCTGGCGGGCGATCACCGCGGCCACGGCGACCAGCGTCGGGATGAACAACACCGCGCTGGTGAGCACCGCCGATGGGCGGCCGGCGGCGACCAGCGGGGTCAGGTAGGCCAATAACGCCACCGGCGCCACCGCCAGCGCGGCGCGAGCGGGAAAGTGCAGGCCGATCCAGACGAACACCAGCACGAAGAACGGGGCGGCATTGGCGACGGTACCGCCGGCCGCCCACATGGAGGCGGATAAGACCACGAAGGCGGGCAGGGCCAAGGCCAGCGGCGCCCATGGGTGCAGCCGCCGCCAGATCGACCACCATCCGGCCGCGGCCGCGGCCGCCTGCAGCGCGGCCAGACCGCCGAACAGGAGCCGCTGGTCGGCCGGGACCGACAGCGCCTTCACCATGGTCAGGGCAGTGCCCAGGGTGAACAGCAGCGCCATCTGCCGGGCGGCATGGCCCGGCCCTTCTCCGAGTACGGACCACTGCCGAACCATGACCGCCTCCATCGCTAGTCCAATAACCTCATACCCCTCTCACGGGAACAAAAAGGACAAACGTAAGCTGGTTTGAGATGCCAGCCGCTTCAGCGGCGGCGATGACGACGCCCGTGCCGAGCCGGTCTCCACACCGCCCGTGAGAACACCGTCCTGAGAACGACGGCGGCCTCAAGGGGCCGACGCACCGCCCACGACCGACCACCTGTGCCGGTCTCTCACCCGGGCCGGTGGGATCCGACCGGCTCCGGCCCGCCGCTCTCCTCGGCCTCCGGCCCGCCGCTCTCCTCGGCCTCCGGCCCTCACCGGGCGTGAGGAGATCTCCCGCAGGCCGGCCGCCGGCGCGTAAGCCGCCGCTCAACGGCTCTTTTCCGAGCACCGGTCCTCGCGGACCGGGTCGGTGCCCCGGCTCCGGCGCCTGCCCGGTTATCTGCCGTGCGGGTCGGACGCGTTGAGCACCTCGACGACCCGGTCGTAGTCACCCCGCGCCTCGCCGTAGCGCAGGAACTTCACGCGTTCGACCTGGATCTCCTTGGCGTCCGGCTGCGTCCGGAGCAGCTCGACGACCTCCGCCACGAACTCCTCGAGCGGCATCGCGAACGCGCTGTCCTCCTGACCGGGCAGCAACGAGGTGCGCACCGACGGCGGTTCGAGTTCCACGATCTTCACGGTCGTGTCGGCGAGCTGCAGCCGGATCGACTCGCTGAGCATGTGGATCGCGGCCTTCGACGCGTTGTAGCTCGGCGTGACCTTGAGCGGTGCGAACGCCAGGCCCGAGGAGACGGTGACGATGGTGGCGTCCGGCTGCTTCTGCAGGTGCTCGACGAACGCGGCGATGAGGCGGATCGGGCCGAGCAGGTTGGTCGTGATGACCGACTCGGCCGAGGCGAGGAACGACTCGGGCCGGTGCCAGTCCTCGATGCGCATGACGCCGGCCATCGTGACCAGGACGTTGAGGTCCGGGTGCCTGGCCAGCACCTCCTTCGCGGCGGAGTCGACGCTCGCGGGATCGGTCGTGTCGATCTGAACGGTGTCGATGCCCGGGTGCTCCGCGGCGATCCGCTCCAGCAGGTCGGCGCGGCGTCCGCCGACGATGACCGTGTTCCCCTCGGCCATCAGCTCGACCGCGAGGGCCAGGCCGATGCCGCTCGTGGAGCCCGGGATGAAGATGGTGTTCCCTGAGATCTGCATGCGTCCACTCTGGGCCGCGGGCTCCGGCGGGTGCAGAGAGCGCTCATCGGGGGATCGGCGATCCCTGGTTCGCGGTCGTCGGCTCTCGGGTCCGGGACGGATACTGAACGCATGGACCGCAGAGCACTCGCCGACTTCCTCCGCCGCCGCCGGGAGGCACTGCAGCCGGAAGACGTCGGCCTCCCCGCCGGCGCACGCCGCCGGGCCCCCGGCCTGCGGCGCGAGGAGGTGGCGGCCCTCGCCGCGATGTCGGCCGACTACTACACGCGGCTCGAACAGCAGCGCGGCCCCCAGCCCAGCGGACAGATGCTCGCCTCCCTCGCCCGTGCGCTGCGCCTGACCGGCGACGAACGCGACTACCTGTTCCAGATTGCGGGGCACAACCCTCCGGTGTCGGTCGTGGCCGCGACGCACGTGGCTCCCGCCCTGCTGCGGGTGCTCGACCGCCTCGACGACACCCCGGCGCTCATCCTGTCCAACCTGGGCGAGACGCTGGTGCAGAACCGGATGGCCGACGCCCTGTTCGGCGACAAGTCCGGCCACACGGGCCTCGCCCGCAGCGAGATCTACCGCTGGTTCACCGATCCCGCCGAACGGCTGCGCTACCCCGACAACGACCGCGACAGGCAAAGCCGCGCCCAGGTCGCGAACCTGCGTGCCGCCTACGGATCGATGGGGCCCCGGTCCCGGGCCGGCGAGCTCGTCCGGGCGCTGCAGAAGGCGAGCGCGGAGTTCGCCGAGCTGTGGGACCGGCACGAGGTCGCCAAGCGCTTCGCCGACCACAAGACCCTCATCCATCCCGAACTCGGCCCCATCGAGCTGGACTGCCAGGTCCTGTTCACCGAGGACCAGTCCCAGGCACTGCTCGTGCTCACCGCTCCCCCGCGCACCGAGGGCTACGAGAAGCTGCGACTGCTCGCCGTTGTGGGACAGGAGCACTTCGCCGCGTCCCCGCGAAGCCGTTGACGACCCGCCCGAAGAGGGGGCGGACAGGTGGGCCGGAAAGGGGCACGCCACCGGTCAACGGCCGTTTCGAGGCTTGAGAGGTCGTCTCGGCACTGATCTTGGGGCAGCGGTTGCTCGGTGTCGTCCTCCGACGCGGCAGGCTTCGGCGTCGGTTCGGGGACGCCGAATGGGCTTCCCCGCCGGGCTGGTCTGATGTCCCCGCTCCGCTGCTCCTCGCGGGCCCCTCCCTCGTTTCCGGGCGACCGCGCTCCGGGGTAACCGCCCTGGTAAGACACCGAGCCGCGACGGGCATGGGAACGAAAAGTCGCGGTTGGCAGGCCGGGCCCGCTGTTCTCCGATCAAGATGGCGGGGTTGGTCGGGCCGGTTCGGAGGGGCCGCAACGGAGGTGGTCGCGGACCGGGGGCGGTCACCGAACTCGTACCCTCCTGGGTGGTCGATGAGGTGATCAGTTTTCGTCGTCGACCGGCTCGTCCAGATCGCACGCGCCGCTGTGGCCCATGTGATCTGAACAAGCCGGTCGTCCCTGGCCGGTTCTCCTTCACCGTCGCGCTTCGCGCACTCGTCCGCAGGATCGGCCGCGCCGCCGCCTGCGGTTCGTCCGCAGCCTTCGAAGAGATCGGGGGCAGCCCTCGACTCGTCCGACGCTCCCGAGCGAAAATCCGTGAGCGCAAAGGCACTTCGGCCCACGCCCGCACCGTCCGGGAAACGCCGCCGAGCAGGACCGTTTGCACGATCACCGTCCGGCCACCCCACGCAACCGAGCCGTAACCCACCGGCGCTGGTCACCGGAGGACGGGCACCGGGGCCCGCGCCGTCTTCTTCGGGAAGGCGGCGCGGGCGGCCCGGCCACCGCCGGCTCACCGGGTACGGCTACCCCGTGAAGGAGAGCGCCTGGGAGCCGAGGAAGGAGCTCTCGTTCCCGGCGCTGACGAAGCAGGTGACGACGGTGCAGTCCACCGTGCCGACCGGGGTGCTCGCCGGCGGGGTCACACCCTGGAAGCTCTTCCGCACCACGAACGTGGAGCCGACGGACCCGTCAGCGCCCACGGTGACCGTCTTGGCGGTCGCCTCGTTGCACGCGAGCTGCTCGGCGACAGTCGCACACTGCACGACACTGAACTGCTCACCCGCCGTCGCGCCGGTGATCGCCACCGTGACGGTGTCGCCGTCCGACAGGCCCGCGGCCGGCGTCACCGAGAAACCGGGAGCGGCAGCCAGGGCCGCCGGCTGCGACACGAGGGTCAGCGCACCGGCCGCGACAGTGGCGGCGACACCGAGCTTGACGAGGAAACCGGTCTTCTTCTGCATTTCCTGACTCCTTTTATTTGGCGATCGACTCGCTCTTGCAAGGACAACTCTGCTCCCTCGGGGCCCGGCGGGAAAGGAAAGACGAGGTCAGCAAGTTGCCCAAGCGGATCCACTTCTTGTCAACAGTCCAGTTGCGATGCGGGGGTGACGACCGGTAAGGGGGTGCGCAGGCTGCGGCGGTGTGCCGCCACGACCTCCCGCTCCCCTCCGGCACCGCGCCGCCGCCCGCCCCACGTCGCCGCCGCGCGATCGCGCCCGCCCGCACCCCTAAGCCCGGCGGCACGACCCCAGAACGGAATGCGCGGCGTTGTGCGCTCCATGCCCGTGGTGTAGTACTCGAACATGAGCGGAACGCAGAAAGTAGAAGATTTCCTGGGCAAGCTCGACCATCCCATGAAAGCGGAGATGGAAGCCATCCGGGAAATCATCATCAAAGCGAACCCGAAAATCGAAGAAGACGTGAAGTGGGGAGGCCCCAGCTTCGCCTACAAAGAGGAAATGGCCAGCCTCAACCCGAGGGTGAAGGACTACGTCCCCGTCATCTTCCACAAGGGGTCCCTGCTCAAGGACGAGTCGGGCCTGCTGGAGGCGGGACCCAAGGGGCGGGCCTACGCCAAGTTCCGCAGCATGGCCGAGATCAAAGCGGGCAAGGCCACGCTGGAGAAGCTGGTGAACGACTGGGTGAATCTGATGGACGAGTAGGACCGCGCCGATCGGTGATCGCGCGGGTCCCGCGGCGAACCGGCACGCCTGGGAGAAGGCCCTGAACGGCGGGATGCCCGCCCAAGGGCCTTCTTCTCGTCCCGCCATGTGCAGGTCGTGGCGGCGTGATCGGTGGTGACGGGCAGCGTGTCGTTGCCGAACGGTACGTGCTCGACGTGCTCAAGATCTTGACATGTCTCTCGCATTGAACATGAGTGAGCTATTTTCATCTCGTGTGATCAAGGATGCGTCAGCCTGACAGCGAGGAAGCACGGTGCCCGGTGCAGCTCATTGTGAGCGGCCTCGTTTTATTGTGAGCGGCCTCGTTGATTTCTCGCAGCTCCAGGGATCGGCCGCGGTTCGATCAGCCGTTCCAGGACGAACCCGGCGGTCAGTAGCCCGCCCAGGAACGTCTCCAACGGCACGCGCTGGAAGCGGATCGAGAGCGGGCTGCCGGTGAGGGAAGTTCAACCCAGTCGTCGGCGTGGTGCGAACTCCCGAAGTGGGCCAGTCGGCGGCCGGATGGGTCGTCGAGACCGCAGCCGCCCGCCATAACCGGCTCACCGCCCGGCTGCGTGAGGCCGGGCTGGGTGCCTTCGTCGGTCTCGGCTTCGTCGACCTGGACGACGAAGCCGAGCACCCGGTCATCACCGCTGGCCGCCACCGAGCACGTCCGATGACAGACGATCACCCGCATGATCACCGTCCGCAACCAGTGGGAGCACGCCCTTACTGGATCACACCAGCACGTTGACCTGAGGCTTCGAGATGGAACGATCTCAGTGATCCGGCACTCAGTGTGCCCGCACGTCGGGGTGAGGACCCTCCACCTCGCAATCGGCGGTTTCGCGACGAGTGCCGAAGGTCAGCGGAGGAACTGGTAGTACAGGTGCGTCACACCGTTGCCAGGCGTGACGCGGATGGGTGTGAGTTCCTTCCAGCCTGGCCCGATGTGGTCCCACAGCCGGATTCCGGCGCCGAGCAGCACCGGTGCCTGGTGCAGATGCAGTTCGTCGAGCAGTCCGGCGGCGATCGCTTGCTGGACGATGCTCGCGCCACCCGACAGGAACACGTCGCGCCCCTCGGCGGCCTCGACGGCTTGCTTGATTGCGGATTCCAGCCCTTCGGTCACGAACGTGAAGCTGGTGCCGATCCGGTGCAAGGGCTCACGCTCGTGGTGGGTGACCACGAACACCGGAACGCGAAACGGCGGCTGCTCGCCCCAGGGCTCTTCGCCGAAGTCGAACATGGTACGTCCCATGACATAGGCGCCGGTGTCGGCGAACTCTTCGGCGACCAGGTCCGAGGAGACCGTGTGGTCGCCCCCAGTCATGCCCTGGCGTTCCCGCCAGGCTGCCAGGTGGAACACCCAGCCGTGCACCCGGTTGTGTACGGGGAACCACTGCTCGGGATCACTTCCCCCGACGTACCCGTCGACCGAGATCGACATCGCGGCAACGACCTTGCTCATTGGATACTCCGATTACGTAGTAGTACGGCGGCACTCCGGCGGCCTGCCGACGCAGAACCGAGCCCACATCGGAGGCGACACGCTACGTGTCGTTTATCCGTGATGTCAATACGACACGTTCCGTTTCCCGTAGGGTGGTGAGCGTGTCCGTGCCTCCGAATCCGCACCGCCGCAGCGAAGCCAGCCGTCGCGCCATCCTCGAGGCGGCGTTACGGCTGTGCATCGAGTCCGGCTATGGCCAGCTCACGATCGAGGGCATCGCCGCGAGCGCCGGCGTGAGCAAGAAGACCATCTACCGGTGGTGGCCGTCGAAGGGAGCCGTGGTGCTGGAGGCACTCGACGACTTGGCGACCACGGTGGTCGACTACCCGGACACGGGTGATCTTGTCGTGGACCTGCGTACCCAACTCACCGCCGTCATCGCTCTGCTCTCGCCCGCGGATCGCTCCGCGGTTGTCGGGCTGATCGCCGAGGCCCTCCAGAATGCCGATCTGGCGCACGAACTCCGGGAACGGCTCATCGCACCCCGCATCGCGCAGTTCAAAGAGCGCATGCGCCGAGCGCAGCTCGAAGGACAAATCGCCACCGACGCGGACCTGGATATCGCGGTGGACCTGCTGTACGGACCTCTCTACCACCGGCTCGTCTTCCACCTGGGCATGCCCGATTCTCGCCAACTCGGCGAGTTGATCGAGCACGCCTTGCGAGCGCTCAACACGGCACCCCGATCCGGCGAAACTTCGGCAACCATGCCGCCCGCACCTCATGCGCGTCACTGAGGATCGGTAGCTTGCAGGGGCGTCCTGGCCCGCTCCTGGCTTGGTGTGCCGGGTCACCCCGGATCGGTCGCTCAGCCATGTCGGAGAGGTCATCGCCCCTTGCCTCGCTTCCCGGGAGAGCGTCTGGCCGATGGGGTGGATGGCTCCGCTGCGGCGGTGACGGGCGGGGATGCCGGTTGTTGCCGTACCGGTGTCCGGACAGGTCACCGTACCCAAGAAGTGGAGCCGGTGGGCCGACCATGCCTGACGAGCGCCGATCGGCGGGACTGGTGAAGTGCACCTTTTTCATCGTCGGGCGACCTCGTAGTTCTGCAGGACGGCGACGACGGCCTTGCACAGGTGCCCGGCCTTGCCGGGACTGCGGCGGAGCTTGCGCAGGATGCGCCAGCTCTTGAGCTGGGCGTTGGCACGTTCACCCCGGCCGCGCAGCCGGGCGTGGGAGCGGTTGGCCCGCTTCTGGGAGACAGGCTTGTTCCTGTCCCTTGTACGGCGTGACCACCGGGCCTTCCGCGCCCTGATAGCCCTTGTCGGCGAGCGTGACGATGCCGGCCCGTTCCAGCATGCGCAGGATGCCCCGGATGCGGGCGGCGGTCAGGTCATGGATCTTGCCCGGCAGGACGCCGGGCGTCGGTCGACTCGAGCCATCTGCGGGCGATGAAAGGTGGTGCGTCCACCGGCCCGTTCCCGATGGACCGGGGCAAGACCGGCAGCAAGCACCACGTGATCGTCGAGGCCCGCGGCATCCCGTTGGCCGTCACGCTGACCGGCGGCAACCGCAACGACGTACCCCAGCGATCCCACTGATCCGAGCGGTCCCGCCGATCCGAGGCGAATGCGGCCAACCGCTGCGCCGCCCGAAGCGCCTCTACGCTGACCGCGGCTATGCTCACGAGAGCTACCGCGACCAGGTCCAACGGTTCGAAATCACCCCGCACATCGCCCGACGCGGCACCGAACACGGCTCCGGGCTCGGCGTACACCGCTGGGTCGTGGAAGGCGCCATCGCACTGCCGCACTGGTTCCGCCGCCCACGCATCCGCCGGGAGATCCGCGACGACATCCACCAGGCCCTCATCACACTCGGTTGTGCCGTCATCTGCTGGCGACGACTGAGGACCCCGCTCTGATCCCAGCCCGAAGTAAGGGTAAATCCCATGTCGCGAACTCGCGCCGAGGACAAGGAGGTGGAATGCTCGCTAACCCGTCGGCGCTGGCGGCCGGAAGGCGTCATTCGGTCGGACGGCGCTGGGATGGAACCGTTCTCGCCGTGGGCAATACCGCAGCCGCTGAATGTCGTGTCGAGCGATGGGAGAACGTCGTCGCGGTGGCAGCTGGCAACGTCCATACCGCGACGAACACGGGCAGGTCCCATACGGTGGGACTCCGGTCGGACGGCACGGTGCTGGCAACGGGGTGGAATGGCGATGGGCAATGCGATGTCGCCGGATGGCGAGGCGTCACGGCCGTGGCCGCGGGCTGGCGCCGCACGCTCGGGTTACTCGCGAATGGTCGGGTGCTAGCCGTTGGCCGGAGTTCAGAAGGACAGTGCAACGTGCAGTCCTGGCGCGAGATGGTCGTCCTCTCGTGTGGTGACTGGCACTCGGTCGGCGTCCGGTCGGACGGTTCTGCACTGGCCGCAGGGAACGACCGACGAGGGCAGTGTGCCGTTGAAGGGTGGCGTGACCTAGCCGCCATTTCGGCCGGACATCTCCATACCGTCGGCCTCAGAGCCGACGGGCGGGCAGTAGCGACCGGAGACCGGGCAACTGGAGCGTGCGAGGTCGATGGGTGGGAAGACGTGGTGGCGCTCGGCGCGGGCAGCTATCACACCGTCGGGGTCACTGCGTCCGGACGGGTCCTCGCAGCGGGAGACAACAGCTACGGACAGTGCGAAGTCGGCGATTGGCGCGACATCGTCGCCGTGGCGGCCGGTTCAACGCACACCCTTGGCCTGCGTGCCAATGGCGCAGTCGTGGCCGCGGGGAACAACGCCGACAGGCAGTGCGAAGTCGATGCCTGGTCCGGAGTCCAGCCTCCATAGGCCTCCGGCCGCGCCAACGCGAACTGACATGCCGCCGTTCCCGAGCCCCACAGACCTCATTCTGATTCCAGCCCCAAGAGGTGAACCGGATAAGGCATCAGGACTTGTTCGGCGAGGGCTGTGCAAATCCTGCACATTACTCACCGACTCTAGAGTATCCGGCGCCCCGGAAGAGTCCGTCAGACACGATTTGCGTCAACCTGGCATGCAGCATCCATTAATGCCGGGAGAGTCTCGAGCCAATCAAACAGCATTCAATAGCCAACTCCGAATGCTGTTTGCATGAGTATACGGCCTTGCAGATCTGTCCCGGATGCTCGATAAGAGAGGGCATTCTCAAGCCAGAGCTTTGCTCGGCCATCTCAGTGCGCGTTTGAGAGGTGATCGCGGAGTCGTCCCAGCCGTTCGGCTGATGCAACGCTTCATCCGTGGAAACCGATGACGAGATCTCCAGAGCATGTGCTCGCCTGCACCCCGTCACCTTTCAAGAAGATCCCGATCGGGGGCCGATGGGGCTCTCCGCCGTTTCGTGACCGCAATGTCGCAGGCAGAACCGCAGCCGTGGTGTGCGAGGACGCCGGCATCTCCGCCGTGGGCGTCGATCACGGAGCCCTTTTCAACCTGACGGAGCTGATCAGCGTGGGCGCAAGGAGGCTGGGTCGAGGTGAGAGGAGGCTCCCGGTAAGACAGCAGTCGACCAAGATCCGATGCCCCAACCGGGAGCCTCGTTGCTGTCATACCGTGCCGCGATTCCGCTGCCTGACCACACCCTCGTCCGCCTGGCCGAGCTGATCCGCGCCCACCGTGCCGAACGGCGCTCCCGATGGCGTCGCCTCGGCCCCGGGCAACAAGCCCTCCTGGTCCTGGCCCACCTGCGCGGGCGGTGATACCTACGCCCGCCTGGCCAGCGGGTTCGCCATCGGCACCACCACCGCCTGGCGCTATGTGCATGAGAGCGTCGACCTGGTCGCCGCCCTGGCAGACGACGTGCACACCGCCGCACACAAGGCCTCCCGCCTGGCCTACGTCATCCTCGACGGCACACTCCTGCCGATCGACCGGCCGGCCGACGATGCGCCGTACTACTCCGGAAAACATCACCGGCACGGGGTCAACGTCCAGTTCCTCGCCGATCCGGCCGGCCGTCCGGTGTGGGCCTCGCCCGCGCTGCCCGGCGCGGTGCACGATCTGACCGCGGCCCGGCGGACCGGCCTGATCGACGCTCTGACCGGCGCCGGTGTCCAGGTCTTCGCCGACCGGGGTATCAGGGTGCGGGCGGCACGATCCGGACCCCATTCAAGCGCCACCGGCACCGGCCGCGCCTGTCGCGCCACCAGAAGTCCGTCAACCGCTCCCACGCCCGTATCCGGGCGATCGGGGAACGCGCCGCCGCCACCCTGAAGGCGTGGAAGGTGCTGGTCCGGCTCCGCTGCTGCCCACGTCACGCCACCGTGATCGTCCAGGCCATCCTCGTCCCGCAACTCATCGAAGAGGACCGCTACTCAGGATGAAGAACACTCCAGACCACAGTTGTTGATCATGTTCGGGAAACGGTGGCGGTCTCAAGGGATCAACCGAGCCGCCACCTAGATCAACTTTGATCCCTGGTCGCACGTTTCGTTAGCAACGCCCCCTCAATGCTCCCAGGTGGAGAGTGACGTAGCCGCCAGTACGCGCCACCCAGCAGGGCGAGCACTATCGCACTGATGGCGATGTCGTTGAGCAATGCCTCCGTTGCTGACACCAGGCGTGAATGGGGGTCGTAGTTCGGAACGAAGTACGCGAAGACGGCCGCCGAGACCAGCGCGGCGGCCCATGCGGTCAGGACGTGCCGCTGATTCCAGCCGGCGCGACGGGACCACACAACGATCACCGCGGCGGCAGCTGTGGTGACCGCGACCTGCAGGCTGACCGCGGCCCAGTCGTGGGGGTCTGCGACGAAGCGGGCACCGAACACCAGTATCCCGGCCCACAGGGGATGCGGGCTGCGTCCGGCTACCGGCCGAGGCCGGCGCCGCCACCGGGGCAGCAGCGCAGCGCCGATCAGGGCCAGCACCGTCAGCGCCGCGAATGCCAGTTGCAGCGGGCTGGCCAGGAATCCTTTGCGGCCGTTCTCTTCGTCGAAGAAGATTATCGAGCAGCCCAGGACGAACAGGACAACCATCACGATGAGGCCTGGGCGGCCCAGCCACGGCTGGTGACGCCGGGCCGGAGCCAGATACGACTCGACGATCGCGATCGGGGCGCAGATGCTCAACGCGATGTGATTGCCGACGTAGGTCAGTGCGCTCCCGGCGCTGAACCCCAGCAGCGGCACGGTGGTGGCCCGGGCGGCCTCCACCTCATCGGCGTAGGCGGTGTTTTCGGTGAAGCCGAGGTTGAACAGCGCCTGATCAACTAGCCCGGCCTGAAAGATGCCGAATGCGGCCGCTAGCAAGACGATCGCCGGCCAGCCTCCGCCGACCCGGACGGAGACCTCACGGATGAGTACCGCGGCTGCCCCGTACAGCGGGGCCAGGACCACGACGACAAACACAAACCCAGCGGCGGAGAAGCCACCCCAGGAACACTCGCCCGCCCACGGCGCCAGCACCATGAGCGCCAGAACCGGGGCCCACCGGCGCCATCGCGGCAGGGCGGGGCCTGGAGGCGGGCCCGTCACGGGGAACTCCGTCGTGCCAGTAGTCATGGCGCGACGATAGGACCGCCACGCCCGACGGTGAATCGAACTTTGGTCTACCAGGAGTGTTCTTCATCCTGAGCAGCGGTCCTCTTCGATGAGTTGCGGGACGAGGATGGCCTGGACGATCACGGTGGCGTGACGTGGGCAGCAGCGGAGCCGGACCAGCACCTTCCACGCCTTCAGGGTGGCGGCGGCGCGTTCCCCGATCGCCCGGATACGGGCGTGGGAGCGGTTGACGGACTTCTGGTGGCGCGACAGGCGCGGCCGGTGCCGGTGGCGCTTGAATGGGGTCCGGATCGTGCCGCCCGCACCCTGATACCCCGGTCGGCGAAGACCTGGACACCGGCGCCGGTCAGAGCGTCGATCAGGCCGGTCCGCCGGGCCGCGGTCAGATCGTGCACCGCGCCGGGCAGCGCGGGCGAGGCCCACACCGGACGGCCGGCCGGATCGGCGAGGAACTGGACGTTGACCCCGTGCCGGTGATGTTTTCCGGAGTAGTACGGCGCATCGTCGGCCGGCCGGTCGATCGGCAGGAGTGTGCCGTCGAGGATGACGTAGGCCAGGCGGGAGGCCTTGTGTGCGGCGGTGTGCACGTCGTCTGCCAGGGCGGCGACCAGGTCGACGCTCTCATGCACATAGCGCCAGGCGGTGGTGGTGCCGATGGCGAACCCGCTGGCCAGGCGGGCGTAGGTATCACCGCCCGCGCAGGTGGGCCAGGACCAGGAGGGCTTGTTGCCCGGGGCCGAGGCGACGCCATCGGGAGCGCCGTTCGGCACGGTGGGCGCGGATCAGCTCGGCCAGGCGGACGAGGGTGTGGTCAGGCAGCGGAATCGCGGCACGGTATGACAGCAACGAGGCTCCCGGTTGGGGCATCGGATCTTGGTCGACTGCTGTCTTACCGGGAGCCTCCTCTCACCTCGACCCAGCCTCCTTGCGCCCACGCTGATCAGCTCCGTCAGGTTGAAAAGGGCTCACGAAAGCGGCGGTGAGCGGTGGATTCCGCGATCCCGGAACACGGCGGCAGAGCCCGCCGGGCGCATCCGCTCACCAGAACGTAGACGATGGCCGCGAACACCGCCGTTGGATCGTCCGTGGATGCGTTCCTTCAGCTACTGGTCCCCGACGGGTTTCGGGCGCTGTTCCAGTACGTGATCCCGCCGGCAGCCGCCCGGCCGCCATGGCGGGTATCGTCCGGAATGTGATCGATCATCAGACCGCCGATGTCGGCGGCATCCGGCTCTCCTATCAGTCGGTCGGCCCCGAGGACGCCTCGCCGCTGCTTCTGCTGCACGCATTGGGGGAGTCATCGGCGGATTGGGGCGGTGTGGCGGACGCCTTCGCCGTCCACCGGCGGGTATACGCCCTTGACCTGCGTGGCCACGGTCAGAGTGGCTGGCCGGGAGAGTACTCGCTGGAGTTGATGCGCGACGACGTTCTTGAATTCATGGACGGGTTGTCGCTCGACCGGGTGGATGTGATCGGGCACTCGATGGGCGGGATCGTGGGATATCTGCTGGCTCAGGCGGCTCCCTCGCGGGTGCACCGGCTCGTTTTGGAAGATGTCCCGGCACCGTTGCCGCGTGAGCAGAGCATCACGACCCGACCGGACGGACCTCTGCCCTATGACTGGGCGATGGTGCAGGCGATCAAGGCTCAGATCGACGACCCCGATTCCATCTGGTTGGAGCAACTCAGCCAGATCACGACACCCACGCTTGTCATCGGGGGCGGACCGGAAAGTCCGATACCGCAGGAACGGGTCGCCGAGTTGGCGCGCCGCATCCGCAGCAGCCGACACATCACGATCCCTGCAGGTCACCTGATTCACCAAGCCGAGCCGGAGGCCTTCACCGACGCCGTGCTGGAGTTTCTGCTGTCGGAAGCGACTTCGCGGCCCTGAACGAGGTGTGTTCCGGCGATGGCAGCCAAGATCATCCGGTCGATGCACCCATGGGCGATCTCACGCCTTACCGCCAGACGAGTCACGTTCCGAGCCAGTCGATCAAGAGCGGGGGTCGCGTTCGCATGTCATCACCGCTAGATGTGTCAACCACTGGTTAGGCCAGACAGAGCGGGCAGGTCGCGTTGATCGCTAAGTTGATCATGCTGTTCACCACGATCACCAGCAACTTGCCAACCGCAGGAGCAGAAAAGATCGTGAGCAAGGAGGACGACCGTCTCTCAGCTCCGCGGCCCCGTCGTAGAAGTCGAGCAACGCGGTGAGGTGCCGGATCATGTACTCCTGCGGGAGCTCCGCATCCGGAAGCAGTTCGCGGACCGCGGCTGGGATCTCCCCGTCGGACACTGCGAGAGCGGTCAGCATCACCGATCCCATCCACCGCAGCAGCGGTGCCGCCACCGCGACGACGGCGGGCTCCAGAGTGGTGACCGGATGCTCCCACACGGTCTGAGGGTGGTCTCGGTACGCCGGGTTCACCTCCTCGTCCCCGGCTAACGCGCGCTGGAACGCGGCCAGGGCATCAGGGTCGGCACAGACCAACTCGCACTGCCGGCCTGCCCCGGGCACACCTCAGTCGCCTCACTGGTCCGCCACGTTCGAGTCCCTGGCGAAGCACCTGCACGCTGGCAATCAGGACGTGATCCCGCCGCCCGCTGGCGCACAGGATCCCCTCAGGCTGTAAGAAATAGCGCGGTTCGCTCACTTCCCTGTTAGTGGCGCATTAAGGGAAGGGGGGCGCATGATCGAACCTGGTCCCCGGGACCGGTTCACCGTCTTGTACAGCTCTTGCTATTCGAGCGTGTACGCGTACGCGGTCAGCCGTGCGGGGCGGCAGCTCGCGGAGGAGGTGGCGAGTGAGACATTCTGCGTCGCGTGGCGGCGGATCGACGACGTGCCGGATGAGGCGCTCCCATGGCTGCTCGGCGTTGCCCGCAACGTACTGCGCGAGTCCTACCGAGCAGAGGCTCGGCGTCAGTCGCTGGAGGACGAGCTGTCGGCTTGGGGCTCGGCCACGGAGCTGACGGCGCGTGATGTCGCCGAGTCGGTGACCGAGAGGGCAGCAATTTTGCGGGGGCTCGCTGCGCTCTCCGATGAAGATCGTGAACTGCTCACGCTGGTCGCCTGGCATGGGCTGCGAGCCGTGGACGCGGCGAAGGTCGTCGGCTGCTCCACCGCCACGTACTTTGTCCGGTTGCATCGCGCCCGGCGCAGGCTGAAGCGTGCGATGGCCGCAGAGACCGACGCGATCACCGGCGCCGTGTTCTCCTCCGAATCGCTGGAATCTGCAAAGGAGTCAACCCGGTGAAGAAGACCGACGTGATGAAGTCGCTCTCTGCCACTCGTCCCGCCTCGCTCAAGCCGGTGGACGATCCGGAACGGCTCGACCGGATCATCGCCGCCGCGACCACGCGGCCGTCCACGGTCTCGGCGGGAGCGGACGCGCTGCTGACGCAGACCGCCTCGCCGGAGCGTGTTCCGGCACGGCGGCGGCTCCTGCTCTCTCCTGGCCGCGCTCTGCTCGGCCTGGTCGCGGCCGCCGCCGCGGTAGCGGTCGTCGCCCCTGCGATGCTGTCCGACAACACGATCTCTGTCGCGCCTCAGCCCGGCACGTCGGTGTCCGCGACGGCCGGACCGACCGCCCGGCAGATCCTGCTCGCCGCTGCCGTCGCCGCGGAGAAGGCCCCTGCGAGCGGCGACTACTGGCGCACCGCGACCGTCAGCCAGTGGATGTTGACCGACCCCACGCGCAGCTATGTGCTCGAGCGCAGCCGGTCCCTTGAGACGTGGCGGGCGAAGCGGCCGGATCTGCAGTACTGGCGCATCTGGCAGGATCTCGGCGTCAAGCCCGCGACCCCGCAGGACGAGGCGGCCTGGCGGGCTGCGGGGGCGCCCACCAGCTGGCGATACCCCAAGAACATGAAGACGGAAAACCTGTTCTCCGTCCCGTTCAAGCCGCTGAAGGCGGCGGCAGGTGAGCGAACCGCCGAACGGCTTTACGGCAAGTGGAAGGGCTCGGCCGGTGACCTGGCAGGGAAATCGTTGACCTGGAAGGAAGTGCGCGCAATCCCGGGCGAGCCCGAGGCGCTCCGGAGCTACCTAGAAGAGCGCATCGGCCGGCTGGAGCTGACCGGATCCATGATGGACGTAGAGGAGGCGAGGGCGTACATCCTTCTGCGGGACTGTGTGGACATCATCAGTGGTCTGCCGGCCTCGCCCGAGGTTCACGCATCCGCGTACCGGATCCTTGCCTCCCTGCCCGGCATACGGGCCGAGGGGGAGATGACCGATCCGCTGGGCCGGCGCGGGCAGACGCTCACCTATCAGGAGGAGATAGAGCCGGGCCTGTTCTCCAAGGTTCAGCTCGTGGTCGACCCCAGCACCGGCCTGCTTCTTGCCGAGGTGAGGACGAACACAACCAAGCTCGCGAACGGGCGGCAGGCGGAGCTGCGTCTCTCCACCTCGTTCCGGGCAATCGGCTGGACCGACGAACGCCCAGAATTGCCCACGCATCGGAACTGAGTCGCTCACCGATCCGCGTGCGAGGGCCGGAAGAGGGGCCGGCGGTGCATCGTGGCGCCGAGGCGGCATCGTCTGAGGGGGAGGTTGTCCCGTAGCTCGTAGAACTTGAAGTGGCGGTCCCCGCCTCGGGGCCTACCTGGTGGTAGGTCTCGGGCAATCGCCAAATCACTCCGAGCAAGGAGACCGGGACCGTGAGCAAGACCTACCAGACCAAGCGCCAGCGTGTTCAGAAAGTCACCGAAGACGTGGCCGTCCCAACCAGCGTGGGGTCCTCGCCCTGAAGTGTGGACACCTTGAGTGCCGGATCATGGAGATCTGGAGACCAAGGAGTTCTGCATGGCCATGAAGGCCTACTCGGCCGAGTTCAAGGCCGACGCCGTCGCGCTGTACCTGTCGGACCCGGCCCGGACCTACGCATCGGTGGCCGAGGACCTGGGCGTCAACCGCGAGACGCTGCGTCTGTGGGTACAGCAGGCACGCGCGGCCGGTACCACTCCGACCGCGGCGGCACCGGCCCGGCCGGCAGCTGCCGAGGTCGCGCTTGAGCAGGAGAACAAGCAGCTTCAGGCCCGGATTCGGGAGCTGAAGACCGAGCGCGACATCCTGCGCCGGGCGGCCGAGTATTTCGCGGGCGAGACCAACTGGTGAGCCGCTTCCAGTTCGTCGCCGACCACGCGAGCGCCTTCGGCGTCAAGCGGCTGTGCCGGGTGCTGGAGGTCTCCCGCTCGGGCTTCTACCGGTGGCGGGCCGCCGCCCCGCTCCGGGCCGCGCGAGCGGCGGCCGACGCCGACCTCGCGCACCGGATCAAGAAGATCCACGCCGCGTTCGACGGCACCTACGGCAGCCCGCGCATCACCGCTGAGCTGCGGGATGCGGGCGAGGCGGTCAACCGCAAGCGGGTGGCGCGGGTGATGCGCGCGCACGGTGTCGTCGGGGTACACCTGCGCAGGAAGGTCCGCACCACGGTGCCCGAACCGGCCGGGCAGGCGGTGCCCGACCTGCTGGAGCGTGACTTCACCGCGTCCGCGCCGAACACCCGCTACGTCGGCGACATCACCTACCTGCCGACCGGCGACGGCCGGTTCCTCTATCTGGCGACGGTGATCGATCTGCACTCGCGTCGCCTGGCGGGCTGGTCGATCGCCGACCATATGCGCACCGAGCTGGTGATCGACGCGCTGCGGACCGCGGCCGCCACCCGGGGCGGCACCCTGGCCGGGGCGGTCTTCCATGCCGATCACGGGCGCAGTACGCCTCGGCCGCCTTCGCTGCCGTGTGCGCCGAGCTGGGGGTGCGCCGGTCGATGGGCGCGGTCGGCTCCAGTGCGGACAACGCCGCCGCGGAGGCGTTCAATGCCACGCTCAAGCGCGAGACGCTGCAGGGCGCCAAGAGGGCGCCTGGTCCCGCACCGAGGTCTACAGGCTGCGGTAGATGTCACGGCGATTGCCGACGGCCAGGACCCACACGATCAGTTGGCCGTCCTCGATCGTGTATACGACACGATAGTCCCCCACCCGGAGCCGCCACCGGGCGTCATGTCCTTGAAGAGCCTTGGTGTCGAAAGCGGCGGTGTCCCCGCTGTCCATCGCCTTCTGCAGTTCGGCGAGGCGGTACAGAATCCGCAGGGCGTCCGGGCGAGGAATCTTGAGCATGTCCCGTTGGGCGTGCGGAGTGAACCGCGTGATGTATCCCAAGGAGATCAAGCCTGCTGGGCGCGGAGCAGAGCGGCCATCTCCTCGAGAGAGACGGATCCCGCCGTGCCTTCGGACTCCGCTTCGTCAGCCAGCTGATTGAGCCAGGACTCTTCGACCTGCTCTGCGATGTGACGCAGACGCTGGTACTCGTGGATGTCGATCACCACCGCCTCTTGCTTGCCGCGTCGAGTGATGATTGTCGGGGTCTCATCCCGACGAGCTCTATCGATAACATCCGCCAGGTGGCTACGGACATCTGCCATGGACTCGATCACCGGCTCGCTCATGTCATGAATGTATCAGATGTACATCAGCTGATGGCGGTGATCGCGGCCCGGGTCGAGGACGCGCGGACCTCGGCCTGCTGCCGGGCATCCAGCGGGCGGTCCGCCGCGAGGATCTCGTAGGGCTGGTACTCGCTCACCGTCAGGGACCCCTTACCGGTATGCCTCGATCCACTCGGAACCTTCGGGCGGTGGATCCGGCAGCGGAAGGTCGAGGATGCCGATCGCCTGACGGTGCCGTCCCCGGACACAGATCGCAACGATCCCGCTCCCCGCCCGCAGCTCGACCCCTTTGACCGTGACCTCGACGCCCAAGACGGTCGTCCGGAACGGCATCGCCAGATTGTCCTCGATCATGACGTGGAACCCGGAGAGCCACTCATCGTCGTCGTAGGCGTCAACGGTGGCCTGCTCGACCAGCGCGTCCGACTGCGCCTCACTCAACTCCGCCACGGCGCCAAGCGTAACCTCCGGCAGCCATCACGATGATCGCTTCTGCAGACCTTCAGGTCGAACCACCCGACCGAAACTCAAACGCTAAAAAGCGGGACAAGCATTGGCTTGTCCCGCCTTAACGCACTATGCGTGCCCCCTGCAAGATTCGAACTTGCGCTCCCGGCTCCGGAGGCCCCTCCCCGATCAAGCCATGATCTGCAATTTCTCCCGGCTCCTCGGGTTCTTGGCCCGCATATGGCTCGCGCCGCATGTTTTGGATCACTGGGATCACCTACTGTCACCCGAATGATAGAGGCGGCGCAGAGATCATCCCCACGAGCGTAGGGACGACTGCTCGCGCGGCTGGGAGAGGTCACGGTCGATCAGCTCGCCCCCACGAGCGTGGGGAGGACTTCGAGTCCCGGCCCGTCGAACGGGCCAAGGACGGCTCACCCCCACGGGCGTGGGGAGGACATCGCCGTCGTGCTGCCGCAGACCTCGCAGCTCGGCTCACCCCCACGAGCGTGGGGAGGTGTCGACGACGCGTGAAAACTGACTCTCAGGCGACGGCCGAAATCTGACCCCTCCGCTGTCATCGTGGAGGGTGATCAAGGTGGAGGACTGGGCGGAGACCCGCCGGTTGCACCGGGCCGAGAACATGCCGATCAAGGCGATCGCTCGGCGGATGGGCATCTCGAAGAACACCGTCAAGCGCGCGCTGGCGGCCACAGAACCGCCGAAGTACCGGCGGGCGAGCAAGGGATCGATCGCAGACGCGGCCGAGCCGCAGATCCGCAAACTGCTGGAGGAGTTCCCGGACATGCCGGCCACCGTGATCGCCGAGCGGATCGGCTGGCAGAACTCCCTGACCGTGCTCAAGGACCGCATCCAATTGCTGCGGCCGCACTACAAACCCGCCGACCCGGCCTCGCGCACGACGTATCAGCCCGGGCAACTGGCCCAGTGCGACCTGTGGTTCCCGCCGGTGCGGATCCCGGTGGGCGCCGGACAGACGGCGATCCTGCCGGTGCTGGTCATGGTCAGCGGCTACTCGCGCTGGCTGATGGCCCGCATGCTGCCCTCACGCGCGGCCGGGGACCTGTTCGCCGGGATGTGGGCCCTGCTGACCGCTCTGGGTGCGGTGCCCAAGACGCTGGTGTGGGACAACGAGAGCGCGATCGGGCAGTGGAAGGCGGGCCGACCGCAACTGACCACCGAGGCCAGCGCGTTCCGCGGAACGCTGGGCGTGGCCATCCACCAGTGCCGACCGGCCGATCCCGAGGCAAAGGGCCTGGTCGAACGGGCCAACGGCTATCTGGAGACCTCGTTCCTGCCGGGGCGCTCCTTCGCCGGCCCGCACGACTTCAACGCCCAGCTGACCGACTGGCTGAATCGCGCCAACGCGCGTCATCACCGGCGCATCGAGTGCCGGCCGATCGACCGCCTCGACGCCGACCGGACCGCGATGGTCACGTTGCCGCCGGTCGCCCCGGTGACCGGCTGGCGCAGCTCGACCCGGCTGGCCCGCGACCACTACGTGCGCATCGCCTCCAACGACTACTCGGTCCACCCGTCGGTCATTGGCCGGCTGGTCGAGGTCGCCGCCGACCTGGAGCAGGTGGTCGTGACCTGCGGCGGTCGTCTGGTGGCCCGGCATGAGCGGTGCTGGGCCGCCCACCAGACGATCACTGATGCCGGTCACGCCGCCGCGGCGGCGGCGATGCGCCGCTCGGTCAACCAGGCCGCTCGGCCCGCGGCCGAGCTGGAGGTCGAGCAGCGGCGGCTCAGTGACTACGACACGCTGCTGGGCATCGAGGGGGTGGCCTGATGGCCGCTGCTGCGACCGGCTCGCGCAACGTCGCCGCTGAGCTGGCCTATCTGACCCGGGTGCTGAAGGCGCCGTCGCTGGCGGCGGCGGTGGAGCGCCTGGCCGAACGCGCCCGGGCCGAGTCCTGGAGCCATGAGGAGTTCCTGGCCGCCTGCCTGCAGCGTGAGGTCGCCGCCCGCGAATCGCACGGCGGTGAGGCTCGCATCCGCGCGGCGCGTTTCCCGGCGCGCAAGGCGCTGGAGGACTTCGATTTCGATCATCAGCGCTCTCTCAAGCGCGAGGTCATCGCTCATCTGGGCACGTTGGACTTCGTGGTGGGCAGAGAGAACGTGGTGTTTCTCGGCCCGCCCGGCACCGGCAAGACGCACCTGTCGATCGGGCTGGGCATCCGGGCCTGTCAGGCTGGTCACCGGGTCGCGTTCGCCACCGCGGCCGAATGGGTCGCCCGCCTGGCCGAGGCACATGCCGGCGGCCGGTTGCAGGACGAGTTGGTCAAGCTCTCCCGCATCCCGGTGTTGATCGTCGATGAGGTGGGCTACATCCCGTTCGAGGCCGAGGCGGCGAACCTGTTCTTCCAGCTGGTGTCCAGCCGTTACGAGCGGGCGTCGCTGATCGTCACCAGCAACAAGCCGTTCGGGCGCTGGGGTGAGGTGTTCGGCGACGATGTGGTGGCCGCGGCGATGATCGACCGTCTCGTCCATCACGCCGAGGTCATCAGCTTGAAGGGAGACAGTTACCGGCTGAAGAACCGTGATCTGGGCAGGATTCCTGCGGCCGAATCCGGCAACGACCATTAGCGACAATCCGTGACCAACATCAGCGTCAGGGGGTCAACTTTCAGTCGTCGGTAGGGGGTCAGAGTTCGAGCGTCGTTGACAGGAGGACGTGTTCCAGGCGACATCCTCGCCGGAGTTCTGCGGCTCACCCCCACGGGCGTGGGGAGGACGACGACGTGGCCGCTGTCATCCGCCCGGCGGACGGCTCACCCCCACGGGCGTGGGGAGGACGTCCGCACCCGCCGCGGCGGACTGCACCTGTACGGCTCACCCCCACGGGCGTGGGGAGGACTTCTGCACCGAACTCAGCATCTCCCGCTCCACCGGCTCACCCCCACGGGCGTGGGGAGGACTCGCCCGGCCGCGCCGGGAGCGTGGCACCCGGCGGCTCACCCCCACGGGCGTGGGGAGGACGGGTGGGGCCGCGCGGCGCGGTGCTGCTCTTCGGCTCACCCCCACGGGCGTGGGGAGGACTTCTCCCGGATGCGCCCAGACAGCTCCGTCGCCGGCTCACCCCCACGGGCGTGGGGAGGACCTGGCGCCGAGCTGCAATAGGGCCGCCTCGGTCGGCTCACCCCCACGGGCGTGGGGAGGACTTGACGAATCGGTCGGCCATCTCGGTGCAGACCGGCTCACCCCCACGGGCGTGGGGAGGACGGTCCGGACATGGCCGGCTCCAACATCCTGTTCGGCTCACCCCCACGGGCGTGGGGAGGACAACATGAGCCACCAGGCGAACTACCTGGGGAACGGCTCACCCCCACGGGCGTGGGGAGGACGAGCTGGACGAGCAGCGCTTTCAGGCGTACGTCGGCTCACCCCCACGGGCGTGGGGAGGACCCCTCAGGACCGCGGCTCGTACGCACGTCGGCCGGCTCACCCCCACGGGCGTGGGGAGGACTGCCCGGCGGCGCCGACTCCTGGGCCGACCCCGGCTCACCCCCACGGGCGTGGGGAGGACGCGTTGGCGTCGTTCCCACCGCTGCTGGGCGGCGGCTCACCCCCACGGGCGTGGGGAGGACTCGGCCGCCACGCTCACGGAGGTGTACGCGGCCGGCTCACCCCCCACGGGCGTGGGGAGGACGCCCTCAGTAGATGGCGCAGTCGATACCCGTCCGGCTCACCCCCACGGGCGTGGGGAGGACTCCGCGCTGGAGTGGTCCGACCTCGCCGAGGGCGGCTCACCCCCACGGGCGTGGGGAGGACGGATGCCCTGCGCCTGCAGCACTTGGGCGGCCGGCTCACCCCCACGGGCGTGGGGAGGACATCAGCCCTTCCCGGCCCCATCGAGCCACCGTCGGCTCACCCCCACGGGCGTGGGGAGGACGTGGGCGGAGAGCGTGCGCACGTAGGCGTCGGCGGCTCACCCCCACGGGCGTGGGGAGGACGTGGCCCTCGCGGCCGGGTTCGTACTGAGCATCGGCTCACCCCCACGGGCGTGGGGAGGACGTCAAAGAAGGCGTCGTCGCCGGTTTGACCGCCGGCTCACCCCCACGGGCGTGGGGAGGACGGCCGGGAGGCGCCGGGCCAGGGGATCGGGTTCGGCTCACCCCCACGGGCGTGGGGAGGACCTCAGGGCGTAGAGCCGGGCGGCCTCGGCGACCGGCTCACCCCCACGGGCGTGGGGAGGACGATCTGACGCAGAAGCGGGACGTCATCACATCCGGCTCACCCCCACGGGCGTGGGGAGGACGTTCGCAGTGAGGGCGGCAACGACCTGCCCCGCGGCTCACCCCCACGGGCGTGGGGAGGACACAGCAGGGGCGGGGAAGTCGCGCTTCTTGACCGGCTCACCCCCACGGGCGTGGGGAGGACCGCTTGCCGGACATCAGCAGGGACAAGAAAGCCGGCTCACCCCCACGGGCGTGGGGAGGACTTCGATAGCCTCGACAACCCCGAGTCGTCGTTCGGCTCACCCCCACGGGCGTGGGGAGGACGCCACCGCGCGCCGGCCGGGACCACCGAGGGCCGGCTCACCCCCACGGGCGTGGGGAGGACGGCTGGATCGCCGGTATGCGGGTTCAAGGTTTCGGCTCACCCCCACGGGCGTGGGGAGGACCCCGCTCTCCCTGAGGGGAGGGCGGGGGCCTGTGGCTCACCCCCACGGGCGTGGGGAGGACCAGTCGGGGATGATGGGCGCGCTGTCGCGGACCGGCTCACCCCCACGGGCGTGGGGAGGACGTGCAGGCTCTCAAAAACCGTGACGAGGATCTCGGCTCACCCCCACGGGCGTGGGGAGGACACTTACCGACCTGCTATTTCACAATCGCACTTGGAGTTTCTGACGAGCGAGACGCACCGTTCAGGCCGTCAGCAGTGAACCTAATCAACTGCAGGCCGTCGAAGTCGATCACATGGCGTCGGCGTTGGCCTGCCGTACGGATCGCGAATCCCTGTTCGGTGTCCGCCGGATGGACGAGAACCGCCAAACCCTCACCCACGCTTGCGCTGACCGCCGACCAGAGTTCGTCTCGAACCCGAGCGGATACGGTGCCCACGAAGAGCCCGGGGCAGGGCTCGATGAGCCAGCGGGAGAGGGCTCCTCCGACGTGGTCGGGAATCGCGGTTGTGGAGATGACAACCATCGAAGCCATCGGCTACTCCAGGGAAAAGTCGAGGGTCTCGGACCCATAGTTCACACCTGCGGCAAGCGCGCCCGCCTGGGGGTCCCATAGGTGCACGAGATCACTGCTCCGCTCGACCGTCGAAGCTTTTTCGGCGATGGGATCGATGAGTGTCTGGATGTCGGCGACGATCTGTGGCATGAGCTTGAACGCCCTGAAGTCTTCCCGGAGGCGTCTCCGGGCCTCCCGTTCGGGATCTTCGGAGGCGTGCAGGGAGAAGGCCAACGGAATGGTGATCCGAGCCTTGTACAGGTCGGCGACATCGTAGACGAAGGCCATCTGGGTGCCGCTGTGGACGAATCCCAGCGCCGGAGAGCAGCCGAGCGCCAGGACCGCTGCATGGACGACGCCGTACATGCAGGAGTTGGCGCCGGACAGTGCCTTGTTGACGGGGTCCTGCTCGTCCCAGGCATCCGGGTCGTAGTTGCGTTTGAAGCGCTTGATCCCGTACTTCGTCGCAAGTAGCCGGTACAACGCTTTGACGCGCTGCCCTTCCATGCCGCGGAGCTGGGCGAGCGACACCCTGGCCGGGGTGGACGCCGAGCCGAAGCGCGCCTCATACATCCGAACCGCAACCTCCAGGCGGCTGTCGTCATCCGCCCAGGCCCGGACCTGTTTCTCCAGCCATGCCGTGGTCAGCGAGGCGGGCATGATCCCGGAGTAGCTCCGTACTCCGCCGGCCCCGACGCACACCAGCGAGGTGCCGTGCCGGGCGATCGTGGCCATGGCCGGCTGGGTGATCGACGTGCCGGGCCCGAGAAGTATGCACGCCAGCGCTGCGGTCGGGATGTAGACGCGGTCGGTTCCGCGGGAGGACTCGACCTGTGCGCAGACACCGGTGTCGTCCTGGACGATCCGGACCGCCTCGGTGTACAGGAACGACAGCGAGTCCGAGATGCGAGGCAGCATCGCCAGGGTGGGAGCGGCGAGTTTACGCCGGGCGGCAGTGGTCATCGTTGTGCCAACGCGAGGCTGAGGAGTCCGCACCCGTAGGTCTTCCCTCGGCCGACGCCCTGGAGCACGGCCGCGCGCAAGGTGTCGGAGTCGGTCACCGTCGCGCTGCCGTCGAAGCGCACAGCGGCGTGCCGGACCGTGCCCTTGGCCCGGATGTCCTGCTGCGACTGCGAGGACACAGCGGCGACGGCCAGTCCGTTGGCGGCGGCACGAGTCACCCACCATTCCTCTGCCGCGGCACCCCGCAGAGCCTCGATCTTCCCTGCTTTGGGTCCGGCATTCTTGCCCAGTCGCTTGGAGGGGTTGGCGATGATGCGGTAATGCACCAGAACACCTGGTTGGAGCCGCGACAACAACCCGTTGAGCTCGCGTAGAGCGATCTCCCCATAGCCGTCGGGCAACCGGGAGAGGTCCGGCTTCATACTGCTTTGAACCAGGATCTGCAGGCCGCTGCGGGTGTCCTCCACCCGGAACAGCACCCCGGTCTGGGCTCTGGCCCGCTCGCCCATCTCGTCGGGCATCAGCATCATCATCCGCTTATGGAGCCGGTCGGGGTCGGCCAGGTCGTTGTTGACATCTCGTCGCCGCAGGTCAGGCAGGATCCGAACCAACCAGGCGGTCACGACTCCCCCTCGATGTAGGCGATGAGGCTGTCCCAGAACGCTTCTCCGGTACGGCACAGCTCTCTGGGCAGCGTCCGGGTGGTGATGCTGACCGTCCGGATGCGGTAGCGGCGGTCGTAGCGGTTGAAACTCTCGGGAACGTCAGCCAGCTCGGCGACCGCGTCGGCGGCATCCGTGGCGCCTTCGACGACGAACTCCGCCGTGGGCTCCTCCTTCTCCCGGAGCCGGCGGGCGAGCGGCACCCTGGTCTCAAGGTGGATCACCGGATCGTCGACCCGGCTCAACAGCAGCGGCTGGTCCGGCGGGCAGGAACGCCGTCCGAGGTAGGGCTGCCAATGAGGCTGGCGGAGCGCCTGGACGAGCTCGTCCAGGCGCTGCTCGGGACCTTCGACCGCGACGGTGAACACCGCATCCGACAAGTACTGGCGTCTGGTGACTACCGTCGCCGTGTCGCGAGGCCGCTGCGTGCCGTCCGGCCGCGGAACTCCGCGGGGCAGTCCGCCCCCGATGGTGTGGAAGTCGATCATCTGCACGCCGGGGCGGTCGATGCGGACGGTGAAGCGCAACGCCTCATAGGCCTCAAGGGAACGGCCCCTCCCTACTCCCTCGGCGGAGGCGAGCAGGCCGATGAGGCCTGAGCGAGTCGGGAAGCGCAGGCTGTCGCGCTGGGTGAAGACGCTGTGCTCACCCCAGGACTGCAGCGGAGCGGCCAGCCGCAGCACCAGACCGCTCATGCCGAGGTCTCCCGGTGGGCGGCCGTTACCGCACCGTCGATCAGCTCGGCGAAGGAGTCCACCTGCTCCCCCAGGCCGTCCAGCGGCTTGTCCTCGATGCACGCGTACTTGCGGTGGATGACGCCGGTGGTGCCCCACAGTTTCTCCAGCCGTCCCGCGTGGTGGGCCAGCTGTCGACGGGAAGGGCCGGCGATTCCGTGCTCCGGACGGACCGGGGCCTCGAAAGCCGCCGCGAAGGAGATCGGCCGATCGGCGCGCACCGCAATGTGCACCAGATCAGGCAGCGTATTGGCGGCAGAGGCGGTCTGCTTACCTGTCGGCAGCGAGGAAACGAAGGCCCGCAGAAACTCGCCAGTGAGCTCTCGTGCCATCACCTCATCGCCGCCCAGGTTGGTCAGGAGGCCGGCCAGGTCAAGGCTGGCGTACCGGTAGAACACTCCCGCGCTGAACTCGGCGCTGTTCATATGGCCACTGCCGACCGCGTCCTCAGGCAGGCAGTCGTCGACCGCTGTGAAGAAGTCGATCTCCGGGGCTACCTCGTGCGTGGTGAACGCGTGCGCCACCTGGACGACACCGTCGACACCGGCCCCGGGCAGTTCGGCCAGCATCCGGCCGAACAGGTTGATGACGCCGTTCCGCTCCGACAGCACAGCGGCCACCCGCTCGACGGGCAGGACCGGCTTGGGCTTCTTGACGCCCACGGTCTGCTCGATCGCCTCTCGGTGCTCCTCGGCCAGGTCGGCCAAGGCGTCGAGCGCGGCCTTGGGCAGGTACAGCAGCACCGAAGTACCGCCCTTGTCTTCGAGTTTGAGCCCTTCCTTCTTGTTCGCCGACAGGGCGACCTGCGCTCCCGCGGCCAGCGCGGCCTCCTCGCTCCAGCCGCGTTCCTGAAGCCGGGCGGCCACCTCGGCCGGGACCCGCCGGGTCCGCACCGCCGGGTTGCCGATGGCCCGCTCGACGTCCAGGCGGACGGCGCGCTTCCAGCACTGGCTGGAGACGCGGGTCCGGGTGGCTCCGCCGTACACCAGGCTCTTGGGCGACCCCAGGTCATCGCGGTTGAGGTTGGCGAAGGGCACGGTCTGCAGCACGTGCACGTCGAGGTATCGGGGGGTGGTCACTGGTCCTCGCTTTCTGAGCCGTTGTCATGGGTCGTACTGTTCATGGCGCGGTAGAAGTCCTGAAGCCACCGTTTGGTCACTCGGTCGCGCCCGTGCCCCCAGGAGCTGAGATCGACCAGGAGCCGGCCCCAGTCGGGCGTGATCTCCTTCGCCGCCAGTTGGCGGACCAGGCCGGGCAGGTGACGGTGCAGCCCTGCCAGATCCTGTCGGCACAGCAGGTGCAGGCGCTCCTCCACCGTGGTCGGGTTGAGCTTGCCATCCCGTACGGCCAGGCCCAGCGTGCCACCGATGCTGGTGGTGGCCCGTTTCGGCTCTTCTTGAGCGTCGGCCGCCTGCGCCGATACGGCGGGCTCGGCCTCTGGTTCTTCTTCCGATCGTCTGGAGGGCTGGGCGGCGATCAACGCCGCCACCGAGTAGTAGGCGCTTTCGACTGCCGGGCCGGGTCGGACCGGCAGCCAGGGCACGACGACGGCGTGAGCCTTGCGCACCATGGCGTCGTCCACCGGCCGCCCCAGCCCTCTACGCAGGCCCGAGCGGCGCCCCGGATCGCGACGGACCACCTTGTCGAGGTGGTTCACATACTTGTCGGCCGTACTGATCGACGGGATCACGCTCACACCGGCTCCTTCGTTTTACTCCTCGTGGTCGCCTTGCCTCGGGACGCCCCGACCGCGAAGATCAGTCCTCGCTTGAGCTCCACGGCCCGTTTGGCCCGCGGCAGGGCTCCCGCACTGTCGGTCACCTCGTCGTAGACGTCCAGCGCCAGCTGCAGGAAGTCACCCGCTGCGTGATCGAAACCGCGTTCACGCACCCGCCGCCAGAAGATCCGCTCGGCACGCGCCCAGTAGCGGAATGACCCCTGCGCCGGCCAGGGGCCTTCGGAGACGTCCTTGCGTTGAGGCTTTCCGTCCCCGTTGGACGGATCGTTGATCGCGATCCAGGCGTCGCGTAACGCCCACCGCAGGTGCCGCTCCACTTTCTCGGCCGCCTGCCGCATGTCGCTGATCGCCAATGCCACCTGCGTCTCGTTGGCCAGCGCCAGCAGCGCCGGCGTCACCCCGACGGTCCATTCCTTGTCCCGGGTCTGGCCGTCCTGGTCGAAGCCGAAGGCCCGTACCCGCAGCACCGGCAGCAACAGCCCGCACAGGTCCTCGACCGCGGCCAGTACGGCGGGCCGGCGGCGATGGTCGTCACCGGCGTCTTCCAGTAGCAGTGCGTCGAAGTCCCGCCACAGCGCCCGGCTGGCATCGGCCTGGCGGGCGTAGAAGTCGCCGTCCTTGTTCTGCTGGTAGACCAGGTACGGATCCTCAGCCGGAAGCTCCTTGTCGCGCCAGGCCCAGGTGATCCAGGCGTCGACGACCGATTCACCGCTGTCGGAACGCTCCAGCAACACCGCATGCTGGAAACGGCCGGTCAGCACCCCGCCCAGACCGCTGGGCCGCGGTGGCACCCCCAGCGAGTCGGGCAGATCGTCGGCCTCCCACGGAGCGAGATCGACTCCACCGGTGTCGTATCGGTAGGCCGGAGGAATTCCGGCGACCAGCGACTCGAAGACGTTGCGCCCCAGCGGGTGGAACGAGATGGTCCTGCGCAGCGGCCCGGCCTTGCTGTTGCCGCCGGAGGTCCCCTCGACCACCCTCGGCGTGCACTGGCCGGACGGGCCGTAGTACAGCTGCGTCAGTAGGTGAAAGACCGCCTCCTCGGCGGGGAGCGGGTGCGGCTCCAGGGCGGTCGCGTGGTTGAACCAGACCTGGTTGTTTCCGGCCGGCCGGAACACGACGAGCTTGTTCACACCTGAGCTGGTCTTGCACTGCTCCCGCAGCCGCGGGTCCTGCAGCCACGGTCGCCGCGCATCGAAGAGATCGAAACGGTCGGCATACCGGGCGAAGTACTCCTCCACCGTCTCCCGATCGAACCGTCCACGCTCCAGGATCTCCGCTTGGAGATCGCCCCACCTCTCGGGGCTCAGCGTCACGTCATCCAGGCCGGTTATCCGCGCAGCGATCACCGTGAGCACCCGCCACAGACCGGACGCGCCCGGAGGCGGCGAGGCCTCGATATCGGTCAGCTCATGCGCCTGCTCGAACAGTTGCCGCAACCCCGCACTTCGACGGGCTTCACCTGCTCGGACGGGTAACCAGTCACGAGTCACCAGGTCATACGTCATCGCACCCCTTCCTCATGCGCGTCCACGACTAGTCAGTCGGCCGTAGCGGGAAATTCCGATAGGCCCAGTTCCTTCGACAGCCACACCTCCCGGTCGCCGAGCCGCCCGGAGCCGTGTTCATCAGACACCCGGATCACCACGAGATCACTGAGATGCGGATTGTCCGCCCACGTCGGCGGTGCTGTGTTGTCGGACGACAGGCGGCGCAACCACGTCCCCGGAACCGGGACCGTGTTGCTCATCACCAGGCGGACCTGCTCCTTGGTGAACCATTTCCTGCCGTCCCTGCCTCCGGCCTCGGCGACGGGAAGTTCCTCACCGCCGAGCATGAGACGGCCGCCCGTGTCGGGGGTGCAGCAGACGACCCGTCCGGAGTCGGCACCCAATCGGGTCGAGAACTCGTTCACGAAGTCGTCTCCGCTGAGCTGGCTCAGATCATCGATTCGCCCAGGCGCCGGAATGGCAGCCATCTGCGCATACAGGTCCTTGGTCTGTTCATCGGCCAGCCGTTCCACGTCGTCATCGGTGATCGGCGAAATCTCGTTACCGAAGCTCTCGTCGTACACCTGATCGACCAACCCCTGGACGGCGTCGGGAATGGCCACCACGTCACCGGGGAGGTTCGCCAGCGCATCATGGGTACGGTGCAGCAGTGCCTTCGGATAGACGAAAGGCCAGGCTCGCGGCACGTCCAGGGTGCCTTGCGCATCAACGGGCGTCAGCACCACCAGTCGCATGTCCTTCGCCCAAGCAGGCCGTACGGGATCATGCAACGTGTGCCGATGGCAGCGGCCCGCACGCTGCAGCAGCAGAGCGATCGGGGCCAGGTCGCTGACCATGACGTCGAAGTCCAGGTCCAAGGACTGCTCGATCACCTGCGTCGCCACCAGGATCGCCGCTCGGGGCCGACGGTCGCCGGCGTCCTTGCCGAACCACCCGACCATCTCCTGAGTGATCTCCTCACGGCGGTGCGCCTCGAACCGCGAGTGCAGCAACCTGATCACCGGGGCGTCCGCGCCCTGTGATTCCGGTTGCTGGGTCCACTCCCGCAATGCCAGGTAGGTGCGCTGGGCCTCGGCAACGGTATTGCAGATGACCGCCACGCAGCCTCCATCACGGACCAATGGGCCGAGGACTTCGCGAAGGGCTGCGGACCGGTCAGGGCGCCCGTCCGAGTCGATCGGGACGCGTCGGGTCTCCACGTACAGGGACCGGTTCCTGCTCTCCACCGGTACGGCCTCAGCAAGCTGCGGGCTCACGTAGATCCACCCGGGATAGACCGCTTCAGGGACCTGGCGATCGCGGCAACCCGCACCTGCGAGGTATGCCTCAGCCAGGCGTCGCCCGACCGCCACCGGCAGGGTCGCCGACAGCAGCACGACCGGCACCTTCAATGCACCCAGCCACTCCAGGAGCACCTTGAGCAGGCCCTGCATGTAGGCGTCGTAGGCGTGCACCTCATCGATGACCAGGACTTTCCCGACCAGGCCCAGCATCCGTAGCACGTTGTGCCGCCCCCGCAGGACGGCCAGCAGCGCCTGGTCGATCGTTCCCACCGCGAGGTTGGCGAGCAGACCGCGTTTGCTGCCCCGCAGCCACCGGCTCGCCATGGGGTCACGCGTCAGGACGCCGACCGCATCGCCCTCGGGGGAATACGCCGCGTTCAGCCAGGCCATGCCATGCAGCAGCGTCAGCGAGTCGGCCCCCTCGACACGGCGCCTGCGGAAGTCGTCGACGCGTCTCAACATCTGGTCCGAGGTGGCCATCGTCGGAAGCCCGACGAAGTAGCCCGGCATTCCTGCTGCCTCACCCATCAGCCGTCCCCCGTGCAGCGCGGCCTCGGTCTTGCCCTCCCCCATCGGCGCCATGATCAGCAGTAGCCCCGGCTCGCCGCTGATGAGAGCAGGCAGCCGTTCACTGATGGAACGCTGCAGGCCGTTCGGCTGGAACGGGAAATCATCGCTGAACCCGCCCGGCTTGAACGTCAGCCGACCGAGCCCCGCCTCCTTCAACAAGCCCGCAGTCGCAGCTCGGCTACGCGCCAGGTGACGCCCGAGACTGTCAACGTCACCGCGTTCCGGCAGGCCGGTATTGATCTGCGCGCGAAGGAATGCGTCTTGGCTTACCAGCCAGTCCGCGAGGATCACCAGCCCGCAGGCAAGCGCTCCACCCGCGGCCGACACCTGCGGCGGCGGTTCGGGGTATCCCGTCAGCTCATGCACCACAGCGGCGATGACCTGGCGCTGTTCCTCCCATCGGCCTCCTCCTAGCGCAGGCAACGAACCGAGAGGATCAAGGAACTCGCGATGATTGAATGAGGAGAAGGCTCCGTGATGACCACCCAGCAGCTGAGCGATCCGGATGGCCGGGGATGTTTTCCGGCCTGCCTTGTAACCGTTCGATGACAGCAGCTTCCCTAGCCAGACATGAGCCGCGAAGGCATGACCTTTCGACTCAGCTTCCACTTCCGGGTATCCAACAAGTTCACGGGACCCGTTTTCGTCCTGAACCTGAAAGCAGGACATGCACTTTCCAATATCGTGCATACCTGCCCAATATGCCATTAACTGGCGTGCATGCCCCTCATCGACTCCCAGGCCCACAGCCAAGGAGACACGCAGGCCGGGCGAGAGATAGCCGTCCCACAAGGCCTCTGCCGCAGCGGCAGCGTCAAGGAGGTGACAGATCAACGGGTACCTCCCAGGAAGCCCCCGGGACTTCCCCCATAGCATCAGGTCGACGTTCGGCGAGCCACCCATTCGAGCACTCCACTTTTGGAACACAAGGTCGATAAAAACCGGAATTCGACTAGATCATCAAGTGCGACATCACTGTAGAGGGGCGGACCGACATTTCCGGAGAGATTGACTAATATGAAAGTTTTTCTCAATAGACGGGATGACCTCTTGCAGGATCTGGACATTGGAAAAATGAAGTCTCCGCTGTAACGTCGCAGGTCGCGAAGTGTCCTCCCCACGCCCGTGGGGGTGAGCCGGTGCGTCTCGGCAGCAAGCCGTATGCGTTCAAGTCCTCCCCACGCCCGTGGGGGTGAGCCGCTCGTCCTCGGCTCCGGCCCCGAACTCCGACTGTCCTCCCCACGCCCGTGGGGGTGAGCCGCGCGCCCGCCGGGACGCCGAGCAGCAGTTCGGGTCCTCCCCACGCCCGTGGGGGTGAGCCGTGACCAGGGCGTCAGCCAGGGTGGCCAGGCCGGTCCTCCCCACGCCCGTGGGGGTGAGCCGGCGCCCGACGCGCGAAACGACTGAATGGTTTAGTCCTCCCCACGCCCGTGGGGGTGAGCCGCCACCGGCACCGTGGACGAGTCGACGTGGCGGTCCTTCCCACGCCCGTGGGGGTAAGCCGATGCCGATTCGATTGACGAGTTCCAGGCGCACGTCCTCCCCACGCCCGTGGGGGTGAGCCGGCCCAGGTCGAACTGATGCGGTCGCTGAACGTGTCCTCCCCACGCCCGTGGGGGTGAGCCGTCATGGTGAGCACCTTGGGTCAGGTCGTGGAGGTCCTCCCCACGCCCGTGGGGGTGAGCCGGGTGAGCCCGGACCGGCCGGACCTACGGGCCCGTCCTCCCCACGCCCGTGGGGGTGAGCCGGAGTGGTAGAAGTCGCCTGTCTCGCTGCTCAGAGTCCTCCCCACGCCCGTGGGGGTGAGCCGGACTCCATCGAGATCCGTCAAGACCCCGACCAGTCCTCCCCACGCCCGTGGGGGTGAGCCGTCGTGAGACCCAGCGGTAAGCCTTACTGCCATGTCCTCCCCACGCCCGTGGGGGTGAGCCAGTGTTAGGCATCGGGCCTTTTGCTCCTTAGCGGTCCTCCCCACGCCCGTAGGGATGGTCCGCTGCTTGTCCCTGCGCCCCGGCCAGCGCCCACGTCGGCCCCGGCGCTCGCGGAGATGGTCCGGGGTGCTCGGTGACACGGAGGCGATAGAACGTGTCGGCGCCGCGCTCGCGGGGATGGTCCGCGCCTGGCAGCCGGATGCGACTCGCTGCTGAAGTTGGCCTCACAGGTACGGGGCATACGCGAGGCGATCCCTCAAGGGGACGGGCTCTCAGGACGTTCATGCAGATCACACCGCATGAGTCAGCCATACGGCCGCCACTTTCCTGAAGCGGTGACCGTCCCTCTGACTATGAACTCATATCGACAGTACTGCGGGCACCGTTCAAGAGATGCTTGCCGTCGTGTTGACGGATGGCGGGAACATGGGCTGAGTCCATCGCATCCAGCACCCTGATGGAGAAGGCTTCTGATGCCAGGACTCGCACTTCATCAGTGGTAACCCAGCGGAAAGCGCGGGACTCATCGGTCTCCGTGAGGGCGCCGGCTACTGCTCGGCAGCGGAAAACCAGCGCGACGATGCCGCGGGGCATGTTCTTGTAGACGCCAGTCAGTGCGACGGGCTCGACCTCCAGACCGGTCTCTTCCCACACCTCGCGGATCAAGCCGGATTCGATGTCCTCATCTCGTTCGAGGATGCCTCCGGGCGCCTCCCAGTGGCCGTTGTCCCGGCGCTGGATAAGGAGAGCTCTCCCCTGGTCGTCGATGATGACGCCGGCCACGCTGACGGAGTGCATGTGCTCGTAGTCCATCAGCAGTCCCTCCCACGTAGCCGTCGTTAGACTCGACGCTACACGTATGTACGAGTTGAGGAGTTGGCCCGTGGCGGAGCTGCCGTTTCCGGAGCTGGACGCGCACAGCGACCGGGCCGTGTTCCGCCAGATAGCCGACCACATCCGGGACGCGATCGAGCGCGAAGCCCTCCACGAGGGTGACAAGCTGCCCTCCGAAGCGCAGCTCATGCAGCACTACGGCGTGGCTCGGATGACCATCCGGAACGCCCTCCAGGTCCTCCAGAGCGAAGGGCTCACCGTCGCCGAGCACGGCCGCGGCGTCTTCGTCCGCTCCCGGCCGCCGGTCCGCCGGCTCGCCTCCGACCGGTTCGCCCGCCGCCATCGTGAGCGGGGCAAGGCGGCCTTCATCGCGGAGACCGAAGAGGCCGGCGGGAAGCCCTCCGTCGACTCCATCAAGGTCACCGAGCAGGCCGCCCCTCCGGAGGTGGCCCAACTCCTGGGCCTGGCGGCTGGCGCTCCCGTGATCGTGCGGTCCCGCCGATACCTGATCAACGGACAGCCGGTCGAGACGGCCGTCTCCTACCTGCCCGCCGACATCGCCAAGGGCACGCGGATCGAGCAGCCCGACAGCGGCCCCGGCGGCATCTACGCCCGACTGGAGGAGCTGGGTTACCGCCTCGACCGGTTCGTCGAGGAGATCCGGTCGCGTATGCCGTTCCGTGAAGAGGTTCGCGCGCTGAAGCTCGCGCCCGGTGTCCCGGTCTTCAACCTGGTCCGTACGGCCTACGCCGCCGACAGCCGGGCCGTCGAGGTGTGCGACACCGTCATGTCGACCGACGCCTACGTGCTCTCGTACGAACTTCCTGCGCGATAGGCCTTGACCAACTCGTCTAGAGGAGTCATAAAGAAAGGGCAAACTCCTCTAGACGAGTAGACGCCTAGCCCATATTGGTCTCCGTGGAGGAGCGAGCAACGAAAAGCGGCCCCGGTGCTGGCACACCGGAGCCGCGAGGACGGGTCAGCCCACTTCACCGGAAGGAGATCCGACCCGATGTCCCACATCTTCGCACCTGCTCTGCGAAGCGTTCACGCTCAGCCGACATCCGTCCTGGCCGCTCAGGTGGTCAAGCGCGGTGCCTGCGTAGGCGCCGCCGACCCCGACGCCTGGTTCCCGCCCGAGCCCATGCCGCACGGCGGCGAGCCGACCGAGGCGGTCAAGGCGCGTCGCGCCGAGTACGAGGCCACCGCCCGCCGACTCTGCGGGGACTGCCCGGTGCGGGCGGAGTGCCTGGAGCTCGCGCTGCGAGAGGAGCACGACCTGCCCCGCACCTGGTTCCACGGCATCCGCGGCGGCACCGCCCCCTGGGAGCGGCAGAACATCGTCTACAACCGGCGCCGTACGGTCCGCCGCCTCGCCGCCCGCCAGGCCGCTCAGTCCTCCGAGGCGGTGGCGTGATGGAGATGCTCGTCATCCTGACCCTCGCCAAGCCAGCTCACGGCGGGCTTCGGCAGCTCACCCTGACCAGGACCATGACCGTCGCACCGGGGACCACGCGCGCTGACCTGCTCGGCTGGATGCTCGACCAGTGCCTCGCCGAGCATCCGCAGATGCAGGGCGGCAACATCGTCTTCTTCTGCGCCGAGGCCAATCACCTGCCATCCCAGCTCAAGGCGGTGAAGAGTTGATGGCCTCCCCCAACCCGCTGCTGTGGCACACCGCCCAGCCCGGTCGGTTCCGCACCAAGGCCGACAAGCTCGCCGCCGCCGCCCGTGCGGCCGCCGCCGTACGGGCCTACGACACCGACCCCGACGTGGTCGCCTACCGCATCGAGCGGCTGCGTACCCGGGTCGATCGGCTGATCTGGACCGGGCTGATCCTGGGTCTGGCGTTCACCGCCGCCAACGTCCAGCAGTTTGCCGCCCAAGACGCCACCAACAGCGACATCGCCTGGTGGATCGCCTGGCTGCTGGACCCCATGGTCTCGTTCGTCCTGGTCGGCGTGCTGCTCGGTGAGCAGATCATCGCCCGGCACCAGATCGTGGCGGGCCCGTGGGTGCGCCGGACCAAGTGGACGACGCTGGCGCTGACCTACGGCATGAACACCTGGTCGGCGTGGGCCGCACTGGACTGGTCGCTGATCCTGCTGCACAGCGTGCCCCCGGCGGTGGTGTTCTGCGCGGCCGAGGCGGTCACCACGCTCAAGCACCAGATCACCGAGGCCGTGCACAAGGCGTACGGCCTGGCCGCTGATCGTACGGTCGCCGCGCGTGCGGCGGCCGTACGTACGGAATCGATCCGCGCGGCCGTCCGCACGGTCCCTCCGCACGCGGCCGAACTGGCCCATCCGCATGGTCCTCCTGCGGAAGACCATGCGGATGCCGAGCGCGCAGGCCGTGCGGACCCTGAGCCAGGGCATGGGGACCGGCCGACCGCGCCGGATGCCCAGGCCGCCTACCGTGCCGCCACGATCGTGCAGCTGCGCGAGGAAATGCTCACGGCCGCCGCTAACGGCGAGAAGTACCAGGTCACCTGGCGGGACGTCGCCGAGCGGACCGGCTACCAGAAGCGCTGGTGCGAGGGAGTGCTGGCCGAGGCCCGGCGCGGCCTGCTGGCCGCGCCGGGCACCGAGCAGACGGTCTCTGCTGAACCGTACGGCCCGCATGAGGCTCCGGCCGAGGCCCGCACGGACCGCACGGTTCGCCCCGTCGACCGCACAGTGCCCGGCCGCACGGACGGCGGGCAGCGCGGCGAGGACCGCACGGTAGCCAGTCAGGAACTGGCGGAGGTGGCGGCGTGAGCACCTCCCAGATCCGTACGACTCTGCAAGTGTGCTTCGTCGACCGGCCGAACCAGGCGTTCACCGCTCGCGCGGTCTACGAGCTGACCGACCCCTACGCCGTGCAGCTGCACTTCCCCGCCCCGGGCGGGACCAGCGCCGTCATCTGGACCTTCGCCCGGGACCTGCTGGTGCGGGGCCTGGACGAGGCCGGGCGGTGGCCGCTCGGCCAGGGCGACGTCTCCATCGGCCCGGCCGAGACCGGCGACTACGTCGAGATCACGCTGTTCCCCCACGGCCCCGCACCGCGCAAGCTGTTCGCCCGCCGCGATGAGCTGACTTCTTTCGTCGCGCAGATCTACCGGCGGGTGCCGAACGGCCGCGAGGACGAGTGGATCGACTGGTCGGCCGCCTGGTCGCGGCTGTACCGGGAGCTGGGGAGGGCGGCATGAGCGCTCCCTGCGTGGTCGAGGGCCTGACCTTGTGGCCCGTCGAGGCCCCGGACCAGCCGCTGATGGCAGTCGTCTCCTACCGGGCCGATGATCCGTACGCGGTCCGGCTGGCCTTCCTGGCCGGTGACGGCCGCGAGACCTTCGACTATCTGTTCGCCCGCGAGCTGCTGATCGACGGCCTGGACCTCGACCAGTGTGAGCCTCTCGGCCTGGGTGACGTCCGGGTGGGCCCGGCCCCGGCCGGGGACTGGCTGGTGCTGTCGCTGCCTGGCGTCGACGGCGAGTGGTTCGAGCTGTACGCGACCCGCGCCCACCTCGCCGGCTTCGTCGAGGCGACGCTGGGCGTGGTCCCGATGGGCCGCGAGCGCGAGCTGGTCGACGTCGACGCGGTGATCGCCGCGATCCTGGCGGAGGTGCGGTGATGGCGCTGACCGTCTCCAGGCCACTGCAGCGGGAGTTTCCCGGCAGCGCCAGGCAGGTGCCCGCCGCCCGTGCCTGGGTGCTGGGCTGCCTGCCCGCCGGGTGCCCGCGTGCCGACGACGTCGCCCTGGTCCTGACCGAGCTGGTCACCAACGCGGTGCTGCACAGCACCTCCGGAACGGCCGGTGGCGGCTTCACCGTGCGGGTGGAGGCCGCTGCGGCCGGGGTCGAGCTGACGGTGACCGACCAGGGCCCGCGCCTGGTGCCGGCCCGGCGTGAGCCGGAGGAGTCCGGGCGCGGCCTGGAGCTGGTGCTGCATCTGGCCGACGGCTACGAGGTCACCGATGTCCCGGCTGGGCGCACCGTCTGGTGCCGTCTGGACTGGCCGCCGGTCGGCGAGGGGGCGTCGTGAGCGGCCGGTCCCGCCGTCGGGGCGTGGCCGGCCGCATGTACATCGAGCGTGGCCGCCCGGTCCTGGCTCTGGTCGGCTGGGCCGGGCGCGGCCCGCGCAACGTACTCATCCTGCGCTGGGAGTCCGGCGAGCTGGTGGTGCGGCCCTTCCGCGGGCTGCGCCGCCCCCGTCCCCAACTGCCCTGCTCTGTTCCCGGCAGCCGAGGTGCTGCCGAACCGTCCTGATCGGAGGACCCCACTCATGATCCTGCTGGCCATTCTCACCGGCGCGATCATCGCGCTGATGTGGGCCCGGCAGACCCGCTGGTACGAGCTGATCCTGCTGGGCGGATGGGGCCTGCTGGCCTCCACCACCCCGCTGGGTCAGATCCCGGCGGGCTGGCTGGCCTCGCTGAGCACCATGATCGGGACGTGGTTCTCATGACCACACCCGCCCCCACCCCCGGCCAGGTTGCCCGCCGTGCCTGGCAGATCCGCCCCAGCCTGCTCGAACTACTGGCCGTCGCCGCCGTGCTCGTCGTCGCCCGCCTGTGGCTGGGCTGGTCGCTCCTGCCCGGTGCGCTGTTCATGGCGGCGCTCCTCACCACCGTCGCGGTCACCACCGCCGCCTCGGAACTGCAGGAGGAAGCCGAGACCGCCCGGCCGCCCGAGACCGGTGGAGGCGACGATGCTGCTGTTTGAGATCGCCTTCGCCGTCGTGGTGATCGCCGGTATCACCCGCATCGCCGTCCGCGCCAACCGTCCCGAGCGGCTGCGGCGGGCTCCACGCCCCGTGCGCCGCCGGTCGTGGCTGGTCAAGGCGTGGAACGCCTCCGGGGCGCCGGTCATCAACGGCACCACGCTGGGCGATGCCTCGGCCGAGCTGACCGGCAAGGCCGTGGGCGCCACCGCTCGCGGCGGTGCCCGGCTGACCGGCCGGGCCGCCCGCTCGGCCGCCCGGCGTGCGGAACGCCGCTGGCAGGCCCGCCTGGACGGCGACGATGCCCCGCGTGGCCTGTGGTGGCGGCTGCCGGGCACCGCCGGGCCGCAGGACGCGCCTCAGCCCGAGGCGGACGCGCCCCCGGTCGATGGGGCGGCGTCTGAGCCCCGGCGGCGTGGACTGCGTTTCTGGCGTCGCCGTACCGAGCCCGAGCAGGCCGCCACCGCATCCGGACAGAGCCCGTCCGTCTCGGAGCAGGCTCCGGCCGCATCCGGACAGGGCTCTCAGGTCCCAGAGCAGGGTGCGGAGCCGCCGCAGCGGTGTGCCCGCTGCCGGGCCACCACTACGCAGACCCGCTACATCCAGCCGTACGGCGCGTGGCTGTGCCGCCCATGCCTGCGCGACCTGGAGCCGCTCTCCGACCAGTGGCCGGCCGCGGAGCCCGCCTCCGGCCCGCGCGAGCCGCAGCGGCCCGCTCCGGCGGCCGTCCCGCACTCCTCTGCACGCCCGCACGGGCACCCCATCACCGTCTCGACCAGCACCGATTCCGTCCCCGGCGCCTCCGGCGCCACCGTGAAAGGACCGACCATGACCGAGACCGCCGCCACCGTCACCAACGTCGCCGCCCCGGCTGACTGGGCGCAGACCATCACCCGCATCACCGAGCACACCCCGGCCGACGACACCGAGCTGCTGCAGCTGATGGCCGGGGAGGTCGCCGGGGTGTGCGGCTACGCCGACGCCCTGGGCGCGCTGCACGAGACGTGCGTCAACACCGTCGGCCTGGACCCGTCCTCGGTGCAGGGCCTGGCCGAGTACTCCACCTCGGCCACCGAGCTGGCCGCCCGCATGGTCGAGGCGCACCGGCAGTTCCTGACCACCTACGCCGAGGTCATGGAGGCCGTGGCCCGCGGTGTGGTCCTGCCCTACCAGGGCCGCTGGTTCACCGGCGCGGCCTGACCCGACCGGTTCCCGGCCCGTCTTCCCCCGGGCCGGGAGCCCTCCGGCATCCATCCGCCCCGTTTCAAGGAGTCGCCTTCCATGGCCCGCCACGCCCGTCCGCCCAAGCCGCCGCTGCGCCAGACGATGTTCGCGCGCAGCGCCTCCGAGCGCTGCGCGGCCCCGCCGCACTTCGGCCACGCGCCGCTGCGGCGCGGCGCCTCGGCGGCCGGGACCGGCGTGGGCGTGGTGCGCGCCGGGGCGGGCGTCCTGGCGCGGGCGGTGCGCTGGGTGCGGGCCAAACCGCTGGAGCGGGCCCCGCTGCCGATGGCGACCGGCCTGTACGGCGCCGGCGGCCTGGCCGCGCTGGTGGAGCTGCCCGCCGCCGGGATCGTGCCGGTGACCGCGGGCGGTGCGCTGGCCGCCTACGCCGCCGTCGCCCGCTCCCACCCCGAGCACGCGGGCAAGACCGGCGCCCTGGTCACCGCTTCGGGTCTGTGGTTGGCGCTGGCCGCCGAGCTGGGCCCGGCCGCCGGGCCCGGCGGCATGCTCACCTGGGCGTACTGGAGTTTCGCCACCGCCGCCTACGGCCTGTACCGGATGGATGCGGCCACCCGGGCCGCGATCGCCGAGCGCCGCCGCCGCGCCGAATGGCACCGGCTGGCCGCGCACTTCGGCATCGGCGGCTCCCACCTGCTGCGCACCGAGCCCACCCGGCTCGGCGAGCGCCTGGTCGTCGACGTCCAAGGCACCGGTCGGCGCGCCTCCTCCATCGCCCACTCCGACCTGGCCGAGCGCGTCGCCGAGTACTACCGGCTGCCCATCACCCGGGTGAAGGTCGAACCCGACAAGATCGCTGGGCGGATCCGGATCACCATCCGGCTGATCGACCCGTGGGCCGACGCCATCGCCCACCCGCGGCTGGACGCCGATCCCGAGATCGAGCTGCCCGAGACGGCGACCGTGCGCGAGCCGCTGGTCATCGGCATGGATCCGGAGACCGGCCGGCCCCTGGTGCTGCCGGTGTGGACGAGTGACGGCGCCCGTCACACGATGATCATCGCGATGCTCGGGTCCGGTAAGACCGTCCTGCTCAACGACATCCTGGCCGAGCTGACCGCCGCCGACGACGCCTGTGTGTGGGGCATCGACCTGCGCAAGGGCAAGGACCTCAAGCGCTGGGCTCCGGCGCTGGACCTGCTGGCCCTGCCCGGCGAGCGGCGAAAAGCCGTACGCATGCTGCAGCTGGCCGCCCGCATCATCGAGCACCGCGCCGCGAGCAACGACAACAAGGTCTTCCAGCCCTCTCCCGGCCGCCCGCTGATCACCATCGTGATCGAGGAGATGTCGGCGCTGTTCGGCGAGAACGACGCGCTGGCCCAGGCCGCCAAGGCCGCCGCGGCCGCGATCGCCACCGCGGGCCGTTCCGAGGGCGTGGAGCTGATCCTGATCGGCCAGCGCGGCACCATCGGCCAGATCGGCTCCACCGACATCCGCACCCAGATCGAGAACATCGTGATGCTGCGCCTGTCGCGCCGTACCGAGATGGCGCACGTGGCCGGCGAGCTCGGCTTGGAGCTGCCGGACATGGCCCGCTACGGCGAAGGCAGGAAGGGCGTGGCGCTGATCGCCGACCTGGACGGCTCTCACAGCGCCGGGCGCACCTTTTGCCTGGACGACCTCGACGACGTCGCCGCCCTGGCCGCCGAGCGCCGTCCTTCGGTCCTGGAGCCGGAGCTGCTGGAGCGCATCGGCCCGGCCTACGCCCGGCTGAAGAACCCTGCCACCGCCAACGCCCCGGCCCGCTCCGCCGACGCCTCGGCCACCGGATCGCCGGCCTCCCCCGATCTCGCCGTATACGACCCCTCGGCCGACCCGGAGGACGCCATGACCGATGCCGACCTGATGCCCGATGCCGACCTGATGCCCGATGCCGCCGCCCAGCTGGCTCAGGCCGCGCACAGTCGCGAGCAGACCCGCCGCTACCTGGCCGCCCTGCCCGACCTCGGGGTCCCCGACGCCGAGCTGGCGCAGCGCCTGGCCCAGGCAGCCGAGGCCCGCCGTGCCCAGGCCGCCGAACAGACCGAGATTGCCCCGGCCGTCCTGACCCGCCTGATCGACCTGCTCAAGCAGGACGGCGGCACCACCGTCCGCCAGGTCGAGGCGGCGCTGGAGGAGATGGGCCTGTCGCGGATGGGCGCCTGGCGCTCGCTGGACCGGCTGCGCCTGGACGGCTTCGCCGAACTGCGCGGCCGGGGCCGCGGCAGCCGCTGGCACCTGATCGGCCCTCGTCCCGACCGCAGCCCGGCCGCCGCTCCGGGCAGTGCCGAAGGCGACGCAGCGTGACCGGCTTCAGGGGCCGTGGAATGTCCCGCGGGAATGTCCCAGACCTCGCCGGACGGCCATGTATAGAGGCCTGCTCGGGACATTGGGACATTTCCCCGAGCCTTCTCCCCGCCCGTCGTCGCCGATCACACCCCGTCACCGAAACGGAGAACTGATCATGCGCTATCTCTCTCGCGCGATGGTCCTGGCCGACACCGAGGAGCTCGGTCACGAAGGCGCGATGATGTGCGGCCGGTGCCGCGCCACCGGCTTGGACGTCCGCTCGTTCGCCCCGCTGATCGGCGCCACGCTGATGCTCGGCGTCCGGCCGCCGGCCGCCCGGGGGTGGACCCCGTACCCCGACGACCGGCGCTTGGTCGACGACCTGATCGACCTGGCCGACCTGGTCGCGGCCCGCGCAGGCGCCGCCATGGCCCTGACCCGCTCGGCCGGAGCGGCCCGCGCGCATGCTGTGGCGATGTTCGCCGAGGCTGCGTGCGCCGACCCGCCCCGGCAGCAGGACATGGCCTCCTGGGCGGCCGTCATGGGTGACTGCGATGCCGCGCTGGAGGTCCTGCAGGCGCTGTTGCACCGGCTGCGGGTGATCTACCAGCGGCTGATGGCCGCCCCCGAGCAGCTCGGCGAGACGTACGCGGCGGCCTACCGGTTGGTCTCGGCGGGCCGGGTGCTGCCCTACGACGGCCGCTGGCTGACCAGCACCACCTGACCCCACTGTTCCCCGCCACTCGACGAGGAGACCGCCATGGACGCCACCGGCGCCCGGACCGGACCGGCGCCATGACCCGGTCCCGGATGACGCAGCAGATCGCATCACGCACCACACAGGGAAGGTCGACAACGCCCGTGAGCATCGCGGTCATGAACTGGGTGTGGCAGCACTCGCCCACCTCCGGCAACCAGCGCCTGGTCCTGCTCGCCCTGGCCGACGCCTGCTCGCGCGACGACGGCACCGGCTGCTGGCCGGCGGTGGCGACCGTCGCCGCCAAGGCCAACATCAGCCCGCGCAGCGTCCGTCGGATCATCGGCGAGCTGGAGGCCGCCGGGCATCTGAAGGTGAACCGCGGCGGCGGGCGGAACGGGACGAACGGCTACACGCTGGTTCTCCGCGCACCGGTGACGACCATCCCGGAGCCTGTGGATAACCCTGGGGAAAACCTCGCCGACCCCGGACAAGATGTCACCCCTGACATTTCGTCCGGGGTGACACGGGCGATCGCAGGGGGTGACACCGGTGACAGGGGAGGGGTGACACGGCTGTCACCCGATCCACCAGAGAACCACCAGGAACCACCACCGGCGCGGGCGCGCGCGCAGCGGCTGCGCCTCGTCGGCGGCCGGACACCGGGCGGCGGAGGGGAACCGGTGATCCCGGAAACCGTCACTCCCCCGGTCCAGGAGGTCCTGGCCGCGCTCGGCCCCGGCTGGCCGCTGTCGCTCCGCCAGATCGACCGCCTGGCCCCTCGCATCGCGGCCGCCCTGGCCGGCGGCTGGACCGCAGCCGCCCTCGCTGAGCACCTGGGCGCCAACACCGCCGGGGTGCGCAACCCGTACGCCGTGCTGGCCTCCCGCCTGGGCGACCTGCCCGACCCATCGCACCGGCCATCCGTGCGGCCCGGTCCGCCCGATCGCAGCGTCGCCGAAGCGTTGACCGCCACCTGCCCGCACGGCGCCCCCAGCCCCGCCGGGTGCGCCTTCTGCCGGCGCGGCATCGCCCTGCGGGAACCCTCGTGAGGGGCCGCGGCTCCGCTCCACCTGCCGTACCCGGCCGGAGCCCGCACAGCCGCCGCCAGGCGGGTCCCGCACCTGCCCGTTGTTCACGACCGGCCCCGACGCCAAAGCCGCCAAGCATCACCGCCGGGACCGGTCACTCCCCCAGCCAGAAGACCGAAAGGAGCCTGCCCATCATGACCCACCGCACCGCGTCCCCGTCCAGCAGACACGAGTGGCTGACCGTCGAGGAGGTCTGCCGCGAACTGCGCGTCTCCCGCCGGGCCTGGGACCGCTGGCGCGCCAACCGCACCGGCCCGAAGGCCGTACGGCTGGCCGGGAACGGCCCGATCCGGGTCCGGCGCGACTGGCTGGACTCCTGGATCGAGGGTCAGGAACGCGCGTGAAGAGCTATGACGTGCGGTTCTGGAAGATCCAGACTCGCAAGGGCAGGCGCAAGCCGTACGAGGTGCGCTGGGTCGTCGCCGACCGCCCGTTCAGCCAGTCGTTCGTGACCGGCGCGCTGGCCGACTCTTTCCGTGCCCAGCTCATCACCGCAGCCCGGAACGGGGAGGCGTTCGACTCCGAGACCGGCCTGCCGGATTCCATGCACCGGGAGAAGCAGGCCGTCACCTGGTTCGAGCACGCTGTGGACTACGTGGCTGCCAAGTGGCCCAAGGCGGCGGGCAACTCGCGCCGCTCCATCATCGAGGGCGTGCTCGCCGTCACGCCCGTACTGGTGCGCGACCTGCGCGGCGCTCCCGACACCGACACGCTGCGGGAGGCGATCCGCTGGGCGGTCATCCCCTCCCGCGACCAGGAACAGCAACCGGAAGAGGTGATCCAGGCGCTGGTCTGGCTGCGCAAGGCGTCCCTGCCGATCACCGCCCTGACTGAGCACAACGTCGCGAGCAGGGTGCTGGCCGCCTGCGCCACTCGGTTGGACGGCGCTCCGGCCGCGCCCGAGTACCACCGGCGCCGACGACGTATTCTCTACAACTGCCTGCAGTACGCGGTGAATCAAGGGCGCCTTCGGGAGAACCCCCTCGCCCTTCAGACGCTGCGCAAGGAGTGGACTCAGCCGGACGTCGACAGCGCCGTCGACCCGCGCGCCGTGGCCAATCCGCGGCAGGTCGCCGACGCGCTGGTCGTCTGCAGCTACGTCGGCCGCAGGCAGGGGCCGCGCTTCGTGGCCTTCTACGGGTGCATGTACTACGCGATGATGCGTCCGGCTGAGGTCACCCGGCTGCGCCGGGCCGACTGTCACCTGCCTGAATCGGGATGGGGGAAGCTCATCCTGGAGGCCTCCGCTCCCGAGGTCGGCAAGGACTACACCGACAACGGCGAGCTCCACGACGACCGCTCGCTCAAGGGACGGTCGAAGAAGACGGTGCGGCCAATCCCGATCCCGCCCGAGCTGGTGACGCTGCTGCGCCAGCACATCGAGCGGTTCGGGGTCGCCGCGGACGGCCGGTTGTTCCGCTCCGAGAGTGGACGGCCAATCCCCAAGTCGGCCTACACCAAGTTGTGGAAGAAGGTGCGGGCCCTGGTTCTGCCCCCCGAACAACTCACCTCCCCGCTGATGGCTCGACCGTACGACCTGCGCCACGCCGGAGTCACCTGGCGGCTGTCGGCGGGCATCCCGGCCGCCCAGGTTGCTGAGTGGGCCGGTCACAGCGTCGAGGTGCTGCAGCGGATCTACCACCGCTGCATGTCCGGCTACGACGAGGTGTGGATCGACCGCATGGACCGCGCCCGGAAGGGAAAATGATCAATACTCCTGGTGAGCGTCGGCAGCCCTGCTGGCGCTCACCGGAGTCAGCCCTCCATGTCGCCGGCAGTCTGGACGAGTCGGGTCATGACCTCCACCGGTAGCCCAGGGTTGGCGGCCGCGGAGAATGCGACATACCTGTCGGGATCATGCAGCAATGCCGTGATCCGAGGAACGGGCAGGCGTGGGTCCCGGGCCATGGCCGCCCGGACTTCCGGCGCCTCGTCCTGGCTCAGCCGCTCGATGACGTGCGCGGGTGTCTGCGGATCCAGCACGACCAGGCGCCGTTCGCGCGAGTGCGGTGAGTCGGCGAAACGGGCCAAGCCCGCTCGCGGAAAGCATGGTCGGCCGGTCAGTTCGCCTTCCGAATAGCCGGCACCGCCCAGGACCACCCGTAGCAACAGGTCGGCGGGTGCGTCCGGGTGGTGTTCGGCCAGCAGGAGTCGGACCGCCGGATCGTCATCGTGGGCGAGTCGCTCGATGAGGTCCGGCCCGAGTCCCGGGTTGCAGGCAACGCTACGGCGCAGCACCACATGGGCCGATCGGGCACAGCGGGCCATCGCGGAGGCGTCGGTGAACCGGTCCCGGATCCACGACAGCGGGACATGCACCTGATACAGCTCGGGGTCATACGCGATGGCCGCACGCTCGGCTTCGGTGAATTCCGGGCGGAGCGAAACCATCAGGCGCACCCGCGGATCCGGATCGGCGGACAGCTCTTCCACCAGATCGCGGTCCAGATGCGGGTTCCCGGCGACCAGGTGGCGGCGTCCGGGGTCATCGCTGCGGGCGTAGCTTTCGGCCATCGCCCTGGGCAACGGCGCCTCACCCGCGATCTGCGCCGCATCGTCACCCGCGAGGATCGCATCGAGCAGTTCCGGCCGCTCCCGGTACGCCCTCAAGCGGGCCTGACGCCGTACCACCGGGTCCGCGTCCGCGAGGAGAACCGTCTTGGCATGGTCAGCAAGCCGGTCCCAGCCGGAACACACCGTTTTCCGCACCTCGGGTTCCGGATCCGCCGCGAGCGCGGTCAGAACGAAAGCGGGAGCATGCCAACTCTGGGCCAGCTCACATCGGACCTCGATGCATGGGTCACGCGCCATCAGAGTGTACGCGGCGTCGGTCAACGGCGTGGCCCGGTCGTGGAAGCGGCGCCACTCGGGTCCTGCGGCCAGGGCCCAGCGCACACGAAGGACGGGATCGTGCACGAGCCTGGACCGGACCTCCGCCGAGACATGCGGATTGACCGCGAAACACGTCCTGACCTTGGCGTCGCGGTGATCGATGAAGGCGTCCACCACCTGCTCCGGCAGATCGGCTCGCCACGCCAGGTCCGGTAGCACGTCGGCCAGCACCGCGGACTGGAGCATGCAGAGCATGAGATGTGGCGGCAGTGCGGAGTTGGTGGCCAGGCCCGACAGCACGTACACCGTTCTCCTTACTACCGACGTGAGCAGCGTCAGCGGGAGCTGGAGGAGTTGACGATCATGTCCCACGGCTGTCCCACAGCGTTCGTCATCCGGCATCTCCGGCCGTCGCAGGATGACAAGACCGGGTCGCTGTCGGAGCAAGCGAAAGGCCAGGTCAGACGATGTCTGTCCTGGCCTTCGGTTGGTGCCCCCTGCAAGATTCGAACTTGCGCTCCCGGCTCCGGAGGCCGGTGCTCTATCCCCTGAGCTAAGGGGGCCAACGAGTGATTAGATTACCAGCATCCGGAGGGGAACCGACACTCAGCGCGTGAAGTAAGTGATCTGCCGTCGCAGCGGGGCTCAGCGGGGGGACGGCCGGACCGCGCCGCGGTAGCGGGCGCGGTAGTAGGGGGAGGACGCGAAGTCGGTGGTCTTGACGACGTCACCGGTCTTGGGCGCGTGGACCATGACGCCGTTCTTCACGTAGAGACCCACGTGGGTGGGCGCGCCGGTGCCGCCTCCGAAGAAGACGAGATCGCCGGGGCGGAGCCGGGAGAACGGCACCCGGCGCCCCTGCCTGAACTGGTCGCCGGTGTAGTGGGTGAGCACGGCTCCCGCCTTGGACCAGGCGTGCAGGGCGAGGCCGGAGCAGTCGAAGCCGCCGCGCGTCGGTCCGGTGCTCGAACCGCCGCCCCAGACGTACGGCGTGCCGAGTCGGCGGAGCGCGGCGGCCACCGCGATCCGGCCGGGCGAGAGGCGGGCCGGACGTGAGGGGTTCGTCTCGGTCCGCGGACCCGGCCGGGCGGGATCGGCCGCCGGCCGTGGCACGGGATCTGCCTGCGGGCGGGTGGATCCCGTCGCCGGCCGCGACCCCGGTCTCGGACCCTCTTGAGGTCGCCTGGGTTCCGCCGCGCGCTCCTCCTCCGGCGAGGGCTTCGGATAGGGCCCCGGGTAGGGCGGGTGGGCGTCGGCGGGCCCGTAGGCGAGGCCGGGAGGCCCCGCCGGCCGGAACCCGGAGGAGCCCGGCCGTCCTGCTCCGCAGTCAGTGACGATCAGGGCCCGCACACCCTCGGGGAGCCAGCTCCAGAGGCCCTCCGGCAGCCGGGAGAGCACCGGCGGGCAGGACCTGCGCGCCTCGGCGACGCCGGCGCCGTCCGGGGTGGTCATGGCGTGGACGCCGTCCGGAGCCGCCATGGCGAGGACGGCTGCGGCGACGAAGGCAGTGATCACGTTTGGGCCTCCCGGGCTCGATGGATGATCGAGGCCCCAGGATCGGCGGAGCGGGATGATCAGGACGGAGCCGAGTCCTGTTCTGGGGAAAACCTGTCGCCTGTGGACAACTCCGTGTACACATCCGGCGAAACCCGCGCGGGATCGACGCCGAGGAGTTAGCTTGGCGGCCGTGGGAGAGCTTCTGGGCAAGGTTCTGGTGGTGGATGACGACGAGGTCATCCGACAACTCATCGCGGTCAACCTGACTCTGGAAGGGTTTCAGGTGGAGACCGCCTTCGACGGGCAGAACTGCCTGGACCGGGTGATGGACGTGAAACCCGACGTGATCACCCTGGACGTCATGATGCCCAGGATGGACGGCTGGATGACCGCCAGCCGGCTGCGGAGCGACGACAGCACCAGTCACATCAAGGTCGTCCTGATCACCGCCCGCGCCCAGGAGGAGGACAAGCGGCGCGGGCTCGGCATCGGGGCGGACGCCTACCTCACCAAGCCGTTCGACCCGGCCGAGCTCATCCAGGTCGTCCGCGATCTCGCGGTGTCCGCCCGCGGCGGCTGACCGGTCACGGCGGCCCGCCTGCGACCCCCTCCGGACCCCTGTGCCTTCAGCGGCTCAGATCAGGCCCTCCCGCCGGGCGACGGCGGCGGCCTGGGTCCGCGAGGAGACGCCGAGCTTGCCCAGGATGTTGGAGACGTGCACGCTCACCGTCTTCTGCGCGATGAACAACCGCTCGCCGATCTCGCGGTTGGGCAGCCCCTCCGCCACCAGTGCGAGCACCTCCTGCTCCCGGCCGGTCAGCAGCCCCGGCTGGGCCGGCGTGAACCGCGCCCGGCGTCCCAGCTCCGCCAGCGCCGCGCCCAGAGGCTTGGCCCCCAGCGATTCGGCGGCCTCGACCGCCCGCTGCCACTCCACCAGCGCCCCGGCGCGGTCGCCGGCCGCCAGCAGCGCCTCCGCCAGTCGCCAGCGTGAGCGCGCGACCTCGTAGACGAAGCCGAAGTCGAACGCCTCCACCACCGCGCGCCAGGCGTCGACGTCGAGGCGGCCGTGTGCCCGGTGCCACTCGGCCTCCGCCCGCGCCAGCCAGGCCACCCCCTCGGGCCCCAGCGGGCCCCGGATGCCCGCCGAACCCGGGCCGACGACGGTGGGCACCCTCGCCCGTTCCAGGAAGGCGTCGGCTTCGGCGGCGCGTCCCAGCTCCGCCAGCGCCCACAGGCCCGTCGCGGCGAGCCGCACGACGCCGGCGTCGTGCGGGTAGAGCGCGTCGAGCGCCGCGTGGACGTGGCCGAGCGCGCCCTCGGGGTCGCCCCGCCAGAGCGCGTGCTCGGCGGCCAGGCCGTGCCCCATGTAGGAGACGAACACTTCCGACCAGAAGGGCTCTATCCAGGAGAGGCGCTCCTCCACCGCGGGCAGGCCCCGGGCTACCTCGACGAAGAGCGCGAAGGACGAGAGCGTGGCCTCGGCCGGGGTGCCCGCGCGGATGCCGAACCCGGCGGCGATCTTCTCCGCCGCGTCCCACTCCCCCGCCACGTAGTGGATCAGGAAGCGGAGGAAGCGCAGGTCGGTGCCGAACGTGCTCCAGTCGAGGCCGGTCTCGTGCGCCAGCCGCAGGCCCCGGTCCGCGGTGACCGCGGCTTCCTTCAGGTCGCCGCTCTCGTACTGGACCCGGGCGAGCTGGAAGATCGCACGCAGGTCGATGGCCAGGTCACCGGAGCGCTCGGCGGCCGCGCACGCCAGCAGCTCCTTGGCGCGGGGGATGTCCGCGGCGAGCGCGGCCAGGGCTCCCAAGGTGATCAGCGCGCTGGTCTCCGCGTCGGTGGCGCCGCTGGCGCGGGCGGTCTCCAGGGCCCGGACGGCGAGCGGCTCCACCTCGTCGTGCCGGTCGGTCCAGTAGAGCGCGCGGGCGTAGGTCGCCAGGGCGCGGGCGAGCATGGGCGCCTCACCCGCCGTCTCGACGGCCGCCTGGGCGGCGGCGATCGCGCCGGCCTCGTCGTCGGCGTCGATGAGGCAGTAGGCCAGCCGCTCGTTCACCTCCGCCGAAGAGGGCAGCCTCCGCAACTGGGAGATGGCCCGGTGGTTGTCACCGCTGTCGGCCGCCGCGGCGGCGCTGCGCATGGCGAGGCGGACGTGGTCGGTCCCGGCGAGCCGTTCGGCGTCGGTGACCCGGTCCCAGAGTCCGAGGGCCTGCTCGAAGTGGCGGTGGGCCTCGGCGGGGGCCCCGAGGCGCTCGGCCCGGCGTCCGGCCTCGACCGAGGCGGCCAGAGCTCCGGCCAGATCGTGGCATGCCAGGTAGTGGTAGGCGAGCTCCGCCGCGGAACCGCTCCGCGCGGTCAGCAGCCGGGCGAACTCGGCGTGCAGGCGGGTCCGTTCCCCGGGGAGCAGGTCGGTGTAGACGGCCTCCTGGAGCAGGGCGTGCCGGAAGGAGTAGCCGTACTCTCCGGAGGGGCGCAGGAGCCCTCGCGAGACGATCTCCCGCATGGACTCCTCGAAGGCCAGGTCGTCCAGGCCGGAGGCCTCCTGGAGGAGGTCGTGATCGACTCGCCGTCCGGCGACGGCCGCGCCGCGCAGCACCCGCTGTGCGGGGTCGGAGAGCATCTCGGCGCGGGAGAGCAGCAGGCTGGCCAGGCCGTCGGGCATCAGGCAGCCGCCGAGCGCGGCCTCCAGCAGTTCCTCGGCGTAGAAGGGGTTGCCCTCCGCGCGGTCGACCACCTGGTCGATCATCCGGGTGTCGGTGCCGCCCAGCACGGCGACGTAGTCGGCCATCTCGCCGCGGCCGAGGGGGCTCAGCTCGACGGAGGTCACCGAGGGGAGGCGCTTGAGCTCGGCGAGGACGCGGCGGAGCGGGTGACGGCGGTGGAGGTCGTCGGTCCGATAGGTGCCGACCAGGCAGACGTGCTCGGTCTGGAGCATCCGGCTGAGGAAGACCACCAGGTCGCGGGTGGACTGGTCGGCCCAGTGCAGGTCCTCCAGGATCAGCAGCACCGGCTGGGTGGACAGGAATCCGAGCATCGAGCCGAACAGCTGCTGCTGGGTGAGGCCGGAGGCGCTCTCCGGACCGCCGTCGGCGCCGCCGGGCAGCAGCCTGCCGAGGACGGGGCGCGCGTCGAGCGCGGCGCGCAGCTCCCCCTCCGCACCGCGCAGGGCGTCGGCCAGCGGGAGGTACGGCAGCGCGTCACCGAGCTCGGCGCACTGCCCTGCGAGCACGGCGAAGCCCGCCTCCCTGGCCCGCTCGGCCAGCTCCGTGACCAGCCTGGTCTTGCCGATGCCGGCGTCGCCGCCCACGAGGGCGACGCCCGGCATGCCCCGGCCCGCGGAGTCCAGCACGGCGACCAGGCGATCAAGCTCCAGCAATCGCCCGACCAGAGTGCTCTGCACTTTCTGTGACCCCACGTCGGCGAGTATGCCACGGACCTCTGTCATCGAACTGATCCGAATCGCCACAGACCTGCAACAACCTCCCATCTCGACCACGGCCCGCGTCCGGCGGGCCCGCCTCCGCCCCACCCCGCCCGTCCGGAGACCGTCCGGAGACCGCGCGGGACCACGTGGGGGCATCCGGCCGGACAACCGCCGGGGAGTCTCCCGGGAGGACCGCCCGGGGAACACGATTGGCCCGGAGGAACCGCCCGTGATTGGCCTTCGCCCCGAGGGTCGGGACCCTCCTATGGTCGAAGGCATGGTCTCGATGCCCACACTCCTGGTGTTCGCGGCGGCTTCCCTGGCCCTGGTCCTGGTTCCCGGCCCCAACCACCTCTACATCGCCGCCCGCGGCATCGCCCAGGGCCGGGCGGCGGCGGTGGCGAGCGCGTTCGGAGTGGAGGCCGGCACGCTGGTGCACATCGCCGCCGCCGCGGCCGGGCTCTCCTACGTGGTCGCCCGGTCGGCGTTCCTGTTCAACCTGATCAAATGGGCGGGGACCGCCTACCTGGTCTATCTGGGCGTCCGGGCGCTGATGAGCAGGCGGGAACCGGAGGTCCGCCAGACCGCTCCGCAGCCGCTGCGCGCGGTCTTCCTCGAGGGGATGGTCGTCAACGTGCTGAACCCCAAGGTCATCTTGTTCTTCCTCGCGTTCCTGCCCCAGTTCGTGGACCTGGAGGCCGGGGCGGTGCCGCTGCAGATCGTCGTCCTGGGCGGCACGCTGCTGCTCCTGGGCCTGATCTCCGACATGGTCTACGCCGCGGGCGCGGACGTGCTCGGCAGGAAGCTGCGGAACAAGGCCGGCCGGCTCGGTTACGTCAGCGGCGTCGTCTACCTGGGTCTCGGCGTGGCGACCGCGCTCTCCAGCCGTTCCAGCTGATCACCGGCCGCATCTCCCGGACCCGCCGTCCGGGCGCCGCCGCCCGCCCCCGGTCCGTCCACCTGGTCGCAGAGGTCTCCCACCAGGCGCGCCAGCGCGCCGGGAGCGGCCAGCATCCCCAGGTGCCCGCGTCGCGGGACCAGGATCAGCCGCCCGTCCCGACAGGCGCGCAGGAAGGTGCGCTCGTCCGCGCGGAACGGATCACGGGCCCCGTTGACCAGCCAGACCCGCCCCGGATAGGCGGACAGCGCCGCGAGCTGCCCGTGCCCGGTGACGGCCTCCACGACCTGCGGCATCACCTCGCAGGACAGGCCGCCCGCCACCATGGCCTCCCCCGCCGGGCCGGGCAGCGCCCGGCGCAGGCCGTACGCGCTGATCCGGTCGGCGAGGGACGGGTCCCACGCGGACAGGGAGGCGATGAAGCGATATATCCCGGCATGGCGGCCGGGGAGCGCCGTGCATCCCATCGCGACCAGCCCGGCCACCCGTCCGGGGAACCGCTCGGCCGCGGCGATCCCGACGTAGCCGCCGAGCGAGAGCCCGGCCACGAACGCCCGCCCGCCGACTCCGTCGATCGCCTCGGCCACCGCCGAGGCCGCCGCCTCCATCGCGAACGGCTCGCCCCGCCTGGTCCCGTGCCCCGGCAGGTCCACGGCGACGGCGGGCCGGGCGAGGCGGGACATGACCGGACCCCACATGGTCGCGCTGACCCGGATCCCATGGACGAAGACGATCGGCAGCATGAGTGACCTCCTGACCCGAAAGCAACGCACCGTTGCGTTGCTTTACACGCTACCCTGAGAACCATGGCACCGCGCAAACAGCAGGAGATCTTCCAGGCGACGCTCGGCCTGCTCGCCGAGAGGGGATACGAGCGCCTGACCGTCGAAGGGGTGGCCGAGCGGTCGGGGGTCAACAAGACCACGATCTACCGGTGGTGGCCCTCCAAGGCCGCCCTGCTGGCCGCCGCGCTGGTCGAGGCGGACGTGCTGGCCGTGGACACCCCGGACACCGGGAGCCTCAGGGGTGACCTGGAGGCGCTGGTCCGGGGGATCGCCGCACTGCTCACGCAGGCCCCGGCGGCGGGCGTCGCGGTGGCCGCGCTCGGCGCCGCCGTCCACCACCCGGAGCTGGCGGAGGCGGCACGGCGCTTCTTCGCCGACCGGTTCGCCCGCGAGGAGCAGGTCTTCGAGCGGGCCAGGCGGCGCGGAGAGCTCCGCGAGGACGCCGACCCGATGCTGATCATGGATCTGCTGGGGGGTGCGGTGTGGCTGCGGGTGGTCTTCCGGGGCCTCGCCCTCGACGACGGCTTCGCCGCCGAGGCGGTGCGGGCCGTCCTCGACGGCTCGGCCTGACCGCCTCGGGGTCAGCCGGAGAGCGCGGCCGTGATCCGGTCGAGGATCGGGTACGGCATGAGCCCGTAGGCGTAGAAGTCGACCGCGTCCGCCCCGGCGGCCCGGACGGCGCGGACCTTGGCGGCGAGGCGGTCGGCGGAGTCGGTGTCGGGAGGCCCGGGCCGGAGCACGACGCGCAGCTCCCTGTCCTTGCCGGTCGAGCGGCGGTAGGCGCCCACGTCGTCGGCGACCCGGGCCGCGTCGCGGGCGTAGGCGAGGACGCCGATCGAGGGCACCAGGTCACCGAGGGCGACCAGGTCCACGCCGGCCTGCCAGGAGTCGTGCGCGGCCAGGATCGGCGAGGGCAACCCGTCGGCGTAGCCCTTCACCGCGCCGGTGCCGTCCAGGAAGACCAGCTGGGACCCCTCTCCGGCCACGGCCGCCGCGGTCTCGGAGACCAGGGACGTCACCGTCTCGGACCGCGCCCGCGCGTAAGCGACCACCTCCGGCCCCGCGTAGGCGGTCAGCGCCGCCCTGGTCACCTCCCCCTGGGCGGGCGGGTCGCCGTCGAGCACGCCCCCCACCACCCGGGCGCACTCCTGGCGCGCGGCCTCGGCGTCGACGCCGAGGTCGGCGGCGCGGCGCAGGCAGAACTCGCAGAAGCAGAGGCCGATCAGGAACAGGTCCATCGGGCCGAGGGGGACGAAGCTCCGCTCGTGGTGGTAGCCGTGCCCGAAGGTGCCGAAGTGCAGGCCCTCGGCGACCACGCTGTCGACGCCCTGCCTGGCCACGCCCCGCGCCAGTGCGACCGCGTAGCGGCGGACGTCGGGGTGGGAGGGGCACAGGTCGGCGAGCGAGCCCCGGTCGCCGAAGCAGTTGCGCACCGTCACCTCGGGGTGGGCCTCGCCGAGGGTGACGCTGTGCAGGAAGACGGTCCAGCCGTGCATCCTGAGCCCGCGCTCGGCGGTGGCCCGGCGCAGCGCGGTCAGCGGCTCCTCCCCGGCCCCCGGCTGGACGGGCGGGACCAGGCGGAGCCCGCCGAACAGATCCTCCGGCGGGGTGAAGTGCACCCCGTCCCTGCGGATCGTCACCCGGGACGACCCGTGCGGGGTGACGTCGCGGGTGCGGTGGTAGGCGGCGGCCACGGTCACACCGGTCACGCCGTAACCGGCGACGCGGTCGAGGACCGCCTGCGGTCCCTCGCCCCGCACGTCCTCGACGTAGACGTACATCGAGCTGTCCAAGCCGCCGTCCTCCCCGCTGTCGGTCAGACTCTAACGCGCCTTGTAGGCCACGAAGTCGATCTCGACCAGGATGTCCATCAGGTCGGACCCGACGGTCGTGCGGACCGGGTAGGGCTGGGTGAAGTAGGACTTGTAGACCTCGTTGTAGGCGGCGAAGTCGCGCTTGAGGTGCTGCAGGTGCACCGTCGACTTCACCACGTCGTCGAAGCCCAGACCGTGCGCGGCGAGGATCGCGCCGAGGTTGCGCATCGTCTGGTGGGTCTGCTCGGCCACGTCGGCGCCGACGACCTCACCGGTCGCCGGGTCCAGCGGGCCCATGCCCGAGGTGTAGACGAAGTCGCCGATCACGACTCCCTGGGAGTAGGCCCCGACCGGCGCGGCGCCGTCGTCGGTCCGCAGCTCACGCTTGCCGCTCATTCATCCGCCCTTGCTAGAAGAAGGTGCTGATCAGGTCGACGACCAGGTAGTCGTCGTCCACCACCGGCATGACCCGCCACTTGTCGAAGGCGGTGCACGGGTGGGAGATCCCGAACGACACCAGGTCCCCCGGCCGCACCGGGGAGTCCGGCGCGAGCCGCAGGACCGTGTGCTGGTCCTGGACTTTGAGAACGGTAGCGCCCTCGACGGCGCCGCGCGGAACCGGCAGTCCCTCGTCGAAGGGGGCGTCCCGCTTGCCGAACCCGACGACGGCCAGGCCGGGCTCGGGGACGGACAGCACATGCGCCCAGATCTCCAGCGCGGGACGGAGCTCTCCCTCGATCCGGGTGTACGGCGTGCGCTCGCGGTAGTAGCCGTCGTCGTGGGAGACGTAGGCCCCGCTGCGCAGCATGACCACGGCCTGGCAGGCGGCCAGTTCCCGGCCGATCACGTCGAACCACTGACTGCCGCCCACCGACAGGATCGGATTCCTGACCCGCAGGTGCTCCACCGCCTCCATCAGCCGGTGCAGGTAGCGCCGGACCTCGGCCGCGGACTTCAGCGAGCCCTCGTACCCGGCCACGCCGGCCAGTTCCACGCCGGGCGCGGCCTGGGCCGCGGCGGCGACCTCCAGCAGGTCCTCCAGGGTGCGGCTGCCGGCCCGCCCGCCCTCGTGCCCGAGCTCGGCCAGCACCCGGAACGGCCGGGATCCGGCGTGCCTGGACAGCGTCTCCACCCCGGCCACCGAGTCCACGAAACAGAGGAACTCGAACGACGGGTCCCCGGCGAGCCGCGCCGCGAGCGCGTCCAGCGCCGCCGGGTCGAAGATCTGGTTGGCGAGCAGGACGCGGGAGACGCCGAACTCGCACAGGGTCAGCGCCTGGCTGGGGGTGGCGGCGGTGAGTCCCCACGCCCCCGCGTCGAGCTGGGCCCGGACGATCTCGGGCGACATGGTCGTCTTGGCGTGCGGGACGAGCGTCAGCCCGTGCTCGCGCGCGAAGGCCGCGAGCGTGGCGATGTTGTGCCGCAGCGCGTCGCGGTGCGCGACCATCACCGGGAAGGTGAACGCTCCGCCGAACAGCGACTCGCCCACGACCCTGCCGGGATCGGTGATCCCCTTCAACGACGTCCCCCTTCGTCCGCCCGGCGGCCTCCGCCGGCCCGTCTCCCGAGGACCTTATCCGCATGCCGGAGACGGCACCGGAGATCGTTCCGGTTCTCCGCGAACCGTGCTCGCGACCACGTGAACCGCGCGCGGTGGCGCCGTGGGCCACCGCGGGAGCCGGCCCGGTCCGCCCGGCACACGATTTGGGCCCCCTTGACCCTTGACTACGACATGTCAGGAGTGGTGGCATCTTCATCTAGTTAGGAACCTTTCCTAACTAGTTACCGCAGAGAGGGGATATCCGTGCCCGCACGATCCCGCCTCCGCCGTTCCTGGACCGCCCTCTCCCTGGCGCTGGCGATGAGCACATCGGCGCTGGTCCTGACGGCCTCGCCCGGCTCCGCCGCGGACTCCCTGCTCTCCCAGGGGCGTCCGGCCTCCTCCTCCTCGAACGAGGACTCCACGCTCGTCCCGGCCGCGGCCTTCGACGGCAGCACCTCCACCCGCTGGGCCTCGGCGGAGGGCGTCGACCCCCAGTGGCTCCGCGTGGACCTCGGCCGCTCCGCCGCGATCTCCCGGGTCAAGCTGACCTGGGAGGCCGCGTACGGCAAGGCCTACAAGATCCAGACCTCGGACGACGGCTCGTCCTGGGCGGACGTCTACTCGACCACCACGGGCGACGGCGGCGTGGACGACCTGACCGTCTCCGGCACCGGCCGCTACGTCCGGATGCACGGCACCGTCCGGGGCACCCCCTACGGCTACTCGCTGTACGAGATGGAGGTCTACGGCAGTACGGGCGGCGCGACCCCGACCCCGACGCCCACCCCCACCGCGGGGGGACCGGGCGTGCCCTTCGGCAGCCACCGCATCCCCTACGCCTCCGGGATGCTGCGGCCCAGCGGGAGCCAGGCCACGCTCGACCAGAAGGTGGTCGACTACTACAGACGGTGGAAGGCCGCGTTCGTCAAGCAGAACTGCGGCAACGGCTGGTACCAGATCATCTCCCCCGACGCCGACCACCCCTACGTCGCCGAGGCCCAGGGCTACGGCATGGTCATCACCGCGACCATGGCCGGAGCCGACCCCGACGCCAAGAAGATCTTCGACGGCCTGCTGAAGTACGTCCTCGCCCACCCGTCGTCGATCACACCGGGGCTGCACGCCGCCGAGCAGGACACCTCCTGCAGGAGCGTCAACGGCGGCGACTCCGCCACCGACGGCGACCTCGACATCGCCTACGGCCTTCTCCTGGCCGACCGGCAGTGGGGCAGCTCGGGCGCCTACGACTACCGGCAGCTCGCGATCAGGCACATCAACGCGATCAAGGCCGGCGAGCTCAACCCGACCACCAAGCTGCTGAAGCTGGGCGACTGGAGCTCCTCCGGCGGCGAGCACTACTGGATCAGCCGGCCCTCCGACTGGATGATCGACCACTTCCGGGCCTTCCGCAAGGCGACCGGCGACTCGACCTGGGACACCGTCCGGGCCAACCACCAGAACCTGATCGCGTCGCTGCAGTCGACGTACGCACCGGGTACCGGCCTGCTGCCCGACTTCGTGGTCGACACCAACGCCACCGCCCGGCCCGCGCCCGGCGAGGTGCTGGAGGACCCCAACGACGGCGCCTACTGGTGGAACGCCTGCCGTACCCCGTGGCGCATCGGCGACGACGCGGTGACCAGCGGCGACGCCAAGTCGCTGGCAGCGGCGCGGAAGCTGAACAGCTGGATCAAGGGCAAGACCGGCGGCGACCCGAACAGGATCGCCATCGGTTACCGGCTCGGCGGCTCGCAGATCAGCGGCGGCAGCGACCCGGCCTTCTTCGCCCCGTTCGCGGTGGCGGCGATGACCGACCCCGGCAGCCAGGCCTGGCTGGACGCCCTGTGGAACAAGATGCTCGCCACCCCGATCGACACCGGCAGCTACTTCGCCGCCAGCATCCAGCTCCAGACCATGATCACCGTGACCGGCAACCACTGGGTGCCCTGACCTCTGCGCCCCCTCGTGGCGGGAGCCCGCACCCGGCTCCCGCCGCCCGCCGGTACGGCTCCCGCCCCCGTCGGTGGAAGCCGTACCGGCCCCGTCCCGGCGGCCCCGTCCCGGCGGCGCTGTCCAGACGGCCCTGTCCCGCGTCAGTCCTGGATGAGCCCGACGCGGTACGGCTCCTCGCAGGCGCCCCCGTCCGGGGCCGGTCGCTCGGCGAGCAGTTCCCTGGCCTGTTCCCTGGCCAGGTTCCAGCCGTTCCACGGATCCGCGCGGTCGAGCCGGTTGGCCTGGATCACCGCCCGCAGCACGCAGCCCCGGGCCGGTTCGGGCAGCCGGTCCAGCGCCGGTACGGCCTCCGCCCCGAGGTCGCCGAGGTAGGCCTGGTCCAGCCGGTCCACGCCCCGGACGCTGAGCTGGGACTCGGCGACCCGCAGGTCCGGGTTCCAGATCGCGAAGGCCAGCAGGCCCGCCCCCGTCATCACGACCACGCTCCTCGGCAGCCACCCGGCGGCGCGCCGGGTGAGCCGTACCGCGCCCGCCACGAGGACCAGCGCGAAGATCCCGCCCAGCCACCAGATGGCCGCCCCCACCGACGCCCGGAGCCGGGTGTAGCCGTAGGCGTCGACGTAGAGGTCGAGCCGGTACATGGCCGAGACCAGGATCACCACCGTCAGCCCGCACAGCAGGCCGAGCAGCCCGGCCATCAGCCACCGGTCGCGCCCCTCCAGCTCGACCGCCCCCGAGGCGAGCGCCACGATCGCCAGCACGAACACGCTGACGACGACGAGCTGGAAGAAGCCCGAGCGGGCGTACTCGGCGTAGGTGAGGTCGGTGGCCGCCACCAGCCACCGGGCGCTGCCGAACAGCGCCGTCAGCTGCATCGCCACGAACGTGACGAACAGCAGGTTGAGCGCGATCAGCGGGATCATCCACAGGCCGCGGCCGACGCGCAGCCGCAGGTCCGGCCCCTTGGGCTCGGCGACCGGGCGCAGGCCGACCAGCACCGACGAGGCGACGACGGCCGCGAAGACCACGAAGACCACGATGCGCAGCGGCAGCGACTCCGCCCAGTCCTGCCCGGTGAACACCCTCTCCACCGCCTTGGCGAACACCGCGTCGGCCGAGGCGAACAGCGCGCCGAAGATCGCGACCAGGACCACGGTCAGGCCGGCCCCGATCAGGCTGGGCACCAGTCTGCGGCGGATCGGCATGCCCTTCAACGGGGCGGCCAGGAACCACGGCACCGGCAGCAGGCCGAGCAGCACCGAGATCCCGCCCCTGAGCACCCCGAGCCAGCCGCGCCCGGCCCCCGACAGGGCGAGCGCGGCCATCACGAACGCGGCGAGCAGGAGCAGCCCGACGAGCCAGTCGGCGTCCCGGAAGATCGCCACCACGACCAGCCCGTACGCGATCGCCCCCATCCCCGCCGACCAGAGGGTGAGCCGTCCGCGGACGACGGGCAGCGCCGCCGCCCCCATGGCCCCCGCGACCAGGACGAACCCGAGCCCCACCGAGCTGTAGGGCAGGACGACCGCCGCGAGCAGCCCCACGGCCGCGCAGGCCGCGAGCAGCCACCGGGGGGTGTCCGGAAGTTCCGGCCGGGGAAGCAGCGACGGCGCCACGTACCCTCCCGGCGGTCCCCCGTATCCCCCGTGGCCGGCGGGCGCGCTCCTGTGCGCCGGCGGCGTCCGGTACACCCCCGCCGGCTCGCCCGTCCCCGGGACGGTACCCGCGACGCCCGGCGCCGGGCCGCCCGCCCGCACCCGCGCGCCGGCGACCGGCGTCTCCTCCTCCGCGCCGGCGCCCTCCCCTCCGGACTCCGGTGCCTGCTTCCCCGGCACCGGTACGGCCGCGCGCGGCGGGACGGGCTCCGCCGCGCGCTGCTCGGTTCCGTGCTCGACGCCCTGCTCGACCGGCTGGTAGCCGCTCCAGATGCCGCTGGGCGCCGTGGTGGCCCCGATGACCGTGCCGATGAACGCCCCGATCGCCGGGGCGAGGAGGCCCAGGGTGAGGCCCAGCCTGAGTTCCACGGCCCCGACGGCGAGGCCGAGGAGCACCCCGACGCACAGCCCGATGAACCCTCCGACGAAGAGCCCGGCGACGGCCCCCCACCAGCTCCGGATCGGGATCTGCCGATCGCGCGGGGGGTTCTCCGTCCCGGTCTCGCGCCGTATCCGGGCGAGCGCCGGTTCGGCGGGAGCCCCGTACGGCGGCGGGGGCGGCCCCGCGGCGACCGGAAGCTCCGGGAAGGTGAGCGGGGCGGCGGACGGGGTGACGGGGGACCGGGTGGCAGGGGACGGGATCGCGGCCGGGATCGCGGCCGGGATCACGGGTCCGGACGGCTTGCCGGGATCACCGGCCGGACCGGGAGCGGGGTCCGCGGACGTCGCGGGCCCGGGCGGATCGGCGGGATCGCCGGTCGATGCGGCGGGGTCCGCTGGCGTCACGGGCCCCGACGGGGGCGCGGGGTCGGCGGAGACCGCGGGCTCGGGCGGGGGCGCGAGGTCGGCGGACCCGGCGGACGCCCGGGACACCGGCGCATCCGTCCGGTCCGGGGGATCCGGGGATGGGGCGAGAGATTCACCGGGAGGCGAGGTGTCCATCGTGATCCTTTCGGGGAGGTCGACCGCGATGCTGCAGCCGACGCCGTCTTCGACACGGATGGAGCCGCCGTGGAGCTCGACGATCTCCTTGGTGATGGCGAGGCCGAGCCCGGCTCCACCGCCGTCGGCCGCCCGGCCCGCGTCCAGGCGGGAGAAGCGCTCGAACGCCCTGCCCCGGTCCTCCTCGGGGATCCCGGGCCCCTGGTCGGTCACGCGCAGCCGCACACCCGCGCCCTCGGGCCTCGCGGCGAGCACCACGACCCCGCCTTCCGGGCTGTGCCGTACCGCGTTGTCGAGCAGGTTCGCCAGCACCTGGGCCAGCAGGTCGGCGTCGGCCAGGACGACCAGCCCGGCGGGCACCTCGCACCGGGCCGTCACCCCGTCCCGGGCGAGCACCGCCTCCCGCAGCGCCTGGTCGCACAGGGGGCCGAGCTCGACGTTCTCCGGCTCGATCAGCCGGGCCCCGGACTCCAGCCGCGACAGGTCGAGGAGCTGGGCGACGAGGCGCCCGAGCCGCTCGGTCTGGGCCAGCGCCGTGCCGAGCGTCGCCGGGTCGGGCTCGGAGACCCCGTCCACCACGTTCTCCAGCACCGCGCGCAGCGCGGTGATCGGCGTGCGCAGCTCGTGGCTGACGTTGGCGACCAGCTCCCGGCGCTGCCGGTCCACCTCGCCCAGGTCGGCCGCCATCGCGTTGAAGGCGCGGGCGAGCTCGCCGACCTCGTCACGGGAGGTGGCCGTGACCCGCAGGCCGTACCGGCCCTTGGCGATGGTCTGCGCGGCGGCGGCCATCTCGCGCAGCGGCTTGGTCATGCCCCGGGCGAGCAACTGCACCATGACCAGCGCGAGCGCCACCGCCACCGCCACGCGCACGTCCCTGGTGTAGCCGGCGTTGATGCCGACCTCGTTGACGACGAACGCCACCACCACGGCCAGCAGGATGACGATGCCGAGCTTGACCTTGATCCGGCCCAGGAAGTCGAGAGGTCTCAAATGTCTGCGCATTTCATTGTTCGAGTGGCGGAGAGGCGGATCAGTTCGTCCTGATTTAACCGACACGTCCGGATTTCTGGCCGGAGGACGCACCGCGATCGGGCAGCCGGCCGCGTGATCAGGGCCGGACGAGGGCGTAGCCGACTCCGTGGACCGTGCGGACGACCCCGGAGCCGAGCTTGCGGCGCAGCGCCCGCACGTGGCTGTCGACCGTCCGGGTGGCCGCGGCCTCGGAGAAGCCCCAGACGTCGGCGAGCAACCGCTCCCGCTCGAACACCTGCCCCGGCCGCTCGGCCATCCGGTGCAGCAGGTCGAACTCGGTCCGGGTGAGCTGGACCTCCGTGCCTCGCACGTAGACCCGGCGCTCGGCGGTGTCGATCTCGACGTCCCCGATCCGCAGCACCGTGTCGTCCACGGCGAGCTGGGAGGCCCGCTCCACCCGCCGCAGCAGCGCGTGCACCCGGGCCACCAGCTCGCGCATGCTGAACGGTTTGGTCATGTAGTCGTCGGCGCCGACCCCGAGTCCCACGAGCAGGTCGGTCTCCTCGCCCAGGGCGGTGAGCATGAGCACCGGCACCGGGCGGGCCGCCTGCATCCGCCGGCAGACCTCCAGCCCGTCGAGGCCGGGAAGCAGGCGGTCGAGGACCACCACGTCGGGCTCGGCCTTCGCGTACGCCGCGAGCGCCTCCTCGCCGTCCCCGGCGACGCGCACGTCGAAGCCCTCCGCGACGAGCCGGTGCCGTACGGCTCGCGCGATCGTCTCGTCGTCCTCGACCACGAGGACGCGTCGTTGCTGCGGGGTTGCCATGCCGCGAGCTTAGGACCGGTCCATGCAGACGGCTTGCGGGGAATTGTGAAGATTCCGCGCAAGCCGTCCGCGATGGCCGTGCGTCAGGCGGCGGGCCGGATCTCAGGACAGCCGCTCACCGGGAGGCGTTCACTTCCGTCCCCGCCGTCGTCCCCGCCGTCAGCCGAGGATCATCCGACGGCCGACGACCCGGTAGCCGAGCCGGGCGAACGACGCCGCCATCGGCGCGTTGTCGACGTCGGTGTTGTCGTTGACCTGGGGCTCTCCTTCGGCGCTGAAGATGTGCAGCGCCTCGGCGACCAGGTCGTCGGCGTAGCGGCGCCCGCGGTGGGCGGGGTCCACGCCGATGTAGCCGATGGTCGCGGACATGCTGTTGCGGGTGGGCATCACGACGCCCACCAGCTCGCCCGCGGCGTCGTGGGCGAACCGCCAGCGCCCACGGCCGCCGGGGAAGTCGAGCAGCTCCTCCAGCGCCTCCCGTGCGGTCTCCTCCGGCCCTTTCTCCTTCAGAGCGCGCTGGTCCCAGTCGTCGAGGCTGCCGACGAGGATCCGGGCCAGCAGGTCCAGGACCACCGCGTCGTCGTCCGCCGGGGTGAAGGTGAGCCGGGTGGACCGGGGCGGCAGGCCGTACTCGGGGAGCCAGCGCAGGTTCAGCCGCTCGACCCGCTGCCGCAGCCCGGCCTTCTCCGCGGCGGCGATCCGGGCCTGCGCGTCGGCCAGCGCGTCGGGCCGCTCCCGCCAGTCGGCGGGCAGGAACAGGTGGTAGTCGGGGCGGTCACCGGAGGGCGAGGAGTAGTCGGGCGTGACCAGCTCGGCGTAGGCGGCCCTCAGCAGGGCGGCGCCCGCCTCGATCCCGTCGGGCCCGGCGCCCGGGTCGAACAGGTCGAGGCTGAACGGGTGCGCGTGGTCCGGCGGCCCCCAGAACCCGGCCCGGGCGACCACCTCGTCGCCGCGCAGGGCGACCCAGAGCCAGTCGTGCCGGTAGCCGAGCTTCTCGAAGGGGAGGCTCCGGGCGCCCACGCCGGAGGCCGGCGGGGTGGCGTAGCTGTGGAACAGGTCGAGCTCGTCCGCCTTGAGCGGACGGAAAACCAGATCAGACAAGTGGAACTCCGTAAGAGCGGGTTGCGCTCTCCGGTCTCAGGCGATCTGCCGCCCGAGGTGGGAGCGCGTCATCGGGATGAACATCTACTCCTCACCTCCTCGCGTATCGAAGGGAGCCCCATGCTATCGATCATGGGTTCCGGCTTCAAGAGGACGTCGAGGGAGATCACCGGCCCTCGGAGCCTTCTCCAGGAACCAGCGATTATTGGTCCATATCCCTCTCAGTGACTATCTTTCTTTGCGCGACACGACAGCGAACGAGGTGAGCAGGATCGACACGCAGGTGCTGGCGGGCCGTTACCGCCTGCTCAACCCGCTCGCCGAGGGCGGTATGGGCACGGTGTGGCTCGCCGCCGACGAGACGCTCCGCCGCGACGTGGCGGTCAAGGAGGTACGGCTCCCGCCGGACCTCCCCCCTCTCCAGCGCCAAGACGTGTTCGCCGCCGCGCTGCGCGAGGCCAACCTGGCCGCCCGGCTCAAGCACCCGTCCATCATCACCATCCACGACGTGGTCGTCGAGGACGACCGCCCGTGGATCGTCATGGAGTTGCTCACCGGCGAGTCCCTTGAGCGGACCGTCACGGAGCGGCGGCCGCTCCCGCCGATCCAGGCGGCCCGGGTCGGCGTGGGCATCGTCAGCGCGCTGGCCGCCGCGCACGCCGCCGGAGTGCTCCACCGGGACGTCAAACCCGGCAACATCTTCCTCACCCGGACCGGCAAGGCCGTCCTCACCGACTTCGGCATCGCCGTCGCCGAGGGCGATGCCACCTCGGGGCAGACCAGCCGCCTGGTCGGCTCCCCCAACTACATCGCCCCGGAGCGGCTGCGCGGCGAGCGCGGCGGACCCCACTCCGACCTGTGGTCGCTCGGCGCCACCCTGTACTTCGCCGTCGAGGGCGTGCCCCCGCACCCCGCCGAGACCCCCATCTCGGCGCTCAGCAAGGTGCTCACCGAGCCGCCCCGCCCGCCCGAGCGCGCGGGCGCGCTGGGACCGCTGCTGATGCGCATGCTGGACCCGCTGCCCGTGGCCCGGCCCTCCTTCGAGGAGGTCTCCCGGGTGCTCGGGGAAATCGCCCTCGACCGTCCGGCGTCCGCACTCTCCGCAACGGCGGACCACCGCGTCCCGTCGTCCCCGGCCCCCACCGGACCGGACCGCACCTCCCCGGCGGTCCACCCGGCCCGCGGCCCGCGCAGGGGCCGGGCACTGCTCTGGGCCGCCGCGGAGGTGGCGGCGGTCGCGGCGGTCATCGGGACCACCATGGCCGTGGTCCATCTCACCGGCGACCGTACGGCGGAGGCCGGGCCGGTGGAGCTCAGCGAGAAGCCCGGCGCCTTCGCCACCCCGGTCGACCTGTGCACGCTGGTCACCGCGGAGCGGGTCAGGCAGCTCCTGCCCGCCCTGACCGGCGGGGGAAAGCCCAACAACAAGGGCGGCTGCGAGTGGACCACCTCCGGCAAGGGGCTCTCGGTCGACCCCGCCGGCCTGGACAAGCAGTGGGGCAAGAGCCCCCGCCAGGCCCACGAGCTCTTCGTCAACCGGCGCAACGGCACCATCCCCACCGGTCAGATCGCCTGGAGCTGGCCGGAGATCTCGGCCGGGTCCCGCTCCGCCAGGAACACCGGCCCGCTGCCGGTGAAGCCCGTCGGGGAGGAGTCGTTCGGCTACGACGTCTACGAGAACCGCAAGACCGGCAGGCTCGAACAGAGCTACGTGACGCTCCGCGTCGACAACCTGGTCGTCGAGGTCGGCTACACAGTGGTGGACGGGACCAAGGACGGCCCGGCGATCCGGAGCGGCGCCCACACCGCCGCGACCTGGATCGCGGAGGCGTTGAACAAGCAGAAGGCGACGGGATGAACCAGGCAGACACGCCCCGGCGGCAGGGCAGGCACGCCGGGCCTCAGCCAGACCAGGGAGCCTACGGCGGGCAGATGTCGCTGGAGCTCCTGATCGAGCGGGACGGCCCGCTGTCCCCCGCGCGGGCCGCCATGATCGGCGTGGCCGTGCTGGACCAGCTCGTGAGCCTGCACAACCACGGGATGCCGCACGGGGACGTGCGGCCGGGATCGGTGCTGGTCGGCCCGCACGACCAGGTGCTCCTGACCGGTCCGACGCTCAGGTCCCCGGCCTACACCGCGCCCGAGGGCAACGCGAGCCCCGCCGCCGACCTGTGGTCCCTGGGCGCGACGCTCTACGCCGCCGTCGAGGGGAACCCGCCCTCCCCCGGCGCCCCGATCCGGAACGCCGGCCCGATCGCGCCGATCCTGTTCCGGTTGCTCTCCGGCGACCCCGCGCTCCGCCCCGACCCGGGCACGATCCGGGGGGAGCTGATGGGGATCTCCCGGCACGCCCCCGCCCTGCCCCCGGGGCTTCCGCCCGACGCGACGCTGGTCGCCCCCCGGCCCGCGGCGCCACCGCCCGACGCGACGCTCGTGGCCGCGCAGCCTGCGGCGTCCCCGCCGCCCGACGCGACGCCGGCCGCTCCCCAGCCCTTCCCCCCCGGAGAGGCCGTGCCGCCGGACGTCCACCGGCGGACGGCGTCCTTCCCGGCTCCGCCGCCCGTGCCGCAGGAAGGTCTCGCACCCCCCTCGCCGGAGGCCGCCGCACCCGCCTCACCGGACATGACGATGCCCGTGCGCGTGGACACGCCGGCGGGCACCGGCGTGCCGGCCCCCGGCGCGGCGGGTCACGGCGCGGCGGGTCACGGCGCGGCGGGTCCTGGGACAACGGATGCCGGGGCGACGGCCCCCACCTCGCGTGATCTCGTCCCGTTCGCCTCTCGCCCCCTCCGGGACGAGCCCTCCGCGAGCGTGCCGGCCGACTCCACCGCCCCGACCGAACGGTCGGTGATCCGCCAGGGCGTGCTGGTGCCCCGCTCGGTCGTGGCGCTGACCGGCGTGCTGCTCGCCGGCATGTCGATCGCCGTCGGCGTGCTGCTCGCCCCGGTGCTGGCCGGTTCGGACGAGGACCAGGCCGCCGCCCGGCCCACCGCCGGGGCCAAGGCGCGCTTCGCCGCCGCGCCGCGCGCGTGCGGCCTGCTCACCGACCAGCAGGCGGGCGAGCTGGTGCCCGGCTTCCGCAGCTCCGAGGTCGAGCTCGGCGAGTGCAACTGGCTCAACCAGGATTGGCGCAAGCCCAACGTCGAGAAGTACGACCTGCGGGTGCGGCTGGTGCCCCAGAAGCAGGACGCCTCGGGGATCGCCCGCGCGAAGGAGTATCTGGCGGGAAAGAAGAAGGACACCGTCGACAAGGGGCAGTTCGCCACGCCCAAGCCGCTGCCGCCGCAGGACATGGCCGGCGTCGGAGAGGAGGCGTTCATCTCCGCCGCGCACGTTCCGATCACCATGTACGGCGGGTCGTACCGGGTGACCGTGATCGTCCGGGTCAGCAACATGATCGCCGAGGTCGAGTACGAGCGGGGCGGCGTCAAGACGGACCCCGACGGCGAGATCGCGGGGAACGCCGGGAAGGCCGCCCGCTGGGTCGCCGAGGCCCTGAACGCCAATGGCTGACGCGCCGTTCCCCGTACTCGCGGACCGCTACCGGGCGGTCGAGAAGCTCGGCGAGGGCGGGATGGGCACGGTCTGGCGGGCCCGCGACGAGTTGCTGCACCGCGAGGTCGCGATCAAGGAGGTCCGGCTCGCCTCCCACCTGCCCGCGGCGCACCGGGCCGAGATGCGCGAGCGCACGCTCCGCGAGGCCAGGGCCGCCGCACGGCTCAGCCACCCGGCCATCGTGGCGGTGCACGACGTCATCGCCCAGGACGACCGGCCCTGGATCGTGATGGACCTGGTCCGGGGGCACTCCCTGGAGCAGGCGATCCGCTCCGGCGGCCCGCTCCCGCCCGGCCGGGTGGCCGCGATCGGCGCGGCCATGCTCGACGCGCTGGCCCTCGCGCACAGCCGGGGCATCATGCACCGCGACGTGAAGCCCGCCAACATCATGCTCAGCCAGGACGGCGGCGTGCTGCTGACCGACTTCGGCATCGCCACCCTCGAAGGCGACGCCCAGCTCACCTCACCGGACGCGCTGGTCGGCTCTCCCGGCTACATCGCCCCGGAACGGCTGCGCGGCACCGGCGACGGCCCGGCGGCCGACCTGTGGTCGCTGGGTGCGACGCTGTACGCCGCCGTCGAGGGCAAGGGCCCGTTCCACCGCGGCACCCCGGTCGCGACGCTGGGCGCGGTGCTCACCCAGGAGACCCCGTACCCCGGCCGGGCCGGCGGGCTGGCCCCGGTGCTGCTGGCCATGCTGGCCAAGGACCCGCGTGACCGGCCCGGCGAGAGCGCGCTCCGCTCCGCCCTCCGCCAGGTCTCCCTCGGCCGGTCCGCCGGGCCGCTCTCCCCGGCGGCCGAACCGCAGGCGGCCCCGGCACCGAGGCGGCGCCGTACCGGACTGATCGCCGGGGCGGGACTGGCGGTGGCCGCGGCCGGGACCGCGGCGGCGGTGCTGCTCACCATGAACGGCACGGAGCCGCCCGCCGTGGTCCCCACCGGCCCCGACCCCCGCGCCGGGCGCTTCGCCACCGCGCCCGAACTGTGCTCCCTGCTGACCGACGCGCAGGCCCGGGCCGTGGTCCCCGGTGCCGCCGCATCCGAGATACCGGCCAGCCATCAGCGCGGCCTGGAGGCGTCGTGCGTCTGGGACAGCCTCGACAACGACCCGGAGCTCCGCGTCTCCCTGACCCTGCACGGCCCCACTCCGAAGAAGACCGGCCCCGAGGCCGCGCACGAGTTCTTCACCGCCGAACACAGCAAGACCAAGTCCGACGCCGGGAAGGGCGTCTTCGGCTCGACCGGTCCGCTCAGAGACGTCGAAGGCATCGGTGACGAGGCGTTCGCCTACGACACGAACGTCCTGGATGACCGGATCCACAGCACGGTCCGCTTCCGCACCAGCAATCTGCTGGTCGAGGTCGGCGTGTCGATGACGGGCAAGCGCCCCACAGCCGAGCTTCGCCGCCGGGCCCTGCGCACCGCCAAGCTCGTCGCCCGGAGCCTGGAGCGGCGGGGATGACCGACCCGAACCTGCTCGCCGGGCGCTACCGCCTGCTGGAGCGCCGCGACCACACCGGCACGAGCTGGCGCGCCCGGGACGAGGCGCTGCACCGCGACGTCACGATCTCCGAGGTGCGGCTCCCGCCTCCGGGCCCGCACCGCGACTGGCTGATGGGCCAGATCCGCGCGGCGGCCGACCTCCGGCACCCCGGCGTCGTCGCGCTGCACGACGTGATCCCGGCCTCCGACCGGATGTGGCTGGTCCTGGAGTCCGTCGAGGGGCGCTCGCTGATGCAGACCGTCCGCGCCGAGGGCCCGCTGCCCGCCGGGCGGGCGGCCGAGGTCGGCCTGAAGGTCCTGGACGCCCTGACCGCCGCCCAGGGACGAGGTCTCCGCCTCACCGCGACCCCGGACACCATCCTGCTCACCCCGGACGGCCTCGTCGTCCTGACCGGCGTCGCCGCTCCGGCTCCCGCCGACGACCTGCGCGACCTCGGCGCCGCCCTGTTCACCGCGGTCGAGGGGCACCTGCCGGGGACCGGCTCCGGCATCCGCACCGCCGACGGCACCCCGCTGGCCTCCCCGGAGACCGGCTTCACCGGATCGGGCCCCCTCGCCCCGCTCCTGGACGGCATGCTCGCGGAGAACCCCGCCCACCGCCCCGACGCCACCTCCGTCCGGCTGGCCCTGGAGAGCCTCGCCCCCCGCCCCGCCTCCTCCCGCCGCAAACCCCTCCTCATCGCCGGACTCGCCGTCGCCTCTGCTCTCGTGGTCACCGGCGGAGTGCTCTGGAGCATGTCCGAAGCTCCTTCCCCTCCCCCGGCTCCGGCGGCCAGCGCGGCCCCCTATGTCGATCCGGGCCCTTTCAGCAAGAAGCCCTCGGTATGCAAGCTGTTCACCCCGCAACAGCTGGCACAGCTCGAAGTGGAGAAGGAACCCGGCGAATGGGGGGACGGCTGCGTCTGGGGGCCCATGAACTCGGACGACCCGGCTTCGCTGCAGCGCCATCTCTCCCTCAACCCGAAGCTGTACTCGGGAGCGGATGAGGCCGCGCGGGCTTTCGCAGCCCGCTTCGCCCACGGCACCCGGTCCGCGGGCAGCCAGAACGGAAGGACCCAGACCGCCCCGCGCAAGGCCGCCGGCCTGGGGAACGAGGCGTTCTGGGGAGAAGTGATCACCGATGCCTATTCGGTGACGGTCGTCGTCCGCATCAACAATGTGATCGTCGACCTCCAGTACCAGCGCAACGCAGGCGAGCCGACGCAGGAAATCAGCCGGCGGGCCCTCACCGCGGCCGGTTGGGCGGTCGAGGCGCTCACCCGCGCCAGCTGACACCGGCAGAAAGAACCAGGCCGCAGAGAAAACGAGATATATCTCAGATGGAACCGGGGCGGTGGGTCCATGCGTTGGACTGGCGACGCAGAATGGCACCAGGCGGGGCGTGGGCTCCGCGTTCGGAGGATGTCGAGAATGTCACCCGTCCAGAAGTACGCAATCGGGGCCGGAGCGGCCGTCCTGCTCACGTGGATCTTCCTGCCGAACTGGATCGCCATGCTGGTCTTCCTGGGCGTCGTCGCCGCCCCGGTCGTCGGCTACCTGATGCTCGACCCGTCCCAGCGCCAGCGGCTCAAGCGGGTGCGCAGGCGCGGCATCGGCCGCTGACCGGCCACGCGGACCGGCGGTGAGGGCCCGCTCCGGCGGGAGCGGGCCACCTCTTCCCGTGTCCTGGGCGTGCTTCACGGCCTGATCACCGCAGCGAGACCGCGGGGACGGGCCGGGGCGGTACGGCGGGCTCAGGCCGCCGCGACGGCGATCTCGCCCTCGACCCGCCGGGTGACCTTGCGCTCGAAGACGAACGAGAGCAGCGGCACGGTGCCCGCGAGCATCACGCCCAGGATGTACTGCCACGACCAGCGGGCCTTCATGCCCAGGTTCATGGTGGCCACCAGGTAGAGCATGTAGAGGAAGCCGTGGATCGGGGAGACGATCTTCGACGGGCCTTCGATGTCGAAGCCGTACCTGAGCACGATGCACACGGTCAGGACCAGCAGCATCACGCCGACGACGTAGGCCAGGACTCGGAAGGGCTTGAGGGCGGATTCCACGGTTGTCTACCTCGGTCTGGGGTTGGGACGGTCAACGATATGCGGGGTCAGACGGCGGCCGGTCTGCTCTCGGGGTCGGGTTCGGTCTCGGGTTCGGTCTGGGGGTCCGCCGTGGGACCGGGCTCCGGACCCGCCGTGCCCTTGCGGACGGCGTCGCGGATGAAGTGCCACCACATGAAGACCGCGAACAGGCCGAAGATCCACCACTGGGCGGCGTAGGCGAGGTTGCGCCAGGTGAGCACGCCCTCGGTGGTCGGCGGCACGACCGGGACCGGCCTGGCCGCGACGGCCGGGGGCGGGGTCTGGGCGGTGGCGATCACGAAGCCGTCGCGCAGCTTGACGCCCCGCCACAGGTTGATCAGCTCGGCCGACGACACGGTCTGCACCTGCCCCTGCGGCACCTGCCGGACGCGCCGCACGCTGTCGGTCGGCTCGGAGGCCTGCAGACGGCCGGTCACGGTCACCCTCCCCTCCGGTACGGCCGTCGCCGGATCCTCCGCAGAGGCGACCCAGCCGCGCACGACCGGGATCGACGTGCCGTCTCCGAGGTCGAGCGCGGTCAGGATCCACAGTCCGTCGTCCCGCCCGGTCACCAGGAGCTGCCGGTCGGCGTCGAAGGTCCCCTCCGCCGTCACCTGGCGGCGGATCGCCTCGCCCGTCAGGTGGCGACCGGCGCCGGAGAGCGTGCCCACCGCCACCGGGGCGGGGTCCACGGCCGCCTGGGGCCTGCCGGAGTCCTCGAAGACGCCGAGCTGCCAGCGGCCGAGGAGCCCGCACACGACGAGCGCTCCGACCGCGAGCAGGTGGAGCACCGCCACGCGCGGGGAGAACAGGATCCGGAGCATGACACCACGCTATCCGCCCGTACCCGCGGTCCCGTCCCCAGGACCGCGCCTCACCCGCGGGTTCCCCGTGGCGGCCGGGCCCGCCCCTTCCCCCGGCGGCACCCGGATTCACTGCGTGTCCGCGGGGCATCGCGCTCCGTCCCGTTTCCTGCCTGATTCGGCATGGATGGTGGCTGGAATGCCGAACCCGTGTTGAAAAGTCACCCCATATCGCTAAAGTCGACCCATGTCTGAGCAACCCCAGATCGATCCGGCCGGAAACACGCAGCAGTTCCGCGCGTTCGCGCAGCGGAACGAGCCCGAGGCCGCGCCGGAGAAGCGTTCGCCCGTCCTGATGATCGCGATCGCACTCGTGGTGGTCGTCGTCATCGTCGCGGTCGCCGCCTACTTCGTTCTCTGAGAAGTACCCCCAAGAAAGGCCCGGCCCGCCGGGCAGGCCGCCCCGGCGGGCCGTACGGCCTCCCGGGACCCGGATCTCCGCCAGCGCCGAAGGCTCCGCCCTCGGCGCTTTTCGCGCTGTCCCGGTTCCCGCCGGCCTCTTCTGCGCGCATGCCGTACCGACCGGTCGGTGTGACGTGGTTCACTGCGAGCGAGGTATGGACGACCCCAGGACGCGCCGATTACATTGGACTTTGCGTCCAATAAGGAGAGCGGATGAGCACTCGCCCCGGGATAACCATCATCGGCTCCGGCTTCGCCGGGATCGGCATGGCCATCAAGTTGAAAGAGGCCGGATACCACGACTTCGTGATCCTGGAGAAGGCCACGGACCTCGGCGGCACCTGGCGGGACAACACCTACCCCGGCTGCGCCTGCGACGTCCCCTCGCACATGTACTCCTTCTCCTTCGAGCTCAACCCCGGCTGGTCGCGGATGTTCTCCCCGCAGACCGAGATCTGGGAATACATGCGCGACTGCGTGGCGAAGTACGGCCTGACCCCCCACTTCCGGTTCGGCAAGGAGGTCGTCGGGCTGGAGTACGACGACGCGACCGGCGCCTGGCAGGTCAGCACCGACGACGGTGAGACGTTCACCACCAACGCGGTCGTCTCGGGCATCGGCGCGCTGCACGTGCCGTCCTTCCCGCAGATCCGGGGCCGCGAACGCTTCCGGGGCCCGGCCTTCCACTCGGCCGAGTGGGACCACTCCGTGGACCTGACGGGCAAGCGCGTCGCGGTGATCGGCACCGGCGCCTCGGCCATCCAGTTCGTCCCGCGGCTCGCCGAGCGGGCCGCGCGGCTCACGGTCTTCCAGCGCACCGCCCCGTGGATCCAGCCCAAGCCGGACTTCGAGCTCTCCCCCCGGGCCAGGCGGATCCTCACCCTTCCCGGAGCCGCACGCGCGCTGCGCAACTCGATCTACTGGGTGCTGGAGGCCCGGGCACTCGGTTTCGCCGTCGACCCGCGCCTGATGAAGATGCAGGAGGTGGTGGCCCGGCGCCACCTGGCCAGGCAGGTGCCCGACCCGGAGCTGCGCGCCAAGCTGACCCCCGACTACACGATCGGCTGCAAGCGCATCCTGCTCTCCAACGACTACTATCCCGCGCTGAGCAGGGACAACGTCGAGCTGGTCACCGACGGGGTGACCGAGATCCGGGAGAACTCGGTCGTCGACTCCACCGGCCGGGAGATCGAGGTCGACGTCATCGTCTACGGCACCGGGTTCAAGGTCACCGACGCCCTGAACGAACAGCGGATCATCGGCCGCAACGGCCTGAAGATCCAGGATGCCTGGCAGAGCGGCATCGAGGCCTACTACGGCATCACCACCGCCGGCTTCCCCAACCTGTTCTTCCTGCTCGGCCCGAACACCGGCCTGGGCCACAACTCGGTCGTCTTCATGATCGAGTCCCAGGTCAAGTACGTGATCGACTGCCTCCGGCTGCTCTCGAAGAGCAAGGCCAGGGCGATGGACGTCCGGCCCGAGGCCCAGCGCGCCTACAACGACCGCCTCCAGGAGCGCCTGAACGCCCTGATCTGGAGCGAGGGCGGCTGCAAGAGCTGGTATCTCGACGAGCACGGCGTCAACCGCACGACCTGGCCCGGGTTCACCTTCGAGTACTGGGCGCGGACCCGGAAGGTGAAGCCCGAAGCCTACGAGCTCATCCGCTGAGCGTGCCGTACGGCTCCGGGAGCCGTACGGCACGCCCGCCCGGCACGGCTAACGCGCCGGGGCCACGACCAGGGCACTGCCCCCTCCCCTGCGGGACGGCTCGGCGACGGCCTGGAGCCTGCCGCGGCCGAGGAACTCGACGGCGGTGGCCGCACCGATCTCCGGGTTGAGGGCGAAGCTGTGGCCCCTGGCGGTGAGCTCTGCGCCGTAGCGGTCGATGAAGCCCTGCTCGGCCTGGGTCTGGGCGGTGTTGCGCTGGGTGGCCCGGGGCGCGGCGAGGGCCTCGGGCAGGGACATGCCGAGCTCCCAGCGGTTGACGAGGATCTGCAGCACGGTCGTGATGATCGTCGATCCGCCGGGCGAGCCGAGGGCGAGCAGCGGCTTGCCGTCGGCGAGGACGATCGTCGGAGCCATGGACGAGCGGGGGCGCTTGCCCGGGCCGGGGAGGTTGGGGTCGCCGGGGGCGGGACCGAAGGTGAAGTCGGTCAGCTCGTTGTTGAGCAGGAAGCCCCGGCCCGGCACGACGATGCCGTTGCCGCCGGTGGACTCGATGGTGATGTTGTAGGCGACCACATTGCCCCACCGGTCCGCCACGACCAGGTGGGTCGTCTCCGGCCCCTCGGCGGGTGTCTCGCCAGCGGGGGAGGCCGGAGACGACGCGGCCGGGCACGGCTCGTAGGCGCCGTCGGGGTTCCCCGCCGGGGCCGGGTGGGCCATCGCCCGCTCACCGATCAGGCAGGCGCGTTCCTTGGCGAACCCGTCGGACAGCAGCTCCCGCAGCGGCACGCCGGGGACGTCGCCGACGTACTTGCCCCGGTCCGCGAAGGACAGCCGGGACGCCTCCAGATACTCGTGCATCCCCACCGCGGGCAGCGCCTCCAGGATGTTGAGCGCCTCGCCGACCGTGGAACCGCCCGAGGACGGGGGCGCCATGCCGTACACGTCCATGCCCTTGTAGGTCATCTTGGTGGGCGGGCGTTCCAGGGCCCGGTAGGCGGCCAGGTCCGTCAGCTCCATCAGGCCCGGCCGGACGTTCCTGGTGGATCCCGGCGTGACGGGCGGGTTCTTGACGGTTCTCACGATCTCGGTGCCGAGGCCCCCGCCGTACAGCCAGCGCCCGCCGTACCTGCCGAGCAGGCGGTAGGTCTCGGCCAGCTCGGGGTTGCGGAAGGTGGAGCCGACCGGGGGCGGCGCGCCGCCGGGCAGGAAGAGCCGGGCGGTGGAGGTGAAGTCGGCGAACCTGGCGGCGTTGGCGGCGGTCTGGTCGTGGAAGGTCTGGTCGACCGTGAAGCCCTTGCGGGCCACCTCGATGGCGGGCTTGAGCGCCTGCCGGAGCGAGAGCGTGCCGAACCGGCGCAGCGCCAGCTCCCACTGGGCCACGCTGCCCGGGACCCCGGCCGAGAGCCCGCTGGTGACGGCCTGCTCGAACGGGATGCCCTCCAGGGAGGTCGCGGTCATCGCCCTCGGCGCGGTCTCCCGGCCGTCGATCGTGTGGATCCTGCCCCGCCGTGCGTCGTAGTAGACGATGAACCCGCCTCCTGCCAGCCCCGCCGAGTAGGGCTCGGTGACGCCGAGCGTGGCCGCCGACGCGACCGCCGCGTCCATGGCGTTGCCCCCGCGGCGCAGCACCTCGAGCGCGACCCTGCTCGCCTCCGGATCGACGGTCGAGACCGCCCCTCCGTACCCTTCGGCCACGGGTTTCTTGTCTGTCGGCGGCGACGCCACCGCCGGGGGTCCGGAGAGAAGGACGGAGCTCCCGGCCAGGATTCCGGCGAGCGGTACCGCGATGCGACGAATGATCATTATGACCTCCTTCGGACAGCTTTACCCAGCGTGGCCGGGTTGTCAGCCTTCTACCTCCGGGGATGTAGCACGGCCTGCCCCGCAGGGTGGACGCGCAGGTCAGGCGAGCGGCATAGGGTGCTGGGCGTGCGAATCCGACCCCGCTGGACCGACCGGATGCTCCCGCCGGTGCTGGGAGCCGTCCAGGTCGCGTTCAACCACGGGGCGCAGGGCAACCAGCCAGACCGCCTCCCGGCCGACCCGCTCGGCATCGCCCTGCTGCTGGCCGGGCCGCTCGCCCTGTACCTGCGGCGCAGCCACCCGATGCTCGCCCTGGCCGTCACGTTCGCCTCGACCTTCGTCTTCGTGGCCAGGGGCCACGCCTACGGACCGATCTTCTTCAGCCCTCTCATCGCCCTCTACTTCGCCGTCGTCCTCGGCCACCGGCGCACCGCCTGGACCGTCTCGGCCGTGGCCTACATGTTCTTCGTCGTCTACACGACCTGGCTGGCGCCCGTCCCCAGCCCGGGCCTCTGGCACGACCTCGCGATAGCCGCCGTCCTGGGGGTCGTCCTGGCGGTGGGCGAGTTCGCCCGGGCGAGGAGGGAGCGGGCGGTCGAGCACGTGCGGGTGGTCGAGGAGGAGTCGCGGCGGCAGGCCAGCGAGGAGCGGCTGACCATGGCCCAGGAGCTGCACGACGTGCTCGCCCACAACATCTCGCTCATCCACGTGCAGGCCTCCACCGCGCTGCACCTGATCGACGACCACCCCGAGCAGGCCCGCACCGCGCTCACCACGATCAAGCAGGCCTCCAAGGACGTGCTGACCGAGATGCGCTCGGTGATCGGCGTGCTCCGCGACGGCGCGCCGCGCTCCCCCACGGCCGGGCTGGAGGACCTGCGGGAGCTGATCGAGCGCAGCGGCCTGGCCGTCACCGTGGAGACCGCCGGCCGGGTCAGGCCGGTTCCGGCCGGCGTGGACCGGGCCGGTTACCGCATCGTCCAGGAGTCCCTCACCAACGCGCGCCGGCACGCCCAGGGCTCGACCGTCGCGGTCCTGCTGGAGTACGGCCCGCGCGAGCTGCTGATCCGGGTCACCGACTCCGGAGGGGAGCTCCCGGCCGAGGTGACGGGCGGCGGCAACGGCATCCCCGGCATGCGCGAGCGGGCCGCCGCCCTCGGGGGCACGCTCACCGCCGCGCACCACGGCCGGGGGTTCCGCGTCGAGGCACGGCTGCCGATTCCGGAGGAGACACCATGATCAGGATCGTTCTCGCCGACGACCAGGCGCTGGTCCGGGCCGGGTTCCGGGCCCTGCTCGACGCCCAGCCGGGAATGACGGTGGTGGCCGAGGCCGCCGACGGCGCCGAGGCCCTGGAACTGGCCGCGCAGCACCTGCCGGACGTCGTCCTGATGGACATCAGGATGCCCGGCATGGACGGCCTGGAGGCCACCCGGCGGATGCCACCCGGGCCGAGGGTCGTCATCCTGACCACGTTCGAGCTGGACGAGTACGTCTTCGATGCCCTGCGCAACGGCGCCAGCGGCTTCCTGGTCAAGGACACCGAGCCCGCTGAGCTGATCCAGGCCGTCCGCGTCGTCGCCGCCGGCGACGCCCTGCTCTCCCCCGGCGTGACCCGCCGCCTCATCGCCGAGTACGCCAGCCGCGCCAAGCAGCCCGGCTCCTCGCTGGACCTGTCCCCGCTCACCGACCGGGAGCGCGAGGTCCTCGCCCTCGTCGGCACCGGCATGACCAACGACGAGATCGCCGGGAAGCTCTTCATGAGCCCGGCCACCGCCAAGACCCACGTCAGCCGCACCATGATGAAGCTGCACGCCCGCGACCGCGCCCAGCTCGTCGTCATCGCCTACGAGACCGGCCTGGTCCGCCCCGGCTGGGCCTGAGGCCGCCGCGCCCCGGCCCGGCGCCGTACCGCCACCCCCACGACCGCGGGTGACTCCAGGTGAGCAAAGTGTGACTGTTCGCTCCCGTCGATCGCGGTTAGCGTTCAGCCCGTGGGGACCTGGGCCGCGATCCCGGCCGCTCGCTGAGCGTGGAGCCGGTCGCGCTGTTCGTCGGGGGGCTCGTCACCGGCCTGGTGGCGGGCACCGCCTCGTGTACGGCCGTGCAGGGCGGCCTGCTCGCGGGGCTGACCCCTGGGGCGTCTCCCGCCTCCCTCGGGGGCGTCCGCTCGCTCTCCGGCCGTGCCCGCCGCCCGCCCCCCGACCGGCGGCGACCCCCGCCCCCGGTTCCCGGCCAGTGCTGTCACGCGCCCGCCGGCCTCTCCGGCCCGAAGGCCGTCGCCCTCTTCCTCACCGGAAGGCTGGCCTCCCACCTCGCGGCCGGGGTGCTGCTCGGGCTGGCGGGCTCGGCCGTACGGCTGGCGCCGGGCGCCCGGGCGGTGCTGCTGGTCGTGGCCGGGCTCGCGGTCATCGGGTTCGGCCTGCGGACGTTCGCCCGCGGACCCGTCCGTCCCGTTTCCCCGGCCGGATCGGCCGGCCGCGCCCAAGCGCCGCCGGGCACCCGGCGGGCCGTGCTGCTCGGTGCGGCGACGGTGCTGCTGCCCTGCGGGGTCACGCTCAGCGCCGAGGCGGTCGCGGTCTCCAGCGGTTCCGCGCTGGGCGGGGCCGCGGTCATGGCGGGGTTCACGGCGGGCACCGCGCCCGCGTTCGCGCTGCTCGGGCTCGCGCTGCGCCGGGTCGCGACCACCCGGCTGGCGGCCCTGGCCGGGGTGCTCGCGCTGGCCGCCGGGGTGTGGACCGTCGCCACGGGACTGCGCCTGGGCGGCTGGCTCCCCGGTCCGGCCGTCTTCGCCGCGACGACGTCCACGGCCGGCGCCCCGACCGGGACGGGGCCGCGGCCGGTCCGGGCCGACGGCGTGCAGCGGATCGACATCTGGGCGACGGACCGCGGATACCGCCCGGGGATCGTGACAGCCCGTGCAGGCGTGCCCGTGGAGATCGCCTTCCACCTCGCGGGGAACCCCGGCTGCACCCGGACGCTCACCCTGGCAGGCCGCGACGAGACGCTCCCTGCGGTGCTCCGGCTCGGCCCGCAACCTGCGGGAACGCTGCGCTACAGCTGCTCGATGGGGATGTACGCCGGCTTCGTCGTCTTCTCCTGAACGTTCCCGGAGAAAGAACTCCTGATTACGCTCCGCTTACACTCGGTTACATGCGACCCTGTGAATTGTCAGCGAGGAGGATGACATGGGGTGGTGGCCAGGTGAGCCGGAGACGACCGCGGTCCAGGTGCCCGCTCCCCGGGGCGCCGAGCACGAACAGGGTGGCGAGCGCGACACCGACGATCCGGCCGTCCTGCTTGTGGCGGCGCAGAAGGGTGACGCGCGCGCCGCGCACCTTCTCGGCCGCCATCACGCGCAGCGGGGGGACCGTTCGGCGGCACGGCACTGGTGGGAGCGGGCCGCCGCCGCGGGCAGCACCGACAGCGCCTACAACCTCGGCGTCTGGCACGAGAAGCACGGCGGCCTCGACGAGGCCGTGCGCTGGTACGAACGGGCCGCGGTCACCGGCGACACCGAGGCCGCGCTGAACCTGGCGACGCTGCTGATGGAGCAGCTCGGGGAACTGGCCGCCGCCCGGCGGTGGTTCGAGACGGCGGCCCTGACGGGCTCCCGGAACGCCGCCCGCCGGCTGGCGCTGATCCACGAGGACGAGGGTGATCTGAAGACCGCCGGGGAGTGGCACCGGCGGGCGGCCCTGGACGGCGACCTGGCCTCCGGCCACGACCTGGGGTTCCTCTCCTACGCCGCGGGCGAGGAGGACGAGACGCTGCGCTGGTGGGAGCTGGCCGCGCGGGGCGGGCATGCCGACGCGGCCTACCACCTCGGCCTGCTCCTGGCGGCCAACCGGGATCCGGAGGGAGCCGAGGCGTTCTACCGGCTGGCCGCGGGCAGCGAGCATCCCGGGGCCGCCTCGCAGCTCGGTGGGATCGCGCTCTCCCGGGGCGATCTGCGCACCGCCCGCGCATGGTTCGAGCTGGCCGCCCACGCGGGGCGGGTGGACGACCAGCGCACGGCCGGGTTCGTGTGCGTGGAGCTGGGCGACGTCCAGGCGGCCGGTCACTGGTTCGGCCGGGCCGCGACCGGCGGCGATCCTGAGGCGGCCTTCGATTTCGGACTGCTGCTCATCGCGGAGCTGGGCGACCTGCGGAGCGGGGAGCACTGGTTCCGCCAGGCGGCACAGGCCGGGCACCAGCGGGCCGCGGCCGAGCTGACCTCGCTTCTCGCCGCGACCGGCTCCGCGCACACGCCGGAGCCCCGCCCGGCCGAGCCGGGACCGTCCGCCCCGGTCTGGGCGCGGACCGCCGAGCCCGAGCTCGTCGCCCGCGCCGAGCTGGCGGCCGACGCGGTGGCCCGTCGGGGCGGGGTCCCGCTCAGGGCCGGGGAGCTGGCCGAGATCCTCGGCACCTGGGACCTGGTGACCCGGCCGCTGCTCGACCAGGCCGTCGCGGTGAGCTGGCTGACCACACGGAGCGGGCTGCATCCGGGCGCGATCGAGCACCTGGCCTCGGTGCGGGCGACGCTGCTCCGGCCGGGCAGCGCCCCTTGGCCGACGCCGGCCGAGATCGAGCACGTCCTGGTCACCGCCCGCGACCTGCGGGCACGGCTCGGCCTGCGCTGAGCGACGGCGAAGGCGCCGGGCGGCAGGCCGCCTCCGCTCGGCGGCGGTCTCCCGGACACCCGGGGCCCCGAATGCGCGCGTTCCCGAACACAGGGTCTCCCTGAACGGCGAGCGCCCCACACCCGGAAGGGCGTGGGGCGCTCGCCGTACCGCGGCCGGGCCGCGGGCCGTACGGTGATCAGGCGGAGATGACCTCGGAGACCGGCGTGAACGGCAGGCCGAGGGCGACCGCGACCTGCTCGTTGGTGAGCAGTCCCGCGTGGGTGTTGAGACCCGGGGCGAGGGCGGCGTCCTGCTGGAGCGCGGCCTTCCAGCCCAGGTTGGCGAGCTTGACCGCGTACGGCAGGGTCGCGTTGGTCAGCGCGTAGGTGGAGGTGTTGGCCACCGAACCCGGCATGTTGGCCACGCAGTAGAAGATCGAGTCGTGGACCCGGTAGGTCGGCTCGGCGTGCGTGGTCGGGCGGGAGTCCTCGAAGCAGCCGCCCTGGTCGATCGCGATGTCGACGAGCACGGAGCCCGGCTTCATGCGGGAGACCAGGTCGTTGGAGACGAGCGTCGGAGCCTTGGCGCCCGGGATCAGCACCGCGCCGATGACCAGGTCGGCGTCGAGGACCTCCTTCTCGATCGCGTAGGAGGTCGAGACGAGGGTCTTCAGGCGGCCCTGGTAGATGGCGTCGATGTAGCGCAGGCGGTCGACGTTGAGGTCGAGGACGGTGACGTCCGCGCCCATGCCGACGGCGATCTGCGCGGCGTTGAGGCCGGAGACGCCGGCGCCGATGACGACGACCTTGGCCGGGGCCACGCCGGGCACGCCGCCGGGCAGCACGCCGCGTCCGCCGTTGAAGCGCATCAGGTTGTAGGCGCCGACCTGCGGGGCGAGGCGGCCCGCGACCTCCGACATCGGGGCCAGCAGCGGCAGGGTGTTGCCGACCTGGACGGTCTCGTAGGCGATGCCGGTGACCTGCTGCTGGAGCAGGGCGTCGGCGCAGGCGCGGCCGGCCGCGAGGTGCAGGTAGGTGAAGAGCACCTGACCGGCACGCATGCGGTGGTACTCCTCCGCGATCGGCTCCTTGACCTTGAGGATCATGTCGGCCTCGCCCCACACCTCGTCGGCGGTGTCGAGGATCTTCGCACCGGCGGCGAGGTAGTCCTCGTCGGGCAGGTGCGAGCCGAGGCCGGCGCCGCGCTGGAGGTACACGTCGTGGCCGTGGCGGACCAGCTCGTGCACGCCTGCGGGGGTGGCGGCGACGCGGTACTCGTGGTTCTTGACCTCGGCGGGCACGCCGATCTTCATCTGGGTTTCCTTCCTGGGGTTGCGACGGGAACGGGTTAGAGCCGGTTCCATGCCTCGGTGAGCACGGAGCGGAGAATCGACTCGATCTCGTCGAACTCCTTGGGACCGCAGATGAGCGGGGGCGCGAGCTGGACCACGGGGTCTCCGCGGTCGTCGGCGCGGCAGTACAGGCCCGCGTCGAAGAGGGCCTTGGACAGGAAGCCGCGGAGCATGCGCTCGGACTCGTCTGCGCTGAAGGTCTCCTTGGTCACCTTGTCCTTGACGAGCTCGATGCCCCAGAAGAATCCGGAGCCGCGCACGTCGCCGACGATCGGCAGGTCGTGGAGACGCTCGAGGGTGGCGCGGAAGACCGGCTCGTTACGGGTCACGTGGCCGAGCAGGTCCTCGCGCTCGAAGAGGTCGAGGTTGGCCAGGGCCACCGCCGCGGAGACGGGGTGCCCGCCGAAGGTGTAGCCGTGGGCGAACATCTCGGTGGGGTTCTTGAACGGCTCGAAGAGGCGCTCAGAGGCGATCATGGCGCCGATCGGCGAGTAGCCGCTGGTCATGCCCTTGGCACAGGTGATGATGTCGGGGACGTAGTCGAACTTCTGTCCGCCGAACATGGTGCCCAGGCGGCCGAAGGCGCAGATGACCTCGTCGGAGACGAGCAGCACGTCGTACTCGTCGCAGATCTCGCGCAGGCGCTGGAAGTAGCCGGGCGGGGGCGGGAAGCACCCGCCGGCGTTCTGCACCGGCTCGACGAAGACGGCGGCCACGGTGTCCGGGCCCTCCATCTCGATGGCCCGGGCGACGCGCTCGGCGGCCCAGTAGCCGTACTGCTCGGGGGTCATCCCGGCCACGCCGGTGATCTCGTCGGCGCGGTAGTGGTTGGTGTTCGGCACCCGGACCGAGCCCGGCACCAGCGGCTCGAACATCTGCTTGAAGGCGGGGATGCCGGTGATCGACAGGGCGCCCTGCGGGGTGCCGTGGTAGGCGATCTGGCGGCTGATGACCTTGTGCTTGAGCGGCCTGCCGGTCAGCTTGTAGTACTGCTTGGCGAGCTTCCACGCGGTCTCGACGGCCTCGCCGCCGCCGGTGGTGAAGAAGACGCGGTTGAGGTCGCCGGGGGTCTGCTCGGCCAGGCGCTGGGCGAGCTCGGCGGCCTTGGGGTGCGCGTACGACCACAGGGGGAAGAACGCCAGCTCCTGGGCCTGCTTGGCCGCGGCCTCGGCGAGCTCGCTGCGGCCGTGGCCGGCCTGGACGACGAAGAGCCCGGCAAGGCCGTCAAGGTAGCGCTTGCCGTGGACGTCGTAGACGTAGGCGCCCTCACCCCGAACGATCATCGGGACCTCGGCGTCCGCGTAGGAGCCGTGCCGGGTGAAGTGCATCCACAGGTTGTCCTGCGCGGCCTTCATGACCGAAGCCACGTCGGTGTTCTCGGGGTACGTCATCGCTATCTTCCCTCAGTGAGCTGGGCTTCCCACAGTGTGCATGCCAAATGTCCTTTTGCCAAGTGAAAACGTGGGTTCATGGTGTAAGAACCTCGGAATCCGCAAAACGCTCATGTAACGACGACGAAATCCGCGACACCGGCTGCGGTGGATCGAGCTCCTGCCGGGCCGGGTTCCACCCGGCGGAATCACGAGGACGCGGACGGGGACCGCCCGGCCGCACCCGGGGGTGAACGCGACCGCTCACCGCCTGTGCTCCAATAGGCGGGACCACATACTGAGATGCGAGGGAACGTCGTGACTCCTGACGAGATCGAAGGCGCCGTCACCGCGGGTCTGCCCCGGGCGATCGAAGACCTCAAGCGGCTCGTCTCCATCCCTTCCGTGGCCTTCCCCGGCCATCCGGACGAGCCCGTGCACGCGGCCGCCGCGGCCACCGAGGAGCTGCTGCGCAGCGCCGGGCTCCCGAACGTCCGGCAGATCCCGGTGGAGGGGAGCTTCCCGGCCGTGTACGCCGAGGCCCCGGCGCCCCCCGGCGCCCCGACCGTGCTGCTCTACGCGCACTACGACGTCCAGCCCGCGGGCGATCCGGCGCTCTGGCGCACCCCCGCCTTCGAGCCGACGGAGGTCGACGGCGCGATCTACGGCCGCGGCGCCGCCGACGACAAGTCCGGCGTCATCTCCCACGTCGCCGCGCTCCGCACCTTCCAGGGCCGGTTCCCGGTCGGCGTCAAGGTCATCATCGAGGGCCAGGAGGAATACGCCGGGGAGCGCCTGGAGGCGTTCGTCGAGCGCAACCCCGAGCTGGTCAGGGCCGACACGATCATCGTCGCCGACACCGGCAACCCGCGCGTGGGCGACCCGTCGGTCACCACCTCGCTGCGCGGCATGGGCGCGTTCACCATCGAGGTGCGCACCCTGGAGGAGTCGCTGCACAGCGGCTCGTTCGGCGGTGCCGCCCCGGACGCCCTGGCGGCGCTGATCCGGATGCTGGCCGCCCTGCACGACGACCACGGCGACATCCGCGTCCCCGGCCTGCCGCGCGGCACCTTCCTCGGCGCCGGCCCGTCCGAGGAGGAGTTCCGGGCCACGGCGGGCGTGCTGGACGGCGTCTCGCTGGTGGGCTCCGGCTCGCTGGCCGACCGGCTCTGGGCCTCCTACGCCATCACCGTCACCGGCCTCGACGTGCCGACCGTCTCGGGCGCGATCAACGCGGTCCAGCCGGTCGCCCGGGCCCGCGTCACGGTACGGGTCCCCCCGGCGGGCGACCCCAAGACGACGATCGAGGCGGTGGTCGACTTCCTCGACCAGGTCGCCCCGTGGGGCGCCAAGGTGAGCTTCACCGACTACGTGCTCGGCTCGGGCTTCCTGTCCGACACCGGCGGCTCGGCCCGCTCCGCACTGAACCGGGCCATGGAGCGCGCCTACGGCCGCCCGCCGCGCGACGTCGGCGCCGGCGGCTCGATCCCGCTGGTCTCCACGCTGGTCAGGCAGTTCCCCGCCGCCGAGATCCTGCTCTTCGGCGCCGAGGACGACGCCGCCTCGATCCACGCGCCCAACGAGCGGGTCGTCGTCGAGGAGCTCCGCCGTACGATCCTCACCGAGGCGCTCTTCCTGCAGGAGTACGGCTCCGCGACCGCCGGCTGACGTCCCGGAGCAGCGCGAGGCCCCATCCCTTCCGGGATGGGGCTTTTCCATGTGATAGTTTTTGTACTGACCGGTCAGTTCAAACAAAGGAGGCCCGGTGCCCGAGGGGGTCCCGCTGCACGCCCGCGACCTGTCCCTGAGGAGCGAGCGCGGCTGGGTCTACCGCGACGTCGACCTCGACATGGATCCGGGCGACCTGGTCGCCGTGGCCGGGGAGACGGGCAGCGGGCGGACCAGCCTGCTGCTCACGCTGGCCGGCCGGATGAAGCCCACCGGAGGCACTCTCACCGTCGCCGGGCACACGGGGCCGAGGGCGATCCGGCGGGTCGCCGCGCTCGGGCTGATCGACGGGGTCAACGACCTGGAGCGGGCGCTGACCGTCCGCGAGCACGTGCACGAGCGGGTGCGAGGACTGTTCTGGAACGCCGGGAGCGCCCGGCGCGCCGGGGCGGCGATGGAGCGGGCGGGGCTGGAGCTGTCCCCCGAGGACCGGACGCTGATCCGCGACCTCGGCCGCGAGCAGCGGGTGCGCCTGGGGATCGCGCTGGCCCTGCTCGACGAGCCCGGGCTGCTGGTCCTCGACAACGTGGACGCCGGTCTGGCCGCCGACCGGAGGGACGCGCTCTGGGCGACCCTGGGCGATCTGGCCGGGCAGGGGCTGACGGTGGTCGCCTCCTGCACGGAGAGCCCGCTGCTGCGGACGGTGCACCTCACGGTCCCGGACGGGCCGTCCGCGGAGGAGCCGCCGGCAGAGGAGTCCGCGCCGGAGGAACCCGCCGTTCCGGTGGATCTCCTCTGGCTGGCGGGCCGCGACGATCCGGTGCGGGCGGGGGCCTCACCGGATCGCCAGGACGAGGATCCCGGACCGGGCGACGACGACACCGACCGGGCCGAACCGGACGGCGACGCCGAAACCGACGGGACCGGACCGGACGGCGGCGGAGACGGGCCCCCGGCAACAGCCGTAGGGGCCGGGGAGAGGCAGGAGGAGGAGCGATGAGACCGGTGCGGCTGGGAAGGCTGGAGCTGCGGCGGTTCACCCGGTCGCGGCTGACCCGGGCGGCGCTGGCGGGCGTGGTGCTGCTGCCGCTGCTCTACGCCGGGCTGTACCTGTGGTCGTTCTGGGACCCGCAGGGGAACATGGAGAACATCCCGGTGGCGCTCGTCATGGAGGACCGGCCCGCGAAGGCGGGCGACAAGACGATCGACGCGGGACGGGATCTGGTCCGCGAGCTCCAGGAACGCGAGGTGTTCTCCTGGCACCGGGTCAGCGCCCGGGAGGCCGCCGACGGCGTCAACGACGGCAGCTTCTACCTCTCCCTGACCGTCCCCGCCGACTTCAGCGCCCGGCTCGCCTCACCGTCGAGCGACGGCACGCCCACCCCCGCCGAACTCGGCGTCACCGTGGACACCGGCCGCAGCTACATCATGGGCACCATCTCCGACGCGGTGTTCGCCGAGGTCAAGGAGGCCGCGAGCCGTACAGCGATCAAGGACTACTGGGACAGCGTCTTCGTCTCCTTCGGCGAGTTGCACGACGCCACCGCCAAGGCCGCCGACGGCGCGGACAAGCTCCACGACGGCAACCTCAAGGCCCGTGACAACACCGGCAGGCTGGGCGAGGGCGCGACCACCCTGCGCACCGGCCTCGGCCAGGCCAGGGACGGCACCCGCCGGCTCACCGTGGGCCTGAACGACGCGGACACCGCCACCGGGAAGCTGTCGGCCGGCGCGAAGACACTGGCCAAGGGCCTGGGAGACGCGGACACGGCCACCGGGAAGCTGTCGGCCGGCGCGAAGACACTGGCCAAGGGGCTCGGAGACGCCGAAAGCGGTTCCCGGAAGCTGGGCAGGGGGCTGGTCACGCTCAAGGACGGCGCCCGGCAGGTCGCCGACGGCAACGCCCAGGCGTACCGGCAGGTCCACGCCCAGACCGCCAGGCTCAACCAGCTGGCCGACGAGTTCGTCCCGGCGCTGGAGGCCAACGGCGCGCGGCTCCAGGCTCTCGCGCGGGCCGTCGAGAAGGGCGCGGACCTGGTCGCCCGGGGTGTGGGCGGGCTGCCCGCCGGGCTCGGCCAGGAGGCCGGGCAGTCCCGCCAGCAGGCGGAGCGGCTGCTCGCCATGCTGGAGAACGACCCCGACGTCGATCCCGGCCTGCGCGCCGCCGCCGAAGGGCTCATCCGGTCCACCCGGCAGGTCGAGGACGGGGTGGCGAGCGCGTCCGCGGGCGGCGACGGCTCGGCCCTCGCCCAGCTCCAGCAGGACGCGCGGCGGATCTCGGAGACCGCGGGCCGCATGGCGGCGCTCGCGCCGGACGCCGGGCGCATGCTCGACCAGGCCCGGGACAAGGTCAACCAGCTCGACGAAGGACTCGGCAAGCTGGCCGACGGCTCGGCCAAGGTCCATGAGGGGCTCGGCTCGGCCGCCACCGCGAACGCGCAGCTCACCGCGGGCATCGCCAAATTGGGCGACGGCTCCGCCCGGCTCTCCGGCGGACTCGCCCAGCTCGACGGCGGCATCACCAAGCTGAGCGACGGCTCCGCCCGGCTCTCCGGCGGACTCGCCCAGCTCGACGGCGGCATCACCAAGCTGAGCGACGGAGCCGCGAAGGTGGACACCGGAGTCGGCAGGCTGAGCGAAGGGGCCGGGAAGCTCGACAACGGGCTCGACCGGCTTTCCGACGGGCTCGGCAAGCTGGCCGACGGCTCCCGCGAGCTGAGTGAGAAGCTCGGCGACGGGGTGCAGGAGATCCCCGACTACGGCCGGGACGAGCGCGAGAGCCGTACCGGCATGATGAGCGAGCCGGTCACGCTGGCCAGCCGGGTCGTCAACGAGGTGCCCAACTACGGCACCGGGTTCGCGCCGTTCTTCGTCCCGCTGGCGCTCTGGGTCGGCGCGATGGTGACCTACATGGTCCTGCGCCCGCTCAATCCCCGCCTCCTGGCCGGTACGGCCTCCGCCTGGCGGATCGCGGTGGCCGGGTGGCTGCCCGGCCTGGCCCTGGGCGCGGCGCAGGTCGGCGTGCTGCTGGCGGTGCTCAGGTTCGGGCTCGGGCTGGAGGCCGCGCACTGGGCCGGGGTGGCCGGGCTGCTGCTGCTGACCACGGCGGCGTTCGTGGCGATCGTGCAGGCGGTCAACGCCCTGCTCGGCGCACCCGGCCGGGTCGCGGTGCTGGCGCTGCTGATGCTCCAGCTCACCTCGGCCGCCGGGACCTACCCGATCGAGACCTCACCGGGCTTCTTCCAGACGATCTCGCCGTGGCTCCCGATGAGCTGGGTGGTCAGCGCGCTGCGGCGGCTGATCAGCGGCGGCGACCTGACCGTGGCCTGGCAGGCCGGCGGGGTGCTGGTGCTGTTCACGGCCCTGGGACTGACGCTGAGCGGCTACGCCGTGCACAAGGGCCGCACCTGGACGATGCGGCGGCTCCACCCCGAACTGGCGCTGTGACTACCGTTGGCTGCATGAAGGAGAGCGGCCGTCGGGCCGGGACGAGGCTCAAGGTGTTCGCCGCGGCGGCGGAGCTGATCGCGGAGCAGGGTTACGCCGCGACCACGGTGGACGCGATCGCCGAGCGGGCCGGGGTGGCCAAGGGCACGGTGTTCTACAACTTCGGCACCAAGGAGGCGCTCTTCGGCGGCCTGCTCGAACACGGGATCGGCCTCCTCTCCGGGGCCCTGTCCGGGGCCGCGACCGGGGAGAGCGCGCTGGACGCCCTCGACTCCGTGGTCATGGCGCAGTTGCGGTTCTTCGAGGAGTACGGCGCGTTCGCCCGGGTGCTGCTCGCCGAGATGTGGCACGCCGCCTGGCAGGAGGCGGTGGCCCGGCTGCGCGCGGACGCGCTCGGCGTCTACGCGGACGTGCTGCGCCGGGCGGTGGCCGAGGGCACGGTCCGGGACGACCTGGACGTGGAGACCGCGGCGACCGCCGTGTTCGGCATGGTGCTGACCGTGGCGATCGAGCGGCGGGCGCTGCACCCGGACCGCCCGATCGAGCGGGTCCACGCCACGCTCGTCGACCTCCTGCACGGCCGGGTCGCCGGATGAGCGCCCGGAGCCGGAAGGTCACCACCGCGGCAGGGATCGGTGGGACCGCTACCGCTCGCGGACCGGCAGGTCGTAGGTGCGGCGGACGCTCGACGGCTCGGCGCCGAGGTCGGCGCCGTAGACGTGCAGGGAGATCGCGGTGATGTCACCGACGTTGTGCACCTTGTGGATGTCCCCGGGCGGGGCGAAGCCGCTGACGTCACCGGTCCGGTTGGCGACCCGGCCGATCTCGACCAGGTGGTCCCCCTCGTCCCGGTAGAGCGTCTCGTACTCGATTCCCTGCAGCACGCCGAAGACGCACCAGGCGATGTGGTCGTGGGGCCGGGTCCGCTGGCCGGGCCGCCAGACGACCGCGATGACCGAGAAGCCCGCTTCGGTGTGGAGGGTGTGCCTGATGTAGGTATCCGGACTGCCGGCCTGCTCCTCGGCGGTCAGGATCTCGGGCGCGGGCAGCCTCTCACGCAGCGTTTCCGCGACGGCGAAGGCCGTGGCACGCGGCTCGGCCGGCCGGTACGCGACCTCCCGGATCCCCGCGACGAGTTCTGCCAGACCGGGGCGGGCGAGCGTCATGATTCCCATACCTCAAGCGTGCGCCCGATCAATACATAAGGTCTAATGCCTATCCTTCCGCTGATCGATAGATAATGTTGATACATGCTCGACATCGTGCGGCTTCGCGTGCTCGCCGCCGTGGCCCGGCACGGCTCCGTGACCAGGGCCGCCAGGGAACTGCACTACTCGCAGCCCTCGGTCAGCCACCACCTGGCCAAGCTGGAGGCCGAGGTCGGGACCAAGCTCGTCCAGCGGGCGGGCCGGGGCATCCGGCTGACCGAGGCGGGGCGGCTGCTGGCCGAGCGGGCCACCGAGATCGTCGGCCGCGTCGACTCCGCCGCGGCCGAGCTCTCCGCCCACGTGGGCCTGCGTGCGGGCCGGGTACGGCTGGCCGCCTTCCCCTCGGCGCTGGGCACGTTCGTGCCGGGGGCCGCGGCGCGGCTCGCCCGCGAGCATCCCGGCCTGGAGCTGGGCCTGACCGAGACCGAGCCGCCCGAGGCCCTGCGCATGCTCCGGGCGGGCTACGTGGACGCGGCGGTCATCTTCCGCTACGACGACACGGCCCCGGAGGGCGACGGCATCCGCCTGATCCACCTGCTGGACGACCCCAGCTACCTGGTCACCACCGGGCCCCCGCCCGGCGGCACCCCGGCGCCCGGAGGGCCGGGCGCACTCCACGGCTCGGGCGAGCCGGCCGGTGTCCCCTCCCCCGGAAAGCCCGGCGACATCCTGCTCGCCCACCGCGACACCCGGTGGATCGCCGGTTGCGACCGCTGCCGGAGCCACCTGCTCGACCTGTGCGCGCAGCGCGGCTTCGAGCCGGAGATCTCCTTCACCAGCGACGACATCGTGGCGGTCCAGGCCCTGGTCGCCGCGGGGATGGGGGTGACCGCGCTGCCCGGCCTGGCACTGCAGGCCCACCGCCACCCCGCCGTCGGCACGGCCGAGATCCCCGGCTCGACCCGCCACGTCTACGCCGCCACCTACGGCGAGCCCCCCGACCCGCCCGCCACCACCGCCCTGCTCGCCGCCCTGGCGGCGGTGACCTGATCCGGTTCGCCCCGCCGCCCGCGAGCCGGAAAACCTGAGGTGATCAGGGAACGGCCGCGCCTACGATCCTGGTATGCCGGATCTCGCCGCCCTCGCCCTCTTCACCGCCGCGACCCTCGCCCTGCTGCTCGTGCCGGGCCCCGCGGTCATCTACATCGTGACCCGCAGCGTCGCCCAGGGCAGGAGCGCGGGGATCGTCTCGGTGCTCGGCATCCACCTCGGCTCCGTGGTCCACGTGGCCGCCGCCGCGCTCGGCATCAGCGCCCTGCTCGCCGCCTCGGCGACCGCTTTCACGATCGTCAAGTACCTCGGCGCGGCCTACCTGGTCTGGCTGGGCGTCCGCAAGCTGATGAACGGCCGGAACGGCGCCGAGGCCGCCGAGCCGCCGGTCGCCAGCCGTACCCGGATGTTCTGGGAGGGCTTCGTGGTGAACGTGCTCAACCCGAAGACCGCGATCTTCTTCCTCGCCTTCCTCCCCCAGTTCGCCGACCCGGACGCCGGTCCGATCGCCCCGCAGATCGTTCTGCTGGGCGCGATCTGGATCATCCTCGGCCTGGCCAGCGACGGCGCCTTCGCCCTGCTCGCCTCCGCCCTGGCCGGCCGCCTGCGCCACTCCGCCCGCGCCCGCCGCCGGCTGGACGTCACCAGCGGCGTCGTCTACCTCGGCCTGGGCGCCACCGCCGCGCTCACCGGCGAGAACAGCCTCGCCAAGGCCTGAGGAGCGGCGTCCCGCCCGGCCGGCCGCACCACCGCCGATCCGGAGGTCAGGGGCGCGGGGACGTCCTTGTCCAGCCCTTGCTCCAGCCTCGGCTGGAGCGGCCGGTCGCCCCCTGGCACTTCGGGCAGACCAGGCGCACCTCGTCCGCCGCCCCGCCCGACTCCGGGAACGCGTCCGTCCACGCCACATGGTGGAACCGGCGCAGCCGCGACCGGCTCAACGCCAGGCCGCACAACGTCTGGTTCGTCCCCGGGCGCCAGGCGTGCACCTCACCGGCGGGCATTCGCGTGCCGTCGTCGTCGATCCACTCTCCCGAGGCCGCGACCGAGGGCTCGCCCCGTGCCGGCATCTCGCCTCCCCCTCCCGTCCGCCGTCCGGACCCGGACGGCGCCGTCGCAGACCCCCTTCCCGCACGACACCGTTCCATTCGAACCCGGCCGCCCGACCGGGGAGGTGCCGCGCCCGGTGCCGGGGAAGGCGGAGCCGTCACAGACGGAAGGCCGCAGCCAGGTCCGCCCGCTCGCGGACGAGGGCCGTGAATCGTCCGGCCATCAGGTCGTAGCCCTTCTGGTCGGGGTGCAGGTCGTCGTAGAGCCGGTCGGCGTCCGACGGCCCGAGCAGTTCCAGGCCGTCGACGAAGTACAGGTGGGGGTCCGCCGCCGCGCGTTCGGCGGCGACCTGCTCCAGCAGGCGGCGGGTCATGCCGAGGGTGAGTGCGCCGGTGTCGAGGTCGAGGCTCCGCCGCGCCGCGCGGAAACGGGTCCCGTCGTGGACCGTCGGCCCGGGGGTGTCCTCGTGGATGGGGCAGGCGACGGCCGAGATGAGGATGATCGGGGTGGACGGATGGCCGTCCCTGATGGTGTCGAGGAATCCGTGGACGGCGGGCATGAAGGTGCGCGCGCGCATGCTGTCGGCGTTGACGATGTTGATGCCGACCTTGAGGGAGATGACGTCGGCTTCGACGTCCCTGATGGTCCGGGCGGCGAAGGGGTCGAGCATGGCGTTGCCGGCCAGCCCCATGCTGGTCAGCCGGACGCCCAGGCTCCGGGCGGCGGTCTGGGGCCACGGGCCGAGCGGGCCGTCCGCCTCCAGGCAGTGGCTGATCGAGCTGCCGTAGTGGAGCCAGCGGACGGCCGTCGAGGGCGCCGGGGAGAGCGGGGCGTCTGAGATGGCGCCGTGGAGCTCGACCTGGGCGGTGTGCGGCAGCCAGACCTCGACCGTGCGCGCCTGACCGCCCTCCGGTCGCCCGAGGTCGAACCGTACGGCCGACACCTCCCCGGGCTCGATCTGGATCCGGTCGTCCACCAGCCGGACGACGTCCCCCTCGTCCACGTCGGCGCGGCAGACGGCCTCGCCGCCGGCGACCGCGGCGAACCCGGCCGGGTGCTCGCGGGAGTCGGCTCCCTCCGGGAGGGCACGGGTGATCTTGACCGTCAGCGTGATCCGGGAGGCGCTGGTCAGCGCCCGCAGGTGCACCCCGGCGGCGGCGGACGCGACCCACATGGCGGAGTGGGTCGGCTCCTGCCCCCGGCTGCGCCTCGACAGCCTGAGGGGGATGACGCCCGAGGGCGTCGGCTCGACGTCGACGGCGCCGGCGAGGAGGCCCGCCAGCCCTTCCGCGTCAAGGGCGTGCTCTCCGGCCATCTGCTGACCCCGTTTCCGGACGAGCGCCTGGCGGTCAGGCGCCGGTGACCATGATCGTGCCGGAAAATGCTCGCACAGTCCCCCGTGCCGCGTCGACGGGGTCCGGCACGGCGGCCACCGCCTCCTCGCCGGGCCGGACCGGCGTCCAGCGGTCGGACGGCGGACGCGTCAGGCCGGCCGATGCGGCCTGCCAGCCGGAGGTCCTCCACGGCCGGCGACGAGGGCGCGGGCCGTCGGCGCCCGGGCCCTCAGTGTCCCTCAGTGTGATGTGCGGTCTTCGCTGAGCGCATCGGAGCGGCGCTCTCGCAGCGCATCGAGCAGGTCGGGGACCTCGCTCAGTTCCCGCAGCTCGACCTGACACTTCTCACACGAGAGGAGATGCTGCTCGAATGCCTGGTGCTCTTCTTCGTCGAGCACTCCGAGGGCGTATGCCGCCACGTCTTCATGCACGTTGTGCGCGGGGGCGGACATCAGCTCGCGACACCTTTCTCCTTCAGGATCCCGCGCAGAGCTCGGATTCCGTAGTAGAGCCGGGACTTGACCGTGCCGGGCGGAATCCCGAGGATCTCCGCCGCTTCACCAATCGTACGGTCCCGTAGGTAAGTGTGCTCGATCGCCTCCCGATGTTCCTGGGACAGCTCTTGCAACGCCTCGGAGACGATCATCGCCTCCAGGGATCGCTCGGATCCGTCGGGGGTGGAGACGGCGTCGGGCTCGGCAGGCTCGACCTCCTGCGGCCGGACCCCGCGCCTGCGGCGGTCGTCGATGATGATGCGGCGGGCGACGGTCAGCAGCCAGGCCCACAACAGGCCACGTTCGCGCCGCAGCTTGCCTGCGTTCTGCCAGGCCCGCAGCAGTGTTTCCTGGACGACGTCCTCGGCCCATTGCAGGTCGTTGCCCGTGGCCTTTCTCACGTAGCGGAGCAGGGAGGCTCCGAACTCCTGGTACAGATCCTCGACCAGGATGCGGTCATCGTTGGTTTTCACGCTCTCCAGCCGGCTCGTGGGGGGATGGCAGGGCACATCTTTACACCATCGTTAACATCTGCACCACTGGGCCGGTGGACGAAGTACCGGTTTTCAGCCGGTCAATCGCGTCGAGAACGAAAATAAGAAGCAAATGAGGTTCGCGGAAATGCGGCACGCTCATGAACCGCCGGGAAGCGGGCGGGCGCGACGTCGTCCCCATCCCGGGGGAGGCCGGAGCGGATCCTCCCCTCAGGCGGGTGCGGACGCCGTCACGCCCCCTCACGCGGCGGGAGCGTGAGGGCTCCGTCGACGCGGCGGGGGACGGAGAGGGGGTTGTCGTCGCGCAGCTCGGGCGGCAGGAGCTCGGCGGGCCAGTCCTGGTAGGCCGTGGGAGTGAGCCAGCGGCGGATGGCGGCGGCGCCGACCGAGGTGTGGGCGGGAGCGGTGCTGGCGGGCCAGGGACCGCCGTGGTGCATGGACCAGCGCACGGCGACGCCGGTCGGCCAGCCGTTCCAGATCAGCCGCCCCGCCTTCCTGAGCAGCACCTCGGAGACCTCCCGCGCCTCGGCCGGGTCCGTCGCGTGGATGGTGGCGGTGAGCGAGCCCTCCAGCCGCTCCAGTACGGCGGGCAGCTCCGCCGGGTCGCGGTAGGTCACCACGATCGAGGCGGGGCCGAAGCACTCCTCCGCCACCCCGGGCAGGGCCGCGGCGAAGTCGCCGAGGCCGGTGGTGAACACCTTCGGCGTCACGGCGAAGGCGCCCTCGCCGGGCCTGCCCTCGGCCAGCGGAGTGAGCGTGGACAGCCGCTCCATGCCGTGCAGGTAGCCGTCCCGGATCCGCCCGGTCAGCATCGGCCCGCCGGTGGTCGCGGCGACCGCCTCGGCGAGAGAGGCCAGCAGCCCGGCGTCGTCGGGCACGAACAGCAGGCCGGGGTTGGTGCAGAACTGGCCGGTGCCGAGGGTGAGGGAGGCCGCGAAGCCCTGGGCGAGGCCGTCGCGGCGGACCGAGGGGAGCACGACCACCGGGTTGACGCTGCCCAGCTCGCCGTAGAACGGGACGGGGTCGGGACGCTCGGCGATCAGCGCCTGGATCGCCTTGCCGCCGGGAATGGAACCGGTGAAACCGACCGCCGCCACGGCCGGGTGCCGGGCCAGGTGGCCGCCGGCCTCCAGGCCGTGGACCAGGCCGAGCAGCGCGGGATCGGGCAGGGCGCCCCGGATGACCTCCGCCGACAGCTCCGAGGTGCGCGGGTGTCCGTCATGGGCCTTGACCACCACGGCGCACCCGGCGGCCAGCGCCGAGGCGACGTCGCCGCCCGCGACCGAGAAGGCGAAGGGGAAGTTGCTCGCCGCGAAGACGCCGGCCACGCCGGGGAGCGGATGGTTCATCCGGCGCAGGTCCGGGATCGGGGGTTCGGCGCTCGCGTGGTCGATCACGGCTTCGAGGTGGGCGCCGTCGCGGAGCACCCCGGCGAAGAGCCGGAACTGCCCCGCGGCGCGGGCGATCTCCCCGCGCAGCCGTACCTCGCCCAGGGCCGTCTCGGCGTCGGCGGCCCGCCAGAGCTCCTCGGCGTTCTTCTCCAGCGCGTCGGCCACGGCCTCCAGTGCCTGCGCCCGCGTGACGTCCTCCGCGCCGGAGAACTCCCGGGCGCGTTCGGTGGCGGGCAGCGCCCGCCAGGCCCGGCCCGCGGCGTGGGCGGCGCGGACGACGGCGTCCACCTCCGCTTCCGAAACCGGGGCGAAGGGGGCGCCGCTGGACTCGCCGGTTCGGGGGTCGTATGAACGGATCAACGGAGAGCCTTTCTTCGCTGGGTGTGCCACCCATAAGGTAAGCGCTTTCCTTACCTTCTTCCACTCCGCAGACCGTAAGGGCTACCACCCGCCGGCGGCCATAACGGGACGCCATAGTCCTGCGGCTCCGCCGGACGCCCGCGCGCGGACCGGCGAAGCCGCACAGGCGGTCAGGCCTCGGCGGCCTGGACGGTCTCGCGTGCCCAGCGGTAGTCGGCCTTGCCCGCCGGGGAGCGGACCATCTCGTCGACGAAGGCGAAGGCCCGGGGGATCTTGTAGCCGGAGAGCCTCGTACGGCAGTGCGCCTTCAGTTCCTCCGGCGACGGAGCCGTCCCGGGGCGCGGCTCGATCACGGCGGCGACCTTGCTGCCCCAGCGCTCGTCGGGCACGCCTGTGACGACCGCGTCGAAGACCGCCGGGTGGCCCTTGAGGACCGCCTCCACCTCCTCCGGGAAGACCTTCTCGCCGCCGGTGTTGATGCAGGCCGCGCCGCGGCCGAGGACCGCGATCGCGCCGTCCTCCTCCACCGTGGCCATGTCGCCGGTGAGCAGCCAGCGGGTCCCGGCCGCGTCCGTCACGAAGGTGCGCCGGGTCTTGCCCTCGTCCTTGTAGTAGCCCAGCGGGATCCGGCCGCTCTTGGCGACCGTGCCCACCTCCCCGGATCCGGGTTTGACCTGCTCCAGGACCTCGTTGAGCACCACCAGCCCGGAAACCGCGTTGGGCTGGAAACGCGACCCTGACTCCGGTGTGGAGCCGGGGACGGCGGAGGCGGTGTAACCGGACTCGGTGGAGCCGAAGTTGTCCAGGATCATCGTGTTCGGCAGCAGCTCCTGGAGCCGGTCGCGGACCGCGCCGGTCAGGATCGCCCCGGCGGAGCTGAGGATCCCCAGCGACGAGACGTCGTAGGAACCGGCGGCCAGCTCCTCGGCGATCGGGCGGGCCATCGCGTCGCCGATGACGTTGATCGTGAAGACCTTCTCCCGCTCGATCGCCCGCAGTACCTCGGCCGCGCCGAACTTGCGGACGTAGACCATGGTGCCCCCCATCCACCAGGTGATGAAGGTGCTCATCTGGGACGCGCCGTGCATCAGCGGGGCCGCCGCCAGCATGATCAGAGGTCCGGAGTTCCGCGCCTGCTCGACGACCGCCTCGGGACTCGGAAGCGGGTCGCCGTACGGGTTCCCGCCGCCGAAGGCGAAGAACAGGTCCTCGGTCCGCCACATCACGCCCTTGGGCATGCCGGTGGTGCCGCCGGTGTAGATGATGTAGAGGTCGTCGCCCGAGCGCTCGGGGAACCCGCGCGTCTCCGGCCGGGCGGCCAGCGCCTCCTCGTACGGCACCGCCCCCGCGACCTCCGACGGGCCGCCCACCGCGATCAGGTGCCGCAGCGTGGGGGCCTGCGGAGCGACCGCCGCCACCCGGTCGCCGAACTCCACGTCGAACAGCAGGGCCTCGATGTCGGAGTCCTGGTAGAGATAGAGCAGCTCGGCCTCGACGTAGCGGTAGTTGACGTTGACCGGCACGGCCCGCAGCTTCAGCGCCGCCAGCATCCCGGCGATGTACTCCACGCCGTTGTAGAGGTGGATGCCCACGTGCGAGCCAGGCCCGATCCCGTTGGCCGCCAGGTGGTGCGCGAGCCGGTTGGCGTGCGCGTCCAGTTCGGCGTACGTCAGGCGGCGATCGCCGCAGACGACGGCGACGCGGTCCCCGATCGCGTCCGCGAGCCCTTCGAACAGATCTGCGTGGTTGAACTCCATCGGGGGGACTCCTGTCTCGAACGACCTTATGGTTTGTCGCTGCCGACCATCCACATCGCGAAGAACTGCGCGCCTCCCCCGTAGGCGTGACCGAGGGCCCGCCGTGCCCCGTCCACCTGGTGCTCGCCCGCCATCCCGCGGACCTGGAGCGCCGCCTCGGCGAACCTGATCAGCCCGGACGCGCCGATCGGGTTGCTCGACAGCACGCCGCCGGAGGCGTTCCACGGGATGTCCCCGTCCAGCTCGGTGGCCCCGGACTCGGTGAGCTTCCAGCCCTCCCCCTCGGCGGCGAAGCCGAGGTTCTCCAGCCACATCGGCTCGTACCAGGAGAACGGCACGTAGACCTCGGCCACGTCGATCTCACGGCGCGGGTCGGTGATCCCGGCCTGCCGGTAGACGTCCGCCGCGCAGTCCTTGCCGCCCTGCGGGTTCACCGTGTCGCGCCCTGCCCGGAAGATCGGCTCGGAGCGCATCGCCGTACCGAGCACCCAGGCCGGGGTCCCGGTGACCGCCTTCTCCGACGACAGGACCATCGCGCACGCGCCGTCGCTGGACGGGCAGGTCTCCAGGTAGCGGATCGGCTCCCACAGCATCGGGGTCGACTCGACCATCTCCCGGCTGATGCCGGGGATGCGCAGGTGGGCGTAGGGGTTCTTCAACGCGTTGAGCCGGTCCTTGACCGCCACCAGCGTGCCGATGTGGTCCGGAGCCCCGGACCTGCGCATGTACTCGCGGATGTGCGGGGCGAAGTAGCCGCCCGCGCCGACCACCAGCGAGGCGCTGAACGGCAGGTGCGTGGACAGGGCCCAGGTGGCGTTGGACTCCGACTGCTTCTCGAAGGCGACCACCAGCACCCGGTCATGCACGCCGCCCTGGACCAGCGAGGCCCCGACGAGCGCGGTGGAGCCGCCGACCGAGCCCGCGGTGTGCACGCGCATCATCGGCTTGCCCGCGGCGCCGAGCGCGTCGGCCAGGTACGCCTCCGGCATCATCACGCCCTCGAACAGGTCGGGAGCCTTGCCGATGACGACGGCGTCGATGTCCTTCCAGGTCAGCCCGGCGTCCTCCAGCGCCCGGGCCGCCGCCTCGCGGACCAGGCCGGCGATGGAGACGTCCCGGCGCTTGGTCGTGTAGTGCGTCTGCCCGATCCCGATCACCGCACAGGCCCTACCCATGGTCGCTCACCACTCCTCGTTCACTCCGCGGACCGCTCATCCCTCGCAGGCCGCTGCGCTCACTCGATCGGGTTCGCTCCGCCCCATGGTCGCTCACCACTCCTCGTTCACTCCGCGGACCGCTCATCCCTCGCAGGCCGCTGCGCTCACTCGATCGGGTTCGCTCCGCCCCATGGTCGCTCACCACTCCTCGTTCACTCCGCGGACCGCTCATCCCTCGCAGGCCGCTGCGCTCACTCGATCGGGTTCGCTCCGCCCCATGGTCGCTCACCACTCCTCGTTCACTCCGCGGACCGCTCATCCCTCGCAGGCCGCTGCGCTCACTCGATCGGGTTCGCTCCGCCCCCATCACGCCTCCATCACGGTCACGAGGTTGTGCTGCAGGCAGGGGCCGCTGGCGGCGTGCCCGACCGTACGGCTCGCGCCGCCGTCGAGGATCCGCCGGGCCGCCTCACCGATCCGGATGAGACCCGTGGCCATGACGGGGTTGGCGGCCAGCGGGCCGCCGCTCGGGTTGACCACGGTGGAGGCGGGCAGTTCCAGCGCCTCGCGGAGGATGGGCTCCTCGTGGCTGAACTGCGCGTGCAGCTCGGCCACATCGACATGACCCTTGCCGGCCCCCGCCGCACGTGCGGCTGCGGCGGCGGAGGCCGACCGGGCGAGGTCTCTCATTCCCAGATAGTGGGGGTCTATGCGGTGGGCGATGCCGGTGATCCAGGCGGGGCGCTCGCACAGCTCCCTCGCCCGGTCCCCGGCGGCCAGCACCACCGCGGCGGCGCCGTCGGTGAGCGGGGCGATGTCGTACGGCCTCAGCGGCTCGACCTCGAAGGCGTCGCCCGAGGGGTCCGGCAGGTCGAGGGCGTAGGGATTGTCCCGGCCGGCGGCACGGCTGCGCCGTACGATCTCGTCCAGCTCGGCCCGGTCCGCCCCGCTCGCCGAGGCCTGCAGGGCGGCGTAGGAGACCTGGTCCAGGCCGAGCGGCGCCAGGTAGTAGGGGTCGAGCTGGAGGGTCATGATCTCCCGCAGCTCCCCCTGGGAGGACTTGCCGAAGCCGTAGACCAGGGCCGTGTCGACGTCGCCGTGCTGGAGCCGCACCCACGCCTCGTACAGCGCCCAGGCGGCGTCCATCTCCACGTGGCTCTCGGAGATCGGCGGCCAGGCGCCGAGCGCGTCGAGCGCGGAGACGAACGAGAACGGCGCTCCGGCGAGGTAGTCGCAACTCCCCGAGCAGGTGAAGCCGAACGTGCGCAGGCCCGAACGCTCCCTCACCTCGTCGAGCACCGGCAGGATCAGCTCGGACTCGCCGAGCCCCTCGTCGACCGCACTGTGCCGGGTCTGGGCGAAGGCCACGATGGCCACGTCTCGCATCCGCTGCTCCTACAGCTCGGCGTCCGGCTCGCCCGTGGGGGCGAACCACTTGACGTTGGACATGGACGCGGTCCGCTCCTCCTCGGGGACCCAGACCGCCCGCACCCGCATGCCCTGCCGCACCTCGTGCGCCGGGATGTCTCCGACCAGGGCGATCATCGGGATGTCCGAGCCGTCGAGGAGGATGTAGGCAGAGACGAACGGCACCTGGGGGGCGCGCGGGTCGGGGAGGTTGTTGATCGCGAAAGTGGTGATCGTCCCGGTGTCCGGAAGCTCGACCTCCTCGGTGACCGCGACGCCGCACTCGGGGCACGACAGGCGGTAGGGCACGTAGACCTTGCCGCAGGAGCCGCACCGGCAGCCGAGGAACACCCCGCGCGCGACGCCGTCGAGGAAGCGGGCGAGCGCCTTGCCGGGCTTGACGCGGTACGTGGAGCGGACCGGGGACACGATCCTGGTGACCTCGGGGACGAAGCTCTCGATGTCGGTGATGTGCCCGGTGCGCTCGGTCTTCCAGCGGGGGCGGACGCGCAGGCCCGGGCGCATGGCGCGGGCGTCGCCCGCGTCCACGGCGTGCAGCAGCGAGGTGTCCGCGCCGTCCAACCGGATCAGCGCCCAGGCGAACGGCCGGTCCAGCGGGTGGGCCCGGCGGGGCTCGCCCACCCAGGACCAGCTCTCGACCGTCCCTGCCGGGCCGACCTCGGCGAACTCGCCGGTGACCGCCTCTCCGGTCTCCGGGTCGTACTCCAGCGGGGGGACGAGCGTACGGCCGTCGGCCGTGCGGACCCCGACGATGCGCCCGTCCCGCAGCTCGGTGAGGAAGCGCCCGATCACCGGACCGGTCGTGCGGGTGTAGCCGCCGGGGAACTCCAGGACGTGCTCGGCGACCAGGTCCCCGGCCCGCTCCTGCGGTGCGGCGGTCACATCCGATGGTGCGTCAGATGGCACGGTCATGCCCCTCCCAGTACGGGTCGCGCAGCTTGCGTTTGAGGAGCTTGCCGTTGGGCTCGCGCGGCATCTCCGTGATGAAGTCGATGGACCGCGGCCACTTCATCTTCGCCAGGCGGCCCTTGAGCGAGCCGAGGATCTCCTCGGCCAGCTCGGGGGACGGGATCGATCCGGCGGCGGGTTCGACCACGGCCTTGATCTGCTCGCCCCACTCCTCGTCCGGGATGCCGAACACGGCCACGTCGGCGACCTTCGGGTGGACCATCAGCTCGTTCTCTATCTCGGCCGGGTAGATGTTGGCGCCACCCGAGATGATCATGTCGGCCTTGCGGTCGCAGAGGAAGAGGAAGCCCTCCTCGTCGAGGTAGCCGATGTCGCCGACGGTGAAGTGGTCCTTGAGCCGGTTGGCCTCGGTCTTCGCCCTGTCGCCCTTGTACTCGAAGCTGACGCCCGCCATCTTCATGTAGATCGTGCCGGGGGTGCCGGTCGGGACCGGCTCCAGGTCGTCGTCCACGATGAGCAGCTCGCTGATCGGCCAGGCGGTGCCGACGGTGCCGGGGTGCTTCTTCCAGCCCTCGGGGGTGGCGAGAGTGCCGCCGCCCTCGGTCGCCGCGTAGTACTCGTAGATGCAGTCGCCCCACCACTCGAGCATCGCCCACTTGACCGGGACCGGGCAGGGCGCGGCGGCGTGGATCATCCACTTGAGCGAGGAGAGGTCGTATTTGCGCTTGACGTCGTCGGGGAGGGCGAGCAGGCGCTTGAAGTGGGTGGGGACCATGTGGGAGTTGGTGACGCGGTACTTCTCGCAGAGCCGGAGCAGTTCCTCGGCGTCCCACCGGTCCATGTAGACGAGGGTGTGGCCCATGTGCAGCGCCGTACCGCCGAACTGGGTGACCGCGGTGTGGTAGTTGGGCGAGGTGACCAGGTGGGCGTTGTCCTTGCCGGGGGTGATGCCGAACATGGCCAGCAGGAACGTCATCAGCTCGGCCGCGTCGTCGGGGTCCAGGCCGTTGAGCGGGCGGCGCACGCCCTTGGGCCTGCCGGTGGTGCCGGAGGTGTAGTGCATGGTGGCGCCGGCCGTGCGGTCCGCCGGCGTGGTGTCCGGCTGACCGTCGGTCAGCTCCGAGACGGGGCGAACCCCCTCGACCCGGCCGAACGCGAAGACGCGGTCGGCGGAGATGCCCGACTCTGCGACGCCGCGCAGCCCTTCCTCGGCGTGGCGCTCGTCCAGGAAGAACGCCCGGGACTCGCTGTCGGCGACGATGTAGCCGATCTCGGGGCCGGTGAGATGCCAGTTGATCGGCGTGTAGTACCACCCGGCCTGCAGCGCGGCGAGGTAGAGCACGAGCCCGTCGGCGCCGTTGGGGACCAGGCCGCTGATGCCGTCACCGGGTTCGAGGCCGAGCCCGCGCAGACCGTGCACGAGACGGTTGGCCCGCGCGAGCAGGTCACCGGCGCGGTGCTCGGTGCCGTCCGGGTCCACGGCGGCGATCCAGTCCGGATCCGCCTTTGCCAGCCGCCAGAAGCCGAGCGTGCCCATCGGAGATCCCTTCGACTCGAAAGGGTCCGGACCGCCGGAGTGAGGCATGCCCCTCGGAACGCGACAGGACTCCGGCAGCGCGGAAGGTGGCGAACGGGAACGTGTTCTCGTTCGCAGGGGCAGAGTAACCCCCGGGAGCGTCACCGAGCAAGCGCTTGATTACAGAAGGAATCACAGGTAGCGGCTTTACCTTCCCATCACCACCGGCATCGTGATCGTTACGCATAGCGCATGAAAAGTAAGAAAAAAGTCAAGTTTCGTCACGAATGTAGCTAAATGTCCTAAACCACCGCTTTGCTAAGTCAGGATTGCTACGCGAGACGGCGTTCCCGAGACGGGCTCATGTTGGCCCTCCGCCGTCTCCTCTCTGGGGGAAGATCATGCGTTTCACCAAGTCCCTGGCCGCCGCGGGCGCTCTCGGCCTCGCCGTACTGACCGCCTCCCCGGCGCTCGCCGACGGCGCCGAGGAGACGGTGACCGAGTTCGCCGCCACCGCGCCCGAGGTCCAGAACGACGGCGGTGCGCCTGACTCCGGGGCGGAGTCCGAGACCCCGGCCGACACCCTGGCCGAGCCCGAGGCCGAGCTCAAGCCGGCGCCCAAGCCGGAAGCCGAGGCGGAAGCAGAGCCCGAGCCCGAGCCCAAGCCGGAAGCCGAGGCGGAAGCAGAGCCCGAGCCCGAGCCCAAGCCGGAAGCCGAGGCGGAAGCAGAGCCCGAGCTCAAGCCGGCGCCCAAGCCGGAAGCCGAGGCGGACGAGGAGGCTCCGCTCAAGGGGGTGCGGTTCTTCGATCTCGCCTCGAACGCCGTCCACGCCGGCGAGAAGGTCGGCTACAAGGTCATCGCCCACGAGACCCGCGCCACCTCCGCCCGGATCAGCTCCCCGGCCTTCTCCGGCGTGCACACCGTCGTACTGGCCGGCGGGAAGGCCATCGGCACGGCCTCGACCTGGGACGACCTCAAGCCCGGCGAGTACCCGGTCACCGCCGAGGTCTTCCTCGGCGGGAAGTTCCTCGGCTCGGCCGAGACCTCCCTGACCATCACCGCCAAGCCCGTCGAGGAGGCGCCGTTCGCCGCCCCCTCCGTCGCCGTGACCTCGGGCGCCGCCCACTCCGGCGAGAAGGTCGGCTACAAGGTCGTCGCCGACCGGCGCGCCACCGGTGCCCGGATCAGCTCCCCGGCCTTCTCCCGCGTGCACACCGTCGCGCTGGCTGGCGGGAAGGCCACCGGCACGGCCTCGACCTGGGACGACCTCAAGCCCGGCGAGTACCCGGTCACCGCCGAGATCCTGCTCGGCGGGAAGGTCGTCGGCACCGCGCAGACCCGCCTGTTCGTCAAGGCCAGGCCCGTCGTCAAGCCCGTTCCGGTCAGCAGCCTGAACCTGGAGCTGGAGCCGCGCAAGATCCGGCCCGGGCAGAGCTACTACGCCGGCATCACGACCAGGCACGTGGAGCCCGGCGCCGTGGTCACCGTCGAGGACCCGGGCGGCAGGCACTACCGCGTCCGGCTCGACCGCTGGGGCACCGGACGGGTCCTGCTGACCGTTCCGGGGGACACCGACCCCGGCACCTACAAGGTCGTGGCCTACCTGCCCGGCGGCCCGGGCGACTCCGCCAAGCTGACCGTCGTCGCGGCGCCGCGTCCTGCTCCGGCGGCCAGGCTCTCCCTGGCGCTGCACCCGCACACCGTCGTGGCCGGCGGCCACTTCACCGCCGTCGTCTCGACCAGGTTCGTGGCGCCGGGCACCCGGGTCACCGTCTTCGACCCGGCCGGCGAGCCGTTCACGGTCAAGATCGGCCGGGACGGTGTGGGCGCCCGGCGGCTGCACGTCCCCTCCAGCACCTCGGAGGGCGCCTACTGGTTCACCGCCAAGCTCCCCACCGGCCAGAAGGCCGCGGCCCTGCTGACGGTCAAGGCCCCGGTCCGGCCCAGCGGCGACTTCACCCCGCGGGGCGGCGCGCAGACCGGCGGCGGCCTCGCCGAGAGCCCCGCCGGCTCCGGGGCCCTCACCCTCGGCGGCACCCTGGTCGCCGGTGGATCCGGCCTGGCGCTGTACGGCCGCCGCCGCGGCCAGGAGAGCTGACCCGGCCTTGTCCCGCACCGCATCCATGAGCCGCATCGCCGCCACCGCAGGAGCGGCCCTGGCCATCTTCTGCGGCGTCCTCGCCGCCGGATCCGCGCTCTCGGACGGGCCCGCCTCCGGCGGCACCCCGCCCGCCTCCGAGACCGCCTCCCGGCAGTCGGGAAAGCCCTCCTTCGCGGTCGTCCCCGCCAAGGCGATGACGGAGTCGGAGCCCGTCCGCCTGGACATCCCGGCGATCGGGGTGAAGGGCGCGCCGATCGACCCCGTGGGCCTGAACGCCGACCAGACCGTCGAGGTCCCGTCGCTGGGGCGGCCCGGCCTCGTCGGCTGGTACCGGCACCGCCCCACCCCGGGCGAGAAGGGCCCGGCCGTGCTCCTCGGGCACGTGGACGCCTACGGCAAGCCCGCGGTCTTCTCCCGGGTGCACACCCTGAAGCGGGGTGACACCATCAAGGTCAAGCGCGAGGACGGCAAGGTCGCCGTCTTCACGGTGGACGGGCTGGAGCGGGTGGACAAGGACGAGTTCCCCACCGCCAAGGTGTACGGCGAGACCGGCGCGCCCGAGCTGCGGCTGGTCACCTGCGGCGGGGCCTTCGACCGGGCGACCGGCCACTACGAGGACAACGTCATCGTCTACGCCCATCTGGCGGCGTGAGCCGTAGCGGATCTAGGATGACCTAACAAGCGCTTGTCTAAAACAGCGGAGGTCGTCCGTGGAACTGCTGCCGATCAGCACGCCGCACTGCCGGATCGAGCGTGACGGGCACGTCGTCGTCGTCACCATGGACCGGCCCGAGGCGAAGAACGCCCTCTCCACGGACATGCTGGTCGGCCTGGCCGAGGCGTGGGCCTACGTCTCCGACGAGCCCGGGGTCCGGGTCGCCGTGCTGACCGGCGCGGACGGCACCTTCTGCGCGGGCGCCGACCTGAAGGCCATGGGCAGCCCGTCCGCCGACCCCCGGGTCAGGCAGCGGGCCGCGGAGATCCCGGACTTCCACTGGAAGGGGCTGCTGCGCGACCCGGACACGCTGCCGAGCAAGCCGATCGTCTGTGCGGTGGAGGGCTATGCCGTGGCCGGGGGCACCGAGCTGCTCGTCGGCACCGACCTGCGCGTGGTCGCCGAGTCGGCCACCCTCGGACTGTTCGAGGCGCGCCGCGCCCTCTTCCCGATGGGCGGCTCGGCCATCCGGCTTCCCCGCCAGATCCCCTACGCCTTCGCGATGGACCTCCTGCTGACCGGCCGGTCCGTCACCGCGCAGGAGGCGCTGGCCATGGGCCTGGTCAACCGGGTCGTCCCGGACGGCCAGGCCCTCGCGACCGCCCTGGAGATCGCCGCCCAGATCGCCGAGTGCGGGCCACTGGCCGTCCAGGCCATCCTGCGCACCTACCGCGAGACCCTGGGCCTGCCCGAGGCCGAGGCGCTGAAGGTCTCCGACGGCATCGGCTGGCCGGTGATCGGCTCCGAGGACGCCAAGGAGGGCTCCCGCGCCTTCAAGGAGAAGCGCCCGGCCGTCTACCGCGGCGAGTAAGGCCACCGCCCGGCCGCCCCTTCGGCGCCTTCTCCCCTTCGCGCTCCGGCGGACCCCTGTCCCCGCGCCGCCGGATCCGCCCGCCCGCGCCGCCTCCGGCGTGGGTGAGCGGTCACACGCCGCCACCTGTCATGACATACCAAATTTCAATCTGTCAAAGCCTTGAAAAGGCAACACAACCGATTCATGATCCTCCACATGGGCTGTAAAGATCATGTGCATCCCACGTCACTCTTCCGGCGGCACGACGCCCGCCCCGACGTGAAGGAGATCATGTGTCCCCCACCCCCCGACGCTGGAGAACGACCCTGATCGGAGCCGCAGCCGCCCTGGCACTCGTGCTCCCGCAGAGTGTGGCGCAGGCCGCGCCCGACCCCGGAAAGATCGACGAAACCGTCCTGGCGGATCTGGCCGAGGACGGCAAGGCCACCTTCTGGGTGCGCATGAAACGCGGCGCCGACCTCAGCGTGGCCCGCCGGGCCACGACCAAGGACGAGCGGACCAGGCAGGTCTTCCGCGCCAAGACCGAGACCGCCGCCTCGTCGCAGGCCGGTCTGCGCAGACTCCTGGCCGCCGAGAGCGCCGGTTTCACGCCGTTCTGGATCGTCAACGCCGTCCGGGTGACCGGCGACGCCAAGCTGGCCGCGGAGATCGCGAAGCTGCCCGAGGTGGAGCGGGTCGAGCCCATCCGCGTCGCCAGGATCCCCGAGCCGCTGCCCGGCAAGGAGGCGGCGAAGACCGACGCCGCCGAGTGGAACATCGACCGGGTCAACGCCCCCAGGGTCTGGGAGGAGCTCGGCGCCCGCGGGGACGGCATCGTCGTGGCCAACATCGACACCGGCGTGCGGTTCGACCACCCCGCGCTGGCCGCCAAGTACCGCGGCCGAGGCGCCGACGGCACCCTCAGCCACGACTACAACTGGTTCGACCCGGCGGGAGTGTGCCCGGGCCGCGTGCCGTGCGACAACAACGACCACGGCACCCACACCATGGGCACCATGGTGGGCGGCGAGGGCGCCAACGTCATCGGCGTCGCCCCCGGCGCGAAGTGGATCGCCGCCAAGGGCTGCGAGACCAACACCTGCACCGACGCCTCCCTCCTGGCCGCCGGGCAGTGGGTGCTCGCGCCCACCGATCTGAACGGCCGCAACCCCCGTCCCGACCTGGCCCCGGACATCGTCAACAACTCCTGGGGCGGCGCCGGGTTCGACCCCTGGTACAAGGAGATCGTCGAGGCGTGGGTCACGGCCGGCATCTTCCCTGCCTTCTCCAACGGCAACCTCGCGAACGCGGGCTGCAACTCCAGCGGCTCCCCCGGGCAGTACGTCTCCAGCTACAGCGCCGGAGCGTTCGACTCCGCCAACGCGATCTGGAGCTCCTCCACCCGAGGCGCCGGCGAGAACGGCGAGATCAAGCCCAACCTCGCGGCCCCCGGCGTCAACGTGCGCTCGTCGGTGGCGGGCGGCGGCTACGGCGCCTTCTCCGGCACCTCGATGGCCTCCCCGCACGTGGCGGCCACCGTGGCGCTGATGTGGTCGGCCTCCCCCGGCCTGCAGGGCGACGTCGCCGCCACGCGCGAGCTGCTCGACGGGACCGCGGTCGACGTCGAGGACACCCGCTGCGGCGGCACCGCCGCGGACAACAACGTCTGGGGCGAGGGCCGGCTCGACGCGTTCGCGGCGGTCCGGGCCACTCCGGCCGACCCGCTCGGCACGCTGGCGGGCACCGTCACCGCCGCCGGCGCGCCGGTGGCCGCGGCCACGGTCACGGTCACCGGGCCGCTGAGCCGTGCGGTCGCCACCGCGCAGGACGGCACGTACACGCTGCCCCGCCTGCTGGAGGGGGAGTACCGGATCACCGTCGCGAAGTTCGGGTACGACGACGTCACCGCGACCGTCGCGGTGGTGGCAGGCGAGACGGTCACCAGGGACGTGACGCTGACGCCGCGGCCGTCGGGCACGGTGTCGGGAACGGTCACCTCCGGGGGCGCGCCCGAGGCGGGCGCCACGGTGGCCGCGGCGGGCACCCCGGCCGCCGCGGTCACCGACGCCGCGGGCCGCTACCGGCTCACGCTGCCGCACGGCGAACACGAGCTGAAGGTCACCCCGGCCTCCCGGTGCGCGGACGGCCTCACCGTGCCGGTCACGGTGAGCGCCGACCTGACCAGGGACATCGACCTGCCGCGCCGTACCGACGCCTTCGGGCACACCTGCACGGGCGCCGCCCTGCCCTACGTGGCGGGCACCGAACGGCACCCGCTCACCGGGGACGACGCCGCCCAGCCGGTCGCGCTGCCGTTCCCCTTCCCGTTCTACGGCGGCACCCACACCGGCGGCTGGATCAGCAGCAACGGGTTCGTGAGCTTCACCGCCTCCAGCACCTCGGCGGGCAACGGGGCGCTGCCGTCCGCCGGCACGCCCAACGCGGCCCTCTACCCGTACTGGGACGACCTGGTCCTGGACGACCAGGCCGGGGTCTACACCGCCACCGTCGGGACCGCGCCGGAGCGCACCTTCGTCATCGAATGGCGCAACGCCCGGTTCTACTCCGACGCCGCCCAGCGCATCTCGTTCTCGGCGCTGCTCGGCGAGGACGGTTCCATCGGGTTCCGCTACCGCGGCATCGACAGCGAGCGCGACTCCGGGACCAGCGCCACGATCGGCATCGAGAACGCCGCAGGCACCGACGCGCTGCAGTACTCCCACGACAGCGCCGCGCTCGGCGACGGCCAGGGCCTGGCCTTCACCGCGAGCCGCCACGGACTGCTGTCCGGCACCGTCACCGACGCCAACGACCGCGAGCCGCTGGCGGGCGCGACGGTGAAGGTCAGGACCGCGGCCACCGCCCTCACCACCGGGCAGGCGGACGACGTGGCGACCTTCACCACCGGGCCGGACGGCAGGTTCCTCGGGCAGATCCCGGCGGGCGACCACCAGGTCGAGGTCTCCAAGGAGAACTACGGGACCTTCACCCGGGAGGTCACCGTCACCGCGGGGGCGCGCACCCGGGCCGACACCGCTCTGGCCACCGGCCGGGTGACGGCCTCGGCCGGCGAGCTGACGCTGGTGATGCCGGCCGAGGCCGTCAGGACCGGCACGGTCGAGCTGCGCAACCTGGGCGCGCCCGCCGCCTACACCGTCACCGCCGATCCCGCCCAGAGCTGGCTGAGCGTGACGCCCGCCGGCGGCGAGCTGGGCTCGGGGGCGTCGGCGACGGTGAGGGTCACCGCCTCCGCCGCGGGCGTCCAGCCGGGCACCGTCCGCACCGGCAAGGTGCTGGTGCGCTCGGCGAGCGGCCGCAACCCGCAGATCGAGATCGCGGTGAAGGTCGTGGTGCCCGGGCACCAGGTCGCCGTCGACGCGGGCGGCGCCAGGCCCCTCGTCGACGCCTCCGGTGACCGGTGGACCGCCGACCGGCAGTACGGCACGGGCGGTCACGGCTACGTGGGCCGCGGGAGCAGGACGCACACGACCAGCAGGACGATCAGGGGGACCACCGAGCAGGAGCTGTTCCGGCGTACCCGCGAGGGGATGCTGGAGTACCGGTTCGACCAGGTTCCCCAGGGCGTCTACACCGTCGAGCTGGGCTTCGCCGAGACCCGGTCCGTGCGTGAGGGACAGCGCGTCTTCGACGTCATCGTCGAGGGCCAGCTCGCGATCCCCGCCCTGGACCTGGCACTGGAGGCCGGCACGTACACCGCCGTCACCCGGCAGTACACGGTGAAGGTCACCGACGGCCAGCTCAACGTGCGGTTCGCCGAGCGGACCGGCGACACCCTCGTCAGCTTCGTCCGCATCTCCGAGCGGCCGGACAGGACCGTCCCGTGACCGCCGGACCCGTCCCGCCCCGACGGGGCGGGACGGGTCCGGACGGCGGCTCCGGCTCCGGCGGGTCAGTCGCCGGTCAGCCGGTCCAGGCGCTCCATGGCCTCGACGTACTGCTCGACCATGCCGAACACCACGTCCCTGGCGGGCTTGACCTGGTTCATGGTCCCGATGATCTGCCCGGCCGGGAAGGTGGCCAGCTCCGCGGCGTCGGACCGGCCGATCCTGCGCAGGGCGTCCGAGACCAGCATGAACTGCAGCGGCATCGGGAGCGTGCCCGGCGACTCGGCCGACTCCCAGGCGTCGGTCCACTCGTTCTTCAGCAACCGGGCGGGCTTGCCGGTCCACGAGCGGGAGCGGACCGTGTCGCGGGAGGTGGCTTCCAGGATGCGCTGCCTGGCCATCTCCGGGGTGTCGGCCTCCTCCACGGTCAGCCAGATCGACCCGGTCCACACGCCCTCGGCGCCCAGCGCCAGTCCCGCCGCCATCTGGCGGCCGTCGCCGATGCCCCCGGCGGCCAGCACGGGCACGTCCACGGCGTCCACGACCTGCGGGATGAGCACCATCGTGGAGATCTCACCGGTGTGGCCGCCGGCCTCGGTGCCCTGCGCGACGACGACGTCCACGCCGACCTCGACCTGCTTGACCGCATGCCGGGGGGTGGAGGCCAGCGCCGCGACCTTGACCCCCTTGGCGTGGGCCATCTCGACCACGTCGGCGGGAGGCGGGCCGAGCGCGTTGGCGAGCAGCGCGATCGGATGCCTGAGGGCGACCTCGACCTGTGGCCGGGCGGTGGCGTCGGTCCAGCCGAGCAGCACCCTGCCGGCGTCGGAGTCCGCCGACAGCGGTGGAACGCCGTGGGCCTCCAGCAGCTCGTCGACGAACTTCCGGTGCCCCTCGGGGATCATCCCCGCGAGGCGTCCCACCAGGTCCTCGGCGGAGTCGACGCCGAGGTCGGCCCCCGCGTAGGAGGCGGGCATGACCACGTCGACGCCGTACGGCCTGCCGTCGACGTGGTCGTCGATCCACTTGAGCTCCATCTCGAGCTCTTCGGGGGTGAAGTAGAGGGCGCCGAGCACGCCCATCCCGCCGGCGCGGCTGACCGCGGCGACGACATCCCTGCAGTGGCTGAACGCGAAGATCGGAAATTCGATCCCGAACATGTCCGTGACCCGTGTCCGCATATGTTCACCGTACGGCGCACACAAGGAAAACTGCAACGCGTTCTAGTCTAGAACATTTCGTCTGATACCGGCGGGTAATAACGATAGGAACGTGTTTCAGCGAGGCATCCGGCGCCAGATCGCCCTCGGCAGTACGCGCATCACCGCGAACACCGCCCGCAGCATTCCGGGGACCCACACGATCTCCGCACCCGACCGCAGTCCGCCGATCACCGCGTCGGCGACCTGGCCGGGGGTCGAGGACAGCGGGGCGGGGGACATGCCTTCGGTCATCCGCCCGATCACGAAGCCGGGCCGCACCACCATGACCCGCGCGCCCGAGCCGTGCAGCGCGTCGCCGAGCCCCTGGGCGAAGCCGTCCAGGCCCGCCTTGGCCGAGCCGTACACGAAGTTCGCCCTGCGCACCCGCACCCCGGCCACCGAGGAGAGCACGACGAGCGTCCCGTGCCCCTGATCGCGCAGCCGCCGCGCGGCGTGCAACCCGATGGAGACGTGCCCGCCGTAGTTGACCGCGACCGCCTCGGCGGCGGCCACCGGGTCGGCGTCGTAGACCTCCTGGCTGCCCAGCACTCCGAAGGCGGGGATCACCACGTCGAGGTCGCCGACCAGCTTCACCGCCGCCTCGATCACCTCGCCGTGCGTCTCGGGCCGGGCGGCGTCGAAGTCCAGCAGGTGGACCTCGGCGGCTCCGATCACCGGCGGCACGCCGCCGGCCGCGTCCCGGGCGGCGAGCACCACGTGGCGGGCCCCGTCGCGGACCAGCCGCTCGACGATCGCCAGCCCGATCTCGCTCCGCCCGCCGAGCAGCAGCACGGTGTCCACCGCGCCCAGGGCGTTCCTCACAGCCTCACATCCCCTCACCGGATAGACGCCGACGGCCCTTCCGGCCCCGGCGGATCACAGCCTCAGCCTTCTCGCCAGGTCCGTGCGGAACACCCCGCCGGGGTCCGCCCCGTCGCGGATCTCGCGCCACCGCGCGAGCCGCGGGTACATCGCGGCCATCATCTCGGCGGGCATCCGCGAGTCCTTGGCCAGGTAGACCCGCCCGCCGGCCTCGGCCACCTGCTCGTCGAAGGCGCGCAGCAGCGCGGCCAGGCCCCGCCGCCCCGCCGGTATGTCCAGCGCCAGCGTCCAGCCGGGCATCGGGAACGAGAGCATCCCCGGCGTGCCGGGACCGAACCGCTTGAGCACGGCGAGGAAGGAGACCACGCCCTCCGCCGAGAGCCGGGACACGATCCGCCGCAGTGTCGCCTCCTGCCCGAAGGGGACCAGGAACTGGTACTGGACGAAGCCGCGTGAGCCGTACACGCGGTTCCAGCCGTCGACGAAGTCCAGCGGGTGGAAGAACGGCGCCAGGTTCTGCACGAAGCTCCCCGGCCGGGACTTGAGGTACCAGGCCTCGTTGAACGCCCGGACGGTCACCGGGTTGAGCAGGCCGTCCGGCGCCCATCGCGGCGCCCGGAGCAGGGCCCTGGGGGAGAACTCCAGCGGGTCCGCGCCCCGCGGCAGGTCCCCGCGCGCGGCGTGGTCACCGCGGGTGAGCACGCTGCGGCCCATCCGGCCGCCCCGGGCGAGCAGGTCGATCCAGGCGACCGTGTAGCGGTAGCGGTCGTCGGTGGCGGTCATCGTCTCCAGCGTGTGGTCCAGGTCGCGGGTGCGCTCGACGTCCACCCGGACCCGGGAGGTCTCGATCGGGACGCACCGGAACCCCGCCTCGGTGATGATCCCGGTCAGGCCCATGCCGCCGACCGTGGCCCAGAACAGCTCGTCCTGCGGGGTCAGCCTCCGCAGCTCGCCGTCCGCCGTGGCCAGGGTCAGTGAGCGCAGGTGGGCGCCGAAGGAGGAGTCGACGTGGTGGTTCTTGCCGTGCACGTCGGCCGCCACCGCCCCGCCCACGGTCACGTGCCGGGTGCCCGGGGTGACCGGCACGAACCAGCCCCGGGGCACCAGCGCGGCCATCAGGTCGTGCAGGCTCAGCCCGGCGGCGGCGGTGACCAGGCCGGTGGTCTCGTCCAGGGACCAGGAGGTCAGCGCGGTGCAGTCGACGACCAGTCCCCCGGCGTTCTGCGCCGCGTCGCCGTAGGAGCGGCCCAGGCCCCGTGCCGCGACGCCGCGATCCGGCGCCCCGCGCACCAGCTCGGCGACCTGCTCGGCCGAGCGCGGCCTGGCCAGGCGGGCGGGTGTCGGCGCGGTACGGCCCCAGCCGGTCAGGAAGGAGGTCATGGCGACGAGGGTACGGCAGCGGTCATGTCAGGTAGATCCCGGTGACGAGCAGCGCCATGAGGATCAGGGCGAACACCTGGGTGGGCCGGTCCCGCAGGGCGAGCTCCTCCGGCTCCTCGCCGATCCCCCGGTCCACCAGCAGGTTGTGCCGGAGCACGATGAGCAGGAACGGGACGATGCTGAGGGCGTAGAACGGCCCGGGATGGTCGTTCAGCGCCCACAGGCAGTAGGTGACGATCATCGCACCCGACGCCATCGTGCGGACCTGCGCGAGATAGGCCGGGCTGTAGGCGGCCAGGATGGCCCGGGTGGAACCGTCCCGGGAGGCCCGCAGCTCGGCCTCCCGCTTGCCCGCCACGAGCTGCAGCGAGCCGAGCGAGATCACCACGAGGAACCAGCTGGTCACCGGGACGTCCACGGCCACCGCCCCGGCGAACGCGCGGATCACGTGGCAGCCCGCGACCGCGACCAGGTCCACCACCGGCTGGTGCTTGAGCCAGAAGGTGTAGGAGAAGGTCAGCGCCAGATAGCCGGCGACCACGGCGGGCAGCCGCCAGTCACCGGGCAGGGCGGCGACGGCCGGAGCCAGCAGCACGAGCGCGACCCCGATGAGCCGGGCGGCCATGACCGGGACCAGGCCCGCCGCAACCGGCCGGAACCGCTTGCGGGGGTGTCGCCGGTCGGCCTCGACGTCCGCGGCGTCGTTGAGCAGGTAGGCGCCGCTCGCCGCGATGCAGAAGGCGGCGAAGGCGACCAGGGCGCCCAGGACCCCCTCCGCGGAGCCCAGCACGCCCGCCGCCGCCGGGGCCGCGAAGACCAGGGCGTTCTTCACCCACTGGCGCGGGCGGCAGGCCCGGACCAGCGCGGCGGGGGAGAACCCCCGCCGCGCGCGTACGGCCGCCGGCGGATCCGCGGGCGGCCGTACGATCACGTTCTCCTCGCCGGTCACGCCTTGCCGGCGGATCCGCGGGCCACGAAGATGCCCGCGACCAGCAGGACGATACCGATCAGGAGCAGGATCACCGGGATCGTCACCTTGATCATGGTGATCTGGCTCTTGCTGTCGGTGGCGTTCTTGACGAGCTCGTTGACCGTGTCGGGAGTCATCTTCGCGGTGGCCGAGAAGGCGGTGACAGGGGTGCCGGTGCCGTCCTGGGTCTTCAGGACCTCGTTGCGCTGCTGCTCCTGGCGCACCGGAGAGCCGGTCGTGGGCTCGATCCAGTACGTGTTCCTGCCCTCGTAGACGCGGTCCACCTGCACGTCGCCGGTGGTCTCGGTCAGGCCCATGATCGAGGCGGGCACGGTCCGGGTCTCGGTCTTGGTCGGCGGGATCGTCTGCTCGAACTTGTAGACCGGCAGGCCGTTGACCTGGTCCTCACCGGCGAACTTGGCGTCGAACGCCATGCCCGTGGTGGAGTTGAAGACCTTGTAGGTCTTCTGCTCGACGTCGAAGGGCCACTTGTAGATCTGACCCTCAAGCTTGATCGGCTTCTTGTCGATGTTCACCGCGCAACAGGTGATGCCCTCGCCGGTGAACTTGTTGAAGGCGCTGCGCCGTTCGCTGATCGAGACACCCGGGTTGTTGTTCGTCACGTCGTTGGCAACGGTGAACTCGTCCCAGACGACCCGGTCGCCCTCGGCCTGGGTGACGTCTCCGCGGGTGGTCACCGTGATGCCGAGCGTTCCGGTCATCACCTTGAGGTCCTTGGCGCTGAAGTACTGAGCGCCCTCGGCCTCCAGCTTGCTGACCCCGTACTGCGCGGCGGGCGCCGCGATGAGGCTGCCACCGATCTGGAACCGCACGAGCGGTGCCAGGACGATGAGGAAGGCCCCGACGGCTAAGAGAACAACTCCGACTACTCGGCGCATTGATCCTCCTGAGGAGCTTCCCGCTAAGCAGGTGTCATGGGGGGTGAAATGTACTTAAATCACTTCCTACTGGCCAGTATGTTAGTGACGCCGATCACCCACGTCATCAGGGATGCGGAAAAGTGACCGAAACAGGTTCTAGGTCGAAACCGGCCGTCGGAAACGGATCTCCGGTGACCGGCGGTCACCTGGACGCCCTCGACGGCGTCCGCGCGGTCGCCTCGTTCCTGGTGCTCGCCTTCCACGTGGCGGCCGAGTCCGGCGCCATGCTGCAGGAGGGGTTCACCGGGGCCCTGCTCTCCCGCGGCGACGTGGCCGTGCCGATCTTCTTCGCCCTCTCCGGGGTGCTGCTCTACCGGCCCTTCGCGGCCTCGGCTCTGACCGGGAAGCCCTCGCCCCGGGTCCCCGCCTACCTGTGGCGGCGGGCCGTGCGCATCCTGCCCAGCTACTGGCTGGTCGTCGTCGTCGCCATGTTGCTGTGGTCGTGGGACCACGTGTCGGACGGCTGGACCTGGCTGATGCTCCTGCTCCTGGGCCAGAACTACGCCGTCGACCCGTGGTGGACCGGCCTGGCCCCCAAAGGACTGGCCCAGATGTGGAGCCTGTCGGTGGAGATGGCGTTCTACATCCTGCTCCCGATCTTCGCGGCCGTCCTGGCGGCCCTCGCCCGGCGCGCCGGCGACGACCCCGACCGGCGGGCCGTACGGCTCCTGGCCGGCCTCGGGGCGCTCGCCGCGGTCTCGTACGCCTGGACGCTGCTGTCCCACTATCCGCAGCACCGGCCCGGGCTCAGCCTCTGGCCGCCCCGCGCGATGTGCTACTTCGCCGCGGGCATGGTCCTGGCCGTGGTCATGGCCTGGGCCGCCGCCCGGCCGGACGGCCCCGCGGGACGGTTCAGCCGCGGTGTCGCCTCCTCCCCCGGCTCCTGGTGGCTGGTCGCCGTCCTGGCCTACGCCGTCGCGGCGTCCCCGGTGACCGGCAGCCGTTTCCTCGGCGTCGACGACGTCTGGGCGGATCTGTCCGAGCTGGCGCTCTACACCGTCGTGGCCTTCTGCCTGCTCGCCCCGGCCGCGCTGCTGCCGCCGGAGGACTCCCCCGTCCGGCGGCTGCTGGGCAACCGGGTGATGCGCTTCCTCGGCCGGGTCTCCTACGGTGTGTTCCTCTGGCAGTTCGTGGTGCTCTACGGCTGGTACGAGTTCACCGGGCAGGAGCCGTTCTCCGGCGGCTTCCCCGGCAACCTGGCGGTCGTCGCCCTCATCACCCTGTGCCTGGCCACGCTGTCCTACCGTCTGGTGGAGAAGCCCCTGCAGCGGCTGAACTCCCTGGTGAGGCGCTGAGCTTCGGGGAGCGCTACTCGGGCGTCGCGACGCCCAGCGCGACGCCGGTCATGCAGACCTGCGCGGTCGGGTCGTCCACGACGATCCGCATGCCCCGGCCCGTCCCCGTCGCCGGGAAGTGGATCAGGCCGCCCCGCGTCTCCCTCAGGTTGAGCATGATCCGCTCCTGGCCGATCTCGACGGTCGCCGAGACCGGCTTGCCGGAGGCGTAGGACAGCGCCCCCGCCCCGTCCGGCTGGCCCGAGGAGACCGCGCCGGGCACGGCCACCACGCCGTCCACCGCCGGCAGGCAGGGCTGGCCCTGCGGCGCCGGCTGGAAGAAGCCGAAGACGCTCATCCGCACCAGCCGCCCGTCCTCGCCGAAGACCCTGGCCTCGTGGCTGGGCTCCGGATGGGCCATCCTGGCCCGGACTCCCGGGCGTGCCAGAGGGGTGAGCAGGCGGTTGCTGAGCCGCCGCACCCCGTTCACCGCCAGCACGATGTCCTCGGGAACCGGGGTCGGATAGATCACGACGTCGTCCGGCGCCCGGTCGAGCTCGGCCGCGACGGTCTCCAGGTAGCTGCGGACCCGCTCCCCGCTGAGGGTCGCCCGGTAGGCCTCGATCGAGACCAGTGACGCCGCCAGGTACGCGCCGGCGGCCAGCCCGGACACCAGCACCAGTGCGGACCCGGCGGGCAGCGGACGGCGGTAGACCTCCGCCTCTCCGCGTACCGGCAGCAGTGCCAGGCCCAGGACCACCGCGAAGACGACCACGGCGTCGGCCACGTAGCGGGTCTCCGCACCGATCAGCGCCGTGAAGCTGCCCCGGGCGATGATCGTGGGGATCGCGTCGGCGAACAGCAGGTAGCCGCCCAGGATCAGCCAGGCACGCGACGCCCGGCGCCGGTAGGCGACCGTGGCCGCCACCAGGACCGCCAGCGCCAGCCAGGCGGTCACGACCATGACGTCCGAGGGGCCGGACAGCCCTCCGACCGGGGTGACCGGGCCCCAGGTGATCGGACCGCCGACCGCCCCCGTGGGGAAGGTGCGGCCCAACATGATCCCGACCAGGTCCGCCGCCACCTCCGGTTTGGGGACCGCCGCGCCCTCCCCCGGCGCCGTGTCCCGGCGCGCGAGGTAGAGCGCCGTGTAGCCGGCGGCCAGCGCCACGTAGGCCCCCCAGAGCCGCCGGTTCCGTCCGGCCTCGCGGAGCATGGACCGGATCCAGCCGGCATCCCGCTCTCCCGGGAACGCCGTGGTCACGGCGAACACCAGGAAGACGACGAAGATCCCCTTGGTGCTGAAGGCCATGCCCAGCACGGTCCACGCCATCGCCTGCCAGCCGTACCGCCTCCCCTCGCCCCGCGCGAAGCGGACCTGGGCGGTCAGCGCGAGCACCATCGCCAGCTGGAGGGGGACCGCGTTGAGCGCCGACGCCCACCAGCCGAACGGCGGGACCGTCAACGGGCTGAACAGCAGCACCGCCAGCGGCGGCAGGATCGCCGGGCGGGTGCCGAACAGCAGCCGCAGCAACCGCAGCGCCAGCACGCTGAGCAGTGCCTGGGCCAGGAACGTGACGGTGGCGACCAGCAACCAGTCGTATGGCGCGATGCGCGAGAGCACCCAGGTCAGCGCGAGCGCGCCCGGCATGAAGTGCCCCTTGTGGACACGCGTCACGAAGTCGAGGGTGAGGCCGTTCTCGTAGGCGTTGCCGACGAAGAGCAGGTCGTCCTCGACGAAGTAGGAGTCCTTCAGGATCAGCGCGCGCAGGACGAGGGAGACGCCGATGAGCAGGGACGCCCCGAGCACCACCGGCTCCCGCAGGCCCGACGCCCAGCTCGGCAGCGTGATCCGCAGCGTCGGCGGCTGCGAGCGTTCCACCTGCGTGGCCCCCACCTGACGGTCCCCTTTTGATTTCCATGATGTAGAAGATCGCTCCGGTTGCCCAGCCTATGAGCCCGGCGAGACTGCCCACAATACGGTGTTATGCTCCGGCGCACCCGATTCATCGCGGCGAGGAGCAGCACCTTGGAGACTCCGCAGGCACCGTTCCGTGCCACCCTCGGCCGGTCGGTCCGGCTGCTCGGCGCCTTCCGCAAGGAGCAGAGCGACCCGGACTTCTTCTACGGCATGCTCGCCCGCGACACCGTCGCCCAGCTGGCGGTCCACGCCGAGCTGGACGGCGCGCTCGTGGCGGACGTCGGCGGCGGTCCCGGCTACTTCACCGACGTGCTGCGCGCCGCGGGCGCCCGGCCGGTGTGCGTGGACTGCGACGCCGGGGAGATGATGGCCCGCCAGGGCGCGGCCCCGGAAGGGGCGGTGCTCGGCAGCGCCCTGGACATCCCGCTGGCGACCGGCTCGGTGGACGTCTGCTTCTCCTCCAACGTCCTGGAGCACGTGCCCGACCCCTGGCGGATGGCCGACGAGATGGTCCGCGTCACCAAGCCCGGCGGCGTCGTCTACCTCTCCTTCACCAACTGGCTCTCCCCCTGGGGCGGCCACGAGACCTCCCCCTGGCACTACCTCGGCGGCCACCGCGCCGCGGCCCGCTACACCCACCGGTACGGCAAGTCCCCCAAGAACGTGTACGGCACCAGCCTCTACCCGGTCTCGGTGGGAGCCGCGCTGCGCTGGGCCCGGCGCCACCCCGACGTGCAGATCCTGGACGCCCTGCCCCGCTACCACCCCCGCTGGGCGACCTGGATCGTCCGCGTCCCGGGAGTTCGCGAGATCGTGAGCTGGAACCTCCTGCTCATCCTGCGCCGTCGCTGACCTTCCCCGGGGCCTCCTCCGGCAGGGCCGCGCCGAGGGCGACGGCCGTCAGGCAGGGCCGGGCGGCCCCCGGGTCCACCGTGACGCGCAGGTCTCCCCGGTGGACCGGAACGGGGAAGAACACCTGCCGGTGCTCGGGGGCCAGCACGAGCCGGGTGTCCAGCGCGCCCGTGCGCACCGTGACGCCGACGGGCTCGCGGACCCGGTAGTTGATCCTGGCGACGTTGCCCGGATGCTCCGCACGCAGGCCGAAGGTGACCGAGCCGCCGCGGTCCAGCGGGAAGCAGCGGGGCCCGCCGTCGGTCCGCTCCGCGGGCACGACGAACCCGCCGAAGATCCGGACCGGCCGCAGCCGCCCCTCCTCGTCGAAGGTGACGCCCCGGTAGGCCGGCCCCGGACGACTGATCCGCCGCCGCAGTTCCCCCTCGGCCAGCGGGCTGAGCGCCCGGGACGTCAGCCGGTTCTCGAAGGCCTGCCAGGGGAAGAGCATCGTGTCGGGCACCAGGGCCGGATACACCTCGACCCCGCGGCCGAGCGCGGCCAGTTCGGCGCGGGCCGTCTCGAAGTAGGCGCGGTTCCGCTCGCCGGGCAGCCCCTGGGCGAACCCCGTCGCCGCCACCAGGGCGAGCGCGACGTAGGCGCACACGGCGGGCACGGTGAACGCCGAGACGGCGCGAGCGCCGGCCTCCGGTCCGGGCCGTGACCCCCGCCACGGCATCAGGGCGAGCGCCAGGCAGACCGCGACCAGGGGAATCGCGTCGGCGATGTAGCGGCTCTCGAAGGCGTGATGGGCCGAATCCGGTCTCCCGAACATGATCAGGAGGCCGTCCGCGACGATGAGGTAGCCCGCGCCCAGCGCCCAGGCCCAGGCGGCGGCAGGACGCCTGCGGCAGGTGACCACCACGATCGCGACCAGGACCGTCCAGGCCACCACGATCTCCACCACCCCCGGAGCGACCAGCGGGCCCGCCGTGGTCTCCGCTCCCCAGGTCACAGGGCCGCCGACGAGCAGCGTCGGGACCGTGGCCCCCAGGAAGGCGGCGGAATACTCCATCGCCCGGTGAAGCCCGGGAAGGGCCCGCCCGATCCCGCCGCCACCGGACGCCAGGCCGTAGACCACCAGGTATCCCCCGGCCAGGGCCAGATGGACCAGCCACAGGACCGAGTGCCTGCGTACGGCGCCGAGCACGCCGCGCTCCTTCGCCGTCAGCAGCACGGTGAAGGCGAACACCACCGCGGGTATGACGACCGCCTTCTCGAAGAAGAGCAGTCCCGCACAGGTCCACCCCAGCCCGGCGAACGCGTGCCGCCACCTGCCGGTGCGGATCAGCAGGACCTGGGAGCTCAGCGCCATGAGCATCGCGATCTGCAGGGGCAGGATGTTGATCGCCGCCGCCAGCCAGGTCCCGGCCTGGAAGTTCGCCGGGGCGAACAGGAAGAAGGCCAGCGGGACGAGGATGAGCGGCCTGGTTCCGAACATCAGCCGCAGCAGCCGCAGCAGCGCCAGGGCCGCACCGGCGCGCAGGACGAGGATCACGATCGAGACCAGCGTCCAGTCGTACGCCGAGACGGCCGTGATCGCCCGGACCAGGGCCAGGGCTCCGGGCATCAGGTGGCCGATGTGCACCCGTGACAGGTCGTCCCAGCCGAAGGTCTCCTCGGCGGCCCTGCCGATGAAGACGATGTCGTCCTCGGCGAAGTAGGACCGGCCGAGCAGCCACCACGTGAGACCCAGTCCTCCCGCCAGCACGAGCAGCGCCGCGATCGCGAACGCGTGCCGTCGGACCGATGGGATCGCCGCCCAGCGGGGCAGGCGTAACTCGATCTCGACGGACCCGTCGTTCACACCGTCTCCGTCTCCGCTGTCTGCACCTGTTGTCCTGCGGGCCGCCGTCCGGCGGGTCCCGGCCCGCGCAGCCGTACGGCGAGCAGTCCCAGGGCCGCCGCCAGCATGCAGAGCGCCCCCGGCAGCACGTCCCGGACCGCGAGCGTCCACCGGACGAAGGCCTGCGCCTCGGCGATCGCGGACGCGGTGTCCTCGGGGGACATGACCAGATCGGCCTGGAGGCTCACCCTGCGCTCCGCCCCGTCCGCGGTGCGCAGAGTCTGCCGGTGGCGCTCCTCGGCCTTCACCGTCAGGCCGCTCTCCGGTTCGACCCAGAGCGTGCGGGTCACCTCGGCGTACCGGGCGGCGCCGACGGTACGGCGCTCCGGCAGCCCCAGGGCGCGTCCGGGGAACTCCATGGGCGTCTCCTCGACTCTGACCGGCCCCAGCGTGTAGCCGTAGCGGTAGGTCCGCACGCCCCGGATGTCCTCCTCCCGCTCGAAACGGAGCAGGACCTCCCGATGCAGCACCGTGTCGTACATCGGGTAGGAGCGCGGCTCGGCGCGGAAGGGCAGCCGGAAGGCCAGGCCCGTCTGCCGCGGCCGGGCGTCGCCGTCGACGTACCCTCCGCAGCAGTCGACCGCCAGCCCCGTTCTCCGGTCGAATGCCGTCCGCCGCTCGTGGTAGTCGATCCGCCTGCCCCCGCCGGTGTCGAGCGAGGTGAACTCCATCCACACCGCCACGTCCTCCCGCCCGGCGCCCACGTCACCGCGCAGGGTGGTGGTGGACACCAGCGGGACGCCGGCGCGGGTGACGAGTGTGCCGGTGTCGAAGTAGGTACCGTTCTGCGCGGTCATGCGGTAGGTCCGGTTCTGCTCCAGCGGCAGCACCAGGACGCTCTCGTAGACCTGGAAACGCAGCAGCCCCGCGAAGGTGAGCAGGAAGGCGCCCACCGCCAGGAGCGCCGTCCAGGGCACCCGCGCTCCGGTCATGAGCCCACCGCCGACCGCTCCGGCCTCCGCACCGGAACGGGGGGCCGGGACTGCGGCGGGACGCTCCGGCGGGCGGGGACCGAGGCCATCCACCAGCCGAGCGTGACCAGGCAGAGCATCTGGGGGACGATCCCGGTCAGCACGCCATGCTCGGCGTGACCGAGCAGCCGACCGGCGGCGAGGGACACCCCGGCCAGGGCGAGCGGGACCGCGAACGTCCACGTCGCGGTCACCGCGTCCGCGACGCCGGGCAGCAGGCCTCCCCGCGCGTGCCGGGCCTGGGCCACCGCCTCCATCCATGCGTACAGGACCAGCGCCGCGCACACGATCCCGGCTCCGGCCGGGCCACCGGTCCACAACCCCACCGCCGGGGCGAGCGGCCAGATCCAGACCGCGCGGACGGCGGCGGGAGCCGTTCCCGCCGGATGCGGGACCGTACGCCGCGCGGGCACGCAGGCCGTCACGACCACCAGGAGCACCAGCGCGAGACCGCCGGCCAGAGCCTGCCGGTACATGGCGTCCGGCTCGAAGCGGATGGTGACCACGCCCGCCGCCGCGGGCACCTCCCATGCCTGCCGCCAGCCGTCCACCCGGGCCGGGATCAGCTCCCTGCCGTTCAGGTAGGCCCTCCAGCCGCGGTTGTGGTTCTCGTTGACCACCAGGTAGGAGGGCTCGGTGGTGGCGACGCGCACCCGCCGCTCCGCCTGCCCCCACGCCTCGACACCGGCCGGGGCGGCGCGTGTCCCGGCGACGCCGTCGGTCGCGGACGGGCGCAGCACCATCGACTCGATCCGGAAGGCGTCGAGGAAACCGGCGCCGACCCGCGCCGGCCCGGCCGTCAGCTCGACCGGGGCGCAGGAGCGGTAGTCCACCGGGCGGCCGTTGAGCACATCGCCCAGCGTCCCCCGCACGATCTCGGTCGGCACGGCGTTGCCGTTCACGGTGAGCGCCGGGCCGTACCCGCAGGGCAGCCGGAGCGGGAAGGACTCCAGCGGGCCGAGCGGCTTGACCCCCGGGATCCGGAGCTCCGCGACCTCGATCGGCCGCGAGGCGGACGCGGTGAACCCGATCTCCAGCTTGTCGGCGCGCAGCGGCGCGAAGGTGATCGCGTCGTCGGAGCCGATCCATCCGCGCACGGTACGGCCGCCGCCTCGCACGGTCACCCTGACCGGTGGCCGTCCCAGATAGGAGTCGGGGAGGACCACCTCGAGCCGCGAGACCGTCACGGCCTTGCCGAGCTCGACCGTCAGGGTGGGGTTCGGATCGACCGGATTGGCGTACCACAACGTGCTCAGATCGCCGTCCATGGCCGAACGGCCGATCACCGCGGGGTGGTCGGTGGCCGTGGAGGAGGCCGTCACCTTCGGGAAGATCCTGGGCAGGGAGGTGAGCCGCCGGGCCGAGACGGGATCGGTGAGCGTGGCCCGCCCGGTGACGACACGCGGGCCGCCCGTCCTGACGGTGAACGCTCGCTCGAAGCCGAAGCCGTCCTCGCCGTGGATCTCCAGATGCGGCGAGCACGTCCACGTCTTGGACCCCCGCATGCAGGCGGAGGCGGATCCCTGGCGGGTGAGGAGCACCGAACCCGGATCGCGTTCGCCCCCCGGCGGCACCGTGATCCTGCGCACCGCGTTCACGCCGGGGACGGAGACCTCGGTGATCCCCACGCGGTTGCCGAGCACCGCGCCCACGCCGCCGCCCAGCTTGGTCACCCGGATCCGCAGCCAGGGGCTCCTGCCGGCCGGCGGCGTGACGGACTGCGGAGCGGTCGTCTCCAGCACCGGGACCCGGCGGGTGCCCGCCGCCGTCTCCAGGGCGATCTCGGCGACCGGCGGTCCGACGGACCTCTCGAACGCCACGGTGATCCGGGGGATCTCGACGCTCTCGACGAAGCGCACCTCCAGCCACTGGTCGACCACGCCGTTCCAGCCGTCGGAGCGCCAGCTCGTGCGCAGGTCGCCGTCGATCGCCGCGTACGGCTGCCTGCCCGGGTCCCGCCGTTCCGCGGGAGCGGTGATCGACGATTCCGAGGAGGAGGCACGGATGTCCACGATGCCCGAGTAGTCCGCCGTCGCGGTGGCGCTCCCCCAGGCGGGGTCGGTCACGTCGGAGGGCTTGCCGCGTTCCAGGGGCTGGTCCTCGGTCAGCGTGGCCGAGGCGGAGCGGCGCACGTCACCGAAGACGAGCTCGCGGCGGCGCAGGGTGTCGGTCATCACCGTGTCGCGCGGCGAGACGATCTCCGCTCCGGGGTCGTCACCGACCAGCACGGCCGCGTCACCGGCCAGCAGCCCCTCCTCGGCCATGGCGAGCACCGCCTCCGGCGCCCCGGTCGCCCGGAGGGAGCCCTGGCGCGGCACCGTGGAGACCAGCGGTGCGGGGTCGGGGACCGCGTAGACCTCCAGCGCCGGATAGGCCTGGTCGAACCAGCCGGAGGCCACCGGGTTGCTCGCCGTCCCGGCTTCGGGCCCGAAGGAGGCGACGTGCCGGAGCCCGGTGCTCTCGGCGAGGGTCTCGTGGACCCGCGCGGGCCAGGCCGTACCGAGCGTCTCCCGCGCGAGGTCGTTGCGGACGAGCAGGTGACTGACGCCGATCCGGCGCAGCGCGTCGGTGAGACCGGACGAGCCCTTGCCGGTGGCGAAGCGCTCGTCCACCGCCTGGAGCAGCCGGGCCAGGCCGGGAGACCCCCAGGGGACGTTGGTGTGGGTGGCCCAGCGCACGGTCAGCAGCGACTGCATGGGTTCGTCGATCGGGCGTCCCCATACGTACTCTCCCCGTCGCGAACCCGGTACGGCGAGCACCATCCCGTCCCCGGTGCGCTCGTTGAGCCACGCGGCGGCCTCGTGCCAGTAGCCGGGCACCTCGGTGAACGCCCCGGCGGGGGTGACCCCGGCGAAGGCGACGGGCGTCGCGGTGAGCAGCAACGCTCCGGCCGTCGCCCCCGCCACGGGCCTGCGCAGCCGTACGGGGGCGGCCAGCGGGAGCGCGGCCAGGCCGAGCGCGAGCGGAAGCCGTACCAGGGCGTCGAACTTGTGCAGGTTGCGGAAGGGCGCGAGCGGGCCGTCCAGCAGCTCCCGCACCTGCTCGGTCCAGGGGTGCACCAGCGCGTCGGCGTGGCCGAAGGAGACGATGACCACTCCGGCCAGCGCGGTGAGGGCGAGGAAGGCCCGCTCCGGGGTGGCCCGGACGGCGATGCCCGCGGCGCCGAGCCCGGCGACGAGCGCGGTCAGCGCGATGAGCCAGGGCGCGGTCGACTGCTCGAACGCGGCCGGCAGCCACGCCCTGCCGTCCACCGGCAGGAACGCGATCCAGCTCGACGTGCCGCGCAGGATGTTGAGCAGCGAGGTGACGTGGGTGGTGGCCGAGGCGGTCTCGATGAAGGGCAGGAAGGAGAAGATGTACCGGCCCATCACCAGCAGCGGCGCCAGCCACCACATCGACACCGCGAAGATGCAGGCGAGCCACCAGACCAGCAGCCGCCTGCGGCGCGGCCCCCTGCCGCGGGTGAGCAGGTACAGCAGCGGCACGACCAGCACCGCCAGCTCCGCCACCGCGTTGATCCCGCCCGCGAACACGAAGGCCACCGCCGACAGCGCCGCCGCCCTGCGGGGGCTGGTTCCGGCCCGCGTGGCGCGCACGAGCGGGAGCAGGATCCACGGCAGCACCGCGCTCGGCTGGAACTCCGAGGAGTTGATGCCGATCAGCGTGACCGCGTGCGGCGCCAGCGCGTAGGCCAGGCCGGCCACGATCCGGGTGCCGGGCGTGCCGATCTCCATGGCCCGGGCCAGGCGTTCCACGCCGAGGAAGGCGGCGCACAGGATCACGGTCATCCACAGGCGCTGGATGTGCCACGGGGGCATGTCCAGCGCCTGGAACAGGGCGTAGAACGGTCCCATCGGGAAGAAGTAACCGTGGGCCTGGTTCTGCAGGTGGCCGAAGAACGCCCCGTCCCACAGATGCAGCGCCCGCGTCAGGAAACCCAGCGGGTTGAGCGCCATGTCGAGCTTGGTCTCGGAGATGATCTGCCCGGGCGAGGTGTTGAACGCCACCGCTCCCAGCAGCAGGCAGCCCGCGAGAAGACGCAGCCGATGCCGCAACCGGGTGGAGGCGGTATCCGTGCGGTCAGGGGTCAAAGCGAGACTCAAGTGGGGTCGGTCTCACCCACGGCGAGACGGAGGTCGGGGGTCCGGTTCAGCGGGCGGCCTGCGCCCGCGGGCTGGCGTCGACGATCGACCGCAGTGAGTTCTGCGGTGATTAGTCCGGTTATCGTAGCGCCGGTTCGCCCCCACGTGAACTCACCCGCCCACGCACGGCACGCCTGCTGGATCTCCGCGCGCCGTACCGGATCAGCCAGTTCCCCGATCGCGCGGTCCACCGCCTCGGCCAGCGACTCGCCCTCGCGGACCAGCCAGCCCGTCACCCCGTCGCGGACCGAGTCGCGCAGTCCCGCCACGTCGTAGGCGACCGTGGGCACGCCGAAGGCCGCCGCCTCGATCACCGTCAGCCCCCAGCCCTCGAACTCCGAGGCGGTGACGTTCAGCAGGGCCGAGCCGAGCACGGCGTTCTTCTCCGGCTCGGAGAGGAAACCGTGCAGGTGGACGCGGTCGGCGACGCCGGACTCGGCGGCGAACGCGGTGAGGGACTCCAGCTCCGGCCCCCGCCCGACGACGTGCACGCGCAGCCCGGGACGGCTCTCGCGCAGTTCGGCGGCGAGCGCGATCACGCGCTCGACCCGCTTGTGGCCGACCAGCCTGCCGAGGTAGACCACGGCGGGGTCGCCGTCAGCGGCCTTCCGCGCCACCGGCCGGGCCGCGGAGCCCCCGTTGGGCACGACCTGGATCGGCGCCCGCCAGCGCAGGCGCGTCCGGAGATCGTTCCTGGACGACTCGGAGACCGTGACCGTCAGGCACCGCCGGTAGAGCAGGCGGGCCAGCGGTCCCTCGACGAGGCAGCCGATCCTGGCCAGCCAGGCGGGGAAGAAGGCGTAGAACTGCCGGTCGTGCACGTGGTGCACCAGGCAGATGACCGGCGTACGGCGCCGCACGACGAGCGGGGAGAAGAACGGGATGCCGTTCATCGAGTCGATGACGAGGTCGAACGAGCGGCGGCGGAACAGCAGCCAGATCGGAACCAGCAGGTAGACGAGGTAGCGGTTGCCCATCCGGTGCAGCGCGATGCCGTCGAGGCACTCGGACCTCTCCTGGCCCGGCTCCCTGCTGGTCACGAAGTCGACCGTGGCGCCCTGGGCGAGGAGGTAGCGGCTGACCTGCCAGGCGTACTCCTCCGCGCCGCCCGCCACCGACTGCCGCGGCTCCCGGAAGTTCAGCACCGCCACCCGGACCCCGCGCAGCGGGGCCTCGGACGCGCCCGCGGCCTCGACGCTCAGCCGGGGCCGGGGCGGAGCCGGCGTGCGCGGCGCGGCGTCCGCCTTCCCACCGGTTAAGGCCACGTTTTCTCCTTCGCTTCGATGGCGACGCATGCCTGGATCAGGGCATGGCGAAGCCACGGCCCCGTGCTGTTCAGTGATGACGTGCGGTGATACAGATCAGCCGGATCCGGCCACGCACGGTTGATGGAGAAGTGTCCGAGGGGCCGTCAGCCGACCCCCCGGATCACTTGTCGCCGTAGTTGTACAGCGGCCGGTTGGGCGGCTCCGGCGTGGGCGCGGCCACGTTGACTACTGCCACGGAGGCGCCGACCGCAAGAACCGCTCCGACGGCCAGTGCTGCGAGCACTCGTATCACTGGTCTCTCCTCCCAGGTTCGGACAGTGTGCCGAGAGTAGAACGTGATCCACCTCATAAGCCATAGGCTTAGTAAAAACGTGACAAAGTAAGTTACCGTCGGGTACCGCTGGGAACTGGGAAAATGCCAGCTCAACGACGGTCGTCGAGGCGCAGGAGGCGCAGCTCTCGCCCCTGAAACAGCATGACGCCGCCATGGAACGCGTTATCGCTCATGTGTACGAGAACGTAGCGCACGCCGAGCCCCGCCAGCGCCTCCGCCCGCTCGTCCGGTCTCCCCCTCAGGACCGCTCCCACCCTCGTGACCAGCGGATCCTCCGCCGCGACCGCTATCCGGCCCCCTCCGGGCAGCCCCACGAGCAGTTCGTCGTTCCAGATCACCCTGCGCGCGAACAGCTTGCTCGCAGGATCGAGGATCACCCGCCCGCCGTTCCACCCGAACGCCCGGTGCGCCCCCCACGGCAGCGACAGCAGCGCCCCCGGAGCCGGGTCGGCGTTCACGATCGCCTGGACCCGCCGCCACTCGTCCGGGTAGTCCACCGCGGCGAGCCTGCCGAACGCCCCCATCGCGAAGGCGGGCAGCACGAGAACCGGCACGGCCGCCGCGACCGCCGCGACCGCCGCGACCGCCCGCGTGCCCGGGACCGGGCCGGCGGGCGAGCCGGGAGCCCGGTCCACGGCCCCGTCCATGACACCGCCCATGACGACGCCGCCCAGTCCCACGGCCTGGAGGAGGGCGAAGGACGCCAGGTGGAGCTGGCCGTCCCTCAGCGGCCCGAACCCCGGCCACCAGCCGATCAGCACCTTCATCGCCCCCGGCGCGAAGGCCCCCAGGCACGCGATCGCCAGTCCGGCCCCCGCCGCCACGGCCAGCCCGGTCCAGTACGGCGGAGCGTCCCGGTCCCGCCCTCCGGCCGGGGGCCGCCGCGTCCGGGCGCGGAGCCGTACGAATCCCCAGACCGCGACCGCGGCGAGCACCAGCCGGACACCGGCCGACCACCAGGAGCCCTGGCCGGGCACCGTCGCGTGGGCGTTCCAGATCCCGCCCAGTCCGAGCAGGCTGCCGAGCACCCCGAACGGGCCGTCGGCCCTGGCGGCGAACGCGTCGACCCCCTCGGGGTCGGTCGTGGCCTCGCTGAGCAGCGCGGGAATCAGCCAGGGCAGGCTCAGCCCGCCCAGGATCAGCGCCGCCTCCGCCGCCCGCCGGACCCTCGCCGCCGCGGCGCAGGGAGCCGTCGCCGCCGTCGCGAGCACCGCCACGGCGGAGACCAGTATCGCCTGGAACCCGCCCACAGCCGCGGGGAGCAGGGCGACCGCGAGCCGCAACCGCCCGCCGAGCGACGCCGCCCGCACCGCCCAGGGCAATCCGGCGACCCCCAGCAGCAGCGCCCACTGCCCGAGCAGGAGGCGCTGGGCGAGGTAGGCGTTCCAGGCATAGAAGGCCGCCGCGGCCAGGCGGGGTCCGAGCCGGCCGGTGGGCACGAGCGCCGCCGCCCCCGACGCGGCCAGCACGAAGATCCCGAGCAGGATCGCCTTCTGCACCGCCTGCGCGGGCGCGATCTGCGAGAGCAGCGCGACCACGAGGTCGCTGGGGACGGCTCTGGGGAATCCCTGCCCGGGGAGGGTGAGCGGAGGGTCCGGCACGAACACCATGTCGTAGCGGAGCACGAACCCCGGTCCCAGTGCGGGTCCGAGGGCCAGCGCTCCGAGCAGCAGCCCGAGCAGGGCGGGTGCGGCCGCCGCCCCGACCCGTGCTGTCCGCATACCGCGAGACTTTACGGCAGCCCCGGGCGCTCCCGGGGCCGCCGTCCGCAGGCGGCTACTTGCCCGGCTCGGGGTCGCGGGGCAGGCCGAGCATGCGCTCACCGATGATGTTGAGCTGCACCTCGGTGGTGCCTCCGTAGATCGTCATGGCGCGCGTGGCCAGCACGGCGCGGTTCCAGTAGCCGGGGTCGCCGAGCTTCATGTCGGCCGCGACCACGGCGGAGGCGCCGAGCAGCCCGACCGCGCACTCGGAGACGTGCTGGGCGTGCGAGGTGGACACCAGCTTGCGGACCGAGGCGTCCGCGCCCGGCTCGCCGCCGGTCAGCTGCTTCAGCGTCACCCGCAGGCCGAGGGCGTTGATCGAGTGCCCCTCGCACACCACCCGGGCCACCTCCTGGCGCTCGGCCGGGGTCAGCTCGCGGCCGAGCCGCCCGGCCAGGCCCAGCAGGTCGGGCACGGAGGCGCCGGTGCCGCCCGAGCCCGACGAGAGCGAGACGCGCTCGTTGGACAGGGTGTTGCGGGCGACCTTCCAGCCCTGGCCGACCTCGCCGACGACCAGTTCGTCCGGGACGAACACGTCGTCGAGGAAGACCTCGTTGAACAGGTTCTCGCCGGTCATCTCGGTCAGCGGCCGGACGGTGACGCCGGGCGCCTTCATGTCCACCAGGAAGTAGGTGATGCCCTCGTGCTTGGAGCCCTCGGAGGAGTTGCGGGCGATGCAGATGCCCCACTCGGCGATGTGCGCGACCGAGGTCCAGATCTTCTGGCCGTTGAGCTTCCAGCCGCCCTCGACCTTCTCGGCCTTCATCTGCAGCGCGGCCAGGTCGGACCCGGCTCCCGGCTCGGAGAAGAGCTGGCACCACATCATCTCGCCGCTGAGCGTCTTGGGCAGGAAACGCTCCTGCTGCTCGGTCGTGCCGTACATCGCGATCGACGGCACGACCCAGGCCCCGATGATCATCTGCGGGAGCCTGACCTTGGCGGCCTTGAGCTCCTGGAAGATGAGCACCTGCTCCAGCGGCTTGGCGTCGCGGCCCCACGGCCGGGGCAGGTGCGACATGACGAACCCGCCCTCGGCCAGCGCCCGCTTCTGCTCCTGGCCCTCCAGCTTCGCGATCTCGGCGATCTCCGCGCGGACCGACTCGCGCAGCGCGGCGGCGTCCTCGGGAAGCTCGATCTCCATCTCGCGGGTGACGCCGCTCAGCGCGAGCGAGGCCACCGACTCGGCCCACTCGGCGCTCGAACCGAGCAGGGCCCGCAGGGTGAGCGCGCGGCGGTAGTACAGGTGCACGTCGTGCTCGTAGGTGTAGCCGATGCCGCCGAAGATCTGGACCGCGTCCTTGGCGCACTGCACGGCGGCGTCCGGCGCGACCACGCCCGCGATCGCGGCGGCGTAGGCCAGCTCCTGGCCGGCGCCCGCTGCCGCGCCCGCCCCGCTCACGCGCCACTCCGCCGCGCGGGTGGCGTCCCAGACCGTGGCGCGCGCCTGCTCCAGCGCCACCAGCATCCGGGCGGCCTTGTGCTTGACGCCCTGGAACTGGCCGATCGGGCGGCCGAACTGCACGCGCACCTTGGCGTACTCGGCGGCGGCGGTCACGCACCAGGAGGCGACGCCCGCGGCCTCGGCGCCCAGCAGGATCGCGGCGAGGTTCAGCACGTCCGGGCCCTGCAGCCCGTCCAGGACCCGCCCGGCCGGTACGGTGGCCGCGTCGAACTCGACCTTGGCCACGCCGCGGGTGATGTCCAGGGACCTGACCGGCGTCACGGTCGCCGCGGAGGCGTCCACCGCCACCCACTCCTCACCCCGGTCGGTGCTCACCGGGAGCACCAGGACGTCGGCCAGCGCGCCGCCGAGCACGGTCCCGGCGGCACCGGTGACCGTCAGCGCGCCGTCCTCGCCCCGGGTGCCGGTGATCGAGCCGGAGAGCGCGACCGCGCCGGTCAGCGTGCCGTCGGCGAGGCCGGGCAGCAGCTCGGCGTGGGCCTTGCCGTCGGAGGCGAGGATCGCGGCGCTGGCGAACACCGTCGGGACGTAGGGGCCGGGGGCGACCCGCTCGCCGAGGGCCTCGACGGCCACGGCGGTCTCCAGCAGGCCGTACCCGCTGCCGCCGTGCTCCTCCGGGATGTGCAGCCCGAGCAGGCCCTGGTCGGCCAGGCCGGACCAGAAGCCGGGACGCTCCTCACCTTCGGCCGCGATGGCGGCCCGTACGACCTCGGACGGAATGTTGCGCTCGGCCCAGCCGCTCACCGACTCGCGGAGCGCCTCGTGCTCCTCGCTCAACCCGATCGCCATGACAGCCTCCAGAAACGGTTCAGTGGCAGAACCATATTCTAGAAGCTACTTCCGTCACAACGCGCGGGCACTCGCGATCAGGGGGGCGATGTCCGCCCACAGCCGCTTGCGGGTGTCCGGCACGGTCACGAAGAGCATGGCGGGCTTGCGCTGGCCGATGTCCAGCAGCGCGAGCGCCGCCTGCGAAGTGCGCTTCTTGTCACCGATCAGGTAGGTGACCTTGTAGCCGAGCACCCACCCCTTGCCGTTCACCAGCCGCTGCGAGGCGGTCCAGGTGACCTCGGCGCCGGCCGGATGGTAGTTGCGGACGGTCCACTCCACCGCGGTCAGCGCCACCTTCCGGAAGTCCGCGTCGGTCTCCAGCTCGGCCCTGGGCTTCTCTCCCGGCAGCAGGGCCGAGACCGCCATCGTCCGCGGCAGCCGTTCCCCGCCCACCTGCTGGCCCGCGGTGAACGGCGACATCGCCGCGGAGGTCCACGGCTCGCCCAGCCTGGAGTAGGAGATCGCGGCCTTGCCGTCGGTCACGGTGCCGAGCACCGGGCTCACCGTGCCGGGCAGCGCCTTGAGCGGGGTCGCCCTGGGCAGCTTGGGCAGCACGACCTCGGGGACGGCCGGCGTCGGCGTGCCCGTCGCGGCGGGGGCGGCCCGGCGCGTCTGCACGGGATCGGCGGGGGTGTCCCCGGAGAACAGGGCGAAGATCAGCAGGACCGTCAGCGCGGTCGCCAGCGCGGCTCCGAGGCTGTAGACCGTCTTGACCGGGATGTCCCCGATCCTCCTCAGCAGCCTGGCACCGAGGCCCGGCCGGCCGGCCGTCGCGGGTGCGGGCGGGGCACCGACGCGGAACGGTCCAGTGGTCTCATCGGCGCCCGGCCCGGCGGCGGGCGCTCCGCCGGCCGCGACGGGGGACGCCTCCTCCGACGCGGGCGCAGGAGACCCGCCGGCCCGGAGGGGGACAGGGGCCTGGGCCAGCAGGGCGGACACATCGACGGTCGTCTCGGACAGCTCCTCGGCCGGCGCGGGGGACTCCTCGGCCAGCGCGGAAGGCTCCTCGGCCGAGGCCGGGGGAACCTCGGCCGGCGCGGAGGACCCGTCGGCGGGCGGCTCGGACGGCTCCCCGACGGATGGGAGCCGGGGCACGAGGACGGTCTCCTCGCCGTCCCCGATGGGGAACCGGCGGGGCACGCGAGGAGTGATCAGTGTGCCGTCCTCAGCGGGAATGACGGGCATGGGAGCCGTGGGTGCGTCATAGGAGGGAACATGCCCGTCATGAGAGCGCCCGGAGGGGGTACCGCCGACGTCCGCCATGGCTGCCAGGCTATGCGACCTGCGGTGGTCGATGTACATAATCTCCGCAGACTTCTCCCAGGTGAGACGCATTATCCCAGGTCGCGACATTCCCCCCTTCCCTGAACAGAATGTCATTCTGTATGGTCGCGCTCATGAGGGGCTTCTACGAGATCGCCGCCGCCGACCCCGGACGCACCGCCGTCGTCGAGGGCCTCACCACCGGCGCGAGCGGTGCCACGCTGACCTACGGCGAGCTGCACGACCGGGTCAACCGGGTCTCCCACGGTCTGCTCGCCAGGGGCGTCACCCCCGGCGGCACCGTGGTGACGGTCCTGCCCAACGGCGTCGACGCGATCACGATGATGCTCGCGACCTACCAGATCGGCGCCTACCACGTCCCGGTCAACTGGCACTACACCGCCGATGAGATCGGCTACATCATCACCGACTGCGAGGCGCGCGCGGTGGTCGGCTGCGCCCGCTACGCACGGGGCGTGCCGGGCGGGTTCGAGGAGGTCGAGACCCTCGCCGCGGACCGGCCCGCCACCCCTCCGGCGGAGCGCCGGGCCGGGTCGATGATGCTCTACACCTCCGGCACCACCGGCAGGCCCAAGGGGGTGCGCCGCCGGCTGATCGAGCTCAGCCCCGAGGACCTCTACCCGATCCTGATGCGCAAGAGCTGGCGGCACTTCGCGCTCCCGCCCGACGGCGTGCACCTGGTGCTCTCCCAGCTCTACCACTCCGCCCCGTACGGCCAGGCCATGATGGCGCTGCAGTACGGCCACACGGTGGTCACGACCGAGCGGTTCGACGCCGAGGGAGTCCTGGAACTCATCGAGCGCCACCGGGTGAACAACGCGTTCATGGTGCCGACGATGTTCCACCGGCTGCTGGCGCTCCCCGAAGAGATCCAGAAGAAGTACGACCTGTCCTCCCTGACCCACCTCTACCACGGCGCCGCGCCCTGCCCGCCCGCCACCAAGCGGGCGATGATCGACTGGCTCGGCCCCGTGCTGTGGGAGTACTACGGCTCGACCGAGGCCGCCGTGGCCACGATGGTCTCCTCCGAGGAGTGGCTGGCCAGGCCCGGCACGGTGGGCCGGGCGATCGACGGCATGGAGTTCACCATCGTCGGCGACGACGGCGAGGAGCTCCCCCCGGGCGAGCCCGGCCTGGTCTACATCGGCGGCATCAACCGCTTCGAGTACCACCGGGACCCGTCCAAGACCGCCTCCGCGATGCGCGGACGGCTCTACACCCCCGGTGACATCGGTTACCTCGACTCCGACGGCTACCTGTTCCTCTGCGACCGCCGTACCGATCTGATCATCTCCGGCGGGGTGAACATCTACCCCGCCGAGATCGAGGCGGTGCTCCTGGAGCACCCCGCGGTGACGGACGTGGCGGTGATCGGCGTGCCGGATCCCGAGTGGGGCCACCGGGTCGTCGCCCTCGTCCAGCCCGCGCCGGACGCCAAACCCGGCCCGGACCTCACCGCCGCCCTGCTGGAGCACTGCGCCGGCCGGCTGGCCCGGCTCAAGCACCCCCGGGTGGTCGAGTACCGCGAGCGGCTCCCCCGGACGCCCACCGGCAAGCTCAGCCGTACCGATCTCCGGGAGACGTATCTTTCGCCATGAGCGGGGAAGGTCTGTCCGCATGGAGAGACCACCGGCACCTCTCACTCTGCTCGTCGCCCTGCTCACGGCCGCCTTCCTGGCGCTGGCGAGCTGCAGCGCGGACCCGGACGCCTCCCGTACGGCCGCCGCCTCGTCCGGCGCCGTCACCACCACCACCGCCCCCGCCCCCGTCACGGAGAACGACCCGTCGGCCCTCGAATCGGCCTACGAGAAGGTCATCTCCGCCGTGCTGCCGTCCATCGTGCAGATCAACACCAGCACCGGCCTGGGGTCGGGCGTCATCTACGACACCTCGGGCCACATCGTGACCAACGCCCACGTGGTCGGCCGGGCCGGGGAGTTCGAGGTCACCCTCGCCACGGGCGGCGCCCCGCGCCGGGCCAGGCTGGTCGAGTCCTTCCCGCTCGGCGACCTCGCCGTGATCAAGGTGGACGACCCGGCCGGCCTCAGGCCCGCGAAGTTCGGCGACTCCGGAAAGCTGCGGGTGGGCCAGATCGTCCTGGCCATGGGGAACCCGCTCGGCCTGGGCAGCAGCGTGACCAACGGCATCGTCTCGGCGCTGGGCCGTACGGTGACCGAGCCCTCGGAGTCCGGCTCCCCCGGCGCCACGATCACCGGAGCCATCCAGACCTCCGCCGCGATCAACCCGGGCAACAGCGGCGGCGCGCTGGTCAACCTGTCGGGTGAGGTCATCGGCATCCCGACCCTCGCCGCCACCGTCCCCGAGCTGGGCGGCGGCGCGGCCCCGGGCATCGGCTTCGCGATCCCGTCCAACACCGCGACCGACATCGCCGGCCAGATCGTCAAGAGCGGCAAGGTCACCAACACCCGGCGGGCCGCCCTCGGCGTCACGGTGCAGACCGTGGCCGGCCCCGACGGCAGGCCGGCGGGCGTCGGCGTCGTCGGGGTGACCGAGGGCGGGGGCGCGGCCCGGGCCGGGGTCGAGCCCGGCGACGTGATCGTCTCGATCAACGGCACCCAGGTCCCGACCACGCAGGCCCTGTCCGAGCTGCTGGCCACCCTCGAGCCCGGCGACCGGGCCGCGGTGGAGCTCCTGCGCCCCGACGGCTCCACCACCGGCGTCACCGTCCCCCTGGGCGAGCTTCCCACCAACCCGTCGGGGTGAGCCCGGGTCCTCTCCCGGCCCCCGCGTGAACGAGCCCCCCGGCGACCGATCGACACTCCGTCCTACGAGCGGTGACACATGAAGCGATACGCGGCCGAGTTCGCCGGCACGTTCATCCTGGTCTACCTCGCCGTCGGCAGCGCCGTGTTCGGCATCGACAAGATCGGTGCCGTCGGGGTGGCCCTCGCCTTCGGCCTGGTGCTGCTGGCCCTGGCCTCCGGCATCGGGCCGATCTCCGGCTGCCATCTCAATCCCGCGGTGACCCTGGGCATGCTGGTGGCCGGGAGGATGTCTCCGGGGGAGGCCGGCGGCTACGTCGTCGCCCAGGTGCTCGGCGGCATCTCTGGGGCGTCGGTGCTCAAGCTGACCCTGAGCGTCGGGGAGATCACCGACCAGACGAAGGCCCTGGGCTCCAACGGCTTCGGCGTGACCGTCAACAGCACCGGCGCGTTCCTCGTCGAGGCGCTGCTCACCATGACCCTCGTGCTGACCTACCTGATGGTGACCGAGCGCGTCGCCCTCCGGGAGGCCGCCGCACCGGCCGTCGGCCTGGCACTGGCCGCGATCCACCTCGTGGGCATCCCGCTCACCGGCACCTCGGCCAACCCCGCGCGCTCCGTCGGCCCGGCCCTCCTGATGGGAGGGGAACGGCTCGAGCAGCTCTGGCTGTTCCTCTCCGCCCCCCTGGTCGGCGGCGCCGCCGCGGCGTTCCTCGCCACCGCCGTCCACCGGATCCACGGCCTGGGCGAGAACGCGCCCTGACCGGGCTGCTCCACCGCTTTTCCCGCGCGACGGCTACGTCCGGCACGGGCGAGGCCGCCGCCGGCGCGTTCCCGGCGGCCCGCCGGAAGGACGTCCCCGCCGCGGCGGGGCTCCCGCCGAGACCGGCGGGCGGAGCCTAACCCCGGCCGTGCATGAGGGCGTTGAGCTCGCCGAACGCCAGTTCCCCGGACAGCGCCTCGTAGGTGCCGGTGCCGTACAGCTCCCGGGCGGTCCGGCGGACGACGGCGTAGGCCGCCGCGGCGATGGAGGAGCCGGTGCTGACCCGGGCGACGCCGAGGGCGGCCAGCTCTCCGACGGCCGGGGCGCCCGGCCCCACCAGGATGTTCAGCGGCGCGTCCACCCCCTGGACCAGTGCCTCCACCGTCGCGGGGTCGGTGACGAAAGGCACGAAGATGCCGCTGGCCCCGGCGGCGAGGTAGGCGGCGGCCCGGTCCAGGGCCGCTCGGAGCCGGGTCTGCGGGTCCTCGGCCGGGTGCCCGTAGACGTCCACCCGGGCGTTGATGTAGAGCGGGATCCCCATGGCGTCGGCGGCCGCGCGGGCCGCGGCGAGCCGGGCGGCCTGCTCCTCGACCGGCCGCAGCGACGGAGCCCCGTCGCGGACCGTGTCCTCGATGTTCACGCCCACCGCGCCCGCCTCCAGCACGCCCCGGACGGTGTCCGCGACGTCCTCGGGCTTCTCCCCGAAACCGCTCTCGATGTCGGCGGTGACGGGGACGTCCACGGCGGCGGCGACCCGGGCCACGAGGCCGAGCGCCTGGTCCCGGCCGAGCAGGTCGCCGTCGGGCGCGCCCAGGCTCCAGGCGACCCCGGCGCTGGTGGTCGCGACCGCCCTGGCCCCCGCCTCCTCCACCAGCCGCGCGCTGGCGACGTCCCACGCGTTGGCGAGGACCAGCGGCTCTCCACTTTTGTGCAGAGAACCGAAAAGAACCGCTTTGTCATGAAGAGTCATCATGCTGATCAGTAAATCAGCATGTGTCGTGTACGGCCCGGCGGTTTTCGGACGTGACCGGCACCGGGCCGCCTCCGGCGCCTCGCGAGCGAGCCGGTGCGGCCGTACCCGGTTGGGAGGACCCGCCCTGGCCGATGCCGGAGGGCGGGCGGGCGGTGGGATCCGGCATGCGTTCATGCGAGCGGAAGGGATCCCGGCGAGGGGTCACGAGGGTTTCGGAAGCGGATGACGTTACGAATCCCCTGGTGAATGGGCAACCAGTGGGTTTTCGCCACAATTGTCACTATATTTCGGATCTTGCTGCTGTATCGTGCTGCCGTCGATTCGGCGCGGTCAGTACGGGGGCCGCGTTCGCCGCCGCCAGTTTCGAGGCCGTCGCGGCCGTCGACCGAAGATGATCACGGCCGGTCGAGTGCCGCACGAGCAGGCCGACCGGCCGATCGACGATTGGAGCACTGTGCGAGGAAGGTCTTCTCTGCTCGCCGCCGCCTTCGCGGCGGTGGCGACGCTGTTACCCGTGTCATCGGCCGTCGCGGCGGCCCCTGGAGACGGAGTCAAGCCGACCCCGACGGCTTCGGGAACCCCGACCGCCTCACCGACTGCGACGGCGTCGGCGACCCCGGCGCCCGCGAAGGGCCTCATCGCCTGGGCCCCCTGCGAGGAGGAGCCCTCCGCCGAGTGCGGCAAGCTGGCGGTGCCGATCGACTGGTCCCGGCCGAACGGGCCCACCATCGATCTCGCCGTCGCCCGCCGCAAGGCCACCGACCCCGCGGCCCGCGTCGGATCCCTGGTGATCAACCCCGGCGGTCCGGGCGGGTCGGGCGTGGAGGCCGCCTACGGCGCTCCCGGCTTCTTCACCGAGGAGCTGCAGAAGCGGTTCGACATCGTCGGCTTCGACCCCCGGGGTGTCGGCCGCAGTCACCCGGTGATCTGCTCGGCCTCGGTGTTCAACGAGATGCCGTACGCCGTGATGAAGAGCCAGGCCGACTTCGTCAAGTGGACCGCCTACGCCAAGAAGCTGCGTGCGGACTGCCGGGCCCGCACCGGCCCGCTGTACGACCACGTCGACTCGGTCAACGTCGCGCGCGACCTGGACGCCCTGCGCGCCGCGCTGGGCGAGGAGAAGCTCACCTACTACGGGATCTCGTACGGGACGCTGATCGGCCAGATGTACGCCGAGCTGTTCCCGAACCGGATCCGGGCCATGGCCCTGGACAGCAACATGGACCACAGCCTCGGCGTCAAGGCCTTCCTCGACTCCGAGGCCGCAGCCGTCGAGGACGCCTTCGACCAGTTCGTCGGCTGGTGCGACCAGGAGCCCGGCTGCGCCCTGCACGGCAAGGACGTCCGGGCGGTGTGGGAGAGGATCCTGGCCAAGGCGCGCAGCGGCCGGCTGTACTACCCGGGCGTCACCGACCGCCCGATGACCGAGATCCAGGTCCTGTGGCAGGGCGTACTGGGCAACGAAGGGCCCGCCTGGCAGTTGCTGAGCGAGATGCTTCGCGCTCTGGACGGCGGGGAGCCTCCGTCGTGGGTGCCCCCGCTGCCCGGCAGGCAGCCCGTTTCGGGGGACGTCGCCCACCTGCCCACCGCGATCCTCTGCCAGGACTACACACTGCGGGTGCGCAACTACAAGGAGTACGCCTGGCTGCTGCGCAGCTCCAACCGCCGCGCCCCGGACATGCGCTACAACCCGATGCCGATCGAGGACCTGCCCGTCTGCCTCGGTCACCCCACCACCAACCCGCAGCACCGGCTGCGCTACACCGGCAGCGCTCCGATCCTGCTGGGCAACTCCCTGCACGACCCCTCCACCCCGTACTCCTGGTCCGCCAACGTGGCCCGGCAGCTCGGCTCCAAGGCGCGCCTGATCACCTATGAGGGCTGGGGCCACCGCATCTACGGCAAGGACGAGTGCAGCACGGTGCCGATCGACAACTACCTGATCTCGCTGACCCTGCCTCCGGACGGCTTCCGCTGCCCCGTGGGCGGCAGGGTCGAGACCATGGTCAAGAAGCAGCAGACGCAGAAGCAGCAGCGCGAGCTGTGGCCGACGGACAAGCTGCCCTGGGGCGCTCCGCTCCTGAGCTCCTCCCGCCCGCAGCCGGCCACGGCCGCCGCCGGCGCGTCCAGGACGTCCGGCTGAGCTCCGGCCGGTTCTGACGTCGCATCCTTCGAGGGCCCCTCGGCGAACCCGCCGAGGGGCCCTCGTCGTGGTGTCGGGAAGCGTGACGGCGACCGTCGCGCCGCGATCCGCGCACGACCCCTCCTGCATGAAGGCCGCTCCGCACGCCGATCAATGTATAGAAACATTGACATGATGTCGGCTCCGGTTTACCTTCATCCATGTCGACTATTTTTTACATGAGGGCGGCATCCGTACGAGGACAGAGGAACGCGCGCCCGCCTCCCGGCACCGCCCCGCGACGTCTTCCGGCTCCCCGTCACCGGGGGCTGAGCCCGGGACCGCGTCCCGCACCGACGCTCCGAGGCCGGGGAGAAGCATCTCCCCGGTCTTCCGCAGCACGCCTGAAACCAGGGAGAGACCATGGGTTCACCCAAGCGCGTGGCCAGACTCGCCGGAGTCTTCTACCTCGCCGTCGCCGTCTTCGCGCTCTTCGCCCAGATGTACGCCCGCGCCACCGTGTACGTGCCGGGCGACGCCGCCGCCACCGCCGGCAACATCGTGGCGAACGCGACCCTCTTCCGGCTCGGCTTCGTGGCCGACCTGGTGACCGCCACCAGCTCCCTCCTCGTGGCGATGACGCTCTACCGGCTCTTCAAACACGTCAACAGGAACGCCGCAGCCGCGATGGTGGTCTTCATGGCCATCGGCACGGGGATGATCCTGGTCAACCTGATCTTCCACTTCGCCGCGCTGCTGGTCGCCACCGACGCCGCCTACGCCGTCGCCCCGCAGGTCGGCGCCTCCGACACCCTGGTCCTGCTGCTGATGGACATGCACCGGTACGGATCCGTGATCAGCGGGATCATGTTCGGCCTGTGGCTGCTGCCGATGGGGTACCTCGCCTACACCTCGGGCATGTTCCCGCGGGCCCTGGGAGTCGTGCTGATGATCGCGTGTTTCGGCTACGAGGTGGACACCCTGACGACTTTCCTCCTGCCCGGTCTCGGGGAGACCTTCTCCCTGATCGTCCTCGCGCCGGCCGTGGTCGCCGAGTTCTGGATGATCGGATACCTGCTGGCGATCGGAGTGAGAACCGCCGCTCCGGCGTGACCGGCGCCGGTCGCCGCCTGAACCCGCGTCCTCGCGGGAAGCCGGCCGTTCGTCCCGGTCGCCGGGCGCCTACGCGGCATCTGCGACAACGCCGAAGGGCGGCCGGGCGGCGAGGTGCCGACCGACCGCCCTTCGGCGATCTGCTCCGCGCGTTTCGAACGCGGAACGGGGGTGGAGGTGGCGGGAATCGAACCCGCGTCCTTCAACTCCAAGGCAGGGCTTCTCCGGGTGCAGCCTGTTGTGCTTTTCTCAGCCCCGGCGATCACACAGGCAAGACGCCGACGGGCTCAGCCACTGTCAGTTTTCCCGCTCGACCCCGTGGCCGGGTCTCGCGGTTGAGCCTCCTAGCGATGCCGGATCCGGGCCGGAGGCGCTCCCGGGCCGGCAGAAGTCACTCGCTGCTTAGGCGGCGAGGGCCAGGTTGCCCTGGCTCTTGACTTCGGAGTGCGTCTTATTGGCACTTATTGGTCGCGGTCACAGTGTTAACGAGGTTATGTCCGCAGTCCTCGACCCGCTTCTCCTGACTTGCAAAGCCAAAGTCGAAACCAGTCACCCCCCTGTTGAGTTGTCAACCCGCTCCTCGCGAGGAGGACCGGGCTATCCGAAGATACCGGTTACAACAGCACCTGCGCCAACTCCATTCCCGCCGGGGGCCCCGGAAGGTAAAGAATCCTGGAACTTCCCGGGACATGCCGAAACCCCGGGAGCGCGGCATGTCGCACGCGCCCCCGGGGCCGACCGGCAGGGTCGAGCCGGTCCGGACGGCAGGGCCTCCCCCGAGATGAAGCCCTGATCTCATCACGGCGACTGAGTCCGCAACCCCCCGAGCGGTGCTCAGTCACTTGGGAAGACGCGAACGAGGCGCCCGATGGTTGCTCCGGGTGATGAGAATTTTTCACAGTGCTGCTCCGGGGCCGATCCGGAGGGTCGCGTCCGAGGTCAGACCCCGGCTCGCAGGTTCTGGAAGAACCGGCCCGCGACCGCCGCTCCGGCACCCGGATCGCTGCTCTCCACGAGCACGGCCACCGCCACGTCCCCCTGCCAGCCCACGAACCAGGACAGCGGCTTGCCGGCCCGCGAGGCGGCGGCGGTGACGCCGTGCACCGGATCGCCCGGAGCCGCGGCGGCGCGGGCCGAGCCGGAGGTCACAGCGGTGCGCATGAGGGAGCGCAGGGTGGTGACGGTCTTCTCGTCGAGGCCGACCGGAGGGACCGGCTTGGCCGGCTGGTCGGTCTCGGCCGGCAGGGTCGGCGTCTTCGGGTCGATGACCAGGATCGGCGGGCGCCAGGTGCCGGAGGCGACCGCCCCGGCGACCAGGGCCATGGACAGCGGGCTGACCGAGACGTTCTGCCCGGCGATGGCCTTCGCCGTGGCCGCGTCGTTCTTCAGCGGCTGCATCGAGCCGCTGAAGGACTTCAGCGGCAGGGTCCACGGCGCCCCGATGCCGAACTTCTCGGCGCTGGCGGTCAGCTCTGCCGGACCGACCCTGCGGGCGAGCGAGGCCAGCGCGGTCACGCAGGCGTTGGCGAAGTTGCCCTGAAGGGTCGGCTCGCTCCCCGCCGGCGGCAGCGGCTGGCGGAAGCGGGCCCCTCCCACGGTCCGATCGGCTGGGCAGGCGATCTTCTGCTTGAGGTTCACCTGGGCCTTGAGCAGCCCCTCGACGGCCATGATCGAGAAAGTGGTCCCGGCGGGGAACTCCCCGTCGAGCGCGTCCTCCTCCTGGTGGTACTCCTTGGTGCTGCTCACGGCCCGCACCTCACCGGTGGAGCCCTGGACCGCGACCACCATGCCGCGCGCCCCCGTGGCCAGCGCGGAGTCGGCGGCCTGCTGGACCCGCCGGTCGAGCGTGGTGCGCACCGGCGCGGCCGTACGGCCCGGCCGCCACTTGGCGAGCTCCGTCACCGTCTCCAGCGTCTTGAGGTCCACAGTGACCACGCTGGTCTCGGTCGAGCCGGTCAGGTACTCCTGGTAGGCCTTCTGCAGGCCGTCGCGGCCGACCGTGTCACCGGCCCGCTGCGGCCCGCCGAGCAGCAGCTCGGTCTCCGGCGTGACGGCGGTGACGGTGCCGACGATCTGCTTGGGAGAGGCGGGTGCGACCGGCTGCTCGCGGATCGAGAACTGGATGCCCCCGATGGCCTCCAGCTCCGGGCGGAGCTGGGCGAACCGGGTCCGGCCGAAGGTGACCAGCGGCACCTGGTCGTTGGGGACGGCCGACATGATCCGGCTCAGCAGCCGGTCCTTCGGGAAGCCGGTCACCTTGGACAGCTGCTCGCAGACCTTCTCCGGGTCGTTCAGCTTGGCCGGGATGACACTGGCGACGTGCAGGTTGGCGAGCTCCTGCAGCGGGTCGCGGTCCTGGGCCTCGATCGGGTAGCGGTCCTCGGGATCGACCTTCACCGCGAAACGCTGACCTTCGCGCAGCTCGGGGTGGAGCACGCCGGGCGACCAGCGCACCTTCCACTCCCCGTCCACCAGGTGGAGCGGGAGCCTGCCGTCGTACTCCCACAGGGGATTGTTCTCCCCCAGGTCGACCTCGGCGGCGAAGTCGGCCTGGACCTGGTCGCCCGTGCGGCTGATCCCCTTGAGCGCGAACCGGAACGAGGCCGCGTCGAGGTGGATCTTGGCGTCCTCCAGGGCTCTGCGGACCTTCTGCGCGTCGCCGTCGGTGCGCCGGGCGGCCGTGGCGTAGTCACCGGTCTGCCAGCCCACCAGGAAGTCGCGGACCGCCTCGTGCGCCGAGGGCTCCTCGAAGCACGCCGACAGCATGGGGGCCGTCACCGCCAGCGTGAGCGCCGCGGCGACGGTCCGGCGAGTCCTCCCCGTCACGGTCATCTGTTCCGGTGCCTGAGCACGCGGGCCATCTCCCGCTTGGCCTGCTTCTCGGCCAGCGTCTGCCGCTTGTCCCAGTCCTTCTTGCCCTTGGCGAGGCCGAGCTCGACCTTGGCCTTGCCGTCCTTGAAGTAGAGCGAGAGCGGGACCAGGGTGAGGCCGCCCTCCTTGGTCTTGGCGACCAGCTTGTCGATCTCCTTGCGGTGCAGGAGCAGCTTGCGCGTGCGCCGCGCCGCGTGGTTGGTCCACGTCCCCATCGTGTATTCGGGGATGTGGATGTTGATCAACCACGCCTCGCCGTCCTTGACCGTGGCGTACCCGTCGACGAGGGAGGCGCGGCCCAGGCGCAGCGACTTGACCTCCGTGCCCTGCAGCACGAGGCCGGCCTCGTAGGTGTCCTCGATGTGATAGTCGTGCCGGGCACGCTTGTTCTGGGCGATGACCTTCCGCCCGGTCTCACGTGGCATGCCTTCGAGCCTACCGGGACACCTCACACACGCAGGTAACGGCGGAGCGTGACGAACGAGGCGAGCACACAGATCAGGACGCCGAAGACCATGGTGAGGCTGATCACCGAGGCGACGGTCTCCCAGGTGAGCTGGCTGTTGCCGAGATAGCCCTGGACCCCGTCGAAGAGGAACACCTTGGTGACGATCAGCAGCACCGCCGCCAGCACGCCGCCGATCAGGCCGGCGATGACGCCCTCCATCACGAACGGGAGCTGGATGTAGAGGTTCGAGGCGCCGACGAGGCGCATGATGCCCGTCTCGCGCCTGCGGTTGTAGGCCGAGAGCCGGACCGTGTTACCGATCAGCAGGGTGGCGGCGATCACCAGGAAGCCGGCGATCACCAGGGCGAACCCCCGGATCTTCTCCATGAGCCCGAAGAAGTTCTCCAGGAGCTTCTTCTGGTTGACCACGTTGGAGACCCCCGCGGCGCCCTCCAGCTGCTCGATCACCGCGCCGTAGGTCTCGGGGTCCTTGAGCTTGACCCGGAAGGACTCGGGCATGTCGTCGACCTGGATCGCCGAGAGCAGCACGGTGTTGCTGGCGTACTGCACCTTGAAGTTCTCGTAGGCCTTGGCCGCGTCCTCGAACTCGACCTGCTCGACCTGGGGCATGCCCTCGATCAGCGCCCGGAGCGCCGTCTGCTCCTCCTCGTTGACGCCGCCGCTGCCCTTGCACTTGGGGAACGGGTCGTTCTTCTTGCACAGGAAGACCGAGACCTCGACCTTGTCCGCCCAGTAGTCCTTCATGCCGGAGATCTGAGAGTTGACCATCAGACCGATACCCAGCAGCGCCATGCCGATCGCCACCGTCACGATGACCGCGATGGTCATCGTGAGGTTACGGCGGAGGCCGATCCAGACCTCGGAGAAGATGAAGTTTGCCCGCATGCTCTTCCTGTCGCTTTCGCCGATCCCGGTTCAGTACGCCTGGCCGTACACGCCACGCGACTGGTCTCGGACGATCTTTCCGTCCTCCAGTTCCACTACGCGCTTGCGCATGGAGTCGACGATGGCCGCGTCGTGCGTGGCCATGACGACGGTGGTGCCCGTCCGGTTGATCCGGTCGAGCACCTTCATGATGCCGATGCTCGTCGCCGGGTCGATGTTCCCGGTCGGCTCGTCGGCCAGCAGGATCATCGGCCGGTTGACGAACGCGCGGGCCATCGCCACGCGCTGCTGCTCGCCACCGGACAGCTCGTCGGGCATCCGGTGGGCCTTGCCCTCCAGGCCGACGAGCTCGACGACCTCGGGCACGACCTTGCGGATGAACCGCCGGGGCTTCCCGATGACCTCCAGAGCGAACGCCACGTTCTCGTAGACGTTCTTGTTCGGGAGGAGCCGGAAGTCCTGGAACACGCAGCCGATCCGGCGGCGCAGGTGCGGCACCTTGAAGTTGGACAGTCGGGCGAGATCCTTGCCGGCCACATGGATCGCGCCCGAGTTCGGGCGCTCCTCCTTGAGGACCAGGCGGAGGAAGGTCGACTTCCCGGACCCCGAGGGGCCGACGAGAAACACGAACTCGCCCTTGTCGACGTCGACGCTGACGTGGTCCAACGCGGGCCGGTTCTGGTTCGCGTAGACCTTGGTGACATTATCAAAATGGATCACGGGCGCATCACGGCATGTCAGTCTAGGGGTTAGGACGGTCGCGGTGGTGGCAGAGGACCACTTCCCGCCTCTCGCCGGCCGGGGGGCGCCGATCTTTACCTCGGTCGACGTTCCGGTTGGCCGGAGCCCAGTCTAGGGGGAAGACTGGCATGGAAGGTCCATAACGGAAACAAAACGATTCAGCGCCCGGTAACGACCGCATAAAGTGGTTACGACTCCGAAGGCGAGGACACGATGAGCTGTGACGATCTGGTCTGCGCGCGGTGCGCACACCCCGTCTCGGAGGGCCGCTGCCCCCTGTGCCGGGCCAACCGCGACCGCATGCACCACGGCGGACTGGGCGGGATGACCCCCGCCCTCGTCTCCCTGGTGCTGATCACGTTGTTCTTCCTCACCCTGGCCCTCAAGCACCTCACGGGGGCCTGAGGAGGCCGCTGGGAGGATTCTAGGCCTCCTCGCCCGCCTCTTGGCGGCGGGTCCACCGGATCTCCGCCTCGATGAACTCGTCGAGGTCGCCGTCCAGCACCGCGCTCGGGTTGCCCGCCTCGGTGCCCGTCCGCAGGTCCTTCACGATCTGATAGGGATGCAGCACGTAGTTGCGGATCTGGGTGCCCCACGAGGTGGTGCTCTCGCCCCGGATCTCGTTGAGCGCCGCCGCCTCCTCCTGCCGCTTGCGCTCCAGCAGCTTGGACTGCAGGACCGCCATGGCGGTCGCCTTGTTCTGCAGCTGCGAGCGCTCGTTCTGGCAGGAGACCACGATGCCGGTGGGCAGGTGGGTGAGGCGGACCGCCGAGTCGGTGGTGTTGACGCCCTGGCCGCCCGGGCCCGAGGACCGGTAGACGTCGACCCTCAGGTCGTCCTCGTTGATGTCGATGTGGTCGGTCGTCTCGACGACCGGGACCACGTCCACGCCCGCGAAGGAGGTCTGGCGACGGCCCTGGTTGTCGAACGGGCTGATCCGGACCAGCCGGTGGGTGCCGTGCTCGCCGCGGAGGGTGCCGTAGGCGTAGGGGGCCTTGACCGTGAAGGTGGCCGACTTGATCCCGGCCTCCTCGGCGTAGGAGGTCTCGTAGACCTCCGTCGGGTAGCCCTTGCGCTCGGCCCAGCGGAGGTACATCCGCAGGAGCATCTGGGCCCAGTCCGCGGCGTCCACGCCGCCGGCCTGGGAGTTGATCGTGACGACCGCCTCGCGCGCGTCGTACTCGCCCGACAGCAGGGTGCGGACCTCGAGGGCACCGATGTCGCTCCTGAGGGACGCCAGCTCGCGCTCGGCCTCCTCGCGGGTGTCGGAGTCGTCCTCCGCCTCGGCGAGCTCGTAGAGGACGGAGAGGTCCTCCAGCCGCTGCCCGAGGGTCTCGATCCTGTTGACCTCGCCCTGCAGATAGGAGAGCTTGCTGGTGACCTTCTGGGCCCGGTCCTGGTCGTTCCACAGGTCGGGCGCGGCCGCCTGGTCCTCCAGCTCCTCGATCTGCTTGCGGACGGCGTCGAGGTCCAGCACGTCCTGAATGCTGTTCAGCGTGCCGGTAAGCTCGTTGATCTCTTCTGCCGGATCGTTGAGTGCCACGTCTGTAAAGGGTACGCGACCGCCACACCCCGTTGTGTACGGCTCAGGCCCGCGTCGTGGCTAGGCTTGGCGCCGCGGCGGGACCGCCGGGGAGAGGTCATCGGGAGGCGAGGGTGCGAGGACACGGACGGCGAGGTCTGCTCGCGTTCGCGCTCGCCCTGACCACCGTGGCCGCCGGGGCGGCGGCCTGCTCCTCCGGGGGCGACCCGGCCGCCGGGAGGAGCCCTTCGGCCGGCGGCCCGGCCTCCGCTCCCGCCCCGCCCGCCCGCCCGCTGGTCACCCTCGCCGAGGCGGCCGGCGCGCTGAAGGACATCCTGTCCGCCGACGGGATCCTGGGCTCGGCCGTCCCCCGGCTGCCCGCCGACCGCAACCACCTGCTCAGGCAGGCCGCGGACGGCCACCTGGCCCTCACGCAGGCCGCTCTCCGGAGTTCCGAGATCATGCGCGAGGACCCGCCCCGCTACACCTGGGGCGAGCCGCGGCTGCTGGTCCCCCGGCTGGAGCAGGGACCCGGCTGGTTCGCCGCCGTCGTGGACCGCCGCGAGGAGGGGGGCGAGAGCCGCCCCGTGATGCTGACGGTGACCAGGCAGGGCGAGGACGACTGGCGGATCAGCTCCCTCTCCCTGCTGGATTCGGCGATTCCCGGGATCGCCCAGGACGCCGAGGGCTACGCCACCGCCCTGGGCGGGGACGACCCCGGCGTGCAGATCAGCCCGCGGCTGATGGCCCCGCTCCACGCCACCACGGCGGAGGAGGGCTCTGCGGGGTTCGCCGCCGGCCTGATCGCCGAGGGCCCGCACACCACCGCCCACGCGACCGAGATCACGGCCACGCGCGCGGAGGAGAAGGACAGCTGCCTCGGCTACGGCTCGATCTTCGCCGCGGCCGGCTACCCGGTGCACGCGCTGCGCACCTCCGACGGCGGGGCGCTGATCGCCTACTCCCTGATCAGGACGACGACCTGGACGGCCAAGGTCTACCCCTGCGCGGAGCTCATCGCGAAGCTGCCCGAGCAGGAGCGGCTGCCGGACTCCTCCCCCCTGAAGGAGGTGCGGACCGTGGAGACGCAGCAGTACGTGAGCACGGTCCCGCCGAAGACCAGCCGCGAGCTCGCCCGGGTCATCGGCTACGCCGGCGGCATCACCAAGGTCACCAGTTCCTGACTCCGTCCGCGCACCCGCCCGCGCACCGAGCGGTCGGTGACGGGGCCGGGCCGGCTGTCCGCCTTCAGCCTGCCGATGTTCGAGCACGTCGCCGAGCGGCGCCGCCTGGTGCGGACGCTCCTGGGCGGCGCCGCCTGGTGCGGACGCTCCTGGGCGGCGCTGATCCGGCGGGGACCGGAACCGGCCTGACCGCGGAGCCGGAACCGGTCTTGCACGACCGCGGAGCCGGAACCCGCCTCAGGCCTCCGCGCGGGGCAAGCTGGTGGAGGCCACCAGTGTGCGGACCGCTCGCAGCGCCACCGAGAGCGTCGCCAGATCGAAGTTGTCGCTCTCCCAGATCTCCGAGAGCGTCTGCCTGGCCCGCGCGACCGCCGCCCAGTTCGCGTCGGCCCAGCGGGCGAGCCGCTCCTCCGGCGCCAGCCCCGACTCGCTGTGCACCAGGACGTCGCGGGTGAGCGCGGCGTGCGCGGCGTAGAGGTCGTCGCGAAGGGCGGCCCGGGCCATGGAGTTCCACCGGTTGTCCCGCGGGAGCGCGATGACCCGCTCCCGCAGCGCGGAGAGCTGGAGCCGGTCGGCCAGGTCGAAGTAGACCTCGGCCGCCTCGTTCACCGGGCGGCCGGTGGTGTGGGCGATCTCCACCAGGTCGAACGTCGAGTAGGCCGGGACCATCGCGGAGACCCGCTCGGCCAGCTCCTCGGGCACGCCGCGGGCGATGAAGACGTCGCGGCGCTCCTCGAAGGCCAGCAGGTCGGAGCCGGTCAGCAGCTTGGGCAGGTGCGGCAGCAGGCCGTTCATGCCCTTGGCGAAGAAACCCACCGTGGAGGCCAGGTCCAGCGGCGGCCGGCGGTTGCCGAGCAGCCAGCGGGCCCCGCGCTCGCACAGCTTGCGGGCCTCCAGCTCCATGGCGATCTGGGTGGCGGTGTCCACCTTGTTGTCGAGCCCCTCGACGGCCAGCCAGAAGCTCGGCAGGTCGAAGACCTCGCGGGCGACGAGGTAGGCGCGGGCGATGTCCGGGGTCGAGGCGCCGCTCTCCTCTCCGGCGCGGAACATGAAAGTGGTCCCGCTGGAGTTGACCATGTCGTTCACCACGCAGGTGGTGATGATCTCCCGGCGGAGCGGGTGGTCGTCCATCGCCGAGCGGAAGCGCTCGCGCAGCGGCGACGGGAAGTACGACACCAGCCAGGAGGCCAGGTAGGGGTCGTCGGGCAGGTCGGAGGCGAGGAGCTCGGCGTCCACCACCAGCTTGGTGTAGGCCAGCAGCACCGAGAACTCCGGCGCGGTCAGCCCGAGTCCGGCCTGGCGGCGCTCGGCGAGCGTCTTGTCCGAGGGCAGGAACTCCAGCTCCCGGTTGACCAGCCCGGCCCGCTCCAGCCTGCGCAGGTAGCGCGAGTGGATGTGCAGCATCTCGGGGGCCTGCGCGCGGGCGGCGGCCAGCACCACGTTCTGGTCGTAGTTGTCCCGCAGGACCAGCCGGGCCACCTCGTCGGTCATGTCGAGGAAGAGCTGGTTGCGCTGCTTGTCGGTGAGCTCGCCCTCGCGGACCACCCGGTCCAGCAGGATCTTGATGTTCACCTCGTGGTCGGAGGTGTCCACACCCGCGGAGTTGTCGATGAAGTCGGTGTTGACCAGCCCGCCGTTGAGCGCGAACTCGATCCGCGCGAGCTGGGTGAAGCCCAGGTTCCCGCCCTCGCCGATCACCTTGCAGCGCAGCTCGGAGGCGTTGACCCGCAGGCCGTCGTTGGCCTTGTCGCCGACGTCGGCGTGCGACTCGACCGAGGCCTTGGCGTAGGTGCCGATGCCGCCGTTCCACAGCAGGTCCACCGGTGCCCTCAGGATGGCGCTGATCAGGTCGTTGGGGGCCATCGCGGTGACCCCGCCGGCGATGCCGAGCACGGCGCGGGCCTGCGGCGAGACCGGGATCGACTTGGCGGTGCGCGGCCAGACGCCGCCGCCCTCGGAGATCAGCTCCGTGGAGTAGTCCTCCCACGAGCTGCGCGGGAGGGCGAAGAGCCGGGCGCGCTCGGCGTAGCTCCGCGCGGCGTCCGGGTCGGGGTCGATGAAGATGTGCCGGTGGTCGAAGGCCGCGACCAGCCGGATGTGCTGGGAGAGCAGCATGCCGTTGCCGAACACGTCGCCCGACATGTCGCCGATGCCGGCCACGGTGAAGTCGGTGCTCTGGATGTCCACGCCCGTCGTGCGGAAGTGGTACTTGACCGATTCCCAGGCGCCTCGGGCGGTGATGCCCATGGCCTTGTGGTCGTAGCCGATCGAGCCGCCGGAGGCGAAGGCGTCGCCCAGCCAGAAGCCGTACTCCTTGGCCACGCCGTTGGCGATGTCGGAGAAGGTCGCGGTGCCCTTGTCGGCGGCGACCACCAGGTAGGTGTCGTCCTCGTCGTGCCTGACCACGTCGGCGGGCGGGACCACCTTGCCGTCCACGAGGTTGTCGGTGATGTCGAGCAGGCCGGAGATGAACATCCGGTAGCACGCGACGCCCTCGGCCAGCACGTCTTCCCGCGCTCCCGACTTCGGCGGATTCTTAACGACGAAACCGCCCTTGGAGCCGGTGGGGACGATGACGGTGTTCTTCACCATCTGCGCCTTCACCAGTCCCAGGATCTCGGTCCGGAAGTCCTCCATCCGGTCCGACCAGCGCAGCCCGCCCCGGGCGACCTTGCCGAAGCGCAGGTGCACGCCCTCGACCCTCGGCGAGTAGACGAAGACCTCGAACCTGGGCCGGGGCAGCGGCAGCACGCTGATCGAGGGCGAGTCCAGCTTCAACGAGATGTACGGCTTGCGCTCCCCGCCGGCGGCCCCGTCACCGGAGCCGGGCCCGGACGACGTGCCGGGGCCCGTCGTCTGGAAGTAGTTGGTCCGCAGCGTCGCGTTGATCATCTCCAGGTAGGCCCGGAGGATGCGGTCCTCGTCCAGGGAGGCGACGTCGTCCAGCGCGCCGAGGATCTCCTCGTGCAGCGCGTCGGCCAGCTCCGCGCGGACCTCCCCCGGGCGGCGCGGGTCCAGCCTGGCCTCGAACAGGCGCACCAGCAGCCGCGCGAGCCGTACGTTGCCCAGCAGCACGCGCTCGATGTAGTCCTGGCTGAAGGTCGTCCCGGCCTGACGCAGGTATTTGGCGTAGACCCGCAGGATCTCGGCCTGCTCCCAGGTCAGTCCGGCGGCCAGGACGAGCCCGTTGAAGCCGTCGCTCTCCACCCGGCCGCGCCACAGCGCATCGAACGCGTCCTGGAAGAGCCGCTTGAACTCGTCCCTGTCCACCTCCCCCGAGGGGGTGTAGCGCAGGCCGAAGTCGTAGATCCAGGCGTCCTTGGTCTCCGGGTTGTCGTCGCGGTCGATCTCGTAGGGGCGCTCGTCGACCACCTCGACGCCCATCCGCTGCAGCAGCGGCAGGACGTGCGAGAGCGAGACCTGGCCGCCGAGCCGGTAGAGCTTGAACCGGCGCTCCCCCTCCGGGGCGTCGTACGGCTCGTAGAGGTTCATCCCGATCTCTTCGGACGACCTGGCGAGCGCGTCCAGCCGGCGCAGGTCCGCGACCGCCACCCGGGGCGGGAAGTCTGCCTTGTAGCCCTCGGGGAACGCGGTGGCGTACCGGCGGATGAGCCGGGGCGCCTCCTCCTCCGAGCTCAGCTCCGTGATGGCCGCGGTCAGGTCGTCCTCCCACGAGCGGGTGGTGGCGGCGAGTCTGCCCTCCAGCTCCTCCAGGTCCACCCCGTCGGCCGTCAGCGGCCTGCCCCGTTCACCGCGCACGACCACCTGCAGCCGGGCCAGCGCCGACTCGCCGATCATCGCGCTGTACTCGGACGACTTGCCCTTCAGCGCCTTGACCAGGAGCTCCTGCATCTTGATGCGGATCTTGGTGGTGTAACGGTCGCGCGGCAGGTAGATCAGACACGAGACGTAGCGGCCGTAGTCGTCCGGCCGGAGGAAGAGCTTGACCTGCTTGCGCTCGCGGAGGCGGAGCACGCCGAGGGCGATCGGCAGGAGCTGGTCCATCGAGGTCTGGAAGAGCTCGTCCCGGGGGAAGGTCTCCAGGATCTCCATGAGGTCCTTGCCGTCGTGGCTGTCGGCGGCGATCCCGGCCCGGTCGAGGACCGCGGCCAGCTTGCGCCGGAGCACGGGGATGCGGGAGATCGACTCGTTGTAGGCCGCGTGGGTGAACAAGCCCAGGAAGCGCCGCTCGCCGATGACCTCGCCCTCGGCGTCGAAGACCTTCACGCCCACGTAGTCCAGGTAGGCGGGGCGGTGCACGGTGGCGCGGCTGTTGGCCTTGGTGATGATCAGCATGTTCTGCTTCTCGCGGGCCTTGGCACGCACCTCCGGCGGGAGCGCGGCGAAGCTGCCGGAGCCCGTCTTGTCATGGCGCAGGATGCCCAGCCCGGTCCCGGGGACCGCGTGCAGCTCGTCGCCGTGCTCCCCCCGCTCCAGGCGGTACTCGCGGTAGCCGATGAAGGTGAAGTGCCCGTCGGCCAGCCAGCGCATCAGCTCCAGGCTGTCCTCCACTCCGGCCAGGTCGAGCGGGGGCGGGTTGACCGACACGTCCTCGGCGGTCTGTACGGCGAGGGCCCGCATCTTGACGAAGTCCTCGACGGTGTAGCGCACGTCCGACAGGACCCGCTGGAGGTCGCTCTCCAGCTGCCTGAGCACCGCCGGGTCGGACTGGCGGTCGATCTCGAAGTGCATCCAGGACTCGGCGAGCATCTGCCCGGTGACGTCCTCCTGGTCCCGGCCGAGCAGCCTGCCGGTCATGTCCCTGCGCACCCGCATCTGGGGGTGGACCACCAGGTGGACGCCGATCTCGTGGCGGTCGAGCTCCATCGTCACCGAGTCGACCAGGAAGGGCATGTCGTCGGTGACCACCTCGACGACCGAGCCGCCGGGATCCCAGCCGTGCTCCTCCAGGGTGGGCGTGTAGGCCCGCACCAGGGCCCTTCCCTGGGGGCGGTTCTCGGCGAGCTGCCGCTGGGCCGTGGCCGGGCCGTAGACGTCGACCGGGTCGCGGTCCAGCAGGTCCTCTGGCGCGACATGCCGGTAGTAGAGCCTCAGGAAGGCGAGCACCTCCTCGGCATTCCTGTGGTCGCCGCCGGGTGTGTGCGCGCACATCTGCGCGGCACTTCTCAGCAGCTCGTCCTTGGCCTCGTCGAGCGGCATGTCGCTCTCACTCCTTTGTGAGGGGTTTTGCTCTTTTTGTCCGGGCCCTACATCAGGCTGTAGTGCCCGCAGAAGAGAAGGTGATGCCCCGCACTCGCGCGCCGGGCATCGTTGGCGGCGCGGCGTGCCCGTCGCCGACGGGCAAAGCTTCGGCAAGCCGCCGCGGATCATCGTGTGACCCGTGACAGACCGCCGTCACCCGCGGGGGACCGGGGGTTCCATGGTCACAGACGGTGAGTCCTCGCCAGGAGGGGGCGGTGGCACAAGCATCCCACACGAGGGATTCGCGGCCACCGAACAACCGCACCCCCTCGTCGTGGAAACTCCGCCCTCCAGGCAGGCCCCGCGACACAGCACCTCCACTGGCCGTCCGTTCGGTCCTCGTTGACCGGGATACGGCACCGCTCCTGATACCACCCGAAAAGCGGTGGAACGTCAACGTGACGTCCCGTCACCGCCAGGGGCCGCGGCCCACCCCCTCACCATCCGTCACCACGGCCCGCCGCCGCCTCCCGGATCGCCCGCCGCCCGCCGTCCGGATTCTGAAGAAACCTTGCGCCGCCTGGGACCGCCCTTTGTTTCCCAGCCGGTCCGGTATGCCCGCACAAAAAGGAAGGTCATCCCGTCACTGCCTGCGACGACTGGCGCCTGCCCGCCCGGGTCCGGGATTAACACGCCTGCCATCGCTAGCATCAAAAACTTGTCGGGACCAGCCCTTTCGCACCACCGAAAGAGGTGGACCCCCTTATTGAAGAGATCGTCCAGCAAATGTGGAAACGAGCCGACCACGAGGCCGCCGGTCAATTTTCGGCCTCAATGAGAATCACCGACATGGGGGAATCTTGACCGCATTCGGGTTGATCGCGGAAGCAGCGCCCGTCCACGGAGAATCCGATGACCGCGACCGTCAGGGATAGCCGGGCGCCCCACGGCGCGGATGGAGCGGACACAGGCGTCGTGGAAGCCGGCGGAGCGGGCACGGGCGGCGCCGCGACCGCGCTCCTGCCCGACGTGCGGTGGTCGCCGGGTCCGTGGGGAGCCGCGTCCGCCAGGAGGGCCGCGCGGCGGGGCCGGCGCGGGCGGCGGCCCGTCTCACCTCCCGGACTGCTCGGCGTCGACCTCGCCTGCATGGCCGCGGCGGTGGCCCTCATCGGCGGCGGCGACACCGCCGTCGTGGCCGCGACGGCCCTGCTGGCCGTGCTGAACGGCGCGCTCGGGCTGTACCGCCCCCGGCTGGCTCCTTCCGTCCTGGACGACCTCCCCTCCGTGGCCGGGGGCGGAACGGCCGCTGCGGTGCTGGCCGCGGCCCTCGGCGTGGGAGTGCCGCCCGCGGGCGGGCTCCACGGCTGGATTCCGCTCGTGTTGCTCTACACCGCTCTCGCGTGCGGCGGCAGGTGGGCCGGTTACGCGGCCGCCCGCGGCCGGCGGCTGGGGCCCGGGGCGAAGCCCACGCTCCTGGTGGGGGCCGGCGGCCACGGCAGCCGGCTCGCGGCGGCCATGCTCGAACACCCCGAGTACGGGCTCGCGCCGATCGGCTTCCTGGACGACCGGCCGAGCGTGGAGCCGCCGCCCCTGCCGGTGCTCGGCGGCACCGCACGGCTGGCCGAGACCCTGCTGATCCACCGCGTCCGCGTGGTGGTCATCACCTCGGTCCCCTCCCCCGGGCCGGAGACCTGCTCCCTGACCCGCGTCGCCGGGAATCTCGGCTGCGAGGTCTTCTTCGCGCCGGAGCCGGGTGACCTCCTCACCGACTTCCTCCCCCTGTCCGACCACATCAGGAGCTTTCCCGTCCTGCGGATGCGGCCCGCCCCGCAGGCCCGGCCGACCTGGCCGCTGAAACGGCTCATGGACATCGTCCTGGCCCTGGCGGGCCTGGTGGCCGCCGCGCCGGTGCTGGCGGTCTGCGCGCTGGCCGTACGCCGCGAGGGCGGGCCCGGCGTGCTGTTCCGGCAGCACCGGGTGGGGCTCGGCGGCCGCTGGTTCGAACTGCTCAAGCTGCGCACACTCAAGCCCTCCGACGCGCACGAGTCCGCGACCCGCTGGAGCATCGCCGACGACCGGCGCATGGGCCCGGCCGGCAGACTGCTGCGCCGGACCTCGCTCGACGAGCTGCCCCAGCTCTGGAACATCCTGCGGGGGGAGATGAGCATCGTCGGGCCCCGGCCCGAGCGCCCCTTCTTCGTCGACCGGTTCTCCGCCTCCCTGCCCCACTACGGCAGCCGCCACCGCGTCCCGGCGGGGCTCACGGGCTGGGCCCAGATCCACGGGCTGCGCGGGGACACCTCCATCGAGGACCGCGTCAGGTTCGACAACCACTACATCGACACCTGGTCACTCCTGTCCGACATCAAGATCATCATCCGTACCGTCGGATCCGTGCTCCGCCCCGGTGGAAGCTAGCCGTGCGGGCGTCCCGATGATCGCGCGATGGGCGCGGCGGGGGCCGAGCGCCCTCGCCGCCGCGACGGTGCTCCTGGTCTGCGTCCCCCAGGAACGCGACGACCTGACCACCGCATCCGACGTGACGCTCGCCGACCTCGCCTCGGTCGCCCTGATCGCGACGGCCGCGGCCGCCCTCCTGCCCGCCGGGCGCCGGCTGCCGGGGCGGGCATGGGTGACCGTCCCGCTGGTGGTCGCCGCCACCGCGGCCACCCTCGCCTCGCAGGACGTCATGGCGAGCCTGCCCGGGCTGTTCCGCTACCTCCAGGTGTTCGTGCTGATCCCGCTGGCCGTCATCGTGGCGCTGCGGGACCGGATGGACCTGTGGCTGGTGGGCGGCGCGGTCGCCGGGGCCGCCCTGCTCCAGGGAGCGGTCGGCTCCTGGCAGGCCCTCAGCGGGACGGGCGCCTCCTACGCGGGAGAGAACATCCGGGCGGTCGGCACCTTCGGCGCCACCGGCGTCATGGGCATGGCGACGGTCACCAGCTACGGGCTGATCGTCCTGCTCGCGCTCGGCCTGGCCCTGCGCGGCCGGCGACGGGCGGCGGCGCTGGCCGCGGCGGCCCTGCTGGCGCCGGCGCTGGTCCTGTCGCTGAGCCGGGGCACGTGGCTGGCGGTACTGTGCGCCGCGCTCGCCATTCTGGTCGTGCACGGCCCGCGGGCCGCGGCCCGCGCCGGCCTGCCGGTCGCGGCCGCCTGCGTGCTGTTCGCCGGCGCGACGGCTCTCATGCCGGGCTCCGGGTCGGACACCGCGGGATCGCACACCATCGGGCAGCGGATCTCCTCGATCGGCTCGTCGATCACCGCACCGGACCGATCCGTCAGCGACCGCTACGGCCTGTGGGAGGCCGCCGCCGGAATCTGGCGGGACCACCCCGTCACCGGGGCGGGCCCGAGGAGGTTCCCCGCGCTGCGCGACTCCCACGCCCCCGTCCACCTGTCGTCGGGGAGCGACACCGCCGACCCGGTCAACGGCTTCCAGCGGCAACCGCTGCTCTCCCCGCACAACATGTACCTCCTCGTGCTCAGCGAGCAGGGTCTCGTGGGCGTCACCGCCTTCTGCCTCTTCTTCGGATGTCTGACGATCTGGTCGGTCCGGCGCGCCGGCCGTACCCGGTCCTTCTCCGGCCGTGCGGCGGGCCTGACCGCGGTGGGCTTCCTCACCTGGCAACTCACCGACTTCGCCTACTCCGACATCGGCGGCCCGCCGACGCTGGTCATGTCCGTGATGCTGGGGATCACCCTGTGGTGGGCCACCGCGGCCGGCCCCCGGGCCGGCGGTGCTCCGGCCGCTCCCGGCGCCGGTGCTGCCTCCCGTTCCCGGACCGGGGCCGGCTCCCCCGTCCCCGTCCCCTCCGGGCGGTCCCGGTGACCCTCGCCAAGCCGCCCGTCGGCCGGCACCGGGACCGGCTGCCCCGCCCCCGTCCCGCCCACTCCCGCCCCACCCGCTCCCGTCCCCTCCGGGCGGCCCCCGCGCCCCCGGCCAAACCGCCCGCCGGCCGGCACCGGGCCCCCCTGCGGAGGCCCTTCCTGCGCGCCGTCACCGTCACGGCGGCGCTGGTCGCGCTCGGCTCCGCCCTCGGGTTCGGCCGTGACCTCCTGCTCGCGCGCTTCTTCGGCGCGACCGGGAGCACGGACGCCTTCCTGGTGGCGTGGACCGTGCCGGAGACCGTTGCGCCGCTGCTCATCGAGGGGGCGATGGCGTTCCTGCTGATCCCGGTCTTCAGCCGGGCGGTCGAGCAGGGCGGCGATGTCCGGCAGGTGGTCTCCGCCACGCTGCCGCGCGTCCTGACCGGTCTCGTCCTGGCCGCCGGGATGACGGCGCTCGAGGCTCCGCTGATCGTCGAGGCGCTGGCGCCCGGCCTCACCGACCCCGGGCTCGCCGTACGGTGCACGCGGATCACCGCGGTCACCGTCCTGATGTTCGGGCTGGCGGGCTATCTGAGCGCGGCGCTCCGCGCCCACCAGGTGTTCGGTCCTCCCGCAGCGGTCAACGCCGCCTACAACGTGCCCGTCATCCTCTTCATCGTCGCCCTCCACGAGCCGCTGGGCGTGGTCGGCGCCGCGCTGGGGGTGGCGTGCGGCGGCGCCCTCATGGTGGCGGTCCAGGCCCCCGCGTTCCTGCGGCACGTCGGGCTGCCCCACCGGGGGACGACCGGGGCGGCGGTCTCGCTGGCGGCGTTCGTACCGATCGCCGCGTTCACCCTGTCCCGCCAGGGTCAGGTCTTCGTCGAGCGCTTCGTCGGCTCCTCGCTCCCCCCTGGCTCCATCTCCCACCTGAACTACGCGCAGAAGATCGCGCAGGTGCCGATGACGCTCTCGCTCATCGTCGCCACGGTGACCTTCCCCGCGCTCGTGCGGAGCATGTCCTCCGGGGACGCCGGCGCGGCCCGCCGCCGGATCACCGGTGACCTCGCGCTGACCGGGGCGATCACACTGTCCGGCTCCGCCTTCCTCGCCGTGTTCGCCCCGGAGATCGTCGCGCTGCTCCTGCAGTACGGGGCATTCACCGAGACGGACACGGCCGCGACCGCCCTGATCGTGCGGGTCTACTCGCTCGGCCTGCTCGGTCACACGGTCGTCGGCGTCCTGGGCCGGGTGTTCTTCTGCGCGGAGCGGCCGACCTGGTACCCGGCGGCCGCGATGGCCGCCGGCCTGACCGTGACGGCCGCCCTGGCCGCCGTCACCGCGCCCCGCTGGGGGACCGCGGGGATCACCGCGGCCAACGCGGCGGGCATCACGCTCGCCGCGGCAATGCTTCTGGCGGGCCTGCGGCGGGGCGGCCCGGTGCCGTTTCCTCCGGCGCGCGCCGTCCTGCCGGCCCTCGCCCGCCCGGCGCTCGCCGCCGCGGCGGCCGCCGGGGCCGGCTGGCTCGCCCGTCCCGTCCTGGCGGGACTGCCCGCCATCGTCGCCCTGACCCTCGGCGCAGCCGTGGTCGGGCTCGTGTTCATCGTCGTGGCGACAGCCACCGGATCCAAGGAGATCGCGAAAATGATCGGCTTCACACCAGGAGGGGAGCGGCCATGACCGGGCAGCCGGAGGCCATGCCGTACATCCTGATGTACCACTCGGTGCAGGAGTACGGGAGCGACCCGCTCCTCATCACCGTCTCCCCCCGCCGGTTCGCCGCGCAGATGGCCTGGCTGAGGCGGCGCGGGCTGCGCGGGGTGTCGATGCGCGACCTGTTCACCGCCGAGGCGTCCGGCCAGGCGCGGGGGCTGGTCGGTCTCACCTTCGACGACGGGTACACCGACTTCGCCACCGAGGTGGTGCCCGTCCTGGTGCGGTACGGCTTCACCGCGACCGTTTTCGCCGTCGCCGGGCACCTGGGCGGGCACAACGTCTGGGACGGGGACGGCCCGCGCAAGACGCTGATGACCGCCGACGAGCTCCGCCAGGTCTCCCGCGCGGGCATGGAGGTCGCCTCGCACACCGTCAACCACATGTTCCTGGAGATGGCCGACGACACCGAGCTGGACCTCGAGCTGAAGGAGAGCCGGGCGATCCTGGAGGACGTGCTCGACCGCGACGTCACCGGCTTCGCCTACCCGTACGGCCTGGCGGGCGCCCGCGAGGTGGACGCGGTCCGCGCGGCCGGCTACTCCTACGCGTGCGCGATCTGGCGCTCCCAGCACAGCGGCCGGCACGCGCTGGCGCGCACCTACATCGGGGACGGGGACGGGCCGCTCCGGCTGCGGGTCAAGCGCGCCCGGCACCACCTGCGGTGGGGGCGCACCCGATGAGAGTCCTGCACGTCATCACCGGCCTCGCCGCCGGAGGCGCCGAGCAGCAGCTGCGGGCCATGCTGCCGCACCTGGCCGCCCGGTGCGAGGTCGCCGTGCTCACCGGTGCGGGCGCCGTCGCCGAGGCCGTGGAGGCCGAGGGCACTCCCGTGCACCGCCTCGGCATGCGGGGCAACCTCGACCTGCGCGCGGTGGGCCGGCTGGCCCGCCTGATGCGGGCGGGCCGCTACGACGTGGTCCACACCCACCTGTACCGCGCCTGCGTGTACGGGAGGGTGGCGGCCCAGCTCGCGGGCGTGCCCGCGATCGTCGCGACCGAGCACTCGCTCGGGGAGGCCCGGATCGAGGGGCGCCGCGCGGGCGCGGGGGTCCGCGCGCTGTACCGGGTCACCGAGGCCATGGGCGACGTCACCGTGGCGGTCTCCCGGGCCGTGGCGGACCGGCTCACCGGGTGGGGGGTTCCGCCCTCCCGGATCGAGGTGATCCCGAACGGACTCGACGGCCAGGCCTTCCGCCACGACCCCCGGCTCGGCGGCCAGGCCCGGGCCAGGCTGGGCATCGCACCGGGCGCGTTCGTGGTCGGCGGCGTGGGACGGCTGGAGCCAGGCAAGCGCTTCGACGTCCTGGTGAGGGCCCTGCGGGGCTTCGAGGAGGCCGTGCTCCTCCTGGCCGGGGAGGGTTCCGCACGCGGAGCGCTCGAAGACCTCGCCCGCGACCTCGGCGTCGAGCGCCGGGTGGTGTTCGCCGGCGAGTCGATGGACGTGCCCGCGCTGCTGTCGGCCATGGACGTGCTCGCCTCCCCGTCGCAGGAGGAGACGTTCGGTCTGGCCGTCATCGAAGGGCTCGCCTCCGGGCTGCCCGTGCTCTACGCCAGCTGCCCGGCCCTGGACGAGCTGCCTCCGGACGCCGCCCCGGGAGCCCGGCGCATCCTGCCCGACCCGGACCACCTGCGCACCGAGCTCCGCACGCTCGCCGCCACCGGCCCCCTGCGGCTGCCGCCTCCCCGCGCCGTCGCGCACTACGACATCCGCCGTCACGCCGCCCGGACCGAGGCCCTGTACGAGCGGGTGCTCGGGCAGGGTCTCCCGGTCGCGGGGCGCCACACAGAACAGAAGGAGCTGCGATGAGCGATCCTGCGGTGACCGCGGCCGGTCCGCGGCGATGGTGGCCGCTGGCGGTCGCCGTGATCCTGGGGGCCCTGGCGGGTCTGGGCTTCTCGCTGGCGAGGGGGCCCGTCTACACCGCCGACGCCTACGTGGCGGTGGTCCCCGCCGACCCGGGCGGTAACGCCCTGGCGGTGAACTTCGCCCAGGCCTACACGCGGATCGCCACTCAGCCCTCGATCCTGGCCGCGACCGTGGGCGACGACGCGGCCCTGCCCGCCGTGGCCGAGCGGCTGCGGCGCGCGGTGCGGGCGTCGGCCTCGCCGGACGCCCCGCTGGTGGGGCTGAGCGCGTCCGCCGACGACCCGCGAGAGGCCGCGGACCAGGTCAACGCCGTGGCGGGCGCCCTGATCGCCTACGCCAACCGCCAGGCGGCCAGCACCCGGGTGCGCCTCGTCACCTTCACCAAGGCCCTTCCCCCGGCGGTGCCCTCCTCTCCCCTGCCGGTGCTCGCCGCCGCGGTCGGCGCGGCGGGCGGCGTCCTGGTCGGCGGCCTGGCCTGCCTCGCGCCGCCGTTCCCGATCCCCGCCGTCCGCGACCTGCCGCTCCTGCGGAACCTGGCCCGGCTGCGACCCGCGTTCCCCGGGCGAAGCGCCCTGTGAACGGACCCGGGAACGATCGGGGGGCGGGCCCCGGCCGGGACGCCACCCCGTCGGTGCTGCACGTCACCCAGCCCGTGGAGGGCGGGGTGGCGGCCTACGTGGCCGCCGTCGCCGCCGACCAGGCGCGGCGCGGCTGGGACGTGGCCGTCGCCTGCCCCGGACGGGGGTGCCTGCCCGTCGACCTGGCCGCGCTCGGCGTCCGGTGGCTGGAGTGGGACGCGCGCAGGTCCCCGGACCCGGGGCGCCTGCCGGGCGAGGCCCGGCGGCTGCACCGCCTGGTCGCGCTGTTGCGTCCGCACGCCGTCCACCTGCACTCCTCGAAGGCCGGGCTGGCCGGTCGCATGGCGCTGCGCGGCGCGGTTCCCACGCTCTTCCAGCCGCACGGCTGGTCCTGGCTGGCCGCCCGGGGAACGACGGCGCGGGCCGCCCTGGCCTGGGAGCGCGCGGCCGCCCGCTGGACCGGCCTGCTCGTGTGCGTGGGCGAGGGGGAGGCCGCGCTCGCCGGGGAGCGGGGCCTGAAGGGAGAGGTGGCGGTCGTCCGCAACGGGGTGGACCTGGACCGGTTCCGCCCGGCCGGCGCCGGAGCCCGTACGGCGGCCCGCGCGCGGCTCGGCCTGCCCGAACACTCCCCCGTGGCGGTGTGCGTCGGGCGGGTCACCCGCCAGAAGGGTCAGGACGTGCTGGCCGAGGCGTGGCAACGGGTTGCGGCGGAGTGCCCCGGCGCCCTCCTGGCGATCGTCGGCGACGGCGACCTCCGGCCCGTCCTGCGCGCGACCGCCGGGCCCGGCGTGCTGTTCGCCGAGCCCGTCCGGGACGTGCGCCCCTGGTACGCCGCGGCCGACCTCGTCGTGCTCCCCTCACGCTGGGAGGGCTTGCCGCTGACCGCGCTGGAGGCGCTGGCGAGCGGCCGGGCGCTGGTCGCCTCCGACGTGCCCGGCCTGTCGGAGGTGGTCACCGGCGGGGTCGGCGCGCTCGTCCCGCCGGAGGACGCCGCCGCCCTCGCCGGGGCGATCGCCGTACGGCTCCGTCATCCCGCACTCGCCCGGAAGGAGGGGGAGGCCGGCGCCGCCCGGGCGGCGGACTTCGACCTGCGGTCGTCGCTGGACCGGCTGGCCGCGCTGACGTGCCGGGTCGCCGGGACCGGAAGCGTCCCCGGCATCGGGGCGGGGCGCGGCGGCGGCGGGGTGCTGTCCAGGTATCGGCGGAAGACCTCCGAGGAGTCCGGGTTCGCCGGGCACTGCCAGATCCCGTGCGGGCAGTAGTCGGAGATCGAGTGGTAGGCGACGTCATGCGCGGAGATCCACTCCAGCATCTCCCGCACGTACTCGGAGCGGTCGCCTCTGCGGAACAGCCCCCACTCCGGGAACGAGATCGGCTTGCCGTGCGCCCGCGCGAAGTCCACGTGGTACCGCATGCCGTACGGCTGGCCGACATAGTCGGCGAAGGTCTCGCCCGGCGGCTGGTCGTAGGTGTCCATGCCGATGATGTCGACCACGTCGTCGCCGGGGTAGCACTCCGGCCACGGGATGGCGTCAGGACCGCGGCTCGGTGCGAAGTCGAAGCGGAATCGCTGCCCCTGCACCGAGCGCATCGTGGTGACGATCCGCCGCCAGTAGGCCTTCCACGCCCGGGGATCGGGGGCGCAGCGGCTGGAGTAGGTCGTCCCGTTCATCTCCCAGCCCAGCACGATGATCGTGTCGGCCGCGCCGCCCGCGACCAGCCGGGTCGCCAGCGTCCGGAAGAAGAGGTCGAACGCACCGCCCGCGCCCGCGCCGAGGAGCGCCGCGACCGCGGGGTCGGGCAGTCTGCCCTCGTTCGGCGCCACCATGGGCACGTTGAGCGCCAGGACCCGTCCCGGCTTCTCCGCGCGCCAGCGGGTCCAGGGGCCCAGGATGAACTCCGGCCCCTGGAGGGCGAGCCAGTTGTCACCGGGAAGGTAGGTCCGGCCGACGGTCGCCTCCCGGCCACCGAGCCAGGACTCGAAGGCGGGCAGGCGCTCGGTGCCGCGCGCGTCGGAGGCGAGGAAGACGCCGAAGGGGACGGTCCGGGCGGACGGATCCCGGCTGGTGTCGGCGATCGTGCCGGGCAGGCACAGCGCCGCCAGGAAGGCGGCCGCGACGAGCAGTCTGTGGACGTGCGCCTTTCCGATCCTCATTTTCTCTCATCCCCGTGCGCCCGTTTCTGCGGTGACCGCGGTCCGGCGGGCCTCGACCCACCATATAGAACCGCACGGGAATATACATGGCGCCGGATTTCAGGTCGCGGATCAAGAGGGAATGCCGCTATTGGCGACATTCCGCAGGCAGGTCTTCCACCGGAAGGACGACCTCAGCGGCCCACCGGCGCGCCCGGCCCAGCGCAACGGAGTGACTTCATATAATAAGCGGCCAATATCGACGACCAGATCCCTGAAGTACATGGCGGGCACATTTAATGAACGCGACCAAATCGGCAGAAAACAACAAGCTGCACGAAGAACGGATCCGGGTCGACGCGGGCACACCGGCCCTGATCCTCCGCCTGGACGACAACGTCTTCCATCACGGCACGCTGGCGGCGATCCGTTCACTGGGCCGTGCCGGAGCGGAGGTTCACGCGATCCTCGAAGGACCGCACGCGCCGGCCTCCCGCTCCCGCCACCTGACCCGCGCGTACCGCTGGCCGGACGGGCCGAGGACCCCCGAGGCCCTGATCGCCGCGCTGGAGTCGATCGCGGCGCGCATCGCGCGCCGCGCGCTCCTCATTCCGATGGACGACGCGGGCGCCATCTTCGTCGCCGAGCACGCCGCCGAGCTCCGCGCGTCGTTCCTGCTGCCCGGGCAGGTATCGGAGCTGCCCCGGCGGCTCGCCGACAAGGCGGCCCTGTCCGAGCTGTGCGCGGGCCTGGGCATCGCCCAGCCCGAGACCCGTGTGATCAGGAGCGAGGCCGACGTGGCCTCCGCGATCTCCCTGCTCGGGCTCCCGCTGATGGCCAAGTGGGCCCAGCCCTGGCTGCTGCCCTCAGGGGCCGGGCTGCGCCCCACCACGCCGGTCCGCACGCCGCAGGCGGCAGCACGGCTGTTCGGGCAGGCCGCCGGGCACGGCAGCGACCTGCTGTTCCAGCGCTTCGTGCCCGGCACCTCCGGCTCCGACTGGTTCTTCCAGGGCTACTTCGACGAGGGCTCGTCGTGCCTGCTCGGCGGGGCGGGCCGCAAGGAGCGCTCGTACCCGCCCCGCGCCGGCCTGACGACGCTGGGCAGGTGGCTGCCCAACCCCCGCGTCGAGTCGGCGGCGCACCGGATCGCCGCCGCCCTCGGCTACCGCGGCATCCTCGACCTCGACTTCCGCCACGACGCCGCCGCGGACGTCTATTACCTGCTGGACTTCAACCCCCGGCTGGGGGCGCAGTTCCGGCTGTTCACCGACGCGAACGGCCTCGACCTCGTGCGCGCGCTCCATCTCGACCTCACCGGCGGGCCCGTGCCGGAGAGCCGGGCGGCGTACGGGCGAACGTACCTGGTCGAGAATTACGATCCTTTTCCCGCGTTCCACGACCGGCGCTCCAGAGAGCTGACCTACGCGGGCTGGCTGCGTTCCGTGCGCGAGGCCGACGAGTTCGCCTGGTTCTCCGCCGATGACCCCAAACCCTTTGTGGCGATGACGAGACAGACCTTGAAGCGAGGCTTTACCCGCATCGCACGTCGTCGCCGGAATTCCCCCGCCGGGTCGCGTTAGGCTTCGGCGGTGCTTCGCGGCCCGGACCGATTCGGCGGGCCCGCTCCCCCCTTTTTTCGATACATCCCTGTCTTTCGGGACATCTCTGACGATCGAGGAGAATTCATGCGTGCGCCGATGATCGACGTCGCCATTGTCGGAGCGGGCCCGTACGGCCTCTCCGTGGCGGCCCACGCCACTGCGGCCGGGCTGGACGCCCGCGTCTACGGCCGTCCGATGGAGGCCTGGGAGCGGCACATGCCACGCGGGATGCTGCTGAAGTCGGAGCCGTTCGCGTCGAATTTGGCCGACCCCGGCGGGAACTACGGGCTGGAGGCCTACTGCCGGCCGAGAGGGTTCTCCTGCGCGTACGGCGAGCCCATCCCCGTGGACACGTTCGTCGACTACGGCAGGTGGTTCCAATCGCAGGCCGTCGGGGAGGCGCTCGATCCCTCCCAGGTGACCAAGGTCCGCGCGGAGGGGGAGCTGTTCGTCATCGAGTTGGAGACGGGGGAGACCGTTCCGGCCCGGGCGGTCGTCCTGGCGCTGGGGTTCCTGCCCTTCGCCCACCGGCCCGCCGCGCTCTCCGGGTTGCCCGCGGAGGTCTCGACGCACAGCTCCGAGCACCACGACCTGTCGCGGTTCGCCGGCCTCGACGTCACGGTGGTGGGCGCCGGGCAGTCCGCGCTGGAGACCGCGGCGCTCCTGCTGGAGGCGGGGGCGCGACCTCGGGTGGTGGCCCGGGGGGACTCCCTGCGCTGGAACAGCGTGCCCGACGTGAGCCGGCCGGCGCTCCGGCGGGCTCTGGCCCCGCTGTCCGGGCTGGGCACCGGCTGGCGCTCGTGGGTCTGGTCGGAGCTGCCGGACACGGTGCGCCACCTGCCGGCGGGGACCCGTCGGCGCATCGTCCGGACGACCCTGGGCCCGGCGGGATCGTGGTGGCTGCGCAGGCGCTTCGACGGGCACGTCCCGGTGGTCCTGGGACGCACCCTGGCGGCCGCTGCGCACCGCGACGGCGTGACCCTGACGTTGCGAGACGGAGCGGGCATGGAGGGAACGCTCCGCACCGACCACGTGATCGCGGCCACCGGCTACATGGTGGACGTCGGGCGGATCGGCATCCTCGACGGCAGGCTCACCCGCGCGATCCGCCGCACCGGGACCTCGCCTAAGCTCTCGCGGAACTTCGAGACGTCCGTCCGCGGCCTGTACACCGTCGGGCTGGCCGCGGCCGACACCTTCGGCCCGGTCATGCGGTTCGTGCACGGCGCGGGGTTCGCCGCACGCCGGGTCACCCGCGGCCTGGTCTCCTCCCTGGGCGTCCGGCCGTCCACCGGTGCCGTGGGGGGGCGGCCCGTGGAGCACGCCGCCCGCTGAGCCGGAGGCTCCCGAGCGTGATGCGAATGTGACCAACCAGACGGACCGGCTGCTCGTCTCACCTGGCAGGTTGCACAGAACTCTCGGGGAGAACACCATGAAGCCCGCTCAGGCCGGACGGACGCTGGACAGGCGAGCGCTCCTGCGGATCGGCGGCGTCGCCGCCCTGACCGCGGGAGCGGGGCTGCCGGCGCGGGCCGGGATCGCCGCGGAGAACTCCGCGGCGGCCGGGACGGCGGCGCGGACCGCTCCCCGTCCGTCTGACTGGAAGGCTCTGGAACGCGGGCTGGACGGCAGGCTCGTCCGCCCGGGCGACGCGGCCTACGACGCCGCGCGCCGGCTGTTCAACCCCGCCCACGACACGGTACGGCCGGCGGGGGTGGCCTACTGCGCCGGCCCCGCCGACGTGGCCGAGTGCGTGAACTTCGCCCGCCGCATGGGCGTGCCGCTGGCCGTACGGTCCGGGGGGCACTCGTACGCGGGCTGGTCCACCGGGACCGGCCTGGTCGTCGACGTCTCCCCCATGAACAAGGTGAGCCACGCCTCGGACCGGGCGACCGTGGGGGCGGGGGCCAAGCTCGTCGACGTCTACGACCGGCTGGCGGCGCACGGGGCGAGCATCCCCGCGGGGTCCTGCCCCACGGTCGGGGTGAGCGGCCTGGCACTGGGCGGCGGGATCGGCGTGGTCGCCAGGAAGTACGGCCTGACCTGCGACGTGATGGAGTCGGTGCGGATCGTCACGGCCGACGGCCGGCTGCTGGAGTGCGATGCGAACCACCACCCCGACCTGTTCTGGGCCTCGCGCGGCGGGGGCGGCGGCAACCTGGGGGTCGCGGTCTCGTTCGGCTTCCGGACCCACCGCGTGCGCGAGGTCACGGTGTTCTTCCTGCACTGGCCGTGGGCGAAGGCGGTCAAGGCCCTGCGGGCCTGGCAGGCGTGGGCGCCGTCGGCCCCGGACGAGATGTGGTCCACCCTGCACCTGAGCCGCGAGGGCGGGACGGACGTGCAGATCGCCGGGGTCTACCTGGGCGGCAGGGCGGGCTGCGAGCGGCTGCTCGACCGGCTCATCGACCGGATCGGCCCGGTCTCCTCCAGCTCCGTCCGCCGGACGTCCTACCACCAGGCCATGATGATCATGGCGGGCTGCTCGGACCTCTCGGTCTCCCAGTGTCACCGCGGCGGCTCCCTGCCGGGCCAGACACGGGACGGCCGGCTGCCGCGGGATCGCTTCACGGCCAAGTCCCACCTGGCCTACCGCCCGATCTCCGAGACCGGCGCCAGGACGCTGGTCGCCGAGGTGGCCAGGCCCGGCAGCCACACGGTGCTCCTGGACGCCCTCGGCGGCGCGGTCGGCCGCGTCCGCCCGGACGCCACCGCCTTCCCGCACCGGGCCGCGCTGTACAGCGTGCAGTACTACGCCCACCGCGCCGGGGCGGCCGGGTGGGCGAGGAACGCGCACGCCGCGATGCGCCCGCACTTCGGCGACCACGCCTACGTCAACTACATCGACCCCGAGCTGCGGGGCTGGCGCGGTGCATACTACGGCGCCAACGCCGACCGGCTCGCCCGGATCAAGGCCGCCCGCGACCCCGGCCGCCTCTTCCGCCTCCCCCAGGGCATCTGACCCGCCGCCCGCCGATCCGCCCGGCGGACCTCGGCGGAGGCCGTCCCGGCCGTCCCGGGGCGGTGTCCCGGGACGGCCGGGGCAGGGGTGCGGGTACCGTGTGGCGACCGGACCCGGAGGAGCAGTGATCACGAAGGCGCGCATCGCGTGGGCCGCATGCGCCCTGACCCTGGTCCTGGTCGCGCTCTCGACGGTCCTGGCCCGTTTCAACGGCTATCCCCTGATCGTCCAGAGCCACCAGCTGGTCGTGGTGGCGTGCGCGCTGGCGGGCGGGCTGATCGGGGCCCACCGCCCGGAGCACCCGGTGGGCCGGTTGCTGGCGCTGAGCGCGTTCTGCTTCGCGCTCTACGAGTGCTGCGGCCAGTACGCCGTCTACGGCGTGCTGACGCGGGCCGCGGACGCCCCGGGCCGGGACCCGCTGCCCCTCGCCGAGGCCATGGCCTGGCCGCAGACCTGGCTCTGGATCCCGGCCAACTTCGCCCTCACCCTGGTGCCGCTGTTCTTCCCGGGCGGCGCGCTGCCCTCGCCGCGCTGGCGGCCTTTCGTCCGGGCGACGGTCGCCCTGGCCGCGGCGGCCGCGGCGGTGAGCGCCCTGCGTCCCGGCCAGAACGAGCAGGTCGGCATCGGCGCAGGGGTGCCGAACCCGCTCGGGGTCGCGGCGCTGGCCGGGCCGGCTCAGACCGCGGGAACGGCCCTGGTCGCCCTGCAGGGGGCGGTCTTCCTTGTCGGCGGGCTGAACCTGCTGGTGCGGGCGCTGCGCAGCACCGGTCGGGAGCGTGCGCAGATCAAGTGGCTGGCCTACGGGGTCGGGCTCGCCCTGCTGGTGGCCAACGCACGGCTGGCGGCGGGGTTGACCGACGGTGATCCCGACCGCATCTACCCCCCGATCCACTCGGCCTGGGAGCTGACCGGCGTGCTCGGCGCGGTGCTCATCCCCACCACGGTCTGCATCGCGATCCTGCGCCACCGGCTGTTCGACATCGACCTGGTGATCAACAGGACGCTGGTCTACACGCTGCTCTCGGCCTGTGTGACCGGCGGCTACGTCCTGGTCGTCGGCTACCTCGGCGCGGTCCTCCCCTCCGCGGACCTGCCGGTCTCCGTGCTGGCCGCCGGGCTCGTGGCCCTCGCCTTCGCACCCCTCCGGCAGCGCCTGCAGGGCTGGGTCAACCTGCTGACGTACGGCGAGCGGGACGACCCGCACGCCGCGCTCACCCGGCTGGCCCGCCGCCTGGAGGCCAGCGAGGAGCCGGACGCGATGCTCTCCGGGGTCGCGCGGTCGGTGGCCGAGGCCCTGCGCCTGCCGTACGCGGCGGTGGAGACGGCGGCGGGTCTGCGGCACGCCTACGCCCGCCCCGGCGGCGTCCGGGGCGGGCAGGCGGAGGACACGGCCGCGGAGGACACAGCCATGGAGGACACAGCCACGGAGGACACAGCCACGGAGGACACGGTGAGGAGCCGGGAGGACCGCCTCTCCGGACGCGGTGCCGCGGCGCCCGGGGACGACGGCCTGCTCCGGCTGCCGCTGGTGTACGACGGCGAGCGGGTCGGCGACCTCATCCTGGCCCCCCGCGCGGGCGAGGGCAGGTTCGGCTCACGTGACCTGGCCGTCCTGACCGATCTCGCCCGGCAGGTGGCCGTGGCCGTGCACGCCGCGCGTCTCTCAGCCGACCTGCGCCGCTCCCGGGAGCGCCTGGTGATGACCCGCGAGGAGGAGCGCCGCCGCATCCGGCACGACCTGCACGACGGGCTCGGTCCCACGCTGGCCGCGCTCACCATGCGCGCCGAGACCGCCCACGACCTGGTCGAGGACGAGAAGGTACGCCGGCTGCTGGCCGAGATCGTCGACGACGCCCAGGCCGCCATGGCCGACGTGCGCGCGCTCGTGGACGGGCTGCGCCCACCGGCGCTCGACGCCCTGGGGCTGCTCGGCGCGCTGCGCGCCCACGCGATCCGGCAGGCTCCCAGTCTGCGCGTCGCCGTGCACGCCCCCGACGAACTGCCCGCCCTGCCCGCCGCCACGGAGGCCGCGGCCTACCGCATCGCGGCGGAGGCGCTGGCCAACGTCCGCAGGCACGCCGGGACGGCCGAGGCGGGGCTGCGGATCGAGGTGGCCGGAGCGGCGCTCGTGCTGGAGATCCTCGACGACGGCGGCGGGGTACGGCCCGGCGGTCGGCTCGCAGGCTGGGACGGCGCGGGCGGGACCGGCGGGGTACGGCCCGGCGGTGACGGAACCGGGGCGGACGGCATGCGGGAAGGCGTCGGCCTGGTGTCGATGCGGGAGCGCGCCGCCGAGCTCGGGGGATCGTGCACGGTCGAGGATCGCGCGGAGGGCGGGACCCGCGTCAGGGTCGTGCTCCCGACGCGCATGGAAGGCAGTGCCGGTGACCGGGCCGTACCGCTCGCGCGACCGGGGCGGAGCACCGGTGACCGGGGGCGCGCCCCCGCTGCGTGTGGAGGGGAGCATCCGTGATCAGAGTGCTGCTGGTCGACGATCACGCCGGTTTCCGCGCCGGGCTGCGGGCCCTGCTCTCGGCGGTCGAGGGCGTCGAGGTCGCCGACGAGGCGGCCAGCGGCGAGCAGGCGCTGGCCCTCGTCGGCCGGGCGCAGCCGGACGTGGTGCTGATGGACCTGACGATGCCGGGCATGGGCGGGATCGCGGCGACCGAACGGCTGGTCCGCGACCACCCGCACGTCCGGGTGATCGTGCTGAGCATGTCGGACGACGACGACTCGGTGTTCGCCGCCATGCGGGCCGGGGCCCGCGGCTACGTCCTCAAGGGGGCGCGCAAGGCGGAGCTGGTCCGGTCCGTGCAGGCGGCCGCCGACGGAGAGGCCATCTTCGGCCCGGCGATCGCCGCCCGGATGGCGGAGTACTTCGCCATCCGGGGAGGGCCCGCGCCGGAGGCGACGGCGCTGCCCGAGCTGACCCGGCGGGAGCGCGAGATCCTCGGCCTGGTCGCCGGTCATCTCACCAACCCGCAGATCGCGGCCCGGCTCGGGCTGAGCCAGAAGACCGTGCGCAACCACGTTTCGGCGATCTTCACGAAGCTGCGGGTGGCGGACCGGGCCCACGCGATCATGCGGGCGAAGGACGCCGGCCTGTGAGCTCCCCGTCCTTCCACTCCGCCTCCGGCATCCGCAGCACGCGGAGCGCGATCCAGCCGTAGGCGGCCAGGTGGAGCAGGGCTCCGGTGGACTGCACGGCGGGCGGCTGCTCCATCGTCACGAACGGCACGACCGTCCCCACCGCCGCCGCGACCGGCGCCCACCGCGGGGCCAGGCGCGTCGCGGCGAGCCCGATGAGGAGGGTGAACAGCCCGATGTGGAGCAGGAAGCCGGGCAGCAGCATGCCGTACAGGAACCCCCACAGCTCGCCCGCCTGGGCGGTCACCTTCTCCGCCTGGGCGTCGGGCAGGACCTGGGCCAGGGCCAGGTCATAGAAGTCGGTGGTGAACAGGGTCAGCCCGTGCCCGGCACCGACCAGCCCGAGCGCGGCGCCGATGGCGCCGGTCCGGGGGGCGCGGTACTTCAGCAGGTGCGCCATGCCCAGGACGGCCGGGATGAGGCTGAGCGTCGCCCAGATGTAGAGCAGGGCGCTCACCTGCACGGAGGTCGCGTTCTCACGGAAGACCGCGGGGGTGTGGTCGGCCCCCGGGGGCGAGGTGAAGAAGGCCAGGAACTCGAAGGCGGGCCAGGCGAGCAGGGCGATCCCGGCGACCACCCGGCGGAACGAATCAGGATTTTTCATCATGCAACGGAGTAGATCCGTCGACTGTCCCAGGCCGCCCGGGCCGTTGTCCGGTTCCGGCCGGGAGGAATGTCCCGGCCGGAGGACACCGGACGCGGTCGCCGGAGAAAGACCGGTCAGCAGGCGTCGTAGACGTAGCCCCGCTTGCCGGCCGTACGCAGCGGCACGTCGCGCAGCATGACCGAGAGCCTGGCGCCGAACTTCCCGCAGGTCCTGGTGAAGTCCGCGCGGCGGTACTCGACGACGATGACATTGGAGCCGTACTCGCCGACGTAGGCGCCGCACTCGTCGTACCGGCCGCACTCCTCGGCGACGGCGAAGTCGAAGCCCGCCTTCCTGCCCTCCCTGACGATCTCGGCCGAGTTCTTCTGCGCGATCGCCAGGCCGCGGCTGTGGGCGGCCGAGGTGAGCAGCCCGGCGAAGGCGAGCGCGTGCCCCTGCTTGATCAGGCCGTCCGAACGGGAGTAGGTGTCCAGGTTGTCGATCTCGACGGCGTCGTACTTCCGGGCGGCGCAACCGGCGATCCAGTCCCCGACGATTCCGGCGAGCGCGGCGCGCTTGGCCGGGGTGCGGACGTCGAACATCAGCTCGCCCCAGTCCTCGTCCTCGACGTAGGCCCCGCGGGCGTCCTTCAGCAGGAGGTCGTCGTGGTTCCTCTTCCACCAGCCGATCTCGTGGGGCTGCGTCTGGAAGCCGTTGACGTAGCAGATGTTGTAGAGACCGGAGGCCGGCCGCTCGGTGCGGTCACGGGAGACGACCTTCACTCCGGCCGGAGGGGTGTACCCGCCGCCGAGCTGGTAGTCCGCCCTGGCGTTCGCGGGCGGGAGGACCGGGGCCGCGGCGCCGGCCGTACCGGCGGAGAGCGCCGCACCGAGGAAGGTCGTCGCGCCGAGGAAGGCGGCCAGTGTCACGGAGCCTCGGCGAAACCTGCGGGTTGCCGCTCGGCGGAAGAGCACGGAGGGTTCTCCTGTCCGGAGTCGGAGCCCGCTCGCCCCGTACGGCAGGCATGCCGGCAGGGCGGCGACCGGGCGCGGGCGGATCGCGTCGCACCGGGCGGGCGGTCCACCCGGCTGCGGTCGAACAGGCTCCGCAGTATGCCGATTCCACGGGCTGGAGTGCAGCCGGCCACCCCTTTAGTGACATACATCACTTTTAGGCCTCGACCGAGCCGGCGGCGGTGTCCGGAGCGGCCTCGCCCGTGCCCGCCCTCCCATGAGGGGGACGGCACGGATGAAAACCGGTGGACCCGGCCCGGGCTCCGTCGGCAGGATCGACGGGCATGCGGAACTTCCCCGTCTTCCGGTTGCGGGTGACCACACCCCGCCTCGAACTGCGCCTGCCCTCGCTCGGCGACCTGGACGACCTCGCGGACCTGGCCATCGAAGGAGTGCACGACCCGGAGCTCATGCCCTTCCTCTTCCCCTGGACCGACGCGGAGCCCGCCAGGCGCGCGAACAGCGCGATCCAGTTCCACTTCCGCCAGTGGGCGGCCTGGACCCCGGAGAAGTGGACCTGCCCCTTCGCCGTGGTCTTCGAAGGCCAGGTCGCCGGGGTCCAGGAGGTCGCGGGCGCCGACTTCGCGGTCACCCGGGAGGTCTCCACCGGCTCCTGGCTCGGGCGGCGCTTCCACGGCCGGGGCATCGGGACCGAGATGCGCGCCGCCGTCCTCCACCTCGCCTTCGACGGCCTGGGCGCGCTCACCGCGGCCTCGGGGGCGTTCACCGACAACCACGCCTCCCTGGCGGTCTCCCGCAAGCTCGGCTATCGCGACGACGGCGTCGACGTCCACAACCGCCGGGGCGAGCGTGCCGAGACCCAGCGGCTGCGCCTGTCCCGGGACGACTGGACCACCCCGCCGGGATTCGGGATCCACGGCCTCGGCCCCTGCCTGCCGTTGTTCGGCGTCGGCCGTACGGAAGGGACGTGACCGCGCGGGCGCCCCGGACGGTCCCCGCGCGGTCACGCGCCCTCATCCGGTCACGCGCCCCCCGTCACAGCAGGACGGTCTCGTCGGTGACCTGCTGGCCGACGTCCCAGTGCTCGGCGATCCGGCCGCGGTCGATCCGCCAGATGTCCACCGAGACCGAACTCGGCAGGCCGGGCCCGAGCGTGACCAGTCCGTAGGACCAGACGTGGTCCTCCTCGGCCACCAGCTTGCGGATCTCCAGCCGGAAGTCCGGGAAGCGGTCGGCGGCCTGCTCCCGGAAGCTCTTGACCGTGGCCTCCGGCCCCGTCCCGGCGCCCGGGTGGTGGTTGGCGAAGTCGTCGGTCAGCAGCGTCCGCGCGCGGTCGAAGTCCTTGTCGTTGTAGAAGACCCGGCAGAACTCCTCCACCAGCGCCTTGTTCGAGGCGAGGCCCGCGCGGGCGACGGTGATGCGGCGGCCGGTGGAGCGGCCCGTCTCCACCTCCTCGACCAGGGCGACGGCGTAGTCCTCGGCGCTGATGGAACTCCCACCGCCGGCGTCGGTGAGCAGCCGGTCACCGCCCAGGCGGTAGTCCCCCGTGCGCTCGCCCGGCGCGATCTCGGCCGGCGGCGAGATGTAGGTCCAGTCCAGGTCACCGGCCTGCTCGCGGACGAACTCCAGCAGCGCGGCCTGGGACAGGGCCTCGGCCTTGTAGAGATCGGGGAACCCCGGGGTGTCGACGAGCCGCACGCCCGGCGCCGCCTCCAGGCTGCCCGCTCCCCCGACGATCACCAGTCGACGCACCCCCGCCGCGCGCATCCCCTCCAGCACGCCGCGCCCGGCCGCCAGCAGCGGGCCGGACGGCTCCGAACCGTCGCGCGGCGGCGCGATCGACACGACCACGGCGTCGTGACCGGCGGCGAGCGCGGCCACGGCCGAGGCGTCGGCCGCGTCGACGACCCGCGTCCCGCCGGCGCCGCTGCGGGTCGCCCCCGTGACCTCGTGCCCCCGGTCCCGCGCCTCGGCCGCGATCCGGCTCCCGATCATGCCCCCGGCCCCGATCAGCAGAATCCTCATGACACACCTCCTGGGAAGTCGCTTGGGCCGACGGTATCTATCGGATACTGGTTACTTCAACGTGCTCTTGGTACCCTTTGGAAACTATGATGGACGGAGACGCGTTCAACCCCGAGTGCCCCACCCGGCTGGTCCTCGACCGCATCGGCGACAAGTGGTCGGTGCTGGTCGTCCTGAGCCTGCGCGACGGCCCCCGGCGGTTCACCCAGCTACGCGACATGATCGGTGGCGTCACCCCCAAGGTGCTCACCCAGACCCTGCGCGCCATGGCCGCCGACGGCCTGCTGACCCGGCAGGTCTTCGCCGAGGTCCCGCCCCGCGTGGAGTACGAGCTGACCCCGCTCGGTCAGTCGCTGCAGGCTCCCATCCGGGCCGTCACCGACTGGGCCGAGGAGCACGTGAACGAGGTCATGGCGGCCCGCGAGGCGGCCGTCGGCGGCTGACCGCGCCTCCCGGAGGAGCCCGCCGACCGTACGCCGTCAGCCGTACAAAGCAGGCAGATCCACCAGGAGGATCCGGCCGTCCTCCCGCGCGGCCGCCGTGAGGTCGGTGTCGAAACCGGCGCCGCTGTAGCAGGCCAGGACCGTGCGGGAGGTGTCGTAGCCCTTCGCGGCGAGCAGGTCCCGGGCACGGCGCAGGCGCGCCAGGTGCCCGACCCCCATGACCTTGTCCCATTCCGCCTCGCCGAGTGAGCGGACCGCGCGCGGCTCGTTCGGGTAGGCCGGGCCGAGGACGGCGACGTCCACCTGGATCTGCTTCCTGGTGGCCGGGTCCACGACCGTGCCCGCCGAGACCTGGCCCACGCCGCCCTCGAACACCTCGCGCGCATGGCGCAGCGCGAACTCCCGGCACAGGGCCTCGAAGTGCGGGCCCATCACCTTGGACAGGAAGCGCTGCCGGGACCGGTCCCAGACGTCCCGGGCGTGGCCGAGCCCCAGGTCGGTCCATTCGGGACGCATGATCGCCTGATAGAAGGAGATCAGCGGCTCGGTGATCCGGTACTGCGAGGCGGACTTGAAGGCGTCCTTCTCCTTGGCCAGGAGGCCGCAGTCCTCCAGCACGTTGATCGGATGGGCGATGTCGGAGGACTTGTAGCCGATGTGGCCCGCAATCCCGCCCCAGGTGCTGTTGCCCTCGGCGACTGCGGCCAGGACCGAGTGGTAGAGCGCGGGATCGCGGATGTCGCTCTCCTCGGCCAGGAGGTAACGGCCCTCCCGGAAGATGGCGGTGTGGCGATTGAGGACGGTACGGATCACCCAGCCGTCGAAGTCCTCCAGGGAGACGGGGATGTCGCCGGCGACGAACTCGTCCCGGTAGGCGGGCGTCCCGCCCACCACGGCGTGTACGAGCGCGGCCAGCCGGGGGTCGGAGATCCCCCAGAACCGCGCGGCCTCGCGGAAGCCCAGTGGCTGGACCAGCAGTTCCAACCGTGCCCGACCGCGGAGCGGGGCCTGGCCGGACAGGATCCTTCCCATCACGGAGAGCGCGGAACCGCAGATCAGGACCCGGGCGAGGCTGCTCCCCCGGTGGGTCCGCCCGCGCAGGTCGATCTCCTGTTTGAGGATCGACGGCAGGGCCGGTTCCGCCTTCATCAGATACGGAAACTCATCGATGATCAACGGGAGTGGCCGGTCTCCGGGGAGTGAGAAGAAGAACTCCAGCGCGTCCCGCCAGTCCGCGAAGGGGTAACCCACCGGCGACCCTCGGTGCCGGGCCATGGCCATGCCGAACAGCCGGAGCGACTCGATGCTCGTGCCCTCGGTCGCCTCGAAGTAGAAACCGCCCGTCGCCTCGGCCAGCGCCTTGAGCAGGAAGGTCTTACCCTGTCTGCGCCGGCCGCTGACCACCCCGAAAGCCACCTCGGCCTGCGTTCCCCCGGCGAAGGAGGACAGCGCCTCCCACTCCTGCTCACGACCGAAGACATGCTCGGGCTTCATGACCATGAACGACCTCGCACAATACTGAAGTACATTTCACTGGAATATACTTCAGCGATTTGCGGAAGGTAGAGCGATTCCGCACCGAAGGTGGAACAGCGCCCGATCGGTGATGTGAACCAGAATCCCTCATACCGGGTGATACGGGCATCGCCTCTGGTTCTCAGCGGGCGGCGCCGGGCGGGTGGTATACTGATCTTGCATCCCGGGTGAGCACTCCCCCGGGATTCTGCGTTCATGCCCTCTCATCGCGCGCTTCTGACCGCGGCCTTCCCCTTCTTCCTGTCCATGAGCGCCGGCGTCATCGCCCAGCTCGTCGGCACCGCCCTGCTCGGGCACCGGGAGACGGCCGCGCTGGCCGCCTTCTCGCTCGCCGGCGCCGTACTCAACCCCGTCACCGCCGCGATGGCCGCCGGGCTGCGCGGCATGGCGCCGTTCGCCGCGCACCGCCGGGCCGTGCTCCGGCGGCGCGCGGGACCGCGTCAGGACTCCGGAGTGAAGCAGTACAGCACTTCGGGGTTGGCCATGGCGTCGAGGTTGGCGGCCTTCTCGGGCGGGACGCCGAGGAGGATCTTGCGGACGGGGACCTCCAGCTTCTTGCCGCTCAGGGTGCGGGGGATGCCGGGGACCTCGGTGATCTCGTTGGGCACGTGCCGGGGGGAGAGCTCGTCGCGCAGGGTCCTGCGCAGGCGCATGACCAGGTCGTCGGTGAGCTCGGCGTCCTCGGCCATGGTGACGTAGAGCAGCAGGCGCCCCTCCTGGCCGAGCTGGCCGGTGTCGATCACCAGGCTGTCGGCGATCTCCTCGAAGCGCTCGACCACGCGGTAGAACTCGCTGGTGCCCATGCGCACCCCGCCCCGGTTCAGCGTCGAGTCGGAGCGGCCGTAGATCACGCAGCCGCCGTCGGGGAGGATCTTGATCCAGTCGCCGTGCCGCCAGACGCCGGGGTAGTCGGCGAAGTAGCTCTCCCGGTAGCGCGAGCCGTCGGGGTCGTTCCAGAACATGACCGGCATCGAGGGCATCGGCTGGGTCAGCACCAGCTCCCCCACCTCGCCGGTCACGGCCTTGCCCGACGGGTCGAACGACTCCACCTTCGCGCCCAGGCAGCGGCACGGGATGACCCCGGCGTCGACCGGGAGCAGCGGCACCGCGCCGACGAAGCCGGTGCACACGTCGGTGCCGCCGGAGAACGAGCCGAGCTGGACCTCCGGCAGGGCGTCGTGCACCCAGGCGAACCCCTCCGGAGGCAGCGGCGAGCCCGTCGAGCCCAGACCGCGCAGCCTCTCCAGCCCTCCGGGCTTCAGGCCCGCCTTCATCGAGGCGACGATGTACGGCGCGCCGGTGCCGAAGTAGGTGACGCCCTCCTCGGCGGCCAGCCGCCACAGGGCGTCGGTCCCCGGATGGGTGGCCGAGCCGTCGTACAGCACCACGGCCGAGCCGACCAGCAGGCCGCCGATGAGGTAGTTCCACATCATCCAGCCGGTCGTGGTGTACCAGAAGAAGACGTCGTCGGGGCCGAGGTCCTGGTGGAAGGAGAGCGCCTTGAGGTGCTCCAGGACCACGCCGCCGTGGCCGTGCACGATCGGCTTGGGCAGGCCGGTGGTGCCGGAGGAGTAGACGATCCAGAGCGGGTGGCCGAACGGGACCGGCTCGAAGGCCAGAGGCTCCTCGGCGGAACGCAGCTCCTCCCAGCTCACGGTGGGGTGGCCGGCGGGCTCGCCGTCCCGTGCCCCGCCCGCGGGGGCCGCCGCCGACGCCCCGGCCGCGCCCGCCGTACCCCCCGCGCCTCCCGTGCTCGCCTGGCCCGGCGCGGGCATGCGCACCCGGGCGGCGAGGGTCGGGAGGCTGGCAGCGATGTCACCGGCCACCGCGGCCCGGTCGAAGTGCTTGCCGTTGTAGTCGTAGCCGTCCACCGCGATGAGCACCTTGGGCTCGATCTGGGTGAAGCGGTCGATCACGCTGGGCGCGCCGAAGTCCGGGGAGCAGGAGGACCAGATCGCCCCCAGCGAGGCGGTGGCGAGGAAGGCGACCAGCGTCTCGGGCACGTTCGGGGCGTAGGCGGCGACCCGGTCGCCCCTGCCCACCCCCAGCCGGGCCAGTCCGGCACGGACCCGCGCCACCTCGCCGGCCAGCTCGCCGAGCGTGAGCGTCCGCCGCCCGCCCGACTCGTCGCGGGAGACCACCGCGAGCCGGTCGGGCTCCGACGCGGCGCGGCGCAGCGCGTTCTCCGCGTAGTTGAGCGTCGATCCGGTGAACCATTCGGCGCCGGGCATCGTCCCAGATATGACGGGCCCGTCACCACGCGCCCCGGCCACCCCGAAATAGTCCCAGAGCGAGGTCCAGAACTCGGCCGGAGCGTCCACCGACCACTGCCACAGACCCTGATAGTCGACCGGCCGCCCGAGCCACTCCATGTATCGGGTGACCTTCGCGTTCCTCACGATCTCCGGCGTGGGTTCCCAGAGTCGCGTACCTTCCTCAACCATGCTCCCATCCTCGCGGGGGCCCGCCCGGATGTCATCCCCGGGGGCCCACATACGGCGGCCGGGCAGGTGTGGGCGGCCCACGTGGCGGCGGTGCGGCGGCGGCGGCGTGACCGCGCCCGTACCCGACACCCGTACCCGATGCCCGCCCCGCGCCCCGGGCGGGCTCAGGAGAGCCGGGAACGCAGGTGCTCCACCGCGGTCCGGGCCGCGGTACCGATCACCGCGTCGGCGCGCGGCTGGTTCTGGGCGGTGCCGTACGAGCGGGTGAAGACCGCGACGGCGTAGCGCCCGCCGTCGGGATATTCCACGACACCGGCCTCGTTGCGGAGTGTGGGCAGCGTGCCGGTCTTGCCGCTGACCGCGACGTCGTCGTAGGGAAAGCCCGAGGCGAGCCGGTGCGGCCAGACCTGCAGGCCCAGCAGGCGGCGCATCCACCCGCAGGAACCGGGCGAGGCCGCCTCGTCCCGCCAGATCATGGCGAGCAGCCGGGCCGTCTCGCGGGGCGTGCTGCGGTTGGTGCGGGCCGGGTCGAGAGCCCGCAGCCGGGAGATCACCGCCGGATCGGTCGGCATGTCCTGCTGGCCGGAGTCGGTCACGATGCTCGCGAACAGCCCGGCGCAGTCGTGCTCCACCCACGTCCGGGCCAGGCCGAACCCGGCCAGCATGGCGTTGACCGCGCCCAGGCCGACCCGGCCGACCAGGGTGTCGGCGGCCGTGTTGTCGCTCACCGCGATCATCAGGTAGGCCAGGTCCCGCAGGGAGGCCGTCACGTCGTCGGCCATCGCCGACACCCCGGTGGGCCCGGGAGTGTGGCGGTCCGCCATGACCGTGACCCGCTCGGCCGGGTCCAGCAGCCCCCGGTCCGCCTGGCGGAAGAACTCCACCATCAGCGCGATCTTGAAGACCGACGCCAGGACCACGGGCTCGTCCCCGCCGCACGAGACCTCCGCACCGGTGTCCACGTCCACGGCGTGCAGGAAGCCGGTCACGCCCGCTGAGCGGAACAGCCCTCCGAGATCCGGCGCGTCGTCCATGGCGGTCATGCCAGGAACCCGGAGGCGGGCCTGGCCCGCACCTGCCGCACCGGCGCCGCGCCGTCGTCCGTCATGCCGGCACCCTCCTTCAGCACCCGTACGGCCACCGCCCCGAAGGCCGCCGCCGCCGGGCCGGCCTCCCCACGCCAGGCGGTCGAGAGCCGCCAGGTCAGCGGGGAGCCCAGCAACGGCCTCCAGCGTAGGCCCGGCAGCTCCACCCTGGGCCCGAAGGCGACGGCCGTACCGGCCATGACCAGGCCGAGAGTCTGCGCCTCGTGGACCTCCTCCGGGACGAACCCGTGGCGGCGGCACTCGGCGAGCGTCTCCTCGTGCAGCCCCGGCTCGCCGGGGAACAGGACCAGCCGCCGGCCGGCCAGGTCGGCCAGGTGCACCGAGGCCACCGCGGCCAGCGGATCCGAGGCGGCCAGCACGACTCCCGGGCGCTGGACGAGCACCGGGCCGAAGCTCAGGCCGGGGGCGGTGATCGGGTGGCGGAGCACGCCCACGTCCAGCGCCCCGGAGGCGAGGGCGACGGCCTGGTCGGCGCTCCACATCTCCGCGGGCGCGAGCCGTACCTCGCGGTCCGCCTCCTCGAAACCGGCGATCAGGGCCGCGATCACCGCCGAGCCCAGATCGGGCGGGACCCCGACCCGCAGGACCGCGCCCTCCCCCCGCCCGGCGAGGGCGCGCAGGCGGTCGACCCGGGTGAGGATCTCCCTGGACTCGGCCAGGATCGCCCGTCCCGCCCCGGTCAGCCGGACCTGGCGGCTGGAGCGGTCGAACAGCCGCACGCCCAGCTCCTCCTCCAGCCGCCGGATGCGCTGGCTGAGCGGCGGCTGGGCCATGCCGAGCCGCGCTGCCGCGTTGCCGAAATGCAGTTCCTCCGCGACGACGGTGAAGTAGTACAGGTGCTTCACCAGGTCCATGAACAGGGATCATACCATTTCAGATATAGATTTCTGACTCATATCAGTATTGGACATAAATGCGACCCTTCTGTTCTCCTCTGCTGGCGAGGAGAAGGGGGAACGAGCATGAGACCGAAGATCCTGATCGCGGCGGTGCTGGCGCCGGTCGCCGCGATCGCCGGGGTCGTCTGGGCGCTGCGCACCCAGGGCTCGCCGGAGGAGACCGCCCGGACGTTCCTGGCCGCCTGGGCCCGGCAGGACTACCCGGCGATGCGGACCCTGGCCATGGAGCCGCCGGACGACTTCGACCGCTGGTACCGGCGGTTCCGGACCGATCTGAAGCTGTCGGGGGCCGGCTTCGAGGTCACCGGGAGCGCCGATGCCGAAGCGGGTGCCGAGGTCCGCTTCCGCGCCCGGCTGGAGGGGCCCGTGGACTGGTCCTACGACGGGTCGCTGACGCTGGTCGAGCACGAGCGCGCCTGGCGGGTGCGGTGGACCCCTGCCGCCCTCCACCCGGAGCTCCGGTCCGGGCGGCGGCTCAAGGCCGTGGTGGTCGGAGCCGGGCAGGCGCCGATCCTCGCCGCCGACGGCACCCGGATCGACACCGCCTCCGCGCCCGGCTCGGTGCGGCAGCTGGTCGACGGGTTGAAGGAGACCTACCGCGACCGCCTCACCGGCACCTCGTCGGCCCGGATCGACCTGGTGGAGGGGGGCGCGAAGGTCGCCACCCTCGCCGCCTTCGAGGCGGAACCGGGCCGGGAGCTGCGGACCACCATCGACCTGCGGGTCCACCGCGCCGCGGCGCAGGCCCTGCGGGACGTGGACGGGCCCGCCTCCCTGGTCGCGCTCCGCCCCTCGACCGGCGAGATCCTGTCGGCGGCCAACAAGCCCGGCGGGTTCAACCGGGCGCTGCTGGGCCACTACCCGCCGGGATCGACGTTCAAGGTGGTCACCGCCTCGGCGCTGGTGGCCGACGGCATGACCGCCGGGGAGCGGGTGGCCTGCCCGGCCGAGCAGAACATCGGCGGCTTCCCGTTCCACAACGCCGGGTTCAGGGACTACGGCACTCCCTCGCTGCGGGAGGCGTTCGCGCACTCGTGCAACACCACGTTCGGGCGGCTGAGCGTCGACCGGCTCGGCGGGCGGCGGCTGGGCAAGGTCGCGGCGGACTTCGGGTTCGGGGCGCCGGTCGAGCCGGGGGTGCCGGCCGTACGGGCGAAGTTCCCCGCGCCGCAGGACGACACCGACCTCGCCTCGGCCTCGATCGGTCAGGGCCGCGTGCTGACCAGCCCGCTCAACATGGCCACCGTGGCGGCGGCCGTCGCCGACGGCTCCTGGCGTCCGCCCCGGCTGGTGGACGCCGCCCTGCTCCCGCCGGGCGAGCCGAGGAGGCTGGAGCCGGAGGTGGTGCGGGCGCTGCGCACGCTGATGCCCGCCGTGGTGGTGGAGGGCACGGCGAGGGCGGTCACCTTCCCGCCCGGTACGGCGGGCAAGACCGGGACCGCGGAGTACGGCTCGGGCGAGGAGCCGCCCTCGCACGCCTGGTTCATCGGCTACCGGGGCGACCTGGCCTTCGCGGTGATCGTCGAGGGCGGCGGCTCGGGTTCCGGGGCCGCCGCGCCGATCGCGGCCCGGTTCCTGGCGGAGCTCGGCGACCTGTGAGGCGGAACGGGGCCTACCCGGCCTTGCGAGCGGGCGAGGTGAGCCCGGCCACGGCGGCCACCACCTCGGAGGGGTTGGTCAGGTCGGGCAGGACCACGTCGGCGCCGGCCTCGTGCAGCTCGGCCGGGAGGGACCGCCCGGTGGCGACCGCGATCATCGCGGCCCCGGCGATCCTGGCGGCCTGCACGTCCCTGGCCGAGTCGCCGATGAGCACGGTGTTGCTCCCGTCGAAGGCGGCGCCGTACTTGCGCTTGGCCCGGCCCTGGGCCACCTGGAGCAGGGTGGCCTTGGGGTAGACCTCCTCGCCGTAACCCCCGACCTCGACGTCCACGTGCTTGTGCAGTCCGAACGCGGTCAGCTTGTGCACGGCGTTGCTCTTGATCGTCCCGGTGAGCACCGACTGGACGGTGCCGTCGAGCCGGGAGACGGCCTTCAGCGCCTCCTTCGCGCCGGACATCGCCCGGCCCTCCCCGGACAGGCGTCCGCGGCGGGCCGCGAAGGCCGCGGCCAGGGCGTCCAGGAACTTCGGCAGGTGTTCGTCCTCGGCGACGATCCCGTTGATCGCCAGCGTCTCGAAGACGATCTCCGAGTCGGGGCGGCCGTTGTGCTGGGTGAGCTTCACCAGGGGACGGCCGGTGACCTGGCGGAAGGCGTCGGCGTACGCGTCACGGGTGACGATGGACACGTCGACCAGGGTGAGGTCGATGTTCCACAGAACGAGGCGGTTGATCGTGGCCTCCGGGACTGGGCGGGGATGCCAGGGTACGGCCATCGCCGCACCCTGGCCGCCACTGATGCCTAAATCATCCGGTTTAGGCGTAGTCGATGGCGTTCGCGAGGGTGTCCACGACCGGCACCCCGAACGCCTCCAGGTCCCTGCGGCTGGTCATGCCTCCGGTGTAGAGCACCGCCCGGGCCCCGACGTGCTGGGCGGCGTGCGCGTCGTCCACGCTGTCGCCGATCACGAGCACGTTCTCCGGGGCGACGCCCAGCGCGGCGAGGTGGGCCGCCATCGACTCGGCCTTGTGCCCGCCGGAGGCGGTGTTCAGCAGCCCGTCGACCCGGGTGAAGTGCCGGTCGATGCCGTACTCGGCGATCTTGGCGACGAGCATCTCGTGCCGCCACATGGACAGCAGCGACTGGCTGCCGCCCTCCCGCTCCCAGCTCCGCAGGGTGGACTCGGCGTCGGCCGCCAGACCGCACTCGAGCATCAGCCGGTGGTAGTGCTCGTGGAAGCCCTGGTCCATCCGCTCCCACTCGCCCTCCTCCAGCGGACGGCCGAGCATGCGCTCGTAGGCCGTCCAGATCGGGCGGGTGTAGACCTCGCGGAACCCGTCGACGTCGTAGGAACCCATGCCGTACGGCTCGAAGACCGCGTTCGTCGCCGCCACCACGGCGTCGATGTCGTGGAAGAGCGTGCCGTTCCAGTCCCAAACAATGTGTCTCATATACCCACGACTGTACCTAAGCCGCCCAGCTCAGACGCCAGATTCATCCCCTCAGCCGACTAGGTCGGGGATCTCCTGGGTGGCGTACCACAGCAGCTCGTGGGCCTCGGCGCCGTCCACGGTGAAGCGGGCGTCGTCGTCGCCGCCGTCGGCCGCGGGCAGCGCGGCGAGAGCGGACTCGACGTCGTCGACCGCCGCCGGGTCGTCCACGTGCACCGCGGCGATCTTCTCCACCGGGACCGCCCGCGCGAGCCGTACCCTCGCGCGCTCCCTCAGGTCGGTGCCCATGCTCACGTCGTCGTCCGGCACCTCGGCGGCGATCACCACCCGGCGGGCGCCCGCCTCCACGCCGTCGGCGCGATCGGCGGCCAGCATCCGCAGGGAGGCCCGGGCCGCCTCCGTCAGGGCGACGTACTCCAGTTCCTCGGTGTCACCCGAGGCGTACCACTCGGTCAGCGCGGGGGTCACCGCGTAACCGGTCAACGGGGCCGGGCCGAGCTCCTTGGCGGTGACCACGCGGGCCAGCGCCGGGAGCGTGCACGGCAGGTAGACGCGCATCTTGCCTCGATCTGTCTTCTCCGACGGTGTTCTCCGACGATGGCACCGCTCCGGCGCCGATCATCCACCGAGTGTGCCAGTCCCGGCACCCCGGCCGCGAGGTACGGCGCCGCCCGGCGAGCCGGATCCGGGCGGCGCCGGGCCTCACAGCGCGGGCATGGCCCGCAGCGGGACGCTGAACAGGGTCTCCAGCTCGGCGATGGTCGCCTCCGGGTCCCGGTGGTGCACGCCGACGATCCCCAGGGCGCGGGCGGCCGTGACGTTGGCCTCGATGTCGTCGATGAACACGCACTCCGCGCCGGAGAGCCCGACCACGCCGAGGGTGTGCTCGAAGATCCGCGGCTCCGGCTTGCGCATGCCGACCTCACCGGAGATGACGATCTCGTCGAAGAGCCCGTCCCAGGCGTCGCGGGGGTAGTCGTTGGCCCAGGAGTTGGACAGCAGGCAGGTCTTCAGCCCGGCGGCGCGGGCGGCGGCCAGCATGTCGTACATCGGCTGGACCGGCTGGAATCCGGCGAACATCCTGGTCAGCAGCCCCTCGGCGACCGGCGGCACGCCGTCCACGGTGAGCAGCCGCTCGGCCAGGTCGCGCTCGAAGTCCAGGGCGGAGATCTCGCCCCGCTCCAGCGCGTGGATCGTGTTCTCGCCGCTCGCCGAACCCTCGTACGCGTGCATGATCAGCTCGCGCATCACGTCGCGGTAGCGGGTCGCGTCGATCCGCTCGGCGACGATCCACTCCTCGATCGCCTCGTGCAGGCCCGTGGTGAGCACGCCGCCCCAATCGATCAGCACACCCTTGAGCATCCCGCCTCCTCGTCTAGAACCTGTTACAGGGTAGGCGAGCCGCCGGGTGCGGGGTCAGCGGGCCTTGCGGTTGATGAGGGAGGCCACCTTGCGGTGCTCCGCCGAGCGCAGCGTCCGCTCCGCATCGGCCGGGTCGGCGACCGGGGCCTTTTCCAGGATCCCCCGGGCGGCCTTCAGCGTCAGCAGCCGCCGTACGGACGCGTCGAGCCGGTCGGCGGAGATCCTGCCGGACTTCACCGCGGCCAGCACCGATTCGTACGCCTTCGGGTAGTCCGGCGGCATCAGCAGCAGGTCCGCCCCGGCCAGGACGGCCCGGACGGCCACCTCGCCGTCGCCGTACTTCTTGCGCACGCCCTGCATGTCCAGCGCGTCGGTGGAGATGACCCCGTCGAAGCCGAGCTCCTGGCGGAGCAGCCCGGTCAGGATCGGCTTGGAGAGCGTGGCCGGGTCACCGGACGGGTCGAGCCGGGGCATGACCACGTGGGCGCTCATGATCATGTCGATGTCCTCGCCGATGGCCGCGGCGAACGGCGGCGCGTCCAGCTTCTCCCACTGGGATCGGGAATGCTTGATCACCGGGAGACCGGAGTGGCTGTCCACGTTGGTGTCGCCGTGACCGGGGAAGTGCTTGGCGGTGGCGGCGATCCCGGCGTCGTGGAAGCCCCGCACCGCCGCGGCGACCATCGGCGCGACCTTCTCCGGGTCGGAGCCGTAGGCGCGCGGGCCGATCACGGGGTTGCGCGGGTTGAGGTTCACGTCGGCGACCGGGGCGAAGTCGAGGTTGACGCCGAGCGCCCGCAGCTCGGCGCCCGTGGTCTTGGCGGCCATGCGCGCCAGCGACGGGTCGCCGGTGGAGCCGATCACCGAGGCGCCGGGGAGCTTGGTGACCAGCGGAGCGAGGCGGGAGACCTGGCCGTTCTCCTGGTCGGCGCCGATCAGCAGCGGGATCCCGGGAGAGGCCTTCTGCAGGCCGTTGGTCAGGGCCACGAGCTGCCGGACGCTTTTGACGTTGTCCGCCCAGGGGAACAGGATCACGCCGCCGGGGCGGTATCTGGCGATCGTCTCGGCCGGGGTGTCCACGCCGAAGCGCGCCTGGTTCTCCCCCGAGGACGTGCCGGCCGCCGGGCCGTACAGGACCGGCATGAACAGCTGACCGACCTTCTCCTCGACGCTCATCCCCGCGAGCACGGCCTCCACCTCGGGAGAGGCGGACCTCTCAGGGGGCGCGGTGGAGGGCGCGGCGGCGCCGGAAGGCGCGGGGGAGGACGCCGCGGCCGTGGGGGCCACGGGCGGCCCGGCCGGCCCCGGAGCAGGCGCGCTGGCCGCCCCCGACCCGGCGGCGCACCCGGCCACCATCGTCGCGATCACTGCAAGACCAGCCGTGCGCATGCTCCGAACCATGCAGACCACGCTATCCGCGCGGGCGACCGGGCGCTCCGATTACCGGCGTGTCGGGGGCCGGGGCGTCCGCTTCCGGCCCCGGTCGCGGCGCCCGTCACCACGCCGGACCTGCGGCGGCGGTCACAGCGCCAGTTCCGCAAGGCCCTGCAGGTGGGCGCGGGCGGCGGCGCGCGCCCCTGCCGGGGAGGTCGCCGCGCGGGCGGCCTGTGCGGCGAGCAGGCACTGGTCCCGGGTGTGCCGGGCCAGCGCGGCCCGTACGGCGGGCAGCGAGGAGGCCGTCATCGACAGCGACGTGACGCCGAGGCCGACCAGCACGCAGGCGAGCACCGGGTCGCCCGCGGCCTCCCCGCAGACCCCGCACGGCTTGCCCCGCCGGGCGGCCCCGGCGGCGGTCAGGGCGACCAGGTCGAGCAGGGCGGGCTGCCAGGCGTCCTGGAACGCGGTCAGCGCGCCCACCTGGCGATCGGCGGCGAAGGCGTACTGGGCCAGATCGTTGGTGCCGATCGAGAAGAAGTCGGCCTCCGCGGCCAGGTCGGCGGCGCGCAGGGCGGCCGACGGGATCTCGACCATGACCCCCGCGGACGGCAGCCCGGCCTCCCGGCAGGCGGCCACGAACCGCGCCGTCTCCTCGACGGTGGCCACCATCGGCGCCATCGCCTGGACTCTGGCGGAGGTCTGCGCGGCGGCCCGCGCCAGGGCGGCGAGCTGCTCGCGCATCATCTCCGGATGCGCCTGGAGTAGCCGTGATCCGCGGATCCCCAGCGCCGGGTTCGGCTCCTGCCCCTCCACGGGCAGGAAGGCCAGGGGCTTGTCCGCCCCCGCGTCCAGCGTCCGCACCACCACCGGGCCTCCGGGGAACGCCCTCAGCACCTCCGCGTACGCCGCCTCCTGCTCCCGCGCCGACGGCGCCTCCGTCCGGCCCAGGAAGAGGAACTCGGTCCGGTAGAGCCCGACGCCCTCCGCGCCGTGCGCCAGCGCGCTCTCCACGTCGCGCGGCCCGCCGATGTTGGCCAGCAGCGGGACCGCGTGGCCGTCCGCGGTGGTTCCGGGCCCGGTGGCGGCCGCGAGCACGGCCTCGCGGGCCGCGGCGGCCCTGCGGACGGTCTTCACCTCCTCCTCCGACGGCGAGAGCCGTACCAGGCCCGAGGCCCCGTCGACGAGCACCGGCGTGCCCGCCGCGATGGCGGTGGCCCCCGGGCAGGCCACGACGGCCGGCACGCCCATCGCCCTGGCGATGATCGCCGTGTGGCTGGTCGGCCCGCCCTCCTCGGTGACGAAGGCGGCCACCACGTCCCGGGAGAGCAGCGCGGTGTCGGCCGGGGCCAGGTCCCGGGCGACGAGCACGTACGGCTCCGCCGCGCGGACCGGCGCACCGGGCACCGGCAGGCCTTCGAGGACGGCGACCGCCCGGTCCCTGACGTCGTCGAGATCGGCGACGCGCGCGCCGAGGTAGCCCCCCGCGCCGGCGAGCATCTCCCGGTAACGCCCGAACCCCTCGTAGACCGCGCGGGAGGCGCTCGCGCCCGCGCCGACCAGCTCGGCCACCTCCGCCGCCAGGCCGGGGTCGCGCGCCATCAGGGCCTGGGCGTCCAGGACCTTCTGCGCCTCGCCGCCCGCCAGCGCCCCCCGCCGCTCCAGGTCCCGCGCGACCTGCTCCAGCGCGTCCGCTGCCCTGGCCCGCTCCGCCTCGGCGTCCCCGCCGTGCCGGGCGCCGGGCGGGGGCACCGGGATCGCGCGGACGACGACGTGGCCGGCCCCGAAGCCGACGCCGGGGCTGACCCCCACGCCCGTGAAGGTGCTCACGGGGCCGAGGCGATGTCCGCGAGCCGGTCGAGAAGTTCTTCGGCGCCCTCCCCTTCGGCCCTGATCACCACGCTGTCGCCCTGCCGGACGTCGAGGGAGAGGACGCCGAGGATGCTCTTGGCGTTCACCGGCTGCCCGCCGGCCTTGGCGACGGTGACGTCCAGGGCCGACTTGGCCGCGGTCTGCACGAACGTCGCGGCGGGGCGGGCGTGCAGACCGACCTCGGCCTTGACGGTGACTTGGCGCTCGGCCACGGGTCCTCCTGAAGGATCGGCTCGGCGGTCTAGACCGCCGGTTGCTCATATGGTCGGCGGGGCCGGTCGGCACCCGCCGGGCCCGCCACCGCCGGATCCGCGTCAAGGCGGCCGGCCGTGATGCCCATGCACCTCATACCCGCCGCCCCGGGCGCAATCCCGGCGATCGCCGGCCTCTCATCTCCACTGGAACAACTCGTCGCCCGCTCCCACGGTTCCCTCTGCGAGCCCGGTGACGGATCCCTCGGAGGCGTCCAGCGCCACCACCGGGCAGACCGGGGAGCGCCCTCCCGCCTCGACCTCCGCCGGGTTCCAGGCCACCACGGGCTGGCCGGCGCTGACCCGGTCGCCCTCCGCGGCCAGCAGTTCGAACCCCTCGCCCCGCAGTTGCACGGTGTCGATCCCGAGATGGACGAGGACTCCCCTGCCGTCGTCCCCCACGACGACGAAGGCGTGCGGGTGCAACTTGACGATCTTCCCGTCGATGGGCGAGATCACCCGGCCGGGCTCCCTGGCCGGGTCGATCGCCGCCCCCGGACCGACCAGCCCCCCGGAGAACACCGGATCGGGCACCGCCTCCAGGCCCACGGCCGCCCCCGCGACCGGGGCCAGAACTGTGGTCATCACACCCCCTCGGCGGTCCCCGTCACCGCGGGGACGGCCCGGCGTCAGTCAGCCGATGACGTCCTCGATGTCGCTGGCGATCGTGTCGGCCTCGGGGCCCACCACCACCTGGACGACGTTGCCCGCGGCCATGACCCCGTGGGCGCCGGCCGCCTTGAGGGCGGCCTGGTCCACCTTGGAGGCGTCGAGCACCTCGGTCCTGAGCCGGGTGATGCACGGTTCGATCGCGATGATGTTGTCCGCGCCACCGAGGCCCGCGATGATCGCGTTGGCGTCCGCCGCCATGTCGCCCTCCTAGCGTTACCGGTCACGCGCCCCAGGCCGTGACCCGGCTACAGGTCATGACCAGGCTAAACGACACCGCGATCTCAGTCCGTCTGGGTGACCTTGTTGAGGCCGCGCGGCGCGTCGGGGTCGATTCCCAGCCTGCGCGCCAGGGCCTCGGTCAGCAACTGCCCGGGGACGACGAGACCGAGCGGGGCGACCCATTCCGGCAGGTCCGGACCGTTCAGCGCGGCCGTGCCCGCCGCGGCGAGCGCGGTGCCGCCGCCGACGGTGAAAGCGGCGGCGCCGGCGCCGGTGACCCGCTCGGCGAGCGCCACGGTGCCGGCCAGGGTCGGGCCCTCACCCGCCGCGACCAGGACGGCCGGGGTGTCGGAGTCGACCACGGCGATCGGGCCGTGCAGCAGGTCCGCGTAGGACAGGCCCATGGCGTGCAGGTAGCAGGCCTCCTTCAGCTTGAGCGCGGTCTCCAGCGCGGTGGAGAAGGCCAGGCCGCGGCCGGAGACCACGACGCCCGGCTTGTCGGCCAGGCCCTCGACGACCGCGTCCAGCTCGCCCGGGTCGCCGATCAGCTTCTCCACGGCGTCCGGAACCCGCCGCAGGTCGGCGGGGTCGACGTCCGCGCCCAGGCCGAGGGCGAGCACCGCCAGCGCGGCGAGCTGCGTGGTGTAGGTCTTGGTCGCCGGGACGGCCTTCTCCTCGCCGGCGAGTGTGCACAGGGCGAGGTCGGCGGCCTGGGCCAGAGGACTCTGCTCGCCGCCGTTGGTGATCGCCAGGGTCTTCGCGCCGCAGTCCTTGGCCCAGGCGAGGGTCTCGACGATCTCCTCGGTCCGGCCCGACTGGGACAGGCCGACCGCCAGCACGCCGTCCAGGTCCAGCTTGCGCCGGTAGGTGGTGGCGATCGACGGGGCGGCGAGGGTGGACAGGCGGCCCGCGTGTGCTTCGGCGAGGTAACGGCCGTAGACTGCGGCGTTGTCGGAGGTGCCACGGGCGATGAACAGCAGCTGACGAGTCTGCCCCGCGAGCCGCTCCACCTCCCCGATCCTGGGGAGAAGGGCGTCCAGCGTGGCCTGCAGCGCAGCGGGCTGCTCGGCGATCTCGCTGCGCATCTTGGTCGTCATCTCGCGCTCATCCTTCGGTTGGGACAGGCGCGATCGGGCCGTTATCGATCCGTCGCCGGTCCGTACGTTGACACCCTTTTCCGGCCTGTGGTCTAGTCCGGACTAGACCAGTGCAAACCATAACCCATCGGACATAGTGGAATCGAGAGGGGAGGAGACCCGTGGCCCAGATCGATCCGGACAGTCCCGTGCCCAAGTACTTCCAGCTCCGGGAGATCCTGCTCGACCTCATCGAGAGCCACGAGCTGGCCATCGGCACGGCGATCCCGTCCGAACGCGAGCTCTGCCAGCGCTTCGGGCTGTCGCGGATGACGGTGCGGCAGGCGGTCGACCACCTGGTCTCCGAGGGCCGCCTGCAGCGCGTCGCGGGCAAGGGCACCTTCGTGGCCCGGCCCAAGATCGAGATGGCGCTCCGGCTGACCTCCTTCAGCGACGAGATGCGCGCCCGGGGCATGGAGCCCGGCTCCCGCGACCTGGACCGCCGGGTGGTCAGGGCCAGCGCCCACCTCGCCCGCGAGCTCGGCATCCAGCCCGGTGACGAGGTGCACTTCATCGAGCGGCTGCGCACCGCGGCCGACGAGCCCATGTGCATCGAGCGATCCCACATCCCGGTCGCCCTCGCGCCCGACCTCGGCGACCACGACCTGACCGGCCGCTCCCTGTACACCATGCTCGAAACCCACTACGGCCTGGTGCTCGACGCCGGCGAGCTCACCATCGACGCGGGGATCGCCGACCCCGACGACGCCGACCTGCTGAAGCTGCCGCGCGGCGGCGCCGTGCTCCTGCTCCAGCAGCGCTCGTTCGCCGGGGGCGTCTGCGCCGAGCTCGGGATCTCCACCTACCGCGCCGACCGTTACCAGCTCCGCACGATCCTGGAGACGCCGGCACGCCGCAGCTGACCTCCTCCTCCCGCCCCCACCCCCTGGAGGAAAGTCCGATGAGTTCCACCTCAGCGGATGCGGGGCTCCCGGCCCCGCCTCCGCCCGGCTCCGCCGCGATGGGCGTGCTCCAGCGCCTCGGCCGCTCCCTGATGCTCCCGATCGCGGTCCTGCCCGCAGCCGGCCTGCTGCTCCGGCTCGGCCAGGACGACCTTCTCGGCAGGAGCGACAACGCCCTCCTCGACGACGTCGCGCGGGTGCTCGGCACCGCCGGCGGCACGCTCTTCGACAACCTGCCGCTGCTGTTCGCCGTCGGCGTGGCCATCGGCTTCGCCCGCAAGGCCGACGGCTCCACCGCGCTGGCCGCGCTCGTCGGCTACCTGGTCTTCCACGCCGTCAGCATGAACATGTTCTTCACGCTGTTCGACGACGCCCTGAAGGGATCGATCACCACGCAGGTCTTCGACCCGGCCGACCCGGGTGTGCCCACCGTGGTGCTGAACCTCGGCGCGCAGAACCCGACCCGGGTGCTCGGCGGCATCGTCATGGGCATCGTCTCCGCCCTGCTCTGGCAGCGCTTCTACCGCACCAAGCTCCCGACCGCCCTGGCCTTCTTCAGCGGCCGCCGCCTGGTCCCGATCATCACCGCCTTCGCCGGGCTGGTGCTCGGCGTGCTCTTCGGATTCGTCTGGCCGGTCCTGGGCGGCTGGGTCCGCGCCTTCGGCACCTGGCTCGCCGAGAACAGCACGCTGGGCGCCGGGATCTACGGCATGGTCAACCGCGCCCTGCTCCCCCTGGGTCTGCACCACATCGTCAACAACGTCGTCTGGACCCAGGTCCCCGAGTGCGTGACGGAGGCCGGCAAGCAGCTCGCCGGCGACCTGGTGTGCTTCAACAACGGCGTGCAGGGCTACGGCGGATTCGAGGCCGGGTTCTATCCGGTCCTCATGTTCGGCCTGCCCGCCGCGGCGCTCGCCATCTGGCGGGCCGCCCCGGCGCACCGCCGCACCGCGGTCGGCTCCATCATGATCTCCGCCGCGCTCACCGCGTTCCTCACCGGGATCACCGAGCCGATCGAGTTCGCCTTCATCTTCGTGGCCCCCGTCCTGTTCGTGGTGCACATCGTCCTGACCGGCGTCTCCCTCGCCGTGGCCTCCGCGCTGGGCGCCAAGCTCGCCTTCAGCTTCTCCTCCGGGCTGATCGATCTCGGCCTGTACGGCACCGCCGCCAACGCGCGAGGGGTCCCGATCATCATCGCCATGGGCCTGGTCTACGCGGTGATCTACTACGCCGTGTTCAGCTTCCTGATCAGGCGCCTGAACATCATGACTCCAGGCCGCGAGCCCGAGCCCGACGCGGAGTCCGGCGAGCCGGCCGCCCCTCCCGCCGGACCCGCCTGACCTCTCCGCCGCGGCCGGACTCCGGCCGCGGCGGCCCCGCTCCCCGTGTAGCCCGTCGCCCGCAGTGGTACATACCGGCTACCCCCCGCACGTCACCACGGGCGCGGGGGTTCCGGAATGAGCACGGCAGCCGTCGATCGCGGGCCATCGGCATGGTCGTCCGCCTTCTCCGTCCTGCAGCGCGTCGGGCGCTCGCTGATGATGCCCATCGCGGTCCTGCCCGCAGCGGGCCTGCTGCTCCGCTTCGGCCAGGACGACCTGCTGGGCCGGAGCGACAACGCCTTCCTCGACCGGGTGGCGAGCGTCTTCGCCGCCGCCGGCGGCGCCCTCTTCGACAACCTGCCGCTGCTGTTCGCCGTCGGCGTGGCCATCGGCTTCGCCCGCAAGGCCGACGGCTCCACCGCGCTGGCCGCGCTCGTCGGCTACCTGGTCTTCGACCGTGTCTCCAGGACCCTGTTCTTCGCCGCCTCACCGGACTCCGCGGTCCACAAGAAGGTCGCGCTGAGCGTCACCGGCCCCGACGGGCAGCCCACGCCCCTGCTCAATCTGGGAGCCCAGAACCCCACCGGCGTCCTCGGCGGCATCATCATCGGCATCACCGCGGCCCTGCTCTGGGAGCGCTACTACCGGATCAAGCTCCCCGCGTGGCTGGCCTTCTTCGGCGGCCGGAGGTTCGTTCCGATCGTCACCGCGGTCGCCGCGCTCCTCCTCGGAGTGCTCTTCGGCCTGATCTGGCTCCCGGTCGGCGACTGGCTGGCGTCGATGGGCGACCGGCTCTCCGCCCACGGCGCCGAGGGCGCCGGCCTGTACGGCGTGGCCAACCGCCTGCTCATCCCGATCGGCCTGCACCACTTCCTCAACACGATCGTCTGGTTCACCCTCCCGGAGTGCCAGGCCGGGGCCGACGGCGCCACCCGCAGCGCCGCGGGTGACCTGAACTGCTACTTCGCGGGGCAGGACGGGGCCGGGATCTTCATGACGGGTTTCTTCCCCGTCATGATGTTCGGCCTGCTCGGCGCGGCCGTCGCGATGTGGCGGGCGGCCCCGCCGCACCGGCGCGCGACCGTCGGCGGCATCATGCTCTCCGCCGGGCTCACCGCGTTCCTCACCGGGATCACCGAGCCGATCGAGTTCGCCTTCGTCTTCGTCGCTCCGGCCCTGTTCGCGGTGCACGCCCTGCTCACCGGCGTCTCGATGGCCCTGATGGCCGAGTCCGGGGCCCGCCTCGGGTTCACCTTCTCCGCCGGCGGCATCGACATGCTGCTCAACGCCGGCAAGTCGAACACCCACGGGCTCGGTCTGATCATCGGATTCGGCCTGCTCTACTTCGCCGTCTACTACCTGCTGTTCACGGTGCTGATCAGGCGGCTGGACCTGGCCACCCCGGGCCGCGAGCCCGAGGACGACGGACCTTCCGGTACGGCCGCCACCGGGCCGGACGCGCCCGGAGACGCCCGCAAGGGGAGCGACGGGCGCACCGGCCGTGACACCCGGTAGCGCGGTCCGGCGCATTTCGGCCATCCGAAGGAACCCGCGGGCGGCGCCGTAACCCGGCCCCGCCCGCGGCCACCGCTCCAGCTTCAGGGGACCTTCTCCCCTCGGCGGGACGAAAAGGCGCCGGTTCCGGGAAAGTTGGCGCGGAACGTATCTGGGTGGTGGACCGGAAACTCCTAGATGTGTCAGGTCCCCCGACGAGAATCGGAGTCGCCATGTCACGCCCTCCACGGCCGGTGCCGCTCCCCCGGATCGTGTCCTCCCTGCCGGCCGAGCCCCCCTACGACGACGAGCGCCCGCCCGGCTGCCCGCCGGCCGCCCCGCCGTACGTGCAGGGGACTCTCGCCCTCGCCTGCGAGCCGGAGCCCGCCGAACTCCACGCCCGGCGCCCGCTGATCTGGGGACCGCCGGGAGCGGTCCCGGACGAGCGGCGGCTGCGGGCCCTCGGGCAGGCCTTCGCCGAGATCCTGGCCGGCCGGCGACCGCCCTCCAGCGTCTCCCGCCACACGACCGACCGGACCCAGGCCGAGCTGGTCCGCGCCGGGAAGATCTTCGACTGCGCGCGCCCGCCCCGGGCCGGAAGGCTGCACATGTCCCAGCCCAGAGACGGGGTGGTGGAGATGTGCGTGCTCGTGCGCTGCGGTGAGCGGCACCGCGGGCTGGCCCTCAGGCTGGAGCGCAGGGGCGTGCAGTGGCTCTGTACCGAGTTCGAGACGACGCCTTGAAGACGCCCTGAGGGCACCCTGAGCCGGGGTCCCGGTGCGGGGGCCTCCCCCGGTCGCCGTCGCCGTGACGCGCGCCGTACCGCGGCCCGCAAGCGCGAGGGCCCGCACCCCGGCGCGGGGTGCGGGCCCTCGGGCCACGAGGTCAGGCCTGGACGTGCTTGGGGTCGCCGTGGCAGCGCTTGTACTTCTTCCCGGAGCCGCAGGGGCACGGGGCGTTGCGCTCGACGTTGCCGTAGGCGTCACGCTCCTCGCGGGTGCTGACCCGCGTCTGCTCCACCTCGCCCCGCTCGCCGGGCGCGGTGTACTGCAGCTCGGAGGGACGCTGGGGACCGCGCAGGCCGCGCGCGATGATGGAGCGCACCTCGGCGGTGGCCTCGTCCTCCTCCTCCTCGTTCTCCTCGACGATCGGGTTGGTCTGCACCTCGACCTCGAGGTTGAACAGGTAGCCGACCGACTCCTCCTTGATGCCGTCGAGCATCTGGGAGAACATGTCGAAGCCCTCACGCTGGTACTCGATCAGGGGGTCGCGCTGCGCCATCGCGCGCAGGCCGATGCCCTCCTGGAGGTAGTCCATCTCGTAGAGGTGCTCGCGCCACTTGCGGTCCAGGACCGACAGGATGACCCGGCGCTCCAGCTCGCGCGTGGCCTCCGCGCCCAGCTCCTCCTCGCGGCGGTCGTAGGCGGCCAGCGCGTCGGCCTTCACCTTCTCGTCCAGGAACGCGGCGGTGAGCTCCTCGCGGCCGCCCGCCTCCTCGACGATCTCGTCGATGGTGAGGCTGATCGGGTAGAGCTGGCCCAGCGCCTTCCACAGCTTGTCGAGGTCCCACTCCTCGGAGAAGCCCTCGGCCGTGGCGGCGGTGACGTAGTCGTCGACGACGTCGCCGACGAAGCCGCGGATCTGCTCGTGCAGGTCGGCGCCCTCCAGCACCCGGCGGCGCTCGGCGTAGATCACCTTGCGCTGGCGGTTCATGACCTCGTCGTACTTCAGAACGTTCTTGCGGATCTCGAAGTTCTGCTGCTCGACCTGGTGCTGGGCGGAGGCGATGGCCTTGGAGACGATGCCCGACTCGATCGGGACGTCGTCCGGGATGTTCAGCCGCGTCATGATCATCTCGACTCGGGCCGAGTTGAACAGGCGCATGAGGTCGTCCTCGAGCGAGAGGTAGAACCGCGACTCGCCCGGGTCGCCCTGACGGCCGGAACGGCCGCGCAGCTGGTTGTCGATGCGGCGCGACTCGTGCCGCTCGGTGCCCAGGACGTAGAGACCGCCGAGGTCGACGACCTCCTCGTGCTCGGTCTTGACGGCCTCCTTGGCCTTCTCCAGCGCTTCGGGCCAGGCCTTGTCGTATTCCTCCGGGGTCTCGACCGGGTCGAGGCCGCGGTTGCGCAGCTCCATGTCGGCGCGGAACTCGGTGCTGCCGCCGAGCTTGATGTCGGTGCCGCGGCCGGCCATGTTGGTGGCGACGGTGACGGCGTGCCTGCGGCCCGCCTCCGCGATGATCGCGGCCTCTCGCGCGTGGTTCTTGGCGTTGAGGACCTCGTGCTTGACGCCCCTGCGCTTGAGCTCCTTGGACAGCCGCTCGGACTTCTCCACGCTCGTGGTGCCGACCAGGACCGGCTGGCCCTTGTCGTAGCGCTCCTTGATGTCCTCGACCACCGCCATGAACTTGGCGTCCTCGGTCTTGTAGACCACGTCGGCCTGGTCCTTGCGGATCATCGGCTTGTTGGTCGGGATCGGGACGACGCCGAGCTTGTAGGTCTGGTGGAACTCGTTGGCCTCGGTGGCCGCGGTTCCGGTCATGCCGGAGAGCGTCTTGTAGAGGCGGAAGTAGTTCTGCAGCGTGATCGTGGCGAGAGTCTGGTTCTCGTCCTTGATCTTGACGCCTTCCTTGGCCTCGATGGCCTGGTGCATGCCCTCGTTGTAGCGTCGTCCGTGCAGCACGCGGCCGGTGAACTCGTCGACGATCAGGACCTCGCCGTCGACGACGATGTAGTCCTTGTCCTTCTTGTAGAGCTCCTTGGCCTTCAGCGCGTTGTTGAGGAAGCCGACCAGGTGGGTGTGCTCGGGCTTGTAGAGGTTGTCGATGCCGAGCCAGTCCTCGACCTTCTCCACGCCCGGCTCCAGGATGCCCACCGTGCGCTTCTTCTCGTCGACGACGTAGTCGCCGGTGCTCTCCTCGCCGTCCTTGCCCTCGGCGCCCTTGCGGAGGCGGGGGACGATCTTGGCGAACTCGGCGTACCACTTGCCGGACTGCTCGCCGGGACCGGAGATGATCAGCGGGGTCCTGGCCTCGTCGATGAGGATCGAGTCGACCTCGTCGACGATGGCGAAGTTGTGGCCGCGCTGGACGCACTCTTCCAGCGACCACGCCATGTTGTCGCGCAGGTAGTCGAAGCCGAACTCGTTGTTCGTGCCGTAGGTGATGTCCGCGTTGTACTGCTTGCGGCGATCGTCCGGCGGCATGTTCGCCAGGATCACGCCGACCTCGAGGCCGAGGAAGCGGTGGACGCGGCCCATCTCCTCGGCGTCGCGCTTGGCCAGGTAGTCGTTCGTCGTGATGACGTGGACGCCCTTGCCGGAGATGGCGTTGAGGTAGGCGGGGAGCGTACAGGTCAGGGTCTTGCCCTCACCGGTGCGCATCTCGGAGATGTTGCCCATGTGCAGGTTGGCCCCGCCCATGATCTGCACATCGAAGTGGCGCATGCCCAGCACGCGCCGGGAGGCCTCACGGACGGTGGCGAAGGCTTCGGGAAGCAGATCGTCGAGGGACTCGCCGTCGGCGTGGCGCTGCTTGTACTCCGCGGTGAGCGCGCGCAGTTCGGCGTCGGTCAGGCTCGTGAAGTCGTCCTCGATGGAGTTGACCTGGTCGGCGATCCGCTTGAGCTTACGCAGAAGCTTGCCTTCGCCTGCGCGAAGAATCTTGTCGAGAAAGGCTGGCACTTTAGGTAAAGCTCCTCGCAGGTCTTCCGCGGCCTTCAGGGGCCTGGATGAGGACGAGACATGGTTCTCCGCTGCCATCGTAGGCGGTTCCACCACCAGACACAGCCACCATGAAAGACGCGCTTACCGCCCGCACGGTTCCCAGTGCCCGGTTTTGAGGAGTACCGCACCTAGTGAGGGGTATGCGACACCTATCGCACCTCGCGCTGGAAAAACCCGCGAGCCCCTCGCCGTCCACGAGGAGAAACGACCCATGGCGGAGAAACCCGACGTCGGCCACGGAGGCCGGGCATCGTCCTGGCTGGCCGTCACTGTGAGCCTGCTGGGCTTCACCATCGGCGGGATCGCGCTGACCGCCGGCCCCAACTGGTTCGTGTTCTGGATGGGCGCGGCCGTCTGCGCGCTGGGCGGAATCCTCCTGGTGGCCTTCGGCGTCTTCAAGGACGTCATCCTCGACTCTCCGCGCGCCCCCTTCGGCCGCACGGAAGGCGTCCTCGACTAGGAGGGGCCCGGGCGCGCCCCTGGCGCTCCGGGTCCCCGGCCACGGCAGCCCTGCCGGGACCGCCGGCGGGGCCGCCGACCGCGCGTCCTCCCTTCCGGCGGTCACCGCCATGACACCGGTGTAGCGCTTTTGTCGGTGTGAACCGCTACTCTCGGCCCATGCCGACCCGCCGCGCGACAACGCGCCGCCTCCCCCTGGAGCAGCCGTGACCCTCACGCTCCCGGCCGACGAGGCCCGCCGGATCATCCTGCGCGCCCAGGGCTTCCTGGGCGCCGACGCCCGCCGCGGCGGCCCACCCGCCGCCCTGCGCCGCCTGGGCGCCGTGCAGCTCGACACGATCTCCGTGCTGGCCCGCTCCCACGAACTCGTCGCCTACGCGCGCCTGGGCGCCGTCGGCAGGCAGAACGTGGAGCGGGCCTACTGGGACGAACCGGCCCGCACCTTCGAATACTGGTGCCACGCGGCCTGCATCCTGCCCATCGAGGACTGGCCGCTCTACGCCTTCCGGCGCCGCGCGTTCCGGGAGCGGAGATACCGCTGGCACCAGGTCCCCCCGACGGTGGACAAGGTCCTGGAGCAGGTCCGCCAGAACGGCCCCGTCACGACCGCCGACATCGGCGGCGCCAAGAACGGCGGCCCCTGGTGGGACTGGTCCGACTCCAAGATCGCCATCGAGTGGCTGCTGGACACCGGCGAGGTCGTCTGCACCCGGCGCGTCGGCTGGCGCCGCGTCTACGAGCTGGCCGAACGCGCCGTCCCCGGCCACCTCCTGGGCGAGGACCTCTCCGACGCCGAGTGCGTCACCCGGCTCGCCGGCGTGGCCGGCCGTGCCCTCGGCATCGCCACCCGCGCCGACCTCGTCGACTTCCTCCGGCTCAAGGCCCCGCACGCCGCGCTCCTGGACGCGGCTCTGCTCGACGGCGGCGCCGGGCTCGTCCCGGTCCGGGTGCACGGCTGGCCCGAGCGCGCCGCGAACGCCTGGGCCGACCCCGCGGCGCTGGAGAGCACCCCCCGCGGCCGCCACCGCACGACCCTGCTGTCGCCGTTCGACTCCCTCATCTGGGACCGGGCCCGCACCGCCCGCGTCTTCGGCTTCAACCACCGCCTGGAGGCCTACGTCCCCAAGGACAAGCGCGTCCACGGCTACTTCACGATGCCCGTCCTCGCCGGCGGCCGTCTGATCGGCCGCGTCGACCCGGCACGCGAGGGTTCCGCCCTGGTCGCCCGCCAGATCGGCCTGGAGGCCGGGACCGACCCGCGCAAGGCCGTCGTGCCGCTGGCCGAGGCCCTCCGCGAGGCCGCGGCCTGGGTCGGCTGCGACACCGTCCGCATCGACCGGGCGGAGCCCTTCCTGCGGGAGGCGATCCTGTCCGCCATCCCGTGAGCGGCGGCCGGGAGTCCGGCCGCCGGCTCACGGGATCGGACGGCGGTCAGGTGATCTCGAGCATCCGCTCCCGCACGGCGTAGACCACGGCTTCCATCCGGGAGTGGAGCTGAAGCTTGTCCAGGATGTTGCGGACGTGGTTCTTCACGGTGTTCTCGGAGATGAACAACTGCTTGGCGATCTCGCGGTTGTTCATCCCCTTGGCCACCAGGCGGAGAACCTCCATCTCCCGGTCGGTCAGCCGGGGGACGGGCAGCTGGGGGGGCCGCTCGGCCTCCTTCCGGCTCATGGTCGCGAACTCGCTGATGAGCTTGGCGGCCATGGCCGGATTGATCAGGGACTGCCCTTCGTGAACGCCTCGCACGACCTCGGGAACCTCGTCGAGCTGCACGTTCTTCAGGAGGTACCCGGTGGCGCCCGCCTTGATCGCCTCGAAGAGATCCTCCTCCTCGTCGCTCACGGTCAACATGATGATCCGGACGCTGGGCGCCGAGGCCTTGATCTCCCTGGTGGCCTCGATGCCGCTCTGCCGGGGCATCCGGACGTCCATGAGCACGACGTCCGGTGTCAGGCGGTCGGCGAGCTCGACCGCTTCCTGACCGTCGCTCGCCTCGCCGACCACCTCGATGTCCGCCTCTGCGGCCAGTGCCATCTCCAGGCTGCGGCGGATCAGCGCGTGATCGTCAACGATCAGCACACGGATCGGGTCGCCGCGCCCGGCAGGGCGGGTCGCCTCGTCGGGTTCCGTCACGCCTCCTCCTCGGGGGGCCAGAGCCGTTGGACCGCCATGATTACACGGGTTTCGCGGTCCTCGGGTTGGTCGGAGAGGGTTTCAGAGCACCGCGGTCAGGGCTCGACGAGCCGCAACACGCCGTAGTTGTAGCCTTGCCGCAGGTAAACGACGCTGGGATGTCCGCTCTCCTTGTCTCGGAAGAGATAGAAGTCGTGCCCGACGAGTTCCATCTCCAGGAGCGCCTGGTCGATGGTCATCGGCTCGGCCTCGTGGAACTTCTCCCGGACCACCAGGGGCCCGTCACCCTCCATCTCGATCGGGACGATGGTCTTGTCTTCGGGGAGGTCCACGTCGACCTCCAGATCCCGTTCGTCAGGCTTGCCCCGGACCGGGGCCGGCTCGGCCTCCAGGGACTGGGCGAGCGCGGAGGCGGTCAGCTCGGCGACCGACGGGGGGCAGTGGTTGCCGTGGTGGATCTTGCGCCGGTCGGCGAGGCGCCGGAGCCTTCCTTCGAGCTTGCCGAGTGCCAGGTCCAGGGCGACGAAACGGTCGTCTGCCGAGGCCTCCGCCCGCACTGCGGGGCCGCGGGAGTGGATCGTGAGCTCGACCCGCTCGCGCTGGTCTGGGATGCGCGGGTTGCGCTCCTTGGAAACCTCCACGTCAACGCGGATGAGCTTGTGGTCCAGACGCTCGATTCTGGCCAGCTTGGTCGTCACATGGTCGCGGAATCGGTCACTCACTCCGGTGTGCCGACCCTTGACGATGATGTCCATGCACAGCCCCCCTTCGGCTCTCGACGGTGGAACAGCGACACCCGCTCGGCCGACCTGGTCTTCGTCCCCACATCCGCCTGCTGAGGGTTTCGCAGCTCTCTGCCACTACTGCCCTTCTCTTCTGGCGAGGAACATCTGGCTCCCCGGGAAGGCAGGACTTACCTCTAAGCCGCACCGTGATCGACCGACAAAGAGTCGTCTTACGTGGACCGTTTCGCCTGCGGCTGGCATCGGCTAACCAGACCGACCCCCTTGCGGGAGTCAGTCCGGCGCAACCACGGACCCGAGCGGGTGCCATGCTCCGACGCTATCCGCATCCCGGCCGAATGTCAGCCTGGCGATCGGCGAGAGGATCACTTTGTGTGATTTTCTTAGGATTTCTTCCTAGCCGGGGATGACCGCTTTGTACGCGCGGCGCCCCTTACGTGAAGGGTTCTCGCGTCCGCAGAGCCTCTCCGAGCACCTGATTGGGACATGAAGACGCGACTGCACGGGGAGACCGATAACTTAACCGGTCTTTACCCTCCGTCACCTTCACGCGGCCGGCCTCTCCGGCGTGTCGCGGCGAGCGTCACCGCGAGCGGAGCCTGCGTCCCCGCCTCCCTCAGAGCCCGGGCCGCCTCGGCGAGGGTCGCGCCGGTGGTGACGACGTCGTCGACGAGCACGACCACGCCGGCGCCCTCCCAGGAACGCGCCAGGAGGCCGTCCCACCCGGCGGCGACCTTGAACGCCGAGGCCAGGTTCTCGGCCCTCTGGAGGGAGCTCAGCCCCGCTTGGTCGGCCAGGCGGCGGCGGTGGGCCAGCATCCCGGCCACCATCACCGGCCAGCCGGCCTCCCGCAGGTAACCGGCCGCCAGCTCCGCCAGCCGCGTCACCGGATCGTGCCCGCGCCGCCGCAGGGCCGGGCGGGCGCTGGGCACCGGGACGAGGACCACGGGGTGGCCGCCCACCGCGGTGCCGACGGTCAGCGCCAGAGCCCCGGCCAGCGGGCGGGCGAGAGCCGTGCGGCCGCGTTCCTTGTAGGAGATGATCGCCCGGCGGGCGGCGCCGGCGTACTCGGCCGCGGACCAGCATTCGGGAAGGCCCGGCGGAGCCGGGACCGGCATCCGGCAGGCGGGCTCGCCGCGGATCTCCTCGGCGCAGGACGGGCAGACGAGCGCGCCGGGTGCGTCGCATCCGGCGCAGCGGGGCGGCAGGACCAGGTCGAGCAGAGCGGTCGTCACAGGTCCAAAGTGCCAGGTCCCACCGACAAAACCGGGGAACCGCCCGCTCTCCGGGGACCGCTCAGCCCAGCGGGAAGGCGGGGTGGGCCGGGCCGTCCTCGGTGAAGCCGGTGGTGCCGTTCTCATCCTTGACCAGGGGCTGCCACTTGGCCGAGTCCCAGTAGAGGATCTGCCGGTTGCCCTCGTCGTCCACGGCGCCGGCCAGCAGGGCGCGGTCCAGGGCGGTGATGCTCTCGATGTGGGCGTAGAAGCCCAGGGGCTTGGACTCCCCGGTCAGCGACGCCTCCAGCAGCTCGGACTTGCCGGTGAGCACGTAGAGGGTCTTGCCGTCCTTCCAGGCGAGGTCCTTGATCTCCTGCTTGTCGTCGACGCGGTCCACCGGCCACAGGTTGTCGATGCGGCTGCCGGCCCCCTCGCCGACGACGGTGCCGATCCTGACCTCCTCGTCGCCCCGCGCGTCCCTGACCGCCACCGCGACGTGCACGCCGTCGCGGGCGACCTTGAGCGCGGTGACCTCGACCTCGTCCAGGTCGTGCGCGGAGACCCGGAACTGCTTCACCTCCCGCTTGACCTCGTCGTAGTAGTGCCGCAGCACCACCGAGGTCCCGGGCGCCGGATGGGTCACGGTCCACAGCGAGTGGTAGCGGTCCCAGGAGGGCGGGACGAGCTCGTTGCCGGTCGCCCACTCCTGCCACTGCCCGTCCTGGACGAGCGACACGACCGAGATGCTCTTGCGGTCCCCGGAGAGCGCCGCCACCTGCTTCAGTGCGTGCCCGCTGACCGCCGGGCGGATGCGCGAGCCCTTCTTCGCACCCGCCTCGCCCGCCACGGGCTCGCCGACGTTCTCCTTGCCGAGCTGCCGCAGGGTGCCGTCCTGCAGGTAGAGGGGACGCACGTCCGGCGGGGTCATCCACGGATCGAACCCCAGTTGCTTCTGGGCGTCGATCACCAGCGAGGAGCCGGGGAAGTAGGACTCGCCGTTCACCCGGACTTCGAAGCGCGAGCCGCTGACGATCTCGGAGAGCGTCCAGGAGAGCTGGGCGGACATCGCTGCGATGTCGTCGGGGCTCGCCCGCCTGGTCAGGTTCACGACGACGTGGTCGTTCTCGGTGGTGACGTCGATGAGCTGGGTGCCCTGTGCGAAGGCGGTCTGGACCGCCCCCTCCAGCGACCCGCTCGCCCCCTCGAGCAGTCGCTCGACCGTGGCCTTGGCCAGGGTGGAGGCGGGGTTCACGGGCAGCCGGACCTGGTCGATCACCAGGCTCTTGCGCTTGGAGTCGAGGAAGTAGAGGTTCGCCTCGCGGTAGGCGCGGTCGGCGTCCGCCTTCGACAGCAGCAGCCCCTCGGGCCCCGCGTCGATCCGCCAGCGCTTCCTGGCGTCCCTGACCAGGGTGAAGGGCTCCCTCAGGTCGCCGTCGCTCGGCCGGTAGAGGCCGTCTTCCTTGATGGTCGCCGTGACGGTGCCCTTGAGCGTGACCCGGACCTCGGCCGTGCCGTCGGGGACGGGCCGGTCGGCCTCGATGCCGTCCTGCTGGTAGATCGTCACCTCGCCCGACGGCTTCCATCGCCCGGCGAAGCCGTCGGTGAGGTACTGGCGCGCGATGGTGCGCCCGGGATCGCCGGTGCTCGCCATCGCGGCGAGGAACCCTCTGACGATCTTCTCGGGGTCCCACTCGTCGTTCGGCGGCATGGCGATGCTCCGCGCGTACGGCGGGTCGAGCGGGTTGCCGCGGCCCTCGTCCTCCACGGCGCCGGCCCTGACTCCGGTGGGGATGACGGAGCAGGACGCCGTCGCGCAGACCAGTGCGAGGGCCGCGAGGGCCAGGGCAGCGGCCCTCAGGGTCCTGACGGCCCTCGCACCCGTCCCTGTCACGGATCCCGTCCTACTCCGCATCGCGTCCCCCGTCGGCCGCCGCCGGCGCCAGCATGGGCGTCATGTGCCCCCGCCACGTCCGCCGCATCTCCACCTCCGGCGGCACCAGCGGCAGCGGCGACCCCTTCAGCTCCGTCCCGGCCGTCCGGGGTAGCGAGAGCCGGAACTGCGAGCCCTCGCCCGGCGACCCCCACGCCTGGAGCCAGCCGCCGTGCAGGATCGCGTCCTCGCGGGAGATGGCCAGGCCGAGCCCGGTGCCGCCGATGGTCCGCGCCCGGGAGGGGTCGGCCCGCCAGAACCGGTCGAAGACCATGTTCTCCTCGCCCGGCTTCAGGCCCACCCCGTGGTCCCGTACGGCCACCGCCACCGCGTCCCGGTCGGCGCCGACCGAGACGACGATGTCCCGGCCCTCGCCGTGCTCGATCGCGTTGAACAGCAGGTTGCGCAGGATGCGCTCGACGCGGCGGCTGTCCATCTCGGCCATGCAGGGCTCACCGGGCAGGCGCAGGTCGAAGCGGGTGGAGTGGCGCTCGGCGAGCGCCTCGGAGTCGGCGACCGCGCGCAGCACCACATCCCTGACGTCGACCGAGTCGACGTCGAGCGTGGCCGCCCCCGCGTCGTAGCGGCTGATCTCCAGCAGGTCGGCGAGCATCGACTCGAACCGCTCCAGCTGGTTCTGCATCAGCTCGGCCGAGCGCGCGGCCATCGGGTCGAAGTCCTCGCGGGCGTCGTAGAGCAGGTCCGCGGCCATCCGCACGGTGGTCAGCGGGGTGCGCAGCTCGTGCGAGACGTCGGAGACGAACTGCCGCTGCACCTGGGAGAGCTCCTCCAGCTGGTGGATCTTCAGCGCCAGGTTGGCGGCCATCTCGTTGAAGGAGGCGGCCAGACGGGCGAGGTCGTCCTCGCCGCGCACCTTGAGCCGCTCGTCCAGCCGCCCGGCGGCCAGCCGCTCCGCGGCCTGTCGCGTGAGCCGTACCGGCGTGACCACCTGGCGGGTGACCAGGAAGGCGATGGCGGCGAGCAGGAGCACCAGGCCGACGCCGACCACGACGAGCATCTGCCGGACGGAGGTGAGGGTCTTCTCCTCCTTGTCCAGCGGGACCAGGTGGTAGATCTCGTATCCGTCGTCGACCAGGGGGGCGCTCGTGGTGTCCAGGCGCGTGCCGATCACCAGGCCGGGAACCGGCCGGCCCCCGCGGTCCTTGTAGTAGAGCTCGCTGTACCAGGAGCCGTTCTCGCCCGCCTCCTTCGTGAGCACCTCCTCGCGCATCTTCTCCGTCACGCTGCGCTCGTCGATGTTCATGGTGCCGAAGAACGCGCCCGGCAGCCTCCTGTTACGGATGATCACCGAGTAGCGGCCGGCGGAGCCCGCCCGGTTGGCCAGCTCCCCGGTCACCCGGCCGAGCGGGCTCTCCTCGCCGGACTGGAGCGTCTTGCCGGCGTCGCCGGACTGCTTGGCCGCCTCGCTCTCCGGCTGGGTCAGGAAGCCGAGGACCGCCCTGCGGTCGGCCTGCGCCTCGCTCGTCGCGGCCCGCTCGCGGTCGTTCAGCACGGCCGTGCTGATCTGCTGCTCCAGGAACACCCCGAGCACCGCGACCACCGCTATGGAGATGACCAGCGTGCTGGTGACCACGCGCAGCTGGAGGGACCGCCAGAAGACCCGGCGCAGCCGGCCGGCCGCGCGCCGGGTACGCCGCCGGGCACCCCGCGCCAGCTGGCGGGGGGTACGGCGGCGCTTCTTCGCGGGGGACATGTCGGGGTCCGGGGGAAAGGCCGGGCTCAGCTCAGGCCGGGCCGGCCTTGTAGCCCACGCCGCGGACCGTCACCACGATCTCCGGGTGCTCCGGGTCCTTCTCGATCTTGGCGCGGAGCCGCTGGACGTGCACGTTGACCAGCCGGGTGTCGGCCGCGTGCCGGTAACCCCAGACCTGCTCCAGCAGGACCTCGCGGGTGAACACCTGGCGGGGCTTGCGGGCGAGCGCGACCAGCAGGTCGAACTCGAGCGGCGTGAGGTTGATGGTCTCCTCGCCGCGCTTGACCGAGTGCCCGGCGACGTCGATGGTGATGTCGCCGATCTGCAGGATCTCCGGCGTGGGCTCGTCGGTGCGGCGCAGCCGCGCGCGGACCCGGGCCACGAGCTCCTTGGGCTTGAACGGCTTGACGATGTAGTCGTCGGCGCCGGACTCCAGGCCGAGCACCACGTCGATGGTGTCGCTCTTGGCCGTCAGCATGACGATGGGGACACCGGACTCGGCGCGGATCCGGCGGCAGACGTCGATGCCGTCGGCGCCGGGCAGCATCAGGTCCAGCAGGACCAGGTCCGGCCGGGTGTCGCGGAACGCGTCGAGCGCCTTGTCCCCGTCGGAGACGAAGGAAGGTTCGAAGCCCTCTCCGCGCAGCACGATGCCGAGCATCTCGGCGAGAGCGGCGTCGTCGTCGACGACCAGCACGCGTCCTTTCATGGCCCCTCATTCGTTTTACGCAGGTAGGGAGTTTCCACGGCAAACCGCACGATTACTGAAGGTTACCCTTGCCCAACCACCGGATGACACAATCAGGTGGTCGGCGTCCGGATGCCGAATTTTAGGCCCGCGCGGCGCGAAGTGTGCGGCGGCGCCCCCGGATGGCCGCTTCCGGACTCGGCGACCTCGGACGCCGAGCGAGAAGGCGGTCACCATCACAGTCTGCGGTAAACGCCGCTCCTCGGCCATCCCTGCGGCGTATCCCACCCGTCCCGGGCGCGAAACCCCTTCTGATCCCCTCGAACAATCCCCCCGAACAGCCCAATCAGCGGCCCCTCATGCCAGGATTGGGATATGTCAGACGGTCACGGCTTCAACCCCGACACGCCATCGGGCTGGGCGTCCAACCAGCCTCCGCCCTACGGCGGCCAGGGGCCGGCGCCGTGGGCCACCCCCGGCTCCGGCGGCACCGCCCCGCAGGGCGGTCCCGCGCAGGGTCCGGGAAACCCGTACGGCGGGCCGCCCGGCCCGTACGGCGGGCCGCCCGGCCCGTACGGCGGCCAGCAGCCCTACGGCGGCGCCCCCGGCCCGTACGGCCAGCAGCCCTACGGCGGCGCACCGGGCCCCTACGGCCAGCAGCCCTACGGCTACGGAGCCCCTTCCTACGGCGCCCCGCCGGCGCTCAAGCCCGGCATCATCCCGCTTCGCCCCCTCACCCTGGGCGACATCTACAACGGCGCGGTGCAGTTCATCCGGGGCAACCCCAAGGCCACCCTGGGCCTGGCGGCGCTGGTGACCGCGGTCTCCCAGCTCCTCGTCCTGGCCGTGCAGATCCCGGCCCTGGGCGCCCTGGCGGACGTCATCGTCACCAACCCCGCCTCGGTGGCCAACGACCCCTCGCAGCTCTTCGGCGCCTTCGGCGCCTTCTTCCTGGGCACCCTCGTCGGCGCCGTCCTCCAGATGATCGCGATCATCGTGCTGAGCGGCATGCTCACCAGCGTGCTGGGCCGCTCCGTGTTCGGCGAGTCGGTCTCCATCGGGCAGGCCTGGCGGCTGACCCGCGGCCGGGTGCTCCCCCTGCTGGGGCTGGCGCTGCTCCAGGTCGTCATGGTCTTCGGCATCATGATCGCGCTCGTCGCGGCGGCGAGCGCGCTGATCGGGGTGCTCATCGCGACGAACGCCCCGGCCGCCCTCGCCGTCGTGGTGGGCCTCGTCCTCGGCGTCGGCGGCATCGTCGGCGCGGTGTTCCTCTACACCAAGCTCAGCCTCGCCGGGCCGGTGATCGTCCTGGAGCGCGCCGGCGCGTTCACCGCGATCAGCAGGTCGTTCCGCCTGGTCAAGGGGGACTTCTGGCGCGTCTTCGGCATCCTGCTGCTCACCGCCGTCATCGCCGGCCTGGTCGGCGCGGCCGTGGGCGTGCCGTTCTCCCTCGCCGGCCAGTTCGCGGCCCCCACCGATGTCTCGGAGATCCAGGCGGGGCTCACGATCTCCCTCGTGCTGGGCGCGCTGGGCGGCATCATCGCCGGGACGATCACCAACCCCTTCTCCGCCGCCGTCACCGCGCTGCTCTACGCCGACCGGCGCATGCGCAGCGAGGCGTTCGACCTGGTGCTCCAGACCGCCGCCACGGACCGTCAGCGCGGCGTCCACGGCCCGGCCGCCGAGGACCTGTGGCACCCCTCCCACGCCGCGGGCGCCCAGCCCTACGGCTACGGGACCCCGCCCCAGGGCCATCAGGGCTACGGCTACCCGCCCCAGGACCCGGGAGCCTGGCCCCGGTGATCTCCGACGTCCCGGTCGACATCACGCGGGAGGCCGCCCAGGAGGCGGCCGCCCGCGAGCTGGCCAAGTCGACCTATCCCAAGGAGTCCTGGTGGGACCGGCTCCTCGAAGGCGCGAGGGACTGGCTGGGCGACCTGATCGACTCCGCCTCCGGCGTGCCCGGTGGCTGGTTCTCGATCATCCTGCTGATCCTGATCATCCTCGGCGTCGCCCTCCCGGTCCTGTCGATGGCGCGCAGGGCCACGCGTGCCCGCACCGGCGACGGCGGCGGCGAGCTGTTCGGCGGGCCGTCCCGCACGGCGGCCGAGCACCGGGCCGTCGCCGAGGCCCACGCGGCCGCGGGCCGCTGGTCCGAGGCGATCAGGGAGCGGCTGCGGGCCATCGCCCGTGACCTGGAGGACCGGGCCGTCGTCGAACGCCTGCCCGGCCGCACCGCGGACGAGCTGGCCGCCGAGGCCGCCCGGGTGCTGCCCGGCGCCGCGGCCGAGCTGGCCGAGGGCGCCAGGCTCTTCGACGACGTCACCTACGGCGACCTGCCCGGCACGGCGGAGGGCTACCGGCGCATGGCCGCCCTCGACGAGCTCCTCCGCCAGGCCAGGCCGGTGCTGTCGGGAGCGTCCCGATGACCGCTGAGTCGTCCGTCTCCGTACCCGCGCCCGCGAGTGCGCCGACGTCGCCGCGCGCGCAGGACCTCTGGCGGCGCTGGCGGGGGGTGCTCGGCGTCCTGGCCTTCATGATCGTGCTCGCCGCGGTGACCGTGCTGGTGTCCCGGCCGCGTCCCGGCGGATACCTCGACCCCGAGGCGACGACCCCGGCCGGCGCGCACGCCCTCGCCCAGCTCCTGCGTGACCAGGGCGTCGAGATACGGCCCGCGCGCAGCGTCGACGAGGCCAGGGAGCTGGCCGCTCCCGAGTCGCTGCTGCTGGTGACGAGGACCGAGTTCCTCGCCGCCGGGTGGCTGATGGACGACCTCGCCACGCTGCCCGGCGACCGCCTGCTCGTCGAGCCCGTGACCGAGGCGCTGCAGGCACTCGCCCCGGGGGTCTCCGCGGGCGCGCTGACGGACGTGGAGCCGCGCGCGCCGGGCTGCACACTGCCGGCCGCGGTGAAGGCGGGCGGCGCCGTGACCGGCGGCGTCTCCTACAACCCCCCTCCCGGGGCGTCGAGCTGCTACGGCGGCGGCCTGATCGGCTACACCGACGGCGGCAGGACCGTCACCGTCCTCGGCTCCGGCGAGTTCATGACCAACCGGAGGCTGGCCGAGGAGGGCGACGCCGCCCTCGCGATGAACCTGGCCGGCTCCCGGCCGGTCGTGGTCTGGCTGGCGCCGACGTTCCCGCAGGCCGGTCCGGCCGACGGTGAGACCTCCTTCGCCGACCTCGTCCCCGCCGGGGTCAAGTGGGCCGCCGTGCAGCTTCTCGTGGCCGTCGTGCTGGTCGCGTTCTGGCGGGCCCGCAGGCTCGGCCCGGTGGTCGCCGAGCGGCTGCCGGTCGTCGTGCGCGCGGCCGAGACCGTGGAGGGCAGGGGACGCCTCTACCGGTCCCACGGAGCCCGCGACCGGGCGGCGGCGGCTCTGCGGGCCGCGGCCCTCGACCGGATCGTCCCGCGTCTCGGGCTGGCCGGAGATGTCACTCCCGCGGGGGTCGTGGCCGCCGTCGCCATGCGGACCGGGCAAGATGCTCAGCAGGCGGGGGCCGTACTGTACGGCGCGGCACCAGGAGACGACGCGGGGCTCGTGGCCCTGGCCCGGCACCTCGACACCCTGGAAAGGCAGGTACGAGACTCGTGAGCGAGCGGAGCGAGCGAGCCATGAGCACAGCAGCGTCGCGAACGCGGCCGACGGAGGAGGGCTCGTGAGCGAGCGGAGCGAGCGAGCCATGAGCACAGCAGCGTCGCGAACGCGGCCGACGGAGGAGGGCTCGTGAGCGAGCACGTCAGCACGGGGGAGAAGAACGCGTGACCATGCCTGGTGCGGGGCCCGAGCCCGGTCCCCAGCAGACCATCGCCTATCCGAGCCGGCTGCCCGGCGCGGAGCGGAGCGCGGGCGGCGACACGGCCCGCGCCTCGCTCGCGTCGCTGCGCACCGAGGTCGCCAAGGCCGTCGTGGGCCAGGACGCCGTGGTCACCGGCCTGGTGATCGCGCTGCTCTGCCGGGGCCACGTGCTGCTCGAAGGCGTCCCCGGCGTCGCCAAGACCCTGCTCGTGCGCACCATGGCCACCGCGCTGTCCATGGATTTCAAGCGCGTGCAGTTCACCCCGGACCTGATGCCGGGCGACGTGACGGGCTCGCTGGTCTACGACGCGAAGACCTCGGAGTTCGAGTTCCACGAGGGCCCGGTCTTCACCAACCTGCTGCTCGCCGACGAGATCAACCGCACGCCGCCCAAGACCCAGGCCGCCCTGCTGGAGGCCATGGAGGAGCGGCAGGTCAGCGTCGAGGGCGCCGCCCGCATGCTGCCCGACCCGTTCATCGTGGCGGCCACGCAGAACCCGATCGAGTACGAGGGCACCTACCAGCTTCCCGAGGCCCAGCTCGACCGGTTCCTGCTCAAGCTCACCGTGCCGCTCCCCTCGCGCGAGCAGGAGATCGCGGTGCTGGAACGGCACGCGCTCGGCTTCGACCCCAGGGACCTGTCCCAGATCAAGGCGGTGACCTCGGCCGATGACCTGGCCGTGGGACGCGCGGCGGTCGCCCAGGTGCACGTGGGCCCCGAGGTCCTCGGCTACGCCGTGGACATCGCCCGGGCCACCCGGCAGTCGCCGTCCCTGCGCATGGGCGTCTCCCCGCGAGGCGCGACCGCGCTGCTGGCCGCCTCCCGCGCCTGGGCCTGGCTCTCCGGCCGCGGCTACGTCACCCCGGACGACATCAAGGCGCTGGCCCTGCCCGCGCTCAGGCACCGGATCCAGCTGCGCCCCGAGGCCGAGCTGGAAGGAGCCACTCCCGACGGCGTCCTCGACGGCATCCTCACCGCCGTCCCCGTACCGCGCTGATGGCGCTCACCGGACGCACGGGGCTGCTGGCCGCCGTGGGCGCGCTCGCGGTGCTGTTCGCCCCGCAGCCGGGCGCCGCCGTGCTCGGGCTGCTCCTGCTCCTGGCGGCGCTGGTCACGGTGGACCTGCTACTCGCCGGGGCCGTCCGCCCGCTGCGGCTGGAGCGCTCCGGGGAGCGCAGGGTACGGCTCGGCGACTCCGTCGAAGTGGTCCTGACCGTGGAGAACCCCGGGCGGCGGCGGGTGCGCGGCCGGCTCAGGGACGCCTGGTCCCCCAGCGCCCGCGCGAAGCCGCGGGAGCAGCCGCTTGACGTCCCCGCCGGGGAACGCCGCCGGGTGGTGACCACGCTGGTTCCGCTGCGGCGGGGCGACCGCGAGTCCGCCGGGGTCACGATCCGCTCGGTCGGGCCGCTGGGCCTGGCCGCGCGGCAGGGCTCGCACGCCGTGCCCTGGGCGGTCCGGGTGCTGCCGCCCTTCCTCAGCCGGACCCACCTTCCCGCCAAGCTCTCCCGGCTGCGGGAGCTGGAGGGCCGCAACCCCGTGCTGATCCGCGGCCAGGGCACCGAGTTCGACTCCCTGCGGGAGTACGTGGCCGGCGACGACGTGCGCTCCATCGACTGGCGGGCGACGGCCAGGCGCAGCGACGTCGTGGTGCGGACCTGGCGTCCGGAGCGGGACCGGCGCGTGCTGATCGTGCTCGACACCAGCCGCACCTCGGCGGGGCGCGTCGGGGTGGACCCCGCCTCCGGCGACCCGTCGGGCTGGCCCCGTCTGGACTGGTCGCTGGACGCAGCGCTGCTGCTCGCCGCGCTCGCGACCCGCGCCGGCGACCGGGTGGACTTCCTCGCCCACGACCGCGCGGTCCGCGCCTGGGTGACCGGAGCCTCCCGCACCGAGCTGCTGTCGGTCCTGGTCGACACCATGGCGCCGATCGAGGCGGAGCTGATCGAGGCCGACTCGGAGAGCATGGTCACCGCAATCATGGCCAGGGCCTCCCACCGCTGCCTGGTGGTGCTGCTCACCGACCTGAATCCGGCCGCGATGGAGGAGGGCCTGCTCCCGGTGCTCCCCCAGCTCGCCTCCCGCCACCTGGTCCTGCTCGCCGCCGTCTCCGATCCGCGGGTCGCCGCCATGGCCGAGGGCAGGGAGACCTTGGAGCAGGTCTATGACGCCGCGGCGGCCGAGCACCTGCGCGGCGAACGCCGGCGGATGACCTCGCGGTTGCGCAGCCACGGTGTCGAGGTCGTCGACGCGCTCCCCGAGCAGCTCGCGCCCGCCCTCGCCGACGCCTACCTGGCGCTGAAGGCCGCAGGGCGGCTCTGAGGGGCCGGGCCGCGGGCGCCTGAGCCGGGGCCGGGGAGATCCCTCGCCCGGCGACTCCGGAGGCGGACTCAGGCGGGCGCGTAGTCCGGTGCGACGCCCAGCCCCGCCAGCCACTCGCGCATGCCGGGCACGCCCGAGGGGTCGGCGACGACTCGGGCCGCGTACTCCGTCACCATGACCTCCTCGCCGTCGTCGAACAGCAGCCGGGCGGGGCCGGACCACGAAAGCGTCCACCGGGCCTGCCCGTGCTGGACCAGCGTGGCCTCCAGCGCCTGCCCGAGCACGCCCGGGAGCAGCGTGCCGGAGGGGTTCCAGCCGAGCCGCCTCAGTTCGGCCTCCAGCTCGGCGTGCCGCCCGCGGGCGAGCGCCTCGAAAGCGGCGTCCAGATACGGCCGGTCGGTGCCCATGACCCGCTGGCCCGCGACGGACAGGTCGTGCAGCGCCTCCTCGTTGCGGACGGCGTACATCCCCCGCTCGGTCAGCTCCTCCCAGGAGACCGGCCGAAGCCCGGACAGCGCCTGCGGGCTCCAGAGGGTCTGCTCCACGGCACCGGCGGCGGCACCCGGATCGGCGAGGAGCGCCGACGCGGGCCGGGAGTCGGGCGGGTGCCCCGGTTCGGGAAGCAGGGCGATCGCCGCGAGCCGGTCTCCCAGGCCGGGGTGGGAGTCGTACGGGGAGAGCTCCTCCGGCTGTTCGCTCGCCCGGGCGACCTCCGCCTGCCTGGCCGGATCGCCGAGCACCGCGTGGAATCCCTCCAGCACGCGAGCGGGGCGGTTGCCCCCCGCACCCACCAGGGTCAGGTAGCAGTCCGCGAACAGGTCCCAGGCCAGCGCCGTCGAATGGATCTTGCGCAGCGCGCCCGTCATCGCCTCCCGGCCCGCGATCATCACCGCGAACTCGTCGGCCTCCAGCTCCTGCCGGCGCGAGACGGCCTGCGAGACGCGCAGGTAGAGCTTGCCGTACCAGGCGAACAGGCGCTGGACGATCGGATGGTTGCCCAGCCCCTCCACGGTCGCGAGCAGGGCGACCCTGCCCCGGTAGACGGGCGCGCCGAGACGGGTGTGCGCCTCGCTGTAGTGACCCAGTTCGTGCCCGAGCACCGCGCGCATCTCGTCGACGGTGAGGACCTGCAGCAGCGGCAGGCCGATGTACATGCGGCGCCGGGTCGCCCGCAGGCCGAGGAACCGGGTGTCCTCGGACACCGCCGCGTTCACCTCCGCGACGAGGCGGATCTCGTCGGGCGCCGGGGTACGGACGCGCAGGGCCAGTTCCTCGACCGTCCGCCACAGCTCGGGCTCCTGCTCCCGGGAGACGGCCACGCCGGGCTCCTCACCGTGCTTCCTGCGGCTGACCACCCACAGCGCCCGGACGAGCGCGCCGGCGGCGAGGGTCAGCAGGATCGCGACCTTCAACCCGGTGGCGTGGAAGTCGACGAAGAACAGCCAGACGTCGAAGAGGACGGCCGCCGCGAGAACGAGCCCCACCAGAACGTAGAAGCCGGTCAGCAGGGCGAAGGCCAGCATGGCGCGCAGAGCGGTGGTCACGGAGGTCTCCACGGTCGGCGGACAGCGTGGAGTGACTTTAGTGGAAAGACAGACAAAAGGGATAAACAGCCCCGAAAGGGCTCAGGCCGCCGGGACGACGTCCGGAGCGCGCTCGACGTCGCCGCTCTCCCCCGCCCGGACCGCCCGCCGCCCGAAGTAGATCACGTAACCGAGGAAGGCCGCCTCGGCGATCACTCCGATGCCGATCCGCGCCCAGGTCGGCAGCGGGGACGGGGTGACCAGCGCCTCGATCAGGCCGGAGACGAACAGGACCACGACCAGGCCGAGCGCGACGCTGACGATCACACGCCCCTGCTCGGCCAGCGCCTGGCCGCGCGGGCGCGGCCCGGGGTCGATCACGGTCCAGCCCAGCTTCATGCCCGCGCCCGCCGCGAGGAAGACGGCGGTCAGTTCCAGCAGCCCGTGCGGGATGATCAGACCGAAGAAGATGTCGCTCTTGCCCGCCGCGGCCATCAGGCCGCCCAGGACCCCGACGTTGAGCGCGTTCGCCAGCAGGACGTACAGGATCGGCACGCCCAGCAGGACCGAGAACGCGATGCACTGCGCCGCCACCCAGGCGTTGTTCGTCCACACGTGCGCGGCGAAGGACCCCGCGGGGTTCTCGCTGTAGTAGTCGGCGAAGTCGTGTTCGACGAGCTGCCGGATCTCCTCGGGGGTGCCGAGCGCCGCCTGCACCTCCGGGCTGCTCGCCACCCACGCCCCCGCGACCACCGCGACCACGGCCGAGGCGAGTGTCGCCCCCAGCCACCAGCGCCAGGACCGGTAGGCGGCGACGGGGAACGAGACCGTCCAGAACCTGACGAACTCCCGCCAGGCGGGCGCGTGCGCTCCGGTGACGGCCGACCGGGCCCTGGCCACCAGGGACGACAGTCTCCCGGCCAGGAGGGGGTCGCGGGACGACGATCGCACGATGGACAGGTGCGTCGCGACCCGCTGGTAGAGCTCGACCAGCTCGTCGACCTCCGCCCCGTCGAGGGACCGGCGCCGCCGCACCAGGTGCTCCAGGCGGTCCCAGGTCGGCTGGTTGGCGGTCACGAAGGCGTCGATGTCCACGTCCCGAGCCTATTGGCCGCGCTCCGGAACCCGCCACGCGACCTCTCGCCCCCCGGGCCGGGGCGGGAGCCCGGCATCCCGGTACGGCCGGCACGGCGGTAGGGTCGATCGTGTGTCCGATCTGGTAACCGGTGACGCAGTCGTCGTCGACGTGCAGACCGCGCAACTGCCGGTCCGGGCGGCCGCCTTCCTGGTCGACCTCGTCGTGCAGGGCGCGGCGATGGCCGCCGTCCTCCTCATCGTGTCGAACACGACCACCGTGACGGACTCCTCGCTGGTCCAGGCGTTCCTGATCCTGTTCGTCGTGCTGGTCTTCGTCGGTTACCCCGTGCTGACCGAGACACTGACCCGGGGACGCACCCTCGGCAAGCTCGCCCTCGGGCTGCGGGTGGTCGGCGACGACGGCAGCCCGGAGCTGTTCCGGCAGGCGCTCTTCCGCGCGCTGGCCGGCTTCGTCGAGATCTACGCGCTCAGCGGCGGCCCGGCCGTCATCTGCTCGCTCCTGTCCCCGAAGGGCAAGCGGCTCGGCGACGTCTTCGCCGGGACGATCGTGATCTCCGAGCGCGGCCCGCGCGCCGTGGGCCCGCCGCCGCAGATGCCGCCGCAACTGGCCGGCTGGGCGACGACCCTGGAGCTCTCCCAGCTGCCGGAGGACCTGATCCACACCGCCCGGCAGTACCTCACGCGCCGCCACGACCTCTCGCCCGCCGCCGAGTACGAGATGGGCAACCGCATCGCGGCCCGGACCGCCGCCTTCGTCACCCCGCCCCCGCCGCCCGGCGTGCCGCCGTACGCCTACCTCTCCGCGGTCCTGGCCGAACGGCGCCGCCGCCACCTGGACCGCCTGATGCGCCGTGCCGCCGCGCGTCACGGCGCTCACCCGCACGGCCCGGCGCAGCCGTCCTCCCCCGACTTCCTTCCGCCGTACGGCCCGGCCCCGCAGCCGCGTACGGCCGCGCCCGCACCTCCTGCCGGGCTGCCTGCGCCCGGCGGCTTCACCCCGCCCTCCTGAGCCGCGAGCACGCCGTACGGCTTCGCGGCGGCCTCCGTCCCGGGGCCGGAGGCCCGGACAATGAGACGGGGGAACGACGGGGCGGGCCCGCCGTTCCCCCGGGACTCTCGGGGAGGCGCTACCAGTGGCCGTGGCCGCGGTAGGACTCCTGGGTCTGCACGTTCAGCCGGTTCACGCGGACGTGACGGGCCGGATCGGTACGCCGGTCACTGATCTTGACGACGTCGAACCCCTTGTGGAAGTCGCTGCCGTAGATGTGACCGTTGTAGTAGTAGGCCGACCAGATGCCGCCCCCGCCGGGGAGGGACTCGGGCCCGCGCTCGAAGAAGCCGATCTCCTGCGGGTTGGCCGAGTCGGTGAAGTCCCAGATCGAGATGCCGCCCTGGTACCAGGCCTGGACCATGATGTCCTTGCCCTTGACCGGGATCAGCGAGCCGTTGTGGGCGACGCAGTTCTCGTTGTCGGCCTGGTGGCGGGGGATCTTGAAGTAGCTCTTGAAGACGAGCTGGCCGTCGACGATGTCGAAGATGGCGTCCGCGCCCCGGTTCGGGCCGGTGGCCTCGTTGCAGGTGGCGCCGCTGCCGCCGCCGAGCTCGTCGGTGAAGACGACCTTGGTGGCCGAGTTGTTGAACGTCGCCGAGTGCCAGAACGCGAAGTTCGGGTCGGTGACGCGGGCGGTCACCACGGGGTTCTCCCGGTCGGAGATGTCGAAGAGCACGCCGTCACCCATGCAGGCGCCCGCGGCGATGTTCTTCTCGGCGTAGACGGTGATGTCGTGGCAGCCGCTGGTCGGCAGCAGCAGGCCCGGCTGGGTCTCGTTGCCGCCGTCGGGGAAGACCACGGGGGTGGCGACGACGGCCGCGTCCGTCGGCTTCCTGAGCGGCACCTTGATGACGGAGATCTTGTCGTGCGGGGGCTGGCAGTCGGGGAGGGTGACGTCCGGCCGGTAGGAGGAGACGTAGAGGTAGACGTTGCGCCGGTGGTCGCGGCCCTTGCCCGGGACCAGGGTCAGGGTGTGCGAGCCGCAGTTGGTCTCGACGGACTTGATGTACTTCGGGTTGGCCTTGTCGCTGATGTCGAAGATCCGGACGCCCTCCCACGACTCCTTGACCGTCGCGGACTGCGCGGTGCTGCTGCAGGAGTCGTTGTTGCGGGAGGAGTCGACGGCGCCGAACAGCAGGTTCCCGTAGACCGCCACGTCCATCTGCGAGCCGGGGCACACGACGGAGCCGACGGCCTTGGCCTGCTTCGGGTCGCGGATGTCGTAGATCGAGAAGCCGCCGTAGTTGCCGACGTAGGCGTATCCGTCCTGGAAGGCGATGTCGGTGTTGATCGTGTTCTCCAGCCCTGCGGGCTTCGGAACCGTGGTCACGTACGACACGTTGGGGCTCGTGACGATCTGGTCAGGCGGCGGGATCTCCGCTGCCTGGGCTGACGCGGTGGGCGCGAGTAACGCGACTGCGGCCGCAACCATGATGAGGGTACGACCGGTTCTTCGTGGGGTGAACACTCGGAGCCTCCTGGGAGAACGGAGAGAAGGCGCACAGAAACGACCCAAATTGTCAGCCCCGCCGATCAGATCAGCCAGACATCAGGGTGTAAGGAGAAACATCTAGATTGACACCTTTACCGTGACCGCCGGCGGCTATACGGTTTACAGCCGTCGCGCCCCCGCCGTACCGGGCGTGGGCGGCCATCCGCCGGACCACGGCCGTCTCCTCCGCCGAAAACTCCGGATCGCCCGTCTTTACCCGGCGGATCGTCAAAGGCTAGGTTGCTGGGCACGGACCCTATCCGCGAAGGAGGCCGGGTGCGCGCCGCGCTCATCCTCACGGCCATCGCCGCGCTGTCCCTCACCGTGTCCCTGTCCGGCTGCAGTTCCGGGGCCGACCAGCGGCCCGCCGCCGGATCGACCGTGCCGGTCGTCGTTCCCGGCAGGCCCGGCGAGAGCGCCCGGACGGCCGGGCCGCAGGAGGCCGCCACGCTCGTGCCCACCCCGACGGCCAACGCCGTGGACGTGAAGTACGCCCAGGACATGATCGTCCATCACCGGCAGGCCCTCGACATGGCGGTCCTGGCCCCCACCCGGGCCCGGTCGGCGAAGCTCAAGACCCTCGCCTCGCGCATCCAGGACGCGCAGGCGCCGGAGATCCAGTTCATGACCTCCTGGCTGCAGGAGCAGAGGCAGCGGCTTCCCGGCCACCACGCCGGCCACGCCGGAATGCCCGGCATGGCCGCCCCGGAGCAGATGGAGGCGCTGAAGGCGGCCACGGGCGAGGAGTTCGACCGGCTCTTCCTCCGGCTGATGATCGCCCATCACCAGGGCGCCATCACGATGTCCAGGCAGGTTCTCACCGGCGGCTCGCACCTCAGGATCCAGGAGCTCGCCGGCGACGTCACCGCGGGCCAGAGCGCCGAGATCCGTCACATGCTCGCCATGCAGGCGGCCCCGTAGGCTCGCGTGGCCGCCCGGTCCCGGGCTCCGGTCTACGACCCCGCCCGCCAGGAGCGGAGATACCGCTCCTGCTCGCCGGTCAGCTCGTCCACCTCGATCCCGGCCGCGGCCAGCTTGAGCCGCGCCACCTCCACGTCCAGCTCCTCGGGGACGTCGTACACGCCCGGCGGCCGTACCGGGTCCCGGGCCAGCCAGGCGACCACGAGGGCCTGGGCGGAGAAGGACATGTCCATGACGGCGGCCGGATGCCCCTCGGCCGCCGTCAGGTTGACCAGGCGGCCCTCGGCGAGCAGCAGGAGCCTGCGGCCGTCGGCGAGGACGTACTCGTCGGTGTTCGGGCGCACCCCGTGGTGGACGGCCTGCGCCAGCCCGTCCAGCGCCCGCACGTCGATCTCGATGTCGAAGTGGCCCGCGTTGGCCAGGATCGCACCGTCCTTCATCACGGCCAGGTGCTCGCCCCTGATCACGTCGCGGTTGCCGGTGACCGTGACGAACACGTCCCCCTCGGGCGCCGCCGCGGCCATCGACCGCACGTCGTAGCCCTGCAGCGAGGCGTCCAGCGCCTTGACCGGGTCGATCTCGGTGACGACCACCCGCGCGCCGAGCCCCCTGGCCCGCTCGGCCACGCCCCTGCCGCAGTAGCCGAACCCGGCGACCACCACGGTCTTGCCCGCCAGCAGGGTGTTGGTGGCGCGCATGATGCCGTCGACCGTGGACTGGCCGGTGCCGTACCGGTTGTCGAACATCCGCTTGGTCCTGGTGTCGTTGACGGCGACCACCGGGAAGCGCAGGGCCTGCTCGGCGGTCATCTGCCGGAGGCGGATGACACCGGTCGTGGTCTCCTCGCACCCGCCGCGGACCCCGTCGAGCAACTCGGTCCGCTCGGTGTGCAGGATGTTCACCAGGTCGCAGCCGTCGTCGAGGACGATCTCCGGGGCGATGTCGAGCGCCTGGTGGATGTGGCGGTAGTAGGTCTCCCGGTCCACCCCGGCCCGGGCGTGGACCGTGACGCCGTACTCGCCCAGCGCGGCGGCCACGTCGTCCTGCGTGGAGAGCGGGTTGGAGGCGGCCAGCGCGATCTCGGCGCCGCCGGCCCGCAGCGTCCCCATCAGCACCGCGGTCTCCGCCGTGACGTGCAGGCACGCGGCGATCCGCAGACCCTCCAGCGGCCGCTCGGCCGCGAACCGCGCCCCGATCGCGGTGAGCACGGGCATCGCCCGCGCCGCCCAGCCGATCCGCCGCTCCCCGGCCTGCCCCAGCGCGCTGTCCACATCTCCCCCTTGATAGCCCGAAGGCCCCCGCGGCTCGCGCGGGGGCCTCGGTTGCGACGGCCTGACAGCGGCCTAGTAGCGGTAGTGGTCGGCCTTGTAGGGGCCCTCGACCGGGACGCCGATGTAGTCGGCCTGCGCCTTGGTGAGCTCGGTGAGCTTCACGCCCAGGGCGTCGAGGTGGAGGCGGGCGACCTTCTCGTCGAGGTGCTTGGGGAGCACGTAGACGCCGACCGGGTAGTCCTCGGTCTTGGTGAACAGCTCGATCTGGGCGATCACCTGGTTGGTGAACGAGTTCGACATGACGAACGACGGGTGGCCGGTGGCGCAGCCCAGGTTCATCAGGCGGCCCTCGGCGAGCACGATGATGGCGTGGCCGTCGGGGAAGGTCCAGGTGTGGACCTGGGGCTTGACCTCCTCCTTCACGATGCCGGGGATCTTCGCCAGGCCGGCCATGTCGATCTCGTTGTCGAAGTGGCCGATGTTGGACACGATGGCGTTGTGCTTCATCCGGGACATGTGGTCGGCCGTGATGATGTCGAAGTTGCCGGTCGTGGTGACGAAGATGTCGGCGATCTCGACGACGTCTTCCAGGGTGGTGACCTGGAAACCGTCCATGGCCGCCTGGAGCGCGCAGATCGGGTCGATCTCGGTGACGATGACGCGGGCGCCCTGGCCGCGCAGCGCGTCGGCGCAGCCCTTGCCGACGTCGCCGTAGCCGGCCACGACCGCGACCTTGCCGCCGATCAGCACGTCGGTGGCGCGGTTGAGGCCGTCGATGACCGAGTGGCGGCAGCCGTACTTGTTGTCGAACTTCGACTTGGTCACCGAGTCGTTGACGTTGATCGCCGGGAAGAGCAGGGTGCCGGCCTTGAACATCTCGTAGAGGCGGTGGACGCCGGTGGTGGTCTCCTCGGTGACGCCCTTGATGCGCGAGGCGATCTCGGTCCACTTCTTCTCGGCGGTGACGGTACGGCGGAGCAGGTCGATGATGACCTTCCACTCCTCCGGGTCGTCCTCGGCGACGCTGGGTACGGCCCCGGCCTTCTCGTACTCGGCGCCCTTGTGGACGAGGAGGGTGGCGTCGCCGCCGTCGTCGAGGATCATGTTGGGGCCGTCGCCGCCGGGCCACATGAGGGCCTGCTCGGTGCACCACCAGTACTCTTCGAGGGTCTCGCCCTTCCAGGCGAAGACCGGGACGCCCTTGGGCTCGTCGACGGTGCCCTCGGGGCCGACGACGACGGCCGCGGCGGCGTGGTCCTGGGTGGAGAAGATGTTGCAGCTCACCCAGCGGACCTCGGCGCCGAGCGCGACCAGCGTCTCGATGAGCACGGCGGTCTGGATGGTCATGTGCAGCGAGCCCATGATCTTCGCCCCGGCCAGCGGCTGCGCGGCGGCGTACTCCTTGCGGATGGCCATCAGACCGGGCATCTCGTGCTCGGCGAGCTGGATCTCCTTGCGCCCGAAGGCCGCAAGGGAAAGGTCGGCGACCTTGAAGTCCATGTGATTACCCCTCTACCGGAAAGTCAACGCCTGCGAGTCTAGACGCGCCCCTGGGCCTGCCGCACTCCACTAGCCGTTAAAGTGACATAAGATTGTCAGAATGCGCATCACCGAGGCCGCCAGGCGACTGGGAATGTCCCCCCGGATGCTCCGCTATCGCGAGGCGCTGGGTCTGCTCCCGCCGGTGAGGGAGCAGGGGGCGCACCGCCGGTTCGGCCCCGACGAGCTCGCCGCCGTGGCCCAGGGCGTGGAGCTGGAGCGGCGCTTCGACATCTCCCCCGGAGAGCTCGCCTTCGCGTTGCGGGTGCTCAGCGAGCCCGCGGTGGCGCAGGCCGTACGGGACCTGGGCCTGCGGATCGGCCGCCTGCAGGCCCCGCGCCGGGCCCTGGACTTCGAGAAGGAGAAGGCCCTGCGCCTGCTGGGCCGCGCCGGGCCCGTCCGGCCCGCCCACGGCACCGGCCGCGCCGACCCGGCGGGCCGCGCGGGGAACCACCCGCCGGATCGCGCCCAGGAGTGACGACAGCGTCTTCCGGGGCCGGGAGGATTCACCTCATGGATGTCACCACCAAGCCGAGCCGTGCCGAAGAACGGCTGGCCGCCCTCGACATCGGGCGCGCCGTCTCTTCACGGCTCACCGATGTCGCCGTCGCCGCCGTTCTGGCGGTCGCCGCGCTCCTGCAGGTCGCCGCGGACCACACGGCCACCGCCCTGCCGTCCGCCCTGCTGGCCACCGCCCCGCTGGCGATCCGCCGCTCCCACCCGTGGCCGGCCGTCGCGCTGACCTTCCTCGGGGCCGTCGGGCTGGTGCTGGCGGGCGTGTACGAGCCCCCGATCGCCGTCGCCGTCTCGGGTGTGCTCTCCCTCTACACGATCCTGCGCCGGCTCAGCCGCCCTGCCGCCTGGACGCTGGTGGTGTGCCTCGGCGGGGCCTTCGCGGCGATCGTCATGGCCACCGCGTACCTCTGGTCATGGCCGTACCTCTGGAGCGGCCTCTGGAGCGGGGGCCTCGTCGTGGTCCTCTTCACCGGCGTGGTCGCGACGACGGCGCTCCTGGCGGACGTACGGCGGAGCCGTACGGAGATCAAGGAGGTCAGGGCCGACAACCTGGAGGTCCTCCAGGAGCAGGCGGCGATGGCCGAGCGGGCGAGGATCGCCCGGGAGATGCACGACATCGTGGCCCACTCGATCTCGATGGTCGCCGTCCAGGCCGAGACCGCGCCCTACACGCTCCCCGGCCTCGACGACCGGGTGAAACAGGAGTTCGCCGAGATCGCGACGAGTGCCCGGAGCACCCTCACCGAGATGCGCCGCCTGCTCGGCGTGCTCCGCGCCGACATCACCACCGCGCCGGAGACCGCGCCGCAACCGGGGCTGGCACGGCTCCCGAGCTGATCGGGCAGCACGACGGCGAGGTCGACCTGGACGTGGTCGGCGAGCGGGTCCAGGTGCCGCAGGCCGTGGACGTCTCGGCCTACCGGATCGTCCAGGAGGCGCTCACCAACGCCCGCGTTCACGCGCCGGGGGCCCGGGTCTCCATCGAGCTCGCCTACCGGCCGAACCTGCTGGTCCTGCGGATCGCCGACGACGGCCCGGGCCCGTCCGGAGAGGACGCCGGCGGGCACGGACTGGTCGGGATGCGCGAGCGGGCGCTCGCGTTCGGCGGCTGGTTCACCGCCGGGGCGGGCCCGAACGGCGGCTTCCTGATCCAGACGGGACTCCCCCTCGAATGGCCGTCGGGGACCGCCTGCCGGCCGGACCCGGAACGGCCTCCCCGGAGCCCTCGCAGACCTCCGCGGCGCCCGGACCCCGGTCCTGCGGCGATCCGGTCCGCGTTCTCGTGGCCGACGACCAGCCGATCGTGCTGCGCGGGTTCGCGGCGGTGCTCGACGCCCAGCCGGACCTCACCGTGGTGGGCACCGCCCCGGACGGCGCGCAGGCCGTGCTGCTGGCCCGGGACACCCGTCCGGACGTCGCCCTGCTGGCCAAGCTCGGCCTGCGCGACCGCACCCAGGCCGTGATCCACGCCTACGAGACCGGCCTGGTCGTGCCGCAGTCCTGAGGCGGCCGGACACGGCCTTGGCCGTGCCCTGATGGACCCGGCCTCCGGACGCGGAACCGCCCCGGTCGGAGGGAGGAGAAACCCTCTCCGGGGCGGTACGGCGTGCGGCGGTGCCGAGCGGGGTCAGGCGGTCCCGGAGGGGGCGCCGCCGTTGGAAGCGGCGGTCTCGCGGTAGAGGTCGGGCTCCAGGTAGATGACGCGGGCCTCGGGGACGGCGGCGCGGACGCGGCGCTCGGCCTCGTCGATGCCGCGGGCCACGTCGGCGGCGGTGTCGTCATGCTGCACCGCGATCTTGGCGGCGACCAGGATCTCCTCCGGGCCCAGGTGCAGGGTGCGCATGTGGATGACCTTGCTGACCTCGGGCGAACCCTGCAGCGCGGCGCAGATCTGCTTCTCGACCTCGGGGCCGGCGCCCTCGCCGATCAGCAGCGACTTGGTCTCGATCGCCAGGATGATCGCGATGATCCCGAGCAGGGCGCCGATCATCAGGGTGCCGATGGCGTCCCAGACGGGGTCGCCGGTGACCACGGCCATCGTCACGCCGAAGAGCGCGAAGATCAGGCCGAGCAGCGCGCCGAGGTCCTCCAGGACGATGACCGGCAGCTCGGGGGACTTGGAGCGGCGGATGAACGAGATCCAGGACTGGTCGCCGCGGACCGCGTTCGACTCCTTGATCGCGGTGCGGAAGGAGAACGTCTCGGCGATGATCGCGAAGATCAGCACGCCGAACGCCCACTCCGGCCTGTCGAGCGGTTCCTTACTGCCGAGCTTGTGGATGCCCTCATAGATGGAGAACAGCGCGCCGATCGTGAACAGCACGACCGCCACCACGAACGCGTAGAAGTAGCGTTCCCGGCCGTAGCCGAAGGGGTGCTCGGGGGTGCGCTCCCGAGCGGCCCGCTTGCCGCCGAGCAGCAGCAGCGCCTGGTTGCCCGAGTCGGCCACGGAGTGGATGCCCTCCGCGAGCATGGCCGACGAGCCGGTGAAAGCGAACGCGACGAACTTGGCCGCCGCGATCGACAGGTTGGCGGCCAGTGCCGCGACGATCGCCTTTGTACCGCCGCTCGCGCTCACGGCAGCCTCCACTCAGTCAATTCCGGAAAAATCAAGACAGAATCCTATTAGGAGATTCTCGCCTTGAGTTCGTTGATCGCCGACACCGGGGTCGGATCGATGCCGTACCCCAGCGCGAGGTACGTACTCGCGTAGTCGCCGAGCCCGATCAGCGTGGCCAGCCGCTCCAGCGGGTGCAGGCCCTCCGCGGCGACCTCGGTGACCGGCACGCCCCGGTCCTGCGCCATCCGCACGGACGCCTCGCGCCGGCGAGCCACCTGCGGGTGCTCGTCCACGTCGCGCAGCACGAACAGCCGCAGCGTCCTGCCGGCCTCTTCGGCGAAGATGTCCCGCTCGGCCAGCGGGCCGTCGAAGGCGACCACCTGGTTGTGGCTGACCTCCGGGATCTCGCCCCAGATCGCCGGATACTTGGCGTTCTCGTTGAGCTGGCAGGCCCACCGGTAGGCGGCGACCGCGGCCGGCCGGGAGGAGGCCCAGATCATCGGCACCGTCCCGGCCAGCTCCATGGCCAGCGACTTGCCGGGGTTGATGAACGTCTCGCTCGCCGGACGGCAGCGGTGCGAGATCTCCTCCAGCCTCCCGGCCGCCGCCTCGAACACCTCCTCGTCCGCCTCGACCAGGCCGAGCCCGGCCGCGGCGACGATGAGCGGGACCGAGAGCGCCCAGACCCCGGCACGCGGCTGCCCTCCTGCGGCGATGGGCACGAACACGGCCCCCGCCTGCCGGGCGATGTCCTCCAGCGACGAGCCCGCGGCGCCCACGGCGAGCAGGTTGCAGCCCCGGCGCACCGCCTCGGCCGCCACCGCGAGCGTCTCCTCGGTGTTGCCCGAGCAGGAGACCGCGATGACCAGGTCGGTCGCCCCGACCCAGCCGGGCAGCCGGTAGGAGCGCACGGTCACGATCGGCAGCGGGGCGCCGTTGCCGCACACCGCCTCGAGGACGTCGCCGGCGATGCCGGACCCGCCCATCCCCGCGACCACGATGGCCCGGGGACGGCCGTCCCCGGCCAACGCCGGCACGCCCGCCTCGCGGGCCGCCCGGTAGGAGGTGCGGATCTGGGCCGCCGAGGCGGCCACCGCGCGCAGCATGCCTTCCGGGTCGGCCTCCTCCAGCAGCTTGAGGTCATCGAGCCGGTCGGCGTCCCAGTTCACGGCTTGCGCGCCTCGTCGACCAGCAGGACCGGGATGTCGTCGCGGACCGGGTAGACCAGCCCGCACGCGGCGGAGGTGCAGGCCAGCTCATCCGCCTCGGACTCGGCGCGCAGCGGGGACTTGCAGCTCGGACAGGCCAGGATCTCCAGCAGCCAGTCGTCGATCTTCACTCGGTCAGCTCCTCACGGCAGCCAGGACTTCGTCCCTGATCGCTGCCATCTGAATCTCGTCGGCCGCCTCGGCGTTCAGCCGGAGCAGCGGCTCGGTGTTGGACGGACGAAGATTGAACCACCATCCGGGACCGGACACGGTCATGCCGTCCAGCTCGTCGAAGGTGACGCCGTCGCGCCCGGCGAAGGTCTCGCGGACGCGGGCCGTCGCGGCGGCCTGGTCGGCGACGGTGCTGTTGATCTCGCCGGAGGCGGTGTAGCGGGCGTAGTCGGCCAGGACCTCCGAGAGCGGCCGGTCCTGCTCCCCCAGGGCGGCCAGCACGTGCAGCGCGGCCAGCATGCCGGAGTCGGCGAACCAGAAGTCGCGGAAGTAGTAGTGGGCGGAGTGCTCGCCGCCGAAGACCGCGCCGGTCCTGGCCATCTCCGCCTTGATGAAGGAGTGGCCCACCCGGGTCCGGACCGGTGTCCCGCCGCGCTCGGCGACGATCTCCGGGACGCCCTGCGAGGTGATCAGGTTGTGGATGATCACGGAGCCGGGGTGCTTGACCAGCTCGCGGGCGGCGACCAGGGCGGTGATCGTGGACGGCGAGACCGACTCGCCGCGCTCGTCGACCACCCAGCAGCGGTCGGCGTCGCCGTCGAAGGCCAGGCCGAGGTCGGCACCGGTGTCGATCACGGCCTTCTGCAGGTCACGCAGGTTCTCCGGCTCGATCGGGTTGGCCTCGTGGTTGGGGAAGGTGCCGTCCAGCTCGAAGTAGAGCGGGACCAGCTCGACGGGCAGCTTCGGCTCCTGGCCGAACACCTCGGGGACCGTGTGCCCGGCCATCCCGTTGCCCGCGTCGACGACGACCTTCAGCGGGCGGATGCCGGTCAGGTCCACCAGCGTGCGCAGGTGCCGGGCGTAGCCCGCCAGCACGTCCTGGCCGGTGACCGTGCCGCCCCCCGGCCCGGCCGCCCCGTCCTTGAGGATCTCGGCGGCCCGGTCGCGGATCTCGGTGAGCCCGGTGTCGCCGCCGATCGGCACGGCGCCCGCGCGGCACATCTTCATCCCGTTGTAGCGCGCCGGGTTGTGGCTGGCGGTGAACATCACACCGGGCAGCCCGAGGCTGCCGCTCGCGTAGTAGAGCAGGTCGGTGGAGCCCAGGCCGGCGTGGACCACGTCGGCGCCCCGCGAGGTCGCCCCCCGGGCGAAGGCCGCGGCCAGCGGCCCGGACGAGGAGCGCATGTCGTGGGCGAGCACGAGCCTGTCCGCCCCGATCACCTCCACGAAGGCCGCGCCGACGGCCTCGGCGGCGTCCTCGTCGAACTCGTCCGGCACGACGCCGCGCACATCGTACGCTTTGAAGATCTTGGCGAGGTCGCCCACTCCAGCTTCGCCCCCTGTGTCGTCTCTGCTGGATCCCAAGCCTAGGGGGTCAGCGGTCGCGCTGGGGCTGAGCCGAGCGGAGCACCCGCAGATGTCCGCGCCGCCCCACCTCGACCGCCTGGCCGACCGGTTCGGCGCCGCCCGCCGGTGCGGGCCGGGCGGCCTCGCGTACCGCGTTGGCGAGGGCCTCCAGGTCGTCCGTGCTCGGCGAGGCGCCGTCGGTGGGAAGGCGGACCACCTCCCAGCCGCGCGGTGCCGTCAGACGCTCGGCATGCTCGGCACACAGGTCGTAGCAGTGCGGCTCTGCGTACGTAGCCAAGGGCCCGAGAACAGCGGTCGAATCGGCGTAGACGTACGTGAGCGTGAAAACGGCAGGCTGACTGCACGCGGTGCGGGAACAGCGGCGGACGGGGCTCACGGTGGTGACCGTATCCGGTAAGCGTCCGGGGCGCCACTATCTGAGCACTCTTAACGAGCGTGTCGCCACAATTCGGACACGTGTCACGGCTTCCACCCGCCTGTACAGGCTTGCGCCCGCCCCTCCCTGCCCCCGGGACGGACGTCTAAGCTTGGCCCGTGAGTCCGGCACCCAGAAGACCCCGCCCCCCACGCAGGCGCGACCGCCACGGCCGCGGCATGCGCGGCCCGCTGGCCCCTTCCCACGTGCCGATCGCCAAGGCCCGGAGCGAGCGCTTCGACGACCTCGTCCTGGACGCCGTGGACCGGCTCAGGCCCCGCTGGGGCCGGCAGCTCGCGGCCGTGGAGTTCGCGGTGGAGGAGGTGCCGCCCGCCGACGATCTGGGTGACGGCCCCGGGCTGCTCACCGGCGAGCCGATCCCGTTCGGCCGGGCCGAGCCCGCCGCCGACGACCACCCCGCGGTCGTCATCGTCTACCGCCGCCCGCTGGAGGCGCGGGCCCACGACCGCGACCAGCTCGGCGCGATGGTCCACGACACCGTGGTGGAGCAGGTCGCCGGGCTCCTGGGGCTCTCACCCGAGGCCGTGGACCCGGGCTACGGCGAGCGCGACTGATCCGGCCGGGGCGGATCCCGCTCAGGGCAGGACGATCGAGGCCGACTCCGTCACCGGCGGGATCAGCGCCCACATGCGGGCGGCCGCCAGCGGCTGGACGGTCAGCGCGAGCCCGTCCTTGAGCTTCTCGTCCATCACCCGCCCGCCGTACACCGGCCCCGAGCCCGGCAGCGGCAGCACCACCACAGCGAAGGCGCCGTCCGTCCCGGGCAGCTTGACCTCCTTGACCCGGGCGGCGGCGATGCTCAGCTCGAACGGCTCGAGCGCCTCGCCCGAGCGCGGCAGCACCTGGACGCTCACCTTCCCCGCGGTCTCCGGCGCGGCCAGCAGCAGCCGGGAGCTCCTCTTCCCGCCGGTGCGGTTGTCGGCGACGACGCTTCCCAGGTCGATCGGGGCGGCCCCGGCGGTGAAGGCCACGTCGGGCTTCTTCCCCGTCCCGGTGACGACCAGCCCGGCCACGATCGGCGTCTCGGAGGTGAGCACGAGGGTGGCGGGCTGGCCGGCGATGCCGGTGGACAGGTCGACCGCGGCGACGGACCCGGCGGGCACGTCGACCAGCTCGCTGCCCTTGAGCGCGTAGGTCCCGTCCGGGGTCAGCGCCCTGACCTCCACCAGGGTGTCGACCTCGGCGGGAGAGGCGACCAGCAGCTCGCGCCTGCCGCCGCCGCCGGGGACGCCCGGCACCACGACGCGGGTGGCCGGGGGCGCGGAGACCGGCAGCCAGTCGACGCCCCGCCCGCCGTTCATGATCGCTCGGGCCGCGGCGGTGACCCTTCCGGAGAGGGTGCGCACCTCGACCGCCATGACGAGCGACGACGGGGCCAGGTCCTTGAGGTTCACCGTACGGCTGCGGCCGGGTTCGAGGATGAGGGTGCCTCCGGTGTCATCGGTCACCGGCCCCTCGCCGGAGTAGACCAGCACCTCCACGACGGCCGGGGCGAGGTCGGCGTTGGCCAGGTGGAGGGTGACGTCGGCCGCGGCCGGTCCGGGGCCGACCAGCCAGGTGCTCGCGGCCGGCTCCACGCACCGGATCCCGGCCAGGCCCCGCTGCCCGCCGGACGTCTCCCTGCGGGTCTGGGCCGACTCCAGGCCCGCCGCGCCGCTCCCTGCGGCGGTCACCGTCACCGGGCCGGTCTTGTCCGGGACCTCCTCGTACCAGGGTCGTCCCGGCGCGTCCACGGTGCCCAGGACCTTCTCCTCGGCGGCGACCGTCGTGGCGCCGGTGCCCGCGGCCTCGCCGCCCGGCGGGGTGACGACGCCCACCTGGGCCCCGGCGGGGGCGGGGCAGACGGTCGTCACGGAGGCGACGGGCACCTTCCTGGGGCCGGGAGCCTGCCCGGCGGCCGGGGCGGGCCGGGTCGCGGACGCCACGCCGTACAGGGCGGACAGGGCGACCAGCACCAGGACGAGCAGGCTGAACCGGTTCTCGATCAGGGACTTCACCGGGTCGCCATCTCCCTCGCGGTCTGGGGGAGTTCCTGCGGGACGATCTCGCGGTCGGCGGCCCGCGAGCCCGGCGCGGCCAGGACCGCCACCAGCAGCACGAGCAGCCCCTGGATCCACAGCCAGCGGGAGCGCCAGGGATCTCCCTGCGGGAGCGGAGGCGTCGCGACCGGCTGGGTCAGCCGCCAGACGCCGAGCCGCCGGGACAGGCTCATCCTGGCCAGCGCGGGCTGGGAGTCCAGGGCGCGGCCGACCTCCGGGCTCACCGGATTGACCACCACCACGAACCTCACGCCGTGCGCGGCCAGCACGCGGGCGTCGTCGCCGCCGCGGCCGGAGGCCAGCCCCGCCGCGGCGACGCCGACCCGGTCGCGGGGCCCGGCCGGGGAGGGGATGTCGGTCTCGCCGATCACCGGGGTACGGCCGCTCAGCACGGTGAAGGTCAGTCCCCCGGCTCCGCCGTCCTCGGAGCGCAGGAGCAGGATCCGCCGGCCGTCTCGGGCGCCGTCGGCGGCCAGCGCGGGTATCACGTCGCGCACGTTCCCGCTGATCGGGCCGGTGACGCCCTCGGTGACCCACATGCCGGCCGCGAGCAGCGGCGTGGAGAAGGCGACCACCGCGACCAGCAGCGCGGCGATCCGGCGCAGCCCTCCGGCGGCGCGGAACTCGACGATCCGGTCGGCGGTGAGCGCGGCGACCACCAGCATCCCGGTGGCGGCGAAGGCCAGCGGCACGCCCGGCCAGGCCGGAGCCTCGGTGTCGCCGTTGATCGAGGTGACCGGGGTACGGCTGACCAGGATGGCCACCAGCACCCCGAAGAGGGCGACGCCCCAGCCGATCGCGATGACCATCCGGTTGCGGCGCATGAGCAGCGCCGCCAGGCACGCGGCGATGAGGCCGCCGGTCACCCAGAGCGGCGGCATGCCGGGTCCGCCGGGACTCAGCAGCAGCAGGGACTCGGCGGGCAGCGCCGGATCGACCAGGTCGGGCCGGTGAAGCCCCGCCTCCAGCAGCAGCCGGCCCGGGTCGGCGACCACCTCGGCCAGCCAGGGCAGCAGCAGCGCCACCGGCACGCCGAACGCGATCGTCACCGAGACGCCGACGCCCCGGCGGGGGAAGGCCAGCGCCGCCAGCGCCCCGAGGAGCAGGGTGAGCGGGTAGACGAGCGGGGCGAAGGCCGTACCGATCGCCAGAGCGAGGCCGAGGGCCCAGGCGGCGCGGCGGGCCCGGCGGTGCTCGGCGGTGAGCACGGCGGTGGCCAGGGCCGCGTAGACGGGCAGCAGGACGAAGACCACGGCGGTGCCGAGCCGCCCGGCGGCGACCGCCCCGGTGGCGACCGGGAGCAGCGCGTAGGAGGAGGCCAGCCAGACGCGGGTCCACCGGCCGGGGATCATCGACCGGGTCGCCGCGTAGGCGGAGAAGCCGGCCAGCGGGACGCAGCCGAGCAGCAGCACGGAGACGGCCAGCCAGGTCTTGCCGAACAGCAGCGAGGAGAGCGCGGCCAGCACCGCCACGTACGGCGGGGCCCAGCCGTCGCTGCCCAGGCCGCCCTGGTGGTAGCCCTCGGTGTAGAGGGCCCACAGGTCCGCCGAGCCGCCGATCACCGGGACCAGCGCGCCGCCGCCCAGCCGGGCCCCGCCGACCAGGCCGCGCTCGGCGATCAGCGTGATCAGCGCGAGGGCCAGGAAGAGCAGCACGCCCGGGTTGCCGAAGACGCGCCGCATCATCCCGGCGTCGTCGGTGAGCAGCTCGTCCCCGTCGTCCTCCCCCGCGGCCCCTCCGGCGTGGTGCCGTCCGGCGGACTCCACGAACCCGGAGCCCGCCAGATAGCTCTGGACCCGGTCGGCCAGCCGCCGGTAGCCCGCGCCCGGCGGGGTGAGAAGCCGTTCGATCGCGGCGTAGTGCTGCCTCCTGCCCGCGGCCCGGGCCCTGCGGGCCCTGATCATCCGTATCGGGTGGACGAGGATCGAGCCGAGCGCGACGATCTCGTCCAGCGCGTTGGCGGGCTGCTTGGCCAGCAGGAACAGGAGGGCGCGGAAGGACGACCCGGCGACGTTGCGCAGCAGCGCCCGCACCAGGGGCCAGAACGGCAGGTTCGCCAGGACCACGAAGATGGCGTTGCGGCGGTCCAGCCTGCGGGGGTGGTCGCCGCTGACGGTGATGCGGCGCCGTCGCCGCGAGGCGGCTTCGGCGTGCCAGGCGACCGCCCGGGTGACGTTCTGCACCCGGTGCCCGGCGGCCCTGACCCGCCAGCACAGGTCCAGGTCGTCCCGGAAGATCGGCAGGAAGGGGTCGAGCCCGCCCATCTCGTCCCAGACATCGCGGCGGATCAGCATCCCGGCGGTGGAGACCGAGAGCACGTCCCGGACGCCGTCGTACTGCCCCTGGTCGAACTCGCGGGGCTCCAGCCCGGTGTCCCTGCGGCCCGTCCGGTCGACGGTGACGCCGACCTCCAGCAGGAGCCGCCGGTCCAGCCAGTCGCGGAGCTTGGGGCCGAGCACCCCGGCCTTCGGGTCCTGGTCGGCGGCCCGCAGCAGGGTCTCCAGGGCCCGCGCGTCCGGCGCGCAGTCGTCGTGGAGCAGCCAGATCCACTCCCGCCCCCCGACCGGCTCCAGCCGTGCCAGCACCTCGGCGACGGCCTCGCCGAAGCCCGTGGACCGGGGCAGCGTGAGCACGGCGTTGGGGCCGAGCGCGTCCTTCAGCAGCGCGGCGCTGCCGTCACGGCTGCCGTTGTCCGCCCCGACGACCCGGTCCACCGGACGGGTCTGCCGGAGCAGCGCGTCGAGCGTCTCTCCCAGCCAGCGGGCTCCGTCATGGGAGACCACGATCGCGGTGACGGTGTGGCGAGGGTGGCGGGGGTCGGTGCTGGACATGCGTCCCGGAGTTCAGAGGGGGGCGATCAGGGCGACTACGATACGGCACCTTATATCCGGCCATGTCCCTTGAACGAAACCCCCAACGGAAAAAGGCCACGCGGCCGTCGGCCGCGTGACCTCATCGAGATATCACCGAGCGCCCCGCAGGGCGCCTGAGATGTCCTTCACACTCCCGGCACGCCGTCTCAGACGGCCTGGCGCTTGATCCGGCGGCGTTCCCGCTCGGACAGCCCTCCCCATATGCCGAACCTCTCGTCATGTTCAAGTGCGTACTCAAGACACTCCGCACGCACCTCACAGGACCGGCACACCTTCTTGGCCTCCCGAGTGGATCCTCCCTTTTCAGGGAAGAACGCCTCCGGATCGGTCTGCGCGCACAGCGCGCGTTCCTGCCAGCCAAGCTGCTCTTCAGCGATGCTGTCCTGTGCGATGACCAGGTCGGCCACTGCACACCTCCCTGCCGCCCGCCCGCAATGGAGCCCCCCTTATGGACGCCTCCCCCTTACCCTCCCGGAGAGAGGCGTAACAACACGCTTGTAATTACACGCGTGCGCCTGGTGTGACGTCAAGCGGCATGCCGGTATCCGGGGAAAGACCTGCCCTCCCCGGTATACAGGCTCCTGCCTGCGATGGCGGCGATCTCCTAGGCGATCGTGACGATCGCCTGGGGTGTTCAGTGCTCTCTTCGGTCGGAACCGTACCAGGACGTGTTCTGATCCTGACCGGGGCCCACCCTTTCTCTATCCCCGTTTTCCTCTGCCATTGCCTGACCCGAACGCTCCGGCGTGTAGATCGCCGTGGGGTCGATGGGCTGGGAATCCCAGGTCGGGGAAGCGGGGGCGGCAGGCGCGGCAGGGGCCGGCCCGCTCAGCGGGTCACCCTGGTAGGCGCTCGGGTCGAAGCGGAGCGTCGCCTCGGCGGGCGGTGTCTCCCAGGACGGCCCGCTTTGCGACGTCTGCGGGTGCCCGAAGGAGGAGTCGTAGCCGCCCTGGTCATAGCCGCCCTGGTCGTAGCCGCCCGTCTGGGAGGCGGTGTACTCCGGCACCCGCAGCGGAGGCTCGGCGCCCTGGGACTGCTGCTGGTAGTTCTCCGCCTGCTGGTAGGCGTGGGCGATCTGCTGGGAACGGGCGTCCACCGGGTCCGGCGCCGGGTAGTGCGGCTCCGGCTCGTTCTGCCGGGCGAACTCCGCGCCGGAGTAGCCGGTCAGAGGCTGGCCGTAGTTCTCCGGCGGCTGCGGGAAGGAGGACCGGTCCTGGCCGTCGAAGGGCAGGCGCGGCTGGCTGTCGGCGGGGGTGTACGGCTGGGCGGCGGGAACCTGCGGCTCGTAGAACGGGACCTGCTGCTCGGGCTGGGCCTGCGCGTACGACGGGAGCGAGTCCGGCTGCTGGCCGTACGAGGGGAGCTGGGGTTCCGTCTGCGCGGGGGTGTAGGCCGGGAACTGGGAGTCCTGCTGACCGTAGGACTGGGAATCCTGCTGACCGTAGGACTGGGAATCCTGCTGACCGTAGGACTGGGAATCCTGCTGACCGTAGGACTGGGAATCCTGCTGACCGTAGGACTGGGAATCCTGCTGACCGTAGGACTGAGAGTCCTGCTGACCGTAGGAGGAGAACGAGGGCCCCGACTGCTGGCCGTAGGAGGAGAGCTGGGGGTCGGTCGGCGACGGCGTGTAGGACGGCTGCTGCTCGCCGTACCCCTGCTGCTCGGCCGGGGCGGAGTAGGCCGGGGCCGGCGGATCGTAGGCGCTCATCGGCGGCTCGTACGACGTGGCCGGGGCCGGGGGCTGGACGTCCGCCGCGACGTACGGGCTCGGGGTGTAGACCTGCGGTTCCGGCTGCGCCGGTGCCTGGCCGTAGCCGGAGTGCTGGGCGCCGTAGGACGGGCCCTCGGCGGAGGCGCCGTACGAGGAGTCCTGGGCCGGGAAGGCCGGGGCGGCGTAGACGTCGTCCGGCCGGGGGGCGTAGGCGTTCTCCTGGGAGGCGAAGCCGCTGCCCGGCTGCCGGCCGTACGGCTCGGCGTGTCCCGGCGCGGGCGGGAGCGCCGGCTGGCCGTACGGCGCACCGGGGGCCTCCTGCTGGAAGGCGGGAGCCGCGGGCTCCTGGTGGAAGGCCGGGGCCGGGTTGCCCTGCGGGAAGGCCGGAGGCTCCTGCTGGAAGGCGGCGGCACCCTGCGCCTGGCCCTGCGGCGCGTAGGGCGCCTGCGCCTGGCCCTGCGGCGCGTAGGGCGCCTGCTCCTGGGGCTGGGGGGCCTGGAACGGGGCCTGCGGCGCCGGGGCGGGCGCGGAGGAGGGCTGGTAGTGCTGCGGGTTCCCGCCCAGGCCGCCGTCGGGGCGGAACCCCACGGATCCGCCGACCTCCGGGGCGGAGTGGAAGCCGCCCGCCCGGGGCGCGGCCGGCATGGCCTTCGGCAGCAGGTACAGCAGGGCGAGGGCGGTCAGCCCGAGGAGCGGGACGTGGACGAGGAGGAACTCCACCTTCTCCAGGAAGTCCGTCGCGCCGGTGAACACCCCGCCCAGCAGGCCGATCACGCCGAAGAGCACCGCGAGCCCGAGCGTGCCCACCGCCACGTAGACCATCGGCTTCAGCCGGCGGATCGCCGGGCCGAGGTCGCCGGCCAGCAGCACCGCCCCGACCAGCAGGGCGACGGTCACCGGCGAGGTCAGGTTCGACAGATAGCCGGCCGCGCGGACGGCGAAGGACGCCTCACCGAATGACGACCCGCCGAAGAGCAGCCGCTCGATGCCGACGAGAACGCTTCCGGACGCCGTGGCGACCATGAGCCATGCGGCCGGCTCTCGAAGTCGTCCGGCCTCGACATTGATCACAACTACCCCCATAGGGTCCTCGGGTAAACCCGGGCCAAGTTTTGCACATGGCCGACTTTGCTGTCGGTGGACCCAGGAAGCACATGAATCTCGTAAGTGTCTCATCAACCACGATTAATGAACACTTCGGACACGTTCTGAGCGGGCTCTGCCTGCTCAGAAGGCTCAGGTAACGATCACGGAAAGATCGTCCCGTCCCGTCGGCTCCCCTTCGAACAGCCCTGTCGCCCGGTGGTGGGAGACTGGTCGTCATGCGCATCGTGTCCCTCGCCGGCGGCATCGGCGGCGCCCGTTTCCTGCGCGGCCTCCGCGCCGCGGCCCCCGACGCCGAGATCACCGTCATCGGCAACACCGGTGACGACATCACCCTGTACGGCCTGCGGGTCTGTCCCGACCTCGACACGGTGATGTACACCCTCGGCGGCGGCATCAACGAGGAGCAGGGCTGGGGCCGCGACAAGGAGACCCACACCGTCAAGGAGGAGCTCGCCGCCTACGGCGTCGAGCCGCAGTGGTTCGGTCTGGGCGACCGCGACTTCGCCACCCACATCGTGCGCACCCAGATGCTCGACGCCGGATACCCCCTCTCCCAGGTGACCGAGGCGTTGTGCGCCCGCTGGCAGCCGGGCGTGCGGCTGATCCCGATGAGCGACGACCGGACCGAGACCCACGTCGTGATCACCGACGATCGGGGCCGTCGGGCCGTGCACTTCCAGGAGTGGTGGGTCCGCCTGCGCGCCTCGATCCCGGCCGAGCAGATCATCCTGGTCGGCGCCGACGAGGCCCGGCCCGCCCCCGGCGTGCTCCAGGCCATCGCCGAGGCCGACGCCGTGATCATGCCTCCGTCCAACCCGGTGGTCAGCATCGGCACGATCCTGCAGATCAAGGGCATCCGCGAGGCCCTCGAGGGCAAGACCGTCGTCGGCGTCTCCCCCATCGTCGGCGGCGCCCCGGTGCGCGGCATGGCCGACGCCTGCCTGGCCGCGATCGGGGTGGAGACCACCGCCCAGGCCGTCCTGGAGCTGTACGGGTCGCCGCTGGTGAACGGCTGGCTGGTCGCCGAGGAGGACGCCGGGGTGAGCCTGGACGGCGTCCAGGTCCGGGGCCGCCCGCTGATCATGCACGACGTGGAGGCGGCCGCCGCCATCGCGCGCGCCGCCCTCGGCCTGGCCGCCGAGCTCGCGGGCACGGAGGACGCACGGTGAGCGGGATCCCGAACCCGGGGTCGGACGCCCCCGCCGAGGCCCGCATCGAGGTCTTCGCGGCCGGCGGCATCCCCGAGGTGCGCGAGGGCGACGACCTCGCCGCGCTGGTCGCCGCGGCCTGCCCCGGCCTGCGCGACGGCGACATCCTCGTGGTCACCTCCAAAATCGTGAGCAAGGCCGAGGGCCGGGTCCGCCGGGCCACCGGCCGCGCCGAGGCGATCGAGGACGAGACCGTGCGCGTCGTCGCCCGGCGGGGCGAGACCGTGATCGCGCAGACGTCCCACGGCTTCGTCATGGCCGCCGCCGGGGTGGACGCCTCCAACACCGAGCCGGGCACCGTCGTGCTGCTGCCCGCCGACCCCGACGCCTCCGCCAGGGCCCTGCGTGCGGGCCTGCGGGAGCGGCTCGGCGTCTCGGTCGGCGTGGTCGTCTCCGACACCTTCGGCCGCCCCTGGCGCAACGGCCAGACCGACCTGGCCGTCGGCGTCGCCGGAGTGCCGCCGATGCTCGACTACCGGGGTGGCCGCGACGGGCACGGCAACGCGCTGGAGGTCACCCTGACCGCGGTCGCCGACGAGCTCGCCGCCGCCGGTGACCTCGTCAAGGGCAAGCTCGCCGGCACCCCGGTGGCGGTCGTCCGCGGCCTGGCCGGTGCCACCGCGGAGGAGGACGGCCCGGGCGTCGGCGAGATGATCCGCCCGTCGGAGGAGGACATGTTCCGGTACGGCTCCCGCGACGTGCTCTTCGCCCGCCGTACCATCCGGGAGTTCTCCTCCGAGCCGGTCGACGGCGCGAGGGTCCGCCGCGCGGTGGACGCCGCGATCGCGGCGCCCGCCCCGCACCACACGACGCCGTGGCGGTTCGTGCTGCTGGAGTCGGCGGAGGTCCGGGAGAAGCTGCTCGACGCCATGCGCGAGGCGTGGATCGCCGACCTGCGCGGGGACGGCTTCTCCGAGGAGTCGATCGCCAGGCGGATCAAGCGCGGCGACGTGCTGCGGGACGCCCCGTACCTGGCGGTCCCGTGCCTGGTCATGGAGGGCTCGCACACCTACCGCGACGAGCGCCGCAACGCCGCCGAGCGGGAGATGTTCGTGGTCGCCACCGGCGCGGGCGTGCAGAACTTCCTGGTCCAGCTCGCGGTGGAGGGCCTCGGCTCGGCGTGGGTCTCCTCCACCATGTTCTGCCGTGACGTGGTCCGCGAGGTCCTCGACCTCCCCGCGACGTGGGACCCGATGGGCGCCGTCGCCGTCGGCCACCCCGCCGCCCCGCCCCGCAGCCGCGCCCCCAGGAAGGCCGCCGACTTCATCGTCACCCGCTGACGGCCGGGCACCGGGACCGCGGGTCCCGGTGCCCGAACCGTCCCAGCCGCTCTGCGAAACACGGGGTCACAGGCCCGGAGACAAGATCTGGATCGACCGCAGCCGATCCACGCTGCCGACGGGCCCCGCTCACCGGTACCCCTCCGACAACCAGGTCGAGTCCTACGCCGGCGGCTGGAAGCAGTGCGGGCCGTTCAACCGCGTCAAGAGCGACTACGTCCACAGCTGGCACTACGCCATCCGCGGCTGCATGCGCCCCGCCGACGGCCGCCCGTCCGTGTGCGGGAGGTGGATCGTCGACCAGTGACCCGCCGGACGGGTTACGAGGCCGTGCGGCAGGTGGGGTGGCACAGCCGGCGGGCCAGGGCGGAGAGGAAGACGTCGATGATCTCGCCGGGCTCCCGGGCGACGTGGAGCGATCCGTTGGTGGCCGAGACGACCTGGGAGAGGAGGGAGCGGTCGAGGTCGTCGCCGAAGGCGAGGATGACGATCTGCACCGGATAGGCCGGGTCCCACTCCTGCCGGAGCTTCTCGACCAGCTCCGTGCCGGACAGGCCCCTGCCGTCGTCCTTGCCCGCGGTGATGACCAGCAGGGTGTTGTTCATCCGCTCGTCGTAGGCGCCGGTCACCTCGCGGAACCCGGCGAGGATCGAGTCGTGCAGGGAGCTGCCCTTCTTGGGGTCGGCGCGCAGGGTCCGGGTGAGCTCCTCCAGGCGGCTTCGGCGGATGACCTGCCCGCCGTCCGGCTCGGTGATCGGGCCGATCTTCACCCGTTCCCGCTGGTCGTCGCCGGAGCCCTTGGCGTCGGCGAACTCCCACATGCCCATGTGGGTCGAGTCGGGGAAGAGCTGCAGGCCCAGCCGGGCGGCGTCGAGCGCGACGGTGAGCCGGGTCTTGCCCTTCTGTCCCTTGATCTGCTCGGCCATGCGCTCGGAGACGTCGGCCAGGACGAGGATGTTGGTCGGCGGGGCCAGCCTGCTCCAGGCCTCCAGCGCCTCGTCGATCCTGGCGGGCAGGATGGTGGGGCGGGTGCGGGGCGAAACGGTGGGGATCTCCGGTCCGGGCGAGTAGGGACCCTGGCTGCCGTCGGCCGAGCGGAAGCCCGCCCGCCGTACCGCGTCCTGGGTCTCCGGGGAGCGGAGCCAGGCGGCGAAGGCCCGCGACCCGCCCGCCTTGGCCGGGTCACCGGAGGTGACCACGTAGGGGTAGTCGAGGTTGATGGTCCCCTCGCGGGGGTGGAGCGCGACGAGCGGGTCGGCGGAGGGCTGCCGGTTGTGGAACCACACGGACTGCTCCGGGACGATCACGACCGGGCGCTGCCAGAAGGAGCGCTCGTCCACCGCCTCGACCATGCTCCGGTAGTCGGGCGCCGCTCCCGCCTGGGCCCAGCGCACGAACGCGGTGAGCGCCTGGTCGGCTTCGGGCCCGGTGCCCACCACGTCCCGGGCGGCGGCCACGGTGGCGATGCCGGCCCCGGCGAGCGACGGGTCCGGGACGCGGACCACGTCGGGCTCGTTCTCGTTGGGCTTGACCCGGCCCCGGGTGGTCGCGGGGAAGACCATCCGCCAGTTCATGTCGGTCTCGCCGACCGCGAAACGGTCGGCGAGGGACTTTCGGGTGGCGAAGACGAGGGGCGAGGTGGCCACCACGGTCTCGGTCCCCGCCAGGTCCTCGGCCCCCTGCTTGCGCGCGAGGCGGATCCACGCGGAGGAGTCGGAGATCCAGCCGTCGGGGCGGGCCGCCAGCACGCCCGCGGTGCCGCCGATCAGCGTGCGCAGCACCGTGGCAGGCGGCTGCTCCGTAACCTGTACCAGCACGCACCGCCCCTCGACCTCGGTCTTGGCGGCGTTGAACCGCCCGGCCGCCTCCATCACGGTCGGTGCGACGTCCACCGCGGCGGCGACGTCGACCAGGATCGGATCGCCGCCGCAGGGTCCGTTCGCGCGGTCCACGGCCAGCACCGCGGCCCCGGCCAGCGCCACTGCCAGCGCGATCGCGGTGAGCGTGAGACGTTGGCGCGCCTGCCGGCGACGCCTCTCGGCGCCGGCGGCCACGCGGTGTCGACCGGGTGAGGAAGACAACGCTGGACCTCTCGTCAGGGGAGTGATGATTGTCCCAATGAACCCCTCACAGAGCGCAAGTCCATATAGAACTTGTTATAGACGATCTAGCGGCACAAAGTTACGCACACTTTGACAAACTCCGTCGCTCGCCCTGGCCGCGGCCAGCCGTTCCCCGTCCGGCACGCCGTACGAGGTGGTCCGCTGCCGGAGCGGCCGCCCGGTCGGGGCGACCATCGCCGCGATGTCGCTGATCGTTTTGAACGAGCCGTTCTCCGACCCGGCCATCCGGCTGATCGTCTCCTCCATCAGCGTGCCGCCCAGGTCGTTGACCCCGCCCTGCAGCACCTGGCGGCACAGGTCGTCGCGGAGCTTCACCCAGGAGCACTGGATGTTGGGGATCACGCCGTGCAGCAGGATGCGGGCCAGCGCGTGCACGGCCCGGTTCTCCCGCGCGGTCGGGCCGGGACGCGCGATTCCGGCGAGGTAGATGGGGGCGCTGTGGTGGACGAACGGCAGCGGCACGAACTCGGTGAACCCGCCGGTCTCCTCCTGGATGCGGCGGATGAGCCGGATGTGCCGGACCCAGTGGGCGTGGGTGTCCACGTGGCCGTACATCATCGTCGCCGTGGTCGGGATGCCCAGCCGGTGGGCGGTGGTGATGACCTCGACCCACTCGGCGGCGGGCAGCTTGCCCTTGGTCAGCACCCAGCGCACGTCGTCGTCGAGGATCTCCGCCGCGGTGCCGGGCAGCGAGTCCACCCCCGCCTCCTTCGCGGCGGTCAGCCAGTCCTCGACGGACAGGTTCGTACGGCTGGCGCCGTTGACGACCTCCATCGGGGAGAACGCGTGGACGTGCATCTCCGGGACGCGCGCCTTGACCGCACGGGCGATGTCGAAGTAGGCGGTGCCGGGCAGGTCGGGGTGGATGCCGCCCTGCATGCACACCTCGGTCGCCCCGGCCTGCCAGCCCTCCTGCGCCCGGTCCGCGACCTGGTCGAGCGAGAGGGTGTAGGCGTCGGCGTCACTGCGGCGCTGCGCGAAGGCGCAGAACCGGCAGCCGGTATAGCAGACGTTGGTGAAGTTGATGTTCCGGTTGACCACGTAGGTGACGTCGTCCCCCACCGCCTCCCGGCGCAGGCCGTCGGCGATCCGGCACAGCTCGTCCAGGGCCGCGTCGTCCGCCCCCGCGCCGTCCGCGTCCCCGGCGAGCCCGAGCAGGGTCAGGGCCTGCGCCTCGGTCAGCCCGGCGGGGTCGCTCTCCGCCCGGCGCAGCGCCTCACCGGCCTCCCCCAGCCGCGACATGCCCCCACCGGTCCCCGAAGCGACTGGGAGGCGGTCCTTCAGGGCCTCCCAGTCGCCGTAGACGTGGTCGAAGTCGTCGCGGCGGTCGGCGGAGCGCCCCTCGGCGTCCACCGCCGTGTGCAGGTCGGTGCGGCCGAGCGAGGCCCAGCCCCCGTTGACGCCCCCGTTGACGCCCCCGTCGGGCTCCTGCCAGGGGCGGCCGACGATCTCGGCGTCCTCGCGGGCCAGGCCGGTCCGCGGGTCGGCGAGGGCGGCGACGTGGGCGTTCAGGCGGGGGTCGAGCCAGGGCTCCCCGGCGAGCACGTACTCGGGGTAGATCGTAAGGCGCTCCCGCAGCGTGAACCCGGAGGCGGCGGTGCGGGCGGCGAGCTCGTCGATCTGCGGCCAGGGACGCTCGGGGTTGACGTGGTCGGGGGTGAGCGGGGAGACCCCGCCCCAGTCGTCGATCCCGGCACGGATCATCAGGTCGTACTCGGACTCGACCAGGTTCGGCGGGGCCTGCAGGCGGGCCTTCGGCCCCAGCACCAGGCGGGCCACCGCGATCGTGGCGGCCAGCTCCTGCAGGTCGGCGTCGGGCATGCCGCGCATCGCGGTGTCCGGCTTGGCGCGGAAGTTCTGGACGATGACCTCCTGGAGCCCGCCGTACTCGCGGGCCACCTTCCGCAGTGCGAACAGCGACTCGGCCCTGTCCTCGATCGTCTCGCCGATGCCGATCAGGATGCCGCTGGTGAAGGGGACGTTGGAGCGCCCGGCGTCCTCCAGGACGCGCAGCCGCACGGCGGGATCCTTGTCCGGGGAGCCGTGGTGCGGCTGCCCCTTCTCCTCGAACAGCCGGCGCGAGGTCGTCTCCAGCATCATGCCCATCGACGGCGCGACCGGCTTGAGGCGCTGCAGGTCCCGCCAGGTCATGACTCCGGGGTTGAGGTGCGGCAGCAGCCCGGTCTCCTCCAGGACCCGGATCGCCATCGCGCGCACGTAGGAGAGCGTGTCGTCGTAGCCGTGCGCATCCAGCCACTCGCGGGCCTGGTGCCAGCGCTCCTCCGGCCGGTCGCCCAGCGTGAACAGCGCCTCCTTGCATCCCATCGCCGCGCCCTGCCGGGCGATCGCAAGGACCTCGTCCGGGCTGAGGAACGCGCTGTCGAGCTTGTGCGGTGCGGTGGCGAACGTGCAGTATCCGCAGCGGTCCCGGCAGAGCCGGGTCAGCGGGATGAAGACCTTGCGGCTGTAGGTGATGGTCCCGGGCCGCCCGGCGGCCTGCAGACCCGCGTCCCTGACCCGCCCGGCGTGGCCGAGCAGGACGTCCAGGTCCTCTCCCCTGGCGTGCAGCAGCACGGTGGCCTCGGCCTGGTCGAGGGTCTTGCCGTCACGGGCGCGGGCCAGTGCCCTGCGCATCGCGGCGTCGGTGGGGTTAACGCTCATGAGCGCACATTACGGCGCTCCGGCCACCGCATCGGTCCCGGGTCCGGGTCCGGTGGCCGATCCGGGTGCCGACGAGGCGGGATTCCCCCCGCCGGGAGCACGGCGCCCGCAACGAGCGTGCGGGGACGGCCGGCTCAGAAGGAACGGTAGTCGCGCGGGGCCATCCGCGGACCGCGGGCCGGGGGCCGACGGCCGGTCAGCGCCAGCAGCCTGCTGACCCGGTGACGGTGACCCCGGTAGGGGGCGAGCAGCCGGAGCATCCCGGCGTCGTCGGTCCGCTGCCCGGTCAGCGACCAGCCGACCAGCGACGGCAGGTGGTAGTCGCCCACCGAGAGCGCGTCGGGGTCGCCGTGCGAGCGCTGGCGCACCTCCGCCGAGGTCCAGACCCCGACGCCGGGCAGCGCCCGCAGCAGCCGGTCCAGCTCCGCGCTCTCCCCCGCCGCCTCCAGCTTCGCCGCGTGCCGGGCGGCGTTGGCGATCGTCCTGGCCCGTACGGCCTCCGCCCCGGCCCGGTGCCAGTCCCACGACGGGATCGATCGCCACACCTCGGGCTCGGGGAAGACCCGCATGCCCTCGGGGACCGGCCCCGGGGCGGGCTCGCCGTACCTGGCCAGCAGCCACCGCCACGCCCGCCGGGCCTCGTCGATCACGACCTTCTGCTCCAGCACGGCGGGCACCAGAGCCTCCAGCACCCGCGCGGTGCGCCCGATCCGCAACCCCTCGTGCCGCCTGACCGCCCGGCGCACCGCCTCGTGCCCGGGGGCGAACCCCGACAGGTCGTCGCCGGCGCCGAGCAGTTCGGGCAGCGTCTCCAGCAGCCACTCCGCCCCCGGCCCCCACGCCGAGCCCAGGACCTCCCCGTCGCGCCGGGAGATGCGGAGCGATCCCGGCCCGCCGGGGGTCCGGCAGGTCCGCCAGATCGCCCCGTCGGGCGTGGCGCGCCAGGTGGGGTCTCCGTTCCCGCGCCGGTACGGGCGCAGGGTGAGCGCGATGTCCAGCGGCCCGTCCGGTCGCCAGCTCCGCTCTCTGACGGCCGGCCGTCTGGCGCCCTCCGGTCCTGCCGACGGCGCCGTGCCGTACCGGAGATCCACCCGGCGCTCAGACGTCGCTGGAGAAGCGGACCGCGCACTCGGGGAGCACGACGCCCGGCCAGACGCGGCTGCCGGCGAGGAGCTCGTTGCCGGGACCGATCACCGCGCCGTCACCGATCACCGCGTCGCGCAGGACCGCGCCGGAAGCCACGCGCGCCCCGGTTCCGACGACCGAGTCGGCCACGATCGCCCCGGCCTCGATGACGCAGTCGTCGCCCAGCACGCTCCCGGTGACCTTGGCTCCGGCCTCGACCACCGCGCGGGCCCCCACCGTCGCCCCCTCGGCCACCTTGGCCTCGGGGGAGATCACCGCGCCGGGCAGCGCCAGGAGGTCTCCGGCGGGGCCGGGCAGGGCGGGTGAGGCCAGGCGCCCGAGGACCAGGTCGCGGGAGCCCTTGACGAAGGCGGCCGGGGTGCCGACGTCGAGCCAGTAGGAGGCGTCGGCGTAACCGAGCACCAGGGCGCCGGCCTCGATCAGGCCGGGGAAGGTCTCCCGCTCGACCGAGACGACCTCGCCCTCCGGGATGGAGTCGATGACTGAACGGGTGAAGACGTAGCAGCCGGCGTTGATCCGGTTGGTGACCGGGTTGGGGGTCTTCTCCAGGAAGGCCGTCACCCGGCCCTCGTCGTCGGTCGGCACGCAGCCGAAGCGCGAGGGATCGTCGACCTCGGTCAGGTGCAGGGTGACGGCGGCGCCCCGGCCGACGTGCCAGGCGACCTGGTCGGCGATGTCGTGCCCGGACAGGATGTCGCCGTTGAGCACCACCACGGGCGCGTCCGGGCCGCAGGTCAGCGCCTCGGCGGCGTTGCGGATCGCGCCGCCGGTGCCGAGCGGGGTCTCCTCGGTCATGTATTCGAGGGTGAGCCCGAACCGCGAGCCGTCCCCGAACGCCTCGCGGAACATCTCGGCCCGGTAGGACGTGGCGAACACGATGCGGCGGACGCCGGCCGCGCGGGCCTGGGCGAGCTGGTGGGCGAGGAAGGGAACCCCTGCGGTGGGAAGCAGCGGCTTGGGCGTGCCGAGCGTCAGCGGGCGCAAGCGCGTCCCCTGCCCCCCGACAAGAAGAATCGCCTCGAGTTCCGGCACAGAGGTCTCCGTCATCTCCGTGAGGTTAGCCCACTATTCGACAGCTCGTTGATACGAGAGCAGATGGGCTTCGGCTGAAGTCTCCCACGTGAACTCCCTGGCCCGGGCGATCCCGGCGGCGGAAAGGGTCTCCCGGCGTGTCGCCGACTCCAGCAGCGCCCGCAGCGCGGCGGCGATGGCGTCGGCGTCGGGCTCGGTGTAGGCGACCGCGTCGCCACCCACCTCGGGCAGCGAGGCGCGCTGCGTGGTGAGCACCGGAGCGCCGCAGGCCATGGCCTCCAGGACCGGCAGTCCGAAGCCCTCCCCCCACGAGGGATAGGCCACCACGAGCGCCCCGCCGAGGAAGCCGGACAGGTCGCCGAAGGGCAGGTAGCCGGGGCGGACCACGCGCACGGCCGGGGAGACCTCGTCGACCGCCGCGTCCACGTCGGCGTCGTGCACGCCGCCGCCCAGCACCAGCGCGGGCGGATCGGCGAGGTCCGCCACGGCGCCGGCGAACCCGCGGATCAGGTTGGGAACGTTCTTACGGGGCTCCAGCGCGCCGAGGAAGGCGACGTACGGTGTGCCGTGCAGGCCGAGCCTCTCGGCCACGTGCTTGAGCTCCTGCTCGGAGGGGCGGTGGAACAGCGCCGGGTCCACCCCGTGGTAGGCGACGTCGATCCGGGTCGGGTCGGCGCCGAGCACCCGGATCAGCTCGTCCCTGGTCGCCTTGGAGGGGACGACCACCCGGGCGGCGCGCCGTACGGCGGTGCGGGTGGCGTTCCTGAAGAAGGACGCCTTGCCCGCGCTGTGCTGCGAGGGCTCGGTGAACCAGGTGACGTCGTGCACGGTCACCACGATCGGCAGCCGGGAGCCGAGCGGGATCGAGTAGTAGGGGGCGTGGATCACCTGGGCGCCGGCCTGCTCGGCCAGGAGCGGGAGCCCGCTCTGCTCCCAGGCGAGCCGGGCGGCCCGGTTGGTGATCGAGGGAGGGCCGGACATGATCCGGGCGCCGGGCGCCAGCCTGGCGTACCGCTCGGCGTCGGCGCGCTGGCAGGCGACGGCCAGATCGGCCCCGGCCCGGTCGAGCGCTGCGACGAGCCCGTCGACGTACCTGATCAGCGCACCGCGATCGGCCGGCACCGCGGCCGCGTCGACGAGCACACGAGGCGTCACGAAGGTCGCTCCCCTCAAGGACCACGGGGAACCGTTCTCCCCCGTCTCCACTTCACCCTATTGCCACAGCCTCCCGCAGAGTGGTCTGAATCACATGACTTTTCGCCGAACGGAATCGGTTCCGGAGTCGGCGGCACGGCGCGCCGCCAGCCCGGCCGCGGCGGCGCAGAGCAGGTCGCCCAGGACGATCACCACCCGGGAGCAGAGCGCCGCCGCGATGGCGGACCCGCGGTCCAGGACGGGCGCCAGCACGGCCACCATGGCCACCTCGCGCACCCCGGCCCCGGCGGGGACGACGAACGTCATGATCCCCAGGCACCACGACAGGGCGAAGGCCCCGACGGAGAACACGGCCGTCGACAGGCCCGAGGGGCCGAGCTCGTAGACGACCGCGGCCAGGTGCAGGCCGTACGCGGTCCAGCCGAGCAGCGCCCAGCCCAGCGCGGTGAGCATGCCGCGCCGGGTGAGCGGGCGCTCCAGCGGCTCCCGGCCCAGTTTCCGCAGCCCGAACCCGATGACGGCGTTGACCACCCTCGGCTCGAACGCCACCCCGAGCACCGGGAGCAGCAGGAACATCCACGCGTACGGCACAGCGGCCCCGGGCAGCGCGGCCAGCAGCGTCACCGCGGAGACCAGCAGCCCGCTGCCGAGCTGGACCGGCATGGTCAGGAAGAACGCCGCCGCGCTGCGCGGCCGGGGGACGCCCAGCTCGCGGCCCATCTCCATCTGGGCGAGGACCGGCCAGAGCGAGCCGGGGATGTATTTGCCGAGCTGGCCGACGAAGAAGACCCTGGCGGCCGGGCGGAGCGACAGCGGCGAGCCGAGGTCGGCCAGCAGCGCCCGCCACGTCATCATCCCGCCGCACAGCGCGGCGACCACCGCGACCAGCGAGAGCGCAAGCGACGGCCACGACAGCCGGGCGAACCCCGCCCGCACGGCCTCCCACTGGCTCGCCACCGCCCAGGCCCCGAACCCCAGGGCCACCAGCAGGAACGCGAGCCGGACCAGCCGCCTGACCGGAGAGGGGCGCGCCGGGACCGGGCCCGCGGGAGGTCCGGGGACGGGGTCCGGAGAGGCGGGGGCCGCGGGGCCGGGGGAGGCGGCGCTCACAGGACCCGGACCGGGTCGGGCGGCTGGGGCAGGCCGGGGCCGGCCGGCCGGCGGGTGCTCTTGGTCGCGATCCACAGGTAGGTCGGCACCACCGGCAGCAGCGCGCGCAGCACCGCGCGGGGCAGCCGGGAGAGCACGCCCTCGGCCACCCGGCCGACCACGCCCGGGAACAGCTCCGACCCGGCGAAGGCCGCCGGGGTGGCGAGCACCGGGAAGGTGTAGTCCCAGACCCGGAACCCCCGGACCATCCTCCGCAGGCCGCGGCGGGTCCGGTAGCGCTCGTAGTAGCTGTCGGCCCGGCCGGAGAGGCGCACGTAGCGGTCGGCCAGGGCGGGCGGCAGGTAGGACAGGAACGGCAGCTTGTAGTGCGGCTCCATCACCCCGAGCCGGTTGCCCAGCCCCAGGTAGAGCACGCCGTCGTCGCCGAGCACCCGGCGCATCTCGGCCATGATCGCATCGGGGTCGACCACGTGCTCGTAGATGTGGTTGAAGACCAGCACGTCGATCGAGCCGTCGGGGAAGGGCAGCGCGGTGCCGTCGGCGCAGACGAACTCGACCCGCTCCCCGAAGCGCGCGGCTGCCTTGCGCAGGCCGGGCACGTCGATGTCGACGCCGAAGGTCCTGGCCGCGCCCGCGGCGGCCAGCTCGTCGGCGATGAACCCGGCCGAGCAGCCGATGTCGGCGACGGTCAGGCCCTCCAGGATGTTCTCGTCCCGGCCGAGGAAGTGGCCGAGAACCGCCACGATCTTCGCGGCCTTCCTGCGGCGCTTCGCCTCGTCCAGCATCGCCGCCTGGAACTCGGAGTATTCGAGCTGCGCCTGCCGCTCCGTGCTCGTCCTGCCCGCCATCAGTCGTCCACCGCTCCTCGTCCGCCTCGAACGGTGCCCAAGAGTACCGGCGCGCCGGAAACCTACCGCCGAGTAACGTCAACGTCGTACTCTTGGCCAATGTTCACCCGACTGCTCGGCCGGCTGCGATCGAGCCGCCTGCTCCGCGTGCTGCTGGCGCTGGTCGCGCTGGCCTTCGTCGGGTACGGCCTGGCCCGGAACTGGGACGACACCGTCTCCGCCCTCTCCCGGCTGTCGTGGTGGTCGGTGCCGGGAGCGCTCGCCGCGGTGATGGCCGGAGTCTGGATCATGATGGTCGCCTGGCAGCGGGTCATCGCCGGGCTCGGCTCCGCGTTCCCGCTGCGGGTGGCCGCCCGCGTGCTGTTCGTCGGCCAGCTCGGCAAGTACGTCCCCGGCTCGGTCTGGGCCTACGCCGCGATGATGGAGCTGGGCCGCGACCACGGCTGCCCGCCCCGGCGCACCTTCGGCGGCACCTCGATCGGTCTGGTGATCTCCCTCGGCTGCGCGGTCGGCCTGGCCGCCGCCACCCTGCCGTTCACCGCCCAGGAGGTGGCGGAGAGGACCTGGTACCTCGCGCTGGTCATCCCGGTGATCGTCGTCTGCATGCACCCGCGGATCCTCGCCTGGGGCCTGAACCTTGCGCTGCGGATCGCCCGCAGGGAGCCCTTCGACGAGGTGCTCTCCGGCCGCACCCTGCTGGGCGTCACGGCCTGGACGATCACCGGCTGGCTGGTGTACGGCACGCACCTGTGGCTGGTCATGGGCGACCTGACCGGCGACTTCTCGCTCTATCTGCTCGGCGCCGGAGCCTACGCCTTCGCCTGGGCCACCGGCCTGCTGTTCGCCTTCATCCCGGCCGGGGTGGGGGTGCGCGAGGGCGCGATGGTGCTCGTGCTCGCGCCGACGATCGGCACCGCCAACGCCCTCGTCGCCGCCGTGGTCTCCCGCCTGGTCTTCACCTTCGCCGACGTGGCCTGGGCCGGGATCGGGTTCCTGCTGGGCCGCGGCGTTCAGCGTCCGATCGAGAGCAGGGCCCCGACGTACGCCTCCCAGTAGGGATCGGGGTCGACGGCCTTGACCCCGGCGCGCAGCCGCTCCGGCTCGCCCGGCTGGTAGAAGCGCGTCAGCGCCTCGCGCAGCGCCTCCACCGACCCCGGTTCGACCAGCAGCCCGTCCACTCCGTCGGTGACGTGCTCGGCGAGCGTGCCGACCCGGGTGGCGATCACCGGCACGCCCTGCTCGTGGCCGAGCCACACCTGCTGGCTGGCCGTGCCGCTGCGGTAGGGCAGCACGAGCGCGTCCACGTCCTCGAACAGCGCCGGCACGTCCTCGGCCGCGACGTAGCCGGGCCGCAGCTCCACCCGCTCACCCAGGCCCAGTTCGGCCACGAGCGCCCGCGTCTCCTCCACCCCGCCCCAGAACTCCCCCGCCACCCGCAGCGAGATCCCCGGGGGAAGCGCGCGGATCAGCAGGTCGAGCCCCTTGTACGGCCGGACCAGCCCGAAGAACAGCAGCCGGCCCCGCGCACCCATCGGCCGGGACCGCCCGAAGGCGCCCTGGGGCGCCTTCACCGGCAGGTGGGGGGCCATCTCGGCCACCGTCACCGGCACCCCTGTCAGTCCGCGGGCCAGCGTGGCCTGCGCCTCGGAGTGCGCGAGCACCCCGTCCACCCGGCGCAGCAGCGCCCTCATCAGCGGCGTGTCGTACGGCTTGCGCTCGTGCGGCAGCACGTTGTGGCACAGTGCGACCACCGGGACCCGGCGGTCGCGGCCGTGCAGGCCGTACAAGATGCCGAGGTAGGGCGGGACCTGCACCGGGCTGAGCACGGCGAGGATCACCAGGTCGGCGGTGCGCAGCCGGCGCCCGCACTCGGCCCAGCCGTCCGGACGGCGCCAGTCGAGCAGCCTGAGGGACTTCGGGAACGGCTCTCCGTCGGGGCTGTCCACGGTCTGCCGGCCGGGATAGAGGAAGGAGGGGTACTGCGCCTTCCACGACTCGATGACCACGTCGTGCCCGGCGGCCTTGAGCCGGTGGGCCAGCTCCGTGGTGTGCGCGGCCCCGCCGCCCTTGTAGGGGTAGGTCGGCCCGACGATCGCGATCCGCATGCCTACTCGCTCCGGGAGCGCACGATGAGGTCGGCCAGGAGCGCCAGCGAGCCGATCAGCAGCCCGGTCACGAAGATGATGATCGTGTTGTTGGCCAGGTAGAACGGGGTCTTGATGTTGTCGTAGACCCCCTTGGCGAGGCCGATGCCGACCAGCCAGATCGCCGGCGGCATGAGGACCTTGAGCGGGTTGAAGTACATCACCATCCGCAGCACCTGCAGGATGTAGCGGTAGGCGTCGGAGACGAAGCTGAACTTCGACTTCCCGGCCCGCTTGCTGTACTCGATCGGCAGGTAGTAGACGTCGTGCTGGTTCGACAGGAACGACAGCGTGATCGTCGTGACGCAGGAGAACCCGGGCGGCAGCAGCCGGAGGTACGGCCGGGCGACCGACTTGCGGAACGCCCTCAAGCCCGAGTTGAGGTCGGGGATCTTCTGACCGGCCAGCAACTCGGCGATCTTCCGGATGACCAGCTTGGCCGGGACCCGCAGGAACTTGTGCGAGCCCTCCTCGGTGGTCCGGGCGCCCACGACCTGGTCGATCGTGGGGTCCTTCTCCAGGATCTGGACCAGCTCGGGGATGCGCTCGTTCGGGTAGGTCATGTCCGCGTCGGTCCACACGACGATCTCGCCGCGCGCCTCCTGCGTGCCGATCCTGCGAACCGTGCCCGAGCCGCCGTTGCGGTGGAAGGCCCTGATCCGCATGTTGGGGAACCGCGGCGCGGCCTCCTGGAGGCGGGCGAGGGTCTGGTCGGTGGAGCAGTCGTCCACGGCCACGAGCTCGTAGGTGTAGCCGCTGCCGTCCATGGCCTCGCAGATGCGCTCGACCTCGTCGATGACGTGGTCCTGCTCGTTGTAGCAGGGCAGGACGATCGTGACGTACGGCGTTGCGTCCACGGCTGGTTCACTCTCGGGGGTCTCGGGCGTGCTCACGACGGGCGAGGATACTCTGCCCGGCTTGGCCCCGTATCCACATCACCCCGTTCGGCCTCCCCCGGCACCCGCCGGGCGGTCGTCACCCGGCGGCCTCGACGGGGAACACCCCCAGCACGCCCGGCAGGGTCTTCAGCACCCTCGCGATCTCACCCGTCCCGGCGGGCTCGATCGGGCGGGAGAGCTTCACGTAGAAGGTCTCGTACAACTGGTCCGGCCGGAGAGCCCTCCCGGGGAAGGTCTGGTCCGGCCGGCGAGGCCCTCTGGAGACCGTGCCCCCCGACTCGTAGTGCCGCATCAGTCTCATGAGGTGCCCGTGGTCCTGCAGGTAGATCGTCTCGACTCCCGGCAGGTCCCACAGCCGGGCGACGATCACCTCCTTCTCCGCCTCGGTGGCGGCGCCCTCGACTCCGGCGGGCCGGTTCTCCGTGCACTCCTTCTCCAGCCGGTCGGCCGTCGCGCACAGGACGATCTCGACATCCGCCTTCCCCGCCCAGAAGTCCGCAGGGGCTCGCAGCACCGTCTCGACCTCGGGGAACGCCTTCAGCCGCGCGGCCACCGCGGCGAAGTCGCCGCTCCGGCGCAGCGTCCCCACGAGGGAAGGCGTGAAGACCGCGCCGGCGATCATCTCCTGCTCGCCCATGGCGACGTAGCGGGCCGACACGGCCCGGCGGACCGCCGCCTCGTCCTTGAAGACGACCTCGGCCAGTTCGGGCATCGCCCGCATGCGGTCCGCCACCTTCAGGTAGTCGGCCTCCGTGGCCTTCTCCCTGCCGGGGCAGCGTCCCGCTCCCGGCCCGTAGCCGCCGCACAGGGCGACGGAGAACCGCAGCTGCTCGGGGAGGGCCGTCTCCGGCGGGGGCAGCGGGCGCAGGGAGCGCTGGTGGAGGTACCAGCCGCCGGCCGCGGCCGCCCCGAGCACCGTCAGCACCGCGGCGCAGACGGCCAGCAGCCGGGCGTACGGCCGCAGCCAGATCTGGAGTCTCGGCTCCCGGTCGGGGTCGCCGGAGCCGAAGGAGAGCTCCTCGTGGCCGGAGGACGGTTCACCGTGATCGGGGAACGACATGGGGCGACTATGCCAAACCCCTCAGGGAATGACCATCCACACGTCGACCGAGAGGGACCAGGTGCCGTCGGGGGCCTTGACCAGGGAGCGTTCGTCCTGGCGGGTGCGCAGGGCCATCACCCGGACCGGAGCGCCGTACGGCGAGAGCTGGCCCGGCTCGGCGGCGAGCAGGACCGGGGTACGGCCCGCCGCCCGGATGCGGCCGGTCAGGCGGGTGACGTCGGCCGAAGCCGGAAGACTGGTGCCGGGGACGACCTCGACCCCCGCGGCGGGCACGCCGCACATGCCCCGCACGAGCTGGGTGAACCGGTCGGCGGTCACCCGCTCCACGAGCAGGACCGAGGCGTTCTCCGGGAGAGCCGCGCACATGGCCTCGACCGCCGCGCGCTCCCCCCGCCCGACCGGGGTGAAGGCGGTCCCGGCGGAGATCGCGGCCGGAGGGACGAGCAGCACCACGGCGCCGAGCGCGGCGAACCGGGCCGAGGAGGCGGCGGACAGGGGCCCGAGCCGGGCGGCGAGCGGGGCCCGGGCGGCGGCGCCGTACTCCTCCCTTCGGGTTTTCTCCCCGAGCAGGCGCAGGCCCCAGACGGCGAGCAGGATCATGCCGGGGATCACCACGGGGACCAGCCGCCGGGCGGCGAACGGGTGGTCGGGGGTGATGGCCGGGCGGTAGAGCGTGGTGACCGTGGTCCAGCCGATGACCATCAGCGGGAGCAGCCACTCGGGAGCGGTCCCCCTGACCAGTCTCCGGGCCAGTACGGCCCCCGCCAGCGTGGCGAGCACCACGGCGGGAAGCCCGGCGTACCAGACCACCCAGTACAGCGAGTCCTCGTAGTAGAGCCGGGAGCCGTCCGGCGGCAACCCGTTCGCCTGCTGGGTCTTGACGATGAACTCCGACGTCAGCCGGTCCTCTTCGGTGGTGGCGTGCCGGGTCACGGTCTGCAGCCACGGCCGGATCGCGAACAGGCCCGTGACGCCCGCGACCGTCCCCGCCGCGAGGCCGGGCAGCCACCGGATCCGGGCGATCCGCCGCAGAGGGGCCGCGAGCCGGGGGGCGAGCGCGGCGGTGGCCAGGGCGAGGAGCAGCACGGCGGCGCAGACGGCCAGCAGGGGCCGCAGCGAGCCGGAGAGGTAGGTCAGGTACGGCCGGGCGAGCAGGCAGGCGGCGGCCAGGCCGAGCCCGGCCCCGGTCACCAGCCCGGCCAGCAGCGGCCCCCCGAGCCGCGCGTTCAGACGCAGACCGGTCCCTTCCCGGCCGGAGGCGTCGGGTGAATCCGCCCCGTGGGCACCCGGCGCCGTCTTCTCGCCGTTCCCCACCCGGCGCAGGGCGATCAGCAGGCCCGCGTAGGCCAGCACGGGCAGCACGTCCCGCAGGCCGTCGATCCGGACCAGGACCGCCAGGCCGAACACCAGCCCGGCCAGCCCGGCCCCGATCCCGGCTCCGGTCTCCGGGGCCGCGCGCAGGCGGGAGACGGCGTCGAGCAGCAGGGCCATGCCGCCGAACAGCAGGATCAGGGACGGGATCTCGCTGAAAGAGGTTCGCGAGGTGTACAGGATCGGCAGGCTCACCGCGAACACCGGCGCCGCGACCGCCGCCCAGCGGGCCCCGGCCAGCCGGGCCACCACCCCGGCGAACACCAGTACGGCCAGGGCGCCCAGCACCGGCGGGGCCAGCAGCAGCCCGGGCAGGCCCCCCAGCCAGTGGCCGACCGCGTGGAGCATCGGCGGCCCCGGCATGAACTGCGGCACGACCGCGCCGCCGTGGTCGTAGAAGCCCACGCTGCCGAACCGGAGCGCCGGGTCCGGCCCGCCGAAGGCCGCCTCGCCGTACGGGATCGGGAGGGAGCCGTGATCCGCCAGCCAGGCGGAGTACTGCGCGTAGGTCGCGGGGTCGCGGCGGACGATGAGCTGCTCGCTGTGGAAGGCGGTGTTGAAGACCCACGAACCCATGGCGGTGGCGATCACCCCGGCCGTCTGCCGGGCGGTCGCCCCGGGGATCGCCGGCAGGCGGCGCAGGCCGTACCGGCACAGCAGCACGGCGGCGGCCAGGCCCAGCGGGACCGCGGCGAGCGGCCGGAACCAGCCGAGCAGCAGCAGCGGGAGCCCGGCCAGCAGCCAGCCCGCGAGCACGAGCGCGGGCGCGGCCGAGACCGCGGCGAGCACCCGCCCCGCCGAGGGCCTCCGCGCGCGATCCAGCAGGCCGGTTCCCATGATTGCCACCGAGGGTAGCGGCAGCCGCCGTCCCGGACGGAGCCGATAACGTACGCGGGACGCGCGAAGGGGGCGGCGAGTGGGCGGACTGGTACGGGCGCACCGGTGGTTCCTCGGGGTGCTGGGAGCCGGAGCCGTCCTGCGGGTGGTCACGATGCTGGGCTACCGGCCGGCGCTCTGGTTCCCCGACTCCTACACCTACATCGTCACCGCGCTGCGCCCCCGCCCCGACCTGGTCCGCCCCGCCGGATACTCGATGTTCCTGCGGCTGCTGGAGCCGCTGCACAGTTTCGCCGCCGTCGCCCTGGTCCAGCATCTGCTGGGACTCGGGGTGGGCGTGCTGGTCTACCTGACGGCCCGGAGGCTGGGCGTCGCCGGGTGGGCCGCGGCGCTCGCCACCGTCCCCGCCCTGCTGGATGCCTACCAGATCGAGCTGGAGCACCTGCTGGTCTCCGACACCCTGTTCACCGTCCTGGTCCTGGCCGCGGCCTGCCTCGCCGTCTCCCCGCGCCTCGGCCTGCGGACGGCGTGCGGGATCGGCCTGCTGCTCGCGGCGGCGACGCTCACCAGGACCATCGGCCTCCCGCTGGTCGCCGTCTTCGCGGCCTGGCTGCTCTACCGTGCCCGGGGCCGGGTCCTGGCGGCCGGGGTGATGCTGGCCGCGGCGGCGCTTCCGGTCCTGGGGTACGGGGCGTGGTTCTACGCCACCTACCAGCGGGTCGGCATCGTGGGGGCGAACGGGGTCTTCCTCTACTCCAAGACGATGACGTTCGCCGACTGCTCGGTGATGGACCCCCCGCCGGACCTGGCGGTGCTGTGCGACCCCCGCCCGCCCGCACGGCGGCCTCCCGCGCAGGAGTACATCTGGAGTCCGGACTCCGCTCTGGTCAAGCTGCCGGGCATCACCTTCACCGACGAGACCGACACCCTGGCCGGGAGGTTCGCCTCGCTGGCCATCCGGAGCCAGCCGCTCGACTACGCGGCCTCGACGCTCAAGGAGCTGGCCCGCTCCTTCACCTGGTACCGCCCGGTCTACCCGGACGCGGAGATCTACGCCTACTACCGGTTCCCGGCGGTGCCGCCTCCGCCGCCGGGCCGGTATCCGGCCACGGTCGGGGCGGAGTTGGCGCACCGCTACGAGCGGGGGCCGATCGCCACCGTGATCGTCGAACCGTACGCCGATTGGATGCGGGCCTACCAGGACGCCGTGCGGCTGCCCGGCACGGTGCTGCTGGTGATCCTGGCGCTCCCCCCGGCGCTGGCGGGCCTGCGGTGGCGGCGGGCCCGGACGGGCACGGCGGCCGCCTTCCCGGAGGCGACGGGCTCTGAGCCGACGGCCCGGGACCCGGCGGCCTCGGATCCGGCGGCCTCGGATCCGGCGGCCGGGGGCTCGGGAGCGGTCCCGGCGGCGTGGGCGTTCCCCTGGGTGACGGCGGTGGCCCTGCTCGTGGTGCCGCCGGCCGTGGCGGAGTTCGACTACCGGTACGTCCTGCCGGCCGTACCGGCCGCCTGCCTGGCGCTCGCCCTGGCCGCAGGCAGACCTTCTTTCAAGAACATTCCATGAAATGTCCGAATTTGAGTATGCTGGGCGGCCGGATCATCACGGCGGCAATCCAGGGGAGTGTCATGGCCAAATTCAGCCCATCACGACTCCCCGCGCTCGCCGCATGACCTACTCTTTGGGCGCAATGAGCGAGCTTAGACGCAGCGTGTTGCCGCCAGGCGAGGAGATCGCATGAGCGACCACCGGCATGTCGCCGTGAAGGACCGCCGACCCGAACCGGGCCGCCGGGCCTCCCGACGCGCGGGCGGTGACGGCGGACCTCCCCCGGAGGAGTACATGCCGAAGGGCGCATCCCCCCGCGGCAGAGGCGGCAGGAGCCGGATCGGCGTGGGCGGCTGGGCCAGCATCGGGCTGACCGGCCTCCTGGTGCTGGGGACCCTCGGCGGTTACAAGATCTACCGTGACACCCTCGGCAACATCAAGGGCGTCCAGGTCGACAAGAACCTCAGCGAGAACCGCCCGGTCAACCAGACCGGGGCGCTCAACGTGCTGCTGGTCGGCTCCGACACCCGCGAGGGCGACAACCTGAAGTACGGCCAGAAGATGGCCAATGCAGGCAAGCGCACCGACACCATCATCCTCATGCACATCTCGCCCAACCGCGACAAGGCGACGCTGGTCAGCTTCCCCCGCGACTCCATGGTGGACATGCCCGCCTGCAAGAGCGAGAACGGCACCCCGGTCGCCGCGCGGCGCGACATGATCAACTCTGCCTACAACGTGGGCGGCATCACCTGCACCATCGACACGATCGAGGCCCTCACCGACATCCGCATCGACCACTTCGTCGAGGTGGACTTCACCGGTTTCAAGAACATCGTGGACGCCCTGAACGGCATCAAGATCTGCCTCAAGCAGCCGGTGGACAGCAAGAAGGCCAAGCTCACCCTCCCCGCCGGCTGGCACAACCTCAACGGCGAGCAGGCCCTGGGCTACGTGCGGCTGCGCGACTACGGCGACAACAGCGACATCCAGCGCATCAAGCGCCAGCAGGTCTTCCTCACCAAGGTGGTGCAGAAGGCGACCAGCAGCGCGCTGCTCACCGACCCCGCCAAGCTCCTCGACTTCATCAACCAGGCCGCCAAGTCGGTCCGGATGGACGAGGAGCTGGCGAAGGACACCCAGACCCTGATGGACATCGCCTCCAGCGCCAAGGCGCTGACCGCGAGCGGCGTCAAGTTCATCACCGTCCCGTGGGGCCCCGACCCCGCCGACAAGAACCGCGTCGTCTGGCGGCAGCCGCAGGCGAGCGAGCTGTTCGAGTCGATCAAGAACGACACCGAGGTCATCCCCGCCGCGAGCCCCAGCAGCGGCCCCGCCAAGCCGGCGGTCAAGCACGAGCAGGTCCGCGTCCAGGTCTTCAACGGCACCGACAAGCCGGGGCTGGCCACGGAGGTCGCCGGCAAGCTGGCCGCCCAGGGGTTCGTGGTGACCCACGTCGGCGACGCCCGGCCGGCCGCCGGGAACCTCCCCACGACCACGGTGCGCCACGGCAAGAAGGACGCCGAGCAGGGCCCCGCCTACGCCGACGCGCTGGCCGCGCGGCTCTCCGGCGACAAGCTCGCCCCCACCGTCGGCAAGATCAAGCCCAGCACCACCACGAAGTACACGCCGGCCACCCCGATCACCGAAACCCCCGCCGGCCCGGTCGTCCAGCTGGTCATCGGCGACGACTGGAAGGGCGTCCGGGTCCCCACCAAGATCCCCGACTCCCTCAAGGACTCCGTGGTCGACACCAAGACCGACCCCTGCCAGTGACCCGCGTTCTGCACGGGTCCGCGCCGGACGTGCGGCCCCATGCAGAGGGAACAATTACAATTTCCCGCTAACCGGTTCAAACGTTCCCGCTCGTGCGACAGGCGGCGCGTCATCGGTTTAGGGTGGTCAGGTCGGTGAGGCGAACCCCACACGGCCACCATCCCCCGGGGCGTCCTCGCCAGCGTGTCCGACGACGTTCTCCGTCTCCGGCGGAGAACGGCCCTTCCCGTCTCCGACAGATAGCTGAGCATTCCCCTCGTGAGCGACATCCGATCCCCCTTCCCGGTTCCGGCCCCCAGGGACGACGACGCCTCCGGCGGCGTTCCCGCCGGGCCTCCCGCCGGACAGGGCCGGAAACCCGCCCCGTGGCCGATGCCCGAGCACGCGCAGCCCTCCCCCTCGGCCCGGCCCGAGCCCGCCTGGCCCGAGCTGCCGGGCTCCGAGCCGGCCGTCTCCGGGCGGGAGAACCGCCGGGAGCACGAGGAGGAGGCGCCCGGCGAGGTCACCGCGTGGGGGTACCCGGTCTACCAGGAGCCCCGGCCCTCCGGCCCGCTGGACGTCAGCGGGTTCCCCGGCCCCCAGGCCGCCGCTCCGCAGGCGGTTCCCGGCGAGCGGCCCTTCTCCTACTGGGAGAGCTCTCCCGCCCGGGAGCCCGAGCCCGCCTCGTGGGGCGGGGCGTGGGGACGCCACCCCGAGGAGGAGCCGCGCCCGGCGGAGGAGCCCGAGGCCCCCCCGGCCAGGAAGAAGCGCGAGCCGTACCTCGACAACGTGAAATTCGTCCTGATCACCCTGGTCGTGGCCGGGCACTCGCTCGTGCCCACGTTCGAGGCGCACTCGGCCAAGTCCGTCTACCTGTTCATCTACACGTTCCACATGCCGGCGTTCGTGCTGATCAGCGGTTACCTCGGCCGGAACTTCTGGAACTCCAACGCGAAGATCAACAAGCTCGTCGACACCATGCTGGTGCCGTACGTGATCGTGGAGATCGGCTACGCGCTGCTCCGCCTCGGGCTGGGCCAGAAGTGGACGTTGACGATCATCGACCCGGCCTGGCTGAACTGGTACCTCCTGGCCCTCGTGCTCTGGCGGATCTCCACGCCCATCTGGCACCGGATGCGGCAGCCGCTGCTGGTGGCAGTGATCATCTACATGGTGGCCGGGTTCTCGGAGATCTCCGGCGACTTCAGCCTCGACCGCTTCTTCGGGCTGCTCCCCTTCTACGTGCTCGGCCTCATGCTCAAGCCCGAGCACTTCGACCTGCTCAAGCCGCTGTGGGTGCGGATCACGGCGGGGATCGTGACCGCGGCCGGGGCGGCCACCGCGATCGTCATCGCTCCGCACGTCAGCCTCCAGCCGGTCTACTTCCGCTACAGCTTCAAGAAGATGGACATGAGCTGGTGGGTCGGGCTCGGCGTGCGCGGAGCCATCCTGGTGGCGGCGCTGGTGCTGTCGGTGGCGCTGCTGGCCCTGGTGCCCCGGCGCGAGACCTGGTTCTCCGACCTCGGCACCCGCACGCTCTACGCCTACCTGCTGCACGGCGTGGTGGTGCTCATCGCCAAGGACCAGGGGTGGCTGAGCTTCCCGTGGCTGTACGGCCCGCTGGGCGTGCTGGCCATCATGTCGAGCTCGGTGGCGCTGGCGATCGTGCTCTGCCTGCCGGAGACCCGCACGGCGTTCAAGTGGCTGCTGGAGCCCCGCCTGGTCTGGCTCTACCGGCGCCCCTCCGGGCCTCCCGCCGGGAAAGGCGCCCCCGCCGGAGCCCAGGAGAGTTCAACGGCAGTTACGCGGTAATTAACCCGGCACATCCGGTGATGACGGAAGCACCGCTCAGCATCGGGATATGCGGGTATGCGTAGGGACGATCGTTCATCACCCTGAAGACGCCCGGATCATGCATCGGCAGATCCGGGCGCTCGTCGAAGCCGGGCACGAGGTCACCTACGTCGCGCCCTTCACCGACTGCAACGTCACCCCGGAGCCGGGGATCCGGGCCGTGGACGTGCCCCGTGCGGCGGGCCGCCGCCGCTGGCGCGCGTTCAGGGCCGCCCGCCGGGCGCTGCGGCGCGGAGTCGACGGCGCCGACCTGCTGATCGTCCACGACGTCGAGCTGCTGCTCCGGTTGCCCAGGCGTCGTCCCGTCACCGTCTGGGACGTGCACGAGGACACCGCCGCCGCGCTGGCGGCCCAGAGCCGCCTGCCCGGAGCCCTCCGCCTGCTGCTGCCCGCGCTGGTCCGCCGGATCGAGGCCCGCGCCGAGCGCCGCCTCCACCTGATCCTGGCCGAGGAGTCCTACCGGGAGCGGTTCGCCTCCGCCCATCCCGTCGTCCGCGACACCACCTGCGTACCCCGGCGTCCGCCCGCCCCGCCCGGCCGCAACCGGGTGGTCCACGTGGGCCGGCTCTCCCGGGCCAGGGGCGCGGCGGAGCTGGTCGAGCTCGCGCGGCGGCTGCTGCCGCACGGGATCCGGCTGGACCTGATCGGCGCCGCCGACGCCGAGATCCGGCCCCTGTTGCGGGACGCGCAGCGGGAGGGCCTGCTCGACTGGTACGGGTACGTGCCCAACAGGCACGCGCTGCGGATGGCGGAGGGCGCCGTCGCCGGGCTCTCGCTCCCGCACGACCTGCCCGGCCACCGGCAGCCGGTGCCGACCAAGGTCGTCGAGTACATGGCCCGGGGCCTGCCGGTGGTCACCACCCCGGTCCCGGCCGCCGCCGATCTGGTCGACCGGGTCGGCTGCGGCGTCGTCGTGCCCTTCGAGGACGTGGACGCGGTGGTGGCGGCCGTTCTGGCGCTGCGGGAGGACCCCGGGGAGGCCGCGGCGATGGGCGCGCGCGGCCACGCGGAGGCGGCGCGGAACCACGACTGGCGGGGTCACGCGGAGGAGTTCGTCCGCCACCTGGAGCAGTGGGCCGGCAAACCCGTGACGGGAGGCCGTGAGATTGGTCTACTTGAACCATGGCACGCCATCTGATCCAGGGACGCGATGTGGCCATGCCGGTGCGCGTCCGGGATGCCACGGTCTGCACTGCCTCGTACCTCGTGCGAGCCGACGCGGCCCGGGCGGTGATCGCCTATTCGGGTCTGGACGTGGCCGAGGTCCTGCCGGGCAGGGCCGTCTGCTCGCTGGCGTTCGTCGACTACGTCGACGGTGACCTGGACGCCTACCACGAGTTCGGGGTCGTCTTCCTGGTCCGGCCGCCCGAGGCGGGCCCGGCGCCCCGCCGGGGCCTGCTCGCGGGCCTGGCGGAGCTGCGCCGCTCCGGCGCCGGGACGTTCGTCCACTGGCTGCCCGTCGACCAGGGCTTCACCCTGGAGGCCGGGCGGACCATCTGGGGCTTCCCCAAGGAACTGGCCGGCATCGACCTGCGCCTGGCCTCGCCGTACAAGCGGTGCATCGTCCGCAAGGACGGACGCCTGGTCATCGACCTGCTCATCAGGCCCGGCATGCCGGTTCCCCGCTCGGCGGGCCGCCTGGACGCCTACAGCCACCTGGACGGCGCCACCCGCCGCATCCCCTGGTCCTTCTCCCCGCGCGGCGTCCGCACCCGCCCCGGCGGCGCGCTGGTCCGCCTGGGCAACCACCCCGTCGCCAAGGAGCTGAGCGAGCTCGGCCTGCCCAAACGGGCTCTGGTGACCGCCACGATCGCGCACACCGCCATGTCCTTCGGCGAGGCGAAGCAACTGTAGGAGCGCGCTCAGCCGTCGGTCTCCAGCAGGGGCAGCTCGTCCCTGGTGGGCAGGGACTGCCAGTCGCTGGGGCCGGAGGCCGCGAAGGCGGCCAGCAGGCCGCCGCGGCGCAGCCGGTCGGCGGGGTGCAGGCTCTCCAGCAGGGCGCTGAGATACCCGGCGACGAAGGCCGGCCGCGAACCGGTGGGGTCGACGACGGGTGCGGTGAGGCCGGGCGCGTCGTGCCGGACACCGTTCACCCGGGCGCTCGCGCCACGGGTGCCCCGGTTCACAACGACCTCCCGGTCTCCGTTGAGGGCCGGTTTGACCAGGTCCAGCTCGCACTGGCGGACGAACAGCACGTCGGCGGCGCGCGCCAGCGCGCCGAGGATCTCCTCGGCCTCCCTCAGGTCGGGCCAGAGCCGCTCGTCGTAGTCGATGGCCACGGAGATCGTCACTCCCGCGGTCCGGGCGGCCCGCACCGCGGCGTTCAGGGCGTCACGCGCGTTCAGCGCGGCGGTGGCGCCGCTGACGTGCAGGAGCCGGGCCTGGGTGATCCGGTCCACGGGGACGTTCCCCTGGGCCAGACGGACGGCCGTGGGGTAGTAGGTGAGCCTGGCCTCCTGGCCGGTGCGCGACTCCTTCAGGATCATCCCGGTCGGGACCCCTTCGGCCACCCGGGCGTCGGAGATGTCCACGCCCTCTCCGCGCAGCGCCGACAGGATCCTGACGCCCAGTTCGTCCCCGCCCACCTTGCCCAGCCAGCTCACCGTGTGGCCGAGCCTGGCCAGCCCCACGGCGACGGCGAGTTCGGCGCCGGTCACGTCGAGCCGCGCCTCGTGTTCGTGGCGGATCCGGCCGCTGGTGACGACGCCGAAAGCCTCGCCGAGGGTGTAGACGTCCACGCCGAAACCCCTTCACGGCACCCGTACGGAAGATCAGACGATGGGCGGGCGACCCAGGCGGAGCATGCGCCAGGCCGTCTTCCAGCCCATCGGGCGGCGCTCGCCCGCAGGCTCGCTCAGTCCTTCCCGGAAGCCCTTGAACCAGGCACGCAGAGCCGGTCCGGAACGCTCCCTGAGCAGAGTGAGGACCACCCAGTTGAGAAGATAGAGGACGGCGAGGGACCAGGGCAGGTTGCGACGCGCCAGCCAGACGCGGTTGCGTGCGTTCAGGCGGTAGAAGTCGGCGTGCCGGGTCGGGGGGACCTGCGGGTGGTACATGACGGTCTGCGCGTCGTATTCGATGCGGTAGCCCTCACCGAGCAGGCGCCAGGCCAGGTCGGTCTCCTCGTGGGCGTAGAAGAACCGCTCGGGCAGCCCGCCGACCTGGAGGAAGGCGGAGCGGCGGATCGCACAGGCGCCGCCGAGGAAGGTGGTGACCGGGGAGGAGCGCTCGGGATCTCCCGCACGCAGCCGGGGGACGTGGCGGCGCTGGCCGACGCCGCCGTCGGGGTCCATCACGCGGAAGGAGACGACCGCGAGGTCGTGCTCGGTGGAGAAACGCTCGCGCAGGTGGGAGACGACGTCCATCGCCCCGTACCAGCCGTCGTCGTCGAGGAAGAGCACCACATCGCCGGAGCACTCCTCGACGCCGCGGTTGCGCCCCGCCGGGATGCCGGCGTTGTGGGACAGGCGCACGGTCTTGATCGAGGCCGAGGAGCCGGGCGGCACGGTGGCCGAGAGCTCGGGGACGTCCGCGCCGTTGCCGACGATGACCACCTCGACGTCGCCGTCGTCCTGGTTCAGCGCGGACTCGACCGCCCGGTCCAGCTCCGGGATCCGGTTGCCCATGGTGAGGATGACACACGAGATCTTCAACGGGTCATCGCCTTGACGCGTCGAGAACACGTGCGGAACATACTTTCATGATCACCGAGTCTGCTGGGGCGGGCAATTCTGGCGGACGTGCGGAGCTCTGATTTACCAGAGGACAAGCGTATCGGAACCGTCAACGAACACCCACCGAACAGTGAAGTGCTCGCACCTACGACGCACCGAGACGCTGTCCGGTTCCTCATGAAAGCCGCCTGGATGCCAGAATGCTGACCAGGTGCAGGACCATCTGGAGCGCCGCGACCGCGACGCAGGCCACCGCCAGCACCCTCGTCGCGGCCAGACCCCCGCTCACCAGGTCCCAGAGCGCGGCAGCCACGACCAGGAGCGAGAGCTCGACCGCCTGGACGATCCGATGGAACCGCAGCGCCGCCGCGGCCTTCCTCGCCAGGCTCAGACCGCGCGAGTGGAACTGCTCCGCCGAGGACTCGGTCGCCGCCACCAGCCCGGAGCGGGCCCGGGCCACGTCCACCAGGTCGGTCTCCGCCTTGATCAGGATCGCGCCGAGCGCCGCGGCGAAGCCCGCCACGGTGTACCAGTCGGGAAGGATCTCCGAGGCCCGGAAGCCCAGCCCGATCAGCAGGGCCGCCTCGGCGAAGTAGTGGCCGACCCGGTCGAGGTAGACGCCGGTGATGGAGGTCCGCCCCGTCCACCGGGCCAGCTCGCCGTCGGAGCAGTCGAGCAGCAGATAGACCTGGACCAGCAGGGCCGCGCCCACCGCCGCCCAGAGACCGGGCAGCGCCAGGACGCCGCCCGCCGCCAGACCGCACAGGATCATCAGCCAGGTGGTCTGGTTGGGCGTGATCGGCGTCTTGGCGAGGAACCAGGTGACGTAGATCGACAGCTTGCGCATGTAGAGCACACCGGCCCAGTGCTCGCCGCTGTTGCGCTCCATCGTCGAGTGCGGCTGGGCCACCGCGCGGAGCTCAGCGACCGACGGCCCGGACATAGTCCTCCACCCGATCCCTGGTCTCCGACTCCGACAGGCGCAGGTGCTCCAGGATCGTGTAGCGCCCGGGGCGGGTCGAGGGCGCCAGCATGACCGCCGCGGTGAACTGCTCGGCGGTCAGCCCGACGTCCGTGGGGCTGACCGGCAGTTCGTGCCCGCGCAGGCACTCGACGACCTGGTCCAGTCTCCGCGAGTCCCCGCGGAGGAAGAAGCAGAAGGCGGCGCCGATCCCGGCGAGCTCGCCGTGATTGGAGGTGCCGGGGAAGAGCTGATCCACGGCATGCAGGATCTCATGGTCTCCGCCGCTGGAGGGACGGGATGACCCTGCGATGACCATCGACATCCCGGACAGGATGAGCGCCTCGGCCAGCACGGTCAGGAAGGCGTCGGACTCGATCGAGTCACGCCTGCCGATCACCGCCTCCGCCGAGGTGCGCGCCATCGAGCAGGCCAGGCCGTCGATGGGCTCGCCCCGCTCGACGTTGCCCAGCTGCCAGTCCTCGATCGCCGACAGGTTGCTCACCACGTCGCCGACCCCGGAGCGGACCAGCGACGGCGGGGCGTCGTGCACGAAGTCGAGGTCGACCACGATGGCCAGCGGCATCGGCACGCCGAAGGAGCCCTTGCCGCTCTCGTGGGTCAGCGACGCCACCGGCGAGCAGATCCCGTCGTGCGACAGGTTGGTGGCCACCGCCACCATCGGGATCCCCGCGAGCGAGGCGGCGTACTTGGTCGCGTCGATCGTCTTGCCGCCGCCGATGCCGACGACCGCCTCGTAGGCCCCCTTGCGCAGGTCGGCGCCGAGCGTCACCGCCGCGTCGACCGAGCCGTCGGGCACCCGGAAGATCCGGGCCTCGCCGAGGGAGGGAGCGATCATCTCCGCGATCCGGTCACCCTGTCCCGCGCCCACCGCCACCGCCACCCGCCCGGAGGTCGCCACCCGGCTGTCGGCCAGCAGCGAGCCGAGCTGCGCGATGGCGCCCCGCCGTACCTCCACGGTCAGCGGGGCGGGCAGCATCCTGGCTAGTATCGGCACGCGATCTCCCGCGCCTTGGCGAGGTCGTCGTGGTTGTCGACCTCGACCCAGGAGACGTCTCCGATGGGGGCGACCGCGATCTTCTCCCCACGGGCGACCAGTTCCTGGTAGCCGTCCTCGTAGTAGAGCTGCGGGTCGCGCTCGAAGGTGGCCTGGAGCGCGTCGGCCAGGCGGGCGCCGACGCCCGGGCGGATCAGGGTCGCGCCGATGTACTCACCCGCGGCGGAGGCGGGGTCCATCAGCTTGGTGATCTGCTTCAGGTGGCCGTTCTCGTCGAGGGTGACCTTCATCTCCTCGTCGGCGAGCTTCTTCACGTCGTCCACCGCGAGCAGGATGTCGCTCGTGACCGGCGCCGACAGGAGCGTGTGCTCGACCGAGACCGGGTGCACGGTGTCGCCGTTGACCAGCAGCACGCCCTGGTCGAAGTAGTCTCGCGCGCACCACAGGGAGTAGGCGTTGTTCCACTCCTCGGCCTTGTCGTTGTGCACGAGGGTGAGCTTCACGCCGTGCCGCCGCTCCAGCTCGGCCTTGCGCTCGTGTACGGCCTGCGCCTGGTAGCCGACGATGACCACGACGTCACGGAGGTCGGCCGCGGCGAGGTTCCGCAGCGAGATGTCCATGATCGTGGTGTCACCGTCGACCGGCACGAGCGCCTTGGGCAGCGTGTCGGTGTACGGCCGCAGGCGTCGTCCGGCCCCGGCGGCCAGCACCATTCCCAGCAACGTGCACTCCTCGTTCGAATGAGACCCTCGGCGGGCACTCCTGGCCCCAAAGGTTAGTTGCCTTTGGACCCTGATCGTGTAATCCGGGGTTTGCCGGGCGTTCTCAATCGTCTGCTCCGAGCTCCGCGGAGTCCACCCCCGAGCGCGGGACGGCGAGCCAGCAGGTGAGGCTCTCCCAGCCGAAAAGCCCCCACAGGTAGAGCGTCAGGAGCGCGAGGACCGCCGTCATCTGCTCGGTGAGCCCGCCGAGCGCGAGCAGCAGCATCCGCCCGTCCCAGCCGAAACCCGCCGCACCCAGCCAGGCCGGCGGGTGCAGGCGCTGGCGCACGCGGTAGACGACGTCGTAGTGGTGGAAGGCCAGCGCGCCCAGGAACAGGAAGGTCAGCCACGGCGGCACACCGTGGGTGAAGCCCGCCACCGCCGCGAAGCCGTACTCGGTGAGGCGCAGGATGGGCGGGACCAGCCAGTCGAGCCGCCCGCCGTGCGGGTGCGAGCTGCCGGGGCCGGCCAGCAGCAGCACCACGGCCGGGGCGAACGCGGCCAGGCCGTCGGCGTCGGCCACGCCGACGCTCAGCAGCACGCCGGTCACGAACGCGCCGACGAGCACGGGCGGCAACGGCGGCAGCTCTCCCGCCACCAGCGCGCCCATCGCCCGCGCCGCCGGCCCGTCGTCGCGGTAGGCCGTGACGGCGCCGCGCGACGCCGGTCTCAGACGCGCGGGGAACCACCGGGAGTGCGGGAGCCACGAGGATCGAGGGCGCTGCGGGAAGTCGGCCGTCATGCCATCGACCTGCCCATCCTGCCGGCGAGCGTGTAGAGGGCCGCGAGGCCGCCCCAGCCCAGGAGCGCGATGAACGTCACCCTCGCGTCGGCCACCGCCGCGGTCACCGCGATCAACGCCATCCGCTCCCCGATGGGCAAGATGACGATCTTCTTGAACCAGCGGGTGAGAGCACCCCGCTCCAGGCGTCGCGAGAGCCGTACGACGGCGCCGCTCTCCTCCGTCCGGGGGCTCCCCGGACCGGTCCCGGACGACTCGGGGAACCGGACGCCGGGCTCTTCCCTGGACGGCGCCTGCGCCGGTATCAGCGGGCCGCCCGCACCGGGCCGGGCCGCCGGCGCGGCGGCCCCGGACCGGACGGCACGCGCCCCGCCCGCGTCCTCCCTGGCCCCGGCGTAGGAAAAGTCGATCATGTGACGGAGCGCCTGCAGGATCAGCGCAGCCACGGCCAGCGGCCAGACGCCCCAGTCGTCCGCCCCCTGCCGGCCCGCGACCGCGGTGTGGCCGAAGGCGAGGCCGGCGTAGACGGTGTACTCCTTGACCCGGTCGGAGGTGGCGTCCAGCCACGAGCCGAGCGGCGAGAACGTGCGGGTGTAGCGGGCGAGCTGGCCGTCCACGCAGTCGAGCACGAACGACAGGTAGAGCAGGACCGCCCCGGCGACCATCTCCGCCCGGGTGCCCGCGGAGAACCAGACCGCCGAGAGCACGGCCAGGCCCGTGGAGATCCCGGTGACCGCGTTCGGCGTCAACCGCAGCCAGGCGGCCAGCGTGACCAGGTATCTGGACCAGGAGCTCACGAAGTAGGTGGCGAAGAAGCCGTCGTCGGTCTTGACCGCGGCGTCCAGCCAGACGCGGTTCACGTCCACCTCGGCCACCCGGGCGAGAGCCGCGTCGGCGGCGCCCTGACCGGCCACCCGGTCGCAGTGGAGGCGTCCCAGCTCGGCCACGCGGACGGGCACGCCGGCGCGGACCAGCCCGGCCAGGAGGAGGTCGCCGGCCTCGACGCCGTCCACCGGACCCAGCCTGCCCGCCTCGACCAGCCCGGCCAGGCGCTCCGCGGTCTCGGCCAGGTCGCCGAGATCGTCCTCACCGACCTGGAGGGCGCCCCTGAAGGTGCCGTTGGCTTGTCTGACCCGGTGCAGGAAGGTGCCCGCGGCGGCCACCCGGCCATTCTCGACGCGGACCGGCGGGCGCAGCGGGCCGGGGACGCCTCCCCCCTCCGGGGAGCAGTCCACCACCGCCCCGGTGCCGTACGCGGGGTGGTCCAGGAGCCCGGCGAGCGCTTCGGTGTGGGCCACCAGGTCGCCGGCGAGCACGGCCACCGGGCCGTCTGCGCCGCGCGCCACCCGGGCGACCCTGCGCAGGTCGTCGGAGATCCCCCGGGAGCCGTCCGACCCGATCAGGTAGGAGCCGTCGGCGTCGCGGACGACATCGCCGGCCCTGGTCAGCACGTGCACCTCCCGGACGGGGAACGCCGAGAGCTGACCGGTCAGCCGGTCGAGCAGGGTGCCGTCGGGGCAGCGCAGCCTCGCCGCCGCGGTGGTGGCGAGCACGACGGCGGAGGTCCGAGGGGTGCGGGGACCGGGGGAAAAGGATAAGGATGATGCGGTGTCATGCAAACGGGGCTCCTTCGTATCCGACGGGATCACCGCGCGAATCGGGAGTGCGCACCCAGCGTAGCGAGATCCTGACGCAATATCACGGGAGCGCGGCCGACGGCCGGTCCGGTGGCGCGGCGCGCGATCGGGCGGCGAACCGCTACTCTTCTCACCCGGAGCGCCCTCGATCGCCCCGGGCGCCCCGGGGTCCGCTTCCCGGGGCCCGGGTCCGCGGCGGGGCATCCGCCCGGGCGGTCGCGGCAGGTGAGGCGGGCCAGGAGACAGATCCCCGCCCGGACCTCTCGGAGGAAGCCCGCCTTGACCGCTCTTGAACCACGCCGCCGTGCCGTCGGAGTCGTCCTCGCGGGCGGGGTCGGCCGGCGGGTCGGCCAGGACACCCCCAAGCAGCTCATCGAGATCGCCGGGAAGACGATCATCGAGCACACGATCGCCGTGTTCGACGCCGCCCCCGAGATCGACGAGGTCGTCGTGCTGATGGCTCCGGGCTTCACCGGCGAGGTGGAACGGCTCGTCGCCCGCAACGGGTTCACGAAGGTCGGCCGGGTGCTGGAGGGCGGCGCGAGCCGTACCGAGACCACCTGGCGGGCGCTGGAGGCGCTGGACGGGCAGGACTGCGACGTGCTCCTGCACGACGCCGCGCGCCCCCTGCTGGAGCCGCGCATCATCACCGAGTGCGTGGCCGCGCTGCGGGTGCACCCGGCGGTGGAGGTGGCGATCCCGAGCTCCGACACGGTCGTGGTGACCACCCCGGGGCCGCACGGGGAGGTCGTCAGCGAGGTGCCCGACCGGTCCCGGATCTGGCGCGCCCAGACGCCGCAGTGTTTCCGCCTCCCGGTGATCCGGGAGGCCTACGAGCGGGCCTTCGCCGACCCCGGGTTCGGCGGGCGGCAGGCCACCGACGACTGCGGCGTCGTGCTGCGCTATCTGCCCGACGTGCCGATCCACATCGTGCCGGGCAGCGAGCGCAACATGAAGGTCACCCATCCCGTGGACGTCCTCATCGCCGAGACGCTCCTGCGCCTCGGCGACGGGTAGCGCCGGCGGACGTCAGCGGCCCGGCTTGCCGAGGCTGGGAGGGCTCGTGAGGAAGCCCCAGCCCCAGGAGACGTGCATGGTGGCGTAGACGAGCGGGAGCCGCGCCAGCGCGGCCGGGGGCAGGCCGCTGCCGGTCACCGCGGACCCGGCGAGGATCGCCGCGACGTAGCCGCCGGGGACCAGCAGGCCCGGCCAGAAGAACGGTGAGACCAGCAGGCCCGCGAGCATGGCCAGCACCGCCGTCGGCGGGGCCAGGTAGCGCAGGTTGATCGTGCCCTCGTGGGTGCGGGCCACCACGCGCCGCCAGCGGCCGTAGTGGAAATACTGCTTGGCGAGGGCGGACAGGTTCGGGCGCGGCCGGTAGGAGACGCGCATCCGGGGCTGGAACCAGACCAGGCCGCCCGTCTGGCGGATGCGGTGGTTCATCTCCCAGTCCTGGGCGCGCTGGAAGTGCTCGTCGTAACCGCCGACCCGCTCCAGCGCCTCGCGGCGGAAGACGCCCAGGTAGACGGTGTCGGCCGGGCCCGCGGTGCCGCCGGTGTGGAACCGGGCGCCACCGACGCCGATCTTGGAGGTCATCGCGCGGGCCACCGCCTGCTCGAAGGGTGTGACACCCTCGGCGGCCATGATCCCGCCCACGTTGTCGGCGCCGGTCTCCTCCAGCGTCTCCACCGCGACCTGGAGGTAGTCCTCCGGGAGCATGGCGTGGCCGTCCACCCGCGCGATGATCCCGTTGCGGGAGGCGGCGATGGCGGCGTTGAGCGCGTTGGGCGTGCGGCCGGTGGGATTGGGGACCACGGTCACCCGGGGATCCTCGGCCGCGATCGCGTCCGCGACCTCCTGGGTGCGGTCCTGGGACGGCCCGATCGCGAGGACGACCTCGATCGGCCCTCCGTAGCGCTGGGACAGGACCTGGCGGACCGCCTCCCGCAGATGGCGCTCCTCGTTGAGCACCGGGATGACGACCGAGATGGGGGGCCAGACGCGCGTCTGTGAGGACGGCGCCGGCACGGGCGAGTCGGGGAACTGCTTCATGGCGTCGCTCACGCTACTGTACGAAGGGGTACCTCATCGACCCAGTTGAAGCCGAGGGGGGGCGGATGCGCGGCTCGGAAGACGACGAGTCGGGTGTGCGCGTGGGCGGCGACGCCTACGGAGGCGTCCGGGTGGTTCCCAGGCGTGACCGCAGGTCCGCCAGGAGCGCTCGCTCCCGGAGGCGCAACCTGATCGTCGCGGGGGCGCTCTCCGCCGTGGTCCTGGCCGGCTCCGGAGCGGCGTGGTCGCTGCCGAACTACGCGGCGAGCAAGATCGGGTCGGTCGACGCGGGCGTTCCCGGTTCACAGTCCACCGGCGCGATGAACATCCTGCTCGTCGGCGTGGACAAGCGCGACAACCTCACCCGCAAGCAGCAGAACCAGCTCAAGCTCGGCCGGGAGAGCGGCCAGCGCACCGACACCATGATGGTGATCCACCTGTCGGAGGACCACCGCAAGATCACCGTGGTCAGCCTGCCCCGCGACACCTGGACGACCGTCCCCGGCAAGGGCGATCACAAGATCAACGCCGCCTACCAGCTCGGCGGCCCCAAGCTCACCACGCGCACGGTGCAGAACGCCACCGGGCTGACGATCCACCACTACGTCGAGGTCAACGTGCTCGGTTTCATCAACGTGGTGGACGCGCTCGGAGGCGTCTCGGTCTGCACCCCGGTCGCCATCGACGACCCGAAGACCGCCCTGCAGCTCCAGCCGGGCACCTACTCCCTCGACGGCGTCAAGGCCCTCGCCTACGCCCGCACCCGGGCCACCGCCCGCTCCGACCTCGACCGCATCGACCGCCAGCAGCAGGTCATCTCGGCCCTGCTGAGCCAGGCGCTGAGCGGTGACACGATGACCAACCCGGTCAAACTCGCCCGCTTCGTCGACACCACCCTGGGCACCCTGCGCGTGGACGACGCCCTCCGCGAGAACCTCCTCGGCCTGGCCGACCAGCTCAAGAGCGTCTCCACCGACGACGTGGCCTTCGCCACCGTCCCGATCGCCGACGTCGACTACCGGACCCCCACCGGCGAGTCCGCCGTCCTCTGGGACAAACCCGCCGCCCGCGAGCTCTTCCGCCGGATCGCCGCCGACGAGCAGCTCACCGGGCCCTCCAAGACCCCCGCGCCCAAGGCCAGCGCGACGCCGTCCCCCTCGGGCACCCCGCTGACCGTGCCGCCCTCGCGGATCTCCGTCAGGGTGCTCAACGGCACCCTGATCACCGGGCTCGGCGCGCGCACCAGGCAGGAGCTGCTCAAGGCGGGTTTCCTCGTGCCGGAACCGGCCGGGGACACCCAGCGCAGGGACCACAAGGAGACCATCATCCGGCACGGCCCGGGCCGCGAGGATTCCGCGCGGACCCTCGCCGCCGCCCTCCCCGGAGCCGACGTCCGCCTGGCCGAGGACCTCGGCGACCGGATCGAGGTCATCACCGGCCAGAAGTATCCGGGGGTCAAGAAGGTCACCGTCGAGGAGGCCTCCCCCACCCCGTCCCCGTCCACCACGCCGACGGCCAGGACCGCGACACAGAACATCTGTAAAAAGTAGTTCAAAGGGCATAACGCCCCGTTCTCCGGGCAGGTGAGAACCGACGGAGGTGATGATCGTGATTCCGGCGTTCGACGTTCAGACATGGCAGAACGGTCCGTGCGTAGTCATCAGGGCGGCGGGCGAGCTGGACATGAACGTCGCCCCCCGGCTCACGGCCGAGGTCGACCGGGCGCTGGAGGGCCAGATCCGCCCTTGCCTGGTGATGGATCTGACCCAAGTGCCCTTCTGCGACTCGGTGGGGCTGGGCACCCTGGTCGGTGCGCTCACCAGGATGAAGGACTCCCAGGGCCGCCTGATCCTCGTCCTCACTCCAGGCATGATCACGCGCCTGCTCTCGATCACCAGCCTCGACCGCCATTTCGAGACCTGCGGCACCCTGCACGAGGCCTTCGACGCCGCCGCCTGAGCCCCGGCCCGGCGTCTGACACCTCGTAACCGTTTCGCAGTGGATCCGCCTATCTCGTCGGCCGGTATAAATGCCACGATCACCGCTATCCCCCCGTCAAGCGCTGATTGTGGAAAGGCGCACACGATTGAGCATCACTGAGAAGCAGGCCGGACCGGCCGACCAGGCCGAAGGCATCAGCCGTCTCCGCAGGAACGCGGTAGGACTCGTCGGCGTCATCTTCATGGCGGTCGCCACCGCCGCCCCCATCACCGCCATGACCGGCAACGTCCCCATCGTGATCGGTTTCGGCAACGGGCTCGGGGTTCCCGCGGCCTACCTCGTGGCGACTCTGGTCCTGACGGTCTTCTCCGTCGGCTACGTGGCCATGGCCAAGCACATCACCTCCGCCGGGGCCTTCTACGGCTACATCTCCCACGGTCTCGGCCAGGTCGCCGGGATGGTCGCCGGGCTGCTGGCCACCATGGCCTACGTGGTCTTCGAGGCCTCCATCATCGGCTTCTTCGCCTACTCGGCCAACGACACCTTCAACAGCCTCACCGGGGCCGACATCCACTGGCTCTGGTTCGCCTTCCTCGGTCTGGCCCTGAACGCGCTGCTGACCTACTTCGACATCAACCTGACCGCCAAGGTCCTCGGCGTCTTCCTCATCACCGAGATCGCCATGCTCGGCCTGACCGCCGTCGCCACCCTGCTCAACGGCGGCGGGCCGGACGGGCTGATGGCCGACACCCTCAACCCTGCCAACGCCTTCACCACCACGGGCGTGACGGGCGGAGCCGTCGGCCTGGGCCTGTTCATGTGCTTCTGGTCGTGGGTCGGCTTCGAGTCCACCGCCATGTACGGCGAGGAGTCCCGCGACCCCAAACGGATCATCCCGATCGCGACCGTCGTCTCCGTGGTCGGCATCGGCCTGTTCTACACCTTCGTCTCCTGGATGACCGTGGCGGCCAACGGCGTCGGGGCACCAGAGATCGCGGCGAAGGAGTTCGCCGGCATCTTCTTCATCCCGACCGGCGAGCTCGTCGGCCAGTGGGCCGTCGATCTGTTCAAGGTCCTCATCCTCACCGGCTCGTTCGCCTGCTCGATGGCCTTCCACAACTGCGCGTCCCGCTACCTGTACGCGCTCGGCCGCGAGGACCTCATCCCCGGCACGCGCCGGACCCTCGGGGCCACGCATCCCAAGCACGGCTCGCCGCACATCGCCGGGTTCGTCCAGACGGGCATCTCGGTCGTGATCGTCCTGGCCTTCTTCTTCGCCGGGATGGACCCCTACCTGCACGTCTACACGCTGCTCGCGGTGCTGGGCACGCTGGCCATCCTGATCGTGCAGACCATGTGCTCGTTCGCGGTCGTCGGCTACTTCCACGTCAGGAGGAAGCACCCGGAGACCGCCTCCTGGTGGCGCACCCTGCTCGCCCCGGTGGCGGGCGGTCTGGCGATGGCCTACGTGGTGCTGCTGCTCTTCCAGAACAGGGAGACCGCGGCAGGGGACGCCTCCAAGTCCCTGTTCTTCACGCTGATCCCGTGGATCGTGCTCGGCTTCGCCGTGCTCGGCGCCGCCCTGGCCCTCTACCTGCGGGCCAGGAACCCGGAGAAGTACGCGATCATCGGCCGGATCGTCCTGGAGGACACCGCCGAGCGCGATCCGGCCGAGGAGGTGACCGCCGGCCGGGCCGAGCTGAGGGGCGCCGAGCTGAAGGACACCGTCGACGGCTGAGACTTCTGAGACCTCCTCTTCCCCGGAGGTCTCCCGGCGCGACGCGCGCCCGGTCCTCGCGGAGGACCGGGCGCGATCGTTTGCGAGGACCGGGAGCGGGCCCGTGGCGGCCCGCTCCCGCCGGGCGGCTACCGGAGGTCGGCGATGACCTCGTTGGCCGCCCTCTCCCCCTCGGTGGCGCCGCCGTTCATGAACCCCTGGAAGTCGTAGGAGCAGTGCTCCCCGGCCAGGTGGACGTTGCCCTGCCGCGTGCCCTCGTAGCCCGCGTACCGGTGCAGGTAGCCGACGGGCCAGTAGGAGTAGGCGCCGAGCGCGTAGGGGTTCCTGTGCCAGGCCGACAGCTGGGCCCGGCCGTTCCACTCGGCCTTGGTCCCGGGGAAGACCTTGTCGATCTGGGTCAGGACCGTGGGCACCAGGTCGCGGACGTAGGCGTCGGCGTGGGTGGGGAACGGGGTGGCCGGGTTCAGCGCGAACGCCGCGTCGCCGCCGCCGTACTGGATGAGCACCCCGGTCGTGCCCGCCTGGTCCTTGGTGGTGTCCCAGCACTGCTGGAACGGCAGGTCGGTGAAGCAGTCACCGGCCGACACACCGGGCCAGGGGCCGGTGCCCAGCCAGGTGCGGCTGGAGAACTGCATGTTGAGCTTGGTGACGTAGCCCATCCTGGCGTCGCGCAGCAGGTTCGTCATCCGGGCGTCGAAGCCGGCGCGCGACAGGTCGAGGCCCTGCAGGATCGGCAGCGGCACGGTGATGATCGTGTGGTCGGCGGTGACGGTCCTGGTGGTGCCGCCCTCGTCGAAGGTGAGCGTCTGCGTGCCGTCGGAGTTGGCCCGTACGGCCAGCAGCCTCCAGCCCAGCTGGAGCGCGCCGGGCGGCAGGGACGCGGCCATCGCCTGCGGAAGCTGGTCGTTGCCGCCGACGATGTGGTAGCGCTCGTCGGACAGCCCCCACACGTTGAAGTGCCCGGGGTTGGGCTGGTAGCCCATCAGCAGCACCAGCGCGAGGGAGGACTGGTTCACGGTCTCGGCGCCGTACTCCACGTTGTAGGCGACGTCGAGGAAGCGGCCGAGGTCGGAGGCGTAGCCGCCGGGCACGCGTGAGTCGATCCACTCGCGGATGGACATGTCGTCCAGCGCGGTGCCCTCGGGGGTGGTCTGGTTCCACATCACCTCCCCTGCGGCCATCAGGTCGGAGTGCAGCGCCTGGTAGACGTCCTTGAAGTCCTCATCCGCCTGGGAGCGGGGGTAGTAGGCGCCGTTGACGTGCAGGATCTCCTCGGCCCCGTTCGGCCCGGCCCCGGCGAAGTTCCTGGTGGGCAGACCGAACCGCCGGCACAGCTCCAGCATCTTCTTGTGCTCGACGTCGATCAGCTCCCCGCCGATCTCGGAGGTCTGTCCCCCGGCCCAGAGCGTGCGCTGGGAGAACATCCGGCCGCCGACCCGGGAGGGGCTCGCCTCGTAGACGACGGGTGCGGCCCCGGCGTCCCGCAGGGTGAGCGCCGCGGTGAGACCGGCGATGCCCGCTCCGATCACCGCGACGCGGGCGGGCTTGAGCGGCCTCGCCTGCGGCGTGACGGTGTCGGCGCGGGCGCTGCGGGCCTGTGCGGCCTGCGTACCGAGGACCGTCGCGCCGAGACCGGCCAGCGCGGCCCGCCGGAGCAGCTCGCGCCGGGCGATGCCGCCGGGCTCTGCCGCCGCCTCGGCGCGCAGGCCGCGCAGCTCGTCGACGGGGAGGCCGAGGCGGCGGGCGGCGTGGTGGTCGGCGGCGATGCGCTGGAGCGCGCGGAGCGAAGACGTTCGCGGCATGGGGGGTGCCTTTCTGATCGTGTTGCCGATCAGCTTGCGGACCCGGCACCATCTCGGACAATCCGCAGCAAGTAACCGTTGGGCACGATCTGGCGACACTGTGTCGCACACTTACCGGCCGGGCGAATCCACTTCCCGACGGGACCGTTTCCTGGAACGCTTCATGACGGAGCGTTCGGGTTGCCGCTCCGCAGGACGGACGGGAGCGTGATGGATCCTCTCCAGGCCGGCGATCCGGAGCGGATGGGCCCCTACCGGCTGCTGGGCCGCCTGGGCACGGGCGGCCAGGGCACGGTCTACCTCGCCGAGGGCCCCTCCGGGACGCCGGTGGCCGTGAAGGCCCTGAACGCCGCGTCGAGCTCCGACCCGGTCGGACGCCGGCGTTTCGCGAGCGAGGCGGCGCTGATCCGGCAGGTGTCGTCGTTCTGCGTGGCGGAGGTGCTGGACGCCGACCTCGACAGCGAGCGGCCCTACATCGTCAGCGAATACGTCGAGGGCCCCTCCCTGCGGGCCGCCGTGAGCGCCGAAGGTCCGCGCGGGGGAGGCGCCCTGCGGCGTCTGGCGATAGGCACCGTCACCGCGCTGGCCGCCATCCACCAGGGCGGCGTCGTGCACCGGGACTTCAAGCCGCCGAACGTGCTGCTCGGCCCGGACGGGCCACGAGTGATCGACTTCGGGATCGCCCGGCTGCTGGACACCGCCACCACGACGACCGGCCAGGTGATCGGGACGGTCGCGTACATGTCACCCGAGCAGGTGTCCGGCGCCCGCGTCGGGTTCGCCTCCGACATGTTCGGCTGGGCGGCGACGATGGCCTACGCGGCGAGCGGGCGGCCGCCTTTCGGGCAGGACTCCGTTCCCGCGGTCATGTACCGGATCCTGCACGCCGACCCCGAGCTCCCGGCACTCCCGGACGACCTGGGACAGGTCGTCCGGGAATGCCTGTCCAAGGACCCTGAGCTGCGCCCGGCCGCACGGGAGGTGCTGCTGCGCCTGATCGGAGACGACGGGACGGGCGGCGGAGGACCCCCTCCCACCCGGTGGGAGACGCGGACCCGGCCCGCCGTACCGCCCTCCTCCCCCGACGGGCAGACCACCGCCGTCTCGGGAGAGACCGCCCTCCTCCCCGGAGAGCCCGCCGCCGGAGCGGGGAGCACTCGGCGCCTGCGGGCGGACCCCGCCCTCCCGGGCGGGACGCGGGCGCGGCGATGGACCTGGGGGGCGGCCGCCGTGCTGCTGGCGCTGCTCGTCACAGTCGCGGTCGTCACGCTGCGGCCCGGGAGCGGGGACCCGGCCACCGAGGTGGCGGGCGCGTCGCTGTACCGCGACGACTTCAACGAGCGGACCGGGTGGGACGGTTACACCTTCAACCCCGACGCCCCGGCGGAGGAACGCACCTACAGGGGCTACGAGATCGACCGCGGGGTCTTCTCGCTCCGAGCCGACTCCTCCTACCCGTCCAATCCCGTGCTGTCCCCGGTCCCGGCCAAGACTCCGGTCGCCCTGTCGTCCGCCGAGCGCGACGTGCTGATCGGGGCGACCGCCCAGGTGCGGGAGGGCTCGACCGGGACGGGTGCGCTCGGGCTCCTGTGCTGGTGGGACGAGAACGTGCCCAACGGATACCGGTTCCTCCTCGGGCTCGACGGCACGGCCCGGATCACCAGGACCGCGCGAGGCAACCGCCTGGACGTGGCGCCCGCCGTACAGACCGACGCGCCGGGTGTGGGGCAGACGGTGCGCCTGCAGGCCGCGTGCCGCCGGACCGACGCCGGCGCCCGCCTCACCCTGTGGGTCGACGGGGCCCAGGTGATCGATGCCACCGACTCCCAGGCCCTGCCCGACGCGGGCAACAGCCAGGCGGGTCTGGTCGCCCAGGTGCCGGAGAGCGGCGCCGGCGTCCTCACCGTGTCCTTCGACGACTTCAGCGTCCACCGGGCGCGGTGACGAGCGCGCGGACGGGAGCCGTACGACCGCCAGAGGCCATCCGGCTCCCACCCCGCGATGCGGACGGCCGATGAGAAAGTCCAGAAAATCTTGTAGGACGTGTCGATCGGGCGGCCTGCCGTTCGACGCGTCAGCAGAGGCCGGGATGGACCGGCCGGAGACGGAAGGATCACCACGATGCGGTTCCTCATGATGACCACGGACGACAGCTCCTCCGCGGGCAGCCCTCCGGACGAGCGGACGATGGCGGAGATGGGCAGGTTCATCGAGGAGATGAGCAAGGCCGGGGTGCTGCTGGCGACCGGCGGGCTGGACCCCCAGCCCACCCGGATCGAGTCCTCCGGCGGCAAGGTGACCGTGACCGACGGCCCGTACACCGAGGCCAAGGAGGTCGTCGTCGGGTTCGCGCTCATCGAGACGCGTACCAAGGAGGAGGCGATCGAGCTGTCCAAGCGCTTCTGGCAGATCGTCGGTGACGGCAGGGGCGTCATCCACCAGGTGTTCGGCCCGGAGGACCTGGCGCCCGGACAGTGAGCCCCGGCGAGCCGGTCCCCGGATGAGCGCGGAGCAGGGGTGGCGGGTCCGCCCGAGCTCCGCGAGCTCCATGGGCTCCGCGAGCTCCGTGGGCTTGCGCCGCGGGCCGCGCGGGTGCTCTCATCGTCCGCGTGACGGCCTCTGACACCCATCGGGCGATCGACGCGGTCTGGCGGATCGAGTCGGCCCGGATCATCGCCGGTCTCGCGCGGATGGTGCACGACATCGGCCTCGCCGAGGAGCTGGCTCAGGACGCCATGGTCGCGGCGCTGGAGCAGTGGCCGGAGTCGGGCGTGCCGGACAACCCGGGCGCCTGGCTCATGGCCGTCGCCAAGCGCCGGGCCGTCGACCGGATCCGCCGGCAGGAGCGCCTGGAACGCAAGCTGGAGGAGATCGGGCACGGCCTGGAGAGCGAGGACCCGGCGCCGGAGTTCGACGCCGTCCTCGACGCCGAGCCCATCGAGGACGACATCCTCCGGCTGGTGTTCACCGCCTGCCATCCCATCCTGTCCGCCCAGTCCCGTGCCGCGCTCACGCTGCGGATGCTCGGCGGCCTGTCGACCGAGGAGATCGCGCGGGCGTTCCTGGTCCCCGAGCCGACCGTCGCCCAGCGGATCGTCCGCGCCAAGCGCACGCTCTCGGAGGCGGGCGTGCCGTTCGAGGTGCCCGAGGGCGACGAGCGCGCCGGGCGGCTGGCCTCCGTCCTGGAGGTCGTCTACCTCATCTTCAACGAGGGCTACGCGGCGACCGCCGGCACCGAGTGGATGCGCCTGGACCTCTGCCGGGAGGCACTGCGCCTGGGCCGCATCCTGGCCGAGCTCGCCCCTCAGGAGGGCGAGGTCCACGGACTCGTCGCGCTGATGGAGATCCAGGCCTCGCGCTCCCGGGCGCGCACCGGCCCGTCCGGCGAGCCCGTCCAGCTCCTCGACCAGAACCGCGCCCTCTGGGACCGGCTGCTGATCCGGCGCGGCTTCGAGGCGCTGCTGCGCGCGGAGAAGCTCGGCGCGCCACCGGGCCCGTACGTGCTCCAGGCCGCGATCGCCGCCTGCCATGCGCAGGCCCCCACCGCCGAGGAGACCGACTGGGCGCGCATCGCCGCCCTCTACGAGGTGCTCGTACGGCTGACGCCGTCACCGGTCGTGGAGCTCAACCGCGCGGTCGCGCTCGGCATGGCGTACGGCCCGGAGCGCGGGCTGGAGCTCGTCGACGCGCTCGTCGCGCAACCCTCGCTCAAGAGCTACCACCTCCTGCCGTCCGTGCGCGGTGACCTCCTGGCCAGGCTCGGCCGCCTGGAGGAGGCCCGCGCGGAGTTCGAACGCGCGGCCTCCCTGACCCGCAACGCCCCCGAACGCGCCGTGCTCCTCAGCCGCGCGGCCGCGTGCACTCCCGGCTGACCTGCGATTCCATCGTCGCGGACGGCCTGTGCGGAGGCCGGAGAAAAATCTCGGAGAAAAATCCGGGAGCGGTGTCGATCCGGCGGCCGGCCGTACGACGCGTGGGCGAAGAGGAAAACAACCGGCTCCCGAAAAGGACACCGTCATGGCCGCCACGCAGACCCTCACCACCCGCACCACCGCCGCCACCGCCGCCGTTGAGATCTCCGGCCGCCGCCGTACCCTGCGCCGGGTGCTGTGGGGCGCGCAGATCCTCATCGGGCTGTTTCTGATCGTCGCCTCGGCGCTGCCGAAGTTCGCCGGGCAGGCCGACGCGGTGGCCACCTTCGAGCTGATCGGCTGGGGCCAGTGGTTCCGCTACCTGACCGGCGTGGTGGAGCTGGCCGGGGGGATCGGCCTGCTGGTCCCGCGGCTGGCCGGGGCCGCCGCGACCGGGCTCATCGGCCTGATGGCCGGGGCCGCACTGACCCAGGTCCTGGTGCTCTCACCGGCCTGGGCGCTGCTGCCGGTCGCCTTCGCCGCGGTGTTCGCCCTGGTGGCCTGGGACCGCCGGGAGCAGACGCGCGATCTGGCCGGCCGGCTGCTGCGCCGCTGACGTCCGCCGCACGCGTCACGGACAGACGACCCGTGCCCCCCGTGGGGGCCACGGGTCGTCGGCGTTTCCCGGGCGCCTGGAGATCGGCGAGCAGCGAGGTCCGGAGTCCGCCCGGAAACCGTCCCGCAGGCGTTCGGGTCTCTTCACGCGGGGCGGACGAGCCGGTTCTCGTAGGCGAAGATCACGGCTTGCACGCGGTCGCGGAGCTCCAGCTTCGTCAGGATCCTGCCCAGGTGCGTCTTCACGGTCGCCTCCGCGAGATGCAGCCCGGCGGCGATCTCGGTGTTGGACAGGCCGCGGGCCACCTCGACGAGCACCTCCCGCTCGCGGGGGGTGAGCCGGTGCAACCGCTCGTCGACCTCCGGGAGGCCGCCGGCGGGGATCTGATGGGCGAAGTTCTCCAGCAGGCGACGGGTGATTCTCGGGGAGACCACCGCGTCACCGCGCGCGACGCTGCGGATCGCCGCGAGCAGTTCCTCCGGCAGGACGTTCTTGAGCAGGAAGCCCGACGCCCCGGCCCTCAGCCCGGCGAAGGCGTACTCGTCGAGGTCGAAGGTGGTGAGGATCAGGACCCGGGTCTGCGGGCAGTGCCGGACGAGCCGGCCGGTCGCCTCGATGCCGTCGGTGCCGGGCATGCGGACGTCCATCAGGACGACGTCGGGACGCAGCCGCCGGGCGAGCAGGACGGCCTCGGCGCCGTCCCCGGCCTCGCCGACCGCCTCCATGTCCGGCTGGGCGTCGAGGACCATGGTGAAGGCCATGCGCAGCAGCGGTTCGTCGTCGGCGAGCAGGACGCGGATCGTCATGCGGCGCCGTCGCCGGACGCGGCGAGGTCGAGGGTGGCGCGGACCCGCCAGCCGCGGCCGGGCAGCGGCCCCGCCTCCAGGGTTCCGCCGTACGCGGCCGCGCGTTCCCGCATGCCGAGGATGCCGTGCCCGGACGACGGGTCGGCGCGGCGGGCGCCGCCGTCGTCGGTGACCTCGACGGTGACGGCGTCACCGGAGCAGCGCACCCGGACCTCGGCGCGGGTGCCGGAGGGGGCGTGTTTGAGGGTGTTGGTCAAGGCTTCCTGCACCAGGCGGTAGACGGTGAGCTGGGCGGCGGCGGGAACGGCGGCGGGCTCGCCCTCGATTTCGAGGGAGGTCGGCAACCCGGCCGCGCGCATGCGGCCGGCCAGGGGCTCCAACTGCCCCATGCCGGGCATCGGGTGGCGCAGTTCGTCCGGCTCGTCGGCCCGCAGGACGCCGAGGGCACGCCGCATGTCGGTGATGGCCTGCCGTCCGGTGTCGGCGATCTGGCGCACTGCCGCGGTGGCCCTGTCGGGCGAGCGGTGCTGCGCGAAGACCGCGCCGTCGGCGAGCGCGACCATGACGGACAGGTTGTGGGTGACGATGTCGTGCATCTCGCGGGCGATGCGGGCCCGTTCACCCGCCACCGCGAGCCGGGCCCGCTGGTCGCGTTCGCGTTCCAGACGGACCGCGCGGTCCTCCAGCGCGCCGAGATGGGCGCGCCTGATGCGGATGTTCGTGCCGGTGACCGCCACGGCCACGGCCACGGCGGTCAGGAAGACGACCGGGCGGAGGAACCCGCCCTCCGGCGTCGACCAGCGCGCGGCGGCCAGCAGGATGCCGCCTTCGAGGACGCACGCGGCCGCGAGCGTGCGGCGCCAGGTGGACCGCGAGGCGACCGTGTACAGCGCGACCAGCAGCGCCACGTCGGTGAGCGACTCGACGTCGGCGAGCCACTGGGCGAAGGCCGCGGCGGCCACCGCGAAGAACACCGTCAGCGGCGCCCGGCGCCGCCACACCAGGGGCGCCGCCAGAGCCGCGTGCAGGATCAGCGGCCCGGGAGGGCTCTGGTAGACCGCGCTGCCGAAGCCCGCGCCCGTGAAGAAGACCAGAGCCGCCAGCAGCGCGTCCCATGCCGTGGGCGGCAGGAGGGCGGCCGTCCGCAGCGGCGCCCGCGCCGTCCGGACCGTCCGCGGGTCGGCGGAGACCGCGCCTCTCACGAGGCGGTCCCGCTCCGGAAGAAAAGGCGGCGCACCCGATTCATGGCGCCCAACATAGCCGCCTCCCGCCGCAGGACGGGCTCGTGGCCGGACGGTCCGGGCCGGGCCGCGTCATCCTCAGGTCGTACACGGCCCGCACGGAGGGGCCACGCGACGCGGACACCTCCGGCGGAGAAGCTCCAGGTCGGAGGCCGTACGGCAGGCAGCTCCGGCGCCGGTGCGCGCGTCGCGCCGGGCGCGCGCGAAACCCGACCGGAGGCTGACGCCCCGCACCGGCGCCACGGCCTAGCGTCATGACCGCAGGGCACGGCGTACGGACATCCGCGGGCACCGCGGACCGCCGAGGCCGGTTCATCCGGCCGCGCCCCGGACCTTCGGGACGAGGGAGCCCTTTCCATGCGTGGACTTTCGATGCACGACTTTTCGATGCACGGCTTTTCGATGTGGAGCTCTTCGATGCACGGCTTTTCAACGCGGGGCCTTTCAGCGCGGGGGCGGAAGACGGCCGCTCTCGGGATCGCGGCGGTCCTGGCGGGCGCCGTCGTGGCCGGTGCGCAACCGGACGCCGGAGCCGCCTGGGCCGGCACCGGAGGCCCCGGCCCGGCGCGGGGCGGGACGGCGGAGTCCCAGCAGCGGGAGATCGAATGGCATCGCTGCCGGAACGGCGCCGACGACCCGGCCGGCAAGCAGCTCGACGACGCCGGGGCCCGGTGCGCCGAGATCACCGTGCCGCTCGACTACAGCCGCCCGGACGGCCGGACGATCAAGATTGCGATCTCCCGGCTGAAGGCCGCCGACCCCCGGCGCCGCCGAGGGGCGCTGCTGTACAACCCCGGCGGTCCGGGCGTGCCCGCGACGTCCCTCGTGGTACCGGTCGCCCAGGCCGCACCGCAGGTCGCGGCCCGCTACGACCTGATCGGGATGGACCCCCGGTTCGTCGGGCGCAGCACCCCGCTGACCTGCGCGTGGCCCGCCGTCTCCATCGGCTCCGCCGGGCCGGACCGGCGCAGCTTCGACCGGGGCGTGGCCCTGGCCAGGGATCTGGCGGCCCGCTGCGCCCGTCACCGGGACGTGCTGCCCCACGCCTCCACCCGCAACACCGCCCGGGACATGGACATGGTCCGGGCCGCCCTCGGCGAGGAGAGGATCTCCTACCTCGGCTCGTCGTACGGCACCTACCTGGGCGCGGTCTACCTGCAGCTGTTCCCCCACCGCGCCGACCGGGTCGTGCTCGACAGCGCGCTGGACCCCGATCTGTACGGCCCCGACCTGATGAGGACGACGGGACCGGCCGCGACGGCGGTCCTGAAGGACTGGGCGTCCTGGGCGGCCCGCCGCCACGGCCGCCTCCGCCTGGGCGCCACCGCCTCCGAGGTGCTGGCCACCGTGGACCGGATCAACCGGGCCGCCGCCCGCAACCCGCTGCGGGTCGGCCGCCACCGCGTCGGCAGCCGCGTGCTGCCCCAGCTCCTGTGGAACGTCACCGCCGGGGACAGCGACGAGGCCTACGCCCGCTTCGCCGCCGACGTGCGGGTCCTGCGCGACGCCGCCCGAGGCTCCGAGGTCACCCCCACCCCGGTCCTGGAAGCGGTCCTGGCCGACCTGTCCGCCCCGGACGCCGACGGGTACTTCAGCGTCCAGACCGCGATCCAGTGCGCGGACCGGGCCGTGTCCCGCGACCCCGAGGCCTACTACCGCGACATCCGGGCCCACCGGGCCGACGAGCCGCTGTTCGGCCCGCTCACCCGCAACATCACCCCCTGCTCGTTCTGGCCGGCCCGGCCCGCCGAGCCCGCCACGAAGATCCGCAACGACGTCCCGGTCCTGATGGTGGGCGCCACCGGCGACCCGGCGGCGACCTACCCGGGCCAGCGGGCCATGCATCGGGCCCTGACCGGTTCTCGCATGGTCACCCTGCGCGGCGCCTTCCGCCACACCGTGTACGGCGGACTGTTCGCCCCGCGGAACGCCTGCGTCGACCGGGCCGTCAACCGCTACCTGGCCGACGGCGTCCTGCCCGCCCGCGACGCCACGTGCTCCTGAGCGCCCGGCAGGCCCGGTCGCGCTCGGTTCAGGTCGTGCGCTCGGAGACGAACACGAACTCGCGCCCCGGGCGGTCGGGGGCTTCCCGCACATCCAGCACTCGATAGCCGTGGGCGGCCAGGCTCGATTCCACCTCGTCGCGGCTGCGGAACCGGAGGGTCGAGTCGGAGGTGACCACCGCACCGTCCGACAGGAACCTGTAGGTGTGGCGGAAGGAGACGAACGGAAGGCTCACGTCGGTGACCTCGCGACGATGCTCCACCGGTCCGATCTCCGGGATGTCGAGGGTGATCTGAGCGGCGTCGGCGGCCCACTCCTCCCAGGCCCGGCGTTCGGGCCGCCTGGTCTCGAACACGAGGTGGCCGTGGGGGCGGAGGGCGGCGTGGATGCCCCGGAGCGTTCGCGCCCAGTCGTCATCGGTGAGGAAGACCTGCGCCACGTTGCCCGTCATCACCGCGAGGTCGGCATCGAGCGCCGGCACCGTCGTGGCATCACCGTGGACCCAGGTGATCCCCGCGGTCCGGTCCTTCGACCTCGCGACCTCAAGCGATGCCTCGGCGGGATCGACGCCCACGACGGCGCGGCCGCTCTCGGCGAGCAGGACGGCCAGGCACCCCGTCCCGCAGCCGACGTCGAGCACGCGGTCCGCGCCCAGCTCATCGGCGATGTCGAGGTAGGCCGCCAGATCGTCGCGGTCTCCGTCGAAGGCGTCGTAGACGCGTGCGAGGCGCGGGTGGGCAAAGATCGCATCGGGCATCAGGCGACCATATCCGCGGTCGAGCACTCCGGCGACGGATTTCCGGCCGCCTTCCGGCCCGGGAGCCCTCTCCTCGCCGGGTTCCCCGGTTCTCCGGAGCGCCTCCCACGACAAGGACCGTCCCTGTTCCGCATCTCACGGAACAGGGACGCGACAGAGCCGTCCGAGAGGTCGTCCCGAAGGCGGAAACCCAGGGAACGATCTCAGCGAAACACGGTTCTCCCCTGCTCAGGGCCTACTTCAGGAGCTGGCGGGCCATGACCATGCGCTGGACCTGGTTGGTGCCCTCGTAGATCTGGGTGATCTTGGCGTCGCGCATCATGCGCTCGACCGGGAACTCGCTGGTGTAGCCGTACCCGCCGAGGAGCTGGACCGCGTCGGTGGTGATCTCCATGGCGGCGTCCGAGGCGGCGCACTTGGCCGCGCTGGAGAAGAACGTCAGGTCGGCCTGGGGCTCTCCGTGCGCGGCCAGCTCGGACTTGGCGGCGGCGGCGTAGGTGAGCTGCCGGGCGGCCTCCAGCTTCATCGCCATGTCGGCGAGCATGAACTGCACGCCCTGGAACTCGGCGATGGCCTTGCCGAACTGCTTGCGCTCCTTGACGTAGCCGATCGCGTAGTCCAGCGCGCCCTGGGCGATGCCCAGCGCCTGGGCGGCGATCGTGATGCGGGTGTGGTCCAGGGTGGCCAGCGCGGTCTTGAAGCCGGTGCCGGGCGCGCCGATCATGCGGGAGGCCGGGATGCGGACGTCCTCCATGATGACCTGGCGGGTCGGGGAGCCCTTGATGCCGAGCTTCTTCTCCTTCGGGCCGAAGCTGACGCCCTCGTCGGCCTTCTCCACGACGAACGCGGAGATGCCGCGCGCGCCGGCGCCGGGCTCGGTCACGGCCATCACCGTGTAGTACTCCGACACCCCGGCGTTGGTGATCCACATCTTCGCGCCGTTGAGCACGTAGTGGTCGCCGTCGGCCACCGCGCGGGTCTTCATCGCGGCGGCGTCGCTGCCGGCCTCGGCCTCGGACAGGGCGTAGGAGAACATCGCCTCGCCCCGCGCGACCGGCGCGAGGTAGCGCTGCTTGAGCTCCTCCGACGCCGACAGCAGCAGCGGCACGGTGCCGAGCTTGTTGACCGCCGGGATCAGCGAGGACGACGCGCAGGCCCGCGCCACCTCCTCGATCACGATCACGGTCGCGAGCGCGTCGGCGCCTGCGCCGCCGTACTCCTCGGGCACGTGTACGGCGTGCAGGTCGGCGGCGACCAGGGCCTTGTAGACGTCCCAGGGGAACTCCCCCGTCTCGTCGGCCTCGGCGGCCCTGGGGGCGATCTTCTCGTCAGCGAGGGCGCGAACGGTCTCCCGGAGCATCTGGTGCTCTTCGGGCAGCGCGTAGAGAGGGAAGCTCATGCGAAAATAGTAGGACGTCCAACAAAGGGTGGACCGATCCACCGGTGTGATATGCACCGCTCTGCATTTACGCAGGTGGCAAAGTGGGAGTCAAAGGATGCCGGTACCCTGTCGGCGATGGATAGGGCAGAACCGAAAGGATCCGCAGTGGCTTACCGCCTGACCGTGCTGGGGACCGGATATCTGGGCGCCACGCACGCGGCGTGCATGGCCGAGCTGGGCTTCGAGGTGCTCGGCCTCGACGTCGACGCCGACAAGGTCGCCTGTCTGCAGGCCGGGGATCTGCCCATCCACGAGCCGGGACTGCAGGAGATCCTCCGCCGCAACCTGGCCAACGGCCGCCTGCGCTTCACGACCTCCTACGAGGAGGTCGCCGCCTTCGGCGACGTGCACTTCGTCTGCGTCGGAACCCCGCAGAAGAAGGGCGAGTACGCCGCGGACGTCTCCTACCTGGACGCGGTGATCGAGTCGCTCGCCCCGCACCTGGAGCGGGAGTGCCTGGTCATCGGCAAGTCCACGGTCCCGGTCGGCACCGCCGAGCGCCTCTCCGAGAAGCTGACGCGGCTCGCGCCCGCCGGCGAGGCCGCCGAGCTGGCCTGGAATCCCGAGTTCCTGCGCGAGGGCTTCGCGGTCAAGGACACCATGCACCCCGACCGGGTCGTGCTGGGCGTACGGTCCGAGAAACCCGAGAAGATCATGCGCGAGGTCTACGCCTCGATGCTGGAGCACGGCACCCCGCTGGTCGTCACCGACTACCCGACCGCCGAGCTGGTCAAGGTCGCGGCCAACGCCTTCCTCGCCACCAAGATCTCCTTCATCAACGCGATGGCCGAGGTCTGCGAGGCCGCACACGCCGACGTCAAGCAGCTCTCGCTGGCGCTCTCCTACGACGATCGGATCGGCGGCCGGTTCCTCAACGCCGGGCTGGGCTTCGGCGGCGGCTGCCTGCCCAAGGACATCCGGGCGTTCATGGCCCGCGCCGGAGAGCTGGGCGCCGACCAGGCGCTGACGTTCCTGCGCGAGGTGGACGCGATCAACATGCGCCGCCGGGCACGCATGGTGGACCTGGCCCGCGAGCTGACCGGGGGCTCCTTCAGCGGCTGCACGGTCACCGTGCTGGGGGCCGCCTTCAAGCCCGACTCCGACGACATCCGCGACTCCCCCGCCCTGGACGTCGCGGTCAACATCCGCCGCCAGGGCGGCCGGGTCACGGTCTACGACCCCATCGCCCTCGACAACGCCCGCCGCGCCCATCCCGAGCTCTCCTACGGAGAGTCCGCCATGGAGGCCGCACGCGACGCCCATGTCGTGCTGCTGCTCACCGAGTGGCAGGAGTTCCTCGATCTCGACCCCGAGGAGCTCGGCGCCGTGGTCGCCGACCGGAAGATCGTCGACGGCCGCAACGCCCTCGACTCCGAGGCCTGGCGCGCCGCCGGCTGGCACTACCGCGCCCTCGGCCGCCCGTAGCCGGCGGCTCAGGCTCGTCCGCGGCAGGCCCCGGCACGACCCGTCACGTGACGACCGGGGGCCGTCCTCTTCCGGCGACCCGTCCGGGCGGCGCCCCCGAGAGGGAGGCCGCCCGGCGGAAAGCAGCGACACCAGCGGGAGGAACCAGATCATCCTGCGCATGGCCGCTCCGCCCCCGGCGGGTCTCAGACGTCGAACTCGCCGAGCCGTACACCGCCGACGAACGCGTCCCATTCGGACTGGGTGAAGAAGAGCTTGGGCCCGTCGGGGTCCTTGGAGTCGCGCAGCACGTACAACGGGCCGAGACCCGCCTTGTGGCCGGTGCCGGCGGCGTCCACCACGGCCACCTCGACGCAGTTGCCGCCCCCGTCCCCGGCGTCGCCGCCCGGGACGGCCCTGCGCCAGACGGCCCCGCTCAGGTCCGCTTCCATGCCGTCATCCCCTCGTCGTCAGGCCGCCGCCCGCCCGCGGGAGATGACCTCGGCGCGGAGCTCTCGGAACCGGCGCGGCCCGTGTCCACGGTAGCGGCCCGCCGCGACGCCCGTCATGCCGAATTCGGGGATCGAGGAGCGGATGGGAGGATGGGGGGCATGTTCGTCCTGGAACTCACCTATATCGCCCCCCTCGAAGAAGTCGACGCCGTACTCGACGAGCACGTCGCGTGGCTGGACGAGCAGTACGCCGCCGGGTTCTTCCTGGCATCGGGCCGCAAGGTTCCCCGCGACGGAGGGATCATCCTCGCCACCGGCCTCGACCGGAGCGCCGTCGAGTCCCTGGTCTCGACCGACCCCTTCGCCGTCGCCGGAGTATGCGCCTACCGCGTGACCGAGTTCGTCATGTCGAAGACCGCCCCCGCGCTGGAGGCGTACCGCCAGGGATAGAGGGTCCCGCAGCCGGCGACCTCAGCCGCCCAGCCGGGCCGCCTCCTCGCGGAGCCGGGCGCCCTTGGCATGGGCCTGCTCCTTCAGCTCCTCCTGGAACCTCTCCATCCTGGCCCGCAGCTCCGGATCCGCCGAGGCGAGGATCCGTACGGCCAGCAGCCCGGCGTTCCGCGCCCCGCCGACGGCGACGGTGGCGACCGGGACGCCGGCGGGCATCTGGACGATGGACAGCAGGGAGTCCATGCCGTCGAGGTACTTCAGCGGGACGGGCACGCCGATCACCGGGAGCGGGGTCACCGAGGCGAGCATGCCGGGCAGGTGGGCGGCTCCCCCGGCCCCGGCGATGATCACCTTCAGCCCGCGTTCCGCCGCCCGCGTGCCGTACTCGATCATCTCCACGGGCATGCGGTGCGCGGAGACCACGTCGGCCTCGAACGCCACGCCGAACTCGGCGAGCGCCTCGGCGGCGAGCTTCATCACCGGCCAATCGGAGTCACTGCCCATCACGATGCCGACCGTGGCCATGCGCTCTCCTCCTCCGGACGGGTGTCCGGCCCTGCTCCTCGCCGGACGGGTGTCCGGCCGTGTCGTGTGCGTTGACTGCCTGCCCGCGGCCGGAGCCGGGGCCCACGTTCTCAGATCACGTGTAGACGCCGTCGGCGAGGTAGGCCGCGGCGTGCCGGGCGCGGGCCCGGACCTCGTCGAGGTCGGTCCCGATCGCGGTGACGTGGCCGATCTTGCGGCCGGGCCGTACGTCCTTGCCGTAGAAGTGGACCTTGATCCCCGGGTCGTGGGCCATCACGTGCTCGTAGCGGGAGAAGACGTCGGGGTCCTCGCCGCCGAGGAGGTTGGCCATCACCACGACGGGGGCGGTCAGCGCGGGCGAGCCGAGCGGGAGGTCGAGGACCGCGCGCAGGTGCTGCTCGAACTGGGAGGTGCGGGCGCCGTCGATGGTCCAGTGGCCGCTGTTGTGCGGGCGCATGGCCAGCTCGTTCACCACCAGCCCGGACGAGGTCTCGAACATCTCCACGGCCAGCAGCCCGGTGACGCCCAGCTCGGTGGCGATCTTCAGGGCGACGCCCTGGGCGACCGCGGCCCGCTCGGGGTCGAGACCGGGGGCGGGGGCGAGGACCTCCACGCAGATGCCGTCCTTCTGCACGGTCTCCACGACGGGATAGCTGACCCCCTGCCCGTGCGGGGAGCGGGCGACCAGCACCGCCAGCTCCCGCTCGAACGGCACGAACGCCTCGGCCAGCAGCGGCACCCCGCTCGCCACGACCTCCGCGGCCTCCTCCGCCGACCGGCAGACCCAGACGCCCCGGCCGTCGTAACCTCCGCGCACGGCCTTGAGCACGACCGGCCAGCCGTTCTCCGCGGCGAACTCCGCCACCTCGGCGGTCGTGGAGACCCGCCGCCAGGCCGGGCAGGGGGCGCCGATCGCGGTCAGGCGCTCGCGCATCACGGCCTTGTCCTGGGCGTGCACGAGCGCCCGGGCCCCGGGGTGCACGGCGACGCCGTCCTCGGCGAGCGCGGCGATGTGCTCGGTGGGCACGTGCTCATGGTCGAAGGTGACCGCGTCGCAGCCCTTGGCGAGGTCGCGCAGGTCGGCCAGGTCGCGGTAGTCGCCCAGCCGCACGTCGGCGATCACCCGGGCCGCGCTGTCACCGGGGGAGTCGGCGAGCACCCTCAGCTCCACGCCGAGGGCGATGGCCGCCTGCTGGGTCATCCGGGCCAGCTGGCCCGCTCCGATCATGCCGACGACGGGACCGATGGGACCGGTTGGGGAAGCGCTGCTCACGTCCGATGAGCTTACCGGCCCCGGGTACGGCGGCGGGCAACGGCGCAGGCCCGACGGTCCGCGGCCGGTACGGCGGCCAGCGGACACCACCGGGAGAACGCGGCCGTCAGTCCGTGGAGAGGTCGGCGAGGGCCCGGCGGAAGGCGACGGTGGAGAGCCTGCCGCGGGCGGTGACCTCGGTGACGGCGAGCACGACCTCGGTGCCGGTCAGCTCGGCGGCCCTGGTGCTCCCGGTGAACCCGCGCAGGTCGTCCTTGCCGTAGATCGGGCGGGCGAGCGAGGACCTTCCGGAGCCCGGCCGCTGCCGGTACTCGACCTCCAGGGCGTGGAACACCAGCGCGCCTCCCTCCGGCAGCGCCAGCGCCCGCTGCGGGCCGACGAGCAGCCGGACGTCGGCGGTGAGCCGGTCCGGGCGGACCTTCTCCGGCCGCTCACCGAACTCCCTGAGCAGGTCAGCGGCGGCGTCGCCCTTGGGGAACCTCACCCCGCTCACCCCGGCGGGATCGGTGAGGTAGGTCAGGTAGCGCTGCGGCACCAGCCGGGCCCGCACCCCGGTGGAGGGGTCGTCGCCGGGCACCGCGCTCGCGCCTGTCCCCGCGCCCGGCTCCGGGACGTCGTCGCCGTCCACCGGGACGGGGCCGGCGGCGAGCCGCCAGTGGTCGCCCTGGTGGACGAAGAGGAAGTAGGCCGGGCCGGGCTCGCGGGCCAGGGCGACGAACCAGCGGTCGTCCCCGGTCGCGGCGGGCAGGAAGAACTCGGGGTCGGTGTACTCCTGGCGGGCGGGAGCTGGGCGGCCGTTCCGGGTCGCCTCGCAGGCACGGCCGCCCAGCGTACTCTCCGCCCAGGCGGTCAGTCTCTCCACCGCCGCGCAGTCCTGGTCCCGCCAGGCGTCGTCGAGCTGCCGCAGCAGCCCGAACGCCTCGGCGGCCTCTGCGCGCCCGACCGTGCGGGCGGATGCCTCCGGCGGCCCGGTGTCGGGGACCGCGACCTGGCTCTCGCTCCGCACGCCGCAACCGGCCAGCGCGTACAGGCTCAGGAGCAGGGCGAGCAGTCGGCGGAGCAAGGGGTGGTCCCGGGGGGTTGTGGCCGTCACGTGCGGCGATCCGTCTGGACCGATCGCGGAAGGCGGGCTTCCCCGGGCTTCCCGCGATCTACCCGACCAGGGTAACGTCAGATTCCCTGATTTATCCGTTGTTGCGTGACATTTATAGAAATGTTCTTGAGCAACGAGGTTGTACCGACCTGGCCGGCTCCCGCACCCACCTCGTGGCACCACCGGTAGCCTGGTACGAGTGCCCGAGATCCTCCCGCCGGCGGATCCGCAGCCGACCCTGAAAGGACCGTGCAGGAGACGTGCAGTTTCTTCGACACGCCTATGAGCGGTTCTCCGTCCTGGCGCGCGAGCTGGCGAAGTTCGGGGCCGTCGGGGCCATCGCCTTCGTGATCGACTTCGGCGCCACCAACCTGTTCCGCTTCGGCGTCGGCTGGGGCCCGCTGACCTCCAAGGTCGTGGCCACGGTCATCGCAGCGACCTTCGCCTACCTGGGCAACCGCCACTGGACCTTCCGGCACCGGGAGCAGACCGGACTGGCCCGCGAATACTTCCTGTTCTTCCTGCTCAACGGCGTCGGCCTGCTGATCTCGATGCTGGTGATCGGCTTCGTGACCTACACGCTCGGCCTGCAGGACCCGATCAGCTACAACATCGCGTTCATGATCGGCACAGTCCTGGGCACGCTGTTCCGCTTCTGGTCGTACAAGCGCTGGGTCTTCCTCGCCGCCGAGGCCGTCACGGCGGAGGTCCCCCGCGAACTGCCCGACGAGACGACGAGGATCCACTGACCGTACGGCGCCGCAGGTCCGCGCGACGGGACCGCATCGGCCCGCGGCTCAGGCCGGGCCTCTGACGACCCGGTTCCTGCCGGGGTCGCCGACCGGGCGCAGGAAGATCGCGAAAGCCGCGGGGCGGGGCCGTACCAGCTCCAGGCGGCCGCCGTCGGCGGCGGCCAGCGCCCGTGCGAGGGTCAGCCCGAGACCGGTCCCACCGGCCCCGCTCATGTTCCGCTCGAAGACGCGGGGGGCGATGTCCTCGGGGATGCCCTTCCCCTCGTCCGCGATCTCGATCACGATCGACTTCTCGGTGTTGCTGGTGGTCACCGTCACCGGCCCGCCACCGTGCTTCAGGGAGTTCTCCAGCAGGGTGGAGACCACCTGGCTGATGCCGCCGCTGGTGCCCAGCGCCTTGAGCTCGCGTGTGCCGGCCAGCACCAGCTTCCGCCCGACCCGGCGGAAGGCGGGCCCCCACTCGATGAACTGCTGGTCCAGCAGCGCGTCGAGCTCGACCACCGCGGTCTGGGCATGGCGCTGCCGCCGGGCCGCGGCGAGCAGTTCGTCGATCACCGCGGTGAGCCGCTCGGCCTGCACGATCGCGGCCTCGCCCTCCTCCTTGACGACGCTGGGGTCGTCCGCGGCCGCCACGATCTCCTCCAGCCGCATCGTCAGGCCGGTGAGCGGGGTGCGCAGCTGGTGCGAGGCGTCGGTCGCGAACTCGCGCTCCCTGGCCAGCAGGTCGGCGATCCGGGTCGCGGAGCGGTCCAGCACCTCGGCCACCCGGTCGAGCTCCTGGATGCCGTAGCGGTGCTTGCTCGGCCTGGCCTCCCCGGAGCCGAGCCGCTCGGCGATCATGGCCAGGTCCCGGAGCGGGAGCGTCAGGCGGCGCGACTGCACCACGGCGAGCCCCACCGCCACCGCCATCGCCACCGCGGCGAGCACCACGATGAGCAGGAGCCAGGCGTGGACCTGCTGCTCGATCTGGGTCCTGTCACGGCTCACCACGACGTAGACGCCGCTCTCCGACTGGGCGTCCGCACTCAGCCGGTTCTCCTGCTCGGGCTCGGTTCCCACCGCCGTCACCTGGGGGGGCGTCCCCCCGGCGTAGATCTGGATGTGGCGGTCGGGATACTTTCTCTCGAGCTGGTCGGGGTCGATCGGCTGCTCTTGGATCCGGGCGTACTCCACGTCGTTGAGCAGGCTCTTGGCCTCCCCGGAGAGCTCCTGGGTCGCCTCCTCCTGGATCAGGCGGTTGACCGCCACGCCCAGCGGCACGCCGAGAAGCAGCACCGCGATGACCGCGACGAGCAACGTGGAGGAGAGCAGACGGCGGCGCATCTCCTACTCGCGCTCGAACCGGAAGCCGACCCCTCGGACCGTGGTGATGTAGCGCGGCTTGGCGGCGTCGTCGCCGAGCTTGCGGCGGAGCCACGAGATGTGCATGTCCAGGGTCTTGGTGGAGCCCCACCAGTTGGTGTCCCACACCTCGCGCATGATCTGCTCGCGGGTGACCACCTTCCCGGCGTCGCGGACCAGGACGCGCAGCAGGTCGAACTCCTTGGTCGTCAGGTGCAGCTCCTTCTCGCCCATCCATGCGCGGCGGGAGTCGGCGTCGATGCGCACGCCCTGGACCACGGGCGTCTCCGACGTGCCGCGGCGCAGCAGGGCGCGGACCCTGGCCAGCAGCTCGGCCAGGCGGAACGGCTTGGTGACGTAGTCGTCGGCCCCGGCGTCGAGGCCGACGACGGTGTCCACCTCGTCGACGCGGGCGGTGAGGATCAGCACGGGCGTGCCGTGCCCTTCGGCGCGGATGCGCCGCGCCACCTCGAGGCCGTCCATCTCAGGCAGGCCGAGGTCAAGAACGATCAAGTCGATGCCACCCGACAGAGCCCTCTCAAGGGCTTGCGGGCCGTCGGGGCTCACCTCCACCTGATATCCCTCACGGCGCAGCGCGCGCGCCAGTGGTTCGGAGATCGAGGTGTCATCCTCGGCGAGAAGTACGCAGGTCATGTTGAGAGCGTAGGACCTTAGGCGATCGTTTCCCGGGCATAGCGCGCGGTTTGACTCGCCGTTGACCTATCTATTGACCTGGGCAAACACTGATAAATCCCGGATAGTCATCCCGCACCGGTTCACGAGGAGGGGGTACGGCGTCCGCCTTGGGACGTCCCGCAACGGTCAGGGCCGCCAAGAGCGTTACCGACAAAACAGAACACGCCCGAACGGAACGGATCCGACGGGCGTGTCTGGGCGATTCTCTCAGGAAGCCGACGGCGGTTCCGCGTAGCGGGCCAGATAGAGCTGCTCGCCGAGAGCGTCGATGAGCGAGAGCTCCGTCTCCAGGTAGTCGATGTGATGTTCCTCGTCCGCGAGGATCTCCTCGAAGAGGCGGGCGGAGGTGACGTCGCCCTTCTCCCGCATCAGGATGATCGCCGGCTTGAGGCGCTTGACGACCTCCAGCTCGACGTCGAGGTCGGCGCGGAGCTGCTCGGCCACGGTCTGGCCGATGTGCAGCGTGCCCAGCCGCTGGTAGTTGGGCAGGCCCTCCAGGAAGAGGATGCGGTCGGTCAGTTTCTCCGCGTGGCGCATCTCGTCGATGGACTCTTCGCGGGTGTACTTCGCGAGCTTGGTGTATCCCCAGTTCTCCTGCATCTTGGCGTGCAGGAAGTACTGGTTGATAGCGGTCAGCTCGGCGGTGAGCTGCTCGTTCAGCAATTCGATGATCTGCTTGTCGCCCTGCATAGGCGGGCTCCTTGCTATGCGGTCGCCAACTCTTCAGACCGCTTCAGGATCGCACAGATCTTGCGCACGCAAGAAGCACAGTCGCCTCCGGCGCCGGTGGTGTCGCGGATTTGCCGAGCGCTCTTCGCGCCCGCGGCGATGCAGTCATGCACCTCGTTCTCAGTCACCGCGCGGCAGACACACACATACATGGCGAGGAAGGGACCTCTCAAAGAGAATAACACATAGGTAAGGCACACCTAAGATAACCGACTTCGGTAAGGCTTGCCTATGTGACCTGAGACACAAAGTCGCAGCTCAGCGGGGAGGTCCTTCAGGACACGCGGAACGTTAGGGTCGCCCTCCGGCGGGAAGCGCACCCCGCGGGGAACCGGAGCCCGCTCTCCCGGCGGCTCCGGCCCGCCCTCCCCGAGGTCAGACCCCCCGCAGGACGTACGGCTGGACGACCCCCAGGCCCCGGGCGGGCCTGCGCCGGATGCGGTGCGCCTCCAGCCCCGGCACCCCCTCGACGGCGCCGGCCATCTCCCCGTCGACCACGACCGTCCCCGGCCGGGCGATGGCCGTCAGCCTCGCCGCCAGGTTGACCGTGGTCCCGAAGACGTCGCCCATCATCGGCAGTACCGGGCCGTAGGCCAGCCCGGCCCTGACCTCGGGACCCGCCCGCCCGCTCGTGTCGACGAGCTCCAGCGCGATCACCGCGGCCGTCCGCGGCTCGGCCGCGGTGAACAGCACCTCGTCGCCGATCGTCTTGACCAGCCGGCCCCCGTGCGCGGCGATCACGTCCGCGGCCCGGGACTCGAACCCCTCGACCAGCTCGCCGAGGCCGTACTCGTCCAGCTCCCGGGAGACCCGGGTGAAGGAGACCAGGTCGGCGAAGCCCACCGCGAGGGTCAGCCGGGTGGGCAGGACCTCTTCGTTCATGTCGGTGATGGCGAGCAGCCGGGTGCCGGCGGCGGCCAGCTGGGAGCGCCAGACGTGCACCAGGACCTGCTCGAAATCGGGCAGCAGCCGCTGCGCGGTCGCCATGACCGCGGCCATGTCGGCCTCGGTGGGCGGACGGCCCGGATCGAGCATGGCACCGATCATGATCTCGGCCTGCCACTGCGCGAGCCTGGCCGTCGTCTGGCCGAGCGCCCTGGTCATCCGGATCACCGTCCGCTCGTCGAGCAGGCCGCTGTCCATCATGTCCCGGACCCGCCGCAGCGCGGCCACGTCGGCGTCGGTGAAGGCCACCGCGTCGTCGGCCAGTGTGGCGAACCCCAGCGCGCGCCAGATCCGCTCGGTCAGCGCCTGGGGGACCCCGGCGACCTCGGCCACCTGGAGGCGGGTGTAGCGGGGCGGCGGGCCGACGAAGAGCCGCTCGATCTCCTCGGCCGTCGGGCGTCCCGCCGGTTCGTCTCGGTCCATCTTCTCCCCCCGGCCCAGGAGGTTACGCCACCGCGCCGACGGCGGCGCCGGGGCGCCGCCCTCGGTTGGTTCACCGGCGCCCCCTCGGGGGTTCAACTCCCGTCCGCCTGGCCGTCGGCGACGTCGTCGAGGGCCTGGAACAGCTCGGCCCGGACGTTCTGGAGGTCGGGGATGTCGCGCAGGACGATCCGGCCCTGGTCACCCGCCGACTCCACGACGAGCGTGCCGCAGCCGAGGATCCGCTCCAGCAGGGTCTGGTCCGCGCTGACGGTGTTGACCTTGCTCATCGGGATGTCGTCGTGGGACTTGCTCAGCACGCCGGTACTGATCGTGAACCGGTGCGAGGTGAGCACGTACGAGGTGTTCCTCCACTGGAGGTACGGCACGAACGACCACACGGCGAGCAGCCCGACGGCGACCGCGGCCACCGCGGCGCGCGCGTAGCCCTCGTAGGCGAAGCCGGGCATGAAGAACATCGCGGCGCCGGACGCCGCGGCGATCAGGAGCAGCGCCAGGAGCGGGACGACGAGGCGCTTCCAGTGCGGGTGGAACGACCGGATGCGCCGTTCCCCCTCCGTCAGGTGGTGATCGGGGAGACCCATGGGGCAAATCGTGGCACGTCCTCGCCCGCCCCGTCAGGGGGCGTACGGCGGGCGCACCCCCTCCGGCGGGGCGGGCGTCCCGCCGGAGCCGGGGGCGGCCCGGCTCACGAGCCGTCCGGGCGCACGTGGACGACGTCGCCCGCGCTGAGCGTGTGCTCCTGCCCGCCGGACTCCACGACCAGGTGACCGGCCCGGTCGACGCCGGCGGCCCGCCCGGTGAGCACCCGTTCCCCCGGCAGCTCCACCCGGACCCGCCGTCCCACCGTCGCGCTCGCCCCGAGGTAGGCGGCGCGCAGCCCGCACGCGTCCGCGTCGCCGTCCGCCTCCGACCACTCCCGGTAGTGCGCCTCGATCTCCCGCAGCACCGCGCGGAGGATCGGGTCGCGGTCGGCGCAGGCGGCGCCCTCCAGGACGAGCGAGGTGGCCGTCTCCACGGGCAGTTCCCCTGCGCGCAGGCTCACGTTGAGCCCGACGCCCACCACGACCGCGCGGTCCACCCGCTCGGCGAGCACCCCGGCGAGCTTGCGCTCCCCGATCAGCAGGTCGTTGGGCCATTTCAGCCGGACGTCCACCTCGGCCACCCTGCGCACCGCCGAGGCGGTGGCCAGGCCGACCAGCAGCGGCAGCCAGCCCTGCCGCTGCGGCGGCGGGTCGGGACTGAGCAGGATCGAGAACGTCAGGCTGGACCGGGGCGGCGCGGACCAGGTCCGGCCGAGCCTGCCGCGCCCGGCGAACTGCGACTCCGCGACGACCACGGCCCCCTGACGGGCACCGTCGCGCACGGCCTGCGCGAGGTCGGCGTTCGTCGAGCCCGTCCTGTCGACGACGGTGATGTCCGACCACAGGCCACCCGGACGGACCAGGGCGCGGGTGAGCGCCGCCTGGGAGAGCGGCGGGCGGTCGAGGTCGGTGAAGGGGGAGTCAAGCACCCCTCCATCTTCCCTCCCCGCGCGGCCACCTGCCGCCCAAATGGGGCGATGACCAGCGAATACCGCGATCATATATTGAATCGATAGGCAGACTCCGGCTGTCCCCACCGGCCGGAGATGACAGAAAATGGTCACATGAGCAAACGTCTTGACCCGCGCAACTGGGCGAGCTGGAAGCCCTTCGGGATCGGCGAGCGCAAGCCGAACAACTACCTGGAGCTGGTCAAGGCGTTCCGTTCGGTGAAGGGCAACCGCCGCTACGCCTGGCGGATCCTCACCCGGGGGACCTGCGACGGCTGCGCGCTGGGCACCAAGGGCATGCGCGACTGGACCATGGACGAGATCCACCTGTGCAACATCCGGCTGCGGCTGCTGCCGCTGAACACGATGCCCGCACTGGACGTGTCCCTGCTGAAGGACGTCTCCGGCCTGGAACGGCGCAGGAGCGCCGAGCTGCGCGACCTCGGGCGCCTGCCGTACCCGATGCTGCGGCGCGCGGGCGAGGCCGGGTTCACCCGGATCGGCTGGGACGAGGCGCTGGACCTCGCGGCGCCGCACCTGCGCGGCTCCCGGCTCGGGGCCTACCTGACCAGCCGGGGCATGCCGAACGAGAACTACTTCGCGGCCCAGAAGGCCGTGCGGGCGCTGGGCACCAACTCGGTGGACAACGCCGCCCGCATCTGCCACTCCCCCTCGACCGTCGCGCTGAAGGAGACGATCGGCGCGGCCGCGACGACCTGCTCCTACACCGACTGGATCGGCTCGGACCTGATCGTGTTCATCGGGTCCAACCCGTCGAACAACCAGCCGGTCGCGATGAAGTACCTCTACCACGCCAAGAAGGCCGGGACCCGGATCGCGATGGTCAACGCCTACCGCGAGCCCGGCATGGACAAGTACTGGGTGCCGTCCAACGCCGAGTCCGCGCTCTTCGGCACCAAGATCACCGACTACTTCTTCGGGGTGAACGTCGGCGGCGACATCGGCTTCCTCAACGGCGTGCTCAAGCACCTGATCGAGAACGACTGGGTGGACCGGGCCTGGGTCGACGCCCGCACGACGGGATTCGAGTCCGTACGGCAGGCACTCGCCGGGCAGTCGTGGGAGTCGCTGGAGGCGCTGTCCGGGACGAGCAGGGAGAGCATGTTCGAGCTGGCGAAGCTGCTCGGCGAGGCGCGCTCGGCGGTGCTGGTCTGGTCGATGGGCATCACCCAGCACTCCTACGGCGAGGACAACGTCCGCTCGATCGTGAACCTGGCGCTGGCCCGGGGCTTCGTCGGCCGGGACAACTGCGGCCTGATGCCGATCCGCGGGCACAGCGGCGTGCAGGGCGGCGCCGAGATGGGCGCCTACGCCACCGGCCTGCCCGGCGGCCTGCCGATCACCGAGGAGAACGCCCGCAGGTTCGGCGAGCTGTGGGGCTTCGAGGTGCCGGCCGAGCCCGGCCTGACCGCGACCGACATGATCGACGCGGCCCACGCGGGCGAGCTGGACGTCCTGATCTCCAGCGGCGGCAACTTCCTGGAGGTCCTGCCCGACCCGCACCACTGCCGCGAGGCCCTTTCGCGGCTGAGGCTCCGGGTGCACATCGACATCGTGCTGTCCTCCCAGATGCTGGTCCCGCCCGCAGCGGAGGCCGGCCCGGACGCCGCGGTGCTGCTCCTGCCCGCCCAGACCCGCTACGAGATGGCCGGGGGCGTCACCGAGACCTCCACCGAGCGGCGGATCATCTTCTCCCCGGAGATCCCCGGGCCCCGGATCGGCGAGGCCCGGCCCGAGTGGCAGATCTTCACCGAGCTGGCCGCCCGTGCCCGCCCCGAGCTGGCCGACCGGCTCCGCTACGCCGGAACCGCCGCGATCCGCTCGGACATCGAGCGGGCCGTGCCGTTCTACGAGGGGATCTCCGGACTGTCGGAGTTCGGGGACGACGTGCAGTACGGCGGGCGGCACCTGTGCCCGGAGGGCCGCTTCCCCACCGCCGACGGCCTGGGGCGCTTCTCGGCGGTCGGGCTGCCCGCGCTGGAGCGCCCGGACGGCGCCTTCATGGTCGCCACCCGGCGCGGCAAGCAGTTCAACAGCATGGTCCACGAGCGCCGCGACGGCTTCAACGGCGCCACCCGCGAGGCCGTGCTGATGAGCGCGCACGACGCCGACCGGCTCGGCCTGCCCGACGGCACCCCGGTGGAGCTCCGCTCGGTCACCGGGGGGCGAGCCTTCCGGGGCCGGGTCCTGCGCGCCCCGCTGACCCCGGGCAACCTGCAGATCCACTGGCCCGAGGGCAACGTCCTGCTCGACGCCGCCCGCCGTTCCCCGGCCGCGAGGATCCCCGACTACAACGCCCTCGCCACGGTCACGAAACTCCCCTCGTGACCGCCGGGCATCCCGCGGATCGCCCTGCCCCGCACCGCGTTCCCGGAGCGCCCGCGGCGGGGGCCGGGCGGCCGGGGCCGGTCAGCCGGACGCGGGTCCGGGAGTTCTCCGGTGAAACCGTCCGGGACCGCCGCGACGACCTGGCCACCGAGGAGCCGCTGGAGATCCGGATGCGGGCGGGCGGCGAGCGCCGGACCGTCGCGGTCACCATGCGGACCCCGGGGCACGACTTCGAGCTGGCCGCCGGGTTCCTGCACGGCGAGGGCGCCGTGGCGCCCGGCGCGATCACGTCGATCTCCTACTGCACGGACGACGACGTGCCGCCGGAGGCGCGCTACAACACGGTCACCGTACGGCTGCGAGGCGAGCGGCTGCCCGCTCCGGCCTCCCTGGACCGGCACTTCGTGACGTCCAGCGCCTGCGGCGTCTGCGGCACGGCGAGCCTGGAGGCCCTGAGGGACCGCTGCCCCCCGCTGCCGGTCTCCGACGGCCCGCACGTCCCCCCCGAGGTCCTGTACGGCCTGCCGGACACCCTCAGGCGCGCCCAGGGCGTGTTCGGCAAGACCGGCGGGCTGCACGCGGCCGGGCTGTTCACCCCGGACGGCGGCCTGGTGGCGCTGCGCGAGGACGTGGGCCGCCACAACGCGGTGGACAAGCTCACCGGCTGGGCGCTGCTGGACGGCCGGCTGCCGCTGACCGGGAACGTGCTCATGGTCAGCGGCCGGACCAGCTACGAGATCATGCAGAAGGCCCTGGCGGCGGGCATCCCGATGGTGTGCGCGGTCTCCGCGCCGTCCTCGCTGGCGGTGGACCTGGCCCGGGAGTTCGGCATGACGCTCGTCGGCTTCCTGCGCGGCGAGCGCTTCAACGTCTACTCCCGCCCGGACCGCGTCGGCTGACGCCGGCGGGCCGGGGCCCGCGCCGGCGGTTCAGACGCCGGCCAGGGCGGCGAGCTCCGTCCTGGAGGCGACGCCGAGCTTCGGATACGCCTTGTAGAGGTGGTAGGCGACCGTTTTGGGACTGAGGAAGAGCTGGGCGGCGATGTCGCGGTTGGACAACCCGTTCCCGGCCAAGCGGACGATCTGCAGCTCCTGCGGCGTGAGGCGGACGAAGACGTCGGCCTCCCGGCCCCGCGGCGCCGGCGCGCCGGCGGCGCCGAGCTCGGTCCGGGCCCGCTCGGCCCACGGGACCGCCCCGGCCCGCTCGAAGACCTCCAGAGCCGCCCGGAGGTGGGGGCGGGCCTCGGTCCTGCGCCGCGCGCGCCGCAGCCATTCGCCGAACAGCAGCCGGGTGCGGGCGTGCTCGAAGGCGCGGCTGTCCCGTTCGTGCAGGTGCAGCGCCCGCTCGTAGTCGCGCTCGGCGGCGTCGTCGGGACCGGTCAGTGCCCGGCATCGGTGCACGAGCGCGTCGATCCACGGCTGCCTCATCCGGCGGGCCCACTCTTCGAACGGTTCGAGCGCCGCCTCTGCGGCGGTCTGCCTGCCGAGCCGTACCGCCGCCTCGACCTGGTCGGGCGCGCTGCGCACGCCCGGGATCTGGTGACGGCTGGGCCCCTGGGAGAGCGATTCCAGCCGGGCGAGGGCCGCCTCCACCCGGCCGCGGCCCAGGTCGAGCAGGGCCAGCGCCCAGTGCGCCCAGGACACGGCCACCCCGCCGGACCGGGCGGACTCGGCGAGCACCTCGTCCGCGGCGGCGCGGCAGCGTTCCTCCTCGCCCTCGACCGCGGCGAGGTAGGCCGTGACGCCTCCCGCGTGGCTGGCCCACTGGCGCTGCCCGGTGTCGCGGGCGATGCGCAGGGCCTCCGCCGCGCTGACCACCGCCTGGCGGTGCCGTCCGAGGAACAGCTCGGCCTCGGCGAGGTAGGTCAGGCCGGAGGGCAGCCAGCCGATCGCGCCCTGGGTGCGGCTCTCGGCGACGAGTCCGGCGGACAGCTCGCAGGCCACGGCGTCCTGGCCGACCAGCAGCGCGCAGCCGGTGATCGAGACCAGACCGCGCGGCCCACCCGCCCGGCCCGCGTCGCGCGCTGCGGCGATCACCTCCGGCAGGGCCGGGAACCCTTCCGTCCCCCGGCCGATCGCCATCGCGGTGTCCCAGCGCAGGAGCCAGACCAGGGACATGAGCGGATCGTCCGGCGGCAGCTCCAGGATGCCGAGCTGGTCGATGCTCGCGGCGATCAGCTCCCGGTCGAGCGGGAGGAACCAGGCGGCGTGGCACGCCTCCATCAGCATCCAGAACGCCCGCCCGGGGACGCCGCCGGCGATGGACGCGGCTCCCTCGGTGAGCAGGACGTGGGCGCCGCGCAGGTTCCCCTGCGCGAACTCCGCGCTGGCGCGCACCTGGCCGAGCCGCGCTCGGAGCATCGGGTCCGGGGTGCGGCGAGCGGCCCGTTCGGCGAGTGCCCGGGCCCGGTCGTGCTCGCCCGCGTCGACCGCCGCCTCCGAGGCCAGCACGAGTCTGCGCGTCATCGCCTCGGGGTCCGTGGTGAGCTGGGCGGCGCGCTCGTAGGCCGCGGCGGCGGCGTGCCCGCTCCGCCCGCCCGCCCGCTCGGCGGTCCGCTCCAGCTCGGCCGCCACGCGCTCGTCCGGGCCCGTGGTGGCGCTGGCCAGGTGCCAGGCCCGCCGGTCGGCCCGCTCCGGCCCGTCCAGCACCCCGGCGAGGGCGGCGTGGGCGGCCAGCCGGAGGCTGAGCGGCGCGCCGTGGTAGACCGCGGCGCTGACGAGCGGATGGCGGAAGCCGACGCTCCCGTCGCGCAGCGCGACCAGCCCGGCCCGCTCGGCCGGCTGCAGATCGGCCACCGACAGGCCGAACGAGGCGCCCGCGCGCAGGATCACGTCCAGGTCGCGGCTGTCCTCGGCGGCGGCCACCAGCAGGAGCGTCTGGGTGGCCTCGGGCAGGGTGGCGACCTGCCGGTGGAACGCCTCCTGGACCCGGCTCGTCAGGGGGACCGGTCCCGGGCGGATGCTCCCGCCGGGCCGCTCGGCAGCGAGCAGGGCGGGCAGCTCGATGAGGGCCAGCGGGTTGCCCTCGGTCTCGGCGAGGATCCGTTCCCTCGTCCTGACGTCCAGGCCGCCGCCGTACTCCGCCAGGAGCTGATCGGCCGCCCGCCCGTCCAGCCCGCGCAGCCGCATCTCCCCGATGCCCGGCGCGGGGAAGGTCCGGTCGCCGTCACGCGCGGCGAACAGCAGGACGATGCCCTCGCCCTCGATCCTCCGGGCCACGAACAGCAGCGCCTCCGCCGAGGCCCGGTCCAGCCACTGCGCGTCGTCGACGAGGCAGAGCAGGGGGACGTCTCCGGCGAGCTCAGACAACAGGGACAACACGGCCAGGCCGACGAGGAACCGGTCACCCGGCTCGGCGGGCGCCAGCCCGAACGCACCCCGCAGCGCCTCCCGCTGCCGGTCGGGCAGGGTGTCCATGCGGTCGAACGCGGAGCGCAGAAGCAGGTGCAGGCCGGCGAACGGCAGCTCGGCCTCGGATTCGACCCCCGTGCCGCGCACCACCCGGACGCCGCGCGCGGACGCGGCCGCATAGTCGAGCAGCGCGGTCTTCCCGATGCCGGGCTCCCCCCGGACGACCAGAGCCGCGCTCTTGCCGGTGCGGGAGTCGGCGATCAGCCGATCGATTGCCGACTGCTCTTCGGCACGCCCCCGCAGCATGCGGATAACCCTACCTAAATCACCCCAGATTGACCGACCTGAATACCGAAGCACTGCCGATTCGGCAGGCAACGGTCCCGGTCTAGCGTTGGACCCACCTCGCCAGGCCGGTGGTCGAGGGAACCCGCATCGAGCGCGATATTACTGGAATGAAGCATTCCGTTCTGATATTATCGGAACAGATCGATCCGCTCCGAACGATCCGAGGAGAATCCGATGAGCACCGAGATCCGCCCCTTCCGCATCGACATCCCACAGGCCGATCTCGACGATCTGCAGGAGCGGCTGACCCGCACCCGCTGGGCCGAGGAGCTGCCGCCCGGCCCCGGCGAGGAGAAGGAGCAGACCGGTCCCGTCCCGCCCGGCTGGGAGTACGGCGTCCCGCTCTCCTACGTCAGGCGGCTCGTCGAGCGCTGGCGTGACGGCTACGACTGGCGCGCCTGGGAAGCGAAGATCAACTCCTACCCGCAGTTCACGACCGAGATCGACGGGCAGACCGTGCACTTCCTGCACGTCCGCTCCCCCGAGCCCGGCGCCACACCGCTGATCCTCACCCACGGCTGGCCCAACACCGTCGTCGAGTACCTGGACCTGATCGGCCCCCTCACCGACCCCCGCGCCCACGGCGGCGACCCGGCCGACGCCTTCCACGTGGTCGTCCCGTCCATCCCGGGCTTCGGCTTCTCCGGGCCCACCCGGGAGCGGGGCTGGAACCGCCACCGCGTCGCCCGCGCCTGGGCCGAGCTCATGCGCCGCCTGGGTTACGAGCGCTACGGCGCGCACGGCAACGACGCCGGCGCGCTGATCTCACCCGAGGTCGGTCGCGTCGCCCCCGAGCAGGTGATCGGCGTGCACGTGACCCAGTTGTTCTCCTTCCCCTCCGGGGATCCGGCCGAGTTCGAGGGCCTGTCGGCCGAGGACATGGCGATGCTGGCCTTCCTCCAGGCGTTCAACGCGGAGATGTCGGCCTTCGCCCAGCTCCAGGCGACCAAGCCGCAGAACCTGGCGCATGCCCTGGCCGACTCGCCCGCCGGCCAGCTCGCCTGGATCGGCCAGCTCCTCGGGGAGGCGGTCGATCCGGACGTGGTCCTCACCAACGCCACGATCTACTGGCTGACCAACACCTCCGCCTCCTCGGCCCGCCTCTACTACGAGGACAACCACATCGAGCACCCGGCCGAGCCGACCGCCGCCCCGACCGGCCTGGCCGCCTTCGCCTACGACTTCAAACCGGTACGGCGCTTCGCCGAACGCGACCACGCCAACATCGTCTCCTGGAATGAGTTCGAGCGCGGCAGCCACTGGGCCGCCCACGACGCCCCCGACCTCCTCATCGGCGACCTCCGCCGGTTCTTCGGCGGGCTCCGCTGACGGACGCGGAGCCGCAGGGCGCCTGCGGCCCGGACCGTACGAGAAGGCCGCTCCCGCCCGTCCGGGAGCGGCCTCCGGGCAGGGGTCAGCGGCCCTGCAGGGCCTTGACGTTGTCGCCGAACGTCCAGTTCTTCGACCCGTCCCAGTTGATGGACCAGGTCATCAGTCCCTTGAGGTTGCCGTTGAAGGCGTTCCAGCTCTGGGCCACCAGGGAGGGCGACATGTGGCCGCCGCCCGCGCCCGGCTGGGCGGGCAGGCCGGGGACCTGCTTGTCGTAGGGGACCCTGATCGTGGTGCCCTGGATGACCAGGCCGTTGTTCAGGCAGGTGGTCTGGGCGGTGAAGCCCTGGACGGTGCCGGCGGAGTAGGAGTCGCCGGAGCAGCCGTACATGCTCCCGTTGTAGTACTGCATGTTCAGCCACCACAGGCGGCCGTTGTCGGCGTACTTCTTGATGATCGGCAGGTAGGCGCCCCAGATCGAGCCGTACGTCACGCTGCCGCCGGTGACGTAGGCCGTCTCGGGGGCCATGGTCAGGCCGAAGTTGGACGGCATCTGGGCGAGCACGCCGTCGATGATCCGGATGAGGTTGGCCTGCGACGGGGAGAGCTGGTTGATGTTGCCGCTGCCGGTGAGGCCGGTCTCGATGTCGATGTCGATGCCGTCGAAGTTGTACCTCTTCAGGATCGGCACGACGGTCGCGACGAAGCGGTCGGCGACGGCGCTGGAGCTGAGGTCGATGCCGGCCGTCGCTCCGCCGATGGACATCAGGATCGTGGCGCCGGCGGCCTTGGCCTGGCACATCTCGGCCGGGGTGGCGACCTTCACGGTGGAGTCCATGCCGTCCTCCCACAGCACGGTGCCGTCGGAGCGGATGACCGGGAAGGCGGCGTTGATGACGTTGTAGCCGTGCTGCCGGATGCGGGGGTCGGTGATCGGCGTCCAGCCGAACGGCGGGTGCACACCGTTGGTCGCGCCGTCCCAGTTCTCCCAGTAGCCCTGCAGGACCTTGCCCGTGGGCCGGGACTTCACCGCGCAGGTGCTGTCCGTGGGCGTGGGCGTGGGCGAGACGGTGGGCGTGGGCGAGACCGTGGGGGTCGGCGAGACCGTGGGAGTGGGCGTGGCGGTCGGGGTGCCGCCGGGCCCGTCGAGGCTGACGTCGTCGGCGTAGTAGGTGCCCTGGCCGTACCAGCCGTGCAGGTAGACCTCGGCGGTGGTCTGGTTCGCCGCGGTGGTGAAGGAGACGGTGAGCTGGGTGTAGGCCGCCGCCGACGGGGTCCAGCGGGAGCCGCCGCCGGTCACGCCGAGGTACACGTAGTTGCCGCGGACCCAGGCGGTCAGGGTGTAGGCGGTGCTCGGCCGGACGGCCACGGTCTGGGCGCACCGGGCGGTGTCGGAGCCCCCGGCCGCCCCGGCGAGCGCCTTCGTGCCCGAGCGGACCGGGGAGCCGGTCACCGATCCCAGTCCACCGGTGCAGGACCAGGGGGAGAGGGTTCCGCTCTCGAAGCCGGGGTTCTCGAGCAGATTGGCCGCGTGGGCCGATGTCTGCACCACGAGGATGCCCGCGAGCGCCAGCAGCAGGGACACGGCGAGGGTCAGCGGGCGGGATATCCGTTTCATGGGGGCAGCCCTTCTGTCACCCGGCCACGAGAGGTCGCCGGGAATTGACGGGGAGCCGCGATGACGGAAGTCGCGATCCGTAGATTCTCCGAATTATCGGGATAAGCCAGCCAGATGTCCATGCCACATCCCCAGGGGCGACGCGAACCCGGCGCCTGACGGACCGACCCCACCGCGGGCCGCCGTACGGTCCCGCACCGGCGGGAGACCGTACGGCGCCCGCAGGGTCAGCCGGTGTTCTGCAGGCCGGCGGCCACACCGTTGACCGACAGCAGCAGCAGCGTGGACAGGCGCTCGCGCTCCTCCTCGGGCAGGGGCTCCTCCGCGCGGAGACTGGACAGGGCGCGGAGCTGGAGGTGGGAGAGCGCGTCCACGTACGGGTCGCGCAGCTGGACCGCGCGCGACAGCACCCGGCGGTTCTCCAGCAGCCGGGTGTGGCCGGTGACCTCCAGCACCAGGCGGCGGGTCAGGTCGTACTCGGCGAGGACCTGCTCCATGAAGTCGTCCCGGCCGCCGAGCGCCAGATAGCGGGAGGCGATGTCGCGGTCGGTCTTGGCCAGGGACATCTCCACGTTGTCCAGCAGGGAGGCGAACAGCGGCCACTCGCGGTAGGCGGCGCGCAGCCCGTCCAGCCCGCTCTCGGAGACGACCGCCTGCAGGCCGCTGCCCAGGCCGTACCAGCCGGGCAGGTTGACCCGGGTCTGCGCCCAGGCGAACACCCATGGGATGGCCCGCAGGTCGTCCAGGGAGCGGGGCGCGCCCAGGCCGCGTCGGGCCGGACGCGAGCCCAGGCGCAGCGAGCCGATCTCCTCCAGCGGGCTGACCAGTGAGAACCACTCGGGGAAGCCGGGTGCCTCGGTCAGCGAGCGGTAGGCCTTCTCCGAGGCTGAGGCGACCTGCTGGGCCACCGTGCGGAAGCGCCCGGCGGCCTCGGCCGTACGGGCCTCGACGGTCGGGGTGGAGGCGAGCAGCACCGCGGAGGTGACCTGCTCCAGATGGCGGCGGGCGATGGCCTCGTGACCGTAGCGGGCGAAGATGACCTCGCCCTGCTCGGTGACCTTGAACCGGCCGCCGACCGAGCCGGGGGCCTGGGCGAGCACCGCCCGGTTGGCCGGCCCGCCGCCGCGGCCCAGGGCGCCTCCCCGGCCGTGGAAGAGGGTCAGCTGCACGTCGTGCTCGGCGGCCCAGGCGGCCAGCGCCTCCTGCGCCTCGTACAGCTTCAGGGTGGCGGCGGCCGGGCCGAGCTCCTTGGCGGAGTCGGAGTAGCCGAGCATGACCTCCAGGCGGCGGCCGTTCACCGCGAGCCGGGCCTGGATCGCGGGGATCCGGAGCATCCCGGAGAGCACGGCGGGCGCGGCCGCCAGGTCGGCGCCGGACTCGAACAGCGGGACCACGTCGAGCGTGGGCGCCCGCTCGCCCAGGGCGTGCCGGGCCAGCTCGTAGACGGCGGCGATGTCGTCGGCGGAGCGGGTGAAGGAGACGACGTAGCGGGAGCAGGCGGTCACGCCGAACCGTTCCTGGATCCAGCCGATCGTGCGGATGGTGGCCAGCACCTCGTCCGTGCGCTCGGAGGTCTCGCCCTCGGCGATCTCGGCCAGCGCGGCGGCGTGCACCTGGGAGTGCTGGCGCACCTCCAGCTCCGCCAGGTGGAAGCCGAAGGTCTCGGCCTGCCAGATCAGGTGCTGCAGCTCGCCGTAGGCCTGCCGCCGCGCCCCCGCGGCCGCCAGTGAGGACTGGACGACGCGCAGGTCCGTCAGGAACTCCTCCGGCGAGCGGTAGGCCAGGTCGAGGCCGCGCTGCCGGGTGGCGGCGATCCGGGCCGCGACGTACAGCAGCCACTGCCGGTGCGGCTCCCGCGGGGAGCGGGTGGCCATCTCCGAGACCAGCTCGGGGTGGTCGTTCTCGGCGGTGGCCAGCGCGCCGCGCAGCTCAGGCGAGGCCGGGGTGTACTCGGCCGTCACGGTGAGGCTGCGGCCGATGCGCAGGGTGGCGTTCTCCAGGGCGATCAGCACGTGCTCGGCCTGGATGAGCAGCGCGTCGCGGGTCACCTTGGCGGTGACGTTGGGGTTGCCGTCGCGGTCGCCCCCGATCCAGCTTCCGTAGCGGATGAACGGGCGGGCCAGCGGCTCGCGGGTCCCCGTGCCCTCGCCGAGCGCGGCGTCCAGCGCGCGGTAGACCTGCGGGACCATCCGGAACAGCGTCTCGTCGAAGGCCGCCATCGCGGTGCGGACCTCGTCCAGCGGGTCGAGCTTGGTGTGCCGGAGCTGGGCGGTCCGCCAGAGCAGGTCGATCTCCTCCAGCAGCCGCCGCCGGGTCTCGGCGCGCTCGGCCGCGCCCCGCTCGGGGCTGTTGTAGGCGGCGAGCTGACGGCTGACCCGCTGGATCGCGGTGACCACCGCGCGTCTGCGGGCCTCGGTGGGGTGCGCGGTCAGCACCGGGTGCAGCCTCAGCCCGTCCACGAGCTCGGAGACGCGCTCGCCGCCGAGCTCCTGCACGGCCTGGGCCAGCGACTCGGGCAGCGGCTCCTCGCCGGTGTCGCGGACCCGGAGCGTGCGGATGCGGAAGTGCTCCTCTGCGAGGTTGGCCAGATGGAAGTAGCAGGTGAAGGCCCGGGCGATCTTGACCGCCCGGCTGATCGGCCACTCGGCGACCATCGCGGTGATCTCGTCGACCGAGATCTCCCGGCGGCGGGCCGCGATCACGGCCTTGCGGAGGCGTTCGACATCGGCGAGCAGGTCGTCCCCGCCGTGCTCGGCGATGACCTGGCCCAGGAGCCCGCCGAGCAGCCGCACGTCCGCGCGGAGCTCGTCGGGCATCTCGGTTACGGCGGAAGAACGTTCTGCCTGATGGGGCGCGCTGGCGGACATGTCTGCCAGGGTATCGAGAGCCATTTCGGCTGCGGAGGCCGGTCTCACCTATTGGACTAGACCAATCGTGAGCAGCTCAGGCAGCCCTGGAGATCGCCCCGAGGATCTCCGGATACCGGGCGAACCCGAGGTTCCCGGCGATCCTCCGCCCGCCCCAGGCGATCAGGGCCCCGTACGGCACGGCGAGCGCGACGACCCAGGGGAGGCCGAGCAGCATGGGCAGCACGACGGGCAGCGAGAGCAGGCTGGTGCCGATCATCGCGCCGAACGACGCCAGGAAGGCCACGCCGCCCTGACCCGGGGCCGCGCCGGTGAAGGCGTTGAGCCGCTCGGGGACGGTGTACGGCAGGAGCACGCTCGTCAGCGCGCCCACGCCCAGACCCACGCCCAGCACGCCCCAGGCGGTGAGCATGGCGGGCAGCGCCCAGCCGGCGTTCCCGGCGAGCATGCCCGCGACCACCGACAGCACGGCGAGCGCCGGGACCGCGATCGTCGCCACGGCCAGGTGCCGCCCGGCGAGGTCGGTCCGCCAGTCGCGGGCGGTGCCGTACGCCACGGAGTTCATCCACACCGAGCGGCCGTCGATGCCGAAGGAGTTGCACGACTGCAGACCGATCATCAGAGCGCCGAGGCAGGCGGGGCCGATCGCGAGTGCCGGGCCGGGCGAGGTTCCCTCCTGTCCGTTGAGGGAGAAGGCCATGATGCCGGTGACCGCGAGGGCGGCGAACCAGCCGACCCGGCCGCGGGGATCGCGGCGGGCGTACTTGAGCTCCTTGGTGGCGACCGCGGCGAGCTGCCCGTCGGGCAGGACGCGGGCCAGCAGCCCCCGGGAGTTGCGCACCGAGGCGGCCTCGGTGGAGGCGTCCGTGGTGACCAGGGCCCTGCGCAGCGCCATGATCCACAGCCACCCGAGCCCGGCCACCAGGACGGCGAGGAAGGCGAGCTCGGCCAGGGCCGCCGGACCTCCGTCGGCGATGGCGTGCGCGGCCATGCCCGGCGGGGTCCAGCGCAGCGCCGAGGCGACGTTGTCCAGCAGTGCCAGCGGATCGCCGGCCAGGCCCCGGTTGAGCAGCAGGTTGGGGAGCTGGGCCCCCAGGATGACGAAGATCACCGAGATCGCGAGCACGTCCCGGCCGCGGCGGCTGCGCAGCATCCCGGAGAGCGAGGTGGTGACCAGCCGGGAGACGACGATGCAGAGGGCGAACTGCAGCAGCACGGCGACGACGCCGACGAGCACGCCGCCGGCCCCCTTCGCCAGGCCCACGATCGCGCCGGAGGTGACGACCAGCGTGGTCAGCGGCCAGACGCCGGTCACCGCGGAGGCGAACATGCCGGCCGCGAGCTGGCGGGTCCGCAGCGGCAGCAGCGCGAGCCGGGACGGGTCGAGGGTGTCGTCCAGGCCGAAGGCGAGCAGCGGGACGACCGTCCAGCCGACCAGGAGGGCGGTGAACAGCACGGTCCCGACGTCGGCCGCGACCCCGGCGGGCGCCATGCGCAGCATCGCCATCACGAAGAAGCCGAAGGAGGCGACGACCAGCGCGGCGAGCACGGTGAAGACGAATCCGACCAGGCGGGTGCCGTCACCGCGCAGGTTGCCGGCGATCAGCCGGAGCTTGAGACGGGCGAAGAGCAGGGGACCGACCCGCACGCTCCCCGCTCCCCCGTTGCCCGTGCCCGGCGGCGGCCCGCCGGGGCTCGCCGCGGTCCCGTCCGCGCTCATGCCGGCGTCGCCCCCAGCCATGACAGCCCCTCCTCCCCGTTGCCGTTCGCACTCGCGCCGACCAGGCCGAGGAAGGCCTCGTTGAGGCTCCGGCCGCCGCGCACCGCCTCCAGCGGGCCCTGCGCGACGATCTGGCCGCGGCTCATCACCGAGACCCAGTCGCACAGGCGCTCCACGAGGTCCATGACGTGGCTGGAGAAGACGACGGTCGCCCCGGAGGCGGTGTAGCGCCGGAGCACCTCGACCAGCGTGTTGGCGCTGACCGGGTCGACGCCCTCGAACGGCTCGTCCAGGAAGAGCACCTTGGGGTTGTGCAGCAGCGCGGCGGCCAGGCCGATCTTCTTGCGCATGCCGGTGGAGTAGTCGACGACGAGCTTGTCGGCCGAGTCCGCCAGGTCCATGACCCGCAGCAGTTCCTCGGCGCGCCGCTCCACCTCGGCCTTGGGGATGCCGCGGAGCTGGCCGTTGTAGGAGAGCAGCTCCCGGCCGGACAGACGCTCGAACAGGCGCAGGCCCTCGGGCAGGACACCGATGCGGCCCTTGACCGTGACCGGGTCGCGCCAGACGTCGGCGCCGTCGATGTGGATGAGCCCGGCGTCCGGGCGGAGCAGGCCGGTGACCATGCTCAGCGTGGTGGTCTTGCCCGCGCCGTTGGGACCGACCAGGCCCGCGAAACTGCCCCGGGGGACCACGAGGTCGACACCGCCGACGGCCACCTGCTGCCCGAATCTCTTGAACAGGCCCTGCGTCCGTACGGCATCCGCAGTGTCCACCATGTCCGTCATGGCACCTACTTTGTCATATTTCCGTTTTAGTGATCTTAAGTCTCTCCATCGCAACGAACGGCCGCCCCCGATAGTTCGGCATGTCAGAAGACGGTTACCCTGCTGGACATGAGCGAGCCGATGAGGCCTGCGCGCATGGGGAGCGGAGCGGTCCGCGAGGCACGAGCGGCCCGTGCAGCGAATGAGGAGTGGTGAGCGACCGATGAGCGGAAGCGAACCCGACGCAGTGAGCGGAGCGGTCCGCGAGGCACGAGCGGCCCGTGCAGCGAATGAGGAGTGGTGAGCGACAGATGAGTGCTGAGCCGGTGTCCGCGGGGATCGACATTCACACGACGGCGGGCAAACTCGCCGATCTGGAGCGCCGTCTGGACGAGGCCGCCCACGCCGGATCCGCCCGGGCGGTGGAGCGGCAGCACGCCAAGGGGAAGATGACCGCCCGCGAGCGCGTCCTCGCCTTTCTCGATCCCGGCAGCTTCGTGGAGTTCGACACGCTGGCCAGGCACCGGTCCACCAGCTTCGGCATGGAGAACGAGCGTCCGTACGGCGACGGCGTGGTGACGGGGCACGGCACCGTGGACGGCCGCCCTGTGGCGGTGTTCGCGCAGGACTTCACGGTCTTCGGCGGGTCGCTGGGCGAGGTCTTCGGCGAGAAGATCGTCAAGGTCATGGACCACGCGCTCAAGACCGGCTGCCCGGTGGTCGGCATCAACGACTCCGGCGGGGCGCGCATCCAGGAGGGAGTCGTCTCCCTCGGCCTCTACGCCGAGATCTTCAAGCGGAACGTGCACGCCTCCGGGGTGATCCCGCAGATCTCCCTGATCATGGGCCCCTGCGCGGGCGGCGCGGTCTACTCCCCCGCCCTCACCGACTTCGTCCTCATGGTCTCCGAGAAGTCGCACATGTTCATCACCGGCCCGGACGTCATCAAGACGGTCACCGGCGAGGAGGTGACGTTCGAGGAGCTCGGCGGCGCCCACACGCACAACTCCAGGTCGGGCGTGGCCCACTACGAGGCGAGCGACGAGGCCGACTGCCTGGAGTTCGCCCGGGCGCTGCTGTCCTACCTGCCGTCCAACAACATGGACGAGCCCCCGGCCTTCGAGGCCGACCCGGTCCTGGAGGCCACCGAGGAGGACGTCGAGCTCGACGCGCTGATCCCCGACTCGGCCAACCAGCCGTACGACATGCACGAGGTGATCGCGCGCGTCCTGGACGACGGCGAGTTCCTGGAGTTGCACGCGCAGTTCGCGCCGAACATCCTGGTGGGCTTCGGCCGGGTCGAGGGGCGCCCGGTGGGAGTGGTGGCCAACCAGCCGATGAGCTTCGCCGGCACGCTGGACATCGCGGCCTCGGAGAAGGCCGCACGGTTCGTCCGCACCTGCGACGCCTTCAACATCCCCGTCCTGACGTTCGTGGACGTCCCGGGCTTCCTCCCCGGCACGGACCAGGAGTGGAACGGGATCATCCGCCGGGGGGCCAAGCTGCTGTACGCCTACGCGGAGGCGACCGTGCCGCTGGTCACGGTGATCACCCGCAAGGCGTACGGCGGCGCCTACGACGTCATGGGCTCCAAGCACCTCGGCGCCGACGTCAACCTCGCCTGGCCGACCGCCCAGATCGCCGTGATGGGCGCCCAGGGCGCGGTCAACATCCTCTACCGCCGCGAGCTGGCGGCGGCCGACGACCCGGACGCCGAGCGGGCCCGGCTCGTCACCGCCTACGAAGACACCCTCGCCAACCCGTATCTCGCGGCCGAGCGCGGGTATGTGGACGCGGTGATCCGACCGTCCGAGACCCGCGTCCAGATCGTCAGGGCCCTGCGCGCGCTGCGCAACAAGCGCGCCACGCTGCCCCCCAAGAAGCACGGCAACATTCCGCTGTAACGGTCCGGAAAGGAGGCCGCATGAGTGAGCGAACCGGCGAACGCCGCTCACCGGCGAGCGGAGCCGACGAAGGAGGCCGCGTGAGTCATTTGAGGATCGTCCGAGGGGACGCCACCCCGGAGGAGATCGCCGCGTTGGTGGTCGCCCTCGCCTCGCGTGCGACTCCGCAGGCGGAAGCCGTACGTAAGCAGGCCAATTGGCATAACCCTTCACACCGCATGCGAAAGTCGCTTCCAACTGGACAAGGGGCGTGGCGGTCGAGCGGGCTGCCAAGATAGATCCTAAGAACATGGTGTCAAGTTGCGCGAGAGTTGGGACCATCTAAGAAATGGGCGCATATAGTCAGCCGATCAGCTAGTCACGAGGCCTGGAGGACGACATGGCCATCCTTGACCTCACCGCTCACCCCGTCGCCGCGAAATACGCCGTCCTGGTCGACGTGGGATATCTCTATGCCGCGGCGGGCGAGGTGCTCCTCGGCGCCAAGGAGCGCAAGGAATACCGCGTCGCCGCCGACGAGCTGATCCAGGCGTTGCAGAAGCACGCGGAGACGCGCATCCACGGCGAGCTGCTCCGCATCTACTGGTACGACGCCGCCCGCGACCGCGTGCCGACCGTGGACCAGCGTGTCATCGCCCAGCTTCCCTGGGTCAAGGTCCGCCTGGGCAACCTCAACGCGCGCGGCCAGCAGAAGGGCGTGGACGCGCAGATCCGGAGCGACCTGGAGGCCCTGGCCAGGCACCACGCGGTGAGCGACACGATCCTGCTGGCCGGGGACGAGGACATGGTCCCGGCGGTCGAGGCCGCCCAGGCCTACGGCGTGCGGATCCATCTGTGGGGCGTCGAGCCGCCGTACGGCACCAACCAGGCCGAGCGCCTCGTCTGGGAGTCCGACACCGTCGAGATCCTCAGCGCCGACTTCCTGCGCGACTTCTTCAGCCGCGCCCCGCAGCCCGTCCCGGTCCCCCCGGCCGCCCCCTCCCCCGCCCAGGTCTTCGCCGGCCGGACCCCCGCGGCGATCAAGCCCAAGATGCCGGCGGGCCAGGTCACCAAACTCGGCCCGAACCGCCCCCGCGTCGAGGAGGTCGGCGAGCACGTCGCCCAGAAGTGGATCCTCACCCGGGGCCGCGACAACATCCGCGACCTGCTCCCGGGCCCGATCCTGCCCACGGTGATCGACACCGAGCTCCTGATCGAGGCGGAGAAGGAGCTCGGCCACTCCCTGCGCCCGTTCCCCGAGGCCCGCGTCTGGCTCCGGGACGGCTTCTGGGCCCGGGTCTACCGCGAGTTCGACCTGGGGGTCGGCATCTCCTCCAAGTGACCTCCACGGCGCCCGGAGCCTCCTCCGCGGCCGTGCCGGAGGTCCCGGCCGCGAGTCCCGCCCAGGCCCGTGACGGTCGGGTCCGATTTCCGCCAGCCATGCCTTCTGCGCTGCGGATAGCGTTGTTCACATGTTCGCCGGAAAGCTCGACTTCGACTCCTGTTACCGCGCGGTGGCCGCGCGGGACGCCCGGTTCGACGGGCGGTTCTACACGGCGGTCACCTCCACCCGCATCTACTGCCGGCCGATCTGCCCGGCGCGCACGCCCGCCTCGCGCAACGTGCGCTTCTACCGCCACGCCGCCTCCGCCGAGGCCGCCGGATTCCGGCCGTGCAAGCGCTGCCGCCCCGAGCTCAGCCCCGGGGACCCCGGCTGGGACCACCGAGGCGACCTGGTCGGCCGGGCACTGCGGCTGATCGAGGAGGGCGTGGCCGACGACGCCGGGATCACCGGGCTGGCCGGGCGGCTGCACATCACCGAGCGGCATCTGCACCGGCTGTTCACCGCCGAGCTCGGCGCGGGACCGCTCGCGGTCGCCAGGACCAAGCGCCTGCTGCTGGCCAAGCAACTGCTGACCGAGACCGGCCTGCCGATCACGGACGTGGCCTTCGCCTCCGGGTTCGGGAGCGTGCGGCAGTTCAACGCGACCATGAAGGAGACGTACGGCTTCACGCCCGGCGAGCTTCGGGCCACGGCGGGCCGGGCCGTCACCGGCAGCGCGCTGACGCTCCGGCTGCACCGGCGGGAGCCGTACGACGCCGGGACGTTGATGCGCTTCCTGCGCGGCCGGGCGATCCCGGGCCTGGAACGCGTCGACGGTCCGGACGGCACCCCTGCCGGAGGGGGCGGCAGCCGGGGTGACGGCCGCGAGAACACCGTCCCGGACGTGGAAGGCGGCTGGAGCTACACCCGCGCCGTGCCCGGCGGCGTGATCACCCTGACGCCCCTTCCCGGGCATGTCCGCCTGGACGCGCGCCTGGACGACACCCGCCACCTGGCCCGCGTCGTCGCGCGCTGCCGCCGCCTGCTCGACCTCGACGCCGACCCGGAGGCGATCTCTTCGGCCCTCGGCGCGACCGCGCTGGGCCCGCTCGTCGAGGCCCGCCCGGGCCTGCGGGTGCCCGGTGCGTGGGACGGCTTCGAGCTGGCCGTCCGAGCCGTGGTCGGCCAGCAGATCTCCGTCGCCGGAGCCCGCACCCTGCTGGGCCGCATCACCGCCCGAGCCGGCCGCCCCGCCGTGCCCACCGCCGTGCCCACCGCCACGGCGTCTCCTCCCGCCGATCCCGCGCCGGAGGGGGAGGTCGCCCGGCTGTTCCCCGCCGCGGGGCAGCTGCTGGAGGCCGACCTGGACGGGCTCGGGCTGACCGGGCGGCGGGTCGCCACGCTGAAGGCGCTCGCCGGACGGGTCGCGGACGGCGAGATCGACCTGGACGGGGCGCAGGAGCCCGCCGAGACCGTGGCCCGGCTGCTGGAGGTGCCGGGGATCGGTCCGTGGACGGCCGGCTACGTCGCGCTGCGGGCCCTGCGGGACCCGGACGCCTGGCCGGAGGGCGACCTCGTGCTCCGGCGGGCCATGGCGTGCCTCGGCATCCCCGGCGACCACACCGAGCGGTGGCGCCCCTGGCGGGCCTACGCCGCCCTCCACCTCTGGAACTCGCAGTGAACTCCGCCGGCCGGCGTTCCCCCACGGAGCCCGGAACACCCCGCGCGGCCCGGCACTCCCGTTCCCGGCGGGCCTCGGAACCGGGCCCCGCCCACGACCTCACGACCTCACGACACGGAGACACGACCATGATCGAGGCACAGATCCTCCCCACCCCGGCCGGTCCGCTGGCGCTCCTCTCCCACGAGGGCGTCCTCGTCGCGGCCGGCTTCACCGCCGACCCCCACGAGATGTTCGTACGGCTCTCACCCGCGCTCCAGGCCCGCGGGCTGACCCGGGTCGACGACCTGGGCCACGCGGCGCAGGCCGTACGGGACTACCTGGACGGCGACCTGAAGGCGCTGGACGCCGTACCCGTGAGCCAGCCCGGCACGCCCAAGCGGCAGCGGCTGCTGACGGCCCTGCGCGAGGTGCCGCCGGGGAGCACGATCCACTACGCCGAGCTGGCCGAGCGAGCGGGCCTGCCCAGGACGGCGGCCAGGGCGGCGGGCTCGGCCTGCGCGCAGAACCTGATCGCGCCGTTCGTGCCATGCCACCGCATCCTGCCCTCCACCGGCGGCTTCGGCGGCTACTACTACGGCACCCCGGTCAAGCAGTGGCTGCTGGCCCACGAGGCGGGCACCGGCTGACCCGGCCGCGTCAGCCGGTGTCCGTGACCGTGCTCTGCACCTCGCCCACCGGGACGTCGCGGGTGGCGCCGACCTCGACCGGGTCGTAGGCGAAGGGCACCACGTCGTCCTCGACCTCGACGGGCCAGACCGCGGTCACCGTCAGCTCGTAGACCTCGCGCGGCTGGTCGGCCGAGGCCCGAAGGTAGCGCACGCCGCAGGTGAACTCGGCCCCCTTGGCGTACGGCCTGCCGCCGGGGCCGCACTCCTCCTTCACCTCGGCCCGGTCCGCGGTCGTCCCCGGGTCGATCCGGACGTCCTGCAGGGTCGCGGTCACGGTCGCGCTCATGAAACCCGGGATCGTGGCCGTCACCGAGCGGGTGGTCTGCCCGACGCCGTCCAGCCAGACCCAGGTCGGCAGGTTGACGTAGCTCTTGACGTCCGGACTGAGCTTGACCTTCGGCTCGGGCACGGTCAGCGCGGCGCGGGCGATCTCGACGAGCTCGGCGATGGTGATCCCGGCGGGCGGGGTGCTGCCGGGCGGCACCCACATGAAGGGGTTCAGCTCGCCCACGCAGGACTCGCCGTCGGGGTCGGCCGAGTTGTAGGCGGGCGCCCACCACCGGCCCTCCTTGCCGAGCTTGTCCTTGAACTGCTCAAGGAACTTCTGGAACTTCTCCTCGGTCGGGTCGGGGGTGAAGCGGAACCACCAGGCCCGCACCTCCTCCTGCGACCTCAGCATGTCGGCGGCGTTCTTGCCCGGCTCGTACCAGCAGGGGCGCTTGATCCGGTAGCCGTCGCTCCTGCCGCCCCTGAGCCCGGTCCCGGTGATGACGATCTGAGAGTTCTGCAGGCGGACGCCGGCCGTACGGCCGTCCTGGAACCCCTCACCGCCGGGCGGGTCCCCGGCCGGACCGAACACCAGGATCCCCGCAAGGGCCCACTCCGTGATCATCGAAGACATCCCTTCGCGCGCTCGTTGGGGGGCAGGGCGTAGCGGAGGTTCGTGATCCGCCGGACGCCGTCGTCGTCCTTGCGCATGCCCGCGGCCTGGAAGAAGGGCTTCCTCATCCACGCCTCCTGCTCCGGGACCGCCTTGCCCGTCCGGGCGTCCACGGCCCGCATCCCCGACATGTCGACGCACACGTCGAGCTGCGACCCGCGGCCCGTGACCGAGCTGACGTCGAACCCGTACAGCCGCACGGTCCCGCGCAGCTCCCGGCCGTCCTTCACATATCCGTGGACCCACTCGTAGCCCTGGCGGCTCGCGTTCCTGCTGAGCACCCCGAGGTAGTCGTCGTCGGCTCCGCCGGAGGCGATGGCCCGCAGGGACCCGACGTAGTAGTCGCGGAAGGCTCCGACCATGTCGGCGGCGCCGGCGGCGTCCGGATCGGGCGACTCCGGCGGCTCGACCACGACCCGCACGCCCGGGGCCGCCTGGACGGTCTCGGTCTCCGGCCCGGTCCCGCCGGACTGCGAAGACCCCGGGGACGCGGCCGGATCGGCCGGGCCGGTCGCATCCCCGGGACGCGGCGTGTCCCCGGGGCCGGGCGCGGCCGACGCGTCCGGCGCCCGGCCCGCCGGGACGAATGGCTCGGCGGCCGACGGGGAACATCCCGTCAGCCCGGCCATCGCCAGCGCGGCCACCGCACCCACGCCGATCACGCTAGAAGCGCCCGCCGTACGGAACCACCGATATGCACGGATCGGCATGGCCGCCCTCCCGCTCCCGTCCTCGTCTCCCGCCCCGCTCACCGCGAGGGCTCCTCTCACCGGCCCGTTCATGCCGACGGCGCCGAGCGCATCCGCCAGGTCGGCAGCAGCTCGTCGATGAGCGCCTCGGTCTCCGGCGCCATCCCGCCGCCGTACGGATGGGAGGCGGCCCGCCGGTGCAGCGCCTCGGCCACCGCCCGCAGCCGTACCGGGTCGCCGGTCATCTGGGTCGCCCGGAGCAGGTCCCGCCAGAGCCCCTCGTCGTCGGCGGCCAGCAGCAGCCCGGCCCGCACCGCGGCCACCGCCTGGTCGGCCTCGCCGCGCGCCAGCCGTACCTCGCAGAGGCGGTGCGCCGCGTCCGCGACGCTCGCCGTCACGTCGTACTCGAGGTCGTCGGCGGCGAGCCAGGAGTACCGGCCGCGCGGACGGCCGTTCAGCATCGGCCCGCGCACCAGGCCCAGGGCCTTCTCCAGCAGTACGGCCCGCGCGGCGACGTCCGCGTGCGACTGGCGGACGAGGTCGCGGAAGAGCATCCAGTCGGTCCGCACCTCCGGGCCGAGCCGGAGCCTTCCGGAGTCGTCGGCGACGAGGTTGGGCCGCCCTGCGGAGTCGGTGCCGAGCCAGGCGCCGACGCGGGCGATCGTGGCGTCCCTGACCACGGCCTGCACGCCGCGCGGCCACAGGACGCCGCCGAGCACGACCGGGTGCACGCCGCCCGGATGCGTGGCCAGGTAGACGACCATCTCGACGGCGAGCGCGGCCCGGCCCTCCTCCATCGGCGGCGGCCCGGCGATCTCGACCGGGCCGAGGATCCGCACCTCCACCGAGGGGGTCCGGGTGACGGGCTCGGGCTCGTCGGGCAGGGGCTCCCCCTCGAACCGCCCGGCCGTCCGGAACAGCTCGGCCAGTGCCCGGTACTGCCGCCGGGGCAGCAGGTGCGCCTCGACCTCGAACCCGAGCGCGTCCACCGTCGCCCTGCCGTCCTCGCGGATCTCCAAGGTCCAGGTGGCGTGCGGGACGTCACCGGCGATCACGTACCCCGCGGCGGTCCGCACGCCCTTCCTGGCGAGTACGGCCAGCCGCCGCGCCTCCTCGGGGCTCGGGGCGATGGCGGACAGCAGGTAGCGTGGCGACCAGACGGGGTCGGCCGCGCGGCCGTGGATCCGGCCGGTGAGCACCCCGGTGCCGTACCCCTCCGCCGGCGCCTCGGCCTCCAGCTCGGGCAGGACCTCGGCCAGGCTGCCCGCGCACCTGATCCGGTCAGGGGCGATCACGGCCAGCTCCTCGCCGAAGCCGACGAGCGTGACGCGCATCCGGTCCGACCAGCGGTTGGTGGCCAGCTCGACGGCGAGCGCGGCGAGTGCGGCGGTGGTCCGGACACCCTTGAGAGCGACCAGCCCGTGGGCCGCCTCGAGGTCGACGAGCACCCGGCCCTCGCCGTTCGAGCCGATGGAGACCAGCCCCGGGTAGGGCGCGGGCGCGTCGGCCAGCGCCTGCTCGTCGAGCATCCTGCCCTCGTGCGCGGGGAGCCGCCAGACCTGGCCGTCGTCGTGCGCCACCCACGGCTCGGGGGCGTCGGGGTCCGGGGGGTGGATCCACAGGTCGAGGTGGCGCGGGGACAGGTGGACGGCGTAGACCGTGGGCGGGACCCGCCCGCCGGCCGCGAGGGACCGGCCCAGGAGCCGCAGGCCGAGGTCGAGCATCCTGCTGCCCGGCGCGTCGGCGCCGAGCCTGAGCGCCAGCTCGGCCTGGGCCGCGTCGTCCCTCGGCCGCGTGATCCTGCGCCCGAACGCCCGGTGCCAGAGCTGCTCCCTGCGCCGGCGCCCGAGGGCCACCAGCAGCCCGGCCGCCGCGAGCGAGGCGCCCGCCAGGTAGTCGAGCGGTCCGAGCCCGGCGTCCCGCGAGCCGCTGTCCGGAGCGGCCACGTCCCGTGGATCACCGCCCGGATCGGCGGCGTCCCGCGAGTCGCCGCCCGAACCGCCGGCGTCGCCCGTTCCACCGCCGGAGCTGGCGGGGGTCCGCCGGTCGTGCGCGGCGGGGCCGCCCGGAGCGGCGTGGGAGGTGTCCGCCTCCCTGCCGGGCAGGACCGAGGTGTCGAAGCCCGGGGTCGACGACTCTCCGGGCAGGCCGGGTCTGTCCGGTGACTTCTGTGGCAGGTCCGCCTCGCCGGGGCCGACGGTCTGGGTGCGGCCGTCGAGCTCGGCGGGCTTGCCCGGATGGTCCTCCAGGGTGGCCGCACGGGGCTGGGCGGCGGGGACGATGTGGACGTTCCTCGCGTCGTCCGGCATGTCGAGCACCCAGCCGGGCCTGATCAGGTCGGCCATGTGCAGGCGGCTGCCGTCGGGCTGCTCCTTGTGCTGGTTGAGCCGGTAGATCTCCGGATAGCGACGGCCGTCGCCGAGGCACTTCTCGGCGATCTCCCACAGGCTCTCGTGGTGCCGCCCGTGCGGCGGCTGGACCACGTAGACCTTCTTGGCCTTCTCCACCGGGGTCAGCGGCGCCCTCTCGCCCATGGCCGGCGGTGCGGCCAGCGTGGCGGAGACCGGGGCGGGCCGGGCGGGCGGAACGGACGGCCTCATCATCGGCACGGCCACCGCCGAGACGGTGAACAGCAGCAGGGCCGCCGAGACCAGCCGGTTGGCCAGCGCCTGGGTCCCTCCGGAGAGGGGGACCCTGGCGGGCATGCCGACCCGGCGGAGCCCGGCGTAGAGCTCGACGATCACGCAGACGACGAGCTGGAGCCAGGCGAGCCAGACCAGCAGCACCAGGATCGCGATGATCGTTCCTGTGCCGACCTGGCTGTTCAGCACGTCGAGATCGAGCAGTTCGGGAGAGAGCGGCGGCCCGGCGAGCCGGAGCAGCGCGTAGGGGACCCCTCCGACGAGCGCGACCAGCATGACCAGCGCGGCGGACCCGGCGAGAAGGTCGCCGGCCGTGCGCCGGGGCTTGATCCGCATGGGCTGTCGCGTCGGCATGCGTCTCCCTCCGTGTCCAGGCTGGCCGCCCGTCATCGGCTGGGCCAGCGGTTCGTCACAATCGGTCTGGAAGTCCTCGCCGCAGGGCGGGACCCGTGATCGTCCGGCGGGAGGCGCGTCTCCCGGACGGGCTCAGGACGCGCGCCTCCCGCCGAGTGATCTCCCCGGTAGGCGCCCGGTTTCCCGGGACGCGCCTGGCGACCCCCTCATCACGCCTCCTCTCCGGTGTCCGGTCCGGCGACCGCCGTGGCCTCCATCGCGGAGCCCGGGAAGCCCAGGGCCGCGAGGAAGAACGCCTCCCAGCGGACGGAGACGGTGACCTCCACCTCTTCCTCGCGGCGGTCGCATCCGGTGAGCGCGACGTCTCCGGCGGCGTGGGCCGAGACGATCTCCTCAGCCTCGCCGCAGGCGGCGTCTCCCTCCAGCAGCCGGACCCGGCCGGTCCCGCGCAGGTGCTCCACGTCGATCTGGTCGGCGGCCGCCCTGGCCGCCTGCTCGGCGATGTCGGCGGCCCGCAGCCGGGCGTTGATCGCGGCCCCGCCGTCCACCAGCAGCCCAGCCAGCAGGAAGACCGCCACCGAGAAGAGCACGGTGAAGACCGCCATCGACCCCCGGTCCGGGACCGCCGGGCGGGGACACCCGGAAGCCGGGGGACGGGGGGAACCCGGGCAGCGCATGTCAGTCGACCCTCCGGAACTGCTCCAGCGGGACCACCGAGTCGCCCCGGATCTCCTTCACCGCGCCGAAGCCGAGGAAGCCCAGATCCAGGGAGCACGTCACCTCGACCCTGACCCGGCCACCCTCCCGCCAGTCCGTGCCCGAGAGGCTGACCCGCGGCTCGCACGCACCCGACAGGGAGTCGCGCGCCGTGTCGGCGGCGGCGGCCTCGGCGTCCGACCGGACACGCTCGACGGAGGCGGCCCGCGCCGCGTCCCTGGCCGCGCCGTTGACCTCGCCCTGGGCCTCCACCATCCGCCCGGCGCCGACCAGGAAGAGCAGGAACAGCAGGAAGACCGGGGCCAGCAGCACCGTCTCGGCCGAGAGCGACCCCTGTTCGCCGCGACCTACCCGCATTCCCCCTCCCCTCCGTCGTCGGGGCGGAAGCACTCGACGGGGCCGCCGGAGCGCGCGGTGACGGTGAACGTCGTGGCCGGCAGCAGCGGGACGACCTGGACCGCGGTCGCGGTGACCTCGACGCCGCGCCGGCCGCTCTCCTCCCAGGCCGTGACGACGGCTCCGCCGAGGAGTTTCGGACCGACGGCTCTGAGCACCTCGCCGGCCCGCGACTCGGCGTCCTCCCGCCACGACTCGGTGTCGACCCTGGCCAGCCGGGCGCCCTCCCGCGCGGCGGCGTCGGCCACCTGGCGGCCGTGGAACCACAGGGCGAACTGCACGACGAGCAGGATGACGACCAGCACCACCGGCATGATCATCGCCAGCTCGACGGCGGTGGCGCCCCGCTCGCGGTCACGGCTCCCCGCCACCGCCGTCACCGCCCCCGCCCCCGCCGAACTGGTTGGAGATCTCCGTCTGCTTGCTCTCGACCAGAGTCCTGATCAGCGTGGCGAGGCCGAGGGCGACGCCGGCGATGATGGCGGTGATGATGACCCACTCGACGGCCGAGGCTCCTCGGGTGGGGGCGTTGCGAGCCCTGTCGAGCCGCACGCTCAGCAGGGCGGTCGCGTAGACGATCCACGGATGGTTCAGCATGGTCAGGACCCCAACATCTTCATAGCGGCCGGGTAACTCAGGAAGATCACGAATCCTGCGCAGAGCAGGAGCTGGGCGACGAGCATCGACTGGGACCGCTCGCCCGCCTGTCCCTCCACCTCGGCGAGCTCGCGCCGCCGCAGGGTCGCGGCGCGGGCCGTCAGGGAGGCGCGGACTTTCGCGCCGTCGTCGGCGACCAGGCCGAGCGCGGCGGACAGGTCGCGCAGCTCGTCCACGTTGATCTCGTCGCCGAGCTGGCCGAGCGCCTGCCAGGGGGTGATGCCGACGATCCGGGCGTTGCCGAGCGCCTCGCGGATCCGCGCCATCGACCAGTTGGCCCCCTCGTCGGCGTCCCCGGTGCCCGCCGTACCCGCCGTGCCCACGGAGACCGCCATCATCAGCGCCTCCGGCACCCCGCGTCCGCCGGCGAGGTTCATCGCCACCAGGTCGAGGAAGGCTCCGACCGCGTGCCGGAAGTCACGGCGCATCCTCGCGGCGTCCCGCCTGATCTGCAGGTCGGGCAGGAAGAAGAAGACCACGGCGAAGCCGAGCGCCGCCCAGAGCGGGACCGTCGGCGAGACCCCCCACCCCATCACCGCCAGCCAGCCGACCAGCAGCGGGAAGGCCAGCAGCCCGGAGACCGCCAGCAGGACCTTGGTCGACAGGAAGCCCTCGAACGATCTGCCGAGCAGCGCCAGGTCCGCCCTCGCCGAGCGGACTTCCCAGCCCCGGGCCGCGTAGAGGCGGGCCATCCGCTCGCCCAGCCCGCGCCGGAAGGCGCTGACCTCCTCGTCGGGCAGGATCAGCGGCAGGCGCGGCACCCCCTCGCCCTCTCTGGCCGCGTCCAGGGCCAGCAGTCGCGTCACCAGGCCGGGCCTGGCCGGGAACAGTGCCCGCACCAGCAGGAACAGGCCCAGTCCGAGCCCGCCTCCGGCGAGCAGCGCCTCGGTCATCGCCTTCCCCCTTCTCCGGGCTGCGCCTCGGCCGCCGCGTGGCTCGTCCCCGGAAGCGGGCCCAGCAGGCGGGCGGGCTTGTCGAACCGGGCCAGGCGCCGCATCCAGGCGAACCCGGCGCCGAAGAAGCCGGCGACCACCACGAGGACGGCCTGGCCGAGCGCGTCGTCGTACTCGGCGACGTAGTCGGGGTTGAACACGACCAGCGCCGCCGCGAAGGCGACGGCCGTACCGACCACGATCTGCACGCTGCGCCGGGTGGAGCGGCGCTCGGCCTCGACGCGGCGGCGCATGTCGAGCTCCTCGCGCGCCGAGACGGCGAGCGCGCCGAGCACGTCGCGCAGGCCGGGACCGCGCAGCCGGGAGTTGAGGATCAGCGCCGCGACGACCAGGTCGGCCGAGGGGTCGTCGAGCTCGTCGGCGAACAGCCGGAGCGCGTCGGGCAGCGGCATACGGGTGTGCAGCCGGTCCACCAGCGCGCGCAGGTGCGGCCGGAGCATCGGGGAGGCCGCGCGGATCGAGGACGGGATCGCCTGCTCCAGGCCCGAGGCCCCGGCGATGGTGTCGCGGAGCGACTCCGTCCAGGCGGCCAGGCCCTCCAGCCGCCGCATCGCCGTACGCTCCTCGGCCGCCCCGCCGGCCAGGCCGCGCCAGCCCAGAGCCAGCAGGACGGCGCCGGCCGCCATGACCGGCCACTGCGTCACCAGCAACACGAGCACCCCGGCGACCGCGCCCACCCCGGACCGGGTGGTCAGGGCCCGGAGCAGCTCGCGCCGGCCCGTCTTCCGGCCGGGTACGGCGGGCCGGGGACGCACCCCGTACAGGGAGAGCCCCAGCAGGAACAGGCCGGCGCCGATCGCCGCCCCGGCGATCAGGACCAGCGGGTCGAGCAGTCCGGACGGGAGGAAGGTCACATCCACCCCCCGGGGTCGTAGCCGTGGTGGGCGAGCTCCTCCAGGCAGGAGAGGGGGGCGTGCGGCAGGACGCGCCCGTCCGGGGACATGGCGAAGACCTCGGAGGACAGGACCCTGCCGTCCACCCCGGCCACCTCGCGCACGCTCGACACGAAGCGGCGCAGCGTGCCGCCCACCGCGTAGTCGTTGCGTTTCTCGATGAAGACCACGAAGTCGATCGCACCCGCGATCAGCATGTGGGTGGCCTCGACCGGCAGGCGCTCGCGGGCCTGGAGCGCGTAGGTGGCGATCCTGTTGAAGACCTCCATCGAGGAGTTGGCGTGGATCGTGGAGAGCGAGCCGTCGTTGCCCTGGGTCATCGCGTTGAGCATGGTGACGATCTCGTCGCCGAGGACCTCGCCCACGATCACGCGGGACGGGTTCATGCGCAGGGAACGGCGCACCAGCTCGGCCATGGAGATCTCGCCCTGGCCCTCGGAGTTGGGCAGGCGCTGCTCGAAGGCGACCACGTTGGGGTGGAGCTCTGGGAATTGGTCGAGGCCGAGCTCCAGCGCGCGCTCCACGGTGATCAGCCGCTCCGACGGCGGGATCTCGTTGGCGAGCGCGCGCAGCAGGGTCGTCTTCCCGGCGTTGGTGGATCCGGCGATCATGATGTTCTTCCTCGCGGCCACGGCGGCCGAGAGGAAGCGGCCCAGCTCCGCGGAGAGCGTGCCGTTGCCCACCAGGTCGCTGAGGAAGACCTTGCCCAGCCGGGAGCGGCGGATGGAGACGGCCGGGCGGACCGTCACGTCCATGACGGCCGAGAGCCGGGAGCCGTCCGGCAGGCGCAGGTCGAGCTGGGGGTTGGCGGTGTCGAAGGGCCTGCTGGACAGGCCGCTGTAGGCGGCGAGGACCTGGATCAGCTCGACCAGCTCCTCGTCGGATTCGGCGACGGGCTCGCGCATGAGCTCCTGGCCGTCGGCGTAGCCGACGAAGACGCGGTCGCAGCCGTTGATGTCGATGTTCTCGACCTCGGGGTCGTCGAGGAGCGGCTGCAGGCGGCCGACGCCGAACAGCGCCGCGTGGATCCCGGCGGCGAGTGCCTCCTCCTCCTCGGCGGTGGGCGGGGTGCGGCCGACGCCGATCTCGCCGCGCGCGAACTCCTCCAGCACCTGCGCGATCAGCGCGCGGGCGAACTGGCGCTCGTCCTCGCCCGTCATCGGGGCCAGGCCGGAAGCCTGGTCCAGACGGCGCTGGTGGGCCAGCCGGTCGCCGACCTCCTGCCGGAACCTCTTCACCAGGGAGTGGTCGATGCTCACGGTCTCGTCTCCGGGGCTGCGGCCGTACGGCCCGGCGCGGCCGGCAGATCCCGGAGGCCGGGGGCGACCTGGGCGGCCAGCCGGCCGGCGAGCTCGCGGGCGGTGCGGATCAGCAGCGAGCGGTCCAGGCGCCCGCCCCACTGGCCGCGCAGGAGCTCGGCGCCCTTGGGGTCGTGCGCGAGACCGGCCACGAAGGCGACCTGCCTGCCGGTGGCGGCGACGATCCGGCGGACCTCGTCGATCGTGCCGCGGTACTGCCGGGGATCGGAGATGACCACCACCGCGACCCGCGGCCCGGTGGGCATCACCTGGAGCCGCTCGCGCAGGTGGGCGACGTGGTCGAGGCTCGCCCGCGTGAACAGGACCGTCAGCTCCGCCTCCGCGATCAGCTCGCCCAGCTCGGGGTGGCCGCCCAGCCGCCCGCAGTCGGCCAGCACGTCGGCATGGGGCAGCGCGGCCAGCGCCCGGCCGAGGGGGCCCCAGAGCCAGGTCAGCCCGGCGGCCTGCTCACCGTGGGTGAGCCCGGCCAGCACGTCCAGCCCACCGACGATCTTCTGGGCGTGCTCGTGGATCAGTCCGGGGCTCAGCCCGCGGCGGGCCGTGGCCCCGAGGGTGAGCAGGCCCCTGGCGGGGTTGAGCACACCCCCGTCGGCGGCGGGGAGCCGGTAGGCGAGGTCGCCTCCGGCGGGGTCGCACTCCGCCAGCAGGACCGGCCGGGGCCAGATCGCGCCGAGCGCCGTGGCCGCCGTGGTCACGCCGGGCGCGCCCTTGTCGGCGGCCAGCACGATGAGCGCCACCTCAGCGCTCTCCCGGCAGCTCGGTCACGGCGACCTCGCCGTTGGAGGCGTGGGCGGCGATCGTCGGCGCGATCGAGCTGTCCACGATCACCGTCACCCGGCCCGGCGATCCACCGCGGCCGTCGCCGACCTGGTGGACCAGGGCGCGCTCCGCCAGGACCCGGCCCTCGTCGCCGGCGCTCCGGCCCGGCACGTGGACGACCTGGACCCGGTCGCCCGCCTCCAGGGTTCCCGGCGTCTGCCCCGGCTTGAGCGACAGGCCCACCTGCGCCTTGCCCGGACCGAGCTCCTTGCTGGACGCGGCCATCATGCCTTCGATCAGGAGGGTGCCGGGCACCAGGGTGACCAGGGTGTAGTTGTCGCCTTCCGCGAGGCTCCTGTGCTGGACGAAGGGGACGTATTCGATGCCCGTGTCGGCGATCTGGACCTCTTTCATCGCCTCCAGGGGGACTTTCTGACCCGGGCCGACCTGCTGGACGATCTGGATCGCGGAGACCCGGTCGCCGCTGCGCAGCACCAGCAGGGTGGTGGCGAGCGCGCCGCCCAGGATGAGCAGGAGGGCGAGGGCGGCCAGGGCGGGTTTCCGCTCGCGGGGGGAGACGGGGAGTTTGCGTGAGGCCGGTCCCGACAGGGTGCTCGCCGAACCTGGCCGCTCGGCGTTGACCGGGACACGGCCCGTTGGCTTCTCGCTGGTCCTCATGGGCGGGGGTCTCCCAGAGTGATCATATTTTTGGGGATTACGGACGAATTTACGCCATTATGTGCACCCTGCCGACTGGATGCCGGAGAAAAGCGAGGTCCAATGCTCGTTCGGTAGCAACACATCTGTCAACGCCGATCTACCGAGAGCTTACGAATCCGGCAGGTGACACGTGACTTATCTGGGTGATAAGGACACGAATAAACTTGCGCACCAACCGTCACACCCCTTTCAAGGGCGATTCACGGCTTCCGATACGGTGCCTTCACACTTCCGTCAGGCGGCCGTGCGGAAGACTTCACCCTGAACCCGTTCAAAATGTGCCATCCTTGATCCCATGGCCACGTGGTTCAGGCGCCTCCCACCGGATCCGGAAGAACGCGCTTCGCAAGGACAGGCGCGGAGAGGCCCCGGACAGGAGGAGCAGGAACGGAAAGGGCGCGGGCGGGAGGGAAACGGCGGGGAAGGCCGCCTGCACCTTCTTCTCCGCACGGCCGCCGAGCGCCTGGGCCGCCGGGGCGCCGAGCGCCTCGCCGCCGCTCCGGCCACGGAAAAGGTCGTCGGAGGCCTGCACCGGGCGGCGACCGGATTGGCCGAGGTCACCTCCGAGGTGAACGCCTACGCCGAACTCCTGGAGGAGAAGGCCGACGAACTCCGGGCCAGGACACGCACCCGCAGGAAATCCACAGGTTCCGGCTGAGTTTTCCACAGGCCCGCCCGGATAATCCCCAGCCGCCCAGAAGCTCAGCAATCACCTCATATCCCCACACGAATTGCCATACCGGGCCGAGATGGGAAGATGGTTATCCACAGGCTCGCACGTTTTCCACATGCCGCCCCGAACCGGTCCGGAAGCCCCTCCTTTGCCGCGAACATCTCTTCCCAGGCGGCCTCCGGTCGCTAGGTTGGATCAGGGTGCCCGACCCCCCGAGGAGAGCGGCGATGCGGATCATGCTCACCGTGCTCAGCGAGCACGCCGACCGCGATGTCATGGTCGAGGGTGACGAGACGACCACGGTGGCGCGCCTGGCGGAGGCGCTCGCCGGGCAGACGGGCGAACGGCCGAGCAACGTGGTGCGGCTGACCCGCAGCAAGGCCCCCTACGGCCTGGGAGAGACCGCCGAGACCCCGTCCCTGTGGCTGGACGGGCGCGAGCTCCCGCCCGAGGCCCCCGCACTCGGCCTGCTGCGCGACGGCGACCTGGTGACCCTGGACCGCCGTCTGGCCGCCGCGACGCTCGCCGAGGAGCCCGGAGGCATCGTGGAGGTCCGGGTGGTCGGCGGGCCCGCCGCCGGGTCGGTGCACCGGCTCAGCCTCGGCGTCCACGTCATCGGTTCCGGTCCCGCCTGCGCGGTGGCCGTCCACGACCCCCTCCTCCCGGCCGAGGCCGCCGTGGTCAGGCTCACTCCCGACGCCATCACCGTGGAGCCCGCGGCGGCCGCCGCGCCGACCGTGGCCGAGCTGGACGGCCGGCCGCTGGAGACGGCCGTGGACTGGCCCGAGCACGCCCTGCTGACCTGCGGCTCCTCAGTGCTGACGCTGAGGGCCGTGGAGCCGCCGGACGCCCATCTGGACGCCCAGCCCGACGGCGGGCTCTCCTACAACCGGCCGCCCCGGCTCCGGCCGCCGGAGAACCGGCGGCGGCTCGAGGTCCCGGCCGAGCCGGTCCGGGCCGAGACCATGCGGTTGCAGTTGCTGACCGCCCTCCTGCCCATGGGAGTGGGGCTGGCCCTGGCCTGGGTGCTCCAGATCTGGTACTTCCTGCTGTTCGCCCTGATGAGCCCCTTGATCATGTTCGGTCAGTGGTGGAGCGACCGGCGGCACGGCCGCAAGCGCTACCGCCAGTCGATGAAGGACTACCGCGAGCGCATGGCTGCCTTCGAAACCGTCGTGGAGCGGGCCCGCGCCGCCGACGAGACCGCGCGCCGGACCGCCGCGCCCGACCCCGCGGAGGTGCTGCTCACCGCGACCGGCCCCCGGCGGCGGCTCTGGGAGCGCCGCGACCACGACGCGGACGCGCTCCGCCTCCGCCTCGGCCTCGCCGACCTCCCCGCCGACCTGGAGTTCGTTCCGGAACGCGGCGCCCCGATGGACGCCCCCGTGCCCGCGCCGCCGACCTGCCGGGCGGTGCCGGTGGCGCTGGCGATGCGGCGGCTCGGGGTGGCCGGGCTGACCGGCCCTCGACAGAGCACCGCCGGCCTGGCCCGCTGGCTGGTGGGCCAGGCCGCCGCCCTGCACAGCCCGCGGGACCTGGCGATCGTGGTGCTGTCGGCGCACGGTGACGGCGCGGAGCGCTGGAACTGGGTCCGCTGGTTGCCGCACTGCGCCCCGCACGGCGGCGAGGACTGCGTGGCGCTCGTCGGCGCCGACCCGGAGGCCGCGGCCCGCCGGATCGCCGAGCTGACCACGCTGATCGGGGAGCGCCTCGGCGAGGACGGCGCGCCGCTCAAGGCGGGGCGCTCCCCCGCGGGCTGGGGCGATCTGGGCGGCTGGGACGGCTCGGCCGCGCCGCGTGGGTCCGGGGAGTTCACCCCCGTCTACGACGAGCGCCCCCACGACGTGCTGGTGATCCTGGACGGCGCCCAGGTCCTGCGCGCGCTGCCCGGAATGCCCCAGGTGCTCCGCCAGGGCCCCCGCGCGGGCGTCTACACGCTGGCGATGGACGACGACCAGCGGCTGCTGCCCGAGGAGTGCGCCACCGTCGCCCAGGTGTCCCCGGACGGCCGGTTGCGGCTGCTCGGCGGAGGGCTGGACGGCCTCGGCGCGATCCTGGCCGACCAGGTCCCGGCCTCCTGGTGCGACCGGCTGGCCCGCGCCCTGGCCCCGATCCGCGACGTGAGCCGCGACGACCCGGGCCTGGCCCTGCCCGCCTCCGTCCGCCTGCTCGACCTGCTGCGGCTGCCCTCGGTCTCGGGCACGGCCCTCGCCACGCGATGGGGCCGGTCCACCGCGGCCGTCATCGGGGCCGGGCCCGACGGGCCGTTCTCCGTCGACCTGCGCGCCGACGGACCGCACGCGCTCATCGCGGGCACCACCGGCGCGGGCAAGTCCGAGCTGCTGCAGACGCTGATCTGCTCCCTCGCGGCGGCCAACCGGCCGGACGAGATGACGTTCGTACTGATCGACTACAAAGGCGGCGCGGCCTTCAAGGAATGCGTACGGCTCCCGCACACGGTCGGCATGGTCAGCGACCTGGACGGCCACCTCACCCAGCGGGCCCTGGCCTCCCTGGCCGCCGAGATCCGGCGCCGGGAGCGGCTGCTCCTGGCCGCCGGGGCCAAGGACGTCGAGGACTACCACGAGCTGCGCGACGCCCAGCGGGCCCGCGCTTCCAGGGATCTGATGGTCGCGGGGGGCTCCTCGCAGGTCACGCCGTTGCGAGGACGGGGAGAGGAGCTGGCGCCGCTGCCCCGGCTGGTGCTGGTGATCGACGAGTTCGCGGCGATGGTGGGCGAACTACCCGACTTCATGGCCGGCCTGGTCGACATCGCCCGCCGGGGCCGCTCCCTGGGCATCCACCTGATCCTCGCCACCCAGCGGCCCGGCGGCGTGGTCACGGCCGACATCCAGGCCAACACGTCGCTGCGGATCGCGCTGCGGGTGACCGAGGCCACGGAGTCCACCGACGTCATCGGACGGCCGGACGCCGCCCACATCCCCAAATCCGCCCCCGGCCGGTGCTACGTGAAGTCGGGGGCGGGAGCCGCGACGGCCGTGCAGACCGCGCGGATCGGCGGGCGGAGCCCGGGAGAGCACCCGGGCGGCCGGCAGGGACAACCCGCCGGGCGAGGCGGGACCAGGGCGCGGGTGACCGAGATCGGCTGGCGCGACCTGGGCCACCCGCCGGCCGCTCCGGAGGGGGGGATGGACGGCTCCCCCGTCACCGACCTGTCGCTGCTCGCCGACGCCCTGACCGAGGCGGCCCGTGTCGCCGGGATCCCCGCCCAGCCCAGCCCCTGGCTCGACCCGCTCCCCGACCTCGTGGTCGCCCCCGGACTCCCGGCTCCCTCGTCCGGCGCGGACCGCACGACCGGTGCGACGCCGCACCGGTCGGGCGGACCCCCGCCCGGCGGGGCGGGAAACGAGGAGGTGCCGCCGCTGGTGTTCGGGGTGACCGACCTGCCGTGGGCGCAGGACCGGCAGGCGCTGGCGCTGGACCTGGCACACGGCGGGCACCTGCTGCTGGCCGGGGCCGCGCGGAGCGGGCGCTCCACCGCGCTGCGCACGCTGGCGGGGGCGATCGCGGCGGGCGCGTCCCCCGAGGACGTGCACCTGCACGCGATCGACTGCGGGTCGGGGGCGCTGCTCCCGCTGGTGGCGATGCCCCACTGCGGCGCCGTCGTCACCCGTGACCAGCTCGACCGGGTGGAGCGCCTGCTGGCCCGCCTGCGGGCCGAGGTGGGCCGGCGCCAGCAGGTGCTGGCCGAGGCCGGATACGCGTCCCTGGCCGAGTTGCGCGCCTCGGCGGCCGCCGGGAGCGGCCGGCGGCTGCCGTGGCTGGTGCTGATGCTCGACCGGTGGGAGGGCTTCGTCGCCGCGTTCGAGGGCTACGACTACGGTCGGCTGATCGACTCGCTGCTGCAACTGCTGAGGGAGGGGCCGGCGGTCGGGCTCCGGGCCGTGGTGACCGGCGACCGCTCCGCACTGCTCGGGCAGATATCCACGGTCTTCGAGGACCGGCTGATCCTGCGCCTGGCCGACCCCGCCGACTACGGGCTGGCCGGGCTTCCCCCCAAGGACCTGCCCGCCGTCCTCGTCCCGGGGCGGGCGCTGTCCCTCGGCGAGCACGGTATGGCCGAGAGCCAGGTCGCCCTGCTCGACGCCGACCCCTCCGGGCCGGCCCAGGTCGCCGCCCTGCAGTCCCTGGCCCGTACGGTCCCCGCCCGGTTCCCGGGGACCGCCGCGGCGGGCGGGGGGAAGGAGACCACCGGACGCGCTGCGGGAACCGGCGGGGAGCCGGCCGGATGGGTCTGGGCCGGGGAGCCTCCGCTGCGGGTGGACGCGCTGCCGAGGCGGATCACCGCGGCCCAGGTCATGGACCTGGTGCCGTCGTTCGAGCCGCCCTCGCCGCTGTGGGCGCTGTTCGGCGCCGGAGGCGACGCGCTGGCCCCGCTCGGCGTCGACCTGCTCGCCCAGGGTCCCGCCGCGGTCGTCGCGGGCCCTCCCCGGTCGGGCCGCTCCTCGGCCCTGCTGACCGCCGCCCACTCCCTTCTCGCCCAGGGGACGCCGGTCGCCCTCGTCACCCCGCGACGCAGCCCGCTCTGCACGCTGGTCGACGAGCCCGGGGTGCTGGCCGTGCTCGACGCGGGCGGCGACCTGGACGGGGCCCTCGCCGGCCAGGAGCGCTACGTCGTGATCGTCGACGACGCCGAGTTGGTCTCCGCCGACTCACCGCTCGGCACGGCGCTCGAACGGGTGGTGCGGACCGGCCGTGACGGCGAGCACGGCGTCGTCATCGGTGGCGCGACCGGCGACCTGACCACCGCCTACCGGGGCTTCGCCGCCGAGGCCCGGAAGTCCCGCACCGGTCTGCTGTTGTCGGTGCAGAGCCCCGCCGACGGCGACCTGTTCACCGTCCGGCTGCCGCGCGGTGCGGTCGGCGGCCCTCCGGGCCGCGGGCTCCTGGTCGCCCTGGGCACGGTCACCCCGATCCAGACGGCGCTGCCCGGGTGATGGCGCCCCCGCCCTGACGACGCCCCGGACAGCCGTCATGGTGCCGCCCCCGCCTCTCACCGCGGGAACGACACCATGACGACCGGGTTCAGCGGGTGGCGGACTCGATGTTGCCGCGATAGGTGTTGATGACCCGGGAGGCCTCGGAGAGCTCCTCCGACATGCGCTGGAAGGCGGCGCGGTAGCTCTGCCAGGCCTCGCTGAAACGCTGGGCGCCCGGGCCGGTCCAGGCGGTGCCGACCTTGCCTGCCTCGCGGTCCAGGGCGGCCATGGTGGCCCGCACCTGATCGGCCTGCTGAGTGAACTGCGTGGCCATGTTCTGCATTTCCGCCGGGTCGCCGCCGAGCAAGCTGTGGCTCATGCCGCCTCCTTCAGAGTCGGTGTCAGGGGGGACGCCAAACGCACTCACGATAGGTGGGTAGATCAGTCCGATATCTGGGTTATACCTATCGGCTATGGCCACGGCTAGCTACCGTTGCTTTTTTTATGGATTTATCTCCATAGGAGGAGTCGCAAGTGATGCGGGAAATCGTGGTGACCGGCGGAGGCACCGGAATCGGATACGCCTGTGCCGCGGCGTTCGTCGCGCAGGGGGACCGGGTCACCATCACCGGCCGGCGGGAGCACGTGCTCAAGGAGGCGGCCGAGCGCCTGGGCGGCCCCGACCGGGTGGACTTCGTGGCGTTCAACGCGGCCAACCCGGTCGCCGTGGGTGAGGCGCTGGTCAGGCTCCCCGGCCGGGTGGACGTGCTGGTCAACAACGCGGGCGGCAACACCAACCTGGACCGCGCGACCGCCGGTGACGATCTGATGGACGTGGCCGAGAGCTGGTGGGCCAACCTCAACGCCAACCTGATGTCGGCCGTGCTGGTCACCAGCGCGCTGATCCCCCGGATGGCCGACCAGGGCAGGATCGTCACCATCGGCTCGATCGCCGCCAGGGGCACGGGCTCCGGCTCGTACGGCGCGGCCAAGGCGGCCGTGGAGGCGTGGACCGCCGATCTGGCCGCCGAGCTCGGGCCCCGGGGCATCACCGCCAACGTGGTCTCCCCCGGTCTGGTCGTGGACACCGGGTTCTTCCGGGGCCGCCTCACCGAGGAAGGTGTGCGGCGCCGGGTGGAGGGCACCAGGAACGGGCGTGCCGGCACGCCGGAGGACGTGGCGCAGACGGTGAGGTTCGTCTCCTCCCCGGAGGCGCGGCACCTCACCGGACAGGTCGTCCACGTCAACGGCGGCGCCTACCTCGGCAGGTAGGACCGTCCCGTTCCCGCAGGCGGGAGCGGGGCCGGGAGCCGCTCCGGGTCGTTTCGCCGGGCGGCCCGGACCGATCGCCGCCGGCGTCCGTCTCAGCCTGTGAGACCCCAGCGAGAGCGGGCGATCAGAGGGCGCTTACACTCCGTGGGAGGCCCGCCAGCCCCCCATGTCCGCCGTACTGAAGGGATTCACGTCGGTGCAGAAGGTCCTGATCGCCAACCGTGGTGAGATCGCCGTGCGGATCGCCCGCGCCTGCAAGGACGCCGGGCTGGCCAGCGTCGCCGTCTACTCCGACCAGGACCTGGACGCCCTCCATGTCCGCGTCGCCGACGAGGCGCACGCCCTGACCGGGCAGACCCCCGCCGAGACCTACCTCGACATCGCCAAACTGCTGCGCGTCGCCGCCGCGGCCGGGGCCGACGCGGTCCACCCCGGTTACGGATTCCTCGCCGAGAACGCGGAGTTCGCCCAGGCCGTGATCGACGCGGGCCTGACCTGGATCGGCCCGCCGCCCGCCGCGATCACCGCGCTCGGCGACAAGGTCCAGGCCCGCCACATCGCGCAGAAGGTCGGCGCACCGCTGGTCGCGGGGACAAAGGACCCCGTCTCGGGCGCGGAGGAGGTCGTCGCCTTCGCCGCCGAACACGGCCTGCCCATCGCGATCAAGGCGGCGTACGGCGGCGGCGGGCGCGGGCTCAAGGTCGCCCGCACCATGGAGGAGATCCCGGACCTTTACGAATCGGCGGTCCGCGAGGCCGTCACGGCGTTCGGCCGGGGCGAGTGCTTCGTCGAGCGCTATCTGGACCGGCCCCGGCACGTGGAGACCCAGTGCCTGGCCGACGTCCACGGCAACGTCGTGGTGGTGTCGACGCGCGACTGCTCGCTGCAGCGCCGCCACCAGAAGCTGGTCGAGGAGGCCCCTGCGCCGTTCCTGTCCCGGGCCCAGCTGGAGCTGCTCTACAGCAGCTCCAAGGCGATCCTGCGGGAGGCCGGTTACGTGGGTGCGGGCACGTGCGAGTTCCTGGTCGGCCAGGACGGCACGATCTCCTTCCTGGAGGTCAACACCCGCCTGCAGGTCGAGCACCCGGTCACCGAGGAGGTCTCCGGGATCGACCTGGTCCGCGAGATGTTCCGGATCGCCGACGGCGAGGAGCTCGGCTACGGCGACCCGGAGCTGCGCGGCCACTCCATCGAGTTCCGGATCAACGCCGAGGACGCCGGACGGGGCTTCCTGCCCGCGCCCGGGACCATCACGCGCATGACCGCCCCCTCCGGGCCGGGCGTGCGGCTGGACGCCGGGTACGAGGCCGGGATGACCGTGCCGCAGTCGTTCGACTCGCTGGTGGCCAAGCTGGTCGTGACCGGCGCCACCCGGCGGCAGGCCCTGGAGCGCGCCCGCCGCGCGCTGGCCGAGTTCGAGGTCGACGGCATGCCGACCGTCCTCCCCTTCCACCGGGTGGTCGTCGAGGACCCGGCCTTCGTCCCGGCCGACGAGAACGAGCCCTTCTCCGTGCACACGCGGTGGATCGAGACCGAGTTCGACAACACGATCGCGCCCTACGCCGGAGAGTCCGGTCAGGAGGAGGAGCCGGCCGAGCGCGAGCGGGTCGTCGTCGAGGTGGGCGGCAAGCGGCTGGAGGTCGTGCTCCCGGCCGGCCTCGGCACGGCGGGCGCGAGCCGTACCGCCCCGGCCTCGACCCCCCGGCGGCGCGGCGGCTCTGCGGCGAAGAAGGCGGTCGCGAGCGGAGACGCGCTCGTCAGCCCGATGCAGGGCACGATCGTGAAGGTCGTCGCCGCCGACGGGGACACCGTCGCCGCCGGGGACGTCGTGGTGGTGCTGGAGGCGATGAAGATGGAGCAGCCGCTCACCGCGCACAAGGCGGGCACGGTCACCGGGCTGGCGGCGGCCGTCGGGCAGACCGTCACCTCGGGCGCCGTGATCTGCGATATCAAGGATGCCTAATTCATGTCATCAGTAGGGCATTTCGTGGAATGTTCCTAAGTGATGGTTGGGCTCGGCAGCAGATACGGGTGTGAAGGAGATACGGTCGGATAGTAGGGAACTCTGACGTCCACTCATTCGTCCTAACTGGACGAAGGAGGCTATCTGCCGTGACTGCCACCCAAACCATGCCAGGTCGTCTCGGTGCCGCGATCATCGCGATGCTCGCCGGGGTGCTGGCCGTCTTCGTGATCGCTCCCACGGCTCACGCCGCGGCCCCCGACCCCGCCTCGATCGCCTCGCAACTGGAGAGCGGCGGCCGTTTCTACCACGACCCCGCCGCCGGCGTGCCCGGCGCCTCGCTGGACGCGATGCGCTCGGCGGCCCAGCGTGCCTCCAACGTCTACGTCGCGGTGCTGCCGAAAGGATCGGTCAAGGACCAGTCCGAGGCCCGGACCTTCCTCACGGCGCTGAACCGCGAGATCGGCGGCGAGGACGTCGTGGCGGTGGTCAACGGGACGCAACTGCTCTACAGCACCGACATCCCGGGGCTGAACCTGGACCGGGCCTTCCAGCAGGCCAAGCAAGAGTCGAAGGGCACGACCGAGGGCGTCGTCAACTTCGTGCGGCTGGCCGACGCCGCCGCCGCGAACCCCGGTGGCGCGGCCGCCCCCGAGTCCGGCTCCTCCGGGGGTTCCGGCCTGGGCGTGCTGATCGGCATCCTGGCCCTGGCCCTGGCCGGCGGCGGGGGCCTGTTCCTCTACTCCCGCAAGAAGAAGCAGCAGCGCGAGGCCCGCGAGGCCGCCGAGCTGGCCGCGGTCACCAAGACCGTGGACGAGGACGTCACCAAGTTCGGCGAGGAGATCACCGCGCTGGACATGGACGTCAAGATGCTCGCCGACGGAGGCGACCACCAGGAGGACTGGACCCGCGCCCTCGACTCCTACGAGCGAGCCAAGGCGGAGCTCGCGGCGGTCAAGCGTCCCGACGAGCTGCGCGGCGTGACCAGCGCGCTGGAGGAGGGCCGCTACGCCCTCGCCTGTGTGAAGGCGCGCGTCAACCACGAGCCGCTCCCCGAGCGGCGCTCGCCGTGCTTCTTCAACCCGCAGCACGGCCCCTCGGCCCGCGACGTGCGCTGGGCCCCGCCCGGCGGCGCGGTCCGCGACGTCCCGGCCTGCGCGGCCGACGCGGAGGCCGTCGAGCGCGGCTTCGAGCCGCAGACCCGCCAGGTCATGGTCAACGGCCAGTCCCGCCCCTACTACGACGCGGGCCCGGCCTACCAGCCCTACGCCTACGGTTACTACGGCGGCTTCGGCGACGTCATGACCGGCATGATGGTCGGCACGATGCTCGGCGGCATGATGGGCGGCTGGGGCATGGGCGGCTACGGGATGGGCTACGGCGCCGGCTACCAGGAGGGCGCGTCCGACGCCGGTGGCGACGCGGGCATGGGCGGCGGAGACTTCGGCGGCGGCTGGGGCGACTTCGGCGGCGGTGACTTCGGCGGGGGCGACTTCGGCGGCGGCGACTGGTAGCCGCACCGGCCACGGCCCGGAACCGGGCGGCGGGCGCGTTCCCCACGGGGAGCGCGCCCGCCGCGCTTCAGCTCCGGACGACCGAGGTGCTGTCGCGGACGGTCATGCGCGGTTCGAGGAGGGTCCCCTCGGGCGCGGTGTGGCCTTCGAGCTTGTCCATCAGCAGCCGTACCGCCTGGCGGGCGACCTCCTCGGCCGGGATGAGCACCGAGGTGAGCGCCGGGCTGGAGCGCTCCGCTATGTCGTCGGGGCAGATCGCGACCACCGCGACGTCGTGCGGCACCCGCCTGCCGTGCTGGCGCAGCGCCCCGAGCACGTGGTTGACCGCGGCCTCGTTGTGCACGACCAGCCCGGTCAGCCCCGGCCGCTCGGCGAGCAGCCCCTCCACGGTCGCCGCCACCTGCTCGAAGGTCTCCTCGCAGGGCAGCGCGACCCCGGTCAAGCCGTGCCGGGCCACGGCCTCGGTGAAGCCCTCCCTGGTCCTGCGGGCGAACCCGGTGCCCCGTTCGTAGACCACCGCGGGGGCGCCGAGCAGCGCCACCTCCCGGTGCCCGCGCTCGGCCAGATGCTCCACGCAGAGCGCACCCGCCCGGGCGAAGTCGAGGTCCACGCAGGTCAGCCCGGTGGTGTCGGCGGGAAACCCGATGAGCACACTCGGCTCGGCCAACCGGCGCAGCAGCGGGACCCGGGGGTCGTGGAGCTCCACGTCCATGAGCACCAGCCCGTCCACCAGCGCGCTGGCGGCGGCCCGGCGGATGCCGTCGGAGCCCTCGTCGGCGGTGAGCAGCAGCACGTCGTGGTCGTACTGCCGGGCGGCGGTGACCACGGACGTGGCGAACTGCATCAGCACCGGGACGTGCATCCCGGCCCGCAGCGGCAGCACCAGCGCGATCACGTTCGCCCGCCTGCTGGCCAGCGCCCTGGCTCCGGCGTTGGGGTGGTAGCCCAGGACGCGCACGCTGTCGAGCACCCGCCGCCTGGTGTCGGCGGAGATCGCCCGCTTCCCGCTGAGCACGTACGAGACGGTGCTCACCGCCACCCCGGCGTGCCGGGCGACCTCCGTGATCGTCACGGTCCGGCCACTCATGCCGTCTCCTTACCCGGGAACGGGGAGACCCCGTCGTCGGACGTCCTCATGCGCCCTCCACGGGCTCGGCTGCCTCGAAGGTGAGGTGGGAGACGGTGATCCCGGCGTTCTCGAACACCAGATAAAGATCGTGGACGCCGCGGGCCTCCGCAAGCGCGGCGCGGACGGGGGCGAGGTCGTACCGGCCGGCGCGGGGGACGGGGAGGGCCGCGGCGGCCGGGCCGTACAGGGGGTCGTCCAGCCGGAAGGTGAGCACGCCTCCCTCGGTGCTGGTGGCCCCGACCGTGCAGGCGGCCGCCCCGGCGCCGAAGTCGATCTCGCGGAAGACGATCCACGCCCCCTCGACGTCCGACCGCACGGCGTCGCCGGAGACCCGCGAGGCGTCTACGAGCGTCACGCCGTCGTACTCGTCGTGGGCGGCCGCGGTGACCGGGCCGGCGAGGGCGTCGCGCGGCGGGATGTGCTCGCCCTCGACGTGGAACGGCGCGCACAGCCGGATGTCGCGGGCGGAGCGGCCGATCATGATCTTGTGGGGTGCGTCCTCGACCACGAACCGGTCCCTGGTCACGTCCCAGAAGGCCAGTTCCCGGGTGTCGAGGGTCCAGGTGACCGTCTCGCTCTCGCCGGGCGCCAGCCGCACCTTCGCGAAGCCGCGCAGGCGGCGCAGGGGCTGCTTGACCCGGGAGCGCCGCTGGTGGGTGTAGAGCTGCACGACCTCCACGCCGGGCCGGGAGCCGGTGTTGGTCACGGTGGCCGAGGCGGTGACGGTGTCCCCCTCCACCGAGACGACCGGGTCGCCGTAGTCGAAGCTCGTGTAGGACAGGCCGTGACCGAAGGGGTACAGCGGAGTGCCCCGGTAGTACTGGTAGGTGGCGTCGGCGGCGATGATGTCGTAGTCGAGCAGGTCGGGCAGCTCGCACGCCGAGCGGTACCACGTCTGGGTGAGGCGGCCCTCGGGGTCGGCGTCGCCGAAGAGCACCTCGGCCAGGGCGTGGCCGTACTCCTGGCCGCCGTGCGAGGACCACAGCACCGCGGGCAGGTCCTCGGCCGACCAGGTCATCGGGTAGCCGCTGCTGATGACCATGACGGTCCTCGGGTTGGCCGCGCGCACCGCCGTGACCACGGCCTCCTGCGCCCGGGGCAGCGCGAGGTCGTGGCGGTCCTCGGTCTCGCGCCCGTTGACCAGCGGGTGGTCGCCCACCACGACGACCGCCACGTCCGCGGTCGCGGCCAGGGCGGCGGCGGCCTCCGCGCCGCTGACGACCACCTCCATGCTCAGCCAGGCCGCCGCGTCCGCGTCGTCCGTCAGCCGGAGGCCCCCGTCCTCCAGCCCGACGTACCGTCCGGTGGAGATGTGCCGCAGCGTGAACGTGCCGCGCGGCCGGTCCTCCAGCCGGAAGGTCTGGCGCACCTCCCAGCCGTTCGGCCCCGGCTGGTCGTTGACCAGCACGCCGGAGTCGTCCACGGACAGATGGCGTCCGGTGACCACGGCCCGCAGGGCGTAGGAGCCGCCGCCCCAGTCGAGCAGGTCGAACAGGCCCGGCTCCGCGCCGACCCCCAGCGCCCCGCCGCCGGGGTCGGCGACGACGTACCCCGCGGCGCCCCCGGCCTCGACGGCCAGCGTGATCCGGTCCACGGCCTCGCAGAACACGGTCTCGCACCGCTCGGCGATCCCGGCGCGCGCGGTCACGGCGTAGGGCAGCGTGCCGGAGTACCAGTCCTCCATGAGGGTGTCGCCGAGCTGCCCGATGACCGCGACCCGCCGCACGTCGCGCAGCGGAAGCAGCCCGTCGTTCTCCAGGAGCACGATCGAGCGGCGGGCGGCCTCGCGGGCCAGTTCCTGGTGCTCGGGACAGTTGACGACGGCCTCGGTGATGTCGTCGTACGGCGTGGCGGGGTCGAACTCACCGAGCCGGAACCGGACGGACAGCGCGTGCCGCACCGCCGTGTCGAGTTCCGCCTCCGCGAGCAGGCCCAGCTCCAGCGCCTCCCGGATATGCCCGAGCGTCGCCTCCGCGCGGTCGTCGTCCTGGGTGAAGCTGTCCAGGCCGGCCCTGATCGCGTGGGCGTAGGCCTCGGCCGGGTCCTCGTAGTACCCCTGCAGGCCGGTGAAGTTGCCGGGCGCGTAGGCGTCGCTGACCACGAGCACGTCGTCGGAGGCCCACTCCCGCAGCACCTCGTTGATCAGTGGGCTGAGGTGCGCCGGGCGGCCGTTGACGAGGTTGTAGGAGGGCATCACGGCCACGGCCGCGCCGTGCTCCAGCGCGGGCCGGTAGGCGGGCAGCTCGTACTCGTGCAGCACCCGGGGCGGCAGGTTGCTGGAGGTGACGCAGCGGTCGGTCTCGTTGTTGTAGCCGAGGAAGTGCTTGAGCGTGGGCGCGGTCTTGAGGATGGTGGGATCGCTCCCACGAAGGCCGGACGCGTACGCCGTCGCCATGACGCCGGTCAGCCAGGGGTCTTCGGAGTAGCCCTCCTCGTTCCGGCCCCAGCGCGGGTCGCGCAGCGGGTTGACCACCGGGGCCCACACGTTCCGCCCGGCTCCGGTCGGGTCTTTGTGGTGGAAGGCCAGGACCTCGTCGCTCGTCGCCTCGCCCACCCGCCGGACCAGTTCCGGCTCCCAGGTGCTGGCCAGCCCCACCGCCTGCGGGAAGACCGTGGCCGGGCCCAGCCAGGCCAGGCCGTGCAGGGCCTCGGTGCCGGTGCGGAACATCCCGACGCCGAGGCGCTCGACCGGAGCCTGGTACTGGTGGAGCAGCCCGATCTTCTCCTCCAGCGTCAGCCTGCCCAGCAGGTCGGCGAGGCGGGCGGGGAGCGGGAGCTCCGGGTCGCGGAACGGTTCGTTCATGGGGGACCATCCCTCTGGATGAGCGTCGAAGCGCTTCGACAACGGGCGGCTCGCGCCTCTCGTCGAAGCGCTTCGATAATCGGTCCGGAAAAGCTCCGCTCGTTACACGCGTGTTTCGAACGGAGCTTGTCCTGAAGGGTGCCCGGCTGTGAGGCCGAGGTCAAGAGAGACCGGAAAAGTCGTCGGTTTCCGGCTTGTCCGGCCGACGGGACACGTCAGGAGACACTGGGCAGGCGGCCGGAGTCGACCGAGTCGAGCACCCGGGCCGCACCGCCCAGGGCCGCCGCGTCGTACCCCAGGGTGGAGGCGACGACCCGGCAGCCTCCGGCCTCCGGGGCGATGGTGCGCCCGCGCATCTCCTCGGCGACCGCAGGCAGCAGCCACGGCGCGAGCGGCACGTAGTAGCCGCCCAGGATGACCACCTCGGGGTTGAGCAGGTTGGCCAGGACGGAGACGCCCTTGCCCAGGTGGTGGCCGACGGAAGTCAGGAGGTCGAGGGTACGGCGCTCGTCCGCGCGGGCCAGCCGTACCACCTCCTCCAGCTCGATCTCGACCTCGGCCGGGGAGAGTGCGGCGTGCTGCAGCACCGCGCCGATCCCGGCGACGGCCTCCAGGCAGCCGAGCCGCCCGCACCGGCACTCGGCGCCGAGGGGGTCGAGCTGGATGTGGCCGATCTCGCCGCTGTAGCCCCGTCCGCCCCGGCGCAGCCGCCCGTCCATGACGATCCCCGCGCCGACCCCGATCTCACCGGTCAGGTAGACGAGGTTGGCCGTCCCCGCCTGGGAGCCGAAGCGGTACTCGGCCAGGGCGGCGAGGTTGGCGTCGTTGTCGATCTGGACGGCGAAGCCGGGGTCGCGCAGGGCCTTGGCGAGGTCACCGGCCAGGTCGGCGTCGCGCCAGCCGAGGTTGGGCGCGATGAGCACCGTGCCGTCCGTGCCGACCAGGCCGGGCACCCCCACGGTCAGCCCCAGGACCTGGCGCTCCTCCTTGGCCATCCGGCCGGTCACCCGGCGCACGAGCGCCGCGACGGCGGCGACGGCCTGGCTGACCGTGCTGGTCGCGCCCGGGAAGGATCGCCGCCAGGACAGCAGCCGCTCCCCCGACAGGTCCACCGCGACCGCGGTGACGTAGTCGACGTTGATCTCGACCCCGATCGCGGCGTACGGCGAGCCGTCGAGCACGAGCATCGTCGCCGGGCGGCCCACCCGGTTCTCGGTCAGCCCGGTCTCGCGCACCAGACGGCGGTCGATGAGGTCGGCGACCAGGCTCGACACGGTCGCCTTGTTGAGCCCGGTGGAGGCCGCGATGTCCGCCCGGGAGCACGGCGCGTGCTCCCGCACGAACCGCAGCACCACGGCGAGGTTGGTGGCCCGGACGTCGGCGAAGTCGGCCGGCTGCGGGTTCGTCGTAGATGTGATCAAGGTCAATCCCGTCCTGATCGGCCCAGGTGATGTCCGTGGACGCCCCCGGCTGGCCCCATCATGCCCCACCCGCCCCCGGGTCCGCGATCGCCGAGCCCTTGTGGCGGGAGTCGCCCTCGACTAATTTGTTTGGTCGAAAGACGAACTAACTCTATCGCGACCTGTCCTTCACCGACACCCCCGATCCATGACCTACGAAGGGAACGCGCCGTGAACAATTCCCCCGAGGGCGCGACCACCAGCCGCCGGGGCTTCCTCGGCCTGGTCGGACTCAGCACGCTCGCCGCCGCGAGCGGCGGCCTGCTCAGCGCCTGCTCCACCCCCAGCGGCCCCCGCCCCGGCAGCGGCGGCGCCACGGCCGCCGCCGCCGAGAAGCTGACGTCCCTGACCCCGACCTACACCGCGTTCCCTGGCATCAAGCCGGACCTGCCCGGCACCGTCTCCACCCTGCCGGGCGTGCCGGACGTCAGCGGCGGCTTCACCAAGTATCCCGCCACTCCCGTCGCGGCGCTCGCCCAGAAGGCCGGCAAGGGCGGCACCTACACCGCGATGACCCCGCTGTGGGGCCCGCTCCCGCCCGGCCTGGACGACAATTCCTACTTCCAGGCCGCCAACGCCGACATCGGCGCGACCGTGCAGTTCCAGATCACCGACGGTACGGTCTACGCCGACAAGGCCATCGCCCGGCTCGCCTCCGGCGACCTGCCGGACATCATGTGCATCCCGAGCTGGGAGATCGAGAAGATGGCGGACTTCAACACCGCCGTCGACAAGGCCTTCGAGGACCTCACCCCCTACCTGCAGGGCGACAAGGTCAAGCCGTACCCGCTGCTGGCCAACCTGCCGACCGCCGCCTGGCAGTGGTCGGTCTGGAACAACAAGCTGATGGCGGTGCCGTTCCCCACCGAGCCCTATCCCTTCGCGCTGCTCTACCGCAAGGACCTGTTCGACGAGAACGGCTGGAACACCAATCCCAAGACCGCCGACGAGCTCTTCGAGCTCGGCAAGGAGATCACCGACGCCAAGGCCAAGCGCTGGGCGTTCGGCAGCATCCACGAGATGATGTGGCCGACCTTCCGCATCCCGCAGGAGTGGCGCTACGAGGGCGGCAAGCTCGTGCACAAGTACGAGACGCCGGAGTTCGAGCTGATGCTGGCCTTCATGCAGAAGGTCTTCAAGGCCGAGCTCGTCCACCCGGAGGTCGTCGGCAGCAAGGGCGCCAACGAGAAGGATCTCATGGCGTCCGGGCAGATCCTCATCTACCGCGACGGCCTCGGCGGCTGGAAGGAACTGCTCCAGCAGCACCGGGGCAAGAACCCCGGCTTCGCCATGAACGCCTTCCCCGTCTTCGCCCACGACGGCGGCACGCCGTTGATGTACCACGGCACCGCGGCGGGCCTGTTCACCTTCGTCAAGAAGGGCCTGCCCAAGGAGAAGGTGGAGGAGATCCTCTCCATCCTCAACTGGTGCGCGGCGCCGTTCGGGACCAAGGAGTACGAGCTGTCCAACTACGGCGTGGAGGGCAGGCACTTCAACCGGGGCTCCGGCGGCATCCCCGAGCTCACCGACCTGGGCCGCAAGGAGGTCGCCTTCACCTACGGCTTCCTCGGCGGGCGCCCGCTCTACGTCGACTGGCCCTATCCCGACGCGGTCAAGCTCAACGTGGACTGGCAGAACGCCAGCTTCCCCCACCTGGAGAAGGCCCCCTTCGACGGGATCCGGGTCCAGAAGCCCTCGAAGATGTCCGGCCTGCAGGTGCCGACCGAGGACAAGTTCACCGACATCATGCGCGGCCGGCGCCCCGTCAGCGACGCCAAGCAGATCGTCGCCGAGTGGCAGCGGGACGGCGGGAACGAGGCCCGCGACTTCTACATGAAGGTCCTGCAGGACAACGGCCGTGCTTAACGACACCGTGAACACCGGACCGGCGGGTGACCTGACCTCACCCGCCGGCGCCGGCGCTCCCGCAAAGGGTAGCAAGGCCGATGAAAAGACCCGGCCGGTCTCCCGGCCCTCGCTGGGAGCCCGCCTGAGGCGCGACTGGCAGCTGCTGCTGATGACGGTCCCGGCGATCGGCCTGCTGCTGGTCTTCCACTACGTGCCGCTGCTCGGCAACGTCATCGCCTTCCAGGACTACTCGCCCTACGTGGGAATCAAGGACAGCCCCTGGGTGGGCCTGTCCAACTTCCAGTGGCTGCTGCTGGACGAGAGCTTCTGGGACGCCACGCTCAACACCCTGTCGATCACCGTCTTCCAGCTGGTCTTCTACTTCCCTATCCCGATCATGCTGGCCATCCTGCTCGACAGCGTGGTGCGGCCCCGGCTGCGCCTGTTCATCCAGGGCATCGTCTACATGCCGCACTTCTTCTCCTGGGTGCTGGTGGTCACGCTCTTCCAGCAGATGTTCGGCGGCTCCGGGCTGATCTCGCAGACCCTGCGGGAGAACGGCCACAAGGGCATCGACATCATGACCAACCCCGACGCGTTCATCGCGCTGGTGACGGCCGAGACGGTCTGGAAGGACGCCGGCTGGGGGACGATCATCTTCCTGGCCGCGCTGGCCGCGATCAACCCGAACCTCTACGAGGCGGCGGCGGTGGACGGCGCGGGCCGATGGCGGCGGATGTGGCACATCACGCTCCCGGGCCTGCGCCCGGTCATCATCCTGCTGCTCATCCTCCGGCTGGGCGAGGCGCTGAACGTCGGTTTCGAGCAGTTCTTCCTGCAGCGCGACGCGGTCGGCCGGGACGCGGCCGAGGTGCTCGACACCTTCGTCTACTGGCGCACGCTGCTGACCGGGGAGTGGAGCTACGGCGCCGCGGCGGGCCTGGTCAAGGGCCTGGTGGGCCTGGTCCTCATCCTCATAGCGAACAAGGTCGCCCACAGGTTCGGCGAGCAGGGAATCTACAAGAAATCATGACGACCACACCCGCCTGGGCCGAGCGGCCGAGCCGCGTCGGCGCCCTCCTCAAGGGCATCATCCTCACACTCATCGCACTCTCGGTGCTCTTCCCGATCTACATGGTCGTGCTGACCAGCCTCTCCACCCAGGAGACCGTGACGGCGGCGGGCGGGCTCGTCACCGTGCCCGGTGAGCTCTCCTTCGCCGCCTACGCGGAGCTCTTCAGCGGCGGGGTGGTGACCCGGTCGGTCATGGTCAGCCTCGGCGTGACCGCCGTCGGCACCGCGATCAGCCTGAGCGTCACGGTGCTGGCCGCCTACGGCCTGTCCCGGCCGGGCTCGCTGCTGCACCGGCCGATGCTCTTCCTCGTCCTGCTGACCTTCCTGTTCGGCCCCGGGATGATCCCCAGCTACCTGCTGATCAGCTCGCTGGGACTGACCGACTCGTACTGGGCGCTGATCCTGCCGGGCGCGGTCACCGCGTTCAACCTCGTGGTCATGCGGGCCTTCTTCATGAACATCCCCGAGGAGGTCTCCGACAGCGCGCGCATCGACGGCGCGAGCGAGTTCCGCATCCTGTGGAAGATCGTGCTTCCCATGTCGAAGGGGGTCGTCGCGGTCATCGGCCTGTTCTACGCGGTCGGTTACTGGAACTCGTTCTTCAACGCCGTGCTCTACCTGAACGACAGCGCCAAGTGGCCGCTGCAGGTGGTGCTCCGCCAGTACGTCCTCCAGGGGCAGGCGCTGATCGTCGGGCAGAGCAGCGTCTCCACGATCGGCGGCCAGGCCCTCCCGCCCAGCCTGGCCATCCAGATGGCCATCGTGGTGGTCGCGCTGCTGCCGGTGCTGTTCGTCTACCCGTTCGTCCAGCGCCACTTCACCAAGGGCGTCATCATCGGCGCCGTCAAGGGCTGACCCCTCCGGCGGCCCGCGCGCCCGGCGTCACGGTGTCCCCGCTCCGGCTGATGGTGCCGGGTCAGGAGGTCTTCCGGTCGGCGCGTTCGCGGGCGAGCTCGGCCTGCAGCTCGCGGACCTGCTGCTGCAACTCGAAGATCCGGCGCACGGCGGCCAGGGTCATGCCCTCGCCGACGAGCTGGATCGCGCTCTGCACGGCGCCGATCTCGTGGCGGCTGTAGCGGCGCTGGCCACCGGTCGAACGGGACGGGCGGACCACGTCGTGCTCGTCGAGGCGGCGCAGGAACGCCTGCTGGACCTGGAGCATGTCGGCCACCTGTCCCACGGAGTACAGCGGCGCGTGCTCGTCGTCGAACGGCAGCCGGACCATCCCCGCTCCTCTCCGTGAAGGGCCCCGAAGGCCCATCTGATCATGCCCTGTGAGAACCCCCCGCGTCCCGTACGGTCCCCGGACGTGCAGGAGGGTCCGCGGAGCCTCGCCACGACCCCCGAGAGGCCCGGAGACCTCCGAAGACGCCGAGGTGGGCGCCGGAAACCCAGCGCCCACCCCCGTCTCGTATCCGTCAGGCCTTGATGGACTTGTGCTGTTCGGCCCGCTGAATCTCGATCTTGCGCGGCTTCGCCTTCTCGATCACCGGGATGCGGACCGCGAGCACGCCGTTGGAGTAGGCGGCGTCGATCTTCTCGCTGTCGAGGTGCTCCGACAGGTAGACGCGGCGGGTGAAGGTGCCCATCGGACGCTCCCGCACGAACATGCGGTCGTCCTCCCCCTGCTCCTCCTCGCGCCGGGCGCTCACCGAGAGGACTCCGCGGTCGACGGTGACCTCGATGGAGTCGGGGTCGATGCCCGGAAGGTCGAACTTGAGAAGGACGTCGTCCTTGCGGCGCACGCCGTCCAGAGCCATGGCCCCGCCCGCGCGCGCACCGCCGTCGCCCCAGCCGAGGGTCTGACGCGCGATCCGGTCGAACTGACGGTCGAACTCCTGCACGAACGGGTCGATCGACGTCAGCAGCATCGGTGAACCACCTCCGTTGATCCAGGCAGACTACCTCTGCCCTTCCTTCCAGAAAACCTCCTACTTCATTTATAAGTTCCTTCCGCTGAGAATGCAAGGCCAGAAGGTGCGACGCCCGCGGGGACCTTCACACGCACGCCCGGCTCATGCGGCCCGGGGTCCGCCCTGCTCGGGCTCCGGGCGCAGGAACGGGTACGGCCCGCGCCTCGCGGACGGGAGGCGCGGGCCGTACGGGACGAACCACGGGAGCGCCGGCTGCGGCGGAACCGCGCCGGAGCCGGGCTAGCGGGTCAGGATCAGGTCCTTGATCCGTAGATCGCCCCTGGCGACCAGGTAGACGTCGTGCCTGCCGGAGACCCGGGCGAGCGGGGCGGTGGCCGTACTCCACCGGTAGATCCCGCCGGTGGCGGGCACCGCGACCGCGCCCAGGAGCCTGCCGGTCGGGGATCCGAGGCGGACCTCCACCGACGAGGCGGCGCTCGCGGCGACGCCCAGAGTGATCCCGGTGACGCCCCGGCCGAGGTCCGCGCCGGAGAACGCGATCCACTCGCCGGAGGCCGCCTCGACGGCGTCCCCTGCCGCCTTGGTCTCGTCGACCAGCTCGATGCCGGCGTAGTCGTCGAAGTCGGCCGCCCGGGTGGCCCTGGTCAGGTCGCGGTCGGGGATGCGCTCGCCGCCGACCCGGATCGTCGTGCGCTGGTGGATGCGGTCGGAGGCCGAGCCGACGAGCACGTCGTGGGCGGACGCCTCGACCGCGAAGCGGCCCCGGGTCACGTCCCACAGCGCCAGGTCGGCCTTCTTGAGCGTGAACGTCACGGCCTTCGACTCGCCCGGCGCCAGGTGCACCCGCTCGAACCCGCGCAGTTGCCTGAGCGGCTGCTCCACCCGGGAGGAGTGCTGGCGGGTGTAGAGCTGCACGACCTCGTCACCGGCGCGGGAGCCGGTGTTGGTCACCTTCACCTTCACCTCGAAGCCGTCGCCGCGCGGTGTGGCGCGCAGCCCCTGGTAGCCGAAGGTGGTGTAGCTCAGGCCGTGGCCGAAGGCGTACAGCGGCTTGTCCTCGGAGTACAGGTAGGTCGAGCCGGTCTTGATGATGTCGTAGTCGAGGATGTCGGGGAGCTCGGTCCCGGCGCGGGGCCAGGTCTGGGTGAGGCGACCGGCCGGGTTGGCCGCGCCGTACAGCACGTCGGCGAGGGCGTGACCGGTCTCGGCTCCGGCGTGGGTGGTCCACAGGATCGCCGGGACCTTCTCCGCCAGGCGGTCGATCGTCGTCGGGTAGCTGTTCTCCAGGACCACCACGGTGTTGGGGTTGGCCGCGTGCACGGCCTCGACCAGGGCCTCCTGGCCCTCGGCGAGGTCCAGGTCCGTGCGGTCGTGGGCCTCGCGGCCGTTGATGAACGGCATGCTGCCGACCACGACCACCGCCGCGTCGGCGTTCTTTGCCGCCGCGACGGCCTCGTCGATCCCGCTGCGCACGGTCTCCTTGGTGAAGCGGGTGGCGTTCTCCGCGGTGGTGAGCGAGAGCGCGCCGTCGGCGGCGGCCCTGACGTAGACGTTCGGGCCGAACCACGACTCGGCGGTCTCGTATCCGGCGTAGCGCAGCAGTGTGGACCCGTCGGCCTGGGCCTCCAGCGTGAACTGCTCCTGCACGAACCAGCCCGTGGGCTGGTCCTGGGTGTTGGCCAGGGTGGACCAGTTGGCGCGGCTGACGTACTTGCCGTTGGCGACGCTGCGCAGCGTCACGACGCCCTCGCCCCAGTCGAAGACGTCGAACTGCTCGGCCTCCCCCGCCGTGGTCCCCGAGAGCCTCAGGTCTCCGCCCGGGCCCGTCCCGGCGGTGATGTACCTGCCGCCGGCCTTGAGCGCGATCCGGTCGGCGCCCTCGGTCGCGACCGTGGCCGCGGCGCGCTCCTTGATCCCGTCGAGCGGGGTGACCTGGTAGGGCAGCTTGCCGGAATACCAGTCGGTGTAGAGGGTCCTGGCCAGCGGGCCGACCACCGCGACCTTCTTCGACGCCTCCAGCGGCAGGGTCCGGCCGCCGTTCTTGAGCAGGACCATCGCCTCGGTGGCGGCCTGCCGGTTGAGCCTGCGGTGCTCGGGACTGTCGACCACCGACTTGGTGATCTTCCCGTACGGCCCGCCGTCCGGGTCGAACTCGCCGAGCCGGAACCGCACGCCGAGGATGTTGCCCACCGTCCGGTCGATGTCCTTCTCGGTGATCAGCCCCTGCGCCAGCGCGGCGTTGACCGAGGCGACGGTCGGGCCGCCGTCGGTGTTGTCGACGGTGAAGCTGTCCACCCCCGCCTTGATCATCGCGGCGGCGGCCTCGGGCTGGGTGGCGAAGTACTTCTGCGAGGCGGTCAGGTTGTTCGGGCCGTTGGCGTCGGAGACGTTGAACAGCGTCCGGTCGGTCCACCTGCGCACGCTGGAGTCGAGGTCGGTGACCGTGGCCGGCCGGCCGTTGACGAGGTTGTAGGAGGTCATCACGCCGGTGGCGGCGTCGGCCGAGATCGCGGCCTTGAACGCCGGGATCTCGTACTCGTTCATGACCCTGGGCCGCAGGCTGGAGTTGGTGGTGTCCCGGCGGACCTCGTTGTTGTTGGCCATGTAGTGCTTGAGCACCGGGGCGGCCTTGAGGTGGTCGGGGTCGTCGCCCTGGATGCCCCGGCCGTACGCCGTGGAGATGGCGCCGGTGAGCAGCGGGTCCTCGGAGTAGCCCTCCTCGTTGCGGCCCCAGCGCGGGTCGCGCAGCAGGTTGACCACGGGCGCCCACAACTGAAGGCCCCACACGCGGGGGTTCTCGGAGTGGTAGCCGCGGGCCTCGTCGCCGACGGCGGAGCCGACCTTCCTGACGAGGTCCGGGTTCCAGGTGCTGGCCAGGCCGACGGCCTGCGGGAAGACCGTGCCCTGGGCGGTGACGACGTTTCCGCCGTTGTCGACGTCGGTGGACCAGGCGACGCCGTGCAGCGCCTCGGTGCCGGTCTTGAACAGCCCGATGCCCAGCCGGTCCACGGCGGGCTGGTACTGGTGGAGCCAGGAGACCTTCTCCTCCAGGGTCAGCCGGCCGAGCAGGTCGTCGATCCGCTGCTGGAGCGGGAGCGAGGGGTCGCGGAAGGGGTGGTCGGCCTCCGCGTGCGCCGGGGCGGCGCACAGGCCGAGAGCCAGCGCGAACACGGCCGCCGCCGCGGCGGGTCTGGACGGGGACAGCCGTGACACGCGCAGGGGCGTGCGCGGGGACATGCGTGAGGACATGCGTGAGGACATGCGTGGGGACACTGCGCCTCCAGGTCAGGGGTCGAAGCGCTTCGATGACGGGGCGTCGTCCGCCCCCGAGCTGCGGACGGGCTCCGGTCACCGGGCCGGTCCGGCCGGTCACGTCCCGGGCCGGACCACGGCCGGGGGTTCACTTGATCGCGCCCACGGTCACGCCGCGGGTGAGGGTGCGCTGGAAGATCAGGAAGAAGACGACGGCCGGGAGCACGCCGAGCAGCGCCGAGGCGCTCGACATGGTCGCGTCCATCATCTTGTCGCCCTGGAGCACGCCCAGCGCGACGGGCACGGTCTGGTTCTCGTTGGAGATGAGGAAGACCAGGGGGAGGAAGAACTCGTTCCAGGTCCAGATGAAGAAGAAGATGAGCAGCACCGAAAGGGTCGGACGGCTGACCGGGACCACGATCCGCCACAGCGCCCGCCACTTCCCCGCCCCGTCGATCGCGGCCGCCTCCAGGATCTCGTGCGGGAACCGGCCGAGCACCGAGGCGAGCAGGTAGGTCCCGAACGCGCTCTGGATGACCGTGAAGATGATGATCACCCCGAGCCGGGTGTCGTAGAGGCCGACCTCCTTGGCCAGGTAGTACAGCGGGTAGACCAGCGCCTCCTGCGGCAGCGTGTTGGCCACCAGGAAGACGACCATGATCCAGGTACGGCCCCGCACCCGGCCGACGCCGAGCGCGTAGGCGTTCAGCACCGAGAGCACCACCGCCAGCACCGCCACCGAGGCGCTGATCAGCAGGCTGTTCCACAGCTTCCCGCCGAAGTCGACGCGGTTCCAGAACTCGATGATGCCGTCGAGGTAGAGCCCGTCGGGCAGGCTCAGCGGCCCGTTGGCGGAGTAGTCCTCCGGTGAGCGCACCGCGTTGAGCGTGACGATGGCGAACGGCACCAGCATCACGACGGCCAGCACGGCCAGCGAGACCAGGACCGAGTACTTCCGGATCATGATTCCCTGTCCTGAATCCGCAGGAAGAACACCGTGACCACGATGATCACAAGGGTGAGCACGGTGGCGATCGCGGCGCCGTACCCGACGTTGGCCTTCTCGAAGAAGTTCTGGTAGCTGAAGTACGACGGCACGAGCGTGGCCCCGCCGGGGCCGCCCCGGGTGAGCACGAAGATCGGGCCGAAGACCTTGAGCGCGGCGATCGTGCAGGTCAGCAGGACCACGTAGATCTCCGGTCTGATCTGCGGAATCGTGATGTGCCAGAACCGCCGCCACCACGAGGCCCCGTCCATCTCCGCGGCCTCGTACAGCGCGGGGTCCACCCGCTGCAGGCCCGCCATGAAGATGACGACGGGATAGCCGATCTGGAACCACACCAGGATCAGCATCACGCTGGGCAGCGCCCAGTCCGGGTCGCCGAGCCAGCTGCGCGGCTCCATGCCGAACAGCCCGAGGAACGCGTTGAGCGCGCCGAACCGGGGATGCATGATCCATCCCCAGACGATGCCGGCGATCGCGACCGGCAGCACCTGCGGCAGGTAGTAGGCGGCCCGCAGCAGGCTCGCCGTACGGGGGCCGAACCTCTTGCCCACGTAGTCGAAGAGCGTCGCGGCGAGAACCAGCCCGATGATCGTGGGCACGATCGCCATCGCGACGATCAGCGCGGTGTTGTTGCGGAACGACGACCAGAAGCGCTCGTCGGCGAACAGCCGCGTGTAGTTGTCGATCCCGAGCCATCTCGGGTCGCCGATCCCCTGCCACCGGGTGAAGGAGATCCCGATGTTCATCAGGAACGGCACCACGATCACCACGGTGAACAGCACCGCGCTGGGCAGCAGGAACACCCAGTAGCCACCGGTACGGCGGCGCCGGGGGCGCGGCTCCGGCTCGCGGACCGCCTTCGGCCGCGCGGCCGGAGCGTGCACTGCCATGAGTCTGTCTCCCGTCCCGCCTCAGTCGCCGATGTCGGCGAGGTTCTCCTCGTACGGCGCCGCGATCTCGTCGAGCACCTCGGCGGGCTTCTTGCTGCCGTTGATCAGGTTCTGAACCCCGGCCACCAGCACGTCGTAGTAGCCCGGCGCGGGCCAGTCGGGGTAGAACGCCAGCCCGTCACCGGTCGAGAGCGTGTTGAAGTTCTCGATCAGTTCCTTGCTCTTCGGGTCGGTGATCGCCGACGCGTCCGCGGCCACCGGGATGCCGCCGGAGTTGCCGAGCAGGTTCTGGATCTCCTTCTTCATCGTGATGTCGATGAAGTCGTAGGCCAGGTCCTTGTTCTTGGCGTTCTCCGGGACCACCCAGATGTTCCCGCTCGACCCGGCGCTCATGGTGTTGCCCGGCCAGAGGAACGAGCCCCACTCGAAGTCCTTGATCTCGCTGGCGAACCTGCCGTACCACCACGAGCCGGTGACCACGATCGGATACTTGCCGCCGATGAAGGAGACACCCATGTCCTCGGCCTTGATGGCGGCCGAGTCCTTGGCGATGTAGCCCTTCTTCACCCAGTCGGCCATGGTCTCGGCCGCGTAGGTGAACTCCGGCCCCTTGAAGTCGACCTTGCCCTTGTAGAGCTGGAAGTTGTCGACCCACGGCCGCTGCGCCTTGCTCAGGGCGAGCTGGTAGAAGATCTGCTGCGCCGGGTACTCGGCGCCGCCGACCGCGAGCGGGGTGACCCCGGCCTTGACGAAGGCGTCCATGGCCGCGGTGAACTCGTCGAACGTCTTCGGCACATCGACCTTGTGCTTTTCGAACAGGTCCTTGTTGTAGTAGACCATCACGTACTCGGCATAGTTGGGGACGCCGTACCAGTTGCCGGCGCCCATGACGCCGCGCTCGTCATACCTCGCCGTGGTCTGCAGCGACGGGCTGAGCAGCTTGTCCCAGCCCCGCTTGGTGACCTCGGGGGTCAGGTCGGTCAGCAGCCCCTGCTTGGACAGCAGCCCGGCCGTGGCGTTGCCCTTGTTGTACTCCATCACGTCCGGGGCCTCGTCCGAGTTGAGGATCATGCCCGCCGACTGGCGGATCTGCTCGAACGCCTTCTCCTCGAACTGGACCTTCACCCCGGGGTGCGAGGCCTCGAACTGCTTGATCGCCTCGGCCCAGGCCTTGCCCATCGCGCCGTCGGCGCTCTCGTAGTGCCAGAGCTTCAGCACCCGGGGCCCGTCCGCGGCGGGCTCGCCCGCCGCCTGCTCGGTGCTCCCGCACGCGGCCAGCGCCGCCAGCATGGTCGCCGCGGCCACCGCGGCCACGCCGGTTCTCACCTTGAACATCGCTCTCTCCTCTGGGGGGATGATGACGGCTCAGCGGCCGGCCCGCTCGACGCGCGTGACGCGCGCGGGACCGTCGGCCCGGATCCCGTCCGCGGTCACGGTGACCGTGGTGTCGCCGCCGGCGTCGGAGATCAGGGCGGTCCCGGTCTCCGTGCCGTAGCCGACCAGGATGATCTCCCCGAACGGCCCGTCGCCCACGGCGTCGCCGGGCTCGGCCAGGACGGGGATGAGCGCGCCGTGCCGTGCGAACAGCGGGATCCGCTCCAGCGGCGCGGAGACCGTGACGTAGCGCCCGCCCGCGAGCACCTCGCCGGTCCAGTGGTCCACCCAGTCACCGGCCGGCAGGTAGACCCTCCGGGTGCCTTCCGGCGAGGTCATCGGGGCCACCAGCAGGTCGCGGCCGAGAAGGTACTCCAGGTCGGCCCGCCAGGCGACCGGGTCGTCCGGGTAGTCGACGCACAGCGCCCGCATCATCGGCGCCCCGGTCCGCGCGGCCTCGACGGCGGCGGTGTAGATGTACGGCATCAGCCGGTAGCGCAGCCTCAGCGCGGCCACGGCCTCGGCCTCCACCTCGGGGAACTCCCACGGCTCGCGGCTGGTGGTGCCGTGCAGGCGCAGCAGCGGGGAGAAGGCGCCGAACTGGGTCCAGCGGACGTACAGGTCGTCGGTGGGGCGGCCGGTGAAGCCTCCCGCGTCATGGCTCCAGAACGGGATGCCGGACAGCCCGTGGGCCAGGCCGCCGCGCAGCGTGCTGCCCATCGCGGGGTAGCTGGTGTAGGTGTCGCCGCTCCACTGGGCCGCGTGCCGCTGGCCGCCGAGGAACGACGAGCGTGCCCAGACCATGCCGTGCCCGGCGACCTCGCGCGTCACCTCGGAGACCACGTCGTTGAACAGCAGCGTGTAGACGTTGTGCAGGTCGGTTCCGGTCATCCCGTTGGCCGCGACCGCGTCGTGCGGCACGCCCTCGGCGAAGTCGGTCTTGAAGATCTGCACCCCCTGCTCCAGCAGTGGGCGCAGCAGCCCCCGGAACCACTCGACGGCGGCCGGGTCGGTGAAGTCGACGATGCCGCAGGCCGGGTAGGAGCCGTGCCAGGAGTCGGCGACGTAGACCTCACCGTCCTGATTCTTCAGGAAATATCCGGCTTCGGCAGCGGCGGGGAAGGCCGGGCTCAGGTGGGAGATGTACGGGTTCATCCAGAGGCAGACCTTGAAGCCCATCTCCTTCAGCTCCGCCAGCATCCCGGCCGGGTCGGGGAAGTTCGCCTCGTCCCAGCGTAGGTCGGACCAGTGCCCGTCCGTCTGCCAGTAGGTGTCCAGGTGGAGAACGTCGCAGGGGATCCCGCGCTCGCGGATGGTCCGCGCCCGGTTCATCACCCGCTCCTGGGTGTCGACGAAGAACCCCGAGGAGATCCAGGTGCCGAACGCCCACTTCGGCGGGAGCAGCGGGCGGCAGGTCAGCTCGTCGAAGCGGTCGAGCACCTGCGGCGGGGTCGGCCCGGCGATCACGTAGTAGTCGATCAGGTCGTCCGGGACGACGATCTGCACGCAGCTGTGGGTGGACTGGCAGACGTCGAACTCCACCGGCGTGCCGCTGTCGACCAGCACGCCGTACCCCCGGCTGGACAGGTAGAACGGCACGTTCTTGTAGGCGCGCTGGGACTCGGCGCCGAAGGCGTCGAAGTTCCACATGACCGGCCGCTGGCCGCGCTTGTCCAGCGGGGTGAACGACTCGCCGAACCCGGTGAACGCCTCGTCGGCGGGAGCGGCGAAGCTCTCGTGGTAGCCGGCGACCTCGCCGCCGGCGAGGGAGCGGCCGAACGGGAGGGTGCGCAGCCGGCCGCTGATGTCGGTGTGGCCCGGGTCCTGCTCCAGCAGGGTCCCCCCGGCGGCGTCGGTGAAGCGCAGGTGCCACGGGGAGAGGGTGATCTCCGCCCGGAGCGACCCCGCGTCGACCACGATCGTCCCGGGCGTTCCGGACGCCTCGGGCGTGCTCTCAACCCGCGCCCCGGCGAACGTGCCCGGGGTGACCATGGAGATCGCCCGGGCCGACCGGGTCCGCGCGTCCGCGTCCTGACCGAGCCGTACCCGGATCACCCCCTCACCGGCCGCGTTCACCTGGACCACCAGTGTCTCCCCGGCGGAGGTCGAGGCCTTCAAGGTCACTCCGGCCGCGTCGGCCGCCACCGGTTCCGCCGCCGTCAACGCCGACAGCCCGCCCTCGCCGTGCGAGCGCACGGGCAGTTCCGGCGGGTCGGCGACGAAGTACTCGTGCGCGATCAGAGGGGGACGGTAGGGCATGGGTGCTCCAGCGCTTCAGGCTTCCAGTTCCTGAATTAGTTTTGCGTCCAAACCAACAAACGTCAATGGCAGCGTCTCGCCGGGGAGCACCCGGGCCCGCTGGGAACCGCAGACGACCAGCAGCGGAGCCCAGGCCGTCACCACGGCCTCCACCCGGCCGGGCTCCCAGGTCAGGCGCTCGACCGTCCCGCCGCGCACGGTCAGCCCGCGCGCCTCGCCGGACGGCCACGCGCGCGGGCGGGCGGGCAGCAGGTCGACCCGGCCGTAGCCGGAGGGCGGCAGCGAGGAGCGGACGAGCATGGCGGCCACCAGCGCGGGCAGCCCTCCGCAGACGTCCACGTTGAAGATCGCGTCCCGGTTGTGGGTGGAGACCAGGTTCTCCTCGCGCCAGTACCGGGTGGCCAGCAGCGTGAGCGCCTCGTGCGCCTCCTCCGCCAGCCCGAGCGCCGCCGCCGCCAGGCCGAGCTGCACCAGCCCGAACGCCATCTCGTCGCTGTCGGACCCCCGCCACCACGCCAGCCGCCGCCGGACCGCGAGGACGGCCGCCGCCGCCAGCCGCGGATCGTCGAAGGCGGGATCCCGCTCGTACCAGAGCGGGTAGAGGTGCGAGGCGTGCCGGTGGGCGTGGTTGTCCGCCACGGGGCTCCCCGCCGCGGGGCCCCGGGCGCCGTCCGCCGCGGAGTCCCTCGCGCCGATCCACTCGGCCAGTTCCCCGCCCGGCGCGATCCGGTAGCCGGGGAGGCGGTCCAGGAGCCGCTGCCACCTGGCGTGGCCGAGGCCGAGGCGCTCCCCGGCGTGGACGAGGTTGCGCAGCAGGTCCCGGGCGACCGCGACGTCCATGGTCGCGTTGACGCACGCCTGGGAGTCGCCCCCCGAGGGGGTGTTCTCCGGCGAGTAGGACGGCGCGAAGTCGCCGCTCGCGGTGAGGAAGTCCTCGTAGAACAGGGCCGCCTCGGTCATGAACGGCCAGGCCCGCTCCCGCAGGAAGGCCAGGTCGCCGGTGTGGGCGTAGTGGTCGTGGTAGAGCCTGGCCAGCCAGCCCGCCCCCGCCGTCCAGAAGGTCAGGCACCAGACCGGGCCGAAGTGGTTGTGCAGACCGTGCGTCGACAGGTGGGCGGGGACCAGGATCCCGCGGCAGCCGTACAGCCTGCGGGCGTTCTGCCTGAAGTCCTCCATCAGGCCCTCCGCCAGGTCGAACACCGGGAGCATGAGCTCCGGCGTCCCGGTGGCCGCCAGCCCCGCGACCGCCGAGGCCAGGTTGCCGTCCATGGTGAACCCGCTGCGCCAGGGCGGGTCGTACGTCCCGCTCCACACCCCCTGCAGGGTCGGGGGCAGCTCCCCCGAGCTGGAGATCACCGCGTACCGCCCCGCCCGGAACAGCCGCTCGACCCTCGCCCCGGCCTCTCCTTCCGGCCGGCTGACGCCGGAGGCGGGGTTCTCCGCACGGCGGCCGAGGCGGACCGACGAGCGGGCGAACAGGTCGCCGTGGACGGCCGCGTGCTCGCGGAGCAGGAGGTCGAAGCCGCCGGGGATCTCCTCGATCGGGCGCGGCCGGCTGCCGTGGACCACCGTCCTGGCGAGGACGGTCGCCTCGCCCTCGATCACCAGGCCGCCGGCCGACGGCTCGGCGGCCCCGGAGACCCGGCACTCGACCGTGTATCCCCCGGCCGCCCCCGGCCACCGCGCGGAGAACCCCGCCTCCAGCGTCAGCCGGCCGGGACCGGCATCCACGGTGAACCGGACGGGAACCGGCGGCTCCTCCCCGATCGGGGCCAGGCTCAGCAGCCCCCCGGCCCCCGAGAAGCGGATCACCACCGCGTCGGCCGGACGGGAGACGAACACCTCCTGCCGGGCCCGGCCCCACTGCTGCGTCACCAGACCGGTGGCGAAGTCGCAGCTCCTGCGGTAGTCCCCCGGCACCGCGTCCGGCGTGGCCGGGGAGAAGGCCAGGGTGGCGGAGGGGACCAGGGGGTCGATCCAGCGGGTGTCCGCGTAGCCGGCGTGCTCTCCGGCGGCGAGTTCCACGACCCGCCCGGCCGCCTCGCGCGGGCGCCCGCCGTACAGCAGGGCGCGCAGCTCCGGCAGGACGGGGGCGGTGTGCGGGGGCGCCAGCGGCTCGGCGACCGGCAGGAACAGGCGTTCGTGGGAGAGGGTCACCCGGAGATCGCCGGACCCGCCGGACGCCTCCGGCCCGCCGTACACGAGAGCGCCCTGGCGACCGTTGCCGGTGATCAGCGCCCGTTCCCAGTCCCCGGCGGCATCCCTTGAGACGAATCCATGGTCCATGGATAATTAGTTTAGCTATCATCCGAACAAAGGAACCAGAGTGCGCTGGCCGAACGGGCTTGAGGGGCTGTGTTACGGCGGGGACTACAACCCCGAGCAGTGGCCGGAGAAGGTCTGGGAGGAGGACGTCGCCCTGATGCGGCAGGCCGGGGTCAACCTGGTCAGCGTCGGGGTGTTCTCCTGGGCCCGGCTGGAGCCCGTCGAGGGCCGCCACGACTTCGGCTGGCTGGACCGCGTCCTCGACCTGCTCCACGAGGGCGGGATCAAGGTGAACCTGGCCACCCCCACGGCCTCCCCGCCGCCCTGGTTCTCCCTGGCCCACCCGGACGCGCTCGCCGTCACCGCCGACGGGACCCGGCTGACCCACGGCAGCCGCGACACCTACTGCGTGGCCGCCCCGGCGTACCGCGACGCCTCCGTCCGCATCGCCCGCACGCTCGCCGAGCGCTACGCGGACCATCCCGCGCTGGCCATGTGGCACGTGCACAACGAGTACGGCACCTGGTGCCACTGCGATCACGTCGCCGCCGCCTTCCGCGCCTGGCTGCGGGCACGCCACGGCACCCTGGAGGCGCTCAACGACGCCTGGACCACCTCGTTCTGGAGCCAGCACTACTCCGCGTGGGAGCAGATCATGCCGCCCCGCGCCACCCAGTACCTGCCCAACCCCTCCCAGGTCCTCGACTTCCGCCGGTTCCTCTCCGACGGGATGCTCGCCCATTTCCGGGAGCAGAAGGCCGTCCTGCGCGAGCTCACCCCGGACGTCCCGGTCACCACGAACTTCGTCTTCGGCGACTGGGTACCGGTGAACCAGTGGGACTGGGCGGAGGAGGTGGACCTGGTCGCGATCGACCACTACCCGTCGGAGAACCCGCCCGAGGAGACGGCCTTCGCCGCCGACCTGGCACGCGGCTGGGCGGACGGCGGGCCGTGGCTGCTGATGGAGCAGGCGGTGGTGACCTACACCGGACCCCGGATGGTCGCCAAGCGGCCCGGGGAGATCACCCGGCTGAGCCTGTCGCACGTCGCCCGGGGCTCACGCGGGGCGATGTTCTTCCAGTGGCGGGCCTCACGGGGCGGGGCCGAGCTCTGGCACGGCGGGATGGTCCCGCACGCCGGCCCGGACACGCGGATCTTCCGCGAGATCCGCGACCTCGGGGGGCTCCTGCCCGCCCTGGCCGAGGCCTGCGAGGCGACGGTCGAGGCGACGGCCGCGATCCTCTGGGACCCCGAGGCGGGCTGGGCCCTGCAGGCTCCCGGGTTCCCCTCCACCGAGGTCGGCTACCTGGAGGCGGTACGGCAGGCGCACCGGGTGCTGTACCGGCACGGCGTCACCGCCGACTTCCGCCGCCCTTCGGCCGACCTGTCGGCGTACGAGACGGTGATCGTCCCCAGCCTCTACCTCATCTCCGACGACGACGCCGGCAACCTGCGCCGCTACGTGGAGGGCGGCGGGACCCTCGTGGTCTCCTTCCTCAGCGGGATCGCCGACGAGCACGGGCGGATCCGGCTCGGAGGCTACCCCGGGGCCCTGCGCGACCTGCTCGGCGTCCGGGTCGAGGAGTTCCTGCCGATCGGCGCCCCGGTGACGCTGGACACCGGCGAGACCGCCTCCGCCTGGACCGAGCGCGTCCACCTGGCCGGGGCCGAGGCGCTGGCCAGGTACCCGGACGGCACCCCCGCGATCACCCGTTCCGGCCGCGTCACCTATCTGTCCACCCGCCTGTCCGACGAGGCCTACGCCCGTCTGCTCGGGCTCGGTCCCGCCGCCCCGGTCGAGCTGGTCCGGCGCGGCGAGTGGCTGTTCGCCCTCAACCACGGCGACGAGGAGCGGGCGGTGCCCGGTAATCTGCTGCTGCCCCCCGGCGGCTACGCGGTGGTCAAGGTGCCCCGGTCCTGAGCCACGACACCCGGTCGCGACGCTGTAGCCGAGGTTCAAGCAGAAGTCCAGCGGGATGAAATGATCCGCTGGCAGGCTCGGGGCCGTCTTGAAGGAGGCTTCCCGTGCGCCGTTCCATCCCCCTGGCACTTCTCACCGCGACCTTCGCGTTGTCGGGGTTCACCGCCGCTCCCGCCCACGCCGGAACCGACCGGACCGGTCAGGTCTCGGCCGGTCCGTGCAAGCCCGGCCAGGGCCCCAACCTCCGGGGCCGTGACTTCACCAAGGGCGCCCAGCTCCCCGACAACCTGCGCTGCGCCGACCTGACGGGGGCGAAGCTGGACGACATCGAGTTCGTCCAGGAGGACATGACCGGGGCGATCCTCCGCGGAGCCTCGCTCAAGCGGACCCGGTTCACCCAGGCCACGCTGAAGTACGCCGACCTGCGTGAGGCCGACTTCACCGAGGCCGACCTCGGCCAGATGCACGCCGACCACGCCGACCTGCGGGGCGCGATCCTGATCGACGCCGAGGCGGGGCAGGCCGAGTTCCCGTACGCGGACCTGACCGGGGCCACCCTGACCCGGGCCGTGCTGACCCAGGCCAACTTCACCAGCGCCAAGCTCGTCGACGCCGACCTCAGTGAGAGCACGCCCGGCCAGATCAAGGGACGCAAGGCCGACTTCACCCGGGCCAAGCTCGTCGACGCCAAGCTGGGCCAGGCCCGCCTGAACTACGCCGTCTTCAAGGACGCCGACGTGACCGAGGCCGAGTTCACCCAGGCCGAGCTGGCCGGAGCCGACTTCACCGGCGCGACGGTCCAGGACGCCTCCTTCACCCAGGCCGACGACGTGAACCTGAAGGGCTCCAAGGGCACCGCGACGGGCGTCGAGACACCCACCGCCCCGCCGTCCGCCGAATACGAGCCCGCCGAGGACGAGGCGACCGAGCAGGCCCCGCAGGCCTCCGCCGGGAGCGAGGGCCCCTCCGCCGGACTCGTCATGGTCGTGCTCAGCGCCGTGGGCCTGGCCCTCACCGTGGTGGTCTGGGGCGTCAGCGCCCAGCGGCGGGCCAGGCGCAACGCCCGCTTCTCCCTGATGCGCCGGGGCGCCGAGGAGGACATCACCCGGCTCGGCGAGGAGATCGACCGGCTCGACTACGAGTTCCAGATCAGCGGGCGCGGCGGCATGACGGCCGACCAGGACTGGCGCTACGCCATCGACGCCTACGAGGCCGCGAAGAACGCCCTGGTCATGGCCAGGGGCGAGCAGGATCTGCACACCGTGGCGCGCGCCGTACAGGACGGCAGGAACGCCCTGGCCCGCCTCCGCGCCAGAGTCGGCTGAGCCCCCGGGCCTCCGGTCGGACCGGGGTCAGATGCCGGTGGGGGTCATCGGCTGCATCAGGCGGCGGGCCGCCTCGGTGACGGAGCCGGACAGGGACGGGTAGACCGCGAAGGTGTGGGCGAGCTGGTCCACGGTGAGGCGCTGCTGGACGGCGACCGAGACCGCCAGGATCAGCTCGGAGGCGCGCGGGGCGACCACCACGCCGCCCAGGATGATGCCGGTGTTCGGACGGCAGAACAGCTTCACGAAGCCGTCGTGGAAGCCCTGCATCTTCGCGCGGGCGTTGGTGGCGAGCGGGAGCTTGACCACGTTGGCCTCGATCTCCCCGGCCTCGATCGTCTTCTGCGCGACCCCCACGGCGGCGATCTCGGGGTCGGTGAAGATGTTGGAGGCCACGGTGGCCAGCCGGAGCGGCTGCACGGCCTCCCCCAGGGCGTGCCAGACGGCGATCCGGCCCTGCATGGCGGCGACCGAGGCGAGCATCAGCACGCCGGTGCAGTCGCCGGCCGCGTAGACGCCGGGGGCGGAGGTGCGGGAGACCTTGTCCACCTGGACGAAGCCGCCCCGGTCGAGGGTGACCCCGGCCTCCTGGAGGCCGATCCCGGCGGTGTTGGGGACCATGCCGACGGTCATCAGGCAGTGGCTGCCCTCGGCGGTCCTGCCGTCCTCCAGCGTGACGACCACGCCGTCGGCGGTGCGCTTGACCGACTCGGCGCGCGAACGGCCCATGACGTTCATCCCGCGCCGCCGGTAGACCTCTTCCAGGACCTCGGCGGCGTCGGCGTCCTCGTTGGGCATCATCCGGTCCCGCGAGGAGACGAGGGTCACCTCGGAGCCGAGCGAGCGGTAGGCGCCGGCGAACTCCGCGCCGGTGACGCCGGAGCCGACCACGATGAGGTGCTCGGGCAGCTCCCTCAGGTCGTACATCTGCCGCCAGGTGAGGATGCGCTCCCCGTCGGGCTCGGCGGTGGGCAGGATGCGCGGGGTCGCGCCGGTGGCCACGATCACGACGTCGGCCCGGATCGTCCGGTCGCCGGCCCGGACCACCTGCGGGTCCACCAGCCGCCCGGGAGCCCGCACGACCTCCACGCCCTCGGCCGCGAGACGGGCCGCGATGTCGGCGGACTGCGCCTGGGCCAGCTCCTTGACCCGCCGGTTGACCAGCGGCATGTCGGCGACCGGGCTGCCGGCGTCGCCGTCGGGCCCTCCGGTGTAGTGCACACCGAGCGCGGCGGCGTCGAGCAGCGCCTGCTTGCGCACGGAGGTCGCGATCAGGGTCTTGGACGGCACGCAGTCGGTGAGCACGCAGGCCCCGCCGGGACCGTCCTGCTCCACCACGGTGACCTGGGCCCCCAGTTGGGCCGCCACCAGGGCCGCCTCGTATCCGCCGGGCCCGCCACCGATGATCACGATCCTTGTCACGTAGCCCATTGTCCCGCATCTGCGGACCGGGCCACCGCCGGGTCCCCCTCACTACGCCTCAAAACCACACAACCCAGTACCAAATCCCTGTAGACCGCGCGCATCCGGAGAAAAACCACGGCATACCGCGGCGGGGTGAGCTTCCGGCGATCGTGGATTAGGCTTGCATGCCGTGCCTGTCTACGCCGCCTACGGCAGCAACATGGACCCCAAGCAGATGGCCCAGCGGGCCCCCCACTCCCCGATGCGGGGGTCGGGCTGGCTCCAGGGCTGGCGCCTGACCTTCGGCGGAGGCGACCCCGACCGGGAGGGCGCGCTCGCCACCATCGTCGAGGACGCCGCCGAAGAGGTCTTCGTCGTCCTCTACGACGTCCCCGAGTGGGACGAGACCTCCCTCGACCAGTGGGAGGGCGCGATCCGGGGCACCTACCACAAGGTGCGCCTGCGGGTGCAGACCCTGGAGGGCGAGGTCGTGGCCTGGTTCTATGTGCTCGACGGCTACGAGGGCGGTCTGCCCACGGCGCGTTACCTCGGCGCTCTGGCCGAGGCCGCCGAGAACGCCGGGGCCCCCGACGACTACGTCAAGGCGTTGCGCGGCCGTCCCTGCACGTCCCTGGGCGGTTAGGGCCTGTCCCTGGCGTGATCGGCGGCGCCCGACGAGTACGCTCGGTGAGGTGAGCAATGACCCTTATGCACTCGCCACGGACGCCGCGACCGCGCTGAGGAGCGCCACCGGAGTCGACTCCTTCGACGTCGCGCTGGTGATGGGGTCGGGCTGGGTCCCGGCCGCCGACGCGATCGGCGAGACCGTCGCCGAGATCCCGGTGACCGACCTGCCCGGTTTCACACCCGCCGCCGTGGCCGGCCACGCGGGCCGGATCCGCGCCGTGCGGACCGCCACGGGTGCGAACGCGCTGATCTTCCTGGGCCGCACCCACCTCTACGAGGGCCGCGGCGTCGAGCCGGTCGTGCACGGCGTGCGGACCGCGATCAAGGCGGGAGTCCGCACGGTCGTGCTGACCAACGCCGCGGGCGGGCTGCGCCCGGAGACCCAGCGGGTCGGCGAGGCGATCCTGATCAGCGACCACATCAACCTGACCGGGTCCAACCCGCTCAGCGGGGCCACCTTCATCGACCTCACCGAGGTCTACTCCCGGCGCCTGCGCACCCTGGTCCGCGAGGTGGAGCCCGGCATGGCCGAGGGCGTCTACATCGCCTTCCGCGGCCCGACCTACGAGACCCCGGCCGAGATCCAGATGTGCAGGACGCTCGGCGGCGACATGGTCGGCATGTCCACCGTGCTGGAGGCCATCGCGGCCCGTGAGGGCGGAGCCGAGGTGCTCGGCATCTCCCTGGTCACCAACCCGGGCGCCGGCCTGGTCGGCGAGCCGCTGAACCACCAGGAGGTGCTGGAGGTCGGCCGCGCCACGGCCACCCGGATGGGCGACCTCCTCGCCAAGGTCGTCGGCAAGCTGTAACGCCCGCATACGGGACCGCTCCCCGCCGGACGGGGAGCGGTCCCTCGATCGGGCCCCAGGGACAACCGGCGGGGGCGCGGGTCCCCCGCCCGGAGCGTGAGGTGACGGATGAGCAGCGATCTCGTACGGCTGGCACAGGCCTGGCTGGCCCAGGACCCGGACCCGGAGACCCGGGCCGAGCTGGAGGCACTCCTTTCCAGCGGCGACGAGGCGGCGCTGCGCGACCGGTTCCAGGCCAAGCTGGAGTTCGGCACCGCCGGGCTCCGCGGCGAGCTGGGCGCCGGCCCCAACCGGATGAACCGGGTCACCGTCATGCGCGCCGCCGCCGGCCTGGCCGCCGTCCTCGGCCCCGACCGGCACGTCGTCATCGGCTACGACGCCCGGCACAACTCCGACGTCTTCGCCCGCGACACCGCCGCCGTGCTCACCGGCGCGGGGCTCCAGGCATCGCTGCTCCCCGCGCCGCTGCCCACCCCCGTGCTGGCCTTCGCCGTGCGCCACCTCGGTGCCGACGCGGGCGTGACCGTCACCGCCAGTCACAACCCGCCCCGCGACAACGGCTACAAGGTCTACTGGGGCGACGGCTCCCAGATCGTGCCCCCGATCGACGCGGAGATCTCCGCCGCCATAGACGCCACGGGCCCGGTCTCCGAGTTGCCCCTCGGCTCGCCGGAGGACCCCGCCTGGACCGACCTGGGCGAGGAGATCGTCGCCGCCTACCTGGACGCGGTGACCCTGCTGCCGCTCGGCGACGCCCGCGACCTGCGGGTGGTCTACACCCCCCTGCACGGCGTCGGCGGCCTCACCCTCACCTCCGCCTTCCTCGCCGCCGGGTTCGAGAGCCCGGTCTCGGTGGAGGCCCAGGCCGACCCGGACCCCGACTTCCCGACCGTCGCCTTCCCCAACCCGGAGGAGCCCGGCGCGATGGACCTCGCGCTGGAGCTGGCCGGGCGCATCGGCGCGGACCTCGTGCTGGCCAACGACCCGGACGCCGACCGCTGCGCGGTGGGCGTGCCCCTGCCCGGCGGCGGTCACCGGATGCTCACCGGCGACGAGGCCGGCGCCCTGCTGGGCGAGCACGTCATCCGGCAGACCTCCGGCGACCGGCTGGTGGCCACCACCATCGTCTCGTCGTCCCTGCTCGGCAAGATCGCCGCGGAGTACGGCGTGCGCTACGCCGAGACCCTCACCGGCTTCAAGTGGATCATGAAGGCCGGCTCGGGCGACGCGGACGGTTCCGGGCGGCAGGGCGGCGGCAGCGGCCTGGTCTTCGGCTACGAGGAGGCGCTGGGCTACAGCGTCGGCTCCGACACCGGCCTGCCCGTGCACGACAAGGACGGCATCGGCGCGGCCCTGACCGTCGCGGGGATCGCCGCCCAGGCCAGGCGGGACGGCCGGACCCTGCTGGACCTCCTGGACGACCAGGCCCGCCGGTACGGCCTGCACGCCACCTCCCAGCTCTCGGTCCGGGTGAGCGACCTGTCGCTGATCACCGGCGCCATGGCCCGGCTGCGCGCCACCCCGCCGGTGGAGCTGGGCGGGCGCAAGGTCGAGTCGGCCGAGGACCTGAGCCTGGGCGCCGGAGGCCTCCCGCCCACCGACGGCCTGCGCTACCTGCTCTCCGGTGGCACCCGGGTCGTGGTCCGGCCCTCGGGCACGGAGCCCAAGCTCAAGTGCTACCTGGAGGTCGTGGTCCCGGTGACCGAGGAGGTCGCCGACGCGCGGACGCGGGCCGCGGAGGACCTGTCCGCCCTGAAGCTGGACCTCGCGGCCCTGCTGAACCTGGAGAGCCTGTAGGAACCGCGGGGACGCACCAGCCGTACCGGGCCGATCCCGGTGACCTCCGGCACGGGCGCCTTCTCCTCGCGGTCCGGCCGTCCCTGCAGGACGTCCCCTGGCGGCCTCCCCAGCCCAGGAGCGACGACCCCGCGCGGGGATCGCGGCCGGGAGGACCGGCGATGATTGCCTCAACCGATGATTGCCTCAACCATGGGCAAACCGACGGAGAGGGTTTCACCGCTGATGGTCTCCTGGCTGAGAGTCTCACAACTGAGACTCTTGGAGGGGAATGGACCGCTTCATCGAGAAGGCCTCTGAACTGGGAAAACTCCAGCGAGTCCTGGCCAAGGTGGAGGGCGGCCGGGCCGGGAGGCCGGGGCGGGCGGTCCTGATCCGGGGAAGCCGCCGGGTCGGCAAGTCCAGGCTGGTGGAGGAGTTCGTCAGGCGTTCGGGAGTGCCGTGCGTCTTCTACTCGGTCGCCCGGGGAACCCCCGACCGGCAGGTCCGGGAGTTCCTCTCCGCGGCGGCCGCCTCCGATCTCCCCGGTGCCCCGTCCCTGGCCGGGCGCTCCGCCGGGTCGTGGGAGGAGGCGCTGGGGATCGTGGCGACCGCCGTTCCGCAGGACACGCCGAGTGTCATCGTCCTGGACGGGCTTCCCCTCCTGCTGGAGGGCGACCCCGGTCTTGAGAGCACGCTGCAGGTGGCGTTCGCCCGGGAACTGTCACGCCGCCCCGTGATGCTCGTCCTCATCGGCTCGGATCCGGCGGTAATGGAGGCGGTCAACCAGCCGGGCAGGCCCTTCTACATGCGGGCGGTCGAGATGGCGGTCCACCCCCTCACTCCCGCCGACCTCGCGGCGGCCCTGGAACTGCCCGCGGCCGAGGCCGTCGACGCCCACCTGGTCTCCGGCGGCCTGCCGATGATCTGCGCGAGATGGCCGCGGGGGCTCGGCGTCCGGCAGTACCTCCGCCAGGCCCTGGCCGACCCCGCCTCGGCCCTGGTGGTGACCGGCGAGCGCATCCTCGCCTCCGAGCTGGCGCCGGACGCGCAGGCGCGCGCCGTCCTGAACGCCGTCGGCTCGGGCCTGCGCACCCACTCGTCGATCGGCCGTGCGGTGCCGGAGGTCCCCCGGGCCTCGCTCAACCGCGCCCTGCAGCTCCTCGTGGAGAAACGGCTGGTCTCCGCGGACCTCCCGCTCGCCACCCGGCCGTCCCGCGAGACCCGCTACCGCGTCGCCGGCACGCACCTGGGGTTCTGGCTGTCCTTCGTCGGCCCCCGGCTCCCTGAGATCGAGCGGGGCCGGGGCGACCTCACCCTCGCGCGTCTGCTCCGCTCGTGGGCCCCGTGGCGGAGCGCGGCCGTGGCGCCACTGGTCCGGGAGTCCCTCCGGCGGATGGAGGGACTCCCGGCGAAGGCCGGCGCGATCGGCGGCTACTGGACCCGCACCGGTGACCCGGAGATCGACGTCGTGGGAACGGACCGCGGGCCGGTCGGCGAGCGGATCACGCTGGTCGGCTCGATCACCTGGCTGGAGGAGCGGCCGTTCGACCGGCGCGACCTGAGCGAGCTCATCGTCCGCCGCTCCAAACTGCCCGGTGCGGGCGCCGACGTCCCGCTGCTGGCCGTCTCGCGGAGCGGCACGGCCACAGCGGAGGTCACCCTCGTCACTCCCGAGGACCTGGTGAACGCCTGGCGCCCCCGGGAGAGCTGATCCCCGGACTCTCCCGGGCGCCCGGCGTCCGCAGGGCGCCCCGGCGGCCCGTCAGGAGACGACGACGGCCGCCGCCACCAAGACGAGCGCGACGCCGAGCGCGGCCAGCGCGCTGAGGGCCCAGCCGACCTGCATCCCCCCGGACACGGTCCCGGCCTCTGCGGCCCGGGCCTCTGTGCTCCCGGGCTCGGCGGCTCCGGCCTGCCTGGCGGCTCCGGCCCGCTCGGTGATCTGCTCGGCCACCCAGTCGGCGTGGGTCCTGCCCGCCAGCGCCTCGGCCGCGGCCTGCTCCCCCTTGGTGCGCGCCGGCTCGGTCGCGAAGCGCCCCCTCCCCGGGGCGGCGGGCTCCCCCCGCCGCGTGGCCGACGCCCGTTCCCGGGCCGTGGTCTGCGGCGTCCAGCAGCGGACGACCCGGTCCCCGGAGGAGATCGTGATCGCGTGGGAGACCGTGACGTCGTCTATGCCCGTCCACGGGACGAAGACGTTCCTGAGCGGGTTGCGCACCAGCACGCCGTCCTCGGTGAGGACGACCGCCGGGCGCAGGCAGGTGACGAAGACCAGCGCCGTCAACGCCCCCAGCACCGCCCCCGCCACCAGCGAGGACGGCCCGCTGTAGCGGACGACCAGGTCGACGGCGTTGGCCGCGGCGAACGCCATCCAGACCCAGCCCAGGATCAGCGCGAGCTTCGACCGGAACACCTGTCTCATCGGCCCGCTCACGTGACCTCCTCCGTCGGCCGCGCTCGCGCCGCTGCTGTGCCCATGGCTCGCTCGCTCCGCTCGCTCACGTGACCTCCTCCGTCGGCCGCGCTCGCGCCGCTGCTGTGCCCATGGCTCGCTCGCTCCGCTCGCTCACGTGGCCTCCTCCGTCGGCCGCGCTCGCGCCGCTGCTGTGCCCATGGCTCGCTCGCTCACGCCTGCCACTTGAGTCGTGCGAACCCGGGCTTGATGACCCCGTTGATGAGCGCGAGCCGGTCGTCGAACGGCAGGAACGCCGACTTCATGGCGTTGATCGTGAACCACTGCATGTCGTCCCAGCCGTACCCGAACGCCTCCGACAGCTTGGCGAACTCCTCGGAGACCGTGGTCCCGCTCATCAGCCGGTTGTCGGTGTTGACCGTCACCCGGAAGTTCAGGCGGCGGAGCAGGCCGATCGGGTGCTCGGCGATGGAGGACGCGGCCCCGGTCTGCAGGTTCGAGGTCGGGCACATCTCCAGTGGGATGCGCTTGTCGCGGACGTAGGCCGCCAGGCGGCCGAGCTTGGCCTCGCCGTCCTCGGACACCGTGATGTCGTCGATGATCCGGACGCCGTGGCCCAGCCGGTCGGCGCCGCACCACTGGATCGCCTGCCAGATCGACGGCAGGCCGAAGGCCTCACCGGCGTGGATGGTGAAGTGCGCGTTCTCCCGCTGGAGGTACTCGAACGCGTCGAGGTGACGGGTGGGCGGGTAGCCCGCCTCGGCCCCGGCGATGTCGAACCCCGCCACGCCGACGTCGCGGTAGCGGACCGCGAGCTCGGCGATCTCCATGGACCTGGCCTGGTGGCGCATGGCGGTGAGCAGCGTGCCCACCCGGATGCCCCGGCCCTCCGAGCCGATCCTGAACCCCTCCAGGACGGCTTCGATGACCTCCTCCAGGCTCAGCCCCGCGGAGGTGTGCTGCTCGGGCGCGTAGCGCACCTCGGCGTAGACCACGCCGTCGTTCGCGAGGTCCTCGGCGCACTCGGCGGCGACCCGGACCAGCGACTCGCGCGTCTGCATGACCCCGACCGTGTGGTCGAACGTCTCCAGGTAGCGCTCCAGGGAACCGGAGTCGGACGCCTCCTGGAACCAGGTCCTCAGGGCGTCCGGGTCGGTCGTGGGCAGCCGGTCGTAGCCGGTCTCGCGGGCCAGGTCGACGATGGTCTCGGGCCGCAGACCACCGTCGAGGTGATCGTGGAGCAAGACTTTCGGAGCCTGGCGGATCTCTTCGAGAGTAGGTAGCTGGCTCATCTCGCCATCCTAATGTCAAGGGTCCGATCAGCGGTTTTGCAAGATCCGCCGAAAGTCCCGCGGGCTATTCGTCGCGGTTGACCGTCTCGGGGGAGAAGGCGGGCAGGCAGACGGCGACGTACTCCGCACCCTCGGTCCCGCAGCTGTAGCGGATCTTCTCCCCCGGCTCGCACGCGATGGCCTGCCCGGCGTGGACCTCGGTCACACCGCCGTCGTGCTCGACGAGGACCGTGCCCCTCAGCACCAGGGTGTACTCGGCGAACTCCGGCGCCTGGGCGGGCTCGTCCCATCCGGCCGGGGCCGTCATATGAGCGATCGAGACCCGGTCGTCACCGCTGTTGACCCGGCCGACGTACTCGTCGATGACCTTGCCGCCGGGGACCGGAATCCGTGTCGCACTATCGATTTTCCGTACCATCAGGCCATTTTGCCACCGGCCTCCGTGGGCCGCTCAGTGGGCCACGTCGATGACCAGGCGGTTCGGCTGCTTCTGCTCCAGGACCCGGAAGCCCGCCTTGTGGTCCAGGACGATGCCCACTCCCACCACGGCCTCGAAGTCACCGGTCTTGACGACGTTCTGCACGTTGCCCAGCCCGGCCTGGAAGATCGGCCCGCCGGTCCAGGTCGGCGCGCCCGCCTCGGTGTGCGCGTTGGCCGGGGTGATCGTCACCTGCAGGTAGGCCCCGCCCTTGACGTCGATCGGCTCGCCGGACCCGTCCTGGACGAGCTCGGGCACCCATTCCACTCGGTACCCGGGCAGATCACCCTTGAAGTCGACCACCACCCGGTCGAACCCCCGGTGCTCGGCGAAGCGCGTCCCGGTGACGATCGGCGGTGCGGCGGGGCTCCGCTCGACTTCGACCTCATTGGTGCCCGTCGGCGGCGCCAGCTCGTTCGGCCCGGGCGACGGCGGCGGCTCCGGCGTGGAGGAGCCGTCCGGCGCAGGGGTGGCCGTCCCGGCGGCCGTGGCCGTAGTGGACGGGGCCGTAGTGGACGGGGCCGCGGAGGGAGCCGTGGCGGACGGGGCGGGAGAGGCGGTGGCCCGGGTGGCCGGGTCGCCGCAGCCGGCCAGCAGCGCGAGGGGAACGAGTGCGAGGGCGACGCGGGAACGGTTCATGTGGGCCTCCTGCCTGGTAGGACGTCCAATACCCAGGAAAGGTTCAGCCACATCCGCGTGTCCGGAGGTGGTCATCCCGGTACCCGGGAGTGACGTTCCCGGGACGTGGGACCGCCGCTCTGGTACGGCTCGGCACCCGTGGCGCCGGCCCTCCCGGAACGCGGAACCGCCGCCGCGGGGACCCCGTTCCCCCACGGCGGCGGGCCCGTGTCCGCCGCGGATCCCGGATCTCCGCGGCGGGCACGGACGTCCTCAGACGGCCTCCAGGACCTTCTCCCGCGCCGCGGCGGCCGTACGGGCTCCGCGCAGGCCGGTGAGGGCGATCCCGAGGCCGAGCAGGCCGAGGATGACGGAGACCGTGATCGAGGCGCGGAAGCTGCTGAGCGGGTCCGGGCCGGCGCTGGAGGTCAGCACCGCCGTCACGATCGCCAGCACGACCGCGCCGCCGACCTGGCCGGAGGTGTTGAGCAGGCCGGAGGCCAGCCCCTGCTCGTCGTCGGCGACGCCGTTGGTGGCCTGGATGTTGAGCGAGGGGAAGGACAGGGCGAAGGCGATGCCCAGCAGGATCATGCCCGGGATGACCAGCGTGGTCAGGTCGGGGTCCGCGTCGACGCGGAGGAAGAAGGCGTATCCCCCGGCCAGGGCCGCCGAGCCGATCACGATGAGCCGGGCGGTGCCGAAGCGGTCGGCCAGGCCGCCCATCTTCGTGGAGGTGACGGCGACCAGCAGCCCGGCCGGCAGGAAGGCCAGGGCGGTCTCCAGCGCGGACCAGTGCAGGAAGTTCTGGAAGTACTGCATGGCGACGAACTGGAAGCCGACGTAGGAGCCGAACAGGATCACCAGCCCGAGGTTGGCCCGGACGAGAGGGCCGGAGCGCAGGATGCCGAGCCGTACCAGCGGGTGCCTGACCCTCCGTTCGGCCACGACGAAGACGGCCAGCAGGGCGGCGGCGGCGAGCAGGGAGCCGATGGTCCGGGCCGAGCCCCAGCCCGCCTCGGGAGCCTCCACCACGGCGTACACCAGCAGCAGCATCGAGGCGGTGATCGTCACGGCGCCGATGAGGTCGTAGCCGCCCTCGGCCCGTTCCTCGTGCTGCTTGGGCAGGAACTTCAGGGACGCGACCAGGGCGATGACCGCGACGGGGACGGGCATGAGGAACGTCCAGCGCCAGCCGAGCTCGGTCAGCAGGCCGGAGATGACCAGGCCGAGGGAGAAGCCGCTGGCGCCGGAGGCGGTGAAGATGCTGAGGGCCCGGTTGCGGGCCGGGCCCTCGGCGAAGGTCGTGGTGATGATGGACAGGGCGGCGGGAGCGGTGAAAGCGGCGCTGATGCCCTTGACGAACCGGGCCGCGATCAGCAGGGCGCCGTTGTCGACCAGTCCGCCGAGCAGGGAGGCCACGGCGAAGACCGCCAGCGCGACCAGGAAGACCCTGCGCCGGCCGAGCAGGTCGGCGGTCCGGCCCCCGAGAAGCAGCAGACCGCCGTATCCGAGCACGTAGCCGCTGACCACCCACTGCAGGGAGGAAGTGGACAGGCCGAGATCCGACTGGATGGACGGGAGGGCGACGCCCACCATCGAGACGTCCAAGGCGTCGAGGAAGACAACTGCGCAGAGAACTGCGAGCGCGGCCCACAGCCGGGCGTCCCAGCGCTCGTCGTGTGTCGAGGAGATCATGTCGCCCGACAATACATGCAAGCGCATCTAATGCAAAAGCATTTAATGACGATGCATTTAATGTCCGCGCATGGTACGATCCGCGGCATGAGCGAGGAGTCCGCTGTCCGTGCGTGGCGTGAGGTGCTGGCCAGGCACGCGTCGGTCACGTGCGCACTGGAGCGGGAGCTCTCCGACAAGTACGACCTCGGCGTGAGCGAGTTCGAGGTCCTGGAGCGCATGGTCGAGGGCGACCAGGAGAAGTACCGGTCTCAGGAGATCGCCGCCGCGGTGCACCTGAGCCAGAGCGCGTGCTCACGGGTGATCGCCCGCCTGGAGAAGGCCGGTCTGGTGCGCCGTGCGATCTGCGAGGCCGACCGGCGCGGCGTCTTCGTGGTCATCACCGAGGAGGGCCGGGCACGCCACGCGGCGGCCCTGCCCGCCCACCGCGCGGTGGTCGTCGCCGCCTTCGACTCCGGCGCGTCCCCCCCGCCGCCCTGCGCCCTGGAGGCGGTCCATGCGGCGGAGACGGCCCACGCCCCGGAGACGGCGCGCACGTCCTGAGACGGGTCCGCCCTCCCCACCGGCCGGCGGGGAGGGCGGGCGAGCCACCGGGCGGGGCTCAGGCGGTGATGCGGTCGATCACCAGCGGGAGCAGGTCCTCGTCGCCGGAGTCGGCGACCGTGTAGGCGCCCTCCAGCGCGGCCAGCGCCCGCTCGAAGCGGGAGGTCTCGTCGGCATGCAGGGTCATCAGCGGCTGGCCCTCCCGGACCAGGTCGCCCGGCTTGGCGTGCAGCATGATCCCGGCGCCGAAGGAGACCGGATCCTCCTTGCGCTCCCGGCCCGCGCCCAGGCGCCAGGCCGCCAGGCCCACGCCGTAGGCGTCGAGCCTGGTCAGCACGCCCGAGGCGGGTGCGTTGAGCTGCATGGTCTCGGCGGCCTTCGGCAGCAGGGCGTCCGGGTCGCCGCCCTGGGCGACGATCATCCGGCGCCAGGCGTCCATCGCCGAGCCGTCCTTCAACGCCTCCTCCGGGTCCTTGCCCCCGTCCACGCCCGCGGCCTGGAGCATCTCGCGCGCCAGCCGCACGGTCAGCTCGACCACGTCCGCGGGGCCGCCGCCGGCGAGCACCTCGACGGACTCGGTCACCTCCAGCGCGTTGCCGATCGCGCAGCCCAGCGGCCGGTCCATCGCGGTGAGCAGGGCCACGGTGTTCACCCCGGCGTCGGTGCCCAGCTCGACCATGGTGGTGGCCAGCTCACGGGCCCGCTCCACGGTCTTCATGAACGCGCCGGAGCCGACCTTCACGTCCAGCACCAGCGCGCCGGTGCCCTCCGCGATCTTCTTGGACATGATCGAGGAGGCGATCAGCGGGATCGACTCGACCGTGCCGGTCACGTCGCGCAGCGCGTAGAGCTTCTTGTCGGCCGGGGCGAGCCCGTCGCCGGCCGCGCAGATGACCGCGCCCGCCTTGTTCAGCACGCCGAGCATCTCGTCGTTGGAGAGCAGGGCCCGCCAGCCCGGGATGGACTCCAGCTTGTCCAGCGTGCCGCCGGTGTGGCCCAGGCCGCGCCCGGACAGCTGGGGGACGTAGCCGCCGCACGCGGCGACCAGCGGGGCCAGCGGCAGGGTGATCTTGTCGCCGACGCCGCCGGTGGAGTGCTTGTCGGTGGTACGGCCCGGCAGCGCGGACCAGTCCATCCGCGCCCCGGACCGGATCATCGCCTGGGTCCACTCGGCGATCTCCCGGCGGTTCATGCCGTTGAGCAGGATCGCCATCGCGAGCGAGGACATCTGCTCGTCGGCCACCACACCCCTGGTGTAGGCGTCGATCACCCAGTCGATCTGCTCCCGGGACAGCTCCCTGCCGTCCCGCTTGGTGACGATGACGTCGATGGCGTCCATGATCAAGCCCCCCGGCTCAGGTCGTCGGGTCCGAAGGCGTACGGCAGGATCTCCGCCATCGGCTTCGGCCCGTCCACGGTTTCCACGAGCAGTTCGTCGCCGCCGAACTCGAACAGCAGCTGACGGCATCGCCCGCACGGCATGAGCAGTTCCTCGTGCCCGTCCACGCAGGTGAAGGCGACCAGCCGGCCGCCCCCGCTCGCCCGGAGCGCGGAGACCAGCCCGCACTCCGCGCACAGCCCGACGCCGTAGGAGGCGTTCTCCACGTTGCAGCCGGACACGATCCGCCCGTCGTCCACCAGCGCGGCGGCGCCCACCGGGAACTTGGAGTAGGGCGCGTACGCGTTGGCCATGGCCCGTACGGCCTCCGCCTTCAGCGCGGCCCAGTCGATGGCGGCGTTCGTCTTCTCGGTGCTCACTTGGCCTGTCCCTTCCGGTACGGCAGGCCGTCGGCGGCGGGCATGCGCAGGCGCTGGGCCGCCAGAGACAGCACCAGCAGCGTGGTGATGTGCGGGGTGACGGAGGTGAACTGCGCCGGGATGCTGTCGGTCAACGCGAAGATCACGAACACGATGACCGCCGCGGAGCCGGTGAACACCGCCGCCTGGGCGCGCTTCTGCTGCACGAGCTGGTAGACCGCCACCGCGGCGATCAGGATGGCCACCAGCAGCAGGAGCGCGTGCACGGACTCGCCGCCCCGGCGCAGCTGCAGGCCGTCGGTGTAGCCGAACAGCGCCGCGCCGGCCGCCAGGCCGCCGGGCCGCCAGTTGCCGAAGATCATGGCGGCGAGGCCGATGAAGCCGCGCCCGCCGGTCTGGCCCTCGCGGTAGGCGCTGGAGGCCACCAGCGACAGGAACGCGCCGCCCAGGCCCGCCAGCGCGCCGGAGACGACGACCGCGGCATATTTGTAGGTGTAGACGTTGACGCCCAGCGACTCCGCGGCGACCGGCCGCTCGCCGCAGGAGCGCAGCCGCAGGCCGAACGCCGTGCGCCAGAGCACGTAGAACGTCAGCGGGACCAGCGCGACCGCCAGGATGGTGAAGAGCGAGACGTTGGTGGTCAGGCCCCGCAGGATCCCCGCCAGGTCGGACAGCAGGAACCAGCGCTGGGCCTCCAGGTCGGCCAGCGGCTCGCCGACCCACGGCAGGCTCACGACCCCCGGCTTGGGCACGGGCGGCGACTGGGTGTCCCCGCCGCCCGGCATCTCGGCGAAGGTCACCTTCGACAGGAACTGGGTGATGCCCCCGCCCAGGATGGTGATCGCGACACCGGAGATGATGTGGTCGACGCCGAAGGTCACGGTGGCCACCGCGTGCAGCAGGCCGCCGACGGCGCCGCCGATCGCCCCGGCGAGCACGCCCGCCCAGGGGTTGGCGAACTGGATCGCACCCCAGGCCCCGGCCCAGGTGCCCAGGATCATCATGCCTTCCAGGCCGATGTTGACCACGCCGGCCCGCTCGGACCACAGGCCGCCCAGACCGGCCAGGCCGATCGGCACGGCCAGCGCGACGGCGGCGTTGATCGCGCCCGCCGAGGTGAGGTCGACGGCGCCGGTGAAGAACCGGGTGACCGAGAGCAGGAGGACCAGCGCGCCGATGCCGATCAGCAGGAGCCGCCAGGTGAGCTTGAACGTCCCGGCCTTGGCCCGCTCCACCGGAGGCTGGCCCGTCTTCAGGCCGCTTGCGCTCATGCCGACGCTCCTTCGACCCGCGGCGGGGTCCCGCCCGCCAGTTCCTTGCTCACCCGGCGCTGCTCGGCCGTGATCTGGTAACGGTGGACCAGCTCGTAGGCGATGATGACCGAGAGCACGATGGTTCCCTGCATGATCGCCACGATCTCGGGCGAGATCTCGTGGAGCTGGAGGATGCTCGACGAGGTGTCGAGGAAGGCCCACAGCAGCGCGCCGAACGCGATGCCGACCGGGTGGTTGCGGCCCAGCAGCGCGATCGCGATGCCGGTGAAACCGAGCCCCGTCGGGAAGTCGAGGCTGTAGGAGTAGGACGAGCCGAGCAGCTGCGGCATGCCGATCAGGCCCGCCGCCGCGCCGGACAGAATCATCGCGGTCACGACCATCTTCTTGACGTTCACGCCGCTGGCGACCGCGGCCGACTCCGAACGGCCGGTCGCCCGCAGGTCGAAGCCGAACCGGGTCCGGCTGAGCAGCACGTGGTAGCCGACGCCCACGACGACCGCCAGGATGATCAGGCCGAACACCTTGGCCTCGGTCCCGGGGATGATCGCCATACCGGCCACCCGGCCGGACTCGGGGATCGGCTTGGTTCCGATGTTGTTGCTGCCCGCGACCTCGACCGCCAGGCGCTCCTTGTTGAGCAGCCACGCGCCGAGCGCGGTGGCGATGGCGTTCAGCATGATCGTGGAGATGACCTCGCTGACGCCGCGCTTGACCTTGAGCAGGCCGGCGATCGAGGCCCAGCCGGCGCCGACCAGCATCGCCACGAGCAGGATCAGGGCGATGTGCAGGGGAGCGGGCAGGGTGACCGCGCCGCCCACCGCCGCGGCCACGAGCGCCGCGAGGCGGTACTGGCCGTCGACGCCGATGTTGAACAGGTTCATCCGGAACCCGATCGCCACCGCGACCGCGGACAGGTAGTAGGTCGTCGCGTAGTTCAGCATGAGCACGATCGACCGCGGCTGCGTGCCGTAGTCGGCCATGACGCCCAGCGTCTCCAGGGGCGGGTCGCCGCTGACCAGCAGGACGACCGAGGTGATCAGCCCGGCGAACACGATGGCCAGCAGCGGCGCGGCGAGCGAGAGGAGGCCGGTCAGCCGTACCCGCCCGAGCAGGCGGTCGGCGAAGCTCGACTCAGCGGATTTCATGCGATGGCTCCGGGGGCTCCGGGATCTCCGGGTACGGCGTGCGTTACGTAGGTGTTCATGCCGCCTCACCGGCACCCGTCATGGCCGAGCCGAGCTGCTCGGGCGTCACGTTCTGCGGATCCACGTCGGCGACGATGCGCCCGCGCAGGATCACCTTCAGCGTGTCCGACAGGCCGATGAGCTCGTCCAGGTCGGCCGAGATCAGCAGGACGGCCAGGCCGGCCGCGCGGGCGGCGCGCAGGTGGTCCCAGATCGCGGCCTGGGCGCCCACGTCCACGCCACGGGTCGGGTGCGAGGCGATGAGGAACACCGGGTCGCCGCTCATCTCCCGGCCGACGATCAGCTTCTGCTGGTTGCCGCCGGACAGGGCTGCGGCGTCCACGTCGATGCCGGGGGTGCGGACGTCGTACTGCTCGACGATGCGCCGGGTGTCGGCGCGGGCTCCGGCGCGGTCGATCCACGGACCCTTGACGTTGGGCCTGCGGGTCTGGTGGCCGAGGATTCGGTTCTCCCAGAGCGGGGCCTCCAGCAGCAGGCCGTGCCGGTGCCGGTCCTCGGGGATGTAGCCGACGCCGGCCTCGCGGCGGCGGAGGGTGGACCAGGCGGAGATGTCCTCCTCGCCGAGGCGGATCTCCCCCTCGGCGGGGCGCATTCCCATGATGGCCTCGACGAGCTCGGCCTGGCCGTTGCCCTCGACGCCGGCGATGCCGAGCACCTCGCCCTTGCGGATGTCGAAGGTGACGCCGTCCACGATGCAACGCTCGTCCGGCGAGTGCACCGACAGGTTCCGCACCGAGAGCGCCACCACGTCGGTGACGGTGGACTCGCGCGTCTCCGGGCTGGGCAGCTCGCTGCCGACCATGAGCTCGGCGAGCTGCCGGGCGGTCACGGCCTTGGGGTCCACGCTCGCCACGGTGGTGCCGCGCCGGATGACGGTGATGGCGTCGGCGACCGAGAGCACCTCGTCGAGCTTGTGCGAGATGAAGATGATCGTCAGGCCCTCGCGGACCAGCTCGCGAAGGTTGCCGAAGAGCTCGTCCACCTCGTGCGGGACGAGCACCGCGGTCGGCTCGTCGAGGATCAGGATGCGGGCGCCCCGGTAGAGGACCTTGAGGATCTCCACCCGCTGCCGGGCTCCGACGCCGAGGTCCTCGACCAGGGCGTCGGGGTCGACGCCCAGACTGTAGGTGTCGGAGATCTGCTTGATCTTCTTGCGCGCGGCGCCGAAGTCGATGGCGATGCCGCCCTTGCGGGGCTCGCTGCCGAGGACCACGTTCTCCAGCACGGTCAGGTTGTCGGCCAGCATGAAGTGCTGGTGGACCATGCCGATGCCGGCGGAGATGGCGTCCGAGGGGGAACGGAAGGCGACGGCCGCCCCGTTGACGCGGATCTCTCCCTCGTCGGGGCGCTGCATGCCGTACAGGATCTTCATGAGGGTGGACTTGCCCGCGCCGTTCTCTCCGACGATGGCGTGCACGTGCCCCTGCTCCACGGCAAGGGCGATGTCGCGGTTGGCCACGACGCCGGGGAACCGCTTGGTGATCCCCGCGAGCTCGACGGCCGGTGTCGAGGTGCTGATGACGGCCTCCTCCATACGGATGGCCCGATTACGTAACGTGATGGGGAAAGTAGGGCGAAGGGCCCGGGGAATCGTCCGCCGGGCCCTTCATCTGGTCAGGTCATTCCTTCGGAACGGTGATCTCGCCGGAGACGACCTTCTGCTTGTACTCGTCGAGCTTGGCCTTGATGTCGTCGACCTGGCCACCGGTGGTGGAGTAGTCGACGCCGCCGGCCTTGAGGTCGTAGACCGTCGTGCCCGCCTTGGCCGAGCCGGCCGCGGCGCTCTTCAGGAAGTCGAAGACCGCGACGTCGACCTTCTTGATCATGGAGGTCATGACGACGCTCTGCACGTCGGCGGCGGCCGTCTTGGCCTGGTCCGAGTCGACGCCGATCGCCCAGCCCTTGGCGGCCTTGGCCGCCTCGAACACGCCGCCGCCGGAACCGCCCGCGGCGTGGTAGACCACGTCGGCGCCCGCGTCGAACATGCCCTCGGCCGCGGTCTTGCCCTTGGCCGGGTCGGCGAAGCCCGCGAAGTCCGGCGGCTGGGTCAGGTACTTGACGTCGACCTTGATGTCGGACTTGACGGCCTTGGCGCCCGCGACGAAGCCCGCCTCGAACTTCTTGATCAGCGGAACCTCGACGCCGCCGACGAAGCCCACGTGGTTCTTGGTCGACTTCAGCGCCGCGGCGGCGCCGACCAGGAAGGAGCCCTCGTGCTCGGCGAAGACCAGGTTGGAGATGTTGGGACCGGTCGCGGCCTCGTCGTCGACGATGGCGAACTTGACGTCGGGGAACTCGGTGGCGACCTTCTTCAGCGGACCGGAGTAGGCGAAGCCCACGGCGATGATCGGGTTGAAGCCGCCCTGGGCGAGCAGACGGAGCCGCTCCTCCTTGGCCGCCTCGGTCTCGCCGCTTCCGGCCTCCAGCTCCTTGGTCTCGGCCAGGCCCAGCTCGGCCTTGGCCTTGTCCAGACCGGCGGCGGCGGCGTCGTTGAACGACTGGTCTCCGCGGCCGCCGATGTCATAGGCGAGACCGACCTTCGCGCCGCTGCCGCTCGTGGCCGCGCTGGTCGCGCCACCGGTCGGGCTGGCGGACGTGGTCGGCTCCTCGCCTCCACCACACGCGGCGGCGCCCATGAGCATGCCGCCGGCCAGTGCGGTCGCGGCCAGCCTGCCGAATCGGTTCTGAAGCAAGATGGACTCCCTTCGCGTTCTCAGTGCACGCGCGAAGAGACGCACGGCAACCCTGCACGGAAGATAGTTGTTCGGTGAGCACGGACCAAACCGGCGCACAGCTCCGCAATAGGTCCGTTACCCAGCTCACGCCACCCTGTGACAAGCGAAGGCGGCCGACGCTACCAGCGGGTAGGATCGACCGCCCCCTCAAGAGATCAACCGGGAGGCCGTCGGCCCGGCTCGCGGACCGTTCACACCCTTGCCCCGACGGAAGGCGACTATCTCGTTACGCGATGCACTTTTTACTGGTTAGCGTGACCGCGACGGCGTAAGGGGAAATCCACCCACCGGTGCTAGTTGTCCAAATTCATCAGGACGGCGGGCTCGCTGGTGGCGGGTCGCTGCCCCTCCCAGAGCGCGGTCAGCGCGGTCGCCACCATGAAGCGCACGCCGGTGGCGATGCAGGTCTCGTCGACGTCGAAGGTGCCCTGGTGGATGTCACCGGAGTGGGCCTCACCCGGCGTGCGCGTGCCGAGGCGGGCGAAGGCGCCGGGGACGGATTCGAGGTACCAGCCGAAGTCCTCGCCGCCCAGGCTCTGCTGGGTCGGCACGGAGGCGCCCTCGCCGAGCACGCCCTCCGCCGCCTCGATCAGCATCTGCACGCTGATCTCCTCGTTGATGACGGGCGGGACGCCGCGCACGTAGTCCATCTGCGCCTCGACGCCGTAGGCTCCGGCGACCGACTCCAGCAGGGCCTTGATCATGTCGGGGGCGGCGTGCCACGCCTCCTCGTCCAGGCAGCGCACGGTGCCCTCGGCGACACCGTCGTCCGGGATCGCGTTGGCCGCCGACCCCGCCTCGACCCGGCCCCAGACCAGGCTGAGCGAGGAGCGGGGGTCGATCCGGCGGGAGAGCGCGGCGGGCAGCTCAGTGAGGATCTTGGCCAGCGCGAAGACCAGGTCGGCGGTGAGGTGCGGCCGGGCGGTGTGCCCGCCGGGGCCGCTGACCCGGACGGTGACCCGGTCGCAGGCTGAGGTGATCGGGCCGGTCTTGAGCCCGACCTTGCCGACGTCCACCCGGGGGTCGCAGTGCAGGCCGAAGATCCGGTCCACGCCGCTGAGGCCGCCCGCGGCCATCACCTCCAGCGCCCCGCCGGGGAGCTCCTCGGCCGGCTGGAAGAGCAGCCGGACCCGGCCGGGCAGCAGCCCGGCCTCCGCCTGGCGGGCGAGGAAGAGCCCGGCGCCGAGCAGGATCGTGGTGTGCACGTCGTGACCGCAGGCGTGGCAGACACCGGGGACCGTCGAGCTGTAGGGCACGTCCTTCTCGTCGGACACGGGCAGCGCGTCGATGTCGGCCCGCAGCGCCACGGTCGGCCCGTCACCGCTGCCCACCTCGCAGATGAGGCCGGTGCCGCGCGGCAGCACCGAGGGGGCGAGGCCGATCGCGCTCAGCCGGTCGGCGATGTGCTGCGTCGTGCGGTACTCGGCGAACGCGAGCTCGGGATTCATGTGCAGGTCACGGCGGAAAGCGATCAGTCCGCCCTCGACCTCGGCGAGGAACGCGTCGAGTTCCCCTCGCAGATTACGCCCCCGCATCGGCCACCGTCCTATCCGCGCCAGTTCGTTGGAGTCCTCGACGCATGTGCCACTGCCCAGAATCGCCCGACCCATGAGGCAGCCCCAAAAGCGATTACCGCACGGAGGGGCCGGAGTGGGTGTCACGGGCCACGGCAGTGCGGACGACAACACGCCGGCGTGGAGGCGGCAGGCCGGTATGCGGCCGCCGGCGCGCCGGATGTATGACACCGACTTTATCTCTCTTCAGGAGGAGCTCGCCGACATCTCCACCAAATGTTTTGTCGCCCCCTGCCCTTCTTCCGCCCCTCCTGACCCGGAAGAACCATGGCGCATGATCCGAATTGTTCAGGAGCGGTAGCCGTACCGGAGGGCGTGGTTCAGCCTCTGACCTCGTCCGCTCGGTTGAAACCTCGCTGAACTGGCAACTTGCGTGACTTCAGGTGCCACTCATCGAACCCGGCGGATGGATGTCAGAGAGAAGAACGCGTGGTTCACTCCGCATATGATCACTAATATCCCATTTGGGGAGAAGCACTCTAGGTTGAGCATCTTCGAACCGAACGAGGGAACCCTGGTGGTCACCCCCTCGTTGTCGCTTCCCCAGGACGAACTGCGCAGGATAACCGGAGCACGCTGCTACGAGGAGCGGCTGCTCTTCCTGCTTCTCACCCTCAAGCGACCGGGCGTGAGACTCGTCTACCTCACCTCGGCGCCGGTGGATCCGGCGATCGTGGACTACTACCTCGGGTTCCTGGACGACCCGCGAGAGGCCCGCGAGCGCCTCGAAATGATCAGTTTGGGTGATCCCCGGCCCTGCCCCCTCACCGAGAAGATCCTGCACACCCCCGGCGCCCTTGACCGGATCCGGGAGGCGCTGGACGGCGCGGAGGACGCCTGGATGGTCCCCTTCGTCGTCAGCGAGGCCGAGGAGCGCCTCTCCGCCCTGCTCGGGCTGCCGGTCTACGGCCCCGCCACCTCGCTGGCCTACCTGGGCTCCAAGAGCGGCGGCCGGCTGGTCGGGGAGGAGGCCAAGGTGCCGCTGGCCCGCGGTTTCGCCGACCTGCGTTCGCTGACCGAGGTGGAGCACGCGGCGCGCGCGCTGGGCGGCGGCAGGTTGATGGTCAAGCTCAACAACAGCTACTCCGGCCTGGGCAACGCCGTCGTGGTCAAGGACGACCGCCCGCTCACCGCCTGCCACACGAGCTTCTCCGCCGCCGACGAGGACTGGACGACCTTCGCCGAGAAGATCGCCGAGCGGGGCGCGGTGATCGAGGAGTTCATCGAGGGGCGGCCGCTGTACTGCCCCAGCGCGCTGGCCAGGATCACCCCCGGCGGCGCCTACGACGTGGTGGCCACGCACGAGCAGGTCCTCGGCGGCCCCAACGGGGACGTGTACCAGGGGTGCGCCTTCCCCGCGCGCCCCGAGTACCGCGCCGAGGTGGGCGAGTGCGCCGAGCGGATCGCCGGGGTCCTCGCCGACCGGGGCGTGGTGGGCCTGTTCGGGATGGACTTCTTCGCCGTCAAGACCGACGGCGGCTACCGGGCGCTGCTGTGCGAGATCAACCTGCGCATCGGCGGCACCACCCATCCCTTCGGCGCCGCGCTGCTGACCACCGGCGCCGTCTACGACCCCGGCACCGGCACGCTCAGGTGCGGGGAGCAGTCCAAGTACTACGTCGCCACCGACAACTGCGCCGCCACCACCCTGCGGGGCCGTACCCCGGGGGAGATCGTCGAGACGGTCCGGGCGGCGGGCCTCGGCTTCGACCGCGAGGCCCGCACCGGGAACGTGCTGCACCTGCTCGGCGCGATCCCGGAGCACGGGAAGCTCGGCTTCACCAGCATCGGGAACTCGGCGGAGGAGGCCGCCGAGCTACACCGGCGGACGCTTCGCGCCCTGTGCCCGACCCCCTAGACGGCGCAGGCCGCGCACGCCGATCGCCGCGAGCACGATCGCCAGGACGATGTTGACCGCGATCAGGATGCCGTGGACGACGTAGAAGGACCGGGGATGGCCGTCCTGGAGGTTGAAGCCAAGGCTGACCCACTCGAAGATCATGAAAGCGGCAAGGGCCAGCAGAAATCTGGCGATCTTTCGTGATATTTGCATTATGTCGGTATCCCCTCGCGTGCTCCGCCCCCTGGCCGGGGATGTGCAAACCCATGCGAATCGGTACGAAGCTACCCTGAGGCCACTATGGGGACGAAACATATCGCGCCCGTTGGGGCCCTGCTCTCGGTGATCGCCTTTCTGGGCGCTCCCGCCTACGCGGAGCCTCCCGCGCACACCCGTTCTCTCGTACGGCCGGCGCCCGCCGCCGGGACCGAACCCACCGGGGCCGAGCCCGTCGGAGGCGTACGGCTCGGCGGCCGGGGCCTGGTCCTTCCCACCGGGGTCAAGGCCCCGCCCAGGACAGCTGCGAAATCCTACGTGATCGCGGACGCGGACACGGGCGAGGTGCTCGCCGCCAAGGACCCGCACGGACGCTATCTCCCGGCGAGCACGCTCAAGGCGCTGACCGCCCTGACTCTCATCCCGAAGCTCGACAAGGCCACCAGGATCAAGCCGAGCAGGAACGCCGTCAACCAGGAGGGCAGCGCGGTCGGGCTGGTGCCCAAGCCGCTCTACACCGTGGAGGACTTATTCAAGGCGCTGCTGCTGGTCTCGGGCAACGACTCCGCGATGGCGCTGGCCGAGGCCAACGGCGGCCTGCACAAGACGCTGGCGGACATGAACGCCGAGGCCAAGCGGCTCCAGGCGCTCGACACCGTGGCCAAGACCCCGAGCGGTCTGGACAAGCCCGGCCAGAGCAGCTCGGCCTACGACCTGGCCCTGATCGCGCGCGCCGGCCTCGCCAACCCTGATTTCCGTCGATATATCAGCTTAAAAACTGACAAGTTCCCAGCACCCAAGGGCTACTACGAGATCGGCAACCACAACAAGCTGCTCTGGCGCTACAAGGGCATGATCGGCGTCAAGAACGGCTGGACCTCCAAGGCCCTGGGCAGCTTCGTCGGCGCGGCCCGCCGGGGCGGGCACACGGTCATCGTCGCGATCATGCGGCACGAGGGCTACTTCTGGGGAGACGTCGCCGACCTGCTCGACTGGGGCTTCACCGCCCGCGGCAAGGTCGCCCCGGTCGGCCACCTGGTGGACCCGGTCCCCGAGCCCGCTCCCCTGCCGACCGCCGACGCCGCGGCCCAGAGCCCGGCGCCCGCCGCCGGGGACGCCGACGCGGCGCGGCCCGTGCAGACCGGGGAGGAGTCCGCCTCTCCGGCTCCCTATCTGCTCGGCGCCGCCGCCCTCGCCGCCCTCGCCTGGTCCGGTCACCGCCTGCGCCGCCGCCTGCGCCGGACGGGATCGCAGAACTGACCGCCCCGCGGCCGTCCGGTGCGAGGGCGGACGCCTCGCATCAGACGATCTTCGGCGGGTCGGACGGACCGCTGAGGGCGTTGCCGGGGACGGGGGTGGGTTCGGGGGGCGGGCCGAAGGAGGCGGTGGCGGTCCAGGCCGCGGCGTACATGATCACCCGAGCGGAGAGGTTGATCCACACCAGCAGGCCGACCATCACCGCGAACGCCCCGTAGATGGGGTTGCCCAAAGTGAACGAGAGGACGAACGCGGCGAGCTGCTTGAGCAGCGCGAAGGCGACCGCGCCCAGCAGCGCGCCGCGGAGCACCGTCCGGAAGGGCTGCGTGGACCGGCCCAGCCAGCCCAGCAGGATCAGGAAGACCACGGTGTCGGCGGCCACGCTGACCGCCAGGCCGGCGAGCCAGACCGTTCCGGTGGCGAGGAACGACTGCGACAGCCCCAGCCAGCCGGCCACGGTCGTGCTGGCCTGCGTGGCGAAGCCGCCGACCACGACCGAGACGATCATCGTGATGCCGACCAGGATCAGCGCGGACAGGTCGCGGAGCTTGCCGAGGGCGAAGTTGAGCGGCGGCTCGGTGGTCATGGACATCTGCCGCAGGGCGCCGCGCAGGGCGTCGATCGCGCCGAGGCCGGAGTAGAGCAGACCGAGCAGGCCGATGATCCCGGCGGTGGTCTTGGACTCGGCGATCTCCTTGATGGGGAGCTTCGAGGCGAGGCCGGGAAGGTAGCCGTTGATGGCCTCCGTCAGGGTGGTGTCGGCGTTCTCCTGCGAGGAGAGGAAGAAGCCGAAGACCGCGAAGGCCAGCACGATGATCGGGAAGAAGGACAGGAACGCGAAGTAGCTCACCGCCCCGGCCAGCCGGTCGCCGAACTGGAGCTGGTAGCGCTGGACGGTCCGCAGCACGTGGTCGAACCAGGACCACCTGACCCGGTCGGACTCGACCCGGCCATGACCCCACTCACGGAGCGCCTGGATCCGCTCTCCCAGTCCGGCCACCCGCGCCTCCTCCCGGCCGCCGCCGACGCATGCACCGTTCTCACGCGTTGTCCGGGGACGCCGGGACGGAGAAGACCACCGGGCACCACCGCGTGTGACCGTTCCGGTACCCGGGGCCATCGTCGGCAAACAGTCGCTATCCGGTCATCTGCGGCAGGTCCGGCCGCATCCGGCAGGACCCCGCCCCGGCGCCGGACCGGGTCGTGCGGGGAGGCTCCCCGTCCGGCGGCGCCGTACGGGAGGGAGCCCCGTGCCCGGTCCCGGGCGGGGGCGGGGGAAGCGTCAGGGGATGGGCAGGAACCCGGCCCGCTCGCGGACCTTCTCCATGGTCTCGGCGGCCACGGCACGGGCCTTGGCGGCCCCGGCGGCGAGCATCCTGTCGAGCGCGGCCTCGTCGGCGAGCAGCTTCTCCGTCCGCTCCCGGATCGGCGCGAAGGTCTCCTCCACGGCCTCGGCCACGTCCTTCTTGAAGGTGCCGTAGCCCTGTCCCGCGTAGCGCGCCTCCAGCTCGGGGATCGGCGTGCCGGTCAGCGCGGACTGGATGCGCAGCAGGTTGGCGATGCCGGGCTTGTTCTCCTCGTCGAAGACGATCTCGGAACCGGTGTCGGTGACCGCGCGCATGATCTTCTTGCGCAGCGGGCCCGGCTGCTCCAGCAGGTCCAGGATGCCCGCGGGCGAGGAGGACGACTTCGACATCTTGGCCGTCGGGTCCTGCAGATCGGTGATCTTCTCGACGCCCTTGACGATGTGCGGCTCGGGCAGCGTGAAGGTCTCGCCGAAGCGGTGGTTGAAGCGCTGCGCCAGGTCGCGGGTGAGCTCCAGGTGCTGCTTCTGGTCGGCCCCGACCGGGACCTTGTTCGCCTGGTAGAGCAGGATGTCGGCGGCCTGCAGGATCGGGTAGGTGAACAGGCCGACCCCGGTCGAGCCCTCGCCGTATCGCGCCGACTTGTCCTTGAACTGCGTCATCCGCCCGGCCTCGCCCATGCCGGTCAGGCAGATCAGGATCCAGGCCAGCTCGGTGTGCTCGCGCACGTGGCTCTGGACGAAGACCGTGGAGCGCTCGGGGTCCAGGCCGACGGCGAAGAGCTGGGCCGCGGCGATCCGGGAGCGGCGGCGCAGGACCTCCGGCTGGTAGTCCACCGTGATCGCGTGCAGGTCGACGACGCAGTAGAAGGCGTCGTAACCCTCCTGCATGGAGACGTACTGCCGCACCGCGCCCAGGTAGTTGCCCAGGTGGAAGGAGTCGGCGGTGGGCTGGATGCCGGACAGAACACGGGGACTCGCCATGAGAGGTAATTCTGTCAGGTGTCGGGAGTGGTCGGCCCCTCCTCCGGGGAAGACATGCCGATGCCGGGGGAGGAGTCCGCGCCGGAGGAGCCGGGCTCCCGGGCCGCCCGCGCCCCCTCCTCCGCCGGCCCCGCCGGGCGGCGTTTGATGCGGACCCGCGCCACCCTGCGCCCGTCCATCTCCGTGACCGACATCTCGAAACCGGGGACCTCCACCAGCTCTCCCCGGACCGGCAGATGGCCCAGGGTCGCCATCACGAACCCGCCGAGGGTCTCGTAGGGGCCGTCGGGCAGCCTGATCCCGGCCTGCTCGGCCACTTCGCCGAGATTGCTCAGCCCGTCGAGCTCGATCTCCCCCGCGGGCAGCACGACCTGCTCGTCCTCGATGTCGTGCTCGTCGCGGATGTCACCGATGAGCTCCTCGACGAGGTCCTCCAGGGTGACGATGCCCGCCGTGCCGCCGTACTCGTCCACCACGATCGCCAGGTGGTGGCCCTCGTCGCGCATCTCCGAGAGCGTGGTCAGCACCTGCTTGCTGGTGGGCACCAGCTTGACCGGCCGGATCGGCACCACCTCGCTGATCGGCTCGATCGATCCGGTCAGCACCGGGTCGAGCAGGTCGCGGATGTGCACGAAGCCGATGACGTCGTCGTAGGTGTCGCGGTAGACCGGGAACCGGGAGTGCGGCATGGCCGCGGCCAGCACCGCGGCCTCGGCCAGCCGGGTGTCGGCGGCCATGAACTCCACCTCGGTGCGGGGCAGCATCACCTCGCGCAACTGCCGCTTGCCGGCTGCGAAGACCTCCGCGATCAGGCTGCGTTCGTCCTCGGTCAGCTCCTGGTGGCCGACGACCATGTCCCGCAGTTCCTCGGTGGAGATCTCCTCCCGGTCGGCCTCGGGATCGCCGCCGAGGAGCTTGACCACGCCGTCGGTCGACTTGGACAGCGCCCAGATGATCGGCCGGGAGAGCACGGCCATCCGGTCCAGGAACGGCGCGACCAGCAGCGACAGCCCTTCCGCCCGCTGCCGGGCCAGCCGCTTGGGCACCAGCTCACCGAGGACGAGTGAGACGTAGGAGATGGCGAGGGTCACCAGCACCAGCGAGATCGGGGCGGCGGCGCTCTCCGGGAGACCCCAGCCGGCCACCGTGGGCACGAGGTCCTCGGCGAGGGTGTCGGCGCCGAACGCGGCCGACAGCATCGTCGCCACGGTGACACCGATCTGCACGGCCGACAGGAAGCGGTTGGGGTCGCGGGCGAGCGTGGCCGCCCGGGCGCCCCTGCGCCCCCGGGCGCTCAGCCTGCGGACCTGGCTCTCCCTGAGGGAGACCAGGGCCATCTCCGCGCCCGCGAAGAATCCGCCGATCAGCACGAAGAGCAGGACCAGAGCGATGTTAGCCAGGACACTGTTCACGAAAATGTCTCCGTCGCGGCCGTCGCCCGTTCCGGCTGAACCTGTATGTGGTCTGACAGCATATGCTGGCAATAGTCTTACAGAAGTAAACATCTATAAACATGACCAAACAGGAGGCTCCGTGAAACTGCTGGTCACCGGGGGCGCCGGCTACATCGGAAGCGCCGTCGCGGCGCAACTCGTCGAGGCGGGCCACCAGGTCACCGTGCTGGACGACCTCTCCACCGGCCACGCCGACGCGGTCCCGCCCGGCGCGCGCTTCGTCGAGGGCTCGATCACCGAGGCCGCCGCCCTGCTGGAGGGAACCGACGGCGTGCTGCACTTCGCGGCGAAGTCCCTGGTCGGCGAGTCCGTGCAGCAGCCGGGACTCTACTGGGCGCACAACCTGGGCGGCACCCTCGCCCTGCTGGAGGCCATGCGCGCCGCCGGCGTCGGCCGGATCGTGTTCTCCTCCACCGCCGCCACGTACGGCGAGCCGGAGCGCTCCCCGATCCTGGAGACCGACCCGACCCGCCCGACCAACCCCTACGGCGCCTCCAAGCTCGCGGTCGACACCGCGCTCACCGCCTTCGCCGGCCTGTACGGCCTGGCCGCGGTGAGCCTGCGCTACTTCAACGTGGGCGGCGCCCACACCGCCGCCGACGGCAGGGTCTACCGCGAGCGCCACGCCGTGGAGACCCATCTGATCCCCAACATCCTGGCCGTGGCGCTCGGGCGGCGCGAGTCGGTCAGCGTGTTCGGCACCGACTACCCGACCCCCGACGGGACCTGCGTGCGCGACTACATCCACGTGGCCGACCTGGCCCGGGCCCACCTGCTGGCACTGGGCGCCTGCGCCCCGGGAGAGCACAAGATCTACAACCTGGGCAGCGGGACCGGGTTCTCGGTCCAGGAGGTGCTGTCGGTCTGCCGCGAGGTCACCGGCCACGAGATCCCCGCGGCCGTCGCCGAGCGCCGCGCGGGAGACCCGGCGGTGCTGGTCGCCTCCTCCGAGAAGATCCAGCGCGAGCTCGGCTGGAAGCCCGAGCATCCGGCCGTCCGGGACATCGTCGCCGACGCCTGGGCCGCGCTGCCCCGCTGAACGCGGGTGCGCGCGGGCCCGCACCGGCGCCTCCCTCCACGGGGAAGGTCAGCGCACCGTCATCCGGGCCACGTTGTTGCGCGGGCGGCGGTCCCCGACGTCCCCGGAGTAGACGCTCGCCTCCGCGGTCACCGTACGGCCGCGCGCGCGGAAGGCGAAACTGAGCCTGACCTGCTCGCCGGAGCCGAGGGTGCGCAGCCTGCAGCCGACGTAGGCGGGGCGGGGCAGGCAGCGCGCACCGTGCGCCGACACCAGGCGCGCCCGCCCGACCCGGAAGAGGGCCAGCGCGTCGCGGACGGCCCGCGGGCCCCGGTTGCGGACCACCGCGCCCATCGTGACGGTACGGCCGGCCCGGGAGCGGTCCGTCAGCCGGATCGCCAGGTCGGCGCCCTCGTCCACCAGGGTCAGCAGGCGGACCGAGTCGTTGGCGGGCCGCCCGTCCACCACCTCGGAGAAGATGGTGGCGCTCGCCGGCAGCGGACCGCGTGCGCCGGGGCGGACCAGGCCGGTGATCCTCACCTCTCCGGTGCTGCCCGCCGGGATGTCGGCGCCGGCGGCGCAGACCACCTCGCGTGCGTTCCGGCCCGGCCGGCACTCGGCCACGTCGGCGTTGAGGATGTCCACCCCGGCCGGCACCCGGACGGTGAGCGTCGGCAGCACCGCGTCGCCCGGGCCCGCGTTGCGGACCCTCACCCGGTAGACCAGCGGCTGCCCCGGCTGCGCCCGCCCCGGTGAGACGTCCATCCGCACGGACAGGTCCGCCCCGCCCGGGTCCGGCTCACGGGCCTGCGCCCGGGCCGTCCCGGGCACCGCGACGAGAGCGAAACCGACCATCCCCGCGACGACCCGCGCCGCACCACGCCTCATGAACACCGATCCCCCGACCATCAGTGGTCAATTGAACGCGGAGATCACGCCCTCCCGGCCGACCGACACGCCACGTCCTGTTCTTCTGGTCGTCCCGTGACCACCGGGACCCCGGACGCGGGAGGGCCCCGGAGCCGCAGCGGACTCCGGGGCCCTCCCGCCCGGCCCTGTCGTGACAGCGCCGGGACAGTCCTGCACGCTCAGATCAGGCCGAGCTGGCGGACGGCGTCGCGCTCCTCCTCCAGCTCGCGCACCGAGGCGTCGATGCGCTCGCGGGAGAAGGCGTCGATCTCCAGGCCCTGGATGATCTCCCACTTGCCGCCGCGCGAGGCGACCGGGAAGGAGGAGATGAGGCCCTCGGGCACGCCGTACGAACCGTCGGAGGGGATCGCGGCCGAGGTCCACTCGGTGCCGTTGACCCAGTCGAAGACGTGGTCGATCGCGGCGTTGGCGGCGGAGGCGGCCGAGGACGCGCCCCGGGCCTCGATGATCGCGGCGCCGCGCTTGGCCACGGTCGGGATGAAGGTGTCGCGCAGCCAGGCCTCGTCCACCTGCTCGGCGGCGATCTTGCCGCCGACCTCGGTGTGGAACAGGTCGGGGTACTGCGTGGCGGAGTGGTTGCCCCAGATGGTCATCTTCTTGATCTCGGTGACCGGGACCTGGAGCTTGGCGGCGAGCTGGGAGAGCGCGCGGTTGTGGTCCAGGCGGGTCATCGCGGTGAAGCGCTCGGCCGGGACGTCCGGGGCGTGCTGCTGGGCGATGAGCGCGTTGGTGTTGGCCGGGTTGCCCACGACGAGCACGCGGATGTCGTCGGCCGCGTTGTCGTTGATGGCCTTGCCCTGCGGGCCGAAGATGCCGCCGTTGGCCTCCAGGAGGTCACCGCGCTCCATGCCCGCCTTGCGCGGCATGGCGCCGACCAGCAGCGCGACGCTGGCGCCGTCGAACGCCTTGTTCGGGTCGTCGGTGATCTCGATGCCGCTCAGCAGCGGGAACGCGCAGTCGTCGAGCTCCATCGCGGTGCCCTCGGCTGCCTTGACCGCCTGCGGGATCTCCAGCAGGCTCAGCTTGACCGGGACGTCGGCGCCCAGCAACTGGCCCGACGCGATGCGGAACAGCAGCGCGTAGCCGATCTGACCGGCGGCGCCGGTGACGGTGACCTTTACGGGAGTCTGGGCCATGACCTTCCCCCACTCGAAGGATGAATTCTGACGGTCGGATGTTACTCCCCGCTTCCCCCCGGTCCTGCGTCGAGTGCCCTGATCCGCCCTCCGGGCATGGCGAGCAGCGCCCCGAGGGCGAGGACGGCGCCGGTGACGGCGAGCCAGGGGATGACGGTGGCCGTCGCGGCGGCGTGCGCGGCCTCCGGCCCGTGCAGCGGCGCCCGGTCCTGGACGACCGAGGCGTAGAGGGTCCCGGCCAGGGCCAGGGCGACGGAGCCGCCGATCTGCCGGAAGAAGGTCAGGTTCGCGCTGGCCGTACCGATGAACCGGGGCGGGACCGAGTACTGGACCGCCACGGTGAGGCCGGAGAGCATGGGGCCCATGCCCAGGCCCAGCAGCGCCATCCACCCCGCGAGCGCCGGCCCGGAGGTGTCCGCCGTCAGCCCCGCGCAGAGCAGCGAGCCGACCGCGATCAGGAACGCCCCCGCCACCAGCCAGGGCTTGTAGCGCCGGGTCTTCGAGATGAGCGCCCCGGCGGCCATGCTGCCGGCGACCATCCCGAGCATGAGCGGGTAGATGCGCAGCCCGGAGTCGGTCGCGCTGAGCCCCATGGCCTCCTGGAAGTAGCGGGGCAGGAAGACGACCCCGGCGTAGAGGCAGAACGCGGTGAGGAACGAGGCCGTGTTGGCGAGGGCGTAGGTCCGGTTGCGGAACAGCTCCAGCGGGATGATCGGCTCCGCCGCGCGGCGCTCGACCAGGACGAACACCACCAGGCCGGCGGCGGCGCCCGCGATCGGCCACAGCACCGGGCCGCTGGTCCACGAATGGCCGTCCAGTCCCTTCTCGGTGAGCCCGACCAGCAGCGCGCTGATCGCCCCGGTGAACACGGCGATGCCCAGGTAGTCGGGGCGGGCGCCGCGTCCCTGCCCGGGAGCGTACGGCAGCCGCGCCACGACGACCGCGACGACGACCAGGCCGACGGGCAGGTTGACCAGGAAGGCCCAGCGCCAGCTCGCGGTGTCGGTGAACACCCCGCCGAGGAACGGCCCGGCGATGTAGCTCAGCGCCATCACGGCGCCGAGCGCGCCCTGCACCCGGCCGCTCCGGTTCGGCGGGAACAGGTCGATGACCAGAGCCAGCGAGAGCGGGAGCAGGGCACCGGCCCCCAGCCCCTGCAGGCCGCGGAAGGCGATGAGCTGGGTCATGTCCTGGGCGGCTCCGCACAGCACGGAGCCGGCCAGGAACAGCGCGATGCCGATGAGGAGCAGCGGCTTGCGGCCGTAGGTGTCGGAGAGGCGGCCGTACAGCGGGACGGTGATCGTCGAGGTCAGCAGATAGGCGGTGACGACCCACGTGTAGAGGTCGGCGCCGCCGAGCTCCTGGACGATCTGCGGCAGGGCGGTGCCGACGATCGTCTGGTCGAGCATCGCCAGGAACATCCCGCCGAGCACGGCGAGCAGGAGCAACCCGTTCTTCGGTCGGGTCTCCACGGGAGGATTCAATACGTCGGTAGGCACATGTGGATATTGACCTGTCGAATTTTACATGTCAAACGATAACTATGATGAGGGCATGTCCCTTCGCATGGCGCTCCTCGGGCTGCTGACCGTCTCCGGCCCGTCGAGCGGCTACGACCTCACGAAGCTCTTCGAGAGATCCGTCAACCACGTCTGGCAGGCCCGGCACAGCCAGATCTACCCGGAGCTCAACAAGATGGCCGCCGGAGGCCTGGTGGTGATCGAGGAGGAGGGCCCGCGCGGCCGGAAGACCTACGCCGTCACCGAGGAGGGCTCCCGACTGCTGCGCGAGTGGCTGCTGTCGGCGGGGCCGTCCCGGTCGATCCGCGACGAACTGGCGCTGCGCGCCTTCCTGCTGCCCACGCTGGAGCCGGAGGAGGCGGTGATCGCGCTCCGGGACGCGGCGCGGATCTGCGAGGCCAAGCTCGCCGAGCTGGAGGAGATCTGGAGGACCAAGACACAGGCGGGCAAGGGGAACTTCGGCAGGTACGCCCTGGATCTGGGCATGCGCCAGACCCGGATGTTCCGCGACTGGGCCCGGGAGACCGCCGAGGAGATCGAGCGGTCTATCCGCAGCTAGCCATGGCCGGGAGGGCGTTCTCGCGGCTGGCGAAGTCGACGTTGGAGAAGTGCTTGTCGAGCAGGTCGCCGATCACGCCCCGCTGGTAGAGGTCCGCGATCGCGGCCTGGACCGCCTTGCAGCCGCGCTCGTCGCCCTTCTTCAACGCCACCGCGTAGCGCTCGTCGGTGAGCTTCAGGCCGACCACCTTGTAGCGGATGGGCTCGCGGTGGGCGAACCCGGCCAGCAGCAGGTCGTCGCCGGGCACCGCGTCGACCTCCCCCGCCATCAGCATGTTCATGCACTCGGTGTAGGTCTGCACGGGGACGAGCGTGAGATCGTTCACCGCCTCCTGCACCCTGGTGACCGAGGCGCTGCCGGCCGGCTGGCACAGCCGCATGCCCTCCAGACCGGCCGCGGTCCTGATCGCGGAGCCGTCCTTGACGAGCACGTCGACGTGGGCGAGGTAGTACGGCCCGGCGAAGGTGACGTCGTCCTCGTCGTTGATCGAGTAGGTCGAGACGACCAGATCGAGGTCGCCGTCGGCCAGCAGCCTGGGCCGCTCGTCCCGGCTGGTGGCCCGGATGGTGACGCCGCTCTCGGGCACCCCCAGCGCCTTGGCGATCTCCGTGACGAGATCCACCTCGAACCCGCTCCACCTGCCGTTGCTCTTCAGCGCGATGCCCGGCAGGAAGTCGCGCATCCCGACGGTGAGTTTCTTCGTCGCGGCGGCCCTGTCCACCACGGAGGTGAGCACCGCCGGGGTGGACCCGCCGGTCGGTCCGGGGGTGGTCTCGGCGCCGGAGAGGAACGGCGGCCGCCAGCCGGTGGCGTAGACGGCCGTGGCGCTCCCCGTCAGGAGGGCCGCGGCCACGGCCGCGGCGATCCAGCGGCCCCGGCGCGCACGCCTCGGCGGCCCGGAGGGGGCCTCGGACAGGGCCGGCCGGGTCTCCTGCCAGCTCGGCGGCCCGACCTCCGTGGAGGGCCCGCCGTAGGCCGGGAGCTCCCGCGGGGTGGGGTAGGCGGTGGGCCGATCGTGCGGGAGCGGCGTGGAACGCTCCTGCGGGGGCTCGTTCCACGCGGGCCCCAGAGGCCCGTCCTGGCGGGTGGGGTACTGCGCCTGCGCACCCGTGGAGCCCCCGGCGAGATGACCGGTGGAGGGGGTGGAGACACCCGTGTGCGGGTCACGGGGGCCGGGGAGGGGCAGGGACGTGCCGGTGTGCGAGGGGAACCGCATGACGCTGGTCGCCTCGCCCGGTTCCGGGCTGGCGACCTGGGCTCCCTGGGTCAGCACCGCGGGCGAGGCCCCCGCGGTCTCGGGGTGGCCGAGCAGCCGGAGCAGGATCTGGTCGGCGGAGGGCCGCGCGGCGGGGGACTTGGCCAGCGCCGAGCGGACCACGCTCCGCAGCGGATCCGGCATGGAGCTGACGTCCACCTCGTGGTTGAGGATGCGGTTGAGCACCACCGCGATCGAGTCGCCGGCGAAGGACATCTCCCCGGTCGCGGCGAACGCGATGGTCGCTCCCCAGGCGAACACGTCGGTGTAGGGGCCGACGTCGTCACCGGCGATCTGCTCCGGGGCCATGTAGGCGGGAGTGCCGATGGCCCGGCTGGTGATCGTGCCGGTGGAGTCGAGGATGCGCGCGATGCCGAAGTCGACCACCCGGGGCCCGTCGGCGGCCATGAGGACGTTGTCCGGCTTGAAGTCGCGGTGCACGATCGAGGCGTGGTGGATCGCGGTGAGCGCGGTGGCCGTGCCGACCGCCAGCCGCTGCAGCGCGCCGCCCCGCAGCGGGCCGCCGGTGTCGACGAGCTCCCGCAGCGACCTGCCCTCGATGTACTCGCTGGCGATGTAGGGGGTGTCGCCCTCGAGGTCGGCGGCGACGACGCCCGCCGTACAGAACGAGGCGACCCGCTGGGCCGCGCGAGCCTCACGGGCGAAACGGGACCTGGCGGTCGCGTCACCGGAGAACTTCACGTGCAGGAGCTTGATCGCCACCCGCTCCCCGGCGTCGTTCATGCCGAGGTAGACGATCCCCTGCCCGCCCTCGCCGATCCGCCCGACGACGCGGAACGGCCCCAGCTGGCGCGGCTCCCCCGCTCCCAGTGGCTCGATCTGCGGCATCTTCGTCCCCACGTGCTCGTCAATCCCCGACAAGCCAAACTTTACGGCCCGCCGGTCCCCGATCCCTACGTGTTACCTCGACGTGACCCTGTTGCCCCCTCGCCGTCCCCTCGCCGCCCCCTCGCCGCTCGGCGAGCGCGAGAGTCGCATCCGACACACCAATGCCATCCAATTGCTGACAATCACCCCCATTTGGCGCTGCAAGTGCTTGGATCGCTACCGTTGAGTCCCCCAACCAAGCGGAGCAAGGCCCCCATGTGGCGATATGTCGGTTTTCGCGAGTTCGTCCAGCGCGATCAGCGTTCCCTCGTGGGCACCGCCCTGCTCCTGACCGGCAGCCACGAGCAGGCCATCCGCCTCGTGCTGCAGGCCGTCCGCACCGTCGGCCTGGCCTGGCCGCCCGCAGCCTGGGAGAGCCCCGGCGAGCACGCCCGCGTCGCGCTCTACCGCGCCTTCCTGCGCAGGCCCACCGCCGCCGGAGCCACCGCCCTGGTACGGCTCCCGCCCCGCCGCCGCCTCCTCGTCGTCGCCTGCCTCCACAACGGCAGGGCCCCCGCCGAGCTGGCCGACATCCTCGGCCTCACGGTGGAGACCGTGGAGGCGGAGATCGCCGAGGCGGTGGACGCGCTCACCAAGGGCGACCGGAAGCGGCTGACCAACAGGTTCGCCGCCCAGGCGGGCGAGGCCTCCGTACCGGACCTCTCCGCCCGGTCCGTCACGGCGCTGCGCCGCCGCGCCAGGCGGAAGGTCCTGCTGACGGCGATCGCCCTCGTCCTGGTGGCCGGCTCCATCGTCGCGCTGACCCCGCAGGGCCAGGTGTGGACCTCCGCGCTGGCCGCCGGGGAGAGAGCTCCCCAGGCCCCGGCGACGCCGGGGACCGCCGCGCCCTCCCCCGCAACCGCCACTGCCTCCCCCGGGCCGTGGAAGATACCCCCCACACCCTTCGTGATCCGTTACGCGGTCCCCGGCGAGTGCCCTGACGGCACTCCCGAGATGCCCTGGACCGGCAAGATCCTCTGCTCGGGCTGGACACTGGCGCTGATGTCCGATCACAACCCCGCGCAGTATCCCGACCTTCCCAAGGTGAACTGCGAGCCCGGCCCCTGCGAGACCACGGTGGCCGTCCCCGACGCCGTCCAGAACCTGGGGCACGAGATCGACGGCTACCGGGAGCTCAGCCCGGTCGTCAGCCGTGACGGCCGGCGCATCGCCTACCTCAGCGCGGCCGAGCGCAGGTACGTCGCCCACGACCTGCCGACCGGGACGAAGCGGTACCTGTCCCCCGTGATCACACCCGCCGACATCGAGCACGGCCCGTCCGTCCGCGTCTCCGCGGACGGGCGCCGCTTCACCGTGGATCTGGCCGCCGGGCGGCTGCGGACCGACTTCGCCACGGGGAAGACCGCTCCGCCGTCCCCCGGAGAGACGACGCCCGTCGAGAAGGCCGGACGCTGGCTCGACGGGAAGTACTCCGTCTGGGAGGGCTCTCCCACCGGCAGGTACGCCGCGGCCACCGTATCGGGAGAGGCCCGCAACGACGTCCTTCACATCGTGGACGCCTCCGCGCGGCGGGTCGTCAAGCGCGTGCCCCTGCCCCCGCTGGGAGAACCCGTCTCGGGTGATGTCGTCGGCTGGCTGAACACCCGGGCGGTCGTCGTCGAGCTGACCGGCCGGGCCAGCCGGGACATCCTGGGCTTCTACCGGGTCGACGCGATCACCGGCCGGACCAGCCGCCTGCCCGGCGTCCCCGCCGAGGACCGGGTCGTCATCGGCGCGGCCCCGACCCCGTGACGGCCGGGGCGACGGCCGTGGCCCTTGGAAGGAGCGGCCGGGAAAAGCAGAGGGCCGCCCCGTGGGACGGCCCCGCGCTATGACCGTGGTCAGGCCATCTTCTTCTTGAGGTTCTCGTCCAGGGCCGCCAGGAAGTCCTGGGTGGTCAGCCACTTGGCGTCGCCGCCGACGAGCAGGGCGAGGTCCTTGGTCATCTGGCCGCCCTCGACGGTCTCGACGCAGACCTGCTCCAGCTTCTCGGCGAAGTCGATCACCGCGGGGGTGCTGTCGAGCTTGCCGCGGTGGGCCAGGCCCCGGGTCCACGCGAAGATCGAGGCGATCGGGTTGGTGGAGGTGGGGTTGCCCTTCTGGTGCTCACGGTAGTGACGGGTCACGGTGCCGTGGGCGGCCTCGGCCTCGACGGTGCGGCCGTCGGGGGTCATGAGGACCGAGGTCATCAGGCCGAGCGAGCCGAAGCCCTGCGCGACGGTGTCGGACTGCACGTCGCCGTCGTAGTTCTTGCAGGCCCAGACGTAGCCGCCCTCCCACTTGAGCGCCGCGGCGACCATGTCGTCGATCAGGCGGTGCTCGTAGGAGATGCCGGCGGCCTCGAACTCCTTCTTGAACTCGGTCTCGTACACCTCGGCGAAGATGTCCTTGAAGCGGCCGTCGTAGGCCTTCAGGATCGTGTTCTTCGTCGACAGGTAGACCGGGTAGTTGCGGGCCAGGCCGTACCGCATGGAGGCGCGGGCGAAGTCGCGGATGGACTCGTCCAGGTTGTACATCGCCATGGCGACGCCGGAGCCCGGGAAGTCGTACACGTCGAGCTCGATCGGCTCGGAGCCGTCCTTCGGGGTGAAGGTGAGGGTCAGCGTGCCCTCGCCCGGGACCTTCAGGTCGGTGGCGCGGTACTGGTCGCCGAAGGCGTGACGGCCGACGACGATCGGCTTGGTCCAGCCGGGGACGAGCCGCGGCACGTTGGACATGATGATCGGCTCGCGGAAGATGACGCCGCCGAGGATGTTACGGATGGTCCCGTTCGGGGACTTCCACATCTTCTTGAGGCCGAACTCCTCGACGCGCGCCTCGTCCGGGGTGATCGTGGCGCACTTGACGCCGACGCCGTACTGCTTGATCGCGTTGGCGGCGTCGATCGTCACCTGGTCGTCGGTGGCGTCGCGGTGCTCGATCCCGAGGTCGTAGTACTTCAGGTCGACGTCGAGGTAGGGAAGGATCAGCTGGTCCTTGATGAACTGCCAGATGATCCGGGTCATCTCGTCGCCGTCAAGCTCGACGACGGGACCCTCTACCTTGATCTTGGGCATGCGTGTGGTTCCCCTTCTGAACTAACAACTGGCCAGACAGTCCTTTTGAGGCTCACTGGCCGTCGAGGCTATCGGACGGGCGTCCGCACCCTGCGGGCCACCCGGTCATCCGACTTATAACGGCATGAGCGACGGGTACTCCAGCACGAGGGAGCCACCCATCAGCGCGATGCCGAGGACCGCGAGAGTGACGACGTCGGTCGCCTTCTTCCGTACGGCCAGCCGCCCACCCCCGGCCAGCCGCAGCACGGCGCCCAGCGCGATGACCGCGCCGAGCGCGAACCCGCCCCACTCGGGATCGACCAGGGCGGCATAGGTCACGGCGAGGACCGCACCCGCCAGCACCAGCGGGTACGGTCCCCAACGATCGTCGATTGCGCTCATGTTCACCGTTCGTCGATCGGCTTCCACTTCTGGTCGCGCTCACCGATGTATTCGCTGTCCGGGCGGATCAGCCGGTTGTCGGCGTGCTGCTCGATGACGTGTGCGGTCCATCCTGACATGCGGCTGACCGAGAACACCGGAGTGAACAGGTCGGTCGGGATGCCGAGGTAGTGGTAGACCGTCGCGGCGTAGAAGTCCACGTTGGGGTAGAGGCCCTTCGTCTCGAAGACGACCTCCTCCATCTCCTTGGACATCCGGTAGTAGGTGTCGTCGCCGGAGGCCTCGGCCAGTTCCTGCGACATCCGGCGCAGGTGCGTGGCGCGCGGGTCCTCGGTCTTGTAGACCCGGTGCCCGAATCCCATGATCTTCTCGCCGGCGGCGAGCCTGTCGCGGACGGCCTGGGCCACGCCCTGCGGGTCGAGCGACTCCAGGGTGCGCATGACCTGCTCGTTGGCGCCGCCGTGCAGCGGGCCCTTGAGGGTGCCGATCGCGGCGACGATGGCCGAGTGCATGTCCGACAGGGTCGCGGCGCACACGCGCGCGGCGAACGTCGAGGCGTTCATCGTGTGGTCGGCGTGCAGGACCAGGCAGGCGTCGAAGATCTCCACCGCGCGGGAGTCCGCGGCGCGGCCGGTGATCTGCAGCAGGAAGTTGGCCGCGATGCTCAGTCCCGGATCGGGGTCGGGGATCGCGGCGCCGGTCCGGGCCGCGTGGTAGCGGGCCACGAGGATGGGCTGCTGCGCGGTCAGCCTCGCGGCCTTGTGCAGGTTGGCCTCGGGGCTGTTGGAGCCCTTGTCCGGATCGTCGGCGCCGGCCAGGGAGACCAGCGTGCGCAGCGCCTCCATGGGCTCCTGCTTTTCTGCGATCTCGGGGATGTTGGCCTCGACGAGGGCACCGAGGGTGCGCCCGCGGACCAGCTCCGCCCCGTAGGCGGCCAGCTTCTCCCGGTTCGGGAGCCCGCCGCACTGCAGCAGGTGAGCGGTCTCTTCGAAGGTGGTGCGGCCGGCCAGATCGTGGATGTCGTAGCCACGATAGAAGAGGCGACCTGCCTTGCCGTCGATGTCACTGAGCGCTGTGGACGCGGCTACGACATCGGCGAGGCCTTTGGTGGGCTTGTCCGCCATGAGTGTTTCCTCCGCTTATCTTCGCTCGAAGTCTACCCGTGAGCAGGGGAAACCCTGGAGAGAGGTCCAGACCAATTTCACGAATGATTCTGCTTCTGGCAAAGGCGATTCCCCATCCCCTCGTTTGGGTAAGCCGGAGCTGTAGTAACAGTTACGGCGGGCTACCTGGGGAGGAACTGCCGTGGAGGGGCCGTTCATACGCATCGAGGACACCGGCGAGGTGGTCCCGTTGCGCCCCGAGATCACGACCATCGGGCGCGGCCGGGGGGTTGACATCCGGCTCACCGATCCGAGTGTCTCCCGGCTGCATGCGGAATTCGTCCGGCGCGGACCCTACCTGTACGTCGTTGACCTGGGCTTGTCCCGCAACGGCACACGGGTGAACGGCAGGCCGATCGCCCGGAGGGTGCTCGACGACGGCGACGTCGTCTCCTTCGGCGCCGCACGAGGCAGGATCGGCGGCGTCCCCCGCGAGGACTTCGCCCCCGAGGTCGAGCTCCGCCGCGCCGCGGCCCCCGAGCTGACCAGGCGGGAGGTCGACGTGCTGACCTCGCTGTGCCGGCCGGCGCTGTCGGACGAGGCGTTCGTCGCCCCGGCCACCGCGCGGGAGATCGCCGACGACCTGGTGGTGACGGAGGCGGCCGTCAAGCAGCACCTGCTCCGCCTCTACCAGAAGTTCCGGATCCCGGAGGGCACCAACCGGCGCACCAGGCTGGCCAACGAGGTCGTCGCCCTGGGACTGGTCAGGCCCACTCCGGTGGTGCCGTCGCAGCGCGCGACCGGCACCCCGGAGTCCCAGCCGGCGACGACCACCACCGCGGGCCGCCGGGCGTCCTGACTCACGCCTTCTCGGCGGCCTCGACGACGTTGGCGAGCAGCAGGGCCCGGGTCATCGGGCCCACCCCGCCGGGGTTGGGCGCGACGAAGCCGGCGACCTCCCGGACATCCGGGGCGACGTCGCCGGCGATCTTCCCGTCGACCCGGGAGACGCCGACGTCGAGCACGGCCGCGCCGGGCTTCACCATGTCGGCGGTGATCAGGTGCGGCACGCCCGCGGCGGCGACGACGATGTCGGCGCGGCGGGTGTGGGCCGCCAGGTCCTGGGTGCCGGTGTGGCAGAGCGTCACGGTGGCGTTCTCGGTGCGGCGGGTGAGCAGCAGGCCGAGCGAGCGGCCCACGGTGATGCCTCGGCCGACCACGGCGACCTCGGCGCCCTTGATCGGCACGCCGTACTCCTGCAGGAGCAGGACGATCCCGTGCGGGGTGCAGGGCAGCGGCGCGTCGACCATGTGGACCAGCCGCCCCAGGTTGATCGGGTGCAGGCCGTCGGCGTCCTTGGCCGGGTCGACGCGCTCCAGGATCGCCTGGGTGTCGAAGTGCCGGGGCAGCGGGAGCTGAACGATGTAGCCGGTGCACTCGGGGGAGGCGTTGAGCTCGTCGATGACCTCTTCGAGCTCGGCCTGAGTGGCGTTGGCGGGCAGGTCCCTGCGGATGGAGGCGATGCCGACCTCGGCGCAGTCGCGGTGCTTGCCCGCGACGTAGATCTGGCTGCCCGGGTCGTCGCCCACGAGGACCGTGCCGAGTCCGGGGGTGATCCCCCGCTCCTTCAGCGCGGTCACCCGCGCCGCGAGGTCTGCCTTGATCTTTGCTGCGGTGGCCTTGCCGTCCAGAATCTGCGCGCTCATGAACCCAACTTTCTCATGAGATCATCCGCGCCCGGCCGCCCGCCACCTCCCTGAGACCGCGGGCGGCCGTCCGCACCGGGTCAGCCGCGCTCGGCCTCCCGCTGCTCGATGATCCTGCGGGTGAAGGGGATGATCTCTACGGCCTTCACGCCCATGTACGCAGAGCCGAGCGCGAGCACCACCAGGGTGATCGGGCTCTGCCAGAACCCGCCGATCATCACGAGGACGGGCAGGATGAAGTCAAGCATGGGCATGTGAGGTCTCCAGCGGGCCATGGGAAAGAATGCTCCAGGCTAACCACAGGACAAAGCCTCGTAAGCCGGAACAACCTGCTCATTTCGCCACTCTCTTGTCACCCGCATCAGAGCGACCCGGTGGGAGAGCGACACCAGCAGTATCGGCGGACCGGCCGCCCACCGTAGGGGTTCCGGAAAATCGGACGGGAGAAATCGAGGCCCGCCTGCGGACAGGCTGCCGGAGAGCGTGCCCCGCGGGCGGCCGCCGGACGGCGGACGGAGGGCGGACGGAGGGCGGACGGACGCCCGGAAGACGCACGGGCACCGGGACCGGGGAGACGCACGGGCGCCGGGAAGACGTACGGCGCCGCCTCACGACCGGAGGCGGCGCCGTACGGGAGCGGGTGTCTCCTAGTGGAAGAAGTGCCGGGTCCCGGTGAAGTAGAGGGTGATCCCGGCGGCCTCGGCCGCGGCGATCACCTCGTCGTCCCGGATCGAGCCGCCGGGCTCCACGATCGCCTGCACCCCCGCCTCAGCGAGGATCTTGAGACCGTCGGCGAACGGGAAGAACGCGTCGGAGGCCGCCACCGACCCCGCCGCGCGCTCACCCGCGCGGGAGACCGCGAGCTGGGCCGAGTCGACCCGGTTGACCTGGCCCATGCCGACGCCCACGCTCGCCCCGCCGGAGGCGAGCAGGATCGCGTTGGACTTCACCGAGCGGCAGGCCTTCCAGGCGAAGGCCAGGTCGGCGAGGACCTCGGCGGAGGCCGCAGGGCCCGCCTTGAGTTCCCAGCTCTCGGAGGCGTCGCCGGGGGCGTCCACCCGGTCGGCCGTCTGCACCAGCAGGCCGCCGTCGATCCGCCGGAACTCGGCCGGGTTGGCCGGGCCCTGCGGACAGGACAGCAGCCGGATGTTCTTCTTCTCGGTCAGTACGGCCAGTGCCTCACCTGTGAAGCCGGTGGCCACCACGACCTCGGTGAACACCTCGGCGATCTGCCGGGCCAGCTCCCCGGTGACCTCGCCGTTCACCGCGATGACCCCGCCGTAGGCGGAGACCGGGTCGCAGGCGTGGGCCTTGCGGTGCGCCTCGGCCACGTCGGCGCCGACCGCGATGCCGCACGGGTTCTGGTGCTTGATGATCGCGACGGCGGGCTCGGCGAAGTCCCACGCGGCCCGCCAGGCGGCGTCGGCGTCGAGGTAGTTGTTGTAGGACATCTCCTTGCCGTGCAGCTGCTCGGCCCCGGCCAGCCCGCCGGTGCCCGCGCTGTAGAGGGCGGCGCGCTGGTGCGGGTTCTCGCCGTAGCGCAGCGGCGTCGACAGCTTCCAGGAGGCGCCCATGTAGGCGGGCCAGGCGTCCTCCTCGGCCGCGTACACGTTGGCGAACCAGGAGGCCACGGCGGTGTCGTAGGCGGCGGTGTGGGCGTAGGCGGCGGCGGCCAGGCGGCGGCGCTCGGTGAGGGTGAAGCCGCCCTCGGCGACCGCGGCGAGCACGTCCCCGTAGGCCGCCGGGTCGACGACGATCGCGGCGGTGCCGTGGTTCTTGGCCGCGGCGCGGATCATCGCCGGGCCGCCGATGTCGATCTGCTCCACGCACTCGGCGTCGGACGCGCCGGAGGCGACGGTCTCCTGGAACGGGTAGAGGTTGACCACGACCAGCTCGAACGGGTCGATCTCCAGCTCCTCGAGCTGCGCCACGTGGTCCGGGTTGCCGCTGTCGGCCAGCAGGCCGGCGTGCACGCGCGGGTGCAGGGTCTTCACCCGGCCGTCGAGGCACTCGGGGAAACCCGTCAGCGCCTCGACCGGAGTCACCGGGACGCCGAAAGACGCGATCTTCGCGGCGGTGCCGCCGGTGGAGACGATCTCCACACCCGCGGCGTCGAGCCCGCGTGCCAGCTCCTCCAGCCCGCTCTTGTCGTACACCGCGATCAACGCGCGCCGGATGGCGATGCGGGTCACTTCCTGCTCCTCCTGTTTGCTTCCGGTTGTCCGGGGCGCCCGGCTCGTCCGCCGGGTCGTTCCAGTTGTTCAGACCGCTCGGGGCCGTGCGGCGTCCGGCCGGCCGGGGTCCCGGGGACGCCCGATGCGGACGGTCCTGCCGGTCACCGTCCAGCCCTCGCGGGCCATCCGCCCGACGGTCTCGACGAGCAGCCCCCGCTCGACGGCCTTGATGCGCTCGTGCAGGGTGTGCTCGTCGTCGCCGTCGTAGACGCGGACGGCCTCCTGGGCGACGATCGGCCCGGTGTCCACCCCGGCGTCGGCGAGCATCACGGTGCAGCCGGTGACCCGCACGCCGTGGGCGAGGGCGTCGCGGACCCCGTGCGCCCCGGGAAAGGACGGCAGCAGCGCGGGGTGGGTGTTGAGCACGGGGAAGGCGGTCAGCGTCGGCGCGCCGAGGATCTTCATGAACCCGGCGCAGACGACCAGGTCCGGCCGGTACTCGGCGATCCTGGCCGCGAGCGCCAGGTCCCACGCCTCGCGGGCCGGGTGGTCGGGGATCCGCTCGACGAAGGTCGGCACCCCGGCGCGCTCCGCGCGGTCCAGCCCCTCGATGCCGTCACGGTCGGCGCCCACCGCCACGATCCGGGCGCCGTACCCCTCGTCTGCCACCGCGTCGAGAAGGGCCTGTAGGTTTGTTCCAGAGCCGGAAACGAGAACCACAAGCCGAGCGGCCTGGGATGACACCGACGCACTCTCCATTCCGACGGGTACTCACGCCGCTGCAAGGGTATCGGCCTGTCGGCTCACGTGATGCAAGGAGGTCCTGCAGGTGACGACACCCGTCCAGCTACGACCCGCGGAGAAGGCGGGACGACGGGCGCTCTGGCTGGCGTTCGCGGCGATCGTGCTGACGTTCATGCTCCCGCTGGCGGGGCTGTTCGTGGCGGTCTTCGCACTCGTCGTCTCGATCCGTGCGATCCCCGCGCTCAGGTCGGCGGCCAAGCCCGTGGGCGCGGCCGTCGCGGGCATCGTCATCTCCTCGGTGGCGCTCCTGATCTCACTCGCGGTGCTCGCGCTCCAGCTCTACCTCAGCGAGGAGCTCGCCGCCTACGCCGAATGCAAGATCGGCGCCGGCACCGTCGCCGCGCAGAACGAGTGCGTGGACCGGCTGGAGCGGGCCATGGAGGAGCGGTTCCCCGTCGTCGGGCCCGGCCAGCTGCAGTTCCCGTTCCCTCCCTGACCTGACCTGCCCGGGTCCCCTCGGCACCGGCCCCTCCCGCAGGGGGGCGCCGGGCCGCGCGCGGCCTCCCCCGCCGCGGTTCAGGGGCGCGGGCCCTCACGCCCGCCGGTCACGAGGTCGGGCACCGCCTCCATGATCCGCTGCCGCATCGGGCGCCTGGACAGGGCGGCGAGCACCTCGTCGACGAGCCGGCTCAGCGGGAACGACAGCTCCGCCTCCAGCCCGGCGGCCGCGGCGGCGGTGGCCGCCCACTCCGCCTCCAGCACCGGCACGAGCGCCTCGGCCTCCGGCGTGAGGCGGACGATCCGCTGACGCGCGTCCTCGCCCGGCGCGACGGCGACGAGTCCCGACCTGGCCATCTGGGCCACCGTCTGGCTCGCCGCGGAGTGGGTCACCCCGATCACGCGCGCCAGGTCGCGGATGGAGCTCGGCCCCGAGGCGGCCAGGGCCCGCACGACCGGCGTGAACCTCGGGCGGAACCCCTCCAGACCGAGATCGGCGTAGACGGCCGCGACGTCGCCGTCCAGCAGTTCCAGCAGGTGACGCAGGCGCGTTCCGAGCAGTCCGGGTCCGGACGCGAAGGGCTCCATTCCCATAACATAACAGCGCTGTTGCATATCGCGATATAACAGTACTGTTGTATATCTGCGGAAGGAGCCCTGCATGGCGGACCGTTATCCCCCGATCGAGCCGTACGACCACGGGATGCTCGACGCCGGCGACGGCAACCTCGTCTACTGGGAGGTCTGCGGCAACCCGGACGGCAAGCCCGCCCTCGTCGTCCACGGCGGGCCGGGCGGCGGATGCTCGCCCGGCCACCGGCAGTACTTCGACCCGGACCGCTACCGGGTCGTCCTGTTCGACCAGCGCAACTGCGGGCGCAGCACGCCGCACGCGAGCGACCCCGCAGCGGACATGAGCCTCAACACCACCGAGCACCTGCTCTCCGACATGGAGCTGCTCCGCGAACACCTGGGCGTCGACCGCTGGCTGCTGTTCGGCGGCTCGTGGGGGTCCACGCTGATCCTCGCCTACGCCGAGCGCCACCCGGAGCGGGTGTCGGAGATCGTCATCCCCAGCGTCACCATGACCCGGCGATCGGAGATCGACTGGCTCTACCGCGGCGTCGGCCGGTTCTTCCCCGAGGAGTGGGAGCGCTTCCGGGACGGCGTGCCCGAGGCCGACCGCGACGGCGACCTGCTGGCGGCCTACTCCCGGCTCATGGAGGATCCCGACCCGCGGGTGCGGGCCAGGGCCGCGGCCGACTGGTGCGCGTGGGAGGACGCGGTGATCTCCCTCGAACCGAACGGCGTGCCGAACGCCTACAGCGACAGCCCGCCGGACGACCTCCTGGCGCTCGTCCGGATCTGCGCGCACTACTTCTCGCACGGCGCGTGGCTGGAGGAGGGCGCCCTGCTCCGCGACGCGGGACGGCTGGCCGGCATCCCGGCCGTCCTCATCCACGGCCGCCTCGACCTGAGCGGTCCGGCCGGCACCGCCTGGGAACTGGCCCGCGCCTGGCCCGACGCGAAGCTGGTCATCGTCGACGACTCGGGGCACACCGGCAGCGACGCGATGCGCTCGGAGATCCTCGGAGCGCTCGACCGGTTCGCCCGCCGGTGAGCGGCCCCGCCCCCGTCTCAGAACACGCCGGCCGTACGGCGGGGCGGCCGGGTCAGTCGCGGTCCCACGCGTAGGGATCCAGGTAGATAACATGACCGCCCTTGTCATCGGTCTCGTCGACGATGTCGCGCCGGGGCGGGCGGGGCGGCTCGCGGCGCCGGAGCTTCGCCGGGTTCTCCGTCACGGCCGAGGCGTGCTCGTCCTCCCAGTCGTCCCGGATGACCGGGATCGGCTGGGTGTCGCACTCGGTGGCGTCCAGCCAGTGGCCGGGGAGCGCGCGGGGCCGGTCCTGCTCGGCGAGGCCGGCCCTGCCCGCCACCGATCCGGCGGCCCTGGCCAGCTTCGCTCCCGCCTTGCGGACGGGGGCCGTGGCCGTGCCGACCTTGGCCGCGGCCCTCGTGACGGCGGTGTTCTGGCCCCGGAAGATCAGCCACCAGTTGGCCAGTCCGGCCGAGATCCCCGCGGCGACGCCCGTCTCCAGCGTCACCGAGAGCATGACCTCCCATGCCGCCGGACCCATCACGGCGAGCCTGGCCCCGCCGAGCGAGCCCCCGGACAGCGCGGCCAGCAGACCGGCCACGCAGCCGGTCGCGGCGCCGCAGACGAACCCCCACAGCGGCGCGCCCTCGTAGGAGGGCGAGGGGGCGACCCTGACGAGCAGCACGCCCCCCACGGCCCCGGCCATGAACGGCACCGCGATCACCGCCATGATCCAGGGCGGGGTCGGCCCGGCCTCCGGCAGCGCGCCCAGGAGAGGCAGGCTGGGCACGGTGCCCAGCTGGACGCCTGTCGGGGCGATCAGCGTGCCGGTGCCGACGGCGAACCCCGGTCCCGCGATGTAGGACATCCCCCAGACGAACGCGTTGAGCAGGTAGAGCCCCTGGCCCAGCAGGAGCAGCAGGCCGCCGACGAAACCCGGGGACAGGACCTCGGTCAGCTCCCGGATCTGCCCGAAGCTCACCGCGAGCGCGCCGAGCACCAGGACCGCCCCGCCCGCCAGCATGATCCCCACCGCGGCGGCCGTACCGACCACGACCGACCGCACCCGCTCGGGCAGCAGGCGCAGCATCGACCGCCACGGCCCGATCGCGCGTACGGTGGCCAGCGACCCGGCGAGGAAGGCCAGCGACAGGTGGCTGACCAGCACGTCGCCGATGAACGGCTGGGTGATCTCGTTGCGGGCGACGAGCGCGATCCCCCCGGCCAGCAGCGCGTACGGCGCCGCCAGCGAGACCCCCGCCTGCCCGATCAGGACCAGCTGGGCCCGGCGGCGGGCGTTGGCTTCGTCCTTGGGGCTGTTCTTGGGCAGCCGGGCGGGCAGCCGCAGCCGCAGGTCCGCGTCGCGGGCCATCCAGATCCCGGCGCGGTAGAGCAGGAAGGCCGGCAGGACCATGAGCCCGAGGGGGATCAGCCCGATGGAGCCGCCGGGGATCGCGAACCCGGCGTGGTGCGCCGCCAGCCAGAGCTGCGCAGCGGTGCGGAACACCCCGGGCAGGCCGGGGCCGAGCGCGTCCCGGGGGGCGGCGATCCAGCCGACCAGGGTGAGCGTGGTGAGCACCGCCAGGCCGACGCCGAGGGTCCAGACCGCGGCGAGCATCCCGGAGACGGGGAGCGGGCGACGGATGTCGTCGTCCTCACCCGCGACGCCGGGCAGGGGGATGCGGCTGAGGACGCTGCGCGGAGCTGTCCGGAGCTGGTCGAGAAGGGCCGTCACAATACCTGATGGTCTCAGGATCATGGCTGTGGACGGGCCTTCATCGGCCCGCGTGTCGCGCCCCGGCGGCGGAAGGCGGCCGGCGGGCGGGCCCGGGGACGCGGGAGACGAGGGCCGGCACGGCAGAGGCGCCCGGCACGATGCCGGGCGCCCCTGTCACTGCCCCTGCCACGATCGCTGTCACGGTCGTCGTCGCGGCCGCCGATCCGCTAGCGGGACTTCATGACCTCGCGCATGAGGCGGGCGGTCTCGCTGGGGGTCTTGCCGACCCGCACGCCGACCTTCTCCAGCGCCTCCTTCTTGGCCTGCGCGGTCCCGGCCGACCCCGACACGATCGCACCCGCGTGCCCCATGGTCTTGCCCTCCGGCGCGGTGAACCCCGCCACGTAGGCCACCACGGGCTTGGTCACGTGACGCTCGATGTAGGCCGCGGCCCGCTCCTCGGCGTCCCCGCCGATCTCACCGATCATCACGATCGCGTCGGTGTCCGGATCGGCCTGGAAAGCCTCGAGCGCGTCGATGTGCGTGGTCCCGATCACCGGGTCGCCGCCGATGCCCACCGCGGTGGAGAACCCGAAGTCGCGCAGCTCGTACATCAGCTGGTAGGTCAGCGTGCCCGACTTCGACACCAGACCGATCCGGCCGGCGGTGGTGATGTCGGCCGGGATGATGCCGGCGTTGGAGGCACCCGGCGAGGCGATGCCCGGGCAGTTGGGCCCGATGATGCGGGTCTTGTTGCCCTTGGCGGTGGCGTAGGCCCAGAACTCGGTGGTGTCGTGCACCGGCACGCCTTCGGTGATCACCACGCACAGGCCGATCCCGGCGTCGACGGCCTCCTTGACCGCGTCCTTGGTGAAGGCCGGCGGCACGAACACCACCGACACGTCGGCGCCGGTCTCACGCATGGCCTCGGCCACGGTGCCGAAGACCGGCAGGCCCTCGTGGACGGTGCCGGCCTTGCGGGCGTTGACGCCACCGACGACCTTGGCGCCGGAGGCCAGCATGCGGCGGGTGTGCTTGGTGCCCTCCCCACCGGTCATGCCCTGAACAATGATCTTGCTGTTCTCGGTCAGCCAGATAGCCATTACGCACCCACCGCAGCCAGCTCGGCGGCGCGCTTGGCCGCCTCGTCCATCGTGTCGACCAGCTCGACGCCGGGAAGCTTGGCGTCGGCCAGGATCTGCCGCCCGAGCAGGGCGTTGTTGCCGTCCAGCCGGACCACCAGGGGACGGGTGATCGCCTCGCCGCGGCTCTCCAGCAGCTGGAAGGCCGAGACGATGCCGTTGGCGACCGCGTCGCAGGCGGTGATGCCGCCGAAGACGTTGACGAAGATCGACTTCACTGCGGGGTCGGAGATGATGATCTCCAGACCGGCCGCCATGACTTCGGCCGAGGCGCCGCCGCCGATGTCGAGGAAGTTGGCGGGCTTGGGCTGGCCGGGGAAGGCCTCGCCCGCGTAGGCGACGACGTCGAGGGTGGACATGACCAGGCCCGCGCCGTTGCCGATGATGCCGACGTTCCCGTCGAGCTTGACGTAGTTGAGGTCCTTGGCCTTGGCCGCGGCCTCCAGCGGGTCCTCGGCGGCCTTGTCCGCGTAGGCCTCGTGCTCGGGCTGGCGGAAAGAGGCGTTGTCGTCGAGGGTGACCTTGCCGTCGAGGGCCTTCACCTGGCCGTCGGCGGACAGGATCATCGGGTTGACCTCGACCAGGGAGGCGTCCTCGTCGACGAAGGCGGCCCAGAGCTTCTCGATGAGCTCGGCGGCGCCGTCCAGCGCCCGCTCCGGCAGGCCGCCGGCCGCGGCGATCTCACGGGCCTTGGCGCGGTCGACGCCGGTGAGCGGCGAGACCGGGACCTTCGCGACCTTCTCCGGGGTGCTGTGCGCGACCTCTTCGATGTCCATGCCGCCCGCGGCGGAGCAGATCGCGAGGAAGGTACGGTTCGCACGGTCGAGCAGGAAGGAGAAGTAGTACTCCTCCGCGATCGCGCTGGCCTCCTCGATCAGGACCTTGTGGACCGTGTGGCCCTTGATGTCCATGCCAAGGATGTCGGTGGCCTTGCGCTCGGCGTCGGCGGCGTCGTCGGCGACCTTCACGCCGCCCGCCTTGCCGCGGCCACCGGTCTTGACCTGGGCCTTGACGACGACACGGCCGGTCAGCTCCTCGGCTGCCGCCCGTGCCTCCTCCACGGTGTGCGCGACGATGCCGCGCGGCACCGGGATGCCGTACTCCGCGAAGAGCTCCTTCGCCTGATGTTCGAACAGGTCCACGAGGGTCCGTCCTTGCTTGTCCGGCTGGTGTACAGATGTCGGCGGGCCTGCTCCACGATCTCGGCGGGAGCCAGGCGATTTTTGCGCCAATGAAGCCTAGCCGCCCGAAGGACCGGAGGGAGTCACCGGGGCCAGGTCACGCGGGCCGGTCGTGTTTTCCCGGCGCGTCCTTCTCCCCTCAGGCCTCCCCGCTCCCTCCGGGAACATCCGGGACGGGCCCCGGCGGCGCTTACACGCGGGCGGGGACGGCGCTCCGCACCCACTCGACGATCTCCTGCGTGGTCGCCCCCGGCGTGAAGACCCGGGCGACCCCCATCCGCTCCAGCTCCGGCATGTCGGCCTCCGGGATGATCCCGCCGCCGAACACCACGATGTCGTCCGCGTCGTGCTCCTTCAGCAGCTCGATCACCTTGGCGAAGAGGGTCATGTGCGCCCCCGAGAGGATCGACAGGCCGATGGCGGCGGCGTCCTCCTGGATGGCGGTGCGCACGATCTGCTCGGGAGTCTGGTGCAGGCCGGTGTAGACGACCTCCATCCCGGCGTCCCGCAGCGCCCTCGCCACGATCTTCACGCCCCGGTCGTGCCCGTCCAGCCCGGGCTTGGCGATGACGACGCGGATTCTCGACACGGCATCCATCAACAGACCTCCTCGTCTGCGCCGCACCCACGAAGTGACGGCTGCCCGCAGCGTAACCGCCCCGGCCCTGCCGGACGTCACCGATGACGGCATAACACCTCGCGACTCCGATTTTTCCTAAAATAGGACACCGTGACCTGCGGGAGGCCGCAGGAGGTCTCCCGGCACTTCCGCGCCGGACGGCCTGTCCGGCGGCCGCCCTCCCCGCCACCCGCCGACGGCGTCACGGGTGCCGGCCTCCCGCATGCCGTACGGCTCACGCACGCGCAAAGCGGGACGCGGAGTTGTTGGCTCGAGGCGTAGTCGCGCGGGCCGCGGTGACCTAGGTTGGCGGATCTTGACCCCTGGTGAGGGAGATCCCGATGAGACGGTGGGCCACTCTGGTCGCGGCGGTGCTGGTCGGTTCGGTGCTGCCGGCGGGGACGGCGCAGGCGGAGCGGGCACCGTCCCCCGTGACGAAGCTCAAGCAGCAGTTCGCCGAGCACAAGGGGCTGCGCATCGCCGACCTCGGCCGGGTCTACAAGGACGGCAAGGCGGTCGTCACCATCTGGCGCAGGGGCAAGGTGGAGTTCGACGCCTCCGGGGTGTACGCCACCGACACCACCGGGCGCACCGAGGCGGGACGCGGGGCGATCAGGGAGTTCGAGAACCTGACCGGGCAGAACGTCGGCTCGACCCGGGTGATCTGCTTCCCGAACGAGGCGTACCTCTCCGGGCCCGGCTACGAGACGTGGCTGCCGGAGGGGAAGAAGTGGCTCGGCCTGATCGGTCCGGAGAACATCAAGCAGACCGAGACGTTCCCGCAGATCGTCAACGTCTTCGAGCCCGCCACCCTCGGCACCCTGCTCTCGCACGCCGCAGTGAAGCGGAAGCTCGGCTCCGGGACCTACCTGCAGGGAGCGGTCTCGCTGCGCACGCTCTACAAGGTCTCCCCCTCCTTCCGCGACCGGCTCGCCGGGCCGCCCAAGGGCCGGAGCGCGAAGATCCCGGTCGGTTTCCGGCTCTGGCTGGACCGCTCGAACCTGGTCCGGCGCCTGACCACCACCTGGAAGCAGCCCGCGGGGAAAACCCCCACCGTCACGGTCGCGGACACCCGCTACACCGCCTGGGGCTCCGACGTCACCCTCACGCCTCCGCCCCCGGAGGACACCGCCGACGCGGGCCGGGTCGGCGGCGACTTCTCCCCGCCCGCCACGCTGCCGGTCGGCTGACCCGCCTCTCGTACGGCAGCCGCCGACGCCCGTGGCCCGCGTCCGGCGACCGCGGAACCCATGAGGGCCCGATCTCGATCCTCGGCGGATGACCGACCGGCCGTGACGTCGTTCTCGGCGGGGCCTCCCGCCGAGAACGATCCGTCTCTCAGGTTTTCGCCTGCCATGTCGTGGTTTAGGCAAGAATCTCACTCAGCTCTCCGCGATGGCGCGGGGACCGGAGGACCCATCTTGGAGGACCCCTCGATGAGGCGGATGATCGCCACTCTGACCGGTGCCGCCGCGGTGGCACTGGTCGTTCCCGCGCTGGTGGCCCCGGCGAACGCCGATCCGGCGAACACGACCCCGGCGAGCGCGCCGACCGACCCGGTGTCCGCGCTGAGAAAGCAGTTCAGACCCGGCCACGGGGTGAAGCTGGGCGAGCAGGCCAAGCTCATCGGCGAGGGCAAGACCGAACGGGTGATCTTCAGTCGGCGCGGCGGCGTGCTGGAATTCGGCGGCAAGGGCGTGGCGGCCTCCGACCTGACCAGCACCTTCAGCCTGCCCGGCACCGACAGGAAACTCGCCGAGGAGTTCAAGGACCTGTTCGCCCCCTCCAGGACGATCACGGTCAAGGGTGTCTCCTACACCTCCAGCGCGTTCTACGCCGAGGCCATGCCCGAGGGCAAGAAGTGGCTGCGCACCCCGGCCGAGCCGGTCTCCCCCGGCAACCCCGCCCAGCAGATGGTCAACCCCCTCGAACCCGCCACGCTGAAAGCGGTCCTGGCCCGCACGACGGCCAGGCGTGCCGGCGGAACGTGGGACGGCACGCGGACGGTCGTGCACTCGGGCACGATCACCTTGGGCGAGCTGTACCGGCTCTCCCCCACCGTCCGCGGGCTGCTGGGCGCCAAGCCCTCGGCCAAGTCCGCCGCGCTGAAGGTGAGCTGGCAGCTCTACATCGGCTCCGACCAGCTCGTACGGCGCGCCGTCTCCTCCTGGACGCAGTCCACCCGCGGGCTGACCAGCGTGGACCTCACCTATCTCAACGACAGCCGCTACTCCGGCTGGGGTGTGAAGTCCTCCATCAAGGCTCCGCCCGCCGCCCAGGTGGCCGACTTCGACGAGCTCGACCTCGAGGGCGGGAACGACGACCCCTTCGCCCGCATCCTCGGGACCGGGAACTGACCCGCGGAACCGACTCGGCGTGACCGGCGCGGAGCCCGCGGGAGAAGGTCCCGCGGGCTCCGCGCGTCCGCTCCGCCGCTGCCCACGCCTCCGCTCCGGCTCATGCCCCCGCCGCGGCCCCGCCCGGAGCGGACCGGCCGCGGACCGCGAGAGCACCGCCGTCCAGCAGGTCGAACGCGTGGTTGACGATGGTTTTCAGGTCGTCGGCGGCTTCGCCGGCGACCCACGCCGTCAGCGCGGTGTCGAAGGCGCCGAAGGCGGTCGCCACGATGAGCGCCGGGCGCATGTCCGAACCCGGATCGACCCCCATCCGCCTGGCCAGCTCCGCGGTCATGTCGGCGCGCCAGCGGACCTGCCGTTCGAGGTAGCGGCCCAGCAGGGCGTCGGTGCGCAGGGTGAGCCTGGTCAGGCACAGCGATTTCTCCGTGTGCTCCCGGAAGCCCTCGGTGAAGGCGGTCAGCACGTTGCGCACCGCCGTCGCCGGGGCCTCGTCCGCGGGACGGGCGGCGAGCTCGGTGTGCAGTCTGTGCCCGAGGTCCCCGATGAACTCGATGACCACGTCTTCCTTCGACTGGAAGTACCGGAAGAACGTGCGGCGGGAGACCCCGGCCGCCGCCGTGATCTGGTCGATCGTCGTCTTGTCGAAGCCCTGGAAGGCCAGCAGCTTGAGCGCGGCCTCGGTCAGCTCGTCACGGACGAGCTGACGTTTGCGTTCGGCGAGACTCACAGCGGGATCCTACCCGGTGCAGCATTCGACACATAGAGACGTCATTGACACAAAGTGTCAGTAGCAACATCATGCGTCTATGAATGCGAAGACACCGGCCCGGAGCTCGAAGCGGTGGACCGCCGACCTCATCCCGGACCAGACGGGCAAGACGTTCCTGGTGACGGGCGCCAACAGCGGTCTCGGTTACGCGACGACCCGCGACCTGGCCCGGCGCGGTGCGCACGTGGTGATGGCGGTGCGCAACGAGGCGAAGGGCCGCAGGGCGCTCGAGGAGATCCGGGCGGGCGCCGACCGGCCCGTCAGCCTGGAGGTGCGCCTCGTCGACCTCGCCGACCTCGACTCCGTCCGGAAGTTCACCGAGGGCCTGCACGCCGACGAGGTGGGCATCGACGTGCTGGTCAACAACGCGGGCATCATGATGCCGCCCCGGTCGCTCAGCCCCCAGGGGCACGAGATCCAGTTCGCCGCCAACCACCTCGGCCACTTCGCGCTCACCGGCCTGCTGCTGGAGGTGATCGCGGCCGGCCGGGACGCCCGGGTGGTGACGGTCAGCTCGAGCCTGCACAGGCGCGGCAGGATCCACTACGACGACCTGACCGGGGAGCGCGACTACGCGCCGACCTCCTTCTACGCCCAGTCGAAGTTCGCCAACGTGCTCTTCGGACTGGAGCTGGACCGCCGGCTGAAGGCCGCCGGGATGCCGGTGCGCAGCCTGCTGGCGCACCCCGGTTACTCCGACACCAACCTGCAGAGCACCGGCCCGACCGGGCTGATGAAGTCGGTCATGCGCCTGAGCAACCGGCTCTTCGCCCAGCACGCCGACATGGGCGCCCTCCCCCAGCTCTACGCCGCCACCGACCCGCAGGCCCGCAGCGGCGAGTTCATCGGCCCGGACGGCTGGGCCGAGAGCAAGGGCCATCCGACGGTCGTGCAGCCGGTCAAGCCGGCGACCGACCCCGCCGACGCGCGCCGGCTGTGGGAGCTGTCCGAAGAGCTGACCGGTGTGCGGTACGGCCTGCCACCGGCCCCCTAGACCGCATCCCGTGGATCACGGCGCGGGATGGTCCGCGACGAGGGCGGTGCCGGCGGGCCCGGGCTTCGAGAGTCCGCCTCCCGGGGCGGCGAGGATGTCAGAGCTTCTCCAGCGGGGCATAGGCCAGCACCAGCGTCTTCGCCCCGCCGCTACCGAAGTCGATCTTCGCCTTGTCGCCGTCGGCCGAGACGACCGTGCCCAGGCCGTACTGGTCGTGGGTGACCCGGTCGCCCGGCTTCAGGTTCGGGATCTGCCGTCCTCCGGCCTTCCTGCCCGCGGGGGCCGTACGGGAGGGCTCCCGGCGGGCGGTCGCCGCGCTCCAGGCGTTCTTGCCCGGGTCGCTGCGCCAGTCGACCAGGTCCGAGGGGATCTCGGCGACGAACCGGGAGGCCGGGTTGAACGACGGGGACCCCCACGAGCTGCGGACCGCCGCCCGCGAGACGTAGAGGCGACGCTCGGCCCTGGTGATGCCGACGTAGGCCAGGCGACGCTCCTCCTCCAGTTCCTTCGGCTCGCCCATGGAGCGCATGTGCGGGAAGACGCCGTCTTCCATGCCGGTGAGGAAGACCACCGGGAACTCCAGCCCCTTGGCCGTGTGCAGGGTCATCAGCGTGACGACGCCCTGCCCCCCGTCGCTCGCCGGGATCTGGTCGGCGTCGGCCACCAGCGAGACCTGCTCCAGGAACTCCACGAGCGTGCCCTCGGGGTTGGCCTCCTCGAACTCGGAGGCCACCGAGATCATCTCGTCCAGGTTCTCCAGGCGGCTCTCGTCCTGCGGGTCTCCGGAGGCGGCCAGCTCGGCCCGGTAGCCGGTGCCGACCAGCACCTCCTGGGCCAGCGCCGACGGAGACACGCCCTCGGCCTTGAGGGTCAGCTCGTCCAGGAGCGCGACGAACTCCTTGATCGCGTTGACCGAGCGGGTGGCCATGCCCGGCGCCTCGCCGGCCCGGCGCAGCGCCTCGGCGAACGGGATCCGCTCCCGGGCCGCGAACGCCTCCACCATCGCCTCGGCCCGGTCGCCGATGCCCCGCTTGGGCACGTTGAGGATCCGGCGCAGCGAGACCACGTCGTTGGGATTGGCCAGCACCCGCAGGTAGGCCAGCAGGTCGCGGACCTCCTTGCGCTCGTAGAAGCGCACCCCGCCCACGACCTTGTACGGCAGGCCGGTCCGGATGAAGGTCTCCTCGAAGACACGCGAGGCGGCGTTGGTCCGGTAGAACACGGCCACCTGACCGGGGATCACGTCCTCCTCGTCGGCGAGCCGGTCGACCTCCTGGGCGACGAACATGGCCTCGTCGTGCTCGTCGTCGGCGACGTAACCCACGATCTTCGGGCCGGCGCCCTGGTCGGACCAGAGGTTCTTGGGTTTGCGGCTCTCGTTGCGGGAGATCACCGCGTTGGCGGCCGACAGGATCGTCTGGGTCGAGCGGTAGTTCTGCTCCAGCAGGATCGTCCGCGCGTCCGGATAGTCGCGCTCGAACTCCAGGATGTTGCGGATCGACGCGCCGCGGAAGGCGTAGATCGACTGGTCGGCGTCGCCCACCACGCACAGCTCCGCCGGGGCGATCCCGGCCGACCCCTCCCTGACCAGGTCGCCGTCGGCGGTGCGCAGCTCGGGAGTGCCGACGAGCTCGCGGATCAGGGTGTACTGGGCGTGGTTGGTGTCCTGGTATTCGTCGACCATGACGTGCCGCCAGCGGCGGCGGTAGTGCTCGGCCACGTCGGGGAAGATCTGCAGCAACGTGACCGTGAGCATGATGAGGTCGTCGAAGTCCATCGCGCCGGCCTCGGTCAGCCGCCGCTGGTAGTTCTTGTAGGCCTCGGCGAGCGTGCGTTCCAGGTGCGTGGCGGCCCGGTCGGCGGCCGTCTCGTAGTCGATCAGCTCGTTCTTGAAGTTGCTGACCTGCGCGGAGAAGGAGCGCGGCGGGTAACGCTTGGGGTCGAGGTCCATCTCCCGGCAGACCATCGCCATGAGGCGCTGGGAGTCGGCCTGGTCGTAGATGGAGAAGCCCGAGGGGAAGCCCAGCCGCGCGGCCTCGCGGCGCAGGATCCGCACGCACGCGCTGTGGAAGGTCATCACCCACATCGCCGCCGAGCGTGGCCCGACGAGCTTGTCGACCCGCTCCTTCATCTCCTTGGCGGCCTTGTTGGTGAAGGTGATCGCCAGGATCTCCTGCGGCCGCACGTCCCGCTCGGCCAGCAGGTAGGCGATGCGGTGGGTCAGCACCCTCGTCTTGCCCGAACCCGCCCCCGCCACGATGAGCAGGGGGCTGCCGTGGTGCACGACGGCCTCGCGCTGCTGGGGGTTGAGCCCGTCGAGCAACGGGTGGGTCAGGGAAGAGGCTGGGATCGACACGCCCCCTAGGTTAAGGCGGGTCACCGACAACCGGGTCCAGGCGCGGGAAGGAATGCGGTCGGACTTTCCCGCGGTTGTGACCATTGATCGGGACGGGAAGACAGGAAAGGCCTCGCATGCTGCCTGAGAACGAGATCAACCGGGTGCTCGTGGTGACCGCGCACCCGGATGACGCCGACTTCGCCGCGGCGGGAACCATCGCCCGGTTCACCGATCGAGGCGCCGAAGTCGTCTACTGCGTCGTCACCGACGGCGACGCGGGCGGTTTCGACCGCGAGCTGGACAGCGGCGGCATGGCCGGGCTCCGCCGGTCCGAGCAGACGGCCGCGGCCAAGCTCGTGGGCGTGCACGACCTGCGCTTCCTCGGTTACACGGACGGGACCGTGGAGCAGAGCCTGGACCTGCGGCGCGACATCACCCGGGTGATCCGCCAGGTCCGTCCCGACCTGGTGATCACCCACACTCCCGAGCGCAACTACTCCTTCATCGCGCCCAGCCACCCCGACCACCGCGCGGTCGGCGGCGCGACCCTCGACGCCGTCTACCCCGACGCCCGCAACCCCTACGCCTTCCCGGGCCTGCTGGAGGAGGGCCTGGAGGCGTGGACGGTCCCCGAGGTCTGGCTGAACGGCGGCGAGAACCCGGACCACTACGTGGACGTCACCGCCACTTTCGACCGCAAGCTCGCCGCGCTGCGCGCGCACGCGAGCCAGACCTCGCACATCGAGGGTTTCGAGGGCTTCCTCCGGACCCGTTTCTCCTCCCTGGCGAAGAACGCCGGTCTCGGCGAGGACCGCTACGCCGAAGCCTTCAAGCGGGTCCCCACCGCCTGACGCCCACGGCCCGGGCGATCGTCCCCGTGTCCGGGAAGGGGTGCCGCCGCCCGCGCCCGGGCGTAGGACATGCTCTTGTGCTGTGAGCACCATCGCCGTCTCGCCCGCCACCGCCGCCGTCGTCGTCCTCCTCGCCCTCGCGGGGGCCGCCGTCGCCCTGCTCGGCCGCCTCGGCCACGCCCGGGCCGTGCTCACCGCCTGCCTGCGCGCCGCGGTCCAGCTCGGCGCGGTCTCCCTGGTCATCGTGTGGGCCGTCGAGCGGCCGCCGGCGGCGGCGGCGTTCGTGCTGGTCATGTACGGCGTGGCGAGCCTGACCGCGGGACGCAGGATCACCTCGGGGCGCGCGGCCTGGTGGGCCGCCGTCCCCGTCGGAGCGGGCACCCTGCCGGTCTTCCTGCTCCTGGCCGGAACCGGGACCGTCCCGCCGAAGGGCATCACCCTGATCCCGATCGCCGGCATCCTGCTGGGCGGCTGCCTGACGGCCACGGCGCTGGCGGGACGGCGGGCGGTGGACGAGCTCGACCGGCGGCGCGGCGAGGTGGAGGCCGCGCTCGCGCTGGGCTTCTCCGGCCGGGACGCGGCCCTGGAGATCTGCCGCCCGGCGGCGGCTCAGGCGCTGGTGCCCGCGCTGGACCAGACGCGGACCGTGGGCCTGGTCACCCTGCCGGGGGCGTTCGTGGGCATGCTCCTGGGCGGGGCCGACCCGCTCCAGGCGGGCGTGGTGCAGCTCGTCGTGCTGGTCGCGCTGCTGGCCGCCCAGGCGGTGGCGGTGCTCCTCACGATCGAACTGGTGGCACGGGGCCGCCTGACGGAGACCGCCCCTCCCTCGTGAGCCCGCCCTACGGCGTCCGGCCCGCCTCCGGGGCGGGTGCCTCCCCCGGCGCGATCCGCGCGAACAGGTAGCCGAGGGAGTTGGTGGCGAGGTGCAGGAGGGCGGGGGCGGCCAGACCGCCCCTGCGGCGCAGCGCGCAGAACAGCGCTCCGGCGAGCCCGGTGGAGAGCACCGACCCGGCCACCACCCGCGCCGTCTCCGCCCGGGACGCGCCTGAAGGCGGACCGCCCTGCGGGGACTCCCCGGAGGCGAGAGCGCTCAGCGCGGGGTTGGCGGCGGCCATGTCGATCGCCGGGAGGACGTGCCAGAGGCCGAACAGGGCCGAGGAGACCGCGGTGGCCGCGGGTTCTCCGTGGGACCGGGCGAGCAGGCCGTGCAGCACGCCGCGGAAGCCGACCTCCTCCAGCAGGACCGTGCCGAGCGGCACCTGGAGCAGCGCCTCCTCCAGCGCGCGGGCGCGCGAGAGCGAGAGCGCGCGCTCGTCGCGGAAGAACCGGCGGGTGGCGGGGACGGCGATGCCCGCGCCGTAGGCCGCGGCGACGGCCGCGGCGAGCGCCCCGCCGATGCGCAGACCGCGCGCGCCGTCCCGGAACCCCAGTTCGGGCCAGGAGAGCCCGGACCTTCGGGCCAGAGCGACCAGGACACCGGTGGCGGCGGCCGAGGTCAGCGGAGCCAGGCGCGGCGCGAGGCGGTTGTTGGCCAGGTTGGCCGCCGCCAGCACGGCCACCGCGCCGGCGAGCGGCGCCCCCGTCCGCCGGTCCGCGCTCACGGGACGGCCGCGCCGTCCTCCGCGCAGGAGCATGTCGTCTCCCCCTCCCCGTGAGGAATCATCCCGCGGCCCGCCGCCGCCACCCCGCCGGGAAACGCAGGCCGCGCCGTTCCCTCACGGTGAGCCCTCCCCAGATCCCCTCCGGCTCACCCGCCCGCACGGCGTAGGCCCGGCAGTCGTCCATCACCGGGCAGCCCGCGCAGACCGCCTTGGCCCGCGACTCCTGCTCGGCCGACGGCGCCGGCGGGAAGAACAACTCGGGGTCGCTTCCACGGCAGGCTCCCCGTACGGCCCAGCCGATCTCACGGACCGTCCTCCGCATGAACATCACCCCCTGCTGGATAACCGGCCCTCAGACTAGGCGGGCGAGAGCCGCGCGGCATCAGCCTTCCGGTGGATTCCGGGATCACCGTGCCGGCGTACTCCCCGCTTCCGGCGGGCGGCACCGTCACGGCGGCCGGCCCCGGCGGGCACGGGCCGTCACCCGCGGGTCCGCACGGCTCAGGGCCGGGGCCAGGTGTGGACGGGCTCGTTGCCGTGCATGTGGTCCATGTAGAGCAGGGTCATGCGGCGCAGCGCCTCGTGCCGGTCGAGGTCCCCCAGCGCCTCCACCGCCTCGATCTGCCAGCGCGCCCCGGTCATGCCGGTCGCGCACCGCCGCTCGATGATGCCGAGCAGCCGGTCCCTCGGTCCCGGGTCCACACCCCACAGGTCCAGCCCCTCGTAGGCGAGCGGGAGCAGGTGGCGCAGGACCAGCTCGGCGGCGGGGATCTCCCCCACCCCCGGCCAGTAGAGACCGGCCCCCATCCCCCGGCGGGCCGCGGTGAGCAGGTTCTCCTCCGCCGCCGCGAACGCCATGCGCGTCCACACCGGGCGCTCGTCATGCGGCAGGACCCGCATGAGCCCGTAGTAGAGGGCGGCGTTCGCGGCGATGTCGGCGACCGTCGGGCCCGCCGGGAGCACCCGGTTCTCCACCCGCAGGTGCGGGACGCCGTCCACGGTCGCGTAGACCGGCCGGTTCCACCGGTAGACGGTCCCGTTGTGCAGGGTCAGCTCGTCCAGCTGCGGGGTCACCCCGCGGGCGAACTCCTCGGCCGGGTCGGTGTCCTCGCACAGGGGCAGCAACGCGGAGAAGTACCGCACGTTCTCCTCGAACAGGTCGAAGACCGAGGTGATCCACTGCTCGCCGAACCACACCCTCGGCCGCACGCCCTGGGCCTTCAGCTCGGCGGTACGCGTGTCCACGGCCTGCTGGAACAGCGGGATCCTGGTCTCGTGCCACAGCCGCCTGCCGAACACGAACGGCGAGTTGGCCGCCACCGCCACCTGCACGCCCGCGATGGCCTGCGCCGCGTTCCAGTGCGCGGCGAACTCCTCGGGGCCGACCTGGAGGTGGAGCTGGGTGCTGGTGCAGGAGGCGGGGGCGATACTGTCGGCGTAGGTGTCGAGGACCTCGTCGCCCTCGATGAACAGGTGCAGGTCCTCGCCCAGGGCCGCGAAGATCTGCTCGTTGAGCAGCCGGTAGCGCGGGTTGGCCGAGAGCGCGCCCTCGTTGAGGTCGCCCTCCCGCAGCGTGGGAAGGACGCCGATCAGCAGGGTGTGCCCGCCGACCGTGCGCGCCCGCTCCTCCGCCCGGTTGAGCCGGTCCCTGACCCCGTTCTCCAGCCGCACGGCGCCGTCCCCTTCGAGGGACTCGGGCTCGACGTTGATCTCGACGTTGAACTGGCCCAGCTCGGTGGCCCAGTCGGGCTCGGCGATGGCCGTCAGCACCTCGGCGTTCCGCATCGTGGGCTCGCCGCGCTCGTCCACCAGGTTCAGCTCGATCTCCAGCCCGGCCTTGGGCCGGTCGAAGTCGAACCGGGAATCGTGCAGCATCCGGGCGAGGACGTCAAGGCACCGGCGGATCTTGTCCCGGTACCGCCGCCGGTCCTCCCGGCTGAACACCATGGCGGGAACATCGCGACCCATATTTCGCAGAGTCGCACATAAGACGCGGGCCGTACAGAACCTAGACCAGGCGGCGGGCGGTGGCCCAGCGGGAGAGCTCGTGACGGTTGGAGAGCTGGAGCTTGCGCAGCACGGACGAGACGTGCGTCTCGACCGTCTTGACCGAGATGAACAGCTCCTTGGCGATCTCCTTGTAGGCGTAACCCCGGGCGATCAGGCGCAGGACCTCGCGCTCGCGCTGGGTCAGCGAGTCCAGCTCGGGGTCGATCGGCGGGGCCTCGCTGGAGGCGAAGGCGTCCAGCACGAACCCGGCCAGCCTCGGGGAGAAGACGGCGTCCCCCTCGGCCACCCGGCGGATCGCGTCGGTGAGCTCCCGGCCGCTGATGGTCTTGGTGACGTAGCCCCGGGCGCCGCCGCGGATCACGCCGATGACGTCCTCGGCCGCGTCGGAGACCGACAGGGCCAGGAAGCGCACCTGCGAGCCGGAGCCCAGGACGCGGCGGAGCACCTCCTGCCCGCCGCCGCCGGGCATGTGCACGTCGAGCAGGACGACGTCGGGCTGGAGCTCGGCGATCGTCCGCACCGCGGACTCCACGTCCTCGGCCTCGCCGATCACCTCGATGGAGTCGCCCAGCTCGGCGCGGACCCCCGAGCGGAACAGCCGGTGGTCGTCGACGATCAGAACCCTGATGTTGCCCATGTGATCCCTCACCGCTCCTCGTTCGTTCCGCGGGTGATCCCGCCCCGCCGGCCCCGTACGGCCCGCGCGTGTCCGGCGCGGCGCCGGGCGGGGCGGCGGATCACGAGCTCTCCAGCTTCATGGTCAACATCACTTCCGTACCCTCGCCGGGCTCGGTCCGCACCCGGGCGCTGCCCCCGTTGCGCTCCATCCTGCCGATGATCGACTGGCGGATGCCCATCCGGTCCTCGGGCACCTCGTCCATGTCGAAGCCGACACCCCGGTCCCGGACGAAGACGGTGACCTCGCCCGGCTCCACCTCCGCGTAGACGGAGACGACCGGCGACTCGGAGTATTTCGCAGCGTTGACCATCGCCTGACGCGCGGCCTGCATCATGGCGGACAGTTCGGGCGTCAGCGGGCAGTCTCCCACGCAGACGACCTCGATCGGCACCCCGTGGGCGTCCTCCTCCTCGGCCGCGGCCCGCCGCACGGCCGCGGCCACCGAGGCGTCGGCGTCCTGCTTCGGCTGGTAGAGCCAGTTGCGGAGCTCGCGCTCCTGGGAGCGGGCGAGCCGCATCACCTCGCGGGAGTCGTGCGCGCTGCGCTGGATCAGCGTCAGCGTGTGCAGCACGGAGTCGTGCACGTGCGCGGCGAACTCGGCCCGCTCCTCCTGCCGGATGCGCTCGCGGCGCTCGCGCTGCAGTTCCTTCCACAGGCCCGCCAGCCAGGGGGCCGCGATGAGGGCGACGCCGCCCACGACCACCAGCGTGAACACGATGCCCTGGCTGGCCTGGTCCAGCTTGTCGTTGGCGGCGAGGAACCCGATCATGCCGATGACCACGAGCACCAGGCCCGCGAACGTGCGGACCCGGCTCTTGCGCGCCTGCCCGACGGTGGAGTCCATCCAGCGCTGCCGCCGGTCCGGGTCGGCCTGCTGCCAGAGGATCAGCGAGCCGATCCCGCCGACCGCGATCGGCCACGCGCCGATCCCGCCGGTCGAGGCGCCGGTGAGCCAGCGGAGCGCCAGCAGCGCCAGGCCGATCGCACCGTAGGCGGTGACCTGGCTCCAGTCCCGCGCGGGCTCCCGGCCCTCGTACGGCGCGCGCGGGGTGAACATCCACAGCGCCGCGTAGACCACGGCGCCGATCCCGTCCAGCACGGTGAGCAGCACGAAGGCCAGCCGCAGCACGACCGGGTCGAGCCGGAGCTGGGCCGCGACGCCCTGGGCCACCCCCGCCACCAGCCGCCCGTCCACCAGCCGCAGGAGCCGGGGGAAGCCCGCCTCGTCGATGGTCGTGGGCACCGCGTCATGAGGTGTCGTGTCCGCGGCGGCGGGTCCGCGCGACGTCTGTCGGTCAGTCATAGCCCTGTCATCGTCACACGGCCGCGACACCGGGCGCATCGGGAGTTCCCCTGGCCCGCCCCTGAGAAGGCGCCCCCTCCTCCGGGACCGCTCAGGGGTCTCCCGGATGCGCCCGGGTCCGGGGAAGGGCCACGATGGGACCATGACCGAAACCGGGAACGCCCAGGACCCGGCGAGCACTCCGCCCGACTCGCCGCCCACCACCGCCGCCGGCGGGCCCCGCAGGCTCGGCCGCAGCGACACCGGGCGCATGCTGACCGGGGTCTGCGCGGGCCTGGGCCGTTACGCCGGAGTCGACCCGGTGCTGTTCCGGGTCGGCTTCGCGATGCTGGTGCTCGCCTCGGGCGTCGGCGTCATGCTCTACATCGCCGCGTTCCTGCTGATGCGGGAGACGAGCGGCGCCCCCGGTCACATCGAGCAGTGGACCCGGCGCGACTTCGACGGCGAGACCGTCATGGCCCTGCTGACCGGTGTCTTCGGCTTCGGCCTGGTCATCAACGTCAGCTCCGGCGGCATCGGGACCGCCAGCGTCGTGGTGGGCACCACGTTCGCCGTCGCCCTGCTCGCCGCCCACTCGCGCGGCGTCGACCTGGTGGCCCTGGCCAGGACGCTGCCCGAGCGGCTGCGGAGCGGACGCCACGACGGCCCGAAGGCCGCCCGGCCGGAGCACCGGCCCGGCGCCTTCCACCCGCCCGCCCCGCCGTCCGGCGTCCCCGCTCCCGTCCCCCCGGTCATCACGGGCCCGCATCCCGGGACCCGTCCTCCGGCCGGGCCGTACGCGGATCCTCCCGCCCCCGCCGAGCCGTACCCCCCGGCCGCCGCTCCCGCCGCCGGATCCGTCCCCGCGCAGGACCCCGCCGAGCGGACCCGCATCGTCGAGGAGGCGATCTCCGCCGCGCACGCCCGCATGGCCGCGGCCCGGGCCCGCAGGAACGCGGAGACGGACGCCGGGACGGTGCCCGCCGCGTGGGAACGCCCGCGTGAGGAGACGCGCAGCGCGGCGCCGGATCCCTACGCCGGGGTGACGGCCTCCTACGACTCCTCGGGCGAGCCGTTCGCCCCCTACGGCCCCTACCGGCCGCTGGACCCCCGCCGGGGCCCGGCCCCGCAGACCCCCTACGACCTCGCCGCGTACGGCGCGCGGACGCCGGCACCACCCCGGCCGAGGCCGCCCAGGTCGTTCATCGGGACGATCACGATATTCCTGGCCATGATCGTTGGAGGGATCATCATGGCGGTCCAGTCCGCTTCGGGATCGGTGAACATGACGGTCGTCGGAAGCGCGGCGCTCATCACCATCGGCGGCGGGCTCCTGGTCGCGGCCTGGTTCGGCCGGGGCGCCGCCCTGGTCGCGGCGGGCACCGTCGTCGCGCTCACGCTGGTCGTGGGATCCGCCCTGGGCGACATCCCGAAGAAGTTCGGCACGTACGACTGGGCCCCGACCTCGATCGCGGAGCTCGCCGGAAGCTACACGGTGGGGGTCGGCGAAGGCACCCTGGACCTCGGCGAGCTGACGTTCGCGCCGGGCTCGCGGACCGTCGTCGAGGCGTCGGTCTCGGTCGGCGAGATCACCGTGATCCTGCCGCCCACCGTCAGGGTCGAGGTCAGCGGATACGCCAAACTCGGCGACGTCAAAATCGACCACTCGGTGCAGGGAGGTGCCGACATCCGGCACGACAAGACTCTGGAGCCTGAGATCACGCCCGAGGGCGAGGTGGCGACCATCGTGCTGACCGTCAAGGCCGGCGTCGGGGACGTGGAGGTGCGCCGTGCGGCCTGACCTCCAGCGCGAGACCGGTCCGGCCGTGCGGAGCCGATGGCACCGCACGGACTGGATGGCCCTGCTCAGCGGCGCGCTCTTCATCACCGTCGGGATCCTCTTCATCGCCGTTCCGGAGCTGAACCCGGTCGTCATGCTCCCGGTCGTCCTGGGCGGCCTGGCCTTCGCCGGCTTCATCGCCATCATCGCCCGCTCCGTCCGCCGCTAGCCTGTTCTCACGGTCACAGGCGTTAGAATCGGGTGATGATAGCCCTGGAGTTCGTCAGCACCGTCCGCGCGACCCGCAGCGGACCGGTCGACACGCTCTCGGACGTCGCGGGGATGACCGCGTGGGGCCGCGAACATGCCGGGGAGCTGGGCCTCGACAGCGGTTTCACCGCCACCGAGGAGCTGCGGCGCGAGGTGGTCGAGCTGCGGCAGGCCGTACGGGCGCTGTTCGCCAGGGCGGTGGCGCCGGGCCCGGCGAGCGCCGCGGACGCCCACCGCCTGCCCGGGTTCGCCGACGCGCTCGACCTGGTCAACGCCGCGGCGCTGGCCGTGCCCACGGCGTCCCGGCTGGAGTGGCCCGCTGACGCTCCTCCCGTGGCGATAAGCGTCCCGGCGGGTGGGGCGGGCGAGTCCGCCCGGGTGCGCGCCGCTCTCGCCGCCTCGGCGATCGCCCTGCTGGCCGGAGCGGAGCGCGAGCAGCTCCGGGCCTGCCCGGCTCCGCGCTGCGTGCTGTATTTCGTGAAGGAGCACGCCCGCCAGGAGTGGTGCTCGACCGGGTGCGGCAACCGGGCCCGCGCCGCCCGCCACTACCACCAGCACAGGGCCCGGTGACGTCGGCACCGCCGTCGGCGCGGGGCCCGGCGGCGCCCGCTCAGAGCCTGCGGGCGAGGGTCTCGCGCCCCCAGCGGAGCAGGTGGTCGTGGACGGCCGCGACGGCCCGCCGGGTCATCGCCCCGTCCCGGACGGCGAGGAACAACGTGTTGATCGGCGGCAGCTCCGGCTCGGCGAGCGGGACGAGCGCTCCGGCGGCCAGCTCCTCCTCGCACAGGTAGCGGGGCAGCACCGACATCCCCGCGCCCGCCGCGACGGCCCCGAGCACCCCGCGCAGGTCGGGCATGACGAGGACGGCGGACATCGCGGGACGGGCCCCGAAGACGGTCCGCCAGTAGCGCCGGATGACCGGGAGGTCCTCCGCGTAGGCGACCACCGGGATCCCGGCCAGCCGGGCCGGTTCCGGAACCCGCGGGACGACCGGCGCGGCCCCCGCCCCGGCCTCCGCGGCCCCCGGCGGACCGCCCGTCGGGGGGAGCCCGGCGCGCCCGGCCCATGCGGGGGCGGCCACCAGGACGAACTCCTCGTCCAGCAGGGGCGTCGCGTGCACCCCGCGCCGCCGGGGGCGGACCGCGGAGACGACGAGGTCGAGCGTGCCGGCGGCGAGCCTGTCGAGCAGGTCGTCGGCGAGGCCGAGCTCGACGCGGAGCTTCACGCCCTCGCCGAGCAGCGGGACGAGCGCGCGCGCGACGCGGGTGGAGAGAAGCTCCGCGGGGCCGCCCAGGTGGACCGCGCGGGTGAACGCCTCCGGCCCCGGCCCGACGCCGACCGCCTCCTCCAGCGCGTCCAGGGGGGCCGCGAGCCGCCGGGCCAGTTCCTCGGCGGCGGAGGTGGGGGCGACCCCGCGGGGAAGCCGGTCGAACAGCTTGCTCTCCAGCACCGCTTCCAGCGTCCTGACCTGGGCGCTCACCGCCGGCTGGGAGAGCCCGAGGGTGTGCGCCGCGGCCGTGACGGACCCCGTCCGGTAGACGGCGAGGAAGGTGCGGAACAGATCCAGCGACACAGCCATACATCGATTTTCCCATCAGATTCCTGATATCTGATGAGGTGTTCGGTTATTTGTTTCAATAGCTCGTCAGAGGCGATCCTCACGTCATGACGAAACGCATCCTCACCGTCCTGACCAGCCACGGGCAACTCGGCGACACCGGCCGGACGACCGGCTTCTACGTCTCGGAAGCCGCCCACCCCTGGGAGGTCTTCCACTCCGCCGGGTTCGAGATGGACCTGGCGAGCATCGCGGGCGGCGAACCGCCCCAGGACGGCTACGACCCCGACGACCCCGCCCAGGTGAAGTTCCTGGAGACGTACGGCGAGCGGCTGCGCTCCACCCCGCGCGTCGCGGACGTCGATCCGGCCCGCTACGACGCGGTGTTCTTCGCGGGCGGCCACGGCACCATGTGGGACTTCCCCGACGACAAGGACGTCGCGGCGCTGACCCGCGCCGTCTACGAGAACGGCGGAGTGGTGGCCGCGGTCTGCCACGGCCCGTCCGCCCTGGTGAACGTCACGCTCTCCGACGGTTCCCTGCTGGTCGCGGGCAAGCGGGTGGCCGCCTTCACCGACTCCGAGGAGGCGGCGGCCGGCCTCGCCGGGACGGTGCCGTTCCTGCTGGCGAGCACCCTCGCCGAGCGCGGCGCCCTGCACTCCGGGGCTCCCGACTTCACCGAGCACGTCGTGCGCGACGGGCGGCTGGTGACCGGCCAGAACCCGGCGAGCGCCGCCGGGGCGGCCAGGGAGGTCGTCGCCGCCCTGAGCTAGCCGGACCCATCCATAGTGATCTAAATCACACATTTATAACGGCAAACAGCCAATCAATCCGTTAGATTGTTCTCAGCATCTAACGGATTGAGCCGTTAGAAATGATGATGGGAGTGCGGCGGATGACCTTCAAGACCGGCCACGTGGGCCTCAACGTCTCCGACCTCGACACGTCCAGGGACTTCTACCGGGAGGTCTTCGGCTTCGAGGTCGTCGGCGAGTCGAGCGAGGAGGGCCGCCGCTACGCCTTCCTCGGCCTCGACGGCACGCTCGTGCTGACCCTCTGGCAGCAGAGCGAGGGACGCTTCGCCACCGCCCTGCCCGGCCTGCACCACCTCTCCTTCCAGGTCCCGGACATCGAGGCGGTGCGGCGCGCCGAGACGGTCATCCGGGAGCTCGGGGCCGCGATCCACCACGACGGCGTCGTCGCGCACGGCGAGGGGGCGTCCTCCGGGGGTGTGTTCTTCGAGGACCCGGACGGGATCCGGCTGGAGATCTACGCGCCCACCGGCGCCGGCGATCTCCTCGCCCCCGCGGGAGCCGCCCCCACCTGCGGGTTCTTCTAGACCGGCAGAGTCTGGACGGAGAAGCCATGACGCACGCGGGAGAGGTCGCGGTCCAGCGGCGGGCCGGGGTCAGACGGGCCGGGGAACTGGGCTCGGCGCGGACCCGTCCGGAGATCCCGGAGGTGGCGGGCGAGTTCCTGCGGGCGCAGCGCATGCTCGTCGTCGGGGCCGCCGACGCCTCGGGACGGGTCTGGGCGAGCACGCTGACCGGTCCCGCCGGATTCGCCCGGCCGTACGGCGAGCGGACCGTCGTGATCGACGCGCTGCCCGGCGCGCACGACCCTTTGGCGGGGGTGTTCGGCGGGCCCGGTCAGCGTGCTCCCGGGCCCGCCGGGACGGGCGGCGGGCATGGGAAGGGCAGCGCGCCCGGGACCGGCGGCGGGCACGAGATCGGGATGCTCGCCATCGAACCGGCCACCCGGCGGCGGATGCGGGTCAACGGCCGGGCCCGCCGCGACGGCGACCGGCTCGTCGTCCGCACCGAGCAGGTCTATGCCAACTGCCCCAAGTACATCCAGACCAGGACGATCACCGAGGAGCTCGTCCCGGCGAACGTCCGGGCGCGGACCGGCGAGGTGCTCACCGCCGGGCAGCGCGCGCGGATCGAGCGCGCGGACACGTTCTTCGTCGCCACCCGCGCCGAGGGGCTCGGCGCCGACGTCTCCCACCGGGGCGGCACCCCCGGATTCGTCAGGGTGCTCGGCGAGCGGCGGCTGGTCTGGCCGGAGTACGCCGGGAACATGATGTACATGACACTCGGCAACCTGGAGCTGGACGAGCGCTGCGGCCTGCTCTTCCCCGACTGGGAGAGCGGCGACGCGCTGCACCTGACCGGCCGGGCCCGTGTGGACTGGGACCCGCGCGGCGTCCCCGGAGCCGAGCGGCTGGTCGGGTTCGACGTGGACGGCGTCGTCCACGTCGGCGGGGCGATCCCGCTCCGCTGGACGTTCGGAGACTACTCCCGGCACAACCCGGCCTCCGGCTCCCACGATCCCGGGGCGCCGGGGGACCGGATCGCCTCCCGCGGGGCCTCCCGCCCACCCGAACGGGAGGGGGAAAGCCTCTAAAGCCTCGAAGCAAGGGCTTGACCGGCGTGAGCAGGGGCGTACGTTCGCATTTATCAGCCGGCTCCCACTTCTCCTCAATCCCCTCGTGGGTGCACCTGGAGGACGTATGCCCCGAATCACCGTCACCGTCGACGGCATCCGCTACGAGGAGGAGGTCGAACCCCGCCTCCTCCTGGTCCACCTGCTGAGAGACCGGCTCGGCAAGACCGGCACCCCTGTCGGCTGCGACACCGGCAACTGCGGCGCCTGCACCGTGATGCTCGACGGCAGGAGCGCCAAGAGCTGCTCGGTGCTGGCCGTGCAGGCCGACGAGTGCGACGTCGTCACGATCGAGGGTCTCGGCCGGGACGGCGAACTTCACCCCATGCAGGAGGCCTTCCGCACCGAGCACGCGCTGCAGTGCGGATACTGCACCCCGGGCATGGTCATGGCCGCGATCGACCTGCTGCGGGACGATCCCGACCCGTCGGAGGAGGCCATCAGGCAGGGCCTGGAAGGCAACCTGTGCCGGTGCACGGGCTACTGCAACATCGTCCGCGCGGTACGGCGCGGCGCGCAGGAGATGTCCGGCGAGGAGGTGCGCACCTCATGACGGAGCAACTCGACGCCGGCCTGGTCGCCCGGCAGATCGCCGAGAGCGGCCGGCTCGGCGCCCCCGACGGCGGTCACGAGGTCGGCCGGGCCCGCAGGCGCAAGGAGGACGCCCGGCTGATCACCGGCCGGACGACGTGGACCGACAACATCCAGCTCCCGGGCATGCTGTACGTGGCGTTCCTGCGCAGCCCGATGGCACATGCCCGGATCACCCGGGTCGACGTCTCCGCCGCGCGGGCCCAGCCCGGCGTGGTCGCCGCCTACAGCGGGCGGGACGTCGCCGGGGAGCAGGGCTCGCTGCCGTGCGCCTGGCCGGTCAGCGAGGACGTCGTCATCCCCGACCACCCGCCCATGGCGGTGGACGAGGTCCGCTACGTCGGCGAGGCCGTGGCCTGCGTGGTCGCCACCGACCGCTACAGGGCCGCCGACGCGCTGGAGTCGATCGAGGTCGACTACGAGCCGCTGGAGGCCGTGCTCGACATGACCGAGGCGCTCGCCGAGGGCGGCCCGAAGGTCCACGAGACCGGCAACCAGGCCTTCACCTGGAAGTTCTCCGGGGGAGACATCGAGGCGGCGTTCCGCGACGCCCCCGTGGTGATCGACCGCACTTACGTCCAGCAGCGGCTCATCCCCACCGCGATGGAGCCCCGCGCGGTCGTGGCCACCACCGACGGCGGCGCCTTCACCCTCTACTCCGCGACGCAGATCCCGCACGTCCTGCGCGTCATGCTGGCGCTGACCACCGGCATCCCCGAGCACAGGCTCCGCGTCATCGCCCCCGACGTGGGCGGCGGCTTCGGCTCGAAGCTCCAGGTCACCGCCGAGGAGGTGCTCTGCCTGCTGCTGACCCGCCGGCTCGGCAAGCCGGTGAAGTGGACCGAGTCCCGCTCCGAGGGCAACATGACCGTGCACCACGGCCGCGACCAGATCCAGCGGATCTCCGTCGCGGCCGATCGGGACGGGCGGATCCGGGGCGTGCGGGTGGACCTGCTCGCCGACATGGGCGCCTACCTGATGCTGGTCACGCCGGGCATCCCGATCCTCGGCGCGTTCATGTACAACGGCATCTACAAGATGGACGCCTACGACTTCACCTGCACGGGCGTCTTCACCACCAAGATGCCGACCGACGCCTACCGGGGCGCGGGCCGCCCCGAGGCCACGTTTGCCATCGAGCGCGCCGTCGACGAGCTCGCCCACGAGCTGAACCTCGACCCCATCGAGGTACGGCGCCGCAACTGGATCACCCATCAGGAGTTCCCCTACACCACGATCGCCGGGCTGACCTACGACTCCGGCAACTACGAGGCCGCCACCGACCGGGCGCTGGCCCTGTTCGGCTACGACAAGCTCCGCGCCGAGCAGGCCGACCGGCGCGACCGGCGCGACCCCGTCCAGCTCGGCATCGGCGTCTCGACCTACACCGAGATGTGCGGCCTGGCCCCGTCCCGGGTGCTCGGCTCGCTCAGCTACGGGGCGGGCGGCTGGGAACACGCCACGGTCCGGATGCTCCCCACCGGCAAGGTCGAGGTCGTCACCGGCACCTCCCCGCACGGCCAGGGACACGAGACCGCCTGGAGCCAGATCGTGGCCGACGCGCTGGGCGTGCCGTTCGACGACGTCTCCGTCCTGCACGGCGACACCGCGATCGCGCCCCGGGGAATGGACACCTACGGCTCGCGCTCGCTCGTCGTGGGCGGCGTCGCCGTACTGCGGGCCTGCGAGAAGGTGCGGGACAAGGCCAGGAACCTGGCCGCGCACCTGCTGGAGGCCGCCCCCGGCGACATCGAGTTCGCCGCCGGGGAGTTCCGGGTCCGGGGCACCTCCGAGGGCAGGACCATCCAGGAGCTCGCGCTCGCCGCCTTCGCCGCGCACGACCTCCCGGAGGGCTTCGAACCCCGGCTGGACGCCGACGCGACCTTCGACCCGGAGAACTTCTCCTTCCCGCACGGCACCCACCTGTGCGCGGTCGAGGTGGACACCGAGACGGGTGCGGTCAGGATCCGCTCCTACGTGGCCGTGGACGACGTGGGCTCCGTGGTGAACCCGCTGATCGTCGAGGGCCAGGTGCACGGCGGCATCGCGCAGGGCATCGCCCAGGCCCTGTTCGAGGAGGCTGTCTACGACACCGAGGGCAACCTGCTCACCACGACGATGGCCGACTACCTGATCCCGTCCGCCGCCGACCTGCCGGAGTTCGTCACCGACCGGACCGAGACCCCCGCGACCAGCAACCCGCTCGGCGTCAAGGGCGTCGGCGAGGCCGGGACGATCGCCTCCACCCCGGCCGTGGTCAACGCGATCGTCGACGCCCTGCGCCCGTACGGCGTGCGCGACGTCGCGATGCCCTGCACCCCCGAGCGGATCTGGCGGGCGCTCGGCGGAGACGGCGCCGCGGCGGGATGGGCGGGCCCGACCGAGCCCGAAGGAGGAGCGCGATGATCCCCGCGGCGTTCGACTACATCCGGCCCGCCTCGCTGGACGAGGCCTGCCACGTGCTCGACGACGCCGGCGAGGAGGCCAAGGTCCTGGCCGGAGGCCAGTCCCTGCTGCCGCTGCTGCGGCTGCGGCTGGCCTACCCGGCCGCGCTGGTGGACCTCGGACGGCTGCCCGGGTTGCGCAGGGTGGAGGACCGCGGCGACCACGTGTTCATCGGCGCGCTCACCACGCACGACGAGGTGCTGCGCTCCCCCGTGGTCCGCGGGCACGTCCCCCTGGTCGCGCTGGCCGCCGCCACGGTCGCCGACCCCGCGGTACGGCACCGCGGCACCTTCGGCGGCTCCCTCGCCCACGCCGACCCCGCCGGTGACCTGCCCGCCGTCGCCCTCGCCCTGGACTGCGTGTTCGTCGCCAGATCGGCCGGGGGCGAGCGGGAGATCCCGGCGGCCGAGTTCTTCGTCGACTACCTGGAGCCGGCGCTGCGCCCGGGCGAGGTGCTGCTCGGCGTGCGGGTGCCCAAGCTGGGCGAGGGCTGGGGCTTCCACTACGAGAAGTTCCACCGGACCGCGCAGGCGTGGGCGGTCGTCGGAGTGGCGGCCGCCGTACGGACCGTCGGAGGGAGCATCGAGGAGGCCAGGATCGGCCTGACCAACATGGGCCCGACGCCGGTGCGGGCCCGGGCGGTGGAGGCGGCGCTGCGCGGGGTGACCCCCGCCCGGCCGAACGGGAACGGCGCCGCAGGAGGTTCCCGCGACCCGCTCAGGGACGCCTGCGGCGAGGCCGCCGAGGGCACCGCGCCCCCGGTGGACCTGCACGCCAGACCGGACTACCGCCGTCACCTGGCCCGGGTGCTGACCTACCGGGCGGTGCGGGCGGCGGGCGCCTGAGGCGGAACCGCCGGCCGGGCGTCCGTCTCCCGGCCGGCCTCCACTCTGGCGAGGCCGCCGTGAGTGGTCGTAATGTCACAGCTACAGCGGTGGCGCGAGGACGGCCGGCCGTCCGACCGGCCGAGAGGAGCGGATCGATGGCGATGCGGTTCGAGCACGAGTTCACGGTTCCGGTACCGGTCGAGCAGGCTTGGGCGGTGCTCCTGGACGTCGAGCGGGTCGCGCCCTGCCTGCCGGGGGCCGTGCTCGACACCGTCGACGGCGACTCCTTCACCGGCCGGATGAAGGTGAAGGTCGGCCCGATCACGGTCACCTACCGGGGCGAGGCCAGGTTCGAGGACGTGGACAAGGACGCGCACGCCCTGACCGTCAAGGCATCCGGCAAGGAGGCGCGGGGCTCCGGCACGGCCGGCGCCACGGTCACCGCCCGCCTCCACCCGGAGGGGGCGGACACCCGGGTCACCGTCGGCACCTCCTTCAACGTGACCGGCCGCCCCGCCCAGTTCGGCCGGGGCGTGATGGCCGAGGTCGGCGCCAAGCTGATCGACAGGTTCGCCGCGAACCTGTCCGAACTGCTGGCGGAGAGTCCCGGCACCGCGGCCGAACCCTCCGCCGCGGGGTCCGCCTCTCTCAGCGCCGTGGAGTCCGGGCCCACGGCGGCCACGGAACCGGCGGAGTCCGTGGAGCCCGCCTCGGCGGAGCCCACCTCCCCGGCCTCCCTCACCGTGGTCCCCTCGCCCCGCGAGGTCGCCCCGATCGAGGAGATCCGCGGGCAGGACGCCCACCCGGCCGGCACCGCCCGCACCTCCCGGACCCCCGACGAGGAGGCCCTCGACCTCCTGGAGGTGGCGGGCGTCCCGCTGCTCAGGCGGGCCGCCCTGCCGGCCGCCGCGCTGCTGGGCGTCGCCCTGCTCGCCTGGCTGCTCCGCCGCGCCCTGCGCCGCTGACCGCACCGCCGGATGGCGGCTGCCAGGGCGGTCCGGGTGGGATCCTCCGGCTCCGCGGGGCGCGAAGACCGCCCGGGCCACTGACAGCAGACGGCAGTGACCCGGCCCTACCGTTCGGGCATGGCCTTCTACCGCAAGCGGCTCCGCGTTCCGGCCCCGGTCGTGATCGCCGGTCGCCATGTCAAGCGCTACCACGTCAACCTCGACGGTTCCGAGATCGACGAGACCCTGCAGAAGGCGGCCTACGCCTTCCTGCCCGACCTGTTCCCCGAGCCCGACGGCACCCCGCCCGCGACCTTCACCGTGCTCCATGAGACGGCCGACGGCGTCTTCCTCAACGCCTACAGCTGGTACTGGGACAACGTGCTGCACTGCCGTACGGCGGCGGCCGGGATCCCCTTCCTCGGCAGTCCCGACGAGGACCGCACCCACTGGGCCGAGCTCGCCAAGCCGCTGATCGGCTGCGTCTGGGAGCTGCCGCCGATCGAGCACGAGCGCTCCTCCTGGGTCCGCCACATGCTGGAGCCGGACCGCCCCGACCTCGACGCCTACCTCGCCGACCTCCTCCCCGAGGGACCCGTCGGCTGACCGGGTCCCTCGGCCGGCGGCGCGCGGGGTCAGGAACCTTCCCTGCCGGGTCCCCCCTGGGCCGGGACGGGGAGGGTGATGGTGAAGGTGGAGCCGCTCCCGGGGGCGCTGGCGGCGGTCAGGGTGCCGCCGTGGGCTTCGACGATGGACCTGGCGATGGTCAGGCCCAGGCCGGCGCCCTGGACGGCCTGGTCGGTGGCCGAGCGGGTCCGGTAGAAGTGCTCGAAGATCCGGGGAAGCTCGGCGGCGGGGATGCCGGGGCCTGTGTCGGTGACCTCGATCGACACCGTCTCGCCGACGGCGGAGGCACGCACGGTGACCGGTGCGCCGGGCGGGGAGAACTTGATCGCGTTGGAGATCAGAGCGCTCAGCGCCCGCACCAGATGATCGCGGTCGGCGTCGACGCGCCGCCCGTCGGGGCCGACACGCACCTCGACGACGGAACCGTGCTCGCGCGCCTCCTCCGCGACGGCCCCGACGGCCTGCTCGACGAGCTCCCGCACCGGGACGGGGACGGGATCGACGGCCAGCTCGCCGGTGTTCACGGTGTTGACGGTCAGCAGGTCGTCGACCAGATGCTGCAGCCGCATGGCGTTGTTCTCCATCGCGTGCAGCATCCTCTCGTAGTGACCGGGCACCGGACCCTCGTCGGCGAGCATCTCCAGATAGCCGATGATGGTGGTCAGCGGGGTGCGCAGCTCGTGTGAGACGGTGTCGATGAAGTCGTTCTTGGCCTGGTCGAGCTCCTGGAGCCGGGCGACGGTGGCCTGCTCCCGCTCGTAGGCGACCCGCAGCGCCTCTTCCGCGTTGCGACGGTCGGTGATGTCGTGCAGGAAGGCGTTGAACACCCACTCGCCACGGTCGCGGACGGCCCAGATCACCAGCTCGACCGGGAACTCCTCGCTGTTGTCGGAGCGCCAGGCGGTGATCTCGAACCGCTGGTTGAGCAGCTTCGGCCGTCCCGTGGCGAGGAAGCGGTCCAGGCCCTGCCGATGGGCGGCCCGGTGGCGGGGCGGCACGATCGTGTCGGCCAGCGGCCGGCCCAGCGCCTGCTCGCGCGAGAGACGGAACATGCGCTCGGCGGCGGCGTTCCAGCCGGCGATGCGCCCGGAGGCGTCCATCGCCACGAACGCCTCCACCGACGTCTCGATCATCTGCTCCAGCCGCCGGCGGCCGGCCTCCATCGCCCGCTGAGCCTGCTGCCGCTCGACCACCCGCCCGAGCTGGTGGCCCAGGTTCGCCATCACCCGCATCAGCGGCGCGTCCGGCGGCGTCACCTCGTGGGAGAAGAACTCCAGCACCGCCGCCACCTTGCCGGCGACCATGACGGGGAACGCGAACGCCGCCCCCACCCCGAGGTCGAACCCCTCCTGCGCCCGGACGAAGAGAGGGTCACGGGTCACGTCGAGGGACCACACCGGCTCCCCGGTGACCGCGACCCGGCCGACGATGCCCACCCCGGGCCTGAACCTGGCGCGGGAGGTCACCTCGCGCAGCACCGGGAACTCCTCCTCGGCGCCCACCCACACCCCGGAGGAGACGAACCCCCCACCGGAGCCGTCGGGCACGCACAGGTGGCCCAGCGGCCATCCGGTCAGCTCGCACACCGCCGCCACCGCCGCCCGCGCCGCCGGTTCGAGCTCGTCGGCGGCGCTGACCACCGGTGTGATGTCGTCGAGTAGCGCCACCAGCGCCGCCTCACGTTCCGTTTGCGGCATCCACCCTCCCCTCCCGGAACTCCCCGCCCGGAGCCCGGTCCGTGAGATGAATGCTACAGAGAGCGATGGGACGAGATGGGAGGGTGTGGCCGGAGGACGACCGATCAACCACAAACATAAAAAATGGGCCATCACTCAATAAAAAAGACAATCCTCCATCTAATCACGGGAATGGTGCATAGGGTGATCAATGCACCCGAATGCAGTGTGATCGTCATTACCTACAACGACGCCGCGCGGCTTCCGAGAGCCGTGCGATCGGTGCTCGACCAGTCGTTGCGGAACCTCGAAGTGATCGTCGTGGACGACGCGAGCACCGACGACACCGAGCAGGTCGTCCGTGAGCTCCAGGAAGGCGACCAGCGGGTCCGCTACCTGCGCATGGAGGGCAACAGCGGCGGATGCGGAGCGCCGCGCAACGCCGGGGTGGCCACCGCCCGCGCGCCGTACGCCATGTTCCTCGACAGCGACGACCGGCTCAGCATGCACGCCTGCAAGAGCATGCTCCTGGAGATCGAGCGGACCGGCGCAGACTTCGTCACCGGGCAGATCACCCGGTTCTACGAGGCGAGCCGGAAGAGCAACCGCTACTACCCGGAGCTGTTCGCCCGGCGCAGGACAGTCGAGGGGATCGCCGAGGACCCTCGGATGTTCCTCGACTCCTTCGCCACCAACAAGCTCTACCGGACCGAGCTGCTGCGGCGGATCCCGTTCCGCGAGGACATGCACTTCGAGGATCACGTCTTCACCGCGAAGCTGTACTGCGCCGCCCGCCGGTTCGCGGTGGTCCCGTGGACCGTCTACCTCTGGCACCGTGCCCGGGACACGGGAGACGGCCGCCTGTCGATCTCGCTCCGCTTCCGCGAGATGCACAACGCCCGGCAGCGGATCAGGGCGGCGCACATCAGCGACGAGATCCTCCGGGAGCGCGGCTGCGGTCACCTGGTCCCCGAGCGCCAGCACCGGTTCCTCCGCCAGGACCTGCGGGTCTACCTCAATCCGCTGCCCTCGCGGGACCGGGCCTGGGCGGCGGAGTTCGTCTCCGTCGTCCGGCCGTACCTGGCCGGGGTCGATCCCGCCGTCTTCGACCGGATCGACCCCGTCCTGCGGGTCTGTTGCACGCTGATCCTCGACGGACGGGTCGACGAGCTGATCGTGGCCGCCCGGTCCCTCAACGGGCCGAGGGCCGTGCCGCGCTCCGCCGTACGGGAGGGCGGGCGCACTTACTGGGGCACCGTCCCGGACCGGAGGATGGAGATCACTTCGCTCCGGCTGGCCGAGCTGCCCTACACCGCGGCCCGGCTCAGGCACGAGGCCTCCTTCACCTGCGACGGGACGAGGCTCACCCTGTCGATCAGGACCTACGACCCGTTCGGCGTCCTCGCCGCCAACCCGGGCTGGACCGCGTTCCTGGAGTTCAGGTCCCACCGGGTACGGCTGGCGCCCCGCGAGCAGCCCGACGGCAGTCTGCTCAGCGAGGCCACGGTCGACCTCGCCGGGCTCAGGCACGGCCGTCTCGGCTTCGACGGCCGCTATGACCCGAGGATCGCGATCGTCCGCCCCGACGGCCGGGTCACCTCCGACCTGCTGCTGGTGGATCCGGCCGCCGAACCGGTCGTCGCGCCCGTCCCCTGGCACACGGTCACGGTGCGGGCCGAGGGATCGGCCGCGGTCCTGCGGCTGTGCTGGCGGCGGGAGGGCCTGTTGCGCCGGGTGCCCAGGCTGGTGCGGGCCAGGGCCGGGCTCGTCAGGAGGCTGAGCACCCCCGGACTGAAGCTCCGGGTCTACAAAGGACTGATCAAGGTCGTGCCGCCCCGCAGGGACCTCGCCCTGTTCGAATCCGACGTCGGCGCCGGCTACACCGGCAGTCCCCGCTACGTCTACGAGGAGCTGAAGCGGCGCGGCGCCCCGCTCCGCATGGTCTGGTCGGTCGCGAAGAGGCGCCGGAACTTCCCCGCCGACGCCCCGCTCGTGCGCCGGATGAGCTGGCGGTACATCTGGACGATGGCCCGGGCGGGCTACTGGGTGGACAGCCACGGCCTGCCGCTGGACTACCCCAAGCCTCCGCGGACGCGCTACCTGCAGACCTGGCACGGCCAGGGCATCAAGTCGATCGGCTTCAACTCGCCGGACCTGCGCTCCGACTTCCCCGGACCGCGCGCGCAGTGGCGGGCGGCCGTGGCGCGCTGGGACGCGCTGGTCGCGCCGAGCGCCGAGTTCGAGCGGATCTTCGTCCCGTCCAACGAGTACACCGGCCCGGTGCTCCGCTATGGTTCGCCCCGCTGCGATGTGCTCGTTCACGGTGATCTCGCCGCCGTCGCGCGGGTGAAGGACCGCCTGGAGATCCCGCCGGGCCGCAAGGTGCTGCTCTACGCCCCGACCTACCGGGACCAGGCGAAGTGCTCCGGCCAGTCGATCCGGGCCGACCTGGAGATGATGGCGGAGGCCCTCGCCGGGGAGTGGGTGGTCGTCCTGCGCCCGCACCCGGTCGAGCGCTACCGGGTGCCCCAGCACCTGCGCCACTTCGTCCGTCCGGCCGGGTCGTATCCGGAGATCAACGATCTGATGCTCGCCTCGGACGCGCTGCTGACCGACTACTCCTCGGTGATGTGCGACTACGCGGTCACCGGCAAGCCGATGCTCTTCCTCATCGACGACTGGGACGAGTACCGCAGGGTGGAGCGGGGCGTCTACCACGACCTGCCCACGATCGCTCCGGGCCCCTGCCTGACCACCACCGAGGAGCTCGTCTACGCGCTGCGCGACCTCGACGGCCTGGCCGCCTCGTTCACCGCCAAGTACGCCGCGTTCCGCGCGATGTGGTGCGCCGACGAGAAGGGGCATGCCAGCGCCCGGGTGGTGGACGCCTTCTTCGGCCCGGTGGGAGGCCGGACCCCGGAGCGGCACCGCCCGCCCGCCGCGCGGCACGCGGTCCGGTTGGCCGTACCGGGATGGCTGCGGTGAGCCCCGGTCGGGTGGGGAGCCGGGAGCGAACCCGACGCAGCGAACACAGCGGCAGGCCGAGGCACGAGACCGTCCGCGGAGTGAGTGAGGAGGCGTGAGCGACCCATGAGCACAGTCCTGTTCGCCTGTATGGACGCCGACACCCTGGGCGGGATCCAGCGGGTCACGCACACCGTGGCCCAGGGTCTCGCCGGTCGGGGGCACGACGTGCACGTGGTGGGGCTGCACCGGGCGGAACGCCCGTTCCGTTACGTGGAGCGGCCCGCCTACCACCGCCACGTGATCCACCGGACGCTCATGGGGAAGGTCTCCGGGCCGGCCATGCGGCGTGAGCGACGGCGGCTCGGGGAGCTGTTCGACCGGCTGGCTCCGGGCTTCGCGGTGATGACCTCACCTGGCGTGGTCACGCGGCTGAAGAGCCTGCTGCCCGGGCACCTGCTCCCGATCGGCCAGTACCACGGCTCCTACCAGCACGCGCGGGGCTCCTGGCACCTCGGGTCGGTCCGCGGGCATTACGGCGGGCTGGAGAAGGCGGTGTTCGTCAGCGAGGACGACGCGTGGCTGTTCTCGGAGCACGCGCTGCTGCCCAACGTCTGGTCCCTGCCGAACCCGCTGCCGGACTGGCCTTCACGGGCGGCCGGACTGACCGGTCACCGGGTGCTCGGAGTCGGCAGGCTGGAGGGGGTCAAGCGGTTCGACCGGCTGATCTCGGCCTTCGCCCTGGCCTGCCGGGACGCGGCGGAGAGCTGGGAGCTGCACCTGATCGGCGAGGGCGACGAGCGGGAGCGGCTGCGTGCGCACGCGCTGGCCTGCGGGGTGGCGGACCGGGTGGTGTTCCGGGGGGCGGTCCCCGCGGCGGAGATGGGACGCGAGTACCTCTCCGGGTCGGTGCTGGGCCTGTCCAGCGAGCACGAAGGGCTGCCGCTGGTGGTCGGGGAGGCCGCCTCGTACGGCGTGCCGTCGGTGGCGTTCGACGTGTCGGGCGGGGTGCGCTCCCTGGTCCTCGACGGGGAGACCGGGCTGCTGGCTCCCCCGGCCGACGTGGACGCGTTCGCGGCGGCGCTGGCCGGGCTGATGGGCTCGGTGCGCGAGCGGCGGCGGCTGGGAGCCGCCGCCCGCGCGCATGCCCGGGAGTTCAGGCTGGAGCGGGTCCTGGACCGCTGGGAGGCGCTCTTCGAGAACGTCACCCGCTGACGGACCCGCTGACGGGGACCGGCTGCTCGCGGCGGGGCACGGGGATGCCCGCCAGCTCTAACTCCCCGCTGGTGAGCCTGGCCGCCAGGGGGTTCGGCTCGCGGAGCCGTACCAGCCGGTCGAAGGCGACCCGCTTGGCCCGCGCCAGCTTCCGCTTGGCCGCGGTGTGCTCGTAGGCGATGATCTGCGAGCGCTCGGCCTTCGGGGCCCCGCTGAGCTCGTAGCCGAAGGACTCCAGCCGCTCGGCGAGCACGGTCTCGCACAGCGAGATCTCCTGCGGGGACAGCCGCGACTTCCACGAGCCGGACCGGGTGGTCGTCACCTTGTCGTGGGTGCGCTTGTGCCAGGTCTTGCGGGCGGGCACGGCGACGCCCGCCACCCGGTCCGGCTCGCACATCGCCGGGTCGTACTCCTCCCCGAGGAAGTCGCACAGCCCGCGCAGCGACGTCTCCGGATCGCGGGTCAGGTCCTCGTACCGCAGCTCGTGGTAGCTGTCCTCGGGAAGCCGGGGCGCGCCGTACCGGGCGAAGTCGATCGCCTCGGCCCAGACGGAGATCGCGCTGTAGACGTTCCCGGTGTGCCAGGGCATCTCCTTCAGCGAGGCCACGCAGTCGCGGCCGTCCCTGATCAGGTGGACGAACTGGGCGTCCGGGAAGAGCCGGAGCAGCACGTCCGCGCTCTGGAAGTACCCCGGCCGCTTGTCGCCCCAGCGCGGCTTGCCGAACCGGGCCGCGTAGGCGCGCAGCACGATGCCCAGCGCCGAGCCGAGCGTGGGCGGGCCGGTGGCGATCTCCCTGGCCACCTCGGCGGCGTCCAGCCCCAGGTCCTGGAACCGGTGCTGCCTGCGGCCGACGACCCACTCGGCGAGCTCGCGCCGGCAGATCGGGTCGGCCAGGTCGCCGAAGCGCAGCCGCCGCTGGTAGGCCGCGACCATGAACCGGGTCTCCGGCGGGATGGCGATGCGCGGGTGGGCGTGCGTCATGAGCTGGAGCAGCGTCGTCCCGGAGCGGGGGCAGCCCACGATGAAGATCGGGCGGTCGGACTGCATCGTCAGGCCTTCACCAGCTCGCCCAGCTGCCCGGTGGTCAGTTGCGCGGCCACCGGGCCGGGCTCACGCAACCGGTTGATCCGGTCCCTCAGGTCCTTGCGCCGGCGGGCCGCCCGCCGTTTGGCCGCGACCCTGGCCACCTCCGCGGCGTGGGCCTTCTTCGCCTCGGGCGCACCGGTCAGCTCGTAGCCGAAGGATTCCAGCCGCTCGGCGAGCACGGTCTCGCACAGCGAGATCTCCCACGGCTCCAGCCGCGACTTCCACGAGCCGGACCGGGCGGTGGTCACCTCGCCGTGGGTGTTGCTGTGCCAGACCTTGTGCTGCGGGATCGCCATCTTCGCCACGTGGCTCGGCTCGCTCATCGCGGGGTCGTACTCCTCGCCGAGGAACGCGCACAGCTTGGCGAGCTCGGTCTCCGGGGAGGCGGTGAGGTCCTCGTAGCGCAGCTCGTAGTAGCTGTCGGCCGGCAGCCGCTTGGCGTGGCGGCGGCCGAAGTCGATGGCCTCGGCCCAGTTGTTCACCGCGTGGAAGACGTCCTTGCCGTACCAGGGCATCTCCTTCAGCGAGGCCACGCAGTCCCGGCCGTCCCTGATCAGGTGGATGAACTGGGCGTCGGGGAACAGCCGCAGGATGAGGTCCACGTAGTGGTAGTAGCTCGGCCGCTTGTCACCCCAGCGGGCCTTGCCGTACTGCTCGGCATAGGACCGGAAGGCGATGCCGATCGCCGAGCCGAGGGTGGGCGGCCCGGCGACGACATCCTCGACGAACCGGTCCCCGTCCAGCTTGAGCTCCTTGAACTTGGTGTCCTTGTCGCTCACGATCCACTGACCCAGCCGACGCCGGTTGGCCTCCTCCCGCAGGTCGCCGAAGCCGAACCTGCGGTAGTAGCCGGGCACCAGGAAGCGGGTCTCCGGCGGCACCGCGATGCGCGGGTGCGAGTGGAGCATCAGCTGCAGCATGGTGGTGCCGGAGCGCGGGCAGCCGATGACGAAGATCGGCCGGTCGGACTGCATTACAACGAACCCCCGTGGAGAAATCGATCAGACAGGTGTGCCGGTCGCGGCGGGCCGGTCAGGCAGGCAGGCGCGGGGCGGCGGACGGGATCGGCGCGGCGGGCGCCGCCGTCCGGGTGTACAACCACAGCAGGTAGATCAGGAAGATCTCGTTCAGCAGGAGCAGGGCGCCGGCGGCGGTCGAGACGGGCAGCAGCGCCCGGCTGCCGAGCAGCGGCGCCACCACGAAGACCGCGGCGTGGAACTCGATGCCGCTCATCAGGTGCGGGCGGACCCGATGGCGGCCGAGTGCCCGGCCGAGCCTCCGGTATCTCCGCAGCACCTGCCGGGCGCCCCAGGGGGGCTGGACGGTGGGGTCCTCCCCGACCTGCGACTCGATGGAGTCCTCCAGCGACGCCCCGGCCGGCGTGATGGCCCCCGTCTCCGCGGCGTCACGCGGGAGCCGGTTCTCCCTGACCGCCTCGCGCACCCGCCTCATCTGCGGGGCGTTCACGTAGCGGAAGAGGTCCAGCACCGTCACCCCGGCGCCGAGCAGGATGTAGGAGAGGTCCCCGGTGGCCGCGTACTGGCCGAACGCCAGGCCGGTCGCGCAGCAGATCTCCCGGATCCGGTCGCCCACGAAGTCGATCCAGAGACCGAAGACGGTCCCGGTCCCCTTGAGCCGGGCGATCTTCCCGTCCATGCAGTCGACCATGAAGCTCAGGTAGAACAGCGCGGCCCCCGCCACGAGCTGTCCCGCCGCGAACCAGACCGCCGCCCCCAGGCCGAGCGCCAACGAGAGGCAGGTGAGGCCGTTGGGCGTGACGGCCGTGTGGTTGGCGACGTGCACGGTGAGCCGGCACGCCACCGGATCGACCAGGAAGACCGTCCACCACGAATCTCTCTGCTTGCGCGTCGCGTGAACGTCGTCCAACGAGTAGGCCCTCATACAGGCCAGGATGGCGACACCACACCCACCGGCATTGACTGTCTGTAACTAACGGAAGGTCTCCATGCCAGTTCTTGACCATCCCGGGCCGGTGCGCCACGACCGTTCCGGTGGGTTCAGCGTGTTCCGGCGAGGACGGACTCGTCGCGGCGGACCGGGATCCCGGCCAGCTTCAGCTCCTCGGCGGTGAGCCTGGCCGCCAGCGGGTTGGGCTCGCGGAGCCGTATCAGCCGGTCGAGGGTGGCCCGCTTGGTTCTGGACAGCTTCCGCTTGGCCGCGGTGTGCTCGTAGGCGAGGATGTGCGAGCGCTCGGCCTTGGGGGTTCCGCCGAGCTCGTAGCCGTAGGCCTGGAGCCGGTCGGCGAGGACGGTCTCGCACAACGAGGCCTCCCACGGCTCCAGCCGCGACTTCCACGAGCCGGACCGGGCGGTGGTCACCTCGCCGTGGGTGTTGCTGTGCCAGGTCTTGTGCTCCGGTACGGCGACGCCCGCCACCCGGCTCGGCTCGCACATCGCCGGGTCGTACTCCTCGCCGAGGAACGCGCACAGCCGGGCGAGCTCGGCCTCGGGGTGGGCCGTGAGGTTCTCGTAGCGCATCTCGTGGTAGCTGCCCGCAGGGAGCTTGGCGGCGCGGCGGCGGGCGAAGTCGATCGCCTCGGCCCAGACGGAGATCGCATGGTAGATCTCCTTGTTGTACCAGGGCATCTCCTTCAGCGAGGCCACGCAGTCGCGGCCGTCCCTGATCAGGTGGACGAACTGGGCGTCCGGGAAGAGCCGGAGCAGCACGTCCACGCTCTTGAAGTACGACGGCCGCTTGTCGCCCCAGCGCGGCTTGCCGAACCGGGCCGCGTAGGCGCGCAGCACGATGCCCAGCGCCGAGCCGAGCGTCGGCGGGCCGGTGACGATCTGCTCGGTCACCTCGGCGGCGTCCAGCCCCAGGTCCTGGAACCGGTTCTGCCGCCGCCCCACCAGCCACTCGGCGAACTCGCGCCGGCGGGCCGGGTCGGCCAGGTCGCCGAAACGCCGCCGCCGCTGGTAGGCCGCGACCATGAACCGGGTCTCCGGCGGGATGGCGATGCGCGGGTGGGCGTGCAACATCAGCTGCAGCATGGTGGTGCCGGAGCGCGGGCAGCCGATGACGAAGATCGGCCGGTCGGACTGCATCACAACGAACCCCCGTGGAGAAATCGATCAGAAGGTGTGCCGGTCGCAGGGCGCCGGTCAGGCGGGACGCGCCGTACCGGTCAGGCGGGTACGCGCTGCGCGTCGTGCGGAGCCGGCGCGGCGGGCACGGCGGGCGCGGGCATCCGGGTGAACCGCCACAACCGGTAGATCAGGTAGACCTCGTTCAGCAGGAGCAGGGCGCCGGCGGCGGTCGAGACGGGCAGCAGCGCCCGGCTGCCGAGCAGCGGCGCCACCACGAAGACCGCGGCGTGGAACTCGATGCCGCTCACCAGATGGGTGCGGACCCGGTAGCGGGCGAGGAAGGGGCCGATCAGACGGTATCCCCCGAGCAGCCCCCGCAGGCCCCGCGTCCGGGAGGCCGCCGAGGCCTCGATCAGCGAGGTGGCCTCCGCGAGCACCGCGGAGACCTCCGCGCGGGTCACCGAGACCTCCCCCGGAGCCGCCGCGGCCTCGTGCGCCGGCCAGCTCTCCCTGACCGCGTCGCGCACCCGCTTCATCTGCGGGGCGTTCACGTAGCGGAAGAGGTCCAGCACGGCGACCCCCGTGCCGAGCAGGATGTAGACCAGTTCACCGGTGGCCGCGTACTGGCCGAACGCCAGCCCGACCGAGCAGCAGACCACCCGGATCCGGTCGCCCACGTAGTCGATCCAGAGACCGAAGACGGTCCCGGTCCCCTTGAGCCGGGCGATCTTCCCGTCCATGCAGTCGACCATGAAGCTCAGGTAGAACAGCGCGGCCCCCGCCGCGAGCTGTCCCGCCGCGAACCAGACCGCCGAGGCCGTACCGAGAATGAGCGAGAAACGGGAGAGCCCGTTGGGTGTGATGGCCGTGTGGTTGGCCACCAGCAGCGTGATCCGGCACGCCACCGGGTCGACCAGGAAAACGGTCCACCAGGAGTCTTTGGCTTTGCAGGTGGCACGGACGTCGTCCAGCGAATAGGCCCTCATAGCTGCCAGCATGGCGACGGCCGGCCCTCCCGCATTGACTCTCTGTAACTACCGGAAGGTCTCCTTTCCACTTCTTGACCCTCGGCGGATGTCCCCCCTCTCGGTTTGGGGAGCTCATGATGCTTCAGCGCGTTCCGGTTTACAGCTCGGTGCCGGGAATGTCCCTTCCCTCACCCCTCGGCCGAAGGCACCGGCGGTGACCCCGGCGGCGGTGAGGCGGCGGTGAGGCGGCGCAGCGGAGGCCGGCGGGCCCTCCGCTACACCGAAGCGTTGTGCTGGACCCTCCACTCGGCCCGCGCCGCCTCCAGGTCTCCCACCGCCCCGATCCGGTCCAGGAACCCGGGGAAGGCCCAGTCGGCCTCTTCCAGCCACATCGTCGTCGAGTCCCGGTGACGGAGGAACTCCTCGATGTTGGCCGTCACCGTGTCGACGTAGGACCGGCACACGAGGGCGCGCTCCCGCTCGGGCCAGTCGCTCGCCCTCTGGAGGAGCCCGTGCGCGTAGGAGCGCATGATCGATGCGCGGTAGGTGCTGTCCCAGCGCTTCAGGAAGCTCGACACGACCGCTTCGGGGTCACGGCGCAGGTGCACGTAGAGCACGTCCCGGCCGTCGTAGCGCAGGGCCAGTTGCCCGAGGAACCAGGAGAGACGGTTGTCGGCCTCGATGTGCCGTCCCGGGTACGCGAACCGGTCCTCACCGCACATCTGCGACAGCGTCTCGTGCCCTGCGGTGAAGTTGTCGAGATGCTCGCAGGCACGGATGAACGTCGTCGTCCCGCAACGACCGGTGCCGAGCACGAATATGTTCATTCCAGCGCTCCTTCCATTCAGGTGAACACCCGGCCGGCCCGGGTGAGGGTCCGGTCTGCTCAGATGAAGACCCGGTCGACGACCCTCGCCGCGGCACCCCCGTCGTCGAGGGGGCAGTGCCTGGCGGTGAAGGCGGCATAGCGCTCGGCGTACTCCGCGGCGACCGCGTCGAGCCCTCTGAGCGCCTCGATGACCTCGTCGGTGGTGCGGAGCAGGGGGCCCGGCGCCTCCGCCTCCAGGTCGAGGTAGAAGGCCCGGCCCTCGCCCCGGTAGTGCTCCAGGTCGTAGGCGTACAGGAGGATCGGGCGGCCGGTCACCGCGAAGTCGGCCATGGCCGAGGAGTAGTCGGTGACGAGGACGTCGGCGGCCAGGTACAGCTCCCGGACGTCCGGATAGGCCGACACGTCGAGGACGAACTCCCCGTCGGCGCGGGACACCGCGTCCGCGGTGTCGGGATGCCGACGGACCAGCAGCACGTGGTCGGATCCGAGCCGCTCGCGCATCCGGTCGAAGTCCAGCCGGAGGCCGGACCGGACGCGGCTCCTGCCGTCGAGCGCGTCCCCGCGTCGGGTCGGGGCGTAGAGCACCGCTTTCCTCCCGGGCGGCAGGCCGAGCCGTTCCCTGACCCGCTCGGCCAGTTCCTCCCCGCCCGGCCGGACCAGCACGTCGTTGCGCGGGTGACCGGCCTCCAGCACCGTCCCCCGGAACCGGAAGGCACTCGTCAGGATCGGTGTGCACCAGGGGCCGGGCGAGAGCAGGTAGTCCCACTGCTCGATCTTCCTGGCCAGTCGCCTGCGGAGCTCCGGCGCGGCGAGTGAGACCTCCTCCGTGTCGAACCCGATTCGCTTCGCCACGGAGCCGTGCCAGGTCTGCAGGACCGTCTGTCCCTGTCTGCGCTCGAACCAGGACGGCAAATGGGTGTTGGTGACGACGTAGCGGCAGCGGGCGAGTGCCTCGTAGTGCTCCCTGCCGTGGAACCGGACCGGGGTCACGTCGGGGGGCAGCTCCACCTGCCCGTCCCTGACCACCCACAGGAACTCCAGGGCGGAGCCTCTGCGCCGCAGTTCCTCGTAGACGGCCCTCGGGTTGTCGGAGAACCGCCTGCCGGAGTAGCTGTCGAACAGCACGGCCTGCCGCAGCGGTTCCTCCCGCCACGCGGGGTAGCGCGTCGTCCGCAGCTCCTGCTGGTTCGTGGCGCCGCGTTCCTCGTCCGTCAGGTCGTCGCCGACCGTGAGCAGGATTTTCCCCGTCTCGTCCGCATCGAGCGCGAACGTTCGCGCGGCGGTGCCGTGCCGTACGTTCCCGTGGCCCTCCAGGGGGAAGTCCCGGCCGGGCGCCCGGAGCGCCAGCCTGTACCTCCCCGCAGGCAGCGGGAGCGTCCCGGCGAGGGAGGAGACCGCGCCGGGAGTGAGGACGGTCTCGAAACGGGTGCCCGCGCAGTGGACGGGGAACAGCCGCTCGTCGCGCCGGTCGGTGGAGGACACGACGAGACGGACCGGCGCCCGGTCGGCGCCGGCGAACGCTCCGGCGAGCAGCAACCGCGCATCGCCGGACCATTCCGCGCGCTCCAGGACGGCCGCCGGAGGCTGCACCCGCACCACGAACTCACCGGCAGGTGATGCGGTCATGACGACCTCGCGGTCGCCTTGCGTGTGCCGGGCCTCCGGAAGACCGTCGGCGATCGGCATCGCCTCGCCGTCGACGATCCGGATCCGCCACTCCACCCTCATGTCCAGGGCCGCGGCCTCCTGACAGGCAGGATCGAGCCGGGGCACCCGCGGGGGCAGCACGTCCCGGAGATCGAGCTCGGCGTGGAAGGAACCGCCCCGGCTGTGGACCGGATAGGACAGGACGGATCCGCCGGGTTCACGGGTGAGCTGGAGGACAGGCGCGGCCAGGCCGCCGGGCGCGTGCCCGGTCAGCCGGAGCCGGCCGCCGGTCACCGTCCGGCCGGTGAGCCGCAGCCGTTCCGGCTCCACCCGGAGGGTGAAGTCGCCTCCGGTCCGCTCCGTGATCAGACGTATGCCCGGCCGTACCTCATGGACGCTCTCGACGTCACCCGCGCGCAACCGCTCGCGCCGCACCATGCCCCGGTGGATCACCATCAGCTCGACATGCCAGCTCGACGCCTTCTTGGCGCCGATCTGGGCCGGATCGATGACGAGGCGGAACCCTCCCCAGTCACGCCGTTTACGGCTGTTACGGGAATATCCGATCGAACCCGCCTGCACGGCTGCGACCGGTATACGGATCTGCCGCCCGGTGTCCGGCTGGACCAGGGAGGCGAATATCTGCTGATGGATCCGCTGGGACGGGCGGAGGTGACGGAGGGTGGCCCGTCCCTCGACCACCAGGCGGCCGTCCTCCCAGCGCAGCTCGTCCACCCGCTGCCGCAGGGTGAGATCGCCGCGCAGGCGCGTCGCCTCCGCGGGCAGGTCGCGCACCGGCGTGTCGAGGTGGTAACGGGTGCCCCGGCGTACGGCCTGCGGCTCGGCGGTCCGCTCCCAGGCGAGCTGTTCGAGCGCGTCGTCCATCCTGCCGTGCCGTACCAGGTGCCACAGGACGCGGCGTGTGGCGGGGATGGAGGTGAGAACGCCGGGGTCGACCTCGTCGAGGTAGGCCGCGGCGAGCTCCGTGAACCGCCGCCGGAAGGCGTCGTCACCGTGCTGGAGCGCCGGGAAGAAGAGCGGGAGGTCGTGGTCGAGGACGGTACGGTCCCAGGTGGGAACGTGCTCGGCGTAGTCGCCGCCGAGGAGGAAACCGCGTACCGACCGCACGGCGGTGAACCGGTCCTCGATGCCCTTGACCTGCGCGCGGTCCTGAGTGATGGAGAGCTGCTCGCCCTCCCGCTCGCGCCACAGGTAGACGGGGGTGGTCAGCACGTCCACCGTTTTGGCGAGGAAATGCGCCCGGAGGGCGACCGCGATGTCCTCGTAGAGCACCCCCTCGGGGAAGCCCATGCCGTGCTCGTCCCAGAACGAACGGCGCCAGAGCTTGTTGGTGACCAGCCGGTCCCGCAGCAGGACGGGGTGCTCGGTGACGTGGGTGCGCCGGAGCGGGCGGGCCGCGATCTCCCGGTACATCGGCGCCTGCCGTACTCCCCGCCCGCCGAAGCGTTGAACGTTCCCGGCGACGAGGTCGGAGCCGGTCTCCAGGAGGCTGCTCACCATGGTCTCCAGCGCGTGCAACGGCAGCAGGTCGTCGCTGTCGAGGAAGGCGGCGAACTCTCCGGAGGCCCGCCGCAGCCCCGCGTTGCGTGCCGCGCCGAGACCGCGGTTGGCCTGGCGGACGAGCAGGAAACGGGGGTCGTCCGCGGCGTACCTCTGGGCGATCTCGGCGCTGGCGTCGGGCGAGCCGTCGTCGACCATGACGACTTCGATGTCACGCCAGGTCTGGGCCGCGAGTGACTCCAGGCACGCCTGGAGGTAGGGCTCGACGTTGTAGATCGGCACGATGACACTGATCAGGGGCATCCTTCACCCCCTCTGTCCGAGAGGGCCGCCCCGCTCCGCATCCCACGGCTGAGGGGCGCGGGGTGCGGCTCCGACGTCCGACACGGCTGAAGCCCCGGTCTCCCCGTCCACCGATCGATGACGGGACCCGCCCATCCCGACCAGTCGCAGTCCCTTCCCGAAAGCCCGGGGCAGGAGCCTCGATGTGCCGTCGATCCGCCACCGTGGCCGCCCCGTCCGCTGTTCCCGTGCCTCCCTCTTCCACCGCCGTGCCCGGTCCTCCCACTTCTCCGCCCGCTGGCGCCACCGTTCGACCTCCGCGGAGAGCGCAGCCGGGGAGACGGGACGCTCGTCACCGGCGGGAAGGATCCCCCACTTCCGGCCGTCCTCCCAGACCGTCCCGAAAACCTCATGGATCATGTCGTCCAGACCGTCACCCGGCGAGATGAGCATCTGGGCACGCCGGACGGCCGCGGTCCGCTCCAATCGGGCCCTCACCACCGCGTCCGCGTTCTCGTCCAGCGCCAGGCAGACCAGACCGAACGCTCCGTCGTCGGCGAACTTCACAAGTCGTCCCAGTGAATCCGGACCGGGCAGCCAGCCCGCCGGGCACGTGAACCGGAAGGGAGTCGGGAAGGCCGTCTCGGCGGCCTTCTCCACGAAGCGAACACGGCTCTCCCCTCGATAGGTCTCCCTGATGAGACGGAGGTCCAGCAGCGGGGCGTCCAGCGGGGAATGGCGCCCGTCGGTGAGCAGGTGCCAGGAACCGACAAGGCTGACGGAGATGTCGGACATCCATCCCAGGAGAAGGCCGTTGACGGTGGCCCGTACGTCCTCCAGCGATTGGCCGTCGGCGACGACCACCGCCTCGACGGTGGGGACGAGGTACTGCCGGCCGGAAACCTTCGGCGGGCGGTACTGGCGGTAGGGGATCCGTTCGGCCATGAAGGGCTTGGTGTACCGCTTGACCTCGTCCTGCCGGCGCATCACCGTGGAACTGCCCAGGTGGCGGCAGTGTGACTCCCGATCGGCGACGAAGACCGCGCCGGCCTGTGCCAGGCGATAGCCGATCTCGGTGTCCGACCCGCGCAGCAGCGAGGTGTCCATGCCACCCGCCGACCAGTACAACCGCCGCGGCAGGGACACCGTCGCTCCGACGTGGAGCCGGAAGACACCCAGATCCGCCTGGCGGAGGTCACCGGTCCTGTCCCACACCTGCTCGGTCCACTGGGGGGCTCCCTCGTCCTCACCGAAGAGTTCGTCCATCGCCCCCGCAGCCACGGCCGCGTGCACGTCCGAGGCGCTCATGCTGCCAGGGACGTAGTCGTTGAACCGAAGCCGTCCCAGAAGCACCAGGTAGTCGGCCAGATGATGCCATCGCATCTGCGCCTCGACGTGTTCCCGGCACAGCACCAGGTCCGCGTCGAGCCGGTGGACGACGTCGCCTTCCGCCGCCGCCACCCCGCTGTGGAAGGCGTTGGCGATGCCCCAGCCGGACTGGGGACGGATGACACGGGTGTTCTCGGGGACCGTCTCGGGGAGGCGGAGCGGCTCTTCCTCTCCGTCGTCGACGACGATGACCTCGGTCAGGTGGCTCGGATAGCTCTGTGCCGCCAGGCTCGCGAGAGTGAGCTGAAGGGTGTCATCGCACCGGTACGCCGGGATGACGATGCTCACGGTGCGCCGAGGTGACCAGGAGCCCAGCTCCGGTGGGGTCAGGCAGCCGAAGTCGTTCAACCGGATCAGCGGCTTAGGCGTCTCTACCGTGTCCGCGCTCGTAAACGGGATGTGCATCACTGCCGTCCTTCTCTATCGGCGGCATTACCTTTCGCGAAGGAATGTCCTTCTCCTACTTCGGAGCCGCCCGTTTCCATCAGGGGATTGGCATAGAACCCCCGCCATTGCCGAACGTAGTTCCCCAAGAATGTGGTCAGCGGCTCCTGCCATGTGTGTCCCGATACGAGCCGCCGGCTGACGATGTAGTTGAAACCGTGGGTGCGATAGATCCGCCCTCCGGCGGAGGAGACCGACTCCAGCAACTGGCCGTCCACGGTGCGCGGGATCGGCCGGAACCCGCCCGCCTCGTCGAGCATCGCCCGTGAGACCAGCATGGAGCTGCCGGCCACGTGGTTGGTGTAGACCTCCGTCTTGATCTCACGGCGGATGGTGACGTCGATGGGTTCCAGATATACGAACTCGGACGCGGCCCCCACCAGGTCGGCGTTCGAATAGCGCTGGGCGAGCAGCAGGTCCGACAGATGGTCCGGGCCGTACCAGTCGTCGTCGTCCATCTTGGCCAGGAACGTTCCCTGGGCCCGTCGGACAGCCCGGTTGAGCACCTCACCGAACACCCGGTCCCGGTCCTCCTCGACCACCGTGATCGTCCCCTGGTACGAGGAGATCGCCCGCGCGACACCGGGCAGGTTCCGGGGGAACCCGTGCAGGGAGAGGACCACTTCCACATCCACACCTCGCTGCCGGCCGATCTGCTCCAGCGCGAACCCCACCATCTCCGGCCGCTGCGTGCACAGGATCACCGAGACCGGGGACGGCTCCGGAACCGGCACGTCCCGCGACCGGGCGAGCCTCCGCCATCGGGGCCCCGTCCCGTGCAACATCAGCGCCGATCGCCGCAACCGGATGCTGAACTGTTCACGAGCCAGCGGATCGGCCAGATCCTCCAGGCCGGAGCAGCTCATCAACTCCGCCAGTTCCGGTCCCAGCACCCGGTGCCATACCGGCCCGGGATCGGCCAAGACAGGCACGCCTGCGGCCGCCAGCCCGCAGACGACCCGGGCGAGGCCGACGGAGGCCGGCCGCTCCCGTTTGAGGTCGACCTCGACACCCGCAAGCCCCCGCACCCGGGCGACGTCCATCTCCGTGAGAGCGCCGGATGGCGCGATGCGGGCGATGACATCACCGTGCACGGCTATCTCGTAGGTTTCGCTCTCGTCCCGGAGTTCGCCGATGGGCCCTCCCGCAACCGAAGCGAAGCCGATGGGGCAGACCGACAGCTCATCGACCGGGGGAAGGTCATCCGGACCGAGCAGGGGAACCGGCTCGGTCCGGCGCTCCGCCCCGGACCGATCCTCGGCGCCGTGCAGGAGCTCGGCTCGATCGATCGGATGGACGTCGTCCACCGGGCTTGACGGAGCACCGGGCTCCACCGTTCTCAGGAAGAGGTCGCAGCCAGGCGCCGTCCGTCTCTCGGGGATCGGACCCGCCGGAGGGGCGAGCGTGACGTTGGGATCCCCCGGACGCCAGTGACACGCTCCGACACCGGCCAGCGCGACCACCGGCGTGTCCGCGGCGCTCCGTGAACGGCCCGTCAGGCCACGGGACACCGCTCTCAGCACTTCGCCTGCCGGCGCCGGCGCGCTGAAGCTCACCTCGGCCCACCATGAGCCGCCCTCCTCCCTGCGGATCCGGACCTCGAGCAGGTTGCTCCAGGCGCGTGCATTGCCGAGGACCGGCACGGGCGGATTCCGCCAGTCGGGATATTCCGAGATGACCACGGTGACCGTACGGGCGCGCGGCAGGAGTCCCGCCATGGGGACCGCTCGCCGCAGGTCGGCGGGCGTCCGTGCCACGAGGACGAAGCGTCCCGCACCGGGTGCCGCGAACGGGTGGTCCGTCGGCGCGCCGTCCAGGTCCGTCCAGGCCCCGTCGACGCCGCCGGTGCCCTTGATCAACCGTGTCAGCGGTTCGGGATCCCCCCCGAACCCGATGTGGCAGCCCAGAGAGAGGCCGGAACCGGTGGACCAGGCACTCATGCAGAGCTCCTGACGAACACGTCGAGCCCTTTGTTCCTCCTGTGGTCAGAGCGGATCAGTTCGGGGAACTCCGCGGCCCAGCGGTCGCTCACCGCGCTCTCCTGCTCCCTCCCGGTGTCGTCGAGGAAGATCGCAACCTGGTCGGCGCAACGGGGCAGGAGAAGCGGAAGGGCGGGATAGCGTGCGAGAGGTCCCGTGGCACCGGGAGGCCCGTCGATGAAGAGCAGGCCGATCTCCGTCAGGTCCTCCAGGGCGTCGAGTGAGTACCACTGCCAGGTCTCGTCTCCGCTCCTCCACTCCTGCAACGGAGCGAGGCGCACATCGACGACCTCCGACAGGCCGTGGGCCTCGACGAGAGCCCGGGAAGCCTCCGCGTAGCGCGGGTCGTGTTCGAGCGCGATGATCGTCGCCCCTGTCCGCTCCGCCACATAACCCATCCAGACGCTGGACGACCCGCTGCCGCACTCCACGATCACCTTCGGCTCGGCCCGGAGGATCCATTCGATCATCGGGCGCAGCGCGTCGGCGGAGACCGCCCAGCTCACGAGCGGCGGGAGCGGTGCCCTGGGGCTGATGAGAGCCCGCAGGTCGACGAACGCCTCGGTCTGGGCATAAGTGTCGCGAACAGTGCGTTCCACGGCACGGAATTTCCTGTCCACCAGCCCGAACTCGCGTTCCAACCGGGCCGTAGACTTCTCCACGGCTCCGAGTTGTTCGGCGTGCCGTTTCCTCTCCACACTCTCCAACGCGTCGAGCTTTCTTCTGACGTGATTCAGCTCGACGCGCACCTGCTTGGTCTGCTTCGCGCTCCTCTGGTGCTCCTTGAGATTCCTCCGGTAGTCCCTGAGGAAGGACTCCACTCGGAGGAACGCCAGCAGACCGGCCGACAAGGCGACCACGGAGACCGCGGACGTGAAGAACCGCTGCTCGATCACGCCGAGCCCGTAGGCCAGCACCAGTGACAGCGCGGTCGCGGCGTAGAGCATCACCGCCATGCGTTTCCGGCTTCTTACCACTTCCAATGACATGCATGCCTCCGGATGCCTTGTATTTCCTGCACTTCCTGTACACGCCGATCGACGGGGAGGGCTCCAAGGGCTCGGCCGAGAACCGGTTCTCCTACCGCCCGCCCACATCCCGGAGACACCGGAACCGGTCCCATCGGCGCCCTGTACGTCTGCGCCAAGACCCCAGATGTCCGTCAAATCCGATATGACATTCCAAAGAACCGGGTGAATCCCTGAGGAGACCCTTCACACGAACCCCTTCACGAGCACGTCCACCCGGCTCCGGGCAGAACGAATCAAGAGCCCCCGGATCGGCGCGCATGCGCGCGGCGAGTCACTTGAGAGCGCGTGAACACGCGCGGGGAACTCCGGCTGCCACCGATCCCTCCTGTCCGGAAGTCCGCAGGACCGCCGCAGGTCCGGCGGGACCGATCCGGGCGCACCGGTTGTCCGGAGTCAATCGGCACTCCGGTGAGGAGGAGCGGTACGAGGCGTTCCCGTCAGCGTTCCCTGGCAGGGGAATATGATGATCGCTCCCGCCGCCGGTCCCCTGACGGCACTTTCACGCGGGAGGGCGGGAAGCAGCCGGTCGTTCCGCTCCGGCAGCGCCTCGTCCCCGATTCCGCCGAGGGCCGGCCCGCGGGCACCCGGTCTCGATCCGCCCAGGCGTCGCCGGACGGCCGCGCGAGCAGGTCCGAACACTCCTCGAACCCGATGCGGCGTCCCAGGCCACCGCCGGGTGCGGGCCTCCGGAAACTCCTCACGCGCATCCTCCACGAGCACGCCCGCACCTCTGATTCGATGAACCCGATCCCCGGCAGGGCTGAACGACCGAAAAGAAATGAAGGAATCCTGCCGCCGCCCGCGCGATCTTAAATCACCGGACGACGACGGGACAAAAATATCGACATTCTTGCCCGACCGGACGTGGCTTTACCCCGAATTTGCCCGTACCATTGATCGGTCGAGTCGGGATACCGGAGACCGACGCACACCGCAACAGAATGGGACTTGTCGGATAATGATCCACCGTTTATCCGGTCGACGCCGAGGACCTCAGCATCCGGAAGGGTTCTGACGGCAGTCCACCGGATGCGGACCGGCCTTTCCGTTGTTGATACGGGCGTTCCAGCCGCCGCTGGTCAACCAATACTCCGGCCAGGATGCGAGATCAGGGGCGGTCTTGTCCGCGTCACCCCGGTAGACCGCTATGACCGTGTATCCCATCTTCGCTTTTTTCAGGACGACTTCCGACGAAGCGGGAAGGGGCAGGCCGCTGCCCGTACCCATTGCCTCGCAATCGAGGTAGTGGGCGATCTGCGGCGTATTCCAGCCGTACACGACACAGGGATGCCGGTAGCCGATGTCCCTGAACTTCTCCGCGAGGAGTTTCATGCCGGCGCGGGCAGGCTTGACCGGAGTGACGTTCGCCACCAGGTAGTCGGTCTGCAGGAACAGGTAGCCGCCCATGACCAGACAGGCGCACGCCACCGCGTATCCTGCCCGGAGCCGCCGGCGAAGGGCCGCGAGCACGGCCAGGAATCCCTCTGCGACGACAATCGCCCAGAGCCCGTATGCGGCCAGGAGGTACCGCGGGGCGACGAGACCGGGGTAGTAGAGATAGGCGCCCGCGATGCACGTGCCGACGACGGCCGGGACGATGACAGTGACCCGGTGGCCCCGCCTCCACCCCGCCGGCAGCCCCACCGATGCGAACAGGACGGTACCCGCCAACCATACGAGCACTCCCGCGGGAACCGGACCGCAGCTCTCGGCTGTCACGCAGAGCGTCGGCCCGTCCAGGGCCCTCACGTTGTGCTCAACGAGCCACTGAGGCGCCCCGAAACTCCGAGTCGCCGCATCGAGCCGTTGCACCACGCCGCCGTACTTCAGCACCGCCTCCACGACCCACTGCCCGAATCCGATCACGGAGCCGAGGCCCAGTGCGACGAGCGCGGCGAACGCCGGCCGGCGCCTCCGGGAGAACAGGAGAACGGCTGTCGCCCCTGCGAGGGAGGCCGAGACGACCAGCGCGTCAGAGAGGCGGAACATCGGCAGGACGGCCGCGACGAGCGTGATCATGACCAAGGGGATCCGCCCCGCCCGGCCATCGGCGGTGACGACGCGCAGCACCAGGCCGACGAGAGCCACGGAGCCGAGCGCGGTATACAGGTTGGGCATGATCTCATTGCCGTAGAACACCGTCACCCAGCAGCCACCGAAGACCGCCGCCGCCACCGGAGCGGCGTATCCCCGTCGCACGGAGAGCCAGATGCGGAACGCCCCGAACAACGCCAGGGCGGACACCGCTGTCATGTACACCCTGAGGATCTCGATCGAGTCGGTGATCATGACTACCGGTGCGACGAGGAACGGCGTTCCCCAGCCCCGGGAGGCGTGGAAGTTGATCGGCTTCTCGTTGTTGGAGAACTGGCTGACGTACACCGCCTCGTCGTATCCGAAAGCGACCCCGGGGGTGACCAGCAGAAGCTGGGCGGCGGCGTAACAGAGCGCCACGACCGCCAGCAGGACGACCGGCCCGGTCCCGCCCTCTCCCCCCACCGGTGCCGGGTCGCCTCCCGCTCCCGCGCGGGTCCGGTCGAGCAGGCGGCGAACCTGCATACGGGGGCTTTTCTGCTTCAGGACGTGCATCGTGCGGAAGCCTCTCTGCGAAGTGGTCAGAGATCGGGTCGTCCCGCACCGGCCCCCGGTGGGACGCCGGGATCGATCTCGCCGTTGTTGACACGCGCGTACCAGCCGTCCGAGGTCAGCCTGCGTTCCGGCCAGGAGGCGAGGTCGGCGGAGTTCCTGTCCGCGTCGCCCTTGCAGAGCCCTTGCAGAGCACGGACACGGAGTATGCGTTCGCCGCTTTCACCGGCACGTGTGCCGGGACGGGAAGCGGCTTTCCGGCGGGCGCGCCGGCCGCCTCCCCTGCTCGGGCGGCCTCCCGTCACGGCCGCATCACGCGAGCAGCCGGGACTCCCGGACGGCGGGCTTGCGGGCCTCGATGACGAACCCACTCGCGATCACGGAGGCCGCCGGATGACGCGCCATCACCACGTCCAGGATCTTCAGTGGGGAGAGCAGCCACATCAGCGGCACGAACGCCCGGTAGAGCCGTTCGCTGCCGAAGGAGAGGGCGAGCGCGAGCCATTCCTGGAGGACCCAGAGCAGACCGGAGGTGGGCCCGCATCCCACCCGGACGTCCAGCACCTCGAAACGCTGGAAGCGCCGTTCCAGCCCCACCTTCGTGTAGCGCTGGTAGTCGTCGGGGGACGCGTGGAACGGCACGATGAACGGCATGTAGCAGAACAGCCTTCCGCCCGGGGCGAGCACGCGCCACATCTCCGCGATGTGGGCGTCGGGGTCGGGCACGTGCTCCAGTACGGCGATGCTGGTGATGCCTGACAGCACGCCGTCGCGCAGCGGCAGGCGGGACAGGTCCGCGATGAGGTCCACGTTCGCGTAGGACCCTCCGTCCACGCACAGCATGCGGGGGTCGTACCGCTGCGTCCCGCAGCCCAGGTCCGCGACCAGCTCGCGGTCGAGGTCGAACCCCCGCAGGAAGGACCGTACGGACCCGCTCATGTACACAGGCGACAGCAGGCTGATGGCCAGGGGGTAGAGAGACCCGAACCGCTGCTTGACGCTCTCCTTCACGTGATTCAGGGGGTCCTGGCGGAGCTCCGTGTCGCTGAACCCGGCGAACTTGAGCTGGGCCCCGTTCCGGGAGCCGGATACGCCGCAGCCGGGGCATTCCAGCGAATCCGACAGCGGCCCATGGCAGTCCGGACATCCCAGGACGTCCTCCAGCCGGACCAGCCTGCTGGCGGGATCGGCCACCTTCTTCATCTCCGACTCCTCGTGTGGAACGCTGACGACGACATCTCCGGATCACCGGAGGGCGGCCCGCTCATGGACGGTGCGCGCGGAGCATCAACGACACGCCGGGCAGCGACCGGACCGGCAGATAGCGCTCGGCCCTCACTATCGAGGCCAGGACCGCGTTGACCAGCGGTGAAGTGTCGATCACGTCGCACTCGGTCGACTTCCGCCTCCTCAGCGCGACGACGGGCCGCAGCAGGACGTTCCAGCTCCAGAGGTCGTCGACGACGAGTCCGGCCTTCTCGATGAGACCGGTCAGGGTCGGCCGGTCGTAGCGGCGGTAGTGGCCGCTCGCCTCGTCGTGGGCGGACCAGAGCGCCATATCGCAGGGAACCGTGATCAGGGCGATCCCGCCGGGCCGCAGCACCCGGGCGATCTCGGAGGCGGCGAGGTGGTCCTCGTCGATGTGCTCCAGCATGTCGAGGGCCACTGCCAGGTCGAACGCGCCGGAGTCGAGCGGGAGGTCCCTCGCGTCGGCTCTGATCGCGTTCACTCCTCTGGCCCGGGCGATCTCGACGCCCGCCTCGGAGTAGTCCACCGCGAGCGCGTCCCAGCCCTTCTCCATCAGCACCCGGGTGTTCCCGCCGCCGGCCGCGCCGATGTCCACCGCCCGGCCCGGCCGGCCGATCCGCTGGAGCTCCCGGGCGAGGATGACGCGGCGTTCCCGGTACCACCAGTGACGGTCCTCCACCGCCGTGGTCAGCTGGATGTCGGATGCGTCCACTGCTCCCCCTGCTCAGGTACGGATGACACGGATGTGGCCCGCCGGACATGTCGCCACCACTCCTGGTGGTCGCGGTACCACTTCACGACCTCGGCCAGCCCTTCGCCGAAGTCCACCCGGGGCTCGTAGCCGATCGACCGGATCTTGCTGCTGTCCACGGAGTAGCGCAGATCGTGCCCGAGCCGGTCGGGGACGCGCACGACCATGTCCCAGCCCGCGCCGAGGAGTGCGAGCAGCCGCTCGGTGAGTTCCGAATTGGTGAGCTCGACGCCCCCGCCGATGTTGTAGACCTCGCCGGGGCAGCCCTTCTCCAGTACGAGCTGGATGCCCCGGCAGTGGTCGTCGACGTGCAGCCACTCGCGGACGTTCCGGCCGTCCCCGTAGAGCGGGACGCGGCGGCCGTCGATCAGGTTGGTCACGAAGAGCGGGATGACCTTCTCGGGGTACTGGTACGGGCCGTAGTTGTTGGAGCAGCGGGTGATGCGGACGTCGAGCCCGTGGGTGCGGGCGTACGCCCGGCAGAACAGGTCGCCGGAGGCCTTCGCCGCCGCGTAGGGCGAGTTGGGCAGCAGCGGCTGCGACTCGTCCCACGAACCCTCGGCGATCGAGCCGTACACCTCGTCCGTGGACACCTGGACGAACGTGCGGACCCCGGCCTCCAGCGCCGCCTGCAGCAGCCGCTGCGTACCGAGCACGTTCGCCGTGACGAAGTCGCCCGCGTCGGCGATGGACCGGTCGACGTGGGACTCCGCGGCGAAGTTCACGACCGCGTCGTGACCGGGGACGACCTCCGCGAGGAGGCGGGCGTCGGCGATGTCCCCGTGAACGAAGGTGTAGCCACGGTGATCGGCCACGGGGGCGAGGTTGGCGAGGTTCCCGGCGTAGGTGAGCTTGTCGAAGACCGTCACGCGGGCGTCCTCCCAGCCTGGATAGGAGCCCTGCAGCAGCGACCGCACGTAGTGGGAGCCGATGAACCCGGCTCCGCCGGTGACGAGGACTCTCATGCACGCACCTGGATCCTGCTGTGGTCGCCGACCATGAGCCCGTACGTGTTGGGCGTTCCGTCCGCGCGGCTCACCTCGACGTTGCGGCCGATGAGCGAGTGGGCGAGCCGCGAGATCCCGTGGATGGAAGAGTCGTCGAGCACGATCGAGTACTCGACCTCTGCGTCCTGGATGACACAACGCGGCCCGATGGAGGTGAAAGGGCCCACGTATGAAGACTGGATCTTGGCGTCGGCCCCCACCACGACCGGGCCGCGCAGGACCGAGTTCTCCACCACGGCACCGGGTTCGATGACCACCCGTCCGGTTATCTCGCTCAGCCCGTCGACCGTCCCCCTGTTGGCGGGCTCGACGGCTTCCAGGACCATGCGGTTGCACTCCAGCAGGTCCTGCAGCCGTCCGGTGTCCTTCCAGTAGCCGGAGACCATGTGCGACTGCACGGAGCGTCCTCTTTCGATCAACCACTGGATCGCGTCCGTGATCTCCAGTTCGCCCCGCGCGGACGGCCTGATCGCCCGGACCGCCTCGTGGATGGCCGGTGAGAAGGAGTACACCCCCACGATGGCCAGGTCGCTCCGCGGATCGACCGGCTTCTCCTGCAGGGCGACGATCTCACCTGCGGGGCCGAGCTCGGCGACTCCGTAGAACTGGGGCTCGGCCACCTTCGTCAGCAGGATCTGCGCGTCGTATCCACCGCGGCGGAAGGCGCCCACCAGATCGGAGATGCCGCCGACGAGGAAGTTGTCCCCGAGGTACATCACGAAGGGGTCGTCTGCGAGGAACTCCCTCGCGATCAGCACGCAGTGCGCCAGGCCGAGCGGAGCATCCTGGGAGATGTAGGTGACGTCGAGGCCGAACCGCGAGCCGTCTCCCACCGCCTGGCGAACCTCTGCGCCGGTGTCGCCGGTGATGATCCCGACACTGGTGATGCCGGCGTCCCGGATCGCTTCGAGGCCGTAGTAAAGGACTGGTTTGTTGGCGATGGGGACCAGTTGCTTGGCGGAGGTATGGGTCAGCGGACGCAGCCTAGTGCCTCTGCCGCCCGCCAGAACGAGCGCTTTCACCTTTTCCATCCCCTCTGCACCGGAATGTGATCGGCAGCAACGACCGACCACCGTTCAGATTGTGGGAGGGGACGGAAGACCCGGTCCGCGTGTTTTGCGATCCGCCGACCGAGCCATTACCAACGCTATACCTTCCTCCGGTCACGGAAAGTCCACGACTTATTAACGGCATAGCCGCCCAGAGCGCTCACCGCCATGACGGCGAACTGCGCGGCGAGGACCTGCATGCCGACGAGCTCCACCAGGACGGGGAGTCCCACCAGAGACATCGCGAGAAATCCCAGTCCAACCGCGTAGAAGCGCAAGTAGCCGGCTATCCATGAGCCGCCGGCGGCGCGGAAGACGGCGATCCGGTACCAGGGGTAGACGATCACCACGGTGGCGAGATGGCTGGCCACGACCAGGAAAAGATAGGGAACCCGGTTCCCAAGAACCATCAACCCTAGGGCAAGGAAGCTTAAATAGAACGCTACTGTCATGACACCACCCATCAAGTATGTGATGCGCTGTCCAAGGAGCACCGAAGCGAAAGGGCGCACTCGCGGCCCCGATGCCTCGACAGGAACGGCCTGCACATCGATTTCGGTCATTCGACAGCATCTCCAATGGTGATCGAAACGGTCATCCTGCGGAACGTGAGGATCGTACAGGACCCCTGAGATCAAATCCAATGGTCAGGAGATTCACATGAATATCTCGGTGGTAATCCCGTGCTACCGCTCAGCGAAGACGATTCCGGATCTGGTTTCCAGACTCGTTCCGGTGTTACGCGACATCTCCGTCCGGCACGAAATCATTCTCGTGGTCGACGGAAGTCCCGACGGCACGTGGAAGGTCGCGAAAACGCTGACTCGCCAGATCGACACCGTCCGGGCGATCCGCCTTTCCCGTAACTACGGCCAGCACAACGCGCTGGTCGCCGGCATCAGGGAAGCCCGATTCGACGTGGTCGTCACGATGGACGACGACCTCCAGCACCTCCCGGAGCAGATCCCCCTCCTGATCTCGGCGTTGGAGGGTGATCGTCTGGACCTCGTCTACGGTGTCGCCCACCAGGAAGAGCACGGATTCCTGCGCAGTTTCATGTCACGTTCGGTGAAAACCAGCATGGCCTGCGTCCTGGGGGTCCGCAACGCGCAGAAGGTCAGCGCTTTCCGTGCCTTCAGGACCTGCCTGCGTGACGGCTTCCAAGAACTCTCCGGATCGCACATCTCCGTCGACGTGGCTCTCTCCTGGAGCACCACCAGGGTGGGCGCGGTGAGCGTGCACATGGACGAACGCAGGTTCGGACGGTCCAATTACACCGCCCGCCTGCTGTTCCGGCATGCGGCGAACATGTTTCTCGGTTACAGTACTGCGCCTCTGCGCGTGGCAAGCTATCTGGGATTTCTCGTCGGGCTCATAGGATTTCTGCTGGCCGGTGCGGTCCTGTGGCACTTCCTCACGGGTGACACCACGGTCGCCGGATTCACCACGATCACCTCGATGATCGCAATTTTCTCATCCGCTCAGCTGATATCCATCGGGGTGCTCGGAGAGTACATAGGCCGCATCCACGGAAGCGGCGTGGGGAGGCCGACCTACGTCATCCGGGAGAGAGTGGACCTGTCGACCGCCGTGGAGGTGCCGGCCCAGACGAGTGGCTCCCCTCGCTGACTTTGACGCACGATGGGGACGGTGCGTGTGTTTGACGCACGATGGGGACGGTGCGTGTGCCGGCGGGCACGAGCGCGGGCGAGGTCGTCGCCGCCGGGTGTCCGCAGGGCCGCCGGCCGGTTCCTGCGCAACCCCGGCGGCCTGGGCGCCCGGGCCGGGGGACGGGCGCCGTCGGATTGTCTGCGGCTACGCCGCCGGTTCGTCTGCGTACTTTGAGGAACTCTACGTACTTTGAGGAACGCGGCATGAGTACGCCCGGACGGCTTCGAGCACGCGCGCCGTATCGGATTCACTCAGGTCCGCGAACAGGGGAAGCCGTACCAGGCGATCGGCCATCTGCTCGGTGACAGGGCATCCCGCAGGTCCCGGACGGCCGTACCGCACGCCGGCCGGAGCGGCGTGCAACGACTGGTAGTGGAAGGTGGCCTGGACGCCGCGCTCCGCGAGGTGCGCGATCAACGCCTGCCGGTTCGCCAGGTCGGGCAGGAGGAGGTAGTACAGGTGCGCGGGGTGCGCGCACTCATCGGGAACCACCGGCTGCGAAACCTCGTTGGCCGCCGCCCAGTCCGCCAGCCCTCCGTGGTAGGCGTTCCACACGGCGTGCCGGCGTGCCTGGATCGCGTCGAACGACTCCAGTTGCGCCGTCAGCTGCGCGGCCAGGAGGTCGGAGGGCAGGTAACTGGAGCCGATGTCGACCCAGCGGTACTTGTCGACCTGCCCCCGGAAGAACTGGCTGCGGTTGGTCCCCTTCTCCCGGATCACCTCGGCGCGCACGACGAGCTCCGGGTCGTTCAGGATCAGTGCGCCGCCCTCGCCGCACTGGATGTTCTTCGTCGCGTGAAAGCTCTGAGTGGCCATGCGGCCGAACGATCCGAGAGGCCGACCCTTGTAGGACCCGCCCAGACCGTGGGCGTTGTCCTCGATCACGGTGAGACCGTGGCGCCGTGCGACCTCGCCGATCGCGTCCATCTCGCAGGCGACACCCGCGTAGTGGACGACGACGATGGCCTTCGTCCGTTCCGTCACCGCCGCTTCTACGAGCCGCTCGTCCAGGTTCAGGGTGTCGGGCCGGCAGTCCACGAACACCGGGACCGCCCCGCGCAGGGCGAACGCGTTCGCCGTCGAAACGAAGGTGAACGAGGGCATGATCACCTCGTCGCCGGGCCGGAGATCGAGCAGGAGCGCCGCCATCTCCAGGGCGTGCGTGCATGAGGTGGTCAGCAGCGCCCTGTTCGCGCCCGTCGCCCCCTCCAGGAGCCTGCTCGCCCTGTGGGTGAACGGGCCGTCCCCGGAGGTACTTCCTCCGTTTAGCGCCTCCGTAAGGTATTTAAGCTCGTTTTGCGCAATACATGGACGATTAAAGGGAATCGTCTGGATGGTTTTTACGCTCACGTTGGCAGTGAACGACGACGACCTTTATCCCGCACGCCGCATTGACGATTTTTTACCACTCCGTTGACGTTCGCGGACCGGAGCGGACGCCCCCGAAGCGCCCTCCGATCCCAGCAGGTAGATCATCTTGTGGGCGATTCCGTGATCTCCCGCCGAGGGCGCTCCGGACGGTACGGCGACGCCGAGCGAGACCGGTCATCGTTCTTCACAGAACATCGTGACACTTCAGTCCCAACAGGCATCAACCATCTCGATAGGATCCCATCCGACCGACGTCGATTGACCCGGAGCCTCCCTCATGAAGTCCTCTATCCGAATCATCCTCACGGGCAGCTGTGCCCTGGGACTGCTGTCAGCGCCGGCCGCGGCATGGAGCGCGCCGATGGCCGCTCCCAAGCCGACGGCCACCGCCAAGCCCTCGCCCAAGCCCTCCTCGAAGCCCAAGCCCAAGCCCGTGGACTGCGCGAAGGTCAAGTGCATCGCGCTGACCTTCGATGACGGCCCGGGCAAGTACGCCGACAAGCTGCTCGCCACGCTGAAGAAGCACAACGCCAAGGCCACGTTCTTCCTCGAGGGCCAGTACGTGAAGTCGCGCGCCAAGCTCGCCAAGCAGATCGTCGACGCGGGCCACGACATCGGCAACCACAGCTACGCCCATCCGAAGTTCACCGAGATCTCCATCGACGGCATCCGTTCGGAGATCCAGAAGACGCAGGACATCGTCAAGCAGGCCACCGGCAAGTATCCGACGACGATCCGCCCGCCGTACGGTCTGCTCGACGATGACACCAAGGCGGTCGCCACCGAGATGAAGATGCCGATCGTCCTGTGGAACGGCGGTTCACGCGACTGGGCGACCAAGAACGAGAAGGCCATCTACGACGAGGTCCTCAAGAACGCCAAGCGCGACGGCGTCATCCTCATGCACGACTGGGTCCTGCAGACCGTCACAGTGATGCCGAAGCTCCTGACCGCGCTGGAGAAGCAGGGCTACCACATGGTGGCGGTCTCCTCCCTGCCCGGTGTGAAGAGCCTCAAGCCTGGCGACATCTACCCGGCCGGCGCCGCCGAGGACAAGGACCTGTCCGCCGACTCCCCCACCGGCGATCCGGATGACTACGCGGAGTCCTCCAACGACGGCAACTGAGCCGGCGGCAGTCCAGGGCGCCGCACCGGCGGCGCGACGTGGCGGTGGTGATCGCGCGAACGCCGATCACCACCGCGAGATGGAGCAGCACGAACGGCGTCGGCGCGCCGACGCGCTCGTCGCCTTTCTTGATCGCGCCTGTGTCACCGGTGATCAGCACCTCGTCGCGCAGGGCATGGGCGTCCCGGAACCAACGATGTCCCGCGGCAGGGTAAAACAAAAGAAGATCTACGAATGCAGTGCCGGCATGAAGCTTTAGGTTTAGCGATGTTTTAGGGGCCCGATATACCCCTTGCAAACCGACGACATCCGGCTGGGCCGTACTGGGCCAGCACCTCACCTCGGAGGTAGCATGCTCGACAGTGCGCATTTCGACCACCGCCTCGCCCACTTCCAGCAGTGGCAGGAGACGCCGTGGGGACGGCTGCGCTATTCGATCGTCGAGGCCAACCTCGCCCGCCATCTCGGCGGTCACCCGCTGCGCGTACTGGACGTCGCGGGCGGCAACGGCCGCGAAGCCGTCCGGCTGGCCATGCGCGGCCACCACGTCACCATCCTGGACACGGCACCGGTCTCCCTCGCCGAGGCCGAGCAGCACGCGTCCGCACAGGGAGTCGCCGACCGGATCGAGGTTCGCAAGGGTGACGCGTGCGACGTTCCGGAACTGTTCCCGGACCAGGACTTCGACCTGCTTCTCTGCCACAACCTGCTGCAGTACGTCCCGGATCGCGCCGCCGTGGTCCGGGCGATCGCGCAGCGGCTCAGGCCGGGCGGCCTGCTGTCGGTGCTCGGCCCGAACGCCGTCGCCGTCCCGCTCGAGACCGCCGTCCGCGAGCTCGACCTGGACGCGGCGCTGCGCGCCCTGGACGCCACGAGCAAGCACAACCCGGTGTACGCCGCGGACACGCCGCTTCTGACCGCGGACGAGATCGGCGGTTACTTCCGCGAGTCCGGCCTGGAGATCGTCGGCCACCATGGTGTGATCAACGTCTGCCACCTGATCGCGGACAACGAGATCAAGCACGACCCCGAGTTCTTCGCCCGGCTCGAGAAACTGGAGCATGCGCTGGCCGGCCGGGCGCCCTATCCGTCCACCGCGCGGCTGTTCCACCTGGTCGGACAGCTTCCCGGGTAGTCCGGAAGGTCCCTGAGGGCGTCATGCGGCACCCGGGCCCGGGTGCCGCCGAGCCGGGTGAGTCCCGAATCGACCGGACGGCGGGGGTCGAGGGCGACGGCGCGGTGGTGGAGTCCGACGCGCGGCGCCGCCCCGTCACCACCCCGGGCGGCGGACTCATCCGGCCCGGCCGGCTCCCGATCCCCAGCGGTCCTCCTCAGGACTTCGCGGGCTCCGTCCTCCGCAGGTCCGTCGGCGGAGCCGTCCGACGGGATCTCCGGACGATCCTCCTGCCCAGGTTCTGCATCGGCAGTTCGACGTAGCGGTAGGTGGCCCAGCTCAGTCCCAGGACCAGCGCCACGAACCCCGCCGTCAGTCCCAGCTGCGCCGCCGTCCCCATGCTCCGCACGTCTCCGAGTACGGCGTGCGCGAGCCGGAGCATCGGGTGGTGCAGCAGGTAGACCGAGTAGCTGACCAGGCCGAGCCAGACCAGGAAGCGCGGAAGGCGGCGCTCGCGCAGGGCCATCGCTCCCGCGAAGGTCGCCCCGGCCAGCGCCATCGTGGTGATCCACACCCCGGGCTGGACCCACCACCAGCCCGCCTGTACCGACCAGACCGGGGCCAGCGCCACCAGCACGGCCGCCGCGGCCACCGGCAGCAGGCTCCCGGTGCCCTGCTCCCAGCGCCGGACCGCCGTCCCGGTGAACATCACCGCCAGGATCGCCGCGCCCAGCCACGGGACGTAGCTGCCGAACAGCAGCAGCGCCACGGACATCAGTCCCAGTGCGGAGGCGGCCGCCTTGCGCAGCCGCCCGGTGAGCAAGCAGGCCAGGCCGACGACGAACACGACGCCCGAGACGTACGCGGGCCAGAGTCCCGACAGCGGGGGCGCGGCGAGCACCATCCCGATCCCGACCGCCACCACGCCGAACCCGACCGCGAAGGTCCCGCTGCGCAGGTGCAGACCGCGCACGAACAACGCGGTGACCAGCAGGTAGAAGACCATCTCGTAGGAGAGCGTCCACATGGTGTCGGCCAGCCCGCCCAGGTGGACCACGTCCAGCAGCATCGTCAGGTGCGCCGAGACCGAGGCGACGTCACGCGGCACCTGCTCGCGGACCGGCAGCCAGAACGCCGTCACCAGGACCGCCGCCGCGACCAGCAGGTAGATCGGGTAGAGGCGGAAGATCCGGCTGATCCAGAAGGCCCGCACGTCTCCGCGCCCCTCCAGCGAGACCGGAATGATGTATCCGCTGACCAGGAAGAACACCAGCACGCCGTACATGCCGAGGTTGAACCAGTACGGCCGGAGCTGCGGCATGAACCACGGCAGCAGGTGCTCCAGCAGCACCGCGACCGCGCCCAGGCCGCGGAGCGCGTCCAGCCAGGCCAGCCGGGTGGCGCCCGCGGATCGGGCGGTCGGAGCGAGAGCGGCGGTCGTTGACACCCGGCCTAACTTACCCGGCCCCACTTCACGAAACAGGACCAACGCCTATCCCATGCGGAATACAGCCGAAGCGCCCACAGAGTGATGGCTCACGCTCCGGAAAGAGCGGCGCGGCCCCGGAGACCCCGGAACCGCGCCGCCCGTCGTCCTACTCCCACTCGATGGTGCCCGGCGGCTTGCTCGTCACGTCGAGCACCACGCGGTTGACCTCGCGGACCTCGTTGGTGATCCGGGTGGAGATGCGGGCCAGCACGTCGTACGGCACGCGGGACCAGTCGGCGGTCATCGCGTCCTCGCTGGAGACCGGGCGCAGCACGATCGGGTGGCCGTAGGTGCGGCCGTCGCCCTGCACGCCCACCGAGCGGACGTCGGCGAGGAGCACGACCGGGCACTGCCAGATCTCCCGGTCGAGGCCGGCCCGGGAGAGCTCCTCGCGGGCGATGGCGTCGGCCTCGCGGAGGATCTCCAGGCGCTCGCGGCTGACCGCGCCGACGATGCGGATGCCGAGACCCGGACCGGGGAACGGCTGGCGCCAGACCATGGCGGCGGGCAGGCCGAGCTCCTCCCCCGCACGGCGGACCTCGTCCTTGAACAGCGCGCGGAGCGGCTCGACCAGCTGGAACTCGAGGTCCTCGGGAAGGCCGCCGACGTTGTGGTGGGACTTGATGTTGGCGGTGCCGGTGCCGCCGCCGGACTCGACCACGTCGGGGTAGAGGGTGCCCTGGACCAGGAAGTCGACCGGGCCGTCGGCCATGATGGCGCGCTGCTCGTCCTCGAAGACCCGGATGAACTCGCGACCGATGATCTTGCGCTTCTCCTCGGGGTCGGTGACGCCGTCGAGCGCCTTGAGGAAGCGCTCCTGGGCGTCCACGACACGGAGCTTGACACCGGTGGCGGCGACGAAGTCGCGCTCGACCTGCTCGGCCTCGCCCTTGCGCAGCAGGCCGTGGTCGACGAAGACGCAGGTCAGGCGGTCACCGATGGCGCGCTGCACGATGGCGGCGGCGACCGCCGAGTCCACGCCCCCGGACAGCCCGCAGATGGCGCGGCCCTCCGGGCCGATCTGGGCGCGGACCGCCTCCACGGCGTCCTCGACGATGTTGAGCATCGTCCAGGAGGGGCGGCAGCCGGCGGCGTCGAGGAAGTGCTTGAGCACGGTCTGGCCGTGCTCGGAGTGCAGGACCTCGGGGTGGAACTGCACGCCGTACAGGCCCTTGACCGGGTTCTCGAAGGCGGCGACGGGGGTCTCGGCGGTGAAGGCGGTGACGTCGAAGCCCTCGGGGGCGGCGGCGACGCTGTCCCCGTGGGACATCCAGACCGACTGCTGTGCGGGGAGCCCGGCGAAGAGCACACCCTCCCGGGACACGTCGAGGCGCGTCCCGCCGTACTCCGCCACGCCGGTCCTGGCCACCCGGCCGCCGAGCGCCTGGGCCATGGCCTGGAAGCCGTAGCAGATGCCGAAGGTCGGCACCCCCGTCTCGAACAGGCCGTCGGGCACCGCCGGGGCGCCCTCGGCGTAGACCGAGGAGGGCCCGCCGGACAGGATGATGGCCTTGGGCTTCTTGGCCATCATCTCCGCCACCGGCATCGTCGAGGGGACGACCTCGGAGTAGACGTGGCATTCGCGAACCCGTCGCGCGATCAGCTGCGCGTACTGCGCGCCGAAGTCGACGACCAGGACAGTGTCGAACAACGGGTCGAACTCTGACACCAAGACCCCCAAAGAAACCGCAGCGGTGGTCTCAGTCTATCGGCGCCCGCTTCGGGGGTTGCGTGTGGAGTGGCGTTCCCCGGCCGGGCCGACCCGGGCGGGAAGGAGGACCCCCGGGGAGGGGGCGTCACTCGTAGACGGGCAGGGCGGGCAGCCTGCCCGCGAGCAGGGCCTCGGTCTGCTCGCGCAGGCCGTCGGCGTAGCCCGGATGGGTGAGGGCCAAGAAGCGCTCCTCGCGGATGGCGTCCACCGCGGCCGCGGCCACCTCGGCCGGGTCGATGCCCCGCTCCACCAAGCCGTCGATCATTTCGACGGAGAACGCCTCGTCCTCGGTCCGCTCGGCGACGAGCAGGTTCTCCGGCCGGACCCGCTCCGACCGGTTGATCGCGGTCCGCACGCCTCCGGGGCACAGCGCGGTCACCCGGAGCCTGGAGCCGGCCATCAGCAGGTCCTGGGCCAGGGATTGGGACGCGGCGAAGGCCGCGTACTTCGAGACGGAGTAGCCCCCGGCGAGAGGCGCGGCGAACAGCCCGGCCACCGAGACCGTGTTGACGATGTGGCCCTCGCTCTCCTGGGCGATCATGCGGGGCACGAAGGCGTGGATGCCGTGGAGCGTGCCCCACAGGTTCACCCCGAGCAGCCAGGCGAAGTCCTCCGGCGCGCGGGTCCACATCTGGCCGCCCTGGAACACGCCGGCGTTGTTGCAGAGCACGTGGACCGCGCCGAGCTCGCCGAAGGCCCGGTCGGCCAGGTGCCGTACGGCCACCGCGTCGGAGACGTCGGTGATCTGGGTGAGGGCCGCGACGCCGGTGGAGGTCTCCAGCCGGGAGGCGGTCTCGGCCAGGCCGCCGGGATCCACGTCGGCGAGCATGAGGGACATGCCCTCCGCCGCCAGCCGTGCGGCGAGCGCCCGGCCGATGCCGCTTCCCGCCCCGGTGACGACCGCGACTTTACCCGCCAGCTCCCGCATCCCGGCCTCCGTCGTTGCTTACCTAGCGCTAGGTTGGCACTCCAAGCTAGCGTGAGGAGCATCGCACGTCGAGGAGGTCATCATGCCCAGGACCGGGGTCATCATCACCGGCGGCGCGTCGGGAATCGGACGGGCCTGTGCGCTGGCGCTCGCCGAGACCGGGCGGCCGGTCGCGATCTGGGACCGCGACGAGGCGGGCGCCAAGGAGGCGGCTTCCTTCGCCGCGATGAACGGCGCGACCGCCGTCGGCGTGGCGCTCGACGTCACCGACTCCTCGGCCTTCCCCGCAGCGGTCACCGCCACCCGGGACGCCCTCGGCTCGATCGGCGGCCTGGTCCACGCGGCCGGGATCGCCGGCCCCAGGGCGGTCAGCGATCTCGACGAGAGCGCCTGGGACGCGGTGCTCGACGTCAACCTGCGGGCCCACGCCCTGCTGACCAAGGCGGTCCTGGACGACCTTCGGCAACATGAGGGCTCGGCGATCGTGGGCGTCTCCTCGATCGAGGGCCTGGTCGGCCAGGCGTTCGTCCCGGCCTACTGCTCCTCCAAGGCGGGCCTGCTCGGCCTCACCCGGTCCATGGCCCACGAGCTGACCCCGATCCGGGTCAACGCGGTCTGCCCCGGCTACATCGACACCCCGATGCTGACCGGCGCGACGGGCGGCGACCCCGGTTTCATGGAGGCGTTCAGGAAGAAGGCGATCTCCGGGCGCCTGGGCCGCCCCGAGGAGGTCGCGGCGGCCGTACGGTTCCTGATGAGCGACGAGGCGTCCTTCATCACCGGCACCCACCTGGTCGTCGACGGTGGCGCCACCGCCGTCGACCGCTGATCCCGGCGCCGCCCGCCGCCGGCACCCGCACGGATTCGTTCCCGCGGGGGAATGATTTAATTTCCTCCTCCTTTCCCTGAAATCAGCCGATCCATTGCGGGGAACCGATCCGCGGTGTTTCCCACATGGCCGTGCACATGTAAACCGGGCGGACGGCAACACATCCGGCTGCGGACGCGAAGGAAAACCCCGCCTCCCCTTCCAGGCGTCGTTAAGGTGAGACGGCAGCTCCCACGGGGAAGGGGACCGGAAGATGAGCATGGCCATCGCGGTAGCGGGATGCCGGCGCGAACTGCCCCCGGAGTTCCCCCTCGAATATCCCGAGAACTCCGGCAACATGATCCATGCCAACGCGCCCTTCGAGATGTTCGACAACTGCGTGTACCGCCTGGACAGCCAGTGGAGGTCCCTGACCGGCGCGTCCACCTTCGCCGAGTTCGTCAACCGGCACTGCACCCACCTGGTGTTCACCATGGCGAACACGCTCAAGCTCGGATCCGACGACGCCAGCCCCTTCGTCCGGCTGCGCGGCCTCCTGGACCAGATCGACAAGCCCGTCGTCATCTTCGGTCTCGGCGTCCAGTCCCAGACCGACGACCTGACCGGTGCGACGCTGCCCGCCGAGGCGATCAGCCTGATGCGGTACCTCCAGGACCGGTGCGCGGTCATCGGGGTCCGCGGCGACACGACCAGACGGGTGCTCGAGCAGATCTGCGGGGTGACCAACACGAAGGTCGTCGGCTGCCCCTCCCTTTTCTCCCGGCCGGCAGAGCTGGCCCGGGTCCGCCGGGCCCTCAAGGACGGCAGCGGCCGTCCGGCGTTCTGCGGCACCAAGTTCCGGCAACCGCTGGAGGCGCGACTGCTCCGCAACGCCATCCGGGACGACGTGTTCCTGGTCGAGCCGTCGAACCGGCGCAACCACCAGTTCTACGTCGACGTCAGCCGCGGCCACCCCAAGAGCAGGCTCCCCCCTTTCCTGAAGGACTACCGCGCAGACCATCCGGAATGGACCCGCAGCCGACTCGAGAACTACTACCAGCGCAGGTACCGGCTCTTTCGCGACACCAAGTCCTGGTACCGGTTCAACCACGAGTCGGTGTCGTTCACCTACGGCAGCAGGTTCCACGTCAACATGGCGTCGGTGCTCAGCGGCAAACCGGCGCTGTGGCTGACCCACGACGCCAGGACCCGCGAGCTCACGGACTTCCTGCACCTGCCCGCCGTACCGATCGAGACCGTCCAGGACATGGGCGCCGGAGAGATCCGGTCACTGCTCGACTACGACGATTTCTTCGATCACATCGGCGGCCTTTTCGACAACTTCAACGAATATCTCGCCGCCAACGGGCTGCCCTCCGTGAAACGCGTCGGGATCTGACGCGAGCGGTCCGTCCCACCGGCCGCCCCGGCGCGGGACGGACCGGATGAGACGGACCGGAGCCGGTCTCAGAGCACCCGCGGGAGCAGGCCCAGCGGCGGGGAGCCGAGGTCCAGCATGGCGGCGTGGAAGCGCTTGAGGGTGAAGCCCGCGCCCCACTCGGCCCTGGCCCGCTCACGCAGGTCCAGGATCTCCAGCTTCCCCCAGGTGTAGCGGCCGTAGGTCGGATCGAAGGTGGCCCGGCGGGCCTCCGACAGGGCGGCGGGACCGGCGATGTGGGTGTCGGCCTCGAAGCGGCGGGCCCCCTCCTCGACGGTCATCGCGCCGGTGTGCACGCCGATCGCGCAGGCCATCCGGGTCACCCGGATCAGCGCCTCCAGCCAGACGCCGATCTCGAAGCGCGCGTCGTCGGGGGCGAAGCCCTCCTCGACGCAGAGCTCCTCGGCGTAGTGCGCCCAGCCTTCGGCGAACGCCAGGGACATCAGCGTCCGGCGCACGTCGGAGGGGGCGTGGCGCAGCGCCCGGCCGTGGGAGAAGTGCCCCGGGGCGACCTCGTGAACGTTGATCGCCGGCAGCGTGGTCGCGCTGAAGACCTCCAGCCACTCCTCGATCTCGGACTCCGGCCAGGAGGGGTCGGGCGGGGTGATGTGGTACCACGACGGGGCCTCGGGTTCGCCCGGCGCGGCCCAGCTCATCATCGCCATCGCCCACCGGCGCGACTCCGGCGCGATGCCGACCAGGCACTCGCCGTCGTGGTAGGGGACCAGGTCCTTCTCCCGGGTGAAGGCGATCGCCCGCTCGGTGCCGGTTCGGGCGGCGTCGAGCACGCCGTCGATGCCCGGGTGGTCGCGGACCAGCTCGCGGCAGACCTCCAGCGGCGGCCTGTCTCCGTGACCGAGCTTCGCGCACGACTCGGCCAGCCGTGCCATGAGCCGGTCGCGCTCGGCGTCGGCCCGCTCGGCGAGCCGTCCCAGGTTCACCGGGAGCCCTTCGTCGGCGCCCATCAGCCGGGCCAGGCCCGCCGAACCGAGAGAGGCGTCGGGAGAGCCGGAGCGCGCAGCCTCCTCGATGTGCTCGACCAGGCGGGCGTGAGCCTTCAGCGCCGCCTCACGCGCCGACTCGTCGGCGTCCTGCGGCACCCCGGCCGACAGGCCGCGGACGGCTCCCAGCAGCGCGGTCGCGACCGGCGCGCTGAGCCGGTCGAGCGCGGCGATCGCGTTGTCCACGGCCTCGGGCCAGCGGGAGAGGTGGGCCCGCCGGGCGGCCGCCCGCTCGGCCTCCGGGGCGTACTCCCGGTCGTAGCAGGCCAGGTCCAGGCCCTCCATGTGCTCCATGGGACTGCGCCGGTGCAGCTCCAGCTCGCCGTACCGGACGCCGGCGGACTCCTCGAAGATCTGCAGGTGGGCGGCGTCGTAGGGGTCGCCGGGGAGCGGGCCCCGGCCCAGCGCGGCCAGCCCGGCGCGCACGCCCTCGGGTGACAGGTCCTGGATCGTCCCGTCGTACTCGTGCCGTCCGGCCATCTCCCGGACATTGGCGACGGCCAGGTCGCACACCGCCCGCAGGCGGGAGTCGAGTTCGGTCATACGGCCGACGCTATCCCAGGACGGACCTGCATGATCGGCCGCAGGCCCGCCGGACTCCCGGCCGGTGCGGAAGGGGCGGACGGCTTCTCCGCCGCCCCTGCCGCGGCGATGACTTTGCCCTAAGGTGACTGTCAGCCATTTTGGCCATAATTAAACAAAGTTAACAGTATAACCGAAAAGGAGAAAACGGTGTTACCCACCACCCGCACGCTGCGCATCGCAGCATGCGCCGTCGCGACCCTCGCCGCCGTCGCCGGGACCGCGACCCCCGCGGCGTCCGCGTCCGCTCCCGCCGCCGGGGCCTACGTCCTGGTCAACGCGGCCAGCGGCCTGTGTCTCGACGTGCCCGGCAAGAGCACCGCCGACGGCGCGCAGCTGGCGCAGCACGCCTGCAACGGCGGGACCAACCAGACCTGGACGCTCTCGAACGTCTCCGGCGGTCAGCGCCTGACCGCCTCCCACAGCGGCAAGTGCGCCACCATCAAGGACGCCGGCGCCTCCGCGGGCAAGGCCGTGGTCCAGCAGGCGTGCGCGACCGGCGCGTTCCACACCTGGCGGCTCGACCTCGTGAGCGGATCGGCCTACCGCGTCGTCAACCTCGGCAGCGGCAAGTGCCTCAACGTCAAGGACGGCTCCACCGCCGCCGGGGCCGCGGTGCAGCAGAACTCCTGCGACGCCGCGGCCGGCAAGCGCTGGACGCTGAAGGCCGCCGGGTCCGCCCCGGCGCCCGCTCCGACGGCCACCGCCAAGCCCACGCCCGCCCCGACCGCTACCGCCAAGCCCACGCCCGCCCCCACGGCCACCACCTCGCCGCTCCCCGGCTGGCCCACCGCGAACGGGCAGCAGCCGGTCACCGAGACCATCGCCGTCAGCGGCCTGCGCGACGGCGGCATGAAGCGCTTCTACGGCTCCGGCGCACTGGGCGGCGACGGCCAGAACGAGGGCCAGGCCCCGCTCTTCAAGCTGGCCGACGGCGCCGTCCTGCAGAACGTGATCATCGGCTCGCCCGGGGCCGACGGCGTCCACTGCGTCGGCACCTGCACCCTGAAGAACGTCTGGTGGGAGGACGTCGGCGAGGACGCCGCCACCTTCAAGGGCACCTCGGCCGCCCAGACCATGACCATCGACGGCGGCGGGGCCCGGGCCGCCTCCGACAAGGTCTTCCAGCACAACGGCCCCGGCACGATGGTGCTGAAGAACCTGCGGGTGGAGAACTTCGGCAAGCTCTACCGCTCCTGCGGCAACTGCTCCAAGCAGTACGCGCGCCACGTCGTGGTCTCCAACGTGCAGGTGACCGCCCCCGCCAAGTCCCTGGTCGGGATCAACCCGAACTACGGTGACACCGCGAAGCTGTCGGCGATCACGATCGTCGGCGACTCCGGCAGGAAGATCTCGATCTGCGACAGGTACAAGGGCGTCACCAGCGGCGAGCCGAGCAAGACCGGGAGCGGCCCCGACGGCGTGAGCTGCCGGTACACCGCCTCCGACGTCGCCTACCGCTAGGGCGGTGAGCGGATTCCTTCCACGGGAGTGTTGACCGGCAGGATGTTAACGCTCACATCACCGTTCTGACCCGGTGACGCCGGACCGCCCCTTCCCGCTCACGGCGGGCGGTACGGCGTCACCGGCCCGGCCGGTCGGGCGCACCCGTCAGGAGGGCCGCCGACCGGACGGGGCTCCGGCCCCGGCTGGATGAAGGCCCGTAGAGGCCCGTGACGCTCACGGCGGGCCGGGGACGGTCCGGGACGGCTGGCGGAAATGTCGGTGGGATCTGACACCGTGCCCGCCATGGCGCAACCTCTCAAAGAGCTGATCGACACCGGTTCCGTGCGCGTGCTCGCCGACGGGGTGGCCACGGCCTGGGCCCCGTTCCCGCGCGACCGCTTCGTCGCCGAGGCATGCGCCGGTCTGGACGGCCTGGAGCTGAAGGACCGCGTCCGGCACGTCGCGCGGGCGCTCGACGCCGGGCTGGCGCTGCCGTTCCCCCGGGCCGCGGAGGTCCTGCGGGAGGCCGCGTCCCACGCCCGGCTGGACATGTGGAGCGGCTGGCCCGCCACCGAGTACGTCGGCCTGCGCGGGCTCGACCACCTCGACGAGGCGATGGCGGCGCTCGCCGCGCTCACGCCGTACGCCACGGGGGAGTTCGCGGTCCGGCCCTACCTCGACCGCTACCGGGACGACGCGTTGAAGGTCATGTACGGCTGGGCGGAGTCCCCCGACGAGCACCTGCGGCGGCTGGCCTCCGAGGGTTCGCGCCCCCGGCTGCCGTGGGGCTCGCGGGTGCGCTGGCTGATGGAGCCCGGCCCGACCCTGCCGATCCTCGACCGCCTCCGCGACGACCCCAGCGAATACGTCCGCCGCTCGGTCGCCAACCACGTCAACGACCTCGCCAAGGACCACCCCGGCGTGGCGGTCGAGCTGCTCGGCCGCTGGCGGTCCGAGGGAGGCTCCCACGTCGAGAAGGTGCTGCGCCACGCGGTGCGCGGCCTGCTGCGCGCCGGACACCCCGGCGGCCTGGAGCTGGTCGGCGTCACCCCGGGCGGCGGGTCGGTCGAGGCGCTGGTGCTCGACGGCGAGCGGGTGGCCGTCGGCGACCGCCTCCGGTTCACGGTCACGGTCTCCGCGGGGTCCCCCGGCCCGCTCGTGCTCAAGTACGCCGTCCGGCGCGACGGCTCGCGGCGGGTCTTCCATCTCGGCGAGCGCAGCGCCGAGGTCGCCGGCCAGGTCCTCACGGTGAGCAAGTCCCACTCGTTCCGGCCGGTGACCACCAGGACCGAGCCGCCCGGCCCGCGCGTCCTGGAGATCATCGTCAACGGCACGGTCCGGGCGAGCGCCCCCTTCACCCTGACCGAGGCGTGAGGGGGGCGCGAGCCAAAACCGGTCGAAATACGCGAGGTCGGGCTGGGAGGATTCCCGCATGGCCCTGCGCATCACCACCCTCGCCGAACGCCCGGAGCTCGTCGGTGCCATGTGGGCGATGGAGAACTCCTGGCCGGAGTTCATGTTCCACGACCCGATGGCGGCTCTGTTCTACGACGTCTGCGCCGAGGCCTACCCGGAGTTCGTCCTGGTCGCCGACGACGACGCCGACCCCGGCACACCGGTCGCCAAGGCCTTCAGCGTGCCCTTCACCTGGACGCGCGACGAGCTGCCGGACGGCGGCTGGGACAGCGCCATCCTGTGGGCCTGGGACGCCCGGCAGACGGGGGTGAAGGCCGACCGGGTCACCGCACTGGAGATCACCGTCCGGACCGATCTCCTGGGCACGGGCCTGTCACCCGTCATGCTGGGCGCGCTGCGGGACAACGCGGCCCGGCTCGGGTTCACCGAGCTGCTGGCCCCGGTACGGCCGAACGCCAAGCACCTGGAGCCGCGCACCCCGATGGCGGAGTACGCCTTCCGGACCCGGCCGGACGGACTCCCCGCCGATCCGTGGCTGCGCGTGCACGTCCGGGCCGGCGGCACGATCGTGAAGGTGGCGCCGCGGTCGATGACGATCTCCGGCACGCTCGCCGAGTGGCGGGAGTGGACCGGGCTGCCCTTCGACACGAGTGGACGGGTCGAGGTGCCCAAGGGCCTCTGCCCGGTCCACGTGGACGTCGAGCAGGACCACGCCGTCTACGTGGAGCCCAACGTCTGGGTACGGCACCCGCTGAGCTGAGCCCGGCGACCGGTCACCTCGGGGCCCGGAGTCCGGCTCAGGACGACTCGCGGACGACCAGGGTGGCGGTCCACGGATCGATCCGGCCCGGCTCCGTGGAGCCGTCGGCCTCCATGAGCTCCTCAAGCCGCCGCACGAGCATCGACGGCATCATGGAGACGTCGATCCTGACCGTGGTCAGCCTCGGGCGCAACAGCGCCGCCAGCGGCAGGTCGTCGCAGCCGACGATTCGAAGGTCGTCGGGGACCGCCAGCCCCGCGTCGCGCAGCACGGCCATCAGCAGCATGGCGTATTCGTCGTTGTAGGCGAACACGCCGTCCACGTCCCGCCACAGGTCGAGCAGGGCGGCGGCGCCGTCCTCGTGGAAGGGGAGGTCGGCCCTGGTCACCGGGACCCCGCGGGCCTGCGCGGCCTGCAGGACCCCGGCCAGCCGATGCTCGCCCATCTCGCGCAGGCCGATCTCGGTGGGAACGATCGCGGCGAGCGTGCGGCAGCCGCGGTCGATGAGATGCCCGGCCGCCACCTCCCCCAGCAGGACGTGGTCGAGCACGACGCTCGGGACCAGGGCCGAGGGCCGGTTCCCGATGGCGACGACCGCTCTGACCCCGGCCGAGCGCAACACGTCCACGGCCTGGCGGCTGAGTTTTCCGGCCCCGGCCAGCACCGCGACCGGCCGCAGCTCGGCCCAGGCACGGGCGGCGGGCACGCCCCTCAGACGGCGGGCGCCGTACTGCACCAGGGTGTAGCCGCGCTGGGAGAGCTCCCGGTCGAGCTCCTCCAGGACGCCGACGGCCAGCGGGCCGTACGGAAGGTCCTCCATGGAGATCACGACCAGCCCGCTCCGCCCGGTTCGCAGCGTCCGCGCCCCGGCGTGCGGGACGTATCCGAGCTGCTCCGCGGCCTGACGCACGCGTGCCCGGGTCTCGTCGCTGATCCTCGCGCCCGGCCGGTCGGTGAGGACGTAGGAGACCGTCGCCTGGGAGACCCCGGCCAGCCGGGCGACGTCGAGGCTGGTGGGGGGCCGCGTGGAGGGGTTGGCGTTCATCGCTCCCATTCTGTGCTGTGCGGGCGGCGTACGCCTCACGGCGGCCCGACGGCTCGGACGCGTCCGGGGGGCGCCGCTCGGACACCGTCCGACGACCGGCCCAGGTGCCGTCGCCGCGCTACTCCGTGGCCGTGGTTTTTGCGGGACGGTCGAGCAGCAGGTCGGCAGCGCGGGCGAGGACCTGGGCTCGGGTGCGGTCACCGTGGTCGGCGGCGAGGAAGTGCTCGCCGATCGCTACGCAGAAGGCGAGCAGGCTACGGGCCTCGACTTCGTCGTCATCGGGACAGAAGGTGCCGATCATCTCTCGCAGCAGGACCATGCGCCGGTTGTCCACCCGCCGCAGGCGCTCGGCGACCGCCTCGTCGCGCCGCGCCCAGTCACGGATCGCCAGGTCGATCGGGAGCAGGCGATCGCTGGAGAAGGTGAGCACGCCCGCCCGCTGGATCTTGGTCTTCGCATCGCCGCCCTCGCGCTCGATGCGGTCGATCACCTCGTCGGTGCTCTCGCGCTCCCAGACCTCCAGCATCGCCTCCAGCAACGCGTCACGGTCGGCGAAGAACCCGTAGAACCCGCCTTTCGTGACGCCGAGCCTCTTCGCCAGCGCCTCGATGCGGACGGCGTCCGGGCCGCCGGCGGCCAGCGCCTGCAGCCCTTCCTCGACCCACCTGTCACGCGGCGTGCGCGTCAGGCCCGCCATGTGCCCCATCTCCTTATATACGCCACCGTATAAATGGTCTAGCCTGGTTTTATACGGCATCGTATACATGAACGGAGACAGTGACGTGTCCGTCGGTTTCATTGACAGCGCCATAGGGGCCTCCGCCGTCCCCGAGTCGGTCCGCGCGCTCAGCTCGTTGCCCGACATCGACTACGCCGACCGGTTCACCCTCTCCACCGACGCGGACGCGCCACCGGAGCGGTGGGCCCGGGCGATGTTCGGCGACGTCCCCAGTGCTGCGGAGCTGCTGATCTGGCGCGGCCTCCTCGGCCTCCGGCTCAGCCCGGGGCGGTCGCCGGCCACCGTGGCCGGATGGCGGATCGGCGCCCGCGGCGACGATTGGATCCGGCTCGAGGCGGCATCCTGGTTCCTGACCGGCAACCTCCTGGTCCAGACAGCCGAGGGGCGGGTGTCGCTGGCGACCTTCCTGCACTATGACCGGCGCCTGGGCCGTGGCGTGTGGCCTCCGCTGGCCGTCGTCCATCGCCGGCTGGCGCCCGGGCTGCTCCGCGACGCCGCGGCCCGGGTAGCGATCGACCCTCCCCGCGCATAGAAAGAACGATCCCGCGAAGCGGCCGCGGCGGCCGGGTGCGGCGGGATGGCGGCGCGACGTCCGGTTGCCGCCCGCCGCGCCGCCGGCGCCGTTACAGAATCTTGCTCTTGTCGTCCCGGTTCACCGGATGCTATCAACTGCTTATACGTATAACCATCGCGTCGCCCCCCTGTGAACAGCGCGAAAGGATTCCCTCACGATGCCGACGAGCCGCGCATGAGCGCCCTCCGCACTCCCCCCGCCCAGGCCCGCAAGGACGGCCTGCCCAAGCTCCTGACCGTCCTGGGCGTCTCCAACGCCGCCATGTTCGCCCTCTACCTCGGCGTCGGCGGCCTGCTCGTGCAGACCCAGATCGCCGAGATCGACCCGGCGAACAAGGTCTCCAACGTCGCCATGGTCGCCGGGGTCAGCGCCATCTTCGCCACGGTCTTCAACCCGATCGGCGGCATGCTCTCGGACCGGACCCACTCCCGGTGGGGGCGGCGCAACCCGTGGATCCTCGGCGGGGCCGTCGCCGCCCTGGCCACCATGCTGCTGATGAGCCAGGTCTCGACCATCCCGATGATCCTGCTCGGCTGGTCGCTGGCCCAGGCGATGATGAACCTCTACCAGGCCGCGCTGACCGCGATCGTCCCCGACCGGGTCCCGGAGGAGCGGCGGGGCACCGCCTCGGCGGTCATCTCCGTGGCCACCTCCGTCGGCATCATGGTCGGCACCCAGGTCGCGGCGTTCTTCGTGGCCAGCATCTCCCTCGGCTACCTGGTCTTCGGCTCGGCCGTGGTGCTCGGCGCGCTCCTGGTCGTCTCCCTCACCCACGACCCCCGCCCGGGTGAGTACGAGGTCGCCGAGCGGCCCAAGGTCTCCTTCGCCACCTCGCTCGGGGACTTCGTCTCGGCGCTCGGGCACCGCGACTTCATGTGGGTCTTCCTCGGCCGCGCCCTGATGATCCTCGGCTACTTCATGGTGATGCTGTTCACCCTGTTCATCTTCCAGGACTACATCGGACTGCCCAAGGAGGAGGCCCCGCAGGCCGTCGCGACGGTCACCATCGTCTCCACCCTGGCCGCGATGGTCGCGGCGGTCGTCTGCGGTCCCCTCTCGGACCGGCTGAACCGCCGCAAACTGGTCGTGACCGTCGCGGGCCTGGTGACCGCCGTCTCGATGCTGCTCCCGCTGCTCTGGCCCAGCATGACCTCGATGCTGGTCTACGGCGTCATCCACGGAGCCGCGTTCGGCGCCTACGGCGCGGTGGACATCGCCATCGTCACCCTGGTGCTTCCCAGCAAGGGCGACGCCGCCCGCGACATGGGCATCCTCAACATCGCCAACGCCGGCCCGCAGATGATCGCGCCGTTCATCGCGGGGTCGATCGTGACCGCCTTCGGCGGCTACGCCGCGCTCTGGGTCGCCGCGATCGTCATTTCGCTGGCGGGGGCGGTCGCCGTACTCCCGATCAAGTCAGTCCGATAGGAAACAGGTCAAGCCATCATGAAGAGGAGTCCCCGATGAGACTGAACACGCGCGAGTGGGGATCGGGCGACCGGGTCGCCGTGCTGATCCACGGCATCATGGCCAGTTCCCTGTGCTGGTGGCGGGTGGGCCCGGTGCTGGCGGAGCGGGGCTACCGGGTCGTCGCGGTGGACCTGCCCGGGCACGGCGCCAGCCCGCGCGGCGCGGATCCCGCGGCCTACTCCCCCCGGGCGCTCGCGGACTCGGTGCTGGAATCGGTGCCCGCCTCACCCGAACTGGCGATCGGCCACTCACTGGGCGGCCTGACGCTCGGCCTCGCGGTGGAGCGGCTCAAGCCCGGCAGGGCGATCTACTCCGACCCGGCCTTCCGGCTGCCGGTGCTCGACGGCGTGCCGATGACTGACATGTTCGCCCAGGCCAAGGAGGCCACCCGCGAGCAGATCGCGGCCATGCAGCCCGGTTTCCCCGCCGACGAGGTCGACGTCGAGCTGGAGATGCTCAAGGACTGGGACACCGGGACCGCGCTCGCGCTGGGCCCGTTCTGCGGCCTGGACTTCACCCCCGAGCCGGTGGTCCCGTCCATGGTCCAGCTCGCCGACCCCAGCTTCCTCGTCCCTCCGGACTTCGCCACCGAGCTGAAGGAGAGGGGATTCGAGGTCCGGACCGTCACGGGCGCCGGGCACACCGTGCACCGCCACCTGTACGACGACTTCATGGCCTCCATCGACGACTGGCTGTGACGGCCCCGCCTCCCGTACGGCCTGTGCGGTCATCGGGGCTACGGGAGGCGGCCGTACGGGGGCATTGCCGAGGCCTCCCAGATCATCGCCCGAGGAAAAGCCTCCTCCTCGGCGGGACTCCAAGGCTACGCATCGACCTGCCGGTAGGCGGTGGGCTGTCCCCTACCGCCGAGTCGCCGGACCAGCCCGGTGTTCCGGAGTGCGCGCAGGGCCTTGCGGATATTGGGTGCGGTAAGCCCGAGAATGATCACTCCACCGCCTGGCAGGTTCGCCAGGGCGCTGGGTGTTGACGTCAACGACGAGGGCAGACCACCCGCCGCCGGCTTCACCTCCACCGGAGCTCCGTCGCCTCCGGAGGTCCGCAGTTCTGCGATCAGGCCCTGCAGGTTTTCGACCATGTAACCAAATGCAACGCAACCCCAGTTACATTCACCCCCAACTCGGCTACATTTCCTCGGGATACAGTTACATTTACCGCTGCTTCAGTTACATTTTCGTGGATCAGACGGTCAGGTGACGTCCACGATGGGCAGGCGGAGCGCGCCGGGGGCGGCGGCCGGGACGGCGGGGTTCTTGGGGGCGACGGGCGCCAGCCGCACGTAGGGCGAGCCCGGGGCGGGGCGGGTGTCGGGCTCTCCCCGGTTGGGCCACAGCGCCATGGCACGCTCGGCCTGGGCGGTGATGGTCAAGGAGGGGTTGACCCCCGGATTGGCGGAGACGGCCGAGCCGTCGGCGATGTGCAGGCCCTCGTGGCCGTAGACGCGGTGGTAGGGGTCGATCACGCCGGAGGCGGGCGAGTCTCCGATGGCACAGCCGCCCAGGAAGTGCGCGGTGGCCGGGATGTCGAACAGGTCGAGCCAGGAGCCTCCGGGCATGCCGCCGATCTCCTCGGCGGCGTGCCGGACGAACGTGTGACCGGCCGGGATCCAGGTGGGGTTGGGCTCGCCGTGGCCGGGCCGGGAGCGGAGTCTCCAGCCGAACGGGCCCCTGCGGGCCGACAGGGTGATCGAGTTGTCCTTGGCCTGCATGACCAGGGCGATGATCGTGCGCTCGGACCACCTGCGGTGGTTGAAGAGCCTGGGGACCAGGTGCGGCCGCCGGGCGGCCTCGCCGAGGAACTTCAGCCAGCGCGGGGCGCCCCTGCCGTCCGTGGAGCCGTCGATCAGCAGGCTGCGGAGCAGGCCCATCGCGTTGGAGCCGTCGCCGTAGCGGACGGGCTCGATGTGCGTGTGCGCGTCGGGGTGGATGGAGGAGGTGATCGCCACGCCGTGGTTGAGCTTCTCCCCCTTGACCCCCACCCGCTCGAAGCCGAGCAGCGCCTCGGAGTTGGTCCTGGTCAGCGTGCCGAGCCGGTCCGAGAGCCGGGGCAGCGCGCCGGAGGCCTTCAGGCGGTGCAGCAGGCGCTGCGTGCCGTACGTCCCGGCCGCGAAGATCACCTGTTCGGCGGTGAGCGTGCGGCGCAGCCAGGGTGATCCGGTCTTGCGGACCTCGACGGCGTACCCGCCGCCCGCCCCGCCCTCGACCGCCCCGCGCAGGGGCCGGACCGAGGTGACGGTGGTCTCGGGGTGGATCCGGGCCCCGGCCTTCTCCGCGAGGTAGAGATAGTTCTTGATCAGCATGTTCTTGGCGCCGTGCCGGCAGCCGGTCATGCACTCACCGCACTCGGTGCAGCCGCTCCTGCGCGGTCCGGCCCCGCCGAAGTAGGGGTCGTCGACCTCGACCCCGGGCGTGCCGAAGAAGACCCCGACCGGGGCCCGGTGGAAGGTCTCGCCCACGCCCATGCGCTCGGCGACCTTCCGCATGACCTCGTCGGCGCGGGTGAGGGTCGGGTTGAGCACCACACCGAGCATGCGCTTGGCCTGGTCGTAGTACGGCGCCAGCTCGGCCTTCCAGTCCGTGATGCCCGACCACTGCGCGTCGGCGAAGAACGGGTCCAGCGGCTCGTAGAGGGTGTTGGCGTAGACGAGCGAGCCGCCGCCGACCCCGGCGCCCGCCAGAACCATGACCCCGGTGCCCTTCTTCCCGCGCAGCACGTGGATGCGCTGGATTCCCTTGAGCCCGAGGCCGGGCGCCCAGAGGAAGTCGCGGATCCGCCAGGAGGTCTTGGGCAGCGTGCTCTCGTCGAAGCGCCGCCCGGCCTCCAGCACGCCGACCTTGTAGCCCTTCTCCGTCAGCCGGAGCGCCGAGACGCTCCCGCCGAACCCCGACCCGATCACAAGCACGTCGTAGTCGAACACCTCGCGGGCCTTCCTGGTGGACACCGGTTACTTCAGGTGGAGCTTCTTCATGGTCTTGAGCAGGCCCGCGAGGGTGTCGGCGTACTTGTCGTAGGTCATGCCGAGGATCGGCTCGAAGCCCAGCCAGGAGGCCTGGCTGGCGATGTTCTGTGCCTCGGTGTACTTCAGCAGGCCCTCGGCCCCGTGGCGACGGCCCAGGCCGGAGGACTTCATGCCGCCCATGGGCGCGTCGTAGGAGGCGTAGGCGGAGCCGTACCCCTCGTTGACGTTGACCGTCCCGGCCTTGATCCGGGCCGCCAGCGCGCGGCCGCGCGCGACGTCACCGGTCCAGACGGAGGCGTTGAGGCCGTAGACGGTGTCGTTGGCCTTCTCGACGGCCTCGTCCTCGTCGGCGAAGCGGTAGATCGAGACGACCGGTCCGAAGGTCTCCTCGCGGCACAGGTCCATGGTCTCGTCCACGTCGGCCAGGACCGTCGGCTCGTAGAACAGGGGGCCGAGGTCGGGGCGGGCCTTCCCGCCGGCGAGCAGCCGGGCGCCCTTGGCCACGGCGTCGTCCACGTGCGCGCCGACCGCGTCGAGCTGGCGCCGCGAGGTGAGCGAGCCCATCTGCACGTTCCAGTCGAGGCCGGAGCCGAGCCTCATGTTCTTGGCCTGCCGGACGAACTTCTCCGTGAACGCGTCGTACACGGCGTTGTGGACGTACAGGCGCTCGATGGAGATGCACAGCTGGCCGGCGTTGGTGAAGCAGGCCCGCAGCGCGCCCTGCGCGGCCACGTCCAGGTCGGCGTCCTCCAGCACGATCATGGGGTTCTTCCCGCCGAGCTCCAGCGAACAGCCGATCAGCCGCTTGGCCGCCTCCTCGGCGATCTTCCTGCCGCCCCGGGTGGAGCCGGTGAACGCCACGTAGTCGGCGTCGTCGAGCAGCGGGTCGCCGATCTCGGCGGGCTCGCCGAGCACGACCTGCCAGATCTCGCGGGGCATGCCGAGGGAGACCAGCAGGTCGATCGTCCACAGGGTGGAGAGCGCGGTCTGGGTGTCGGGCTTGTGCACCACGGTGTTGCCCGCGAGCAGGGCCGGGACGACGTCGGTCACGCCGAGGGAGAGCGGGTAGTTCCAGGGGGAGATCAGCGCCACGACCCCCTTGGGGTGGCGGGTCTCGGTGACCCTGGTGGCGAGCGGGAAGATGCCGGAGCGCCGCTTGGGCTCCAGCAGGCCCGGCGCCCGCCGCGCGTAGTAGAGCGTGCAGCCCGCGACGTCGAGGACCTCCTCGAACGCGTGCCGGCGGGCCTTGCCGGTCTCCCACTGGACCACGTCGAGGATCTCCTCGCGGCGGTCGAGGAGGGCGTCGTGCAGGCGGAGGAAGGGCTTGACGCGCTCCCGCACCGGCAGCGCGGCCCACGCCCGCTGCGCCTCGCGTGCCCCGGCGTGGGCGGCGCGGACGTCGTCGGCGGTCGAGACGGGCAGCTCGGCGAGGATCTCGCCGGTGAACGGCGCGGTGATCGCCTGGGTCTTCCCGCCCGAGCTCACCTGCCGGACGACGCGCTCGATCATGCTCGGGTCGAGCGTCCGGGTCGCACCTAGAGTCGCAGCCATGGTGGAAAGGGTATGCGGCGGAACAAGCCTCTGGCTACTGGCCGGTAGCCGTTTGAACCGAGCACGGGACCGATCCGTCATGAGGGCATGAGGACATCGAATCGCATGGTGATCGGCACAGGTGCCCGGGCGAGATCCCTGACGGGGGGCGCCGTCGCCCTCGCCCTGCTCGCCACGGCGTGCACCCCCGCCGGAACGCAGCCGGGTGCGGCGACGCCGGTGAGGCTGGGGAATGTGAAGCTGGTCGCCTACAGCGGTTGCGACGACATGCTGGACGGCCTGAGGGCGGCGGCGGCCAGGCAGGTCGGGCCGTGGGGGTTCGGCAGGCCGGACCTCATGTACCGGACCACCATGGAGAGCGCTCCGAACGCGAGGGCCGACGCGGCCAGCGGCAAGCAGGCCGGGGCGCCCGAGCACTCCACCACCAACACCCACGAGGCCGGGGTGGACGAGCCGGACCTGGTGAAGACCGACGGCAACCGTGTGATCACCGTGAACCGGGGTGTGCTGCGCGTGGTGGACACCGCCACGAAGAAGGTGACCGGCACGCTGAAGCTGGTCGACCCCGAGCAGGCGTGGGCCCCGGCGGACCTGCTGGTCAGCGGCGACCGGGCACTGGTGCTGTTCTCGGGCGGGGGGATCATCCCCTTCGGCGCGACGGCCAAGATGGCTCCGAGCCCCGGGCCGCGCTACACGATGGTGGACCTGTCCGGCGAGCCGAAGGTGCTCGGCTCGATCACCCCGGACGGCTCGCACGTGGACGCCAGGATGGTCGGCTCCACCGTGCGGCTCGTGGTGCGCAGCCAGCCCCGCATCGAGTTCCCCGACGCCGGTCCCGACGCCACCGACAACGAGCGGACGCGCAGGAACGCCGAGACCGTCGCCAAGGCGCCCATCGAGGCGTGGCTGCCGAAGTTCGAGGTGACCGACGCCGCCGGAGCCACGGTCAAGAGCGCGGTCGAGTGCGAGAAGGTCAGCCACCCGCAGGAGTACACCGGCACCTCGATGCTGACCGTGCACACCCTCGACCTGGGGCAGGGCGCCGGGGCGCTCTCGCAGAGCGCTCCGATCAGCGTGGCCGCCGACGGGGACACGGTCTACGGCACCGGCTCCAGCCTGTACGTGACCAGCAACCCGCGCTGGTGGTGGCCGCGTCCGACCGAGCCCTTCATCCTGGAGGAGGAGGCCGCGCCCTCGCCCGGGGAGACCTCCTCCGGTTCCGGGGGAGCCGCGCCGGAGGTCGAGCCGACCCCGGCGGAGGAGACCGTTCCCCCGAAGGTCGAGCCGACCCCGGCCGAGGAGACCGTCACCCCGGTCCCGAACCCGGATCCCGAGCGCACCGGCGTCCCGGACCCGCCCACCGCCGGGTCCGCCGAGACCCCGGTGGAGCCGCCGGAGGAGACCGAGGTTCACCGGTTCGACGTCAGCGCTCCGGGCGCGCCCCGCTACGTCGCCTCGGGCAAGGTCCCGGGCAGGCTGCTCAACCAGTACTCGCTCTCCGAGCACCAGGGGCACCTGCGGATCGCGACCACCGCCGAGACCGAGAAGAGCAGCTCCAGCACGGTCTACGTGCTCAAGGCCGACACGCTGGGCAAGGTCGGCGAGGTCGGCGGCCTGGGCGAGGGCGAGCGGATCTACTCGGTCCGGTTCATCGGCCCGGTCGGCTACGTGGTGACCTTCAAGCAGGTGGACCCGCTCTACGTGCTCGACCTGCGCGACCCCGCCGCACCGCGGAAGACCGGCGAGCTGAAGATCACCGGCTACTCCGCCTACCTGCACCCGGCGGGCGACGGGCGGCTGATCGGCATCGGCCAGGAGGCGAGCGAGCAGGGCCGCACGCTCGGCACCCAGGTCTCCCTCTTCGACGTCGGCGACCCGGCCGCCCCACGCCGCCTGTCGCAGTTCTTCCAGAAGGACTCCGGCTCGGAGGCCGAGTGGGACCCGCACGCCTTCCTCTACTGGGCGAAGACCGGCACGGCCGTGCTGCCGCTGAACACCTGGACCGGCACCGAGCAGACGGAGGGCGCCGCCCTGGTCCTGAAGATCGATGACTCCGCCGTCGCCAAGACGGGCACCGTCGTCCACCCCCGGCCCAAGCCCGTGGAGAGCACCCGCTTCGCCCCGTACGACCCGGGCATCCGCCGCTCGATCGTGATCGGCGACAGCCTCTGGACGGTCTCCGACCTCGGCCTGAAGGTCAGCGCCATGAGCGACCTGGCCGACCAGGCCTGGATCCCGTTCGACTGATCTCGCCCGGTACGGCCCGGCTCCCGATCACGCGGCGGGGCCGTACCGCGTCCCGCCGCCCCGGAGCGCGCCGCGTCCGGGGCGGCGGCGTGATCCGAGCCGCCCGCAAGCCGGATCCAAGACGGACACCGGAGACTGCCGGTCCATGAAGGTTCCGGTCATACTCCAGCACAGCATGGTGGAATGCGGCGCCGCCTGCCTCGCGATGATCCTCGCCGCACACGGGCGGCGCGTCCCGGTCCACGTCCTGTCCGAGGAGATGGGCATCGGCCGGGACGGGGTCAGCGCGCTGACCCTGGTGCGCACCGCCCGGGCGCACGGCCTGACCACCCGGGCGGCCTCCGTGCCCGTGACGCAGGTCCCCGAGCTTCCGCTGCCGGCGGTGGCGTACTGGCGGAACAGCCACTTCGTCGTGGTCGAGCGGATCTCCTCCGGCCGGATCGGGATCATCGATCCCGGGCTGGGACGCGTGGGCCTCACCCCGCGGGACTTCGCCGAAAGCTACAGCGGGGTGGCGTTCGCCTTCAGCCCGGGGGCGGACTTCCGCACGGGCCGCGTCGGCGACCGGACGAGCTGGTGGTCCCGGTATCTCCGGGCGGTCGTGAGCCGCCATCGCGGCCTGCTGGCGCTGCTGATCCTGCTCAGTCTGGCCCTGCAGGCCCTGGGCCTGGTGCTGCCCGCCGTGACCGAGACGGTCGTGGACCGGGTGCTCACCGCGGGCGAGACGGACCTGCTGACCCTGCTCGGGCTGGGCACGGCGGTGACGGCCGCCGCCCAGTTCGCCGTCGGCGCGGCGCGGTCCTGGGCGCTGGTCGCGTTGCGGACCCGCGCGGACACCACCCTCCTGGATGAGCTGGCCCGGCGCCTGCTCTCGGTGCCCTTCCGCTTCTTCGCCCACCGGGGCTCCGCCGACCTGGTCTCCCGGATCTCCGGGGTGACCCTGCTGCGCGAGATCCTCACCGGCCAGGCGCTGACCGCCCTGCTGGACGGGCCGCTCGCCGCCGGTTACCTCCTCGTGGTCACCGTACGGTCGCCGCTGCTGGGCACGGTCCTGCTGGCCTTCGCGGCGGCACAGATCATCCTGCTGACCACGACCCACCGCCGACTCGCCGACCTGACCCATCGGGAGATGGAGGCCCGCAACGAGGCCCAGGGGCAGCTGATCGAGAGCGTCCGCGGCATCGAGACGATCAAGGCGGTGGGCGCCGAGGAACGCGTCCTCGGCCGCTGGTCACGGCTGCTCGGGACGCAGATGCGGCGGGCACGGCGGAACGGGACGGCTCAGGGCCTGCAGGACTCCGCTCTGGCGGCGTTGCGGTTCGGCACCCCCCTGGCCCTGCTCTGGGCGGGAGCCTGGCAGGTCACGACCCATCAGCTCAGCCTGGGCGCCATGCTCGGCCTGCTGGCCCTGGCCGCGGCGGCCCTGGCCCCGCTGGCGGCGCTGACCGGCGGCCTGCGCGGCGCGCAGCTCGCCCGGGTGCACGGTGAACGGCTGGCCGACCTGTGGAACACCCGGCCGGAACCCGCCGTCCAGGACGGCCCTGTGAACGATTCCGGTTCCGGCCGGAGCGGTCCGGTGGAGATCGAGCTGCGCGGGGTCGGATTCCGGTACACGCCCGAGAGCCCCTGGATCCTGCGCGGCATCGACCTGAGGATCCCTCCCGGCCAGAAGATCGCCCTGGTCGGCCGGTCGGGCTCCGGCAAGAGCACCCTGGCCAGGGTGCTGCTCGGGCTGCTCGGACCGGCCGAGGGCGAGGTCCGTTACGGCGGGATCCCCCTGTCGGAGGCGGACGCGGGCCGGCTGCGCCGCCGGTTCGGGGTGGTGACGCAGGAACCGGCCCTGTTCACCGGGACGATCCTGGACAACATCACCCTGGGGGACCCGGACGCGCCCCTCGCCCGGGTGCACGAGGCGGCGCGGCTCGCCCACGTCCACGACGACATCGCCGCCATGCCCATGGGCTACCGCACCCACCTGACGGAAGGGGGCGGCGTGTCCGGCGGGCAGCGGCAGCGCATCGCCCTGGCCAGGGCCCTGCTCACCCGCCCGGACATCCTGCTCCTGGACGAGGCCACCAGTCATCTCGACGCCGACAGCGAGGCGGTCATCGACGCGAACCTCGGGACGCTCCCCCAGACCCGCATCGTGATCGCCCACCGGCTGAGCACCGTCCGCGACGCGGACCTGATCGTCGTGCTCGACGGCGGCCGGATCGCCGAAACCGGTACCCACGAGGAGCTGCTCCGGCTGGGCGGCCACTACGCACGGCTCACCGGGAGGCAGGTCGGCGGCGGGTCAGCGGTCTTGCATTCCTTCACAAGTCGCTCCCAAGACGGCCCTGACAGCCTCTCGATCAAAGAAATCCCGAAGTGGAGGGGGCGCTCGTGAACGACAGCGCACGCAACCGGATCGAGGACATCACGCCGCTGGGCGACGAACTCGACGAGAGCGCACTGCACGGCATCAGCGGCGGTGTGCCCAGGCTCATCGCGATGACCCACGTCGACCCGCCGGGTTACTGCGCGATGGACTGAGCCCGCGGTCGAGAGAGCCAACCCCTTCCGGAGAGAGGAACGAGGCCATGAACCGGACCGAACTGCACGACCTCGCACCCGTCGGCGACGAACTCGACGAGAGCGCCCTGCACGGCATCAGCGGCGGCCAGCCGCGAGAGCTCTGGGGGACCTACGTCAGCCCTCCGGGCGTCTGCCTCAGCGACGACTGACCGGTCGTACCAACGGACGGCCCTTCCACGGAGAACAGGAGGAACAACGCCATGAACCGGACCGAACTGAACGACCTCGCACCCGTCGGCGACGAACTCGACGAGAGCGCCCTGCACGGCATCAGCGGCGGCCGGCCGCGAATCATCGTCATCAGCACAGGGTGCTACATCGACCCCCCGGGCGTCTGTGTCGAGGACTGACCGGCCGGTCGTACCAACGGACGGCCCTTCCACGAAGAGCAGGAGGAACAACGCCATGAACCGGACCGAACTGAACGACCTCGCACCCGTCGGCGACGAACTCGACGAGAGCGCCCTGCACGGCATCAGCGGCGGCCGGCCGCGAATCATCGTCATCAGCGTGGGGTCCACTCAGATCGACCCTCCGGGTGTCTGCGTCGAGGACTGACCGGCCGGACGTCTGTTTCCAGGACTGATCGCGCAGAAGAGACCGGGCGTCCTCCGCGGAGGGCGGTGAAGGGTGTCACGGCTTCCATCGAGGGAGGCCGGCCGCACCGTATCCCGGCCTGAGAGGCACCGTCGCGGGGAGGAGCCACTGTGGCCCGCCAGACCTCCCCGTGACCTCCCCAGCCTGTCCCCGCTCGATGCCCCCGCTCGATGTCCCCGCTCGATGCCCCTCCTCAACGTCCCCGCCCCCGCCCGGCCCCGTATCCCCGCCTCTGACGGAGGAATCCCGTGTCCATCCCGCACGTCCTCGTCCTCACCGGTGACGAGGACCCCCACGCCGTCCGGGTCACCGGCCTGCTCGCCGGACGCGGCGCCCGCGTCACCGTCTTCGACCACCGGCTCTATCCGGCGAGGGCGCACGTCGAGCTGGCCTACTCCGGCCGGGGCCTCACCCGGCGCCGGCTGCGCACCGAGACCGAGACCGTGGACCTGAACGAGCTGACCGCCCTGTGGTGGCGGCGCCCGACACCGCCGGCTGCGCATCCCGAGCTGACCGACCCCGCCATCGCCGGGTACACCGCCCAGGAGAGCGGAAGCCTGATCTCGGATCTGTGGGAGCACCTGCCGTGCCGCAAGGTGCCCGCGGCCGAGTCGGTGCTGCAGCGGGCCAGGCGGAAGTCCTCCCAGCTGATCATCGCGGCCGAGCTGGGCTTCACCGTGCCGGACACCCTGATCACCACGCAGGCCCGGGAGCTGTGGGACTTCCACGACCGTCACGACGGCCGGATCGTCACCAAGCCGTTCGGCAGGTCGTGGGTGGAGAACCTCCGGAGCGGTGACACGGTGTCCCGCTTCTGCGAACCCGTCTCCCCGCGCGACCTGGCCTACGCGGACGCGCTGCGGTTCTGCCCGGTCATCGTGCAGCGGTACGTACCCAAACGCCTGGAGCTGCGGGTCACCGTCGTGGGCGGCCAGATCTTCGCCGCCGAGATCCACTCGCAGGCGTCCAACCGGTCCCGCCTCGACTGGCGCCGCTACAACACCGACGTCACCCCGCACCGCGTCCACCGGCTGCCCGACGAGGTCGGCCGGCGCTGCCTGGCCATGGTGGACCGCCTCGGCCTGCTGTACGGCGCCTTCGACCTGATCCTCACATCCGAGGGCGAGTACGTGTTCATGGAGATCAACCCCAACGGCCAGTGGCTGTGGATCGAGGAGCTGACCGGCCTGCCGATCAGCCAGGCCGTCTGCGACCTGCTCCTGGAAGGACCCGAAGCATGAGCCCGGAGACCGCGACACCTCTGGAGACCACGGCGCCGCAGGAGGCCCCGCGCCCTCCGGAGGGCACGACACCGCCGGAGGACACGACCGTGACCTCCGGCCTTCTCGGCGACGCCCTGCGCTGGCTGCAGGAGCTGGGCGGGATCGCGCCGGAGGAGGCGCGCGAGCGGCTCGGCGGGCTGCGGGCGCGGCATCCCGGCGCGGACATGCGGCTGGTGTGGCAGCGCGAGGCCGCCACCGGCGACTACCACTACGACCTGCTCCTGCCGTCCGCCGGCGGCACCGTCTCCCTGGCCTTCGCCCCGGACCGGGCGATCCCCTGGCCGCTGCGGGGCAGCCAGCGCTCCGGCGAGCAGGTCGTCCTCCGCGTCAACGGCTCCGACGTGGAGATCGAACAGGTCGTCTCCCTGCTCGACGTGCTGTGGGAGGACGCCGGCCTGGCCGTCCGCCTGCTCAACGCCTGCCTGGTCGAGCAGGAGGTGGCGGCCTCCGGCGCCGACCTGCCGGACGGGGAGCTGCAGGCCGCCATGGACGCCTTCCGCCGCGCCCGGGGACTCCTGACCGCCCGCGCGACCGAGGAGTGGATGGCGGAGCGCGGCCTCGGCCGGGCGCGCCTGGAGCAGATCGTCGCCGTCGAGGCGAAGGTGGCCGAGCTGCGCCGCCGGGTGACCGGTGACCGGGTCGAGGACTTCTTCGCCGAGCACGGCGCCGGGCTGGACGTGCTGCGCGTGGTCCGCCTGCGCTACGGCGACCGGGCCGACGCCGACGCCGCGGCGGCCCGGCTCCGGGAGCGGTCCCGGGAGGCCGCGTCGGAGGAACTGGGCGCCTTCGCGACCGGCCTGGCGACGGAGGCGGCGCTCGCCGGCCTGGGGACCTGCCGGATCGAGGGGAACCCTCGGCAGGACCTCGCCACCCTGCACGGCGCGGACGCGCGCGAGGCGCGGGCCGGAGCGGTCCTCGGGCCCGACCGGACCGGCGACGGGGGGTTCGGCGTCACCGTGGTGCTCGCCGTGGAACCCGCGACGCTGAACCCGTCGATGAGGAGCATCGTCGAGCGGCGGCTCTTCGACGACTGGCTGCGCGAGCGGCGCCGGCACGCCCACGTGCAGTGGTTCTGGGGGAGTACGGCACGCACCGACGCGCTCGACGCCGTCCTGAAGGCCTGACGCCGCGCCCCGCGGGGGGCCGCCGGCGCGCCACCGGTCCCCCGGCCCTGCGGCGGTCGGCGCCACGGCCCCTCTTACACCTACATATCAACCTTTACAAGATCTTGTCATAACACTGGACCGATGTTACTTCTTGCGCAGCGGGCGCGATCCACGCCCGCCATGGCCAACGACGGCCATCTCTCCGCAGGAGGCCCGGTGTCGAGCAAGCCTCGGTTACGCATCACCGTCATCGCCGCCGCGACGGCGTCCCTTGTATTCCCCGCCCTCGCGCTCCCCCTCCCCGGCGTCGCCCAGAGCGGCCCCGGGAAATCCCCCGACGTCCACGACTTCCAGGCAGAGCAGCACGGCAGGCCGGACCTGGACAACCGGCGCGGCTCGGTCGCGCCTCCGGCCGCGCTGGCCAAGGCGGCCGGTGCCGTGACGGTCCGCTGGAACGCTCTCGGCACCCCGGCCGTCGTCACCGGCTCCGCGCCACTGGCCGAAGGGCTCGGTTCCGACCCCGAGCAGGCCGCCCGCGCCTACCTGAAGGCCAACGAGAACCTCTTCGGCCTCGACGCCGCGGCCGTGGACGCACTGGAGAAGGTCGCGGCCAACCCGATCGGGGACGGCCACGCCGTACTGCTCCGGCAGAAGTTCGGCGACCTGCCGGCGGGCGTGGACGGCCAGGTGGTGGTCGGCGTGGCGGGCGGAAAGGTCTTCCACGTCACCTCGACGCTCTCCCGGTCCACCGCCGCGCCCCCCGCCGCCGTCCTCACCGAGCAGCAGGCGCTGGAGGCCGCCGCGCGGGACGGCGGGATCGACCTGGCGACGGCGACCGTCAAGAAGGCCACCGCGGTGGCCGTGCCCGCGCCCGACGGCACGCGCAGCGCCTACCAGGTGGTCCTGATCGGCGGCGGCTCTGCCCAGGACGGCGAGCCCGCCGCCTACACCACCCACGTGGACGCGGTCAGCGGTGAGATCCTGACCCGCGAGAATCTGGTGGACCACCATGCGGACTACGGAGCCGAGCCGGACAACCCGCAGTGGGAGGTCTTCCCGGCCAATCCGCCGGCCGACTACTCCTCCGCCGACACCCGCGACCGGTGGTGCTACATCCCCGGGCCGGGCTGCGACTACGTCGTCGGCGGCGACCCGGCGACCGGCAAGGCCTGGGACGTCGACCACGCCACGAACGCGCCGACGAACACCAGCATCGGCAACGCCGCCCGGACCTTCGAGAACCGCGCCAGCGGCGACCCGTTCACGGTGGGCACCCGGAGCAACGCGGCCACGCCGAGCCGGAACTACGTCTACCCGTGGACCAACAAGTGGTACACGGCCAAGTGCGACCCGGCCGTCTTCGACCAGCCGGGCGAGGCCGACCTGGAAGCCGCCATCGCCAACCTGCACGGCATGCACAACCGTATGCACGACTGGTCCTACCGGCTCGGCTTCACCGAGACGGCCTGGAACATGCAGGACGAGAACGGCGACCGCGGCGGCCTCGGCGACGACCCCGAGCAGGGCAACGCCCAGGCGGGCGCGCGGGTGCTGAGCGTGCGCGACAACGCCAACCAGATCACCGGCCCGGACGGGGTCGCACCGATCACCAACATGTACCTCTGGCAGCCGATCGCGGGCGCCTTCTACGCACCCTGCGTGGACGGCGACTACGACATGTCGGTGATCGGTCACGAGTACACCCACGCGATCTCCGGCCGCATGATCGCCGGTCCGAGCGCCGGATGGAGCGGCGCGCAGCCCGGTGCCATGAACGAGAGCACCTCCGACCTGTTCGCCATGGAGTACCTGGCCGAGTACGGCTTCCGCCCCGCGGGCGACACGCCGTACGTGACCGGCGGTTACGTCACCGGTGACAAGAGGGCGGGCATCCGCAACTACGACATGTCGAAGTCCCCGCTGAACTACAGCGACATCGCCTACGACCTCGTCGGCCAGCAGGTCCACGCGGACGGCGAGATCTGGTCGGCCACCCAGTTCGACGTGCGCGAGGCGTTCGTCAAGCGGTACGGCAAGGGCACCGCGGCCGTCCAGAAGGCGTGCGCCGACGGGAAGCTGCCGGTGGGCAAGTGCCCGGGCAACCGGCGCTGGGCGCAGCTCTCCTTCGACGCGCTGCTGCTGATGGCCTCCGGCGCGGTCAGCTACGTCGACCACCGGGACGCGCTGCTCGCGGCCGACGCCATCCGCTTCGGCGGGAAAAATCAGGACATCATGTGGCGGGCTTTCGCCGAGCACGGTCTCGGCGAGGGCGCGGCGAGCCTGAACCAGAACGACCCCGACCCGACCCCGAGCTTCGTCGACCCGGCCGGCAAGAACGGCAAGCTCCGGCTCAAGCCGCTCGCCGACGCCAAGGACGCCGCGCTCCGGCTCTACGTCGGCCACTACGAGGGCCGCGCCGTACCGGTCGCCGACACCGACCCGGCGACCGAGCTCGGCGACACCGTGGAGATGACCCCGGGCCTGTACGACTTCCTGGTCGTCGGCAACGGCTACGGCCACACCCGGGTGAAGTACGCGGTGCTGCCCGGCGTGACGCTCCCGCTCCCGCTGCCCCTGGCCAAGAACCTCGCCTCGGCGTCCCTGGGCGCGGCGGCGAGCGGTGACGGCGTCAACCACGCCAGGCTGATCGACGAGACCGAGGCCACGAACTGGGCCTCGCTCACCGGCGCGCCCGCCGGCAAGTCGGTCACCGTGGACCTGGCCGGGACCGATCCGGTCAAGGTCCGCCGGGTCCAGGTCAGCGCCATGCTCCGGCCCAACATCGGCGACGCCGCCGACCCCGGCGGCCAGAACCGCTTCAGCGCCCTGCGCGCCTTCGAGGTTCTGGCCTGCGACGCCACCAAGCAGGACTGCTCATCCCCGGCGTCCTTCTCGGTCGTCTACACCAGCCCGGCCGACGCCTTCGCCACGCGCCTGCCGCGTCCCCGGGGCGCCGACCTGATCGTGAAGTCCTTCAAGATCCCGACCACCACCGCCACCCACCTGACCCTGCGCACCGTCTCCACCCAGTGCACCGGCAACCCGCTCTACGCCGGAGAGCAGGACAACGACCCCAACTCCGCCACCGACTGCGCCACCGCCAGCCCGGCCCGCGACCACGTCCGCGCCGCCGAGTTCCAGGCGTTCACCCGGTAGGAGCCCACGCCGTACGGCTCCCGCCCGGGAGCCGCGCGGAGAAGGCGCTCCACCGTCGTCCCGTCAGGACGACTGCTCGACGCCGGAGGCCCGGAGTGAGCCACGCCTCACTCCGGGCCTCCCCCGTTCCAGCGCCGACGGCCTCGCCGCCGGCGGGATGAGGTCAGCGGATGTGGAAGGCGGGGTTGCGGGCCTTGAAGGTGCACTCGCCCACGAACTTGACCGTCTTGCCGGGTGCGACCTTCTTCCACCCGGTGCTCTCCTGCTTCGAGCCGCCGCCGAACGCATTGGCGCACCAGTACACCAGTCGCGCCTCACCGGTCGCGTTGCCGTTGTTCCAGCACTTTCCCCAAACGGTGGTGTCACCGGTCCCGGGCGCGTTGCAGACCACCCTCGCGGCCCTTTCCGAGGTCGCAGCCGTCCCCGCCGCCTGGGCCGTTCCGCCGAACGACACCAGCATGGAAATCGTGCCCGCCGCGACCGCGAGCGAACGGATCATCTTGGCCATCATTGGTTTCCCTTCATATACGGATCACGGGGAGCGGTGATCGACGAAGCGCCCCGCACCCCGTCTCGGACCGTCCCGGAGGTACGGAGCCCCGCGACCTCCGCCATGCTGGCAGGCGGCCGGACAGTCGGCCAAGCGATCTTTGTCCAAAGCTGCGGCCTGGACTTTTGGACAATCAGGACCGCAGGTCAGCCCGGTGCGCCCGTCCACATGACAGCCGCGGGAGGCCGGGGGGAGCGGCGCGCGTTCCTGTCGGCGGGACGATCCCAGCGGATGCGGAACTCCCGCGGAACTCCCGGGGAACCGCCCCGGGTCACGGGGTCCGGTCTCCTCCGGGGTCTAAACGGGGTCGGGGGTGGCGACGGGGACGATCTCGGGAGCGCCCAGGCGGATGGCGTCGGCCTCGTGGTCGGTGTCCTGCTCCTGGGAGAGGCGCTCGGCCTCGATGCGCTTGGTGTAGTACTCCACCTCGCGCTTGACCTGCTCGGCGTCCCACCCCAGCGGTTCGGCGAGCAGCTCGGCTGCCTCCTGGGCCACGGCCAGACCGCGGTGGAAGGTCTCGATGGAGACGTGGGTGCGCCGGGCCAGCACGTCGTTGAGGTGCCGGGCGCCCTCGTGGGTGGCGGCGTAGACGATCTCGGCGCGCAGGTAGTCGTCGGCCCCGGCCAGCGGGCGGGCCAGCGACGGATCCCGCTCGATGAGCACCAGCACCTCGTCGATCAGGGAACCGTACCGCTGCAGGAGGTGCTCGATCCGGGCCACGTGCAGGCCCGACGACTGGGCCATGCGGTGCCGGGAGTTCCACAGCGCCTGGTAGCCCTCCGCCCCGGCGAGCGGGATCCGGTCGGTGCACGAGGGCGGGACCCGCTGGTCCAGGCCGTGGGCCACGGCGTCCACCGCGTCGCGTGCCATGACCCGGTAGGTGGTGTACTTCCCTCCGGCGATCATGACCAGTCCGGGCACCGGGTGGGCCACCACGTGCTCGCGGGAGAGCTTGGAGGTCTCCTCCGACTCGCCGGACAGCAGCGGCCGGAGCCCGGCGTAGACGCCCTCGACGTCGTCGCGGGTGAGCGGGACCGAGAGCACCTCGTTGACGTGCTCCAGGACGTAGTCGATGTCGGAGCGCGAGGCCGCCGGGTGGGCCCGGTCCAGGTCCCATCGGGTGTCGGTGGTTCCGATGATCCAGTGGCGGCCCCAGGGGATCACGAACAGCACCGACTTCTCGGTGCGCAGGATGATCCCGGTGAGCGAGTGGATCCGGTCGCGCGGCACCACCAGATGGATGCCCTTGGAGGCGCGCACGTGGATCTGCCCCCGCCCGCCGACCAGCTCCTGGATGTCGTCGGTCCACACGCCGGTGGCGTTGACCACCTGCCGCGCCCGCACCGCCAGCTCGGTCCCGGCCTCCAGGTCGCGCACCCGGACCCCGGTGACCCGCTCGCCCTCCCGCAGGAAGCCCACCACCTGAGCCCGCGAGGCGACGTGCGCGCCGTAGGTCGCGGCGGTGCGCAGCACGGTCATCACGTAGCGGGCGTCGTCCACCTGCGCGTCCCAGTACTGCACCGCTCCGGAGAAGGCGGTACGGCGCAGCGCCGGGGCGAGCCGGAGCGCCCGCCGCCGCGACAGGTGCCGGTGACCGGGCACGCCGCGGGTGAACCCGAAGGAGAAGCCGAGCGAGTCGTACATCACCAGACCGGCGCCGACGTAGGGCCTCTCCCAGCCCAGGTGGGTGAGGGGGAAGAGGAACGGCACCGGCCGTACGAGGTGCGGGGCGATCCGCTGCAGCAGCAGTGCGCGCTCCTGCAGAGCCTCCCTGACCAGGTCGAAGTTGAGCTGCTCCAGGTAGCGCAGGCCGCCATGGATCAGTTTGGAGGAGCGGGAGGAGGTGCCCGAGGCGAAGTCGCGCGCCTCCAGCAGCCCGACGCTCAGCCCCCGGGTCGCCGCGTCGAGCGCGACCCCGGCGCCGACGATCCCGCCGCCGATCACCACCACGTCGAGCTCGGCGACCCCCATCTGCTCCAGTGCGGCGGACCTCTCGGCAGGGCCGAGCCGTGCGGTGCCCATTCGCGCCGTCATGCTGATCTCCCCGAGGTGCGCGGGTCATCCTGTGCGACCCGTCCCGGGGTTCCGGAAGCGGGCTCTGAGGTATCTACCCTTTCATGCCGGGCAGCACTACCCGCTGGTAATGAACGGAGGGAAGATCAAGGCCATATCCGGGCGAGACCGCTCCGCCACCCGTCGCGACCTGCACGGACGGCACGCGGTCAGACGCGGACGACCTTGACGCCCGCGTCGGCGAACCGGGCGGCGGCCTCGTCGGACAGGCCCGTGTCGGTGACCAGGGTGCCGATCCCGCCGAGCGGGCAGATTCGCGCGAAGGCGCGGCGGCCGACCTTGGAGGCGTCGGTGACCACGACGACCTCGGCGGCCCGGCCGATCAGCAGGCTGTTGACGCTCGCCTCGCCCTCGTGGTGCGCGAAGGCCCCCGCCCCGGCGTCGATCGCGTCCACGCCCAGGAAGGCGATGTCCAGCGAGACCTGCTCCAGCACCGGCGAGGCCAGCGGGCCGATCAGCTCGTAGGACTGCGGCCTGGCCACCCCGCCGGTCAGCACGATCTTCACGTGCTGGCGGACGGTCAGTTCGGCGGCGATGTTCAGCGCGTTGGTGACGATGGTGAAGCCGGCCTCCGGATCCGCCCGGACCGCCAGCGCCCGCGCGACCTCCGAGGTGGTCGTGCCGCCGTTCATCCCGATGATCGCGCCGGGCGCCGCCATCGCCGCGGCGGCCTCGGCGATGCGCTGCTTCTCCCCCGCGTGCCGCGCGGTCTTGTAGCGCAGCGGCAGGTCGTAGCTGACGCTCTGCGCGACGGCCCCGCCGCGCGTGCGCATGAGCATCTGCTGCTGGGCGAGCTGATCGAAGTCGCGCCTGATCGTCGCGGTGGAGACCTCCAGCGACTCGGCGGCCTGCTCGACGGTCAGCCGGCCCCCCTGGGCGAGAAGTTCGAGGATCGAGTTCCAGCGCTCGTATCGGCTCACCGCAACAGGGTGACACAACGAGCGATCAAAACCTATTGGTGCGCAATCCTGCTTAATCCTGCTATAAATCAGTCAGAAACAAACCTTATCGGGAGGCTTGCCGTGACCACCCACACCGAAGCAGAGATCGCGTCCCAGCCCGCGTGCTGGCGTCGCGCCGTCGGCGCGGTCCCGGCCAGCGCCCTCCCCCGGCCCGGCGAACGCGTGGCCGTGGTGGGCTGCGGTACCTCCTGGTTCGTCGCCCAGGCCTACGCCGTGCTCCGCGAGCGCGCCGGCCAGGGCGAGACCGACGCGTTCGCCGCCTCGGAGGCCCCGGCCGGCCGCTCCTACGACCGGATCCTCGCGCTGACCCGCTCCGGCACCACGACCGAGGTGCTGGAGCTGCTGGAGGGCGCCGACACCCGGACCACCGCGATCACCGCCGACCCGGCCACCCCGGTCATGACCCTCGCCGACGAAGTCGTCGTCCTCGACTTCGCCGACGAGAGGTCGGTCGTGCAGACCCGGTTCGCGACCACCCAGCTCGCCCTGCTCCGCGCGCACCTCGGCGAGGACCTGACCGGTGTGATCGCCGACGCCGAGCGCGCGCTCGCCGAGCCGCTCTCCCCGGACCTGCTCGCCGCCGAGCAGTTCACCTTCCTGGGCCGCGGATGGTCGTACGGCCTGGCCCTGGAGGCGGGGCTGAAGATGCGCGAGGCCTGCCGGGCCTGGACCGAGGCCTACCCGGCGATGGAGTACCGTCACGGCCCGATCAGCATCGCCGGGCCCGGCCGCATCACCTGGATGCTCGGCGAGGCCCCGCGGGGGCTGCGCGACGAGGTCGAGGCCACGGGGGGCGTGTTCCTGGAGAGCGGCCTGGACCCGATGGCCGAGCTGGTGAAGGTCCAGCGGGCGGCCGTCGCCCGGGCGCTGGCCCAGGGCCTCGACCCGGACGAGCCGCTCCATCTGACCCGATCGGTGATCCTCCCCTCCGGGTGATCGCCGGGAACGAGAGGATGACGCCATGACCATCACACTCGCCGATGCCCGCATCGTGACCCCCGAGGGCGTGCACGACGGCTGGTTGACCATCGAAGACGGCCGCATCTCCCATGTCGGCAGGGGAACCGCCCCGGGACCGGGCCACGCCCTCGGCGGCCGGTACGTCGTGCCGGGCTTCGTCGACATCCACAACCACGGCGGAGCGGGCGGCTCCTTCCCGACGGGCGACCAGGAGCAGGCGGGCCGGATCGCCTCCCTGCACGCCCGGCACGGCACCACCACCCTCGTCGCCAGCCTGGTCACCGCCTCCCTGGACGACCTGACCAGGGCCACGTCCTCTCTCGCCGACCTGTGTGAGGACGGCGTGCTGGCCGGGATCCACTTCGAGGGCCCCTACATCTCCAAGGCCCGCTGCGGAGCGCACGATCCCGCCCTGCTCCGCGAGCCGTCGGTGCGGGAGTTCCGCCGGTTGCTGGCCGCCGGGCGCGGTCACGTGCGGATGCTCACCATCGCCGCCGAGCTGCCGGGCGCGCTGGACACCATCCGGGATGCCGCCGCCGCCGGTGTGATCGCCGCGCTCGGGCACAGCGACGCCGGCTACGAGCAGACCATCGCGGGCATCGAGGCGGGTGCCCGGGTCGCGACCCACCTCTACAACGCGATGCCCCAGCTCGGGCACCGCGACCCCGGCCCGATCGCCGCGCTGCTTGAGGACGGGCGGGTCACGGTCGAGCTGGTCAACGACGGCGTGCACGTCCACCCGGCGATGCTCCGCCTCGCCCTCCGGACGGCGGGCCCGGGCCGTACGGCGCTCATCACCGACGCGATGGCCGCGGCCGGAGCCGGTGACGGCTCCTACGACCTCGGCCCGCTGAAGGTGAACGTGGTGGACGGCGTCGCCCGGCTGGCGAACGGCGACGCGGCCGGCTCCATCGCCGGTTCCACCCTGACCATGGACGCCGCCTTCCGGCGCGCGGTCCGCGAGCTCGGCCTCTCCCTGTCCGAGGCCGCCGAGGTCACCTCGCTCACCCCCGCCCGGGTGCTGGGCCTGGACGACCGCCTCGGCTCCGTCTCCGCCGGCCGCCAGGCCGACCTGGTGGTCCTCACCGAGGACCTGGAGGTCGCCGGCGTCATGCGACGCGGAACCTGGATCACCGAACCCTGACACGGAACCCGGAGCACCGAACGCCGATGCGCGACACCTGGGCCGCGGAACCCCGATGACCGCCTCATCGCCCGCCACCGCCGGCACGATCCTCACCGTCACGCTGAACCTGGCCCTCGACGTCACCTACGTGACGGGCGAGATCGACTGGGACGGCGTCAACCGGGTGCGCTCCGTGCATCGCAGAGCGGGCGGCAAGGGTGTCAACGTCGCCCGCGTGCTGGCCGCCCTCGGCCGCGACGTCCTGGTCACCGGCCTGGCGGGCGGCCCCACAGGGCACGCCGTCCGGGCCGACCTGGCCGCGGCGGGCCTGCCCGCCGCCCTCACCCCGATCGCCGGCGAGTCCCGCACCACCCTCGCCGTCTCCGGCCTCGGGCCGCCCGCCCGGCGGACGGCCCTGTTCAACGAACCGGGACCCGTGGTGTCCGACGGGGAGCTGGCCGGGTTCCTCCAGGACTTCCAGGCGCGGCTCCGCCTCGGCGGGGTCGCGGCCGTGGTGGTCTCGGGAAGCATGCCGCGCGGCGTGCCGGCCGGCTTCTACGCCACCCTCGCCCGCCTCGCCCGTGACCGCGGCGCCCCGGTGATCGTGGACGCCGACGGGGCGGCGCTCCGGCACGCGCCCGCCGGGCGGCCGGCGATCGTCAAGCCCAACGCCGAGGAACTGGCCCGCGCCCTGGTGACGCCCGCGGGCGCGGATGCCGGCACGGCTTCGGACCCGGACGGCACGGGCGGGGAAGGATCCCGCCGGGCCGGGCCGCACAGCCCCCGGGAGGTGCTTCTCGGCGCCGAGGCGCTGCGGGCCGCCGGGGCCGGAGCGGTCGTCGTCTCCCTCGGCGCGGACGGGCTGCTGGCCGTGACCTCCGAGGGCGCCTGGCGGGCCGCCATGCCGTACCGCGTCGAGGGGAACCCGACCGGGGCCGGGGACGCGCTGGTCGCGGGGCTGGCCCTGGGCCTCGTGGAGGGCACGCCCTGGCCGGAGCGCTTGCGCCGGGCGGCCGCCCTGGGGGCGGCGGCGGTGGCCGCCCCGGTCGCCGGCGACGTCGACCGGGACGTCTTCCGGAGGATCCACCCGGAGATACGGGTCGAGCCGGTGCACCGCTAGCCGGCCCGCCGAGGAGCCGCATCCACACGCATCCATCTGGTGGAGCACAAGTCCGCCCGGTGAACCACGAGCGAAAGAGGCCTGCCATGCCCGTCGTCGGCATCGGTGACATCGTCCGGGACGCCCCGGCCGGCGTCGGCGCGTTCAACGTCGTCCAGCTCGAGCACGCGGAGGCGATCGTCGCCGGCGCGGAAGCCGCGGGCACCCCGGTCGTGCTGCAGATCAGCGAGAACTGCGTGCGCTACCACGGCGCCCTCGCCCCGATCGCGACCGCCTCCCTCGCCGTGGCCAGGGCGTCCTCGGTGGAGGTGGCCGTCCACCTCGACCACGCCACCGACCGGGCGCTCGTCGAGGAGGCGGTGGGGCTGGGGCTCGGGTCGGTCATGTTCGACGCCTCCGCGCTGCCCGACGAGGAGAACGCGGCGCTCACCGCCGAGGTCGCCGCCTGGTGCCACGGGCGGGGCGTGTGGGTGGAGGCCGAGCTCGGCGAGATCGGCGGCAAGGACGGCGCGCACGCGCCGGGGACGCGGACCAAACCGCACGAGGCCGTGGACTACGTGGCCCGCACCGGCGTCGACGCCCTGGCCGTGGCGGTCGGCAGCTCCCACGCCATGACGACCCGCGACGCCGTTCTCGACCTGGCGCTCATCGCCGAGCTGCACGCCGCCGTCCCGGTCCCCCTGGTGCTCCACGGCTCCTCGGGCGTGCCGGACGACACCCTGCGCGCCGCCGTACGGCACGGCATGAAAAAGATCAACATCGCCACACACCTGAATCGGACCTTCACCCGGGCGATCCGCGAGCACCTGGCCGCCGACGAGCGGGTCGTCGACCCCCGCACGTACCTGAAGACGGGCCGTACGGCCGTCGCCGCCGAGGTCACCCGGCTCCTCGGAGTGCTCGGAGGCTGATCACCGGCCGGCCGGAGCCCGGTCCCCCGCGGCTCCGAGCCGGAGCCGCACTCCCCGGAGAAGACGCAAGGGGTGCCCGGTCCCCTGGGACCGGGCACCCCTTGCGGGCGTCTTCGCCCGCGGGTCAGCGCTGCTGCGGGGCGACGACGACCTCGACCCGCTGGAACTCCTTCAGGTCGGAGTAGCCCGCGGTGGCCATCGTGCGCCGGAGCGCGCCCATCAGGTTCATCGAGCCGTCGGCGGCCGAGGAGGGGCCGTGCAGGATCTGCTCCAGCGTGCCGACCGTGCCGAACTCGACCCGCTTGCCGCGCGGCAGCTCGGGGTGCTGCGCCTCCGAGCCCCAGTGGAAGCCCCTGCCGGGCGCCTCGGTCGCGCGGGCCAGCGGCGAGCCGACCATGACCGCGTCGGCGCCGCAGGCGATGGCCTTGGCGATGTCACCCGAGGTGCCCATGCCCCCGTCGGCGATGACGTGGACGTACCGGCCGCCGGACTCGTCCATGTAGTCGCGGCGGGCCGCGGCCACGTCGGAGATCGCGGTGGCCATCGGCACCACCACGCCGAGCACGGTGCGGGTGGTGTGCGAGGCGCCGCCGCCGAAGCCGACGAGCACGCCGGCCGCACCGGTCCGCATGAGGTGCAGCGCCGCGGTGTAGGTCGCGCAGCCGCCGACGATCACCGGGACGTCCAGCTCGTAGATGAACTGCTTGAGGTTGAGCGGCTCGGCCCGGCCCGAGACGTGCTCGGCCGAGACGGTGGTGCCGCGGATCACGAAGATGTCCACACCCGCGTCGATGACGGCCTTGTGGTGCTGGACCGTGCGCTGCGGGGAGAGACGGGCGGCCGTGGTCACCCCGGCCGCGCGGATCTCCTCGATCCGGCGGCCGATCAGCTCGTCCTTGATCGGCTCGTTGTAGATCTCCTGCAACCGCCTGGTCGCCGCCTCGCCCTTGAGCTCGGCCACCTCGGCCAGGAGCGGCTCGGGGTCCTCGTAACGGGTCCACAGACCCTCGAGGTCGAGCACCGCGAGGCCGCCGAGCCGGCCGACCTCGATCGCGGTCTTCGGGGAGACCACGCTGTCCATGGGGCTCACCACGAGGGGAAGGTCGAACCGGTAGGCGTCGATCTGCCAGGAGATCGAGACCTCCTCCGGGTCGCGGGTCCGCCGGGACGGGACGATGCCGATCTCGTCGAGCGCGTAGGCACGGCGGCCGTTCTTGCCGCGGCCGATCTCCACCTGAGTCATATGCCTGTCTTTCCCAATTTCATGCGGGTACGGCTCCCGCCGCGTCGGGGCGGAAGCCGTACGAGGAAACCTAGCGACGGTGGTAGTTCGGGGCCTCGACCGTCATCTGGATGTCGTGCGGGTGGCTCTCCTTGAGGCCCGCGGCCGTGATCGGCATGAGCTCGCACCTGGTGTGCATCTCCGGGATCGTGCGGCAGCCGGAGTACCACATGCCCTGGCGCAGACCGCCGACGAGCTGGTGGGCGACCGCGGCGACCGGGCCGCGGTAGGGGACCTGGCCCTCGATGCCCTCGGGGATGAACTTGTCCTCGCCGCCGACGTCGGCCTGGGCGTAGCGGTCCTTGCTGAAGGAGGCGCCGCCGCGCTCGCGGTTGCGCACCGCGCCGAGCGAGCCCATGCCCCGGTAGGACTTGAACTGCTTGCCGTTGATGAAGATCAGCTCGCCCGGGGACTCCTCGCAGCCCGCCAGGAGCGAGCCGAGCATCACGGTGTCGGCGCCGGCCGCGATGGCCTTGACGATGTCGCCGGAGTACTGCAGGCCGCCGTCGCCGATCACCGGCACCCCGGCGGGGCCGCACGCCAGCGAGGCCTCGTGGATCGCCGTCACCTGCGGGGCTCCCACGCCGGCGACCACGCGGGTGGTGCAGATGGAGCCGGGGCCCACGCCGACCTTGACCGCGTCGGCGCCCGCGTCGACCAGCATCTGGGCGCCCGCCCGGGTGGCGACGTTGCCGCCGATCACCTCGACCCGGCTGTTGACCTTGATCTTCGCGATCATGTCGGCGAGGCCCTTGGAGTGGCCGTGCGCCACGTCCACGATGATCGCGTCGACGCCGGCCTCGATCAGCGCCATCGCCCGCTGCTCGGCGTCACCGCCGACGCCGATGGCCGCCCCCACGACGAGCCGGCCATCGGCGTCTTTGGTGGCGAGCGGATACTGCTCGCTCTTGGTGAAGTCCTTGACGGTGATCAGCCCGCGGAGCCGTCCGTCCGCGTCGACCAGCGGCAGCTTCTCGATCTTGTTCTTCCTGAGCAGGTCGAACGCGTCGTCCCTGGAGACCCCGACCGGCGCGGTGACCAGCGGCATCGCGGTCATGACCTCGCGCACGGAACGGCTGTGGTCGCTCTCGAAGCGCATGTCGCGGTTGGTGACGATGCCCACCAGCACCCCGCGGCTGTCGGTCACCGGGACGCCGGAGATCCGGTAGGTGGCACACAGGCGCTCGACATCGGCGAGCGTGTCGTCCGGCGAGCAGGTGACCGGGTTGGTGACCATCCCGGCCTCCGAGCGCTTGACCAGGTCGGCCTGCTGGGCCTGGTCCTCGATCGAGAGGTTGCGGTGCAGGATGCCGATGCCGCCCTGGCGGGCCATGGCCACCGCCATCCGTGCCTCGGTGACCGTGTCCATCGCGGCGGAGACGAGCGGGATCCGCAGGGTGATGCCGCGGGAGAGCCGGGTGGCCGTGTCCGCCTCACCGGGCTGCAGGTCCGAATATGCGGGCACCAGGAGCACGTCGTCGAACGTGAGCCCCTGCTCGGTGAACTTGGCCATCATTCTCCTCGCGAGGGGACTGCCGGATTCAACCGGCAGGGGAATCGCTTCCCTGTTGTGGTTCCTGTTGTTCGAAACGGTCAGGGCGTGGCCGTCGCCCGCCCCTCCTCGAGGAGAGCGGGAAGCCGCTTCCTTCAGGGAGTGGAGGAGTCACCTGCAACCCTCCTGCCACGACACGCTCTGGCGGGAATCTGGGTGGGCAAAAGCACCGGCCCCTCGGCACAGTTTAGGGTCTGTCTCCCGGCGCGCCGAACGGCAGGGTGCGAAGCGCAGAACGGCAGGGCGCGAAGCGGAGAATCGGGAGACCGAGCGGTCGGTGACCCGCTCGGTCTCCCGGTCACCGGCACCACCACGGGCCGCCTGTGCCGCCGGACCCCCCTCCGCGTCCTGGCGGCGACGTCACCCGCTTACGATGCCGACGCTGTGTTAATCGTGCGTTACCTTCCGTTGATGCGCAATGGTCAAAGGTGCAATTGCACGAAGTTGCATCCCGGCTACACAAGTCGGTGCAAGTCCCGGACATCGGCGGCCCGCCGGGTTATCCTCGCGGCAGTCGCGTCACTTCAGGAGTCCCCCACCGATGCGCACCGACACCTCCGACTCCCTGGAGGCACTGGGTCTCACCCCGGCCCAGACCTCCTTGTACAACGCGGTGCTCCGCCTGCACCGTGCCACCTGCGCCGACCTCGTCGAGGCCACCGGCGGCTCACCCGAGCTGCTCGGCCGCGAGCTGGGCACCCTGGTGAGGCTGGGCGTGGTCGACGAGCAGGCCGGCGAGTACCTCGCCCGGCATCCCGCCGCCGCCCTCGGCCACCTGATCGCCGACCGGCTGGACCACCTGGCCGAGGAGAGCCGCAGGATCGACACCGTGCTCGGCTCGATCCGCGGTTTCATCCACCAGTACGACGCCGGGCGCGACTACCAGAGCGGGCAGTTCCCGGTCGAGCTGGTCGGCGGAGCCGACGAGCTCTACGAGAGCGTGATCGGCATGGCTGTCCAGGCGCCGCCGCTGGAGCTGCTCTCGGCCGTCCCCGACCTGCGGACGATGAGCGACTTCAACCGTCGCTACGCCGACCAGTGGATCTCAGCCCAGCGCGGCGGCCTGCTCTCCTGCCGGACCGTCATCCCGGTGGGCGCGCTGGAGATGCCCGGCCTGCGGGAGAAGCTCATCCGGTTCGAGGAGGCCGGGGCGCACATCCGGACCCTGCCCTCGGTGCCGAGCTGGTTCCTGGTCGCCGGCGCCGGCACCGCGGGCATGCCCGCACAGTGGGGCGGCGCCCTGGCCGAGAACGCCTACAACTTCCACCTCGTCCGCGCCTGTGTCGTGGTGGCCTCGCTGCGCACGCTGTTCGAGGAGCTGTGGGCCCGCGCCGCACCCCTGCCGTGGTCACGCCCCCGCGACGGCGCGGTGCGTGTGCTCCGGCTGGCCGCCCAGGGGGTCAGCGACGAGGTGATCGCCCGGCAGCTCGGGATCTCCGTCCGGACGGTCCGCGCCCGCTTCGCCGAGGCGATGGCCGAGCTGGGCGCGCAGTCCCGGTTCCAGGCCGGGGTGGAGGCGGCGCGGCGGGGGTGGCTGGCGTAGGCACCCGTTCTCCGAGACTCCGGATACCCTCAGCTCGGGGGGTTCGGGGTATGGCGAGCGCATCGAGGCCATAAAGTGGGATCGTGCTGGAAGACGGCCCTCGCGACCCGTTCGCGAACGACCCCGACGACCCCGCCGCGGCGCTGGGCGAGCCCGACGACCCCGAGCCGCTGACGGCGGCTGAGCGCGACGAGGCCGTGACCGACCTCGCCGACGTGGAGATCTTCCGCTCCTTGCTGGAGCCCCAGGGCATCTCCGGGCTGGTCCTCGACTGCCCCGAATGCGGCGAGCAGCACTATTTCGACTGGGACCTGCTCCGCGGCAACCTGCGCCAGATGATCGACGACGGCCAGCCGCAGGTGCACGAGCCCGCCTACCAGCCCGACCCGACCGACTACGTCAGCTGGGACTACGCCCAGGGCTACGCCGACGGTGTGATCGACACCGAGGAGCAGCGCTGATCGACGTCGTCGATCAGCGCCGAGAGCAGCCGGACGGCCTCGTCGGTCACCGCGACGGGTTCCCTTCGGGAGAGGGCTCCCAGGATCGCCTCGGTCTCGGCCAGGGCCGGGTCCTCTTCCGGTCCGTACCGCCGGGCCGGGCGTCGGGGATGAACCGCTGTCAAGCTATCGACTCCAGCTCCGCCATCGCTCGTAGCCGGGCGAGGGCCCGGTGCTGGGCAACGCGAACCGCACCTGGTGACATGCCGAGTACATTACCCGTCTCCTCCGCGGAAAGACCCGACACGACCCTGAGCATCAGCAGTTCGCGCTGATTGTCGGGGAGCCTGGAGAGCAGCCGGCGCGCGTGCTCGGCCTCGATGTAGCGGACGACGGTCTCCTCCGGCCCGGGGCCCTCGTCGGGCCCGTCCGGAAGGTCCTGGGTGGGTACGGCGGAGCGCACGGAGCTGCGCAGCGCGTCGGCCACCTTGTGGGAGGCGATACCGAAGACGAAGGAGGCGAAGGGGCGTCCCATGTCGCGGTAGCGGGGCAGCGCGGACAGCACCGCGATGCATACTTCCTGGGCCACATCGTCCGCGATGTGGTACTGGCCGGAAACCCGGCCCAGACGTGCGCGGCAATAACGCACCACCATCGGGCGCAACTGCGTCAGCAGGGATTCGATCGCGGTGCGATCCCCCTGAACAGCGAGGCTCGTCAGATCTCTGAGGTCATCCCCGTGAGAGGCCCCGTCAGATCTCGTCGCAAGCCTTACCCCACTTTTGGCGTCGGCGACGCATCCCTCGGTCACGTTAGGCATGATGCCCACACCGGTCGGGCCTGTCGTCATAGCGAACGGCTACGGATTGGTCACATTGAGACGGAGATAGCAGAGTGTGACCGTATGGCGACACTGGGGCTTTTAATACGCCCCGATATTTCATGTGATCAACATATATGTCGGCTATTTGTTATAAGTCGGTTCTCACTTCCGTATGGTGGCGGTGACGCTTAGCAGCCCCTTTTGGTTTACCGCAAAACAAAACGACCCGCCCTTCTTCGAGGGGCGGGTCGTACCGGACCGGGCCGGAGACCGCGCGGAGCGCCGGGAGGGGACCCGGCCGCTCCGCGCGGACCGTTGCGACTCAGTGGCCGTGGCCGTGACCGTGGCCGTGACCGCCGGCGGCCGGGGCCTCCTCCTCGGGCTTGTCCACGACGAGAGCCTCGGTCGTCAGCAGCATGCCGGCGATGGAGGCCGCGTTCTGGACGGCCGAGCGGGTGACCTTGACCGGGTCGATGACGCCCTGGGCGAGCAGGTCGCCGTACTCGCCGGAGGCGGCGTTGAGGCCGTGGCCGACGGGCAGCTCGGTGACCTTGGCGGTCACGACGTAGCCCTCGAGGCCGGCGTTCTCGGCGATCCAGCGAGCCGGCTCGACGAGCGCCTTGCGGACCACCGAGACACCGGTGGCCTCGTCGCCGGTCAGGCCCAGGTTGTCCAGGACCTTGGCGACGTGCACGAGCGCGGAGCCACCGCCGGAGACGATGCCCTCCTCGATCGCGGCGCGGGTGGCGGAGATGGCGTCCTCGAGGCGGTGCTTCTTCTCCTTGAGCTCCACCTCGGTGGCCGCGCCGACCTTCAGCACGCAGACGCCGCCGGAGAGCTTGGCCAGGCGCTCCTGGAGCTTCTCGCGGTCCCAGTCGGAGTCGGACTGCTCGATGGCAATCTTGATCTCCTTGACCCGGTCCGCGATCGCCGAGGCGTCGCCGGCGCCGTCCACGATCGTGGTGGCGTCCTTGGTGATCACGACACGGCGGGCCGTGCCGAGCACCTCGGTGCCCACGTGCTCCAGCTTGAGGCCGATCTCCTCGCTGACGACCTGGCCGCCGGTGAGGATGGCGATGTCCTGGAGCATGGCCTTGCGGCGGTCACCGAAGCCCGGCGCCTTGACGGCGACGGAGGTGAAGGTGCCACGGATCTTGTTGGTGACCAGGACGGCCAGAGCCTCGCCCTCGACGTCCTCGGCGATGACGAACAGCGCCTTCTTGGTCTGGGCGACCTTCTCCAGCAGCGGCAGGAAGTCCGCGACGGAGGAGATCTTGCCCTGGTGGATCAGGATGTAGGGGTCCTCCAGGACCGCTTCCATCCGCTCCTGGTCGGTCACCATGTAGGGCGACAGGTAACCCTTGTCGAACTGCAGACCCTCGGTGAACTCCAGCTCCAGGCCCATGGAGTTGGACTCCTCGACGGTGATGACACCGTCCTTGCCCACCTTGTCGAACGCCTCGGCGATCAGGTCGCCGATCTTGGCGTCCTGCGCGGAGATGGTCGCGACGTTCGCGATCTCCTTCTTGTCGGCGACCGGGCGGGCGGACTCGATCAGCTTGTCGCTGACGGCCTTGGCCGCGAGGTCGATGCCGCGCTTGAGGGAGAGCGGCTGGGCACCGGCGGCGACGTTGCGCAGACCTTCGCGGACCATCGCCTGGGCGAGGACGGTCGCGGTGGTCGTGCCGTCACCGGCGATGTCGTTGGTCTTGGTCGCGACTTCCTTGGCCAGCTGGGCGCCGAGGTTCTCGTACGGCGCCTCCAGCTCGACCTCGCGAGCGATGGTCACACCGTCGTTGGTGATGGTCGGCGCACCGAACTTCTTGTCGATGACGACGTTGCGGCCCCGCGGGCCGAGGGTCACCTTGACGGCGTCCGCAAGAGCGTTCACACCACGCTCGAGCGCGCGGCGCGCGTCCTCCTCGAACGACAGGATCTTCGGCATGACAGTCCTCCCTAAAGTACGTCGGCGCATCAAAGCCCCGGGCGCTGGCTACAGCGGCCCGGGGCTCGATGCGTCATCTCGGTGAAGCGTGAATTACTTCTCGATGATGGCGAGCACGTCACGGGCGGAGAGCACGAGGTACTCCTCGCCGCCGTACTTCACCTCGGTGCCGCCGTACTTGCTGTAGAGGACAACGTCGCCCTCGTTGACGTCGAGCGGAACGCGCTTGGTGCCGTTCTCGTCCCAGTTGCCGGGGCCCACCGCGAGGACCTTGCCCTCCTGCGGCTTCTCCTTGGCGGTGTCCGGGATGACCAGACCGGAAGCGGTGGTCTGCTCTGCCTCGAGCGGCTGGACCACGATGCGGTCGCCGAGCGGCTTAACGGGAACCTTGGTGGCGGTCGTCACGTCGGACCTCCCCTTCAGATTTGAATGATCTAGAAGAGGCGACCAGCGGTCTGCCGTCGCGGGTGTCAGACCTGCCTCGTCGCATGTATTTGGCACTCTCACCGGGAGAGTGCCAATGGAACAGTATGCAAGGAGGCCTTGACAGTCAACACGAACCGCCCCGCTGCGCTCCCGGCGAACGCCCGATCCCTCCCTGCGCGCCGCGGCACGGTCACACGGACCACCGCCCCGGCACCCCCGCGCAGGGTGCGGGCGGGAGCGCGCCGACCTCACCGGCCGAGACGGATCCGGCGATCCCGCCGGGCGCGGAGAACGCGGGACCGCCGGGCCGGAGGACCTCAGTACGAGCCGCCGGCGAGGTCGGCGACGAGGCCGGGGCGGGACGGGGTCCAGTCGAGCGCCTTCCGGGTCCGGGCCGCGCTCACGCTCTGGCCGAGGGCGAGCGCCTCGGCGAAGGCCGGGCCGAAGTCGCCCGCCGCCTCTTCCACCGGCCAGGCCTCCGCCTCCGCGCCCCCGAGGCCCGCCGCCTCCGCCGCGGCCTTCGCGATCGCCGGCAGCGGCACGGCTTCCTCGCCCACGCCGTGGTAGATCGCGCCGGGCTCGCCCCTCTCCACGACGGCGGCGAACAGGTCGGCCAGGTCGCCGACGTGGACCGTGGGCCAGGTGGGCTCCCGGCCGTCCGCGGAGACGTAGCGGCCCCGGCCCTGCTCGGCGGCCTTGGCGGCCAGCAGGGCCGGGATGCCCCCGCCTTCGCCGTACACGATGCCGGGCCTGACCACGACGCCGCCCGCGCCGAGGACCCGCCGCTCCGCACCCGCCCGGAACCGGACCAGGGGGATGGGGTTCACCGGGCTCTCCTCGTCGGCGGCCCCGGCACCGAGCACCCAGATGCCGCTCGTGTAGACCAGCCGCGCCCCGCCCGCCAGCAGCGCGTCGAGCGCCGCCAGCTCCACCGCCTCGTCGCCGGTCGGAGCGGAGGCGTGCACGATCACGTCCACGTCGCCCGCGGCGAGGGAGGCGGGGTCGGTCACGTCGCCGTGGCGCACCTCCGCGGCCCCGGGCACGACCCTGGCCTCACCCGGCTTCGGCCGGACCAGCGCCACCACCCGGTGACCGCGCTCCGCGAGCCGCTCGGCGACCGCCGAGCCGATGTAGCCGGTCGCGCCCAGCACGAGAACCCTCATCGTCTCCACCTCGAACATTTCGACACCAAAGCTTGCGATAGCGAAACGTTAAACCCGCCTTCCGGTAGATGTCAAACATTTCGATGCCGAAACTTTGATATCCTGGAGGGGTGAGCGATGCGGTGGACAGGATCCTGGGCCAGTGGGCCTCCGTACGGCCCGGCCTGGACGTCTCGGCCATGGCCGTGGTCGGGCGGGTCTCCCGCGCCTCCCGCCTGCTGGAGCGCGGCGTCAAGGCCTACTTCGAGGAGCACGGTCTCGAGGCGTGGGAGTTCGACGTGCTGGCGACCCTGCTGCGCGCCGACCGGACCCTGTGCATGAGCGATCTGGCCGGAGCCGCCATGGTCAGCTCCGCCGCGCTCACCAACCGCATCGACCGCCTCGTCGCCAAGGGCCTGGTCACCCGCGCCACCGCGGAGGACAACCGCCGTCTCGTCCTGGTCACCCTCACCGACGAGGGACGCCGGCTGGCCACCGGTCTCCTCGACGGCCACGTCGCCAACGAGCAGCGCCTGCTCGACGGCCTCACCCCCGCCGAGCGGGACCAGCTGGCGGCCCTGCTCCGCAAGCTCCTGTCCTCCCTCGGCGACACCGGTCTCTGAACTCCGGGCGCCGACGCGCTCCCCGGGCCGGAGGCCGGGGCGCCGGCCCGCATTCCGGTAGCGTCGGGCGACGTGGACCTCGACGCATTCCGGCGGCTGCTGACCCCGCACGGCCGCACGGCTCTGGAAGCCGCGGCGGAGACCGTGGGGGACGATCCGGTGGCGGCGGTGACCCGGCTCAGGAAGACCTTCGACGCCGGCCTCACCTCGGCGGCGCTCACCCAGGCCACGCTCAGGCACCGCGCGCGGGAGAAGTTCGGCGCCGACGCCGCCCTGATGTACTTCACCCCGGGCGGCCTGGAGCAGGCCACCCGCCGCGAGGTCGCCGACCACCGCGCCCGGCGGATCGTCCCCGGTTCCCGGGTCGCCGACGTGTGCTGCGGCATCGGCGGGGACCTGCTGGCCCTGGCCAGGGCGGGATGCGTCGTGGAGGCCGTGGACGCGGACCCGCTCACCGCCGCGGTCGCCCAGGCCAACGCGGACGCCCTCGGGTTCGGCGACCGCGTCAGGGTCCGTACGGCCGACGCCGCAGCGGTCGACCCCGCCGCCTTCGACGTGCTGTTCGCCGACCCCGCCCGCCGAGGCGCCCGGGGCCGCGTCTTCGACCCCATGTCCTACTCCCCCGCCTGGCCCGAGGTGCTCCGGATGGTGGCCCGGGCGCGGTCGGCCTGTCTGAAGGTCGCCCCCGGCATCCCGTACGAGTTCATCCCCGCCGGGGCCGAGGCCGAGTGGGTCTCCTACCGCGGCGACGTCAAGGAGGCCGTCATCTGGTCCGGCGCCCTGGCCGGCGAGACGGAGCGGCGGGCCACGATGCTGCCGTCGGGCACGACCCTGACACCCGACCCGGAACTCGGCGAGGCCGGGTCCGGCCCCGTCGGCCGCTACCTCTACGAGCCGGACGGCGCCGCGATCCGGGCCCACCTGGTCGCGGAGATCGCCGCGCTGGTCGGCGGACGCCTGCTCGACCCGCACATCGCCTACATCACCGGGGACACTCCCGCCGAGACCCCCTGGGCCTCCCGGTACGAGGTCCAGGAGGTGATGCCGTTCTCGCTGAAACGGCTGCGTGCGGCCCTCCGGGAACGCGGCGCGGGAAACGTGACGATCAAAAAGCGCGGCTCCGCGGTCGACGTCGAGCGGCTCCGCAAAGACCTGCGACTCTCGGGCGACAAACCAGCCACAGTGGTTCTCACCCGGATCGGCGACAGGCCATTCGCCCTCCTCTGCTCTTCTCACCAGGCATTTTGAACGGTAAAGAACGCCAATCCGCACAATCACGATCTTTTAAATTCATCCCCGGACCACCATGATCCAGAAGCTAGGGTTGCCGGGCGGGAATTCTTCCCGCCTGCGGTTCGACCGCGTTCTCCAGCAGACCGGACCAACCCCACCGCGCGGCTGACCGTCGGCGTATGAAGGAGCTTTCGGTGGATCACTCCAACCACACCGCCCTGCTTCAGGCGAGCGAACAGACCATGATCCCGGATCGGATGCGCGAGATCCTCGCCCGCGCCTCCCGGGACCACATCTACGAGCAGCGCACGCAGGGCGCCGTCCTGGACGAGATCCGGCAGCGACTCGAAGGCATGGAGTGGTTGCTGCGCGAGGTCAGGGAGCGCGAGCTCGGAGCACTGAACGGCGCGATGGAGTCCGTCCACGGCCGCCTGGACGACATCGCCGTCCGTCCCCCGTCCTGGGCCGAGAGTCTCGCCCAGCACGTCGAGATCGTCCGCGACCACGTCGACACCGTCGGCGAGCGCGTCGGCTCCACGGGAGCCGACGTCGGAGGCCGGCTGAGCGACTCCGACAAGCGCCTCGGCCAGCTCCAGGCGAGCATGGAGGCCGCGGCCAACCGGTTCACCCGCCTGGACAAGTCGGTGGCCGACCTGTCCGAGCGCGCCGAATCCGTGGAGAACGGCCTGCTCGCCATGGCCGCGAGCGTGCAGGAGGTCGTCGAGACCGCCGCCGACCGTCTTCTCTCCGCGGTCGAGCGGGTGAACGACAAGGTCGATCACGTGGTGGCCCGGATGGACGACCGGGTCGACGGCATCGAGAGCCGCATCGACCGCGTCGACGGCCACCTGATCGGGCTCGACACCCGTCTGGCCTCGGTGGACGGCCACATCGAGACCGCGGACGGTTGCCTGGCCGACATCGACACCCGGATGAGCGGCGTCGAGAGCCACCTGGACGGCGTGGGCGCCCGCCTCGGTTCGGTGGACACCCGCCTCAGCGCCGTGGACACGCAGCTCGGCTCCGTGAACGCCCAGCTCGGCGCGGTGGACACGCAGATCGGCGCCGTGGACACCCGCCTCGGTTCCGTGGACACGCAGCTCGGCTCGGTCGACTCCCGGCTCGGCTCGGTGGACACCCGTCTGGACGGCCGTTTCGACACCGTGGACGAGCGCCTCGACGACATCGAGGGCCGCATCACGAGCCGCATCGACATCGTCGACTCCCGCCTGTCCGCCCTGGACTGCCGCGCGGAGAAGACCGGCGAGCAGCTCGAAGCCGTCGACGACCACGTCGAGGCCGTCAACCAGCGGATCAGCCAGCTCCCCGCCACCCTCAACATCGGCGACGTCCACAAGCAGATCAGCGAGCTCATCTCCGCCCAGGGCGGTGACCAGAGCAGGCGCTTCGACACCCTGGACGACCGCCTCGCCCAGGCCGAGGCCGCCCTCGCCCCGCTGGCCGACATGCTCCGCGCCCAGCCCGACCGCGAGCAGCTGGCCGAAGCCCTCGGCGAGATCGTCGAGCCCGCCCGCACCGACCTGACCCGCCGTCTCGCGGCCCTGGAGGAGACCATGCTCGCCCTGGCCGAGGCCCTCCTGCGTCCCACCCGCACCAAGGACTGAGTACGGCCTGCGGGGCGCCCCGGCGGGACCGGGGCCCCGGCGGGGTCCATCCGGCGCTCTCACCCGTCGGCGACGGTGCCTCCGGTGCCGCCGCCCGGGCCGGAACGGCCGTCGTCCCGCGGGACCCCGGCCCGGTGGCGGACGCGGCAGGCGGGGTCAGGCGGTGGGGAAGGGGCCGGTGTACTCGGTGTAGTCGGAGACGCCGTCGCCGTTGAGGTCGACGCGGATCTCGTCGACGTAGCCGTCGCCGTCGTGGTCGAGGTAGACCACGTCGGTGACGCCGTCGCCGTCGGTGTCGTAGCGCTCCTCGTCGGCCACGTAGTCGCCGTCGGTGTCGATGAGCTGGGCGTCGGTGCCGCCGTCGCCGTCGTAGTCGACGTAGTCGGTGGCGGTGACGTCGAAGTCGCTCATGGCGTGCTGTTCCGTTCTGCTCGGGGTGGGTTCGTCAGATAAGAGTGAAGACGGCGGGGATTTGTTACAGCCGCCGCCGAGATTTTTTCTGTGCCCGTCCGGGGTGGCGCGCGTGGCGCCGGAAGACGCAACCCCTCGCGCCCGGCAGGCCCGAGCGGCACAGGCCCGCTGCGACGAGCCCCGGAGACTCAGAGGGCGCAGGCTCCGGCTTCCCGGCAGATGTTGGCCCGGACCACGCTCAGCAGCGAGGAGAGCGTCTCCACCTGCTCCGGGGTCAGGCCGTGCGTCAGCCGCCGGTGGACCTCGGCCGCGACGCGTTCGATCTCGGGGCGGAGCGCGTCGCCTTCCGGGGTCGTGCTCACGATGCTGATGCGCCCGTTGGACGGCGACGGGCTCCGGCTGACGAACCCGCTGCGCTCCAGGCGCTGCAGCATCTTGGTCATCGTGGACACGTCGATGCCGAGGATCCTGGCCAGTGCGTTCTGCGACTGCGGCCCGTTCTCCCACAGCGCGGACAGCGCGCGGTCCTGGCCCGGATAGAGGTCGATCTCCGCGAGCAGACCGGCCAGCAGCACCCGGTGCCCCCGCGCGGTCTGGGCCATCAGGCAACTCAGGCCGTCGCCCTCCTCCCCGCACTCACCCGTCCAGGCCGCCGCCTCCTTGCGCACCACCGACTCCGCCATGCCAGGCCTCCCTTTCCCGGCTTCAGCCTACCTGTTGCATGTTGGCCGGCCAGGTAGTACAACTAATTCTTGGTCGGCCAAGTTGGTCGCCCAAGAAAGGATGAGACCAATGCCGTTCACCCCGTTCGATCTCAACGGCCTGCGACTTCCCAACCGCCTCGTCATGGCGCCCATGACGCGTTCACGCGCCTATGTGGACGGGATCCCCTCCTCGCTGACCGCCCTCTACTACGCCCAGCGCGCCTCGGCCGGGCTGATCGTCACCGAGGGGATCCAGCCGAGCCACGCCGGCAAGGGATACATGAACACTCCGGGCCTGCACACCGACGAGCAGGTCGCGGGCTGGCGCGAGGTGACCGACGCCGTGCACACGGCGGGCGGACGGATCTTCGCCCAGCTCATGCACGCGGGCCGGATCGGCCACCCCGACAACACCGGCCACGTTCCCTTGGCCCCCTCGGCCGTACGGCCCGCGGCGCAGATCTTCACCCCGACCGGCCCGCAGGACGTCCCGGTCCCCGTGGAGCTGTCCACCGGCGAGGTCGAGGCGACCGTCCAGGACTTCGCCGACGCCGCGAGGCGGGCCGTCGAGGCCGGGTTCGACGGCGTCGAGCTGCACGGCGCGAACGGCTACCTCATCCACCAGTTCCTCTCGCAGAACGCCAACCTGCGCGACGACCGCTTCGGAGGGTCCGCCGAGGGCCGGATCCGGTTCGCCGTGGAGACCGCCCGGGCGGTCACGGAGGCGATCGGCTCCTCGCGGGTCGGCATCCGGATCTCCCCCGCCACCGGGGCCCAGGACCTGGTCGAGGACGACGCGCACGAGGTCTACCCGGCACTGGTCTCCGCCCTCGCCGAGCTCGACCTGGCCTACCTTCACCTGCTGACGGGCCCCTCGGACGAGCTCAACGCGCGGATCCTCGAGCTGTGGCCGAACACGCTCATCGTCAACGACCCGTCGGCGGCCCACCCCGCCGAGGCGGTCGAGCGCTGGTTGAGCCGGGGCGCCGACCTGGTCTCGCTGGGCCAGTACTTCCTCGCCAACCCCGACCTGCCGCTCCGCCTCCGGCTCGGCGCGCCGCTCAACGAGCCGGACCTCAGCACGGCCTTCGGCGGCGACCACCGCGGCTACACCGACTACCCGCCGCTCGCCCTGCACCCTGCCGGGAACCCGGCCTGAGACGGGTCCCGGGACACGGCCCGGGACGGGGGCGCTCAGACGTGAACGGTGGTGATGGGCATGGAGGAGTCGGCCGGGATGTCCAGCAGGGACGGGGTCACCCCGGCCGCGACGAGGTCGGAGCCGAGGGCGGCGACCATCGCGCCGTTGTCGGTGCAGAGCCCGGGGCGGGGCACGCGCAGCCGTACACCGGCCGCGTCGCAACGCTCCTGGGCCAGGGCCCGCAGCCGGGAGTTGGCCGCCACCCCGCCACCGATCAGCAGGTCCTGCACGCCGTACTGCCGGCACGCCGCCAGGGCCTTGCGGGTCAGCACGTCGACCACGGCCTCCTGGAACGAGGCGGCCACGTCGGGCACGTGGATCGTCTCCCCGGCCTTCTGCCGGGCCTCCACCCACCGCGCCACGGCCGTCTTCAGCCCGGAGAAGGAGAAGTCGAGGGTCCCGTCGTCCAGCTTGCCGCGCGGGAAGGCGACGGCGGTGCCGGACCCGTCGCGCGCGGCCCTGTCGATGTACGGCCCGCCGGGGAAGGGCAGGCCGAGGACCCGGGCCACCTTGTCGAAGGCCTCGCCCGCCGCGTCGTCCACCGTGGAGCCGAGCGAGACGACCTCCCTCGCGACGTCCGGGACCAGCAGCAGCGACGAGTGCCCGCCCGAGACCAGCAGGGCGATGCACGGCTTGGGCAGGGCCCCGTGTTCGAGCTGGTCCACGGCGACGTGGGCGGCCAGGTGGTTGACCCCGTAGAGCGGCACGCCCAGGCCGAGCGCGTAGGCCTTGGCCGCGGCCACCCCGACCAGCAGCGCCCCGGCCAGACCGGGGCCGGCCGTCACCGCGACGGCGTCGATGTCGGCGAAGCGCAGGCCCGCCTGCTCCAGGGCCCTCTCGACGGTCGGGGTCATCGCCTCCAGGTGCGCCCGGGAGGCCACCTCGGGCACGACCCCGCCGAAACGGGCGTGCTCCTCGACGCTGGACGCGATCGTGTTGGCCAGCAGGGTGTGGCCCCGGACGATGCCCACGCCGGTCTCGTCGCAGGAGGTCTCGATCCCCAGGATCAGAGGTTCGTCACGCATTGAGGTCCTTCTTCATCGTGATCGCGTCGGTGCCGTCCTCGTAGTAGCGCCGGCGGACGCCGAGGGGCTCGAAACCGAACCGCTCGTACATCGCCTGGGCCGGCGGGTTGTCGGCACGGACTTCGAGGAAGACCGAACGGGCGCCGCGCCGTACGGCCTCCGCCAGCAGCTCGGTCAGCATGACCGCGCCGATCCCGGAGCGCCGGTGCGCGGCCAGGACGGCGATGGTCTGCACGTCGGCCTGGTCGCCCGCCGCGGCGAGACCGGCGTAACCCACGATCTCCCCGTCGACCAGGGCGACGACGTAGTGCCGGGTCCGGGGCTGGTCGTCCAGCTCGCCTCGGAGCATGCCCTCGGTCCACGCGTCGGCGGGGAAGGTCTCCCGCTCGATCAGCATCACCGCGGGCAGGTCCTCCGGCGTCATCCGGCGCAGCGTCGCGCCCGCCGGGCCGGCCGTCCGGGCGCCTGGCGGCCGGTTCACTGCGAGACCTTCTTCGGGGCCGAGGGCTCCTGGGCGTCGGGGCGGCGCAGGTAGATGGGACGGGGCGGGCTCAGCACCGGGTGGGTGCCGCTCGCCACGACCTCCGCGACCTCCTGCGCACCGCTCCCGGCGAGCTGCTCGACGGCCAGCGCGGCCAGCGCGCCCGCGAACGGGAACTCCGGCACGTCCAGCAGGCGGGAGGCGCCGACGACCTCGGCGTACATCCGCGCCCCCGCGCCGGCCAGCGGCAGGTCGGCGGGAAGGTCCTGGGGCTTGTCCACGGCGGGCCCGGAGAGCCGGGTGCGCGCGTCGGCGTAGTGGCCCCAGAAGACCTCCTTGCGCCGCGCGTCGGTGGCGACCAGGAACGGTTCGGAGAGCCCAGTTCCGTAGGCGACGGCGTCGAGCGTGCACACGCCGTACACCGGGACGCTCAGGGAGGTGGCGAGGGCCTGGGCGGTCACCAGGCCGACCCGCAGTCCCGTGTAGGGGCCGGGACCGGAACCCGCGACGATGGCGGTGACGTCGGCGAGCGCCGCTCCGGCCTCCGCCAGGACGCGCTCGATCGTGGGCACGAGGAGCTCGCCGTGGCGGCGCGCGTCCACCGCGGTCGACTCGGCGAGGACTCTTTCGCCGTCATGCAGCGCTGCGGTGACGGCGGGGGTTGCGGTGTCAAAGGCCAGGACCAGCACGGTCACCAAGCCTAGACCCGACGGGCGGTGCGAGCCGCCCTGAAGGCCGGTGAGACCCGAACCGCCGGCGGGTCGCGGGGCGCTCCACGGCCACCGTGACAACCAAAGCACATAAAATACATGAAATATCTACCAACAACCGGAGAAAGCGGATAAACATCCGGACTGCCAACAAACTTGCTATATGCCCCTGATTGCCAAATATCTAGACATACATGTATAAACCTCGTTCAGTACTTGATCGCAGCCGGGGAGGCCGTTTGGGCGCCTGTCGTGACGTGCGGATTCTGGGACCGGTCGAGGTCGATGTGGACCGCGTGCTCGTGACGATACCGGGGCGACGCCAGCGCATCGTCATGGCTCTGCTCGCCCTGAACGCGGGCCGCGTGGTCCCCCTGGACGTGATCATCGACGCCGTGTGGGGAGAGAGCCCCCCGGCCTCCGCGCGCAACCAGATAGCGATCTGCGTGACGCAGCTGCGCCGCGCCCTGCAGGGCTCCGACGAGGAGCTCATCGCGGCCGTCCCGCCGGGGTACCAGCTGCGGTCCGACACCGTGACGGTCGACCTGAGACTCGCCGAAGACCTCGTCAGGGCGGGGCACCGGGCCAGGGAGAACGACGACGCCAAGACCGCGGCCGAGTACCTGCGCGCGGCGCTGGACCTGTGGCGGGGGGAGACGCTGAGCGGGCTCGCCAGCGAGACGATGGCCGCCGAAGCCACGAAGCTGGAAGAGTGGCGCCTCACTCTCACCGAGGAGTACATCGACCTGAAGCTGGCCCTGGGCCTCGGCTCGGAAGTGATCACCGAGCTCACCGTGCTGGTCGGCTGCCACCCGTTCCGCGAGACGCTCCGCGCCGCGCTCATGCGGGCCCTGTACAGCGCGGGCCGCCAGGCCGAGGCCCTGGAGGTCTACCGCGAGGGCCGCGCGATCCTCGCCGAGGAGCTGGGCGTCGATCCCGGGCCCGAGCTCCGGTCGGCCCATGACGCGATACTCCAGGGGGAGCCGGCCGCGCCCGCTCCCCCTCCGCCCCGTCCGGGCCCTCCCGTGGCCGTCGCCCAGCTCCCGTCCAACATCGCCGGGTTCGTCGCCCGCGAGCGGGAGCTGGCCACGATGGACCGGATCTTCGCCGAGTGCCGGGCCGCCGGGGTGCCGACCTGCATCGTGGTGACCAGCATGGGCGGGGTGGGCAAGACGGGCCTGGCCATACGCTGGGCTCACCGGGTGGCCGAGCATTTTCCCGACGGGCAGCTCTTCATCGACCTGCACGGCTACACCGAGCAGGCCAGCCCGCTCGCTCCGGAGGCCGCCCTCGACCGGTTCCTGCGCGCGCTCGGCGTCCCCGGAGAACGGGTGCCCGCGACCCTGAACGACCGGGAAGCGCTGCTGCGCAGCCTCCTGGCCAACCGGCGGGTGCTGTTCCTCCTGGACAACGCGCGCACGTCCGCGCAGGTCCGCCCGCTGCTGCCGGGCGCACCCGGCTGCGCCGTCGTCGTCACCACCCGGGACCAGCTCACCGACCTGGTGGTACGGCAGGGCGCCCGTCCGCTCCGGCTTCCCACCCTGACCGAGGAGGAATCCGCGACGCTCCTGGACACCATCGTGGGCGCGGAGCGGATGAGCGACGACCCCGCGGCGACGGCCAGGATCGCCGAGCTCTGCGACGGGTTGCCGCTCGCCCTGCGGATCGCGGGCGCCCGGCTCCTCGCCCGCCCGCACTGGACTCCGGCGACCCTGGCCGCCCGGCTCGACGACGAGCAGCGCAGACTCGCCGAGTTCAGCCACGGCGAGGTCGGGCTGCGGGCCAACTTCTCGCTCAGCTACCAGGGACTGCCCCGGCCGGCGGCGGAGCTGTTCCGGCTGCTGGGGCTGCTCGACGCGCCGGACTTCGCCGACTGGGTCGCCGCGGCGCTCCTGGGCACCGGCCTCGCCGAAGCCCAGGACCACCTGGAGGATCTCCTCGACGCGCAGCTCGTCCACACCGTGGGCCGCGACCCGGCCGGTCAGCTCCGGCACCGCATGCACGACCTGGTCCGGCTCTACGCCAGGGAGCGGGTGCTGGAGGAGGAGCCGGAGGAGCGCCGGAGGGACACGGTGACCCGGGTGCTCCGGTGCCTGCTGACCCTCGCCCACGAGGCGAACCGCAGGGAGCGGGGCGGCGACTTCGCCATCGTCCGCGGCACGACGCAAGCGTGGTCGCCGCCGGACACGCCGGTCGACGACCTGCTCGCCGTCCCCCTGAACTGGCTGGAGAGCGAGCGGCGCACCCTGATGGCGGGCGTGGCCCAGGCCGCCGGAACCGGGCTCGGCGAACTCGCGTGGGAGCTGGCCCATGCCGGGATCGTCCTCCAGGAGACCCGTAACTACCACGACGAATGGCGCGCCGCCCACCGGTCGGCCCTCGACACGGTCCGCCGTACGGGGAACCGGCTGGGCGAGGCGGTCATGCTGTACGGCCTGGGAGGGCTGGAACCGTACCGGAGTGAGTCGTCCGATCCGCTCGACAGGGCGCTCGCGCTCTTCGGCGAGCTCGGCCACTCCTACGGACACGCGCTGGCCCTGCGCAACCTCGGCCTCGTCGACCACTTCGCGGGCCGGCACGAGGCGGCGCTCCTCCGCTACGAGGCCGCGCTGCCCGGGCTGCGCCAGGCCAGGGACCGCTCCACGGAGGCCCACGTCCTGGGCTGCATGGCACAGATCGCGGTCGCGCGCGAGGATTTCGAGACCGCCGACGCCCGGCTTCGGGAGGCGCTGGACATCTGCCGGGAGATCGGCCACCAGCGCGGCCAGGCGCAGGCCCTGTGGCGCCTGGGCGAGTTGCACCTGCGCCGCGACGAACCCGTCCAGGCCGCGGAGCGGTTCACCGCCGCGCTGGAACCGGTGCGCCATCTCCGCGACATCCTCGGCGAGGCGTACGTCCTGTGCGGCCTGGGCGAGACGCAGATCTCGCGGAAGCGCTTCGACGATGCCCGTCAGACCCTCGCGCACGCCCGGCGGCTCGCCATGGACTCGGGGGAGTCGGTCGTGTGCGTCAGAGCGTGCTACTCCCTGGGCCGCGCCCTGGCCGCGAGCGGTGATCGCGACGCGGCGAGGAAGCTGTTCGAAGAGGCCCTGGCCGTCGGGAACGGCACCGCCCCGCTGTGGGAGAAGCGCGCGCTGGCCGCTCTCGACGACCTCTGAACCCAGCGGCCTCCTCCGGGCTCCGAATGGAGCGGGGAACGCAAGAAGCCCCGGACCGGCCGGGGCTTCGGTCGGGGCGGGGGCCCCGGTCAGATCCACTTGTCGTTGTCGGAGCGGCCCCCTCCGGGGGGGTACGGCAGGGGGAAGTGGGGCGGCGTGTCCCAGCACTTCGAGACCTCCGGCAGGCACGCCGCGGAGGCGTCGGCGGCGGACGTGTCGATCCCGGCGACCCCGAAGGAAGCTCCGCAGGCCATGGCGGCGAGCAGCACCTGAATCTTACGAAGCACGATGTGTCCTCTTTCCCCGTTCCGTAGTGACGAGACACACCATAGAAAGAACCGATTTCTTCGCTATTTTCACGCACCGCCCGGTCGGAAAATCGGGAAGGCTCCTGCCAGAGACAGGAGCCTTCCTCATATTCTCGGATTCTCCGGTGCGGTCAGCGCCGTCCCTGCCGCAGGGCGGCGATCACTAGAACGGCCGCCACGGCGGCTCCCGGCACCGCCCATGCCCACGCGTGCCCGGCCCCGACGAGCTGCACGACGCCGACCATGACAACCATGAACACCGCAGCCAGCCCGCCGGCGTACTTCGCCGGAAGCTCGACCCTCCGCCCCGCCCTCTGTACGGCCAGCACCGCCTGGACCGAGCCCACGATCAGCAGTGCCAGTCCGACACCCCAGATCCACATGGCGGTGCCGACGACGGCGAGTCCGCCGCCGAGCACCAGCGCGCCGGCAGCCGCGAGGAACAGCCCTCGGCGAACCGCGGCGGGGTTTTCCTCTACCGATCTGATCATTGCTTTCTCCTTCGTCATCCGACGGGTGCCTTCGCCTCTTGGCCGGCTGCGACGATGCCGAGCAGCGCTTCCTCCCTGGGCAGGAAGCCCAGGCGGTTCATCATCATGTGCGACTGGTGGAAGACCAGGTGTTGCGGAGTGAGGCCGACGCGCATGCGGTGGGCCCGGACGAGCGAGTCGTCGATGACCTGGCCCCAGCGGCGCAGCCACGGATCCACCGTGCTGTCGGTGAGCAGCGAGGCCGCGATCGAACGCACGCCCCGCGGATCCCGTTCCGCGCTCCGCCGCAGTTCCGCCTGGAGCTCGGGGGCGTGCCGCGCCAGGTCGGCCGTCCACCAGGCGAGGTGCCGATCCCAGTAGCGCTCCCAGCTCACGGCCTGCCGCCGCCGGTCGGCGGAAGGCATCACCGGCTCGGGGCTGAGGTCCCCCGGACGGCCCTCGATCAGCGCCCGGACGGCCTCCCGCAGCAGGAGCACCGCGAACGCGGCCCGTTCGGGGACCTTCCTGAACCGGGTCGTGGCCCAGATGGCCAGATCACTGGAGAACTCGAAGACCCGTTCGGCCAGCTCGACACCCTGCGGTCCGCCGTACTTGCCGTATTCGGGCTCGTACAGTCCCGAGGCGAGACCGGTGCCGGAGTCGCCGAGCATCCGGCGCATGGGGATCGAGGCCAGCCAGACCGCGTCATCGTCCACCGCGGCCACCATGGCGTCGGCGTGGCGCTGGACCCGGGCCAGCGACCGGTGCATCCGGTCGACGGTCTCCCTCGGGCCGAAGACCCGTACTCGCAGGTGGGGCCCGGAGGGGTCGGTGTAGCGGATGAAGAACCAGCGGAACGCGCCGTGCGCCCGCGCCTCGGCGACCAGCGGCGGCAGCACCTCGGTGACCAGCAGGTCGCTGGCGGCGAATCCGCCGGTGTACAGCCGGACGAACCACCACTCAGGCGTGTCGAGCATCGGTTCGCCCCCCGTCGGAGCGCGGGCGTTCCCAGCGCAGGTACGACACGTGCTCCACGGCGTGGCGGCCGTCCGGGCCGGGCAGCCAGTAGCCGTGCCGTCCCGGCAGCGACTCGGCCAGCGACATCGCCACCACGCCGTCGACGGCCAGACCGGCGGCGGCGTGCAGCGAGTGGGGGCTGCGGAAGTCCAGGAGCACGGGTTTGCGCTTACCGTGTTCCATCGAGATGCCCGGGGTCTCCAGCGAGAGGAAGACCTCCTCGGGGATGCCGAGCCGCCGCCGCCACCGGTCGGCGCGGTGGAAGTAGCCGGCCGCGGGCTCGCCGCGCTCCGGCCGGGGGAAGTCCGCGGGGCGGATCCGCCAGGTCGCCCGCTTGGTCACGACCCTCCCGAAGCCCTGGCGGGCGGTCGTCTCCACCTCGCCGGCGGGCTCGGTGATCCGATCGGAGGGGCTGCGCGCGCAGGACAGGCCGCTGCCCTGCACCCACGGGTCGCCGATCACCATCAGGTAGCGGGCCGGGCCCAGGACCAGATGCTGGGGCACGACGCCCAGGTAGACCGGGGCCACCGGGCGGCCGTGCGGATCCAGCAGCGTGAGCGTGCCCGCCGCGGCGTCGTGGACGACGGACAGCTCGCTGACCGCGAGCGTGTCGCCGCCGTCGGCCAGCGGCAGCTCGCTCGGCCAGGTGAGCGCGGGGATCGCGCCGCAGCAGGCGTACTGCAGACCGTTGACGTCGGCGGAGATCACCAGCTCGCGTGGCTGCGCCTCCGGGAAGTTCCCGCTCGTCCAGGCGCGCAGCCGGTCGGCCAGCCCGTCCGGGCCGTCGAGCACGGTGCGGAAGCGCGCCACCAGGCCGCCGGAGCCGGGGTTGAGCTGGTTGACCACCAGCCGGTGGCCGCCGCGGTGGAGCGCCTGCTCGGACTCCGCCGCGAGCTGGTAGGCGACGGCCACGGTGGGCGGCGCCGAGCTCGGCCCGACCGGCAGCCAGGCCCGCTCGGTGGCGCGTCCGCGGGTCTGCGCGTCGGCGCGGATGGCCGCGTAGAGCCGCCGGGTGAGATCGGGGGTGTTGGAGACCTCCATGCAGAAGCGCAGGGCGTCCGGGCAGCGCCCGCCGGCGCCGTACCGCTCCACGAAGATATCGACGAGCATGTCGTACATGTGACTGCGGAAGATCATCGGCCGCATGCGCTCGGCCAGCTCACGCAGGTCGGCCTCGACGTGATCTCCGAGGGAGGGGACGTCCACGATCGTCTCGGCGTCGTCATAGACGGCGAAGCCGGTGCGATCCTCGGCGACGCCCAGCCGCTTCAGCTCCGTCTGCGCCCGGTCGGCCATCGCCTCCAGGGTGCGCACCCGTCGCGGGCCGTCGTGGTCGGCGAGCGCCAGCGCGTCGGCGTGCAGCCGGCGGAGCGTGTCCGCCATGGCCGCGGCGTACTCCGTGCCGACCCGCCGCACGTTGTCGGCCACGGCGAGCAGCGGGGCCGGGTCCCCCCGCACCCACGGGGCGACCACCCGCAGCATCCCGGCGTCCAGCAGCCGCTGCAGCGCCGCGAAGGGATCGGCTCCGCCCAGCCGGATCATGTACTCGGCGGCTCCGGCCCGGCCTATCCCCGCCAGCGACTGCATGACCTTCCGGTAGACGGAGATGTCGATCATCTCGTCGGTGCGCCACGCGAAGGCGTCCCCGATCCGGTACGCCGACACCAGCGCCCTCGGCTCGCCGTCGATCGTGCGCACCGCCTCGATCGGTTCCAGGTCGAAGGCGGTGACCAGCCGCTCGTCCCTGACCAGCGCCTGCAGCCAGGCGAAGACGTGGGTCTGGGAGAGCGCGGTGTTGCTCCGCCCGCCGCTGCGCCTGCCGTCCATGCCGATGCCGGTGAAGGTGGAGAAGGGGCTGGTCTTCCGTGCCGCCCGGACCGCGTACGACAGCACCGAGCGGGAGGTCTTGCTTCCGGGGTGGAAGGCCTCGACGTCGACGTGCTTGAGCAGGTCGGCGCTGGCGTGGGCGATCCCGGTCGACAGGGCGGGCTCGGCGAGCAGGTCGCGCAGGCGCGACCCGGCCGCGGCGGTCTCCCGCTCGTAGACGCCGGGCAACCGGTCGAGCAGGCGGGCGCGGGCCAGCGCGGTCGCGGACCAGCGGCGGAACAGGCCCGCCTCGTCGGAGGGCAGGGCCCCGGCGATCCGCTCCAGCTCCGCCTCTCCGACGCCCACGGGCTTGTCACTGCGGGTGGCCCGCCTGACCTTCAGCACGGTACGGCGCAGCCCCGGATCGTGGTCGAGCAGCGGGACCAGCCGGTAGAGGGTGTCGCTGACCTGGTCGGCCACCTCGGCGAGGAACGCGTCGCACTCGGCGATCCCGTCGAGCAGCAGGCCTGTCTCGGCCAGGCCGAAGCCGACCGCCTCGACCGGCAGCCCGCACACGCGGTCCACCCGGGGGCCGGAGAGCTCGGGGCCGGCGGCCACGGGGGCCGGAAGGGTCACGGTCATCCGAACAGCCCCCCGATCATGGACCACAGGTTGTTGAGGACGAGGACCGCCAGACCGGCCGCGTAGAGGAAGCACAGGCCGCCGAAGAGCAGGTAGCCCGCCCGCTTCCATCCGCCCAGCCCGTGCATGCTCGACGGCAGGGGGCTGCGCAGCACCACGTGCGCCAGGTAGGCGAACGCCCGGCCCCGCAGGTTGACCGCCCTGACGGCCGCCGCGGCGGCGTGGTAGCCGTCCGAGGGCAGCAGGGGGTTGAGGTTGACGATGGTGAGCAGCGCCTGGAAGACGAGCAGCACGTAGGCGATGTCGCCGACCGTCCCGGTGACCGTGAGGGCGACCACCCCCGTGACCCCGAACCAGACCTGGTCGCTGAAGGGTCCGGCGAGCGCGATCATCACCCGGCCCGCCCTGCTCCTGATCCGGTAGGCGTCGGTCCTGTCGACGTAGGCGACCGGCATGAAGTAGAGCATGAGCCCCACCCCGGCCTCCCTGATCGGGGCGCGGAGATACTGGCAGGCCAGCGCGTGCGCGGCCTCGTGGAAGACGACCTGGACGATCAGGATCGGCAGGGCCACCCACCACAGCGCCGGGTAGGCGTGGCCTTCGGGGTGGGTCAGCGCGTAGCCGCCGATCAGGAGACCGGCCAGCACCAGCGCCAGCACGGCGCCGGTCAGCAGCCGCGCGGGGATCCGGCGCAGCAGTGCGGCGACCGGTTCCATGACGTGTTCGATCCGGCCGGTCAGCTTGAGCCTGGGCATGTGCTCGCGCAGTGAGAAGCGCAGGATCCTGGACTTGCGGTCGGGCTCCCGCGGCTCGACGGTGAGCACGCCCGCCTGACGGAGGTCTCCCAGGAAGCCGTCGATGCGCTCGCGCAGGTCCGCACGGTCGCCGGCGAGCCGGTCCGTGATGGCGGCGCCCGTCCTGCTCCCGTCGAGCAGACCGAGCATGCGCGCGCCCGCGGGGGTGAGGGCGACGTAGCGCCCGGTGGCCGGGTTGAACAGCAGTGGCCGGTCGTCGATACCGGTGATCACCTCGACGTCCGGCTTGAGTTGGAGAGGGATGGTGCGCATCCAGTCGGTGTCCGCAGCGACCGTGCCATGCGCTGCGGTTCCGGCGGGGTTATGCTGGGTGGCGGATCGCATAGTGCGCCTTTCTGGTCTTCGTGCCGAACGTGCTGCCTTCACGCTCGGCGCGTGTGTAGTCGGAGCCGGCCGCCTGCGCCGACAGTGCCGGGACCTGTGGCGGGTCCCGGCACTACGTGTTCCTCGATGCGGCTAGTTGCCGGTGCTGGAGAAGGACGACGCGGTGCTGGCCGAGGAGCCCGGGCAGCTCGCGGTCCCGCCGGTGAACGCCGTGTTGGCGGTGGTGAAGCCGGCCGAGGTGACCTCACCGAGCTCCTCGGCGCCCACCTCCTCGGCGGCCAGGTCGATCCGGTCGATGTTCGGGTTCTGGTCGGTCATCTTCTGTGCCTTTCGTCATGTGGGAATCGGATCCGGGAGCCGGATGCCACGGGAGCGCTGCCTTCGTTCCCGGGGCATCCGGCCGGGCGTCTCAGCCGCCGCTGCTGGAGAAGGTCGACGCGGTGCTGGCCGAGGAGCCCGGGCAGCTCGCGGTCCCGCCGGTGAACGCCGTGTTGGCGGTGGTGAAGCCGGCCGAGGTGACCTCGCCGAGCTCCTCGGCGCCCACCTCCTCGGCGGCCAGGTCGATCCGCCCGGCGTCCGGGGCCTGGTTCTGGTCGGTCATCTGGCTCTCCTGTCCGGTTCAGCCGAAGGACGACGCGCTGGAGGCGCTGGACGAGGTGGACGCGGGGCAGGAGGCGGAACCGGCGCAGCCGGCGCTGCTCCAGGTGCCGAGCAGGTTGGTGTCGGCGAGCTCCTCCACGGAGAACTCCTCCGGCTCCTCCGCGTAGAGGTCGATGTCCTTGTCGTCAGCCATTTCGTTTCCTTTCTTCTTCAGCCGAGCGAGGAGACGCTCGACGCGCTGGCCAGGGGGCAGGAGGCGGAACCGGCGGTGCCGACGCTGCTGAGTGCGCCGACCGCACCGAGCTGGTGGGCCTCGTTGAGTTCCTCCGCCTGGAAGTCGGAGGGCTCCTCCGCGTAGAGGTCGATGTGCTTGTCGGTCATCCCGACGTCCTTTCTCTGGGGGTTTCCTGATCTGCCGGGAAGTGTCGGACGGACATGGCAGAACAGGGTGTTCAGGCCGTGCTCGCGGTGCTCAGTGAGCCCAGCAGCGTCGTCTCGCTGAGCTGGTACAGGTAGAGCTCGTCGTCGCCGATCTCCTCGGCGAACAGGTCCATGTCCATTTCCGTCACCTCCTCAGCGGTTCACACGGTCAACGCGGTCTGTCACCCGTAGCTGCTGGCGGTGGTCGCCGAGCTGGCCGAGCTGACCGGGCAGGAGGCGGAGCTGGTCGAGGAGGCGGTGCTGAGGGACGCCAGAGCGGTGTCGCCGGGGAGGTCCTCCGCCTGCAGTTCGGCCAGGTCCTCGGCGTAGAGGTCGACCGACTCGTGGGGGTTGTGGGTCATGTGCCCACTCCTTTCTCGTGGTGTTTCTCGGTTTCCCGTACGGCGGGCGCCGTACGGAGGTCTCAGGGGCGCGGGTAGCCGAGGGAGACGGCGAAGAGCTGCCGCTGCCGGTAGCCGTCCAGGTCCACGAGCGGGCGCAGACCCGACTGGAGGAATCCCGCGAAGACGCTGCCCACCAGCCCGTACGCGCTCGCGTGGATCAGGGCCGTGTACGCGAGCCCGGACGCCCTGGCCATCAGCGACCGGTGGCCGTGGGCGCCGTGCCGGGACAGCGCGGTCGACAGCGACCCGGTGACGGCCAGGATGACGGGGCTGGCGGCGTACTCGATCTGCAGCACCATCTCCTCCGCCGCCCGTCCGTCCGCCAGGCCGGCGAGCGGCACCAACCGGGCTCCGTCCTCGTCGGCCCGGTAGACGGCCTGTTCCAGTCCGGCGACGGTGCGGGCGGCGACGAGCACGCCGAGCTCGTGACCCGCCGCGCAGTCGTCGGGCCAGCCCTCCCGGTCCGTCCGGAACGCCGCGGCGAGGCTCGCCGCGATCACCTCGACCGGCACCGCCCTGTCGGCGTAGTCACGGATCGAGACACGGTTGGCGAGGATCTCCTCCAGCGGCCTGTCCGCCGGCGGGGCCGCTACCGGTCGCACCTGGGCGAGGTCCGGCCCGGCCCCGCGCGGGCCCACCGGCCGGACCGGCCCCGTCCCGGGGGCCGGCCCCCTCAGCACGTCCTCGGCCGTCAGCCGGCTCTCCTCGCGCAACCGCGTGAAGATTCCGATGTGGTCGCGTAGGACGGTCATCGCGCCTCCTCCGTCATCGGGTTGACCGCGAGGACCGCGGTGATCGGTTCTGTGTCAAGGTCGATGGACAGCAGCCCGGCGAGCGCGGCGTCGTCCCAGCGCGGCACCACGCGGGTGGCGATGCCCCGCTCGGCCGCGACCAGGCGGAGCTGGGCGAGGGCGACGCCGCCGTCGAGGTGGACGACCCGCCAGGCGAAGGTGGAGTACTTGGACGCCACCCGGTTCAGGGCTCCGGTGATCACGATGGTCGCCTCGGCGTCGACCAGCCCGGCGATCGGCTCGTACGGATCGGCCCAGACCAGGTCGGCGAGCCGGTGGCTGTCGACGCGGTAGCCGTACACCGCGGGGTCGAGGCCGTCGACGTCACGGGCGATCACGTGAAGCTGCGCCGAGCCGAGGTTGCCCCCGGTCGGGGCCCAGCGCTGGACCTTGTGGGAGCCGGTCGCCCCGTCGTCGCGCAGCCCGCCGGCCCGCCGCAGCAGCGCGCCCAGAGCAGCCGCGTCCAGGTGCCGGCCCGCGGCGACCAGCGTGCCGGCCGGCACGGGCCCGGAGCCTTCCGGTCCCGGAGCGTCGGGCAGCGGGACGTGCCGCGCGGACGGCCAGCGCTTGCACTCGATCTGGAGCGCGATGTTCCCCGGCCGGTAGTGCACCTGGTGGTCACGGGGGTTGGTGAGCCTGCGGGGCGGGAAGGCCACCGACTCCTCGTAGGCGAGCGCGGCGGGCGCCTCGGGCTCCGGCGGGCCGCCGTCGCCGCAGCGCGGGCAGCCGGGCAGCCCCGCGAGCGGGTAGGAACGCTGGTGCCAGCCGGTCAGGTCGATCCTGACCAGGCCGTGCAGCGTGTGCGTGGAGCCCACCCTGGACAGGAGCGCGACCGCCTCCGCCGTGACGAGCGCCGCGGCCAGGTCCGCGGCCAGGTCCGGGTCCGGCTCCGACGGCTCGGGGACCTCGCGCGCCTCTCCGGTGTCCCGCTGCGCGGCGACGCACTCCGCACAGGCGGTGAAGGAGGTGTCGACGTACGGCCCCAGCCAGGCGACGCCGCCGTCCAGCCGCAGGGGCAGGATCGGCACGCCCGGATCGGTGGGGAGGTCCCCCGCCAGAACGAGCAGGTCCGTTCCCTTCCCTTCCCCGTCCCAGGACGTCACGGTGCCGATCCCGCCGTCCAGGAGCGCCCGCCGTACGGCCGCGGCGAGCCGCGGGTCGGCGACGGCGAGGGAGACCCGTGCTGCGGCGAGCCTGCGGGCCGCCTCGCCCCCGGAGACGTTGACCCGGCTGGAGTCGATGGACCGGGACAGGAAGACCGCGCTCGGCTCGGGCGTGTCCTGCGGCATCTCCGGCCCCGCGGCGTCCTCCAGCATGCCGCAGGTGTAGAGCAGGGAGACGGCCTGGTGCAGGTGCGCCGGCGGCAGGTCCAGGTCGGCGGCGAGTTCGGCCACGTCCCTGCGCCCGTCGAGCTCGGGCAGGAGCCGGGGGATCAGCGTCCGGGCCGCGGCGCCGCGCAACGCCTGCCGGGTGGGGGTGCCCTCGACGAGCAGCCCGTCGGGGAGGGGCAGTGTCACCAGGCCGGGGGCGAGGCGCGGGCGGCGGGGCATGCGGAACTGCGGGTCGGAGGCCACCGCGTGGCTCATCGCCTCGGCGGGGATCAGGCTCGGTTTGGCCATCGGTCGTCCTATCCGTGGGTCGGAGCGAGCAGCTCGGGCAGTTCGTTCGCGAGGTCCCGCCACGTCGACTCCCGCTGGTCGGGCGTGGTGCGGCAGCGGCGGCAGCCGTGCACGCCGACGACCGCGGACCGGCCCAGGGTGCCGTCCAGCAGGTGGAAGTGGCGGACGTGGCCCGCTTCGGCGGCGCCGCCGTCGTCGAGGACCGACTCCACGAGCTGCACGGTGAGCAGGGCGGCCAGCTCGACGTGGTGGGGCAGGTACCCGCCGGGTCCGAGGGCGGGATCGGCGGTGTAGGCGTCCGCCAGCCTGCCGCTCAGCCGGTGGCCCGGGTCGTGCTGCCGGCGCCGGTCCTGGAAGCAGCGGGCGCAGGCGCCGTGGCCGGGGGCGACGACCGGTCCGACCCTGAGCCGGGGGTGTTCCGCGACGACCGGGAACCACGGCGTCCGGTGGGCGAAGGAGGCGCCGTCGAGCGTCTCCTCCAGCCTCGGCGCGGGCCGGAAGGCGGCGAGCACGCGGACGCGGGCGTTGGGCCAGAGCGAGGAGTCGAGATAGCCGTGCTCGTCGGCCGGGGTGACGGCCGCCGCGCCGAAGCGCTCGCGCACCCGCTCGGCCACGGCGGCGCCGAAGGCCCCCAGGGTGATCATGTGAAGCTCGTGCATCGTGTCGTCCTCCTCTCAGGCGAAGGGCTGGGGAAGCGGGTTGAGATCGGCCTCGGCGTGCACCGGGTAGCCGAGGCGGGCCGGTGCCTCGTAGAGACGGGGGTGGGCCGTGTAGCGGGCCGTGTGGATGAACGAGAGCGGCATGAGCTGCGGGATGATCACCCGGACCACCCGGAAACCGACGTCCCGGGCCTCGTCCGTGGTCATCTCGACGGCGATCACATCGCAGCCCGCGGCCTTGAGCCGGTCCACCAGGAGGCGCAGGTCCCCGTCGGGGGTGCCGGTGGACAGGTCCGGCATGCCCGACAGAGCCCGCCGCTCCCTGCCGTCCGTCAGGAAGGCGAAGTCGCCGATCCGGTCCGGCGCTCCCATGTAGGAGGCCCCGTGGAAGACGTTGAGGAACTCGTCGGGATCCTCCGGCCGGGGACGGGGAACCTGCATGGCGATCCTGGACGACGCCGACTCCCGCATGATCTTCCCGATCGAGGTGACCGGGTCCAGGGCGGTGTTGCACATCACCAGCTGGCCCAGGACCTCGTTGTCCGGCGTCAGGTCGATGGAGTAGATCGTCGGGATGCCCAGGTCGGTGGTCGCGTCGTAGAAGAGGGTCCGCACGTGGCTGGCCCGGTACCGCTCCGCGTACGGCGCGAGCCGTTCGGGGATCTCGTCCAGCTCGATGCGCGGCCAGGGGATGCGCTGCAGCCAGGTCAGGGCGATGGAGTCGCGCTCCACCACCTCGCAGATCGCTCCGACGAGCGCCGCGGCGAGATCGGAGTGGGCGGCGCAACCGGTCGAGATCGGCATCGTCAACCGCTCGGCGGCCGACTTGGCCCTGATGTGCATCCAGACCATCACCGCGGGCACCCAGACCGGCCGGTTCCCGGTGAGCGACCAGCCGCGGGCCCAGCGCATCGGGCCGGCCGGGTCGGGCGCGGTGACCAGGCTCTTGGGATGGGCCAGTTCCCGGGGCGCGCAGCGCGGGACCGTGCTGAGGTCCAGCGCCTCGTCCCCGAGCTCCTGCGCGGTGGCCCAGGTCAGGGCCGACTCGTCGAAGACGCAGCTGGAGTAGCGTTCCAGCGACTCGGCGACGCAGAGCCGACCGGCCCGTTCGGTGCTGAGGGCGCCGCCGGCCCCGTCCATGCTGCCGCGGATGTCGGATCCGGCAGCGGACTCGGCGATGTTCGCCGCGACCGCGGTCAGGTCGCCCAGCGAGGCGGCGAAGATGGGGAAGCGGGGTTCTCCCGGATGGTTGGGCAGCTGCTGCACGCGGCTGACCAGGCCGTAGGAGCCGACCAGGCGGTCGAGGTCGGTGAGTGCGCCCAGGGGCTCCGCGGTTCCGGCGGTCATCGCTTCTCACCGTCCGTCCAGCTGAACAGGGTGACGGCCACCGTGGCGGCGACGATCGCCACTCCCGCCATCACCAGCCACGCGGTGACGATCGATCCTCCGGGTACCCCGACCAGGTCCTGGCGGAGCGCGTCGGCGAAGTAGGAGGTGGGCAGGCGTTCCGCGACGGCGCGGACCGTCTCGGGGAAGATCTCCATCGGCAGGAAGACTCCGGAGAACATCAGCAGCACCGGCATGACCAGCGCCAGCACGCCGTTGGCGAGCTCGGGGTTGCGCATCCGGGCCGCGACCATGTAGCCGAGCGCGAAGAGCATCGCCAGGCCGAGGACGCAGCTGATCAGCAGCCTGCCGATCGCGGAGGGCTCCAGGAAACCGGTCGCCAGGGCCACCGTCGAGAGCGCCGCCAGCTGGCCGAGCGCGATGGCGAAGCGCACCGGTGCCTGGGCCAGGATGAAGACCGTCCTGTTCAGAGGCGTCGTGCCCAGCATGCGCAGCGTCCCCTTCTGCCGCAGGGAGATCAGCGGGGTCGCCGTACCGAAGAAGGCCAGGGACATGAAGGCCATCAGCAGGACCGCTGGGATGCCCGCCCGCATCGGGTCGAAGTCGCCGGCGCCGTCGGCCGGGTTGAGCGTTCCCATGAAGAGGAACAGGGCCATGAAGATGAGCGGGAAGACCAGGACGAAGAAGAAGTTCTTGGGATCCCTGACGAGCTCGCGGGCGTTGGCCTTGGCCAGCTCGGCGAACGCTCCGGACTCCCGGACACGGGCCGGAGGGCTGGTGAGGGACGTCATCTGCCCGCTCCGTTCCGCTCGGCGGAGGTGCTCTCGTGGTGCTCGGCGGCCAGCCTGAGGAAGACGTCCTCCAACTGGCCGGTGCGGACCTCGATGTGCCGGGCGGCGAGGCCCGCCACCGTACGGACGACCTCGTCGGTGTCGTCGGTGGTGACCGTCACCCTCCGCCCCTCCACCGAGACGCCCGTCACGCAGTCCAGGGACTCGACCGCGGTGAGGTCGGCCTCGGTCTCGAAGGACACCTCGTGGGCGACGCCGAGCCGGTGGACCAGCTCGCGGGGCGTGCCCAGGCAGACCAGCCGGCCGCCCACGACGATGCCCACCCGGTCGCAGAGCTCGGTGGCCTCCGTCATGTCGTGCGTGGTGAGGACCACCGTGGTCCCGTCGGCGCGTTCGGCTCTGATCAGCTCCCAGAGCTGCTGGCGGGCCTGGGGGTCCAGGCCGGCGGCGGGCTCGTCGAGGACGAGCACCCGGGGGTTGGCGATGACCGCGACCCCGAGGAGGAGCCGGCGGCGCTGGCCCCCGGACAGCGCCTTGGCCTTGACCCGGGCCTGCTCCTCCAGGCCGATCCGCCGGATCGTGTCGGCGACGCCGCGGGGCTCGACGTGCAGGGAGGCCCACAGCCGCAGCGTCTCCTCGACCGTAAGAGTGGGGAAGAGCGACGCCTCCTGCGGCTGCACGCTCACGCGCCGGACGAATTCCGCACGGTCGCGCAGGGGGTCGAGGCCGAGGACCTCGATGCCGCCCTCCGTCGGCTCGCGGAGGCCGACGAGGCACTCCACCGTCGTGGTCTTGCCCGCTCCGTTGGGTCCGAGCAGTCCGAAGACCTCTCCCGGAGCGACGGCCAGGCTGAGGCCGTTGACGGCGCGATGTCCGCCGTAGACCTTCACCAGACCGCTGATCTCTATCGCGGGTTTCCGGTCGGGACTCGCGGGCGACTCCGTGCGCTCGGCACGTTTCCCGCTGTCGAGCATTACCATGCCGTTCTCTCTCACTGCCGTGACCTGCTCTTCGATCTATGGCTGTGAGATTAGGAACGATGGATTTCGTCGCGGTTTTCTCGGTGTTTTCTCGGTGCCTTCGCGGTCAGGCCCCGGCGTCCGCCGGCTCCACCAGGGTGGCGTAGACGATCACGTTGTCGTCGTACTCGTTCTCGTCCCAGTCGAACTTCCCGCCGCAGGTGATCAGCCGCAGGCCGTCCTCCAGGTAGACCCTGTCGGCGGGGAACCTGTCCTTGGCGACCTGCTCGATCGCGTCCACCCGGTACTGGGCGACCTTGCCGTCGCTGCGCACGACCTTGATGGCCTGACCCGCCCGCATCTCCTTGAGCCTGTAGAAGACGGCCGGGTCGGTCTTGGTGTCGACGTGCCCGAGGATGACGGCGGAGCCCGGGTCGCCGGGGACCGCGGTGTCCTTCACCCAGCCCGCGACGTCCGGTTTCTCGTACGGCGGCAGCTCGATCTCCCCGTCGGTGACGCCGAGCTTCATCAGCGGCGCCTTGATGCCCAGCGACGGGATGTCGATGCGGCTGGGCACGACCTTCGCCTGGGCGGGCGGAGCGTCCTCGCCGCCGTTGCTGATGGCGACCATGACGGCGCCGGTGATGATTCCGGCCACGACGACCCGTGACCAGCGGGACTCGGCCATCGGAGGTTACGGGCGGCGCCGCCGTACGACCGCGAGACCCACGCCGCCCGCGAGGGCCGCCGCCAGCAGCGCGCCGGTGACCCCCAGGGGCATGCCCGAGTCGCCGGGGCCGCCGGCCGCGGTGCCGCCGCCGCCGGTGCCCGGGCCCCGGGTGCTGATGGGGGTGCGGGTGGTGGTCGGCCGGGCGGTGGGCGTGCTGTCGGGCAGGATCCGCAGGGCGGCCGTGCCGGTGTCGTTGGTCCCCTCGCACCTGGCGTTGATGTCGTACACGCCGACCTCGGCGTCGTCGGCGACCGTCGCCTGGCCCCGGACCCACGGCCGGGGCGTGGGCGTGGCGGTTCCGGAGGGCGCCGGAGTGGGGGTCACCAGGATGGGGTCGAGCGTGACCGCGGTGTCGAAGACCTCAGAGGAGGCGATGCCCCGGTGCTGGGGACCGCCCTGCGGGATCGGGCAGTTGGCCAGCACCCAGACCTTCCCGCCCGCCCTCACGCTGGCGGGCTGCAGCTGGACCTCGATGTCGGCACGTCCGGCTCCCGTCTGGGACACGGTGGGCGAGGGCGTGCCCGTGGGGCTGCCCGAGGCCTCGGCCGTACATCCGGTCGTCACGACCAGGGCGGTGACCCCGAGGGCCCCGAGAACCGCGACACGCTTGACCCTTGGCACCGTCGCACTCCACTTCGCGCTCCGGCCGACGACCCTCGCCCGGCCGGACTTCCCACCTGTCCCCATTAAACATGGGCAAACCCGTAAGAGTCGATCATCAGCCGCAATGATCTAGACCAAGTGGGGCGTAGTGTCAGAGTGCCAGGATTCCGCTCTCTACGGGAGTGAATCCGGCGGCACTCCCGAATCGGACAGGCCCGAATCCGCGGAAAGGCATCGCCGGATCAGACGACGCCCTGCCAGCGAGGGCCGACCCCGCGGAGCCGTACCGTGCGCTCGTCGCTCTCGCCCCGGTCGATGAAGACCTCCAGCCGGTCCTCGGCGAGCCCTTCCACCAGGCCCTCGCCCCACTCGACGAGCGTCACCGACTCCTCCAGCGAGGCGTCCAGGTCCAGGTCGTCGACCTCGAGGTTCCCGCCGAGCCGGTAGGCGTCCACGTGCACCAGGGGCGGGCCGTCCGCCAGCGAGGGGTGCACCCGGGCGATCACGAAGGTCGGCGAGGTGATCGGCCCGCGCACCTTGAGCCCCTCGGCGATCCCCTGGACCAGGGTCGTCTTGCCGGCGCCCAGCGGGCCGGAGAGCACCGCCAGATCCCCCGGGCGCAGCAGCGCGGCCAGCTCCGCGCCCAGTTCCCGCATCTCCTCGGCGGTCGCGACGACTCTCACCATTCACCTGCTCCCGTGGCGGCCCTCACCGGCCGCCTTCCGTTCCCGTTTCGGCCGCGGCCCGCTTCAGCAGGTCGCGCAGCGCGTCGTTCACCGCGGCCGGCCGCTCCAGGTGGACCAGGTGCGAGCTGTCGGGCACCTCGGTGAACCATGCGCGCGGCAGCGCGGCCGCGATGGCCTTGCTGTGCTCGACGGGCGTCAGCCAGTCCTTGTCGCCGACCACGATGGAGGTCGGCACGTCGTCCAGGACGTTCAGCGCGGTCAGCTTGTCGTGCGACATCAGCGCCGGGTAGAAGTCCGCGATCACCTCGAAGGGGGTGGAGCGGATCATCGACTCGACGAAGTCCACCACTGTGGGGCTGACGTTCTTGGAGTCGCCGAAGCCGAGGTTGCGCAGGACCAGGAAGGCGATGTCGCTGGCCGCGTGGCGGCCCCGGTCGACCAGCTCTCCCCGGCGGCCGAGCAGGGACACCGCGCCCGGCGTGACCTTGTGCACCGCCTTGGACAGCAGCGCCGGCAGGCCGAGGGAGACCTCCGCCAGCCTACCGGCGGAGGTGCCGATGAGTGCCACGCCCTTGATCCGGTCGCCGAAGAGCTCGGGGTGCCGGTCGGCGAGCGCCATGATGGTCATGCCGCCCATGGAGTGCCCGACCAGCACGCACGGACCGGGCACCAGCTCCCGGAGCACCTCGAACAGGTCGTCGCCGAGCCGGTCGATCGTGGAGTCGTCGGCCGAGCAGCGCTGGGAGAGACCGTGGCAGCGCTGGTCCCACAGCACCAGGCGGTGGTCGTCGCGCAGGTCGCGCCGCTGGTAGTGCCAGGAGTCGAGGGTGAGCGTGTAGCCGTGGCAGAACACCACGGTCAGCGGCGCCTCCTCGGGACCGTCCACCTCGGCGTGCAGGGACACGCCGTCGGAGGTGGTGATCGTGACCTGGCGCCCGCGCAGCTCTCCCAGCGGCTCGCTCGCCTCCGGGTCGGGACGCAGCCGGATCCGGCCCACGGCGTACCGCTTGGCGAAGGCTGCCGCCGCCACACCGGCGGACGCCGCGCCGACGACCGCGCTCGCGACGCCGACCCTGCGTCGTGTCTTAGTCATTCAGACCCCCTTCACCGGTAAACGCGTGGCACGCGCGAACCGATCCCGGTCACGATCTCATGTGTGATCGTGCCAAGGGAATCCGCCCATTCCTGCGCGGTCGGCTCCCCTTGTGAGCCGTCACCGAACAGAATCACCTCGTCCCCCTCGGCCAGCGGGTCGTCTCCCACGTCGATCACGAACTGGTCCATGCAGACCCGCCCGGCGATCCGCCGCCGCCGGCCGCCCGCCAGCACCTCCGCCCGGTTGGTGGCGTGCCGCGGGATGCCGTCCGCATACCCGAGCGGGACTAGACCAAGCTTTGTTTCGCGATCTGTAACATACAGGTGCCCATAGGACACACCAGAACCTTCCGGAACCCGCTTGACCAGGGCGATCCGCGCCGACAGCGTCATCGCCGGGCGCAGTCCGAAGTCTCCCAGCTCGGGGATGGGGCTCAGCCCGTAGGCCGCGATGCCCGGCCGGACCATGTCGTAGCGGGCCTTCGGAAGGGTCAGGTTCGCCGCCGAGTTGGCGATGTGGCGGATCACGTGGGACCCGCCCGCGCCCGCCTTCTCCGCCACCGCCAGCGCCTCGTCGAACGCGCCGAGCTGGGCGTCGATCGAAGGGTGCCCGGGGATGTCGGCGCAGGCGAAGTGCGACCAGAGACCGGCGATCTCGATCGTCCCCTCCGCCCGCCTGGCCAGCGCCCGGTCCACCAGCCCGGGCCAGTCCGCGAGCGGCGAGCCGCCGCGTCCGCTGCCGGTGTCGGCCTTCAGGTGCACCCGTGCCGTCCGCCCGGTACGGCCCGCCGCCTCGGCGATCGCGTCCACCAGCCACGGGGCGGCGGCCGACAGCTCCACGTCCTGCTCGACGGCCTCCTCCAGCGGCTCGCCCGGCGGGATGATCCACGACAGGAGCGGCGCGGTGACGCCGGCGGCCCGCAGTGCGAGGGCCTCCCGGATGTAGGCGGTGCCGAGCCGCTCGGCGCCGCCCTCCAGGCAGGCCCGCCCGCCGGCGACGAGCCCGTGCCCGTAGGCGTCGGCCTTGACCGCGACCATTGTGAGAGCCCCGGGAGCATGGCTCCGCAGCAGCGCGACGTTCTCCCGGATCGCCGAGAGGTCCACCCGCGCCTCGGCAGGAGTCATCGGGAAGCTCATCTTTCCAGTTTGGCAGCTCCGTCCCGTTGCCGAAGCCGATTCGCGACCGACCTCACAGGCGCCGGATGATCGCCGGGAGCGCCTCGGCGACGTCTCCCGCGGCCAGCGGGCCCGTCCGCCCGGCGAGCCCGTGCAGGTACGCGGCGCAGGAGGCGGCGTCGTAGCAGTCGAGCCCGGCCGCGAGCATCGTGCCCGCGAGCCCGGCCAGCACGTCGCCGGTGCCTCCGGTGGCCAGCCAGGGACTGCCGGCGGGGTTGGCCCTGACCGGCCTGCCCTCCTCGGCGACCAGCGTGGTCGACCCCTTCAGCAGCACGGTCGCGCCCAGTTCCGCGGCCGCCCGCCGTACGTGCTCCAGCCGCCGGGCCTCGATCCGCGCCCGGTCCACGCCCAGCAGCCGGGACAGCTCGCCGGCGTGCGGGGTGAGGAGCACGGGGGCTCCGGTACGGCGGCGCAGCAGCGACCTGTCGGCCGCCAGCAGTGTCAGGCCGTCGGCGTCCACCAGCACGGGGACGTCGCTCGCCAGGACCGAGCGGGCCACGTCGTGCGCCCAGGCGTCGGTGCCCAGGCCGGGGCCCAGCACCCATGCCTGCACCCGGCCCGCCTCCTCGATCCCCTTCCCCGGGCCGGTGCCCGCGGGACCCCGGCCCGCCGAGCCCGCGCCCCCGGCCTGCCCCGCCGGGTTCGTTCCTGCGGTCTCCTCCGCCGGGGCCAGCTCGGTGATCACCGCCTCCGGCCAGCGGGCGCGCACCTGGGCCGCCGGCTCGGCGGCTCCCGCGTAGCGCACCATGCCCGCCCCGGCCCGGATCGCGCCCGCCACGGCCAGCACCGCCGCGCCGGTGTACCGGCGGCTCCCGGCGGCGATCCCGACGACGCCCCGGCGGTACTTGTCGGAGCGGGCGTCGGGCCTGGGCAGCAGCGACGCGACGTCCTGCCCGGTCAGCCCGGCCACGTCGGGATCCGGCAGGTACGGCCCCAGCCCGATGTCGACGAGCTCCACGCGGCCCGCGTGCCCGGCGCCCGGATCGACCAGCAGCCCGGTCTTGAGCGCCCCGAACGTGACGGTGAGGTCCGCCCGGACGGCCTCCCCGTCGACCCGCCCGCTGCTCGCGTCCACTCCGCTCGGCACGTCCACCGCGACGACCGCGCCGGGCGCCTCCCGCGTGATCCCCGCCAGCGTCGCGTACGGCTCCCGCAGCGCCCCGGCCCCGCCGATCCCGACCAGCCCGTCCACGACCAGGTCGGCGGCGGCGATCACCGCTCGGGCCGCACCGACCCCGGCGGTTCCCGGAGCGGGAGCGGCCGTGGTCCCGGCGGAGGGCGCGCCCGTCCCGGGCTGGCCGTCCCCGGAGGCGCCGCCGCGGGCGTCCACGACCCGGCCGCCCGCCCGGCGAAGGGCCGCCAGCCCGGCTCCGTGGACCCGCGACCCGGCGAGAACCGCGTGCACCCGGGCTCCCCGGGCCGCCAGCCTCGCCCCGGCGTAGAGGGCGTCGCCGCCGTTGTCGCCGCTGCCGACCAGGAGTGCGACGCGGGAGCCGTACACCCCGCCGGCCGTACCGGCGAGCGTCCCGGCGCAGGCCGTCGCGAGCCCGGCGGCGGCCCGCTGCATGAGTGTGCCCTCGGGCAGCGTCGCCATCAGCGCCGCCTCGGCCGCCCTGATCTGGTCGGAGGTGTACGCGATCCGCATCCCACCGAATCTAGCCCTCGGCGATCACGTAGGCGACGGCGACGCCCCCGTCATGGGTCAGCGAGACGTGCCACCGGGTCACCCCCAGCGCCGCGGCGACCTCGGCGACCTTGCCCGTCACCCGCAGCTCGGGACGGCCGTGCTCGGCGGTCACCACCTCGGCCTCCGCGTGGAGCAGCCCGGGCGGGGCCCCGAGCGCCTTGGCGACGGCCTCCTTGGCCGCGAACCGCGCGGCCAGCGACTCCGTCCGCAGCTCCCGCTCCCCCTCGGTGAACAGCCGGGCCCGCAGCGCGGGCGTGCGGGCCAGCGTCGCCTCGAACCTGGCCACGTCGACCACGTCCACGCCGATTCCCACGATCATCCGCCCAGGGTAGTGGGAGACGCCGCCGGGCGGCCGGTTCGTTCACCGGAACGCGTCCGCCTGTCCGGCGGCCCACTGCGCGAAGGTCCGCGGAGGCCGTCCGGTGATTTCGTGAACGCCGGGGCGGACGGTGGCCTCGTCGATCGTCCCGTCCCGGTAGAAGCCGAAGAACGCCTCGACATAGGCGGCGGGCATGGTGGCGCTCATCTGCGCCCGCGCGTCCTCGTCCGAGAGGCCCTCGAACCGCAGATCGCGGCCGAGCACCTGGCCCAGGACACGCACCCGGTCGGCGGGCAGGAGCGGGTGCGGCCCGCTCAGCAGGTGAATGCGGCCCTCGTGTCCCGGAGCGAGCAGCGCCCGTACGGCCACGGCCGCGATGTCGTAGGGGTCGATGCTCGCGGTCGGCACGTCGCCGAAGGCGTCGCGCACGATGTCGCCCGCCCTCAGCTGCGCCGTCCAGCGCAGGGTGTTGGACATGAAGGCGCTGGGCCGCAGGAAGGTCCAGGCCAGACCGGACTCCCGGACGGCGGTCTCGGAGCGGATCATGTACTCGGAGACGGCGTTGTCGGTGTCGGTGGCCATGGCGGCCAGGCTCGACAGCAGCACGACGTGTTCCACGCCGGCACGCGTCATCTCCGCTGCGAGCCCCGGCATGTCCCGGTAGCCGGGGAGCAGGAACACCGCGCGCACGCCGGTCAGCGCCGCCTCCAGGGAGGCGGGCTCGTTGAGGTCGCCGGTGACCTGCTCCACCCCGGCGACGTCCTCCCCCTCGGTCCGGAGCAGCGCGCGGGCCGGCGCGCCCGCGCGCACCAGCGCCCGCAGCACCTCGCGGCCGACGTTGCCGGTGGCCCCGGTGACGAGAATCATCGCAGTGTCCTTCCGAAGTGCCCGGCGGCCGCGTCGACGGCGACCGTGACCTGGGGTTCCTGGTCGTAGAAGTCGAACTGGACGCCCTGGGTCCACAGGAAGTCCTTCGGCCCGCCCAGTCCCCGGTGGAAGCGGCGGGCACCCTCGGGAACGGCCGCGTCCTCGCTGTGGACGAGCAGCGTGGGCTGGGTGACGCGGGGCGCGTAGGCGATCGAGTCGAAGGTCAGCCAGTCCTTCCAGGCCATGACCGCGAACCGGTTGGGCCAGGCGGGGATGCCGCCGCGCCGGGGGTTGAGGTAGAAGTCGATCTCGTACGGCATGGCCGCGCGCCGGTCGGTGGCGCTGACCACCGGCACGTAGTCGACCTCGCCGGTCGCCTCGTACCTGGCCCGCGCCTTCTCACCTGCCTCGATCTTCTGTGCCACCGCCCGGTCGCCGCCGTAGGCGGCCCGGCAGATGGCGGCGTCGTGCAGCCAGGGCGCCACCAGCGCGAGCGCCTTGACCCGCGGGTCGTCCGCCGCGTTGGCGGACATGTACATCGCCGCCGCGCACACGCCGAGTGCGCCGATCCGGTCCGCGTCCACAGCCGGGTGGGAGGTGAGGAAGGTCACGGCGTGGTGGATGTCGCGGACCTTCCGCTCGGGCGCCTCCACGTCGCGGGGCTCGCCGCCGGACTCGCCGTATCCGGTGAAGTCGAACGACAGCGCCGCGAACCCGCGCCGGGCGAGCCGTTCGGCGTACCGGTCGGCCATCAGTTCCTTGACGCTGGTCCACGTGCCGGCCACGACGACGGCGGGCGCGGGCGCGTCGGTGCCGGGCAGGAAGAGGTTCCCCCTGAGGGTCACTCCGTCACTGGAGAAATCGATCTTTTCCATGGTCGTGTCCTTGGTCCGTCGTTCACAGAGGGGGCTGTCCCTCTGAGGTGGAGGCACTCGGCGCGGGGGGCTGTCCGTGCCCGCCTCACGCGTACTGGAGGTCGGCCCTGACGATCAGGCCGCCGGTGATGTCGAAGCTGTACGTGGCGCGGAAGCCGCCGGCACCGCCCGGCTGGAAGCGGACCAGGATGGTGGTGCCGCCCTGTCGCGGGGTCTGGTCCAGCACGGTGTACACGCCGCCGACGACCTCGTTCCGCGCCCACCGGCGGATCTCGGCGTGGCCGCGGATCTCCCGGCCGACGTCGACGACGACGGCGTCCGGGGAGAACGCGTCCACCAGGGCGTCCACGTCCTCGTCGGCCACCGCGTCGAAGTAGCGCTGCGCGGCGGGGTCCAGCGGCCCTCGCGGGGCCGTGGGCGACGGGGCCGGCCGGGCGGCGTCGGCGGTCACGGCCTGCCGCTGGTCGCCGGCTGCCAGCGTCACCCCGCCGCCGACGGCGAGGACGGCCACCGCACCTGCGGCGATCATGAACGTTCGGTGCCTCACCGGGCGCTTCCCGCGGCCGCGGCCATCAGGTTCCTGTTGCCGTCGGCCCAGGTCCAGGTCATGACCACGCCGGCGATCTTCCACCCGGCCGCCGTGCGGACCAGGTCGAAGCGGTAGGTGCCGCCCAGTGTCCACAGCGGCGAGCCGTACGGGTCGGCCAGCCGGTGCGTGGCCTGGAAGGAGGCCGTGCACACTGCCGTGTCGCCGTCGGTGGTTACCAGGTGGTTGCCGAGCAGGTGCTGGGTGGCGTCGAAGGCGCCCAGCACCTGCGACCAGGCGCCGACGATCTGGCCGGGGGTGAGCGTGACCGGCTCACCGCCGTCGAGGCTCGTGTAGTCGAGCATCACCTTCTCGGCGAAAACCGAGGCCAGCAGGTCCCACTCGCGCCGGTCGGTGTGCCAGACCAGACGTGTGCAGACATCAATGATCTCGAAACGGTCGTCAAGCGTCCCCACGGTGACTCCTTCGGTCGGTGCGTCGACAAGAAGGATCACCAGGGGGCGGACCGGCAACAAGGTAAATAAGATGCAGAGAATGTGCACGAAGCTGCACGTCTGCGGTGGTGGCGGGGGGTGGGAGTTGAACCTGACGAGCCTTGGGCTGACCGCAGATGAGGAGCGGGTGTACCGGTACTTCCTGCGAGCACCCCGCTCCGGCCTCGGCACCGCCGCCGCCGAGCTCGGCATCCACCACGTGCCCGCGATCGCCGAGAGGCTCAAGACGCTGGGGATCGTCGACGACGGCCTGACCGCGGTCCCTCCCGCGGTCGCGGTCGACCGGCTCATCCGGCGCCGCGTGGAGCAGACCTCACACGAGCTCAACCAGCTCAGCGCCGCCTGGGACATCGTGCGCGACCTGACGGAAGAGCAGCGCAGCGGCCGCCCCGTCGAACTCGTCGAGCGGATCGAGGGCGTGGAGAACGTGAACCGGCGGATCCGAGAGTTCTCCTCCGCCAAGGAGATCATGAACGTCAAGAGCGCGGCGCGGAGCATCCCGCGCGACGACGAGAAGCTGCTGCGCTTCCGCAGGCGGCTGGCGGCGGGACTGGTGAGCCGGACCCTGGTCCCCGAGAAGACACTGACCGACCCGGACTACCTGGCGTTCGCGCGGGAGGGGAACGCCTTGGGCGACCTGTGCCGCCTGAGCACCGAATGCACCAGGCAACTGCTCGTCATCAGCCGGTCGGTCGCGTTCGTGCAGCTGGATCCCGCGGACAGAACGGCGGGGGCCCTGCTGATCCGCCAGCCCGGCACGGTCGCCCTGCTCGTCGACATGTTCGAGGGCATGTGGGCCCGCGCCCGTGAGCTGGACGAACCGCTGCTCGCCCCCATCGAGAGGCGGGTGCTCCAGTCGCTCGCCCTGTACGACAAGGACGAGGTCGCGGCTCGCGCGCTGAACATCTCCCTGCGCAAGTTCCGGGCCCACGTGGCGGATCTGATGGATCGTCTCGGTGCCGGAAACCGGTTCCAGGCCGCCCTGCTCGCCAAGGAGCGGGGCTGGCTGTGACGCCGGGCCCCGCCCTCGGAACGGCGTCACAGCCCCTGCGGAGGACCGGTGCCGCCCTCCCCCTGGTCTCGGAACCCGTGCGGCCGACCGGTGGAGACGTCCGTGGCCCGGCTCCGGGAGGCGTTCGGGGTCGCCGCCCGTTCCCGACCCGTACGGCCCCGCGAGGCCGGAACCCCGGGCCCGATCCGTCGTGACCGTTCGGTCGACCCGTCCCGCCTCACCTCGGCCGTTCGGTCGATCCACCGCACGTCACACCAGTGGATCTTTTCAGGTGCGTCCTCGAACCGAGAAGCCCAAGGAGATCCATGCGCTCTGTGAAACTTGCGGTGATCGCTGCGACGGCGGCGCTGCCCCTGATCCTGGTTCCAGGCGCCCGCGCCGACGGCCGGACCGCCGCGGCCGGCGGCACCGCGCGCGCGACCGGGCCGGACACCATCGCCTGGGGTGTCTGCACCGACGCCGGGCGACCCGCGGCCCGGACCACCCGCCCGCAGTGCGGGAAGCTCACCGTGCCACTCGACTACGCCGACCCCTCCGGTCCGACCGTCGAGATCGCCCTCGTCCGCGTCCAGGCCACCGGTCCCGGCAGGCGGCTCGGTTCCCTGGTGTTCAACTTCGGCGGCCCCGGCGGCTCCGGCGTCGACGCCCTGCCCCAGCTCGCCGGGGACTACGCAGCCCTGGGCGCCCGCTACGACCTGGTCTCCTTCGACCCGCGCGGGGTGGAGCGCAGCTCCGGCGTCCGCTGCGGCACCTCCGCGACGATCGCCCGGCTCACCTCCCTGGACTTCCAGCCCGACGACGCGGCCGAACGCGCGCACATGCACCGGACCGTCGGAGAGTTCGCCGCCGCCTGCCGGAAGACCTCCGGAGCGGTCCTGCCGCACGTGGGCACCGTCGACGCCGCCGCCGACCTGGAACGCCTGCGCCGGGCGCTGGGCGAGGAGCGGCTGAACTACTTCGGCATCTCGTACGGCACGCATCTGGGCGCCGTCTACGCCAGCAGGTTCCCCGAGCGGGTGGGCCGGTTCGTGCTGGACGCCCCCCTGGACCCGCGCCTGTCGTTCCGGCGGCAGACCCTCGACCAGGCGGCCGGGTTCCAGCAGGCGTACGAGGCGTTCCTGAAGGACTGCGTCACGAAGAAGACCGGGGCGTGCGCGCTCGGCTCCGGCCGGACCGCGGCCGATCGCAAGGTCCGCGCCCTGGTGAACCGGCTGGACGCCGCGCCCATGAAGGTCGGCGACCGGAGGCTCACCGACGGGCTGGCGACCACCGGGATCATGGCGGCGCTCTACGCCGAGGAGGCCTGGCCGGTGCTGGAGCAGGCGCTGGACACGGCCGCCAGAGGAGACGGCCGGCTCCTGCTGGCCATGGCCGACGAGTACACCGGCCGCAAGCCCGACGGCTCCTACTCGACCCTCATGGGCGGCTTCTCCGCTGTGAGCTGCGCCGACACCTCCGAGCGGCCCACCCCGGCGCAGCTGGCCGGAATCGTGACCGCGGCCCACAAGGTCTCTCCGCTGTTCGGCGGCGCCCTGGAGGGGACCGTCTGCTCGGCATGGCCGGTCGCCGGCGACGACGAGGCCGCCAAGATCGACGCCACCGGCTCGGACCCGATCCTGGTGATCGCCACGACCGGGGACCCGGCCACGCCGTACAGGTGGGGAACGAGCCTGGCCCGGCAGCTGGGGACCGCCGTGCTGGTGACCTTCGAGGGCGGGGGCCACGGCGCCTACGGGGCCGACGCCTGTGTGACGAGGAGCGCCGACGCCTACCTGCTCGACGGGAAGGTCCCCGCGAAGGACACCGTCTGCCCCGGCTCGTGACGGGGCGCCCGTACCACCGGCCGGACACCGGCGCCGGTCGAGCGTGCCGGGCTTGATCACGGTGCTCATGGGCCCGCCGATCCCGCACGGGGCGCTGCGCCCGGAGAATCTCCGGACGGAATGACCCGCCCGCATCAGCCGGGTGCGGGTGGTTTCCGACGGCGGAATGCCTGCGGGACCGGGTGCCCCGGTCCATAGCTCTGATCTCATCGGCAATTCGGTATGTGGATATTCACCCCGAAACCCGATCTGATGGGTATGCCGTTCCCCTCGCACGGAGGAGCGGAACCCCCACCCTCAGCGGCACCGGCCAGATCGATCACGGCCTCGGAGAGCCCGCCGACCCCCCAGGGAGGACATCATGTCCGGCAGAGCGCTGGTACGGCTCGCGGCACGCACTGCGGTGACCGCGGTGACGGCGGGCTCGCTGGTCGCCCTCGGAGCCATGCCCGCATCGGCGGCCGGCGACAGGCCGCCGAAGACGACGAAGGGCCCGTGCCGCTACACCCAGACCCCGGACGAACCGGCCGCGCGCAAGGTCCCGCTGCCCCGGGATCCGCGCCGCACCCCCACCCGGCCGGTCTCCGTGGTCCTCGAAACCGACCACGGTGACATCGGGCTCACCCTCGACCCGGCCAAGGCGCCGTGCACGGTGCAGAGCTTCGTGCACCTGGTCCGGCACGGGTTCTACGACGCCACCTCCTGCCACCGGCTGACCGCCTACGACCGGCTGAAGGTGCTGCAGTGCGGCGACCCGAGCTTCACCGGCGAGGGCGGACCGGGCTACCGGTACAAGGACGAACTGCCCACCGATCTGCCGCCGTGGCCGGGCGACCCCACCGGGACGCGCAAGACGTACGCGCGTGGGGTGCTGGCCATGGCCAACGCCGGGCCGGACACCAACGGCAGCCAGTTCTTCCTGGTCTACGGCGACTCCGGGCTGTCACCCAACTACACGATCTTCGGGACGGTCGACGCCGCCGGGCTCGCCGCCCTGGACCGCATCGCCGCCGGCGGCATCCAGCCCACCCCGGAAGGTCCGACTCCCCCGGTCGACGGCAGGCCCGTCCTCCCCGCCGACATCAAGGACGCCCGGGTCTGCCCCTGAGCGCCCGTCGAACCGGCCCTCGTCCGCATCCCCGCCGCCGGTCCCGGTAACCGGCTCGGTTCCCTGGTCTTCACCTTCGGCGGGCCCGGCGGCTCCGGACCCGGAGCCGCCCCGCGGCGGGGAACGGGGACGGCGGCGTCAGAAGCCGCCGCGGTGCCAGGGTCCCCAGATGGCGAAGCTCACGCCCTGAGAAGACTGCACGTTGACGTAGAGGGTGTGACCGCCGGGGCCGAAGGTGGAGCCGGCGAACTCGGCTCCGGAGTCACCGGCGACGGGGACCAGACGGGAGAAGTCGAAGATCTCGCCGCGGCGGGTGAGCCCGCGCAGGTAGTTGTCGCCGCCGCCGTCCTCGCACAGCACCAGGGTGCCCCGGGGGCTGGTGGTGACGTTGTCGGGCAGGTCGAGGGTGACCGCGCCCGGCGACTCGTAGACCAGCTTCAGCCGGTTGCTCCACGACTCGTACGCCCACACCTGGCCGCGCCCCTTGCCGAACCCGCTGGGCGGGGTGTCGCCGGGAGCGGTCGCGCCGCCCTGGGTGGAGACGAAGTAGATCGTCCCGTGGTGGTGGATCGCCCCCTCCAGCCGGGAGAACAGCGCCGCACCCTTGGCCCGGCCCTGGTTCCCGACGGCCTGGATCGCGGTGTCGTTGCTCGGCGTCCCGGTGAAGGCGGGGTCCGGGTCGTCGATGTCCACCCAGGTGACCCGGTAGGAGGCCCCGGCGGGCTGGCCGAGCGAGAGGTTCTTGCCCGGCTCGCCCCGTACGGCGAGCATCTGGAGCCGGCCGCCGTCCAGGATCCTCCCCGCGCGCATCGGGTTCTTCGGCGGCAGGTAGCGGTAGAAGCCCGAGGCGAAGCCGAAGTTGTCCTCGGTCAGGTAGATCGCCCCGGTCAGCGGGTCGAAGGCGGCCGACTCGTGGGCGAAGCGGCCCGCGCTCCTGATCGGCCCGCTCGGCGTGCCGTCGAGGGGGACCTCGAAGATGTAGCCGTGCTTCTGGGTGAGCTTGGTGTTGTCCTGACCGGTGAAGTCGTTGCCGACGTCCGGCCCGTTGACGGTCTCCTCGCACGTCACCCACGCGCCCCACGGCATCGGCCCGCCCGAGCAGTTCATCTGGGTGCCGGTCAGGCTGGGCCCGGATCTGAGGACCCGGCCGTCGCGGGTGACCTGGAGCGTCGCCGTGCCGCCGCCCGCCGCCGGGTCGTAGGCTCTGGCCGGGTCGCCGAACGCGCCGACGGGACCGTTGACCTCGTGGTTGCGGACCAGGATCGCGGTGCCGCGCGGGCCCCGGAAGGCGGCCATGCCGTCGTGCCTGCCGGGAGTGGCCGTGCCGTCGGTGAACGCCTCTCCCGCCGGGTTGAACGAGCGGTACCGGAAGCCCTCCGGCAGATGCAGCCGGACCGTCCCGTCCCGCTCGTCGGGGACCGGGACCAGCGGCCCGTACCCGCCGCCGGGCCGGATCTCCCCGCTGCTCCCCGCCCGGGCCACTCCCGCGAACGGCCCTGCCACTCCCACCGCCGCGAGCGTTGCGGTCCCGGCGAGGAAACGACGACGATCCATGAAGCCACTCCTTGAATCAGTGATTCAGGTCACGGTAAACCTCCGTCATCGATGGTTCATATGGCATTTATCGCCAATCGCCCGTCGAGGGCGTCAACAGGAGGGACCCTCCCCGCACACCGTCCCAGCTCGTCATACGGCGTCCGGGCCACCGCGGGGGGCGGGGGCCGGGAAGCACCCCGGAAGGCGGCGGGGAGACACCGGGAATGCTCCGCCCTCGCTGGAACAAACCCGCGGGCAACCCGCACACGACCAATCAGTAGGCTTGCGGGCTGTGACTCCTCCGCTCCCCTCGGGGAGCGGCTTCTCGCCTCCCTCCAGGAGAGGTAGGCGACGGCCAAACCCTGACCGTTTCGGACCACGGAGAACATGACAGGGGAGCGATTCCCCTGCCGGGTGAACCCGGTATTCCCTTCGCGAGGAGAATGATGGCAGTCGGGTGGGACGCGGCGACGCCGTACGTGGAGCTGAGCCGGGAGCAGTGGAGCGAGCTGCGCAAGAACACTCCGCTCACTCTCACCGAGGACGAGCTGGAGGAGCTGCGCGGCGTCGACGACCCGATCGACCTGGCCGAGGTCACCGACGTCTACCTGCCGCTGACCCGCCTGCTCAACCTGCACTTCACCGGGGCCAGGCAGCGCAACGCCGCGGTCAGCACCTTCCTCGGCACCGGCGGGGAACCGGCGCCGTACATCCTGGGCATCGCCGGGAGCGTCGCGGTCGGCAAGTCCACCACGGCCCGCCTCCTGCACACCCTGCTGGCCCGCTGGCCCGAGCACCCCCGGGTGGAGCTGATCACCACCGACAGCTTCCTGTACCCGAACAAGGTCCTCGCCGAGCGGGACATCATGCACCGCAAGGGCTTCCCGGAGAGCTACGACCGGCGGGCCCTGGTCAGGTTCGTGGCCGACGTCAAGGCCGGGCTGCCCGAGGTGACCGCCCCGGTCTACAGCCACCTGGAGTACGACATCGTCCCCGGCGCCGCGCAGACCGTGAGCCGCCCCGACATCCTCATCGTCGAGGGCCTCAACGTCCTGCAGCCCGCCCCGCCCGCCGCGCTGGCCGTCAACGACTACTTCGACTTCTCGATCTACGTGGACGCCAAGGTCGAGCACGTCCGCGAGTGGTACGTGGACCGCTTCCACAAGCTCCGCCGTACCGCCTTCGAGGACCCCAAGTCCTACTTCCGGCACCTGGCCGAGATGTCCGACGAGGAGGCCACCGCCTTCGCCAAGGACGTCTGGCGCGACATCAACGAGCGCAACCTGCTGGAGAACATCGCTCCCACCCGGGGCCGCGCCGGTCTGGTCCTGCACAAGGGCGCCAACCACTCGATCAGGCGCGTACGGCTGCGCCGCATCTGAGCCGGGGAGCGGCCTCCTGCGTGAAGAGGTCCCTGGGCGAGGCGGGGGAACCGGTGGCCCGCCGCGGGTGAGCGGTCGGACCGGGGTCCGACCCCGGCTCGGGCCGGGGGGCTCCCCGAGGCCGGACTGGGGGGCCGGTCATCCCTATGGCCGAGGTGGCGGCCGCTTCCCGCCCGATATGGTCCCGGTCATGACTATCCTCGCCACCGAGGAGCTCAGCAGGAGCTTCCCCCGGGTGACGGCGCTCGACCGGCTCACCGTCACCGTCGGCCCGGGCGTGACCGGCCTGGTCGGCGCCAACGGTGCGGGCAAGTCCACGCTGATCAAGATCCTGCTGGGCCTGCTGCCGCCCTCCGCCGGGACCGCGCAGGTGCTCGGCATGGACGTTGCGGCCCAGGGCGCCGAGATCCGCCGGGTCGTGGGCTACATGCCCGAGCACGACTGCCTCCCACCCGACCTGTCCGCCACCGAGTTCACCGTGCACATGGCCAGGATGTCCGGCCTGCCGCGCACCGCCGCCCGCGAGCGCGCCGCCGACGTGCTGCGCCACGTGGGCCTGTACGAGGAGCGCTACCGCCCGATGGGCGGTTACTCCACCGGCATGAAGCAGCGGGTCAAGCTGGCCCAGGCCCTCGTCCACGACCCCCGGCTGGTCTTCCTGGACGAGCCCACCAACGGCCTCGACCCGCAGGGCCGAGACGAGATGCTGGCGCTGATCCGCCGGATCGGTGCCGAATTCGGGATCAGCGTGCTGGTCACCTCCCACCTCCTCGGCGAGCTGGAACGCATCTGCGACCACGTCATCGTGATCGACGGAGGCCGGCTCCTGCGCTCCTCGGCCATCGGCGAGTTCACCCAGACCACCCAGACGGTGACGGTCGAGGTCGAGGAGGGGCACGACCTGCTGGCCGCCCGCCTCATCGAGCTGGGCGAGACCGTCACCGCCGCCGGCCGGGCGCTCCTGCTGCAGGTGCGCTCCCCGGAGACCTACGACACGCTCCGCGACGCCGTCTGCGACCTCGACCTCTGCCTCGTCCGGGTCGAGCAGGGCCGCCAGCGCATCGAGGACGTCTTCAAGGAGCCCGCCGATGTCTGAGCGTCCTTCCCGCCCGAACACGCCGGCGGGCGGCCCTGCGGCTCCCGGCCACCCCGCAGCGCCGGGCGCCCCCGCCCAGGAGAACCACTCCTCGCCCGTGGGCGTCATCCACGACATCGGCTACCGCCACTACGGCGGGGGCCGCCTCGGCCGGAGCAGCGCGACCGCGGCACTGGCCGTGCACAGCCTGCGCGGCATCTTCGGGATCGGCCGTACGGCCCGCGCGAAGATCATCCCCTTCGCCCTCGGCGCGATCATGATGCTCCCGGCCGTGGTCTCCATCGCGATCATGGCTCTGGCCCAGCAGCGGGGAATGGCCTATCCCGGGTACGCGGCCGGCATGCAGCCCATTCTGGCGATCTTCCTCGCCTCGCAGTCGCCCTACGCCGTGGCGCCGGACCTGCGCTTCCGGGTGCTGCCGCTCTACCTGTCGCGGCCGGTGACGATCCGGGACTACGTGGGAGCCAAGCTCGCGGCGATGGCAGCCGCGATCCTCCTGCTGCTGGCCGTACCGCTGACCGTGCTGTTCGTCGGCGAGCTGCTCATCGACCTGCCGGGGGCGCCGCTCACCTCCGACTACCTGGCGAGCATGGCCGGGGCGGTCGGCTACGCGGTGCTGCTGGCCTCGCTGGGAGTGGCGATCGCCTCCCTCACACCCCGGCGCGGGCTGGGCGTGGCCTCGATCATCGCGCTCTACCTGCTCTGCTCGGGCGTCTCGACCGTCCTGGCCGCCACGATGGAGTCGGTCAACGACTACGCCGCCGCCGGCTGGGCCTGGCTGGTCAACCCGTTCTTCCTGGTGGACGCGGCCGTCCACGTGGGGATCTTCGGCACGGAGCCCGCGGCGCCCGGCGCCTACCCGGGCGGGATCGGCGTGGCGGCCGCGATCGTGGCCGTGCTGGGGCTGATCGCGCTCTCGGTGGCCGTCCTGATCATGCGCTACCGGAAGGCGGCCTCGCGATGAACCTCGAACTGGCCCAGGTCTCCCGCTGGTACGGGAACGTGGTGGCCGTCAACGACGTCACCATGACCGTCGGCCCCGGCGTCACCGGCCTGCTCGGCCCCAACGGCGCGGGCAAGTCCACGCTGCTGCACATGATGGCCGGGTTCCTCGCCCCCTCCGGGGGGACCGTCACCCTCGACGGCACCCGGATCTGGCACAACCACGAGATCTACCGCTCGATCGGCCTGGTCCCCGAGCGCGAGGCCGTCTACGGCTTCCTCACCGGCTGGCAGTTCGTGCTCTCCAGCGCGCGCCTGCACCGGTTGCCCGACCCCGACGACGCCGCCCGCAAGGCACTGGCCATGGTCGAGATGGAGAGCGCGGCCGACCGCAGGATCGAGACCTACTCCAAGGGCATGCGCCAGCGGGTGAAGGTCGCCGCGGCGCTGGTGCACGACCCGCAGGTGCTCCTGCTGGACGAGCCGTTCAACGGCATGGACCCGCGCCAGCGCATGCACCTGATGGACCTGATCCGGTCCATGGGCGCGGCGGGCAAGACGATCCTGTTCAGCTCGCACATCCTGGAGGAGGTCGAGCGCGTCGCCCAGCAGATCGAGGTCGTGGTCGCCGGGCGGCACGCCGCCTCCGGCGACTTCCGCGAGATCCGCCGCCGGATGACCGACCGGCCGCACCTGTTCCGGGTGCGCTCCAGCGACGACCGCCGGCTGGCCTCGGCCCTGATCGCCGACGCCTCCGCCGGGGCGGTCTCCCTCACCGAGGCGGGGCTGGAGGTGCGGGCGGTGGACTTCCGGCGCTTCACCTGGCTGCTGCCCCGCGTGGCCAGGGACGCCGGTGTGCGGGTCTGGCAGATCTCCCCTGCCGACGAAGACCTGGAGAGCGTCTTCTCCTACTTGATCAACAGGAGCCGCTGACCATGAACGGTGTCATCGCCGGAATCTCCTACCGGGCGTTGCTCGGTCGCCGCCGGATCTGGCTCCTCGCGCTGCTCCCGGTGGTCCTGCTCGGCCTGGCCGTGCTGCTGCGCGCCGTGGGCGCGGACGGCGAGCGGGCCACGGTCCAGCTTCTGCAGAACTTCGCCATCGGCGTCATGCTGCCGCTGCTGGGCCTGATCGCCGGGACCGGCGTGATCGCCCCCGAGATCGACGACGGAACGATCATTCACCTGCTGGCCAAGCCGATCTCCCGCCCGGTGATCGCGCAGACCAAGTTCCTCGTCGCCGCCTCGGTCGTCGCCGCCTTCGCCACCGTGCCGACCTTCCTCGCGGCCTACCTGCTGGTCGGCCTGGAGTCCGGCGTCGCCGCCGGCTTCGCGCTGGGCGCGCTCATCGGCGGCGTGGCGTACGCGGCGGTGTTCATGCTCCTGGGCGTGGTCACCCGGCACGCGGTCACCGTCGGCATCGCCTACGCGGTGATCTGGGAGGGGCTGGTCGGCAACCTGGTCCCCGGCGCGCGCCGGTTCTCCATCCAGCAGTGGGCCCAGACGGTCGCCGACCAGATCTCGTCCTCGGCCTTCCTGACGACCGGGATCGGGCTCGGCTTCGCCGCCACCGCGCTGGCGGTCGTGACCGTCGGCGGCGTCGTCTGGGCCGGGCAGCGCCTGCGGAGCTTCTCCCTCACCGGCGACGAGTGATCTCCCGCGGCCACCCGGGAGGAGCGGGAGCGCCTCTGGCCGGATCCCGGCCGATGGCCTACCGTTCAAGCGGTGAAGGGCCCTTACCAGGTCTACTTCGAACGCGCCCGGGTGCCGATCGTCGCCGTTGACGGGCTGGGCCGGATCAGGGAGAGCAATCCGGCCTTCCACGCGGCACTCGGCCGGAGCGCCGCCGAACTGCGCGGCCGCCCGGCCGAGGGGTTGCTCGCCCCCGGCGAGCGGGAGGCGCAGTGGCCTTACTGGCGCCTGCTCGCGACCGGGAGGCTGGACGCCTACCGCACGTGGATACGGCTGGTCCGCGGGGACGGGTCCGTCATCGTCGCCCGGGTGAGCGCCTCGGTCGAGCCCCGCCGCAACGGGCTGCCCTGGCGGGCGGTGGCCGTGCTGGACGAGGTCGCCCCCGAGGCCCCGGCGCTGGGCCGGCTGCAGAGCGAGGTGCTGCGTCTGGTGGCGGCCGGAGCGTCCAACCAGGAGATCGCCCGGCGGCTCTACATCACCCGCCAGGCCGTGGACTACCACCTGGCGCGCCTGCGCGCCAAGTTCGGCGCCGACAGCCGATCGGCCCTGGTGGGCCGGGCTTTCGTGCTCGGGGTGTTCGTCCACGGCATGTGGCCTCCGACGCTCTGCCCGGTCCGGCCCGACGACCGGGCCGGACCGGGCGGGTCCTACTCGACGCCGAGGAACTGAACGGCCGGGTCCGTCTGGGCGGCGGCGCCCCAGACCGCGTCGTACTGACCGGTGTCGTCGGCCAGGTAGTAGAGCAGCCAGGACGTGGTCACCCGCTGGGTGATCGACTGCTGTACGGCGCGGCTGATCGATCCGCTGTCACAGCCGAAGCCGCCGGAGTCGGTGAACCCGCAGTGGAAGCCCCCGGTGATCGTGCGCAGTTGCTTGGACGGGAGCTTGGCACCGTAGATGGGGATCTGGTGCCCGGACGGCCCGGCCACCGTGTCCTGGGACCCCGCGACGAGCTGCATCGGCACCCGCGTGGTGGCCGCGGCGGCCTTGGCCGACGGGTTGGTCTCGGCGGCGGCCAGGTTGGTGACCGCCCGCACGCTCGGATTGCGCGCGGCGGCGAGCACGCTGGCCCCGCCGCCCATGGAATGGCCGGACAGGGCGAGCCGGTCGGTGCGGACGTGGGCGTTGAAGCGGGAGCCGCCCGCGGTGTCCTGCTGGACCATCCAGGTGAGGGCCGCGTTGAGGTCGTCGGCGAAGGCGCCGTGGCTGGGGAAGAGGCCTCCCTGGGAGGCCGGCATGATCGTGATCATGCCCCAGGAGGCCCAGTGCCTGCCGAGCGAGGCGTACTTGCCGATGTTCTGGAAGAAGCCGTGGCCGAACGACACGACGGGGAACCGCCCGGCGGCGACGGCCCTGTTGCTCCCCTCCGACATGGCGGGATAGTAGACGCGGGCGGAGAACGACCGGCCGGACGCCGACACGCTCACGTCGGAGTACCCCACGGCGTGGGAGCCGGGGGCGGCGAGGTCCGCGGCGGTACGGGCGGGGGCGGCGTAGGCCGGGGCTGCGGTGAGCAGGAGCAGGGCCGCGAGCGTGACGCACAACCTGGGTAACCATGCGCGCATGACACTTCACCAGACTTTCGTGCGGGGGGATGTCACGCCGATTTTGGAAATGCCGGTTCCCTCACGGCAACAGACCCGTGCGCAAGATTAGGCGAATGCCAAAAAGCGGACCCGCACCGGGAAAACCGGAAAGCCCCGGTCCGGGTCCTCTCGGAACCGGAACCGGGGCCGACGGGTCAGACGCAGGCCGTACGGACGACGTCCGCCAGGCGGTCGGCCAGCCGCTGGGCCTGCTCCGCCGAGGCGGCCTCGACCATGACGCGGATCATCGGCTCGGTGCCGCTCGGCCGGATCAGCACCCGGCCGGTCTCGCCGAGCTCGCGCTCGGCCGCGGCGACGGCCTCGCCCAGCTCGGGCACCGATGCCTTCGCCCGGTCCACGCCCTTGACGTTGACCAGGACCTGCGGGAGCCGCGTCATCACCGAGGCCAGCTCCGCCAGCGGCCTGCCCTCGCGGACCACGGCCGACAGCAGGTGCAGCGAGGTGAGCAGGCCGTCCCCGGTGGTGGAGTGGTCGAGCATCAGGACGTGCCCGGACTGCTCGCCTCCGAGGTTGTAGCCGCTCTCCCGCATCGCCTCCAGGACGTAGCGGTCGCCGACGGCGGTCTCGATCACGTCGATCCCGGCGTTCCGCAGCGCCAGCTTGAAGCCCAGGTTGGACATGACCGTGGCGACCACGGTGTTCCCGGCGAGCTTCCCCTCGGCGTGCATGTCCATGGCCAGCACGGCCATGATCTGGTCGCCGTCGATCACCTCGCCGGTGTGCGCGACCGCCAGGCAGCGGTCGGCGTCCCCGTCGTAGGCGATCCCGACGTCCGCGCCGCGGGAGATCACGACCTGCTGGAGCTTGTCCAGGTGAGTGGAGCCGACCCCGGCGTTGATGTTCAGGCCGTCGGGGCGGGCCCCGATGGTCTCCACCTTCGCCCCGGCCCGCATCAGCGCCTCGGGCGCCACGATGTGGGCGGCGCCGTGCGCGCAGTCGACGACGACGTTGAGGCCGTCGAGCCGGCCGGACACGGTGGACAGCACGTGGGAGACGTAGCGGTCTGCCTCGCCGTACGCGTCGCGCACACGGCCGACCGCGCCGCCGACCGGCCGGTCCCACTTCTCGCCGAGCCGCTGCTCGATCTCGTTCTCCACCGCGTCGGGCAGCTTGTAGCCGTCCCGGTCGAGGAACTTGATCCCGTTGTCCGGTGCGGGGTTGTGGGAGGCGGAGAGCATCACGCCCATGTCGGCTCCGAGAGCCGTGGTCAGGTAGGCAACCGCCGGGGTGGGCAGCACGCCGAGCCGGAGAACGTCCATGCCGGACGACGCCAGGCCGGCGACCACCGCGGCCTCCAGGAACTCTCCTGAAGCCCGGGGGTCCCGGCCTACGACTGCGATCGGGCGGTTCGGCGAGGAGCCGGACCGCCCGATGCCGGCAGTGAACGCCCCGGCATCGCCGAGGACATGAGCCGCGGCCACGGACAGGTCCATGGCGAGCTCGGCCGTGAGGTCGCGACCAGCGACCCCACGTACCCCGTCGGTGCCGAAGAGGCGCCCCAACTTAACGCTTGCTGTACTGCGGGGCCTTACGGGCCTTCTTGAGGCCGTACTTCTTGCGCTCGGTGGCGCGGGCGTCACGGGTCAGGAAGCCGGCCTTCTTCAGCGGCGGGCGGTTGACCTCGACGTCCAGGACGGCCAGCGCGCGGGACAGGCCCATGCGCAGGGCACCGGCCTGGCCGGTGACGCCGCCGCCGTCGATGCGGGCGATGACGTCGAACTGGTCCTCGGCGCCGAGCGTCACGAAGGGCTCGTTGACGATCTGCTGGTGGACCTTGTTCGGGAAGTAGACGTCCAGCGGGCGGCCGTTGATCGTCCACTTGCCGGTGCCCGGCACGATGCGGACACGGGCGACGGCCTCCTTGCGGCGGCCGGTGCCGTACGAGTTGCCCAGGGTGATGGGCTTGCGGACGGCGGTCTCACCGCCGGCAGCGGACTCGCTGGTGTACTCGGAGGGGAACTCCTCCGCGTTGTATTCGTCCAGCTCGCCCTCGACGGGCGTCTCGACACCGGTGGGCTCAGCCACGGTTCTCCTCAAACTTTCCTACTCGGCGTCGGCCATCGGCCAACGCTGCTGGCGACAGCAGCTTGTGCGACTACTGGGCGATCTGGGTGATCTCGAAGGGCACCGGCTGCTGCGCCTGGTGCGGGTGCTCGGAACCGGAGTAGACCTTGAGCTTCTTGATCATCTTCCGGCCGAGGGCGTTCTTCGGCAGCATGCCCTTCACGGCCTTCTCGACGGCGCGGTCGGGACGCTTGTCCATGAGCTCGGCGTAGGTCACGGAGCGCAGACCGCCGGGGTAACCCGAGTGGCGGTAAGCCTTCTTCTGCTCGAGCTTGTTGCCGGTCAGCGCGATCTTGTCGGCGTTGATGACGATGACGAAGTCACCGGTGTCGACGTGGTTGGCGAAGATCGGCTTGTGCTTACCGCGAAGCAGCGTCGCGACGTGGCTGGCCAGCCGGCCGAGCACGATGTCGGTGGCGTCGATGACATACCACTGACGCTCGACTTCAGCAGGCTTGGGTGTGTACGTGCGCACGGTCGTATGCCTTCTTTGTTCGCGTCTTCGAGGCTGCCGGGAGCGGCAGCGACTGGGTCGGTAGGTGCGGGCACACGACAGCCCGGACCTCCCGTCTCCCAAGTCGAAGGAGATGACGCCGGACGCGCCGCGTATCGGTCTTGCGATGGAAGACCGATTCGCACACAACGAAGTAGCAGGATACAGGCTGCAAAGAGGGAGGGTCAAAAGACGCGGCCCTCACCTGTGCCCCGCGCCAGCTTACCGGTGGGCGGAGAGTGTCCGGTGAACGGGATGCGCGAACCGATGCGGGAGCCGGTGTGGGAGCCGATGCGGGAGCCGATGTGCGGGCTCAGGTATCCGGCACTCCATCGAACGGTTACATCTCGTTCTCCGCATTCCCTTCTTCAACTATCTCAACATCTCTATCTTTGATAGCGGTATGTGGCAGTCCCGTTACCTCCGGCTTACCCAGCGTGCCCGATTGCGCCGTATGGGGGCGTTAGCCTGCCTGATGACGGTACTGGTGGTCGGCTTCGTCCTCGGCAGGGGAAGCCGCGGCGAGGAGCTCCCCGACCGGGTCTACCTGAACGACGCCCCGGCGACGCCCTCGCCCTCCAGAGAGGTGCGGGCGGGCCGGGCCGTCGGCCAGCGGGCGCCGCTGGGCCGGGTCGCCCGGCGGACCCCGGCCCCCGAGACGCCGCAGGACCGGCTCACCCCGCGCGCCCCCAACAGCCCCCGGAACGCGATCGAGGGCTCCCCCGGGGACGAGGACTCCCGCTACGTCATCCGCGGCCAGCAGGGACCGGCCGGCGCACCCGCGCTGAGCCTGATGGAGAGAGAGGTCGTCCGGCTCACCAACGCCGCCCGCGAGCAGGCCGGATGCGCCCCGTTCAAGATCGACGTGCGGCTGGTCCGGTCAGCCCGGGTCCACTCGGCCGAGATGGCGTCGAGCGGTCTGTTCTCGCACGACTCCCCGGACGGCTCCTCTCCCTGGGACCGGATGGAGGGCGCCGGATACTTCGACGGCGGCGCCGAGAACATCGGCAGGGGCTCCACATCCGCGGAGGAGGCGGTGCGGAGCTGGATGGCCAGCAGCGGACACCGGCGCAACATCCTCAATTGCGCCCTGACCGCCACGGGCGTCGGGGTCGTGGACGGCAGCGGCGGGCCCTGGTGGACACAGGATTTCGGATATTCATGAGCGGATCCACCTCGATACGGAGCTAGTCTCAGCGCATGGGTTTTCCTGGGGATTCGCCGCGCCGCCCGCCGTACGGCCGGCCTGACGTGCCGCAGCCACCGTCCGCCCGGGGCGACGGGCAGGGCGAGAACTGGTTCGCCCCGCCGGCCCACGGCCAGGGCCCGCAGCCTTCGCCGCCCGGCCAGGGCCGGCAGACGCCGTCCCGCGACCAGGTCCCACCGTCGCCGTCCCACGGCCAGGTCCCACCGTCGCCGTCCCGCGACTCCGGCACGGAGCCGGCTCACGGCCCGGACACGGAGCCGAAGGCCGGATCCCGATCCGCCGGGCGGTCGCGGCGGGAGACGTGGAGCCCCTACGAGGAGGGCATGCGCTCCTTCCTTCCCACCTTCGTCGCGATCGGGGTGCTCGTGGTGCTGGTCGCCGCGGGCGTCGGCCTGGCCCTGTTCGTCGGCTCCGGGGACGCCTCCCCCGCCACGGCGGGCTCCCCGCCCCCCGCGGCGACGGCTCCCGTGCCCCCCGTGAAACCCGGCGGCGAGTTCGGATTCGCGGAGTCCCGGACCACCGACCCGCACGCCCTGACCGTCGGGGAGCTGTTCGGGAGCAGGAAGGTGCGGGCCGACGGCAAGACCTACCAGCTGACCACGCGCAGGGCCGACAAGAAGTGCAAGAACGCCGTGGTGGGCTCGGGGCTGCAGAAGACGCTCACCGCGGGCAAGTGCACCCAGCTCGTTCGCGCCAGCTTCCGGGACGCCTCCGGAAAGATCATCGGCACCGTGGGGGTGGCCAACCTGAAGACCTCCTCCGCGGCTGCCAAGGTCGTCAAGGCCGTCAGCGGGAAGAAGCTCGAGGAATACCTCAAGGTGCTGCCCGGCAAGGACTCTGCCACCAAGTTCCTCGGCAAGGGGGAGGCGTTCGCCGGCGGATGGCGGCACGGACACTACGCCGTTCTCGTCTGGTTCCAGTTCAAGGACGGCCACCTGCCGACCAAGAACGAGGCCAAGAAGCTCAACGCGGCCGCGTTCGGGGTCGCCGACGCCACCGTCACGCCCGCTCTGGAGTCCCGTTCGCTGACCGGTAAGCGCCCCTGACGAAATTTTTTCATGTATTTTTCGCCGGAAAACCGGCGGGCGATACGGCCAGGAACACCCATACCCGCGTGGCGATCTTCAGCGGTCGCTAGGCTTTCGGGTATGCGTGGCCAGGAATCCGGGTCCGAGTCCGAGCACGAAACCGACGGTTCGGCCGCACCGGCGACGCCGCCGCCGAGCTTCGGCCGACCTTCGCCGCACGTGCCACAGACCGACCCCGCGACCGACGAGCAGACCCACCTCCCTCCGGCGTGGCCGGAGCCGAGACCTCCACTGGCGGACCAGCCGTGGACGCTCCCCGGTGACGACGGGACGCCCTACGACTGGCTGGCCGCCCCCGAGCCCGGCGTCCTCGCTACGGGTTCGGACGTCCTCGAACCGCCCGGCGTCCTCCCCGCCGCGGGCTCGGACGTCCTCGAACCGCCCGGATCCGACGCTCCGACGCCCTTCGGCGGTCTCCCGCCGTCACCCGCTCCCGACATCCCGCCGCCAAGCGGCTCCCCGTCCGGCCCCGGCGTCCCGTCCTCCGGCGGATTCCCCGCCTCGACCGGCGCCGAGGCCACGCCGGAGGGCTCCCTGTCCCCCGCCCCCGGCGTCCCGCCCGCACCGGACGGATGGTCGTGGACGAGCCCCGTACCGGACGGCGGCCTCGCGGCGCCCGTCCCGTCGGACGACCCGCTGCCCGACTCCCCGGAGACGCCTTCGTGGCAGCCTCCCCCGGCCTTCACCGCCGCGGCCGCGGGCATGCACGTGTGGCCCTCACCCGCCTCGGGTGCCCCCGGCACGCCCCCGTGGCCCGCGGCCACGGGCGAACCGGTCGGGGAGACCGCCTGGCCGGACCTCGACGAGGGTCCCCGCCCCGGTGAGCCCGGCGACGTGCCCGTCTGGCCTCCGGACCTGCTCGCGGACGAGCCGGACGGCGACCAGGACACCGTCAGAGTCCGCGTCCCCTCGCCCGCCGCGCCGGATCACCGGGAGCCCTCCCCGGCGACGCCTCTCGGGTCCGATCCCGCCCCGTGGGCCGCCGAGTCCTCATCGGAGGCCGGACCGGCTCCGCAGCCGCCGGATGCGGCGCCGCAGACCGGCGACCCGGTGCGCGCCGAGCCGCCCGCTCCCGATACGGCCGTGCCGGGTGCGCCGTCCGACTCCGGCATGGCGACGCCCGGTGTCCCGCCGCTTCCCGGTACGGCGGCTCCCACGCCTCCTGCCGAGTCGCCGGTTCCCGGTACGGCGACGCCCGATGCGCCGTTCGGCTCCGGTCCGGCGGCTCCCGCACCTCCTGCCGAACCGCCGTCGGCGTTCCCCTTGGAGTCCGCCCCCTCCGTGCCCTCATCGGTGGCGGAGCCCGGCCTGCCCGCGCCGTCCCCCGACCGGGTGATGGCCGACCACCCGACCCCGCCGGGCGGCATCCCGGTGGTCTCCCCCTCAGCCCTGATCCCTCCCGCCGCGCCGGGCAACCCGCCATCCGTTCCGTTCCCGCCGGCCTCCCCCGGAGGGCACCAGCCCTTGCCGGTCCCCCCAGCCGTCGTCGACCGTCCGCCGGTCTCCTTCCCCTCCGCCTCCCCCGGCGGCCCACCGCCGGCCTCCGGGGCGGGGACCCCGGGCGGGGAGCGCGGGCCGTTCCAGCCGGCCTCGGCGCTCGGGCCCGAACCCGCCGCGCCGCCCTCCCGTCCGCCCGCGCCGCCTGCCCGGAGCCGGGGCCGGGGCCGGACCGTGCTGATCGCCGCGGCCGTGGCGATCGTGGTGGGCGGCATCGGCGCCGGGGCCTTCCTCGCCTACCCGTCGTTCGACGCCGGACCGGCGGCCGAGCAGACCACCACGGGCCCGGCCGCCGGCGGTGAGCCCGAGGTGAGCCCGTCGGACGAACCCGGCACCCCCGCTCCGGCCAACACCGCGCTGCTCGACTCCGAGCTGACCGACCCGGGCAGGATGACGGTGGCCGACGCCTTCAGCAAGAAGGTGACCATCGGCGGGACCCGGTTCACCCGGGTCAAGACCCACATCACCCAAGACTGCGACAAGGCGGCGGCGGGCGCGTTCGCCGCCGCGCTGCGCACCGGAGACTGCCGCCGCGTGCTGCGGGCCACCTACGTCGACAGCAAGAAGCGGTACGCCGTCACCACCGGCGTGGCCGTGCTGCCCACCCGCGAGTCGGCCGTCACGGCCGACCAGGCCAAGAACCTCGAGAAGAACCTGTGGTTCCGCGGTCTGCCGGGCACTCCGGGCACCGGGGCCGAGCGGGTGCACATCGCCGGCGGCTACGCGGCGGGACTGGTGTGGGGCCGCTACATCGTGTTCAGCTACGCGACCTTCGTCGACGGGCACACTCCGACCGCCAAGGAGAAGGGCCTCGGCAAGGTGAGCGGCGCGTTCCGCGACCAGACCGCCAAGGCCGTCGAGCGCCGCGTCACCCGCTGACGTCGTCTCCCTCGACGCCGCTGCCCTGGTTGACGTCGCCTTCCCCGACGTCACCGCCGCCGAGCGTGCGCACCCGGCGGGTCTCCGCGGCCCGCCGGGCAAGCTCCGCCGCCTCGGGATAGCGCACCTCCTCCAGGCAGAGCCCGTGCGCCGGTGCGACGTGCACCCCGGAGTCCCGTACGGCTCTGGCCAGCACCTGTCCCGGCCACTCCACCGGCAGGCGGCCCTCGCCCACGGCGAGCAGCGAGCCCACCAGCGCCCGCACCATCGAGTGGCAGAACGCGTCGGCGACCACGGTCGCGACGAGCAGGCCGTCCTCGCGAAGCCAGTCGAGCCGCTGCAACTCGCGGATGGTCGTCGCGCCCTCGCGCTTCTTGCAGAAGGCCGCGAAATCGTGCTCGCCGAGCAGACGGGTCGCGGCCGCGTTGAGCCTGTCGAGGTCGAGCGGGCGGGCGTACCAGACCACCTCTCGGCGGCGGAGCGGGTCCACGCCCCCCGGGGCGTCACAGACCCGGTAGGCGTATCGCCGGGACGTCGCCGAGAATCTCGCGTCAAAGCCCTCAGGAGCTACCGTAACGCGATAAATCCTGACATCTGAGTCGAGGATGCCCGCCAGCCTCCTGCGGAGGACAGAGAGCCGCTCAGCGACGTCGTCCAGCGGCCCCGCCTCCGGTGCGGAGGCCTCCTGCGGTGGCACCGCCGGGCGGGCGCCCCTCCTGCGGTGGCTCTCCAGCACCGCCAGCGCCTCGGGCTCCACGTCCACGTGGGCCACCTGCCCCCGCGCGTGCACCCCGGCGTCGGTGCGTCCGGCCACGGTCAGGGAGGGCGGCTCGGGAAGCCGCAGGACCTTCCCGAGCCCTTCCTCGATCTCGCCCTGCACCGTCCGCCTGCCGGGCTGCCTGGCCCAGCCGGAGAAGTCGGTGCCGTCGTAGGCGAGATCCAGGCGCAGCCGTACCACGATGTTCCTCCCGGAGAACGGGAACGGGCCCGGTGCCCCCGAAGGGGTGCCGGACCCGTTCACCTGGCCTGAGAGATCAGGCGTTGTCCTTCTTGTCCTCGGTCTCCTCCGCGGGAGCCTCGGTGGCCTCGGCGCTCTCCTCGGCCGGAGCCTCGGTGACCTCCTCGGTCGCCTCGTCGGCGACCTCGGCCGCGGCGGGGGTCGCAGCGGGGGTCGGAGCCTCGGCGGCCGGAGCCTGGGCGACGCGGACCTGGTTCAGCGGCTCGGACACCAGCTCGATGACGGCCATGGGGGCGGCGTCGCCCTTGCGGACGCCGACCTTGGTGATCCGGGTGTAGCCACCGGGGCGCTCGGCGAAGGTCGGAGCGATCTCGGTGAAGAGGTGGTGGACGACGCTCTTGTCACGGACGACCGTCAGCACCAGGCGACGGTTGTGCATGTCGCCCTTCTTCGCCTTGGTGATCAGCTTCTCCGCCAGCGGGCGCAGGCGCTTGGCCTTCGCCTCGGTGGTCTTGATCCGGCCGTGCTGGAAAAGCTGGGTGGCGAGGTTCGACAGGATCAGCTTCTCGTGGGCCGGGCTGCCGCCGAGACGGGCACCCTTGGTGGGCCTGGGCATTTCGTTCTCCTTGAGAGTTAACCCGCCCCGGCCGTATCAGGTACCGGGGTCAGGCCGGGGACCTTCCGGTCCCCGTGGGCACATCAGTACTGCTCGGTCTCGACGTACGCGCTGTCGTCGTCGTCGTAGCTGCCGGCCACCGCGGTCGGGTCGAACCCGGGCGGGGAGTCCTTGAGCGCGAGCGTCATCTCGTGCAGCTTCTGCTTGACCTCTTCGATGGACTTCGCACCGAAGTTGCGGATGTCCAGCAGGTCCTGCTCGCTGCGGGCGACGAGCTCACCCACGGTGTGGATGCCCTCGCGCTTGAGGCAGTTGTAGGAGCGGACGGTGAGGTTCAGCTCCTCGATCGGCAGCGCCAGGTCGGCGGCGAGAGCCGCGTCCGTCGGCGACGGGCCGATGTCGATGCCCTCGGCCTCGACGTTCAGCTCGCGGGCGAGACCGAACAGCTCGACCAGGGTCTTGCCGGCGGAGGCCACCGCGTCGCGGGGCTTCATCGACGGCTTGGTCTCGACGTCCAGGATCAGACGGTCGAAGTCGGTGCGCTGCTCGACACGGGTCGCCTCGACCTTGTAGGTGACCTTGAGCACCGGGGAGTAGATGGAGTCGATCGGGATCCGGCCGATCTCCTGGCCCGGCTGCTTGTTCTGCGCGGCGGAGACGTAACCGCGACCGCGCTCGACGGTCAGCTCCATCTCCAGTTTCGCCTTGCCGTTCAGCGTGGCGATGCGCAGCTCGGGGTTGTGCACCTCGACACCGGCCGGGGGCGCGATGTCGGCGGCGGTGACGTCACCGGGACCCTGCTTGCGCAGGTACATGACCACGGGCTCGTCGTGCTCGGAGGAGACGACCAGGTCCTTGAGGTTCAGGATGATGTCGGTGACATCCTCCTTGACACCCGGCACGGTCGAGAACTCGTGCAGCACGCCCTCGATGCGGATGCTGGTCACCGCCGCGCCCGGGATGGACGACAGCAGCGTGCGCCGCAGCGAGTTGCCGATGGTGTAACCGAAGCCCGGCTCCAGCGGCTCGATGATGAACCGGGAGCGGATGTCCCCGAGGTTCTCCTCGAGGAGGGTCGGGCGCTGAGCGATCAGCATGTGGGTTCTCCCCTTGACGTGCGGCGCCCGCTATTTGACGCCGCTCGATAACAACAGCATAGGTGCCGTACGGCTGAGCCGTACGGCACCCGCGAGAGCCGCTACTTGGAGTAGAGCTCGACGATCAGCTGCTCCTGGACCTGCGTGTCGATCTGCTGACGGACCGGCAGCTGGTGGACCAGGATGCGCATGGAGTCCGGAGCGACGCCCAGCCAGGCCGGGAACGTCTTGTCACCGGCGGTCGCGCGCGCCACCTCGTAGGGCAGCAGGTTGCGCGAACGCTCGCGGACCTCGACGATGTCGTGCTCGCGGACGCGGTACGACGGGATGTCGACCTTCTTGCCGTTCACCAGGATGTGGCCGTGACGGACCTGCTGGCGAGCGGCGTCGCGGGACTCGGCGAAACCGGCGCGGTAGACCACGTTGTCGAGACGGCTCTCCAGGATCTGGAGGAGGTTCTCGCCGGTCTTGCCGCCCTTGCGGTTGGCTTCCTCGTAGTAGTTGCGGAACTGCTTCTCGAGGACGCCGTAGATGCGGCGGGTCTTCTGCTTCTCACGAAGCTGGAGCTGGTACTCAGACTCCTTCGGACGGCCGCGGCCGTGCTCACCCGGCGGGTAAGGACGGATCTCGATGGGGCACTTCGCGGACTCGCACTTCTTGCCCTTGAGGAAAAGCTTGACCTTCTCCCGGCGGCAGAGCTTGCAGTCCGCACCCGTGTAACGAGCCATTTCTCTCTATCTCCTGGAGCTCAGACGCGGCGGCGCTTGGGCGGGCGGCAGCCGTTGTGCGGCACGGGGGTGACGTCCTGGATGGAGCCAACCTCGAGGCCGGTCGCCTGCAGCGAACGGATCGCGGTCTCACGGCCGGAGCCGGGTCCCTTGACGAAGACGTCGACCTTGCGCATGCCGTGCTCCATGGCACGGCGGGCGGCGTTCTCGGCGGCCATCTGCGCGGCGAACGGGGTGGACTTACGGGAGCCCTTGAACCCGACGTGGCCGGCGCTGGCCCAGGAGATCACGTTCCCGTTCGGGTCGGTGATCGAAACGATCGTGTTGTTGAACGTGCTCTTGATGTGGGCGTGCCCGTGAGCGACGTTCTTCTTTTCCTTGCGGCGCACCTTCTTCGGGGCACCCTGGCGGCTCTTAGGAGGCATTGTTTGCCTTCACTCCTGAGGTCTTCGGTCCTGCGGCTGCGCGGACTACTACTTCTTGCCGGGCTTCTTCTTGCCGGCCACGGTCTTCTTCTTGCCCTTGCGGGTGCGCGCGTTGGTCTGCGTACGCTGACCGTGCACGGGAAGGCCACGGCGGTGCCGGATGCCCTGGTAGCACTGAATCTCGATCTTGCGACGGATGTCGGCCTGGACCTCGCGGCGGAGGTCACCCTCGATCTTGAAGTTGGCCTCGATGTAGTCACGCAGCGGCACGAGCTCTTCGTCCGTGAGCTGGTGAACCCGGAGGTCGCCGCTGATGCCGGTGGCCTTCAGGGTCTCGAGCGCGCGAGTGCGACCGATTCCGAAAATGTAGGTGAGAGCGATCTCCAGCCGCTTGTCGCGGGGGAGGTCGACGCCAACCAGGCGAGCCATGGTCGGGCATTCTCCTTCTTTGTGGCGGAGGTCCTACGCTTCACTGCCCCTCCCCAATGCCCGGGGTGAGGGCCCCGGCCTCCGACCGGGGGTCTTCTGCGGGGTACGGCCTCCAGGGCCGCCTACGCAGATGTGAAACGCGATTACCGTTCAACCGGTCGGGTCCCGCCGCCTCCGCGCTGGTCGCGGACCGGCTTCGCCTCCCGGTGGCCTCACATGGAACGAGCCCGCCTCATGGAGCGGACTCTTGCAAGACCTTCTCTGTGACTAGCCCTGGCGCTGCTTGTGGCGCAGGTTGTCGCAGATCACCATGACGCGACCGTGCCGGCGGATCACCTTGCACTTGTCGCAGATCTTCTTGACGCTCGGCTTGACCTTCATAGTCCTTATTCGTCCCTCAGACGCTTACTTGTATCGGTAGACGATCCGCCCACGACTGAGGTCGTAGGGGCTCAGTTCCACAACGACCCGGTCGTCGGGAAGAATGCGGATGTAGTGCATGCGCATCCGCCCGCTGATGTGGGCCAGGACCTTATGGCCGTTGTCGAGCTGCACCCGGAACATCGCGTTCGGGAGCGACTCAACCACAGTGCCCTCGATCTCGATGGCGCCGTCTTTCTTGGCCATGTCCCTCGCGTTTCACTGATCGGTCGTCTGAGGCTTCGGAACACTAAGCAGCCGCGACCACGCGCTTCGATGAGAGCGGCGGTAGCGACACCGCCGACGCGCAATGGTCATAGTGAACCGAAAAAGGAGTGTACGGCACCGGGCGATGAAATGCGAAACAGACGGCCGGTGCCTCGACACAACCGGTACCCAGGATACCCCTTCCGCGGGCCTGACGTGCGAAGAGCCCGCCGGTGACACGGTCACCGGCGGGCTCAGCGAAGTCGGCTTCCCCCTGGGTCACTCTCCCGGCCCAGGTTTCCCCCCTGGCCGGGTCGGTCGACTCAGAAAGCGTCGCCCCAGCTGCCGCAGTCGTCGAAGCGGTTGTCGCCCTCGCAGACGCGGATCTTGAAGTCGTCGAAGCCGTTGCTGCCCTTGAAGCCGCCGAACTTGTCGAAGTGCTTGCCACCGAAGGTCTTGTAGTACTTGACGTGGTGGCCGAACCGGTCGTGCCACTTGAACCAGACGTAGCTGTACTCGCGGTCGCGGTCACGGTCGAACAGGTCGCCGAAGAACCAGTAGCGGCCGTCGTCCTTGTACCAGTAGCCCTTGAAGTAGGAGCGCTTGCCGAAGCTCTCGCCGCCGCCGAACTTCGAGTAGTAAGGACCGAAGAAGTGCTTCTTCGGACCCTGAACCTGCTCGGCGGAGGTGGCGGTGCCGGCGGTCGCGGCCTGGGCCGGAGCGGCGGCCAGGCCGGCGGCGAGGGAGCCGGCGAGGGCGGTGCCGACGAGGATGGTACGGAACTTGCTCATTTCTTTCTTCCTCCTGTGAGGGGTCCTGCTGTTCGGACACCGCTTACATTAGGAAGATTCGATCCGCCCTTCTGCGGAGGAATGCACACTCAGTGCCGAGCGTGCACTATTACGACTTGCCGTCCTTGCTCAGCTTCATGATGACGGTGCCGACCAGCAGAATCGCCCCCCATGGGCCCATCACCCACAGAGGCCACGGATAGGGGAAGTCGAAGCCGTCCGTCGCACCGATGATGAACCAGATCATCCAGTTGACGGAGCCGGCCACCGCCCAGGGAGCCCACATCCCGGCCAGTTCCCTGTTCCTCTTCTCGACACGCCGCTCGGGGCGCCGCTCCGCGGTCGCGGGCAGCTTGCGCAGGTCGACGCCGGGCAGGTCGGAGGTGAGAGTGGCGAGCTCGCCGTACGTCTTGCTGGCGTACAGCTGCTCGAGCCGCTCGTCGAACTCCTCGACCGTGAGACGGCCCTGCGCGTAGTGCTCCCTGAGCGCCGAGGCGACCTTGTCCCTGTCGTCGTCCGACGCCCGCATCTTCGGGTCAGCCGCCATCGTCACCCACATCCGCTCACCGGGGCGGACCGCTCACGCCTGGCCCGCGCTCTCTCCCAACAGATCGGCAAGCCGCTCTTTCCCCCCGTCAAGGGCGGTCAGTACCCAAGGTCCATTATGTGTCACGGCGACGCTGTGCTCGAAGTGCGCGGAGGCCTTGCCGTCGGTCGTGACGACCGTCCAGTCGTCGGCCAGCACCTTGGTGCGGTCGGTGCCCAGGTTGACCATCGGCTCGATCGCCAGGCACATGCCCGCCTCGAACTTCGGCCCCTTGCCGGGCCTGCCGTGGTTGGCCACCCACGGGTCCATGTGCATCTCGGTGCCGATCCCGTGCCCGCCGTACTCCTTGGGGATGCCGTAGCGGCCCTGGGAGCGGACGTACCGCTCGACCTCGTACCCGATGTCGGACAGGTGGCGGCCCACGGTCAGCGCGGCGATCCCGCGCCACATGGCCTCCTCGGTGACCCGCATCAGCTCGGTGAGCCTGGGGTCGACCTCGCCGACCGGGACGGTGATCGCGGAGTCGCCGTGCCAGCCGTCCAGGATCGCGCCGCAGTCGATGGAGATGATGTCGCCCTCCTGCAGCGCCCGCCGGCTGCCCGGGATACCGTGGACGACCTCGTCGTTGACGGAGGCGCAGATCGTCGCGGGGAAACCCTGGTAGCCCTTGAAGGAGGGGATCGCCCCCTCGCCCCGGATGGCCTCCTCCGCGATCGCGTCGAGGTCCAGCGGGGTCAGGCCGGGGCGCACGCTCTCCCGGAGCAGTTGCAGCGTCCGGCCGACCACCAGGCCCGCGGCGCGCATCTTCTCCAGCTGCTCGGGCGTCTTGACCTGGATCCCGTGCTTGTTCTTCTTGAACACGTGTACACCCCCGGGGTGATTAAACGGGCAAGTCGGGAGCTCAATTCCCCCGATTGTGCCCTAGGAGCTCTCCTAACGACAGCACGCCACCCATGGGGGACCCCATGGGTGGCGTGCCGGATGAGAACCGCTAGTCCGCGTAAGGCGCCAGGGCATCCATCGCGCGCTGGGTGACCTCTTCCACCGGACCTGCCGCGTCCACGCCGACCAGGAGCTTCTCCTCGGCGTAGTAGGAGACGAGCGGAGCGGTCTGCTCCTGGTAGACCTCCAGCCTGCGCCGGACGGTCTCCTCCTTGTCGTCGTCACGCTGGTAGAGGCTGCCGCCGCAGGCGTCGCAGATGTCGTCCTTCTTGTCGTCGAAGTCGACGTGCCAGATGCGACCGCACTGGCTGCAGGTACGGCGGCCGGCCAGCCGGCGGACGACCTCGTCCTCGTCGACCACGAGTTCCAGCACGATGTCCAGCGCGACGCCGAACTCGGCGAGCATCTTCTTCAGGATCTCGGCCTGGGGCACGTTCCTGGGGAAGCCGTCGAGCAGGAAGCCGTCCTGCGCGTCGTCCTCCGAGAGGCGGTCGCGGACCATCGCGATGGTGACCTCGTCGGGCACGAGGTCACCGCGGTCCATGTATTCCTTGGCAAGCTTGCCGAGCTCCGTACCGCCCGAGACGTTGGCACGGAAAATGTCACCTGTCGAGATCTTCGGGATGGACAGGTTCGATGCGATGAACTGGGCCTGTGTCCCCTTACCCGCTCCGGGGGGCCCCACCAGGACGAGACGCACTACTTCAGGAAGCCTTCGTAATTGCGCTGCTGGAGCTGGCTCTCGATCTGCTTCACGGTGTCAAGACCGACACCCACCATGATCAGAATGCTCGTGCCTCCGAACGGGAAGTTCTGGCTCGCCCCGACGAGCGCCAGTGCGACGATCGGCACCATGGAGATCAGGCCCAGATAGAGCGATCCGGGAGCCGTGAGCCGCGAGAGCACGTAGCTGAGGTACTCGGCCGTGGGGCGTCCCGGGCGGATGCCCGGGATGAAACCACCGTACTTCTTCATGTTGTCGGCGACTTCAACGGGGTTGAAGGTGATGGACACGTAGAAGTAGGTGAAGAAGACGATCAGGAGGAAGAACGTGATCATGTAGGCGGGGGTGTCGCCGGTGACCAGGTTCTGGTTGATCCACTGGATGACCGCGTTCGGCTCTTCCTGAGTGTTGCTGAAGAGGCTCGTGACCAGCTGCGGAAGATAGAGCAGCGAGGAGGCGAAGATGACCGGGATGATGCCGGCCTGGTTCACCTTCAGCGGGATGTAGGTCGAGGTCCCGCCGTACATCCGGCGGCCGACCATGCGCTTGGCGTACTGCACCGGAATCCGGCGCTGAGCCTGCTCGACCATGACGACCAGGGCGATCATCGCGATGCCGACGACCATCACCACGGCGAAGACGAAGGCACCCTTCTGCTGGCCGATGCGCAGCAGCTCGGCCGGGAAGACCGCGATGACCTGGGCGAAGATCAGGATCGACATGCCGTTGCCGACGCCGCGGTCGGTGACGAGCTCGCCCAGCCACATGATGACGCCGGTACCGGCGGTCATCACCAGCACCATCGTGATGATGCCGAAGACGTTGTCCTTGTCCAGCAGGATCTCCTGCTGGCAGCCGGGGAAGAGCTGCCCGCTGCGCGCGAGGGCGATGAAGGCGGTCGACTGGAGGATCGCCAGGCCGATCGTCAGATAACGCGTGTACTGAGTGATCTTGCTCTGTCCGGCCTGGCCCTCCTTCTTGAGGGCTTCCAGGCGGGGAATGACCACGACCAGCAGCTGCAGAATGATGCTCGCGGTGATGTACGGCATGATGCCGAGCGCGAACACCGACAGCTTCAGCAGCGCTCCACCACTGAAGAGCTGCACCATGCCATAAATGTTGTTCGCATCGCCGGCCTGTGCCTCCTTGAGACACAGGGCGATGTTTTCGGTGTGAACACCCGGAGTCGGAAGAACCGAGCCGAGACGGAACAGCGCGATGATGCCCAGTGTGAAGAGCAGCTTCTTACGCAGGTCCGGCGTACGGAACGCTCGGGTAAACGCGGTCAGCACGGTCCCTCCTGCGCGCCTGAAAGGCGAGGTCGGTCAGCGATGGTGCGGGGGTGGTCCATCTTGCTATCTCAAGTCAACGAGCGCGTGTAAATGAGTTGACACTCACTGTCCAGCGAACTCTAACGCACTACGGGCGCGGGGGCCCATTGTGAGCCCCCGCGCCTCGTTTTCATGCCTACAGCTCGGAGACGGAGCCCCCGGCCGCGGCGATCTTCTCCTTGGCGCTGGCGGAGAAGGCGTGCGCCTGCACGTTCAACGCCACGGAGATGTCACCGGTTCCGAGAACCTTCACGAGCTGGTTCTTGCGGACCGCGCCCTTGGCGACCAGCGTCTCGACGGTGACGTCGCCACCCTCGGGGAACAGCTCGCCGAGCTTGTCCAGGTTGACGACCTGGTAGGTCGTCTTGAACAGGGCGTTGCTGAAGCCCTTGTACTTGGGCAGGCGGCGCTGGAGCGGAACCTGGCCACCCTCGAAACCGAGGGGGACGTTGTTCCTGGCGCGCGTGCCCTTGGTGCCACGACCGGCGGTCTTGCCCTTGGACGCCTCGCCGCGGCCCTTGCGGACCTTCGACTTGTTGGCGCCGGGGGCCGGACGCAGGTGGTGGATGCGGAGCGGAGTGTTCTCTGCCATGTCTAGTCGACCTCTTCCACGGTGACGAGGTGCGTCACCACGGAGACCATGCCGCGGATCTCCGGGCGGTCCTCCTTGACGACGACGTCACCGATTCGCTTCAGACCGAGCGAGCGCAGCGAGTCACGCTGGTTCTGCTTGCCACCGATCTTCGAGCGGACCTGCGTGATCTTCAGACGTGCCATCGACTAGCTCACCGCCTTCGCCGCCGCGGCCTCCGCGAGACCCTCGGCGCGAGCCTTGAGCATCGCCTTGGGGGCGACGTCCTCGATCGGCAGGCCCCGGCGGGCGGCGATCTCCTCGGGGCGGCTGAGGCCCTTCAGAGCGGCCACCGTGGCGTGCACGATGTTGATCGGGTTGTCCGAGCCGAGCGACTTGGACAGGACATCGTGGATGCCGGCGCACTCCAGGACGGCGCGCACCGGGCCACCGGCGATGACACCGGTACCGGGCGAGGCCGGACGGAGGAAGACGACACCCGCGGCCTCTTCACCCTGCACGATGTGCGGGATGGTGCCCTGGATGCGGGGCACCTTGAAGAAGTGCTTCTTGGCCTCTTCGACACCCTTGGCGATGGCCGCGGGGACTTCCTTGGCCTTGCCGTAGCCGACGCCGACCAGGCCGTTACCGTCACCGACGATAACCAGGGCGGTGAAGCTGAAGCGACGACCACCCTTCACGACCTTGGCCACTCGGTTGATCTTCACGACGCGCTCGATGTACGAGACGCCCTTGTCAGCGTTGCCACCGCGGCGGTCGTCACGACGACCGTCACGCCGCTCGCCACCGGCGGCGCCACCGCGACGCGGAGCTCCAGCCATCAGTGGTTCCTCTTCTCATTCGTAAGACGGGCCATCAGAACTCCAGCCCACCTTCGCGGGCGCTGTCCGCCAGGGCCGCGATGCGACCCGCGTAGCGGTTGCCACCGCGGTCGAAGACGACAGCGGTGATCCCGGCAGCCTTGGCCCGCTGAGCGAGAAGCTCGCCGACCTGCTTCGCCTTGTCGGTCTTGACGCCCTCGGCCGCGCGCAGGGAGCTCTCCATGGTGGAGGCGCTCACCAGCGTGTGGCCCTGGGTGTCGTCGACGATCTGCACGAAGAGATGCCGAGTGGAGCGGTTGACGACCATGCGCGGACGCGCGGTCGTGCCGACCACCTTCTTGCGGACGCGGCCGTGGCGGCGGGCCCGCGAGACGGCGCGGGCGGCCGTGTGCTTGCCGAACGCAGTCTTGCCAGCCATGCCTACTTACCAGCCTTTCCGACCTTGCGGCGGATAACTTCACCCTGGTAGCGCACGCCCTTGCCCTTGTACGGGTCGGGCTTGCGCAGCTTGCGGATGTTCGCGGCGATCTCGCCGACCTTCTGCTTGTCGATGCCGTCCACGTGGAACAGGGTCGGCTTCTCGACGCGGAAGGTGACGCCCTCGGGGGCGTCCACGATCACCGGGTGACTGAAGCCCAGAGCGAACTCGAGCTGAGTCGGGCTCTTGGCCTGGACCCGGTAACCGACACCCACGATCTCCAGGGTCTTGGTGTAGCCCTGGGTCACGCCCGTCACCATGTTGGCGATCAGCGTGCGGGAGAGCCCGTGCAGCGCACGGACCTTGTTCTCGTCGCTGGGGCGGGTGACGGTGACGGCACCGTCCTCGCCCTTGGCGACCGCGATCGGCTCAGCGACCGTGTGTGAAAGTGTGCCCTTCGGGCCCTTGACCGTGACACCCTGACCGTCGATGGCGACGTCGACGCCGTTCGGTACAGGGATGGGCAGCCGTCCGATTCTCGACATGCTGTGTTTTCTCCCCTCTACCAAACGAAGGCGAGGACTTCCCCGCCCACTCCGCGCTTGCCGGCCTGCTTGTCGGTCATGAGACCGGCGGACGTCGAGATGATCGCGACGCCCAGCCCGCCCAGGACCCGGGGCAGGTTGTCCTTCTTTGCATAGACCCGCAGGCCGGGCTTGGAGACCCGGCGCAGACCCGCGAGCGAGCGCTCACGGGTCGGCCCGAACTTCAGCTCCACCACGAGGTTCTTTCCGACCTTGGCGTCTTCGACGCTCCAGGCCTGGATGTAGCCCTCCTGCTGAAGGATCTCGGCGATGTGCGCCTTGATCTTCGAGTACGGCATGGCCACGGTTTCGTGGTAAGCCGAGTTCGCGTTTCGCAGACGCGTCAGCATGTCTGCGATCGGATCGGTCATCGTCATGGCCGGTGGCCTTCCTCACCGCGGTTTCCACAGGGGACCTACGGTGCGGTCGTGGGCGCTTGAGGCAGCGCCCGGTGAATATGACTTCTGTGCACGGCAGGCGCCGCGCGGACCGGTGATGGCCACCGGTCCGCGCGGACGGCTACCAGCTCGACTTGGTGATGCCGGGCAGCTCGCCCCGATGCGCCATCTCGCGGAAGCAGATGCGGCACAGGCCGAACTTCCGGTAGACGGCGCGGGGACGGCCACAGCGCGAGCACCGGGTGTAGGCCCGGACCTCGAACTTGGCCTTGCGAGCAGCCTTGACCTTGAGCGACGTCTTCGCCATGATCAGGCCTCCTTGAAGGGGAAGCCGAGGTGCTTCAGCAGCGCCCGGCCCTGGTCGTCGGTCTTGGCGGTGGTCACGACCGTGATGTCCATGCCACGCTGCCGGTCGACCTTGTCCTGGTCGATCTCGTGGAACATGACCTGCTCGGTGAGACCGAAGGTGTAGTTGCCGTTGCCGTCGAACTGCTTCGGCGACAGGCCGCGGAAGTCGCGGATACGCGGCAGCGCCAGGGAGAGCAGGCGGTCCAGGAACTCCCACATGCGGTCGCCGCGGAGCGTGACGTGGGCGCCGATCGGCATGCCCTCGCGCAGCTTGAACTGGGCGATGGACTTGCGGGCCCGGACGACGGCCGGCTTCTGGCCGGTGATGACCGTGAGGTCACGGACGGCGCCCTCGATCAGCTTCGAGTCGCGGGCGGCCTCGCCGACACCCATGTTCACCTTGATCTTGGTGATCGTGGGGACCAGCATGATGTTCTCGAACCCGAACTCCTCGTGCAGCTTCGCGATGATCTCTTCGCGGTAACGCTGCTTGAGGCGGGGGAGCGTGCGCTCTTCGGAAGTCGCGGTCATCAGTTGTCCTCACCCGTCTCGTCGGCCTTCTTCTCGGCCTTCTTGGCGGGCTTCTCGTCATCCTTGAGCTTCTTGACGTTGCTCACGTGGATGGGGGCCTCCATCGTCTGCACACCGCCGGTCTTGGCGCCGCGCGGACCCTGGTGGGTCTCCTTGACGTGCTTCTTGATCATGTTGACGCCTTCGACCACCACGCGGTCCTCGCGCGGGAGGGCGGCGATCACACGACCCTTGGCACCCTTGTCCTTGCCGGCGATGACCTGGACCAGGTCACCCTTCTTCACATGCAGCTTCGACATTTACAACACCTCCGGCGCGAGCGAGATGATGCGCATGAACTTCTTGTCACGCAGCTCGCGGCCGACGGGACCGAAGATACGCGTGCCGCGAGGGTCACCGCTGTCCTTGATGATGACGGCGGCGTTCTCGTCGAAGCGGATGTAGGAGCCGTCGGGCCGGCGGCGCTCCTTGACAGTGCGAACGATGACAGCCTTGACGACATCGCCCTTCTTCACGGTGCCGCCGGGGATGGCGTCCTTGACTGTGGCGACGATGATGTCGCCGATGCCGGCGTAGCGCCGACCCGAGCCGCCGAGCACACGGATGCAAAGGACTTCCTTCGCACCCGTGTTGTCGGCGACCTTGAGTCGCGACTCCTGCTGGATCACGTCTACTCCTGTTTGTCTCGCTGGTTCTCACCCTCGGGTGAGCCTTGCGGAACCTACTGTGGTCTTTTTCCCCCGGCGACAGCTCCGGCCGGAGCCGGGCCGCCGCCGCAGGCGGCGCGGGGACTCTCCCGAGGGGGAGCCTCCGCGCCCTTGGACACCGTCATGGGGGGTGGGCCCTTCGGCCACCCCCCACGAGGCGCGTTCGTTACTTCGCCTTCTCGAGGATCTCGACGACCCGCCAGCGCTTGCTCGCCGACAGGGGACGGGTCTCCATCAGGAGGACGCGGTCGCCGACGCCGCAGCTGTTGGCCTCGTCGTGCGCCTTGTACTTGGTCGTCCTACGGATGACCTTGCCGTACAGGGGGTGCTTGACGCGGTCCTCAACAGCGACGACGACGGTCTTGTCCATCTTGTCACTGACGACCAGACCCTCGCGGGTCTTGCGGTGGCTCCGCGTCTCGGTCGTGTTCTCCGTGGTCTCAGCCATCGATCGACTCCTTCTCAACCGTCACAATGCCGAGCTCCCGCTCGCGCATCACGGTGTAGATACGGGCGATCTCGCGGCGGACAGCGCGCAGCCGCCCGTGGCTCTCCAACTGACCGGTCGCGGCCTGGAAGCGGAGGTTGAACAGCTCCTCCTTGGCTTCCTTCAGCTTCTGGACCAGGGTGTCCTGGTCCTCCACCCGCAGCTCACCGGCGGTCAGGCCCTTAGCCATCACGCCTCACCCACTTCACGCTTAACGAACCGGCACTTCATCGGGAGCTTGTGCATCGCACGGCGCATGGCCTCACGGGCCACCGGCTCGGCGACACCCGACAGCTCGAACATGACGCGACCGGGCTTGACGTTGGCGATCCACCACTCAGGCGAACCCTTACCGGAACCCATGCGGGTCTCGGCCGGCTTCTTGGTGAGCGGACGGTCCGGGTAGATGTTGATCCACACCTTGCCGCCACGGCGGATGTGCCGGGTCATGGCGATACGAGCCGACTCGATCTGGCGGTTGGTCACGTAGGAGTGCTCAACTGCCTGAATGCCGAACTCGCCGAACACGACCCTGGTGCCGCCCTTGGCGGCGCCGCTGCGGTCGGGCCGGTGCTGCTTGCGGTGCTTGACCCTGCGAGGGATCAGCATGGTCAGCTCCCTTCAGCACCCGGCTGCGCAGCCGGGCCGGTCTCGGGGGCAGCCTGCGAGGCCGCCTCGGTCCTGGGGGCGCGGTCGCCACGGCCACCGCGACGGGGACGGTCGCCACCGGCGCCGCCGCCACGACGGGGACGGTCGCCGCCGGCGCCGCCGCCACGACGGTCGTCGCGCTCACGACGCTGGCCCGCACGAGCGCCGGCGGCAGCCGCCTCGCGCTCGGCGCGGCTGGTCGGAGCCTCGCCCTTGTAGATCCACACCTTCACGCCGATGCGGCCGAAGGTGGTACGGGCCTCGTAGAGGCCGTAGTCGATGTCCGCGCGGAGCGTGTGCAGGGGCACGCGGCCCTCGCGGTAGAACTCCGAGCGGGACATCTCGGCACCGCCCAGACGGCCGGAGCACTGCACCCGGATGCCCTTGGCGCCGCTCTTCATCGCCGACTGCATCGCCTTGCGCATGGCCCGACGGAACGAGACACGGCTGGAGAGCTGCTCGGCCACGCCCTGGGCGACGAGCTGAGCGTCGATCTCGGGGTTCTTGACCTCGAGGATGTTGAGCTGGACCTGCTTCTTGGTCAGCTTCTCGAGGTCACCGCGGATCCGGTCCGCCTCGGCGCCGCGGCGGCCGATGACGATGCCCGGACGGGCGGTGTGGATGTCGACCTGAACCCGGTCGGTGGTCCGCTCGATCTCGACCTTGGAAATGCCGGCCCGCTCCATGCCCTTCTTCAGCATGCGGCGGATCGCGACGTCTTCGGCGACGTACGACTTGTAGAGCTTGTCGGCATACCACCGGCTCTTGAAGTCGGTCGTGATGCCGAGGCGGAACCCGTGCGGGTTGACCTTCTGACCCACTAGCGGGTCCTCCCCTTCGGCTCGCGGGACTCCACGATCACGGTGATGTGGCTCGTCCGCTTGTTGATCCGATAGGCACGACCCTGGGCACGCGGACGGAACCGCTTCAGCGTCGGGCCCTCGTCGACCCACGCACGGCTCACGAAGAGCGTGTCGCGGTCGAGGTTGAAGTTGTGCTCCGCGTTGGCAATGGCGCTGGACAGCACCTTGTACACGGTCTCGCTCGCCGACTGGGGAGCGAACTGCAGCACGGCCTGCGCCTCCGAAGCGGGCAGCCCGCGAATGAGGTCCACCACGCGGCGGGCCTTCATGGGCGTGTGGCGCGCGAACCGCACCTGAGCCCTGGCTTCCATCGCTTACTCCTCTATACCTTCTTCGACAGGCGCTTACCGCCGGCTGCGGCGGTCTTCCTTGACGTGGCTGCGGAACGTCCGCGTGGGCGCGAACTCGCCGAGCTTGTGACCGATCATCGACTCGGTGACGAACACCGGGACGTGCTTGCGGCCGTCGTGAACGGCGATCGTGTGACCGAGCATGTCGGGCACGATCATGGAGCGCCGCGACCACGTCTTGATGACGTTCTTGGTGCCCTTCTCGTTCTGAGCGTCCACCTTCTTCTGAAGGTGGTCGTCCACGAAGGGACCCTTCTTAAGACTACGTGGCATTTCGGCTACTCCTACCGCTTCTTCCGCTTGGTCCGACGACGGATGATCAGGCGGTCACTGGCCTTGTTCGCCGCGCGGGTACGACCCTCGGGCTTGCCCTTGGGGTTGACCGGGTGGCGACCGCCGGAGGTCTTGCCCTCACCACCACCGTGCGGGTGGTCGACCGGGTTCATCGCGACACCACGAACGGTCGGGCGCTTGCCCTTCCACCGCATACGGCCGGCCTTACCCCAGTTGATGTTGCCCTGCTCGGCGTTGCCCACCTGGCCGATCGAGGCCCGGCAGCGGACGTCGACCTGGCGCATCTCACCGGACGGCATACGCAGCGTGGCGTACTGGCCCTCCTTGGCGAGCAGCTGGATCTGCGCACCGGCGGACCGGCCCAGCTTGGCGCCGCCGCCCGGACGGAGCTCCACCGCGTGGATGAAGGTACCGGTCGGGATGTTGCGCAGCGGGAGGCAGTTACCCGGCTTGATGTCGGCCGCGGGGCCGTTCTCGATCTTGTCGCCCTGCTTGAGGCCGGTCGGGCAGAGGATGTAGCGCTTCTCCCCGTCGGCGTAGTGCAGCAGCGCGATGCGGGAGGTGCGGTTCGGGTCGTACTCGATGTGAGCGACCTTGGCCGGGATCCCGTCCTTGTCGTGGCGCCGGAAGTCGATGATCCGGTACGCGCGCTTGTGGCCGCCGCCCTGGTGGCGGGTGGTGACCCGGCCGTGGACGTTGCGGCCGCCCTTGCTGTGCAGGGGAGCAAGCAGCGACTTCTCGGGCGTGCTGCGGGTGATCTCGGTGAAGTCCGAGACACTCGAGCCGCGGCGACCCGGGGTCGTCGGCTTGTATTTACGGATGCCCATCTTTTTCGTTCATCCTTCGTCGGTTAATCCGGCCGAATGCCCCTCGCCTCCCGGCGAGGGGCGTTCGACGCGTCACTTACTTGGCGAGCGGGTTCAGCCCTGACCGAAGATGTCGATCCGGTCGCCCTCAGCCAGGCTCACGATCGCGCGCTTGGTGCTCGGGCGCTGGCCGTAGCCGAACTTGGTCCGCTTGCGCTTGCCCTGGCGGTTGATGGTGTTGACGCTGGCCACCTTGACGCCGAAGATCTGCTCAATGGCGATCTTCACCTGCGTCTTGTTGGCCGTCTTCCGCACCAGGAACGTGTACTTGTTGTGCTCGTCGATCAGGCCGTAGCTCTTCTCGGAGACGATCGGCTTGATGATGATGTCGCGCGGGTCGGCGATCTTCTGCATCAGGCGTCTTCCTTCCCGCTCTTGCTCAGACGCGCGACGACCTGGTCGTACGCTTCCTGAGTGAAGACGACGTCGTCGTAGCAGAGCACGTCATAGGTGTTCAGCTGCCCGGCGTCCAGCAGGTGGACCTCAGGAGCGTTGCGCAGGCTCATCCAGGTGAGCTCGTCGCCCTCGTCGACGACGACCAGGACGCTGCGCGCCTGCGTGACCTTCCGCAGCGACTCGAGAGCCGCCTTGGTCTTGGGGGTCTCGCCGGAGACCAGAGCGCTGACCACGTGCACGCGGCCGCCGTTCGCCCGGTCGGAGAGGGCCCCGCGCAGGGCGGCGGCCTTCATCTTCTTGGGGGTCTTCTGCGAGTAGTCCCGCGGAACCGGGCCGTGGACGGTGCCACCGCCGGTGAACTGCGGGGCGCGGGTCGAACCCTGACGGGCGCGGCCGGTGCCCTTCTGGCGGTACGGCTTCTTGCCGCCACCGCTGACCTCGCCACGGGTCTTGGCCTTGTGGGTGCCCTGCCGACGAGCGGCGAGCTGGGCCACGACCACCTGGTGGATCAGCGGGATGTTGACCTTGGCGCCGAAGACGTCCTCGGGCAGGTCGACGGAGCCGGTCTTCGCGCCACTCAGGTCGAGGACGTCAATGGTGCTCACTTGGCAGCCCCCTTCTTGGCAGCGGTGCGGATGAGGACCAGGCTGCCGTTGGCGCCGGGAACCGCACCCTTGATGAGGATGAGGTTCTTCTCGACGTCCACGGCGTGGACCTTCAGGCTCTGCACGGTGGTGCGGACGTTGCCCATCCGGCCGGCCATGCGCAGGCCCTTGAAGACGCGGCCCGGGGTGGCGCAGCCGCCGATGGAGCCCGGCGAGCGGTGCTTGCGCTGGGTACCGTGCGAGGCGCCCAGGCCCTTGAAGCCGTGACGCTTCATGACACCGGCGAAGCCCTTGCCCTTGCTCTTGCCCGTCACGTCGACGAACTGGCCGGCCTCGAAGGTGTCGGCCAGGAGCTCCTGACCGAGGGTGTACTCGCTCGCGTCGTCGGTACGGATCTCCGTGAAGTAACGTCGCGGGGTGATCTCGTGCTTGCGCAGGTAGTCGCCGAGCGGCTTGTTGACCTTCCGCGGGTCGATCTGCCCGAAGCCGAGCTGAACGGCGGAGTAGCCGTCCTTTTCCGGGGTGCGGACGCGGGTCACGACGCACGGACCAGCTTCGACGACGGTCACCGGGACCATCCGGTTGTCCGCGTCGAAGACCTGGGTCATGCCGAGCTTCTTGCCCAGGACGCCCTTGATCTGCTTAGCCATGTCAGTGCGTTCCCTCAGAGCTTGATCGAGATGTCAACGCCGGCGGGGAGGTCGAGTCGCATGAGCGAGTCGACCGTCTTCGGCGTCGGGTCGATGATGTCAATCAGCCGCTTGTGCGTGCGCATCTCGAAGTGCTCGCGGCTGTCCTTGTACTTGTGCGGCGAGCGGATGACGCAGTACACGTTCTTCTCGGTCGGCAGCGGAACCGGGCCCGCGACCTTAGCGCCAGTCCGCGTCACCGTCTCGACGATCTTCTTGGCCGAGCTGTCGATGACCTCGTGGTCATAGGCCTTGAGCCGGATGCGGATCTTCTGTCCCGCCATAATGGCCTCGGTGTCCTTCGCTGTCGTCTGAAAAAGTTACGTGCGGCCGGTGGCCGCTATGCCAGGGGTTTCCGCCCCGCCCTGCGCTGGTCCGTCTCCGACGTCCCGTCACGCCCGGCTGGGCCTGTCCCCCTGTGTCCCACGTAGCAGACGCTTGTGGTCTGCGCTTTCTTCCGTGATCTGGCAGTTACTTCGGTCACTTCCGCGACCGGACCAACTGCGAGATCACGGTTCGTGGGTCGTGCGGAGGGGCCGCTGGAGCCCCTCGTGGTGCGGCGGCCGGCCCCGGTGAGAGGGCCGACCGCCACTCCGCGGTCGAACTACTTGAGGATCTTGGTGACGTTACCGGCGCCGACGGTCCGGCCACCCTCACGGATCGCGAACTTGAGGCCTTCCTCCATCGCGATCGGCTGGATGAGCTGGACGGTCATCTCGGTGTTGTCACCGGGCATGACCATCTCGGTGCCCTCGGGCAGGTTGACGACACCGGTCACGTCAGTCGTACGGAAGTAGAACTGCGGACGGTAGTTGTTGAAGAACGGCGTGTGGCGGCCGCCCTCGTCCTTGGCCAGGATGTAGACCTGGGCCTCGAACTCGGTGTGCGGGGTGGTCGTGCCCGGCTTGATGATGCACTGGCCGCGCTCGACGTCCTCGCGCTTGATGCCACGGAGGAGCAGACCGACGTTGTCACCGGCCTGGCCCTCGTCGAGGAGCTTGCGGAACATCTCGACACCGGTGACCGTGGTGGTGGTCTTCTCGGTCTTGATGCCGATGATGTCGACGGTCTCGTTGACCTTGACGATGCCGCGCTCGATACGGCCGGTCACCACGGTGCCGCGACCGGTGATCGAGAAGACGTCCTCGATCGGCATGAGGAACGGCTTGTCGACGTCACGGGTCGGCTCGGGCACGTTCTCGTCGACAGCGGTCATCAGCTCGATGATGCTGTCGCCCCACTTCTGGTCGCCCTCGAGGGCCTTCAGAGCGGAGACGCGCACGACCGGCAGGTCGTCGCCGGGGAACTCCTGAGCCGAGAGCAGCTCGCGGACCTCGAGCTCGACGAGCTCCAGGATCTCCTCGTCGTCCACCATGTCGGCCTTGTTGAGGGCGACGACGATGTAGGGGACGCCGACCTGGCGGGCCAGGAGGACGTGCTCCTTCGTCTGCGGCATCGGACCGTCGGTGGCGGCGACCACGAGGATCGCGCCGTCCATCTGAGCCGCACCCGTGATCATGTTCTTCACGTAGTCGGCGTGACCGGGGCAGTCCACGTGGGCGTAGTGGCGCTTCTCGGTCTGGTACTCGACGTGCGCGATGGAGATCGTGATACCACGAGCCTTCTCCTCGGGCGCCTTGTCGATCTTGTCGAACGGGGTCGCCTCGTTGAGCTCAGGGTAACGCTCGTGGAGCACCTTGGTGATCGCCGCGGTCAGAGTGGTCTTGCCGTGGTCGATGTGCCCAATGGTGCCGATGTTTACGTGCGGCTTGGTCCGCTCGAACTTGGCCTTGGCCACTGGTCTGTCTCCTTAGAGATTCTGACTTGACTTGCGTCTTTTTCACTCGGGCTCGGAAGGCCGGCCCCTTGCGGGGCCGGCGACGGGAAACTACTCGCCCCGAACCTTCGCGACGATCTCCTTGGCGATGTGCTGGGGCACTTCCGCGTAGGAGTCGAACTGCATGCTGAAGCTCGCGCGTCCCTGCGTCTTGCTACGCAGGTCACCCACGTAGCCGAACATCTCAGAGAGCGGGACGGAGGCCTGGATGACACGGGCGCCTGCGCGCTCGTCCATCGCCCGGATCTGCCCACGGCGACCGTTGAGGTCACCGATGACGTCACCCATGTAGTCCTCGGGAGTGGTGACCTCGACGGCCATCACCGGCTCCAGGATTACCGCGTCCGCCTTGCGCGCGGCCTCCTTGAAGGCCATCGATCCAGCGATCTTGAAGGCCATTTCGGACGAGTCCACCTCGTGGTAGGCACCGTCCTGCAGGGTGACCTTCACCCCGACCATGGGGTAACCGGCGAGAACACCGAACTCGGCGGCCTCCTGGGCGCCCGCGTCGACCGACGGGATGTACTCCCGCGGGATGCGGCCACCGGAGACCTTGTTCTCGAACTCGTACCCGTCGTTGCCCTCGCCCAGCGGCTCAATGTCGATGATGACCTTGGCGAACTGGCCGGAACCACCGGTCTGCTTCTTGTGGACGTAGTCGACCTTCTCCACCTTGCGGCGGATGGTCTCCCGGTAGGCCACCTGCGGCCGGCCGACGTTGGCCTCGACCTTGAACTCGCGGCGCATCCGGTCGACCAGGATCTCCAGGTGAAGCTCACCCATGCCCCAGATGACCGTCTGCCCGGTCTCCTCGTCCCGGCGGACCTGGAAGGACGGGTCCTCCTCGGCCAGGCGCTGGATCGCGGTGCTCAGCTTCTCCTGGTCGCTCTTGGTCTTGGGCTCGATGGCCACGTTGATGACCGGAGCCGGGAAGTTCATCGACTCCAGGACGACCGGGTGCGCGATGTCGGCCAGGGTGTCACCGGTGGTGGTGTCCTTCAGACCCATCACGGCGACGATCTGACCGGCGTGCGCGGACGCGCGCTCCTCACGCTTGTTCGCGTGCATCTGGTAGATCTTGCCGATCCGCTCCTTCTTGCCCTTCACCGCGTTGAGAACCGCGGTGCCGGTCTCGAGCGTGCCCGAGTAGATGCGGATGTAGGTCAGACGGCCCAGGTGCGGGTCGCTCATGATCTTGAACGCCAGGGCGGAGAAGGGCTCCTTCACGTCCGCGTGACGCTCGATGATCTCCTCCTCCTTGCCGACCGCGTGGCCCTTGAAGGCCGGGATGTCGGTCGGGGCGGGGAGGTAGGCGACGATCGCGTCGAGCAGGGGCTGCACACCCTTGTTCTTGAACGCGGTGCCGGTCAGGACCGGGTTGATGGCGCTGGACAGCGTGGCGCGGCGGATGGCCGCGACCAGCTGCTCCTCGGTGGGCTCGACACCCTCCAGGAAGAGCTCCATCAGCTCGTCGTCGTTCTCGGCGACGGTCTCGACGAGCTTGTCACGCCACTCGCGGGCGATCTCGGCGTGGTCCGCCGGGATCTCCACGATCTCGTACATCTCGCCCTTGGCCGCCTCGGCGCTCCAGAGCAGGCCCTTCATCTTCACCAGGTCGATGACGCCCTTGAAGCCGGCCTCGACGCCCCAGGGAAGCTGGATGACCGCGGGAGTCGCGTTCAGCCGGCTGACCATCATGTCGACGCAGCGGTGGAACTCCGCGCCGACCCGGTCCATCTTGTTGACGAAGCAGATGCGCGGCACACCGTAGCGGTCGGCCTGGCGCCAGACCGTCTCGGACTGGGGCTCGACACCCGCCACGCCGTCGAACACGGCGACGGCGCCGTCGAGGACGCGCAGCGAGCGCTCCACCTCGATGGTGAAGTCCACGTGACCCGGGGTGTCGATGATGTTGATCGTGTGATCGAGCCACTCGCAGGTGGTGGCAGCGGAGGTGATGGTGATACCACGCTCCTGCTCCTGCTCCATCCAGTCCATCGTGGCTGCGCCCTCGTGGACCTCACCGATCTTGTAGGTGATACCGGTGTAGAACAGGATGCGCTCGGTCGTCGTGGTCTTGCCCGCATCGATGTGGGCCATGATGCCGATGTTTCGGACCTTGGCCAGGTCAAGCGTGGTGGCCACTTCTCTCGCGTCCTCGTCGTCTCGTCGGACCCGCTGTTACCAGCGGTAGTGGGCGAAGGCCTTGTTGGACTCGGCCATCTTGTGGGTGTCCTCGCGCTTCTTGACGGAAGCGCCGAGGCCGTTGCTGGCGTCGAGCAGCTCGTTCATGAGGCGCTCGGTCATGGTCTTCTCGCGGCGGGCGCGGGAGTACTGCACCAGCCAGCGCAGGGCCAGGGTGGTGCTGCGCGAGGCGCGCACCTCGACCGGGACCTGGTAGGTCGCGCCACCGACACGGCGGCTGCGGACCTCGAGGGTGGGCTTGACGTTGTCCAGCGCGCGCTTCAGGGTGACGACCGGGTCGTTGCCGGTCTTCTCCTTGCAGCCTTCAAGGGCGCCGTAGACGATCGACTGCGCGATGGAGCGCTTGCCGTCCAGGAGCACCTTGTTGATGAGCGCGGTGACCAGCGGCGAGTTGTGGACCGGGTCAGCCATGAGCTGACGACGGCCAGGAGAACCCTTGCGAGGCATTCTTACTTCTCCTTCTTCGCGCCGTAACGGCTACGGGCCTGCTTGCGGTTGCGGACACCCTGGGTGTCGAGCGAACCACGGATGATCTTGTAGCGAACACCCGGCAGGTCCTTCACACGACCACCGCGGACGAGCACGATGCTGTGCTCCTGGAGGTTGTGGCCGACACCCGGGATGTAGGCCGTGACCTCGATGCCGTTGGTGAGCCGGACACGCGCGACCTTGCGGAGGGCGGAGTTCGGCTTCTTGGGGGTCGTGGTGTAAACGCGCATGCAGGTGCCGCGTCGCTGGGGGCTGGCCTTGAGCGCCGGGGTCTTGGTCTTGGTGACCTTGTCCTGGCGGCCCTTGCGGACCAGCTGCTGAATCGTAGGCACCGCGTCTCCGTTCGTGCTTGCCGGTGATTCGAATAGGTAGTGCATTTCGCAGGTACTGCCGGTGTCATGACCTGCGGTTTTTCCATCCGCTCCGACCCACGCGGTCGGGCGTGTCGCGCTCTTGTCGCGCCACTTCCCGGGCGAGGCCGGTCCTGCGGAGGAGGCCACGCGGCGCCTCTGCCGACTCCCCAACGGGAAACCTGTCGACGCGCACGCATGAGAGCCCACGAAGCCATGGGCACGAAGGAAGAGACTACGCCAGGCACCGCAACTCGTCAAAACGGTTGCGTCCGCCGGGCGCTGCCACGAGCGTCCGATCCGTGTCACGGCTCCTACGACCGGTTCGGCGACCGGCCGCTACTGGGCCCGGAACAACTTTACCTTGTGCGGCCGGCTTCTCCGGCCGTTCTCTCATAACGTACGGCTTGCGCCGTAAAGACCCCGCCAAGGCGCGCAACGGAAACGGCACCCGGATCCCCGCGAGGATCCGGGTGCCGTCGGGAACCCGTCAAGCGGTGTCAACCGCCCCCCGGAGAACGGAGGACGGAGGCGCCCCGTGAATGGCCGGGACGCCTGCGACAGCGCCGGCTAGCGGTTGTACTGGCCGAAGTCGTACTCCTCCAGCGGCACGGCCTCACCGGAGCCCGAGCCGAAGGTGTAGTCGGCCGCGGAGCCGTCGTAGCCGCCGACCGTGTACATCGCGGCCTTGGCCTCCTCGGTGGGCTCCACCCGGATGTTGCGGTACTGCGGCATGCCGGTACCGGCCGGGATGAGCTTTCCGATGATGACGTTCTCCTTGAGGCCGAGCAGCGAGTCCGACTTGGCGTGGATCGCCGCGTCGGTGAGCACCCTGGTCGTCTCCTGGAAGGACGCCGCCGACAGCCACGACTCGGTCGCGAGCGAGGCCTTGGTGATGCCCATGAGCACCGGACGGCCGGAGGCCGGCGTGCCCTGCTCCGCCACGCACTCGCGGTTCATCCGCTCGAAGCGCGGCCGCTCGACCAGCTCGCCGGGGAGCATGTCGGTGTCACCCGACTCGAGGACGTTCACGCGCTTGAGCATCTGGCGCACGATGATCTCGATGTGCTTGTCGTGGATCGACACACCCTGCGAGCGGTAGACCTGCTGCACCTCGGCCACCAGGTGCAGCTGCACGGCCCGGGGGCCGAGGATGCGCAGCACCTCGTTGGGGTTGACCGCACCGGCGATCAGCTGCTGGCCCACCGAGACGCGCTGCCCGTCGGAGACCAGCAGGCGCGACCGCATCGACACCGGGTACGCGATCTCGTCGGAGCCGTCGTCCGGCGTGATCACGATCTTGCGGGTCTTGTCGGTCTCGTCGATGCGGACCCGGCCCTCGGCCTCGCTGATCGGGGCGACGCCCTTGGGGATGCGCGCCTCGAAGAGCTCCTGGACACGGGGCAGACCGTGGGTGATGTCCGCACCCGCCACACCACCGGTGTGGAAGGTACGCATCGTGAGCTGGGTGCCCGGCTCACCGATCGACTGGGCGGCGATGATGCCGACCGCCTCGCCGACGTCCACGAGCTTTCCGGTCGCCAGCGAACGGCCGTAGCAGGTGGCGCAGACACCGATCTTGGCCTCGCAGACGAGAGCGCTGCGGGTCCTGACGGTCTCCACGCCGGCCTCGACCAGCGCGGTCACGTGGGTGTCGTTGATGTCGACGCCCGCGCTCGCGATGATCTTGCCGTCCACCTCGACGTCCTCGGCCAGGATGCGGCCGTGCACGTTGCTCTCGGCGTTCTCCGCCTTGACCAGGTTGCCCGCCGAGTCGCGCTCGCCGACGTGCAGCGGGACCGCGCGGTCGGTGCCGCAGTCGATCTCGCGGACGATGACGTCCTGCGCGACGTCCACCAGACGACGGGTCAGGTAACCCGAGTCGGCGGTCCGCAGCGCGGTGTCCGCCAGACCCTTCCGCTGACCGTGGGTGGAGATGAAGTACTCCAGCACCGACAGGCCCTCGCGGAACGAGGCCTTGATCGGGCGCGGGATCGTCTCACCCTTGGTGTTGGACACCAGACCGCGGATACCGGAGATCTGGCGCACCTGCATCAGGTTTCCTCGGGCGCCCGACTGGACCATCATCCAGACCGGGTTGGTCTTCGGGAACGCCTTCTGCATGTCCTCGGTCACGTCACTGGTCGCGTGCGTCCAGATCTCGATGAGCTCCTGGCGGCGCTCCTCGTCCGTGATGAGACCCCGCTCGTACTCCCGCTGGACCTTGTCGGCCCGGCGTTCGTACGACTCCATGATCTCGGCCTTGTTCGGCGGCGCGACGACGTCCTCGATCGAGATCGTGACACCGGCGCGGGTGGCCCAGTAGAAGCCGGCGTCCTTGAGCGCGTCCAGCGCGGTCGCGACCTCGACCTTGGGGTACTTCTCCGCCAGCTCGTTCACGATGACCGAGAGCTGCTTCTTGCCGACCTGCGAGTTCACGTACGGGTAGTTCGCCGGCAGCGTCTGGTTGAACAGGCACCGGCCCAGCGTGGTCTCCAGGCGGTAGGAGTCGCCCGGCTCCCAGCCCTCGGGCGCCGTCCAGTCGCGGGGCGGCGGGACGTCTCCCTTCATCCTGAGCTGGATCTTGGCCTGGATGTCCAGCTCGCGCCGGTCGAAGGCCATGAGCGCCTCGGCCACCGAACCGAAGATCCGGCCCGCCCCGGCGCCCTCGCCGTCGTCCTTGATCGTGGTGAGGGAGTAGAGACCGATGATCATGTCCTGGGTGGGCATGGTCACCGGCTTGCCGTCGGCCGGCTTCAGGATGTTGTTGGTCGACAGCATCAGGATGCGGGCCTCGGCCTGCGCCTCGGCCGACAGCGGCAGGTGCACGGCCATCTGGTCACCGTCGAAGTCCGCGTTGAACGCGGTGCAGACGAGCGGGTGGATCTGAATGGCCTTGCCCTCGACCAGCTGCGGCTCGAAGGCCTGGATGCCCAGGCGGTGCAGGGTGGGCGCGCGGTTGAGCAGCACCGGGTGCTCGGTGATGACCTCTTCGAGGACGTCCCACACGACCGGGCGGGCACGCTCCACCATGCGCTTGGCCGACTTGATGTTCTGCGCGTGGTTCAGGTCGACCAGGCGCTTCATCACGAACGGCTTGAACAGCTCCAGCGCCATCTGCTTGGGCAGGCCGCACTGGTGCAGCTTGAGCTGCGGGCCGACGACGATGACCGAACGGCCGGAGTAGTCGACGCGCTTGCCCAGCAGGTTCTGACGGAAACGACCCTGCTTGCCCTTGAGCATGTCGCTGAGGGACTTCAGCGGGCGGTTGCCGGGGCCGGTGACCGGGCGGCCGCGACGGCCGTTGTCGAACAGCGCGTCCACGGCCTCCTGGAGCATCCGCTTCTCGTTGTTCACGATGATCTCGGGGGCGCCGAGGTCGAGCAGACGCTTGAGCCGGTTGTTGCGGTTGATCACCCGGCGGTACAGGTCGTTCAGGTCCGAGGTCGCGAACCGGCCACCGTCGAGCTGCACCATCGGGCGCAGGTCCGGCGGGATGACCGGGATGCAGTCGAGGACCATGCCGTTGGGCGAGTTGCGGGTGTTCAGGAACGCGGAGACGACCTTGAGACGCTTGAGCGCGCGGGCCTTCTTCTGGCCCTTGCCGCTGCGGATCGTCTCGCGGAGGTTCTCGGCCTCGAGGTCGAGGTCGAAGTTGGTCAGCCGCTCCTGGATCGCCTGGGCGCCCATGCCGCCGCGGAAGTAGCGGCCGAAGCGGTCGCGCATCTCGCGGTAGAGCAGCTCGTCGCCCTCGAGGTCCTGGACCTTGAGGTTCTTGAAGCGGCTCCAGACCTCGTCCAGCCGGTCCAGCTCGCGCTGGGCCCGGTCGCGGAGCTGACGCATCTCGCGCTCGGCGCCCTCGCGGACCTTGCGGCGCTGGTCGCCCTTGGCACCGGCGGCCTCGAGCTCCGCCAGGTCCGTCTCCAGCTTCTTCTGCCGGGCCTCGACGTCCGCGTCACGACGCTGCTCGATGTGCTGGCGCTCGACGGAGATCTTCGCCTCGAGCGACGGCAGGTCACGCTCACGCAGGTCCTTGTCGACATGCGTGATCATGTAGGCCGCGAAGTAGATGACCTTCTCCAGGTCCTTCGGGGCCAGGTCGAGCAGGTATCCCAGACGGGACGGGACACCCTTGAAGTACCAGATGTGGGTGACGGGCGCGGCCAGCTCGATGTGGCCCATCCGCTCACGCCGCACCTTGGCGCGGGTCACCTCGACGCCGCAGCGCTCACAGATGATGCCCTTGAAGCGGACGCGCTTGTACTTGCCGCAGTAGCACTCCCAGTCCCGGGTCGGACCGAAGATCTTCTCGCAGAAGAGTCCGTCCTTCTCGGGCTTGAGGGTGCGGTAGTTGATGGTCTCGGGCTTCTTGACCTCGCCGTGCGACCACTGGCGGATATCGTCAGCGGTCGCGAGGCCGATCCGAAGCTCGTCGAAGAAGTTGACGTCCAACATGTGTTTTCCCCTCCTCAGCTTCTAGATCAGACCTCTTCGACACTGCTCGGCTCGCGCCGGGACAGGTCGATGCCGAGCTCTTCCGCAGCGCGGAAGACATCCTCGTCGGTGTCGCGCATCTCGATGGACATGCCGTCGCTGGAGAGCACCTCGACGTTCAGGCACAGCGACTGCATTTCCTTGATGAGGACCTTGAACGACTCGGGAATGCCCGGTTCGGGGATGTTCTCGCCCTTGACGATGGCCTCGTAGACCTTCACGCGGCCGAGGACGTCGTCGGACTTGATCGTCAGCAGCTCCTGGAGGGCGTAGGCGGCGCCGTACGCCTCCAGCGCCCACACCTCCATCTCGCCGAACCGCTGGCCGCCGAACTGGGCCTTACCGCCCAGCGGCTGCTGCGTGATCATGGAGTAGGGGCCGGTCGAGCGAGCGTGGATCTTGTCGTCGACCAGGTGGAGCAGCTTCAGGATGTAGATGTAGCCGACCGAGATCGGGTGCGGGAACGGCTCGCCGGAGCGGCCGTCGAACAGCTGGGCCTTGCCGTTCGGACCGACCATCCGCCCGCCGTCCCGGTTGACCAGGGTGTTGTCCAGGAGGCCGATGATCTCCGCCTCGTGGGCACCGTCGAACACCGGGGTGGCGACGTTGGTACGCGGCTCGACCTCGCCGAAGCCCTTGTCCCGCAGGCGCTCGGCCCACGCCTCCTCGATGCCGGAGATGTCCCAGCCTCGTGCGGCGATCCAGCCGAGATGGGTCTCCAGGACCTGGCCGACGTTCATTCGGCCGGGCACACCGAGCGGGTTGAGGATGATGTCGACCGGAGTCCCGTCCTCGAGGAACGGCATGTCCTCGACCGGCAGGATCTTGGAGATGACGCCCTTGTTGCCGTGACGGCCGGCGAGCTTGTCACCGTCGGTGATCTTACGCTTCTGGGCCACGTAGACGCGGACCAGCTCGTTGACACCGGGCGGAAGCTCGTCGCCCTCCTCGCGGCTGAACACGCGGACGCCGATCACCTTGCCCTGCTCGCCGTGGGGCACCTTCAGGGAGGTGTCACGGACCTCGCGGGCCTTCTCACCGAAGATCGCGCGGAGCAGGCGCTCCTCCGGGGTCAGCTCGGTCTCGCCCTTCGGGGTGACCTTGCCGACCAGGATGTCGCCGGGGACGACCTCGGCGCCGATCCGGATGATGCCGCGCTCGTCGAGGTCGGCGAGGACCTCCTCGGAGACGTTCGGGATGTCCCGGGTGATCTCCTCGGGGCCCAGCTTGGTGTCGCGGGCGTCGACCTCGTGCTCCTCGATGTGGATCGAGGACAGGACGTCGTCCTGGACCAGCCGCTGGGACAGGATGATCGCGTCTTCGTAGTTGTGGCCCTCCCACGGCATGAACGCCACCAGGAGGTTCTTGCCGAGCGCCATCTCACCGTTGTCGGTGCAGGGACCGTCGGCGATGACCTGGTTGACCTCGATCCGGTCGCCCTCGGCCACGATCGGCTTCTGGTTGAAGCAGGTGCCCTGGTTGGAACGCTTGAACTTCGCGACACGGTAAGTGGTACGGGTGCCGTCGTCGTTCATGACGGTGACGTAGTCGGCGGAGACCTCCTCCACCACGCCGGCCTTGTCCGCGGTGATGACGTCGCCGGCGTCGGTGGCGGCACGGTATTCCATGCCGGTGCCGACCAGCGGCGCCTCGCTCTTGAGCAGCGGCACGGACTGGCGCTGCATGTTGGAGCCCATGAGCGCGCGGTTGGCGTCGTCGTGCTCCAGGAACGGGATCATCGCGGTCGCGACGGAGACCATCTGGCGCGCCGAGACGTCCATGTAGTCGACCTCGTTGGCCCGCAGGGACTCGAACTCGCCGCCCTTACGGCGGACGAGCACGCGGTCCTCCAGGAAGGTGCCGTCCGCGCTGATCGGCGTGTTCGCCTGCGCGATGACGTACCGGTCCTCCTCGTCGGCGGTGAGGTAGTCGACCTGGTCGGTGACCCGGCCGTCGACGACCTTCCGGTAGGGGGTCTCCACGAAACCGAAGGAGTTGACCCGGCCGAAGGAGGCCAGCGAGCCGATCAGACCGATGTTCGGGCCTTCCGGCGTCTCGATCGGGCACATGCGGCCGTAGTGCGAGGGGTGCACGTCGCGGACCTCGAAGCCGGCCCGCTCACGGGACAGACCGCCGGGACCCAGCGCGGACAGACGACGCTTGTGCGTCAGGCCGGCCAGGGGGTTGGTCTGGTCCATGAACTGCGAGAGCTGGGAGGTGCCGAAGAACTCCTTGATCGACGCCACGACCGGGCGGATGTTGATCAGGGTCTGCGGCGTGATCGCCTCGACGTCCTGGGTCGTCATCCGCTCGCGGACGACGCGCTCCATACGGGCCAGGCCCAGGCGGACCTGGTTCTGGATGAGCTCGCCGACCGTGCGCAGGCGGCGGTTGCCGAAGTGGTCGATGTCGTCGGTCTCGACGACGACCTCACGGCCCTCGGCGCCCGGCATCGAGACCTCGCCCGCGTGCAGCCTGACGATGTACTCGATGGTGGCGACGACGTCCTCTTCGGTCAGCGTGCCCTGCGTGATCTCGGCGTCGACGCCGAGCTTCTTGTTGATCTTGTAGCGACCGACCTTGGCGAGGTCGTAACGCTTGGGGTTGAAGTACAGGTTCTCGAGCAGGGTCTGCGCCGACTCCCTGGTCGGGGGCTCGCCCGGACGCAGCTTGCGGTAGATGTCGAGCAGGGCGTCGTCCTGGCCGGCCGTGTGGTCCTTCTCCAGGGTCGCGCGCATCGATTCGTACTGACCGAAGCGCTCGAGGATCTGCTCGTTCGTCCAGCCGAGCGCCTTGAGCAGGACCGTGACGGCCTGCTTGCGCTTGCGGTCGATGCGCACGCCCACACTGTCGCGCTTGTCGATCTCGAACTCGAGCCAGGCGCCCCGGGAGGGGATCACCTTGCAGCCGTAGAGGTCCTTGTCGGAGGTCTTGTCGATACTGCGATCGAAGTAGACGCCCGGGGACCGGACCAGCTGGGAGACCACGACACGCTCGGTGCCGTTGATGATGAAGGTACCCTTGCCGGTCATGAGCGGGAAGTCGCCCATGAACACGGTCTGGCTCTTGATCTCACCAGTGGTGTTATTGATGAACTCCGCCGTGACGAACATCGGGGCGGAGTAGGTCATGTCCTTGTCTTTGCACTCATCGACTGAGTACTTTGGCGGCTCGAACCGGTGGTCCCGGAACGACAGGGACATGGTTCCGGAGAAGTCCTCGATGGGACTGATCTCTTCGAAGATCTCTTCGAGACCCGACTGGGCCGGAACGTCCTTGCGCCCGGCCTGGCGAGCCGCCTCGACCCGCCCCTTCCACTTCTCGTTTCCGAGCAGCCAGTCGAAGGACTCGGTCTGCAGGGCGAGAAGATCAGGAACTTCGAGCGGCTCCTGAATTCGTGCAAAAGACACACGACGGGGACCAGCGGGTACGGCGGAGGCGTTGCGCGAGGCTGCCAACAGATGTCCTTCCGAGGGCTCGCGGCGGACTGACTACACGCACGCCAGACGACCATGCATCAGAGCACCAAAAGAAGCGGGTCGTCAAAGGGCAGCGCAAAGGGGCAGTGTAGCCGAACGGCACACGCCTGTCCACCTCAGTCTCGCTGCATGCTCCACGTTGGTCGCAGCATCGCCCGTCGGCGGCGAAACGTCAAGCCCGGAAGCCGACATTTCCGCCGAGAAACAGCCCTGAAGCTGCGAGTTTTCCCGCCGGTTGACCTGCGCGCACCACCGGTTCCAGGACCCTACCCCGACCTGAAACGGCTGACACCAGCCACCCGTCAACTCGACCGCTGGCCGGCAACCGGCCGACGATCGACGCTGCCATGGTCGATCTACCCGCAGCCAAACCTTCTTCAAACACAGACTTTGCTAACAATTAGATAACGCGACCCGCCATACCCCCCGCCACCTGCGCGGAAGCGGGTCACCGGCCTCCGAGCGGAGGCGCGTCCCCGAGAAGCGTGGACAGCTCGGCGACCAGCCAGCGGGCCCCCACCCGGGCCATCACGAACCGGGCCCGGTTCTGGCTCACCTGCCGCCTGGGCTCCTTCTCCCCGGGGACGGTCTTCACCGTGCTCATGTTCACGAACAGCAGGACTTCTACCCGGTCCGGCCGGGCCGACTCCACCGCCGCTCCCGTGACCGTCGCCGACTGCACCGCGCGCTGGTGCCTGGCCGGCGGCCCCAGGGTGGTCAGCAGCCGCCTGTAGTGCCCGGTGAGCGCCCCTGTGGTGTATCCCCCGGCCCTCGCGAAGTCCTGCTCGATCGTGCGGTGGTCGTAGGACAGCATGTCCGGCGCGATCGCCCTGGCGACCGCCAGCGCCTCCTGTCCCGAGGCCTCGCGGGCGCGCAACCGGCTCAGATCCGCGAACATGACGGCGACCGCCCCGGCGAGCACCAGCGCCACCACGACCGGGACCCCGACGACCAGCGGGGAGAACCGCCTCACGGGACCAGTTCCGCCTTCGACACCAGCCAGGCTTGCCCGACCTTGGTGACCTCCATGCTCCACCGGTAGAACCGTTCCTGTGGAGCGTTCTCGCTGCCGTCCCACCTGACCACCGCGTCCCCGACCACCAGCACCCTGGCCTTGGCGCCCTCCAGCGAGACCAGCCCCACCGCGCGCAGGGCTCCGGTCTGCAGGATCCTGCCCGTGGTGGTGGTCTCCTTCAGCACCGCGGCGTTCCGGGCGTACTCGGCCCTCGCCTGCCCCGTGGAGGTGTCCAGGATGCGCCGGAGATCTGCGTCGACGGTCCGGTGGCCGACCGAGAGCAGGTTGACCGCGTGGGCCCCCGCCGCCCGCAGCGCCGCCTCACGGTCGTCGGCCGCCGCCTGGGCATCGCGCAGTTGCCCGCCCACCCAGAAGGCGGTCGCCGCGAGAGCGGCGATCAGCAGGCCCAGCAGCCAGGGCAGGAGTCTCCTCAGCACGGTTCGATCTTCCAGCTCGGCTGTCACCGTCACGGTCGATCGCCATCAACCATAGCGAACGCGGAGCGATCAGCACCGAGGGAACATCGAACTCATCGCACCCCGTCGAGATGTGCCGCGACGAGGCGGGGATACTCCTCCAGCCAGTTCCGGCCCCGCTCGTCCACGAAGGAGTTCGGCGGCGGGATGACCCCGTTGGCGGCCAGCCACTCGCCCGGCGGTCGCTGGGTACGGCGGAGCCGGTTCGAGCTCGGCATGAGCTGGGGCGGGATCGGCGGCAGCCCTCCCGGGTCGTGCCCCAGCTGCGCCTCGGCCTCCAGCTCGGAGATGTCCTTCTCCTCCGACATCCCGATCGGGCCGTGCCTGCGGGCGTTGAGGAACTGCCGCACCACCGGCTCGTCGCTGGAGAGCAGCATCTCGCGCGGCCCGAACATGACCAGCTCGCGCCGGAACAGCAGGCCGATGCTGTCGGGGACCGTCCGGGCCGTGTTGATGTCGTGCGTGACGATCAGGAACGTCGCCTCGATCTCCGCGTTGAGATCCACGATCAGCTGGTTCAGGTAGGCCGTGCGGACCGGGTCCAGCCCGGAGTCCGGCTCGTCGAACAGGATGATCTCGGGATCGAGCACCAGCGCCCTGGCCAGGCCCGCCCGCTTGCGCATGCCCCCGGAGATCTCCCCGGGCAGCTTGCCCTCCGCCCCGACCAGGCCGACGAGGTCCATCTTCTCCATCACGATCCGGCGGATCTCGGTCTCGCTCTTCCTGGTGTGCTCGCGCAGCGGGAAGGCCACGTTGTCGAAGAGGTTGAGCGAGCCGAACAGGGCCCCGTCCTGGAACAGCACCCCGAACAGTCTGCGCAGCTCGTAGAGCTTGTCCTCGCTGCAGTTGGCCAGGTCGTGGCCGTCGATCCAGATGTGGCCGCGCTCGGGCCGCAGCAGGCCCACCAAGGACTTGAGGAAGACCGACTTGCCGGTGCCCGACGGGCCGAGCAGGACCGAGATCTCACCGGCGGGCAGCGTCAGAGTGACGTCCTCCCAGATGACCTGCTTGCCAAACGACTTGGTCAGCCCCTCGACCACGACTTCGACGCCCACGTGCCGCCCTCCAGAAGACCGGTGCCCCCACGGTAGCGACGATCGTCCGGATTGGAAGGGGTTCCAATACGATCCGGCGATCGTTACGACACGGTTATAAGACTTAGCGTCCAACAACAATGGTGACGGGAGCGAGGAGGGCACAGCCCCTCCGGTACGGCTTCACGGCGAGGGCACGGCTTCGCGGAGAGCCGGAGGCGGTCCGCCCGTTCGGCGCGGCGCCGCGGAGAACACCCCGTACGGGACCGGCCCCGGCCTCGCACGGGCCCGGGAACACGAAAAGAGCGGGCCACCGGCACCTGGTGGACCCGCTCTTTCCGGTGAAACGAACTACTTGACGCTGACGGTGGCGCCGGCGGCCTCGAGGGCGGCCTTGGCCTTCTCCGCCTGCTCCTTGTTGACCTTGCCGTCGAAGACCGGCTTCGGAGCACCGTCGACCAGGTCCTTGGCCTCCTTGAGGCCCAGGCTCGTCAGGGCGCGGATCTCCTTGATGACCTGGATCTTCTTGTCGCCGGCGGCCTCGAGCACGACGTCGAACTCGTCCTGCTCCTCGGCCTCCTCAGCGGCGGCGGCGCCACCGGCGGCGGGGGCGGCGGCAACGGCGACCGGAGCGGCAGCCTTGACGTCGAAGGTCTCCTCGAAGAGCTTCACGAAGTCGGACAGCTCGAGGAGGGTCATCTCCTTGAAAGCGTCGAGCAGCTCGTCGGTGCTGAGCTTCGCCATGATTTCCTCCGTATGGATCTAACTAACTAAGAATTGGGACCGCGGTACGTATGCGCTAATCCCCTGCGACCGCTTGCGCGGACCTACTCGCCAGCCTCCGCGCGCTTGGCACGCAGAGCCTCGGCGAGCTGAGCCATGTTGGTGGGCAGCGCGTTGAAGACGGCGGCCGCGTGGCCCTGCTTCGCCTTCAGAGCGCCGGCCAGCTTCGCGAGGAGGACCTCGCGCGACTCGAGGTCGGCAAGCTTGCTGATCTCGGCCGAGGTCATCGCCTTACCGTCGACGACACCGCCCTTGATGACCAGGAGGGGATTGGCCTTGGCGAAGTCACGCAGACTCTTGGCAGCCTCGACCACGTCGCCGTTGACGAACGCGATCGCCGACGGACCCGCGAGCAGGTCGTCGAGCTGGTTGATCCCGGCCTCGTTGGCCGCGATCTTGGTCAGCGTGTTCTTCACCACGGCGAACTTCGCATTCTCACCGAGAGAAACGCGCAGCTGCTTGAGCTGAGCGACGGTGAGACCGCGGTACTCGGTCAGAACGGCAGCGTTGGAGCCTTCGAAGCTGCTCTTCAGCTCGGCTACAGCCGTTGCCTTTTCCGCCTTCGCCATGGGCCTCCTTCCAGATGTGCCGCCGGCAAAGGCCCATAAACGAGAACAAGCCCCGGCGCAGGCGCACGGGGCTCACATGAGGACCGCAGTCCAGATGAAAACTCACATCACACCTACGCGGGCCGTCCACTACGTGGATCCTTGGGTCGTCCAACCATGAGGCAGGACGACGACCGGCGGTCTTCGGCGTTGACAGCATACGGGCTGCCGCCGGACATGCCAAATCACTGTGTCTACGGCGACGCTGCGCGTCGCGGCTCCGGGGCTGGTAACCGGTGCCTTCCCTCGTCACTCATCCGCTGCGCTCCTTCGCTCCTCAGTCCAGCGCACCGGCGCCCCCTCGCAGGTCTACGGCGACGCTGCGCGTCGCGGCTCCGGGGCTGGTAACCGGTGCCTTCCCTCGTCACTCATCCGCTGCGCTCCTTCGCTCCTCAGTCCAGCGCACCGGCGCCCCTCGCGGGCCGCGGGCGTTCCCGGAGTGGTGCAGCGCCCCGGAACAGGCTGCGGCCCGCACCCCGCCGGACAGTCGGGGTGCGGGCCGCAGCCGGGAACTCAGTTGCCGCCGGGGTTCTCCGGCAGGTCGCCCACCTGGTCGGCGGGGGGAGCCGCGATCGTCACGGGCTCGTTGAAGCCCTTGAAGTGCACGGCCATCGTGAACGCGGTCCCCTGCTCGGAACCGCTCATCGTGACCTTGCGGGGCAGGCTCTGCCCGTCGGCCCACAGGTCGAACTTCACGTTCTTGGCGTGCGCGAACTGCTCCTGGAGCCGCTCCCGCTGGGTGGGGTCGAGCACCTGGGCGGCCTCGGCCACCGGGAAGGTGCCGCTGTAGTGGGTGGTGTCCACGCCACCGACCGTCTCGGTGCCGACCGCCTTGACGTCCTTCGACGCGGTCAGCAGCTTCACCGTCCCGGCCAGGTCGAACTGCTGGGCCTGGGCCATCAGCTCCCTGACCTCACCCTGTCCGCCGGTGTCCAGGTCGCCGACCGATACCTTGATCCACGGCTTGCTCACTCCGGCCAGCTGGGTGAGCAGCTCGGACTTCACGTAGGCCGTCTCGCCGACCAGAATCGCCCGCGCGCCACCGGGGACGTTCCGCCCGCCGAAGGAGATCACGTCCAGCGTGATGTCGGTCGCCAGCTCCGGCTTGCCCTGGTAGACCAGGCTGCCCTGGACCTTCCCCGAGTCCTGCGCGCCGCCCGTGACGTCGAGCACCACGTCCGCGGAGTAGGTGGTGACCTCCTCGGCCTTCTGGGCGCTCTCCTGGACCGCCTCGGCCGCCACCAGCTTCACGTTCCCCAGAGGCGCGGCGCTCTGCGCGCCGCATCCCGTGACCGCGACCAGCGCGGCCGCCCCCAGTACGAGTGCGGGAGCCATTCGGCGCATCCGTCTCACCCCTTCATATCCCCGGTCGGCCTTCTCTTCGAGACTATGCGTCGGGGAAACGGACCGCGTCGTCCGCAGGAACGAGAAAGGCCTCGACCGAATGGCCATTCGGTCGAGGCCTTCCTGCAGCGGACGTCTGAGAGATCAGGCGTCGAGCTCCGCGGTCATCGCCCGCGTCACGTTCGGGTCGACCGGGATGCCGGGGCCCATCGAGGTGGAGAAGGTGATCTTCTTCAGGTAACGGCCCTTGGCCGCCGACGGCTTGAGACGCAGCACCTCGTCCAGGGCGGCCGCGTAGTTCTCGACGAGCTGACGGTCGTCGAACGAGACCTTGCCGATGATGAAGTGCAGGTTCGCGTGCCGGTCGACACGGAACTCGATCTTGCCGCCCTTGATGTCGGTGACGGCCTTGCCGACCGCCGGGGTCACGGTGCCGGTCTTCGGGTTCGGCATCAGACCACGCGGGCCGAGCACGCGGCCCAGACGGCCGACCTTGCCCATGAGGTCCGGGGTGGCGACGACGGCGTCGAAGTCGAGGCGGCCCTTGGCGACCTCGTCGATCAGCTCGTCCGCTCCGACGATGTCGGCACCCGCGGCGCGGGCCTCCTCGGCACGGTCACCGGTCGCGAAGACCAGGACCCGGGCGGTCTTACCGGTGCCGTGCGGGAGGTTGACGGTGCCGCGGACCATCTGGTCCGCCTTGCGGGGGTCGACGCCCAGCCGCAGGGCGACCTCGACGGTCGCGTCGAACTTGGCGACGTTGGTCTCCTTGGCCAGCTTGGCGGCCTGGACCGGGCTGTAGAGGCTCTCGCGGTCGATCTTGGCCGCTGCGTTGCGGTGGCCCTTGCTGCGCTTCACTTGCTCACTCCTGTGGATCGAGTGTCCGTGGTACGGGCCGGCGCTGGCCCCTCCACTTACTTTTCGAGTTGTCGTGCCGGACGCCGGGAACGGCTAGTCGGCGATCGTGATGCCCATCGACCGGGCGGTGCCGGCGATGATCTTCTCGGCCGCCTCGATGTCGTTGGCGTTGAGGTCCTGCATCTTGGTCTCGGCGATCTGGCGCAGCTGCTCCTTGGTGAGCTTGCCGACCTTGTCCTTCTGCGGGACGGGCGAGCCCTTCGCCACACCGGCGGCCTTCTTGATCAGCTCAGGCGCCGGGGGCGTCTTCGTGATGAAGGTGAAGCTGCGGTCCTCGAAGATGGTGATCTCGACGGGGATGATGTTGCCGCGCTGGGCCTCGGTGGCAGCGTTGTACTGCTTGACGAAGTCCATGATGTTGACGCCGTGCGGACCGAGGGCGGTACCGACCGGCGGGGCGGGCGTGGCCTGGCCAGCGGGGAGCTGAACCTTGACCAGTGCCGCAACCTTCTTCTTAGGAGGCATGATTCTCTCCGGGTCCTATCGGTTGATGCGGCTCCCACGCAGACACGGGGAGCATGTCGGAAGGCCGCGCTTCGCGAAGCACGGCCACCGAACGTCTTAGTTTAGGCGACGGCGTCAGATCTTCGAGACCTGGTTGAACGACAGCTCGACCGGCGTCTCACGACCGAAGATCGACACCAGCACCTTGAGCTTCTGCGACTCGGCGCTGATCTCGCTGACCGTCGCGGGCAGCGTGGCGAAGGGGCCGTCCATGACCGTGACGGACTCGCCGACCTCGAAGTCGACGGTCGCGGCCGAGGCCTTGGCGGTCGTCTTCTTGGTCTCCTCGCTGGGCTCCGGGGCCAGCAGCTTGGCGACCTCGTCGATGCTCAGCGGGCTCGGCTTGTTCGACAGGCCGACGAAACCGGTCACGCCGGGGGTGTTGCGCACCGCGGACCAGGACTCGTCGGTCAGCTCCATGCGGACCAGCACGTAGCCGGGCAGCACCCGCTCCTTGACGAGCTGCCGCTTGCCGCTCTTCACCTCGGTCACGTGGTGCGTGGGCACCTCGACCTGGAAGATGTAGTCCTCCATGTTGAGGGACTGCGTGCGGGTCTCGATGTTGGCCTTCACGCGGTTCTCGTAACCGGCGTAGGAGTGGATGACGTACCACTCGCCGTACTGACCGCGCAGCTGGCGCTTGAACTCCTCGACCGGGTCGACGTCGGGAAGGACGTCGCCGTCCTCGTCGACGGCGCCGACCGGGGCCTCCTCGGTCTCGTCCTCGGCGTCCGCCTCACCGGACTCGTCGAACGAATCCTCCGCGGCCTCGGAGTCCGTCTCGTCGAACGAATCCTCCGCGGCCTCGGTGTCCTTCTCATCGGACTCGTCGAGCGAATCCCCCGCGGCGTCGATGGCCTCTTCCGGCTCGCCCTCCCACTCGTCGCGGGACTCGCCGGCCGGCTGTGAAGACTCGGACACGGTGGCTCTTTCTCTTTTCGTCGATGGGCTGACTGGTTGTGCGGAGGGAATGGGCCACGCGGCGGAGCGACCCGCCGGACGCCTGCTCAGGACCCGGTTCCGCCGAAGATCCTCAGCACGCCCTCGGTGAACAGCGCGTCGAGCCCAGCCACGATCCCGACCATGATCAGAACGAAGACCAGGACGACGATCGTGTAAGAGATGAGTTCCTTGCGCGTCGGCCAGATGACCTTGTGCAGCTCAGCGACAATCTGCCGATAGAAGAGGGCGGGAGAAGTGCGCTTAGTCTTCTTCTCACCGCTCGGCTTGTCTGCGGTTTCGCCGCGCGTGTCGATCGCCACAGTCCTCACCCGATCTGTCGTATCCAACGCATATCTGCGGCGCGCTAGACGCCCTGATGCGCGGACCGCTCCTCGCAGGGCACGAGGGACTCGAACCCCCAACCGCCGGTTTTGGAGACCGGTGCGCTACCAATTGCGCTAGTGCCCTAAGACATGAACCACCATACCTCGGTTGACCCGAAGTTTGTCCGTGACTCATCAGCCCGACCACCGATCACGCACTCGGCGATGAGGCCACGCCGGAGTCTACGCAGGAATGGCCGCCACGTCGAACCGAAAACCGATCATGCAGGTCACGCCTCTCCGAAGTCCTTGTACGGCGGGGCCCGCAGGCCGTACACGCCCCGTCCGGATGATGGATAAACACCGGAACGGGACGACGGGTCTGTAACCATGGAGGCATGACCCGTCCTCGCATCTCCGCGCGCATCTCCGCGATCTCCGAGTCCGCCACGCTCGCCGTGGACGCCAAGGCCAAGGCGATGAAGGCGGCGGGCCGCCCGGTCATCGGCTTCGGCGCCGGTGAGCCGGACTTCCCGACTCCGGACTACATCGTCGAAGCCGCCGTCGAGGCCTGCCGGAACCCCAGGTTCCACAAGTACACACCCGCCGGCGGGCTCCCCGAGCTCAAGCAGGCCGTCGCCGACAAGACGCTCCGCGACTCCGGCTACCAGGTGGACGCGGCCCAGGTGCTGATCACCAACGGCGGCAAGCAGGCGGTCTACCAGGCGTTCGCCACGCTGCTGGACCCGGGTGACGAGGTCCTGGTCGTCGCCCCCTACTGGACGACCTACCCCGAGGCGATCAAGCTGGCCGGCGGCGTCCAGGTCGACGTCGTGACCGACGAGACCACCGGCTACCTCGCGACCGTCGAGCAGCTCGAGGCCGCCCGCACCGAGCGCACGAAGGTCCTGCTGTTCGTCTCCCCGTCCAACCCGACCGGCGCCGTCTACAGCCCGGAGCAGGTCGAGGCGATCGGCCGCTGGGCCGCCGGGCACGACCTGTGGGTCGTCACCGACGAGATCTACGAGCACCTCACCTACGGCGATGCGAGCTTCGCGAGCATCGCCACCGCGGTCCCCGAGCTGGGCGACCGGGTCGTCATCCTGAACGGCGTCGCCAAGACCTACGCGATGACCGGCTGGCGGGTGGGCTGGCTGATCGGCCCGAAGGACGTCGTCAAGGCCGCGACCAACCTGCAGTCGCACGCCACCTCCAACGTCTCCAACGTCGCGCAGGCCGCCGCGCTGGCCGCCGTCACCGGCGACCTGTCGGCCGTGGCGCGGATGCGCGAGGCCTTCGACCGCCGCCGCCAGACCATGGTCCGCATGCTGAACGAGATCCCGGGCGTGCTCTGCCCCGAGCCGAAGGGCGCGTTCTACGCCTACCCCTCGGTCAAGGAGCTGCTGGGCAAGGACTTCGGCGGGCGGCGCCCGCAGACCTCCGCCGAGCTCGCCGAGATCATCCTTGAGGAGGCCGAGGTCGCGCTCGTCCCCGGCGAGGCCTTCGGCACCCCGGGCTACTTCCGCCTGTCCTACGCCCTCGGCGACGACGACCTCGCCGAGGGCGTCAACCGGGTCGCCAAGTTCCTGACCGGCGCGCGCTAGCCGTACCCGCCCCTGGCGAGGGGCGGGACCCGGCCCGCCCCGTGTGCGGAGCCCGTCGGCGGCGGTTCAGTCTTCGGGCTCCGGCTCGCCGGGGCCCTCGACGACGCCCTGGAGCGCGTACTCCACCGCGCCCCGCAGGCAGGTCGCGTGTCCCAGCTCGATGAGCCGCTCGTACTCCTTCTCGTCGGTACGGCCCCGCAGCCGCGCCTCGGACCGCTCCAGCATGTCCGCCAGCAGGGGTGAGCGGCTGACGAGCGTCCCCGCCCTCCTGCCGGCCGCGGCGGCGGCCAGCAGGACCGTGGCCAGCGCGTCGTCCCCGTCGTTCTCGGCGATCACCGCGAAGGTCTCGATCCCCTCCGTGAGGGAGATGCCGTCGTCGAACAGCCGGGCTCCGCGCAGGGCCTCCCGGGCGGAGGCGGCGGCCGCGGCGACGTTGCCCAGGAGGTGCTCGGCCTGGGCGAGGAGCAGGTCGAGGCGGGCGCGGGTCCAGTAGTCGCCGCAGGAGCCGCACAGCTCGCGTCCCTCGTGCAGGACGGAGACGGCCTCCTCATGCCGTTCGGCGAGCATCAGGACGGTGGCCACGACGATGTAGGTGGGCAGGAAGCCGGGGAAGACGTCGCCGGTCGAGCGGTGGCGGGTCCTGGCCTCCTTGATGAGCCGCATGGCCTCGCCCACGTCGCCCCTGGCCACGGCCATGTGGGCACGGAAGTGGCTGAGGTAGGCGGTGAGGTCCCAGTCTCCGGTGCTGATCTCGCACTCGGCGAGGGTGCGCTCGGCGTGGTCGAGGTCGCCGCGCTGGATCGACATCCAGGCATGCAGCCACAGCGCCTTGAGCCGCTCGGGACCGAGCTCGGTCTCCGCCTCCAGACCTCGCCGGAGCAGGTCGTCCCCGACGGTGTAGCGGCCGCAGCAGACCCACAGGAACCACAGGTGGGCGACGATCTCCAGGCCCTTGCGGCGGTCCGCGGGGGCGGCGTAGCAGTGGTCGACCGCCTGGCACAGGTTGTCGAGGTCGGGGACGAGCCTGCGGTACCAGACCAGGGGCTCGTTCCGCCACCCCTCGGCCGAGCGGACGGACAGGCCCAGGAAGAAGTCACGGTGGCGGTCGCGGGTCGCGCGGCCCTCGCCCAGCTCCTCCAGCCGGGCGGCGCCGAACCGGCGGACGGCACCGAGCAGGCGGTAGCGGATGCCGGGGCCGTCCTTCTCCTGGAAGAGGACGGATCTGTCGGTCAGGGCGAGCAGCGCGTCGAGGACCTGGCCGTCGGTGAGGTCGTCCGCGGCGCAGACGTACTGGGCGGCCTCGGCGTCGAAGCTCCCGGAGAAGACCGACATCCGTGCCCAGACGAGGCGTTCGGCGGCGTCGCACAGCTCGTGGCTGAGGGCGAACGCGTCGTGCAGGCCGACCGGATCCGCGGAGAGGCCGGCTGCGGCGGGGCCGGAGCCGGCCGCCGCGAGCTCGATCGCCAGCGGGAGGTTGTCGAGCCGCCGGCAGAGCTCCGCCGGATCGGCTGCGCCGAGCCTGTCCCCGGCGAGCGCGAGGAGCAGGTCCACGGCGTCGGCCACCGGCAGGGCGCCGACCGGGTAGACCTGCTCCCGCGGGAAGCCCAGCCGCTGTCTGCCGGTGGCCAGGACGCGCAGGCCGCCGACCGACCACAGGAGCCGGTCCACGAGGGTGCCGGCGGTCCCGGCGACCCGGTCGCATCCGTCCAGGACGACCAGCCCCGGGCTGGACATGAGCTCGTTGACCACGGACGCCATCACCGGAACGCCCGGGCGCCCGCGGGCGCCGATCGCGTCGGCGAGCATCCTGGTCAGGACGCGCAGGTCGTCGGGGGCCTCGGACAGGTCGAGGACGTGGACGTATCCCGGCGAGTCGCGCTCCAGGGTCTCGGCCAGGCGCAGCGCGAGGCGGCTCTTGCCCGCGCCGGCGGGGCCGGTCAGGGTGACATGGCGCGCTCTCCCGAGCAGGCTGCAGATGTCGGCCAGCTCCGTCTGCCTGCCGACGAAGACCTCTGCTCCCATAACGGCCCCGGCATCGTCATAACTGCGTCATAACCATTGGTGTACTCACGGTCGCACGGATGCACGTGCGCGCGGAACCCCGTCGGCGGATTTCCCCGAACGTTGACCGCTTTGCGCTTCTCGTCCCGCCCGCGCGGCCGGGGAACCGCGGCCTCCGTGCGCGGTTCCCCGGCCGCGCGGGCGGGTACGGCTCCCGGCTGCTCGGGGTGCGGGAGCCGTACCCGGGTCGCGGGGCGGCGGTCACTCCGTGGGGGCGAGACCTTCGATGATCTTCCTCATCTCCCTCTCCGCGCCGTCCTCGGTCAGCTTGGTGGCGTAGTCGGGGCTCAGCATGACCTCGACCGCCAGTCCCCGGCGCTCGGTCCAGACGGCGGTCGGGGTGCCGCTCTCCTCGATCCGGTCCGCCGCCTCGCCCGCCCGGACGATGTAGACCTGCTTGCCGTCGATCCCGACGGGCCGGGCGCCCTGCTCGCGGTAGCCCTTCATCCGCTTGGCGACCTGGGTCGCGGCGCCTCCGCGGTAGACGACGGCCTGCACGCTGTACATGCCCGGGTCCAGACCGGCCTCGACCCACCAGGTGCTGTAGCTGGTCGCACCGAAGCCGTCCTTGACCGACCCCTCGCCCCACTTCAGGCCCTCGGGCAGGTAGCCGAACTCGACGCCGCCGAACTTCCTGCCGTCGCCGAGGTCACCGAGGTCGTCCGGGATCTTCGGTGCCGCGTCCCCGGTGGACGGACCGTCGGTGGGAGCCGGGTTCAGCGACGGGTCGGGGATCGCGGCCGAGGTCAGCACGACGCCGTGCCCCGCCGGGACCCGCTGTCCCGCGGCGGGGTCCTGCGCCGCCACCCGGCCGCCGGCTCCCCCGTCGCCCTCGACCGTCGCCCCGAGCCCGGCCCGCTCCATCACGGCGACCGCCTCCTTCACCGGCATGCCGACGACCTTCGGGACCGCCACCTCCTGGAGCTGGGTGGCCCTCGCGTCGGCGGTGGGCCCGGCGGCCGGGCCGGGCGCGGCGGCCGGGCCCGCGTTCACCGCCAGGTAGACCGGGACCGCTCCGGCGACGGCGGCGGTGACCAGCGCGGCGCCCGCCGTGCGAAACCGGGTCCGGTGCGCGCGGTGGCGGCGGCGGATCGCCGCGCCCATCGACGGCGTGGCGCGAACGTCCGCGACGTGCGCCTCCATCGCGTCGGCCAGCTCGTCCTCAAGCCTCATCCCAGTGCTCCTTCCCGCGTGCCCATCCGCTCGCGGATCCTGGCCAGCCCCCGTGCGGCCTGGCTCTTCACGGTCCCCGCCGAGCAGCCCATGAGCGCGGCGGTCTCGTTCTCCGACAGGTCCTCCCAGTAGCGCAGCACCAGCACCGCGCGCATCCGCGCGGGCAGCCTCCGCAGCTCCGTCAGGAGCGTGTCGCGCAGCTCCACGTCCGGGGAGCCGGCCGGGGTGTCCGGCGGCCGGGCGAAGGTGATCTCCTGGATCACCCGCCGGCGGCGGGAGGCGCTGATCGCGGCGTTGACCACGACCCTGCGGGCGTAGGACTCGGGATTGTCGTGCCGGATTCGGCTCCAGTGCCGGTAGACCTTCTCCAGCGCGTGCTGCACCAGGTCCTCGGCGTCGTGCTGCGACGCGCCGCAGACCAGGATCGCGGTGCGCAGCAGCGCCGTACTGCGGGCGGCCAGGAACTCGTCGAAGGCCGCCTCATCTTCTTCCGTCATCAGCGGGTCCCCTTTCGCCCTCCCCAACGCACGGGGGCCGCGTCAGGTTGAGACGCGTCAGGTTGAGACCAAGAATCACCCCGGGACGGCGGTGGTACGGCACCATGTTGAAATGCCACGTCCCCTCAGCGAACTGCCCAAGGCCCACCTGCACCTGCACTTCACCGGTTCCATGAGACACACCACCCTCGTGGAGCTGGCCCGCGAGCAGGGTCTGCACCTTCCCGACGCGCTGGAGCAGGACTGGCCGCCCAAGCTGAGGGCCACCGACGAGCGGGGCTGGTTCCGGTTCCAGCGGCTGTACGACATCGCACGCTCGGTGCTGCGCCGTCCGGAGGACATCTACCGGCTGATGCGCGAGACCGCCGAGGACGAGGCGGCCGAGGGGTCGGCCTGGCTGGAGATCCAGGTGGACCCCTCGGGGTACGCCCAGCGGTTCGGCGGGCTCACGGCCACGATGGAGCTGATGCTGGACGCCGTGGACCGGGCGGCCGAGCACGCGGGGATCGGGATCGCCGTGGTGGTGGCCGCCAACCGGACCCGGCATCCGCTGGACGCCAGGACGCTGGCCCGCCTCGCCGTGCAGTACATGGACCGGGGCGTGGTCGGGTTCGGGCTCTCCAACGACGAGCGCCGGGGGCGGGCCCGTGACTTCGACCGTGCCTTCCGGATCGCCAGGGGAGCGGGGCTGCTGGCGGTTCCCCACGGCGGGGAACTGCTGGGTGCGGCGAGCGTGGCCGAGTGCGTGGAGGACCTGGGCGCGGACCGCCTGGGGCACGGGGTGCGGGCGGCGGAGTCGCCCCCGCTGATGGAGCTGCTGGCCGAGCGGCGGATCACGTGCGAGGTCTGCCCGATGTCGAACGTCGGGCTCGGGGTGGCCGAGCGGGCCGAGGACGTGCCGCTGCGGCGGCTGTTCGAGGCGGGGGTGCCGATCGCGCTGGGCGCCGACGACCCGCTGCTGTTCGGCTCGCGGCTGCTGGCCCAGTACGAGCTGGCCAGGCAGGTGTACGGCTTCCGCGACGCGGAGCTGGCCGAGCTGGCGCGGCAGTCGATCCGGGGGTCGGCGGCTCCGGAGACGGTGCGCAAGGACATGCTGCGGGGAGTCGACGACTGGCTGGCGGCGGCGGGCTGACCGGGCCCGCCGCGTGCGCCGTGCCGGGGCGGGCGGGGAGGTCAGCGGACCGAGCGGGCGATCTCCACGGCCCGGGTCGGGTCCGTGACGCCTTCCAGGCGCAGCCCGACCTGTCCCCGCTGCCAGATGAGGGTGGGCCCGGCGATCCGGGCCGCGACCGGCGGCCCGCCCCCGCGGGGCCGGTAGGACAGGCTGTGGTGCGCCGGGATCCACGATCCCGGGAAGCCGTCCACGTTGACCTCCTCGGGCCAGGGTGGGCCCAGCTCCTTGCGGAAGACCACCTGGAGGGCGCCGTCGTACTGGTCGAGCCTGACGCCGGGCCACAGCAGCGAGACGACCCTGCCGCCGTCGCTGACCCTGACCTCGTCGGGCTCGCCCAGCTCCGCGGGGACGGCGATCGGGAACGCGACCCGCTGGCGGGCCTCCTCCAGGCTGCTCCGCCCCTCGCGGGGCAGCGGGTGCGGTGTTCCGGACGGCAGCGGGCCGGGGTTCCCGATGCGCAGCTCGACCCCGGCGAACCTGAGGATCTCGACCACGGCGGTCCGCCCGACGGGGGTGGCGCCGAAGAACAGGGCGACGAGGGCGGCGGTCACCGCGACCGCGACGCGCCGCCGTACCCGGGAGCCGGGCGGCGTCCTGCGCGCCCCCCGCAGCCGCCACGGCGCCGGCAGGAGACTCCACGAGCGGTGGGGGTGCGGCGCGCCAGGCGCGTCCTGCGGAAGGTCCGGGGGGAGGTGACCGGACCCGGCGGGAAGGGCTTCGAGGCGGGCCCGTACGGCTCGCGCCACGTCGGCGGGGGCCGGGCAGGCCACCTCGACGGACTCGCCGAGCGCGAGGAGCCGGGACTCCAGCTCGTCAGGTGAGGTCACGGTCCGCCTCCTCACGCAGACGGGCCAGGCCGCGGGAGGTCCGCGACTTGACGGTGCCGACCGGGAGGTCGAGCACCTGGGCGGTCTCCGCCTCCGACAGCTGAAGGAAGTACCGGCAGACGACGGCGTGGCGTTCCCGTTCGGGAAGCGTACGCACCGCGTCGAGGAGGCGGGTCCGCCGGTCGACGGCGACGGCGACGTGCTCGGGGTCCCCGGCGCCGTCGGTCCCCTGCGGGGTGAGCCCGGTGAGCCGCACCGTGAGCTCGGCGCGGCGGCCCCGGGAGCGGGTGAGGTTGTGGGTCTCGTTGGCGACGATCCGCAGCAGCCAGGGGCGGAAGGGCGAGTCGCGGCGGAAGGTGGCCAGGTGGCGGTAGGCCTTGACGAACGCCTCCTGGACCACGTCCTCGGCCTCGTCGCCGGCGCCGAGCATCGCCGCGGTGCGGTGCGCGAGCGCGCTGTAGCGGGTGACCAGCGCCTCGTAGGCGGACAGGTCACCGGCCAGGGAGCGGGCGATCGCCTCGTCGTCGTCCGTCGGGACTCCTTCGGATGTCCCGACAGATTCCACCGCATCCCGGCGCCCAGCGGAAGCCCCGGAACCCTCCGGTTCCGGGCCGGGGTCGGCCGGAGCCGCGGCGGGGCGCCCCCCGGGAGCGGCGTCACACCGCTCCCGGGACGTCAGGCGAGCGCGTAGGCCACCGCGTCGTCGAGATCCTCGGCGCGTCCCTCGGCGAAGGCCACGTCGTAGGCCATGTCGCCGAGCAACTGCCGGGCGGTGCGCTCGGCCACGGTCCTCGGCTCGGACATGCCCTCCTGGCAGGGGCCGTGCATCCCGGAGGCGGTCCACAGCCGCATGGCCGCGCCCTGGAGCCGTGCCGTACGGCGCCCGTCGCCGCGAAGCGCGGCGATCACCGCGAGCTGGTCGAGGGCCAGCGCCGTCCCGGCGTGTTCGCGCAGGCGCCATTCGGCCTCGAGGGACCGCCTGGCGGCCCGTTCGGCCTCCTCCAGCCTGCCCAGGCCGAGCTGGGCGATGGACAGGACGTAGTCGCTGTAGGCGCGGGCCCAGCGCTCACCCCGGCCGTCGCAGAGGCGTTGTGTCTCCTCCAGCAAGCTGACGGCCCTGGCGAAATCCCCCTGGCAGGTGGCCGCCATGGCCACGGACACCAGGGCAAGCGGCTCGCTGACGGTCATTCAGTTCACGCTCCTTCCCTGATAGACATAACACCTGGCCAGGGTCACGGCCTGAATGGCACGGCGTTTCCGGGTATGGATTCTTCCTCCTCAAGAGGAAATCTGATCTCGTAATGAGGCCGAACTTCCTCCGCGCACGCCGAAGATCATAAGCAATCCTCATTTATCGCCCATAGGACCGAAATAGCGATAGATCCAGAAAAAAGGTGATCCAGTCACCTCGCGACCGGCGCTTCCCCGCACCCGGCCGATCGTCTTCTCCCGGCGTTCCCCGATGAAGATCGGGAAAGGTTCAGGGGACCGCCCGGGGGGAAGGGCTACTAGACTCGCCCTGTCCGTAACCGTGGCCGCCGCGCCACGGTTTTCTGCGAGCTGGACGGAACCGCATGTCTGGGTATGACCGCGTAGTGCAACCCGCGGCCGGTGACGAGGCCCTGGAGAACCACCTCGGTGGCGATGAGGCCAAGAACTACCGGCAGTACGAGTTCGACATGGTCGCCCCGCACGTGGGCCGCTCCCTGCTCGAGATCGGCTCGGGCCTGGGCCACTTCGCCGAGCAGTTCCGGCCCCGTCTGGACCGGCTGGTGGTCAGCGACTTCGACCCCTACTGCGTGGAGCAGCTGAACAAGCGCTTCGCCGGCCACGACGACGTCGACGTGCTGCAGTTCGGCCTGCCGACCGAGATCCCCATCGGGGAGAAGGTCGACACCGTCGTCATGATGAACGTCCTGGAGCACATCGAGGAGGACGTCGAGGCTCTGCGATCGCTCGCCGCGGTCACCCTCCCCGGCGGCCGGATCGTCATCTGGGTCCCCGGCTACATGCAGCTCTACGGGGACTTCGACCGCAAGGTCGGCCACGTGACCCGCTACACCCCCGCCACCCTGCGCAACACGGTCTCGAAGGCCGGGCTCGACATCGAGGTGCTCAAGCCGATCAACTTCCTCGGCGGCATCGCCTGGTGGGCCGCGGTCCGCCGCGGCGGCGTCGGCTACCCCGACCCCCGCCTGGTCAAGATCTACGACCGCACGGTCGTCCCGGCCACCCGCTTCATCGAGCGGTTCATCCGGCCCCCCTTCGGCCAGACCGTCTTCTGCGTGGCCCGCGTCCCGCAGCGGTAGCCGCCCGCGCCGGCAGGCCGCTTTCTCAGGGAATTCCCAGGATTCTCCCCTGATGATCCAAATCGTAGACGGTTATCTGATCTACACCTCTTCCCGAGAGGCACCCGTCTAAGGAGCATCATGAAGAGAAAACTGGCGATCGGCGCCGCGGCCATCACGGCGTCGATCATGCTGACCACCTCCGGCGCCTGGGCCACGGAGGCCACCGAGGCAGCCCCCGTCCCGGCCGGGGTGACCGCGATCGCGGACGAGCTGCTGAAGGCCGACTCCACGCTGCGCGGCCCCGGCCTGCGCAGCCACTACAACCTCTGGGTCGTCGGCCTCCGCGGACAGGCCACCGTCCGCGACAAGAAGACGTTCATCGACTACACCTGGCAGCGCGGCGTCATCACCGCCAAGGCCGACGGCCGGCTGACGGTGAAGAGCAAGGACGGCGTCTTCCGGAACTGGAACCTCGACCCGACGACCCGGATCCGCAGGCTCGGCGCGCCCGCGGACCTCTCGAAGCTGGTCGTCGGAGACGGCGTCTTCGTGATCGGAGTCCCGACCGTCACCGACCCCACGGCCGCCGCGGTGTTCGTGCCGCGTAACCGTGCCGTCCTGGAGCAGCCGGCCCCCACCACGACGCCGGGCAGCTGATCGGGGGGCGGTGGGGGCCCGCGGGATGCGCCGGGCCCCCACCGCTTCGCACGCCCCGGCGGGCGCGGGAGCACCGCCGGATGTGGGACATTCCAGGGGATGGATAAGGCAAGAGTTGAAACCCTGTGAGCTATATGTCCATTCTTGTCGTCGAGGACGACCCCGGTATCCGTGACATCGTCGAGGTCGCTCTGCGCTTCCACGGCTTCCTGGTGCGGAGCGTGACCACCTGCGAAGACGCCCTGGCCGAGGTGGACCGCGATCCGCCCGCCCTCGTCGTGCTCGACGTGATGCTGCCCGACGGCGACGGGTTCGAGGTGTGCCGCAGGATCCGCGCGGCGGGACGGCACACTCCCGTGATCTTCCTGACCGCCCGGGACACCACAGCCGACACCGTACGCGGCCTCGCTCTGGGCGGCGACGACTACATCACCAAGCCGTTCTCGGTCGAGGCACTCGTCGCCCGCATCCGGGCCGTCCTGCGCCGGGCCACCACGCCCTCCGTCGGGGAGCCCGATCGAACCGTCCTCCGGGTGGCGGACCTGGAGCTCGACGAAGGCCGGTGGGAGGTGCGGCGGGCCGGCGTCGCGGTGGACCTGTCCCCCACCGAGTTCCGGCTGCTCGCCTGCCTGATGGAGAACAGGGACCGGGTCCTGACCAAGCGCCAGTTGCTGGAGCTCGTCTGGGGCTACGGCGGTCCCACCCAGGTGGTCGAGACCTACATCTCCTACCTGCGCCGCAAGCTCGACCCGCTCGGTCCTCCGCTGATCCACACCCAGCGCGGGATCGGCTACACGCTGCGCCCGCCTCAGGTTCCCTGATGTCGCTGCGCGCCCGCCTGCTCACCGGCCTGCTGGCGGTGAGCACGACCCTGCTGCTGACCTTCTCCGGTGTGAGCGTGTTCGTCCTGCACGAGCACCTGCTCCAGCGGGTCGACGGGCAGCTCCGCGCGGCCACCGCGACCGCCGTCAGAAAGCTCGCGGCCGCCCCCGGCGGGGCGCTCTCGCAGACGCTGACCGGTTCCACCTACGCGGTCGCGGTGTTCCCCCTCTCGGGCCGGGCCCGGCTGGTCAACGGGGACGCCCCGGAGGCCGCCGTCGTGCCGCACCTGCTGGAGCGGCTGGGCACCGATCGGCTGAGGGGCTACGCGGCGACGCAGGAACGCTTCGATCTCGATCCGACAGGTGAGTACCGCCTGATGGCGCGGGTGGCCGAGGGCCGGCAGCACAAACGGCTGGTGATCGTAGCCGTGTCGATGGAGTCCGTCGACGCGCCGATTCGCCGCCTCGTCGCCGCCGAACTGCTCACCGGCGGCCTTCTCATCCTGCTGCTGGCACTCATCGGCCGCACGCTGATCAACCGGGGTCTGGCCCCGCTGGCGCAGATCGCCGGCACCGCCTACGCCATGGCCAGCGACGGCGACCTGTCCGTCCGCATGCCCGAGGGTCCATCGGAGGTCGGGAGGCTCGGGGCGGCCGTCAACCTGCTGCTCGAACGGATCGCGGGCGCCTTCCGGGACCGGCGGGCGTCGGAGGAGCGGGTCCGCCGCTTCGCCGCGGACGCCTCGCACGAGCTGCGGACCCCGTTGTCGACGATCCGGGGCTACGCCGAGCTCTACCGGACCGGCGCGCTGGGCGCCGGGGACCTGCCCCGGGTCATGGGCAGGATCGAGGACGAGGCGACCCGGATGGGAGAGCTGGTGGGGCAGATGCTGGAGCTGGCCCGCCTGGACCGCAGCGCGGGACTCCAGCCGGCCGAGACCGACCTGGCCGCGGTCGCGCGCGACGTGAGCGCGGACCACGCCGCGATCGAGCCGGACATGCCGGTCGTCGTCGACGTCCCCGACACGTTGACGGCCGTCGTGGACGAGGCGCGGATCCGCCAGGTGCTGGTCAATCTCCTGGCCAACGTGCGGGCGCACACCCCCAAAGGGACCGTCGCCGCCCTGCGGCTCGCGCGGTCCCCCGACGGGGGCGTCCTCATCGAGGTCCGCGACGACGGCCCGGGCATGTCCCGCGAGCAGGTGGTCCGGGCCTTCGACCGTTTCCACCGGGGCGGGGAGCGGGTGGCGGACGGCGCCGGCCTCGGGCTGTCGATCGTCAAGGCCATCACCGACGCGCACGGCGGCCGCTGCTGGATCACCTCGGCTCCCGGCGCGGGCACCGGCGTGCACGTGGCGCTCCCCGCCGTCCCGCGCCTTCTCGGATCTTTCCCGCAGGCGTAACGTCGGAGTCATCCGCGCCCGAGGAGGTCACGATGACCGATTACGCCAAGGCACGCGAGGTCGCCGAGCAGGCCCGTGAGAAGGAGTGGGCCAGGCCCAGCTTCGGCAGGCAACTGTTCCTCGGCGACTTCCGCCTCGACCTGGTCCATCCCGCGCCGGCCCTGGCGGACGCCGAGACCAAGAAGGGCGAGGAGTTCCTCCGCTCCCTTCGCAGGTTCCTGGACACCCGGGTGGACCCGGCGCTGATCGAGCGGACCGCGCAGATCCCGGACGAGGTGGTCAAGGGGCTCGCCGGGCTCGGCGCGTTCGGGATCACCATCGAGGAGGAGTACGGCGGGCTGGGGCTCAGCCACCTCTACTACGGCCGGGCCCTGATGCTCGCCGGCTCCTACTGCCCGGCGGTCAGCACCCTGCTCTCGGCGCACCAGTCGATCGGCGTGCCGCAGCCGCTGAAGCTGTTCGGCACCGAGGAGCAGAAGCGCGCCTTCCTGCCCCGGTGCGCGAAGGGCGAGATCTCCGCCTTCCTGCTGACCGAGCCCGATGTCGGCTCCGACCCCGCCCGGCTCGCCACCACGGCCGTCCGCGACGGCGACGACTACGTGCTCGACGGCGTGAAGCTCTGGACGACCAACGGGGTCGTGGCGGGCCTGCTGGTGGTGATGGCCCGCACGGGCAAGGGCATCTCCGCGTTCGTCGTCGAGGCCGGCAGCCCCGGGATCACCGTCGAGCGGCGCAACGCGTTCATGGGCCTGCGCGGCATCGAGAACGGGGTGACCAGGTTCCACCAGGTGCGCGTCCCGGCCGCCAACATGATCGGCCGCGAGGGCCAGGGGTTGAAGATCGCACTGACGACGCTGAACACCGGGCGGCTCTCGCTGCCCGCCTCGTGCGCGGGGAACGCCAAGTGGGCGGTGAAGATCGCCCGCGAGTGGGCCGTGGAGCGGGTGCAGTGGGGTCGCCCGGTCGGCGAGCACGAGGCGGTGGCCCGGAAGATCGCCTTCATCGCCGGCACGGCCTACGCCCTGGAGGCGGTGATGGACCTGTCCTGCCGCCTGGCCGACGACGAGAGCAACGACATCAGGATCGAGGCCGCCCTCGCCAAGCTGTACGCCTCGGAGATGGCCTGGAAGATCGCCGACGAGCTGGTCCAGATCCGGGGCGGGCGCGGTTACGAGACCGCCGAATCGCTGGCCGCCCGGGGCGAGCGCGGAGTCCCGGCCGAGCAGCTGCTCCGGGACGTGCGGATCAACCGGATCTTCGAGGGCTCCACGGAGATCATGCACCTGCTGATCGCGCGCGAGGCGGTGGACGCGCACCTGGCGGCGGCCGGGGACGTCATCGACCCCTCGGTGAAGGGCCGTGACAAGGCCCGCGCGGCCGCCCGGGCCGGCGGGTTCTACGCCCGCTGGCTGCCCACTCTGGTCACCGGGACGGGCAACCGGCCCGGCGCCTACGGCGAGTTCGGCCCGCTCGCCCGGCATCTGCGCTACGTGGAGCGGACCAGCCGCAAGCTCGCCCGGTCCATGTTCTACGGCATGTCCCGCTGGCAGGGGCGGCTGGAGCACAGGCAGGGCTTCCTGGGCCGGATCGTGGACATCGGCGCCGAGCTGTTCGCGATCACCGCGACGTGCGTGCGCGCCCACGAGGACGCCGCCGAGCTGGGGCACAAACCCGCCGAGCTGGCCGACACCTTCTGCCACCAGGCGCGGCTGCGCGCCGACGCGCTGTTCGACCGGCTCTGGGACAACACCGACGACCGGGACGTGCGGCTGGCGGGTTACCTGCTCCAGGGCCGTTACGGCTTCCTGGAGGAGGGGATCCTCGACGCCTCCGTCGAGGGCCCGTGGATCGCCGCGTCCGAGCCCGGCCCGTCGAGCGCCGAGAACGTGCACCGGCCGATCCGCTGACGTGCGGACGTGCGGGTACGGCGTGCGCCCCGCCGTACCCGCGCCCACGGCGCCGGTCCGGACGGCGCAGGCGGTGTCCGGACCGGATGGAGGAGGCGGGAAATCAAATGGCTTGCACGGCCCGGTGCCGGCGCCGTACCGTCGACCGCATGTGGATCAACTCCTAAGAGCAGGCGTCGATCAGCCCTGTGCTGATCCGCCCGCACTCAGCTTTCCGGCCCCGTTCCGTCTGACGCGGTAGCTGAGTTCTCCGGCACGGCCCTCCGCGGCGCCGCGTCGTCACAGATCTTCGAGGAGTCCCATATGCGAATCCGCTCAGGCAAGAAGCGTTCCGGGAAGAGCACCCCCGGCAAGAACCACGATCTCCCGCTCCCCGAGCGGTCGATGCCGCCAGTGCCCCGGCAGATGCCCAGACCGCACCTGCCGGTGAGGCCGACCCAGCAGCCGCGCCGGATCCCCGGCAAGGGCGGCCGCTGAAGAGGGGACGCCGCGGCCCGCGCCCACTACGCGGGCCGCGGCGTCCACCTTCCCGCACACGGACGGCGACGTCCGCCCTCTCACGGGCGGACCGCGGCGCCCGCCTCCCCGCGTGCAACGGGCGGCGCCGAGAGCCCGCCAGCCCCGGCGCCGCCCGTCGTCCTGGGCGACCCGGATCCGGAGCCGCCGGGCTCCGGAGGTTCTCCTAGAGCCGCTCGATGATGGTGACGTTGGCCTGGCCGCCGCCCTCGCACATCGTCTGCAGGCCGTACCGGCCGCCGGTGCGCTCCAGCTCGTGCAGGAGCTTGGTCATCAGGATCGCGCCGGTGCCGCCGAGCGGGTGTCCCAGGGCGATCGCGCCGCCGTTCGGGTTCACCTTGGCCGGGTCGGCGCCGATCTCCTTCAGCCACGCCAGCGGGACCGGGGCGAACGCCTCGTTGATCTCGGTGACGTCGATGTCGTCGATCGACAGGCCGGCCCTCTTGAGCGCCTTCTGCGTCGCCGGGATCGGCGCGGTCAGCATGTAGACCGGGTCGTCGCCGGTGAGCGCCAGGGTGACGATGCGGGCGCGCGGGGTCAGGCCGTGGTCGCGGACCGCCTGCTCGGAGGCGATCAGCAGCGCGCCGGAGCCGTCGGAGATCTGCGAGGAGGTGGCCGCGGTGATCTGGCCGCCCTCGCGCAGGGTCTTCAGACCGGCCATCTTCTCCAGCGTGGTGTCCGGGCGCGGGCCCTCGTCGTCCTCGACTCCGTTGATCGGGGCGATCTGGTCCTTGAAGTAGCCGTTGGCGATCGCCTTGGCCGCCCGCTGGTGGCTCTCGTAGGCGAAGCGCTCCAGCTCCTCGCGCTTGAGGTCCCACTTCTCGCACATGAGCTCGGCCCCGCGGAACTGGGAGATCTCCTGCTTGCCGTACCGCTCGACCCACTTCTCGCCGAAGGGGAAGGGCATGCCCTTCTCCAGCGCGGCGGTGATGCTCGATCCCATGGGGACGATGCTCATGGACTCCACGCCCGCGGCCACCACGAGGTCCTGGGTGCCGGAGAGCACACCCTGGGCGGCGAAGTGGATCGACTGCTGGGAGGAGCCGCACTGGCGGTCGATGGTCACGCCGGCGACGCTCTCCGGCAGGCCCGCCGAGAGCCAGGCGTTGCGCGCGATGTCCATGCTCTGCGGGCCGAACTGCATGACGCAGCCCATGATGACGTCCTCGACCGCGGCCGGGTCGACTCCGGTGCGGTCGACCAGTGCCTTCAGGGTGTGCGCGGCCAGATCGGTGGGGTGGACGGCGGACAGGCCGCCCTTCTTCTTGCCGACCGGGGTACGGACCGCCCCGACGATGTACGCCTCTGCCACAGTGCCTCCTGGGTTCCGTCCCTGACTCAAACCGAGCAATGTTCGGTCAGTAGGAGGTTACAACAGAACTTTCCTCCGCGCCTTCCCGGAACCGGCCGGAGGCGAGGAGGATCGGGAGCCCTGCACCAGGCGCCGGCATCCCGCCGGGGCGGGGAGATCGCGGATCCGGGCAGGGCGGCCGGTCAGTCCTGACGACGCAGTTCGGCGTTGATGCGCAGGGCCTCCTGGAGCTGGTCCTCCAGGATGATGATGCGGCAGGCGGCTTCCAGGGCGGTGCCCTGGTCGACCAGCTCCCTGACGCGGGCGGCCAGACGCAGTTGATAGCGGGAGTAGCGGCGGTGGCCCCCCTCGGAGCGCTGCGGCTCGATCAGCTTCGCCTTGCCGAGGCTGCGCAGGAAGGCCGGAGTGGTGCCGAGGATCTCCGCGGCACGCCCCATGCTGTAGGCGGGGTAATCCTCGTCGTCGAGTTTTTCGCCGGTGGTGACGGGGGATGCGGAGCCGACCGTCTCGTCGATGCCGGCCGTCTTCTGGGGCCTGCGGCCCGACCCGCCGGCCGACGTCATCTGCGCTTGATCCATACAGCCTTTCCAGACACGGACAGGGGCCCCGGCGCCATGACGCGCCGGGGCCCGAACGAGGTTCAACACCATCTACCGGCCATCTGGCCGGCCTGTCATTTCCGCAGTGACCGCCCGATGGAGCGGTAGTGCGGGGATCGCGTATGCGTGACCGTAGACCACCGTCCTATCCGTGGAACTGCGGTACCCGTGCGACGAAACCCAGTCGGCGACGGGCGATCCCGATGGCGTTCAACACTCCTTTCACTCATCCTGCTTGTTTGAACTCACAACACTGCGGCAGCGCGTCCACGGCCCGAGCCCTTCGACTGCACCGGCCCCGGCACGTCCGACCTTCTGCCGTCTATCTGTGCCATCCACGTTCGTCCGGGCAGTCCGTCGTGTTGCCTACTGCTCTGCCCTCGTGGAACATCCCTTGCGACAGCAGTAAGACTACCCGTAGGCAATCCGAATGTCTACATCGACCACTACAGATTTTCGGTCATGAAGGGGTCATGGCGATCCAGTGGGCTGTTCGGGACGGCGGCGCGTGCGGTTCAGGACGCACGGTGCAGCACGACGTAGCCGTCGCGCTCGAAGACCTTGCGATAACCCTCGCTCAGCGCCTGGTCGACCCGCTGGCGCTGGACGTCGTGGGACGGGAAGGGATAGCTCCACCGGCCCACGTCCGCCACGATCCACGGCGAGCCGTACGGCGTCGCACCCCAGAGCAGCACCGTCGTCCGCGAGGTGAGCGCGGGCCCGACGTGGTTGACCGCCTCGACGACCACCCCGTCCGGGACCGCGGCCGCCGCCTGCCGGGCCGCCGCGACGTGCGGCTCGCCCTCGTAGAAGGACCACTCGGCGAGGTTGCCGAGCGCGAACCTGGGGATCAGCGTGATGCCTATCGCACAGATCGCGACCGCCCAGTGGCGGCCGAGCCTCCGGCCGCCGAACCGCCCGCCGTACCGCCTGCCCAGCAGCTTCCCCAACCGGTCCGTCCCGTCGACCGCGGCGCAGAAGAGGATGGCCACGACGAACGCGTTGTAGTGGTGGTCGGGCCCCCACCACTGCGCCCTGTCGCCCAGGAACCGCTCGGCGACCAGCGGGACCGCGGCCAGGGTGAGCGGCGAGAGCAGCGCGGTCAGCAGGACCGGCCAGAGCAGGAGGGCGAGGGTGTCGACCTTGATCTCCGGGCTGACCACCTGCCAGAGCGCGCCGAGGGGGTCGCGCGCGAGGCCCAGGAACACCTCGCCCAGGGTCGCCCCCCACCTGCCGTAGGCCCAGTGGAAGCCCGCCTCGCCCGAACCCGCCAGCGGCATGAGGACGTTGCGGACCATCATCAGCGCGCCGAGGGAGAACAGCACGAACGCCGTGCCCTCCCAGCGCCGCCGGGTGACGAACAGGTAGACCCCGAAGCCCGCGACGAGCAGGCCCATGTCCTCCTTGACCAGCAGCAGGCCGAACGCGGCCAGGGCGCCGGGCGCCATCCGGCCGGCGTCGAACCGCTCGATCATGATCGCGCTCAGCAGCGGGACGAAGGCCGCCTCGTGGACGTCGAACCCCGCGGCCTGCGCGACCGGCCACGACACCACGTAGGCCACCGCGACCAGGTGCGCGCAGGACGCGCCGAGGCGCCGCTCCGCGTAGCGCCAGATCGGGATCGCGGCCAGCGCCAGCAGCACCGCCTGGGCGACGATCAGCGTCTGGGGCCCGTCGTGGATCCAGTACAGCGGCGCCAGGACGGCGACGATCGGCGAGAAGTGGTCGGCGAGCTGGACGAAATCCATACCCCGGCCGTAGTACATGCCGACCGAGGGCTCCAGCGGCGGCCCGAAGCCCGCGTAACCGCGCACGGCCTGGTCGAAGATGACCAGGTCGAAGGTGCTCGCCCGGAAGGTGTTCAGCTTGACCAGGCCGAGGACGGCGTAGGCGGTCGCGGCCACCGTGACGACCGCGCCCAGCACCAGCGCGTGCAGCCGCCGCCACGGCAGCCCCGCGGCTGCCGGGAGCGCCTCGCCGGCCCCTCCCGCCCCGGTCTGCGCCGGGCGTCCTGCCTTCCCCGTCTCCTCCGCGCCGGGGAGCGTGTCCGCGCTCATGCCCGCCGCGTGCCCGTCATCGTCGCGTAGACGATGACGTTGTCGGTGTAGTGGCCGGTCAGCCGGTCGTAGACCCCGCCGCACGTGATCAGGTGAAGCTGGGGGTCGGGCGACTCGCCGTACACCCGCTGCGTCGGGAACACCGATTTCTCCGCCTGTTCGAGCCCGCCCACGGTGAACACCGCGATCACGCCGTCCTGCCGGTGCACCTCGATGACGTCGCCGTTGCGGATCTCGCCGAGGCGGCTGAACACCGCGCCTCCCGACCGGGTGTCCTTGTGCCCCAGCATGATCGCCGGTCCCGCCTCCCCCGCCGTGGGTCCTTCCCGGAACCAGCCGACGAGGTTGGCGTTGTTCACCGGGGGCACCTGGATCGCCCCCTTCGCGTCCAGCCCGACGGACCTGATCGGCGCGCTGACGCCGAGCCTCGGGATGACCAGGCGCTTCGGCGTCGAGGGCAGCATCGCGGGGGCCGCCGGGACGGTCGGCTGCGGCGGCGGCACGGTCGGAGGGGCCGAGAAGTACGGCTCCCCGGCTCCCGCCGGGTTCTGCGCGCGCGGCGGCAGCGCGACCCGATCGTCGGCCAGGCCGTACTGCTCGGGCGAGGCCAGCAGGTAGAACACCCCGACCAGCACCGTCACCACCCCGGCGATCGCCGCGAGGATCAGCACCGACCGCAGCACCCGCCCGCCGCCGGCCGGGTCGTCGTAGCCGGGATCCGGCGGGCCCGGGTGGCCGGGGAGCGGATAGCCGGGCTGCGGGTGCGCGGGCAGGTAGGCCGGGCCCGGATATCCGGGCAGCCCGGGGACCGCCTGCGGGCGCCCCTGCCGCGGGCGGACGGGCGGCTGCCGGTACGGCTGCGCGGGCCCGGCGGGGGCCCCGCCCGGCGCGGGAGGGCCCGGCCGCCGGCCGTCCGGTGTGGGCGTGGTCATTGCCCTGCCTCGGTCATCCCCTTGCCCCGGTCATCTTCTCTCCCCCGATCGTCTTGTCCGCCGGCCGTCCCGGTCGCCTTCCCCGGTCAGCCCCTGGAGGCCGTACGGCGTCGCAGCACCAGGCCGCCGACCGCCGCTCCCGCGACCATGAGCGCTCCGCTCAGCATGATCACCCGGGCGTCCGGCCCGGCGTCGCCTCCCCCGCCGGTGGACGCCCCGCCGTCGGGGGTTCTGTCGATCTGGCGCGTCCTGGAGGGCTTCGCCGTGACGGTCTCGAACACGGTGATCGTCGGCTTCACCGACGCGGTGGCGGTGTTCGTCGGCGCCGGCGTCGCCGTCCCGGTGCTCGTGTTCGTCGGGGTCCCCGTCGAGGCGGTCGTCGGCTTCACCGTGATCAGCAGCGCGGCCGCCGCTGCCTCCGCCGTGGCGGACACCGTGCAGGTGAGCAGCTCGCCCCCGGCGCCGTTCTCGGTCCCGGTCGCCGGGACCAGGTAGAGGTCGAAGGCGTCCGGCTGGACGGCGATGACGCCGGTCGCCGTCGGGGTCATCGTGATCAGCAGGTTGGGCGGCTGGAGCGCGGCGCCCTGCGTGATCGCGGCGGCGGGGGCCGTGGCCGCGACGGAGCGGAGCTCCGAGGGGACGATCGTGGGGCTGGCGCTGATCACCACGTCGCCGCTGACGACGAGCCTCTCGGTGTTGGGGATCGCCGAGGGCGCGGTAACGATCGGCGCAGCGGTGCCGATCCTCCAGGTCGCGACGACCGTGGAGCTCGGCGTCGGCGCGGCCGGGCCGGTCAGGTCCATCTGGAACTTGTAGGTGGCCGGTGCGCTGCCGGCCCCCGTGCAGGTGTAGGTCACGGGCTTGGGCGCCGTCACCATGGAGGCGAGCGCCGGGACGGCACCGAAGAGGACACCCATGCCCACTGCCGCGATGGTCGCCGTCTTGGCCATGACGCGCCGTCGCGTCTTGGACTTCAGCACGGTCTCTCTCCGTTTCGGTGCGGTTGACCGGCCTGGGCACTACCCACGATTCCAGCCGATGGTCACGGTCCGCCCTAGATCTTATGAAGCCCCGCCAAGAAGCGGGAGCCCGTCGGCAAAACGGGCATAAATTCCCTCCCGCCCCAGGGTGTTCAACCCCAAGGAAGCCGAGCGTCCGAAAAAGCCTCGGCACACCGGCCGACTCACCTCTCATCAGTTATAAGTGTACTAGTAACTAGTACACTTATAACTACTACGATTACATCCGAGGTCGCCAATGATCGAGAAGCCGGAGCGGGTCTTCAACCGGGCCGCCGAATGGTCCGAACTGGTCGCCTTCGCCGGGTCGGCCAGCCCCCACGTCCGCCTGGGCGTTGTGAGCGGCAGACGGCGGCAGGGAAAAACCTACCTTCTCGAAGCCCTCGCCGAGGCGACCGGCGGTTTCCACTTCACCGCCCAGGAGGCCACCTCGGCCGACTCGCTGCGCGAGTTCGGAGCCGCGCTGGCCGACCACACCGGTGGCCGGGCACCGTACGCGCTGGAGAACTGGGACGACGCCCTGCGCGTTCTCTTCGAGACCGTGCCCCGAGGCGTCGTCGTCATCGACGAGTTCCCCTACCTGATCAAGGCCCACGGGTCCATCCCCTCGCTGGTTCAGCGAGCCCTGGACCCGCGGGGCTGGGCGCACCGGGGCAGCGAGGCCCGGTTGCTCCTGTGCGGCTCCGCCATGTCGGTGATGGGACGGCTGCTCTCGGGAAACGCCCCCCTCCGGGGAAGAGCGGCCCTGGAACTGGTGATCAGGCCCTTCGACTACCGTACGGCCGCGCGGTTCTGGGGCATCGACGATCCCCGGCTCGCCGTCCTCGTGCATTCCGTGGTCGGCGGCACACCCGCCTACCGGCACGCGTTCGTGCGGGAGGACGTTCCGGCCTCCGTGGGCGACTTCGACGACTGGGTCACGCGGACCGTGCTCAACCCGAGCGTGCCCCTGTTCCGAGAGGCCCGGTACCTGCTGGCGGAGGAGGCCGACATCAGGGAACCGGCGCTCTACAACTCCGTGCTGGGCTCCATCGCCTCGGGAAACACCACCAGAGGCGGTATCGCCGGTCACATCGGCCGGAAGGCCACCGAGATCGCGCACCCGCTCACCGTGCTGGAGGACGCCGGGCTGATCACGCGTCAGATCGACCCGTTCCACGGCAGGCGCTCCAGTTTCCGCATCTCCGAACCGCTGATCACCTTCTACGAGGCCGTCATGCGCAGGGAGTGGACCCGGCTGGAGCGCGGGAACCACGTCGCCGCGTGGAACAACTCCCAGGCCACCTTCCTCTCCCAGGTGGTGGGCCCTCATTTCGAGTGGCTGTGCCGCGAGTGGGCGCTGGACGCGGGACCGGAGGTGTTCGGCGAGCTGCCGGGAGAGGTCGCCGAGGGGGTGGTGCCCGACCCGGTCAACCGGACGCAGATCCAGATCGACGTCGCGGTGCTGTCGGCCGCCCTCCCCGGAGAGAAACGCAGAGTGCTCTCCCTCGGCGAGTGCAAGTGGGACAGGCCGATGGGGCTGCGCCACCTGGAGCGGCTGCGGCGGGCTCGTGACCTCCTGAGCGTCAAGGGATACGACACCTCCGGCACCGTCCTGACCTGCTACGGCGGTGCCGAGTTCGACGCCGAGCTGAGGGCCGTGGCCGCGGCGGACCCCCGGGTTCTCCTGGTGGACCTGGCCACGCTGTACGGCTGAGGCCGTATCCGGTCCTCCAACAGTGGGCCTGATCATCTCCAACGGATGATCAACCCTGGGTGGCCCGGCGGAGAACGGGGAAAGAGCCTGGTCCCGGTCCCGTCGACCCTGGAGGAACCATGAGGCTCCCGGCCCGCCCGCACCAGCTTCCGGCCCGGCTCGCCGCCGGCGCGCTCATCCTGAACTCGGGCCTGACCAAGGCCTCCGCCGACAAGGAGACCGCGGCCCAGCTCCACGGGATGGCGGCGGGCGCCTACCCGTTCCTGAAGGACATGGACCCGGAGGACTTCGCCAGGCTGCTCTCCAGGGCGGAGATCGCCATCGGCGCGGCGCTGATCATCCCGGTCGTGCCGTCGATGCTGGCGGGCGCCGCGCTCACCGCCTTCGCCGGCGGGCTGCTCGGGCTCTACCTCAAGACACCGGGCATGCGCCAGGAGGGCGGCCTGCGCCCCACCCACCAGGGCATGGCCCTGGCCAAGGACATCTGGCTGCTCGGGATCGGCGCCGGGCTGGTCGCCGAGGAGCTCTGCCGCGACTGACCCAGCCCGCGCCGCCGTTTGGACCGTTCCCGCAGGTATGCGACGAATATGCGCAAGTCGCCCTTTTCTGGGATAAGGTGCTGCGCAATCTGCCCGGAGTCGCGCCATGGGGGACGTCGCGTGTCAGTGGCCCAGCAACCCAACGATCTCACCCCTCGGCTTCTCGGCACGTCGCTCTGGCAGGACGGGATGCTCCACGAGGCGGGCATCCCGGTCCACGACGTCCCGTTCGTCTCGGTGGGCGGCGGGCTCGGCTCCTTCATCATGACCGACGTGCTGCGGATCTGCGGGGTCCCGACGTCGTCGATCAAGGTGCTGTCGAACAGCGACACTCCATGGCAGACGTGGGAGTACCTCACCCGCGCCTCCCAGCTCCCTCCCGGGGAGCGCATCCGCTCCGACGCCGGGGCCCGGCCGGACAACATCTGGGGCTTCCCGTCGTACGCCGTCCACGAGGCGTGGCAGGACAGGTCGCCGAAGCTGCTCTGGCAGGTCCTGGTGGAACCGATCCTCACCGACTTCTTCAGCCCCAGGGCCGCGACGGTCTTCGCCACGGTCAAGCGTGAGGCCGACCGGATCTCCTACTGGGACATGCTCGCCAAGGGCCAGGTGAGGATGGTCCGCCGCCGGGCCGGGGGCGGCTACTTCACGCTCCTCACCCCGCCCGCCGGGACGGCGCCCACCAAGCGGGTGGCGATCCGCTCGCAGTACGTGCACCTGGCGGTCGGCTACCCGGGCCTGAAGTTCCTGGAGGACCTGCAGCGCTTCCGGGAGACCTACGACGACTACCACCGCGTCGTCAACGCCTACGAGCCGCACGAGCACGTCTACGAGTCCCTCAAGAAGCGGCCGGGCACGGTGGTGGTGCGGGGCGCCGGGATCGTCGCCTCGCGCGTGCTCCAGCGCCTGATGGACGACCGGGAGCGGTACGGCCTGCACACCCAGATCGTGCACATGTTCCGCACGTTCGTGACCGGGCCGCACGGCTCGGGTCCGTGGATGCGCCGCCCCGGCGGCGACGGCTGGGCCTACCAGGCGTTCACCTTCCCCAAGTCCGCCTTCGGCGGCCAGCTGAAGGCGCAGTTCCGCCGGCTGGAGGGGGAGAAGCGGGCGGCGCTGGCCAAGGCCGTCGGCGGCACCACCACGCCGAAGCTGCGCCGCTGGCAGGAGCAGATGCGCCAGGGCCGCCAGGGCAACTGGTACCACCCGATCCAGGCCGTGGTCGACAAGGTGGAGCCGGCCCCGGACGGCCGGCTGGTCAGCCACACCAGCAGCAACGACGGCGGGTACGGCCGTTACGTCTCGGACTTCATCATCGACTGCACCGGGCTGGAGGCCGACATGCCCGAGCACCGGGTCCTGGCCGACCTGCTGGAGCACGGCGGCGCGCGGCGCAACGGCGCGGGCCGTCTGGCGGTCGGGGAGAACTTCGAGGTGACCGGTACGGCGAGCGGGGGCGGCGCGCTGTACGCCTCCGGCGCGGCCGTGGCCGGCAACCACTTCCCGGCCGTGGACAGCTTCCTGGGCATGCAGACCGCCGCGCTGGACATCGCCGCCGACCTCGCCCGGCGCGGGTTCTGCGCCGACCTCGGTCCGGCGCGGTCGTTCGGCCAGTGGCTCAAGTGGGTCACCGGCCGCCCCGTCTGACCCCTCTCGCCCGGTCCGTCCTGCCCTCCCGATCCGACCCGCCTGCTCCGAGGAGCGTCAGCCGTGATTCCCACCCTCGCCGGCCGTCTCCAGACCCGGATCTTCCTGCTCGCCACCGTCGGCGTGGTCCTGACGGCGCTGGTCGTCCCGGTGCTGCCGGGCACCACCGGCTCCCCGGCCCGGACGTACGCCACCGCGTACCTCATCCTCCTCGCGGTCGCCGTACTGGGCCTGGGCTGGGAGCTCGTCTACCACCTGCTCATGCAGTTCCGCTGGGACAAGGACTGGCCGACGATCTTCGGGCTGCTCACGATCGTCCCCGAGGGCCTGCTCGTCTGGGTCCTGCTGGACCTCGGCATGATCCCCGGCGTCCCCGGTCCGGTCGCCTTCTCCACGTTCGCGGTCATGTTCGGGTTCGTCTGGATCGGCCAGTGGCTGTTCGTCAACGGCCCGATACGGGTGTTCTTCGTGCAGTGGCGGCTGCGCGGCGGGCGGGTCGTCTGAGGCTCAAGCGAGTCGCAAGTGGCGGATGGTGAGCTGTGTGACGAACCAAAACGGTGCAACACGCATCAAATCCACAGGCATCCCGCAGTAAGGGTCATACTGAGTCCTCATCTGCGGATGTCCGCAACCCCCTGACGACCGCGATCCCGAGGGAACTCATGAGCACACGGCCCGTGGGCGGCATCGACTTCGCCCATCCGCTCGCTTTCTGGACCGGATTCCTCGCCTGTGTGGCGGGAGTGGCCCTGCACCTGCCGATGTACCTGCACGCCGCGGACATGGGATACCACATGGCGGGCATGCCGATGGACATGCCGATGATGGTCGGCATGGGCCTGATCGTCGTCGGGCTGGCGGTGACCGCGTACGGGCTGGTCCCGCGTGACCTGAAGGCCGCCAGGCAGGCGGGTGAGCGGCGCATCCGCGTCAAGGACGACGCCAGGCTGCGCCCCGCGCACCTGGGGCTGATCCTCGTGATGACGGCCGCCGTCACCATCGACGCGATGAAGCCGATCACGCTGGCGTTCGTCGCCCCCGGCATGGGCAAGGAGTACGGCCTCAAGTCGGTCCTCAACCCGGACGGCGACCTGCCCGTCGCCCTCCTGCCGCTGTTCGGGCTCACCGGCACGGTTCTTGGATCGTTCCTGTGGGGGTGGCTGGGCGACCGCATCGGCCGCCGGTCGGCCATCCTCCTGGCCGGAGTGATGTTCGTGACCACCGCGGTCTGCGGCGCGATGCCGTCCTTCGGCTGGAACCTGGCGATGTGCATGATGATGGGGCTCGCCGCCGGCGGCATGCTGCCCATCACCTTCTCGCTGCTGGCCGAGACGATCCCCGGCCGCCACCGGGGCTGGGTCATGGTCCTCATCGGCGGCAACCTGGCCCTGGCGTACGTCCTGACGAGCTGGCTGTCGTCGGAGCTCATCCCGCTCTACTCGTGGCGGGCGCTGTGGCTGCTGGGCATGCCCACCGGCGTGCTCCTCATCCTGCTGAACCGCTGGATCCCCGAGTCGCCCCGCTTCCTGCTGGCCCACGGCCGCGAGGCCGAGGCGCGGGCCATCATGGTCCGGTACGGCTCCGCCGAGGCGGCCGACGCCGAGATCGAGCAGGTGCCCGCCGAGGAGGACGCCCACGCCGGCGCCGGCGACAGCGGCGGTTACGGCCCGCTGTTCCGCAGGCCGTTCGCCGGCCTCAGCCTCGCGGTGGTGATCCTGGGCCTGAGCATCGGCCTGGTCACCTACGGCTTCCAGCTCTGGATCCCGTCCAACCTGCAGAAGCTGGGCCTCGCCCAGCAAGCGGCCGACCGGGCCCTGCGGGACTCGGCCCTGCTGGGCCTGCCGCTGGTCTTCGTCGCCGCCGCGATGTACGGGCTGTGGAGCGCGAAGAAGACCATCATCGTGCTGACCGCCCTGGTGGGAGCGGCTCTGCTCGCCTTCTCCGTGGCCGGTGAGACGCTGGCGCAGGACGGCACCTGGCTGTACGTGCTGCTCGCCGGGCCGATCGTCGGCACCGCCACGATCGCCGCGGTGCTGGCGGCCTACAGCTCGGAGGTCTACCCGACGCGGATCCGCTCCCGGGGCTCGGGCCTGTCGGCGGGCGTCGGCAAGTTCGGCGGCGTCGCGGTCACCGCGGTCCTGGTCGCCGGGCTCACCGTCCCCTCGATCGGCGCCACCGCGCTCCTCGGCGCGGTCCCGCTGGTCCTGGCCGTCGTCGCGGTCGTCTTCTTCGGCGTCGAGACCCGCACCGGCGCCTCGGCGAAGCTCCCGGAGCCCGTACAGGCGTGACCGCCTGGCCCCGGAGACCGCCGGCCGGCGGGAACGGGCGCCGGTGTCAGAAGTTCTTCGAGCGGCGCAGGGCGGGCGGGCGGCCGTCGGGATCCACCGCGATCCGGTACAGCGGCGCGGCCAGCACCCTGCGCAGGCGGCCCAGCCTCGGCGGCGCGTGCGGGCGCAGCCGTCCCGGCGGCCGCGGCCCCCGGCAGCCGTCGCGGTGCCACCTCTCCAGGCGCTCCGCCGACTCGGCGAACGCGTCGAAGGTGACCACGGGGTCGCACAGGTCGTCCACGTCGCCGGGGTCTCGGTCCAGGTGCTCGGCGGCCAGGTCGAGGCGCAGTTCCCGGGCGAACCTGCGGGCTCCGGCCGGCGGGCGCGGGTCGGGCTCCTCGTCGATCACCGCGCAGCTCAGCTCCGAGTCGTAGGTCCACGACCGCAGGTTGACGTTGTCCGAGCCGACCGACGCCCACACGTCGTCGACCACGCACACCTTGGCGTGCACGTACACCGGCGTGCCCGCGTGGTTCTCCAGGTCGTAGACCGCGATCCGGTCCCCGCCCGCCTCCTGCAGCCTGGCCAGCGCGTCGGCCCTGCCGATCAGGCTGGCGGGCCCGGCGAGCCAGCCGTCCTGGTCGGGGTGGCGCGGGACAACGATGATCATGCGGAGCTCCGGCTCCCGCTCCAGCGCCCCGGCGAAGGGCTCGATCACCTCGGTGGACCACAGGTACTGGTCCTCCAGGTAGACCAGCGAGCGCGCCGCCCGCAGCACCTTGTGGTAGGCCCTGGCCACGCTCCGCTCCCCCTGCGGCGCGAACGGGTAGGCGCTGCGCCGGTGCGGGTAGGTCCGCAGGAGCTGTACGGCGTGCGTCCCCACGGGCTCGGGAGGCGGCCCCGGGTCGGGCAGCGGCGGCTCGTCGTCCATCCGCGCGAAGTGGTCGCGGAGCCGTTTGATCGGATGGCGGGTCTCGGGGGCGGGGTCCTGCCAGCGCTCGCAGAAGACCTTCTCCACCTCGCCCACGGCCGGGCCCTGGATCATCACCTGGACGTCGTGCCAGGGCGGCCGGTCGCCGTACGCCCGCGGCATGGCCACGGTCTGCCCATCCCCCCGGTGCTCGGCGTCGTCGCGGCGGCTGTGGCACAGGTCGATGCCCCCGACGAAGGCCACGTCCTCGGCGGAGTCCTCGTCGTGGCGCAGGATGACGAACTTCTGGTGGTGCGACCCGCCCGGCCGTACCCGGGTGTCGAGCAGGCACTGGCCGCCGGCGGCCTCGACGTCCTCGCCGAGGTGCCGGTTCTCCTCGGAGGAGAACCGCAGCCAGTCGAGGTGCGAGCGCCAGATCAGCCCCCTGACCAGGGCCCCTCTGGCCGCCGCCTGCGCCATCACCTGCGCGACCCCCGGACCGTCCTCGGTGAGCAGCTCGTCGGGGTCTCCGCGCCAGTCGGCGAACAGCAGCAGGTCGTTCTTGCCGAGGCGGTCCACGCGGGCCTTCAGCTCGGCGTAGTAGGCGGCGCCGTGGATGAGCGGGCGCACGAGGTTCCCGGTCGTCCAGGCGTGGAGCTTGGTAGCCGGATTGTCCCGCTCCTCGGCGGTGAGGAACCAGTCGTCGAATCTCACCCGTTCCGGCTACCCGCCCGCCGTACGGTCATGCCGGCAAGGACCGCCCGGCACAGGCGTCGGAGAGGAACCCTCACCTCCGGCCGCACGGCGCCGATGGACGTAGCGCCGATGGGCAGACGTCATTCGCTGGATTGGAGCGGCATGGAACCGACACGGAGCGGTTGGAACCCGTACGACGAGCCGGACGCGCTCATCCCGCGTGTGCTCGCCGAGCACGCCGTTTTCCCGCTGTACCAGCCGATCATCGACCTTGCCACGAGAACCGTGGTGGGCGCCGAGGCGCTGGCGCGCGGCCCGGCCGGCTCGCCGGTCGAGTTCCCGGACGCCCTGTTCACGGCGGCCACCCGGGCCGGGCTGCTGCCGCTGCTCGACCAGCTCTGCGCCACACGGGCGATGGAGATCGCCCGTGACGCGCCGGACGGGGCGCCACCGCTGCTCTTCATCAACGCCGAACCGGCCGCGCTGAGCCATCCGTTCACCCCCGAACTGGTGGATGTGATCAATTCGGAGCGGCCGTACCGGACCGTGCTGGAGTTCACCGAGCGGGCGCTGGCGTCGCATCCGGCGGCGTTGCTGGCCATCGCCAGCCAGGTGCACCAGACCGGCGGCGCGCTCGCCCTGGACGACGTCGGGGCCGACCCTCTCTCACTGGCCTTCCTCCCCCTGGTCGAGCCGGAGGTGGTCAAGCTCGACATGCACCTGCTGCGCAACCCGCACGCGCGGCACACCGTCGAGACCGCCGCGATGGTCAGCGCGCACGCCGAACGGTGCGGGGCGGTGGTCCTGGCCGAGGGCATCGAGACCGAGGAGGACCTGCTCACCGCGCAGGCGCTGGGTGCCCGCTGGGGTCAGGGCTGGCTGTTCGGGCGGCCCGCTCCGCTCAGCGCGATCTCCGGCCTGCCGGTGCACCACTCCACCCGGCTGCGCTCACCCCGTCCGGAGCTGCACCTGCCGTCCGGCACCCCGTTCAACGTGGCCTCGGCACGGCACCGCAGCCGCGCCGGCGACCAGCGGACGATCGACGGGCTGATCGAGTACCTGCTGTCTCTGGCATCGAACGCCGGCCCGTACTCCCTGGTGCTGGGCGCGTACCCGGATCCGGTGGTCGGCCGCTCCTGGCTGCCCCGCCTCGCGTCGCTGGCCGGCACGGCCGCCTTCGTCGGTATCTCCGGCCCCGCTCTGGCCGGTGCGGATCCGCATCCGGTACGGGCGGTGCCGGTGACCGGGCCGGCCGATGCCGAGACGGCACTGGCCGTGGTGGGCCCGCAGGGCACGGCCGCGCTCTGCGTACGGCCCGGCCCGGGAGACAGCGTGGACTTCGTGCTGACCCACGACCCGGACCTGGTCCATGCGGTGGCCCGGATGTTGCTGTGGCGGATGGGTTCCGCGGCCGGGCGGACCGGTTCACCGGCCGACCACCGATGGGGCAGCACCGTCGCAGCGGTCCGTTGACGCGCTCCCCGGCGGTTACACCTGAGGGTGCGGGGGTCAGGTGCGGCGGGTGGCCGACAGGGTGGCGTAGACGATGATGTTGTCGGTGTAGTGGCGGGTCTTGGAGTTGTAGACGCCACCGCAGGTGATCAGGCGGAGCGTGGCCTCGCCGGTGTTGCCGTAGACCCGCCGGGACGGGAAGGCGCTCTTGCTGACCTGCTCGACGCCGTCGACGGTGAACTCCACGACGGCCCCGTCCGAGCGCGACACCTTGATCTTGTCGCCGCGCCTCAGCTCCCGCAGGCGGCTGAAGACGGCCGCCCTGCCGTTGGCGTTGACATGGCCGAGCACGACCGAGGGGCCCTGCTGTCCGGGGATGGGGCCGTACCGGTACCAGCCCGCCAGGCCCGGCTTGCTCAGCGGGGGCGTCTGGACCCGCTGCCTGGCGTCCACCCCGAGGGGCGTCAGCGTGGTCATCACGCCGATCTTCGAGATGGCCAGCTTCCGGGGGACGACCCCGGTGCTCTTGAGCGGCTCGGGCGGCATCACGACGGGCAGCGGGGGCGGCGCGGTGGGCGCGGCGGCGGTCAGCGGCGTGTCCAGCCCGCCCGGACCGACCTGGTCGGGCTGCGCGACCGGGTTCTGGGCCGGATCCTGGACCGGGGGCTGCTGCTCCGGGGCCACGGCCTGGGGCTGGCCCGGCGGCGGACTGGCCGCCTGTGCGGTGGCGTTCGCCTGCGGGACCGGCGGGCCGTACATCTCCTCCTCGGAGGGCGGTGCGAAGTAGGTGAGCAGCCCGGCCATGATCGCGCCGACCCCGCCGAGCGATCCGGCGACCAGCAGGGCCGGGAGCAGCGCGCCCCGCTTCGTCTTGGGCGGAGGGGCCTGACCCGGGTGGCCCGGCTGACCGGGATGGCCCGGGTGGCCCGGCTGTCCGTACGGACCCGGGCGGCCCTGGTACGCCGGATGCCCCCGGTAGGGGTCCGGCGCACCGCCGTGCGGAGTCCCTGGATACATCCCCGGACGCTCCCGCTAGCTCCGGCCGCGCGCGTGCGCCGCGCGACGCCGCCTGAGCATCACACCGCCCATCGCGCTGCCGAACACCATCACCGACCCGAGCCCGACCAGGCCCATCCCCGACCGCTCGTCCTCAGGTCCGACACCGGTGTCCGCGCCGCCCCGGGGGACTCTGGTGACCTGGGGGGTGGTGGGCGTCGCCCGCGTGGGGGTGACGGTCGCGGTCACCGTCATGGTCGGCTTGGCCGTGGCGGTCCCGCCGGGGGTGGCGGTCACCGTGACGGTGGGCTTGGGCGTGGGGGTCGTGGTGGTCGGCGACGGGGAAGGGCTGGCCGACGCCTTCTCCACCTTCACGGTGGCCGTTGTGGTCTTGGAAGGCCTGCAGATCGCGTTGTAGTCGCGCACGTGGGTGTAGAGCTCGGGCTTCGGCTCCCGCAGCACGCGGAAAGCGTCAACGATCATGTACTTGTCGGGCGACTTGTTCTTCAGGACGACTTTGTACGTCCCGTACTTCAGCCCGTTCACCGACCAGAGGGTCTGCTTGGTCCGCTTCACTTCCGCGGGAACCGGAGTGACTTCATCCGCCTCCTTGGAGGCGTCCACCACGTTCGGATCGGAGATGGGAGTCGTCTCGCCACCCCGGTAGATGGCCACCTCCACCTTCCCCATATCGTCGTCGCGCTCGGTGATGTACTCGACGCCCGTTCCCGTGAACTGGAAGCTAACCTCGGCATTGCCAGAAGTGCTGTGGTGAACATCTTTTTCGATATCGTCGACCTTACGATCAACGCTATGACCCCAGCCGTCATTCTGGTAATCGATCTGTTGATCCCCAGTCCCCACAACGCTGTCGTTGACCACGGAAACGAGCTCCGGCGGGACGAACTGAACCGTGAGACTCCTGGGTGTTACCTTGATCTCGCCTTCCTTGCCGACGATGTACGAGCCCGGCGTCAGAGCGGGAAGGGCCAGGCTTTTGCCGTTCTGCAGCGCCTTGTCCACGACGAGCTCGCCCATGGAGTCAAGTGTCCCCACGCCGCTCCAGTAGTCGGATATCCCGGCGCTGCCTCTGGCGATGACCTTGGCCTTGGGCTCGAAATCACCTGGGGCTTTGAAAGGGGAATCCCCCAAGGTCCATTTGAGCTCAAGCGGCTGGCCGATCGGGACCGTCTTCGGAATCGAGACCGTGACCGGGACCTTGGCGCCCGCCGGAACCATCTGACTGGTGGGATTATTGCCAGGAGGGTCTTCTGCGGAGCAGAAGAAATCCGAGATGTAGTTGTCGGTCTCCGCCAGGCTCTGGGAGCTGGACAGGACGACCAGGGAGCCGACCGTCACACCCATGACGGAAGCCGCGACCGTCCCACGGAGTCCAGATCTCCACCGAAACACCGCAACACTCCCGTATGCCAGGACCTGGTCAAAATCTGGTCATCTCACCACAACTAGGCCCGGATCGTACTGCCCCGCGACCTCCTCCAGCAGGGAGATGACAAGACCCACAGGCGACCGTCACAGAGTTGTGATCTCGGCACGTTCCAAGCTCCGGCAGCGAAGTCCCCAACCTCCTGTACCTCCAGGTAACAGAATCGTATTCTGGTCGCTGCCGAGACCGGACACCCCTGCTGGAGGCAGTCAATGCAGCGAGACCTCTTCGACGAGGAGCACGACCTCTTCCGCGAGACCGTGCGCGAGTTCATGGCCCGGGAGGTCGCGCCCCACCACGACCAGTGGGAGAAGGACGGCATCGTCCCCCGCGAGCTGTGGAAGAAGGCCGGCGAGATCGGGATGTTCGGCTTCGGGGTGCCGGAGGAGTTCGGCGGGGCGGGGATCACCGACTTCCGGTACAACGCCGTGATCGTCGAGGAGATCATCCGGATCGGGGCCTCGGGTCTCGGCTTCTCGCTGCACAACGACGTCATGGCGCCGTACTTCGTCGACATCACCAACGACGAGCAGAAGGCCCGCTGGCTGCCCGGGTTCGCGAGCGGGGAGCTGATCACGGCGGTCGCGATGACCGAGCCGGGCGCGGGCAGCGACCTGCAGGGCGTGCGGACCACCGCCCGGCGCGAGGGCGACCACTACGTCGTCAACGGCCAGAAGACCTTCATCACCAACGGCATCAACGCCGACCTGGTCGTGGTCGTGGCCAAGACCGATCCCGACGAGGGCGCCCGGGGGACCTCGCTCCTGGTCGTGGAGCGCGGGATGGAGGGCTTCACCCGGGGCCGCAACCTCGAGAAGATCGGCATGCACGCCCAGGACACCGCCGAGCTGTTCTTCGAGGACGTGCGGGTCCCCGCCGCCAACCTGCTCGGCGAGCAGGAGGGTCAGGGCTTCTTCCAGCTCATGGCCAACCTGCCGCAGGAGCGCCTGTCGATCGCCGTGGCCGCCGTGGCCGCCGCCGAGACGGTCCTGGCGACGACCGTCGAGTACTGCAAGAGCCGCAAGGCCTTCGGGCGCAACATCGGCAGCTTCCAGAACACCCGGTTCGTCCTGGCCGAGCTGGACACCGAGGTCGAGATCGCCCGGCACTACCTGGACAAGTGCATCCGCGCCCTCAACGCCAAGCAGCTCAGCGTCGTCGACGCCGCCAAGGCCAAGTGGTGGACCACCGAGCTGCAGACCAAGGTCATCGACCGCTGCCTCCAGCTCCACGGCGGCTACGGCTACATGATGGAGTACCCCGTCGCCAAGGCCTGGATCGACAGCCGCGTGCAGACCATCTACGGCGGCACCACCGAGATCATGAAGGAGATCATCGGCCGCTCCTTCGGCTTCTGACCGCCGCCGCGTCCCGGCCGGCCCGATCCGAGCGGGGTGATCCTCGTCACCACGCCGCATCGGGCCGCACGGCGGCGCATACTGGTCAGCGAAGGCTCCCCCGAGGCGGTGACGATGGACAGCGGACTGATCCTGCTTGTCTTCCTGGCGTTCCTGTTCGCCTGGGGCCTGAACCGCATGCGCCGGGCGCTGCGGTTCGGCCCGGTCGCCTACACGGGCGTGATGATCGTGTTCATCATCGCGATGCTCGCCGTCTGGGGCCAGACCATGCGCTGACCCGCGGGTCTCCGGTCCACAGCCGGGACCCCGCCGTCGGGACGCGGCCCCGCCGATCCGGTCCGGGGAGACGGGTCACCGGGCCGAGGCCTCCAGCAGCACCCGGGCGACCATCTCGGGGTCGTCGCTCATCGGCAGGTGCCCGCAGCCCCGCAGCAGCTTCACCCGCTGCCCCGACCACTTGGCGGCCCGTACGGCCTGCCGCCGCAGCAGCAGGCGGTCGCGCTCGCCCCAGGCGACCGTGATCGGCACCTTCGGCGGGGCCGGGGGCATCAGCCAGGCGAACGAGTCGAGCGTCTCGTCGAAGCCCGGGGAGTTCCGCAGCGCCTCGCCCGCGGCGAGGACCGCCTCGTCGGAGAGCCTGCCCGGGTGGGCCACCATCATCCCCACCGAGATCGCCTTGGCGACCGGGTTGCCGGCCGTCATCGCGGCCCGCTCCGGCGGGACGGCGAGCGCGGCGCCCCGGGTCGCCCGGAGCACGGCCCGCGCGTAGGCGAGCTCCCCCCGGCTCCAGAACCCCGCCGGGGAGAGCGCGCACGCCGTACGGACGACGCCGCGGGAGGCGAGCTCCAGCGCGACGTACCCGCCGAGGGAGTTGCCCGCCACGTGCGGCTCGCGGATCCCGAGCACGGCGCAGAAGGACTCGACCGCGTCGGCGAGCGTCTCGGCCGTGTACGGCGTGCCGGGCGGCAGCGGCGGAGAGACGCCGAAGCCCGGCAGGTCCACCGCGATCACGTCGCGCTCCGCGGCCAGCCGGTCGAGCACCGGCAGCCATGCCTGCCAGTGGTGCCCGATGCCGTGCACCAGGATCAGGGGCGCCCCGGCCCCGCGGCGTTCGAAGGCCAGCTCCATGGGAACCACTCAAGCACCGATCGGGGCCGCGGCCTAGCGGGACTTCGCGGAAATGCCGCCGGACGGCCTGACGGGACCCCTGGCGGGACCTCTAGCGGGACTTGGTGGGGATCTCGAACCAGACGGCCTTGCCCTCCGTGGTGGGGCGCGAGCCCCAGCGCTTGGCGAGCTGGTCGACGAGGTACAGGCCGCGGCCGCCCTCGTCGTTCTCGCCCGCGCTGCGGATGCGGGGAAGGCGCAGGTCCTGGTCGAAGACCTCCACCCAGACCGACTCCCCGCCCCGGCGGAGCCGGAGCGTGAACTCCTTCTCGGCGACGATGTCGTCGTCGAAGCCGGGGACGTCCCAGGAGTCCTCGAAGCTGCTCAGCATCCCGCCGTCCATCACCAGTTCCCTGCGCGGGATGCTGGCGCTGGCCGCGTGCAGCACGACGTTCGTCACCACCTCGGAGACGAGCAGGCAGGCGAGCTCGGCGCGCTCCTCCGGGACGTTCCATCCGGCGAACGCCTCGGCCGCCATCCGCCTGGCCTCGCTGACCATGATCGGCTGAGCCGAGAAGGTGCGCTCCTCGACGTCCAGGTCGGCGGCGGAGGACCTGACCACCAGGATGGCCATGTCGTCGTCGATCTCGCCGGGCACCGCGACCGTGGCGGCGTCGGCGATGCGCTCCACCGAGGCGCCGGACAGCTCGACGAGCTTGTCGCACAGGACCGCGAGCATCTCCTCGTCGCTGGGCGGCAGTTCGCCGGAGTCGCGCACGGGACGGCGGTCCACGAGGCCGTCGGTGTAGAGGAGCAGGGAGGCGCCGGGCGGGAGCGTCCGGGTCTCCTCCTTGTAGACCAGGTCGGCGTGGACCCCCTTGGCCCGGACGCCGAGGGGCTGGCCGACCTCCTTGATGTCGAGCTCGACACAGGTGCCGTCGACGAGCAGCAGCGGCGGGGCGTGCCCGGCGTTGGCGAAGGAGAGCTGGCGCGACCAGGCGTCGTAGACGAGGTACTGGCAGGTGACGATGGGAGGGACGCTGATGTCCGCGCCGCTGTCGTCCTGCTCCGGGGTGGCGATGATCCGCGTCCACTCGTCGAGCCGGGCGAGGATCTCCGCGGGGGGCTTGTCGTCCTGGGCGAAGGCGCGCAGCGCGGCCCTCAGCTGCCCCATGACGGCGGCGGCCTTGGCCCCCCTGCCCTCCACGTCGCCGATGACGATGCCGACCCGGCCCGCCGAGAGCGGGATCACGTCGTACCAGTCGCCGCCGACCTGGGTCTGGATCCCCTGGCCGTGCGAGGCGAGCGGGGCGGCCGGGTAGTAGCGGACCGCGATCTCCAGCCCGTCGAGCTGGGGCAGGGCGCGGGGCAGCAGATGCTTCTGGAAGGACTCGGCGGTATGCCGCTCCTCCTCGAACAGCAGCGCGTTGTCCACGGCCAGCGCGACCCGGGTGGCGATGGCCCCGACGAAGTCGCGGTCGAAGGTGTCGTAGTGCGGGCTGCGCCGGTCGGTCAGGTTGGACAGACCGAGGTACATCAGCCCGAGGGTCTCCCCGCGCACGCACAGCGGCGCGACGATGGCGGAGGTCATGCCGATCTCGGCGGCCAGCCGGGTGCTGCCCTCACCGGGGCTGGGGTAGTTGGTCTGGGCGAAGTCCTCGACCAGGATCGTCTCCTGGCGGCGGAGCGCGGTGTCGGCGTAGTGGCCCGCCGGGTAGCGGATCTCGGCGCCGAGCGGGGCCCAGGTGTTCGGCGGCGGGCTCCAGCCCTGGACGTGGGTGGAGACCCTCCGGGTGAGCCGGTCGCCCTCCATCAGCTCGATGAAGCAGTGGTCGGCGAACTGCGGGACGAGCATCTCGGCGACGCGCTTGAGCGTCTCCTCGACGTAGAGCGAGCCGGCCAGGCGCTCGCCGATCCGCTCCAGCAGGCCGAAGCGGTCCTTCTCCCGCTCGTTGCTCCGCATGGCCTCGCGGGCGGTGACGACGATGCCCGTCACCGATCCCGAGGGGTGCCGCAGCGGCACCGCCTGCGCGCGGACGTAGATCATCGTCCCGTCGTGGCGCTTGACGTCGAAGGTGCCCTCCCACACGCCGCCCTTGAGCACGTGCTTGGCGAGCTCGACGGCGAGCGGGTTGTCCTTCTCCAGGATCCCGAGGGTGAACCCCGGCGGGCCGCCGGGGACGGCCGGGCCGGAGTGGCCGAACAGCCTCTCGGCGAACGGGTTCCAGTAAAGGAGGTTGCTGAACCGGTCGGTGACCACCACCGCCATCTCGGCCTGGTCCAGGACGGAGCCGGCCGAAAGGTGGTCGGCGGCGTCCTCTGATAGATCCCCCCACCGCTTCATCCGGTGACCACCCCTCGGGGACGGCTGTGCGCAAAGCGAACCACGGTTGCTCCTGCTGCAGTCTCGGCGTGGGGGTGGAGGGACCCCCAGGTGGGATTCAACCAAGCAGAAGCGCGCCGGTCAGCGTGTGGCGACGAAAACGTGGGCAGCGACGTCTCGCGGAAGGTCCGCAAGAGAGTTGCCCGCCTCATCGTCACCGATCACCCGCACACCTTCGTCGCTCGCCGCGAGCGTCACCTCGCGTCCGGGTTGTATCCCAACTTGCTTGAGTTTAAGCATCACAGCGGGATCGCTTTGCACTTGTTCGCTAATTCGGCGGACGACAACGGGTATATCCCTCGGTCCGGCCAACTCGGCCATGGACGGCAGCCGCTCCGCCACCGCCGCGGTGACGGCGGTGCCGCCGAGCTCCTCCAGACCCGGGATGGGGTTGCCGTGCGGGTCGCGGGTCGGGTTGTTCAGCAGGCTGACCAGCCGGGCCTCGACGGACTCCGACATCACGTGCTCCCAGCGGCACGCCTCGATGTGCACCTCCTCCCAGGGCAGGCCGATCACCTGGGTGAGCAGGCACTCGGCGAGGCGGTGCTTGCGCATGACCCGGGTGGCGAGCGTGCGGCCCAGGTCGGTCATGGTCAGGTGCCGGTCGCCCTCGACCCGGACCAGGCCGTCGCGTTCCATCCGCGCGACCGTCTGGCTGACGGTCGGGCCGCTCTGCTGAAGCCGCTCGGCGATTCGCGCACGCAGAGGGACGATCCCCTCCTCTTCCAATTCGAAGATCGTACGGAGGTACATCTCCGTGGTGTCGATCAGGCCGTGTGCGGTCAAGGCTCCTCCCGTCCTGTCTCGATGTTGCGTTCGTCTCAGTTCGTCTGGATCCGCCGCGCGCCGCCTCCACGAGACCGCGTGAACGGAAAAGTCCTGCGGACCGACCCTATTGGGAGAACCGGCACCGGGGGCCCTCGACGGCAAAGGACGGCAACACCACGATGCCTTGAATCCTTCCCTATCCCATCAAAGGCCGCATCCCATCAAACACCGCGTGATGCCGCGCGATATTTCCGGAACGCCGGTACGGCGAGCCCGGCCGCGAGCACCGCGACCGCGCACGCGACCCCGCCGCCGACCCACGCGCCGGTGGCGCCGAACCAGGTCGCCGTGGCCCCGGCCCGCAGGTCGCCCAGGCGAGGGCCGCCGGCGACCACGACCGTGAACACGCCCTGCATCCGGCCGCGCATCTCGTCGGGCGCGTAGGTCTGCAGGATCGTCTGCCGCCACACGGCCGAGACCAGGTCGGCGGCGCCGCCCACCGCGAGCAGGGCCACCATCAGCCACAGCTCGCCGACGAGCCCGGCCGCGGCCACGCTGGCCCCCCAGACGGCGATCGTGAACGTGAGCGCCAGTCCCTGGCGCCGCACCCGGCCGACCCAGCCCGAGAGCAGGCCGCCGACGACCGAGCCGATGGCGATGCTCGCCGAGAGCCAGCCGAAGGCGACCATCGAGCCGCCGAACCGCTCCGCCGCGACCTCCGGGAACAGCGCCCTCGGCAGCGCGAACGCCATCGCGATGATGTCCACGACGAACGACATCATCACCACCGGATGCCCGGAGATGTAGCGCAGCCCGTCGACGACCGAGCGCAGGCCGGGCCTGGTCACCTCGCCGAGGGGCGCGAGCCGCGGCAGCCGTACCGCCGCGTAGAAGCCCGCGCCGAACAGCAGCGCGTCGATGAGGTAGGCGGTGGCGAAGGTCCCCCGGGCGAGCACGAAGCCCGCGACCAGCGGGCCGACCGCCATGCCGACGCTGGTGACCAGGAAGTTGAGGGTGTTGGCCGCCGGTACCTCCTCGACCGGGACCAGCCTGGGGATGATCGCGCCCCGGGTCGGGCCGGTGATGGCGAACCCGGTGGCGTGCACCGCCACGGTGGCCAGCAGCAGCCCGACGTCGTCCATCCCCAGCACGGCCTGGAGCAGCAGGGCGAGCGTGGCGGCCCAGGCGATCAGCGCACCGGTGATCAGCAGCCTGCGCCGGTCGACCGCGTCGGCGACCGCACCGCCCCAGAGCCCGAAGACGACCAGCGGGACGAGGTTCGCCGGGCCCAGCATGCCGACCCAGAAGGACGAGCCGGTGATGGCGTAGATCTGGGCGCTGACCGCCACCGAGGTGATCTGGAAGCCGACGAACGACACGCCCTGGCCCGCCCAGAGCCGCCGGTAGGCGGGGATGGCGAGCGGCCGGGTGTCCACCATGTGCCTGCGCACGAACTCCGACAAACCCACAGTGACCCCCTGGATTCCCCCTGGCCGGACAACTCCGGGCGTTCCGGCGGAAAGACCAGGATCTCAGGGAGCCAGCCGCTCGATGACCCAGGAGGCCCCCGAACGGCGGTAGCGGAGCCGGTCGTGCATGCGGTCGAGCTGCCCCTGCCAGAACTCCACCTCCGCGGGTACGACCCGGAACCCGCCCCAGAAGTCGGGCACCGGCGGTTCCTGCGGCCAGCGCTGCTCCAGCTTCGCGTACCGCTCCTCCAGCTCCTCCCGTGAGCTCACGACCGCGGACTGGCGCGAGGCCCAGGCGCCGATCTGCGAGCCGTACGGCCGGGACCTGAAGTAGTCGGCCGACTCCTCCCGCGACAGCCGTACGGCCCTGCCCTCCACCCGCACCTGGCGGCGGATCTCGTGCCAGGGGAACAGCAGGCTCGCCCGGGGGTTCTCGGCGAGGTCGCGGCCCTTGCGCGACTCGTAGTTGGTGTAGAAGACGAACCCGCTCTCGTCGTAGCCCTTGAGCAGCACGGTCCTGGCCGTCGGCCGGCCGCCCGCCGAGCAGGTCGCGACGACCATCGCGTTCGGTTCGGGGAGCCCGGCGTCCACGGCCTCGCCGAACCAGGCGGCGAACTGCGAGACGGGGTCGGATGCGAGGTCGGCCTCCAGCAGGGGTAGGCCCTCATAGGTGCGGCGAAGTCCCGCCAGTGACGGCGGGCGCGAGGTGGAGTCCACGAAACGGTATTGTCGCGTGTCCGGCGGGGAGCCTGCGCACCGCCCCTCACCAGGGGCGATCGCCTTCCGGTGGGTCCGGTGACACAGCGCCGTAACCCAGCGGGTTGAATATGACTCGCCGGTATCTCGACATCAAGGCTTTGACTTCAAGAAAGGGAGGCGGCCGAGAATGTCCGACTTCAAACCCGGGCTCGAAGGCGTCGTAGCTTTCGAGACGGAGATCGCGGAACCGGACAAAGAAGGGGGCGCCCTCCGCTACCGGGGCGTCGACATCGAAGAGCTGGTCGGCCGCGTCTCGTTCGGCAACGTGTGGGGCCTGCTCGTCGACAACAAGTTCCAGCCGGGTCTCCCCCCGGCCGAGCGCTACCCCATTCCTGTCCATTCCGGTGACATCCGCGTCGACGTGCAGAGTGCGCTGGCCATGCTGGCCCCCCACTACGGCTTCAAGCCGCTGCTCGACATCGACGAGGACGAGGCGCGCGACAACCTCGCGCGCGCCAGCGTGACGGCCCTCAGCTTCGTCGCCCAGTCGGCGCGCGGCCAGGGCCAGCCAGTGGTTCCCGAGAAGCGGGTCGACGAGGCCGAGAGCATCGTCGAGCGCTTCATGGTCCGCTGGCGCGGCGAGCCCGACCCCAAGCACGTCAAGGCCATCGACGCCTACTGGGTGTCGGCGGCCGAGCACGGCATGAACGCCTCCACCTTCACCGCCCGCGTCATCGCCTCCACCGGCGCCGACGTCTCCGCGGCGCTGAGCGGCGCGGTCGGCGCGATGTCGGGCCCGCTGCACGGCGGCGCCCCGGCCCGCGTGCTGCACATGATCGAGGGTGTCGAGCAGGTCGGCGACGCCAAGAAGTACGTCCAGAGCGAGCTGGACAAGGGCCAGCGCCTCATGGGCTTCGGCCACCGCGTCTACCGCGCCGAGGACCCCCGCGCCCGCGTGCTCCGCCGTACCGCCAAGGAGCTCGACGCTCCGCGCTACGAGGTCGCCGCCGCGCTGGAGAAGGCCGCGCTGGAGGAACTGCACGCCCGCAAGCCCGACCGGGTGCTCGCCACCAACGTCGAGTACTGGGCCGCGGTCATCCTGGACTTCGCCCAGGTGCCCTCGCACATGTTCACCTCGATGTTCACCTGCGCCCGCACGGCGGGCTGGGCCGCCCACATCCTGGAGCAGAAGCGCACGGGCAGGCTCGTCCGCCCCAGCGCCGACTACGTGGGCCCGGCCCAGCGCGCGGTCACCGAGGTCCCCGGCGCCGCCGAGATCCTCGACAACGCCTGACCCCCGCCCGGTACGGCTCGCGCGGTCCCATCAGGCCCGCGCGGGTCACACGTACCCGGCTTCCGGCCCGGATCCCGTGACGGCGATCCGGGCCGCACGGCTGTCGCACGGACGATCCCGCGCGGCAGCCGTTCCGCATTCCAGTCGCGTCCATCTCAAAGTCCGGACCCCGGTCTAGTCCAATTCGAGGGCTTAGTAGGCTGGTCAGCGTGGCTGACATCGTGATTCCCTCTGACCTCAAGCCCGCCGACGGCCGTTTCGGCTGCGGGCCCTCGAAGGTGCGCCCCGAGCAGCTCTCCGCGCTCGCGGCCTCCGGCTCCTCGGTGCTGGGCACCTCGCACCGCCAGAAGCCGGTGAAGTCCCTCGTCGGGCGCGTGCGCGCGGGCCTGTCAGAGCTGTTCTCCCTTCCCGAGGGGTACGAGGTCGTCCTCGGCAACGGCGGCACCACCGCGTTCTGGGACATCGCCGCCTTCGGGCTCGTCCGCGAGAAGTCGCAGCACCTGCACTTCGGCGAGTTCTCCTCCAAGTTCGCCTCCGTGGTGGCCAAGGCCCCGTGGCTGGGCGACCCGAGCGTCATCAAGTCCGAGGTCGGCAGCCACCCCGAGGCCGTCACCGAGGCCGGCGTGGACGTCTACGCGCTCACCCACAACGAGACCTCGACCGGCGTCGCGATGCCGATCAGGCGCGTCGGCGAGGAGGGCTCGCTCGTCCTCGTGGACGCCACCTCCGGCGCCGGCGGCCTGCCCGTCGACATCAGCGAGACCGACGTCTACTACTTCGCCCCGCAGAAGAGCTTCGCCTCCGACGGCGGCCTGTGGATCGCCCTGATGTCGCCGGCCGCGCTGGCCCGGGTCGAGGAGATCGCCGGCAGCGGGCGCTACATCCCCGAGTTCTTCAGCCTGCCGATCGCGATCGACAACTCCTCCAAGGACCAGACCTACAACACCCCGGCGGTCGCCACCCTGTTCCTGCTCGCCGAGCAGATCGAGTGGATGAACGGCAACGGCGGCCTGGCCTGGACCACCGCCCGCACCGCCGACTCGGCGAGCCGCCTCTACACCTGGGCGGAGAAGACCTCCTACACCACGCCGTTCGCGGGACCGGAGTTCCGCTCCAACGTGGTCGGCACGATCGACTTCTCCGACGGGGTGGACGCCGCCGCGGTCGCCAAGGTGCTGCGCGCCAACGGCATCGTCGACGTCGAGCCCTACCGCAAGCTCGGCCGCAACCAGCTGCGCGTCGCGATGTTCCCGTCGATCGACCCGGCCGACGTCGAGGCGCTGACCCACTGCATCGACCACGTGGTCGAGCGGCTCTAGTTTCCATCGTCAGCCCCGGGGACGGCCGGCCGTCCCCGGGTCCGGCTCCGCGGGCCTTCGCCCCTCTGCACGCCGTACGCCGCCGCCCGGAGCCGCTTCCCCTCACCTCCGCCCCGGGCCGAGGACGCCTTCCCGGTCACGGCTCCGTGCCCCGTGCGGGCGGAGCGGCTGCCTCCCGTCGTCCGGCCGCGGAGGGAACGCAGACCGCGAACCTCCCGTGCCGCCGCGCCGCCCGGCCCGCCGTCACATCTCAGCTTCCTTCCAATGAAGGCACTTGCTGTAGTCCCAGTTCCACAGGGTGCACACCCTCGCCCGCTCCTTCGCGTCGTCCCGGTCCACGAACCTCGTGATGATCTGGTCGCCCTCTATGCGGGAAAGCCCTTCCTTCGTGTCGTAGTCGATTCCCATCTCGGTCTGGAGCTCCAGGCTCGCGACGGCGTACTTGCCCTTCGCCTCCGGATACTGCTCGAACACCTGCTTGACCGCCTCGAAGAAGGCGGCGTGTTCCGTAGGGATGATGTCGTGGATCGCCTTCACGGGTGACTCCTCGCCATATGACGGCTTGGACGCCTCAAATGGCCGTCAGAAGCCGTCGGGTGACCAGCGGCGTGATTGCCTGCCGGAGATCGAAGCCGTCGGTGGGCACCGTTGGGAGCCTCTTCGGAGATCGATGGTGTTCCCCGCCCCGGATTCGTCGGGCAGCATCGACCGCCCGACGGCCTCATCTTCATGCTCTTCCGCCCAACGGACCGGATCAAGGGGCCGCGGGCAAAGTTAGGACAGGGTGAGCATCCGGTTCCCGGCTCCGCAGACCATGGGCCCCGGCCTCCGTCGTGAGCCGACGGCCGGTTGCGCGCCGCGGCGGACGAGGATGCCTGCCCGAACGACGGCGTGGAGAGCTCCGGCCACGTCCCAGGACGCTTCGAGGCGGCGGCGGGCCCCACTATGATCGCGGCGTGTCTGAAGTGCGCCGGTTACGTAGAAGTGACCCGGAGTTTCTGGGTCCGTATCGGATGATCGGCCTGCTCGGAGAGGGGGGCCAGGGCTCCGTCCTGCTGGGGCTGGCGCCGGACGGCTCCCGAGTCGCCGTCAAGGTGCTGCACGCCCGGCTCGCCGAGAAGGCCGAGGCGGTCAGGCGCTTCCGGCGCGAGGTCGACACGGCCCGGCGAGTGGCCCAGTTCTGCACGGCCCGCGTCCTGGACCTCGGCGTCTCGGACGGCGTGCCGTACGTCGTGAGCGAGTACGTCGAGGGCGTCTCCCTGGAGGAGACCGTCGGCACCTCCGGCCCGCTGCGCGGGGACGATCTGGTCAGGCTCGCGGTGGGGACGGCGACCGCGCTGACGGCCATCCACCGGGCGGGCATCGTCCACCGGGACTTCAAGCCGTCCAACGTCCTGCTGGCCGCCGACGGGCCACGGGTGATCGACTTCGGCATCGCCAGAGCGCTGGACGTGACGTCCGTGACGTCCAGCGGTGTCGTCGGCTCCCCCGCGTACATCTCCCCCGAGCAGATCCGGGGCGAGCCGGTGGGCCCGGCCGCCGACCTGTTCGGCTGGGCGGGGACCATGGTCTTCGCCGCCACGGGCGCACCCGCGTTCGGTGCCGACTCCGTCCCCGCCGTGCTCCACCGGGTGCTCAGCCTCGACCCCGACCTGTCGGCCGTCCCCGAACGGCTGCGCCGCACGCTCGCCGCGTGCCTGGCCAAGGACCCCGCTCTGCGCCCGGAGGCACACGACGTGCTGATGGCCCTGATGGACGAGGGCCACGTGCTCGCCGTATCCCCGCGCGAAACCGCACGGCCGCGGGAGCGCGACCGCGCCAGGAAGATCATCCCGACCCCGGCGGCGGTCGGCGGAACCGCCGTGGCGGTCGTCGTCGCCGGGGCGATCGTCTTCTGGCCGCCGGACGGTACGGCGGTCCCGCCCCGGATCCATCAGGCCCTGCCGGCCCCCACGGCGACAGTGACGGCCACGGCGACGGTGGTGCCGACCGCCGCCCCGGCGCCCGAGCCGTCCCCGTCCCGCCCGTCCCGTCCGCACGCGCGGAAGACGCCGAAGCCCACGCCGAAGCCCGCACCGGAGCCGACGCGGACCCCCGCGCCGGAACCGTCGTCCACCGCATCCAAGCCGACCTGGAAGACCGACTCCGACCTCATCCCCGGTCCGTGGAAGGTGCTCGGCCCGCGCAGCGTCGGCATGACGGGCTTCGCGGACGGCGCCTGGCGCGGGCTGCTCTGGGGGAAGCGCCCGGTGGGCACCCACTTCACCGTGTCCGTCCGGGCCAAGCTGCTCGCGACCGGGAACACCGCGGCGACCCCGAACTACGGACTGCTGCTCTCCCACACGGAGGGACGCAACGACATCGGCGTCTACATCGAGACCGGCCGCGGATACGTGCTCGCCACGCGGGTCTGGGACAAGGGCACCGCGGCCGACAAGCGCACCGGCCTTCCCGCGGGCTTCGACCCTGCGGACTTCCACACGCTGAAGGTCGTCAGGAAGGCCTCGCGCTACCACTTCTTCGTCGACGGCGTGAAGCTGCAGTCGCGGACGGCCGACGTCGACCCGCACGGGCGCGGATGGAACGGCGTGGCCGCCACGGACAGCAAGGTCACGTTCAAGAAATTCACCCAGACGAACTGACGGCGGTGTGCCGGCCGTGGAGCACCAGTGCCCGGATCAGGCAGGCCAGGGCCATGGTCGAGGCGATGGTGCGCGTGGTGTTCCAGGCCACCCAGACCCCTTCGTAGGCGGCGCGCACCGCTCCCGGGTCGGTGAGGGCCGCCGGGTCGCCGGCCGCTGCCAGCTCGTCGTTGAGCGGCACGCTGATGCCCATCGTGATGCCGAATGCGGCGCCGTACAGCACGAGGGCGGCCACGACCCAGGGGAGCACGGGCCGCCCGTCCCGCTTCAGGTGCAGCGCGGCGGCGACGGCGGTCACCGCCAGGGCCCCGAAGAAGCTGGGCGCGAACCAGACGTTGCGCACGGTCGCGTTGATCCATTGCATCGAGCTGATGAAGACGCGGTCGTCGACGCGGGCCAGCCCGATCATGACGGAGCAGGCGTAGGCGTAGAAGAACCCCGCGATCAGCCCCATGAGCGTTGTCGCGGAGGCCAGCGCCCAGCCGCGTACGAGCCCGGCGGTCCGGCTCGGGGAGGTCGAGGCGCCGGTGGACGGCGGGGAGAGCAGCATGGCAGGCCTTCCGGGTAAAATCGAACCATTGAGTACGTATTTAACCGTACCCCAAGGTTCGAATAATCGCGAGAGCACGTCAGGAGAGACCGTGACCGGACAGAGCCGCCGGGGCCGCCCCCGATCGGGCGAGCAGGCCGCCAGGCGCCAGGCGGCGCTCGACGCCGCGCTCGCCGAACTCGTCGAGCACGGCATGGAGGGCATGACGATGCAGGCGGTGGCGGCCCGCGCCGGGTCGTCGAAGGAGAGCCTCTACACCTGGTTCGGCAACCGCCACGGGCTGCTCGCGGCGCTGATCGAACGGCAGGCCGAGCAGGTCAACACCGCGGTGACGGCGGCGCTGGCGCGTCCGGCCGAGCCGCGCGCGACGCTGGCCGCCATCGCGGAGAACCTGCTCGGCCTGCTCGTCGGCGACGCCTCGGTGGCGCTGAACCGGGCGGCCATGGCGTCGGGAGAGCTGTCGGCGCTGCTGCTCCGGCACGGCCGGCACGCCACCGGCCCGCTGGTCGAGGCCTATCTCGGCAGGCTGGCCGCGGCGGGGCTGCTGCGGATCGACGACCCGGCGGAGGCGTTCCAGCTCCTGTACGGCCTGGCCGTACGCGACCTGCAGATCCGGGTGCTGCTGGGCGAGCAGCCGCCCTCACCCGAGGACGTCCGCACCGGCGCCCTCGTCGCGGCCGACCGCTTCCTGACCCTCACCGGCGGTGGAACGGCCCGGCCGGACCGGGCCGCGCGGGATCAGTAGGCCGGGAGGGCGGGGCGCCTACGGCGGACGATCCAGGCGGCCAGGACGCCGCCGATCAGGCCGAACAGGTGCCCCTGCCAGGAGACGCCCTCCTCGGTGGGGAGCACGCCCCAGATGATCGAGTAGTAGGCCAGCGCGACGCCGATGCCGATCACGATGTCGAGGGCACGGCGGTCGAACAGGCCGCGGGCCACGACCAGGCCGAAGTAACCGAAGACCAGGCCGCTGGCGCCGACCGTGACGTAGGCCGGGTCGCTGGTGAGCCAGACGCCCAGGCCGCTGACCAGGATGATGATCGCGCTGGCGGCCAGGAACCGGCCCAGACCGCGCAGGGCCGCGAGGAAGCCCAGGATCAGCAGGGGCAGGGAGTTGGCCATCAGGTGACCGAAGCCGTCGTGCAGGAACGGGGCGACGGGGATGCCCGCGAGGCCGTCGACGTCTCCCGCCCTGATGCCGTAGGCGTCGAACTCGCCGGGGAACACGTAGTCGGCGACCTCGATCGCCCACATGCCCGTGACCAGGAGGACGACGAGGACCGCTGCGCCGAGGGCGCCGACGGCCAGGCTTCCGGCGCTGCGCCGGAAGCGCTCGCCGGAGGAACCGCCGCGAGGGGTCAGCCCGGTCGGGTAGTCGCTCATGCACTCTCCTGGCCTCGTGGAGCCGTCATGTGGAGGTCACGTGCCCGTGACGCACGTGACCACACCTTCACGGTACGCACTCGCGGCCGGTAATGCGCCAGATGCGGCCCAGAACGAATCAAGCCTGACATATCAGGAGATCCCTCCTGACGACGGAAGACCATCAGCGGTGGCAGGGACCGGGTCCCGTCCGCCCTGCCGCGCGACGTGCGGAGGTCCAGAGCACCGGTGACCGGCCCGGGGCGCCCGCCGGCTCATGTATCGGTTCCCGCTGCCGATGGATGTGGCGACTCTCTGTTTTCCGCTGCCCCGGCAGCCCACCGATCCCCTGCGGGAAGGACTTGATCGTGAACGACTCCGCTGCCGGCGCTGCGGGCCCTGTGGTGACCGTACGCCGCAACCCCGTACTGGGGTGGTTCGCCGACCGCCGCATCAGTACCAAGATCCTCATCACCGTGCTGCTCATGACCGCCATGGGCGCGAGCGTCGGCACGTTGGCGCTCACCCGTATGAGCGGCATGAACGACGACATGAACACCATCAGGCAGGGCAACGTCGAACGTCTGGTCCACCTCGGCAACCTGCGCGGTTACATGGCCGACATGGTCGACGCCAGCCTCGCCTACAGCACCGTCCCCGACCCCCAGGTCAAGGCCGGCGCCAAGAAGAGCATCGAGGACTTCACCGCCGCGGTGACCCGCGAGTTCGAGGACTACCGGACCGCCGCCCCGTCGGACCCCACGTGGCGGAAGGCCGTGACGGACTTCGAGCAGGCCTGGGAGCGCTACCGGTCGATGCGCGACGCCGTCATGTTCAGCGCGGCCCCGCCGTCCGAGGCCGCCGCCCCGGCCGAGGCGCAGAAGGCCGAAGCCGAGTTCTACGCCGTCATCGCGGCGTTCAAGGACGCGCTCAGCCGGCTGGCGGACTACGAGCAGACGGCCACCGAGGCGGTGACCGCCGCGGCCGCCGACAGGTACGACAGCGCCCGCAACATGATCTTCATGCTGCTCGGCGCCGGCCTGCTGGTCGCCCTCGGACTGGCCCGGATCTTCTCCCGCCAGATGAAGCGTTCGGTGGACGCGCTCTCCCGGGCGCTGGAGGCCGCGGCCAGGGGCGACCTGACGCAGAGCGCCGAGGTGACCTCCCGCGACGAGATCGGCCGGATGGCGGCGGCGGTCAACCGGGCCAACGCCTCCACCCGCCAGGCGATCGCGGAGCTGGCCACCAGCGCCGACACCCTGGCGGCGAGCTCCGGTGAGCTGGCGGCCGTCAGCGACCGCATCGCCGCCTCCGCCGACGAGGCCTCCGCACAGGCCGGCAACGTCGCCGCCGCCGCCGGTGAGGTCTCGCAGAACGTGCAGACCGTCGCCGCCGGCAGCGAGGAGATGGGCACCTCCATCCAGGAGATCGCCCACAACGCCAACGAGGGCGCCACGGTCGCCTCCCAGGCGGTGGCGGTGGCCGAGTCCACCAACGAGACCGTCGCCAAGCTGGGCACCTCCAGTGCGGAGATCGGCTCGGTCATCAAGACGATCACGAGCATCGCCGAGCAGACCAACCTGCTGGCGCTCAACGCCACCATCGAGGCCGCCCGCGCCGGCGACGCCGGCAAGGGCTTCGCGGTCGTGGCGGGCGAGGTCAAGGACCTGGCCCAGGAGACCGCCAAGGCCACCGAGGACATCTCCAAGCGCGTGCAGGCCATCCAGGCCGACACCGAGAGCGCGGTCGCCGCGATCGCCGAGATCTCCTCCATCATCGGCAAGATCAACGACTACCAGCTCACCATCGCCAGCGCGGTGGAGGAGCAGAGCGCCACCACCAACGAGATGAACCGCAGCGTCGCCGACGCCGCCCAGGGCAGTGCCGACATCGCCACCAACATCTCGGTGCTGGCCAGCGCCGCGCACGTCACGGCCGAGGGCGTGACCGAGAGCCAGCGGGCCGCGGCCAACCTGGCCGAGCTGTCGACCCGCCTGCACGACCTGGTCTCCCGCTTCCGCTACTGAGACGCGCTCCGCGCAGCGGCAGGCAGTCGCACCCGGGCAGCCGGCCGCCGGGGCCGGACGTCACGCCGGGCGCGGTCCCGAAAGGGATCGCGCCCGGCGTTCCGGGGAGACCCGGCGGATCCTTCCCGCGGGCGGGAGCCCGCCGGCGGCCCGAAGGATCCCTACTCGCCCTTCCACTGCGGAGCGCGCTTCTCGGCGAAGGCCGCCGCGCCCTCCATGGCGTCCTTGGAGCCGAACACCGGATTGATGATCTCGCCCTGCTTCTTGAACATCTCGTCAATGCTCCAGTCGGCGGACTCGACGATCACGCGCTTGGTCGCCGCGAGCGCCAGCGGGGCGTTCGCGGCGATCTTCTTCGCGAGCTCCAGAGCCTTGGCCAGCGCCCCGCCCGCGGGCGTGACGTGGTTGACCAGGCCGACCTCGTAGAGCCGGGAGGCCGGGAAGTGGTCGCCGGTCAGGGCGATCTCCATCGCGATGTGGTACGGGATGCGCTGCGGGAGCCGCATCACGCCGCCCGCCCCGGCGACCAGGCCGCGCTTGGGCTCGGGCAGCCCGAACTTGGCCTCCTCGGAGGCGACGATGATGTCGCAGGCCAGGGCCAGCTCGCAGCCCCCGGCCAGGGCGTAGCCCTCGATCGCGGCGATGATGGGCTTCTTCGGCGGCGCCTCGACGATGCCGCCGAACCCCCGGCCCTCGACGACCGGGAAGTCCCCGGTGAGGAAGCCCTTCAGGTCCATGCCCGCGCAGAACGTGCCGCCCGCGCCGGTCAGGACGTAGGCGGAGACGTCCTTGCGCTCCTCCAGTTCGTCCAGGGCCGCCGCGATGGCCCGGGCCACGACGCCGTTGACGGCGTTCTTGGCCTTGGGCCGGTTGATCGTGATGACGGCCACGCCGTCCTCTACCTCGACCAGGACCTCGTCCACAGCCTCAGGAGCCGACTCAGACACGTGTGACTCCTACTTGGGCTGGAAGCGGATGCCGCCGTCGAAACGGATGGTCTCGGCGTTCATGTAGTCGTTCTCGATCAGCGAGCGCACCAGGTGGGCGAACTCGGAGGCCAGGCCCATCCGCTTGGGGAAGACCACCGGCGCGACGAGCTTGGCCTTGAACTCGTCGGAGTTGGGCGAGAAGCCGTAGATCGGGGTGTCGATGATGCCCGGGCAGATCGTGTTGACGCGGATGCCCACGGCGGCCAGGTCGCGGGCCGCCGGGACGGTCATGCCGACGATGCCGCCCTTGGACGCCGAGTACGCCACCTGGCCGGTCTGGCCCTCCAGCGCCGCCACGGAGGCGGTGTTGATGACCACGCCCCGCTGCCCGTCCGCGTCGACCGGCTCGGTCTTGGCGACGGCCGCGGCGCCGATGCGCATCAGGTTGAAGGTGCCGATCAGGTTGACCTCGATGACCTTGCGGTAGGAGGCCAGGTCGTGCGGCGAGCCGTCGCGGTTGACGGTGCGGGTCGCCCAGCCGATGCCGGCGCTGTTCACCACGACGCGCAGCGGCTTGCCGGTGGCCACCGCGGCGTCCACGGCCGCCTGCACCTGCTCCTCGTCGGACACATCGGTCTTGACGAAAACGCCGCCGAGCTCGTCGGCGAGCGCCTTGCCGCGCTCCTCGTTCAGGTCGGCGATGACCACGGTCGCGCCGTGCGCGGCGAGGTCGCGGGCCGTGGCCTCGCCGAGGCCGCTGGCACCGCCCGAGATGATTGCTGCTGCTCCGTTCAGGTCCATGAGCGGACTTTAACGCGGATACCGAATGAAGTTCTACTCGGGGTGCACCAAATCTCGGTGACGGATGGCGCCGGTCCCCGTACGGCAGGGCGCGCCGTACGGCCGCCGCTAGACCTCCGCGACGGCGGTGCCGACGTCGGGGTAGACCTTGATGCGGCGGTCGAGGCCGGTCGTGCGCAGGATCCGGGCCACCGGGGCCTGGGGCGCGGCCAGGGAGACCCCGCCGCCCTCTCCCGTCGCCAGCCGCCACGCCTCGATCAGCACCGAGAGCCCGCTGGAGTCCATGAACGACAGGGAGGTCAGGTCGAGGACCAGCCGGGCTCCGTCGAGCTTGATGGCGTCGCGGACCTCGTCGCGGAGGAAGGGTGCGGTGAACAGGTCGAGCTCTCCCTCGACGGCCACCACCACGGTGTCGCCGACGGCCCGGCGAGCCAGCCGTAGCTTCATCAGCTTCCTCCTCGTGGCCATGAGAGGCAGATCCACTTTACTTCGACACACACCGTATGCCAGGCCGGAAGCTCTGGCGATCAATCGCGTGACCAGGAACCGGCGGGTGTGTCCATGGGCTCACCGGGCACTCTCAGGTTTCCTCTCCTCGCCCGACGGTGAAACCGTACGGCAACTCCAGCCGGTGCGCGGCGAGCAGCCCGGCGTCGGAGAGGATCTCCCTCGTCGGCCCGTCCGCGGCGATCACCCCGCCGGAGAGGATGAGCGAGCGCTCGCACAGCTCCAGCGCGTAGGGCAGATCGTGGGTGACCATCAGCACGGTCACGTCGAGGCTCCGCAGGATCTCGGCGAGCTCTCGGCGCGAGGCGGGGTCCAGGTTGGAGGAGGGTTCGTCCAGGACGAGGATCTCCGGCTCCATCGCCAGCACGGTCGCCACCGCCACCCGCCGTCGCTGGCCGAAGGACAGGTGGTGCGGAGGCCGGTCGATCGCCTCCAGCATGCCCACCCGCTCCAGCGCGTCCTTGACCCGCTGCTGGAGCTCCTCACCGCGGACGCCGAGGTTGGCCGGGCCGAAGGCGACGTCCTCCCGGACGGTGGGCATGAAGAGCTGGTCGTCGGGGTCCTGGAAGACGAGGCCGACCCTGCGCCGGATCTCCTGCATCGAGCCCTTGGCGACCGGGAGCCCGGCCACGGACACCGTGCCGTGCCCGGCGGTCAGGATGCCGTTGAGGTGCATGACCAGGGTGGTCTTGCCCGCTCCGTTCGGCCCGAGCAGCGCGACCCGCTCGCCGCGCTCGATGCGCAGGTCCACCCCGAACAGCGCCTGCGTGCCGTCCGGGTACGCGTACGCCAGCCGGCTCACTTCCAGCGACGCCGTCATGCCCCCACTCCCCCCGTCCCGAACAGCGCGGTCCCGAGCAGCACCGCCAGTGCCGCGCCCGGAAGCGTACCGGCCAGGAGCCACTGCCGCGCCGAGGCGGTCAGGTCCTGGATCACCGGCATCGAGCCGGTGTACCCGCGGCTCAGCATGGCCAGGTGCACCCGCTCGCCGCGCTCGTAGGAGCGGATGAACAGCGCCCCGGCCGACCGGGCGATCACCGGGATGTGCCGCACGTCCCTGGCGGTGAAGCCCCGCGACTCCCTCGCCACCCGCATCCGGCGCATCTCATCCATGATCACGTCCAGGTAGCGGAGCATGAACATGGCGATCTGGACCAGCATCGGGGGCAGCCGGAGCCTCTGCGCGCCCAGCAGCATCAGCCGGGGCTCGGTGGTGGCCGCCAGCACGATGCTCGCGACCACACCCAGGGTGGCCTTGGCCAGGATGTTCCAGGCCGCCCAGAGCCCCGGGAGGCTGAGCGAGAGCCCCAGCGGGGAGACCCGCTCGCCCGTCCCGACGAACGGGATCGCCAGCGCGAACACCACGAACGGGATCTCGATCGCCATCCGCCGCAGCACGAACCCGGGTGGGATCCTCGCCAGCAGGACCACACCGGCCAGCAGCAGCGCGTACGTCCCGAAGGCCGCGAACCACTCGCGCGGCGTGGCCACCACGGCCATGGCGAACGCGGCGACCGCGGCGAGCTTGCACTGCGGCGGCAACCGGTGGACGAGCGTGTCGCCCGCCCGGTAGAGCTGGTGGTGATGGCCCGCGCCCAATGGAAATCCTCTCCGACGGCTACTTCGGCGCCGGGGCCCGCCCGGATGACTCCGGGCCCCGGCGCCGTCCCGGCCGCACGTTCCGTACGGCGCCGCTCTCGTGCCGCCCCTGCCCGGCGCCGCCCCTGCCCGGCGACGTCACGGCGTCATGCCCCCTCCCGGTCGCGGCGGCGGGCGCCGTAGGCCACGGCTCCGCCGGCGACCAGCGTGATGCCCACGCCGACGACCCCGGCGACGCCGACCGGGATCCCGCCCACGTCACCGTAGTCGGCCAGCGACCACGAGCCGAACGCATGGCCGGTGGCCTGGGCGAGGAAGCCCTCGTCCTCTGCGACCCGCTCCAGGCCGTCCGGGTCGCCGGAGGCGAAGAAGGAGACCACTCCGGCCAGGACCAGCGTGAGGCCGACCCCCGCCAGCAGGAACGGGCGCGCCTTCCCCGCCGGCGCCGGGACGCGCTCCACGGTGTCCGGGGTCACGGTGACGTCGCCGTCCGCACCCCGCAGGACCAGCGGAGCGGCCAGGCCGCGCGCGCCGTACACCAGGTCGGGCCGGGCCGCGAGCACGGTGGCCACGGTGACCGCGGTGATCAGTCCTTCGCCGATGCCGATGAGCACGTGCACGCCGCCCATGGCGGCGGCGACCGTGCCGATCTCGATGGGCGCCGTCCCGCCGACCCAGAACAGCAGCGTGAACACCAGCGCCGAGGCGGGCACCGAGACCAGCGCGGCGGCGAACGACGCCGCGGTGACCGCGGCGCGGCCGTGCGCGCTCTGGGTGATCAGGCGGAAGACACCCCAGCCGGTCAGGACGGTGACGATGCCCATGAGCGTGATGTTGACGCCCAGCGCCGTCAGGCCCCCGTCGGCGAAGAAGAAGCCCTGCACGAGCAGGACCACGGCCATGCACAACACCGCCGTATACGGTCCGACGAGGATCGCGGCGAGCGCCCCGCCGAGGAGGTGGCCGCTCGTCCCCGCGGCCACCGGGAAGTTGAGCATCTGGACCGCGAAGATGAAGGCCGCGACCAGTCCCGCCATGGGAGCGGTGCGGTCGTCGAGCTCGCGGCGGGCTCCGCGCAGGCAGACCGCGGTTCCGGCGGCGGCGACGGCCCCCGCGGAGACCGAGACGGCCACGTTGAAAAAGCCATCGGGAACGTGCACGGCAAGCCTCCGGAGCGCGGGTTTGACCCCCACTTTAAGCCATCGGCTTGTTATTGCAACAAAGAGGCATTAGCGAAGGCTTCGCTCTGCGGAAGACCCGGAGAAGATCCACCGGGGCTCCGCGGGAGATCCGCACGGGAAGGGATCAGCGAAGGAACCGCCGGAGGAACCCGCGCACGGTGGCGACGCGCACCAGGAGGCTGAGCCGGCCCTTCCCCGCCGTGACGTACGGTTTGACGGTCCGCCGGGACACCCCGCGCAACCAGGTCAGCGGCGGCGCGACCGACTCCGTCTCCGCCTCGACCCGGAACCGCGCCGGCGGTCCGCCGAGGTCCAGCTCCAGATAGGCGTCCCAGGTGCCGGGCCTCAACCGGCCCGCCGCGTGCCGGGCCGTGAACGCCCCGCCCGCCGTCGCCGTGACCGGCACGGATCGCTCGAACCCCGAGCTCCGCTCCCGCCAGACCAGCCGCCGCACGGCCCGGCGGTCCGGGGTGAGCGCACCCATCGTGATCTCCCCGTCGAGGACCAGCCGGTGCCCGGCGCCCCAGCGTGCGCCCGTCAGCCGCACGATGCCGGGCGGACTGACCACGTGCCCGCCGACGTCGATGCTGAGATTGCCGTAGGGCCGGGTGAAGTACGGCAGGGCGACCGCCCCGCCGACCATCCGGGGCGCGGGGCGGGCGATCCGCTGGTCGCGGTCGGCGCCGAGCCGCGCCGTCCGGACGACTCCCTCGCAGGTGACGGCCACGTGGACGTCCCAGACCCCCGAAGGCAGCGCGGCGACGTCGACGGTCGCGGTGAACTCGTCGCCGTCCCCGGCGGCGGGCACCGTGACCTCGGTGATCCCGGTGACCGGCCCGTCACCCGCCTGCCGGAGGCGCAGCACCAGCGAGACGCCGCCGGCGACCAGTTCGGGACGGCCGCGCGACTCCATGGCGTCCAGCGCGACCCGGCCGGAGACGACCAGACCGGTGTCGCCCTCGTCCCAGCGCAGCCCGGTGAGCTCGCGGCGCACCACGGCCAGCTCGATGTGGGCCAGCCGTACCAGGCGGTCGATGTCCTCCAGCGCGGCGATCCGGCCCCGGTCCACCGGGCTGAGCCGCTCGCGCACCCCGTCGGTCATCCAGCGCTCGCACATGTCGGCCACCTCGGCCGCGATCTCCTTGCGCTCGACCTCTCCGGCGTCGAGGAAGGGCCTGCCGAGGTTGGTGAAGGCGTCCAGCCGGAAGTGGCGGCGGAGCAGGTGGTCGCGGAGCGGGCCGGGCCGTATGTGACCGACCATCAGCTCGATCGGCTTTTTGATCATCCGGATCCAGGAGACCGGGTCACGGCTCCCCTGGCGCTGCATGATGCTGGTCCCGTCGGGCCTGTCGACCAGGTGGTAGCAGTCGTAGTCGGCGACCACCGAGATCACACCGGCGTGGCAGTAGGCGTGGGTGGTGAAGACGATGTCCTCGCCGACCGCGAGGTTCTCGTCGAAGCGGATGCGGTGCCGTTCCAGCATCTCCCTGCGAAACAGCTTGAAGCAGGTCAGGCTGTTGTAGACCGTGCTCTCCTCCAGCTCGACCCGCTCGGCGCTCTCCTGGAACATCGAGACCGGCGCCTTGCGCCCGTGGCCGACGACCTTTCCCAGGACGATGTCGGAGTCGTTGCGGTCCGCCATCGCGAGCATGCGCTCCAGCGCCTCGGGACCGAGGTAGTCGTCCGCGTCGCAGAAGAACACGTATCTGCCCCTGGCCAGGGAGAGCCCGACGTTGCGCGGCCGGCCCGCGCCGCCGGAGGCCTCCTGGTGGACGACGCGGAAGACGCCGGGATGCCGGGCCGCGTAGAGGTCGGCCAGCTCCGAGCTGCCGTCGGTGGAGCCGTCGTCCACGACGACGATCTCCTTCCCCACCCGCTGGATCAGCAGGGAGGTCAGGCACCGGTCCAGGTAGGGACGGCAGTTGTGAACCGGGACGATCACGCTCACGTCGGTGACGGGCCGGGCGACCACCTCCACCGTCACACCGCCGCCGGCCCCCGCACCGACGCGATGGAGGATCGTTCGCGTCACCGCCGCCTCCTCCGTCGACTACTTTCCGCTTCCACTGTGCTTCAGTATGTGACGAAGAACCGCCCGTGTGTGGCCGATCCGGCTTGTTGCCTCTCCCGCATTCACGCTGAGGTTGCGGTACTTGGTGGAAAACAATTGGTTCGCGCGATTTGCCCCGTGCCCGGGGTTCCGGGCCGGTCGCCCCAGGCCGAGTTCGCCGAGGCCCTGCACGACGTGTTCGGCCGCCGAGCCGTACGAACCTTGCGGGCGGCCGGACCGTCCGCGTCGCCCCGGTCGGATGAGCGGCCAGGCCGGTGCCGGCGATGCGGATCTCGGATCGACGGACCGCCCGGGCCACGAGGTTCCGGGACCGGGCCGGAATCCGGCCGATCAGCTCGTCCGGCGGCCCGAGCACGGCAAGCCGGTCACCGCCTTCGTCCGGTGCCGGCCGACCGCTTACCGGGCGAGAAATCCCGTCTCCGGACCTCCCGCCACACGCCGTACCGGCACAGCCCGCGCAGGTTGTAGAAGTTCCCGTACGCCAGCGGGGTCACCCTCAGCTCCAGCCAGCTCTCCTTCTCCAGCACCTTGTGCCACTTCGCCAGGGGAAGATGGAGATGACCGTGATGCCCGGTCTTGTCCTGGCTCGTGATCTTCAAGACCTCGGCGTGGTCGCTGAAGGCGCGCAACACCAGGACCGGCCGGTCCTTCGACTCGCTCCCGTCTTCACGGAAGGGCACCTCCGCGTGCCAGACCTGACCCGGTCTGGGCGGCCACAGGCCCTGGGAGCGATCGGCGGCCCGGCGGCCCAGCGTGCCCGTGCGCAACTGGCCGGCGAGCCGCCAGCCGGCCAGGCAGAGCAGAACGACCGCGGCCACCTGGAGAACCGCCAGCAGAAAGGCCGCCCACAACACCATGCCGGAGCCGGCCTGACGACCAGTCAGCACCAGAATGCCATCGGCCTCGGTCGTCACCCCCGCGCCGATACAGACGCCGAGCAGCGTCACCGCCCCCACCGCCTGCCACAGCGGTGGAAGCCGGTCGGCCGCCCACCACACGGCGACGGAGGCGAGAGTCGCCGCCAGCGCGGCACCGGCGCCGATGCCCGCGGCCGTCGTGACCGGCAGGCCGCTGCGGTCGGCGGCGAGCACCGCGCCGGTGCAGGCGGCCAGCAGCAGTCCGGCCCGCAGCAGCAGGTACGGCAGGCGGACCGGCGGGAAGACGGGCTGGAACCACCACGCGACCGCCAGCGCGGCGAACGGCGACACGGCGGTCATCGCCCAGGCTTCGGGGTGCCGTCCCAGCTCCGTGGTGCCCAGATACATCACCACCCCGGCCGGATAGGCCATCACCGTCGACCCCGCCCACAGGGTCACCAGCCTCAGCAGCACCCCCAGGCACCCGACCCTGGCGGGACCGCCACCGCGGTGCCCGGAGAGGGCGAAGAACACGGCGGGCACGATCGCCAGGGCGATGAGGAGCAGATCCGCCCAGCTCAGCTCCAGACCGGGTGCGACCGGTTGCGCGCAGGCCGCGAACCAGACCTGATCACTGCACTGGGCCGATGCCCATCGAGCGGATACCGCTCCCGCCATGCACCGCACCCACCCTAGATCGTTTTGCCGGTTCGAACAGGTTTGCACAGTTCACTCAGGCCGTACAGACGGTCCCTCCATTCGTGCGATCACGGCGCGGGCCGTGGTGTCCCGGCCCCGGTACCCGTGCGGGACGCGGCGGGTGACGGGCGGGCAGGCGTCTTCAGCGGGAGCGGGCCCTGCGCGGCGGATGGAGCTGGACGGTGCTGCGCAGGTGGGCGCGGGTCGCGTCCATGATGGCGGCGAGCTGGGCGACCTGGTCGGGGGCCAGGAAGTCGAGGAGACCTGCGCGGACCGCCTCGACGTGGCCGGGAGCGGTCCTCTCCAGCACCTGGCGTCCCTTCTCGGTGATGGCGGCGAGCACGCGGCGTTCGTCGTCGGGGGCGTCCTCGCGGCGCAGGAGACCCGCCTTCTCCAGTTGGGCGACCTGGTAGGTGATGCCGCTGCGGGAGGAGACGAGGCGGTCGGCCAGGTCGGTCATGCACAGGCGCTTCTCGGGGCTCTCGTTGAGCCGGTGAAGGATGTCGTACTGCACCGTGGTGACCCCGCCGACCTCGCGAAGCTGCTGTTCGACCATGCGGTGGAGCAGGTCGGAGGTCTCCAGGAACCCGGTCCAGGCACGTAGTTCGGTCTCGTTCAGCCAGCGCGGTTCGCTCATGGACCCCACGATACCCAGTTGCTTCGAATGTGAAGCACATGTACAGTCACTCATGCTTCGAATTCGAAGCAAAGCGACCATGTGCTTCACATTCGAAGCACAAAGGGAAAGGTGTCCCCCATGAAGATCAGCATTCTCGGTTCCGGCAACGTCGGCTCCGCCCTCGCCTCTCGCCTCACCGAGATCGGGCACGAGGTCGCCACCGCCGACACCTCCACCGGCCCGGAGGGTACGGCCGCGCAGGCCGCCCAGGCCGACGTCGTGATCCTGGCGGTGCCGTTCGCCGCCGTCGAAGCGCTGGACGCGCGGGTCAAGGCGGCCCTCTCGGACAAGGTCGTGGTCGACGCCACCAACCCGCTGGCCCCCGACTTCATGTCGCTGACCGTCGGCCACACCGCCTCCGGCGGCGAGCAGGTGGCCGCCGCCCTGCCGGGCGCCCGTGTCGTGAAGGCCTTCAACACCGTTTTCGCCGGTCACATGGGCAAGGACGGCGCCGGCCGCTTCCTGCCGGTCGCCGGGGACGACGAGGTCGCCAAGAAGACCGTCCTCGACCTCGGCGCGCAGCTCGGCTTCGACGCCGTGGACGCGGGCCCGCTGGCCAACGCCCGCTACACCGAGCCGGCGGTCGAGCTGCTCATCCAGCTCGCCTACGGCCAGGGACTGGGCGACGGCATCGCCTTCACCCTCACCCGCGCCTGACCGGTCCTCCCGGGGGTGCCTCGTGCCCGCGAGGCACCCCGGCCGGCCGCCTGCTCGCCGGCGCTCGCCCCCTCCAGAACCCGCCGGATCCAGGTCAGGTAGACCCGGAGGGCGTGCCGCACCCGTTCTGCCAAGGGACTCCCCGTAAGGCGAACCGCCCGTTCTGGCCTGTGATCAGGCGATTGAGAAATCTGCAGGGTTTCGGCCACCGCCCTGGCCGATGCTGGACCTGCGACCGGCCCGGGTCAACCGCTTCGAGAAACGGAGGGCCAGGAACGCGGTGGGAAGCTCTCCGGCCTGGCCGTCGACCTGGCCGGAACGCCGCTTCCGGAATGCAGGGCCGTACCGCTCAACGAAACCCGTCTGCGGAGGAAATCGATGAGTTCGTCCCACAGGAAGACCCGTACTCTGCTCGGCCTGGCCACGGCGCTGGCGTTCGCGGTTCCCGGCGCCGCCCACGCGTCCGCGGCGGCCGCCGAGCCGAACCCGTGCGCGGGACGCGGCGACGGCGGCACCGGAGGCGACTACTACGACGGCATCTCGGTCGATCACAACTGGAGCCACCGGCGTATCTACGGCACCTGGTACAACTGCTCCGGTGGCACGGGGGCCGACCGGGTCCGGATCGTCGTGTCGACCGACAACGACGGGCCGTGCATCACGGTTCCCTACGGCAGAGACGCCTTCAGCAGCTTCATCCGCAAGTACAAGGTGTGGGCGCCGCACTACGACGGCTGGAAGCGCTGCTGACCCGAATCGGGAACGGCCCACCGCGCGGTCACCGATCGCCTGCGGCCGCCGGCCGGACTTCGGGCTCACGAGTCCGGCCGGTACCGCGTGCTGGACCACACGTGCCGGTACCGGGCGGTCGTCGACGGGCCGGCCTCCTGCGGGCAGGACATCGTGGAGGAGACTCTCGCTAACTCAGGTAGTGCGTCTCGATGACGTCCCGGCGCTGCTGGCCGAGGTACCACTCGGAAGCGGCGTCGGTGTCGATCACCGCATGGAGCACGGCCGACTCGCCCCGGCCACCTCCGCGAGAACCTCTCCCCGGGGAGCGACGATCATCGTCGGGCAGTGTGAGATCGGATCGGCGGCGTTGGCCGCGAGCACCCACCGCTGGTTCTCCGCCGCCCGGCTGATGAGATGGCTGCGCCAGACCCCGGGGGGCTCGTCAGGGTTGGCCGCGTTCGTCAGGTAGGCGAGCACCCGCGCCCCCGAACGAGCCATATGCCCCCACTGCTCGGGGAAGCGGATCTCCCGGCAGATCTGCACCCCCATATCGACCGCTCCTCCCGGCAGGGCGAGCCGGTGCACAGGAAGCTCGGACCCGGCGGCGAGCACGCCCCGTTCGTTCATCGCCAGGTTGATCTTCCGATAGAAGCTCCGCCCACCCCCGGGATCGAAGAGGATCGCGGCGTTCCACCACCGGTCGGCGTCGAACATCAGAGAGCCGCAGACCACGTGCACGGCACCGCGTACAGCCAGCTCGGCCAACTCAGTCATGGCCCTGTCCAGTTCGCCCGGATCCAGATCCGCGAGCGGAGACAGGTCGGTGCCGTATCCGGACAGCGCTCCTTCTGGAAGCACGACCAGGTCGTCATCCGCGCAGGCCTTCACCACCCGGGTGATCTCGGTGAGATTCTCCCGGACATTCCAGGAGACGGGAATCTGGGCGACAGCCGTACGCACGATCACGAGCGAGGACGGTAACAGCGGGAGGCGTGATCACCGCTGGCGGTGTACACGACCGCTTCCCGTGGCCGCTGTTAGCAAGATCTCAGGATTGTCCGGACAGGCAGCAGGCCCCCGATGGCGTATCTCCTGATCAGGGGCCTTTCCCATTGCGAGCCGACGAGGGGAATCGAACCCCTGGCCTTCTGTTCACCGGGGAAGGCCGAACACCTCATCGGCAACCTCTCGCCCCGGTGGAGTGGTGGATACGGGCCGGTGTCGTGTGGTCGCGTGTGGCGGTGTCGCTGTATCAGCTTGCAGCCGCACCGGCATCCTCAAGATCATGCCGGTCGCATGACTGCCGCTTGGTCGCCGAGATGCCCCATGTGCCGAGCCCGTAAGCCAAAGGGAGTGTCCACCTCGACAGCAGCTCCACGCCCAGCGGCAGCACCGCTCGTAGGCGTCCGCCACATCCCCGTTCCGGGCTGGAGGCGGGGGCGGCGCTGCGCGGTGGCGGCCAGGCGGGTGAGCCGTACGGTCCCCTCTGCCAGGACTTGCCGTCCGTGCCCGGTCAGGTCGTGGTGGCGGCGGTGGCGTCTTGATGGGCCACGGCCGAACTCCCCCCTTTGGTCATTTATCGGTTTAAGTGGTCTGCAAGTGGCACACCGCAGACTCTCCCCACCAGCACGACGCTGCCGTCCGCTCGGACGACACGAAGGGGAAACACCATGCAGTTAGGCAAGAAGCTCACTGCCATCGCCGCTTGCGCCTTCATGGCGAGCGGGGTGCTGGCTGCGGCATCCCCCGCAGCAGCTACTGCCGCTACGACGGGGGAAAGTGCAGCACGTTACTATTACGGCGCCATCGCCGTGTCGCGGGACGGCGACATCGGCAGGTCTTGGGACTACGGAACAGCGGCTACCGCCAAGCGGCGGGCACTGAGGGAGTGCGGCCACTCCAGCTGCAAAGTCCTCACCACCTTCGCCAACGGCTGTGGTGCTGTCGCCTACAACTCCAGGAGAAACGTCTATTGGGGCGGCCGGGGGAGCACACCCGCCAGAGCGAAGAGGAACGCTATTGCCAACGCCGGCGGCGGCCGCTGGATCGCCTATCAGTGCACCAAACGATACAACTAGCCCGATGTGTGAACGCCTGACGGGGTGAGTACGTCGACCGGAACACGATCACGGTCGTCGAGTGGATCGAGGGGCACGCAGCCGGGATCAAGCCGCGTCCACTCAACGGCTACCGGGTGATGATCCGGCTCTGTATCGCGCCCCGGATCGACAGACCACGGTTTCAGGCCCTGCGGTCGGCGACCTCACCGCGTTCTAGCGGGAGCTGCTGACCGGCGGGAGACGGGAACGGTGGCATCCTCTCCTCCAACACGGTCAAGCACGTTCACACGGTGCTCCGGAAGGCTCTCGGGGACGCGGTCACCGTCGGCGAGAGCCTTCCGGACAATCCGGCGGCGCGGGCGAAGCCGCCCCGCGTCGAGACGGACGAACTCGGCCCCGTGCGGACTCCCGCCCGCCTTCGGAAGTTCCTCGACGTGGCCAGCGAACACCGGTTGTCGGCGTTCTCCCGGCCGGCGGCCCATACGGGCGCCCGTCGCGGGGAACTGCTCCCCTGCGGCGGGCTGACGTCGGCCTGGACGCGCCTCAGATCCGGATCACGGGGACAACCGCCGTGATCGAGGGCAAGCGCATGGAAGGCAGGACCAAGGGAGGACGTTCCCGCGTGGTGAGCCTCGCCCCGTCAAAGGCCCTCCCACACCAGGAAGGCCTTTGGTCATGCTTCGGACTTCGTGGGCTCAGGCCACGCGGCGATGACCTCGATGCCGACTACCCGGCCGTTCTCGTCCAGATCAAGGTTCACCATGGCGTCGTCCACTTCGATCGTCTCCGCTACGCCACCTGGCGCAATCGGACCACGAAGGTAGACGTATGCGGCTTCGGCTTCGGGATCATAGGTCCATGTGCCGGGATGCCCTCCCAGGGTCAACGAGCCTCCTCGGGTCGGGTGCGGTCGGCATCTGCCGCTGTTGGCGAGATCACGAGATTGTCCGGATAAACAGAAGGCCCCTGACGGCGTGATGCCTGTTCAGGGGCCTTTCTCCTGCGAGCCGACGAGGGGCATCGAATCCCTGAGCTTCTGTTTCCAAGGTCCCCGGACGCTCTCCAGGATCGTTCAGAGCCGTTCGCCGTGCTACTCACCGGGACTCCGGTCGTTCAGGTTCGTCCGGCCTAGTTCGTGATCGTCCGCTCGGGTGGCCCCACGGTGGCTCCCGGAAAGCACTCATCCGCGCCCCAGGACCGGGAACCGCTCCTCTACGGCGACGAGTGCGTCCACGAGGGGCGGAAGGTCTGTTTGATCCAAGTCCTCGATCACGAAGTGAAGGGTGTTCCACCTCCCCGGGTCATCGGCTACTGTCCCGGAGATCGACAGAGAGCCGGTGGGATGACACTCGACGGTGAGCTCGATCCAGTGCTCCATAGAGGAAAGGGTGGCGCTTCCCCTGACCTGCGCGTAGAGGCGCTCCACATCCGCCCGGAAGTCACGGAGCTCCTGGACGCGAAGCCCTGCGGCGATCCTGGCGGTGAACCCGCCGACCTGCACGTGGATGGGTGCGGTCAGCCAGTTCCCGTCCCAGAAGTCGGTGCGGCCAGGATGCATGCGACCGAGAACCTGGATCCGCACATGATCGGACTGCCGGTCTCGGCCGATAATGATCTCCGCGTGATCCATATGGCCATCTTCTCCAAGGGGGCGGGCGGCTTCTCAGCATGCGATCATGAAGCCATGACGTCGATCAGAAAGGGCCATGCCGCGTAGGCGCCCTGCTGCGGTCGGCACGCGAGGATCGGCGTGCCGAACCCACAGAGCTTCGATCCATCATGTTCCCGGGCTTGGACGCCGGGCCATGGCCGCGGTGGTCGCTCTGGAGCACACTCGCATGCGGCCGGGTGAGGTGGCTGCGGCATTGCTGGCCTGGATGCAAGCGGTGCTCCCCGGCACCGCCGACCGGATCGCCCCGACCCGTATGTGCCCTGAGTGCTGCGGAGACGAGCCCCGCCGGCGGCTCGAACAGGCGCTCGCCGCCTTGCCGCACTGGGCCAGACCGCACCTGTACACCGTGATCTTCTCCATCGACGGACGCTTCATCGCTCGAACCTCGCCCAACCCGCGCGCCTCACCTGAATGGCCGTGGTGGCAGCAACGACGCCGAATGTTCCCAGGCTCCTGACGTCTCGTTTGCAAAGACGCATGCCGATCTTGCGCAACCTGCGAATATGCAGATCAGCCTACTGATCGCGTTCCCGGCGACTCCCCGCTGCACCCCTTGGTTTCCCGCCCTATCGGGCACGCGACGGGCACGACGTCGAACCGCCGGCGGTTTTACAGGGCGTGACCGTTGCAGGCGAATCGTAGTCTCTGACCTGCGGCGGGGCTTCTCTTCGCGTTGGCGACGGCCTTGATCATTGCACGCATGTTGCGCGGCTCCCCACGTCCGCCGTGGTGGCCGGTCGAAGGGCGAGCGCCGGACGGCCTATCGCCTGAGAACAACACGGCGGCGACACAGCAGCAGTCCGGTGGCGGCGGTGAGGGTGAGCAGGAAGCCGGCCGATACGAGCACTCGTCCGTCGGGGCCGGCCTCGCCGCCGCCTCCGGTCGCGGCTCCTCCCAGCGGGGTCTTCATCACCTTGCCGCCCGGCTGCGGTGGGGCTTCCGTCTCCGTTGCCGCAGTGGGTCGGACCGGCTGGGCGGTCACGGTGGCGGTGACGGTCTGGGTCGGCCGGGCGCTTGCGGTCGTCGTGGCGGTGGGGGGCGGTGTCACCGGGGAGGGATCGGTCGGCAGGCCGTCCGCGGAGACGATGGTGAGGGGGTAGGTCGTCAGGGCGTCGGCGTTGCGTACCTCGCACTGGATCGTCGGCTCGGTGGGCCGGGTACCGAGATTGAGGGCGGCTGGCCGTACCGTCGCGGTGCCCGCCCTGGAGGGGGTGGTCTTCAACAAGACCGCGGCCGCCGGGAGGGGGACGATCTGGCCGGGGCCGAGGGTGGCGAGGTCACTCACTCCGGTGGCGGAGGTCAGTCCGGGGAGTTCGCTGATGGAGGCGTAGGTGTACAGCTTGGTGCCGTCGGCCAGTCCCGTGGCGGGTGCTCTCAAGGCGGTGGCGTCATCGAGGTAGGTTCCGCGCCAGCCGATGCTCATCTGCCTGCCGGCCTCGGCGTCGATCGGCATCTTCATCTCGATCTTGACTCTGACATCCTGTTTCTCGGCTGCGCCGGTTGCCGTGCACTGGTATTCGACGATGTCGGTGATGACGGTGGCGTCCTGTCGCGCCCCCGCGGTGATGGCGTGCGCCGGTTGGTGCAACAGGGCCAAGCCGCCGACCAGCGTGACGGCCGAGAGAATCGATCGGATGCGCAAGACGGCTCCTGTTGTGACAGATGGGGACACAGGAGAGACGGAGCGTGATGACATCTGGTTGACATGGTTGGCCCCTTTCGTCCGACCAGCACCGATCGAAACGGCCTGGAGCCCATAAGACAGGGGCTGGAACCCAGGGACAGGACTCCTGACGCCCTGCTTGCATATCGGTCCGGTCTCCGGCTGTACCCGGACCGCGAGTGGGTGTTCGGCCGGTCGTGAGCAACCGTGACTGACCCTTCGTCACCCTGGCCAATGGCACGGGCGGCAGGATGATCCGGTGAAGCTGACCGAGAAGGTCGCGACGGGATCGCGGAGGAGTACCTGGACCGGTGGCGGCGTGTCGCACGCTACGACGAGCTTGCTGTGATGGAAGAGAACGGTGACAAGGACTGGGAGAGCGTCATCGGCGAGGACGGCCGGGAGTACAAAGTCCTCGCCTACGTGTTTCCGCATGGCGACGAGACGCTTCGGATGGTGGTCTCGGTGAACCACCGCAGGAAGGATCATTCGGCTGCTGACCCGTTGCACCGGGAAGCGGTCATCCGATCAGACGGCACCATGGACACACCGGCAGAGCTGGCTGAGCTGGAGGACCGTTGGCTGCTGCCCTACAGGGGAATGCAGGTGATCCAAGTCCGGGTGAGCCATCAGTTGACGTTGCTCCTCGACGGTGACGCCCAGGTGGACATCGAGTCTACGGCGACGCTCACCAGAGGCTCGCTGAGTGCTCCTGATGCGGAGCCGGTCCGGCTGGCCCCTGAGCGTCAGGAGGTGGCGCCGGCTCTGGCCCTCTTCGGCGCGACACTCCTGTCGTCGGTTGCCTTCAAGTCCGGTGCGCTGCGGTTGGTCTTCGGCACCGGGATGCACCTGAACGTGGAACCCGATCCTCAATACGAGGCGTGGAGCACCTGCGGTCCTGACGATTTACGCTTCGTCTGCCTGCCGGGCGGTGGGCTTTCGATTTTTCGCTGATCGGAGGAGCAGTTCGGAAGACTGTGATACCCCGATCTTCGGTGGGCCGGTGCTGAGGAACGAGGTACCGACCCGTCGATCACCCCGGCCCGGTACGGAGATCAGCCATCCTCGGGCGATCGTAAGAGCGCAACCAGGCTTTGGGGAACCCTCCGCTGAGGAACTGGTGGTTACGATCACGAGATTAAGTGAAGACGAGTCATACGGGGTGGATGTGTCTGCTCGTGACCGCAGATTGGCGCGGGGCGCCTCATGGCCCCTGACCAGGTCAGATCTGGTGGAAGGGCTCGGTGAGAGCTTTAAGCATGTTCGTGAGCTGCAATTTTGGGGTGAGATGCCGCTGCGCTGGACGCTGGAGGCCTCTTGGCGCCCTGGGCGTGCAGGCGGGATGCACCCAAACATCTACGGGATCGCGGTGACCGTTCACCCGGTTCGGTCAGTAGATCGTGCTGAGGTTCGGCGGGGACTGCGAGAGACTGCTCTGCCGGAGCTAGGTGACTGGATAGCGCATGCGGTGGTGGCTTCTGAGATACAGAAGGCCAGAGAGCATAGGCGTTTGTGGCGTTGGGCCGAGGACGGGGTGTTGGAGTCGCAGGAGAATTACTGAGGACTCGGTGGCGGGCCGGTCGTCGGCGCGCTGGTTCGGTACGGCGGATGCGGAGTGCGGTCACGGCCCGGGGCGCCGTCGGCCAGGACCGGCCTCCAGGCCGCATGCCCGGGCGGCGGGCGGCAGGCGGCAGGCGGCCGGGTACGGCGGCGCGCGCGCCGCCGTTTGATCCGTACAAGAACAATTCGGCAACGCTACGGTGGCCCTGTCAGGACCGTGCGACCCTCACGGCGAAAACCGGGAACGGGTACTCGGCTTCCTCGTTCGGATCAGCGGTTTCTACGGCAGGGACATCTTCGAGGTCAACCCAAGGCACCACACCGGGCTGCGCATCGCAGCCATCAGAGCCAGCACGGGCGCGGGAGTGTTCACAGGCCATGGCTGACCTCCGAATGGCAGATCATCCGGCTCCGCAGAGGCCACCGAGCAACGCAACTGGCCGGCCTGTTCGTCGTACCAGGCGTAGAACGTCACCGGTCCTGGGACGTCGGCGAACCGCTCGTTGAGTTGGTCGCCGACCGCATCGAGAGCTTGCCCGACGAGTAGCGCATCGAAATCTTCGGGGTCGAAGTCGAACACCACCAGGTTGCTTCGCGCCTCCGCGTTTGGGTTCTCCCGGTTCAGGGAGAGTTCCTCGTCCGCGAAGGACCGTACAAGCCGCGCGAGAGCCTCTGACAACCCACCGTCTCCGATCATCGGCACTCCGGCTCCTCTCCAACCAGCAGAGCATGTCCCGGGTCGCAGCGGAGTGCGGACTCGGCGCGGCTGTAGGTGCCATCCATTCCGGCCAGCGAGGAGCGCAGGTCCTCGACGGTACCGGGGTCACCGAAGCGCACCAGGCAGTTGCCGCGCCGGCGGGCCGGGGGGTGGCGATCCAGTGACAGGTACAGCATGTCCTCGTCGGCGGCCCTGTCCGGCAGTAATGCGGCGGCCTGCTCCAGCGCGGTCCGCCGGGTGGCCTCGTCTCCGAGGACACCGGTTGAGCACCGGAAACAGAAGGCCCCTGATGGCGTATCGCCTGTTCAGGGGCCTTTCACCTGCGAGCCGACGAGGGGAATCGAACCCCTGACCTTCTGTTTACAAGGTCTCCGAACGACGTCCAGGATCGTTCAGATCCGTCCGCCGTGCTGCTCGTCGGGACTCCGGCCGTTCGGATCCGTACGGCTCGGTTCGTGGTCGTCCGTTCTGGTGGCTCCCAAGGTGGCTCCCAGAAGATGGGTAGGACATCTGCTGGCCCGGCGGTATCAGGGATGGGTTGACGGTGTGACCGGAGAGTGCTCGATGACCGATGAGCCTGCCGAGGCGCTTCCCGTGGACAAGCTGAATGCGCTTCGGCTCGGTCGGTTCCTCGTCGCCGAGGTGGAGGCGAGCCGGCCGGAGTGCCGGGCATGGGTCGAGATTCGCCCGATCCTGATGGAGGTCGATGTTGCCGCTCAGCGGGAGGGATGGACACGAAGCGATGCGGGGCGCGCCTTCCGGCTTGCGTATCGAGAGTTCGTCGCCGAGCACCTTGACGGCTGGGACTACGACGTGGGAAGCAGGGAGATCAAGCGGGTACTGGCTCACGATGAGGCAGAACTCATAGGGCTGCTTCAAGCATGGGGTGTGCCGCTTGAGCACCTGGCCTACCCGTGGAACACGGACTATCCGGCGTAATGCGCTGTCAGCTTGGGAATCGGCTGCTGATCCCGCTGCTCTGAGCTGGGGAAACGGGGGTGCAGGTCAGAGTTGGCCGATTGGCCGTGAGTCCCCGTGAGTGAACGCGGTTCCCCGCCTGTTCTGGCACGCATCTGGCACGTGATCAAGGAATGACCACTTCCTTGTCAGGACCATCGGGCCGTGATCAGAGACTCGCAGCTCGGCCCTGAACAGTGCTGGACGGGTACGGATGCGGGCGGTTGCGTGCCTCTGTTGCAGTACCTCGGCACCGTAGGCAGAGTGAGCCGCATGATCGAGATCGACGGTCCTTTCTATCGGGTCAGCGAGCCCGACTTCGAGATGCTGATCCCTCGATGGGAGGGGCAGGAACCCGAGAGCACCGAGGAGGCCGACGCGACCATCACCCTTCCGGATGGCACTCGTCGTTACGCCACCTTCATGACCCTTGATGTCGTCGGCAGAGTCATGGACCGCTGGAAGAGTACAGGTGAGAACCTCGGCGGCCGGTACTTCTGGTGCTCCGATCTGATCGTCATCCGTGAGCCGGGCTTCGCCTCGATGATCGACGCCGTGCGGGACATGATCGCAACAGGAGAGATCAATAGCGCTTGCAGCGTGCTTCCACCTGACGGCGAAGAAGAACATGCGGATTAAAAGCTCGGACTTGATCAGTTCCGGATAGTTCATTGCAGATCAGAGGCCGCGAGCGGTCCACCCTGAACGGCTGCGAACGGTCCTGGACTGCAAGGGGGACTGCAACGCCGGCCTCTGCCTCAGCGGACAGTCTGATCTTGATTGACTCCGGTACGCTCCGGCCATGAAATCCCGCTCCACCCCAGTTGAGATCGTCACCGTCCTGGCTGTAGCAGCTCTCCTGCTGGGAGGTCTCGCATACGCGACCTGGAGGAGCATCACTGGGCCGCACTGCACGGCCGCCGAGGAAGACCTGCTGCCGACGCTGGCGGCTCAGAAGATCCTCGATGTCCACCCCGACGGCGCTGTCGAGCAAGACAGCTACGCCAACTGCTTTCAGGATGACCCGTTTCCCTACGCCGGCAAGCGATACAGGTTCGTCGGGACGCGAGAAGACCACCTGTCCTTCTATGAGGCGGCGGCAAGAAACGACGGGTGGCAGCTGGTTACCCCTGAAGAACCGTCCGACTTCGTCTGCTATACCAAGAAGCTCGGCGACGACACCGTGTTCCTGTCGGTATCGGGAAACAAAATCGGCGGCGTTAGTGAGTACAACATCGACATCGGCACAGGCTATGAGTTCATGTGCTAACGCCACGGATTAAAAGAGGAGGGCTTCTTATGGGTTGCTCGGCGCTCTGACCTGGAGATCGGCGGAATGTTCCGGCCAGGTGCGCCGGAAGCATTCCGCGTATGCTCCGGATCTTGAGAGGGGCCTACCGTTTGCGGCCGACTGAGCGGACCCGAGAAGGTTCGAGGCTGTGAGGGTGCAGCTGTGTGGCGAGGCATTCGCGGTGGGAGACGATGGCGGTGCTGCCAGGGCCGTCGGCGCTCCGAACATCCATGACCACTCCGTCGCCGCCTGGGCTCAAGACGGTGAGCGTCCCGCAGAAGTCGCACCGCCGTTGAAAACATGCCAGGTCCTCGCTGCGCATGGTCAGGCGGACCCAGACGGGTGGAGAGTACCGGCTGACCTCCTGGACGACGGCATTCACCTCGGAACCGACACCGGGGTATTCGTGAGGGAGCGCGCGAGAACTCCCTGAAGGACTGTCGATCATTGCGGCGTCAATGGAGGCGCCGATGCCCTCATGACCCGAGATCAGCGCCATGACGCCCCACGGCTCATGACCGGTCACCTGGACCTGCACCGCTTGCCCGGGGACGAGGCCGGCCCCTGCGGCATCGAATCGCTGCATCCGGCCATTCTGCCGTCTGAGTGTCTCTCGGCTCACTGAATGCATTTCATCCTCGGGCGCCCTGAGCAACACGGTGGTTCTGTAGGACGGCGATGGCCTTGACGAGGTGGCCGGCTTTGCTGGGGCTGCAGCGCAGCTTCCGGAGGATTCTCCATGACTTGAGCTGCGCGTTCGCGCGCTCGCCGGGTCCGCGGAGCTTGGCGTGTGATCGGTTGGCCTGCTTCTGGGACTGCGGCTTGTTGCGGCCTTTGTACGGGGTGATGACGACGGTGGCCTCGGCCCCCTGGTAGCCCTTATCGGCCAAGGTGAGGATCCCTGCCTTCTCCAGTTCGCGCAGGATGCCCCATACTCTGGCCGCGGTCAGGTCGTGCATGCTGCCCGGCATCGCGCCGGAGGTCCACAGGATCGTCCCGTCCGGGCCCGCGATCACCTGCACGTTCATGCCGTGGATTCGATGCTTGCCGGAGAAGTAGGGACGGTCGGCCCGCACGCGGTCGGTGTGGATGAGCGTGCCGTCCAAGATGAGGTGGGTCAGCCCGTCCTGCTTGGCTTTGCGTAAGGCCTGGGTGAGCTTGGGCGAGCGTGCTGACAGCAGCATGACGGTCTCCTGCACGTACCGCCAGGCCGTCGTCGCCGACACGCCGAATCCCGCGCTGATCTCGGCGAACGTCTCATCTTTGCGCAGGTGGATCAGCACCATCAGGGCCTGCTGGCCGGGGTTGAGTCGCCGCCAGATCGATCCGATGGCCTTGCGGTGGCGGCGGATGAGCCCGGCGACGTAGTTCAGCGTTGAACGCGACAAATCGACGGCAGCACGGTAGAACAGCACCCGAAGCTCCTGGTTGTAGCGGGCGTTGGTTGTGGTGATCAACCCGTCTACCAGGAGCTTCTCTACTTCCGAGGACGAACCGTCAACTCGCGATCATGCCGTGACCAGCGGCCCGGCCCTCAGGGATGAAATGGGTTCACTCGGTGTTTCCCTGGTCGAGACACTGTCAGCTTGGGAAGTCTCTATCGATCTTGGCTCCTGAGCTGGGGAAGCACTGACCTGCGGGGGAGTGCTTCGATTCCCCTTGGTTCCCCATGAGTCCCTCGTGATCCCCCTTCTGACGGGCACGCAACGGGCACGAGAGGAGAACGCCAACTTCATCCATCGTCCCGGAACCGGCGACTGGCCCCTCTCGTTGATCGCATGGAAACTTCCCCTGAGATTCGAGGACATTTGTCTCCTGCTGCTCTCCGGTCGCTGCTTGTCCTCCTGGCCGTTGCGCTGATCGCCGGATGTACCTCTGATCGCTCAGTGCCCTCACCTCCGGAAACCGCCGACATGGAACCGGAGAGCAACATGGACGTAGATGATTTTGAGGAGTTGGAAGAGGACTCTTCGGCCATCGTGATCTGTGTCAGAAAGCGCACACGGGTCCGCATGGCCTACCGTCCGTGTGATGACGCCGAACCCGGCTTTACCTGGTACTTCATACCGTGGGAGCAGAAAGTCCCCGCCACCGGCAGGAAAGCCGAAGGCGGGACGTTCGAGGATCCCGGCTACATGATGACCTCTCCCGCACGAAGGCGCGGAGGGGCCGGCTCTGAGGCGGCCCTCTCCGATGATGTCCGGTTCGAGGTGTGTGTGAAGGAGAAGACGCGGGTCCGAGTCCCCGACAGTAGATGCGACGATGAGGACAACGGCTTCGCCTGGTATCACATCCCCTACGATGATCACGTACCTGCGGTGGGCAGGAGAGCCTTCGGCGGATCCTTCTATCGCACCGGTGTCGACAACCACAGGGCACGCGCAAAAGGTGGGACAGGCGATCAGGCCGTTCTTGAGCCTGACCGGCCGAACAACGCGCCCACGAAGCGCCCGCCGCGCTGCACACGGACCGTGAACGGTAAATGCGGTGATGCGACCAGTAGTTGTACGTACACCGTCAATGGGCGCTGTCGGGACAACGGGGGCTTACCCGGTCGTGTGCCTGGAGGGTTGTGATCCTGCTGCCGGTATGGCTCAGGTCGAGCATGTCTGTCGTCAGGGTGATCAGTGAGCCGGTGCTGAGGGACGAAGCACCGGATCGGCGATCGCCCCCAGCCATGAACGGTGACCAGCTGCGATGAGGCGATCGTGAGGGCTGTAGCTGGGCGGCGGCGTGGCCCACCTGTGGCCGGTTCGGTTGAGTACGGCGGGGCCGGCGGTCGGCGGGCGGCCCGAGTGCGGCCCCGGCCGTGACCGGCCCCCAGGCCGCATGCGCGGCCGGGGTCCGCGACGCTGGGCCGTGCGGCGGCGCGCCGCGCCGCCGCCTTGATCCATACAAGAACAATTCGGCAACTCACTCGGAACGCGACCCTGTCGGGTACGGGATGCTCCTGAGCAAAGCAAAGACAGAACCGGTCTGCATGAGCCGGTTCGGCGGTTGGCAGAGACGGCCAGGGCTGGGCGGCCTGGATGGGCTCGGGATCTGCTCCTCGGCGAGGCCGAGCGGCTTTTACGCGATCACCATTGACCTATACAACGCTCAACGATATATATGGCGTTACGCGAGCAGAGCTACCTCATCCTGTTGGCCCTGGCCGACGGTCCGCTCCACGGCTACGGTGTGATCAAAGCCGTCCTGGAGCTGTCGGAGCAACGAGTACGGCTCGGCGCAGGAACCTTGTACGGTGCCCTCGACCGCCTGTCGAGTGATGGTCTGGTGTCGGTGGTCAAGGAAGAGGTCGTCACCGGCCGTCATCGCCGCTACTACGACCTGACCGGCCATGGCCGTACCGTCCTGGCCGAGGAAACCGATCGCCTGACGCGTCTAGCCACTACCGCCCGGACCCGCCTGTCTCTGCAACCGGGCTGGGGAACGCGATGACCCGGTACGACAGCCTCGCTCCGGAAAGCCTGAGCGAGGCATATGCGGATCGCTGCCGCCTGCTGCTGCGCGTGGCCTATCCGCCGCGCTTCATGCAGACGCGGGGCGAGGAGTTCCTGAGCACTCTTCTCGATCTCGCCGAGCCCGGCCGGGTCCGACCGAACCTGCGCACCACGCTGGACGTCTTGCGCGCTGGCATGATCTGGCGGCTACGCGAGCGCCCACCCCTGTGGCGCTGGCTCTGCTACCGCCTGTTCGGTAAGCGGCTTCCCCTGCGCTACCGCTGGTGGGTCCGCGATGACGTCCGTGGCCGGTTCTTCCTCACGCGTCTCCTGGCGGCGTGGGCAACTTTGATTTTCCTGCCGTTCGCCCTGGTGGACAGCCTCGGGTTGATGGGGGAACCCGGCTCTTGGTGGATCAAGGCCGGCGTACTCCTGGGTGCCTGCCTGAACGCCGTTGTCGGCCGCCGACGGATCCGGCGTGACTTACTGGCCAAGCACTATTTCACTCCTAACGGCACTCCCGTCGCCTCACAGGCTGACGGGGGTGTGTCACAGTGACCCGTCCCGCGTCCTCATGTGGAGAGGCAGTGCGTTGATTAGTTCGGCAACTGCTGGCCGTGCTCCAGATACAGCGGACGGCCGAGGCTGCGGGCGGTGACGGCGGCCGTGATGCGGGTGGCGAGTCGTTCGATCAGGAGGCCGGGCAGTTCCTCGACGGGGTGGAAGTCGTAGCCGGCCAACTCGTCGACACCGAGCCGGATGCTGTCGCGCATGCTCGGGCTGAGGATTCCGCCGTCGAACAGGAACAGGACCTTGTCGCCCTCCTGCGGGTGGGGTGCCCAGTCGACCACCAGGAGGTCACCGATCGGCGGTTGGATGCCGAGTTCCTCGTGGACTTCGCGTACGCACGCCTGGAACGGGGTCTCGCCGGGTTCGATATAGCCGCCGGGGACGTCGCGGTAGTCCTTGTAGTGGGGGCGGACCAGGAGTAGACGGCCGTGCTCGTCGAAGAAGAGGGCCCCGGCTGCGGCGCGGGGGGTGGCCATGGGCGGGGTCTCTTGTCCGGTCATGATCCCTACGGTACGGGATGTCCGCCCGGTGTGAAGGGCGGCTCAGGTGACGCGTAGCCGGCGGGCCAGATCGGTGAGCCGGTGGCTGGGTTTGCCCTTCTGGCGGCGGATCCAGTTCAGGACGAGTTGGCGGCTGAGGTAGTGATGGCGGATCTGCTCGGGGGCCAGGTGCTCGGCCTGAAGCAGCGCCTCCAGCGCCTCGTCGGTGCGGTTCCACAGGCTGAAGGCCTGGGCGACGGCGATGCCGTGGCGGGCGCGGCGTTCGATCGGCAGGGCGCTGGTGTCGAGGCCGGGGCCGAGGTCGATGGCGACTTGGATGTCTCCCAGTTCGATGGCGGTGGCCACCTGGTGGATGGCGACGTTGGTGGGGCCGAACGCGGTCCAGACGTGGTTGGCGTCGCCTCCAAGACGGCGGGCGGACTCCGCGGCTTCGTTCAGGAAGGCCCGGGTGGTGGCGCGGTCGTCGGCGCGGGCGGAGGCCATCGATCCGGCCAGCAAGAGCGTGCCGTGCACTGACAGGAGTTCGGGGCTCGCCTGGGACAGGTCGGCCTGGAGAAGCCCGGCAGCGTCGCCGGTCAGTTGGGAGGCGGCGTCGTAGCGGCCGTTGGAGAGCAGGGCGTGGGTGACCGAGCGCAGCAGTGAGGCGACCACGATCTGATCGCCGGAGTTCTGCGCGTAGGTCAGGCCGCGTTCGGCGGCGATCCACGCGAGGTCGGTCTCTCCGATCTTCACGAGGATGCTGGCGGCGGCGTGGTAGGTCTGGCCGAGCAGGCTGAGCGTCTGGATGCGTTGGTCGCCTTCGTGGGAGTTGGCGGCGTGGTGGGCTTCGGCGAGAAGGGCCGGCAGGCGGCGGACCACCAGTCCGTAGCGGGACGCCTGGTAGGCGTGCCAGACGTCGGCGATCTCGCTGCGCAGCTCGGTGAGGCTGGGCGGTTCGTGGGCCTGGGCGAGGGCGGCGAGCGGGGCGAGTTGGCGGTAGTCGGTGATCGCCGCCCGCAGTGCCGGGACGGTGCGGTCTCCGCTGTCGGGGCTCCAGTCGAGCAGGGACGGCTCGGCGAGGAGGTCGCCGAGGGCGACGTCCAGGGCGACCGCGAGGGATTTGATGACCGACAGGCGGTCAAGCTCGATCCGGTCGTTTTCGATTTTGCTGAGCCAGTCGACCGTGCGGCCGACAAGTCCGGCCAGGACTTCTTGTGACATTCCGCGTCGTCGCCGGTACCACGCTATGCGTTCCCCGATGGTCAGGTGATCCGTCATGCCTCGCATGTTGGTCAGCCTCGCACGGATATCTCGGAGACCCCGGAATTCTTTTCCGGGGCGGAGCGGCCTGCCCTTCCTAGTGTCTCGACTGACCGAGTAAGCGTCCATTGCGACGGAGGAAAAGGAGTGGATACGAAGGGCTCACAACAGACCGGCGGGGAGGGCCGTTGCTCGTCCTGCCGGGGCAAGGGGTGGCGATACACGCAGGTGAGCGCGGCCTACGGTGCGCAGGCCATCGACGGTCGGCGCGCCCTGAGAACACGGGGCGATTGCTTCGACTGCGCCGGAACCGGACGGCGGGAGACATGACAGACACACTTGTTTGGTGGCGATCGGCTGAACCCGTGGCCAATGGTCCTGCGTATGCCGCCGCGAGACTCGCCGAGGAACTGCAGCGGTTGGAAATGCCCGCCGATATTCACCAGGGCGTCGGGATAGCACTGGTTTCGGTCTGGATCGATCTGGTCGTCTGGACCAACGGAATCTCCTACCACTGGTGGTCGGGAACCACGTCGGCGCGCGGACGCCGCCTTTATGCCTACAGCCCGGTGAGTGATCCGATGACAACGGCCCGCCGGGTCGCCGTCCGCTATGCGGAGCTGCGGAACGGCCACCCTCTGTCGAAGCTGGTCGAAGAGGTCCAACGCGCGCTCCCGGATGACCGCCGACCGGTCGACCTTCGCGGGCCGCGGCCCGTCGTGCCTGCGCATCCGGAGTGACCCCATGACTCTCGATGAGCTGAACGTCATCTACGGCAGGCATTGGAGGATCTCGGCGAGTCTCGGGGGCGGGTGGTATGCGGTACGTCGAAGTGATCTCTCTCGGGAGAGTCTCCAACGTGGCCTGTCCAATGTGCGTGGTGGCCTGACGCTGGAGGAGTTGGCCGTCCATCTGGCGGCCGAGAAACGAATCGAAGACCGGTGGTGGAACCCTAGAGCAACGGAGCAGAGTCCCGGCTTTCCTGCCGGTGATCCGCCCAAGCAGGTGCGGCGGTGAGGTTGACCCCCTATCGGATCATGGGCGTGTCCTTCTCCACTGCGCCTCGGGGCCCGGCGAGCCTGCCCTCCCACACCCAGGCTCGCCGGGTCTTCAAGCCCGAGCCAGGGGGTGGAAGATCAAGAACTGGATGCTACGCTCAACCTGATAGAACATGTTAAGGCTGATGAGGCGGTTGTAATGGCAGCTCCAGGCGGGGACGGCCTCAAGTATGAGCGCGTGCTGAACGCCCTGCGATCGCGCATCGCGGACGGGACCTATCCACCGGGGATGATGCTGCCCTCGCAAAGTCAGCTCGTCACCGAGTTCGACGTCTCGCGGCCCACGGTGATCGAGGCGTTGCGGCTCCTCCGCCAGGAAGGCTTGATCGAATCCCAGACCGGACGCGGTTCGTTCGTGCGCGGGAAGGTCCCCGCCCTGAACCTGGAGCGCGCGCACCCCGGTCAGCGTCTTCTCGACCTCGCCGAGGCGGAGTCCTCGGCCGAACTGCTGCAAGCCGGAATCATCGTGGCCCCTGCCCGGGTCACCACCCTGCTCGACCTGCCCGCCGGATCCAAAGCATTCCTGCGGCAGTACGTCCTCAGCGACGAGGACGGCCCCATAGAGCTGGTCTCGGCGTGGTTCCCCATCGACCTGGTCTCGGGGACCAAGCTGACCTCACCCGAAGCCATGGACGAGGGAATCCGGCGCCATCTGTACGGCCGCAAGCGGCTCCGGCTGGACTACGCCGTTGAACGCACCCTCTCCCGCTCGGCGACGGCGGACGAGGCGCAAGCGTTGAAGATGCCCGTCGGCGCGCCGGTGCTCAACCTCGTGGTGACCGGACACGACGCCGACGGCAGAGCGCTCCAGCTCGTTGACGCGGTCCTTCCCGGGGATCGCCATGAGCTGCGTGACGCCTATCCACTGACCTGACCCCACCTAATCAATTTCCTCTATATCCCAACTTGACATGACAGGTTGGCGAACCTACCTTTATGGGACAACCTGATAGGTCAGGTTGAATGGAAAAGGATTCCTGTCACGCTAGGAGTATTCCTCATGGCCCTGCAAGGACCCATCCCCGTCAGCTTCGACCAGGTCTTCCCGCACGGCTGCTACCTCGTCGGCGAGGTCGAGCAGGTCAAGGACTTCGACGCCTCGACCAACGGCCGGACCGTCTACGCCAAGGACAAGACCACCGGAGAACTCGTCTGGCAGGTCGCCGTCATGGACGCCGACCCCGCCGTGAAGATCAGCCAGAAGACCATCGCGGTCAAGCTCCTCGCCCCGGTTCAGCCGGTTCCCCCGCCTCCGGTGCCCGGCCTGCCGATCATCCCCGTCGAGTTCGACGGCATGACCGTCACCCCCTACGTCAACCAGAACACCGGCCGCCTGGCCTACTCCATCCGCGCCACGTCCATACGGACTCCCCGCTCAACCGCCCCGGCCAAGCACGCTCCGGGCGGCAAGGACATCGCGGCCTGACGACACAAAGCGGGGCCGCCGGAACTGGTCCTTCCGGCGGCCCCTCGTCTCCCCAGATGCCAATCACAGAGAGAACTGAAGTCTAATGTTCAAGAAACTGCCCGGGGACGAGGCGCAGAACCTCGTCTCCACCACCCCTGATACCGCCGTGGTCTTCCGTCCGGCCGTCGTCCGCACTCCCGCGTTCGTCACCCTGGTCATCTTCGCCTGGCGGCTGGTCGCCGGCCTGGTCCGGTTGGTCTGGCGGCATCCGATCGCCTCGGCCGTCGTCGCCGCCCCGTGCGCGCTGGCCTGGTTGTACGGCTGGCGCTGGGGCCTGGGCCTCGTCGCCGGGACCGTGGCCGCTCTGGTGGTCTGGTGTTTTCTTCATCGGCCGTCGTTCCTGCGTCTGGCAGGCTGGCGGCTGCTGGCCTGGTGGCGCTTCGTCTGGATCTACCGGCGGCACTGGCAACCGGTGATGATCGTCTCCGGTCTCGGACGTCACTTACGCGGCCGGGACTACCTCCCGCATCTGGTCGCGGTCACCTGTACCTCGTGGGCCGACGTGGTCACGGTGAAGATGCTGCACGGTCAGGCGGTCAAGGACTGGAGCGACCGCATCGAGCACCTGGCCCACGGCTTCGGCGCCCGTTCCTGCCGGGTGTCGATCGCTCGGGCGGGCCGGTTGCATCTGGTCTTCCCTCGACGTGATCCACTCGCCACGCCGCTTCCTGCGGTGCCGGTCCCGGATGAGGTGTCGGTGGGGCCGGTGCACATCGGCCAGCGTGAGGACGGCTCGCCCTGGTTGCTCAAGGTGCACGGTACCCACGTGCTGATCGCGGGCGCGACCGGCGCGGGCAAGGGCTCGGTGCTGTGGTCGGCCATCCGCGGCCTGCTCCCGGCCCTACGGGCGGGCCTGGTGGAGATCTGGGCGCTGGATCCCAAGCGCATGGAACTGTCCTTCGGCCGGTCCCTGTTCGGCACGCGGTACGCCGCGACTCCCGCCGAGTGCGCCGAGCTGCTGGAAGCAGCCGTTGCGGTCATGCAGGAGCGGGCCGGTCGCTTCGCCGGCCTGCGCCGTGACCACGTCCCCACCGTCGAGGATCCGTTCGTCCTGGTGGTGGTCGATGAGGTGGCGTTCCTGACCGCCTACCAGTCCGACAAGGGCCTGAAGCTGCGCATCTCCGCGGCGCTGGCGACGCTGACCACGCAGGGCCGGGCGGTCGGCGTCGGGGTGATGGCAGCGTTGCAGGACCCGCGCAAGGAGGTCATGAACGTCCGCAACCTGTTCCCCGACAAGATCGCACTCCGGCTGGACGAATCCGAACAGGTGGACATGGTGCTCGGCGATGGCGCCCGCGACCGGGGCGCACTGGCCGATCACATCTCTCCAGTTCCCCATGAGGGTGCGGGCGTCGGCTACGTACGGCTGGAAGCCTCGCCCGATCCGATCCGGGTCCGCGCGGCCTACGTCTGCGACGCCGATATCCGGGCCATGGTCGCGGAGGTGGCGGCATGAGGGTCTGCTTCTACGGCACCGACGAGGAGATCACCCGCCTCTGCGAGCGGCCGATCCTGGCCCTGCTCGGGCCGCGCCGCACCCAGCGCGTGGTGGCCTTCGAGCTGCTGCACGTGGCGGTCAGCGCCGACCCCTACGCGGGCGTGTATCGGCTGCGGGCGGACCTGGCCGAGGTGCACCGGCAGGAGGTGAACGAATGACCGTCCCGAACTCACGGGCCGAGCGGCAGAGGATGCCGGTGGCGCTGGATGTCGCGGTGGAGATCGCCAAGCACAACGGGGTGTGCATCCGGCCGATCGTATTGCGGCGGCTGGATGTCCATACCGGCCACAGCGAGGACGTCAACGTCCCCTGCGGCGCCACGCGGGAGGCCAAGTGCCCGCCGTGTGCCAAGCGCAACCGCTACCTGCGCATAGCGCAGTGCCGGGAGGGCTGGCACCTGGAGGCCGAGCCGGTCGCCGAACCGGACCCCTCAACCGAGGACCAGCGCTGGCTGATCGGGTTCCGGGCCGATGTGCAGGCGCACCGGGACCGGGCCGAACGCGACGGCGAGGAGGTCGCGGACTGGGATGCGGCGGTCGCCGAGATCGATGATGAGATCCGTGTGGCCGGGATGCGCGGCACCCTGTCCGGCCGTACGGCTCCCAAGCGCTCCCGCTCGACCCGGCGGCGCCAAGACGCCCCGGACCTGCCCAAGCGGGCCATGAGTCCCACCACGCTCGGCCGGGCCTTCCCCGGAGCGGGCGGGAAGGTCTACCGGCCGTCGATGTTCATCACGCTCACCCTGCCCTCGTACGGCCGGATTCGCGCCGGTCAGGGTGTGCCGGTCGACCCTGCCACCTACGACTATCGGCGGGCGGCTCGGGATGCCCTGCACTTCTCCAAGCTCGTGGACCGGTTCGTGCAGAACCTTCGCCGCGTCGCAGGCTATGACGTGCAGTACTTCGCGAGCGTGGAGCCTCAGAAGCGGCTCGCCCCGCACCTGCACATGGCGATCCGCGGCACCCTGCCCCGCGCGGAGATCAAGCAGATCGCGGCGGCCACCTATCACCAGGTGTGGTGGCCTGCCGTCGATGAGGTCCGCTTCGCGGGCGAGCACCTGCCAGTCTGGAGTCCCCGGGCCGACCTGCCGGACGGTGCGGCCTACCCGGACGGGCAGAGCGGCGACTACCTCGACCCGGCCACCGGGGAAGTCCTACCCACCTGGGGTGAAGCCCTCGACCGGCTCGACGCCGACGAGGACGCCGAACCCCTGCACGTGCTCCGCTTCGGCGACCAGGTCGACGTCCAAGGCGTCTTGGCCGGCACCCCGGACGCCGACCAGTGCATCCGCTACCTGTCCAAGTACCTGACCAAGTCCCTCGGCGAGAGCCTCGATGCCGACGACTCCGCCCGGCGAGACCACGCGGCCCGGCTCATCGAGGCACTCCGCTACGAACCCTGCTCGCCGAGCTGCCCGAACTGGCTGCGCTACGGCGTGCAGCCCAAGGGCGCCAAGCCGGGCATGACGCCGGGCCGGTGTCGGGGCAAGGCCCACAAACCCGAACACCTCGGCTACCCGGGCCGGCGGGTCCTGGTCTCCCGCAAGTGGTCGAACAAGACCCTGGCCGAGCACAAGCGCGACCGGCGCACCTGGGTCCTGGAAGCCCTCGGCCTGCCCGATGAGCCGACCGACCCGCACCGCTACCTCTGGAAGCCCGTCCCGGCCGGAGACGGTGACGTCCCCTCGCTCGCCCTGCGGCTGCTGCGCATGGTCGCCGAACGCCAGCGCTGGCGCGCAACCCTCCTGACCCTGCAAGAGCAAGCCACCGGCCAACCCGTCCCCGACCTTTCGGCAACGAGGGCGGCCGCATGACCAGTGACCTCGGCCCCCTGCTGCTGCGCCCTGAGAAGGCGGCGGAACTGCTCGGTATCGGCCGGACGAAGGTCTACGCGCTCATGAGGTCGGGCGCTCTCCGTTCGGTCCGCGTCGGCGGGCTCCGCCGGATTCCTCGGGCCGCGCTCATCGAATTCGTCACCCACCTGGAAGAGGAGAACGCGGCATGAGCGGCAAGAGGCGTGGCCAGAACGAGGACTCCATCTACAAGGACGGCGACCGGTGGCGCGGCGCGATCTCTCTCGGGTACGGGCCGGACGGCAAGCGCATCCGCAAGAAGGTGTCCGGCAAGACGCGCGCCGAGGTCGTCGAGAAGATCCGGAAGATCCGTGAAGGCATTGCCAAGGGCATTCCCGTTCCTGACGACAAGATCACCGTGGGTGCGTTCCTCGACCGGTGGGTTTCCATGCTTCCGGGGAGCATCGCGGACTCGACCTTGGACGACTATGAGGATACGGTGCGGCTCCACCTCAAGCCGGGGCTCGGGCGGCACAAGCTCACCGCGCTGACCGTCGCCCACGTCGATGCCCTCTGGCAGGCCAAACGGGAGAAGTACAAGCCCAACAGCGTGCGGAACATGCGGGCCGTACTGCGCAAGGCGCTCGGGCAGGCCGAGCGTGAGGGCCTGGTCGGGCGGAACGTCGCGGCGCTGTCCATGCCGCCCCGGATCAATGCCGACGAGGGCCGGACGCTCACCCTCGACCAGGCACACAAGCTCCTCAACCAAGTGAACGGCCACCGGATGGGACCGCTCGTCCTGCTCTCGCTGGTCTTCGGGCTCCGCCGCGGTGAGGCGCTCGGGTTGATGTGGGACGGCTTCGACCCGGATGCCGGAACCCTGCGGGTGACACACGCCGTCAAGCGGCTCAAGAACCGCGCTCCCGGTGCCGAACGGAGAACTCGACTCGTGATCTCCGAGCTCAAGACCAAGAAGTCGCGCCGTACGCTCTTCCTGACTCCGGAGCTGGTCGACGCGCTCCGGCGGCACCGGGCCGCGCACAACGCAGAGCGTCTCCAGGCCGGACAGGAGTGGGCCGAGCATGGGCTGATCTTCCCGACCACCTTCGGTAATCCGTCGGACCCGGACAACTTCTCGCGCCTGTTCTCCCGGCTGTCGCAGAAGGCCGGCCTCGGGCACTGGCATCCGCACGAGCTGCGGCACTCGGGGGCCTCGCTCATGCTCGCCCAGGGCACTCCCCTGCACGTCGTCTCCGAGATCCTCGGGCACGCAAGCATCGCCATCACGAAGGACGTCTACGGCCATCTGATGGAGGGCGACAAGCGCGCGGCGACGACGGCGATTTCCGGGGCTCTGCTGGGCGGACAGACGCCCGTGGCTCCCAGAGTGGCTCCCAAAGGCTCCGAGGACACCGGTTGAGCACCGGAAACAGGAAGGCCCCTGATGGCGTATCGCCTGTTCAGGGGCCTTTCTCATGCGAGCCGACGAGGGGAATCGAACCCCTGACCTTCTGTTTACAAGACAGATGCTCTGCCGATTGAGCTACGTCGGCGTGGTTGCCTGACGAGTGTAGTCGGACTGAGCCCCTGACGTCACCGAGGTATGGCGGACGATCCCTCGGACGGGGCCTACCTCTTACGGTGGCGGGCCACCTCGTACAGGGCGATGCCGGCGGCGACGCCCGCGTTGAGGGACTCGGCGGCGGCGTGCATGGGGATGCGGACCACCAGGTCGCAGGCCTCGCGCACCAGGCGGGACAGCCCCTTGCCCTCCGAGCCGACGACCACGACCAGCGGACCGTCGAGGAGGTTGGCGTCGCCGATGTCGACCTTGCTCTCGCCGTCCAGGCCGATCACGAACAGCCCGGCCTCGCGGTACTCCCGCAGGGTTGCGGTGAGGTTGGCCGCACGAGCCACGGTCATGTTCGCCAGCGTGCCCGCGGAGGTCTTCCAGGCCCCGGCGGTCACCCCGGCCGAGCGGCGGGAGGGGACGACCAGGCCGTGGGCGCCGAAGGCGGTGGCGGAGCGGGCGATGGCGCCGAGGTTGCGCGGGTCGGTGACGCCGTCGAGGGCGACGATCAGCGGGACCTCGGCGGCCTCCTGGGCCGCGTGGACCAGGTCCTCGGGGTGGGCGTACTCGTAGGCGGGGATCTGCAGGGCCACGCCCTGGTGGACCCCGCCCTCGGTCAGCCGGTCCAGCTTCTCCCGCCCGACCTCCAGCATCGCGATGCCCCGGTCGGCGGCGATCCGGATCGACTCCCTGACCCGGTCGTCGTTGTCGATGCGCTGCGCGACGTAGAGCGCGCTGGCGGGGACACCCGCGCGGAGCGCCTCGACGACCGGGTTGCGCCCGCCGATGTACTCGGGGCCGTCCTCGCTGCGCCGGGTGCGAGCCGGGGTCCGCGGGGAGGAGGACCTGCCGGTCTTCTCCTCGCGCTCGATCCGCTCGGTGCGCGCCTTGTCCTTGTACCAGTGCCGCATGTGCGCCGGCGGGGTCGCCCCCTTGCCCTCCAGGCCACGCCGGATGTTTCCACCCGTGCCCTTGGTCGGACTCTTCTTCTTCGCGGGTCGCCCGGACCCTCTACCCCCACCAGCCATGGTCCCTAGGGTACGGCCTGCTTTCGGACGGCCGGGCCACGCGCGATCCGCCGCGGCCCGGCGGCCGTCACTTCGACAGCTCCCAGCGGGGGCCCTGAGGGGTGTCCTCCACGGCGATCCCGGCCTCGGCGAGCTGGTCGCGGATGGCGTCGGCGGCGGCGAAGTCCTTGCGGGCACGGGCCGACTGACGCTGCTCCAGGGCCACGGCGACCAGGGCGTCCACGGTCGTGCGCAGGCCGGAGTCGCCTCCCGAGGAGCGCCACTGCTCCGAGCGCGGGTCCAGGCCGAGGACGTCGAGCATGTTCTGCGTCTCGGCCAGCAGCCGGGCCACCTGCTCCTTGTTGCCCTGCGAGAGGGCGACGTTGCCCTCGCGGACCACCTCGTGCACGACGGCGAGCGCCTGGGGGGTGCCCAGGTCGTCGTCGAGGGCGTCGGTGAACGCCTGGGGCAGCGGGGCGTGCGCGTCCACGTCGTGGATCACTTCGGCGGCCCGGGTGACGAAGCCCTCGATGCGCTGGTAGGCCGCGGCGGCCTCGAACAGCGCCTCCTCGGAGTAGTCGATCGAGGAGCGGTAGTGCGGGGCGGCCAGGTAGTAGCGGAGCTCGACCGGGCGGACCTTCTTGGTGACCTCGGGGATCAGCAGGGAGTTCCCGAGCGACTTGCTCATCTTCTCCGCGCCGATCTTGAGCATGCCGTTGTGCATCCAGTAGCGCGCGAAGCCGTCGCCGGCCGCCTGCGACTGCGTCAGCTCGTTCTCGTGGTGCGGGAAGATCAGGTCGACTCCGCCGCCGTGGATGTCGAAGGTCGCCCCGAGGTATTTGGTCGCCATGGCGGAGCACTCCAGGTGCCAGCCGGGCCGGCCGCGGCCCCACGGGGTCGGCCAGGTCGGCTCGCCTGGCTTCTCCCCCTTCCACAGGGCGAAGTCGCGCACGTCGCGCTTGGTGGAGTCGGTGTCGGTGTCACCGGCGGCCCGCATGTTCTCCAGCTTCTGGTTGGAGAGGGAGCCGTACTTGTCGGCGTAGGAGACGACGTCGAAGTAGACGTCCCCGCCGGAGGCGTAGGCGTGACCCGCCGCGATCAGCCGCTCCATCAGCTCGATCATCTCGGGGACGTGGCCCGTGGCGCGCGGCTCGACGGTCGGCGGCAGGCAGCCGAGCACCTGGTAGGCCCAGGTGAAGGCGCGCTGATTGCGCTCGGCGATCACGAACCAGGGCACGCCCTCCTCTGCCGCGACCCGGATGATCTTGTCGTCGATGTCGGTGACGTTCCGGCAGAAGGTGACGTCGTATCCGGACCGGGTCATCCACCGCCGGAGCACGTCGAAGTTGACGCCGGAGCGGATGTGCCCGATATGCGGTGGAGCCTGCACGGTGGCGCCACACAGGTAGATCGACGCCCGGCCGGACTCGACCGGAACGAACTCGCGGACCGTACGCGTGCTGGTGTCGTAAAGGCGCAGACTCACGATGGCAAGGCTAACGCCTTGTCCCGCCCAACAGGCCGGGTTATCGGACGTTGAAGCCGCCCGGCGTTCTCTTTTGGGGGCATAAAGGGCTTCTGACATCCGGATGGCACGGTTCGCCCCGCCGGAGGCCCGCTCCGTCGATCACACTGGGTGTCGATTCTGTACGCTCGTAAGGCCATGGACGTGAAATCCCCCGCGGCGGCAGGCTCGCTCTCCCGCCCGTCCTCAGCCCCGCCCGCTCCCGCCGAGCGCGGCCGGGCCGCCACCGCCCTGCGCCATGCGGGCGTCGTCCTCGCCGGGATCGGAGTGGCCGCCCTCACCGGGGCGGCGTGCGTGCTCTCCTTCGAGAACCTGCGTGCCCTCGCCGTCCTCGGCGAGGCCCGGCCCGACCTGGCCTACCTCTATCCCGCGGGCTTCGACGCGCTGCTCGTCGTCACGATGATCAGCGTGCTGCTGCTGCGCGGCGGGCGCTGGCCGGTCCGCGTGCAGGCGGGTCTCGTCCTGACACTGCTGCTCGCCGCCGCGGCCGCCGTCGAGGTGATCACGGCCGTGCGGGTCGCGGTGGACGTACGGCAGGCGGCCGTCGTGGTCGCCGTCGCCCCCTGGGTGATGCTGACCGTGGCGCTGTGGCTCTGGCTGCTGCTGATCAAGCATGCCCACACCCGGCGGACCGCCCTGGACGCGCATGCCGCAGGCCACGGGGACGGCCGCCGAGGACACGGCCACGACGGCCGCGACATCGTGCCGTTCCCCGAGGCCGAGGCGCCCACCGCCGAATACCCCGCCCGCCCGGACACCTCCCCGCAGGCGCGTCCGGCCCCCGGCTCCCCCGCTCCCCACGCGACGGCGCCCGACGCCCCGGCCCACGTCGCCGGGCACCCGGCGGCCGAGGTCGTGCTCGACCCGCGCTCCGCCCCGCCGATGGAGTCCGCACCCCATCACGATCTCCCGGCGGTCCCGGTGGTCGGCCCCACGCCCGCCCCGGAGACCCCCGAGGTCGACGAGATCCCTGAACCTCCGGGACCCGCAGAGCCCGCCGGCCCCGCCGTACCCGCCGCGCGGGAGGCCGGGGACGCCGCCCCCGACGGGTGGACCGCCCCGCGGGACGCCGAGGGCCCCGAGCACTCTTCGGACCCGGGCGGCCCGGAGGAAGGCGGCGTGGAAGCCGCCGGGGAAGGCACGGGGGAAACGCAGGAGGAGCAGGACAGGCCGGTGCGCTGGGGCGACCTGGTCCGGCCCCGCCGGGGTGACCTGCTCGTCCACCCGCCCCGCGCCGCCGGGCCGAAGCCCGATCCCGAGTCCCGGAGCCGGGTCAGCGAGCGGGTGGAGACCTGGGACGCCGCGCCCGAAGCGGCTCAGGAGCCCGCGCAGGAGAACCCCGCCGAGGTCACCGGGTACGGCGACGACACTCAGCCGATGCGGACCCTCGATCTCACCGACTCCCCGGATCCGGCGCACGGCTCCGAGGCCGCCGATCTCGAGGAGGGCTCTGCGGAGCGGCACCGGCCGTATCCGGACGATGACGACGTCGCACCGCCGTCCGGGCGCATGCGCAGCACGCCCACCCCTCCGGAGGAGTGAACACCCCGGGCGGGGAACGGCCTCGACGGCGGGCAGGGCCTGAGACGACGGGTCCGGCAGCCGGTGGTGTGCCCGTGGGCCAGCTCCGGGGCCTCGGGGGAGCTGGCCCGGACTTCGGGCCGACCGGCGGACGGGCATGTCCGCCGGGGATCGGCTACGGGCCGGCGTCCCGTCCGCTGCGCCGTACCCGCTGGGCACCGGGGCGGAGGTGAGCGGCCGGCTTCCGCCGGAGCCGCTCCTCGTCACCCGATGGTTGGACCGGTCCGCAGCTTCTCGCCCACACCTCGGTGGGCGGCGCCCCGCTGCGGACCGGCGATCTGCTCACTTCCGGTCCTGTGCCGGGGGCGGTCCGGGCCGGTTCGGCACGCTGCTCGAACCGGCCTCGAACGGCCGCGACCCGCTCGGCGTACCGGATGGAGCCGAGCGGGTCTTCCTGGAAGGCGGCGACGTGGTGCGTGCCGCCGCGAACACCTCCGGACCGGAGAGTGTCCAGTTCAGCCTCGGCGAGCCCACCGCGAGGGTGTGTCCCGCCACTTAGACCCTGGAACGACGGAGCCCGGCGACCAGGCCGACACCGACGACCGCCAGGACGACCTGCATGACGAGTTCGATCCAGTCGATACCGTCAGTGGTGGCGACGTTCATGACCTGGGCGATCGCGGTACCGATAAGCGCCGCGACGATTCCGACGACGATAGTCAGGATCCATCCGATCGGCTGCCTGCCGGGAAGCAGGAGACGGCCGACGGCGCCGACGATGGCGCCGATGACGATGGCTCCGAGAATGGATGCGATGGTCATATCAACCTCCCCGTGAGGGTGAGACCTTCACTCTCACGGGAAGACGGCTACCCCCTGCACCACGGTTATTCCTGGGCACGGCAAAATCCCAGGTCACCTCTCATGTCCGATCGGTTCTTCCCGTTCTCCCGGGCCGCATCTGGGTGACGAGCAACACCCCGGCGACCGCGAGGGCGAGCTGGAGGACGTGCTCCCACCAGTCGATGCCTCTCGTGTTCGCGAAGCCCAGGGCGCTCGCGATGAGCGTTCCGATGAGCGCCGCGGCGATGCCGACGATGAGCGTCAGTCCGATGTTGATGCTCTGCCGACCGGGAATGATGAGGCGCGCCAGCGCCCCGACGATGGCTCCGATGACGATCGCGGAGACGATCGATCCAATCATGTCCAGCTCCCCCCGTTACGAGGACATGGTTATTAGGGGGTTACCCAGGACATTCGCGGATTATCCATGCAAAAGGGGGCGACCCGTACCGCGCCAGGCAACGGGCCGCCTCCTGAGGTGTGACGGGCTTTCCGCGCCGCCCGCCGGAGCGCCCATGCGCTCCGACTTAAGGGACGCGTGAATCAGGATTCAGGTTCACCACGATCGCCGTGGCGACGGCCGCCACGCCCTCACCACGGCCGGTGAGGCCCAGACCGTCGGTCGTGGTGGCACTGACGCTCACGGGCGCCCCCACGGCCGCGCTGAGGGCCTTCTCGGCCTCGGTACGGCGCGGCGCCAGCTTGGGGCGGTTCCCGATCACCTGGACGGCCACGTTGCCGATCTCGAAGCCGGCCGCGCGCACCTTCCGCGCGGTCTCCTCCAGCAGGACGGCCCCGGAGGCTCCGGCCCAGCGCGGGTCGGAGGTGCCGAACAGCACGCCGAGGTCGCCGAGACCGGCGGCGGACAGCAACGCGTCGCACGCGGCGTGCGCGGCCGCGTCGCCGTCGGAGTGCCCGGCCAGCCCGGTCTCGCCCGGCCAGTGCAGGCCCGCCAGGTGCAGTTCGCGCCCGGATGCGAACGGGTGGACGTCGACTCCGACGCCCACCCGTGGAAATGTCGTGTTCAGGAGTTGAGAACCTCGTCGAGCAGGGCCTCAGCCTTGTCCTCGTTGGTCTTCTCGGCGAGCGCGAGCTCGCTGACCAGGATCTGCCGCGCCTTGGCGAGCATGCGCTTCTCGCCGGCGGAGAGCCCGCGTTCCTTGTCTCGTCGCCACAGGTCGCGAACGACCTCGGCCACCTTGTTGACGTCACCGGACGCCAACTTCTCGAGGTTGGCCTTGTAGCGGCGGGACCAGTTCGTGGGCTCTTCGGTGTGAGGCATACGAAGCACGTCGAAGACGCGCTCAAGGCCCTCTTGGCCGACGACGTCGCGAACTCCGACGAGTTCGGCGTTGTCCGCCGGCACCTGGACGGTAAGGTCGCCCTTGTCGACCTTGAGCACCAGGTAGGTCCTTTCCTCACCCTTGATGGTTCGGGTCGTGATCGCCTCGATCCGAGCAGCCCCGTGGTGGGGGTAGACGACAGTGTCGCCGACCTGGAAAGTCATGTGACAAGTACCCCTTCCGCTGTACTCCAGAGTACCACGTATCCACAGGCTCCCGGAACAGTGAAATCACCATAACTGCAGGTCAAAGCCGCGTTTTGAGCCTTGACAAGCGCTCAACTCTGTGAATCAACAGGTAAAAAACTGCGATGACCTGGTCTCTCCCGGTGTGCGCGATCAGGCGGGTCGCCGGAAAACCCGAGAAAGTCCACAGATAGGGTTGGCCTGCCCTATCTCATGTGTGACAAGGAGAACTCGCACCGTGACCCGCAACAGCCGTCACTGGGCGATCGCCGCCGCCGCGTTCCTCGCAGCCGCCCCGGCCCTGGCGGGCTGCGGCGCCGGATTCGACGCGATCACCAACCAGCCCTACGCGCCCACCGAGGCGCTGAGCACCCGGATCAAGGACACCAACAAGAACCTCTCCATCGCCCAGGCCTACTTCCTGGGCCCCGACTCCGGTGGAACGCTCCCCGCGGGCGCGGGCACGCCGCTCTACCTCTACATGGTCAACCACGGCAAGGAGGACGACCAGCTCCTCGGCCTCGGTGTCGATCCCAACGTCGGCACCGCCAAGGTCCCCGCGCCGGTCCCGCTGCCGGTCGGCAAGGCCGCGAGCGTCGGCAGGCCCACGCCCTCGATCATGATCGAGCAGCTGAAGAAGCCGCTCAAGGGCGGTGAGAGCGTCAAGGTGCAGCTGCAGTTCGCCAAGGCGGGCATCGTCACCCTGGACGTCCCGGTGATCACCCGGAGCCGCGAGTACACCAGCCTGCCGGCCGTCCCGGGCGCCTCCGCCGCTCCCACGCCGACTCCCACGCCCACGGTCGACACGGAGGGCGAGGGCGGCCACTAGGCCGGGCTCCGGACCGCCCGTCACCGCCCGGAGCAGGGCGGCGCACACGGCAAAGGGGGTGCACGGCCCGCGCGGGCCGTGCACCCCCTTCTGCGATCCGGCGGGCCTACTCGTCCGCGGGGTCGAACTTGTAGCCCAGGCCGCGGACGGTGAGGATGCAGCGCGGGCTGGAGGGGTCCGCCTCGACCTTGGCGCGCAGCCGCTTGACGTGGACGTCCAGGGTCTTGGTGTCGCCCACGTAGTCGGCCCCCCAGACGCGGTCGATGAGCTGCCCCCGGGTGAGCACCCGGCCGGCGTTGCGCAGCAGCACCTCCAGCAGCTCGAACTCCTTCAGGGGGAGCTGCACCGCCTCGCCCCGGACGGCGACGGTGTGCCGGTCGACGTCCATCCGGACCGGCCCGGCGGCCAGCACGGCCGACTCCAGCTCCTCCACGTCGCCCTGGCGGCGCAGCACCGCGCGGATGCGGGCCACCAGCTCGCGGGAGGAGAACGGCTTGGTCACGTAGTCGTCGGCGCCGAGCTCCAGCCCGACGACCTTGTCGATCTCGCTGTCCTTGGCTGTCAGCATGATCACCGGCACGTTGGAGCGCTGCCGCAGGGTGCGGCAGACCTCGGTGCCGGGCAGGCCGGGGAGCATCAGGTCCAGCAGCACCAGGTCGGCGCCGTTGCGGTCGAAGGTGTCCAACGCCTCCGGGCCGGTGGTCGCCACCGCGACCTCGAAGCCCTCCTTGCGCAGCATGTAGGACAGGGCGTCGGAGAACGATTCCTCGTCCTCGACAACGAGCACGCGAGTCACTGCGCGGCCTCCAGGGGGATTGTGGTGGTGCTGGGTGTTACCGGTACCGCCACGCCGCCGAAGGCGGGCAGGCGGAGCGTGAAGGTGGAGCCGGAGCCTTCCTTGCTCCACACCGTCACCGTGCCGTTGTGGGCGACGGCGACGTGTTTGACGATGGCCAGGCCGAGGCCGGTGCCGCCGGTGGCGCGCGAGCGGGCGGCGTCGACGCGGAAGAACCGCTCGAAGATCCGCTCCTGGGCGCTCTCCGGGATGCCGATGCCCTGGTCGCTCACGCTGATCTCGACGCAGTCGCCGGCGGGCCGGGCGCTGACCACGACCCGGGTGTGCTCGGGGCTGTAGGCGACCGCGTTGTCGATGAGGTTGCGCAGCGCGGTGACGAGGAGCTCCTCGTCACCCCAGATCTGCAGGCCCTCGGCACCGCCCGCGGCGAGGGTGATGTCCTTGGCCGCCGCCGTGGTGTTGCAGCGGTCGATCGCGTCGTGCACGGCCTCGTCGATCGGGACCGGGCACGGGGTGGGGATGGGCTCGGCGCCCTGGATGCGGGAGAGCGTGATGAGGTCCTGGACCAGGTAGGTCAGGCGGGCGGCCTCGTGCTGCATGCGCCCGGCGAAGCGGGTGACCGCCTCCGGATCGTCGGCGGCGTCCTGGATGGTCTCGGCCAGCAGGCTCAGCGCGCCGACGGGCGTCTTGAGCTCGTGGCTCACGTTGGCGACGAAGTCGCGGCGCACCGCCTCGACCCGGTGGTGCTCGGTCTGGTCCTCGGCGAGCACGAGCACCTGCCCGTAGGAGCCCAGGGGGGCGACCCGGACCGCGAAGTTGGTCGATTCCTGGCCGAACTTGTGCCCGGCCACCTCGATCTCGCTCTCCCGGATCTCGCCGTCCCTGCGCACCTGCCTGGCCAGCGCCAGCAGCTCGGCCGCCATCAGGCGGTCGCCCTTGACCAGGCCGAAGGCCCGCGCGGCCGAGCTGGCCCGCAGCACCCGGTCCTCCTTGTCGAGCACGACCGCCGAGGAGGGCAGGACGGCGAGCACGGAGGCCACCCCCTGCGGCAACGCGCCCGGCTCGACGTCGTCGACCGGCGGCATCGCCCGCTGCCGTCCCGCGTTCTGGCGCACGACCATCATGGTCAGCACTCCCACGACGAACCCGGCCAGGACGAAACCGGCCAGCACGGCTAGGCTCGCCATCAGCTCACTCACATGGTCCTCCCGTCGCCTTCACGCCCTCGATGGTAGGTCTGCCTTTTCCTCTTCGTGAGCGTGAAGAGCGGCATGACCACGGCTTTTCCCGCAAAGTTCACTTTATGGTCGGGGTTCGTTCACTGACGCGCGCGTACGGTGAGACCCATGCGTGACGCCTACCACGAAGACCTCGACGCCCTCACCGTCAAGCTGGTCGAGATGACCCGCCTGGTGAGGTCGGCGATCTCCCGTGCCACCACCGCCCTGCTGGACTCCGACCTCGAACTGGCGGAGAGCGTCATCTCGCGGGACGCGGAGGTGGACCGGCTCTTCGCGGAGATCGAGGCGTCGATCTTCGATCTGATGGCCCGCCAGCAGCCGGTGGCCGTGGACCTCCGCATGATCATCACGGCCCTGCGGATGGGCACCGACCTGGAGCGGATGGGCGACCTGGCCGAGCACGTGGCCAAGGTCGCGCGGCTGCGCCACCCGGAGTCGGCGATCCCCGCGGAGCTCCGCGCGACCATCCTGGAGATGGGCCAGATCGCCGAACGCCTGGTCACCAAGACCGGCAGCTGCATCGCCTCGCGCGACGTGGAGTCGGCGCTGGAGCTGGAGCACGACGACGACGCGATGGACAGGCTGCACCGCAGGCTCTTCAAGGTCCTGATGGCGAGCGACTGGAAGTACGGCGTCGAGCCGGCCATCGACGTGACGCTGATCGGCCGCTACTACGAGCGCTACGCCGACCACGCGGTCCGCGTGGCCCGCGACGTGGTCTACCTGGTGACCGGCTCACGCCCCCACGGCGTCGCCGCCACCTGAGGGCTGACGGGCCGTGCGCAGCACGGCCCGTCAGCACATCACTTGCCCTGGTTGGCCACGGCCTCGATGGCGGCCCGGGCGGCGTCGGGGTCGAGGTAGAGCCCGCCCTTGGCGACGGGGCGGAAGTCGGCGTCCAGCTCGTAGCGGAGCGGGATGCCGGTGGGGATGTTCAGCCCGGCGATCTCGTCGTCGCCGATCCCGTCCAGGTGCTTGACCAGGGCGCGCAGCGAGTTGCCGTGCGCGACGACCAGGACGGTCCGGCCCGCCGACAGGTCCGGGACGATGCTGTCGTACCAGTACGGCAGCATGCGCTCGACGACGTCCTTGAGGCACTCCGTCTTCGGCATCAGCTCCTGGGGCAGCAGCGCGTAGCGCGCGTCGCCGGCCTGGGAGAACTCGTCGTCGTCGTCGATCGGCGGCGGCGGGGTGTCGTAGGAGCGGCGCCAGAGCATGAACTGCTCGTCGCCGAACTGCTCGCGGGTCTGCGCCTTGTTCTTGCCCTGCAGCGCGCCGTAGTGGCGCTCGTTGAGCCGCCAGGACCGGGTCACCGGCAGCCAGAGCAGGTCGGCCGCGCCCAGCGCGAGGTTCGCCGTCTGGATCGCCCGGGTCAGCAGCGAGGTGTGCACCACGTCGGGGCGCACCCCGGCCTCCAGCAGCAGCCTCCCGCCGCGCCGCGCCTCCTCCTCGCCCTTGGCCGAGAGCCCCGCGTCCACCCATCCGGTGAACAGACCCTTGGCGTTCCACTCACTCTCACCGTGCCGCAGCAGCACCAAAGTCGCCATGCGCCCAAGCCTAGCGAGCGCCGCGGATCAGCCACGCTCCGCATCGGGGGCGGCGAAGCGGGCGAAGGCCTGGAGGTTGGCGAGGGACTCTCCGCGCCTGGCCCGCCAGGCCCACTCCTTGCGGATGGAGGAGGCGAAGCCCAGCTCCAGCGCCCGGTCGAAGCCCTCGTCGGAGTAGGTGAGCACGCAGCCGAGCAGCCGGTCGACCTCCTCCTCCGAGACCGCCGCCAGCGGGACGCGCCCCACCAGGTAGACGTCGCCGACCGGGTCCAGGGCGAAGTGCACGCCGTACATGGAACCGTTCTTGGCGAGCAGCCAGCGGTAGAAGGCCTCGTGGTTCTCGTCGGGCTGGCGGCAGAAGAACGCTTCCACGTGCAGCGCCTGGTCCCCGACGATCAGCCACGTCATGGTGGCGAGCTTGTGCTGGCCGGGGAGCTTCACCAGGAAGGCTCCCGGCCGGGGCTCCTCGAAGGAGACCTCGGCGCCCTTGAGCGCCGCCTCGATCACTTCGCGCATGGGCCCACCCTACGAGCTGACCCCGGCCCGGTTCACGGCGATCCCGCAGCGACCCCACGGCGATCCCCACGGTGACCCCACGGTGACCCCACGGCGGTCCCACGGCGATCCCCAAGGTGACCCCACGGCGGTCCCGTGAGGTCCGCCGCGAACCGTCCGCCGCGGACCCTAGGAGTTCACCGCGATCGGCGAGCGGTGCAGGTTGGCCATGGCCCCCGCGTAGACCTCGGCGAGCCGGGCCGCGGTGGCCGACCAGCCGAAGGCGGCGGCCTGGGTGACCGCCCCGGCCGACAGCGCGTCGCGCCAGGCGTGCTCCTGCACGAACCGGCGCAGGACCCGGGCCCAGTCGTGCGGGTCGTGCCCCTCGACGAGCACTCCCGACACGCCGTCCCGTACGGCGGTGCGCAGCCCGCCCACGGAGGCCGCGGCGACCGGGGTGCCGCACGCCTGGGACTCCAGGGCCACCAGGCCGAACGACTCGTTGTGGGAGGGGACCACGGTCACGTCGGCCGCGCGGTACCAGTCGGCCAGCTCGTGCTGGGGGGCCGGGGGCACGATCCTGACCACATCCGGGATACCCAGGTGGACGGCGAGGTCGGTCAGGTACGAAGGCCGGGCCAGGCCGTTGCCGCTGGGCCCGCCGACGCAGGCGACGACCAGCCGCCCCCGGAGCGCGGGATCCTCCACGAGCATCCGGGCGGCGGCGCGCAGCAGCACGTCCGGGGCCTTGAGCGGCTGCACCCGGCCCACGAACAGCAGGACGTGGGCGTCCTCCGGGAGACCGAGCCGGCGCCGCGCCACCGCCTTGGATCCGGGACGGAAGACCGTGAGGTTCACGCCGGGGTTGACGACCTCGACGCGACCGGGGGCGGCGCCGTACAGCTCGACGAGCTCGCGCGCCTCCGTCGGCGTGTTGGCCACCAGCCGGTCGGCGATCTCGACGACCTGCTCCTCGCCGCACACGCGGGCGGCGGGCTCGGGCCTGTCGTCCTCGGCGAGCAGGAGGTTCTTGACCTTGGCCATGGTGTGCATGGTGTGCACCAGCGGGACGCCCCAGCGCTCCTTGGCCAGCCAGCCCACCTGGCCGGAGAGCCAGTAGTGGGAGTGGATGACGTCGTAGCGGCCCGGGTCGTACATGGCCTCGGTGCGCAGCACCCCGGAGAGGAAGGCGCACAGCTGGCCGGGCAGGTCGCCCTTGTCGAGCTCCTCGTACGGCCCCGCGGTGACGTGTCTGACCGAGACGCCCGGGACGATCTCGGCGACCGGCGGCAGATCCCTGGCCGTCTGCCGGGTGAAGATCTCCACCTCGATCCCCAGCCGCGCCAGGCGCTTGGCCGCCTCCACGATGTAGACGTTCATCCCGCCCGCGTCCCCTGTCCCCGGCTGGTCCAGGGGAGACGTGTGCATGCTGATCGTCGCGACTCGGCTGACCCGCCGTCGCCTCACCGACACCACCTCCGAGACGGATACAACTGCCCATCCCGTGCCGACATTCCCGACATATGACCCCCGAGGAGGCCAGAGGCGCCTTCCTGGCAGGATGGCGAGCCATGACGAAGACAGTTGTGGTGACAGGCGCCAGCAGTGGCATCGGCCGGGCGACGGCGCGCCGTCTGGCCGCCGAGGGCTTCGACGTGGTCGCCGCCGCCCGCCGCCGGGACCTGCTGGACGAGCTGGCCGCCGAGGTGCCCGGGATCCGCCCGGTCACCCTGGACGTGACCTCCGCCGAGTCGGTGGGGGAACTGGCCGCCTCGCTGCACCGCTGCGACGTGCTGGTCAACAACGCCGGCGGCGCGATCGGCCTGGAGCCGGTGGCCACCGGGGACGTCGGCGACTGGCGGCGGATGTACGAGACCAACGTGATCGGCTCGCTCCGGGTCACCCAGGCGCTGCTGCCCAAACTCGTCGCCTCCGGTGACGGCGTGCTGCTGATGCTGACCTCGGTGGCCGGGCTCGTCTCCTACGAGGGCGGCGGCGGCTACAACGCCGCCAAGCACGCCCAGACCTCGATGACCGAGGTGCTCCGGCTGGAGCTGTGCGGCCAGCCGGTCCGGATCGTCGAGATCGCGCCCGGCATGGTCCACACCGAGGAGTTCTCGCTGAACCGCTTCCGCGGCGACGCGGACCGGGCGGCGAAGATCTACGACGGCGTCCCCGACCCGCTCTCCGCCGACGACGTCGCCGACGCCATCGCCTGGTGCGTCACCCGCCCCTCCCACGTGAACATCGACCGCCTGGTCATCCGCCCCCGCGCCCAGGCCGCCCAGCACAAGATCCACCGAGTCACCTCCTGACCCGGCGGTCCGGTACGGCCGTGCCCCGGCGGCCGGCCCCGGCAGGGGCGCGACCGGCCGACAATGGGGGGATGCGCTCCAGGAGGCCGGTCGGCGAGATCACCAGGGGGACGACCGGCCACAACCGGCTGCGCCGGTCCGACCGCTGGATCGCCGCCGTCCACGGGCCGCTGCTGCGCTCGGCCGACCGGCCGCTGGTGGTGGACCTCGGCTACGGGGCCTCGCACACCACGACGCTGGAGCTGTTCGTACGGCTGCGCCGCGTCTGCCCGGAAGTCGAGGTCGTCGGGATCGAGATCGACCCGGCCAGGGTGGCCGCCGCGAAGCCGTACGAAACCGAGGGCCTGACGTTCCGGCTGGGCGGCTTCGAGCTGCCGGTGGATCGGCCGCCGCTGCTGGTGCGGGCCTTCAATGTGCTGCGGCAGTACGGCGAGGCGCAGGCGTGGGAGCACTGGGACCTGCTCAGGTCCCGGCTCGCGCCCGGCGGGGTGATCGTGGAGGGAACCTGCTCGGAGGTCGGGCACCGCGCGGTCTGGGCCGGGCTGGACGCCTCCGGGCCGCGGACCCTGACCCTCTCGGCCCGTTTCGACGCCTTCGAGCGCCCCTCCGACCTGGCGGAGCGGCTGCCCAAGACGCTCATCCACCGCAACGTGCCCGGCGAGCCCGTCCACGCCTTCCTGCGGGACTTCGACCACGCCTGGGCCGTCAGCGCCCCGATGGCCTCCCACGGCGCGCGGCAGCGCTGGATCGCCGCGGTGGAGGCGCTCGCCGCGGCCTGGCCGGTCCGCCGTCACCCCCCGCTGGGCGGCCGGGCGCGGTGGCGGCTGGGCGAGGTGACCGTCGCGTGGAGCGCGGTCGCCCCCCTCCCCCTCCCTTCCGGGACCTCCCGCTAAGGTTTCCGATCGTGTCCCAACTGCACTTCGTGACGGATCCCGAGCTGACTCCGGAGCTCGTCGACGAGCTCGTCGAGGTCTGGACCGACGTGAGCAACGCCGGCGGCGCCGTCGGGTTCGTGCCGCCGGTGAACACCGCCGACGTCCGCCCGACCGCCGAAAGATCCTTCGCCCGCTGCGACGGCGGCCCCGACCACCTGCTCGTGGGCTTCGACCCCGACGGCCGGGTCGCCTGCTGGCTGATGATGGGCGACACCGGCTCCCCGCTGCGCTCCCACTGGCGCTGGCTCCTGCGGGTGATGGTCCACCCCAAGCACCAGGGGCAGGGCTACGGCGCCCGGCTCCTGCGCGCCGCCGACGACGCCGCCCGCGCCCTCGGCCTCGAGGCGCTCCACCTGACCGTCCGGGGCGGCACCGGCACCGAACGCTTCTACGCGGGCCTGGGGTACACCGAGGTGGGGCGCGCCCCCGGGGCCATCCGGGTGGCCCCCGGCGACGACCGCGACGAGATCTACATGATGAAACGCATCTGACGGGGGCTCCCGCCGTGCCCGCGCCATCGGAGAGGCCGCCGTGCGGCCGGCAGACCCGGCGGCACGGGAGGACCGAACTCGACAGCCCGTAGTACTACCCGTCGTGGTAGGGAGCTAGTCTTACAGTGTGAAGGGTCTCGGTGAACTTGAGCGCAGCATCATGGACGTCATCTGGGCGCAGCCCTCGGCGGTGACGGCCCGTGAGGTCGGACGGCTCATCGCGGAGCGGGATCTGGCGCCCACGACGGTGATGACGGTGCTCGACCGGCTGACCCGCAAGGGCTTCCTGAAGCGCACCCGCGACGGGCGCGCGTGGCGGTACGAACCCCAGGAAAGCCGCGACGGCTACATCGCCGAGCTTATGCTTGAGGCGCTCGACCTGACCGGCGACCGGTCGGCCGCCCTCACTCGCTTCGCCCAGGCCGTCTCCGGCCCCGAGGCCGAGATCCTGCGGAGAGCGTTGACGGAGCTGGAGGACGAGTGATCACCGCGGCAGCCCTGGCGTTCCTCGCCCTGGTCTGCGCGGTCGGAGCCTGGCGGCTGGTCAGGGCGCGGTGGACCTACCGCGCCCCGCACGTGGCCATCGTCCTGTGGCAGGCGCTGGGGGTGACCTGGGGTCTGGCCGGGACCGGCGCCCTGCTCTCCTACGCCCTGGAGCCCTACGGCCGGGGCGTCCTGTACGGCCTGCACGCCTTCGCCGTCTCGGCGATCGACGGCGGGTATGGCCCGCCCGAGCCGTACGACCTGCCGAGGATCTTCGCCTTCATCGCCGGGCTGACCGCATTCACCGTCCTGGTCGTGGTGCTCCTCACCGCGGGCGCGCAGACCCTGCGGGCCCGCCACCGCCACCGCACGCTGCTGGCGCTCGTCTCCGGCGAAGATCCCGAGGTCCCCGGCGTGCGGGTGGTCGACCACCCGGCCGCGGCCGCCTACTGCGTACCCGGTCTCCGCTCCCAGGTCGTGGTCAGCAAGGGGACCCTGCGCCTTCTCTCCCCGGCCGAGCTGACCGCGGTGCTGGCCCACGAGGCCGCCCACGTCCGCGAGCGGCACGACCTGGTGTTGCTGCCGTTCGCCGCGCTGCGCAGGGCGCTCCCCTTCTCCCGCACGGTCAGGGACGCCCAGCGCGAGGTCGGCCTCCTGGTCGAGATGGCCGCCGACGACGTCGCCCGGCGCTACTGCTCGCCCCGCCGGCTGGCCACCGCCCTGCTCCGCTTCGGCACCGCGGGCGCCATCCCGACCCCGCACGGAGCGCTGGGCGTCGCCGCCCCCTCCTCCGCCGTGATGGCCAGGGTCGAGCGCCTGATCACCCCCGGCCCCGTGCTGCCCCGCCGGATCCGCTACGGCATCGTGGCCTTCTCCCTCACGCTGACCGCCTCCGCCCCGCTGCTCTGGGTGATGCCTCACTGACCCTCATCGGATGGGCCGTAGTGCTAGCAAGCGTTAACCAGTCTGTTTGCAATTGCAAGCAGCGTGGGGCAGACTGAGGGCATGGCACTACCCAAGGTCGGCTCGATCGGTGAATACATCCGCGAGCAGCGCACGCAGGCGAAGATCTCACTTCGCCAGCTCGCCGCGGCGGCGGGGGTCTCCAACCCCTATCTCAGCCAGATCGAACGCGGGCTCCGCAAGCCCAGCGCGGAGATCCTCAACCAGATCGCCAAGGGTCTGCACATCTCCGCGCAGGCGCTCTACGTCCAGGCCGGGCTCATCGAGGACCGCGAGCCGGACAGCGACGTGCTGACCGCGATCAGAGCCGACACCCTCATCACCGAGCGGCAACGCCAGGTGCTGATCGATATCTACGAGTCGTTCCGCAAGGAGAACCGGCCCGGGGCCCCGGACGAGGATGCGCGGACCGCCAAGAACGCGCATCCCACGCCGGAGCCCCACGGGAATGACGCCGGCTCCTCGCCGGACGACGAGGCGCCGCTGCCCGAGGAGCTGCTCACCGCGCTGAAGTCCTTCACGGAGACGTCAGCGCCCCCAGCCCCCGCGGCCAACGGCCACGTCACACCGGAAACGAAGGAAGGTTAACCCATGACTCTGGCCACCGAGGTCAAGAAGCTGACCGACTCCAAGCCGTTCTACGCCGTCGCGGGCGCGGGCGACTTCGCCGTGGAGAAGCTCCGCGAGCTGCCCGAGCAGCTCCAGAAGCTCCAGGGCCGCCGCGAGGAGGTCCGTGAGGTCACCCGGGAGCTGCCGGAGAAGGCCAAGCAGTTCGCGGGCCGGGCCGAGGGCTACGCCCGGCAGTTCGGCGACCGCGCCGAGGAGTACGCCAAGGACTTCCCCGAGAAGGCCCGCGGCTACGCCGACCAGCTCACCGCCAAGGCCGCCGAGCTCTACGAGGAGTTCGCCACCCGCGGACGCAAGGTCGTCTCCAAGGTGAGCGGTGAGGCCGCCCTGGAGCTGGAGGAGGTCTCCGAGGCCGCCGAGCCCGCGATCGCCGCCGCCCCCGCCCCCCGCAAGAACACCCGGGCCCCCAAGTCCTCGGCCAAGACCACCACGACGGCCTGACCCCGCGTCGCGCGGGGACGTCCCGGACCGCGCGTCCGCAGGCTCCCGAAGACCCGTCCCGGCACGCCGGGGCGGGTCTTCCCGGCCGTACGGGGACGTACGCTGATCCCTTACCGGTGGGCGGGCGATATCGCCTAGGCTGATACATGTCGGCAGGGCGAACGTGTTGGAGAGACCATGTTCCAGATCTACGGCGTGCTGGACCTGATCTTCTGGATCCTGGCCATCATCGCGTTCGGCATGTCCGCCTGGGCTCTGTTCCACGCGATCCGGACCCCGGCGCGGGCGTTCGCGGTCGCCGGCAAGCAGACCAAGAAGCTGTGGACGATCATTCTGGGCTTCGCGACGCTGTTCGCGTTCGCCTCGGCCGTGGGCTACTTCGGAATCGGTTTCGGACAGCTCAACATCTTCGTCATCGCCGCGGTCATCGCCGCCGGGATCTACCTCGCCGACGTGAAGCCCGCCGTGAGCCAGAGCAAGGGCGGCAGCTCCGGGCCCTACGGCCCCTGGTAGACCCCCGGCGGGCCCCGTCGGGTTGCCCCGCCCGGCCCGGACCGGTAAACACACCGGGTGATGTTCGCGAGCAAGCCCACACTCACCGGAGAGCGCGTGACGCTCAGGCCCGTCGGCCCCGAGCACGTCGACGGCCTCTGGGAGCTGGTCAACGACCCGGAGACCACGCGGCTGACCGGCTCGCACGGGTCGATCGACCGCGAGGCCGCCGCGTTCTGGTACGGCTCCCGCGGCGAGCACGACGACCGGCTGGACCTGGCGATCTGCACCGCCGAGGACGACGCCTACGTCGGCGAGGTGGTGCTCAACGAGCTGGACACCGCCAACCTCTCCTGCAACCTGCGGATCGCGCTGGTCGGGCCGAGGGCGTACGGCAGGGGCTACGGCACGGAGGCGATCCGGCTCGTGCTCGGCCACGCCTTCGCCACCACGGACCTGCACCGGGTCGAGCTGGAGGTCTACGCCTTCAACGACCGGGCCGCGCACGTCTACCGGAAGATCGGATTCGTCGAGGAGGGCGTGCGCCGCGACGCGCTACTCTGGGGCGGCGAGTGGCACGACGCGATCCTGATGTCGATCCTCGCACCTGACTGGGAGGTCAAGCGAGTTTGACAGACATCTAGTGATTTTTCCGAAATATCTGTTGACTCCAGCGAAACAATGCTACGTTCTCTGGGAGCGCTCCCACCTGCACGACATTTAGGTGTGGAGGAAGTTATGCCCGACGTTCCCACCCTCGCCCAGGTCGCCGCCGAAGCGGGCGTCTCCCCCGCGACGGCGTCCCGAGTCCTTACCGGTTCTGTCAGGGTCGCCACGTCGACCCGACGGCAGGTGCACGACGCCATCTCGCGACTCGGTTACGTACGGCACCGCGCTCCCCGTGGCGGAACGGGACGGCGCTGCGACCAGACCGTGACCGTGGTGGTCTGCGAACCCGCGCAGCGGCTGTTCACCGAACCCTTCTACGCCAGGATGATCACCGCCGCCGAGGAGGTGCTCGCCGGTCACGGCATCCCGCTCACAGTGATGACGGTCCCCCCGACCGGCTCCACCATCGCCACCCCGCAGCTCGTCTCCGGAAACGTCGACGGCGTCCTGCTGATCGGCGCGCGGGAGCGGCACCCGCTCGTGGTGACGCTGGCCGCCTCCGGCATCCCGGTGCGGAGCGCGGGCCGCCTGCCCGACGGCATCGACCTGCCCTACGTGGACATGGACAACCAGGACGGGGGCAGGCAGGCCGCCGAGCACCTGCTCCTCGGCGGGAGGCGGGCCATCGCCGCCATCGCGGGACCGCCCGGACTGCCCGCGGCCCGCGACCGGCTCGACGGCTTCACCCGCACGCTCGCCCTGGCCGGGATGGCCGGGATCCCGGTGGCCTACGGCGACTTCACCCACTCGTCGGGGGCGCACGCCGCGCAGTGGCTGCTGCGCAGGATGCCCCGCCTGGACGCGATCTTCGCCGCCTCGGACGTGATGGCCGCGGCCGCGGTGCAGACCCTGCGCCGGGCCGGCCGCCGGGTGCCCGACGACGTGGCCGTGATCGGCTTCGACGACGCGCCCATCGCCCGCCACACCTCTCCGACGCTGACCACGGTGCGCCAGCCCGTGGAGGAGTACGCCGCGCTGGCCACCCGGTTGCTGCTGCGCACCATGAGCTCGGGTGAGATGTCCAGGAACAACCCCGTGTTACCGACGGAGCTGGTGGTCCGTGAATCGGCCTGACACCGCCGCCGGCCTGAGCACCGGCGACCTGCTCACCCGCCGCTACCTGCTGATGGAACCCATCGGCAGGGGCGGCATGAGCGTCGTCTGGCGGGCCTACGACCAGATCCTGGAACGGATGGTCGCGGTCAAGATCCTGGACGGGGATCTCGGCGGGGACCGGGAGCTCATCCGGCGCGAGGCCCGCGCCACCGCGCGCCTCATCCACCCCGACGCGATCGAGATCTACGACTACGGGGAGACGGTCACCGCCCGCGGCCGCCTCGCCGCCTACGTGGTCATGCGCCTGCTCCAGGGGCGCCCGCTGGCCGACCGGATCGCCGAGGGCCCGCTGCCGTGGGCGGAGGCCGTGGCGGTGGCCGGGAGGCTGGCCGCCGTCCTGGCCACCGCCCACGAACGGGGCATCGTCCACCGGGACGTCACCGCCGAGAACGTGCTGCTGACCGCGGACGGCGCCAAACTGCTCGACTTCGGCATCGCGGCGCTCGCCGGGGAGGAGGACGACCCCACCTGCGAGTACGGCACGCCTCCCTACGTGGCGCCCGAGCGGCTGACCGGCACGGCCGCCGATCCGGCGGGTGACGTCTACGCGCTCGGCGTGCTGCTGTTCGAGATGCTCACCGGTGCCGCGCCGTACCCCGAGCGGACCTGGGAGGAGATCGAGGGCGCCCGGCGGGACGGCCCCCCGCCCGCCGTCCACGTTCCCGGGCTGCCTGCGGAGGTGGCGGCGCTGTGCCGGCGCTGCCTGTCGCACCGGCCGCAGGACCGGCCCGGGGCCCGGGAGGCCGCCGCCGTTCTCTCGGACCTCCTCTCCGTTCTCCCGGACGCCTCCGCCGGGGGCCGGACGAGGGCCAGGACCGCCGTGCTCCGGCCGGAGCACCCGGCCGGAGTTCTGGAAGGACCGGGGACGGCACGCATCCCGGTGGCGGCCGCCACGCGGGGCTGGAGCCCGTTCCGGGCGGTGATCACGGTGGTCGCGTCGGTCGCCGCGGTCGCCGCGTCGGGCCTCCTGTGGGTCCAGGTCACCGGCGTCCCCCGCGAGCCGTCCGGCTCCGCCCTCGGCACGGCCTCGCCTGCGGCCCCCTCCTCCACGGCGGAGCCCTCAGCCGCCGGGTCGCCCTCGCCGGGACCGGAGGCGGACGCCCGGACCCCACCCGGCGGCGAGCCGACCGCCGGACCGACGAGGGAACCGGCCCGCAGGACGATCGTGAAACCGACCTCGCCGGTGGTCATGGTGGAGGCCACGCGCGCGCCCACGCTCGACCAGAGCGTGCGCAGCTTCAACGCCCTGCTGGCCAGGGGGGCGAAGGCGGGGGAGATCCGTCCGGACGTGGCGCTGGATCTGCGGCAGGTGCTGGCCGGCAGCGTCTGCTGCGCCCGCGACCTGGCGCCGATCCGGGGGAAGATCGCCGACCGGTACCGGGAGGGATCCCTTCCCGGTCCGCTCCGGGAGGCGCTGGACGACCAGTTGGAGGTCGTGGCGAACGCCCTTGCCGGCTGAGCCGGTCCGGCCGGACGCGGCGGGGTCGCAGCGTCCGCCGCACCCCACCGCGTCCGGCCGTCCGGTGCGACCGCGCGGCTGCGGGCGGGCTCTACGCGACCGTGGGGGGCGAGGAGCGCCGGGTGGGGGCGTGGCTCAGGGACTCCGCGACGGTGGGGTCGGTGGGGAACGCGTCGCTGAGCCGGGTGAGCTCCAGCAGACGCTGGAGGAACCCCCTGACGCCCGCCAGGCGCAGCCAGCCGCCCGCCTCGAAGGTCCGGCGCAGGCCGGACAGGAGCAGCCAGACCCCGGTGGAATCGCAGAAATCCAGCTCCGACACGTCGGCGATGAGATGGATGTGCCCGCCCGCGAGCAGGTCCGTCAGCGTCTGCTCCAGTTCCGGAGCCGAAACCTTGTCCAGGTCGCCCGCGATCGATACGACGACGCAAGCACGGTAGTGGGTGACCTGGATGGACAACTTCGTCATGGTCGCCTGCCTATGAGCCTGGCCGCGGGAACGGCGTGATGGTGCGACAGGCGCGAGGGCCAGTTAAGGTCAACGTACAGGGACGATCAAGAGCACACAGCCCCTGAGTCCCGACAATATGAGGATACTTGCCATTCGCGGGCACGCTCACCGCTCATGGGCCCTCCTCTTCCATCGTTTGTCGTGTCTTCGCAGGATGAATCCATAGAAGCCATATGAAGCGGCAAAAGTCACAAAGCTGTTCGAAGGGCGTCTTGGCCATTCCTTTATGATCCTTGGGTCACGTTCCGACAGGGGGCTCATGGACGAGCTGAAGGACAACGATCCGCGCCGGATCGGGCCCTACACCGTGCTCGGCAGGCTCGGCCGGGGCGGGATGGGCCTGGTCTATCTCGCCCGTGACGAGGCCGGCGCCCAGGTGGCCGTCAAGGTGGTCCACGCGCACCTCGCGGACGATCCCGGATTCCGGAGCCGGTTCCGGCAGGAGGTGGCCGCCGCCCAGCGGGTCGCCCGATTCTGCACCGCTCCGGTGCTCGCCGCCGACGTGGACGGGGCCCTGGCCTACCTGGTGACGGAGTTCGTGCCCGGCCCCAGCCTGGAGCAGGCCGTCCAGACCGGCGGTCCGCTGACCGGCTCCAGCCTCGACGGCCTGGCGGCCAGCATCGCGGTCGCGTTGCGGGCCATCCACAGGGCGCAGGTCGTCCACCGCGACCTCAAACCCTCCAACGTGCTGCTCTCCCCGGTCGGGCCCAAGGTCATCGACTTCGGCATCGCCCGGCTGGCGGAGAACCTCGGCAAAGTCAGCAGCGTTCTGGTGGGCACCCCCGCGTTCATGTCGCCGGAGCAGGTGAAGGGCGAGCCCGCCACCCCGGCCTCGGACGTCTTCGCCTGGGGCGGGGTGCTCGTCTTCGCCGCCAGCGGTCACGGCCCCTTCGGCACCGGCGCCGCCCCGGCGCTCCTCTACCGGGTGGCGCACCACGAGCCCGATCTGTCCGGGCTGCCCGGCCACCTCCTCCCGCTCGTCACCGCCGCCCTCGCCAAGGACCCCGCCGACCGCCCGACCCCCCAGGATCTGCTGGACGAGCTCAGCGCCGGTCCGGTGGACGCGGACGCGACGCCTCCCCCGGGCCGGGTCGCCGTGGCGGCCCGTCCGGACGTCCTGCCTGCGCCGGAGGAACCGGGAGCGACCGGCGGGCCCGCCGGTCCGAGCACGCACGATGCCGAGACGGGAGAGACGGGGCGTGTCCGGGGAGGCGGCGCCGGGACCGGCACCCACGGCGCGATGATCGCCGAGGGGAGCCCCGGCCGGTCCCGGACACGGCTGTGGGCGGGCGCGGGAGCGGTGCTGAGCGTCTTCGCGGTCGCGGTGACGCTGCTGGTGGCCTCGCGATCCGAAACGGTGGACGGCTCCTCCCGGTCCTCCCCGCCCGCCACGGCGGACTCCCGCACGACGGCACCGGGGACGGCACCGGGGACGGCCGGGGGGCGCGCCACGCCGTCCGCCGCAGCCGCCGTAGGGCCCTTCGGCGCCTCCGGGCACAACCCCCTCGACGAGGGAGGTGTGCGGTTCTTCAACCCGCCGGACAGCGGCGCCGCCCGGCAGGCGGAGTCATGGGCGGCCTCCGGGCGGCACGAGCAGGACGTGGAGCTGATGCGGATGCTCTCGGCGGTTCCCCGGGCCATCTGGCTGAAGGGCACCGCCGCCGAGACCCGCCGGACCGTCTCCGCCACCGTGGAGGAGGCCTCCCGGACCGGCTCCGTCCCCATCTTCGTCGTCTACAACCTGCCCATGCGGAACTGCCAGGCGGCCGGCGCGAAGGACGGCTCCGCCTACCGCGCCTGGGTCCGGGAGATCGCCGAGGGGATCGGCGACGCCCGGGCGGTGCTGATCCTGGAGCCCAACAGCCTCGGGAACGTCCCCGGCACCGAGGGGTGCGGCCGGGGAGACGACGAGGCCGCGCGCGAGCGGTTCCGCAGCCTCGCCTACGCCGTCGGACGGTTCGGGGAGCTGCCCCGCTCAGCCGTCTACCTCGACGGCAGTTTCGAGAAGTGGCCCCCGCTGAGCACGATCGCCCACCGGCTCGTCGAGGCGGGGATAGACGGGGCCGACGGCTTCTTCCTCAACGTCGGCGCCTACCAGCCCACCGGCGGCCTCGTGGAGTACGGCACCCGGCTGGCCAAGTGCGTGCACGTCCAGGTGACGGCGCGGACGAACGACTGCCTCGACGCGGAGATCGGGGCGGCGCCGGACGACCCGGCCGTGCTTCCGCACTTCGTGATCGACACCAGCCGGAACGGCCGGGGCGAGTGGATTCCCGACGAGATCTATCCGAAACCTCAGACGTGGTGCAACCCTCCCGGCCGGGGCGCCGGCCTCCGGCCGGCGACGGTGACGAACGCGGAGCTGGTCGACGCCTACCTGTGGATCTCCGACCCCGGCCTCGCGAACGGGCCGTGCACGCGCGGCACCGTCGGCCCCGAGGATCCGGTCTACGGCGTGGAGACCCCGCGCCCCGGGACATTCTGGCCGGAGCTGGCTCTGGAGCGCGCCAGACTGGCCAATCCGCCTCTGCCCTGACGGTTCCCGTCCCCATGCGGCCGGCGGAGGCCGGCGGAGGCCGAGGTGTGAGCGGCGTGATCGCATCTGAAAGTTTCACGTTCCGGAAAGCCCGCCCACCCGGGTGCAGCGGTCTGACCGGCACCGGAGGGAAACCCCCGCGCAACCCGACGGACACACCATTGACATCCTCCCGGCGCTCTCCAGAATCCCTTTTGGGAGCGCTCCCACAGACCTTCGCCCTTACTTGATCCGGCGCGACGCCTCTACCAGCGGAATCGCAACGAGTCACCCCTGGAGGACCCTTTCCCATGGACCGATACCCCACGAGAGCGGGAGCGCTCCCACACCCCAGGAGGCGGAGACGCGTCGCGACGCTGGCTCTCCTCAGCCTGGCGGCCGGGACGACCACCGCGCTGGCGGCCTCCCCCGCCCACGCGGCCGTCGCGTGTGACGTCGCCTACTCCACCAACGACTGGCAGGGCGGGTTCACCGCCAGCGTCACGATCAAAAACCTGGGCGACCCGCTGGACGGCTGGACCCTCGGTTTCGACTTCCCGACCGCCACGCAGAAGGTGATGCAGGGCTGGAGCGCGACCTGGGCGCAGGACGGCGCCTCGGTCACCGCCAAGAGCCTGGACTGGAACGGCAGACTCGCCACCGGCGCCTCGACGAACATCGGCTTCAACGGCAGCTGGTCGGGGAGCAACCCCAAGCCGGACGCCTTCACGATCAACGGCGTCGCCTGCGGCGGCGGGCCGGGCAACCAGGCCCCCGCGGTGAAGCTCACCAAGCCGGTCGCCGGGGCGAGCTTCACCGCTCCCGCCACGGTGGAGATCGCCGCAGACGCCTCCGACGCCGACGGCACGGTGGCCAAGGTCGAGTTCTACAGCGGCAGCACGCTGCTGGGCACCGACACCAGCGCGCCGTACTCCCACAACTGGACCGGCGTGCCGGCCGGCGACTACTCGATCACCGCGAAGGCCACCGACGACAAGGGTCTGGCGAAGACCTCCGAGCCGGTCGGGATCAGCGTGAAGGCCGACACCGCGCCCGCGGTGGTCCTCACGCCCGCCACGGTCGCCGTGCCCGAAGGCGGCTCGGAGACCCTCTCGGTCAAGCTCTCCAAGGCCCCGGCGGCGAACGTCACCGTGACGACCGCCAGGACGAGCGGGGACGCCGACCTGTCCGTCGGCGGCGGGGCGTCGCTGGTCTTCACCCCGGCCAACTGGAACACCGCCCAGACGGTGACGGTCAGGGCCGCCGAGGACGCCGACACGACCTCCGGCAGCGCCGAGTTCACCTCCACCGCCACCGGCCACACCGCCGCCAAGGCGACCGCGACCGAGGTGGACAACGACACCCCCGGCGGGGACAACGAGTACATCAAGCGCTTCACCACGATGTACAACAAGCTCAAGGACCCGGCCAACGGCTACTTCTCCCCCGAGGGCGTGCCGTACCACTCGGTCGAGACCTTCCTGGTCGAGGCGCCGGACCACGGGCACGAGACCACCTCCGAGGCCTACAGCTACTACCTGTGGCTGGAGGCGGCCTACGGCAAGGTGACCGGCGACTGGAGCAAGTTCAACGCGGCCTGGGCCTCGATGGAGAAGTACATCATCCCGGCCACCGCCGACCAGCCGACGAACTCCTTCTACAACCCCTCCAAGCCCGCGACCTACGCCGGCGAGTGGGACGACATCAAGCAGTACCCGTCCAAGCTGGACGGCGGCGTCTCGGTCGGCGTGGACCCGATCGCAGGCGAGCTGAAGAGCGCCTACGGCACCAGTGACGTGTACGGCATGCACTGGCTGCTCGACGTCGACAACACCTACGGCTTCGGCCGCTGCGGCGACGGCACCACCAGGCCCGCCTACATCAACACCTACCAGCGCGGCCCGGAGGAGTCGGTCTTCGAGACGATCCCCCAGCCGTCCTGCGACACCTTCAAGCACGGCGGCAAGAACGGCTACCTGGACCTGTTCACCGGGGACGCCTCCTACGCCAAGCAGTGGAAGTACACCAACGCCCCCGACGCCGACGCCCGCGCCGTCCAGGTCGCCTACTGGGCGCACACCTGGGCCAAGGAGCAGGGCAAGGAGTCGCAGGTCGCCTCCTCGGTCGCCAAGGCCGCGAAGATGGGCGACTACCTGCGCTACGCGATGTACGACAAGTACTTCAAGAAGCAGGGCTGCACCAGCACGTCCTGCCCGGCCGGCACCGGCAAGGACAGCTCGGCCTACCTGCTGAGCTGGTACTACGCCTGGGGCGGGGCGATCGACACCTCCGCCGGCTGGGCCTGGCGGATCGGCTCCAGCCACAACCACTCCGGCTACCAGAACCCGATGGCCGCGTGGGTGCTGTCCAGCGTGGACGCGCTCAAGCCCAAGGGGGCGACCGCCGTACAGGACTGGGACAAGAGCCTGGACCGGCAGCTTGAGTTCTACCGCTGGCTGCAGTCGAGCGAGGGCGCGATCGCGGGCGGCGCGACCAACAGCTGGCAGGGCCACTACGCCACGCCGCCGTCGACCCTGCCGACCTTCTACGGCATGGCCTACGACTGGCAGCCGGTCTACCACGACCCGCCGTCCAACCAGTGGTTCGGCTTCCAGGCCTGGTCCATGGAGCGCGTGGCGGAGCTGTACTACGCCACCGGCAACGCCGACGCCAAGGTCGTGCTGGACAAGTGGGTCAAGTGGGCCACCGACAACACCACGATCAACGCCGACGGGACCTACCAGATCCCCTCGACGCTGGTGTGGACCGGCCAGCCCGACACCTGGAACCCGTCCAACCCGGGCTCCAACTCCGGGCTGCACGTCAGCATCAGGGACTACACGACCGACGTGGGCGTGGCCGGCTCCTACGCCAAGGTTCTGATGTACTACGCGGCCAAGTCCGGCGACACCAAGTCCCGGGACATCGCCAAGGGCCTGCTCGACGGCATGTGGAAGAACAACCAGGACGCCAAGGGCGTCTCGACCACCGAGACCAAGGCCGACTACAGCCGGCTCAACGACCCGGTCTACGTCCCGGCGGGCTGGACCGGCAAGATGCCCAACGGCGACGTGATCGACAGCAACTCCACCTTCCTGTCCATCCGGTCCTTCTACAAGAACGACCCGGACTGGCCGAAGGTGGACGCCTACCTGAAGGGCACCGGCCCCGCGCCGACCTTCACCTTCCACCGGTTCTGGGCCCAGGTCGACGTGGCCGTGGCCCTGGCCGAGTACGGCCGGCTCTTCCCCTGACCGGCCGGCCGGTCCCCCGGACGGGCCCGGGCAGGTCTCTCCCCTCTCCGGCCTGACCGGTGCCCGCGGGCGGGACCGGCCCGACACCCCGGGGCGCGGCGGCACCCCTGACCTGCCGCCGCGCCCCGGGCACCACCTTCTCTGCGAGAGGCACCCCCCTTATGAAGAGATCCCTGGCGGTGCTCGCCCTGGCGGCTCTGGCGGCCGTTCCGCTGCCGGCCGCCACCGCGGCCGCCGCCACCCTGACCGCCGCCGCGCCGGAGTTCAACTACGGCGAGGCGCTGCAGAAGTCCATCTGGTTCTACGAGGCCCAGCAGTCCGGGAAGCTGCCGAGCTGGAACCGCGTCGGCTGGCGCGGCGACTCGGCCCTGGACGACGGCAAGGACGCCGGACTGGACCTGACCGGCGGCTGGTACGACGCGGGCGACCACGTGAAGTTCGGCCTGCCGATGGCGGCCAGCACGACCATGCTGGCCTGGGGCGCGGTGGAGTACCGGGACGCCTACGCCTCCTCCGGGCAGCTCACCCACCTGCTGAACAACCTGAAGTTCGTCAACGACTACTTCATCAAGGCCCACCCGTCGGCGAACGTGCTCTACGGCCAGGTCGGGCACGGCGGCAGGGACCACGCCTGGTGGGGCCCGGCCGAGGCGATGCCGATGGACCGGCCGGCGTTCAAGATCGACGCCTCCTGCGGCGGGTCGGACCTGGCCGGGGAGACGGCGGCGGCGATGGCGGCCTCGTCGATCGTCTTCCGTCCGACGAATCCAACTTATGCCGACACTTTGGTGAAGCACGCGCGGGAGCTGTACACCTTCGCCGACACCGTGCGCAAGAAGTACAGCGAGTGCATCACCGACGCCCAGGGCTACTACAACTCCTGGAGCGGCTACAACGACGAGCTGGTCTGGGGCGCGATCTGGCTGCACCGGGCCACCGGCGAGAGCTCCTACCTGGCCAAGGCCGAGTCCGCCTACGACAGCCTCGGCACCGAGCCGCAGTCCACCACCAAGTCCTACAAGTGGACGATCGCCTGGGACGACAAGTCCTACGGCGCCTACGTGCTGCTGCACAAGCTCACCGGCAAGCAGCGCTACCTCGACGACGCCAACCGGTGGCTGGACTACTGGACGGTCGGGGTCAACGGGCAGCGGATCAGGTACTCACCCGGCGGGCAGGCCGTACTCGACCGGTGGGGGTCGCTGCGCTACGCGGCCAACACCTCGTTCGCAGCACTCGTGCACTCCGACTCGATCACCGACACCACCCGCAAGGTGAGATATCACGATTTCGCCAAGCGGCAGATCGACTACGCGCTCGGCGACAACCCCCGCAACTCCTCCTACGTGGTCGGCTTCGGCGCCAACCCGCCGAAGAACCCGCACCACCGCACCGCGCACGGCTCCTGGACCGACCAGATCACCAACCCCGCCGAGACCCGCCACACCCTGTACGGCGCGCTCGTCGGCGGTCCGCCCGACCCGGACGACGCCTACACCGACAAACGTGACGACTACGTGATGAACGAGGTCGCCACCGACTACAACGCGGGCTTCACCAGCGCGCTGGCCCGCCTCTACGGCGAGTACGGCGGAGCCCCCGCGGCGGGCTTCCCCGCGAAGGAGACCCCCGACGGACCCGAGATCTTCGTCGAGGCCGGGGTGAACGCCACCGGGAGCGCCTTCACCGAGATCAAGGCGATCGTCCGCAACCAGTCCGCCTGGCCCGCGCGGAACCTGACCGACGGCTCCTTCCGCTACTACTTCACCCTCGACGGCGAGACCACCGCGAGCCAGGTCACCGTCTCCTCCGCCTACAACCAGTGCTCGCCCCCGACCGGCCCGACCCCGCTCTCCGGCAAGGTCTACTACGTCACGATCGACTGCTCCGGCACCTCGATCTCCCCCGCAGGCCAGTCACAGCACCGCCGGGAGGTCCAGTTCCGGATCGCGAGCACCGGCGCCTGGGACCCGGCCAACGACTGGTCGTACGAGGGCGTGTCCACCACACCGGGCTCGACCCCGGTGCGGGTGGACAACATCACGCTCTACTCCGGGAGCACCAGGATCTGGGGCAACCCGCCCGGTGACGAGCCGCCGCCGGACGACGAGGTCGCGCCCTCGAAGCCCGGCGAGCCCGCCGTCTCCGCGATCACCGGGAGCACCGCCCGGCTGACCTGGGCCGCTTCCACCGACAACGTGCGGGTCACCGGCTACGACGTCTACCGGGGCGGCACCAAGGTCGGCACCGCCTCCGGCACGTCCTTCGACCTCACCGGCCTGTCCCCCGCCACGGAGTACACCGTGCACGTGGTGGCCCGGGACGCCGCGGGCAACTCCTCCGAGGCGTCGGAGCGTACGGCGTTCACCACGACCGACGCCCCGGCCGGGGGCTGCTCGGCCGTCTACAAGGTGACCAACTCCTGGCAGGGCGCCTTCCAGGCCGACGTCACCGTCACCAACCAGGGCAGTTCAGCCATCAAGGGCTGGACCGTCACCTGGAAGTTCGCGAACGGCCAGGTGATCAGCCAGCTCTGGAACGGCGCGCACACCCAGACCGGCGCCGACGTCTCCGTCAAGAACGTCGCTTGGAACGGCGCGCTGGCCCCGAACGCGTCGGCGTCGTTCGGCTTCACCGCGAGCCAGAACGGCACCAACGGCCTCCCTGCCGCGGTGACCTGTACCGCGAGCTGACCCTCCCCGGCCTCCCGGTCCTTCCGGGGCGCCTCCCACGAACGCCGGCCGGGCGCAGCGGACCCCTCCGCCCGGTCGGCCCCCTTCCCCCTCAAGGCAGGTCATGAGAGCACGACTCACCATCGCGGCGGTCGCCGCGGCCCTCACCTCGTTCCTCGTGGCGGCACCGCCCGCCCAGGCCGCCACCGGCATCCACGTGAGCGGCACGGAGATCGTCGAGGCCGACGGCACCCCGCTCGTCATGCGGGGCACCTCCCACGCGCACACCTGGTACCCGACCCAGACCGCTTCCTTCGCCGGGATCAAGGCACTCGGCGCCAACGCCGTGCGCGTGGTGCTGAGCGGCGGCCGGTGGACCGCCAACAGCGCCGCCGACGTGGCGAACGTCGTCTCCCTGTGCAAGCAGAACAAGCTCATCTGCGTACTGGAGAACCACGACACCACCGGGTACGGCGAGCAGGCCGGCGCCTACACCCTCGACCAGGCCGTGAACTACTGGATCAGCGTGAAGAGCGCGCTGGAGGGCCAGGAAGACTACGTCATCGTCAACATCGGCAACGAGCCGATCGGCAACAACGCCGTCACCCCGGACTGGACCACGGCCACCGCAGGCGCGATCAAGCGCATGCGCGAGGCCGGGTTCGACCACGCGCTCATGGTCGACGCCCCCAACTGGGGCCAGGACTGGCGCTTCGCCATGCGGGACAACGCCAAGACCGTCTTCGCCGCCGACCCGGACCGCAACACGATCTTCTCGATCCACATGTACGGCGTGTTCGACACCGCGGCCGAGGTCACCGACTACCTCCAGGCGTTCCAGACCGCCGGGCTCCCCCTGGTCATCGGCGAGTTCGGGTTCAATCACTCCGACGGCGACCCCGACGAGGACACGATCATGTCCCAGGCGCAGGCGCGGGGCCTGGGCTACTTCGGCTGGTCCTGGAGCGGCAACGGCGGCGGCGTCGAGTATCTCGACCAGGTCACCAACTTCAACGCCAGTGCCCTGACCCCCTGGGGACAGCGCCTGTTCAACGGCGCCAACGGCATCGCGCAGACCTCCGTCGAGGCGAAGATCTACGGCGGGGGCGGCACCGACACGGAGAAGCCCACCACGCCCGGCAAGCCGACGGCCTCGGCGATCACCGCGACCGGCGCCACCCTGACCTGGACCGCCTCCACCGACAACGTGGGCGTCACCGGCTACGACGTCTACCGGGGCACCACCAAGCTCGGTTCCTCGGCTGCGAACTCCCTCACCCTGACCGGCCTGACCCCCGAGACGGCCTACACCGTCCACGTCGTCGCCCGCGACGCCGCCGGGAACGTCTCCGACGCCTCCGAGACCACGTCGTTCACGACCACCTCGACCCCGCCGAGCGACTGCGCGGCCACCTACAAGCTGGTCAACTCCTGGCCGGGCGGCTTCCAGGGCGAGGTCACGGTCAAGTGCGCCGCCGCCGTGAACTCGTGGAAGACCACGCTGACCTACCCGGCCGGAGTGAAGGTCACCCAGAACTGGAGCTCGACCCTGTCGGCCTCCGGTACCGCCTTCACCTTCTCCAACGCCGCCTGGAACGGCTCCATCCCGGTCGGCGGCTCGACCACCTTCGGCTTCATCGCCTCCTGGACCGGCACGGGCACCCCGCCCGTCCCCGTCATCTCCTAGCCCCGAGGGGGTACGGCCCGCGCCGTGCCCCCTCCCGTCGGCCCGCCTCCGAAAGTTTCGGCCTATAGCCGGAAGTTTTCATCCAGAAAGGAACCCCATGTCCAGACTCCGCAGAGCGCTCCTGACCGGAGCGCTCGCCGTCCTCCCGGCCGCGGCGGTCTTGCTGCCCGCCGTACCGGCCCACGCATCGGACACCCTGCGCGCGCACGCCGAGGCGCGCGGCAAGTTCATCGGCACCGCGCTGGCCACCTCCCCGCTGGCCGGCGAGAGCGCCTACCGCACCATCGCCGCCTCGGAGTTCAACCAGATCACCGCCGAGAACGCGATGAAGTGGGACGCCACCGAGCCCAGCCAGAACCAGTTCACCTTCACCGCGGCGGATCAGATCGTCGCCTTCGCCGAGGCGAACGACCAGCAGGTGCACGGGCACACGCTGGTCTGGCACAGCCAGACGCCGAACTGGGTGCAGAACCTCTCCGCCGCCGACCTGCGCTCGGCCATGCAGAACCACATCGCCAGGGTCGCCGGGCGTTACGCGAGCAACCCCGTCGTGAAGTCCTGGGACGTGGTGAACGAGGTCTTCGACGACAACGGCGCCATGCGGAACTCGTTCTGGTACCAGAAGCTGGGCGACGGCTACATCGCCGACGCCTTCCGGTACGCCCGCGCGGCCGACCCCGACGCGGAGCTGTGCATCAACGACTACAACGTCGAGGGCGTCAACGCCAAGAGCACCGCGATGTACAACCTGGTCAGGACGCTGAAGGCGCAGGGCGTACCGATCGACTGCGTGGGCCTGCAGAGCCACCTGGCCATCCAGTACGGCTTCCCCGGCCAGGTCCAGGAGAACATCCAGCGCTTCGCCGACCTCGGGGTGAACGTCCGGATCACCGAGATCGACATCCGCATGCAGATGCCCAGGGACGCGACCAAGGACGCCACCCAGGCCGCCTACTACACGAACATGGTCAAGGCCTGCCTGGCGGTGGCCCGGTGCACCGGCATCACGATCTGGGGCTTCACCGACAAGTACTCCTGGGTCCCGGACACCTTCCCCGGCCAGGGCGCGGCCCTGATCTACGACGAGAGCTACGACGAGAAGCCCGCCTACACGGCCGTCCACGACGCCCTCGCGGGCGGCCCGCCCGTCGACCCCACGCCCCCGTCCACGCCGGGCAGACCCGCCGCCTCGGCGATCACCGCGACCGGCGCCACCCTGACCTGGACCGCCTCCACCGACAACGTGGGCGTCACCGGCTACGACGTCTACCGGGGCACCACCAAGCTGGGCTCGTCGACCGCCAACTCCGTCACCCTGACCGGCCTGACCCCCGAGACGGCCTACACCGTCCACGTCGTCGCCCGCGACGCCGCCGGAAACACCTCCACCGCCTCCGAGACGGCGACGTTCACCACCACCGCGGGCTCCGGCGGCGGCTGCACGCCCGCCTACCGGGTGGTCAACTCCTGGCCCGGCGGCTTCCAGGGCGAGGTCAAGATCACCTGCTCGGACCCCGTCACCTCGTGGCGGGTCACGCTGACCTACCCGGAGAGCGTGCGGATCACCCAGAACTGGAGCTCGGCCCTGAGCAGCTCCGGCACCGCCCACACCTTCTCCAACGCCGCCTGGAACGGCTCCATCCCGGCCGGCGGCTCGACCACCTTCGGCTTCATCGGCTCCTGGAACGGCACCGGCACCCCGCCCGCGCCCGTCATCTCCTAGCAGCCGTACGGCGGGCGGCCGCTCCGGTGGCCGCCCGCCCCTCGACAAGGGCGGTTAGCAGATGCTAACTTCCCTTCCATGGCCGACCCCTTCTTCGTGGACGAGCGCGACCCGCCCTCCAAGCGGCGCATCCTGACCGAGGCCCTGCGGCTCTTCGTCGAGCGGGGCGTGGACGGCACGACCGTGCGCGACATCGCCCGAGCCAGCGGCTACACCAATCCCGCCCTGTTCAAGTTCTTCGCCACGAAGGATGAGCTGGCCCTGCACCTGTTCGGCAGGTGCTACGCGCACCTGCACGACCGGGCCGCACTGGCGTGCGCGCCGGGGCGTCCCTTCGACGAGCGGCTCGGCTCGTTGCTGCGGGCGTTCGGCGCGATCCTGGACGGCGAACCCGAGGCCTTCCTCTACGTCCAGGACAACCTGCGGATCTACTGGCCGCGGCTGCCCCCCGCCGAGCGGAAGGCCTCCCTCATCGAGCTGATGCGGGCCCTGCTCCGCGACGGGGTGGCCGAGGGGCGGGTCACCGCCTCCGTCCCCACCGATCTGATGGTCGCCGCGATCAGCGGCACCGTCGCGCAGTACGCCCGGATGCGGCACTTCGGCGAGCTCTCCTCAGAGGAGGTGGACACCGCCCTGAAACCGCTGATCAGCCGAATGATCGCCGTTTGAGCTCCGCGGCCCCCGAGGGGGCCTTTTCACCGCCCAGTGGGTTAGCAAATGCTAACCCCCCTTTCAGGGAGTGACATTGAGACTGCTGATCCTCGGCGCCGGAGGGTTCATCGGGCGCACCGCCGTACGGGAGGCCGCCGCCGCCGGGTGGGAGGTCACCGGCCTCGTCCGCACCGGCGAGGCCGCCCGGCGGGTGGCGGAGGCGGGCGGGACGCCGCACCGGTTCACCGTGACGGACCCCGGCACATGGGCGGAGACCGCACGGGACGCGCGGGCCGTCATCGACCTCATCCAGCCCCGGCTGCCCGCCCGGATGACCCGGCGCGCGGCCCGACAGGTCGGCGCCGCCCGACGGGAGACGACCTCGGGGGTACTGCGGACCCTCGGCTCCCTGCCCGCCGACCGGTGCCCGCTGCTGGTCTCGGTCAGCGGAGTGGACGACCTGGACCCGGGAGAGGAGCGCACGGTCTCGCACACCTCCCCCCTCCGCACGGCCCCCTACGGGTTCGCCCGCATCGGACTGCCCGTCCGGCGGCTGATCGAGCAATCCGGACTGCCCGCCGTGCACGTCTACCTGGGGAACATGGTCTACGGCCCGGGCAAGGGGTTCGGCGACGTGATCGTGCCGGGTCTGGCCCGGCGCCGCATACCCGTCCTCGGCTCGGGGAACAACCGGCTGCCGATCGTGCACGTCGAGGACGCCGCGCGGGCCCTGGTCCACGTGGCGGGTCTGGACGGAGTCGCGGGCCGGAGCTTCGTGGCGACCGACGGCACGGCCACGACGCTGGGAGAGCTGTTCGGTGAGACCGCCCGGCTGCTCGGCGCCCCCGCGCCCCGGAGACTGCCCCGATGGCTGACCGCGGCGGCCGTCGGCGGGGTCGCGGCGGAGACGCTGACCCTGGACACCGCCGCCGACGTCTCGGCGCTGGCCGAGACGGGGTTCGTCCTCCGCCACCCCTCCATCCGCGAGGGCCTGCCCGCGACCCTGGAGGAGGTGAACCGGTGAGAGCCCATCTCGACGGTCCGGCGACGCGCCGCACCGGGAACGGGGAGCCTGCGGTCCGGGGCCGGGCGGCGCGGCTCGTCCGGGGCCGGGTGCTGGCGGCCCTGCTGGCGCTGCTGGTCCCGGTCCTCGTGCTGGCCAACATCGGCCTGCCGTTCAGCGCGGCGGGCATCAAGGAGATCTCGGGCGGCGTCGGCATCCTGGACCTGGAGCCGCGCGACTCCGCCGAGGGCGTGCGCCAGGCCCTGGACGCCTACGGGGAGGAGGGACGGGAGCGCTATCTGCTCCTGCTGGCCACCCTCGACGTCCTGCTCCCGCTGCTGTTCGCCCTGACCTGCGCGCTCGTGCTGGCCATGACGCTCGGCCGGGCCGCACGGTGGCTCTGGGCGGTCCCGGCGGCGGGCATGGTGGCCGACTACGCGGAGAACGTCGTCCTGGTGATCCTGCTGACCGGGCATCCCTCGCCGGGCCCGGCGGGGCTGATGCCCGCACTGACCGCGGTGAAGAGCGCGGCCGTGATGACGGACCTGCTGCTCGTCGGAGTGGGGCTGGTGTACGCGGCGGTCAGGAGGATCGCTCGAAGCCGTTCTCGCGCAGCGCGATGACCAGCCAGCGGGCGATGCCGACGTGTCCCTCCAGGGTGGGGTGGACGCCGTCGGCGAGGACCATCGCGCCGCTCCAGTGCTGGCCGAGCGGGTCGAGGAAAGGCGCGCCCGCCTCCGCGGCGGCGAGCGCGACGGCGTCCCGGACCTGGAAGGCCCAGCCCGGGGCGGTCCCCATCCACAGCGGGCCGACCACCACGACCCTGGTGCCGGGCCAGCGCTCGTGGATCGAGTCCAGCAGTCGCGCGGCGGCCCCGTAGACCTGGCTCGGCGGGGTGTTGCGGTCGTTGTGGCCGCCGGAGACGATCAGCAGATCGGGGGCGGGACGCCAGGCGAGCTCACGGTCGAAGGAGTCCTGGAAGGTCCGGCCCACCCGGCCGGGGTTGACGAAACCGGTCCCGGCCGCCCCCGCGGTGATCAGCTGCCAGTCCAGCTCCCGGGCGGCCAGCGCGGCGTAGCTCTCCCAGCGCGCCACCGGGCCCGACCCGACGGTGAAACTGTCACCGATGATCATTACGGTCTGGGCCCCGGCTGCGGGGATCACCCTGGGCGCGATCGGGTGGGCCATGGCCTGGCTCCGCGGTACGACCTCACCCACCTCCCGGCCACATCCCGCAACAAGAAAGGAAATCGCCACAAAAACAGCGAAAATGGGAATTCGGCGTCCTTTTCCCACAGGCTCGCGCATGACACCCCGGAGAACTCTGAGTTGCCGACATGGACGGTGGGCCCCCGGACCCGTGTGATGACGCGAATCCACGCGACCTCCGGGGCGGCACCCCCGCCTTCGTCCGGAGAGTCCGAAGAGACCGTCTTGAGCAGTCGTAATTGTATCGGGGCGCGGGCAAGTGGCCAGAGAAATCACGGAATGGAAAATCTTCTCCGGCGATGATCCATCCATATCGCCTTATATCAGCACGGAATCACCCCCCATACCCCGTGCGCGCAAATTTATTTGCAGAGGAACGGCAACCCGAGCGGGTATTAAGCCGTCAACACTCTGTACTTCACCCCTCGACCGGGAGCGGCCATGACCTACGCGTACGGCCTACCGTCAGACCCTCAGCCCTACCCTGCCCGCCACGGCTACGCAGCCCAGCGGTCACGGCCCGGCAACGGGCTCGGCCTGGCTTCCCTCACCGCGGGCGGCGTCGCCGTCCTCGCCACCGCCTTCACTCCCCTCGCCTCATGGGCCTCGGCCCTCATCACCCTCGCCTCCGTCGCCCTCGGCTTCGCCGCCCTCGGCAGGACGGAGCGCCGCCCGAGACCCGCCGAGCCCACCGGGTCCGGTGAGTCACGAGGCGCCGGCTGGCCCGGGCTCGTCCTGGAACTGGCCGTCGGGATCACCGTGCTCTGGATCGCGGTCGTGCTCTTCACCGTCCTCGATCACCCGGCCGACGGCCGGGGAGGGGGTTCCGGGCCGACCGGCGACGTCCGGGTGGGCACGGGAACATAGGCCACCGCGCCGAAGACGGGACCGCCGCCCGATCCGCGCGGCGAGCCCCGTCCCGGGCGAGGCGCCCCTCCCGCCGGCTACCCGGCCTGAGCCTCCGCCGGAGAGGTCTGCGGCCGCTCCCCGCCCAGCCGGACCTCCCCCACCGGACGGCCTCCGCCGTACAGCACGCCGGCGGCGAGCTCGTCGAGCTCGGGGGAGTCGAACCCGAGCGCGCGCAGGGCTGCGACGGTGACGGGCACCCGGGCGCGCTGGCCACCGTCCTCGATCTTGACCGTGCCCGCCCGGCCGTCCTCGAACGCGAAGGCGTCGAACGCCTCGGCCCCGGCCTTGACCATCAGCCCGGGGATCGCCCGCATCAGCCGGGCCTCCGGTCGGGTCGTGCCGGAGGTCCACTCGGGGTGGGCCCGGAATGCGTCGGCGATCCGACGCTCGGGAGTTCCCGGCTCGGCCAGGACGAGAGCCCGGAAAGCGCGGGCCACCCCCCGCATCGAGACGAAGAACAGCGGAGCGCCGCAACCGTCCACGCCGGTGGCGGCGACCCGCTCGCCGGTCAGCTCCTCGACCGTGTCGCGGATGGCCCGCTGCAACGGGTGCGCCGGGTCGAGATAGGTCTCCAGGGGCCAGCCGTTGACCGCGCAGGTGGCGAGCATCGCGGCGTGCTTGCCGGAGCAGTTCATGTGGATCCGAGCCCTGCCGCCGCCCGAGCGCAGCACCGCCTCACGCGAGGCGGCGTCCTCCGGCAGGTCCTCCGGGCAGCGCAGCGCCTCCTCCTCCACCCCGGCGCCGGAGAGGATCTTGCGGGCGCCTTCCACGTGGAACGCCTCCCCCGCGTGGCTCGCGCAGGCCAGCGCGAGCAGCTCCCCCTCCAGCGCGAGCCCGCTGCGCACCATGCCGAGAGCCTGCAGCGGCTTCATCGACGAACGGGGGGAGACCAGCGCGTCCACCGCGCCGTGCACCCGCACCAGGGAGCCGTCCGCTCCCACCGCCAGCATCCGCGCCCGGTGCGTGGACTCCACGAACCCCGAACGGACGACTTCGACAACCAACGACCCAGTAGACACCTTTGTCTCCTTCCGCGCAGAGTCTACGAAGGTTCCGGGAGGCGGGATGATGAGGGCATGCGTGCGGTCGTACAGCGGGTGAGTTCCGCGTCGGTGGTGGTGGACGGGGCAACGGTCGGGGCGATCGACGAGCCGGGGTTGCTCGTGCTGGTGGGGGTGACGCACACCGACACCCCGGCCGAGGCGGCGAAGCTGGCCGCGAAGCTCTGGGGCCTGCGGATCCTGTCCGGCGAGAAGTCGTGCTCGGACATCGGCGCGCCGCTGCTCGTGGTCAGCCAGTTCACCCTGTACGGCGACGCCCGCAAGGGCCGCCGGCCCACCTGGCAGGCGGCGGCCCCCGGACCGGTGGCCGAGCCGCTGGTCGAGGCCGTCTGCGCGGAGCTGCGCGCGCTCGGCGCGCACGTGGAGACGGGTGTCTTCGGCGCCGACATGAAGGTCGGCCTCACCAACGACGGCCCCATCACCCTGATCCTGGAGATCTGACGGAACCCGCGCCCCGACGGGACCCGCAGGAAGATCCGCCGCATCGGTGCGAGTGCTCGCCGCAGGGGTCAGGTGACGGCCCACTCGGCGATCGTGTCGAGGATGTCGCTCAGTCCCCGGCCGCGCTCGGTCAGCGCGTACTCCACCCGCGGCGGCTTGTCGGGGTGGACGGTGCGGGTGAGCAGCCCTTCGCCTTCGAGAGTCTGAAGCCGGTCGGCGAGCGTCTTGGGGCTGATGCCCGGCAGCAGCTGCAGCAGCTCGCTGTACCGCTTCGCGCCGGACCTCAGGCGGAAGATCACCAGGGGCGTCCACTTGCTGCCGACGAACGCGAGCGTCCTCGTCACCGAGCAGGTCTCGGGAGCGAGCCTCCCCGAGCAGGTTTCAGCGGTGTGAAGGTGCTCTCCCTGGAAGCTTTCCATGACTAAAGCTACTACAGCAAAAGTGCCTACTTCACAATATGAAGCACCTTCCTTAATGTCACCGGCATGACATCGAAAACCGTCGCAGTCCACGGCGCCAGGGGCGTCCAGGGCTCGCGCCTCGCTCACCGCCTCCAGGCGGCCGGATACGAGGTCCGGCCGCTGGACACGCGCTCGGCCGACCTGACCGACCCCCACTCACTGGTGCGGGCGTACGGCTCCGCCGACGCCGTGGTGGTGCAGCTGCCGCTGGTGTTCACCCCGATCGCCGTCGTCTACGCCGAGACGCTGCTGACGGCCCTGGCCAAGGCGGCGATCGCGCGCGTGGTGTTCAACCCCGGCATGTCCCTGCCGCCGGAACCGATCGGGGTGCCGTACGTCGACGCGCGGATCATGCTCGCGCGGCGGCTGCCGGACGCGGTCGAGAAGGCATCGGTGATCGGCCCGGCCGGCACGTACCTGGAGAACCTCCTGATGCCCTGGTCGGTGCGGAGGATCCGGGAGAAGGGCGAAGTGGCCTACCCGCTGCCCTCGGGGGCGCCCATGCCCTGGGTGACCCTCGACGACGTCGGCGACGCGACGGCCGCCGCCCTGGGCGAAGACCGCCCGGCGGCCGTCAGCGTGCTGGCCGGACCGCCGGTCACCGGCGACCGGGTCGCGGCCGCGGTCGGCGCGGCGGCGGGCCGCGAGACGCGCTGGAGCGAGGTGACCCCCGAGGAGTACCGGCGGCTGCTGGAACCGGTCCTCGGCGCCGACGCCGCGGCCGGCGTCGCGGAGGTCTACCGGCAGGCCGCCGCGGCCCCTGCCCCGCCTCAGCCGCCCGCCGGGATCCTGCGGCCGGCCCCCACCACCGTGGAGCGGTGGGCGGCGCGGCAGGACTGGACCGCCTGACCTGTGGGCGGTCAGCGGATGCGGCGGCGCAGGGCGGGGTCGATCTGGACGTTGCGGCCGGCGTCCGGCGGCACGATGACCTCCTGGGAGGCCGCCACCCCGTCGGCCTGGAGCGGGGAGTCCACCGGCACGGTCCGCTTGACCACGGCCAGCGCGATCGGGCCGAGCTCGTGGTGGCGGGCGGCGCTGCCGACGAAGCCGACCTCGTTCTCACCGTCGGTCACGGCCGCGCCGTGCTTGGGCAGCCTGTCCACGCTGCCGTCCAGGTGCAGGAAGACCAGGCGGCGCGGCGGGTGGCCGAGGTTGTGCACCCGGGCCACGGTCTCCTGGCCCTTGTAGCAGCCCTTGCTGAGGTGCAGGGCCGTACCGATCCAGCCCACCTCGTGCGGGATCGTCTTGTGGTCGGTCTCGAAGCCGAGGCGGGGCCGGTGGTCCTCGATCCGCAGCGCCTCGTAGGCCCAGAGTCCGGCGAGCCCCAGGCCGAGGTGGCCGGGGAGCAGCTCCCTGGGGAGCAGCACGTCGTCGCCGACGGCGACCGCCCCGGACGGCAGGGCCGGGCGGGCCCCGCCGGCCGCCGGCAGCACGGTGACCACGGCGTAGTCCGCCGTCACGTCGGCGACCTCGACCCGGAGCATGAACCGCATCTTGTCCAGGAACGCGACCAGCTCGGCCGAGGTGCCCGGCTCCACGTGCGCCCAGACGGCCGCGCCGTCGTCGACCAGCGTGAGGTGGTGCTCCACCCTGCCCTGGGCGTCCAGCAGCAGCGTCTGGGTCGCCTGGCCGGGCCGCAGGTCGTCGAGCTTCTGCGAGCTCAGGCTGTTGAGCCAGCTCAGCCGGTCGGGCCCGGAGATCCTGACGACCTCCCGGTTGCTCCGGTCGACCATGGCCTCGCCGGCGAGCAGCGCGCGCTGCTCGGCGAAAGGGTCGCCGTAGTGTCCGGCGACGCCGGAGTCGGGGGTGTCGGCGGCGACCGCGCCGGGGGTGTCCAGCAGAGGGCTTCGCATGTTCCAAGCCTATTCGGTGCCCGGCGTCCGCTCAGCGGCAGTTGCGGCAGCGGCCGAAGACCGTCAGGTGGTGCACGTCGGTGGCGAACCCGAGCTCCTGGTCGAGCCCGGTCACCAGGGTCTGCACCAGCTCCGGCCGGACCTCGCTGATCTCCCCGCACCCCCGGCAGACCAGGTGCACGTGGTCGGCCTCGGCGGCCAGGTGGTAGGTGGGCGCGCCGTGACCGAGGTGGTTGTGGGCGACCATGCCGAGCTCCTCGAGCAGTTCGAGGGTCCGGTAGACGGTCGAGATGTTCACCCCGCGGGCGGTCTCGCGCACCCGCGTGCAGATCTCCTCGGGGGTGGCGTGCTCCAGTGCCTTGACCGCCTCGAGCACCAGCTGACGCTGGGGAGTGACCCGATAACCGCGCGCCCGCAGTTCCTCATGCCACGACGTCTCGGTCATGTCCAGAGTCTACGAGCCGCACGCCGCGGCGACGGCCGGACACCGGAGCGGAGATGGGGATATTGGGCCTCACCTGCGGAGATCCCCTTGCTGAATATTTACTTGCCCCTGCGGATTCGGTCGCATAACGTACGGATCACGCCGAAAGGAGGTGGTCCGAACAATGGTTGATCATAGTTGGGCTAGCGAGGTGGCTGTCCGCTAGGACGCCGCAGCTCCGGACTCTGTCCGGACGTCCTGCGACGTTCGGCGAATCCACGACAATCACCGGAACCCCGGGCTGCCGGAGGGCGGGAATCCCCGCCTTTGGTCCATCCGGCCCTTCCGCCTCACGCGGGAGGAATCGGCCCGGGGTTCTTTCTTTTCCCGGCTTCTCCCGGCTTCTCCCGGCTTCTCCCTGCTTCCGGGCCTCGCCCGCGGGCCGTACCCGCCGGTGGCTCCGCCCTCCGACGGCTCTCAGTGCTCGCCGCGGGCGGGCACCCCGAGCGCGGCGCAGGCCTCCCGGTAGAGGCGCACCACCTCCCAGCGGACCTGGGCGCGCTCGGTCAGGGTCGTGCTCCACGGGACGCGGACCGTGACATCCCGCCCGCCGACGACGGCGGCGAACTCGATCCCCTCGGCGTCCACGCCCGACGTCGTCGCCGCCGTGGCCTCCGGTTGCCCGCCCAGGCCCTTGACGATCAGCAGCGCGTCGCCGGCGTGGTCGTCGTTCATGTGGCGCTTGATCGCCTCGACCGCGTCAGGGGTGAAAGGGGTGCTCATGCCCGGCATCGTAGCCAGGGGAAGCCGCACCCGCCTCCCCGGAGGCGGGTGCGGCTCGCGGGCGTGCGCCTCCGGGGAGGTCCGTTCCCGGGAGGCGTCCCGCCCTCAGACGACGTCGGGCACGAAGTCGCCCACCCGCTTGAGCTCCGCGGAGATGTGCGACTGGAGCCGCTGTCCCATGGCGGCCATGTCGTAGGCCCACATCAGGTTCCCGTTGACCAGGCCGTAGAGGCGGTGACCGCCGGTGTACTCCTTCGCCGTCGCGGTGCGGGCCACCACGTCCGTGTGGAGCTCGATCTTGTGGAAGACCACCTCGCCCACGTAGATCTCCACGATGCCCGTCGGGTGCGACAGGCACACCTCCAGCTGGCGGCCGGGGAGCTGGCGCCAGAAACCGGTCTCGGTGCCCAGCGGGCGGACCCGGTTGCCCGCCTCGTCCAGCAGCCAGGTCCGGCTGGTGTAGGTCAGGAACGGCTTGCCGTTGTGCCCGAAGACGATCTCCTGGCCGAAGTTGAAGCTCTCGATCGTCGGGTAACCGCCGACCCCGGCGCCCTCCCACCGGCCCACGAGGAAGGCGATCGGCTCAAGGTCGGCATGCAGCTCAGGAACGTCCATGGATCCAAAGCGTATCCAAGGCTCCCGGAACGGGACGCCGATCCTGGCTCGCGCCCGTGGCGCGCGGCCGAATAGTCTTCAAACATGGCACGATCATTGGTGATCAAGGTGACCGCCGGCGCGGACGCTCCGGAACGCTGCAACCAGGCGTTCACCGTCGCGGCGGCGGCGCTGGCGAGCGGGGTCCCCGTCTCGCTCTGGTTGACCGGCGAGTCCTCGTGGTTCGCCCTGCCCGGCCGGGCGAAGGAGTTCACCCTGCCGCACGCCGCCCAGCTCGGCGACCTGCTCGACGCGGTGCTGGCCGCCGGCCGGGTGACCCTGTGCACGCAGTGCGCGGCCCGGCGGGACATCACGGTCGACGACGTGATCGAGGGCATCCGCATCGCGGGAGCCCCCACGTTCGTCGAGGAGGCCCTCGGCGACGGCGTCCAGGCGCTCGTCTACTGAGGGCGCGCTCTCCCGGGGCCGTCCTCGCCGGCGTGCTCCCCGGCGGCCGCGTGGCCGCCGGGAGCGGGTCCCTCTGCGGGACGGGCGCCTCCTACGGGCGGGGCAGGACCGCGGCCAGCCGCTCCCCGCGCAGGCGCTCGTACCAGGTGTCGTCGGCCGGCGGCAGCTGGGCGCCCGTCGCCCAGGTCAGCAGCAGGTCGGCCAGGCCGGGGTTGCGGGCCAGGGCCGGACCGTGCAGGTAGGTGCCGACGACCTTCCCCGCGTAGCAGCCCTCGGTGCCGTCGCCGTTGCCGGTGCCGACCACCGTGCGCGACAGCGGCCGCACTCCGGGGCCGAGCCGGGTGACGCCCATGTGGTTCTCGAAGCCGGTCAGGGTGGGCACGCCGAGCGCGGGGTCGGTCTCGGCGACCAGCTCGCCGACGGCACGGCCGGCGCCGCGCCCGCTGGCGATGTCGAGCAGCCCGATGCCGTCCACCGGCTGCCCCTCCTCGCCGCCGAACGTGCTGCCCATGATCTGGTAGCCCGCGCAGACCGCCAGCATCGCGGCGCCCCGCGCGACGGCCCGGTGCAGCCCGCCGTCGCGGCGGAGCCGTTCGGCGGCGAGGATCTGGGGCCGGTCCTCGCCACCGCCGATCAGGTAGATGTCCCCGCTCTCCGGGACCGGGTCGGCCGAGCGCACGTGCACGGTCTCGACCGGGATGCCGCGGCGCCGGGCGCGCTGTTCCAGGACCAGGACGTTGCCCTGGTCTCCGTAGGTGCTCAGCAGGTCCGGGTAGATCCAGACGAGGCGCAGGACGCTGTCAGACGGCACGACCGAACTCCGATCGGATCTGCTGGAAGGCGGTGTAGTTGGCGATCACGTCGACCTTGCCCGGCGGCTGGGCCGCGAGCGCCTGCCCGAACGAGCCCGCCAACTGGAACGGCACGTCCGCGACCTCGAGCCGGAGTGCGAGGTCGAGCCGGCGCTCTCCCGTGACGTAGACCGGCCGGCCGCGCAGCACCCGGTAGTCGACGTCCCACAGCCAGGACGTGTCGCGCCCGTCGGGACCCTGCGCGTTCACCGAGAGGATCACCGGCAGCGAGGGGTCGAGCACGTCGAACGCCTCCAGCCAGCCCGCCGGGTTCTTGGCCAGCAGCAGACGGGCGTGACGGCCGTCGCGCTCCACCGTGGTGTAGCGCCCGGCGACCGACCTGACCTCGCGCAGCCGGGGCAGCGCCCGCTCCACCGGCAGGCCGAACGCCTCGGCGGTGGCCAGCGCCATCACCGCGTTGGCCCGGTTGGCCCGGCCCGGAAGCTGGATGTCCAGCGCCCACCGCTGCCCGCGCGGGTCGATCGCCGCGTCGCCGTCGAGGATCCAGGACGGCTCCGGCCGCCGGAAGGTGCACTCGCGGCAGGCCCAGTCGTTCTCGGCCTGGGTGGTCGCGCCCGGGACCCCGGAGACGTGACCGCCGGGCGGGACGTAGTCGAGTCCCTTGCGGTCGAGCGGGCCGCCGCACTCGGGGCAGCACCAGGAGTCCTCCTTCCACGGCTGCCCGGCGGAGACCCAGGTCACCCGGGCGGCCGTGGAGGCGCCCCAGGTCACCAGCGGGTCGTCCGCGTTGGCGATCACGTGGACGTTCCGCCCGGCCAGCGCGCGCCGCCACTTCTGGGCCAGCAGCCAGATCTCGGCGGCCCGGTCCATCTGGTCGCGGCTGAGGTTCATCAGGACGATCACGCCCGCGCCCGTGGTGTCGACGACCTCAGGGAGGTATTTCTCGTCGACCTCCAGCACGCCGTACGGGGCGTCCTTGGCCGAGGAGAGCGCCGAGACGTGGCCGGCGGGCATGTTGGCGCCGAAGGCGTTGGTGGCGACGTCACCCAGATCCTGCAGGGCAGAGGTGATCAGCCGGGTCGTGGTGGTCTTGCCGTTGGTCGCGCTCACCAGGGCGAGCTTGCGGTCTTGCGCGAGCTTGCGCAGCAGGTCGGGCTCCAGCGCCAGGCCGACCCGGCCGCCGATCACCGATCCGTCGCCGCGTCCGGTCGCCCGGGACAGCGTCGCGGCCGTACGGCCGAGAACACTCGCGAGCTGCGCCCGCAGCGGTAGCTGACTCATGCGCCGATCCTAGCCGGGTCGGCACGGCCATCGCCTACACGAGCAGGCCCGCCCCATACCGTGACGCTTCCGTCATTCGGCGAAGGCCAGCTCCGCGGTCTCCGGGGACTCCGTGTCGAACGGCAGGACGAACCGGTGCGGCCAGGAGAGCACGCCCTCCAGCCATCCCGCTCCCATCGACTGGGCCACGTGCCGCAGCCGCTCGTGCGGGTCCACCCCGATCGTGACCATGAGGACGTCCTGCTCCACGCTCGCGTACTCGTCGTCACCGAGCAGGGCCCGCCAGGCCAGCGTGCGGTTCCGGTCCACCTCCATGGAGAGCGGGTGGTGCCGGAGCGCCCGGGCCCGGTGGCCGAGCAGCTCGGCGTCGCCCGTCGGGTGGTCGAACAGCGGGTAGTCCATGATTGGCGCGGGGGCGTGCGGGTCGGGGGCCGGGTGCCCGTACGGGAAGAGCCTGTCGACCTCGTGCAACCACCGGACCTGGGGGATCACCCACGCGGCCCCCGGCCGCTCGCCGGGCGTGCGCTCCGGGCCCAGCAGCCGCGCGGCCGCCGCGGCCACCTGCTCGGTGAGGGCGGCGGGATCGGCTACGGTCCGCAGCGCCCAGGACCGGCGGGCGACGGCGCGCTCCACGGCCGTGGCCAGCAGGCACTCCCGCAACCGCGCGGGCAGCTCGGTCCAGCGGTCGGCCAGCGCCCGCGGGGCGCCCGGCAGCGGGCGGTTGACGCAGAACGCCAGCACCAGGGTGTCGCTCCAGATGCGCAGCCAGGCCGACTCCGGGGCCTCGGCGAGCAGGTCGGCCTCGCGGAGCTCGATCAGCGTGCAGGCCCGGTCGTCGCGGCACTCCTGGCCGCACGCCGCCGAACGGCGCCCGCAGATCGGCGGGGTCTGCCCGGGGATCGCACGCTCGCGGGCCTCGCCCAGCGGCACCTCGATGCGGAGAGGCCGGTCCATGCCGTCGGCGAAGACCGCGGCCGTGCCGGGCTGGAGCGAGACGACCTGCCGGGACTGCTCCTCGCTCAGGTTCATCGCGGCGCCGACCAGCTGGCGGTCGTCCTCGGCCGGGAGCCGGTGCACGACCTTCAGCGCGGTGTTCTTCACCACGTCGGAGACGAGTTTGGTGGGGATCTGCTCGGCCACCACGATGCCCTCGCCGTACGCGCGGATCTCGGCGAGCATCCCGGCGAGCAGCTCGACCGCGTGCGTGCTGGCCCGGCCCGCGCCGCGATCGCGCAGCAGCCGGTGCGCCTCCTCGATCACGATGACGTGCCGGAGCCCGGAGGTCTTCGACGACCTGGCCCGCATCCGCAGGTGCTCCACGATCCGGATGATCAGCGTGCCCATCAGGAACGCCTTGTCCTCGTCGTTGGCGACGTCCTCGATGGCCAGGACCACGTTGCGCTGGAGCAGGTCGCCGATGTCGGCGGGGTGACCGCCCTCGAAGAACCGGCCGGCCGAGCCGACCCGGAGAGAGCGCAGCCGCAGGGAGATGAATCCCTCGACGTCGGCCTGGACCTCCCGGCCGTAGCCGATCTCCTTGATCACGTCCATGGCGTGCCGCTGGAGCTGCTCCAGGGTCGGTACGGCGGGCCGCGTGGCCGCCCCCGGAGCCGCGCCGCCGGTGACCACGTCCCAGCCGTTGGCCTCGTAGACCCGCTGCAGGGCGAGCGACATGATCTGCGGGAACGGCTCCTCGGCGTCGAAGGCGGCCATGAACAGCGCCCGGACCATGTCGATGTGGGCCTGGACCGGGTAGCCGGGCTCCGGGGCGAGCGGGTTGACGCTGAACGGCACGTTGTCCGGAGCCGAAGGGTTGATCACGGTCACCGGGGCGAGGTGCTCGATCCGGCCGCCCATCGCGGCGTACTCGGACTTGGCCGGTTCGATGGCCAGCCACGGGATGCCCGCCCCGGTGAGCTGCTCCAGCAGGTGGCGGACCGTCTGCGACTTGCCGGAGCCGGTCGCACCGGTGATGAAGGCGTGCCGGTTCAGGGTCGCGAGGGGGACCCTGAACGACCCCACCGCGCGGTTCTGGCCGTCCAGGATCGCGCCGAGTTCGAGCACGGGCTCGCCCGGGGCCGGGTCGGTCTCGCTGGTCACGTCGAAGAAGCCGGCGTCGAGCACCCGGACGCCGGGCACCTCCCTGCGCGGCAGCCCGGCCAGGGCGGCGAGCGCCCCGGCGGTGGCGGCGAAGGGAGTGGCGGTGCCGTCAGCCGGGTCCTGGAAGGACGCGGCGAGCGCCTCCCCGAGGGGGAGCATCGGACCGTACAGCGCGCTGCGCAGGCGGTAGGGGTGATGGCTCATCTCGACCGAGCCGACCAGCACCGGGGCGATCTGCCGCAGTTCCTCGGGCCCCGCGGCCCCGGCCAGCACCCGCACGTTCCAGAGCCCGGCCTCGCGGAAGGCGTCGAGCTCCTGCATGCGCCGCTCGGCCCGCTCGGCGTCGTAGCGGGAGCGCTCGGAGGCGTCGCCGTACTGCCGCAGCACGTTGAGCTGGGTGCGCAGGTGCGCGACCTCGGCGTCGAGCAGATCGGTCGGCTCGGCCACCACCAGCCACGCGAACGGCCGGGACATGAGCGTCACCAGCGTGGACTCGAACAGGGTCGGCCGCCTGACCTCCTCCGGGTCCGGTTCGCGCCGCCCGCCCAGCGGCGGCGCCTGCCGTCCCGGACAGGTCGTCCACACCAGGTCGGACAGGTCGCGGAGCCACTCGTCGCCGACCCGCACGCCCCGCGCACCGCCGGGGAACAGCAGCGGTTCGGGGCCCGCCGGGAACGACTCGCCCTCGGTGGCCGTGACGGCGCGGCGGGGCGAGCGGGGCGGGGTCAGCGGTCCGGCGTTGGTGACCAGCTCCAGCGGCGCGCCGGAACCCCGGGAGAGCCAGCCGATCACGAAGGGCCGGCCGTGCTGGGCCGCGGAGAGAACGGCGGGCAGGACCGTGACGAAGTCCCACTCGGCCGACGAGCTGCGCGAGGGCGCCGTGATCGCCTGGATCCGGTACCAGGGGCCGGTCAGGCTGTACGGAAGACGGGACACGCTCTGCTGCATATGGTCTCCACCAGGAGGACCCGGCTCCAGGCCGGAGGGTTGACGCTTCACCGGTCGCCTCACCGTGACCGGTGAGGCTTGGCGGCACGACTACGGTCGAACCTCACTCGGGGGCCATACCCCCGCCTTGGCGAGGCCATTACCAGATCCATGCACTATCCAGGTGTTTCACCGCTGTCTGCGCCAGTCGAGCCGGGGCGGCGGCGGGCCGAGGTTGGGCGGGGCCTCGGTGAAGGGACTCGGCTCCTCCCGCGGCTCCGGAACCCCGTCGCCGGCGGGCTCCCTCGGGTGGACCCGCGTCGCCTCCCGGATCTCGTCGAACTCCCCCAGCGTCGTCCGGGGGAAGGTCAGGATCGCCGGGTTGGCGTCGGCCAGCCGTACCCGGCGGCCGTGGGCGGTGGCGTCAGTGATGATCACCGAGGTGGTGGGGAGCTGCTGGAGCTGGTGGGGCTCGACGAGGAACTCCCTGGAGCGGTGCAGGACCCGCTCGGTCTCGCCCAGGGCCTTGCTCGCCCGGCGACCCCACTCGGTGGACTCGGTGATGTCCTCCTTCAGGTCGGCGTGGCCGACGTCCCGTCCGTTCCCGTCCTCCCCGGCCCGGCCGATCGTGGAGGTGTAGCCGCCGTCGAGCCCGGCCCCGGCGGCGCTGACCGTCTCGGTGAGCTGGGCGAGCTCCAGCCGGTGCTCGGTGCCGACGTGCTCGCTGGCCACCCGGGCGTCCTCGGCGTTGCCCAGTCGCATGAACGCCACCGCAGCGTGCCCGCGGCCCAGCCGCTCCCGCACGGTCGGGGTGAGCGAGCGGTAGGTCAGCACCAGCCCGGTCCTGGAGGTCTCGCAGGCGTCCATCAGCCGGTCGAGCACGTCGCCGCGGAGCTTGTCCGCGCCGGCGACGATGATCGTGTGGTACCACGGCCGGTCCGCGGTGGGCGACTGGCGCAGGATGTGGGTGAGCGCGGTGGCCACGTAGGTGCCCAGGACCCGGTTGCCGAACACCCCGGCCTGGCGGTCCATGGAGACCACCCGCAGGCGCGCGGGCGGCAGCCGTACGGCCTGCGAGCCGAGGGTCTCCAGCTTGCGCAGCTGCGACTCCAGCGCCCAGGCCCGCTCGATCACCACCCGGTCGCTGACCCCCCGGCCGAAGAGGGTGCCGATCCGCTCCAGCTGGGTCGCGGTGATCAGGCCGTAGCGCAGGTCGTCGCGGGGGTCTCCGACCTGGGCGAGGGCGCGCAGCGCGGCGGTCACCTGGTTGATCGTGGCGTTCTCGCCCAGGACCTCCAGGACCCGTTCCAGGATGGCGTTGTCGAAGGAGAGGTCGCGGGTGGTGCGGTGCTCCTCGCTGACGCTGACCACGTGCGCGAGCACGTCGGCGAAGGCCTCGGGTGCGAGGGTCGCCCCCAGGTCGAGCTTGGGCAGGTCCACCGGGAGCACCCAGACCAGCGGCTCGTCGCCGCCCCGGCGGGCCAGCTCGATCAGGTCCTTGGCCACCGCGCCCTCGGACAGGTCGAGCACGGTCAGGTGGCCGCCGCTGTAGAGGCGGGTCGCGCCGAGCAGGGTGATCAGCGCCGACCATCCGGGCAGCGTGCCCCCGGCCACGTCGATGCGGTCGAGCTCGTCGGGCACGGCCACGGCGTACCAGGTGAGCTGGCGGTCGTAGCGCTCCTTGCGCTCGGCCCACTCGCGGTAGCGGGCGGCGTGCTCCTCCTGGGCCCGGTGGAGCTCCCTGTCGCGTTCCCTGCGCAGCCGCTCCCCGGCTGCCTGCCGCTCCCGGATGCGGTGGCGGACCGCGCGGTCTCCCTGATGGATCGCGTAGGTGCAGAACCCGGCGATCCCGAGCGCGACGACCAGCCCGACCACCGCGAACGGCCAGCCCATCGGCCCGACGGCGGCGACGGCGGCGATGACCAGGGCCATCCCGACCATGAACCATCGGACGATCTTGACCGGGCGGTTCAGCAGGTCCTCGTTGAGCCGTTCGCGGCGCACCCACTCGGGGTCGACCTCCGGGAGGGGCTCCTCGGCAGGGGAGGGGCGTTTGGGGGCCGGGCCCGGGTCGGGATGCAGCAGGGCATACTGCCAGCCCAGGTAGATCCGGTCCGCCTGGAGCTGCGCATGCTCGGGATGCACGTCCGTCACGGAACCTCCGCCATAGGGCTCTCGTCCGCCTCCGTGACAGCGTAAAAGCTATATCTCCTCTTGGGGCGGCGTTCCTGGCAATCCACTGTATTTTCCGCGCGTCCACCACGACTTATGGGGCGGATGAGTCTGATGATATTCAGATCAGCTATTACCATGCCTTGTCATGACGTCCCCCTCCGGCGGCACCAGGCGGCGCCGTGCGGTCGCGGTGCCTCTCACCGCTCTGGTGATCGCCGCCGCTCTGGGGACCGTCGCCGCGCTCGGAGGCTTCGCAGAGGCCCCGAAGGAGTCCCCCAGACGGCTCGGTCCCGGCGGCGTCGTCGACCAGAAGCTCTTCCTCACCAGATTCCTGGCCTCGCGGACCGTGTTCCAGCCCGGCCGGTACGGCGGCGCGGGCAAGCGGTTCCTGGAGATCGAGATCGAGGTCACCAACAAGGGCCGCAGGACCGAGGAGGTGGGTTCTCCCGGCGAGAAGGGCCTGCTCTACGGCAAGTCCCTGCTGAGAGTGACCCCGGCGCTCGGGGAGGACTCCGCCCCCGTCTCGGCGATCCTCGACGAGGGCGTGCCGAGCAGGCAGCTCCATCCGGGGACGACCTCCACCGTCGTGTTCAGGTACGAGCTGCCCCGGGGACTGCGCCCGCCCGAGGAGGTCCGCCTCGACGTCGGGACGTTCGACCCCTCACCCGAGAGTTTCACCGGGGCGGACCTGGGCCTGGTCCTGGAGACGGACGGCAAGGCGGCCGGCGCCCCGCCGAAGGTCGCGGCCCAGGTCGTCCTTCCGGTGGAGCGGAAGGGAACCGGCCGTTGAGCACCGCGACCCCCGCGACCCCTGTGACTTCCGCGGTCCGTGGGACCCCTGTGACGGCCGAGGCCCCTGGGACTCCCGCGGGGCCCGGAACCGCCGCTCCTCCTCTCCCGCCCCGGCGTCCGGGCGGGCTGCGCCGGGCCGGCGCCCTGCTCGCCGGAATCGCCCTGGCCGCCGCGGCGGTGGCCGTCCAGTCCGCCGCCCCGGGGCCCGGGGAACGCGGCGCCCCGCTGACCTGGACCGGCACGGTCGGGGAAGAGGTCGCCGCCTCCCGCTTCACCGCCCGGGTCAGGGCGGTGTACGGGGCCAGGACCGTCGAGACCGCCGACGCGGCGGGCACCGCCGGGACGGCCACCACCTCGGGGATCTTCGTCGTCGTCGAGGCCGGGGCGACCGCCCATCGGGAGCCGCAGCGGTTCGGCCCTCCCGTGCTGCTGGCCGGGGACGGCAGGCGGTACACCGCCACCGACAAGGTCGACCCCTCCCTGACGATCACCCATCCGTACGTCCAGCCGGGCTGGTGGACCGAGGGTGTGGCGGTCTTCGACGTCCCGGTCTCCGCCCTGACCGGCTCCCGGATCGTGCTCGCGCCGGAGAACGGCGGGTTCATCGGGGAGGCGTACCCGCCGGAGGTGGAGATCGACCTGGGGCTGGACGACGCGGGGACGCAGCGCCTGATCGCCGCCGCGAAGGACGTCCACCGGCTGGAGGCCGGGAGGTGACCGGTGCGCCGCCCCCCGAGCAGGAGGGCCTCCGTGACTGGTTCGCCCCCCGGCGGAGCCTGCCCGCCGGCCCCCCGTGGGTGCCGGGCCCCCGGCGGGTCTTCCCCGACGAACAGGTCTGGCCGCCTCCGCCCAGGCCCTCCGGGGAGGAGGCGGGGGTCTCGACCCAGCCGTTCCCCGCCGTTCCGGCGGCACCGCTGCCCAGGCCCGCCGCCCCCTGCCGCCCGCAGGAACCCGCCGGGGCGGGCGCGGTCGGCACAGGGATCGGCACAGCGGTCGGCACGGGGCTCCCCCCGGACGCGCGCGCCGGGACCGACGCGCCGGAGGAGCCCGCGCCCCCGGCCGGCGTCGCGGTCCCCCGCCGGCGCCGTACGGCCCCGCTCGCCGGTGCGGCGCTCCTGGCCGTGGCGCTGGCCGTCGCGATCCCCGCCTGGGAGAACTACCTGTTCTACCGGAGCGGCAACCCCGCCTACCGGATCCATCCCGTGGCCCCGGGCGGCGCCGGCACGCTCATGAACGTGTCCTGGCGGGCCGAGGTCGAGCCGGCGGACAGCCTCCCGGGGCTCGGAGCGGCCAAGCCCGGCCGCAAGTGGCTGAAGATCACGGTGACCAGGACCTCGCTGAACGCCGAGGGCGTGCTCCGGCGTGCGGACCCGGTCATCGAGGTCAGGCATCCCGACGGCCGCGCGTGGCGCACCGAGATCGCCGGGAACGACCTTCCCCCGGAAGCCGCCGAGCACAGGATCGGCACCGCCTACCGCTACGACGCGATCAGCCTGGTCCCGGGGGACGTCGCCGGCCAGGTCGAGGTCCGCGTCATCCCCAGCACGCTCCGCGTGCCGTTGCGGGAGGAGTCCACGGCGGAGCTGTTCGAGCGCGCGGGCACGGAGCAGGTCGAGCCCCAGGACCAGGTGCTGCTGTTCAGGCGGTGACCGCCTTTCCCGCCTCCCTGCCGCGGGTGGCCGCGATGTCGAACGTGGCCGCCAGCAGGCAGACCGTCAGCACTCCCACGGCCAGGTCCCGGACGAAGTCCAGGGACCCGCCGAACAGCAGCCAGAAGTGCGGGAAGTCGCTGCCGACCAGCGTCCTCACCCCCCGGTCGGCGTAGGCGGCGCCGGCCCTGAGGGCGACGTGGCACAGGCAGAACATCCCCGACAGCACCGCGCCGCCGTGTGCGACGAGCCGGAAGGCGTTCAGGATCGAGAGCCAGCGCTCCCTGAACCCGAGCATCGTGACGGTCGCGGTGCCGCGGGTCAGCTTGTGCGCGTGATCCATCCGGCCGGTCACGGCCTCCAGCCGCGTTCCCCTGAGGGCCGTCCCGGTGTCCGTGGCGAAGGCGCCGTAGACGAGCGCGGCGATCGCCAGCCAGGCCAGCGGGGCGACCAGCGCGTCCGCGGCGAGGGTGCAGAGCTGCGCGAAGCCCTCCCGGAACGCCTTGAAACCCGGGACCACCCGGTCCGCCTGCTCCAGCCACTCCTCGGCCGTGGCCGCGGCGACCCGGTCCGCCAGCCACTGCGAGAGCCAGGAGGTGAGGGCGAACACCATGTTGAGGCCGTAGAAGGCGAAGGCCAGCTCGGCGAGGGCCGCGAGCAGGCCGCTGCCCCTCCCCCTGCCGCCCGCGTGCCAGAGCCCGAACAGCGTCCTGAGCGCGTAGGCCACCGCGGCGATCGCGGCGGAGACCCACAGATCCAGACCGGCGAGCAGGATGCCGGCCTCTCCCCGGATCCCGGCGAAGGCTCCCTTGAGGTCGTGGTCGAGCCACTTCATGGTGTCGAGCGCGACCAGTTCCCTGGCGTCCTCCTCGTGGAAGCCCCAGGCGAGGTAGACCGTGGCGAAGAGCAGCGTGACCCGTTCGAGCGCGCCGAACATGCCCTCGTCGGCTTCGTTCTCCGCCCGGCGGACCCGGATCTCCCTGAGCGTGCCGCGCACGGCGCGCAGCATGCCGACCGCGACGACGAGCTCGGTCAGCACGATCAGAACGAAGATCATCATCGTGACGATGAGCCGTACCTGCCGGTGGTCGCCGTGGGCCACCTCGGTCGCCGTCCACATCAGCGCCGCGCGGACCGCCCGGCCGGCCGAGAACCAGAGCACCAGCGGGAGGGCGCAGGCACCGAAGATCCGCAAGGTGTGCGCCGGGAGCGCGTACGCCGGGAACGCCCGGGTGGCGGCGGGGAGCGGGGGCGAGGACGCGACAGACGTTCCGGGCACCCGACGAATCGTAGCGATCCGGCGTCACCGCTCACAGCCGGGCGTGACGGCCCGCCCGCGCCGCCGCGGAGGCCCGGCCGCACGCCGGAGAGGCACCCGGCTTCCGAAGACGGCGAAGGGCCGGCGCCCTCCGCGGGAGGAGGAGCGCCGGCCCTTCGCCGCCGGGCGGATCGGACCGCCGCGGCGAGCGGGTCAGACCGCCACGGACAGCTGGGTGACCTCGCCCAGGCGGGCCTGGGCGGGGATGTCCTTGGTGACGCCGCCGCCCGCGATGATGCGGACGGTCCAGTCGCCGGGAGCGGCGAAGAAGCGGAAGACGCCCTCGTCGGAGACCACGACCTCACCGGTGAACTCACCGGAGTGGTCCAGCAGGCGGGCGTAGGCCCGGCTCGCGCCGGAGACGACGCCCTGGATGACGGCCTGGGTCGACAGGTCGATCCCGGCGGGCAGGGCGACGGTCTGCTCCGGTGCGGCGCAGCCCTGAGCGGTGGTGCTCATCGTTCCTCCTTCGTCGGTCCGACGACCGAGCTGGTGTGGTTGCCGGTCCGGGGGTTCATCAGCGGGCCTCGCCCAGCTCGACCGGCACGCCCACGAGCGAGCCGTACTCGGTCCAGGAGCCGTCGTAGTTCTTGACGTTGGCCTGCTCCAGCAGCTCGTGCAGCACGAACCACGTGTGCGCCGAGCGCTCGCCGATGCGGCAGTAGGCGATGGTGTCCTTGCTGAAGTCGACGCCCGCGCCCTCGTAGAGGGCCTTGAGCTCCTCGTCGGTCTTGAAGGTGCCGTCGTCGTTGGCCGCCTTGGACCACGGGATGCTGCGGGCGGTCGGCACGTGGCCGGCGCGCTGCGCCTGCTCCTGCGGCAGGTGGGCCGGGGCGAGCAGCTTGCCGGTGAACTCGTCGGGCGAGCGCACGTCGACCAGGTTGAGCTTGCCGATCGCGGCGAGCACGTCGTCGCGGAAGGCCCGCAGGGACTTGTCCTGCTCACTGGCCTTGTACTGCGTGGCCGGGCGCTGGGGCACCTCGGTGGCCAGCTCGCGGGAGTCGAGCTCCCACTTCTTGCGGCCGCCGTCGAGGAGCTTGACGTTCTCGTGACCGTAGAGCTTGAAGTACCAGTACGCGTAGGCGGCGAACCAGTTGTTGTTGCCACCGTAGAGGACCACGGTGTCGTCGTTGGCGATGCCCCGGGCCGACAGCAGGGCCTCGAAGCCCTCGCGGTCCACGAAGTCGCGGCGGACCGGGTCCTGGAGGTCCTGCTTCCAGTCGATCTTCACAGCGCCACGGATGTGGCCCTTGTCGTAGGCGCTGGTGTCCTCGTCGACCTCGACGAGCACGACACCAGGGGTGTCGAGGTTGGCCTCGACCCAGTCGGCGTCCACCAGGGCGGCGGAGCGGCTCATGGGATTCCTCCGGGGTTATCTTGCGGCGGGCAGTAAACGGCGAATGATCAGGTACAGCTCGCAGCCGAGGCAGAAGCCGAAAGCGGCGTTGAGAAAGGCGGCGAAGAGAGCCGCGGCGGTGGCGCCGAGGGCCAGCGGCGCGATCTGCGTTGCGTGTCCGACCAGGCCCGCCAGGGCGAAGGCCAGTCCGACCAGCTGCGCGAAGCGCGGCGGCCGGGCGTCCTCCAGCTCCCGGGGAGGGCTCTTCACCATCGCCTTGAAGACCATCCCGTACGGCGAGGCGCCGAAGGCGCTCAGCGCGAACACCGTGGCCTGGACCGCCAGCAGCCATGCGCTGCCCGTGACGAGGACGAGCGCGAGGATGACGGTGGTGAGGACCGCGGCGAAGCGGAGAGCCCGGGGATCAGCCTGCATCACGTGATGCTCCTGAAGGGTCGTGCAGATCGGTGCGGCGCGAGGCCGCTTGAGATCGCCCTCAGGAAGCGCGACAGAGCGCGGTGGCCACGCGGCAGAAGTCAACCGCGCGCCGCTTCGTCAGCAGCTCTGTCGTGGGGTGCATGCCGATGACATTACCCCGGCATTCCGGTATCTGTCACATCCGTGTCCAGTTCGTGAGACGGAATCGCCCGGTAAGCGGTAAGGTGCCCCGCTCGGATCTCCCCGCGACGGCGTGTCGTCCCCGTGCCCGCATCGCCGAGTCCCTGTTCAGGGCGGTGCCGGAGCCCCGGCGGGGCCGGGCGCCCGGCCCCGCCGGGGCCGCGGACGGCCGGGCGCTCAGTCGCCGACGGCCAGTCCCAGCGCTCCGATGACGTCGGCCTTGCGCGGCTGGCCCGAGGCGCGTTTCACGACCCGCCCCTCGGGGTCGAGGACGAGCACGGTCGGGGTGCGCATGATGTCCAGCGAGCGGACCAGGTCGAGCCGGGACTCCGCGTCGATCTCCACGTGCGCGACGCCGGGCACCATTCCCGCCACCTCGGTGAGGATCCTGCGGGTCGCCCGGCAGGGCTGGCAGAACGCGCTGGAGAACTGCACGAGCGTGGCCCGATCGCCCAGCTCCGCACCGAGCTCGCCCGCGGTCAGCCGCTCCACGCCGCCCCTCACCTCTCGGGGCACGCCGCTGCGCCGCCGCATCACCACGCCCGCGAGCGTGGCCGCGGCGAGCGTCACGGCCACCACCGCCAGCCCGGTCAGTCCACCCATCGAGCACCACAACGCAGGGTGCCGGCGGGTCATTCCCGCCCGGGGCCGTACCGGCGGGCTCCCGTCCCCGGCCTCTCGCCGGCGCCCGGGGACGGGCCGGTCAGCGGCCGGGGACGCGCACGTCGAGCAGGACCCGCCCGCCGGCGGTGACGATCTCGAACCGCTCGATGCTTCCCGGGTGGATCGTGGTCGTGCCGGGGAAGACGCCCGACTCGTCGTTGGCCGCCTCGTCGACGATCCAGTTCCCGGCCGTCTCCCGGCTGCCGTCCGCGCCGACCACCACCAGCCGGAAGCGGGTACCCCTGGCGACTCCGGAGAGCACGACCTCGACCGCGGTCGCCTTCTCCCCCGGTACCGCGGTCACCGTGGCGCGGACGGGGCCCTTCGCGTCCTTCGCCACCAGCTCGCCGGGGTCGCCCTGCACGGCGCCGACCTCGGGGGCGGGGCTGGCCGACAGCTTCGGGGCATCGCTGGGCGAGGCCTTGAACTCCCGGGTGGCGTCACCGGACAGGACGGGGCTCTCCTCCGGGGCGTTCAGGGACCGGGCCTCACCTCCGGAGTCCGTGGCGTACTGGGGCGCGGAGGCCGCCTTCGGCTCATCCGCGGACTGGTCCGCCGCCATCCAGAAGGTCCCGCCGAGTCCGATCACCACGACCGAGGCGGCCAGTGAGAGCAGCGCCCTGGTCATCCTGCGCCGCCGCGCCTTGGCTCTGAGCAGCCGGTCGAGCACCGCCCGGGGCGGGCTGGCCACCTGGGCCACGTCGTCCTCGGAGACCCGGCCGAGGAACCCGGCGACCCCGGTGAGCTCCGCCAGCTCCGCGCGGCACTCCGCGCACTCCTCCAGATGCGCCTCGACCAGCACGCGCTCCTCGGGCTCCAGCGCCCCGAGCACGTGCACCCCGAGCGAGATCCGGGCTTCCTCACAGGTCATCGTCATGGCGCGAGCCCCCGCTCCTCCAGCGCCAGCTTGAGCGCCCGAAGCGCGTAATACGTGCGCGATTTCACCGTTCCAGGGGGGATGCCGAGCGCTTCGGCGGCTTCCTTGACCGACTTGCCCTGGTAGTAGACCTCGGCGAGCACCTCGCGGTGCTCGGGCCTGAGCGCCGCCACCGCCTCGGCGACGGCCCACGACTCCACCGCCCGTTCCAGCTCGTCGTCGGCGGGCACCACGGCGAGCGCCTCGTCCCCCGTCTCCTGGGGCCGCGACTTGCGCGCCCGGTGCTGGTCGAACACGAGGTTGCGGGCCACCGTGAACAGCCATGCGCGGATCGAGCGCCCGCTGAGCGCGTCAGGATGCCGCCAGGCCCGCAGCAGCGTCTCCTGCACGACGTCCTCCGCTCTCCCCGAATCGCCCGTCAGCCGCAGGGCGTAGCCGTACAGTGGCCCGCCGTGTTCGTCGAAGAGAGCTCTGACGAGCTGCTCGTCGGCGGTTCCGGCGTGGCTCACACCCTCACGACGTATGGCGGGGCGGTCCGGTTCAGGCACAGGACGACTCAACCACGGTGAGGCCGGTCACACTTCCCGATCGGCCGGTTCGGCGCCGGCACCCCGGTCGCGGTTCCCGGTCGCACGCTCAGCCGCGCAGCGGGACGTCCGCCGCCTCGGCGGTGATCTGCAGCCCGCCGGAGACCGGCCGCACGTCCGTGATCTTGAGGTTGAACGGCAGCTTCCCGATCGGCAGCTTGTAGGTGATGAACCGCTCGGGGTCGGGCACCGTGATGCCGCCGCCCAGCGTCACCTTCTCGGGGACGAACCGCAGGCCGCCCTCGATCACCTCGACGCGCAGCGTGGCCTTGGCCGGGACCTGCTGGCCGAGGAAGGTGATCTCCCCGCTGACGCCGAGGCCGCTCTCACCCGCCTGGACCTTGATCCCCCGGGGGGCCCGCTGGTTCAGCGTCGTCTCGGGGATCACGACCGCGCCCACCACCCGCTCGGCGCGGATGTCCACCCGCTCGGGGTGGAACAGCAGGTCGGACAGGGGGGCGGTGACCCCGTACAGCGTGGCGTCCACCCCGGACACCTGGGCGCCGCCCACGTTGAGCTTGCCGACGTCGACCTTGACCTCGTCGTAGCGCCCCGCGATCGCCTGGGTCAGGAACGGGATGCCGAGGATCGTCACCTCGGGCGGGGCGGCGAGGTCGTACCGGGCGGTGGCCCTGGTGGCGATCTCCCGCTGCACCCCGGCGACCGCGACCCTGTCCAGGATCCCGGCGAGAACGAGCAGCAGGATCAGAAAAACGAGCAGCTTGCGCATCCGACTCCCCGTCGTTCGTTCCGGCCGTATTTCGTTCCCGGATCAAGCCAGAGTGCCATCGCGGCACATCCCCCGGCAATCTTGGCCGAAACCCGCCGATCACCCTCCGGCGAAGGGCGGGAGCACCTCCACCGTCGCGCCTTCGGCGAGGACGACCGTCTCGTGCGCCCTCTTCCCCACCGGGTCGCCGTCCACCAGGAAGGACGACATCCTCACCACCCGGGCCAGCTTCTCGCGGCCCGCCGTGGCGCCTGCCAGCAGCTCCTCCAGGGTCGTCGCCTCGAACGGCTCCTCCGCGGTCCCCGCCGCGTCCTTCGCCGCCGCCCAGTAGCGGATCGTGCCCGTCGCCATTTGTGCCCAACTCCTCGAAAACGGGTGGTGTGAGCATACGCTCACGAGGAATTAACCGGATATCGGCTGTTCACCAGGTGGACGCGCGCTGGACGCCCCATTCCCGTCGGCTATCCTCGCCTAAGGACCTGGGCGACGTAGCCCCCGGGTCCTTACGTGTTTCTGTACGGCTATCGCGGGCACCGCGTGGGGGGAGGCACCGTGAGCCACCTGGGCCAACGGGCCGCCGCGCACGGCGGCCTGCGGGCAAGCCCGGCGAAGGAGTGCCTGTGAGCAACCTCCTGCTTCTCACCAACGTCCTGGAGCCCTCCACCGAGATCCTCCCGGCGCTGGGGCTGCTGCTGCACTCGGTGCGCGTCGCACCCGCCGAGGCGTCGGCGCTGATCGACGCCCCACCCGCCGACGCGATCCTCGTCGACGCACGCCGTGAGCTCGCCCAGGCCAAGAGCCTGTGCCGCCTGCTGCGCACCACCGGCATCGACTGCCCTCTCATGGTGATCGTCACCGAGGGCGGCCTGGCCGCGATGACCGCGGAATGGGGCGCCGACGACGTCCTGCTGGACAGCGCGGGCCCCGCCGAGGTCGAGGCCCGCCTCCGGCTGGCGGTGGGCCGGCTGAACCTGTCCGCCGTGGAGGAGGCCCCCGACGAGATCCGCAGCGGCGATCTCTCGATCGACGAGGCCACCTACACCGCCCGGCTCCGCGGCCGGGCGCTGGACCTGACGTTCAAGGAGTTCGAGCTCCTGAAATACCTCGCGCAGCACCCCGGCAGGGTCTTCACCCGCGCCCAGTTGCTCCAGGAGGTCTGGGGTTACGACTACTTCGGCGGCACCCGGACCGTGGACGTGCACGTCCGGCGGTTGCGCGCCAAGCTCGGCGCCGAATACGAGTCGCTGATCGGAACGGTCCGCAACGTCGGCTACCGCTTCGTCCCCGAGCGCGGCAACGAGCAGCCCGCCGAGGAGCCCGAGCCCGCCCGCCGCTAGGCCCCGGCCGGCGGGACGGCCGCCCGGGTCTCCCGGACGGCCGACCGGATCAGGGCGCTTCCCCGCGGAGGTTCACCAGGGGGACGGCGCCGGCGGCGCGACCACCGGCGGCCGGTCGTCGCAGGTGATGGTGTTGGGCAGCGTCCACGGGGCGAGCCAGGGTCCGGCGGTGCCGCCTCCGTCGTTGCCGCCGAGGTCCGTCAGCGAGAACTCCGAGCCGGTGGACGGGAAGCCGAACGACCCGCAGTTGTTGACGCCGACCGCGCCGACGTTGCGGGCGTCCACGTTCTCGAACGACGCCGACCCCTTCACCCGCGCGCTGACCACCGAGGTGCCCGTGCCGTCGACCCTGACGTCCTTGAAGCGGACGTTCGGGATCGCGTACAGGTCCTTCACCGACCACTCGCTGACCAGCATGATCGCGTTGTAGGTGTTGTCGAGGTAGTGGTCGCCGGCCACCTCGATGTCCGCCTCGATGTCCTTGTCGAGCGCGTAGAACCAGATGGCCCCCAGACCGATCTTCCAGTTCAGCTCGAACGTGCCGGCCCGGACCGTGGTGTTGTCCCTGATCCGCAGCCGTCCGGTGAACGCCTCGGCGCCGAAGCGGGAACCGACCTGGATGGCGCTGCCCTCGCGGACCGGGTCGGCGACGAGGTTGCCGGAGACCGTGTTGTCCCTGCCGCCGTAGATAGCGATGCCGTTGGCGAGCGTCGGCGACTGCACGGTGTTGCGGTCGAAGGTGTTGCCGGCGTTCGCGCTCTTCTCGGACCACATGGCGAGACCGTCGTCGCCCGTGTTGCGGATGAAGTTGTTCGACACGACCGAGTCCGTGACGCCGGTGTGGAAGTTGAGGGCGTCGGCGATCTGATCGACGATGACGTTGTCCGTGATCTTCACGTTCGTCATCGGCCCGTCGAACCACATGCCCACCTTGGTGTGGCGGATGTGGAGCTCCTTGATGGTCGAGTCGCTCATCGCCCCGCCGATGCCGTTCACCTGGTCGGTGTCGATGCGTTCGCGGACGTCGCCCTCGATCGCGAAGCCGGACAGGTGGACGTTCCTGCTCCCGCCGTCCTCGGCGTCCTTGCCGTAGAAGCCGACACCGGTGTGCACCGAGCCGTCGGGGGCCGGGGTGTCGAGGGCGACCTCGCGGCCCTTGATGACGGTGTACCAGTTGCCGGCGCCCTCGATCGTCACGTCGTCGACGAGGATGTGGCGGTTCACCTGGTAGGTGCCCGGAGGGATGTAGACCTTGAGGCGCTTGCGCTGCGCGAAGGCGACGGCCCTGTCGAACGCGTCGGCGGAGTCGCGTCTGCCGGAGGGGTCGGCGCCGAACGCCAGCACGTTCGCCGCGAGGAGGTTGACGTACGGCCGGCCGACGAGCTCTGAGTCGAGCAGGTCGATGACCGTCCACTCGGCGTTGCTCCCGGTGGGGACCGTGAGCCGTACCCTGTCGCCCGCGCGGTACGTCCGGCCGAGCAGGAGGCGCTGCTCGTCGTAGAAGTGCATCGGGCGGAACGGCTTGGCGATCACCGGGGGCGGCGTCGTGGCGCTGGGCACGCAGGCGCACTCGGTGATCCACCAGTCGGGGTGCAGCAGGCCGGCGCCGGGGTCGTTGGTGAACGGGTACTGGTTGTACAGCCACGCGTACTGCGAGGTGAGGGTCATGGTCTTCTTGGCCCGGCCGTTCACCGTGACGGTGAGCGGCGCGGTGATGCCGCCCCCTCCGGGCGCGTCCGGGATGCTGTAGCGCACGGTGATCGCGTTGGCCGCCTCCGGAAGCGTGAACTCGACGTGCTGTCCCGGCGCCAGGCTGACCGCCCTGCGGCCGGACGCCTCCGCCGGCAGCGTGTACGCGGAGCGGTCGGGGCCGATGACCGTGCCGTCCGTCGCGGCGTTCTCCGCCTCCTGCTCGACGAAGCCGACGTCGGCGCCCCGTCCGGCGACGAGCGACGGGTCGAGGGCGGCGCGCGTCACGACGGGAGCCGGGCCGCCTGCCGCGCCAGTGCCGGCGACGGCCGGGCCGCCGGACGCGACGCCGAGAGCGGTGGCGACCGCGGTCACCGCCGCCGCGACCGCCGCCATGATCCTTCGCGGTGGCCCGCCGGACCGCCTCGCCGCGGCTCCTGTGATGCTCCGTGACATCGCATGCTCGTTTCTCTCGGGGGGTGGACCCGCACTCCGCTCAAGGCGGCGCAGACGCCATGAGGGTGAGGTGACAGTAGGACCCCCGCCCCGGGGTTCACAAGGCCATGTGATGTATTTTCTTCGTTTTATCTGTTCGATGCGTAGACTACTTAAATTCTTGCGGAGATAATGCAAGAAGTTGCGGAATCCCGCAACGGGGCGGACGAGACGAGCGTCGAAGACGCAGCCCGCAGGCGGTATCGAGGTCTGAGGTGTGGGTCGTAGAGCGTCCTGCCGAAACGCCGAAACGCCGAGACGCCGAGCAGACGCGCGATCGAGGTCACCGAGTGCTCGGGGCCGGGCAGCGGATCGCGGGCCGCCCGAAGGATCCTCCGGCGGTCAGGACTGCTCAGACGCCCGCGGGACGAGCAGCCGCCGGTTGAACGCCTCGGTGACGGCTGCGGCGCGGTCGTTCACGCCGAGCTTGGCATAGATGTTCAGAAGGTGGCTTTTGACCGTGGCCTCGGTGATGAACAGCCGGGTGGCCGTCTCACGGTTGGTGTTCCCGGCCGCCACGAGTTCGAGGATCTCCAGCTCCCGCTGGCTGAGCAGCTGCGGCGCGGGGGTCCTGACCCGGTTCATCAGCCGTGCCGCCACCGAGGGGGACAGGACGCTCTCGCCCTTGGCGGCGGCGCGCGCACCTCGCAGCAGGTCCTCCCGGGGGGAGTCCTTGAGCAGGTAGCCGGTCGCGCCCGCCTCGATCGCCGGCAGGACGTGGGCGTCGGTGTCGTAGGTCGTCAGAACCAGCACGCGCGCGGTGACCCCGAGCCTGGCCAGCTCGGTGATGGCGGTCAGCCCGTCCATGCCGGGCATGCGCAGGTCCAGCAGGATCACGTCGGGCCGGAGCTCCTGGGCGAGCCGTACGGCTGCGGCGCCGTCCGCGGCCTCGCCGAGCACCTGGAAACCGGGCGCGGAGGCGAACATGGTGCTCAGCCCGTCTCTGACGATGGGATGGTCGTCCGCGATCAGCAGCCGGATCGGGGCCCCGGCTGCCGGCTCGGCCGTGCGCTCGGTCATGTGCGGCTCCCGGCCGGCAGGAAGGGGACGCAGGCCGAGATCCCGGTGCCGGCGCCGGGCTCGGACTCGATCCGCAACGTTCCCGACAGCTCTTCGACGCGCTGCCGCATGATGGTCAGGCCGAACCCGCCGCCGCGGGACGGCGGCCCCGGGCTGCCGTCCGCGGCCGTGCCGGCCTCGAGACCCGAGGGCTCGAAGCCCCTGCCGTCGTCACGCACGTCCAACGCCACCTCATCGTCCAGGTAGGACAGCGTGACCCCGACCCTGGTCGCGCCCGCGTGCTTGGCCACGTTGGCCAACGCCTCCTGCGCCGTGCGCAGCAGCGCGAACTCGGCCTCCGGTGTCATCGGCCGCGCCGTGCCGGTCGTCGTGACCTGGACGGCGAGCCCGTGCAACTTCGACCACCGGTCGGCGACGTCGGCGAGCGCGTCGCTCAGGCGCGCGGTTTCCAGCGGCTCGGGCCGCAGCGCGTCGACCGAGCGCCGGGCCTCGGCCAGGCTTTCCCTGGCCAGGCTCTTGACGGCGTCGAAGGGCCGGACCCACGGTGCCGGGACCTCGTGCATCTGCTCGGCCGCCTGCAGCTGCGCGATGATCCCGGTGAGCCCCTGCGCCAGGGTGTCGTGGATCTCGCGGGCCATCCGCTGGCGCTCGTCGAGAATCCCGGCCTCCCGGGCTTGGGCGAGCAGCTGGGCGTGCAGGCCGGTGTTCTCGGCGAGCGTCGCCTCCAGCAGCCGATTCGTCCGGCTCAGCTCCGCGAGGGCCTGCTCGCGCTGCTCCTTCTCCCGCTCGGCGCGCCGGAGCACCCAGGCGGTGCCGCCCATGAGGACGACGTTGGCGACGACGATGGCCAGGTACAGCGTCAGGCCGGAAGCGGTCGTCTTGGGCACATCGGATGCCTGCGCGGTACCGGCCACGACCGCCACGGCGGCCACGCCCCACAGGCGCCACGGCCAGCGCAGGAGGGTGAAGGCGTAGATGTAGGGCGCGGGGGTGAACAATCCGAACGCGGGATCCCTCACCACCAGGACCGCTGTGATCACCAGCAGTCCGGTGAAGAACACCCCCATGATCCGTGGCCGTTCCCACCAGGCGGGGCGCAGGGTGAACATGCCGAGCATCCACGCCGCGGCCAGCCCGCACACAGCGAGATCGACGGACAGGGAGTCGCCCGACGGGTACTTCGCGATCACCTTGAAGACGACGAGGGCGACCAGCAAGGTGTACGGCACCGCGGTGACCAGGAGGAACGGCAGGTCTTCCCGCGCGGCCCGGGGGCCGGGCTGTGGCCTCCGACTGCTCACGACTCCCCTCCTCCTGCTCAAGATCCCCTCCATTGTGGCGAGTCTATTCCCAGCGGAACCAGCGGACCGCGATGAGCGTGCACCCGACCGCGTAGGCCGCCAGGGTCAGCAGGGGAAGGGCGGAGGGGAAGTGGCCCAGGTAGGCCTCCTGGAAGGCCTGCATGCCGGCGCCGAGCGGGGTGTAGTGGCTGATGGTCTGCAGCACCTCGGGCATCTGCGCGACCGGCACCCACAGCCCGGCGAAGAACATCATCGGAAAGAACAGCACCGTGCCGATCGCCGTGGCCGGGCCGCGTCCGGGCGCCAGCGCGGTGATCAGCAGGCCGATGGCGAGCAGCGCGGCGGCCGCCAGCAGCCAGGAGAGGACGAAGCCGACGGGGTGCCGGGGCAGGTCGACGCCGAAGCCGAGCCCGGCCACCGCCAGGAACAGGATCGTCGCCACCAGCGCGATGGCGAAGTTGGCCACCAGCTGGGCGCTCAGCACGCGGGCCGGGCCTATCGGCGTGGTCTGCAGGCGCCGCAGCACGCCGTTCTCCCGGTAGCCCGCCAGCGTGGTCGGCAGCGCGGTCATGGCCAGGATGGCCAGGTTGAACAAGATCAGAACAGGCACGTACAGGTCGAAGTAGGTCAGGCCGCCGGCGGCCTCCACGGGTTCCTTCAAGGCGGGTACGACGCCCAGGATGATCAACACGATCAGCGGGCAGCCGACACCCCACAGGGGTCCGACCTTGTCGCGGATGCTCAGCTTGCTCTCGGCCTTGATGAGCCGCCACGTCGCGGAACCATGCGTGGCGGTGACGGGGGCAGCGGTGTTCAGGACGGACACGGCGATGGCCTTTCTCTCTTCGTCTCTTTGCGGGGGTCGGGCTGCGGGTCGGACATCTAGGAGGAGCCGAGGCGGCCACCGGTCAGCTGGACGAACGCCTCCTCCAGGCTCGCCTGCTCCACGCGCAGCCGTTCGGCCACGATCCGGTTGCGGGCCAGCACGGCGGTGACGGCGTTGAGCGCGTTGTCGTTGCCGCTGACGACGACCAGCTCGCCCCTGCGGGTGACGCCGGAGACCTCGGGCAGGCTCGTCAGCAGGCGCTCGTCCAGCGGCCGGGACGGGCGGAACTGGATGCGCTGCTCGATGCGGGCCCGTTCGGTCAGGCCTGCCGGGGTGTCCACCGCGACGACGCGACCGGCGTCGATCAGCGCCAGCCGGTCGCACAGCCGCTCGGCCTCCTCCATGAAGTGGGTGACCAGCACGATCGTCACCCCGCTCGAGCGCACGCCCTCGATCAGGTCCCAGGTGTCGCGCCGAGCCTGGGGGTCGAGGCCGGTGGTGAGCTCGTCCAGGATCGCCACCCGGGGGTTGCCGACGAGCGCCAGCGCGATCGACAGCCGTTGCTTCTGGCCGCCGGACAGCTTGGCGTAGCCGGTCCTGGCCTTGTCGGCCAGGCCGAGGCCGTGCATCAGCGCGCGCCAGTCGGCCGGGCGGGGGTAGAAGGAGCTGTAGAGCTCCAGGGCCTCGGCGACCTGCAGCCGGTCGGGGAGCTGACCGGCCTGCAGCTGGACGCCCAGACGCCGGGTCAGCTCGGCGCGGTCGCGGCGGGGGTCGAGCCCGCACACCGTGATCTCGCCCCGGTCCGGTGTGCGCAGGCCCGCGATGCACTCCACGGTCGTCGTCTTGCCGGCGCCGTTCGGGCCGAGGATCCCGAAGATCTCGCCCTCCTGCACCGTGAGTGAGACATCCTCGACCGCGACCTTGTCGGCGTAGCGCTTGTGGAGGTCGCGTACCTCGATCACTGCTGGCATGTGCGTGTCCTTGTCTGGCTGGTCCCGTCGGTGTTCGGCGTGTCTTCAGCCTGCTGGAGCGGCGCTTCTTCCAACATCGACCGGCGGACGGGACCTGGCCGCCGAACGGTGGGGGCGTCGAATCAGCCGATCGGTGGATTGCCACCCAGCCGGGGCGAACGCGGGCAGCGCCCTTCCCATGGGCGCGGAAGGCGGCACACGGAAAAGGGCCCGCCGGGAATCCGGCGGGCCCTGGGTGTTCCGGGCTTGTTACGGCTTGACGGTGATGTGGTTGGGAACCGGAGGCGCGACCACCGGGTTGGCGGCGAAGTAGGCCGCGAAGGCGTCGATGTCGAGCGGGCCGCTCCAGATGTCGGTGCTCTGCTCGAAGGTGTCGAAGGCGTCGCCGCCGCCGACCAGGAAGTTGTTGGCGGCGACCCGGATGGTCTGGGTGTCCGTCACGGCGACACCGTCGATCTTCATGTCGGAGATCTTCGAACCCCACGGCGCGCTGGCGCTGTAGGCGTAGGTGAAGTTCGACGACGGCTGCAGGATCTTGGTGAAGGCCTGCTTGTTGGGGCCGCCGGTGAACTGCTCCTCCAGGACGGTCTTGAGCTGCGCACCGGTGAGGGTGACCACCTGCACCAGGTTGTTGAACGGCTGGACCGCGAAGGCCTCGCCGTACGTCACCACGCCGTCGCCCTCGCCCGCGGGCGAGCCGGCGTAGGTGAGGCTGGCCCGCACGCCGCCCGGGTTCATCAGGGCGATCTGCGCGTTGCCTCCGGTCTTGGCCGCGGCGAGCTGGCCGTCGGCGATGAGGTTGCCGAGCGGGGACTCGCCGGAGGCGGCGGCCGTGTTGACGATGTCCGCCGTGATCTTGCCGATCGGCTTGTTGGCGACCGTGGAGACGCGGTCCTTCCAGGTCTGCACGAACGCGGAGATCTCCGGGTCGGGAGTGACGGTCCGGGTCACGACCTGGTTGTCGGCGACCACCGAGGAGCGCACGACGTCACGGGTCCGCCTGTCCACCTGGAAGTCGACCTTGGTGATCACCCGGCCGAACGAGCCGCCCTGGCTGTAGAGGCGCTTGGCGCCCTTGGGGTCGGTCACCGTGCACAGGTAGGCCTGGTGGGAGTGGCCGCTGAGGATCATGTCGATCTCGGCGTCCACCTGGGTGGCGATGCGGTTGCCCGCGCCCGGCTGGGCGCTGCAGGCGTCGGGCGACTGGTTCGGGGTGACCTGGTCACCCTCGTGCACCAGCACGACCTGGGCCCTGACGCCGACCAGCTTGAGCAGCTTGGAGGCGACGTTGGCGGCCTTGACCTCGTCGACGAACTCCAGGTCCTTGATGCCCTCGGCGGTGACGATGTTCGGAGTGGTCTGGGTGACCAGGCCGATGAAGCCGATCGGCACGCCGTTCATCCAGCGGATGGAGACCGGGGGCAGCGCCGGGACGCCGTACTTCTTCAGCAGCGCGCGCAGCGAGTTCCCGTTCTTGCCGAGCGCGGCGAGCGCGTCCTTCTCGGCGGCTGCGCTCCTCCCCTTGAGGAGGACGTTGGCACCGATGTAGTCGAACTGGGCGCCCTTCCACGGTCCGGCGGGCGAGCAGCCGTCCACCGGGTGGCAGCCGCCGTTCATGATGCGCTTGAGCTCGGCGTAGCCCTCGTCGAACTCGTGGTTGCCCACGGCCGAGGTGGTGACGCCGACCCTGCCGAGGAACTCGACCGAGGGCTCGTCGTGGAAGGCCGCCGAGACCAGCGGGGTGCCGCCGATCAGGTCGCCCTGGGCGACCTTCAACGTGTTCTTGTCGGTGAGCTGCTTGAGGTGGGTGGCCGCATAGGCCGCGCCGCCGGCCTCGACCGTGGCGCCGGTCTCGTCGACCATCCGGCCCGAGGAGCCGGTCGGGGGCTCCAGGTGACCGTGGAAGTCGTTGAGAGAGAGCAGGCGGACCGGCACCGTCTTGGCGGGCGCGTTACCCGCTTCGGCCGGTCCGACCGCGATCACGAGCCCGGCCGAGGCGAGGACGCCGGCCATGGCCAACCGCTGGAAGGAACGGGACATCATGAAACACGACATTAGAGGTGTTATCTATGCAGGGAATGTCTGCAAGGTAACGATTCGCCCTACCTCTAGCTGGCGTTTTTTGCCAGTACCCGATGATCAGAGCGGTCCGGCCCCCGCCTAGAGTCCAGAACATGAACGTGCATGTGGAACGCCGGGAACGGCTCGACGGGCAAGAGGTGGCCGCCGTCCTCGCGATGGTCGAGGCCGCCACGGAGGCCGACGGGGTCCGCCCCCTCAACGAGCACGCGATGCTGCACCTGCGTCACGGGGGCGACGGACAAGCGAGCGCCGTACTGCTCTACGCCGACGGCGCCCTCGCCGGTTATGCGCACGTGGACCCCGCGGACCCGGTCGAGGGACCCGGCGGCGAGCTGGTGATCCACCCCGCCTTCCGCCGGCTCGGGTACGGCCGCCGCCTGCTGCTGGCCGTACTGGAGCAGACCGGGGGCAGGCTCCGGCTCTGGGCGCACGGCGGGCATCCCGCGGCCGCGGCGCTCGCGGCGTCGGCGGGGCTGGCGAAGGTCCGGGCGCTGTGGCAGATGCGGCGCTCGCTGCTGACGGCCGTTCCGGGGTTCGAGCTCCCCGAGGGGGTACGGCTGCGCGCCTTCGACCCGGAGACGGACGGGGAGTCCTGGGTGGCGCTGAACGCCCGCGCCTTCGCCCACCACCCCGAGCAGGGGGCGTGGACGCTGGAGGATCTGAAGCGGCGTGAGCGGGAGTCCTGGTTCGACCCGGCGGGATTCTTCCTCGCGGTGCGCGGGGAGCGGCTCGTCGGCTTCCACTGGACCAAGGTGCACGAGGCGCAGGGCCACGGGCACGAGTCGATCGGCGAGGTCTACGTGGTCGGCGTGGACCCGGCCGAGCAGGGCGGCGGACTGGGCAGGTCACTGACCCTGGCGGGTCTGGAGTACCTCCGCTCGCGCGGCCTGGCGCAGGTGATGCTGTACGTGGACGAGAGCAACACCGCGGCGGTCCGCCTCTACGAGGCGCTGGGGTTCACCCGGTGGGACACCGACGTGATGTACCGGAGGTGACGGCGCCGGCCTGACACGGCCGGGCCGCAACGGCGGGAGGCCCGGCCGGGGAGCACCACGCTCCCCGGCCGGGCCTCCCGGACCGCCGTCCGGCTACTCGACCATCCAGTGCAACGCGTAGTAGGACAGCGCGGCCACCAGCGCGGACGCCGGGATCGTGAGGATCCAGGCGGTCACGATGTTGCCGGCGACCCCCCAGCGCACGGCCGACAGGCGCTTGGTGGCGCCCACGCCCATGATCGCGCTGGTGATGGTGTGGGTGGTGGAGATCGGCGCGCCGAAGCCGATGGCCGCGCCGTACAGGACGGTGGAGGCCGCGGTCTCCGCCGCGAACCCCTGCGGGGGGTCCAGGGCGATGATGCGGCGGCCGAGGGTGCGCATGATGCGCCAGCCGCCCGCGTAGGTGCCCAGCGAGATCGCCGCCGCGGCGGCCAGGATGACCCACTGCGGGATCGGATCGTCCTGCTGGACGTGGCCGCCGACCACGAGCGCCAGGAAGATGACGCCCATGGTCTTCTGCGCGTCCTGCAGGCCGTGGCCGAGGGCCATGGCCGCAGCCGAGATCGTCTGCGCGTGGCGGAAGCCGCGGTTGGCCTTGGCGGGGTTGGCCCGCCGGAAGATCCACAGGATGGCGATCATGATGATCGCGGCCAGGGTGAACCCGACCAGCGGAGAGATGATCATCGGAATGACGACCTTCGCCACCACGCCGTCCCAGTGGATGAAGCTGGCCGAGGCGAGCGCCGAACCGATCAGGCCGCCGATCAGCGCGTGGCTGCTGGAGGAGGGCAGCCCGAAGTACCAGGTGATGAGGTTCCATGTGATCGCGCCGATCAGCCCGGCGCACACGATCACCAGGCCGTGCGATCCCTGGGGGGCGTCGATGATGCCCTTGCCGACGGTCTGGGCCACCTGGGTGCCGAGGTGGGCACCCAGGAAGTTCATCGCCGCCGCCATGAACAGAGCGGCCCTCGGGGTCAGCGCGCGGGTCGAGACCGAGGTCGCGATCGCGTTCGCGGCATCGTGGAAGCCGTTGGTGTAGTCGAAGACCAGCGCCACGACCACCACGCCGATGACGAGGGCGAGCGAGAGGTCCACTTAGCTTTCCTTGACCGCGATCGACTCGATCGTGTTGGCCACGTGCTCGAACGCGTCCGCGGCCCCCTCGAGCTGGTCGATGACCTCTTTCATCTTCATGACGGTGAGCGCGTCGTACTCGCCGCTGAAGAGCTTGGCCAGCAGCCGCCGGTAGACCTGGTCGGCCTGGTTCTCCAGGCGGTTGACCTCGATCCAGTATTCGTTCAGGTTCCTCATCGAGCGAAGCCGGGGCATGGCCTCGGCGGTCAGCTCGGCCGCGCGCTCCAGGACCTCCACCTGTCCGACGACCTCCTTGGGGAGGTGATCGATCTGGTAGAGGACGATGAGGTCGGCCGCGGCCTCCATGAAGTCCATCACGTCGTCGAGATTGGACGCGAGGCGGTAGATGTCCTCGCGGTCGAAGGGTGTGATGAAGCTCTCGTTGAGCCGGTTCATGATCGCATGGGTGCGCTCGTCGCCGGCGTGCTCGCAAGCACGCATCTTCTCGGCCAGGGCTTCCCTGTCCGATCCTTCGCTGATGATCTCGACCAGTAGACGGGACGCTGTGACGAGGTTGTTCGCCGAGTCGGCGAACAAGCCGTAGTAGCTGTCCTCACTAGGTGTGAGACGCAGGCGCACGTCGATCTCCAGATGTGCGGGGATGGTCCGCAGAGAAGAGTAAGGGTTACCAGCGGAAATGCGAACTTCACCCGCTAGACGCCCCTTCTTCGCTCTTTGGCTACCCTGCGTATGCCTGGTGACACCCGAGCGCGGAGAGCTTGACGACATCTTTCCGCTGACCGATTTGCTGGCCTTTGACCATGTTATGCCGAATACTGGTCGCATATGGGGGTCCGGGGAGTCTGGCGAGAGCGCCCGTTCCGTCTTCTCTGGTGCGGTCTGACGGCTTCCGTCGCCGCCGACCACATCTTCCCCATCGCCGTGGTCGTCTCGCTCCTCCGGGACGGTCACAGCGGGTCCGTGGTCGGCGTGGTGCTCGCCGGCCGCCTGGTGGCGCTCGTCACCTTCGCCGTCTTCGGCGGCGTCTGGGCCGACCGATTACCCCGCCGGGTCGTGATGACGGCCTCCCAGTGCTCCCTGCTGCTGATCGTCACCGTGGCCGCCCTCTGGCCCTCCCCGGAACCCGTGGTCCTCGGCGTGGCGGTCTTCCTCGCCGGCGGCACCGAAGCCTTCTTCCGCCCCGCCTTCCAGGCATGCCTGGCCTCGATCCTCCCGATCCGGCTCCACCGCGCGGGCATCGGCCTGACGAGCGCCTCCTGGCGGCTCGGCGCCGTCGCCGGCTCCGTCACCGGCGCCCTCGCGGTCATGCTCCAGAGCACCCAGACGGCGCTCTGGCTCGCCGCGGCGGGCTTCATGACCGGCGCCCTGCTGCTCCGCCGCGTCCAGGAGCCCCCGGCGGCGCACGAGGACCGGCTGCCGGTCTCCGCCGAGATCCGCGAGGGCGTGGCCGAGGTCTCCCGCCGCCCCTGGATGGCCACCGTGATCTCCGTCACGGCACTGCACCAGACCTTCATCGTGGCTCCCGCCCAGGTGCTCCTCCCGGTCACGACCGTGTCACCGTACAGATCACCCCTGGAAGGCATGTACGGCCTCACCCTGGCGGCCCTCTCCCTGGGCGGCCTGATCGGCGCGCTCGTCGCCACCCGCCTGTCCCCGCGCCGGCCCGGCCTGGTGGCCATGGTCGCGCTGCTGCCGTACGGCCTCGTGCCGCTGGCCCTGATGGAGCCGATCGTCCCCGGCTGGGTCTTCACCTGCTACCTGCTGGCCGGGATCGGGCTGGAGATCTCCGCCATCGAGTGGATCGTCGGCATGCTCGGCACCGTCCGGGCCGACCGCCAGGCCCGGGTGGCCTCCCTCGAATGGATGGCCGCGCTGAGCATGACCCCCTTCGCCCTGGCGCTGACGGTCCCCCTCTCCGACCTCCTGGGCCGCGCCCCCTTCCTCGCCGCCAGCGCCGCCAGCGCCCTGCTCCCCCTCCTGGCCCTGCTCGTGCCGGGGCTGATCTCGTTCAGATCGGGGTGCGATGGAAGTTCAGGTACGAACGGCTCGGCGTCGGGCCCCGCTGCCCCTGGTAGCGAGAGCCGTACTTCTCCGACCCGTAAGGATGCTCGGCCGGCGAACTGAGCCGGAACATGCACAGCTGACCGATCTTCATCCCGGGCCAGAGCTTGATCGGCAACGTCGCGACGTTGGAGAGCTCCAGCGTCACGTGGCCGCTGAAGCCCGGATCGATGAAGCCGGCGGTGGAGTGCGTGAGCAGGCCGAGCCGGCCGAGGGAGCTCTTGCCCTCCAGCCGCGAGGCGAGGTCGTCGGGAAGGCTGATGACCTCGTAGGTGCTGGCGAGGACGAACTCCCCGGGGTGCAGGATGAACGGTTCGTCGCCCTCGGGCTCGACCAGGCGGGTGAGGTCGGGCTGCTCGGTCGCCGGGTCGATGTGCGGGTAGCGGTGGTTCTCGAAGACCCTGAAATAGCGGTCGAGACGCACGTCGACGCTGGAGGGTTGGATCATCTCCGGGGCGAAGGGGTCGATCTTCACCCTCCCGGACTCGATCTCGGCACGGATGTCACGATCGGAAAGCAGCACGGGGGCAACCTACCAACCGGCCGGGCAGGGATCAGCCGGGAACTCGATGTTCCAGACGGTCCAGAGTCGCGTGATTTTCCGCTAGAGTGGGGGCGCGGTTCACCGCTGCGGGTGTAGTTCAATGGTAGAACATCAGCTTCCCAAGCTGACAGCGCGGGTTCGATTCCCGTCACCCGCTCCAATCGCTAAGGCCCAGGTCAGGAACATGATTCCGACCCGGGCCTTGATCTTTTTCTGAGCCTGTTCTCACTCGCGTGCCAGATCCGTGCCAGATCAGTTGATCTTGGCTCCGACGAGAGGTGGATCGTCGCCGTCCTCGCCGCCATCCTGCTGCGGCTTGAGTCCCTCCTTGACGATCTCCCCCAACGCGTCGGCGATCACCCGATCCCGATCCTTTGCGGCGTGCAGATAGATCATCGCGGCCTTGGTGCTGGAGTGGCCCATCCGCGCCATCAACTCCTTGAGCGAGGCACCGGTCATCGCGGCCAGGGTGTTGCCCGTGTGACGCAGATCATGGATATGGATTGCCGGAAGCTCGGCCTCCTTGATCGCCCTGGCCCAGACCTTCGTGAAGTTGCTCCGCCGGAGCTGCGCGCCCTTCTCCCCCACGAAGACCAGGCCGTCAGACTCCGGCTCGCTGAACCGCTGGAGGTGCCAGGCCAGGTCACCCATGATGATCTCCGGCAGAGTGACCACCCGGGCCCCCGCGTCCGACTTCGGCCGGCCGGTGAGCAACTCCCCCGTCTTCATCTCCGAGACGGACGCCTCGATCCTGACCGTCCGCACCTCAAGGTCGAGGTTGTGACGCCGCAGGGCCGCCAGCTCTCCCCACCGCATGCTGCCGAACGTCGCAAGGAGGACCAGAGCGCGAAATCGGGGAGGCACGGCACCGGCGAGTTTGAAGACCTCCGGCACCGTGAGCACGGGCCGTTCCTCCGGCCGCTCCACACCGGCGTTCTTGATCCGGCACGGGTTCTTCTTGATCAGGTCGTCCTCTACCGCCGTGTTCAGGATGCCCCGCAGCAGGCGGTACGCCTTGGCCACGGTGGACGCTCCGGGGCCGCCGTCGCTCAGGAGCTTGGTGTGCCACTGCCGAACGTGACGCGAGGTGATCTCGATCAGGAGCTTGTTCCCGAAGGCCGGGAGGATGTGAAGCCGGAGCAGGCCCTCATAGAGCTGGGCCGTCTTGGGCCGGAGCGTCCGCTCACTCATCCACGAAGTCGCGTAGTCCCGGAAGGCGATCTTCCCGGCGTCCGGGTCCGTCCACTCCTGTTCATGGATCTCCGCCTCCTTCCTGGTGAGCCAGATTTCCGCATCGGTCTTGCTCGGGAAGGTCTGCGGGGCCGTACGTTCCACGCCGTCAGGCCCGGCGTAACGCGCCTGGAAACGTCCGGACGGCAGCTTGCGAACGGCCCCGAACCGGCGACGGTGCCCCTTGTTGTTGCCGCTCATCAGACGGCCCTCCTTCTGCGTGTGGTGATCGGTTCGACGAGCCCCGCCGCGATGAACGCCTCAAGCGCCGCTTCAGGGATGCGGACGTTGCGCCCGACGTGGACAAAGGTGATGCGCCGCTCTGCGATGAGGCGGCGGGGGAAGCGGACCGAGGTGTTCAGCCGTTCGGCTGCCTGCTCCACAGTGAGAAGCCGGCCCTGCGCCAGCTCGGGGAGGGCCGCGGCCGGGATCTGTGCGCTCTTCCTGGTCATGCAGCCTCCCCGACTGCCGAAAGATCGGCGATGGGGTGACCGATGGCTTCCGCTTGCCGGGCGAGGAGGGTTGCTCGCCAGCGCTGGCGGTCGGCGACCATGCGCAGCAGTCGCAGGGCGAGCGAGGGGACGTCGCCGTCTCCGGCCGGGACGGGCTTCCAGAGGTAGCGGTGCGGGTCGATCGGCTCATCGGCCAAGCCGAGGGCTTCCAGGACCCAGGTCCGGCGGTCGCGCTTGTGCTCGGCCAGGGTCTTGTTCGACCACTTCCGCGAGACCAGGACCCGGCGGCCCGCGTAGCCGAGGTGTTCGGGCTTGTGCGCCTTGCCCCGGCACCGGCCCGGCGTCATGCCCGGCTTGGCGTCCTTCGGCTGCACCCCGTACCGCAGCCAGTTCGGGCACGACGGCGAGCACGGCTCGTACCGCAGGGCCTCGACCAGCCGGGCCGCGTGATCCCGCCGAGCGGCGTCATCGGCGTCGAGGCTCTCGCCGAGGGACTTGGTCAGGTACTTCGACAGGTAGCGGATGCACTGATCGGCGTCCGGGGTCCCGGCGAGCACGCCCTGAACGTCGACCTGGTCACCGAAACGGATCACGTGCAGGGGTTCGGCGTCATCGTCGGCGTCGAGCCGGTCGAGGGCCTCATCCCAGGTGGGGAGAAGCTCTCCCGTGGTGGGGTCGAGGTAGTCGCCGTCCTGCCCGTCGGGATAGTCACCACCGTCGGGCAGGTCGGCCCGCGGCGTCCACACCGGCAGGTGATCGCCCTCGAAGCGGATCTCATCGGCCGCCGGCCACCACACCTGGTGATACGTCGCCGCCGTGATGGCCTTGATCTCCGCGCGGGGCAGGGTGCCCCGGATCGCCATGTGGAGATGAGGCGCGAGCCGCTTCTGAGGTTCGACGGATGCGAAGTACTGCACGTCATAGCCCGCCACCCGGCGCAGGTTCTGCACGAACCGGTCGACCAGCTTGGAGAAGTGCAGCGCGTCCCGAGCCGCCCGCCGGTAGTCGTAGGTGCTCGGGTCGACCGGCACGCCCTGCCCCGCCCGAATGCGGCCGTAGGACGGCAGGGTGAGCGTGATGAACATCGACGGCCGGTAGACCTTCCCATCGGTACCGGGGAAGGCTCTACCGAGCGTGGTGGGGCTCATGGCCCGCTTGGGCAGGTCCGGGGCGTCCTGGCGCCGCCGGGTCGAGCGGGAGCGCCGGGAGGCCGCCCGGCCGGAGAGACTGCCCCGCATCCCGGCCGCGTTGATCTCAGCGTCCAGTTCCTGGATCACGTCGTCCCACTCGGCGACCTCCTCGGGCATGCCGTCGCGTTCAGCGGTGTCCCGCTTGGCCTGCACGTCTGCACGGAACTCGATCAGCCATCGCTGCTCCTCGTCCGGCTCATCCGGGGTGGTCACCGGTTCGGCGTCCAAGTGCCAGCCCTCCCGGCACTGCGCCATGCGCAGGTAGCGGTTGCGCTTGGCGCACGGCGGACAGGTGGCCTCTCGGGTGGCCCCGCACGGGACGTTGACGTCCTCGCTCTGCCCGGTACGGACATCGAGCCGCCGCAGCACGATCGGGCGGATGCACACGCCGTTGTGCTTGGCGATCTCCACCGCCACGTCCAGCGCGACCGGCATCCGCTGCCGCTGCGCCCGCGACAGACCCCGGTCGTTCGGGTCGCTCATTCGTTCACCTCCTCACGGTGGATCTCGGCCAGCTCCGCCGCCAGGCGGAACACGGTCCCGTAGGGGTCGACGGTCACGGAGACGTTCGACAGCTCGAAGGCCACCACCCGCTGCGTACGGCGCGGCCCCAGCAGCGCCAGGATCGGCCGCTCGCAGATGCGGGTGATCTCCTCATCGGTGCCGTAGAAGCAGACCCTCACGCCGCCACCGCCTCGGCCATCACGCGGATGTCGGCATCGGAGACGTAGGCCGCGCGCACCCGGATCGGATCGGGCGAGGCTTCCAGGCGGACATAGCCGACGCCCGCTCCTTGCTCCGGGATCGGGGAGATGTGATCGGCCAGCGCGCCCCGGTCCCGGGCGCCGTCACCGAGGACCATGTCCACCTGCTCGGACTCGTCCAGCCTCAGAGCGATCTTGTCGGGGAACAGGTTGCGGATGTTCAGCACGTCCTTGCGCGGGTCCTGGAGCGCCGCCATCACCCCGACCCCGACCGCCCGACCCTGCGTGGTGAGCGTGGCCAGCGCGGCTGTGATGCGCAGTTTCAGGCCCTTGTCGGACTGGTAGGCGGTCAGGAACGCCACCTCGTCGACGACCACCAGGACGAAGGGGTCCTCCGGTGTCGGGGTGTGGGAGCGCTGGAGGCCGGCGAACCGGTCGGCCCGCTCCTGCATCACCGCCACGGCCGCTTCCAGCAGATCGGCGCACTGCTCCGGGGTCGCCGCGTACCGCTCCCCGAACAGGGCACGGCCGAAGGACAGTTCCATGCGCTTGGGATCCAGCGCCCAGATCTGCACCAGGCCCGCACGGACGGCCGGGAGCAGGCCGCGGATGGTCGACCAGATGACCGAGCCCTTGCCCGCTCCGGTGGCCCCGGCGACGAGGACATGGGTGCCGTGGACCTTCAATAGCCACGGGGTGCCGTCCTCGCGGGTGCCGACTCGCACCGGCCCCACCGATACCTCTTCCGGGATCGGCATCGCCGGAAGCGGCGTGACCAGGGGATCATGCCGGGGGAAGACGAGCACCAGGCGGCCCGCCCGCGCGATGGAGACCCGGCAGGAACGCGCCCCGAAGCCGTGCGCCAGGTGGTCGATGCGGTCGGCCCAGTCCTTGACCGCTTGGCCATGCAGCATCTTGACCGTCACGACGTCGGCCCACGAGGTGCAGCGCACCCGCACCAGGTGGGGGAGGTAGTCCCGGCCGCGCAGATGCCGCCCGAGCCCGGAGACGACCATCACGGCCTGCCAGTGCCGCCGGTAGATCCACACGAAGCGCCAGAAGGCCAGCAGCCGCCGGCCGACCAGGCGCAGGAACGAGGGCCGGTGCGCCGAGCACCACAGCGCCAGGGCGGTCACGGCCGCCGCAACCACGACCAGGCTCATGCGCCAGCCGTACAACCACGCCACCGCGCACGGGACGGCGACGACGGCCGAGGCGACCGGGTGCCGCCAGAGCAGCCGCACTAGGCCGGCGACGAGCCGCCAGGCGAAGATGACGAGCGTGACGAACGCCGGGGTGCGAACCACCGCCGGGCGGAAGACCACGGCGGTATCGGGGGTGGTGGAGACGAGATGCTGTGCCTCGTCGCCGGGCATCTTCTTGAACATTAGGCTGGTGTCCTCTCTTGAATCGCATCTGGGGAGAACCGAGGGGCCGCCGGAAGTTGCCGCTTCTGGCGGCCCCGCTTGCGTGTCAGGCCGCGTTGGTGCCGGCCGAGGTGGCGTGTTCGGCGTGCAGGTGCTCGCACATGGCGAGGTAGCGTGCGGTGGCGTCGGCGAGTCGGCGGGCGAGTGTTACGTCCTGGTCGGTGACCGGTCCGCCGCCCGTGGTGGACAGCGACACCCGCGCCTCGGCGCTGGAGATGGTCAGGATCGGCCGCTGGCGTTCGGTCTCCAGCACCGTGACCGCCAGGTCGCCGGTGTGGAAGGAGACGCCGAGCCGGGTCCCGTCGGCGTCGATCGACGTCGTGACGAAGGTGTACGGCTTGTGCTCGCTCACGCCGCGACCTCCTTACCGGCCGTCGTCTTGACCGGGGCTCCGGCCGCGCGGGGAGCCCGCATGGACGTGGCCCGGATGGAGTAGGCCAGGCGGCCGGTGTTCTGGCCGACGTACGGGGTCACGGTCATGCCGTCGAACTCGACCGGCACGAACGGCAGGCCCGGCAGCGCGGGCGGAACAACCGGCTCGACCGGCGACAGGATCTTGACCGACACCGTCTTCTGGCCGGCCTTCACCGCCGGGTCGGCGTCCATCACCGCGACCTGCCAGACGAGTTCACCGGTGGTCTTGTCCTTGGCGTAGACGGTCCGGCTGCTGGTCGAGGCGTCGAAGTCCTTGACCTGCTCGACCGCGCCGACGATGTAGCAGCCGTGCGGGAAGACCTGCTCGAAGCTGATCGGAATGGGTCCCTGGATAGCCATGATCACTCCTTTCATTGGGAACGCCCTTCATTCGGACGTCCACTTGTGCGGACAAGTTGAGAGTAAGCGATCCCACTCGTCCGCACAAGTGAATAAGCGGATCGAGTGGGAGAGCCGTCAGGTCACCGGGTAGACGTCGAGCAACTCATGCAGGTCCCCCGGCATGGCCACGCTCATGGCCAGCAGCACGGTTCCCGAGGCGTCGTGCACCGTGGCCAGCACCCCGAGCACGGGCGTGGACGAGCCGAGCACCTCGGCTTCCTGCTCGGTCGACATGCGCGCGGTCAGGCGTTCGGTGATGTGGTCGAAGCGCAGATGCTTGACCGCCTGGAGATGCTGGCGGATCCCGTGCCGCAGCGGTTCGGGCTTGTCCAGGTCGGTGCCGAGTGCCACCTCCAGCGGGAACCAGAAGGTCTCCACCGCGGAGCGTCGGCCGCCCTGCTTGGCCACCCTCCGGCGTTCGATCACCGGAGTCCGGGCGTCGACCCCCAGCAGGCGCGCGACGTGCCGGGGAGCCGGAACGCGGCGCACGTCGGTGATGCTCTCGGCGCTCTCGGCGTGCTCGGCGGTCTCCAGCGCGGGCCGGATCCGGTCGGCCGAGGTCTCCGGCCGGCCTTTGACAAACGAGCCGCGCCCGTGCTCGCGCTCGATCCACCCTTGCATGGCCAAGGTCTGCAACGCCCGCACCACGGTGGTCCGGCCGACGCCGAACTCCCGGACGAGCTGCGTCTCGGACGGCAGCATGTCACCGGGCGCGTATTCACCATCGGTGATGCGCTGCTGTATCGCCGTCATCACCTGGGCGTACTTCGGTGGGGCGAAGTCCATGCTCATCTCAACCGCCCGATCACTCTTCCACTTGTCTGCATAAGCACAGTACCGGCGGAGTGGAGACCTGTCAGGACCTCAGCACCCACGGGCATCTCGAGGTCAGCGGACCAGGCCCGCCACCAGCGCCGACCACATCTCCCGCGCTCTGCGGCACGACCACGCCTCACTGTAGGAGACGGCCCGCCCGCCGTCCCGGTCGACGGTGCGGCGGATGAACGCCAGTCCGCCGGCCTCGCACAACTCGTAGAAGGTCACCCGGTGCTGATGGCAGGTCCAGGCCACCACCCGCACCCGGCCGAACCGCGCCGCGCCGTACCAGGTCAACGCCCGGTGCTCATCCCGCACCGGAGGCAGGTGCAGGGACGGGCACGGCGATTCCCAGCCGAGGGCCCGAGCGTTCACGAGGTGACCCGCTCGAAGCGCACCGTCCCGGCCGGGTCCACCGTCGCCGTGAAGATGATCCGCCGGGACCAGTCGTCCGGGACGGTGCCGAAGTCGTAGACCCGGTGGACGATGCGCCCCCACACCGTCACGTCGGCCTGCGCAGGTTCGGCCGCCAGGCGGCGCAGCGCCGTGCGCAGGGTGTCCATCGCGGTGGCCTGCCCGGAGTTGGTCCCGCACGGTCCCAGCTCGTCGACCCCGGCGGAGGTGGAGAACACCTCCCATTCGAACATCTCCACGACTTGCGTGCTCGGGTCGTTGCTGTCGCAGTACAGGCAGTCCTCGCGCGCGGACATCTCCAGGTGCAGCCCCATGGCCGCCACGCATCCCCGACGAGTGACGATCTTCCAGCCGCGCCCGTCACACGCGGTGCACTTAACCGGTGTTGTCATGCCGGAAAGGATGTCCAACCAGACTTTCTCCGCCTATTCCACGCGGATATACCAGGGTGAGATATAGAGTCCGGCCTGTAGCGATGCACCACCTCGGGGACTGGCAACCGGAGGACGGGAATGCACGGGAACGCGTTCGACCCGATCGAGATCCCCGCTCAGGTGTGGGACCGCGAAGAAAGCCGGGAAATCCTCAAAAGCCGGGATGTAGCCGGGTTGTTCAACCTCGCTGTCAAGTACAGCGGCGCCACCCAGGTCCGCATCAGCACCGCCACCGGCATCCCGCAAGGCCGCATCAGCGAGATCATCCGCCGCCAGCGCCAGGTCACCGACCTGGAGGTGTTCGAGCGCATCGCCGCCGGCCTGGGCCTGCCCGACCACGCGCGCATGCTCTTCGGCCTGGCCCCGCTCGATACCGCCTCCCCGACCGGTGACCACGGAGGCGAGCACCAGGAGCAGATCGAGGAGCTGACGGCCCGCCTCGAAGCCTCCGCCGTTGTCGACCCCGTCATGGTCATGATCCTGACGATGGAGACCAACAGCCTCCGGCTGATGGACCGCCGCGTCGGCGGAGTGGCCATCGCCGACAAGATGCGCGCTCAGATCGCCCACATCGAACACGTCCACCGCCACGCGGTGCGGCCCGGCATCCGCGCCCAGCTCGCCCACGTCCTTGCCGAAACCTCGTCCCTGGCCGGCTGGCAGGCCATCAACACCGGTGCCCTGGCCGATGCGTGGGATCACTACGAGCGCGCCAAGGCCGCCGCCCGCGAAGCCGACAACCCCGCCGTCCTGGCCTACGTCTCCGGCGAGCAGGCATACGTGCTCATGGACCTGGGACGGCCGGCCGAGGCCACCGAACTCCTCCAGTACCTGCACGCCACCCATCGCGACCGCATCCCCCCGCGCCTGCGGACCTGGCTGGCCGCCGCCGAAGCCGAGGCCGCCGCCATCCTCGGGGATGAGGCCACCTGCCGCACCGCGCTGGAGCAGGCCGCCGCCCTGCTGCCGGACGGGGCCGCCGACGAGGACATGCCGTACCTGTCACTGGATCGCCATCACCTGGCCCGCTGGCGCGGCAATTGCCTGGTGCGCTTCGGCGATCCTGGCACGGTCGAGGATCTGCGCTCCGCGCTGGCCGGGATGGACGGCACCTACAACCGCGCCGAGTCTGCCCTCCGCTGTGACCTGGGCCACGCCCTGTTGGCCGGAGGGGAGCCCGAGGCTGCCCAGCCGCACATTCAGCGCGCCCAGCAGTTGGCGACCATGACCGGCTCCCGTCGTCAGCGCAAGCGCATCGAGGAGTTGTCCCGGGCGGTCAAGCGCGCCTTGAACTGAGCCGCGCCTGAGCCGCATACAGCCCGATCAACGTCCCTGACGTCCAGATGTCCCCGCGGGCGATCATGTCCGGGATCTCCGCCATCGGGATCCACTCGATGAGGTCCGCTTCCACCTCTTCACCGGTCGGCTTGCCGACGAGGTCAGCACCGCGGACGAGGAACAGGCTGTGCTCCGAATCCACCATGCCGGCCATCGGCTGGTAGGTGACCAGGTGCTCTGTCTCCTTGGGCCGGTATCCGGTCTCCTCCTCCACCTCACGGACGGCCGTCGTCATCGGATCCTCGCCCGCGTCGACCAGGCCGCCCGGCAGCTCCCAGCCCCACCGGTCGAACAGGAACCGGTGCCGCCACATCATCAGCACCCGGTCCTGCTCATCGACCACCACCGCGATAGCCGCCCGGTCCAGATGCACCGCGTGATGCTCGAACCGCTCCCCATCGGGGATCTCCACGTCGACCAGGCCCAGCCGGATCCACCGGTTGTCGTAGACCAGGCGTTCCCCGTGCACGATCCAGCGCGTCTGCTCTTCGTTGGTAGCCACACCGTGAAGTTACCGGCCGAGGTCGTCGACGTACATGGGGACCAGGGGGTCACCGACCCTCCTGGTTAGCTGGTCAGCTATAACATACGTTGCCGCACGCTCCGCGAGATATTTCCCTCTCCCAAGAGAAGGCACAACCCCAAAAGAACCATCAGCGTTATTATCTGCGAATGACTCGCGGAGAGTATGACCCCGTACCGTTCGGATCGGGGCAAACGACACGAAGGGAGATTATCAGCCGAAAATGGTTGATAAGTGTCGGATTGCTAGGATTGATCTTGGTGGTGGGTTCCGCGATCACCGCACTTCTATGGCCAGAACTAAATTCTATATGGTCATCCCTTCAACTTGAACTGGGAGCCACACTTCTTCTTTTCTCCGTTCTGTTCCACGTTGAGCGGACGTTTGTTCGTCGAGAAGTTAGGACGATTGCCGAAGACTTGATTCGGGCAATTACCCCAGATGATATCCCAAGAATGGCGAAAGAAGATCCCGAACAGCTCCAAAGGGTCGCAGATCCCCATGGCCCGGTCGCTATTGCCGAAGAGTGGAGGGAGGCGATTCTTCAGGGAGACTTCAAAAAAATTTGGCAGCTAAGCGAAGACAACTGGAAGCTCTGCCGAATTCAAGCATGGATTTATAATAATAGAGAACAGCTCAAGGCGTTCGATCGAGAAGACCTAGATAGGCTCGCCGAAGACCTCCTACAAAAAACGGAAAAGAGTCGCTTATGGCGCCCTTTTATTAAAAGCGAGAAGCTTCAATTTAAAGAAGCTTGGGGAATTGCAAGAAAAGAGCTCTGGGGTGTAGCCGGTAAGAGAAGATGCCTTGGGCCAAACTATGAGCTAGTTATTCTAACCCCGCTAGGGGAAAGAGAAACTGGCTACATCGTGAATGCCCCGGCAGGGTTGCCGGCAGCGATGCAGCTCCTCATGCATAAGTCGGATGGTCAGTGGAAGCTAGCAGCGTTTGGCGCTCATGCTCCTCCATTGCCGGGTTGGCCGCCAGCATGGTGGATTGAAGGAGATCCAGCCGCAGAAGCTGCGACGGATGAGGACGGATGAGCTCGCCGATTACCTATGAGTGGTGGTTGGCGATTCGTCTAGCACATATGCAGGCATTGCCGAATTGTTCTTGTAGGGATCAAGGGGCGGCGGCGCTGCGCGCCGTCGCCCGGCCCTGCGCCTGCCAGCGCGCGCCGGGCATGCGGCCTGGGGGCCGGTCCCGGCACGCGCGCAGGACTCCGGGCCGTCGCCGCACGAGCGCCGCGCCGTGCCTCCGGCGTCCGCCAGCACCTGGGTCACGCCGCCGCCCCAATGCGTCACGACGATCGCCATAGGGTGGCCGGAGTCTGATGTGGTCGGGGGCGATCGAAGATCCGGGGTTCGTTCCTCACCCCAGCTCACCGAGAAGCATGGCTCATCTATCGGCGCAGCGAGCGGCTGGCGCGCCGCCGTATTTGACCCTCTGCCACACGCCGCCGGTGCACTATGCGCCAGCTGTAATTAGGTGCTGCTCTATCCCCTACCCCTCCTCGATTGTGCACGATCCCCAAGGACCGTCAAGGTCCGTGAAGATTAGGAGACTTTCTACGGAACCTCTGGCTCTGAAATGAAATCAGCTAAATTTCATGTGCGACCATGCACTCTGTCTACCGCTGACTCTATTCGATATATTGTTGTTTAATTTTCACGAGATCTTGCCGACTAAAGATGGTTCCATCTGGATGCTTTTCCATGGCTAGCGCCAGGAGGCCGTTTGGAATCTGACGGCGCTGTGAGTCAATGAAGAAGGTAGACGATGCTATGTCATCCAATAAACAGTTAAAAAGACTTGCCAGATAGGAGGGGCCAGTGCCGGAGTAACCCCATGTGGCCGTGATGCCGTCGGAACCACCAGGGGCAAGGTATGTTCTTCCGTCGTAGGTGCAGATCCATACATCCTTGTCCAGAACAATAGATTGAAGAGGTGATGTCGATGGTAGCTTTTGTGGAACAGCTGCGAAATAACGCCCGTCATTGGCGCGGTAGGCCGGTAGGTTTGTTAATGGATCTCGAAGGAGGATGTCGTCGGAAGACGCGCCCAGCCATACAAATTCAGCACACCATGGGGTTTCGCAGAGAGACTCCAACCAGTTATCGACTATGGTGGAATTCCCAGGAATCAGTTGGGTTACAGAGGAAAACGAAAGAATTTTTTTATCGATCCATCCCTTTGTTTCATCGATGCATTGAGCTGCGAGCTCATCGGTTCGCGCACCGATTTTTGCCCATGCTTGCCTGCGAATTTCTAGACTTGGAACAGGGGAAGGTTCGGGCTCGGGAATTGGTTTAACTGGAAATGTTACATCTTTGAAGTCCTCGTATTTTTCCCAGTGACTCAGTTCCCATTCGGCTGACTTCATTGCTTGATAGCGAATGCGACTAACGAAATGGCGAAGCGTAACTGAAACAGGATCATCCTCTTGATAAGCATTTGCGAGCCTAAGGAGGAGTTTCTCGTCAAGACTGTTTTGTGCGCGCCCCATGATAGTAGGGCTGCCTGGCACCCAACGCATCATCAAATCATGATCCTGTAAAGCTGTTGGCCAGAAGGGTGCAGGATAACCTAAGGCCCGTTTTAGCTCTGCCCAACTAGGAAGATTGCTGTACTCGGGATCAGCGGGACTGAACTCCTGCAGCGTCTTACCAGTGAAGCCCCAGTCAGGACCCACGAGCAATATAGAGAAAGCATGGGAAAGAAGGCGAAGAATTTTTGACGATTTATGGTAAAAACTTGGATGGGCTGGGTAGACAAGGCATATTTCGCCATACTCGGTGTCCCAGGACAAAACCGCGTAATCCTCGATGATGCGAAGACCAAGGTATGGGCGTGGAGTCGGTGGTGGTCTTAGGTCTTTGAGCTTATAAGGATTAGCCATAAGATGACCACGACGTCCTGCCCACTGTTCTACTGCACGTTGCGACCAACGGTCGTGCCCCTCCTCGTCACGCACCGGGAGAGGGAATCCGAGCTGCCCTACGAGCTTCCAGGTATCGGGCTGTGACAGCTTAAGAAGAGATGCAACCTGCGCGACTGTCAAAAAGTCGGGCTGGCCCGCCATACGCTGCTCCTAACTGTGGTTCTACAAGACAGTATGCTCATGTCCAATATAAGATGAGATCTGTTCATGTAGCTGGAGTGCTGCATTATTCAATGTCTCGTACATGGCGTTCGCTTGTTCGCTATCCATGATTGCGGCATGCAATCGGTGCACAATCCCGTCAAGGTGTGATTCCATAGATTCGAGCTGATCGCCATGTTGCTCTAGCTCGTCGAGTGCAATCCCGGCGGATATTGTCCAATTGCGAGGGCTATTTGTTGGATCCCCTCCAGGTGGTGCGATCCAGTCTAGGACTTCCTGGAAGTGGTCGAGTATCTCGGCGTCTATTAGAGCTGTGTCAGATACAGCATGCAGTCGTGGCTGAACGTACTCGCGCAATATCGTTAAGTTGCTACGCATACCTTCAACCGTATCTGCGATAGTCGTCGGAGAAGCCCAAACATGGGTCCAAGCATCGCGACACCTAGAGCCTAGATCTACAATAGTAGAAATATTTTTTTCTGTTATCCTGCGCTTCTCTGGCGGGTTGATTAATATCTCTTCTATGGCATCCAACGCCTGGCCGCGAAGCTTAAAGAATAGAGATGATCCTTGTTGGAAAGTTATGTGATATGGCCGAGCTTGAAGTTGATTCGAATGAGCTACTATTCGAGTGGAGGAATCAAGTGCAAGGCTAGCAAGCGAGCGTCTCTGTTGCAGTTCTTCTCGATGAATCGTAATCTGATAGAGGACGATCACACCTACAGGTACAGCAAATAGAAATCCAGTGAGTGAGGATAGTAGGTTAGTAAAGAAAGGGCTGTTTTCCCATGCGCCCAGTGCATCTCCCACCAGGCCTGCCAGGCCGAGGGCTAACCCGATCCCCAACATGAAGGCTGCTATGGTCTTCATGTTGGTAGGGCTATTCAGCCAAGCTGATCTTATGAACAGCCCAGCTCGTTTGATAGACTCGACTGCCTGAGCTCTACGGTCAACCGTCACATACATACACTAGATCGGCCATGGCGCTGTGGGGTACGACTTCCCTCTGTACGTGCCGAAGTCGGTCAGGGCAGTGCCGATTACCCGTTCGTTACTCGGCGGCTTGTAGTAAGACGATCGATGCCGAGGCCCTACTTCTGCTCATCCTGGCATCGGGTGACCTCAGCTAAGGCGACAGCAGCGCTGGAGATGGGGCCACCCACTGGAACGAAGCATCTCGCAGATATCACGCTACCCGTGGGGTATATCTGGGATGATCTTGTGTAGTAGGGGTGAGGAGCGTGGTTTTGCCCAGGTGGGAGGACCCGTCCCCGTTGGGAATGCAGCCCTCTTGAAAACCGCTAAGCCTCCGGCGGGGGCACTTCGGCTCCGGGATGATCAACGTTGCAGCACGAAGGCCGTAGGTGGTTGAGGTGGAAGCTGGATCTTCCCGTCTGCCTCGTCCCAGGCAAGCCCAACATCTCGACTCCTCCGGATCAAGGCCGTCTGTGATCGTTGGCATCCCATGGCCGAGGAACGTCTACCGGCCGGCGTACACGCGAAGACGGCCTTGATCCTCCGTCCCCGAGCTGTTGCCCCTCCGGGGTGGGACGAGGCAGACGGGAAGATCCGGCGGGGGAAGTGTGCGCGTCCGCGCATGATCCGAAGCTTGATCGCGTGCCAGATGCGTGCCAGAACAGGCGGGGAACCACGGTCACTCACGGGGAATCACGGGGGCTGGACTCGCCCTGACCCGCACCCCTGTTTTCCCAGCTCAGGGCGGCAAGGTCAGTAGATGATTCCCAAGCTGACAGCGCGGGTTCGATTCCCGTCACCCGCTCCAATCGCTAAGGCCCAGGTAGGGAGCATGATCCCCACCCGGGCCTTGATTCTTTCCGAGCCTGCTCTCACTCGCGTGCCAGATCAGTTGATCTTGACCCCGACAAGGGGCGGATCATCGCCGTCCTCGTCGTCGTCCTTCTTCGGCTTGAGCCCTTCCTTGACGATCTCCCCCAGTGCGTCAGCGATGGCCCGATCTCGGTCCTTCGCCGCATGCAGATAGATCATCGCGACCTTGGTGCTGGAGTGGCCCATTCGCGCCATCAGTTCTTTGAGCGAGGCCCCGGTCATCGCGGCCAGGGTGTTGCCCGTGTGCCGGAGATCATGAATGTGGATTGCCGGAAGCCCGGCGTCCTTGATCGCCTTGGTCAAGGCGGCGGCGCGCACCGACCGCCGGGTCCGCCATACCCGACCAACTCGCCGTACCAGGGCCGCACCGCCTATCACACGCGAGGACCTGGCTGCTTCAAGACCTTCCGGAGGTTCGGCATTCACACAGGCCGGTCGGATCTTCTACTGTCGTTGTTAGCCAACCTGGGAGATCTTGCACCCGCGCTGTAGAAAGCGGCTGAAGAAAGGAAGCACCGTGAACGCGTTCACGTGGGTTCTTATTGTGGTGTTCGGTGGAGCAGCTGTCATCCTGATCCGGGACGGGTTGATCTCCAGACGCCGGCCTGGCCGGAAGCGCATCTCCGTGCCGGTCAGCATCTTGAAGGGTGCCCGCCTCCATGAAGCTCAGGGTGGCGTGGATGGGGTCATGCTTCTGAACCAGGAAGCTCGGCGTGCTCACGACCTAACCAAGAACCTCAATTACTGAACTGACTAGACGGTGGGAACATGGCAGCCACCCAGTACCACCCTCACGATCGCCTGCGGGTGGCTGATCACCGTACGTGGCTTGGGGGCGATCGACGGTCTGGGGCTTCGTTCCTCCGCCCCGGCCCACCGAGCACCGTGGCAACGAGGAGCGAGGTCTCCCTGTAGGCCGCGTGCCAGATCCGTGCCAGAACAGACGGGGAACCGCGGTCACTCACGGTCGACCGGCCCGCCCTGACCTGCACCCCTGTTTCCCCAGCTCAGCCCAGCGTGATCAGTAGCCGGCTCCCAAGCTGACAGCGCGGGTTCGATTCCCGTCACCCGCTCCACGAGTGAAGGCCCAGGTCAGGGAGCAAATCGCACTCGGGCCGCCCGCCGTACCGCGCCACGCCACGCCACGTCCAACCAACCCGCCGTACTGGGACCGCACCGCCGTCCCAGCTATCGGTGCAGGACCCGCCAGAGCGCGGCCACGACGGCCAGCACCAGGACGGCAAGAATCAACAGTTCAAACCAGCCCAAGCCGAACACAGGCACCCCTTCTCGGCCTCGATCACCGAATTTACGGTGGTCCTCCGGGCGAGCCCGGTCAAGACCCTTCGCCTCCGGCGGAGGCGCTCTGGCTCCGGGATGATCGCCAACGGTGCGTTCGCTGCCGCCGATCTGTCGGTGGCCGAGGCAGGGGCCCGCTCATCCCGTCTGCCATCGGCCCGGGACAAGCCGAGCAGACCACGGACCGGGGCGCCAGATCGTTCGCCCGCAGGGCGCCCACCTGGCGCCCGGCTCGCGCCTTACCTCCCCTGCGGGATTCGACGAACTCCCGCCTACTTCCTCGTCGGCCTTTGCACTCGGCAACCGTCCAGTCCCCGATGCGAGCGACCGTGATGATCTCCTCAAGGCTCTCCGCCACCTGGTGTGCGGCGACCTCTTCATTGGAGATGAGTCGGATGTCCCGTTCCTCGGCACCAAGTCGGTGGAGGACCTCACGCTCGTCCAGTCCATGAACGAAGGTGATCGTGTAGGCGGGGCCGAGCGGCCCGTCCTCAGGCCGGTCGTAACGGCTGGGCCGACTCCGAAGTCTCGCTCATTCACGCGAACCACCTCGTACGCCTCAGGGTTCGCAGCGAAATATGCCTCATGGACGTGAGGCCGCACCGCGCCCCTCGCCCCGGCTCCGCAACCGTAGGCCTCGGCCCGCTCCTGGATACACGGAGTGCCGACAAGGTGGACGATCCGAGTCGTCCGCATCGATCGGGACGGATAGTCCAACATGTTCCAGCAACCTGCACGAAATCCCGAACAGGTCTCGAGAACACCACGCGGGAAGATCAGGGGGTGGAAGACGTGCAATGCACGACCGTGCCCGGGGAAGGATCGACGGGAGGCTCATCGCAGATCAATATCTCCGGCGGAGTCATCGCAAGGCTGATTCCCTGCCCGAGCGGCACGATGAACGCAGCAAGCAGCCAGTACGACAGAGCGGGCCGTCCCGCGACAAGCCGGTATGCCAGAACCGCCATCAGGCCGAACACCAGTGAGACGAACAGCACCCAGACCGCCGTACCGTCAAGCCGAGGTGACCCGTCTGGGATGTACCACCCGGTCATAACAGCGATCACGAGAGAGACGTGAAAGATCGCTCCGAAGACCAGAAGCGCCAGGGTGATTCGGATGATCCGGCCGATGGCCAGGGGCCTGGGTTTCCGCATAAGATCATTCAGCATTCGCTTCCCGCTTCCCGCTCAATGTTCTTACGGGGAAATGCCGAGAATGCGACCAGAGCAACGCCGGCGAAGACAGCGGGAAAGAGCAGCTAGGTAGTTCGCCAGAGACGCTGCGGCCAGGATCACACCGATCCTGATGTTCGCCATAAGGCGATGAGAACGGGACGCCTCGGCCTTCGCCACGGTCTTCGCACTTTCGTCGGTGACAGATTTCCCCAACGATATGCGTTGCCGGATTGTGCTTATGAAGATCAAGTCGGCGGCGCGGAACCGCCGTACCGAAACAGCCTGCCGCACCCGCGCCACGCCGCCGCGGCGATGAGCTTCAGCCAACCCCGTTGTCAATGATCCGCCACGGCCGACCCGCATCGGCGCGGACCAGCGTGTATCCCCAGACCGTGGGACCGTTCGGCATGGAACCCTCGTCGCTGTGCCGGAGCACGAACTCCACGGGGACGTACACCGCCTCTCGGTAGCTCCCATCGTCCGGAGCCGCGTAATCGCGTTCCGGCCGCGGCGCGCCGATCCGCACGTGGGAGAACTTCGCGTCGTCGAACAGGCTCTCCTGCCGTTCGGCGAAGGACGGGGTCGACAGTTTCCTGCCCGCCGCGCTGTCGTGAGCATTGATCGCATCGATGTAGGCCGACACCACGGCCTGAGGAGACGCACCGACGGGAAGGACCGGTCCGTCGTCGGCATCCTGGCACCCCGCGACCGCCATGACGCCCATGAGGGCCAGGACGGACACGGCGACAATCCTGGCGAAGACCACCACAGGATCCATTCGTAACCTGGCTCTGGCGCGCAGAGCCCTCTGACGAAGTCACCAGATCGTATGCAACGGTCAGCCGTGCCACGTCCCATGATGGGTGGCGCAACCCTGCGGAGCAGGGGCGGTGCTACGCGTCGCCGGTGGTGGCGCCCTTCGGCGCGGGCCCTCGCACGGCGATCAGCCCGCACGTGCCGGGCGGCCAGCGCGTGCGCGCGGTCCGAAGCCGGGGACGCGCCGTTCTCCCCGGCCGTGATCCACACGGCGATCGACTCGGGCGGCGGCGGACATCGGCATGAGATAGGCGGTCCGGCCGACCTGCGGCTGTCCGATGACCCCGGTGCCGGTGCGGCCGCGGACGAGCAGGTGCGGCCGCGCGCGGCCGTACCTGCTCGTACTTGGCTCGTCGACCGCCGCCGTTTACGGGCGGATGCATATTTTTAGGACATTGATCGCTAACATCACCGGATGCTGACTATCCCGGTGGCAAAGCAGCAGACCAGTCGGCGCATGGCCTGGCTCGACGCCCTCCGCGGTATCGCCGCTGTGGTGGTGGTCTTCGAGCACGCCTTCAAGTTCCTGCTGCCCGAGGCGCGGATGCCGGTAAAAGCGGTTTTCGAGCCCGGATGGTACGGGGTAATGGTGTTCTTCCTGGTCAGCGGCTATATCGTGCCGGCGTCGCTGGAGCGTCGGGGAAGTGTGCGAGCCTTTTGGATTTCTCGTCTCCTCCGGCTGTATCCGCTGTTCGGGGTATGCGCGGCGGGTGTGGCGCTGCTGATGGCGGCCGGTTGGGACGGCCTGCACATCTGGTGGAGCTCGCGGCCGATATCCATGACGCTGGGGCATCTGACGATGCTGCAGAACCTGTTGTATATGCCGAACCTGGTCAATGTGCTGTGGACGCTGTCGTACGAGATGGCCTTCTACCTGCTGGTGACCGCGATGTTCAGTCTCGGCGTGCACCGGAGGAGCAGTGCGGGCGTGCTCGGTTTCACCGTGTCGGCCGTGCTGGGTGCGGGAACGCTGCCGGTCGCGCTGCTTTCGGCCGGTGGATCGGGGCGGATGCTGGCGGTGGCGCTGGCGGTGGCCACGCTGGTGGCGACGGGGCTGACGGCGGTGCTCGCGGGTTCAGGCCGGGTACGGCAAGCGGGCGCGGTCGTCATCGGAGTCACCGTGCTGGCGCTGCTGGCGGTCAACCAGAGCTATCCGGCCCCCGGGCAGGGGCTGCTGATCCTGGCGACCATGTTCGCCGGCACGGCGCTGTACAGGGCCGAGCAAGGCGAGATCTCCTGGAAGGAGGCGGGATGGGTGGTGCTGGTGCCGCTGGCCGGGATCTGGCTGGCGCGAGGCGAATTCGGCCTCCAGACGGCGATAGCCGCCGCCTGGATCACCTTCGTCGCCGGGATGGCCCTGCGGCGCCGCAGGGTGCCGGAGGTTCTGAGCTGGCTGGGGCTGATCAGCTACTCGATCTACCTGCTTCACCCGCTGCTGCTGGAGAGTGTCGAGCGGTTCTGGCCCGAGCCGCTGGTCGTGCCGCTGGGGCTGCGGTTACTGGCACTGGCAGGCGTGGTGGGGCTGCTGCTCGGAATCAGCACGCTGACGCAGCGTTTCGTGGAGGCTCCGGCGCAACGGCTGGGTAAGCGCCTCATCTCAGGTGACGGTTGACGTTCCGGAGGTGCACCCGTGAACAGCGGGATCGTCACCCTGTCCGCCTTGGAACCCGATGATCCCGTGTCGGGGGTGTCTGACCGCTACGGGCCGCTGAGCCAGGCAGCCGCTCCCGCCGTGATCTGCTCCTTCACCTGAGGCGGGGCGAAGGAGGCCCCGGCCCCGGCCACAGCCAGCTCGGCCAGCTCGGCGTCGGTCAAGCCGAAGACCTCGCGCAGCCGGCTGTACTCGTCGGCCAGCGCCGTCTCGCCGTCGGTGTTGATCGTGACGACCAGCCCGGCCGCGCGCAGGCGCGGCAGCGGGTGCTCGGCGAACGTCGGAACGAGCCCGAGCAGGACGTTGGAGGTGGGACACACTTCCAGCGGGACGCCGCGCTCGCGCACCTCGGCCACCAGCGCCGGGTCGTCCAGCACCCGGATGCCGTGCCCGAGCCGCTCGCTGTGGCCCGGGCCGAGAGCCTCGCGGATGCTGGCGGGCCCGGCCGCCTCGCCCGCGTGGTGGACCAGGTGCAGCCCGGCGTCCTTGGCCGCGTCCAACACCCCGGTGAACGGCGCCAGCGGGTGGCTCTCGTCACCTGCCAGCCCGATGCCGATCACCTCGTCATACCGGGTGGCCAGCTTGAGCGTCTGCCACAGCCGCTCCACCGGCCGCCGGCGGGAGTGGTCGAGCAGCACCCGGCACTCGATCCCGTGGCGCCTGCCCTCGGCCAGCCCGTCCAGCACCGCCTCCAGCGGCATCTCCAGCGCCCCGACGCGCTCGCCGTGGGAGGCGGCGGTGAAGGTCACCTCGGCGTAGCGGGTGCCCTGCGCCGCCTCATCCTGGCAGAACTCCAGCGCCATCCGCCGGAAGTGCTCGGGTGTGCGCAGCAGCGCGCGCACCCGGGCCCGCTGGTCGGCGAACTCCCGGAAACTCGTGAACGGCCCCTCCGGCTCGGGCGGCCCGCCCCACTCGCGCACGGTCTGCGGCCGCACAGTGCTCTCCAGATGGACGTGCAGGTGGGCCTTGGGCAGCAGACGAAGATCCCTCACCTCTCCAGCCTAGATCAAACCGTCCGGCGCGACCCTGACGGGAAGACGTCCGTGTCCCTGGCGGATTCGAACCCCCGTCGACGGAGCCGGGCGGGGAAACGCGCTTCCCCGCCCGGGCGCCGTGCGGCATCGCGTTGACCGCCGTCGGCGGGCTCAGGCATGATCTCTTCTCCGAGATTCATCCAGAGGATCCGAGGGACCTGGCCCAGCGACGATCCGGCAACCTGCCCCGAGGGAGAAGGTGCCACTGCCAGGAACGATGAGAGGTGCCTGATGACGTCGCGGCTCGATGTTCCCGTGCTCCACGGATCGCTCGTCCGGTTGGAGCCGCTCACGATGAGCCACGCGCCGGACCTGGCACGGGCTGCCGAGGAGGACCGGTCCTCCTACGCCTACACCCTGGTCCCGCGGGCCGCCGAGGTAGCGGCCTACGTGGAGGGTCGGTTCGCGGAGGGAAGCGGGGGATGGACCCCTTTCGCGCAAGTGCGCACGAGCGACGGGACGGCGATCGGCTGTACGGCGTTCTGGGATCTTCGGACGTGGCCGGGCCGGCAGGACCTGCAGGCCGTCGAGGTCGGCGGGACCTGGCTCGCCGCGTCGGCGCAGGGCACCGGGATCAACACCGAAGCCAAACTCCTCCTGCTCACCTATGCGTTCGAGACGCTGGGCGTCGTCCGCGTCGACCTCAAGACCGACGCCCGTAACGAGCGGTCGCGGCGGGCGATCGCGGGCTTGGGCGTCCGCTTCGAGGGAGTGCTGCGCAGCTGGTCGCGCTCCTGGGCGCCTGGCGAGGAAGGGCTGTTGCGCGACTCGGCCATGTTCTCGGTGATCGCCGGCGAATGGCCGACCGTCAAGTCAGCGCTCCGGGCCCGCCTCACCGGAACCGGCCGCCGCGACCGGCCGAGTGGGTCCGCTTCCTGAGTGCTCACTCCGGCGGACCTCCATGGGCCGCCGTGACGGCGGTCTCCAGAGCGGAGCGCGGGGCACGGTCGAGCAGGGCGCGCAGGTCGCCTCCGGTCTCCGCCATGAACCCGCCCGCGATGGCGGAGTAGGTGCTCACCAGCATCGGGACCTGGAAGGGCGCCAGACCGAGGGAGGCGAAGTCCTCGCGGGCCTGGGCGAGGGTGCCGGGTTCGTAGGAGACGGCGGCCCCGGTGGCCGCGGAACGGGCCCGTGCGAGATCGGCACCGCCGACGGCCTCCTCGCCGACCAGCTCGTACACCTGACCCGCATGCGCCGCGGCGTCGGTGACCACGCGGACGGCGGCGTCGGCGAGATCCTCCCGGGCGACCGCGGCCAGCCGTCCGCTCCCCAGGGGCGCGGTGATCCTGCCGTCCACGACCGGGGTGAGCGCCGCGAGCAGTTCGGCGTAGAGACCGTTGCGCAGGATCGTCCAGCCCGCCGTACCCGACCGGAGCCTGCGCTCGGTCCAGCGATGGGCGAGGGCGTAGGCGAGATGGTCCCCGGCGGCGCTGAGACTGGTGTAGACGATGTGCCCGACCCCGGCCTTCTCGGCCGCGTCGATCGCGGCGCCGTGCCGGGCGATGACGGCGTCGTCCTCGCCGTACCCCGCCGAGACGAGCAGCAGCGTGTCCACGCCCGCGAAGCCGTCCGGCAGCGAGGCGGGGTCGTCGAAGTCGATCCGGCGCACCGGTACCCCCGCGGGGAGGCGTTCCGGGTTCCTGGTGCCGGCGACGACGTCACCCGGGACCGGGCGGACCGCCGTACCGGCCACGGTGCGCCCGGCCGTACGGCCGGCCAGCCGGTCGACGACGAGCCTCCCCAGCGCGCCCGAGGCGCCGGTGACAAGGATCATGAAAGTTCTCCTCCGAGCGAGTGGTTCCCTTCGGTAACTGGGACCATCATCGGGAACCAGCACGCGCGCCATAAGGAGGCATCTTCATGTCAGTCGGGCACACGGAGGTAACCACCGGGCCGACCACGGGCCCGGTCGTCTCCTGCGGCGGTGAGCACGAGGACTGCGGCATCCGAGAGGTCCTCGACCGGATCGGGGACAAGTGGTCGGTCCTGGTGATCGTGGAGCTGGCTCAGGGCGTGCGCCGGTTCCGGCAGCTCCAGCGGGCGGTGCCCGGCATCTCCCAGCGCATGCTCACCCTCACCGTCCGCCGCCTGGAGCGCGACGGCCTGATCTCCCGGACCGTGTACGCCACGGTCCCTCCTCAGGTGGAGTACGAACTGACGGCGACGGGCCACAGCCTCACCCACCTCGTGAAGGCCCTGGCCGACTGGTCGGCCGAGCACCGCGAGGGCATCGCCGCCTCGCGGCGCGCCTGGGACGCCGCCCACCCCGGCTCCGGCATCCGCTGACGGCGGCCTGCCGATCCGGGCTACGGCTACGGCTACGGCTACGAGGTCAGGCTCTGTGCGCCGACGCGGGCTTCGCCGTCGTCGAGCGGTTCGAGGACGCCGACACGAGGACGCCGACACGAGGACCCCGACACGAGGACCCCGACACGATGCTCTTCGAGATGAGGTAGCGGCCGCATCGGTTCCCGCCGTGGTGGATGACCGTCAATCGGTCACCCGACCGCCGTTTCCCCGGCCGATCACGCCAGGGCGGTGGCGGCCCGCCGGCGGAGCAGGGCTTCGTGGCCGGGGTCGGTGCACAGCGTCATGGTCAGTCCGGTGTCGGCGGCGTCGGCCAGGACGGCCAGCAGCGTGGCGAACTGCGCGGGAGGCTCGGCGCTGAGCAGTTCCTCGGCGTGCTCCACGACCAGGGCGACGCCCCCGGCGCGGGTCGCATCGCGCAGGGAGTCGGCGAGGGCGTCCCAGTTCCGGCCGAAGTAGTCGGGGAGATGCAGGACCCGCGCCAGCTCCTCGAAGAAGGCGGCGCGGGTCTGGCACGCGCGTCCGTCGACGACCACCGGTGCCGGGCCGGTGGACACCGTCAGCCATCGCGGCAGCGGAGGTGCGGCGGACGCCATGGAACTCCTAGAGCCTGTAGAAGTCGGTGTAGTGGTTCGGCGAGAACCAGGTCACGCCGGTGCTGCGGTTGACGACGATCCGGTACGCGTCACGCGAGGCGCCCCGCTCCCGGGGGTACACGTCGTACTCGTGGTACGTGGCGCCGCCGGGGAGCTGGCCCTCCCGGTTGTAGAAGCGACCGCCGGTGTAGTTGTACCTGCCGTCCTGCCAGGAGTACCAGCCTCTGCCGGTGGGGTAGCCCTTCGAGGCCCAGATCGCCCTGGCCGAGCGCGCGTCGGAGCACCGGGAGACGGTGCATGAGCCGAAGACCGACGCGTCGGCGGGGGTGACGGTGACCGGGGTGACGGCGGCCAGCCCGGTCAGGGACATGGCGGTGGCCAGGACGGCGGCCAGCCGTACCGGCCAGGAAGGACGAGGGCGTCGTGGAGTGTGCACGGAACCTCCTTGCGGAGTATGTGGGGGGACACCTCTCAGGATCATCGCCCGGCCCGGCCCGGATAAAGACAAAAGCCGCTAAAGGTATGGCGAACTCTCCGTGGCACCGGTACGGCTCACCGGAGGAGGCGGCCGGTCACCGCAGCGGCAGCCGTACCGCGCCGGATGGGCGGTCCGTGACAGGGCACTGGGAGTGCTCGCCGCGGGGTGCCTGGCATCGGCGGTGCCCGGTGCCACGACGGCCGAGGCCGGGACCACCGGCGCGCAGGAGACGAGTGGGGCCCCGCCCGACACCTGCGCGACCGGATATGTCTGGCGCGGCGCCAGGGCCGATGACCACGTCTGCGTCACCCCCGCCATCCGCGACCGCACGGCCGGGGAGAACGCCACCGGCGTCTGGCACGCCTGCACGCCGTCGACACGAAGCACCTTCTGCGCGGGAAGAGCTCGTTCACTCCTCCGCTCGGCGCGTACGTGCAGGTGCGGGAGAACGGCGGCGCGTGGTCGCCCCGGGTGCCGATCGCCTGGCGTCGGTGCGCCCTTCTGTGACGGCCGCCCCGTCCCGGCGGCCGGTCGGGAGACAGGCCCGCGGGAGCTTCTCGGTCTCGTCCGGCTCGGGTAGTGTTACCGTCTCCAGTAGTGATCGTTCCGAGGAGGTGAGACCCATTACCGCCAGATCAGGCCGGGTGCTCCCGCCTCACGGCCACACGGTTCGCCTGGCGTAGGCGGCCGGGGAGCGCCCGTCGGCATTCCGAAGGGTTCCCATGTCGCTTTCCTCGCCGCCTTCCCCGTCGTCCCTGTCCCGCTCCGACGTCGTCACCGCGCTCCGGGCCGCCGGCTGCGTCTTCGCCGAGGACGAGGCGCACCTGCTCATCTCCACCGCGCGGACATCCGACGACCTCGCCGCCATGCTGCGGCGGCGCGTCGCCGGGCTCCCCCTCGAACACGTCCTCGGCTGGGCCGAGTTCTGCGGCCTGCGGGTAGCGGTGGACCCCGGGGTGTTCGTGCCCCGCCGCCGCACCGAGTTCCTCGCCCGCCAGGCCGTCGCCCTCGCCCGCCGGATCACCGGCCGCGCCGCCCCGGGCAACCCGGACGCGGCAGACCCCGGCGACCCGGCGGCCCCGGACGCGGGAGGACCGGGGAGCCCCGCCCGGCCGCGCGCCGTCGTCGTCGACCTGTGCTGCGGCTCGGGTGCGGTGGGCGCCGTGCTGGCCGCGGCCCTGGAGCAGGCCGAGCTGCACGCCGTGGACATCGAACCCGCCGCGGTGGAGTGCGCCCGCCGCAACCTCTCCGCCGCCGGCGGCCTGGTGTACGCGGGTGACCTCTACGAGCCGCTTCCCGCCACACTGCGCGGCCGCGTCGACGTCCTGGTCGCCAGCGCGCCCTACGTGCCCACCGAGGCGATCGGCCTGCTGCCCGCGGAGGCCCGCGTGCACGAGCCGCGCGTGGCGCTCGACGGCGGCGCGGACGGGCTCGACGTCGTGCGGCGGGTGGCCGCCGCGGCGCCGCACTGGCTGTCCCCGGGCGGTTGCCTGCTGGTCGAGACGAGCGAACACCAGGCCCCGCGGACCGCCGAGGCCGTCGCCCGTGCCGGGCTGGTCCCGCGGGTGGCCGGTTCCGACGAGCTGAACGCCACCGTCGTCATCGGGAGCAGGGTCGCCCTGTGAAAGAACGCCGCGCCGGGAGGTCACGAGAAGGGGCGGCCGTACGACCGGGGTCGGGACAACCCCTCGCAAGATGCCCGATTCGCGTTGTACGTTCAGCTTCAGGTCCCCTTCGGAAGAAGGCCCACGATGCGTGCACTGCTGGCATTGCTCCTCGTAGCGCTCCTGGCTGTCCCGGCCTGCGGTGACGACTCCCCCCGCGAGCCGGAGCTGCGGGCGGAGCTGCTGAAGATGCTGGAACGGGACCAGGCCGTCAGGACGTCGCCCGACGTGCCGACGGAGGAGTGGGACCGCGTGGACAGCGCCAACGCCGCGCGCATGCGTCAGATCCTCGACGAGCACGGCTGGCCCGGCTGGTCGCTGGTCGGCAAGGACGGCTCCACCGCGGCCTGGGCCCTCGTCCAGCACGCCGATCTCCAGCCCGACCTCCAGCGCAGGGGGCTGGAACTGCTGCAGAAGGCCGTCGACGACGGCGACGCCTCCCCGGGCGACCTGGCCTACCTGGTGGACCGGGTCCGGGTCGCCGAGAACAAGCCCCAGGTGTACGGCACGCAGTGGGAGCCGAGGGAGGGGGGCGAGTGGAAGCCGCGGACGCCGATCGAGGACGAGGCCGGAGTGGACGAGCGCCGCAGGAAGGCCGGGCTCAAGCCGCTCCAGGAGTACCTGCGCGAGCTCAAGTCCCTCCCCGGGCAGGGGTGAGCGCCGGTCTCGGCACGCTCCCAACGCGCCGAACCGCGGAGACCGCGGCGGTCTACGGGGAGACGATCGCCCGCACCCGCAACGCGGGCGATCGCGACTTCCCGCACCGCCGCCGGGAAGGCCTCACAGCACGATCCGGGCCACCCGATCGACCGTGCTGAAGTCCCCGGCGGAGGCGCGGTTCTTGGTCACCCCGACCGCGATGCCCGTGGCGGTGTCCGCGAAGGCCGCCGTTCCCCCGCTGCCCGGCATCCCGAAGACGGTCGGGCGGTCCAGCATGCCGACGGCGTATCCCAGCCCCCAGGTCGCGGGCATGCCGGTGACCTCGTCCGTGCCGGACGCCGCGGGCGAGGTCGCCTCGCGCAGCCGTTCGGCGGAGATGAGCCCGCCCATCAGCGCGTCGTACACGCGGGCCACCGCCCGCGCGGTCATGGTGGCCCCCGAGTCGGAGGTCAGGATGTCGGGCCGGTTGCTGTAGGCGGCGTCGGGCATCGCCGCCATCGGCGCGGCCGTGTAGCCGTCGACGACCCTGAAGAACGGGATCTGGGCGAGCATCTCCGGCGGCATCTCCATCTTCGTCTCCGGCTGCGCGTCCTCGATCACGGCCAGTCGCGGCAGTTCCGCGGGCGGCACGGCGAGGAACAGCTCGCCGGAGACGCCGAGCGGCTCGGCCACCTCCTCGCGGAGCACCTGGGAGATGGTCCTGCCGGTCGCCCTGCGCACGATCTCCCCGGCGATGAACATGAAGGTCTGCGGGTGGTAGCCGAACCTGGTGCCCGGCTCCCACCAGGGCGTGGCGGCGGCGATGGCCGCGCACATCCGGTCCCAGTCGGCGACGTCCTCGGGGGTGGTGTCCACCGGCACCCCCGGCACGCCGGCGGAGTGCGTGAGCGCGTGCCGCAGCGTCGCCTTCTCCTTGCCGTTGGCGCCGAACTCCGGCCAGTACGAGGCGATCGGCGCGTCGTAGTCGAGCACCCCGCGCTCGGCGAGCACGTGCACGACGGCCGAGATCACTCCCTTGCCGGTGGAGGTGACGTAGACCGGGGTGTCGGAGGTGAAGGGCCGGCCGGTCGACGGGTCCGCGACCCCCGCCACCGCGTCGACCAGCAGCTCGCCGCGGCGGTAGACCGCGACCTGCATCCCTCGCTCGGCTCCCGACTCCACCAGCTCGTCGATCGCGGCCTGGACGTCCTTCTGAAGATCGGACATGTCCGTTCCCCTTCCTCGGTGACTCGTTGCTCCTCCTAAGACGAGGCAGCCGGGGGAAAGGAATCGGGGAGGCCGAACTCGGGGAACATGTCGTGCCCGAACGTGGTGATCTGGGTGATCAGCCCGCCTTCGACGCGCAGGACGCCGAGCCAGTACGGGCGGTACAGGGAGTCGACGGGCCTGCGGAGGTAGGCGGCGACCGCGGGCTGCCGGTTGGCCCGGGTGGCGACCAGCCGCCAGTCGCCCCACGCCCCCTCGCCGGCCATCGCGGGTGTCCAGGACGCCATGAACGCCTCGCGTCCGAGGATCCACATCGGCGAGGGCGGCATGGTCTGGTAGACGTCCGCCCGCAGCAGCTCGGGCAGCAGGGACGGGTCGGCCTGTTCGAGGGCGTCGACGTAGCGCCGGACCACGGCGGCCTCCTCCTCCGTCGCGGACGCCAGCCGCTGCCCGGGCAGGTGTTCCCGCAGGACCGGCCGGGCCCGCTGGAGCGCGCTCTTGACCGCGGCCACGCTCGTCTCCAGCGCCTCCGCGGTCTCCTGCGCCGACCAGCCGAGGACGTCGCGCAGGATCACCACGGCCCGCTGCCGCGGCGCCAGGTGCTGGACCGCGGACAGGAAGGCCAGCTCGATCGTCTCCCGCTCGATGACGGCGTCCAGCAGGTCGTCGGGGTACGGCTGCAGCCACGGCACCGACGTCCTGGTCGGCCACTCCAGCCACGAGTCGGCCACCACGGGCGCCTCGCGCGGCTCCGGCCGCCGCGGACTCGCCCGCAGGAAGTCGAGGCAGGCGTTGGTGGCGATCCGGTAGAGCCAGGCCCGCAGCCCCTCCTCGCTCTGCAGCGAGTCACGCCTCCGCCAGGCCCGCAGGAACGTCTCCTGCACCATGTCCTCGGCCTCGTCGAACGAGCCGAGCATCCGGTAGCAGTGCACGTGCAGCTCCCGCCGGTGCTGCTCGACGGCCTCGCTGAAATCCCCCACCTTCTCCTCCCGAACTCCTCCCGAGCTCCTCCCGAAGCGATCGATCCGGCAGGCCGGCTCCCGCGCCGGGAGACCGGGCCGCACCCGGGCTACGGGGCGACCGGCCGGGGCCCGCCCTCCAGCAGCGGCGCCAGCGCCTCGCGCAGGTCCGCGGCCTCGCGGTAGAGCACGCCGGTCATGCCGAGGGCCCGGGCGGCCTCGACGTTCTCCTCACGGTCGTCCACGAACAGGCACCGTACGGCGCTCGCCCCCGCCCGCTCGGCCGCGATCTCGTAGATCCGCCGCCCGGGTTTGGCGGTTCCCACCCTGGCGCTGCTGACGACCTCGTCGAAGAAGTGCGCCAGGCCCAGCGCCCGCAGATCGTCCTCCAGCTGGAACGTCGCGTTCGTCACCAGCACCACCGGCACCCGCTCCTGGGCCCGGCGCAGCAGGCCGAGGACCTCCTCGTCCAGGTGGGCTCGGGCCCGGGCGAAGGCGTCTCCCAGCGCCGCGGCCCGCTCCGGGGAGCCGAGCGTCCCCTCCAGCCCCGCGACGATCGACTCCCTCCACTGCTCGGTGGTGATCTGCCCCTGGACGACCGGGGCGAGCCGCTCGGGTGCGAGGGCGACCTTCGCCGTGGTGCCCTCGGCGATCCCGTAGAAGCGTTCGAGCCCGGCCAGCTCGCCGGCGTCGTAGTGGCGGATCACACCGTCGAAGTCGCACAGCACGGCGGCGTACAGGCTCATGGTTTCTTCTTTCGTGCACGAGAGAACAGGGGGACCGGCGGGCCGGAGCCGTCACGCCGCACGCTATTGCCCTCCCGCCGGATGATCAACAGGCTTGTCCCCCCGCAGCGGCCGCCCTCAGTCCTGTACGGCCAGGCGCACGCCGAAGCCCACCACGACGACGCCGGTCAGCCGGTCCAGGGCGCGCCTGACCGGGGGCCTGCCCAGCCAGCCGCGCAGCAGGACGGTGAAACCGATGAGCAGCACGCTCCACAGCAGGCCCTCGATCACGTGCACGCCCGCCAGCAGGGCTCCCATCAGCAGGTGGGGGACGTCGTCCGGCATGAACTGCGGGAGCACCGCGATGTAGAAGACCCCCATCTTCGGGTTGAGGAGGTTGGTGAGCAGGCCGCTCCGGAAGGCGGGGAGGAACCTCTCGCCCTCCTCCCCGCTCTCCGGGACCTCGGCGGCGGCGCGCCCCCGGCGGCTCTCCCAGAGCATGCGGGCTCCCATCCAGACCAGGTAGGCGGCTCCGGCCCAGCGCAGGACGTCGTAGGCGAGCCGGGAGGTCGCCACCAGGGTCGAGATGCCCGCCGCGGTCGTCACCCCCCAGACGAGGGTCCCGGCCTGGATTCCGAGGACCACCCCCCAGGCGGACCGCCTGCCGGAGAGCATCGACGTGCGCAGGATGAGCGCGGTGTCGAGGCCGGGTGTCATGGTCAGCAGCCCGACGACGAGGGCGAAAGAGACGACCGCGGTGTAGATGTCCACGGGAGACCATCGTATGACGACCGTATGGCGGCTCAGACGACGTTCATCAACCAACCCACATCAGTGGTGCAGAACGCCTGAACCTTCCCATGACCATGCATCCCCGGGTGCCCTGCGCCGAAAGCCGCTGTCCTCTCGCGGGCCCCGCGGCATAGACTCGATGCCATGAGACACCGACATTGATGAACGCCTAGAAGAGGTCGACGCGGGGCACGCTGCCGCGGACCACCCGGGACGCCAGCCGCCCGGAGTCCGAAACGTCCCCACGGAAAGACCTCATGATCATTTCTTCCTCACGCGCGCCCGGCGCGCGCGCGAAGCGGCTGGCAGCGACGCTCTACGTCTACACGTTCCTCGACGATCTCATCCTGCTCTACCCGGTGTACGCGCTGCTGTTCGCCGAGACCGGGCTGTCCGTCACCGAGATCTCCTCGCTCTTCGTCATCTGGTCGGTGACCGGCATCCTGCTGGAGGTCCCCTCCGGCGTATGGGCCGACGCGGTCTCCCGGCGGCTCCTGCTCTGCCTGGCCCCGCTTCCGGCGGCCGCCGGCTACGCCCTCTGGGTCGCCGCCCCCTCCTACTGGGCGTTCGCCCTCGGGTTCGTCCTGTGGGGCGTGCGCGGGGCGATGGGCTCGGGCGCCTTCGAGGCGCTCGCCTACGAGGAGCTCGACCGGCTGGGCGCGGCCGACACGTACATCCGGGTGATCGGCCGCGCCGAGGTGGCCGGCCTCTGCGGGGTGGGGGTCGCCACCGCGACCGCGGGACCGGTGTTCGCCGCCGGCGGCTACCCGGCGCTGGGCGCGGCCAGCGTGATCGCCTGTCTGCTGTGCGCGGCCGCCGGCATGGCCCTTCCCGAGCACCGCTCACCGGCCTCGCCGGACGGACAGGGCGCGGACGCCGGGGACGGCGGGCCCGGCGGTTACGCCGCGATCCTGCGTGCCGGCCTCGCCGCGGCCCGCGGTGACCGGGCCGTACGGCGCGCGCTGTTGCTCATCCCCGCCGTGACGGCCGTCTGGGGCGCGCTGGAGGAGTACGTCGCCCTGCTCGTGGCGGAGACCGGAGTCGCGGCGCAGGCCGTGCCCCTGTGGGTGCTGCTGGTCTGGGTGGGGGTGACGGCCGGGGGCTTCCTCGCTCCGGCCGGGCGGCGCCTGACCACCAGGGCACTGGCCTGGACCCTCGCGCTCGCCGCGTTCGCCCTGGCCTCCGGGACGGCCGGCGGGCATCCGGCCGGGCTGGTCCTGGTCGCGGCGGCCTTCTGCGTCTTCCAGATGACGAGCGTGGTGGTGGACGCGCGGCTCCAGGAGAGGATCGCGGGGCCGAGCCGGGCGACGGTGACCTCCATGGCGAACCTGGGCACGGACCTGGTGACGGTCCTGGTCTACGGCGGTTACGCGGCCGCCTCGGCGTTCGCCGGCCACGGCTTGGTCTTCGCCCTGTTCGCCGTGCCGTACCTGCTCCTCGCGCTCGTACTGGGGTACGGCGGGCGCGCCCGCGAGGTGGCGGGCGGCACGACGTCGGCGTGACGAGCTTCCGCACGTCCGGATAAAACATCACATCAGGACCATCACGTCGAGACGGTTCATCCGTCTGCTCTCGTGCCAGAATGGCTCACCCCGAGAGCTTCGCGTGGACGGATGCCGCATGGGCGTGAACGATCTTCAAGGGAGAGATCCGTACCAGGTTCTCGGCGTTCCCCCCGACGCCACCCCCGAGGATCTCCGGCAGGCGTACCGGCGGCTCGCCCGCCGGTACCACCCGGACAAGAATCCGCAGGGCCAGGCGGCGTTCGCGGAGATAGCCAGCGCGTACGGCCTGCTCTCCGACCCCGGGCGCCGCCTGCGCTACGACGCCGCGCGGACCGTTCCGTCCTCCGGAGGGCCGGAGGACGACAGCGGACCGGGAGACGACACGGGAGACGACAGCGGGCCGGCGGCCGCCGACGGAGCGGGACACCGGAGCGGAGCGGAGTACGGCGGCGCAGCGGGACACCCGGGCGGAGCCGGGCCACCGGGCCGCGAGGGGGGCGGGCCGCGCGGCGCGGCGGGATCGAGGGCGGGGACGGCGGGAGCGCGGCCGGAGAGTCCGGCAGCGCGACTGGAGCGCCTGTACGGACCGCGCCCGACCGTCCGGACCGCCGCCAAGCTGGTGCTCTTCCACCTCCCGGCGGGAGGTTTCCTGTCCGTGCTGGTCAGCGCGTTCATCACCTTCCCGTACGGCGACGCGGCCCGGGATCTGGGCAGGATCGCGGCCGTCCTGCTCTGGCTGGCCCTGTGGAGCTTCCTCGCCGCGGCCAAGCTCAAGCTGTGGCTGCTCTACCGCCGCACGACGGGCACCGGCCGATCATGAGCCGCCGGGCCCCGCCGTGACCCCTGCCTCACGACCGGCGCTCCACGGCCGTTCCGTCCCGCCGCGTGACCGCTCCGCCACCCTCGGAAGAGAGCCCCGCTCTTCTCCCTCCGTGAAGGATCCCCGTTCTTGGCAGAACCTCCCTATAGAGGCTCTGAGCTTGGCAAAGTTATCCAAGATAAGTCGGTAAAACCCGCGCGTCGAGCTGACAAGTGCGTCAAAATTTTCTTACTGGGAAAGTTCACCAACCCGCGAGGCTGGGGCCCCCGATGAAGAAGATGTTGCCGCGTATGAGCGCGGAGTCGCTGCCGGAGAGACTCGACAACCTGCCCGTGGACTCCAAGGAGTTCCTGCAACTGGTGTCCGTCGATTTCACCGGGACCTACAACGTCTATCTGTCGGCCAAGGACGAACGCCTCAAGATGACCCGGCTCTCCATGAGCCTGCTCTCCGCGCCCTTCGCCGCCGCCATCGCCCTGGCCAGCACGCAGGTGGTCGATCCCCTGGCGCTCACCTCGTGGGAGAAGATCCCGGAATACCTGTTCGCGACGGTCGTGGCGTTCGGGCTGCTCAGCGTGCTGCCGTTCCTGCGGCTGATCGAGGCGGTCAACGCGCACATGCGCACCGCCCGGGCGCTCAACAACTTCCGGCTGCTCTACGTGGTCCAGCTCAAGGACCACTTCTCCGCTCTCGGCTGGTCCCCGAACCTGCCGGTGGACCCGCGCTACCCGGAGACCTACGCGCCGCTCGCCTGGCCGGGGATCAACGTGCTGATGCTCTCCGTGGTGAACAGCGCCTACATCGCGGTCGGCACGCTCGGCCTGTTCGGCGCCGACCCCAACCCGGCCGTGCTCATGGTGGTCATCGCCCTGCTCGCGTCGGTCCACTACTTCGTCTACTACGTGCGGGCCAACGTCTCGCGCCAGCGCAGGCTCCCGCAGAACCCGTTCCATTTCCCCAATGTGGAGACTTGATGGCAGACCTCCTCCGATTCGCGTCCTGTGGGGAGACCTGGATTTGGCTCATGCGCTACATAAGGGAGTACGGCAGGCCCGCCGACGACGACCGGGGCCCGGTCATCGAGGCTCCGGCGGTGTTGTTCGAGATCGACGATCTCGGCTGGGACGACCCCGTCCTGGAGACCCACGGCGACTCGGGGAAGATCTCGCTGTACGCCAGCAAGTTCAACGAGGTCACCGTCGTGCCGCCCTTCAAGTACAGCTACGGCGGCCGGCTCCGCCGGCTCCTCGGCGTGGACCAGCTCCGCTGGGTCACCGACATGCTGCGCGCGAAGCCGTACAGCAAAAGCGGCTGGATCTCACTGACCGTGCCCGGCGAGCAGCCGGACGCGGTGCCCTGTCTGACCAGCCTGGCCTTCCGGCTCCGCGAGGGCAAGTTGGTGATGACCGCGACATTCCGCTCGCAGAATGCCTTCACCTGCTACCTGAACTACGTCCCGCTGCGTAGTATCCAGTGCGAGGTCGCGGACGATCTCGAAGTGGGATGTGGGTCAATGAGGGTTTTCGTCGACGTTCCACACATCTACGCCGTGGATGTGGAGAAAGTCGAGGAGATCCTCCGGCTGTCGGAGCACGATGAGCTCGGCGAGGGAGAGTCGTTACCGGGTCCTGCTGGTCGATCTGGACGGGACCGTGGTCGACTACGCCCGGACCGAGGCCGGTGCGCTTCGTGAGGTTCACCACCGCTTCTTCCGGAGCGGGCTGAGAGCCTTCCTGCACGACTTCCACGCCGCCAACGAACCCCTCTGGGCCGCCTACCGCGAACGCCGCATCGACCTGGCCGAGCTGCGGCTGGAACGCTGGGCCCGGCTGGGCGCCGGACCCGCGGTGGCGGCCGCGTTCGAGGAGGCCCTGGGCCGCAACGTCGCCCTCTTCCCGGAGGCGAACAGGGCCCTGCGGCGGCTCTCGCGGCACTTCCGGCTGGCCCTGGTGACCGACGGCATCGCCGAGGTGCAGCGGGCCAAGCTCCGCCGTACGCGCATCGGGAGGTTCTTCGAGCACGTGGTGATCGCGCCCGAGGTCGGCCTGCGCAAGCCGGACGGCGCGCTGCTCCACCACGCCCTCTCCCTGCTGGAGGCCAAGTCCGACGAGTCCCTGATGGTCGGCGACTCCCTGGCGGGCGACGGCGGCTGCGCGCGGGAGGCCGGAGTGGACTTCTGCTGGGTCGACCGCGCCCGCGCCTCCCGGGCCGCCGGTGCCGCCTCCGGGGTTCCCGTCCGCTGGACCGTCCCGGACCTCGGCGCCGTCCGGCGCTCCGTCACCGCCCCGGGGCCCGGGGCCGTCAGGCGCTCCGTCGCCTTCTCCGCCCCGGTCATCGCCGCCCTCGCCGCCTCCACCGCGGAGAGCGCCGCGGACGCCCTGTGAAGAACGCCGCGGAAGCGGCGGAGAAACGCCGTGGAATCACCGACCCGCCAGGAGCCTCCCCCATGTCTCTCAAGAACGTGCTGGTCGCCGTCGCGCCCCATGTCGGCGGCCGCCAGGCGGGGTCGGCGCTCGGCGCCCTCTTCCCCGGGCAGGCGAAGGTCACCGTGGTGGAGACCCTCGACGAGAACCCCGAGGCGCTGCGCGAAGCCCACGTCGTCCTCACCGCCCTGGTCCCCGTCACCGCCGGCCACCTCGACGCCGCCCCCGCCCTGGAGCTGGTCCAGTGCTCCAGCCACGGCTACGAGCACGTCGACGTGGCGGCGGCCAGGCGGCACGGCGTGCCGGTGTGCACCATCGGCTCCAGCGACGCCGAGCTGCACAGCGTCGCCGAGCAGACCTTCGCGCTCATGCTCGCCCTGGCCAAGCAGCTCGTCCCGGCCCACAACGCCCTGGCCGGAGGCGAGTGGGCCCTGCCCCGGCTGCGCGGCTCGCTGACCGAGCTGTCGGGCAAGACCCTGGGCATCGTCGGCCTGGGGACGATCGGCCGGGAGGTCGCCCGCCGGGCCGCGGTGTTCGGCATGTCCGTGGTGTACGCCTCCCGCACCCCCGCCGCCCCGGAGGTGGAGGAGCGCCTGGGCGCGCGGCGGCTGCCGCTGGAGGAACTGCTGCGCGTCTCCGACTACGTGAGCCTGCACGCATCGCTGAACGACTCGACTCGCAGCCTCCTCGACGCCGGCCGGCTGGCCCTGCTCAAACCGACCGCGTTCGTCGTGAACACCGCCCGCGGCGCGCTGATCGACCAGGACGCCCTCGCCGACGCCCTGGAGCAGGGCCGTCTCGCCGGGGCGGGGCTCGACGTCTACGACCCGGAGCCCCCCGGCCCCGGCCTGCGCCTGCTGAAGGCTCCGAACGTCGTGCTCTCCCCGCACGCCGGAGGCGTGACCCGGGAGGCCGTGGTCCGCATCGCCCTCGCCGCGGTGCGGAACGTGACCGAGCACCTCGGCGGCGGGGAACCGCTCGACGTCGTGAACTGACCGCCGGTCGGCCCGGTCGCCGCCGGAGGCGGTGCCGCCGGCCGGGTCGTCTCTCCCGCGGACCGGGCGCGCCCTGCCGCGTGCCCCCGGACCGGGTCCTGGCATGCTGGGGTCTCATGACGTCATTCGGGGAGCGGCTGCGGTCGCGCATCGACAGCCGGGGTCCGCTGTGCGTGGGGATCGATCCGAGTACGGCGCTGCTGCGCGCCTGGGGGCTGGACGACTCTCCCAGCGGGCTGGAGAAGTTCGCCCGCTCGGCGGTCGAGGCGGTGGCGGACCTGGCCCCGGTGGTCAAGCCGCAGTCGGCGTTCTTCGAGCGGTTCGGCAGCCGGGGCGTCGCCGTCCTCGAGTCGGTGATCGCGGACGCGAGAGCCAGGGGCGCACTGGTGATCATGGACGCCAAGCGGGGTGACATCGGCAGCACCACCGCCGCCTACGCGCAGGCCTACCTCGACCCGGCCGGTCCGCTCGCGGCCGACGCCGTCACGGTCAGCCCCTACCTGGGCTTCGGCTCGCTCCGGCCGATGGTGGACACGGCGCTGGCCCACGGCGCCGGGCTGTTCGTGCTGGCCAGGACCTCCAATCCTGAGGCGGGCGAGGTACAGCTCGCGACGGGCCCGGACGGGCGGACCGTGGCCGCCACGGTCATGGACCACGTCGCCGGGCTGAACCGCGGCGCCGCCCCGCTGGGCTCGATCGGCGTGGTGCTCGGCGCGACCCTGGACGACCCCGGCTACCCGGTGGAACGCCTGGGCGGCCCGATCCTCGCCCCCGGCGTGGGCGCGCAGGGCGCCACCTTCGCCGACGCCGCCCGCCTCTTCGCCGGGGCCCGGCGCGACGTGCTGCCCTCGGTCTCCCGCGCCGTCCTCGCCGAGGGGCCCGACCCCGCCCGCCTCCGGGCCGCGGTCTCCCGCCTGGGCGCCGAAGCCCGCGAGCACCTGTCCGCCTGAACCCCGCCGCCCGCGCGTCCGCCCTCCGCGCCTTCGCCGTACGCGTCCCTTGAGGTCCGGAGGCGGCGGCCGTACGGCGGGCCCGCCGACCGAGGAGCCCCCGTGACCGACCAGCAGGATCGCACCGCCGTGGCCGACCGGCCGGATCTCGCCGCGGTGAGCGGCGAGCTGGATCTCGCCGTCCGCACCGCCGTGGCCGCCGGGCGGCTGATCGCCGAGTACTCGGCGGAGGGCGGTGCGCTCGCCGACTACAAGGGCGGGTTCGAGCCGGTCACCGTGGCCGACCTCGCCTCCGACGGACTGATCAGGGACGCCCTGGCCGGACGGCGGATCCTGTCGGAGGAGAGCTCCTCCGCGACCTGGGACTTCGGCGGCCCGCTCTGGGTCGTCGACCCGCTCGGCGGCACCGCCGACTTCTCCCGGAACCACCGGTGCGTCTCGGTCTCGATCGCCTTCGCCGTCGACGGGGAGGTCCTGGCCGGAGTGGTGCACGCGCCGTTCCTGGACGAGACCTTCACCGCGGTCAAGGGCGGAGGGGCCCACCTCAACGGCCGGCCGATCACCGCGGGGGCCCCGGAGGGCCTGGGACGCTCGGTCGTCGGCACCGGCTTCCCGCACGACCGGTCCGACGTGGAACCCCTGGTGGAGCGGGTACGGCGGCTGCTGACCCATTGTGAGGACATCCGCCGTTCCGCCTCGCCCGCGCTGGACGTCTGCTGGACGGCCTGCGGCCGCCTCGACGCCCACACCGAGGACCTCCGTCCCTGGGACGTGGCCGCCGCCGGGCTGATCGCCGTCGAGGCCGGAGCCCGCCGCGGCACCCTGCCACCGGGAGAGCCGGGGACACTGGAAACCGCCGGCGTCCTGCCTCCCGACCTGAACGGCGAGGGCTTCGTGGTGGCGGCCCCGACGATCTACGACGACCTGGTGGCCCTGCTGTCCGGTTGATCCGGAGACTTCGGACCTTCACCACCCGCAGGCGTCACCGGCTGATGACCGTGATGTCATCGATGTCCGAGGTCAGCACGATGGCGGGTCCCGGTGCAAGGCGATGGAACCACCTCAACGATCCGATGGCCCTGCTGTCTGATTTACGCATTACCGGCCAGTATGGTGTGCGCGTGAACGGGACGAACGCGTATCGAATCGTGCTGGTGGCCGTGGGCCTGGCGGGGCTCGTCTGCACCTGGTGGCCCGCCTCCGATCCGCTCGGCCCGCCCGTCTACTTCACCGTGCAGAGCAACATCATGCTGGTGGCCTACTACCTCTGGCTGCTGTGGCGAGGGGTCCCGTCGGCGCTCCTCAAGGGCGCGGTGACCCTCTTCATCTCGATCACCGGCCTGGTCTTCCACTTCGTGCTGATGCACGGCGCCAGCCCGCTCGGCATGCTCCCGGACGGCCGGGGCGACGACGTGCTCGACATGGGCAACCTGCTCCTGCACTACGTGACGCCGATCATGGCCGTCGCCGACTGGCTGGTCTTCGACCGCGCCCTGCGCCCGTCCTGGACCGTCCCCCTCGCCTGGCTGGCCTATCCCGGCCTCTACCTGGTCTTCGCGCTGGCTCGCGGCACCCTGCTCGACCCCGGAACCGAGCGCCGCTACCCGTACCCGTTCCTGGACGTGGACGAGCTCGGCTACGACGGCGTCGCCCTCCAGGCCGTCGTCCTCACCACCTTCTTCGCCGTTCTCGGCTACGGCCTCGTCGCCCTGCACCGCCTGGCCTCCCGCACGGCGAGGCCCCGGGTCCCTCGGGAACCCGGGGCCTCGATGTAGGGCTCATCTGAAGCGGCGCAGGCGCAGGCTGTTGCTGACCACGAAGACCGAGGAGAACGCCATCGCCGCACCGGCGATCATCGGGGTGAGCAGGCCGAGTGCCGCCAGCGGCAGGGCGGCCACGTTGTAGGCGAAGGCCCAGAACAGGTTGCCCTTGATCGTCGCCAGGGTCCGCCGCGACAGGCGGATCGCGTCGGCCGCCACCCGCAGGTCACCGCGGACCAAGGTCAGATCGGAGGCCTCGATCGCCACGTCCGTGCCGGTGCCCATCGCCATGCCCAGATCGGCCTGGGCCAGCGCGGCGGCGTCGTTGACACCGTCACCGACCATCGCGACCGTACGGCCCTCGGCCTGCAACCGCTTGACCACCTCCACCTTGTCGGCGGGCAGCACCTCGGCGATCACCTCCTCGATGCCGACCGCGGCGGCGACCTGACGGGCCACCGTCTCGTTGTCACCGGTCAGCAGCACCGGGCGCAGACCCAGCGTGCGCAGGGCGGCGATCGCCTCGGCCGAGGTGGGCTTGACCACGTCGGCGACGGTGAGCACCGCGCGGGCCGCACCGTCCCAGCCGACCGCCACGGCGCTCTCGCCCCGGGCCTGCGCCGCGGCGAGCTCGCGCTCCAGACCGGCGGGCAGGTGCTGAGACCACTGGGCCAGCAGCCGCGGCCGGCCCACCAGCACGGCGTGGCCGTCCACGAGGCCCTGCACACCGAGCCCTTCGACGTTGGCGAAGTCCTCGACCGCGGCGGTGGAGGCCGCGGCGCGGGCGATCGCCTGGGCGATGGGGTGCTCAGAGGCCGACTCCAGCGCCCCGGCCAGGCGCAGCACCTCCTGCCGGTCGGTGCCCTCGGCGGTGAAGACGCCGGTGAGGGTCATCGTGCCGGAGGTGACGGTGCCGGTCTTGTCCAGCACGACGGTGTCGATCCTGCGGGTGGACTCCAGCACCTCGGGGCCCTTGATCAGGATGCCGAGCTGGGCGCCGCGGCCGGTGCCGACCATCAGCGCGGTCGGGGTGGCCAGGCCCAGCGCGCAGGGGCAGGCGATGATGAGCACCGCGACCGCGGCGGTGAAGGCCGCGGCCGCCCCCTCACCGGTGCCCAGCCAGAACCCCAAGGTGGCCGCCGACAGGGCGATCACGATCGGGACGAAGATCCCGGAGATGCGGTCGGCCAGGCGCTGCACCTGGGCCTTGCCGGTCTGGGCGTCTTCGACCAGCCTGGCCATCTGGGCGAGCTGGGTGTCGGCGCCCACGCGGGTGGCGCGCACCACCAGGCGTCCGCCGGCGTTGACGGTCGCGCCGACCACGGTGTCGCCGGGCCGCACCTCCACCGGCACCGACTCGCCGGTCAGCATGGAGGCGTCCACCGCCGAGGAGCCCTCCTCCACCACGCCGTCGGTGGCGATCTTCTCGCCGGGCCGGACCACGAAGCGGTCGCCGACGGTGAGCTCGTCGACCGGGACGCGTTTCCCGGAGGCCAGGGTGACCTCTTTGGCGCCCATCGACAGCAGCGCCCGCAGCGCCGCACCGGCCCGCCGCTTGGAGCGGGCCTCGAAGTAGCGTCCGGCCAGGATGAAGGCGATCACGCCGGCGGCGGCTTCGAGGTAGATGTTGCCTGCCCCGTCGCCTCGGGTCAGGGCGAAGGCGAAGCCGTGTTTCATGCCGGGCGTGCCCGCCGTGCCGAGGAACAACGCCCACAGCGACCAGCCGAAAGCCGCCAGCGTGCCCAGCGAGACGAGGGTGTCCATGGTGGCGGCGCCGTGGCGCAGGTTGGTCCAGGCGGCCTTGTGGAAGGGCCAGCCGCCGTAGAGCACGACCGGCCCGGCCAGGGCCAGCGACAGCCACTGCCAGTGGGTGAACTGCAGCGCCGGGATCATCGCCATCGCGATCACCGGGACCGACAGCACGACGGAGACGGTCAGGCGCTGCCGCAGCGGCGCGAGCTCGTCGCCTCCGCCCTGCGCCTCCTCCCCGCTCTCCTGCCGCACGGCGGGCAGCTCGGCGCTGTAGCCCGCCTTCTCCACCTCGGCGACCAGGTCCTCGGGGCTGACGTCCCCGGTGTAGACGACCTTGGCCTTCTCGGTGGCGTAGTTGACCGTCGCGCTCACGCCGTCGAGCTTGTTGAGTTTGCGCTCGATCCGGTTGGCGCAGGAGGCGCACGTCATGCCGCCGATGGCGAGCTCGATCTCGCCGCCGCCGGCGGGCGGCCTGGTGGTGGTCATGGACATCGCTTCTCCCGTTACTCGTCTCTCAATGGTGCGCGGCCCGGAGCCGCGGGGGGTAATCGGGGCCCGCCCCGCCTCCCGGGAGCCCGGCTTCCAGGAGGCGGGGATCAGGGGCCGCGGACAGGGAGGACCCTGCGAGGACCCTGCTCGGCTGACAGTGCTGCCGGCGGTGCTGCCGGCGGTGCTCACGAGCAGGCCGTCCGGGTCCCGGGGACCGGGCCTTCCGGCCGGTCTCAGGAGCAGCAGCCCGAGCCGCAGCAGGCGTCCGCCTCGGCCTCCTCGGCCGGGGCCCCGGCCCTGCCGGCCAGCTCGTAGCCCGCCTCGTCCACCGCGGCGCCCACGGCCGTGTCGTCGAGCGGGGCGCCGCTGGTCACGGTGACCAGCTTGGCGGTCAGGTCGACGTTCACCCCGGTCACGCCCTCGATCTTGCTCACCTCGGCGGTGACCGAGCTGACGCAGTGGCCGCAGGTCATACCCTCGACGCGGTAGGTGGTGACGGTCATGGCTCTCGCCTTTCTATCGACGGTTCCGAGGCCCTGGGAACGGGCCCGGCTGGATGGACTCCGGTGGGCGGCGCTCCTCGCGGCGGACGCGGCCGGTGGCTTCCCCGCCGCGATGAACACCTCACCCCCGTAGGGTATTTCCTGGTCAGTGGTCGTGGTCACCGGGGTCGTGCGAGCCCTCCGGGGACGGGGTCGCCTCGGCGTCCTCGGTCGCAGGACTCCCGTCCGCCTCCGGAGCGTCCTCGCCGGCCGGGACGGCCGCGGCCGTCCCGGCGGTCGCGGTGAACTCCGCGGTCCGCACGGTGCCGCCGTGCTTGAAGTCCAGGAAGAGGCGGTAGGCCCCCGCGCTGGGCACCTCGGCGTAGAAGGTGATGCCGGGGCCGGGCGCGGTCCGCCCGTCGCCGGGCTCGCCGTCGGGATGGACGTGCAGGTAGGCCAGGTCCCCGTCGCGCAGTGCGACCAGGTGGCCGTAGGCGCCGAGGTAGGGCTCCAGATCGGTGACCGGCTTGCCGTCCTTGCTCACCGAGAGCGTGAGCCTGCTCGTCCGGCCGGGAGCCAGGTCTCCGGCGAGGGCGACCGTGTAGCCGTCCACGGCGGCGGTGCGGACCGGGGCGGCGAGCGGCTCGGGCCGGTAGTCGCCGGGGGCCGACAGGTCCATGCCGAGCGTCATCCCGTCCGCCCCCTCCGGGGCGAAGTCGGCGAAGGCGCGGTACTCCCCCGCCTCGGGCAGGGTCAGCGGGACCGACCAGACCCCGCCGCCCTTCTCCTCCGGGTGGAGGTGCTGGAACCCGGACAGGTCCCGGCGGACCACGATGAAGTGCAGCTTCTTGTCGTGCTCCGGGGTGAAGCGGGTGACCGGCCGGCCGTCGGGCCCGGTCACCGAGAAGCGGAAGTCCACCGGCTTGCCCGGTTCGACGACGTCGGTCCGGGGCACCAGCGTGTAGCCGGCCGCCGAGACCTGCAGGCCGCCCGGAACCGCGGGCTTCTCCGCCTCCCCGCCGGTCTTCGACGGGCTCGCGGAGTGACCCGCGTCGTGGGAGGCCGCCGCCGGCGTCTCCCCGACCGGGCCGACGACCCGGCCGACGCCCAGCGCCCCTCCGAACACCGCCGCCAGCCCGAGCACGTATGCGCCCACCTTGGTTGCGCCGTTCATCTTCTCTCCCCTCGTTGATACCCCTATGGGGTATCTTCATGCCCCTAGAGTGCCACACCTCTCTTCGTTTCGCAACCCCCGGGGGGTATGTGGAACGGATCACCCGGCGGCGGCCGGCGGCGCGGCGCGCTCAGGCCGGGAGCCTCCTGACCCGCTCGGCGGCCGGGTCGTAGAGGGGTTCGACGGCGACGACGGCGTCCACCCAGGTCCCGGTGACGCCGACCTGGACCCGGGTGCCCGGGGCGGTTCCGGAGGGCAGGTAGGCGTAGGCGATCGAGCGGTCCACCCGGTGGCCGTACCCGCCGCTCGTCACGCGGGAGGCGGGCTCGCCGCCGAGCCGTACCGGCTCGCCGCCCAGGCAGACCTGCCGGGGATCGTCGAGGACCAGGCAGAAGAGCGTGCGGGAGGGCTCCGCGAGCGCCTCCCTGCCGAGGAACTCCTTGTCCCGGGCCACCGCGAAGCCCAGGCCCGCCTCCAGCGGGGTCGTCTCCGGGGTGATGTCCAGGCCCCAGACCCGGTAGCCCTTCTCCAGGCGCATCGAGTCGATCGCCCGGTACCCGGCCGGGCGCATGCCGTACGGCGCGCCCGCCTCCATGAGCGCGTCCCAGAGCGTCAGGCCGTACTCCGCGGGGCAGTACAGCTCCCAGCCGAACTCGCCGACGAACGTCACCCGCTGGGCCAGCACCGGGACGCTGCCCACGCTGATCTCCCGGGCCTTCAGGTAACCGAAGGTCAGGTCGTCGGGCGAGAGCTCGCCGAGGATGTCCAGGGCACGCGGACCCCACAGGCAGTAGCAGGCGTACGCCGAGGTGACGTCGCGGACCTCCAGGCCGTGGCCGCGCAGCCAGGCGGCGTCGTGCACGCCGAAGGCGGTCCCGGTGACCAGGCGGAAGCGGTCGGCGGCCAGCCGGGTGACGGTCAGGTCGGCCTCGATGCCGCCGCGCGCGTTCAGCAACTGGGTGTAGACGACCGAGCCGACGGGCCGGTCGAGCCGCCCGGCGCAGGCCCGCTGGAGCCCTTCGAGGGCTCCGGGCCCCGCGACCTCCAGCTTCGCAAACGAGGTCTGGTCGAACAGCCCGGCCGCGTCCCGCGTGGCCAGGCACTCGGCCCGTACGGCGGGCGACCAGACCCGCCCGGCCCAGCCGAGCGGCCGGGTCTCCGCAGCGCTGTCCGGCGGGGCGGCCGTCGTGCCGTCCGCACCGGCCACCGGCTCCGGCGCGGCGTTGCACCCGAACCAGTTGACCCGCTCCCAGCCCGCCTTCTCGCCGAACGCCGCGTCCAGCTCCGCGTGCCGCACCCACGCGGGAGAGCGGCGCAGCGGGCGGGCGGCCGTGCGCTCCTCGCCCGGGTAGACGATGTCGTAGTACTTCGAGTAGGAGTCCAGGGCCCTGGCCCGGGCCCAGGACGCGGAACGGGCATGGCCGCCGAAGCGGCGCAGGTCCATGCCGAAGACGTCGTACTCGGGGGAGCCGTCCACGATCCACTCGGCCATGACCTTGCCCACGCCGCCCGCCGCGGCCAGGCCGTGCACGCAGAACCCGGCCGCCGTCCACAGGCCGCGCACCGCGGTCTCGCCCAGCAGGAACTCTCCGTCCGGGGTGAACGCCTCGGGGCCGTGCACCGCCTTCGCGATCCCGGTACGGCCCAGCGCCGGGACCCTCCGGGTCGCCGACTCCCACGACTCCTGGAATTTCGGCATGTCGGCGGGGAACAGCGTCCGGGGCTCGGCCAGCGGCGCGGGCGTGTCCCAGACCTCGGGGGTCCGGATGTACCCCCCGACGAGGATCCCGCCGGCCTCCTCCCTGAAGTAGACGATGTTGTCCGGGTCCCTGACCGTGGGCATGGATGAGGGGACCCCGAAAGGCTCGGTGACGACGTACTGGTGCTTGATCGGAACGACCGGGATGTCCACCCCCGCCAGCCGCCCGACCCGCCCGCTGGCCGCCCCGGCGGCGATGACGACGACGTCGGCCCGGACCGTCCACTCTTCCCGGTCCGGCTGCGCTCCTCCCGCCCCCTCCCGCCCCGCACCGGCCGCCAGCCGCACCCCCGCGATCCCGCCGTTCACGACGTCGAGGCCGACCACCTCGGTCCCGGTTCGGATCCGCACGCCCAGCTTCTCCGCCCCCGCCGCCAGCGCCCTGGCCAGCAGCGCCGGGTCGAGCCAGCCGTCGCCCGGCAACCAGAGCGCGGCCCGCACGTCCGCGACCTCCAGCAGCGGCGACAGCTCCCCCGCCCGCGCGCCGGAGAGCACCTCCAGGTCCAGCCCGTAGGTCTCGGCGGCCCCGGCCAGGCGCAGCGACTCCTCCACCCGCTCGGGCGTGGTCGCCAGGCGGAGCCCGCCGACCCCCCGCCAGCCGGGGTCGAGGCCGGTGAGCTCGGCCAGCTCGGGGTAGAGGCCGGCCGAATACATGATCATCTTGGTCTGGGTGACGGTGGAGCGGAGCTGGCCCACGAACCCGGCCGAGTGCCAGGTGGTGCCCTCGGTGAGCTCGTGCCGCTCGACCAGGAGCACCTCGCCCCAGCCGAGCCTCGCCAGATGGTAGGCGACGCTGCAGCCGGCCACCCCGCCGCCGATCACGACGGCCCGCGCGGAGTCGGGAAGTTTCAAGACCGGAACCTCTCTGTAACGACTCGTCCGCAGAATCGGATCAATGGTCTGAAGGTAGGCCAAAGGAGCCCGGCATGCCAGATGTCCTCACCGCCGTCCACGAAGCCGTCCTCGGAGCCGTCCGCGAATGGGCCGGGCAGCCCGTCGCCGAGACGCCCATCAAGGGCGGGCTCAGCCACCGGATCTCCCGGATGGACGCCGCCGACGGGCAGCGCTGGCTGCTGCGGATCCTCGACCCCCGCGTCTCCGCCGCCGGGCTCGGCATCCCCCTCGACCAGGAGATCGCCAACACCCTCCGGGCCGCCGAGGCCGGGGTCGGCCCGCGGGTCCTGCACCGGATGCCCGGCGCCCTGCTGCTGGAGTATCTCGACGGCGCGACCCTGGACGCGCCCGCCGTGCGCGCACTGCCGGGACCGGTCGCGGCGGCCTGCCGCCGCCTGCACGCCGGCCCCCGCTTCGTCAACGACTTCTCCGTCTTCCGGAAGCTGGAGGAGTTCCTCGCCCTCTGCCGGGCCCACGGCCTGCGCGTCCCCACCGGTTACGAGGACAGTCTGCCCGCGGCCGCCGAGATCGGACGGGCGCTGGCGGCCGACCCGCTGCCGGCCGTACCGTGCCACAACGACCTGCTGCCGGAGAACTTCATCCGCTGCGGCGCGGACGTGAAGATCGTCGACTACCAGCTCTCCGGGAACAACGACCCGGCCTTCGAGCTGGGCGACATCGCCGCGGAGGCGGACTACGACCCCGACCTCACCTGCCAACTGAGCCGGGCCTATTTCGGCGAGGACAGCCCACGACTGGAGGCCCGGGTCCGGCTCAACCTCATCATGTCGAACCTCACCTGGACCCTCTGGTTCTCCGTCCACCACGGGCTGCTGAGGGAGCAGGCGGCCGCCGCCGACTTCGACTACGAGGCCGAGGCGGCCGACAAGTTCGCGCAGGCCGTACGGGACCTGGACGATCCGGGCTTCGGGCGGCTGATCGACGACGTCCGGGGCTCGCGCCCCGGGTTCCCCACCCCCCGCACAACGCAAGAAACGCAAGGAGGCTTGAATGACCGAGCCGACCCCGGCGGACGAGGACGCGAAACGACTCGCTGAACTCGGCTACAAGCAGGAGCTCTCCCGCACCTGGAGCGGCTTCTCGAACTTCGCCATCTCCTTCTCGATCATCTCGATCCTGGCCGGATGCTTCACCACCTTCGGCCAGGCCTGGAACAACGGCGGGCCGATCGCCATCTCCTGGGGCTGGCCGCTGATCTCGATCTTCATTCTGATCATCGGCCTGTGCATGTCGGAGCTGGTGTCGGCCTATCCCACCGCGGGCGGCATCTACTGGTGGGCCGCGAAGATGGGCAGGCCGGTCCACGGCTGGTTCACCGGGTGGTTCAACCTCATCGGCCTGATCGCGGTGACCGCCTCGGTCGACTACGGCTGCGCGACGTTCATGAACATCACGATCAACCGGTTCGCCGAGGGCTTCGAGGTCTCGCTCGGCAACACCTTCATCCTGTTCGCGGTGATCCTGGTCCTGCACGCGCTGATCAACGTCTACAGCCACCGGCTGATCTCGGTCCTGCAGAACGTCTCCGTCTACTGGCACGTGTTCGGCGCGGCCGCGGTCGTGCTCATCCTGGTCTTCGGCCCGGACTCGCACCAGTCGATGTCGTTCGTCTTCACCGAGACGATCAACAACTCCGGCTTCTCCGACTCCTCCTACTGGTTCTACGTGCTGCCGCTCGGCTTCCTGCTGACGCAGTACACGATCACCGGCTTCGACGCGTGCGCGCACGTGTCGGAGGAGACCCAGGGCGCCTCCACCGCCGCCGCCAGGGGCCTCTGGCAGTCGATCTTCTACTCGGCCATCGGCGGCTGGATCCTGCTGCTGGCCTTCCTCTTCGCCGCCACCGACGTCGAGGCGGTCAACGCGGCGGGCGGCTTCGTGGGCGCCATCTTCGAGTCCGCGCTCCCCGGCAACCTGGCCACCGCGATCTTCGCGATCTCCACCGTCGGCCAGTTCTTCTGCGGCATGAGCTGCGTGACCTCGATGTCCCGGATGACCTACGCCTTCGCCCGGGACGGCGCCATCCCCGGCTGGCGGCTGTGGTCGCGGGTGGACGCCAACCGCACCCCGGTCAACGCGATCGTCTTCGGCTGCACGGCCGCGCTGATCCTCACCCTGCCGGCGCTCTACGAGGCGCCGAACGGGCTGCCGCTGGCGTTCTACGCGGTCGTCTCGGTCGCGGTCATCGGGCTCTACCTCGCGTTCCTGATCCCGATCTGGCTCCGGCTGCGGATGGGCGACCGCTTCGAACCCGGACCGTGGACGCTGGGCTCGAAGTACAAGGTGATGTGCTGGATCGCGATCGTCGAGATCGCGGTCGTGTCGGTCTACTTCATCATGCCGCTGGTCCCGCAGGCGGTGCCGTTCGGTGAGGGCTTCACCTGGACCGCGGTCAACTACGCGCCGATCGTGGTCGGCGTGATGGTCCTGGCCGTGGGCCTGTGGTGGAGGCTGTCGGCCCGGCACTGGTTCACCGGGCCGCGCCGCACGATCGACGAGGTGCCCGAGGGGGACGTCAAGCCCGTCGGCTGAGCGCTCCCCTCGCCCGTCAGCCGGCCTCGAAGGCCTCCGCCACCGCGGCCCGCACCCGGTCCATCGGTACGGCGGAGGTCTCCCGGGCCAGCGAGGTCATGTCCACCTCGGGCATGCCGCACGGCACCGCCCAGTCCCACGGGGACAGGTCGCCGTCGACGTTGAGGGCGAACCCGTGGCTGGTGACGCTCCGGCTCTGGCGCATGCCGATCGAGACGATCTTCCGGCCGGTCCCGGTCGTCCACACCCCGGTGAGCAGCTCCGAGCCGGGCGGGGTGTCCCGGCGCTCGGCCGGGACGCCCAGCTCGGCCAGGGCGCGGACGAGCCGGAGCTCGACCTCGCGCACGTAGTCGACGATCCCCTCGCCCTCGCCGAGCTTGACGATCAGGTAGCCGACCAGCTGGCCGGGGCCGTGGTAGGTGAGCTGCCCGCCGCGCCCGGTGCTCACGACGGGGATGCCGCGGGACGGGTCGGGCAGGTGCTGCTCCAGCGTGCGCCTGCCGACGGTGTAGACCTGGGGGTGGCTGAGCAGCCAGAGCGTGTCCGGCCGCTCGTCGCGCTGCCGCTCGCCGACCAGGTCGGCCATCCGCTCCATGGCCTTCTCGTAGTCGACCAGGTCGTCCTGGATCAGGGACAGGGGGCGTTGCCTCATGCCCCGAGTCTATTTTCCGCGGGAGTCTCCCCGTCCCGGGACCCGGGAGACGCCCCGTCACCGCCGCGGGAGCGCGAGCCCGGGACGCCAGGCGAGGAGGGCGCCGAGGGCCGCGTAGCCGACGAGCAGGTGGGCGCCGCCGACCCAGCGCGAGACGTCGTCGCCGAACACGGCGAACACCGGGACGGTCACCACCGCCCAGCTCTCGGCGAGCAGCGGCCACCAGCGCAGCGGCCCGCGCCACCGCCCCGCCACCGCGAGCTTCACACCGATCACGAACATGCCGAGCATGGACAGCGGCCAGAACGCGTCCAGGGCGGCCAGCCACGCGCTGTCCCGGTGGGCGTCGGGCAGCACCCCGTGCAGCAGCGACCAGACGGAGGCGAGCGCCAGCAGGACCGCCTCGACCTTCAGCATGTTCCGGGCGAACCACGTGACGCCGGTCGCCATGGTCCTGGCCTGCGCGGTGAGCAGGGCGAACACGCCGAACTGGAAGGCCAGCCCGGTCAGGTCGCCCACGCGCCCCTCGAAACCGCCGGCCGTGGTCCCGTACAGGAAGATGCTCGTCGCCCAGAGCGTCGCGCCGGCGGTGAGGGTGAGGCCGAGGCGACGGACGGTGCCCGGCGCGACGGACGGCGGCATCCCGCCGGCGGGCGGGTCGGCGGGCACGTCGGTGCGGGCCCTGGCCGGAGAGGTGCTGACACGAGCGTCCATGGGGATCGGATCCTTTCCGGGGCGCCGGGTGCGCCCTCGTGGAACCAGGTTCGGCGCGGCGCGCCCCGGGCCGGCAGAGTCCGGCGCCCCGACGTTCCGGGACGTGCCCCGGGACGGCGAGCGGGACAGGAGTCCCGGGACATATCGCCACAAATCGGGTGTAATGCATGTTGTGACGAACACGGGAGGCATCCGGCCGGCCTTGACTCCGGCTTCGGCTTCGGCTCCGGCCATGGCCGCGGCCGCGATCGCGGCGGTGACGGCGGCGGCGACCGTGGCGCTGGACGTCAGGGGCGCGCACGTGCGGATCCCCGCCTCCGCCCAGCTGGAGCCCGGCTGGCCGACCACGCTCGCCGGGCTGGCGCAGCTCGTGCCCGGCGTCCTGCTGCTGCACCGGCTGCCGCGCCACCCCGTGGCCTGGGTCATGACCGGGTTCGGGATGTTGTGGATGCTCGACGCCCTCGCCTCGAGCTGGGCGGTGCACGCCGTCTACGTGTCGCCCGGCGCGCCGGGGGCCTCGGCGGCCTACTGGTTCTACGCCCGCTTCGGGGCGTCGCTGATGCTCGCGCTGCCGGTGCTCATCCTGCTGTTCCCCGACGGGCGGCTGCCCGCGGCCCGACTGTGGCGCGGGCTGTCGCTGGCGAGCCTCGCGCTGACCGGGCTGCTGACGCTGCTGCTGGTGACGGCTCCGGCGGCGGTGCTGGTGCGCTTCCACGCGGCCGCGCTGCCGCCGGAGATCGCCCGGCTGGATCTCGACCCCTTCGTCGTCGCGTTGCCGTACGCGTTCTGGGAGCCCGCGCTGCGGATCGCCTACGTCGGCGCCCTGGTGAGCCTGGTGGTGCCCTTCGCGGTGACGGTGCACCGCTACCGGGCCGCGGGCCGGGAGCGGCGGGCCCAGATCCGCTGGCTGATGTGGGCGGCACTGGTGGACATGCTCGTGCTGCTGCTGCCGTTCCGGGTGCCTCCGCAGCTCCCGACGCTGCTGTTCGGGCTGTCCATCGCCGTCACCTCCGCCGCCGTCCTCGTCGCGGTCACCAAGTACCGGCTCTACGACGTAGACCGGCTGCTGTCGGCCACCGTGACCTACGCCCTCCTGGCGGGCATGGTCGTGCTGGTCGACGTCGCGGTGTTCACCGCGGCCGGGCGGGTGCTCGGCGAGCGGGACTCCGCGCTGACCGCGATCGCGATCGTCGCGGTGCTCTACGCACCGCTGCGCACCCGGCTGGCGCGGGTGGTGAGGCGGCTGGTGCGCGGGACCCGGGACGACCCGTACGCGGCGGTCTCGACCCTGGCGGAGCGACTGGAGCTGGCCGCCGACCCCGACCGGCAGCTCCTCGCGGTGGCCGCGACGCTGACCGAGGCGTTCCGGCTGTCCTACATCAGGGTCGAGATCGAACAGCCGGGCGGGAGCCGTTCCGTGGTGGAGCACGGCTCGCCGCGCGGCCCCTCGGTGACGCTGCCGGTGGCCTACCGGGGCGAAGTGGTGGGCCGGCTGCTGCTGTGCCGCACCGACCTGACGGAGCGCGACCAGCGGCTCCTCGGCGACCTCGTACGGCAGGCCGCGGCGGCGGCGCGCGCCAGCGAGCTCAGCACCGACCTGCAGCGCATCCGCGCCCGGCTGGTCGTGGCCCGCGAGGAGGAGCGGCGCCGGCTCCGCCGCGACCTGCACGACGGCCTCGGCCCCAGCCTCGGCGCGGTGGCGCTGCGCATCGAGGCCGCCAGGAACCTGGCCGCGACCGCACCCGACCGGGCCGACCGCATCCTCGCGCAGACGGCCGCCGACGTCGGTGGCGTCCTGAACGACGTGCGCAGGCTGGTGCACGACCTGCGGCCGCCCGCCCTGGACGAGCTGGGCCTGCTGCGCGCGATCGAGCAGCAGGCGGACCGCTTCCGCTCCCCCGCGCTGGACGTCGTGGTCGGCGGCGAGGGAGCGCTGGAGAGGCTGCCCGCGGCGGTGGAGGTCGCGGCCTACCGTATTGTGTCGGAGGCGCTGGCCAACGTGGCCAGGCACTCGGGCGCCGCACGGTGCGAGATCACACTCGCCGCGCGGGACGGGAGCCTCGACGTGACGGTACGCGACGACGGCTCGGGCATCAGGCCGGACGTGACCGCCGGCGTCGGCATGCTCTCGCTCCGCGAGCGCGCGATCGAACTGGGCGGCGACTGCGAGGTCGGCTGCCCCCCGGAGGGCGGGACCCTGGTCAGGGCGCGGCTCCCGGCCGGACGGGCGATGGAGGTCGCAGATGTCTGACGAGGCGATCCGGGTACTGCTGGCCGACGACCACCCGGTCTACCGGGACGGCCTCGCCCTGCTGCTCGGCTCGATTCCGGGCATCGAGGTGGCGGGCACGGCCGCGAACGGGCTCGAGGCCGTGGAACGGGCCGTCGAGCTGCAACCGGACATCGTGGTGATGGACGTGAGCATGCCGGTCCTGGACGGCATCGAGGCCACCAGGCGGATCACCGCCGCGAGCCCGCACATCGGGATCGTGGTGCTGACGATGTCGGAGGAGGACGCCACGCTGTTCTCCGCGATGCGCGCGGGCGCGCGGGGCTACCTGCTCAAGGGCGCCGGGCAGGCCGAGATCGTCCGCGGGATCACCGCCGTGGCCCACGGGGAGGTGATCTTCGGTCCCGGCATGGCCCGCCGCGTGGCCGACTTCTTCACCGGCGTCACGGCGGCCCCGGACGAGGCCGTCTTCCCGCAGCTCACCCCCAGGGAACGGGAGATCCTCTCACTCGTCGCCGCGGGGCGGTCGAACGCGCAGATCGCCTCAGCGCTGTTCCTGTCGCCGAAGACGGTGCGCAACAACGTCTCGAACATCTTCGCCAAGCTGCACGTCGCCGACCGCGCCGAGGCCATCGTCCGGGCCAGGGACGCCGGGCTGGGCCGCTGACCGCGGGGGGCGATCGCGGGGAGCGGGAGCGGCGTCGGCCGCTCCCGTCCCCACCGGCCGGACCACGGCGGCTCAGCCGGCCGCCCGTGCGGGCGACCGGCGCCGGACGGTCACCGAAGGCGCGTGGAGTACGGCTCGGCGGTGCTCACCGACGCCTTCGGAACGAAGATCCACATCAGGACGTAGGCCACCCAGAGGGGTCCCGGGAACAGCGAGAGCAGGAACCACAGCACCCGCACGGTCGTGGGGGACCAGCCGAGGCTCTCCGCGATGCCGCCGCAGACGCCGGCGATGATCTTGTGGTTTCTCGAGCGGTGCATGTCTTGTCTCCCCGGATCGTGGTTTCTCACCCGGTAGAACGAAGGGCGAAGAGACTCCCGTTCCCGGTGGATCCCTGAGAAAACCCTGTCAGGGTCGGATTCCACAGCGCATCGTCCACTGCGATCACTCGGGCTCCATAACTATTCGCGAATCTCCACGATTTCCCCTAGGCGAAGGTGATTGATGACGGTACGTTCCGCCTTAGTACGGAATGGGGACCCCCCACGTAATACTCCCGAGGAGCGTTCATGCGCTTGAGATTCCGACGCGGCATGGTCCGAGGCCTCACCCTCGCCACGGCCCTCGCACTTCCCCTCGCCTTCACCCCGCAGGCGAGCGCGGCCGCGGTCGATATCCCCGACGTTCTGGCCAACGCCGTCGCCCACAAGATCAAGGGTAAGAACGTCAAGAAACACCTGGACCAGTTCCAGGCGATCGCCACCGCCAACGGCGGCAACCGCGCCGCCGGCACACCGGGCTACGACGCCTCGCTCACCTACGTGCAGAACAAGCTGCGCAAGGCCGGCTACCGGACCTCGACCACCGACGTCGAGTTCCCGGTCAAGTGGGAGGAGTTCTCCCCCTCGGTCCTGCAGCAGACCGCCCCCGAGGCGAAGACCTATACCAACCCCACCGACTTCGTGACCGTGCACTCCTCCAACGGCGGGGACGTCACGGCGCAGATCCAGGTCGTCGACGCGGTCATCCCGGTGCCGCCGACGCCCAACACCTCCACCGCGGGCTGCGAGGACGCCGACTTCGCCGGGTTCGTCCCCGGCCGGATCGCGCTGATCCAGCGCGGCACCTGCCCGTTCGTCGACAAGGCCACCAACGCCAAGGAGGCGGGAGCGGCCGGTGTGATCTTCTTCAACGAGGGCCAGCCGGGCCGTACCGACCCGCTGGAGTTCGACATCGTCGAGTGGCGCCTCGGCTTCCCGATCGTGATGGCCAGCACCGCCGTCGGCCTGGACCTGGCCGACAGCCCGAACACGACGGTGCGCCTGAAGGTGGACGCCAAGACCACGGTCGGCCAGACCAGGAACCTCATCGCCGACTCCCGCTGGGGCAAGAGCGGCGAGATCGTGATGGCCGGCGCCCACCTGGACAGCGTGTCCGAGGGCCCGGGCATCAACGACAACGGCTCCGGCACCGCGGCCGTCCTGGAGACCGCGCTGAAGATGGCCTACGTGCCCACCAAGTACAAGCTGCGCTTCGCCTTCTGGGGCGCCGAGGAGCTGGGCCTGCTCGGCTCCGAGCAGTACGTGGCCGGACTCTCCCAGGCCGAGAAGGACAAGATCCGGCTCTACCTGAACTTCGACATGGTGGCCTCCCCGAACGACGCCACCTTCCTCTACGACGGTGACGACTCCGACGCCGAGGGCGCGGGCCCCGGCCCGGAGGGCTCCGCCGCGATCGAGAAGCGCCTGGAGGCGTTCTACGCCAAGCGCGGCCTGCCGTTCGAGGGCACCGACTTCGACGGCCGCTCCGACTACGGCCCGTTCATCGCCAACGGCATCCCCTCCGGCGGCATCTTCACCGGCGCCGAGGACATCAAGACGGCCGAGCAGGCCGCGAAGTTCGGCGGCACCGCGGGCGTCGCCTTCGACCCCTGCTACCACGCCGCCTGCGACACCATCGCCAACATCAGCGACGCCGCGCTGGAGCGCAACTCCAAGGCCGTCGCCTACACGTCGGCGTTCTTCGCCTTCGACCTGTCCACCATCCCCGACCGCAACGCCGCCACCACCGCCAAGGCGAAGTCCGCCGCCGTCGCCCCGGCGCGGCACTCGCACGGTGACGAGGCCAAGTAGCACGCCGGGCACGACAGGGCCGTAAGACCGGCCCGTCCCGGGTGGCGGGGCCGCGCGAGCCGTATCCGGCCGCGAGGGCCCGCCGCCCGCGCACCACCACGCCGTACGGCGCGCACCCCCGGCCGAGGGGGCGCGCGCCGCTCGGGGGACCCCCCACCTCCGACCCGAGGAGCATCATGCGAATTCTCCGGTCCATCGGCATGGCAGCGATCCTGACCATTCCCCTGACCCTCTCGCCACCGACCGCGTCAGCGGCGGCGGCGCCGGACATCTCGCTCGCGAACGTCAAGGCGCACCTGTCCCAGTTCCAGTCGATCGCGACCGCCAACGGCGGCAACCGCGCGCACGGCCGTCCCGGCTACCTGGCCTCGGCCAACTACGTCAAGGGGCTGCTCGACGGCGCGGGCTTCAGCACCACCCTGCAGTCGTTCACCTACAACGGCGCGACCGGCTACAACGTCATCGCCGACTGGCCCGGCGGCGACCCCAACGACGTCCTCATGGTCGGCGCCCATCTCGACAGCGTGTCCTCCGGACCCGGCATCAACGACAACGGCTCCGGCAGCGCCGCCATCCTGGAGACCGCGCTGGAGGTCGCCCGGCAGGGGCTCACCCCGGCCAAGCACCTGCGCTTCGCCTGGTGGGGCGCCGAGGAACTGGGCCTGCGCGGCTCGCAGTACTACGTCAACAACCTCCCGGCCACCGAGCGCGCGAAGGTCAAGGGCTACCTGAACTTCGACATGGTCGGCTCCCCCAACCCCGGATACTTCATCTACGACGGGGACAACTCCGACGGCACCGGTTCGGGTCCCGGCCCCGCGGGCTCCGCGCAGCTGGAGAGGACGCTCCAGGACTACTTCACCTCGATCGGCGTGCCGACGCGGGGAACGGACTTCGACGGCCGCTCCGACTACGGCCCGTTCATCGCCGTCGGCATCCCGGCGGGCGGCACGTTCACCGGGGCGGAGGGCATCAAGTCCAGCGCACAGGCGAGCCTGTGGGGCGGTACGGCGGGCCAGGCGTTCGACCGCTGCTACCACCGCTCCTGCGACACCATCACCAACATCAACGACACCGCGCTGGACCGCAACTCCGACGCCATCGCCTACGCGGTGTGGACGATCGCCACCACGACCCCGCCCGCGGTCGTCTGGCAGGACACCTTCGAGACGGCGACCGGCTGGACCGTCAACCCGTCCGGCACCGACACCGCCACCCTCGGCCAGTGGGAGCGCGGCGACCCGGCGGCCACCTCCTCCAGCGGGACCAAGCAGCTCGGCACCACCGTCAGCGGGGTCAACGACCTGGTCACCGGCCGCCTGGCCGGCTCCTCGGCGGGCGCCTACGACGTCGACGGCGGCGTCACCAGCGTCCAGTCACCACCGGTCACCCTGCCGGCCGGCGGCACGCTCAAGCTCGGCTTCTCGTGGTACCTGGCGCACGGGTCCAACTCCTCCAGCGCCGACTTCCTGCGCGTGAAGGTCGTCGGCTCGACCACGACCCAGGTGTTCCAGCAGCTCGGCGCGGCTGCCAACCGCAACGGCGCCTGGGGCTCGGCCGAGGTCGACGTCTCCGCGTTCGCGGGGCAGAGCGTCCGGATCCTGGTCGAGGCGGCCGACGCCTCCGGGGCCTCGCTGGTCGAGGCCGGGGTGGACGACGTAAAGATCACCCGGTAGTAGGCCGCGAGGCGGCCGTGCCCTTCGCGGGCACGGCCGTACCGGCCGCCGGCAGAGCGGCCGAGGGCCTGCGGATTCACCGGCCGCGAGTCACCGGCCGACGGTCACTGAAGGTCCTCAAGGTCCTCGTCCTCCTCGGGCCCGGCCTCCTCTGCGCCCTGGCCCCGCTCGGCGACGGACTCCAGGAGGGGGTCGTTGTCATCGGTTTTCGGGCTGCTTTCCTCCGGCATCGTCATAACCCCTCCATGCCCTCATTGTCCGATTTCATACCGTAAGAAGCACAAGTTCCGGATTCACTCCCACCCCTCAGGGAATCGTCCTGTTTCCACGAGAAGGAGGGGTCATGACGCAACCACAGCAGCCCGAGCTCCGCAGGTCCGGAGGTGCTCCGACGAACGACGAGAACCTCGACGTGATGCCGGAGAGCCCCAGCGGCTCCTCGGCCTCCGGGGGTCGTCCGCACGGCATGGACAAGGGCAACAAGGGCGGCGGGGAGGGCGGCGGCGTGCCTCCGGACCAGCAGCCGCCGCACCCGGCCTGACCTCCCGTCCCTCCGTCCCGCCCGGCACCCCGGGCGGGACTCCCAGGGATTACCAAGTTGGGATAAATCCAGCCGTTTGTCCGTTTCGTGTGGGGTAAGAGTCTCCATCACAAGCAAAGGGGGATCTCATGAGCAAGACCGTGGCCGACGTGATGACGGCCGACCCGATGACGATCGACGCGAACCAGCCCGTATCCGTGGCGGCCAAGATCATGAGCGACGAGGACACCGGGGCCGTGATCATCACCAACGACGGTGTGATCACCGGGATCGTGACCGACCGCGACATCGCCGTCCGCATCGTGGCCGAGGACAAGGGCCCCGAAACGCCGGTCCGGGACGCCTGCAGCGACGACCTCGTGACGGTCGGGCCCGACACCAGCATCGAACAGGTCGTGCAGCTGATGCGCTCCAAGGCCGTCCGCCGGATGCCGGTGGTGGAGAACGACAGGGCCGTCGGCATCGTGAGCATCGGCGACCTGGCGATCGACCGCGACTCCGGTTCGGCGCTGGCCGACATCTCGGCCGCGAAGGGCAACCAGTAGACCTCGGCGGGTCGGCGGCCGGGACCGCGCAGGCCGGTCCCGGCCGCCGGCCACCGAACCCCGCCGCCGTGTGTGAGCTGCTCGCGCGAGGGAACCGAGAACCCTACGGCCCGGGGGAAACGAGGTGAACATGGGCTCCGAACCGTCCGTCATCACCAGTCTGCGAGAGCTGGCGGCGTTGCTCGGCGAGCGGCGGGGACTGTTCATCCGGTGGTCCAGGGACCTGGACGGCGACCGCGCCAACGGCGGCAGCCGCGACTCCCTCACCGGCGCGGAGCTGCCCGGCCTGTCCGCCAACCCGCTGGACGTCGAGGACTGGTGGGGTGAGCGGCCGATCCGGCTGTGGGCCGCCCGCCGCTTGCACGACTACTCCCACCTGCGCCGGGAACGAGGGCCCGGGGTCAAGGCATGGGTCCTGTCCGGCGAGGAGGTGGGCCGCGGCCCCGACAACGAGCCCCTCATCGAGTGCCGCGAAGTGGTGGCCATCGTCGACGAGGCGGTGATGAAGGAGGCCGGCGAGCTCGTCGACAGGCAGGGGTGCGACGAGTGGGGCCCTCTCGACCGGGGACAGGCGAGACGGTGACGGCGGGGGGGTGACGGCGATCACCGCGTGGCTCTCACGCGCCGGCTCTCTCCCCGCCGGATGACTTCGATCGGCCGGATGGCCGAGTCACACGCTTCTGCTTCCTCCGCTAGCCTCGCGTAGGTCACGCACGCGCTGGGACGGAAGGTGTCCACGTTGATCGGCTGGTTTGAAGCGGTGGTCCTCGGGATCCTTCAAGGACTGACGGAGTTCCTGCCGATCTCCTCCAGCGCCCACATCCGGGTGGTGTCGGCGTTCTTCGGCTGGAAGGACCCGGGAGCCGCGTTCACCGCGGTGATCCAGCTCGGCACCGAGACGGCGGTGCTCATCTATTTCCGCAAGGAGATCTGGGAGATCATCTCCACCTGGACCCGGGCGCTGTGGACTCCCGCGCTGCGCGGCCATCACGCCGCCCGGATGGGCTGGTACGTGATCGTCGGCACGCTCCCCATCCTCGTCCTCGGCCTGCTCTTCAAGGACAGCATCGAGACGGTCTTCCGGGACCTGCGCCTGATCGGCGTCACGCTGATCGTCTTCGGCCTGATCCTCTGGTTCGCCGACCGCACCGCCCGCACCAAGCTCACCCTGGAGCGGCACCTCAGCTTCACCCACGCCGTCGTCTACGGCTTCGCCCAGTCCCTGGCCCTGATCCCCGGCGTCTCCCGCTCGGGCGGCACGATCACCGCGGGCCTGCTGCTCGACTACCGCCGCGAGGAGGCCGCCAAGTACTCCTTCCTGCTGGCCATCCCCGCCGTGCTGGGCGCCGGCGTGCTGGAGCTGTTCGAGATCGGCGAGGGCGCGGCGCCCGCCTGGGGACCGACCATCCTGGCCACCGTGATCTCTTTCATCGTCGGCTACGCGGCGGTGGCCTGGTTCCTGAAGTACATCAGCACCCACCGCTTCACCGGCTTCGTGATCTACCGCGTCCTGCTCGGCGTCGCCATCATCGCCCTGGTGAGCCTCGGTATCCTCGATCCCACCGCCTGACGGCCGGCCGCGCCCCCCTGAGGGCATCCGCTCAGAAAAACCCGAAAAACTCCCGTCAGGAAACCTAAAGGCTCCCCGGCCACCGCCGATAACGGTGGCAGAGCCGACCACGGACCGGTCGGCACAGCCCTCATCAGGAGGATGTCATGGGGCTGCGGATCAACCAGCACATCGGGACGGAGAACGTCCATCACCGCTCACCGGCGGGCGGCACGGCTCCGAGGCCGCCGGAGGGGCCGCCCGGCGGCCTCGGAGCCGTGCCGCCGGTGAGCGCCGCCGCGGAGTCGTCCGCGCCCGCGAACACGCGGGCCGACGATCTCAGAGCGGCCGTGCGCAGCGCCCAGGACGGCATCTCGATCGTGCAGACCGTCGAGGAGGCGCTCGCCCAGGCCCATTCCGTCCTCCAGCACATGCGCGGGCTCGCCACCCAGGCCGCCGCCGACGGCGGCACCCGCGACCCCAGGGAGCAGCAGGCGGCCGACAAGCAGTTCATCCAGCTCAGGGGGGAGCTCGACCGGATCGTCAGCATCGCCTCCGGCGCCGGCGAGCCGCTGGGCGGAGCCTCCTCCGGCGTCCTGCGAGCCGAGACCGCCGGCATCGGCCGGCAGCTCAGCACGGGCCGGGGCATCGTGGACACGGCCGCCCTCGACCTGGGTTCCGCGTCGCTGGTCGACACCACGAGCCCCGGCGACCGGACCTCGAACGCCGCGGCCGCCCATGCCGCGGTCACTTCCGTCGACACGGCCATCCAGGCGATCTCGGACACCCGGGCGAAACTCGGCGCCATCCGGAACCACTTCGAGCACGCGATCAGCAGCCTCAACACGGCGATCGGTGCCCTGTCCGCCTCGGAGTCCCGGCGTGGCCACACCGCGGCGGCCGAGAAGGCGGCCGCGGCCACCCGCGACCAGATCGCCTTCCAGGCCCAGGCCTCGATCGCGGCCCAGGCCAACCAGGCTCCGCGCTCCGCGCTGAAGCTCCTGAGCTGACCCTCCGCCGACGCCCTCCTGTCGGGCACGCGGGAAGGGACGTCAGGACCCGTCTCGGGGGTGCTGCGCACCCCCGGAGCGTCCGGCGCGGATCCTGGCGGCCTCCCGGTAGGCCGTCACCACGGCCACGGCCATCGCGGCAACGGACGTCCCCGCCGGGATGACCGTGTTCAGCGGCCAGGCGACGTCGCCCGGCAGCACGAACATCAGCAGGATCGACAGAACGCTGACGGCGACCCAGACGGCGGGCCTGCGCCACACGCTCACCAGCCCTCCCGCCATTCGTACCAGGGACCCCGGAGATGCTCGTAGGACGTCTCGGGCGCTTCGGGAGGACTGCCGGCGGGGATCCAGGCGAGGCCGTGGGTGTCGAGGAAGCCGGCGCCGTCGAGCTGGAAGCTCACCCCGCCGCCGATCTTCGTGACCGACGAGACCGGCAGCAGCCCGGCCCACCGGCCGCCGCTCCCGGGCTCGGCACCGGTGCTCACGGCCCGCGCCAGCCGCTCCATGCTCGCCTCGGAGAGCGCGAACCGCACCTGCCAGGGGACGCCGGCGTGGACCAGCCCTGCCACCGCCGCCGCCATGGCCGGTGCCGCCGCCCAGCGGATCCAGTGCCTGCGCAGGCCGGGGCGGCCGTCGGCGCGGATCAGCCCCACCAGGAACCGGGGGAGCCAGACGATGGCGAGCACGAGGAACGCGAACCCGCCGAGCAGCGTCGGCCCGAAGTAGCCGCCCGGGACGCTCACGCCGTACAGCAGCAGCAGGCCGGTGAGTGCGGCGGCCGGGAGCAGCAGCCATCCCGGCGGACCGGTGAGCGTGCGGGTGAGCCACGGCAGGCGGGGCTCCGGTGGTGTCATCGGCACATCCAGGGGTCAAAACGGAACAATGCGGCTATTTCGCCACACGAGTGCGACCGCCAGGCCATCGTGCCACGCGCCGCGGTGACCGGCGTCAGCCTCCGCGCCGACCCGCGGTCCCCCGGCAGGAGGACCGCGGGGCCGCCGCGGCCGGCGCCGGCCGCGGCGGCCCCGGGTGGATCACCTCAGACCGGTGTCGACGGCGTTCGTCAGGACGCCGGTGTCACCGGACATCTCCCAGACCATCACCCCGAGCAGCCCCTTCTCCCGCACCCAGGCGGTCTTGCGGGCGATGGACCAGGTGTCGTCGAAGGTCCACCACTGGCCGCCGTTGCCGGTGAAGCAGGAGGTGGCCACCGCCTGCTCGTCGTGGCGCACGGTGCAGCCCGGCACGCTCGCCACCAGGTTGCCGTACCCGCGGGTGCCCGCCTCCTCCTGGAACTGGCCGGGGGCCGCGCCGGTGGCCGACTGCCACTCGCCGGATCTCCCGCCGTCGGAGACCCCCTGCCAGCCGCGCCCGTAGTAGGCGAGCCCGATGGTGATCTTCCTCGGCTTCACCCCGGCGTCCAGGTACTCCTTGACCGCGTTCTCGACGCTGAAGTGGAAGGGGTACGGATCGTCGGTGTCGGCGTACAGGTTGCCCTGGTGGCCGGTGCGGTTGGGCTCCCAGGAGTTGTCGCTGCCCGAGCCGTGGAAGTCGTAGCCCTGGACGTTGAAGATGTCCATGTGCTCGGCGACCTGGGCCAGCTCCCAGCCCGCCTCGATCTTGGCCGGGTCCGCCGGGGTGAAGGCGGTGAGCTGGTAGCGTCTGCCGGTCTCCTCGGTCAGCGCGTCGAGCTGCCTGCGGAACTCGGCGATCAGCAGCGTGTTGTTCCGCTTGTCGGCGGGGCTGACGTGGTTGCCCGGGTGCCCCTCGGCGCCCGGCCACTCCCAGTCCAGGTCGATGCCGTCGAAGACGCCGGCCGCGGTGCCGGGCCCGCCCGCGCCGTTGTACACCGGCAGGTTCCCCTTGATGTACATGTCGATGCAGGAGCCGACGAACTTGCGCCGGGAGGCGTCGGTGGCGGCCACGTCGGAGAAGTACTTCGAGTAGGTCCAGCCCCCCAGGGAGATCAGCACCTTCAGGTGGGGATGCTTGGCCTTGAGCTTGCGGAGCTGGTTGTAGTTGCCGCGCAGCTTCTCCCAGCCGGTGTCGGCGACCCCGTCCACGGACTGCGCCGCGCTCATCGGCCTGCCGTAGTCGGCGTCCGCGTCACCCGCTCCGTCCCCCTGGCCGGGGTCCTGCGGGTTGGGCGAGGTGCCCTTGGTGACGCCGTTGAGGCAGGTCAGGTTGACCGGATCGATGTTGCCGAAGGCGTAGTTGACGTGTGTCAGCTTCGCCGCGGCCCCCGTGGTGTCGAGGTTGCGCACGAAGTACTGACGGCCGTAGATGCCCCACTGCACGAAGTAGCCGACCCGGGCGTAGCCCTCCCCGACGACGTCGGCGGTGCTCGCCCTCAGCTCGTTGCTCGGCGGCGAGACGTTGTCGTACAGGTCGCGGGCCCGCACGGTGAAGGTGTACTCGGTGGACGGCGAGAGCCCGTTGACCGTGACCGACGTGCCGGGCACCGTGGTCTTGAGGGTCGCGCCGAGGTAGACGTCGTATCCGGCGACGCCCTTGTCGTCGGTGGAGGCCTGCCAGGCGAGCGAGATGCTCGCCGGGCCCCTGCCCGTGCTGCGCAGCCCGGCCGGGGCGGTGGGCGGCCGGGTGTCGTCACCCGGGTTGTTCGTCCTCACCTTCAGCGCCGTGCCGGCCGGGGAGGCGGTCCCCTTGCGGTCCTTGGCCTTCACCGTGAAGGTGTACTCGGTGTCGGGGGTCAGGCCGGTGACGGTCGTGCCCGTCCCGGTGACCGCCGCGGCGAGCGCCGTGCCGTTGTAGACCTCGTAACCGGTGACGGGGAGGCTGCCCGGCACCGAGGCGTCCCAGGCCAGCGAGACGGTCCTGGTGGTCCTGACCGGGGAGCGCAGGTTCCCCGGCGCCGCGGGCGGTGTGTCCGCCGACCCGTCGCATCTGACGTCGTTGACCCGGCAGTTCTCCGGCTCGGCGGAGGCGCTGAGGGTGAAGGCGGGGCTGTACGGCTCGGTGGACCCGCCCGCGGGCACGGTGGTGTTGTAGTGGGCCGGGGTCAGCGTGACCTGGCGGCCGCTCTGGCTCAGCGTCGCGTGCTGGGCCCCGCTCGCGGTGATCCCCGCAGGCAGGTCGAAGGTGATCGACCAGCCGTTGAGCGCGGTCGCGGTGTTGTTGGCGACCGTGAACCCGCCCCGCGTCCCGCTGCCCGTGTAGGCGGCGGTGACCGGCGCGGGCGGGGGCGGTGGATCGCCGCCGCCGTCGCAGGCGGCGTTGTTGATCGTGCAGCCCGTCGGCTGGACCGGCGAGCTGAGGGTGAAGGCGGGGCTGTAGGGCTCGGTGGTGCCGTTCGCCCGCACGGTGTTGATGTAGAACGCCGGAGTCAGCTTGACCCGTGTCCCGGTCTGAGCCGTGGTGGCGTTCTGCGGATTGCCGACGGTGACGCCGGGCGGAAGGTCGAAGGTGATCGACCAGCCGGTGACCGGGGTGCCGCCGGGGTTGCTCACCACGAACTTGCCCTGGTTGCCGGTGAGGCTGAACGCGGCGGTCAGGCGGGCGGCGGCGCCGGCCGGGACGGCGGTCAGCGCGGTGGCGACGGTGGCCAGTGCGGCCAGCATGGCGAGAACGAGCAGCCTGGGGGGTGTACGGCGCATGCGGAAACTCCTTCTTTTAGGAAAGTTTCCTAACAATTACGCGGATCGTAACTCCGGCTCCCCGAGCCGACAAGACCCGAAAAGTTCTGCCGGGCCGCGGGACCGGCCCTCCCGCCCCGGCGGTGGCGCCGCCCGGGCTCCAGCGCTGCCACCCCGCCGTCGGCCCGCCGTCCAGCGCCGCCTCGCCGGCGACCTCCACCTCTGACGTCACCCCGTCGCCCCGGACCGGCCTCCCCGGTCATCGCACCGGCGCGTTCGGGGAGACTGGACGGATGCGTTCCGAGTGGTCCGGACTGCCCGTCCGGCATGTCCTCCCAGAGCTGCTGGCGGCCCTGGACGAGCACGGCACCGCCGTGCTCACCGCCCCGCCCGGCACCGGAAAGACGACGCTGGTCCCCCTCGCCCTGGCGGGCCTCCTGGACGGCTCGCCCGTGCGGAAGGTGGTCGTGGCCGAGCCCCGGCGGATGGCGGTACGGGCCGCCGCCCGGCGGATGGCCTGGCTGCTGGAGTCCGAGGTGGGCGCGGAGGTCGGCTTCTCGGTCCGGGGCGAGCGCAGGGCGGGCCCGCGCACGGTCGTCGAGGTCGTCACCACCGGAGTTCTCCTCCAGCGCCTCCAGCGCGACCCCGAGCTCGGCGGCGTGGAGACGGTGCTGCTGGACGAGTGCCACGAGCGCCACCTGGACGCCGACACCGCCCTCGCCTTCCTCCTCGACGTCCGCGCCACCCTCCGGCCCGACCTCCGGCTGCTCGCCACCTCCGCCACGGCCGACGCCCGGCCCTGGGCCCGCCTGCTCGGCACCGGCGCGCGCCCGGCCGCAGACGGGGAGGGGACCGGAGCCGCCCCCGCGGACGAGGCCGGGGCGGCCCCGATCATCCACGCCTCCGGCACCCTGCATCCCGTCTCCCCGGTCTGGGCGCCGCCTCCCCGGCCGACGGCGCCGCCGCACGGCATGCGGGTCGATCCCGCGTTCCTGTCCCACGTCGCCGACGTCGTACGGCGGGCGCTGGCCGAGCGGGACGGCGACGTGCTCTGCTTCCTGCCGGGGGTCGGCGAGATCTCCCGGGTCGCGGGAATGCTCGCCGGGCCCGGCCCGGACGCCACGACCGCTCCCGGCCGTGCGGGAACCCCGGAGGGGATCCAGGTCCTCCAGGTCCACGGCCAGGCCCCGGCCCACGTCCAGGACGCGGTCCTGTCCCCCGGCGGGACGCGGCGGGTGATCCTCGCGACCTCGGTCGCGGAGTCGAGCCTGACCGTGCCCGGCGTCCGCGTCGTGGTCGACTCCGGTCTGGCCCGCGAGCCGCGCACCGACCACGCCCGCGGCCTCGGCTCGCTCACCACCGTCCGCGCCTCCCGGGCCTCCGCCGAGCAGCGGGCCGGGCGGGCGGGCCGGGAGGCGCCCGGCGCCGTCTACCGCTGCTGGTCCCGGGCCGAGCACGAACGGCTCCCCGAGCACGCCCGACCCGAGATCGCCCTGGCCGACCTGACCGGTTTCGCCCTGCAGGCCGCCTGCTGGGGCGACCCCGCCGCCACCGGTCTGGCCCTGCTCGACCCGCCCCCGCCCGCGGCGATGGACGCCGCCCGCCGTACGCTGCACGCCCTCGGCGCCCTCAGCCCCCGTGACACCCCTGCGGGTCCGGCCGCGCACAGCGCTCCCGGAGAGCTCGACGGCCCGGACCTCTCCCGCGCCGTCGTCACCGGCCGGGGCCGCAGGATGGCCGCCGCCGGGGTCCACCCCCGCCTGGCCCGCGCCCTGGCCGACCTCGGTCCGCGAGCCGCCGAGGTCGTCGCGCTCCTGTCCGAGCAGCTCCCCCGCGACGCCGGCGACGACCTCGTCGCGGTGTGGCGCTCGGCGCGCCGGGGCGGTGACGGCTTCTCCGCCCGATGGCGGCAGGAGGCCAGGCGCCTGGCGGGAGCCGTACAGCGGGTGGAGCACGGCCGGGAAGGCCCGCAGGACGGGGGGCCGGATCCGGAGGCGGCCCGCTCGTGGGACGACGACCGGCTGGCCGGGACCGCGGTCGCGCTGGCCTACCCCGAGCGGGTCGCCAGACGGCGTGGCGGCGCCTACCTGATGGCCTCGGGGACCGCCGCCGAGCTGCCCCGGGGCTCCCGGCTCGACACGGCGGAGTGGCTGGCGGTCGCGGTCGCGGACCGTCCGGCCGGGTCCGCCTCGGCGCGGATCAGGCAGGCCGTCGTGATCGACGAGGAGACCGCCCGGCTCGCCGCCGCACCGCTGTACGACTCCGGGGAAGAGGTCGCCTGGCGGGTCCCGCCGGGGCAGCGTCACGGTGACGTCTCGGCCCGCCGGGTCGAGCGCCTGGGCGCGATCGAGCTGTCCTCGGTCCCGCTGCGCGACGCCGACGTCAGGCCCGCGATCCTGCACGGCCTGCGCACCGAGGGCCTGTCCGTGCTGCGCTGGCCGCCCGGGGCCGTGGCCGTGCGCGAGCGGCTGGCCTTCTGCCACCGGGCGCTCGGCGACCCCTGGCGCCCGGTGGACGACGCCTCCCTGGTGGACGCCGCCGACCTGTGGCTGGAACCCGAGCTCTCCCGCGCCCGCCGCCGCGCCGACCTGGAGCGCATCGACGTGACCGCGGCCCTGCACCGGCTGGTCCCGTGGAGCGCCCGCCTGGACGAGACGGCCCCGGAGCGGATCGAGGTGCCGAGCGGGTCGCGGGTCAGGATCGACTACTCCGGCGAGCGGCCGGTCCTCGCGGCCAAGCTGCAGGAGCTGTTCGGCTGGGACGCGGCCCCGAGTGTCGCCGGGGTGCCGCTGACGGTCCACCTGCTGTCCCCCGCGGGCCGCCCGGCGGCCGTCACCGGAGACCTGGCCTCGTTCTGGCGCGAGGGCTACCGCGCGGTCCGCGCGGAGCTGCGCGGCCGCTACCCCAAGCATCCGTGGCCCGAAGACCCCCTGTCCGCCGCCGCCACCCGCCGCACCAACCACCACCGCTGAGGCCACCACCGCTGAGGCGTCATCGTCGCGGCCGGCGCCGCGCCGGGCGCGAGCACCCCGGACCGCCGGAGCGGCGAACCTCCTCAGGCTGGCAGCCGGTCGCGGGTGGGGGTGATGTCCTCGATGCGGGTGACGGGCATGTCCTTCGAGATGACGGTTCCGCCCAGAGCGGTGGCGAGGGAGACGGCGGTCCGGTAGAGGAGCTCCAGGCCGGGGTGGTCGGGGTCCTCGTCGAGGTCGATCTCCAGATCGACCGCGTGGTCGGCGTCCTCCAGGGGCCAGTCCGGGGTCGGCCAGTCGTAGGAGACCTTGACCGGGTCGTCCTTGGCCCCGTCGATGTGGCAGAAGCCGAGCTCGTGGTCGTGCCTGACGGTCCGATCGCCGAGGATCGGGCGGACCAGCGCGGCGACCTCCTCGCAGTCGAGCGCGTGCCGCCCCGCCAGGCTCACCTGGACGTCCACGTAGGAGTCGTGCACATCCGGCGGGTACAGCGCCCCGCCGATACGGCTGGCCAGGCCGTTCAGGACGAAGCCGCCCGCGTGCCTGCTGCCGCTGTGGCTGGCGATGATCGCCCCGCGACGGTCGGCGGGGATGCGCGCCTTGCCCGCCAGGTCCTCGGTGATCTCCACCCAGCGGATCTTGGTGCCCCTCGCGACGAACCAGTCCCCCGAGACGAAGAGGCCGGGGTCGTACTGGCGGAGCAGGCTCTCCAGCCGGGCCGGCTCCGGGGGCCGGTAGGTGAGCAGGGCGGGGTTGGAACGGAGCTGACGCGCCGTGCGATCGAGGAACCACATACCGCCAGTATGCGGGCATCCACTTGCGAACCACTTGCGGACCTCCTGGTCACAGCGCTGCGACGGCGTTTCCGCCGACGTTCCGGGCGGTGTCGCAAGCGGTGCCCCGGCCGCCGCCGTACGGCTTGCGCGCGATGCCGGTCCATGGGCTATCGTAGTGATATCACTTCGATAGCAAAGGAAGGTCCATGGAGCGACAGGCGTTCCGGATGAGCGGGTTCACGGTCCTGGCCGGACTGCTGGTCGTGGGAGGGATCGTGGCGGCCGTCGTGGCGGCGGCCGGATGGACGACCTCGGCGATGGCGCTGATAGCCGCCGCGGGCCCGTGGGGCCTCGCCGCGCTCGTCCTGCTGAGCGGGTTCACCGTCATCAACCCGAACGAGGCGAAGGTCGTCCAGTTCCTGGGCCGCTACGTCGGCACGGTGAGCCAGGCGGGCTTCCAGTGGGTGCTGCCGTTCACCACCAAGCAGCACATCACCCTCCGGGTCCGCAACTTCGAGACGGCCAAGCTCAAGGTGAACGACGCCGACGGCAACCCGGTGGAGATCGCCGCGGTGGTCGTCTACAAGGTCACCGACACGGCCAAGGCCACGTTCTCCGTCGACGACTACGAGGAGTACGTCGCGATCCAGTCCGAGGCGGCCGTCCGCCACCTGGCCACCAGCCACCCCTACGACGCCCACGAGGAGGGCCGCACCAGCCTGCGCGACGGCGCCGAGGTCGCCGAGGAGCTCACCGCCGAGCTGCGTGAGCGCACCCAGCTCGCCGGCGTCGAGGTACTGGAGGCGCGGATCACGCATCTCGCCTATGCTCCGGAGATCGCCCAGGCGATGCTGGTCCGCCAGCAGGCCGCCCAGGTCGTCGCGGCCCGCACGCACATCGTGGCCGGAGCGGTGGGCATGGTCCGGCTGGCGCTGGACAGGCTGGCCGAGGAGGGCGTGGTGGATCTCGACGAGGAGCGGAAGGCGCAGATGGTCTCCAACCTGCTGGTCGTCCTGTGCGGCGACCGGGCGACCCAGCCGGTGGTCAACGCCGGCAGTCTCTACTCCTGAGCACATGCCGGAACGCAAGAAGCTCCTGCTCAGACTCGATCCGGCCGTCTACGAGGCGATCGCCAGGTGGGCGGCCGACGACCTGCGCAGCGTCAACGCGCAGATCGAGTACGCGCTGCGTCTGGCGCTGAAGGAGACCGGCCGCGATCCGAAGAAGGACAAGTCATCTGATTGAGACATAGGGCACTTCCCCTCGAAGTACCCGCAGGACCACACTCGGTGCATGTCGTGGGTGGGAATGTCCGCAGTCGAGATCGCGGAGGCCGTACGACGGGGCAAGGTCACCGCTCCGGCGGTCGTCGAGGAGCACCTCCGCGCGATCGCCGAGCGGGACGGGCGCGTCGGGGCGTTTCGCAGGGTCAGGGCCGAGCAGGCGCTCGCCGAGGCCCGTGCCGTGCAGGAGAACCCCGATCTGGCGGAGCTGCCGCTCGCCGGGGTGCCGGTGGCGGTCAAGGACAACGTCCCGATCGAGGGTGAGGTGTTCCGCACCGGTTCGGCCGCCACGCCGGACGTTCCCGCCGCCGAGGACCATCCCGTCGTGGCCCGGCTCCGCGCGGCCGGCGCGGTCGTCGTCGGGACCACCAACGTGCCGGAGCTGTGCCTGGCCGGCTTCTCCGACAGCGTGTACGGCGTGGCCCGCAATCCGTGGAACCCCGCCCGCACGCCCGGCGGGTCGTCGGGAGGGAGCGCGGCGGCGGTGGCGGCGGGGATGGTCCCGCTGGCCCACGGCACCGACGGGCTCGGCTCGCTGCGCATCCCGGCCGCCTGCTGCGGGATCGTCTCCATCAAGCCGGGGCTGGGGGTCGTGCCCCCGCCCGAGCCCGACTGGCACGGCATGTCGGAGAACGGCCCGCTCGCCACGACGGTGGCCGACCTCTCCCTCGCCCTGGCCGTGATGGCCGGCGACATGTCCCTGGCCACACCCGGCGAGAGCGAGTCCCTCCGGGTGGGCGACTCGATCGACGACTACCCGGGCGGGCTGACCACCGCCGAACCGGTGCGGCTCCGGATCGCCGTCGCGCCCCGCCCGCTGCCGCCGGGATTCGCGGTGGACCGCGAGTTCCAGGAGGCCGTCACCGGTGCGGCGCGGGTGTTGGGCGAGGCCGGGCACACGGTCGTGGAGCACGGCGCCCGGCTGCCGGTCTGGCTCGGCTCGGCCGCGGTCGCCACCTGGTTCGCGCTGGCGCGGGAGGACACGGCCGGGCTCGACCGGCGGAAGCTGGAACGGCGGACCAGGGCCCTGGCCCGCGCCGGGCGGGTGCTCGGCGCGTTCGGGATGGACGGCGCGAAGGGCCGCGACCGCTGGCGGGCCAACGGCGCCGACCAGTGGTTCGGCGACGCCGACGTGCTCGTCTCGCCGACGCTGGCGATGATCCCGCCGCACGCCGAGCGCTGGGGCCGCCGCGGCCTGCTCCGGAACGCCCGCGTCAACCTGACGTACGCCCCCGCCACCGCCGCCTGGAACGTGGCCGGCTGGCCCGCCATGACCATCCCGTACGGCCGTCACTCCAGCGGTCTGCCGATCGGCGTGCAGCTCGTCGCGGCCCCCGGCGGCGAGACGCAGCTCCTGACCCTCGCCGCCCAGCTGGAGGCCGCCTCCCCCTGGCCGCGCCACGCCCCGTCCCCCTGACGGCGCCGCGGGCGGGGCGTGAGGTGTCAGCCCTTCGGATACTCGTCGAACGCGTCGACCCAGCCGATGCTTTCGAAGATCATCCTATCCGTGGGCGCGGACGCCCCCTGAGGACGCACCTCGGAGCTGAGCAGCTTCGCCGTCACCGGATCGATGATCATGCGGAGCTCGACCTGCTCACCCAGGTCGAGCTCCCGTGCGACCCAGGGGTCGAAACCGGTCATGGCGAGGGCGGTCCCCGTGCGCCCCAGCGGATCGGTGACGGTTCCCAGGGACGTGATCCCCGGCTGCTCGGCCAGCACCCGGTAGAACGCCGCCCGGGTGCCCGAGGTGAGCGGACGCGCCAGCAGCATCTCGGCTTCGCGCCACACCCACAGGGTGAAGGGCGTCTTCCGGAACACGGCAGGCGACTGCGTCCCGTCGGGCCTCTGCTCCCTCTCGTACGCGTCGCGGAGCCACCGCTCCAGCGCGTCCTTGTCGGTGGGCATGCGGAGCTGTACGTCGATGCCTCGTTTGTCGTTGTAGTCGTGAAGGTTTCGGAGGTCCTCGGTCCGGCTCTTCTCGTTCAGGTCGCCCAGGCTGGGAGAGCCCATCTCCTTCCACTTTCTCTCATCCTCGGGCGAGGCGAACTCGATCTTGTCGGGTTCGATCGTGTGGCGGCTGTACGCGTTCGGGTCGCGCGCCTGCCAAATCTCGGTCATCATGGCGATCCCTGCCGAGAACGGGACCTTCGCCTCCTCCACCATTCTCCCGACCTTCCGGCGATACTCCTCGACCAGCGCCGTGGACTTCTCCGGATCGTCCACCAGTTCCATGAGCTTGGAGCTGAGCTCGCTCTCCACGGCGAGGATCTTCTCGCCGCCCTCGCCCAGGAAGCGGACCGAGGAGAATCTGCGGACACGCGAGTACCAGTAGCGGCCCGAGTCCGGCTCGCGCTCGCTGATCACCGCCGCGGCCAGCAGGAAGGACCGCGCGTCCAGGTTCTGTGCGCCGGCGGCCGGGGGAGTCTGCGAGCCGACGACGGGGGCGATCCCCCGCGAGGCGTCGCCGGAGAACGCCCCGGGAACGACGATCGCGGCCGCGGCCAGACCCGCGACCGCCGTGGTGGCGATCAGGGCGAACGGCCTGGGCATCGGGAACCTCCGGAGACGGTGCGAGATACGGCGGATGGAACGCTCCTCGGCGCGGGACGGCCGGAGGGCTCGGGCGAGGTCGGCCTCCCGCCTCCTGCGGTAGGCGTCCTCCGTGAAGGCGTCGGGCCGCAAGACGGCGACCAGCTCGTCGTGGGAGTCATTCATGACAGCTCCTAGAAGGCGAGAAGAGCGAGCTCGATCTTGATCGCGTCCGACAGGCGGCGCCGGGCACGATGCAGCCGGACGTTGTACGTACGCTGCGAGCAGCCGACCACCTGGGAGGCCTCCTGCGGGGTGAGTCCGTACCAGCCGGCCAGGATCACCGCCTCGACGTCGTCCTCCCTCAGGTGGCCGAGCGCGGCGAGCGCGACCTCGCGATCGGTCACCCGGTCGGCCACGTCGCCCTCGGCGACGTGGTTCAGCTCGGCGAGCCGGGCGAGCAGCGCGTCACCGCGCAACCGGCGGGCGCGCTGGTTGCGCAGCAGGTTGCGGGCCACGCCGAACAGCCACGGCAACGGCGGCTCGGGCATCTTGTCGAAGCGCCGCCAAGCCACCAGGAAGGTCTCGCTGGTGATGTCCTCCGCCATGCCGGGGTCGGCTCGGAGGAGGACGTATCCCAGCACGCTCCGGTAGTACCGGTCGTACAGCTCGATGAACTGTGCTTCGGGATCATTCACACTTAGTAATGTCATGAGAAATCCCGCGATTACCGCCGTCCGATACAGAATCCGGAATCGGGGCCGCAGCCCGGAGTGCGATGGCGGGACGCGGGGAACAGGCGGGCCGGAAGCGCCGGGCGGGTGTCGCGGACCTCTTCCGGCCTCGCGCCGCGCCCCGCTCGAGCGGGGCGCGGCGGCGGGGATCAGATGCCGGTGGGGTGCCAGACGGTCTTGGTCTCCAGGAAGGCCGTCATCCGCTTGGTGCCGGGGTCGGCGGACCAGTCGGGCGCGGACGGGCGCAGGACCCGCTTGAGGTTCTCCGCCGCGGCCTGCTCGCAGGCGATCGCCAGGTCCTCCTCGGCGACACCGGTGAGGTCGATCGCGTTGACGTCCATGTGCGCGGCCAGCCAGGGGGCGATCTCCTTCACCGAACCGGTCAGCACGTTCACCACCCCGCCGGGCAGGTCGGAGGTGGCGAGCACCTCGGCCAGCGTGATCGAGGGCAGCGGGGCCCGCTCGCTCGCGACCACGACGCACGTGTTGCCCGTGACGATCACCGGGGCGATCACCGAGACGAGCCCGAGCAGCGGCTCGTCCGGGGCGATCACCGCGACGACGCCGGTCGGCTCCGGCGAGGAGATGTTGAGGTACGGCCCGGCGACCGGGTTGGCCGCCCCGGCCACCGCGGCGATCTTGTCCGACCATCCGGCGTACCAGACCAGCCGGTCGATCGCCGCGTCCACGATGCCCCCGGCGTCCTTGGCCTTCCTCGTGCCCGCCTCGGTCAGCTCGGCGACGAACTGCGCGCGGCGGCCCTCCAGCATCTCGGCGATGCGGTAGAGGATCTGACCCCGGTTGTAGGCGGTCGCGCCGGACCAGCCGGCGAAGGCCTTGCGCGCGGCGGACACCGCGTCGCGGGCGTCCTTGCGGGAGGCCTTGGAGGCGTTGGCCAGGAAGTCGCCCTTGGAGGAGGTCACGACGTACGACCTTCCGCTCTCCGAACGGGGGAACGCCCCGCCGATGTACAGCTTGTACGTCTTGCGCACGGCCAGCCGTACGGCCTGCGTGTCACTCATCTCCGCGCCCTCTCCACGTGCTCTGCTGCTGTGCCAGCCGTACCGGCACGAAGACCTGCCCGCAGCGGCTCACCCCGCACCGGTGGGCGAACCAGCCGCGCAGCGCCGGACGGCCGGCGCGGGCGAAGCCGCGGCCCCGGGTGCTCTGGGCACGACGGGCACGGCGCTGTGCCCTGCGATGGTCACACATCGAGATACGCCTCCAGCCCGTGCCGCCCGCCTTCCCTGCCGTAACCCGACTCCTTGTAACCGCCGAACGGCGAGGTCGGGTCGAACTTGTTGAAGGTGTTGGCCCACACCACGCCCGCGCGGAGCCGGTCGGCCATCCACAGGATGCGCGACCCCTTCTCGGTCCACACCCCGGCCGACAGGCCGTAGGGGGTGTTGTTGGCCTTCTCCACGGCCTCGGCCGGGGTGCGGAAGGTCAGCATGGCCAGAACCGGGCCGAAGACCTCGTCGCGGGCGATCCGGTGCGACTGGGCGACGCCGGTGAAGACGGTCGGCGGGAACCAGAAGCCACGCTCGGGCAGTGTGCACGCCGGGGACCAGCGCTCGGCGCCCTCGGCCTCGCCGATGTCGGACAGCTCGCGGACCCGGGCGAGCTGCTCGGCGGAGTTGATCGCACCGATGTCGGTGTTCTTGTCCATCGGGTCGCCGAGCCGGAGCCGGGCCAGCCGGCGCTTGAGCGACTCCAGCAGCTCCTCGGCGATCGACTCCTGGACCAGCAGGCGGGAGCCCGCGCAGCAGACGTGGCCCTGGTTGAAGAAGATGCCGTCGACGATGCCCTCGACGGCCTGGTCGATCGCGGCGTCGTCGAACACGATGTTGGCGGCCTTGCCGCCCAGCTCCAGCGTGACCTTCTTGCCGGAGCCCGCGACGCTGCGCGCGATGAGCCGGCCGACCTCGGTGGAGCCGGTGAAGGCGACCTTGTTCACGTCGGGGTGGTTCACCACGGCCGCGCCGGTCTCCCCGGCGCCGGTCACGATGTTCACCACGCCGGGCGGCAGGTCGGCCTGGCGGCAGATCTCGGCGAACAGCAGCGCGGTCAGCGGCGTGGTCTCGGCGGGCTTGAGCACCACCGTGTTGCCGCAGGCCAGCGCGGGAGCGATCTTCCAGGCGAGCATGAGCAGCGGGAAGTTCCACGGGATGACCTGGCCGGCCACGCCCAGCGGTTTCGGGTCCGGGCCGTACCCGGCGTAGCCGAGCTTGTCGGCCCAGCCCGCGTAGTAGAAGAAGTGCGCGGCGACCAGCGGCAGGTCCACGTCGCGCGCCTCGCGGATCGGCTTGCCGTTGTCCAGCGTCTCCAGCACCGCCAGCTCGCGCGAGCGCTCCTGGATGATGCGGGCGATCCGGAACAGGTACTTGGCCCGCTCGGAGCCGGGCATCGCCGACCAGACGCCGAACGCCTTGCGCGCGGCCTGGACGGCGCGGTCCACGTCGGCCTGGGAGGCGGCGGCCACCTCGGCCAGCGCCTCCTCGGTCGCGGGGTTGATCGTCTTGAAGGGCGCGCCCGTGCCGTCGACGAACTCGCCGTCGATGAACAGACCGTAGGACGGCTTGATGTCGACGACGTCGCGGGACTCGGGTGCCGGTGCGTATTCGAACATCGCTTAGTCCAGGGTGAAGTAGTCGGGGCCCGCGTACCGGCCGGTGGCCATCTTCTGGCGCTGCATCAGCAGGTCGTTGAGCAGGGTGGAGGCGCCCAGGCGGAACCAGTCGGGGTCCAGCCAGCCCTCGCCGACGGTCTCGTTGACCAGGACGAGCATCTTGATCGCGTCCTTGGTCGTCCGGATGCCGCCCGCGGGCTTCACGCCGACCTTGCGGCCGGTCGCCGCGAGGAAGTCGCGGACCGCCTCCAGCATGATCAGGGTCACCGGGAGGGTCGCGGCGGGCTGGACCTTGCCGGTGGAGGTCTTGATGAAGTCGCCTCCGGCCAGCATGGCCAGCCAGGACGCGCGCCGTACGTTGTCGTAGGTCGCCAGCTCGCCGGTCTCCAGGATCACCTTCAGATGAGCCTCACCGCAGGCGGCCTTGATCGCGACGATCTCCTCGTAGACCTTCAGGTAGTCGCCCGCGAGGAACGCGCCCCGGTCGATCACCATGTCGATCTCGTCGGCCCCGGCGGCCACCGCGAGCGCGGTGTCGGCGACCTTGACCTCCAGGGAGGAACGGCCGCTCGGGAAGGCGGTGGCGACGCTGGCGACCTTGACGCCGGATCCGCCGAGCGCCTCCACCGCCAGGCCCACCAGGTCGGGGTAGACGCAGACCGCGGCCACCTTGGGCACGGAGGGGTCGCTCGGGTCGGGGTGGGCGGCCTTGGCGCACATCGCGCGGACCTTGCCGGGCGTGTCCGCGCCCTCCAGGGTCGTCAGGTCCACCATGCGGATGGCCAGGTCGATGGCCTCCGCCTTGGCGGTGGTCTTGATCGACCGGGTGCCGAGCATCTTGGCCCGCTGGTCGGCGCCCACCCGGTCGACACCGGGCAGGCCGTGCAGGAAGGCCCGCAGCGTGGCGCCGGACGAGGCCACGTCAGCGAGCGGAGTAGTCATAGTTGACACCACACCAGCATGCCGACTGGTGTGATTAGTTCCAAACTGGACGTGGCCGAGTCCTCCCACAGCTTTTCGTCAACATTCGCCGAGTTCAACCCCTACCGGGCCCGGGCACGGTCGCGCGGCAGGCGGATCCCCGCGCGAGAGGCCTTGCGGCTCCTGACAGGACGAGGGCGGCCGCGCCCGGAACACGATCGCTCGATGGACCGGATGCTCTCCCCTTCGAGGATGATCGCCGCCTCGTTGCCGGGACCTCGGCGCGAGACCGCGGAGGCCGCCTCAGGCGATGTCCAGGGCCGTGCCGTACAGGCGGGAGACCTTGATCTTGATCACCACACGTCCCTCGCGCGCCTGCTGCTCCAGATAGGCGGCGGGATCGTCCGCGCCGTCCGCGAGGGCCAGCAGTTCCCCGGGCGCGTCCGACACCTCGGCCTCCCCCTCGGCGACGGCGAAGGACCAGACGTCCGGGCCGCTCACGTGGAGGGCGACGTGCGGATTGTTCCGCACCTGGCGGGCTTTGAGCCGATCGGCCGTGGTGGAGATCCGGATGACCCCCTCGGCGGGGTCCCACCAGTACAGGACGTTGGACATGGCGGGATACCCGCCGCGGTTCACCGTGGACAGCACGCCGAAGCGCCCGTCGCCGAGGAGCTTCTCCAGCTCTTCTCGGGTGAGGCTCCGAGGGGCGGGACCCGACTGGTTCTCTTCCATGGTCTCTCTTTCGCCGTCGGAGGCGGTGCGGTCCCCTCCGAGAAGGAGGGGGCACCGCCGTTCTCCTGTCCGGAGCAACAGTCGAAACCGTAGCAGATAGTTTTGTTAAAGACTATCTACTTCATCCCTACTCTGTGCCTTCCGGGCGTCCGACGGCAGGTCGACCGCAACGGAGATCATTCCATCAGGAGGTCTTAGGGATGACCTAGACGGTTCCCGGGCGGGCGGCGGGGCTGTCCTAGGTACCCTCCGGCCGGCGACCGGCCCGGAGATAAGGCATCCGCCCGATGTGGGACCGGGGGCCTTAGGACGAACCTTGAGTGTGTAAGGAAAGCGCACTGCTCAAGGAGGAACCCGAAATGGGTCCGGACATTCACTTCGATCTGATGGTCACCCGCAACGCCGAGCTCCGCGCCGAGGCGGCCGAGCACCGGCGGGCCCGCGAGGTCATCGCGGCCAGGAAGAACCGCTCCGACGGCGAGCGCCGCCGCGGGCTGAACCTCTTCCGCAAGACCAGCGCGGCATGACCCTGACACGAGAGCCCGGCCGTCTCCTCCCGCCCGGCCGGGCCTCTCGACCCCCCTGACGCCCCTCGGCGGCGTCGAATAAGAGGGAGAAAAGCAGACATAAGGCATGACATGCTGGACGACATGATGGGTCGGGCGGTGAGCCCCGTCTTCGTGGGGCGGGAGGCGGAGCTCGCGGGCCTGAGCGAGGCCTTCGAGCAGGCACGCAAGAACGCCGCGGCGGCCGTGCTGCTCGGCGGCGAGGCCGGGGTCGGCAAGACCCGGCTGATCACGTGCTTCGCCGAGCGGGCCGCCGTCGACGGCGCGCACGTGCTGGTCGGCGGCTGCGTGGAGCTCTCCACCGAGGGCCTGGCCTACGCGCCGTTCACCGCGGCGATCCGCCAGCTCGTCCGCGAGCAGGGCGCCGAGGAGGTCGCCGCGCTCCTGCCCGACGGCGCCGCCCGCGACCTGGCCCGGCTGCTGCCCGAGTTCGGCGAGCCCGGCGCCGACGCGGAGAGCGAGACCGCCCGCGCGCGCCTCTTCGAGCAGATCCTCACCCTCCTGGAGCGCCTGGCCGAGCGCCGCCCGATCATCCTGATCATCGAGGACATCCACTGGGCCGACCGCTCCAGCCGCGACCTGATCGCCTTTCTCAGCCGCAACCTGCGTGCCGTGCCGGTCCTGATGATCCTCACCTACCGTTCGGACGACCTGCACCGGCAGCACCCGCTCCGGCCCGTGCTCGCCGAGCTCGGACGGGTGGACGGGGTCCTCCGGCTGGAGCTGCCCCGGCTCACCCGCGACGAGGTGGCCGCGCAGATGGCCGGCATCCTCGGCACCACCCCGGAGTTCACCAAGGTCGGCAACGTCTACCAGCGCAGCGAGGGGATCCCCCTGTTCGTCGAGGCGCTGCTGGACTGCGACGGCGGTGACTGCGTCTTCCCCGAGTCCCTGCACGACCTGATCATCGGCTCCGTCGAGCAGCTCCCCGACGAGACCCAGCGCGTGCTGCGCGTCGCCGCCGCGGGCGGCATCCGGGTCGGCCACGACCTGCTCGCCGCGGTCAGCGGCCTGTCCGGCCCCGACCTGGAGGACGCCCTCCGGCCCGCCATCGCGACCAACGTGCTCCAGGTGGCCGACGGCCGCGCCTACGTCTTCCGGCACGCGCTGATCCGCGAGGCCGTACACGAGGAGCTCCTGCCGGGCGAGCACGTGCGGATGCACGCCCGCTTCGCCGAGGAGATCGAGAAGGACCGCACGCTGGTCCCGCCCGGCCGGGCCGCCATCGAGATCGCCCACCACTGGTACGCCGCCCGCGACGACCTGTGGGCTCTCGTCTCGGCCTGGCAGGCCGCGCAGAAGGCCGCCAAGACCTTCGCCTACAACGAGAAGGTGCAGCTCCTGGAGCGGGTGCTCACCCTGTGGAGCAAGGTGCCCGACGCCGAGGCGCGCATCGGCGCCGACCACACCACGGTGCTGGAGCAGGCCGCGGACGCCGCCCACGCCTGCGGCGAGTTCGACCGCGGCGTCAAGTTCGTCAAGGCGGCCCTGGGCGAACTGGACGAGCGGGCGGAACCCGAACGGGTGGCCGATCTGGTCGTACGGCTCTCGCAGCTCAAGCTGGCCAAGCGGCGGGCCGGGGCGCTCGACGACCTGCGTTACGCCGAGCGCCTGGTGCCCGGGCCGAGTTTGACCCGCGCCCGGGTGCTGGCACGCCTCGGCTCCTACCTGATGTTCCTCAGCGAGGTGGACGAGGGGACCGCGCTCACCGAGGAGGCGCTGGCCATCGCCCGCGCCCACGGCGAGGAGTGCCTCGAGGCCGACCTGCTGCTCAACCTCGCGGTGGGCCACTCGATCGCCGGGCGGATGCAGACCACGGTCGACATAAACGAGGTCGCCCGGGAGATCGGCGAGCGCCTCCGCTCCGCCCGCATCGTGCTGCGCGCGCTGGCCAACACCGTGGACTCGCTGAACAACGTCGGCCGCTCCGCGGAGGCCATCGAGCTGGCCCTCGAAGGCGAGCGGCGGGCCAGGAAGTACGGCCGCTACCGCGTCCAGGGCGTCTTCATCGCCAACAACAGGGCCGAGGCCCTGGAGGCGCTGGGCCGTTTCGACGAGGTGACCGCGCTGGCCGAGCGGGAGCTCGCCATGGACCCCGCCACACGCGACCGGCACCACCTGAACCGGATGCGCGCGGAGGTGGCCGCCGCGCGCGGCGACGTCGAGACGCTCAGGTCCGTGCTCGCCGGGCTCGCCCTCTCCCCCGAGCAGGAGGAGTTCACCCAGGAGGCGGTCGCCAACGCCCGCCTCGCGATGAGGCTGCACCTGCTGGAGGGCGAGCCGCTGGCCGCGCTGGACGTGGCCGAGCGGGTCACCCTGGAGGCGCGCGTCCTGAGCAAGCCCATGCTGGGCTGGCGGCTGGTCTCCCAGCTGGCCCTGGTGTGCGACGCCGCCGCGGCGATCGCCCCCGGGCGGGCCGCGGCGCTGCGCGGCCGGATCGAGGAGACCGTGGCCGCGATGACCGCGGACGGCCCGGTCGCCGAGGCCTACCGGCTCGGCGTGAGCGGTGACCACGACGCGGCGGCCTCTGCCTGGGAGCGGCTCGGCCGCCCCTTCGAGCAGGCGAGGGCGCTGCTCCAGGCGGGGCGCGCCGCCGCGGAGGCGGGCGACCGCGAAGGCGTCGCCGTACGGCTGCGCGCCGCCCACCCCATCGCCCTCGCGCTGTCGGCCCGGCCTCTGGCCGCCGAGATCGAGGCCCTCGCCCGGCGGACCGGCGCCGTGCTCGCACCGGACGCGCAGACCTCCTCCGAGGAGCCCTCGGGCACGCCGCTGCTCACCCCGCGCGAGCAGGAGGTGCTCCGGCTCGTCGCGCAGGGCCGCTCGAACCGCGACATCGCCGCCGAGCTGTTCATCTCCGCCAAGACGGTGAGCGTGCACGTCTCGAACATCCTGGGCAAGCTGGGCGTCTCAACGCGCGGCGAGGCCGCCGCGGCCGCCCACCGCCTCGCGCTGATCGGCTGAGCCGCCCTCCCGCGTACCCGTCACGAGGTGATCAGGAGGTCTCGCCCCGCCGGATCTCCTCAAGGGTGGTCCGCATCGCGTCGGCTGCCCGGGTGAACCAGTCGGCCAGCGCGCCGATCTCCTCCGCCGAGTAGCCGGCGGACAGTTCGGCGAGCCGCCGGTAGAAGGGGCCGTACACCGCTATGACCCGGGCGGCGGAGCCTTCGTCGGGGACGATCCGCACCCGTCTGCGGTCCGCCGGATCAGCCTGCCTGCGCGCGTACCCGGCCTGCTCCAGACGGTTGAGAACCCCGGTGACGGCCCCGGTGGTGAGGTTCGCCCGCTCGGCGAGGTCCCCCGCGGTGAGGTGCTTCTCCCCGGCCTCCAGGATGTGGCCGAAGCAGGTGAGGTCGGTGACGTTCAGCCCGAGCCGCTGGGCGATGTCGTGCTGTCCGACGAGGCTCAGCGAGATGAGGCGGTCCATGGCGGCCACCACCTGCTCGGCCGAGGCCGCCGGACGGGGGTTGCCCTCCACCGGAATTCTCCTTAGAGTCTAAGATATTTAGTAAGCGAGATAAGTCTTTATCCACTCTACCGAGGCCGCACGACCATTGCGAGGAGAAACGTGAGCGGCATGCACGGCGACTACGACATGGGCCACACCGTCGCCGGATGGACCGGCGTCGGCATCGCCCTCGCCGGGTTCGCGGGAGCCGGGGCCGCTCTGTGCGCGGCATGGCCCCCCGGCGTCTGGATCGGACTGGGCGTCATGGCTCTCGGCGGGCTGATCTCCTGGGCGCTGCATCTGGCGGGCTGGGGCAAGCCCAGCGGAGTCCGGCCGCGCGACCAGTGGGGCTGGAGGGTGAAGGACCCCATGACGGGCCACGCCGGCTGCCTCGGCTGCCGCCTGGCGGGGGCGGCGGCGGCACGAGGCTCGGCCGCCCGCCCCGTCCCGGCCGGCCACCCGGCTTCCGCCGCCTGACGGGCTCGGCCGCCCGACCTCGTCCGGGTCGGTCACTCAACCCCGGCTGTCCACAGCCTCGTCCGCTCCTGCCGTTCTTCCGCCTGGCGGAGGGGCCGGGGCGCCCGGCCGGAATCAGGCGACGAGAGGCTCCAGCAGCAGGATCACGCCGAAGACGGCGAACGCGGCGGCGGCGCCGTACCGGATGACCCGCTCGGGCAGGTTCCTGCCCAGCAGGCGGCCGACCGCGATGGCGAGCGCGTCGGCGGCGACCATGCCGACCGTCGAGCCGATCCAGGTGCCGAACCAGCCGTGCTGGGTGGCCAGGGTGATGGTGGCGAGCATGGTCTTGTCGCCGAGCTCGGCGAGGAAGAAGGCGACCGTCACGGCGACGATCGCCGACCGGGTGGTGCGCTTCGCCTTCTGCGACTCCTCGTCGGTCAGCTCGTCCCCGCGCAGGGTCCAGAGCGCGAAGCCGAGGAACGCGACACCGGCGGCCATCGAGATGGCGGCGGTGGGAAGGAAGTCCCCCACCAGACCGCCGAGACCGACGCTGACCAGGTGGACCACCGCGGTGGCCAGGGTGATGCCGGCCAGGACCGGCCACGGCCTGAACCGGGTGGCGAAGGTCATCGCCATGAGCTGGCTCTTGTCACCGAGCTCGGCGACGAAGATCACAACAAGGCTGAGCCAGAACGCTTCCAACGGGGTCGCCCTTCACTGACGCGCGACCGGGCCGGAAGGGGGGCACCCGGGGAGTTCGGGCGCGGCTTCGGCCCGGCAGCATTTTCGGTATGCCTGCCAGGCCGAAGGTCTCGTCCGCCTGTCACCGGGAAGATCGTCGTCTTCACCGGCGGCGAGGCCCGCGCGACCGGGCGCACGAGGGCGCCAGTATGTCGATCACGCGATTGGGACTACTCCCCTTCGGGTGTTTCCACCTGACCCTAACAGCGGGGACGGAATGCTCATTCCCGGGCGGCAGCCCATCGCCCGGGACCCGTGCGCCGCAGCGCTCCCGGGGGACCGGGACCGCCCGCCGGGGGCCGGCGGACCACACACGGCTCTGACGTTCTCAGGCCGGGGAGGACGTCAGAGCCGCGTGCCGACCAGCACAGGCTCGTTGACCAGCGTCACGCCGAACTTCTCGCGGACCCCGTCGCGGACCTCGCGGGCCAGGTCGAGGAGGTCCTCGGTGGTCGCCGCGAGCTCGGGATTGGTCATGGCGAGGGTGTGCTTGGTGGAGATCGCGGCCGGGCCGCGCCGGTAGCCCTTGGGGAACCCGGCGTTCTCGATCAGCCAGGCCGCCGGGACCTTCACGCCGTCCCCGCCGGGCATGTCCCACCGGGGGAAGCCGGGGGCGCGCAGCTCCAGCTCGGCCGCCTGCGCGGCGGTGAGGACCGGGTTGGTGAAGAAGGAGCCCGCACTCCTGGTGTCCGGGTCGGCGGCGTCGAGGACCATGCCCTTGCCCGCGCGCAGCTCCAGGACCGCCTGCCGGACCTCGGCCAGCGGCACCCGCGCGCCGAGCTCCACGCCGAGCCGTACGGCCAGCTCCTTGTAGGCGACCGGACCGGAGAGCCCGTCCGGGGGCAGCTCGTAGGTGACCGAGAGGACGACGTGACGCTCGGGTGCCCGCTTGAAGGCACTGTGCCGGTAGGCGAACCCGCACTCCCTGGCGTTGAGGTCGCACACCTGGCGGATCGCCCGGTCGTACACCCGCACCCCGGTGATCGTCTGCGAGACGTCCTGCCCGTAGGCCCCGACGTTCTGGATCGGGGTGGAGCCGACCAGGCCGGGGATGCCCGACAGGCACTCGACGCCCGAGCGCCGCTCCGCCACGGCCTGCGTGACCAGCGCGTCCCAGTCCTCCCCCGCCTGCACGGTGACCAGGTCACCGTCGATCTCGACACCCCGCGAGGCGACCCGCACGACCAGCCCGTCGAACCCGTCGTCGGAGACGACCAGGTTGCTGCCGCCGCCGAGCACGAGCACCGGCTCGCCCGCCCGGTCGGCCGCGGCGACCAGCTCGACGATCTCCTCGGCCGAGGACGCCTCCGCGAACGCCCCTGCCGGCCCGCCCAGTCCCAACGTCGTGTACGGCGCCAGCCGTACGCCTGCCACCCGCTCCGCCATGCCACATCCCCGGGGGTCGATCCGAAATCCGCCGCCCACCCTATGCGGCGCGCGACGGCACCGGCACCTCGCGGAAGACGGAGCCTCGCGGAAGACGGGCCTCGTGGGAGCGGGGCGCGCAGGGCGGGGTCTCAGCTCGCCGCGCCGTGCCGCTCCCCGGAGCCGGGCGCTCCCGCGGGATCCTCGTCCTGGCCCCGGGGCATGGCCTCATCGATGCGCGACGTCGCCGTGGATCCGTCCCAGAGCCGTTGCGAGTGGACCGCCCGCTCGGGATCGCCCTCCAGTTCGTTGTCGCCTTCCCTGCCGACGAGCTCGGAGCCCTCGGGGACCTGTTCCGGTGCCGCCTCCTCGTCGGCGAGCAGCTTGGCGCCGGGCGGGTCGATCCGCTCAGGGGAGCCACCCGGCCGCGCCGCCTCGGCGGCTTCCTCATCCGGCCGATCGTTGACCCGTTCTCCGGCCCGGACTTCGGCTCGATGGCTCACGTGACGTGGTGTTTCGCTCATTTCCTGACGCTACCCACGGGCCGGGAGAAGATTCTCCGGCTCGGCTCGCAGGTCGCGGGCCCGGTCCGGGGCCGCCGGTCCGCGGGCCGGGGGCTCCCGGCCCGCGGCGCGCTCAGGAGAGCTGGACCACCGCGCGGGCCTTGGAGAGCACCCGGGAGTCGGCGCACTTCGCGGTCAGGGCGACCACCACGCGCTTGTCCTCGAGCTTCTCCTCCACGACGCCGCTCACCGTGATGACGGCGCCGTTGTCGTCGTCGGGGACGACCACCATGGAGGAGAAGCGCACCCCGTAGTCGACGACCGCGCCGGGGTCGCCGGCCCAGTCGGTGACGAAGCGGCCCGCCTGGGCCATGGTGAACATGCCGTGCGCGATGACGTCGGGCAGGCCGACGGTCTTGGCGAAACGCTCGTTCCAGTGGATGGGGTTGAAGTCCCCCGACGCGCCGGCGTACATCACCAGGTTGGCGCGGCGGACCGGGTAGTCGGCGGCCGGGATCTCCTGGCCGGTCTCGACCTCGTCGTACTTGACAGTCGCGGCCATGTCAGCCTGCCCCTCCGCGCTCGACGATGGTGTTGTAGGTCGTGCAGACGAGCTCGCCCTCGACGGTCGTGACGTCGCTCCGCACGGTGATGAACTCGTTGCGGCCGACGCTGCGGATGTCGGTCACGGTGGAGACGCTGACCAGCTCGTCACCGGCGTGGACCGGGCGGCGGTACTCGAAGCGCTGCTCGCCGTGGACCACCATCGCGAAGTTCAGACCGAGCTCGGGGTCGGCCAGGATCGCCCCGCCCGACAGGCTGAACACGATGGGGAAGGTCGGCGGGGCGATGACGTCCGGGTGCCCGGCGGCCTGCGCGGCCTCCCTGTCGTGGTAGATCGGGTTGTTGTCGCCGATCGCCGTCGCGAACTCTTTGATCTTCACGCGGCTGACCTCGTAGGGCGCGGAAGGCGCGGACGCCCGCCCGACGAAATCACGGTTCAGAGCCATCGTGCTCCTTTACGGAATCCGAGCTGGTGCGGCGAGATTAACAGAACAAGATTCGGGAGGTCGATCCCCCGCTCGGCCACCAGAAAACCGTAGCCCGGCGCACCCCGGGGCCGCGTGTCGATCGCGGTCAACGCCCGAGCCGGAAAGATGTGCGGATACGACAAACCGGCGTCCTCATACATGAGGACGCCGGTCTGGGGTGCGTGTGTGAGCGCTGGAGAAGTGCTTCATCTCCCGCCGAGGGACGGGAGGCTCCGCAGAGACTGCGGCACGGGGACCCAGCGGGTCTCCTGACGGCGCGGAGGCCGGACGGTCTCCGCGTTCAGGACCTAGCGGGTCTCGCGGTGCGCCTGGTGCGTCTTGCAGTTCGGGCAGTACTTCTTGAGCTCAAGCCGGTCCGGGTCGTTACGCCGGTTCTTCCGCGTGATGTAGTTGCGGTGCTTGCACTCCTGGCAGGCCAGCGTGATCTTCGGCCTAACGTCTGTGGCAGCCACTTGGGAGTGCCTTTCTACGTTCGGGACTGGGACAACCCGCGCCAGAGCCCCTGTTGGTGGATGGGGCCCGGGAGGGTAGTAGCGGAGGCCGGACTTGAACCGGCGACACAACGATTATGAGCCGTTTGCTCTGCCTGACTGAGCTACTCCGCCTTGGAGCCGGTGAAATCGACCGGCCCCGCAAGGATACCCGACTCGCAGTGCTAGTGCGCACTTGCGCACGTCAGGGCGGTCGTCGGGGGATTTCTCCCACCATGCCCGTCTGTGTGCCGGGAACCTTGAGCATTTCCGGGTGGCCTTGACATCCACCCAAGCCGAATGCCCCAACCGAACGGTCAGGGCATCTAGGCTGTGGAGCCCCCAAACGGAATCGAACCGTTGACCTTCTCCTTACCATGGAGACGCTCTGCCGACTGAGCTATAGGGGCCTGTCCGTTGTCGCTGTCGCTCTCGCGGACAGGTGTAACCATACACTCCTCCCGCGCGCGATGTGAAATCGAATGACCGCACGCTGCCGCCCCCTCCACCCGTGCTCCCCGGACCGCCCGCGACGTGACGAGGCCAGACTATGGACCGGATGGTTTTGTCGATCGACGGCTTCTCGGCGACGAGGTGAAGGATGCTGCAGGACCAGCGCAAGTACATGATCCGGGCGCTTGACGAGAGCGACCGGCCGCACCTGTACTGGCACGGCATGGACGACGACGGCCGGGTGTGGCTGTTCGAGACCGTCATCGACGACGGCGGCGAGTACTGGCCGGTCCGCCATGCCGAACTCGGCTCGGACGGCCTCGCCCGGAAGTACTCATGGCGCCATCTGGAGGACGAGCACGGCTTCCTGGCCGAAGGGCCGCTCTATCCGGACGACTTCGGCCTGAACTCCCTGACCGCCGAGGAGTTCGCCACCCTGTGGGCCGCGCTCGACAGGTGACCGCCTGCCGCGGCCACGCCCGCGGCGCCCTGATGAGACTCCCGTCCACCGGGAGCGAATTCCGTCCGGCGGACGTTCCTCTGTCGAGCGCGAATGATCCGATTCTCCGGAGGGCAAGTGATCGAAGGCATCGTCGCCGTCGGCGGTCTCATCGCGACCATCGGCAGCCTCGCTGTGGCCGTTGCGGCGATCCGCTTCGCGGCCCGGCAGAGTGCCGCTCATCGGCCAGTGTCCCGTCCGGGGGAACCGACCCGGAAGCGCCTGCGCGTCCCGCACTCGGAAGTGTCCCCGCTCCGGTGCGGCAGACGGTCTAGCCGACCCTCGATTGATGCGCACCCCCCAGGTCCGGCGGGCCGACGGCAGCCCGGCCTTCCTCAAACTCACTCCCGAGCCGGAGATCGGCCTCACCGAGGCGGTCGCACTCCGGGCATGGGCGGACGACTCTCACGGGTCTCGTCGATCGACTCGGACAGCGAGTCGGGATCGCTGCTGCTGGAAGCCGTAGAACCCGGCAGCAGGGTCGACCGGTTGCCGATCGGAGACATCACGATGCTTCTCCGCGGCCTCCGTCCGACGACCGTCCCCAGGAACGGGCTTCCCGTACTTCGCCGACGCGTCGACTTCCTCTTCGACCCGGCCGCCGGTCGATGGCAGGACAGTCCCGCACCGCCGCCTTCGATCCGCTCCTGCCTCAGCTCGGCCGTCACAGCTGGTGAGACCCCATAACCCCGGAGAGTGCGCCGAAAGGCAAGCCCTCCGATGAGGCATCGTGTCTACGGCTGGGCCTGGTGGATCACGCTCATCGCTGGGGTCGTCATGATGTCCAAGCTCGATGACCGCGGTGACGATCAATCAGGGGTAACCACGGGGGCTCGCGGGAGATCGACGAAAAAGGCCCCGACCTGCATCTCTGCTGGTCAGGGGCCTTATCTGCTGCTGGTGGCAGGTGCAGGACTTGAACCTGCGTAGGCTGAGCCGACGGTTTTACAGACCGCTCCCTTTGACCACTCGGGCAACCTGCCGCATCATCCGCTCGAAGCGGCGACAGGAAGAAGAATAGCGGACTTCGGGACGTGATGTGACATCGGCGGCGACCACCCCCGGCAGCTCGCCGTACCAGGGTGTGAGCAGGGCATTCGGGTCTTCACCATGATCACTGCCCTGCCCGGGGCGAGGGCGCCGACGGCGATCCGGGACACCCCCTTTTGCGCCGTAAGCGTTCCGGTGTTGACGATCACCTTCGCCATCTGCCGATGGGCGAAGCGCTATGGTCGTTCGGGAGAGTCAGAGAGGACAGTCGACGCATGGCCGACAGCAGTTTCGACATCGTCAGCAAGATCGACCACCAGGAGGCCGACAACGCGCTGAACCAGACGGTCAAGGAGGTCGGGCACCGGTTCGACTTCAAGGGCACTGGCGCGAGCATCGCTTGGTCCGGCGGTCAGAAGGCCGTCGAGATCAAGGCCAACAGCGAGGAGCGAGCCAACGCGGTCCTCGACGTGTTCAAGGACAAGCTGATCAGGCGGGGCCTGTCGCTCAAGATCCTTGACGCGGGCGAGCCCAAGCTGTCCGGCAAGGAGTACCGCCTCATGGTCACCCTCAAGGAGGGCATCGACCAGGAGCACGCCAAGAAGATCTCGAAGATCATCCGAGACGAGGGCCCGAAGGGCGTCAAGGCCCAGATCCAGGGCGACGAACTGCGGGTGAGCTCCAAGAAGCGAGACGAACTCCAGGAGGTCATCGCCCTGCTCAAGGGCAAGGACCTGGAGATCGCCCTCCAGTTCACGAACTACCGCTAGCCGGACGGGTGATCAGGGCTCGGGCCTGGGATTCCAGCGCCCTGCCCCTGCCGGAGGGCCGCATCCGGGGCACGCAGCCGGCGCAGGCGTCCGCCTGCGCCGTGGATGCCGCGCACCGCTGTCCCGGCCGCCGAGAGGTGCCGCGTGTCGTCACCGCGGCGGGGCGGTTCCTCTGCCCGCCGCGGGGACAGGACCGCGCTCGTAGGCGGCGATGACGGGCCGGGCACGACAGTCGTTCGGCGAGGGGCTCGCCGTCGCGGCCTCCGGTGGTCCGCACTACCCGGCGCCGGACACCTCCGCCGGCCGTGCCCGACCTCCCCGGCGGAGACACCGCCTCCCGTTACGCTGGAGGAACGGCTGCGCGGCCGGTGCGGACGAACGGACCCACGCCGAATCCGCGTGCCGGGTGAGCCGGTGGCTCGACGCTGACGGCGGGCGGCCCGCCGTGCTCGATCCGGTCTCGCGCATGGCCGTGGGGGAGCCGTTCGTGGCCGATTCGTGACGCAACCTTTCGTCACCATCCCGCATCTACCAGGTGACGAAAGGATTCCCCGATGGCCCCCATCAACCCCTCCCGCGGCCTCGCCGCACTCGCCCTGGCCGCCGCAGCGGCCTCCACCGTGATCGTCGCCCCGGCGCAGGCGTATACGGGAGCCGCCTCCGCCGACGCCGTCCGGTACGCATGGATCGGCAGTTGCCCGAAGAAGGACTACACCGTCCCCTGCGGCGACTGGACGCTGACCATGCGCAGCGGGAAGACCATCAAGCTGACCGACGCCCAGGTCCACCCGAAGAACGCCGAGGGCAAGGTGGACAAGGAGAGCACCGCCCTGTTCGCGGTCAGCGGTGACGGTCGTTTCGTCAACTACTTCAAGGACGGCAAGCTCGTCATCCGCGACGTGAACAGCGGGGAGGTCCGCCCGCTGCCCGGCAAGGCCGCCACCCTCCCCAAGGGGCTGGGCATGGTCGACGTCGACACGGTGATCTCCCCGGACGGCTCGATCCTCGTGGTCGACTACTACGACTCGGCGGAGAAGCTCCCCACGCTCGTCACGAACCTGAAGACCGGCAAGGTCGTCACGCTGCCGACCAGCAACAGCGTGCAGAGCTTCAGCCCGGACGGCGAGCACCTGCTCACCAGCCGGTTCACCGACGACAACACCACCGAGTTCGCGGTCTTCGACGCCGAGGGCAAGCAGACCTCGAGCCAGGTCGTCCCGCAGATCGTGTCCAACAACAGCCCGATCGCGCTGGCCGACGACGGCAACACGGTGGCCGTGGTCGTCACGGGCGGGTCGAACAAGCCCCGCCTGCGCACCTACGACCTGGCCGCCGACACCGTCTCCGAGGCCGTCGCGCTCGGCACCCCCAAGAACGAGACCGCACAGCGCCTCTTCTGGGACCCCGCCGGCACGCTCACGCTCTGGACCTCCCGCGAGAGCGGAGACGAGAAGACCATCGCGGCCGTGCAGCGGACGGTGAACGCCGAGACCGGCGCCACCCGAAAGCTGGACTCCTTCCGGGTCAAGAGCGCCACGTGGACCTGGTGGCTGCCCGGCGAGTGATAGCCGGATATCTTCCCCTTCATGGGGAAAATTCATGACCGGATCAACGACCGGCTGCGCAAGTTCATCGGAGCGCAGCCGGTCTACTTCGTCGCCACCGCCCCCGAACACGGCGGTCACGTCAACGTCTCCCCCAAGGGATACGCCGACACCTTCAGCGTGCTCGACGACACCACGGTCGCCTACCTCGATCTCGACGGCAGCGGCGTCGAGACCATCGCCCACCTCCGCCAGAACGGCCGCATCACGGTCATGTTCTGCGCCTTCTCCGGCCCGCCGAACATCGTGCGCCTGTACGGCACCGGCCGGGTGGTCGTCCCCGAGGACCCGGAGTTCGCCGAGCTGATCAAGCGGTTCGGCCCGCATCCCGGGGTACGGTCGGTCATCGTCGTCGACTGCGACCGCATCGCCGACTCCTGCGGCTACTCGGTGCCCTTCATGTCCTTCGACGAGGACCGCACGCTGCTGGACGAGTGGGCCCAGCGCAAGGACACCCAGGCCAAGCGGGCCTACCGGGCCAAGCACAACCGCGAGAGCATCGACGGCATCCCCGGCCTCGCTCCGGAGGAGACCGACCCGGTCGTGCACCACTCCTGAACCGGTATTCCCGAGAGGTTCCGACCTCGGCGGCCCTCACGCGTGTTGTCAACAGGCGGGAGGAGACCGCGTCGGACCGTTATGACGGCTTCCGTGAGTTCGTACGCGCCCGCCAGCAGTCGCTGATCCGGACCGCGTACCTGCTCACAGGAGACGTCCACCTTGCCGAGGACCTGCTGCAGAGCGTTCTCATCAGGGTCGCCGGGCAGTGGCCCAAGCTCCTGCGGGACGGCAATCCCGAGGCGTGCACCCGCAAGGCGCTGGTCAACCAGCACGTCTCCTGGCGGCGCCGGATCCGCAAAGAGCCGCCCGGCGCCGCCCGCCCGAGCACGGCCACTCCCACGGCGACTCCACAGTCGACCGGATCGTCCTCCGTCAGGCCCTCACCCGGCTGACTCCCCGGCAGCGTGCCGTGATCGTCCTGCGCTTCTACGAGGACCGCAGCGAACGCGAGACCGCCGAGCCGCTGAACTGCTCGCTCGGCACCGTCAAGAACCAGACCTGCCACGCGCTGGGACGCCTGCGCGTGCTCGCACCCGAGCCGGCCCACCTGTTCGCCGGGATCGAGACCCTGGAGGGGAACCGATGACCCGGCTGCGCGACACCCCGCATGAGATCCCGGACGAGGCCCCGGGCCGGTGAGGCCGACGGTTCAGCGGCGGTAGCCGGCCATCCGCTCCAGCCTCGCGACCCGCTCGGAGGTGGGCGGGTGGGTGGAGAACATCCGGCCGATTCCCGCCCCCCGGAAGGGGTTGGCGATCATGAGGTGGGACGCGGAGGCGAGACGCCCGTTCTCGGGGAGCGGCAACTGCCGCGCACCCATCTCGATCTTCCGCAGCGCCGAGGCCAGAGCCAGCGGGTCACCGGTCAGCCGGGCGCCCGACTCGTCCGCCTGGAACTCGCGGGACCGGGAGATGGCCAGCTGGATCATCCCGGCGGCGACCGGGCCGAGCACCATCATGAGCAGCGCGCCCAGGAAGCCGGGCCCCTCGTCGTCGTCCCCTCCGCCGAAGAACAGGCCGGCGTAGCCGAGGTAGGTGATCATCGCGGAGAGGGCGCCGGCCACCGAGGAGATCAGGATGTCCCGGTTGTAGACATGGGAGAGCTCGTGCCCGATGACCCCGCGCAGCTCGCGCTCGTCGAGGAGCTGAGTGATGCCGTAGGTCACGCAGATCGCGGCGTTGCGCGGGTTGCGGCCGGTCGCGAAGGCGTTGGGCTGCATGGTCGGCGAGACGTAGAGCCGGGGCATGGGCTGGCGGGTCTCGGTGGAGAGCTCGCGCACGATCCGGTAGAGGACCGGTTGCTCGACCTCGCCGACCGGCCGGGCCCGCATGGCGGACAGGGCGATCCGGTCGGAGAAGAAGTAGGCGGCGCCGTTGGCCAGCAGGGCGACCAGGACCGCGAGTTGCACGCCGGTGCCGCCTCCCAGCCACGCCCCCACCGCGATGATCACCGCGGAGAGCGCGCCGAGGAGGACTGCGGTACGCAGGCCGTTGTGGCGCACCACATCCCCCTTTCGGTGATGGTGATTCACCTGTCCAACGTCTCCGGCCTGGCCGAACGTTCCCGGCGACGGCGAGGGGGTTCCCCGGCCTGTGACGGCGGTGACGCGGGGGGACTGTCAGCCGGAGCCGGTGAAGGCTCCCGGCACCAGGTCGAGCGCCCATTGCGGAGCCACCGAGAACGCCACCGCGACGAGCCCCGTCAGGGCGATCGCCACGCCCACGGGCAGCACCCCCCGGTGCGTACCGCCCGTCCCGAAGACCGCACCGGCGCTCTCGCCTCCTCCTGTGACGGCCGGGCCCGCGCCGCCGTCCAGCGGTACGCGAACGGGAGCGAAGATCCGTACGGCCCAGGCGATGTAGTAGTAGAGACCGATGACGGTGTTGACCGCCATCACCGCGGCCAGCCAGGCCCCTCCGCCGTCGACGATCTCCCTGAACACCACGATCTTGGCGAACAGCCCGGCCAGCCCCGGCGGCAGCCCGGCCAGGCAGACCAGGAAGAACGCCAGTCCCAGTCCGGCCGCCGGGCTCCGGAACACCAGTCCCCGGTAGTCGTCGAGCTCACCGCCGTCCCGCCGTGACACCAGCATGACCACGGTGAAAGCCCCGAGGTTCATCGCCGCGTAGAAGACCAGGTAGGCGATGGAGGCGCCCATCGCCTCGCGGCTCTGGACGCCGAGCGGGGCGAGGATGTAACCGGACTGGGCAACGGAGGACCACGCGAGCAGGCGGACGGCGTTGCGCTGCCGGAGCGCCAGGAGGTTGCCCGCGGTCATGGTCAGCGCGGCGATGATCGCGATGATCGGGGCCCAGACGGCGGCCTGGTCGCCCAGGGCGGCGACCAGCACGAGGATCAGCCCCGCGAACCCCGCCGCCTTGGAGATCACCGAGAGCAGCGCCGCCACCGGGATCGGAGCCCCCTGGTAGACGTCGGCCGCCCAGGCGTGGAACGGCACCGCCGCGACCTTGAAGGCGAACCCGGCGATGACCAGCACCACGGCCACGGTGACCACGGGCGGAAGGTCGTAGGTGATCTCCAGGAGGGAGGTGTAGGCCGCATCGCTCCGGTCGGCCTGGCCGACCCCGCCGGCGCCGGAGAGCGCCTCGGGCCGCCCCGACCCCGTTACGGACTCGTGAAGGGTCTCCCGCAGGGTCTGGGCCAGCCGGTCGAGATAGACGGTCCCGGTCATGCCGTAGAGGAGGGAGACGCCGAAGAGCATCACCGCCGTCGAGACCACCGAGACCAGGAAGAGCTTGACGGCGGCCTCGGAGGCCCGCCCGTCGTAACGTCTGAGCGCGGTGAGCGCGAAGACCGGCAGCGAGACCAGCTCCAGCGCGACCACCAGCATGACCATGTCCCTCGCGGCGGGCAGGGAGACCGCTCCGACAAGGGCGCAGAGCAGCAGGAAGTACCACTCGCCGACGGGGACGTCCCCGTCGGCGAGCTCCGCCATCGACAGCAGCACCACGACGGCTCCGGCCAGGAGCACGAGTCCCGCGAAGACCAGGGTGAAACCGTCCACCACGAACGAGCACGAGGCACCGGCCGCCGCGGAGGGTCCGCCCGCGGGGGGAAGGGCGCCCAGCCCGGCTCGCGCGGGACCCGCCAGGCCTTCGGGGACGCAGAACGTCCGCAGCGGGGCCCCGCCGCGCAGCGCCTGGGAGACGACCACGCCCAGCGCCCCCAGCACTCCGGCCAGCGTGATCAGCCCCAGCGCGGGCCGCGCGTACGGCCTGCGCGGCAGGAAGGCGTCCAGGAGCAGGACGAGCCCGGCGACCAGCGCGAGGATCAGCGGTGCGGCGATCGCGTAGTAGTCGATCGACTGGATCACGGTGCCCCCATGAAGGTCCGGACCACCGGATCGGTGATGAGGAGGAGCGCCTTCGGCCAGAGGCCGAACAGCAGGATCAGCAGGATCAGCGGCACCCAGGCGGCCAGTTCGTGCCCCATGACGTCGCGGAGCCCGCCGCCTCTGGCGGCGCCTCCGGATCCTGCGCCCTTCCCTCCGGTTGCGTCCTTCCCGTCGCCGTCGCCGTCGCCGTCACCTGCGGCATGGGCCCCGGCGTCCGGGAGGGCCGGGGCATCGGGTCCGGCGGAGCCTCCCGCCGCGGCGAGCACGGGAGCGTGGACGGTCTCGGTGGGACGTCCGTGGGTGACGCGGGAGAGCATCACCAGGAAATAGGCGGCAGTCAGCACGGCGCCGAGGCCGCCGACGGCCATGAAGGCCAGGAAGAGCGGGCGGGACAGGCCCGGGGCCGGTTCGAAGGCTCCGAGGAGGGCGAGCATCTCGCCCCAGAAACCGGCCAGTCCCGGCAGTCCGAGCGAGGCGATGCAGGCGAAGGTCAGCAGGGATCCGAGGTGGGGCAGGCGGGAGAGCATGCCCCCGCCGAGCGCGGGCATGTCGGCGGTGCCGTACCGCTCCTTGATCGCCCCGGCGACGAAGAACAACAGGCCCGTGATCAGGCCGTGGGCGATGTTGCCGAACAGGGCGGCGTTGACGCCGACCGGGGTCAGCGTGGCGAAGCCGAGCAGCACGAAGCCCATGTGCCCGATCGAGGAGTAGGCGATCATCCGCTTGAGGTCGCGCTGGGCCAGGCAGGCGAGGGAGCCGTAGATGATGCCGATCACCGCCAGGGCGCCCAGCCAGGGGGCGACCTCGGCGGCGCCGTCAGGCAGGACCGGGATCGCGATGCGGGCGAAGCCGTAGGTGCCCATCTTGAGCAGCACACCCGCCAGGAGCACCGAGCCGACGGTGGGCGCCTCGGTGTGGGCATCGGGCAGCCAGGTGTGCAGCGGCCACATCGGGGTCTTGACCGCCAGGCCGATCCCGACCGCGACGAAGGCGATGACCTGCACCGAATGAGACATGCCGGTGCCGTGCGCCCGGGCGAGGGCGACCATGTCCAGGGTGCCGGTCTGGGCCCAGATGAGCAGGAGGCCGAGCAGCAGCACGACCGAGCCGAGCAGCGTGTAGAGGATGAACTTGACCGCCGCCGCCCGGCGGGCCCGACCGCCCCAGACGGCGATCACGAAGTACATCGGGATGAGGACGACCTCGAAGAACACGAAGAACAGCAGCAGGTCGAGGGCGAGGAACGTGCCGATCATGCCGACTTCGAGGACGAGCAGCGTGAAGACCAGGGCACGCGGCCTGTTTCCGCCCGCCTTGGGTCGCAGCAGCTGCCCGGGGCCGTCGGCGCGGCCCCGGCACAGGTAGACGAAGCACAGGAAGGTCAGCAGCGCGGTCAGCACGACCAGCGGCATCGAGATCCCGTCGACCCCGAGGTGGAACCTGAGGTCCAGGCCGGGGATCCAGGCCAGGTCGGTCTCGAACTGCACCCGGGCCGGGTCGCCGTAGTCGAAGGTGGCCGCGAGCACCACGGCCAGCACGAACGTCACCCCGGAGACGGCCAGGCCGTGGACGCGGAGCAGCCTCCCCCGGGAGGCGGCGTCCATCCGCGACGGCGCGAGCAGCGCGGCGGCCCCGGCCAGCGGCGCCGCGAGCAGCAGGATCGGCAACCAGTTCACGGGACGGCCACCTCACCCGGTGAGGTCATCGATGTCGCGGTCATCGCCGCATCACCACCGGCCGGATCAGCAACAGCACCACGAGAGCCACCAGGAACAGCATGAGGAAGATCAACCGAACACCACCGCCCCGACCGCGATGAGGAGCACGCCCGCGAGCAGGCCGGTCACGTAGAGCTGGACGTTGCCGTTCTGCGCGAGGCGAACCAGGCCGGACAGGCCCAGAGCCGCCCGGCCCGAGCCGCGCACCGCGCCGTCCACCACATGGTCGTCGGCGCGGACGACCATGCGGGCGAGGGCGAGGACCGGGCGGGCGAACAGCGCCTGGTAGGCGGAGTCGACGTAGAAGGCCCGCTCGCAGGGGACGCGGAAGGGGCCGAGCATGCGAGCCGGATCGTTCACGGGGTCGCTCCGCCAGAAGGCGTAGACCGCTCCGGCACCGAGCAGGGCCACGGCGACGCTCAGCGCGGCCGTGCCCCAGTGGACACCGGTGAGACCGGCGAACCCCAGCAGCAGCGCCGGGACCGCGAGGACGGTGATCGGCCAGCGCATGGTGGCGGGGGCCTCCCGGGTGTCGATCACGTGGGCCGTGCCGGGGGCGGGCTCGGGGAGCGCGGTGACCGTGCGGGGCCCGAAGAACGTCCGCAACCACGCGCGGGTGGCGTAGGCGCCGGTCACCGCGATCGTGGCCAGGGCGCTGCCGTACAGCAGCAGGGCGGCCGCGTCGGTGAGCGGCCCCTGCGCGACGGAGCGCTCGACGGCGACCAGCACCTCGTCCTTGCTGAAGAAGCCGCTGGCCGGAGGGAGGCCCATCAGCGCGGCGAAGCCGACCGTCATCGTGACGAAGGTGACGGGAAGCTCCCGGCGGAGACCTCCCATCGAACTCATCAGGTTGGATCCCACCGCGTGGATGACCACCCCGGCGCAGAGGAAGAGCAGCGCCTTGAACGCGCCGTGGGTGACCAGGTGGAAGACGGCCGCGTCGGCGGAGCCGGCGGCCAGCGCCGCCGCCATGTAGGCGAGCTGGCTGATCGTGGAGTAGGCCAGGACGCGCTTGAGGTCGTCTTGCGCGAGGGCCGCCAGCGCAGCGCCGAGCATGCCGAGCGCGGCGAGGACGGCGAGCACGTCCATGGTGGGTCCGGCGGCGAGGAAGACGGGGTGGAGCCGGGCGACGATGAAGATCCCGGCGGCGACCATGGTGGCGGCATGGATGAGCGCGCTGATCGGGGTCGGGCCCGCCATCGCGTCCGGGAGCCAGGTGTGCAGCGGGACCTGGGCGCTCTTGCCCGCCACCCCGGCGAGGAGCAGCATGGTCGCGGCGATGACCGTGCCGGAGGACATGTCCGGGAGCGCGGCGAGGACGTCGGCGATCCTGAAGCTGCCGGCCGCCGTGCCGAGGACGAAGATCCCGAACAGGAAGCCGACGTCGCCGAGCCGGGTGACCAGGAACGCCTTGACCGCGGCCCGGGAGTTGGCCCGGTCCTCCCACCAGTGCCCGATCAGCAGGTAGGAGCACAGACCCATGATCTCCCAGCCCACGTAGAGGACGAGGAGGTCGGCCGCGTAGACGACCAGGAGCATGGCGCTGGTGAACAGGCTGATGAAAGCGCTGTAGGAGGGGTAGCGGCGGTCGCCGTGCAGGTAGCCGACGGAGTAGATCTGCACGGCGAGCGCGACCACCGTGACCAGCACGCCGATCGTCGCGGCGAGGCCGTCGACGAGCAGCCCGACGGAGATCGGGACCGAGCCCGTGTCGATGACGGTGAGCGTGCCCGTGACGCCTTCCATCCCGGGCACGACGGTGGACCCGGCCGAGGCCGGGAACGGCTCTCCTCCGCCCGCGCCGAGCCCCGTCCAGCCGGCGTAGGCCAGCCAGCCCGCGAGGGCCGCGGAGACCGCCGCGGGCACGACGGCGATCCAGGCGGCCCGGCGGCCCGCCACCCGGTCGGTCTGCTCCGTCTCGTGCGCGTCCCGGGCCTGCGTCGCCCCGGCCCGGGCGTCGGCGGCGCTCTCACCGCGGACGCGCCCGGGCCATCGGGAGCCGAGAAGACCGGCGACGGCGGCCAGGAACGGCAGCAGGACGGTGAGCGCGGCGATCGTGATCATGACGTCTCCTCCGCTCGGGCCACGCGCTCCGGCCCGGCCCCCGGCGCCGCGGCGGCCCCGGCGGGCGGCCCGCCCTCGCCTCCGGGCCGGCCCCGGCCGGCGACCGCGGGGGAATCGGGTCCCGTGGGGGACGCGGCGGAGGCCGGGTCCGCCGCGGAGGGCGGAGTCTCGGCGAGGGTGCGGAGACGGTCGAGATCCACGGTCCGGCGGTTGCGGTAGAGCGCCAGGACGATCGCCAGGCCGAGTCCCACCTCGGCGGCGGCGATCACTATGACGAAGAGCGTGAGGACCTGGCCGCCGTGGAGCCGGTCGCGCAGCCACACGTCGAAGGCGACCAGGTTGAGGTTGACCGCGTTGAGCATGAGCTCGACGGACATCAGGACCAGGATGGTGTTGCGGCGGGCGAGCACGCCGTACACGCCGATGGAGAACAGCAGGGCCGAGACGATCGCCGGGTAGACGACGTGCACGTCAGTCCCTCCCCCGGATGTCGGTGCGGGAGATGACGATGGCGCCGATCAGGGCGGCCAGCAGGAGGACCGAGAGCGCCTCGAAGGGCAGCACCCAGTTGCGGAAGACGGCGGAGCCGAGCTCCTTGGCCGAACCCGTCGCGGAGTCGAGGGGGGCGTAGGCCGTGCGGAAACCGTCGACGACCACGGTCACCAGCACGACCGCGGTCGCGATCGCCACCACCGCGGCGACGATCTTGTTTCCGCTGTCCAGGTCGGCGGCCCTGCCGATCGGGGCGCGGGTGAGCATGATGCCGAACAGCAGCAGGACGACGACGGCCCCGACGTAGATCAGCACCTGGACCCACGCGACGAACTCGGCCGTCAGGACCAGGTAGCACCCCGCCAGGGCGCCGAAGCAGAGGACCAGCCAGAGCGCGGCGTGGACGAGCTGCCTGGTGACCACGACCAGGAGCGCCGACCCGACCGCCACCGCACCCAGGAGGAGGAAGACGATCTCCTGACCGGTCGGCGACAGGTAGGACGGCACCGTTTCCGTCACGACTCCTCCTCGGGCTCTCCACCGGGGTCCGTGCCAGCAGTCTGCTCCGGCGTGCCCTTCACCGGCGGCAGGTCGCCCCCACCTGTGGACGACGTGTCGGATGACGGCCCGCCTGTGGACGGCGTTCCGGTGGCCGGCGGGTCAGGGTCGGGGGACGGACCCGGCTTCTTCGGGAGCGCGCCCGGCGGCTTGATCGCCCGGACGCTGGCATGCCCGGCGCCCGGCCGTGCGGGCCGCTCATCCCTGCCCGGCCGCTCCCCGGCGGGCCTCTCCTCCCTGCCCGGCCGTGCGGGCCGCTCCTCGCCGCCGGGCCGTACGGTCTCCGCCTCCCCGGCGGCACCCGGACGGGCGCGGGCGGCACGAGGGGCGTCGGGACGGGCGGGACGGGAGGCCGCGGCGAGCTCCTTGGGCGGGTCGGCGTTGGGCTCGTGGGCGGGCGGCGGCGGAACCGTCTGCACCCAGGCCGCCAGGCGGTCCTTCTCGTGGACGAGGTTGCGGATGTCGCCCTCGGCGTACTCGAACTCCGGCGACCAGAACAGCGCGTCGAAGGGGCAGACCTCGATGCAGATCCCGCAGTACATGCACAGGGAGAAGTCGATCGCGAAGCGGTCGAGCACGTTCCGGGCGCGCGGGCGCCCGCCCTCCGGGGCGGGGAGCGTCTCCTTGTGCGAGTCGATGTAGATGCACCAGTCGGGACACTCACGGGCGCAGAGCATGCACACCGTGCAGTTCTCCTCGACCAGCGCGATCACCCCCCGGCTGCGGGCGGGCAGGTCCGGCCGCACCTCGGGGTACTGCTGGGTCACCGACCTGCTCAACATGTGCCGAAGGGTGACCGACAGCCCCTTCGCCAGTCCTACTCCTGGTATCCGCGCCACTTCAACATCATGACGTACGGCACGCCGCTCGGGAATGCGGCAGTCCGGGGGAGGACGCCGTTCCCCGACTTCCCCGGTTATCCACAGCAGTTATCCACAGTCTGTGTGTTCGACTCCTGTGCCCGATCGCGGGAAACCATCGGTAAGGGGACTGCAAGAGTCTTCAGATGTACGTATTGTTCGCGCCATGTCCCAGCAGTACGGCCCCAACTGGCGCCCGCACCACCCGCAGCAGCCGCACGGGCCGCAGCCCGTGCCCTCCAACACGGGCCTGACCGTGCTGTGGGCGATGGTCCCCCTGTTCACCTGCGGGTTCGGAACGCCGTTCATCATGGGATTCGCCGCACGGCGGCTGCGGAGCGTGCCCCTCGTCTTCGCGACCGCCCTGTACACCCTCGGGATGGGCGTGTTCGTCATCGGGGCGGGCACCTACGGGGACTCCGACCTGATCCCGGGCTGGCTGAACGCCGTGCTCACGATCGGGCTGCTCGGCAGCTGGCTCGGCGGGATGATCCACGCCCTGATCATCCGGGGTTCGGTCTTCCGTCAGCAGCCCGGGATCCAGCAGGTCCACCACGCCCCGGCCCACCCTTCCGCCGGGCCGTACCCTCCCCCCGTGGCGACCACCCAGCCCTCGCACATGCACACCCCGATCCCTCCGCAGCACCATTTCCAGAGCCAGCCCACCCAGGGGCACCACCCCCAGGACCAGCACGTACGGCAGCCGCAGCCCGCTCCGGCCCCGAACGGCTGGATCGGGCCCTACCGGCTGATCGGCAGCCTCGGCAAGGGCGGCCAGGGCACGGTCCACCTGGCTCTCACCCCGCAGGGGCAGAAAGTGGCGATCAAGGTCCTGCACGAGCACTTCGTCGGGGACCGCGCCGCCCGGGAGCGGTTCCTGCGCGAGGTGGAGGCGACGCGCAAGGTCGCGACGTTCTCCACCGCCCGCGTGCTGGACGTGAGCATCAACGACGACCAGGCCTACGTCGTCAGCGAGTACGTGGACGGGGTCTCGCTGGAGCAGCTCGTGCGCGACCGGGGACCGCGGGACGGCGACGGGCTGACCCGGCTGGCCCTGTCCACCGCCGGGGCGCTGGCCGCCATCCACCGGGCGGGGATCGTGCACCGGGACTTCAAGCCGGCCAACGTGCTGATCGGCGCCGACGGCCCCCGGGTGATCGACTTCGGCATCGCCCGCGCGCTGGACCAGGTCACCGCGACCTCCAGTGTCATGGGCACCCCCGCCTACATGTCCCCCGAGCAGCTCGCCGGCGGGCACGTCGGCCCGGAGTCCGACGTGTTCAGCTGGGCGTCCACCATGATCTACGCCGCCTCGGGCCGCGTCGCCTTCGGCTCGGACACCATCCCGGCCATCCTCAACCGGGTGATCAACCACCAGCCGGACCTGTCACCGCTGCCGCCCTCCCTGCGCCCGCTGGCCGCCGCCTGCCTGGAGAAGCACCCCGCCAACCGGCCCACGGCCGCCGACATCATGCTGCGGATCGTCCAGTGAGCCCGGGAGGCGGGGCCGTCACACGGCGAGGACCCTGACGACCCCGGTGAGCGCGAGCTGGACCAGCGCCAGCGGGACCAGCCCCGCCCAGGCGAGCTTCTGCAGCTGGTCCTCGCGGAGCCGCGGGTAGCTGACCCGCAGCCAGATCACCACGAACACCAGCGCGAACACCTTCAGGAGCATCCACACGGGCCCGGGCAGCAGCGGCCCGTGCCAGCCGCCCAGGAACAGCACGCTGGTGAGCGCGGAGATCACGATGATCCCTGCGTACTCGGCCAGCATGAACAGGGCGAACCGGATGCCGGCGTACTCCGTCATGGGCCCCATGATGATCTCGGAGTCGGCGATCGGCATGTCGAACGGCGGGCGGCGCAGCTCGGCGAGGCCCGCGGTGAAGAACACCACCCCGCCGATCGCCTGCCAGGGCAGCCACCACCACTGCCAGGCCTCCACGATGCCGGGCAGGGAGAGCGTGCCCGCCGCCATCGCGACGCTGGAGGCCGCCAGCACCAGCGGCAGCTCGTAGGACATGAGCTGGGCGGCCGAACGCATCCCGCCCATCAGGGAGTATTTGTTCCCGGAGGACCAGCCGGCCATGATCGAGCCCAGCACGCCGATGCCCATCACCGCGAGCACGAAGAACAGCCCGGCGTCCAGGTCCACCCCGACCAGACCGGGACCGACCGGGATGACGACCATCACCACCAGGTACGGCACCAGCGCGACGCCCGGGGCCAGGCCGAAGACCCGGCGGTCGGCCGCGGCCGGGATCACGTCCTCCTTCTGGACGAACTTGACCCCGTCGGCGATCAGCTGGGCCCAGCCGTGGAAGCCTCCGGCGTACATCGGGCCGAGCCGGGCCTGCATGTGGGCCATGACCTTGTGCTCCATCTGCCCCGCGACCAGCGGCAGCACGAGGAAGGCCGCGACGATCACGACGAGCCGGACGGCGACGTCGAGCACCTCAGGCATGCCGCCTCCAACTGAGAACTTTCATCCGGGAACCGTCATGTCACGGCCGGGCTCACCCATCACGGCCCCAGTCGGCCGGCACCCCGGGCGGGAGCGTCTTGCGGCGGCTCGGAGAGCCCTCCGACTCGCGGCCCTCGCCGGGCTCCTTCGCCCCCGGCCAGGCCTTGGCGACCCGCGAGGCCAGCACGAAGTCCTTGCGGAGCGGGAAGCCCTCGAAGCCCTCGGGAAGCAGCAGCGGGACGAGGTTCGGGTGCCCCTCGAAGACCACGCCGAACATCTCGAAGGTCTCACGCTCGTGCCAGTTCGCACCCCGGAACACGCCCACCGCGCTGGGCAGGCGGGGGTCGGCGCGCGGCACCCGGGTGCGCAGCAGCAGCCGGGCGTGCGCCGCGGGGTCGTAGACGTGCGCGACGACGCAGAACCCGTCCGGCGGGTCGTCGACGCCGGTCAGCCAGTCGAGGAACGCGTAGCCCGCGTCCCGGGCGGCCGTCAGCAGCTCCAGCCAGTCTTCGGCCGCCACGTCCGCGGTGGTCTCGCCGAAGGACTCCGAGAGCCGGACGCGGGAGCCGTACCGCTCCGCGGGGAAACTCATACGACCTCCTCGCCCGAGGGCCCGGAGAGGCGGTATCGGTCGGTGAGCGACTCGGAGGCGATCTTCTCCTGGAGCTTCATGATCCCGTGGAGCAGGGCCTCGGGCCGGGGCGGGCAGCCGGGGACGTAGACGTCCACCGGGATGATCTGGTCGACGCCCTTGGTGACGCAGTAGGAGTCCCAGTACGGCCCGCCGGTGTTGGAGCAGGCCCCGAAGGAGATCACGTACTTCGGGTCGGGCATCTGCTCGTAGAGCCGCTTCACGGCCGGGGCCATCTTGTCGGTCACCGTGCCCGAGACGATCATCAGGTCGGCCTGCCGGGGACCGTTCGCGAACGGGATCACCCCGAACCTGATGAAGTCGTGCCGGCTCATCGAGGTCGCGATGAACTCGATCGCGCAGCAGGCCAGGCCGAAGTTGAACGCCCAGAGCGAGTAGCGCCGCCCCCAGTTGAGGATGAAGCGCATGGGTTTGGGAGCCAGCCGCGAGAGCGGCCCCACGGTGGGTCGCGCAGTAGATCGCACAGTGGGCATCGGGAGATCCGCCATGTCACGCATTCTCCCTCCCCGGTCACGTCCAGGCGAGTACGCGCTTGCGCCAGGCGTAGAGGATTCCGATCGCGATGAAGCCCAGGAACACGAACATCTCCACCAGCGTGGTCATCCCGAACCCGGGCGCGGCGAAGACCGTGGCCCAGGGGAAGAGGAAGACCGCGTCCACCGCGAACACCACGTAGAGATAGGTGAACACGTAGTAGCGGACCTGGGACTGGGCCCAGCCCTCGCCCACGGGGTCGACGCCGCACTCGTAGGTCGTCAGCTTGTCCGGGGTCGGCCGGTCCGGGCGGAGCATCCGGTTGACGAACAGGCCTCCCGCGACCACGGCGATCCCGATCGCGAAAAGCACGACGACCACGGCGTAGCGATCGAAATACCCGTCCACGGATCGATCGTAACCGCAGGCACCCCCTCCGTCACAGGGCCGGGCCGGGCGACCGGATCCGATGACTGTCGTCGCAGGCTCCATCACGCTCCGGAGCGGCTAAACCTGGATTCGACAAAGCCTCTTTCCGATTAACCCCAAGAGAGGGTAAAGCGCATTACTCTCCGTCTAGCGTGACATTCATGCGCAAACTGCGATTCGCCGGAGGAATCACGCTGCTCACCGCGACCATGCTCGGTTGCGGCGCGGCCACCACCTCCATAGCGGCGGAGGAGCTCCTCCCCTCCGAGCCCACGCTGATCGAGTACGTGGACCCCTCGCGGATCCAGGGGCTGAGCACGGAGACCATCACCCAGGGTGACTCCGGCGACCGCCGCGCGCATGCCGTCTACCCCGTGCTGGACGACGCCCCGCACCTCACCGAGAAGCTCCGTACGGTGGTCTCCGGGCAGCTCGACCGCTTCCGGCGCGCCACCGCCGCCGGCACGGCCACCGCCTCCCCCGAGCTCAACGTGGACTGGCAGCTCGCCGCCGCCTCGGACCAGGTCGTCGGGGTACGGCTGGGCATCGGCGAGTTCGCGGGAACCGGCTGGGCCAACTCCAGGACCACGGTCTGGTACGACCGGGTGGAGGAGCGGGCCATGGACTCCACCGGCCTGCTCAAGGACCGCTCCGCCCTGACGGTGCTGGCCGCCCTGGCCCGCGAGGAGCTGGCCGGCCGTCGGACCGGCGTGGACGCGGACGCGGTCAGGGCGGACGAGCGGCTCTTCGACTCCATCGCCTTCAACCGCCACGGCGACCTCGTCGTGGAGTTCGACGACTACCAGGTGGCGGCCGGGTCTCTCGGCCGGGTGGCGGTGGCCGTACCGGGAGAGCGGGTGGAGAACCTGCTCTCCCCCTCCGGGCGGCGGGCGCGGCAGGCCGCCGTCGCGGTGCGGGAGACCACGGTCCCGGTCTCCTACGAGAAGACGATCGAGACGACGGTGGCCGGCGGGCCCGAGGCCAGGAGCACGAAGGCCGGCACCGTGGACTGCGCGAAGGCCAAGTGCGTGGCGCTGACCTACGACGACGGCCCCGGCCCCGACACCGGGAGGCTGCTGGACGTCCTGAACGAGCACGGGGCGCGGGCCACCTTCTTCACCCTCGGCGCCAACGCCTACGCCCGCCCCGAGCTGCTCCGCCGGATGAGCGAGGAAGGCCACCTCGTGGCCAACCACACCTGGTCCCATCGCTCCCTCTCCTCCCTGTCCACCAGCAAGATCGCCCACCAGCTCACCCGGGGCCAGCAGGCGATCACGCACGCGACCGGGCAGACCCCGGCCCTGATGCGGCCGCCGTACGGCGCCGTCGACCGGGAGGTCACCGAGGTCGCGGGCAGGCTGGGCCTGTCGGTGGTCCGCTGGAGCGTCGACACGGAGGACCTGCGGGCCCCCGACGCCGGGGCCGTCGCCCGCAGGGCCGTCTCCGGGGCCGGCCAGGGAGCGATCATCCTGATGCACGACGTCCACCGCCCGACCGTCGAGGCGACCCCCGAGATCCTGCGGACCCTGTCCGAGCGGGGCTACACCTTCGTCACGGTGCCCGAGCTGTACGGCTCCGCCGGGATGCGACCGGGAACGATCTATGACTCCGGTCCGACCCCGGCGCGGTAGGGCGGCCGTCATAGCCAGGGACTATGGCCCCATAGCCGGAGGGGATGGGGATCGGTGCCCGGCGGGACATATAGTTGGGCACCGTGACCCCAACCGTCCTCTTCGGCCGCCTGCACGTAGATCTGTGCCGGCTTGCTGCCGGGCTGTGTCGGGCTCACCGTTCGCGATCGTGACCTCTCGTGGTCGCCCCAGCGCCACGAGCACGATGCCCGCGCCCCCAGCCCCCACCCGCTGCGGCCCGCCGAGGATATGCGACGTACGTCACATTCCTTCGCCGAGTGGAACGCAATGCGAAAGACCGCCGCGTGACCCCGAGGGATCTAGCATGGAAATGAAGAACGTGCCATCAGCAACGGCGCCCTGGCGCGTCGAGGAGGACTGAGCTGTGACCAAGCAGGTTCAGCAACTCGACCGCGTGATCATCCGCTTCGCCGGCGACTCCGGCGACGGCATGCAGCTGACGGGTGATCGCTTCACCGCGGGAACGGCGGAGTTCGGCAACGACCTGTCCACCCTGCCCAACTTCCCGGCCGAGATCCGCGCCCCCGCAGGAACACTGCCGGGCGTGTCGAGCTTCCAGCTCCACTTCGCCGACCACGACATCCTCACCCCCGGCGACGCCCCCAACGTCCTGGTCGCGATGAACCCCGCCGCACTCAAGGCCAACCTGGGCGACCTGCCGCGCGGGGCCGACATCATCGCCAACACCGACGAGTTCACCAAGCGCAACCTGCAGAAGGTCGGTTACGACGCCAGCCCGCTGGAGGACGGCTCGCTCGCCGAGTGGCGGGTCCACGCGGTGCCGCTGACCTCCCTGACGGTGAAGGCGCTCGAGGGCTTCGACCTGTCCAAGAAGGACGCCGAGCGCTCCAAGAACATGTTCGCCCTCGGCCTGCTGAGCTGGCTCTACCACCGGCCGACCGAGGCGACGATCTCGTTCCTGGAGACCAAGTTCGCCAAGAAGCCCGACATCGCCAAGGCCAACATCGCGGCCTTCACCGCGGGCTGGAACTACGGCGAGACCACCGAGTCCTTCTCGGTCTCCTACGAGGTCAAGCCCGCCAAGCTGCCCGCGGGCGTCTACCGCAACATCTCCGGCAACCAGGCCCTCGCCTACGGCCTGATCGCCGCGAGCGTGCAGTCGAAGCTCCCGCTGTTCCTCGGGTCCTACCCGATCACGCCGGCCTCCGACATCCTGCACGAGCTCTCCAAGCACAAGCGGTTCGGCATCCGCACCTTCCAGGCCGAGGACGAGATCGCGGGCGTCGGCGCGGCGCTCGGCGCGTCCTTCGGCGGAGCGCTGGGCGTCACCACGACCTCCGGCCCCGGCGTGGCGCTGAAGGCCGAGACCGTCGGCCTGGCCGTCACCACCGAGCTGCCGCTGATCGTGGTGGACGTGCAGCGCGCGGGCCCGTCGACCGGCATGCCCACCAAGACCGAGCAGACCGACCTGCTGATGGCGATGTACGGCCGCAACGGCGAGTCGCCGCTGCCGGTCGTCGCGCCGATGTCGCCGAGCGACTGCTTCGACGCGGCCGTCGAGGCGGCCCGGCTCGCGGTGAAGTACCGCACGCCGGTCATGCTGCTCTCCGACGGCTACCTCGCCAACGGCTCCGAGCCGTGGAAGGTGCCGGCCGCCGCCGACCTGCCGGACATCTCCACCGAGTTCGCCTCCGGGCCGAACGACGGCGAGACGTTCCTGCCCTTCAAGCGCGACCCCGAGACCCTCGCCCGCCCCTGGGCCATCCCGGGCACCCCCGGCCTGGAGCACCGCATCGGCGGCATCGAGAAGGCCGACGGCACCGGCAACATCTCCTACGACCCGGACAACCACGACCGCATGGTCCGGCTCCGCCAGGCCAAGATCGACGGGATCGCCAAGGACATCCCGGCGCTGGAGGTCGACGACCCGGACGGCCCCGAGGGCGGGACCCGCGTGCTCGTGCTGGGCTGGGGTTCGACCTACGGCCCGATCGCGGCGGCCGTACGGCGCATCCGCTCGGCCGGCGGGAAGGTCGCCCAGGCGCACCTGCGGCACCTCAACCCGCTGCCCGCCAACACCGGCGAGGTGCTGAAGTCCTACGACAAGGTGCTGCTCCCGGAGATCAACCTCGGCCAGCTCGCGCTGCTGCTGCGCGCCCGCTTCCTGGTCGACATCATCAGCTACAACCGCGTGCGCGGGCTTCCGTTCAAGGCGGAGGAACTGGCCGGCGTGATCCAGGACGTGATCGACAGTGAGTGAGCTCATGAACGGCCGGGGTCTGTCCCTGGTCCCCAAGTCCGACGCCAAGCAGTCCATGAAGGACTACAAGAGCGACCAGGAGGTGCGCTGGTGCCCGGGCTGCGGTGACTACGCGATCCTGGCCGCGGTCCAGTCCTTCGTCCCGGAGCTCGGCCTCAAGCGCGAGAACATGGTGTTCGTCTCGGGCATCGGCTGCTCCTCCCGCTTCCCGTACTACATGAACACCTACGGCTTCCACTCCATCCACGGCCGTGCCCCGGCGATCGCCACCGGCCTGGCCGCCTCGCGTCCCGACCTGAGCGTGTGGGTGATCACCGGTGACGGCGACTCGCTCTCCATCGGCGGCAACCACCTGATCCACGCGCTGCGCCGCAACGTCAACCTGAACATCCTGCTGTTCAACAACAGGATCTACGGCCTGACCAAGGGCCAGTACTCCCCCACCTCCGAGGTCGGCAAGATCACGAAGTCCACCCCGATGGGCTCGCTGGACAAGCCGTTCAACCCGATCTCGCTGGCGATCGGCGCCGAGGCCTCCTTCGTGGCCAGGACCCTCGACTCCGACCGCAAGCACCTGCAGTCGGTGCTGCGCGAGGCCGCCGAGCACAACGGCACCTCGCTGGTGGAGATCTACCAGAACTGCAACATCTTCAACGACGGCGCCTTCGACCAGCTCAAGGACCCCGAGCAGCGCGACGACATCACGCTGCGCCTGGAGCACGGGCAGCCGATCGTCTCGGCGTCCAAGGCGGTACGGCGGTCGGCCGACGGCGGCATCGAGGTCGTCGACCGGGCGTCGGTGCGCGAGGAGGAGATCCTCGTCCACGACGCGCACCGCGCCGACCCGTCGCTGGCCTTCGCGCTCTCCCGGCTGGACGAGCCGGCGTTCGAGCACGTCCCGGTCGGGATCTTCCGCAGCGTGGACCGCCCGTCCTACGACGAGCAGATGTCGGCGCAGCTGGAAGAGGCCGTCGCACAGGGCGGCCGGGGCGACCTGGACGACCTGCTCCTGGCCGGGGACACCTGGCGCATCGGCTGAACCTCGCCGGAGCACCTCAGCCGGGAAGGCCCGTCACGATCTCCGTGGCGGGCTTTCGCCGTCAGGCGGGGTCGCGAAGCTTGTCGTAGTAGGCCAGGCAGTCGGTGTACAGGGGGAGCAGCCCGGCGGCCTCAGCCTCGGCGAGAGTGGGCGCCGCGGCGTCCTTGGGCGACAGGATCGGCTCCGTCCCGGCCGGCCAGGCGATGCCGAGCCCGGGATCGAGCGGGTGCACCCCGTGCTCGCGCCCCGGCGCGTAGGGCTGGGAGCACAGGTAGACGATCGTGGCCTGCTCGCTGAGGGTCAGGAAGGCGTGTCCCAGCCCTTCCGCGATGTAGACCCCCCTGCGGGTCCTGTCGTCGAGCTCGACGGCCTCCCACCGCCCGAACGTCGGCGATCCGACCCGGATGTCCACCACCACGTCCAGCACCGCTCCGCTGACGCACGTCACGTACTTCGCCTGGCCGGCCGGGACCTCGGCGAAATGCACGCCGCGGAGCACGCCGCGCCGGGAGACCGAGCAGTTGGCCTGGGCGAGGTTCAGCCGGTGGCCCACGGTTTCGGCGAGCCGGTCCCCCTGGAACCACTCCAGGAAAGCCCCCCGGTCATCCTCGTGAATGACCGGCGTGAACAGATGGGCGCCTTCGATTTCGAGTCGTCTCACTTTCTTACCTTACGGCTCGGGAACGGAGACGTGGTTCTCCCACACATTTCCTTCCCACACGTTTCCCGGCCCGTTCTTGTCCCAGTAGGCCACCGGCCCGTAATAGCCGCCCTTCGGCCAGATCTGCTTGCTGAAGACATTGTTGATGATCTGGACGTTCGACGAGGTGCCCTTGCCGCCGGCTCCCGCATAAAGGGTGTAGCCGCCTCCCGCCAGGAAGTTGCCCTCGATGACCGCGTTGCGGATCACGCCGAAGTCCTGGAAGAGCGCGATCGCGCTGGTCTGGCCGACGTTGTTGACGATGGTGTTGTTCCGGACGACGAGCCTGCCCTTCAACGGCCCCGACAGGGCCGACACCATGTCCACGTGGTCGCCGGGGAACTCCAGGGGGTCGTGGATGTAGGAGTCCTCGATCAGCCCCTGGGGCGTGACGACGCCGTCGGTGATGGTGTGGATGTCCACCCTGCGCACCGTGATGTCCAGACCGTGGTTGACGATGCCGATCTGCAGCCGGTCGGTGCCGTTGCCGCTGATCTCGCTGTCCTCGACGGTCAGCCCGGTCCGGCCCTCCTGCTGGGCGATCCCCCAGTGTCCCGCGCCCACCAGGCGGACGTTGCGGATGGTGACATCGTCCGCGCGGACGTCGATGCCGCCGCGGACCTCCAGGTTCTCGACGACGGTCCCGTCCTTGGTGATGGTCAGCGACTTGCTCCGCTTGAGCTCGGCTCCGCCTTCCACCCCGGTGGTCGACTCACCCGGCCAGCCGCCCGTCTGGTCGGGGAAGGGGTCCACCGGGGAGGACGACGGCGACGGAGCCGGGGAGTCCGGCGGGAACGGGTCCGGAGGGCTCGACTTCGACGCGGTGGGGGTCGGGGACTTCGACGCGGTGGGGGCCGGGGACGCGGACGACGACCTCGACGGGGTGGGCGTCGGAGACTTCGACGACCTCGACGGAGTAGGGGCCGGGGACTTCGACGCGGTGGGGGTCGGGGACGCGGAGGTCTCCGGCCCTCCCGATGGCGTGGCGGACCGGGAGGAGGAGGCCTCGGGCGTGGAACCGGTCGGGTCGGGACTCCCCGTGCCGGGGAAGGGCGTCGCCTCGGGGGCCGAGGAGGTCTGCTCGGGCTCGTCCGGGCCGGTCACCCCGGGCCCCGGAGAGGACTCCCGCGTTTCCCGGGGTGAGGGCGACGCCGTGCGGGTGCGTTTGGGCTTGGGCTTCCTGCTCGCCGTGGGCGAGGAGCCGTCCGCCGCGGGCTCGCCCCCGCGGGGCGCGTTCGCCGCGATGTCGCCCGGCTCGCATGCGGTGAGCAGCACCGTCGCGGCCGACACCCCGATCAGTACGGCATGTGCCCGCCGTCTGTCACCCCTCCGGCTCTTGCGCACGAACGGCCCCTTCCGAACAGCCAGTACGTGGACAGCTCGCCCCAAGGGAGCAGCTCATTGCGAGATGGTAACGACGGAATACCTCCCGAGTCACTTATTTCTCATAAAAAGCTATGAATCTCATCGGGAATTCGGATAAATAGTTACTTCTGGACAGAAGTCACACTTAATACCCGCAAGATCAGCCCGTCGGCACCGGCTTTCCGTCCTCCCACACGTTGCCGCGCCACTCGTTGCCCTTGCCGTCGAGATCCCAGTAGGCGAGGGGGCCGTGATATCCGCCCTTGGGCCACACCCTCCTGCTGAACATGTTCGCGATCACGCGAATGTTGTAGGTCTTGCCCATCTTGCCGCCGCCGGCATAGATCGAGTAACCGCCGCCCGCGATCAGATTGTTCTCGATCAGCACGTCGTGGACCACCCCGAAGTCCTGGAAGAGCCCGATGGCGCCGGTCTGCCCCAGGGAGTTGATGATCGTGTTACGGCGGATCACGAGATCCTTCCCCTCGGCCGGGCCCCCCGTCGCCGCGATCAGGTCGGAGTGGTCGCCCTCGAAGAACTCGGGGTCGTGGATGTAGGAGTCCTCGACCAGTCCCTGGTTGGTCACCACACCGTCGGTGATGGTGTGGACGTCCGTCCGGCGGACGGTCAGCATGACCCCCTGGTTGAGGATCCCGATCTGGGTGCGGTCCTTGCCGTTGCCGAAGACCTCGCTGTCCTCGATGGTGAGCCCGCTGTATCCGGACCGCTGGATGATCCCCCATTCGCCGGGCGGCGCGTGCACCCGGACATTGCGGATCGTCACGTCGTCCGCCGAGATGTCGATGTCCCCGAACACCTCGACGCCGTCGATGACCGCGCCTGGCACCGTCACCTTCATGGCCTTGGTGGAACGGAGCCTGATCCCGTCGGGGACGCCCGTGTTGTCCGGTCCGGGCCAGCCTCCCTTGAGGTGCGTGGGAGGAATCGGGCCGGGGGTCGGGGGCCCCTGGTCCTTCCCCACCGGCGGAGTGTCGCTCTGACAACCCGTCAGGAGCGCGCAGACGGTCATGACAGCCACGACCGTCACCGTCTCTCTGCGTGCGAGAGCACGTCGGGACATTCTCCCCCCATTTCTTCCTGATCACTTTTCTCCCGCAGCCGGGGTGCCGGCTCAGTCCTCCGGCGCCGCCAGCACGTCTTTCCGCAGGGGAACGACGTCGGCGGACCGGCCTCGGCCCGGAACCGCGCCGCCGCGGAACCGGGCGGCAAACGCGTCCCGGAGCGCGGAAAGGCTCCGGTGGCGCAGAAAAGGCTCCTCGAAAACGCGCGCGAAAAGCCATGAGCCGAGAATTATCCCAGGAGTCCCGAGGACGAGAATCGTCAGGAAGGCGGCGACCGGCGGCAGGCGCAGAGGGGCGACGACGAAATGCCAGACGACGCCGAGGATCGGCGCGTGCACCAGATAGATGCTGTAGGAGAAACGCCCCGTCCAGCGCAGGAAGCCCACCTGCAGGAAGGAACGGAACCGGTTGGGCCGGGAATGCGCCAGGCCGGCCAGGAGGAAAACCGAGAGCACCCCGACCCCCAGGTCGATCCAGAAGTAGTGCTCGACGACCGCCGCGGATCCGGCGGACCAGGCCCAGGCGACGAAGAGCGCCGCTCCCGCGGCCGCGGCGGACAGCATGGCGCGGGAGGCGCGGATCGACGGGGTCCGCCGCAGCGCCTCGGCGCCCACCATGCCGAACACGAAGAGGGCGAGGAACTGCGGCACCAGGTTCTGGAGGGGCGCGAACAGGGGGATCGCCAGCGAGAGGTACTGGCTGCCCACCACGGTGAGCGTCACGGTCACGGCCAGCCCGGCCGCGCCGAAGCGCCGGGCCCACCAGAGCAGCAGCGGGAACAGGAAGTAGATCTGCCACTCGATGGCGATCGACCAGAACGCCCCGTTGGGCGTCTCGCTGCCGATCACGTCCTGCAGCAGGAGGGCGTGCACGACCACGCCCTTGGCGGTGACGGGCTGCTCTCCGACCACCGTGCCGTCGGCGCCCAGGATCTGCTGGTCCCGTACCAGCAGGAGCAGGCAGGACAGCGCCAGCGCCGCCCAGTACGTCGGGAGGATCCGCCACGCCCTGCGGCGGAAGAACCTCCGCGCGCCTCCCACCAGGTGGCCCTCGCGACGGACGGGCTCGATCGCGAGCGAGAACCCCGAGAGCACGATGAAGACGGCGACGGCGAGATGGCCGTACGCCAGCCAGCCGACCCACCAGGGACCGGCGTTGGCGGGGTACTCCTGCCACGCCCCGAGCCACATGTGATGGACCGCGACGTAGATCGCGGCGATCGCCCGGATGCCGTCGAGGTAGGCGAGGCGGATGCGGCCCTCCGCCTGCCCGGCGCCATCCTTTGGAGACACGGGGTCAGCCTCCACTGGGATCGGTCCAACGTCAACCGGTTGCCGGTGAAAGCCCACGGCTACGGACGGCCGCCGAGCAGGGCGGGCGCCCCGAGCGGGCCCCCCGTGCGCCTGCGCTCGGCCCACAGCGCCGCTCCCAGCGCACTCACCAGGCTCAGCAGGGCCAGCGCTCCCAGGGAACGGGACCGCCGCCCCTCCAGGGACGTGGGGTTCACGCTGCGCGTCAGGACCTCCGCGGTCACCATCCACTTCTCACGTGCCCCCAGTTTCGCCTGCCGTTCCTCCAGTTCGATGTGGAGCACGTTCACCAGCGCGCGCATCGTGTCGTTCACCTCGACCGGGTCGCGGGAGGACACGGTCAGCGTGACGTAGGGCTGATCATGGTAGGGGGTCTCCAGGTTGCCGTGGTTGACCAGCTCGGCCTCGAAGTCGGCGGTGCCCCCGTGCTCGCGGACCAGCCGGTGCCCGTGCGGCCCGTTCAGCACCGTGACCGACAGCTCGCCCATGACGATGAGGCTGGGGCTGAAGTTCTCGAAAGGGCTCTGCGGGAAATCGCTACTCGGAGCGACGTACCAAACACCGGCGGTGCTCTCATAAACCGGATCCTCTGTCATGACACGGGCACCCGCCCCCGCGCTGACAACCAGAATCAGAAAGACGATGAGCTTGTGCCGCCAAAGCAACCGAGCGATCTCGAGAAGCGTCATACGGGATGAAAAAGTCCTCTCGGCTGACATTCAGGACAAGCACAGATTTCTCGCCGTTTACCCAGCGTCCCTGGTGCATGCCTAACCTTGGGCACCAACGGCGTCTATGCTATTCGTTGGTTATAGACCGATGACGGTCATAGGGGCAAAGGGGTGTAATGGATCTTCTCGGCGTGATCCGGGCCGTACGCCGACGTTGGATACTGGCCCTCGCCCTCCTGCTCGTCACCGTCGCCTCCGTCACCACCACGATGTTCCTCCTCCCCTGGACCTACGAAGCCAGGGCGAACGTCGTTTTCCTGTCCTCCCAGCAGCTGTCCAAGGAGGCCGGGGGCAACCCCTATCTCTACTTCGACTCCTCCCTGAAGGTCACGGCCGAGATCGTCAGCCGCTCCCTGATGAGCGAGCGCCAGGGCACGCTCATGAAGGAGGCGGGCCTCACCGCCATCTACAAGGTGGCACTGGCCCCCGACAGCGTGGGCCCCCTGCTCGACGTGGTGACCGAGGCGTCCGACCCGCGGGCCGCGCAGGCCACCCTCACGGCCCTGCTCGCAGCCGTCCCCAAGCAGGTCGACGCGTTGCAGAGCAACCTGCCGTCGAGCACCCGGGTGCGCACCAACTCCATCATGGTCACCACCGAGCCCGAGCTGAAGCCGACGCAGAAGATCCGCATCGTGGCCGTGGTGGCCGCGTTCGGGCTGGTGCTCTGCCTCGCCGTACCGGCCGCTCTGGAGGCGTCGGCGGAGCGGCGCAGGACCGCCGCCCGCCGGGCCAAGGCCGCCGCCGCTCCGCCCGACCCCGACGCCGACCTGTTCCTCTGGCGGGATGCCCCGGTCCCGGCGCGCGAGCCGGCCAGGGCGCGGGAGGAACCGGCCAGAGCCGAGGAGGTCGTCGTCGTCACCGAAACCGGCGGCACGAAGGTCGCCGGTGAGAGGAGAACGCGGGAGGACACCGGGAAGCCGGAGCAGGAGGACTCCGGGAGACCGGAGGACGACAGCGACGACGACGCCTCCGCGACGGTGACGTTCGCGCTGCCGTGGCTCAAGGAGAAGAACGACGAGGCTTCCCCGGTCAACGGTGACGGACGCAGGTAACCCGGGATGAGCCTCACCGACCGGTTCTCCCGGCGTGCGCTCATCGCGGAACCACCCCCCAGGGCCGATCTGGCGAGGACGCCCGCCCTCGTCCTGCTGACGTTCTACTCCATGGCCCTGCTCCTCGTGCCCTCGCGGCTCATCGTCGGACCGCTGGGCAGTGCCGGCACCATCGCGGGCGTCATCGGCATCGGCCTGTTCTGCTGGTACGTCATCGCCTGGCTCAGCCCGCAGTCCACGGTCATCCACCAGAAGCAGCCGCTGCGGGCCGCCCTCGGAGTCCTCCTCGTCTCGGTGCTGGCGAGCTACGCCTCCTCGATGACCCGCCAGATGTCCGGCGCGGAGCTCAACAGCGCCGACATCGCCCTCATCAACACCTGCGCGTGGCTGGGCATCGCCCTCATCACCGCGGACAGCATCGCCCATCTCGACGACCTCGACACGCTGCGCCAGCGCATCGTGAACGCGGGCACCGCGGTGGCGGGCATCGGGATCCTGCAGTTCTTCACCGGCGTGGACATCGTCCAGTACGTGTCCATCCCCGGGCTGACGCTCAACGGCGGCTACGTGTCGGTCGGCGCCCGCGACGAGTTCTTCCGGCCCACCTCGACCGCCCTGCACGCCATCGAGCTGGGCGTCGTCCTGGCGACCCTGCTCCCCCTGGCCCTGCACGGGGCGAGATACGCCCCCGCGGGCCGGGTGTTCTGGCGCTGGAGCACGGTGGTCGTCATCGCCACCGGCATGATGATGAGCGTCTCCCGGTCGGCGGTGCTGGGCGGGCTCATCACGATGCTGGTGCTGATGCCCTCGTGGCCCAAGAAGGAGCGGCGCATCGTCTACGTCGCCATCCTGGCCTTCCTCGGCGTCATGAACTTCGTCGCCCGCGGCCTCATCGGGACCCTCAGGAACCTCGTCACCTCGATCGGGACGGACTCCAGCACGACCGCGCGCACCGACGACTACTCGGACGCCTGGTCATACTTCAGCCAGACGCCCTGGTTCGGCCGGGGCATGGGAACGTTCCTGCCCCAGCTCTACCGGGTCTTCGACAACCAGTACCTGGTGATCGCGGTGGAGATGGGGGTGGTCGGCACCGTGACGTTCTTCGCGCTCTTCGTCACCGGCTGGATCCTCGCCGGAAGCGCCCGCCGGGCCACTCCGGACCTCGGCGAGCGCCACCTGGCCCGCTCCTTCGGCGCCTCGGTGCTCGTCGTCGCGTTCAGCTACGGGACGTTCGACGCGCTCTCCTTCCCCATGATCGCGGGCCTGAGCTTCCTGATCCTGGGGTGCTGCGGCGCGCTGTGGCGGCTCCTGCGCTGACTCCTCCGCACCGGCTCGCGCGGATCCCTCCTCCTAGTCCTCGCCCAGCAGCGATCGCACGGCTTCCGTGACGCGCCGGAGGTCGGCGTCGGACAGGGCCGGGTGGACCGGCAGCGACAGCACCTCGTGGACGAGCGACGCGGCGCGCGGGGTCCCGCCGTCGGCCCGGATCAGCGGGTGGCCCTGGTAACAGGGATAGTCGTGCATGAGGCGGGGATAGTAGACACCGGTGCCGACGCCCGCCTCGGCGAGCCGTGCCGCGAGCTCGTCACGGGTCAGCCGGGCGTCCGGCGTCACCCGCACGGTGTACTGGTGCCACACGTGGGAGCGCCCCTCCACCTCGGCGGGCAGCACGAGCCCGGCGATCCCCTCCAGGCCCGCGGTGAGCTCGCGGGCGTTCCCGGCCCGCCGGTCGTTGATCTCCTTGAGCCGTGCCATCTGGGGGAGGGCCACGGCCGCCTGGAGATCGGTCATCCGGTAGTTGTGGCCCGGGATCTCGTACGCGTAGCGGCGGCGCATGCCCTGGTTGCGGAGGAGGCGGAGGCGGTCGGCGAGACCGTCGTCGGCCGTGGTCACCATCCCGCCCTCGCCGCTGGTGACGTTCTTGGTGGCGTAGAGGGAGAAGCAGCCGAGACCGAACGAGCCCACCGGCCGGCCGCCGAACCGGGCGCCGACGGCTTGGGCCGCGTCCTCGACGAGCGCGACCCCCGCCGGCAGGGCCAGGGCCTCCAGCGCGGCCATGTCGGCCGGCAGGCCGTACAGGTGCACCGGGATGATCGCCCGGGTGCGTTCGCCGACCAGCGCCCCGACCGCGGCCGGGTCGATGGTGAAGTCGTCGAGGACGTCGGCGAAGCGGACCGTCGCGCCCGCCTCCAGGATCGCGTTCAGGGTCGCGACGAAACTGAACGGGGTGGTGACCACCTCGTCGCCCGGCCGCAGGTCGAGCGCCTGCAACGCGGCGACCAGCGCGGTGGTCCCGTTGTTCACCGCGACCGCGTGGGGCACGCCGCACACGGCGGCGAACGCCTCCTCCAGTTCCGCCACCCGGGGCCCCTGAGCGATCATCCCGGAGCGGAGCACCTCCAGCACCAGTTCCTCGGTCTCGGGCGGGAGGGAGACGCTCGAAACGTTGATCACCCTGTGGCCTCCATGCTTCGTAGTCCGCGAATGGTCTCGCGCATGCCCAGGCCCAGCAGTCCGACCGCCGCCACGGCGATCAGCCCGCAGACCACCAGCGCGGGGAAATCAGGCGTTATCACCTGGCGCACCAGCACGCACGCCAGACCGACCGTCACGGCCACCAGGAGCGGTACGGCGAGCTTTCCTGCCAGAGCGCCCGCCGCGACGCCCGTGCGCCGCAGCTGCGTGACGTAGAGGGGCAGGATGACCAGCGCGGCCACCCCCACGAGGGCGCCGCCGGCCCCGAAGATCCCGGCCCGGCTCACGCCGAAGTAGACGGCCGGGACCAGCGTGACGAGCCAGGTCACCTGGATGGCGAACAGCACCCGGGTGGAGCCGATCGTGATGAAGTAGTCGTAGATCAGGTCGAAGAGGATGCGCATCGCCACCAGCGCGCCGAGCCAGACCAGCGCGTCGGCCGCCGCCAGCCACTCCGGGCCGTAGACGAACCGGATGAGGGACTCGGCCGTACCGGTCAGCAGCACGCAGACCGGGAAGGTCACCGCGGCGAGCAGCCCGATGTGGGTCAGGAAGGTGCGGCGCATGACGACCGGCTCCCCCTGCAGCCGCGCCCAGACCGCGGGAGCCACCTGCCGGGCCGGCTGGGAGAACATGCCGTGCGGCCAGTTGGCCAGGTTGATGGCCAGGCTGTAGGAGCCGAGCGCGACCGGGCCGAGCAGGCTGCCGATGACCAGCTGGTCGACGTAGGACACGGCGAAGAAGACGATGCTGGAGCCCGCCAGCGGCAGGCCGAAGCCGAGCAGCGCGCGGGCCCTGCCGGGGTCGAAGCCGAAACGCACCGGCGCGAAGACGAGGAACAGGATCCCCGAGGCCACGGAACCGGCCAGCCGCCCCACGGCCAGGCTCATCGCCCCCCAGTCCAGCAGCGCCAGGCCGATCGAGACGAAGGCGCCGAGCCAGTTGTTGACCTGGTCGGCGAGCATCTTGCGGTCCTGGCGGAACTCCCGCTGGAGCAGGGCCACCGGCGTGATGACCAGACCCGCGATGATCACGTTGAGGGCCAGCAGGCGGACCTCGTCGGTGGCCTCGGGAGCCCTCATCGCCGCGGTGAAGGCGGGCGCGCCCAGATAGCACCCGGCGTAGACCACGCAGCTGGACAGCGTGGCGAGGGTCATCACCGTGGGGGCGATCTCCCTCGGATCACCGGGCCAGCGCACGATCGCCAGGCTGACGCCCAGCTCGTTGAAGCTGAGCATGGCCAGGAGCGCCACCATCGCCACGGCGAACACGCCGAACTCCTCGGGCCCGAGGATGCGGGCCAGAGCGATGCCGATGGCGAGGGTGCCCAGCCGGGCGACGACGGTGTTCAGGAAGCTCCAGCCGAGGGCTCGGCCGGCCCGGCCCCCGAGAGCCGTCATGCCCGCTGCCCCAGCACGCGCCGGGCCATCGGGCGCAGGCCGGTCTTGGCGCCGTCGGGCACCATGTCGGCCACCGCCCGGTAGACCGCCGTGCGGGCCAGCTCGGAACCGCGTCTGCGCTGCCCGGTCCGGGCCTCCAGGTAAATGTGCTCCAGCCTGTTCGCCGCGGCGTCGAGGCTGTAGCGGTCGACGACGAGCCGCCGGGACCACGACCCCAGCTCGCTCCGGAGCCCGGCGTCGAGGGCCAGTTCCCGGATCTGGCCGGCCAGCGGGTCGGGGTCCTCGATCCCCTCGCCGACGCCGTAGTAGCCGACATGCAGGAAGTGGTCCGCCGTGTCCGGACGGAAGGTCCTGGAGAAGCCCCTGGTCCCGATCACGATGAGCGGCCTGGCGAAGCTCATCCCCCGCACGGCCGAGCCCCCCATGCCGACCGAGATGTCGGAGGCGGCGTAGGCCGGGCGCGGATCGCCCAGCGCGCCGGGCACCAGGACCGCCTGCCTGCCGAGTGCCTCGTTGACCTCGGCGCCGCGTGCGGCCAGCTCGTCGTAGGACGGACCGGTGCCGACGACCAGCAGCCGCAGCGGGATCTCCGGGTCCAGGCGCCGCACCGCCTCCATGGCCCGGACGACCCCTTCGGCCTTCATCTCCGGCTCCAGCCGGGTGACGATGCCCACGACGATCTCCTCGGGGGAGATGCCCAGCCCGGCCCGGTAGGCCGCGCCGTCGACCGCCTGCGGGCTGTCGGCGTCGGTGTCCACCGGAGGCTCGATGAGCAGGCAGTTCTGCCCGCAGGCACGGGCCGCGGCGGCGATCTCCTCGTAGGCCGCGACCAGGGTGATGTTCCTGGGCAGCCAGCGGGGCAGCCGCATCGTGTAGACGGTGCTCACCAGGGGGGTGCCGAGGCGGGCGTGCGGGCCGTAGACCGCGTCCAGCGCCAGCGGGTATTCGTAGGTGTGCACCAGGTCGAAGCGCTGCTCGCGCACCAGGCGGGTCAGCTCCGCGGCCACCGCGGCCCGGTAGGGCGCCACGGGCCGGGTGCGCTCCCGCGGATGCCGGACGAGAGTGATCTCCAGTCCCCGTTCGCGGGCCAGGTCCGCCATCGGGCCCGGCCGTCCCGTGTGGGTGCCCAGCAGGGCCACGTGGTGGCCCCGGTCGCGCATGCGCAGCGCGAGGTCGAGCGCGTTGAGCTGGCTGCCACCCAGTTCGAGGTGGTGCAGACCGACGAGGAGACGCAAGGCGGCTACTCCTGTTCCAGCAGCGGGGAGAAGAAGGCCAGCAGGTCGTGGCGCTGGCGCTCGGGGGTGTAGGTACGGCGGACGTGCCCGGCGGCGAGCCCGCCCAGGGCCCGGACCGAATCGGGGTCCTTCTCGTAGCGGCCCATCGCGTCCGCCAGGGCGACGGCCAGCGCGCGCACGTCGTCCTCCTCGACCGGGAGGGAGAACTCGGGCAGCATGACCTCCCGTCCCGCCAGGCCGGTGAACCCCACGACGTAGCAGCCCGAGAGCATGGCCTCGGCCGGTGGCAGCCCGAAGCCCTCGCGCCTGCCCAGCGCCAGGAACAGCGGGCAGGTCCGCAGGAGGGCGGCGGTCTCGGTCTCGGAGCGGCCTCCGATGGCCACCGTCTCCCAGCCCTCCAGGACTCCCCGGGCGGCGAGCATCGCGAAGACCTGCTCGGCGTCCTCGCGCCGCTTGCGGGGCATGAAGGCGATGCGCCGCCCGGGCACGCCGTCCCCGCCCGGATGGAACACCTCCGGGTCGACGGCGGGGGGGACCACCGTCACCGGGATGCCGGGGAAGGCGAAGCGGAGGTAGTCCGCGTTGTCGCCGGAGACCGCCAGCAGCCCCCGCAGCCCCGGGACGCCCTCGTACGGCGAGCGCCCGGGAGGCATCCCGGCGAACGTCAGGTAGGCGTTCTGGTTGAACACGACCACCTTGGGACCGCGCGGCAGGGCGTGCAGGCCGGGGCCGTAGATCTCCGGGACCACGAGCACGTCGGCGGGCGAGAGCCGTACCCGCCGGGCGTAGGCGATCGGGGTCCGGTGCTCGAACCAGCGGCACGAGAAGCCCGGCCGGCGGTGCAGCACCGCCGCGGGCAGCCCCGCGGCGCTGAGCACGTCGACATGGCGGTAGATCGTGCGTATCCCGCCGCTCGGCGCGGCGTGGTCCGGGCACAGGAAGTAGACCCTCCCCCGGCCGCCGGCCGGGCCGACGCGCAACGGCGGAAGACGGCGGGACCGGCGTTCGCGCGCCGCCAGCACACGCCTCACCGCGGCTTCGATCATTTGTCGTACAGCACCTCGACGACCCGGTCCTGCTCCTCCTCGGTCATCTCGTGGTACAGCGGGAGGGTCACCGAGTCGCGGGTGAGCCGCTCGGTGACGGGCAGCGACGCGCCGATGTGGGCGTAGGCGGGCTGGAGGTGGGCCGCCATCAGCGCGCGCCGCGCGGAGACGCCCCGCTCGGCCAGCCGGACCAGCAGGTCGTCCCGCGAGATCGGGTGGTCCTCGGGGAGCGTCACCCAGAACGACTGGTAGTTCGTGGTGCCGTAGGAGGGGTCGGTGGCGGTGACGAGGCCGGGGATGCCGGACAGCGCCTTCTGGTAGCGCTCGGCCAGCTCCCGGCGGCGGGCCACCATCTCCGGCAGCTTGCGCAGCTGCACCAGGCCGATCGCGGCCTGGATGTCGGTCATGCGGTAGTTGTAGCCGACCTCGTCGTAGCCTTCCAGCGTGACCGTGGACGAGGCGTGCCGATCGGCCGCGCTCACGCTCATCGCGTGCTCGCGCAACCGCTTCAGGCGCGCGGCGACCCCGGCGTCGTGCGCCGTCACCATGCCGCCCTCGCCGGTGGTCAGCACCTTGCGGGGATGGAAGGAGAACGCCGCGAGCTCGGCCGCCATCGCGGCGGGCCGGCCCTTGTAGGTGACCCCGGCCGCGCACGCGGCGTCCTCGATCACCGTGATGCCGCGCGGTTCGCACACCGCCCTGACCGCGTCGAGGTCGGCGGGGATCCCGCACTGGTCGACGAGGATGACCGCCTTCGTGCGCGGGGTGACGGCGGCCTCGACCGTCTCGGGCGTCAGGTTGAGCGTCGCCGCGTCCACGTCGGCGAAGACCGGGACGGCCCCGGCGTACATCACCGCGTTGGTCGTGGCGATGAACGACAGGGACGGCACGACGACCTCGTCGCCCGGCCCGACGCCCGCGCCGATCAGGCACAGGTGCAGGCCGGTGGTGCACGACGACACCGCGATCGCGTGCGGAACGCCGACCGCACCGGCGAACGCCGCCTCGAACTCGGCGACCCTCGGTCCCTGAGCGACCCACCCCGACAGTACGGCCTCGGACGCCGCCCGGGCCTCCTCCTCGCCCAGCCAGGGGCGCATGACGGGGATCACGCGGTCCCCCACCACTTCACGACCTGCCGCAGGCCGTCCTCCAGCGAGATCTCCGCCTTGAAACCGATCCGCTCGGCCGCCGCGGTGACGTCGGCCAGCCGCCGGGTGACCCCGTTGACGGGACGCTCGGGACCGTACTCGATGCCGAGGTGCTCGGCGTCCATGACCCGCAACAACGTCTCCGCGAGCTCCCTGAGGCTGGTCTCGACGCCGCTGGCGACGTTGAAGACCCCCTCCTCGACGTCGCTCCCGGCCGCCAGCAGGTTGGCCCGGGCGATGTCGGAGGTGTAGACGAAGTCCATGGTCTGCGAGCCGTCTCCGAAGATCACCGGAGGCAGCCCCTGCCGGATGCGGTCCATCCACTTGACGAACACGGCCGTGTAGACGCCGCGCGTGTCCATGCGCGGCCCGTACACGTTGAAGTAGCGCAGCGCCACGTAGTCGATCCCGCGCATCGCCCGGTAGCTGCGCAGCAGCAGCTCGTTGTAGGTCTTGGAGGCGCCGTAGATCGTGTCGTTGTCGTAGGGGTGGTGGTCCTCACGCGTGGGGAACACCTCCGCCAGGCCGTACACCGACGCGCTCGACGCGGCCACGATCTTCCTGACGCCCGCGTCGGCCGCGGCCTCGACCACCTCGTAGGTGCCGTTGACCAGCACGTCGTGGGCGAGCCGGGGCTCCTGGGCGCACTGCACGATGCGGATGGCCGCCTGGTGGAACAGGACGTCGACGTCCCGCATCACCTCGCGGACGGTGTCGCGGTCGCGGATGTCCCCCTCGACCAGGCGGACGCGCCCGCTCTCCAGGGCGCCGCTCAGATTGCCGAGCTGGCCGCCGACCATGTTGTCCAGCACGACGATCTCGCCCGCACCCGCCTCGACGAGCTGGTCCACGATCGTCGAACCGATCAGGCCGGCTCCTCCGGTGACGAGGCAGCGGCTGTCCTTGATCATGCTTTCCTTCCTTCGCGGTGTCCTTCGAGGTGTCCTTCGATCCGGACGATCGCGCCGCCGGAGCGCAGGCTCTCGTCGGCGGCGGTGAGCAACTGGAGCACGCGCAGTCCGGCCCAGCCGTCCGTCAGTGCCGGACGGCCGCTCCCTATCGCGGCGGCGAACTCCGCCATGACACCACGCAGCGCCTCCGTCTCGGGCAGCGCGGGGATGTGAATGTCACCGACCCGATAGGCGACCCGGGCGCGGGTGCGCTCGCCCTCGTCGAGGTCCGCGGCGGGGATGCGGTCGACGCCCCTGTCGTAGACGGCCAGCCGACGGCCGGGGGTCACGTCGTCCCAGATGATCGTACGGCGGGAGCCGCCGATGACCGTCGTGCGGATCTTGGTGGGGCTCAGCCAGTTCAGGTGCACGTGGGCGATCGCCCCGTTGGACAGCCACACCGACAGGTAGGCCACGCACGCCCGCTCGGCACCGATCGGGTCGGCGCCGTGCGCGGCCACCGCCACCGGCCGCACGCCCGGCGGCAGCACGAAGTCGAACACCGACAGGTCGTGCGGGGCCAGGTCCCAGATCACGTCGACGTCCGGCTGGACCAGGCCGAGGTTGATCCGGACCGCGTCGACGAAGAGCACCTCGCCGATCTCGCCGCCGTGGACCAGCTCCCTGATCCGCTGGACCACCGGGGTGTAGCAGAGCGTGTGGTCGCACATGAGCACCCGCCCCGACTCCTCGGCCAGCTCGACGAGCTTCTCCCCCTCGGCCAGCGACGCGGTGATGGGCTTCTCCACCAGGACGTGCTTGCCCGCCTCCAGGGCGGCGCGGGCCAGGTCGAAGTGGGTCGCCGCCGGGGTCGCGATGGCGACCGCCTCGATCTCCGGGTCGTCCAGGATGCGGCTGAAGGAGTCGGTCACCTCGATCGTGGAGTAGGGTCCGACGACCGCACGGGCCCGGTCCGCGTCCAGGTCGCAGACGGCCCTCACCCGGAGCTCGGGCACCTGCTGCGCATTGCGCAGCAGGTGCGGGCCGAAGTACCCGGCGCCCACGAGCGCCATCCCGATCGGCGGCATGCGCCTTCCTCCCTCTTCTCGGTTCAAACCAAGATCATTGACTGCGGTTGTAGACGACGTCCACCCAGTAGTTCGCTGAACTGGACGTGGTCGGGAAGCTCCCGGCCGGGCCGTACAGGTAGAGCCCGCCGCCCTGCAGCGCGTGCAGCGGCGGGTTGTCCACCCCCGCCGACCCCAGCTGGCCCCAGGTGTAGGAGTAGCGGCCGGCCGGGGCGTGGTAGGTCACCACGTACGTGGTGTTCGCCGTGACGTCCACCGGCGTGGACAGGTTCGCCTGCTGCCAGCCGGCCGCCGTCTCACCGGTGAAGGTCACCTCCGCCAGCTTCGAGCCGCCCTCGGTCCACAGCGCGCCCGTGTGGGTGCCGGAGTTGCCCGGACCCTTGTAGAACCGGATCCCGGTGATCGACCCGTTCTGGTCGGAGCGGAACTTCAGGCCCACCGTCAGCGCGGCGGTGTCGGAGGCGGCCCGCACCGCCGGTCGGGCGCCGTCCGCCCAGATCGAGCACGGGCACTCCCCGGCCGCGGGCGCCGGCTTGGCCGTGGTGAACGTCCAGCTGAACGGCTGCATCTGGTTGCCGTTGCCGTCCTTGGCCCCCGACACCGTCGCGGTGTAGGTGGTCCCGGCCGCCAGCGCCGCCGAGGGGGTGAACGTCACCGTCCGGGTCCCCGCGTCGTAGGCCGCCGATCCGGTGACGCCGTTGACCGCGATCTGGACGGTGGCGGCCTGGACCTCCTCGTCGAAGGCGGCCGACACGGCCGTGTTCGGCGGCACGCTGTTCTCGGTGTCCAGCGGGCTGGTCGCGGTGACCGCGGGCGGGGTGGGGTCGTTGGCCGAGAACACGACGTCCACCCAGTAGTTGGCCGTGCTGCTCTGGGTCGGGAAGCTCCCGGCCGGGCCGTACAGGTAGAGCCCGCCGCCCTGCAGCGCGTGCAGCGGCGGGTTGTCCACCCCCGCCGACCCCAGCTGGCCCCACGTGTAGGAGTAGCGGCCGGCCGGGGCGTGGTAGGTCACCACGTACGTGGTGTTCGCCGTGACGTCCACCGGCGTGGACAGGTTCGCCTGCTGCCAGCCGGCCGTCGTCTCACCGGTGAAGGTCACCTCCGCCAGCTTGGTCCCGGTCGCGCTCCACAACGCGCCCGTGTGGGTGCCGGAGTTGCCCGGGCCCTTGTAGAACCGGATCCCGGTGATCGACCCGGTCCGGTCGGAGCGGAGCTTCAACCCGAGCGTGACGGCCTTGGTGTCGGAGGCCGCGGCGACCGCGGGAGCGGAGGAGTCGGGCCAGATCGAGCACGGACACGTGCCGGGCGGCGGCGTGGCCTTGGCCGTGGTGAACACGAAGCCCTCGGCGACCGCCGCGTTGCCCGCGGCGTCCTTCGCGCCCGAGACCGAGAAGAGGTAGCGGGTGTCGGCGGCCAGCGGAGCGGACGGCGTGAAAGTGAGGACCTTGCCCGTGCCGTCGAGCGCGGCGGTCCCGGCCACCGGGGCGCCGGCGTCCGTGGCGAGCTGGACCTGGGCCGTGCCCGCGGCGATCACCTCGTCGAAGGTGAGCGAGGGCTTGGCCGACGTGGGCACCGAGGACGAACCGGGATGCGGAGAACGGGCCGTCACCTGAGGGGCCCGCGTGTCCGGCGGCTCGACGGAGGAGAAGACGGCGTCCACCCAGTAGTTGGCGCCCTCGTAGGAGGAGGCCGGGAAGCCCGGCGAGCCGTACCGGTAGACGCCGTTGGGCCCGTCGGTGCCGCTCTTCAGGCCGGTCAGCGGCGGGCGCGAGAGCGCCCGCGCCTGGAACCAGCTGTTGTCGGCCGCGAACCCGCCGTTCGGGGCGTAGTAGGACGCGACGTAGGTGGTGCCCGCCGAGACCTGGACCGGGACGGGGAAGGACAGCGTCTGCCAGCCCGCGGCGGTCTCGTCGGTGAAGGTCCCGGTGGCCAGTTGCGCGCCACCGCCGGTCCACAGGGTGCCGGTGTGGGTGCCGGTGTTGCCGGCGCCCTTGTAGAAGCGCACCCCGGTGACCCAGCCGTTCACGGCGGTGCGGAACTTGACGCCGAGCTCGTGCGGGAGGGTCGTGGCGGCCGAGGCCGTCTCGGGAGTCTCGGCGTCGCCGAACAGGCGGCAGGGGCAGTTCACCGTGATCGTACGGCTGGTCACCGCGGTCTGCAGGTTGCCGCTGTCGTCGACGGCACGCACCTGGATCGCGACCGGGCCCTCACCGGTGGCCGGCCAGGCGTAGCTCCAGCTCGCCCGGCCCTTGGCCGGATGCCAGCTCGCCCCTCCGTCCGTGGAGACCTCGACCGCGGCGACCTGGCCGCCGCCGTCGGAGGCCGTGCCGCTGATCGTCACGGTCGCGCCGTTGGCCACGCTCGCCCCGGCGGCGGGCGCGGTGATCACCGTGGTGGGCCTGGTCGCGTCGGTGGACCTGGTCGCCGCGCTCAGCCCGGACTGCAGGCTCGCGGGCTGCACGCCCATGTCGGCGAAGAGGTTCACGGTCGCCTGGCGCATGCGGGTGTCGGGGCCGGCCGGGCCGTCGCCGTCGTGCTCGGCGTCGAGGCCCCAGGACCACTGGACGGTGCCCGCGCCGAACACCAGCGCGCCGCTGGCCGCGCGGTACATCGTCAGGTGGTGGGTGGCCTCTTCCCTGACGTAGGTGTTGCCCCAGTCCTTGAGCTTCTTCTCCGCCGTGGCGGTCGTGGAGGACAGCCGGAACAGGCCGGCCGGGCGGTACCCGTTGTCCGGGTCGAGGTCCCATTCGTACCCGAGCACGCCGTGCGGCAGGGTCGCGGTCTCGCCCGAGGCGAGGCCGGCGATCGAGGTGCCGCGCCAGAAGCGCATCTTGCCGTCGGCCGCGGGGACCTTCATCTCGTCCATGCAGCAGTTGATTGCGAACAACTGCCCGGTCAGCGCGTTCTCGGGGCGGGCCCCGTCCGAGGGCGGGGTGAACCGCGGGTCCCGCCAGGTGCCCGTCCACTCCGGGGAGGGGTCGGTCTTGGCGTTGGCGTGGGTCTCCTTGTAGGTGACGAGCGTGCGGTACGGCGTGCTCGAGGCGTCGATGCTGTTCTCCCAGCGGGTCTTCCAGAACACCTCGTTGCCGGAGAAGAACGCGAGGTTCACCCCGGCGTCCCTGGCCGCCTCGACGTGGGCGCGCTGCTGCTTGGACCAGTATTCGTCGTGGCCCACCGACAGGAACGCCTTGTGGTTGCCGATCAGGTTGCCGCGGCGGTCGCTGTCGATGCCGGTGGTGTAGGAGACGTCGTAGCCGTTGGCCTCCAGCCAGCGCACCATGGGGTACTCGTTGGCGAAGACGAAGTCCCGGCCCCAGGGGGTGTTCTCCCGGCTGGCGAACGGGCGGTTGTAGCTGATCTTGACGGCCCGGTTCGGGGCGACCTGGCTGCTTCCGGTGTAGAAGCTGTTGCCGCCCCAGTCGTTGTAGGCCTGCCAGGTGGTGTCCGAGGTCTGGAAGAGCAGGCCGGAGGTGCCGGCGTCGTTGCGGACGACGAACACCACGTGGTTGTCGTCCTCGACGTCGTCGGTGCGGTTGAGGTAGGCGAAGTAGATGCCCGACACCGCCGTCGAGGGCACCGCCCAGCTCGCGGAGACCGCCCAGTTGCCGCAGTCGACCAGCCCGGTGGCGGCCTGGCTGAGGCAGTCGGGCTGGGTCTGCGGCAGGGTCGCCGACGGGCTGATCGAGGTGATCTTACGGGCGCCGGCCCCGCCGTAGTAGCCCATCCGGTAGATGTCGATCGTGTACGACGTCGCCGGTGTACGGATCTTGAAATTGACGGTCTGCCCGACGTTGACGCTCATGTCGGTGGCGAAGCCCTCGATGGTGTCGCCGCCGTTGATGTTGCGCTCCCACTGCGTCTTGGGAGTCCCCTGCTTGGAGTTCTCGCACACGATGACGCTTCCGCCCGGATCGCACGGACCCGCCGAGAGGATCGGCGGCAGCTGGGGCACCGTGACCGCGGCCGCACCGACCGGATCCGCGGCCGTGCCGACCGGATCCGCGACCGTGCCGGCCAGGGCGGTCTCCGTCCAGAACGTTCCAACCGGCACCACGCCGGCGTCGATCAGGACGATGGCCGCCGCGGCGGCCATCGCGGTCCGGATGTGTGCGGCAATGCGACGCGCGGGAGCTTTCACGCGTCCTCCCAAGGTGCATGAGGCGGGGGGAAACCGCCGGGTGGTCCGATGAGCCGCCGGTGGCGGGCCACGGGTTAGACGTGACAGGAGTGATGCCGGATGACAGGCGATGTGCAGTATTTCCGCTGGTTAAGGTGATTCCGGAGCTGACTGGAAGTCAGCCGCGGGTGCAAGCCCGCCTTCGGTCTCGACGTAGCCCTCGCCCGTCCGGGGGCAGCGCCACCGGCCCTCGCCGTCCGGCTCCAGCCGCACCCCCGCCCTGCCGACCCACCCGATGCGGCGTGCCGGGTTCCCCGCGACGAGGGCGAAGTCCGGCACGTCCCGGCTGACGACGGCACCGGCCGCGACGAGCGCGTAACGCCCGATCTCCCGCCCGGCCACGATCACCGCCCGGGCTCCCACCGAAGCGCCCGTACGGACCACCACCCCCTGGGCGGTCCAGTCCCCGCCTCGCTTGAGACCGCCCGTGACGTCGACCGAACGCGGGTAGACGTCGTTGGTCAGCACGGCGCCGGGTCCCACGAACACCCCGTCCTCGAGCACGGCGGGCTCGTAGACCAGCGCGTAGTTCTGCAGCTTGACGTTGTTCCCGACGCGCACGCCGGTCCCCACGTAGGCGCCGCGACCCACTATGCAGCCGCTGCCCAGCTCAGCGTGCTCCCGCACCTGCGCCAGATGCCAGATCACCGTGCCGGGTCCCAGCTTGGCGCTGGGATCGACGTCGGCGGTGACCGCTATTTGCGGTTCGGTCATCGTGTGCCCCCCTCAGGGTCGATACTGCAGAACTATGGCGATCACGAGTGTTGTCGTCCCCGCCCACAACGAGGGCCGGGTCATCGGCCGGCTGATCGGCGCCCTGCTCCGGGACGCCCGCCCCGGAGAGCTGGACGTCGTGGTGGTGGCCAACGGCTGCGACGACGACACCGCGGACGTCGCGGCCGCGCGGGGCGCGAGGGTGGTCGAGACGCCTGTCCCCTCCAAACGCGAGGCCCTGCGCCTGGGCGACACCGCCGCCCGCGGTTTCCCGCGCGTCTACGTGGACGCGGACGTGGAACTCGGCACCGCGGACGTCCGCGCGCTGCGGGAGGCCCTGGACGGCGGTGTGCTCGCCGCCGCGCCCGAGCGCGTGCTCGCCCTGGCGGGCCGCCCGTGGACCGTCCGCGCCTACTACGCGGTCTGGACCCGCCTGCCCGCCGTGCGGGACGGGCTGTTCGGCCGCGGAGTGATCGCGGTGAGCGAGGAGGGCAACCGGCGGATCATGGACCTGCCGCCCGTCATGGGTGACGATCTGGCGGCCTCCCTGGCGTTCGCGCCGGGCGAGCGGGCGGTCGTCCCCTCCGCCCGCGTGGTGGTCCACCCGCCCCGGACGCTCGCCGACCTGCTGCGCCGCCGTGTCCGCGCCGTCACCGCTGTCGCCGAGATCGCCCGGGGAGAGGCTCAGGAGAACGGCGCCCGCACCGGACTGGGCGACCTGCTCGCGATCGCGCGCCGCGAACCCGGGCTCCTGCCCCACCTGGCCGTCTTCCTCCTGGTCACCCTTGCGGCACGGGTCAGGGCGCGCCGCGCCGTACGGGCGCGTGACTACACCACCTGGCTGCGCGACGAGAGCAGCCGGACCTGACCCGCTCACCGGGCCCTCCGCTGCGCGGTGTACTCGGAGAGCACGATGCGGACGAAGGCCAGGTTGGTCGAGAGGTAGCGGGGCCCGAGCCGTCTCGGTTCCTGCAGCAGCCGGTGCAGCCACTCCAGCCCCAGGCGCTGCCAGGAGCGCGGCGCACGGCGCGTGTACCCGGCCAGGACGTCGAACGACCCGCCGACGCCGTGCACGACGCCGGCCTTGATGCGCCCGGCCCACTCGGCGAGGAAGATCTCCTTCTTGGGCGAGGTCATGCCGAGGAACAGCAGGTCCGGACCGGCTCCGCCGATCTCCCCGGCCACCTCGCCGGCCTCGTGGTCGGCGAAGTAGCCGTCACGCGCCCCGGCGACGACCAGGCCGGGGTACCGGCGGCGCACCTCGGTGAGCATCCGCCCCAGGACGTCCGGCCGGGCGCCCAGGAAGTACACCCGCCAGCCGCGGCGGCTCCCCTCCTCCATGAGCGAGGTGAAGAGGTCGATGCCGGCGACCCGCTCGGGGAGCGGCTGCCCGAGCACCCGCGAGGCCCAGACCACCGACTGCCCGTCGGCCAGCACCAGGTCGCAGGAGGTGACCGAGTCCCGCAGACGCCTGTCGGCGCGCATATGCACGATCTTCGCCGCGTTGAGCACCCCGACGGTCAGGTTCTCCCGGGCCGCGACGGCCACGGCGCACCTCGCCACCGCCTCCTCCAGGGTCAGCGCGTCCAGGCTCAGCCCGAGGAAGGAGCTGCGCGGCGCGACCGTCGTCATCGCCCTCCCCGCCCCGGCGAGAACAGCCAGGCGTACAGCAGCCATCCCAGCTCGTACGGCCGGCACTCCCGGTCGACCACCACAGGCGGGTAGATCCGGTCGAGCACCCCGACCTTCGTACCGGAGCTGATCGCCGTGGCCACCGCCCGGACCCCGCGGACCAGCTTGCGCGGGTCCTCCCGGGCCGCCTTGCGCCAGGTGAGGTCGAGCTCCTCGACGATCAGTTCCTGCGCCGTCTCGGGGCGGGAGAGCATCCAGCCCAGCCCGCGCGCGATCTCCCCGGTGCGGTCCGTGCCGCCGGCGTCCGCCAGGTCGAGGAGCGCCATCGGCGCCATGGAGAGCTGGTGCACGCTGTAGACGGGGTATCCCTCGACGACCGCGCCCGTACGCGCGTCGTAGTGCCACCACCACTGGCCCTCGGCGCCCTGCGCCTCGCAGATGCCCTCGGCGACCTGCTCGGCGGCCCGCAGCGCCTCGCCGTCGCCGGTGAGCGCGTGCACCCTGGCCAGCGCCTGCAGCGGGTAGACCTGGTCGGCGAAGCAGCCCACGTGCGCGCGGTACCAGGGAGCGCTCCCCAGCACGTGGCGGTAGAGCCGGTCGCCCTTCAGGCCGTCGAGCAGGCGGCGCAGAGCCCGCTCCATCCGGTCGTCGAGCCCGGACCCGCCCGCCGTGCGGGCGGCGGCGAGCGCGGCCAGCGCCCAGGCCGCCTCCACGGTGTACACCCCGTCGCCGGAGCGCGACGCGTCGTCCAGCTCGGCGAGGCGGCCGAGGGCGGCCTCCAGGTCGTGATGGCCCGTCTCGGCCGCCGCCCAGCAGATCAGGGCCGCGTCCCCGAGGCCGGTCACCTCCGGGGACCGTTTGACCAGGCGGCCGGCCAGGTCGAGCGCGGTGTCGCCGGAGAGCGCGGCGCGCTGGCGGTCGGGGGGAAGCGTGGCGGCGCCGAGCGCGACGATCGCGCTGTAGCGGATGCTGCGTCCCTCGGGGACGGCCGTCCACCGGCCGTCGGCGCCGAGGGCTCCGCGGCGCGTGAAGACGAACTCCCCGTCGACGTAGCCGGGCGGCAGGCCCCGCACCGCCAGGTCGAGCATGCGCTCGACCAGCTCGGCGGAGACCCCGTCGCTCTCGGCGAGCCGGCGGAGACGATCGCTGTGGCGGGTCATCCGCCCACCCCCCATTTCGTTCGACCAGACGATGCCGCGTGCTTGAATCGGGAACAGTGATTTAGCGATATAAGGCCAGACATATTCAATTTTCTCCTGATATTTGAAACTCGCGGTTAACGGCGGTCGTCCCAGCCCCCACGCCATTCGGCCCTGGCCTTCCAGAGCGGGAGCCAGTCGGACCGCGAGGTCGTCGGGCGTCCCTGCCGCTCCGCGCTCGGCGGCGCCACGCCCCGGCTGGCCGTCGCGCGCAGCCACACCCCCGCCTGGAGCAGCGCCAGGCCGAGCCCGCGGGTCGCGGGCGGGAAATGGCGGCGGACCACGGTCGCCTTCCCCGTGTAAAGGAGCATCATTTTGCGCAGACTGGTTGAGGACATTCCGCCCGGATGCAGAAAAACCGCACGAGCGGTCACCATGGGCCGGAAACCGGCGGCCGCTGCGCGCAGGCAGAGGTCGGCGTCCTCCCCGTACATGAAGATGCGCGTGTCGAATCCGCCGACGCGGTCCCAGAGCGCGCGCTCGACCAGCATCAGCGCGCCCGTGACGATCGGCACCCGGCGCGTCTCGTCCGGATCGCCGGACCACGGGCGCGGCGACTCCGGGTCGAGGCGGGGGTGGCCGGGGAAGACCGTGGACAGCCCGGTGCCGAAGCAGAACAGCGACCACAGCGTGGGCCGCCCCCACCAGGACCGGGGGTCGCTCTCCCCGGCGTCGGTGACGCAGCGCCCGCCGACGATCCCGGCGTCAGGATGCCGCTCGGCGCAGGCGATCAGCTCGGACAGCGCCCCGGCCTGCACCTCGGCGTCGGGATTGACGAAGACCAGGTACCGGCCTCGGGCGGCCTCCGCTCCCGCGACGCACCCCTCGGCGAACCCGCCGTTGCGCTCCCGCGCCACGACCTTCGCCCACGGCGCCGTCTCCCGCACGGCGTCCACGGTCCCGTCCCCGGAGTTGTTGTCCACGACGACGACCTCGGCGTCGAGGCCCTTGGTGGCGCTCTCCAGCGCCGCCAGGCAGCGGCCGATGTAGCCACCGCTCCGGTAGGTCACGACGATCACAGAGAGCTTCATCCGTCGTCCTCCACGGCAGCAGGTGAGTAGGCGTCGCGCAGCAGCAACCGCGGTCTCCCGGTCCCGTCGGCGGGGACCGCCCACACGTCGCTGGAGTCACCGCGCACCTTGGCGTACATCACGGTCCCGGAGTCGAGCCACGCCGCCTGGTCGTCCACGTTCCCGGTCTCCGCGAGCGGTCTCTCCCCGCCCGTGCCCAGCTCCAGGACGTGCAGCCGCCACGGGCCGGCGGCGTCGCCGGTCCGCTTCTTGTAGACGACCCGGGTGCCGTCCGGGGAGAGCGACGGGCACTCGGCGTTCTCCCGCAGCACCTCCATCCGGCCGGCGGAGACGCTGCCCCGTACGAGGTGGACCACGCCGCCGGTGGAGGCGGAGGCGTAGAAGGTGTCCTCGTCCCGGGCGAACGTGACCCCCCAGTAGTTGAGATCCGCCTCCTCGACCCGCCGGCCCTCGCGGAAGAGCGCGAACCGCTCCAGGCTCTGGACCACCTCCCCGGTGCGCGTGTCGAGCAGCCCGGTCCGCGTCGACATGCCCGAGGTCAGGTAGGAGTCGCCGCTGACGAACACGGTCCAGGCCACCAGGTGGCCCGCGGCCGACACCCGCGCCCGGCTCGGCACGCCGGGCAACTCCACGCTCCGCGTCTCCCTCAGGCCGCGGTCCAGGATCCGTGCGTGGTAGCGGGTGACCGCGCCGCGCTCGGCCCGCAGGCACACCGCCGTGCCCGCCGCTGCGTAGAACCTGGCGCACGTCTGCGGCGCGACCGTACGGCTCCCGCCCGCCTCCCCCGCCACGTGCCCGTTGTCCGGTCCGGCCCCGGCGGCCAGGAACATCAGCCCTCCCAGCCGCACCGGCCCGCGGACCGCGTCCGGAGGGCCCGCCCCGGCGGCGGTGGCGGCGTCGCGCCGGCCCGCGGCCCAGAGCGTGTAACCGCCGGCCGCGCCCGCGAGGAGCAGGGCGGCCAGCGCCAGGACCAGCGACCGGGTTCTGAGGCTCATGGGACCCCCGCCCTGGATCGCAGCGGCGGCAGCGCGACCGCGACCGCGACGGCCAGGCCGCCCGCCATGACCGCCACGGACGCCTGGGGGCCCCACGCCGACCAGAGCAGGCCGAACAGCCAGGAGGCCGCCATCGCGGCGAGGGCCTGCCCCGTCTGGATCACCGCGAGTCCCGTCGCCCTCTGGTGCTCGGGCAGCAGGGGCCCGGCGAGCGCGCTGACCACGCCGTCGGTCGCGGCATAGGAGAGGCCGCGCAGCAGCAGCACTGCCACCAGCGGCGCGAGGCCGTCGCCGATCAGGAGCAGCGCGTAGCAGGCGAGCATCGTCAGGTATCCGCCAGCGACCACGGTCCCCCGGCCGACGCGGTCGGCCAGCCGGCCCAGCGGCACCGCCGCCGCCAGGTAGGCGAGGGAGACGCCGACGGGGAAGAGCGGCAGCCACCCCACCGCGATGTCGAACCGGCGCTGGAGCAGCAGGTAGAGGAACCCGTCGCTGATCGTCGCCAGCGACAGCGGCACGACGGCGAGCAGCACCCTGCGGAACGGCCCCGGCCCGAGCAGAGCGGTCGCGGCCCGGAGCGTCACCTTCGGCCGCTCCGACGTGACGCCCCGCGGCTCGCCGACGAAGAGGGCGAGCACGAGCACGCCGAGCACCGCCACGCAGAAGGCGGCCACGAACACCGCGTCGTAGGCGTCGGCCGCCAGCCACAGCACGCCGAATGCGGCCACCGGTCCCAGCAGCGCCCCGGTGGTGTCGAGCGCCCGGTGCAGGCCGAAGGCCCGGCCCTGGCTCTCCGGCGACACGCTCAATGAGATCATCGCGTCGCGCGGCGCCGTTCTGAGCCCCTTGCCGGCGCGGTCCACGCCGATCACCAAGCCGATCAGCGGCACGGAGCCGCCCGCCGCGAGGAGCCCCAGCTTGCTCGCCGCGGACATGCCGTAGCCGGCTCCCGCCACCAGCTTGCGCCGCCGGAACCGGTCCGCGACGTGCCCGCCCGCCAGGCGCAGCACGGCGGTGGCCCCGGTGTAGACCCCGTCCAGCAGGCCGAACTGCAACGTGCTCACGCCCAGGCCGAAGACCAGATACAGCGGCAGGACCGCGGCGACCATCTCCGAGGAGACGTCGGTGAGCAGGCTGACCGTTCCCAGGGCCAGGACGTTGCCCGCGAGATGTCGGCCGGCTCCGCCGGACGGGGTGCCGGCCACCCGGGACTCCGACAAGTACATCAGCCCGTTCCCACCAGAACCGGCCAGGCCTGCCGCAGCGCCTCCCGCCACTCGCGCATCGGCTCCAGGCCGGCCGCCGCCCAGCGGGCATGGCCGAGCACGCTGTAGGGCGGCCGGACCGCCGCACGCGTGTAGGCCGCGCTGGAGACCGGCCGCACCCGGTCGGGGTCGGCTCCGAGCAGCGTGAATATCTCCCTGGCCAGCCCGTACCAGGTCGTCTCGCCGGAGCTGGTCGCGTGGTAGACCCCCGGGGCGGCGTCGGAGCGCGCCAGCCGGATCAGCCCGGCGGCCAGGTCGTCGGTCCAGGTGGGCTGGCCCCGCTGGTCGTCGACGACGTCCAGCGTCTCCCGCTCGCCGGCCAGGCTGATGATCGTCCGTACGAAGTTCCGCCCCGACCCGCCGTACAGCCAGGCGGTGCGCACGACGAAGCCGGAGTCGGGCAGCGTGGACAGCACGGCCCGCTCGCCGGCGAGCTTGGTGCGGCCGTAGGCGTTGAGCGGCCCGGTCTGCCCGTCCTCCCGGTACGGTTCGCGCGCCGTACCGGAGAAGACGTAGTCCGTGGAGGGCTGGATCAACCGCGCGCCGAGCTCGGCGCAGGCCAGGGCGATCTCCTGGACGGCGTCCCCGTTGACGGCCTGCGCCTCCTCCTCCCGCGTCTCGGCCTCGTCCACCAGGGTCCAGGCCGCACAGTTGACCACGATGTCGGGTTTGGCGGTCATGACCGCCTCGCGTACGGCACGCGCGTCGACGATGTCGAGGTCGGCACGGCCCAGGGCCACCACGTGCTCGCCGCCCTCGCCCCCGAGACGGCTCACCAGGTCGGTGCCGAGCATGCCGCCCGCGCCGGCCACCAGCCAGCGGGCCATCAGTGTGACTCTCTCAGGGGCTTCCACCACTCCGGGTTGTCGACGTACCAGCGGACGGTCTCGTCCAGGCCCTTCCGGAAGTCGACCCCGGCCCGGTATCCCATCCAGCGCAGCCTGCCGTCGTCCAGGGAGTAGCGGCGGTCGTGCCCCTTGCGGTCCTCGACGTGCTCGACCATCTCCCATCCCACCCCGCAGGCCTCCAGGATCCGCTCGGTCAGCTCCAGGTTGCTCACCTCCGCCGTGCCGGCGATGTGGTAGACCTCGCCGGGCTCGCCCTTCTCCGCCACCAGCCGGATGCCCGCGCAGTGGTCGTCGACGTGGACCCAGTCGCGGACGTTGCCGCCGTCGCCGTAGAGCGGGACCCTGCGCCCCTGGAGGAGATTGGTGACGAAGAACGGGATCACCTTCTCCGGGAACTGACGGGGGCCGTAGTTGTTGCCGCAGCGGGTGATGGAGACCGGAAGCCCGTGGGTGATCGCGTAGGACCGGGCGATCATGTCTCCGCCCGCCTTCGAGGCCGCGTACGGCGAGCGCGGGGACAGCGGGGCGGCCTCGTTCCAGGAGCCGGAGTCGATCGACCCGTACACCTCGTCGGTGGAGACCTGCACCACGCGCGGGACGCCCGCGTCGAGGCAGGCCTGCATGAGCGTCTGGACGCCCATGACGTTGGTCCGCACGAACTCGGCGGCGCCCTCGATCGACCGGTCCACGTGGGACTCCGCCGCGAAGTTGACGACGACGTCGTGGCCGGGGACCACCTGGGACAGGAGCACGGGGTCGCAGATGTCGCCGTGCACGAACGTGTGGGGGACCCCTTCGAGATTGGCCGGGTTGCCCGCGTAGGTGAGCTTGTCGAGGACCGTCACCGCGATCCCGTCGGCCGCCAGCATGCGGGTGTAGGCCGAGCCGATGAACCCGGCTCCGCCGGTGACCAGGACGCGCGCGGGCTCCCGGGTGGACGCTGTCATGAGCTGATCTGGACCTTGCTGTGATCGCCCAGCACGAGGCGGTGGGCTCGGGGTGTGGCGGGTGCGGGGGTGACCTCGACGTCGTGGCCGATGAGTGAGGCCTCGATCCGGGACACGCCGGAGATCGAGGCCCTGGGCAGCACGATCGAGTATTCGATCTCGCTGCCGCTGACCAGGCAGTCCGTGGCGATGGAGGTGAACGGGCCGACGTAGCTGTCCAGGATCCGCGCCCCGGAGCCGATGATCGCCGGGCCGACGACACGGGAGCGCTCGACCACGGCGCCGGGTTCCACGACCACCCGGCCGATCAGCTCGCTGGCGCCGTCCACCCGGCCGTCCGTCCGGGCCTCCAGGGACTCCAGGACCAGCCGGTTGACCTCCAGCATGTCGGTGACGTTGCCGGTGTCCTTCCAGTAGCCCGTGATGACGTCCGACTCGACCCGCAGCCCCTCCTCGATCAGCCACTGGATCGCGTCGGTGATCTCCAGCTCCCCCCGCCACGAGGGCTTGAGCTCGGCCACCGCCTGGTGGATCGCGGGCGTGAAGAGGTAGACGCCGACGAGCGCCAGGTCGCTCTTGGGCGTGACCGGCTTCTCCTCCAGCCCGACCACCCGCCCCTCGGCGTCGAGCTCGGCGACGCCGAACTGCCGGGGGTCCCCGACCCGGGTGAGCATGATCTGCGCGGCGGGCCGGTCGCGGCCGAACCTCTCCACGATGCCGTCGATGCCGCCGACGATGAAGTTGTCGCCGAGGTACATGACGAAGTCGTCGTCGGCGAGGTAGTCGCGGGCGATCAGCACGGCGTGGGCCAGCCCGAGCGGCGCCTCCTGCCGCAGGTAGGTCACCCGCAGCCCGAACGCGGAGCCGTCGCCGACGGCCGCCTCGATCTCGGCGTGGGTGTCGCCGACCACGAGGCCCAGCTCGCGGACGCCCGCGGCGGCGATGGCCTCCAGACCGTAGAAGAGCACGGGTTTGTTGGCCACGGGAACGAGCTGCTTGGCGGAGGTGTGGGTGATCGGCCGCAGCCGCGTGCCCGACCCTCCGGCCAGCACGAGAGCTTTCACGTTCAGTATGCCCCTTCTCCGCTGGTGACGACGCTCCAGGTCTTCCAGAGGATCTGCAGGTCGAGGAAGAGCGACCAGTTCTCGACGTAGCGCAGGTCCAGCCGGACCGACTCCTCCCAGGTCAGGTCGGAGCGGCCGCTGACCTGCCACAGACCGGTCATGCCGGGCTTGACCACCAGGCGGCGGCGGACGTCGGCGCCGTACTGCTCGACCTCCTCGGGCAGCGGGGGGCGGGGCCCGACCAGCGACATCTCGCCTCGGACCACGTTGAGCAGCTGGGGCAGCTCGTCGACGGAGTAACGCCGCAGGAAGGCCCCGATCGGGGTGACCCTTGGATCGTTCCGCATCTTGAAGAGAACCCCGTCGAACTCGTTCTCCTCGAGCAGCAGCATCTTGAGCCGTTCGGCGTCGTTGACCATGGTGCGGAACTTGACGACCCGGAACTCCCTGCCACCCTTGCCGATCCTGGCCTGCCGGAACAGCGCCGGACCCGGGCTGGTCGCGCGGATCAGCGCCGCGATCACCAGCATGGGCACCGCCAGGACGAGCAGGGCGAGACCGGCTCCGCAGCGGTCGAAGAGGTTCTTCGTCCAGTATTTGGCGCCCTCGAACTCGGGGTGCTCGACGTGGAGCAGCGGCATCCCCGCCACCGGGCGGATGCTGACGCGCGGGCCCGCGACGTCCATGAGCGCGGGCGCCACGAACAGGTCGGTGCGATCGCTCTCCAACTGCCAGGCGAGCCGGCGCAGCGCGGCGCCGTCCAGCTCCGGGCAGGCCAGGACGGCCACCGCGTCGGCCTTGACCTTGACCACCACCTCGGGAACGTCGGTGAAGTCCCCGAACACCGGGATCCCGTCGACGTCCACGACATCGGCGCCGGGCGGCAGGCAGGCGGCGACCACGGTCATCCCGTGGTACGGCTGCCTGCGCAACTGGACCACCAGGTCGAGCACCGACTCCCGGTGTCCGACGGCGACCACCTGGCGCATGTATTCGCCGGTGGCACGCCTCCGGTGGAGCCGCTTGCGCATCCGGTAGCGGAAGAAAATCGTGAGGAAAAGAGCGAGAGGGAACATTGCCATGACAAAACTCCTGGCTATGTTCGTCTGCGTCGCATAGGCGCCTATCGCGACGGCCGCCGTGAGACCGACCCCGCCCTCGAAAACCGCCCGGAACTCCTCGGTGCCCTCGCCGTGCGCGCGGCGGCGGTAGGCGCCGCCCAGCGCCAGCACCGGCGGCCAGGCCAGGGCGAGTCCCAGCCCCAGCGCCGCCTCCGTCATCGGGATGTAGGCACCGAGCCAGAGCCTGGCCCCCAGCACCACCTCGCACGCGAGCACCGCGCACGCGAGGTCTCCGGCCACCAGGATCCGGGCATAGGAGCGTGTCCAGATGCTTGAAGCAGTCCGAGCCGCACCATCGAGGAGCACGACAGCGGGCCCCTCAGTCCCCACCCGCATACCACCCCACCCAACTGCCTCCGCATTAACCGTTAAGAGACGTACGTCGAACCTCAACGGTTTACAGATTTCTCAAATGCATCAGGCGCGTTAGTAACAGTGGAAATCATAGTGATCAAGATTCACGAGCGGAATAGCAGCCGCCTGTCCACTATCGGCCGAGATAACCGCATCGTCACACCTTGACGGAACGGTCCAACCATGCACCTGAGACCCCTCGCACCCGCCGGGCAACGGGCGGGCAGGCCGCCGGGGACGGCCCTCGGTCAGGGCAGCCGGCTCCCGGCGGGACCGGCTACTTCGGGGGGCCGGGCAGCTCGTCCTTGACGGCGGGGATCATCGTGGTGCCGAGCCCGTCCTCGTCCGCGCCCACCGAGCCGTTCTTGGCCGGGTCCGCCCCGTGGGCCCCGGTCGCCCGCGCCGCGCTCTCGGCGACCTGCGAGGGGATCACCACGGAGCCCAGGATCTCCGCGCCCACCTGGTCGAGCTGGCGGATGCCTTCGCGGATGTCCGTGTAACGGGTCCTGGGGACCTCGACGACCATCAGCACCAGGTCGGCGTGCTGGGCGAGCGCCTGCGCGTCCGCACCCGACGTCGTGGGAGGCGCCTGGACCACGATGTAGCGGCACCGGTCGCGCAAGGAGTCGATCATGCGGGCCATGCGCTCGCCCTGGAGCATGTCGACGACCTGCTCGGTCACCGCGCCGCGCGGGATGACCCGGAGCGACGGGGGCATCGACGCCCGGGTCTCCGCCTGCGCCAGTGTCGAGGTGCCGAGCAGCACCTCTGAGAGCCCCGGCGTGTCGTCCACCCCCAGCAGCTCGCCGCTGACCGGCGATCCGAGGTCGGCGCTGACCAGCATGACGTCCGAGCCCGTCCGGGCGAGCGCAGCGGCGAGGTTGACCGCCACGATGCCCGCCCCCCGCCCCTCGGAGGCCGCGGTCACCAGCACGACCTGGTTGGCCGGCCCCCCGCCGAGCCGGGCGGCGATGCCGTGGCAGAGCTCGTGGAAGCGCTGGCCGACGCGGCTGCGCGCCGACTCCAGACCGAGGGCGACGGTTCTGCGGCTGCTGGGCAGGTTGAGCAGCACCTCGACGCCCAGCACCCGCCGCAGGTCGGTCGCGGCACGCACCTGCTTGTCGGAGCGGTCTGCCAGGACGGCTCCCGCGACCCCCAGCATCAGGCCGACCAGCAGACCGGCCGGGAGGAACATGACCGGGTTGGGGAAGGCCGCCTTCGTGGGCGGCGTCGCCTGGTCGATCACCTCTCCGACCGTCACCCCGACGGCCTCGATCTGGATGTCGGCGAGCTTGGAGCTGAACGACTGAAGCTGCCCGTTGAAGAACTGCCGTTGGTCGGCGTTGTCCTCCGGCACCGCCTTGAGCTGCGCGGAGAGCGAGCTGATCTGATCCTGAAGGGCGCGGATCTGCTTCCTGTACCGCTGGTCCACCCGAGCGCGCCGGGCGGTCAGGTAGACGGTGGCGAAGGCGTTGGCCCCCTCGCTGGCCTCGGCCGGGGTGGGGCCCTCGAAACGGATGTCGAGCAGCCCCGAGTCCTGGGGTGCGGTGACGCTGAGCCGCTCGGCGAGATCCGCCGTGCCGGCGTCGGTCCCGAGCGACTGCCGGACCTTCCTGAGCACCTCCGCACTGCGCACCCGGCCCGCCTCGGTCTCGAGGTTGACCTGGTCGTCTCGGGTGTTCTGGTCCGTGGCGGTGACGAGCACGGTCGCCTCCGCGGTGTACACCTCGGGCAGGTACACCACGGCCAGGGCGGAGAGGGCCACGCCGAGCATCGCGCTCACCGCGATGATCCACCAGCGCCGTGCCAGCAGCGCGGCGTAGTCGGCGACCTCGGTGACATCCGTACGGGGCGTCGAACTCACCGGATCCACCCCTCACATCTGTGACACAACGTCACACAGAATACCCTTGCCTGGGACGGTTTATATCTGACTATGAGCTTAAGTTGTTATATGACCGAAATTGTGATCAGCGTACGGTGACCGTCCCCAGGACCCTCCATCCCGCCGCTCCCGGCGGGACCGACGAAGACGACAGGTGGCCCCAGTGCGTGTGACCATCACGCGGCCGGGCGAGCTCGGAGCCGCCGAGCTCGCCCTGTGGCGTTCGTGGCAGATCCCGGGCGGCGGGCTGGACAGCCCGTTCCTCGCCCCGGACTTCGCCCTGGCGGTCGACCGCGCCAGGAAGGGCGTCCGCGTCGAGGTCGCCGTGTTCGAAGACGGCGCGGGCCCGGCCGGTTTCCTGCCCTACGAGCGGCACGGCCGCGCGGTGGGCAGGGCCCTCGGCCTCGGCGTCTCCGACTGCCAGGGCGCGGTGCACCGGCCGGGCGTCCGGCCTCCGCTGCCCGGCGTGCTGGAGGCCGCCTCGCTGGCGGTCTGGGAGTTCGACCACCTGCTGGCCTCCCAGCTGCCCGGCCACGCGCCCGACGCCGCGCGCACCGGTTCCCCGGTGATGGACCTGAGCGAGGGGTACGACGCCTACCGCGACGCCCGCAGGGCGCTGACCAGGTCGGCGATCAGCGGGGTCGAGCGCAAGGACCGCAAGCTGGGCAGGGAGCACGGCGAGCTCCGGCTGGAGTACGGCGGCCGCGACCCGGAACTGCTCGGCCTGATGATGCGCTGGAAGTCGGCGCACTACCGCAGGACCGGGGCGGCCGACCGGTTCGGCTGGCCCTGGGTGCGCCAACTGGTCGAGGAGGCTTTCGCGGCCTCCACCGAGGAGTACGGCGGGCTGCTCAGCACGCTGTACGCCGGCGAGACGCCGGTGGCGGTGGAGTTCGGCCTGCGTTCCGGGACGGTCTACGAGCGCTGGTTCGGCGGATACGACGCCGACGCCTTCGGCGCCTACTCCCCCGGGCTGGTCATGCTGCTCCGCTTCGCCCGGACCGCGGCGGAGCACGGGGTGCGCACCATCGACCTGGGCAAGGGCAGCGAGCCGTACAAGGAGTTCTTCGCCGGGGCGTCCATACCGCTCGCCGAGGGGTGGCTCGCCCGGCGCTCGGCCCGGGCCGCGCTGTACCGCGCCAGGCACGTGCCGCCCCGGATCATCAGGAACTACGTCAAGAGCCATCCGGACCTGCGCCGGCGGGCCAGGGACACCCGTGACGCGGTCAACCGCGTCCGCAGGTACGGCTTCGGAGCGCAGTGATCATGACATCCCGACTGACGGTCTTCGGCTGGCACAACGTCGAGTCCACCTGGTGCTTCCCGGTCTCCGGATCCGGCGTCGCGGGGCTGGAGGGGCAGTTGCGCAGGCTCCGGCGCCTGGCGAACGTGGTCCCGCTGGAACGGGCGCTGGACGCCCTGCGGGCGGGGGAACCGCTGCCCCCGCGGGCCGTCGCGCTCTGCTGGGACGACGGCTACCGCGACAACCTGGAGCTCGCCGTACCCGTGCTGGAACGGCTGGGGCTGCCCGCCACCTTCTTCCTCGTGCCCGGCCTGCTCTCCGGCGACGACCGCGCCTGGTGGGAGATCGCCGGATGGGCCTTCGCCCGCAGCACCCGGGAGTCCGCCGACTGGCGAGGCGAGCGCTACCCGACGCGCGGCGCGGCGGGCAGGCAGGCGTACGGCAGGGCCTCCGACCGGCTGCGGGTGATGACGGCCGCGGAGCGGGCCGTGGCGCTGGAGGAGCTGGTGGACCGGCTCACGCCGGAGGGCTCCCCCGGGGACGGGCGGCTCTTCCTCGACTGGGAGGGGGCGCGGGAGCTGGTCGAGCGGGGGTTCTCCGTCGGCTCGCACACCATGCGGCACGTGACGCTGGCCCAGGAGACGCCCGAGGACCAGGCCGAGGATCTGCGCCGCTCACGCGAGGTCCTGGAGCGGGAGCTGCAGGTGCCGATCCGCACGGTGGCCTACCCGTTCGGCCAGGCCGACGCGGTGAGCCGGGAGACCGAGAGCGCCGCCGCGAGGGCGGGGTACGCCCACGGCCTCACCACCGAGTTCGGCTGGAACGGCGCCGCCACCCCCGGCACCCACGGCCGCCGGATCATGCTGGACCCGGACCGGGGGTTCGTCGCGACGGGGCTCTCCCGGGTCACCGGCCGGCTGGACCGCCTGCGCCGGACGCGTTAGCCGCCCGGGGTCCCTCCCGCCGCCCCGCGGGCCGTCCCGTCCCCCCGCCGTCAGACCGCTCTCCTGCCGTCAGACCGCTCTCCTGCCGCGCACCACGACGAACGCCAGCACGCCGATCGCCGCCGTCCCCGACAGGCCGGCGACGGCGAGCATCAGGCCGTCGGCACTCTCGGGCGGCGGGGCGGGGACGGCCGGGTCCCGGCTCTCGACCGTCGTCTCCGGAGGCTCGGCCGCCTCGGTGCCGGTCTCCTCCGCGAGCGGCACCCTCCACACCGGCTGCCTGCCGCCCTCCGAGTTCACCAGCAGCGCGCGCCCGTCGGGAGTGAAGGCGACGCCCTCGCCCTGCTTCTGCAGCGGCAGCTCGATCTCGACGGGCTCGGCCCGCAGCGACCGCGCGACGTCGCCGTCCTTGATCCGCCACAGGTACGCGGTGGTGGCGTTCCGGATCACCACCTGGTCCCCGCTCGGCGAGAAGGCCGCACCGGACACACCGACGATCTTCAGGTCGGCCAGCACCCGGCGAAGGGTGTTGTCCCCGTCCTCCTTGAGCACGGCGGGAGCGCTCCACAGCCCGGTTTTCCGCTTCGCGTCCTCGGTCTTCTCCACCAGGAACACCCTGCCCGTGCCGGGCTGGACGAACATGGCCTCACTGTTGTGCGCGGCGCCGTCGGCGTAGACGAGCGGGAAGACCGTGACGTCCTCCTCCGCGACGGGGGTGCTCCCGGTGACCTCCGCGCCGGGCTCGGCGATGCGGAGCAGCCGGTAGGAGGTCCGGGGCGGCAGCCCGGCGTCCCGCCGGGTGAAGAAGGCGTCCCCGGTGTCGGCGATGTACAGGTGGCCGGCGCCGCCCGCCGGGCGAACCGCTGCGAGATCCTCCCAGTCCTCGTTCAGCTCGGCCCGGGGCAGCCCCAGGGTCGCCCGGGTCTTCCCCGTCCCGTCGATCACGTACACCTCGGCGGGCCTGCCCGCGTCCGGGAGGGTGTAGTACCGCTCGCCGTCCGCGCTCACCGCGAGCCCGCTGGCCTCGACGATGCGCCCGCCGAGAACGTGGAAGATCGGTTCCGGCGGCTGCGGGGCGCGGGCGGTGGCGGCCTGGGCCGCGGGCGCCAGGAGACCGGCGCACGCCAGCGTCAGCAGGGGGGCGAGCGCCATGCGCCTGGCCACTGATGAACCACCTATCACTGGAGTCATCGGGGCGAGAAAATCAGTCACTTCCCCCCGAAATGGGACATCTACTCTGGCGCGAGCCTAGCCTAGAGGGGCCATACGTCACAGAAGGGATGAAAAGCTGTATACCCATCCAACCCCCCTGCCTTCCGTGACGGTGGTGGTGGCCACCCGCGACCGCCCCGAACTCCTGCACCGGGCGGTCACGGCCATCCTCGGCCAGGAGTACCCCGGCGAGATCCGCGTGATCGTCGTCTTCGACCAGTCGGACCCGGCCGGACTCGACGTCGAGCGGGGCCCGGGCCGGAGCCTGGAGATCACGGTGAACACCCGCACCCCCGGACTGGCGGGCTCCCGGAACACCGGAATCGCCGCCGCCCGGACCCACTACGTCGCGTTCTGCGACGACGACGACGAGTGGCTGCCCGGCAAGCTCCGCGCGCAGGTGGAGCTCCTGGCCTCCTCGGGCGGCATAGCCGCCGGGACTGGCATTGAGATCCGCTGCCGTGGCACGGCCAGCTCCCGTCCCGGTCCCGAGCTCCCGGTCACCCACCGCGACCTGCTCAGGGACCGGGTGTTCGCGCTGAACGGCTCGACGCTGATCATCGACCGCGGGGTGCTGACCGAGGTCGTCGGCCCCGTCGACGAGGACCTGCCCGGCAGCTACGCCGAGGACTACGACCTGCTGCTGCGCATCGCGAAGCTGGGACCGATCCACTGCGTGCGGCAGCCGCTGGTGGCCATCAACTGGCAGGGCTCCTTCTTCGCCCGCCGCTTCCCGATGATCGCCGACGCGCTCACCCACCTGCTGGCCAAGCACCCCGAGTTCGGCACCGAACCGCACGGGATCGCCAGGATCGAGGGGCAGATCGCCTTCTACCGCGCCGCCGCCGGGCAGCACGCCGAGGCGAGGCGCTGGGCCCGGCGGTCGCTCGGGCACAACTGGCGCGAGCGCCGTGCGTATCTGGCCCTGCTGGTCGCGGCCCGGCTGGTCGGCGGGCAGCGCGTCCTGTCCCTCCTCAACGCGCGCGGCCGGGGGATCTGACCCGCCGTGACGAGCATGGCACCGGATCGTTCCAGACCCGTCGACCGCCCGGCGCGCGAGCTGCCGGTCTGGCCGCTCCGTGCCGTGTTCGTGTTCTATCCCCTGTGGTGGGTGCTCGGCCTCGCTCCGTTCGCCGGCCTGATCTTCGCCCTTCCCATGGTGGCGAACCTGGTGCGACGGGGGCGCGTGGTCGTGCCCAGAGGCTTCGGGATCTGGCTGCTCTTCCTGCTGGCGATGGTCGTGGCGGGGACCCAGCTCGACAGCGTGCCCCGCCTGGTCGGGCTGCTCTTCAGGCTGACCGCGTACGGCAGCGCCACGGTGATCTTCGTCTACGTCTACAACTGCTCGTCCAGGAGCCTGCCCGTCGGCAGGGCGGTCGAGTTCCTCGTGGCCTTCTGGATCTGGGTGGTCATCGGCGGCTATCTGGGCGTTCTGTTCCCCGAGGGTTCGATCACCACGCCCATGGAGCGGCTGATGCCCCCGTCGATCGCCGCCAACGAGCTCGTGGGAGAGCTCATCCATCCCAAGTTCGCCGAGGTGCAGCACCCGTGGGGAGCCGCGGAGCCGTTCGTGCGGCCCAGCGCCCCCTTCCCCTACACCAACGCCTGGGGCAGCCACTACGCACTGCTGCTCCCGATGGTCCTGCTGTTCATGCGGATCCGGGGGACGGTGCGGCAGGGCGTGCTGCTGGCCCTGCTCGCCACGGCCTCCCTGGTGCCGGCCTTCGCCACCCTCAACCGGGGCATGCTGCTGGCCGTGGGCTTCGCCCTCGTCTACGGAGCGCTGCGCTACGCGGCCAAGGGGCACGTCAAGGGCCTGGTCGCCGTGGTCGGCGCCATGGTGGTCGGCGCGGTCGTGGCCTACCTGACCGGGGTCGCCGACGGCATCACCTCGCGGACCTCGGTGAGCGGCTCCAACGACGACCGGGTGGGCATCTACCTGGAGGCGTTCCTGCGCACCCTGGAGTCGCCGGTCCTGGGGTACGGCGCCCCGCGCCCCTCGGCCACCATCGGGGTCTCGGTCGGCACCCAGGGCCAGTTCTGGAACATCATGTTCTCGTTCGGCTTCCCCGCCCTCCTGCTGTTCACGCTCTTCCTCGCCGGTCTCGCCTGGCGGACCAGGACCCTCCCGCTGGACCTGGTCTGGCTGCACGTCGTGCCCGTCATGGCGGTTTTCATGATGTTCTACTACGGGCTCGACAGCACCCAGCTCGTCGTCATCTTCACGGCCGCCGCGCTCGGTCTGCGGCACCTGAGGGACCTGCGGAGCCAGGATCCGCCGGAGGCGGGGGCATGACCGCCCGGGACGCGGAAGACCTCGACCGCGGCGGGAACCTCGACGACGCCGCGACCACCGACGACGCCGTGAGCACCGACGACGCCGCGGACCCGGCAGCCGCCGGGAACCCCGGCGCCGGGGACCGCAGGGAGCTCAGGAATCTCGCCAGGGGCGGCCTCGTCACCCTGCTGGGCTCCGTCGTCTCGGCGGCGACCGGCTTCCTGATGACCGTCGTGGTGGCGCGGCTGCTCGGTCCCGCGGAGGCGGGCGTCTTCTTCATCGTGGCGGCCCTGTTCATGATCCTCAGTGAGGTCACGGAGCTGGGCGCGGACACCGGGCTGGTGCGTTCCGCCGCCCGGCTGAAGGCGTTGGGGCGGATGTCGGACCTGCGGCGGGTGACCGTCGCGGCACTCGTCCCCGTCCTGGCCGCGAGTGCGGTCGCGGCGGCGGCCCTGTACGCCTGCGCGCCCTGGGTCGCCTCCCTCTTCGCCGATCCCGCCCACCTCGACCAGGCCACCCTCTTCCTGAGGATCGCCGCGCCCTTCCTCGCCGTCTCGGCCGCCCGGATGGTGCTCCTGTCCGGCATGCGCGGGCTGGGCGACCTGACCGCCCACACCGCCGTCAGCGTCGCCATGCCCGCCGCCCGCCCACTGCTCGCGGTGGCCGCCGTCGGGCTCGGCCTCGGCTCCGGAGCCGTGGTGCTCGCCTGGTCGGCCCCGGTCGCGCTGACCTTCGCGGCGGCCGCCGTACTGCTCTGGCGGATGATCCGGCGGGCGGGGGCCGGCGGCGGACGGGACCCGCGGGCGGTCCGGGAGTTCTGGCTCTTCTCCGGGGCCCGCGGGGTCGCCGCGACGATCGAGATCCTCATCGTCTGGCTCGACGTGCTCATCGTCGGCGCGCTGGTCTCCAACCACGAGGCCGGGATCTACGCCACCGCCAGCCGGTTCATCACGACGGGGACGCTCGTGCTGGCCGCCACCCGGATCGCGGTCGCACCGCAGATCGCGGCCCTGCTGGCCAGGAGGGAGCACGGCGAGGCCGAACGGCTGAACACCGTGGCGACCGGCTGGGTGATGATCGCCTCCTGGCCGCTCTACCTGGCGCTCGCCTGCTTCGGCCCGTTCGTGCTCACGCTCTTCGGCCCCGGGTTCGCCGGGGGCGCGACGGCCCTGGCGATCCTCGCCGGCTCGATGCTGGTCGTGATGGCGGCCGGCAACGTGCAGACCGTCCTGCTCATGGGGGGCAAGAGCTCGTGGGCGCTCGGCAACAAGGTCGCCGCGCTCGCGGTCAACGTGGCGCTCAACCTGGTCCTGGTGCCGCGTCTGGGCATCGTCGGGGCCGCGCTCGCCTGGGCCGCCGCCGAACTGGTCGACACCGTGGCCGCCGCCCTCCAGGTCCGCTACGGACTCGGCCTGCGGCTGGGCCTGCGCGGCCTGGCCCGCCCCGGGCTCTGGGCGCTGTTCTGGTTCGGCGGCGCCGGCGTGCTGGCGCGCCTCGTCGCCGAGCCCACCGCTTCGGCGTTCGCCGGATACCTGGCCGTCGCCTGCGCGGGATACGGCCTGGTCCTGTGGCGGGGACGCCGGGACCTGCACATGGACCTGCTCGTCGAGACCGTTCGACGGCGCTGAAGGAGGAAACCCAATGAGCCGGAGCCTCGCCGCCCGGATGAAGGACCGCTCCCCCCGGTGGGTGAAGGACGCCGTGAACGCCGCGACGCGCGCGTACGCGGTGCGCACCGCCGACCGGCGGCACCTGCCCGACTTCCTGATCGTCGGCTCCAAGCGCGGCGGAACCACGTCCCTGTGGAACTACCTGGTCCAGCACCCGCTGGTCATGCCGATGTATCCGGAGTCGCGGGAGATCAAGAGCCCCTGGTACTTCTACGTCAACTACGCCAGGGGCGACGCGTGGTACCGGTCCCACTTCGCCACCGAGCGGCGGCTGGACCGGCTGGAGGAGAAGTACGGCGTCCGCCCGCTGACCGGCGAGGCCTGCCCCTACTACATGTACTACCCGCCGGTGGCCGAGCGGGTCCTCGAACGCATGCCCGACGTGAAGATCATCTTCTCGCTCCGGAACCCGGTCAGGCGCGCCTACTCGCACTACTGGGAGCGGGTGGACGCGGGAACGGAGACGCTGAGCTTCGAGGAGGCGCTCGCCGCCGAGCCCGAGCGGCTGCGGGGCGAGGCCGAGCGGATGGCGGCCGACCCCTATTACTACAGCCGGGCGCACGACTTCCACTCCTACCGCGACCGGGGCGTCTACCTTCCCCAGGTGGAGCGCTGGCTGAAGCTGTTCCCGCGGGAGAACATCCTGATCATCGCGGCCGAGGACCTCTATCGCAACGAAAAGGAGACATTCGCCGAGGTGGTCCGATTCCTCGGCCTTCCCGAGTGGGAGCTTCCGGTCGCCGACCGGCACAACTACCTGCCCGCGCCCCCGATGAACCCGGAGACGGCGGCGGAGCTGACGGAGTTCTACCGGCCGCACAACGAGGAACTTTTCCGGCTTCTCGGCCGGACTTTCCCCTGGGGTCCCTGAACGGACATCAACTGATCCGATAAGCATTCTTTCCTGTTTGACCGTTCCGTCCGAAACACGATATTTTGCCGTCCAGATTGGCTCTGGGGGGCCCTACGCCCGTCATCGGCTTCTGTCCGGGCAACTACCTTGCACATCCAAGATCCCGGGGGGGAGCACATGTCATCTCTTCGTCGTGCCGTGACAGCCCTGGCGCTGTCCGGCCTGCTCGGCGGCGCGGGCGTCGCCGTCGGCGGGCCGCAGGCGTCCGCCCATGTCATACAGGCCGCACCGGCCCCCGACGGCACCGCGTCCGCCAAGGCCGCGCCGTCCTGCTGGGCCATCAAGCAGAGCCATCCGGCCAGCGCCGACGGCGTCTACTGGCTGCAGACACCCATGCTCGTCGCCCCGCAGCAGTTCTACTGCGACATGACGACCGACGGCGGCGGCTGGGTCCTCATCGGCCGGGGCCGTGAGGGCTGGACGTTCTACCATCCCGGCCAGCGCACCCCCGGCAACGTCCGGAACACCCCCTCGGGCACCGGCGCGTTCGCGCCCGCCGCCCTCGGCGGCGACACCGTCAACGCCCTGCTGAACGGCACCCGCGTGGACGCGCTCCCGGACGGGGTACGGCTCCGCCGCGCGGCCGACGCCACCGGCACCTCCTGGCAGGAGATGCGCTGGAAGTTCAAGGACCGCGACGACTGGTCCTGGACCTTCGACGCCAATCCCTCCCACCCGCTCTCCTCCGTCGTCGTGGACGGGACCGCCTACGCCGGCGGCAGCACCCGCGACTGGAACAACAACAGCGGATCGCGCCGCGTCTTCACCTACGAGTGGCAGGGCCACGGCTGGGAGAAGGGCTTCAGCTACGGGGCCGGGCAGACCGGCGGCTCCAGCAGCGGCACGAGCTACCTCTGGCAGAAGGGCTCCGAGGGGAACCCGATCCCGTTCACCCAGGTCTTCATCCGGCCGAAGATCACCAGCGCCTCGTACGACGCCGTCCCCGACGCGGGCACCCCCGCCTCCACGGTGACCCCGCTGGTCTCCAACGCGACCACCCCCCTGCCCTGGGGCGTGACCGGCGTGATGGGCAGCGGCGTCGGCGAGGAGTTCCTCGAGGTCCAGGCGCTCGGCGTGCTGGGTGACACCGTCTATGTGGGCGGCAGGTTCCGGTACGTCCAGCAGGGCGCCGCGGGCGCGAAGAAGGAGCAGCCGTACCTGGCCGCCTTCGACGCCGACAGCGGCGAGTGGCGCTCCTCGTTCCTGCCCGTCCTCAACGGTCAGGTGTGGGACATCCAGCCGCTGGGCGACAAGATCGTCATCGCGGGCGAGTTCACCGGCGTCAACGGGGAGCCGAACACCGCGGGAATGGCCGCGCTCGACCCCGCGACCGGCAAGGTCGTGCCCGGCTGGCGGACGACCTTCACCCGTGCGAGCGGCCTCGCCGTCAAGGTCAAGGCTCTCGACGTGCAGGACGACTGGCTGTACGTGGGCGGCGCCTTCAACCACGTCGCCGGCGGCAGCCCGCTCTCCTCGAAGGTCTGGGCCGTCGCCGCCGCCCGCGTGCGCGTCTCCGACGGGCGTCCCGACGAGAAGTGGACGCCGCACTTCGACCAGCCCGTGGTCGATCTGGACGTGAGCGAGAAGGGCGACCGCGTCTACTTCGGCGGTTTCTTCGAGAAGGTGAACGACAAGCCCGCCAACAGCTTCGCCGTGGTCGGCACCTCCACCCCGGCCGCCCTGGTCCCCGGTATGGGCGACTGGAAGCCGAGCACCGCCACCGCCAACCGCGACTACCGCCAGACCGTCGCCGAGGTGGGCGACCGCGTCTGGATGGGCGGCTCCCAGCACGACTTCCAGCTCTACACCCGAGACGACCTGACCAAGGTCACCGGCCACATCACCAGGGGCGGAGGCGACCTGCAGGCGTCCATCGTCAAGGACGGCGTCATCTACGGCTCCTGCCACTGCCCGGAGTTCGTCTTCAACGGGGCCTCCAGTTGGGACAACACCACCGGCTGGTCGAACGCGCACCAGATCAACTGGATCGGCGCCTGGGATGCGAAGACCGGAAAGTACCTGCCGAACTTCGCACCGTCGATCGACTCGCGCCGCGGCGACGGCCCCTGGGCTCTGACCACGGACGACAACGGCTGCCTGTGGTTCGGCGGTGACATGAACCGCGGCTCCTGGGACAGCGCGACCGGCTCCTACCAGTGGCTGGGCGGCTTCGGCCGGCTGTGCGCCACCGACGCCAAGGCGCCCTCCGCCCCGTCGGGTCTCCGCTCGACCGGCACCGCGGCCGGCAACCAGCTCGCCTGGAGCGCCGCGAGCGACAACTCCGGCTCGCTCTCCTACGAGGTGCTCCGCGACGACCGTGTGATCGCCACGACGGGCGGCACCTCCTACACCGACGCGACCGCCTCGGGCGCCCACAAGTACTGGGTGCGGGCCGTGGACGCGGCGGGCAACCGCTCGGCGAGCACCACCGCGCTCAGGCTGGAGGGCCCCGGCGGCTCCGGTGACCCGGTCGTCCTGCTGGCCAGGAGCGCGACCTGGAAGTGGCGCTACGACGGCGTCGACCTGGGCGCCTCCTGGACCGCCCCGGCCTTCGACGACTCGTCCTGGGCCTCGGGCCCCGGCGAGTTCGGCTACGGGGACGGCGACGAGGCGACGCTGCTGCCCGCGGGCACGACGCCCCGGCACGTGACCGCCTACTTCCGGACCGCGCTCAAGGTCGCCGACCCGGCCGCCCACAAGAGCCTGCTGATCGACCTGATCCGCGACGACGGCGCCGTGGTCTACGTCAACGGCACGGAAGTCGGCAGGGAGAACCTCCCCGCCGGCCCGATCGCCCACGACACGACCGCCCTGACCGGCTACTCCACCAACGCCCAGGAGCGCACGCCGGTCCGGCTGACCGTTCCGGCCGGCGTCCTGGTCGCCGGGACCAACACGATCGCCGTGGAGATGCACCAGTACGACCGGTGGAGCGCCGACCTCAGCTTCGCGATGACCGTCACCGCGACGCCGAACTGAGCCGGACGGCCGCTTCCCGGCAGGACGGCGGCCGACCGGACCGGACGCCCGGCGGGGTTCTCCCCGCCGGGCGTCTTCGGCTGTCCTGCCGTCCGCGGCCGGGCGACGTACGGCGCGCCGGGACCGGGCAGGCCCCGCCGGGCTAAGGCCTGTCCTGTGAATCTCCCAACGCTGGTTCGACCAGCTCGCCGCTCGAAAACTACGCTGAGAACGTGATCGATGTCATCGGCCGGTGGCGGGCCTTCGAAAAGACGCTCCGCGACCGCGAGCTCGACTGGGGACTGCACTTCGCCCCGGAACAACTCCGCTACGCCCGCTCCGCCGAGCATCCGCGCGGAGCCGGCATGGATCACCTCCTCCCCGCCGACTACCGGGCGTTCGTCTCCGAGGTGGGATATCCGGTCATCGGGTTCGGCTACTACGACAGGAACGGGATCTCCTTCCTCCCGCCGGAGGCGATGGCGCGCCTCTCGGTCGACCTGCCCGACCCCGAGGACGTGTGGCCCGAACCCGCCGACGACCGGCCGACCCTCTGCCGGCACGCCTTCTTCGCCGGATACGACCTGTCCGAGATCGAGGGCTACTCGTTCGGACCGGCGGCCGGCGGCGGCGAGCCGGTCGTCTGGCTGGTCGAGCGCGGCATGCCGCAGGAGGAGATCGGCACCTTCACCGAGTGGCTGGACGGGGAGATCTCCCGGTTGCACGCCTACGTCACCGCATTCGAGACCGACGAGATCGCCGCACTGCGCGAGAAGAACGGCGGCGAGGGCGACCCTCACCGGCTCCTCGACTACTCGCTGGGCGGCTCCTACGACCAGGCACCGTACACCGCCCAGGATCTGGACTTGGCCTGGGTGGAGTCGCAGGAGGGCTCCCCGTACTCCTACGGGCTGATCGACGGCACCGGTGCCTGGCGGATCCCGCTCGGGAAAAGGTTCCGCAGTGTCCTGCCGTTTCGCGACGGCGCCGCCGAGGTCATCCTCAACGCGCAAACCACCAGCTACGCAGGCCCATGGATCACGATCCGGCCGGACGGTTCACCTGCCGGCCGTTAGGGGCACGGAAGCCGGTCCGAAGCGGCGATCCTCGGCCTGGACGCTGGCTTCGACGTGCCCGAAGATCCGCTCCCAGGTGCCGTCGGACTGGTCTGCTCCCACTGCTGATCGGTGAGTCCTCCGCGGTGCACCACGCCTGCCCCGTCGGCGACCAGGGGGAACTCCTGGGCTGAAGATTCACAGGACAGGCTTTAGCCGCGGCGCGCCCTTCCACGGGGACGGGCGACCAGCTCGCCGATGAGCTTGCCGAACAGGAGCGTCGTCGCCGGGACGCGGCCGTCGTCCGGCACGACGCCGTACCGTCCGGGCTCGGCGAGCGCGGCGTCGAGGTGGGCGGCGAGCTCCTCGGCGGAGGCGGCCAGGGCGATCCGGCCGTGCCCCGCCATGACCTGGGTGAAACGGAGCTGGTGGTCGTCGACGTGCTCGCCCAGCCTGGCCGTACGGGGGACCACGACGGGCAGCCGCCCGGCGGACCTGGCCTCGGTGATCCCGCCGGGCCCTCCCTGGCAGACGACGACGGCGGCCTCCTCCATCAGGCCGCGCAGCTCGCCGTGGGGCAGCATCTCGTGGCACTCGGCGCCGCGCACGGGGCGCGACGTGCCGTGCTGCACCACGCAGCGGACCGTGTCGCCCCTGTCCGCCAGCCAGCGTTCGACCCAGTCGCTCAACCGGTGGAAGGGGTGGTGGTCGGTACCGGCCGTGACCAGCACGAGAGGACGCTCGGTCATGTTCAGAGCACCTGCCCGACCACGACGCCGCGGGGGTAGACCGCCTGCTGCTCCGGCCACTGGAGCAGGAACAGGTCGGACAGCGGGTAGCAGAGCCTGCCGGTCAGGGTGCCCGAGTCGATGCGGTCGTAGACCTCCAGGTAGACCGTGCGGCAGCGCATGACCTTGGCCAGCAGGAAGAACGGGAACGCGACGCCCGCGCCGGTGCTGACGATGACGTCGGGCCGCACACGGGGAAGCAGCCTGACCGCGAGCAGGAGGTTGCGGATCAGGTTGGGGATGTTGCGGGTGGTCGGGTGGTAGGCCCAGCTCACGTGCTCGCCGTCGAGCAGCGAGATCGCGTCGGCCTGCTTGAAGGTCACCCAGTGCCGCTCATGCTCGCCCCACCAGCCGCGGAGCCGGTAGAGCTGTGTGAGATGCCCTCCACCGGAGCACACGAAGAGCACTTTCATCCCATCGTCTCCATTTCACGCAGAATCGGGAGCATGGCCTCGGGGAACACCCGGGAGTGCCAGCCACCGCCTCCCTGTTCGAGACGGCACGTCCGCACGAACATCTCCAGCAGGTAGAGGACGGCGAGCAGCCCCCGCTCCCCGGCGGGCACGCCCATCCCGCCCAGCTCGGCCCGGGCCGCGGCGCGCACGGCCGCGACGCCGTCGTCCAGGGGGAGGTCCCGCAGCGCCACCGCGACCTGGAACCGCCAGTGGAGCGGGTCGAAGCCGACGGGGACCTCCGCGGTGCTGTGCTCCCAGTCCCAGATCCACAGCTCACGGCCGTTCCAGCCGAGGTTCCACGGCGTCCAGTCGCCGTGCCAGCGGCCGAACCGCAGCTCGGTCCCGCCCCGGGCGGCCTCGACCCGTTCCATCGCGGCGCGGATCGCCGCGGGCGCCTCACCCGCCATCGCCCCGACCTCTGCCGTGAGCTCCCGCCAGTAGCCGGACGCGGCGAGCGGCAGGAGGCGGGTCCCGCAGCTCTCGGCGACGCCCAGCGGGATCCGGGGGTCGGGCGGCCGGTCGGGGTCGGGATGGCGCCGGACGCCCGGCGGCAGCGGCGCGGTGACCACGAGGTCCCGCCCCTGCCACCGGCCGTGGTGCAGGAGCTCGGGCAGGCGGGCCGGTACGGCGTGCCGTACCGCCGCCGTGGCCTGCGCCTCCCGCGTGACGAGCCCGCGGGTCGCCTCGTTCCAGCCGACCTTGGCGAAACCGGCGGGCCGCCCGTCCGGGTGGAGGAGCTGCAGAACCGGTTTGAGGTTGGGATCGGGCTCGCGCACGCTGATCCCGGCGGCCAGCCGGCCGCCCAGGATCTCGGAGAGGTGCGCGGTCAGCAGGTGGCCGGCGATCGACCGGCCGGACAGGCCGTCTCCGGCCGAGACCACCAGCGTGCGTCGCAGGGCATGCTGCGCGAGGCCGCTGCGGAAGCCGAGGCCGAGCAGGGCGCGGGCCGCCCGCACGCCGGGCGGGCGCAGCCCGCCGTACCCGCCGACCGAGGCCGCGGCGGACCTGCGGGTGACCAGGGGCACCAGGAAGCGGGCGCGGGCCGGGGTGGGCACGACCGCGTAGCGTTCGACGACCCGGTGACCGGCGGGGGCGCGGTCGAGGGTCACGTGGATCGTAGGGGCGTCGTCAGAGGGCCGCCACAGCTGTGTGACCAGCGTGCGCAGCGCCTCGGACGGCTCGGCGGCCGGGTGCGGACCGCCGTCGAGCGTCGTTGGCAACGAAAATCCATTCGGTCGTGCGAAAATCACCGATCGGCTCAGTAGGCTCCGGTGCCGCGGATCACCGCCGCCCAGGTCTTCCAGAGGATCTGCAGGTCCAAGGTCAGCGACCAGTTCTCCACGTAGCGCAGGTCGAGCCGGACCGACTCCTCCCACGTCAGGTCGGAGCGCCCGCTCACCTGCCAGAGCCCGGTCATCCCGGGCTTGACCACCAGGCGCCGGTGGACGTCGGCGCCGTACCGGGCGACCTCGGCCGGGAGCGGGGGACGCGGGCCCACCAGGGACATCTCCCCGGTGAGGACGTTGACGATCTGCGGCAGCTCGTCCAGCGAGTAGCGGCGCAGCCAGGAGCCGACCGGCGTGACCCTCGGGTCGTTCCTGAGCTTGAACAGGACCCCGTTGCCGTCGTCACCGCCCGCCTCCGCCCGGAGGGCCTCGGCCCCGACGACCATGGTCCTGAACTTGAGGACCCGGAACTCCCTGCCGTTCTTGCCGACCCGGACCTGGGTGAAGATCGCCGGACCGCTGCTCGTGGCGCGCACGGCCAGCCAGATCCCCGACAGGAGGGGGAGCAGGACGAGCAGCGCCAGCGCGGCGACGACCTTGTCGAAGGCGCTCTTGAAGAGCTGCCGGGGACCGGCCAGGTCCGGATGCTCCACGTGCAGCAGAGGGAGTCCGGCCACCGGGCGCACGGTGGTGCGGGGGCCGGCCACCTCCATCAGCGCGGAGGCGACGTAGAGATCCGTGTCGCTCTCGGCGAGCCGCCAGCTCATCCTGCGCAGCGCCACGCCGTCGAGCTCGGGGCAGGCGAGCACCGCGACGGCGTCGCCGGAGGCCTTCGCCACCGCCTCCGCCACGCCGGCGAAGTCGCCCAGCACCGGGACGCCGCCCACGTCGGCGGGAAGCCCGAGGGGAGACGACGGCAGGCAGACGGCCACCACCCGCATCCCGTGGTAGCGCTCACGGCGCAGCTGGGAGACCAGTTCGGCCACCGCCTCCCGGTGACCCACGGCGACCACGCGGCGCAGCCCCTCCCCCCGCGCCCGGCGCCGGTGCAGCCGCTTGCGCCAGCCGTACCGGAAACAGAGCGCGGCGAAGGCCAGCAGCGGGAAGCCCGCGATCACGTATGTCCGCGCGACCGGCGTCTGGGTGGCGTAGGCGATGATGGCCACCAGGGAGGCCAGCCCGGCCGCGCCCTGGAGCGCCGCCCGGTACTCATCGGGCCCGTCTCCGACGCGGTGTGCCTGATAGCCTCCGGCGACCGCGACGGCGACCGGCCAGAGCACGGTCAGCAACGCCCCGACCACCAGTTCGGGCGGGTAGAGACCGCCGGCCGCCGTCCTCGCGCCGATCAGCCCGGCGAACACCGACACACCGCAGGCCGCGTCACCCAGGACGGCCCCGCGGAGGTAGCCCTTCTCCCAACCGGCGCCGTCCGCCGCGGGGAAGGCCTCGGTCACCGGTCGGCGGTCGTCCTCTGCAGCGGCGGTCATCGCCCTCACGGCTCCGCGTCCGTCCCGTACCGCACAGCCACCCCACCTGCCGCAGAGACGAATCCAGGCACAGGGCCACCGATTCATCCCATAGAGCTAAAAAGATCTTAATGATTAAGTAAGAAGATATTAGACCCTATACTTACCTTAAACGGACATTAGTTACATAGACGATCTACCATCTCTTTATGGGAAGGTGACAGACATACCCGGCCCCTCGACCGGGACGGCTCCCTCAGGTCACTCCCGCCCTCCGATGAGAATGAGATGCGCGCAGCCCTCCGCCCCGCCCTCGCCGCCCTCGCCCTTCTGGCCGCCCTGATCGTTCCGGGCGCCGCGGACCCCGTCCCGGGGGAGGACTGCGGCACCGGCCGCTCTCCCCGACGGGACGGCCGGCTCGCCCCCGCCTGCGGCGGCGCCTGGTGGGGCCTCTACCGCTCGGGCAACGCCGACGTCAGCGCCTACGAGGGCGACCTGGCGGACGGCGGCACGACGCCCGGCCGGTTCGGCGCCTTCCGCCGCTACTACAGCCTCTCCCAGGTCACCGGCGCCGCCCCGGAGCAGACCGTGAGCTGGCCGACGGCCAGGGACGCCGAACTGGCCCGCGACCGGGTCCTGTTCCTGCAGATCGACGGGCGCTGCTTCACCGCGTGCCCGTCGAGCTTCAACGGGCTGCCCCTACCGGGACCGGTCGCCTTCGACGACCCGGAGACGCCGCCGGACTTCACCGGTGACTGGCTCCGGCCCGGCGACATCGCCGAGGGCCGGTTCGATCCGCTGCTGAACGCCGTCGCCGACCGGCTGAAGGCGTTCCCCGGGCAGATCGTGCTGGACCTCTCCAGCGAGATCGACACCCAGGTCGACTGGATGACCGACCGTGAGCTGCGGCTCTCATGGACCGCCGGCTACCGGCGCATGTGGCGGCACGTACACGACCTGTTCGCCGCCAGGGGTGTCACCAACGTGCGGTGGAACTACGTCGTCGGCGGGTTCTCCGGCGACGACGCCGTCTACACCTCCTCCTATCCGGGTGACGCCTACGTCGACTGGATCTCCTGGGACCCCTACGACAACGAGTGCGCGTACGGCTCGGCCCACACGGTCCTCAACCGCTTCTACGCGCGGCTGGAGGCCGGGCTCCTCGGCCCGGGTGCCCGGGACAAGGCGTACGGCGTCATGGAGTTCGGCTTCGGCAAGCCGTGCCAGGCGGCCTACTTCCGCAACCTGGCGAGCGATCTCAGGCGCCTGCCCAAGATCCGCGCCCTCCTCTACTTCGACCGCCCCACGGCGGAGTACGCGCTGACCCCGGAGGGCCGGCGCGGTTACGCGGAGGCGATCGCGGCCCCCTACGCCCGAGGGCCGCGGCGGTGAGCGCGGGCCGACAGGGCCAAGGAGACCGCTCCCGAGGCGATCGCCGCGAGGGTGAGGGAGAACCAGAACCACATCCAGGTTTCCGGAACCGGCAGCAGGACCACCAGGAAGGCGGGCTGGAGCGCCAGACTCCGGCGGAGCCGCCGCTCGTCCCTGGCCTGGTCCCGCAACCTCGTCGCGGCTCCCCCCCGGGCGGCGCGGACCAGGTGCAGCCCGTCGGCCGCGACGAGCCGCCAGGTGTGGGCGGTGGCGCCCATCATGGCGAGCAGCACGGCCACGCCCGCCAGTTGGACCCACTCGGGGACGCTGCGGTGGGCCGGCGCGGAGAACGGCAGGGTGAGCATGCCGAACAGTACGGCGGTCGCCCCCTCGGCGAGGGTCAGCCGTCCGGCCGGGGTACGGCCCAGCGCGGTGACCAGCCGTCCCGGCGGGGTGCGGCCCAGCGCGGCGAGCAGCCGGATCGCCCGGGCGGACTTCAGTGCGTGGGGCACGGACGGCCCGCCGCGGACAGGATGTGGGCGGCGGGGTCGAAGCCCGCGGTGGCGCGGCGGAAGCGCCACGTCGGCTCGGGCCACAGGGCCGTGATGCGGTCGTGCCGGTCCCGGTACCAGCTCGCGCATCCGCCGGTCGCCCAGACGGTGGACGCGAGCCGGCGCTGCAGGCCGGCGTTGTAGACCTCCTGTACCTCGGCTCGCACCTCCACGGTGTCGGCTCCGCGCTCGCGCATCGCCCGCAGGCAGCCGAGCAGGTAGGCGATCTGCGACTCGATCATGTAGATCAGGCTGTTGTGGCCGAGACCGGTGTTGGGGCCGGCCATCAGGAACAGGTTCGGGAAGCCGGTGACGGTCGTGCCCAGGTACGCCTGAGGGCTGCCGTCCCAGACCTCGTGCAGCGACCGCCCCCGGGAGCCGACGATGTCGTGCGGGTACGTGGCGTCGGTCACCCGGAAACCGGTGCCGAAGATCAGCACGTCCACGGGGTGGGCGTCCCCGGCCTGCGGGGCGCCCGCGCCGGGCGCGGGACCTCCGGCGGTGACGACCGACCGGGCGCCGACCTCCACGATGCGGTCGGTGACCACGGCGACGTTGGACCGGGTGAGCGCGGGATAGTAGTCGTCGGCGAGCAGGACCCGCTTGCAGCCGAGCTCGTAGCCGGGGGTGAGCTTGCCGCGGAGCACCGGGTCGGCCACCTGCCGGCGCAGGTGCGCCAGCGCCGCGCGCCGGCCGAGGGCCCGCATGGTCCGGTTGCCCAGCAGCGCGGGGAGCGTCGCCTCCCGGGCCAGGTACTCTCCGCCGCGCGCCAGCCGCTGCGCCGTCGGCACCAGCCGGAACAGGCTCCGCCGCCAGGGCGGGATCACCCGGTCGCGGCGCGGCGCGACCCACGGCGGGGTGCGCTGGAACAGCGTGACGTGCCCGGCGGTCCGCTGCAGGTGGGGGACGAACTGGACGGCGCTCGCCCCCGTGCCGACGACCCCGACCCTCAGCCCGCGCAGGTCGAGGTCGTGGTTCCAGCGCGCAGAGTGGAACGCCTCCCCCTCGAACCCGTCGAGGCCGGGTAACCGCGGCACCGCGGGCTCCGACAGGGGTCCCTGGGCGAGGACGAGGATCCGGGCCGCCATCGGCCCGTCGCCCGTCTCCAGCCGCCACACCCGATCCCCCGCGTCCCACCGGGCGTGCCGAAGCTCGCACCCCAGCCGCAGATGCGGCCGCACGCCGTACTCGTCGGCGCAGCGGCGCAGGTAGTGCCCGATCTCCGCCTGCGGCGCGAAGCGCCTGCTCCAGTCGGGATTGGGGGCGAAGGAGAACGAGTAGAGGTGGGAGGGGACGTCGCAGGCGCAGCCGGGGTAGGTGTTGTCGCGCCACGTCCCGCCGACCTCGTCCGCCCGTTCCAGGAGCAGGACGTCGCGGTAGCCCTCCTGCAGCAGGCGGATCACCACGCCCAGGCCGGCGAACCCGGCCCCCACGACCGCCACCTGCACGTTCCGGACGGCGCCTGGGCGCTCACCCCGCGGGGCCGCGGCAGGGACGGACCCGGTCTCCCCGCCGGCCGCGGGTCGTTCCGGAGAAGGCGGGGACCCGGTGTTGTCGTTCATGACGCTCCTGCCGATATCGATGATCTTCTCATGGTATCTATCATGCTAGATTCGATCGTATCGGAAACGAACGTTAGTGTTTCATTCGAACCATACGGAGGAGTGGCGATGAAGATCCTGGCTCTCGGCGGTCCCGGCGCCATGGGCGCGGTCGCGGTCCGGGTGGCGGCGGGGCTGCCCGGCGTGCGGGAGATCGTGGTCGCCGACCGCGACCTGGAGGCGGCGCGGCGGCTCGTGCGCCGCCTCGCCGGGAACGGCGCCGTGCTGCGACCCCGGAAGGTCGACGTGGACGACGGAGCCGAACTGCGCGACGCGCTCGCCGACGCCGACGTGGTCCTCAACACCGTCGGCCCGTACTACCGCTTCGGCCTGGCGGTGCTGCGCGCCGCCATCGACACCCGGACGCACTACCTGGACATCTGCGACGACTGGGAACCGACCCTGCAGATGCTCGAACTCGACGGCGCCGCCCGCGCGGCGGGGGTCTGCGCCCTGGTGGGCATGGGAGCCAGCCCCGGTGTCAGCAACCTGCTCGCCGCCCGCGCGGTGGACGGGCTCGACACCGTCGAGGACCTCTACACCGCCTGGCCCGTCGACGTGCCCGGCACCGACGGCGGACAGGACGAGCAGAACCTGCTCACCGGCCCGGACGGGCGCCCCAGCGCCGCCGCCGTCCACTGGATGCAGCAGATCAGCGGACAGGTGGCGGTCGTGCACGCCGGCGAGATCGTCCACCGGCGTCCCCTGCGACCGGTCGCCCTCACCCTGCCCGGCGGACGCAGCGGCACCGCCTACACCGTCGGGCACCCCGAACCGGTCACCCTCCACCGCAGCTACCGGCCCACCGGCGACGCGGCCAACCTCATGGTCGTCACACCGGCGACCGCCGCCTACCTCGCGGTCCTCCGCGACGACATCGACGGCGGCCGCCTCACCAACGAGTCGGCCGCCGCCGAACTGGCCGAACCCTCCCTGCTCCGCGGGCTCCGTTCCGTCGCGCGCTCCCTGACGTTCAAGGGGCCCGGGTCGCTGCCGCCGTTCTTCGCCGCCGCCACAGGGCTGCGGGACGGCCGTCCCGTCACCGTCCTGGCGCACCTGGCAGGGGTGAGCGGCGCGGGGGAAGGACTGCCCGTCTCCTCCCTCATGGACGACATGGCCGAAGCCACCGGGATCCCGCTCGCCCTCGGCCTCGCCCAGTTCCTGGACGGCACCGCCGCCCGGCCCGGGGTGCACCCGCCGGAGGCCGTCGTCGACCCCGGCCGCTTCTTCCGCGACCTGGCCCGGCACGACCCCAGCCGGGCGGCGCTGACCGCGCGGGGGCACGCCGAGGACGGCGTCATCGTCGAGACGGCCGAGGCCGGCCGGAACGGCGCTCCGGGGTCCGTCCGCCCGTAGGGCGCGTCCGGCGGGTCACATCGCGGGGCCCGTCGGCCGGACACCCCGGCGAGGTCGCGGGCCCGCAGGCCTCCGTGCGGGGGCGGTACACGAAGGAGCGGAGGCCGCCGGGAGACGCGGGCGCTAGTCGTACTCCAGGTCCGGCAGGGCCGAAGGGGGGTCGGGGCTGCGCCAGACGACGACGGAGGAGTCCTGGACGGCGTCCATCGCCGCACTGAGCCGGTCGAGGTCGAAATCCGGCAGATAGCGGAGCCGGGTGAGGAAGGCCCCGTCTGTGGCGGACTTGGGCACGACGCAGCCCTGGCCGTCACGATCGAGCAGGATGTACAGGATGTCTGTGTCCGTGTCCCCCACGACCCGCACCTCGACGACGTCCTCCCACGCGAGGGCGTCCACGCTGCCGTCCGCGTAGTGGCGGGTCACGCCTTCTTCTGTGACGTACACGTAGGTATCCGGCATCGAATTGCCGTGCATGGCCGCGATTCTGACGACTTAAGGGGTTGTCGTGCAATAGAACCGCCCAAGTCGGGCGGTCAGCGCTCGCCCCAGCCATGGTCGAGATGGGCGGCGACGGCGCGGCGCGCCTCCTCCGACGGACCTCGGGCGATGGCGTCCAGCAGGTCGCGGTGCTCCGCCACCAGCACGTCCCGGTCGGCGTAGAGCGCGCGGAGCCGGACCAGGCCCAGCCGGGTCTCGGCGGCCAGCGTGGCGTAGAGCCGCTCCAGGCGGGGGCTGCCCACCGCGACGATCAGCGCCTGGTGCAGCGCCATGTGCTCGGCGACCACGTCCGACCAGGAGGCGTCGCCGGGCAGCGCGGTCATCCGCGCCAGCGCCGCGTCGGCTTCGGCCACCCGCCTGCCGGCCAGCGAGAGCGCCATCAGGTCCTCCAGCGGGCGGCGGACGAACATCAGGTCGTCGAGATCGGCCACGGTCACCTCGGCCACCTGGGCGCTGCGGTGCCGTTCCCGGCGGAGCAGACCCTCGTGGACCAGGACCGCCAGCGCCTCACGGACGGTCGGGCGGGCCACACCGTACGCCGCGGAGAGCTCCTGCTCGGGCAGGGGCGTACCCGGCTCGATCTCGCCGGAGAGCACCCGGCGGCGGAGCGCATCGGCCAGGGCGGCGACGGCGGAGACGGGATGGATCGGGAGGGTCACAGCGTGAGCCTATTGCTGTGTCCACGGCGACGCTGCGGGCGCTCCTCCATTGGCTCACCGGCGCCCCCTCACGGGTCCACGGCGACGCTGCGCGTCGCGGCTCGGGGGCTGTGTTCAGGCCGGGTGGCGCGTCTCCCGGGTGCCGTGGGTCGCCAGGTCGGGCACGGGTGCGTCCTTGTGCGGACGGTCGGGCAGGGCGACCACGACGAGGCTCGTGCCGAGCAGCAGCAGCCCGGCGGCCGAGACCGGTGTCAGGGCCTCTCCGAGTACGGCGACGCCGAGCAGGGCGGCGACGGCGGGCTCCGCCAGGGCGAGGGTGGCGGCGGTCGCCACCGGGGTGGTGCGCAGGCCCCTGCCGTACAGGAAGTAGGCCAGCGCGGTCGTGGCGCAGCCCAGGTAGAGCGCGGTCAGCAGGCCGCGCGGGTCGGCGAGCCAGCCTGTCCCGGTGTGGAGCAGGACCGGGAGCATGACGAGTGCGGCCCCGCCGAACATGGCGCCCATGACCGCGTCGGAGGAGGCGCCGGCGCCGATCACCCGGGCCGCGGCCACCGCGTAGGAGGCGTAGATCAGGCCGCCGAGGAGGGCGAGCAGGATCCCGTCCGCGCGAACCTCGCCTCCCCCGCCCGTCAGTACGGCGCAGCCGGCGACCGCCGCCACGGTCGCCCCGGCCCAGCGCCGGGTGGGTGGCACCTTGTCGAGCGACCAGGAGAGCAGCCCGGTGAAGACCGGGCCGCTGCCGATGGCGACCACGGTGCCGACGGCCACCCCGGTCCGGCTGACCGCGGCGAAGTAGCAGAGCTGGTAGGCGGCCACGCCCAGCGCGGCGGCGACGAGCAGTCCCCGGCGGGGCAGCGCCCGGACGGCCGCGCCCGCGGCGACCGCCAGCACCAGCCCGCCGATCACCAGGCGGGCGGCGGCGAGGGAGACCGGGTCGACGCCGGTGACCAGCAGTCCGGCGGTCCCGGCGGTGCCCCAGAGGACGGCGGCCCCGACGACGGCGAGCTTCATAGTCCGATTGTCAGACAACTAGACATCTATGTCTACCCAAATATAGCTACAGAGTCGGCTAAGCGGTGCCTTTGGGCGTTTTTTCCCGGTTCGCCGATGGGTAGCCTGCCGGGACGAGGATCGGGGTAACCGTACGGAGGTGGCCGGTGACGTCCAGGGGAATGTTCGAGCGGGGCTCGATGGCGGCTTACAAGGAGATGCTCGACGTCGTCACACCGCACCGGCTGGACGGCTCGGCGGTCACCACCTCGGCCGAGGCCATGACCGCGATCGCCGAGGCGCTGTCCTTCCCCGGCCGTTTCGGGCACAACCTCGACGCGTTGTACGACTGCCTGACCGACCTGTCCTGGCTGCCTCCGGGTGAGCACGTGCTGGTCTGGTCGGAGCCGTCGGTACTGCGCAGCGCGGACCGGCCGTCCTACGACGCGATCCGGACCGTGCTCTCCGAGGCCGTCACGGACGGCACGCCGCAGGAGGCGTTCTTGTCCGTCCTCCTCCTGACCGACTGAGCCGTCGCCACGCAGTGGGCGCAGAACGCGCCCCGGCGGCCGTCGGAACAGGTGCAGTGCCACTCCAGGAACCCGTCGGTGACCCGGAACTCGACGCACGCGGCGCCGTCGTCCACCTCCGCGGTCATGAGCCGCGGGCCGAACCTGACCAGTTGCACCGCTCCCGAGCGCTCCAGCTCGTCTCCTCTGGCCAGAACCGCCTCCGGCACGTGAGCCAGTTCCGACTCCACCAGTTCCGCAACCCTCATCATGGGCGCCTCCCCTTCCTGACAACTACAGACGTGCCCGAGGGGTCTGGGGTTCCGCATCACCGCAGAGACACAAAGTCTTTCTCCCGGTTGGTCATCCGGGTCTCTGGCCCTAATCCGGCGGCATTGCTAGGGTTTCGCCACTGTTAACCACGCATATCCGCAATGCGAGGTACCATGGCCGGCCGCAAATATTCGATCAAGGCGAAGATATTCGCCCTGCTCCTGGTGCCTCTCGTCTCGCTCGTGGCGATCTGGGGGTTCGCTGCGGCGATCACCGTACGGAGCGGCCAGGAACTCCTCGTCGTCAGTTCGGTCCACGACCACGTGACCATCCCCACCCGCGCGCTCACCACCGCACTCCAGCACGAGCGGCTGCTCTCCCTGACCCTGCTGGGCGACCCCGCGAGCTCGCGCTCCGCCCTCGACACCCAGAGGACCCGGACCAACGCCGCGCGGGAGGAGCTCGAACGACTCGCCACGGAGGGCCGGGCCGACATCCCGGACCCCCTGTGGCAGAGGGTCGTCCGGCTGCTGGCCGCGACGGACCGGCTCACCGAGGCGCGCAGCGGGGTGGACAGCCGCTCCAGCACCCGGCTGGACGCCCTGGACGCCTACACCTCCATCATCCGGCTGGCCTTCGACGTCTACGAGAAGATGCGGATCTCCGCCGACATCGACCTGATCGACCAGGTACGGGCCATCACCCTGGTCGGACGGAGCCGCGAGCTGCTGAGCCAGCAGGCCGCGCTGGTCTCCGGGGTCACCGGGAGGATCGACGCGCAGGAGCGCGCGAGGTTCACCGAGCTGACCACCAGCCGGAGAATGATCTACTCCATCGGGTTCGAGCAGCTCGACGAGGAGTTCCAGGCGTCCTACAGGCGTCTGGCGGAATCCTCCGCCTTCGCCGCGTTCGAACGGATCGAGGACGCCTTCCCCACCGCCAAGCGGGCCGATATCTCCTGGGCGACGGCCGCCGCAGCACTGTCGGACGCCTTCGACCGCGTCGCCGGTGACGTCAGCCAGCGCGTCGCCGACCGCGCCGCGCCGCTGGCCACCGGCGTGCTGGTCCAGATCGGCGTCGCGGGCGGGCTCGGCCTGGTCGCGGTCGCAGCGTCGATCTTCGTCTCGGTGCGCTTCGGCCGCCGGATCGGCGCGGAGCTGGTCGGTCTGCAGCGGGCCGCTCTCGACCTCGCCGACAGGCGCCTGCCCAGTGTGGTCGCCAGGCTCCGCAGGGGCGAGGACGTCTGCGCCGAGTCCGAAAGTCCCGAGCTGAGGCACGGCACCACCGCCGAGGTGGTGAGCATCGGCGAGGCGTTCTCCTCGGTCCAGCGCACCGCCGTCGAGGCGGCCGTCGGCCAGGCGGAGATGCGCAAGGGCGTCAACAAGGTCTTCGTGAACCTGGCCAGGCGCAGCCAGTCGCTCCTGCACCGGCAGCTCGCCATGCTGGAGGCGATGGAGAAGCGCGCCACCGACCCGGAGATCCTCGACGACCTGTTCGCCCTGGACCACCTGACCACCCGCATGCGGCGCCACTCCGAGGGCCTGATCATCCTGTCCGGCTCGGTCCCCGGCCGCGGCTGGCGGACGCCGGTCGCGATCTACGACGTGGTGCGCGCCGCGGTCGAGGAGGTCGAGGACTACCTGCGTGTCACGGTCGCCGTGCCGCACGGCCCGGCGCTCGTCGGCACGGTCGTCACCGACGTGATCCACCTGGTCGCCGAGCTGGTGGAGAACGCCGCGATCTTCTCGCCCCCCGGCACGACGGTGCGCGTGCACGGCGAGACGGTGGCCAAGGGGTACGCGATCGAGGTGGAGGACCGCGGCCTCGGCATGAGTCCCGCCGAGATGGCCCACTTCAACGCGCGGCTGGCCGACCCGCCCGAGTTCGACCTGGCCGACAGCGACCGGCTCGGCCTGTTCGTGGTCGGCAGGCTCGCCGCCCGCCACGGCATCCGGGTCTCCCTGCGGCCGTCGCCGTTCGGCGGGATCACCGCGATCGTGCTCATCCCCGGCGAGCTGGTCGCCCAGACGCCGGAACCGCACGCTCCGGCCGCCCTGGCCACGGAGCAACCGGTCACCTACTCGGTCGAGGTCGAGCGCGTCCCCGCCGCCGACGGCCTGCCCAAGCGCGTCCGCGGGGCCGTACCGGAGCACGCCCCGCGGCCCGTGCCGGGGCAGGCTCCCGCACCCGTGGCGGAAACCGCACCCGACCGGATCCTGGGGGCGCGGGCCGTACCCGGGGAGCAGGACGGACCCGGCGGGCTGCCCCGCCGGGTGCGGAAGGCAGCGAACGGCACCGGGCAGAACGGCGCGGGACACACCACCGGCACCGGGCAGACCGCGAACGGCACCGGGCACGCCGCCGATGGTGCCGGGCACGCGAACGGTGCCGGGCCCGCGGGTGACGAGCCCGTCGTCCCGAGCACCGTGCTCACGTCGTTCCGCGCGGGATGGCGCCGTGCCGAGAAAGAGGGTGACGGCGTATGACAGAGCGCTGGCTCGACCAGGACGCCGGACCCATCGTCCGTCCCTACACGGTCACCCGCGGCCGGACCCGCCCCACGGGCGACCGGTTCGACCTGATCGCCATGGTCTCGGCGGTCGGACCCGTTCCTCCCGATCTTCCCCCCGAGCACCTGCGCGTCCTGAACGCCTGCCGGCGGCCGATCTCGGTCGCCGAGGCGGCCTCGGCGACCGGGCTGGCCGTCGGCGTGGTCCGGGTGCTCCTCAGCGATCTGCGCGACTACGGCCTGCTGACCGTCCGCATGCCTCCGGCGGCCGTCGCCGCCCCGCGCGAGAGCCTCCTGCGCGACGTCCTCGCCGGCCTCAGAGCCCTCTGACCTGCGGTACGGCGAACCGGTCGGTGGCCAGGCGGGCATGGCGCTCCACATCGTGGCGCTCGTCGCCGTACCTGAGCTTGGCCCGTTCGACACCCTCGACCGCGAAACCCGCCCTGGTCGCCACCGCGCAGGAGGCTGGATTGTTCAACCGGTGCCCCAGTTCCAGCCGGAACAGCCCGCGCTCGGTGAACGCCCACTCGGCCAGCTTGATCGCCGCGGCCGCCGCGACTCCCCGTCCCCGGGCGTGCGGCATGGTCCAGTAGGAGACCCAGCCGGTGTCGTGAGCGTCGATGTTGCTCACCGCGACGTTCCCCACGACCTCGTCCCCGGCCACCACCGCGAAGGCCCGCGCGTCGTCCCGGAAACCCCAGAACGCCATCCACTCCAGCGCCGCCGCGGGCGTGTCGACCGGCCGGGCCGCCTGCCGGGCCATGTCGGGCGAGCGGAAGGCCGCCAGCACGGCGGGCACGTCGTCAGGACGCCAGCCCCGCAGCTCGACCTCGATCATGCCGAGCAGGGTAACAGGATAATTCTCCCCAATCACCCCATAACATCCGCCAGATCGCAACCTCCGGGCAGCCGCCGGCCCTCTCCACAGGACACGGCCACCCCTCCGAAAACCTTGTGAGAGCGCTCTCAAGGCAGGCATCATGACCTCCATGACGACCGTCCGGCCCTACCGGCCCGATGACCGCCCCGCCCTCTACGACATCTGCGTGCGAACCGCCCACGAGGGCGGCGACTCCCGGCACATCTATCCCGACCTCGACCTGATGCCCAGCATCTTCGCCGCTCCCTACGCCGAACTGGAGCCGGACCTGACCTTCGTCCTCGACGACGGGGAGCGCGCGGTCGGCTACGTCCTGGGCACCGCCGACACCGCCGCCTTCGTCGAGGCCTACCGCGCCTCCTGGCTCCCCCGCATGAGAGAACGCTTCCCCGCACTGGACGGGCCGCCCACCACTCCGAGTGAGACGATGATCGATCTCATGTACCGCCCGAAGCGGATGATCGTCCCCGAGACCGTCGGCTACCCGGCCCACCTCCACATCGACCTGCTCCCCTCCCACCAGCGCAAGGGGCACGGCCGCGCGCTGATGCACGCCTTCCTCGACGCGCTGCACCGCAAGGGGGTGGCCGCCGTGCACCTCGCCATGGTCACCGCCAACGCCCCCGCCCGCGCCTTCTACGACCGCCTCGGCTTCCACGAGATCCCGGTCGCCGACCCGGGCCCCCTCACCTACCTCGGCCGGAGCACGGCCCGGGGGTGACGTCCCCGCACGACGACGGCGGCCCGGACGGGAATCCGTCCGGGCCGCCGCCGTTCCTCCCGGCCCGGGCCTGTCAGCCCTGGCCGTCGCGACCGGGGAAGGCCGCTAGAAAGCGATCTTCCAGCCGTTGAAGGTGCCGGTGTCACCGCGGAAGTAGTCGCCGACGCGCAGCGTCCACGTGCCGTTGCCGAGGCTGGCGGTGTTGTTCACCGTGAACTTCACCGGCCCGTTGTACGGCGTGCAGCTGCTGTACGACTCGTACTTCAGCACCCGCGTCGTCCCGTTCGGCTGGACCAGGGTCAGGCGCAGGTCCTGCGAGCAGGTGTGCCTGATGTCCGCCGTGACCTCGAACGTCGAGTTCGGGGAGCCGGAGAGGGCGACCGGGATGCTGGTCTCGTCCTGGTAGCCGTCCAGGATGTCGAAGGGCGTGTCGTTGGTGAAGACCCGGCCGTCACCGGTCCCGCCGACCGTCAGGGTGTAGACGACGGAGTGGCTGGCCGAGGCGCCGGTCCCCGTGAGGGTGATCGGGTAGGCGCCCGCCGGGGTGCTCGCGGAGGTCGTGATCCGCACCGAGGAGCTCTCGCCCGCCTTGACCGTCGCCGGGTCGAAGGCCACCGTGACCCCGGCCGGGGCGCCGGAGGCGGTGAGCGCGACGTCCTGGACCGCCCCGCGGGTGACCGCGGTGGCCAGCGTCGCGGTGAGCGAGCCGCCCGCCTGGACGGTGCCCGAGGACGGGTTCACCGAGACGGAGAAGTCGTCCTCCTCACCGCCGCCGTCGCCCACGGCCAGCTTCCAGATCCCGTACGCCGCGGCGTCGGAGGCCCGGTCCAGGACCGTGGTGCTGATGTTGCTGATGGTGTCGCAGGACCGGTGGTAGCAGGGGTCGTACGACTGCCCTGCCGTACCACCCCACTTGGACGCCTGCGCCGAGGTCTTGGTGGCGCTGGCGCCGGCGGCCACACCGGAGGTGGCGATGCCCGCGTTGCGGAAGGACGCGTCGTCGGAGCGGTTGGCGCCCTCGGTGTTCTCCTCGGGCCGGAGGTTCAGCCCGTCGTAGAACTCCTTGAGGTAGCGCGCGGCCTCGGTGTTGATGTTGTTGATGAAGTAGCCGCCGTTGGTCGAGCCCACCATGTCGTAGTTGTGGTAGAACTTGATCTTGCTCCGATCGGCGGCGCTGAGCGAGTTGACGTAGAACTCGGAGCCGTTGAGGCCCTGCTCCTCGTCGGTCCACCAGCCGAACCGCACGTGCTTGGCCATCTCCGGCTTCTTCTCCGCCAGGGTCAGCGCGACCTCCAGCAGGGCCGACGAGCCCGAGGCGTTGTCGTTGATGCCGGGGCCGGCCGAGACGCTGTCCAGGTGGGCGCCTGCCATGATGACCTGGTTCTCGTCACCGCCGGGCCAGTCCGCGATCAGGTTGGGCCCGGACCCGCTGGTGCAGCCCGAGGTGCAGGGCTGCCTGCGCACGGTGTAGCCGGCGGCGGTGAGCTTCTGCTCGATGTAGGAGACCGACGCGGTGTAGCCCGCTCCGGTGGACCTGCGGTTGCCGCCGTTGTTGGTGGCGATCGTCTGGAACTGCTGCAGGTGCGCCCTGACGTTGTCGATGCTGATGTCCGGCGGATCGACCGGGCCGGGCCCGCCGTCGTCACCGACGGTCAGGGCGAAGGTCGCGGTCTTGCTCGTGGAGGGGCTCGTGGCCTTCAGGGCGATCTGCGAGGTTCCCTCCGGGGTGCTCGCCGATGTGCTGATCGTCACCGTGGAGCTCTGGCCCGCCGTGATGGAGGTGGGGCTGAAGCTCACCTGGGTGCCCGCGGGCGCCCCGGTCGCCGACAGAGTCAGAGTCTCCGCGTTGCCCGAGACGACCGCGCTGGAGAGCGTGGCCGTGGCCGAGCCGCCCGGCTCGACGCTCCCGGAGGACGGGGCGACCGAGACCGAGAAGTCGTTGCCGGTGGGCTGGCAGGTCGGCTCGCCGCTCTGCGCCGGGACGTTGATCGCGCTCCAGGCCGCCTTGGTGGCGTTGAACTCCGTGCAGCTGCCCGGGAACAGCGTCTTGGCGGCGTTCAGCGTGGCCACCCGCGCCTTGGCGTGGTTCCAGGGGATGGTCTTGGTGTTCAGGCCGCCCATGAAGATCTGCCCGGCCTTCTGGATGCCGATGCCGGTCAGCGTCGACGGGCCGGAGCAGACGGTGCTGGCGGGCTTGCCGGGCGGGTTGGTGCCCTCGGCCAGCAGGTAGAACCAGTGGTTCTGCGGGCCGGCCGCGGCGTGCACCTCGGTGTTGGGGATCGAGGAGCTGTAGCAGTTGGGGTCGCCGAGCGCGCCCGGGTTGTACATGTTGCGGATCGGTCCCTGCCCGACCAGGTTGACCTCCTCACCGACCAGGTAGTCCGGCACGTCCCTGCCGTTGACGTAGTGCTCGGTCAGCGCGCCCAGGATGTCGCCGGTGGACTCGTTCAGGCCGCCGGTCTCGTTGCCGCTGCCCGCGCCGCCGCTGCCGGAGTGCTGGAAGACCGCGTGGCCGTACTCGTGGGCGACCACGTCGATCGGGGTGGCCTGTTTGGTGTTGGCCTGGTTGTGGCCGTAGTTGGTGTAGGAGCCGTTCCAGAAGGCGTTGACCTGGTTGAGCCCGACCCGCGCGGGGAAGGCGCCGCCGCTGCCGTTGAACCCGTTGCGTCCGAACCACTGGCGCAACATGTCCCATTCCTTCTGCGCCGCGTACATCGCGTCGACGCAGGCGGTCTCCAGGTCCGTGCCCGAGCCGTTGCCCCAGTTGTCGTCGGTGCCGGTGTAGGCCGAGCCGTTCTGGCCGCCGCAGCGCAGGCCCGGACGGGTGGTGTCCGTCATGGAGTAGGAGCTGCCGGAGCCGGAGGTGGTGAAGGTCACGTTGCCGTTGTAGTGGCCGTTGCCGGTGCCGGCCTTGACCTCGTCCACCTTGTCGATGACCGCGCCGGTCTTCGCGTCCACGTAGACGTGCAGCACGCTCGGGGCCTCTTCGCCCTGACCGGTGACCAGCACCTCCCAGGCGAGCCGGGGCTCGGCCGCGGCCGCGTGCACGACGAGGACCGGTTTGGCGGCGGTCTCGACACTTCTGAGCTCGCCGCGCGCGGTGGCGGTGGCGGTCCTGGCGCTCACCGCGGGCCGGGTGTCCACGGTGATCTCGGCACGCTGGCCCGAGGCGAGGCTCTCCACCGTCTCGCCGCTCTGGTCCGTCACGACGACCACGTCGCCGCCGTAGACCGGCAGGCCGTCGTAGACCCGCTTGTAGTGGATGTACTGCACCCCGCGCGTGCCCGCGGTGGTGCGCACCCGCTCGAACCTGTCCTCGGGTGCCCTGCGCAGCGTGGCGGACTGCGCCGCCAGTGCCTTGTCGGCGCTGGCGATCGCGCGCCTGCGCTCCTCGGGGTCCGGCGGCGCGAAGGCCTCCCTGGTCTCCTGCACGTCGCTGAGCGGCACCGGATCCGTCGCGTCCGGGCCGGGCGCGACGGATGTTCCGGCGGCGCCCGCCGTGCCCACGAGCATGGGCGTGGTCAGGGCTGCGAGGGCCAGTACCGCCGCAGCCCCCAACTTGACCTTGGTCTTCACTCTGGATGACTCCTTTCACGCGTCCCCTGGGGGGTGTCGGGGACGGAGGAGCCGTGGCCGGCCAGGGCGTGTCCAAGGTGACATCGACAGCACCTGACACAGAACCCCCCAGACCTCCATAGGTTCGGCCTATGGGCCTCCCACCGCGCAGGCGAAGGGGTCCTCCGCCGAGATGCGCCGTTCGAGCCACTCCGCGTACCGGGGGACCTTCGCGGCCTCGCTCCAGTAGGTGCGCATCACCGCGCTCACCAGCGAGACCACGGTCCCGGCCGGCAGGCCGTACGGGGTCCAGCCGAGGACGTTGCGCATCAGCAGCGGAGAGCCCGCCAGCGGCCGGATGACGATGCCCGGCTGCTCCCTGGAGGTGGGCAGGAACAACCCCACGCACTTGCCGGCCTTGATCAGGTCTCGGGCGAGAGGGCCGTTGACGGAGAAGGACAGGCGCGGGGTGAAGCCGTACCGGTGGCAGACCGCCCAGAAGTGCTCGCGGTACCCGATCTCGGCGTTCGGCTGCATCGCCCAGCTCTCCTCCGCCAGGTCCGCCAGGTCGATCTCCTCCCGCCCGGCCAGCGGATGCGAGGCCGCGAGGCCGACGAAGAGGGGCTCGACGGTGGACGCCTCGTACACCACGTCCGGAGACGAGACCAGCTCGTGACCGGGGTAGTCGGCCAGCACGGCCAGCTCCAGCCGCCCGGCCTCCAGGAGCGCGGGCAGGGTGTCGAGGCACTCCTCGGTGCGGATGGTGAAGTTCCCCTCGGGGAACAGGTCGTACATGCAGGTGCTGACGTGACCGGCCAGCGCCGTGTCCGCGCACCCCACCCGGATCACCGGGTTTCCGGCACCCCTCTCGACGTAGTGGCGGGCGTCGCGTTGCAGGGTGTCGAAGGCGTGGAGCATCGAGCTCGAACGCTCGATGATCCACTCACCCAGCGGCGTGGGGCGGCTCCCCTCGGGGACCCGCTCGAAGAGGCGTCCTCCGAGCATGCGCTCGATCCGCTGGAGCTGCCCGGCCAGGGACGGCTGGGACAGCCCGAGCGAGGAGGCCGCCTTGGAGATGCTGCCATGCCCGGCGATGGCATGGACGACCCGAAGATGGCGCACTTCCAAGTCCATGCGGCCATGGTAAAGAAACCCGTGACGCCGCCGAAGGTGAATGTGAATGACATTTTGACAACATCGAAAGTCCGATGTTAAGTCGGGATTAATAACCGTTCTCGTTGCCCGCCGACCATTCTTGGACCGTTCCCGATACCAGGATCAGGCAGGCCGACGACGTCGTGGAGGACCTCCGGCCGCCGCCCCGGCAGCGGATGAACGCATCGGGAGAGTGGGCCCGGCATCGGGAAACCCTTTTTATCGGAGGCCGCTTGTCAGTCCCGCAATAAAGCCCGTCCACCGCCTGCGCGGCCGGGGACGAGACGTCGGCCGCCATTTCAGGTAAGACGGGCGAACGGACCGGACAGCGCCGCCCACTGCAGCAGCATGATGGTCTTCCCATCGGCGATCTCCCCGGTCCCGATCATCTCCAGCGCCTTCGCGAACGGCAGCTCCACCACCTCGATGTCCTCGCCCTCACCGGCCACCCCGCCGCCCCGGGAGGTCCTGGAGTCCGCGTCGTACGGCGCCGCGAAGAAGTGCACGCGCTCGGTGATCGAGCCGGGGCTCATGTAGACGTCGAAGACGTGCTGGACCTCACCGATGTCGTATCCCGTCTCCTCGGCCGCCTCGCGCCGGATCGCGGTCTCCGGGTCGTCGTCGTCCAGCAGTCCCGCCGCGGTCTCCAGCAGCATGCCGTCGGGATGCCCGTTGACGTAGACCGGGTAGCGGAACTGCCGGGTCAGCAGCACGGTCTCCCGCTCGGCGTCGTAGAGCAGGACCGTGGCGCCGTTGCCCCGGTCGTAGGTCTCGCGCTCCTCGACGCTCCAGCTGCCGTCCGAGCGCCGGTAGTCGAACCTCGTCTTGCGAAGCACGTACCAGCTCGACGACAGGAGCTCCACCTCCCGCACCCTCACCCGGGGGTTGCCGGTCAGGTCCAGTCCCACCCGGTCCAGCCCGGTACGGCCCCGCCGGTCGGGCACGTCGACGCCGGGCGTCCCGCCGGACAAACGATCTTCTGCTCTCATGCCTCCAGCATCCCGCAGGGCGGGACCCGGGGAACTCGTCCGCTCCGGATCAGGCGGCGCCCTCCGGCGGGATCCTCTCGGCCGCCGCGTCGCGGCGGGAACCCGGCGGGCTTCATCTCACGTGCAGGAGGGAGACCCCGGGGACCCTGTCCCGCCACGGCATGGCCTCCTCCAGCCGGGCTGCGACCCGCAGGAGCAGGTCCTCCCGTCCGTAGGCGGCCACCAGCTGCACCCCGATCGGCAGCCCGTTCCCGCTCCACCCCAGCGGCAGGCTGATCGCCGGGTGCCCCGAGACGTTGAACGCCATCGTGAACGGCCCGTAGTCGAAGATCTTCGCCAGCCGCTCGTCCAGCGCGGGGTGGTTCTCCTCCTCGTACCGGAACGTCCCGTGCGGCACCGGCAGCTGCGCCAGCGTAGGCGTGACGAGCAGGTCGTGCCCGGTGAAGAACGCGCCCACCGAGCGCGTGACCTGGTTCTGGGCGTGGAAGCCGACGATCAGGTCGAGCGCGCCGGTCTCCCTCGCGGCCTGGAGCAGGTGCCGGGTCGGGATCTCCAGCATGGCCGGGTCCGGCTCCCTCGGAGCCAGCAGCATCGTGGAGGCGATCGCGACCCGCTGGGCCGCCATGGCCCGCACCGTGGCCGGCCAGTCGACCGCCGGGCTCCCCTCGGAGACCTGGTGCCCCATCCCCTCCAGCACGGCCGCGACGGCGGTCGTCGCGGCGGCCACCTCCGGATCCACCGGCGAGCCCGACCACGAGGCGGTGGTCACCGCGACCCGCAGCCTGCCGGGGTCCGCTCCGGGCTCCGAGACGTACGGCCGCAGCGGCGGCGGCGCGGTGTACTTGTCGCCCACGCCCGGCCCGTGCACGGCGTCGAGCAGATGGGCGGTGTCCCGGACCGTCCTGGTCAGACCGAACTCGTAGGCCATCCCGAACATCGGCTCGCCCATGTCCGGGCCGCTGGTGACGCGCCCCCGGCTCGGTTTGAGGCCCACCAGGCCGCAGCAGGAGGCCGGGATGCGGATCGAGCCCGCGCCGTCGCTCGCGTGGGCGAGCGGTACGGCACCGGCCGCCACCAACGCCGCCGCCCCGCCGCTGGACCCGCCCGGCGTGCGCTCCAGGTCCCACGGGTTCCGGGTGATGCCGTACCTGGCCGACTCGGTGACGAAGTCCACCACCATCTCCGGCACCGTGGTCACCCCCAGGGTGGCCAGTCCGGCGGCCCTGAACCTCTTCATCAGGTCGGTGTCGTACGGGGCCGCGATCCCCTGCAGGGCGCGGCTGCCGACGGAGAACGGCACGCCCTCGGCGACCGGGCCGTGATCCTTGATCAGGAAGGGCACCCCGCCGAACGGGCCGTCGGCGGCGTGGTCGAGCGCGGACGCGAACACCGGCACGGTCAGGCCGTTGACCCTGGCGTCGGCCCATTCGAGCGCCCGCCGCGCGGTGGACTCGACCTCCGCTGCGGTGACCTCGCCCTTGCCGATCAGCTCGCGGAGCCCGACGGCGTCGTACTGCGCGTACTCGTGAAGTCTCATGGCGCGTTTCCCGTCCGCCGGAGAACCCGGCCTGGTCTCGCGGGACGCCGGCGCCGGGGAACCCCCCGCACCGGGGGCCGCGGCCTCCGCGCCGGACGGCCTTCTCCGCGCATCATGCTCGCCCGGCGGAGAGCGCGTCCAATGGTTTATCCCGCGGCGCTCACCGCCGTCAGTGAGCATGACGCCGGAAATGCGCGCCTCGCACTTCGGGCTGGGCGCGGGCTCTCGTACCATGACGTGGTGCACCCCCTCATCCGTTCCCTGTGGAACGAGCCACGTCCCCCCGACCCTCCGCTGCGGGTGTGGCGGGACTGGGTGCTCGTGGGAGCGCTCGTGCCGATCGCCGTGCTCGAAGGAGTGCTGCGGCCGGATCTTCCATGGCGGGTCGTCTCCGTGGCGGTCACCGTCGGACTGGTGCCCACGTTGCTGTGGCGCCGGACCAGGCCGCTGCTGGTGGTCGCGATCGTCTTCGGCACCACGAGCCTGGCCCCGCTGGTGACGGGCGGCGAGTCTCCGGAGACGTACACGATGGTGTACCTCCTGATCCTGGTGTACTCGTTGTTCCGCTGGGGTTCCGGACGCGAGGCCGCGATCGGTCTGTCGGTCATGCTCGTCGCGGTCTTCCTGTCGATCGTCTCCGGCCGCCTCGTCTCCGCCGACGCGGTCGCCTCGTTCGCCGTCGTGTTCTCGGCCGTCGCCCTGGGCGTGGCGTTCCGGTATCGGGCCGGGGCGAGGATGCGCGAGCTCGACCAGGTCAAGCTGCTCGAACGCGAACAGCTCGCCCGCGACCTGCACGACACCGTCGCCCATCACGTCTCGGCGATGGCGATCCGCGCACAGGCGGGTCTCGCCACCGCGGCGTCACGCCCCGACGCCGCGGCCGAGGCGCTCCACGTGATCGAGGCCGAGGCGGCACGGGCCCTCGCCGAGATGAACACCATGGTCCGCGTCCTGCGCCAGAATCGGCCGGCGGACCTGGCTCCCGGCCGGCGCATCACCGATCTCGGACAGCTCGCGAGCCGAGGCCAGTCCGGTCCGTCCGTCGACGTGGAGATCTCGGGCGACCTCGACGACCTCCCCCCGTCGGTCGGAGCCGCGATCTACCGCCTCGCCCAGGAGTCGATCACCAACGCCCGGCGGCACGCGCGTCACGCCACCCGCATCGAGGTCCGCGTCTCCGCCGACGACACGTCGGTGCACCTGCGCGTGAGCGACGACGGCGACAGCGGCCTCATCCGCCAGGCGGCGTCGCCGGGATACGGGCTCATCGGCATGATCGAACGCGCCGATCTCCTCGGCGGTACCTGCGTCGCCGGCCCCGGCCCCGACCGAGGCTGGACAGTGACCGCCGTGCTGCCCCGGACCGGGGCCGCGACGTGAGCATCCGGGTGATCGTCGCCGACGACCAGGAGATCGTCCGTACCGGGCTCGTGATGATCCTCGGTGCCCAGCCGGGCATCGAGGTCGTCGGCGAGGCCGCCGACGGGCGGCGGGCCGTCGAGCTCGCCCGTCGCCTGCGTCCCGACGTGTGCCTGTTCGACATCCGCATGCCCGGCATCGACGGCATCGAGGCCACCCGCGCCCTCGCCGGACCGGCCGTCGACGATCCCCTCGCCGTCGTCGTCATCACCACTTTCGACCTCGACGACTACGTCTACGCCGCCCTGAGGGCCGGCGCCCGGGGTTTCCTGCTCAAGAACGCCGGCGCCGACCTGCTCTCCCAGGCCGTCCGCGCCGCCGCCGACGGCGACGCGCTCATCGCCCCGAGCATCACCGCCCGGCTCCTCGGGGCCTTCGCCCGCACCGGGCCCGCCTCAGCGCTGGGGCAACCCGTCGAGGCGCTCACGGACCGGGAGGAACAGATCCTCGCCACCGTGGCACGCGGACGGACCAACAGCGAGATCGCCGACGAGCTTCACATCTCTCTCAGCACCGTCAAATCCCACATCGCCAGCCTGATGGCCAAGCTCGGCGCCCGCAACCGCGTCGAGATCGCCATGTGGGCCTACGAGACCAACCGCGTCTAGGACGTCTCCGGCGGGTCGGCGTCCGCTGAGCCGCCGGAGACGCCTCGGCGCCGGTGGAAGCGGTCCTGCGCCGCCAGTACGTCATTGCCGTAGGCCGCCGCACACGGCGGCCTCACCGAGGCGGCGGGGTACGGCCAAGGCCGTACTGCTCGCCGTACCCGCTGACGCCGCACCGCAGTCGGCCGAGGAGCTGGCCCCGGGGCTCGCCGGACGGACCGTCCGGCCGGTCACGCGACCCCTCGGACAGTCCTCGGAACCGCCCCGGCCGGTCTCCTTCGGATGATCCACTCCGCCACGATGAGGTTGATCAGCCAGCCGGCGCCCATGAGCAGCGCCCGGGGGAACTCACCGGGCGTGCCGACGATCATGAACCAGGGCGCATGGGTCAGCACCTGCGTGCCCGCGCCCATGCCGATCGCGTAGCCGCGAATCATCCAGGCGCGGTGCCGGGCGATGTCCCGTCGCCGGATCGCGGCGAGGCCGAGGGCGATGGACAGGACCATGGCCGTGCCGAACACGAGCCGGAAGGCGGTGAGGAGATCGCCGTCACCCTCGATGCGGGGATAGAACAGGGTCATCCACAGGCCCGTGAACGCCGCGACGAGTCCGCACGGGACCAGCAGCCGCCCGGAGGCGCGGTGCCAGCCGGGCCTCCGGCGGCGGAACCCGGCAGCGAACTGGAAGGCGCCCAGGACGCTGTACAGCACGACACTGATGATGTGCAGCACCACGGGAAGGGGCGCCGCGAAGAACCGCGCGTTCTCCGGTGTGATCGCCGCACCGCCGGTCAGCTCGGTCATGCGTACGGCACCGGCGACCATGGGAACGGCGCTGAGCACGATCAGCGCGGCGGGAACGAGCCACCCCGCCCTTGCGGAGGAGGCCGTGGCGGGAGTCCCCGCCCTGCCCCGGTCATCCGTCAGCAGGCCGCCTCGCGGGGACGGCGGGGACTGCGGGGACACGGTGCGCCCCGTCGTGCTCTCGTCGGTCATGACTCGATCGTGACGGCTGAGGCGCCGGCGGTTCATCGATAGAACGGTCCGATCCGAACCCGCCGGTCGTCCATCAATCAGGCGTACTTTCGGCTGATGAGCTCTTTGTGCAGGCCTTTTACGCTGATTTCCGTGCCACGCCGTCGATGGCGAGTGCGGCGGTCCCGATGGACCCGCGCCACGGCTGACACCCGCAGTTGATGAGGAGAATGTGATGAAGGCGTTCGTCCTGCGCTCGTACGGCTCACCCGACGCTTTGGAGCTCACCGACATCGACGATCCCGTCCCCGGCGACGACGAAGTGCTGGTCCGGGTGCGCGCCACCTCCGTCCAGCCCTATGACTGGCACCTCATGAGAGGGCAGCCGTACGTCGCGCGTCTGATGCCCGGCGGCCTGGGGCTGCGCAGGCCGAGCATCAGCATCCTGGGCGCCGACGTGGCGGGGCAGGTGGAGGCGGTCGGCAAGGACGTGACGCGGTTCCGCCCCGGCGACGAGGTGTTCGCGATGCCCAAGCAGGGCGGCTTCGCCGAGTACGTATGCGTCCGGGAAGACGAACTGGCGCCGAAACCGAAGAATCTGTCGTTCGAGCAGGCCGCGGCGGTGCCGCTGGCGGCCAACACCGCCCTGGTGGGCCTGCGCGACCGGGGACGGATCCAGCCGGGGCAGAAAGTCCTGGTCAACGGAGCCTCGGGAGGCGTGGGCACCTTCGCCGTACAGATCGCCAAGGCGTTCGGCGCGGAGGTCACCGGCGTCTGCAGCACGCGGAACGTGGACCTGGTCCGGTCGATCGGCGCGGACGAGGTCATCGACTACACCGAAGGCGACTTCACCCGGAACGGGCAACGCTACGATCTCCTGCTGGACGTCGCGGGAAGCCACTCGGGATCGGCGTGCCGGCGGGCGTTGACCCCCAAGGGGACCTGCGTCACCGTCGGAGGACCGGCCGGCCGATGGCTGAAGCCCGTCGACCGCATATTCCTGAAGCTCGCGGCGTCGCCGTTCGTGTCCCAGACAATGGTCATGGCGGACGTGGTCCGGTGCACGGGGAACGAGAACAGGCAGAACCTGATGACGCTGACCGGGTTCATCGAAGACGGAAAGATCCATCCGGTCATCGACCGGAGCTATCCGTTCGCGGAGATTCCGGCGGCCATCGGATATCAGGAAGAGGGGCACGCCCCGGGGAAGGTCGTCATCACGATCTGAGCACCCCGGACCCGGAGGAAGTCCCTGAGGCCGGCCAGGTCCCGTCGACGTCGGTCACGACGGGTGGTCCGGCCAAAGGCCCGACCGCGGCGTGCTCCACAGCCGCACCGTGCCGTTCGTTCCGGGAGCGGCCAGCAGGTGACCCTCGGGGTGGAAGGCCAGCGAAGGGACGTAGGTGGAGCCGCTCAGTGGTCGCCTGACCGGCCGGACGGTCCCGGTGTCCCACAACCGCACCGTGAAGTCGTCACCGCTGGTCGCGAAGAACCGGCCGCTGGGGTGGAAGGCCACCCCCCACACGTAGTCCCCGAGGTGGCCGGTCAGCGGTTCCCCCACGGGACAACCGGTCGTGACGTCCCACAGCATCACCTGGTTCTCGTCGTAGCCGACACTGGCCAGCAGGCGTCCGCCGGGGTGGAAGGCCACTCCGTGGAAGGGCCCGCTGCGCCGGTTCGGCAGGTGGCCGAGGAGCCGGCCGGTGGCACAGTCCCACAGCTGCAGGGCGAGTCTTGCGGTGGTGGCCAGCAGATGCCCGTCGGGATGGAGGGCCATCGGGCCGGCACCGTCCAGCGGTTCACCGGCGGGTTGGAGCGTGTCGGTGTGCCACAACCGCGTCGTACCGCCTGCGCTGGCCAGTAAGCGGCCGCCGGGGTGGAAGGCCAGTTCGGTGACGCCGTCGGTGCGGCTGTGCAGGAGCCGGCCGGCGGGCCGGCCGGTGGCGGTGTGGCACATCCGGATGGTGCCGTCCGACCAGCCGGTGGCGATCAGGTGGCCGTCGGGATGGAAGGCCACCGCCCAGGCCTGCTCCGCGGGGTCGGTCACGGGCCGGCCGACGGCACGGCCCGTGGCGGTGTCCCACAGCCGTACCTCGCCGTTGTAGTCGGCGACGGCGAAGCAACGGCCATCGGGATGGAAGGCCACATCTGCAGGGTTGCAGGGGCCGATCTGAAGATCCCGGTAGGCAGGGGTCATACCGACCAGAGGATAGCCCCGGCCCGGCCGGTATGACGGGCCGCCGTCCACCGGAGCCGGTGTACCGGCCGTCCCCGCCGGCGGGCCTGCGCCTGCGCCATGAGCGTGTCGTGGCCTACCTGCGCGACTCGAGGCGGCTGATGGACGTGAGCATCTCGGTCTCGCCGGGGCGGTAGCCGAGGTCCTGGAACAGGGTCAGGGCCTGGGTGAAGTGGCCTGCCGCCTGGGCGTAGTCCCCCTCCTGTTCGTATGCCGTGCCCAGGTTGCCGAGGACGGTGGCTTCGCCGGCACGGGTTCCGAGGTCGCGGAAGAGGGTCAGAGCCTGGTGGAGGACCTGGCGGGCTTGGTCGTGGCGATCCCGGCGGCTGTGGACCAGGCCCAGGTTGCCGAGGACTATGGCCTCGCCCCGCCGTTCGCCCGTCTCGCGGTAGAGGGACAGGGCCTGGTCGTAGTGGGCGTGGGCTTGATCGATGTCTCCTGAGTCCCAGGCGACGTCGCCGAGACTGCAGAGGGCGCGGGCCTCGGCATGGCGGTCGCCCGCCTGGCGGGCGAGGGCCAGGGCTCTCGGGGTGTGGAGATGGGCCTGATCGTGACGGCCGAGTCTCGCATGCATGACGCCCTGGTTGAGGAGGGCCTGGGCCTGGGTGGACGGGTCGTGGGCGGCGTGGACGGCGGCATCGTAGAGGGGCAGGGCCTCGGCGTGGTGGATGTGGCCGTCCAGGTACGCGTAGAGGGTCGTGGCCAGGTCGGTGGTGTGATGCGGCCGGTCGGCGGCGGCGTGGATACCGGAGGCGATCAGGTTGGCGCGTTCGGCGTCCAGCCAGGTGGCCGCAGTGGCGGGATCCTCCAGGAGGGGGCCGTCCGCACGCGGCGCGGACGGCCGGAGGTGCCGGGAGTACGGGAAGAGCTGGTCCATCGCCATGATCGCGGTGCGGAGGTAGTGCTCGGACAGGCGGCTCAGCGCGTCAGAGGCTTCGTCCGGTGCGGCCAGAGCACGGGCGTGGTCGCGGAGCAGGTCGTGGAAGGTGTACCTGCCGGGCTCGCGCTGCAGGAGCATGTGGGCGTCGAGGAGTTCCTCGAGGAGTTCCTCCGCCTCGTAGACGTCCGTTCCGGCGAGGGCCGCCGCGGCGTACGGGTCGAAGTCGCGCCCGGCGTGGACGCCCAGCAGGCGGAACATCCGCTGCCCGTCCGGGGCGAGCTGCTGGTAGGAGAGGGTGAAGGCGGCGGCGACTCCCCTCTCGCCGGTGGAGAGCTCCGCGAGTCTGCGGCGCTCGACGCGTAGACGGCCCGCCAGGTACTCGACCGTCCACTGCGAGCGATGGTGGAGGCGGGCCGCGGCGATGCGGACCGCCAGGGGCAGGAACCCGCAGAGCTGGAGCACGTCCAGGACGGCGAGGGGCTCCTTGCCGGCGCGTTCGCCGACGATGCCGCCGAACATGGCGATGGCGTCCGCCGCGGGGAAGACGTCCATGGACAGGGCGCGGGCGCCGTCCAGATCGGTGAGACGGCGCCTGCTGGTGATCAAGGTGAGGCTCCCGGGCGTGCCGGGAAGCAGGTGCCGCACGTGTTCGGCGTCGGCCGCGTTGTCGAGGATCAGCAGGACCCTGCGGCCGGTGAGTTCTGTACGCCAGAGAGCGGACCGCCCGGCCAGGTCGGCGGGGATGCGGTCGGCGGGAACGCCGATCTGGCGCAGCAGGATCTCCAGCGCCGCGATCGGGTCGAGCGGCGGCTGCCCCACCGTGTGGGCGCGGAGATCGACGAACAGCCGGCCGTCGGGGTAGAGCTCGGCGAGCCGGTGAGCGGTGTGGACCGCCAGCGTCGTCTTGCCGATGCCGGCCATCCCGTCGATCGCGTAGATCGTCCCCTCGCGGGCCTCACGGGTCAGATGGTCGAGCTCGCTGTCGCGTCCGGCGAAGTCGGGGAGGTCGTAGGGCAGGAACGACGCCTGCTTCGCCGGTGCCTGGGGCGCGTCGTCGGTCAGGATCGCCTGTTCCAGAGCGGTGAAGGCACGGCTCGGGTCGAGGCCCTGCTCGTCGGCGAGTCTCGCGCGGAAGGCGCGGGCGACGGCGAGCGCGTCGGGCTGCCTTCCGGCGAGGTGGAGGGCGCGCATGAGATGGCAGGTGAGCTTCTCGCGCAGCGGGTGATCGACGATCTGCGCCGCCAGATCGTCGATCACGCCCTCGTGACGGCCGAGGGAGAGTTCGAGCTCGGCGAGCCGCTCGAACGCCGACAGGCGCCGCTCCGTCAGCAGAGCCCGGGCGTCGGCGGCATAGTCCGCGGTGACGTCGGCGAACGGCTCACCACGCCACAGGGCGAGGGCGGCGCGGATCCGCTGCGGGTCCTCGACGGCTGACAGCGCCCCGGTGAACTCGTCCAGGTCGAGCTGTCCCGCCTTCGGGACGATCACGTACCCGGCTTCCCGGGTCTGCAACACGTCCGCGGCCCCGGCCTGACGGAGCACCCGCCGGATCGCGGTGATGGCCGCGTGGATCTGGGAGCGGGCCGTCTCCGGGGGCGTCGGCCCCCACATGGCGTCGATCAGGCGGTCGCGGCTGAGCACGGCCCTGGCGTGGAGCAGCAGATAGGCCAGCACCGCACGGTGCCGAGGCGCCAGCCCGGCCAGCCGGACTCCGTCAACGGTGACCTCGACCGGGCCGAGGACCGTGAATCGCACCCCCACGCCCCAACCCCGATCCTGCGTGCATCGCGAACGAATCGCGAATCTATCAGTCCGCTCCCGAAGGATTCAGGGCATGCAAGGACTGCCGCTGATCGATCCGGAAAACGCCGCAGGCGCGGCGCGAGCCCAGCTCACCGCCGCCCGGCGGGTGCTGGGCATCACACCGAACCTCACCAAGGCGATGGCCCACAGTCCCGTGGTCCTCGCCGGCTACCTGGCCGCCGTGGACGGACTGCGGAACGGCCGCCTGACACCGGGCGACCAGGCGGGGCTCGCGCTGCTCGCCGCCCAGCACCATCGAAGCGAGTACGCGCTCTCGATGCACACGTTCCTGGCCGGCAAGGTCATCGGCCTGACCAAGTCCGAGCTCGCCGCCGCCCGGCACGGTGAAGGCTCCCCCGTCCTGGCGTACGCCGCCGCGCTGCTGCGCGGCGGCACCGTCCCCCAGGCGCATGGCCTCTCCCCCGCCCAGGCCGTGGAGGTCATCGCCCACCTGGCGGTCAACCACTTCACGTCCTGCTTCACCACCGCGGCACGCGTCCCTCTCGACTGGCCGCTTGTCACCCTCTGAGACGCGGTACCCCGCGCCTCCCCTACCCTCGTCGCGACAAGAGGAGGACACACCCATGCCAGCACCCAGAACCCCGCAACAGCGGCTGAAGGACACCCTGCACCGCCTCGAGAACGACATCGACGTCTGGGTAGCCACCGCCGATCCCGAAACCGGCGCGCCGTACCTGGTCCCCCTGTCGTTCCTGTGGGACGGCGAGACGCTGCTCATCTCCACTCCCACGTCCAGCCGTACGGCTCGCAACCTCTCCGCCACCGGCGAGGTCCGCCTCGGCCTGGGGCCCACCCGTGACGTGGTCATGATCGACGCGACTGCCACTCCACTGCCGGCGGCCGACCTCCCCACCGGCACAGGCGACGCCTTCGCCGCCAAAACCGGCTTCGACCCCCGCCGGCTCAAAACCCCCTACCTCTACTTCCGCATCGAGCCCCGTCGCGTGCAGGCCTGGCGCGAAGAGAACGAGCTCGAGGGCCGCGGCCTCATGAGCGACGGAGACTGGATCGTCCCCTGACCCGGGCGTTCGGTTCCGTGCGACGGCGCAGGAGGCCAGGCCGTCATCGGCGGCGGACGGCGCCGCCGATGACGGGCGGAGGCCCGGCGGAAAATCACGCGGACTCTGATCGGAGCCTGACGCCTTCGGCTGAACCGCCGGTAACGGGAGCCCTCGAAGACCCTCCGGCTGTCCTGCGGCTCCGTCGGAGGGAGTGAAGGCGATGCCGGTCCCCGGACGGGAAACCGTATGCGGCCGGGGCGGTCAGCGGTTCGATGAGCCGATGCTCTGGCCGTAGCGGAAGACGCCGTCCGGGTCGTACCGGTGTTTGATCCGTACCAGGCGCTGGTAGTTGTCGCCGTAGTAGGCGCGCGCCCAGTCGGACAGGGTGGGGTCGGGGAAGTTGACGTAGGCCGATGAGGTGTCCAGTTCGGTGCGGAGCCTGCGGTATACGGCGCCGGCCTGACGGCGCAGGCGTCGTGCCGTCTCCCGCGGGGTGGCCGGGGTCCATTCGGCGCCGATGTCGATCACGAAGGTGGCGTCGCGATGGGCGAAGGCGGTTTCCCTGGGGGCGACGTCGCCGACCCGGCCGCCCATGGCGAACAAGGTGACATACCCGCCGGTGCCCGAGCCGCCGGGTTGCCAGTCGGTGACGGCCTCGGCGATGGTCCGCACCGTCCGGTCGGGCAGCCAGCGGCCGGGCATCAGCGAGTGGGAGATCATGGCGGTCCGTTCGGGCCGCATCATCAGGTAGTCCTGTGCGGACCAGAACTGGCGCTGCTCGATGAAACGCCGGGACGGAGCGAGGTTCAGCAGCGGTGCCAGCAGGTGGCGTGTCGTCGCCTCGGTGCCCAGATACTGGCCCAGCAGCGTGATCGAGGCCGGGTCGGTGCCGGATCGGGAGAAGCCGATCCGGCAGTCGAAGCGGCCGGCCCGGTCCTGCTGCAGGATCTCCTGCACCGCGTCCATCACTGCGACGGCGTGGCGGGGGTCGATGGTCAGATCGAAGACGGTGGCGGTCTGATCGGTCACCGGGACCGCGTCGAAGACGAAGGAGGTGTTGATGCCGAAGTTGCCGCCGGCGCCGCCGCGGCAGGCCCACCACAGATCGGCGTGCTCGCGCTCGCTGGCTCGCACCAGGGATCCGTCGGCCAGCACCACCTCGGTCTCCACCATCCGGTCGCACGTCAGGCCCCATCTGCGGTCGTTGAAGCCCAGCCCGCCTCCCAGGGCCAGCCCGGCCACGCCCACGCCGGGGCAGCGGCCACCGGGGAAGTACAGGCCGCTGGCCCGGGCGCGGTAGACGTCGGAGTTGGTCGCCCCGCCCCCCACCAGCAGGCGGCGGTCACGGGCGCGGACCCCGTCGATGCGGCGCAGGCTGATCAGCAGGCCGGTCGTGGTGGAGTATCCGGCGTAGTTGTGGCCGCCCGAGCGCGCCGCCAGCGGCATGCCGTGGGCGGTGGCCCAGCGCAGGGCCGCCTGCACGTCGGCGGAGGTGGCGCAGGCGACGACGCCGGCCGGGAGGACGTCGGCATAGCGCAGGTTCCACGGTGTGGACAGGCGGGTGTAGGCATTGCCGTGGGGCCGGTACAGATCCGCTCCGGGGCCGAGGGCGCGGCCCAGCGCGCGCCAGGCGGCCTCGTCGACCGGCGGTGGTGCGGGTGCCGGCCGAAGAGGTGATGCGGCGGTGGCCCGGGCGGGGACCAACGTCGCGGCGAGGCCGGCGGTGGCGGCGGCTCCCCAGCGTAGAAGATCGCGTCGGTTGTACATCATTCTCCCTGTAAGTGGTCGTGTCCTGTCCATGCGTCCGCGTCCGGCCGGCGCCGGGAGGCGGCCGGGGGCCGGGGGAGCAGAAGGGCTGGGACGCGGCGACGAGCAGGGCGCGGCGCGCTCGGTGACGGGCGGACATGGTGTAGCCGTATCAAGACCTCAGTCCACGCGGACACTCCTTGTCATGGATTGACTACTGTAAGTGACTAACATGTGACCGGATCGATCAGATGCCCGATGCCGCCGGGGCTGTTGAAAAGATGCTGCCGGTGCTGGCGGTCCGCCTCCCGCAACGGCTCCGAAGCCTCCGCCCGCCCCCTCAAGCCGTCTCGGACAGAGACCACCCGCACCGCTTTCCCGCACAGTTCGCCCATGTCGTCCCCATCGGACGTCAGGACGACGGCCGGGCGTACCGAGCGCAGTGCGGTGGCCGCGACCACAGCGTCACGACCACAGCGTCAATGGCGTACTCGCGACCGTGCACGCGCGCATCTCGAAGAAGCTCGATCGCTCGCGAGGAGATGCCCTCCGCCACCGGCTCGATCTTCAGCCGGGACAGATGCCGGTCGGCCCCGCACCACTCCGCGAGCCCCCGCAATCGAGAACGACGGTGGCTGAGCTCGAAGACACGTTGACCTTGGCAACCGGTCCGTCTCCCGGGGCGAAATCTCGCTCAGGCACGCCCGCAGGAGCGGTTTGCCACTCCAGGCGGCAAACTGCTGATCCTCGCTCCAGGCGACAACCGGCCGCCTACGCGGGCCTACCCGTCGCCGGACGTCAACCCCACCGGACAGGAGACGCCGGTGCCGCCGACTCCGCAGCGGCCGCCGGGCTTTCGAACAAGTACGGCCGGTGGCGGTAGGGGCACTTCGCGGAGGAAAGCCGGGCGGCGATGTCTCTATCCGGCTCGGAGGGCGGCGACAGACTCGACGAGCCCCGCCCTCTCCGATGCGTCAAGCACGTCGTCCACGGTTTCCGGTGGGTTGACCCGCGAGTCTGCGATCTGTTGCACGCAGGCCCATACAACCCTTCCGTCGAGATCGATTTGATCCAGAACGAAGTCATCGGGCGACCTGGCCTCAATGCCCCACGCGACCAGGTTCTCTGCGGGGAAGTCCTTGAGGTTCGATGCGACGATGATCTGCGCTCCCGATTTGATCGCCGCGGCCAGCGCGTGCCGATCATCGGGATCGGGCAGCTTCAGCCCTTCGATCAGCGGCTCATGCCCTTCCACCAGGCAGTCCCGGACAGCCGCGTTCATCAGAAGGCGGAGCTGGGCGAACTTCTCCGCCGGGATGTCGGGGCGGTTGGCGGCGAGGTTGCGCTGCATCTCGTCGAGGATCCCGGTGGCCCATCTGGCCTGCAACCGTCCGGCCATGGCGAGCCGGATGAGCAGGTCGCGCAGCGTGTTGCCGTACAACACGTTCGCGTCGTAGACCACCGTGAAGGTCCTGGTCAGATGCCCAGCTCTTGCCCCAGCGCGGCAAGCTGATCAGCGGCCGCCCGGCGCTTGGCGTCGTCGCGGCGCTTGTACTCCTGGAGGTCTTCGTAGGTGATGCGCCGATGCTTGCCGATCAGCCGGAAGGGGATCTCCCCCGTCTCCAGGAGCTTGATCAGGTAGGGACGTGAGACGTTCAGCATGTCCGCCGCCTGCTGTGTCGTCAGCTCGACGTGGGACGGGATGACCGTCACTCCGCGTCCTTCGGCCGCTTGGGCGAGGATGAAGGCGAGCAGGCTCACGGCCTCGCGCGGCAGGATCAGCGGATCCTCCCCGCCGTGCTCGCCAGCGACGCGAACGGTCGGCTGCTCGGGATGGCGCATGAGATGGTCCTTGATCCTCCGCACGGAGTTGGGATTTTTCCCGAACACCGAGGCACTGGAGAGCACCAAAGGAGGCCAGGCCGCAGCCTCAGACCGAGGTTGAAGTCTTGCGAGCCGGGATGGATGTGCTAGGTGACCGGCTGTCGGCCGGGTGGGACATCCAACCGCTGAGCCGCAGACTGCCCGATGCTCGCTTCGATGCTCTCTGGAAGGTGACAGCACCGGACGGAACCTCTGTCGTGCTGGTCGTGGAAGCCAAGCGCGCGGTGGAGAGGCGTGACACCGCTACGCTGCTCCAGCAGTTGAATGCCGCGACGGACGAGCATCCAGGCAGCCGTGGGGTTGTCGTCTCCCGATACCTGTCGCCACCCGTGCGTAAGCGGCTCTCGGAGGCCGGCCTGTCCTACATAGACGCGACAGGGAACATCACCCTGAACGTCTCTCAGCCCGGTCTATACGTTGCAGGTCGAGGGGCCGACCATGATCCGTGGCGCGGTCCCGGAAGACCGCGCGGCACGTTGAAGGGCGCTTCCGCGGCGAAGATCGTGCGTGCACTGTTGGACCATGAAAGAACGTGGGTGATCCGTGAGCTGATCGACGCCGCTGACGTATCCACTGGGTCGACCTACCGGGTGATCGAGTTTCTCGAGAGCGAGAACCTGGCAACGCGGACCAACTCGGGTGCAGTCGTAGTTCCCAACTGGTTCCTTCTAAGGAACTGATCTACTCACCTGCCGACACGATGCCCACGGGGCAGGAGACCCCGGTGCCGCCAAGACCGCGATCGCCATCCTCAGGAGTCGGTGTCTTTAGGGTGGCGGGGCGAGGCGTAGACGACCCAGACGGTGCGGGTGTCGTCATCGATGACGTAGCGGACGCGCCCGCCGCTGGTGACTTCGAATTCCCACTGCTCCAGGTCGTGGCCGTTATGGCGATGGGTTGCCAGGTCCCCGCGAAGCCGGTGCCGATGTTCGTGGTCTGCCCGGGAGCGGGGGTCGGCGCGCAGCGCCTCGAAGCAGCGGCGGGTGTTGGCCAGGGCGTGTCGGCACAGCTCCTCCCAGCCTTTAACCGCATCACCGGTGCCGAACCGGATGTCCCATTCGCCGTCGGGTGGCGGGACCGTGACCCGGTCGCCGCGTTTGGGACTCATGCGGTGACCTCGACCGCTCCGAAGTCGCCGCTGGTGGGTTTACGGGCCTGGGCGTAGCGCGTGGGGTCGGCTTTGATGCGGGCGGTGGCCCGCCAGCCCGCGATGACTTCCTGGGCGGTGGCATCGACCTCCAGTTCCGCGGCGTCGGAGAGGGCCTCGACCAGTTCCAGGGTGAAGGAGCGCAGTTCGTCGGAGGTCAGGTGGCGGACCCAGGGGAAGACGTCGGGCATGGCGATGACCAGAGTGCGGGCGGTCGGGTCGTGCTTGAGAAAGGCCAGGAACAGACGTGAGGCCGTGGCCAGGGTTTGTCCGCGCTGGTCTTCGCGGTCGGCGGCGGTCAGGTAGAAGTCCGGGGCGTCGCGGTGGGTGATGCGCACGCGGCCCAGGCGGGCGGCGCGTTCGGCGACGGCGCGGGGGTTTCTGGACAGGTCCGAGAAGGTGACGGCGTCGGCGTTCTGAGAACTCACCTCACCATCGTAGGTCAGAACACATTCTGATAAGCGGTGAAGCATGCAGCGTGCACTGACGGTCTCGCCTACCAACGCGCCAAGAGTTGTCAGAAGTCGGAGGCAGGTCTGTTGAGATACCTGAGCCGTACGGCCCGGCTGTCTCATAGAGGGGTCACATAGCTTGACGTTGGTGCCACCGATGCCGCAGCGACCCATGTCAACCGGCTTCGAGGCCGTGTCCCGACCTGTGAGCACGAGTACGGCTACCGCGGGTTCGAGCGGAACTCCGCCCAGAGATCGACAGCTTTCTCCAGATCGAGCGCCGCCACCTCCTCGCGGGTCATGCCCACTGTGTAGATCAACCGATCGGCGAGCCAGCCGGGAACCGGCTCCCGTGCGGGCGACTCGTCGACATGAAGGTGATCGGTCAGGGCTCCGAGACGGTCGACGACCTCGCCGAGACGGACAACTTCAGGGCGTGAGCCACCCGCTGCCCGAACCCGCGCCTTGGCTTCGGCGTACACCTCGGCGTCGGCCCTCTCCCCGACGGCCCAGATCTCGCAGACCTCGATCACCTTGTCATCGGTGATCCGATAGACGACCCGCCAGGTGTTCCGGCCGACGACGAGCTTGCGGAATCCAGTCAGCTCCCCGCCGAGCGGGTAACCAGCCTCGGGGTTCTCCAACAGCAGGAGGATCTTCTTGAGGATTCTGGGTACGACGTCCGGGCCGATTCTACGGAGATCGTCGATGGCCGGATCGGTGAATACGACGTCGGACACCGTCAGTCGTCCTCATCCGGGATCGCGGCCAGCGACTCCCGGGTGTGACCGAAGGCGGAGAGCACGTCGTCGATCGGCGTCCGCCGCCCGGTGCCCGTGGCCGCCCGCACGAGCACCAGCGCCAGATCACGCAGGTCCGCCGCGGCCTCCTCCAACTCGTTGAGACGCCGCATGCTCACGACGGCGGCAACCGGCTGATGTCGGCGGGTCACTATCAGATCGGCTCCCTGTTCTGCGTCCGCCACCAGCCGGGCTACTCCGCGTTGCGTGGCCTCGGTGACGGAGAGTTCAGCCGCATGGTGGAGAGCAGTCATACAAAAACTATATAGAAAACTATACAGGATAGCCAATGCTGCGGACAGAGCCTCGATGGGCGAGCGCAGACAGGAGATCAGACTCTCGCGACCGCTTCGACATCAGCCCCCTCGACACCCGGAAAACGAACGAGACCCTCACACAGCCCTGAGGCCGTACGAGGGTCTCCCTCTTACCGTGCTTACTGCTCCGAGCTCGTCAGGCCCGTCTGGCAGGCCCACTCGGATGGGTCCCCTAGCTTGACGTTGGTCCCGCCGATGCCGCAGTAGCCGCCGGGGTTCTTGAAAAGATATTGCTGGTGATACTCCTCGGCGAAGAAGTAGTCGCCGGCCGGGGCGATCTCGGTGGTGATGCGGCCGTAGCCGGATTCGGCGAGCACCTTCTCGTAGGCGTCCCGCGAGGCGAGGGCGGCCTTCTCCTGCTCGGGAGAGTGGGTGTAGACCGCCGAGCGGTACTGGGTGCCGACGTCGTTGCCCTGGCGCATGCCCTGGGTGGGGTCGTGGGCCTCCCAGAAGACGCGCAGCAGCTCCTCGTAGGAGACCTCGGCCGGGTCGAAGACGACGCGGACGACCTCGGTGTGGCCGGTCAGGCCGGTGCAGACCTCTTCGTAGGTGGGGTTGGGGGTGTATCCGCCCGCGTAGCCGACCGAGGTGGACACGACGCCCGGGGTCTGCCAGAACTTCCGCTCGGCGCCCCAGAAACAGCCCAGGCCGAAGTCGGCGACCTCGGTGCCGTCGGGGTACGGCGGCGCCAGCGGGGCGTCGAGCACCGCGTGCCGCGCGGGCACCGGCATCACCGCCTCGCGACCCGGGAGCGCGTTCTCCGGGGACACCATGGAAGTCTTGTCCTTGCCGAACAACCAGCCCATCGCGAACCTCCTCCTGACACCTTCTCAGACCTGCACAACCGTGCCCAGCCTCCTGGTGTTCCCGTTAGCAGTGCTAAATTATTGAAGAAGCATTGCTAACTTGTGTTAAATAAGGTAAGCAGTAAAAATAGGTGACATGCCTGAATCGCGCCGAGGTGTCCTGTACGGCATCGCCGCCTACGCCATGTGGGGCCTGTTCCCGCTGTACTGGCCGCTCCTGAAGCCCTCCAGCGCTCTGGAGATCCTGGCCCACCGCATGGCGTGGTCGCTCGTCGCCGTCATCGCCATCCTCGCGGTCCGGCGGCACTGGTCCTGGGTCCGGGAGCTCCTGCGCACCCCTCGCAAGCTCGGCCTGCTGGCTCTCGCGGCGGCGATCATCACGGTCAACTGGGGCGTCTACATCTACGCCGTCAACACCGGGAATGTCGTCGAGAGCGCTCTGGGCTACTTCATCAATCCGCTGGTCAGCGTGCTCTTCGGCGTCTTCCTGCTCAAGGAGCGGCTGCGCCGCCGGCAGTGGGTCGCGGTCGGCCTGGGCGCCCTGGCCGTCGTCGTGCTCACCCTCGACTACGGCCGGCTGCCGTGGATCGCGCTGGTGCTGGCCGTCAGCTTCGGCACCTACGGCCTGGTCAAGAAGACCGCCCGGGTCGGTGCGGCGGAGAGCATGGCGGTCGAGACGCTCGTCCTGCTGCTCCCGGCGCTGGGGTACATCCTCTACCTCGGGCAGCAGGGCACGAGCACCTTCGGCTCCGCGGGCACGGGGCACGCGCTGCTGCTGGCGGGGGCCGGGGTGGTCACCGCCATCCCGCTGCTCGCCTTCACCGCCGCCGCGATCCGGGTGCCGCTCACCACGATCGGCCTGCTGCAGTACATCGCCCCGGTGCTCCAGTTCCTCTGCGGCGTGCTCGTCGTGCACGAGACCATGCCGGCGAGTCGCTGGGCCGGGTTCGCCATCGTCTGGCTGGCCCTGTCGGTCTTCACCTGGGACAGCCTGAGCACCGCACGTGAGGCCCGCCGTACCGAGCGGAAGCAGCCGGAGCCCGTCCCCGCCTGACCCCGGAGAGGTCAGCCGGAGCGCTCGACCACGTAGTCGCAGAGGGCGAGGTAGGCCGCGCGGGCCGGGATGTCCGGCAGGCCGGACAGGTCGGCGCGGGCGCGGTCGGCCCAGGAGACCAGCTCGGCGCGGGCCCGGTCCATGGCGGGGTTGGCGCGCAGCAGGCGGAGGGCCTCCTCGACGTCCTCCTCCGCCACCGGGCCGGACAGCAGCTCCCGCAGGCGGGCGTCCTGCGGGTCGTCCCCCGACAGCACGTACAGCACCGGAAGCGTGGGGATGCCCTCGCGCAGGTCCGTGCCGGGCGTCTTGCCCGACTCGGCCGACTCCGAGGCGACGTCCAGCAGATCGTCGCTGAGCTGCCAGGCGACGCCGATGGCCTCGCAGGCGCTGGTCAGCCGGGCGACCACGTCGGGCGAGGCGCCGCTCAGCATCGCGCCGAAACGGCCGGAGGTGGCGATGAGGGAACCGGTCTTGTCGGCCAGCACATCGATGTAGTGCCGGACCGGGTCCTGGTCGCGGGGGCCGACGGTCTCGCGGATCTGGCCGCGGACCAGGCGGGAGAAGGTCTGGGCCTGGATCCGGATGATGTCCGCGCCGAGGTCGGCGAGGATCTCGGAGGCCTGAGCGAACAGGTAGTCACCGGTCAGGATGGCCACGGTGTTGTCCCAGCGGGCGTTGGCCGAGGGAGAGCCCCGGCGGACCGGGGCCTCGTCCATGACGTCGTCGTGGTACAGCGTCGCCAGGTGGGTCAGCTCGATCACCACCGCCCCGGGCACCACGCCCGGGGCGTCCGGCGAGCCGAACTGGGCGGCGAGCAGCACGAGCATGGCCCGGAACCGCTTGCCGCCCGCCTCGATGAGGTGTTTGGACGTCTCCGTGACGAAGGCGTCCTCGCTCTCCACCGAGGAGCGGAGCAGCTTCTCGACCTGGGCCAGGCCGGTGGCCAGGTCCTGCGCCAGCCGCTCGTCGACGAGCGGCAGATCAACAACCGGTGGCGCAGCCATGAGTTCTAACTCCCTAGCGAATGAACAGTGCGGAGGCGGCCTGGTCAGCCAGGTTCAGCACGGGCTCCGGGAAGACGCCCAGCACTACGGTAGCCGCTGCCGCGAGGGCGACCACAGCCGAGGTGCCGATGGTGGGCACCGCGACGGTCGGGCCGTCTGCGGCCGGCTCGCTGAAGAACATCAGCACGATCACGCGGACGTAGAAGAACGCGGCGATGGCCGAGGTGACCACGCCCACGACGACCAGAGGCAGCGCGTCTCCGGCGACCGCGGCCGAGAACACCGCGTACTTTCCGAAGAAACCACTGGTCAGCGGGATGCCCGCGAAGGCCAGCAGGAAGAACGCGAAGATGCCCGCCAGCACCGGGGCCCGCTTGCCGAGCCCGGCCCACCGGGACAGGTGCCCGGCCTCGCCGCCCGCGTCGCGGACCATGGTGACGACCGCGAAGGCGCCGACCGTGGTGAAACCGTAGGCGGCCAGGTAGAACAGGATGGCCGACAGCGCCTCCCGGTTCTGCGTGGCGGCACCCGTGGCGATCACACCGGTGAGCAGGAAGCCCGCGTGCGCGATCGACGAGTAGGCGAGCATGCGCTTGATCTCGGTCTGGGTGATGGCCAGGATCGCGCCGACGACCATCGTGAGGATCGCCACGCCCCACATGACCGGCCGCCAGTGCCAGTCGAGGTTGCCCAGGGCGACCCAGAAGACCCGGAGCACGGCACCGAAGGCGGCCACCAGGACGGTGGAGGCCATCAGGGCGGTGACCGCGGTGGGCGCGCCCTGGTAGACGTCGGGCTTCCAGGCCTGGAACGGCGCGGCACCGATCTTGAACAGCAGGCCGACCCCGATCATCGCCATGCCGATGAACAGCAGGGTGTCCTGGCCGGCGACCGTGCCCAGCGAGGCGCTGATGGCCCTCAGGTCGATCGAACCGGCGTAGCCGTACACCAGGGCCGTGCCGTACAGGAAGAAGGCCGAGGAGAACGAGCCGAGCAGGAAGTACTTGACCGAGGCCTCCTGCGAGAGCAGGCGGCGACGGCGGGCCAGACCGCAGAGCAGGTACAGCGGGAGGGACAGGACCTCCAGGGCCACGAACATGACCAGCAGGTCGTTGGCGGCCGGGAAGAGCAGCATGCCGCCGACGGAGAAGAGCAGCAGCGGGTAGACCTCGGTCTGCTCGTAACCGTGGCGGACCGCGTCCTCCTCGTCGCTGCTCCCCGGTACGGCCGCCGCCTGCGCGACGAACTGCTCGTCGTCGTTGATCAGCAGTGTGCTGACGAAGGCCAGGATGAGGATGATGCCCCAGATGAACAGGGCGGGACCGTCCACCGCGACCGCGCCCATGGCCGCGGGCGTGGTGGGGACGCCGTCCCGGACGGCCTGGAGGATCGTCAGCAGGAACGCGCCGACCAGCGCCAGCAGCGTCAGCGGCACGTGAATCGACTTGCGCAGGTAGCGAGGTGCGAACGCCTCGACCAGCACGCCGATGACCGCCGCGCCGAAGACGATCAGCATCGGCGCGAGCAGGGCGTACTCGATCGTTGGCGCCTCGATGGTGCCGCCGTTCACTGGCCGGCCCCCTTCTTCTCAGCGACGGTGGGGGCGGGGCGCTTGTCCAGCACCTGGGCGCTGTCGAGCGTCTTGTCCACCGCGGGGTTGATCACGTCGAGCACCGGCTTGGGGAAGAACCCGAGTGCGATGATCACCGCGATCAGCGGGGCCACCACCCACTTCTCCCGCCCGTCGAGGTCGGTGAAGCCCTTGACCGGTTCGGCCGTGGGACCGTTCATCGTGCGCTTGTACATCCACAGGATGTAGATGGCCGCCAGGATCACGCCGAGCGCCCCGATGATCGCCGGGATCGCGTAGCGCTCGTAGGTGCCGTTCAGGACCATGAACTCGCTGACGAACGAGGACAGGCCGGGCAGCGAGAGGCCGGAGAGTCCCGCGATCAGGAAGGAGCCCGCCAGCAGCGGGGCGATCTTCTGCACGCCGCCGTAGTCGGCGATCTGGGCGGAACCGCGGCGGTAGATCAGGAACCCGGCGATCAGGAACAGCGCGCCGGTCGAGAAGCCGTGGTTGACCATGTAGAGCGTGGCGCCCGCCTGCGCGTTCTGGGTCATCGCGAAGACGCCCATGGCGATGAAGCCGAAGTGCGAGATCGAGGTGTAGGCGATCAGGCGCTTCATGTCGGTCTGGCCGATGGCCACGACCGCGCCGTAGATGATGCCGATCACCGAGAGCGCGATCACCAGCGGGGTGAAGAACTTCGACGCGTCCGGGAACAGCTCCAGGCAGAAGCGGAGCATGCCGTAGGTGCCGACCTTGTCCAGCACGCCCACCAGCAGGACCGCGGCACCGGCCGGGGCCTGCGCCGCGGCGTCGGGCAGCCAGGTGTGGAAGGGCCAGAGCGGGGCCTTGACCGCGAAGGCGATGAAGAAGCCGGCGAACAGCCACTTCTGCGTGGTCGGGTCCTGGATGACCCCGACCAGCTCGGGGTACATGAAGGTGTTCTTCTCGGCGATCACGTAGAGCGCGATCACCGCGACCAGCATGAGCAGGCCGCCGAAGAGCGAGTAGAGCAGGAACTTGACGGCCGCGTAGGACCGCTGCACGCCGCCGTACGACCCGATCATGAAGTACATCGGGATCAGCATGGCCTCGAAGAAGACATAGAACAGGAAGACGTCGGTCGCCGCGAAGACGCCGATCATCATGGCCTCCAGCACCAGCAGCAGCGCGAAGTAGGTCTTCGCGGAGCGCCGGGGCGGGATGGCCTCGCTCTTGAGGTCGCGCGCCTGGATGACGCCGTCGGCGTCGTGCCAGGAGGCGAGGACGACGATCGGCACGAGGACCGCGGAGAGCGCGATCAGCACGAGCGCGATGCCGTCCACGGCGACGCCGTAGTGGACCCCGAAGCTGGGGATCCAGGCGTACTTCTCCTCGAACTGGAAGCGGTTGCCGTTGGGGCTGAACTGGACCGCCATCGCGATGGTCAGTGCCAGCACGACCAGCGAGACCAGCAGCGCCACTTGTTTGGCGAGCTTGTCACTGCCCTTGGGGAGCAGCGCCACCCCGACCGCGCCCACTGCGGGCACGGCCATCAGGATCGAGAGCCAGGGCATCACATGTTCCCTACGTAGAGCAGCGCGCCAACGACGGCGGCGGCACCGAAGAGGATGGACAGCGCGTACGACCGGACGTACCCGGTCTGCACGCGGCGCAGCCGCCCGGAGGTCCCGCCGATCCCCGCGGCCAGCCCGTTCACCAGGCCGTCGACGCCCCGGTTGTCGAAGAACACCGCGATCCGGGTCAGCCACTGGCCGGGGCGCATGAGCAGCGCCTCGTTCAGGGCGTCACCGTACAGGTCGCGGCGGGCGAAGGCGGTGAGGAACGAGCCGCGCGGGGCAAGGGCGGGCACCTCGGCGGCGCCGTACCGGAACCAGGCGAAGGCGGCGCCGACGGCGACCAGCGCGAGCGTGGCCAGGGCGGCGGTGCCGACGCCGAAGACGTGGGGCGTCGGCACCGGGTCGGGCAGGCCGACCGCCGGGCTCAGGAAGGTCATGAACCGGTTGCCCAGGACCAGGAACGCGCCCAGGCCGATCGAGCCGACGGACAGGATGATCAGCGGCCAGGTCATCACCGCGGGCGACTCGTGCGGGTGGGCGTCGTCGGCCCAGCGCTTCTTGCCGAAGAAGGTCATGAAGACCATCCGCGACATGTAGAAGCCGGTCAGACCGGCGCCCAGGACGGCGAGCCAGCCCAGCACCGGGTTGTGGTGCATGGCCGTCTCGATGATGCCTTCCTTGGTGTAGTAACCGGACAGCAGCGGGAAACCGATGATCGCCAGGTAGCCGATGACGAACGTCACGGCGGTGATCTTCATGACGGAGAACAGCCCGCCGTACCGGCGCATGTCGACCTCGTCGTTCATGGCGTGCATGACCGAGCCCGCCCCGAGGAACATGTTGGCCTTGAAGAAGCCGTGCGTGATCAGGTGGCCGATGGCGAAGGCGTAACCCGCCGGGCCGAGGCCCGCGCCCAGCATCATGTAGCCGATCTGCGACATCGTCGAACCGGCCAGGCCCTTCTTGATGTCGTCCTTGGCACAACCGATGATCGCACCGGCGAGCAGCGTGGCGACGCCGACGATGGTGACGGCCAGCTGCGCGGTCGGGGCGGCCTCGAAGAAGGCGCCGGACCGGACGACCAGGTAGACGCCTGCGGTGACCATGGTCGCGGCGTGGATGAGGGCCGAGACCGGGGTCGGGCCCTCCATCGCGTCCAGGAGCCAGGACTGCAGCGGGAGCTGGGCGGACTTGCCGCAGGCGCCGAGCAGGAGCAGCAGGCCGACGGCGGTCAGCGTGCCCTGCGAGGCCTGGCCGGTCACGTCGGCGGTGAGGTCGCGGAAGGCCAGCGAGCCGAACGTCGTCCAGATCGTGAAGATCGCGATCAGCAGGCCGAAGTCGCCGACCCGGTTGACGATGAACGCCTTCTGGGCGGCGGTGGCGGCGGTGGGCTTGAACTGCCAGAACCCGATCAGCAGGTAGGAGGCGAGACCCACGCCCTCCCAGCCGATGAACAGCCCGATGTAGTTGTCCGACAGGACCAGCAGGAGCATGGCCGCGACGAACAGGTTGAGGTAGGCGAAGAACCGGCGGCGGTCGTGGTCGTGCGACATGTAGCCGATCGAGTAGATGTGGATCAGCGATCCCACACCCGTGATCAGCAGGGCGAAGCTGATCGACAGCGGGTCGACCAGCATGCCCAGGTCCACCATGCCGGGGATGAACTCGTACAGGCTCATCCCGCGGCGGCGCTCGCCTTCGGGCAGGCCGAGCAGCTCCACGAAGGAGGCGACGGCCACCGCGAACGCGCCCAGCGACATCAGCACGCCGAGGAGGTGGCCCCACTTGTCGGTACGGCGCCCGCCCAGCAGCAGGATCGCGGCACCGAGCAGCGGCAGCGCGATCATCAGCCAGGAGACCCCGATCACCCCACCGGAGTGCTGGACGATCTCAGCAGGAGATTGCACCGGGCACCCCTCAGTACTTCAGCAGGTTGGCGTCGTCCACGGACGCCGACCTGCGGGTTCGGAAGATCATCACAATGATGGCGAGGCCGATCACGACCTCCGCCGCGGCCACCACCATCACGAAGAACGCGATGAGCTGGCCGTCCAGGTTGCCGTGCTGCCGGGCGAAGGTGACGAACGCCAGGTTGCACGCGTTGAGCATGAGCTCCACGCACATGAACACCACGATCGCGTTGCGCCGCAGCAGCACGCCGACGCCGCCGATCGCGAACAGCAGCGCGGAGAGCACCAGGTAGTGGGTCGTCACTTGCCGTCCTCCTCCTGAAGCGCGTTCTCGTCCTGGAGCGCGTCCTTCACCTGGATGGGCTTGTCGCCCTCGACCGGATCCGCGTCCCTGGCCGCGTCCTTCTCCAGGACCTGCCTGATGAGCGCGGCCTTCTCCGGGTCGGTCGGCGCGAAGCCCTCCTCCAGCTCGTGCCGGGCGAGCACCCTGTTGATGGAGGTGGCGGCCACCGAGCCGTCCGGCAGCAGGGCCGGCATGTCGATGGCGTTGTGCAGGGCGTAGGTGCCGGGGCCGGGCAGCGGCGAGGGCTGCGGACCGGCGAAGCGGGCGCGGGCCAGGTCGCGCTGGGTAGCCTTGGGCCGGACCCGCTCGCGGTGGGCCAGCACCATCGCGCCGAGCGCGGCGGTGATCAGCAGCGCCGAGGTGACTTCGAAGGCGAAGACGTGCCTGGTGAAGATCTCCGCGGCCAGCGCGGGCATGTAGCCGTCCCTGCCGGTCACGACCCCGCCCATGCCCGCCGCCGGGCCGAACACCACGTTGCCGATCGCCAGGGCCAGCAGGAGCGCGAAGCCCAGTCCCGCGACGATCGCCCAGAAGCGCTGTCCCCTGATCGTCTCGACCAGGGAGTCGGAGGAGTCCACGCCGACGAGCATCAGCACGAACAGGAAGAGCATCATGACCGCGCCGGTGTAGACGATGATCTGCACCGCGGCGAGGAAGGGCGCCTCCTGGACGGCGTAGAGCACGGCCAGCGAGAGCATGACCACACCCAGCATCAGGGCCGAGTAGACCGCCTTGCGGCTGAAGACGAGCCCGAGGGCGGCGGATACGGAAACGACCGCCAGCACCCAGAACGTGATGGTCTCACCCATTGTTGCGTCCCAGCCGGTAGTAGTCCTCTTCGGTCTCGCCGAGACGCATGGCGTGGGGCGGCGCCTCCATACCCGGACCGAGCGGCGCGAGGAGCATCTCCTTGGTGTAGATGAGGCTCTCACGGGTCGAGTCGGCGAGCTCGTATTCGTTGGTCATGGTCAGCGCACGGGTCGGGCAAGCCTCGATGCACAGGCCGCACAGGATGCACCGCAGATAGTTGATCTGGTAGGTGCGCCCGTAGCGCTCGCCCGGCGAGAAGCGCTCGGTCTCGGTGTTGTCGGCGCCCTCGACGTAGATCGCGTCGGCCGGGCACGCCCAGGCGCACAGCTCGCAGCCGACGCACTTCTCCAGACCGTCGGGCCAGCGGTTGAGCTGGTGCCGGCCGTGGAAGCGCGGAGCCGTGGGCCGCTTCTCCTCGGGGTAGTTGACCGTCTCGACCTTCTTGAACATCGTGTGGAAGGTCACGCCGAACCCCTTGATGGGGTTGAGCCAATCAGTTGCTCCCACTGGGAACCTCCGCTGTCTTGTTTGCGCGCGTCTCCGCAATGGCCGCCGCCGCCCCGCGGTAGTGCGGCAGGTCCAGCGGAGGCACCGGGAAGCCGCCGGCGGCCGGCTCGGCCTGGAGTTGCTCGAACTCGGCCTCGACCTGCGCGGCCCTGCTCTCCTTGCGCCGCTGCAGGACGGTGTCGAAGCGCAGCCAGATCGCGAAGCACCCGACGACGACCAGGGCGCCCAGGATCATCACCATGGTCCGGTCGACGCCCTCGATCTGCAGGGCGCGCACGGTGGCGACCAGCAGGATCCAGCCCAGGTTGACCGGGATGAGGATCTTCCAGCCGAGGGCCATGAGCTGGTCGTAGCGCACACGCGGCAGCGAGGCGCGGCACCAGATGAAGAAGGCGAACAGGAGCACCATCTTCAGGAAGAACCACAGCAGCGGCCAGTAGCCGGTGTTGGCCTCCGGCCAGAAGGTGGTGATCGGAGCCGGGGCCCGCCAGCCGCCCATGAACAGGGTGATCGACACGGCCGAGACCACGAAGACGTTGACGTACTCGGCGAGCATGATGACCGCGAACTTCAGCGAGTTGGAGTACTCGGTCTGGAAGCCGCCGACCAGCTCGCCCTCACCCTCGGGCAGGTCGAACGGGACGCGGTTGGTCTCGCCCAGCATCGTCACGATGTAGATCAGGAAGGACGGGAGCAGCAGGATCATGTACCACGAGGGCATCGGGATGTCGAGGCCGCCCAGCGAGAGCGTGTTCCCGCTCGCCTGCGCGGCGACGATGCCCGAGGTGGACAGGGTGCCCGCGAACAGGAACACGCCCACGAACGACAGGCCCATCGCGATCTCGTAGGAGACCACCTGCGCGCTCGCGCGCAGGCCGCCCAGCATCGAGTACGGCGAGCGGGAGCCCCACCCGGCGAGCACGATGCCGTAGACGCCGATGGAGGCCATGGCCAGCACCAGCAGCACCGCGACCGGCAGGTCGGTCAGCTGCAGCGGCGTCTCGGTGCCGAACAGGTTGACCTTCGGACCCATCGGGATGACCGAGAAGGCCATGAAGGCGGGGACCGAGAGCACGACCGGGGCGATGAAGTAGATCACCTTGTCCACGGTCCGCGGCATCAGGTCTTCCTTCAGACCCATCTTCAGGCCGTCGGCCACCGACTGGAGCAGGCCGAACTTGCCCGCCCGGTTGGGGCCGTACCGGTTCTGCATGCGGGAGATGAGCTTGCGCTCGAACCACACGCCGAAGAGCACGCCCAGCATCAGGACGATGAAGATGACCGCGGACTTGAAGATGACGATCCCGATGGGATCCTTGCCGAAGTCGTCGAGGGTCGGATCGGCCGGCGCGGCCGCGAGAAGAGACCATGCGTTCATAGGTCGCTCACCACTCCCCGTTCGCTGCGCGGGCCGCTCGCACCTCGCGGACCGCTTCGCTCACTGCGTCGGGTTCTCTCCCGCCCATGCTCATGAGGCACTTCCGATCTTGACGATGTCACCGGCGACGGCGCGCAGGTCGCGGGTGACCGAGCAGCCGCCGGAGTTGGCCGGCAGCCACACCACCCGGTCGGGCAGGTCGGCGATCCGCACCGGCAGGCTCAGCGAGCCCCGCCCGGAGGTAACAGTGATCTTGTCGCCGTCGGCGACGCCCGCCTCGGCCGCGGTGGCCGCCGACAGCAGCGCCTCGGCCACGGGAGCGGTGCCCGCGAGGTACGGCTCGCCGACCTGGAGGCGGCCGTCGTCGAGCAGCCGGTGCCAGGTGGCGAGGACGGCCTCGCCGGCCTGCGCGGTGGCGCCCGCCCGGAAGCTCACCCGCGGGGCCTCGGCCCGCGCGCCGCGCCATGCGCCGATCGAGGCGAGCTCGCGGCGGGCGGCGGCCGGGTCCGGCAGTCCCAGGTGCACGTCCATGTGGTCGGCGATCGCGGAGATCGCCCGCAGGTCGCTCATCACCCCGGGGACCGGCAGGGCCTCCTCGAAGGTACGGCCGCGTCCCTCCCAGTTGACGAACGTGCCGGACTTCTCTGCCACGGCGGCGATCGGCAGCACCACGTCGGCGCGGTCGGTGACCGCGCTGGCGCGCTGCTCCAGGCTGACGATGAACGGCGTGTTCTCCAGGGCCGCCAGGGCGGCCTCGGGGTCGGCCAGGTCGTAGGGGTCGAACCCGGCGATGACGAGGGCGTCGAGGTCCTCGTGCAGCGCCGCCGCCAGGATGGCGGAGGTGTCGCGCCCCGGGATGTCGGGCAGCGAGGCGACGTTCCAGGCCCGGGCCACCTCGGCGCGGGCGGCCTCGTCCGCGACCGGACGGCCGATCGGGAGCAGGTTCGGCATCGCCCCGGCCTCGACGGCCCCGCGCTCGCCGGCTCGACGCGGAACCCAGGCCAGCCGGGCGCCGCTCGCCTCGGCGAGCCTCAGGAGGGCGGAGAGCGCACCCGGGGCGGTGGCGAGCCGCTCGCCGACGAGGATGACCGCGCCGGGCTGCTTGAGCGCCTCGGCGGCGGGCGAGTCACCGGAGATCAGGGCTCCGATCGCCTCGGCCTCGGCACCGGGCACCGCCGGGACGAGCGTGCCGCTCACCTTGGCCAGCGCGGGGGTGGCGAACGGCGCGACGGCGAAGACCTTCAGCCCCTTCTTCCGCCACGCCTTGCGCAGCCGCAGGAAGACGATCGGCGACTCCTCCTCGGGCTCGAAACCGGCCAGGAGCACGGCCGGGGCCGCCTCCAGGTCGCGGTAGCGCACCTCGATGCCCTTGCCCGCGACGGCGTGCGCGAGGAACTGCGTCTCCTCGGCGGAGTGCGGCCGGGCACGGAAGTCGACGTCGTTGGTGTGGAGGGCGATCCGGGCGAACTTGGCGTAGCCGTACGCCTCCTCGACCGTGGCCCGCCCGCCGACCAGCACGCCCGCGCGACCGCGGGCCGCCGCGAGCCCCTTGGCCGCGGCGGCGAGCGCCTCGGGCCAGGAGGCCGGGACGAGGAAGCCGTCCTCGTCACGGATGAGCGGGGTCTTGAGCCGGTCGGGCTGGGTGGCGTAGGTGAAGGCCCAGCGTCCCTTGTCGCAGTTCCACTCCTCGTTGACATCCGGGTCGTTGCCGGCCAGGCGGCGGGTGACCCGGCCGCGGCGGTGGTCGGTCCGGAGCGAGCAGCCGCTGGCGCAGTGCTCGCAGGCGGTGGGGGTGGAGACCAGGTCGAACGGGCGGGCCTGGAACCGGTAGGAGGAGCCGGTCAGCGCGCCCACCGGGCAGATCTGGATGGTGTTGCCGGAGAAGTAGGACTCGAACGGCCTGCCGTCGGCGGTGCCGACCTGCTCCTTGGCCCCGCGCTCGAAGAACTCGATGAGCGGGTCACCGGCGATCTCGTCGGAGAAGCGCAGGCAGCGGGCGCACTGCACGCAGCGCTCGCGGTCCAGCAGCACCTGGGTCGAGAGCGGAACCGGCTTGGCGAAGACGCGCTTCTTCTCCTCGAAGCGGCTCTCGCCCTGGCCGTTGGACATGGCCTGGTTCTGCAGCGGGCACTCGCCGCCCTTGTCGCAGACGGGACAGTCGAGCGGGTGGTTCATGAGCAGCAGCTCCATGACACCGCGCTGCGCCTTCTCCGCGACCGGGGAGGTGAGCTGGGTCTGGACCACCATGCCGGGGGCGACCTCGATGGCGCAGGAGGGCTGCGGCTTCGGGAAGCCGCGGCCGTTGCCCGCGTCCGGGATCTCCACCAGGCACTGGCGGCAGTTGGCGGCCGGCTCCAGCAACGGGTGGTCGCAGAAGCGCGGGATCTGGATGCCGAGCAGCTCCGCCGCCCGGATGATCAGCGTTCCCTTCGGGACGCTCACCTGGAACCCGTCGATGGTCAGGGTGACCAGGTCCACCGGCGCCTGCGCCGGGGTCGTCGCTTCCACCGTCATGGCGCCTCCTCCGTCGGCCCCATGACCGAGGTGCTGTGCATATTGGCTCCCTCGCTCCGCTCGCTCATACGATCTCCCCGCCTGACGGCTCGGAGTCCGCATTCGCGAACGCTGCTGTGCCCGTTGGCTCGCTCGCTCCGCTCGCTCATACGACCTCCTCGCCTGACGGCTCGGAGTCCGCATTCGCGAACGCTGCTGTGCCCGTTGGCTCGCTCGCTCCGCTCGCTCACTTGTACCCCCACGCCGTGGAGGGAGCGTGATCGAACGGGCAGCCGCCGATCTCGAAGTGCTTGAGGTACTCGTCGCGGAAGTACTTCACCGACGAGTGGATGGGGCTGGTGGCGCCGTCGCCCAGGGCGCAGAAGGAGCGGCCCAGGATGTTGTCGGCGATGTCGGTGATCGTGGTCAGGTCCTCCTCGGTGCCCTGACCCTTCTCCAGCCTCTTGAGCACCTGCTTGAGCCAGTAGGTGCCCTCCCGGCAGGGAGTGCACTTGCCGCAGGACTCGTGCGCGTAGAACTCGGTCCACCGCATCACCGCACGGACCACGCAGGTCGTCTCGTCGAAGATCTGCAGGGCCCGGGTGCCGAGCATGGAGCCCTTGGCGCCGACCGACTCGAAGTCGAGCGGCACGTCCAGGTGCTCGTCGGTGAAGATCGGGGTGCTCGACCCGCCGGGGGTCCAGAACTTCAGCCGGTGGCCGGCGCGGATGCCGCCCGCCATGTCGAGGAGCTCGCGCAGCGTGATGCCGAGCGGGGCCTCGTACTGGCCGGGGCGGGTGACGTGGCCGGAGAGCGAGAAGATGCCGAACCCGGCCGACTTCTCGGTGCCCATGCCCGCGAACCACTCGGCGCCGTTGGCGACGATCGAGGGAACACTCGCGACCGACTCGACGTTGTTGATCACAGTGGGGCAGGCGTAGAGGCCCGCCACCGCCGGGAACGGAGGCTTGAGACGGGGCTGACCGCGATACCCCTCCAGCGAGTCGAGGAGAGCCGTCTCCTCGCCGCAGATGTAGGCGCCCGCGCCCGCGTGCACGACCAGCTCGAGGTCGTAGCCGGTGCCGAAGATGTTCTTGCCGAGGTAACCGGCCTCGTAGGCCTCGCGCACGGCCGCGTGCAGGCGGCGGATGACGTGCAGGACCTCGCCGCGCACGTAGATGAAGGCCTGGTTGGCACGGATGGCGTAGGACGTGATGATCACGCCCTCCACCAGCGAGTGCGGGTTGGCCATCATCAGCGGGATGTCCTTGCACGTACCCGGCTCGGACTCGTCGGCGTTGACCACCAGGTAGTGCGGCTTGCCGTCGCCCTGCGGGATGAAGCCCCACTTCATGCCGGTGGGGAAGCCCGCGCCGCCGCGGCCGCGCAGCCCGGAGTCCTTGACCGTCTGGATGACGGCGTCGGGGTCCATGCCCAGCGCCTTCTTCGCGGCTTCGTACTCCCCGTAGCCCGAGAGCTTGAAGGAGTCGGGCCGGTCCCAGTTCGCGGTGAGGACCGGAGTGAGAGTCGTCATGCCTCAGGGGCCTTCCATCCGTTGGCCTTGGCGACCTTCAGGCCCTCCAGGGAGGCTCCGGCCGCCGAGGGGCCGTCACCGGCCAGGTCGTCGGTCAGACCGGACAGCACCCGGGAGGCCTCCTTGAAGGTGCACAGCTTCTTCGGGCCGCGGGTCGGCGACACGTCCTTGCCGTCGCGGAGGTCGTCGACGAGCTGCTTGGCCGAGGCGGGGGTCTGGTTGTCGAAGAACTCCCAGTTGACCATCATCACCGGGGCGAAGTCGCAGGCGGCGTTGCACTCCAGCCGCTCCAGCGAGATCTTGCCGTCCGGGGTCGCCTCGTCGTGGCCGACGCCGACGTGCTCGGAGAGCTCCTCCCAGATCTGGTCGCCGCCCATGACCGCGCAGAGCGTGTTGATGCACACGCCGACGTGGTAGTCGCCCATCGGCCTGCGCTTGTACATCGTGTAGAACGTGGACACGCCCACGACCTCGGCCTTGGTCAGGCCGAGCATCTCGGCGCAGAACTCCTGGCCCCGGTCCGAGACGTAGCCGTCCTCCGACTGCACCAGGTGCAGCAGGGGCAGCAGGGCCGACCGCGTCCTGGGATAGCGGACGATGATCTCCTTGGCGTCCTGTTCCAGACGGGCACGGACCTCCGGCGGGTAGCTCCCGCCTGCGGTCACGCTCCCCTCCTCGCCCGGGCTCAGGACCGCGACCCCCTTCTCAGCGGGGTCCAGGGTCGCGCTCCCCCCGTGACTCGCGAAGCTCACGGCACTCTTCTCGGACTCGCCACCCGTCTCCAAGGTCGCGCTCCCCTCCTCGCTCGCTCCGCGGGCCGCCTCGTCCCTCGGCTGACCGCTCCGCTCACTCGTCGGCTCGCCGCCCGTTCCCAGGGTCGCGCTCCCCTCCTCGCTCGCTCCGCGGGCCGCCTCGTCCCTCGGCTGACCGCTCCGCTCACTCGTCGGCTCGCCGCTCATCGGTCCACACCTCCCATGACCGGGTCGATCGAGGCCACGGCGGAGATGACGTCGGCGACCATGCCGCCCTCGCACGTCGCCGGTACGGCCTGCAGGTTCGTGAACGACGGGTCGCGGAAGTGCACGCGGTACGGCTTGGTGCCGCCGTCGCTGACCACGTGGGCGCCCAGCTCGCCGCGCGGGGACTCCACGCTCGCGTAGGCCTGCCCCGCCGGGACCCGGAAGCCCTCGGTCACCAGCTTGAAGTGGTGGATCAGCGCTTCCATCGAACCGCCCATGATGTGCGCGATGTGGTCGGGCGAGTTGCCGAAGCCGTCGGGACCGAGAGCGAGCTGCGCGGGCCAGCCGATCTTCTTGTCGTCCACCATCACGCGGCCGCCCTTGAGCGGGCCGGAGAGCCGGTCGAGGGCCTGCTCAATGATCTTGAGCGACTCCTCCATCTCGGCGATCCGGACGAGGTACCGGCCGTAGACGTCGGCGGTCTTCTCCGTCGGGACGTCGAAGTCGTAGGTCTCGTACCCGCAGTAGGGCTGCGACTTGCGCAGGTCCCAGGGCAGGCCCGCGGCCCGGAGCATCGGGCCGGTGATGCCCAGCGCCATGCAGCCGGTGAGGTCGAGGTAGGCGACATCCTTGGTCCGGGCCAGGTAGACCGGGTTGGCGTCGAGCATCTTGCGCATGTCCTTGATGCGCTTCGGCATGACCTTGAGCAGCTCGGCGACCTTGTCCACGGCGCCGGCCGGCAGGTCGACGGAGACCCCGCCGGGCCGGATGTAGGCCATGTTCATCCGCAGGCCGGTGATGTACTCCATCACGTCGAGCACCATCTCGCGCTCGCGGGAGCCGAAGAGGAACGGCGTGGTGGCGCCCAGCTCCATGCCGAAGGTGCCGATGGCCACCATGTGCGAGGAGATGCGGGTGAGCTCCATCGTCATCACGCGGATGGCCTGGGCGCGCTCGGGGATCTGCTCGGTGATGCCCAGCAGCCTCTCCACGGCCATGCAGTAGGCGGTCTCGTTGAAGATCGGCGAGAGGTAGTCCATCCGGGTGACCAGCGTGGTCCCCTGCGTCCAGGTCCGGTACTCGCAGGTCTTCTCGATGCCGGTGTGCAGGTAGCCGATGACCGTGCGGGCCTCGGTGACCGTCTCGCCGTCCAGGTTCAGGACCAGGCGGAGCACACCGTGCGTCGACGGGTGCTGCGGGCCCATGTTGACGACGAGCTGCTCGTCCTGCTGGCCGCTGAGCGTGCCGACCAGTTCGGTCCAGTCGTTGCCTGAGACCGTGTACACCTTGCCCTCGGTCGCCTCGTCGTAGGGGGCGCTCACTTGTAGGTCCTCCTCTGGTCCGGCGGGGGGATCTCGGCGCCGCGGTAGTCGACCGGGATGCCACCGAGCGGGTAGTCCTTGCGCTGCGGGTGGCCGTCCCAGTCGTCCGGCATCATGATCCGGGTCAGCGCCGGGTGGCCGTCGAAGACGATCCCGAAGAAGTCCCAGGTCTCTCGCTCGTGCCAGTCGTGCGTCGGGTAGATCGACACGGTCGACGGGATGTGCGGATCGGCGTCCGGGCAGGACGCCTCGACGCGCAGGCGCCGGTTGTGCGTGATCGAGCACAGGTGGTACACCGCGTGCAGCTCCTCCCCCTCCAGGTGGGGGTAGTGCACGCCGGAGACGCCCAGCGAGAGCTCGAAGCGGAGCGCGGGGTCGTCACGCAGGTGCCGCATGACCTCCGGCAGGCGCTCGCGCTTGACGTGGAAGGTCAGCTCGCCGCGGTCCACGACCACGCGCTCGACCGCGTCGGCGAGCTCCTCGCCGAGGGCGCGCTCCAGCGCGTCCGCGACCGCGTCGAAGTAGCCGCCGTAGGGGCGGGGGGTGGACAGCCGGGGCGCCCGCCGTACGACCAGGCCGCCGTAACCGGAGGTGTCACCGGAGTCCTGGGCCCCGAACATGCCCAGGCGGGCGACCGGCTCCTCCGGCACGCCGGGGAGGTTGTCGGTGCTCATCGGTCGCTCACCACTCCTCATTCGCTGCGCGGGCCGCTCGTGCCTCGCGGACGGCCCCGCTCATCGCGCCGGGGCTCATTTGGCGTTCCCCTGGTCGATCAGCGGCAGCGTCCGGAGCGCCTGCAGTTCGAGCTCGTCGATCTGCTTGGCGCGGTGCGCGCCGAACTTCATGTTCTGGATCTTGTCGTGCAGTTTGACGATCGAGTCGATGAGCATCTCGGGCCGCGGCGGACAGCCCGGCAGGTAGATGTCGACCGGGACGACGTGGTCCACGCCCTGCACGATCGCGTAGTTGTTGAACATGCCCCCGCTGGAGGCGCAGACACCCATGGCGATGACCCACTTGGGCTCGGCCATCTGGTCGTAGATCTGGCGCAGGACCGGGGCCATCTTCTGGGAGAGCCGGCCGGCGACGATCATCAGGTCCGCCTGACGCGGAGAGGCCGAGGCGCGCTCCATGCCGAAGCGGGCCAGGTCGTGCTTGGGACCGCCGGTCGACATCAGCTCGATCGCGCAGCAGGCCAGACCGAAGGTGGCCGGCCAGACCGAGTTCTTGCGCGCCCAGCCGGCCACCTGCTCGACCGTGCTCAGCAGGAAACCACTCGGGAGTTTCTCTTCAAGTCCCATAGTCCTAATCCCAGTCCAGGCCCTTGCGGCGCCACACGTACGCGTACGCCACGAGCACGGTGACGATGAACAGCACCATCTCGACCAGCCCGAACATCCCGAGCTGGTCGAAGGCGACCGCCCACGGGTAGAGGAAGATGATCTCGATGTCGAACACGATGAAGAGCATCGCGGTGATCATGTACTTCAGCGGGAAGCGCCCGCCGCCGACCGGCTGGGGGGTGGGCTCGATGCCGCATTCGTAGGCGTCGAGTTTCGCGCGGTTCCAGCGCTTGGGTCCGGTGAAGGGCGCGATCGTCACCGAGAAGATCGCGAATCCCGCCGCGAGAACGGCGAGCACCAGGATGGGTGCGTACAGCTCCATCGCTACGCCTCCTCTCCCATCTCCACGCGCGCCGGCGCGTAGCTCGTCACAGTGGTGTGTTTCACAAGTCTAGGCAGGGCGATCATCTCTGCTCGCTCCGGGTTTGCATGTTTTGTGAGGTCATGCCGGTGGCGCGACCTTGGACAGAGCGTTGATGATCCTGTCGGACGCATCGCCTCGCCGGTCGGTGAGATTAGCAAGCAGCTTGAGAGCGAAACGCATCAGCGAGGGATGCGGCAGGGCGTGGCGGGTGGCGAAGTTCATCACCCCGCGCCGCCCGATGAGCTCCACGAAGCCCCGGCCGAGCGTGAAGTAGCCGCCGTAGGCGTCCTTGAGGATCTGCGGGTAGGCCCGCAGCACCCGCTCGCGCTGGGCCGGTGTGGGCCTGGCCAGCGCCTGGACGATGGTCTCGGCCGCGATCTGGCCGGTCTCCATCGCGTACGCGATGCCCTCCCCGTTGAACGGGTTGATCATCCCGCCCGCGTCTCCGACCAGCACCAGGCCCCGCGTGTAGTGCGGCTGGCGGTTGAAGGCCATCGGCAGCGCGGCACCCCGGATCGGGGTGGTCATGTTCTCCTCGGTGTAACCCCACTCCGGAGGCATGTTCTTGACCCAACGTTTGAGCAGGTCACGGTAGTCCATGCCCTTGAAGGAATCGCTGGTGTTCAGCAGTCCCAGGCCCACGTTGGAGGTGCCGTCGCCGACCCCGAAGATCCACCCGTAGCCGGGCAGCAGCTGGTCGCCGTCCCACAGCTCCAGCCATGTCTCCAGGTAGTCGTCGTCATGGCGCGGACTGGTGAAATAGGTCCGTACGGCGACGCCCATCGGGCGGTCCTCGCGCTTGTGCAGCCCCATCGCCAGGGAGACCCGGGTGGAGTTGCCGTCGGCCGCGACCACGAGGCGGGAGCGGTAGGTTACGGTGCGGCCCGCTGACGGACCATCGCTTCCGTCCGCGACACGGGCCGTCACGCCCACGATGTGCCCGCTGCGCTCGTCGAGGATCGGGCCGGTGACGTTGACGCCCTGCAGCAGCCGGACCCCGCCCCGCACGGCGTTGTCCGCCAGGATCTCGTCGAAGTCCTGGCGGGTGCGGACCAGGCCGAAATCGGGATAGCTCGACAGCTCCGGCCAGTCGAGCTCGAAGCGGAGCCCGCCGCCGACGACGCGCAGGCCCTTGTTCCTGACCCAGCCGGGGGCGTTGATGTCGATCCCCATCGCGATGAGCTGCTTGACCGCTCGGGGCGTCAGCCCGTCGCCGCAGACCTTCTCACGGGGGAATGTGGTCTTCTCGAGCAACAGGACGTTCAGTCCGGCCTGTGCGAGATGAAAAGCGGTCGTCGACCCGGCGGGCCCGGCGCCGACGACGATGACGTCGGCGTCAGCCTCAGCGAGACTCCGCTGTGGGGCGGCTGGCACGGTCACGGGACCTGTCCTGTCCTACACGCTTTGACGGCCTCGGGGTAAGGGGCCTTTCGTTCCTTTGTGAAGGTCTTCACAAACTTGTCGGGCGGCAGTCTAACGCCTTCCGGGGGCCTGATGTCAGGCGGGTTCAGCGATCACTTACCTTCATCGCCTCCCCCTCTTCGATCTCCTCGCCGCTGCCCAGGCCGGGCGCACGAAAACCCCCGCCGGCCGCTGAACGGCTGCGGGGGTTTTCGGTCGAGCGGGTCTCAGACGTCGAACTCGGCGTTCCGCACTCCTGCCAGGAACGCCCGCCACTCACCCGGCGCGAAGGCCAGCACGGGACCGGCCGGGTCCTTGGAATCCCGGACGAACACAGGCCCGCCGGTGGAACGGGCGACCTCCACGCACTCGTTGTTCGTGGAGCTGAGGCTGCTCTTCACCCAGGAGACGTCGTCCGGGCTGTACATGGTCACGCGGTCTCCACAGGTGGTCGGAGCCTGCTCGGCAGTGGTGCGCTGAAAGAAACCCTTCTCTTCTACACGAGCCGAGCCTCACTCCGAGCATGATCCATAACACTCGGTGTAACATATCAGCAACGGAGGGGTAACTTTATGGATTCCCTCGTTGTGAAGCGTGAGACGCCAGGTACCTCACGCCCTGATTCAGGCTGATTGGAGATGTTTAAGGAAATTACTCCATGTTCCGGGGGACAGAATGAGAAACGGCCCTTCCGGATCCTTCGAGTCGCGTACGGCGACGCGCCCGTCCACCAGGACGCCGACCTCGACACACTCGTTGCTCATGCCACTGAGACTGCTCTTGCGCCACACGATCTCTACAGAGGTCGCCGACTCCATCACCACTCCTTGCTCTGAGAGCAAGGAGGACATACCCCGGCCGGAAGGTCAAAAATCATTCACGTTCAGTTCTCGCGGTGCGCCTCCCTCGCGATCAAGGCGAGAGATTCCTCCGGGGACAGGGCCTCCTCCATCATCTGCCGGAAGAGCTGATCGAAGTAGTAGGTCTCATCCTCGTCCTCCCTGAAGGAGGCGTCATAGGCGTTCTCTATGAAGACGACATCACCGTGCAGGCTCCCCAGCCGCTCCCTCTCCGGAAACCTCAGAAGCACGAAGCGGTCGGGTATCGCCCGGTGATCGGCGCTGAGGGGGAGCACGCGCACGGCGACGTGAGGGCGGTTCGCGAGTTCGAGAATGTACTGCAACTGCTGTCGCATCACCTCTTCGCTGCCGTACCGGCGCCGGAGAGCCGATTCGTCGATCAGCGCGGAGAAATGCAACGGCGGATCATCGTCCAGCAAACTCTGCCGGTGTATCCGGACATCGACCAGCCGTGAGATCATCCGGTTCGCCTTACCCGGTGACAGGGTGACGAAAGGCAGTCCCCCCCTCATCGTCGCCCTCGCGTAGGCGGAAGTCTGCAGTAGTCCGGGCAGAACGAGACTCTGCCAGGTCACCATCGAAGCCGCGCCCGCCTCCAGGCCGATATACGTCGAGTAGGACTCCGACAGCACGTCCGCATAGCCTTCCCACCATCCCCGCTCCTCCGCCTCGAGCGACAGGGCGAGCAGGAGGTCGCGCCATTCCGGAGGCGAGCCGTAGAGGTCGGCCAGAGCGGCGACATCGTCCTTCTGCGCCCCCACTTGCGCATTCTCGATCCGGGAGATCTTGGATGTCGACCAGCCCAGACTCCTGGCCACCTGGCCGCCGGTGAGATGGGCGTCCTCGCGGAGTCGACGCAACTCTGCGGCGAGCCGGCGTCGGCTGACGGTGGGGCTGACTTCGCGCGCCACTCAGCTCTCCTCACGAACAGTCATCAAGTGGTACCCGCTGCGCAAGCTCACAACCCTCACCGACAGGGTTGAAACAACTTCCGGAGGGCATTCCTTAAGTAATCCCAGCGGGAATTGCATCGAACATCCCTGAGGGACACCCTCACAGTAGTACCCCGGACCGATACAAGAGGTGCACGTGGCCAAGAGGGGCGAGAAATCTTCGATCGGGGGAGCCGCACGGTCCTCACGCGGCCGGGATCCTCCCCGCCCCGGGCCCGCCTCGGACCAGGCCCCTCCGGATCGAGCCTCGGACCGGGCCCCGCCTCGGACCGGGCACCCACGCGAACGGGCGGATGGCTGCGACCCATCCGCCCGGAATCCCGCAGCCCCCTCATCTCATCAGCGACGGGAACAGGAGCCGTGGAACATGTCCAACGCTACTCCATCACCACAGCCCCGCAAGGGGTTACTGAACCGCCTCACCGAGGCGGCCGACCAGAGGATCTGGGACGAGGACGACGGATTCGCCGAGCGCAACGGCTGGAAGGCGACCAGGGCGAGCCTCTTCGTCCGCCGGTACCGGGACCCGCGGTTCAACCGGCCCGCCCAGGACCCGGACAGCGGCAAGGAGGAGATCCCGATCCTGCCGAGCGGCGAGGGTGGCACCCCCCTCACCGCGACGGGGAGGACCGGCAGGAAAGGCGTTCTCACCGGGAACCGCCTCACCCGGACCGGAAGCCGCAGAGGGAAGGCCCTTCTCGCGGGGACGGCCGGAGGCCCGCGGCTCGCGGGCGGCTTCCATGGTTAGCGGCCCGCCCCACCGGCCGGGCCACCGTCACTACCCGCCCGTCCTCCCGGCGCGGGGCCCGCTGGCCTGGACCGGGCGGATCATCCGCTGGCGCGTCGAGATCATCACCGGCTCCGGGCTCCTCTCCCTGGTCTCCCTGCTGCCCGACCGGCCCGGGTGGATCCCCGTCTACCTGCTGCCGCTCGTCGCCGCGGTCGGCTGCCCGCCGGCCCGCCGGGCGGCGGGAGAGCGGGTGCGCGGCCTGGTCGTCAGGCATCGTTTCCAGAGGCTGTGCCTGACGGCCCCGCTCAGGACCCCGCAGGGCCGGCTGCCGCTGGTGCTCGGCACCATCCCGCACCGAGACGGCCGGGTGGAGATGTATCTGTGGTGCAGGACGGGGATGAGCCTCGAACTGTTCGCGGACCACATCCCCGAGATCAAGGTCGCCTGCTTCGCCACCGAGGTGACCGTCCGCCCCCACGGACGCTGGGGGCACGTCCTCATCATCGAGTTCCGGCGGTAGCCACAGAAGAGGACCCGAGGCAACGGCGCCTCGGGTCGGACCCGACGGGCCTCCTGACGCCCGAACCCGTCGGACGCTCCCGGACTCAGGCGCCGGGCTTGTAACCCCGGTGCAGGGCGACGATGCCGAGCGAGAGGTTGCGCCAGGCGACCCTCTCCCAGCCCGCCCGCTGGATGATCCGCGCGAACTCCGCCTGGTCCGGCCAGGCCCTGATCGACTCGGCGAGATACTCGTAGGAGTCGGGGTTGGAGCTGACCGCCCTGGCCGCGACGGGGAGCATCCTCATCAGGTACTGCGTGTAGACCACGTCGAAGGACTTGACCGTCGGGCGGGAGAACTCGCAGACCACCAGACGGGCACCGGGCCTGGCCACACGCAGCATCTCGCGCAGCGCCTGCTCGGTGTCGCTGACGTTGCGGATCGCGAAGGAGATCGTCACCGCGTCGAAGCTGTCGTCGGCGAACGGAAGGCGCAGCGCGTCCCCCGCGACGAAGGTGACCCCGCGCACCCCGCCACCGGACAGGCCCGACCCGCCACGCCTCTCGACCCCGGTGCGGAGCATGCCCAGCGAGAAGTCGGAGGCGATGGCCCGTGCGCCGAGCGTGGTGAAGGCGTCGGTCGAGGTGCCGGTGCCCGCGCCCAGGTCGAGCACGAGCTCACCGGGGCCGGCGTCGACCGCGGCCGCGGTGGCCTTGCGCCAGAACCGGTCCTGCCCCAGGGAGAGAAGGTCGTTCATCAGGTCGTAGCGCCGGGCCGTGCGATCGAACATCGAGGCGACCTCGTGCGGTTGCTTGTCCAGCGAAGCGCGCGTCATGAGGACAAGCCTAGGGCTGACAGGACAATCCACGGAAAGTAGCGACGTGACTACCAGGAGTCTGCTAGAACTTGGCGAATGTTTGCCAGAACCGTTCCCGTCCTGGCCGCGACCCTGCTCCTGACGGTCCCCGGCGGCGTCGCCGCAGCCGGCTCCGTCGAACACCCCAGCGTCGTCTCGGCCAATCCGGTGGACACCACCCCCCATGTTCTCGACGGGATCGTCAACGCCATCGCCCTGGTGGGCGGCACGGTGGTGGTCGGCGGATCTTTCAGTGAGGTGAGCGACGCCGGCAACTCCGAGGTCCTGATGCGCGACAACATCTTCGCCTACGACCTGGCCACGGGGCGGGTCCTGCAGAACTTCGCACCGGAGCTCAACGGCCCCGTCCACGCCCTCGCCCCGGGCACCGGCGGCACCGTCTACGCCGGTGGCGGGTTCACGGCGACCGACGGGAGCACGACACGCAAGCTGGTCCGTCTGCGGCTGGCCGACGGCGCCCCGGTGCCGACCTTCGGCGCCCACGCCTTCGGCGGCTCGGTCACGAGCATGCTCCGGCACGGCTCCCGGCTCTATCTGGGAGGGGACTTCACCCACATCGGCCGGGTCTCCCGTACGGCTCTCGCCCGGGTGGACGCCGTCACCGGCGCCGTGGACCCGAACTTCACGATCAAACCGGGAGCACCGAGGAGCGCCCGGGTCAAGGTGTACGCGATGGCGCTCAGCCGAGGGCGGCTGGCGGTCGACGGCAGTTTCACCACCCTCGACGGACTCTCCCGCCCCCAGCTCGGCCTCGTCGACGTGAGCGCCTCGCGCGCGCGGGTCGCCGGCTGGCGGACCGACGCGTACGCGGCGGACTGCATGCCCGCCTTCCCCAGCTACGTCAGGGGTCTGGACTTCTCCCCCGACGGCAGCTACTTCGTGGTCGTCACGAGCGGCGGCCCCGGCGGGCCGCGGAAGATGTGCGACACCGCCGCACGCTTCGAGACCCGCGGCCGGGGCACCGTCCGGCCCACCTGGGTGAACTTCACCGGCGGCGACTCGCTCTACTCGGTCGCGGTGACCGGGACGGCCGTCTACGTGGGCGGGCACCAGCGCTGGCTCGACAACCCGCGGGGCAGCGACTCCGCAGGACCGGGCGCAGTGGAACGGCAGGGGATCGGGGCGATCCATCCGGTCACCGGTCGGGCCCTGCCATGGAATCCCACCAGGGAGCGCGGAATCGGCGTCAAAGCCTTTCTCGCCCATCCAGGTGGATTACTGGTCGGTAGTGACACAATCCAGCTCGGCCGCGAGTACCATGCCCGGATCGGCATGTTCCCGTTGCCGTGATCACTCCCGATTCTTGGCGATCCGCGCGCTCAGTGCGTCGCGCTGCTTGGACAGCAGGACATAGCTGACCACGCCGCTGACGAGGAAGGCCGCGACCAGCAGGATGAAGGGTTCACGCAGGCCCAGCAGGTAGAGCACGCCGATGCTCACAAGCAGCAGGCCGAGCCGAGATGCGCTGTAGACGAAAGCGGGATGCACGCATCGAGGCTACGGCACGCCGTCCACGGTGTGGGCAGCACGACGCGGAGCAGTGGGCTCTTCGCATCCGGCACGAGCGCTGCTAGTGTTCCCAACACATCAGTTACGTAAAGAAACACCCACGAGAGTCTCAAAGAGGCTCTATCATATAACAATCGGGCAGTCAGTCGATAACAACCCGTGATCTTTGATGGAAAGCACGGATAAATCAGGCTTCGCTCGGCACACTGGTTACCTGTCCGCCCGCTGGCAGGAAGCGGGATGCGAGGGGGAGAGATTGTGGAGAGTAGCAGCGAGCGTCTGCTGACACCTGGAGAGGTTGCCGCCCTCTTCCGGGTTGACCCAAAGACGGTTACGCGCTGGGCCGCGGCAGGCCGCATCAGCAGCATCCGTACCCCCGGAGGGCACCGGCGCTTCCGCGAGTCGGAAGTGCACGCCCTTCTTCGCGGTGAGGACGTCCTGACGGCCGAAAGGCCGGCGGGCGAGTCTCCCCGCGTCTGACGGCTCATGACGTCACACCATCGGTGATCCTGCGCGCCTTACCCGGAAGCCGCAGGGTCACCGTGGAGTCACCCGGCGTTCCCGGCTGCCCTGTTCGGCTCCGGCCGTCCTGCTCGCCGGTCCGCCCTAGCCGTCCCGTTCGGCCTTGAAGGCCAGGAACTCCCGTTCCAGCTCGTCGTTGTCGTCGTGCCACCTGCGGCGTCGTTCTGCCATCTCCTCCTCCGTGAGCGACTCGGGCAGCCAGCGGTCGTACTCCGGGTCCCCCGGGGAGATCTCCACGTACGCGTTGCCGATCAGACGCCCGTCATCGCTGGACAGGCTCTGCGGCACGCGCAGGGTCCCGTCAGCGAGCCGGATGACGTACATCCCAGATCACCTAGATTCCGTAGCGCCGATTGAAGAACAGCATGACATCGAGTGCCGTCCGGGTGTCCCCGCCCAGCATGTCCACGAGGGCGGGACGCTGACGGGAGGCGATGGCGGCGAAGGCGTCGGCGAAGAACTCCCTGCGGCCCAGAGTCCCCGGCTGCAGGTGGAAGGACGAGGCCAGGACGGGAGCGCAGCGCTCGTAGAGGGCGACGAACTCCGGGGAGTCCGAGACCCAGTCCTCGTGCGGTGCGTCCACGTCGTCCAGGGCGTGGCCGATCTCGTGCATCATCACGTCGGGAGTGGGTGAGGGCCGGTCTCCCACCACGACCTTGCGGTCGCCGTACGCTCCCGCGCAGATGTCCCAGGTCGCCCGGCCCGAGGGCAGCGGCGCACCGCGGAGGTAGCCCATGTCGTCCAGGTCGGGCACGCCGCCCTCGCCGACGTAGATCCCGTCGAGCCCCTGGGCCAGTCTGGCCTTCAGCCCGTCGGGCAGCCGGGCGAGACTCTCCACCGCCCGCACGACCTCCGGAGGCGGCGGCCCCTTCCGGACGTCCCACTGGCGGTGCAGGATGCGCTCCAGCATCCCGCAGTGCCGCAGGCCGTCGCCCAGGTCCGGGGTGTCGGGGGAATTGGGCTGGGCCCGGGGGCGCTCGTCGACGAGTTCGAAGTCGCGCCAGGTGTACTGGGGGCGGTCTCCCTGCGGAGCCGCCACGGCCCGCATCCGCCGCTCCGGATCACGCGGGACCTCGCGCGGAGCCTCCCTGACGGCGCCGTCCGTCCGGTGCGCCGGCCCTCGCTGCCACCATCGCCGCCGGTGACGGCCCCTGTCGGTGGTCATCGCGTCTGATCACACGGCTGCGTCATCACGCCCCCTGGGAAAGCGGCACCGGGTTCCACCGTACGGGGTGGATCTCCACACGTCATCCCGAATGCCGGTCACGGACGCACCTGTTCCCGGAATGGCTTACAGTTCGGGCATGTCCGTGCTTCTCGGTCTGGCTCTGCTCGCTTTCTGGCTCTACTGCCTGTTCGACGTCATCACCACGCCGGACGAGGACACCAGGAACCTTCCCAAGATCCTTTGGGTGCTCATCGTGGTGCTGACGCCCCTTGTCGGCGGCCTGTTCTGGTTGCTGCTCGGCCGTCCCCTCGGTCCGCGCGCCCCACGCGCGGTCTTCCGTGACGGCACCGCCCCGAAACCGCGCCCCCAGGCCCCGAAGGGCCCGGACGACGACCCCGACTTCCTCAAGGACCTCGACCGCCGCCTGCGCGACGAGGACTGAACCTCCGGGCGGAACCCCGGCCGAAGCGCCGGCCCGGCTCCCTGCTGCGCGCCCGCCGACTCGCCGCGGGCTCAACGCCGGACCGCGCACACGTCCCGGTAGGCCAGGCCCGGGAGATGCGTCCGCCACTCGTCGGGGGTCAGTGTCCGTCCGGCCCGCGCGCAGACCGCCGCCGCCACCGGCTCGGGATCGACCGGATGCTCGATCCGGGTACCGTCACGGTCCAAGGTGACGAGCCGGGAGCCGTCCGCGGTGAAGGTCATGCCGACCAGCTCCCCGCTCCCCACGGCGAGCGCCCCGCCCAGCCGCCTGCCGGTGGCGATGTGCCACAGCCCCACCGTCCGGGGGCCGGACATCACCGCGATCACGTCTCCCGCGGGGGAGAAGGCGGCCGACGCCTCCACGTCCTCCTCGACGCGGACCCGGATCACCGGCCCCATCCGTCTCCTGCTCCCGGTCCCCCACACCGAGACGCGCCCCACGGAGTCGATGACGGCGAAGCGTGAACCCGTCCGGTCGAAGGTGAGCGAGCTGCTGCGCATGCTGACCGGCGGGCCGTACGGCGCGCCGGTCGAGGTGTCCAGCAGCCTCCGGTCGCCGAAGGTGACCGCCAGGGCCCGGCCGTCCGGGGTGAACACCATCTCGTCGGAATCCTGCTCGCGCCGGACCCAGCGCTGCCGGCCGCCGGGCACCTCCCACAGCCGGACCTCGCCGCGCATCGGCTCGTCGATGAATCCGCTGATCTGGGCGGCCACCATGGTTCCGGTGACGTCCACCGCCAGCGCCCCCACGGCGAGTTCCTCCCCCGCGGACAGGACGGCGAGCCGCCGGAAGGTCGCGGTGTCCCAGACGGTGATCTCGCCCGTCGTCCCCGCGCTGACCACCAGGCGCCTGCCGTCGCCGCTGAAGACCATCGTGGCGAACTCGTCCGTCGTTCCCTTCCCCAGCTCCAGGGTGGCGACAGGGGTGCGCTCGTGCGCGTCCAGGAGCTGGACCCGGCTCTCGCCGTACTCCTTGACGGCGGCCAGGCGCCAGTCGGGGCTCAGCACCGCCTCTCCGGGCAGTGCCCGCCCCCGGGTGGCGGCACCGGTCACAGAAGAGAGGTCCAAGGCCGTGACGCCGTCCTCGACGAGATAGCGCAGCGTGTGCCCGTCCGGGTCGAATGCCGTCGAAGGCCGTTCCTCCGTACCGGTCCTGTGCGTCAGCAGCAGCCGCCGGTCCTCCAGCCGCCAGATCCTGATGTCGCCGGCCGAGTCCACCGCCGTCAGGAACCGTCCGTCGGCGCTGAACCGCAGGGGCCCGCCGTCCCCCCGGCCGGAGAGGTGAGCCGTCATCGCCCCGGTGGCCGTGTCGTACAGCTCCACCCGCTTGGCCTTGCCGAGCGCGACGGTCCGGCCGTCCGGGCTGTAGGCGACCGGCGAGGAGCACTGGCAGTCGGCGCCCAGCGGGGTGGCTCGCAGCGTGCCGAGGTCGACGATCGCCGGCCGGCTCTGGAAGCCGCCCGTGACGAGGTGGCGCCCGTCGGAAGAGATGTCGGCGTATGTCCCGAGGACGGACGCCGACGTCTCCCGCGCCTCACCGGTCCCGGTGTGCAGGACGCCCGACAGCCCCTGCCCGCCGTAGACGGCGACCCAGTCCTCGGAGTGGCCGAAGGAGACGCCGAGGTCGAGGTCCGCCTGGCCGGGATAGACGCGTGCGGGACCGTGCGGCCTGCCGGTCGCCACGTCCCAGCTCCGGATCTCCTCCCTGCCCACCGTGACCAGAAGCCTGCCGCCCGGGCCGAGCACGATCTGACGCAGGTCGTCGTCCACGCCGGAGAAGCTCGTGATCTGCCGGCCGGACCGCACGTCCCAGAGGCGGACCCGGCCCTCGCTCGCGCTGGCGAGGATGCGCCCGTCGCGGCTGAGCGCCCGCACCGTCCGCACCGAGGTGGACGGGTCCCGGAACGCGGCGATCTCCCTCCGGGAGAGCGAGCCGGTCAGCGCCGCCCGGGCCTCGACCACATCCGGGTCCAGCCGCCAGGCGGCCACGCTCAGCAGCATCGCCCGCACCGGGTCCGACACCCGCAGCGACTCGGCCGTGGCCGCCAGCTGGCGGGCCTGGGCCTCATCGCGCTGGGCGGCGATGGTGACGGCGCGCTCGTCGGCCATCCTGCTCTGCCGTACGGCGATCGCCCCCGCGACCAGGGCGGTCACCAGCAGCACGGCCAGCGCCGAGGCGACCAGGCGGCTGCGGCGGGCCCGGCGCCGGGTCAGGGCGACCCCGGCCTCCAGGAAGTCCCGCTCGACCGCGCTGAGCGTGATGTTGCGGCGGCCGGTGGCCGCCCAGCTCATGGCGCTCTCCAGGGTGCCGCCCTGGAACAGGTCGCCGACCTGGCGGCCCTGGGCGTGCCAGCGCCACGCGGCGGCGAGGATGTCCCGGTGCGCCGCCAGGCCGTCCCAGTTGGCCCGCACCCACTGCCGCAGCCGGGGCCAGGCGAGCGGGAGCGCCGGTCGCGACAGCCACAGCTCCTCCTCGTCGTGGGCGATCAGGTAGGCGAAGGTCTCCACCAGCCGCCGGATCCCGGCCGCCTCGTGCTCCGGACGCCCGTCCAGCAGCTCGGCCCAGCGCGCCCGCCGTGGGATCTGCTGACCGTCCTGGGTGACCGTCACCAGCCGCAGGAAAAGCTCGGGAGCCAGCTCGCGCTCGGCCGGGCCGAGGGCGGCGTAGGAATCCTCGGCGAGGACCCCCAGCCCGGGATCGGCGGAGTCCGCACGGACCAGGGCGCCGGCGTCGCTGCCCGCCATGAGCAACCGGGAGGTGTCGAGCCTGCCGTCCTGACTGGTCAGCGCGAGCAGCAGGTCTCTGGCGGTCGGCCGGGTCTGGGGATCCTTGGCGAGCGCGGCGGCGACCAGCGGGCGCAGCATCTCGGGCAGCGCGTCCAGCCTCGGCTGGACCGACAGCACCCGGTGCATCACGGCGCCCAGCGTCTCCGCCTGGAACGGGTCCGCCCCCGTCGCGGCGAACAGCACGATCCCGCCCCAGGCGAACACGTCGGCCGCGGTCCCCGCCCGCTCTCCCGTGAACACCTCGGGAGCCATGTAGGTCGGCGTGCCCGACACCACCCCGGTCGCGGTCAGCGACATGTCCGCCGTCCGGGCCACCCCGAAGTCGATCACCCGTGGACCGTCCGGGCCCAGCAGCACGTTGTCCGGCTTCAGGTCACGGTGGATCACCTCCGCGTCGTGGATCGCCGTCAGCGCCGTGGCTATCGCCGTCGCCAGCCGGTGCAGATCGCCCCCGCCGAACAGGCGCCCCTCGTTCACGGCCCTGCGCAGGCTGGGGCCCTCCACGTACTCGGAGACGATGTACGGCCGCGCCCCGTCCAGATCGGCGTCGATCACACCCGCCGTGCAGAACGAGGCGACCTTCCGCGCGGCCGCCGCCTCGCGGCCGAAGCGGTGCCGCAGCTCGGCGTCGGTCCCCGCGTCACCGTGCAGTACCTTGATCGCCACGCGCCGTCCCCCGGCGTCGTAGGCCTCGTACACCACTCCCTGGCCGCCGGCGCCCAGCCGGCCGGCCAGCCAGTAACCGCCCAGCCGCTGCGGATCCCCGTCGATCAGACCACCGCTCATCGCACGCTCCGTTCCCACGCTCTTCGATGAGCCGGCGAGCCGTATGGTTCGCCCGGAACCGGGATTTTCGAAGACGTCCGCGGACGGCCGGCGGAACGGGGTCCGTCCGGCTCGCGCGTGCGGGGCGGATCCGCAGCCTGGTGATCCGAACCTCGGACAGGCCCTAGTCGGGGAGTTCGGCGTAGGAGTGCAGGCCCTCGAAGAAGATGTTCACGCCGATGAGGTTGAACAGCAGGCTGGCGAAGGCGACGAGCTGCACGGCCGTGGCGGCCTTGCCCTTCCAGCCGGCGGTGGCGCGGGCGTGCAGGTAACCGGCGTAGACGATCCAGGTGATGAACGCCCAGATCTCCTTGGGGTCCCAGCCCCAGTAGCGGCCCCACGCCTTGTCCGCCCAGAGCGCACCGGCGATCACGGCGAAGGTCCAGATCGGGAAACCGATCACGATGGCCCGGTGCGCGACCCGCTCCAGCTCCTGCCGGGTCGGCAGGTGGTCGGCGGCGTCGTGCCTGATGAGGAAGATGACCCCGCAGGCCCCCGCGACGATGAACAGGCCGCTGGCGATGATGGCCGCCGAGACGTGGATCGCGATCCAGTAGGAGTTCAGCGCGACCATGGCGGGCCCCGCCTCCACGTGCAGGGAGTGCACGGCGTAGCCGAGCCCGAGCCCCGCGGCGGCCGAGACGGAGGCGCCCAGGAACCGCACCGGGTAGCGCAGCTGCATCAGCAGGAACGCGCCCATGGCCGCCAGGCACATCGCCACCACGAACTCGTACATGTTGCCCCAGGGCCACCGGCCCGTCGCCAGCCCCCGGGTGAGGACGGAGCCGAGGTGCACGGCGAAGCCGATCCAGGCCAGGACGGTCGCGACCGCTCCGGCCCGCATCACCCAGGAGGGCGGGGCCTTCTCCGCTCCGCTCCCCGCGCCGCCGCTCCGGCCCGCCTCCGCGGGGGCGGCGGCCGTACCCGTCCCGGCGGATGCGGCGGCCGCACCGGCCGCGACGAGCGCGGGCTCGGCCGCCTGCGCCTCCGAGCGCTCCTCCGTCTTCGCCGGGGAGGCGGACCGGGCCCGGCCGAAGGCGAGGTCCAGCGCGTAACCGATCATCGCGATGGCGTAGAGAACCACCGTCGCCAGGATGAGCTGGTCGCTCAGCGCGGCGAGACCGGGATCGACCTCAGCGGGCATCCTTCACTCCAGGGTTCGAGCCGTGATTCAGGGCGGCGACGATCCCGGCGAACTCCTCGCCGAAGTCACCGCCTTCGGTGCGGGTGAGCCCGCCCGCCTCCGCTCCGCCGTCCCCGACCCGCACCCAGACCCGGCGGCGGCGGATGGTCAGGGAGAACACCACGGCGACGGTGGCCAGGCCGGCGGCGATCAGCGCGGGCAGGCGCCCGGGGTCGTGGGTGATCTGGAGGGCGATCCACTCCTTGACGCCGGTGAACTCGATCGAGCCCGCCCCGCCCGGCAGGTCGAGCTTCTCGCCCACGGCCAGCGGGTCGGCCTTCATGGTCAGCGGCTTCATCTTCTTCAGGATCTCGGCCGGGATCTCGTAGACCGACTGCGGGACGCCGTTGCGCATGCCGAGGTCGCCGGCGAACGCGCCGTACACCTGCACGGTCGGGTTGGCGGTGCCGGGGAAGATCGAGGTCCATTCCCCGCCCGCGGTCGGCACGGTGGTGGGCAGGAAGGCGGCCAGGATGCCGAGCTGCTCCGGCCGGGCGTCCGGGATCTTGATGACGCACTCGGAGGCGAAGGTGGCCGGCTGGACGACCAGGCACGGCACCGCTCCCTCCAGGACGACCTGCCCGCTGCCGTCGGTGATCCGGAAGGTGGGGGCGTACCCGTGGTCGATCAGGTAGGTCAAGGTGCCGTTCACGTCGAGCGGCTCGTTGACCTTGAGTTCGTACTTCCGCTCGGGGGCCCCCGGGCTGTCGGTCACCGCGAGCGTCGCCGCGTAGTCGAGCGCCTGGCCCCGCTTCTCGCCCTTGGCGATGTAGGTGGCCTGGAAGTCCTCGAGCGTGAACGAGAACGGCTCCAGCGACTCGGCGTTCACCTGCTGGCCGGGTGTGTACCGGTCGTAGGTGGCGACGGTGTTGGCGAAGCCGTCGCCCTCCACGACGAGCACGTTGCCGCGGTAGCCGTACAGCGCGCCGATCCCGACCGCGACCAGCAGCCCGACCAGCGCGACGTGGAACAGCAGGTTGCCGGTCTCCTTCAGGTATCCCTTCTCCGCGGCCACCCAGCCGGGTCCGGTGACGACCCGGAAGCGGAGCCTGCGCAGCCGCCCGGCCGCCTCCTCGACGGTCAGGTCCGCGTCGAGTACGGCGTGCTGGGGCAGGCGGGAGAGGTTGCGCGGCGCTGCGGGCGGCTTCCTGCGCATCTCGCGCAGGTGGGCCGTGGTGCGCGGGAGCACGCAGCCGATCAGCGAGACGAACAGCAGCAGGTAGATCGCCGCGAACCAGGGCGCCTTGAAGACGTCGAACAGCCAGAACCGGTCCAGCCACTCGGCGAGCTCGGGGCTGTCGGAGTAGTACTGCGCGACCTTGCCGTCGGAGACGCCGCGCTGCGGCCAGATCGAACCCGGGATCGAGGCGAGGGCGAACAGGAAGAGCAGGATCAGCGCGGTACGCATCGAGGTGAGCGTGCGCCAGAACCAGCGCGCCCAGCCCACGGCGCCCAGCTTCACGGGCCGGACCTCGTCCGGCCTGGTCTCGGTATCGGTAGCAGTCATCAGATCACCGGCTGGAATCCGCCGATCCACCCCTGCATCGTCGCGACGAGCTCCGTCCAGAGACCGGTGACGAGCAGCAGGCCGACGGCGACCAGCATGGCCCCGCCCACCCGGGTGATCAGCTGTGAGTGGCGGCGGACCGCCTTGAACGCGTGCAGCGCCCTGCGGTAGGCCAGCCCCGCGGCCACGAACGGCAGGCCGAGCCCGAGCGCGTAACCGAAGGCGAGGAGCGCGCCGCGCCCGGCGCTGCCCTCGGTCACACCGAGGGTGAGCACGACCCCGAGGGTGGGGCCGATGCAGGGGGTCCAGCCGAGGCCGAACACCACGCCCAGCAGCGGCGCCCCGGCGAGCCCGGCGGCCGGGAGCCGGTGGACGCGGACGTCCCGCTGGAGGCCCGGGACGAATCCCATGAAGGCGAGCCCCAGCACGATCGTGAGCGCCCCGAGCACCCGGGTGATGCCGTCGATGTTGCCGAACAGCACCGCGCCCAGTCCTCCGAGAAGCGCCCCCTGGGCCACGAACACGGCGGCGAAGCCGAGGACGAACAGCACCATGCCCAGGGTCATCCGGCCCCGGCGGGGGTCGGTGCTCATCCCGGTGACGTAGGACAGGTATCCGGGGACCAGCGGCAGCACGCACGGCGACAGGAACGACACCAGCCCGGCGGCGAGTGCGATCGGCAGCGCGAGGGCGAGCGAGCCGCTCGCCACCGTGCCCACCAGGTCGGCGCTCATCGCGGCGGCTCCGCTCGGCGGCGTCGGAACGGCTCCGGCCTACTTCTCATCGCTGATCCTGGTGACCGCGTCGAGCAGGTCGGTGTATCTGACCGCGCCGAGGGCACGCGCGGCGATGCGGCCCTGGCGGTCGATGATCAGGGTCGAGGGGATGGCCGCCGGGGGGACCGTGCCCTGGAAGGCCAGTGCGACCTTGCCCGGCTGGTCGAAGATGCTGGGATAGCCGGGCTTCTGGTTCTTCTCGAAGGCGAGCGCCCTGGCCTTGTCGTCCTTGAAGTCGACGCCGAGGAACTCCACGCCGTCCGCCTTGGTCCTGGCGGCGACGTCCGCCAGGACGGGGGCCTCGGCCCGGCAGGGCGCGCACCAGGAGGCCCAGAAGTTGATCACGACGACCTTGCCCTTGTGCGCGGCGAGCGAGGCGGTGCCCTCGGTGAGGGTCGGCCCCTCCACCGCGGGGGCGGCCTTGCGGTCGGCGGCGGCGAACACGGTGATCTTCCCGTCCCCCGCCACGAAGCGGGTGTCCCCCGCCTGAGGCTGCGACGCCTGGCTCCCGGCGCACCCGGCCGTGGCGGCGGCGACGACGAGCAGCGCGGCGGCGGCGAACGGTTTGGCGCGCATCGGTGGAAGGATCTCCCTGTACTACAGCCGGTAGAGCAGTCACTCTACCGGCGGGGTCACGCGCCCGGCACAGTGGGGCGCTTGACGAGCGCGGCCGCCGGCTCGCCGTACCCCACGCTGGCCAGGCGGTCTCCTTCGAAGGTGAAGCTGGTCAGACTGGCGAGCCCGCACTGCCTGCGGCGCGGGTCGTGCACCAGGCGCCGGCCCTCCGCGGCGAGCCGGATGATCCAGATGGGGAGCTGGTGACTGACCAGCACCGCCTCGTGGCCGCGCGCCGCGGCGCGGGCGGCGAGGACCGCCCCGCGCATCCGCGCGACCACCTCGGCGTACGGCTCGCCCCAGGAGGGGCGGAGCGGGTTCCACAGGTGACGGTAGTGGCGCGGGTTGCGGAACACCCCGTCGCCGTTGCCCACGCAGACGCCCTCGAAGACGTTGGCGGCCTCGATGAGCCGCTCGTCGAGGCCGACCTCCAGGCCGAAGGCCGCGGCGAGCGGGGCCGCGGTCTCCTGGGCCCGCTCCAGCGGGGAGGAGAAGAGGGCGACGACGTCGCGTCCGGCGATCGACTTGGCGACGGTCTCCGCCATCAGCCTGCCGTTCTCCGACAAGTGGTAGTCCGGCAGCCTGCCGTACAGAACGTTGGCGGGGTTGTGCACCTCGCCGTGGCGCAGGAGATGAACGACAGTGGTCTCAGCCATGGTGCCGACAGCCTACCCATTGGTAGGGAGCACCGACACGGAGACCGGCCCGCCCGCGCGGTCCGGGGCCGGCTGGGGCTGGAAACCGGCCGAGACCGCCTTGAGCGCGTCGACGGCGGCGCGGATCGCCGGGCGGCGGGCCGCGTCGCTCCGCCAGACCGCATAGATCCTGCGGATCGGGCGGGGCCGGACCGCGACGGCCCGCACTCCCTCGGGGAAGACACCCCGCCCGAGGCGGGGGACGATCGCGCATCCCTGTCCGGCGGCGACGAGGGCGAGCTGGGTCGGATATTCGTCGGCCATGCAGGTGATCTCCGGCTCCAGTTCGGCCGCGCGGAGCGTGTAGACCAGCCAGTCGTGGCAGACCGTGCCGGGCGAGCCGCTGATCCAGCGGTCCCCGTACAGCTCGTGCAGCTCGATCTCGGCGCGGTCGGCCAGGGGGTGGCCCGCGGGCAGGATCACGTCGGCCACGTCGTCGAAGAGCGTCGCGCGGGACAGGCCCTCGGGAACGGCCATCGGCCGGTTCACCCAGTCCTGGATCACCGCCAGGTCGAGCTCGCCCCGGGACACCTCGCGGAGCTGCCGCTCGGGCTCCCGCTCGTGGAGCCGGAGCCCCAGGTCGGGGTGGCGCTCCTGCAGCCGCATCAGGGCCTGCGGGAGCAGCCCCCGGGCGGCCGTGGGGAACGCGCCGATGCTCAACCGCCCCACCACCGCTCCGCGCAGCGCCTCGAAGTCCGCCTCGGCGGTCTCGACCAGGGCGAGGATGCGCTCGGCGTGGTCGGCCAGCAGTCCTGCCGCGTCGGTCAGCCGCACCCCGCGCCCGTTGCGCTCCAGCAGGGTCGCGCCGGTCTCCCGCTCCAGCTTGGCGAGCTGCTGCGAGACCGCGGAGGGGGTCACCATGAGCGCGTCGGCCGCCGCGCCCACCGATCCGTAGACGGCCACGGCATGCAGGGCCTTCAGCCGGTTGAGATCCAACATGTAAGCGATCCTAAACGGTGGGACGAAGGAATTCTTGCTTGTGCTGAACTATCCAGAAAAATCATGCTGAGAGGATGCAGACCCGCCACCTCGCGCTCGCCATCGGCCTCGCCGCCGTCTGGGGATTCAACTTCGTCGTCATGGAGGCCGGCCTCAGGCACTTCCCGCCGCTGCTCTACGTCGCGCTCCGGTTCGGCCTGGCGGCCTTCCCCGCCCTGCTGTTCACCGGCGGGCCCGGGGTGCCCTGGCGCAGGGTCCTCGCCGCCGGGGCCACGCTCGGCGTGGCCCAGTACGGCCTGCTGCTCCTGGGAATGCGCGCCGGCATGCCCGCCGGGCTCACCTCGCTCGTCGTCCAGGTCCAGGCCGTCTTCACGGTGGTGCTCGCGGCCGCCCTGCTGAAGGAGCGGATCACCGCCCGCAGGGTGACCGGGATGGCGGTGGCGTTCGCCGGGCTGGCGCTGGTCGCGGCCGACCTGGGCGGCGGCGGACCGGTCGGCGCATTCCTCCTGGTCGTCGGGGCGGCCTTCGCCTGGGGCGCCGGGAACATCGCGGTCAGGAAGGCCGCACCGCCCGACTCCTTCCGCTTCATGGTCTGGCTGAGCGCGGTCGCCGCGGTGCCCATGGCGGTGCTGTCCCTGCTGGTCGAGGGCGTGCCCCGGCTGGAGTTCTCCGTCGAGGGCAGCCTCTCGGTGCTCTACGTGGCGCTGGTCTCCACCCTCGGCGGTTTCGGCGTCTGGGGATTCCTGCTCAAGCGCTACGACGCCTCGGTGGTCGCCCCGTACAGCCTGCTCGTCCCGGTCTTCGGCATGTCCTCGGCCGCCCTGGCCACCGGCGAACCGGTCTCGGCGGCCAAGCTCGCCGCCGCCGTCCTGATCCTCTCCGGCGTGCTGTACGCCGGCACCCGCTCGCGCCGTACCGTTTCCCTTGGGAGCAGGCGGAGAGACAATGCGGAGAGGGCAACGGAAGCGGTCTGAATGAACACTCAGGGTGACGGAGACGATGCTACGGTGACCGACGTGAGCAGCGCGCTTGAATACTGGCCGGCCCCGCCCCCATGGGGATGGACCGCCGACGACCTGGACCGGCTCCCGCCGGAGGGACCGAACGGCGAGCCCGACTTCTTCAAGCACGTCGAGTTGATCGATGGAGCCCTCGTCTTCATATCCCCCCAGAAACGCTTCCACCAGCGCATGATCCGTGGTCTCACCGCGGCCCTCGGCGACCTGGCCCCCGAGCAGATGTCCGCCGTGGACCAGATGGACGTCAAACTCGGCCACCGTACGCGTCCCTGCCCCGACGTGCTGGTCGTCGACGCGGCGGCGGCCGACGACGACGAGCACACCTGCTACACCCCCGACGAGGTCCGCCTCGTCGTCGAGGTGGTCTCCCCCGAGTCGGAGGAGCGCGACCGCAAGACCAAGCCGGCCCGCTACGCCGAGGCCGGCATCGCCCATCTGTGGCGGGTCGAGAACAACGACGGCAAGCCCGTCGTCTACGTCTACGAGCTCGACCCGGCCACGTGCGCGTACGGCCTCACCGGCATCCACCACGGCCGGCTGACCGTCCCGGTCCCGTTCCCGATCGACATCGACCTGGACGCGCTGCCCCGCTAGGAGACCCGCGCCCCGACCGTCCGCCGCGAGCGACCGGCGGAACCGTCACCGGGCGGGGGCCGGGGTGATCTGGAACAGCGCGGCCTTCCACTCGCCGTCCCGGCGGACGAACGCGGTGGTGGCGAAGACCCTCATGGTCTGCTTCTCGGTGCCGTTCATCAGCACGTCGATCTCCACGGTGCTGGTGTGCACCGCACCGTCCTCGCCGAGCGCGACCACCCGGTGGTCGCTCTGCTCCGTCCGGGTGTAGGGATTCCGGTTCTCGGCGAAACCCCGCAGGATCGCCTCGCGGTCGTCCACCAGACCCCACTGCGAGACGCTCAGCGGAGCCTCGACGAGGAAGCGGGCGTAGAACTCGGCGTCGCCGTTCCGGTTGGCCTCCCACGCCTTCTCGCTCAGCTCGATCAGTGTGCTCTCCAGGCTCATGGCGTTCCCCTTCTCGCTGACACCGGTTTAACCGGTGTCAAGTGTTACACTGGGCACGTGGACATGGCAAGCGGCATGGAACTCACCGCCCTCGACGGACAGCGCTTCAGGTTCGACGCCGGGACCCTGAGCCTGGAGTTCCTCCTCACCGGGGGTGAGGGCGAGCTGGCGAGATGGGAGCAGCTCCACCGGCCCGAGGACCTCGCCGCCTGGATCCCCCGGTCCAGGCTCGGCGTCGGCGGCCCGGTCGAGGTCTCCGCAGAGGAGCTGGCCGCCGCCCGGCGGTTGCGGGCTGCCGTCCGGCGGCTCGCCGCCGGGGCGGCCGGGGGTTCGCGCTCCTTCGCGGCGGCCGACCTTGCCGCCCTGAACGAGGCCGCCGCCGCACCGCCGCCCGCTCCGGTCATCGAGCCCGATCTCACCCGCTCCTGGGCTCCGCCCGTGACCGGGGCGCAGTTCCTGTCCGCGGTCGCCCGCGACGCCATCGCACTGTTCGCAGGCCCCGCCCTGGACCGGGTGCGGATGTGCGAAGGCGACCGCTGCTATCTGCTGTTCCTCGACACCTCCCGCCCCGGGGCACGGCGCTGGTGCTCGATGGACCGCTGCGGGAACCGCCACAAGCTCCGCACCCGCCGCGACAGGAATCCGCCCGGCTGAGAGACCGGCCGGCCCCTCCCCACCGTCGCAGGACGGCACGCCGGCGATCACGCTCGGGAGCGGATCGGAAATCTCTCGCGGTGAATGCTAAGCAGGCCCGGCAGGCGGCCGATGAGAACGGTGCGCTGACCGGCCCCCGCCGGAACGGTCCGCGCATGGCTTGTCACCGGACCATGGAGGGTCTGCCATGCCAGCCGTCATTCGCGCGCTGAGTACGCTCACCGTGGCCGCCGCGGTGGTCACCGCCGGCCTCGTCGTCTGCTCCCCCGGCACCCCGGCCGCCCGTACGGCCGCCGCACCGGCCCCCGTCGCACCGACTCCCTCCGCTCGGACTCCGGACGCCCGTCCGGTGAGCGCGCCTCCCCCCGCCGGAACCCGTCCTCCGACGCCGGAGGACGGCCCGGTGAGCGCACCCGCCACCACGGCCGTCCCTCCCCGCGGCGGGCAGCCGGCACCGCCCGGACCTCGTCCCCGCCCCCGCCCCCGCGAGGACTGGAAGCCGCGGGACCGGGCCGGCCTGACCGGCCCGGTCTCCGAGGTCGTCGCCGACGCGCCGGAGCGCGGGCCGGTCCGCGTCGTCACCCTGACCTCCGACTCCGCCGGACGACCGAAGATCACCGTTACCACCGCCGAGGACCGCCGGCAGGCCACCGGAGCGGTGCTCGACGCCCGCACCGCGCCCGACGTGCTCGCCGTCACCGTCGACTCGAAAGTCTCCGTCGCGGACGAGCCCCGCCCGGTCACCGCCGCCGACCCCGCCGAGGGCACCGCCGCCGACCCGACCGAGGGCGCCGCCGGCACCGCCGCACCCGGACCGACGGCGGCGGCGGCCGCGACCGCCAACGACACGTTCCGCTACGTCCAGTGGCCGCTGGACCGGCTGTCCGCAGAGGCCGCGTGGACGTCGGCGACCGGCACGGGACAGACCGTGGCCGTCGTCGACACCGGTGTGGACGGCTCCCACCCGGACCTGACCGGGGCCGTCCTGCCCGGCGCCGACCTCGTGACGAGCGGCGGCGACGGGCGCACCGACCCGAACGGGCACGGCACCCATGTCGCCGGCACCATCGCCGCGAGAGCGGGCAACGGCCTGGGGGTCGCCGGTCTCGCGCCCGGTGCCAGGATCCTGCCGGTCCGGGTGCTCGACTCGGAGGGTAGCGGCTGGAACTCCGACGTCGCCCAGGGGATCGCCTACGCCGTGGACCACGGGGCGACCGTCGTCAACCTGTCGCTGGGCGGTCCCCAGGACGACCCCATGCTGAAGGCCGCGATCGACTACGCCCTCGGCAAGGACGTCGTCGTGGTCGCCGCCGCGGGCAACTCCGGGCGGGACTGCGCGACGCTCTCCAGCCCGATGCCCGGGGTGAACTGCGGCAACCCGACGGAGTACCCGGCCGCCTACCCCGATCTCATCACGGTCGCGGCCACCGACGAGACCGATGCCCGCGCGGTGTTCTCCGGGTACAAACCCTACGTCGACCTGGCCGCCCCTGGCGTGGACGTCGCGTCCACCTACCCCTCGGGCCGGTACGTCTACATGGACGGCACCTCGATGGCCACCCCGCACGTCGCCGCCGCCGCGGCGCTGATCCGCGCGAGGTTCCCGGCGATGGGGGTCTCCGAGGTGGCCGCCCGGCTCGTGGGCACCGCGCACGACCTCGGCGCGGCCGGCCGAGACGACTTCTTCGGCGCCGGCCTGATCCAGCCGCTCACCGCGGTCACCGCGGCCGACTCCGGCCAGCCGACCCCCACCCCCGATGCGCCGGAGGAGCCTGCTCCCCCGGCGGTCACCGACACCGAGCTGAGCGTGTCCGGCACCACTCTGGCCCCCGGACAGGCCGTGAAGATGACCGTGACCGTCCAGACCGCCTCCGGCGCCCCGGTCACCGGTCCCGCCCGGCTGTGCATCCGCAGGATCAGCGCCTCCGCCCACACCTGCGCGAACGTGGCCGTCCACGACGGCACCGCCGCCATCTCACTGCGCGTGAACGCCGGGATCCTCGCATACGCGCGGTTCACCGGTACCGCGATCGCGCAGGCCAGCACCAGCCCGACCGCAACGGTCCTGGTCCGGCCGAGGGTGACGGCGGCGGGCGGAAAGCAGCGGCTGGCCTTCAGGGTCGACTCGCCGCAGAAGCAGCGCGTGCGGGTGCAGCAGTACTCCCGCGGCGGGTGGCGCACCGTGAGAACGGTGACCGTCTCACACGGCGCGTACCACACCGTCGGCAGGCTGTCCCGCGGCACGTACCAGGTCGTGGTGCCCGCCACCGCCGACCTGCTCCCGGTGACGTCCGCGAAGATCAGCGTCCGGTGACCATCCGCGACGCCGGGAGAGAACGCCCCCGGCCCATGGGGCCGGGGACCGGGTCCGCCGAACCCGCTCAGAGCGCCTGGGCGGCGGCTTTGGCGGCGATGGGGAGGGCCTCGGCGATCCGTGACAGGGCCTCGTCGTCATGGGCGGCCGACAGGAACCACGCCTCGTAGGCCGACGGGGGCAGGTAGACGCCCTGCTCCAGCATGGCGTGGAAGAAGGCCCGGTAGGCGGCGGTGTTCTGGGTCTGCGCCGTGGCGAAGTCGGTGACCCGGTCCTCGGTGAAGAAGACCGAGAACAGGCTGCCCGCGCGCTGCAGGCGGTGCGGCACCCCGGCGGCGGCCAGCGCGTCGGCGGCGGCGCGGCCGATCACCAGGGCGGAGGCGTCCACCCGGTCGTAGACCTCGTCGTCGCAGGCGCGCAGCGTGGCCAGACCTGCGGCGCACGCCAGCGGATTGCCGGACAGAGTGCCCGCCTGGTAGACCGGGCCCTCGGGGGCGAGATGGGCCATCACGTCGGCCCTGCCGCCGAACGCCGCGGCGGGCAGGCCGCCGCCCATGACCTTGCCGAAGGTCATCAGGTCGGCGTCCACCGGGTCGAGGCCGTACCATCCTGACCTCGACACCCGGAAGCCGGTCAGCACCTCGTCGACGATCAGCAGCGCGCCGTGCGCGGTGCACAGCTCGCGAAGCTTGGCGTTGAACCCGTCCACCGGCGGGACGACGCCCATGTTGGCCGGGCACGCCTCGGTGATCACGCAGGCGATCTCGCCGCCGAACGCGGCGAACGCCTCGGCCACGGCCTCGACGGAGTTGTACGGCAGGACCACGGTGTCGGCGGCCGAGGCGCCGGTCACCCCGGGGGTGTCGGGCAGGCCGAAGGTGACCAGGCCGGATCCGGCCGAGGCGAGCAGGGCGTCCACATGGCCGTGGTAGCAGCCGGCGAACTTGACCACCTTGGAGCGGCCGGTGAAGCCGCGCGCCAGCCGTACCGCGGACATGGTGGCCTCGGTACCGGAGCTGACCAGCCGGACCTTCTCCACCGGGGCCATCCGCGCGACGATCTCCTCGGCGAGCTCGACCTCGCCGGGCGTGGCGGTGCCGAACGAGGTGCCCTGGGCGAGCGCCTCCTGCAGGGCCTCGACCACGTCCGGGTGCCGGTGCCCGAGGATCATCGGCCCCCATGAGCAGACCAGGTCGACGTAGCGGTTGCCGTCGACGTCGGTGATGTACGGCCCCTGGCCGGAGGCCATGAACCGGGGCGTGCCGCCGACGGCGCCGAAGGCGCGGACCGGGGAGTTGACACCTCCCGGGACGATCTCGCGGGCGCGGGCGAACAGGTCCTCGGAGTTCTCAGTACGGCTCACCGTCCCAGATTACGGGCCGGAGGGCCGGGTTCCCGTCACGGGTTCACAGTGACGGCGCGGCCGGCCCATGGAACGGGAGGACCGCCGGTAACGGGAGAGGAGAGCTCAACCTCGGCGAGGCGCTCGCAGGCGTCGGCCGGGTCACTCGCAGGCGTCGGCGAGAACGTCGAGGATGCGAAGCGGGTCGGGCAGCGGGCGGCCGTCCGGGGCGCGGAGCCAGGAGACCGGCTGGCCGGTCGGCAGGACGGAGGGCGGAGCGAGGACGTAGCTGTCTCGGCAGTGCCAGCGCAGGCCGGGCATGTCCTCGATGGCCGAGGGCCCGTAGTCGAGGGAGCAGGACCACCACTCGTCCTCGTCCTCGGAGGTGTTGCGGGTGGCCACATAGAACAGGACCCGGTCACCGTTTGCGGCGACCGGGCCCGAGGCCGCTCCGGCGGAGTCCATGGCCGCCAGGGCGGTGAGCCCGGCGGCCAGCGGTACGTCGAAGACGTCGAAGACGCGTCCCGTGGGAAGGACCACGTTCGCCTCGGGCTCGCTCTGCCACCAGTGGGTGAGCAGGGCGGGGTCGGTCGTGGCCTGCATCTGCCAGGCGCGCGAGAGCGGATGGTTGCCCGCGTCGGGACAGCCGACCCGGTCGCAGGAGCAGGCGCGCGGACCGTTCCTGAGCGGCCGCGCGCCCAGGCAGCTCGCCCAGCCCAGCGAGGCGTACTCCAGCACAGACGTGATCATCTGTTGTTTCGGATGAGCCCGTCGTCTGGTGCGACGAGCCAGCGGTACCCCCACCATTGCGTCCTCCGTCGTCCGCGTTCCCGCGTCATACCCGGATGCGGTGACATATCCGTCTTTTGGTTGACAAAGGGAGACACTCAGAGGTCTACGCCACCTAGGACACATCCGCACCGGTCTTCGCACTCTAACGCACGCTTCCCACCGACAGGTGGCAAACCCCCAGTTCTGGGCATGTGCGAAGCATCTCACCCCTCTCCCAGAGAGCGCCCGCAGCCCGCTCGGGGGCGCCAGCGTCGCCATGAACACAATCCCCGAGCCGGCCGTGCGCAGCACGCCCCATCAACACAGCCTGCGCGCCGCCTCGGTCGCCCAGTAGGTGAGGATCATGTCGGCGCCGGCGCGGCGGATCGCGACCAGCGACTCCATGATCGCCCTGTCCCGGTCGATCCAGCCGTTCGCCGCCGCGGCCTCGATCATGGCGTACTCTCCGCTGACCTGGTAGGCCGCCACCGGCACGTCCACCAGGTCGCGAACCTGGCGCAGGATGTCGAGGTAGAGCAGGGCGGGCTTGACCATCACCGCGTCGGCGCCCTCGGCCAGGTCGAGCCGGACCTCCCGCAGCGCCTCGCCGACCGGGCCGGCGGGGTCCTGCTGGTAGGCGCTGCGGTCACCGAACTGCGGCGCGCACTCGGCGGCGTCGCGGAACGGGCCGTAGAGCGCGGAGGCGTACTTCGCCGAATAGGCCAGGACCGGGACCTGCTCGAAGCCGTTGCCGTCCAGCGCCGCTCGGATGGCGGCGACCTGGCCGTCCATCATCCCGCTCGGCGCGATGACCTGCGAGCCCGCCCGTGCCTGGGCCACCGCGACGGCCGCGTAACGCTCCAGGGTGGCGTCGTTGTCGACCTCGCCCGCGGCCGTCAGGATTCCGCAGTGGCCGTGGTCGGTGAACTCGTCCAGGCAGGTGTCGGTCATCACGACCATCGTGTCGCCGACGTCGGAGACCAGGTCCGCCACCGCCTGCTGGACGATCCCTGCCGGGTCGTCGCCGGCCGAACCCCGCGCGTCCTTCACCGCGGGGATGCCGAACAGGATCAGCCCGCCGACCCCCGCCTCGGCCGCCTCGTGGGCGGCCTTGCGCAGCGAGTCACGGGTGTGCTGGAACACGCCGGGCATCGAGCCGATCGGGTTGGGCTCGCCGATGCCCTCCTTCACGAACATCGGCAGCACCAGCTCCGCCGGGTGCAACCGGGTTCCGGCCGCCATCCGGCGCATCGGCGCGGTACGGCGGAGCCTGCGGGGACGCGCAGCGGGGAACTGGGCGGTCATGACGGTCTCTCCCCTGGGATCATGTGGCGCGACGGCCGCCTGGCGCGGCCGTCACTTGGCGCGGCGTCGGGCTCCTCGCCTGTTCTGGGAGGGCCTGCGTGGGACGTCTCCGGCGGCCAGTGCGGCCTGCCGCTGCTTGGCACCATACTCGGCCAGCGCGGCTGCGAGGGCCGAAGCCGACGCCTTGTCGGCCATCACGTCGACGCGCAGGCCGAACTCCTCGGCCGTCTTGGCGGTCTGCGGGCCGATCGCGGCGATGACCGTGACGTTGTGCGGCTTGCCGGCGATCCCCACCAGGTTGCGCACCGTGCTGGAGGAGGTGAACAGCACCGCGTCGAAGCCGCCGCTCTTGATCGCCTCGCGGATCGGGGCGGGCGGCGGGGCCGCGCGCACGGTCCGGTAGGCGGTGACGTCGTCGCACTCCCAGCCGAGCTCGGTGAGGCCCGCGACCAGCGCCTCGGTGGCGATGTCGGCACGCGGCAGCAGGACCCGGTTGATCGGGTCCAGCATGGAGTCGTACGGCGGCCACTCGGCCAGCAGGCCCTCCGACGACTGCTCACCCGAGGGCATCAGATCCGGCTTCACACCGAACTCCACCAGGGCGCGAGCGGTGGCCTCGCCCACGGCGGCGACCTTCAGCCCGGCGAAGGCGCGGGCGTCCAGGCCGTACTCCTCGAACTTCTCGCGGACGGCCTTGACCGCGTTGGCACTGGTGAACGCCACCCACTCGTAGCGGCCGGTGACCAGTCCCTTGATCGCCCGGTCCATCTGCTGCGGGGTCCTGGGCGGCTCCACGGAGATCGTCGGAACCTCCTCGGGCACGGCGCCGTAGGAGCGCAGCTGCTCGACCAGGCCCGCGGACTGCTCCTTGGTCCTGGGCACCAGCACCCGCCAGCCGAACAGCGGCTTGGTCTCGAACCACGAGAGCCGGTCGCGCATGCCGACGGCCTCGCCGACCACGATCAGCGCGGGCTCGGTCATCCCGGCGTGCTTGAGGTCGGGCGCCATCCGGCCGAGCGTGGTCACCACGGTGTACTGCTCCGTCGTGGTGCCCGCGCTGCTGATCGCGACCGGAGTGGAGTCCGGACGGCCCGCGGCGACGAGCGCCTTGCCGATCGCCACCGCTTCGGCGACCCCGTTGTAGATCACCAGGGTGCCCGCCCCGGCCGCGTGCGCGCTCCAGTCGTCGACCATCGTCGCGTCCACGACCCTGAACTCGGGCACCGACACCGCCGCGGGGATGCCCGCGTAGGTGAGCACCGCCGTCGCCGGCGGAACCCCCGGCACGATCTCGAAGTCCACCTCCGCCCTGACGCAGGACGCGACCTCCTCGGTGATCGAGGAGAAGAACATCGGGTCGCCTGCGCACAGCCGTACGACGCCGCGTCCCGCCTTGGCCGCGTCGACGGCCCTCAGCGAGACCGCGCCTTCCTCGGCCGCGTCGACGATCTCGACGCCCTCCCGGCAGTGGCGCAGCAGCGGGCCGTACGCCTCCTGGTCGAGCACGACGGCATCGGCCTTCGCCAGCAGGTCGGCCCCGCGCAGCGTGAGCAGGCCCTCGTCACCCGGTCCCGCGCCCACGAAGGCGACGAACCCGGCGGGGTGCTCGAAGGTGGTGCTTCCGGAGCTCAATGTGCTTGCTCCCCTATCAACGTGCCTGCCCCTTCGGCGATCATCTCGGCCGCGAGGTCGCGACCGAGATCCATGGGCGCCGAAGAGGTCCCGGCGGTGGACTTGCGCACCGCGTGACCGCCGTCGATGGCGACGACGGCCGCGGTCAGGTTCAGATCTTGCCCGTTGACGGTCGCGTACGCACCCACCGGAGCGGCGCAACCCGCCTCCAGGGCGTTGAGCACGGCGCGCTCGGCGGCGACGGCGGCGCGGGTGACGGGGTCGTCGAGCACGCCCAGCAGCTCCAGGAGGTCGGCCCGGTCGGCCCTGACCTCCACGGCCAGCGCACCCTGCCCGGGGGCCGGCAGCATCTCGTCGACCTCGAAGAGCTGGGCGACCTCGCTCTCCCGGCCGAGTCGCCGGAGCCCGGCCGCGGCCAGGACGACCCCGTGCAGCTCGCCGGAGGTCACCTTGCCGATCCGGGTCTCACCGTTGCCCCGGATCGGGACGCACTCGATATCAGGACGGAGCATGCGAAGCTGGGCGATTCTTCGCGGTGATCCCGTGCCGATCCTCGCACCGGGCGGCAGATCGGCCAGCTTCGCCCCGGCGACCAGGGCGTCCCGGTGGTCGTCGCGCGGCGGGATCGCGGCGATGACCACGCGCGGATCGGGCGTGGTGGGCAGGTCCTTCAGCGAGTGCACCGCGAAGTCGACCTCGCCCTCGATCAGCTTGTCGCGCAGTGCGCTGACGAAGACGCCGGTCCCGCCGAGCTGCGTGAGGTCGGCCTTGGTCACGTCGCCGAAGGTGGTCACGCCGACGAGCTCCACCGCCCGGCCGGTCAGCTCGGTGAGGCGGGCCGCGACCAGTCCCGACTGCGTCGTCGCCATGAGGCTCCGGCGCGTTCCCATTCGCAGGGCCCCCGTCACCGGTCCACCTCCATGTCGATCGTCTCGACGCGTCTGACCGCGTCGGGCACCTTCGGGTTCAGATTGAACAGCTCTCGCAACGCTTCCGCATAATGATCGCCCGCAGGGGACTCCGCGAGCTGTTTGACACGCACGGTGGGCTCGTGGAGCAGCTTGTCGACCACGCGCCTGACGGTCTGCGCGACCTCGTCGCGGATCCGCCCGTCGATCTCCGGGACCCGTCCGACGAGCCGCCCGAGCTCCGCCTCCACCACCTCGGCCGCCTTGCTCCGCAGCGCGATCACGGTCGGCGTCACCCGCGCGGCCCGCTCGGCCGACAGGTAGGCCGCGACCTCCTCGGCGACGATCCCGCGCACCGCGGTCACCGCCTCGGCGCGGCCGCCGTCGTCGGCCCCGGTGTCGGCCGCCCCCTCCTGCATGGACTCCAGGTCCACGAGGGTGACGCCGGGCAGCCGTCGTACCGCGGGGTCCACGTCCCGGGGCAGGGCGAGGTCGAGCAGGAACGTCTCTCCGGGCGTGACCATGTCCGCCGTGATGACCACGTCGGTGGCACCGGTGCAGGAGATGACCAGGTCGGCCTCGGCGAGCTCCGCGGCCAGGTCGCCGAAACCGGCCGCCCGGCCGCCGACCGTCTGCGCCAGCCGTACGGCGCGCTCGTGGGTCCGGTTGACCACCACGATGTCGGTGACGCCCGCCCGCTGCAGGGTCGCGGCCGACAGGGCGCTCATCGAGCCGGCGCCGACCACCAGGGCCCGCCGGTCCCGGAGCGGGCCGAGGACGCGCTCGGCGAGGGTCAGGCCCACGCCGACGAGGGACGCGCCGGCGCGGTCGATGCCCGTCTCGGCGTGGGAGCGCTTGCCCACCCGCAGCGCCTGCTGGACGAGCTCGTTGAGTGTCGTGCCGAGCGTGCCCTGCTCCTGGGCGAGCCTGAGCGCCTGGCGGATCTGGCCGAGGATCTGCCCCTCGCCGACGACCATGGAGTCCAGGCCGGCGGCGACCGAGAACAGGTGCTCGACGGCGCGGTCCTCGTAGTGCACGTACAGGTGGGGCGCGAGCTGCTCCACCGGAACGCCCGAGTGCACGCTGAGCAGCGTGGAGACCTCGGTGACCACGGCGTGGAAGCGGTCCACGACGGCGTAGACCTCGACCCGGTTGCAGGTCGAGACGACCATGGTCTCCGCGACGCACCCGGTCTGCTGGACGTCGTGGAGCAGCTTGGCCAGCGCGTCGCCGGAGACGGACACCCGCTCCAGCAGGGCCACCGGGGCCGTCCGGTGGCTCAGCCCGACAACGATCACGCTCATACGGCCTCGCTCTCCTCGGCCTGCGGCTCGGAACCCGCGCTCGCGAACACGCCGCCGGGCACCCCGCACCCGTCCGGCACGCGGCGGCCTTCTCTCGCCCTGTGTGAGATCACAGGTCCACCGCCTCGGGCCATTCCTCGGCCATCGCGGGCCCCCCAGTCATCCGATCCGTCTTGCGTTGCTCGTGGAACGCGAGGATCTGCAGTTCAATCGATAGGTCGACCTTACGGATATCGACGCCTTCGGGCACGGAAAGCACGACGGGGGCGAAGTTCAAGATGCTGGTGATCCCCGCGGCGACGACCCGGTCGGCCACCTGCTGGGCCGCCGCGGCCGGCGTCGCGAGCACCACGATCGACACTCCCCGCCGCCTGATCACGGCTTCCAGCTCGTCGATGTGCTCCACATTCAATCCCGCGATACGGTCGCCCACCACTTCGGGGTCGGCGTCGAGGAGCGCGGCGACCCGGAATCCGCGGGAGACGAAGCCCCCGTAGTTGGCCAGGGCCCGCCCGAGGTTGCCGACCCCGACGATGGCCACGGCCCAGTCCTGGGTCAGGCCCAGCTCGCGGGAGATCTGGTAGATCAGATACTCGACGTCGTAGCCGACTCCGCGCGTGCCGTAGGAACCCAGGTGGGAGAGGTCCTTGCGGAGCTTGGCCGAGTTCACGCCCGCGGCGACGGCCAGGTCCTCGGAGCTCACGGTCGCCAGACCCCGCTCGGCCATGCCGTTCAACGCCCGCAGGTAGAGCGGCAGCCGGGCGACGGTCGCCTCGGGGATGCCACGTTCACGGGCTTGGGACAGACGGCGGATCACGTGCCGGAGCTCCAGGGGGACAGGCGACCGGCGCGGCCCGGACGCGACGGATGACGAGGTGAGGCCACTGTCATCCAGGTTAGTCCCTTTGTGAACCGATGCACAAAGTGAGTGTTCAGTGGCCGGTGCTCGTACGGCCGTGCACGCGACGGCAGGTGCGACGCCGGGCGGTCCCTCACCGCGCTAGCGTTGCGGGCATGGCACCGCAGGACCACCGCATCACTTTGCTCGGAAAGCCCGGCTGTCACCTGTGCGACGACGCGCGGGCCGTGATCGAGCGGGTCGCCACGGATCTGGGCGTCCCCTGGGAGGAGCGCGACATCACCGCCTCCGAGGAGGACCAGGAGAAATACTGGGAGATGATTCCCGTCACTCTCGTCGACGGCGTCCAGCACGACTTCTGGCGCGTCGACGAGAAGCGCCTGCGCGCCGCGCTCGGCGCCTGACACCGGCCTCGCGGATCCCGGGCGGGATCCGCGAGGCCGGTGTCAGATCTTGAAGGCCATCGGCAGCGGGAGCACCTTCGCCGCGTTCACGTTGAGCTCGATGACGTTGGTGGCGAGCACCATGTTCTGCCGCTCGGCGACGAACCGCTCCACGTGGGCCTGGCGCTGGTGGTCGGCGTAGGCGACCTCGTCACGGTAGATCTCGTAGACGATGCGCTGGAGCGGGGCGGACTTCACCGAGTGGCAGGTGTAGACGAGGGTGTCGGGCTCGCCCTGGCGGACGGCGTCGACCGTCTCCTCGGCCAGCCGGTCGAACATCTCTCCGGTGCCGTCGATCAGGGTGAACACGGTCAGCAGGCCGAAGATGCTCGGCGACGGCCGGCTGGAGCCGTTCGCGCCGCCGGGCCGCTCGGCGACCGGCCCCGGATAGGCCGCGGCCGGCGAGGTGCCGAACGCCTGGTCCGCGGGCATCGGGCGGAGGCTGGCCGCGGGCTGGACGCCCGGCTGGGCACCGGGCTGGACGCCCGGCTGGACGCCGTAGCCCTGCTCGCGCCTGCCGTACTCACCGGAGGCGATGTCGGGAATGCCGTACTCGCCGGTCACCGGACCGTTGAGGGGCGGGTCGGCGGGCGGCATGCCGAACTGACCGGTCATCGGGAGGTTCCGGCCGCGGTCGTCGCCGCCGGCCGGATGGCCGGCGGACGGCATGCCGTACTCACCGGCCATGAAGGTGCCGGTGGCGGGGCCGCCGAACGGGTCGTCGCGTGGCGGGTCCCCCTGCATGCGCGCCGCGTAGTCGACGTTCTGCTCTCCTGCGCGGTACTCGGCGACGAGGTCGCCGAGGCCGGAACGGCGGGCGGACTGCTCGGGCACCAGCTGCGGGGAGGGCTCGACCGGCATGCTGCGGCCCGCGACCTGGACGTCTCGGGCGGGGTCGGGCATCGGACGGCGGCTCGGGCGCTGGTCGTCCCAGTCGTCGTCGAGGTCGTCCTCGTCCTCGTCCTCGTAGGGCGCGAGAGGGCGGAGCACGGCGTACCAGACGGCGGCGGCGGTGACGAGGAGCAGCAGCACCGTCAGCATCCCCGCCACGGGGAAGCTGACGGCTCCGGCCAGTGCGAGACCCGTGGGGCCGAGGACCAGGAGCGCGTGCATGTTGTCGGCGTCGTAGTCGTCCCCGCTGCGCCAGCGCATGACGGCCAGCACGAGACCGCCCAGCAGGATCAGCGCGACGACCGCGTGGGCGACCAGGAGCAGGTAGGCCGGCGGGACGCCCCAGTGCTGGCCGGCGACCGGAAGGGTCTTGGCGAAGCTCGCCTCCCGCAGCACCGGGTCGACCATCATGATCACCAGGGCGATGACGGTGAAGGCACCCCCGAACAGCCACGAGATCAGGCGGACCGTGAACGTCCGCGCCAGCAGCTGCATCACTCCGGCCGCCAGCCACACCGGGGCCAGCAACGAACCGGACAACTGGTAGACGCGGAATGTGACTGTCCCGAATCCGCTCAGGTGACCTGCGGCGACTACGCCGAGTGACACGCACAGCGACGCGGTGGCGACGCTCCAGGCGGCCAGCCAGCCTCTGGGCTCACCGCGGAACCTGCTGAGCAGAGCGACCGTGGCGATGGCGGCGAGCAGGGCTCCGACGGACGCGATAACGGCGACGAGGACTTCCATGGTGTCTCCAATGCTGCCGGACATTGCCCCTCGACCGGTAGCCGAACCGGTGACCGCGCCCCCGCGACCCGGATCCGGACACATCCGGCGTCACACCGTATATGCCGACTACCCGCAGTCACGACAGCACCAAGTGGATTGTGGAATTTCCTGATGATTTCTAGAGTGGGCGGGCACGCCGCACCCTTTCTCCCCAGGGACACCGGATGCCAGACACGTGGCCGATCGCCGGGCCGCTCCCCACCACCGCCGGGGTGACCCAACCCGTCCGCAGCGTCGACCTCCTCGTGCACGAGGACACCTCGGAGGAACTGCGCACCCTCGTCCTCCGCGCCAAGACAGGAGACACGGAGGCGTTCGGCACGCTCTACGACCGGTATCTCGACCTGGTCTACCGCTATATCCTTCTCCGGGTCGGATCCCACCCGCTCGCCGAGGATCTCACGAGCGAGACCTTCCTCCGCGCCCTTCGCCGAATCGCCGACTTCACTTGGCAAGGACGTGACTTCGGGGCCTGGCTCGTGACCATCGCCAGGAATCTCGTCACCGACCATTTCAAGTCCGGTCGCTACCGGCTGGAGGTCTCGACCGCCGAGGTGTTCGAGACGCCGCTCGACGGTCCGCACATCCCCGAGAACGCCGTCGTCACCGCGATGGTCAACCACCGGGTGCTCAGCGCCGTCCGCACCCTCCGCCCCGAGCAGCAGGAGTGCGTGGTCCTGCGCTTCCTGCACGGCATGTCCCTGGCCGAGACCGCGCTCATCATGGGGAAGAAGAGTGGCGCCATCAAGGCACTGCAGTTCCGCGCCATCCGAGCGCTCGCCCGGGTGCTGGACTCGGACCTCGACTGACCTCGTCGTCGGCGTGCCGGCGGCGGGGTCCCGCGTAACCTCGATGGCGAGCCGTCGTTAGGCAGATAGCACCGATGGATCATCGTCCTGGGGCAGCAGGGAGTGCTCATGGGTAAGTGGCTGCCCGGAATCTCTCGGAGGTCGCGGACACGCGTCCAGCGCCGCGTGTCGCAGCTCGGCGCCCATGTGCCCGGAGCCGCGCCCCGTCCGGAGTTCCGGGCCGAGCTGCGGGAACGCCTCGTGAATGCGCCGCGCGAGGAGACGGGCTCCGTCCCCGGCGCCGCTCCCGCCGCCGATCTCACCGCCGATCTCACCGCCGAGGCCGCGGCCGGGCGGGGCGGGCCCCGCGCACGCCTGTCGTTCCTCCCCCGGCTGCTGAGTCTGGGGCTGGCCGTCGGCATGGTGGCCGCGGGCCTGGCCACCTACCGGTCGGTTCCCGGCGACACGCTCTACCCGCTCAAGCGCGCCGCCGAGAACACCATGCTCAGCCTGAGCGCCACCGAGGCCGAGCGGGCCGACCGCGAACTCAGCTCCGCCTCCACGCGGGCCGACGAGGTCGAGGAGCTGCTCGGCTCCGCCACCCGCTCCGACAGCCGGCTGGTGGGCCAGACCCTCAAGGAGATGGAGGACACCACCCGGTCCGCGGTCACCGCCCTCACCCGGGTGCGGCGCGACGACGCGAAGGCCACCGGGAACCTCAAGCGCTTCGTCCAGAAGCAGCGCAACCAGATCGAGGGGATGCTCCCCAAGATGGACGAGGAGGACCAGCGCAGGGCCAGCGGGTACCTCAACTACATCGAGGGCCTGGCCCCACCCGGGTGAGGGATACGCGAAACGTCACATCGCGCTAACGTGACGTATACCGATTTCACCCACCTGTGCCAGTTAAGCTGAGATGCTATGAAGCGGCTGATGCGACGACGGAGCGAGGCACAGGCGGCCGGAGAGGTGGCGGCCGCGGCGGCCGTCGCCATGCCGATGGCCGATCCCGATCCGACCGCCGCCGCCTTCTTCGACGTCGACAACACCATGATGCGCGGCGCCTCGATCTACCACTTCGCCCGCGGCCTGGCTTCCCGGGGCCTGTTCACCACCAAGGATCTGGTGAGGTTCGCGCTCGGCCAGGCGCTCTTCCGCGTCCGCGGCGACGAGAACCCCGATCACATCGCCAAGGCGCGGGAGACCGCGCTGGCGTTCGTGGCGGGCAACCGGGTGGAGGACATCGTCCGCCTCGGCGAGGAGATCTACGACGAGGCCATGGCCGACCGCATCTGGGCCGGCACCCGCGCCCTCGCTCAGAGCCACCTGGACGCCGGCCAGCGCGTCTGGCTGGTCACCGCCACGCCAGTCGAGCTCGCCCGCGTGATCGCCCAGCGGCTCGGTCTCACCGGTGCGCTCGGCACCGTCTCCGAGACCGTGGACGGCGTCTACACCGGCCGCCTGGTCGGCGACCTGCTGCACGGCCCGGCCAAGGCGGAGGCCGTACGGGCGCTGGCCCGCCGGGAGGGGCTCGACCTGACGCGCTGCTCGGCCTACAGCGACTCCGCCAACGACCTGCCGCTGCTCTCCCTGGTCGGCCACCCCACCGCGATCAACCCCGACGCGGAGCTGCGGGAGCACGCCAGGGACAGCAAGTGGGAGATCAGGGATTTCAGGACCGGCCGCAAGGCCACGATGGTCGGCCTTCCCATCGCCGCCGGGGCCGGAGCCGTGGCGGGCGGCGTGGCCGCCGCCATCGCCCTGCGCCGCCACTACCGCTCGCTCTGACCCGCGGTCGGCGCCCAGCCGGACAGGGCCCGGTCGAACAGGCCGGACAGGGCCCGGTTGACGGCCTCGGGGTGCTCCAGGCCGATCATGTGGCCGGCGCCGGGGATGACCTGGAGGCGGGCCCCGGGCACCGCCTCAGCGATGCGGTCGCTGTGCACCCGGGGCGTCATGCGGTCGCGTGAGCCGACCATGACCAGGGTCTCCACCGAGCCGAGGGCGGCCAGCGCCTTGAGCTTGTCGTGGACGAGGAAGTCGTTGAAGAAGCCGACCATCACCTCGGTCGGCGTGGCGGCTGCCATGGCGTTGACGAACCGCACGTGCTCGCGGCGGGCGCCGGGCCCGAAGGCGACGTAGCGGGTCACCGGCAGGTTGGTGCGCGTCTTGATCGCGGTTCTGCGGTCGATGAGCGCGGCACGGGCCAGCATGCGATCGAACACGACCGGGGTGACGACCGGCGCGAGGCGCCCGATCGGCCCCGGCAGCCCGAACGTGCTCTCCCGCAGTTGCCCGGAGGACGTGCTGAGCAGCGCCACCCCGGCCACCCGCGCGGCCAGCACCTCGGGGTGCCGCCCGGCGAAGGCCATGATCGTCATCCCGCCCATCGAGTGTCCGACCAGCACCACCGGCAGCCCTTCGGGCACGGCCTGTTCGATCACGGCGGCGAGGTCGTCCCCCAGCCGGTCGACGGTGCAGGCGTCGAACGCCCCGGCCGACGAGGCTCCGTGCCCGCGCTGGTCGTAGAAGACGAGAGTCGCCTCGCCCTTGAACGCCTCCCGCTGGAAGTGCCAGCAGTGCCGGTTCATCACCCAGCCGTGCGCGAACACCACGGCGAACTCGGGTGACCCGGCCTCCTCGACGTCCACCGCGAGCTGGACGCCGTCGTCGGTGACGACGGTGACCGGCCGTCCGCGGTGCCCGCCGAGCGCCGCACCGGACCGCCCCCGCTCCCGTCGCCGCCGGGCGACGCCCAGCGCCACCCCTGCCGCCAGCCCGGCGATCGCGGCCCTCGTCGCGGTACGGCGTGCGCCCATGCCCCACTCCCCCTGCTCGGAAGCTCAGTGCTGACCACACCATACCGACCGAAAGCACTCGTTGTTAGACTCTGCGGCTAATAAAAATCGCCCGGGAAAGGCGCGAGCGAGGCGAGCCGGCAGCCCGGACGAGCGGTCGCGGCCGTGACGACGGGGGCGACCGGCGGGGACGGGCGTTCAGAAGAACGGGGGGAAGGCGTGCCCCCGCCGCAGGCGCAGCTCGTTCAGCTGCTGCTGGATGACCTCCCGGACCTGGTCGGTGAGGTTGAAGACCAGCATCGGGTCGTCGGCGTCGGACGGGTCGTACTCGTCGGTGCGGATGGGCTCGCCGAAGCCGATCATCCACTTGGACGGGAGCGGGACCAGACCGAGCGGGCCGAGCCAGGGGAACAGCGGGGTGACCGGCAGGTACGGCAGGCCCAGGGCCCGGGCGAGGAAGCGCAGGTCGCCGATCTTCGGATAGATCTCCTCGGCTCCCACGATCGCACAGGGGACGATCGGGACCCCGGCCCGGATCGCCGAGGCGACGAACCCCCCGCGGCCGAACCTCTGGAGCTTGTACCGTTCCGAGAACGGCTTGCCGACGCCCTTGAACCCCTCGGGGAAGACCCCGACGAGCTCGCCCTTGCGCAGGAGCCGGTCGGCGTCCTCCCGGCAGGCCAGGGTGTGGCCGGTCTTGCGCGCCAGGTGGCCGAGCAGCGGGAGCTGGTAGACCAGGTCGGCGCCGAGCAGGCGCAGCGCGCGGCGGCCGGGGTGGTCGTCGTGCAGGGCCACCTGGAGCATGAGCGCGTCCACCGGAACGGTGCCCGAGTGGTTGGCGACGACGAGGGCCCCGGAGTCGCCCGGCACGTTCTCGACGCCGACGGTCTCGACGCGGAACCAGTGCCGGTAGAGCGGGCGGATGAGCTCCAGGAGCACCTTGTCGGTGAGCTCCGCGTCGAAGCCGAACTCGTCGACCTCGTACTCCCCGGTGAGGCGGCGCCGCAGGAACGCCAGCAGCTCGGCGAGGCGGTCGTCGCCGTCCGGGCCGGACGGCGGGTCGTACGAGGAGCGGGCCCGGTCGATGGGGATCACCTGGGCCTCGCGGGACTCCTCGCCGGTGCCGGCCGTCTCTCTCATCTCGCCACCATATGGGACAGCGTGTCCAGTACGCCGGAGGGAAACCCTCCGGCCAGGCCGCGGGCGCGGAGGAAGTCCTCGAAGGCGGCACCCGTGGAGAACTTGGGCTTCCAGCCCAGGACGGCGGTCAGCCGGGTGGTGTCCACCACGCGGCCGTGGCACATCAGGCGGAGTTGCTCGGGGGAGAAGTTCGCCATCCCGACCCCGCGGGCGAGGTCGCCCAGGAGGCCGAAAGCCTGAGCGGGCAGCGGCAGCGAGAGCAGGCCGGCCCGCCGTACGCACTGTGACAGGAGCAGCACACCGTCCCCGGCCACGTTGAACGTGCCGGGGTGGTCCTCCATCGCCATCCGGCGCAGCACCTCGACCGCGTCGTCCTCGTGGACGAACTGCAGCCGGGGATCGAACCCGAGCACCCTCGGCAGCACCGGCTGGGAGAAGTAGCGGGTCAGCGGCGAGTCGACCCCCGGCCCCATGAAGTTGGCGAACCTGAGCGTCGACACGCTGACGTCCCGGCGCCGCCTGGCGAAGCCTCGGACGTAGCCCTCCACCTCGGAGGCGTCCTTGGCGTAGCCGTGGGTGGGGGACTCGCCGGGCTCGGCGTCCTCGGTGAAGACCGCCGGGTCGCGCGGCGAGGAGCCGTACACCGCGGTGGTGGAACGCACGACGACCCGGCGGATCGTCGCGGACCGCTGACAGGCACCGAGCAGTTGCATGGTGCCGATGACGTTGTGCTCCTTCATGAGCGCGCGGCCACCGCTCCTCGGGGGAGCGCTCACCAGGCTCATGTGAACGACGGTGTCGATGTCGGCGGCCGCGATCACCTGGGCGATGTCGGGACTGCGCAGATCGACGCGGACGAACTCCGTCCGGCCGAGAGGGACGCCGCCATCACGTGAGAGCGAAGGCGGCGGCACCGTGTCCACTCCGATGACCCGGTCGACATCCGGGTCAGCCGCGAGAACGCTCGCCACTCGGGCGCCGATGTGGCGCGAGACCCCGGTGACAAGCACGGTATGGGTCATCGACGCCTCGCAGATCCGCGTTGCTACTTCTTGTTACGCCGCTGAATACGGGTCTTCTTGAGAAGCTTGCGGTGCTTCTTCTTCGCCATACGCTTGCGGCGCTTCTTGATCACAGAGCCCACGGGACCCCCAGGTAGCTGGTAGCGGAGATTGTCGAACCGGCGCGCGTAGCACACCGGTTCAACAGACTACCGGCGATCCGCTGTGGATCGCCCCCGGCCCTGCCCCTCGCGTCTTCCGCCCGCGCCGGAGCAGGGCCATGGAGCCCTGGCACTCGAACTCACGACGTGACCGGCACGTCGCTACCCCAGTGAAGCGTGAGTCCTTCGCACACCGGATCCGCCGGAGGACCCGGACTCATGGATCGCTTCAACCCGCCTCGATGTAGGCATCCCTGAGATAGTCGTGGACCGCCTGCTCGGGCACTCTGAAGGACCGGCCGACACGGATGGCCGGCAGCTCGCCCGAGTGCACGAGCCGGTACACCGTCATCTTGGACACCCTCATGACCGTGGCCACTTCTGCCACCGTCAGGAACTTCACCTCGCTGAGAGGTCTTTCGCCTGCACCCATCGGACGCCTCTTCCGCACGTGTTTCCGGGTTATCCCCACTGGTGCCATCGCTCACGCACGTCTACTGCCGTCAGCGTAAGGCGGGACTCCGAGCGCGCAAACCCCCTATTTTCTCAGTCTTCGCAGTCCCATGTCAGCAAAACGCAGAAACTTGCTGGCCAGCGGCTGGTCCGCACCCCTCGCACTGATCTTGGAACGGACCAACTGTCTCTCATTAGAGTCGCCCACAAACCCCAAAAAGTTGGCAAACGCTCGTCGGGGTTCGCGGAATACAGGCGCGAAAAGGACGTATAGGGACAGCCGGATTGGCGTCACCCACGTCTCAGAGGCCGCTCACGACCCTCTCGACCAGGTGCCGGATAAGTGGAGAGTAATCGCGCGGCAACACGTTGTCATCGAGGGGGACGGTCACCGCGATCTTGCCCTCCGCCTCGCCGACGAACAGGGCCGGGTCGTTGCTGTCGGCGAATCCCACAGTGAGGATCCCGGCCTCTCCGGCGGCTCCCGCCCAGCCGTGGTCGGCGATCACCAGGTCGGGACGGTCGTCGCCCATCTCGGCGATCATGGCCTCCATCGGGGCCGGGTCATGGGTGTGCACGAAGGCGCCCTTGTCGTCCAGCATGGCCACATCGTCGAGATACCGGATCTTGCGCTTGCGGCCGAACCCGGAGCCCCAGTAGGACCAGTTCTCGGCGGGGCCCATCAGGGTCGCCCCCCTCTCCCGAACCAGTCTGGCCAGCGCCAGGTGGATGGTGAGCAAGCCGGTGGGGTGCCCGGTGGCCAGGAGGATCTTCGGGCTCCCCGCGCGGAGCACCCTGGCGATCACGTCACCCATGGCCTCGGTCGCCTCGATCGTGCGCTCCGGGTCGATGGTGTCCTGGCCCGCGCGGTGGCCGGGGTCGGCGACCACCCCCGCGGACTTGGCCATCAGCTCCAGCACGTCCCGGTAGGGCCAGTCCCTCTCCAAGGTCAGCCCGAACAGGTGGTGCGGATCCCGGTTGGCCAGCGACCGGTAGTGGTCGAGGTTGTTCTCCCTGCTGGTCGCCACGTCACCGGCGATCCGCGTGCGGACCAGGTGGTTTTTGAGTTCGTCGCGGGACGGCGGGGTCGCGGGGGTCGGCGCGGTCACGGCAGCGGGTCCAGTCCGTGGAAGGGGAACACGGCCTTCCTGGTGGCCAGGATGGCCCGGTCTATGGGGTCTGCTGGGTCATAACCAGCAGAGAAATCTTGAAATTCCGGATCTCTTCCGTCAGTCATCGAGAGCGGCGGCGTCTCGCCGGTCCGCTCCCTGACCAGCCCCCGCCACGTCTGCGGGGTGGCCGTCGCCGGGTCGAGCGGGTGCCCGGCGACCTCGGCGAGCAGGTGGGTCCAGGCCCGGGGCACCACCTGGACCAGTTCGTAGCCCCCGCCCCCGGTCACGATCCACCGCCCGCCCGCGGTCTCGTGGGCCAGCTCGTGCAGGGCGGCGTAGGTGGCGCGCTGGCCGTCCAGGCTCAGCATCAGGTGGGCCAGCGGGTCCAGCGCGTGGCCGTCGCAGCCGTGCTGGGTCACCAGGACCTCGGGGGCGAACTCCCGCAGCAGCGGCGGCACCACCGCGTGGAAGGCCCTCAACCAGCCGGCGTCGCCGCACCCGGCGGGCAGCGCCACGTTGACCGCGGTGCCCTCCGCCCCGCGCTCCTCGGGGAAGCCCGTACCCGGGAAGAGCGTGCGCGGGCTCTCGTGGAGGCTGATCGTCAGCACCCTGGGGTCGTCGTAGAACAGCGCCTGCACACCGTCCCCGTGGTGCACGTCCACGTCCACGTAGGCGACCCGGGTGGCCCCCTGGGTCAGCAGCCAGGCGATGGCCGCCGCCGGGTCGTTGTAGACGCAGAAACCGCTCGCGGTGGCCGCCATGGCGTGGTGGAGGCCGCCCGCGACGTTCACCGCGTGCTCCGCCTCGCCGCTCCACACCGCGCGGGCGGCGGCCAGGGTCGCCCCGGTGATGAGCGCCGAGGCCTCGTGCACCCCGGCGAAGGCGGGGTTGTCCTCGGTGCCGAGTCCGGCGGAACGGTCGGGCCGTCCGGTCGCGGAGACCCGCTTGACCGCCTCGATGTAGTCGCGCTTGTGGACCAGTGCGAGCTCTTCGTCGGTGGCCGGCACGCAGCCGGTCACCTTGACGCCGTCGAGTACGCCCAGCTCCCGGGCGAGCGCCATGGTCAGTTCGACCCGTACGGGCGCGAGCGGATGCCCCGGGCCGAAGTCGTAGGAGATGAGCGCGTCGTCCCAGACAACCCGCACCGACCGGCTCATCCGCACTCTCCTCGGTTCGCTCCTTTTTCCGCGACGTTACCGTACGGCTACCACCCGATCTCCGCCCCGTCGGCGATCACACCGGCGCCCGGCCGATGAGATCCGTCGGTGAGGCGACGGCCGGTGGGACCGCACCCTCGCCGGCCCGATCCGCACCTTCGTGCCCGGCAGCCGGGCCTCCGCGCGGCACTCGCACCGCGGGAGACCGCCGGGCTCCTCCCGCACTCCCGCGAAGGATGCGAATTCAGTTACAAGTGTGCTCTACCTGGGCACATGTCATATGACCGACAGTGATTTACATATCGCTAAATGTAATGACTTGGTAATCGGCGGGGGTCCGGACATGTCAGATCTACGACGTCCGGCAGCCCTGGCCGTCGCGTTCCTCCTGTGCTTTCCGGCGGCCGCATGCGGCGGTGGCGGAGCAGGAGGAGACCTCCCGGATGTCTCGAACGGCAGGAACACCACAGAAGGACAGAACGGGCAGGACGGGCAGGACGGGCGAGGACAGCAAGACGGCCAGGGAGAGCAGGACGGGCAGGACGAGCAAGACGGCCAGGGGGAACAGAACGGCCAGGGGGAGCAGGGCGGCCAGGACGAGGGTGATCAGGACGGCCAGAACGGTCAAGCAGACGGTCAGGACGGTCAGGACGGCGACCCCAACGCCGGCGGACAGGTGCCGATCTCGCCGGTCAACGTGCCCGACATCCCGAATCCGGGAACGGGTTTCGACAGCCTCGACGAGATACGCGGCATCGTCGCCGAAGAGGTCAGGAGCAACTGCGACGACGACACCGTCTGCCTCACCCTGGACGTCGAGGTGCAGGAGGACGAGGCGGACTCCTCGTGCACGTTCCTCGGCTTCGATCCGGAGGCGGGCCGGCAGGTGGACCGGGGAACGACCCTGACCATCCTGGTGTCCGGGGCGGGTTGCCTGGCCGGTGAGAACGGCAACGGCGGCGAGCCGACGCCGGTCGAGCCGGAGCCCGAACCGGAGCCCGAGCCCGAGCCCGAGCCCGAGCCCTACGAGCCCCAGCCCGATGAGCCGGCGCCCGGCGAGGAGGAGCCGCCCCCGTCATGACCGCACCGGATCCTGGGGAACCGCAGGCCGCGCAGGCGGCGGGGCTGGGAACGCTGGCGCAGCTCCTGGGCGCCGTCGTCGCGCCGACGAGCCTGCTGACCGCCCTGCTGTACTTCTTCGGCTGGAACCACACCTACTGGCTCTTCCACGAGTTCGGGGTCAACGCCACGGTGTTCGGCTTCTCCACCGCCGACTACCTCGTGAGCAGCCAGAACGTGCTGTTCATCCCCATCACGGTGGCCGCTCTGGTCGGGCTCGTCGCCCTGTGGGCGCATGCCGCGCTGCGCGCCCGCCTCACCGCCGGGGCCGGTTCCCGCCTGCTGCGCTACGCGGTCCCGGCGATGGTTCTGATCGGCCTCGTCCTCATGCTGGCCGGGGTCGCGAGCATCTTCACCGTCACCACGCTGGAGCGCTATCTGGCGGTCCCGCCGCTCTGCCTGGCGCTGGGAGTCCTCCTCCTCGCCTACGCCAGGGTGCTGAACTCCGCCCCGGCCGCCGGCAGGCCCGGTGCCGCCGCGATCGCCGAATGGGCGGTCGTGTTCGTCCTGGTCTCCATGAGCCTGTTCTGGGCCGTAGGCGACTACGCCGCCGCCGCCGGAAGCACGAGGGCCCACCGGCTGGCGGCCCGCCTGGACCAGCAGCCCAGCTCCGTCCTCTACAGCGAGAGCAGCCTCAGCCTGACCGCCCCCGGCGTCCGCGAGACCCGCTGCCGCGACGACAAGGCCGCCTACCGGTTCCGCTACGACGGGTTGAAGCTCATCGTGCAGTCCGCGGACCAGTACGTCTTCCTGCCCGCGACGTGGAACTTCACCGACGGCGTGGCGATCCTCCTGCCGCGTAGCCCGAAACTGCGGCTGGAGTTCATGCGCGCCGACCGCACGGCGCCCCTCGCCCCCTGCTGAGCCCGCATCCTCCGACAGCCCGGCCGCGGCATCGCGCTCGCCGTACTGCTCCGGCGCCGGGACTCCTGACACGCGGGCATCTGCGAGGACCTGAATGGGCCGGGGGGATTGCTGAGCGCAATAGTCATTGCGCTCAGCAATCCCCCCGGACGTGGCGGGGTACCGGTCAGGTCCGCCATGCCGGACGTCACTTATCCGCCGGTACGGACATCACCCGGGCCGCCGTGGCAGCCGGCGCGTCCGGGGCGGCCAACGGAGGAGGTCTTCGGAGTGGACGCGGTCACCGGAACGGTCGCCGTCCGGCACGACGAGGAAGGATGGGGGGTCCTGACCTCTCCGAACGCCCGGGGGAGGTGTGGGCGCACTTCTCCGCGGTGGAGGCCCCGACCGGCCGGTACCGCTCTCCAGCCTGGACATCACCTTCGGCTGATCCCGCTTCTCGGGCCGTGCTCCAGGTCGGGCCGTCGGGTTCGCCGGCCGTACGGGAGCAGGGCCCTATGCGGCGACGCCTGCCGTAACAGGGCGATGCCCGATGGGTTCACGCGTAAGTTGACCCCATGAATCCTTATCTCGAGGTGCATGTGACCGCCGGAAGCCGGGAGGAGGCGGAGGAGATCGGTGCCGTCGCCGTACGGGAGCGCGTGGCGGCGTGCGCGCAGATCGTCGGGCCGGTCAGTTCCGTCTACCGCTGGAAGGGCGAGGTCCGGCGAGACGAAGAGTTCCTGATCCTCATGAAGACGAGCAAGGACCGGCTGGACGAACTCGTCTCCGCGGTGAAGGCCGCGCACTCCTACGAAACACCGGAGATCGTCGCCGTCCCGATCGAGGGCGGATCGGCGGACTACTTGCACTGGATCGGCACGGAGACGGCGGAGCCGCGCCAGGCCGGGTAACGCGGCCTATTCGGCACGCAGTGCGACGACCGGATCGAGCCGCCCCGCCCGGCGGGCGGGGGCGACCCCGAAGAACACCCCGACCGCGACCGAGACGCCGAAGGCCAGCGCGACCGACCACCACGTGACGGCCGCCGGGACCGGGGAGAGCGCCGCGATGAGCAGCGCCCCGCCGACGCCGAGCAGGATGCCGGTCACCCCGCCGATCGTGGTCAGCAGCACGGCCTCGATCAGGAACTGCGCCAGCACGTCGCGCTGGCGGGCGCCCAGGGCCTTGCGCAGGCCGATCTCCCGGGTCCGCTCCCGGACGCTCACCAGCATGATGTTGGAGACCCCGACCCCGCCGACGAGCAGCGAGATGCCCGCGATGGCGGCGAGCACGCCGGTCAGCATGCCGAGCACGGTGCCGATCGTGCCGAGCAGCTGGGTCTGGGTGACGGCGGAGAAGCGCTCCCCCGGATACCGCTCGGCCAGCGCGTCCACCACCCGCTGCTGCAGGGGCTCGATCTGGTCGGGCCCGGACGCGCCGACCGCGATCCCGTTGATCCGCGTGACGCCGAGCAGGCGCTGCGCCGTGGTGACCGGGACGTGGATCTCCTGGTCGCGGGCGACCCCGAAGGTCGCCCCGACCGCCTCGTAGACCCCGACGACCCGGAACCTGGCCCCCGAGACCGTCATCTGCCTGCCGATGGGATCGACGTCGCCGAACAGTTTCACGGCCACCTCCGAGCCGAGCACCGCCACCCGGCGGCGGGTGTCCACGTCGGTCTCGCTCAGGTACCGCCCGCGGCGCAGCGGCCGGTCGAAGATGTTCGGCAGGTTCTCGTCGGTGCCGACGACCGTGACGAACGCCTCGGTCCTGCCGACCCGGACCGTCTCCCCCGAGTTGACCGAGACCGTGACCTTCCCGGGGTCGCCGACCACCCGGCGCACGTAGGCCACGTCGGCGAGGTCGAGGCGGCTCTGGGTGGGCAGCGCGCCGACCCCGAGCCGGCCGGGGACGACCAGGATGATGTTGCTTCCGAGCCCGGAGATCTCGCTCTCCACCGCGTTCTTGGCGCCGGTGCCGACCGCGACCAGGACCACCACGGCCGAGACCCCGATGATCACGCCCAGCATGGTGAGGGTGCTGCGCAGCCGGTTGACCCGCAGCGCCTCCAGCGCCATCCGGAACGCCTCCGCCGCCCTCACACCGCCTCCGCCGATCCGGTACGGCCGGCGCCTTCTCCGGCCGCCGGTCCGGTACGGCTCCCGCCCGGCTCCGCCGGGCCGCCCGCCGTACCGGAGTCGAACTCGATGAGGCCGTCGCGCACCTGGATCTGGCGGCGGGCGCGGGCGGCCACCTCGGGCTCGTGGGTGACCAGGACGATCGCGACGCCGCGCTCGGCGTTGAGCCGGTCGAGGATGGCCATCACCTCCGCGCCGTTGCGGGTGTCGAGGTTCCCCGTCGGCTCGTCGGCCAGGACGACCTGGGGATCGCCGACCAGGGCCCGTGCGATGGCCACCCGCTGCTGCTCTCCGCCGGACATCTGCGAGGGCCGGTGGTCCAGCCGGTGCCTGAGCCCCACGGACTCCAGCGCCCTGCGCGCGCGCTCGCGCCGCTCGGCCCTCGGCACCCCCCGGTAGATCAGCGGAAGCGCCACGTTGTCGACGGCCGCGGTCCTGGCCAGCAGGTGGAACGACTGGAAGACGAACCCCACGGCCCGGTTGCGCAGCTCGGCCAGCTCGGTGTCGGAGAGCGTCGAGACGTCCGTCCCGTTCACCCGCAGCGTCCCCGCGGTCGGCCGGTCGAGGCAGCCGAGCAGGTGCATCAGCGTGGACTTCCCCGACCCCGAGGGCCCGATGATCGCCACGAACTCCCCCGGCTCGATCCGCAGGTCCACCCCGCGCAGCGCGTCCACCGAGACCCCTTCGAGCTGGTACGACCTGGCCAGCCCCACCGCCTCGAACGCAGCCGTCGTCATGGGAGGGGCTGGCCCTGCCGTACGGTGTCCGCGCCCCGGACGACGACGCGTTCACCCGGCGAGAGCCCGGAGAGGATCTCCACCATGGACTCGCCCTGGGCCCCGAGCCTGACCACCCGCCGCTCGGCCGCGCCGCCGCGGACCACCCAGACGACGCTGTCGCGCCCGCTGGTGACGATCGCGGAGGACGGCACGGCGACCGCGTCCGGGGACTCGCGGACCGTCAGGCGGACGACCGCGCTCATACCGGGCTTGGGCGCGGGGGCTCTGCTGCCGTCGTCGAACCTCCCGGCGCCGAGGGAGAGCTGGACCGGGTAGCTCGCCCCTCCGGTGGCGCCCTCCAGCGGCGTGACCCCGACCCCCGTCACCTCGGCCGGGTAGACGCCCCCGGGAACCGCGTCGAACTCCGCCTCGGCCTTCGCCTCCCGCTCGACCAGCAGCACGTCGGTCTCGTCCACGTCCGCCGAGAGGGTCAGCTCGGAGACGTCCGTGACGGTGACGACCGTGTCCCCGGCCGCCACCGGGACTCCGACGGCGATCGCGGTCCCGGAGCCGGACCGGCCCGAGGACCCGGAGCCGGGGAGCTGCGCGGCGCCGGCGATCCCCTGCGGCAGCAGGGCGCTCAGGTCGGGGGCCCCGCCGCCGGAGGCGCGGCCGAGGGTGACGATCCCGCCGAACGGCGCCTTGACCGTCAGCCCGTCCACGGTCCTGCGGGCGACCGCGACGGCGGCCTTCGCCTGCGCGCGGGACGCCTTCTGGAGGGACGCCATGGAGGCGCTCAGCCCGCCGAGGCCCGCGCTCAACTGGCTCGTCACCTGGCTGAGCGCCTGGCCGAGCGAGCGGTTGAGCGAGTCGGTGAGGCCGCGGGCGGCCTTGGCGAGCGCCTCCTGGTGGGCCCGGTGCTGGGCCTCGGCGGCGTCCAGCGCGGCCAGCAACTGCTTGCGGACCTTCGGGTCCCCGACCTCGCGGGCCGCGGCGCGCGCCTTCGCGAAGCCTCGCCGTACCCGCGGATCGCTCCTCACCTCCAGCCCCGAGGCGAGCCGGAAGGCGGGAGCACCGCCCAGCCGGACCGGGGGCCCGCTCCTGGAGGCCGTCCTCGACGCCTCGCGGGCCTGCCGCAACTGGTCCTCGGCCTGCGGGGAACTGATTTTGGCGAGGATCTGCCCCTTGTCGACCCGCTGGCCGTCCCGGACGTACAGCTTCCTGACCGTGCCCTGGGCCGGTGAGCGAAGGGTTGCCGTCGCACGGGCGGCGACCGTGGCGGGGGCCTCGACCACCTCGGTGACCGGGGCGCGCCGCACCGTGTCGAGCCGCACCGGGGAGGGCTCATCCGCGGTGCAGGAGGTGAGCAGGAGGACCGTGAGCAGGAGGACGGGGACCAGCGGGGGGATTCCGCGACGGATGGTCACATGACCCATCGTAGGAGGATGGTGATCGCCTTGCCGGGAATCCGGGTAGCGCGGTCCACGGGCTCCGGCCGCGGGTCAGGCGGTCGCGGCCCTGCGCAGGCCCCGGACGGCGGGGATCAGGAGCAGGCACAGGCAGCCGCCCACCGCCACGGCCGAGGAGACGGCCAGCACCTCCCGGGATCCCACCAGCGCGGCCACCGGGCCGGCGATCGCCTGGCCGATCGGGACGGCGACGGTCGACCCGCCGACCTCGTAGGCGGTGACCCGGTTGAGCGCCTCCGGCGGCACCTGAGTCTGGATGCTGGTGGCCCACATGACCGACCAGAACGCCCATCCGGCGCCGCCGACCACGTGGGCGGCCATCATGACCTCCAGCGGCATCGCGGCGGCGATGGACAGCGGCTCGAGCGCGAAGCCGAACAGGCCCGTCGCCCCGGCCGCCAGCGGCCTGGCGGGCCGGACCCGCATCGCGACCAGGCCGCCGACGATGGTGCCCGCGCCGGAGGCGGACATGACCAGGCCGTACGCCGCCTTGCCCAGGTCCTCGCTGACGAGCACGGAGCCGAGCGGGATCATCGGCCCGAACAGGGTGAGGCCGAAGATCACCCAGATGAGGATCACGCTCCACATCCAGGTCCGGGAGCGGAACTCGTGCCAGCCGCCGCGCAGGTTGCGCCACATCGACTCCCCCGCGGCCCCGCCCCCGGCGGGGAGCGGCGGCAGGCGGAGGGCCAGCAGGCAGCACGCGCTGATCGCGAAGCCCACGGCCTCGACCGCGAACACCGCCCCGACTCCGGAGAGCACGACCACGCCCCCGGCGATCGCCGGGCCCATCAGCATCATGATCGCCTCGGAGACCCGCAGGGTGGCATTGCCCTTCTGCACGTCCGCGGCCACCCGGGGGACTGTGCTGGAGACGCCGGGCTGGTACATCGCCGCGGCCACGCCGGCGACGGCCGACAGCACCAGGATCTGCCAGAGCGGGGGGTGGGTGAAGATGTAGAGCACCGCGAGGGCGCCCTGGGTGACGGTCCTGACGACGTCGGCGCCGATCATCATCCGGCGCGGCGTGAACTTGTCGGCGAACACGCCGCCGAAGAGGATGAGCACGGCGAACGGCCCCATCCACGCGGCCAGCGCCAGCCCGACGCCGGTCGCGCCGTAGCCCAGGTCGTTCACCCCGATCGCGGTCGCGAAGGGGACCATCGCGGCGCCGAGCGTGGAGACGGAGCGCGCGGTGAAGAAGAGCGTGAAGTTCCTCGACCAGACCTCGGGCCCCGTCCGTCGTTCCCGCTCACCGGCTTGTACGGCCTGCGACACCTCGGCCCTCGCTTCCCTTTCGGCACCGACGGAAATGATGCCTTAAAACAGGAAGGTTTCCTAAAGGATAATCGGGACCCCCGGGGCGGACGGGTGCCTACGGGGTCGTCCGGCGGGACGTCACCCGGCGGCGAGCTCGCGGCCCCGGTCCCGGGCGGCCTCGATGGCGGCCAGGAAGGCGGCTCGCACGCTGTGCCGCTCCAGCTCAGCGATGGCGGAGATGGTGGTCCCGCCCGGGGAGGTGACGGCCTCGCGCAGGATGACCGGGTGCTCGCCGGAGTCACGGAGCATGACGGCGGCGCCGACGATCGACTGGATCACCATGTCGAGGGCGGCGGCGCGGGGCATGCCGAGCAGGATGCCCGCGTCGACCATGGCCTCGACCAGGTAGAAGAAGTAGGCCGGGCCGCTGCCGGAGAGCGCGGTGGCGGCGTCCTGCTGGGACTCGGGGATGCGCAGCACCTTGCCGACCGGCTTGAGCAGGTCCTCGGTGCGCCGCAGGTGCTCCTCCCCGGCGTACGCGCCGGCCGAGATCACGCTCATCGCCTCGTCGAAGCGGATCGGCGTGTTGGACATCACCCGGACCACCGGGATCTCCCCGGCCAGGTGCGACTCCACGAAGGCGGTCGTGATGCCGGCCGCGGCCGAGATCACCAGCTGGTCCCCGCGGACGTGATCGGCGATCTCCGCCAGCAGCGAGGCCATGTCCTGCGGCTTGACCGCGAGGATCACCGTCTCGGCGCTCTTGACGGCCTCGGAGTTGGACAGCACCCGCACGCCGTACCGTTCCCGCAGCGCCTCGGCCCGCTCGGCGCGGCGCGCGGTCGCGATCACGTCACCGGGTTTGAACCCGGCCCGCAGCAACCCGGACAGCAGTGCCTCGCCCATTTTGCCGGTCCCGAGAATCGCGATCATGTCGGCACACCTTGCCTAGGGGATGGAGGCGACCAGCCTACGGGGTCCGTCTGCGGAGGGTGGCGGCGCCGAGGACCAGGGCCAGGACCGCCGAGCCCGCCACCACGGCCATGTCGCGCCAGAAGTCACCCCCCGCGCCGGCCACGGCCAGCTTCATGGCCTCGATCGCGTAGGACATCGGAAGCACGTTGGAGATCCACTCCAGCACTGTGGCCATCCGGTCGCGCGGCACCAGGATCCCGCCGAGCAGGAGCTGCGGGATCATCACGACCGGCATGAACTGCACCGCCTGGAACTCGGTCCTGGCGAAGGCGCTGCACAGCAGGCCGAGCGCGATGCCCAGCAGCGCGTTGCCGAGCGCCACCACGACCAGCGGCCAGACCGGCCCGCCGAGCTCGAACCCGAGCCAGGTCAGCGAGACCGCCAGCACCAGCGCGACCTGGACCGCCGCCATCAGCCCGAACGCCAGGCCGTACCCCAGCAGCAGGTCCAGCTTGCCCAGCGGTGAGGCCATGAGGCGCTCCAGGGTCCCCGACGTACGCTCGCGCAGCGTGGCGACCGAGGTGACCAGGAACATCACCAGGAAGGGGAAGACGCACAGCAGGACCGGCGTCCAGGCGTTGAACGACCGCTGATCGCCGATCACGTAGTACAGCAGGGCCATCACCAGCGTCGGCACCAGGACCATCATCCCGACCGTGCGCCGGTCATGCCTGAGCTGGGTCAGGATGCGCCTCGCCGTGGCGAGGGTGATCGGAATGCTCACGGTCGCTCACCCGCCCCGTTCCCCGGGCCGGGCCGCTCCGCCCCGTCGGCCGCCCTCTCCCGCTCCGCGACGAGCCGCAGGAACGCCTTCTCCAGGTCGTCCGTCCCGGTACGGCGCCGCAGCGCGCCGGGCGAGTCATCGGCGAGGATCTCCCCCTCGCGCATCAGCAGCAGGCGGTCGCACCGGGACGCCTCGTCCATGACGTGGCTGGAGACCATGAGCGTCATGCCCCGCTCGGCCGTCAGCCGGTGGAACAGCTCCCACAACTCGTTGCGGAGCACCGGGTCGAGCCCGACCGTGGGCTCGTCGAGCACGAGCAGCTCGGGGCTGCCGAGCAGGGCCACCGCGAGGCCGGCCCGGCTGCGCTGACCGCCCGAGAGGGTCCTGGCCACCTGCCCGGCGGCTCCGCCGAGCCCGACCTCGCCGAGGACCCTGCCGACGTCGCCCCTCGGCGCGCCGAGCACCGAGGCGAAGTAGGCCAGGTTCTCGGCCACGGTCAGATCGTCGTAGACGGCGGGGCTCTGCGTGGAGTAACCCACCTTCGCCCGCAGCCCGGGGCCGCCCGCCGGCTCGCCGAGAACCGTGACCGTCCCGCCCGCGACCACCTGCACCCCCACGACCGAGCGCATCAGCGTGGTCTTCCCGCACCCGCTGGGTCCGAGCAGGCCGAGGATCATCCCCCGCGGGACCTCGAAGGAGACCCCGTGCAGCACCTCCCGGCGGCCGCGCTCCACCCGGAGATCCCGTACGGCGACGACACAACTCACCATATGTTGAATTTAGCCCTCCGGACAGGCCCCGTCAACGACCCTGAACCACCCCGGGGGCCGGTCCGTCATAGAGGTATGCGTAGGATCGCGACCCCGCTTCTGACGGGGACCCTGCTTCTGGCCATGGGCTGCGGGACCGGGTCCGTCACCGCTCCGAGCGCCGGTCCGGGCTCCACGGCGACGGAGACCGGCCCCTCCCAGCCGGTGAGCCACACCGTGCCGCCCCGGGTCGAGCCCACCCAGGGCCCCAAACCGACCAAGCCCACGGGCGACGCCGACAACCCCCGGAAGATCCGGTGGCTGACGGCCAAGCCCTCCAAGGACCGCCGGAGCCTGCGGGTCGTCTGGTGGTCGGGGGTGGAGCCCTGCCACGTGCTCGACCGCGTGGCCGTGAAGGAGACGGCCAGGAAGGTGACCGTCACCCTCTGGGAGGGACCGAGCAGCAAGGTCCAGAACGTCGCCTGCATCGAGATCGCCATCCAGAAGGTGACGACCGTCAAGCTCAAGAAGCCTCTCGGCGCGCGCAAGGTCGTCGACGGCGCGAGGCGCTGACGGCCGCCGAGATCCAGGCCGACGCGAACACCCCGATCGATTGAGCCCCGCCGACCCGGTACGGCCCGCAGGCCGTACCGGGTTCTTTGCATTCCGAATATGAGGAATACAGACACGCCCACAGAGGGTTGAGCCGAGTAGACTCAAGTCGTTTGACAAGCACAAGCCGATGCCCGACTATGAGTCAGACCGACTCAACTTTGACTACAAGGACGTACTCATGGCACGTGCGGTAGGTATCGACCTGGGGACGACCAACTCCGTCGTCTCCATCCTCGAGGGCGGTGAGCCCACCGTCATCGCCAACGCCCAGGGTTCGCGGACCACCCCGTCCGTGGTCGCCTTCGCGAAGAACGGCGAGGTCCTCGTCGGCGAGGTCGCCAAGCGGCAGGCCGTCACCAACGTCGACCGGACGATCCGCTCGGTCAAGCGGGAGATGGGCACCAACTGGTCCACCGAGATCGACGGCAAGAAGTTCTCCCCGCAGCAGATCAGCGCCTTCGTCCTGCAGAAGCTGAAGCAGGACGCGGAGGCCTACCTCGGCGAGAAGATCACCGACGCCGTGATCACCGTTCCGGCCTACTTCAACGACGCCCAGCGCCAGGCGACCCAGGAGGCGGGCACCATCGCGGGCCTCAACGTCCTGCGCATCATCAACGAGCCCACGGCGGCGGCTCTCGCCTACGGTCTCGACAAGGAGAAGGACGAGACCATCCTCGTCTTCGACCTCGGCGGCGGCACCTTCGACGTGTCCCTGCTCGACGTCGGCCAGGAGGACGGCCACGGCTTCGTCGAGGTCAAGGCCACCAGCGGCGACAACCACCTCGGTGGCGACGACTGGGACCAGCGCGTCGTCGACGAGCTCGCCACCCGGTTCAAGAACGCCCACGGCGTCGACCTGACCAAGGACAAGATGGCCCTCCAGCGCCTGCGCGAGGCGGCGGAGAAGGCCAAGATCGAGCTCTCCAGCCAGTCGGAGACCTCCGTCAACCTGCCCTACATCACCGCCTCCGCCGAGGGCCCCCTCCACCTGGAGGAGAAGCTCACCCGCGCCGAGTTCCAGCGGATCACCGCCGACCTGCTCGAGCGGTGCAAGGGCCCGTTCAACCAGGTCGTCAAGGACGCCGGGATCAAGGTCTCCGACATCGCCCACGTGGTGCTCGTCGGCGGCTCGACCCGCATGCCCGCCGTGGCGGACCTGGTCAAGGAGATGACCGGCAAGGAGCCCAACAAGGGCGTCAACCCGGACGAGGTCGTGGCCATCGGCGCCGCCCTCCAGGCCGGTGTGCTCAAGGGCGAGGTCAAGGACGTCCTGCTGCTCGACGTGACCCCGCTCTCGCTGGGCATCGAGACCAAGGGCGGCATCTTCACCAAGATCATCGAGCGCAACACCACGATCCCGACCAAGCGCTCGGAGGTCTTCACCACGGCCGAGGACAACCAGCCGTCGGTGCAGATCCAGGTCTACCAGGGTGAGCGCGAGATCGCGGCCTACAACAAGAAGCTGGCCACCTTCGAGCTGACCGGCATCGCCCCGGCGCCGCGCGGCATCCCGCAGATCGAGGTCACCTTCGACATCGACGCCAACGGCATCGTCAACGTCTCCGCCAAGGACCTCGGCACCGGCAAGGAGCAGACGATGACCATCACCGGCGGCTCCGCGCTGCCGAAGGAGGACATCGAGCGCATGATGCGCGAGGCCGAGTCCTACGCCGAGGAGGACAAGAAGCGCCGCGAGGACGCCGAGACGCGCAACAACGCCGACGCGCTCGTCTACCAGACCGAGAAGTTCGTCGCCGACAACGGCGAGAAGATCCCGGACGACATCAAGACCGAGGTCAACGAGGCCGTCGCCGACCTGAAGAAGACCCTGGAGGGCACCGACTCGGCGGCGATCCGCGCCGCCGCGGAGAAGCTCGCCACGGTCAGCCAGAAGATGGGCTCGGCGATCTACGCCCAGTCGCAGGGCTCCGAGGCCCCGGGCGGCGCGCCCGGCGCCGAAGACGCGACCGGTGGCCAGAAGACCGACGACGACGTGGTCGAGGCCGAGATCGTCGACGACGAGCCGAAGCGCGACGAAGGCAAGTGACGGCCCTGAAGAGCCGAGGGGAGCACGAGCGTGAACACGCGTGAGAACGGCTCCGGGGAGGAGCCGGTGATCCGCGACAACCGCAAGATCGATCCGGAGACCGGAGAGGCTCGCGAGACGGACAAGGGGCAGCAGGAGCAGGCCGCCGAGGCGGCCGGCTCCGCCCCGGCCGCCGCCTCCGCCGCCGCAGGTTCCGACCTCGCCTCGGTCGAGCTGGCCGCCCAGCTCGCCGAGCGCACGGCGGACCTGCAGCGCCTCCAGGCCGAGTACTCCAACTACCGCAAGCGGGTCGAGCGGGACCGGGTCGCGGTCAAGGAGCAGGCGGTGGCCGGCGTGCTGGCCGAGCTGCTGCCGGTCCTCGACGACATCGGCCGGGCACGTGACCACGGGGAGCTCACCGGCGGCTTCGCCAAGGTCGGCGAGTCGCTGGAGGCGGCCACCGGCAAGCTGGGGCTGAGCCCGTTCGGCACCAAGGGCGAGCCCTTCGACCCGACGGTTCACGAGGCGCTGATGCACAGCTACTCGCCCGACGTCGCGGAGCCGACCTGCGTGGAGATCCTGCAGCCCGGCTACCGGATCGGCGAGCGCGTGCTCCGCCCCGCGCGGGTCGCGGTCGCCGAACCCGAAGATCCCGCCCCGGCCGACAACTGATCCGTCCCACCCCTGGAGAAGGAAGATAGATGAGCACCAAGGACTACCTGGAGAAGGACTACTACGCCGTCCTTGGTGTGCCCAAGTCCGCCACCGCCGAAGAGATCAAGAAGGCGTACCGGAAGCTGGCCAGGCAGTACCACCCGGACGCCAACCCCGGGGACTCGGGCAACTCCGAGAGCACGGCGAAGTTCAAGGAGGTCTCCGAGGCCTACGACGTCCTGTCCGACGCCAAGCGCCGCAAGGAGTACGACGAGGCGCGGGCTCTGTTCGGTTCGGGACTCGGCGGTTACGCGGGAGCCGGGGGGGCTCCCCGCGCGGGCGGGTTCCCCTTCGACCTGGGGGACCTGTTCGGCGGCACGGGCCAGCAGCCGGGCGCCGGGGATCGCATCGGCGACATCTTCGGCGGCCTGTTCAACCGAGGCGGGGGCCGTGCCGGCGGGACCACCACCCGGGCGCGGCGCGGCCAGGACATCGAGTCCGAGGTCACGCTCTCCTTCACCGAGGCGGTGGAGGGCGCCACCGTCTCGCTCCGGCTGACCAGTTCCTCGGCCTGCACGGTGTGCTCCGGAACCGGCGCCAAGGCCGGGACCACCCCGCGGGTCTGCCCGACCTGCGAGGGCACCGGCGCGGCCAGCCGGAACCTGGGCAACTTCGCCTTCTCCGAGCCGTGCCGCGACTGCAAGGGCCGCGGCCTGCTGGTGGACGACCCCTGCCCGGTGTGCGAGGGGAGCGGCCGCGGCAAGAGCACCCGCACCATCCAGGCACGCATCCCGGCCGGGGTCGGCGACGGCCAGCGCATCAAGCTCAAGGCGAAGGGCGCACCGGGCGAGAACGGTGGCCCCGCGGGCGACCTGTACGTGCAGATCCACGTCAAGCCGCACGCGGTGTTCGGCCGCTCGGGCGAGAATCTCACGATCACGGTCCCGGTCACCTTCACCGAGGCCGCGCTCGGCGCCGAGATCAAGGTGCCGATCCTCAAGGGCATGCCGGTGACGCTGCGCATTCCGGAAGGCACCCCGAACGGCCGTACCTTCCGGGTACGGGGCCGCGGCGTGCCCCGCAAGGACGGCACCAAGGGCGACCTGCTGGCCACGGTCGAGGTGCTGGTGCCGCAGCGGCTCGACGACAAGGCCCGCGGCGCCCTGGAGGACTTCCGTGAGGCCACCGCGGGTGGTGACCCGCGGGCCGAGCTGATCCAACAGGCCAGAAGCGAGTAGCCATGGACGCCAACTACTTCGAACTGTCGGACGACACCCCGGTCTACGTGATCTCCGTCGCCGCCCAGCTCTCCGGGCTGCACCCGCAGACCCTGCGGCAGTACGACCGTCTCGGCCTGGTCAGCCCGGGCCGTACGGCGGGGCGGGGACGGCTCTACTCCACCCGGGACATCGTGATGCTCCGCGAGGTCCAGCGGCTCTCCCAGGAGGAGGGCATCAACCTCGCGGGCATCAAACGGATCCTCTCCCTGGAGACCGAGGCCCTGCGCCTGCGCGAGGAGAACCACCGGCTGCGCGCCGAGATGGCCACGATCCGCGCCCTGCTCCGCTACCAGCTCCCACCCGCCTGACAACCGCAGCCGCCCGGGGACGGCCCGCGAGGGGACGGCGGTGAACCGACGGAGGAACGCCCGCAGCCCGCGAGGGGGCGCCGGTGAACCAACCGAGGAACGCCCGCAAGCGAAGCGAGGACGTGACGAGGGCGGGAGCCGGTCACCAGCCCCCGAGCCGCGACGCGCAGCGTCGCAGTGGACACAGCGAGGACGTGACGAGCGAGCCGGCCGTGCGCAGCACGGCCCGTCACCACAGCCCTCGAGCCGCCGAACGAAGTGAGGCATAGAGACATGGACTACAAGCTCACGCAGAAGAGCCAGGAGGCGGTCTCCTCCGCCATCCGTCGTGCCGCCGCCGAGGGCAACCCCGAAGTCGCACCTGTTCACCTGTTCACCTCGCTGCTCGCCCAGCCCAGCGGCACCGCCGTACCCCTGCTGGAGGCCGTCGGCGCCGACTGGAAGCAGCTGCGCACCGAGGCCGAGCAGCAGCTCGCCGCCCTGCCGAAGGCGCAGGGCGCCACGGTCGGCGCCCCGTCGAGCTCCCGTCAGCTCCTCACCTCGCTGAACACCGCGGCCCAGCGGGCCCGGCAGCTCCAGGACGAGTACGTCTCGACCGAGCATCTGCTGGTCGGCCTCGCCGCCGACGGCGGCCCGGTGGCGCAGCTTCTGAAGTCGCGCGGGGCCACCCCGGAGGCGCTGCTGGAGGCGTTCGAGAAGGTCCGCGGGCACGCCCGGGTGACCAGTGCGACCCCGGAGGACACCTACAAGGCGCTGGAGAAGTACGGCGTCGACCTGACCGATCGGGCCCGCGCGGGCAAGCTCGACCCGGTGATCGGCCGTGACTCGGAGATCCGGCGGGTCATCCAGGTGCTCAGCCGCCGGACCAAGAACAACCCGGTGCTCATCGGCGAGCCCGGCGTGGGCAAGACCGCCGTCGTGGAGGGCCTGGCCCAGCGGATCGTCGCGGGCGACGTGCCCTCCAGCCTCCGGGACAAGCGCCTGGTCGCCCTCGACCTGAGCGCGATGGTCGCGGGTGCGAAGTTCCGCGGCGAGTTCGAGGAGCGGCTCAAGGCCGTGCTCACCGAGATCAAGGAGAGCGAGGGCCAGGTCGTCACCTTCATCGACGAGCTGCACACCATGGTCGGCGCGGGCGCGGGCGAGGGCGCGATGGACGCGGGCAACATGCTCAAGCCCATGCTGGCCCGGGGCGAGCTGCGGATGATCGGCGCCACCACCCTCGACGAGTACCGCGAGCGCATCGAGAAGGACCCCGCGCTGGAGCGCCGTTTCCAGCAGGTCTACGTGGGCGAGCCGAGCGTCGAGGACACCATCGCGATCCTGCGCGGCCTCAAGGGCCGCTACGAGGCGCACCACCAGGTGCAGATCTCCGACGGCGCGCTGGTCGCCGCCGCCGCGCTCTCCGACCGCTACATCACCTCCCGCTTCCTCCCGGACAAGGCGATCGACCTCGTCGACGAGGCCGCCTCCCGGCTCCGCATGGAGATCGACTCCCGGCCCGTGGAGATCGACCAGCTCCAGCGGAACGTCGACCGGATGAAGATGGAGGAGCTCGCGCTCGCCAAGGAGACCGACGAGAGCAGCATCCAGCGGCTGGAGCGGCTCCGCCAGGAGCTCGCGGACCGGCAGGAGGAGCTCAACGGCCTGGTGGGCCGCTGGGAACGCGAGAAGGCCGGCCTCAACCGGCTCGGCGACCTGAAGAAGCAGCTCGACGAGGCGCGGATCGCCGCCGAGCGCGCCCAGCGCGACGGCGACTTCGAGGCCGCCTCCCGGCTGATGTACGGCGAGGTGCCCAAGCTGGAGGCCGAGCTGGCCGCGGCCAGTGCCGCGGCCCAGCCCGAGGAGGCCATGGTCAAGGAGGAGGTCGGCTCCGACGACATCGCCCAGGTGATCTCCGCCTGGACCGGCATCCCCGCGGGCCGCCTGCTGGAGGGTGAGACCGCGAAGCTGCTGCGCATGGAGGAGGAGCTCGGCCGGCGGCTGATCGGCCAGCACGAGGCCGTCCAGGCCGTCTCCGACGCGGTGCGGCGGGCCCGCGCGGGCATCGCCGATCCCGACCGGCCGACCGGAAGCTTCCTGTTCCTCGGTCCCACCGGCGTCGGCAAGACCGAGCTGGCCAAGGCGCTGGCGGACTTCCTGTTCGACGACGAGCGGGCGATGGCCCGCATCGACATGAGCGAGTACTCCGAGAAGCACAGCGTGGCCCGGCTGGTCGGCGCCCCGCCCGGTTACATCGGGTACGAGGAGGGCGGCCAGCTCACCGAGGCCGTGCGGCGCAGGCCGTACACCGTGGTGCTGCTGGACGAGGTCGAGAAGGCCCACCCGGAGGTCTTCGACATCCTGCTCCAGGTCCTGGACGACGGGCGGCTCACCGACGGGCAGGGCCGTACGGTCGACTTCCGCAACACCATCCTGATCCTCACCTCCAACCTCGGCTCGCAGTTCCTGGTGGACCCGAAGCTGAGCAAGGAGACCCAGCGCGACTCCGTGATGGACGCGGTGCGGGGGCGGTTCAAGCCGGAGTTCCTGAACCGGCTCGACGACGTGATCCTGTTCGAGGCGCTCGGCACCGAGGAGCTGTCCAGGATCGTGGATCTCCAGGTGGCGCATCTGGCGAAGCGCCTGGCCGACCGGCGGCTCACCCTCACCGTGTGCCCGGCGGCGCGCGAGTGGCTGGCCCTGACGGGTTACGACGCCCTGTACGGCGCGCGGCCGCTGCGCCGGCTGGTGCAGTCGGCGATCGGCGACCCGCTGGCCAGGAAGGTGCTCTCCGGTGAGATCCAGGACGGCGACGAGGTCGTGGTGGACCTGGACGACGCGAGGGACTCGCTTTCCATTCGCCCAGCAAGGGATTGACCAGCATAAAGTCAAGAGCACCCCGGGAAAGCCTCCGAATGTTACGTTCGGCAGTCGGCGGACTGCCAAAGGCGACAGGGGGGTGCGCGTGTCGAACGCATCGAAGAACATCCGGGAAGTCCTCGCGACCGTGACGCTCACGACGCTCGCGGCCGGAGCCGGCTGGGCCGCGACCGGCCCGGCCGCGCTCGCCGACGGAGCGAGCCGGGCGGTGTCCGCTTCCGCGGCGCTCGCCGCCGGTGCGGGGCTCTCCCGTGACGGCGTGCCGTCGGTGGCGGAGCGGCTCGCACACCTCGCCGACCTGCGCGGTCTCTCCCGGGCTTCGGCCGTCATCAGCATGGCCGACGCGGGCGGGGTCGCGGCGGGCATCGGCTTTCCCGCCCTGCCGTTCGGACTGCCCGGCTACCCCGGCCTGACCGGGGTGGAGATCCTCTCGCCCATCCCCGACCTGCCCGGCCTGCCCGGCCTGCCGGGGCCCCGCGCCCTCTTCCGCTCCGGGGTTCCGTCGGTCCCGGCGCTGCGGGACGCGGCCGGGGTGATGTCGACCGGCACGGTCCTGTCCCTGCCTGCGCCGCGATCGGCCCCCAGGCCTTCGGCCAGGCCGGTCCCCCGCCCGGTCGTGCGGGAAGGCGAGGTCCGGCCGGCGCCACCCGCCTCCACGGCCATGCCGAAGCAGGAGACCGAGCAGCCTCCCCGGCCGGTCCTGGGCCGGGTGCTCCCCGACCTGCCCCTCGGCTGAGCCCGGCGCGGCGGTCAGGGCCGCGCAGAGCAGCCCTCGCGGCTCAGAGTGACACGTCGAGCAGCGCGTCCAGCTCATCCTCCGGAAGCCCGAGATCCACCCGGATCAGGTACCGGGTGCGGAGCAGCGCGGCGCGTTCCTCGCTGCCCTGCGCCGCCGCGCGGGCCCCGTCCGTGGCCCAGACGTGGGCCTCGCCCAGGTCGCCGTAGGCGGCGAGGGTCTCGGCGACGGTGAGCGCGGTGGCCGGGGAGACCTCGCCGTCGCCTCGGAGCTCACTGATCATTTCACGGGCCTCATCCGGCCGTTCGAGTTCGAACAGGGTGTCGGCGATCCCCGCCCGCGGATCGACGCCCGTCTCCCCGCCGTCGTCCACCGCCCGCTGGAAGCAGTCGAGAGCGCGGGCCGGCTGCTCGGCCTGCCGCCATGCTTCCGCGGCCAGCACGAGGATCGCCGCCCGCGGAACGTCACCGGACACGTAGGCCTCGACCAGCGCTTCCAGCCGCCGGGCAAGGCTTTCGTGGTCGTCGGCCAGCAGTGCCCGCTCAAGCAGCCGATCAAGGTGCTCACGTGTCACATACGCCACAGCGTGAGCGTACCGAGCGAGGCTCTACTCGTCCGCCCAATAACAGGTATCGGTTAAGCAACCACATGTCCGCAATTGACTGTGCTGTGCGTCTCCCCTCCGGCAGGCGGGCATATGAGGGGCGTCTCCCGTCGGCGGAGGCGTGTCGTGCGAAGGAGCTGCGATGGGCATGTCCAGGCAGGCGACCTTCACCCTGGCCTGCGTGACCCTTCTGTCGGGCATCGTCCCCGGCTGCGCCGGGTATCTCTCCGCGAGGATGGACGCGCTCGATGAGGCCCACCGCAGGCTCTCGGCGCTGGAGGACCGGCTGCACGAGACGCACCTCGCCACCCGGGCCCAGCTGGCCGTGACACCCGTCCCGATGCCGTGCGAGATCTCGCCCCGCCCCCGGCCGACGCCGCCGCTCACCGAGCTCGTCTCCACCGCGGCCGGCGCCCGCGAGCGCGAGACCAGGGCGGCGGACCGCGAGCGCAGGCGCAGGATCCGTGACGAGCTCGTCGCCTCGGTGCGGGAACCCATCCGGGGCACCGTCGTCAGGGAACACGAGATCCGGGGCACCGTCGCCGGGGAGCACGAGGGCAGGGCGGACCGCGTCAGAAGGCCTCCGGGAAGGCCGCTGGCGGAGATCTCCGGAGAGTTCCGCCGCTCCGGCGGCACGCTGGGCTGACGGCCGTCCGGAGACCTTCAGCCCGAGGCCCCGGCGAACTGCCGGTTCAGGTAGCCGCGGATCAGCCGCTTGGCCTCCGCCACGATCTGCGGGGCGCCGTCCGGATCGTGACGGAAGGCCAGCTTCAGCACGGCGTCCCCGGCCTCGACCGCGACCATGATGGCCAGGTCGAACTCCTCGCTGTCGGCCAGGCCGTACTCCTGCAGGAGCAGCCCGCGCAGCCGTCCGGCGATCACCGTGTTGTTGTCGGACACCCCGTCGAGCAGGTGGAGATCGACCACGTCGCCGAAGTGCATGGACCGGAAGCCCGGCACCGTCCGGTGCATCTCGACGTACTCGTCGATGATCGCGTCGACCGCGTCCCACCAGCCGCCGTAGTCCTCCGACAGGAAGCGTGCGCCGATCCGGGACATGAACCGCTCCACGTGACGCCGGGTCACCGCCTGGGTGATGGCCCGCTTGTCCGGGAAGAACTGGTAGACCGAACCGATCGCGACACCGGCGCGCTCGGCGATCCGCGTGGTGGACAGCGCCTCGTAGCCGATCTCGTCCAGCAGATCGGCGCAGGCGTCGAGCATCCGCTCGACGCGCCGCGCACTCCGCCGCTGGGTGGGCTGACGCCGCAGTGGAACCTCACCGGGTTCCTCGACAGGCAGGGTGGACACCCCACCATCTTGCCTGCCTATTCCTTCCAGGTCAGGCCCTACGGATCAATCAGTGGATTTGCCCGGCTTCGCGCTCAGTCCGGTGCACCCGCGCAGCGCCTTCCAGCCCGTGACGGCCTGCTGCCGGTCGGCCCCGGTGAGCGGCACCGGCACACCGCCCTGGATGACGGCCGGAGTCCACTGGTCCTTGAGCACGTCGCGACCGTTGATCGTCAGCGTGAGCACACCGGTCCTGCCGGTGTCCGGCCCCCAGTTGTAGAAGACGAAGTTGCCCAGGCCGTAGTTGACGTAGGCCTTCTTCAGGTAACCGCCGCCGAGCAGGATGTGCGCGTGCCCGCCCACCACCACGTCGGCCCCGGCCTCGACCAGCTTGGGCGCCAGGCCGCGCTGCGCCTCGTTCGGGCACTTCTGCAGCTCGGTGCCCCAGTGCAGGTGGACGATGACGGTGTCGGAGTTCCTGCGCGCCCTGCGCACCTCCTGGATGAGCCGCGCCTCGTTCTTGGCCGAGGCCAGCCCGCCCTTGCTCCCGGAGGCGGTCCAGGCGGAGATGAACTCGGCGTCGAGCACCTGGGTGGCGCCGATGATCGCCACCCGGTTGCCGTTGACGGTCGTCCGCCACGGCCGGTACGCGTCGGCCTCGTTCTTGCCCACGCCCACGATCGGGAACTTCGAGCGCTTGATCGCGGCCAGCGAGTCGGCCAGCCCGCTCTCCATGTAGTCCATGCCGTGGTTGTTGGCCATGGACGCCACGTCCACCCCGGCCGCCTTCAGCGCGGTGAGCGCGCTGGCGGGGGCCCGGAAGGTGTACTGCTTGCCGGGGGCGGGCGTGCCACCGGTGGTGATCGCGGTCTCCAGGTTCACCATGGCGAGGTCGGCCTTGCGCAGCACCTTGGCGATCGGGCCCATGGCGGTGCGCGGATCGGCGTTGAGCCTGGTCCGCAGGATCCCCTCGAAGTGCACGTCGCCGCCGAAGGAGATGGTGTACGGCCTGCGTTCCGGAGTGGGGGTCGCCTCGGCCGAGGCGGTCGGCTTCTCCGCGACGTCCGGCGCCGCCTCCGGGGCGGAGGACTCGGCCGCCGTACAGGCCGCGGCGAGCAGGACGGAGACGGCTGCGGCGGAGGCCACTCCGAGGCGGCGGGTATACGTGTTCATCGCTATCCGAGCATGCCATCTGGGGAGCGGTGCGTGGGACGACTCGCCCAGAGGCACGACCTGCGCCCTGTCCGTGAGGTGCGGGCCGTGCCCCGTTTCCGCTCCCGGAGCGGACCGGGAAGAACTCAGCCGGATAGGAGAGACGTACGGCGCGGCATCCGCGGTGCTTTCGGCTTTCGCGCCGACAGGGACGCTCTCTTTTCCTCCGAGTCCGCGAGACCCGGGCCGCACGAATCGAATCCAGGAGGGGACATCACGCCCAGCCGATGGAGACGTCTCTCAACGACCCCGCCTTGATGGAACGCCGGGGCCTCGCGCTGGAAAAGCGCTCGGCCGGTGGCGCCCGCCGCCAGATCTGCATCAATCTCACACTCCCACACCGGGAGATTGAGCCGGGGAATCCACCCGATACGGTTCTCCGAGAATGCGTCCGAGAGAAGATATCCGCGGCAGCGCCGGGCCGCGAATTCCGGGAGAGGCTGCGCCGGCGCCGCGAGGCGGGGCGGGCGAGAAGCAGGCGGCCTTTCACCGGGTCGCCTACCAGGATTACCTCCTGGTCGCGTCATCCGGCCGCGCCGTCCAGAGGACTCGACGGTCACCCGGGTGGAAAAGCCCGCATCCGGCGCGGGTGCCGCCGGCGATTGCGGGCGCGATGGCCGGGGCGGCCGCCGGCCGGCTCCTCAGCCGGCGGCCGCCCAGGCGGAATGCGCCGACATCAGGGCACACAAAAGGGCGGATCCGAAGGATCCGCCCTTGTCACAGGTCGAACTCGCCGTCCTTGACGCCTCCGACGAAGGCGTCCCACTCGCCGGGGGTGAAGATCAGGACCGGGCCCTTGCGGTTCTTGCTGTCCCGGACGCCGACTTTTCCATCAGAAAGGTGGGCGATCTCGACGCACTGCCCGTTCGCGGCGCTGCGAGTGCTCTTCTTCCACACGACATCAGAGATCTCGGCTTCATGCATGTTAATTGTCTCCTTTAACGGGAAGCTCCTTCGATTCCCGTTGGGACAGCCACTCGAAACCGAGAGGACTGTCATCTCCAACGTTCTTCGATAGTTTTCTGGATTATTTCCCGTGATGCGTCGACACCGAACGCCTCCGACTGAAGGTATTGGAAAGCGATCTCGTAGTCGTAAGCCTTCTCCTCCTCGTCCACGAATCGCGCACTATGGAGCATCTCCACGTACACGACATCATGGAAATCCGGAAACTTCAGATGGAAGAAAGAACCCGTGTTGACCGGATGCTCGTTGTTCAAAGAAAGAACCTGCACCCGGATATTCGGCAGCTTCGACAACTCGATCAGACGTTCGAGCTGGTCACGCATCACCGTCGCCCCGCCGAAGCGGCGCAGCAATACCGACTCGTCCAGCACCACCCAGAGCCTCAGCGGCTCCACGCTTCGGTGGATGAGCTCCTGCCGAGCCATTCGCGCCTTGACCCGGCTACGGAACTCTCCCGGCGGGATCCGCGTGATCGCCTGCGTGGCACGGATGACCTCTCGAGCGTAGTCCTCGGTCTGGAGAAGGCCGGGCACGATCTGGGGTTCCCAGTTCAGGGCCGAGGTGGCCTCCACCTCCAGCCCCAGAAGGGTGGTGTACTCCTGAGGCAGGGTGTCAGAATAGTCCTCCCACCATCCTTTTCGTGCTGCATCCTGGTGAAGGCCGAGTAACTCCTGCTCTCGGGCTTCGCCTACCTCGTACAGCTTGGCGAGAGCCTCGACGTCGCTTCTCCGAGGCATGGTCTTGGCGTTCTCGATCCGACTGACCTTGGACGCCGACCACTTCAACTTCGTCGCGACCTCCTCACCGCTCAGGTCGCGACGCTCGCGCCACCGGCGCAACTCCTGGCCAAGCCTGAGCCGGCGAACGGTTGGACTCCCGCCTTCGGGCACCGTCCGACCCCCTCACGGATATGAAGGTGTATCGCCACAGGGCTGTTCAAGACCCTCGATCGGAGACTCTCGCGCTCATCGTACACTGCAAGTTGCACGGAATGCTGCGCCCGTTCTCTCAAGGATTGCTCTTTAGAACTTGCCACAAGGCTTTCGGGAGAAGAGGGTTGTCGGCAGAGCCCTCGCACAGCTCACGGCGGTCTCCCGTGAGGATTTTCCGCGAATCCGGCGTCCCGTTCGCCACAGGAGCCCTCCCTTCTCCCCGCCGCCACTCCGGGGTCCTGCGGTCACGCACCCGCCTTCCCGTACGTGCAACTTGCACGAAGGCTTGCACTCGAATTTTTCTGATATTTCCAGCGGAGCTATTGCAGCATTTGACATCCGGGGGGAACATCTGCTTAGAGCCTGTTGCGGCGCCCGTTCCGCCACGTGACAGGAGGGCGGAGTCCCGCAAAAGGCTCTCAGGGAGGGTCCGCTCGCGCCGTGACCACGGGGGCGTCCCGGATCCGCCGGCGACTTCCGGGGAGGCGGACGTTCAGGGAGACGAGAAGAGAAAAGCAGGCGACGGCTCACGGTCGCGCGCATCGCAAGGAGCCCTCAACGGGCGAAAAATGCACCGGGCCGGCGGCCACCAGCCCGACTGCCACAAGAGCTCCGCATCGACGCCACGGAAGGAGCCTCCCATGTACGTCCACGGTATCAATGGGATCTCCGGAGTCAGAACATGGATCGCCCGCCTGGTCGACCGGGCGGACCGAGAACTCTGCATCGACCAGGACGAATGGGCCTACCGGTTGGGCTGGACCGTGAAAAGAACCGGTTTCGGGGCCCGCTACTACCACAATCCCCTGTTCGACCTGCAGAAGGCCGAACGCATCTACTCGGGGGACGTGGAGAATGTCCTCGCATAATTATCGCGACGACCGCCACCGGCCGCTGGGCGACGCTGGATCGCTCCAGCGGCCGACGCTTCTGGTACGGCTCTGGCGATGGCGGACGGAGATCGTCCTCACGGCCGTCGTCACCGCTGTCACGGTCCTGGTGGCCGCCGCCGCCCTGCGCGAGGGCGGCTGGTGGCCGTTCCTCGCGCTGACGAGCACCGTCTCGGCCTCCGCCGCCACCCGCTCGGGGCGCCGCCGGGCCCGCGCCCACTTCGGCTTCCCGGCCTCCCGCCACCGGATCCGCCGGGTGCGCGCGGAGACGCCCGCGCGCACCCGGACCGGACAGGACCCGCCGGACGGCCCGCACCTGCCGCGACCCGCCTGACCGCCTTCGCGGAAGCCCCGGAGGGGGGATCCGGGGCTTCCTTTCCTCTCGGCTCCCAGGTAATGATGAGTCCATTCGTCGAACCCAGGAGTCCCGATGAGAACCGCGCACCGGACCTGTCCCCTCTGCGAGGCCGTCTGCGGCCTCCGGCTCACGCTCGACGACGCCGGGCGCGTCACCTCGGTCAAGGGCGACCCCGACGACCCGTTCTCCAAGGGCTTCATCTGTCCCAAGGGGGCGAGCCTCGGCGCCCTCGACGAGGATCCCGACCGGCTGCGCGCCCCGATGGTCCGCACCGGCGGCGAATGGCGCGAGACCGGCTGGGAGGAGGCCTTCCAGGCCGTCGAGCGCGGCCTCACCGCCGTGATCGAGGCCCACGGCCGCCAGGCCCTCGCGGTCTACCTTGGCAACCCGAACGCGCACACGATGGCGGGGGCCCTGTACAATGCTCCGCTGATCAAGGCCCTCGGCACGCGCAACGTCTTCTCCGCCAGCACCTCCGACCAGATGCCCAAGCACGTCTCCTGCGGCCTGATGTTCGGCGACCCGCTGGCCATCCCGGTCCCGGACCTGGACCGCACCGACTACCTGCTGATGCTCGGCGCCAACCCGCTGGAGTCCAACGGCTCGCTGTGCACCGCCCCCGACTTCCCCGGCAGGCTCAAGGCGCTGCGCAGGCGCGGCGGCCGGTTCGTGGTCGTCGACCCCCGCCGCACCCGCACCGCGGCCCTCGCCGACGAGCACCTGTTCGTACGGCCCGGCACCGACGCCTACCTGCTGTTCGGCATCGTCCACACGCTCTTCGCGGAGGACCTCACCGCGGTCGGGGTCGAGGTCGAGGGCCTGACGGAGGTCCGCGCGCTGGCCGAGGACTTCTCTCCCAAGGCGGTGGCGGAGGTCTGCGGCGTGCCCGCCGAGGTCACCGTACGGCTGGCGCGGGAACTGGCCGCCGCTCCCACCGCCGCCGTGTACGCCCGCATCGGCACCTGCACGGCCGAGTTCGGCACCGTCGCGCAGTGGCTGGTCGACGTGATCAACGTCTTGACCGGGAACCTCGACCGCCCCGGTGGCGTCATGTTCGCCAAAACCGCGACCGAGACCGGCCGCAGGAGCAGGCCGTACACCACGGGGCGCTGGCACAGCCGCGTGCGCGGGCTGCCGGAGGCCAACGGCGAGCTGCCGGTGGCCACCCTCGCCGACGAGATCGAGACCCCGGGAGAGGGACAGGTCAGGGCGCTGGTCACGGTGGCGGGCAACCCGGTGCTGTCGGCCCCGAACGGCGTCCGGCTGGACCGGGCCTTCGGCGGGCTGGAGTTCATGGTCTGCGTCGACCCCTACCTCAACGAGACCACCCGGCACGCGCACGTCATCCTTCCCCCTCCGCCGGTGCTGCGTTCGCCGCACTACGACTTCGCGCTCCTGTCCTTCGCGGTGCGCAACTACGCCAGGTTCTCCCCGCCGGTGCTACCGCCGGAGCCGGGACGGCCGTCGGAGGCGGAGATCATCGCCAGGCTGGCGATGATCGCCTCGGGGCAGGGGGCGGAGGCCGACCCCGCCCTGCTGGACGAGCTGATCCTCGACCAGATGCTGCGCAGGGCCGTCGAGACGCCCGGCTCGCCCGTCGAGGGCCGTGACGTGGATGAGCTCCGCGCCGGCCTGGAGGGCGGCAGCGGGGCGGAGCTGCGCCTGGACGCCATGCTCAAGCTCGGCCCCTACGGGTTGTCGCTGGCCGCGCTCCGGGAGCACCCGCACGGGATCGACCTCGGCCCGCTGGAGCCCCGGCTGGCCGAGATGCTGCGCACCGTCTCGGGGCGGGTGGAGCTGGCCCCGCCGCAACTGGTCGCCGACGCCGTACGGCTGCGCGAGCGGCTGGCCGTACCGCCGGCGGAGATCGTGCTGATCGGGCGGCGGCACCTGCGTTCCAACAACAGCTGGCTGCACAACGTGGGACCGCTGGTCGGCGGGAGCAACCGGTGCACGCTGCAGATCAACCCCCAGGACGTGGCCCGGCTCGGGCTCGACGGGCACGCTGTGGTCCGCAGCTCCACCGGGGAGCTGACCGTGCCGCTGGAGCCGACCGACTCGATCATGCCCGGGGTGGTGAGCCTGCCGCACGGCTGGGGACACGCCGGAACCACGCAGCGGACCGCGGCCGAGCACGCGGGGGTGAACGCCAACGCGCTGACGGACGAGTCGAAGGTCGACCTGCCGTCGGGCAACGCGGTGTTCAACGGGGTGCCGGTCACGCTCGCTCCGGCGTGACCGCATGGCCGATCGGGAAGGAACCCCCGGCTCGGACTAGGCTTGCGCGGGTGACCACCCCTCCAGAACAGGACCGCCTGCACGCCCAGCTCGCCTTCGCCATGGAAATCGACAAGCTCAGGCGCATCGTCCGCCGCAACACCCTGATGGACGGGTCGCGGCGGGAGAACGACGCCGAGCATTCGTGGTACGTCGGCATGCTCGCGATGGTGCTGGCCGAGCACGCTCCGCCGGGGACCGACCTGGACAGGGTCGTCGCGATGCTGCTCGTCCATGACATCGTCGAGATCGACGCCGGGGACACGTTCATCTACGACAGCCCGGCCGTGGAGGCCCAGCTCGGCATAGAGCGCAAGGCCGCCGACCGGATCTTCGGGTTGCTCCCCGAGGACCAGGCGAAGCGGCTGCGCGCGCTCTGGGACGAGTTCGAGGAGCGCGTGACGCCCGAGGCCCGGTTCGCCAAGGCGCTGGACCGGATCGCGCCGATCATGGCCAACCATCACAACGAGGGCGGTACCTGGTCGCTCTACAAGGTCACGGCCGAGCAGGTGCTGGAGAAGGTGAAGATCATCGAGGAGGGCTCGCCGACGCTCGGCGCCTATGCCACCGAGATCATCGAGCTCTCCGTCAGGCGTGGACATCTGGCGCGTGCATAACGCGCTTCGGGGGTAGGTCCCTATTGCTTGAGAGGGGGCGATGGTGAAGGAAACAGTGAATACGGGGCGCCGGAGCCTCAGACAACTGGTGCCCCCGATCGATCTCCCGGGCCGGATCGAGAGATCGTCGCGGATCGACCGGCCGATCCGCGGGCTCGCCAAGGCCGTGCGCCGGAGACTCGGTCCGGGGAAGCTGCGCGACGCGCTGCACGGGGTCCCGCTCGGCAAACCCCTCCATCCCCCGCTCGCCACCTTCAGCCTGGGCTGCCTGCTGGCCACCGCCGTGCTGGACCTGGCCAAGGTCGAGCCCCGCGCGGCGCGGGTGATGCTCGCCACGGGGCTCGGCGGGGTGCTGCCCACCGCGGCGGCCGGGATCACCGACTGGTCCTCGCTCCACCGCGAGCAGCAACGGGTCGGGTTCGTGCACGCGCTCGCCAACCTGACCGCGGTCGGGCTCTACGCCGGCTCGCTGGCGCTGCGGCTGACCGGCCGCGAACGCACGGGGCGGAGCCTGTCGTTCGCCGGGCTGGCCGCGGCGGGCCTGGGCGGATACCTCGGCGGGCACCTGTCCTACCGGCAGGCGGCCGGGGCCAACCACGCGGAGTCGGTCACCCACCTGGTCCCGCTGGGCTGGCACGACCTGTGCGCTCTGAAGGACCTGCCGGACGGCCGTCCGGTGGCCCGGCGGCTGGGTTACATCGACCTGTTCGTGCTCCGGGTCGGCGACACGGTGAACGTGCTCGCCGACCGCTGCTCGCACCTGGCCGGCCCGCTCCATCAGGGGCGGCTGATCTCCGAGAACGGGACCACCTGTGTGGTCTGCCCGTGGCACGGGAGCACCTTCCGGCTCTCGGACGGGGCCGTCGTGCACGGTCCCGGCACGGCCCCGCAGCCGTCCTTCGAGACGCGGGTCCGCCGCGACGGCATCATCCAGGTCCGTCCCGCGCAGGCCTGACCTCCGGACATGACCGCGCCCCTCCGGGCGTGACCGTGCCCCGGGGCCGGTTCCCGCTCGCCGGGCGGGTTCGCGGTGCGCTCCTCCGGCGTGCCCGGACGACCGCCGACGGCGTCAGTCGTCCGAGGCGCCGTCGGCGGGATGTTCCACGAGGGCGAGGATCCGGCTCGACATGAACCTGGCGGTGCGCACCGCCGTACCGCTCCGCGTGACCTCGCTCACCTCGACCACGCCGCCACGTTGGTTGGCGACCTCCACCCGGCGGCCCGCCTTGGTCGCGGCGACCTCGTACGTGCGTGACGTGTCTCCAGCATCGATGACGATCTCTACCCTGTCGCCTTTCACGCCGGATTTATACCCATAGCTGATTGTTTTACCCGTACACCAGTTTGACTATGGCGGCGACGCCGACGCAGACGATGAACCCTCGCAGCACCGGGGCCGGCAGCTTCCGGCCCACCTTCGCGCCCAGGAACCCGCCGATCGTCGCCCCTGCCGCCACCAGGAGCACCGCCGTCCAGTCCACCTCGGCCGCGGCGAACAGGTCCAGGGCGTCGGCGAGGATGAACAGCACCGCGGCGATCGTGTTGACCAGCAGCGAGAGCACGTTCTTGGCGGCGTTCACCCGTTGCAGGTCATCGGCGAGGAAGATGCCGAGCAGTCCGATGAGCAGCACGCCCTGGGCCGCGCCGAAGTAGCCGCCGTAGATCCCGGCCGCGAAGACGCCGAGCCAGAGCCAGGGGCCGCCGTGCGGGTGGTCGTGCTCGCGCCAGGCGCTCACCCACGCGCTGAGCTTCGGCTGGAGCAGGACCAGCAGGCAGGCCAGCCCGATCAGGACCGACACGACCACGGTGAAGGTGCGCTCGGGAAGGGAGAGCAGGAGCACGCCGCCGATGAGGGAGCCGAGAAGCGACCCCAGACCCAGCCGGACCAGCCGGGCGCGCTGCCCCTTCAGCTCGGCGCGGTAACCCAGCGCCCCGGTCAGCGATCCGGGCACCAGGCCGATGTTGTTGGAGACGTTGGCCACGATCGGCGGCAGTCCCACCGCCACCATCGTGGGGAACGTGATCAGCGATCCCGAGCCGACGACGGCGTTGATGCCTCCGGCTCCGACCCCGGCCGCGAAGATCGCGGCCGCCTCCCACGGCGTCATTGCGCCCTCCTCGCTCGTACGGCTCGCGCCCGTGAACGGTGCACGGCACTCCACCGCACCTTAGGAGGGGTCCGCTCCTACCCGACGGCCGGGGTGTCCTTTCCGTGGGCGTCCCGACCGGGAAGATCGGCCCGATCGATGCCGTTGGCACCGCCGGAGGCCCGCGGAGCCCCCGGCGGGGACACCGGGGCCCCGGTGCTTCCGGCGGCCTCGTCACCGCCGGTCGCACCGGCCGCCCCGGCTGCGCTCCCGGCGGGGTTCGCGAACAGGCCGCCCAACCCCTCCAGGACCCTGCCCATCTCCGAGGGCACGATCCACAGCTTGTTGGCGTCGCCCCGGGCGATCTGCGGGAGCATCTGGAGGTACTGGTAGGCGAGGAGCTGCTGGTCGGGCTTTCCCTCGTGGATGGCCCGGAACACCATCGCGATCGCGTCGGCCTCGCCCTTGGCCCGCATCGCCTTGGCCTCGGCCTCGGCCTGGGCCCTGAGCACCGCGGCCTCGGCGTCACCGCGCGCCTTGAGGACCACGGCCTGCTTCTGCCCCTCGGCGGTGAGGATGGCCGCCTGCTTCTGTCCCTCGGCGGCGAGTACGGCGGCGCGCTTGTCGCGGTCGGCGCGCATCTGCTTCTCCATCGAGTCCTGGATGGAGGCCGGCGGGTCGATCGCCTTGAGCTCGACCCGGTTGACCCGGATGCCCCACTTGCCGGTGGCGTCGTCGAGGACCCCGCGGAGCTCGGTGTTGATCTCCTCGCGGGAGGTCAGCGTACGCTCCAGGTCCATGCCGCCGACCACGTTGCGCAGCGTCGTCACGGTGAGCTGCTCGACGCCGATCAGGAAATTGGCGATCTCGTAGGTGGCGGCCCGCGGGTCGACGACCTGGAAGTAGATCACCGTGTCGATGGAGACCACGAGGTTGTCGGAGGTGATGACCGGCTGCGGCGGGAACGAGACCACCTGCTCGCGCAGGTCGATCGTGCCCTTGATCCGGTCGATGAACGGGACCACCAGGTTGAGGCCGGGCAGGAGGGTGCGGTGGTAGCGCCCGAGCCGCTCCACGATCCCCGCCGTGGCCTGTGGCACGATGCGGATCGTCCGGATCAGCGCCAGCCCTGCGATGGCCACCACGATGAGGGCGGCGATGAGCGATGGTCCCATGTGGCCACTCCGGACGGTCGAGTCAAATGGATCTCTCGTCCCCGAAATGATATTTCGTTTTACTTTTCTTTACTCCTGATGAGCCATAACGACTCAGAACTGATGCGCCCGTGCGTACCAGCGGCCGTCGGACCCGCGCTCCAGGCCGAGCGGGATGCCGAAGGTGCGGGCGAGGTTGTCGGCGGTCATCACGTGCTCGATCGGCCCCTGGGCGACCACGGAGCCGTGCCGCAGCAGCAGCGCGTGGGTGAACCCCAGGGGCACCTCCTCCACATGGTGGGTGACCAGCACCATCGTCGGCGCCTTGGGGTCGTTGGCGAAGACCGACAGGCGGCGGACGAGGTCCTCCCGGCCGCCCAGGTCCAGCCCGGCGGCGGGCTCGTCCAGCAGGAGCAGCTCCGGGTCCGGCATCAGCGCCCTGGCGATCTGCACGCGCTTGCGCTCACCCTCCGAGAGGGTGCCGAACCGGCGCCGGATCAGGTGGGCGCAGCCGAGCTGGTCGATCAGCTCGACGGCCCGGGTGACGTCGCCGGAGTCGTATTCCTCCGTCCAGCGGCCGAGGATCGCGTAGGAGGCGGTGAGCACCAGGTCGATGACCTTCTCCTCCGGCGGCACCTTCTCCGCCAGCGCCGCGCTCGCCAGCCCGATCCGGGGCCGCAGGTCGAACACGTCGGTCTGGCCGAGCCGCTCGCCCAGGATCTCCACGACGCCCTCGGTGGGGAACAGCATCGCCCCGACGACCTGCAGCAGCGTGGTCTTGCCCGCACCGTTGGGACCGATGACGACCCATCGTTCATCCTCGTGGACGGTCCAGTCGATGTCCCTCAGCAGGGCCGCCCCGTCTCTGCGGACGGTGACGTCCTGTAGCCGAAGCACCTGACCGCCCATGCCCCACCCTCCTTGAATCGCTCGTACAAACTTATTGCAGGGCGAGGACATATCGTGGACCGGTGCACCCTGATTCACCGATCTCGGCCACCCTGGTCTGCTGGGGGAACGCCTGGCTCACCGGGCAGGCCGGTCTCGACGAGGCCGCCGACCGCGCTGAGCGGCGGGCCGGCCCCCAGCTCGTCGCCGCGGACGCCGGCGACGTCCCGCTCCGAAGCTTTCTCGCCGACCTGCGCGGTGAGGGCATGACCTCACTGCGGCTGGCCCTCCCCGTCGCGGGCGACCCGCTCGGGCTCACCGGACCGCCCCCCTTCAACGCCGCGGCCATCGAGGCCGGGCAGGCCGCGGTGGCCGTACTTCCCAGCAGGTGCCTCGGGCTGGTCCCGGTACGGGACCGCCGCGGATCATCGTACGCCGGAGTGCGCTGGAGCGTGTTCGAAGCCTCCGCCGCCGTTCCCGACGTGCCCTCCCTCGCCGAGGCCGAGCGCGACCTGGCCCTCACCATGCGCGCGGCGACCGACGCCCTGCTCGGCGTGGAGGGGCCGGCCCAGGGCCACCGGCGGGCGACCGCGGACGACGAGGGCCTCGCTCCCGGTTACCCCGCCCGCGCCCACCGGGTCGCCGCGCTGGCCGCCCGGCTGGCCGCCGCGCTCCGGGTCGCCGACGACCGGGGACTCACCTCGGGGCAGGTCGCCGTGCGGGGCCAGGCCCTGCGCGACCTCGACCGCGCGGTACGGCGGGCCCGGGTGGCCGCCCACCACGCCATCACCGAGCTCGTCTGATCAGTTCGGCGCCAGCCTCCAGATCTTGACGGTCCGGTCCTTGCCCGCCGAGACGACGGCCGGCCGTCCGTCCACGGTGACGACGTCGACCGAGTAGACGCCGCCCTTGTGTGCCTTGACGGCCTTGCCGAGCGGTTCACGGGCCGCCGGGTCCCAGAGCCTGACGGTCCCGTCGGTGCTGCCGGAGACCAGCACGGTGCGGCCGTCCACCTCGCCGAAGGCGAGGGAGTAGACGTTGCCCTTGTGGCCCTTGAGCGGTTTGCCGATGGTCTTGGCCGTCTTCGGGTCCCAGATCCTGATCTGCTTGTCCTTGCCGCCGGAGGCGACCACCGGGCGGTCGCCCACCGTGCCCACGGCGACGGAGAAGACCGCCTTGCCGTGGCCCCTGTAGGCCTTGCCGTACTGCTTCTTGCGGGTCAGGTCCCAGACCTTCAGGGACTCGTCGGCGCTGGCGGACACGACCACGGTACGGTCGCCGACCTTGCCGAAGGCCAGCCAGTTGACGTCGTTGCGGTGCGCCTGGATCGTCTTGATCTGCCTGCGGCTCTTCAGGTTCCAGATCTGCAGCACGCCGTCGCCGTCCCCGGTGACGGCCACCGGTGCGCCGTTGACCTGACCGGCCGCGACCGCGAAGACCGCGATCGGGTGGTAGCCCAGCCGCTTGCCCTTGCGCGTCTTCAGGTTCCACAGCCGGACGGTGTGGTCGTAGCCGCCGGTCACCGCGTACGGCGTGCCGCCGACGGTGACGGTGGCGACCGCGTAGATCTCACCGCGGTGACCGCGCAGCCGGTGCAGCGTCTTGTGCTTGGCCGGGTCCCAGATCCGCAGCGTCCCGTCCTGCCCGCCGGAGACCACGACCCGCCGGTCACCGATCTTGGCGTCGGCGAGCGACTGGACGGCCTTGCCGTGACCCTTCAGCGCCTTGCCGTCCTGCCCGTCGAAGGTCACCGTCGCGGGGGGCCGCGGTGGAGCGGGCGTCTGCTCGGGGGGCGGGGTGGAGGCGCGGACCGGGGCGGGGGTGGGCGTGGCCTGCGAGGTCTGCACCGGGACCTGCTGTTGCGCCGGGCTCCCGGCCAGAGCGCTCTGCCCGGGAACGGGATCCCCGGGCCGGTCCAGCGCGTTCGGCACGGCCACCAGGACTCCGGCGGCGAGGACCAGCGCGCCCGCGAGCACCCCGATCACCAGGAGGGCCCGCGCGCGCCGCGACCTTCCTTCCCCTGGGGCTTCGGGAACCGCTCCGGGAAGGATCCCGGGGGCCGGGGGACGGAACGCGCCCGGCGGGGGCCCGGCGGGGGCGTTCGCCGGGTAGGCGGAAGGGGACGCGAAGGGGACGCCGGCAGGCGGGGCGCTCCGGTCTCCACCGGAGTCGAAGGCGCTCACCGGGTCCACGCCGGAGGGCCGTACCCAGCGGGTCTCCTCCACGGGCGGCTCCCCGTGCGGCGGGGCGGGCGACGGAACGGGCGGGAGGGCGGACCCCGGACCGGACCCCGGAGCGGGGGGCGACCCGGCCGCGGCCCGGGAGCCGGCGTCCAGGGAGCGGTCGAGGTCGGCCTCCCCGTGCTCGGCGTCCGCCTCCTCCTCCGCCTGGCTTCCCAGGAGGGTGAACAGCACCTCGGACGCGCTCGGCCGCTCCTCGGCCCGCTTGTTCAGGCAGGCGGTCACGACGGGCCGCAGGTTGTCCGGGAGCGCGGACAGGTCCGGTTCCTCGTTCATCACCCGGTAGATGACGGCGGGCAGGCTGTCCTGGCCGAAGGCGGGCCGCCCGGTCGCGGCGAACGCCATGGTCAGGCCCCAGCTGAACATGTCGGAGGAGGGCTCCACCCGCTGCCCGGCGACCTGTTCGGGCGACATGTACGCGGGGGTGCCCACCACGCCGCTCGTCATGGTCAGCGCCGAGTCCAGCGCCCTGGCGATGCCGAAGTCGATGACCCGGGGACCGTCGGAGCCGAGCAGCACGTTGCTCGGTTTGAAGTCGCGGTGCACGATCCCGGCCCGGTGGATCGCGGCCAGCGCGGTGACCGTGCCGACCGCCAGCCGGTACAGGGCGTTGCCGGTGCGCGGCCCCTCGGTCTGCACCACCTTCTGCAGGGAGACGCCCTCGACGAGCTCGCTCACGATGTAGGGGCTGTCGTCCTCCATGTGGGCGCCGATGACCTGGGCCGTGCAGAACTGGGCCACCCGGCGGGCCGCGGCGACCTCGCGGAGGAAGCGGTCGCCGTCGATCCCGGTGTTGCTCAGGCGGGGATGGAGCAGCTTGATCGCGACCATCGTGCCGTCGGGGGCCCGCCCGGCGTAGACGATGCCCTGGGCGCCCTCGCCCAGCCGTCCGACCAGCCGGTAGGCGCCCAGAACCTGCGGGTCCCCCTGGCGCAGCGGCTGCGTTTCCGGCACGTGAACCTCCCGTGGCTGAGCCGCTGGTCGCCGGAGTCCCCTGAGGACCCCGAATGTACGCGAAGCAGTAAAGCCCAGGTAGATCATCCTATCTTTGAGATCGTCAGGCTTAAGTGATACTTCTCCTTGCAAATGATGACTTCCATCGCTCCCTAACCCGCGCGGAGACGCCCATGCGCCGAACGTCCGGCATGCTCTTAGGCCTCGGCCTGCTCGTCCCCCTGTCCGTCGCGCCCGCCGTACCGGCGGCGGCCTCCGCCACCGCGGCGCCCTCCTCGGTGTCCTCTCAGACGAAGCTGGACAAGCCCTGGTCCTCCTTCAAGGTCTCGGTCAAGGCCCCGAAGCGGGTCCGCAACGGCCAGGAGTTCATGTACGAGATCAAGGTCACCAACCTGGGGCCCCAGAAGGCCGACTACTTCTACGTCGGCGGGACCGGCCTGCCCAGGGGGATCAACGACACGGTCTACTACAAGGGCCCCAAGGGCACCGAGTGCGACTTCTACGAGGACGGTTTCTGGTGCGTGACGCCCTGGATCCTCGATGAGGGCGAATCGGAGACGGTGAAGGTCTGGGTCAAGCTCAAGAAGAGGACCAAGGGCACCGCCGTCGCCAGGCTCGGCGTGGACACCTGGAACGTCCCCTCCGGCGGCGAGAACCTGGACCGCTCGGAGTGGAAGCGCCTGGCCTTCCCGCACTGGTACATCACCAAGACGGTGAAGACCAAGATCGTTCACCCGTCCCCCCCGCGGCGCAGAAGCGGCGGCGGCACCTACACGCCGCCCCCGCCGCCCCCGCCCCCGCCGCCGGCGGACCGGCGCGAGGAGAAGAAGGACACCTGAGCCGCGAGGAGCTCAGGCCAGGCCGTGCCGTACGGCGTACAGCGCGGCCTGGGTCCTGTCCTGCACGCCGAGCTTCATCAGCACGTTGGAGACGTGGGTCTTCACCGTCTTCTCCGCCACCGCCAGGTCCCTGGCGATCTCGCGGTTGGAACGGCCGGAGGCGATCAGCGTGAGCACCTCGCGCTCCCGGTCGGTCAGCGGCGCCACCGGCGCACCCGGCGTGGCCGCTCCCTGCGCGGGACCGGCCAGCACGGCCTCGGCGGCCTCCGGGGCCAGCAGCACCTGCCCGCCGTGGACCGCGCGGATGGCCCGGACGAGCGCGCCGGGCTCGACGTCCTTGTAGAGGAATCCGGCGGCGCCGGCGCGCATGGCCGGGACCACGTCCTGGCGGTCGCTGAACGAGGTCAGCACCAGCACGCGCGGCGACGGTTCCCGCTCCGACAGCCGCAGCAGCGTGCCGATGCCGTCGAGGACCGGCATCTTCAGGTCGAGCAGCAGCACGTCCGGGGAGAGCGACTCCACCAGCGCCACCGCTTCCGCCCCGTCGGAGGCCTCCCCCACCACCTCGAGGTCGTCCTGCAGGTCCAGGAACGTGCGCAGCCCCTGCCGGACGACCGGATGGTCGTCCGCGATCAGCACCCGGATCATCCCGTCACCCTCTCCGCCGCCGGCTCGTCCCGTCGGCTCATCCCCCGGGCCCGTCCCACCGGCTCCGGCCGGCCGCCCGCCCGCCGCACCGCCGTACGGCCTCACGCCGGAACCTCCATCCGCACCAGCGTGCCGCGCCGGGGTCCCGACGTCACCGAGGTCACCGAGACGCTCCCGCCCAGCGCCTGCGCCCGGTCGCTCATCGAAGCGATGCCCAGCCCGCGCCCCGCGGCGGCGGCCACGTCGAACCCGGTCCCGTCGTCGCGCACCTCGAGGACGAGGCGCCCCTCCTCGCAGCCGAGCCGTACGGCCACCCTCTCCGCCCCCGCGTGCCGGGCGGCGTTGTGCAGCGCCTCCTGGGCCACCCGCAGGACCGCCACCTCCGTCGCCGGGCCGGGCACTCCCACCGGGTGCTCCTCGAACGCGAACGACGCCGGGTGCAGCCGGTCGAGCAGGCGGACCTGCTTGCGGAGCGTCTCGGCCAGGCCGTGCCGGTCGAGCTCCGCCGGACGCAGCTCCACGATCACCGCACGGAGCTCGGCCAGGGCCTCACCGGCCAGCCGCTCCACCCGCTCCAGCTCCCCCAGCGCCCTGTCCGGATCCCGGGTGACCAGGGAGGCCGCCGCCTGGGCGGTGAGCCGCAGGGAGAACAGCTTCTGGGTCACCGCGTCGTGCAGTTCCCGCGCCATCCGGGTGCGCTCCTCCACCAGGGCGAGCTCCCTGCTGCGCTCGTAGAGGCGGGCGTTGGTGAGGGCGATGGCGGCGTGCGCGGCGAACATCGTCAGCAACCGCTGGTCGGCCTCGGTGAACCCGCCGGGGGTCCGCTTGTTGGACAGGAAGATGATGCCCAGGACCCGGTCGCCGTCGTGGATCGGCACCCCGAGGAAGTCCTTCAGCACCGGGTGCTCGCGCGGCCAGTACTCGAACCGGGAGTCCCGGCGGATGTCGGGCAGCCGGACCGGGGTCCCCTCCCTGAGCATCGCCCCGAGCATCCCGTGCTGGCGGGGCGTCGGGCCGATGGCCTCCCACTCCTCGTCGGAGATGCCCTCGGCGACGAACTCCGCGAACGCGCCCTCCTCGTCGGGCACGCCGAGCGCCGCGTAGCGGGCGTCCAGGAGCCGCTGCGCCGAGCGGACGATCACCTGGAGCACCTCGCGGACCGACAGGTGCCTGGTCACCGCGAGCACGGCGGAACTCACCGCGTGCAGGACGCCGTCACGGTCCTCGTTCATGGGACTCACGGACAAACTCTAGGCAGCGGGGCCGGTGGCCGTACCGCGCCATCGGTCCTAGGCCCCGGCCCGCGCGTCCTAGGCCCATCAGCCCGGGCCGGCACCGGTCCTCGGGCCGATGCGCGCCGGGCGCGCGGTTCCTAGCGTCGCAAGCATGACGAAGACGGCACTCATCACCGGAGCCTCCCGCGGGCTCGGCCTGGCGCTGGCCCGCGCCCTGGCCGCCCGCGACTGGCGGCTCATCCTCACCGCGCGGGGCGCCGACGCGCTCAAACCCGTCGCGGACGAGCTCGGCGCCCTCGCCCTGGCCGGCGACGTCGCCGACCCCGCCCACCAGGACCGGCTGGCGCGGGCCGCGCAGGACCGCGGCGGGCTGGACCTGCTGGTCAACAACGCCTCCGGGCTGGGCGCGGTACCGCTCCCGCCGCTCGCCTCCTATCCTCTGGACGTCCTGGCGGACCTGTTCCGCGCCAACGTGCTGGCCCCGCTGGCGCTGGTCCAGGCGGTCCTCCCCGGTCTGCGGGAGCGGGGCGGCGCGGTCGTCAACATCTCCTCCGACGCCGCCGTGGGCGCCTACGAGGGCTGGGGCGGGTACGGCGCGACCAAGGCCGCGCTGGACCAGATCTCCAACGTGCTCGCCGCGGAGGAGCCCGCGGTCGCGGTCTGGTGGGTGGACCCGGGCGAGATGGACACCGCCATGCTGGCCGACGCGGTGGGCGCCCAGGAGGCCGCGGCGGCTCCCGGGCCCGAGACGGTCGTCCCCACGCTGCTCCGGCTGATCGAGACCCGTCCGGCCAGCGGCCGGGTGAGCCACCCGTGAGCACGGGCGGGCGGGCGGAAGGCGGCCCGTGAACGGCATCCTGGACGGCGGCTTCGTGCTCCCGCCCGCGCTGGAGGCGCACGAGCCGCCGGAGGTGCGGGGACCGGCCCGCGACGCGGTCCGCCTGCTGGTCTCGCACGGCGGCACCGGGGAGGTCGGGCACCACCCGTTCACCGATCTGCCGGACCTGCTCCGCCCCGGCGACCTGCTCGTGGTCAACAACTCCGCCACGCTCCCCGCCGCGGTCCGGCTGGACCGGCTCGCCGTGCACTTCTCGACCGAGCGCGAGGACGGCACGTGGCTGGTGGAGCTGCGCCGCCGTACGGGCTCGGCCACCGAGCCCTACCCCGGCGGCGCCGACGGCGAGTGGCTCCCGCTGCCCGGCGGGGCCACCCTGCGGCTGCTGGAGCGCCGTACGCCGCGCCTGTGGCGGGCCCGGCTGGACCGCCCGGTCCCCGCCTACCTGGGCCGGTACGGCGTGCCGATCCGGTACTCCTACGTGGAGCGGGACTGGCCGCTGGCCGACTACCAGACCGTGTTCGGGGTGGTTCCCGGGAGCGCGGAGATGCCCAGCGCCGGACGGCCGTTCACCGCCGGGCTGGTGACCGGCCTGGTCTCGCGCGGCATCGGCGTCGCGCCGATCACGCTGCACACGGGGGTGGCCTCACCGGAGAAGGACGAGCCGCCGTACCCGGAACGCTTCGAGGTCCCGGAGTCCACCGCGCGGCAGGCGAACCTCGCCCGGGAGACGGGCGGCCGGGTGGTCGCGGTGGGCACGACCGTGGTGCGGGCACTGGAGACGGCCGCCCTGTCCGGCGGCGGGGTGCGGCCCGCGAGCGGCTGGACCTCGCACGTCGTCACTCCGGCGGCCGGGGTGAGGGCGGTGGACGGGCTGATCACCGGGTTGCACGAGCCGCGCTCCAGCCATCTGCTCATGCTCTCGGCGATCGCCGGCGACGAGCTGCTCGCCCGGTCCTACCGGGAGGCGCTGCGGGAGCGGTACCTCTGGCACGAGTTCGGCGACCTCCATCTGATCCTGCCCTAGGGAGGGCGCCCACGACGCCTCCGGTATGGCCGCCTTCCAGGCAACTCGCAACAAAAAGATCGAAAGATATAAATTTACTTTCTTCTGCGAATCATGATAAAACGCTGCGGACTTTATCGGGGGACAGTCGCAGCGTTCCCCGGAGACCCTCAACTGGGAGACGTTGATGCGCCACCCGATCTCCAAGATCGCCGCTCTTGCCCTGGTCGCTCCTCTCGCGGGCAGCATGCTGTTCGCTCCCGCGGCCTCGGCCGCTCCCGCGAAGGCCCCCGCCGCCGCCGTCGTCGCCAAGAAGGCCGACGACCCCTTCTCGATCTTCGCTGTCACGGCCTCGGCCACCAAGAAGGTCCGTCCGGGCGGGAAGATCACCTTCACCGTCAAGGCCAAGAACACCGGCCCGCACCTCGCCACCGCGGGCACCTACTTCATCGTGGGCTACCTGCCCAAGGGCGTCGACATCAGCAAGGCGACCTTCTCCGGTCCCAAGGACAGCTTCTGCGACGCCGACGCGAAGCTCTTCGCCTGCGCCGCCCCCTACGACCTGGAGGTCGACGACTACGTGACCTTCCAGATCAAGGTCAAGGCGAAGAAGACCGCCAAGGGCACCCTCAAGACCGCTCTCGGCGTGGTCTCCTACGACGTGCCCACCGGTGCGGAGAACCTCGACCGCGACGAGCTCGAGCGCATGGGCATCAAGTCCTGGTTCTTCGGCAAGGAGCACAAGATCAAGGTCGTGCGCTAGCCGTCCCGCCGAGAAGCCTCCGCCCGGTCGCCGGGCGGAGGCTTCTCGTCTCCGCGCCCGGGCTTTGGGAGGACGACCCGTTCTCCGGACCCGGGGGCACCTGAGCCTCACGCGACGACCGTGGCCGTCACCGGCCTGCGCCGCCCCGCCCTTGCGGGATCATGCTGGTCGCGACCCTGGACCGGCTCTCATGACACGGGACGGTCTTCAGCCGCTCGGCGGGATGCGGTAGACGGACACGTGGGAACGCGACTCGGCCGTGAAGGCGGCTCCGGCCCAATCGGCGTGCCTGCCCTCCAACTCGAATCCGGCCAACTGGGCCATGAGGTCGAGCTCGGCCGGCCAGATGTAGCGGTGCGGGCTGCGGGACAGCCGGGCCTGCCTGCTCTCGTCGAAGCTGAAGTGGTGCGATACGACGTGCTGGCGCAGAACGTCGTAGGTGTCCAGGCCGATGTAGCCGGGCTCGCAATGCCAGACCATGGCCTGCTGTCCAGGGGGGAGCTTGCGTAGCTCGGGCACCCAGAGCTCGATCACGAACCGGCCGCCGGATGTGAGGTGGCGGGCGGCGTTGCGGAAGCATTCGATCTGCTCGGCCTGAGTGAGCAGGTTGGAGATCGTGTTGTAGACGAGGTAGACGAGCGCGTACTCTCCCGGGGCGGTGGCCGTGGCCATGTCACCGATGATCACGGGGATCGTCGCCTCGTTCGCCTTCGTCCGTAGTTGATCGACCATCGGCTGCGACAGCTCGATGCCGGTGACGGGCACCCCTCTCCCGGCGAGCGGCACGGCGACGCGACCGGTTCCGATGGCGAACTCGAGCGCCCGTCCGTCGCCCGCGAGCTCGGCGAGGCGCTCCACGACCGGTTCGAGGACCTCGGGCGCGAACATGCCGGTGCCCGGTGTGTCGTAACGCCGGGCTGTTTCGGCGTCCCAGATCTCATCTCGTCGCATGCCGGCAACGGTGGCAGCGAGCGTATGCATTGTCCAACGATTTGATCTTGCAGTCGCGACCGGCGTCCGCCCCGGCCCGGCACCTGATCGAGCTCACCGACGAGCCGGGCCCGCGCCCGCCGACGCCACAGGTCTTAGGCCGCGGCCGGAACACGGTGCCCGGCCGGAGCCACGACCACGGAGGCGACCGCGGACTCCGCCGCCCAGGCCAGCGTCCTGCGGTCGTGAGCCGCCACCTGGGGGAGCAGCGTCACCTCCACGGTCAGCCGCCGGACCGCGACCACCCGGCGGATGGAGGCCAGGAGGGTGTCGTCGCCGACGAAGGCGGGGCCGGTCGCCGGAGCGCGGTACGCGTCCAGGTAGCGGATCGCCACCGGCCGGACCGGAGCCCCGGCGTCCAGTGCCGCCTGGAAGACCGCGGGCCGGAAGGCGCCCATCTCCCGGCCGCACCAGGTCGTGCCCTCCGGGAAGGCCGCCACCGGATGTCCCTGTGCCAGCGCTCCCGCCACACCGGCGACGGCCCCGGGCAGCATCGACAACCGGTCCCTGTCGATGAACAGCGCACCCGACCCGGCCGCCAGCCCGCCGACCACCGGCCAGGCCAGGACCTCCCGCTTGGCCAGCAGCCGGCACGGCAGCACGGCGGCCATGACGAGCGGGTCGAGCCAGGACACGTGATTGGCCACGAACAGCGGGGCCGCGCCGCAGACCCCGGCGTCGGTCGCGGAGACGGCCCGGGATCCGGGGACGGCGGGTCCGGCCCGGCGCTCCGCGGAAGCGTCACGGGCCGCGGGAGCGATCCGGAGACCCGTCGCCGAACCGGCCAGGAAGGCGAAGCCCTGCCGCACCTCGACCCGGACGCCGAGGGCCCGCAGCAGCAGGCGCGACCAGACGCTCACCAGCCGGATCCGCCGCGCCGTACCGAGCCCCCGCGCGGCGAGTGCGAGCACCGCCCCGGCGAGCATCAGCAGCACGGCGGCCAGCAGACGCAGCGCCCGGCGCGGCCGGGCCACCGGCGTGGCGGCAGGGACGACGCAGGCGGCCGGGGTACAGGGCGCCGCCGGGAGCCACTGATCCGTCCGGCCGCTCCCGGAGAGCACCGCGAAGAGCGGATCCGCCCCAGCGGTCCCGGGCAGCGGACCCGGCCCGGCATGCCCGGGGAGCGGACCCGGCCCGGCGCTCTGCGGAAGCGCCGCGGACCGCGGGTCCGTCCCGATGCTCTCGTGAAGTGCCGCAGACGGCGGGTTCATTCCGGCGCTCCCAGGAAGTGCCGCAGGTAGCGGGGGTCCACGCCGGCCATCGGGAGCAGGACGAAGAAGTCGGCGACGCCGAACTCCCGATCGTCCGCGGGCGGGCCGCAGACCCACGCGCCCAGCCGCAGGTATCCCCGCAGCAACGGTGGCAGGCCGGCCCGGCCGGGACGCGCGGATCCCGGCCGCGCACCGCCCGGCGCCCCTCCGGCACCGTCCGGCCTCGACGGGCCGGTGTCGGGGAGCGGGCGCGCGGTCCGGGCGGGTTCCCCTCCCCGCCAGGGCCGGAGCGGGGCCACCCGGTACTCCGGGGGGCCGAGCGGGACCCGCCGCACGACCTCTGCCGCCTGGGACACCGGCACCGAGCAGCATCCGGCCAGCCAGTCGTACCCGCGCTCCACCATGTAGCGCGCGATGCCCGCCCACATCAGCCCGACCACCGCCCCGCCCCGATGACCGGCGTGCACACAGGCCCGGCCCGCCTCGACCAGGCCCGGCCGGATACCGGCCAGCGCGCCCAGGTCGAACGCGGAGTCCGCGTAGAGCCGATCGGCCCTGCCGGGGGCCAGCAGCCGGTAGGTCCCGACGACCTCGCCCGTCTCGCCGTGCCGTACCAGCAGGTGGTCGCAGTAGGCGTCGAGCGGGTCGGCGTCCAGGCCGTTGACGGGGGTGTCCAGCCGGGCGCCCATCTCCTCGGCGAACACCCGGTGGCGCAGGCTCTGGGCCTCCCGCAGCTCTGCGGCGGTACGGGCCAGCCCGACGGTGTAGCGCGCGACGCGCGGCTCTGCGGGAATGGTCGTCATGATGCCATGAAGCCAGCCGCGGGTAACGCCGGGGCGGGGAGGACCGCGAACGTCGGGCGTCCGGATGATGAACCGCATTCACGGTCGTTTCCGGGGCCAAGTAGCGTAGGACGTGATGAACCAGCGCACGCTTCTGATCACGTTGACCGGCCCCGACCGACCGGGCGTCACCTCCCGGCTCTTCGCCGTCCTGGCCGGCTTCCCCGTCGTCGTCGCCGACATCGAGCAGGTCGTCATCCGCGGCCGGCTGACCCTCGGCGTCCTCGTCGCCTACGCCGGTGACACCCCGACCGGGACCGGCGGCACCCTCGGCGCCCTGTGGACCGCCGTCGAGCGGACGGCCGAGGACCTGGGGCTGGAGGTGGAGCTGTCCACCAGCTCCACCACCAAGGAGAAGGAGAAGCGGCGGCGCGGGCGCCTGCACGTCACCGTGCTGGGCTCGCCCCTGCAGCCCGCCGCGATGGCGGGCATCGCCGGCCGGATCGCCGCCGCCGGAGCCAACATCGACCGGATCGAGCGGCTGTCCAGCTACCCGGTGACCTGCATCGAGCTCGCCGTCTCCGGTGCCGACCCGGACGCCCTCCGCGCCGAACTGGCCGCCGAGGCGCACGCCCAGCAGGTCGACGTGGCCGTGCAGCGGGCCGGCCTGCACCGCAGGGCCAAGCGGCTGATCGTGATGGACGTGGACTCCACGCTCATCCAGGCCGAGGTGATCGAGCTGCTGGCCGCGCACGCGGGCTGCCTGGAGGAGGTCGCCCGGGTCACCGAGGAGGCCATGCGCGGCGAGCTCGACTTCGCCGAGTCGCTCCGCCGGCGGGTGGCGCTGCTGGAGGGCCTGTCCGAGGAGGTCTTCGAGAAGGTCCGCAAGGAGGTCGTGCTCACTCCCGGGGCCCGCACGCTCGTGCGCACGCTCAAGCGGCTCGACTACCGCTTCGCGATCGTCAGCGGTGGGTTCACCCAGCTCACCGACGCTCTCGTGGACGACCTCGGGATCGACTACTCCGCGGCCAACACCCTGGAGGTCGTCGACGGCGTGCTCACCGGCCGGGTCATCGGCGAGATCGTGGACCGCCCCGGCAAGGCCCGGGCGCTGGAGCGTTTCGCCCGCGAGGCGGGCATCCCGATCAGCCAGACCGTGGCCATCGGCGACGGCGCCAACGACCTGGACATGATCGCGACAGCCGGGCTGGGCATCGCGTTCAACGCCAAGCCGGTGGTGCGCCAGGCTGCCGACACCGCGGTCAGCGTGCCCTATCTCGACTCGATCCTGTACCTGCTCGGCATCTCCCGCGCCGAGGTCGAGGCCGCCGACGCCGAGGACGGCGTCATCGCCCCGGAGCGCTGAGTCCCGCCCGGGTCAGCGGTCCTTCGGGCTCCACCTGGTGACCGCGCGCCCCGACTCCAGCTCGGCCCACTCGTCGCCGGTCTCGATGACGGCGAACGCGCCGGGCGGGAACCCGGAGTCGCCGGCGCGCGTGGTGAGCTCCAGGACGAGCTCGTGGACGGCGGGGTTGTGGCCGACCAGGAGCAGCGTGCGCACCTCGGGATCGGTCCGGCGCAGCAGCGTGAGCAGCTCGTCCGCGTAGGCCTCGTAGATGTCCCGCTCGAACTCGACGGGCTCTCCGGGCAGGGCCAGCTCGGCCGTGCGCCGGGTCCGTACGGCCGGCGAGCAGAGCACCAGATCGGGCCGGAGCCCCAGGGCGGCGAAGGTCTCGCCCACCCGGCGGGCGTCGTTCTCGCCCCGTTCGGTGAGCGGGCGCTCGGCATCGGCGAGACCGGGGGTGTGGGCCGCTTTGGCATGCCGCAGCACGATCAGCGTGCGCGTCGTCATCTCGCCGCCCATATGGCGACCCCGACGATCACCGCGAACACCGCGGCCATCGCCAGCAGGATCATGACGAGCGTCTTTCCCCCGGAGGGCTGCTGTTCCATGCCCGACAGTTTCCCACCGGCATGGCCCGCACACGCCGAAGGGGTGCACGGCCGGTCGCCGCGCACCCCTTCAGCGGGTTCTACCGGACTCAGCCCGCGATCGGCTCGGGCTCGGGTTCCGGCTCGCGGTCCTGGTTGTTGTCCTCACTCGGGGAGGAGCCGGCCGAGCGGCGCTTGGAGACGATCACCGCGCCGACCACCACGACCAGAGCGAACAGCGCGATGCCGAGCCGCAGCGCCACGTTGTCGGCGTACGCCACGACCGCAGGAGCGATCAGCAGCGCCACGAGGTTCATCACCTTGATCAGCGGGTTGATCGCCGGGCCCGCGGTGTCCTTGAAGGGGTCGCCGACGGTGTCACCGATGACGGTGGCCGCGTGGGCTTCCGACCCCTTGCCCCCGTGGTAGCCGTCCTCGACCAGCTTCTTGGCGTTGTCCCAGGCGCCACCGGAGTTGGCGAGGAACACCGCCATGAGCGTGCCGCAGGCGATAGCGCCGGCGAGGAAGGCCCCCAGCGGCGCGTAGCCGAGGGCGAAGCCCACCGCGATCGGCGTCATCACCGCGAGCAGGCCGGGGGTGGCCAGCTCGCGCAGCGAGTCGCGGGTGCAGATGTCCACGACCCGTCCGTAGTCCGGCAGCTCTGTGCCGGCCATGATGCCCGGCTTGGTGCGGAACTGCTCGCGCACCTCGAAGACGACCCGCATGGCCGCCCGCCCGACCGCCATGATCGCCAGTCCGGAGAACATGAACACGACCGCCGCCCCGATCATCAGGCCGACGAGCACGTTCGGCGAATCCACGCCGAGGCTGAACGTGCTGAACGTGCCCAGCGCGTCCTTCACCGCCTGCGTGGCCCCGGTCAGCTCGGTCTCCACCGCTGTCCGGAAGGCGCCGAACAGCGCCGTCGCGGCGAGCACGGCCGTGGCGATCGCGATGCCCTTGGTGATGGCCTTGGTGGTGTTGCCGACGGCGTCCAGGGAGGTGAGCACCATGGCGCCCTCGCCCTCGACGTCGCCCGACATCTCGGCGATGCCCTGGGCGTTGTCGGAGACCGGGCCGAAGGTGTCCATGGACACGATCACGCCCACCGTGGTCAGCAGGCCGGTGCCCGCCAGGGCGACGGCGAACAGGGCGATGGTGACGTTGCCGAAGCCCAGCAGGAAGGCGCCGTAGACCGCACCGCCGATGATCAGAGCCGAGTAGACCGCGGATTCCAGGCCGACGCTGATGCCGGCCAGGATGACCGTGGCCGGGCCGGTCATGGAGCTCTCGCCGATCTCCTTCACCGGACGCCGGTTGGTCTCGGTGAAGTAGCCGGTGAGGACCTGGATCGCGCTGGCCAGGACCAGGCCGATCAGCACCGCGCCGATGGCGATGAGCCGGGGGTCGGAGGTGACGGCCGCGATCTCCGGGCTCACCCCGGTCAGCCCGGCGAAGCTGTCCGGCAGGTAGAGGAAGGCGGCCGCGGCGACCAGGACCGCCGAGATCGCGGCGGAGATGAAGAACCCGCGGTTGATGGCGGCCATGCCGTTGCGGTCACCGGTGCGCGGGGCGGTGACGAAGATGCCGATGATCGCGGTGAGCACGCCGATCATCGGGACGATCAGCGGGAACACCAGTCCCTCGGTGCCGAAGGCCACCTTGCCCAGGATCAGGCTGGCGACCAGCATGACCGCGTAGGACTCGAACAGGTCGGCGGCCATGCCGGCGCAGTCGCCGACGTTGTCGCCCACGTTGTCGGCGATGGTGGCCGCGTTGCGCGGGTCGTCCTCCGGGATGCCCTGCTCGATCTTGCCGACCAGGTCGGCGCCGACGTCGGCCGCCTTGGTGAAGATGCCGCCGCCGACCCGCATGAACATCGCGAGCAGCGCGGCGCCGAAGCCGAAACCCTCCAGCACCGCGGGAGCGTCGCCCTTGTAGACGAAGACGACGATGGCGGCGCCGAGCAGGCCCAGGCCCACGGTGAACATGCCCGCCACGCCGCCGGTGCGGAAGGCGATGCGCATGGCGACCTTCTCACCCGACGTGCGGGCTGCGGCGGCGACGCGGACGTTCCCGCGGACCGCCAGCCACATTCCCATGAACCCGGTCAGCGCGGAGAACAGCGCGCCGACCACGAAGAAGACGGATCGGCCGATCTGCACCCCGGTCGAAGGAGCCGGGAGCAGGAGCAGCAGGAAGGGAATCAGGACGACGAACAGGGCGAGTGTCCGGAACTGCCGCGCCAGATATGCCGCGGCTCCTTCCTGGACGGCTCGCGAGATGTTTCGCATGCGCTCGGTGCCTTGGTCGGCGGCGAGCACCTCCCGCACGAGCCCTCCGGCGACGGCGAGAGCGAGCAGGGCGACGGCGGCGACCACGATCACGATCGTGAGATGGGAACCGCTCAGGGGTACCGCTGTTTCATCGACAGCGGCGAGATGGAACACAGGCATCCGACTCTCCTCGGCAAGACGGGATCACGTCCTGCCCGGAGTGCGCTGCGATAGGTGGGTCGGCGGGCTGCGGCGCACATCCGGGTGGTTGGCAGTGCCGCTTCCGGTTACGTCCGCAGACTTCCCCCGCAATCAGGCCTTTTACGGCCCGTTCCGAAGGACAAACCTTGGCCGGTGCCGGGAGTCTACGCAGCGACGACGCGGATATGAAGCCTCTGCACGCGTCCAATTAATGACGTGTCCGCTAATCCCCGGACAGCCGGTCTCCTTTAGTGGCATTTAGGCCAGCACTTCGGACATCTAAACTTCTATTCCGCCCATATTTCGGCTCGTGTGTATCCGGGGAAGAAGTCGTCCGGAAGGCTGTCCGCGCGGGCGGCCGGGCACGCCCTCATGGGCGTGCCCGGCCGCAGGAAGCATGGAAGACCCGCGTCCCGGGCCGCTCGCCGTTGCCCGCCACGCGGGTACGGCGCAGCCTCGGGCCCGCGTCGCGGAAGGACCGCGGCACTCGCCGGGGCCGGCCCGGCCGGGAGACCGCCCAGCCGGCGGAAGGGGGTCAGACGGGGGACAGCCCGCCCGCCGCGGCGGGCCAGCTCATGCGGATGCGCATGCCCTTCTGGCTCGGGTAGACCTCGACGTCGTCGGCCAATCCCGCGATGACCGCGATTCCGAACCCGGACATCAGCGTGCCGGACCCCTGACCGAGCAGGTCCTCGAAGCTCGGTGTGCCGAGCACCGGCCCGCGGTCCAGCTCGTCACTGGGGGCGGAGTCCGTGACGATCACCTCGAACCGCCCCGAGTCGTCGCACAGCTCGATGCGGATCGGCTCTCCCGGGCAGTGGAGGCGATGCGCCTCGACCGCCCGGGAACAGGCCTCACCGACGGCGAGCCGTACCTCGTCCAGCAACGACTCCTCCACCCCGGTGCGCCGTGCGATCGCCGTGGCGAGCAGGCGTGCCGTACGCACGTGGGCGGGAAGGGCGCTGAACGTCAGCTCGACGGTAGCCATGACTACTTGTCTCGACCGTGCGCTTCCTTGGCCTCGTCGACCGAGGCGTAGATACCGAAGACCTTGGTCAGACCGGTGATCCGGAAGATCTTCAGGATGCGCTCCTGGGTGCACACGAGTTCCAGGGAGCCGTCGTGCGCCCGGACCCGCTTGAGCCCGCCGACCAGGACGCCCAGACCCGTGGAGTCGAGGAAGTCGACCTTCTCCATGTTGACGAGAAGATGGAAGTTGCCCTTGTTGACGAGGTCGATCAAGAGCTCACGCAACCTGGGCGCGGTGTAGACATCGATCTCACCCTCGACCTCGACGATGGTGAGACGATCCTCGGAATGGTGGTCCAACTTCAGATCCACAGATCCTCCAGCGCCTTGCCTGCGAAAGTACCGATTCGGGCGTGACTTCTGGGACCTGACGGTCCCGCGACGACAAGCCCCGACGCGCGGCATTCAACCATGCGTACGCTCAGTGTCTATACGAAATCACGATTCCCGGCGACTCTGCCCAGAGATACGAGACTGAAAACCAGTGAGTCCGTCCTCTTCCTCACCGATGCGCCCCAGCCCCTCCTTGGCCTGTCTGCTCGGTGTTCCCGCACGTCGGGAGCGCGTCACTCATGTGGAGCATGTTCCAGCACGTCAGGCCGGTCAAGTCCGGTGGCCGGAATGGGTCGCGGAACCGCTGGTTACGCGCTGGGCGAACCAGGGCGTCCAGGGCCTCTGGCCCCACCAGGCCGAGACCGCCGAGCTGGTCCACCGTGGCCAAAACGTGATCATCGCCACCGGCACCGCCTCCGGGAAGTCCCTGGCCTACCAGGTCCCCGCGATCACCTCGGTCCTCGACGGCGGCACGGTCCTCTACCTGACGCCCACCAAGGCCCTGGCCGCCGACCAGCTCCGCGCCCTGCAGGCGCTCGGCGTGCCCGAACTCCGCGCGGCGACCTTCGACGGCGACACCCCGTTCGAGGAGCGGGACTGGGTCCGGCAACACGCCAACTACATCCTGACAAATCCCGACATGCTGCACCGCACGCTTCTGCCGCGTCACTCCCGCTGGTCATCCTTCTGGCGACGCCTGCGCATGGTCGTGGTGGACGAGTGCCACGGCTACCGCGGCGTCTTCGGCTCCCATGTGGCGCAGATCCTGCGCCGCCTGCGCCGGATCTGCCACCGGTACGGCTCCCGCCCGGTCTTCCTTCTCTCCTCCGCGACCGCCAGCGAGCCCAAGGCCTTCGCGATGCGCCTGACAGGCCTCCAGATGGCCGAGGTGACCACGGACGCCTCTCCCCGGGGAGCAGTCACCTTTGCCCTCTGGGAGCCGCCCTTGACCGACCTGAGGGGCGAGCGCGGCGCTCCCCTGCGCCGTCCCGCCACGGCCGAGGCCGCGGACCTCCTCGCCGACCTCGTCCTGGCCGATGTGCGCACCCTCGCCTTCGTGCGTTCGCGCCGTGCCGCCGAGTCCGTGGCGCTCTCCACGCGGGCCAGGCTCTCCGACCTCGCCGCCGACGCGGGCCTCCCAGGGGAGATAGAGGACAAAGTAGATGCCTATCGCGCCGGCTACCTGGCGGAGGAGCGCCGGGAACTGGAGAAGGCGCTGCGCTCCGGAGACCTCCTCGGGCTGGCCACGACCAACGCCCTGGAGCTCGGCGTCGACGTGTCAGGGCTGGACGCCGTACTCATCGCCGGCTGGCCGGGGACCCGCGCGTCGCTCTGGCAGCAGGCGGGGCGGGCGGGCCGGGCCGGGCAGGACGCCCTGGCGGTGCTGATCGCCAGGGACGACCCTCTCGACACCTATCTGGTCCATCACCCCGAAGCCCTGTTCGGCCGTCCGGTCGAGGCGATCGTCCTCGACCCCGACAATCCGTACGTCCTCGGGCCGCATCTGTGCGCGGCGGCCGCCGAGGTCCCCCTCACCGAGGACGACCTGGAGGTCTTCGGCCCCGCCGCCAAGGACGTGCTCACCGGGCTGGTCGGCGAGGGCCTGCTCAGGCAGCGCCCCGCGGGGTGGTTCTGGACCAGGCGGGAGCGGGCCGTCGACCTCACCGACATCCGGGGCGCCGGCGGCTCGCCGGTCCAGGTCGTCGAGTCGTCCACCGGGCGCTTGCTGGGCACCGTGGACGAGGCCGCCTCGCACACGACCGTGCACACCGGTGCCGTCTACCTCCACCGGGGAGAGACCTTCATGGTGGAGGAGCTCGACCTGGAGGCGGGGGTGGCCCTGGTCGAGGCGGGCACACCCGACTACACGACCTTCGCCAGGGACGTCACCGAGATCTCCGTCCTGGAGTCCCTCCGTTCCCGACCGCTCGGACCGGGAGAGCTCCACTTCGGCTCGGTGGAGGTCACCCGCCAGGTCGTGTCCTATCTCAAACGCCGTCTGCAGAGCGGCGAACCGCTCGGAGACGAGGACCTCGACCTGCCCCCGCGCACGCTGCGCACCCGGGCGGTCTGGTGGACCCTGCCCGCCCCGGCGGTCACGTCCCTGGCCGAGGAGGGGCTTGACCTGGGCGGGGCGGCGCACGCGGCCGAGCACGCCTCCATCGGCCTGCTCCCGCTCTTCGCGACCTGCGACCGCTGGGACATCGGTGGTGTCTCCACCGAGCTCCACGCCGACACCGGCCTGCTCACCGTCTTCGTCTACGACGGCCACGAGGGCGGCGCGGGCTTCGCAGAGCGCGGCTACGCCCGCGCCCTCGACTGGCTCACCGCCACGCGGGAGGCCATCGCCTCCTGCGAGTGCGAGCGAGGCTGCCCCTCGTGCATCCAGTCGCCCAAGTGCGGCAACGGCAACGAACCACTGGACAAGGCCGGGGCGCTCCGGCTGCTGGCCGTGCTGCTCTCCCTCGATCCCGGCTGACCTCGTTCTCCGGGCCGGCCGGCTCCTCGGGCCGGCCTCCCCACGCCGCCGGTCAGCCGCCCTCGGGGTGATGACGGCGCGCGTATGCGGAGTCGTCCTCGTCTGCGGCCCAGAAGTCCGCCGCGCCGGGCTGCGGCCGCTCCCAGAACCCGCTGTCCTCCATGGAGCGGGGTGCGGGCGGGAGGTAGTCGTCCCAGCGGTCACCGGCTCGGACCGCTACCGGCGTGACGACGCTCACTTCGGCGATCGGGGCCGCAGCGGGCAGCGCCAGCCGCATGGAGTCGGCGCGCACGGCGCTCACCGGCTGATCCACCGTGTGCAGCGGGGCCGGCGAGGACGGAGGGAGCGGGCGGTCCGCAGTGTGCGCGCCCACCGGCGAGGACGGGAGGAGCGTCCCTCCCGCCTCCGGCGGGGGAGCCGCGGGCCCGGGGCGGGCGGCGGAGGGTTTCTCCGGTGCCGGCTGGATATGAGGAGTCTTGGACACCGCGAGGATGACCGCGGGACGGCGCGCGGCCACCGGGGCCGTGCCGGCCGCGGGAGGGAGGTCTCCACCGTCCCGCGGCGCGGAACCGTCACGGAGCGCGGAACCGTCACGGGGACTCCTGTCCGCAGGCATGGCCGCGGAGCCGCCGGGGACCGCGGCCGGCTTCTTGCGGCGGAGCCAGGCGCCGAAGTGCGCGCCGAGGATCAGCAGGATCAGTCCGCCCGCGATGGAGAGTCCCTGGCTCACCCCGCCGGCCGGTGACTCGGCCGACCGCGCCGTGATGGTGGTGTTCACTGCCGGCGCGACATCCGTGCCGGTCCCTGCGGTCTGCGGGTCGAGCGGTGGCGCCGTGTCCTCCCCGCCGCCTCCGCGGTCGTTCCCGGCGTCGTCCCGGGAGTTGTTCCCGGTTCCCGGCCCGGCCGTGGAGGGCGCGGTGTCCTCCCGGACCTCCTTGGGGAGCTTGGGCACCTTCGTCGGAACGACCGCCGTCCTCGGCGGCCGGGTCGGCGCCGCCGTCGGCTTCTTCGGCGGCAGCTGGGGCAGGCTCTCGACCCCGCTCTGCCGGTCGTTCTTCTTGCCGCCGCTCTGGTCGCCCTGCCGGGTTCCGGTGCTCTTGCCCGTGCCCTGCCGGGACGTGCCGCTCTTCTCGGTGTCCGTGGCCTGCGGCGCTTTGGCGGGGATGCTCACCGTGGCGGCGGCGGACTGGCCGGAGGCCAGGGTCCCCCCACCGCCGTCACTCCGCAGCGCCTGCACCGTGAACCCGATCCGCTGACCGGCGGCCTTGGCGGGAACGGCCAGGGTCGCCTTGCACGAGCCGCCGCCGCACGCGCTGTCCGCCTGCACGCCGCCGACCCTGCCGGTCTGGCTCGTGGAGATCTCGTAGCCCCGCAGATCGGGCTCGGAGCCCTTGTCCCAGGTCACCACGGCCTGGTCTCCCTGCAGGCGGACGGCGACCCCGCCGGGGGTGGCCGGGGGAACCGCCTGGACGAGAGTCTCGGAGGTCTCGTCCCACTTGCTCCCCAGCAGTTTGCCGCGCTGGACGAGTTTGATCTCGTAGCTGCCGTTCGGGCGGTCGCCGGGATCCCAGGTGTAGGTGACGCTGTGGTCGCCCTTGGCGACCTCCTGGCCGTTGACGTAGAGGATGGCGTCGAACGCGAAGTCGACTTTCCCGGAGATCGTCACTCCCTGGCCGGAAGTGACCCGTGACGGCATGTCCAGGCGTGCCTGGGCTTGTGCCGGACCCGCCGAGGCGAGCACCGCGGACATGGACACGATGGGCGCGATCGCCGCCGCGGCGACCACCCTGCGAACCGTCGTCACGACGTTTCCCTTCGTCGAGAGCCGCCCGCCCCCGGCCGCCCATCACGAGCGCCCGGACGCGCCAGTCCTCCGGACCGGCTCTCACCGGCCCGGACCTCCCGGCCCCGCTTCCGCGAACGGACCTGCCACCGAGGGAGCCCGGCCGGACGGCGCGCGGCCCGCCTTCCCGGGTCCCGAGCGCGGGACTGCGGGGGCGGAAGGTAAGTGGAACCTTATGAGAGACGGCCAGCTCTTGGACATGTCGTCCAAGAAGTCGTGATTTGATTGCGACCTTGCCTTTCGGGTGACCATCCCGGGCTTCCGCGGGGCGAAAACGCGAGCGCCCGGGCCGACCCCGCCCGTCAGCGTCCGTCCTCCCCGGCCACAGCCTCATCCGGCGGGCCGTCGATGTGAACGGGCCCGGCCCGCGCGTATGCCGCCACCTCCCGCCCGCCCACCATCGGCAGGGAGAACCGGGCGACTGCCCCGACGACGACGATGCCGTCATCGCCGACGGCGCATCGCATGAGCCTGGCTCCGTTGTCCACCACGAGTGAAGCCGCCTCGGCGCATCCGCGAGCGGGATCGGCGAAGGCCAGCCGGGCCGCGGCGAGCGCGCCGAGGTCGGCGGCGGCCTGCACCCGGTGACGCGCCACCCTGGCGGTGCCGGCGAACACCACCGCCACCGCCGCAGTGAAGATCACCGCTGATATCCCGATCATCCAGATCGTCGCCGAACCCCGGTCTCCCCCGCCCCGCAACGGCCTCACCGCTCCCCGCCGGGCTGTCCCGTGGGCGGCCGTCCCTCGCCCGGCTCGAGCACGGAGACGGCGGCCGAGCGGACGGTCACCGCCGGAAGGGCTCCGCCCCAGCGGGGCCTGACTCCCGCGGAGACCTCCACTCGGACGCGCTCACCGTCTTTGACCACCTCCACACGGGCTCCCGCCGGGGCAACGGCGAGGACACCGCTTCGCACGAGATCCAGAGGATCTCCTCTGGACGCCGCCCGCGCCCCCGCCCTGGCCGCGTCGACACACTCCAGCTGAGCCTCCACGGCCGCCACCGCCCACAGGCCGGCGGCCAGCACCACCACGAGAGCGGGCAGCACCGCCACGGTCTCCGCGGTCACCGACCCCCGCGAGAAGCACGGGCCCGATGGACGAGTCGCCCGTCCCAGGAAGGAGCGGAGAACCGGCGAAGAAGCCGGTGATCTCCAGGAGGGGCGCGGGGCCCATGGCCGGATCACCGGTCCGAGGGAGGGGCGGGGCGCGTGCGACCGGCTCGCCGGTCCGCGCGGACGGATCACCCGGCTCACCCCGCCACGTTCAGCGCCCGGTTGATGAGGCCAGTGATCATCTCCTGCACCTCCGGACTGGTCACGACCTTGAAGAGCAGGGCGGCGAACGCGCAGGCGGCGATCGTGCCCACGGCGTATTCAGCGGTGGACATGCCACGCTCCCGTCCTGGACCGGCGGTCAACCGGGTCCAGCGGCTCCGCCACCACCCCGGCAGGGCACGCCGGAGACCGTCGGTGCTCGATCCAGCCATCGTTTCTCCTCCTTGCGGTCAGCGCCGGGCCCCTGTGCCCGGCACCGGTCGGACCAGATTTCCTGACGGGCACATGACCCTGTGGATATGAGCGGCGTTCTGTGGATAACTTTCCGCGAAGCCGTCAGTCCTGTGGATAACCTATGGAAGCAAGATCTCTCCGGCGAGACCGGCCACGACGGGAACGATGCCCAGGAGCACGAAGGCGGGCAGGAAGCACAACCCCAGTGGCGCGACGGCCCGGATGCCGACCCGGCGGGCCGCGGCTGCCGACAATGCTCGGGCCGCGTGCCGGGAGTCGTCGGCCACCCGGGCCAGCACGTCGGCCACGGGAGCGCCGCTGAGCGCGGCCCGGCTCATGGTGCGGGCGATCGGGGCGAGTTCGCGCCCGGCTGCGAGAGCGGACCATGCGCTCTCGGGGTCGGCTCCCAGCTTCAGCTGCCCGCTCACCCACGCGAGGCGGTCTCCGAGCGGTCCGCCGATCGCCTGAGAGGTGACGTCGAGGGCCCCGGTGATCGGCTGCCCGGCGCGCAGACAGGCCACCATGAGGTCGGCCGCCAGCGGCAGGTCCGCGGTGACCCGTTCGCGTTCCCGGCGCAGCGCCGGGGGCTCTCTCCTCCGGAGGATCAGCGGCACGGCCACGGACCCGATCACGCCCGCCACGATCCCGGCGACGTCGCCCATCGCGAGGAAGAGCGTCAATCCCGTGACGGCCGCGATCGCGGTCTCCCTCCTGCCGGGCCGCGCTCCACCGGCGCCCCCGGCCGCCCCGGTCACCGCGCCACCCTGCGCGGTTCTGTACGGCGCTGTCCGGCCAGGTCCGCGCGGTCTCGCCGTGATCGGAGGGTGCGGCCCTGCCCTGCGGAGCCTGCGGGCGGGGTCGCCGGAGGACGCCCACAGCCATGCGGCGGCCCCGGCGAGCAGTACGGCCAGCACACCGGCCGGCGATGTGTCCATGAACTCCTCCAGAGGGGGAACCCGGTCCTCAGGTCTGTTCGGCCCGAGTGACCAGGCAGTGGGTCCACCACAGGCCGCAGCCGTCGAGCGCGACCCCCGCCACCAGGCAGGCCGCACCCGCCGGACCGCCGAAAAGGAAGCTGAAGGGGCGCATGCCGAGCCCTGCGGCCATCAGCAGGCCCAGCACCGGCAGTCCGGCGAGCAGGCGGGCGGTCGCACGGGCCCCGGCGAGTTGGGTGGCGACGTCCCGCCGGTGGGCCTCGGCCTCCCGGAGAGAGGCGGCCACACGGTCGACGAGGATCGAGAGCCCTCCTCCGGCGGTAACGCTCGCCCGCCAGCACGCCGCCAGTCGGCGAAGCCCCTCGCCTCCCCGCTCCGGAGCCGCGGCCAGCAGTGCCGCGGGGACGTCACCCCCGTCCCTCGCCGCCGCGATCACGGGACGGAACGCCACCGGGTCGGGAAAGGCCGCCGTCCGCACGGCCCGGATCAGCGCTTCGCTCGCGGTGCGCCCCCCGGCCAGCTCGGCGGCGAGCCCCTGGCACAGCTCCGCGGAGGCCGCCCGCCACGCCTCCGCCCGCCGGGACGGCAAGGAGGAGAGGCTCGGCCACCTTCGAGGAGGGGGCGCCTTCGCACGGCCGTTCCCCAGCAACCGCTCCAGCCGGAGCGTCCCCGGATCGGGCCCCGTCCACAACCAGACCGCCAGCAGGGCGAGGAGGGCGGCCGTCACCATCATGGCCGCACGCGGGCGCCGGGGGCGCGGGCGACGAGCGCGGCCAGGCCCGGACCCGGGACCGCGGAACCGTCCGGGGGGAAGGTGAGCGCCGGTTCGGCCTCGACCAGGCCCGAGGCGCGGCGGATCATCATGCAGATCTCGGCTACCCGGCGGCGGCCGTCGGCCTGGTCGCGGGCGAGGTGGATGACGACGTCCAGCGCCGCGGCGATCTGGCTGTGGACCGCCTCCCGGCTGAGCCCGGCGGCGCAGGCCAGAGCCTCCAGGCGAGGCGGCACGTCGGCCGCCGCGTTGGCGTGCAGGGTGCCGCAGCCGCCCTCGTGGCCGGTGTTGAGGGCGGCCAGGAGATCGACGACCTCGGCGCCTCTGACCTCCCCGACGACGAGACGGTCCGGGCGCATGCGCAACGCCTGGCGGACGAGGTCGCGCAGGCCCACGCCGCCGGCTCCTTCCAGGTTGGCCGGGCGGGACTCCAGCCGCACCACATGAGGGTGCAGGGGCCTCAGTTCGGCGGAGTCCTCCACGAGAAGGAGGCGCTCCCCGGACCCTGCCAGGGAGAGCAGACTCGACAGGAGCGTCGTCTTGCCGGTGCCGGTGCCGCCCGAGACGAGGAAGGAGAGCCTCGACTCGACCACCGCGGTGAGCACCGGGACCGCGTCGGTCCTGATCATGCCCGTCTCGACCAGTTCGGGGAGCGCGAACGTGCGGCGCGGCGGGAGCCGCAACGACAGACAGGTGCCGCCGGGGGCCACCGGGGGCAGCACGGCGTGCAGCCGGACGCCGCCGGCGAGCCTGGCGTCCACGTAGGGGCTGGCGTCGTCGAGACGCCTGCCCGCCGCCGCGGCCAGGCGCTGGGCGAGCCGTCTGACCGCGTCCTCGTCGGGGAAGGTCACCGAGGTCCGGCGCAGGCCCAGGCCGTCCTCGACCCACACTTCACGCGGGCCGTTCACCAGCACATCGGTGATCTCGGCCTCCGCCAGCAGCGGCTCCAGCGGACCCGCGCCGATCAGGTCGGCGCAGAGGGCACGGGCCACCGCCAGGACCTCCGCGTCGCCCAGCACCGCCCGCTCGGCCCGGAGCGCGGCGGCGACATGCGCGGCGCTGGGCTCGACCCCGGTCCGCCCCAGCCGCACCCGGACCGCTTCGACGAGGTCGGGGGAGACCGCACCGCCCGGCACGGACCGGCTCACCTCCCGGTCCCGGACGGCGATGGCGCGGCCCCGGGAACGGAGCTCAGGAATGCTCCGCAGAACCGGCCCAGCGGAGTCCGGCGGCCGAGTGGGGGGATGTCGCCGCGGTTCAGAGCGGAGGCGAGCCGGGGCTGGTCGGGCAGGGTTCCGGCGCACCGGACTCCGAGGGAGGCGGAGACCACCTCCTCGTCCAGGACGCCCGTGCGGACGGCCGCCCGGATCTCACCGGTGTGCTCCCGCAGCCCGGTGAGCACCTGGGCCGCGGCGAGCACGCCGCGCACGTCGGCGGTCACCACCAGAAGGGTGACGGCGGCACGGCCCAGCGCCTCCGCCGCGGCGGGATCGGGATGGCGGGGCAGGTCGGCGACCACGAGGTCGAAACCGCGCCGGCCCGCGTCGAGGACCGAACGCATCGCCTCGGCCGGGATGGCCTCGGCACCGCCCCGGTGGAAGGAGAGCAGGGTCAGCCCGGAGACGCTGGGAAGAGCCGCCCGGAGCGCGGTGAAGCTGACCCTGCCCTCCCGGGCGACCAGGTCGGACCAGCGAGCGCCCTCGGCCTCCTCCTGACCCAGCAGGAGGTCGAGGCCGCCGCCGAGCGGATCGGCGTCGACGAGGAGGGTGCGCAGGCTCCTGCGCGAGGCGGTCAACGCGAGCGACGCGGCGAGGACGCTGGCTCCGGCCCCGCCCCGCCCGCCGACGACGCAGACGACGAGACCGGCCCTCACCGCGGGCTCCACGGCGTCGGCGAACTCGTCGACCAGCTGTCGTTCGGCGGAGGGCAGTTCCAGCACGGCCTGGGCCCCGACCGCGACGCACCGCCGCCAGGCATCGGGATCGCCCGGAGTGCGCGTGACCAGCATGACCCGATGACGAGGCGGCGGCCCGGTCGCCGCCAGGGCGTCGGCCACGTCGCTGCCGACGACGACCATCGGGGCGCGGGTCCAGTAGGGCCGGGCGTGCGCGGGCGCATGGGCCACATCGAGCTCCGCCCCGGCGGCGGCGGCGACGCGGAGCAGGTCGTCGAGCAGGTCGTGGTCTTCGGTGATGACCAGAGGGCGGTCCAAGGGTGCCTCCCGAAAGCGTGGGAGACCAACCTTTCGGGAGGAGCCGCCCTCGCCGGGGCGCCGAGCGGCACTCTGTGGACGACCGGGCCACCCGCCGGTCCGCCTGTGGAGAAGCGGCCTGTGGAGAAGTGAATGGCGACCCCCGCTGGGGGGGGAGAGCGGGGGTCGCCGACCGGTCCGGCTCCGGGGGGGTAGAGCCGGTCCCGTTTCAGAAGAAAGCTTTCAACAGATGAGTCGCGTGTGGCAAGGGACCGGCAAAGCGGACCGCGCGCAATACCCCGACTCGTGGAGATACAACCGTATGCTGCCCCATGACCTGGATTTAGTCGAGGAGTAATCCCCGGTTTTCGCCGGTTTTTTTTCGAATAACGATCTGGCCACCATGGGGAGCGCAGACCATCGCCATCCGGGCGGGGAAGCCGACAGCGCCCGGACCGGCGGCCCGCCGATCACAGACTGTGATCATCCTGAGTGCCCTTGATCGTCACGCAGACCGATGCCGTACGGCCGTGCGGCATTCGGGATGACTTGTCCGGGAATGTTCCTCAATCCGTAAAGGTCTTGGTCCCAGGGGTTCCCATCAGCCCGGATTCGTCGTACAAAGGTTGCACGGACCTAGTGTCCGGGCACGGCCATCGGGCACCCACGCGCGACCAGCCGCGGGAGGCGCGTCGAAACGGGCTTGTCCCGTCCGACGAATACAGGTGCACGCTTGGTAACCCGATGAGACGTGTCGGTGACGGCGCCCCCTTGTTGGGGCGCCGTCCGCTTTGTGCTCACGAGGTGTCCGTAATTCCCCTTCGGCTGCCGCACCCCCGAGACGCGCCGGACCGGCGTCCCCGCCGGGAGCGCCGGTCGCCCGCAGCACCCCGCGCCCACGCCGGCGACGCCCTCGCCGCCGGACCCGGCCGCGGGAGGGATCGACCGCCTCACGGGTCAGCCGCGCTGCATGGCCTCGCAGATCGCCGTGGCCTCCCGCACCCCGAGCACGACCGCCGAGGCGCAGTGCCGCACCCAGGTCGCGACCCCGTCGGGAGTGCCGGTCAGGTAGGCCCTCAGGCTCTCACCGTAGGCCGCCCCGAGTTCCAGGTGGCCCAGTTCCACCGCGGACAGCGACTTCGGGTCCAGCCCGAACTCCACCAGCGTCAGCCGCTCCGCCGCCCGTGCGACGACCCCGTCCGCCGAGCCGAACGGCCGCAGCACGGCCAGCTCGGCGTGCACGATGGCGGCGAGCACCAGCGCGGGGGCCTTGGACTCCCCCGTCACCAGGCCGACCAGCCCGTCCACCCGCGCCACGGTCGCCTCGGGTCCTGGCGCGGGACCCAGCCCGAGGAGATCGGGCGCCGCGGCGGAGGTCCGGGGGCGGCCGAGGTCCTCGGTCAGACCGGCGGCGGCCAGCGTGTGGAGCCTGGCCAGCACCTGGCGGGGCGCCGTACGCCAGGTCGGCCCCAGCCGTCCCAGCTCGGCGGAGACCCGCAGCGCGCCCTGGACGACGGGATCGGTGGCCTCGGGGATGGCCTCGAGCGGGACGTCCACGCCGTCCAGCGCGGCCGACGCCCGGGCCCCGCGCAGGGCGGACCTGGCCGACACCTCCGGGCTCTTGCGCCGCAGAACGCGATGTCCGTAGAGGCGGTCCACGGCCTTGCGCATGTCGGCCACCGCCTCCGGCACTCCCGGCAGGTCGGCGATGGCAGCCAATGGGTCGCTCACGTTCCCCGACCCTACCGGCCGGTCACCAGGCTCCCGACGCCGCCGTGGAATCCGCCGGGGAAATGACCGCCGGACCGTTCACCGAACGCATCAGGCCATCCGGCGCACCGCCGTACCAGATGCCCTGGAATAACGCCTTCCACATTTCTATGGTGTCGGAATCGCAACGTTTCTGCCGTGATGACTACTGAGCGTCAGGAATGATGCCGCGTCACATGTCTCGCATCACCGATTGGTACAGACCTGTCTAGACCTCTTGTGGCGGGCCCCTCCGGGCTGGTGAAGTGGGACACATCCAAAGCTGACAGGCAGTACGAGAAGGAGTGCGTAGTGGCCCCGGAGACCCCTGGTTCCGAACCGCGTGAGACCCAGGAGACGCTGTCGAACCTGCTGCACGAGACCCGGCGGTTCGCCCCTCCTGCCGAGCTGGCCGCGGCCGCGAACGTGACCGCGCAGGACTACACCGAGGCCGAGGCCGACCGCCTCGCGTTCTGGGAGAAGCAGGCGGACCGGCTGAGCTGGTCCACGCGCTGGGACACCGTCCTCGAATGGAACCCGCCCTTCGCCAAGTGGTTCGTCGGCGGCGAGCTGAACGTGGCCTACAACTGCGTCGACCGCCACGTCGAGGCGGGGCTGGGCGAGAAGGTCGCCTACCACTGGGAGGGCGAGCCCGAAGGCGACAGCCGTACGATCACCTACGCCGACCTGCAGAGAGAGGTCTGCAAGGCGGCGAACGCGCTGACCGCGCTGGGGGTCGGCAAGGGCGACCGGGTCGCGATCTACATGCCGATGATCCCCGAGCTGCCAATCACGATGCTCGCCTGCGCCCGCATCGGCGCGATCCACTCGGTGGTCTTCGGCGGGTTCTCCGCGAGCGCGCTCAGCGGCCGGATCAAGGACGCCGACGCCAAGCTCGTGGTCACCGCCGACGGCGGCTACCGCCGCGGCGCGCCCAGCGCGCTCAAGCCGACCGTGGACGAGGCGGTCAAGGAGTGCCCCGGCATCGAGCGCGTGCTCGTGGTCCGGCGGACCGGCCAGGAGGTGGACTGGACCGACAAGGACGTCTGGTGGCACGACCTGGTGGACGGACAGAGCGCCGAGCACGCGCCGGTCCCGCACGACGCCGAGCACCCGCTCTACATCCTCTACACCAGCGGCACGACCGGTAGGCCCAAGGGCATCCTGCACACCACGGGCGGCTATCTCACCCAGGCCGCCTACACCCACCACGCGGTCTTCGACCTCAAGCCGGAGACCGACATCTACTGGTGCACCGCCGACATCGGCTGGGTGACCGGTCACTCCTACATCGTGTACGGCCCGCTCGCCAACGGTGCGACCAGCGTCATCTACGAAGGCACCCCGGACACCCCGCACCGCGGCCGGTTCTGGGAGATCGTGCAGAAGTACGAGGTCACGATCCTCTACACCGCGCCGACGGCGATCCGCACGTTCATGAAGTGGGGCGACGACATCCCCGCCAAGTACGACATGTCGTCCCTGCGCATCCTGGGCAGCGTCGGCGAGCCGATCAACCCCGAGGCCTACGTCTGGTACCGCGAGCACATCGGCGGGAACCGCACCCCCGTGGTGGACACCTGGTGGCAGACCGAGACCGGCGCCATCATGATCAGCCCGCTCCCCGGCGTGACCAGCGGCAAGCCCGGTGCGGCCATGCGCCCCCTGCCCGGCATCACCGCCGACGTGGTCGACGACCAGGGCGAGAGCGTCGGCAACGGCGGCGGGGGGTTCCTGGCGATCCGCGATCCGTGGCCGTCGATGCTCCGCACGATCTGGGGTGACGACCAGCGTTACATCGACACCTACTGGTCCCGTTTCGAGGGGATGTACTTCGCCGGTGACGGCGCCAAGCGGGACGAGGACGGCGACCTCTGGCTGCTCGGCCGGGTCGACGACGTCATGCTCGTCTCGGGCCACAACATCTCCACCACCGAGGTGGAGTCGGCGCTGGTCTCCCACCCGAAGGTCGCCGAGGCGGCCGTGGTCGGCGCGACCGACCCGGTGACCGGCCAGGCCATCGTCTCGTTCGTGATCCTGCGCGGCAGCGCGGAGGAGGGCGAGGACATCGCCGCCGAGCTGCGTGCCCACGTGGCCAAGACGCTCGGCCCGATCGCCAAGCCCCGGCAGATCCTGGTCGTCCCCGAACTGCCGAAGACCCGTTCGGGCAAGATCATGCGCCGCCTCCTCCGTGACGTCGCGGAGAACCGCAGCGTCGGCGACGTCACCACGCTGGCCGACAGCACGGTGATGAACCTCATCTCCGAGAAGCTGCCCAGCGCCAAGAGCGAGGACTGACCACCGATCGCCGGACAAGGGCGCGGACCCGCGGGTCCGCGCCCTTTCGCGTTCCGCCGGTCGGCCGCATGCCCGGCGGTCCCTCTTCCGGCGCCCCGTGGAGCTCGGCGGTGTTCAGGGAGCCGCCGCCGGGGTAGCCCCCGGCCCCATGATCCCCATTCCCGGCGGCCCCGATGACCGGGTCGTCCCCGGTGTGATCGCCGGTCTGGTCGCAGGAAAGTTCCCCGGCGTCCTCGGCGGGGCGTGGCCGGCCGTACGGCCCGGCCTGGCCAGACTGTCGGACGAACCGCACTGGCGGGACACGGCCGCGGTGTCGATACTGGCCGGGGTCGGGTTCACCGTGTCACTGCCCATCGGCGGTCTCGCCTTCGGCGATGATCGTGAGAGGGCGGCCGCGGTGACCACCGGCGTGCCCGCGTCAAGCCTCATCGCCTCGGTCCTGCTCGGGGTGCGCGTGCGCAAACACCTCAACGCGCAGGATGATGTTGTCACCCGCGCTCGATAGGAGACCGTTCATGACGCAGAATCCGGCCACGGAGCCGCAGCAGGAGTCGCTGGGCGCGCTGGTCGCCGCGGCCAGCGGCCAGATCTCCACCCTGGTCCGCGCCGAGATCGAGCTGGCCAAGGCCGAGTTCAGGTTCGACGCCAAGCGGGTCGGCATGGCGGTGGGGCTGTTCGCCGCCGCGGCGTTCATCGCCCACCTGTGCCTGATCCTCATCTCCTTCGTCATCGCCTACGCACTGGTGGCCCTGTTCGACTGGCCGGAGGTCGCGGCCTTCGGCGCCGTCACCGGTTTCTACGTGATCCTCGCCGGCCTGCTGATCTTCATCGGCGCTCGGCGGTTCAAGGGCCTGACCGGAATGAAGCGGACGATCCGTTCGCTGAAGCACCTCAAGAGCGGTGAGAGCGAACTCGCCCCCGCCGCCGTCCCCGCGCCGCCCACCGCCGGTCGGCTCGGCTCACACCGAGAGTCGGTGAGACCAGAGAAGTGAACCAGTCCGAGGAGTCCGTGATCCGGGCCGAGGGCCCGTGGACCCACCGCTCCGTGCACGCCCGCGGCACCCGCTTCCACGTCGTGGAGGCCGGCGAGGGCCCGCTCGTGCTGCTGCTGCACGGCTTCCCCCAGTTCTGGTGGAGCTGGCGCCACCAGCTCGTCTCCCTGCCCGCGGCGGGATACCGCGCCGTGGCCGTCGACCTTCGCGGCTACGGCGGGAGCGACAAGCCGCCGCGCGGCTACGACCTGCCCGCCCTGGCGGCCGACGCCGCCGGGCTGATCCGCGCGCTGGGCGAGACCGGCGCCGTCGTCGTCGGCCACGACTGGGGCGGCCTGGTGGCCTGGACGATGGCCGTGCTGGACCCCAAGGCGGTCCGGCGGCTGGTCCCGGTCTCGGCCCCGCACCCGCTCCGGCTGCGCTCGGCCCTGCGCTCCGACCTGTTCGGCCAGCTCCGGGCGAGCGGCCACGCGCTCGGCTTCCAGCTGCCGATCCTGCCCGAGCGCCGGCTGACCGCCGACGGCGCCGCCCTGGTCGGCAGGTTCCTGCGGGAGTGGTCGGGACCCGGGTGGCCGGAGGAGGAGGTGTCGCAGACCTACCGCGAGGCTTTCCGCGTCCCCAACGTCTCGCACTGCGCGCTGGAGTACCACCGCTGGTTCGCCCGCTCCCAGCTCCGCCCGGACGGGTTGCGCTACGCCAGGACCATGCACGCGGAGATCGAGACGCCCACGCTGCAGTTGCACGGCGCGCTCGACGGGCACATGCTGCCGCGCACCGCCCAGGGATCCGGCCGCTACGTGACCGCCCCCTACCGCTGGCGGCTGGTCGAGGGCGCCGGGCACTTCCCGCACGAGGAACGGCCCGAGGCCTTCGACGCCGAGCTGATCGGCTGGCTCGCCGACGAGGAGCCCGACCGGTGACCCCCGGCGAACCCGGCACCCGCGCGGACGGCGCCGGCGGCACCCGTCCGGTCCCCAGGGACCGCGATCCGGAAGGGCGGGCCCGCAACCAGCGCCCCCGCGACGCGTTCGGCCGCCCGCTGCCGCACGGGGCCGAGGGCGTGGAGCGCGTTCCCGACGACTACGCCCCGGATTCCGCGGAGGCCCTCGCCGAGGCGCGCCGCCTGCTCGGCGAGGAGCGGCCCTTCCACGCGCACGAGGTGCTGGAGGCCCGCTGGAAGACCGGCCCGGCCGAGGAGCGCGAGCTGTGGCAGGGGCTGGCGCAGATCTGCGTCGGCCTCACCCATCTCCAGCGCGGCAATCCGCGCGGCGCCTCAGCCCTGCTGGCACGCGGCGCCGACAGGATCGACCGGTACGGCGCGCCGTACGAAACGGTCGCCCTGGCCGCCCGGGAGCTGGCCGCCCGGGAGCCGGGCGGTCAGGACGCGGCGGCGGCGATCGCGAAGATCAGGGCCCTGCTCTGACGCGCATCCCCCGCCGCGGAGGTCACAGGTCGCACTGCTGGGTGTCCACCCGGTTGAACAGCCGGGAGCCGTCCTCGGCGTCCGGGGCGACCTCGCCGGCGGTGAGGACGTAGCCGGTCTCCCGCTGGTCGAGCGCGGCGGCGAAGACCACCCCGTAGACCCGGCCGTCGGGGGTGAGCAGCGGCCCGCCGGAGTTGCCCGGGCGGACCCGGCCGCGAATCGAGTAGACGTCGCGGTTGACGGTCTTGCTCTCGTAGATGTCGGAGCCCACCGCCCGCTGGCGGATCCGGATGCGGGAGGGGTCGAGGGTGTAGCCCTCCCCGTGCGGGAAGCCCGCCACGATCGCGTCGTCGCCCTTCTTGGCGGTGCCGTCGAACCGGAGGATCGGCAGGTCCAGGCCGGAGACGTGCAGGATCGCGATGTCCCGGTCGGGGTTGTAGAGCACGACCTTGGCCGGATGGACGTTGTTGCGGTAGTCGACGACCTCGAGATCCTGGTTGACCCCGGCGACCACGTGGGCGTTGGTCATGATCTTGTTCTGCGCGTAGACGAACCCGGTGCCCTCGATGTGCCTGCGGCAGCTCGTCGCGACCCCCTGGACCTTGACGATGCCCCGGCGGGCCCGCTCCAGTTGCGGGGTCTTGGAGGTGCTCCGGTCGGGCGGGGGCACGTCGACGAACTGGGCGGACCCGATGTTCTCGAACACCTGGGGGAAGCCCGAGGTGTCGATGAAGTTCTTGATCGGCTTCTGGATGTCCTTGGCCGCCTGCGGGATCGCCTGGTCGACGGCGCCCAGCAGCAGCGACCTGTTGACCTGCTCGCTGATCAGCGTGAACGGTGAGGAGACGAACAGCGAGCCGATGAACCAGGCGACGATCAGCACCGCCAGGGCGCTGGCGAACGTGCCGCCGACCGCGTCGACGACCTTCGCCGGCTCCCAGGTGACGTGGCTGCGGACCACCGCGCCGATCGTCGAGGACGCGAACTGGCTGATGATCGCGGTGAGGAACACGATCACGATGGCGAGCAGCGCCCGCTCGGTGTTGCCGTCGATGACGGCCTCGGCGATCGGGGGGGCGATGAAGACGCCCAGCAGCACGCCGCCGACGAACCCGACGAAGCTCATGGCGCCGATGATGAACCCCTGCCGGTATCCCGACACGGCGAAGGCCACCATCAGCGCGATCAGGATAAGGTCGAGGAGATCACCGCTCACCCCTTAAAGGTATCCAGTCGCCGCCTCTCGCGTGCATCCCTTCTCCTGGCCGCGTGCGGTTTTCGTGACCGGCCGGGCCTGTCCGGTGGCGGCCGCCGGGCGGCTCCGCCTATCCGCGAGCGGCGAGGTTCAGGACGTCGGGGGGGAGGTCCTCGACCCGTGAGGTGTCCCAGGGGCGCGCGAAACCGGAGTCGGCGAGCACCCCGTCGAGCACGCCCGCGGTGAACCCCCACACCAGCAGGTTCCGCACCCGGAAGGCGGGCCCGGAGTAGCCGCTCGGGTGGCGCAGCCTGAGCCGGTTGGCCGGATCGACCAGCTCGGCGACCGGGACCCGCTCCACCGCCTCCACCTCGTCGGGCGAGGCGGCGTGCACGGCCGAAGGGGTGTGCCACCAGCCGATGACCGGGGTCACCCGGTTGTCGCTGCGCCAGACGTACAGCTCGGGCATCGTGCCGACCACGTGGACGCCGGCCGGGTCGAGGCCGGTCTCCTCCTCCGCCTCGCGCAGCGCGGCGGCGATCGGGCCGTCGTCGGTGGGGTCGACTCCTCCACCGGGGAAGGCCGGCTGCCCGGCGTGCCGCCGCCCGCGCGAGCTGCGCTGGATCAGCAGCACGTCGGGACCGAGCGGCCCCTCCCCGAACAGCAGCAGCACCGCGGCCGGACGCCCTCCGGACCGGGGCGGGCGCAGCTCCGCGGGGACCTTCGCCCTCGCGGCCCGCTCGGCCAGCGTCTCCAACCATCCAGGCACTTCCACGGCCACACCTCCGATCCTCTCCAACGCGGCACCGCCCGCCCGTGCTTCCCGGCCACCGGGTCCCGAATCCGTTGGTCCGGCCGGTATCGGGCCCACTACGAGAAGGGGCCGGGACGGACCAGTTTCGCGGCCTCCGCAGGGTCGGCGGGGCCGGTGCCGTACGACGGGCAGAGGGCGGCCAGCGGGCAGGCGCCGCAGGCGGGCCTGCGCGCGTGGCAGATGCGGCGGCCGTGCCAGATCAGGCGGTGGGACATCATCGTCCACTCCCGCCTCGGGATCAACTCGCCGACGACGTGCTCGATCTTGACCGGGTCCGTCTCCGCGGTCCAGCCGAAGCGCCGGGTGAGCCGCTGGAAGTGGGTGTCCACGGTGATCCCGGGGACGCCGAACGCGTTGCCGAGGACCACGTTGGCGGTCTTGCGGCCGACGCCCGGCAGCGTCACCAGATCTTTCAGCTTTCCCGGGACCTCTCCGCCGTAGCGCTCGCACAGGGTCTGGGCCATGCCGATGATGCTGTTGGCCTTGGCCCGGAAGAACCCGGTGGACCGGATGATCCCCTCCAGCTCGGCCCGGTTCGCCCCGGCGTAGTCTTCTGCGGACTGATATTTCGCAAAAAGCGCGGGTGTGACCATGTTGACCCGCTTGTCAGTGCACTGGGCGGACAGGATCGTGGCGACGAGCAACTGGAGCGGGTCGCCGAAGTCGAGCTCGCAGTGGGCGTCGGGGTAGGTCTCCGCCAGGATCCGGTCCATCCGCCGGGCGCGGCGGACCAGCGCCAGCCGGGACTCGCCCGCCGGACTGTCTTCACGGGGCATCCCGACAGCCTATGCGCACCCGTCCGTTCCCACGGGGCCCTTGGAGGGCGGGCGGTGGGATAGGTCACAATGGCTGTTGCGGATACCGGAGACGAAGAATGCGGCGTTCGTGACAGCACCACACGAGTGCGGCGAACCGGCCGACGATGGGTGAGCCGTGAACAAGGAGGCATCGTGAACACCGAAGACGTGCTGGGCAAGGCCCCTCTCTTCGCCGCGCTCGACCGCGAGAGCGCGGCCGCCCTGCGCACGAGCATCTCCGAGGTCCGGCTCTCCAAGGGACAGACCCTCTTCAGCGAGAACGAGACCGGCGACCGGCTCTACGTCGTTCTCGAAGGCAAGATCAAGCTCTCCAGGACCGCGCCCGACGGCCGGGAGAACCTGCTCAGCGTGCTCGGCCCGAGCGAGATGTTCGGTGAGCTGTCGCTGTTCGACCCCCGTCCCCGTACGGCCTCCGCCATCGCCCTGACCGACGTCCGGCTCGCCGGGCTCGGCCACGACGACCTGCGCCCCTGGCTGACCGGCCGCCCCGAGGTCGCCCTGCACCTGCTGCGCGCCCTGGCCCAGCGGCTGCGCCGTACCAACGACGTGCTGGCCGACCTGGTCTTCACCGACGTTCCCGGACGGGTCGCCAAGGCCCTGATCGACCTGGCCGACCGGTTCGGCCAGAAGGTCGACGACGGCGTCCGGGTCCACCACGACCTCACCCAGGAGGAGCTGGCTCAGCTGGTCGGGGCCTCGCGCGAGACCGTGAACAAGGCCCTGGCCGACTTCGCCCAGCGCGGCTGGTTGCGCATCGAGGCCAAGGCCGTGGTCATCATGGACATGGAGCGCCTGCACAACCGTTCGCGCTGAGCCCGTCGAGATACTCCAGCTGGGCCCGGACCGACATCTCGGCCGCGGGCCAGAGCGAGCGGTCCACGTCCGCGTAGACGATCTCGACGATCTCCAGCGGCGTGGCGGCGCCCTGCCCGCGCGCCCGCCGGATCTGGTCCAGGCGCTGCCTGCGGTGCGCGACGTACCCGTCCAGGGCGGCGATCGGGTCCGGCAGCACCGGGCCGTGACCGGGCAGCAGCGCTTCGGCTCCGACCCGCTCGGCGGTGGCGCGCAGCCGGTCCAGGGAACGGAGATAGTCGGCCAGGTCGCCGTCCGGGGCGATCACGGTGGTGCCCCGGCCGAGCACGGTGTCCCCGGTGAGCATCGCCCGGTCCTCCGGCAGCCAGAAGCAGAGCGAGTCGAACGAGTGGCCGGGCGTGCCGACCACGTGGAGCTCGACCCCGCCCGCGACGACCACGTCGCCGTCGGCGAGCCCCTCGTCGCCGAGCCGGTGCCGCGGGTCCAGCGCCCGCACCGGCGCTCCGACCAGGCCGGCGAAGGCCCGGGCGCCCCCGCTGTGGTCGTGGTGACCGTGGGTGAGCAGGATCGCGACGACCCTGCGGTCCCGCAGGTGCCCCGCGACCCGGGCCAGGTGCCCCTCGTCGTCAGGCCCGGGGTCGACGACCAGCACCTCCTCGCCCTGCCCGACCACCCAGGTGTTGGTGCCGTCCAGGGTCATCGGCGACGGGTTCGGGGCGAGCAGGTTGAGCGTGTGCGGCGTGCCCGCCCCGTCCGGCCCCTCCAGCGGAATCCGCAGCCCGCTCATGCGGTCCCCTCGTCCGGCGGCCCGGGCACTCCGCGCCCACCGCTCCGCCCGCTCACGCCGCGCCGAACCTGTAGTCGTCGTCGAGCACGATGTGCATCTCGCCGTCCACCTCGGCGATCCTCGGCATCAAGGTGACGATCTCCCGCTCGGTCTCCAGCACGTCGGCGACCTTCTCGTAGGAGGCCAGCTCTTTCAGGGTCCGGTAGGTCGGCGGCATCAGGAAGATCTGGCCGGCCTTGGCCTGCTCGACCGCCTCCGCCGGCCGTATCCAGGCCACCTGGTCGGCCTCGCCGCCGACGTCGCGGGTGCGCTGGCCGGGCGGGAGCGCGGCGACGAAGAACCGGGTGTCGAACCGCTTGGCCTCGACCTCGGGGGTGATCCAGTGCGCCCAGGGGCGCAGCAGGTCGGCGCGGAGGACCAGGCCGCGCTTGTCCAGGAAGTCGGCGAAGGAGAGGCTCCGGCCGATCAGCGCGAGCCGGTCGGCCTCCCAGTCGTCGCCGGTGGTGTCGGCCACGACGGACTCCGGTGACGGCCCGGCGAGCAGCACGCCCGACTCCTCGAACGTCTCGCGTACGGCCGCGCAGACCAGGCCCCGCGCGGTCTTCTCGTCGGCGCCGAAGACCTCACCCCATCTGGCCGGCGAGGGCCCGGTCCAGGCGATCGCGTGGTCGGTGTCCCGCGGGTCCACCGAGCCGCCGGGGAAGACGTAGGCCCCCGCCGCGAAGGCCATGCTCGCCTTCCTCCGGAGCAGGTAGACCTTGACGCCCTCGCGGAGGACGGCCACGGTGGCGGCATCCCTGGCCGGGACGGGCTTCACCCGCCCGGCCAGAATGTCGCGCGCACGCTCGCCGAACTCCCCCGGGAGCGGAATTCCACCCATATCCGAACCTTTCACCCGAACATAACTCGGTTTCCGGGTCCATCATGTGGTACGGCTCACGTCCCGGACAATCACCCGTCAGCGGACCTCAGCGATCAGCTCGACCTCGACCGGCGCGTCCAGCGGGAGGACCGCGACGCCCACCGCGCTGCGGGCGTGCTTGCCCGCCTCGCCGAACACCTCGCCGAGCAGCTCGCTGGCCCCGTTGACGACCTGCGGGTGGCCGGTGAAGTCGGGGGTGCTGGCCACGAAGCCGACGACCTTGACGATCCGGACCACGTTCGACAGGCCGCCGGCCACCGACGCGACCGCGGCCAGGGCGTTGAGCGCGCAGATCCTGGCGAGGTCGCGGGCCTCGTCGGCGCCCACTTCCGCGCCGACCTTGCCGGTGGCCGCGAGCTTGCCGTCCACCATCGGGATCTGGCCCGAGGTGTAGACGTGGTCACCCGAACGGACCGCCGGGACGTACGACGCCAGCGGCACCACGACCTCGGGCAGGGTCAGGCCCAGCTCGGCGAGCCTCTCCTCCGGAGACACCCGCCTACTCCTTCGGGCGCTTCAGGTAGGCGACCAGCTGCTCGGGGTTCGGCCCCGGCACGACCTGGACGAGCTCCCAGCCGTCCTGGCCCCAGTTGTCGAGAATCTGCTTGGTCGCATGGACCAGCAGCGGCACAGTCGAGTACTCCCATTTCGTCATGCGAGACAGATTAGCGAGCGGGCCGGGCACGGACCCCGGCGGTGTGAGCCGCGTCCCAAACGGCGGCCACCGCGAATCGCCAAGTAACCGTTGGGTAGCCTTCGAAACGTGAGTTCGCACGATACCGACTGGGACGGTGTACGGCTCCACGTCGTCACCGGCAAGGGCGGCACCGGCAAGACCACGGTGGCCGCCGCACTGGCCCTCGCCCTGGCCGCGGAGGGCCGGAAGGTGCTCCTGGTCGAGGTCGAGGGGCGGCAGGGCATCGCCCAGGTCTTCGACCTGCCGCCGCTGCCGTACGAGGAGCGGCGGATCGCCGTCGCGCCCGGCGGCGGGGACGTCCACGCCCTGGCCATCGATCCCGAAGAGGCCATGCTCGAATACCTCGAGATGTTCTACGGCATGCGCCGGGCGGGCCGGGCGCTGAGCAAGATGGGCATCGTCGACTTCGCCACCACGATCGCCCCGGGCTTCCGCGACGTCCTCGTGACGGGCAAGACCAGTGAGGCCGTCCGGCGCAGGGGCAAGGACGGCCGGAGGGTCTACGACGCGGTCGTGCTCGACGCGCCGCCGACCGGCCGGATCGTGCGCTTCCTGAACGTCACCAACGAGGTCGCCGGCCTGGCCAGGGTGGGGCCGATCAAGAACCACGCCGACCTCGTGAACGGGGTCGTGTCCTCTCCCGAGACCGCCGTGCACTTCGTCACGCTCCTGGAGGAGATGCCGGTGCAGGAGACCCTCGACGGGATCACCGAGCTCCGCGAGGCGGGCCTGCCGGCCGGCGGCGTCTTCATCAACATGATCCGGACCTCCGAGCTGCCCCAGGCGGTCCTCGACGCCGCCTCCGCCGGACGGTTCGACCCGACGGAGCTGAGCCTGGGCCTCAAGGCGGCCGGGCTGACCGACGGCGGCCCGAACGCCGCCGCCCTGGCCGAGGCCCTCGCCGGGGAGATCACCGAGCATGCGCGCCGTACCGAGCTGGAGCGCCAGGAGCGTGTCTCCCTCGACGCCTCCGGCCGCCCCCGCTACGAGCTGCCGCTGCTGACGGACGGGGTGGACCTGGCGGGGCTGTACGAGCTGGCCGAGTCGATCCGCGCACAGGGGGCGGCATGAGCGAGCAGGCCACGGGCGCGGCGGCATCGCGAACGCCGCGGGCGGAGGAGGACCGCGCTCGCGGCACCCGCCGGACGGAGACCCCGTGAACAGGATCCGGAGAACCACGACCCAGGGAGCATGGTGAAGAACGTCCCGGTTCTCGACCTCGACGCGATCATTGACGACCCGGACACCCGGATCATCGTCTGCTGCGGCGCCGGCGGCGTCGGCAAGACCACCACCGCGGCCGCCCTGGGCCTGCGCGCCGCCGAACGCGGCCGGAGCGCGGTCGTCCTCACCGTGGACCCGGCGCGGCGGCTGGCCCAGTCGATGGGCCTGTCCGAGCTCGACAACACGCCCCGGCCCGTCGCGGGAGTGGAGGGCGAGGGCACGCTGCACGCCATGATGCTCGACATGAAGCGGACCTTCGATGAGATCATCGAGGCGCACGCAGACCCGGAGCGAGCCCGCCAGATTCTGACAAATCCCTTTTATCAGTCTCTTTCATCCAGCTTCTCCGGCACGCAGGAATACATGGCGATGGAGAAGCTCGGCCAGCTCCGCCGGTCGGGCGAATGGGACCTGATCATCGTGGACACTCCGCCGTCCCGCTCCGCGCTGGACTTCCTGGACGCGCCGGAACGGCTCGGCCGCTTCCTCGACGGCCGTTTCATCCGCATGCTGACCGCCCCCGCCAAGGCGGGCGGGCGCAGCGCCTTCAAACTGCTCAACGCGGGGTTCGGGCTCGTCGCCGGAGCGATGACCAAACTGCTGGGCGCGCAGGTCCTCAAGGACCTGCAGACGTTCGTCTCCGCCCTGGACGCCGTCTTCGGCGGGTTCCGGGCCAGGGCCGAGCAGACCTACAACCTGCTGCAGGCGCCCGGGACCGCGTTCGTGGTCGTCGCCGCCCCCGAGAGGGACGCGATGCGCGAGGCGTCGTACTTCGTGGAACGGCTGGCCGAGGAGCGCATGCCCCTGGCCGGGCTCGTGGTCAACCGGGTGCACCGCTCGCCCGCGAGCGCGCTGTCGGCCGCACGGAGCACGGCCGCGGCGGAAGACCTGGAGACACGCGGCGAGCACGAGCTGACCGCCGCGGTGCTGCGGCTGCACGCCGGACGCATGCAGCTGGCCGCGCGCGAGCATCGCCAGCAGGAGCACTTCGTCTCCGCCCACCCCACGGTGCCGGTGGCACAGGTCCCCGCGATGCCCGCGGACGTGCACGACCTGGAGGGACTGCGCCAGGTGGGCGCGTTGCTGGCCGCCCAGTAGCCCGGCCACCGGTGATCAGGCGGCGCTCCGCCCGACCCGCCCGCGAACGGAGGAAGCGGTTCGCGGGGCGGGGCGTCGCAGGGAGCGCGGGCCCGGACTCAGCCGGCGATCAGCTCGTTCGTCCGCTCGTACTCTTCCTTGGCGAACTCCAGAAGCTCCCGCCAGGAGTCGACATCCGGCCGCCGGCGCAGCAGGGCCCGGCGCTCGCGCTCCGTCATCCCGCCCCACACCCCGAACTCGATGCGGTTGTCCAGCGCGTCGGCGAGGCACTCGGTACGGACCGGGCACCCCCGGCAGATCAGCTTCGCCCGGTTCTGGGCAGCGCCCTGAACGAACAGAGCGTCAGGATCCGCACCCTTACAAGCCGCATTGGAGGTCCAATCCGTGATCCACATTCGACCCCACTCCCCTTAGGTGGTCAGTCGTGACTTGGGGGCCGACGGGCGCGGTCGTCGAGCCTTGTATTCAGTTGCCGCAGAAAGAGACCGTACGCAATCAGACGTTGGGGCGGACAGACCCCGGCGGGACCAATTTCCCACATGGTCATGGGCGGTCATGTGGCCGGGAATGACTAGTTACCTCTTGCCCGGGCAGAGGTACGGAGAGGTACGGCAAGCGTAAATAGTGCTCCGTTACCGTTTGGACCATCCGCCCGACGTACTCTTGGACTCGTGCAAGCTCAAGGCAAAGATCAGAGATCGGCAGTCGGAAGCGTGCTGCGGCTGGGCGCCGCGGCCGCTGCCGCAGGTGTGCTGGTCGCTGCCATCGCGCTACCGGCGGTGGGCGGCGCGGGCGTGACCGTGAAGTCCGCGACGGAGGAGCTGAACCTGAAGGCGGAGGAGCTCAAGGAGCCCCCGCTCCCCGAGCGGACCATCCTCCTCGACAAGGACGGCAAGGAGTTCGCCCAGTTCTACTTCGAGAACCGCGAGTCGGTGAAGCTCGACCAGATCGCCGACGTCATGAAGACCGCGATCGTCGCGATCGAGGACTACCGGTTCTACGAGCACGGGGCGCTCGACCTGGAGGGCACCTTCCGCGCGGCCATGAAGAACCTCGCCGGCGGCGGCGTCGTGCAGGGCGGCTCCTCGATCACGCAGCAGTACGTCAAGCTCGTCCTGGTCAACAGCGCCGACACCAAGGAGGAGCAGGCCGCCGCCCAGGCGCCGACGCTCTCCCGCAAGCTCAACGAGCTGCGGTACGCGATGGCCATCGAGCAGAAGTACACCAAGTCCGAGATCCTTGAGCGCTACCTCAACATTTCCTACTTCGGGGCGGGGGCCCACGGCATCCAGGCCGCCGCCAGGCGGTTCTTCAAGAAGGACGCCTCCGAGCTGAACCTCTCGGAGGCCGCCACACTGGCGGGAGCCGTGCAGAACCCCAGCCGGACCGATCCCAACGCCGGCAAGGCGGCCCGCCAGCTCCTGCTGGAGCGGCGCAACATCGTGCTGAGCCGGATGGCCGAACTCGGCAAGATCACGCCGCAGGAGGCCGCGGAGGCCAAGGCCAAGAAACTCGGGTTCAAGGACGTCGAGGCCCCCGGCGGCTGCGAGGAGAGCAAGTACCCCTACTTCTGCCTCTACGCCCAGTACGAGATCCTCAACAACGAGGACTTCGGCAAGACCCCCGAGGCGCGCAAGAAGTTCCTCCAGCGCGGCGGCCTGACGATCAAGACGACGCTCGACCCGCAGGCCCAGGAGGCCTCGGAGAAGGCCATCCGCACCTACGTGAAGACGACCGACAAGCCGGTCGCCGCGCAGGCGATGGTCGTCCCCGGCACCGGTGCCATCAAGGCGATGGCCGCCAGCCGGAACTTCGGGCAGAACAAGAAGAAGAACGAGATGAGCTACAACCTCGCGGCCGACGTGCTCCACGGCGGCGGCGCGGGGTTCCAGGCCGGCTCCACGTTCAAGCCGTTCACCCTGCTCACCGCACTCGACCAGGGGATGAAGCTGAACGACGGCTTCAACACCGGCTCGGGATACCGGGCGCCGAGCGAGAGCGCGTTCCGCGACTGCAAGGGCAACCGGGTCGGCGAGCCCTCCCACGAGGTGCGCAACTCCAGCGAGGGCGGCGGCGGCTTCAGGACCCTGACCACCGGCACCCTCGGCTCGGTGAACACCTTCTTCATGAAGCTCGAAGAAGAGGTCGGGCTCTGCGAGACCATCAAGATGGCCAAGAACCTCGGCATCAAGCGGGCCGACGGGCAGCCGCTGAAGGAGTTCGAGACCTTCACCCTCGGCATCAACGAGATGGACCCGGTGACGGTCGCCGCCGCCTACGCGACGATCGGCGCCCGCGGCGCCTACTGCAAGCCGATGGCCATCACCGAGATCCGCGACCGGTACGGCAAGGCCACGCCGTACAAGCCGAAGTGCAAGCAGGTGCTGGACGAGGAGGTCGCCGACGCGGCCAGCCACATCATGTCCCGGGTCTTCACCGAGGGCACGATGAGGGAGGTCGGCGGCATCGGCCGGCCCGCCGCGGGCAAGACCGGCACCACCGACGCCTACACCGCCGCCTGGTTCGCCGGGTTCACCCCGGATCTGGCCTCCGCGGTCAGCATCGGCGACCCCCGGGGAGCCTTCGAGCACGACCTGGTCGGCGTGACCATCGGCGGGAAGTACTACCCCTACGTGTACGGCGCGACGATCTCCGGCCGGATCTGGAAGCAGTCCATGGTGGGCGCGTTGAAGGGCGTCGAGCCGACCTCGTTCACTCCGGTGAACGCCGAGCGCTTCGGCGGCTGCTCGGCCGGCCGGTGCGCGCCCAAGCCTCCCAAGAAGCCTGACACGGGCGGCGACGGCGGGGACAACGGCGGCGACGGCGGAGACGATGGCGGCGATGACGGCGGCGACGAGCCGCCGCCGGGCTGGGGCGAGGAGAACGGCGGCACGCCCATCGTTCCCTGACGACGCGAGAGCCCTCCCCACGTGTGGGGAGGGCTCTCGCGTTTCCCGCGGCCCGGACGTCGCCGGGGCCGCGGACGGGTGACCGGCGCCGGGGGTGGTTCAGGCGCTCAGGCGGGCCCGCACGGCCTGGGCCACCCGGCCGCCCTCGGCACGCCCGGCGACCTTGGGGTTGAGGACCTTCATGACCTGGCCCATCGCCTGCGGCCCGGAGGCCCCGCTCTCGGCGATGGCCTCGTCCACGAGGGCGCCGAGCTCGGCGTCGGAGAGCTGGGCCGGGAGGTACTCGTCCAGTACGGCCTGCTCGTCCACCTCGGCCTGCGCCTGCTCCGTGCGCCCGGCGGCGCTGAAGGCCTCGGCCGCCTCGCGACGCTTCTTGGCCTCCTTCGTCAGCACCTTGACGATCTCGTCGTCGGTCAGCTCGCGCGCCGTCTTGCCCGAGACCTCCTCGACGTTCACGGCCGCCAGGGCCATGCGGATCGTCCGGGTGCGGATCTCGTCCTTGCTCTTCATCGAGGCCGTGAGATCGGCCTTCAGCTTGTCCTTCAATGCGCTCATGCGGTCCATCTTGCCGTCTCACCAGCCCGCTTGTATCCCGGGTTTCCCGCCGCGGCCGGATGCCCGACACAACTCGGGCATGATGGAACGGTGAGGAAAGCAGCTGCGGTACCCCTGTCCCTGCTCGGCGCCGGCCTGGCCGGTCTCGCCTACGCCTCGGTCATCGAGCGCAACGCGTTCCGCCTGCGGCGCTTCGACGTGCCCGTGCTGGAGCCCGGCCAGCGTCCCGTGCGCATCCTCCAGCTCTCCGATCTGCACCTGACCCCCGGCAGGCGGCTGCTCATCAACTGGGTCCGCTCCCTGGGCGACCTCAAGCCCGACCTGGTGGTCAACACCGGCGACTCCATCGCCCACCCCGAGGCGGTCCCGGCGCTCCTGCACGCGCTGGAGCCCCTGCTCTCCCGCCCGGGACTGTTCGTGTACGGCTCCAACGACCTCTACGCCCCCACGCCCAAGAACCCCGCCCGCTACCTGTGGCGGACCTCCAAGGGCGACACCCGCCAGCACACCCCCAGCCTCCCCTGGCAGGAGCTCGGCGCCGGGATGACCGCCGCGGGCTGGCTGGACATGAACAACACCACCGCCCGCATCAAGGTCGGCGACCTCGACGTGGCCGTGGGCGGCATCCACGACTCCCACATCGACCGCGACCGCTACGACCTCATCGCCGGTCCCGCCCCCGCCGACGCCGACCTCCGCCTGGGGGTGATGCACTCCCCCGAACCCCGCAACATGACCCTGTTCGCCGCCGACGGCTACCAGCTCCTGCTCGCCGGTCACACCCACGGGGGCCAGCTCTGCATCCCGTTCTACGGCGCCCTGGTCACCAACTGCGGCATCGACCGGGCCCGCGTCAAGGGGCTGAGCCGGCACGACTCCGCCTACCTCCACGTCTCCGCCGGCCTCGGCACCAGCCCCTACGCCCCGGTGCGTTTCGCCTGCTTCCCCGAGGCGTCGCTCCTCACCCTGGTGCCCCGCCGCCGGGGTGAGGGTCAGGGTGACACAAGCACCCACGAAGTCCGCTAGACTTTCCCAAGCACGAGCAAGACGGCGTGCACCGGGGTGTGGCGCAGCTTGGTAGCGCGCTTCGTTCGGGACGAAGAGGTCGCAGGTTCAAATCCTGTCACCCCGACGCTGAACTTCCCGAGTTCGAGGGCCTGGCCGCTGGAGACAGCGACCAGGCCCTCGATCGTTTGGTCGCCCGACCCTCACCGCACCTCTCCCCGACGACCAAGGGCGAGGGGCCCGTGGTCGGGCGGGCCGGCGAACGATCCCGGCAGCGCGTGCCGCCGGCCACGGTCCGGATCCCGGACGGGCCGCGTATCCGGACCGTGGCCGGAGGAGACGCTCTCATGCAGGTGCCGGGGAGCGTTCCCGGCCGTCAGCCGCCGGCCGCCTCGGCGGGCAGGGTGATGGTGAAGGCGGAGCCCTGGCCGAGGGTGCTGGTGGCGGTCAGGGTGCCGCCGTGGGCCTCGACGATGGACTTGGCGATGCTCAGGCCCAGCCCGGCGCCCTGGACCGCCCGGTCGGCGGCCATGCGGGTGCGGTAGAACCGGTCGAAGATCCGGGGCAGTTCCTCCGCGGTGATGCCGATGCCCACGTCGGTGACGATGATCGAGATCACCCCGCCGGTCACCGAGGCCCGCACGGTGACCGGTGTGTGCGGCTCGGAGAACTTGATCGCGTTGGACAGCAGGGCCCGCAGCGCGCGGACGATGTGGCCGACGTCGACGTTGACGGACCCGACGTCGGTGTCGACGTGGACGTGGACGGTGTGGCCACGGGTCTGGGCGATCTCCGCGATGGCCTGGACGGCCCGGTCGACGAGGTCACGGGCCGGGACCCGGATGGGAGACATGACGGGCCGGCTGCCGCCTACGCTGCTGATGGTCAGCAGGTCCTCGACCAGATCCTGCAGGCGCATGGTGTTGCGCGTCATCGTCCGCAGCATCCGGTCCTGATGGGCGGGAAGCGGCCCGGCGTCACCGCTGGTGAGCACCTCCAGATAGCCGACGATGGTGGTCAGCGGGGTGCGCAGCTCGTGTGAGACGGTGTCGATGAAGTCGTTCTTGGCCTGGTCGAGCTCCTGGAGCCGGGCGACGGTGCTCTGCTCCCGCTCGTAGGCGACCCGCAGCGCCTCTTCCGCGTTGCGACGGTCGGTGATGTCGTGCAGGAAGGCGTTGAACACCCACTCGCCGTCGTCCTGAACGGGCCAGATCGCCAGCTCGATCGGGAATTCGCTGCCGTCGGAGCGCCAGGCGGTGATCTCGAACCGCTGGTTGAGCACTTTCGGCTCCCCGGTGAAGAGGAAGCGGTCCAGGCCCTGCCGATGGGCGGCCCGGTGGCGGGGCGGCACGATCGTGTCGGCCAGCGGCCGGCCCAGCGCCTGCTCGCGCGAGAGACGGAACATGCGCTCGGCGGCGGCGTTCCAGCCGGCGATGCGCCCGGAGGCGTCCATCGCCACGAACGCCTCCACCGACGTCTCGATCATCTGCTCCAGCCGCCGGCGGCCGGCCTCCATCGCCCGCTGAGCCTGCTGCCGCTCGACCACCCGCCCGAGCTGGTGGCCCAGGTTCGCCATCACCCGCATCAGCGGCGCGTCCGGCGGCGTCACCTCGTGGGAGAAGAACTCCAGCACCGCCGCCACCTTGCCGGCGACCATGACGGGGAACGCGAACGCCGCCCCCACCCCGAGGTCGAACCCCTCCTGCGCCCGGACGAAGAGAGGGTCACGGGTCACGTCGAGGGACCACACCGGCTCCCCGGTGACCGCGACCCGGCCGACGATGCCCACCCCGGGCCTGAACCTGGCGCGGGAGGTCACCTCGCGCAGCACCGGGAACTCCTCCTCGGCGCCCACCCACACCCCGGAGGAGACGAACCCCCCACCGGAGCCGTCGGGCACGCACAGGTGACTCAGCGGCCATCCGGTCAGCTCGCACACCGCCGACATCATCGCCCGCGCCGCCGACTCGAGGCCTTCCGTCGTGTTCGCCACCACGGTGACGCTGTCGAGCAGCGCCACCAGCGCCGCCTCACGATCCGCTCCCCGCACAGACCGTCTCCCCCCGCCCGACGATCGTGTTCCGTCACAACGGTCGGAACACCGGACCCGTCAACACTAACCATCGGTGACAGGGCCGTTACGGTTCGCGCCCCGATTATGCCAATCGATGTTCATACGCGGACGGATCGTTTCTGCTCGCCCCGCTCGGCCGGGGAGGGCCGGGCCCCGGAGGCGGGCCGTACGGCTCCGGCGCCTGAGCCCGGCCGCTTCCGGGAGAGGTATGACTTCTGGCGCGCCGGGTAACGGACGGAAGGATGGGGGAAAGGAAGTGATGCCTCATGCCTCGTCCCGGTAGCCATTCATATGACACCGAACGTGCCCGGCGCCGCAAGGACCTGGAGGGGAAAGGGCTCAGCGAGCAGGAGCTGGGGGAACGGGTCAACAAGGGCCTCCAGTCCGACCCGGCGAAACGCCCGCAGAAGACCGGCGGCGACCGTGCCGCGGGCCCCAAGTCCGAGCGGCCGACGCGGGGACGGGAGGGGGAGTGACATGACGCGAGAAACGGATCCCGAGCTGGTCCGCCGTGCCCTCCTCAGCCTGGACTATCCGGCGGACAAGCAGGAGGTGGTGCGGCATGCGGCCGGCGCCGGAGCGGAGGAGGCGGTGACCCGCGTGCTGTCCGCCCTGCCGTTGGGGACGTATGACAACCTCGATGAGATCCTGCGCTCGATCCCGAGAGACCCCGCGGAAGGCGAGGAGCTCTCCACGACGAGCAGGCAGGGCGGTCCCAGGCTCAGACCGTAGGGGGCGGGGCCGGATCGCCGAGCACCGGCGGTAGCCCGCAAGGAGCGCGCTCGCACCGGGCCGTGACCCGGTGCGAGCGCGACTCGCCCGACCGCCCCGCCCGGCCGCCGGTACGGCTCAGCCGTGGCGGTGCGAGCCCGCGACCAGGCGGGTCGTCACGCCGATCCGGTTCCACGCGTTGATCGTGGCGATCGCGACCACCAGCGCGGCCAGCGTCTCCTCGTCGTAGTGCCGGGCCGCCTCCTCCCACACCGGGTCGGGTACGGCCTCGCCCCGGTCGGCCAGGCGGGTGGCCTCCTCGGTCAGGGCGAGAGCGGCCCGCTCCGCATCGGTGAAGTACGGCGCCTCCCGCCAGGCCGCCACCGCGAAGATCCGCTCATCGCTCTCCCCGGCCTGCTTCATGTCGTGGCCGTGCATGTCCACGCAGAAACTGCAGCCGTTGATCTGGCTGGCGCGCAGCTTCACCAGCTCCAGGGTGCTGTGCGGCAGGCTGCTCTTGCGCAGGAACCGCTCCAGGCCCAGCAGCGCCGTGTACGCCTCCGGGGCGAGTTCGGCGAGGTTGATGCGTGCCTTCACTTGAGTCTCCTCAGCTTCTCGGGGTTCATCACAACGTCGATCTCGGTGATCCGGCCGCCGGCCACGGTCAGCCCCAGCACGCCGACCAGCTCGCCCCTGCGGAAGCGCAGCAGTCCTGGCCAGCCGTTGACCGTCGAGTGCCGCAGGTCGTCGGCGGCACCGAACCGCTCGGCCACGCCGAGCATGAAGCGGGCCACCTTGTCCGCGCCCAGGACCGGCCTCCGGGCGGAGCTCACGATCCCGCCGCCGTCGCCCCGCATCACCACGTCCGGGTCGAGCAGCGCCAGCAGGGCGGGGAGGTCGCGCCCCGCCGACGCCTCGGCGAAGGCGGCCACCACCCTGCGGTGCTCGGCGGCGTCCACGTCGAACCGGGGAGCGCGGGCCGAGACGTGCTTCCTCGCCCGGGCCGCGAGCTGGCGGCAGGCCGCGGGCGTGCGCCCGACCGCCTGCCCCACCTCGGCGAACGAGAGGCCGAACACGTCGTGCAGCACGAACGCGGTGCGCTCGGCCGGGCTGAGCGACTCCAGCACGACCAGCATGGCCATGTTCATCGACTCGTCCAGCGTCACGCGCTCGGCCGGGTCGCCGCCCGCCGCGCCGCCGTCCGTCACGACGGGTTCGGGCAGCCACGGCCCCACGTACTGCTCCCGGCGCACGCGCGCCGAGCGCAGCACGTCCAGGGCGAGCCGGGAGACCGTGACCACCAGCCACCCGGTGACGTCCTGGATCGCGTCCCGATCGGCCCGGACCAGGCGCAGCCACGCGTCCTGGACCACGTCGTCGGCCTCGTCCACGCTGCCGAGCAGCCCGTAGGCCACCCCGACGAGCCGGGGCCGGATCGCGGCGAACTCGGTCGCGAGATCTTCGTCGCTGTTCACGTCAGGAGGACGGGACAGCCCCCGGTCATGTGACATCTGGAGTGATCCTCCCGGTCCGGCGCATGCTCGGCGATCGCAGGCACGCGCCCGCGGCACCCGCCGGGAAGGGCGTCGGCGCCTCGGCGGTTACCGGGCGCCCTCCAGCAGCTTCTCGGTGGCGACGAGGAGCACGCAGACGGTCAGGCCGGTGATGGCCTGCTCCAGCTCCTCCAGGCCGGGGTAGCTGGGGGCGATGCGGATGGTGCTGTCGCGGGGGTCGTTCCCGTGGGGGTGGGTGGCTCCGGCGGGGGTCAGGGCGATGCCCGCCTCGGCCGCCCGGCGCACCACCTCGCGGGCGCAGCCCTCCAGCACGTCGAGGCTGACGAAGTAGCCGCCCGCCGGGCTGGACCAGGAGGCCAGGCCGGTCCCGTCCAGTTCCTTGGCCAGGATCGTCTGCACCATGTCGAACTTCGGCTGGAGCAGCTCGCGGTGGCGGCGCATGTGCTCGACGACGCCGGCCTCGTCGCGGAGGAACTCCGCGTGGCGGAGCTGGTTGATCTTGTCGGGGCCGATGGTGCCCTTGGCCATGTGGCCGAGCAGCCAGGCCACGTTGGCCGGGGACGAGCCGAAGAAGGCGACGCCGGCACCGGCAAAAGTGATCTTCGAGGTGGAGCCGTAGACGAAGGCCCGGTCGGGGTTACCGCTCTCGGCGCACAACGCCAGCAGGTCGGCGATCTCCACGGGGGTGTCGGTCAGGTGGTGGACGGCATACGCGTTGTCCCAGAAGATCCGGAAGTCGGGGGCGGCGGTGGCCATGCCCGCCAGGCGGCGCACGGTCTCGTCGCTGTAGCAGACGCCGTCCGGGTTGCTGTACTTCGGCACGCACCAGATGCCCTTGATCTGGGAGTCTTCGGCGACCAGGCGCTCCACGACGTCCATGTCGGGACCGTCGGCGGTCATCGGCACCGGGATCAGCTCGATCCCGAACCGCTCGCACAGGGCGAAGTGCCGGTCGTACCCGGGCACCGGGCAGAGGAACGCCACCCGCGGCTCGTCCGCCCACCGGCGCCCGGCGCCCGGCAGCGGGCTGAGCATCGCGTGGACGACGGAGTCGTGCATCAGGGCGAGACTGGAGTTCCCCGCGGCGATCAGCTGGGCCGCCGGGACCTGGAGCAGGCCGCTGAAGATCTCGCGGAGCTCGGTGAGTCCCTGCAGGCCGCCGTAGTTGCGGGTGTCGGTCCCGTCGGCGGCGCGGTGGCCTCCGGCCGGCAGCGTCAGCAGCTCGGCGGCGAGGTCGAGCTGGTGCGGCGACGGCTTGCCCCGCGTGAGATCGAGGGAGAGACCGCGCTCGACCAGCGCGGCGTAGTCGCGCCGGGCGCGGTCACGCAGGGCGGTCAGCTCGGCGGCGTTCAGGGCCGGGGAGACGGACGGGGCCGAAGATGTCACGAGGGTTCCTTCGCCTGCCGGATCAGGGGATTCGACTAGGAAGGATAGAAGACCCGTCCACGCGCCGCGGGACCCGCCCCCCGTGGCCGGATCGTGCGAAGGAGCACCCGCTCGCGCACGGGCCCGCCCCCGGAAGGACCCGCTCTCGCGGCGGGGAGCCCTGCGGGGATCGCGGTGACCTCCGTACTCGGTGTCCGCATAAGATCGGAATATGGCTGAGGTCATGGTTCGTGATGGAACATGGACGTTCGACGGCGAGATCGTGCGGATCGTGCCCGGCCGCGACCGGAGCGTGAACAAGCTGCGCCAGCTCCTGGGCGAGCTGGCCGTCCCGCTGTCCGCGGTGGCCGGGGTGTCCTACGAGCCGGGCAAGAAGGGCGGGCGGCTCCGGCTGCGCCTGAGGGAGGGCGCCGACCCCCTCACCCAGGCCTCGCGCGGCCGGATCTCCGAGGCCGCGGACCCCTACCAGCTCTCCGTCGATCCCGACCGCGGCGGTGTCGCCGAGTACTTCGTGACCGAGGTGCGCAACGCCCTGGTGATCGAGCAGGTGCCGAGCGGTCCGGCCGACCGCTACCTCATGCCGGGGCCGAGCGTGCCGCTGACGGTGGCGGCGGGAGACGGGACCGCGACGTTCGACGGCGACGTGATCCGCATCGAGTGGAACTGGTCGGTGGAGGGCTCCAAGAAGGCCGCCGGCCCGCAGCGGTTCACGATGAAGGACCTCACCGGCGTGGAGTGGATCCCGGCCGCCGGGCTGGAGAACGGCTACGTCCGCTTCCAGGTCAGGGGCGCGACGCACAACCTCGCTCCCAAGCACGACCCGCACTGCCTGGTGCTGTGGGGGCTGGAGAAGGAGACCCGGACCACCGCCCTGTTCCTCGCGGCCCTGCTCGCCCGGCTGCCCCACCCGTCGGCCGCGCTCGCCCCGCCGCCCGTTCCCGAGGAGCCCTCCCCGCTCGCCGATCGGCCCGCCGTACCCGCCGGGGAGCAGGGTGACCACGACGCATTCCTGCGCCGCCTGCGCGAGCTCGGCGACCTCCACCGGGACGGCGTGCTCACCGACGAGGAGTTCGCCCTGGCCAAGCAGGCGATCCTGAAGCGCTTCTGACCGCTCTCCGGCGCCGCGCTAACGGCACTGGGCGAGCATGGCGGCCTTGTCCGCCCGGGTGACCGGAAGGCCGTACTTCAGGGCGACCTGGGCGAACCGGACGACGTAGGCGCAGCGGACCGCCCTCCGCGGCGGGAGCCACCTGGCCGGACCCAGCCCGCCCTTGGCCTCGTTGACGTCGCCGTCCACCGGGAGGAGGTTGAGCGGGTCGTTGGCGATCCGCGCCCGCTTGGCCGCGGACCACCGCCGGGCGCCCATCCGCCATTCGTAGGAGAGCGGGACGACGTGGTCGACCTGGACCTCGTCCGCGCGCTTCTTGCTCCAGCGGATGACCTTCCCGGTGTAGGGGTCGCGCAGGTTCATCGCGATCACGACGCAGCGTGACCCCCTGCGGTATCTGAGGTTCTCGCCGTCCCTGGCGAGCAGGTCGTCACGGGTGCGGCAGCCGTTGCGCGCGTACGGCACGCCGGAGACGACGTCCGTCCAGTTCTTGCCGAAGCGGGCCCGCGTGTAGCCCGTCTTCGGACCCATCGGCGCGACCCTCAGCCCGGCGATCAGCCTCACCGCCTCGGCCCTGTCCGCCCTGGCGGTGACGGGGGCCAGCCCCGGCCGCACCCCCGCGGGGTTGTCCAGGGGAGCCGCCCGCGCCCGGGCCTCCCCTCTGGCCGTCGCCCCGGTGTCCTCCCGGTTCGCCAGGGAGAACAGCACAAGGGCGCCCAGCAGGGCGGCGGCCACCCCCCGCGTGCTCACCGGCGCCCTCCACAACGGTCCGCTGACCCAGGTTTGACTGATTCCCGGGATTCTCCCGGTTGACACCGGCCCGGACGCCCGCGCCTTCCGCGCGGAGCGAAGACCCCGGGAGGTGTCCTCAGAGCCAGTCGCGCTTCTTGAAGATGCGGTAGAGCAGGAGGCTGCCCGCGACGATCATCGCGGTCGAGGACCAGAAGCCGGACGGCTCGCCGGAACCGGGATAGGGCACGTTCTGCCCGTAGAAACCGGTGACCAGCGTGGGAAGCGCGATGATCGCGGCCCAGCTGGTGACCTTCTTCATGATCTCGTTGAGCTTGAAGCCCTGGTGGTTCTGGTAGGCCTCGCGGATGTTGCCCACCATCTCCCGGAGCGAGTCGGTCCACTCCGCGGCGCGCAGGGTGTGGTCGTAGACGTCCTGGTAGTACGGGACCAGCACGGGATCGATCACCTCCCCGCCCCGGCGGAGCAGGCTCCCGACGATCTCACGCATCGGTATCGCCATCCGCCGGAACGCGACCAGGTTCTTGCGCAGCTGGAAGGTCTCGCGGTGCCGGTCGCGCAGGTCGCCGGTCACGTCGCCGAAGAGCTCGTCCTCCAGCGCCTCGATCTGGTCGTCCAGCGGCTGCAGCACCTCGAAGTAGCCGTCGACGACGTGGTCGAGCAGCCCGTGCAGCAGGTACGACACGCCGTGCCTGGCCATCTCCGCGCCCGCGTCCCAGCGCCGGACCACCCCCTCGATGTCGAAGTCCGGGCTCTCCCTCACCGTGACCAGGGCGTTCTTCGTCACGAAGATCGAAAGCTCGACGAGCTCGATCCGCCGGTCCACGAGCCTGGCGGCGTAGGCCGTGATGAACAGGTGGCTGTCGTAGCTGTCCAGCTTGGGCCGCTGGCGGTTGTGCAGGGCGTCCTCGACGGCCAGCTCGTGCAGGCCGAGCTCCTCGCCGATCCTCGCCAGGTCCCCGTTGGTGGGCGCGCAGATGTCGAACCACACGACGGCTCCCGGATCACCGACGCACTCCGACACGTCGTCGATCGGGAAGTTCTCCTTCACCAGGACGCCGTTGCGGTAGAGGCGGGTTCGGTCCATCAGGTCAGGTTAGATGCCCCGACCTCTTCCCGGAATGCCGTTCAGCCGTCCGGCCCCGATCATCGCGGTCCCGACCACCGCGGCGCCGGTTCCCCGCCGCGTCCCTCCGCCGACGGGTCCGCCCGTGCATAATCCGGTCCTCCCCGGGCAGCGGAGTTTCCACGACATACACATCCGAGGTGAGTAAAGATGATTGTGCTGGGACTTCTCCTGATCGTGCTCGCGGGCGCGGCCGTGATCGCGGTCTCCTGGGACGAAACCGCCGCATCCACCGCCACCGCGTCGTTCACGGTCTTCGACCGCACCTTCCAGTTCACCCAGCTGGAGTTCTTCTTCGCCGGCGTCGCCACCGGTGCGGTCTTCCTGCTCGGCCTGGCCATGCTCCTGGCGGGGATGCGCCGTTCCGCCGTCCACCGCAAGCGGCTCCGCGACTCCCGGCTGGAGGCGCGTGACCGCGTCGCCCGGCTGGAGGAGGAGAAGCGCGAGCTGGAGCGCAAGCTCGAAACCGCTCCGGCTCCGGCGGTGGACCGTGATCGTGACGGCATCGACGACCGGAACGAGGACACCGGCCCCCACCCGCGGGTCGACGTCCCCCGCCAGGGCAACGACCAGCTCGTGGCCGGCCGCCACCAGCGCACGATGGACGGCCGGTAGCCGCAGGCGGCCGGGCGCACCTCGCCCGCCCGCCGGCACCTCGAGGCCGCACAGCGCACGATCGCGGCAACACCTGACCTCCGCCGGTACGGTCCGCGCCCCGTACCGGCGGAAGCGCTGTGCGCGGGGGGCTGCACGAAGGCCGTCGGGTCGGGCCGCCGCAACCGGGCTGCCGGACCCCGCCGACGGTCCGGGAAATCATCTTCTCTATGCTCCGGAAGCATGATCCGATCGGACGGCCGATAGCCGTGCTCCGCCGTACCGGATCGCAGCCCTGGGGGATCGTCGCCGCCCTCGCCGTCACCTCGACCGTCGGCTACGGGGTGATGTTCTACTCCTTCGCCGTCTTCCTCGGCCCGGTGGCCCGTGATCTGCACACCGGTTCCGCGCAGGTCACGGGTGCTTTCGCACTGGCCATCGCGGTCAACGCCGCGGTCGCGCCGTTCGCCGGCCGCCTGCTCGACCGGTACGGCGGGCGCTGGCTGATGACGGCCGGCTCGGTGCTCGCGACCCTCACCGTCCTGGGCTGGTCGCAGGTGGAGAGCCTGGCCGCCCTGTACGCGGTGTTCGCGTGCATGGGGGTGGCGATGGCGCTGACCCTGTACGAGCCGGCCTTCGCCGTGGTGGTGAGCTGGTTCGACGGCGGGAGGCGGGCCACGGCACTGCTCGCGGTGACCGTGGTGGCCGGGTTCGCCACGACGATCTTCTCGCCGCTGGCCGGGCTGCTCGGCGAGTGGTACGGCTGGCGCCACGCCCTGGTCGTGCTGGCCGTCGTCCTCGGGGCGGTCACCGTGCCGCTGCACCTGATCGCCGTCCGGCGCGGGCCGGGCGACGCGCACCCGCCGAAGACCGGGGCGGTCGGCGACGCCCTGAAGGACCCCTCGTTCTGGCTGCTGACCGGGGCGTTCGTGGCGCAGAGCGGCGCGGTCTACACCCTCGCCGTGCACCTGGTCTCCTACCTGACCTCGCTCGGCCACCCCGTCCCCTTCGCCTCCCTGGTGACCGGCCTGGTCGGCGTGCTCTCGGTGACCGGCCGCCTGGCCACCACCGGCATGCAGCGGCGCTGGCCGGCCGCGGCGGTCTCGGCCGCGATGTTCACCGTGCAGGCCGCGGGCGTCGCCCTGCTTCCCGTGCTGGGCGGAACGGCGGCCGGCGCGATCGCGTGCGTCCTGCTGTTCGGCCTCGGGTACGGGGTGGGCACGATCGCCCGCCCCGTGCTGTTCGCCGAGCACTTCGGCACCGCGAACTACGGCGCGATCGCGGGCGCCGCCACCCTGCCGATCGCACTGATGACCGCCCTCGGCCCGCTGGCCGGGGCCGGGTTGGAGCAGGCCGTCGGCTACACGTCCGTGATGGTCACGCTGGCCGTCCTGTGCGTCCTCGCCGCGGTGACCCTGATCCTCCATCACCGCCGGGTCAGGGTCGTCCCCTAGATCTCAGGGAGGACCCCCCTAGCCGCCGGGGACGAGCCGCAAGCGGTTCTTCACGCCGATGCCCCCCGCCCTGCCGACCCCTAATTTCGTAAGTAAAAACGATCAGGGAGCAGGGAATCAGGGAAATGGCACGCCGGAGGAATATCGCCGCCTCGATGGGCGGCTGGAGCGCGCGCCATCGCTGGGCCGCGTTGGTGATCTGGGTGGGGTTCGTCGTGGTGGCGACACTGGCGGGCAACGCGGTCGGCACCAAGGGGATGGACCCGTGGGAGGACGACAACGGGGAGTCGCGCAAGGCCGCGATGGTTCTGGATGCGGCCGGGTTCCCGGACATCGCCGGGGAGACGGTGCTGATCCAGGCCAGGGGTTCCGCCGCCCCCGCCGACTTCCGGGCGGTGACCGCGGCCGTCAGGCAGGCGGTGCTCGCCACCGGCCAGGTGGAGAACGTGCGCACGCCGTACGACGCGCAGGAGCCCTCCCCGATCAGCCAGGACCGGCGCTCGGCGCTGGTGACCTTCGACATGAAGGGTGAGGGGAAGACGGCCAAGGAGCGGGTCCAGCCCGTGATCGACGCCGTGACCGGGGTCCAGCGGGCCCATCCCTCTCTGAGGATCGGCCAGGGGGGTGAGGCGAGCGCCGGGTTGATGATCGGTGACGTGCTCGATGACGACCTGGTCCGCGCCGAACTCCTCTCCCTTCCGCTGACCTTCGGCATCCTGCTGGCCGCCTTCGGCGCGCTGCTGGCCGCCGTGGTCCCGCTGGTGGTCGCGTTCACCGCCTATCTCGCCTCGGTCGGGCTTCTCGCGTTGACCAGCCAGCTGCTGCACGTCGACTCGGCCACGACCAACCTCATGCTGCTGATCGGCCTGGCCGTCGGCGTCGACTACTCGTTGTTCTACATCCGCCGTGAGCGCGAGGAGCGGGCCAAGGGCCGCGGCAGGGAGAGGGCCCTGGAGATCGCGGCGGCGACTTCGGGGCGGGCGGTGCTGATCTCCGGCGTCACCGTGATCGTCGCCATGGCGGGCATGTTCCTGACCGGCAACGGCGTGTTCATGGGCTTCGCCCAGGGCACCATCCTGGTGGTCCTGACCGCGATGGTCGGCTCCGTGACCGTGCTTCCCGCGATCCTGTCGCTGATCGGCGACAGGATCGACGCCCGGGTCGTCCACGGCACCGTCCGCAAGCTCACCGGCCGCACGTGGCGCCGGGTGCTCGGTGGGCGTGAAGGCGGCGGGCGGGCGTGGAACGCCATCCTCACCGCGGTGCTGCGCCGCCCGGTCATCTCGGTGCTGCTGGCCGGGGGCCTGCTGGCCGGCCTGGCGGTCCCCGCCTTCGACCTGCGCACCGGTGAGCCCGGCTCCAACGACGTGCAGGGCGACCACCCGGTCGCGGACACCTTCCGCCGCATCGAGGCGGCCTTCCCCGGCAACAAGGCCCCGGCCGCCGTCGTGCTGAAGGCCGACGACGTGACCGCCCCGCACATCCGCAAGGAGGTCGAGCGCTTCCGGGAACTGGCGATCGGCACCGGCGAGGTCGATCCCGCCTTCTTCGGCGTCAGCGTGAACCCGGACAAGACCGTGGGGGTCATCCGCATCGGGTTGAAGGGCGGCGGACCCTCCGACGAGGTCTCCGAGCACGCGGTGCGCACGCTCAGGGAGAAGGTGGTCCCGCCGACCGTCGGGCTGGTCGCCGAGACCTACGTCTACGGCAGTGTGGCCGGGGTGATGGACTTCAACGCCCAGCTCGGCCGTACCGTTCCGCTGGTCTTCACCTTCGTGCTGCTGCTGGCCTTCGTGCTGCTGCTGGCGTCGTTCCGGTCGCTGGTGGTCGCGGTGACGGCGATCGTGCTGAACCTGCTCTCGGTGGCCGCGGCCTACGGCGTGCTGGTCATGGTCTTCCAGTACGGCTGGGGCGAGAACCTGCTGAACTTCGAGTCGACCGGCTCGATCGTGAGCTGGCTGCCGCTGTTCCTGTTCGTGATCCTCTTCGGGCTCTCGATGGACTACCACGTGTTCATCCTGAGCCGGATCCGCGAGGCCTTCGACCGGGGCATGCCCACCGAGCAGGCGGTGACCCACGGGATCAGGACGACCGCCGGGGTCGTGACCAGCGCGGCGTTCATCATGGTCGGAGTGTTCGCGATCTTCGGCACGATGTCGATGCTCAGTTTCAAGGAGATGGGCATCGGTCTGGCGGCCGCCATCCTGATCGACGCCACGATCGTCCGGGCCGTGCTGCTGCCCGCGACGATGAAGCTGCTCGGCGAGGCCAACTGGTACCTGCCCCGCTGGCTCGGCTGGCTGCCGGTCCTGGAGCACGAGGCCGGTGAGGGGGACGGCCCGGACGAGCCGGACGCCGTCCCCGGCGAGCGGGTGCCGGTCGCCGTCGGCTGAACCATCCGGGTCCCGGAGGGCGGCGCCGCCGCCCTCCGGGACACCGCGTTTCCCGGACACCGTGCTTGCGGGGACACCGTGCTTGCGGGGACCGGCGGGGTGAGCGCCGCGGACCGGCCGCGAGAAGCCACGGCGGTCCCGGGCCCGCACGTCAGGCGGTGCGCAGACCGCCGGTGTCGTACAGCAGCACGTCGTTTCCCATGGCCACCGCCAGGACGGCCCCGTCGCCGCTGAAGGCCACAGTCTGGATCTGGCCCTCGCCCAGGGGCTGCCGGAGCCGGCGGCGGGTGGCGACGTCCCACAGCAGGACGCCGTGCTCGTTGGTTCCGGCGACGAGGAGGGTCCCGTCGGGACTGCACGCCATGGTGTTGACCGTCGATTCCGCGCCTTTGAACGTCTCCCCCCTGAGCTTGCGGGAGGCCACGTCCCAGACCCGGACGGCCTTGTCGTATCCCGCGCTCGCCAGGGTCGCGCCGTCGAGGAACACCACGGAGTTGACGTCGTCCTTGTGCCCGGTCAGCGGGGCGCCGGCCGCGCTGCCGTCGGAGGTGCGCCAGAGCCGAACCGTGTCGTCCCATCCGGCGGTGGCCAGCAGGCGCCCGTCGGGGCTGAACGCCGCGTTGCGGACGAACTCGGTGTGGCGCATGGAGGCGCCCGCCTGCTTGCGGCTGGAGGTCCGCCACAACCGGACCCACTCGAACCCGCTCCCGGTGACGAACAGCGTGCCGTCGGGGCTGAACCTCGCGAAGACGGCGCCGACCACGGATTTCGACACGCGCCGCCGGGAGGCGACGTCCCACACGTGCGCCTTGGTGTCCCGCACGCCGCCGACACTGACCAGGGTCCGGCCGTCCGGGCTCAGTGCCAGCCCTTCGACGTAGAACTTGCGGTCGTCGATCTCGCCGACCATCTCGCCGGTGGGGACCTCCCACAGCCGGATTCTGCCGTCCCAGCATCCGGCGGCCACCGTACGGCCGTCGGCGGAGACCGCGAGGCCCTGCACCAGTTGACCGTTGCGGAGCACCAGAGGCGCGCGATCCGGCGGGATCAGCCCCGAGCCGTTCGGGGTGGCGGACGGCGAGACCGAGGGGGAGGCCGACGGCCCTCCCGTGGGCGAGGCCGCCGAGGTGGCAGGGGACGAGGGGGTGGCCGCCCCGGGGCTCCGCCCGGGCTGGGCCCCGGCCGTCCCGTCGCGCTCCCGCAGATACCGGGGGAGCAGGATCGCGGCCCCCGCCACCGCACCGGTGGCCAGCGCGGCGCCCCCGCCGATCAGCAGGCCCCTGCGGGAGATCCCGCCGGGCGGCGCCGCCCGCCCCCCGGACGGATCGGTGGCCGGCGGCACCGCCGGATGCCCGGACGGACCGGTCGGGGGCGATGCCCACCCGGAAGGGCCGGCCACCGGCGGTGCCCATCCGGAAGGGCCGGTGGAGGACCACGGCGCCTGGAACGCCCCGCTGACCGGCGCGAAGCCCGCAGGAGGCGGTGCCGTACCGGGACGGTCCCCGGTGAACGGCCCGTCGGGAGAGGGGTGCGTGCCTGGTGCGATCGGCTGCGCCATCTGCCCCATGGCTGTGGTCAGCAGGTCACCGGTGGGGGCGACCGCCCCGGGACGCGCCGTCCCGGAGCCGGTGATGAGGTCCAGCAGGACCTCCTCGGCCGTGGGACGCTGCCCGGGAACCTTGGCCAGGCACCGCCCGACGATCGTTCGCAGATCGTCCGGGAGTCCGGTGAGGTCGCACTCCTGGTGCAGGATCCGGTAGACCAGGACCGCGATGGCGAGATCACGGCCGAACGGGGTCCTGCCCGTCCCGGCGAACAGGATGGTCCCCGCCCAGCTGAACAGATCGGAGGGCGGGCCCACCTCCTCCCCGGAGAGCTGCTCGGGCGACATGTACGGCGGGGTGCCGGCCACGCTGGCGGAGGTGGTGGCCAGGGTCGTGCTGCGCGCGATGCCGAAGTCGACCACCCGCGGCCCGTCCGGGCCGAGCAGCACGTTGGCGGGCTTGAAGTCACGGTGGACGATCCCCGCGCGGTGGATCGCGGCCAGGGCGGTGGCCGTGCCGACCGCGAGCCGCTGCAGGTCGCGCGGGTCGAGCGGCCCGCGCGAGCCGACCCGCTGCTCCAGCGACTCCCCCTCGATGAACTCGCTCACCACGTACGGCCGGTCGCCCGCCGTACCGGCGTCCAGGACGCGCGCCGTACAGAACGGGGGCACCCGGCGGGCCGCCTCCACCTCGCGGAGGAAGCGCTTGCCGACCTTGGGATCACCGGCGACGTGGTCGTGCAGGATCTTGACCGCTACCCGTGCCCCCGAGGGCGACTCCCCGAGGTACACGGCCCCCTGCCCGCCCCTGCCCACGCATCCGAGCAGCCGGTACTCTCCCAGCCTGGACGGCTCGTCCGGACGCAGCGGGCGCGGTTCCGACACGTGGGCCTCCCGGCGTCTCGCGGTCTCTGGATCGATACGGGCGGTACGGCGGGCGATGCCCGGCTCGATCACATTCCAGAATAGGGAACCCCGGGGGAGCCGGGGCCCCGCTCCAGAACCGGCCTCAGCTCCGGGCCGTGTCCAGGTCCTGGTCCTGTGCGCGCCCCTGCTCCTGGGCACGGCCCCGGTCCCGCTCGTGGTCCCGCTCGTGGTCCCCCTCGTGGTCCCGGCCCTGCTCCTGGTCCGGTACGGCCTGCGGAACCTTTCTCCTCCGGTGCAGCAGCGTCATCAGCCCGCCCGCGACGAGCCCCCAGAAGGCCGCTCCCACGCCGAGCAGCGTCATGCCCGAGACGGTGACCACGAAGGTGACCACGGCGGCCTCCCTGCCCTCGGGCTCGGCGACGGCCGCGGTGACCGCCGAGGCGAGCGCGCCGAGCAGGGCGAGCCCGGCGACGGCCTCGATGAGCACCGGCGGGGAGAGCAGCACGAGGGCCGTGGCCAGCCCGGCCCCGATCCCCAGGGCGATCATCGAGATCCCGGCGGTGACGGAGGCGATCCACCGGCGGGCGGGGTCGGGCCCGGCGTCGGGTCCGGCGGCGAGGGCGGCGCTGATCGCGGCCAGGTTCACCGCATGCCCGCCCAGGGGCGCGGCGGCGGCGCTCGCCAGACCGGTGCCGAGGAGGAGGCCGCGCAGCGGCGGGCGGTAGCCGTACCCGGCGAGGACCGCCATGCCCGGCACGTTCTGCGCGGCCATCGTGACCAGGAACAGCGGCAGGGCGATGCTGATCATCGCGGGGAGGCTCCAGGACGGCGCCGTCGGCTCGACCACCGGGCGCAGGTCCACCGTCTCCAGGCCCGGTCCGGTCAGCGCGATGGCCACGACCGCGGCCAGCAGCGCCCCCGGCACCGCCCAGATCCGGGCGAACCGGCTGAGCAGCGCCCAGATCAGCACGACAGGAACGGCCAGCTGCGGCACCTCGACCAGCGCTCTGACCGGCGCGACGCACAGGTCGAGCAGGATCCCGGCGAGCATCGCGCCGGCGATCGGGGCGGGGATGGCCGCGATCCAGCGACCGAGGGCGGGGAAGAGGCCCGTGACCGTGATGAGCAGCCCGCAGGCGGCGAACGCGCCGACCGCGGCCGGGAAGCCGCCCTCGACCGTGCCGGTGGAGACGAGCAGCGCCGCGCCGGGTGTGGACCAGGCGATGGCGATCGGCATCCGCAGCCGCAGGCTCAGCCAGACCGCCGTCCCGCCCACGGCCAGGCAGAGCGCGAGCAGCCCGGAGGCGGCCTGGCCCCGGTCGGCGCCGACCGCCCGGAGCCCGGCCAGCACGACGGTGAAGGAGCTGGCGAAGCCGACCAGCGCGGTCACCACACCGGCCAGCACCGGCTGCAGGCGGTTCATCCGTCGTCCTCCGCATGGTGGGGGCCCGCTCCGTCGGGCAGGCGTCCTGCACGTCCCGCCGGGCGCGTCCCGGAGCACGCGACCGTCCGCGGTTCCGTCGCGCTCCGTCCGGGCATTCCTCCGGTCGTTCCGTAAACGGAACAACCGCCTGTTGCACGATAGCCCTATGAAGCCCGGCGCACAAAACTCCCGTCCGACCACGGATCCCGACACCTCAGACGTGGGACGGCGGATCCGCAGGTTGCGGGAGGAACGCGGCATCTCCCTCTCGGAGCTCGCCCGGCGGGCGGGGGTCGGCAAGGCCACGCTCTCCGGCCTGGAGAACGGGACCCGCAATCCGACGCTGGAGACCCTCTGGGCGGTGACCGCCCAGCTCGGCGTGGGCCTGGCCGCCGTCGTCGACACCGGCCCCGTGGTGCACGGCACCGCCGTGCAGGGCGTGCTGCTGCAGGCGTTCGAGGAGGAGGGCGCCACGTACGAGCTCTACCGCCTGTTCTTCCCCGCGGGCTCCGCCCAGACCTCCCCCGCCCACCCCGAGGGCGTCACCGAGCACCTCACCGTCTTCGCCGGAACCCTGCGCGCGGGCCCGGCCGACACGCCGCTGACGGCCGGGCCCGGTGAGTACGTCACCTGGCGTTCGGACGTCCCGCACACCTACGCCGCCCTCGGCGAGCACGACGTCCACGCCAGCCTGCTGATCCGCTATCCCCGGTGACGGGACGGGCGAGCGGGCCACGCCCGGCGGAGAGTCCCCCTCCCTTCTCCGGGCGGGACGGGTCAGCCCTCCAGGAGCTTCTTCAGGACGGCGACGCGCTCGCGCCAGTAGGCCTTCAGCTCGGCGGCCGACCCGGCGTCGGGGAGCTTGGCGTGCTGGACGGCGAGCTGGGTCTTCCCCTCGCCCTTGGCGACCAGGCCGACCGTGACGGCGGCCCGGCCCTCCCAGTTGGCGGTGACGGACTTGCCGGGACGCGAGGTACGGATCTCGAAGGGGGCGTCCGGCAGCCACCGGGCGCGCAGGTCCTCGTCGGTGAAGGCCTCGGTGACCCGCTCGGCCGGGACGTCGATCGTCTTGCTCGCGCTGACCGAGAAGTCGCCGCCGCGCGACTGGCCCGGCGCCCGCAGGCCGCGCGCCCGCTCGTAGGCGACGGTGACGCTCTGCGCCCACCAGCCGCCGACGCCGTGCTCCTCGACGAGCCATCGGGCGATCTCCGTGTGCGGGCGGGTGGCGGCGCCCCATTCGTCCAGGAGCGCGAACCACTCGTCGTGGGAGCGGCCCGTCCGCGCGGCCACCGTGTCGTCGGAGATCATCACGTCCCCGCCGGCCTGCGGCTCGCCGGGGACGGAGGCCGCCCGCTCCTCGGGAGCGGAAGCCGTACGGGAATCGGCGGTGGCCGCCTCGTCGGCGGGAACGAGGTGACGGCGGGCGGCGGAGTAGCTCTCACCGGTCTTGGCCATGCGGGCGCGGACACGGCTCTTGAAGGATTTGTTGCTGGTCATCTCATGCTCCTGGACACGGCGTCGCGCCGGGACTCACGCTCCCGCCGCCCCGCCGGATCTGGGGCATGTGCAACCGGCGTCCCGAGAACTCCAGGGTCCCCTCTACCTCCGCGAGCCGGTGGCGTGAGCACCGGTGAAGGAGGTCGGGCGCGGGACCGCGCCTGATTCAAAGCTACCTCCAGGCACCGACACGGGCCACCCCCCGGCCGTTCCATAAAGTTCGCAAACGTAATATTCAGCTCATGACGCCACGGTCCAAAGCCATGATCTTCTGGACTACAGGTGTCCTGGCCTACGTCATCGCCGTCTTCCACCGGCAGTCCCTGGGCGTCGCGAGCATCGAGGCCGCCGCCCGGCTCGGGGTGGGCGCGGCCGGGCTCTCCCTCCTGGCGATGCTCCAGCTCCTGGTCTACGCGGGCATGCAGGTGCCCGTCGGCGTGCTGGTCGACCGGCTCGGCTCCAAGCGCATGCTGGTCATCGGGGCCGCGGTGATGGCCTGCGGCGAGCTCGTCTTCGCCTTCGCCGGCGGGCTGCTGCCCGGCGTCGCGGGCCGGACGCTGATCGGATGCGGTGACGCGATGACGTTCATCAGCGTGATCCGGCTGGTGAACCTGCACTTCCCCGCGCGCCGCAACCCGGTGATGGTCCAGCTCACCGGCCTGATCGGACAGCTCGGCGCGATCGCCTCGGCGGTGCCGCTGATCCACTCCCTGCGCGCGTACGGCTGGACGCCGACCTTCCTGGGCGCCGCGCTCCTCGGCGGGGTGGCCGTGGTCCTGCTCCTGGCGGTCCTGCGCGACTCGCGGCCGCACCACGCCGCGGAGCGGCCGGGACTGAAGGCCGCGTGGGCCGAGCCGGGCACCCGCCTGGGCATGTGGACCCACGCGGCCACCCAGTGCTCGGCCGCGGCCTTCCTGCTGCTGTGGGGATATCCGTTCCTCGTCCAGGGTCAGGGACTCGACCCGTCGACGGCCGGCGTGCTGCTGTCCGTCCTGACCCTGTGCGGCATGGTGTGCGGACCGCTGCTCGGCTATCTCGCCGGGCGGTTCCCGTTCCACCGTTCGCGGATGGTCCTGATCGTGATCGGCACCACCGCCGGAGCCTGGACCGCCGTGCTGGCCTGGCCCGGCCGGGCTCCGCTCTGGGTGCTCGTCCTGCTCGTGGTGGTCCTGGCGGCCAACGGCCCGGGTTCGATGATCGGCTTCGACTACGCCAGGACGTTCAACCCGGCCGCCCGGATCGGCACCGCGACCGGCATCGTCAACGGCGGCGGCTTCGTGGCGTCCATGTCGGTCATCGCCATGATCGGCCTCACCCTCGACCTGTCCGGCGGGACGGGCCTGGACGCCTTCCGCTGGGCCTTCGCCGTGCAGTACCCCGTCTGGCTGCTCGGCGCCGTACAGGTGCTGCGCTACCGGACCATCACCCGCCGCCTGCTGGCCGCTCAGCCGAGCACCTGAAGTGTCCCGGCCGGGGTGACGCCCACGAGCGGGCCGCCCGTCTCCACACGGTCAGGGTGTGGAGACGGGCGGCCTCCCCCGCGATGCCGCGGCCTCCAGCCGGCGACCGCTACGGGATCAGGTCCGCACCGGCCGCACCGGCGCCCGCGGACGGCGGGGCCGAGGACGCGGAACCGGCCGAGTAGGCGTACGGCGGCGGCGGAACGCTCCCGTCGGCGCGCAGCCAGTCGCTCATGGTCTTGCCGCTGTCCTGCGCCCGGCGGATCGTGGCCGGGTCGTAGAAGTTGCTGCTCGCCCAGGTCAGCCTCGTGTCGCCGAAGTCCTCAGTGATCGTCTTCGCGCCCTTCACGTGGTTGCTCTCGGCGTAGACCTGGCCGCCGACGCCCAGACCGATGAAGTAGTCCTCGACGTCCACGTAGTTGGCGAACACGTGGGCGTACCCGAACCGCACCCGCGGGTGGCGGGTGTTCGACCCGTCGAACCAGTTGTGGTGGTAGGTGACGCGCAGGTAGCCCTTGTCCTGGGCGCCGTTGCCGTCGCTGTGGCCCAGCAGCATCGACTTGTCCGTGGCGACGAACCGGTTGTAGGAGACCGTCACGAGGTCGGAGCCGCGCTTGACGTCCACCGAGCCGTCGGCGGAGGTGTGGAAGGTGTTGTGGTCCACCCACACGTGGTGCGAGTAGCACTGCACGTTGACCGAGTCGTCGGTGGAGTTCCTGAACGTCAGGTTCCGGATGATCACGTTCTGGGTGTGCGTGAACCTGTCCTTCTCGGCGGGGTCGCAGAGGTCACCGCCCCACGCGACCTCGTCCGGGCCCCAGCCGTTGACGTCGAACCCGAACCCGCTGATCGTCGCGGCTGTCCCGACGCCGATGATGGTCTTGTTCGAGCCGACGTCCAGCATCTTGGCGCCGGTGCCGGTGATCGTGCCCGACACCCGGACGATCCGCGGCGCGTCGTCGGAGACGGCCGCCGCGAGCTGCGCGTAACTGCTGACGGTCACCGTCTCGCCGCCGGCCCCGCCGCTCGTGCCGGTGCGGCCGTACCCGTTCACGGTCGCGAAGCCCACCAGACCGGCGGCGTTGCCGGGGGAACCGGTCGGGGTCGCTGTGGGCGTCACCGTCGGAGTGGGGGTGGGGGTCGCTGTGGGCGTCGCTGTGGGCGTCGGAGTGGGGGTGGGCGTCACCGTCGGAGTGGGGGTGGCGGAGCCGGCCGGGAGCAGTCTCCACTGCTTGGTGGAGGCCGAGTCGCAGGAGTTCTGCTGGACCAGCGCGCCGGAGGCGGTGGAGTTGTCCTTGATGTTGAGGCACTTGCCGCCGTTGGCGTTGACGACCTGCCAGTTGGCCCCGGAGGCGGTCGGCTTCCAGGTCTGGGAGGCGGCGCCGGTGCAGCTCTCCTGCTGGACGGCTTTCCCGGCGGAGGTGCTCGCGCCCGCGACTCCGGCGCACTTGCCGCTGTGCGCGGCCTTGAGCTGGAAACCGCCGCTGACGGCGACCAGGTTCCAGGTCTGGCCGGGGGCGCCGTCGCAGGCGGACTGCGCGAGCTGCACGGCGTCGGAGGCGCTGGCGCCGGGGACCTCCATGCACAGGCCGCTGCCCACGTTGACGAGCGTGTACGCGCCGGGTGCCGGGGCTGCGGCGGCGGCCGCCGAGGCTCCGGCCGCCCACCCGGAGGCGGCGACCGCGCCGACGATGGCCGCGGTGGCCGCCCTCCTGCTGAATCTGCTCTTCACTGCCGAGCTCCTTGCTGGTCCAGCGGGTCCTGGGACCCGCGTTCTGGATTCCCCCCAGCGAGTACTCACCGTTCACATGAGTGAACGCATGCGTGCGGGCATGCAGGGGACACCATAGGAAAGCGTTTTCCCAGTGTCAATGGACCGTGAAATCTCCATGACGGAACCGGGTTCGGAGCGTCGGCCGGACGGGTGCGGAGCGTCAGGGAAGCCGGGTGAACGGCTCCGGGAAGTGGGCGGTGCCGATCAGGCCGCCCTCCGCTCTGACCCGGTCCAGCACCTCGATACGCGTCCTGGCGGCGAGTTCGGGATCGTCGTCGTAGAGGTAGGGCACCTTCGGGTCGGCGAGCTGGGAGGGATGGAGCAGCAGGTCACCGGTGAGGGTCAGCTCGCCCACCCGGACGATCTGGTGGCCCGGGGTGTGGCCCGGCGTGTGGAGCACCCGGATGCCGGAGAACAGCCCCACATCCCCGTCGACCACCCGGATCCGCTCGCCCAGCGGCCGGACGATGTGGCCGAGGACCGCCTCGGACGCGGTGTCGATCTCGGCGCGCTGCAGGACGTATTCGGCGTTCGGGAAGGCGGGCGCGCCGTCGGCCACGGCCCCGCCCGCGTGGTCGCTGTGCAGGTGGGTGATGATCACCGCCTCCACGTCCCCCGGCGCGGCCCCGACCCGTGCGAGCTCGGCCATCAGCTCGCCCGGCACCGGAGCCCAGCTCGCCGCCGGCGAGTCGTCCGCCCCGATGCCGGTGTCCACCAGCACGGTCCGGCCCGCCGCGTCGCGCAGCAGGTAGCAGCGGAAGTGCAGGACCCAGTCACCGTCGTGGTGGCAACCGCCGGGGAACATCTCCGGCAGCGGCCGCCGGATGCTCTCCCCCATCGGCCCCACGGCGTCCCGCAGCGGGAACACCTCGACACCCGCGACGGTCATGGGCTGGTACGGCATGTGATCTCCTTGCGGCGGCGAACGGGCGTGTTACTGTGATAGCGGGTGTGACGCACTGCCGGCCAGGCCGCGTGCGATCGATCCACCCCTTTTCTCCCATGACCGCGCCTGTCACGGCATGCGGTTTTCCACCCGCGCACCCGGCGCGTCCACGTCCGACGCGATGCCCCGGGACGGCTCCCGTCCCCGCGCCGCGGTGTTCTCCGGGATCCCCGGCTCTGCGTTCCCCGGGCTCCCCGAGCTCCCCCATCCCGAAAGGCCACCCATGACCACGGAAACCATCCCCAGGGAAACCACCGTCAAGAGCGCCCCGCGCTCCCGTAAGCGCGGCGCCTCCGTCCCCGCTCCCGCTCCCGCTCCCGCTCCCGCTCCCGCTCCCGCTCCCGCTCCCGCTCCCGCTCCCGCCGAGACCGTGTCAGGTCTCCTCGACGTCCGCGACAAGGCCGCCTACCTCAGAACCGGCGGGTTCCTCCCCGGCCCCCATGACGTGAAGGTCCCGCTCTCCCAGGTCGGGCAGTACGGCCTGCGTCCCGGGGACCACCTCGTCGCCACCGCGCGCAGGCCGTACGACCGGCTGATCGAGGTGCGGGCCGTGAACGGCGCCGAGACCGGCGCGGGGCCCGGACCGCGCCCGCACTTCGCGGACATGACCCCGGTCCACCCCAGCGACCGACTCCGCCTGGAGACCGAGTCGGTGACCAGCCGGGTCGTCGACCTGTTCGCCCCGGTCGGCAGGGGCCAGCGCGGCCTGATCGTCGCCCCGCCGAAGGCGGGCAAGACCATGGTCCTGCGGGACCTGGCCGCCGCGATCTCCCGCAACCACCCGGACGTCCACCTCATGGTCGTTCTCGTCGGCGAGCGGCCGGAGGAGGTGACCGAGATGCGCGAGTCGATCCGGGGCGAGGTCGCCGCCTCCACCTTCGACCGCGCCGACCGCGACCACACGGCCGTCGCCGAGTTGGCGATCGAGCGCGCCAGGCGCCTGGCCGAGTCCGGCCGGGACGTGGTCGTGCTCCTGGACTCGCTGACCCGTCTGGCCCGCGCCTACAACAACCTCGCCCCGGGCGGCGGCCGTACCCTCTCCGGAGGTCTGGACGCCGCCGCGCTCCTGCCCCCGCGCAGATTCTTCGGCACCGCCCGCAACCTCCGCGACGGCGGCTCGCTGACCATCCTGGCCACCGTCCTCGTGGAGACCGGCTCCCGGCTGGACGACGCCCTCTTCGAGGAGTTCAAGGGCACCGGCAACATGGAGCTGCGGCTCCGCCGCGACCTCGCCGACCGGCGGCTCTACCCCGCCGTGGACCTGGACGCCTCCGGCACCCGCCGCGAGGAGATCCTCCTCGACCCCCTGGAGCGGCAGCTCACCTGGCGGCTGCGCCGCACGCTCGGCGGCCTGGACAGGCAGCAGGCGCTGGAGCTCCTCGTCGACCGCCTCCGCGAGACGCCTTCCAACGCCGCCTTCCTCCAGCAGGTCCGCCAGACCACCTGACCGGCCGCCCATCCGTCTTCTCACCCGCGCCCGGATAGACCATGACCGGGACCTCCTCGGGGGTGAAGGGCCTCCCTCAGTCCTCCGACCGCTGTACGCCCCGTCGCCCGGAGCGGAGCGCGAGCACCATCATGAGCACCGCGACGAGCTGGCAGAGGTCCCCGATGGTCCTAGAGAAGAGCTGGACCATCCCGTGGATGTCGTCCGAATCGCCGTACTCCTCCGGCGGGGCCAGCAGCTCCTGAATCCAGGCCAACAGGTCCAGGATCCACGGACAGACGGCCGGAGCCGCCGACCAGAACACGGCGAGGGCCCAGAGCCACCGAGATCGTCGCGTCACGACGGGCGACTCTAGGGACGCGAGGCGACGATCCGATCACGTCCCGGCGGGGCCCCGAGCCGACTCAACCCCTTGGCGCAACGGCCCGCCGGAGATCCTTGATCCTGAGAATCAGGTGGAGAGGATCAGCCAGACTACTCTCGAATCGGGCCAGGCACAGGTAGAAGTCCCGAGCCGACTCGTCCTCACAGTGGATCAGGAGGGCACGTACGCCGATCTGATCCGCTACCGATATCACTCTGCGCATCGCATCCGTGACCAGCGCCCGGCCGAGCCCTCTGCCCTGAGCACGGAGATCGACGCCCAGCCGGGCCAGGAGCACCATGGGCTGGGAGTACAGCCCAACACCTTTCAGCCATCTCGCCGGGACCTCATCCGGCCTGATCTGCCCCGCCGCCAACGCGTAGTAGCCCATCACCTCGTCAGCGTCCACATCGCGAACCACGTAGACCCGTGACATCTCCGCAAACTGGGATTGCAACGCGTGACGCCGCAACCAGTCATTCTGCGCCTGCGAACCGCAGTCGAACTCCTCCAGCCGATGCTCCCGGTCGAGGAGCTCGACGGCCGTGAGCTTCATTCGAGCTCATCGAGGATGGTCGGCGTGTTGAGCAGCTCACGGAGCCCGGGCACATCCCGAGCCGGCTCGTTCAACATGGCGTCGAAGGCCGCCCACTGCTCCGCGTTCAGCCGGAAGACCGTACGGTCGGCCAGCGTGTGATGGGCCGCGAGGGTCGCGGCGTTAAGGATGAACGCCGACGCGGACATGCCCACCTCTTCGCTCGCGGCTTCGAGCAACCGCTTCGTCTTGGCGTCCACGCGCAGGCTGATGCGCTCATCCTTGGTCACGGCCTCAGCGTACGTACATTGTGCGGTCACGGAAAGCACAATACATCGGCGTTGACCTTAAAGTGAACGCGCTGTTACTGTCCGCTATTAGCCCGCCTGCTGCTCCCCGTCACCCCGTGAAGGCGGCGCCGGGTCACTGGGGCCAGTTGGCGACGGTGGAGGCCTTGATCGCATCGGTGTGGCAGCTGAAGATCCCGTTGGTCCTGTAGCTGACCAGGCAGACCCGCACGTCCGCCCGGGTGACCTCGCCGTCCGAGGACAGCTTGAAGGACTTGCCCTTGGCGGAGCAGGTGTAGCGGACCTGCGACCAGCCGGTGCCGCCGCTCTTGTAGTGGAACCGCACCCGCATGTAGGCGCAGTGGCCGGAGTGGCTGTCGCGGTCGTACAGCGTGCCGGAGACGACGAACCGCTCGGATTTGAAGTCGCTCAGCCACACGTCGGCCTTGGCGTAGCCGCCGTGGCCGCTCTTGGACTGGACCGGGCCCCAGTGGTGCACGCGGTCCCCGGCGGCGGCCTGCGCCGTCCCGGTCAGTCCGCCCGCGAGCACGAGCGCCAGCAGTCCTCCGCCGATGACAGTTCTCTTCCTCATGGGCACCATGTGTACCGGCAGCCACTTGAAAGCGACTTGCGTCCTACTTATCACCTCTTAGCCGGATAAGCCATGATGAGGAACTGCTCCAGATCTCCCTTCTCCGACCAGCCTTCGGCCCGCTCGCTGCCGCGCACGTGGACCCGGACCCGGTAGTCGCCCTTGCCCGCGACGGTGAGGCCGACGAGCCTCCGGCCGCCGTAGAAGTCGACGAACGTCAGGTTCCCGCGGGTGCTCCGATAGGGAATCTCCTTCACCGCCTCCCAGCCGCGCCGCTCCAGCGGGGGCCTGCGGTCGTAAGCCTCAGCCGTGACGCAGACGGTCGCGAACTCGTTGGCGACCGACACCTGCAGAACCCCGGGCTCGGCCCCGGCCAGTCCCTCCACCCAGAGCGGGCTGGCCTCGATCAGTTCGAACTCGTCGTCCTCCAGGGCGACGAGCGCGTTGTAGTCGGTGTGCACGGCGCCCACCCCCCGTCGTATCGGCCGGATCAGCGGGCGGTGCCGGGGATAGGCCGCGCACTTGGCGTTCAACGCCGCCTGCTTGCGCTCCTCGGCCAGACGCGCCCGCTCCGCCTTGGCCTTCTCCACGGCGACCACCTGCGGGCAGATCATCTTGAGCGACTCGGCCAGCTCCACGCTGTACGACAGCCTCAACGACTCGTACGGCGCGCGATCGTGCGCGTCTCCGCCGGCCCGCACCACCGCGGCGCAGAGATGGCGGCCGTAGGCGAGCACCTGCTCGTCGGGCATGCCGGCGAACTCGGCGACTCCCCCCTGCCCCCACGGACCGCTGCGTGCCGTGCAGACGAACCGCTTTTCGTGGTCCCCTCCAGCCGATTCGAGATCGTCGGGGAACCCGAGGCCGGCGGAGAAGCACTCCTCGCCGCTGGACACCCTGCCCGGAACGACGTCCGAGACCGGGAGGAAGGCCAGCGGCAGGATCATGAGCAGGCCCAGCGCCACCCGGACCGCGGCGGAGCTGCGGGCGTGCGGCACACGCGCGGCACACAGCATGAGCAGCACGGAGACGAGAGCGGTCAGGCCCGGGACGATGCTGATGAGGACGATGGAGGGCCCGCCCCACAGCTCCAGGCAGCTGACGTCCAGAGCGGCGAGCCGCCGAACCCGAGGAAGGGCACCTCGTAGACGACGCCGAGAATCCCGTAGCCGTGGTCGTCCATGAACTCGTTGCCCGCACACCTGGCCGGGTCGCCGGCTATGAGGTAGCCGTAGCTGTAGGAATCGGGGCCGATGAACGTCCAGTAGAGGGTCGGCGCGGCCGCGATGGCGAAGGCGGCGATCCACTGGAACCACGCCGACCTCCGGGGCCGGGACCGCACCGCGTCCACTGTGGAGACGGCCGGGGGGCCTCCGGGCATGACGGGCTCCTTCCGGGACAGGCCATGATCGACTCGCTGTACGGCGAGCCATCGTAGGGGTGCGGGGCGACAGTCCGATCACGCCGCCGCGAGGCGGGATGATGGGGACATGCTGGCTGACATCGTCGAACACCTCATCTGCCCGGTCTGCGGAGACGGGCTGGCCCTCGGCGAGCGGGCGCTGGGCTGCCCCCGGGGACACGCGTTCGACCTCGCCCGGCAGGGGTACGTCAGCCTCCTGACCGGCTCGCAGGCCCCGGGTACGGCCGACAGCGCGGCCATGGTGGCCGCCCGGGCCGACTTCCTCGGGGCGGGGCATTTCGCCCCCCTCGCGGACGCGGTCGCCGACGCCTGCCACACGGCCCCGCGGGCGGGGAAGGTGATCGCGGACGCGGGGGCGGGGACGGGTTACTACCTGGCCCGGGTGCTCGACCGCCTGCCGTACGCCGCCGGGATCGCCCTGGACGTCTCCAAGCATGCGGCCAGGCGGGCCGCGCGGGCGCACGCCAGGCTGGGGGCGGTGGTGGCCGACGTCTGGCGGCCGCTCCCCCTCCGCGGCGGTTCCGTCGACGTCCTGCTCAATGTTTTCGCCCCCCGCAACGGGGCAGAGTTCGCGCGTGTGCTGCGGCGCGACGGCACGCTCGTCGTGGTGACCCCCACACCACGGCATCTGGAGCCACTGGTGGAGCGGCTGGGGCTGCTGTCGGTGGACGAGTCGAAGGAGCGCCGGATGGCCGAGAGCCTCAGTGGCCATTTCACCGAGACCGGGCGGAGGACGTACGAATTCCCGATGGCTCTGGACCGTGCCGCGGTCGAGGCCGTCGTGGGCATGGGACCGAGCGCCTGGCATACGGAATCGGATGACATTCGCAGGAAAATCACAGAATTAGCTGAAAGTAGCGAAGTGACCGCTTCTTTTCACCTGTCTACATTTGAATCACGCTCCTGATCAAGGGCCCTCCTTGACACCTGCCTTCAGGACGCATGTTACTGAAGTGGCACTTAGTTCGAAATTCCTACATTTCCAGAGCAAATCACGTCTCGAAGCGACATACTGGACGGCGATCCGGCGGGCCCGCGCTCGCCCGTGCACAACCGATGCCTTGACGGAGGGACGCGCCATATGAAGGCGGAGGAACGCTGGCAGGCCAGGTTCCGGGCGCCGCGCGTGACGCTCCCCGTGTGGGCGCGGCAGGCCCCCGCCCGAGCCGTCTACCGCAGCAACGCCTCCGGCGCCTGGGAGGTCTACGCCTGGGACCGCTCCGGGGGCGGCGCCCGCCAGGCGACCTCGCGCCCCAAGGGCACCTCGCACGGCACGATCGACCCCACCGGCCAGTGGATCTGGTGGTTCTGCGACACCGACGGCGACGAGTGGGGCCGCTGGGTGCGCCAGCCCTTCACCGGAGGCCCGGACGAGCCGATCGACCTCGAACCCGGTCACCCCGCCGGCATCGCGCTCTCCGCGACGGGCGACGCGATCATCGGCATGGCCCGGCCCGGCAGCGGCTTCACCGTCTACGTCGTACGGCCCGGCACCCCCGCGAAGGTGATCTACGAGCACGCCGAGGCCGCCTCCGTGGCCGCCGTCTCCCTCGACGGCGCCCTGATCGCGATCAACCACAGCGAGCACGGCGACGCCCGGCACCCCTCGCTGAAGGTCGTGCGGCAGTGCGGAGAGGCGGTCGGGGAACTGCACGACGGCCCCGGTCGCGGCGTCGTCGGCCTGCGCTTCGCGCCCGTCTCCGGAGACCGCCGCCTGCTCGCCCTGCACGAGCGCCGGGGCCGCCGCGAACCGCTGGTCTGGGACCCGGTCAGCGACGAGCAGCGGGAGATCTGGCTGCCCGACCCCGGCGAGATCACCGCGGACTGGTACGACGACGGCCGCTCCCTGCTGGTGGTCCGGGCCAACCGCGGCCGCACCCACCTGCACCGGTACGACCTGGCCGGGGGCGTGCTCACCCCGATCGAGACCAAGCACGGCGTGATCGACGCCGCCATGCCCCGCCCGGACGGCTCGGTCGAGTACTCCTGGTCCAGCGGTGCCCACCCGCAGGTGATCCGGTCGAGCAACGGCCAGGTGGTGGTGAACCACGCCGGACCGTCCTCGCCGCCGTCGGTCCCGGCCGAGGACATCGACGTGGAGGGGCCCGGCGGGCGCATCCACGCCCTGGTCTCGCGCCCCGAACGCGGCGCGGGGCCGTACCCGACGGTCTTCCTCCTGCACGGCGGGCCGTCCTCGCAGGACGACGACTCCTTCGTGCCGCAGGTGGCGGCCTGGGTGGACCACGGCTTCGCGGTCGTGCGGGTCAACTACCGGGGCTCCACCGGGTACGGCTCCGCCTGGCGGGACGCCCTGGCCGGCGAGGTGGGCCACATCGAGCTGGCCGACGTGACCGCGGTCCGCGAGGCGATGGTCCGGCGGGGTCTGGCCGACCCGGAGCGGCTGGTGCTGGCCGGGACCTCGTGGGGCGGCTATCTCACGCTGCTGGGCCTGGGCACGCAGCCGGAGGTGTGGGCCGCGGGCATCGCGGCGGTGCCGATCGCCGACCACCTGGTGGCGTACGAGGACGAGCCCGAGTCGCTGAGGGCCTACCACCGCGCGCTGCTCGGCGGATCCCCGGCCGAGCAGCCGGAGCGCTACGCGAACTGCTCGCCGATCGCCTATGTCGACCGGGTCGAGGCGCCGCTGCTGATCCTCGCCGGGGAGAACGACCCGCGCTGCTCGATCCGCCAGATCGAGAGCTACGTGGCCCGGCTCGCCGAACGCGGGCACGAGCACGAGGTCTACCGGTACGACGCCGGTCACGGCTCGCTGGTCGTCTCCGAGCGCATCGCCCAGATGGCGGCCCAGCTCGACTTCGCCCGCAGGCACCTGAAGCCGCACGACTGATCCGGCGGACGGCGCCGGGCGGGCACGGCGGCCCGAGAGCCCGGCGGGCGCCCGGAACCGGGAGCGGGCGCGCGGAGAGCTCAGCGGGCGCGCAGGACCACGATCGCCATGTCGTCGGCGCTCGGCTCGGGGGCGAACTCCTGCACCGCCCGGCGGATCCGCGCGGCGACCGCGCCGGCCGACAGGCCCACGCACTCGGCGAGCAGCTTGGCCAGGCCCCCGTCGTCATCGAGCAGCCTGCTGCCCTGGCGCCGCTCGGTCACTCCGTCGGTCACCGCGAGAAGGACGTCGCCGTGGTCGAGGTGGACCAGGTCCGCCTCGAACGTCGCCTCGGGGAAGACGCCCAGCAGCGACTGGGAGGTCACCACCGACTCCACCACGCCGCTGGGCTTCAGCCGCAGGGCCTCCGGATGGCCGGCCGAGACCAGCCGCAGTTCCAGGCCGGTGGGCACGGGCGTGATCTCCCCGTGCAGCAGGGTGAGGAACCGCGCCCGGTCACCCTCCTCCAGGATCGCCTGGTTGAGGCGGCCCAGGACCGCGGCCACGCCGTACCCCTCCCGGGCGAGCAGCCGCAGCGTGTGGCGGGCCAGCCCGGTGACCGCGGCCGCCACCGGCCCGGTCCCGCAGACGTCGCCGACCGCGAACCGCCAGCTGCCGTCGCCGGCCGCGAACAGGTCGTAGAAGTCGCCGCCGACCTCGTTGGTCTCACCCGCCGGCTCGTAGACCACGGCGGAGTCGAGCCCCGGGATCTCACCGGGCTCGTCGGGCGGGAGCAGACTGCGCTGGAGCGCCCGGTTGGCCTCCGCCTGCTGGGCGTAGAGCAGGGCGTTGTCCAGGGAGAGCGCGGCCCGGCGGCCGATGTCCCCGGCGTACTGGATGACGTCCTCGGCGAACCGGTCGGAACGGCCCAGGCACATCGCGCCGAGCGCCCGCCCGCGCGCGCGGAGGGGGACGACGAGCACGTGCGACTCGCCGAACTGCATCGAGCCGCCGGTCTCCGGGATCCGGACGCCGGCCAGCTCGTCGCGCAGCTCGTCGATGCGCGCCTCGTCGGTGTGCCACAGGTAGGCCGGATGCTGCGGCCCGCCGCTGTCGTTCCACATGTAGACCGCGCACCAGGCGGCCAGCCGGGGCACCGCGATCTGCGCGATGATCGCGGGCACCATGTCCGGGTTGAGGGTGCCCGCGAGCAGGTCGCTGGCGTCGGCGAGGAAGCGCAGCCAGCCGCTCGGCCCGCGGCCCGGTTCCTCCTCGGTCCACTCCGTGGTCACGTGCCCGTGCGTCCCGGGCAGCGCGATCCGGGCCCAGTGCGTGCGGTGCTGCCCCGCGAAGGACACCCCCCACTCCTCGACCGCCATGCTCGGGCTGCCGGGGCTCGTCTCCTGGGCGTTCTTCTGGCGCACCTCGACCTGCACGCCGTTACCCAGGTGGTTCCAGACCACCTCGAACGGCCCGTCGAGGGCCTGGGCGGAGAGCTCGGCCGCCAACCGCTCGGCCACGTCCAGCACGGACGCGGCAGCCCAGGCGGTCATCACCTCCCTGGTGAACCGCCTGGTCGCGGGCACGGCCGTGTCTCCTGGAGCGAATGTCGCCGCCAGGACGGCCCGGGGAACGCTGGTCACTACTCCGTGACTACCACACTTCACGCTGACATGGGGTAAATCGAAGGCGGGACTCCGAGTTGCGCACCGTGACAGACTGGTATTGCCCGCGGTTGCCCCCCACGGGAGTCAAGGAGGTCTAATGACCACGGCCGACGCGATGCCCGACGTCGAGGAGAGGCGCTACAGCGAGTCCGACCTGCAGCCGATTCTCCAAACCCTCATCACATGGCGGGACGGAGACTTCCGGCGGCGGGTCCCGCACGCGCCCCCCGGAGTGCTGAGCGAGATCCGCCTGCTCCTCAACGAGGTCGCCGACCGACGCGAGCATCTGGCCAACGAGCTCCACCGGGTCCGCCGCGAGGTGGTCAGGGAGGGCCGGTTCGGCGAGCGCCTCTCCCCCGGCCCCGGCGTGGGCTCGTGGACCGAGAGCGTCGACTCGGTCAACTCCCTGATCGACGCCCTGGTCGGGCCGGTCTCCGGTGCGGCGGACGTGATCGACGCGGTGGCCAAGGGGGACCTGTCGCGCCGGATCGACCTCGACCGCGGCTCCCGGGGCGAGGTGCGCCGCCTCGGCAAGGCGATCAACGGCATGGTGGACCAGCTCTCCCTGTTCACCTCCGAGGTGACGCGGGTGGCGCGCGAGGTCGGCACCGAGGGCCGGCTGGGCGGCCGGGCCAACGTGCGGGGCATGTCGGGCAGCTGGCGCGACCTCACCGAGGCCGTGAACACCATGTCGAGCCGCGTCTCGGCCCAGGTCCGCGACATCGCGCTGGTCACCACCGCGGTCGCGCGGGGCGACCTGAGCCGGAAGGTCACCGTCGACGCGGTCGGCGAGATGTTCGAGCTGAAGAACACCGTGAACACGATGGTGGACCAGCTCTCCGCCTTCGCCGAGGAGGTCACCCGCGTGGCCCGCGAGGTCGGCACCGAGGGCCAGCTCGGCGGCCAGGCGCAGGTGCGGGGGGTCAGCGGGGTCTGGAAGGACCTCACCGACAACGTCAACGTCATGGCGGGCAACCTGACCACCCAGGTCCGGGCCATCGCGGCGGTCTCCACCGCGGTCGCCCAGGGCGACCTGAGCAAGAAGATCACCGCCGACGCGCAAGGCGAGATCCTCCAGCTCAAGGACACCCTCAACACGATGGTGGACCAGCTCTCGCTGTTCGCCGACGAGGTCACCCGCGTGGCCCGCGAGGTCGGCACCGAGGGCCAGCTCGGCGGCCAGGCCCGCGTGCGCGGCGTCTCCGGGGTCTGGAAGGACCTCACCGACAACGTCAACTTCATGGCCAACAACCTGACCTACCAGGTCCGCAACATCGCCGAGGTCACCACCGCCGTCGCCAACGGCGACCTGACCCGCAAGATCGACGTGGACGCGCAGGGCGAGATCCTCGCGCTGAAGACCACCATCAACACCATGGTCGACCAGCTCTCCTCGTTCGCCTCCGAGGTGAGCCGGGTCGCCCGCGAGGTCGGCTCGGAGGGCCAGCTCGGCGGCCAGGCGCAGGTGCGCGGCGTCTCCGGCACCTGGAAGGACCTCACCGACAACGTCAACTTCATGGCCAACAACCTGACCACCCAGGTGCGCCAGATCGCGGCGGTCTCCACCGCGGTCGCCCAGGGCAACCTGAGCAAGAAGATCACCGCCGACGCACAGGGCGAGATCCTCCAGCTCAAGGACACCCTCAACACGATGGTGGACCAGCTCTCGATGTTCGCCGACGAGGTCACCCGCGTGGCCCGCGAGGTCGGCACCGAGGGCCAGCTCGGCGGCCAGGCCCGCGTGCGCGGCGTCTCCGGGGTCTGGAAGGACCTCACCGACAACGTCAACGTCATGGCCAACAACCTGACCACCCAGGTCCGCAACATCGCCGAGGTCACCACCGCCGTGGCGAAGGGAAACCTGACCCGCAAGATCGACGTGAACGCGCAGGGCGAGATCCTCGCGCTGAAGACCACCATCAACACCATGGTCGACCAGCTCTCCTCGTTCGCCGCGGAGGTCACCCGCGTGGCCCGCGAGGTCGGCTCGGAGGGCAAGCTCGGCGGCCAGGCCCGGGTGGAGGGCGCCGAGGGCATCTGGAAGCGCCTCACCGAGAACGTCAACGAGCTCGCCGGCCGCCTCACCACCCAGGTCCGCGCGATCGCCGAGGTCACCACCGCCGTCGCCCAGGGCGACCTGACCCGCTCGATCACCGTCGACGCCGGCGGCGAGATCGGCGAGCTCAAGGACAACATCAACACGATGGTGTCCGTGCTGCGCGACACCACCATCGCCAACCAGGAACAGGACTGGCTCAAGTCCAACCTGGCCCGGATCTCCCGCCTCATGCAGGGGCACCGCGACCTGATGGAGGTCGCCAAGCTCATCATGAGCGAGCTGACCCCGCTGGTCTCCGCCCACTACGGCGCCTTCTACCTCGCCGAGCCCACCGGCGACCACGACCTGCACCTCATCGCCGGGTACGGCGCCCGAGCCGGGACCGGCCCCCGTCAGCGCTTCGCCACCGGCCAGGGGATCGTCGGGCAGGCCGCGCTGGAGGGCAGGCGGATCATCCTGAGGAACGTCCCCGCCCGCTACCTCACCGTGGACACCGGCCTGAGCACCTCGGTCCCGGCGCAGATCGTCGTGCTGCCGGTCCTGTTCGAGGACCAGGTGCTGGGCGTGCTGGAGCTGGCCTCGTTCGAGGAGTTCAGCGAGGTCCACCACGACTTCCTGACCCAGCTCGTCGAGACCATCGGTGTCACGATGAACACGATCATCGCCAACTCCCGCACGGAGGACCTGCTCACCGAGTCCCAGCGCCTCACCATCGAGCTACGGGAACGCTCCGAGGAGCTCCAGCGCCAGCAGGAGGAGCTGCGCCGCTCCAACGCCGAACTGGAGGACAAGGCCGCCCTGCTGGCCAAGCAGAACCGCGCCATCGAGATCCAGAACTTCCAGATCGAGCAGGCCCGCCGTACGCTGGAGGAGCGGGCCGAGCAGCTCGCGGTCTCCTCGCGTTACAAGTCCGAGTTCGTCGCCAACATGTCGCACGAGCTGCGCACCCCGCTGAACAGCCTGCTGGTGCTGGCCAAGCTGCTGACCGAGAACGCCGAGGGCAACCTCACCCCCCAGCAGGTGGAGTTCGCCAGGACCATCCACGGAGCCGGCTCCGCGCTGCTCCAGCTGATCAACGACATCCTCGACGTGTCCAAGGTCGAGGCCGGGCGGATGGACATCCATCCCCAGCAGATCTCCCTGCCCAAGCTGGTCGACTACTTCGAGGCCACCTTCACCCCGCTCGCCCAGGACAAGGGCCTGTCGTTCACGGTCGAGGTGGACCCGTCGGTCCCGCAGGAGCTGCGCACCGACGAGCAGCGCCTCCAGCAGGTGCTGCGCAACCTGCTCTCCAACGCGATCAAGTTCACCCCCAAGGGCGAGGTACGGCTCCGCGTGATCCACGCCCAGCGGGACATCCCGTTCGTGGACGAGACCCTCCGCGGATCCGACGGCCTGCTGGCCTTCGAGGTGGTGGACACCGGCATCGGCATCGCGGCCGACAAGCTGGATGTCATCTTCGAGGCGTTCAGGCAGGCCGACGGGACCACCAGCCGCAAGTACGGCGGGACCGGCCTGGGCCTGTCCATCTGCCGCGAGATCGCCCGCCTGCTCGGCGGCGAGGTCCACGTGGTCAGCGAGGTCGGGCAGGGCAGCACGTTCACCCTGTACCTGCCGCAGTCCTACGCAGGGCCGCTGGCCGCCCGCGGCGACGGCGCCATCACGAACTCCGGCGGCCCCTACGACCAGATCGTCATCGGCGCGCGGGAGGACGTCATCGAGCTGCCGCAAGTCCCGGCGGCGCCGGAGGCGTCCCAGCCGCTGCCGAACCTGATGGAGAGCAGTGAACAGAACTGGACGGGCGAGGATCCGCTCAACGGTGCAAAAATCTTGATCGTGGACGATGACATCCGAAACGTCTTCGCGCTGACCAGCGTGCTGGAGCGGCACGGTTCCACCGTGGTGTTCGCCGAGAACGGCCGCGAGGGCATCGAGCAGCTGGAGCGGAACGAGGACGTCTCCCTGGTCCTGATGGACATCATGATGCCGGAGATGGACGGCTGGGCGACCACTTCCGCGATCCGCCGGATGCCGCAGTTCGCCGATCTGCCGATCATCGCGCTGACCGCCAAGGTGATGCAGGGCGACCGGGAGAAGAGCATCGCCTCCGGCGCCTCCGACTACGTGCCCAAACCCGTCGACGTCGACCGCCTGCTCGAACGCCTGCGGGGCTGGCTCTCCCGCGGCCGGGCGATGACCGGCGACTCCCACGAAGGGGCATGATCGATGCCCGACCGCGCAAAAATCCTCCTGGTCGACGACCGGGAGGAGAATCTGATCGCCCTCGAGGCCATCCTCAGCTCCCTCGACCTGGTCCCGGTGCGGGCGCGGTCCGGCGAGGAGGCTCTGAAGGCCCTGCTCAGCAGCGATTTCGCGCTGATCCTGCTGGACGTGCGGATGCCGGGCATGGACGGGTTCGAGACCGCCTCGCACATCAAGCGCCGCGAGCGGACGCGCAACATCCCCATCATCTTCCTGACCGTGGTCGACAGCGCTCCCGACTACGCCTTCCGCAGCTACGCCGCGGGGGCGGTCGACTACCTCACCAAGCCGTTCGACCCCTGGGTGCTGAGGGCCAAGGTCTCGGTCTTCGTCGAGCTGTACAACATGAACCGCCGTCTGGCCGAGCAGGCCTCACTGCTCCGCGAGCGGCTGTCCACCGAGCTTCCCCCGGGCAGGGCCGGTGACCATGCGGCCGTGCTCCCCGAGCTGTCCAGCCGCCTGACCGCCGTCGAGAACGAGCTCGTCCGGGTCCGCGAACTCGCCCGCAAGGCGAGTGATCCCTCCCTCGTCGCTCCTCTCTCCGACCTCGCCGACTGCGTCAGCCACCTCCGCTCCGGCTTCGACGCGCTCACCTGAGCGTCCGCGCGCGGCCGGGGCGGGGGTGCGCCGTCGCCGAAGCCGGCGACGGCGGGGAAGGGCTCGGGACGGGCCGCCGCAGGACCGGCCCCGCCGAGGGCCTCCTCAGAGGTCCCAGACCTTCAGCGTCTTGTCCTGGCCGCCGGAGACGAGGACCGGGCGGCCCCCGCGCTCTGTCACCAGCAGCGATACGACTCCGCCCGTGTGGCCGGTGAAAGGAGCGCCGAGCGGTTCGCCGGTGACCGGATCCCAGATGCGGATGCTGCGGTCGTGGCCGCCGGAGACGACCACCGGACGGCCGCCCACCTGCGCGGCCGTGACCGTCATGACATCGCGGGAGTGGCCGGTGAAGGGGGCGCCGACCGGCTCGCCGGTGGCCGGGTCCCAGACCCGGACCGTGTGGTCACGGCTCCCCGAGACGACCACCGGGCGGCCGTCCAGCTCGGTCACCGCCACGGTGTGGACCTCGTGGGTGTGGCCGGCGAGGGGAGCGCCGACCGGCTCGCCGGTGAGCAGGTCCCAGACCCGGACCGTGTGGTCGCGGCTCCCCGCCACGATGACCTGCCGGCCGTCCAGCTCGGTCACCGCCACCGACTCGACCCCGGCCGGGTGGTCGATCGGCGTGCCGACCGGCTTGCGGGTGACCAGATCCCACGCCAGCACGGAGCCCTTGTAGCCGCCGGAGACGACGACCGGATGGCCGTTCAGCTCGGTCACCGCGACCGACTCGACCCAGCCCGTGTGGCCGGTGAAGGGGGCGCCGAGCTGGTCTCCGGTGGCCAGGTCCCAGACCCGGACCGTGCGGTCGTCGCTGCCCGAGACGACCACCGGGCGCTCCCCCAGCCGGGCCACCGCGACCGACGAGACACCGTCGACGTGGCCGGTGATCGGCGCGCCGACCGGCTCGCCCGTGGTGAGGTCCCACACGCGCATCGTGCTCCCGTCACCCGAGACGAGGACGGGGCGGTCGCGCAGCCGGGCCGTCGCCACCGTCCAGACCGAGTCGGAGTGCGCCAGCGACAGGCCGGCGGGACCGGCGCCCTCCGAGGAGGAGGCTCCGGCCGAGGGCTGCGCGGAAGGAGGTGCGGGCTTCCCCGGGACGTCCGGTCCCCGGAGCCAGAAGGCCGCGACGAGCAGGAGGACGGCGGCGGATACGGCGACCGCGGCGGAGCGCACGCGGCGGACGACGGACCGGGGCCCGGCCGGCCCGTTCCCTGGCCGCGCCCCCGGGCCGGTCAGGGGTTCGTCCCGGACGGGTGATCCTCGCCCGGTGAGAGTGGCGAGCATGCCGGTGACGGTGGGCCGGGCACCGGGGTCCTTGTCCAGGCAGGCGGCGAGCAGCGGCCGCAGGTGGGCGGGGACGCCGGACAGGTCGGGCTCACGGGTCAGGATGGCGTTCATGACGGCCGCCTGGATGTTCCCGGGAAAGGCCGGGTGCCCGGTGGCGGCGTAGACCATCGTGGCCGCCCAGCTGAACACGTCCGACGCCGGACCGGCTTCCCGCCCGTCGAGCAGCTCGGGCGCCAGATAGGCCGGGGAGCCGACGAGCTCCGACGTCGTGGCGGTCCGCTCCATCGCGCGGGCGATGCCGAAGTCGATGACCACCGGGCCTTCCGGACCCATGATCACATTTCTGGGCTTGAAGTCACGGTGGATGATGCCGGCCTGGTGGATCGCGGCCAGCGCCGTCAGGGTGGTGACCGCGAGGCGGTCCAGGCCGCTGCCGGCCCGCGGCCCGTCATCGGCGACCAGGTCGTGCAGGGACGGCCCGGGGATGTACTCGCTGACCATGTAGAGCCGGTCTCCGGCGACGCCCGCGTCGAGGACCCTGGCCGTGCAGAAGGCCGCGACCCGGCGGCCGACCTCCGCCTCCCGCAGGAACCGCTCCCGGACCATGGGGTCGGCCGCCATCCGGGCGTGCAGCATCTTGACCGCCACCCGGCGGCCATGCGGCGCATGGGCGAGGTAGACGACCCCCTGACCGCCCTCGCCCAGCACCCCGGTCAGCCGGTAACCGCCGACCTGTTCGGGATCGCCTGTGGTCAGCGGGCCGGGGTCAGGCACCGAGCATCCCTTCTCACCACTCCGCCGGCGCTTTCCCGGCTCTCCTCACGACCGCGCCGCCCGGCGGCGTGGTCACTCCGGTCCGAAGAATGACGACGAGCGCCATCCTGCCAGAGCGGAGGCGACACGCTCCCGCCCACTCCGCGGCTGGTCGCCCGTCCCGTGGTGGAGCGCCGGACGATGCGGAACTCCTCGCGATCCGTGTTGACGGAGGGCGTCAGAACGGAGAAGTTGAGACATGGACGATTGGCGGCGTGCCCGGCTGACCGCGGTGGTCTACGACGTCGGGGTCGAGCACGAGCGGATCGGCAGGATCGGCGGCCGTCTGCTGTGGGGAGCGGATCTGGACCGCTACTACCGCGACATCGACGACCTGCGGACGCTGGTGGACGGCTGCCGGGTGCTCGACGTCCCCTGTGGGGGCGGGATCGCCTTTCGCGGGCTGCCCGAGGACGGCTCCTACCGCTACGCGGCCCTCGACCTGTCGCCGGTGATGCTGCGGCGGTCACGGGCCAACGCGGCGCGGCACGGGCTGCGGGAGATCGAGTTCGTGCAGGCGAGCGCGACCGCGCTGCCGTACAGGGAGGGCGGCTTCGATCTGTGCCTCAGTTACTTCGGCCTGCACTGCTTCCCCGCCCCGGCGGCGGCCCTGGCGGAGATGGCCCGCGTCCTGCGCCCGGGCGGGCGGCTGCGGGGAAGCTCGGTCGTGCGCGGGAGCGGCCGGCGACAGGACATGGTGATCTCGCTGTTCCGGCGGATCGGGGTGTTCGGCACCGGGGGAACCGCCGACGACCTGTCGTCCTGGCTGGCCGCGGCCGGTCTCGACGAGATCAGCGTCGAACGCGACGGGGCCGTGGCGTTCTTCTCGGCCCGCCGGAGCCCGGCCCCGCACTCCACGGGGTGAGCGGCCGGCGATGGTACGGCCGGCCGCTCCCGCCCTTCGGGTCACCAGGGCCCGCGGGCGATCCGCACGATCACCCGGGCGTGGCCCGTCGGCCTAGTAGTAGAACTTCGTCGTGCTGCGGCCGATGCGGTCGCTCCGGCTGATCAGGCTGGTGTAGTCGCGGATCGACCCGCCGCCGAGATCCACCGCGCGCCAGTAGTGGTCGGCGATGAGGCTGGAGTATCCGCGCTGCCACACCTTGAAGCTCATGTAGAACTTCTTCCAGTCCTCCGGGTTGTGGAGGATGCAGTAGATGTTGTAGTCGGAGCCGTCCTTCTGCACGCCGCAGCGGCCGCCCGGGGCCTTCCGCGTAATGCGGATCTTGCTGATGCCCTTCCGGTTCAGCCGGGTGTACATGACGAGCTCGGAGCCCGCGAGCTGGTGGCTGTCGGTCACCCGCCAGTTGTAGGTGACCGGGTTGCCGTACCGGGTGCGCTTCTGCCAGGTGATCTTGGCGTAGGGCCGTGCGGCGGTGGCGGCGGACGCGGCGGTAGCCGTCGAGGAGGGCGCAGCCTCGGCGGGCGCGGCCACGAAGGTCAAGGCCGAGAAGGTCAGGGTCGTCGCCAGCGCGGACACCGCGACCGGCCGGAAGTTGAATCGGGACACGAGCGACTCCATTCAGGATCAACACAAGGCGGTCCCGCCCGGGGTTTCGTCGTACATGCCCCGCAGACGCATTACGGTCCCCCCGACCCCGCCCGTGGCTGAGCATCCTCCCATTTATTGAAATATCCTGCAAAACCCCTGCATAACGGCTGGCTAGCACCCCAAATCGCCCCATATGGGCCTATTGCACGGTTTGTCCCCAGGGGAAAATCGAGAAGATCGAGAAGGCTTCCCGCGAGGCGCGCCCCGCACCGGCCGGAGGACGCCCGGCCGCACATCAGTGACGGGCCTGCTCCAGCGCGTCCCAGAAGCCGCGGCGCAGGGCGTGCCGGACCTCGTCGTGCAACAGGAAGTCGATCGGCAGGGAGGAACCCTGCAGCAGCCGCGCCTCCAGGTCGGAGGGCATCCGGGGCTTGCGGGCCAGGACGGCCTCCAGCCACAGCGCCGGGGCGTCCTTGGCCACGGACTCGCCGAAGTCGTGACCCTCTTTGTGCGCGGCCTTCACCGCGTCCGACAGCGTGGTCGCGCCTCCGGTGGCCGCGCCCTGGACCGGCACCGGGGCCGCCTGCGGGCCGGTGTAGCCGCCGACCGACTGCGGACCCGTGTAGGAGCCGACGGGCTGGTAGCTCGGCATGCCTCCGGTGCCGCCCGAGGCGTACTGCGGAGTGGCACCGGTCGGGCCGTTGGGCGCCACGGAGGACGAGGACGGCGCCGGGGAGGACGGCGGAAGGGCCTGGGCGGGGGAGGTGCTCGGCGACTCCTGCGCGTAGCTCGCGTAGACGGGCAGCGCGGGCTGGGACTGGCCGGCGCGGGAGGGCTGGGGCTGGGACGCGGATCCACCCGCAGAGGCCCCGCCGCCCGACGTCGTGGAGCCGCCCTGCGCCGCGCCGTTGCCCGAGGCGGCCTGGCCGCCCGAGGCGGGGCTCCCGCTCTGTGCGGCGTAGCCGCCGGTCGGGAGGCTCCCACTCGACGTGGCGTGGGCGCCCGACGAGGAGCCGCCCGAAACGGCGTAGCTCCCCGTCCCCCCCGGCGGGAGGCCGTTGCCGAGCGGCACGGGAACGCCGCCCTGCACCGCGCCGTTGCCGGAGGCGGCCCCGTTGCTCAGGGCCGGGAGCTCGGTCGTCCCGGTGGTCAGACCGGCGTACGGCCGCAGGTGGCCGCCGCCTATCTCGATCAGGTCGTCGCACTCCTGGCGGAGCGAGCGGGAGACCGCCCAGCCGCCGTCGGCGGCGATGTGCACCACCGTGATCCGGATGCCGAGGTCCTGGGCGTCGCAGACCACCTGGGCCAGGTCCTCGTCGCCGCTGACCACGACCGCGTCGCAGATCGCGTTGTTGCGCGCGAGCGTCATCAGGTCGCGGTGGACCTGGGCGTCCACGCCCTCGCGGCGACCGGGGCGGATGCGCGACAGGCGGAGCTTGAGCCCGGGGATGTCGGCCAGCGCGTCGTGCTCGGGGGTGTGCCGGCCCTCGACGGTCGCCTCGTACCAGTAGCAGCGCAGCAACGGCAGCCCGGTGCGCTCCCTGGACAGGTTGGTGAGCAACTGCAGCAGGCCCGTGTAGTCCCACGAGACCGCCTCACGACGGCGGGTCCCGTGCGCGGCCATGGCGCCGTCTGCCAGAAGGTAGCCAGCGTCCACGAACAGCGCGCAGCGATCCACGCGACACCGCCCTTCCTACGTGGGCCCGACCGTACGGCTCAGACACGCCTGAAAGCGCCCTGAGAGACCGGACAGGCGGCCCTGTCTCAGGGTAATCAAGCAACTGATCATCCGGGGGTGAATCCCGACGATTCCACCCTCGTCCGACCATCCGCCGGAGCGTTTACGCAGACCGTACCAGTTTGTCCCGTTCCTGAGGCCGTTCATTACGAACGGGCCTGCACGTTGACGACGGCCACTCCGAAGATCACGGATCCGCGCCGGGCGCTCACCTTGAGCACGGGCCTCCCGCCGAGGAGCGCGCGGAACCCGTCGACGTCCACGCCGAGGGTGGCGCCCGTTCCCAGCGCCCCGGTCGCCGAGCCGTCGAAGGCGTCGCCCGGGTCCCGCCCGCCGCTCACCGGCCGGAGCGCGCGGCCTCGTCCGAGCTTCACCCGGTCGCCCCTGACCCCGGCCGCGCCGCCCCAGGCCACCAGATCCATCCGGGCGGGTGCGGCGGCGGGCGTCAGTCCGTCCAGCGGGATCCGCGCCGGGCTTCCCCGATCCACCACGGTGACGGTGTCGACGACGACGGTCCGGCTGTACGGCCGGCGCGGGTCGGCCGCGATGACCACCAGGCTCCATCCGGCGTGCCGGGCGGGCCCCTTGCCCATCGGCACGTCGGCCACCCAGTAACGCCCCCGGAGCCGGCTCACCAGCCGGGTCACCTCGGCGAACGCCTGGTACACCCGGCCGGACGGCAGCCTTCCCTCCGCCGTCCGCGAGGCCCTCACCAGCCGGTAGCCCTCTTTCCCGGGAACCCTGAACTTGACCGGCCCGGCGGCGGGCGCGCCCCCCGACCAGTAGAGCCCCGCCCAGACGATCCGGCTCCGCGCCGGCAGCGCCAGCCGCGCCGCGCTCGAACTCCCCGTGGACGGGTCCCGGTCCTGGTCGAGGAGGCGCGGCGCCTGCGGCCCGTCGCCTGCCTGCCGCCCCGCCCCCCCGGGCCGGCGGTGGGCGGGCGGGCCCTCAGGCGCCAGAAGGGTGTTGCCGATCGCCGAGGTGACCACCCGGCCGTCGGTGGCGAAGCGCGCCGGGGCTCCGGCGTCCTGCACCCCGCTCGCCGACGTGGCGGTCACCTTCGCGCCCGCGCCGCTGACCCGGACCGAGAGCGGCGCGCCCTCGGCCGCCCGGGGCGAGACCATGACCCTGAGGAAGACCGCGGTGGACCGGCCGGGGGGCAGCGGGCCGCGGAAGCAGCGCGCGCCCACCTTCACGGCCCGGCAGGACCAGCCGTCGACCGTGCCGGCGGGTCGCCCCCCACCGGCGGCTCCCGCCATCGGGACGGGCGCGGTCGCGGCGGACGCCCGGCCCCTGCGCGCGGCGGGCGGCAGCATCACTCCCGGCGGCAGGCCGATCCGCGCGACGATCTCCGCGCTCTGACCGCTCCCGGCGTTGCGCAGCCGTACCGCCACCATGCCGGGCTCGGACCTGACCAGCGCGCCGAGCGCGTTGATGCTGGCGACCAGGCGCGGCACGGGCGCGGGACCGCGCGCCGGCCTCGTGTTCCGCTCGGGCGGCGGGATCGCGACCGCGGATCTGCGCGGCTCCGGCACGGGTGGCGGGGCCTCGGGGAGGGGGTCGGGCTGCGCGACGATCGGAGCGGGTATCGGGGTGGGGTCCGTAACGGGCCCGCGGATCACCGGATCGGCCACCATCATCAGCACGAGCGCCACCGCCGTGGCGAACGCGACGACGGCCCCGGCCGACGCGGCGAACCGCCCGCGTCTTTCCGGTTCCCGCCCCCAGCCGATCACCGTGCCGAGGAACCCGCCCGCCAGGCCGCCCCTGTTCAGCGCCATGAGGTACACGCCCAGGGCCGGGCCGGCGATGAGAGGGCCGACGATCACGCGCATGCCCTGGCTGACGTCGGCCAGCTCCATGAACACGACGCGGCAGTCGGTGCAGCCTTCCACGTGCCGCTCGACGAGCTTGCTCTCCCGCTTGGCCAGGCCGCCCCGGACGTAGGCGCCCATCTTGGCCAGCACCGAACGGCAGTCCTCCGCGGGCGTCTCTGCCAGGTGCGTGCGCAGGCAGGCCTGGCGCAGCGCCTCCAGCGCCTGGTACGAGACCGCCTCCACGCTGTCGGCCGGCGCGCCGAGCATCGGGGCGACCTCGGCGAACCCGGCTTCCTCGACCTCGACGTGCCACAGGACGAGCTGCCACCGCTCGGACAACGACAGGAAGGACCGGGCGACCAGCGAGCGCTCCAGACCGGTCAGCGCGGGGTCGACGAAGGGCACTCCGGGGTCGAACAGCTCGATCTCCGCCTCGCCGCCCCTGCCGCCCCGGCTGCGTTCGTGGACCGTACGGCGGAGCGCGGTCAGCAGGTGGACGCGGAACGCCTCCCGGGGACCTCCGTCCCGCCTGATCAGGTCGAGCATCCTGGTGAACGTCTCCGCCACGACGTCCTCGGCCTCGGCCGGGTCATGGACGAGCGCCCGGGCCAGGGCCCGGGCCGCGGAGGCGTGCCGCTCGTAGAGGCCGACGTAGGCCGCCGCGTTCCCGCTCCGGATCGCCGCGAGCAGCCCTGCGTCGCCTTGGGGCACTTCCATACTCATTGTGACCTCATAATTACTCACCGTTGCCACGCCGGTTCATTCCGCACTCCGGTGCGTGGCTAAACCGGAGTCCGGCCTTTACCTGTGGCGACGGCGCGACCCCGGTGCGGCCCGGCGGTCCCCGCGGGCCGGGGAGCCGTCCGGCCGGGCCGGATCGGGGGTACGGCGGGGCGGTCCTAACCTTGGTCCCATGAGCGATCGCGAGAACCTGCTGACCCAGATCAAGAACAAGGGCGTCGTCCACGGCAAGGTCGTGCTCTCCTCGGGCAAGGAGGCGGACTTCTACATCGACCTGCGCAGGGTGACCCTGGACGGTCAGGCCGCGCCGCTGGTGGGCCGGGTCATGCTGGACCTCACCGAGGATCTCGACTACGACGCCGTGGGCGGGCTGACCCTGGGCGCCGACCCGGTGGCCACGGCCATGCTGCACGCCGCGGCGGCGCGGGGCCGCACGCTCGACGCGTTCGTGGTGCGCAAGGCGGCCAAGGCCCACGGCATGCAGCGCCGGATCGAAGGACCGGACGTCGCCGGGCGCCGGGTGCTGGCGGTGGAGGACACCTCCACGACCGGGGGCTCTCCGCTGACCGCGGTGGAGGCCCTGCGCGAGGCGGGCGCGGAGGTCGTGGCGGTGGCCACGATCGTGGACCGGGGCGCCGCCTCCGCCATCGCCGGGGCCGGGCTGCCGTACCTGACCGCCTACACCCTGAAGGACCTCGACCTGGACTGACCGCCCGGGCGGGCCCGCCTACTTCCGGGTGACCGCCTACTTCCGGGTGACCGTGAACTCCTGCCGTTCCCCGGCCTTCCCCGGGGGACGCGCGGCGCCGTTCTCCTGCACCTGGACGGCCGAGGAGTCGGTCAGCACGACGTCCACCTTCTCCTCGGACGACTGGGCCACCTCCCCGCGGGTCATCTCCCGGTCGAACAGCACGTCGCCGCCGGCGACCTTGAGGAAGACCTTGGGGCAGCGCTCCTGGGCGCACTCGACGCGCACCGTGGGAGCCCCCCCGCCCCCGGCGGGGGGGCCGGACGCGGCGGAAGAGGATCCGGACGCGGGCGCGGCGGAGGAACCCTGCTCGGGCTCCGCGTCGAGCGCGCCGACCAGCGAGAGGATCCCGAGCACGATCAGGGAGAGCAGCGCCAGTACCGCCAGCACGGCGAGCGCGAGGCGTGCGATACCCATCGGATCAGACCTGTGGCGTCCCACACAGTGGAGGTTAGCGGTAGGTGAAGGAATTTCACGACCACCCCATCGTTTCGCCCGGGTCGAACCTGCGGCGCAGCTACCGGGCCGGGAGGGAACCAGGAATACTGGCCGCAGGGCTGTGCCCTGCCAGGCTCCGTCCGCCCTACTGACCCGCACCAGCCGTCTCAGGGAGATGACACCGATGCCCATCGCCACTCCAGAGGTCTACGCCGAGATGCTCGACCGCGCCAAGGCGGGCGGTTTCGCCTATCCGGCGATCAACGTGACCTCGTCCCAGACCCTGAACGCCGCGCTGCGCGGCTTCGCCGAGGCGGAGAGCGACGGCATCGTCCAGGTTTCCACCGGAGGCGCCGAGTTCCTCTCGGGCACCACGGTGAAGGACATGGTGACCGGTTCCGTGGCGCTGGCGGAGTACGCCCGCATCGTCGCGGAGAAATACCCCGTGACGGTCGCGCTGCACACCGACCACTGCCCCAAGGACAGGCTCGACGGCTTCATGCGGCCGCTGATCGACATCTCCCTGGAGCGGGTGGCGAAGGGGCAGGACCCGCTCTTCCAGTCCCACATGTGGGACGGCTCCGCCGTACCGCTGGAGGAGAACCTTGAGATCGCCAAGGAGCTCCTGGAGAAGTGCGCGCGGGCGAAGATCATCATGGAGATGGAGATCGGCGTCGTCGGCGGCGAGGAGGACGGCGTCGTCGGGGAGATCAACGAGAAGCTCTACACCACCGCCGAGGACGCCATCGCGACCGCCGAGGCCGTGGGCGTCGGCGACCAGGGCCGTTACATGCTCGCCGCGACCTTCGGCAACGTGCACGGCGTCTACAAGCCGGGTCACGTCAAGCTCCGCCCGAGTGTGCTCAAGGAGATCCAGGACGCCGTCGGCGCCAAGTACGGCAAGGAGAAGCCGTTCGACCTGGTCTTCCACGGCGGCTCCGGCTCGCTGCTGGAGGAGATCCACGAGGCGATCTCCTACGGTGTGATCAAGATGAACATCGACACCGACACCCAGTACGCCTTCACCCGCCCGATCGCCGCGCACATGTTCGCCAACTACGACGGCGTGCTCAAGGTGGACGGCGAGGTCGGCAACAAGAAGGCCTACGACCCCCGCTCGTACGGCAAGGCCGCCGAGGCGTCCATGGCTGCCCGTGTCGTGGAGGCGTGCCGGCACCTGAAGTCCGCGGGCACCAAGCTCGCCTGAGCCGCGCCTTCCGGTCCCGGGCGTCCCGGGACCGGTCCGGGTGCACAGGACAAGACACGACCGCGGCGCGGCGACGGCCCTCGCCGCGGTGAACCCGGCAGTCCCCTCGCTAGGAGAATGATGGATTCGCACGAGAACCTGCTCGCCGGACCGCCGCCCACCCGGCTGCCGGACATGGCCGAGGCCAGGGAGGCGATGGAGGCCGGCGCCCAGGCCTCCGACGTCGCCGCGCGCTTCCCCGCCTATCCCGCGGCCTGGGCCACGCTCGCGGACGAGTACTTCGCCGCCGGGCACGCCGTGACGTCGTACGCGTTCGCCCGCACCGGCTACCACCGGGGGCTGGACCAGTTGCGCCGCGCCGGGTGGAAGGGCCACGGCCCGATCCCCTGGGATCACGAGCCCAACCGCGGCTTCCTGCGCTGCCTGTTCGCGCTCTTCCGGGCCGCCCAGGCCATCGGCGAGAAGGACGAGGCCGAGCGCTGCATGTCGTTCCTGCGCGACTCCAGCACCGACGCCGCGGACGAGCTGGCCGGCCGCTGACCTGGCGGGATCTCCTCCCGGGAGGGGGGAGATCCCCGCTCCCGGCCCGGTCGGGTATTCTCTCCACGCAAGAGCCCCTGTCGCGATTGCGCCAGGGGTTTTCGTTTTTGCAGTGGGAGACTAACGATGCCGGCTGTCGTTCTCTTCGGCGCCCAGTGGGGCGACGAGGGCAAGGGTAAGGCCACCGACCTGCTCGGCGACCAGGTTGACTACGTCGTCAGATACCAGGGCGGCAACAACGCGGGCCACACGGTCGTCATCGGCGACCAGAAGTACGCCCTGCACCTCCTGCCGACGGGAGTGCTCTCGCCGAACGTCATCCCGGTCATCGGCAACGGCGTCGTCGTCGACCCCGGCGTGCTGCTGAGCGAGATCGAGGGCCTCGAGGCCCGCGGGGTCTCCTCCGAGCGGCTGCTGATCTCCGCCAACGCGCACCTGATCATGCCCCACCACAAGGCCATCGACAAGGTCAGCGAGCGCTACCTCGGCAAGGCCAAGATCGGCACGACGGGCCGGGGCATCGGCCCCGCCTACGGCGACAAGATCTACCGGATGGGCGTGCGGGTGCAGGACCTGCTCGACCCGGGCATCCTGCAGAAGAAGATCGAGGTCGCCCTCAACGAGAAGAACCAGATCCTCACCAAGATCTACAACCGCCGCGGGCTCGACCCGGCCCAGGTCCTGGAGGAGTACCTCGGCTACGCCGAGCGCCTGCGCCCGCACATCGCCGACACCTCGCTGATCCTGAGCCGGGCGCTGGACGAGGGCAAGGTCGTGCTGCTGGAGGGCGGTCAGGGCAACCTGCTCGACATCGACCACGGCACCTACCCGTTCGTCACCTCCTCCTCGCCCACCTCGGGCGGCGCCTGCTCCGGCGCGGGCATCCCGCCGACCCGCCTCACCCGCGTGATCGGCATCCTCAAGGCGTACACCACCCGCGTCGGCTCCGGCCCGTTCCCCACCGAGCTGGAGGACGAGATGGGCGACTGGCTGCGCACCACCGGCGGCGAGTACGGCGTGACCACCGGCCGCAACCGCCGCTGCGGCTGGTTCGACGCGGTCATCGCCCGCTACGCCACCCGGATCAACGGCGTCACCGACTTCTTCCTCACCAAGCTGGACGTGCTGTCCGGCCTGGAGAAGATCCCCGTCTGCGTCGCCTACGAGGTCGACGGCGTGCGCCACGACGAGATCCCGATGACCCAGACGGACTTCCACCACGCCACGCCGGTCTACGAGGAGTTCCCCGGCTGGCAGGAGGACATCTCCGGCGCGAAGTCCTTCGAGGACCTGCCCGCCAACGCCCGCGCCTACGTCAAGGCGCTGGAGGAGATGAGCGGCGCCCCGATCTCCGCCATCGGCGTCGGCCCCGGCCGCACGGAGACCCTCCAGCTCCGCCCGCTGATCTGACCCGATCCCCCGGTACGGCCCGCTCCCGGGCGAGCCGTACCGGGGGATCGGCGCCCGGTGTCGGTATGGTCCCTGTGTGCATGTCGAGATTCACGGTCACCGGGGAGCCCGCGGGCTCCGTCCGGAGAACACGCTGCCCGGTCTCACCCACGCGCTCGAGCTGGGTGTCGACGCGCTGGAGTTCGACGTCGCGCTGACGGCCGACCGGCGTCTGGTGCTCACCCACGACCTCACCGTCTCCGCGGTGACCAGCGCCGACACCCGCCCGGCCTTCCCCGGCGACCCGCTCTACCCCTATGTGGGCCTGCCGGTCGGCCAGCTCACCCTGGCCCAGCTGCGCACCCTCGAGTGCGGCGTACGGCTGCCGCAACACCCCGACGACCGCTTCGCCGCGACCCAGGTCCCGGTCCCCGACACCCGGATGCCGACGCTGGGGGCCGTGCTCGGCCTGGTGGACGCCTACGGGGCCGACGGCGTGCGGCTGCACGTGGAGCTCAAGTCCGACCCGACCCGGCCGGACCTCTCGGCCGACCCGCGCGAGCTCACCGAGATGGTGGTCGCCGAGCTCGACCTGTACGGCCGGCTCGGCGGCGCGGCGATCCTCAGCTTCGACTGGCGCATCCTGCGGATCGCACGGGAGCTGGCCCCGGCGACCCAGCGCTACGCCCTGATCGAGTCGGACACGATGGACAGCGTCTGGCTGGACGGCCTCCGCCTCGAGGACTTCGGCGGCGACGTCCCGGCCGCCGCGGCGGCGGCCGGAGGCACCACGGTCTCGCCCGAGCACGTGCTGGTCGACGAGCTCTTCGTACGGCGCGCGCAGGCGGCCGGGCTCCCGGTGGCCGCCTGGACGGTCAACGAGGCCGACCGGGCGGCGGAGCTGCTGGACCTGGGCGTGGCCGGGATCGTCACCGACTACCCCGACCGGCTGCGCGCCCTCTGGGCGGACCGGGGCCTGCCCCTGCCCGCCCCGGTCAGGGCGCGGCGTCCCGCCGGCGTCTGAGCTCCCCGCGGATCTCCTCTCCGCGGCTGCCGGAACGGCGCCGCCGCGTTTCCACGAAGACCTTTATCGGCATTTATGTAGAATTATCACTTATTTCGGATAGGCCATTAAATATTCACCTGGCCGTCAAGCAGATCACAAGTGATTTGCAAGAACGCTCGACAAACGTCAGGGCCGAGGTCAGCGAGACCCGCCGGACACCCCTGACGGGACTCGCCTGCTCTTAACGTCCCGCGCGGCAGAACCGCGCCGACCGAGAGTGAGCCCAGGTGAAAGCCCGTCCGCAGGACCCTTCCGTATTGCGCGACATCGTGACCGCCGAACTCGGCCGCATGAGTACGCGGAACTGGTCGGTCACCGAGGACGGCTTCTGGTGCAAACTCGCCCCGGAGGCTTATCCGCTGCCCGACCAGGGCTGGAAGCTCCACGTGTCGGCGACCATGCTCTCCGCTCCCGTGGTGCTCTCCCGCGTCGCGCACGTGCTGATCGCCGCCGGTTGCGCCTTCAAGTTCCCCGCCCGGCTGGACGACTACTGGACCCTCCTCGAACCGCACTGTGGTCGCGCACAGGCCGGAAAGTTCGTCACCGCCTACCCGCGCGACGACGCCGAGTCGGTGCGCCTGGCCGCCCTCCTGGACGAGGCGACTCTGGGCCTGCCCGGACCCGTGATCCTCTCCGACCGGCCTTTCCGGGCCGGCGGAATCGTGCACTACCGCTACGGCGCCTTCGGCGGGCACAGAGTGCTCGGCAACGACGGATTCTACGAGATCCGGCTGCTCTCCCCCGAGGGTGCGCTCCTCCTCGACGAACGGCAGCCGCGCTTCTCCCCGCCACCGTTCGCGGTCTGCCCGTTCGAGGCTCCGGCGAAGGGCCGGCGCCCCGGAGCGGCCGCGGTCATGCTGAACGACCGGTTCATCGTGCGGGAAGCCGTACGGCATGCCAACCGCGGCGGGGTGTATCTCGCCGAGGACACCAGGACCGGGCACCGGGTGGCCGTCAAGGAAGGCCGCCCGCACGCGTGCGCCGATCTGAGCGGCCGGGACGCGCGGGACCGGATAGCGGAAGAGCGCTCCTGCCTGGAGGGACTCGCGGGCACCGGCGCCGTGCCGGCCGTGGTGGACTTCTTCGAGCAGGGCGGGCACGCCTTCCTCGTCGAGGAGTTCCTCCCCGGAATCACCCTGCAGCGATGGTCGGACCGGGGCGCCGGACCGCTGGGCGACAGCGGGTTCGGCAACGGAGCGCCGGCGGTCCTGCCGATCGCCCGGCGGCTGGTCGGACTGCTGAAGGCGGTCCACGGCCGGGGATACGTGTTCCGCGACCTCTCCCCGAACAACGTGATGCTGCTGCCGGACGGCGAACTCCGGCTCATCGACCTGGAGCACGCGACCGCGCCGGGCGCCGTGATCATGGTGGGCGGTACCAGGGGTTACCTGGCGCCGGAGTCGGCCGGGCACGTCGGAGAGCTCCGGCCCGCGCCGGATCCGGGTGCCGACCTCTACAGCCTCGGCGCGATGATGTACTTCCTGGCGGTCGGCGCCCACCTGGAACCGCCGGGCCCCAGCGGGGTCGCGGCGGTGGCCGCGTCCAACCCCACGCTCTCCCTGCTGCGGCCCCTCGTGGAAGGACTGCTCGCGGCGGAACCGGAGCGGCGCTGGTCGCTGGAGCGGTGCGAGCGGTTCCTCTCCGGTCTCCCCTCGGACCTGGCCTTCCACGAGGGTGCGGCCCCGCCCCCGCACCGGACCGACCGGTTGATCGGCGACGGGATCGCGCACCTGGTGGCGGCCGTGGACCGGCGCGGCGGCGGCTCCTCGCCCTGGTCCGATCCCGCCGACGGGATCGAGGTGGACCCGTGCTCGGTGAACGGCGGCGCGGCGGGATTCCTCGCCGTCCTGACCCAGGCCCTGTCCGCGGCGGAGCCGTCCGCCGCGGACGCCGTTCCCCCCGCGGCCGCGGTGGCCACCGCGGTCACCGCGCTCTCCGGCTGGCTGCGGCGGCGGCTGGAGGAGGAGAACCTGTGGCGGCCCGGCCTGTACTTCGGGCGCTCCGGAGCGGTCTGGGCGCTGCACGACGCGGCGACGGCCGTGGGCGACACCGAACTGGCACGGTTCGCGGTGCGGGCCGCGGCCCTGCTTCCGACGGACCATCCCAGCCCCGACGTCACCCACGGGCTGGCCGGGTGCGGCATGGCGGTCCTGCGGGTCGCGCTGCGGTCGGGAGACCCCGCGCTCCGGGAACGCGCCGCCGAGACGTTCCAGAACCTGCACGACGCCCGGTCCCACCTGGACGGACACCCGCGGTGGCCGACGCCGGAGACGTTCGACTCCGGCCTCGCCGGAGCCGACCACGTCGGCTTCGCGCACGGCATCGCCGGGATCGGGACCGCGCTGCTGCACGCGAGCCGGGAGTTCGACCGGCCGGACTGGGCGGCGACCGTGGACGAGATCGCCCGCGCCCTGTGCGCGTACGCGGAGCAGGACGGGGACACCGCCTGGTGGCCGACCCTGCGCGGCGACCCGGAGACGGCGCGCCCGCGCAGGCCGCACTGGTGCAGCGGATCGTCCGGAGTCGGCTCCTTTCTCGTGCGGTACTGGAACGCCACCGGCGACCCGCTCGCCCTGGACCTCGCGCGCCGGGCGGCGACGGCGGTGCACCGCACCCGGTGGCAGTCCGGCACGGTGCCGTGCCACGGACTCTCCGGCGACGGCGAGTTCCTGCTCGACATGGCCGCCTTCACCGGTGAGGACCGCTACCGCCGGTGGGCGCGGGACCTGGCGGGCTGCCTGGAGCTCCGGGCGGCCGACCACTCCGGCCGGCTGCTCGTCCCCGGGCTCGACGACCGCTTCTCCCCCACCTTCCTCGGAGGAACGGCGGGCACCCTCGCCTTCCTCCTCCGGCTGCGTCACCGCCTCCCACGGCTGTGGATGACGGATGACGCCCCCAGACTCGCCGCTCCCATCCGGGACGGCGACGGCGACGGGGACCGCACAGAGCGGCTCCCGGCATCTCACCAGGAGGTGAACGACCATGTCCTTCGACGTTGAGGACCTGCAGGCGCTCCAGGAGCTCGAGCCCTCGGTCAACGAGGCGCTCCGGCTGTCCCACTGCATCAAGCACTTCGGCTGCACCGACAACTGAGGTGGGGCCCCGCCCGTCCGGCTCCGGGCGGGCGGGGCTCCTCCCCGTCACCAGACAAGGACAGGTCCGGCCGTGCGCGATCGTCCCCGCTCCGATCCGAAGCCCTCCTCCGCCCCCGGGACCTGGCGCAGGGTCGTACGGCTGTTCCTGCCGTACAAACCGGCCGTCTGCGTCATCACCGCGCTCATCGTGGCCTACTCCGCGCTGAACGCCGCGCTCCCGCTGCTCACCCAGCTGGTCTTCGACCGGGCGCTGTTCGGCGCGGACGGGCCGGACCTGCCGCTGCTGGCCGCGACCGCCGGGCTGGCGGCGACGGCGGCCTGTGCGGTGGGCGCCGTCGATCTCGGGCAGACCTGGGTGTCGGCCCGCGTCGCGCAGCGGGTGGTGCACTCGTTGCGGGTGGAGATGTTCGGCCTCCTGCAGCGCATGCCGCTCGCCTTCTTCGCCGCCGAACGGGGCGGCGAGATCCAGTCCCGGCTCGCCGGCGACACCGCTCAAATCGAGAACGCGGTCAAGGACACCCTGCCCGGGGTGCTCGCCGGCGCGTTCGGATTCGTGGCCGCGGCGGGTGCCATGGTGGTCCTGTCCCCGGTGCTCGCGAGCGTCGCCCTGGTGCTCTCACCCCTCGTCCTCCTGGTCGCCTCCCGATCGGGGCGGGCGCTGGAGAACCTGTCGGCCGCCGGCCAGCGCGTCCGGGCCGAGCTGGCCTCCATCGTCGCCGAGCGGTTGTCCCTGGGCGGCGTCACCATGGCCAGGGTGCACGGCAGGCGTGACGGCGAGGTCGCCCGTTTCGGCGCGGAGAGCGAGCGGCTGGCGGGGCTGGGAGTGCGCTCCGGGCTGGTGGCGCAGGGGGTGCTGAGCGCGGGACACGTCTTCTTCGTGCTGACCCCCTACCTGGTGTTCCTGACGGCGGGCCTGACGGACGGCGTGACTCCGGGCACGCTCGCCGCCTTCACCGTGCTGCAGGCGCGGATCTATCAGCCCTTGTGGCAGATCCTGAACATCTCCACCGAGATCCGGTCCGTCCGGGGCGCCTTCGCCCGGGTCTTCGAGTATCTCGACCTTCAGCCGGAGAGCGAGCCGCAGCGGAGTCCCGGCCCCGGGCCCGGCGCGCTCACCGTCCGCCGGGCCGGCTTCCGCTATCCGGGAACGGACCGCACGGAGCGCCCGGCGTTGTGCGACGTGAGCATCGACATCCCGGCCGGCTCCGCCACGCTCGTCATCGGCCCGAGCGGGTCCGGCAAGACGACCCTCGGCCATCTTCTCGCCGGACTGCACCCACCGGCCGAGGGATCGGTGCAGGTGGACGGCGCGGAGATCAGGGCGCCCGTACCCGAGCGGGTCTGCATCGCCGTACAGGAGCCCTTCCTCTTCCAGGGGTCGGTCGCCGACAACCTCAGATACGCAGCCCCCGCGGCCACAAAGGACGAGCTCGTCCGCGTCTGCGAGATCACCCGGATCCACGACCGGATCACCGAACTCCCCGGCGGCTACGACGCGTCGGTGGGCGAGCGGGGAGCGCTGCTGTCCGGCGGCGAGCGGCAGCGCGTCGCCCTCGCCCGCGCGCTCCTGGCCGACGCGCCCGTGCTGGTGCTCGACGAGGCGACCTCCGCGCTCGATCCGCTGACCGAGGCGGCGGTCGTCGAGGCGGTCCTGGCCGACCGGGAGGGGCGCACGACCGTGATGATCACTCACAGGTTCGGCATGATCGACGCGTTCGACACCGTCATCGCCCTGGAGGGAGGCCGGGTCGTGGAGCAGGGCACCCGCCCGGACCTGCTCCGCGACCGGGACGGGCTGTACACGCGGATGGTCCGCGCGCAGACCGGGAGCGGCTAGCCGTACCGCGCCCGAGGGACGGAGGGTCCGGCGCGAGACCGGCTCCGCCCCTCGACCGGCCTCCCGCTACATCCAGCCGTTGCGGCGGAAGCCCCGGTAGAGCAGCGAGCAGGCGATCACCATGACGCCGATCACGATCGGGTAGCCGTAGACGGAGTCGATCTCCGGCATGTGCGTGAAGTTCATCCCGTAGATTCCGGCGATCATCGTGGGGACCGCCATGATCGCGACCCACGAGGAGATCTTCCGCATGTCCTCGTTGGCGAGGGCGTTGGAGCGGGCGAGCGCGGCCTGCAGGACGGAGTTGCACAGCTCGTTGGAGGACTCGACCTGCTCGCAGACCCGGGCGAGGTGGTCGACGATGTCGCGGAAGTATTCGCGCATCTCGGAGGGGATCATCCGGCGCTGGGCGAGCGTGGACATCGGGGCCTGGAGCGGGGTCACGGCCCGCTTCATCTCGATCATCTCGCGCTTGAGGTTGTAGATGCGGCTGATGTCGCGGGCGCTGACGTCGGCGAAGACCATGGCCTCCACCTCCTCCAGCTCGGCCTGCATCTCGTCGGCCACGTGCAGGTACTTGTCCACGACGTGGTCGGCGATGGCGTGCAGCACGCCGGTCGGGCCGCGGCTGAGCAGCTTGGGCTTGTCCTCCAGGCGCTCGCGCACCTCCGAGAGCGGGCAGTATCTGCCGTGCCGCACGGTCACCACGAAGTCGGGGCCGACGAACGCCATGATCTCGCCGGTGCCGATGATCTCGCTGGTCGCGGTCAGCTCCGGGTGCTCCAGATAGGCGATGGTCTTCAGGACCACGAAGAGCGAGTCGTCGTAGCGTTCGACCTTGGGGCGCTGGTGGGCCTTGACGGCGTCCTCGACGGCGAGCGGGTGCAGGTCGAAGACCTCGGCCAGCCACTCGACCTCGGGGGCGTCGGGCTCGTGCAGGCCGACCCAGACGAAGCCGTCGGCGCCCTCGCGGGTCGCGTTGTGCGCCCGGACGAGCTCCAGGGCGTCGGGGATGCCCAGGGCCTCGACCTTCTTGCCGCCGATGTAGGCGGCGTACTCGACGAGGGAGTCGCTCGGCGCGACGCAGGTGCCGTTCAGCCGGTCGCGGAGCGAACTGGCGGGGGCGTGCGGGGCGCGAACAGTACGTGCGTGCTTAATGCGGGGAAAAAGGAGCGAGGAGCGCATGTCATGCCTTCCCGCCCGATTCGGCCTTTCCCACGCGCGACGTGATGTCACCTCAGTTCGAACAGGAATGCGCGCGGGGCCGATCGGGCACCGATGTGGAGTGGTTGAGAGTGCGCACAGGCAGCGTGCGCGAGCACGTACTGCTGGGATCGCCAGAGGACATCCCAAACCACCTCCAATCAGCAGGAGACACGCAAAGCCGTCCGAATTTACCACAGGAAAGCGGGGACGGCTTCCAGCGTACCCCCGGCTTCACGACGATCACACGGAACCCGCCGCGCCGGCAGGCGGCCGCTCCTCCGCGCGGACGACCGGAATCTTTTTCCACAGCCTGTGGACGAACTCGGCGCGACCGGGGCCGATAGGCTCTCCCGCGTGCGCGTTCTTGTGATTGGATCCGGCGGGCGTGAGCATGCCCTGTGCCGGTCGCTGGCGGCAGACCCCCAGGTCACCGAGGTCCACTGTGCTCCCGGAAACGCCGGGATCGCGCAGGTGGCGACCCTCCACCCGGTGACCCCGACCGATCCGGCGGCGGTCACCGCCCTGGCCGTGGAGCTGGGGGCGGACCTGGTCGTGGTCGGCCCCGAGGCGCCGCTGGTGGCCGGGGTCGCCGACGCGGTCAGGCAGGCGGGCCTGCCCTGCTTCGGGCCGTCCGCGCAGGCCGCGCGGATCGAGGGCTCCAAGTCCTTCGCCAAGGACGTCATGACCGCCGCGGGCGTGCCCACCGCCCGCTCCCGCACCTGCCTCACCCCGGAGGAGACCGCGGCCGCACTGGACGAGTTCGGTGCGCCGTACGTGGTCAAGGACGACGGGCTGGCGGCGGGCAAGGGCGTGGTGGTCACCGGCGACCGCGACGAGGCGCTCCGGCACGCCGCCGCCTGCGGGCGGGTCGTCGTCGAGGAGTTCCTCGACGGCCCGGAGGTCTCGCTGTTCGCGCTCTGCGACGGGACCACCGCCGTCCCGCTCCAGCCCGCCCAGGACCACAAGCGCGCCTACGACGGCGACGAGGGCCCCAACACCGGCGGCATGGGCGCCTACACCCCGCTGCCGTGGGCTCCCGAGGGCCTGACCGAGCAGGTCATGGCCGAGACGGTCTTCCCGACCGTGACCGAGCTGGCCCGGCGCGGCACGCCGTACACCGGAGTGCTCTACGTGGGCCTGGCCCTCACCTCCAAGGGCCCGAAGGTGATCGAGTTCAACGCCCGGTTCGGCGACCCGGAGACCCAGGTCGTGCTGGACCGTCTCGAGACCCCGCTCGCCGGCCTCCTGCTCGCCTGCGCCGACGGCACGCTCGGCGCGTTCGGGCCGATCTCCTACCGCGACGGAGCGGCGGTGACCGTGGTGATCGCCGCCGAGGACTACCCGGCCGACCCGGTGAAGGGCGACGTGATCGAGGGCTTGGCCGACGAGGTCGAGGGGGCTTACGTGCTGCACGCCGGGACCGCCTTCGACGGCGACCGGGTGGTCTCCAGCGGCGGGCGCGTGCTCAGCGTGGTCGGCACCGGTCGCGACGTGGCCGCGGCCCGCGCCGCCGCCTACGAGCTGGTCGGCCGCATCCGGCTGCGCGGTTCCCACCACCGCACCGACATCGCCGCCCAGGCGCTCTGAGGCGGCCGGCGGTCGCCCGCGCGGCACGGCGACGGCCGCGCGGGCGACCGGCCCGCAGTCCCGTTCGCGGGCCCGTCCGCCGGAAAGGTCCAGACCACCTGGCAGACTTGGCCTGTGAAGCACCTGCACTCCGGCAAGGTCCGCGACCTGTACCAGACCGACGACGGCCTGCTGCTGATGGTCGCCTCGGACCGCATCTCGGCCTTCGACCATGTCCTGACCCCCGACATCCCGGACAAGGGCACGATCCTCACCCAGATGTCGCTGTGGTGGTTCGAGCAGCTCTCCGACGTGGTCCCCAACCACGTGGTGGGCCCCGGACCCGACGGGCGCAGCGTGTTGTGCAAACCCCTGCGGATGGTCCCGGTGGAGTGCGTCGCGCGGGGTTACCTGACCGGCTCCGGTCTGCTCGACTACCGCCGCGACGGCGAGGTCTCCGGCCTGCGGCTGGCGCCCGGCCTGGTGGACGGCTCCCGGCTCCCCGAGCCGATCTTCACCCCCTCGACCAAGGCCGCCGTCGGCGAGCACGACGAGCCGATCAGCTTCGAGCGGGTCGTGGACGAGGTCGGCGCCGACGTGGCCGAGGAGCTGCGCCGGATCACCCTGGCGGTCTACCGGCGCGGCGCCGAGATCGCCCTGGAGCGGGGCATCATCCTGGCCGACACCAAGATCGAGCTGGGCTGGGACGCCGACGGCGCGCTGACCCTCGGCGACGAGGTCCTGACCCCCGACTCCTCGCGGTTCTGGCCGCTGGACCAGTGGGAGCCCGGCCGCCAGCAGCCCTCCTTCGACAAGCAGTACGTCCGTGACTGGCTCACCTCCCCCGCCTCCGACTGGGACCGCGCCTCCGGCGAGGCCCCGCCGCCCCTGCCCGACGAAGTGGTCGAGCGCACCCGAGCCCGGTACGTGGAGGCTTATGAGAAGCTGACTGGTCAGTCCTTCCCGGGGTAGTTGCTCCCCGAAGTGCCAGGTCCGAAAGGTGCGTAACGGCTACTGTTGGCCCGACGCTCCGGCTGCCGTCCCGGCGTACGAATCACACCTCTCCATCTCCAAGGAGCATGACGCATGGTCCGTTACCGCGTGCACGGTGGCAACGCACTGCGTGGAACCGCCTTCATCCAAGGCGCGAAGAACGCCGTGCTGCCCATGATCGGTGCGGCTCTGCTCGCCGCCAAGGGCCGCACGGTGCTGCGCAACGTCCCCATCATCGAGGACGTCCGGCGCGCGGTGGAGCTGGCCGAGGCCATCGGCGCCAGGGTCGAGCTCCACGAGAAGGAGCGCACCCTGGTCATCGACGCCTCCGGCCTGAGCAGCCCGATCCTGCCCGCCGAGATCGCCCGCCGCTTCCGCGGCTCCGTCCTGTTCGTCCCCGCGCTGCTGCACCGCCTCGGCGAGGCGATCATCGAGGGCGTGGGCGGCTGCAACCTGGGCAGCCGCAACCTGGACTTCCACTACCTGGGTTACAAGCGCCTGGGCGCCGTGGTGAACGAGGGCGACGCCGTCATCCACGTCAAGGCCGCCGGGTTCACCGGCGCCACCCTGTACCTGGACACCCCCTCGCACACCGGCACCGAGAACCTGATCATGGCGGCCGCCCTCGCGCGCGGCACCACCGTGATCGAGAACGCCGCCCTGGAGCCGGAGGTCCTCGACGTCATCGAGATGCTCACCCGGATGGGCGCGAAGATCAGCGGCGGCGGCACCGGGTTCATCACCGTGGAGGGCGTGGAGGAGCTGCACGCCGTCGAGCACACCGTGATGCCCGACCGGCTCGACGCGGGCGTGTTCGCCATGGCCGCGGCCATGACCGGCGGCGAGGTCAACCTGGTCGGCGCCGATCTGGACCACCTCGGCGTGGTCCGCTACAAGCTGGAGCAGATGGGGGTGGAGTTCGCCGACCACGGCGCGGTGCTCCACGTACGGCGGGACCGCCCGCTCCGCCCGATCAACGTGATCACCGACACCTACCCCGGCTTCGCCACCGACCTGCAGTCGCCGATCATGGCGGTCGCCTGCCTCGCCGACGGCGCCAGCTACATCCACGAGCGCATCTTCGACGGCCGGTTCGCGCTGGCCTCGGAGCTCAACAAGATGGGCGCCGACATCGAGGTCAAGGAGAACAGCGCGGTCGTGCGCGGCGCGACCCCGCTGCGGGGCACCGAGGTGACCGCGCACGACCTGCGCTCCGGAATCGCCCTCGTGCTCGCCGCCCTCGCCGCGGAGGGCGAAACGGTGATCGAGTCGGGTTATCTCATCGACCGCGGCCACGCATATCTGGCCGAGCGCATGCAGGCGCTGGGCGCCGATGTGACGCAGGAGATTTCACCGTCATAATGAACCGGTTTCAACCCGGCGGTAACTGTCCCGACCAGTGTAAACAGAGGAGTTAAGGGTTAACTCCCGGAAGTTGGCCGCGGATTGACATCAAATCGGGCGTGACATTATGGCCCCAACGCGCGATCGTTCCAAAAGAGAGCCGAAATCAACAGACGGCAGGATGGGAACGAACATTGGTCGAGCGGGCCGAAGAAGCTCCACGAGTGTCACGCCCGGGTGCCATGACACCGGACCTCACTATCGGTGTGGTGGGCCCCCATGACCTCGTCGAGCGAGTGATGCTGATGGGTCATGCGGCGGCGCCCCTGCCCTGCCGCCTCGTGGCCGCCGCCTACCGTGATGAGCAGGAAGCCGCGGACAAGGTCACCCGGCTGGGGTCGGGCGTGGACGCCTGCCTGTTCGCCAGCCCGGTCCCCTACGACCTCGCCCGGAGGTCGGGGGTGCTGACGATGCCGGCGACGTACGTCCAGCTCGGCGGGGCCGCGCTGATCGCCGCGCTGGCGAAGGCGGCGATGGACGACCGGATCGACCCGCGCCGGGTCAGCGTGGACGTGCTGAACCGGGCGGACGTCGAGGAGGCCTACACCGATCTGGGTCTGCCGGTCGAACACGTGCACAGCCGCGACGAGCCGGGCGCCACGGGCACGATCGCGGCCTTCCACGAGCGGCTGGCCCGGCAGGGCAGCACCACCGGGGCGCTCACCTGCCTCCCCGCGGTCGCCGACCGCCTGCGCGCGACGGAGGTCCCGGTGGTCAGGATCCGCCCGACCTCCGCGGCGGTCCGCACGGCGCTGCACACCGCCGCCCTCCTCGGCGCGCACCACCGGCTGGAGGAGTCGCAGCTGACCGTGGTCCTGGTGGAGGTGCCGACGCTGCGCGAGCCGGTCCGCCGGGCCGCGCCGCGGCACTGGCGCGACGAGCTCCGGCTCTCGCTGCACCGCCTCCTGGTCCAGGAGGCCAACCGGATCAACGCGACGGTGACCGCGGTCGACGACCACAGTTACATGATCACCGCGACCCGGGGCTCGGTGGCCTCGGCCACCGAGGGCTTCCGGGTGCTCCCGTTCGCCGCGCGGGTGCGCGACGAGCTCGGCCTGGCGGTGGAGGTCGGCGTCGGCATGGGCCGCACCACCCACGACGCCGAGGCGCACGCCAGGGCCGCGCTGGCCCGCACCCAGGCGGGCAAGCAGGCCCAGGGCTTCGCCGTGGACCGTGAGGGCCGGGCGCTGATCCCGGCCCCCCGGATGCCTCCCCACGGCACCGGGCCGGTGAAGCCCAAGGGTGTGGAGGTGCTGGCCCGGCTGGCGGCCAAGCTGGAGAGCGGGGACACGGTGGTGGACGCGGAGAGCGCGGGCAAGATGCTCGGCGTCACCTCACGTACGGCACGGCGACTGCTGCGCACGCTGGTAGACGAGGGACTCGCGTGGCCGCTTCCGCCGAACCGCACCCCCCAGCCGGGCCGCCCGCGGCAGCTCTACCGGCTGATCGTGGAGAAGCTCGGCAGCCGCTGACGGGGCTCGGGACCCGGTGTCGCGCCGGGTCCCGGAAGCCGTCCCACGGATCGATACCCCCGAGCGGAATGTCCGACCTGGCCTGTATTGTCATGGGCTATGAGTCCGGACACTGCTGACAGGCGCACATCACTCCTTGTCTGGGGAGCTCTGTCGATTGTTTACGTGGTGTGGGGTTCCACGTACCTCGGCATCATGATCACGATCGAGACGATCCCCCCGCTGTCCAGCGGTGCCATGCGGTTCACCGTGGCGGCGCTGGTCCTCACCGCCGCGATCTTCCTGCTCCGGGGACGGGACGCCCTGCGGATGACCGCGAAGGAGTTCGGCGGGGCGGCGCTGGTCGGCCTGCTCCTGCTGACCGCGGGCAACGGCATGGTCGCGGTGGCCGAGCAGCACATCTCCAGCGGGCTGGCGGCGCTGCTGGTGGCCTCGGTCCCGCTGTGGCTGGTGGTCCTGCGGATCCTCGCCCGCGACCGGCCCAGGGTGCTCACCCTGACCGGGGTGCTCATCGGCTTCGCCGGAGTCGCGGTGCTCTCGCTGACCGGCGGGAGCGGCGCGGGGGACGCCGCCGGCATCGTGACCATCCTGCTGGCGTCGCTGTCGTGGTCGGTCGGGTCGTTCCTGTCCGCCCGGATCCCGATGCCCGCCAACCCCTTCACCGCGAGCGCGGTCGAGATGCTGGCCGGCGGCGTCGGGCTGGCGTTGACCGCCACGGTCCTGGGCGAGCGCCTGGACCTCGACGCCGTCTCCGGACGCTCCTGGGCGGCCCTGGCCTACCTGATCGTGATGGGCTCGCTGGTCGCCTTCACCTCCTACGTGTGGCTGCTCGGCACGGCGCCGATCTCCCTGATCTCCACCTACGCCTACGTCAACCCGGTCGTGGCGGTCGCCCTGGGCGCGCTGATCCTCGGCGAGCCGGTGACCGGGTCGATGGTCGCGGCCGGCCTGGTGATCGTCGTCGGCGTCGCGCTGGTGGTCTCCACCGAGCGCCGCAGGCAGGTCGTGCCGGAGGAGAAGGAGCCCGCGGTCGCGGAGGTCGCGGGATCGGCCTGAGAGCCGGGGCGGCTCTCCGCCGCCCCGGCCCGCCGGATCGGGCGCCCCGAGGGCGTCAGGCCTTCTTGAAGGCCGCTGCGGCGGCCAGGAAGGCGTCGTTGGCCTCCGGGCTCCCGATGGAGATCCGGGCGCCCTCGTCGGCGAAGGGCCGCACCGCGACGCCCTCGGCCGCGCACGCCCCGGCGAAGTCGAGCGTGCGCTCGCCCAGCCGGAGCCAGACGAAGTTGGCCTCGGTGGCGGGCACCGTCCAGCCCTGGGCGATCAGCGCCTCGCGGACCCGGGTGCGCTCCTTGACCACGGCCTCGACCCGCTCCAGCAGCTCGTCCTCCGCCTCCAGGGAGGCGACCGCGGCGGCCTGGGCGAGGTGGTTGACCGCGAAGGGCACCATCGTCTTCCGCACCGCGGCGGCCACCGGCTCGTTCGCGATCAGGTAGCCGACCCGGAGCCCGGCCAGGCCGTACGCCTTGGAGAACGTGCGCAGGACCGCCACGTTCGGCCGGTCGCGGTAGACCGTCAGGCCGTCGGTGACGTCGGCGTCCCTGACGTACTCCCGGTAGGCCTCGTCGAGCACGACGAGCACGTCCTCCGGGACCCGGTTCAGGAAGGCCTCCAGCTCGGCCGCGTGCACGACCGTGCCGGTGGGGTTGTTCGGGTTGCAGACGAAGATCATACGGGTGTTCGGGGTGATCGCCTCGGCCATCGCCTCCAGGTGGTGGGTCTCCTCCACCAGGGGGACCCGGACCGAGGTCGCCCCGGCCAGGTCGGCCAGGAGCGGGTAGGCCTCGAACGACCGCCAGGCGTAGACCACCTCGGCGCCCGGCTCGCTGACGGTCTCGAAGAGCTGCTGGGCCACGGTGACCGAGCCCGCGCCGAGCGCGACGTGCTCGGGCGGCACGCCGTACCGCTCGGCGAGCGCGTTGGCGAGCCCGGTCGCCGCCGGATCGGGATAGCGGTGGATCTCCGTCGCGGCCTTCGCCACCGCCTCGACGACCGAGGGCAGCGGGTCGTACGGAGACTCGTTGGATGACAGCTTGAAGGACCGGCCGTCGGCGGACACCACGGCCTTGCCCGCCTTGTAAGCAGGCATTGTGTCCAGGATCGCACGGAAACGAGGCATGGCCTTACCTTATGAGGAGCGGGCGGATGGGGCATCATCCTGGGACACCGGAGGCGAGAGCCTGCCCGACCGGGAGGGCGGGCGGTCAGTGCGGCTAGTCCTTGAGCGAGCGGAGCATCGGGGGGTGCAGCAGCTCGGCGCGGCCCCGGCGGTAGAGCTTGGCGGGACGGCCGCCGTCGCGGGTGGTGGTGCGGCCGGTCGGGATCAGGAAGCCGTCGGCCTTGGTGACCTTGCGGTGGAAGTTTCGCGGGTCCAGGGGACGGCCCCAGACGATCTCGTAGACCCGGCGCAGGTCGGCGACGGTGAACTCGGACGGGCAGAAGGCCGAGCCCAGCGTGCTGTACTCCAGCTTGGCGCGGGCCCGCTCGATGCCGTCGACCATGATCCTGCGGTGGTCGAAGGCCATGGACGTGAGGGCCGCGACCGGCTGCCAGCTCATGTGGGCCTCGGTGGAGGCGGGCAGGTCGGGGGCGAGGCCCAGATAGGCGACGCTCAGGACCCGCTGGCGGGGGTCGCGGTCGGGGTAGCCGTAGGTCTGGAGCTGCTCCAGATGGACCGGGGCGCCGGGCAGACCGGCACGCTCGGCCAGGACCCGGGCCGCGGCGGCGGGCAGGTCCTCGTCGAGTTGGATGAAGCCGCCGGACAGGGCCCAGTGTCCTTCGTAGGGCGGCCTGTCCCGCAGCCAGACGAGCGCGCTCAGCTCCTGGCCCCGCACCGTGAGGACGACCAGGTCCACGCTGACGGGGATCCGCGGAACCGGAGGAGTCACGGCAGGCACGTTACACCGGTCAGGCGGAGATGCGGACGTGCAACGGCTCGGCCGCGCTCCGCCCGTCGGCCGCGACGACCTCGACGCGCACCCAGGTCTCCGGGGGCACCTGGCTCCAGTCGAACGGAACCCAGGCCGTCCCCATCCCGGTGGGCGTGTCGGGAGGCGGCGGCGCGAGGTCCACTCCGGCGATGCCGACGGTCTTGGGCTCGTCCCGCCCCTCCCAGGTGATGGCCACTTTGTCGCCCCCGGACAGGTTGTAGCCGCGGATCTCGATGCCGTCCCGGATGTCACGCGGGAGCCGTACGGCATCCACCGGGATGGGCCGGTCGTGGTCCCGGGCGACCTCGTCGGCCAGGGAGGGGGTGCCGCAGGTGAAGAAGTCGCTCCACATGTAGGAGACGACCTTGGAGACGTACCGGCCGACCTGGGTGACGGCCTGGTCGAGCCTGTCCTTGGAGGTCCTGCCGCGCGTCCCCGTGCGGGGGCCGCAGGGCTGCGCGCCGGAGGGCTCGAACGCCTCCACGTTGGCCCAGAGCTGCACGTCGTGGCCCTGCTCCAGCATCCGGGCCCGGGCCGCGGCCATCTCCCGGTAGTAGTCGCGGGTCGAGCCGTGGTAGGCGTCGCCGTTGGTCACGCCCTCCCCCACGACCGGGCGGAGCAGGTCCTCCACCGGCTCGTCGCGCTCGTCCGGCCAGAACAGCCCGACCTTGCCGGTGCCCCGGCTGTCCTGCGGCGCGATGATCCCGACCCCGGTCCTGGCCAGGGCCTCGAAGCCCGCGGCCACCTGCTTGGGCGTGGCACTGAACGCCTTCTTCTTGCGCGCCTCCAGGTAGGGGCTGACCAGGACGGGCTTGTCCGGCATCACCTGCTCGACGATCTCGTGCTGCGAGGCGTAGACCCTGAGCGTCGGGTTGTCCTTCTCGGCGACCTCCGGGTCGTCCGAGCCGGTGTAGACCATGTCGCGCATCTGGAGCTCGAACGGCTGGTAGAAGCCGCCGAGCGAGGCCCGGCCCCGGAAGCGGGCGCCGTAGTCCTGCAGGATGCGCCGGGTGAGCGTGGTGAGCGTTTCGACGCCCCGTTCGGAGGCCCGGGTGCGCTGGGCCGGGTCGCGCGGGGCCAGCGGGAGGGCGGGGAAGACCTTCATCTTGAACCGGTCGCCGAGGTCCAGCAGCTCGGTGAGGCTGTCCGTCTCCGCCGCGGCGACCAGGACCATGTGGTAGTCGCGCCCCCGGGTGCTGAGGTTCCCGCAGGTGGCGTCGTCGCTGCCGTCGGCCGGAGCGATGATCCGGTAGAAGACCGTACGGCCCGCCTGGATCTTCTTCTCCACCGAGGGGCAGCGGAAGATGTCCGGTCCGAACGCCTCGTCGGTCCGGTAGACGAACGTCCACCTGATCCGGTTGCCCGGGTTCAGCGCCTTCAGGTCGCGCTCGGCCGCGGCCACGCAGGACAGCCCGTCGTCCTCGCACGGCGCGTACTTGGGATCGATCTCGCCTTCGGAGTCGAGGATCCGGCCGTCGCCGTCGACCCTCCGGGCCTGCAGACCCCAGCCGATCCGGATCACGGTGTCGCCGCCGACCTCGTGGATGGCGCGGAACTGCCGACGCCAGGTGCAGTGGTCGGCGGTCGGGATGAGCCAGTAACCGGTCACCGCGTACGGCGCGGTCACCCCCGTGTCGAACGTTCCACACGGATCGGTGAACTTGCCGGTCCCGGAAGTGGCGGCGGGGGCGGCGGCCGCGACCGGCGGGGTCTCCCGGGGCGGAGCCGAGCCGTCGGAGGGCAGGACCAGCGCGACGGCCGCCGCCACGGCGAGGATCGCCACGCCGAGGAGAGCGGTGAGCCAGCGCACGTTCAGGACACTACCGTTCCGGTGATCAGGCAGGCGTAAGGAAACGCGCCGTACGGGACGTGCGCGGCCTCAGTCCTTGACACCTGCCCACGTCTCCAGCTGGGCGACGAAACGGCGGGCCGAGTTCGGCCAGTGGTGGTTCGCACGGGCCGCCGCATACCCGCGGGCGCCCTGGGCATGCCGCTCCCGGACATCGTCACGGAGGGTGAGCACGGCCTGCGCCACGGCCTTGGGGTCCCGCCAGGGGACGACCACGCCGCTGTTGTAACGCTCGACCAGCTCCACGGCGCGCGGCGACGGAGTCGTGATGACCGGGATGCCGTGGGCCATGTACTCCACGATCTTCGTGGGCATGGAGTGGCGGTAGTTGGGCTCGTCGTGCAGGAGCGAGAGACCGGCCAGCGCGCCGTCGAGCCGCTTGAGCGCCTCGTCGTTCGGCATGAAGTCACGCCACTCCAGCAGGCCCTCGGTCACCGCCTCGTTGAGCAACGGCCGCGACTGCGGGTCGGCGTAGCCGATCAGCTCGACCGCCACCCGGTACGGCTGGAGCAGGCGGGCCACCTCGATGGCCTCGTGCACCCCGCGGGCCTCCGAGAGCCAGCCGAGATAGACGATCCGGTCGTCGCCCGGCTCGGTGACCCCGTCGGGCACCCACGTCTCGTTCGGCACCACCAGGTGGGCCTGGCGGAACCGCCCGGCGTAGGCGGTCTCGGCCAGGAGCAGGTGCAGGTGGCGCTCGGCCGTGCCCTCCAGCAGGCGGGCGAGGAAACGCACCGGCGGGCGGAGGAAGGCGGGCAGCCAGGGCTTGAGCGAGAGCGTCGCCGGGGTGTCCTCGTGCACGTCCCAGACCACCGGGGGACGCCTGCGCACGCCCGCCACCGCGAGCAGCAGCTCGGGGTCGTGGATGACCACCAGGTCGACCTGGTCGCGCATGCTCTTGAACACCTTGCGGGCGGCGCGCACGGCCGAGAGCCGCCTGCGCTCCGCCGCGCGGGGCAGGTCGACGCCGTTGACCCAGGACCGTGCCATGACACCCCGCGCGGTGTACGGCGCGGCATACGTGACCTCATGACCGGCATCCACGAGCGCGCGGATCTGCCGGTGCAGGATCCGGGCGTCCTCGGGGTGATGCACCACCGTCATGACGAGCACGTGCACTGCGCGCAGCCCTCCGTCGCTAGAGCCGCTCGACGCGTTCACCCTCGGCGAGCACGCCTCGGGTGTCGAGCACGAGCGTGCCGTGGTCTTCGACGGTCGTCAGGTCGAAGGCTGCGTGCTGCTGCAGCAGCAACGTGATGTCCGCTTCGGCGACCGCCTTGGCGAGGTTCTCCTCGCGTGGCACCGAAGTGCCGTCCACCTGCCATTCCTTGACGTAGGGATCGGCGAAGACCAGGTCGGCGCCGAGCTCCAGCAGCGCCCGGGCCACCGGCAGGGCCGGGGTCTCGCGCTCGTCGGCGATGTCGGGCTTGTAGGTGACGCCCAGCAGCAGCACCTTGGAGCCGTTGACGGCCTTCTTGTGCCGGTTGAGCAGCCGCTGCGCACGGGCCACCACGTAGGACGGCATCCGCTCGTTGATCTCCTGGGCCAGCTCCACGAACCGGAACGGGTAGCCCAGCTTGCGCACGGTGTAGGACAGGTAGGACGGGTCGACCGGGATGCAGTGGCCGCCGACGCCCGGGCCGGGCAGGAACTTCTGGAAACCGAACGGCTTGGTGGCCGCGGCCTCGATCGACTCCCAGAGGTTGATGCCGAGCTCGTCGCAGAAGATCGCCATCTCGTTGACGAGGGCGATGTTGACGTGCCGATAGGTGTTCTCCAGGAGCTTGGCCATCTCGGCCTCGCGGGTGCCGCTGACCGAGACGACCTGCTCGATGAACTGCGCGTAGAAAGCGGCGGCGACGTCGCGGCAGGCGTCGGTGTAACCGCCGACGACCTTGGGCGTGTTGCGCAGGCCGAACTTGGGGTTGCCCGGGTCGATGCGCTCGGGGGAGAAGGCGAGGTGGAAGTCCTTGCCCGCGACGAGCCCGGAGGACTCCAGCAGGGGACGGGCGACCTCGTCGGTGGTGCCGGGCCACGTGGTGGACTCCAGGACCACCAGCGAGCCGGCCGAGAGGTTGCGCGCGACCGTGGAGGTCGCGCCCTCCACCGCGGACAGGTCGGGCCGGTGGTCCTCATCCAGCGGGGTGGGGACGCAGATGACGATGGTGCGGCTCTCCGCCAGCACCTTCTCGTCCAGCGTCGCGCTGAAGCCGCTGACCAGCATGTGCTCGAGGTCGGCGTCGGTCAGGTCGTCGATGTAGGAGCGCCCGGCGTTGAGGGCGTCCACCTTGCGGGAGTCGACCTCGAAACCGACGACGCGCAGCCCTGCGGCCGTGGCCTCCTTGGCCAGCGGCATGCCGACGTAGCCCAGACCGATCACGGCCAGGTCGTAGCCGGTCACTGGGAGACCCTGGGGAGCCGGAAACAACACTTCATGGTCGCAAAGGTTATCTCAACTCGGCACAAGCCACGCCTGATGCAACCAAACGCATGGCAAACGTGAAGGATGTCCGTGATTGTCACCTGACAGTCAGCCGGCAATCGAGCGGTAGAGGTCACGATACGTCTCCGCGACCCGGCTCCACGTACGTTTCGCGGCGACCTCGGCCCTGCCGGCCTCACCCATCAGCGCCCGCCGTTCCGGGTCGTCGCGCAGTCCCGCGACCGCCTTGGCGAGCGCCTCGGGGTCCCCGGGGGCGACCAGCAGCCCCGCGCCGTCCGTGCCCACGAGCTCCGACAGAGCAGGCAGATCGCTGAGTACGACGGCCTTTCCGAGCGCCATCGCCTCGACAGGTTTCAATGGCGTAACAAGTCGGCAAACCCGCAGGTCCTCGCGGGGGCAGACGAAGATGTCGATCGCCGCCTGGGCCTGCAGGGCCTCTTCGGGACCGACCCTCCCGGGCAGGATCGCGATGTCCGACAGACCGAGGCTCTCGACCTGCTCCAGCAGGGCGGGCCTCTCCGCGCCGTCGCCGACGAGCAGCACCTTGACCGGGGTGCCCCGGTCGCGCAGGAGCGCCGCGGCGCTGATCATCGTCGCGAAGCCCTCGTAGGCCACGATGCTCGACACCGAACCCATGACGATCTCGTCGTCGCCGATGCCGTACGCCGCGCGGAACGCCGAACCGTCGTAGGAAGCGGTCAGCAGGGAGTCGTCCACCGCGTTGGGCGCCAGATAGATCTTCTCCCGGGGCACCCCCCGCTCGACGATCTCGGCGGCCATGGTCTCCGCGAGGGTGACCACGGCGTCGGCCGAGCGCATGATGAACGCCTCGCGGTCGCGCTGGAGCACGTGCCGCTGGCTGCCGACCCGCTTGGGGTCGCGGGAGGCCCAGGTCTCCTCCAGGAAACCCCGGACCTCGTAGACCATGGGCGTGCCGGTCCGCTCCCGCACCGCCAGCGCCACCGAGCCGTTGCGGTGGTCGGTCGCGGCGTGGATCACCTGCGGCCGGAGCGTCCTGACCAGCTCGGTCACCTCGCCGGCGCCGCGGATCATCCGCCCCTGGCTCTCGAACGGCACCTCGCCGCTGGGCAGCAGCCGGTGGTAGGGGATCCCGTCGAGCTCCTCGTACGGCGTGGCGTCGGCGTGGCCCTGCATCATCGGCCAGCCCCAGCTGGTGACGACGTGCGGGTCCAGGCCCGCGGCCTTCTGCGCGGTGACGATCCGGTGCGTGCGGACGGTGTAGCCGGCCTGGGTGTACGGCAGCGCGTTGGTGACGCAGTGCAGCACGCGGCCCTCGACCCGCTCGCCCACGATCACCTTGGACTTGGGCGGGATGGGGTTGGGCTGGATGGAGGCCAGCTCTCCGGCGTAGTAGGCGGCCCTGCGCTTGATGAAGGGGTACCTGGAGTGCGCCCTGAGCACCTCGGCGGCCTCGGTCATCCGGCCGGCGTCGAAGTGCTCCTTGGCCTCGTTCCACGGCCCCTGGACCATGCGCATGCCCAGCTTGCGCACGGTGCGCCTGAGGCGGCGCGCGACGGGCCAGGCGACGCTGCCCACGACGGGGCGCAGGCGCGGCGGAAGTGCCTCCGCGGCGGCCTGGGCGACACGCACGGGGTCGCTCTTGACCTTGGTCGCGACGACCCGGGAAACGATGATCGGATGCTGGGCGAACCCCTTGAGGAGTCCGCGCAAACCGGCACGCGCCGACTTCGCGGAAACCGTCGAGGGTGCTGAGGAGTCCGGCCGACTGGCGTCAGGTACCACGGTCGTGACCGTACCATAGGCAACGTTTGCCCCACTCCTCCACGAAAGGCGAGGTCAATGCGGGACTCAGCCCCGTCGCAGGCGGCCCCGGCCCCCGAGAAGGCCCCCGAAAATCCCCTCGTCCTGCACGTGTTGGGCGCCCGTCCCAACTTCGTGAAGGCCGCCCCCGTCGTGCGCGGCCTCGCCGAACTGGGGGTGCGGCAGGGCATCGTCCACACCGGTCAGCACTACGACGCGCTGATGTCGGACGTCTTCTTCGCCGACCTCGGGCTCCCCGACCCGATCGCCAACCTGGGCGTCGGCTCCGGCTCGCACGCCCGCCAGACGGCGGCCCTGCTCACCGGCCTGGAGGAGGTCGTGCTGGAGCACGGCCCCGCGCTGGTCGTCGTCTACGGCGACGTGAACTCGACGCTCGCCGCGATCCTGGTCTGCGCCAAGCTCGGCGTGCCGACCGCGCACGTCGAGGCGGGCCTGCGCTCCTTCGACCGCGGCATGCCCGAGGAGGTCAACCGGGTCGTCACCGACGCCCTGTCCGACATCCTCTTCGCCACCTCGCCGGACGCCCTGTCCCACCTGTCGAACGAGGGCGTGGACCCGGCGCGCGTCCACCTCGTCGGCAACCCGATGATCGACAGCCTGTTCTCCGCGCTCGACCGCCTCGACCCGGCCCCGGTGCGCGAGCGGCTGGGCCTGCCCGAGCGGTACGGCGTGGCCACCCTGCACCGCCCGGCCAACGTCGATGACCCGGCCGCCGCCGAGGAACTGGTCGACGCGGTCCTGCAGGTGAGCGAGCGCCTGCCGATCGTGGTCCCGATCCACCCGCGCGGGCGGGAGCGCCTGGCCGCGGCCGGGCTGGTGACCGGCGGCAACCTGCTGATCGTCGACCCGCTGGGCTACGTGGACTTCCTCTCCCTGGTCCGGGGCGCGTCCCTGGTCGTCACCGACTCCGGCGGGGTGCAGGAGGAGACGACCATGCTCGGCGTGCCCTGCCTGACCGTCCGGCCCAACACCGAGCGGCCGGTCACCGTCACCCACGGGACCAACCGCCTGGTCACCCCGGCCTTGCTCCCGGCCGCCGCCGACAAGGCCCTGGCCGACGGCGCGGCGACGCCCTCGGGGGAGCTGCCCCCGCTCTGGGACGGCAAGGCCGGCCCCCGGATCGCCCGGGTGATCACCTCCTGGCTGGAGGGGGAGAACCTCTCCCCGGCGTCTCAGGCCGTACCGCCCAAATCCCTGTAAAACGGCTCTTTCTGTACGGCGCACGCCGTACGCTGGCACGACCCCGGACGAAGGCGATCCCCATGACTTCCCCCGCGAGCGAAGAGACCCCCGAAGAGCCGGCGTTCCAGCGCCTGGGACCCGTCAACTGGCTGCCCGAGGACCGCAAGGTCATCGAGCGCTTCGAGGAGCGCGTCCGGGACCTGGAGCGGCGCCTGGCGATCGCCGAGGCCCGCGCGGACTACGCCCAGTGGAAGCTGGAGTCGACCAAGGTCCAGCGGCCGTACCGGGTGGCCGAGGCGCTGACCGGGTCGAAGGGGACCCCGGGGCTGGTCCGGCTGCCGGGGAAGCTGAAGGCCGCGATGCGGCCCCGCAAGGGACCCGCGGCGCCGCGGCCGGTGGCGGAGGTCGTCGCCGAGCTCGACAGCCGGGGACCGGCCGTGGACGTGCCCCAGGTGAAATGGCCGGACGGGCCGATCGTGCGGCCGGACATGAAGGTCGCGGTCATCCTGGACGACTTCTCCCGGATGGCGTTCAAGTACGAGTGGGACCAGATCGAGTTCGGGCTGCGCGACTGGCCGGAGATCTTCGCCGAGCGCCGGCCCGAGCTGCTGTTCGTGGAGTCGGCCTGGCACGGCAACCAGGGCCGCTGGCGCTACCAGATGACCGGGACCAACGCGCCCAAGCCGGAGCTGCGCGCACTGATCGACTGGTGCCGTGCGGAGGGGATCCCGACGGTCTTCTGGAACAAGGAGGACCCGCCGAACTTCGACTTCTTCATCGACACGGCCAAGCTGTTCGACTACGTGTTCACGTGTGACGGCGACATGGTGCCGAAATATCGCGAGATTCTGGGACACGATCGGATCGACGTCCTGCAGTTCGCGGCCCAGCCCCGGGTGCACAACCCGATCCAGGACAAGCAGGGCCGCCTGCACGACGTCGTCTTCGCGGGCATGTACTTCCGGGACAAGCACCCCGAGCGCCGCGAGCAGATGGAGACCGTCCTCGACCCGATCCGCGAGCTGGGCCTGCACATCTTCGCCCGCAACGGCACGGTCGACGAGAAGTACGCCTGGCCGGAGAAGTACGTCCCCCACATCGTGGGCGAGCTGCCGTACGACCGGATGCTGGCCGCGTACAAGATGTACAAGGTCTTCCTCAACGTGAACTCGGTGCTCGACTCGCCGACCATGTGCGCCCGCCGCGTCTTCGAGCTGTCGGCCTGCGCGACCTCGGTCGTCTCCGGCTGGTCCCGGGCCATCGAGGAGACCTTCGGGGAGCTGATCCCGATCGCCCGCGACGGGCTGGAGTCCTACAACCAGGTCCTGCACCTGATCAACAGCCCCGAGCTCCGCGCCCGCCAGGGTCACCTGGCCATGCGCGAGGTCTTCGACAAGCACCTGTTCTCGCACCGCGTGGACCAGATCCTCCAGCTCCTCGGCAAGCCCGTCACGCCGAGGACCCGCTCGGTCTCCGTGGTGCTGCCCACCAACCGGCCCTCCCAGATCGAGCACGCCATCTCCTCGGTGGCCCGGCAGATCCACCGGCCCCTGCAACTGGTGATGGTCCTGCACGGCATGGACATCGACCCGGTGGTCGTCGCAGACAAGGCCCGGATGGCCGGGATCTCCGACGTGGTGGTGCTCCCGGCCGACCCGTCGATGTCCCTGGGCGCCTGCATGAACATGGGCATCGCCGCCGCCGAGGGCGAGCTGATCGCCAAGATGGACGACGACAACCTCTACGGCGCGCACTACCTGTCGGACCTGGTCCGCGCGTTCGACTACTCCGACGCCGAGCTGGTCGGCAAGGGCGCCCACTACGCCTACTTCGAGAGCCGCAACACCACGATGCTCCGCATGCCCGGCCTGGAGCACCGTTACGCCTGGCTGGTCCAGGGCGGCACGTTCCTCGGCAAGGCCGACATGTTCCGCCACTACGGCTTCGAGGACGTCACCCGCGGCGAGGACACCCGCCTGGTCCGCCGGCTGAAGGAGGACCGCGTCAAGATCTACTCTGCCGACCGGTTCAACTTCGTCTACTGGCGCAGCGGCGACCCGGCGATGCACACCTGGCAGCCCGACGACCACAAGCTCACCCGCGGCGCGCAGTTCTCCTTCGTCGGCCACCCCGAGGCCCACGTGATGATCTGACGCCCGTACGGCATGCCGCCGCCCGGGGCCCGCGGGGAGTCCCGACCCCGGGCGGGCACGTCACATCGATGTCCGGAAGCTTCCACAATGGGACGTCTGATTCCCGCAAGTCCTCGGGAGGCGCCCCAACTACCTTCGTGATCACAACGATCGCGAAGGGAACACCGCTTATGGATCTGCAGCTTTCCGGCAAGGTGGCCGTCGTCACCGGCGCCTCCAAGGGCATCGGGCTGGCCGTGGTGCGCACACTGCTGGCGGAGGGCGCCCGTGTGGTGGCCGCCTCCCGCAAGACCGGCGCCGAACTGGACGCGCTGACCGGCGCGGACCTGGTGCACGTGCCGGTCGACCTGATGGACCCCGAGGCGCCCGGCCGGGTCGTGGCCCGCGCGGAGGAGGAGTTCGGGGGACTGGACATCCTGGTCAACAACGCCGGCGGCCCGCCGCCCGGGGTGAGCCTGCCGCGCTTCGGCTTCCTGACCCCTGACGACGCCGACTGGCGGGAGATGTTCGAGTTCAACCTCTTCTCCGTCGTCCGCGCGGTCCGGGCCGCCGTCCCGCTCATGCTCCGGCGCGGCGGCGGCGCGATCGTCAACGTCTCCTCCGTCCTCGCCCGCCAGCCCGCTCCCATGAACGTCGACTACAACGCGGCCAAGGCCGGCCTGAACAACCTCACCAAGGCGCTGTCGGAGGAGTTCGGCCCCCAGGGCATCCGGGTGAACACGGTCTCCCCCGGCCCCGCGCGCACGGCGTGGTGGACCGAGGGGGGCGGCGCGGCCGACATCCTGGCCGCCGCGACGGGCGCCGACCGCGACGCCGTGATGGACAGCGTGGCGCCGGAGATGATGAAGCTGACCACCGGCCGCCTGGCGGATCCGCAGGAGATCGCCGACGTGGTCGCCCTGCTCGTCTCGCCGCGCTCGGCCAGCACCACCGGCGCGGAGTTCGCCGTCGACTCGGGCTTCCTCAAAGCCGTCTGAGCCGACCGGCCGGATGTCGTCCCGCGGGGCTCCGGCCCGGTGGCGGACGCGGCAGGCGGGGTCAGGCGGTGGGGAAGGGACCGGTGTACTCGGTGTAGTCGGAGACGCCGTCGCCGTTGAGGTCGACGCGGACCTCGTCGGCGTAGCCGTCGCCGTCGTGGTCGAGGTAGACCACGTCGGTGACGCCGTCGCCGTCGGTGTCGTAGCGCTCCTCGTCGGCCACGTTGTCGCCGTCGGTGTCGATGAGCTGGGCGTCGGTGCCGCCGTCGCCGTCGGTGTCGTAGTAGTCGGTGGCGGTGACGTCGAAGTCGCTCATCTGCTTTTCCATTCTGTTCGGTGGGTTCGTCAGATAAGAGGGGCGATCCCGGGGGTTTGTTACAGCGACTTCCAAGATTTTCCCGGGCTTCTTCGGAGGCGTCGCCGTGCACCCCTTCCCAGTGCTGCGGTGTGCGCCCTTCTCCGGCCGGTGCGGGCCCGCCTCCTGCCGTGCCGGCGGGGATATCTGTCGGGAGCCGGCGGCGGCGGGCGACGCCGCCCTCGGCTCGATGTCCGCGTGAGGGGTGTCGCGCGTTCCCCAGGGGGCAGATGAGGAGTGAGCCGTCCGGGGACCTCCTGGCCGACCCGAGAAGCGCCTCTCGCACTTCCGCTCCTTCGTAGCTTCCGCATCGAGAACCCGGCACGCCGCCGCTCCGGCGGGCCGTTCCGGGGCCGGGGCCGTCCACCGCCTCCGCCGTCCCGGAAGGGCCGGAGACACCACGGCGAACGCCGGGATCACCGGACCCGCCGACCGCGGCCACCGCCGGCCCGACCGGCCGGAAGGCCGCCGCGGTCCGGCCGGCCAGGTCGCGGAGACGCGCTTCGCCGACATCCCGGAGAACCCGAGGCAGGTGACGCATCATGACGATGACCCAGGCGCCGATGATCGAACATCGGCAGGCGGCGGCCCTGACCGCCACCGAGAACGAGCGCTTCGTCGACCTCGTCCGCTCGCTGGGGCCCGATGACTGGTCCAAGCCGACCGACTGCCCCGCGTGGGACGTCCGCGCGATGGTCGGCCACGTGCTCGGGATGATGGAGTTCACCTGCTCGGTGCGGGAGTTCGTGCACGTCGTCCGGGCCGGGGGCACGGCGGCCGGAGAGCGGCCCGCCATCGACTGCATGACCGAGGTGCAGGTCGCCGATCGCGCCCACCTGACCCACCGGCAGCTCCTCGACCGGCTGGCCGCCGCGGCGCCGCGCACCTCCCGGATCCGCCGCAGGATGCCCGCGCCGCTGCGGCAGGTCACGATGCCGCAGGAGATCGAGGGGGTCACGGAGAACTGGCGACTGGGCTACCTGTTCGACGTGATCCTGACCCGCGACACCTGGATGCACCGCGCCGACATCTCCCGCGCCACCGGGCGCGAGATGGTGCTCACCCCCGACCACGACGGCCTCCTCGTGGCCGACGTGGTCGCCGAGTGGGCGCGCCGCCACGGCCGGCCGTACGTCCTCACCCTGTACGGCCCGGCGGGAGGCCACTTCCGCGGCGGTGGCGGCGGCGAGGAGATCACCCTCGACGCCGTCGAGTTCTGCCGGATCCTGTCCGGCCGCGGCACCGGCGCCGGGCTGCTCGGCCAGCCGGTGCCCTTCTGATCAGCCTGACCGTCCGAGGAGGGCGAGTCCATGCGAATCCACCGCCTCACATCCGACATCAGCGTCCTGAGCGATCCGCTCCCCGTGCCCGGAATCGGCTTCCTGGCCGTGAACTGCTTCGTCCTGCACGCCGCCGAGCCCGTCGTCGTCGACACCGGCCTCAGCCTGCCCGACCGGGGCTTCCTCGACGCGCTCGGCTCGGTCGTCGATCCGGGTGATGTGCGCTGGATCTGGCTGACCCACCCCGACCGGGACCATACCGGAGGGCTGTTCGACCTGCTCCGGGCCGCTCCGAGAGCGAAGGTGGTGACCACCTTCCTCAGCGTGGGAATCATGACGACCGAGCGACCGCTCCCGCTGGACCGGGTTCACCTGCTCAACCCGGGACAGTCCTTCGACGTGGGCGACCGCATGCTGACCGCTTTCCGCCCGCCGCTGTACGACAGCCCTGCCACAATGGGCTTCTTCGACCACGCGTCACGGGCCTGCTTCAGCTCGGACTGCTTCGGCGCGCCCCTGCCCTCGGCGGAGCTGGCCGAGAGCGACGAGGCCGGGAACGTCCCGGCCGACGAGCTGCGCTCCGCCCAGCTGCTCTGGGCCGCGGTCGACAGCCCCTGGGTGCACATGGTCGACCGGCAGACCTACCTCGCCACCCTGCGCCCCCTGCACGCCGCCGACCCCGACGTCATCCTCAGCACCCACCTCCCGCCCGCGGCAGGCCGTACATCGCAGTTCCTCGACACGCTCGCCGCGGCGCCCGCCGCCGACGCGTTCGTCGGTCCCGACCAGCAGGCCCTGGAGAAGATGCTCGCCGAGTTCGAACCGGTGGGCTGAGCCGCCGTACGGGAGCCCCGGTCACCACGGGGCGACCGGGGCTCCCAGGGGAGGTCAGGACGCGGTGTCCACGGCCTTCTGCGTGACGTCGGGCGCGGAGCCGTTGGGAACCGGAGCGGCGGGGGCGCCGCCGTTCAGGAGGGACCGGGCGAGGCCGAGCCCGGTGCCCCCGAGGGTCAGAGCCTTGGCCAGCATCTCCTCGATGCCCTGGGCGCCGTTCAGGACGACCATGTGATCGACGTTGCCGAACGCCTTCGAGCCCGCCTCCACGATCCTGGGCCAGTTCTCGGCGAGCTGCTGGGCGATGACCGCCTCCTGGTTCTCGGCCAGGGCCTCGGAGCGGGCGCGGATCGCCTCGGCCTCGGCCAGGCCCTTCGCCTTGGCCGCCTCGGCCTCCGCGAGTCCCTGCGCCTTCGCCGCCTCGGCTGCGGCCAGGCCGCGGGCCTTGGCGGCCTCGGCCTCGCCGAGACCGGTCGCCTTGGTCGCCGCCGCGGAGGCCTCACCGCGCAGCCGTACCGACTCCGCCTCGGCTGCGGCGGCCTGCTTGACCTGGGAGGCCTGGGCCGCGGCGCGCAGCTCGGTCTCGCGGGCCTCGGCCTCGGCCTGGGCGATGCGGGCGTCGCGCTCGGCCTGCGAGAGCGTCACGGTCTCGTAGGCCTTGGCGTCGGCGGGCTTGCGGACCTGCGCCTGGAGCCGCTGTTCGGCCAGGGCGGCCTCCAGCTCGGCGGCGCGGGTCTCCTGGACCACGACCTCCTGGCGGGCCGAGGCCTCCGAGAGAGGCCCGGCCTGGCGGGAGCGAGCCTGGGCCTCGTCGATCTCGGCCTGGTAGGAGGCCTGCTTGATCTGGGCGTCGCGCCAGGCGGCGGCCTTGTTGGCGGCGGCGATCTGCTCGGCCTCGGTGGCCTCCTGGTCGCGCTGGGCCTCGGCGATGCGGGCGGCGGCGGCGATCCTGGCGGCGTGCGGCTTGCCGAGGTTGGTGATGTAACCGGTCTCGTCGTCGATCTCCTGGATCTGCAGGGAGTCGACGATCAGGCCGAGCTTGATCATTTCGTCGGCGGCCGAGGCCCGGGTCTCGCCGGTCAGGCGCTCGCGGTTGAGGATGAGGTCCTCGACGGTCAGGTTGCCGATGATCGAGCGCAGGTGGCCGGTGAACAGCTCGTGGATCGCTCCGTTCATCGAGTCCTGCTGGTCGAGGAAGCGCCGGGCGGCGTTGGCGATGGAGTGCAGGTCGTCGCCGACCTTGTAGATCACCACGCCCTTCACGACCACCGGGATGCCCTGCTGCGTGACGCAGGAGACCTGGAGGTTGGCGGCGCGGCTGTCCAGCCGGAGCCGGCGGGCGGTCTGGAAGCCGGGGAGCACGGCCGTGCCCTTGCCTGTGACGATCTTGAATCCCAGGCTGTCGGCCAGTTCGGACTTCCCGCGGGCGCCCAGCCCGGAGATGATCAACGCCTCGTTCGGCTCGGCCACCCGCCAGATCGCCTTGAACAACAGGATGAGAACGAGGACGGCGGCGACGGCCATCCCGCCGATGACGAGGAATTCCGTAGGCATCGTGACCTCCACGGTGCGGGAGAGGGGGAGTCAGGCGAGCGCGCGGGCGACGTAGACGGTCCGGGGCGGAAAGTACTCCACGACGACGATGATGGAGCCCACGGAGATCTCCTCGTCGGGGACGGTGGGGTGCGCGTAGAAGGCCTCGACGCCCCCGCGGACCTGGAGCATCACCTCACCGACCAGACCAGGGCCGATCCTGCCGGTGACCCTGCCCTGCTTTCCGACCACGCGCACCCCCGGACCGTCACCGAGCGGAATCCTGCATGCGGACGCTACTCCGACGGGTCCGGCTCCACCACCCGCCGGGGGCGGGCCGGACGCCACCGGCCCCCGTCGCGGCCCGCGCCGTTCGTCCCGCCCCGGCAACGAACGGGCCCGGCACCGCGTTCCCGCGGCCGTTTCCCGCACCCTTCCCGTTTCCGTTCCCGCTTCCGGTGCCCCGGTCTCCGCCCGCCGCACACCCCGCACCCCGCGCCCGCCACCCCGGCCCGGCGAGCGCGGTCCGCTCACGCGGGACGCCTCAGCCTGGTGAAGGCCCAGCTCATCCGGGGCTCGACCGCCCAGCGGGCCGCCCTCCGCACCGGCGGCGTGCACAGCAGCGCGGCGAGCCCGACCCCGAAGGCCGCGACGACGGCCACTCCCGGCACGGTCGCGGCCCAGTCGCCGTAGAACCGCTCGGCGACCTTCACCACGAACCCGTGGAGCAGGTAGGCGTACATGGTCGCCGCGCCCAGGCCGGAGTACCAGGTCCGGCGGGACGGGGTCACGGCCAGGAACGCCGCGACCAGGAGCGCGCCCGCGGCCAGCAGGCCCAGCCGGATCAGGCTCCCGGTGAGGTCGTCCACCCCGATCGCCTCGTTCGCGTGCCGCCAGCGGATCCACTCGGTCTTCACCTCGGCGTGCACGGCCAGCGCGAGCGCGGCCCCGGCCGCCAGCGTGACCGCTCCGGCGATCCGGACCGCGCGCCGCCTGAGCCCGGCGAAGTGCTCGGGCCGGAGCATCAGGCCGAGCACGTAGAACGGGAGCAGGCCGAGCGTGCGGTTCATCGACAGCTCGTCGGGCAGGGCGCTCGTCCCCGACAGCAGCGAGAGCCCCACCGCGACCGCCAGCGGCCACCTGAGCTGCTGCCAGACCGGCGTGGACAGCCTCCACAGGAACAACGACATCAGGAACCAGGTCAGGTAGTACGGGTCGAGGAGGCTGATGTCGAGCCTGCCGTACATGATCAGCCGGGGCAGGGTGTAGGCCAGCTCGAAGATCACGTACGGCACGGCGAGCGTACTGATCAGCTTGCGCGCCTTGCCGGGAGAGAAGGTGAAATTCCGCGACAGGTAACCGCTGAGCACGATGAACAGCGGCATGTGGAACAGGTAGACGTAGAAGTACGCCGCACGCGCCACCCCCACGTCCCTCAGGTCCTCGATCAGATGCCCGGAGACCACCAGCACGATCGCCAGGAACTTGGCGTTGTCGAAGAACGGATCGCGGCCGGCCTCCCCGGGCAAGGCCGTCCGGACGGGGGCGGCGACGCTCACAGGCCCTCCTCCGTCGGACCTGCGAGCAAGCTGCTGTACTCATCGGCTCGCTCGCTGCGCTCACTCACAAGCCCTCCTCCGTCGGACCTGCGAGCAAGCTGCTGTACTCATCGGCTCGCTCGCTGCGCTCACTCACAAGCCCTCCTCCGTCGGACCTGCGAGCAAGCTGCCGTACCCATCGGCTCGCTGCGCTCACTCACAAGCCCCGGACTCTAACGAGGCCGCCGCGAACCTCCGGCCAACGCCGGGTGAAACCCGAAGGAACTCCGCACCCCACGGATACACCGGCGGTAGGGACACTGCCAGCGGAAACAGGACAGATGCGGATCCTCCACTGCGCCAAAACGTTAATCGGTGCTAGTCTCCTGTCCGATCTTCCGGAGGCGCATTTCATCCCCGAACAGCGCAAGCCTCCACACACTCAGAGGTTGGGACGAGTGGGCATGGGCTCTGGAAACCGCTCGATTCGGTTCAAGATCTTCTTGCTGCTGCTCCTGCCCCTGCTCTCCCTGAGCGCGCTGTGGGGCTTCGTGCTCAACCTCACCGTCGGCGACGGCACCGCCCTGCTCAGGGCCGACGCCCTCTACGAGATGGTCGGCGCGGCCTCCACCGAGCTGGGGAGCCAGCTCCAGGCCGAGCGGTCCCAGTCGTCGGTGGCGATCACCTCGCGGGTCCTCACCAGCGGCATCGGCGAGCAGCGCAGCCGTACCGACCTGGCGGTCAGGCGGTTCCGGGACGCCGCGCGAGGGTACCGGCCGGCCACCGCCGAACTCCGCGTCTCCGTGAACGAGACGCTCGGCAAACTCGACGGGCTCCGGGAGATCCGGGCCGGGATCGACGACGGGCAGAGCACCCGGCTGAGCGTGCTGTCGAGCTACAACCAGATCCTCGACTCGGTCTTCCTGCTGTACAGCCAGCTCGTCGCCGTCCCCGACCTGATGGTCTTCCAGCAGGCCACGGCGATGCAGGTGATGGGCAACGCCCGGGAGATGATGGCCAGGGAGAGCGCTCTGATCAGCGGCGCGCTGATCGACTCCCGGCTCTCCCCCGAGGAGCGCACCGCCTTCGCCGAGTACGCCGCCACCCGCGAGTTCCTGCACGCGCGCGGCCTGTCCGCGCTGGACGTCACCCTCGGCAGGCCCTACCGGGAGACCCTCAGCTCCACCGCCTTCGAGAAGTTCACCGCCATGGAGCGGGCCATCGTCTCGGGGACCGGGGACCGGCTGCCCGCCGAGGCCGGGCGCTGGTCGGAAGTCGTGAACCCCCTGGCGAACTGGCTCGACCGGCTCGGCGCCGCCTCCGGAACCGCGCTGGCCGAGCAGTCCGGGTCGCTGGCCACCGGCATCGTGATCCGGATCGCCGTCGCGGGCGGCGCCGGCCTGGTCGCGGTGATCGCCTCGATCGTCATCTCGGTCCGCTTCGGCCGCCGCCTCGCCGGCGAGCTGGCCGGCCTCCGCTCCACCGCGCTCGACCTGGCGGACGTACGGCTCCCGCGGCTGGTCACACGGCTCCGGCACGGCGAGGAGGTGGACGTGGAAGCCGAGGCCCCGGCCATCGAGCCGAGGGGCTCCGCCGAGATCCGCGACGTGGCCCGCGCCTTCGGCTCGGTGCAGCGCACCGCGGTCGAGGCCGCCGTCGGCCAGGCGCGCCTGCGCCGCGGCGTCAGCCAGGTCTTCGTCAACCTCGCCCGCCGCAAGCAGGGTCTGCTCCACCGCCAGCTCGCCCTGCTGGACAGCATGCAGCGCCGGGCGACCGACCCCGACAGCCTCGACGACCTGTTCCGGCTGGACCACCTGACCACGCGCATGCGCCGCCACGCGGAGGGACTCATCATCCTGTCCGGGGCCGCGCCCGGCCGGGTCTGGCACAGGCCGGTGCCGGTGGTCGACGCCGTCCGGGCGGCCATCGCCGAGGTGGAGGACTACAAGCGGGTCAACGTGGCGCCGCTGCCCGACGTCATGCTCGACGGGGGGGCCGTCGCCGACATCGCCCACCTCATCGCCGAGCTGATCGAGAACGCCACGGTCTACTCTCCGCCGCAGACCATGGTCACCGTGCGCGGTGAGATGGTGGCCAACGGCTTCGCCGTCGAGGTGGAGGACCGGGGGCTCGGCCTGGGCTCGGCGGAGTACGCGGAGATCAACGCGCGGCTGGCCGACCCGCCGGAGTTCGACCTGGCCGACAGCGACCGGCTGGGCCTGTTCGTGGTGGGGCGGCTCGCCGCCCGGCACGGGATCCAGATCGTCCTGCGCGCGTCCTCGTTCGGCGGCACCACGGCCATCGTGCTCATCCCACGCGGCGTGATCGCCGAGGCCGCCCCCGTCTCCGTCACCGCCGAGCGGCTCACCGGGCGTGCCGAGCTCCCCGAGGCCGCCTCCACGGCCGCGCTGGCTCCGGCCCCTTCCGCCGGCACCGGCCTGCCCCGCCGTACCAGGACGGTTCCCCGTAACCCCGAACCGGCCTCCCCGCCCCTCGCGGCGCCGACGCTCACCGTGGTCGCCGACCCGAGCCGCGCGGCGGGCACGGGCGGCACGAGCCGTACGGACGACGCGGAAGCGCCGGTTCGCGAGACCACCGGCCCCGGGAACCTGCCCCGCCGCGTACGGCAGGCGAACCTCGCCCCCCAGCTCCGCCAGGACGACCCCGCCCCGGACGGACCCGGCGGGTCCACCGGACCCGCCGGGCGGGAGCCGGAACCCGAACCGGCCGGACGCCGGCCGGAGGAGGCCCGTGCGCTGTTCTCCGCCTTCCAGGCGGGCACGCGACGCGGGCGCGAGGACCACGGAAACGACTTCGCATCCGACAAGAGCGGCGAAAAGGAGGACACGTGACCGGGCGGAGCGAGGACACCAGACACGGCATCATGGTCACAAGTCCTACAGAGGAGGTCACATGGCCGGGAAACTAAGCAACACCGGCGAACTCAACTGGCTCCTCGACGACCTGATCAGCAGGGTGGGCGCGGTACGGCAGGCGGTGATCCTGTCCACCGACGGGCTCGCCGTCGGCTTCTCCCAGGGTCTCAACCGGGAGGACGCCGAGCATCTCTCCGCCGTCGCCGCCGGTTTCCAGAGCCTTGCGCGCGGGGCCGGACGCCATTTCGGCGGCGGCGACGTCCGCCAGACCATCGTGGAGATGGAGTCGGCGTTCCTGTTCGTCACGGCCGCCGGGCAGGGAACCTGCCTCGCCGTGCTGAGCAACTCCGACGCCGACGTCGGCCACATCGCCTACGAGATGGCGATGCTGGTCAAGAGGGTCGGACAGCACATATCGGCCAATCCACGCCAAGGCTTGTCATGACCCACTGGATGGATGAGGAGGCCGGACCCGTGGTCCGGCCCTACGCGCTCGTCGGAGGCCGCACCCGGTCCTCCGGCGACGCGTTGGACCTGGTCGCCCTGGTCACCGCGACCGGGGCCGCGCCGTCCGGAGGGTTCGTCCCCGGACCGGAACAGGAACGCATCCTCGCCCTGGTCACCACCGCGACCTCGGTCGCAGACGTCGCCTCGGAGCTCGGCCTGCCGCTCGGCGTGGTCCGCGTCCTCCTGGGCGATCTGCAGGACCACGGCCTCATATCCATCGGACGCGCCTCGGCGAGTGAGCGCATTCTCAAGGAAGTGATCAATGGACTTCGAGCCCTCTGACGAACCCGTCGCGCTCAAGATCCTCATCGCGGGCGGCTTCGGTGTGGGCAAGACCACGCTCGTCGGCGCGATCAGCGAGATCCGTCCCCTCCGCACCGAGGAGGTGCTCTCCGACCGCGGCATCGGCATCGACGACACCGACGGCGTGGAGGGCAAGACCACCACCACGGTCGCGATGGACTTCGGCCGCATCACGATCAGGGAGGGCCTGGTCGTCTACCTGTTCGGAACGCCCGGCCAGGAACGCTTCTGGTTCATGTGGGACGAGCTGTCCTACGGCGCGCTGGGCGCGGTCGTGCTGGCCGACACCCGGCGGCTGACCGACTGCTTCCCCTCGATCGACTACTTCGAGCAGCGCGGCACGCCGTTCATCGTCGCGGTCAACTGCTTCGACGACGCCGACCGCTACGACACCGAGGACGTGCGCTCCGCCCTGGACCTGGACCCCGACGTCCCGGTGCTCATGTGCGACGTACGGCGCCGCGCGTCGGCCAAGACCGTGCTGATCACGCTCGTGGAGCACTCCCTGAAGGTGCTGACCGCGAGCCAGTCCTAGCACACGCCCGCCGCGGGGCTCCTTCCCTCTTCCCCGAGGGAGGGAGCCCCGTGAAGGCTCACCGCGGCGTCACAGGGCGCGCAACCCGTTGATCACTTCCTGCAGGAGGCTCTGCGCGGGCGAGGCGGTCGCGGGCATCGGCTGCCGGACCAGGATCAGACCCTGATCCAGGAGGTCGCCCAGCAGGACCCTGATCACCCCGATCGGCAGCTGCACGTCCGAGGCGATCTCCGCGATCGGCCGGGCCCGGCCGACCAGGCTGAGCAGCCGCCGGTGCTGCGAGCCGAGGTGCGCCCTGGGAGAGATCTCCGCTCCGGTCGCCACCACCATCGAGAGCAGGTCGAACGCGGTCGAGGACGGCTTGGTCCGGCCGCCGGTCATGGCGTAGGGGCGGACGACCGGTCCCGCCTCCTCGTCGATCCACTCGATCTCGTCGCTCATTGTCCCGCCGCCCTGGGGCCGGTGGCCAGATGCTGCCCGACCCGGCCGACCAGCCTGGCCATCTCGTAGGCGATCAGCCCGACGTCCGCGGCCCCCGTCGTCATGACGCACAGGCAACTGCCCTGCCCGGCCGAGGTGACGAACAGGAACGCGGAGTCCATCTCCACCATGGTCTGCCGTACGGATCCACCGCCGAACTGCAGGCTCGTTCCCTTGGCCAGGCTCTGGAAGCCAGAGGCCACCGCCGACAGATGATCGGCGTCCTCCTTGCTCAGTCCTCTCGACGAGGCCATCATCAGTCCGTCGTTGGACAGGATCAGCGCGTGTGAGACGTCCGCCACGCTCGTGACGAAGTCGTCCAACAGCCAATACAGCTCACCCGGCACGTGGTCAAGCCCCTTCCCCACCGTTGTGTTCGCTCTCCGACCGCCCGCGCCGCCACCCCGACTGCAGCGAGCTCAGCAACGCCCTCGCCTCCTCCGGCGATCTCTCCTCGTTCCTGGAAGTCTCCGCTCCGGCCGTGGATCCGGCCGCCGCCGGGGATCCGGTCCCCGCCAGGGGTCCGGTCTCCGGCCCGGCCGCCGGAACCGCCTCGGGTTCCTGCCGCAGCCGCGGCGACATGTTCGTCTGGCGCACCCTGCGGGGCAGGCCGCCGTTGCGCCGCTGCGACGTCCTCCACACGTCCGTGGCCGCGTGCGCCCGCGCCGGCACCTGCCCGGTGGACCGAGCGGGCTCGGCGGTGTCACCGGGCGCGCTCGCACCGGCGAGCTCGGCCACCGCGCCGGCCTTCGGCCGCGGCGGCTGCACCGGCTCCGGCTCGCCCAGCAGCGTCTCGGGGATCAGGACGACCACCCCGGTCCCCCCGTACGGCGAGGACCTCAGCACCACGTTGATCCCGTACCGCGCGGCCAGGATGCCGATCACCGCGAAACCGAGCCGATCGGTCTCCGCCGGGTCGAACTCCGGCGGGCTGGCCAGCCGCGCGTTGATCGCATCGCGCTTCTCCGGGGCGAGGCCGAGTCCCCGGTCCTCGATCTCGACCGCGAACCCCCGGCCCACGAGCTCGCCCCGGACCGACACCTCTGCGCCGGGCGGGGAGAAGACCGTCGCGTTCTCGATGATCTCGGCGAACAGGTGCATCAGGTCCGCCACCGCGCCACCGGTCAGCGTGCTGCCCGGCATCGGGTAGATCCGCACCCGGGCGTAGTCCTCGACCTGGGCGGCCGCGCCGCGCAGCACGTCCTCCATCGGGACCGCCGAGCGCCACTTGCGGCCCGCCGCCCCGCCGGACAGGATCACCAGGCCCTCGGCGTGGCGCCGCATGCGGGTGGTGAGGTGGTCGAGCTTGAAGAGGGCCTCCAGCGTCTCGGGGTCCTCGGTCTGCTTCTGCATCCCGTCGAGGAGCTTGAGCTGGCGCTGCAGCAGGCTCTGCTTGCGCCGGGCGAGGTTGCGGAAGGACTGGGCGACGCCCTCGCGCAGCCTGGCCTGCTCCACCGCGGCGTCCAGCGCGCGGCGCCGGACGCTGTCGAACGCGGCCGTGACGGCGTGGACCTCGGCGGTGCTGCCCAGCGGTTCCAGCGGGGGCGCCTCCGCCGCCGCGTCCACCGCCTGGCCCCGGCGCAGCCGCTCCATGACCCGGGGGAGCCGGACCTCCGCCACCTCCGTGGCCGCCTGCCGTACCCCGCCCAGCTCCCGGGTGAGGCCGCGGCCCACCCGGTAGGAGACGACCAGCGAGGCGATGACCGCCAGGAGCCCGACGAAGCCCGCGACGCCGGCCTTGACGAAGATGGTGATGGCGGGAGGACCGGCCCGTTCGACCAGGATGACGGTGGCCGCGGTGACCTTGGTCTGGAAGGCGGCCTCCAGTTGGTCCGTGACGGACCGCCACTCGCTGTGCGGCACGGTGGCGCCGGACAGCAGCCGCTCCTCCATCGCCATGAAACGGTCGTGCAACGGCGAGGCCGCCACCTCTGCGAAGGGGGCGCGCAGTTCCTCGGAGCTCAGGTCCGCCAGGCCCTGCTTCATGAGGAAGGAGTGCGTGGCGGCGAAGCGGGAGAACAGGCGCAGCTCCTCGGGCGAGAGCGGCCGCTCCACCGCCAGTGCCCCGGCGGCGATCGCGCGCTGCCGGGTGAGGAAGTCCTTGGAGTAGCCGAGCATGATCACGCCGCGCGTCTCGGGATCGTTGTCGATCGCCATGCTCTGGGTGAGCCGCTGGAACACGTCGGGCATCAGCGCGAACTTCTCGGTCAGCTCGGTGATCCCGATCCGGTCCTCGTCGATCCTGGCGCGGAGCGCGTCGAGCTGCTCGATGCGGGTCATCATCGAGTCGAACAGGACCTTCATCTCCGGGGTCAGGGCCGACTGCACGGAGTCGGCGGCCGACTCCTCGCGGAGCCTGGCCCTGGCCTGGTCGGTCACGGTGCGCTGGCCGATCAGCGTGGAACGGTCCGCCTCCGAACGGGTGGCCAGATATTCGGCGGAGAGGAGATGCTCGCGCTGGAGGTTGCCCAGGAGCGCGTCACCGGGCCTGATGATCGCCTCGTCCAGCGTGGCGACGTTGAGCATGCCGACCGCGTCGCCCACGGTCGTGACGGCGGAGAAGCCCCACAACGCCACCAGCGAGGTGAGGGGAATCGCCAGGAGCACGGAGACCTTGAACCGGATGGACCTGCTCGATGCCATGTCACCTCGACGGTTCGCTCCGGGGGCGCCAGAGGAGAGGACCCCTCCGGGCGATCGCTAGACCGGCGACGAGGATAGCACTGCCTGGTCCAGATATCCGTGTCCTATTCGTGACATGTCATGAAATAGTCATGCACAGTGACAAGTCAGCCCACTGTGACCTGTGCGGCGCGGGTGCCCCGGACCCAGGTCAGCTGGAGCAGCCGGACGGCCAGCAGCCCGACCAGCGCGACCTCTGCTCCCAGCAGCAGCCGCTCGACCAACCCGATCAGCACCCGGTCCCCGGGCAGGGCGACATAGGTGATCGCCAGCAGCCCGAACCCGCCGGCCAGGGCCAGCCACTCCACCGGCCTGGCCACCGCCCGCCACCGCTCGTCCCGGTCGAAGCGCGAGACCATCAGCGCCCCCGCCAGGGGCATCGCGACGAACGCGGCGACCGAGACGTACCGGTGCACCTGAGCGCCGGCGTCCAGCACCAGCCCGGGCGCGGTGGTCGGCACGACCGCGATGAGCACCAGCGCCCCGCTCCACGCCAGCATCAGCCGCTCCGCCGCCGCCCCCACCGGCGCCTTCGCCACCCGCAGCCCCGCGACCAGCGCGAGCGACGCGATCCCCAGCGAGACCATGGCGAACTCGGTCGCACCGCCCCGGTCCAGGACGGCGTACTCGCTGATCGTCAGGTTGAGCGGGTCCAGGTACGGGTCGGGGTCGAGCTGGCCGATCACGGCGACGACGGCCGCCACCAGGATTCCCGCGCAGGCGATCAGGGGGTAGAGCATCTTCAACCGGAGCATGTCCCAACCCTCTCCCCGGCGGCCCGTCCGGGCATCCGGATCGACCCCTGACCCGACCCTGACCCGTCCCTGAGTCCCGGGCACCCGCACGCCTGCCCCGCCGTCCCCCGCGCAATCCACCCCTCGCGGTTCGTCTCCCCGCACCGGGGGCGGCGGAGTCCGGCGGCCGCCCGCGCCCCCCGGGGCGCGGCGCTCAGCCCCGGCTTCGGACCTCGGCGTAGCGGGCCCTCACCGAGTCCGCGAGGCCGGCCTCGTGGCGCTCGGAGGCGCCGGTCTCCCAGGCGGGGGGCTCCGCGGAGCCGGCGAGCAGCCAGGCGGCCTGCCGGGCCGCCCCGTCGGCGACGTACTCCCCCGGTTCCGGGACGACCACCGGCCGCCCGAAGACCGCCGGGGCGATCCGCCGCACCGCCTGGGACCTCGCCCCGCCCCCGACGAGCAGCACCCTGGCCGGGTCCAGCCCCAGGGCGTCGAACGCGTCGGCCAGGTGGCAGAGCATGCCCTCGACCGCGGCCCTGGCCAGGTGGGCGGGGGTCGCGGTCGCCAGAGTCAGCCCGTGCAGCGAGCCGGTGGCGTCCGGCAGGTTGGGGGTCCGTTCCCCTTCCAGGTACGGCACGCAGACCAGCCCGCCGGCGCCCGGGGGCGCGGAGAGCGCCAGCTCGTCCAGGCGGTCGAGACCGACTCCGAGCATCCGGGCGGCGGCGTCGAGCACCCGGGCCGCGTTGAGCGTGCACACCAGGGGCAGGAACCGTCCGGTCGCGTCGGCGAACCCGGCGACGGCCCCGCCGGGGTCCGCGCTCGGCTCCTCCGCGACCGCGAACGCCGTCCCCGACGTCCCGATCGAGACCACCACGTCTCCCGGCCGCGCCCCCACACCGAGGGCGGCCGCCATGTTGTCCCCGGTCCCGGGCGCGAGCCGTATCCCGTCCGGGACCGGGACGGTTCCGGTGGAGCCCGGGACCGGGGAGCGGGCGAGGCGGACCTCGCCCGCGCCGTCCCGGGGGCCCAGCACCCGGGGGAGCTGCGGTACGGAGCCGAAGGCGGCCTGGAGCAGGTCCTCGCGGTACGAACCGGTCGCGGGGGACCAGTAGCCGGTGCCGGAGGCGTCACCCCGGTCGGTGACGAGCTCTCCGGCCGCCCCGCCCAGCCGCCAGGTCAGCCAGTCGTGCGGCAGGCAGACCGAAGCGGTGCGGCGGGCGCTGTCCGGCTCGTGCTCGGCCAGCCAGCGCAACTTGCTCACCGTGAACGAGGCGACCGGCACGCTGCCGACGGCCTCGGCCCACGCCTGCGGTCCGCCCAGCTCGTCCACCAGGTCCGCGGCGGCCCGCGCCGACCGGGTGTCGTTCCAGAGCAGCGCCTTTCTGACGACTTCTCCGGACTCGTCGAGGCAGACCATGCCGTGCTGCTGCGCCGCCACGCTCAGCGCCGCCACGTCGTCCAACCCGCCCGCCGCCTCGACCGCCTCGTGCAGCGCCGCCCACCAGGCCTCGGGATCGACCTCGGTCCCCTCCGGATGGGCCGCCCGGCCCTGCCGGACCAGGGCGCCCGTCCCGGCGTCCCTGATCACCACCTTGCAGCTCTGGGTGGAGGAGTCCACCCCGGCCACGAGCGTCATCCCCGCACTCCGAGCAGGTGCTCCAGGGCGAGCTGGTTCAGCCGCGTGAAGTGGAAACCGCGCTCGGCGGCGGCGTCCAGGTCGAAGTCGTCGCGGGTCAGGTCGTCGAGGGTCTCGCCGGGGGCGAGCGTGGGCTCCGACAGCTCGCCGACGCGGCTGGCGGCCAGCGCCTCCCGCACCTCCGGGTCGGCGCGGAAGGCCGTGGACTTCTCCTTGAGGATCAGGTAGGTCCGCATGTTGGCGGCGGCCGAGTCCCACACGTCGGCGGCGTCGTCGGTGCGCAGCGGCTTGTAGTCGAAGTGCCGGGGGCCGTCGTAGCCGCCGTTCTCCAGCAGGTCGACCAGGAAGAACGCGCTCTTCACGTCGCCGTGGCCGAAGATGAGGTCCTGGTCGTACTTGGGACCGTGCTGGCCGTTCAGGTCGATGTGGAAGAGCTTGCCGTGCCACAGAGCCTGGGCGACGCCGTGCACGAAGTTCAGCCCGGCCATCTGCTCGTGGCCCACCTCGGGGTTGAGACCGACCCGCTCGGGGTGCTCCAGCTCGTTGATGAAGGCCAGGGCGTGACCGACGGTCGGGAGCAGGATGTCGCCGCGCGGCTCGTTCGGCTTGGGCTCCAGGGCGAACCGGATGTCGTAGCCCTTGTCGATCACGTAGGAGGTCAGCAGGTCCATGCCCTCCTTGTAGCGGGCGAGCGCGGCCCGGACGTCCTTGGCCGCGTCGGACTCGGCGCCCTCCCGGCCGCCCCAGCAGACGTAGGTGGTCGCGCCCAGCTCGGCGGCCAGATCGATGTTGCGGATCACCTTGCGCAGCGCGTGGCGCCGGACGTCTCGGTCGTTGCTGGTGAACGCGCCGTCCTTGAAGACCGGGTGGGTGAACAGGTTGGTGGTGGCCATGGGGACCTTCAGCCCGGTCTCCGCCAGGGCGCCCTTGAAGCGCTCGATCGCCTTGTCCCGGTCGGGCTCGACGGCCAGCAGGTCGTCGTCGTGGAAGGTCACTCCGTACGCGCCGAGCTCGGCGAGCCTGTGGACGGTCTCCACCGGGTCGAGCGCGGCCCGGGTGGCGTCGCCGAACGGGTCGCGGGCCTGCCATCCGACGGTCCACAGGCCGAAGGTGAAGCGGTCCTGCGGGGTGGGCGTGTAGGCGTTCATGGACGGTCCTCCGATTTAATCCACTTAATGGACTTAATATGTGCCCAGGAGATGAGAACGTCAAGGGGTGGATGTGCCATGACGCAGGCCGTACGCCATGACTCGATGCGCGCCCGCAACCTCGGGGTGGTCCTCGGCGAGGTCCGCCGGAGCGGGCCGGTCACCCGGGCCGCGCTCTCCGAGATCACCGGCCTGACCAAGACCACCGTCTCCAAGATGATCGGCGACCTGATCGGGGCGGGCATGGTGGCCGAGACGGGGACATTGCGGGACGGCGAGCGAGGCCGGCCCGGCACCGCGGTCAGCCTGAGCGGCGAGCGGGTCGCGGCGCTCGGGCTGGAGATCAACGTCGACTACCTCTCCGCGTGCATCGTGGATCTCACGCTCGCCGTACGGGCGCGTTGTACACAGGCTGTGGACAACCGGTCCGCATCGCCTGTGGAAACCCTTGCCCGCCTGCGAAAACTTATCCACAGGGCTGTGGACGAAGCGCGTTCGGCCGGGCTGGTGATCGCCGGCTCCGCCCTCGCGGTCCCCGGCCCGGTGGACGGCGGCCTGCTGCACAGCGCCCCGAACCTCGGCTGGCGCGACGTCCGCTTCGACGACCTGCCCGGGACGGGTTCCACGGCCCTTCCCCTGGCCGTGGAGAACGAGGCCAACCTCGCCGCCCTGGGCGAGCTGTGGTTCGGCGCCGGACACGACGACTTCCTGCACGTCTCGGGGGAGATCGGCGTCGGCGCCGGCCTGGTGGTCGGCGGCGCGCTCTTCCGGGGCGCCCGCGGCCTGGCCGGAGAGCTGGGCCACGTGGTGGTCTCCCCTGACGGTCCCGCCTGCCGCTGCGGGGGCCGGGGCTGCCTGGAGCAGTACGCCGGACAGGAGGCCCTGCTCCGCGCCGCGGGCCTGGACGCCCCGGAGATCGGGGCCCCGCAGACCGCCTCCCGCGACCCCGCCTCCGCGGAGGCGGGGTCGCCCGGCACCGCCGGGCAGACGTCCCCGCCCGGGATGCCCGGAGCCGTCGCCGAGCTGATCCGCCGGCTCCGTGACGGCGACCCGGCGGCGCTGCGGGCCTGCGAGAACGCCGGCCGCGCACTGGGGACCGCCCTCACCTCCGCGGTCCATCTGCTCGACCCCGGCACGATCGTGCTGGGCGGCGTCTTCGCTCCGCTGTTCCCCTGGATCTCCGGTCCCGCCCGCGACACCATGGCCGAGCGGCTGTCGGCGATGCGCCACGCCGTGCCCGAACTCGCCGTCTCCCGGCTCGGCGGCGACGCGGCGACGCTGGGCGCCGCCGGGCAGGTCATCCACCGGATCATCGCCGACCCGGGGGCCTACCTGAGCGCGACCGCACCGCGGCGTGCGGGAACCCGCTCCCCGGGGAATTCATCTCCTGTGGACGGAGTTCCTGCTAGTTAAACATTCAATATTCCTCTGGGGGAATCATGCCGGTCCAGCGGCTCAACCACGCGGTCCTGTTCGTGCGCGACCTCGAGCGCAGCGTCGCCTTCTACCGGGAGGCCCTCGGCTTCACGGTCGTCATGGGCATGCCGGGCGCGGCGTTCCTACAGGCCTCCGGCTCGACCAACGACCACGACCTCGGCCTGTTCGAGGTCGGCGCCCAGGCGGGACCGTCCGGAGCCGGCCGGTCCACCGTGGGCCTCTACCACCTCGCCTGGGAGGTGGACACCCTGGAGGAGCTGGAGCGGATCGCCGCCACGCTGGGCGGGCTCGGCGCGCTGGCCGGCGCCTCCGACCACTCCACCACCAAGGCCCTGTACGCCAAGGACCCCGACGGCCTGGAGTTCGAGGTCTCCTGGATCGTCCCCGCCGACCTCCTCACCGAGGAGGTGCTCGCGGGACGCACGAGCATCAAGCCGCTCGACCTCGCCAAGGAGAAGGAGCGGTACGGCGCGCGGACCCGGGGCGGTCTTGGGGTTTCGATTCCCGTTCCATAACTCACCGCAACAAGACAGACACGCTCGGTTATGAATAATGGAGGCATGGTCGAGGCCGAATTCCTGGAGAGGCTCCGCTGCCACCTGGTCGAACGCGGGGTTCCCGCCGACCTGCGGGGGGAGGCCCTGCTCGTCCATCCCAGCCAGTCACACCTGCCCGTCTGGGTGTTCGTCGGATACGGGGGCCGGTTCTTCTCCTGGCAGCACGCCGAGAGGCGCCACCCCGTGACCGACATCCCCGGCGCCGCCGACGCGCTGGCCGCCTACATCTCCTCTCCGGTCTCCCTGTTCGGAGGATCCGCGAGGCCGTAGCCTGGGATCACCGCAGACCGCCAGGAGGTGCCGTGGAGCAGGACCGGTCCGAGCGGTGGCGCCGTCTCCCCCAGCGGATCACGTTCGACCAGATGACCACGGCGCAACCGGCCGGGGAGGCGCGCGACCCCGAGATGGGACGCGACGCGGACCAGGAGTTCATGCTCCGCTACGCGGCGGGCTGACGCCGGCGCGCAGGCCGCGGGCGCCTCATCCCACCGGCACCGGCCGGGGCTCCTGCTCCGCGCGGAGGTCGTAGGCGTCCCGCGCCGTCAGGATCTCGCCCACGTGCTCCTCCGACCAGCGCTTGATCCCCTCCATCAGCCCGACCACGCTCCGCCCCAGGTCGCTGAGCTCGTACTCCACCCGGGGCGGAATCGTCGGATAGACCGTGCGGATCACCATCCCGTCGCGCTCCATGGCCCGCAGCGTCTGGGTGAGGCTCTTCTGGGTGATCCCGTCGAGCTTGCGGCGCAGCGCGCCGAACCGGACCGGACCGTGCTGCAGGGCGTCCACCAGCAGGCAGGTCCACTTGTTGGCGATCGCCTCCAGGACCGTCCGCGAGGCACAGCCTCTCAGGTACGCGTCGACGTCGAATCGGCTCACGTCACAGGTGGTATCCATAAGGTACCTATATATCTTAAAGGTGCCTTCTTTCCAAGGGATACCGGGTTCCCGCACGATTGATCTCCACAAGGTCCTATCGAGGAGATCATGATGCGTTCCGTCACCCAGTCCGCCTTCGGCGGCCCGTCCGTGCTCGAGCTCGCCGAGGTGGAGCGCCCGGCGCCCGGCTACGGGGAGGTGCTGGTCAAGGTCGGGGCGGCCGGCGTCAACCCGGTCGACGTGGCCGTCCGGGCGGGTCACTACCCGCTGCTCGGCGAGCCGCCGTTCACGCTCGGCTGGGACCTCGCGGGCACGGTCGAGGCCGCGGGCCCCGGGGTGTCGGCGTTCGCCCCCGGCGACGAGGTGCTGGGCATGCCCGCCTTCCCCGCCGAGGCCAAGGTCTACGCCGACTACGTCCTGGTCTCGCCCAACGAGATCGTCCACCGCCCCACTGGGCTGACCGTGGAGGAGGCGGGCGCGCTCCCGCTGGCCGGTCTGACCGCGTGGCAGGCGCTCGTCGGCATCGCGCGCCTCCAGGCGGGCCAGAGCGTGCTCATCCACCGCGCCGCCGGCGGCGTCGGCCACCTGGCCGTGCAGATCGCCAAGGCGCGTGGCGCCCGCGTCATCGGCACAGCCCGGGCCGCCAACCACGCCTTCCTCCGCGGACTCGGCGCGGACGTGTTGATCGACTACACCGTCGCGGACTTCGTGACGGAGGCCGGCCCGGTGGATGTGGTCTTCGACCTGCTCGGCGGTGAGTACGGCGAGCGCTCCGCCGCCGCCCTCAGACCCGGCGGCCTGCTCGTCGGCGCGCTCGGCGGCGCCATGGGGGGCATCACCCCGGAGCGCGCGGCCGAGCTGGGAGTCCGGCTGGAGGTGGTGTCCGTGCGGCCCTCGGCCGCCGACCTGGGGCGGCTGGTCGAGCTGGTGGAGTCCGGGAGGCTCAGGGTCCACGTGGACCAGGTGCTGCCGCTGGCGGAGGCGGCCAAGGCGCACGAGCTCATGGCGGGCGGCCACACCAGGGGCAAGATCGTCCTGGTCCCGTGACGCCCGGCGGACCCCGGGCGTCCTGGCCCGCGGCGTCTGCGGCGGCGTCCGGGGCGGGCCCGGTCAGACGGCCCGGTGGTACTGGTCGGGCCAGCGACCCCCGGCGCCGAGCTCGCGCGCGGCGAGGTTCGGCCAGTACGGGTTGCGCAGCAGCTCCCGGCCGAGGAGCACCGCGTCGGCCTGCCCCGAGGAGACGATCTCCTCCGCCTGCCGGGCCCCGGTGATCAGGCCGACGGCGGCCACGGGGAGGTCGGTCTCGGCCTTCACCCGGGCCGCGAACGGGACCTGGTAGCCGGGGCCGGAGATGACGCGCGCCCCCGCCGCGACGCCGCCGGTGGAGGTGTCCAGCAGGTCGACGCCGTGCGCGAGCAGGTCCTTGGCGAAGCGCACCGTGTCGTCGGCGGTCCAGCCCTCGCGGCCGTCCTCCGGGTTCTCGGTCAGCCAGTCGGTGGCCGAGATGCGGAAGAAGACCGGCAGTTCGTCCGGCCAGACCGCGCGGACCGCGTCCACGACCTCCAGGGCGAAGCGGGTTCGGTTCTCGTAGGAGCCGCCGTAGGCGTCGGTGCGGTGGTTGCTGTGCGGGGAGAGGAACTCGTTGACGAGATAGCCGTGCGCGCCGTGCACCTCGGCCACCTGGAATCCCGCGGCCAGCGCCCGCCGGGCCGCGGCGCCGAACGCCTCGACGAGCCGGTGGATCTCCTCGACGCTCAGCTCGGTCGGGACGGGATAGTCCTCGGCGAAGGGGACGGCGCTCGGGGCGACCGGCTGCCAGCCGTACTGGTCGGGGCCGACGGGGGCGTCGCCGAGCCAGGGCTGGCTGGTGGAGGCCTTGCGCCCGGCGTGCGCGAGCTGGATGCCGGGCACCGCGCCGTGCTCGCGCAGGAAGCGGGCGATCCGGGCGAACCCCTCCTGCTGGCGGTCGTTCCAGAGCCCGAGGTCGGCGGGGCTGATCCGGCCCTCGGGGGAGACCGCGGTGGCCTCGGTGAGGATCAGCCCGGCCCCGCCCACCGCCCTGGCGCCCAGGTGGGACAGGTGCCAGTCGGTCGGGACCCCCCGCTCGGGGCCGTCGACCGCCGCGCAGTACTGGCACATCGGGGCCATCCAGACCCGGTTGGGAATGGTCAGGTCCCGCAGCGTCAGGGGATCGAACAACGCGCTCACGGCCGCACTCCTTCGTCGGGGGAGCGGATGCCCGGGACGCATCCGCCGTCGCCTAATACGATAAACACCGTACTACGGTAGATGTCAAACTACGAAGGTCATCGTACAATTGGAGGATGCAACGGGAGGAAACCGCCGTGTCGACCGCATCCGCCAGAACCCTGGACCACCCGGAGCGCACAGAGATCCGCCTGGAGGCCGTGCTCCACGCGCTCTCCGACCCGATGCGCCTGCAGGTGGTGCGCTTCCTCGCCGAACTGGGCGAGGGCGAGGGGGCGGCGTGCTCGGCGATCGAGCTGGCGGTCAGCAAGTCGACCACCACCCACCACTTCCGGGTGCTGCGCGAGGCCGGCGTGATCAGCCAGGTCTACCGGGGCACGGCGAAGATGAACGCGCTGCGCCGGAGCGACCTCGACGCGCTCTTCCCCGGCCTGCTCGACAGCGTGCTGGACGCCGACACCGCGCAGCGGCGGCGCACCGGCTGACCTCCGGAGAGGTCGCCGCCCTTCCGCACCGCGTTCCCGCACCCGCCGCGTAGCCGTGGAGTGATCAGAAGTCGGATGGCCACCTGTGCTATTTTTTGGCCATGCGGCCAAAAAGAAAGGCGAGCGGTCAGGACCGTTCGTTCATCGAGACGGCTCGTCGAGGCCAGATCGTCCAGTGCGCGATCGACGTGATCGCCGAGGTGGGCTACGCCCAGGCGTCCCTGGCCCGCATCGCCGAACGCGCCGGGATCAGCAAGGGCGTCATCTCCTACCACTTCGACAGCAAAGACGAGCTCGTCCAGCAGATCGTCGATGACGCGGCCGTCGCCGGGGACGCCTTCGTCCGCCCGCGCACCGAGGCGCAGACCACGGCCGCCGGGATGCTACGGGCCTACATCGAGGCGAGCGTGGAGTTCTACCGCTCCCACCAGCGGCACATGCGGGCCCTGCTGGACATCTGGACGAGCTTCCGCACCGAGGACGGCCGGCAGCGTCTCGGCGTGCGGGACAACGAGGCCGAGATGACCATCGTCGAGCAGATCCTGCAGCTCGGCCAGGCCACCGGAGAGTTCGGCGCCTTCTCCACGCGGGTGATGGCCGTCACCGTCAAACAGGCGGTCGACGGCGTGCTCATCCTGATGTCGGCCTACGACGACCTCGACTTCGACACCTACGCCCGGGAGCTGGCCGACCTGTTCGACCGGGCGACCCGGAAGGAGCCATGATGGAAATGGAGCTGCGGCCCCCTCGACACCGCGTCGCCCCGCGGGCGATCCGCTGGTGGACGGCGCAGGCTCTGGTTCCGACGATGCCGCCGGCGCTCGTGCTGGCCCTGCTGGCGCTGCTGATCGCGCCCGCCCGGCCGTGGCTGCTGCTGGCGCTGCTCATCGTCGCCGTGCCCGGCCTGGCCTACGTGCTGCTCATGCCGCGTCAGCGGTACCGGGTCCACCGCTGGGAGGTCACCGACGACGCGGTCTACGCCGCCTCCGGCTGGTTGTGGCACAAGTGGCGGGTGGCCCCGATGTCGCGCATCCAGACCGTCGACACCCTGCGCGGCCCGCTCCAGCAGATCTTCAACCTGTCCGGGGTGAAGGTCACCACGGCCTCGGCCGCCGGATCGATCAAGATCCAGGGACTGGACCGCCGCCTGGCCGCCGATCTCGTCGAGCAGCTGGCGGCCAGGGCGCAGGCCGTACCCGGAGACGCGACGTGAGCCGCGGCCTCGTGCACGGAGGCGACGGGTGGGAACGGCTCGACGCGCGGACGGTCGCGATCGCGCTGAGCTGGTCGGTCGCCCCCTCGGTCCCCGCGGTGGCCGCCGTCGTCACCATGGGACCGAGCCTGCGGACCGTCATCCCGCTCGTCGCCGTGCTGGCCGTCCTCACCGGAATCGCCGCGTACGGCCTGCTGCGATATGCCACCACCCGGTACCGCGTCACCGGCGAGCGCGTCGAGGTCCGCTCCGGCCTGCTGTTCCGGCGGCACCGCTCGGTCCCGCGTGACCGGGTGCGCGCCGTCGACGTGACGGCCGGACCGGTGCACCGCCTGCTCGGCGTGGCCGTGGTGCGCATCGGCGCCGGCGAGCATGAGTCCGGGCTGCGTCTCGACGCGGTCTCACGGTCCCGGGCCGGGAGCCTGCGTCTGCTGCTCGGCCGTGAGAACGCGACGTCCGCGCCGGCGGCCCTGGCCGAACTGCGCCCGGCATGGATCGCCTTCGCCCTGCTGAGCAGCTGGACGCCGCTCATCGGCCTGGCGCCGTTCGGCGCGCTCTTCCGCGTGCTGGAGATCTTCGGCGTCGAGCCGGCCGAGGTGGGGTTCCTGCGAGACGTCTGGGAGCAGGCGACCCGGTCCTCTCCGGCGGTGGTGGCCGTGGCCGCCACTTCGACCGTTCTGGCGATCGGGGTGCTGGGGGCGCTGCTGTTGCACGTGGAGGTGTGGTGGGGGTTCCGGCTGACCCGTGAGCCCGGCGGCGCCTACAGGATGCGGCGCGGGCTGCTCACCACCCGATCGTTGTCGCTGCAGGCCGACCGGCTGCGCGGCGCCGAGCTGTCGGAGCCGCTGCCGTTGCGCTGGGGCGGTGGGGCCCGGCTCCGGGCGCTCGTCGCCGGCATCGACCCCGACGACCGGGAAGAGCGGACCTCCGCCGCGCTGCTGCCACCCGCGCCCCGGCGGACGGCGCTGAAGGTGGCCGCACAGGTGCTCGGCGACCCCGCGCTGACGGCTCACCTGCGCCCGCATCCGCGCGCCGCCCTGCGACTGCGGCTGTCGCGAGCCGTCTGGCCGCCGGCGTTCCTGGCCGTGTCGCTGGCCGGGCTGGGGGCCTGGCTGAGCTGGGTCCCGGACACGCTGTGGCTGCTCGCCCCGGCCTGCGTGCCCGTCGCCCTGCTGCTGGCCGCCGACGCCCACCGCAGCCTCGGCCACGGCCTGACCGGCCGCTACCTGCTCACCAGGTACGGCACGGCCAGACGCAGGACGGTGGCACTGCGCAGGGACGCCGTCATCGGCTGGACGGTCGGCCGGTCCCCGGCGCAGCGCCGCCGAGGGCTGATGACCCTCACCGCGGCGACGGCCGCGGGCGCCTACCGGGTCAGAGACGTCCACGTCGGGCAGGGGCTCGCGTTCGCCGAGGAAGCGGTTCCCAGCCTGCTGGAGCCCTTCATCGTGCCGAGCGCGCCGCCGGTACCGGCCGGCTCCTGACGCCGGTCGGCTCAGGGCATCTCGCCGGTCCCGGTCCCGGTGTCGGCGTCGGTGTCGGCGTCGGCGTCGGCCGCCAGCATGCGCTGCAGGAGATCCCGGAGCTGGACCCGCTCGGGCTCGGTCAGCGCGGCCAGCGGAGCCGCCGCGAACCCGAGAGAGTGCCGGAGCTCCCGCACGGCCTGACGGCCCTCCGGGGTGAGCGTGATGTTCTTCACCCTGCGGTCGGCCGGATCCGGCTCGCGCCGGACGAAGCCCCGCCCCTCCAGCCGATCCACGATGCCGGTGACGTTGGAGGGGTCGCAGTTGAACAGGCGCGCCATCCGCCGCATGGGCAGCGGCTCCGCGGCGACCAGCATGAGGGCCTTGGCCTGCAGGGCGGTGAGCTGGTGCCGGGTGGCGGCCTCCTCGTAGCTCCTGTTGTAGCGGACCGCGATCTCTCCCATGAGGGCCACCACTTCACCGGTCACATTCATACCGTTGAGTATAGTTGAGACACATCAACATTTGAGGAGCATCATCGTGTCTCGGCAGATCAACCTCGCGTCACGTCCCTCCGGCTGGCCGGCCGCGGACAACTTCGACCTGGTGGAGGTGGCACCACCGGCCCTGCAGGACGGCCAGGTGCTGGTCCGCAACCTGTTCATGTCGGTCGATCCGTACATGCGCGGACGCATGAACGACGTGAAGTCGTACGTGCCGCCGTTCCAGCTCGGCGAGCCGCTGGACGGCGGGGCGGTCGGCGAGGTCGTCGAGTCGCGTGCCCCCGGCTTCGCCGAGGGCGACCTCGTCCTGCACGGCCTCGGCTGGCGCGAGCAGGCCGTCCTCGACCCCACCCGGGCTCGCAAGGTCGAGCGGATCGAGGGCGTCTCCCCCTCCGCGTACCTCGGCGTGCTCGGCATGCCGGGCCTCACCGCCTACGCCGGCCTGCTCGACGTGGCCTCGTTCAAGGAAGGCGACGCGGTCTTCGTCTCGGGCGCCGCCGGAGCGGTGGGCAGCCTCGTGGGCCAGATCGCCAAGCTCAAGGGCGCCTCCCTGGTCGTCGGCAGCGCGGGCTCCGACGAGAAGGTCGCCCACCTGCGCGAGATCGGTTTCGACGCGGCCTTCAACTACAGGAACGGCCCGGTCGCCGAGCAGCTGCGGCAGGCGGCCCCCGACGGCATCGACGTCTACTTCGACAACGTCGGCGCCGACCACCTGGAGGCCGCCATCGGCTCGCTCAACACCGGAGGCCGGGTCGCCATGTGCGGCGCGATCGCGGTCTACAACTCCACCGAGCCCTCCCCCGCGCCGCGGAACCTCTTCCTCGCCGTCGGCAAGCGGCTCACCCTGCGCGGCTTCATCGTCGGCGACCATTCCGCGCGGATGCCCGACATGATCGCCGAGGTCGGCGGCTGGCTGCGGGAGGGCCGGATCACCGCGCGGGAGACCGTGGTCGACGGGCTGGAGAACGCCCCGGCCGCGTTCATCGGCCTGCTCCGCGGCGACAACACGGGCAAGATGGTCGTGCGTCTCTAGTCCCGTGTCAAGCGGCGTCCGCGCTCCTGCCGACGTCGCACCGGAGACGGACGACGTCGGGATCCCGGGCCGAGGACGTCCAGGCCGACCGGCGCGGGCCGGCCTGGACGCCGTGATCAGACGAGGTCGAACCGGTCGAGGTTCATGACCTTGTCCCATGCCGCGACGAAGTCCTTCACGAACTTCTCCTTCGCGTCGTCGCTCGCGTAGACCTCCGCGAGCGCACGCAGCTCGGAGTTCGCCCCGAAGACGAGGTCGGCGCGGGTGCCGGTCCACTCGATCGAGCCGGCGGCGTCGCGGCCCTCGAACGTGCTCGCGTCCTCGGACGCCGACGTCCACTCCGTGCCCAGGTCGAGCAGGTTGACGAAGAAGTCGTTGGTCAGGACCCCGGGCGTCTTGGTGAAGACGCCGAACGGCGACTGCTTGTGGTTGGCGTTCAGGACGCGCAGGCCGCCGACGAGGACCGTCAGCTCGGGGGCGCTCAGGGTCAGCAGGTTCGCCCGGTCGAGCAGCAGGTATTCGGCCGGCAGCCGGTTGCCCTTCCCGAGGTAGTTGCGGAACCCGTCGGCCGTCGGCTCGAGCGCGGCGAACGACTCCACGTCGGTCTGCTCCTGCGAGGCGTCCACGCGGCCCGGCGTGAAGGGGACCTCGACGTCGAAACCGGCGTCCTTGGCGGCCTGCTCGACGGCCGCGCAGCCGCCGAGCACGATCAGGTCGGCGAGCGAGATCCGCTTGCCGCCGGTCTGGGCGGTGTTGAAGGCCTCCTGGACGCCCTCCAGGGTGCGCAGCACCGGCGCGAGCCGGTCGGGGTCGTTGACCTCCCACCCGTTCTGCGGCTCGAGGCGGATGCGCGCACCGTTGGCGCCGCCGCGCTTGTCGCTGCCGCGGAAGGACGAGGCCGACGCCCACGCGGTGAACACGAGGTCGGACACCGTCAGGCCCGAGGCGAGGATCTTGCCCTTGAGGGAGGCGATGTCGGCGGCGTCGACGAGCTCGTGGGTCCGCTCCGGGAGCGGGTCCTGCCAGATCAGCACCTCGCTCGGGACCTCCGGGCCGAGGTAGCGCACGACCGGGCCCATGTCGCGGTGGGTCAGCTTGAACCACGCGCGGGCGAAGGCGTCCGCGAACTCGTCGGGGTTCTCGAGGAAGCGCCGCGAGATCTGCTCGTAGACCGGGTCGAACCGGAGCGCGAGGTCGGCCGTCGTCATCCCGGGGGCGTGGCGCTTCGACGGGTCGTGGGCGCCGGGGACGGCGTCGGCCCCTGCGCCGTCCTTCGGCATCCACTGGTGCGCGCCGGCGGGGCTCTTGACCAGCTCCCACTCATAGCCGAAGAGGGTCTCGAAGAAGCTGTTGTCCCACTGCGTCGGGGTGGGCGTCCAGGTGACCTCGATACCGCTGGTGATGGCGTCGCCGCCCTTGCCGGTGCCGAAGGTGTTCTTCCAGCCCAGGCCCTGCTGCTCGATCGGGGCGGCCTCGGGGTCGGGACCGACGTGGTCCGCCGGGCCCGCGCCGTGGGTCTTGCCGAAGGTGTGACCGCCCGCGATCAGGGCGACCGTCTCCTCGTCGTTCATCGCCATCCGGCGGAACGTCTCACGGATGTCGCGGGCCGAGGCGAGGGGGTCCGGGTTGCCGTTCGGGCCCTCCGGGTTGACGTAGATGAGGCCCATCTGGACCGCGGCGAGGGGGCTCTCGAGCTCCCGGTCGCCGCTGTAGCGCTCGTCTCCGAGCCAGGTGGACTCGGGACCCCAGTAGACGTCCTCGTCGGGCTCCCAGACGTCCGCGCGGCCGCCGCCGAAGCCGAAGGTCTTGAAGCCCATCGACTCAAGGGCGACGTTGCCGGTGAGGATCATGAGGTCGGCCCACGAGAGCTTCTGGCCGTACTTCTTCTTGACCGGCCACAGCAGGCGGCGCGCCTTGTCGAGGTTGCCGTTGTCCGGCCAGCTGTTGAGGGGCGCGAAGCGCTGCTGGCCGGCCCCGGCGCCGCCGCGGCCGTCGCTGATCCGGTAGGTGCCCGCGCTGTGCCACGCCATCCGGATCATGAGCGGGCCGTAGTGGCCGTAGTCGGCCGGCCACCAGTCCTGCGAGGTCGTCAGCACCTCGGCGATGTCCCGCTTCACGGCCGCGAGGTCGAGGGTCTTGAACGCCTCGGCGTAGTCGAACTCCCCGCCGAGAGGGTTGGCCACGGCGGGGTTCTTGGCGAGGATCTTCAGGTTGAGCCGCTCCGGCCACCATCGGTGGTTTCCGCCGCCCTGAGTCGGGTGCGAGGAGCGCCCGTGCGCGACCGGGCAGCCACCGCCGCCCTCCGCCTTCGCGTCGGTGACGATTGCATCATGGTTCTCGGACATGGGAATCCTTCGGGGCTCGGGGATCGGAGTGCTCAGGAACTGCGGGTGGTGGAACAGCCGGGGCACAGACCCCAGTAGATGACCTCGGCCTCGTCGATCGAGAAGCCGTGGTCGTCGGACGCGTCCAGGCAGGGCGCCTCGCCGACCGCGCAATCGACGTCGGCGACGGCACCGCACGACCGGCACACGACGTGGTGATGGTTGTCGCCGACGCGTCCCTCGAACCGGGCCGGGCTGCCGGCCGGTTCGATGCGGCGTACGAGTCCCGCCGCGGTGAGCGCGTAGAGGGCCTCGTACACGGCTTGCAGCGAGACATGGCCTACGCGGTCACGCACCCCGGAGGCGATCGACTCGACGTCGAGGTGGTCGCCGTCCCGGACGGTGTCGAGCAGCGCGACACGGGCGGCCGTCACCCGCAGGCCGGCGCCGCGCAGCTCCTCGGCGGTGGTCGAGGGCTGGGATGCGGTCATGGCGCCAAACCTACCTTCATAAACCTGAATCATTCAAGAGAACGAACAACCCAAGTTTAACCCCGTGCCACGGTGAAACCGTCCCGGCTGCGGACCGTGGCGCCCACCTCCTCCGGCGTGGAGCCGGAGGTCCTGCGCCTGGCCACCGAGGGCGTGCCCGGCGCCGGGGAGCGTACGTAGATCTGCGTACGGCGGAGCCTCCGGTGAGCGGACGACCGGCCGCCGCCGCGCGGACAGACTCGGTCCATGCCGACCATGCTCATCCGCGCCTTCCGCGTGCCCGACCTCCGGAAGAAGATCCTCTTCACTCTGGGGGTGGTCGCGCTGTTCCGGTTCGGGCAGATCCTGCCGGCGCCCGGCGTGAACGTGGTCGCGGTGCGCGAGTGCCTGCGCGGGACCGGCGGCGGGCTCGTCGACATGCTGCAGCTGTTCAGCGGCGGGGCGATGCTGAAGCTCTCGGTGTTCGCCCTCGGGATCATTCCGTACATCACCGCGAGCATCCTGGTCCAGCTGCTCACCGTGATGATCCCCAGGCTGGCGGCGCTCAGGAAGGAGGGGTCGCGCGGGCAGGCGAAGATCACCCAGTACACCAGGTACCTGACGGTGGCGCTGGCCGTGCTGCAGGCCACCACGGTCGTCTCACTGGCCCGCACGGGCGGGATCTTCCCCAACTGCCGCCGGCAGGTGCTGTACGACCAGGGTCCGGCGGCGGCCGCGGTGCTCGTGGTCACCATGGTGGCGGGAACCTGCATGGTCATGTGGCTGGGAGAGCTGGTCACCGATCGGGGGATCGGGAACGGCATGTCCATCCTGATCTTCGTGCAGGTGGTCGCCGCGTTCCCCTCCTACGTCTCGACCATCTTCGTGCTCAGCCCGTTCGCACTGGCCGCGATGCTGCTCACGGGCGTCTTCCTGGTGGCGGCGGTGGTGTTCATGGAGCAGGCGCAGCGGCGGATCCCGGTGCAGTACGCCAAGCGGATGGTCGGGCGCAGGATGTACGGCGGGACCTCGACCTACCTGCCGCTCAAGGTCAACCAGGCCGGGATCGTCCCCGTCATCTTCGCCTCGTCCCTGCTCTACCTGCCGCAACTGGCGATGCAGCTGACGGGCGGCACGGGGCCGGTCGCGGAGTGGGTCGGGTACTACCTCGCGGGCGACCACCCGGTCTATGTGACGGTGTACCTGTCGCTGATCGTGGCCTTCACCTACTTCTACGTGTCGATCACCTTCGACCCTGCGGAGGTGGCCGACACCATGAAGCGGTACGGCGGCTTCGTGCCCGGCATCCGCCCCGGGCGGCCCACCGCGGAGTACCTCCGGTTCGCGCTCTCCCGGCTGATCGCGCCGGGAGCGGCCTACCTCGCCGTGCTCTCGCTGATCCCGATCATCGCGTTCGTGATCCTGCGCGATCCGGCGACCCAGCAGAACTTCCCCTTCGGCGGGACCACCGTCCTCATCATGGTGGGGGTGGGCCTGGACACGGTGAAGAACATCGAGGCGCAGCTGGAGCAGCGCGCCTACACGGGCTTCCTCAGGGAATCGCGAGCCCGGACCTGACCGCGAAGACGACCAGCTGGGCGCGGTCGCGGGCGCGCAGCTTGACCATGGCCCGGCTGACATGGGTGCGGACCGTGTCGGGGCTGATGACCAGTTCCGCGGCGATCTCGTCGTTCGACCGGCCGGTGGCCACCCAGGCGACCATCTCGCGCTCCCGGGGGGTGAGGGTGTCGAGCCCCTCGACCGGGGCGACGTCGTGACGGCCGAACAGGCCGATGACCTTCCTGGTGACGGAGGGCGAGAGCAGCGCCTCCCCCGACGCGACGACCCGGATCGCGTGGGCGAGCTCCTCGGGGGCGCTGTCCTTGAGGACGAACCCGCTGGCTCCGGCCTGGAGCGCGGCGAAGACGTACCGGTCGACCTCGAAGGTGGTGACGACGATCACCCGGGTGCCGAGCGCGGGGTCGGCGGCGATGGCCCGCAGCGTGTCGATGCCGTCCATGCCGGGCATGCGGATGTCGAGCAGGAGGACGTCCGGCCGGGTCTCGCCCAGGAGCCGGAGGGCCGCGGCGCCGTCGGCGGCCTCACCGGCGAACTCCAGATCGGGCTCGCGGTCGATGAGGGCCCTGAGCCCCATGCGCACGACGGCCTGGTCGTCGGCGAGAGCCACCCGGATCGCACCCGGCGCGGCGCTCATGCGCCGTCCGCGGGGAAACGCGCCACGACGCGGAAACCGCCGCCCTCGCGGGGGCCCGCGCTGAAGGTGCCGCCGGCCTCCGCCACCCGGGCCCGCATCCCGGCCATCCCCCGTCCCTCGGCCGTACCTGACGGGCCGCTCCCCCGGTCGGCGACCTCCAGGACGAACTGGCGCGGGTCACCGGTGGCGCGCACCAGGGCCCTGGTCGGGCCGGCATGCCGCAGGACGTTGGTCAGCGACTCGCGTACGACCCGGTAGACCGCGCCTTCGAGACGGGCGGGGACGACCGGCTCGGCGGGTTCCACGTCGACGGGCAGCCCCGCCGCGCGCACTCCGTCGATCAGCCGGGACAGATCGTGGTCGGCGCTCTGAGGTCCGTCGATGAGGTCGAGCGCGGAACGGAGCCGGCCGAGCGCCTGCGCGCTGGTCGAGCGGATCGCCTCCAGCGACTCGCGGACCCGGTCGGGCCGCTCGTCGAGCATGAGCAGGGCGATCCCGGCCTGCATGGCGATGGTCGCGAAGCCGTGCCCGGCGACGTCGTGCACCTCACCGGCGATGCGTGCCCGCTCCGCGTCGATCAGCTCCTGCAGGTCTGCCCGCCCCGGGAGACCGGTCCTCTGCGTCCCCGCCCATGCCGGGGCGTCCGTGCTCAGGGACTGGCCGGCCGTACCGCGGGCCTGGGCGAGACCGCTGGACGGCCACGGGACGGCCAGCCAGCCCACCCACACCAGCATCAGGATGACCGGCAGGTCGCGCAGGCGCCCGAGCCGGGACAGCGCGGTCCCGGCCGCCGCGAGGGAACTGCGCGGGCGGCCCTCCGGGCGCGGGTGCTCGGTCACCGTCCTCCGTCGGAACAGGCTCGTGTGCCCCGATCCTAGCCAGTGCCGGGCGGTTCCCGCCGGTGCCCTCGTCCCGCGCGGGCGCCCGCCCCGCGGCGGGCGCCCGTCACCCGGTCAGGCCCGGAAGGCGTCGGCGTGCTCGGCGGCCCACTGGGCGAACGTGCGTGCCGGGCGGCCGGTGACCTTCTCGATGGTGGAGTTGACGGTGTTGGCCTCTTCCGGCACGTTGCCGAAGACGTCGAGGAGGAACTCGATCATCTCTTCCGGCTGCCCCTCGGCCGCCATCTTCTCCCGTGCCTGCTCCACGGTGAGCTCGACGAACTCGATCTCCCTGCCGACCGCCTCGCCGAGGATGCGGACCTTGTCGCGCGTGGACAGCCTCTCGGGACCGGTCAGGGCGTAGGTGAGACCCGCGTGGCCGTCCTCCATCAGCGCCGTGGCCGCCACGGCCCCGATGTCGGCCTCGTGGACCATGGCGGTGGTCGCGTCGCCGAAGGGCTCGCGCACCACCCCTTCGGCCCGGATGCTCCCGGCCCACCCCATCGCGTTGGACATGAACTCCGTCGGGTAGACGAAGGTCCAGGCCAGGCTGCCGGCCCGTACGGCCGGCTCCAGCGTCCCCTCGTCCCAGCCGCCCAGGACCGTGACCTTGCGCACCCCGGTCTCGGTCAGCAGCTCGACGATCTCCCGGCCGTTGCGCAGCACCCCGTAGTCGTCCCCGCCGAAGGTGATCAGATGGACCGCGGTGACGCCGTCCAGCGCGGGCACGAGGCTGTCGGTCAGGGTGAGATCGCCCGCCACGACCTCCACTCCGGCGGGAAGGTTCGCACCGGCCGGGTTACGGGTCAGCGCGCGCACCCGCTGACCGGCGCGGATGAGTTCGCCGACCACGTGACGGCCGACGGTTCCGGTCGCTCCGGTCACAAGAATCGTCATGGGGATCCCTCCGCTCGTTCGGGTTACAAGAGAACGGTACGGAGCAATGCGGCAAGGTTCTTTCCTTGATCGACGATCGAGCTCTCCCCTTCCGCCGGAATCTCCGGCCATCCCCCGTGCACCGGCGCGGTCACAGGATCGCCGGTGCGGCCGCCCCGGCGACCGCCTCATCCCGCCCGGAGCAGGGGCAGGAGGATCTCGTCCACGGTGCGGGTGACGAACCCCTCGTCGAGCGCCTCGCCGGTCAGCAGCAGCCGGTGCCAGAGCAGGGCCTTGGTGACCTCGACGAGCACCGTCACGCCGGGCCCGCCGCCGAGTTCCCCGCGCGCCCGGGCGCGGTCCAGCAGCTCGACCACCTCGTCCGCGCCGGACTTCAGCATGTGCTCGTGGAGCAGCCGTCCGAGTGCCGGGTCGCTGCGGATGGCCGGAAGCAGGCCGAGCACGATGGCGTGCTTGCGCTCGTAGATCCGGCAGAACACCGACAGCCCCGCGGCCAGGTCGCCGCGCAGGGTCCCGGTGTCGGGCAGCGGCTGGTGCTCCACCACCAGCCCGTGCATGGCGGCGGCGACCATCTCGGCCTTCCCCGCCCAGCGACGGTAGATGGTCGCCTTGCTGGCCCGGGCCAGGCGGGCCACCTGGTCGATGGACATCCGGTCGTAGCCGACCTCCGCCAGGAGCTCCAAGGTGGCGTCCAGGATCGCCCGTTCCCGCCCGGGGTTGAGGTTCCGCGCGGAACCCGTGCCGTCCGGCGCCCGGCCGGATGCCCGTGCCGCCATCCTGGGTCCTCCTACGTCCGGTCCGCCCGCGGACGGGGATCAGGGGCGCACCTCGCCCCGATCGAACGCAGAGAAGCGTACTCCGGTCAGCTCCTCGGACATCTCCCACAGCCGGCGCGCCGCGACCCGGTCGTACGCCTGGGCGGCCGGGCGGATCCGGGTGGGGTGTCCCCGCCGCTCGGCGAACCCATCCGGGCCGAACGCCTCTCCGCCGGCGACGCCGGGGGCGGTGGCGGCGTACAACGACGGCAGCGCGCCCATGGCGGCCGACTGGGCCGGCAGCTTGACCAGGGCGACCAGCAGCCCCCGCAGGCGGCTGCCGTTCCGGGCCAGGCCGGTGCGGGCGACCCCGGGGTGGGCGACGGCGCTGACCAGGGTCGCGCCCGCGGCCGTGACGCGCCGGTGAAGCTCCAGGGCGAAGAGCACGTTCGCCAGTTTCGACTGCGTGTAGGCCCGGAATCGACCGTAACGGCGCTCTCCCATCAGGTCGTCGAAGTCCATCCGCCCCGAGCGGTGCAGCCCGCTGGTCACGGTCACCACCCGGGCGCCGGGCCGGGAGAGCAGTTCCGGCAGCAGCAGCCCGGTGAGCGCGAAGTGCCCTAGGTGGTTGACGCCGAACTGGCGCTCGAACCCGTCCGCGGTCAGCTGCCGGGGCAGCGCCATCACACCCCCGTTGTTGACCAGCAGGTCGAGCCCGTCATCCGCGGCGGAGACGCCCTCCGCGAACCGGCCGACCGAGGCGAGATCCCCCAGGTCGAGCGGGAGCCACTCGGCGGACTCCCCGCCGGTCTCCGCGCGGATCCGCGCCGCCGCGGCCTCGCCCTTGCCCCGGTCCCGGCTCCCGAGCACGACGCGGGCGCCGCGCCGGGCCAGTTCGAGCGCGGTGTGGAGACCCACTCCCTCGCTGGCTCCGGTGACCACTGCATTCCGCCCGCTCAGATCAGGGATCTCCGCGGCAGTCCAGCGCGCCATCCCGCACCTCCACTTCGAGTGTACGAAACCGTTCCGTACACTTAATGACCATAGCCACGCGCGCCCGGCCGGACAAGCCCGCGGCGGTCCGGCGGGAACCGGCCTCCCCGCCGGGCGGCGACCAGGGAAGCGTCACACCGGACTCCTGCCACCCGCCGAGGAAATGTCAATAAACATAGACATGATGTAAGCTGTGCCATACATTGACCTGTGCCGGCAATCCTTGACAGGGGAGAAGCGATGTCGCGCGAAGAGCGCCGCCCCGCATCCGAGGCCGACGACGATCGCGTCGCCATGACCTACGCGGAGCGCAACACCTGGCTGTACGCCGTCCTCGTGCCCGTCACCTCGCTCGCGTACTTCGGCGTGGTCGTCCCCCACCTGTTCGAGCGGCCCGCGGCGGAGGTGTCCTGGACGGTGCCGATGTTGTGGGCGATCGGCGCGACGATCGCCGGCGGCATCGTCGGCTCGATCGTGCTGGCCGTCGCCGCCCGGGACCACCGGGTCGAGTCGGACGTGCGCGACCGGCAGATCGAGCGCTACGGCGACCGCGTCGCCCAGGCGATCACCGCCTTCGGCGCCGCGGTGGTGCTCGCGCTCGCGATGCTCGAGGTGGACCACTTCTGGATCGGCAACGCTTTGTTCCTCATCGGCGCCGTCGGCGCGACGTGGGGTGCGGTCATGAAGATCCGCGCCTACCGCGGGGCGTTCCATGGGTAAGCCCACCCGCGTCACCAACCGGATCCGCGCCCTGCGGTTCGCGCACGACGAGATGACCCAGGCCGAGCTGGCCAGGCGCGTCGGCGTCACCCGCCAGACCGTCATCGCCATCGAGCAGGGGCGCTACTCCCCGTCCCTGGAGATGGCGTTCCAGATCGCGCGGGCGTTCGGGGTACCGCTCGACGACGTCTTCCAGTACCCCGAGGACCAGGACGGGACGGCCGCGTCCTCCGGGTCGCGTGCCGTGGACGCGTGACCTCCGTTCAGCGCGCCCGAGGACGGGCCGCCGGGTCGGGGCCTCCCGGTTCCGCGCAGAAGAGCTCACCGTCGGCGCTCACCGTGAAGGCCGGTTCCCCCGCCGGGACGAAGATCGACTGCCCTTGCCGCAGCCGGAGGGATCCGGCCTGAGCCGTCCCTTCGGTGCACAGCAGGATCCGCGGGACCCCGCCCGCCAACTCGCGAGCGCCGCCACGCCTGATGCGGCTGAGCCGGAACTCCGGTGCCGGCGTCTCGTACTCACCGTCCGCGGACGGCGCCACGCGCAGGGCAGGGGTTGCGGGCTCGACGATGCGCACGAGCTCGTCCTCGTCGACGGGCTTGCCGGTGAGCCCCGCGCGCACGACGTTGTCGGAGCCGGCCATGATCTCCACGCCGAATCCGCCGATGTAGCAGTGCAGGACGCCGGCGCCCAGGAACAGCGCCTGGCCGGGCTCCAGCTCGTACCGCTGCAGCAGGAGCGGCGCCAGGCACGCGGGGTCACCCGGGTGGCGCCGGGCGAGCCGTGCGACCAGGGCGTAGTCGGGGTGGTGGACGGCGGAGGCCGCCCACGCCACCCGCTCGCCGAGCGGGCGCCTGCCGAGCAGCCGGCGCAGGCCCTCACGGACCGTCCCGGCCTCCAGCGACTCCACCACCTCGTCCAGTTCGGGTACGCCGAGCCGGCCCACGAGCATCGCGGCCTGCGCGGCGGGACGGAACCCGGCCAGGGCCGTGAACGGCGTGAGCGCGCACACCAGCTCGGGCTTCGGCCATGGATCACCGTAGACGCCCCGCCGATGGCCCTCGGCGGCCTGGTCCGCCGAGGGGTGCGCCTGCAGGGACAGCGGTTCCGCCACCGAGATGAGCTTCATCAGGTACGGCAGGCGTTCCCCGTACCGCTCCAGCGTCGTGGCGCCGAGCTGGCCGAGCGGGTCGGCGGCGATGGCCTCCACCAGGGAACGGCCGCTTCCCGCGAGCGACGACGAGCCGGAGGGGTGGGCGCCGAACCACATCTCGGCTTCGAGCACCGAGGCGGGGACAGGCCTGCCGGTGAGCGTGGCGATGTCCGTCCGCGACCCCCAGGCGTAGTTCTTGATGGGATTGTCCAGAAGATGCATGTGGGCTCCTTGACCGGGACCGGGTGTCCCGCGAGCGCGACGCCCGGTCCCGGGCGCGTTCAGCGCGGATGCGATCGGGGCGGAAGGTTCCGGGTGTCCTGGAGCAGGACGAGGGCCGCGGCGCCGAGCAGGCCGGCGTCGCGTCCCAGGCGGGTGGGATCCACCCGCAGACGGCGCAGGAAGCCGAGACCGGTGTTCTCGCCGATCGCCTGCCGGAGCGGGTCGAACAGGGTCGGGCCCGCGGCGGCCACGCCTCCTCCGATGACGACGCGGTCGAGGTCGAACAACGCGGCCGAGGTGAGGATCGCGATCGCCAGCGCGCCGGCGGCACGCCGGAAGGCCAGGTTCGCGACGGCGTCGCCGGCGGCGGCCGCGGCGGCGAGCGCCTTGGCGTCGTCTCCGGCCCATCCGTGGTCGCGGGCCCAGCGCACCATGCTCGGGCCGCTGGCGATCGTCTCGACGCATCCGATCGCACCGCACGGGCACGGGGAACCGCCCGGGTCCACGGTGATGTGGCCGATGTGCCCGGCGTTGCCGCTCTGACCGAGGTACGGCGCGCCGTCGAAGACGAATCCCCCGCCGACGCCGGTGGAGACGACCATGCCGAGCATCGCCCGGGACGGCGCCGAACCGGGCGACCCGCGCCACCACTCGCCGAGCGCCATGCACTGCCCGTCGCCCGCCAGCCGTACCGGACGGCCGGGCAGCATGCGCTCCAGGGTCCCGGTCAGCGGGAAGCCCCGCCAGCCCGGGATGTTGACCGGGCTGACCGTGCCCGCCACGGGGTCGAGCGGGCCCGCCGAGCCCACGCCGATCCCTTCGATACGGCCGACCGGCACGCGCGCGGTGATCTCGGCGACCACGTCGTGCAGCGTCTGCTCCGCCGGACCGGAACCGCTCAGGGGGATCTCGGCCCGGGCGTGCACGACGCCGCCGGCGTCGATCGCCGCCGCCGCGAACTTGGTGCCGCCGATGTCCACGGCCAGGGCGATCACGGCCGTGCCTCGTTCACGCACCGCAGCACCGGACGGCTCACCAGCGCGGCCGGGTCGAGCTCGTGCTCCGTGACGACGCGGAAGGTGGCGCTCTCACCGGGAAGCAGGGTGACCAGCATGTCGTCGACGACGGCGGCGGGGTCGAGGCGGTCGGGGAAGAGCGCGAGCTCCCGCACCACGGTCCGGGCGGTGACGGTGACGGTCAGCCCGTCGCCGGACGGGGTCACCTCCGTGTCGTACGCGGCCGCGGGAAAGGCCACCCGCGTGTCCTCCGCGAAGAACCGCAGCGCGCGCTCCCCGTCCAGGCGGGCGACGATCAGCTCGGCGACCGGGTCGCCCGGTGCCGCGACGGCGGCGGGCAGCCGGACCACCGCCGTGGAGCGGGGCGCCACGTCGACCCGGACGGCCTCCTTGGCGAGGGGCGTGCCGGCCAGGTCCGTCCGCACCAGTTCGAGCTCCCCGGCCCAGCCGCCGGACGAGTCGTTGACCACCGTGACGGCCCCGTCCTGGATCGTGAGCAGGCGGTCGGCGTAGACGCGGCGCAGCGCGTACCACAGCGGCTTGCGCCGTCCGTCGCCGTCGACGGCGGCCCAGGAGACGACCGGCCAGCAGTCGTTGAGCTGCCACACGACGGTGCCCGCGCAGTACGGCGCGAGCGCGCGGAACCGCTCGATGCCGAAGGTCACCGCGCGCGCCTGGTTGAGCTGGGTGAAGTAGTGCCAGTCGTCGAAGTCGCGCGGCCGGGGCAGGTGCTCGCCCAGTCCGCGCAGCAGCTTGGCGTCGCCGTCGGCGGCCTTCTGGTGCTGGCGCAGCAGCGGGGAGCCGGCGGACAGCTCGCCGCCGACGGCCCGTCGCAGGGTGGCGTGGGCCGGTGGGCCCTGGAAGCCGAACTCGGCCACGAAACGGGGCCGGTAGGCCGCGTAGTGCGTGTAGTCCTCACGGTTCCACACGTCCCAGATGTGGACGGTGCCCCGCGCGGGGTCGTTGGGCGGCAGGTCGGGCGCGCCGGAGTAGGGACTGCCCGGCCAGTAGGGGCGGGTGGGGTCGAGCTCGGCGACGATCGAGGGGAGCAGCTCGTAGTAGAAGCCCGCACCCCAGGTGCGCCCCTCCAGTTCCGCCTGCCAGCCCCAGTCGGCGTGGCCCTCGATGTTCTCGTTGTTGCCGCACCACAGCACCAGGGAGGGCCGCCACGACAGCCGGGTGACGTGCTCACGGGCCTCGGCCGCCACCTCGGTGGCGAAGGGCTCCTCCTCGGGATAGGCGGCGCAGGCGAAGAGGAAGTCCTGCCAGACCAGCAGGCCCAGCTCGTCGGCCAGGTCGTAGAAGTCGTCGCTCTCGTACCGGCCCCCGCCCCACACGCGCAGCAGGTTGACGTTGGCCTCGGCGGCCTGGGTGAAGCGCTCGGCCAGCCGCTCGCGGGTCACCCTGGAGGGGAAGCAGTCGTCGGGGATCCAGTTGACGCCGCGCACGTGGACCGGCACGCCGTTGACCACGATCGTGAAGCCGCCGTCGCGCTGGTCCAGGCGGACGTCGCGGAAGCCGATCCGCCGGGCCCAGGACTCCTCTCCCATCCGGACGGTCAGGTCGTAACGGTGCTGCTCGCCGTACCCGCGCGGCCACCACAGCTCCGGCTCGGGCACCCGCACCTCCACCACGGCCTCCCGGTCGCCGGGCTCCAGCAGCGCCCGCGCGGCGACCCCGGCGACCTCGGCGGTCACCGTGAGCGGCGCGGGAGCCGAGCCCCCGACGGTCACGTGCACCTCGACCCGGCCGTCCCCGTGCACCAGCGGCCGCACCGACGCCAGCCGGGCCCCGCTCCAGCTCTCCAGCCCGATCGGCTGCCAGATGCCGGCGGTGACCAGCGTGGGGCCCCAGTCCCAGCCGAAGTTGCAGGCCATCTTCCTGATGAACGGGTACGGCTCGGCGTAGGCGGCCGGGCGGGCTCCGAGCTCGGCCCGCCGTTCCTCCGCATAGCCGTACGGTGCCGCGAAGTGCACGGCCAGGGTGTTCTCGCCCTCCCGGAGCAGGTGGCGTACCGCGAAGCGGTAGGAACGGTGCTGGTTGGCGGTGTCCCCCACCTCGACGCCGTTCAGGACGACCTTCGCGACGGTGTCGAGCCCTTCGCAGACCAGGTCGGTGTGCTCGTGCCCGTCACCGGCCCAGGTGAAGGCGGTCTCGTAGACCCAGTCGGTCCGGCCGATCCAGGTCAGCCGGTTCTCGTTGTCGTCCAGGTACGGGTCTTCGATGAGACCGGCGGTCAGCAGGTCGGTGTGCACGCATCCGGGTACGGCGGCGGGCACTCCGGTGATCTGGACGTCCTCCGAGACGGCCGTGAGGGTCCAGCCGTCGTGCAGCGGACGGTAGGTGCTCAAGTCGGTTCTCCTTGACGAGGGGGTACGGCCCGGGCAGGTCAGCCCTTGAGGCCGGACATGGCGATGCCGCGGGTGAAGTGCTTCTGGAAGAGCAGGAAGAAGACGACCGTCGGCAGGGAGGCGAGCAGCGACGCGGCCATGATCACACCCATGTGCTGGGCGCCGGTGAAGGCGGAGTTGAGCCGGGCCAGCGCCACGGGCAGGTTGGCCATCTGGTCGCTCTCCACGATGATCAGCGGCCAGAGGAAGTTGTTCCACTCGCCGAGCATCACGAAGATCGACATCGCGGCGAGGGCGGGGCGCAGGAGCGGCATGACGACCTGCCACCAGATGCGCCACTCCCCCGCGCCGTCGATCCTGGCCGCCTCGATGAGGTCGTTGGGGATCGACTGCAGGTACTGCACGAGGAAGAAGACCACGAACGCCTTGGGGATCGCCGGGACGATGTAGCCGAGGTAGCTGTCGATCCAGCCGAGGTTGCGCACCACCAGGTAGTTCGGGACCAGCGTGGCCTGCCAGGGGATCATCATGGAGCCGAGGATCATCAGGAAGATCACCCTGCGTCCCCTGACGGCGTGCTTGGTGATGACGTAGGCGGCCAGGGAGGCGGCGAGCAGGGCGAGAACGGTGATCGCCGTGGCGACGACGACGCTGTTGACCGCGAACCGCCAGAAGCCGAGATCGACCTCGGTGAAGCGCTGGAACAGCCCGGCCACGCGACCGGGGTTGTCGGTGGCGGGGTCCCATCCGGGGTCGCTGAAGCCGACGGTCGTCGGGCTCTCCGGGACGAACGACGGGGGGTTGCGCGTGATCTCCGAGACCGGCTTGAAGGCGGTGATGACCATCCAGTAGAACGGGACGATCATGGTGATCGCGAGCAGGTAGAGCGGCGCCCTGGCCCGGCGGGCGCGGGAGCCGCGCCGGGCGGGAGGGGTGCTTCCGGGCACCACGCGCAGGGCCGGCCGCTCGGTCTGGACGGTCATCACAGCTCCCTCGTGGTACGGCCGATGCGCAGCTGCACCAGGCTGATGACGAAGATGATCAGGAACAGCGCCCAGGCGATCGCGGAGGCGTAGCCGAGCTGGAACTTCGTGAAGCCCATGTCGTAGAGGTAGGGAACGATCATGAGCCCCGAGTCGAGCACGCCGCCGACGTTGCTGACCTGGCGGAAGACGATGTAGACCGCCTCGAAGACCTGGAAGGCCGAGATCATCGTGGTGACGACGACATAGGTGGTGACCGGCCGCAGCAGCGGCAGGGTGATGCCCGTGAACTGCTGCCAGGTGGTGGCCCCGTCGATCCTCGCCGCCTCGTAGTACTCCTCGGGGATGGTGTTGAGGCCGGCGACGAAGATGACCATGGCGTAGCCCATGCCGGACCAGGCGGCCATCAGGACCATGATCGGGATCGTGAGCGACGGGGTCGCCAGCCAGGCCACGGGAGCGCCCCCGAACCAGCCGAGCACCGTGTTGGCGAGGCCGTAGTCCTCGGCGGCGAAGATCCAGCGCCACATCAGGAACAGCGCGATCGTGGAGGTCACCGAAGGCAGGAAGAAGATCGTCCGCATGATGCGGTCGCCCCAGCCCTGGCCGCGGAACGCCAGCGCCAGCACCAGCGCGAAGGCGGTGGTGAGCACCACCGCGGCGAGCACGTAGACCAGGGTGTTGGACAGGGCGTGCAGGAAGCGCTCGTCCTCCAGCAGCCGCTGGAAGTTGGCCGGCCCGACGAACTCCGGCGGCCTGACGCCGTTGAACCTGGTGAGGCTCAGGTAGAGGGAGTTGAGCAGGGGCCAGATCAGGAAGCCCGCGAACAGCGCCAGGAACGGCAGGAGCATCACGTAGGACGTCATGGTCCGCCGCACGCGCCGGGCACCGGTGCCGGCGTGACGCCCCTTGCGGTGATCGACGGCAGCGGTGGCCATCGGGTCCCCTTTCGGTGGGTCGAAGCGGCCGGCCGCGCGCCGGGGCGCGGCCGGCCCGGAGAGGGGGAGCGGCGGTCAGCCCGCGTTCTGCTCCATGATCTTGGCGGCGGCGTCCAGCGCGGTCTTGGCGTCGGACTTGCCGTAGATGACCTCCTGCAGCTTCTTGGTCACCTCGGCCTGGCTGGTCTCCCAGCCCGGGCAGTTCGGCGGCCCGTAGCCGGAGGCGAAGGCAGCCTTGATCGCTTCGATCTGGTCGGGCGTGGCGGGCAGGTCGCCGATGTTGTCGGTGAGCGGCGAGATCCACAGCACGCCGCGCGCGGCGGCGGTCTCGGTGATCGCCTTCACCGCCTCGGGGGTGTACAGGGACTTGATGAAGTCCGCGGCCTGGGCGGTGTGCTTGCTGTAGGACATGACGCCGACGATGCGGCCGCCGATGAAGGCCCCCGGTCCGGCGGGGCCGGCCGGCAGCGGAGCGGTCGCCCACTTGCCCTTCATCTCGGGCTGGGCGGTGTCGACGGCCTTGATCTGCCAGCTGCCGCCCGACACCATCGCCACACCGTTGGCGAGCGCGGCGGGCACTTCGGCCGTCTGGGTCGGGGCCTTGTGCTCGGTGTACAGGCCGGCCCAGTAGTCGAGGGCGGCGACGCCCGCGTCGCTGTTCAGGGCGGGCTTGCACTCCGGCGTGTACAGCGTGCCGCCGGCCTGGCGCAGGAAGTTGAAGTACTGCAGCCAGTCGATGTTGCCCCAGTCCATCGAGTACGGCACCTTGACGCCGTCCGCCCGGAGCCTGCCCAGCGCGGCGGTGAGCTCGTCCCAGGTCGCGGGCGGCCGGACGCCGGACTTCTCCAACAGGTCCTTGCGGTAGTAGGTGAGGTAGACCGTCATGTCGAGCGGCGTGCCGTACACCGCCCCGTCGCGGGAGGTGATGGACTCCCACACGCCCTGCTGGGTCCTGCCCTTGATGGCGTCGGGAACCCCCTGCTCGCGCAGGTCCACCATCCCGCCGAGAGCGCCGAACTCGATGCCCCAGGACAGGCCGCCGGAGACGATGTCGGGACCGTTCTTGCCCGTGGCCGCGGCCAGGACCTTGGCGTGCCCGTCGTCCCAGCTCAGCGCCGAGACCTTGATCTTCACGTTCGGGTGCTTCCGCGTATAGAGGTCCGCGGCCTTCTGCACGGCCAGAGCCTCGTCTTCTGAACCGGTCATCCAGAACGTGAGGTTGGCGGGACCCTCGGCGGGGGCCTGCTCCGCCGCGGGGGCCGTACTGGTCGCACATGCGCTGGCCAGCAGACCCATGGCGACGGCGGTCACCGCAGCCGTGAGGCGCTTGTTCACGGTGTCCTCCTGGACATCGGGGGGGTGAACGATTGCTTAACCGGATAAGTGCGGTCAATCTAGGTCGCCTATGACATCGTTGTCAATGGCACGTCAGCGGGCACCCGCTCCGTAACGAGGACTGCTCGAACGCCTCCGAGGGGAAGACGTCGCCCGGAAACGCGGGCGTCTTGGTAAAGTCGCACTTGGAAGATCCCGTGGGATAACCGGTTCAGCGAGAAGGTTCGGTGAAGCGACCAACCATTACCGACATCGCCCGGCGAGCCGGAGTGTCCAAGGTGGCCGTCTCCTACGCCCTCAACGGGCAGCCCGGGGTGTCGGAGACGACCCGGAACATGATCATGACGATCGCCGAGGAGATCGGCTGGCGCCCGAACAGCGCCGCGCGGGCGCTGAACGGGGCGCATGCCCACTCGATCGGCCTGGTCCTGCGACGGCCCGCCCGCATCCTGGGCGTGGAACCGTTCTTCATGGAACTCATCAGCGGGATCCAGGACGAGCTGTCCGCCCGGTCCTACGCCCTCATGCTGCAGATGGTCGAGAGCCATTCCGAGGAGATCGAGCTGTACCGCCGGTGGTGGGGCGAGAGGCGCATCGACGGGGCGATCCTCGTCGACCTGCACGTCGCCGACCCGCGTGTGGCCGTGGTGGAGTCCCTCCGCATGCCGGCCGTCGTGGTCGGCCACCCCTCCGAATCCGGCTCGCTCACGTCGGTCTGGTCCGACGACAGCGCCACCGTCCGCGAGACGGTGCGCTACCTCGCCGCCCTGGGCCATCGCCGTATCGCACGCGTCGCCGGGCTGCCCAAGCTGGTCCACACGGTCCTGCGCGACCTCGCCTTCATCGAGATCTGCACGGAGCTGGGACTCGACGGCCACCCCGTCGAGCACACCGACTACACCGGCGAGCAGGGCGCCCGCGCCACCCGCCGCATGCTCGCCTCGCCGGACCGGCCCTCGGCGATCGTCTACGACAACGACATCATGGCCGTGGCGGGCATGTCGGTCGCCCAGGAACTGCGGCTCGCCGTCCCCGCGGACCTGTCCATCGTGGGCTGGGACGACTCGCCGCTCTCCCAGGTGGTGCGACCGGCGCTCACCGCGGTGACCCGCGACATCCCCGCCTACGGAGCCCGTGCCGCGCGGACGCTCATGTCCCTGATCGCCGGAGAGCGCGTGCACGACGTCGAGGACGCCGCGGCCCAGCTCACGCCCCGGGGCAGCACGGGAGCACCGGCGGCCCCTCTCCCCGGCGAGGCGGGGACGCCGGCCGGTGTCGTGTGATCAGGCGCCGCGGCCGGTGAAGGACCCCGATAAGACCTCTTGCGGATAATCCCGAACGGAACTAGCTATTACGCTAGAGGGATGACCGCCATGGCACCCGCCCGCACCGAGCCTGACCTGTCGTTCTTCCTCGACCACGCCGGCCACTCCCTGAGAACCCGGATGGCGGCGGCGCTCGCCGCGATCGGGCTGACGCCGCGCATGCACTGCGTGCTGGTCCACGCCCTGGAGGAGGAGCGCACCCAGATCCAGCTCGCCGAACTCGGCGACATGGACAAGACCACGATGGTGGTCACCGTCGACGCCCTGGAGGAGGCGGGCCTCGCCGAGCGCCGGCCCTCCAGCACGGACCGGCGAGCCCGGATCATCGCGGTCACCGAGAAGGGTGCGGAAGTCGCGAAACGGAGCCAGGAGATCGTTGACGGTGTGCACAGGACGGCCCTGGGCGCGCTCCCCGAAGATGAGCGCGAGGTGTTCGTGCGAGCCATGAACCGCCTGGTCACCGGCCACCTGGCCACGCCCGTCGAGGTGCCGCAGACGGTCCGGCGGGCACGGCAGCGCACAAAATAAATCTCTAAGGGATCGTCTATAACAAAACCATCTGCTACGGTCACTCCTGTTCCCTTCCGAACAGGAGACGACCATGTCGCGCACCGCGCCTTCCCCCCTGCCGACCCGCACCGGCACGCCCCGATCGCGATGGCTGGCGCTCACCGTGCTGTCCGCCGCGATGTTGATGACGATCCTGGACGGCAGCATCGTGACCGTGGCGATGCCGGCCATCCAGCGGGATCTGGGTTTCTCGCCCGCCGGGCTCAGCTGGACGGTCAACGCCTACCTGATCGCTTTCGGCGGGCTGCTGCTGCTGGCCGGCCGGCTGGGCGACCTCATCGGCCGCAAGGTCATGTTCCTGGCGGGGAACGCGGTATTCACCGCCGCGTCGCTGCTGGCCGGGGCCGCCAGCGGGCCCGGCATGCTGATCGCCGCCCGGTTCGCCCAGGGCGTCGGCAGCGCCATGGCCTCCGCGGTCGTGCTGGGCATCCTGGTGACGTTGTTCACCGAGCCCGGGGAGCGCGCGAAGGCGATCGGCGTCTTCAGCTTCACCGGCGCCGCCGGAGCCTCGATCGGCCAGGTTCTGGGCGGCGTCCTCACCGACGTGTTCAGCTGGAACTGGATCTTCTTCATCAACCTGCCGATCGGGCTGGCCACGATCGCGCTGGCGGTCCGGGCGCTGCCGGACGACCGCGGGATCGGACTCGCCGCCGGGGCCGACGTCATCGGTGCCGTGCTGGTCACCAGCGGGCTGATGCTGGGCATCTACACCGTGGTCAAGATCGAGCAGTACGGCTGGCTCGCGGCGCACACCCTCGGCCTCGGCGCGGTGTCCCTCGCCCTGCTGGCTGCGTTCGCCGTCCGGCAGGCGACCGCCGCGACCCCGCTGATGCCACTGAGGATCCTCCGCTCGCGCAGCGTCTCCGGCGCCAACCTGGTCCAGATGCTGACGCTGTCGGCCATGTTCGCCTTCCAGATCCTCGTCGCGCTCTACATGCAGAAGGTCCTCGGCTACGGTGCGCTCGACACCGGCCTGGCGATGCTCCCCGCAGCGGTGGCCATCGGCGGCGTGTCCCTGTTCGTCTCGGCCCGCCTCAACACCCGCTTCGGCGAGCGGGCCGTCCTGCTGGCGGGCCTGGCGCTGCTGCTCGGGGCGATGGGCTGGCTCACCCGCGTCCCGGTGAACGCGGACTACGTCACCGACCTGCTGCCGGTCATGCTGCTCATCGCGGGCGGCGGACTGGTGCTCCCGGCGCTGACCACGCTCGGCATGTCCGGAGCGCGGGCCGACGACGCGGGCCTGGCCTCGGGGCTGTTCAACACCACCCAGCAGGTCGGCATGGCCGTCGGCGTCGCGGTGCTGTCCACACTGGCCGCCTCGCGCACCGAAGGACTGCTGTCGGCCGGAGCCGACAAGGCGGTCGCGTTGACCGGGGGTTACCACCTCGCCTTCGGCATCGCCGCCGCCCTGCTCGTGGCCGCCTTCACCGTCACGCTCATCGTGCTGCGGCAGCCCGGATCGGACACGGCCCCCCGGAATGCGGCCCCCGCCGATCCGGCGGCCCGGCAGGCCGTCTGACCGACGCGAGAACCGACCGGCGCAGGCCCCCGGGACGATCCCGGAGGGCCTGCGAGCCGTTGCGCAGCCGGGAGACGGCGCCGTCGAGGCCGGCCCCGTCGTCACGCCCTCGGCCCGTCGAGGCTCCCGCCGGATGCCGGATGAAAGAAGAACCCCTGCTTTCAGGCGTTGCGGCAGCACCTCCGCCGCGAGCCGGCCACCCTTTTGACATATTCGCTCCACCGGTCCTACGGTGCGGAGATCTCGGACGGCGTCCCGCCGATGGCGGGCCGGCTCCGACCACCGCCGCCGGCCGGGACAGTCCCGTTCGCATAAGGCGCGCCCGAAGGAGCGCAGATGCCCAGCCCCTCCATGGTCCGGCGACGACCGGCACGGCACGTCGCCGCGAGCGCGGCCCTGCTGATCGCCGTGCCCCTCGCGTCGATCGCCTTGGCCCCGCCCGCCCAGGCGGCGGTTCCGGCCGCAGGGTCGGCCTATCAGATCAGCGTCGTCAAGAGCGGCAAGTGCCTCGACGTGGTGAACGGCTCCAAGACCGCCGGCGCGCTCCTCCAGCAGTGGGAGTGCGCCTCCGGCGCGACCTGGCAGCGGTTCACTCTCAGGTCCGCGGGATCCGGTTCTTTCAACATTGTTAACGCTAACAGCGGCATGTGCGTCGACGTCCCCGGAGCCTCCGCCGCCTCGGGCACACGGCTCCAGCAATGGGGATGCGGCAGCGGCCAGACCAACCAGCAGTGGCGATTCACGGCCTCCGGCTCCGGCACGTACCAGATCGTCAACGTCGCCAGCGGCCTGTGCATGAGCGACCGGGGCGCCTCCACCGCCTCCGGAGCGGCCGTCATCCAGGAGACCTGCACCGCCAACAGCAACAAGCGGTGGCTGTTCACCCCCGTCTCCGGCAGCGGACGCACCTGGTCCGACAAGGCCGACGGGTTCGCCTCCACCAGCGGCATGGGCGACGCGACCACGACCGGCGGCGCGGCCGGCCCGACGGTCACCGTCACCACGTACGCGGATCTGGTGAAGTACGCCACCGCGAGCACGCCCTACGTCATCAAGGTCAACGGCGCGATCACCGCCGAGCCGTACGGCACCGAGATCAGGGTCGCCTCCGACAAGACCATCGTCGGCGTGGGCACCAGGGGCCACATCGTGGGCGGAGGTTTCTTCCTCGGCGCCGGCGTGCACAACGTGATCATCCGGAACCTCACGATCCGCGACACCCGGATGGCCGACGACGACCCCGACGACAAGACCTACGACTACGACGGCATCCAGATGGACGGCGCCCACCACGTCTGGATCGACCACAACACCATCACCCGGATGAACGACGGGCTCATCGACAGCCGCAAGGACACCACCCACCTGACCGTGTCCTGGAACGTCCTGTCGGAGAACAACAAGGCCTTCGGCATCGGCTGGACCGAGAACGCCACCGCGCGCATGACGATCCACCACAACTGGATCCGCGACAACAACCAGCGCAATCCCAGCACCGACAACGTCGCCTACGCGCACCTGTACAACAACTACATGCAGAACCTGCGCTCGTACGGCAACTACGCGCGCGGCGCGACGAAGATGGTGATCGAGAACAGCTACTACGAGAACGTCAAGGACCCCTATCACAGGGACGACGCCGCCCAGCTCCGCCAGACGGGCAGCGTCGTCGTCGACTCGACCGGACAGCAGGAGACCGGCGGCTCGGCGTTCACGCCCGGCTCGTTCTACTCCTACGCGCTCGACCCGGCGGCGGACGTCCCCGCCCTGCTCCGCACCTACGCCGGCCCGCAGGCCGACATCGGCCTCTGACCCCGAACCCTCTCGCGGCCCGGGGTCGACCGGCCCGGCGGTCTTCCCGCACGCACCGGCCGGTGGCCTCACGGCGGGAATGCACATCCCGAGGAATGACAAGCCATCTCGTGGCGAATTATCCGCCCGCCCGTTATTAATAATTTATTTTCATTTGCTATGATGGAAGATGTAATTGAATTTCGCATTTAGTATGTCGTTCCTGACGCCAGGAAAGGAACGACGCTTCATGCACGGAAACCAGCCGAGCCAGACCGCGGTCATGGCGGCGGCCGCCCGCGCGGCCCACCTCGTGGTGGACCAGGGGCCCTTCATCCTCCACGACACCGTGGCCGCGCCCCTGCTCGGCGAGCGCGCCGAGGAGCTCATCGGCTACCACCGGCAGTACGGTGACCACCTCATCCTGTCGGGCACCCGCGCCCAGGTGACGTCGCGCAGCCGCTACACCGAACGCCGCCTGGCCGACCTGACTCGCCGCGGCCTGGAGCAGTACGTGGTGCTCGGCGCGGGACTCGACACTTTCGCCTACCGGTCCGAACCGGGCGGCCGCGTCAAGGTCTTCGAGGTGGACCACCCCGCCACGCAACAGTGGAAACGCGGCCTGCTCGCGGCGGCGGGCATCGCCCACCCGGACGGGCTGACCTTCGCGCCCGCGGACTTCGAAGCCGACGATCTGATGCTCAACCTGGCCGGCGCAGGATTCGACCCGTCCAGGCCGGCCCTGGTGAGCTGGCTCGGGGTGTCCATGTACCTCACGGAAGACGCGGTGGACGCCACGCTGGCCACCATCGGCCGCCTCGCCCCCGGCACGGAGCTGGTCATGGAGTACGCCCTGCCTCCCTCCCTGCGCGACGAGCGGGGCAGCGCCTTCGCGGACTTCGCCCTTCCCGCCGCCGCCGAACGCGGCGAGCCCTGGCTGACCTTCTTCACCCCCGGCGATCTGTCGACCGTACTGAAACAGCACGGTCTTGAGACGGCTGACCACGTACGGCAGGCCGACAGCGTCGACCCCGCGCTATGGCGCCGCTCCGACACCCTGCGCCCCGCCGACCTGTGCCGCCTGGCCCGCGCGACCGTGCCCGGCTGACCACCGCCCCGAGGCGCACGCCTCCTCAGCCCGCCGCCACCGCCTCGATCTCCACCAACCAGCCGCTGGCGAGCGTCTGTGCCACGATCGCCGTCGTGGGCACCCGCCGTCCGCCCAAGGCGGCCACCCTGGCCTTCGCATTCGCCTCAGCGTAGGAGGGGTCGCGCAGGTAACTCGTGAGCCTCACGATGTTGTCCACACTCATCTCCGCCTCTGCGAGGATCACCCGAAGATTCGCCCAGATGAGCCCGAGCTGTTCGTCGAGCGTCGTGCCGGGGACGCCGTCGGCATCCAGCCCCATCGTTCCCGCGACGAACAGGAACCGAGACGGATTCCGCACCTCGATCGCGTGCACGAAGTCATCCGTGGCGGCGTAGACACCCTCGGCCGGGTTGTGGACGATCATCTCCATGCTGCTCATCCTGTCCTCCAGGGAGCTCGCTTCAAGAGCCAATCCGACGCGATTGGCCCCGGCTCAAGACGAGATATCCGGCGTCCTCATCGGGGATATGGAATGGCACCCGATGAATGTCCCCGTACCCGGAGTGCGATGATCACAGCACCGTTCTCCGAGAAAGGCAGCAGATGAACGACTGGTTCGAGGGTGACGCCGTGTCCGTCACCTACGTCCGCGATCTCTCTGCGGAGGAGGTCATCCTCCGCGTGGGCGCCACGGTCACTCCCGAAGCCGAAGGGGAGGAAGGCGAGATCGCAGCCTTCGAGGTCGATGGCGGAGTCGTGCTGGTCGAGCCGAACGGCTTCGCCGGGACCCTGGACGAGGTGATCGCACGCCTGTCCAAGGACACCGTGATGGCCACGGTCTTCCACAACGTCAATCTGGATCAGCAGTTCGTGTACGCCGAGGACGGCGTGGTCGTCACCGCCTTCGAGCCCGACCAGCCCGGCAGCCGCTCCGGCGGGGACCCCGACCGCCTGCTGGAGCACATGCGCGAGCTGGACATGGAAACGGAGGGCGATCTGGCCAAGGCCACCGAACTCGCCCAGATCGTCACCGGCGTGGAACTGCCTGACGACGACGCCGGACCCACCCTGGTCGGAGTCATGCCGGAGTACTACTGACCGCCCTCGATGCGGCGATCCGACGGGAGGATGCGGGCCGCCTCGCCGTACGGGCGGTTGCCCGCCTTGTTCTGCGGAAACCCATGGGCCGCTTCCGGTGATCGGGAGTGGCCCATGCGCTGCTGCGCGACCGCGAGGCCCCGGACCCCCGGCCATCTGATCCGCAGGTCCCCGAACGACGTCCAGGACCGTTGGTCATGGGCCAAGGCTGGCGGCGGACACCGCGCACTACCCATGATCAAGCCATGGCGACAAGTGCGCGATTCGATCGGATGGAGACCGAGCGGCTCATCATGCGACGCTGGCAGGAGTCCGACCGGGTGCCGTTCGCCGAGCTGAACGCCGACCCCGAGACCATGCGGTTCTTCCCGAACACGCTGGACCGCGCGGCCAGCGACGCGATGATCGAGGTGATCGAGACGCGTTTCGACCGGCAAGGGTTCGGATTCTGGGCTCTGGAAGTGGCCGCGACCGGCACGTTCATCGGGTTCACCGGCCTCAACCCTCTGCCGGAGGGCGTGCCCGGCGCCGGCGGCATGGAGGTCGGCTGGCGGCTGGCCAGGCACGCCTGGCATCACGGATACGCCACCGAGGCGGCCCGGGCCGCGCTCCGCGTCGCCTTCGGCAGCGTGGGCCTGCCCGGGATCTGGTCCATGACCGCGGTCCTCAACGAACCGTCCCAGGCCGTCATGCGCCGGCTGGGGCTGACGGAGGCGAGCCGGTTCGACCACCCCCGGATCCCGCCGGGCGATCCGCTCCGGCCGCATGTGGCCTATCACGGCACCCGTCCGGCCGCGTCCGAACTTCCGTGATCACGACCCGAGGCCGGCAGGGCGCCCGCACCCTCATCAGGAACGAAGCCGCGGAGCCGGTGATCACCTCGGTCCCGTGCGGTGATCCACCACCCGCAGGTGAGGGGAGGGGCGCGTGATCACTGTGAGGGATGGGGCTATTCGCCGGTGACGCCGTCGATCCGCTCGCGCAGCAGGTCGGCGTGGCCGTTGTGCCGGGCGTACTCCTCGATCATGTGGACGAGGATCCAGCGGTGGGAGCAGTCCCGCCCATGGCGCTTCCGCTTTCCGGCGGCGTCCAGCGGCACGTCGGCCGAGATCTTGCGGGCATGCTCGACCTCGGTCCGCCAGGTGGCGAAAGCCTCGTCGGCGGAGGCGGTGTCCACGTCGTTGAATTCGGCGTCGGGATCGTCGGTCTTGTAAAGGAGAGGGACGTCCTCACCGTTCAGCACGCGGCGGAACCAGGCGCGCTCCACGTGTGCCATGTGGCGGACCAGGCCGAGCAGCGACAAGGTCGACGGTGGCACGGAGCGCTCGCGGAGCCGCTCTTCCGAGAGCCCCGCGCACTTGACCGCCAGGGTCTCTCGGTGCCAGTCGAGCCAGCTGTTCAGCATGGCGCGCTCGTCGCCGACGAAGGGAGGGGGGACTCGGTTGTCGGTCATGGCTCACGATCCTCCCATCCGCGGGGTACCGCCCGATCGCGGCTGCGCGCTGGGGTCGCCGTACCGGCTCCGACTCGCCTTCCACCGATTGGAGAACTCGATGGCGGCTCGACTCGACGGCGGCTCGAAGCGACCCCATCCCGAGACGCGACGTCAGGAGGCTCGTGCGCCTGGCCGCCGGAACACGCGCTGCCCGTGCCCGATCACGACCCGCCGACTTTTTACGGCGTACCGTGTCGATCCGGCGGGAGGCCGTTCGTGTAGAGGGTGAGAGGCCGGCGAACGCCGGCCGCGACGTCCGACTCATCAAGGAGGCCAGGAAGATGAAGCACTACCTGCTCAGCATCCAGCAGCCCGACGGCGGCTCGCCCGCGCCCGAGGTCCTGGAGCCGATCATGCGGGACGTGAAGGCCTTCAACGACGAACTGCGGGCCGCCGGCGCGTGGGTCTTCGCCGGAGGGCTGCACGACCCGGCCACGGCCACCGTGGTGCGGGTTCGCGACGAGGAGATGCTCCTCACCGACGGTCCGTACGCCGAGGGCAAGGAGCACGTCGGCGGCATGTCCATCATCGCGGCACCCGACCTGGACGCGGCGCTGGAGTGGGGACGCAAGCTCGCCCGGGCGACCACGCTCCCGGTGGAGGTGCGCCCGTTCCAGGGCGAGCCGGGTGACCACCTGGCGTAGAGGCCGCATGCCCACCCCTTGCGAGGCCGCCTTCCCGGACCGCCGGCGGTCGCACCCGCGACCGCCGGCGTCGTACCGGCGGGGGCCGCGATGACGCCCGCCGCGCCGGGCCCGTCCACCGCGGAGGTCGAACGTGTCTTCCGCGAGGAGTACGGCCGTGCCGTCGCCGTCCTGGTCCGCCGCTTCGGTGACATCGACACCGCCGAGGAGGCGGTCCAGGAGGCGTTCGCCGCGGCTCTGCGGCGCTGGCCGATCGAAGGGCCGCCGCCGAGCCCGGCCGGCTGGATCATCACCACGGCCGTCAACCGGGCCGTCGACCGCCACCGCCGGGAAGCCTCGCGCGACGACCGGCACGCCCAGGCCGCCCTGCTGCACACCCGCGACGAACCGGCCGAGGAGGGTCCCGTGCGCGACGAGCGGTTGCGCCTGCTGTTCACCTGCTGCCATCCCGCGCTGGCCCCCGCCGCCCGCGTCGCGCTGACGCTGCGGCTGCTGGGCGGGCTGACCACGGCGCAGATCGCGCGCGCGTTCCTGGTGCCCGAGCCGACGATGGCCCAGCGGCTGGTCCGAGCCAAGAACAAGATCCGCGATGCCCGGATCCCCTACCGCGTCCCGCGTGAGGCCGACCTGCCGGACCGCCTGCGCTCGGTGCTGGCCGTGATCTACCTGATCTTCACCGAGGGCCACACGGCCAGCTCGGGCGAGCGGCTGGGCCGCGAGGACCTGTGCGCCGAGGCGATCCGCCTGGCCCGCCTGCTGGCCGAGCTCATGCCCGACGAACCGGAGGTCCTGGGGCTGCTGGCGCTCCTGCTGCTCACCGAGTCCCGGCGGGCCGCCCGTACCGGCCCGGACGGCCGCCTGGTGCCGTTGGCCGACCAGGACCGCGCCCGCTGGGACCGCGGCCTGATCGCCGAGGGCCAGGCCCTGGTGCGCAGATGCCTGCGGCGCGGCCGGCCCGGGCCGTACCAGGTCCAGGCGGCGATCAACGCCGTGCACAGCGACGCCCCGGAGGCCGCCACCACCGACTGGCGGCAGATCCTGCAGCTCTACGATCTGCTCCTGGCCCTGGACCCGAGCCCGATCGTGGCGCTCAACCGCGCGGTCGCCGTCGCCGAGGCCGACGGGCCGCAGGCGGCGCTGCCGCTCGTCGACGCGCTGGCCCGGGATCGGTCCCTGAAGCCGACCATGGACCGCTACCACCTGTACCACGCCGTCCGCGCCGACCTGCTGCGCCGCCTGGGCCGCGACGCCGAGGCGGCGCAGGCCTACGAGGCGGCGGCGGCCCGCACGCAGAACGCGGCCGAGCGCGCCTTCCTTCAACGCCGCCGTCAGGAGCTCATCCCCGACCTGTAACTGCGGCATGTCTCCGCTCCGGGCGGTGCGTCGTTCAGCCGATGCTCCGCCGGGAGCGGACTGACGTCGTCGCCCTCGGTCAGTTCCGGGCGGGGTCGAACCACGCCGTCACATCTTCCAACGAAGACCATGGATCGGGGTCGCTTCAGGCGGCCGAATGAGACTGGATGGAACCGCCCCGGTCAAGGCGGGGAAGAGACCGGGTGAGCACCGAAAGCAAGAAGGCCCTGAACGGCGTATTGCCTGTTCAAGGGCCTTCTTCGGGTGGCGCGGCCGAGAGGACTCGAACCCCTGACCTTCTGATCCGCAGGTCCCCGAACGGCGTGCAGGACCGTTCAGACTCGTTCGCCGTGCTGCTCGCCGGGACTCCTGCCGTTCAGACCCGTACGGCCCAGTTCGTGATCGTCCGTTCGAGTGGCTCCCAAAGTGGCTCCCAGCAAACCCTCTAGATCGCCTGCTTGCCTCCCCCCGCCCTGTACATCCCTTCTTCAGGGAGGCGCATAATCGCTTTGCGCCCGTCACCCGGTCACGACTAGGGTCCGCAAGCACGCGGAATGACGACACCATCGGAGAAGACCACTGACGCACCGCATCAGACTCGCCACGCAGCAAGACGCCCCGGCCCTGGCCAGTGTCCAGAGGACATCATGGCAGGCGGCCTTCCGTGGACTTCTGTCGGACGAGTATCTGGATGGCCTCGACCATGAGGCACTGACGAAGACATGGGAAGGCGTGCTGACCAGCTTCGGGGGGTCACTGGCCGGCACCCTGATCGCCGAGCAGGCGGACCACGTTGTCGGATACTCGCGCTTCTACCCTACGGACGACGAGGACGACGACTCCACGCAGGTGGGCATGATCGGCTCGCTCTACACGTCCCCCGATGTCTGGGGCACTGGCGTGGGCAAAGGACTGATCACCGCCGTCCTCGACGCCATGACGGCGGCCGGATATGCCGAGGCAACCCTCTGGGTCCTGGAAGGCAACACCCGAGCCCGCGCTTTCTATGAGCGAAACGGCTGGCATCACGACGGCGCGGTCGTTGTTGATCGCAGCGACGTCCTGCCCATCACCAAGTTGCGTCACCGCAAGAACCTCAACCGCTGACCGACAGGTGCACAACGCACTGCCCCTGGAGCGCCTGCTCCTCATCGTGAGAGGAGGAGGCGTTTCCGCCGGTGTACTCTCCGGGTTCGACGAGCTTTCTCGCCGGGTGTGTCCGGTTAACGTGTAACTCGATCTTCATCGGTTATCGGGAAGTCGGGGTCAGACGGCCTTCGAAGGTGACGGCGAAGGCGTTCAGGGCGTGTACCGCTTCAAAATCCATCGCGTAGGGCTTGAGCTGGGAGTTCTCCGGAGTGGCCACGCGGCTCGGTGGTACTCGTTGATCGGCCCTGCGACGACTTTTGAAGCGGTACAAGGTCAGGACGAGGTGTCTGTGCGCCGGATCAGCGAAGTTCTGAGGTGAGAACTTCCGGCGCACATGCGGCGCGATCAACCGGAGTCAACGGACGACGGCCGCACACTGTCGGACACCGGCGACTGATCCAGGACACGGGAAAGCCCAGGTCACCGGCTGATGACCTGGGCTTCCGTGTGGCGCGGCCGAGAGGACTCGAACCCCTAACCTTCTGATCCGTAGTCAGATGCTCTATCCATTGAGCTACGGCCGCTTGCCTGCCGCCTGGCACTGACGTGATCGGCGACAGAGAGAACTCTACCAGACCCGGCACGGGTGCTTGAGCCAACGAGATGGCACCCGCCTCACGGCCGCCGCCGACAGGACGATCATGCGCGCGAGTTCTCGATGACCTTCTCCGGGGACTCCTCGGTGACCTTCTTGGGGAACAGCGTGTAGCTCACCGGCCAGATGGCGGCGATCAACGGGATCTTGCTCATGCCCGACATGAACTGGCTCAGCGCCTCCGTCCTGAACGGGTCGTCGACCATCCAGATCAGCCCGGACAGCAGGCCGCACGCGATGCCGTACGCCACGACGATCCTGATCCACAGGATCCACTCGTAGCGCGCCCTGGCCATGCCGCCCGCCGGCGGCTTCCGGGGCTCGGGGCCTCCGGCGAAGCGGTGGGCGAACCGCGCGTCGGCCCACGTGAGCGTACGGTGGCCGAAGACGATGGAGTAGGCGAGGTAGGCGGCGGCCAGGCCGTGGCGCCAGCCGCCCTCGGCGCCGCCGCGCATGTCGATCACGGCGGCGGCCAGGAGGATGACGTCGAGCAGCGGCACCGAGATCAGCAACGCCGTGCTGAGCCGCTTGCTCCCCCACAGGTAGCGGCAGGCCAGGCCGAGGCCGAGCAGGATCCAGAACCCGATCTCGCAGGCGATGATTATCCCCAGAATCATGATCTCATCATCACCGGGCACTGCCGGGAGTTCGTCGTCTGCGCTAATGAACCGTCATACATCCTTGTATGTACGACGAACCGGACCCAGGCTGGACGAGCACGCCGTACCGGGATGATGAGATGGACCGCATGAGACGGGACGACGTGCTGTGGGCGGTGGCCTGCTTCGCCGGCGGCCTCGTCCTGCTCGCCGCCGGCGGCTACATCCACCGGGCGACAGCCGGCTACTTCCTCGTCGGTCCGCTGCTGGTCACCTGCCTGGGGGTCGCGGTACGGCGGAGCAGGCCGCTGCTCTGCCTCCCGCTGGGGATCGCGGCGCTCCTCGGTGACCTCGCACTGGGCCCGTCCCTGGGCACGGTCCTGATCGTCACCGACAACCTCTACGCGGTGGTCCTGTACGGCCCGCGCCCGCTGGGCCGGTGGATGCTCGGCGTCACCTCGGGCATCGCCGTCGTCGGCGGCGTGGTGGCCGCTTTCATCTTCCGCGACTTCGCGGCCTTCGCCATCGTCCTGGTCCAGATGGGCCTGGTCGGCATCACGCCCGTCATCACCGCGCTGTTCATGAGGCAGCTCCGGGAGCAGGCGGAGGCGGAGCGGGCCAGGGCCGAGCAGGTGGCGCGCCTGGCGGAGCTGGACCGCAGGACGGCGGTCCAGGCCGAGCGGACCAGGATGGCCCGGGAACTGCACGACATGATCGCCAATCACTTCAGCGCGATCGCCATCCAGTCCACGGCCGTGCTCTCTCGCAAGGACCTGGACGCAGAGGTCGTGAGGAAGGTGCTGGAGTCCGTCCGGGAGAACAGCGTCCAGGGGATGGCGGAGATGCGTTCCATGATCGGGCTGCTCCGGCAGGAGGACGAGGAGGTCGATGCGACCGAGGCGATCCGCCTGCGGCTGGCCGAGGCGGACCAGCTGGTGGAGCGGGCACGCGAGACGGGCCTGGCCGTACGGCTGCGCGTGGACGGCCGGGCCGGGGAACTGCCCGCCTCCGTGGACCTCGCCGGCTACCGGATCCTCCAGGAGGCGCTGACCAACGCGCTCAAGCACGGCGGCGGGACGGCCGCGGTGGAGATCGGCTACCGGGCCGCCGAGGTCGTGCTGACCGTGGACAACCCGGCCGGCGGGGCCCCGCGCGGGCTCCCCGGCGCGGGGGCGGGACTCATCGGCATGCGGGAGCGCGCCGCGCTCGTCGGCGGCCTCGTCGAGGCCGGGCCGCGGGACGGCGGCTGGCAGGTGCGTGCCGTACTCCCGACCACCGTCGTGCTCCCCGCCGCCGCTCCCCGCACCGGCTGAGCACCGTGAACATCCAGGAGGTTCCATGTCCATCCGCGTCCTGGTCGCCGACGACCACGCGGCGGTCCGTGCCGGGATCGTCCTCATCCTGGGCGGTCACGACGACATCGAGGTCGTCGGTGAGGCCGCGGACGGGGAGCAGGCCGTCGCGATGGCGGCGCGCGAGCGGCCCGACGTGGTGCTGATGGACGTCCGGATGCCGAAACTGGACGGGATCTCGGCCACGCGCGAGCTGAGCGGGATCGCCGACGTGCTGATCCTGACCACCTTCGACCTCGACGAGTACGTCTTCGGGGCGCTGCGCGCGGGGGCGGCCGGGTTCCTGCTCAAGAACACCGACGCCGACGCGCTGGTGGAGGCCGTCCGGGTGGTGGCCCGGGGCGACGGCCTCATCTCTCCTTCGGTCACCCGGCGGCTCATCTCGGCGTTCGGCGCGACCGTGCCGCAGCGGCGGCCGCCGGAGGTCGGGAGTCTGACGCCGCGCGAGCGCGAGGTGCTGGACTGCATCGGCCGGGGCCTGTCGAACGCGGAGATCGCCCGCGAGCTGGACATGGCGGAGGCGACGACGAAGACCCACGTCAGCCGGGTGTTGAACAAGCTGGGCCTGCGCAGCCGCGTGCAGGCCGCGATCCTCGCCCAGGAGCTCTCCCGTGAATCCGGGTGACGCGCGGAGGACAGCGTCCCGGCCCGGAGGACGTGCGGCGGGGCCGCCGGGCCTGCCCTGACGGGCTCACCCGGCGGCCCCGCCGGATGAGCGTCAGGTGGCGGGGACGTAGAGGGAGAGCGTGTCCGCGACGCAGGCGGGCTTCTCCTGGCCCTCGACCTCGACGGTCATCCGCATCTTCGACAGGTAACCCGCCGGCGTGCCCTTCAGGTCCACCAGCTCCGCCCCGGCCCGGACCCGCGCGCCGACCGGGACCGGCGCGGGGAAGCGGACCTTGTCGAGCCCGTAGTTGATGCCCATGGCCAGGCCGTCCACCCGCAGCAGCTCCATCATGAACGACGGCAGCAGCGACAGGCTCAGGTAGCCGTGGGCGATGGTGCCGCCGAACGGGCCCTTGGCCGCGGCCTCGACGTCGACGTGGATCCACTGGTGGTCGCCGGTGGCGTCGGCGAACAGGTTGACCTGCTCCTGGGTCACGGTCCGCCACTCGGTGCGGCCGAGGTGCTCGCCGACGGCGGCCTTGAGCTCCTGGACGTTCGCGAAAATCCTCATGTCCGGAACTTTATTCCGTTCTGGGGACCGCGAGAAGGTTCACGACCGTGAGTTCCTTCCCGCCGCCCTCGAACATCGTCTCGCAGTGCTTGATCTTGCCGGTGGGAGCGGGCATGTCCGAGGGCCCGGAGAGCTCCTCGGCCTCGACCATCCTGCATCTCTCCACGTTCCTCAGGCCCTCGTCCCAGTAGACGACCGCGGAAGGCGAGGAGGAGGTGCCGCGCCCGTAGGCTCCCCCGCCCTTCCCGTCGGACTGCCCGACCCCGGCCAGGGCCCCGGTCGCCGGGTCGTACAGCGCGGCCACGGGAACGGAGTGGTCCTCGATCTCCTCTCCCCTCTCGTCCGTGCCCACCACGCCGGAGACGCTGAACACCCCGAAGTCCCGGGCGAGCGTGAAGTCGCCGCCCGCGGTATGCAGGCCGGGCAGGATCCTGCGCTGCGAGCCGTCCACCCGCTCCGCGACGACTCTGTTCTCCTCGCTCTCCCCTGCTCCGAAGCACCACTCCAGACCGCAGCGGAACCCCTTCATCCCGTCCGGGGCGCGCACCTCGGCGACCTGCATCGTCTCCAGGTTGACCAGCTTGCCCTGGTTCTTCGCCCAGTCCCGCTCGCCGACGTCGACGGCCCACGGCCACGACAACAGGTGCAGCCCGTCGGTCCCCTCGATCCGCTCCGGAGTCCCGCCGCCCAGCGGCATGCGGTAGACCCCGCCGCTCCGCACCGACCAGACGACGGAGTCCGCGGTGGTGCCGACCGTCTCCACCTCGGCCTGATCCCCGGTCACCTCGCCGACCTGCCGGGCCGTACCGCCCGCCCGTGGCACGACCCAGAAGTCGGCCCACCTGTCGCCGTTGTTGGGCGTCTCGCCCCACCACGCGATGTACTCGGCCCCCACGTCCACGCTCTGCGCGAAGTACTCCTTCATCCCTTCCGGGCCGGGCGTCTCTGCGAGCACGGTACGGCTCCCGCGCGCGGTGTCGTAGACCTCCAGCCGGCCCGCCTTCTCGAACGACGACTCGGCGGAGAGCAGCAGCTCCGTGGCGCTCAGCGCGGTGATCGGGCGGTACTTCCAGCCGTCCGGCGCCTTCGCCGGGATCTTCGACACCGCCGCCGGCCAGACCTCGGCGGCCGGGCGGATCTGGGGGGCCTTCACCGGCGGGCGTTTCGTCTTCTGCGAAGAGGGGGTCGGCGTCCGCATCGCCGCCGTCGCCGTGGTGTCGGCGGCGATCGGGCCTTCCCCGCCCCTGTGGAGGAAGACCCCTCTCGCCACCGCCGTGCCGCCGCCGACCACCGCGATCACCGCGGCGACCGCGAGGACCGACTGCACCCGCCGCCGCGTCCGCCTGGTCCTGCGCGTCTCGATCACACCGAGCAGGTTCCCGCTCGGCTCGGGTGCCGCGTCCGCCGCCTTCGACAGCGTGCGGACGAGCTCCTCCTCGTTCCTGTCGTTCATCGAACACGCCCCGTTTCAAGATCGGCTACCCGTACCCTGAGCTTGTCCAGCGCCCTGGCCGCCTGGCTGCGCACCGTGCCCCGCGAGATGCCGAGCAGCTCGGCGATCTCCTGGTCCGGCAGTCCCTCGTAGTAGCGCAGGACCAGGACCGCCCTCTGCTTCGGCGGCAGGCCCTTCAGCTCGTTCCACAACCCGGTGTCGCCGTCGAAGCCGTCCTCGGTGTAAGGCTTCTCCGGCACCTCCGCGACCAGCCGCTCCCGGCGCAGCCGCCGCCAGGTGCTGATGTGCAGCCGGGCCATGGTCGTGCGGACGTACCCCTCGGGGTCGTCTCGCCTGCGCACCCTGGCCCATGAGTCCCCCAGGCGCATCAGTGCCTCCTGTGCCAGGTCTGCCGCGTCCTCGGCGTTGCCGGTGAGGACATAGCCGTACCGGTACAACGCACTTCCCCGTGCGGCAACGAACTCTGCGAACTCCACGAAGACAGGGACGTACGAGGGCCGTGTTCTGTTGCATGGCATCCGGAGGCGGCGTGGACGGAGGCTGCCGGGGTTGGTCGGGCTGCCGCATCGGACCTGCGGCGGTCCGTCACCGTACGGCCGCGCCTTTTCCCGCAGGCCTGCCCGGCCGCCACCGGGCTCGACCGGAAATCTCGCCGGCTGTTTTCGGAAACCATGAACTGCGGGAACCGATAAGGCCGCAGGGCGGTTGTACCGGTAACGAGACCGTCCTGATGCCGAGAGCGCTTATCCTCAAGGAACGCTCCAGATACTGACAAAGGGAACGGTTACGTCCATGTGGCCTCCATCATCTTCCCAGGACCCTCACGGCCAGCAGCCCCCCGGTGGGCCTGGACAGCCTCCCGCAGGTCCCTGGCAGCAGCCCAACCAGCCGCAGCAGCCTCCGTACGGCCAGCAACTGCCGCCCTTCCAGCAGTCGCAGCCGCAGCCGACCATCCCGTACCGCCCCCAGGACCAGCCCTTCAACCAGGGCCAGCAGCCGTACAACCCGCACGGCCAGCAACAGGGTCCGGGCGGTCCCTGGTATCCCCCGGCCGGGCCGCCCAAGCGCAAGCCCGTCTGGCCCTGGGTCGTCGGCGTGGTCGCCGCGGTCGTCGTCGCGCTGGTGGTGGTCGCCCTCATCGTGATCCCCGGTGACTCCAAGAAGCCCGTCGCGGGATCGACCCCGGCCCCGGACTCGACGACCTCGGCTCCGGCGGATCCCAGCGGGGAGCCCACGACGGCCCAGACCGAGCAGCCCACGGCCCCCGCGGTCCAGGACGGCCGGACCGTCACCTCCACCGACGGCAAGAGCCAGCTCACCATCCCCAATGACTGGGAGACGCTCTCCCTGCTGGCCGAGGCCGACGTCCAGGTGGGCAACCAGGTCAAAGAGCAGTACCTGATGGTCATCACGGAGGATCAGGCGAGCTTCGACCTCGACCTGGCCGGCTACGCCAAGCTGGTCATCGACCAGATGCAGACGAAGCTGACCAACACCTCCGCCGGCGAGCCTCAGCAGCTGACCGTCAACGGGGCTCCCGCGATCCAGTACGAGCTCCACGGCACCGCCCAGGGCGTCCGGATCACCTACTGGGTGACCCTCGTGGAGGGTGCGAAGGACTTCCACCAGGTCCTCACCTGGACGCTGGAGACCCGCGGGGAGGAGCACGGCCCGCTGCTGCGCGACGTCACCGCGACCTTCAAGGACCTGGGCGCGTAACACCCTTGATCCGTGGTTCTTTGAGCGGTTGACCGATACCCGGGTGCTGCGCGGCCTGGAGAAGCAGGGCCTGGTGGTCCGCCGTCCCGACGAGGCGGACGGCCGGGCCCGGCGGATCCGGGGCTGAAGGGTCGCACCGTCATCGTGACGGGCGGCCCCGGACTCCGCCGCCCCGGCGGCCGGGGCACTGGAGCGGACCGGCCAGGTCGACGTCCTGGTCAACAACGCCGTCCGCTGGGGCGGCCTTTGCCTCCTCCCGGGAGCACCGCGAGGATGAGGAGATGATCCGTTACACCGACGCCGTCGACGCCATCCGCGCCGAGCAGTTGCAGGGCTTCTTCGTCGGCTGGCCCCGGGCCGCCTCCCCCGAGCAGCACCTGGCGGTGCTGCGCGGCAGCCACCGCGCGGTCGTGGCGGTCGACGACGGCACGGACCGCGTCGTCGGCTTCGTCAACATGATCAGCGACGGGGTGCTGACCGCCTACATCCCCTGGCTGGAAGTGCTTCCCGACTACCAGGACCGGGGGATCGGCTCCGAGCTGATGCGCCGGATCCTCGACGGAGCCGAGCACCTCTATTCGGTCGACCTGCTCTGCGAGGCCTCGCTCCAGCCCTACTACGAGCGTTTCGGCATGCTCCCGGTCCCCGGCATGAGCCGCCTCGACCGCTCCGTCCTCCGCGGCCGGCCGGGGGCCTGACCCCCTTTCACCGGGATTCCCCAGCGGGCCCACCGGGCGATCGGATCCGTGTCCCGAGGCCGTGGAGGGGCACACCTTCCGGGACCCTCCCGGTTGACGCCGGACGGCGACGCCCTGACCATTGCCTGCATGATCAATCCTGGCCGGGTGGTGCCCGGCGGCGGCGGATACGTCCATTCGTACGAGATCACGACCCCCGCTCGCCTCGTGCACGTTAGCGGGCAGATCCCGGTGGCCCCGGACGGCACCCTCCCCGAGGGGTTCGAGGCGCAGTGCCGACAGGTGTGGACGAATGTGGCCTCGGCCCTGGCCCATCACGGCATGGAGCTGTCCGACCTGGTGAAGGTGACCACCTTCCTGTCGGACAGGGCCCACCGTGAGGCCAACTCCGCCATCCGGCGCGAGGTCCTCGGGGACCACGCGCCCGCGCTCACGGTCGTCATCACCGGCATCTACGACGACGCCTGGCTGCTGGAGATCGAGGCCATCGCCGCACGGTAGCCGTCGGCGTGCACACGGGCCCTCCTCGCGGGGAACCCTCCCCGCCGACCGCAGGATGACCGGGCGGCGGGAGGAGACTTCCGGCGGGCGCGCCTTGCCCGGCGCGCCCGCCGGCCGTCGTCTCGCGGTGCGGTTCTACGGCCTGCTGACGGACTCGCAGCCCACCGGGGCGTCGGCCGCGTCGACGGTCGCGGTGTCGGTTCCGGCGCCGCTGCTCCCGATGAGCGTGTCGGTGCGGACGGTGCCTCTCACGATCTCCACGTCACCGGTGACGTCGTCGCGGTCGACGGCCCGGCCGCTGGAGACCCTGCCGTCGGGCTGCGCGGCGTCGGCCTTGGTGACGACCACTCCGGTGCCGCTGGAGCCGTAGTCGACCGTGTCGCGCCCGATGCCGCCCCGGTAGGTGAGAACGGTCCCGCGGTCGCTCCGCCCGGCGAGGAAGGAGTCGTTCCCGGAACCGCCGTTGACGGTTCCGCCGATCTCCACCAGGGACGAGAAGCGGTCGTCGCCCGCTCCGAGGTCGGCGGAGATCCTGGTGACGCCGGTGCCGCAGTCGACCTCGTTGGCCGAGACGTGGGTGCAGCCGCCGCCCTGCACGGCCTGGATCCCCGAGCCGAACACGTGGATCCGCCCGCTGACCGTCTGCACGGTGATGTTGTCGTCGAGGGCCGCGGTCCCGGCCGCGACGGTCATCGTCCCCCCGGACCGGACGATCTGGAGCTCGCCGACGGCGGCGTTGCCCGCGGTCGGAGCCGCGGCCAGGATGCCGGCGAGCATGCCGCCGAGCAGGGACAGGCGAAGGGCGCCGTACGTGATGGTGTTCATTGTTCTTCCCCCTGTGGAGTTCGGCGGGCGCACTCGAGGCTCGCTCGCGTCCGACTCCATGGCTGGACAGAACATTGTTCTCTTCCGTGGATAAGTGCATACAGGAAGCCCTGATCGCGGCGGAAAAGTACACACTGGGCCCGCAGCGCTTCAGCCGCGCGCCGCGGCCTCGATCGCCTGCTTCATCTCCGCCGCGCCCCGTTCGACGCGAATGCGGATCTCGGCGGCGAGCGCGTGCGGCAAGACGTCGGTGGTCCAGATCAGCCGGCCCGCCCGGTCACCCTCAGGACGAACCTCGAATGCGGCATGGTGGTGCTCGATCGGCGGCCGCGCGCCCTCCACGACGGAGTAGGCCAGGCGGCGGGCGTCGTCGTCGATCGCGACGATCAGCTCGCGGACCACATGCCCGTCGGGGAAGGTCAGGAACCGCTGGTCGCCTTCGAGCCGGGTGCCGGTGACGCGGCCGGGCAGCAGGCGTTCGTGCACGGCGCCGACGTCGCGCAGCACGTCCCAGATGTGCTCGGGGGACGCGTCGATCACGATCTCGTGGCGGATGGAGGCCATGGCGCCGAGGCTCCTCTCAGGGCGGGACAAGTCATGATCAACCTAACCGGGGCCCGAGTCGCGATCGACCCGGAGCCGGGGCGCCCTCACCCGAGAAGCCTCCGTCTTACATACATTCAGAATGCATGTATGTTGGAGCCATGAAAACCGTGACCCTGCCCCAGGGAACCATCGCCTACCGAGAGGAGGGCACCGGAGCACCCGTCGTGTTCGTGCACGGACTGCTCACCAACGCCGCGCTCTGGCGGCACGAGGTGCCGCAGCTGGCCGCCGCGGGGCTGCGCTGCATCGTGCCGACCTGGCCGCTGGGTGCGCACGACCTGCCGATGCGCCCCGACGCCGACCTCGACCCGCCGGGCGTCGCCACTCTCATCAGCGCCTTCCTGGACGCACTCGATCTCCACGACGTGACGCTCGTGGCCAACGACACCGGCGGCGCGTTCGTCCAGGTCCTCATGGCCCGCATGCCCGAGCGCGTCGGCCGGGTCGTGCTCGTCTCCTGCGACACCCTGGAGGTGTTCTTCCCGCAGCCGTTCAAGCTCCTCGCCGACCTGGCACGGCTGCCCGGCACGACCTGGCTCATCGCCCAGGCCACCCGGCTGCGCGTGCTGCACCGGCTGCCGCTCGTCTTCGGCCTCGTCGCCAAACGGCCTCTCCCGGACGCGATCGCCGACTCCTACCTGACACCGATGCGGCGCAGCCGTGCGATCCGCCGGGATCTGGGCAAGGTCCTGCGCGGCGCCCACCGCCGCCACACCCTGGCCGCGTTCGAGAGGTTCGAGGACTTCGACCGGCCCGTCCTGCTCATCTGGGCGCAGGAGGAACGCCTGTTCCCCCTGTCCTTGGCCCACCGGCTGGCCGGGCGGCTCCCCGACGCTCGGCTGGAGCTGGTCACCGACTCCTACACCTTCGTCCCCGAGGACCGGCCCGGCGTGGTGGCCGGCCTCGTCAGGAAGTTCGCGCTGCCAGACTGACCGCGTGAGACGCACTCAGGAGGAACGCACCAGGGCGACCCGGGCCGCCCTGCTCGCCGCCGCCCGGTCCCTGTTCGCCGAGAAGGGGTACGCGGCGGTGCCCGCCGAGGAGATCGTCGCCGCGGCCGGGGTGACGCGCGGCGCCCTCCAGCACCAGTTCGGCGATAAACGCGCCCTCTTCCAGGCCGTCTTCGAGGAGTTGGAGGCCGAGCTGACCGCCCGGATCGCGGCGGTCACGGCACCCGGCACCTGGCCGGCCCTGGAAGAGGGTGTCGTGGTCTTTCTCGACGCCTGCGAACTGCCCGGCGTCCGGCGCATCGCCCTGCTGGACGCCCCCGCCGTACTCGGCTGGGAGACCTGGCGGCAGATCGAGTCCCGGCACGGTCTCGGCCTGATCGAGGCCGCCCTCGCCCAGGCCGTGGCCGAGGGCCTGATCCGCCCCCAGCCCGCCGACATCCTGGCCCGCCTCCTGCTGGGCGCCGCCATCGAGACCGCTCTCCTCATCGGCGCCGGCCGTTCCCGTCCCGAAGCCGAACAGGCCCTCCTCACCCTCATCCGCGGCCTGCGCACCTGACCGGCCGCCCCGCTGCGCGGGTCCAGCCCGGCTCGCCGGCACCCCGGAGGGTGAGCGCCGTGGGCCATGAGCGACATCTCACACTCGCCGTGGAAGAGGCGGTCTAACCCGACTGCCCGGCCACCAGAGCGGTGCGCAGCGCGCGGATGGTGGCGTCGGCCTGGTGGGCCACGGCACCGGCCAGGGCTGCGGCATTGCCCGCATCACCGGCGCTGGCGGCCTTTTCCAGGGCAGCGCAGGTGGCCGACAGCCGCCGTCCGGCGAAGGAGCCGCTGCTGCCGCGCAGTTTGTGCGCGAGCCGGGCCACCTCCTGCAGATCGCCGGAGCCGGCGGCGGTGACGATGTCGGCGGCGGCGGCGGCCGTGTTGCTCAGATAGGACGGCAGGATGCGTTCGATGAAGGCGGGCCCCAGTTCCCTCAGTTCGGCGAGTACGCCCGGATGGAGCAGGTCCTCGGAGTCGCCGGGCCGCCCCGCCGCGGTTCCCGGGGCGGGCGGCTCGGCACCGCCGGACCGCTCGGCCACGGCGGCGGGCCGCAACGTTTCCGGGCGCGCCGGACCGGTGCCACCGTTCCGGTCGGGCAGGGCGGTACGCAGGAAGGCGTCCAGTTGCTGCCTCCGCAACGGCTTGGACAGGAACGCGTCCATGCCGGCGTCCCGGCAGCGCTGCTCGTCCGAGGCCAGGGCGGAGGCGGTCAGGGCGATGATCGGAATGCTGTTCAGCGGTGCGGGCAGCCTCCGGATCCGCTCGGTCGCCTGGAAGCCGTCCAGCCGGGGCATCTGGCAGTCCATGAGAACGGCGTCGTAGTGATCGGTTTCCAGCATGAGCAACGCCTCCTCCCCGTCGCCGGCGATGTCGGCGTCGTAGCCGAGACTGGCGAGCATTTCGGCGGCGACCTGCTGGTTGACCTCGTTGTCCTCGGCCACCAGGATCCGCATGCCGTTCATGGCGCGGTCGCCGAGCGGCGACGGGGACGAACCCGCCTCCGGAGCGAGGGCCCCGTTCGAAGCCGCCGGCGCGGTGGTGGGCGCCTTGCCGAGCAGTTGGAGCAGGCCGGCGCGCAACTGGGCCGCGCGCACCGGCTTGGTCAGGTACGCCTCGATGCCGCACTCACGGGCGGCCTGCGCCTCGCCGACCTGGTTGGTGGAGGTCAGCATGGCCAGCCGGATGTCACCGAAGCCCGGACTGGCCGTGATGGCCTGGGCCAGTTGCAGCCCGTCGAGGTCGGGCATGTGCATGTCCAGCAGGGCGACGGTGAACGGATCACCGGCCTCGGCGGCCTGACGCAGCATCGTCAGGGCGGTGCGGGCGTCCGGTGCGGTGTGCGCCCGCATGCCCCATGTGGTGAGCAGGTCCTGCACCACCGTGCGGTTGGTGCGGTTGTCGTCGACGACCAGCACTCGCCTGCCGGCCAGGTCGGTGGTGGAGGGAGACGCGGGCAGCGGCGCGGTGGCATCCGGCAGGGGCAGGGTGAAGTGGAAACGGCTGCCCACACCCTCACGGCTGATCAGCCCGATCGTGCCGCCCATCAGCTCCACCAGCTGGCGGCTGATGGTCAGGCCGAGTCCGGTGCCGCCGTAGTGGCGGGTGGTGGAGGCGTCGGCTTGCGTGAAGGCGTCGAACAGGCTGGCCTGCCGGTCGGCGGGGATGCCGATGCCGGTGTCGACGACGGCGAAGTGCACCTGCCGGATCATGGAATGACCTTCGGGGGCACCGACGGCGACCTCGACGATGACCTCGCCGCGCTCGGTGAACTTGATGGCGTTGGAGACCATGTTGGTCAGTACCTGCCGGATGCGGTGAACGTCGCCGCGCAAGGCCGGCGGGATGGCCGGATGCACCACCGCGGTGATCTCCAGCCTCTTGGCCTGCGCAGGAGCCGCCATCAGGCTCACCACGTCCTCCACCAGCGCGCGCACGTCGAAGTCGACGGGGTCGATTTCGAGCTTCCCGGCTTCGATCTTGGAGAAGTCGAGGATGTCGTTGATGACGTTGAGCAGTGCGTCGGCGGAGTTCTGCACCGTCGTCAGGTAGTCGCGCTGGCGGACGTCGAGCTCGGTGTCCAGCAGCAGCGTGGTCAGGCCGATGACGCCGTTCATCGGGGTGCGGATCTCGTGGCTCATGTTGGCCACGAACTCCGATTTCATCCGTGAGGCCGTCAGGGCCTCGTCGCGGGCCACGGCGAGTTCGACCTCGTGGTGTTTACGCTCGGTGATGTCGCGGACGAACGCGCTGAAGGTCACCTCGTCACCGGCCGAGGACGTCCATACGGTCATCTCCGCCGGGAAGAGGGTGCCGTCGCGGCGGCTGGCCTCCACCTCTATCCGCCGGCCGAGCAGGTGCGGTCCGTCGCCGGCCTGCAGGCGCGCGAAGGTGCGCCGGTGCGCCTCCCGCTGCTCGTCCGGGACCGTCAGGTCGATCAGCGGCTTCCCCAGTGCCTCGTGGACGGGCCAGCCGAAGATCGCCTCCGCCTGGGAGTTCCATCGGATGACCCGGCCGGCGCCGTCGACCGCGATGAACGCGTCACTGGCCGCCTCCAGGATGGAGCTGACCTGATCTTCCCTGTGGGCGAGGATCGCTTCGGCGATGTGCCGGCGCCGTTCGGCGCAGGCCACCAGCACCAGCCCGGCCAGCAGTACCTGAGCCAGGGACAGGGTCACGGCGAGTATCCGGCCGGTGAACTGGTCAGCCTCGGCGTAGGCCTCATCGGTCGGCACTTCGGTGACCACCGCCCAGCCCAAGCTGGGAACGGGCCGGTAGGCCGTCATCAGGCCGATTCCGTTCTCCACCGCCTGGTCGCTGCCGCCGGCACCGGCCAGCGCGGCCCTGACGTGCTCGTCCTCAGTGCCCGACACCAGCGTGGATCCGCCGCTGCCGGTGCCCGCCAGCAGGATGCCGCGCTGGTCGGTCAGCTTCAGCCGCATCTGCTGGAGGCGGGCGAACCGGTCGACGAAAGCCGACAGGGCCTGCACCTGATAGCCGCCGACCAGAACCCCGACGGTGCGGCCTCCATTCTTGACCGGCACGGCGACCGCCACCACGTGGGGGTTGCCCGGCATGGCCGCGGCGAACGCCTCCGACACATGCGGCCGTCCACTCTGCAGTACGCCCCGGACGTAGTCGTGGGTGGTGAAGTTCCAACCGATGATCGCGGGCTGGGAGGGGCTGACGGCCAGCATCGCGCCGGAGGCGTCCAGCGCCCACGTGCCGGCGAACGCCGCATTGCGTGAGCGCAGCTCGGCCAGGTGCCGCTCCACTTCGGCGGAAGAGCCGGATCTCATCGCCTCCACCAGCAACCGCCGATCGGCGTAGGAGGTGATCAGATCCTGCAGTCCCTCCATGCGGTCGTTGACATGGGCGACGCTGACATCGGCACCGGAAGCCAGGCGCCGGGCGACCTCGCTGCTCACCGTGCTGGTGTTCTCACGCACCGACAAGTACGCCAGCCCGGCCAGCGGCAGCAACGCCAGCACCACGACTCCGGCACTCAGGCGCAGGAGCGAACGCCGCAGCGCCACCCGGGTGGGAGCGCACGTGAGCGGCCCCCGGAACGTGACCACGATCCAGGTCAGCGCGAGTACGGCCACCGCGACCGAGGCGGCGGCGACCAGCACCAGGTCATCGGAGGAGGCCTGGACTGCCCGCACCGCCGGCAGCACCAGCAGCGGCAGCGCCGTACACGCCAGCCAGATCGGCAGGAGACGCCCCGCCGGTGGGATCGGTTTCTGTCCATGACTCTTCATCGCGGTCTTCAACTCGACCGGAGGGCACCGGTACTGAAGAAAGTCACCATGACGCAACCAACATGAACCCTGCGCGGTATTCCGGGAACGCTCGATCGACGACCGATGCCCGGATCCATCGGCTGTTCGCGCCGGACGGGCAGCCGCGCATCGACCGGCGGATCCTCGCGGCCGAGGCGGAGGAGCCGGACGGCACGATCCGGGAGCTCTTCCGCCATCGGTCGCCGTTCCTGCTGTCGCCCGCGGGACGTGGGCGGAGCCGCCTCGGCGGCGCGCGGATGCGCGACGGTCCGCTCACGGTGGCCGCCCGCTCCTTCCGTCAGGGCCGAGGCTCTCCGCGGCGCAAGTAGGCGTCGAGGCCGTCGAGGCGACGTTCCCAGAGCCGCTGGTAGAACCTGATCCAGGACATGACGTCCTCCAACCGCTCGGTTCCCAGGCGGCATTGCCGCGATCGGCCGACCTTTTCCGTGGCGACCAGGCCGGCGTCCTCCAGGACGTGCACATGCTTCTTCATGCCTGTGAGCGACATGCCGAACGGTTCGGCCAACTCGCCGATCGAGGCGGGTCCCCGGCCGAGCCGGATAAGGATCTGCCGTCGCGTCGCGTCGCATCGGCGAGGGCGGCGAACGTACGATCAAGAACCTCTTGCTGAACCATATGGTTCACTGCAGTTCACTGAACCAGATGGTGCAATAAACGGCTCGGCTCCTACTGTCCCGATCGGTCCGGGGTCCGTCCGGCCAGCCACGCTTGGCGTGCGGAGGTCGTTCCCGCCGAGACTCGCCGCCGTCGCGGGCCCGGACCGGCGGCGCGGGCCAGATCCTCCAGGTGGGTGCGTTCGGCGTCGTCGAGCCGCAGCACGCGGGCCGGGGTGTCCGGCACCTGGCCGGAGACACCGGACAGGTCGCCGCGTTCCAGCCGGGAGTAGTACTCCACGCTCACTCCGGCCAGCTGGGTGACCTCGCCGCGGCGCAGGCCGGGCACCCGCCGGGTGCCGTCATCCGGCTGTCGGCGACCTGTGTCTGCGGCTCGGACCTGTGGCCCTGCGGGAAAATCGTGAGCCGCTGCAACTACGAGGACCTCGGAGATCGAAAAAGGCCCCCTCCCGGATTCGGGAGAGGGCCTCTGTCCTGCGGAGGCTCGGGGATTTGAACCCCGGATGGTGTTGCCACCAAACCGCATTAGCAGTGCGGCGCCATAGACCTGACTAGGCGAAGCCTCCTGGTAGCCATGTGGCTCAGCACAGAGTACCGGCCAGCGGGCGAGGCGGCAAAGTGATTGCCGGGCGCGTCGCCCAGGGGTTCGGTGGCCGAGTTATCCACTCCTGTGGATAACTTCGTCCACATCTGTGGACAGAGCTGAAGACTGCCTGTTGAAACCGGTGAAGAGCCTGTGGATTCCCGCTGTGCGAGACGTCAGGTCTCAACCTGCGGACATGCCGACGCCTCCACCCCGGGGGAGAGCGTTTCGGGGCGGGGGCGCCGGCGGATCACGGCGGTCAGGCGCGGTTGGCCTCGCCCTCGATCTCGATCTTGACCTTCTTGCCGACGAGGACGCCGCCGGCCTCCAGCGCCTGGTTCCAGGTCAGCCCGAACTCCTCGCGGTCGATCTCGGTCGTGATGGAGAAGCCCCAGACCTCCTGGCCCCAGGGGTTGGTGCCGGCACCGCCGTACTCGACGGTGAGCTCGACCTGCTTGGTGACGTCGCGGATGGTGAGGTCACCGAGGAGGGTGAACTCGTCACCGGAGTGGCCGACGACGCGGGTGCTGCGGAAGGTCAGCTCGGGGAACTTGTCGACGGCGAGGAAGTCGTCGCTGCGGAGGTGGCCGTCACGGTCGGCGACGCCGGTGGTGATGCTCTCCGTCTTGATCGTGAGTTCGGCGGAGGACTCCAGCGGGTTCTCGGCGATCGTGACTGTGCCGGAGAAATCAGCGAAGTTGCCGCGAACCTTGCTCACCATCATGTGCTTGACGACGAAGCCGATCCGGGTGTGGGCCACGTCGAGGCTGAAGGTGCCGGGGGCGGGGATCTGGAGGTTCTCCCAGGCGCGGACGGTCATGGATGCTCCCGTATAGAAGTTTGCCGCGAGGATGTTTGCTTGAGCATATTTCTACCTGAGGAATATTCCTCACGTCAACTACCATCGAATACAGTGGAAGAGTGCTCCCCTTTGACGACTCCCGGCTGACGGCCATGGGCCTGCTCGCGGAGGTCTCCAGCGGCCTTTCGGCGAAGACCCTGCCCACCCTCGCCACGGCAGGACTCTCGGAGGTCGACTTCGAGACCCTGCTCCGACTGGCGCGCTCACCTGGACAGCGACTTCGCATGAGTGACCTGGCCGCGCAGACCAACCTCTCCACCAGCGGGGTGACCCGCGTCGTGGACCGGCTGGAACGGGAAGGTCTCGTCGTACGGCAGGCGTGCGCCACCGACCGCCGGGCCTCCTACGCCGCGATCACCGAGGCGGGCACCGACCGGCTCGCCGCCGTGCTCCCCCAGCACCTGGCGGACATCGAGACCTGGTTCACCAGCCTGCTCGCCCCCGAACAGCTCTCGGCGTTCCTCGACGCGCTCAGGATCATCCGCGACGCCGTACGGCCGTGCGCCACGGCCGGCTCACACCCCGTTCCCGTCGAGTGATCCCGGCCCGCCGAGCGGTTCCGCCCGCCGCGTGGCGCCGGGTCGCACCGGGCCGGCCCGCAGCCCGTGGCCTGCGGTTCACGGACCTGTGACCCTCAGATCCGGGGCTCTCAGACCCGGGGCTCTCAGGACTGCGGTTCGAGGTGCCGCTGCTCCGGGAGGGCGAGGGCGCCACGGAGCTTGGCCATGCCCCGCGAGACCGTGCTCTTGACCGTGCCGACGCTGATGCCCAGCACCTTGGCGATCTCGGGCTCGGTCATGTCCTCGTAGTACCGCAGCACGATCGCGGCCCGCATCCTGGCGGGCAGGCGCTCCAGAGCCCGCTCCACCTGCTCGGGCAGCTCCCCGCGGCGTTCGGGCAGACCGCCGTGCGCCCCCGCCGGGACCGGCTCGGGGATCTCCTCCGACGGATACTCCTCCAGCTTGCGCCGGCGCCACCAGGAGATGTTGATGTTGACCATCGTCCGGCGCACGTAGCCGTCCAGGGCCGCGCGGTCCTCGATCCGCTCCCAGGCGAGATAGGTCTTGACCAGCGCCGCCTGGAGCAGATCCTCCGCGTCGTCGGGGTTGCCGGTGACCTGGCGGGCGGCGCGCAACAGCGCCGGTCCGCGAGCAACGACGTACTCGTGGAACTCGTCGTGGGTCCAGCCGCTCACCGCGATCACCAGCCTGTGGCCAAGGGGTGTCTCGTCGTCAGAATCGCAGCCGGAAGCTCCGATTCGGCTGAACCGGAATCCAGATTTCGTCCTCTCGAATGCAAAGATCGGTCCAGTCGGAGGACGAGCCGGCGAAGGGGAGTAAGGGCGGGTCTGTGGTGGCCTGGGAGACAAGGCGTTCTACCGGGGATGTGAATTTTGCTACCCAGTAGGGCCCCTGTCGGAATTATTCGCGGTAGTGGAACACGGGATGTCTCCGGACATGTGACGCTGACCTGGACACCTCGCCGAGAACAGGAGAGTGACGATGCTCTATCGGAGCGTTGACCGTCGCCGTGTACTGGCCGCGGCCGCGCTTGGCCGGACTCTCGAGGATCCCGGCCCGGTCTCCGACAAGGGTGAGCTGCTGCACGCCGTCAGCGGCGAGATCCTGGACGTCAGCCCCCATCTGATCATCCTCGAGACTCCGGAGGGCAGGGAGGAGCGGCTCGTCATCGCTCCGTGGGCGACCGCCTGGCGCGGCGACGTCACCGCTCCGGCCGACCTGCCGGTGGGCACCCGGGTGATGGTCAGGACGCTGCACGCCGGCCGGGTCGCCGAACGGATCTGGGGGGACATCACCCGGATCACGGGTGTGATCGAAAGAGTCGACGGCGGGTCCGGGGACCGCACGATGGAGATCTACTGCGGCCCGCACCGGGGACACCGCACCGTCGTCATCCCCTACGCCTCCTCGGGCCGGATCCAGGTCCGGCACCCGAAGCTCGAACCCGGATACCTGTTCGACGCCATCGGGGTCGTCGAGAACGGCGTCGCCCGCGCCCGGCTGCCCGCGACCTCCCAGCCGCCCTACCGCTGGACGGCCGTGCCCGAACCATCGGCGTACGGCGGCACGCAGTGGCCGATCTCGGCCACCGTGACCTGGTCGGACGTGTTCGACTCCGACGAGCGGGGAGCGGCCTACCCGATGCTGGAGCCCTCCGAATCGGGATGCGACGAGGCCGGGGCGTCCTGCGCCGGGCTGCCCTACCTCTCGCTGGGCTCGATCCTCAACGTGCGCAACACGTGCGCCGGCCGCACCTCGATCGTGCCGATCGTGACGTGCGGCTGCCTCGCCGGCCGGTTCTGCGACCGGTGCCTGGAGTGCGGCACCTCCCCGCGTGGCCGGATCGCCGAGCTGTCGCCCTCCTCCTTCGTGGAACTGGGCGGAGACCTGACCAAGGGCTGTTTCAACGCCCAGGTCGGATTGGGATGAGGAGATGACTCAGATGGCGCAGACGCAGGTGTGGGCCGCGATCGCTGCGGCCCAGCTTCCCGTCCTGGGCGTGCTCCTGGCACTGGGCACGGTGGCGAAGCTCAAGACCGTCGTGGACGGTTCGCAACCCGGCGGGATGAGCGGGCTCGGACCGGCGGTGCTGGTGGCCGAGCGGTGGCAGGCCCCCGCGATGCTCGGCTGCGCGGGCGGGGAGGCCGTCCTGCTGGCCGGGCTGACCGCCACCGGGCACCCGGTCTTCCGCTGGGGCACGACGGCGTTCTTCGCGGTCTCCACCTACGTCCTGTGGGAACTGCGGCGTCGCCGGCCGGATGTGGGCTGCGGCTGCTTCGGTGACGTCAGCGCGGTCCCGGTGGGCGTGCGCTCGCTCGCCCGCACGGTGGTGCTGACGGCCATGGCGGCGAGCACGCTCTGGGCCGGCCCGGTCACGGGATGGTCGGTGCTGGCCGGGATCTCCTGGATCGAGGGCCTGGCCATGGCGGGGGGACTGCTGCTGGTCGCCGCGCTCTCACCGGAGATCGGGGAGGTCGCCGCCCGGCTGCGCCACCGCACCCCGTGCGAGCGACGCCCGGCCAGTCCTGCGACGGCGGCCGCCCGGCTGCGCGCCAGCTCGGCCTGGCGGTCGCACCAGGAACTGCTGTCGGGCGCGGAACCGGTCGACAGCTGGCGGGAGCTCTGCTGGCGGTTCTTCGTCTATCCCGGACGGGGCCACGCGGGCGATGCGGTGGACGTGGTCTTCGCGGTCCGTCTCAGCGGGCGGCGCCCGGTGGTGCGGGTGGCCGTGGTCGGCGCCGACGGCCGGCCGGTCGCACCCTCGTCGAGGCCGGAACCCGTCCCGGTGCCCGTCGGCCGCTAGTGAGCCGGTCTTGAGCTGTGGTGTCACCACATGAGGTGAATTGTGTTTCAGGCCGCAGCGCGAGGTGACGAGACCTCCGCGCCGCGTTCTGCTGGAGGGATGAGTGATCCACGACTGGAGCCGCTGGTGCTGACCGAGCTCGAACGCTCGACGTTGCAGGGGTGGGTGAAACGCCGTACGACCGCGCAGGGCTTGGCACTGCGGGCACGGATCGTGCTGGCCTGCGCCGAGGGCGGCAGCAACATGGCGGTGGCCGGACGCTTACGGATCCACCGTAAAACCGTGGCCCGCTGGCGCAGCCGGTTCCTGTCCGCCCGGCTGAACGGACTGCATGACGAGCCCCGGCCCGGCGTGCCGCGCACCATCACCGACGCCCAGGTCGAGGAGGTGGTAGTGCGCACGCTGGAAGAAGTCCCTGCCGGAGCCACCCACTGGTCCAAACGCGAGCTGGCCCGGAAGGTGGGCATCTCCCCGACCAGTGTGCTGCGGATCTGGCGGGCGTTCGGCCTGCAACCGTGGCGGACCGAGGACTTCAAGATCTCCCCGGACCCGCTGCTGATCGACAAGATCCGGGACGTGGTCGGACTGTATCTGGCCCCGCCGGCCGGCGCGGTGGTGTTCTCGATGGATGAAAAACCCCAGATCCAGGCCCTGGAACGGACTGCGCCCGTCCTACCGATGCTGCCCGGGACCCCGGAGCGGCGCAGCTTCGACTACATCCGGCACGGCACTGTGGACCTGTTCGCCGCGCTGAACACCGCAACCGGCCAGGTGATCAGCAAACTGTCGGCCCGGCACCGCGCGATCGACTTCCGCGACTTCCTGGCCGAGATGGACCTGCAGGTCGAACCCGACCTGCAGGTCCATGTGATCTGCGACAACCTCGCGGCGCACAAGGCGCCGCTGGTGCACCGCTGGCTGCTGGCCCATCCACGCTTCACGCTGCATTTCACCCCAACCTATGCCTCGTGGATCAACCAGGTCGAACGTTGGTTCGCCGAGTTGCAGCGACGCTGCCTGGAGCGTGGGGTGTTCTGCTCCCTGGGGGCGCTGACGACCGCTCTGGAGGAATGGATCGCGTTCTGGAACGACAATGCCAAGCCGTTCCGGTGGACCAAGACTGCCGACCAGATCATCGACCGTATCTGCCGCTACTGCGACAGGATCTCAAGACCGGCTCACTAGGAGCTGCGTCAAAGCAGGTCACAGTCACGCGTCGTGCCCGGCGAGCTCGCCGCACCGGATGCGCCGCTCCCGCCGCGTTCCGCAACCGGGCGGTGCCAGCCCGGCGGGGATGCCCGGACTGTCACGCGGTCCGGGCCTTGGAGCAGGCTCGATTGAGCTCTATACGGCTCTCTAGCTTCCCCACTAGAGAGCCGTATAGAGGGCTAGGGGCCCACTGGAAGTATATCGAACATTTGTTCAGACGGGCTGGGAACGCAGGAACTTTCCGAAGTGCGGGACGGTGAACGCGATCAGCCCGCGCTCGGCGCTGTAGATCAGCCCCTTCTTGATGAGGCTGTCGCGGGCCGGGGAGAGGCTGGACGGCTTGCGGCCGAGGAGCTCGGCCACCTCGGCGGTGGCCACCGGCTCGTCACCGATCGAGGCGATGGCGTGCATGTAGTCGCGCTCGGCCGGGGTGGCCCGCTCGTAGCGGCTGCCGAAGAACCCGACCGCGAGCTCCTCCTCGGCCTCGGGCGCGGAGACCCTGACGTCGTCACCGGTGATCGGGCTGTGCAGCGCGAGATCCCATGCGACCTTGCCGTAGGCCTGGACGAAGTAGGGATAACCGTCGGCCGCCTCGTAGAGCGCGTCGAGGGCCTCCTGGGTGAACTCCACACCCTCGCTCTCGGCCGGGGCGATGAGCGCCAGATCGGCCGCCTCGCGGTCGAGCCGATCGATCCTGGCGTAGCGGAAGAGGCGCTCGGAGTAGCTCTTGCTGGCCGACAGCAGGCTGGGCAGGTGCGGCAGGCCCGCACCGACCACGATCAGCGGGCCGCCGCTCTGGGAGAGCTCGTGGCAGGCCGCGCAGAGCGCCGAGACGTCCTGGGCCTGCACGTCCTGCATCTCGTCGATGAACAGGGCGATCCCGACGCCCAGGTCGGTGGCGACCGCGGCGGCGTCGACGAACAGCTCGGTGAGGTCGATCTCCAGGTCACCGGAGTCGGCCCGGCCGCGGGCGGCGGGCACGTCGATTCCGGGCGACCAGTGGGAGGTGCCCTTGGCCGCGGAGGCGTCGCGCATCGCGAACGCCTTCAGCACGCCGAGGAACTCCTCGATGCGCTCGGGCGCGCGATGCCGGGGGGAGAGCTCGCGGATCGCCATGTGCAGGGCCGCGGCCACCGGCCGCCGGATCGACCGGTCGGGGCGGGCCTCGATCTTCCCGGTGCCCCACAGCCGCTGCATCGCCATCGACTTGAAGGTGTTGAGGAGGACGGTCTTGCCGACGCCGCGCAGGCCGGTGACGACCATGCTGCGCTCGGGGCGGCCCCGGGCCACCCGCTCCAGCACGACCTCGAACTGCTGCAGCTCGCGGTCACGCCCGGCGAGCTCCGGGGGGCGCTGCCCCGCGCCGGGGGCATAGGGATTGCGCACGGGGTCCACAGTCTCGGACTGTATGACGGGATATAGCGGCCGTCCTAGATTTCCGTAGAAAGCGCTACGGCGTGTCGCGTGCCGCCGCGCGGAGCCCCGCGGAGCGGACGTGCGGGGCGCCGGCGGCGTCTGGAGCATCACCATGGCCCACCCCTCACCTGGGCGGACGCCGCCCGAACCCGTGTTCGATCCGCTCCCCCAGACTGTAGCGCGGCATCGAACACAATGACGAGAGTTTCCGGAGAAAAGCTCTTCCAAAGGTCGGCCACCCGGCTCGTCAAGAGCGCGGGGGAACGCCGGAGCCGCCTGCCGGCTAGCCGGTGAAGCCCCACACCAGGGCGGCGAGGGCGGCGAGCGCGATCAGGGCGAGATACCCGAGCACGAGCCGGGTGTCGCGCAGCAGGCACTTGCTGCGGGTCAGCCCGGCCCTGCGCGCCCGGAGGTAGCCCGCGAAGCCCAGACCGGCGAAACCGAGCACCACCCACGCCCCGCCCAGCCACGCCAGCAGCGCCACGGTCGCGTAGACGCACAACCGGAGCGGGTCGTACGGCTCCGCGCCCGGACCCGAACCCGGTGCCGGGGCCGTCACGGGACCTCCACCGGCGGGAGCCGTACCCCGGGATCGGCCGAGGCGACGGCGGAGAGCCGCTGCCTGGAGAGCGCGGGCCAGGCCTGGACCGCGCAGAACGGGGCGCACTGGTCCTGGCCGGAGCGGGTGCCCACGTGGACGCAGCACTGGACGAGCCGTTCCTCCAGCATCGTCGCCATGTCCATGAACGGCTTCACCGTGATGCGGACCACCCGCTCGCCGAGCATCCGGCGGAGCCTGCGCCGCCGGCCGGGCAGCGCCGAGGAGGCCAGCGCCAGCAGGGTGGAGACCCCCAGGTCGCAGTTCTCGCAGATGTTCCGCCACAGCTCGCCGATCTGCGGGTGCGACAGCGACGACTGCTCCGACAGCAGGCCGAGCAGCGACTCCTGTACGGCCAGGCGCAGCTCGCGCGGGATCTCGCTGTCGGCGATCCGGTTGGAGACCAGTCCCAGGTTCTCCTTGAGCCGGTCGTGGCCGATGAGCGCGGCCAGCGACCGCCACCGTCCGGAGTCGTCGCGGATCATGTAGCCGACCGAGCAGCAGTGCGGGTGCGAGCAGGGCAGCGCGGTGAGGTCGCGCCAGGTGACGACGTCACCGGTCTGCGGGCCCAGGCGCCTGAGCACCCCGGTGTGGGTCAGCCGCTCCATCGGGTCGATCGTCCCCGACCGGCCGGAGCCGAACTGCGGCTGCAGGGACACCCCGCCCACGTAGGGCGTGTCGAGCGCCAGCCGTACGACGTCGCCGATCTCCGCGTCGTTGACGCCGAGCGCGGCCGTCATGACCAGCGTCGTGAAGATCTCCCGCTCCGACAGCCGGCGTACGGCGTCCGCCTTGATCCTGCGCAGGTCCCCGCCCCGGTGGTGGCGCGAGGCCTCGGCGGAGGCCCCGTCGTACTGCAGGTAGACCTCGACCCGGTCGCGGTGCGCGGCGAGCAGGTCGAGCAGGGCGTCGTCGCGGGCGACGAGGACGCCGTTGGTGTTGACCAGGATGCGGGTGATCGGCCGGGCCGCCAGTTCGGCCAGCAGGGTTTCCAGTCCCGGGTGGAGCGTGGGCTCCCCGCCGCTCAGCATGAGCACGTCCAGGCGGCCGTTCTCCCTGGCCAGGCGCTGGTCGACGTTGGCCAGCACGTCGGCGACCGGGACCACGCCGCCCAGATCGGGCGAGGAGCCGGCGAAGCAGGTGGGGCAGCGCAGGTTGCAGGTCTCGGCGATGTCCTCCAGCAGGATGCAGGTGTGCTGGGTCTGCGTCTCGGGGAGCCCGCGCAGGTAGGCGGACGGGACCGGGTCGAAGTTCCCCGGCACGTCGGGGAGGTGGGCCTTGGTGGGGGCGGTCCACTCCTCCAGGTAGGAGAGGATCTCCGGGTCCTCGTCGTACAGCGTGCGCACCAGGCCGTGCGTACGGCAGCCGCGCTCCAGGTAGACCCGGCCCTCGCGCTCGGCGAGGTAGCCGGTCAGGCGCGCCACGTCGGGCAGCGGGCGCTCGGGGTCCTCGTCGTGGCAACGCGGGCAGAACGCGTTGACGTAGCGGAGGATGCGGTCTCCCCGCAGGCCCATTCCGGTCATCGGTACAGCTCGGGGTTGAGACCGGTGCAGAACCCCGCCGAGACGATCGAGACCAGCGCCCAGCCGATCATCAGCCCGATCCCCAGCCCTTTGGCCACGGGCGCGCTGTTCCTGACGAGGAGGATCCCGCCGCCGAACGAGACCAGCGCCAGGAGCCCCGCGACCACGGCGAAGCCGGTCGAAGAGCCGGTCGCGAACGCGATGAAGGCGAACACGACGTTGATCACGATGTAGACGAGGACCCCGACGAACGCCAGCCCCACGATCGTGCCCGTCGAACCCGGCGGAGGAGGCGGTGACGGCGGCCCCCCGCCGGGCGGCCCCTGCGGCGGGGAACCCCACACGGGCGGCCCCTGAGGCGGATGAGGCGGAGGACCCCAACCGGGCGGCGGGCCCTGGGGTCCCGGTGCCGGGGGCGGGCCGGAGTGCGGGCCGTGGGGCGGGCCGGAGTGCGGCGGGTCCCCGGGCCGGGGGTCCCGGGAGTGCGGATCCTGCGGCGGGTCCCCTGGCGTGGTCATGCGCGGATCTCCTGTCTGCGGACGATCGGGTCGTAGAAGCCCCGGCGGTAGCCGTACCCCAATCTGGCGGCGACCAGGAGCAGGCCGGGGAGGAGGAACCACTGCGGGCGGGTGAGGTCCAGCCAGACCGTCTCGTTGGCCCGGGTGAACTCCACCAGGAATCGGAAGACGGCGTAGGCGGCGACGTAGAGGGTGAACAGCTCGCCCGGCCGGGTGATCCGGCTCCGCAGCCACCACAGCGCCCCGAACGCCGCCAGGTGGAAGGCGATCTCGTAGAGGAACGACGGGTGCATGGCCTGCCCGGCCAGGCAGCCCGGGCAGCCGGGCGTGGCGGCGGGGGCGTGCACACCCCACGGCAGGCCGGTGGGGCGGCCGGGAGCCTCGGTGAGGTGGCAGCCGATCCGGCCGACCGCCATGCCGATCGCGACCGCGGGCGCGAACAGGTCACCCGTCCTCTCCCGGTAGCCGATCAGCCGCTTGGCCACGAGCACGCCGGCGTAGGCGCCGGTGAGGCCGCCCAGGACGCTGCGGGAGCCGAACATCCAGGCTTCGAGCAGGGACGGGTTGAGCGCCGGGTCGAGGTGCTCGGCCCAGCCGGACAGCCGCATGCCGATCGCCCCGCCCACCAGCGCGCCCGCCACGGCGACCAGCGACTGCTCGGCCGGGGCGCCCCGGCGGCGGGCCTCCGCGACGAAGACCACGGCGGCGGCCGCCACCCCCAGACCGACGAAGAGGCCGTGTACCGGCACGGTCCACCATCCGACCACGACGACCGGCTCCATGCGGTTCACAGTAGAGGAGCGGTGGTGATTTCAGAATCGACGGCCGCACGTCGCCGGCGAGTCTCCGCTCCGGTCGCGTACGGGCGAGGTGTCTCAGCCCGTACGGCCAGGTCTGCCCGGTTCACGCGGACCGGATCGGGCAGAGAACGGACACCGCCGGGATGCGACTCCGGCGACTTTCCGTAGCGGGAAGACTACGCTGGGACCGGTGGATTCCTCCGGTGCGAGGAGTGGCAGGTGACAAGCTCCATGTTCGGAACGCGCCTCCGGGCCGCCGTCGTGATGACCGCGTGCCTGGCGGCGGCCGCATGCGGCACGTCCGACCCGGTCCCCCCGGCCGCGGAGGACCCGGCCCGGGACTCCGTACGGCCCAGCGCGTTCTCCCCGTCCCCGTCGCCGCCGTCCCCCTCCTCCTCGGCCCCGTCCTCTCCCGCGGTCTCTCCCACCTCCCCGTCCCCGCTCCCGCCGTCGGCGTCCCCGACCGCGGTCCCGTCGTCCCCGGCTCCGGCGGCGACGCCGTCCCCCGCCGGGCCGCCGGAGTTCTCCGCGGAGGTCACCCGGATCGCCCGCGAGCGGCTCAAGCACTCCTGGCGCTCGGGCTGCCCCGTGCCGGTGCGCGACCTGCGACTGGTCACGATGACCTACTGGGGGTTCGACGGCCGGCCGCACATCGGCGAGCTGGTCGTGCACGAGGACGTCGCCGGCGACGTGGTCACGGTGTTCCGGCGGCTGTACGGCTGGCGCTGGCCGATCTACCGGATGGAGCTCGTCGACGTCTACAAGGGCGACGACTTCGACTCGATCGACGCCGGCAACACCTCGGCGTTCAACTGCCGCCCGGCGACCGGGTCGAGCAGCTGGTCCCAGCACGCCTACGGCAGGGCCATCGACATCAACCCCCGGGAGAACCCCTACGTCTCCTCCGACGGATCGGTGGCGCACCGCAACGCCCGCAAGTTCGCCGAGCGCCCGGTGAGGTCCCCCGGCGTGATCAATCCGGGCGACCGGGTGGTCAGGGCCTTCGAGAGGCTCGGCTGGGAGTGGGGCGGCTACTGGTCCGGCATCAAGGACTACCAGCACTTCAGCAAGGGCGGCGGCTGAGACCCTGGCCGGCGAGGTGCCTCGCCACGAGAGGTGCGGCCGGGGCGGGGACGGCGGGCTCCTGGTGCTCGCCCGCCTCGCCGTAGGAGGTCAATGTGCCTGGGGCGGCCGGACCAGGCCGTGCCGGTAGGCGAGTGAGACGAGCTGCGCGCGGTCTCGCACGTCGAGTTTGCCGAGCGCCCGGCTCACGTGCGTCTTGGTGGTGGCCATGCTGATGCAGAGCCGCCGAGTGATCTGCTCGTTGTCCAGGCCTTGCGCGACCAGCGCCACCACCTCGCGTTCGCGGGCGGTGAGCGCGCCGAACACGGTGTCGTCGACGGCGACCGGCGGGGCGGCGAACCTGGCGATCAGCCTGCGCGTCAGGCCGGACGCGAGCAGTTCCTCCCCTCCGGCGACCAGTCGGATCCCGTGCAGCAACTGAGCCGGGTCGGTGCTCTTCAGCAGGAATCCGCTGGCGCCGGCGTTGATGCCCTCGACCGCGTAGGCGTCGTCGTCGAAGGTGGTGAGGATCAGGATCCGCACGGACTCCAGGTCGGCGTCCGCCATGATCCGGCGGATGCCCTCCAGGCCGTCGGTGCCGGGCATCTGGATGTCCATGAGGACCACGTCGGGCCGGGTGCCGCGGGCGAGTTCCGCGGCGGTCGCCCCGTCTCCGGCCTCACCGACCACCTCCATGTCCGGTTCGGAGTCGATGAGCATCCGAAACCCCGCGCGCACGAGCGACTGGTCGTCGGCGATGAGCACGCGGATCGGCCGGGGCATCAGGGACTCCCGTCGACCGGCAGCGAGCACCGCACCTCGAACGTCCCGTCCGGCCGGGCGTCCGCGCTCAGCGTTCCGCCCAGGGCGGCCGCTCGCGCGCGCATGCCGCCGATCCCGTTGCCGCCGACCGGCGTCGGCGGCCCGGCGTCGGTGACGCCGTCGTTGCGCACCACGATCTCCAGCATGTCCTCACCGTAGTCGAGCTTCACCTGGACGGAGGTGGCGCGTGCGTGCCTGCGCACGTTGGTGAGCGATTCCTGCACGATCCGGAACGCGGCGAGGTCGACCGGTGTGGGCAGCGGCCTGCGCTCGCCCCGGACGGTCAGCTCCACCGGCGTGCCGGTCGCACGGGTGACGTCCAGCAGCCTGTCCATGTGGGCGAGACCGCCGTGCGACGGCGTTCCCCCGTCGGCGCGCAGGGCCCCGAGCAGGATCTGCACTTCGGCCAGGCCCTCATCGCTGATCGTCTTGATGGTGGTCAGCGCGTTCGCCGCCTGGCCGGGGTGGCGGTTCATCAGGTGTACCGCCACCCCGGCCTGCACGCTGATCGTGGCCATGGTGTGGCCGAGGACGTCGTGCAGTTCGCGGGCGATCTCGAGTCGCTGCTCGGCCGCGCGTGCGCGGGCCTGTCCGGCGCGGATCTCGGCGGCCTGTTCCGCCCGCTCGCGGGCGCTCACCGCCGCCGCCCGGTGGTAGTGCACGGACGCGCCGAGTGCGACGGCGACGATCTCCAGGGACAAGGCGTTGACGGCCCGGTCGTCGAACCATCGAACGTCGAAAGCCGTGTGCACCACGACCGTCGACACCGCGGCGGTGATTCCCCAGCCCGCCAGACCCCACCACCGTCCGTGCTCGGCCGCCAGCGTGTAGCAGCCGATCAACACCGCGAGGGTGATCAGGCGGCCGGGGTAGTCGAGGAAGTACCACGCCGCAGTGATCGCGTTGGCGGCCAGGAGCACCGGGAACGGTGCGCTGCGCCGCGCGCTCAGCACTCCGGCGGCCGCACCGGCCAGAACGATCGCGCCGACGTCCAGCGATCCGGCGGGGCCGAGCGGGCCGAGCCCGGTCACCCCGGCGGCCAGCACGAGTACGGCGAGGCCCAGGCCGATCGCGGCGTCGGCGGCGGGAACGCGCAGTACGGGCACCGACATGATTCGGGACAACCGGGCCTCCGTCACGGAGTCGAAGCGTCGGCGGGAATGATATTCACCAGTTCACGCATCCCCTCCTGGGCGAACATCCGGCCGGTGCGCAGATTCCGGACCCAGGTGACCAGCGCGTACTCGCCGGGAGGCAGCGCGGCGGTCATGAGCGCGGCTCGCGAAGGCGACATCGGCACCACCCCGGTCGGCCTTTCGGTGAACGGGTAGCCGCCGGTTCCGGAGAAGAACGCGTCCAGATCCGCCAGAGTCGTACCGGGGCGCACCGGCATCAGCATGGCCTCGTTGAACTGGCTCGACCTGTTGACCACCAGTACCGGTGATCCCGAGGTGATCTGGCGGGGCGCCACGAAGCCGGAGTCGGTCGCCGTGATCACCTCGGGCGGTGAGGACGGCGTCCGCGGACCGGCGCCCGGACCGACGACCCGGAGCGGCCGGACGCGCTGGGCGAAGTCCGGCTCCTCGACGTCGCGGAAGTCGACCAGATGGTATTCGCCGGGCGTGACGACCGTGGTCACCGCTACGGGGACGTGCCCGGTGGCCGCCCCGCCCAGCATGACGACGTCCCTGGCGACCGCCCGGCCGCCGGCGACCGAGGTGGACGGGTCGTCGTCCATCGCCTGCTTGAGGTGCCCCAGATACCGGTCGAGCGGGACCCCCGGCCGTAGCCGCACCAGCCCGACCCAGGCGCCCTTCGGGTCCTGCGAGCGCACGGTGAGGGTGAGGGCGCCGGCGCGGACGCTCGCCGGCGCCGCGAACCCCGCGGGTGTCACCGTGATGTCGACCGTGCCTGCCGGTGGGGCTTCGGCATGCGCCGGACCGGCGATCACGGCCGCGGTGAGGACTGCAACGAACGCTGAAATGCGCAGATGTCGTTTCATGGGGACAACTGTCGCCTCCGGACGGGGTGCGCCGCGTCATGCCGGCGAGGTGACTTGGCGCGCCCGCCTCCGCGGTAGGCCTCTACCGTCACGGGATGACCGTACCGTCAGGGCGGTATCCCCGCCGGGTTCCGGGCCGCTTCTCGGCACCGCACCACCGCCGTGTCCGCGAGACGGTCGTGGTAGCACAGCCGTTTCCTGCTCCACAGCAGGTAGATCACGTTGACGAGCCCGACGAACCAGCCGAACACGGGGATCAGCAGGGTCGCCAGGAAGACCCCCGATCTGATCGCCGCCGCCTGGGACGACGGCGGCCGCCCGCTCTCCGTGGAGACGACCTTGATCCTCATGAGGCGTTTGCCGAGAGTCTGGCCGTTGTGGGCGTGGAGCAGCCAGAGGTAGAGGTGAGCGGAGACCAGGGCGACCAGGTGGCCCCAGGACGCGGTGAGGGTCTCGCCGACGTCTACGACGACGGCCAGCAGGGCGATGTCCAGGATCGCGGCGGGAACCCGTAGATGGAGGGGTGCTGTCCGGGTCACCTTGAGGATTGTGCCAGGCACCGTGCACGGCGTTCCGGCCGGCGACCGCCTCTTGTGGCGGGGCGCCGCGCGATCTGGCCGGTCGGCTGCGCCGCTGACGTCCGCCGCACGCGCCGACACGTCACGGACAGACGGCCCGTGCCCCTCCCGGGGCCACGGGCCGTCTGCGTCTCCGCGCAGCGAATTCCCGGCTGACAGGGATTCAGCCGCGCGTCGCGGGGGGCCAGCCGTGGCCCCACCCTCCCTGGACCATGGTCTGGAACGCCCACCCGTCCGCGGTGCGCACGAGGAGGTCCGCGTAGCGCATCGACTGCCGTTGCCCCTCCACGGTGACCGTGGCCTCCGTCTCGACGAGCACGAGGTTGGGGGTGAGGAAGCGCGGAGTCCGGACGGACTTCGTCTCCATGCCGGCCGTACCGCCGCCCATGACCTCTGTCATCACCCGCACGAACTCCTCACGGTCCCACTGGCTGACCGCGCCGAACCCGCCGGGCACGTCGGTGGCCAGGTTGAGCGGGAAGACCGCCAGGTCGGCGATCTCCTGGACGGCGCCCCGCGCGGCCAGTGCGTCGTATTCGGCGAACCATGCCTCGACACCGGCGAGGTCCTCGGCGCTCGGCGTGAACAGTTCGCTGCGCTCGTTGTCCTGCTGCATTACGGCTCCCTTCATCTCTTCTCCGTACAATGTACCGTACGTTGTACGGAAAGTGTGAGGGTGACGACGGCCGCTTCCGGGAGAAGACGACGGCCGCTTCCGGGAGAAACCGCGGACGGGGGAGGACCCGCCCCGCGGACCCGCGGACCTCGTTCCCGGAGATCCGCCCCGCGCGAGCCCTGGCCGTGGGAGGCGGGGTCCGGGCCGTGGTCGGTACGCTCACGGCGGGAAAGGGGGGTTTCCATGCTTTTCACCGTCGCGGCCGTGTTCGGGCTGACGTGGTGGCTCGGGCTGTACGTGATCGTGCGGGACCCGCGGGAGCGCGGACCGCGACGGGCCGGGCTGGGGCTGCTGGCCTACGGGCTCGCCCTGGCGGCCGGGCAGGTGCGCGCCGCCGCCGGGGGTCCCGGGGCCGAGGTGCTCGCCGCGGCCGAGATCGTGCTGATCCACTTGCCGGTGCTGCTGTGGGCCGGTGCCGTGCTGACCCTGGTTCCCGGAAGCGAACGGCTGGAGAGGACCTGGTCGAGAGGGCTCGTCCCGGTCACGCTCGCCGCGCTCGCGTGGCTGGTGGCCTCCGGCTGGGACGCGGAGGTGAGCACCGCGGCGCGGGCGGTGGCCGGCGTGCTGCTGCTGGCGCCGCTGGCCGGGGTGCTGGTGCTGCTGCTCCGGGCCAGGCCGCCGCGGGTCGGCCGGCTGGTGGCGGTCGCCACGCTGTTCTTCGGGCTGGGCGCGGCGCTGCTGGTGTTCCCGCTGCTCGGCCCGGCCCGCCTGTTCGCCGTACTGGCCATCGACGTGGACATGGCCATGCTGGGGGTGGCCATCGCGATGTCCAGCGCCTTCCAGGCGGGCGAGGCGCTCTGGCGCGACATGCTGCGCTCCCTGCTGGGGGCCGTGGTCGTGGCGGTCGCCTCGGGCGGCCAGGTGGCCCTGGCCGTGGCGCTCGGCGAACCCACCCCCGCACTGGCGGCGCTGCTGTTCGGCGTCGTCGCGGTCGCCGTCGCCGTACAGACGCTGGCCGGGCCGGTGCACCGGGCCCTGGACCGGATCGCCTTTCCCGGCGACCCGGGGATCCGCCGCGAGCGGTCCGAGCTGCGCGACTCCGCCGAGGCGCTGCCCCGCCGCGAGCAGGGCCCTCCTCCGATGGAGGAGGGCGAGTTCACCCGCCTGACGAGGCGCGCCCTGGCGGGCTACGGCGACCTGGGCAAGCTCGCCAGCAGCCCGCTCGCCAACCTGCCGGCGATCGACAAGCGGGTCACCGGCGACAGCCCCCTGGAGCGGGCCGCCGAGCTGCGGAACCTGCTGCTGGAGAGCATCCAGCGCCTCAAACCCCGCGACGGCGAGTTCGGCACCAGCGAGGAGTGGCGCTTCTACAACGTGCTCTACTTCCCGTACGTCCGGGGCCTGCGGCCGTACCGGCGCGGCGCGGGGCGCGACGGGCTCACCCCCGAGGAGCGGCAGGCCTTCGACTGGTTCCTCCGCGAAGTTCCCGAACGTACGCTCTACAACTGGCAGAACGCGGCGGCCAAACTCGTCGCCGACGACCTCCGCACAGAGAACTGGCAGTGAATGGCAGTGCCGTGTCTGCAGATGGCAGTGGGTGAGGCGGTGTGCTGAGGGCGTCGGAAGCCGACGCATCCGCAAAGACGCACCGCGAAGGAGAGACCCATGACCGCGACCGCCGCCGTCACCCCCCGCACCCCCCTGCTCGCCCGCGCGCTGCAGGCCGACGCGATCCTCACCGGAGGGTTCGCCGTCATCCTGGCCGCCGCCGCGGCCCCGCTCGCCGGCCTTCTCGGCCTTCCCGAGCCGCTGCTCCGCTGGGCCGGGATCGGCCTGCTGCCGTTCGTCGCGTTCCTCGCCTACCTGGCGACCCGTCCTGCCCCTGCCCGGCGGGGCGTCCAGGCGGTGATCGCCGTCAACGCGCTGTGGGTCGTCGACAGCATCGCCCTGCTGTTCACCGGCTGGGTCGACCCCAACCCGCTGGGTGTCGCCTTCGTCGTCGCCCAGGCCCTCCTGGTCGCCGCCTTCGCCGAGTTCCAGTACATGGGACTGCGCCGGAACTGAAACCCGGCCCGCCTCCGGGGGTCCCGTCGCACGAGCACCCGGCTCGCGCGGCGGGACCCCCGTCATGAGCGCGCCCTGATCGGCGTTCCCTGCGGACGGGGCCTGACGGTTCCGGGCGCAGGAACCATAATGGGAAGGCGATCTCCCTTGCCGGGTGAATCCGACAGTCCCCTCGACAGGAGGATGATGGCGGCCAAGGACGGGGACGGCTGGGCCCGTTGCGAGCGGGGGCACCGGCACTGGGGGGTGCACGGCGCCTCGGGACTGCTCGCCGTGCACCACGACGCCGGCGGCACGCCGCACATCCTGATGCAGAAACGCTCGTTCTGGAGCCACCACGGCGGCACATGGGGCCTGCCCGGCGGCGCCCGCGACAGTCACGAGGACTCGATCACCAGCGCGCTCCGCGAGGCCCGGGAGGAGGCCGCGCTGTACGGCGACGGCCTGCGGGTGCAGGGCGTCTACCTGGACGACCACGGCGGCTGGTCCTTCGAGACCGTGATCGCCGAGGCCGAGGGGCTGCTCCCCGCCGTCCCGGCCAACAGGGAGAGCGCCGACCTGCGATGGCTTCCCCTCGACGAGGTCGGAGCCAGGAGGCTCCATCCCGGCTTCGCCGAGACCTGGCCCGCGGTCAGCCGGGCGCTCCGCCCCCTGGTGGTCGTCCTGGACGCCGCCAACATCGTCGGCGCCCGGGCCGAGCACGGCTGGTGGCGGGATCGCGCCGGGGCCACCGCCCGGCTGGTCTCCGAGGTCGGCGCCCTCGCCGGCAGCGGGCTGCGCGCCGTCCCCGAGCGCTTCCCCGCCCTGGCCCGCTGGTTCCCCCGGGTCCTGATGGTCGTGGAGGGCGCCGCCCGCGAGGTGCCCCCGGTGCCCGGCGTCACCGTCCTGCCCGCCCCGGGCAGCGGCGACGACACCATCGTGCGCGCCGTGCGGAACGCCCCCGCCTGGGAACAGGTCCTCGTGGTCACCGCTGACCGCGCCCTCCGCGAGCGCGTCGCCGAGCACGGCGCCGAGGTCACCGGCCCCCGGTGGCTCCTCGCCCAGCTCTGAACGTCCCCGGTCCCGGCCCGCCGCCCGGGAGGCGGGCCGGGACCGCTCGAACCGGTGAATGTTCCACGTGGAACATTCACAGACCACATATGGCTTCTGCGAAATCTGAGACGATACGAACCATGTCCTCTCTCCAGACCGACCCCGAGCGGCCGTGGGTCGACGAGGACGGGCCGATCCCCCCGGACTCCTGGGGCCGCGGCGTCGCTCCGGGGCGGGCCCTGCCGTGGGGGTTCGTGCTCGTCATCGCGCTGCTCGTCGTAGGGCGGATCGCGCTCGCGCCGTACCTGACCTCGGCGGCTCTGCAGACCTGGGCCACGGTCTTCGTGGCGATCTGCGTGCAGGCGCTGCCGTTCCTCGTCTTCGGGGTCGCCCTGTCCGCGGCGATCACCGCGTTCGTCCCCGGCTCGTTCTGGACCAGGGCGCTGCCCCGGCACCCGGCGGCGGCGGTGCCCGTCGCGGGGGTGGCGGGAGCGGTGCTGCCGGGCTGCGAGTGCGCGTCCGTCCCGGTCGCGTCGGGGCTGATGGCCCGGGGGGTGACCCCGGCCGCCGCGCTGGCCTTCCTGCTCGCCTCCCCGGCGATCAACCCGATCGTGCTGGTCGCGACCGCCGTGGCCTTCCCGGGCCAGCCGCTGATGGTCGCGGCCAGGTTCGGCGCCTCTCTGGTCGTGGCGGTGCTGGCCGGCTGGCTGTGGCTGCGGTTCGGCAGGAGCGAGTGGCTGCGGATCCCGTCCCGCCCGCACGGCGAGGGCTCGAAGCTCGCCGCGTTCGGCGAGGCCATGCGGCACGACCTGCTGCACGCCGGCGGGTTCCTCATCGTCGGCGGGCTGGCCGCCGCCACGATCAACGTGCTGGTCCCCCGCGAGTGGCTGACCGCGGTGGCCGGGATCCCGTGGCTGGCGGTGCTGGTCATGGCGCTGCTCGCCGTACTGCTCTCGATCTGCTCGGAGGCGGACGCGTTCGTGGCCGCCTCGATGAGCGCGTTCTCGCCGACCGCCAAGCTGGCCTTCATGGTGGTCGGGCCGATGGTCGACCTCAAGCTGATCGCGCTGCAGACCGGCACGTTCGGCCGCGCCTTCGCGGTCAGGTTCGTCCCGCTGACCTTCGGGCTCGCCGTCCTGGCGAGTTCCCTGTTCGGATGGCTGCTGCTGTGAACCGCGTGACCCAGAACCTGATCCTGGCCCTGCTCGGCGGGGCCGTACTGCGGATCTCGGCGTTCTCCACGACCTACCTGAACTACGTGAAGCCCGGTTTCCGGCCCTTCCTGGTCGGGGCCGGGGTGGTGCTGGTGGTCCTCGGTATCGCCGGGCTGGTCCAGTCCCTGCGATCCGAGAAGGACGGTGCAGGGCGCGGTCACGCCGGCGGGCACGAGCGGCCGGATGAGGGCCCGGAGGGGCACGGCGGCGCGGACGGGCATGACCATGCGGACGGGCACGGTCACGGCGGTCCCCGGATCGCGTGGCTGATGTGCCTGCCGGTGTTCGCGATCTTCCTGATCGCGCCGCCGGCCCTGGGCTCGTTCGCCGCGTCCCGGGACGACACGCCTCCGCCCCGCTCGCAGGCGCTCAGCTCCTTCACCCCGCTGACCGGCGAGGGCCCGGTGGACATGAAGATCGGCGATTTCATCGCCAGGGCCTGGGACGACGAGAAGAAGTCCCTCACCGGCCGCCAGGTCAGGCTGACCGGGTTCGTCGTGCCGTCGAAGAAGAAGGGCCAGTGGTTCGTCACCCGCATGCAGCTCGCCTGCTGCGCCGCCGACGCGTTCCCGCTCAAGGTCGCGGTCAAGGGGGTCGCCGCGCCTCCTCCTGACACCTGGGTCGAGGTCACCGGCACCTGGGTTCCCCACGCGTTCGACAAGATGCCGGCCGGGGTCGTCCATCCCGAGCTCGCCGCCACGGACCTCATGGAGATCGACGCTCCCGCCGAGCCGTACGAGGACTGACGATCATGGCCAGCCCGGTCGCCGGACGTTACGATCACAGGAATCCTTTCCGACCGGCCCCGGAGACCGAACGTGGGCTATCCGCCGCAGCACGGCCCGCCACCGCCGAAGGGTGAGACGGGCCGAGGGCTGACCGTGATCGTCCTCACGGCCGTCGGCCTGTTCATCGGGGCGGCCGTGATCCTCCTCACGGTGCTGAACCCGCCGCCCGCGGCGCAGAGCTCCGCGCCGAGCCCCTCCGCCTCGGGCGCGGCCCGGACGGAGGAGTCGGTACGGCAGGCCGCCCAGACGGCGTTCGACGCCTACGCGAGCGGATCCTCCGGCGAGTTCTGGGATCTGTGGAGCAAGCGGGCCCAGGAACTGATCACGCGTGAGGAGTACGTGCGCCTGTTCCAGCTCTGCCCGCAGATCGCTTCCGGTATGACGTTCACCATCACCGACGTCATGATCACCGGGGACGCCGCCCTGGTCACCGCCACGCGTTCCGGCGATCCGACCGCCTACGACTACGACTTCGCCCACGAGAGCGGCTCATGGCGATATGTCCTGCCCCCGCAGGAGGAGCAGGAGTACCGTTCCAGGAACGTCGACCAGATCGTCCAGGCCCGCCAGGCCACCGGCACCTGCGGCGCACCCTCCGCCGCCCCGGCGCCCGGCGGCACGCCCCCCGTCGACCTGTTCCCCGGCGGCCTGTCCCTCCTCAACCCGCCGTCCCCCGTCGGCACGCCTCCCGTCTCGACGCCCGCCCCGTCCCCGCCCGGCTGACGAACGCGCCCGGCGGGCCCTCCCCGGGGTCGGCCGCCTCAACGGCCGCCCGGCTGGATGAGGCCGGACTCGTAGGCGGCGATGACCGCCTGCACCCGGTCGCGCAGGCCGAGCTTCATCAGCACGTTGCTCACGTGCGTCTTGACGGTGTGCTCGCTGACCAGCATCTCGGCGGCCACCTCCGCGTTGGACAGCCCTCGGCCCAGCAGGACCAGCGTCTCACGCTCGCGCTGGGTGAGCCCGTCCAGCCCGGTGGGGGCCGGGTTCTGCCGGAGCCGCCTGCGCACCATGTCGTCGATCAGCCGCCGGGTCACCGCCGGAGCCAGCAGGGAGTCCCCTGCGGCCACGACCCGGACCGCGTGGACCAGGTCGTCGCGGCGGACGTCCTTGAGCAGGAAGCCGCTGGCCCCGGCGTACAAGGCGTCGTAGACGTAGTCGTCCTGGTCGAACGTGGTGAGCATGAGAACTCTGGTGCCGGTCTCGGCGCACACCACGCGGGCGGCCTCGATGCCGTCCATCCGCGGCATCCGGATGTCGAGGAGCAGCACGTCCGGCCGGTGCAGGCGGACCGCCTCGACCGCCTGGACCCCGTCCCCGGCCTCGGCGACGACCGTGATGTCCGGCTGGGCGCCGAGGATCATGGCGAAGCCGCTGCGCACCAGCTCCTGGTCGTCGGCGACCACCACGTCGATGGTCACCGCTCCACCCCGGCGGACCCCGGCAGCGGAAGCCGTACCGACACCTGGAAGCCCCGGGCGTCCGGGGCGGGGCCGAAGGAGGCGGTGCCGCCGCAGGCCGCGGCCCGCTCGCGGATGCCGATCAGCCCGTCACCGCCGGAGAGCCGTGGATCGCGGGGGCGGCGGGCGGGGCCGGAGCCGTCGTCGGTGACGGTTATCACCAGCGCGTCGTCCTTCCAGTCGAGGCGGACCTCCGCCGTGGTGGCGTCGGCGTGCTTGACGATATTGGTCAGCGACTCCTGGACGATCCGGTAGGTCGCCACTTCCGCGTCGGCGGGAAGCCCCGCGGGTGTGCCGGTGACGGTCAGCGAGACCCGGGGTCCGCCGTCCCCCGCCCGGCCGACCAGCTCGGGGATCCGGTCGAGAGTGGGCTGCGGGTCCCTCGGCCCGCCCGACTCCTTGAGCAGGCCGAGCATGCGCCGCAGCTGCGCCATCGCCTCCCGGCCCGCGGCGCCGATCGCCTCGAAGGCCGCCTCCGCCCGTGCCGGGTCGGCCCGTACGGCCAGCGGACCGGCCTCGGCCTGGACCACCATGATGCTCACCGCGTGGGCGAGGATGTCGTGCATGTCACGGGCGATCCTGGCCCGCTCGCGCTCGGCCGCGCGCTCGGCCTCGATCTCACGCTCGCGCTCCAGTTGCACGGCCCGCTCCTCCAGCGCGGCGGCGTAGGCGCGGTGCACCGCGACGGCCCGGCCGAGCGCGTAGGCGGCGGCCCAGGTCACCGTCCCGCGCACGAATGTGGGGACCGACCCCACGGCGAGCAGGGAGCCGCCGAGGGTGATGACGGCCGCGGCGATCCGCAACCGCCGGGGCGAGCGCCCGGCGACGGTGTAGGTGGCGACGAGCAGGCTGTACCAGATGGGCTGTGAGGGGTTGTCCGGGTCGTTGAGGGAGTAGGCGCCCAGCGCCAGGAGGGACAGGACCAGCACGGCGAACGGGTGGCGTCGGCGCACGACCAACGGCAGCGCGGAGGCCAGGACGGGGAGGTAGTGCGCCACCGACCACGGCTCGTCGCTGAGGCGGCGGGTCTCGTACAGGAACGGCACCGACTGGGCGGCGAGCACCAGGACGGTCAGCGCCACGTCGGGCACGAGGGCAGGGAGCGCTCGCACCCGTGCGACGAGCGGGGAGAGGGACATGGCACCCGAGTATCGCCGACGGGCCCGGCCCGCCGTCTCCCTCGTGCGGGGGATGACCGGCATCGCCCGTGTCGGCGATGTGCGCGGTGCACGCGGTCCGGAGAATCGGGGTGTCCCCTCCGGAGGCAGGCCGGTACGGCTCCGGCCCCGCCGGACCGCCGGCTCACCGATCCGCCCGCCCGCCGGCGGGGACCGGCCTCCACCCGCCCCGCACCGATTCCCCGGGAGTCACGGAATGCATCCCCGCTTCGCCTTCGTCGCCGCCCCGCTGCTCGTCATGGCCTACGGGGTGATCCGGATCCTCGACGGCCTCGACGGCAGCCGGGGGCCCGGCCTCGCCTGGACCACCGGCCACCTCGCCTTCCTGGCCGCCCTCGCCCTCTTCATCCAGATATTTCTGGAGATGCGGAGAATGGCGGGCCGGAACGTCCTCTCCACGGTGAGCGCCACAGCCGGAATCGCCGGCGCCGCCGCCTTCATCGCACAGTTCGCCGTCGACATCGCGGTCGGTTTCATGGCCGCCGACCACGCCGGCATGGGTGTCCTGTTCGACCGGGTCCAAGCGGTTCCCGGCGTCTCCGTCGTGGTCTACGACGGCGGGCCCCTCCTGTTCTTCGCGGGCCAGCTCGCCCTCGTCGTCCAGCTCGCCGTCATCGGCCGGGTCAGGTTCTGGACGCCCGCCCTGGTCCTGGTGAACCTGCTCCTCCCTCTCGTCGACAAGGACCTGATCCCGGTCGGCGCCGTCTTCCTGCTCGTCTCCTTCGTCCCCCTCGCCCGTCAGGCCGCGACAGGTCCCGCCCCCGTCCCGGCGCCGGCCCCCGCCCGCGTGTGACACCGGGGGCCGTCAGAGAAGGCGGCCGAGCACACCGGATTCGACGACGATGACGGCCCCGATCACGATGAAGACGACGGGAACGAGCCAGTGCCCGGACCGCTCGACGGCGGCGACGACCGCCCGGTGCGAGCCGAGCCACGCCCCGGCCGCGCACCAGGCGCCGACCAGGACCGCGAAGACGGCCACGGTGACCAGGCTCGCGGTGAGACCGGCGGTGCGGAACACCGGGGTGTACACCGAGATGTTGTCCGCGCCGTTGGCGACGGTGACGCCGGCCACCGTCAGGAGCCCGGTGGCGGCCACGGGGGCCTCGTCCCCGCCCGGGGAACGTACGGCCCCGCCCAGACTCCACAGACCGAGGCCGAGCGGGACGAGGCCGAGGAGTCCGGTCCACTCGTCGGGAACGATGGTGAGGCCGAGCGCCGCGACGGCCGAGACCGCGACCAGCACGGCGATGCCCGCGTACTGGCCGGCGACGATCTGCCAGGGGCGCGGCCGTCCGGCGGCTCGGGCGGACAGGAACAGGACCGTCAGGACGATGAGGTCGTCGACGTTGGTCCCGGCGAAGACGGCGGCGGCCGTACCGATCATCGCGGGCAGACTGTCCATGGCGGATCACCCTAGACGGAGCCGGGCACCGCGGGAGACCGGCGTGACGCGGGGCGCCGAGCCGGGCCGTCCGCGAGGCGGGCCCGGTGGCTCCGTCAGGGGGCGTCGAACAGGGCGCTGACCGACTCGCCGTCGTGGATGCGGCGCATGGCCTCGGCGAGCGCGGGGGCGATCGACAGGACGCTGAGCTTCGAGCCGGGCTTGGCGTCGGGGACGGGCACGGTGTTGGTGCAGACGATCTCCTCGACGTCGGGCCGGTCGCCGAGGCGGTCGACGGCCCCGTCGGCGAAGAGGCCGTGGGTGCAGGCGATGCGCACCGAGCCGACCTTCCGCTCGCGGAGGCGGTCGAGCAGCTCGATGACCGTCGTACCCTTGGCGATCTCGTCGTCCAGGATGATGACGTCCTTGCCCTCGACCTCACCGATCACCGAGCCGATGATGACGCGGTCGTCGCTGATGCGCTGCTTGGCCCCCATGGCGACCCCGGTCCCCAGGATGCGGGCGAAGGCCGCGGCCTCCTTGGCGTTCCCCAGGTCGGGGGAGACGACGACCGTGTTGGAGAGGTCGTACTGCCGGAAGTGCGCGGCCAGCTCGCGCAGCGCGTGCAGGTGGTCGACGGGGACGCTGAAGAAGCCGTGCACCTGGGGTGAGTGCAGGGTCATGGTCAGCACCCTGCTGGCCCCGGCGGCCACCAGGAGGTCGGCGACCAGGCGTGCCCCGATGGAGATGCGCGGGGCGTCCTTCTTGTCCGACCGGGCGTAGGAGTAGTGCGGCATCACCACGGTCGTCCTGGCCGCGGAGGCTCCCCTGGCGGCGTCCAGCATGAGGAGCAGCTCGACGAGGTTCTCCTGCACCGGGGCGACGAGGGGCTGGATGAGGAAAACATCGCGTTCGCGGCAGTTGGCCTGCAGCTGCACTTCCAGGCAGTCGTTGGCGAAGCGCTTGACCCGGACCGGGTGGAGCGGCGTCCCCAGGTGCGAGCAGATCTCGGCTGCCAGCTCGGGGTGGGCACTACCGCTGAACACGGTGATGTCTCGCACGAGGCGCTCCTTGCTTGTGGACCGGCGCCGGACCGGCCGACCGAGCGGCATGTTACAGCGGACGTAGCGTGGACCGGTGGCCGGGAGGCGGCCACCGGGGACCACAGCCAGCCGGAGGACGCCATGGAGCGCGAGAAGATCACTCTCACCGGTGCCCAGGAGACCATGCTCGCCACCCTGTACGGCAGGGCGATGGACAGCCGCTCGCCCGACCCCGTCCTGGGCGATCACGAGGCCGACCGGGCGGTGCGGCGCATCGACTACGACTTCCGCAGGACCGGGATCACGGCCACGACCGCGGCCGGCGTCGCGATCCGCGCCCGGCAGCTCGACGACTGGACCGCCGGGTTCCTGGCCGACCACCCCGATGCCACCGTCCTGCACCTGGCCTGCGGCCTGGACACCCGCGTCCACCGGCTCGACCGCCCGCCCTCGGCCCGGTGGTTCGACGTCGACTATCCCGAGGTCATCGAACTGCGCGAGCGGCTGCTCCCGCCCCCGCCGGGTGACTACCGGATGATCGGCGCCTCGGTGACCGGTGAGGAATGGCTCGACGAGGTTCCCGCGGACCGCCCCGCCGTGGCCGTCTTCGAGGGTCTGACGATGTACCTGCGCAAGGAGGAGGGCAGAAGGCTGATCCGGCGGATCACCGGGCGCTTCCCCGGCGGGCAACTGCTCTTCGACTGCTACGGCACGCTGGGCATCCGGATGCAGAGACTGGTGCCCGCCGTACGCAACGCCGGTGCGACGCTGCACTGGGGCGTCGACGACCCGTCCGAGATCGAGGGCTGGCGCGAAGGGCTGGAGTGCCTCGACGCACTGCGCAGCGTCGACATGCCCGGCCTGGACAAGCTGCCCGCCGCCGGCCGGGCCCAGATGTGGGTGCTGGCCCGCATCCCGGGACTGCGGGATGTGGGCCGCATCCTGCGCTACCGGTTCCCCCCGCCGGATCAGCCGACGGAGCGGAGTCCCCGGTAGACGAGCGGCGGACAGCGCGTGCAGCCGGTTCTCCGCAGCGGGAGACGGGCCTCGGGAAGGGCCGTTAGGCGGATCACGGCCCTTCTGGGGGCTGTTCAGCCGGGGCAGGTGACGGAAAGCACCTTGGCGGTCTCGTTGGAGCTGACCTTCACCCAGCCGCCGTAGACGTGGTACTCACTGCCGGCGCGGACGGAGTACGCGGTGCGGCAGTTCTTGGGGGCGTAGAAGCCGTCGATGTCCCGCTTGGGGCGGTGCCAGTACCCGCCCATGCCCTGGCCGGGAGCGAGGCTGGCGTAGGACCACGGGTCGCTGTTGTCGTTCTTCCAGCGCACCCTGATGTAGGTGCCGGTCTTGTTCTCCACCCGCCCGCACGGCGGCGCCGAGCATCCGCTGGCCGCTGCGGGCCCAGCTGTGATGACGCTGAGGCCTGTGGCGACCAACGTCGCGGTGGCGAAGACGGCGATTCGCTGCCCGATGCGGGAGGTCATCAGAAATGCCCCTTCTGTTGAGTTTGCCGGTATTGGTGTTACAGCGGGACAGCGTATAGGCCGTTGCGGTCTGCGGGTCATGGGATCGGCGGTACCTCGTGTCGAGGAGGTCACGGGCCGTCGCACCGGCTGCGCCGGCCCCCCGCCGCAGAGGTTTCCCTGACGGGCTCCTTCGGAGCGTCGACGGCAGGCCGCTCAGGCGTCTGGCGGGGTTGCCGGGCGCGGCGCCCGGCCCGGGCCGGGCGGGCCTGCAGGACGGCGACGGAGGACAGCACGAGCAGGCCTCCGGCGAGCTGCACCGGGGTGAGGAACTCGGCCAGGGTGAGAGCGGCCAGCGCCGTGGTGACGACCGGTTCGAAGGTCGACAAGATGGCCGCGGTGGAGGGGCCGGTGCGGCGCAGGCCCGCGAAGAAGGTGAGCATCGCCACGACGGTGGACACCACCGCGATACACGCCAGCCACAGCCATCCCCGGAGACCGAAGCCGAGATCGACGCCGCCGGTGAGCAGGGCGCGGGCGGCCAGGGTGCAGGCGGCTCCGGTCATCACCAGCGTGGAGAGCAGCACCGGTGGCAGCCGGTGCACGACGGTGTCGGAGACCAGGATGTAGACGGTGTAGGTGATCGAGGCGCCGAAGGCCAGGAGCGCGCCGAGCGGGTCGAAGTCCAGCCCGCCGGTACCGAGCAGGACGAGCAGCGTTCCGCAGGACGCGGCCACCAGCGCGGCGACCCGTCCAGAAGTCAGGCGGTCGCGGCCGAGCAGGACGGCCGTCACGGTGACCAGCAGCGGATAGGTGTAGAAGACCAGCGACAGCAGCGAGGCGTCCATCACCTCCAGCGCCGAGAAGTACAGGCTCGCCTGCGCGGCGTACCCGATCGCACCCAGCCCGACGGCCGTCGCCAGCACGCCCGCGCCCGCGCCCGCGCGGGCAGGACGCGTCGGCGAGGCGGGAGGCGAAACGGGAGGCGAAACGGGAGGCGAAGGGCTGCGGCGCAGGCTCGGCCGCAGAAGGAGCAGCAGCATCAGCACGGCGGCCGCCAGGCCGAAGCGCACCAGCAGCAGCGCTGCGGGCGAGACGCCGGCGGAGTAGGCGAGCTTGCCGAAGATCGCCATGGCGCCGAAGCACGCCGCGGACACCAAGCACAGTGCGGGACCCATGCCCTCCAGCATCGGCCGCCCCGACTCATCGCGTCCAGCGACGATTACTGGACCTTATTCATTAGTATTTGTGAATGGTGATGTTCGATCTCCGTCGGCTCCGCCTGCTGCGCGAACTCGAGGAACGCGGGACGCTGGCCGCGGTCTCGGCAGCCCTCGACTACAGCCCGTCCGCGATCTCGCAGCAGTTGAGCGTTCTGGAGAAGGAAGCCGGCGCGCGCTTGCTGGAGAAGGCCGGGCGCGGGGTGCGGCTGACCGACGCCGGGCGTCTGCTGGCCCAGCACGCCCGGGTCCTGCTGACCGCGGCCGAGGCGGCGGCAGCGGACCTGGCGGCCCTGGGCGGTGAGGTCCGCGGCGCCGTGCGCGCCGGCGGCCTGCAGTCGGCGGCGCGTCGCCTGCTGGTACCCGCCGTGGCCCGCATGATGCTCCAGCACCCGCAGGTGCGGGTGGAGGTTTCGGAACTCGAGCTGGAGCAGGCGCTGCCGGAGCTGCGCCTGGGAGGGGTCGACCTGGTCATCAGCGACGAGTACGACGGCCACCCGCGCCCCCGGCCGGCGGGGCTGCGCTTCGCGCCGCTGCACGAGGAACCACTCAAGCTGGTGCTCTCACCGGCGCATCCGCTGGCCCGGCAGGACGGGCCCGTCACTTTGGCCTCGCTGCGCGAGGAGGTCTGGGTCGCCTCCGCCGCGGGCACCGGCCACCACGCCATGGTGGTGGGGACCTGCCGGTCCCTGGGCGGCTACGAACCCGACGTACGGCACCGCTCCAACGACGCGGAGATCCAGCTCGATCTCGTGCGCACCACGGGAGCCGTCGGACTGCTGCCGGTCTTGACGCTGCCGGCAGCCGACACGGCGCTGGTGATCCGTGACGTCGCCGAAGCCGACATCCGGCGTCGCCTCGTCGCCGTCACCCGGCAGGGCCCGACGGCTCCCGCGCTGAGAGCGCTCCTGGGGGCTGTGACCGACCAGGTGCACCGAGTCGGCTGACCCCCTCGAACCCGCGCCATCGCGGGCGCGGGGACGGCCCCCTAACGCGCTCCGGCCCCCAGCAGCCAGCGGCGCATCACCGCATAGGCGAGCGGCACCGGCACCGTGCCCGCGCCCAGGCCCACCTCGACCAGGAGGTCGAACACCTTCCCCTGCCGGGCGGCCACATCGATGGCGGCGTCGATGAAGCCCGGCGATTGGGCCAGCCGGGCCAGCACATCGGTGGTGCGCAGGTGCCGCCCCAGCGCCGCGCGCAAGGCCCGCCGGTAGGCCGGCAGGGGTGCGGCGGCGCGCATGGCGGCCTCCCCCGCCAGCCGGCCCGACAGCAACGCGTAATAGATGCCCTCACCGGTGAGCGGGTTGATCAGGCTGGCGGCGTCTCCGGCGAGCAGGACCCGGCCGCGGCCCGGCGTGGGCCGACCGGGGGAGAGCGGCAGATGGTGAGCGCGCAGATCCCGGGCCGCCAGGTGCGGCAGCAGCGCGTTCAACCGGCCGTGCAAGACCTGGCGGCCGGGCAGGCCGGTGGCGCGCAGGCGGGGCACGAGCATGCCGAAGCCGATGTTGGCGGTGCCGTCGCCGATGGGGAACGACCAGGTGTAGGCGGGCCAGCCGTCGTGCTGCATGGCGATGAACTGCACGTCGTCGTCCGGGGGCACCTCGGCGTAGCCCCGTACGGCGATCGCGGTATGGCGAGACGGACTGGCGGGCAGATCGAGCAGGCGCCGCACGGTGGAGTTGGCGCCGTCGGCGGCGATGACGGCGCGGGCGGCCACGCGCCCGTCGACAACGACGTGATCGCCGTGCTGGGTGAGCGTGCGGACCCGGTGGCGGCGCACGTGGGTTCCGCGGGCGCGGGCGGCCTCGACCAGGCGGGCGTCGAAGACGGTGCGGGGGACGACGTGATTGGGCCGGGCCACGGTGGCCGTGACGTGCGCCCCGCCCGGGGAGATCACCGACAGGTGTCGTGTGGGCCGGTAGTCGTCGATCAGGCCGGGCACGCCGAGCAACGCCAGTTCATCACTGCCGTGGGCGGCGATGCCGTCTCCGCAGGCCTTGTCGCGGGGAAAGGCATCGCGGTCCAGCAGCAGCACGCGGGCCTGGGGGCGTAGCTGCAGGGCGCGCAGAGCCGACGCCGAGCCGGCGGGGCCCGCCCCGATGATCACCAGGTCCCACATGTCTGTCACACGAGGACATCTGCCACGGCCGGTGTGAGGCAAACCGTTGATGTGGCGGCGATGTGTGGTGCGCTCCTCCTGGGATCGCCCCGTGGCGATGCCGCGCAACGACTGGTCTGTCCGGAGCGTTGCGGAGCAGAGATCGTCAGCCGGCGGGTCGAGACGGCCGGCACGGCTACACGTCGATCGGGACGTGGAAATGGGGCGTCACCAACTACGACAGCATCGTCCTGGCCAAGGACCTCATCACCTGAAGCGGTGCGGCAACCGCCGCCGGAGGGCGTGGGCCGGCCGCCATGGTGATCACGTCTCCCGGCTCGAGGTGTGGCCGGCGTTCAGGGGTGCGGGGAGGCAGCCGTACCGGTCCATCGGGCACACGGCGGGCACGGCCGCACCCTCACGAGGAGGGCCCCGCCGTGGCCTCCGTCCCGTAACCCGGCCGCCCCGGACGGCCGAGCTCTTACGAAAGTAAGGGAGCGAACAGGTCTTCCGGGAGTGTCGAGCGCAGCCGGGCCCTTCTTACGCTCCTACTCATGATCGGATCTCGCCGTGGAGTCACGGCCGCCTTCCTCACCCTGACGCTGCCCCTGTGGGGCGCGACGACCGTCTCGGCATCGGTTCCGGCCTCAGCCGCCTCCTCCCCGGAGGGTTCCGACCGGAGCCTCTCGATCCCCCGCCCCACCGGACGGTACGCGGTCGGGCGCGACATCCTGCATCTCGTCGACAAGGAGCGGCGCGACCCCTGGGTGGCCACAGCGGGCGGGCGAGAGTTGATGGTGTCGATGTACTACCCCGCGGTGAACGGTGGCAGCCCGGCCCCGTACATGACCACCGATGAGGCCGGACTCCTGCTCAAAGGGCTGAAACTCGACACCGCGTTCAAGGCCGAGCAGCTCACGGGCGTCCGTGTGAACGCCCGCGCCGGTGCTCCCCCCGTCGGAGGCAGGCATCCCCTGGTGGTCCTCTCACCGGGTTTCTCGCTCAACCGCGCCACTCTGACGATGCTCGCCGAGGAACTGGCTTCGAAGGGCTACGTCGTCGCGCTCGTGGATCACGCCTACGAGTCATTCGGCACCACGTTCCCGGGTGGCCGTACCCTGACCTGCATCGCCTGCGACACCATCGAGGAGGCTCCGTCCGATGAAGCGGAGAGGAAATTGCTGGGCGAGGCCGCCGACGGCCGAGGAGCCGACATCTCCTTCGTGGTGGACGAGCTGACCCGCACCGCCGGACACCCGTCCGGCTGGAAGCACCGGAAGATGATCGACCCGAAGCGCATCGGCGCCGCCGGCCACTCTCTGGGCGGCAACGCCGCCGCCGACGCCATGGCCGCCGACCCCCGCGTCCGCGCCGGCGTGAACCTGGACGGCACGTTCTTCTCACAGGTACCGCAGTCCGGCCTCGGCAGGCGGCCCTTCCTCATGCTCGGCACCAAGGCCCATCACTCGCCTGATTCCGTCGACAGGAGCTGGCTGCCGGCCTGGAAGCGTCTGAACGGCTGGAAGCGTTGGCTGACGGTCGCCGACTCCGGTCACTTCACCTTCATCGACCTGCCGGTCCTGGGCGGACAGGCCGGAGTCATCGACCCTTCCGCTCCACTCTCGGGAAAGCGGTCGGGCGAGATCACCACGGCCTATGTGGGCGCCTTCTTCGACCAGCACCTGCGCGGCAAGCGTCAGCCGCTGCTGGATGGCCCGTCCACCGCCAACCCCGAGGTGGCCTTCCACCGTCCCTGAGGGCCGGCCGTCAGGAACGCCGAGTCATGAAAGTGATGGGGCCCACGAGATCCGGGCCCTGAGCCCAACCTTGTCACCTCTTAGCATGCGAGCTTCCTATCCGACCGCACTGGCCGGCGGCAAACGGATATGAGCTCCTCTCCGGCGACGCCTCCAACGCCCATTGCGTCAGGACCTCCAACTGCAGATAGATCGAAAAGGCCGCCTCCGGTAGCCGGAGACGGCCTTCGGCCTGGGTGGAGATGAGGGGATTCAGACCCCTGACCCCTCCGATGCGAACGAAGTGTCCCTTCATGGGAAAACTCAGCCACACGTCGCCGCGGTCGAAGGTAAGAGCGGCCCGTGACCTCGTTCAGCGAACTGTGAGCACCTCATGTCCCCTGAGTCTCCCGATATCTCCGGTGAGCTCGTATCTCCCCTGACGCCGTCCGGGATCGAGTTCCTGTTCTTCCTCGCTCCGCTGATCAGCGGAGTCGTCATGTTCGTGACGATCTACCTGGCCGTATGGGCCGCGCTGGCCACCCACGACCGCCGCAAGGCACGCCGGCTCCAGCGGCCACCGTCATCGGACGGCGGTATCCATCACCACTGCGCCACCTGTGGTTCGGTCTGAGGTCCCGTGTCCGACGCCGAGGATCAGAGAGCAGGCAGCGCAGTAGGAGGGAGGACTGCGAGACCGGGATGTGGGTGTTCGTCTTCGGGCCGTTCTTCGTCCTCCACGGCGTTCACGACGTGATCACCCATGACGGCTGGATGGAGTACGCCTTCGGTCCCGTCTTCCTGATCTTCGAGGCCACCTCCTGGTGAAAACACACGAAGATCGCCTGGAGGCACGTGAAGGACTCCGTCACCGCTCGACCTGACCTGGGCGAACGCGACCGATTCCATCCCACAGATATCCCACGACCAGCGACATGCGGTGGCTCAGAGCGGCATACGGCTGCGCACCCCGGAAACGATCAACGGCGCCTCACCTGGACAGAAGTCCTGGTCAGACGCCGTTTCGCGTGCTCAGCGGAGAGCGTGGGATTCGAACCCACGAGGCCGGTCACCCGACCTAGCGGTTTTCAAGACCGCCGCCATCGTCCACTAGGCGAGCTCTCCTGGGCGACGCGTCCCTCGAGACGCGTCGGATTGAACCTTAGTCTCTCATGACCCGTACCGCGCGGCGCCTCGTCCCAACCGCCGGACGAGGCGCCTGCCGTACCGGGACTCAGGGTTGCACGGGAGCGAAGCCGTCTCCCACCGAGGCGGCCAGGCGGAGGTAGGACTCGCGGGTGGCGGGCTGCAGCCTCTCCAGGTCGATCTCGGCTCCCTCCTCCAGGTGGGGGTCGTAGGGCACGCGGATGACCGCGCGGCAGCGGGCGGCGAAGTGGGCTTCCAGCCGGTCGAGGTCGATCGTGGACTTCGACCGCGGGCGAACGCTGCACAGCACCACCGTGGCGGAGCGGACGAGGTGCTCGTAGTGGTGGGCCTCCAGCCAGTCGAGCGTGGCGGAGGCGGCCCTGGCGCCGTCCACGGACGGGGAGCTGACCAGGACGAGCTGGTCGGCCAGTCCGAGGACTCCGGACATCGCCGAGTGGAGCAGGCCGGTGCCGCAGTCGGTGATGCAGATCGAGTAGAAGTTCTCCAGGACCTGGGCCACCGACTGGTAGTCGGACGCGCTGAAGGCCTCCGACACCGACGGGTCGCGGTCGGAGGCGAGGATCTCCAGGCGGGACGGGGCCTGCGAGGTGAAGGCCCGGATGTCCACGTAGCGCTTGATCTGGCCGCGCTCGTTCAGCAGGTCGCGAACGGTCGCGGCGGTCTCCAGCTCGACCTTGTCCGACAGGGTGCCCCGGTCGGGGTTGGCGTCCACCGCGATCACCCGGTCGCCGCGGATCTGCGCGAGGGTGGCACCGAGGCCGACCGTGGTGGTGGTCTTTCCGACGCCGCCCTTCAGGCTCAGTACGGCGACGCGGTGGTGGCCGGTGGCCACGGGAGTGCGGGCCCGGGTGAGCAGTTCCCCGCGACGGCGGACCTCCGGGGACTCGCCGGGCTTGATCAGGCCGGCCGAGGCCTTGAAGACCAGTTTGCGCCAGCCGCCGGAGGGGCCGTTGCGGCGGCCCTTGAGCAGCGACTCGGGGTCCAGGCTGTCGGCCGACGGCCGGGGGGCGCCCGGGTCCTGCCGCCGGGCCGGAGATCCGAAGGCGGGCGTCGGGACCTGGCGACGGCGCGCCTGGTACGGCTCCCGCACGGACTCGGCCGCGTCCTGGTCGTCGACCGAGGGTGTCGTGCCCCGGCCCGTGCCGAAGGCCGCGGCCCGGACGGCTCCGACGGTGTCGTTCCGGCTGGTTTCGGAGTTGTCGTCGGGCTCGGGGGCCGTGTCCCAGCCGCGGTCGGGTTCGGGGGCCGCATCCCAGCCGCGGGGGCGGACCTTGGCGGTCTCGGAGAGGTCGGAGGCGAACGCACCGGGTGCGGAACGCTCCGGCGACGCGGCCGGGTCCTGCCGGTCGGCGCCGAAGGAGCCGGGGATCTCGGCGTTGAAGGGCTCGGCGGGCGCGGGCGGCGTGTCGGCCTCCGGCGCGGACCTGCCGCGCCCGGCCTCCGTGCCGCCGGACGCGAACCGGTTGTATCCGGGATCGGTCTCACCCCGGCTGAAGCGGTCAGCGTCCGGCTCGGCGCCGGGGGCGAACCTGCCGGTGTCGGACTCCGCGCTCCTGGGGCCGAAGGGCTCGGCGCCCGGGGCGGGCAGCCCGGCGGAGGGGAGGGTGAAGGAGTCGGCCGGCGCCTCGCCGCGCCGGGGCTCCTCGAACAGGCCCCTGGACGGCTCCCGCTCCGGTCCGGCGAGGTCGCCCAGGGCGTACTCGCCGGTCGTTCCGGAGCCGAAGCCCGGACCGGGACCACCGGAGCCGGGCTCCGGGCGGGGCAGCGGCTTGAGCGGCGCCAGGAAGCCGTCGTTGTCCTCCGGCGCGGGCGCGGAGGGCAGCGTGAAGGAGCTCGCGGCTCCTGCCGCCTCCGCCCACTCGGCCGCGTCGGCGGCCTCGGCCTGCTGTTCCACCGGCGGATCCGTGGCGGTCACGGGGGCGTCCGCGGACGCGTGCTCGGGCTCGGCGGCCGCGCGGAACAGCGGCGACGACGAGGTGTCGGGCTCCGCGGGCACCAGGCTCCACGGGTCTTGCGGGTATGGCGATATGACGGCGTCGTCCGTCGCCGCGGCGACGGTCACCGCAATGGCGGGTGCCTCCTCCTGCTCCTTGATGGCGTCGAGCCAAGCGAGCTGTTCCTCGAGAGATTCCTCACGATCGTGTCTTGCCACCGTGTTCCCCCTCGGGATGGGCTAAAGGGGCAGCAAACACATTGAAGATTAACGCCCCGTGTTCTCTTCGATGCAGGCAACCACCGAGTTGGGTTCCCCGATAGCGTTGACCGCATGCACGCCATCATGGTTGAAGGCCCCGGCGGGCCCGAGGTCCTCTCCTGGCAGGAGGTTCCCGACCCTCGTCCTGAACGGGGAGAAATCATCATCGATGTTGCCGCTTCGGCGGTCAACCGGGCCGACCTCCTGCAACGCCAGGGCCTGTACGACCCGCCCGCCGGCGCCCCTCCGTACCTGGGGCTGGAGTGCTCCGGAGTCGTCAGCGAGGTGGGCGCCGACGTCGAGGGCTTCGTCCCGGGCGACCGGGTGTGCGCCCTGCTGGCCGGCGGCGGGTACGCGCAGCGTGTCGCCGTCCCCTGGCAGCAGGTCATGCGCGTCCCCGACCGGGTGGACCTGGTCGAGGCCGCGGGGCTGCCCGAGGTCGCGTGCACGGTCTGGTCCAACGTGTTCATGACCGCGCGCCTGCGCAAGGGTGAGACACTCCTCGTCCACGGCGGCGCCAGCGGGATCGGCACGCTCGCCGTACAGCTCGCCAAGGCGTTCGGCTCGCACGTCGTCGTCACGGCGGGGTCGGCCGAGAAGATCGCCCGCTGCCTGGAGCTCGGCGCGGACGAGGGGATCGACTACCGCGAGGAGGACTTCGCGGAGAAGGTCCGGGCCGACGTGATCCTCGACATCATCGGCGGCAGCTACCTCGCCCGGAACGTGAGGGCCCTCAAGACCGGCGGCCGGCTCGTGGTGATCGGGATGCAGGGCGGCACCAAGGGTGAGCTGGACCTGGCGTCGCTGCTCGTCAAGCGCGCCTCGGTGCACGGCACCACGCTGCGCGCGCGTCCGGTCGACGAGAAGGGCGTCATCGTGCGCGGCGTCGTGGACAACGTCTGGCCGCTGGTCGACGCGGGTGCGATCCGCCCGGTGGTGCACGCGCGGGTGCCCATGAGCGATGCCGCGCAGGCGCACCGGATCGTGGAGGCCGGGGAGCACGTCGGCAAGGTCCTGCTGACGAACGCCCCGTGACACCCGTGGTACGGCCGCAGACCGGAGACCGTGTCCGCGCCCCGGACCGTCCCGCCACGTGGCGGCAGTGAGTAGGTTGATTCCATGAACGCTGAGGAGAACACCCCGCACATCGTGGTAGTGGGCCCCCAGGGCATGCAGCCCGCCGAGGAGAGCGACGAGCGGTCGATCACCGATCTCGTCGAGCAGCCCGCCAAGGTGATGCGCATCGGCAGCATGATCCGCCAGCTCCTCGAGGAGGTCCGCGCGGCTCCTCTGGACGACGCCAGCCGCAAGCGGCTCAAGGAGATCCACCAGAGCTCCATCAAGGAGCTCGAGGACGGCTTGGCGCCCGAGCTGGTGGAGGAGCTGGAGCGCCTGTCGCTTCCCTTCACCGAGGAGAACGGCACCCCGCCGAGCGATGCGGAGCTGCGGATCGCCCACGCCCAGTTGGTCGGCTGGCTGGAAGGGCTGTTCCACGGGATACAGACCACGCTGTTCGCCCAGCAGATGGCGGCCCGGGCCCAGTTGGAGAACATGCGCCGGGCGCTGCCCGGCGGCGCCTCCCTCCACCAGGAGGGGCCCCAGCAGGGAAGCTCCGGCCCCTACCTCTGAGGGCGGTCCGGGGGCCGGGCTCAGAAGAGTTCTTCGAGAACCCGGGCGACCCCGTCGTCGTCGTTGGCCGCGGTCACGTGGTGGACCGCGGCCAGCACCTCGGGGTGCGCGTTGGCCACCGCGTAGGCGGTCCCGGCCCACCGCAGCATCGGCAGGTCGTTCGGCATGTCGCCGAAGGCGACCACTCCGGCCGGCGTGATCTCCTGCGCCTCGGCGAGCTCGGCGAGGGCCGAGGCCTTGGTCACGCCGTGGGCGCTCATCTCGATCAGCGCCCGGCCGCTGGAGTGGGTGGGCGTGACCAGGTCCCCGACCAGCCCGCACACCGCCGCCTGGAGGATGTCGGGGTCCATCCGGGGATGCAGGGCCAGGAGCTTGGCGCACGGCCGCGAGGTGAGGGTGTCGGTGCCGACGCGGAGCCCGGCGACCGCCTTGCTGTCCCAGCCGCCGAGACGAAAGTCCGATTCGTGGGCGAAACCGCCCTCGTACTCCACAGAGAAGGAAAGCTCCGGAACTTTCTCCCGGAGCCTCCGCACCACCTCTTCGAGCACCTCCGGCTCGATGAGACGCGATTTCACGATCTGCTCGGTGTGAAGGTCGTACACGAGGGCGCCGTTGGCGCATATGGCCAGCCCGCGGTGGTGCACGGCGCCCGCGACGCTGTGCATCCACCGCGGCGGACGGCCGGTCACGAAGACCAGCGTGGCTCCGGCGTTCTCGACACGGGCGAACGCGGCGGCGGTACGGGGCGAGACGGTGCCGTCCGAGCGCAGGGCGGTACCATCGAGATCTGTGGCGACAAGCCGGGGACTTCCCATAACAGGTCCCAGTCTGCACTGTGACGCCCGCCGCGCCAGTCCCGGGATCGATCTGGAGAGAAATCTTCCCGATGGCGGGAACACGCGGAGGCGGGATAGTGTTAGATGTGATGGCGTTGTATTAGCTGATCCCGTAGTGCATGACCAGAGCATGAGATCTGAAGCCACCCGGGGCCCCGCTGTACGACACACGGGGGTTCACGAGGTGTGAATCCCATAGTTTCAAATCCTGAGGGAGAGCTTTAATGGCTCAGGGAACCGTCAAGTGGTTCAACGCTGAAAAGGGCTTCGGCTTCATCGCACCGGATGGCGGTGCACCGGACGTGTTCGTGCACTTCTCCGAGATCGTCGGCAACGGCTACCGTAGCCTCGAGGACGGCCAGCGCGTCGAATTCGAGATCACGCAGGGTCAGAAGGGTCCGCAGGCTTCGCAGGTCCGCGCCGTCTGACGCATAGACCACTAGATCACTAGGGCGGGGTTCGCTTTACGCGAACTCCGCCCTAGTGCTTTCCGGCCCCTCCGGTGGCGCTCAGCCCCTGTAGACCAGTCCCGAGAGCCGCCAGGCCAGGCTGCGGCGGAAGGCCGGGACCCGCGCCAGGGTCCGCAGGACCAGGTTGCGCACCGGGCGCAGGCGCCTGGGCGTGGTGGCGAGGCCGGTCAGGCGGCCCGCGAAGGCCACCACCTGTTCGGCGACCGGGCGCCGGGCGGCCGCGTAGGCGTCCACGGCCCCCTCCTCGCCCCTCAGAGCGGCTCCCAGCGCCTCACCGAGCGCCGTGGCGTCCTGGATGCCGGTGTTCATCCCCTGCCCTCCTGCGGGGCTGTGGACGTGGGCGGCGTCGCCCGCCAGGACGACCCGCCCCGCGCGGTAGGTGTCCGCCACCCGGTGGTGGACCCTGAACCGGGATCCCCACAGGACCTCGCGCACCACCGCCCGCTCCCGTTGCGGCCCCCGGCCGTCCAGCAGCGCCTGCACGAAGGCCGCGTCGGGTACGGCGGGCGCCGCGTCCACCGTGGCCACGATCCGGTGGATCCCGCCGGGCAGCGGGGCGACCACGACCAGCCCGGCGGGCGAGAAGTAGAGGACCACCTCGTCGTCGGGCACCCCGCCGGAGAGCCGGACGTCGGCCAGGCTGAACGACTCGCCGTACTGCCCGCCGGTGAAGCCGATGCCCGCCTGCTCGCGGACCGTGCTGTGCATGCCGTCCGCACCGACCGCGTACTTCGCCCGGACTGTGCTTCCGTCGGTCATGACCGCGGTGACCTCCTCGCCGTCCTGGGTGAGGCTCTCCAGCGTGTACGGCCTGGCGACCCGGCCGCCCAGCTCTTCGAGGCGTTCCAGGAGGGTCCGCTCGGTCTCGGCCTGGGAGATCATCAGCGTGTAGGGGTAGGCGGTCGGCAGGTCGTCGAACTCGACCGGGACGAGCACCCGGTCCCGGTCCCTGATCGTGAACCGGGGGGCGTGGATGCCCTGCCCGGCGAGCCGGCCGGAGACCCCCAGCGGCTCCAGCACCTCCAGCGTCCTGGCGTGCACCACGGCGGCCCGCGAGGTGTTGTCACCCGCGGCCTGGCTGTCGACGACGGTCACGTCACGGCCCTGCGCGCAGAGGGAGGCGGCGACGGTGAGCCCGGTCGGGCCGGCGCCGATGACGAGGACGTCCGTACGGGTGGGGAGCATCTCGGCCTCCATGAGGAATGTCAACGCTTGTTGGTCAACGTCTGTTGGCATAACGATGCGCCTTCCTCGCGGCGATGTCAACAGTTGTTGGCCTACACTTGTTGGCATGAGAAGGTCATCGGAGGACACCAAGGCGCTGATCCTGGCGGCGGCCCGCGAGCGATTCGCGGCCGACGGATACGAACGGGCCACCATCCGCGCCATCGCCGCGGACGTCGCGATCGACCCGTCGATGGTCATGCGCTACTTCGGCAACAAGGAGAAGCTGTTCGCCGCCGCGGCCGACGTCGACCTGCGTTTCCCGGATCTGACCGGGCTTCCCCGCGAGAGCGTGGGAACGGCGCTCGTCACCCACTTCCTCGACCGGTGGGAGGGCGACGAGGGCATGATGATCCTCCTGCGCACCGGCGTCACCAACGAGGCCGTCGCCGAACGCCTGCGCGGGATCTTCGCCGCCCAGCTCGGCCCGCTGATCGCCGCACTCCACGACGACCCCTCCCAGGCACCCTCCCGTGCCGGGCTCGCCGCCTCCCAGGTCCTCGGCATGGCCCTGTGCCGCTACGTGCTCCGCCTGCCCCCCGTCGTCGCCATGTCCCGCGAGGAGATCGTGCACTGGCTGGGCCCGACCCTCCAGCGCTACCTCGCCGAGTGACCGCGGCCCGCACCTGCGGAACCGCTCGAACGCGTCGAGACGGACCGCCGGGCGGTCATGGACGGGGAGAGCAGCGAGGGCCCGGCCTGAGCGGCCGGACCCCCGTCTGGGACGCGTGGGACCCCTGGGCCCTACTTGGCCGGCTCCAGGACCTCCAGGCCGACGTAGGGGCGCAGGGCCTCGGGGACGACGACCGAGCCGTCGGCCTGCTGGTGGTTCTCCAGGATGGCGACGATCCAGCGGGTCGTGGCCAGGGTGCCGTTCAGCGTGGCGGCGTGCCGGGGCTTGCCGCCGGAGTCGCGGAAGCGCACGGCCAGGCGGCGGGCCTGGAAGTCGGTGCAGTTGGAGGTCGAGGTGAGCTCGCGGTAGCGGCCCTGGGTGGGGATCCACGCCTCGCAGTCGAACTTGCGCGCGGCCGAGGTGCCCAGGTCGCCCGCGGCCGTGTCGATGACGCGGTAGGGAACCTCGATCTTGGCGAGCATCTCCTTCTCCCAGGCGAGCAGCCGCAGGTGCTCCTCGTGCGCGTCCTCGGGACGGCAGTAGGAGAACATCTCGACCTTGTCGAACTGGTGGACGCGGATGATGCCCCGGGTGTCCTTGCCGTACGAGCCCGCCTCGCGGCGGAAGCAGGACGACCAGCCCGCGTAGCGCAGCGGCAGCGCGGCGGCGTCGAGGATCTCGTCGGCGTGGTAGGCCGCGAGCGGCACCTCCGAGGTGCCGACCAGGTAGAGGTCGTCCTCGGGCAGACGGTAGATCTCCTTGTCGTGGGCCACGTGGAAGCCGGTGCCCTGCATCGCCTCGGGCTTCACCAGGACAGGGGTGATCATCGGTGTGAACCCGGCCCCGATCGCCTGCTGCATGGCCATGTTGAGCAGGCCGAGCTGGAGCCTGGCGCCGACGCCCTTGAGGAAGAAGAACCGCGAACCCGAGACTTTGGCCCCGCGCTCCATGTCGATGGCGCCGAGCAGCTCGCCCAGCTCCAGGTGGTCCTTGGGCTCGAAGTCGAAGACCCGCTTCTCGCCGACCTCCTCCAGCACGACGTAGTCGTCCTCGCCGCCGTGCGGGGCGCTCTCCTCGACGATGTTGGGCACCGTCTGCAGGACCGCGTCGAGCTCGGCCGCCAGCTTCTCGGCTTCGGCCTCCATCGCCTTGACCTGGGCGGCGAGGTCCTTGGCGCGGTTGAGCAGCGCCGTTTTCTCCTCTCCGGACGCCTTCGACACCGACTTGCCCATGGTTTTCTGCTCGGCGCGCAGGGACTCGAACGAGCTCAGCGCGGAGCGGCGGCGCTCGTCCAGGTCGAGCAGCGTCTCGACGACGGAGTCGTCTGCACCACGGGCACGCTGCGACGCCCGTAGCCGGTCGGGATCCTCACGAAGGGTACGCAGGTCAATCACAGACATAGGCTACCGACGTACGGCTCGCGCCCGCGCGGATATACCGCCTACCGGAGCGTCCGCAGGCCGAGGGCCCACGGGTTCCCGCCGGCGGCGGTCAGACCCGACCGGTCCTGATCCTGGACAGCCAGTCGCCGGCCTCGGCGAAGTCGGCGTCGGCCGTGCCCCGCTTGGGCCGCGGGGAGACGCCGTCCGCGCGCGGGTAGCTGCCGAGGAAGCGCACATCGGAGCAGACCCGGTGGAGACCGGAGATCGCCTCGCCGACCCGGGCCTCGGCGACGTGGCCCTCGAAGTCGAAGTGGAAGAAGTAGCGGCCGATGCCGTCACCGGTGGGTCTCGACTCGATGCGGGTCAGGTTGACCCCGCGCACCGAGAACTCGGTCAGCATCTCCAGCAGCGCGCCCGGGTGGTCGTCGGACAGGAAGACCACCAGGGAGGTCCGGTCGGCGCCGGTGGGCTCGGGCAGCGGGCCGGGGCGGGACACCTGGACGAAGCGGGTCACCGTGTCGGAGCGGTCGCCGATGCGGGCGGCCAGCTCGACGAGGCCGTAGTGCTCCCCGGCGATGCGCGCGCCGATGGCCGCGTCGTACGGCGAGGCGGGCAGGGACACCTCCTGGGCCGCGCCGGCGGTCGACGGGGCGGCGATGGTCACCGCGTCCGGCAGCTCGCGGGCGATGAAGCCGCGGCACTGGGTGAGGGCCGCCGGGTGGGAGAAGACCCGCTTGATCTGGCCGATCTCGGTGCCCGGACGGGCCAGCAGCGAGAACTCGACCGGCAGCAGCACCTCGGCGCCGATCAGCAGCGGGTCGCCCCAGGCGAGCTCGTCCAGGGTCGTGGCGATGGCGCCTTCGAGCGAGTTCTCCAGCGGGACGACGGCACCGTCGGCCTCACCTCGCCGGGCGGCGTCGAGCGCCGCGCTGACGTTGGCGCTCGGCAGGCGCTCGGCTTCCGGAGCCAGGATCCGCAGGGCCTCCTCCGCGAAGGTGCCCTCCGGTCCCAGATAGGCGAGTTTCGGCATACTCCCAGGTTATCCGGTGGGTGTCCGGAAGTGTGCGGAGAACTGCATACTGACCGCCTGTGAATTCCGGCCCCGCGGACGCCTCCGGGAGATCCCCCGGACCCGTCCCCGGCTCCGGGGGATCTCCCGGAGGCGGGGACGGGTCCGCCGAGGCGGGTTCAGGAGACCTCGGCCCGGGGGAGCCCGGCGCCGGGTTCCCGGAACGCCTCGCGCCGTCTCGGCAGCCAGACGCCGAGCAGCCACACCAGACCCAGCGCGCCGAGGCCGAACGCGTTCTGCACGACCTTGCCCAGCACCGGGCTGACGACCGGGACCTCCGCCGCCTTGATCGCCACGCCCCACCAGGGGATCGGCAGCACGTAGTAGAGCCACACCCCGGCCGCAACCCGGACCCGCACCGGGTCCCGCCCGTCGCCCGCGATCGCGCCGAGCACCACGACCGCCCAGGCCAGGTGGTGGATCCACGCCACCGGGGAGAGCAGCACCGCCATCAGCCCGACCAGGGCGACGGCGGTCGTCCCGTCGCCGCCGAGCAGGGCCCTGCGGGCGTGGCGGAAGCCGTACCAGCCGACCACCGCCACCAGGGCGACCCAGACCAGGCCGGTCAGCGCGTCGGGCATGTACAGGCGGATGAGCATGCCGCGCATCGACTGGTTGGTGGTCGCGGCGTTGGCGCCGAGCCGTTCGGGATCGAGCAGCGCGCGGAACCAGAAGTCTGCGGCGTCGGCCGGAATCACCAGGAACGGCAGCAGGGTCAGCAGCGTGGCCGTGAAGACGGCCATGAAGAAGGTCCTGCGCTGCTCCTCGCGTGCCCCGGGGCCGAATCCTGTGACGAGGAGGTAGATCAGGAAGACGCCCGGGGTGAGCTTGACCGCCGTGGCCAGCCCGATCAGCATGCCGCGCGGCCACACCGGCCGCCGGGCGGCGCAGTCGGCCAGGCAGAGCGCGACCAGGAGGATGTCCACCTGCCCGAAGCGGACCTGGTCCCTGATCGGCATCAGGTAGGTGCACATGACCGTCAGGAACGCGAACGCCACCGGCATCCGCACCTGCCGCGACACCCTCCGGAGCCGTCCCGCAGCGCCCGTGCCGCTCCCCGGAGCCCCCGGGCCGCCCGTGGCGGCCTCCGCGCCGTCCGGGGCCGCGCCGTCCGGGGCCGCGGCGGGCCGGTCGGCGCGGGCCAACAGCGCGCGGAAGCCGTACCCGACGGTGATCGCCAGCGTGACGAAGATCCCCGCCGTCCACACCCACTGCGCCGCCGGCCACGACATCACCGCCAGCGGCATGGCCAGCAGGGCCGCGATCGGCGGGTAGGTGAAGGGCAGCAGCTGCGGCGCGGGCGTGATGAAGTCGTAGACCGGCCGCCCCGAGAGGACCATCTCGCCGCCGGTGCGGTAAACGTCCAGATCGACCAGACGCTGGTCGTCGACGTTGCCCAGCCAGTGGAGCACCAGGGGCGCCGCGGCGGCCACGACGATCAGCGACGCCAGCGGCCACGCCCACGCCGGCCGCCTGCCCGCCGGCCGTCCCTCCATGGTCACCTCGCCACTCGTCACGACGAGGCAGGCTACCGTGAGCTCTCGGAAAACGAGGTCGGCGACGAGAATGAATGCGGGGAACGGATGGGCTCAGCATGCGGGCGTCACCGGTCGTCCGGTACGGCTCCGGCCTGGCCGTCCCCTTCGTCGCCCGGCGCCGCGGCGGCCCGGCGGGCCGGCGGGCTCTCCGCGGTCGCGGCCCGTCCGCCGTCTCTGGCGACCCCGCCGGGATCCGCGCCCCGGTCTCCTTCCTCCCAGGAAGGAGTGCCTTCCTGGAGGGGATTGCTGAGCGCAATATTCATTGCGCTCAGCAATCCCCTCCGCGAAGGAGCCGTCCTCCTGCTGCCTGCCGCCGTGCTCCTGGCCCTGTCCTGGCCGGGTACGGCGGCCGCCGCCACCGGCCCGTCCGCCCCAGTGCCCGCCGGGGATCGCGGGGCCGCCAGGGTCGTGGTGGTCGGGGTGCCGGGGCTGCTCTGGAGCGACCTGGACGAGGCGCGGACGCCGAACCTGTGGAGGCTGGTGGAGGCCGGGGGGTCGGCGTCGCTGTCCACCCGGGCGGCCCCGCCGAAGGGCCGGGGACTGACCTGCCCGATGGAGGGCTGGCTGACCGTCTCCGCCGGGCAGCGTGCGGGGACCCCGGGCATGGCCTGCGCCCTCCCCCCGGCCCCGCAGACCTCCGGCGCCGGGGCGAGCGTGCCGGGCTGGGCCGGGCTGCAGGGCTACAACCGGGACGAGATCTCTTATGAGCCCGTGCTCGGGCAGCTCGGGCAGCTCGTCGTGGAAGCCGGGGGGCAGGTCGCCGCCGTGGGGCCGGGAGCCGCACTCGGCGCCGCCGACAGATCAGGAAAAGTCGGGAAATACGCGGAAACCGTGGAGCAGCTCGGCGACCTGGCACCGTACCGGCTGATCGTGCTCGAGGCCGACGACCTCGCGCGGGCGTGGATCGCGGCCGGAACCGACGCGGACGGCAAGCACGCCTCCCTGACCGGCCAGGGCCGGCAGGACGCCGTGGCCGCGATCGACCGGCGGGTGGGCGCGGTCCTCGACCGGCTCCCGCCGGGCACGGCGCTCCTGGTCGGCGGGATCTCCGACACCGCGCCCGTGGCCCACCTGCACGTGGCGATCGCCTCCGGCCCGTCCCCCGACGGCACGCCGTACCCGCACGGCTACCTCACCGCCGCCTCCACCCGCCAGGGCGGCCTGGTGACCGTCACCGACCTGACCGCCACCGCGCTCGCCCTGCTCGGCCTGGACGCGCCGAACACCGTCGTCGGCCGCGCCTGGACCAGCGAGGGCCCGAGCGACGACCAGACCTCCGCCGTCGTAGCGGACCTGACCCGCGAGAACCTGGCCAGCCGGGTGCTGCACCAGGTGCGCGGGCCGTTCTTCACCGCCTTCGTGGCCGTGCAGGTCCTCTTCTACCTGCTGGCCGCCGCCGCGATCCGCCGGGGCTGGGGCGGCTCGCGGGCGCTGACGGCCGTCCAGGTGGTCGCCACGGTCAGCGGGGCGATCGCGGTCGCCACCTTCCTCGCCCAGCTCGTGCCCTGGTGGACGTTCCCGGTCCCGATGGCCGGGGTGGTCCTGACCATCCTCGGCATCGCCTGCGCGGTCGCCGGCCTCGCTTTCGCCGGACCGTGGCGGGCGCATGTGCTCGGCCCGCTGACCGTGGTCGCAGGCGCCACCTCGCTGGCCCTGCTGGCCGACGTGATGACCGGCTCCACGCTCCAGGTCAACGCCGTCACCGGCTACGAGCCCGTGACCGGCGGGCGCTTCTACGGCTTCGGCAACATCGCCTTCGCCGTCTACTCCGCCGGGACGATCCTGGCCCTGGCCGGGGTCGCCCAGTGGCTGCTGTCACGCGGCAGGCGCGGGCCCGCCCTGGCGGTCTGCGCGCTCTACGGAGGGCTCGCGGTGTTCGCCGACGGCTGGCCGGCGTGGGGAGCGGACTTCGGCGGGGTCCCGGCGTTCCTCGTCGGACTGTCCGTCTTCGTGATCCTGCTGTCCGGCCGGCGGGTCTCGGTGGCCAGGCTCGGCCTGGTGGGGCTGGCCGGAGCCGTGCTCATCGGCGCGATCGCGGTGGTCGACTGGCTGCGGCCCGCCGAGCGGCGCACGCACCTGGGCGCGTTCGTCCAGCAGGTGCTCGACGGCGAGGCCGGGACGGTGGTGGCCCGCAAGTTCAGCGCGATGGTCGGGGTCACGGTCGGGAACTGGTCGCTGACCCTGCTCTCCCTGGTCGCGCTGGCCTTCCTGTTCCTGGTGCTGAACCGGCCCTCCCGCTGGGGCGCCGCCGCGCTGGGCCGGGCCTACGCACTGGCCCCCGCCCTGCGCGCCGGTCTGATCGGCGCGCTGACCTGCGCGCTCATCGGATTCTTGATGAACGACTCGGGCATCGCGATCCCGGCGATGGCGCTCACGGTCGCGGTGCCGCTGACGTTGGCCGCCTGCGTGCGCGCGCTCCGGCTCTCGCCGCCCACCACGCCAGAGCGACCGTCAGAGCCAGCAGGGACCACGGCACCGCCTCCTGTCTGACGGCGGTCTTCAGCCAGAGCAGGTCCTCGGGGCGGAGCGCCTCCCTCGCCGGGAGGTAGCCCAGGGAGAGGATCGTCACCCTGGCGACCATGAACAGCTCCAGGGCGGGCCAGGAGGCCAGCGCCAGCAGCGCGAAGGCCAGCCCGTCGTACCAGGGCAGGGCGTACGGCGCGGCGAACAGCCAGGCCACCACGACCACCGCGGCCACCGCCGGGGCCCGCCCGGCGGACAGGGCCGAGGCCCCGGGCCGGCCGGCGGGCGGGACCGGGCCCCGGGACCCGTCCGCGGGCAGTGCCCGCAGCAGCAACCAGGCCAGCGTGGCGAGCAGGACCATGGAACCGAGCTGGATCCAGACCGTGTAGGCGCCGTCCCCGAGCAGCGCCTGCAGGCCGCGTTTGACCAGCTGCCACGGGGTGCCCAAGGAGACCTTCCTGCTGGCCTCGCCCACCTGGTCCAGCACGTGCGGCCCGGCGATCCCGTAGACCGCCGCCACCGTGGCGGTCGCGGTGCCCGCGACGACGGCGAGCCGTCCGGGCGAGCGCCGCAGCTCCCAGGCCGGCCCGAGGGCGACGAGGCCGGCGTTGAGCTTCACTCCGATCCCGGCCCCCAGCAGGAGCCCGGAGGCGACCAGCGACCGCCACGGCCCGCCAGGGCGCGTCTTCGGCCCGCTCGGGTGGTTCTCCGCCCCCGCGGCCGACGCCGTGTCCGGGCCGGGCCCGAGCCGCGCGGCTCCCAGGGCGGCCAGGGCGGCGACCATGCAGGCGACGGCCATGGTGTCGACGTGCATCCCGGCGGAGAGATGGTAGATCATCAGCGGATTCGCGGCCCAGAGCAGCGCGGCCCGGCACTGCAGGGCCCGGTCTCCGGCGGTGAACCGGTGGATCAGCAGGGCGGTCGCGATGAACGCGGCGGCGTTGAACAGCGCCATCGCGAAGACGGTCAGCCTGACCGAGTCGCCCCCCGCCAGGCTCGCCAGCGCCTGCACGGCGGTGGCCACCGGGCCGTAGACGCTCGTCGCCCCGGCCCACTCCTCGACCGCTCCGACGACCGGATCACCGGGGATCCCCGCGGGTGCGACGGTGTACGGATCGTGCCCGAGGACGGCCAGCCGGCCGTAGGCGGCGTAGTTCAGGTGATCGGCCGAGCCCGACGGCGGCAGGAAGGCCAGGACGGCGGCCGCGGCGGACCCCGCCGCCAGCGACCACCGCGGGTCCGGCCGCCACCGGGAGCGCAATGCCGCTCCCAGCCCGGCCCCGCCCAGCAGGATCGCGACGGCCGCCATGGCGATCACCAGGTGGGCGTCCGGCTCCGCGTCCAGTGAGTAGGGCGGCTGCCAGGACGGCCCGGCCAGCGCCGGCACCATGGCGGACGGCCCCAGCAGCCCGATCAGGACGGTCAGCGCGACCGACACGCCCATGGCCGCACGCGCGAAGGCGCCGAGACCGTCACGCGGGTCACGCACCGTGTTCTTCCCGGCCACCGCCGCTTCGAGGGTCACCCGCAAATTCCAGCACATCCGGCGGATCGCGCGACTCGTCGTCCACAGGTCCCCGGCGGCCGGCGGAGCGCAGCGGCGCCCCGTCCGGCCCGCCGCACCGCACTCCGTCAGGGACGCAGGACCTTGCGCGCCAGAAGGGCGCGGCCGACGTCGCGGAACTGCCTGGCCCGGTGGATCTGGGCTCTCCAGTCGGTGCCGGTGGCCCGGTGCGCCATCTCCACCTCGACCTCGCGGACCCGGAACCCCTTGCGGATCAGGTCGATCGTGAGACCCGTCTCCACGCCGAAGCCCCGCGCCAGCGGGCGCGCCGCCTCGAATGCGGCCCTGGTCAGGCAGCGCTGGCCGTTGAGAGGCTGGGCGGGTGCCCAGCCCGTGGCGCGCTCGATGCCCTCGCGGGCGAGCCTCACCACGAACCCGTGGCCGCCCAGCTTGACGCGGGTGGCGAAGACCGCGATGGTCATGTCCGCCTCACCCGCCCGGACCGGCTCGATCAGGGGCTCGGCCGTGTGCGCGGTCCTCCCCAGGTCGGCGTCCAGGAACAGCAGGTGCCGCGGGTTCTCACCCTCGCCGTCCAGCAGGCGCACGACCTCCGCGCCGCTCTCCATGGCGGCGGCCTTGCCCCGGTTGTGGCTGTGCCGTACGACACGGGCTCCCGCGGCCCTGGCCACGTGGCCCGTCCGGTCGGCCGAGCCGTCGTCCACGACCACGACGAGGTCCACGCCGGAGAGTGCCAGGGCCGCCGTCACGGTGGTGCCGATCCGGTCGGCCTCGTCCTTCGCCGGAATGATCACTGCGGTGCCGGTCACAGCCCTCGCCCCCGCGCTCTCCCCCGGCGAAGGCAACCCGTCCGGCGCCCGCCCCCCGGGTCCGCGCGGTGGGGACGGCTCACGCCTGGGGTTCCACCGTGAGCAGCTCCTCCGGAACCGCCTCGTGCACGGTGAACACCGAGTCGAGGCCGGTGACCTGGAGGATCTTGCGGACGGCGGGCCTGGGCCCGGCCACCTCCAGGGAGCCCCCGCGCTCGCGCAGCCGCTTGAGCGCGGAGAGCAGCACGTTCATCCCCGTGGAGTCGCAGAACTCCACTCCGGACATGTCGATGACCACGAAGGTCGTGGCGCTCTCGTCGAGCAGCCGAGTGAACTCGGCTTGCAGGCGAGGCGCGGTATATAGGTCGATTTCTCCGACAATGGCCATGACGTTGTGCCCGCCATGAGATCGAGTTGAGACTTTTAGCTCCACAGCGGGCACACTAGCGGCGCGAAGGCCCCGGGTCACGTTTCTCTCGCCTCGAGGGTGTCCGCCTCGGGCGGAGCGCGTCACGGGGCGGCCCCGGATCCGGCTCGCCCGTTTCTTTGTCCCCGTTCTCCCCTCACGAGAACCCTTGGTGCGCGAAGCTTGACCCTGTGCAACGCCGGCTCGGCCGGAAAGGGGGAGGCCCGGAACCTCCTGACCGCCGCTGCACGAACGGGCGACGGACGTCGAGAAGGAAACGGGCCTGACACATTCATGAACATCGATCTTCCCGAGGACTCCCAGCGGCAACGGCTCCGAGAGCGCCTGGAGGCCGCCATCACCCGCGCCGAGAGGTCGACGTCGTGGCGCGACGCGACCGCCTCGCTCCGCGGCCTGGTGAACCGCGACGGGGTCGTCCCCATCAGGGCCCGCCTGACCGGCGGCGACCTCGACTTCCTGGAGGCGGCGCGCGAGGAGCTGCTGGACTTCGCCAACCTCGGCGTCCGGCTCCTCGACCTTCACCAGCCCCGTGACGCCGGGGGCATCACCAGCGACACCGCGCATCCGATCCTGCGCTGCCGGAGCTGCATGTGGCGCTGGCCGTGCCCGACCTTCCGCGCGATGTCGGAGACCTTCTGCACCGCGCGGGAGCCCTGCGACGAGGCCGGAGACGGTGCCGCCGGCGTCTCCCGCCGCCCCATCGAGCCCGACGACGCCGAGCCGGACGGCGGGGACCCCGACGGGAGGCCCGGACACGTCCAGGTGACCGTCATGATCCCCGCTCAGCCGGAGGGCGGGACCTCGGCGCTAGGGGAAGGCGGATCTCGAAGCGGCAGCCGGGGCCTTCGTTGACGACGCCGATGACGCCCTCGTGGGCCTCCACGATGCCGCGGGCGATCGCCAGGCCGAGCCCGGCCCCCGCCCCGTCGGCGCGCGGGCTCCGGGCCGCCTCACCGCGGAAGGCGACGTCGAACACCCGGGGCAGGTCCTCCGGGGGGATGCCGCCGCAGCAGTCGGCCACCGACAGGCAGGCCAGGCCGTCCTCCACCGTCGCGCGGACCACGACCGTGCCGTCGGCCGGGGTGTGCCTGATCGCGTTGACCACCAGGTTGCGCACGGCCCGGGAGAGCTCTCCCGCGTCCGCCTCGACGGGCACCGCCGGCTCCACCTCGTCCGCCAGCCGCACGCCCTTGGCCCGGGCCAGCGGCTCCACCCCGGCCAGCGCCTCGGCGACCAGGTCGCCGAGGCCGATCCGGCCCCGTGACAGGCGCAGCGCCCCCGCGTGGATCCTGGACAGCTCGAACAGGTCGTCGACCATGCCCGAGAGGCGGTCCACCTCCAGCCTGATCTGGGTGTGATAGCGGCTCACGGTCTCCGGGTCGGCCACCACGCCGTCCTCCAGGGCCTCCGCCATGGCCCGCATCCCGGCCAGCGGGGTGCGCAGGTCGTGGCTGACCCAGGCGACGAGTTCGCGGCGGGCGCCCTCCAGCGCCCGCTCGCGCTCGTGACCGCGGCGGATGCGCCGGTATGCCTCGTCCAGCGCGCCGGCGATCGTGTCGAGTTCGGCGGGCAGCCCGCTCGGCGGAGTGAACTCGCCGGACGCCGGGACGTCGTGCACGGCGGCGACGAGCCTTCGGCTGGCGGCCACGACCCGCCGGGCGAGCACGGCCGCCACGCCCAGCCCGACCACGCCGCTGACCACGACCACGCTCAGCACGATGTCCCTGGGCGTGCCCTCGATGATCATTTTCAGGGTGATCGCCACCACGCCCGCCACCGTCGCCACGACGGGGACGACCGCGACCACGGCGAGCATCACCCCGATCGACCGCTCCCGCAGCATGCGCATCGCGCCCAGCCCGGTCAGCGCCACCACCAGGCCGAGCCCCGCGGTGACCGCCGCGATCTCCACGATCATGACGGGACCAGGGGCTCGTAGCGGTAACCGACGCCCCACACCGTGACGATGCGCCGGGGGACGGTCGGGTCGGCTTCGATCTTCTCCCGGAGGCGGCGGACGTGGACCGTCACGGTGGAGGAGTCGCCGAAGGACCAGCCCCAGACCTGGTCGAGCAGGTCCGAGCGGCTGAAGGCCTGGCGGGGGTTGCGCATCAGGTGGGCCAGGAGGTCGAACTCACGGGCGGTCAGCATGATCTCCTCCTCGCCGAGCCGGACCTCGTGGGCGCCCACGTCGACCACCAGCTCGCCGTCCCGCAGCACGCCCGTGCCCGCCGGGACCGAGGCCCCGCGGGCCCGCCGCAGCACCGACTGCACGCGCAGGGCCAGCTCGCGGGGGCTGAACGGCTTGGTGACGTAGTCGTCGGCGCCGGTCTCCAGGCCGACGACCCGGTCGATCTCCTCGCCGAGCGCGGTCAGCATGATCACGGGGACCGGCCAGCGCTCCCTGAGCTTCCTGCAGACCTGCAGGCCGTCCATCTTGGGCAGCATGAGGTCGAGCACGAGCAGGTCGGGAGGGCTGGACATGGCGCGTCTGAGCGCCTCGGCGCCGTCGCCGACGCACTCGACGGTGTGCCCGTCGCGTTCGAGGTAGCGGGCCACGACCTCGGCCACCGTCGGATCGTCGTCGACCACCAGAATCCGCGCGCTCATGCTTCACACGGTAGGCCCGGCGCGACCGGCCGCCGAATCCCGTCACCGGTCCGTAAGACCCGATCGTTATGCGTCCGGACATCTGCCGTACCGGCCACCGGCGTACGGTGGGCACATGGGTCGTACCGTGATGGCAGTCCTGGGTGGGATTCTCGCGCTCTACGTGGTTTTCGGGCTCGTGCTCCCCGCCCTGTTCGGGCTCTTCAAGTTCCTGTTCGTGCTGGCCTTCGTGGCGTTCCTGGTCGTCGCCGCGGTCACCGTCGCGGCCAGGCTCTCCAGGTAGCCGGATTCCCCGGACGGTCCGGGCCGAGGCATCCGCCCCGCCCTCGGGGCGGGCGCGTCCCGCGGACCGCCGCCGCGGCGGTCCGCAGGACGGCTCAGATGCACTCCGGCATGACGGCTTCGGGGGTGGGGCGGTGACCGTTTCCCAGATGGCCGTTTCCCGCGTGACCGTTCCCCAGATGGTCGTTGTGCGTCCGGCCGCTTCCCGCGTGGCCGACGCCGACCTGGCCGTTCCCCTCGTAGTCGGCGACCTCGTGACCGAGGGTCGTGACGATCGCCCAGACCGTGGTGATCTCGCCCTCGTGCCTGACTCCCCATCGGTCGGCCAGATATTCGACGATGCCGAGGCCCCGGCCCCCTAACGAGGAGAGCGGAGCCCTTCCGGCGCGTGGTTCGGTGGCGGCACCCCCGTCACTCACCGCTACCTCGACATGTCCATCGGTCCAGCGCCATGCCACTTTGATCTGCCCGGACGGCAGGGGGTGCGCATGCCGGAGAGCGTTGCTCAGCAGCTCGCTCACCACCAACACGGCGTCGTCTATCGCACTCTCGTAGACGCCCCATTCCTGCAGGTCAGAGCTGAGGCATTGACGCGCGACGGCGACGCTGGACGGTGCATACGGCAACAACACGACGCTCGACGGACCCACCTCCCCGTATCTCTGTTCCCCCTGAGGAACACACCCCAGATACGACCGAAATGCCCCGTTCTCCGTCTGCAGAAACCGTGACCCGATCACAGCTTGTGCACACTGGACGATAGATCGTCCCTACCGTTGCCGGTCCGTTACCGCCCCGGCGTGTCGGAGCCGCTAAGGGGTCCCGGCGTGTCGGCCCTCCGCAGCACCAACCGCATCCGGGTCCCCCCGCCCGGCCGGGGGTAGGCGGACACGTCGCCTCCCTGGGCTCGGGCGAGGCTGCGCACGATGTAGAGACCGAGGCCGACCCCGCCGAACCGGCGGCGGTTGCCGCTCTCCACCTGGACGAAGCGGTCGAAGACACGCTCCCGGTCGGCCGGTGCGATCCCCACACCCTCGTCGTCGACCACGAGGACCACGTGGTCGCCGTCCGGCCACGCCTCGACCCTGATCAGACCGCCGTCCGGTGAGTACTTGAACGCGTTCTCCAGGAGCTGGCCCAGCACGATGTCGGTGGCGAGCGCGTCGCCGGAGACCTCCGGCAGGCCGTCGGGGACGACCACCTCCATCCGGTGCACCTCGGACAGGACCGGCAGGCCCAGCGTGGCGGCCCGGATCAGCGCGCCGAGGTCGAAGCCCTCGATCTTGAGAGTGAGCTCGCCCGCCCCGGCGCGCGAGCCCAGCATCAGGTGGTCCATGAGCTGGCCGAGGGAGCGCGCCCGCTCGGCGATGGTGTGGACCGCGGAGCGGCGCTCGGCGTCGGTCAGGCTGTCCCAGCGCGTGTCGAGCATGCCGGCGAAGCCGCGGACCACGGTGATCGGGGTGCGCAGCTCGTGGCTGGTGGTGGCCAGGAACAGGTCCTTGGCCTCCTCCAGTTCCTTGGCCCTGGTGATGTCGCGGAAGTCGACCACGGTCTCCCCGGTCTCCACGATCTCCGCGCGGAGCACGTCCAGCCAGATGCCCGAGGGCAGCTGGAAGGTGAGCTTGTCCCCCGGGTCGGGCAGCGGGAACGGCGGCGGCTCACCGATCATCTCGGCGGCGTGGAAGCCGGTCAGCTCGGCGGCGGCCGGGTTCCACTGGATGACGCGGCCCATGCTGTCGAGGACCGCGATGCCGTCGGCGCTGGCGTCGAACACCGCGCGCTCGTGGGCGCGCTGCCGTACGGCCTCCTGGTAGGCCGTGGCGTTGTCCACGGCGATCCCCGCGTGCCCGGCGAGGAGCTCCAGCAGCTCCAGCTCGACGTGACCGGCCCTGCCGTTGGCGAACAGCGCGTAGAGGGCGCCGTACGGCCGGCCGCCCACCGCCGCGACGCCGAGCGCGATGGTGTGCAGACCGGGCAGCCACGACCAGGCCGGCTCGTCGGGCCGGGCCCGGTCGCCGGTCTCCATCATCACGGTCCGGCCGCCCCGCAGGAGCGTGCCCACCAGGCTCGTGCGCAGGTCGGCCGTGGTGCCGCGCAACGCGTCGGGGAGCCGGTGGCAGGCCACGAGGCGGAGCCGGTCGCCCTCGATGAGCACGAACCCGCCCGCGTCGGCGCCGGTCAGCTCGGTGAGGCTGGCGGCGATCCGGTCGAGCACGGTGGGCAGTTCCAGCTCGGCGTTGATGTCGGCGACCACGTCGATCAGCCTGCGGACGAGCTGGGCGCGGCGGAGGATCTTCTCGCTGGCGGTCTCGTCGTCCTGGGCCAGGTGGTAGACGCTGACGTAGCCGAGCAGCGTCCCGGCCTCCGAGCAGAGCGCGCCGGTGTCCACCCGGACGTCCAGCAGCCTGCCGTCCCGGCGGAACCGCTTGGTGCGCAACGAGACCTGGCCGCCGGTGCGGACCCGCTCCAGAACCGCGTTGTGCTCGGCGGTGAGCTCTTCGGGAACCAGCGGGAGGCGGCGTCCCAGGGCTTCCTCCGCAGGCCAGCCGAACAGGCGCTCCGCCGCGGGGTTCCAGGTGAGGATCGCCTGGTCCCGGTCGAGGGCGACGACCGCGTTGGGCGAGCTGGCGACGACCGTCCCGCCGATGGTCTCATCACTGATCGCGATCACATCATCACGCACGTACTCATAGTGCCGCCTCGGACGGCCGGATCTTGGCACTTTCATCCCGCATGTGCTGGCGCTCCCCGAGATGAGCCGTCCGATACGCTGCGGTCACCACACACCTGGACAGGAAAGGGTGGGGCCATGTCATCCGGTTCATCCGGCGACCTCGACGCACTGCTCCGAGCGACCTCGCCCACCTACATCGGGGACAGGCATCCCGACGTCGCGTTCGGCACCCACGACGGGCCGGTGGGCCGCATGATCCTCGCGGTGACCGGCCGGGGGGTGGTCTCCTGCGGCTACGAGGACGAGAGCGCCGTCTTCGGACGCCTCACCAGGGAGGTCAGCACGTTCATCGGGGCCGATCCCCGGCGGATCGACCCGGTCCGCAGGGAGCTGGACGCCTACTTCTCCGGCCGCCTGCGCACGTTCACCACCCCGGTCGACCTCCAGCTCGCCACCCCGTTCGCCAGGACCGTGCTGCAGATGATGCTCGCGGTGCCGTACGGGACCGCGACCACCTACCGCCAGATCGCCGAGCGGATCGGCAGGCCCCGCGCGCTGCGCGCGGTCGGCAACGCGCTCACCGGCAACCCGGTGTGCGTGATCGTGCCCTGCCACCGGGTCGTCGAGAGCGAGTCCGTCCTCGGCGGCTACGCGGGGGGCACGGCCGTCAAGGAGCGGCTCCTGCGGATCGAAGGGCTCCGCTGACGCCCCCGGCCTCCGCCGCCGCCTCGCGGGCGGATCCCGACCCGCGGGGCGGGCGGTGATCTCGTACGGCCCGCCCGCGCGCCTTCCGGGCTCCGCTAGCGGCGGCGCAGCATGCCCAGGCCGAGCGTGACCAGACCCGAGACGAGGAACGCGGCGAGGGCGGCACTCATCCACGACTGGGGGACGAACCCGATCAGCTCACGGGCGTCCGTCCAGAACCGCGTCCACCATCCCACTTCCTTGTCGATCGGCAGAGCGGCCAGCATCCACCAGGCCACGAAACCGAGCACCCACGGAACGATCATGAGCCAGCGCGAGGGCGCGTTCTCCGAGGTGTCCCAGCGGCGCGCCCCGCCGAGCAGGAAGTAGTCCACCACCAGGACGGCGAACATCGGGACGAAGACCGCGCCGATCAGGCTCAGGAACGCGATGTACTCGTCGGCCCCGTCGGCCCCGACATAGATCGCGATCAGCGTGACCACCACGCCGGTGGCGACGGAGATGACCCTGCGGTCCAGCCGGGGCAGCAGGTTCTGCAGCGACATCGTGGTGGAGTAGACGTTCACGAACGACTGGTCGGTCTCACGCAGCACGAGGATGCCGAAGAACAGCCAGCCGAGCGAGGCCGCCACGAACGGGTCCCACACCTTGCCGGTGTCGTTGCCGACCAGCGCGAGGGCGGCGATGCCCAGCGTCAGGCAGGCCACCTGCGCGATCGTGTAGCCGCCGACCACGCCGGCGAAGGCGGCCCTGCCGGAGCGGGAGAAGCGGGCGAAGTCGGCCGCCAGCGGCACCCAGGAGACCGACAGGGCGATCACGGAGTCGACCGCGGGGGTGAACGCCTCCCAGGTTCCCGCGCCGATCGCCGGTCCCCGGCTGAACAGCTCGAAGGCGAACCAGATCATCGAGATGATCACACCGGCGGTGACGTAGCGGCGGAGCAGCCGGACCGCGCCCAGCGGCCGGATGGTCAGCGCGGTGGTGATCACACCGCCGAGGACCACCCAGACGGCGTAGGGCACCTCGACCCCGAACGACCCGGCGATGGCCTGGGCGCCCTGGGCGATGACCCACAGCTCGAAGGCACCCCAGCCGAGCATCTGGACGATGTTGAGCACGGTCGGGACGTAGGACAGCCTGGCCCCGAACAGGCCGCGGAGCAGCACCATCGCCGGAGCGCCGGTCTGCTGGCCGGGGATCGCCGCCAGGGCGACCATCACGGTGCCGACGATGCTGCCGACGACGGCGGCGGCGATCGCGGCCAGGAAGCTCAGCGGCCGGTCGCGCAGGGGGTTGATCAGCGCGATGGCGCCGGAGAACCCGAGCAGGCTGACCCCGAGGTTGGCCCAGAGCGCGCCCTGGTCGAGCACGCCGAGCGTCTTCGGTGGCGCCTCATCGAGGGTGAGGGGGGCTTCGGCATGTTTGGACACGGCGACGTCGGACGCCATCACACACTCCCTACGCCGGCATTACCCGGACAGGTTCATGCGGTCGGCGGCGCGCCGGAGGGCCGTTCCCGGCCCTCTGCGTGGTTCCGCCCTCTCAGCCCGGTTGCGCCCGAGCTCCCGCGGTAAATGTTTCGCCCAGAAGTATGCCATCTGCCCCTTTCCTGGCAAGCAGCCGGTCAGGCAACGAACGGCTCCTGGCCGGTCTCGCTCACCATGGGGCGCCCGGCGAAGGCCCAGGACTGCATGCCCCCGCCGACGTTGACCGCGTCGCATCCGACCTGGTTGAGCCATGCCGCGGCGTGCGCGGAACGGCCTCCGACCCGGCAGACCACGTAGACGGGCACGTCCTTGGGCACCTCCGCCACCCGGGTCTGCAGCTCGCCGAGCGGTATGTGGACGGCTCCGGGCGCGTGCCCGGCGTGCCACTCGTCGTCTTCTCTCACATCCAGCAGGAACGCGTCATTGGGTACGGCCTGCGCTTCCACCTCAGGAACAGTCATGCACCCATTGTTTCAAGCCCGTCACCAGATGGGACGCAGAACCGCACGCCCTCCGGCCACCTCGTCCACATACGTCCGTAGATCTTCGTAGATGCGATCCAACCGCTCGGACCCGATCGCCTCGCCCCACCGGTCCTCGATGTCGGCCCACATCTCGTCGGCGTGCCGTACGTAGGCGTGCCCCCTGTCCGTGAGCGCCAGCACCCGGGCGCGGCCGTCGGTGGCGTGCGGGCGGCGTTCGACGTAGCCCCAGCCCTCCAGCTCCGACACGATCTTGGAGGCGGCCTGCTTGGTGACGCCCAGATGCTCGGCGAGCTCGACCGCGGTGACGTCGTCGTGGTCCACCAGCAGCCGGAAGGTGTAGCCGTGCGCGGGGCGCAGCGGCTCGCGCCCCTCCGCCGCCAGCCGGTCGTGGAACGCATCGGTCATCGCCCGGCACGTCATGGCCAGCAGCAAGGGGATCTCGCCCCGCCTGCGCGTCATATCGCCCGTCCCTTCGCCGTTGACGATGTAGTCAATCTGGTTTACCTTCTTCATACAGTCAATTGCGTTGACCATTTTAGGAGGACACCATGACCACCGCGACCCTGGCCGACGCTCCCGTCTTCGAGCTCGACGGCTTCACCTTCCGCCCGCTCGCCGTCCCTTCGCGGGGCTCCGCGGAGCTGGCCGTCTGGTCGATCGAGCTGGCGCCGGGCTCCTCCAGCCAGGAGCACACCGTCGACCGCGAGGAGGTCTTCGTCGCCCGTTCGGGCCGGATCGAGGGCGTCATCGGCGGTGTGGACCACGTGATCGAGGCCGGCGACGCCATGATCCTGCCGCCGCACACCGCGTTCTCGCTCCGCAACGCCTCGGCCACCGAACCGGCCACCGCCACCGTGTGCACCTCGGCCGGGATCAAGGCCACCCTCGACGGCCAGACCATCCTGCCGCCGTGGGCCCAGTGACCGCCTGAGCGGGCACGGCGGCCGAGCCACCCGCCCGGCCGCTGCGGGGCGCCGGACGCGGCCCCGCAGCGGCCGGAGGTCAGGGCACGTCCCAGAAGGCCAGCTCGTGGGCCATGCCCTCGGTGAACAGCTCCTTCGCCCGCTCCGGCGCGATGTCCACCTCGTCGAGCATCACCGCGACGCGCTCGGTCAGCGCGGTGAAGCCCGGGTCGGCGTAGGTGTCCACCCAGGCGCGGTAGCGCGGCTCCGCCGGGGGGTTCTCGGCCAGGATGCGGCCGAGCATGGAGTAGCCCCACATGCAGGGATAGAGCGCGGCCAGCCCTTCGGCGTAGTCCGCCGCCGCCTCCAGCAGGAACGAGGTGTAGGCGGCGCACGCCGGGCCCTTCACCGCGCCGTCGAGGTCGGCGCCGAACTCCGCCGACATGGACCGGTGCAGCTTCAGTTCCTCGTGGAAGGTGGAGTGCGCCAGGTCCACGAGATCGCCGAGGTGCCCGTCGGGGGCCTGCCAGGCCAGCCGGGAGAACACCCGGACGTAGTCCAGGAGGTACAGGTAGTCCTGCTCCAGCCACGACCGGAACACCGGCTCGGCCAGGTCGCCCCTGGCGATCCCCGCCACCGTGGGGTGGGTGAGCTGGGCGTCGAGCAGGGGACGGCCGATGGCGTGGAGTTCCTCAGAGATGCTCATAAGCCGGAGATTGTCGCAGGACTCGTACGGCGGAGCGCTCCCGCGGCCCGGCGGCCGGGTCTTCGCGGCGCCCGCGTGACGCCACCGCCCCCGTCCCGCGGCATAAGATCTGGAACGTGACGATCATCGCCGAAGAGGTCCTCCTTCTCGCCCACGAGGAGATCGAGGGCAAGCAGCTGGTCAGCTCCGCCCACCTGGACTCCGCCCTCGGCGGCGCGCTCCTGGCGGACCTCGCCGTCAACGGCCGGATCGCCCTGAACGGCAAGAAGGTCGTGGTCACGGACACCACCCCGGTCGGGAACGAGGAGCTCGACGCGGTGCTCGCCCGGATCGCCGGCGACCCCAAGGAGCGCAAGCCCGAGACGTGGGTCTACAAGCTCCAGTCCGGCAAGCTCCGCAAACGCCTGCTCGCCGGCCTGGCCGAACGCGGCGTGCTGAGCGAGAACCACCGCAGGATCCTGGGGATCTTCCCCAGCACCCGCTACCCGGAGCTCGACCCGAGCGTGGAGCGGGGCATCCGTGAGCACGTCCAGAGTGTGCTGGCCGGGGCCGCGCCCGACAGCCGCACGGCCGCGCTGATCGCCGTCCTGCGCGCCGCCAAGATCGACCGCAAGGCCTTCCCCGGCCTGGACAAGAAGCGGGTCAAGGAGATCACCGAGGAGGAGTGGATCGGCGAGGCCGTGGCCAAGCACATCGCCTCGATGAACGCGGCCGCCGCCGGAGGCGCGATCGCCGCCGCCACCTGACGCCGGGCGGCGGGCTCAGGTCAGTGCCGCGGCGCCGAAGGAGACGCTGAAGCGCTTGCACCAGATGGTGACGGTCTTCAGGGCGTCCAGGTCGGCTCCCGCCGGGACGGCGTAGTTGGCGTCGCCCTTGTTGCCCTTGAGGTCGCCCAGCTCCAGGTGCTTGCCGTCGTCGAGGTTGAACCACCCCGCCCGGCCCTCCTTGACGGGCTGGTCGCTCAGCCACACCCGCAGGTCGGGCCCGTCGGAGGTGTCCAGGTCCTCGATCCTGAGCACCCGGCTGCCGTCGGCCAGCTCCAGGAGCCTGGCCGTACCGGCCGTGTCGTGCTCGTGGGAGACGAAGGTGCCGGTGGCCAGCACCTTGGGGCCGCCCGCGGGCTCCCCGCCCGTGGTCTGCGGGGTCGCGCCGGGCGCCCGGGAGGCCGCGACCGCCGCCGGCGGGGCCTCGTTCACCTCCACCGTGGTGAACAGCCTCCACGGCTGGAACAGGTAGAGGGCGACGGCGAACGCGACGGCTCCGATTCCGAGGACCACCCAGGTGGCGGGATGGCGGAGCAGCTTCCTGATTCTCATGATGTCCTCCAGGCCTCGGAGCCCTGCGCGGAGCCCTCTCCGTCACGCGACGGGAGAGCGGAGTCCCGCGGATCGGCTCCCAGCTCGAAGGTATCGCCGCCGGCGGCCCCCGGCGCTTACGTGGTGCTTACGGCGTCAGGTCACTTGCCGAGGAGGTCCTTGGGGACCTGCTTGTCCTGGGCCAGGGCCTCGAACATGCGCAGGGCCTTCTCCCGGTCCCACTTGACCACGGACTGGCCGTTGATCGTGGGCAGGGAGCCGATCGGGACCACCGTGGTGACCGGGTTGCCGCCCATGGCCAGTCCGAGGGAGAGCAGGTCGAAGGCGCCACTCTCCTCGCCCACGGCCACGGAGTCGGTGGCGCTGAACGCGAGCGGGACGGACGTGAACGGGTTGAGCAGGACACCCGGGCTGGCGGCCTTCTTCACCACCGCCGAGAAGAACTGGCGCTGGCGCTGGGTCCGGTCGAAGTCGGGGATGGCCCCGGTGGCGCGGGTGCGGACGTAGCCGAGGGCGGTGCCGCCGTCCAGCGTCTGCACCCCCTTCTTCAGATCGATCCCGGCCTTGGGGTCCTTGATGTTCTGCTTGACGTCGATCTCGACGCCGCCGATGGCGTCCACGATGCCCACGAAGCCGCCGAAGCCGATCTCCATGTAGTTGTCGATGCGCAGGCCGGTGACCTTCTCCACCGTCCTGGCGAGCAGGTGGGGACCGCCGTCCTGGAAGGCGTAGGCGGCGTTGAGCTTGTCGCTGCCGTGGCCGTCGATGGGCACGTAGGAGTCGCGCGGCAGGCTCACCAGGGTGGGGCGCCCGTCGTTGTCGGGGATGTGCAGCAGCATCATCGTGTCGGTGCGCCGGCCGACGGAGCTGCCGGTGGCGAGCTTTCTGCGCTGAGCCTTGGTGAGCCCCGCGCGGCTGTCGGAGCCGACCAGCAGCCAGTTCGTGCCCGGTGTGTCGGCGGGACGCCCCTCGTAGTCGCGGAGGGCGTCGATCCGCTTCAACCGCGCATCGATGGTGAAATATCCCCCTACGGCGAGCACCAGAAGCAGGACGAGCAGGCCCGCGAGGATCCGCGCGACCGTCCTGCCCGGCCGCCTCGGACCCTTGGGAGCTCTCGGGCCCTTGGCACCCCAGGCCTTGTTCGACACGCCAGCGCCGCCTTTCCCTCCGGAGGGCTCACCGGGGAAGCCGGACGGGCCGCCGGAAGGGCCGCCGGAGGAGCCCTTCAGCGGCCGGGCCGGGCTCTTGCCCTGCCGCGCCTTGCCGTACACCGGCGAGACCGCCCGGGGCACGGTGTCGTCCCGTACGGCGCCGCCGGAGGCGGAGTCCGCAGAGGCCGTGGGGGGCCGCGGTCCGTCGCCCGGCGGCGGGCCGGGAGGAGGACCGCCCGCCTGGCCGCCCCGTCCCGGGACGGGGTGCGCGGGCTGGCCCGCGGACCGGGGCTGCGCGGGCTCGGGCGACCGGAGCGCACGCGTGCGGTCGTCGTCTTGCTGCCAGTCACCCACGTCGTATCTCCGCCACTTCCGGAAGTCGCTTACCAACCAACGGTGAAATCCTCACCATCGACGCTACTTCGTGGCTCACACCCGCGCAGACACGTCCCAAAGGTTTCCTTGAGTAAAAATACCGGGAGGTATCCGGCTACCGGTACCACGGTCACCACCCGAGCCGGAAACATCGGGCGTCACGTCGGTCGTTAGCGTAGAGGACGACCACCGCTCGAAAGGAAGATCGTGTCCAGTCCGGACCCGTGGAGTACCTGCCCGTGCGAACGCACGGGACCCACCGCTGAACCGACCGGGAGAGCCGACCGGTGAACACGGCTCTCGGCCTGCTGGCCGTACTGCTCCTCACCCTCGCCACCGGCTACTTCGTCGCCCAGGAGTTCGCCTTCGTGGCCGCCGACCGCGGCGTGCTGCGCGAACAGGCCGAGGCCGGCGACGCCGCCGCGAAACGGGCCCTGGAGGTGACGGGGCGGCTGTCCTTCATGCTCTCGGGCGCGCAGCTCGGCATCACCGTCACGGCCCTGCTGGTCGGCTTCATCGCCGAGCCCGCCATCGCCACCGTGATCCGCCCCTGGCTGGAGGCCGCGGGGGTGCCCGGGGGCGCCGTCCCCGGCGTCGCGGTCGCCCTGGCCGTGGCGGTCGCGACGGTCGTCCAGATGGTCATCGGCGAGCTGGCCCCCAAGAACCTCGGCATCGCCCGGCCCGAGCCGGTCGCCAAGTACCTCTCCCGCTCGACCCTGATCTACCTCAAGGTCGCCGGGCCGGTCATCCGGCTGTTCGACTCCGCCGCCACCGGTCTGCTGCGCAAGGTGGGCGTGGAGCCGGTCGAGGAGATCGAGCACGGCGCGAGCCCCGAGGAACTGTCCAGGATCATCGCCGAGTCCGGTGCGGCCGGCGACCTCCCCCCGCGCCTGTCCGAGCTGCTGGAGCGCGCGCTGGAGTTCGGCGACCGCACCGCGGAGGACGTCATGGTGCCGCGTCCCCGCGTGGTTCTGCTCCGCGACGACCGGCCGATCTCCGACCTGGTCGACGCCATCCGCGAGCACGGCCACTCCCGCTACCCGGTGCTCTGCACCGAGAACGGCGAGGACGTGGTCGGCGTCACCGGCGTGCGCGAGCTGATCGCCTCCCACCTGGTCGACGGCCCGCTGGAGAAGATCACCCGCCCGGCCCTGCTGGTCCCCGACTCCCTTCCGCTCCCGGTCGTGCTGGAGCGCATGCGGGCGGCCCGCGACAACCTCGCCTGCGTCATCGACGAGTTCGGCGGGCTGGCCGGAGTGGTCACCGTCGAGGACCTCGCCGAGGAACTCGTCGGCGAGCTGATGGACGAGAACGACCCCGAGCCCGCCGGGGTCGTCGCCAACGGCGACGGCACCTGGAATGTGCCCGGCACGCTCCGCGTCGACGAGGTCGAGCGGGCGACCGGGCTCGCGCTGCCCGAGAGCGACGACTACGACACCGTCGCCGGCCTGGTCCTGGCCACCATCGGCCGGATGGCCGAGCCCGGCGACGTGGCCACCGTCACGCTGACCCCGGAGAACGACCTCCTGGAGGACGAGCCGGACGAGACCGACGCGGTCCTGACCGTGCTGTCGGTGCACCGCAGGGTCCCCGAATGGGTACGGCTGGCGCCCGACCGCGACGGCGCGCCGCGCGCCTGGGAGGACGAGATGGACACGCCGGATGCGGCGGAGCACGACCACGGCAGCCCGGTGATCGGGCGGGGCCGGGTGAGCGGACGATGAGCACCGCCGGAGCCCTGCTGCTCGGCGTGGCCCTGCTGGCCGGCAACGCCTTCTTCGTCGCCGCCGAGTTCGCGGTCATCTCGGCCCGCAGGCACCGTTTGGAGGAGCTGGCGGGCAAGAGCGGCCGTCTCGCCCGCATCGCCGCCCGCGCCGCCGTACGCGGCGGGCGGGAGCTCTCCCTGATGCTCGCCGGAGCCCAGCTCGGCATCACCCTGTGCTCGCTCGGCCTGGGCATGGTGACCGAGCCCGCCATCGAGCACCTCCTGGAGCCGGTCTTCGGCGCCGTGGGCGTTCCGGAGTCCTTCCGGGTCCCGATCTCGCTGGTCATCGCGCTGGCCCTGGTCACCTTCCTGCACATGGTCGTCGGCGAGATGGCTCCCAAGTCGTGGGCGCTGACCCACCCGGAGACCGCGGCGATGGGCCTGGCCCTGCCGTTCCGCGGCTTCACCTGGCTCGTCCGGCCGGTGCTGGCCGCGCTCAACGGCCTCACCAACGCGCTGCTGCGGCTGTTCGGCGTGCGCGCGAGGGACGAGCTGGCCACCACCAGGACCCCGGTCCAGCTCGCCATGCTGGTCGGCGAGTCCGGCCGGATGGGCCTGCTCGACCGGGCCGAGCACGACCTGCTGACGCGGGCTCTGAGAGTCCACCAGCAGCCGGTCGAGCGCCTGATGCTGCCCATCGCGGAGGTCGTCTCCGTCACCTCGGGCGCGACGGGCGACGACGTGCGGCGGACCGCCGCCGGGAGCGGCCATCTCCGGCTGCTGGTGAACTCCGGCAGGCCCGGCGACGTCCTGGGCGTGCTGCACGTCCGGGACGCCCTGGTACGGCCCGCGGCGAGCCCCGCCGAGCTGGCCCGCCCGGTGCCCCGCCTGGCGAAGGGCACGACCGTCCCGGAGGCGGTCGCCGCCCTCCAGGACGCCCGCGCCCATGTGGGCCTCATCACGGACGACGGCGAGGTGGTCGGGATGGTCAGCCTCACCGACCTGCTCGGCGAGCTCCTGGACGTCAGAACCGTGCCCGCCCGCTGACCGGTCCGACGCCCGTATGACGGGGCCGGGGAGCCGTCTCCCCGGCCCCGCCCTGGTCAGCCCCCTGATTTCGCTGTCGGCGTAATCCCCGTTCACATGGGCCACTCCATGCAAGTCGCTCGAAAGCAACAAGCAAGTGGCCGGGGCTACAAAGGACACAGGCGCGTGCCGTACGAACCGGGTTCGTCGGCCCGCTCACACCAGGACTTCCCGGCGGCGAGGCAGACGGCTAGTTTGATCACGACCGCCCACCTCACCCCATTGGACGGCCCACATGACCTGTATCTTCAGGGACGCGCCCCACCACGGGCGCAGCAGGGGACGTGGGGCGCCCCCGCATCGGGGGCTCCAGGGGGTCGTCCCCCTGGGCGTCACAACGAAGAGGCCCCGGGGAAGAGGACTTCATCCTCAACCACACGGGACCGATTTGAGTGGGCGAGGAGGGATTTGAACCCTCACGTCCTTTCGGACACACGGACCTGAACCGTGCGCGTCTGCCGTTCCGCCACCCGCCCTTGTTGGGTGCGGTCGAAACATTAGCACGGATCAGCCGGTACCTACGAACCCGGATACGATCCTTCTAGATGCGGAGCGGAGGGGCCGGGTGCGAAAGCACGGGAAACGGGCCAACGAACACCCGAGCAGCCGCGACCATATGTACGGAGGAAGGGAGGTAGCCGGTGGGAGTCCTTCAGCGCTTCGAGCGAAGGCTTGAAGGCTTGGTTGAGGGGGCGTTTGCGCGGGCGTTCAAGTCTGACCTTCAGCCGGTCGAGGTCGCCAGCGCGGTCCAGCGGGAAATGGACGAGCGAGCCGCGATCGTCGCCCAGGGACGGACCCTCGTCCCGAACGACTTCGTGGTCGAGCTGTCCACGACCGACAGCGAGCGCCTGGAGGTCTACGCCGACAGCATCAGCCACGAACTGGCCAACCTCGCCCGGGAGTACGCCAAGGAGCAGGGCTACTCGTTCGTCGGGCCGGTCCGGGTGCGCTTCGAGACCGCCGACGACCTGGCGGTCGGCCTGTTCCGCATCCGCTCCGGCGTGATCCGCGGCGCGACGGTCGAGCAGGACGAGATCCGCCAGCCCGTCACCGACGTGCCCCAGGGCCGCCCGCAGGCCTTCGGCGGCCGTCCCCGGCTCCTGGTCTCCACCCAGGACGATCCGCAGGGCCAGCGGTCCTACGATCTGACCACTCCGGTGACCCTGCTCGGCAGGGGCACCGACTGCGATCTCCGGCTGGTGGACCCGGGTGTGTCCCGGCACCACGCCGAGCTGCGCGTGGAGGGCCCGCAGGTCGTGCTCGTCGACCTCGGCTCCACGAACGGCACCTTCGTCAACGGCCAGCCGGTTCGCCGGGTCGAGCTCCAGAACGGCACTCGTGTGACGCTGGGGCGGACGACTCTGGTTTTCCGGCGCGATTAAAGGTAAACAGACGGTCCATGTCCGAGCTCACGCTGCTGCTGATCCGGCTCGCGTTCCTCGCGGTGCTGTGGTTCTTCGTGATTGCCGCGGTCGGTGTGATCCGGACAGACTTGTTCGGATCCCGTACGGCCGCCGCCGCTCCCGCGCGCAAGGCGCCCAAGCCGGTCAAGGCCCCGGCCAAACCAAAGAAGGGGAAGGGGGAACCCCGGCAGATGGTGGTCACCGGTGGCCCCCTGCAGGGCACCACCATTACCCTCTCGGAAACGCCCATCACCATCGGCCGGGCGAACGACGCCACGCTGGTGGTCAGCGACGACTACGCCTCCAGCCGGCACGCCCGGCTCTTCCCCCAGGACGGTCAGTGGATCGTGGAAGATCTCGGTTCGACCAACGGCACCTATCTCGACCGTTCCAAAGTCACCCGTCCGACCCCGGTGCCGCTCGGTGTTCCGATCCGCATCGGTAAGACCGTCATCGAATTGCGCAAATGACCATCGCACTCCGTTACGCAGCCCGCTCCGACGTCGGCCTCCTCCGCGAGGGCAACGAGGACTCGGCGTACGCCAGCGGCCGTCTGCTCGCCGTCGCCGACGGCATGGGCGGGCACGCACACGGTGAGGTGGCCAGCTCGGTCGCCATCGCCGCCATGTCGTCCCTCGACGAGGACGCGTTCGGGGGCGACCTGCTCGGCGCCATCGAGGCCGCGGTCCGCGACGCCAACCGCCGGCTCCACGAGATGGTGGGGCGGGACCCCAGCCTCAAGGGCATGGGCACCACGCTGACCGCCATGTTGTGGTCCGGCACGAGGGTCGCCCTGGTCCATGTCGGCGACTCCCGCGCCTACCTGCTGCGTTCCGGTGAGCTCTACCAGATCACGCACGACCACACCCTCGTGCAGTCCCTGGTGGACGACGGCCGGATCACCCAGGAGGAGGCGGCCACCCATCCCCAGCGGTCGATCCTGCTGCGCGCGCTGGACGGCAGCGGTGAGGTCGACCCCGACCTGTCGCTGCGCGAGGCCCAGCTCGGCGACCGCTACCTGCTCTGCTCCGACGGCCTGTCCGGCGTGGTGAGCGCGGAGACGCTGCACCACACGCTCTCCACCATCGACGACCCCGAGACGGTCGTGCGCACGCTCATCGACCTGGCCAACCGCGGCGGCGGCCCGGACAACATCACCTGCGTGATCGCCGACGTGCTGGAGGTGGACGAGGGCGTCCCGCCCTCCGGCGAGGCGGCCGTGGTGGGGGCCGCGGGATCCACTCTCAGCCGCTCCCAGCAGGCGCCGGAGGCCCCGGGCGGCCGCGCCAACCCGGCCACCATGCCCCAGCCCGTCATCACCGACGACGATCTGGACGACGAGGAGCCGCGCGTCCGGGCCGCGGCACGACCGGTCCGGACGCGCCGGCTGTGGCCGCTGCTGGCCGCCGTGGGCGGCGTCGCCCTCGTCGGCGGCGGCCTAGGCTGGTATTTCGGCAACCAGTGGCTCGACGACCAGTATTTCGTGGGATTGCGAGGTGAGGAGATCGTGGTCTACCAGGGGGTGAACACCACGCTCGGCCCCTTCGAGCTCTTCGACCCGGTCCACCACTCCACCGTGTCCGTCGCCGCGCTGGGCCCCACCGAGCAGAAGCAGGTCCGCAACGGCATCCCCGTCGCCGACAAGGCTGCGGGCGTCAAGAAGGTCGAGGAGCTCAGGGTCGCGTCCGGGGAGAACACGGACGGCTCCACCGCGAGCCCCACGCCGACCCCCGCCGTGACCCCCAAACCCGGCGGCACCGCGACCCCGAAGTCCGGCGGCACCGCGACCCCGAGGCCCACGAACACATGAGTGCCCCCAGCGTCGAACCCGTCCCCCTGCCGGCCAAGCGGCGGATGGCGCAGCTGGTGATGCTCGCCTTCGCGGTCCTGGTCGTGATGGCCGCCTACGCCGCCGTCGGCATGGGCATCGACCAGAAGATCCCCTCGGGCATGCTCACCTACGGCCTCGGCCTGGGCGCCTTCATGCTCGCCGCCTACCTGGTGCTGGCGAAGTTCGCGCCCTGGGCCGACCCCCTGATCCTGCCCCTGGTGACGCTGATCAACGGCCTCGGCCTGGTGATGATCTACCGCCTGGAGGTGGGCGCGGGCGGCAAGGGCGGCGCCTCGGCCACCACCCAGCTGCTCTGGACCGCCGTCGGGGTGGTCGTCTTCACCGTGACGCTGATCGTGCTGCGCGACCACCGCGCGCTGCAGCGTCTGACCTACACCGCCGGCGCCCTCGGCCTGCTGCTGCTCATCTCGCCGCTGATCCCGTTCCTCGGCCAGGAGATCAACGGCGCCCGCATCTGGATCGGCGTCGCCGGCTTCACGCTGCAGCCGGCCGAGCTCGCCAAGCTCGCCCTGATCGTCTTCTTCGCCGGCTACCTGGTCGCCAAGCGCGACGTGCTGGCGCTGGCCGGGCGGCGGCTGCTCTTCATCGACCTGCCCCGGGCCCGCGACCTCGGCCCGATCCTCATCACCTGGGGGCTCAGCCTCGGCGTGCTGGTCCTGCAGAAGGACCTCGGCTCCTCGCTGCTGATCTTCGGCACGTTCATCGCGATGCTCTACATCGCCACCCAGCGCACCTCCTGGGTCCTGATCGGCGTCCTGCTCTTCGTCGGCGGCGCGATCCTGGCCGGTGCGCTCTTCGATCACGTCTACGCCCGGTGGGAGGTCTTCCAGAACCCCGAGGACCGCGCGCTGTTCGACCGTGAGCTGGGCGGCAGCGCGCAGCTCATGGAAGGCCTGTTCGGCATGAGCCAGGGCGGCATCCTCGGCACCGGGCTCGGCCAGGGCCACCCCGGGCTGATCCCGCTGGCCTTCTCCGACTTCATCTTCGCCGCGATCGGCGAGGAGCTGGGCCTGACCGGCCTGATGGCGCTGCTGATGATCTACGGGCTGCTGGTCGAGCGGGGCCTGCGCACCGCGCTCGCGGCCCGCGACCCGTTCTCCAAGCTGCTGGCGGGCGGCCTGTCGTTCATCCTCGCCTGGCAGATCTTCATCATCGTCGGCGGCGTCACCAACCTGATCCCGCTCACCGGCCTGGTCACCCCGTTCATGTCGCAGGGCGGCTCGGCGCTGCTGGCCAACTGGATCCTCATCGCCTTGCTGGTACGGATGTCGGACGCGGCCAGGAGGCCGCCGCCCCAGGCCATCCAGGACGAAGGAATGACGCAGGTGTTCCAGCGATGAACGGCACCCTCAAGCGCGCCGCCCTGGCCTGCATGGTCATGTTCGGCCTGCTCATGGTCAACGTCAACTACCTGCAGGCCGTACGGGCCGACGACCTGCGGAAGGACTCCCGCGACCGGCGCAACTTCTTCGCCCGCTACGAGGTCGAGCGCGGTCTGATCACCGCGGGCAAGAAGGTGCTCGCCGAGTCGGTCGACACCGGCGACCCGGAGACCCGGTTCGCGCGCCGCTATCCCGGCGGCGAGGTCTACGCGCCGGTCACCGGCTTCTTCGCCCCGGAGAGCGCCCGCGACATCGAGGGGGAGACGAACGACCTGCTCGACGGCTCCAGCGCCGACCTGGTCATCCGGCGCGGCATCGACCTGTTCACCGGCAAGACGACCAAGGGCGCCAACGTCGAGCTGACCATCAACCCCAAAGCGCAGGAGGCGGCCTACAAGGCGCTCGGCGCGAGCGGCAGGAAGGGCGCGCTGGTCGCGATCGAGCCGAAGACCGGCGCCGTCCTCGCGATGGTCTCCATCCCCACCTACGACCCCAACCTGCTCGCCCCCGCGGACAAGGCCAAGGTCAACGCGGCCTACAACAAGCTGGACAAGGACGAGGACAAGCCGCTGGTCAACCGGGCGATCGAGCGCACCTACCCGCCGGGCTCGACCTTCAAGGTCGTCACCATGGCGGCCTACCTGGAGAGCGACGACTCCCTCGGCCCGCAGTCCCAGGTGGACGCGCCGCAGCGGCTCGACCTGCCCAACACCACCGCGGACCTGCCCAACTACGGCGGCGCGGCGTGCGGCGCCGGCCGGGTGACGCTCTCGTTCGCGCTGGAGAAGTCCTGCAACACGCCGTTCGGCAAGATCGGCATGGACCTCGGCTACGAGACGATGAAGGACCAGGCGGCCAAGTTCGGCATCGGCGACGGGAACCCGCTGAAGATCCCGATGCCGGTCGCCGCCAGCAGCATCGGCCCGGAGGAGGACCAGGCCGCGCTCGCCCAGGCCTCGATCGGCCAGCGCAGCAACCAGATGACGCCGCTGCAGATGGCCATGATCGCCGCCGGGATCGCCAACGACGGCGTGGTCATGAAGCCGTACCTGGTGAAGAAGGTCGCCGACGCCGAGGGCGGCGAGATCGAGACCGCCGACCCCGAGGAGCTCGACACCGCGATCAGCGAGGAGAACGCGGCCAAGCTCCAGGAGATGATGGTCAACGTCGTCGAGCTCGGCACCGCCGGCGCTGCGAAGATCCCCGGGGTGAAGGTCGGCGGCAAGACCGGCACCGCGGAGACCGCCGAAGGCCGCGCCCCGCACGCGTGGTTCATCTCCTTCGCCCCGGCCGACGACCCGAAGATCGCGGTCGCGCTGATCGTCGAGTCCGGCAGCGCCGGCAACGACGCCTCCGGCGGCCAGACCGCGGCCCCCATCGCCAAGAGCGTGATGGAAGCGGTGCTGGGTAGATGACGTCGTTGCTCAGTGGCCGATACCGCCCGCTGGGGCGGATCGCCGCTGGCGGCATGGGCGAGGTCTGGCGGGCCAGGGACGAGCTGCTCGCCCGCGAGGTGGCCGTGAAGCTGCTGCGCACCCATGTGGCGGCCGACCCGCACTTCCGTGAGCGGTTCCGCACCGAGGCGAGGATCGCAGCCGGGCTGGCCGACCCCGGCATCGCCCAGGTCTACGACTACGGCGAGGACGGGGATGTCGCCTACCTCGTGATGGAGCTGGTCTCCGGGGAGTCGCTGGCGAACATCCTGGCCCGCAACGGCACGCTGGGCGCCGAGGTCACGCTCGACGTGGTCGCCCAGACCGCCAGGGCCCTGCACGCCGCGCACCGCTCGGGGATCATCCACCGGGACGTCAAGCCCGGGAACCTGCTGGTCACCGAGACCGGCACGGTCAAGATCACCGACTTCGGGATCGCCAGGGCGCTGGAGGCGGCACCGGTGACCCAGACCGGGACGGTCCTCGGCACCGCGCAGTACGTCAGCCCGGAGCAGGCCTCCGGGACCACGCTGACGCCCGCCACCGACCTCTACTCGCTGGGCGTCGTGGCCTACGAGTGCCTGGCCGGCCGTCCGCCGTTCGTCGCCGACAACCAGGTGGCGATCGCGCTGATGCACCTCAACGACCCGCCGCCGCCGCTGCCGGAGAGCGTCCCGGCCGCCGTGCGGGACCTGGTGACGGCGTGCCTGGCCAAGGATCCGGCCCGCCGCCCGGCCGGAGCCAGCGAGCTGGCGAACCGGGCCCACGTGCTGCGCGAGTCGCTCGTCACGGCGGGCGCGATGGAGCTGAGCATGCTCACCGACCCCGTCGGCCGGCCGGCGGCGCCCGGCTCCGTGCCGCCGGATGCCGCGTGGGCGGAGGACGTCACGCAGGACTCCCCGGCCCCCTACCCGGGGCCCGTGCCGGTCGGCGGCCCGGACTCCCCACCCCGTACGGCGGAGGCCGTACGGATGGCCCCGGGGCGCCGCGGGCTGCGGCGGGCGGGTGTGATCGTCGTGGTGACGGCCGGATGCGCCGCCGCCGTGGGGCTGGGCACGCTGGCGATCCAGGACCTGTCCGACCGGCGGGACGACGGCGGGTCCGCGGAGCCGTTCACGCCTCCCACTCCGGGGACGAGGTCGCCCACGGCCAAACCGGGCAGGAGCAAACCGGCGACGACCCGCCCCTCGGCCTCTCCCGCCAAGTCGCCCCGGTCCTCGCCGTCGCCGTCGGCTACGGTAAGTACGTCGGCCACGCCCACCGCCCGGCCGACGAAGCCTCCGACCCCGAGCCCCAGCCCGACCACCCAGACCCCGCCACCCCCGACCCCGACGGTGACACCGAGCCTGACACCGAGTGACACTCCCGACCCCGGGGACACAACCCCGCCGAACGGGGAGACGTGATGCGTCACGGGGTCGATGATGGACACCGGTGGCCCGAGAGCCCACCGGCACCCAAGATGAACGGTAAGGGACAGTGCAGGAAATGACTCAGCCCCGACGCCTCGGCGATCGCTACGAGCTTGACGGCGTCGTCGGCCGTGGCGGCATGGCCGAGGTCTATCGCGCCCGGGACATCCGGCTGGACCGAGTGGTCGCGATCAAGACCCTTCGCGCGGACCTGGCCAGGGACCACACCTTCCAGGCGCGGTTCCGCCGGGAGGCGCAGTCCGCCGCGTCACTGAACCACCCGTCCATCGTCGCGGTCTACGACACGGGCGAGGACACCTCGGAGGGGGCACCCGTCCCCTACATCGTGATGGAGTACGTCGACGGCAGCACCCTGCGCGACCTGCTCAGGGCCGACCGCCGGCTGTTGCCCGAGCGCGCGGCCGAGCTGGTCGACGGGATCCTGCGGGCGCTGGACTACAGCCACCGCGGCGGCATCGTGCACCGGGACATCAAACCGGCGAACATCATGATCACCCGCAACGGCGACGTCAAGGTCATGGACTTCGGCATCGCCCGCGCCATGGCCGACTCGGCCGCGACCATGACCCAGACCGCGCAGGTCATCGGGACCGCGCAGTACCTCTCGCCGGAGCAGGCCCGGGGCGAGCGGGTCGACGCCCGCAGCGACATCTACTCCACCGGCTGCGTGCTGTACGAGCTGCTGACCGGGCAGCCGCCGTTCACCGGCGACTCCCCGGTGGCCATCGCCTACCAGCACGTGCGCGAGGACCCGATCCCGCCGTCGCAGATCGACCCGGAGATCCCCAAGTGGGCCGACGCCATCGTGCTCAAGTCGATGGCGAAGGACCCGGCGCACCGCTACCAGAACGCCGGGGAGATGCGGGCCGACATCCAGCGGGCCATGTCGGGCATGCCGACGGACGCCCAGACGATGGCGATGACCGCAGGCGGCTACGGCGGGGCCACCCGGACCATGCAGCAGCAGCCGCCCGGTCCCGGCGGCCCTGTCACGCAGCGCACCACCGCCGTCCCGCCCTACGAGTACGGCCAGGAGGAGGGCGGGCGCGGCGAGCGCGGCCGCCGCCGCCAGCAGAGCGGCGGCAACGCCGCGGTCAAGACGGCCGCCTGGATCCTGATCCCGCTCCTGGTCATCGGCGCTTTCATCGGCGTCGGCTACATGTTCCTGAGCTCTCCCGGCACCACCACCGACGGGGGGAAGGTGACGATCCCGCCGCTGGCCTCCCAGACGGAGGCCTCGGCGATCAAGACCCTGGAGGGTATGGGACTGAAGGTCACGACGACCGAGGAGTTCAGCGACGAGCAGGACAAGGGCTCGGTCATCGAGACCCGGCCCCCCGCCAACACCGACGTCGCCAAGGGCAGCGAGGTGACGCTCGTCGTCTCCAAGGGCGTGGAGAAGATCGAGGTGCCCGTCCTGGTCGGCAAGACCGTGGAGGAGGCGACCCAGATCCTCGAGGACCTGGGCCTCAAGGCGACCGTGCAGACCAAGCCGTCCGCCCGCAAGCAGGGCGTCGTCTTCGAGAGCAACCCCGAGGCGGGCAAGAAGGTCAGCAAGGGCGGCTCGGTCCGGATCTACATCCCCGCGGAGGCCCAGGAGCTCCCCAACGTCCTCGGCTACAACGTCGACGACGCGAAGGCCCAGCTCGAGGACCTCGGATTCCGGGTCAGGATCAACGAGGAGCCGAGCACCCAGGCCAAGGGGACCGTGCTGAACCAGACGCCCGAGGCCGGCTCCAAGCTCCAGCCGAACACCACGATCGTGCTGACCGTGTCCACCGGGGAGCCTCCGGTCCCGACCGAGAACCCGACGTTCCCGACCGAGGACCCGACGGACCCGACGGAGGACCCGTTCCCGACCGAGGACCCGACGGAGACCGAGGACCCGTTCATCACCGATCCCCCGGGAGACAACGGCTGATCGACGAGACGTGAAAGAGCAGGGCCCCGCCGGTCGGCGGGGCCCTGCCGCGTACGTGGCCGCGCACAGGCGCACCGGGTGCGGGTCGCACGGGTTCGCCTGCGCATGCGAAGAGCCCCTCCGCCACTCGGGGGCAATGGCGGAAGGGCTCACTGGTTAGTCGGTCGGGACGCTCGCGGCGTTACACGATTCCGGCGAGCCAGTTTCCGAGCAACCGGTGGCCGTGCTCGGAGATCACCGACTCGGGGTGGAACTGCACGCCCTCCACCGGGGCCGTACGGTGCCGCAAACCCATGATCACCCCGTCGGCGGTGGTCGCGGTGACCTCCAGGACCTCGGGCACCGTCTCGGGCCGTACGGCCAGCGAGTGGTAGCGCGTCATGACGACCGGGGACGGCAACCCGGCGAAGAGACCCTTCCCGTCGTGGGAGATCGCGCTCGTCCGGCCGTGCATCAGCTCGGGAGCCCGCGCCACGGTCGCGCCGTGCGCCACCGCGATCGCCTGGTGCCCCAGGCAGACGCCGAGCAGCGGAAGCCCGCGGGCCTCGCAGTGCCCGACGAGCGGGACGCTCACCCCCGCCTCCTCGGGAGTGCCGGGCCCGGGGCTGATCAGGACCCCGTCGAAGCCGTCGGCGTCCTCGACCGCGACGTGGTCGCGGGGACGCACGTCGCAGTCGGCGCCGAGCTCACGGAGGTACTGGACGATGGTGTGGACGAAGCTGTCGTGGTTGTCCACGACGAGGACGCGGGTCATCGGCCCACGACCACGCGGCCGGAGGGACGATGACGAGCGCGCGGCTCGGACCAGGCGAACACGACATCCGAGGATACGGGCCCTGTGGAGGAGGCCGAGAGCCCGACACCCGGGGCGCCGGGACCCGTTCGGCGGAGAATGGGAGCGCCCGCGGGATCGCCATGTCCCGCATGCGCCGACTATCCTTACTCCGGTCGTCGCTCACCAGCGATTACGCTAGCTGACAGAACCTGCGCACGCTCCGGATCGCGCAGGGTTGACGCAGGAGAACCCCAGTGCCCAAGTCCAAGGCTCGCAAGAAGGCGGTCTACACCCCGCCGCAGATGTCCAAGCAGGTCAAGGTGAGCCCGCGCTGGCTGGCCCCGGTCATGGTGGCCTCGTGGATCATCGGGATCCTGTGGATCTCCGTTTACTACGTGGCGCCCAACGCGCCCTTCATCGGCACGCTCGAGAACTGGAACCTGCTGATCGGGTTTGCTTTCATCATCTTCGGTGTGGTGCTTTCCACCCGCTGGCGTTAGAAGTTTCCACAGACATATCCACACCCTGGGGACGCATCAGGGTGTGGATCAGCCACCGGACGTGATCAACGCGTCGAAGGCGAACGGCGGCAGCAAGAGGACCACGGCGACCAGCGCCAGCAGGACCGCCGCGCACCCGCCCCACTGGACCGCGTTCCGGCTCCTGGCCGGGGCGTAGACGAGGATCGCGCTGACCAGGGCGCCGGTGACGAGGCCGCCCAGGTGGCCCTGCCAGCTGATGCCGGGGATCACGAAGGTGAGCACCACGTTGATGCCGATCAGCCAGATCACGCCGCGGGCGTCGTAGCCGAGCTTGCGGGAGACCACGAACAGCGCGCCGAACATGCCGTAGATCGCGCCCGAGGCGCCCACCGCGGCGATGCCGAACAGGTAGACCGCGACGGACCCGCCGAACGCGGAGAGCAGGTAGAGCGCCAGGAACCGGGTGGAGCCGAGGCGCCGCTCCAGCTCCGGGCCGATGGTGTAGAGCGCCCACATGTTGAACAGGATGTGGGTGATCGAGAAACTGCTGCCCAGCGGGGCGTGCAGGAAGGCCCCGGTGAGCAGGCGCCACCACTCGCCGCCGTAGGCGACGTCGCCCGAGCTCATCGCGAAGTCGCCCAGCACCCGGTCGGCGGCGACCGTCTCCGCCAGATACGCCAGGACGTTGACGGCCAGCAGCGCCCAGGTGACCCGGGGCGCGGTGACCGCCCGGCCGCCGAAGACCGCCTTCGCCTGCCGTACTCCCCGGTTGCCCTCGGCCACGCACTCGGGGCACTGGAAACCGACCGCGGCGTCGCGCATGCAGTCGGGACAGATGGGCCGCTCGCACCGCTGGCAGCGCACGTAGGTCTCGCGGTCCGGATGGCGGTAGCAGGTGGGGACGGCCTGGGTGCCGGGCTCGCCGGGAGGCTGGGTGGTCATGGCGTCGTGATGGCCCTTTCGACCGTGCTTTCTTCCGTGCCCACCCTATGCAGAGTCCGGGGTGCGTGCGGCGGCCGCCGCCGGCGGTCAACAGGATGACCGCCGGCGGCGGCCGCCGTACGGACGGATCAGCCCTGGACGCGGTCGATGGTGACCGACTCCAGCACGACGTCGTCGATGGGACGGTCGCCGCGGGCGGTGGGGGTCTTGGCGATGGCGTCGACGACGTCCTGGCCCTCGACGACCTCCCCGAAGATGGTGTGCTTGCCGTTGAGGTGCGGCGTGGGCACCACGGTGATGAAGAACTGCGAGCCGTTGGTGCCCCGGCCCATCTGGATGCCGGCGTTGGCCATGGCGAGCAGGTAGGGGCGGTTGAAGTAGAGGTCCGGGTGGATCTCGTCGTCGAACTTGTAGCCCGGACCGCCGATGCCCTGGCCCAGCGGGTCGCCGCCCTGGATCATGAAGCCCGAGATGACCCGGTGGAAGATGGTGCCGTCGTAGAGCTTGGCGTTGGTCTTCTCGCCGGTCTCGGGGTGCGTCCACTCCCGGGTGCCCTCGGCCAGCTCGACGAAGTTGCGCACGGTCTTCGGCGCGTGGTCCGGGAAGAGCTGGACCTTCACGGCGCCGCGGTTGGTGTTGAGGGTCGCGATCAACTTCTCAGCCACGATCGGACTGCCCCCTTCAGATCATCTGGCAAAGCCTGTACAAGGCGCTGCGTTTGTGGTGTTTTGGGAACTGCGGCCGTCACCGGCCCATCCAGCATCCTCCCACGGCCGGTCATGATTGAGCCGCTTTCGAGCGGGAAGGGGTGCCTGCGGGGCCCCAACGACAGGGGAGGAGTTGCTGTGCCTCTTGCACTATTTGGAAAGCGCCGCACCACCACGGTGATGCCGGAAACACGCCTGCGCCTGGCGAAGACCCAGCTCATGCGAGCTGCCGAGCAGGTCGGCCCGATGGCCGCCCAAGCCCGTGAGACGGCCCGCCACGCGGCCGCCGAAAAGATCATCGATGCTCGTGGGTGGGCCGCACCAAGACTAGACGCCGCCGCCCACTCTTTCGAGGACCAACTCGCGCCACGGATAGCCGCGATGCTGTCCGAGGCCGCGGCGAAGGTCGATCCCGCCCCCCGGGGCAGGTCTCGCAACTGGCCGATGGTCCTGCTGCTCACCGGCGTCGCGGTCGGAGCCGCCGGCTTCGCGATGTACCGCAAGAACACCGATCAGTGGGCGGGTTCGGTGAAGGGCAGCGCGGCCGACGCGTCCCACTGGGTGAGCGACAAGGCCCGGACCGCGGCGGACAAGGTCTCCAGCGCCGCCGGAGGGGTGCGGAACCGGGCCGAGGAGTTCGGCCACAAGGCGGACCCCTCGTCGGACGAGTTCGGCAACAAGATCAGCACCGAGTCGTCCTCGACTTCCGCCACCAAACTGCCCTGACCGGGCGGAGCTTCACGGGTACGGCCCGCACCGCGACGGTGCGGGCCGTACCCCTTTGCGCGGCCGGGCCGGGTCCGCGGCGGTGTTGACGATTCCACCAAGCGCTTGTTAGAACGTGTTCCCCGGCCACTGAGGAGCACGGATGACGCTGTCACCGCTCGACGACCACCCCGTCCACCAGTCACCCGAGGTGATGCGGCACGTCACGACCTCGGACCGCAACTTCTACGACCGCTACTACTTCAACTGCCATGCCGGGTCCGACGAGCTGATGCTGATCATCGGCGTCGGCCAGTACCCGAACCTCGGCGTCACCGACGCCTTCGCCTGCGTGCGCCACCGGGACGTGCACCGGGTCGTCCGTGCCTCCCGGGAGCTGGGCGACGACCGGATGAACACCGAGATCGGCCCGTTCCGGGTCGAGGTGATCGAGGGCCTGCGGAGGCTCAGGGTCGTGCTCGACCCCACCGAGCACGGGCTCTCCTACGACCTGACCTGGGAGGGGACGGTCCCGGCCACCCTGGAGCCGCGCCACTTCCTGCGCTGGCAGGAGCGCGTCGTGTTCGACTCCGCGCGGATGGCCCAGACCGGGCGGTGGACCGGGCACATCATGATCGGTGACGAGCGGATCGAGGTCACCCCGGACCGGTGGCAGGGCACCCGCGACCGCTCCTGGGGCGTCCGGCCCGTGGGCGAGCCCGAACCCCCCGGCATCCAGGCGAAGAACGCCGGGACCTTCTACTGGCTCTACACGCCCATGCAGTTCGACGACCACGCCATCCTCTGCATCATCCAGGAGGACGAGAAGGGCCGCCGGGTGCTGGAGGAGGCCGTCCGGGTGTGGGGTTTCGGCTCCGACCGGGAGGGCGAGCAGGAGTATCTCGGACGCCCCGAGTACCGTCCGGTCTATCTGGAGGGCACCCGGGAGGTCCGGGAGGCGACGATCTCCTTCTCCCCGCCGGGCGGGAAGCCCTTCGACGTGCACTGCACCCCGATCCTCCCGGTCCACCTGATGGTGGGCACCGGGTATGGCCTGGAACCGGACTGGAAGCACGGCATGTACCAGGGCCCCGGCCCGGTGGTGCAGGGCGTCACCCACACCTTCCCGGAGGACGCCGCCCGCATGTGGGGCCTGGTCGACGCGGTCGGCCGCTTCGAGTACGACGATCCTTCGGGGGCCGCGCAGGGTCCGCAGGTCGGCCACGGCCTCTACGAGTACTGGGCGCTGGGCCCGCACCCGTCCTTCCCCGAGGACTGACCCGGCGTCCCGGGCCCCCGCCTCCGCCCTCCCGGAACGCGGGCCCGGGCCGCACGCCCGGGCCCGCGCCACCGGACCCGCGGAGCCGAGCCGCACGCCCGGATCCGCGGGTCCCGACCGGCCCGATCTCCGCCCGCCCGGCCTCCGGCCGCACGCCGGAGCCGAGGGCGGGAGCCGTACCGGTCCCCGTCAGGTACGGCCCGCGCCGCGCGCTACTCCTGCTTCTCGGCGCAGGCGGCGGCCGCCTCCTCGGGGGCCGGGACGACCTCCACCTTCATGTCCGGGTTGCCGGCTTCCCCGGGCTCGGCCGGAGCCGCCAGGGTCATCTCGATCGCCTCCGGCAGCTTCGCCAGCCGCTTCACGATGCCGTCCGGCCCGGTGACCACCACGTGTCCGGCCTGCGGAGTCCCCGGCGCGCCGCCCGGCCCGGCGGGGTCGGCCGGCACCGCCTGGACGCGCACGGTCATCTTCGGCCCCTCGGCCGCCAGTTCCTTCATCTCCTCGTCGGTGAGCTTGTGCGCCGTGATGTGGGGATGGTCCCCGCCCGCTTCGCAGACGATGGAGAAGCCCTTCTCGGCGGAGGGCGGAGGGCTGGGAGTGCCGGGGGTGTCGGGGGTGTCGGCGTTGGCCGCACCGGTCAGGGTCGCCATGAGGGCTCCCGCGGTGACCACGGCGGCGGCGAGGAAACGGATCCGCATGCTCGGTTCTCCTTGGTCGGTCGGAATCGGTCGAGGTCGTCCGGCGGCGCTCGTCCCGGCCGGTCGCGAGCCGGTCGGGACGAGCCGCCGGGCACACACTCCCGCCCGGCACCTGAAGAGGGCCTGAAGGCGCCCGAACCCGTCTTCAGGTTGGCTTTAGGTGGCGTGCGCCAGGCTGGAGGCATGCGCGTGCTGCTGGTGGAGGACGAGAAGCGCCTGGCCGACCTGCTGAGAAGCGGACTGACCGGCGAGGGGTTCGCGGTGGACGTCGCCCACGACGGGCGCGACGGGCTGTGGATGGCGACCGAGAACGCCTACGACGTGGTCATCCTCGACGTCATGCTGCCCCGGATGAACGGCTACACCGTCTGCGCCAGGCTCCGCGAGGCGGAGAACTGGACCCCCATCCTGATGCTCACCGCCAAGGACGGGGTGCACGACGAGGCGGAGGCCCTGGACACCGGAGCCGACGACTTCCTGTCCAAGCCGTTCTCCTACGTGGTGCTGCTGGCCCGGCTGCGCGCGCTGATCCGCCGGGGCGGCACGGCCCGCCCGGTCGCCCTCACGGTCGGCGACCTGGTCGTCGACCCGGCGGGGCTGCGCTGCCGCCGGGGCGGGACGGAGATCGCCCTCACCCCGAAGGAGTTCGCGGTCCTGCACGGCCTGGCCCGCCGGCAGGGCGAGGTGGTCTCCAAGAGCGAGCTGCTCGCCCAGGCCTGGGACTTCTCCTACGACGGCGACCCGAACATCGTCGAGGTCTACGTCAGCGCGCTCCGCCGGAAGATCGACGCCCCGTTCGGCCGGTCCTCCCTGGTGACCGTGCGCGGCGCCGGCTACCGGCTGGAGGCCTGAGATGTCACGGCTGTCGGTACGGGTCCGGGCCACCCTCGCGGCGACCGCGATCGTCGCGGTCGCGCTCGGGGTCGCCGCGGCCGTGCTGGCCGGCGTCCTCGGCGGGAGCCTGGCCGAGAGCGCCGTCGCCGAGGCCGGGCGGCGCGCCGACGTCACGGCCGGGATGCTCTCCTCTCTGACGCTCTCCTCCGACACGGTCAGCGGGGCCGTGGACCCCGACGTCCAGATCCTCAGAGAGGACGCACCGCTCACGAACGGATGGGTGACGGTCGTCCTGCGGAGCGGCGTGGAGAACCCCGATCCGGCCGCCTCGCTCGGCGGGAAGACCACCGCAGCGCCCGGCGGGAAGAGCACCACCGTGTCCGGTGACGGCGCTCCCGGCCTCACCGGCGCCCCCGCCGCGGAGTTCAGCGCCACCGTCGTGCCCGCCGTACCGGCCGCGCAGTGGGCCCCCGCGGGCGCCTATGTCACCGCGACGGCACCGGTCGACACCGCCGAAGGCCCGCTGCTCGTCCAGGCCAGGGCCTCCCTGGAACCGGCGCGCGCCGCGCTGGAGACGCTGAAGAGCGTGCTGCTGCCCGGCATCCCCGCGCTGCTGCTGCTGGTCGCCGCCCTCACCTGGCTCGCGGTCGGCCGGGCCCTCGCCCCGGTCTCGGCGATCCGCGCGGAGATGGCCGACATCACCGCCAGTGACCTGCACCGCCGGGTCCCCGTGCCGCGGGCCCGCGACGAGATCACCCGTCTGGCGGAGACCATGAACCGCACGCTCGACCGCCTGGAGTCGGCCGTCAGCCGTCACAAGCGCTTCGTCGCCGACGCCGCCCACGAGCTGCGCAGCCCGCTGGCGATCCTGCGCACCCGCATGGAACTGGCCCCGCCCGGGCCGCTGACCGCCGAGGCGCTGACGGACGTGGAGCGGATCCAGGCGCTCACCTCCGATCTGCTGCTCCTGGCCCGGCTGGACGCCGGTGAGCCGGACCGGCACGAGGAGGTGGACCTGGGCCAGGTCGCCGCGGAGGAGGCCGCCCGGTCCCGGCCCCGGCCGGAGGTGCGGGTCGGCCTGGAGGTCGCCGCCGATGTGGTCGTCCGCGGCTCGGCAGGGCAGCTGCGCCGCCTGGTGGCCAACCTGGTGGACAACGCCGTACGGCATGCGGACTCCGCGGTGACCGTCCGCCTGACCGCAGGCGAGAGCGGAGCCGTGCTGGAGGTGTGCGACGACGGGCCCGGCATCCCCGCCGAGCACCACGAGGCGGTCTTCGACCGGTTCACCCGGCTGGACGAGGCCAGGGACCGGGACGCGGGCGGCTCCGGGCTCGGGCTGGCGATCGCCAGGGACATCGCACGGCGGCACGGCGGCACTCTGGCGGTCGCCCCGGGACCGCCGGGAGCCCGCCTCCGCGCGCGCCTTCCGGCGGTGTGATCCCCGGGCTCGGCTCGGCGGCGGAACCCCGCCGTGCCGGGGCCGCCCGCGCGGCCGGAGGGTCGTCCGGCTCAGCCGAGCGGGAGCGCGTAGGTGATCTGGCGGTGCTCGATCTCGAACCCGGCGCGGGTGTAGATCCCGAGCGCGCCGGTCGGGTTGTCGGCGTCCACCCCCAGGCCCGCCCTGGCGTACCCCTGCTCTCGGAACTCGGCGAGGGCGTAGGCGATCAGCGCGCTCGCCACCCCTCGGCCCCGCCACTCGCGCAGGGTGCCGATGATCTGGATCCATGCCTCGCGGACACCCGTGGCCTCGGTGTCGGCCTCGTAGTGCTGCGTGAGCAGCACGCCCACGCACCTGCCGGAGCCGTCCACCGCGACGAACGAGCTCTCCGGGCGGAAGGACCGCGTCCCGACGAGCGCGGCCCGCCAGGTCTCCGCCGTGTGCGGGACACTGCCCCAGTGGTCGGAGAAGGAGGCGTTGCGCACCTCGCGGACGGCGTCCTCCAGGTCCTCGCGGTAGCCGGTGATCTTCAACTCCTCGGGGAGGAGCGACTCCGGCAGCTCGCGGGCCAGGTCCCGCCTCATGTCGTAGAACCACCGGACCTGGGTCATGCCTGCCGCGGCGGCCAGCGCCTTCGCGCCCTCGTTGCGGTCGTCGGTGTACAGGTGCAGTTCGAGCGGTTGCCCCGGGAACCGGCGCTCGTGGAGCACCGGCGCGGTCCGGGCGGCCCAGTCGAGCAGGTGCCGGCCCAGACCCCGGCGGCGGTGGGCGGGGTGGACGCCGCCCCAGAGGATCATCTGGTGGACCGGCTCGGCGGCGGGGCGGGACATGAGCACGGCGAAGGCCACCGGCCTGCCGTCGTCCCAGCAGGCCAGCGTGCCCTCCGCCAGGTCGACCAGCGGGTTGGCGAACTCCTCGGCGACGTCGTCGGCGCCGTGGTTCTCCCCGGTCCTGTCCTCGGCCTCGATCGCAGCCAGCAGTTCGGTCAGCGCGCCGGTGTCGTCCAGGGACAGCGGCACCCACTCAGGCCTCATGAACCCGGAGCATAGATTCCGGTTCGCCCGTACTGCGACTGGTTTTCCGGGCGCATGACCCCCGCTCCCGTCCGGCCGCCTCCGCCGTCGCACCGTCCGCCCCGCCGCGGCGTCATCCGGCTCGGGTGACCCGGCTCCGCCATGCCGGGTCACGCCAGGTGCGTCGCGCAGCCCAGCTCCCGCCCGATCCGCTCCAGCCCGGCCGCGAAGCCGTCCCTCGTGCTCTCGCCGAACCCCGCGAAGAAACGGTTGGCCAGCGGGACCGCCCAGCGCCCCCGGCTCGCGGCGTTGTAGACCCGGTGGGTCAGGAGCGTGCCCTCCGGGTGCGGTCCCACGGTGTACTCCCCCCGGTACCACCACCCGCCCTGGACCGCGAAGGTGCGGCCGGTGACGTCGACGGTCATCGAGTGTCCGGGCAGCCGGAGCGTGAACCGGCCCGGCCCGCCCCGCAGGACGCCGCCGTGGTCCGACAGCAGCCAGGCGTTGCCCGGACCGACCGTGCCCGGGCCGACCGTGAGCACCAGCTCCTCCACTCGCGCGACCGGGGCCGCGATCACTCCGGCGACCTCGCACAGCAGCGTCTTCCTCATCCCAGGTCTCCTGTCTCGCCGTCCAGCCGGTCGAGGAGGTCGCGCCCGAGGCTCCCGGACCAGGTGATCTCACCGGACTCCAGCCGGTCCAGCACGCCCCCGACCCAGTCGAGCTCGGCGCTCCGCAACGCGCGTTCGCACTCCAGCTCCAGCGTGAGCACGCGGGGAAGCCCGCCGTCCCCCAGCCCCCTCAGGTGGGCGTCGAAGCCGACGATCATGCCCTGGAGCGTGGCCGTACGGGCTCGCAGCGCCCGTACGGCCTGGGGCACCGGCAGGCACCCGATCAGTGAGATCGCGGCCAGGAAGCCCCGCGTGTCGGGTCCCGGTTCCTCCAGCAGCCGCCGCAACCGCGTCGCCAGCTCCGCCCTGCCCTCACCGGTCAGCTCGTAGACCGTGCGCTCGGGACGCCGCCCTTCCCTGCTCGTCTCCACCGGAACGATCAGCTCGTCGGCGGCCAGGCGATCGACCGCGTGGTAGAGGCTGCGGGGAAGCCCGGTCACGTAGTCCTTGTGCGTGTCGAGAATGAACCGGTGCATCTCGTAGGGGTGGCTCGGCTTGACCGAGAGCAGCGCGAGCACGGTCAGACCTGTCAGATCCAGGCCCCGGGCCATCGCTTCTCCTCATGCAGACTTCTTTATTGCATTCTGCACTATCAACGAGCCGTGCGGGATCGGCTCTCCCGTACGGGATCGGCTTCCGACCACTCACGGAAGGTCTGCCGGACGAGCTCGCCGATGGTCATGCCCTCGCCTCCCCGAAGATCGTGTACGGCTCGGGCGCGCGGAGCGTGGCCAGGGAGCGGTGGGTCCCGCTATGCCTCACCCTCGCCGCGGAGACGTCCGAGGCGCGCGACGATCTCTGCCACCGTCTCCTCCGGGAACGGGATGCGGGCGGGGTCGCCTCCGGCGGTGAGGATCTCGACGGCGGTGACGTGGTCGGCGTGCTGGCGCCGTACGAAGTCGCGGTCGACGACGGCGCCGTGGCCGGGCACGACCACCTCGCCCGGCAGGTCGAGCAGGCGGGCGAGCGTGCCGGGCCACTCCAGGGGGAAGCCGTCCCCGAACTGCGGCGGCGCCCCCTCTTCGACCAGGTCCCCCGCGAAGACCACCCCGGCGTCGGGCACCTCGGCCACGACGTCGTTGTCGGTGTGCCCCCGGCCGAGGTGGCGCAGCCGGACCGCGCGCCCGCCGAGGTCGAGGGTCACGGTGTCGGTGAACGTACGGCCCGGCGGGGTGATCTCCACCTCGGCCAGCTCCTCCGGGCCCTCGTGGGACCACTTCCGCCGCTGCGCCTCGCCGGTGGCCTCGGCCGTCTCGGCGCACCTGACGTGACCCCAGATGTCGGCGGGCAGGAAGACCGCGTTGCCGAAGAAGTGGTCGAAGTGGGCGTGGGTGTTGACCACGGTCCAGGGCAGGGCGGTGACCGTGCGGATCGCCGCGACCAGCTCGCGGGCCTGGCGGTGGGACATGCGCGTGTCGACGACCAGGCAGCCCTCGTCGCCGACGACCAGCCCGACGTTCAGGTCGAACGACTCGTGCCTGCGGGTGTAGACCCGATCACCGATTTCCCGCCACCGCTCAGCCATGCCTCCGAGCGTGCCAGATCGCGCTCGGGCGGGCACGCGGCGGCACGGTTTCCCCACCGGGGAGATGACCATGAGGGGGAGTGGCCGCACCGCCCGGCAAGCAGGGCGCGGCGGCGCCCGGGCTCACCGCGTCCTGGCGGTCAGGGTCAGGTTCACCGTGCCGACCGTGATCTTCATTCCCTTCGTCTCCGCCGTCGGCGCGGCGGGCCTGGTGACGATGGTCAGCCTCGTCGCCGCGCCGGGTGCCAGCCTGGCGATCGTGCAGCGCACCGCCGTACCGCTGAACCGGCACCCCTCGCCGACCTTGGCGATCTTCTGCCCGCCGAACGTGCGGCCGGAGACCTTGAGCGCCGTGACCGGCTTGCCGGTGGTGTTGGCGACCGTCACGGTGTAGGTGTTCCCGGTGACCCGGCCCGTCGCCTTGACCGCCGAGCGCGGCCTGGCGAGCAGCTTGAGCTGCGAGAGCGTGCCGTTGAAGGAGTTCTGCCCGCCGGGCAGGCCCCGCCCCCTGTCGGCCGACTGCCAGAAGGTGTGCCGGGTCCAGCCCGCCGGGAGCTCTCCCGGCTCGGCGCCCCACCGGGCCAGCCAGAGCGGGTGGCGGCCGAACGCGGGGGAGTCTCCGGTGCAGGTCCGCCACCAGCTGGTGGTGGTGTAGATGATCGCGTCCCGACCGGTCCGCTGCCGGTAGCGGCGGGTGAAGTCGCCGATCCAGGCGACCATCTTCTGCTTGTCGAGGCCGTAGCAGCTATTGAGGCCGTTGCGGTTGTTGTACGGGTTGTCCTCCACGTCCAGCACGCCCGGCAGGGTCTTCCCGTCGGGGGTCCAGGCGCCGCCGTTGTCGACGAAGAAGTCGGCCTGCGCGGTCCCGCCGGACTCGTGCGGCTGGGCGAAGTGGTAGGCCCCCCGCAGCAGCCCGGCCTCGGCGGCACCGCCGTACTGGGCCTCGAAGCGCTCGTTGACGTAGTCCAGCCCCTCGGAGGCGTACACGAACGCGAACGCCGTCCCGCTCCCCGCGACGCTCCCCCAGTCGATCTCCCCGGTCCAGTTGCTGACGTCCACCCCGGGAACGGCCGGCCCGTGCAGCGCCCCGACGGCCGCCGGAGCCGCGCGCACGTCCCCGACCGCGGCCCCCGCGGAGACGTCCGCCTGAGCGGTTCCGGTTCCTGAGGCCAGTGCCGCCGCGATGGCGGCAGCCGCCATGGGACGATGTTTCACGTGAATCCCCCGCTCTCCGCGTAACAACGGGGAAGATCCTGGCGGATTCGCCGCAGAGGCCGCAAGGGCGGTGCATGATTCCCCCATGGCACGTGATCTTGTCGAGCTGCGCGTCCGCGCCGGGGAACTGACCGGTTCCGGCTCCTGGATCTATGTCTGGCTGCTCGGCCCCCAGGTGATCTACGTCGGCACGACGGGCCTGCCTCCCGAGGTCAGGACATGGCTCCACCTGCACGACCCCGACCCCGCCGTCGGCCGCCTGAAGGCACGCCACCCCGGGATCGCCGTCGACGACCTCGACGTCCTCGCCTTCCGCCTGCCGGACGAGACGGACCGCCCCCGGGCCAAGGCGGCGCGCCCGCGTGACCGGACGCCGGGGACCGATCACTCCAAAGTGACAATACGGTCACTGGTCCCCCGCTAGCCTCGGCTCATGCGATTGCGGCGCAAGGCGCTCCTTGCCTCGGTGGTGTCGGGACTCACCGTCTCGACATGCGCGTGGACCGGCCAGTCTCCGGCCGTGGCGGCCCCGCCGCGCGCGGGCCTCCCAGCGGCCCTGCCGTACGCGGGTTCCGCGCAGACCGGGGCACCGCGGGAGGCGTCCGGCCCGGGGAACCCCGACGGCCGCGCGCCCGTCCCGGCGGAGGCCCGGCCGGTCGACACCTCCCGCCCGACCCGGGTCGTCGGCGACGGCACCCCCGGGAGCTGCACCTCGCAGGCCGTGGTGAGGGCCGTGGCCGCGGGCGGCGTCATCACCTTCTCCTGCGGCCCCAGGCCCGTGACCATCACGCTGACCGCCACCGCGAAGATCCGCAACACCAGCACGAGAGTCGTCATCGACGGCGGCGGGAAGGTGACGCTCAGCGGCGGGGGCAAACGCCGGATCCTCTACATGAACACCTGCGACAAGGCCCAGGTGTGGACCACGTCCCACTGCGACGACCAGAAGACTCCCCAGCTCACCGTCCAGAACCTGACGTTCGCCGACGGCAACGCCACCGGGGAGCGGCTCGACGGAGGAGGGGGCGGCGCCGTCTTCGTACGCGGGGGCCGGCTCAAAGTGGTCAACTCCCGGTTCGTCCGCAACCGCTGCGACCCCACCGGCCCCGACGTGGGAGGGGCGGCCGTCCGGGTGCTCGACCAGTCGCGGGACCTGCCGGTCTACGTCGTCAACAGCACGTTCGGCGGAGCCCCCGGCCAGGGCGGGGTGTGCTCCAACGGAGGCGCGCTCAGCGGCATCGGGGTGTCGTGGGAGGTGCTCAACAGCGTCTTCACCCACAACAGGGCCGTCGGGCGGGGCGCCAACCCGGCGAAGGCCGGCACCCCGGGCGGCGGCAGCGGCGGGGCCGTCTACGCCGACGGGAACAGGTTCACCGTACGGATCGCCGGTTCGGTCGTCCGCGACAACCACGCCCGCGAGGGCGGCGGAGCCGTCTTCTTCGTCAGCAACGACCGCACCGGCACCCTGCGCATCGAGCACTCGGCACTGCGCCGCAACCGCAGCGCCGCGTTCGAGACCAAGGGCTTCCCCGGCATCTTCTTCCTCGGCGCCGGCGGCAGACCGCTGGTGATCTCCTCCACGATCAGGTAAGGGGATCGCCCGGGTTCAGGACCCGCCGTGCGCGGAGAACCACGCCACCCACCGGCGCTGCCAGGGCGTCTCGACCGCGCGGTGGTGGTGGTGCTCGCGCGCCCACCCGACGGCCTCGTCCGGGGACAGACCCGTGCGAGTGGCCAGGCAGGCCATGACGGTGCCGGTCCGGCCGACGCCGCCGCCGCAGGCGACCTCGACGGCGAGCCCCGACCGCGCCTGCTCGTGCAGGCGGATGATGGAGCGGGCGGCCGCATGCCGGTCCAGGGGAAGCAGGAAGTCCGGCCAGGGGACCCATTCGCAGGGCCAGAGCAGCCCGGCCTGATGACGGCGCCGCAGCCGCGAGGAGCCGAGGTAGAGCCCGAAATCGGGAAGCGGCCCGCCGGGAGCGGGATCACGCAGTCCGCGACCTCGAACCCAGGCCCCGTCAGGAAGCCGGATCGCGCCGGTCAGTGATGCCGTCATGCGCTGATTGTCGCTCATCGCGATCACCGCTTCTCCCCTGTGACGATCCGGCGGCCGGCGGGGCCGGTCCGGCCCCGCCTCAGCCGCTCAGAGGTCCGGGGGCCGAGCGTCGTCCCGGAGCCGGAGCGCCCTCTCCGGAGGCAGGATCCCCGAGTGCCGGTCACCCGCCGCGGTGAAGGAGCGATGCCCGGGCTGCGGTCCTACGCCTCCTGAAGAACCGCCGGACGGTAGTCCAGCACGATGGCACCGGAGCTGAAGGCCTGGGTCCCGGCGAGCCGCCAGGTCTTGGTGTCGATGCCCTCGGGGAACAGGCGCCTGCCCTTGCCGACGATGACCGGGTGGAGGAAGAGCTTGAGCTCGTCGACGAGATCGTGCTTGATCAGGTAGTTGACCAGCTCGCCGCTGCCGTAGACCAGGAGGTCCTTGCCGTCCTCGGCCTTCAGCTCGGCGACGGCCCGGGCGACGTCGCCTTCGAGGACGGTGGCGTTCCACTGCGGGTCCTTGAGCGTGGTGGAGGCCACGTACTTCGGGATGCTGTTCATCTCGCCCACGTCCTCACCGGCCGCCTCCATCGCCGGCCAGGCCTGGGACATGCCGTCGTAGGTGACGCGGCCCAGGAGCAGGGCGCGGCTGTAGGAGAGCTGGCCGGCCTGGAACTTGCCGTGGTCGTCGTTCCAGAACGGCGCGGTCCAGGCGGGCTCCTCCACGACGCCGTCCATCGAGATGTAGATGACTGCGACGACCTTGCTCATGTTCCGCTCCTCAGAGGCGGCGGGCCCGTCCGGCCCGCTGTTTCGATGTGCCTTCAGCTTGGCGGACCCCGTTTACCGATTACTTACGGCTTCCTTCAGGCGCCGGGCCTTCCGGCCACCCGCCGCCGCTCCTCCTCGAAACGGGCGTAGAAGGCCTCGGGCGAGAGGCCGAACGCGCCTGCGAACGCCTCGCGCCACGGACGTCCCCGCGCGGTCTCCCGGCAGAACTCCAGGAGAGACCGGGGCCCTTCGGACTGCTCGACCAGTGAGCGGGTCGCCAGGTGGAACAGGGCGTAGGCCGGATCCCCCAGACCGGTCCCCGTGCGCTCGTAGTCCTGCAGCGGTCCCAGCTTCGGGTCGTCCACCCCCCATCGGCGGATCTGGTCGATCGCCTCCCCGTCCTTCCACCGGCCCTCGGCCACCATGGCCTGATAGGCCAGGTGGACGGCCATGCCCTCGAACAACCACAGCCATTCGTGCTCGCCGGAGGGCCGCACGCAGCCGACCTGTCCCTGCAGGTTGTGCACGTGCTCGTGGGCGATGATGCTCTGCGCCGCGGTGACGTCGCCGGCCATGACCTCACGCCAGGTGGGCGACATGGTGTTCACGCACAGGAAGTGCGACTCGGCCCAGGCGGTGGCAGGGCCGGTGGCGCTCATCGGCCACCGGCAACCCTGCTCGCGGGCGATGCGGACCTCCACCCGCTCGTCCGCTCCCCGGCCGAGGGCGGACCTGAGGTAGCGGTCGGCCGCGCGCAGGCCCCCCTTGACCGCCTCGACTTCCGCCGCGCTGACCCCCGGCTGGATCATGAGGTCGGCCGGTGGCCCGGTGAGGGCCTCATGACGCGCTTCGAACCGCGTCAGGTTCCACGCCACCCCGCCGCAGAGCGCCAGCAGCACCGCCGCCCCCGCCGCCCACACCGCGGCCCGTCGCCGCCGCGAACCTCGCAATCCGACCCCCCGGTCGTGTCCATCCCGGCATGACACCGGAAGCCGCGCCACGATCAGGACGACGGCGCATACATGATCGAAGATATCGGGAAAAACGGTGGTGTCCGCCCACCATCTGGACACCGCCGCCGAGCACGAGCGCCCGGGGCGCCGTCGATCAGGACACCGCCCCCGATGCGGCGTCTCGCCCGGATTCGCCCCGCCCGGTGCCCTGCATCTGAAGTAGCGTTGACCGCCGTGACCGACTTCATCTCCCTCCCCTTCTATGACCTCCTCCACGAGAGCGGGCACGTTCCGGAGATCCGCAAGAAGCTGCCCCCGCTTCTCTCCGGAGTACGGCGAAGCGTCCTGGAGATCGGCGCGGGAACCGGGCTGATCACCACGTCGCTGGCCGACTGGACACCGGCCGAGATCTTCGCTCTGGAGCCCTCGGCCGGCATGCGCGGGGTGCTGCTGTCCCGGCTGAGCGCGCGCCCGGAGCTGCTCAAGCGTGTGACCGTGCTCCCCTGCGACGCGCTGAGCGTGGACCTGGCCGAGCCGGTCGAGGCCATGGTGATGATCAACGTGATGTACGCCCTGGAGCCGGACTACCGCAAGCGGCTCTGGCCGGTGCTGGCGACCCGGCTGGAGCCCGGCGGCCTGCTGGTCTTCACCTGGCGCGACGGCGGGCCTCCGGCTCCGCGCCCCCTCCAGGAGCTGGAGTCGCGCCAGGTGGGCCGGCACACCTACACGGTCCTGTCGGAGATCCTCGACTCGGACGAGGAGTCGGCCAGGGCCCGCTACCTCTACCGCATCACCGAGGGCGACAAGGTGATCAACGAGGAGGAGGTCGCCGGCCACGCCTACCGCCCCCGGTGGGAGACGATCGAGGGGGAGCTGACCGGGGCGGGGTTCGTCCGGTCCGAGGCGCCCGAAGGACTCCTCGCCTGGCGGCTCGGCCGGTGAGGAGCCGTTGACCCCGGCCGCCTCACGTCCCGCCGCGGGGCGCCGGTCCGGACCCGCCTGAAGCCGGTCATCGTCAGCGGATCCTGCGCCGTTCGCCGGGTCCGGCTGCCGCGAGACCCGCATCGGCGAGCAGCGCAAGGTGGTCGGCGCCCATGCCGGGAGAGCGCGGCGGTGACCGACGGTGCCTGCGGACACGGGTGGGAGGCCTGCTCAGGTCTGGTCCGTGGAGTCACGAAGGTCCCGGCGGAGGCTGCCCGTGATGCATACCAGGCCGGTCGAGGCGGAGGTCTGACCGGTCAGCGTGGCGACCTCGAAGCCGCACTCCTCCACAACCGGTGCCACCATGGCGATGATCTCCCTCACCCGTCCCGCTCCCGGCGGCTCCCAGCACAGGTGGAGGCTCCCGCCGGGAGCAAGCCAGCGGCGCAAGGCGCCCAGCTCCCGCGCCGGCGCTCGCGTCCAGAACAGGTTGACGTTGATCGAGAAGATCCTGTCGAAGGAGCCGTCGGCGAACTCGACTTCCTCCAGCGCCGCCACCAGGAAGTTCGCCCTGCCGGCCGCCGCGTGCTCGCCGTTGCGCCGCCTGGCCGCCTCGATGGCCGTGTCCGACCGGTCGATCGCGGTGAGCGATCCCCCTTCGAGGCGGTCGAGAACGAGCGCGGCCGCGGCACCGCGACCGCATCCGATCTCCAGGACTCGATCGGACGGGGCGAGATCCAGCCTCTCCACCGCCCAGGAGAACCGCTCGGGAATCGATTTTCCAGCCATGGTCACATCATGGCTGACCATCGGGCTTGAAGATCGGTAGTCGCTCACGCCCGGTTCTCATGATCACGGAATGAGCGTTCCGCCCGGCGCAGCCCGGGAGATCCGAACTCCTGACATCCCGCTTGCGAACGGGCGCGGGCCACGGCGCGGAGAACTCCCGCCGTGCGGTCATGGCGGCCGGTGACCCTGCAGGAGCAGCCGTACGCCGACACCCGCGCCCGGGGGTTCAGGCGGACCCGTCGACGTCGGCGCTCAGCCTGGTCTGCAGGCCGTCCAGAACGCGTTCCAGGCCGTAGGCGAAGTTCTCGTCCCGCATCCGCTGCGGGTCCTCGTCCTGCCGGGCGGCGTATTCGGCTTGCAGCCGGGGGTGGTCCCGTACGGCCTGTTCGGCTGTGGCGCGCAGGCCGGCGGCCCACTCCTGTTCGGTTCGGCCACTGCGGGCGAGCATGGACAGGTACGCGGCCTCGCTGGTGGTCATGCCGACGACGTAGGCGATGAGGGCGTTCATGGCCCGGTCGGCTTCGCCGGGAGGGAAACCGGCCGTCTGGAAGGCGGCGAGCATGCGCTCGGACTGCCGCATCAGGTTGGGCCCGAGCTGGGCCAGCCCGACCTGGCCGAGCACGGAGGCGACCCACGGGTGGCGCAGCACCATCGCGCGCATGCTCCGGGCGCACTCGGTCATGGCACTCCGCCAGGCGTCGCGGTCCTCGGCTTCCGGCACCTCCATCTCGCCGTAGACCTCGTCCACGACCAGCTCGATCAACTCGTCCTTGCTGGTCACGTGCCGGTACAGCGAAGTGGCCCCGGCTCCCAGCCGGGCGCCCAGGGTGCGCATGCTCAGCGCCTCGACGCCTTCTTCGTCCAGCAGCCGGACGGCCTCAGCGACGATCCGGTCCAAGCTGAGAGCCGGCTGCTCCCGTTTGGCGTGCTTACGGGCCCAGACCGAGGTGACGGGCGGCTTCCGGGTAGGCATGGCGTCTCCTTTCCCCGTCACCGTAGCGCAGGCCGTACGCATCCGAACGAGGCGTGCGAACACTGTGCGCCGATTGCGTACACCAATCTCTGCGAGTACAGTGTTCGCAACTAGGGAACACTGTACGCAAGAGAGAGAGGGATCATGAGGGAGATCGGCGGCTGGGGCGCGGAGGCCATGGGGGCTGATGGAGACTGGCGTCCCCGTGGAAGCTGGGATCACCGGCCGCACAGCCTGTCGCGCGACGGGCTGGCTCGGATGCGGCGGGCGCTGGCCTCCCATGTGGACTCCGGAGCGGTCCCCGGCCTGGTGGCCCTGGTGAGCCGGGGCCATGACACGCACGTGGAGGCCATGGGCACGATGCACCTCGGCGCCGAGCAGCCGATGCGCCGGGACACCATCTTCCGGATGGCGTCCCTGAGCAAGCCGCTCACCGCCGCCGCCACGATGATCCTCGTCGAGGAGTGCCGGCTGCGGTTGGACGAGCAGGTGGACGAGTGGCTGCCCGAGCTGGCCGACCGGCGGGTGCTGACGCGCATCGACGCCCCGCTGGAGGAGACGGTGCCGGCGGTTCGGCCGATCACCGTACGCGACCTGCTGACCTTCACCTTCGGTTTCGGAGTGGTTCTGGCGCCTCCGGACACCTACCCGATCCAGACCGCCATCCGCGAGCTGGGCCTGGACACCACCTCGCCGGCGTTCGGGCCGGATGAGTGGATCGCCCGCCTGGGGCGGCTGCCCCTGATGCGCCAGCCCGGTGAGCTGTGGCAGTACCACGTGGGCTCCGACGTGCTCGGCGTGCTCATCTCCCGGGTCACCGGCCAGTCGCTGGAGGCGTTCCTGCGCGAACGCCTCCTGGACCCGCTGGGCATGACCGACACCGGCTTCAGCGTGCCCGCCGAGAAGATCAGCCGGCTGCCCACCAGCTACGCCCACGACCCTCAGACCGGTGCTCTCGTGCCGTGGGACGAGGCCGAAGGCGGCAAGTACAGCCGGCCTCCGGTGTTCCAAGCCGGAGGCGACGGGCTGGTCTCCACGGTGGACGACTACCACGCCTTCTACCGGATGCTGCTGAACAAGGGCGTCCACACCGGGCAGCGCGTCCTGTCCCGAGCCTCAGTGGAGCTGATGACCACCGACCGCCTCACACCCTCGCAGAAGGCCGAGAAGGACACCTTCTCCGACCACTTCGGCCACCACGGCGGCTACGGCTTCGGCATGGCGGTGCGCACCCACCGCCGCGACCTGGCCTCGGTCGGCCAGTTCGGCTGGGACGGGGGTCTGGGCACCACCGCCTACGCCGATCCCGCCGAAGGGCTCACCGGGATCCTGCTCACGCAGACCGCGATGGACTCCGCCGACATCACCCGGCTTCACCGCGACTTCTGGACCACCGCCTATCAGACGATCGACGGCTGACGGCATGCACTCCGGCCGCTCGGCTGGACGTCACAAGGTAATGACCCTTGGAAACACGAGGGCGCCCTCGATGACAGAAAGTGCGGTCCGTCGGTTTCTCGCGCCCTCATCCGATTCGTAGATGTCTCCCATCAGCACACCGTCCTGTCGCGACGTCCCCGTCCTTGACTCCGACGAGCCGGCCACCGGGCACGACGGGACCACGCCGCCCGCATGCTGGCCGACAATGAGGGTTCTGGCGGGCCGCAGCAGGTGCCCGGATGCGTTTCAGACGAAGGGCCGTGACCGTGTTCGAGGTGCTCACCGCGGTGTTTCTCGGGGCGGTCGGACTCGTCGTCCTCCTGGGATGCTTCCTGATGGGCTTCGCCGTCATAGCCGGCATCCGCCGCCGACGCGTGGTGCGCGTCGGCGAGCGCACCACGGCCCGCTGCATCCGTTCCCACCGGCCCGCTCATCCCGCGTCCACCCGATCGAGCGGGCCGCCTCGCTCCCGGCAGCGCTTCGTCCTCGAATTCCGCGGCCCTGACGGCGGCCTCGTACGTTTCGAGGACGACTCGACCCCCGCGACGACCCGTGAAGGCGACGAGCTGACCGTTGCCTATCTGCCTGCTCGGCCCGAGCGCGCCGTGGTCGTAATCGGAGACGAACAGACGAACTGGGCCGAGCCGGTGCAGATGCTTGCCGCCTTCTGCGTCTTCCTCATCGTGATGGCGGGCATCGCCTTCATCGGAGTGGAGGTTCTGCGGGACTATGCATCGGCCGCCTCCGATCCAGGCTTCTGGATCGAACCGTGAACCTCTGCCGAACTCTCCGCCGAGAGGCGATCACCCCGGGCTTGGAGGGGATCATGGCCTCCGGTCTCATGTGAGCGCGTGTGGCGGCCGTGGAGAAGGGCGGGTGCGCGGCCACGGACGGCGCGGAGGGGGTAGCGTACCGGCTGGGTCGTTGCGCACAACATCTGATCTGGACCTCCGAGGCCACCCCTTGGGATGTGATGTGAAACTGCTCATCGTCGTCGTGGTCGCGATCGCCGCGGTGATCCACTGGTCCGGCAGGGTCCGGCCGTACCGGATCGAGTCGTTCGCCCGACGCCAGTCCTTCGGGGTCACCCCGATCACCGAACCGGTCATCCGGCACTACCTGCGGCTGACCCGCAGGTGGCGGTCGGTGGGACTGGTGGCCGGAGCCCTCCTGCCCGTCGTGATGCTCGGCTCCGGTCTGCCGCCGGTCGATGATCGCCTGGCTTTCGCCGCCCTCCCGGTCAGCCCGTTCACCGGCTGGTTCCTCGGCGCGCTCGGCGCGGAGCTGACGCTGGCGTGCCGGCGCCGCACCGGTCCCGGTGCGACTCCGGCCTTCCTGCCCGCTCTCGTCTCCCCTGCGGCGACCTGGTCTTTGCGCGCCGGGCTCATCCTCGGCGGAGCATCCCTGGCGGTGTGGGCCGCCGGGGCGGTGTCCGGCACCGGCCTGCTGGACCCGCTGCCGGTCGGCCTGGGCATGGCGGGAGCGGGCCTGGCGGCGCTCCTGGTCCGTTCCCTGCGGGAGCGGCCGATCCCCTTGGCCCCGCTGCAGGTGGTCGCCGCGGTGTGCGCCACCCGGTCCCGCTCGGCGCATGTGCTGGCCGCCGCGGCCCCGGTCTTCGTCCTGTGCTGTGTGGAGCCCGTGGTGGACCCGCGGATCGGAGGCGAGCTCGCCCGGATCCTGATCATGGCTGCGGCGGCGATCGCCGTCCTGCGGGTCGGCACGCCGCCGTGGAGACTCTCCATGAGATACCCCCTGACTGTGGAGATGCTCGAGGCGTACGACCCGCCCGTTGCGAAGACGCCGGCCTCCACGCCGACCGGCGTAGACGAGCAGGAGCGGCGCAGACACGGTGAAGCCTGGCGGGGCGGGGCTGAGAAGGAGCCCGGGGAACCTACGGCAGAGGCTCCGACGACCGATCCGTAGGATCGCTCGGTGGGGCAGACGTGGACTCTCAGGGCGGCGAGCTTCCTCCAGCCGGGAATCGATCATCCGGGTGCCGCCGGTTTCCAGGTCGAAGCAACTCGTGAACACCCCCGTACAGACATGGGAGCGGCACGGAGAGCTCGCTGCCCGCGGTACTCCGACCCCATGCGGGATCAGCCGCCGTCAGGCGATCGTGAGAGCCGCAGTCACGCGGCGGCGCTCTGATCCCGATCGCCTGGCGGCTCGCTTGAGGCCGGGCCGTCCGGGGAGGAAAGCACTACCTTCTCCCCCATGGGTCTTGCGATATCTGTGGGAACGGCGTCGTGGGCGGGCGACGACGAAGGCCTCACTCACCACCGCGCGCGGTTCGACGGGCTGAGTGCGGCGCTGGCGCGGGAGGGGGTGGTCTGGCGGACTCCGGTCGACTTCGGCGACCCTGTCTTCCTGCCCGAGGAGAGCGGGGTGGCCGGAGCCGGCATGGTCGGTTCGAGCCATCGTCTCCTGGCCGAGGTGCGCGAGTGCGCACCGGCGATCGGCATCCGGCTGGAGCAGGACGGGTCCCTGTCGGACGCCGAGGCCGATCGGGTGTACGCGCTGCCGCAGAGCGCGCCTTTCGAGATCGAGTCCGTGGTGTGGCTCGCCCTCCACGAGGCGTGCCGCGCGAGCGTCTCCACCGGTCAGGCCATCATCTTCCACTGACGGCGGCGGGGACCGCGTCGTGGATCGCGATATCGGTGGGGCGATACGGGTGAGTTCGAGGACGCCCTGGCCGCCAGACCGGCCAGGGCGTCCGGACCGCCCGACATCGGCCCGCGGGAGCCGCCCGCCCGTGGCGGCTTCGCGGGTGGCGTGAACCAGTGCGGGTGAAAGCATTCTCACCGAAGTCGATCTTGATTGGTCTGTGAATACGCAGCCCAGCACACCGAGCGCGCTCCCCGTAAGTCCCCGCTGTTCCCCCTGGTTTCCCGCCTTGTCGAGCACGCGACGGGCGCGGCGTCGAACTGCCGACGGTTTTACAGCTCGTACTCGTTGGTGCTCAGACGCGGCTCCGACCCGGGGATGAGCTCACAAAGCCGTCCGATCAGCCATGATCATTGCGCGTTTACGCACAGTACCCTCGGAGAGTGCCCGGGTTGCCGCACCAGGCGACCGTGCGGCCGTAGGCGGCCGGCATCACCCCTGGCCACCCGCTCTTCGTCCACCGCTCTCCCCGGAGGAACTGCGTCGATGGCTCTCGAAATCATCCAACCCGAGGACCTGGACAGACCGAAGACCTATAGCCATGTGATCGTCGCGACCGGCACCCGCCTCGTGTTCATCGCCGGACAGATGTCCGACGACCTCGCGGGCAACCTTGTCGCTCCCGACGACCTGCCGGCCCAGGCCAGGCAGGTGTTCACCAATCTCGGCCGCGCCCTCGACGCCGCCGGAGCCCGACCGGATCAGGTCACCAAGATCGGAATCTACGTCGTCGATCACCGCCGAGAGTACCTGCCCATTATCGAAGAGGCCAGGGTCACGCTGTTCGGCGACCACAAACCTACTGACACTCTGATCGGTGTGGAGAAGCTGGCCGCGCCGGGCTATCTGATCGAGGTGGACGCGATCGCGGTCGTCGATTGAACCGGTTGTCCCGGCGACGATCCCACTGATGCACTGCGCTCAGGGACCGGGCAGGCGATACCGGCCAATGCCGTTCTTCGCCGTCAACTTGGGAACCGGCTACCGATCATGCCGTCCTGAGCCGGAAGAACCGGGGCGAAAGCAATGCTTGAGACCTGCGGATCGGCCGGGAAGGGGCGCACCTTCCCGGTGATCGTTTGAGGTCTCACACGCATGGCCGACGCGCCAACGTCGGCTGGGAAGCCACACCCATGCTCACCGTAGTCCCCGACCCCGCCGACGGTGACCGCCGCACGGCCCAGGGCCCCGTCTCCGCCGCGCTGATCGACGAGCTCGTCCGCGAAAGCGCCCGCCGTATGCTCGCCGAAGCGCTCAAGGCTGAGGTCGACGCCATCGCCGCCTTCGCCGACGAGCGCGCCGGTCCTGGCCGTCACCGACGGGGCGCTGGAGTTCTGGGGCGCGCTGGGCGAGGCGTTTCCGCAGGCCATAGCCCAGAGGTACTGGTTTCACTAGATCGCCGATGTGCTGGGGGCCCTGCCGGAGTTCGTGCGCCCGGGCGCGGAGAAGGCGCCGGCACAGATCTGGAACGCCGAGGACGAGACGCACGCGTTGACTGCGGTGGAGGCGTTCCGGGCCGCCTACGGCGCCGAGTACGGCGAGACGGTGGTCAAGGTCGCGGGTGATGTCGAGGAACTGCTGGCGTTCTACGATTTTCCGGCCGTCCCGCCGTACCAACTCTTCTTCCACGGTCCGGCTGCAGCGACGGCGTGACAACCACGTCGGAAGTCGGCGTTTCAGGCGCTTGGTAGTCCGCCGGTCGATTTTGCTTGAGCCGGCTTGGTGGGGGCCGACGCCGGCTCTGCCCGCGCCGTCCGTTCACATCGACGGCGTGGGCCTCTCATCTACCCGGTCCTGTCGGCTTCCCGCGAATGCGGCGAGGCGGGCGTTAAGGCCAGCCAGCAGCATCAGCTCGTCGATCAGTTCCATCAGGGGGCCGTTGTTGCGGTTGATCGTCTGCAAGAGGCTTCCGGCCATGGCCTCGTCCAGACCTTCGTCGTGGATGAGTTGCAGGTAGGCGCGCAGCGAGGTCAGCGGGGCGTGCAGGTCTCCGGTGACGCGACGCAGCAGCCGGACCTCCCGTCCGTTGATCTCCTGGAACTGCTTGAGTGCCTCAGCTTGGTGCTGGGCCTGCAACAGGTTGGCGGCGCTGGTGGCCAAGGTCGTCAAGGCACGACGTTGCGCGGAAATGAGCTCGCGCGGGGTGTGATCCATCACGCAGACGGCGCCCAGCGCATGACCGGCGGCGCTGATGATCGGCACGCCGGCGTAGAACCGTGCGTGCGGCTCGCGGGTCACGATCGGGTCGCCGCGGAAGCGCTCGTCGGCCAGGGCGTCGGGGACCTCAAGTAGCTTGCGGTTGGAGATGACATGGGGACAATACGACGACGTCTGGTGCTCCAAGCTGGTCGCTGCGATGCCGAAGTGGCCTTTGAAGTACTGGCGGTCCTCGCCGACCAGATTGACCAGCCCGATGGGCGTCTGGCAGGTGCGGGCGGCCAGCTCGGCGATGGCGGAGAAGTCCGGTTGCGGGAAGGTCTCCAGCGCGCCCAGGGCGTGCAGCTCGGCCAGCCGTTCGATCTCGTCACTCGGCCATGAGATGACTGCCAAGGTAATCCCCCTCGCGTACTGGCTGCGGTCCGTTAGCGGTCAGGGGGTGAGCGGACCAGGATCATGCCTGCCTCTCAGCCTAACCGCTGGTCATCGTCGTGCAGGAGGGAAGCCGCGCGGAGATCGGTTGACGAGGTGAACGCCTGGGGCGGTGTGGAAATAGCAGTCAGCGGGAAGGCATGCTGCCTGCGTCGCGCCGGTCTTCGATGGGCCTGGGCTGAGAGACGAAGCCTCGAACCGTCGATCGCCCCGGCCTGTATGGAGATCAGGCGACCGTGAGGGCGCACCCTGGTTTGTGGCTGGAAGGTGCCACGCGGCTCAGGAGCTGAGAGAGCGAGCGACCGGCGCCAATGCGAAGCACCCGAAGGGCCGCGAAGCGGTTGGGGCCGGTGGTCGAGCGGCGGGCGGCAGCGCGCCCCGGCCGGCGCGTTCGCTCGGTGCGGTGGCTGTTCGGTGCGGCGGGGCGGCGCGAAGCGCCGCCGCCCTTGATCAGCTCGACGATCCCAGCGGGGCCACCGCACGGCTGGTGTTCTGCACGAAGAACGGGACCGCGTTGAGCGCCGGTAACGTGCGGCGCGACTTCCGGAAGGTCGTCAAGAAGGCCGGACTCGCCGAGACCGAGTGGACGCCCAAGGAGATGCGGCACAGCTTCGTGTCCCTGCTGTCGGACTCCGGCGTTCCCATCGAGCACATCTCCCGCCCGGTGGGCCATGCCAACACGGTGGTGACGGAGACGGTCTGTCGCAGCCAGATCCGGCCCGTCCTGGGGGAGGGCGCGACGGCGATGGACGGGATCTTCGGAAAGGCCCTGGAGGCTTAGTCACCCAGTTAGTCACTCAGGCCCCGTTTTCATGATCGGGGAGAGAGTGTCTCCGCAGGTGGAGCCTAGGAGGCTCGAACTCCTGAGATCCTGCTTGAAAATCGGTCCGATCGCAGGCCGTACGGGCCGCGAGCCGGGCGGAGGGCTCCCCGCGAGTGACCATGACTGACCGCTGTTGACCGCCCTTAATGGCCCGCCAATGGCCCGGCGGTCACCCTGGCCGGCCTGCTCGGCGGCGGTCCCGGTCAGGCACACGACCAGCAGTAGAGCTGTTGACCGTGTTCCCTCGCACGACGGGACAACCCGACAAGATCCTCAGCCACGGACCTCAGATACTCCATGTCGACCGAGCTGAAGGCCGAGAACTCCTCGATCTTCGCCCAACGCTCCACCAGCATCGGCAGCCGTGCATCATCCGCGCCGGCGAGCAGGTCACGCACGTTCACCGACAGCTCTTCGATGCCCACGCTGCTCAGGTAGGGCGAGTCATCCGGCAGGGCGTCCCACTCCTCGTCGCTCTGCGGCGCCGGGGAGGGATACGAGGGATACAGCGCCACCGTGGTGACCAGCTTTGTGGAGAGGTCGGCATCAGCGATGATCGCCACGAGCTTGTTCAAGGTCCCCCACGTGTCGATCCACTTGGCCTCGACCACGTCGAAGCCGGAAACCCCATGGGGTTCTTCGATCGCACGCGAGGCCTCCGGCCGGACGAGTGCCGCCTCACGATCGGCAGCGCGGTAGTACTCGAAGAAGAGACCCATGTGAACGGTCCTGTTCAGGTAGTGAGAGACAAAGCCGGCGTCAAGCCTGACGGACAAGCTAGGGGGCGAAGCCGCCCCGCGAAAGAACACCTGATACCGATTCCGCCGAACGACGAGGTCATCTACCGACTGGACGACCGGTGCAGGCGGCTCTGCTTGGCGGAAGCCGGCACAGACGACCCATCCACCTCATAGCAACGGCCGGTCCTCACAGTCAAAGCAGCGGTTTCCAAGAAGACTACGTTCCGAGCGACAACGCCTGCGCTGACCAGGGCAGAAGCCTTCGTCGGCCCTCACCCACCAAAGATCATCCCGCACATATCCCACGCCCGGCCCGTTACCTTGGTGATGTGTCAGACGGCGAGCGTCACCTATCGGCCGAGGAGCAGGCTGTCATTCTGGCGTTGCTCACGCAGGACTTCCCCGGCGCACAAGAGCTTCGGGCTCAGGTCTCTTCGGCGGTCGTTGTCGGACGCTGCGGGTGCGGATGCGCGACCGTGGATCTCCGTCCGGGATCAGAACCTCCCGCTCTCGAGGCCCCCGTACAGGACGGCGTGCTCGTCTCCGCCCACACACGAACACGCGGTGACGGCGTACTGCTTTTCGTCGAAGACGGGCACCTCTCGTATCTGGAGGTCTACGCCACCGAAGACGAGCCAGCTCCGCTTCCCCACCCCGAAGACCTCACCGTGGAGCCCATAGGTTCCTGGTAATGACGCTTGCCAAGAGGGTCACGAGGGAACCGATGCACAGATCCAGCAGTCTGTACCGGCATGCGAACGGTGGGGTCTGGGCCTTCTGATCCATAGGTCCCCGAACGGCCTCCAGGATCATTCAGACCCGTTCGTCCTGCTGCTCGCCCAGACTCCGGCCGTTCAGATCCGCCCGACTCGGTTCGTGATCGTCCGTTCGGGCGGCTCCCAAGATGGCTCCTGAAACCGGATCGGTGCTGTTCCCTCCACCGGACCGTACTCGGCAACAGCGGCCCACTGAGAAACCCGCCTACAGCGCATAACGAGCACGTTCAGGGATGGCGGTCGATGACGACCATCATGTCCGGGTCGTCCGGCTTCCTCAGGACATCGTCGATCCACTCGTCCCCGGAGCGGATCTGGTGAAAGCGGAACACGACACAGGTGTCGGACGCACCGCCGATAACGCATCGGACGGGAACCGGCTCCGACAATGCTCGGATGAGGTCGAACACGCTGTCGGCGACGACCATGCCGAGTCGGAGCAACAGGACCTGATCGTCACGGCTGATCTGCGGCTGCCCATCGAGGTCCGTCACCTGTACCGGCGCGTAGTCCTCCAGATGGAAGGCGTTGACGTTCCACTCGTAGCCGGATAGGTCCTGCCAGCCCATCTTGGTGATCGCCGCCGAAGCGGAAGCCGGCGCGCCCACCCATTGGCCGACGTGCTCGGTGAATATCCAGGCGCCCTCGTTGCAGGTGAGTCCCGAGGCGAGTTTGTCGCGGAGCTCCTGGCTGAGAGCGGGAACGGTGGGTGGCGGATCGACGGCTGCCAGCGGTTGCAGCGCGGATGCCGCCGCCTCGTTCATCCGGATGGTGAGCACCTGGGCACGGTACCGGCCCCAACATCGGATCACCAGTTTGGAAGACTGCGGTACGGGATCGTGTGACCTGCTGCGGCGCTGGTCACGCGGCTGATCGCGTTCTCCGTGGTCCCGTGTGATTCCCCGTGGGTGACCGTCCTAACGGGCACGCAGCGGGCACAGATCCACCCGGCGGGAACCCGCACATTCCTCCCCTGCCTGATCTTCCCGTCTGCCTCGTCCCACCCGAAGGGCAGCGGGCCGACGACGGAGGATCAAGCCCGTCTTGGCGTGTCCGTTCACCGGTCGCCGTTCCTCGGTCATTGGATGCCAACGGGCACAGACGGGCTTGAGCCGGAGGAGTCGGGCTGCTGGGCTCTGCCTGGGACGTGGCAGGCGGGACGATCAGGCCCCACCTCAGCCCTTACAGTTCTACGGGCTCGTTCGGACGATCATCCCGGAGCCGAGCGCCCCCGCCGGAGGCGTCTTTTCCCTCGTCAAGCCGCGCGACAAGTGCAGACATGATCCCAGAGAGGACCGCGATGACTCCCCCGAGTGTGACGACGACTGCCATCGCAATCATGAACAGTGTTTGTGCGGTAACTGGCGCGTCTTCGTCGGGGAAGTTGGAGACCAGCAGGAAGCTGCTGATGGTCGGGAAGATCCAAGCTGTCATGGGAAGGAATTTGAGGCGGTCCTTCAGGGACGTCGTCATGGCGGTTGATCGTAGGACAAAGGGTTCCGGGGCAATAGATCTCCGACCGGAAGCGGAGCGGCCGGCGCCGATCCGAAGGACGCCGTAAGCGCCGCGTAGCGGTCGGGGCCGGTGGTCGAAGCGACCTTCCGGGCGGCGGTGCGGACCTCGGTGCGGCGAGTTGGTTGGGTACGGCGCGGCGGTCGTACGGCGGGCGGCCCCGCGGGCGGGTCCGGCCGGGACCGGCCCCCAGGCCGCATGCCCGGACGGATCCCGCAGAGGGGGAGCCGTGGCGGCGGCGCGACGCGCCGCCGCCCTTGACGCCGGAACCGTACGGGTGGAACGCCAGTTGATGCAGATCACCGGCAAGGGGCTCGTCTTCACCGAACCCAAGTCCGCGGCAGGCAGGCGGACGGTGGTGATCCCCGAGCTGATCATCGAGGACCTGCGGGAGCACGTGAAGGACTTCACCCAGGGCGGGGACAAGGGTCTGATCTTCGCGGGGCCGGATGACGGGCCGCTCCGCAACACCAACTTCAACCGTCGCGTCTGGACGCAGGCGCTCCAGGACACGGGCCTTCCGAAGATCCACTTTCACGACCTGCGGCACACCGGCAACACCCTCGCCGCGAGCGCCGGAGCGTCGATCCGGGAGCTGATGGAGCGCATGGGCCACTCCAGCACGCGCGCCGCGATGATCTATCAGCACTCGACGGACGAGCGGCAACGGGAGGTCGCCCGCAAGCTCGACGACCTCGCCCGTGGGGCACTTGGGGAGCGATCGGGCACGCAACGGGCACGGGAGCCGGACGAGGCCGAATGAAGATCAAAGCCCAGGCGAGGCGACCATGCCTGACCTGGGCTTTTTCATGTCGTAGAGGTGGTGGAGCCTAGGAGATTCGAACTCCTGACATCCTGCTTGCAAAGCAGGCGCTCTGCCAACTGAGCTAAGGCCCCGAGATCCACGCCGACGGCCTGCAACGATGCGGTACGGCGTGCTTCAGTCGTACACCGTAGCAACAGCCCGTGCCTTCTCGCCACTCGGTTCGGGCGGCGCCGTCTCCGGCAGCGGTCAGCGGGCGGAGGCGGAGACCGGGGAACCCACCTGGTCGCTGCCGAGGACGAGGGCGGGGAAGTCGGCGATGGACTCCAGGATGTGGGTGGCGCCGCCGTTGAGCAGACGGTCGCGGCTGTGGACGCCGGTCAGGACTCCGGCCACCACCGAGGCTCCGGCACGGCGGCCGCAGAGCATGTCGCTCTCCGAGTCGCCGGCGACCGCGACCTGGCGGACGTCCTCGATGCCCAGCCGCAGGACCGCGGTGAGGATCATGTCCGGCATGGGGCGGCCACGACCCGCGTCCTCCGGGCACAGGGCGAGGTCGATCTTGTCGGACCAGCTCAGGGCGGCCAGGACCCGGCCGAGGGTGGAGCGGCTGAAGCCGGTGACGAGGCAGATCTTCACGTCGGCGCCGCGGAGCTTGTCCAGCGCCTCGACGGTCCCCGGCAACGGGAGCAGCCCGGACCGCTCGATCACGCCCTCGTAGGAGCGCTCGAAGGTCAGGTTGGCCGCTTGGGCCTGGGCCTCGTTGTCGGGGAAGATGCCCCGGAAGACATCGATCTTGGGGCAGCCCCGGGACCGGTGCACGTGCACCATGGCACGCGCGTAAGCTCCGGTCCCGGGCACGATGCCCTGCGTGGCGATCGCCTCGGCGAACGCCCGTTCGACCATGGCGACGTCACCGATCGTGGTGCCTGCCAGATCCAGACAGGCAAGCTTGATGGGTGTCATTCCCCCAACCTTGCTAAGGATCATGCGGGCACCTCGGTCGGTGGACCCGCGTTGATCAGTTCTCGCTGCCGGTCGCCTCGGTCCAGAGATCGAGCTCGGCGCGGTCGGCCTGGACCTTGCGCCAGACCAGCAGCCCCCCAAGAGCGACAAGCGCCAGAACGAGCAGCTTCTTCACGGTGTGACCCCACTTCTCGACGGTCTCACCTGCCGGGGTGAGACAACGCCCGGTTCCAACGGTTCCTTGCAGCCTAGCAAGGGATCGAACGATGGCCCGGTATGCGCGTAATCCGAGAGTGGCGAATCCGAGTTTACCCCGTGATTTTCGTCACTACTCCGCACAGTTCGCTTCCACATGATCACGATCAGCCATGAGCTCGACCTCGAACCCGTCCTCGTTCCCCAGACGGCCCAGTCCCCACCGGCGTACGGGTGCCGGTGGGCGGACATCAGGCTCCACCCGTGTTCCGGCGCCGTCGCGGCCGGCGCGTCCACCCGTTCCGTCCGGCTCGGGCCGGTTCGATCAGGCTCCGCCGACCAGGTCGGCGTACTCGGGATGGCCGTCGATCCAGGACTTCACGAACGAGCAGCGGGGGACCACCTTCACTCCTTCGGCCCGCGCCGCGTCCAGGGCCGTGCGGACGAGCAGGCCGCCGATCCCCCTGCCCTCGAACGGGCCGTCCACCTCGGTGTGGGTATAGACGATCACGCCGTCCCTCCGGACGAACTCGATCTGGCCTGCGTGCTCACCGTCCACCTCGGCCTCGAAGAGGTTCTTCTCGGGCACGGCCGTGACCTCTACGGTCATCGCGGTCTCCTCCTGTCACCGGCTGTCCAGATCAGCCGATCGTGCACGCCGTTCATTCCCGGACCAACCCGGCGACCGGATCGCCGCAGATCGGCTCAGATCTCCCGCTGCCCGGACATCAGCCCGGCGAACAGCCTTTCCCACATCGGCATCACCCGGTCCGGGGCGTACCCCCGCACGGTCTCCAGGGCCGCAGCCCCCATCCGCCCGCGCAGTTCCCGGTCGGCGACGAGGCGGCCGAGGGCCTCGGCGAACGCGTCGACGTCGCCGGGTGGGACGAGCAGCCCGTCGATCCCGTGGGTCAGCACGTCGGCCGGGCCGGTCGGGCAGTCGAAGGCCACGACCGGAAGGGCGTGGGACATGGCCTCGATCATCACCATGGGCAGGCCCTCGAACCGGGAGCTGAGCGCGTACAGCGAGGCCTGCGCCAGTTCCTCTCCCAGCCGGTCGCTCTGGCCCATGAGCGCGACGTTCTCCCGGAGTCCGTGCTCCTCGATCAGCGCGTGCAGCTCGTCCTGCTTCTGGCCGGTGCCGTAGATCCGCAGCCGCCAGTCCCGGTGCTCGCGCACGACCTTCCCGAACGCCGGGATGAGCAGGTCGAAGCCCTTCTGCGCCACCAGCCGGCCCGCGGCGGCCACGACCCGGTTGTCGTGGGAGGACAGGCGCCTGCCGAGGGTGCCGACCGCGTTGGGGATCCGCACGACGGGGGTGTCGGGCAGCAGGCGCTGGTAGTCGGCGCGGTCGGTGCCGGTGAGCACGACGACCGCGTCCAGCTTCCCGTAGTGGCGGGCGATCTGCCGCCGGACGGGCTCGCGGTGGGTGCCCAGGTTCATGTGCTCCTGGGCCACCCGTACCACGCTCCGGGGGGTACGGCGGGCGGAGATGAGGTTCAGCGCGGGACGCGTGGTCACCAGGACCCCGTCGTCCAGCGCGGAGACGCAGTCGATGACGGCCTTCTCCACCCGTTCGGTGAAGTAGCCGGCGGCGGGCTCCCCCCGGGGGACGATGCGCCCGCGTACCCTGCGCCACGCCTTGCGCGCGACAGAGTCCGCCGTCGCCCCCCTGCGCTGGTCCACCAGGGCGGTGAGCCTGACGCGCGGATCGACGTCGAACCTCGGCTGCCTGCGGCGCCGTACCACGCTGATGATCTCGACGTCGTGTCCCGCCTCCGCCATCGCCCCGGCCTGGTTGATCACTGTCCGGATCGTCCCGCCCATGCCGTAGGCGTGCAGGAGCATGTAACGGATCTTCATGAGTCGTCCGCCAGATACCCCCAGCTCCGGCAGATCGCTTTCAGCGGTTCGGGGATCTCGTCCATTGCGGGGAGGTCACGGCCCCGCTGCACGGTGCCGGACCGGATCTTGTCCTTCCAGTCCCCCAGCCCTTTCCTGATCACGACCTGCTCACCGTACGAGATCATGCCCGGCTCCCACGGGACGGCCAGGAACTCGCAGAGCCGACGGGTCTGCGCCTCCGGCTCGGCGGTCAGGTCCTCGTAGCGGACGGTCAGGCCGGGCAGCGCGGTTCGGGCCCGCTGGACCGCCTTCATGTAGCGCAGGGCGTCCAGCGCCGCCTCCTCCGGAGTCCGCTTCTCCGGGCTGGCCTCGTGCCAGGAGGCGGCGACGGAGGCCGGATGACGCAGCAGGAAGACGAAGCGGGCGTCGGGCCAGCAGGTGGCGATGCGCTGGAAGGCGAAGGCGTTGGCGGGGGTCTTGTCCACGATGAAGGACTTGCCGCTGCGCACCAGCTCCCGGTGCAGCACCCGGTCCCAGAGCAGGTGTTCCAGGTCGGCCTGGTTGTGGCCGAGCGCCTCCATGGCCTGGCGCGAGAGCGAGGTGCCGAAGCCCACGGTCAGCCGGCGCACGTGCAGCTCGTGGGGGGCGTGCAGCATGGAGTGCGCGCCCAGCACCGCCCGCAGCAGGGTGGAGCCCGACCTGACCGGCGAGAGGATGAAGATCGGCGCGGTCAGCAGCCGGTCCGTCTCCGGATCGGCCGGCGGCCGGACGAGCTCACGAGCCGCGGTCTGCGCGGCGGCGGTGGCGGCGGCTCCACGTGCCAGGCGCGCCTCGTTCGCCCTGGTGATCCGGAATCCGGTGAACCTGACCAGGGCCTCGTTCACTGTGCGCTGCCAGTCCATGCCGAGGCACGCTACCCCGCTTTCCTGGCAGTTCACTGGGTGTGCGCACCGACATGCTCACAGGAAACTTCCGGGTACGGCTCAGGCCCGAGATGGCATGGAATGCACCCGTGCCCTCAGCCGACCAGTGCCTCCCCGGCAGGTTCCGCGGCCCGGAGCCCGCGCACGCCCGGGGAGAGCAGCGCGGCCAGAGACGACAGCACGACGATCGCGGCGCACCCGATCAGCGCGGGCCCGGGACCGATCAGGACGGCGGCCGGTCCCGCCACCAGCAGCCCGATCGGGCCGAACATCAGCGATCCCAGCGCGTCGTAGGAGCTCACCCGGGACAGCGACTCGGCCGGGACCTCCCGCTGCATCGTGGTGCTCCACAGCACGCCGAAGACGTCGAAGCAGACGCCCATCACGAACGCCCCGGCGACGACCGTCCACAGCGGGGCCTCCACCCCCAGCAGCAGGTACGGCAGAGCCGAGGGCAGCAGGACGACCGTGGCGAACAGGATGGGGCGCCCGGGCCGCAGTCGCAGCGCGACGACCACCCCGACGATCATGCCGATCGCCTCGCCCGCCAGAACCGCCGACCAGGCGAGCTCTCCGCCCAGGCGCTCCTTGGCGACCAGCGGGCCGAGCACGCCGTGCGCGGCCTGCACGGCCATCACCAGCACCGAGAACTGGGCGACGACCACCCACAGCCACTGCCGGGAGCGGAACTCACGCCAGCCCTCGCGCAGGTCGGCGAGGACCGAGCGGCTCTTCTGTACGGAACGTTCCACGGGGGTGAGACGCAGCATCGCGACGAGGAGCGCCGCCACGGCGAACATGGCGCCGCTGACGGCCAGCGCCCACCCTCCGCCGAGCAGCACCGCCGTGGCTCCGCCCATGACGAGCCCGGCGACACGCGCGGAGTTCGCGCCCAGCCCGAGCAGGGCGTTGGCGGTCTGCAGCCGGTCGGCGGCGACGACGTCGGGGATGATGCCGGTCAGCGTGGGATAGAGGACCGACATCGCGATCCCGGTGGCCGCCGCCGCCGTGGCCAGGGCGGGCAGCGGGGTCCACCCGGTGAGCAGCATCGCGGCGAGGGAGAAGAACGCCAGCGCGTTGAGCGTCTCGCTGGCCGTCATCACCCGGTTCCTGGGCAGCCGGTCCGCGATCACCCCGCCCACGAGCATGAACGCCACCATCGGCAGCGCCTCCGCGGCGAGGACCACCGAGAGCGTCGTGGCCGTCGCTCCCGGCAGTCCGAGCACGCCGAAGGCGAGGGCGACGGGGGCGAAGGAGGTGCCCAGCACCGAGATGGTCCGGGCGGCGAGCAGCAGGGAGAAGCGCCGGTCCCGGAGCATGGCGAGATCACTGCGGTAGCTCTGCACCGGACGGCTCCTTCGAAAGTTGCAAAGGAGTTTTATTTTGCCGTTCCGCCGGTGCGCTGTCGCTTCAATAAACCGCCCTCGGCGGCGGGTGAAACCCTCATGCCCGTCCTCCGCTCGTCGATGGATCCTCGACGGTGGCATCGAACTGTAGGAGTGGGACATGTCAGGAGATCGGGCGTTGCCCGCCGGGTCATCCGGTGGTGCCTCGATCCGAGCCTCGGCATGGCCCGTGTTCGCGATCGGCGTGATCGCCCTTTTCAGCGTGCTGTGGTTCGCCGCCGGCCTCACGCACACCGTTGACCCGGTCGTCGGCTGGGTGCCGGTGCCGGTGGGCCTCGCGCTCACCTCCTACACCTGCCTGCGCGTCGCCCGGCTCGGCACCCTCGACGTCCCGGTCCGGCTGCTCTGGCGGCGCTTCGCCCTGTCCCTGAGCCTGCTCGTCATCGGCGTGATCGGCGACGCGGTCGACGTCTCCGGAGGACGCGACACGGCGCCTTCGCACGTCAGGCTGCTGGCCACGGTCGTCTACTTCTGCGCCGTCCTGGTGATCTTCTGGGGGCTGCTGCGCACTCCCGTGGAGCGGCGCTCACGCGGTCAGTGGCTCCGGCTGGGTCTCGACGCCGGCATCGTCATGCTGGCCATCGGCATGTTCGTCCTGTACTACCTGCTGCTGGGCGGAGCGGAGCTGACGGCGGTCACCGGCTCGTGGTGGTCGTTGCTGACCATCTCCGCACTGGGCTGCTTCGTGATCCTGGCCGCGGTCAAGCTGGTGCTGACCGGCGCGGGCCCGCTGGACCGCGGCGCCCTGTGGCTGCTGGCCCTGGCGGTCCTCTCCGCGACCGCGCTCGGCGCCCTGCTCACTCCGCTGCTGACCGATCATCCGTACCTCTCCTCCGTGCAGATCGCCGTACCGGTCGGCTGCCTGTTCATGGCCCTGGCCGCCGAGCGGCAGCGGCGCGCCCCGGCCTCGCCGACCCGGACGGCCGGACGGCCGTTCAGCCTGCTGCCGTACGCCGCGGTCGTGTCCACCTATCTCCTGCTGCTGGTCGCCACGCGCGACGCCGACGGAGTGAGCCGGCTGGTCGTGATGGGCGTGATCGTCCTGACCGGCCTGGTGATGGTGCGGCAGATCGCAGCCCTCTACGACAACGCCCGCCTTCTGGCCCGGCTGGACTCCAGCATGCTGGAGCTGCGCCAGCGCGAGCGGCGTTTCCGCTCGCTGGTGCAGAACTCCTCCGACATCACCTCGATCACCGACGCCGACGACAGGCTGGTCTACACCAGCCAGAGCATCGAGCGGGTTCTCGGCATGCCGCCCGAGCACTGGTTCGGCCGGACGGTGACGGACGGCGTCCATCCGGACGACCTTCCGGTGATACGGGACCACCGCAGGCTCCTGCTGGCCCATCCCGGCGCCTCCTCCACCTGCCGGGTCCGCATGCGGCACGACGACGGCTCCTGGCGCTGGCTGGAGATCTTCGCCACGAACCGGCTCGACGATCCGAGCGTCGCCGGGATCGTCAGCAACTCCCACGACATCACCGAAGCCCTCCGTTTCCAGGACCAGCTCGCCTACCAGGCCAACCACGACGCCCTGACCCGGCTCGCCAACCGGGCGCTGTTCGCCGAGCGGACGTCGGAGGCTCTGGCCGCCGGTCGCGACGTCGTGGTGGCGTTGATCGACATCGACGACTTCAAGACCATCAACGACCGGCTCGGGCACGGCGTCGGCGACGCCCTCCTGATGGAGGTCGCCGACCGGCTGCGGGAGCGGGCCGAGCCCGGTGACACGGTCGCCCGGCTCGGCGGCGACGAGTTCGCCCTGCTGCTGTGCGACGTCCCGGACGGCGACGCCGACCGCGTCATGGAAGGCGTCCTCGCCGTGCTCGGCACCGCCGTACACGCAGCGGGTCACGAACTGCTCGTCCAGGCCAGCGCCGGCCTGGCCGCCGGCACCGCGGACACCGACGCCAACGAGCTGCTGCGCCGGGCCGACCTGGCCATGTACGCGGTCAAGGAGCGGGGCAAGAGCGGCTACCGGTGGTATGCCGAGAGCCTGGACGCCCAGGCGGTCGAGCACGCCCAGATGGGCGCCGAACTGCAGCGGGCCCTCGCCCGAGGTGAGCTGTTCCCCCTGTACCAGCCGGTGGTCACGCTGCCGGACGGCGACGTGCACGGGGTGGAGACGCTGGTGCGCTGGCGCCACCCCGAGCGGGGGATGATCTCGCCCGCGGAGTTCATCCCGGTCGCCGAGCGCAACGGCATGATCGTCCAGATCGGCGCGTGGGTGCTGCGGCAGGCATGCCTGCAGATGGTCGAGTGGCAGCAGACGTACGGCACCGCGGCTCCCATGCGGGTGGCGGTGAACGTCTCCGCCCGGCAGTTGCTGGAGCCGACCTTCGCGCAGACCGTCGCGGACGTGCTGGCGGAGAGCGGGCTGAGCCCGGACAACCTGCTGGTGGAGATCACCGAGACGGCGGTCTTCGACGGCGGCCCCGCGCTGGAGACGGTCCAGGCCATCCAGGCGCTCGGCGTCGCCATCGCCCTCGACGACTTCGGCACCGGCCATTCCTCACTCGGCCTGCTGCGCACCTGCCCGGTCGACATCCTCAAGGTGGACAAGCTGTTCGTCGACGGGGTGGCCGGCACGGTCGAGGAGGCGGCGATCGCCACCTCCATCGCGCAGATCGCCCAGGCGCTGCGGTTGGGCGCGGTGGCCGAGGGGGTGGAGACCCCGGCGCAGGCCCGGCGCCTGTACCAGCTGGGATACCGCCTCGCCCAGGGCTTCCTCTTCGCCCGGCCGCTCTCGCCCGAGGACGTGGGCGCCCTCCTGGCGGCCCGGGCCACGGGCCGCGGCACCGGTTCCGCGGAACCGCCCGCGCTCGCCGGCTGAGCACCGCCTCCCCGCAACGGCCCTCGTCACCGGCCGGCACCGGTGACGAGGGCCGTTGCGGTCCGATCACGGCCGGGGTGCGTCCCAGGCGGGGGAGAGACGCGCCCGCCAGCCACCGGGCAGCGTCACAGCGCGCCAGCCGGCGGCGTACCGGGGTGCTTCGACACCCGTGTAGACCAGCAGCAGCCGGTCTCCGGACTCGACGGCCTGCCGTACCCGCTCGGGCTGCCGACCGGGGAAGCGACGGACCAGCCCCTGCGATCGGCAGCCCAGCATGTAGCCGATCTGGACGCCCGACTGCCCGTAGACCATGCACGGTGCCCGAACGCCCATCCGGCGCAGTTCCTCGGTGGCGAGCCGCACCCGCTCGCGGCCCTCGTAGACGATGGCGGACATGCGGCAGGCGTAGCCGCCCTGGAGCACGAGGTGGGCCAGCACGCCGGAGACCGCGAACACCGCCGCGGCGCGCCGGACCGGCGGGCGGCCCCGTCCCATCAGCGTGATCACACCCGCGGCGACCGGCAGGGCGAGCAGCGCGTAGGCCGGCATGAGGAAGCGTGGGGCGGCGTAGTCCACGTAGAACAGGTACGGCGCCGCCACCGTCAGCGCGGTCACCGCCGCCAGCAGCAGGGGACCGGGACGGCTCCGGTCCCGCCAGGCGGCGTGCAGGCCGACCATCGCCACCAGCGGGATCGCCAGCCACCAGGTCAGCGCCAGCGGGGAGACGTCCCCGCAGTCGACGCCCCACCGGCACAGCGACGGGCCGTCCAGGGCGCGGGCGTGCTCGACGACGGAGAAGGTCAGGCCCGTCCGGTTGGCCTCCCCGGCGGCGTGCATCCGGGCGGCGGCGCCGCCGTATCTCAGCACCGCCTCGATCAGCCACTCGCCCCACCCGACGGCCGTCCCGGCGACGACGGCGGCGAACGCCCGGATGCGGCGCGGGCGCCGCAGCAGCGCCACGGCCGCCATGGGCGCGGCGACGACGAGCGCGTCCGAGGGACGCACCAGGGACACGGCGGCCAGCGTCCCGCCCAGGCCCGCGATCACCGCCCGGCCCCGGCCCGGCAGGCAGAACAGGCCGGTGGCGGCGACGGCGCCGAGCGCCACATAGAGGTTGGGCATGGCCTCGTTGCCGTAGAACAACGACAGCCAGCAGCCCGCGAACAGCAGCGCGGCCAGCGGGGCCGTGTACCCGGGGCGCACGCGGGTCCAGACCAGGAAGGCGCCGAACAGAGCGAGCGAGGAGAGCGCGGTGAGATAGAGGCGCAGCGCGACCACCGAGTCGGTCAGCGCGGTCACCGGTGCGACCAGCAGGGGGACGCCCTGCGCGCGCGGCGCGCTGAAATCGGCCGGCGGAGCGTGCGCGGAGAACTGGCTGGCGTAGATCGCCTCGTCCCAGCCGATCCCCATGCGGGCGGAGACGACCGTCAACTGGGCCGTCCCGTACAGCACGGCGACCAGCCCGAGCAGGACGGCCGGCCGGGTGAGCGGATGCCGCGGCGACCGCACCGGGGAAGGGGCCGCCCGCGCGAAGGTGCTCGTCATCGGGGTCCGCCCGGGCCGCACCGCCGGGCGGTCGTCATGGAGGTCGTCATGTCCGTTCTCTCTCCTGGTCGCTGTGGGTGACCACCGCGACGGCACCGCCGGAGGCGGGACGACGGAGGGGACGGCGGGATCCGGTGTGTCGGCGGGTCTCCGCCGGCGTGTTGTTCCGGCCGGCGGCCACGCCCTGTCCCTGGAGCCCCGCCCGGTTGCTCCGGGCGGCTCTGCCGGCGTCATGGCGGGACGGCCGTACCTGCTCAACCGGAGGTTGGGATACCCGGACCCGGCCTGGCCGAGTGCACCGCCCGCGTCAAGATTCGAGAAACCGGCCGAGACGATCGTTCGACCGGAGATCCAGCGGAGCCCTCAGCGGGCCGGGTGGCTGGTGTCCCCCTTCACCCGGCGGCCGGGGGAGCGGCCGGCCCGGCGGCGGGAAGGGTGACGGTGAAGCGGCTTCCCGGATCGGCGGGGGAATAGGAGACCTCTCCACCGTGGGCGTGGGTCAGCTCCCGAGTGATCCACAGTCCCAGGCCGACCGACTCGGGGGCGGTGTCGGCGCTGCTGAAACGGGAGAACAACAGCGACCGCTTGCTCTCGGGCACGCCGGAGCCGTGATCGCGCACATGTATGCCGATCATCGGGCCGACCGGCTCGGCGCTGATGACGATCGGCGGCGCGCCGTGCCGAATGGCGTTGGTCGCCAGGTTGATGAGGATCTGCTCCAGTCGCTCGGGGTCCGCCCGGACGTGCAGGCCGGCGGGCACATCGACGATCACCGGGGCGCTCAGGTAGCCGACGGCCTCGTCGACGGCGGCGCGCAGCTCGACGGGGCGCAGGTCCAGGCGCAGGCCGCCGTGGCTCTCCAGCCGTTCGGCGTCCAGCAGGCCGGTGGCCAGCCGCCGGATGCGGTTGATCTGCCGCAGGGCCATCGCGGCGATCTCCTGGCGCTGCTCGTCCACCAGGTCATCGCCGCCCTCGGCCAGTGTCTCGACCGCGAACTGCGCCGAGGTGAGCGGAGAGCGCACGTCGTGGGCCAGGGTGGCGGTCAGCGCCGCCCGCCAGCGCTCCATCCGGTGGATGGTGTCGCGGTCGCGCCGCTGGTGGTCGACCTGACGGGCGATCACCACCCCCACCCCCACCAGCACGAAGACGAACAACGCGGCGCTGATGAGCGTCCGTGCTTCCTCGCCTGCGGCGAACCGCGGAGGCAGGTAGACCAACGCCATCAGCGGTCCCAGCGCCAGGACGGCGCCGGCCGGGAAGTGCAGGCCCACCCAGACCACCAGCAGCATGAGGAACGGCGCCGTGCCCGCGGCGGACCCGCTGGAGTACCAGGCGGAGACGCCCAGGATCACCAGCACCGGCAGGCACAGCACCAGCGGGGACAGGGCGCCGAACCGCTGCCAGGGCAACCACCAGGTGACGGCGGTCAGGACCAGCGAGACCGCGAGGATGCCCGTCAGCAGCATCCTCTCCTGGGCCGGGGCCGACAGCAGTCCCGCCGCGGCCAGGACCACACCCAAGGCGAAGATCATCGCCATCTGCCGGGCGGCGGCTTGCGGGCCTTCGCCGAGCACGGACCACTGTCTGGTCATCATCACTCCTGAGGTGTGTCGCCACCCTCCACCATATCCACGAGTGATCGACTCCTTACGGAGAGTGGGGAGCGGCGGCCCTCCCGGACCCCGCGCCGGGCCGGCGAGACCGACGCCGTCGGCCGTACCCCGCAGGGCGGTCTCACCGTCGCCTCCCGAGCCCGCCGTCGCACGATTCGGCCGGCGACCGGCATGCCGGTCGAATGACGCCGCCCATCGGTCGGAACTGATTCCATGACGCGGGCGGGCGAATTGGAAACCGCCTCCTCACGACCGGCGCAGGGCGGAACGGTTTACCGGAAAAAATCACTTGGCGTCCCGGCGGGGATAACTTACTCTTGAAATACAGAGACCAGCCGACCGACCATAAGGACCGCCCATGAACGCATATGAGGCCATCGTGCCGCAGCGGCACGAGCCGCTTCTGCCGTGCGTCCCCGGCGGCGGGCTCGCTCCTCCCGGGGCATCCGTGTAAGCACTCCCTGCACGGAAGCCGCCCCGGGAAGCCCCCGACGGGCGGCTTCGTCGTTCTGCGGCGAATCCGGGAGCGGAGGCAGTCGACACGGGTGTGCGTCGCCGACGGCTCCGATAGGGAAAACCGGCGCATGAGGATCCGGCCCCGCCATTCACGCGGATAATTCTTCACGCCTGCGTGCGAAAGGGCCGGGTACGCGAACTTGACAATTCCACAGCGAACGAAAAGCGTTTTGGAGAGCTGCCTTTCCCGCCGCGACCGCGGCGGGCCTGCGCCGCATCGGCGGCGGAGGCGCGGCAGGGCCCGTGGGCCGCCCCGGCGTCGGAGCGGGCCGCGACGAGCACTTCCTCGGGCTGATGGTGAAACGGGATCACGCCTGCCTTGCAAGCAGGAGTTCAGGGTTCGATTCCCTGTCCGTCCACGAGGCACCTCACGCGCGGCGGCCGAGCCGCGCGACCTTCCCGAGTGTGGGGCAGTTTGGCAGCCCGTCTGCCTTGGGAGCAGAACGTCGCAGGTTCGAATCCTGCCACTCGGACCGGAGGTGCCCACGCCGCAGAAGCCGAACCGGTAAGGCGGCTGGCTTCCACCCAGCAGGACGGGGTTCGAGTCCCCGCTGCGGCTCTGCCCTGAAAGAAGAGGGCATCGGGTCACGTACTCGGCGACGGGAGTGGCGACCCCCGCCCGGTTCACGGCCCGTTCGCGTCCGTACGGCTCACGCCACCCGGATCGGACGCACGACTCGCGTGCCCAGCGCGAGCGGCGTGATGCCGGATCGTCCAATCGGCAGGACATCCGACTCTGGATCGGGAAACGGAGGTTCGATTCCTTCTCCGGCAGCCACGCACCCGTGGGTGAAGTGTCAGCGGAAGCACACGACCGTGCCAAGGTCGGAGGACGGGTTCGAGTCTCGTCACCCACTCGCCGCTCTGGCCCAATCAGGCAGAGGCGCCGCGCTCAGGACGCGGAGGTTCCGGGTTCGAGTCCCGGGGGCGGCACGACGGCTCGGGAAGGTCCGAGCCCGACCTCACCCCTCGATCCGGCGTGGTCCGCCGGACGGCCTGTAGCTCAGCGGAAGAGCGCCGGTCCTACCAACCGGGCGTCGCAGGTTCGAACCCCGCCGGGCCGACCGTGATGGTCCCGAAGCGGTCGGGGGGCCGGATCGCGACTCCGCAGGAACGGAGATCGCAGCCATCTGGACGATGAGAGCGTTCCGGGAGCAGAACCGGTCCTCACCCGAGCAGACCGCTGATCGCGGTCATCATCGGAATGGAGATCAGGGTGCTGATGAGTACGGCACGGCGGGCGAGCCGCTTGGCCGTGCCGTAGTGCACCGCGTAGACGTAGATGTTCTGCGCGGTCGGCAGGGCCGCGAGAAGCGTGGCCGCGAACAGGATCCCGCCGTCGAGCCCGAGGGCGAAGCGGCCGACGAGGTAGGCCACACCCGGTTGCGCGAAACACTTGAGGGCGACGGCCAGCACGACGTCACGGGCGTGGCCGTCCTCCTCGATCTGCCGGGCGCCGCTCAGGCTGAGGCCGTACGCGATCAGCGCCACCGGCACCGCGGCCGCCCCGACCAGCTCGATCGGGCGCATGAGCATGACCGGCAGCCGGACGCCGGTGAGCGCGACCCCCAGCCCGAGCAGCGTGGCGACGGTGAGCGGGTTGCGCAGCGGCCGGCTGAGCACCTCCCGCACGGATGTCATGCCCGAGGTGTCCCGGTCCAGCAGCAGGAACGCGACCGGTGCCATCACCAGCAGCTGGGTCAGCAGGATCGGCGCGATGAGGGCGCCGTCGCCGAGCACGTAGACGCTGACGGGGATGCCGAGGTTCCCCGCGTTGACGTAGGACGCCGAGAGCGTGCCGATGACCAGTTCCGACCGCTCCCGGCGCCAGACCAGACCCCCCACGACGAGGAACACCGTCTGGGCGAACAGCACGCCGGCGAGGTTCGTCACGAGCACCGGCGAGAAGATCGACCTCAGGTCGGCCGCGGCGATCGTGGTGAACAGCAGGGCGGGCGTGGCGACCATGAAGGCCAGCCGGGAGAGGACCAGCTCGTCCTGCGGGCGCAGGGCGCCGCCCACACCGGCCAGGTAACCGAGAACCGCGACCGCCACCAGTACGGCGAAAGCCCCGACGACCTCCGACATCCCCCAAGGACTCCGCTCGAACCTCGACGATCGACCGCGACCCCGACAGTCTGCACCAGCCACCCGGCTCAGCCGACGGCGGCCCTCAGGCTGTCGCGGACGGGAGACACCGGAGCGTGACGGCGCGCTTTCAGCCGGCGGGGCCGAAGGTCCGAGCCGGCGAGGGCCAGGGGTAGGCGGGATCCCTGGTGATCTTCACCTGCTGGGGCGCGTCACGGGGGAAGGCCCAGACACGGCCCAGGGTGCTGGTGGCGGTCACCGTGGTGGCATCCAAGGTGACGTCGGCGAACGGGTTGGACGCACAGGAGACCGCGAGCCATTCGAGGGTGTGGTGGTCGTCGTCCCGGGTCAGGGCGACCCAGCCGATGCTGCCGTGGTCGGATGACTCGCCGGCCAGGGCGCGGCTTCCGGCATCGGTGCACGAGGCGAGCGTCGTGTCGACGTCCATCCAGTCGTTGGGGGTCCACGCGGTGGCGCGGAGCAGCTCGCACCAGTGCCAGTCCTCTGCCTCCGCGTCGTGGAGCCGGTCGTACGGGGAGAACCGCATGAGGCTCATCACCGACACAGAGCCGTCGGAGAACACGATGAAGTCTCCATAAGGTGCCTTCCGGGCACGCCAGCGGTCATACACGTGATCTGGCCCCCTGCCGGGTGAGTCCGAACGGTGCGGCGTCCGCTGCAGCTTGAGTCCGCGTGCTGCAGGGATCACCCAGGTGGACCCTATGCTCCTGGAACGACGGCTGTTTTGTCGGGGACGCCTGCCACGATGATCCGCAATCGATGAGGGGAGTCACGGTGTCGGACATTCGAGGGAGCTTCGGCTGGCTCTCCATGGAGGACGGTCCGTTGGGCCAGATCTACGGCGTGTCCTTCGTCCGGGGTCTCTCCCCCCACGAGGTGTTCGCTCGTCTCGACGTGGACGTGGAGACGATCGAGGAGAAGACCTTCGAGGAGCTGGAGGACGACGCGTACGAATACGTGGAGGAGTCGAACGGTAGCTACGCCGGTTACGTCGGCGCCGTGGAAGTGGACGGCTGGACCGTGCTCATCGAGCCCTCCGACTGGAGGGTCGCCCTCGAACCCGGTGTGCTGGACCGCCTCTCGCGAGGGACCGAAGTCGTCTCGGTCGACCGGCACGCCTACGCCTCGGACAACTTCGTCCACGCGGTCGACGGTGATGTGGTCACACGCTTCGAGCCCTCGGCACCGCATCTCCGCTCAGGCGGCGATCCCGACCGCTGGGTGAGCCAGATGCGTGATGTCGGGCTCGGCCGCCGCACGTCCGACGACCCCGCTCCCGATGATCACATCGCAAGCACGTTCGCCCTGGTGAGCATCATCACGGGCATCGGCTTCTCTCCCGAGGTTCTGGACATGACGTTTCTGGGAGCAGCGATCAGGGAGCAGTGATCGCCTTGGGCCAGTTGCCGAGCTGGAGTCCGGTCATGCCGCTGCGGTGCGAACCTGACCGAACTGGCGCACCATCCGGAGGAGGAGACCCGGCTGGAGCACCAGCCCTGGCAACGCATCACGATGAACCGGGACCGCACTCCGTAGGCGGGCGTGGCGGCCTGGATCTGGAGGGACGGCGCCGCCACGCCTACCCTGCGGCTCCCTGCTCAAGCAGCGGAGAAGAACCGCGGTGAACGTCCCCTGAGGGATCTCACGCACGGCGTGACGCTCGCAGCCGTGCCGCCTCCTTCTCTGCTTCCTGGCCTCCTCGTTCGGCGACGCGCTCATACCAGCACAGGGCTTCTTCGCAGCGATCAGTTTCCGCCAAGAGAAGAGCGAGGTTGAACATGATCGCCGTATAGACCGGGTAGTCCTCGTCACTCGGCTCGTTCAGATCACCACCGTGATCGTCCAACGCTCGCCGGTACCACGCTTCGGCCTCCGCCTCACGGCCCGTCCGCTTGAGAAGGTCGGCCAGCCGGTTGCGCGCCTGGGGATAAACGCGTTCGGCGGCCTCCCGGTACCAGCGCTCCGCCTCCTCCCGCTGCCCGTCCTCTTCGAGGAAGACACCCAGGTTGTAGTGCGGCTCGACGGTGTCACCGACTTCGGCTGCGCGACGCATGAGGCGGATCGCCTCCTCACGGTCGTCGTCCTCGATGAGCAAGGCGAGGTTGACCATGGCGACCACCCAGTCTTGCTCCGCCGCTGATCGGTACCAGTGGATCGCCTCATCACGACGGCCGACGTCATGGCATAACGTGCCCAGCAGACTCGCGGCGTTGGCGTGTCCGGTCGCGGCCACCTGCTTCAACAGCGGTTCGGCTTTCTCGAAGTCGCCCTTGAAGAACAGATCCTCCGCTTGGCGGAACAACGTCATGCGATCCACACCGCAATCATGCCCGTACCATTCATGGACGTAGCGACCCGGGGCGCAGGGCCGCCAGGCGCGAGCACCGAAAGCGGGGCGGCGGCCGGCAGCACACACCCGTGGCGGCAGGTTCGGTAGGCGGGTGGCGGCTTGCGTGTGCCGGTCCGACGGCGCGGGCCGAATCTTCCCCCGCGAGGACGGGGAAACGCAGTAACCTAGAAGGTCAAAAAGGCACTTGCCGAATTGACAAGTGCCATTTGAGCTGGGTGGGGCTACCAGGACTTGAACCTGGGACCTCTTCCTTATCAGGACCATCCCGGCCGTGATCAGGGGTCCGCAACCCGGCCCTGAACAGTGCTGGACGGACGTGGATGTGAGCGGTTGTGTGCTTCTGTTGCAGTACTCGTTGCAGTACTGCTAGACCGTTGAAGATAAAACCAGCGGTCGACTGTGCTCAGGTCGGTCCGGTCGGGGCCGATGATAGCTTCGCCCACGCCGTCCGTTCACATCAGCGGCGTGGGCTTTTTTGCGTAGGTCCGTTGCCTGCCCGCTCTTGTCCGCTTTGCGTGAATGCGGCCAGGCGGGTGTTGAGGCTGGCCAGCAGCATCAGCTCGTCGATCAATTCCGCCAGGGGTCCGTTGTCACGCTTGATCGTCTGCACGAGGCTTCCGGCCGTGGTCTCGTCCAGGTGCCCGTCGTGGATGAGTTGCAGGTAGGCGCGCAGCGTGCTCAGCGGGGCGTTCAGGTCGCCGGTGACGCGACGCAGCAACCGGACTTCCCGCTTGCTGATCTCCTGGAACTGCTTGAGTGCCTCGGCCTGATGCTGGGCCTGTAGCAGGTTGGCGGCGCTGGTGGCCAAGGTCGTCAAGGCGCGACGTTGCGCGGGAATGAGCTCGCGCGGGGTGTGATCCATCACGCAGATGGCGCCCAGCGCATGACCGGCGGTGCTGATGATGGGCACACCGGCGTAGAACCGTGCGTGCGGCTCGCGGGTCACGATCGGGTCGTCACGGAAACGCTCGTCGGCCAGAGCATCGGGGACCTCAAGCAGCTCCCGGGTGGAGATGACATAGGGGCAATACGACGACGTCTGGTGCCCCCAACTGGTCGCGGCGATGCCGAAGTGGCCTTTGAAGTACTGCCGATCCTCGCCGACCAGATTGACCAGTCCGATGGGTGTCTGACAGGTGCGGGCCGCCAGCTCGGCGATGGCGGAGAAGTCCGGTTGCGGGAAGGTCTCCAACGCGCCCAGGGCGTGCAGCTCGGCCAGTCGTTCGATCTCGTCACTCGGCCATGGGATGACTGCCAAGGTGATCTCCCCCCTCGCCTACTGGCGGTGGTCCGTTAGCGGTCAGGGGGGTGAGCGGGCCAGAGCCGTGCCTGCCTCTCAGCCTAACCGCTGGTCACAATCGTGCAGGAGGGAGGCCGCACGGAGATCGGTTGACGAGGCGAACGTCTGGGATGGTGCGGAAACGGCAGTCAGCGGAAAGGCGTGCTGTCTGCGTCACGCTGGTCTCCGGTGGGCCGGGGCTGAGGCACGAAGCCTCGGACCGTCGATCGCCCCCAGCCCCGTATGGAGATCAGCCGTCATCAGGCGATCGTGAGGGAGCAACCTGGTTCGTGGCCTAGAAGGTGCAACGCGGTTCGGGAGCTGAGAGAGCGAGCGGCCGGCGCCAATGCGAAGCACCCGAAGGGCCTCGAAGAGGTTGGGGCCGGTGGTCGAAGCTCTCGCCCATGGGCGGCGGTGCGGACCCGGTACGGCGAGTTAGTTGGGTACGGCGCGGCGGTCGCACGGCGGGCGGCCCCGCGGGCGGGTCCGGCCGGGACCGGCCCCCAGGCCGCATGCCCGGACGGATCCCGCAGAGCGGGAGCCGTGGCGGCGGCGCGACGCGCCGCCGCCCTTGATACCCATAAGAACAATTCGGCAATGATCCACAGTGGTCTTGAGCCGGTGGCTAGTCCAGTAGTTCTGGGCGTCGGGTACTCAGAGCACGGCGGGCGGTCACGAAGCGCTCGTGGAACTCCTCAGCGAGGGCTTCACGCCGGTAGCGCTGGCGGAGTACTCGATCCAGGTCCGCGGCGCGGTTGACGAGGTCGGTAAGGGATCGGCGGTCGATGTCGAAGGCGGCCATGCCCTGTTCCACGGCGGCATCGAGGTCGCCGCGTCGGGCGTGGACGATACCGAGGTCAATATGGGCGTCGGCGACCCGCATAGGGGCGTTGGAGGTACCGTCCGGCCGAGTGTGCATCTGGATCGTGTCGCGGGCGTGTTCTTCGGCGCGGTCATTGTCTTCAAGCCAGGTGTAGGCGGTGGCGGCGTAGAAGACCCACTTGGCGTGGTCGAACACGAAGTGATGGTCAGGGTTCTCCGGGAGCGGGAGCCTGCCCAGGATGTCGGCTCCTCGGGTGAGGGCCTTGTCGGCTTCGCGGCGGTCGCCGATGCGGGCCAGTCCGCGGGCCTCTTGCAGGGTGAGTTGCACCATGGCGCTGGATTGGCCGGCGGCGGCCTGGCCCATACGGGCGGAGGTGACCACGTCCTCGTAGCGGCCCTCGACGAGAGCGAACCACGCCGACATCTCGTAAGCCCAGCCCATGAGTTCGCCGTGCCCGACCTGGCGGCCCATCTCGTATGCGGCGCGGCGGGCGGTCTCAGCCTCTTCCCGCTCGCCCAGGTCGTAATGGACGCAGCCGAGTAGTGCGGTCAGCCATCCGGTGATTACCAGGAGTTCCCGGTGCTGGTCGAGGGTGACCCGGCCGGACAGCAGGCGGGTGATCTGGGCGAGGCGCTTCTGTGTCCGGTCGCGCAACGTGGCGGCGGGTACGACCGGATAAGCGCGGCACAGCAGATCGACGGCCTCGGCGAGCGCTTCGAGCGTGCCGTTCCCGACGTCGGATGCCTGGAGCTGCTGGGCGAGCTCCATCGTGCCATACAGGTCGGCCTCGGCCCGGAGCGCGTCCGCAGGAGGCATCACGGTGGCCTCGATCAGGCGGCTCTGACCGCGCCGGTTCTGGCGGAACCCCAGGGCTTCGGGCTGCAAGCCGGTCAACTGGGCGAGGGCGAGCCGATAGGGCGTGTGCGGCCAGGAGACCTCGCCTGCTTCCCACCGCCGGATTCGCTCCTCATCGCAGTTCAGGCGTTCAGCGATACCGGCCGGGGTGGCGTTGATTCGGTCGGCCATATCGGCGCGGGTGAGCCGGTGCTCATTGCGCCATGCTCGGAGTTGGACGTTCGGGATGTTGTCGGGCATCTCGGGTCTTCCTCGCGGCTGGGGGACTCAAGAGGGGGGAAGAAGGGGGGCTTTTCGGGGGTCCTGCCATTCGGAGATTGCCGGTGGACTTGCCATCAAGCAACCACCGTACGACAGCCCGCCTTCCGCCGCAGGGAGCGCGGTTCACATTCAAGGAGATGGCGACGGTGACCCGGCCAGACGACAACAGCGCAACACGCCCCTGCCCCGCGTGCCGGGGTCGTGGAACCAAACTGCGCCGCTCGCGCCGTGGTCTTCTCCTCGGCGAGAGCAGCCCAGATCACGAGACGTACGGAGAAACAGAATGTCTCGACTGCCTCGCAAGCGGCCGGGTCGAAGGGAGCGCCAAATGAACTCGATCATGCAGGCCGCCGCCGCGTTCCAAGACCAGCAGATCCAGCAGCGCCGCACCCTGGCGCTGACGCGACTGCGCGATGAACTGCTCACCCTCGGCGTGCGCGCCGAGCTGCGCGACAACGACACCGCCCTCATGATCTCCCCGCCCGGTTCGGGGCTGCCGGTGTGGGTGTTCGTCGGCTACGGCGGCACCTCCTTCTCCTGGCAGTCGGCCGAGAAGCGCCACCCGATCAGCGACATCCCCGGAGCCGCCCAGGCGCTGGCCGACTACCTCGGCCGATAGACGGGCGCGGCGGGGCAGTGAGCCCGACGGCATCTGCGGGGAGCCGCGTGCGCGCCAACCCTGCCCCGTCGCGCCTTCCCACGCTCCGGCAGGTGAAAGACCATGGTCGCGTAGCCCACCCCTTGCGCGCCTTCCCCACTTCTTTCGCCTGCCGGGGCGTTTGTCGTGTCCGGCCTCCCGGCTCGCTTCGCCGAGTAGGGGGCGGGTGACAAGACGGCCGCGTACGGCTACGCTCAAACTTGGTAAAACAACCTGTCGGGTGCAGGACGGTCATGATGTCGCTTGAGTCCGTACCGCCGAAGTATGCACAGCTTGTGCAGACGATCCAACGGCGAATCGAGGCGGGAACCTACGGGCCCGGCTCGCTCCTTCCCAGCGAGAACCAGCTCATCCAGGAGTTCGGTGTCTCCCGGCCCACCGTGGTCGCGGCCCTGCGCATGCTGCGCGAACAGGGCTGGATCGACTCCCAGCAGGGCAAGGGCCGCTTCGTGCGCGGCCGTCCCGCGATGAGTTCAGCCGAACGGCCCCGGCCCGGACAGGCGTACCTGACCGCCCCGGAAACCACCTCCGAAGGGGAGGTGATCGAGGCCGCCGCGCTGGCCGCGCCCAACCGCATCACCGCCCTGCTCGGCCTGGCCTCGAAGAGCAAGGCGTTCCTGCGCCGGCGGCTGGTCAGCCGGGACGGGGAGCCGACCGAGATCGTCTCGTTGTGGGTGCCGGTGGAGTCGTCCGAAGGCACCGACCTGACCAGCGCCGAACCCCTCCCGCAGGGCCTGCGCGAGCATCTCCAGGCGCGCAAGGGCGTGCGGTTCGATCACGTGGTGGAGCAGATCACCGCGCGCATGCCCACGACTGAGGAGGCCAAGCGGCTCGGCATGCCGAAGAACACGCCGTTGCTGGCGGTCTACGGTGCGGTCCGAGACGCCTCGGGTACGGCTCTGGCCGTGGTGGAGGTCCTGCTCCCGGCCGACCGGCACGAGCTGGAAGACGCCTACCCGATCGGATAGCCCTTCGTCACTTCACCTCAGAGCCCGCTTAGGCACTTGACCTATCAAGCGGGCTCTTCTATCTTCAAAGTACTTGATAGGTTAAGTGTCTATCAGACGACAAGAGGAGTGCCGTTATGGCTCTGCAAGGCCCCATCCCCGTCACCTTCGCCCACGTCTTTCCGCACGGCTGCTACGTCGTCGGAGAGGTCGAGGCGGTCAAGGACTTCGACGCCTCGACCAACGGCCGCTTCGTCCAGGCCCGCGACAAGTCCACCGGAGAACTGGTGTGGCAGGTCGCCGTCATGGACGCCGACCCGACCGTCAAGCCCGGACAGAAGACCGTCGCCGTCAAGATCCTCGCCCCCATCCAGCCCGTGCCCCCGGCCCCCATGCCGGGCCTGCCCTTCACCCCGGTCGAGTTCGACCACGTCACCGTCACCCCCTACGTCAACGGCACCGGACGCCTCGCCTACTCGATCAAGGTCCGCGAGATGCGCGCCCCGCGCACCGGTCCCGCTCCCGCTCCCGCCAAGAACCCCGTCACCACTACCGCGAAGGACGCCGCCTGATGACCCGTCGTAGGAACCACCGCGTCAGCATCATCAACCTCAACACCGGCCGGGGCGCTCGCGCCACCAGCCACCCCTACCCGGCCCGCACGCCGGTCCTGGCCCTGGACTTCGGGGCCGTTTCGGTCCTGGTCACCACCTCGGCCAGCGACCAGGTGAGCGCCGCTGACGTCGAGTTCGCCCGCCAGCTCGCCCGCGAAGCCCACGCCTTCGCCCGCTCGGTCGAACGCTCCTTCCACCGCATGACCGCCGGCAACGGCGTCGCGGCCTGACAAGGAAACGGGGCCGCCGGAACTGGTCCTTCCGGCGGCCCCTCGTCTCCCCAGATGCGAATCACAGAGAGAGCTGAAGTCTAATGTTCAAGAAACTGCCCGGCGACGAGGCCCGAACCCTCGTCTCCACTACCCCTGATACCGCCGTGGTCTTCCGTCCGGCCGTCGTCCAGACTCCGGCGATCATCACGATTCTGATCTTCATTGGCCGCCTGGTCGTCGGACTCGTCCGTCTCACCTGGCGTCACCCCGTCGCGGTCTCCATCGTCGCCGGGTTCACTGCGGTGATCTGGCTGTACGGCTGGCGCGTCGCCCTGGTCGCCATCACGGTTCCCGTCTCGGTGCTCGCGTCCTGGCCGCTGGTCGATCGTGCCTCCTTCGCCCGCTGGGTCGGCTGGCCGCTGGTCGCCTTCTGGCGGCTGCTCTGGGTCTATGGGCGGCACTGGCAGGCGGTGATGTTCATCTCCGGCCTGGCCCGCTCCCACAAGGGCCGCGACTACCTGCCGAGCCTGGTCAAGGTCTCCTGCACCTCGTGGGCCGACCTGGTCACGGTGAAACTGCTCAAGGGCCAAGCGGTCAAGGACTGGGCCGACCGCATCGAGCACCTGGCCCACGGCTTCGGCGCGGCCTCCTGCCGGGTCGCGGTCCAACGCTCGGGCCGCCTGCTGCTGACCTTCCCCCGGCGTGACCCTCTGGCCGTGCCCTTACCGGCCGTGCCGCTGGCCGAGACGGTCTCGCTGGGGCCGGTCGAGATCGGCAAGCGCGAGGACGGCAGGCCGTACCGGCTCAAGGTCCATGGCACTCACGTCCTGATCGCCGGGGCCACTGGGGCGGGCAAGGGCTCGTTCCTGTGGTCCACGATCCGGGGTCTGATCCCGGCCATGTGGGTGGGCCTGGCTGAGGTCTGGGCGCTGGATCCCAAGCTCATGGAGCTGTCCTTCGGTCGCGACCTGTTCGGCAAGCGGTACGCCGCGACTCCGGCCGAGTGCGCCGATCTCCTCGACGAGGCCGTGAAGATCATGCAGGAGCGGGCTGCCCGCTTCGCCGGGGTCCAGCGCAACCACACCGCGACCCTGGAAGATCCGTTCATCCTGGTCATCGTCGATGAGGTCGCGTTCCTGACCGCCTACCAGCAGGACAAGGCCCTCAAGGCGCGCATCATGGCGGCGCTGGCCACCTTGACCACCCAGGGCCGCGCGGTCGGCATCGGCGTCATGGCGGCTCTCCAGGACCCCCGCAAGGACGTGCTCACCATCCGCAACCTGTTCCCCGACAAGATCGCGCTCCGGCTGGACGAGTCGGAACAGGTGGACATGGTCCTCGGGGACGGTGCCCGTGATCGCGGGGCGCTGGCCGATCACATCTCCTCCATCCCGGAGCAGGGCGCGGGCGTGGCGTACGTGCGGCTGGAGACCTCGCCCGACCCGATCCGGGTGCGCGCGGCCTATGTCTCTGATCCCGACATCCGTGACATGGCCGCCCTGTTCACCGGCGAACTCGCCGAGCCGATCCGGACGGAGGAGCGAGTCTGATGAAGATCACTATCGAGGGCACCCGCGCCGAGATCCACCGGATCCAGACACGCCCGATCATCGCCGCCGGGGGAGCGGAACCCTGTCAGCCCGTGCTCGCCTATCGGCTCGACGGGGTCCGCGTCTACCGGCACCCCTACAGCTCCACGTACCGGCTCCTGGCGGACCTGATCGACCACTCCGGGATCGATGACAGGGAGGCCATGTGACCGAAACCCCCGCCCTCCCTCCGGCCTCCGATCCCAAGCTCCCCCGCACCGTCCGCGACACCCTGCCCTTGGCTCTGGATGTCGCGGTGGAAGTCGCCAAACTCAACGGCGTCTGCATCCGGCCCATCGAACTCCGGCGACTCGACACCCACACCGGCAAGAGCGAACCGTTCGACATCCCATGCGGCACCACCCAAGAGGCCAAGTGCCCGCCGTGCGCCCAGCGCAACAAGCAGCTCCGCAAGGCCCAATGCCGGGAAGGCTGGCACCTGGATCACGAACCCATCGCCGAGCCCAACCCCTCCACCGAAGATCAGCGCTGGCTGATCGAGTTCCGGGCCGACACCCAAGTCAAGCGCGACGAAGCCGAACGCAACGGGGAAGACGTCGCCGACTGGGACGAGGCGATCGCCGAGATCGACGCGGAGATCAACACCGCCGGAATGCGGGGCAACGTCGTCGGCGGGCGGACGGTGCCCAAGCGCTCCCGCTCCACCCGGCGGCGGCAAGATGCCCCGGACCTGCCCCGGCGAGCCAAGGCAGACACCACCCTCGGGCGGACCTTCACCAGTTCGGACGGCAAGGTCTTTCGGCCGTCGATGTTCGTCACGCTCACCCTGCCCTCGTACGGCCGTGTCCGGGCCGGTCAGGGCGTGCCGGTCGATCCCTCGGCCTACGACTACGCGCGGGCCGCTCGCGATGCCCTGCACTTCTCCAAGCTGGTGGACCGCTTCGTGCAGAATCTCCGCCGGGTGGCTGGCTACGATGTGCAGTACTTCGCCACGGTGGAGCCTCAGAAGCGGCTCGCCCCGCATCTGCACATGGCCATTCGGGGCACGCTGCCCCGTACCGAGATGAAGCAGATCGCGGCGGCCACCTATCACCAGGTGTGGTGGCCTGCCGTTGATGACGTCCGCTTCGAGGGCGATCACCTGCCGGTCTGGTCTCCACGAGCCGACCTCGACGAGGGAGCCGCCTCCCCGGACGGGCAGAGCGGTGACTACCTCGACCCGGTCACCGGCGAAGTCCTGCCCACCTGGGATGAAGCCCTCGACCAGCTCGACCAGGACGAAACAGCCGAACCCCTGCACGTGCTCCGCTTCGGGGACCAGGTCGACGTTCAAGGCGTGCTCGCCGGCACCCCGGACGCCGATCAATGCATCCGCTACCTGTCCAAGTACCTGACCAAGAACCTGGGCGACACCCTCGACCCCGGCGACCCCCACTTCCAAGCGCGCCGCGATCATGCCGCCCGGATGGTGGAAGCGCTGCGCTACGAACCGTGCTCCCCGACCTGCGCCAACTGGCTGCGGTACGGCGTGCAGCCCAAGGACGCCAAGGCAGGCATGGTCCCGGGCCGGTGTCGGGGCAAGGCGCACAAGCCCGAACACCTCGGCTACGCCGGTCGCCGGGTCCTGGTCTCCCGCAAGTGGTCCAACAAGACGCTCCGGGAGCACAAGCAGGACCGCCGGGCCTGGGTCCTCGACGCCCTCGGCCTTGCCGACGACCCCGCCGAGAACGACCCCCACCGCTACATCTGGAACCCGGTCTCCAGCAAAGACCCGACCCGTACCCCGCTGGCCAAACGGCTACTGCGAAGCATCGCCGACCGGCAGAGAACACGGGCGCGACTGCTCGAACTCCAGGCCAGAGCCGAAGGAAGACCCATCTCGGATCTTTCGGCAACTCCTCCACTGGTGGAGGCCGCGTGATAAACGGCCCCGTTCTCTCAGTCGAAGAAGCCGCCGAACAGCTCCGCGTGAGCCGCTGGACGCTCTACAAGTTCATCCGCTCGGGCCAGCTCAAAACCTTCAAGGCCGGTCGGCGTCGCCTCGTGCCGGTCACCGCGATCACCGAACTTGTTGACCTACTCATGGAAGAAGCTGCCTGATGACCAAGACCCTGATCGGCACCCCCGACGAGGAACCGCGCAAGAGGAGTCGCCGCAAGCGGGCCAACAACGAAGGCACCGTGTACCAGCGGGCGGACGGCAAGTGGTGTGGGCAGGTCTACGTCCTCACCGCCGACGGTACCGAGAAGCGCAAGACCGTCTATGGCAAGACCGCCGACGAGGCACGGGCCAAGATCCAGGAAATGAAGCTCAAGTCTCGCCGGGGCGTGCCTGCGGCTGACCGTGCCTGGAAGGTCGGTGACTACCTGGATTACTGGTTGAACGATGTTGCCCGGCACTCGATCCGCAAGACCACGTTCGCCAAGTACGAGACGATCGTTCGTCTCTACCTCAAGCCGGGGCTCGGCCGGAAGAAGCTGGACCGGCTGACCGTCGCAGAGGTTCAGACCTTCCTCAACGGAAAGATCAACGGGGAAGATCATGCAATCGGAACCGTTCACGTCATGCGGAATGTCCTGAGCGCGGCCCTGACGCGAGCCATGCGGGAAGAGATCATCTCTCGCAACGTCGCGCGGCTGGCGACTCTTCCGGCAATCGACTCCAAGCGCAATCAGCCGTGGACGGCCGATGAGGCGCGGTCCTTCCTTCGGGCTGCGAGGTTCGATCCTCTGTACCCGGCCTTCGTGCTCCTGCTGCTGTACGGCTTGCGGCGGGGCGAAGCGCTCGGGCTCCGTTGGGTCGATGTGGACTTCGAGGAAGGACACGTCAACATCCGGCGGCAGCTTGTTCGGGTCGGTAAGGAGCTGCATCACGGGCCGGTGAAGACCAGGGCGGGCAACCGCTCGCTGCCGCTCCTCGGCATCGTCCGTGAGGCGTTGGAGATCCAGCGGGACGGGCAGGAGATCCTCAAGGAGGAGGCGGGTAAGGACTGGGCGAACACTGGGCTCGTGTTCACGACCAAGTCAGGACGGCCGATCGAGCCGCGTAACCTCGCGCGGTCCTTCGCTCGGATCGTGGAGACAAACGGGCTGCGACCGATCCGCGTTCACGACCTGCGGCACACCGCCGCATCACTGCTCAAGAAACTGGGCGTCGCACCACGTGACGCGATGGAGATCCTCGGGCACAGCCGGATCTCAGTCACGATGGAGATCTACACGCACGGAGACGGGGAGAGCCGAGAGGATGCCCTCAAGAAGGTGAACGGGCTGTTCGAGTGAGGCCGTTGCAGTACCCGTTGCAGCAAAATGCCCCGGAGCGTGATCGCTTCGGGGCGTTTATCGAGGTGGGGCTACCAGGACTTGAACCTGGGACCTCTTCCTTATCAGGGAAGCGCTCTAACCGACTGAGCTATAGCCCCTCACCGTGCGGAAACCGTATCGCATCCTTGGAGTGGAGGCGAACTCTTTCGCGCGGACAGGGAAAAGCTTACCGTGCTCCGGGACCTGCTCGCGCCATACGCGGGGCCGTGTTCCCCGGGTACGGCCCGGGGAACACGGCGGAGCACCTACTCGGCCTCGCTGAAGGTGACCTCGATCCCGCCGACCAGGTCGGAGGCGACGTTGTAGATCACCGCGCCGAGGGTCGACAGGGCCGTGATGAGCACCACGTTCACCGCACCGATCAGGGCCGTGTAGCCGAGGATGCGGACCGGCTCGAACCAGGGGGCGATGTCGAGCGAGGTCGCCGTGCTCTTGCCGTCCGGGTTGGTGAGCTGGTTCACCGTCTGGATGATCGAGTCGAAGACGCCCAGGCCGTTGAGCACCATGTACAGCACCGCGACCGCGACGAACAGCACCACGAAGCAGACCAGCGAGACCACGAAGCTGAACTTCATCGCCGACCAGGGCTCGATCCGGCGCAGCACCAGATGGGCCTTGCGCGGTGCCCTGGGGGCGGTGTCCGACTGCTTCTTGTTGCCGGTCATCTCCAGCGGAGGGGACGGCATGCCCAGCGGGGAGTTCCTGTCGGCGGTCTCCCGCGGAGGAGCGGACACGTTCGGCGGCGGGGGCGGCGAAGACGGGAGGTTCCCCGGCGCCCAGGACCTGTCCGTCTCGGCGGCGGCCGGGCGGATCCGCATTGTGGAGTCGCTCGGCTTGTCGGCCTCGGCAGAGACGGGACGGATCCGCCTCGTGGCGTCACCGACCGGCTTGTCGTCCTCGATCGACGTCACCTTGGACCCGCCCTTGAACTCGTCGGTCTTCGAGTCGTCGGTCTCCGGCGTAGGCGCGCTGGCGTCGGCCGGTGACTCGACCACCTCGACGACTTCCGCTTCAGTGGTCTTGTCCATCTTCTCCGTCACCTGCTTGCGTGTCGATGGGGAGACCGCTCGCGGACCAGATCCGGCCTGAGCGCTCACGGCCTACTCCCCTTCCCCGTTTTCCTCGGTTTCCAACGCCTCGGCGTTGCGGGCGAGCGCCACGACGCTGTCCCCCTCGGCGAGATTCATCAGCCGCACCCCCATCGTCTGGCGGCCCGACTGCTTGATCTCCCCGGCACTGGTCCGGATGACCCCACCGGCCGACGTGATCGCGAAGACCTCGTCCTCCGGCCTGACCATGACCGCGCCGACCAGCTTGCCACGAGCGCTGACGATCTTCGCCGTCAGCACGCCCTTGCCGCCTCGTCCCTGAACAGGGTATTGATCCGCGGGAGTGCGCTTGGCATACCCGCCTTCGGTCGCGACCAGAACGTCGTCGCCGTCGGCGATCCGGTTCATCGCGAGAAGCTCGTCCCCTTCGAGGAAGCGCATGCCGATCACACCGCTGGTCGCCCGCCCCATCGGACGCAGCGCCTCGTCGGTGGCGGTGAAGCGGATGGACTGGGCGCCTCGGGAGATCAGCAGGAGGTCGTCGTCCTCGGATACCAGCCGCGCTGCGATCACCTCGTCATCTTCGCGCAGATTGATGGCGATGAGGCCACCCGAGCGCGGCGAGTCGTATTCCGCCAGCCGGGTTTTCTTCACCATTCCGCTCCGCGTGGCCAGCACGAGGTACGGCGCGACGTCGTAGTCGCGCATGGCGAGCACCTCCATGACGACCTCGTCGGGCTGCATGGCCAGCAGGTTCGCCAGGTGCTGGCCGCGGGCGTCACGGCCGGAGTCGGGTAGCTCGTAGGCCTTGACGCGGTAGACCCGGCCCTTGTTCGTGAAGAACAGCAGCCAGTGGTGGGTCGTGGTCACGAAGAAGTGGTCGACGATGTCGTCCTGGCGTAGCTGCGCGCCGCGCACGCCCTTCCCGCCGCGCTTCTGCGCCCGGTACAGGTCGGTGTTGGTGCGCTTGGCGTAACCGCCGCGGGTGATCGTGACGACCATGTCCTCCTCGGCGAGGAGGTCCTCGATGGACATGTCGCCTTCGTAGGCGATGATCTCCGTCTTGCGCTCGTCGCCGTACCGTCCGGTGACCTCGGAGAGCTCGTCGAAGACGATCGTCCGCTGCCGCTCGGGCGAGGCGAGGATGGCCTGGTACTCGGTGATCTGGGTCATCAGGCTGTCGTGCTCGTCGGTGATCTGCTGACGCTCCAGGGCCGCCAGCTTGCGCAGCTGCATGTCGAGGATGGCCTGCGCCTGGATCTGGTCGATCTCCAGCAGGGTCATCAGGCCGCCCTGCGCCTCCGCGGCCGACGGCGAGCGACGGATGAGCGCGATGACCTCGTCCATGCGTTCGAGGGCCTTGAGCAGGGCACGCAGGATGTGGGCCCGCTCCTCGGCCTTGCGCAGCAGGTAGCGGGTCCGGCGGACCACGACCTCGATCTGGTGGTCGATGTAGTGGCGGACGAACTGGTCCAGCCTGAGCGTCCGAGGCACGCCGTCCACCAGGGCGAGCATGTTGGCGCCGAAGGTGGTCTGCAGTTGCGTGTGCTTGTAGAGGTTGTTCAGCACGACCTTGGCGACCGCGTCGCGCTTGAGCACGATCACCAGGCGCTGGCCGACCCGGGAGGAGCTCTCGTCACGGACGTCGGCGATGCCGCTGATCCGGCCGTCCTTGACCGACTCGGCGATCGACAGCGCCAGGTTGTCCGGGTTGACCATGTAGGGCAGCTCGGTGACGACCAGGCACTGGCGGCCCTTGGCGTCCTCCTCGACCTCGACGATCGCCCGCATGGTGATCGAGCCGCGCCCGGTCCGGTAGGCGTCGTCGATGCCGCGGCGGCCCACGATGAGCGCGCCGGTGGGGAAGTCGGGGCCCTTGACCCGCTCGATCAGCGCCTCGAGAAGCTCGTCGTCGCTCGCCTCGGGATTCTGCAGGGCCCACTTGACGCCCTCGGCCACCTCACGCAGGTTGTGCGGCGGGATGTTGGTCGCCATGCCGACCGCGATGCCGGCCGACCCGTTGACCAGGAGGTTCGGGAAGCGGGACGGAAGGACCAGCGGCTCCTGGGAGCGCCCGTCGTAGTTGGGCTGGAAGTCGACGGTGTCCTTGTCGATGTCACGGATCATTTCCATGGCGATCGGCGCGAGCTTGCACTCGGTGTACCGCATGGCGGCGGGCATGTCGTTGCCCGGCGACCCGAAGTTGCCCTGGCCGTCGACCAGCGTGTAGCGCAGCGCCCAGGGCTGCGCCAGCCGCACCACCGTGCCGTAGATCGAGCTGTCACCGTGCGGGTGGTAGGAGCCCATGACGTCGCCGACCACACGCGAGCACTTGAAGTATCCGCGGTCGGGACGGTAGCCGCCGTCGTACATGGCGTAGAGAACGCGGCGGTGCACCGGCTTGAGCCCGTCGCGGACGTCGGGCAGCGCGCGGGACACGATGACGGACATCGCGTAGTCCATGTAGCTGCGCTGCATCTCCGACTGGATGTCGACCGGCTCGATGCGCTCTGCGGGCGGAGTGTTCAGTTCCGTCACGAGTGGTGGGTCCTTTTCGAAAGTCGGGGAGGGTCCGTACGGCTGCCGCTACACATCGAGGAAACGCACGTCTCGTGCGTTCCTGATGATGAAGGAGCGGCGGGCCTCGACGTCCTCACCCATGAGAACGCTGAACAGGTCGTCGGCCTGGGCCGCGTCGTCGAGGGTGACCAGGCGGAGCACCCGGGTGTCCGGGTTCATCGTGGTCTCCCAGAGCTGGGAGGCGTTCATCTCGCCCAGACCCTTGAAGCGCTGGATGCCGTCGTGCAGGCGGGGGTCGCGCTTGCCCGCGGCGATGCCGGCCTCGATGATCGCGTCGCGCTCGGCGTCGGAGTACGCGTAGGAGGCGTCCTCGCCCCGGCGGTCCCACTTGATCTTGTAGAGCGGAGGCTGGGAGAGGTAGACGTGCCCGGCCTCGATCAGCGGCCGCATGAAGCGGAACAGCAGCGTCAGCAGCAGCGTGTTGATGTGCTGGCCGTCGACGTCGGCGTCGGCCATCAGGATGAGCTTGTGGTAGCGGAGCTTGGCGATGTCGAACTCGTCGTGCACGCCGGTGCCCATGGCCGTGATCAGTGCCTGGACCTCGGTGTTCTTCAGCACCTTGTCGATGCGTGCCTTCTCCACGTTCAGGATCTTGCCGCGGATGGGCAGGATGGCCTGGAACTTGGAGTCGCGCCCGCCCTTGGCAGAGCCGCCCGCCGAGTCGCCCTCGACGATGAACAGCTCGCACTTCTCCGGGTCGCTCCACTGGCAGTCGGCCAGCTTGCCGGGCAGGCCGGAACCGGACTCCAGCAGCGACTTGCGCCGGGTCAGGTCGCGGGCCTGGCGGGCGGCGATGCGCGCGCGGGAGGCCTGCAGCGACTTGCTGATGATCTCCTTGGCCTCGCCCGGGTTGCGCTCGAACCAGTCGCGCAGGTGGTCGTTGCAGGCCTTCTGGACGAACGACTTGGCCTCGGTGTTGCCCAGCTTGGTCTTGGTCTGGCCCTCGAACTGCGGGTCGGCCAGCTTCACCGAGATGATCGCGGTGAGACCCTCGCGGATGTCCTCACCGGTCAGGTTGTCGTCCTTGCCCTCCTTGAGGAACTTCTGCTCGCGCGCGTAGCGGTTGACGATCGACGTCAGCGCGGCGCGGAAGCCCTCCTCGTGGGTGCCGCCCTCGGCCGTGTTGATGGTGTTGGCGAAGGTGTAGACCGACTCGCTGTAGGAGTTGTTCCACTGCATGGCGATCTCGACGGAGATGCCGTCGCCGTGCTCCTCGAAGTCGATCACCGAGGCGTGGGCGGCGTCCTTCTTGGAGTTGAGGTGCCCGACGAAGTCGGACAGGCCGCCCTCGTAGTAGTAGACGACCTCGACGGCCTCGTCGTCGATGTGGTCGGGCCGCTCGTCCCGCAGGGAGATCGTCAGGCCCTTGTTGAGGAAGGCCATCTCCTGGAAGCGCCGGGAGAGGGTCTCGAAGTTCCACGTGGTGGTCTCGAAGATGGACTCGTCGGCCCAGAAGGTGATCGAGGTGCCGGTCTCGCCGGTCTCCTCGCCCTTGACCAGCGGGCCGGTGGGCCGGGTGTCGGCGTAGCTCTGCCGCCAGTAGTGCCCGTCGCGGCGGATCTCCACCTCCAACCTGGTGGACAGCGCGTTGACCACGGAGACGCCCACGCCGTGCAGGCCGCCGGAGACCGCGTAGGACTTGCTGTCGAACTTGCCGCCGGCGTGCAGGACGGTGAGGACGACCTCGACCGCGGGACGCTTCTCGACAGGGTGCATGCCGACGGGGATGCCGCGGCCGTTGTCGACGACCCGGACGCCGTTGTCGGCGAGGAGCGTGACCTCGATCCTGTCGGCGTGCCCGGCCAGGGCCTCGTCGACCGAGTTGTCCACGACCTCGTAGACGAGGTGGTGGAGGCCGCGTTCCCCGGTCGATCCGATGTACATACCCGGGCGCTTACGGACCGCCTCAAGTCCTTCGAGAACGGTGATTGAGCTAGCGTCGTAGGACAAGTGTGAAATCCTCCTGCCGAGGACACGCGGCGGGAGAACGCTCAGCCCCGCCGTCCGTCACCGTCGTGAATGCCCCGATGCGTTCACCCAGGGGAATCGGCTCACGGGCCGGGGTGACACGCAAACGGACGTGTCCGGAATCCGATTTCATTCTAGCGGTTCGCGGGGGATGATGCGGCATTCCAGGGCTCTGAAAGCCTCTCTCGCGCGTCGATCACCGCTTCCGGCATCCCCCTACGGGGACGGGGGTCATCGCGCCACAGTGCCCGCTGATCCGTTTTTTCGCCGTCCGGTCAGCCGTAAGTGTCGCCCGGGCCGCGACTTCCGGTCACCCGGAGACCACCGCTGGGCCGGGGGGCGTTCTGCGGCCCCTCCACCTTCACCCGCTGCACCGTCCCGTCGCCGAGCTCCTCGTTCAGCCGCCTGACCAGCGTCCCGGCCAGCAGCCGCAACTGGGTCGCCCAGGCCGTGGAGTCGGCGATCACCCGGACCTCGCCGTCGGCGAAGCTCTCCGGTCTGGTGTGCGCCGCCATGTCGGGGCCGACGATCTCATGCCAGCGCCCGAACACCCCGCCCACCGCGGCCGGTTCCTCCCATTTCCGGTCGGAGAGCAGGTCGGCGATGGCCCGGCCGAGGGGCTGGGGATCCCCCGAGGACCTGAGCGACCCGGCTGCCTTGCGCCGGGGCTCACGGCGGGGGAGCTGACCCCGCCTGGCCGCGTCGGCCTTGGCCTGGGCCAGCTTCTCCCTCGCCAGGGCGGCGCCCCTGGCCGCCACGCCCTTGACGCTCCCCGGCTCGGGGACCGGCCCGCCGGCCCCCCGCGCGGCACCGGGTTCGGCCTCAGGAGAGGACGGCGCGGTCCCGGGGGGCCGCGCGGCCTTCGCGCCCTGAGCCCGCCGGCTCGGGTCGCCCGCGAGGGTCGGGTCATCGGACACGGGCCACGCTCCCTTCGGTCACGTCGAACCGGGCCCCGGACAGCTCAGGCGGCACGTCGTCGGGGACCGCCGCGGTGATCAGCACCTGCTCGGCGGAGCCGACGAGCTCGGCCAGGCGGCGGCGGCGCTGGGCGTCGAGCTCGGCGAAGACGTCGTCGAGGATCAGCACCGGGTCGCCGCCGTCCGCCCGGAGCAGGTCGTAGGCGGCCAGCCGGAGCGCCAGGGCGAACGACCAGGACTCGCCGTGGCTGGCGTAGCCGCGGGCGGGCAGCTCCCCCAGGCCGAGGAACAGGTCGTCGCGGTGCGGGCCGACGAGGGTGACGCCGCGCTCCAGCTCCGCGTTCCTGACCTCCAGCAGGCCGGCGCGGAGCGCCTGTTCGAGCGCGGCCCGGTCGAAAGCCGCGGCGCCGGCCGCCACCGGATCTCCCGATCCGCCGGGCTGTACGGCGGGCGGGGGAGAACCGTCCGCGGCGGTGGACAGCGTGCCCCGGTATTCGAGACCGGCGGCGGCGGAGCCCGGCGCGAGGGCGGCGTAGGAGGCGGCGACCAGCGGGCGCAGCGCCTCGACCAGCTCCAGCCGCGCCGCCAGCAGCTCCGCGCCCTGCCGGGCCAGGTGCGCGTCCCACACCTCCAGGGTGCTCAGCACGTCTCCGGCCCCGGCCGCCGCGAACCCCGAGTCGCTCTCCGCCCGACGCCCGCTCCGGCTCCCCCGCCGGGCCTGGGCCGCGGTGCGCAGCAGGGCGCCGCGCTGCTTGAGCACCCGGTCGTAGTCGGCCCGGACTCCGGCGAACCGGGGCGTCCTGGCCACCAGCAGGTCGTCCAGGAAACGACGCCGCTCGGCGGGGTCGCCCTTGACCAGGGCCAGGTCCTCGGGGGCGAACAGCACCGTGCGCAGCAGCCCGATGACGTCGCGCGGCCGGGAGACGGGCGAGCGGTTCAGCCTGGCCCGGTTGGCCCTGCCCGGGTTGATCTCCAGCTCGACCAGGGCCCGCCGGTCGTCGCGCACGACCACCGAGCGCACGATGGCCCGCGCCGCGCCCTGCCGTACCAGCGGCGCGTCGGTGGCGACCCGGTGGCTCGACTGCGTCGCCACATAGCCCAGCGCCTCGACCAGGTTGGTCTTGCCCTGCCCGTTCGGGCCGACGAACGTCGTGACACCCGGTTCCAGACCGAGGTCGACCGTGTCGTAGGACCGGAAGTCGGTGAGCGAGAGGTGGGCTACGTGCACCCCGTTACGTTAGTACCTTCTCGTTCCTCCGGGGGCTGGAGAAGCACGCCTGTGGACGGGGCACGTCCCCTGTGGACGGAGGGCGCGGTACGGCCGGACCGTCCACAGACGGTCCCCACCCTGTGGACGGCCCACGGGTCGTGGGCCGTCCACAGGGTGGGGACCGCGGCCCGCGGGAACGCGCGGGCCGCGGCCGGTGCTACTTCTGGGCCTCGACCGGCGGGACGACGTCGGCGCCCGGGGCGTCGGCGCCCTTGTCGACCTCTCCGGCCTTGGAGGTGACGGCGTGGCCGCCGAACTGGTTGCGCAGGGCCGCCACGACCTTCATGGCCGGAGAGTCCTCCTGGCGCGAGGCGAACCGCGCGTACAGCGCGGCGGTGATGACGGGCAGCGGCACCGCGTGCTCCACGGCCGCCTGCACCGTCCACCGGCCCTCGCCGGAGTCCTGGGCGTAGCCGCGCAGCTCCGACAGGTCCTCGTCCTCCTCGAGCGCGCGGACCAGCAGGTCGAGCAGCCACGAGCGGATCACGGTGCCCGTCCGCCAGCTCTTGAACGCGCCGGGCACGTCGGTCACGATGTCGGCGGCCTCCAGCAGCTCCCAGCCCTCGGCGAAGGCCTGCATCATGCCGTACTCGACACCGTTGTGGACCATCTTGGCGAAGTGGCCCGCCCCGATCTGACCGGCGTGCACGAAGCCGTCCTCGCCCGGAGGCTTGAGGGTCTCGAAGATCGGCCTGAGCCGCTCGATGTCGCTCCCGGCCCCTCCTGTCATCAGGGCGTAGCCGTTCTCCAGGCCCCAGACGCCGCCGCTCACGCCGCAGTCGACGAAGCCGATCCCCTTGGTCGCGAGCTCCGCGCCGTGCCTCTGGTCGTCCACATAGTGGGAGTTGCCGCCGTCGACGACGATGTCCCCGGCCGAGAGCAGCTCCCCGAGCTCCTCGATCGTCGCCTGGGTCGGTGCTCCCGCGGGCACCATGACCCACACCGCCCGCGGCGCCTGGAGCCGGTCCACCAGCTCCTTCAGGCTCGAGACGTCGCTGACCGCCGGATCCCGGTCATAGCCCACGACGTCGTGGCCGCCGCGGCGCAGGCGCTCGGCCATGTTGCCGCCCATCTTCCCAAGCCCGACCATGCCGATCTGCATTCGAGCACCCCCTTCAGGGTTCCATCATCCACCCGGTGCCGGGCGGGCCCGCGCAAGCCGTACCGGCTCGGCGGTCCCTCCTGCGGGATCGCCCGAGGGGCCGGGGAGGGCGTCCTCCGGGCCGATGCGCGCGGCCGGCCCCGACCGTCCGGCCTCATCCACAAGTACCCACGCGGGGGCGTGCTCACCATGGATAGGCGTCGGGCCGGGAACGACCCGGTCGTCAAGGCCCCACCGGCCCCCGCGCCGAGCCGGTGGAGATCTTCCCACAGGTGTGGAGAACCCGCCTGTGGAGGTCCGGCCGTTCCTCCACAGGCGGGGATGACCGCCGCACCTCGCGTGTCCGCGTCCCCGCCGGTCGTCCCCGCCAGTTGTCCACAGGCGGTGCAGACCTCAGCCGGAGACGCGCTTCGCGACCGCGGCGGGGCGGGCGGCGCTGAGCGGCTCTGTGCCCGCCTCGCCGCGCGCTCGCACGGTTTCCCAGCCCGCACCCGTCCCGCCCGTCCCAGGGGTCACCTCAGCGGGCCGCAGGGGCTCCGGGGAACGGCTGCCGCACCCGGCGTGCCCGGATCAGCTCGACAGGCGGATCGGCATGATCAGGTAGCGGTAGTCGGGAACGCCCCCGTCCTCCACGGGCTTGCCGCCGGTGAGGATGGCGGGCTTGGTCGAGGTGGTCATCTGCAGGCGCGCGACGTCGGAGTCGATCGCTCCCAGGCCCTCCAGCAGGAACTGGTGGTTGAAGGCGATGTTGATGTCGTCGCCCTCGAAGTCCACCGGCAGGACCTCCACCGCCTGGGCCTCGTCGCCGCTGCCCGCCTCCAGGACGACCTCGCCGTCGCGGAAGGCCATCCGGATCGGGGTGTTGCGCTCGGCGACCAGGGCCACACGCTTGACGGCCTCGACGAAGCTGCCCACGGGCAGGTCCGCGCGGGCCGAGAACTCGGTGGGCAGCAACGAGCGGTACTTGGGGAACTCCGGGTCGAGGAGCCGGGTCGTGGTGCGCCGGCCGGCGCTGGAGAAACCGATCATCCCCTCCCCGGTGCCGCCGACGGAGCTCATCGCGATCTCCACCTCGGCGCCGGTCGCGCCCAGGGCCTTGGCCGCGTCCGCGAGGGTCTTGCCGGGGATCATGGCGATCGCCGAGATGTCGGGCTGCTCGGGCTGCCACTTCAGCTCGCGTACGGCGAGGCGGTAGCGGTCGGTGGCGGCGAGGGTGACCGTGTCGCCCTCGATCTCCACCCGCACGCCGGTCAGCATGGGCAGGGTGTCGTCCTTGCCGGTGGCGACCGCGACCTGGCCGACGGCCGAGGCGAACACGTCGCTGCCCACCCGGCCGGCGGCCGGGGGCATGACCGGCAGGGAGGGGTAGTCCTCCACAGGCATGGTGAGAAGTGTGAACCGGGCGCTGCCGCAGGTGACGACGGCCTTCATCCCGTCCACCACGAAATCCACAGGCTGTGCGGGGAGCGCGCGGGTGATCTCTGCGAGGAGCTTGCCGGAGACGAGGACCACGCCCGGCTCACCCGTCTGCGGTTCGAGGGTCACCTCGGCGGAGACCTCGTAGTCGAAGCCGGAGAGCTTGAGCTGGCCGCTCTCCGTGACCTCCAGACGCATGCCGGCCAGCACCGGCACGGAGGGACGCGCCGGCAGGCTGCGTGCCGTCCATGCGACCGCCTCGGCGAGTACGTCTCGGTCGACCCGGAACATCACGTGGATCTGCCTCCTGTGTGTCGAGCGCTGTCCGCTCGGTGCCTTCGCTGCCTTGGGTTCAAGTGTTCACTGTCCCGCACGTGCGCTCCCCGGGAACTCTTCTATGGGTCTTGAGTTTTCCCTTAGAGAGATAAGTGGAGTCATCACAGTAGGGGCTGTGGAAACTGTGGAAGACCAGTGTTTCCGCAGGTCGCCACCTGTTTTTTCATCCACCGGGGTTGTGGGTGAAGGGTGTGGGTAACTCGCCCGTCTGTGGATGCCCGGAGGATACCCACAGGCCGTCCCCAGACAGGGGCTCCGCTGTCCCCAACTTATCCACGAGTATCGGCGAGGTTTCCCCAGGTTATCCACGGGGTAGGAGTCCGTTTTGTGCCTGGGGATAAGTCCGCCCACAGGGCGTCCACACGTTATCCACGAGTTACCAACAGGTTCTCCCCAGGTTCTCCCCAGGGTTGTCCACATCTGCTGAAAACCGTTCACGTTCTCTGATCCGATGTTGATCATGGTCGGAGCCCCAGTCGATCTTCCGTCGCGGGCCGATCGGTGATCCACAAGGTTTTCCACAGGCTGTGCATCACCCGGGGAAAAGTCCTTCAGCCGTTGCGCGACTGCTGCTTGATCCGGGTGGTCAGCTCGTTGACCTGGTTGTAGATCGAGCGCCGCTCCGCCATGAGCGAGCGGATCTTCCTGTCGGCGTGCATGACCGTGGTGTGGTCACGGCCGCCGAACTGCTGGCCGATCTTGGGGAGCGACATGTCGGTGAGCTCCCGGCACAGGTACATCGCGATCTGACGGGCGGTGACCAGGACCCGCGAGCGGGAGGTGCCGCACAGGTCCTCGATCGACAGCCCGAAGTAGGTCGCGGTGGAGGCCATGATCGTGGCGATGGTGATCTCGGAGTCGGCGTCCTCGGTGATCAGATCCTTGAGCACGACCTCGGTGAGCTGCAGGTCCACCGACTGCCGGTTCAGGCTGGCGAACGCGGTCACCCTGATCAACGCGCCCTCGAGCTCGCGGATGTTGGTGGAGATGCGGCTGGCGATGTACTCGAGCACCTCGGGCGGGGCGGCCAGGCCCTCCTGGATCGCCTTCTTGCGCAGGATCGCGATGCGGGTCTCCAGCTCGGGCGGCTGGACGTCGGTGATCAGTCCCCACTCGAACCGGTTGCGCAGCCGGTCCTCCAGAGTGACGAGCTGCTTGGGCGCCCGGTCGCTGGAGATGACGATCTGCTTGTTGGCGTTGTGCAGGGTGTTGAAGGTGTGGAAGAACTCCTCCTGCGTCTGCTCCTTGCCCTCCAGGAACTGGATGTCGTCCACCAGCAGGATGTCCACAGCCCGGTACCGGCCCCGGAAGTTGTCGGCCTTGTGGTCGCGGATGGAGTTGATGAAGTCGTTGGTGAACTCCTCGGAGCTGACGTATCTCACCCGCGCGCCGTCGTAGAGGCTCTGCGCGTAGTGACCGATCGCGTGCAGCAGGTGGGTCTTGCCCAGACCGGAGTCGCCGTAGATGAACAGCGGGTTGTACGCCTTGGCCGGCGCCTCGGCCACCGCGACCGCGGCGGCGTGCGCGAAGCGGTTGCTGGAACCGATGACGAACGTCTCGAAGGTGTACTTCGGGTTCAGCTTCCCGGGTTCCTTGGCCGTACGGCCGCCGCCCGCCCGGGTGTCCCACCGGTTCTGTGCGGGCGCCGGCGCCGGGTTCGGCACGGGGCCCGGGGCCGGGCGGTTGAAACCGTCCGTCTCCGCACGCGAGGCGGGGGGCTGCGGGGTGTATCCGCCACGGCCGTATCCGGACCCCCGCTCGACCGGCGGCGGCGCCGGGGACTCGGCGGGCAGGTAGGGCTGGGCCGGCTCCTCCATGCGCGAATAGGGATAGGAGAAGGGCTGGGCCTGCGGCTGGTGCTGGGGATACTCGGCGGGAGGGGCGCCGGCGGGCCCCGGGATCGGGAAGCGGGGCGGAGCGCCGGACGGCCCGTGCGACGGCGGGGCCGCGGGCTGCGGATAACCCTGCTGCATCCCGTTGCCCTGGGGATAACCCTGCTGGGATGCCTGGGGATGCGCCCCGGTCCCCGTCGAGCCGTCCTCGTCGTCGGATTTGGCGACGGAGGGGTCGACCACCACGACGAACCGCATCGGGCTGCCGATCTCCTGGGAGAGCGCGTGGGTCAGCATCGGGCGGAGCTTGCCCTCCAGGACGTCCCTGGCGAAGTCGGTGGGGGCGGCGAGCACCACGGTGTCGTGCATGAGCCCGAAGGGCCGGGTCTGGGCGAGCCAGGCGCGGTGCACGGGCGAGACGTCCTCGTTGAGCGAGTGCCTCAGCACCTGGGCCCAGACCGCGCCGAGGTCCACTGCGTCCATGGCTCGGCTTCCTCCTCCCGACGCGGCCCCCGCAAGCTCACCGCGATCCGTTTATCCACACCGATGGCTGCCGAGCGCATCGGACTCTCTCGTTGTCCACACGCCGGCACCGTGCGGATCTCCGGCGACGTCGGCTCGGAATCCACACCGAATCCACACGCTGTGCACAGTCCCGTACTGACAGCCAAGCCGCGTTTCGGCAGCGGAGAGAAGGGTTGGGAGGGCTGACAGTAGTCTCTGTCCACAGAGGTGTTCAAGACGTTGTCCACAGACTAGTGGCAGTGTGGAGAGGCTGGGTTCACATCCTGTGGACAAAGTTACGGCAGGGGAAAAGCACCTTGTGGGCCTGTGGAAAACTCTTCGGCGCCCGCTTCGCCGGTTTGACCTGGGGCGCGTTCGCCCCGTAACGTACGACGGTCGGCTTGCCACGCGGCGGCTATTTCGCATGCCCCGCATCCGGCAGGCCAGCCACTGTCGAGCGTCCCCATGTGCTGGGGGCGCGTTTTGAAGCCTGGAGCCCACTCGTGAGCAAGCGTACTTTCCAGCCGAACAACCGCCGTCGCGCGAAGACCCACGGTTTCCGGCTGCGTATGCGCACCCGCGCCGGTCGCGCGATCCTGGCCGCCCGCCGCCGCAAGGGCCGCGCCGAGCTCTCCGCCTGACACCTCATCCCTCGTGCCCGGTCCGCCGGGCCAGGCAGTGACGTCCTCTCGCCCGCCGGTCATGTCACCGGCGGGCGACAGCCGTACCTGCCCAGGGTCGAGAAGGTCCTCTCGTGTTGCCGTCCGGGTCCCGCATGCGCCGGGGCGAGGAGTTCGCCGACGCGGTCAGGAAGGGCGGCCGTGCAGGCCGCCCCACCCTGGTCGCGCATTTTCGCGTGCGCGAGCAGACCGACGAGCCGCCTCTGGTCGGCTTCGTGGTGAGCCGCGCGGTGGGGGGATCCGTCGTCCGCAACCGAGTCAAACGCCAGTTGAGACACCTGGTGCGGGACCGACTCGATCGGCTCCCGCGGGGTAGCCTGCTGGTTGTACGCGCCAATCCACCGGCCGCGTCCGCGCAAAACGAGCGCCTTGCCGCCGAACTCGACAGCGCGCTGGATCGTTTACTCAGGCGGCGAGAGTCTCCCGAGACTCGCATGGACGGACGACGATGACGGCGCAAGAGCAGCTCACCGGGGCCTCCCCGGCCGCCAGGACCCTGATGGCTCCCATCCGGTTCTACCGGACCTTCGTGAGCCCGCTGCTGGGTCCCCGTTGCCGTTTCCATCCTTCGTGCAGCGCCTACGGTCTCGAGGCGATCGCCGTACACGGCGCGTTGCGCGGCACATGGCTGACGATCCGGAGAATCGGGCGTTGCCACCCATTCCATCCCGGGGGTTTAGACCCGGTGCCACCACGCCCGGTCCGGTCCAACGAAACGCAAGGGAGCTAGCTCGGTGGAGCTGTCCTGGCTCAACTGGCTTTACACAGCCGTCGCGCAAGTCATCACCTGGATTCACGAGGGCTACAGCACCTTCATCCCGAGGGACAGCGGCCTCAACTGGGGACTGACCATCATCACGCTCACCGTGCTGATGCGAATCCTGATCTTCCCGCTCTTCCTCAAGCAGATGCGCTCGTCGAAGAAGATGCAGGAGCTCGCGCCCAAGGTTCAGGAGCTGCGCAAGCGCTACAAGAACGACAAGCAGCGCATGAACCAGGAGGTCATGGCGCTGTACCAGGGAGCGGGGGCCAACCCGCTCGGCGGCTGCCTGCCGATCCTGGCCCAGTTCCCGATCTTCATCTCGATGTTCACCGTGCTGCAGGCGATGGCGGCCGGTCAGCCGAAGTTCGGCATGTCGCAGGCTCTGGTGAACGACGCCCGGGCCGCGCACATCTTCGGTGCCCCGCTTCCGTCGACGTTCTTCTGGGACTCGGCCGATGTCATCAAACTGGGCGCCGACCCGGTCCTCGCCAAGATCGTTCTCGCCATCTTCGTGGCGGTCAGCTCGCTGACCACCTTCCTCACCGTCCGGCAGAGCGTGACCCGCTCGATGGCGCAGATGCCGGACAACCCGATGGCGCAGCAGCAGAAGATCCTGATGTACATCTCGCCGCTGTTCGCGATCTTCTCGCTCAACTTCCCCCTCGGCCTGATCCTCTACTGGGTCACCACCAACCTGTGGACGCTCGGGCAGCAGCACTGGTTCTACAGCCGCCACCCGGCGCCGGTGATCGACGCCAAGGGCAACGTGGTCACCCCCGCTCCCAAGCCCGGTCTGCTGAGCAAGGTCAGGAAGACCGCTCCGGAGCCCGAGGCCCCGCCCGCGCCGCCGGCGCCCAAGGTCACCCGTAACCAGCCGACCCGCCAGCCGCGCAGCAAGCGGACAGGTGGAAAGAAGTCCTAGCGGGTGCCGCCCGACAGACCCATCCCGACAGCACGAAGGAGTGGCTGGACGTGACCGAGGCCCAGCAGGAGACCGCGAGCAAGGCGGCTCCCGATCTCGCAGCCCTGGAGCAGGAGGGTGAGATCGCCGCCGACTACCTCGAAGGTCTGCTCGACATCGCCGACATCGACGGCGACATCGACATGGACGTCGAGGGCGACCGCGCCGTCGTGTCGGTCGTGGACATCAAGGGCGGCGACCTGGTGGGCGCCAACGGCGAGGTCCTCGAGGCGCTCCAGGAGCTCACCCGGCTCGCGGTCCACCGCCAGACGGGCGAGCGCTCCCGCCTCATGCTCGACATCGGCGGCTACCGCGACCGTCGCCGTGCCGAGCTCAAGGAACTCGGCACGAAGGTGGCCGCCGACGTCAAGCGCTCCGGTGAGCCGAAGGCGCTGCGGCCGATGACCCCCTTCGAGCGCAAGATCGTGCATGACGCCGTGGCGGCGGCGGGGCTGCGGAGCGAGTCCGAGGGCGAGGAGCCCCGCCGTTTCGTGGTGGTCCTCCCCGCGTAGCGGCGCCGTACGTCACAGGGCCGCCGCCCCCGGAGATCCGGGGGCGGCGGCTTTTTTTGCGGCCCTTCGTGTCCACGGCCCTTCGTGTCGCCCACAGCCTTTCGTGTGCACAGCTTTTCCTGTCCACAATCTTTCCTGTCCCCAGCCTGTAGCCGACGGAGCCGGCCGGTCGCCGGATGACATCGGCCGGCTCGATGTGCCATCCGGTGTGAAACAAGAGGTTCCGGCCACCCGATCACCTGCCGCATCGGGGTTTCCGCCGCACGGACGTAAGCGCCGGGCCGATCCGGGTCTCACCGCACCCGGACCCCGGGCGCCGCACGTCCCCGCCCGCCCTGTGGCGTCGGTCACGTCGCGCCCTCCGTACGGCCCCGCATCCTCCGGGACCGCTCTTGCCCCGCACCCGGCGCGGATATCCGCTTGCCAGTTCGAGCGCTGGACTTCAGGTACGCTCGCGGTTTGGTAGCGCCTGTCGGCGACGGCCCGCGCCTCAGGGGCCGGCCTGCGGATTCCAAGGAAAGAGTGATCATCCAGTGAGCGACCAGTTGCCCGAGCCTCCCGAGGTTGCCCGCGAGGTGTTCACCGGTGACGCCTGGGCCAGGGCGGAGGCGTTCGCGGAGCTGCTGGCCGGTCCCGGGGTGGTGCGCGGGCTGCTCGGTCCCCGCGAGGTCCCCCGGATCTGGGATCGCCACCTCCTCAACTGCGCGGTGGTCGCCGATGCGGTTCCGGCCGAGGTCCGGCTGGTGGACATCGGTTCCGGCGCCGGGCTGCCCGGCCTCGTGCTGGCGATCGTCCGGCCCGACGTCTCCGTCACGCTCCTGGAGCCGCTGCTGCGCCGGACGGTGTTCCTGGAGGAGTGCGTGGAGGCCCTGAAGCTCGACAACGTCGAAGTGCTGCGCGGCCGGGCCGAGGAGTTCGGCGGCAGGCGAGAGTTCGACGTCGTCTCCGCGCGGGCGGTGGCGCCGCTCGACCGGTTGCTGAAATGGTCCCTGCCGTTGCTGTGCGAGAACGGACAGCTGCTGGCGATGAAGGGGGAGCGCGCGGCGGAGGAGCTGGCGGAGGCCGAGACGCAATTGCGCTCCAGTGGAGTGCGGAGCGCCGAACTTGTCTCGGTCGGGCACGGTAAGGTCGAGCCGCCTGCAACTCTCATCCGGGTGGTCGCCGGTCGGGCCCCCGGAGGAGAACGGCAGGCCTCTCGCCGGAAGGTCCGCGCTTCACGTCCGAAGCGAGGACGAGGCGAGTAGCCGGATCGAGCAAAGCGAGTAGAGGCCAGTGGATGACCGTGAAAGCGCGATCGTCACCATGACGGGCGGTCTCGGCTGGCCCGAAGCCCCCCTCTCCCGGCGGATCGGAGGATCTTCCGGTCTGGGCTGGCCGGTACCGGCGATCCCCGTCGTACGGCCGGCCGGGGGAGTGCGGGCGGAGCCCGGGAGACCGGAGCCGGCGAGGCCGGGCACAGTGAAGCCGGACGCAGTGAGGCCGGAGGCGGTGAGGCCGATCCAGGCCGGATCGGCCGGGCCGGCCGGAAGGACGACGACCGTGACTCAGACCCCCCTTAACCCCGGCGATTCGCCGCTGGTACGAGAGGCACTCAGTTCAGTGGTTTCACGTGAAACATCGGCCCAGACGACCGCGGTCCCCTCCGGCGGTGTCCCGGGGACCCGGGACGGCGACTGGCCGCGGCCGCCGAAGACCCGGATCTTCACCGTCGCCAACCAGAAGGGCGGGGTGGGGAAGACCACCACGTCGGTGAACCTCGCCGCGGCGCTGTCCATGCACGGGCAGCGCGTCCTGGTGGTGGACCTCGACCCGCAGGGCAACGCCTCCACCGCGCTCTCCATCGAGCACCGCGGCGACGTGCCGGACATGTACAAGGTCCTGGTGGAGGACGTGCCCCTCATCGAGGTGGTGAAGGAGGTCCCGGACATGCCGGGGCTCTACTGCGCCCCGGCCACCATCGACCTGGCCGGTGCCGAGATCGAGCTGGTCTCGATGGTGGCCCGTGAGTCCCGGCTCCAGCGTGCGCTGGCCGCCTACGACGCCATCGAGTTCGACTACATCCTCATCGACTGCCCGCCCTCGCTCGGCCTGCTGACCGTCAACGCGCTGATGGCCGCGAACGAGTTGTTGATCCCCATCCAGTGCGAGTACTACGCGCTGGAGGGCCTCGGCCAGCTGCTCCGCAACGTGGAGCTGGTGAAGGCCCACCTGAACCCCACGCTGGACCTGTCCACGATCCTGCTGACGATGTACGACGGCCGCACCCGGCTCGCCTCCCAGGTGGCCGAGGAGGTCCGGTCCCACTTCAGCGACCGGGTCCTGAACACGCTGATCCCGCGGAGCGTGCGCGTCTCCGAGGCGCCGAGTTATGGCCAGTCGGTCATGACCTACGATCCGGGTTCCAGCGGCGCGATGGCCTACATGGACGCCGCCCGCGAGATCGCCTACCGCGGCGCGGCGGTGTGAGCCGTGTGGACGCGATAGCCGGGATGGTCGTGCACACTACTGGGGTCGGAACAGTGGAAGCGGGGGAGGGACAGTGAGTAAGCAGCCCAGAGGGCTGGGCAGAGGGCTGGGCGCGCTCATCCCCACGGCTCCGCCGCCCGCCGAGTCCCCGGCGCCGGGGACGGGCACGACGATGGTCGCGTCGAGCCCGGCAGTCCCGCAGGATCGCAACGGCGCTTCCGAAACGGAGCTGAAGCCGGTCGACGGTGCGTATTTCGCCGAGATCCCGGTCAAGAACATCGCTCCGAACCCGCAGCAGCCTCGGAAGAACTTCACGGAGGAGGCTCTCCGGGAACTGTCCGCCTCGATCAGGGAGGTCGGTCTCCTCCAGCCGGTCGTGGTGCGTCCGGTGGGCGAGGAGCGCTACGAGCTCATCATGGGGGAACGCCGCTGGCGGGCCTCCCAACTCGCCGAGCTCGACGTGATTCCCGCCATCGTGCGCGAGACCAAGGAGGACAAGCTCCTTCTCGACGCCCTGATCGAGAACCTCCAGCGGGAGCAGCTCAACGCCCTGGAGGAGGCCGCCGCCTACAAGCAGCTCCTGGACGACTTCGGGGCGACCCACGAGCAGCTCGCCGCCCGGGTGGGCCGCTCCCGCTCGCACGTGACGAACACGATCCTGCTCCTCACCCTTCCACCCAAGATCCAGCTGAAGGTGGCGGCGGGGACGATCAGTGCGGGCCACGCACGGGCGTTGCGGACGATGAAGGATCCGGTCGCGCAGGAGCGTCTCGCCAACCGGATCGTGGCCGAGCTGCTCTCGGTCCGCGCGGTCGAGGAGATCGTGGCCGTGGGGGACGTCTCGGCCGCTCCCGCGTCCGCGCCTCGCGCGCCCCGGGCGAAGCCCGCCGAGGATCCGTCCCTGCGCCGGCTGGCGGATCGGCTCTCCGACCACTTCGAGACCCGGGTGAAGGTCGACTTCGGCCGGCGCAAGGGCCGCATCGTGGTGGAATTCGCGACCATCGACGACCTTGAGCGGATCATCTCGACGATGTCCCCGGAGGCTCTGCGCCCGGAGTGACGAGTCTCCGCCTCACGCCGGAGGTCGCAACGGCCGTCATGTTTCACGTGAAACATGACGGCCGTTCTCATGCCGCCGCCCTGACCGCCCGCTCGGGAAGGTCGGGCCGGAGACGCCTGCGGGACAGCCGAGGGAGACCGCAGGGAAGAGAAGCCGCGGGCGGCACTCTCATGGACGCGGGCGGGAAAGCCGAGGACAGGAGCGCGGCTCGTAAGCGGTGACGGAGCGTCGGCTCCGTCCGGCATGGTGGGGCGCCTTCACTGTTTCACGTGAAACAGCGCCGTCGTCGGTCCGGTGAGTGGACGACCGCTGTGCGATGGTGCCGGGGGAGGTGCGGTACGGCGGCCGCCATACCGGTCGTGGAAAGCGGCCGCAGGGCGCGACAGGCGGGCGTCGGCCCTCTTCGTTCGGCGGCTCCCTCCGCTGTTTCACGTGAAACAACGTCGCTCGACGGTCTCGGCACACCTCCACCCCCGTGTCGCAGCGGCCCGCATGGGAACGGGAAGACGCGCCTCACCGGCCGTTGAAGGTCACAGGAGGACGGGAGCGCAGAGGTGTCGGTCCTCCCTCGTCGAGGGTGCGCCTTCGCTGTTTCACGTGAAACGGCGCCCTTCGGGGTCTCGCTACCCGCCTGGCCGTTCATCCCGCGGCGGCGCCACGACCGGCACGGCGGTCGCCGTACCGGTCGTGGAAGGCGGCTTTCGGAACGAGAACGGAGGGTGCGGGGCCGTTCAGGTGGAGGAGCCGACCACCGCGCGGATGTCGGCGACGAAGGTGTCGACCTGCTCGGGAGTGGTGTCGAAGGCCGTCACCCAGCGGACCACGCTTTCGGTGGCGTCCCACATGTGGAAGAGGTAGCGCTGCTGGAGCTCGGCGATCGCCTTCTCGGGGAGGGCGGGGAAGACCGCGTTGGACTGGACGGGATAGCGGAACGAGACGCCGGGCAGGTCGCGCACCCCGTCAGCGAGGCGGTGGGCCATCGCATTGGCGTGGGCCGCGTTCTCGCGCCAGAGGCCGTCGGCGAGGAGCGCGGTCAACTGGGCGGAGACGTAGCGCATCTTGGAGGCGAGCTGCATGCCCTGCTTCCGGAGGAAGAGCGCCGGGGCGTCCAGCTCGGGGTTGAGGACGACGAGCGCCTCGGCGCCCATGGCGCCGTTCTTGGTGCCGCCGAAGCTGAGCACGTCCACGCCGGCGTCGGTGGTGAGGGCGCGCATCGAGCAGCCGAGCTCGGCCGCGGCGTTGGCCAGGCGGGCACCGTCCATGTGCAGGAAGAGCCCCCGGCTGTGGACGAACTCCGCCAGCTCCGTGATTTCGGCGGCGGTGTAGACGGTGCCGCACTCGGTCACCTGCGAGATGGACACGACCCGCGGCTGGGCGTACTGCGTGTTGCCGAGGACGGAGAGGTGGCCGAGGACGTCGTCGACCGTGACCTTCCCGTCGTCCGTGGGGAGCGGTACGAGCTTGGCGCCGAGCACCCGTTCGGCCGCCCCGCACTCGTGGGTGTTGATGTGGGCGGTGGCCGGGCAGAGGACGGAGTCGTAGGGGCGCAGGACCAGTCCCAGGCCCACCACGTTGGCCCCGGTGCCGTTGAACATCGCGTAGGCCGTCGCCCGGGCGCCGAACTCGGCGCGGAAGGCCTCCTCCATCGCCTCCGTCCAGGGGTCCGTGCCGTAGGCGGGAGCGTCCCCGGCGTTGGCGTCGACGACGGCCGCCAGGACCTTGGGGTGCACGCCGGCGTGGTTGTCGCTGGCGAAGCTCTTGGGAAACGCAGTGGTGGTCAGCACAGGGCCAGCGTAGGACGGCGGGCGGTCGTGAGCCTCGGCCGGGTGCCTCGCCGTACGGACGGCCGCCGCCGTCGGCGGGCGCCTTCCACGCGGGCGGACCGTCGCTCGCGGGCGCCCGCCGTACGGCGGAGCGGTCAGGCGGCGCCGCGGGCGACGGCCTGCTCCAGCAGGACGCGGCAGAGGGAGCCCAGGTCCTCCCCGGCGGCCTCGGCGGCCATCGGGAGCAGCGAGGTCTCGGTCATGCCGGGGGCGACGTTGACCTCCAGGAAGTGGGGGAGGCCGTCCGCGTCGACGATGAGGTCGGTACGGGAGATGTCACACAGGCCGAGGGCCGTGTGCGCGGTCACCGCCATCTCGGCGCAGGCGGCCGCCGCCTCGCCGGAGAGGCGGGCGGGCGCGAAGAACTCCGTCCGGCCGGCGGTGTAGCGGGCCGCGTAGTCGTAGACGCCGTCGTCGGGGACGATCTCCACGGGAGGAAGGGCCACCGGGCCCTCGCCGAGGTCGACGACGGAGACGGCGACCTCCACGCCCTCGATGTAGCGCTCGACCAGCGCGGTGTCGCCGTAGGCGAAGCAGCCCACCATGGCGGAGGGGAGCTCCTCGGCGGTGCGGACGATCGAGGCGCCGAGGGCCGAGCCGCCGTGGGACGGCTTGACGAACAGCGGCAGGCCGAGCCGCTCCACGATGCGGGACAGCACGGCGGAGGCGCCGAGGTCGTGGAAGGTCTCCTTGGGGAGGGTCACCGACTCGGGGGTGCGCACGCCGACGGAGCGGACCACCGTCTTGGCGGTGGGCTTGTCGAAGGCGATCCGGCAGGCGTCGGAGCCGGCCCCCACGTAGGGGACGGAGAGCAGGTCCAGCACCGAGCGGATGGCGCCGTCCTCCCCCGCTCCGCCGTGCAGCGTCACGAAGACGGCACTCGGCCGCTCGGCCAGGATCCACGGGACGAGAGAGGCGTCGGTGTCGCGGGTCTCGACGGAGACGCCGGCCCCGCGCAGCACCTCGCTCACCCGGCGGCCCGAGCGCAGGGACACCTCGCGCTCGTAGGACAGCCCGCCGGCCAGAACGAGCACGTGGCCCAGATCACTCATCCGAATACCTCCTAGAGCCCGCGCCGGGCCTGTCGAGTCGTTCTCCCGATGACCGGGGTGATCGCGCGATGGCGATGCCGGAAGTCACCGTACGGCACTCCGCCGCGAGCGGCCACGAACGCTCACGGGGCGCCGTGCCGTACCGGAACCGTGCGGGGTTTCCGGTACGGCGCGGCGGAGGGCCTCAGGCGAGGTCGGGGCCCGGAGTGTCGACCCCGATGTGGTCGGGGTAGGTGCCGGTGCCGAAGGTGTCGCGCAACTGCAGCTCCTGCTCGATGACGCCGGCCAGGCGGCGGATCCCCTCACGGATGCGGTCGGGCTCCGGGTAGCAGAAGGACAGACGCATGTGGCGGGCGCCGCTGCCGTCGGCGAAGAACCCCGAGCCGGGGACGAACGCCACCCGCTCGGCGACGGCCCGGGGCAGGAGCGCCTTGGAGTCCAGGCCCTCGGGGAGGGTCGCCCAGACGAAGAACCCGCCGCGCGGGTGCGTCCAGGTGCAGCCGGCGGGCATCAGCGCCTCCAGCGAGGAGAGCATGGTGTCCCGGCGCTCGCGGTAGAGCTCGCGGAAGGTCTTGATCTGCTCCCGCCAGGGCTGGGTGGCCAGGTACTCGCCAACGGCGAGCTGGGTGAAGGAGGAGTGCGACAGGACCGCCGACTCCATCGCCAGCACCAGCTTGTCGCGTACGGCGTGCGGGGCCAGAGCCCAGCCGACCCGGAAGCCGGGGGCCAGGGTCTTGGAGAACGAGCCGAGATAGACCACCCCGTCGGGGTTGTCGGCGCGCAGCGCCCGCATGGGCTCGCCGTCGAAGCCGAGCAAGCCGTAGGGGTTGTCCTCGACGATCAGCACGCCCGCGCGCTGGCAGATCTCCAGCACCTGCTGCCTGCGCTCGGCGTTCAGCGTGACCCCGGTGGGGTTCTGGAAGGTGGGGATCGTGTAGAGGAACTTGATCCGGTTGCCCGCGGTCTGCAGGGCGTAGATGGTCTGCGCCAGGGACTCGGGGATGATCCCCTCGTCGTCCATCGCGACGTGCACGACCTTGGCCTGGTAGGCCGAGAAGGTGCCGAGCGCGCCCACGTAGGACGGGCCCTCGGCGAGGACGACGTCGCCGGGGTCGATGAAGATGCGGGTGATCAGGTCGAGGGCCTGCTGCGAACCGACCGTCACCACGACGTCGTCGGCGTTGCCCTCGATGCCCTCCATGCGCATGACGTCGCAGATCTGCTCGCGCAGGTGCGGGTCGCCCTGGCCGGAGCCGTACTGGAGCGCGACCGGGCCGCGGCGGGCCACCAGGTCGGCGACGAGCTCTCCCACCACGTCGAGGGGGAGGGCGGTGACGTACGGCATGCCGCCTGCCAGCGAGACCACCTCGGGCCTCGACGCGACGGCGAAGAGAGCTCGGACCTCGGAGGCGACCATCCCGGCAGCTCGTGCGGCGTACCGGTCGACGTAGGCATCGATGCGCGACCCGTGGGCCGCGATGGTCCGACCGTGGTCCGACTCGTTGGACACGGTCCACCTCCTCGGTGGTATGGAGCACCGCTGTGCTCTCCATCTAGGTGAACAAGGGTACGTCAGCGGCTTCGGGAGCCCGCCTGCGGGACGGCAGACCCCTGAAACGGCGCCCCTCGCTGGGCTACGATGCCAGGTGGAGACTCGGTTTTCGCGCGTATTTCGAACTCGTCTCGCCAGGATTGGGGCCAAATAGGTGTCGCGTCGTCTGGTTAACGTCACTCTCGACAATCTTGACGACCTGCCGCGCCGTTGCCGCCGGTGTATTTTCTGGGAGCTCGATCCGATGAGCGGGGAGCGTGCGGTCGAGGCGGGCGATCCGGAGCTGGAGAAGGAAGCCTGGATCTCGGCGACCCTGCTGGAGTGGGGGAGCTGCGGGAAGATCGCGTACGTGGACGGCGTGGCGGCCGGATTCGTGCTCTACGCCCCCCCGCTCTACGTGCCGCGTTCGGTGGCCTTCCCGACCTCGCCGGTGAGCGCCGACGCCGTGCTGCTGATGACCGCGCACATCATCCCGGAGTTCTCCGGCGGCGGGCTCGGCCGGATGCTGGTCCAGGGCGTGGCCAAGGACCTCACCCGGCGCGGAGTGCGGGCGATCGAGGCGTTCGGCGACCTGAAGTGGGAGCAGGTGGGGGCGTGCGTGATGCCCGCCGAGTACCTCCTCTCCGTGGGCTTCAAGACGGTCCGGCCGCATCTGCGCTTCCCGCGCCTCCGCCTGGAGCTGAAGAACGCCGTCTCGTGGCGTGAGGACGTCGAGGTAGCGCTGGAGAGGCTGCTCGGCTCCATGAGCCCGGAACGGGCGCTGCGCCCCGTCTGAGACCGCCTGGAGGCGTCCCAGGGCGTCCGGTGCCTCCCGCGGCGGCAGGCGGCCCAGAAAGAAGGGCACCGGAACACGCGAAAGCCCCCTGCCGTGGGGCGAGGGGGCTTCCACTGGGTGGGTGTGCCGCTCGGAAGCGGGTGGTACGGCCGGAAACCGCCGTGGGGTGCGGCCGGCCGCAGGGGGCCCGCCCAGGGACCCCTCACGAGGTCCCTAGATGATGCCCTCGAGCTCGCGAAGCAGCATGGCCTTCGGCTTGGCGCCGATGATCTGCTTCACAACCTCTCCGTTCTTATAGACGTTCAGGGTCGGGATCTGGAGTACGCCGTACTTCTGGGCGATCGCCTGATTCTCGTCGACGTTGAGCTTGACGATCTCCAGCTTCTCGGCCTGCTCGCTGGCGATCTCCTCCAGGATCGGCGCGACCTGGCGGCACGGGCCGCACCACTCGGCCCAGAAGTCGACGAGCACGGGCTTGTCGCTCTTGAGCACGTCGCTCTCGAAACTCGCCTCTGTCACGTTCTTGATGGCGCCCACGGTGGTTACTCCTTCTTTCCCGGTCGTGCGGTGAGGTCGGGGGGTGAGGTCGTGCGGTGAGGTCGGGCGGGGTCAGTCGTCGGCGTGCTCGGCCAGCCAGCGCTCGGCGTCCAGCGACGCGGCGCAGCCGGTGCCCGCGGCGGTGATCGCCTGGCGGTAGGTGTGGTCGACCACGTCCCCGGCGGCGAAGACGCCGTCCAGGTTGGTGCGGGTGGAGGGGGCGTCCACCTTGATGTAGCCCTCCTCGTCCAGCTCGACCTGGCCCTTGACCAGCTCCGTGCGCGGGTCGTGGCCGATCGCGATGAACAGGCCGGTGACCGGCAGCTCGCTCTCCTCGCCCGTCTTGAGGTTGCGCAGCCGTACGCCGGCGACCTTCTCCTCGCCCAGGACGTCGACGACCTCGCTGTCCCAGACGAAGCGGATCTTCTCGTTGGCGAACGCGCGGTCCTGCATGATCTTGCTGGCGCGCAGCTCGTCCCGGCGGTGCACGACGGTCACCGAGTTGGCGAACCGGGTCAGGAAGGTGGCCTCCTCCATGGCGGTGTCGCCGCCGCCGACGACCACGATGTCCTGGCCGCGGAAGAAGAAGCCGTCACAGGTGGCGCACCAGGAGACGCCGCGTCCGGACAGGCGCTGCTCGTTGGGCACGCCCAGCTGCCGGTAGCCGGAACCGGTGGCCAGGATGACGGCCTTGGCGTAGAAGGTGCCGGTGGCGGTCTTGACGACCTTGGGGGTGGCGCTGAGGTCGACCTCGACCACGTCGTCCGCGACCAGCTCGGCGCCGAACCGCTCGGCCTGCTTGCGCAGCCCGTCCATGAGGTCGGGGCCCATGATGCCGTCGGGGAAGCCGGGGAAGTTCTCCACCTCGGTGGTGTTCATCAGCGCGCCGCCGGCCGTGACCGACCCCTCGAAGACCAGCGGGTTGAGGTCGGCACGCGCGGAGTACACAGCCGACGTGTAACCGGCGGGACCCGATCCGATGATGATCACATTCCGGACGTCCATCACGCGTTGCGCCTTTCCCTCTGTCGTTGCCAGTCGCGTCAACAGATCCTAGGCGTCGGTGATTCCCTCCGGTGATTCCCCCAGGAAACGGTGGGCCCGGCACGGACGGATCCGTGCCGGGCCCACCTGGATTCTCCGGTTTCAAGGCGCGGGCCGCCCGATCGCGCGGCCCGGGGAACTCCTACTTCCAGCGGGCGAAGGCGGGCCTGCGCACCTCGTCGCACTCCGGGCCCACCACGTGCACGAGCACCTGGTTCTTGGGCTGGTTGTGCCAGAAGAGCATGACGTTGGCCTCCTGGCCGTTGTAGAAGCCCTGGTCGACCGCGAAGGGAGCCCTCCCCACCTGGGCGGTGAGCCGGCGCACACACTGCTCGATCTTGGAGGTCTCCGTGGTGCCCGTGGCGGCCATCGGGCCGATGTAGTCGAGCATCGAGCCGCGCAGCTCCTGGTCGGTGTAGTTCCAGTTGCTCGTGGTCAGCTGGTACTTCGGGCTCTTGGCCTGACTGGGCAGAGCGATCACCGGGTTCTTGCTCGGCCCGGAGGCGGAGAGCATGCCGGTCATCGTCACCGTCGCGCCGATCACCGCCGCCGCCACTCCCGCCGCCGCGGCGGGCAGCGCCCACCGGCGCCGGGCCGCGGCCCTGCGCCGCCTGGCCGGGGTCACCGGGACCACGGTGCCGTCGTCGCCGACGACCCCCAGTCGCGTGACCGGCTCCGGCTCGGGCAGAGCAGCGGGCTCAGCCTTCTCCCATGGCGCGTCGCGCATGATGTCGTCCCAGGCCGGTGCTTCCACCAGGCCTACTCCACCTCCACGGAAGTTCTCGGCCTCGGCGGCCAGTGCACGGTCGATGCGGAGCGCGACTCCCATCGGCATCGCCGGAGTGGGGGTCGCCGAGAGCACCTCACGGACCGCTGCGAGATCGGCAAGGCTCTCGCCACAGGGATCGCAGATCGCGAGATGTTCGCGAACCTGCAGAGCCGTGGCGGCGTCGAGGAGACCCTCGGCCAGTTCGGCCAGGACCTCCAGGTCGTAGTGCGTATCACCCGTCACGAAGTTCTGCTCCCTTCGCCGATGAGACGCGAGACAGGTCGGATCGGTTCCGCAGATGCGAAAGAATTGGGACAAGTTTGGCGCGGCCGCGCGCGCAACGACTCTTCACGGTTCCGCTGGGAACCTGCAGGACATGGGCCGCATCCTCGACGGAGTAACCCATCATGTCCACGAGCACCAGGGCGGCTCGCTGGTCGGCGGGGAGCAGCTTGAGCGCGGACGAGACCTCCATGGAGACCTCGCGCTCGGACGTCTGGTCGGGCACCGGAGTGTCGCGCTCGGCGGCCTCGATCAGCTCGTCGTCGGCGACGGGGCGCGCCGACTTCCTGCGCATGCGGTCCAGGCAGGCGTTGACCACGATGCGGTGCAGCCACGTGGTGACCGCGGCCTCGCCGCGGAAGCTCTCGGCCTTGCGATATGCGGACACGAAGGCGTCCTGTACGGCGTCCGCCGCCTCGTCGGGATCGCCCAGCGTGCGCAGGGCGACCGCCCACATGCGGTCTCGGTGACGCTTGACTATTTCACTGAAGGCGTGCGGATCCCCGGCGATGTGCCGGGTCAGCAGATCGGCGTCGGACACGACGGCCCGCGCTGCCTGCTGATCCGCCGCTGGCGGGGTCTCAGGTGGAGAATTCACAAGGAGAGTCCTGCTATGCCGTCCGGGGAGAACACCACTACGTGATAGATGGTGCCACGAAATCTCCGATGATCGGCAAGGAGTCGGGTAAACCAGACCAAATCACGCCGATATCGCACCATCCGTCACTTGGCCGCGAGCACCTCCACCTCGTTCACCTGGCCGCGGAACTTTCCCTGGTAGGTGGGAAGCTCGGTGAACCAGATCAGGACGTAGCGCCCCTCCTTGGGGGACTTCACGGTGAAGGTCTTCTTACCGCCCACATCGGAGGTCTTCTCGACCACGTCGAGGTCGTCCAGGTCCTTGGAGTCGCCCACCCGCAGTTCCACCGTGCCGCCGGAGGTGCCGCCGAAGTCGGCCACCACCTCCTTGACCGGCACGCTCTCCTTCAGGTCGAGCAGGAGGCCGACCCCGGTCTTCAACCGGCCGAAGTCCGCCGAGCCGTACGACTCGGAGTGCCAGTCGGTGGAGGGCTTGCCGTCCACCGAGTCGGCCGCGCGCTTGCCCTGCTCCTCGTTGTCGCCCAGCGGGTCGAAGCCCGAGGCCGAGACGGACTTCACCTTCTGGGTGGCGGTGGAGGTCGTGGGCGTGGGCTTGACGGTGGCCCCGGCGGTCGGGATCCCGGCGTTGCCGAGATTGCGGCCGAGCGTCCAGGCCCCCAGGCCGACGGCGGCCATCACCAGCAGGACGACCGCGACCATGATCACCTTGCCGAGCATCCCGCCGCCCTCGGAGGGCAGCGGCCGGGGCTGCTGGACGGATGCGTAGGTGGGCGAGGTCGGACGCGGCGGGGGCGCGGTCTCCAGTCCCTCGGAGCGGGAGGCCGCCATCGGGGGAGGGACCACCGCGGGCATGGACATGGGAGTGGGCCGGGGCACCGACTCCAGCGCCTCGGCCACCTCCGCGGGAGTCGTCAGCGGGGTCAGGCCGCGCCGGCTCTCCGGCAGGATCACCCGGCAGGTGATCGTGTCGAGATAGCTGGGGACTCCGGCGGTGACCTGGCGCGGTGTGCAGAAACGCCCGTCGTCCATGGGCGCGACGGGCAGCCCGCCGATCTCCTCGCCCGGCCAGTGGCCGGTCAGCCCGGCGTACAGCAGGCGCCCGAGCCCTTCGGCGTCGGCGCGGGCGGCGTCGTCGACCCGCATGTTGTCGTCGGCCACCCCGGCCAGGACGGCGTCGATCCCCAGACCGAGCAGTTTGACCGTGCCGCCCGAGGTCCACACCAGGTGCTCCGGGGTCAGGCACAGATGGGGGATGCCGGACTCGTGCGCGTGCGCCAGCGCCTCGGCGACCTCGGCGACCAGCGCGGCGGCCCGCTCGGGCTCCAGCGACCCGCCGAGGACCAGGTCGGCCAGGCTCTCCCCGCTCACCCACTCGCTGACCACGTAGGAGCGGCCGTCGTCCTCCGTGGCGTCGAAGACCTGGGTCAGCCGCGGGTCGGTGAGGCGGCTGGCCGCGCGGGCGGCCGTCACGACCTCGTTCACGCGGGGGAAGCCGGGGGCGAAGGTGTGGACGGCGACGGGCCGGGCGAGCACCTCGTCGATGGCCTTCCAGAGCGTGGCCCCGTCGGACTCGTGGACGCGGTCCTCAAGCCGGAAGCGCTCGGCCAGCTTCGTGCCGGGCTCGATCGCGGAGGTGCTCATGACTCCTCCGAAACTGGGAACACGTCAGCTCCTCGCCCCGCGGGCACGTCAGGACGCCTCACACGATGCCGGGTGGATCCGCCCACGCCCTCCTGCTTCCACTAGCCGCATGTCACCACGCGCGTCGCACCATGGTAGTGCCGCAGCGGTTCCACCCGTGTTCCCGTTACCGGACGAGCGAGTGAAACCTCTGGGTTATCGGCGTACCCGTCCTGCGACCATTCCAACGACCGAACTCACCTCGGGGATGCGCATACGCTGCCCTACGACGAGATAGAGCACAAGTCCCAGCCCGCCTCCGGCGGCCAGCATGGCAGCCGCGCTGAGCGGAGTCAGATCCGCCACCTCCCGGGTGAGCCAGAGCACGCCGAGCGCGGCGACCGCGCCCGGGATCGAGGCGAGGTACATCCGGGACAGCCCGGCGGCCACCACGCGCCCGTTCAGCCCCCCCGCGCGGCGGGCGGCGAGCGTCCAGGCGGCCACGGTGCCCAGGACGTAGGCGGCGGTGAACGCGAAGGCCAGGCCGATCACCACGTACCGCGCGGGCAGGAGGGCCGCCGACAGCAGGCTGAGCACGATGCTCACCACCGTGTTCCCCGCTCCGATGAAGACCGGGGTACGGGTGTCCCCGAAGGCGTAGAAGACCCGCAGCAGGAGCTGGAAGACCGAGAACGGCACCAGCGCCAGGCCGAAGACCTGGAGCACGTTGCCGATGTAGACGGCGTTGTCCAGCGTGTTGTTGCCCCAGGAGTAGATCAGCACGGTGACGGCGGGGCCCAGCACCATCAGCAGCAGCCCGGCGGGCACCAGCAGCGCCGAGACCAGCCGGACCCCCGAGGCGAACTCCTCGCGGATCGAGCCGAGGTCGCCCTCGGTGACCGAGCGGCTCATCCGGGGCAGCATCGCGGTGATCACCGAGACCGCGATGATCCCGTAGGGGAGCTGGAAGAGCTGGAACGCCTGGGCGTAGGCGGTGTTGCCCGCCCCGCCGACCTGGTCGCCCGCGGCGGAGGCGATGTTGGTGGTGACCAGGAAGCCGAGCTGGGTGATGGTCACGTAGACGAGCGTCCAGGACCCGGTCCTGGCCATCTCGCCCAGCCCCGCCTCGCGCAGGTCGAACCGGGGGCGGAAGCGGAAGCCGGCCCGGTGCAGCGAGATCATCAGCACCAGGCACTGGACCACGATCCCGGCGGTGGTGCCGAGGCCGAGCAGGGCGAGGTCGGAGTCGCTCACCGTCTCGACGTCGTCGGCCGAGTCGCCGGCCGTCACGTAGTAGAGGAGCAGGACGCCGATCATCACGATGTTGTTCAGCACCGGCGCCCACATCGGGGCGGCGAACCGGTCACGGGTGTTGAGGATCGCCCCGGCGAGCGCTCCGACGCCGACGAAGGCCACCTGGGGAAGAAGGAACTGGGCCAGCGTGACGGCGACCTCGATCCGCCGGCTGTCCCAGTTCTCGGTGTAGAGGCCGATCAGAGGGCGGGCGAGCAGCACGGCCGCCACGGTGAGCAGGGCCAGCGCGATCGTCCCGACCGTCATCAGCCGCTGCTCGTAGGCCCGGCCGCCGTCGGGGTCGTGCTTCTGGTGACGGACGACCATCGGGATCACGACGCTGCTCAGGACCCCTCCGAGCAGGAAGTCGAACAGGATGAACGGGATCGCGTTGGCGACGGTGTAGGCGTCGCCCATCTGCGCGCTGCCGAGCGCGGCCACGAGCACCGCCGCCTTGGCGAAGCCCGTGACGCGGGAGACCAGCGTCCCCGCCGCCATGATCGCGCTCGCCCGCAGGACCCTGCTCATGCGTTCTCCTCCGCCCGCCGGACGCCTGCCGTCACGACTCCACCGATTCCACGAATCCGAACTCCACGGGCCTCACCGGTTCCCCTCGCTCCCCGCGGGCTCAGGACTCGGACCCGGCGGGCACGGCCGTCTGCCGGGACCGCGCGGCCGCGGCGGTACGGCGGGCCCCCCGGCGGCGCAGGACGCGCATGACCACGGCGGCCAGCATCACCACGAGCGCCGCTCCCACGATCACCAGTGTGATCGCCGTGTAACCGGTGGTCCGCACGGTCAGCTTGACCCGCTGGCCGTACTTGCGGCCGTCGGAGGTGGTGAGCTGGACCGTCACCGTGGTCTGGCCGCTCGCCTCGGATGTCATCGGGATCCGGATGGTCTGGGTCTGACCGCCGGAGATCACCATCTCGTCCTTGTAGGGCTCGATCTTCAGCAGGCCGGGGTCCTTGGAGGTGACCTTCACCCGGACCGCGACGCCCTCGTCGCTCTCCAGCTCGTTGCGGACGCTGATCGGCACCTCGCCGTCCGTCCCGGCCAGGGTGCGGATCTGGGACGGGTCGTTGCCGGTGATCCAGACCTTGGCGATCCGGGAGTCGATCGTCTCCCGCACCCGCTCGGCGTACTTCACCGCGTCCCCCTCCCGGCCCCGCCACGCCGAGGAGGACAGCCGGAGCAGCGCGAGGTCGAAGACGTCGAAGTCCGAGGCGACGGTGACGGCGGCGGTCAGGTCCGCGCGCGAGCCGACCCGCCGGACGCTCCCCATGTACGGCTTGCCGAGCTCCTTGTCCCGGTCCTGGACGGTGTAGGTCAGGCCGCTGCGCGGGAACGGGGTCTTGGCGGCCTTCACCGAGCCGAGCGTGACGGGGGCCACCCAGGGCAGGGAGGCGGCCGTCTTCACCAGCTCGGTCACATAGGCCGGATCCGGAGACCAGCGCCGGGGCGGTACGGCGAGCACGGTCCGGCGGGCGGCGGCGGGCTCCGAACTGATCATGGCGGTCTCGGCGATGAACCGCTGGCGGTTCAGCAGGGCCGCGCCCGGGGCGGCGGTCGTCGCGGCGAGGACGTCGCTCAGCACGGGGTCGGCGACCAGCGCTCTGACCGGGCCGTTCACGGTGTGCACGGTCGCGACGGCGTCCGGGGTGACGGCCGGAGCGGTGGCCGGGGGCGTGACGGCGCCGGGCACGGCCGCGGCATCCGGGACGGGCGGCAGGGACGCCGCGTTCAGCAGCACGGTGCCGATCCCGGCGGTGGCGAGGAGGTCGAGCCCGTCGTGGTCGATCGCCCCGCCGACCGGCCAGCCGACGTCGGTGCGGACGTCGCGGCCCAGGGTCTCCCTGGTGACCCGCCCGGCCGCCTCGACGCCGGTGCCGGTGATGTCGTCGAGGCCGTTGTGGGCCAGGGCGGCCACGTCGGGGTCGGCGTAGGGCACGGCCACCACGGGGAGGTCGGCCAGGGCCGTGCGCAGGCTGTCGAGCCACCCGGACGCGGCGGCGTCGCCGGGACGGCGCTCCGCCTCGCCGCCGGACTTCACCCAGTGCGCCGCGCCCATCGCCCGAGCGTCGTCGAGCAGCGCGGGATCGACCACCCAGGTGAGGCCCTTGACCGAGGAGGTGTCCTGGGCGACCTTCAGCAGGTCGCCGAGGCGTTCGCCCGCCGCCAGGGAGGCGGGCAGACGCTCGTCGACGAAGGTGCCGTCGTCGGCGCGGCGCGGCTGGTCGACGATCGGCAGGAGCACGGAGAGCCGGGTGCGCGGCGCCTTGACCTCCCGGGGAAGGTAGGTGACGAGGGTGCGCTGGACGGCGACCTGCTGGCCGAGGGCGTCGCGCACCTCGATCGTGACCGGGTAGACGCCGAACCGGGAGATGCCGAGCGTCTGCGGGGTGAAGACGAACTCCCAGGGGGCCTTCCCCCCGGCCGGGATCGCCTGCTGCGAGACGTACTTCTCGTCACGCCAGTTGGTCGGCTGGAAACCCTCCTGGCCGGAGAGGTAGGCGGCCAGGTGGGCCCGCTGGGTGAAGGGCTGCGCGGAGTGGTGCCTGCGGATGCGCAGGCCGGTCAGCGGCACGGTGCCCGGATTGACGAGGGAGCCGGAGATCCTGATCTCGGTGTCCGGTGCGCGGGACACGTCCGGCCCCATCGCCTCGACCACGAGCTGCGGGTTCTGCCGGTTCGCCGCCGGAGCGCCGGCCGTGCCCGTCCCGGCGTTCGCCGTACCCGGAAGGGCCAGCGCCGCGGGGGAGAGCAGCGTGGCGGTGAGGACGGCGAGCAGCGCGGCCTTGCGGATCACAGGCCGGCCAGGGGCAGGAAACGGCGCACGCCCGTAATGCTAAGGGGTGTCCGGCCGGTACCGCCCGTCGTCGGCCGTCTGCTTACCCGGCGAGCGGGACTGTCACCGGTTCGTTCCTGTGCCGGGGCGCGGAGAGGTCGGCGGTCTTGCCGGAGACGAGTTCGAGCAGGTCGTCGGCGCGGATCAGGAGTGCCGTGTGGCGCTCGCCGGTGGGGGTGTGGACGGGCCCGGACGCCCTGGTGAGGCGATCGTCCACCAGCACCGTCAGGTTCTCCGGAAGAAGCAGCGGGCAGACCAGGCCGGCGGCGTAGTCGGTGGCGGAATTCACGGTGAAGGCGGAGGCGGGACGGACCCGGCGGGCACCCAGGGCCGCGCCGACCACCCCGGGCCGGGGCGGGGTGCCGACCGGGGCGACGATCGCCACGGGCTCGCGGCCGACCCGCGTGGTGACCTCGAACACCGTGACGCCCACGCAGGTCGCGGGGTCCACCGACAGCACCTCCGGCAGATCGTCGACACACGTCAAGGCGCGCGGAAGGCGTACGATCTCATGGTGGATCTGGTGCGCGAGGAGCCAGCGGTGGATCGCGAGGGCGTCCTTCATGAATGTCCTCCTTGCCTCGTCGCGCGAGTTCGCCGGGCCCTTGACCGACCGTAGCCTGGTGATCGCTGCACGGCGTATCCCCAGCGGGGAACGTATCCCTAACCGAAGGACCTACCCGGTTTGTCCCTTTCAAATCTGACTGAGAGCCAGCGGCACGGCATGAGCGAGCTGTTCCGGAAGATCGCCCCGGTGGTCGACGAGCTCGGCGAGCTCTTCGCCGCGAGGGGATACGAGATCGCCCTCGTGGGCGGTTCCGTCCGCGACGTCTTCCTCGGCAGGATCGGCAACGACCTCGACCTGACCACGGACGCGCGTCCCGAGACGGTCCTGGAGCTCATCCGCGACTGGGCCGACTCCATCTGGACGATCGGCATCGACTTCGGCACGGTCGGCGCACGCAAGGGCAACTGGCTGCTGGAGATCACCACCTACCGCAGCGAGTCCTACGACCCCAAGTCACGCAAGCCCGAGGTGGTCTACGGCGACACCCTCGAAGGCGACCTGGCCCGCCGCGACTTCGCGATCAACGCGATGGCGCTGCGGCTGCCCGGCCGGGAGTTCGTGGACCCGCACGGCGGCCTGGACGACCTGCACGCCAAGGCGCTGCGCACTCCGGGCCCGCCGGAGCGGTCCTTCGACGACGACCCGCTGCGGATGCTGCGCGCCGCCAGGTTCGCCAGCCAGCTCGGCTTCACCGTGGACCGGGCCGCCTTCGCCGCGATGACCGAGATGTCGGGGCGGATCGAGATCGTCTCCGCGGAGCGCATCCGCGACGAGCTGGACAAGCTGATCTGCGGCGACCACCCCCGTGACGGGCTCAGGATCCTGGTCGAGTCGGGGCTCGCCGCGTACGTCCTGCCCGAGCTGCCCAAGCTCCGGCTGGAGATCGACGAGCACCATCGGCACAAGGACGTCTACGAGCACACCCTGATCGTGCTGGAGCAGGCCGTCGGCCTGGAGGAGAGCGGTCCCGACCGGGTGCTGCGCTGGGCCGCGCTCCTGCACGACGTGGGCAAGCCCAAGACCCGCCGGCACGAGGCGGGGGGCCGGGTCTCCTTCCACCACCACGAGGTGGTCGGCGCCCAGCTCACCAAGAAGCGCCTGACGGAGCTGCGTTTCCCCAAGGACGTGGTGGCCGACGTCTCCCGCCTGGTCGAGCTGCACCTGCGCTTCCACGGCTACGGCAGCGGCGAGTGGACCGACTCGGCGGTGCGCCGCTACGTCAGGGACGCCGGGCACCTGCTGGAGCGCCTGCACAAGCTGACCCGCGCCGACTGCACCACCCGTAACCGGCGCAAGGCCCAGCTCCTGTCCCGGACCTACGACCAGCTCGAGGAGCGCATCGCCCGGCTGGCCGAGGAGGAGGAGCTGAGCAAGATCCGCCCGGAGCTGGACGGCAACGAGATCCAGGAGGTCCTCGGCGTCCCGCCGGGTCCGGCCGTCGGCCGCGCCTACAAGTTCCTCCTCGACCTGCGCATGGACCAGGGGATCATCGGCAAGGAGGCCGCCACCGAGGCCCTGCGCGGCTGGGCGGCCGAGAACGGCCTGCTGTCCTGAGCCCTCGGCGGCCCTGACCCGCCGGAGCCGGCCGGAGCCCGGCGGCGCGGCCCGGGGGGGCCGGCCGGCCGTAGGGTGGCGGCGTGGACGTGCTGAGCCTCGACCGAGACCATGTGTGGCATCCCTACGCCGCGGTGCCGCCCGCAGTCCCCGTGCACCAGGTGGTGCGGGCCGACGGGGTACGGCTGACGCTCGCCGACGGCCGGGAGCTGGTCGACGGCATGTCCTCGTGGTGGGCGGCGATCCACGGCTACAACCACCCGCGCCTCAACCAGGCGCTCAGGGACCAGCTCGGCGACATGGCGCACGTCATGTTCGGCGGTCTCACCCACGAGCCCGCCGTACGGCTGGCGCGCACGCTGGCGGAGATGACCGGGCTGCCGAAGGTGTTCCTGGCCGACTCCGGGTCGGTGGCCGTCGAGGTCGCGATCAAGATGGCGTTGCAGTTCACCGGGAGGCATCGCCTGCTGACGGTCCGGGGCGGCTACCACGGTGACACCTTCGGGGCGATGGCCGTCTGCGACCCGGTCAACGGCATGCACCACCTGTTCTCCGGCGCGCTGCCGCAGCACGTCTTCGCCTCCCGGCCCCCCGCGGGCCGCGAGGAGTCCTATCTCGCCGAGCTGGAGGAGACGGTCGCCCGGCACGCGGGGGAGCTGGCCGCGATCATCGTGGAGCCGGTCGTCCAGGGCGCGGGCGGCATGCACTTCTACCACCCGGTCTACCTGCGCCGGCTGCGCGAGCTGGCCGACGAGCACGGCATCCTGCTGATCGCCGACGAGATCGCCACCGGCTTCGGCCGGACCGGGGAGCTGTTCGGCTGCGACCACGCCGGGATCAGGCCCGACATCATGTGCCTGGGCAAGGCGTTGACCGGCGGCTACCTGTCGCTGGCCGCGACGCTGTGCACCGAGCGGGTGGCGGCGGGCATCGGGACGCTGATGCACGGGCCCACGTTCATGGGCAACCCGCTGGCCGCCGCCGTCGCGGGGGCCTCGCTCGACCTGCTGGCCGAGCGTCCCTGGCGGGAGGAGGTGGCCCGGATCGAGGCGGGGCTCCGGGCGGGTCTGGCCGGGGTGGCGGGGTTGCCGGGGGTGAAGGACGTGCGCGTGCTGGGCGCGATCGGGGTGGTCGAGACCGCAGCACCTGTCGATGTGGCGAAAATTCAGGACATCGTGATGCGGCACGGCGTCTGGCTCCGGCCCTTCGGCCACCTGATCTACACCATGCCGCCATACTCGATAGGCGACGACCTGGAGCGGGTCACGACAGCGATGACGGCTGCGGCACGGGCGCTCGGCGCGGCGTGACGATCCGGTAGACCACCGCCCCGCCGATGTATCCGGCGGTGATGAGCCCGAGCACGAGCAGCGACTTGCCGTCCGGCGGGAGCAGCAGCGCCGCCAGGGCCGCGGCCAGCACGTAGCTGCCGTTGAAGAGCATGTCGTAGATCGAGAAAGCGCGCCCGAGGTAGGCGTCCTCGACGTCCCGCTGGACCATCGTGTCCGCGCAGATCTTGACGCTCTGCCCGGTCACGCCGAGCACGAAGCCGGCGGTCGCGAAGCCCCACTGCTGGAACGGCGCGCCCAGCGCGAACGTCAGGAGTCCCGCGGTGACCAGCATGGCCGGGATCCACCGCTCGACGCCGAAGCGCTCGGTGGCCCACGGCGTGACCACCACGGCCACGACGAAACCCGCCCCCGACGTGGCGACCACCACGCTCACCGCGTCCAGCGCGTCCTCGGCGCTCTCGGCGAAGTAGTAGCGCGAGAGCATCACCAGCATCGCCGTGCACATGCCGTACATGAACCTGTGGGTGGCCATCGCGCCCATCGCGGCGGCGGCCGTCCGGTGGTGGACGATGTGCCGCGCGCCCTCGGCGAGACCTCGTACGACGTGGCGTACGGCCTCGCGGGCCTGCGGCCGGTCCGGGTCGTAGGCAGGGCCGAGCAGCTCGCGGCGCATCGTCCCCGCGATCAGCGCGCTGAGCCCGAAGATGAGACCGGAGACGACCATGAGCACGGCGATGCCCTGGGCGTCGGCCCCGAAGAGCTTCCGCAGCAGCCAGCCGGCGCCCAGGCCGACGACGGTCAGCACGGTGCCCGAGGTGGGGGTGACCGCGTTGGCCATCATCAGCCGATCGGCCGGCACGACGTGCGGGAGCGAGGCTCCGAGCGCGGCGAGGAAGAACCGGTTCACGCCCAGCACGCAGAGCGCGGCGGCGTAGAAGATCCAGTCGGGGACGCCGGCGATGAGTAGGGCCCCGGTGGCCAGCAGCAGCGTGCCCCGGATCAGCGGTGCGACGACCAGGATCTGCCGCCGGGACCAGCGGTCGATGAACACACCCGCGAACGGTCCGAGGATGGAGTACGGCAGCAGCAGCACGGCCAGGCCTGCGGCGATCTGGACGGCGCTGGTGCTCTTCTCCGGGCTGAAGAACGCGAATCCGCCCACCGCGAACTGGAAGATCCCGTCGGAGAACTGGGAGACCAGGCGGGTGCCGTACAGTCGCCTGAAGTCCCGGCCCCGCAGGACCACGCGCAGATCGGATACGAATGACACCCGATCAGCCTACGTGGGCCCCTCCGGCGGGGCATCGGGAAGAACCCTGAGATCCAGGTGACATATCTGGATCTTTCATCATCTATTGCTGATCAGGCGTGATGACCCATCATGATCACGTACTCTCATGGCGTGACACCTGACGAACACGTGGTGCTCCTCGACACCGACGGGAACGCCATCGGCACGGCGCCCAAGACGGCGGTGCACGGCCCGGACACCCCCCTGCACCTCGCATTCTCCAGCTACGTCTTCGACAGGCAGGGCAGGGTGCTCCTCACCCGGCGGGCGTCGCACAAGCTCACCTGGCCGGACGTGTGGACCAACAGCTGCTGCGGCCATCCCCTGCCCGGCGAGCCGATCCCCGACGCGGTGGTCCGCCGCCTCTCCTACGAGCTGGGCCTCCAGGTCGACCGGGTGGACCTGCTGCTGCCCCGCTTCTCATACCGGGCGGTCATGGACAACGGCATCGTCGAGCGGGAGCTCTGCCCGGTCTACCGGGCCGTCGTCTCGGCCGAGGCCGTGCCCAACCCCGACGAGGTCGGGCAGGTGCGCTGGGTGCCGTGGAAGGAGTTCGCCCACGACGTGCTCTCCGGCGGGATGGACATCTCCCCCTGGTGCCGTGAGCAGCTCTCCCACCTCGACGGCCTCGGCCCCGACCCGCTGTCCTGGCCGGTCGCCGACCCCGCCGACCTCCCCCCGGCCGCCCGCTGACCGGTGCTCCGCCCGTGCGCCTGAGCCGTACCGCGGGGCCGCCGGGCCCGGCTCCACAGGCGCACGGCACGGGGTGTGATCCGGTCCTGGGAAGACCGCGGGGAAAATCTTGGAAGTCGCTGTAACAAACCCCCGGGATTGCCCCTCTTATCTGACGAACCCACCGAACAGAATGGAAAAGCAGATGAGCGACTTCGACGTCACCGCCACCGACTACTACGACACCGACGGCGACGGCGGCACCGACGCCCAGCTCATCGACACCGACGGCGACAACGTGGCCGACGAGGAGCGCTACGACACCGACGGCGACGGCGTCACCGACGTGGTCTACCTCGACCACGACGGCGACGGCTACGCCGACGAGGTCCGCGTCGACCTCAACGGCGACGGCGTCTCCGACTACACCGAGTACACCGGCCCCTTCCCCACCGCCTGACCCCGCGAACGGCCTGCCGCCCCACCCCTCCCGGGCGGCCCCGCGCCGCACCCCGCCGGGCCAGGGCCCTGCCGGGCGCGAACCAGGAAGATCGGCTCCATGGGAAAGCCCTCCACCCGGAGGCGGAGGGCTCTGCCGTGCGGCGGGAGGCTAGCGCTCGACCTCGCCGCGGATGAACTTCTCGACGTACTCACGGGCCTCGTCGTCGGAGTACTGCTCCGGCGGGGACTTCATGAAGTAGGAGGAGGCCGAGAGAATCGGGCCGGCGATGCCCCGGTCGAGGGCGATCTTGGCGGCGCGGACCGCGTCGATGATGATGCCGGCGGAGTTGGGGGAGTCCCACACCTCCAGCTTGTACTCCAGGTTCAGCGGGGTGTCGCCGAAGCTCCTGCCCTCCAGGCGGACATAGGCCCACTTGCGGTCGTCCAGCCACGGCACGTGGTCCGACGGGCCGATGTGCACGTCGGCCTTGCCCATCTCGTGCGGGATCTGCGAGGTGACCGACTGGGTCTTGGAGATCTTCTTGGACTGCAGGCGCTTGCGCTCCAGCATGTTCATGAAGTCCATGTTGCCGCCGAAATTGAGCTGGTAGGTGCGCAGCAGCTCCACCCCGCGGTCCTCGAACAGCTTGGCCATCACCCGGTGCGTGATGGTCGCGCCGACCTGGGACTTGATGTCGTCGCCGACGATCGGCACGCCGGCCTCGGTGAACTTCTCCGCCCAGACCGGGTCGGAGGCGATGAACACCGGCAGGGCGTTGACGAAGGCGACCTTGGCGTCGATGGCGCACTGGGCGTAGAAGCGGTCGGCCTCCTCCGAGCCCACCGGCAGGTAGGACACCAGCACGTCGACCTTGTTGTCCTTGAGCACCTGGACCACGTCGACCGGGGCCTCGTCGGACTCCTCGATCATCTCGCGGTAGAACTCGCCCAAGCCGTCGAAGGTGTGGCCACGCTGCACGGTGACGCCCAGCGGCGGCACGTCACAGATCTTGATCGTGTTGTTCTCCGAGGCCACGATCGCCTCGGAGAGGTCGCGGCCGACCTTCTTGGCGTCGACGTCGAACGCGGCGACGAACTCGACGTCACCGACGTGGTAGTCGCCGAACTTGACGTGCATCAGGCCCGGAACCCGGGTGCCCGGGTCGGCGTCCCTGTAGTAGTGCACGCCCTGCACGAGCGACGTGGCACAGTTGCCTACACCGACAATGGCTACGCGCACCGAACCCATGGCACTCGCTCCCCTTTTTCTCATCAGTTGTCTTCCGGGGCGGTGGGCCGCTCCGGTGTGTCGTCTCCGGACGCGGGTGTCCGGGAAGTTCCTTCTTGTGCGGCCTGCTGCCGCCCGCCGGTCACGCCCGGGCCCTCACCGGGCTCGCGGGCGACTCGTGCCTCGTCGCCGGACCCTCGCCGCTCCGTCGCGATCAGCTCGTTGAGCCAGCGGACCTCCCGCTCGACCGACTCCAGGCCGTGGCGCTGGAGCTCGAGCGTGTAGCTGTCCAGGCGCTCCCGGGTGCGGGCGAGAGCCGTACGGACGCCGTCCAGGCGCTCTTCCAGCCGGCTGCGGCGCCCTTCGAGGATGCGCAGACGCACCTCGGCCTCGGTGTGCCGGAAGAAGGCGAAGTGGATGCCGAAGCTCTCGTCCTCCCAGGCGGACGGACCGGCCTGGGTGAGGAGCTCCTGGAGCCGCTCCTTGCCCTCGGCGGTCAGCCTGTAGACGATCTTCGACCGGCGACCGGTGAGGGGGACCGCGCTCTCGGGCGCGGGTTCCTCCTCGGCGATGAGCCCGTCGTTCAGCAGCTGGCGAAGGCAGGGGTAGAGCGAACCGTAGGAGAAGGCGCGGAACATGCCGAGCAGGGCGTTGAGGCGTTTGCGCAGCTCATAGCCGTGTAGCGGGGTCTCGTGCAGCGACCCGAGCACGGCGAGTTCCAGCACGCCGCCGCGTCCACCGGCCACCGGAAACCACCACCTCTCGCGTCGATGTATCGAGCCGATACATCTGCAGGATACGTCGGCTCAACATATCCCTGCAATCGGCGACTTTCCCAAGGGGTTGGGAGCAAACGTCAAAAAGCCGTAGTCTGGCGCTTATGTGGTCACAAGGAGCGGCGGTGAGCTCTGGTTCCCGTGCGCTCAGGACCCATGACAAATACGGGGAATTCCATGTCTATGCGGGAGAGGTCTGTCATGGTGGCGTTCGGGGCCATCTGACGGTCTCGCTCGTCCTCGGGAACGGAGATCCCCCCGAAGAGGTCAGCCACCAGTGAGCCAAGGTGCTGAGAACTGCCGGGGTCGAAAGGTAGTCTCACCCGCCTGCACGCCGTTGTAGACCCGATGACCGAACGAGGACGCGTGAGTTACAGCAACAGCTATGACCCGGAGCCGAGCGGGCGCGGACAGCACCCGGACGGATCGGCTCGCCAGGGGCGGCGCCGTCGCTCGAACCCAGGAGCCGCTCCCCGTACCGTCCCCCCGCTCCAGCCGGCCCAAACCGGAGAGATGAGCCGGGGCGTGCCGCAGCAGCCGGGCAGGCAGGTGCCGGGAGCGCAGGCGCCGGGGCGGTCACCGGGAGGGCCGGGACCCGACCCCCGGTACGGCGCTCCCGTCCCCTCGCAGCATCCGGGCGGCGGTCCGGACGGTCCGGGTCCTCGCCCGGGTCAGGTGCCGGTGCCCCGGCAGGGCGCGACTCCCGGCCCCGGGCCGGGTGCCGCGCCCGGGCCCCGCCAGGGCGCGGGCGGGATGCGCCAGCGGGACACCGACCCGAAGGGCCGCCGCGCCGAGGCCGCCTTCGAGGACACCCAGGCCATGCTCGCCGCGCAGGCGGGAGGCGGCCGCCCGCCGGGCTCCGGCGCAGGTGACGCCGGAGGCCGGGGCGGGCGTGGTCGCGGCGGACGCGGCGGCGGCGGCGGTGGCGGTCCCGAGGGGCCCGGCGGCAAGCCGGAGGGCGGCAAGGGCTGGAAGCGCTTCCTGCCCAGTTGGAAGGTCGTCATGGCCAGCTTCGCGGTCCTCACCGCGGGCGTCTTCGGCATGATCGCCGTGGCCTACGCCAACACGCCCGTCCCCGATCGGGTGCAGGACGACGCCGACGACCGGGGAAGCGTCATCTACTACGCCGACGGCAAGACCCCGATCGCCCGGCTCGGCGTCAAGCGCACCCCGGTGACCATCGACAAGATCCCCAAGCACGTCCAGGACGCCGTGATCGCCGCGGAGAACCGCAGCTTCCGCGACGACAGCGGCATCGACTTCGGCGGCATGGTGCGCTCGGTCTGGAGCACCGTCAGCGGCGCCCAGGTGCAGGGCGCCTCGACGATCACCCAGCAGTACGTCCGCAACTACTACGAGGGCATCACCAAGGAGGTCTCGATCCAGCGGAAGATCAAGGAGATCTTCGTCGCGGTCAAGGTCAGCCAGGAACTGGACAAGAACGAGATCCTGACCCGCTACCTCAACACCATCTACTTCGGCGGCGGGGCCAACGGCATCCAGGCCGCCGCCAAGACCTTCTTCGGCAAGGACGTCGGGAAGCTGACCCCGCCCGAGGCCGCCTACCTCGCCGGACGCATCCAGAACCCCAGCAACTTCGACACCCTCGAGCAGAACAAGAAGTTCGCCGCCACCAAGGAGCGCTACAACTACGTGCTCGACGGCATGGCGAAGATGAACCCGGAGGCCTACGGCAAGTACGTGGGCACCCCGTTCGAGGACCTGAAGTTCGAGAAGGTCGAGGTCAAGGAGATCAACCGCGGCCTTCGGGGCTACATGCTCAACATCGTGCTCCGGGAGCTCAAGACGTACGGCATCACCGAGGAGATGCTGAAGACCGAGGGGCTGCGGGTCGTCACGACCTTCGACCGGCAGATGATGCTCGACGCCAAGGCGGTGGTGAACGCCCGGACCAAGGGCCTGGACTCGACCATCCACGCCACGGTGGCCTCGGTGGACCCCCGCAACGGGCGGGTGGTCGCCTTCTACAGCGGCGACGACTTCATCAAGGACTTCAACAACCGCGCCTTCGACGCCACCAAGCAGGCCGCCTCGGCGTTCAAGCCGTACGTGCTGGCCGCCTGGCTGGAGGCCGGCCACTCCCTGGACAGCTACGTCGACGGCAAGAGCCCGATCGAGATGCCGGGGACCACGCCGATCAAGAACTCGGGCAACCAGAGCTTCGGCCCGATCAACATGGTCAAGGCCATGGCCAGCTCGGTGAACACGGTCTTCGTGCAGATGGGCGACGTCGTCGGCCTCGAGGAGGTGGCCAGGATCGCCAAGGAGGCCGGGGTCGGCGAGCGGGCCAAGACCAACCCCAGCTACCGCGGGAAGAACGGCGTCGACTACGCCGTCGAAGAGCAGAAGTTCCAGGTCACCATCGGCAGCGCCTCGGTCACCGCGGTCGAGCAGGCCGCCGGTTACTCGATCTTCGCCAACGCGGGCAAGCACGTCGACTGGCACACCATCAAGGAGGTCAAGAAGGTCGGCGGGGGCGTCATCGTCAAGGAGCCCCGCGTCGAGAAGGAGGTCATCAGCCCCGACTCGGCAGCCGACGCGACCTACGCCATGCAGGCCGTGGTCAAGAGCGGCACCGGCGGCGCCGCGAACCTCGGCTCGCGCCCGGTGGCCGGCAAGACCGGCACCAACAACGGCTACAAGGACGCCTGGTTCGTCGGCTTCACCCCCCAGCTCGTCACCGCGGTCGGCATGTCCAAGGACGTGCCGTACACCATGGACGGCAAGCGCAAACTCAAGGTGGACAAGTACGGCCTGCCGGACCGGGACATCAAGCAGGTCCTCTGGAAGGAGGAGGAGATGCCCCCGTTCATCGGCGGAGGCGGCACTCCCACCCAGATCTGGCACGACTACATGGCCAAGGTGACCGCCGACGACAAGATCGAGCAGTTCCCGCCGAAGGCCGGGGTCGGCCTGCCGAAGAACCTGGCCACGCCCAAGCCGACGCCGAGCCCGACCCCCGACAACCCGTTCGAGATCGACAACCCCGACGGCTTCGACTGGCCGGACGACGGCGGCGACGGCGGCGACACGGACCGGCCGGAGGGGCGCGAGTGCCTGCCCTGGGACGGGTCGTGTGACGCGCAGGGGCCCGGCAACGGCAACGGCAACGGCAACGAGCAGGGGGACAACGGCGGCTTCGGCACCTCTCCCGGGGCGGCCGTCATGCCGAGCCCGTCGCCGAGCGGCAGCCGGAACCGATGAAGAGCATCGAGTCGGTCCGGGACCCGCTGCCCGGCCTCGGAGCGCGGGCGGTGCCGTACCTGCCCCTGGCCCTGTTCGCGGGGCTGGGGGCGGTCCTGGCCTACCTGTGGAAGTGGCCGTGCCGCTTCAACGCGGCCTGGAACGACGGCACGCTGCAGTTCACGAACTTCTGCTACACCGACATCTACCCGCTGTGGTGGAACGAGAAGCTCAGCGAGGGCAAGGTCCCCTACGTCGACTACCCGGTCGAGTACCCCGTCGGCATCGGCGGGATCATGGAGTTCTTCCGCCGGATCATCCCCGGCGACCCGGGCAGCCTTGAGGCCGGGACGGCCTTCTACGACCTGACCGTGATCCTCATGGCGGTCTGCCTGGTCCTCGGCGTGCTGATGATGGCCGCGCTGGCGGGCCCGGCCCGCCGCTGGGACGCGCTCTGGTACGCGCTGGCGCCCGCGCTGATCCTCACCGCCTACATCAACTGGGACCTGGCCGCCAACGCCCTCGCGCTGGGCGCGCTGCTCGCCTGGTCGAAGCGGAGGCAGTGGCTCGCGGGCATCCTGCTGGGCCTGGCGATCGCCACCAAGTTCTACCCGCTGATGTTCCTCGGCCCGCTGTTCCTGCTGGCGTGGCGGACGGGCAGGTGGAAGCCGTTCCTGCAGACGGTCGGCGGCGCGGTGGGCGCCTGGCTCGCCGTCAACGTCCCGATCATGTACTTCGCCTTCGACGGCTGGAAGCGGTTCTACGTCTTCAGCCAGGAGCGCCCGGCCGACTGGGGCTCGATCTGGTACTTCTTCAACCAGAAGGGCTGGCCGATCCTCGGGGACGCCGAACGCCTCGACACCCTGGGCGTGCTCTCGCTCGGCGCGTTCTGCGTGGGCATCGCCGTGCTGACCCTGACCGCGCGGAACCGCCCCCGGCTGGCGCAGCTCTGCTTCCTCACGCTGGCCGCCTTCATGCTGACCAACAAGGTCTGGTCGCCGCAGTACGTCCTGTGGCTGATCCCCTTCGCGGTGCTGGCCCGGCCCAACTGGAAGCCGATCGCCCTGTGGATGGTCGCCGAGTGCTGGTACTTCTTCGCGATCTGGCTCTATCTGGTCGGGCTCCAGGAGGGCAACGCGCACCTGGGCATCTCCGGCGACACCTACTTCACCGCGGTGTGGGGCCGGGTGATCACCATCCTGATCATGATGGCCTTCGTGGTGCGGGACATCCTCCGGCCCGACAAGGACGTGATCCGGCAGGACGGGACCGATGACCAGGCGGGGGGCGTCTTCGACGACGCTCCCGACCGGTTCCGGATCGCGCTCACCTGATCGCGCGAGCACACCGTATGACCGCCTCCACCGAGCCCTCGCGCGCCGCCGGGTCCCCGCCCGGGTCCGGGCCCGTGCCTGATCCCGAGCCCTCGCGCGCCACCGACGCGGAGGCGCTGCTGCTCTGGTTCGCCTCCCGGCTGGGGATCGTCGTCGTCGCCGTGGTGGTGGGGGTCAGGTCCACGGCACTAGGAGAGACCGTTGCGCCGTTTCTGGAGCGCTGGAAGCGCTGGGACGCCGGGCTGCTCGTCACCATCGCCGAACACGGCTACGGCGGCGACCCGGCGGGCGACCCGGACCCCGGACTGCCCGCCTTCTTCCCGGGCATGCCGCTGGCGCTGCGCGCGGTGAACCTGATCACGGGCGACTGGACGCTCGCCGGGCTGCTCATCTCCCTCGTCGCGGGCGCGGTCGCGGTGGTCGCGCTGGCCCGGCTGGCCGAGTTCGAGGGCCCGGCCGGGACCGGCCGGCGGGCGGTGCTGGCGCTGCTGCTCTGGCCGACGTCGGTCTTCCTGTTCGCGGGGTACAGCGAGTCCCTCTTCCTGGCCTTCGCCATCCCGGCCTGGCTGGCGGCCCGCAGGGGGAACTGGCCTGCGGCCGCGGCCCTGGCGGCCGGGGCGTCCTGCGTGCGGATCACCGGACTGTTCCTGGCGCTCGCCCTGATCGTGGAGTTCGCCGTCCAGCGCCGTCCGGTGCGGCGGGCGCCCTGGCTGCTGGTGCCGTTCCTGCCGCTGCTGGCCTACTCCGCCTACCAGTACGGCAGGACGGGCGACTGGCTGGCGTGGAAGCACGCGCAGGAGGCCGGGTGGGGCCGGACGATGGTCTGGCCCTGGGAGTCGTTCCTGCAGACGTGGGAGTCGGCCATGGGGGAGGGGCAGTTCGCCTGGGCGTTCCGGATGGAGATCGCCGGGGCGGTCGTCGGAGTGACGCTCGTGCTGGTCCTGCTCTACCTGCGGCGGTGGAGCGAGCTCGTCTACGTGGGGCTCCAGGTGGGGGCGCTGATCTGCTCGGCGTACTACTTGTCGATCCCGCGCTCGGCGCTGCTGTGGTGGCCGCTCTTCCTGCTCGTCGCCCGGATCGGTACCGGAGCACGCTGGAGAACGGGGCTCATCGCCGTCTACGCGTTCGTCATGGGCCCGCTGATGGCGCTCAACATCGTGGCCTTCACGAACAGCGCCTGGGTGGGGTGACTATCTCTACCCCTTCCCGGACGAAAGTAATCCAGGGAAGTTATCCACAGGCTGGGGATTTCCGGGCAGATCTGTGGATTCTCCGGCATCTGGGGGTCGGCGGCCTTTCCGGGGAAAGCCGGTGAGCCTTCCGGAGAAGGGCTGATCACAGGCTTTTCCGCAGAAAGACCGGTCACAGGCCTTTCCGCAGAAAGGCGATGTCCTCCGCCTGGCCGGCGGACGGGGTCTCCACCACGATCGGGGCGTCCGCCTTCCGGCAGACGTCGAGGATGAGCTCGGGATCGATCTCGCCCGCGCCGAGGTTGGCGTGCCGGTCGGCGCCGGAGCCGAACGCGTCGCGCGAGTCGTTGCAGTGGATCAGGTCGATCCGCCCGGTGATCGCCATGACCCGCTCGACCACGTCGGCCAGCTCCTCCCCGCCCGCGTGGGCGTGGCAGGTGTCCAGGCAGAAGCCCACGTCGAAACCGTCCAGCGCGTCCCACAGGCGGGCGATCCGCTCCAGCTTCCTGGCCATCGCGTTGCCGCCGCCCGCGGTGTTCTCGATGAGCACGGGGACCTCGTGCGCCTCCATGCGCTCGAACACCTTGCGCCAGTTGTCGAAGCCCTTCTGCGGGTCGTCGCCGGCGCCGACGTGTCCGCCGTGGACGATCAGCCCCTTGGCGCCCAGCTCGGCCGCGGCGGCCAGGTGCGCGGCCAGCAGCTTCCGGCTGGGGATGCGGATCCGGTTGTTGGCGGTGGCCACGTTGATCACGTAGGGCGCGTGGACGTAGACGTCCACCCCGGAGTCCTTGATCTCACGGGTCCTCTCGCCGATGACCGGGCCCTTCCAGCCCTGGGGGTCACCGAGGAAGAACTGCGCGACCTCGGCACCCCGGGCCCTGGCGTGGGCCAGCGGGTCGTCCTGGTCGACATGCGCTCCGATGCGTGGCATGTGTCCGAGGGTAACCGTTTTACGGCTGCACCTCAGGACCGTTTCGCGACCCTGCTCCGGGGCAGTCGGAGAGGGCGCCCCACCGCCCGCCCCGCGGGCCATCCCCCAAGGAGTCTCGATGGCTTACTACCGCCGAGGGATAAGTCTGATCGGCCTCATCTACATCCTGGTCGGCCTGTACGTGGCCTGGGTGTACGACTACATCACCCCCGCGCTGCTGAAGGACATCGCCGAGGCGCTCCTCGCCGTCCTGCTGTGGTTCCTCGTCCTGCTCGGCGTCGACCTGCACCTGGGCTGACGGCACGCGGGCCCGCGGTGGCCGCAGGTGCAGCACGCCGCGGGCCCGGGCCGCCGGATCTACGGCACGAACCCGCCGTGGAAGACGCCCATGGCCACCCCCACGAACGAGGCGACGATGCCCACGATGTTGAGCACCCGCTCGGGCGTGGTCGCCGAGAGGTACTGGGAATAGAGACCTCCGGCGAAGCCCAGCGCTCCCGCCCACGCCGCGATCATGTGCGCGGCCGGCGAGAGCCCGGTGACGAAGGCGACCAGCCCGAGGCCGAGCGTGGCGACGCTCAGGATGTTCTGGACGGTGTGCGGCTGGCCGTCGGTGTTCAGGGTGAGCCTCGACGCCGGTTTCCCGGTGGGACGGATGACGTGCGACATGAATCACACCCCCCTCTTCCTCTGCTAGAGGGGGTTCCCTCCTGAAGGTCCGCCCAACCGCCGGCAGGCTGGTAGGCTGACGAGGCTACGTCGTATGGGCGTGTTTACCGGCCGCCCTCCGTCCCGGTGCCGAAATGGGCACCTGGGTGAAGACGTCAGCGTCCTCCTGTCACGGCACGGTGTCGTGACCGCAACAGTCCAGAGGAGGTTGGAAGCCAGCATGCGTCGTTACGAGATGATGGTCATCCTCGACCCTTCGCTCGATGAGCGCACGGTGGCCCCTTCCCTCGACCAGTTCCTCACGGTCGTCCGCAATGACGGCGGCACCGTGGAGAAGGTCGACGTGTGGGGCCGTCGTCGGCTGTCCTACGACATCGCGAAGAAGCCCGAGGGCATCTACGCCGTCATCGACCTGACCGCCGAGCCCGCCACGGTCAAGGAGCTCGACCGGCAGATGAACCTCAACGAGGGCATTCTGCGCACCAAGGTCCTGCGTCCGGACGTGCACTAAACCCCGAATTTGTCGGGGTCCAGCCGTACTCTGAGGCGAGAACCAGCGAAGGCCGCAGGAAGGGCAACGCAGCCATGGCAGCAGGCGACACCACGATCACCATCGTCGGCAACCTCGTCGACGATCCGGAGCTGCGCTTCACCCCCGCGGGTCAAGCGGTGGCCCGGTTCCGTATCGCATCCACTCCGAGGTTCCTGGACAAGCAGACCAACGAGTGGAAGGACGGCGAAGGCCTGTTCCTGACCTGCAACGTGTGGCGGCAGGCGGCGGAGAACGTCGCCGAGAGCCTGCAGCGCGGCATGCGGGTCATCGTTCAGGGGCGGCTGCGCCAGCGGTCCTACGAGACCAAGGAAGGCGAGAAGCGCACGGTCTACGAGGTCGAGGTCGACGAGGTCGGCCCCTCCCTCCGCAACGCCACCGCGAAGGTCAACAAGACCGCCCGTCAGGGCGGTGGCGGTGGCGGCGGCTTCGGCGGCGGACCGGCGAACGACCCGTGGGCCTCCGCATCGCCCGTCGCCCCCCAGGGCGGCGGCTACGGAGGTCCGCAGCAGGGCGGCGGCTTCGGCGGCCCCCAGCAGGGCGGTGGCGGCTTCGGCGGCGGCGACTTCAGCGACGAACCGCCTTTCTAGCGGTCCTCCGGGACCGCCCGGGATCGCACCAATCCAGTCCCCAGTATCCGCAGCGACCATTCCCGCCTGACGGCGGGGCTCTGAAAGGAGCACCACGATGGCCAAGCCGGCACTGCGCAAGCCTAAGAAGAAGGTTTGCCTGTTCTGCCACGACAAGATCTCCTACGTCGACTACAAGGACACGGCGCTGCTTCGGAAGTTCATCTCCGACCGCGGCAAGATCCGTGCCCGCCGGGTGACGGGCAACTGCACCCAGCACCAGCGTGACGTGGCGACCGCTATCAAGAACGCTCGTGAGATGGCGCTCCTGCCGTACATGAGCACCGCGCGCTAAGGAGGTCCGGACAGATGAAGCTCATTCTCACCAGTGAGGTCACCGGCCTCGGCGCCCCCGGCGACATCGTCGAGGTCAAGAGTGGCTACGGCCGCAACTACCTGCTCCCCCGCGGCTTCGCGATCCTGTGGACCCGTGGCGGCGAGAAGCAGATCACCTCGATCAAGAAGGCGCGCGACGCCCGCGAGATCCGCGACCTGGGCACCGCCCAGGAGGTCGCCGGCCAGCTCAAGTCCCTGAAGGTGGTCCTGAAGACGAAGGCCGGCGAGTCCGGCCGCCTCTTCGGCTCCATCACCACGGGTGACGTCGCCGAGGCCGTCAAGGCCGCAGGCGGCCCGCTGCTGGACCGCCGCCGCATCGAGATCACCTCTGCGATCAAGAGCCTCGGCTCCCACCGGGTCAGCGTCAAGCTGCACCCGGAGGTCTCCGCCGCCCTCGACATCGAGGTCGTCGCAGCCTGATCGGCAGCGTTGCAGGGCCCTTCCCCGGTCGCTCCGGGGGAGGGCCTTCGTCGTCTCCCCCCACTCCCGGTACGGCGGCCGCCGTGCTCCTGGCGATGTGCCCGTGCTCCCACGGCGAGCCGCGATGCGCCCGCGTCTCCTACGGCGAGCCGCTCATCCCGTTCCCGGCACGGGGTACCGGCCGCCGAGGTCCTGCAGGGATACATAGAATTCGTGAATCATCGCTCTACGTGGAGGTTCGTCATGCTCCGTCCTTCGACGCTGCTCGCGCTCGGCGCCCTCACGGTGGCTGTGGCCGCCTGCGCGCCGGCCTCGGAGCCGACGACCCAGGCGAGCCCCTCCGGACCGGCGGGCTCGTCGGCCCCGGCGGCCTGCGCCAAGGACCGGCTCCCGCTGAAGACCCCGGGCAAGCTGACCGTCGGCACGGACAAGCCCGCCTACGAGCCCTGGTTCAAGGATGACAACCCCGCCAGCGGCGAGGGCTTCGAGAGCGCCGTCGCCTACGCCGTCGCCGCACAGCTCGGGTTCACCAAGGACGAGGTCGTCTGGGAGACCGTGGCGTTCGACACCGCCTTCGCCCCCGGTGCCAAGAAGTTCGACTTCGACATCAACCAGGTCTCCATCACCCCGGACCGGGCCAAGGCCGTCGACTTCAGCCAGGGCTACTACACGGCCAAGCAGGCCGTCGTCGCCGTCGAGGGCTCGAAGTTCGCCGCGGCCGCGGACCTCGCCTCGCTGAAGGACGCCACGATCGGCGTCCAGGTCGGCACCACCAGTCTCCAGGCGGTCAAGGACGTCATCCAGCCCTCCACCCAGCCCAAGGTCTACAGCCAGCAGGTCGACGCGGTGAACGCGCTGAAGAACAAGCAGGTGGACGCCATCGTGGTGGACCTGCCGACCGCGTTCTACGTCACCGCCGCGCAGGTCGAGAACTCCAAGATCGTCGGACAGTTCGACGCGACCGGCAGCACGTCCGAGGAGTTCGGCCTGGTCTTCGAGAAGGGCAACGCTCTGGTCTCCTGCGTCAACGAGGCCATCGGCAAGCTGAAGTCCTCCGGCGAGCTGGCGAAGATCGAGGAGCAGTGGCTCAGCGCGGCCGCGGGTGCCCCGGAGCTGAAGTGAGCCGCCGGATCACCGGATCGGCGGGCCCCCGGCGGCCCCGGCCGGAGAGAGGGCACGCGTGAGCGAGGTCACCCGGGTCAGGAGCGAGCGCCAGCTCCGGCGCGAGCGGCTGCGCCGTACCCGGGCCGTGCGGTCGGGCACGATCGCCACGGTCTCCACGATCGTCTTCCTCGGGGCGGCGGCCGTGGCGGTCACCGGCTCGCCGGGCTGGCCGCGGGTCCAGGACTCGTTCTTCAATCCCGAGGCGTTCGCCAGGGCCTGGCCCGACGTGCTCGACGGATTCTGGACGAACGTCCAGATCTTCCTGATCGCCGAGCCGCTCATCCTGCTCCTCGGCCTGCTCGTCGCGCTGACGCGCAACCTCCGGGCACCGGTCTTCTTCCCGCTGCGAGCCCTGGCGGTGGCCTACACCGACGTGTTCCGGGGGGTGCCGACCCTCCTGGTGATCCTCCTGGTCGGGTTCGGCGTGCCCGCGCTCAACCTGCAGGGGGCGCCGAAGGACGAGGTCACGCTGGGCGTCATCGCCCTCACCCTCGCCTACGGGGCGTACGTCGCCGAGGTGTTCCGGGCGGGCATCGACTCGGTCCACCCGAGCCAGCGGGCCGCGGCCCGCTCGCTCGGGCTGAGCCACGGCAAGACCATGCGCTACGTGGTCCTGCCCCAGGCCTGGCGCCGGGTCGTGCCGCCGCTGCTCAACGACTTCGTCTCGCTCCAGAAGGACACCGCCCTGGTCTCGACCATCGGGGTGATCGAGGCGCTGCGCCAGGCGCAGATCTATGCGGCGAGCAAGTTCAACTACACCCCATACCTGGCCGCGGCGCTGCTGTTCGTCCTGCTCACCATCCCGATGGCCCGCCTCACCGACTACCTGGCGGCCCGGTCGCAGAGGCGGCGCGGCCAGTGAAACGCGACCGCTCCGAGGGAGGAGGTGAGCCGGTGAGCCTGCTGACCATCGAGGACGTCTGGAAGGACTACCACGGCACCAGCGTGCTGCGCGGGATCGACCTGGCGGTCGAGGCGCACGAGGTGGTCTGCCTGATCGGCGCCTCCGGCTCGGGCAAGTCCACGCTGCTGCGCTGCGTGAACCTGCTGGAGACCGTCGACGACGGCGCGATCTACCTGGACGGCGTCGAGATCACCGACGTCCGGGCGAACGCCGACGACGTGCGCAAGCGCATGGGCATCGTCTTCCAGGCGTTCAACCTGTTCCCGCACATGACCGTGCTGGACAACATCACGCTGGCCCCGCGCAAGGTGCACGGGGTCGGCCGGGCCGAGGCGGAGGAGCAGGCCCGCGACCTGCTGGCCAGGTTCGGCCTGTCGGACAAGGCCGCCGCCTACCCCGACCGGCTCTCCGGCGGCCAGCAGCAGCGCGTCGCCATCATCCGGGCACTGGCCACCCAGCCCCGCCTCATGCTGCTGGACGAGGTCACCTCGGCGCTCGACCCGGCGCTGGTCACGGAGGTGCTCGGGGTCATCAGGGAGCTCAAGGAAGGCGGGATGACGATGATCCTGACCACCCACGAGATGGGTTTCTGCCGGGAGATCGCGGACACCGTCTGCTTCCTCGACGACGGCGTGCTCCTGGAGCGCGGCACCCCCGAACAGATCTTCACCGACCCCGCGGAGCCCAGGACCCGCGAGTTCCTGAAGAGCGTGCTCGACGCCCGAAGGATCTAGGGTCCACCCGGCGGCCGGATCATGAGGTGCCGATTCGCCTGCGCAGTGCCGTCCGGCCACGGCGGCGCGGCGCAGGCGGGCGTCGGCACCATGGCCGCCGGACGGCCGAAGCTCTCAGGCCCGTGGCGCAGGCCGGAGCGGTGCCGTGTGCCGTTCCCGTGAGATCGCCTCACACCTGCTCGGTGGGCATGGCCACGATCTGCGGGAAGTTGACGTGCCGGGGGCGCGCGACGGTGAAGGCGATCAGCTCCGCCAGGTCGGCGTCCGACAGCCAGTCGAAGGCCTTGCGCCAGTCGTCGATCACCGCGTTCACGTCCGGGTGGTCGAGGTGTCCCTGCAGTTCGGTGGCGACCAGGCCGGGCTCGATGCTGGTCACGCGAACCTTGCGCGGGCCGAGCTCGGTGCGCAGGTTGCGGGAGAAGTGGGACAGCGCGGCCTTCGTCGCGCAGTAGACCGCGAAGCTCGGGAAGACGGCGTGGGCCGCGATCGAGGAGATGTTGACCAGGTCGGCGGTACGGCCGTCGGCCGCGGCGGCCAGCAGGTCGGGCAGGAAGGCGTCGACCACGCGCAGCGCGCCGGTGAGGTTGGTGTCGATCATGCGCTGCCAGTCGCCGGTGCGGCGGTCGGCGAAGGGCGCGGCCAGCATCACGCCGGCGTTGTTGACCACCAGGTCGACCCGGCCGAGCCTCTCTGTGATCAAGGCCGTTCCCTCCTGAACCGAGGCGGGGTCGGCGACGTCGACCCGGACCGGCAGCGCCGCCTCCCCCAGCTCGGCGGCGAGGCCGTCGAGCCGGTCGACGCGGCGGGCCAGCAGTGCCACCCGGGCACCCCGGGCGGCCAGCAGCCGGGCGGTGGCGGCGCCGATCCCGCTCGATGCTCCGGTCACGACGGCGATGCGGCCGGTGAGGGGCAGGGTGGCGGCGGTCTGTACAGCGGTGACGGTCATGGCGTCGGGTTTCCTTCGGACATCGGGTGTTCTCGTCGGCGGGGACCATGCTGCAAGAGCCGCCGGGCACGAACCAGGGCGCCGCTCGCCGGGGTCCGGCGAACCTGGGTCTGGCAGAACCAGGATGAGGCCCGCGCGAGCGCCCATACTGAAGGCCGTGAACAAGCGTGCGGAGCTGGCCGAGTTTCTGCGGACCCGCCGGGCCCGGTTGCGGCCCGAGGACGTGGGGCTGCAGCCGTTCGGCGGTGCCCGCCGCCGTGTCCCCGGACTGCGCAGGGAGGAGCTGGCCCAGCTCGCCGGGGTGAGTGTGGACTACTACGTACGGCTGGAGCAGGGCCGTACGAACAACGTCTCCGAGGAGGTCCTGCAGGCGGTGGCGCGCGCGCTGAGGCTGGACGAGACCGAGCGCGCGCACCTGCGCAACCTCGCCCGGCCGGCGCCCGCACGGCGCCGCCCGGCGCCCCGCGCGGAGCGGGTGCGACCCGGGCTGCAGCGTCTGCTGGACATGGCCGAGGGCATCCCCGCCTACGTCATCGGGCGCCGCGGTGACGTGCTCGCCTGGAACCGGATGGCCGCCGCGGTGTTCGGCGACTTCGGCGCGCTGCCGCCGGCCGGGCGCAACTGGGCGCGAATGATCTTCCTGAACGAGGACGTCCGGGCGCTGTTCTCCGACTGGCGGACCAAGGCGCAGGAGACGGTGGCCTACCTGCGGCTGCGGGCCGGGGCCTACCCGGATGACCCGGAGCTGGCCGCACTGGTCGGCGAGCTGTCGGTCAAGAGCGAGGACTTCCGCCGGTGGTGGGCCGACCACAACGTGAAGGACAAGACCAACGGCCGCAAGGTGCTGCACAACCCGCTGGTCGGCGAGCTGGTGCTGGACTACGAGTCATTGCGCCTGCCCGACGACCCCGACCAGGTGCTCGTCGTCTACACCGCCGAGGCCGGCTCTCCCTCGGCGGCCTCGCTGCGGCTGCTGGGCAGCTGGGGCGCGCAGGAGGCCGACCGGCCGGACCGGCGCGTTGAGCGGCCCGTCCGATGAGCGCGGCGGCCGCCGCCGGGTCACCGGTGGGGGAGAGACGCACCCGACGGCGGGCGGTCTCCGTGTTCAGCCGCTCACAGGGACCTCACCCAGGTGAAGGCCGTGCCGTTGCCGGTGGCGCTGGTGCCCCCCGGTGTGGTGACCTGAAGATAGGCGGTCCCTGCGGCCCTGATGGGGAGGACCAGGCTGAGCCGGGTGTCCGAGACGCGGGTGAACGCCACGGAGACGCCTCCCACGCTCACCTTGGAGGCGGCGGTGAAACCGGTCCCCTCGATCGTCACCGGGGTGCGGGCGGCGGTCAGTCCTCGGGTGGCCGACAGCCTGGACACGACCGGCCGCGGAGGCGTCGTGTAGGCGAACCCGCTCGCCTGGGTGACCGGACTGGCTCCGGCGGGAGTGCTGACCTGCACGTTGGCCAGGCCCGTGGAGGTGCGGGCGGGGAAGGCGGCACGCAGCTGGGTGTCGGAGACGAACGTGAACGGCACCGTCACACCGCCGACGGTGACCCGTGAGGCCCAGGTGAAGCCCTGTCCGTTGACGAGCACCGTGTGCGGGGCGTGGGTCTGGCCGCTGGCGGCGGACAGGCCGGTCACGGAGGGAACCTGCGCGGCGATGTAGCGGAAGTCCGTCTCGGCGTGGGCGTCGCTGTGGCCGCCGGGTGTGAAGACGTGCACGTTCACCCAGGTGTTGTGCGGTTGCGGGGGGAACACCGCGCGGATCTGGGAGTCCGACAGGACGGTGAACGTCGCTTCCTGGACGCCGATGGTGATCCTCGTGGCGCCGCGGAAGTTGGATCCGTTGATCAGCACCGTCGTCGGAACCTGAGCCGGTCCGGAGGCGGCGGACAGGTCGGCGACCACCGGCCGCGGCGGGTTGACGTAGGTCAGCCGGCCCGCGGGCACCACCGCGCTGGTGCCGTACGGGGTGGTGACCGTGACGTCGACCCCTCCGGTCTGGATACGGGCGGGGACCGCGAACTGCACCGAGGTCGGTGACAGCACCCGGACCGACGGGGCGGCGACCGCGCCGATGCGCACCTCGGTGGTGCCGGTCAGCGCCGTGCCGGTGAGGGTGACGGTGGTGCCGCCGACCGTCAGTGCGGTCGAAGGGCTGAGCGAGGTCACGACCGGCGGCGGGTGGTAGGTGAACCGCGACGCCGACGTCGGCGTGCTGGTGCCCGCCGGGTTGCTCACCGCCACGTCGACGACGCCGCCCCGGTCGAACCGGGGGGTGGTGACGACGAGGTGGGTGACGCCGCTGACCTGAGCGGTGCGGAACGGCGCGCTGACCCCGCCGAAGCGGACCGTGCTCGTGCTGGCCAGGTTGGCGCCCCTGAGGGTGACGGTGGCGCCGCCGGCGGACAGCCCCGCCCGGAGCGACAGGGAGGTGACGGTCGGCGCGGCCACGCGAAGCGGCAGCTGGCGCAGTGCCTGCAGGAACTCGTCGGCGGCGCGGGCCTTCGGCGCGTCGGCCAGGGCCTGGTTCATGCGCTCTCTCAGGCCCCACGAACCCCACTTGGACATGTGCTCGGCGGTGAGGAACAGCGCGATGGTGCCCCCGCCGAGTTCGCGCCACTGGTCCAGGTACCGGGCGTACAGGTCGCGCATGCGCGGGTGCCGGTTGGCGGCGTGGAAGAGCGCGGTGAGGGCGCTGTCGTTCTCGGTGCCCAGGAGGCCGGTCAGGTGCTGGCCGGCCTCGTAGGCCACCAGGGACAGGCCGTACTGGTCGGCCAGTGCCTTGTGGCGGAGGATCTGCTCACGCACTCCCGTGTCGATCGAGTGCTGGCAGGCCTGGAGCAGGCGGTCCACGCCGCCCGCCTTGACGTACGGGGCGACGGTGGGATGGCCGGGGAAATAGGTGCGGGAGTCGCCGGGGATCCACTGGTCGCCGCAGTCGAAGTACGGCGCGACGGCGATGGCGTCCACGTGCTCGTGGGTGTCCCGGTAGGCGAGGACGTCGCGCGCCACCCCGCTGTTGCCGGACTGGACTCCCATCACGCGCACCAGCCGGGTGTCGGCCTCGGCGCCGAACGCCTCCCGCCAGAGCCGGAAGATCTCCACCGATCGCAGTGCCTGGTAGCGCTGGCCGGCCACCCACGGCTCCACGGCCAGGCCGAGGTCCTGGCCCGTCCTGCGGACCCACGGGGTCTGCTGGAAGGCGTAGGCGCTGTTCCACAGCTCGTTGGAGTACTCGATGTAGGCCTTGCGCCCCGGTGCCAGCCTGTCCTGCACGACCTGGGCGAAGGACCGGACGAACTCGTCGGTCGCCCGGTGCGGCATGTTGAACCACGGGTCCGCGCCGACGCGGTTGGCCAGCTCGACCATGAGCTCGACCGCCACGCCGCGCGTCTGCGTCGACGACTCGGGGGTGGGGTAGTCCTCCCATTCGGCGTACGGCGAGGCGTTGGTGGTCATCCAGTCCATGAAGCGCAGCGTCCTCATGCCCTTCAGGCTGTCGAGGAACTGCGGGTGGAACACCTGCTTCTCACCGGTCTGCTCGAATCCCGGCATCCAGACGCGGATGTTGCGGACGTAGTCGTCCGGGTCGGTCCGGGTGATGCGCAGGAAGCGCCCTCCGGCGCCGGTGGTGTAGTCCGCACGCCCGGCGGTCTGGGGGTTGTACTCGAAGCGGTTGGCGGTGCGGTCGGATATCGTGCCGCCGCCGAAGAACGTCACGTCGCCGGTGCCCTCCCAGGTGACGGCGTACGTACCGATCGGATAGTCACCGCTGGTGAAGATGGCGGCGTCGACGTACTGCCCCGGCTCCATGCTGCGGACCCAGCCGTGCTCGTCGAGGGACAGCGCCGGCCCCTGTCCCCAGGAGGCGCCCGTCCGCTGGCTGATCCACGGACGCGAGGTCCGGAAGGCGTCGACGAAGGGCCATTCGGGGGTCCAGTCGCGCACCGGCGCGATGTTCACGCCCAGGGCGGTCCCGGCCACGGCCTCCGCCGCGGGGGTGGCCGCGGCGGCCGGTCCTGCCTGCGCCTGCAGCGACGTGGTGGCACCTATCACCAGGGACATCGCCAACGCGGTCACGCGGCGTCGGCGGGTGACCGCCTTCGCGGGGCGTGTTGAGCCCATGCCTATGGCCATGATCTGTCGCCCATGATCTGCTCCTGCCGAAAGTGAGCTTCCGATTTCGAAGCGTGAGATGAGTTTCGGCAGGAAACATCAGGACTTGAGGTAAATCACGCAACCTTTGCGCCGCCGGACCGCCGATCTTCGCGCGGCCGGGTTCCGTCAGCGGCGGTGCCGTCCTTTCAGGTCGACGGGGACCAACGGCGGCTGGCCGCCCCCGAGCACGCTCTTGCGCCTGCCGTACAGCAGGTAGACCAGCACCCCGAAGGCCATCCAGGCGATGAAGTACAGCCAGGTGATGACCTGGAGGTTCACCATGAGCCACAGGGTCGCCAGGATCGAGGCGATCGGCACGTAGGGGTAGAGGGGGGTGCGGAAGCCGCGGGGCAGGGCGGGCATGGTCCGGCGCATCCGGATCACTCCGGCGGCCACGGCGAGGAACGTGAACAGGGCGCCGATCACGACCAGCGGCTCCAGCGTGAGCACCGGGACGAACTCGGCCAGCAGGATCGCGGCGGCGCCGATGATCAGGGTGGCTCTGATCGGACTGTGGTAGCTGCGGTTGATCTTCGCCAGCGGCCGCGGGAACAGCCCGTCGCGGGCCATGGAGAAGACCACCCGGGTCAGGCCGACGAGCAGCACCAGGATGACCGTGGTCAGGCCGAGGACCGCGCCGATGTTGATGACGTGGACCATGAAGCCCTCACCGGCCTGGCGGAAGGCGCTGGCCAGCGGAGCCGTGGTGTCGATCTTCTCGTACGGGGTCATGCCGACCATCACGACGGCGACCGCGATGTAGATGACCGTGGTGGCGACCAGGCTGCGGATGATGCCCTTCGGGACGGACCGGGGCGCGTCCTCGGCCTCCTCGGCGGCCGTGGCCACCACGTCGAAGCCGATGTAGGCGAAGGTGATCGTGGCGGCGGCGGCGAAGATGCCGAACCAGCCGAACGCGGTCGTCTGGCCGAAGACCATGCCGAGCAGCGGGGAGTCCAGGGTGCCGGCGGCCGTCTCGATGGGGGAGCTCGGGGCCGGGATGGCCACGAGGTTGCCCTCGTCGAAGTGCAGGGCGCCGACGACGATGACCGCGCCGATGGCCAGCAGCTTCGCGACCACGATGATCCACAGGGCCCGCAGCCCGATCCGGGCGCCGAGCGCGACCACCCCGGTCAGCAGCACCAGGATGATCAGCGTGAACAGGTCGAACCCCTCGACCTGGCCGATGACCCCGGAGAACGGCTCCGGGATCCGCACGCCCAGGTCCGCGAGCATCTGGGCGGCGTAGAGCGACCATGCGCGCGCGACCACCGCGGCGGCCAGCAGCAACTCCATCACCAGCGCCCAGCCCACGATCCACGCCCACACCTCGCCGAAGATGACGTAGGTGAAGGTGTAGGCGCTGCCGGAGGCCGGCATGGCCGACGACAGCTCCGCGATGCAGAAGGCCACGAGCAGGCTCGTGATTCCGGCGATCATGAAGGAGAGGATCACGCCGGGCCCGGCCATGGTGGCCGCCTGGCGGCCGGCGAGGCTGAAGATGCCCGCGCCGATCATGACACCGACGCCGAGGACGATGAGGTCGGTCTGGCCGTAGGCCTTGGCCAGGCCGTGGCGCGCGCCGGTCCAGCGGCCTGTCGCCTCACTCGGAGGTAGACGGCGCGCGATGGACGGAGAGCGACCCTCGGGCACGGTATGGCCAATCCTGCTGGGGAGGGCAACATCCTTGTTGCCGGGACCCGATTCACAGTGCCGCAGAGGGTCCCGCCCTAACAAGGGGTAGGTGATTACGTGGTGGACACCTCCAGGTCACGCACCGGTCACCAACCAGTTGCCGCCTCTCGCGCGCAGTCCCAGGGTCACCAGCCGGGCGACCATCCACAGCCCCAGCGCCCCCCAGAGCGCGACGAGACCGCCGCCGGCGACGACCACCGTCAGCACCGCGGGCAGGTAGGCGAGCGTCGTCCACATCCCCGCGCGGGCGAGGTAGGCCTGGTCCCCGGCGCCGATCAGCACCCCGTCCAGGACGAACACCACCCCGGCGACCGGCTGCAGGACCGCCACCACCCAGAGCAGGGCGGACAGCTCCCCGGCGACCACCGCCTCCGCGTCGAACAGGCCGGGCAGGAACGGCCGGGCCGCGAGCACCAGCAGGCCCAGAACCACCCCGCAGCCGGCGCCCCACACCACCATCCGCCGGGTCGCGGCCCGGACCTCCGCCACGTCGCCGGCGCCCAGGGCGTGACCGGTGATCGCCTGCCCGGCGATGGCGATCGCGTCCAGGGCGAAGGCCAGCAGGATCCAGATCCTGATGGCGATCGTGTGCGCCTCGATCTGGCGCTCCCCCATCCGGGTGGCGACGGCCGTCGCGATGATCAGTACGGCCTGCAGGCACACCGTGCGGACGACCAGTCCGATCCCGGCCGATCCGGCGGACCTGATCCCCGCCAGATCGGGGCGGAACGGCGCCCGGTGGCGGATGAGCATCATGGCCAGGTAGACCCCGGCGGCGAAGGTCTGGGCCAGGACGGTGCCCCAGGCCGAGCCCGCGAGCCCCCAGCCGAGTCCCAGCACGAAAACGGCGTTGAGCAGCGCGTTGAGCACGAACGACCCGACGGAGACCAGCAGCGGCGTCAGGGTGTCCTGCATCCCGCGCAGCACCCCCGTCCCGGCCAGGACCAGCAGCATCGAAGGCACGCCCAGCAGGCTGATCCGCAGGTACGTCACCGCCTGCCGGGCCAGCTCGCCCTCCGCGCCGAGCAGCTGGACGAGGTACGGCGCCAGCGGCCACACCACCACGATGATCGCCGCCCCGACCCCGGCGGCCAGCCAGAGGCCGTCCACCCCCTGCCGGACCGCCTGCCGGGTGTCACCCGCGCCGATCTGCCGGGCGACGGCCGCGGTGGTCCCGTAGGCGAGGAACACGCACAGGCCGACCAGGGCGCTCAGCACCGTGCTCGCGACCCCGAGCGCGCCGAGCGCGGGCGCGGGCAGGTGGCTGACGATGACGGTGTCCGTCAGGAGGAACAGCGGCTCGGCGACCAGGGCTCCGAAGGCGGGGACGGCCAGCCTGAGGATCTGACGGTCGCGGGCGCGGGGGGTAAGAGGCACAGATCAATTGTGTCTCTTACGCTCCGATGCGTTCCCCCAGGGGAGGGAGGCGCCGGCCACGGCCGGCCGGATGCGAGACGCCGGCCCGACGGGATGTGGACGGACACGGCAGGGGGGAGCCGGCAGGCCGGCGCGCCATACGGAAGCGGTATCGGCGTGTCACCCCGACTTTCTTTTCTCCACAGGCAGTGGATTAAGTTTTCCCTGATCAGAACGGCGTGTCGCCCTGTGGATAACTATTATCCACAGGTCTGTCCCCAGGCTGCCCACACCCTTGGCCGGGAAGTCCACATGTTATCCACAGCCCTGTCGACAGGCCGCGTTGCCACTGCTTCGGGGAGGGACGAGACTGTCGTACCGGTCGGCTACAACTGGGGATGGCAGGACCGCGACGAAAGGGGGTGTGCGGTGAGCCTTGCGGAGCCACCGGTCTTCGAGTCGGGGTTCGAGCGTACGCCGCCGAACAACATCGAGGCCGAGCAGTCCGTTCTCGGCGGCATGCTCCTGTCCAAGGATGCCATCGCCGACGTCGTCGAGATCGTGCGGTCCGACGACTTCTACCGCCCCGCCCACCAGATCGTCTTCGACATCATCACCGAGCTCTACGGCCGCGGCGACCCCGCCGACGCCGTCACCGTCTTCGACGAGCTGCAAAAGCGCGGCGAGGTCACCCGGGTCGGCGGCGGCGCCTACCTCCACACGCTGACCGCCGTCGTGCCCACCGCCGCCAACGCCGGCTACTACGCCCGCATCGTCCGCGAGCAGGCCATCCTCCGCCGCCTCATCGAGGCCGGCACCCGCATCGTCTCCTTCGGCTACGGCGGGCAGGACGAGGAGGTCGACGACCTCGTCGACCGCGCTCAGGCCGAGATCTACAAGGTCACCGAGCGCCGGACCTCCGAAGACTACGCCGCGCTGTCCGAGATCATGCCGGGTGCCCTCGACGAGCTGGAGGCCATCGGCGGCCGGAGCGGCCAGATGGTCGGCGTCCCCACCGGCTTCCAGGATCTCGACGCCCTCACCAACGGCCTCCACCCCGGCCAGATGATCGTCGTGGCCGCGCGCCCGGCGATCGGCAAGGCTCTCGCGCTCGACACACTCCTTCCCACTCCCGCCGGATGGACGACCATGGGAGAGGTCGCGGTGGGAGACCTCCTGATCGGTGCGGACGGCAAGCCCACCCGGGTGGTCGCGGCGACCGACGTGATGCACGGGCGTCCCTGCTACGAGGTGGAGTTCAGCGACGGGACGGTGATCGTCGCCGACGCGCAGCACCGGTGGCGGACGACCACGCGGGCGAGCCGCCGCCAGAAGGCGGGTGTCGGCCGGTCCCTCCACTGGCCCGTCGAGTCGGTCGAACGCGTCAGGAACGCCTATGAGGCGTCGCAGGCGGAGTCCGACGGGCTCGTCACGCATCGTGAAGCCCTCGCTATCGTGGGGGAGGAGTTCCGCCACGTTCTCCACACCGTGGGCAAGGAGATCGGACCCGCAGGGAAGGTTCCCCGGACCGTCACCGGCCCGGCGCGGAGCTATGTCTGGAACACGCCGGCATATTCGCGCAGGCGCCTCTCCGAGGCGCTGTACGCCCGGGTGATCCAGCCGAGGAACGCCGCCACGACTGCGGTGCACGAGGACGTCGTCACCACTGAGGAAATCGCCGCCACGCTGCGTTGCACCACGGCGGACGGGCGGCCGAACCACGCGGTCACCGTCGCGGCGCCGTTCTGCCTGGACGAGCAGGATCTGCCGCTGCCGCCGTACGTCCTGGGCGTCTGGCTGGGAGATGGCCACAGTGACGGCGCCCGCTTCACGACGGTCGATCAGGAGATCGTCTCCGCGATCGAGGCAGAAGGACTCCGGGTCACCCGCACGGCCGCCGAGATCTCCTATTCGATCCGGTTCCCGGATCCAGAGCCCGTGGCGCCGCGTTCCTGCGTCGTCTGCGGAGAGTCCTTCACGCCCCGGACGTCGCAGGTGCGCACCTGCGGCCAGTCCTGCGGCGGGAAAGCCCGCTTCGTATCGGATCCGGTCCCGGCGCCCACGTGCTCTGACTGCGGCGGCCCGTCCAGCGGTCTGCGGCAGTGTCAGGCGTGCCGGGACCATCACGGCACCGTACAGGCGGTCCTGCGCTCCCTGGGGGTGCTCGGCGACAAGCACATTCCGCGTAGCTATCTGCGCGCCTCCGAGGAGCAGCGGAGGGCGCTGCTGGCCGGGCTGCTGGACACCGACGGCTATGTGAGCAAGAACGGTCAGATCCAGTTCGCCGTCACGAACCGGAGGCTCGCCGAAGATGCCCTGGAGCTCGTTCTGAGCCTGGGGTACCGGGCGACCATGAGGACGAGAGAGGTCAAGGGCAGGAGGGCTGACTCCTCCACCTGCTACATGATCAACTTTACTGCGGCGGAGAAGGTGTTCCGGCTGACCCGCAAGGCTGACCGCCAGGTGAGCCGAGCGCATCCGACAAGCCTCGTCCGGTACATCGTGGACGTGCGGCCCGTTCCCTCGGTGCCGGTGCGCTGTGTCGAGGTCGATAACGCCGACCACATGTACCTTGCGAGCAGGGCGTGCATCCCCACCCACAACAGCACGCTCGGTTTGGACTTCGCGCGGTCCGCCGCGATCAAGCACGGTATGACGACTGTCGTGTTCTCGCTGGAAATGTCCAGAAATGAGATCACGATGCGACTGCTCTCCGCCGAGGCCAGGGTGGCGCTGCACTCCATGCGCTCGGGTTCGCTGACCGATGAGGACTGGGCCAAGCTGGCCCGGCGGATGGGCGAGGTGGCCGAGGCGCCGCTCTACATCGACGACTCGCCGAACATGTCGATGATGGAGATCCGGGCCAAGTGCCGCCGCCTGAAGCAACGGCACGACCTGCGCTTCGTCATCATCGACTACCTCCAGCTGATGTCCTCGCCGAAGAAGACCGAGAGCCGTCAGAACGAGGTCTCCGAGATCTCCCGGGCGATCAAGCTGCTCGCCAAGGAACTCGAGGTCCCGGTCATCGCGATCTCCCAGCTCAACCGTGGTCCGGAGCAGCGAACGGACAAAAGGCCCATGGTTAGCGACCTTCGCGAAAGTGGATCTATCGAGCAGGATGCCGACATGGTCATCCTTCTCCATCGAGAAGACGCGTACGAACGCGAGTCCCCCCGCGCCGGAGAAGCCGACCTGATCGTGGCCAAGCACCGTAACGGCCCCACCGCCACGGTGACCGTGGCCTTCCAGGGCCACTACAGCCGCTTCGTCGACATGGCCACGCACTGACCGTCCGGTGTCCGGGGCGGGAGGACCGGCGGGCACGCGCCTTCCACGAGGACCAGCCGGACGCCATCGAGGGCTCCGGGCGCCGCGGCGGCCCCGTTCACCGACCGGGCCGCCGGGGGACCCGCCTCAGACCACCGGGCGGATGTGGGTGGCGAGGTGGTCGCCGTCGAGGACGTGCAGGGCGAACTGCGGCGGCATGCCGAGGTCGACCGGGACCCGTGCGGCGGTCTCGGCGGGTACGAGCGCGGTGTTGATGACGCCGGGGGCGACGAGCAGGGGAAGGCCCGCGAACCGGGTGCTCGCCGGGGTGTGGGCATGCCCGGCGAGCACGGCGACGACCCGGGGGTGGCGGCGCAGCACCTCGGCCAGCCGGCCGGGCTCGCGCAGCCCGATCCCGTCGACGTACGGGATGCCCAGGGGGGCGGCCGGGTGGTGCATGCCGACGACGGCCGGGGTGGTGGGCGACTCGGCGAGCACGGCGTCCAGCCAGGCGAGCGTCTCGTCCTCCAGGAAGCCCTCCGGCCGTCCGGGGACGCTGGAGTCGCACAGGGCGACGGTGAGCCCGTCGAGCCGCAGGACCTGGTTGACCGGGCCGTCGCCGCCCCCGTCCTCGCCGAGGAGGACCTTCCGGAAGGTCTGGCGGTCGTCGTGGTTGCCGGGGCACACGATCGTCGGCAGGCCGGACGCCAGCAGCTCGCGTGCGGTCTCGTACTCTCCGGCCGCGCCGTGGTCGGCGATGTCACCGGTCACGATGACGGCGTCCAGCGGGCCGGGCATGGCCGTCAGGTGCCGCATGACGGCGCGGGTCCGCTCGATGCTGCGAGTGCCGTCGATGTGGATGTCGCTCATGTGCGCCAGGGTCAGCATGACTCCCAGCGTGCCACGGCCGCACCGGCTGCGGCCCGCCGTACCCGGTGCGGCCGGAGGGGGACGGCCGGTGGGGCGGTGACCGTTCGCGGGACCGGCCCGGCCATATTGCCTGGTGACATATGGTCTGCAAGTCATTCTTAAGCCACATATGGGATTTTTTGCCGCACTTGTAGAGCGCGACTGCGGAGTGAAGATGTTCGGGATCGTTCGGCCGTGCCGTCACGGCATGTGCGGAGGGCTGTTCGCGGCGTGGATGGCGCACCTGTGCGGGCTCTGCCTGGCACTGCGTGACGAGCACGGTCACGCGGCCCGGCTGGTGACCAACTACGACGGGCTGCTGGTCTCGGTGCTGACCGAGGCGCAGTCCCCGGCCGTCTCCCCGCGCCGCAGGGCCGCCCCGTGCGCGCTGCGCGGTTTCTCCGGCGCGGAGGTGGTCGGCGCCCGGGCCGAGGGGGTGCGGCTGGCCGCGGCGACCTCGCTGATCCTCGCCTCGGGCAAGGTCCGCGACCACATCGCCGACCGCGACGGCATCTACGCCCGGCGGCCGGTCGCCGCCCTCGCGGGCCGGGTGGCCGCACGCTGGGAGTCGTCAGGAGTCCGTACGGCCGCCGCCGTCGGGTTCGACCCCGGGGTGCTGGCCGAGGCGGTGGAGCGGCAGACCCGCCTGGAGGCCGAGTCCGGCCTGACGCTGCTGGAGCTGACCGGGCCGACCGAGGACGCGGTCGCGGCGGCGTTCGCGCACACCGCCGTCCTCGCGGGCAAGCCGCACAACGCCGAGCTCCTGGCCGAGGCCGGGCGCTGCTTCGGCAGGCTCGTCCACCTGGTGGACGCGGTGGAGGACCTGGAGGCGGACCGGGCGGCCGGGGCCTACAACCCGCTGCTCGCCACCGGAACCGGTCTCGCCGAGGCCCGCCGCCTCTGCGACGACGCGCTGCTCGGCCTGCGGCTGGCCGTGGCCGACCTGGACCTGCAGGAACGGGGGCTGGTGAAGGCCCTGCTGGTGAAGGAGGTCCGCCGCTCGGTGGACCGCGTCTTCGCCCAGCCGTCTCCGGCGGCCTGTGCCCGCCCGGTCACCGGGGACGGCCGGGGCACCGCCGGGGAGGCCACCGCGGGCCCGCCGGGCAACGGCTCCCCCGAGGCGCCGCCGGCAGGCGACCCCGGGAAGACCGTGCCCCGCGACCCGAGGCTGAGGCCGGAGCCCGGCTGCGGGCCCCGGCTCTGCTTCGCCCTCAGCTTCATGGTCTGCAGCTGCGGGCTCTACCGGCCCCCGTGGGACGAGGACCGCTACAAGTCCTGCGGAGAGCGCCTGGACTGCGGCGGCTGCGACGCCTGCGGGCAGTGCTGCGACGCGTGCTCGTCCTGCTGCGAGACGTGTTCCTGCTGCAGCGAGGGCGGCTGCTGCGACGGCTGCGGCTGCGACTGCTGATCCTCGACCTCTTCTGAGGGGACCCCGCAACGAAGCGGCCTGCCCGTTCCGGGGAACGGGCAGGCCGGGGCGGTGGGCGAGCGGGTGGGCCGGGATGTCCGCCCGGGGTGTCCCGGGGTCTTCACCCGAGGTCGCGCCGGGGGTCACTGCCAGCGGAACAGCTTGGCGGCCAGGGTGCCGGTGACGGCCAGGGTCGCCGCCATCACCACCAGGTGCAGCAGCTGCGGCGGGTTGCCGGCCCAGGTGTCCCGTACGGCCTGGGCGAACGGGGCCATCGGCAGGAAGTCGCCGATCCGCCGCAGCACGTCGGCCATCAGTTCCCTGGGAATCCACATGCCCGAGATGAACAGCAGCGGGAACATCAGCACCGATCCGATGCCCGGCGCGGACTTGGCGGTGGGGGCCAGCGCGGTGATCAGCAGGCCCAGGCCGAACATCGAGGCGGTGCCGAGCAGGAACACGCCTGCGAAGGCCAGCGGGCTCTTGGGCAGCGGAATGTCGTGGAGCAGGTGGCCCAGGCCGATCAGCAGGACCGTGGCGATCACCGCGACCCCGAGGTTGATGACCAGCTGGGCGACCAGCAGCCGGAACGGGCTGACGGGAGTGGTGGACATCCGGCGCAGCACGCCGGTCTCGCGGTAGGCCGCCAGCGCGGCGGGCAGCACGCTCAGCGCCATCGTCACCACCGCGAGGATCATCATCATCGCGGGGAGCTGGTTGTCGATCACCCGCTGGCCGCCCAGCTCCGGGCTGACCTCCTGGAAGGAGGGGATCATCCCCAGGCCGAGCAGGAGCCCGAGCGGGAGCAGGATCGCGAAGATCGGCCCGCCCGGTTCGCGGAGGAACAGCTTGGTCTCGACCAGGATCATCTTGTTCATCGGGCGTCTCCATTGGTGATCTTCTTGCCGGTGAGGGCGAGGAAAGCGTCGTCGAGGGTGGCCTGCTCGACACGGAGGTCGGCCGGGACGACCCCGGCTCCGGCCAGGGCGGCGGTGACCGCGAGCAGCAGATTGCCGTCGCCGGTGACCTCGACCCGGTCGCCGTCGCGGTGCACCCCGGTCACCTCGGGCAGCGTCTTCAGCACGCTTTCGTCGAGCGGGCCGGAGGGCCGGAACCTGACGGTCTGCTGGTGGTCGATGCGGGAGATCAGCCCGGCCGGGCTGTCGAGGGCGACCACCCGCCCGGAGTCGATCAGTGCGATCCGGTCGCAGAGCCGCTCGGCCTCCTCCATGAAGTGGGTGACCAGCACGATCGTCACGCCGTCCGCCCGGACCTGCTCGATGAGGTCCCAGGTGTCCCGCCGGGCCTGCGGGTCCAGGCCGGTGGTGAGCTCGTCGAGGATGGCCACGCGGGGGTTCGACCAGCGCCAGGGCGATGGACAGCCGCTGCTGCTGGCCGCCGGAGAGCTTGCCGTACCGCGTGTCGCGCTTGTCGGCGAGCCCCACCCGCTCCACCAGCGCCATGGGGTCCACCGGCATCCGGTAGAAGGAGGCGTACAGGTCCAGCGCCTCCCAGACCTTGATCCGCTCGGGCAGCGCGGAGCTCTGCAGCTGCACGCCGAGCTTCTCCTTGAGCGCGTCACCGCGCAGGCCGCCGAGCACCTTCACGGTGCCGGAGTCGGGGGTGCGCAGACCGGCGACGCACTCGACGGTGGTCGTCTTGCCGGCGCCGTTGGGGCCGAGAACGCCGAAGATCTCGCCCTCCTCGACGGTGAACGACACGCCGTCCACCGCGAGCCGGTCGCGGTACTGCTTGCGGAGGTTGTCTACCTCGATCACCTTCATGGCACTGACGGTAGAAAGTATGCATCTCCGGTGTAATCGGTCTGGATACCGAGCAGGGGTGGGGATAACTCCACCCCCGTACGGCACGCGGCCCCACTGGGCAGCACGCGGCCGATCACCGAGACTTCATGACATGAGGCGATACGCGGAGGCGACGGCCCGGTCCCTGTGCCTGGGGCTGCTGACCCTGGTGGACATGGTCCTGGCGATTGTGACCGTGCTGATGATCGTGCTCTCGTTCGGGATCGGGGTCGTCTTCCTCTTCCCTCCGTCGGTCAGGGTGCTGCGGTGGCGCACGGGGCTCGCCAGGCGGTTGAGCGGCAGGTGGCTCGGGCGGGAGATCGGGCCGTCCTACCTGCCGCCCCCGCCGCCCGTCCGGCCTCAGCCCGACGGGTGGTATCGCCACGACCGCCAGCTCTACAAGACGCCGCGCTGGCCCGAGTGGAACAACCGCTGGAAGTGGATGTTCGGCGACCCGGCCACCTGGCGGGACCTGTTCTGGCTCGTTCTCAGCCCGCTCACGGGCGCGGTCCTGCTGCTGCCCGCGGTCACCGTCGGGTACGGCGTGATCGTGGTGGGGCAGTGGCATCCGGCGGCGCTGCTCCTGGGGCCGGCGGCCGTCGCCGCCGTCGCCGCGGCCCCACGGCTGCTGCACTTCTACGGCTGGTGGAACGAGCTGCTGCTCGGCCCCACGGCCAAGTCCCTGCTGGCGAGGCGGATCCACACGCTCAACCAGGCCCGCATGGAGACGGCCGGCTCGCAGGCGGCCGAGCTGCGCCGGATCGAGCGCGACCTGCACGACGGGGCCCAGGCCAGGCTGGTGGCCATCGGCATGACGCTCGGCGCCGTCGAGGCGCTGGTGGACACCGACCCGACGGCGGCCAGGGCGCTGCTGGCCAAGGCGCGCGAGGCCTCCTCCACGGCGCTCACCGAGCTGCGCGGCCTGGTCCGGGGCATCCACCCGCCGGTGCTGGCCGAGCGCGGCCTGGGCGACGCGGTGCGCGCCCTCGCCCTCGACAGCCCGCTGGAGGTGAAGGTCACCGTGGACCTGAAGACCCGCCCCGAGTCGCCTGTCGAGTCGGCCGCCTACTTCTCGATCAGCGAGCTGCTGACCAACGCGGCCCGGCACGGAGGCGCGGACCGCGTCTGGATCGACATCAGCAGCCAGGGGAAGACCTTGCGCGTCACCGTCACCGACGACGGCTCGGGCGGGGCCGACCCGGCGCGGGGCAGCGGGCTGCGCGGCATCGAGCGGAGACTGGCCGCCTTCGACGGGGTACTGGCGATCAGCAGCCCGCCGGGCGGCCCGACGACGGTCACCATCGACCTGCCGCACGCGCTGGTCTGGGAGGAGAACTTCGACACGACGGCGCAGATGCCCAAGTGGAAATGGGCGATCGTCGTGCTCGGCTACGGAATCGGCTGGCTTCCGCTCTTCCCGCAGGGAATCGTCACGGCGGTGATGAAGATCATCGATCAGGAGGAGAAGAGCTGGTTCTACATCCTCTACCTGCCCGAGCCGGTGCAGTGGCCGATGATCATTTTCAACATCGCCCTCGGCCTGGTCCTGTACAGCGCGGCCGTGCTGCTGCCGATCCAGCACTCCCGCAACCGGTGGATGGCCGGGATGAACCCGGTCTGCCTAAAGTTGGACCGATGAACCCCCACGTCGCCCGGCCGGGCCGATGAGCGCCCGCGTCGTCATCGCCGAAGACCTCCACCTGCTTCGGGAGGGCCTGGTCCACCTGCTGCGGGCTCACGGCTTCGATGTCGTGGCCGCCGTCGAGTCCGGGCCCGAGCTGCTGAAGGCGCTGACCGGGGAGCGGCCCGACGTGGCCGTGGTGGACGTCCGGCTCCCGCCCACCTTCACCGACGAGGGCCTGCAGGCGGCGCTGGCCGCCCGCCGGGTGATCCCCGGCCTGCCCGTCCTGGTGCTCTCCCAGCACGTCGAGCAGCTCTACGCCCGCGAGCTGCTCGCCGACGGGTCCGGTGCGATCGGCTATCTCCTGAAGGACCGGGTGTTCAACGCCGAGCAGTTCGTCGACGCCGTGCGCCGGGTCGCCGCCGGGGGGACCGCGATGGACCCCGAGGTGATCGCCAAACTGCTGGCCAGCACCGCCCGGCACGAACCTCTGGCCGCGCTGACGCCGCGGGAGCGGGAGGTCCTGGAGCTGATGGCGGAGGGCCGCTCCAACGCGGCCATCTCCCAGCGGCTCTTCCTCAGCGAGAGCGCGGTCGGCAAGCACACCGCCGGCATCTTCGCCAAGCTCGACCTCGCCCCCTCCGACGACGACAACCGCCGCGTCCTGGCCGTGCTGGCCTACCTCAACGCCGCCCGGTCCTGAACCTGCCGGTGACCTCGCGCAGCCGGTCGGCGGTCTGCGCGAGCTGCTCGACCGAGGCGGTGACGGCGCCGGTGGTGTCGGCCATCCGCCCGGTGGAGGCCATGTTGGCCCCGGCGAAGGAGCCGACCTCGTCGAGCGCCTCGCGCAGCGTCGTGGTGCCGCCGGCGATCCGCTCGAAGGCGCCCCGGGCGTGCTCGTCGACGACCAGTACGGCCTCGCCGCTGGTCTGCTGGATCTCGGCCACCACGCCCGCGATGGACTGGGCGGCCTTGCTGCTCTCCTCGGCGAGCGCGCGGACCTCTCCCGCGACCACGGCGAAGCCGGAGCCGTGCACCCCGGCGCGGGCGGCCTCGATGGAGGCGTTGAGCGCCAGCAGGTTGGTCTGCCCGGCGATGCGGGAGATGGTGTCGACGATGTCGCTGATGCGGGCGGACTTCTCGTCGAGGTCCCGCATCACCTGCGTCAGCTGCTGCACGGTGCCGATGCCCTCCTCGACCAGGCCGGAGGTCTGCTGGGCGGCACGCTGGGCCTGGCTGACGAGGTCCACCTGGCGCTCGGCGTTGCCGACCACCTCGCTCACGGCGGCGCGCACGCCTTCGGAGACACCGGACAGCTCCTGCGAGGCCTGGTCGAGCGCGCCCGCCGAGTGGCGCACCTGCCCGATCGAGTCGTTCAGGTTGCGCACCATGGCGTCGAAGGCCTGACCGAGGCGGTCCTCGGCCGACTTCGGCGCGGCGTCGACCGCCAGGTCGCCGTCGGCCATCCGCTGGGACACCCCGGCCATCGAGTTCAGGTACTCCACCATGCGGTCGAACGCCGCCGCGACCTCCGCGATCTCGTCGTCGGCCGTGACCTCGATCCGCTGGTCGAGGTCGCCCCGGGCGATGCGGTCGGCGGCGGTGGAGAGGCTGCGCAGCCCGGTGGAGATGCGCCGGGCCAGGATCCGGCGGATGACCAGGGCGATGCCGAGCGCGGCCGTCAGCAGCACGGCCAGCGTGGTGAACCCGACGACGACGTCGAGGTCGGCCTCGTCACGGCTCTCCTGGGCGGCCTGGACGTCCAGCTCCCGGAGGGACTTCAGGCCCTCCTTCAGCTTGTCCCACTGCTCGTCGCCGGCGCCGCTGTCGAACGTCGCGCGGGCGGCGGCGAAGTCGCCGGCGTCGGCCAGCGCGACCAGCGGGCCGGTCGCGCGGACGTACTCGGTCCATGCGCGCTCGTACCCGGACAGCACGGAGAGGTGAGCGTCGCTCAGCGGCAGCTCGCGGAACTCGGCGAACAGGGCCTTCATGTCGGCGTCCTCCTCGGCCATCGCCTCGACCGTCGCCGCCTGCTCCTCGTCGCCCTCGGGCAGGGCGAGGTACTCCCACTGCTCCTTGCGGTACTTGTTCATCAGCCCGTCGACCTTGCCGGTGAGCTGCGCACCGGGCATACCGGCCTCGGCGAGCTGGCTCACGGTGGAAGAGGCCTGCCACAGGTGCCACGCGGAGGTGGCCGCGGGCAGCAGCAACATGCCGATCACCATGGCGAAGCCGAAGCGCAACGCCTTGTCGATGGTCATCCGTGCCAGTACGCGCTGTATCGCATCCACTCCGTTGCTCATGGCTTCCCCGTCGGCGGGAGGACCGCGGACCTGAGAAATACCGGTCTGCGGACTCATCCGGAGGCCGGGTGCCTGATATGGATGTTCTGTCGGTGTCACCGGCTACCGTTCGGGAGAACACGGCATCCGCGTGCAGAAGGGATCCCCAGGTGAAGCTCCGGGTCAACCGCGATGTCCTGGCCGACGCTGTGGTCTGGGCCGCCCGCATGCTGCCGGGCCGTCCGGCGCTTCCGGTGCTCTCCGGCCTGCTCCTGGAGGCGGCGGGGGAGGAGCTCGTGCTCTCGGCCTTCGACTACGACGTCTCCGCCCGTGCGGCGGTCGAGGCCGAGGTGGAGGAGGCGGGCCGGGTGCTGATCCCCGGCCGGATCCTCGCCGAGATCACCCGGAGCCTGCCCGCGGAGCCGGTGGAGATCGTGACCACGGGTTCGGAGGCGGTGCTGACCTGCGGCGGCGCGGAGTTCGGCCTGCTGACCATGCCGGTGGAGGACTTCCCGACCCTGCCCGGGATGCCGCCCGGGATCGGCGCGATCGGCGGCGGGGTCTTCGCGAGCGCGGTCGGCCAGGTCGCCCCGGCGGCCAGCCGTGACGAGACCCTTCCCATGCTGACCGCCATCAGGGTCGACGTCTCCGGCGAGAACATGACCATGGCCTCGACCGACCGTTACCGCATCGCCGCCAGGGACTTCGACTGGCGCCCCGAGCACCCCGGCGTCACGGCCGCGGCCATGGTGCCCGCCCGGGTGCTCGTGGAGGTGGCCAGGTCGCTGCGGGGCGGTGAGGTGGCGGTGGCGCTGGGCGAGGGCGTCGCCGGCTTCGAGAGCGTCGGCAGGAGCATCACGGTCCGCCTGCTGGACGAGCAGTTCATCGACTACCACTCGCGGCTGGCCGGTGACTGGTCCATCCGGGCGGACCTGCGGGTGGCCCCGTTCGTCGAGGCGATCAAGCGGGTGGCGCTGGTCGCCGGGAGCAACACCGCGATCCGCCTGTCGTTCAGCCCGGGCCGGGTGGTGGTCCAGGCGGGCGGTGGCGAGATCGGCCGGGCCACCGAGGCGGTGGAGGCCGAGCTGTCCGGCGACGACATCCAGATCGCCTTCCAGTCGCAGTTCCTGCTGGACGGCCTGTCCGGGGTCGAGACCGAGTTCGTCCGCGTCAACATGGAGTCGTCGACCCGGCCCGCCCTCATCACCGAGGTTCCCGGCGACGCCGATCCGGCCTTCCGCTACCTCGTCATGTCCCTGCGTCAGACCTGACACGGATGCCGGGCCCGCCGGGCCGGTGGGAGAGACGGCCGTGCGGCGCCGGCCGGCGCCGCACGGCGACGGGTCAGGAGGGGAGCTCCTGAGCCTCGGTCAGCGCGATCAGGATGTGCTCCATGCACGCGTGGCCCGCCCGTTCGGCGGCGCTCGCGTCACCGGCGGCGATGGCGCGCGCGATCGCGTCGTGGGGGATGTAGCTGCTGTTGATCGAGGTGCCGGCGGCGGTGATGCTGGCACGCAGGGCCGTGGAGAAGTCCTCGTAGAGCTCGATCAGGACGCGGTTGTGCGTGGCCTGCACGACCGCGATGTGGAAGGCGAGGTCGGCCTCGACGAACCCGTTGGGCTCACCGAGCTCCCAGGCCTGCTCCCGCGCGGCCAGCGCGGTCTCGATGGCGGCGATGTCGTCGTCGGTGCGCCGGGTGGCGGCCAGCCGTGCGGCCTCCACCTCCAGCGCCCGCCGTACCTCCAGGATCTCCAGCTGCTCGGCGGCACGCAGCCGCCGCAGCATGGCCCCGGACAGCTCGCTCGTGGCCCGGACGTAGGTGCCGTCGCCCTGGCGGCACTCCAGCAGGCCCGCGTGGGTGAGTGCCCGTACGGCCTCGCGGACGGTGTTGCGTCCGACCCCCAACTGCTCGGCGAGCACCGTCTCGGTGGGAATCTTTGCATTCATCTGCCAGGAGTTCGAAACGATCTGCTCTTTGAGCTGATCGATCACCTGGTCGACGAGGGACGCTCGCTGCGCCGTACGCAGACTCACAGTCCGCCTCCTCTGGGGGAACCAATCATCCTATGAGTCAATGACTGATAGACCCTAATTATTCCAGAGGCATGAAGCCAAATCCGGAGCGCCGGAGGCAAGGAAAGTCTTACCGGGCCAACGCCGAGTCCACGGTCACCCCGACGAGCACACTGTGGACCCCTACTGCCTCCAGCGCCTTACGATACGCGCTCGTCTGCTCTTCGGGCGCACCGGCCTGGCCGTACAGATCGCCGAGCCGGCGCCAGGCCCGTGCGGACTCCCGGTTGACGCCGGAGACGGGGTCGGAGCCGGACAGCAGGTCCCGGGCGGCGTGGAGGTGGGAGAGAACCGTGTCGTGACTGCCGTGACTGCCGTGACTGCGCGCGAGCGCGACCTCGGCGAGGACCAGCCGCGCACCGGCGCCGATGACGCGGGAGCCGCTTCCCGGCAGGTCGAGGACCGAGGCGGACAGGCGGGCCGCGCCCTCCAGGTCGCCGCTCTTCAGCTCCACGGAGGCGAGCACGACCAGGCTCTCGGCGTGGTCGTGCCCGTGGCGGGAGAGTGATCCGAAGACCTCGCTCGCGGCGGTCGCGAGCGTGCGGACCCGGTCGAGCGGCTCCCCGTCGAAGGCGGAGGCGAGGCGCGACCACTTCATCGCGATGCAGGCCAGCTTGACCGTCATCCGAGCCGGGCGTCCGGCAGCGATCGCGTCGTCGGCGAGACGGACGGCCAGCGAGGAGTCCTCCCCCTCGGCGGCGGTGACGCTCGCCTGCCAGAGGGCATGGATCTCCTCGTCCCGGGAGACCGCGGCCGGCACGCCGTTGTCCTGGACGACCCGGCGGACGAAGGCCAGGCCGGGCGAGTGCGGGGCCTCGGTCTCCAGTAGGGAGGCGGCCAGGTCCACGGCGATCTCACCCTGGGTCAGGGCGAGCCGGTTGACCTCCGTCAGAGCGGCGGCGGCGAGGTCGCGGGCGCGCAGGACGTCGCCTCCGTGCCGGTAGCACCGGCTCAGGGCGACCGTCAGGGGCAGGTTCGCCAGCCGCTCGGGGTGGGCGGTGGCCTCACGGCGGAGCCGCTCGAACGCCTCGACCGCCGGACCGGTCATGCCCTGGGCCTCCAGGGCCCGCGCCCGGCCGAGCCGCGCGTGGGCGGCCAGCATGGCGTTCTCCTCGCCCGCGGCCTTGACGATCTCGCCGAAGCGCTCGGCCGCCACGGCGGGGTCACCGTGGTGCAGCTCCAGCTCCGCGTGACGCAGGCCGAGCTCGGTGTCTATGCGCTGGCGGGGTTCGATGCCGTGCAGCAGGAACTCGGTGGTGCACCCCAAACGCTCCGCCAGCAACCGCGCCACCACGGGGGTGGGCGTGCGCTTGCCCGACTCGATGAGGGAGACGTAGCTGTCGGAAAGGTCTGGCCCGGCGAGCTGGGCCTGAGACATGCGCCTGCTCAGCCGCAGTCCGCGGACACGGTCACCGATGGTTCCCTGACTCGGCATCTGATCTCTCAGGGCGGGGGATGGTCAATGTCTCCGCCATGATTGCATGAAGAAGTCGAATAGGGTAACCCCGCCGACCGGAATCTTCGGGCTGAGCAGCCCCCTCCCGCTATCCCATAGCGGTCAGAGGGGCATTAATCATCCGAGTCGTTCGCGTTGGGAAATAGCATCTGGCAGACCTCCAGGTAGAGGGTCTCCGGATACGGGATGTATGTGACCGTCGACAATGCCTGATCCTGACCGGCTGATTCGAGGATGAACTCCCCATATCCCAACATTCGGCCGATCAGGGAACGCTGGAAGCTCATGTCGGTCACCTTGGTGAGCGGCATCATGGCGACCTTGCGGGTGATCAGCCCCGTGGTGAGCAGCATGCGCTTGGACGTCACCACGAAGTAGTCGACCGACCACTCCGCGAGCTTCCAAACGAAGCGGATCAGGATCAGGAGCCACGCCCACCAGACGACGAAGATCCCGCCGCCGGCGTTCTGGTTGCCGAGCCAGGTGCTGATGACCCCGGCGATGATGAGGCCGCCGAAGACCTCGGCGATGGGGCGGAGCAGTACGGCCGGGTGGCGCCGCACCATGATGACCTGGTGCTCGTGGGGGAGGAGGTAGCGGTTCACCGACGAGGGGGCGGAGTCCCCGTGGGTGACGAGTCTGCTCATGACAGGTGGGAGACGAATCGGGCCAGCGAATCGGCTGCGTCGTACACCGAGTCGAGGGCGCCCCTGACGGCTCCCGCCGCGTCATCCGGTCTTTTGAACAGGAAGAACGCGGCGAAGGCGATGGCGCTGTACTTCAAAAGTTTCTTGACCTGCACTTCGGCCTCCTGCTACCGCTCACCCACTGCACCCGACGTATACATTACCCACCCAGTTCGTTGGGTAAAGCGCATCGGCCGATCCGGTCTGCCGCTCGGCGCGGAAGGCGGGCGGGCCGACGGGGTTCCGGATCACTCGCGCCCGCTCGCGACCAGCGCGAGGACCTGGAGGTGCTTGCGGGCGATCCGCTCGACCAGTCCCGGGTGGGCGTATCCGGTGATCTCCAACGCGCCGTAGTGCGCCGCGTCGATGCAGCGGGTCACGGTGGAGGCGGGGTGGACCGCGGAGAACTCCTCCCGCAACGCGGCGCTGACGTCCGCGTAGGGGTCCGGCTCCGGAGCCGGGGTGTTTCGCTCGCTCACTGTTCTCCCTGGTGTGCGCCCGGTGCTCTGACGGCGGGCGCGGAAGAGATATCTTCGGCACTTTTCGTACCCGTGTAATCGCAGAGTGTAACGATGAGGTGACGGAAACAGCCCTCCGACGTGCGGGGGAAACATCGGGGAGCGGAGCCCGGCGCCTCAGGGCTCCGGGGTCGTCTCAGGGGGCACCGTACGGTTGCGGAAATCCGGGACGAGGCGTGCCGGAAGGGCCGGGACAGGGACGGGCCCCGGGTCCGGTGCCGGACCCGGGGCGACGCGCGGGATCTCAGACGACGCCGTAGAGGCGGTCGCCGGCGTCCCCCAGCCCGGGGACGATGTAGCCGTGCTCGTTCAGCCGCTCGTCGAGGGCGGCCGTCACCAGGCGGATCGGCTTGCCGCTGTCGGCGAACGCCCGGTCCATGTAGGCGATGCCCTCGGGCGCGGCGAGCAGGCACAGCGCGGTCACGTCGTCGGCCCCGCGCTCGAAGAGAAACTCGATCGCCGCGGCCAGGGTGCCGCCGGTGGCCAGCATCGGGTCCACCACGTACACCTGGCGGCCGGACAGGTCGTCGGGGAGCCGGGTGGCGTAGGTCTCCGCCTGCAGGGTCGACTCGTTGCGGATCATTCCGAGGAAGCCGACCTCGGCGGTCGGCAGCAGCCGGGTCATCCCGTCGAGCATGCCCAGACCGGCGCGCAGGATCGGGACCACCAGGGGGTACGGGTGCGCCAGCCGTACCCCCTTGGCCGGGGCGACGGGAGTCTGCACCGTCACCTCGCTGACCCGGACGTGCCGGGTCGCCTCGTAGGCGAGCAGGGTCACGAGCTCGTCGGCGAGGCGCCGGAAGGTGGGCGAGTCCGTGTTCGCGTCCCGCAGGACGGTCAGCTTGTGTGCCACGAGCGGGTGGTCAACGACCAGGGTCTCCATGGCCGTAAACGGTATCCCGGACGGTCGTGCGGGAGATAACGGAGCACGGGTGACACGCGCCACGCGTGGGATTTGATCACAATTTAGACGGAGAGGCATACGGCTATGCCTCTCGTCTGGAACCATTGACCTCCGTACAGGCCGCTCGGTGGGGATGACGATGACAGACGAAGATGCGCTCGACTTCGCCATCGTGGTCTATCGCGAGGACGACCGGTGGGAAGCGGAGATGCTTCCCGTGGCGCTCACCTCCGATCTCCACGGGCTGATCCACGCCCTGCGCCAGCAGCCGGCCATGAGCGGTGCGATTGGCCTGGTCGCCGTGGGGGATGAGTTCTTCGTGGCGCTAAGGGTGTTCGGTGAGCAGGTCGAGGTCTTCCTCTCCGACGTCGCCGCGTCCTGGGACTTCCCGCTCGCGCGGCAGGTGCTCGAATACCTCGACGTCCCGGTGCCCGACGAGGACGAGCTCGACGCGATCCTTCAGGACGAGGAGACGGCGCTCCCCGCGGGCGACCTGTCGATCTTCGCCGACCTGGGGCTCGACGAGATGGAGCTCGGCGTCCTGTCCGGGGACATCGACCTGCTTCCCGAGGACGTGCTGTCCAGCATCGCGGCACGGCTGGGCTTCTCCGAGCCGTTCGAACGCGCCATCGACTCCGTGTTCGGCTGACCTCAGGAGATCGGCCATGGCCACCAGACCTTCCGGCAGCAGAATCTTCTCGGCAGCCTTCGTCCGCACCGCCAGCGGCTGGAGGGGCGCCGAGGTCGACCTCAGCGGGGCCGAGATCGTCGACGACTTCGGCGACGCGGTGCAGGAGCACCTCGGCCTCGACGGCGACGAGCTGGCCCTGCTCTGCGTCGAGGTGGAGGACGAGTGGTTCGCGCTCGTGCGCTACCGGGGGGACGAGGAGCCCCGGGCGTTCCTCTCCGACGCACAGGCAGGGCTCACCGACGACCTCGGTGAGCTCTTCGGCGAGCTGGCCGGGGTCGCACCCGACGCCGACACGCCCGAGGTGGGCGTACGGCCGGCGGGCGACTTCGAGATCCTGAGCGACCTGGGAGTGAGCCCCGAGGAGCTCATCGAGCTCAGCATGGAGGAGGGCGCGCTGCCGGCGGACACGCTCTCGGTGATCGCCGAGAGGCTGGCCTTCGCCGACGAGCTCGACCGGCTGCGATGACGGGTGCGGGGCGGACGGTCCCGGCGGATGCCGACGGGCGCTGACGACGGTTGATCGACTACGCTCCCGCGATGCGGCTGGCGCTGGCGCAGGCCGTACGGGCGGGTGAGCGCGGGGAGGTGCCGGTCGGGGCGGTCGTCCTCGGCCCCGACGGCGCGGTGTTGTCGCAGGCGGGCAACGACCGCGAGTCCCTGCGCGACCCGACCGCCCACGCCGAGGTGCTGGCCCTGCGCGAGGCGGCGCGGGAGCACGGCGAGTGGAGGCTGGGCGGCTGCACCCTGGTGGTCACACTGGAGCCCTGCACGATGTGCGCGGGGGCCGCGGTCCTGGCCCGGGTCGACCGGGTCGTCTACGGGGCGGTGGACGCCAAGGGCGGCGCGGCGGGGTCGCTCTGGGACGTGATCAGGGACCGCCGGCTCAACCACCGTCCCGAGGTCGTCATGGGCGTGCTGGCGGGTGAGTGCGCCGGGGTGCTCACGGAGTTCTTCGCCGCTCGCCGGAGGCGCGAGTGACAGCGGTTATCCGGTAAGCTGCTCGGCGGTGGTGTCGCCTAGTGGCCGAGGGCGCACGCCTCGAAAGCGTGTGATGGGGCAACTCATCCGTGGGTTCAAATCCCACCACCACCGCCGCTGACAAGGGCCTCTGACCTGTGTGATCAGGTCAGAGGCCCTTCGCATATCACGATCATGGGTAGCCGTGGGGGAACGGCCCCGCTCTCGGTCTTGAAACGCGGCCCCGGTGGCAGTGGTGCTCACCTTCCGAAACGGGAAGGTGGACATGGCATCGATCTACCGGCGATTGTTCGACCGGCACGGGCGGCCCGCGATCCTCCTCCCGGAGGGCGGCATCCGCCTCGGCCTCCCGGAGGTGTGCCGATCACCGAGATCACCACCGGCGTCATCCAGGCGTGGGTCACCCGGATGGGCCAGCAGCGCCTCCGGTCCCGTGGCGAGCTCGCCGGCGACGTCATCACGCCGGCCATGGGCGCCGGCCTGCGCTACGGCGAGGTCACGGCGCTGCGGCCGTGCGACATCGACCTCAAGCACCGCACGAAGGACGCGTCCGACCAGGAGCTGATCTTCGCCGCCCCGAAGGGGGTCATCCTGCACTCCAACGGCTGGTCCCGGATCTGGTCGAAGGTCACCGAGCTGGCCAGGCAGCGAAGCATCAGGAAGTCGCCGACCCTGCACGCCTTCGTCACGCCCACGCCACCGAGCTGCTCGCGTCCGACGTCTCGCTCGACACCGTGAGCAAGCGCCTGGGCCACGAGAGCATCATAGTCACGGCCAACATCTACAGCCGCCTCTCGCCGGAGGCCGACCAGCGCGCCGTCGACGTCGTCGACCAGGTCATGGGCGGCAGGCCGAAGACGACCTCGGCGGCAGGATGATCGGCGGCCCGCCCCGTACGGGTTAGTGCCCCGGTGGGCATGGAGGACGGCCCCGGAACGGAGGGCGCCGGGGCCGTCGCCTTCCTTCGGCGGATCTCAGTGACCGACGATCGATCCCGTCCGGCGAAGCAAACCCCTTGACCATCAGGCAAGGTGAGGCAACCATCGGCCTCATGTAAGCAATCGCAAGCAAGCTCGATCCCAGGAGGCCGCGATGCGGCTAACGTTCCTTGGCAGGACCGGCGGCTCGAACGAGGGAAGTTGCCCGGCGCTCTACGCCACCGACCGGGGCACCTACGTCGTCCAGGGGAAGATCGTGACCGACCCGGAGGCGCTGGCCGGCATCCGGGACCTGGCCGACGACGAACTGGTGGTCGAGGTGCCCGCCGATGTTCTCGCGCTCGCCCGGGAGGTGCAGTGACCCGGCTCCTGACCGGCGAGGAGTTCCTGGCGCTGTTCACCGCGTTCAAGCACACCGCCTACCGGCTGGAGCTGCGAGACCGCTACAACGTGCCCGCCGAAGCCGACCGGCTCGCCGCGTACGCCGCCGGCGACTGGGGCGAGCTGGAGCGGCTGAACGCGATCCAGCGCAAGCCCTGGATGGACCTGATGCGGGCCGCCAAGGCGGCAGGGAAGCGCGTCGAGCGGGCGCGCGTCGTGACGGAGCCGCTGACCGACTACATGCGGTTCACGCTCCGGCTGACCGCCGGGAACATCGACGCCGGGGAGGACATCCGGTTCCTGCCACGCGACCAGACCGCCGGCCTCGGCCTGCCCGACGTGGATGCGTGGCTGTTCGACTCGCGGTTCATCGTCGTGGGCCGGTTCAACGACGCCGACGAGCTGGAGGCGTGGGAGCACATCGATGACCCGGCCGCGGTGGTGGAGCACTGCGCGGGCCGGGACGCCGCCTGGCACCACGCCATCCCCTACAACGAGTACGCCAGGAAGTGGCAGGGTGCCGACCGTACGACAGGCGCGTGAGGCCCTCGGGGACCGGCTGCGCAAGCTCCGCAAGACCACCCGCCTGAACGGGAAGGAGTTCGCGCAGTCCCTCGGTTGGGGAGCCACGAAGGTCTCCAAGATCGAGAACGGCAAGCAGACGCCGAGCGAGGACGACATCCGCACCTGGGCGGCCGCGACCGGCCACGCCACCCAGGTGCCCTCCCTGCTCGCACAGTTGAAGAGCCTGGAACTGGCGTACGCCGAGTGGCGGGCCAAGCTGAGGGCCGGCACCCAGGCGCAGCAGCTCACCGTCTCCGCACGAGAGGCGAGCGCCTCCATGCTGCGGGTGTTCGAGCCGTCCACCGTCCCCGGGCTGCTGCAGACGCCGGAGTACGCGCGCAGCATCCTCACCCAGGTCATCACCACCCACCACATCCCCGACGACCTCGATCAGGGTGTGCAGGCCCGCATGGACCGGCAGCGGATTCTCTACCAGCCGGGCAAACGCCTGCACTTCGTGCTGACGGAATCGGTGCTGCGGAACCTGCTCTGCCCGCCGGAGGTGATGATGGGACAGATCGACCGGTTGACCACGGTCGGCACGCTGCCCAGCGTGGCGCTCGGTGTGATCCCGTGGACGGTCCGCCTGCCGAAGACCCCCGTGCACGGGTTCTGGATCTACGACGAGGAACTGGTGACCGTTGAGACGTTCTCGGCAGAGCTGTCGCTGATCCAGCCGGAGGAGATCGACCTGTACGGGCGGATCTTCCAGATGATGCAGGAGGCTGCGGTGTACGGGCGGGAGGCCCGCGCCGTCATGGCCCGTGTGCTCGATGATCTCGCTGCGGAGTTCTTCCCGGGCGGTTCCTCCACCTCTTGATTGATCGTGAAGCAATCTGAAGCAATCTCCTTGAGCTGCTTCGACGGGCATCCCTACCGTCAAGGCATGCGCTCATCCGTCACCCCACGGGCGTCCTCCCCTCTACGGGGTCCCGCATGAACAGCCGCGGCGCACAACCCCGCATGGACGACGCGGTCGCGCCGTACCCGCTTGCCGCCGCTGGCGTCCCCCTCCTGCGGCAGGCGTCCGGGTGCGGGCCGTCCATCGGGGGTGACACCCCTGGCCGGCCCGGGCCACGGTGGTCGGACGGCTTCCCCGTCGAGCACCGGGCGGACGGGTCCGTGATCCGGTATCGGCCGGACGGGGCGGAGGTCTCCCCGGAGACCGAGTTCCTCCTCGGCCGCATCGCCTTCACCGCTCGGACGGCGGCCAGGGGTCGCCCAGCGGAGCACCACCCGTGATGACCCGCCGCCAGTTCCTGGCTCGGTTCTTTTCCGGCCGGGCCAAGCGGCGGCGGGGAGCAGACGAGACCGGACGACCCTGTGGGCGCAGGGCCGTCGGACCTCCGGTCGCCGGGTGTGCCCCCGGAAACTCCAGGTCCTCTCCTGCCGGGGACACCCGCATCGCCTGAACGGAACAGCACCACCGCACGACGTCCAGCGGCCGGAGGGCCGCACGTGTGAACGGGAGGTTCCATGTCCACCACCAAGGTCCGGCTCACCGCTGCCGAGCTGGCCAATCCCCGCACCCTCATCCCCGGTGAGCTGTTCGACCGGCTCACCGCCCGCGTCGCGGCCGAGGAGAACCTCCCCGGCCCGCGCGCCGAGCGCGTCATGGAGCAGGCGCTGGCGTTCCTGGCCGCGTGTGCTCTCAACCCCGGCGCGGGCCTGTCCCCGTCCCGGCAGGTCGACCCCGGCTGGCACGCGTTCTTGACCTACACCCTCGAGTACGCCGTCTTCTGCGAGCGCGTCGCGGGACGATTCATCCACCACGTCCCGACCGACACCCCCGGTGCGGCCATCACCGACCCGGCCGCGGCGATCGGCTCCACCGTCGAGGCCGCCACGGACGGACTCATGCCCGGCGCCGCCCTGCGTCTGCACACCGAGGACGGCGGCCGCGTCTTCCTCAAGGCCCTGCCCGCCGACAGCCCGGCCGTACGCCTGTACGAGCGGGAACGGTGGGCGGGCGAGGTGCTCCCGGACACCGTCCCGGCGCCGCGCCTGCTGTGGAGCAGTGACGCCGGCGGCTGGATCAGTCTGCTGTTCGAGTACGTCGAGGGCCGGGCCGCGGACCTGTCGCCCGGCTCCCCGGATGTGCCGGCCATCCTCACTACGGTGGCGCAGCTCGGCCACCTGCTCGCCCCGTCGCCTGCGGCCGTGGGACCGCTGATGGCCGACAACGTCGACGGGCTGCTGGTCAAGAGCCGTCACCTGCTGGCCAAGCCGCCCGGAGTGCTGCCGTACCGGGACCTGTACGCCGCGACGCTCGGCGGCTTCGATGTCGCCGACCTGGCCGGGGACATGCTCCTGCACTACGACCTGCATCCCGGCAACCTGCAGATCACCGCCGAGGGCGTCCGCGTCATCGACTGGGGGTTCGCGGCGGCAGGCGCCGCGTGGATCGACGCGTTCATGCTCGGCCCGCGTCTGATCGAGGCCGGGCACTCGCCGTTCCAGGTGGAGGACCTGCTCGCGCAGGTGCCCTCCTGGGAGGACGCGCCCCCCTCCGCGGTGGACGGTCTGCTCGCCGCGTGGACGCTGTTCCGCGTCTACAAGGCCATGCACGGCCCGGACGACGGCCGGGAGTTCCGCGCCCGCGCCGCTGCCGCGGGCCGGGTCTGGCTGGCCCACCGCACCGGCAACGCTTGAGCCCCAGCGTCGGGAGGCAGTGCTTGGGTCGTGGCCTCCCGACGTTGCGTTGGGCCGGTTTCCCGCTCCGCCCGATGATGACCCCCGCGCCCGGCCCGATGGGGACATGATCCCTGACGGCCGCCGAGCTCCCCGACTCGCTGGCGGGGTATGCAGGTCGAACTGCTCAACCGGCAGCGGTGGAAGACCCGCATAGAACCGGCCAATGCGATCTTCGAGTACCTCGAGATCTTCCACAATCGCCAACGCCGCCACAGCGCCCTCGGGATGCTCACGCCCATCGAATACGAGATGTCCTGCCCAACCCGCCAACCGGCATGAAGTCCAGCAACGCGACTCCATCCAACCCAGGGCACATCATCCCGGGAAACCGGTTCGCGAGCCCTCGGCATGTCCGGACCGTTCCGGGAACGCGCGGTTGTCCCGTCCGAAGGACCGCTGACATGATCCCGGCATGCCGATCTTCTCCGCTCCCGACGGGACCGCTCTCGCCTACCGCCTGTACGGCAAGGGCGACCCGGTGATCTGCCTGCCGGGCGGTCCGATGCGGGACTCTGCCTACCTCGGCGAGCTCGGCGGCCTGTCCGCGCGCCGGCGGCTGGCGGTGCTGGACCTGCGGGGTACCGGCCGCTCCGCGGCGCCGCGGGACACCGCCTCCTACCGGTGCGACCGCCAGGTGGACGACGTCGAGGCACTGCGCCGGCACCTCGGCCTCGATCGGATGGATCTGCTCGCGCACTCCGCAGGCGCGAATCTCGCGGTGCTGTACGCGGCCCGGCACCCGGAGCGCGTGGGCAGGCTCGCCCTGATCACTCCGAGCACCCGGGCGGTCGGGATCGAGGCCACCGGCGAGGACCGCTGGGAGGTCGCACGGCGCCGTGAGGGCGAGCCCTGGTTCCCGGCGGCGTCGGCGGCCCTGGCGGCGATCACGGACGGCAGGGCCACGAAGGACGACTGGGCGGCCGTCGCACCGTTCTTCTACGGCCGGTGGGACGCGGTGGCGCAGGCACACCAGGCGGCCGAGGAAGGGCAGCGCGACGACGAGGTCGCGAGGGCCTCCACCGCCGGGGGCGCCTTCGACCCGGACGCCGCCCGCGCCGCGCTGGCCGCGTTCGGCGCGCCGGTGCTGCTGCTTGCCGGGGAGGTGGACCTGGGCGCCGCACCACGGGTCGTGGCGAAGTTCGCCGCGCTGTTCCCCGGCGCCCGGCTCGTCGTCCAGCCGGGCGCCGGGCACTACCCGTGGCTCGATGACGCCGACCGGTTCACGGCGACCGTCGCGGCGTTCCTGGACTGAACGGCCGGGCGCCTACTCCTGCGGGACGACGCCCGTACGGAGCCAGCGGGGCAGGAGGGACTGGACGGCGGGGATCGCCATCACCCGGGCGAAGACCCCGGCGACCGCGAGGGCGGTGGCGACTCCGGGCAGTGCCTCGGGGACGCCCGTCGCGTCCACGATCATCGGGAGCGCCACGGAGACGCCCACGGCGGTCTGCAGAGCGGTCCGGACGGCTCGTTTGGTGTCATCGGTCATGCTTCCTCCTCGGGGGACGACCGCGCCCTGGGTGGCGGGGCGGGGGGGCGATCGGACGGGTACGGCTCCCGCCGGCCGGTGCCGTACCTCGTGGGGATGGGCGATCGCATCGGGCACCTTTGGGATACCCGGCCTTGACCTGCAATAATCACCTAAAGTAAGTATTCATAAGCGTAAAGTGGTCACGGTGTGATCGTCTGAATGCCGCGTCCGGGCGGCGGCTGGAGATCATCGTCCGGGAGGTGCGTGTTCCTCCGCGCGAAGAAGGACGGGTGTCTCCGGGAACCGCTCTTCCCGGCATGCCCGCGGTGCGGCCCGGCGAGCGGGCCGCACCGCGGGCATGCCCGGCCTTTCTGGGGGCAGAGGGGGGTCCCGAAGCGGACTCGGAAGGGACGTCGGCGATGGATTTCAAGGACGATGTCCAGTTGGACACCTCGCAGGTCGAGAGCGGCGGCCGCGGAGGTCTCCCCGGCGGAGGGCTCGCGGTCGGCGGAGGTGCCGCTGGGATCATCGCGCTCATCGTGGCGCTGATATTCGGCATCAACCCCGGCAACATCACCGGCGGGGACCCCGCGCCGGTGGGCCCCAGCTCGAACCTGGGGGCGCAGTGCAAGACCGGTCAGGACGCCGACCAGAACGAGGAGTGCCGGGTCGTCGGCGTGGTCAACAGCATCCAGGAGTACTGGCCCACGGTTCTCGACGGATACCGCCCGGCCAAGACCGTGCTGTTCTCCGGCGGGACGAACACCGGCTGCGGTGCCGCGGACTCCTCGGTGGGGCCGTTCTACTGCCCGAGCGACCAGCGGGTCTACCTCGACCTCAGCTTCTTCGACCAGTTGCAGAGCAGGTTCGGCGCCGAGGGCGGGCCGTTCGCCCAGGCGTACGTGATCGGGCACGAGTACGGCCACCACGTGCAGAACCTGACCGGCGTCCTCGGGAAGTCGCAGAGTGACCGGCAGGGCCCGGAGAGCGGCGCGGTCCGGGTGGAACTGCAGGCCGACTGCTACGCGGGGGCCTGGGCCAAGAACGCCTACGAGACCGGGCTGTTCGAGAAGCCCTTCACCCAGGCCGACATCGAGCAGGCGCTGAGCGCGGCCGCCGCCGTGGGCGACGACAACATCCAGAAACGCGCCCAGGGCCGGGTCGATCCGGAGGGGTTCACCCACGGGACCTCGGAGCAGCGGGTCAAATGGTTCTCCACCGGTTACCAGACCGGGGATCCGGGGCGGTGCGACACCTTCTCCGGAGGGATCTGAGCCGGTCTGCGGCCCGCGATAAAAATGCCCGAGCAGGCAAAGGATCAGAATCTCTCCTAAAATACATGGGTGATCTTCAAGCTGGTCGGCGATGGACGGCCTTATCCCGAACACGGCCTCTCCAACCGAGAGTGGGCCCAGATCCCGCCGCGGCAGGTCCGGCTCGACACCCTGATCACCACGAAAGCGGTGCTCGACCTGCATTCCCTGCTCGCCAAGGACTCCACGTTCTACGGCGACCTCTTCCCGCACGTGGTCCAGTGGCGCGGCGAGCTGTACCTGGAGGACGGCCTGCACCGCGCCCTGCGCTCGGCCCTGCACCAGCGCTCGGTCCTGCACGCCCGCGTCCTGGAACTCCCCTCCGACTCCTGACCGTCCGCACCTCGCCGGGTGGAGGTTCCGGCGCGGAAGGATCCATGGTCGGGCCGGACCGCCCGCCATGGACCGTCAGCTGAACGGCTGTCGCGGTGTCCTCGGCTTCGTCGCGCTCCTGCTGCGCCGTACCGGATGAGCCGGGGCGGGAACGTCGCAGGGGCCGGACCACATGTGTGGTCCGGCCCCTGCGAGCTGGCGGAGGATAGGAGATTTGAACTCCTGAGGGGTTGCCCCCAACACGATTTCCAATCGTGCGCCCTAGGCCAACTAGGCGAATCCTCCGCCCGCAAGCTTAGCGGACTTCTGGCGGTGCATCGCACACCAATTCGCGGACCCGACTACCGCGCCGGGGGGATAGACTGTTCCCGGACCCCTCGCGCGGCGTCATCCTGTGAACCTCCCCAGGGCCGGAAGGCAGCAAGGATAAGCGGGCTCTGGCGGGTGTGCGAGGGGTTCCTTCGTTGCAGGACCCCTCGCAGGCGGGAGCTCCCTGGATGAGTCTGGCGCTCTACCGCAAATACCGGCCTGGGACCTTCGCCGAGGTCAAGGGCCAGGAGCATGTCACAGAGCCGCTGCGGCAGGCGCTGCGGAGCGGCCGGATCAACCATGCTTACCTCTTCAGCGGCCCCCGCGGCTGCGGCAAGACCTCCAGCGCCCGGATCCTGGCCCGCTCGCTGAACTGCGAGAAGGGGCCGACCCCCGACCCGTGCGGAGAGTGCGAGTCGTGCGTGGCGCTGGCCCCGACCGGTCCCGGCCACCTCGACGTCATCGAGATCGACGCGGCTTCGCACGGAGGCGTGGACGACGCCCGTGACCTGCGAGAGCGAGCCTTCTTCGCGCCCGTCTCGTCGCGCTACAAGATCTACATCATCGACGAGGCGCACATGGTGACCCGCGAGGGGTTCAACGCGCTGCTCAAACTCGTCGAGGAGCCCCCGCCGCACCTGAAGTTCGTCTTCGCGACCACCGAGCCGGAGAAGGTCATCGGGACGATCAAGTCCCGGACCCACCACTACCCGTTCCGGTTGATCCCGCCGACGGCGCTGCGCACGCTCATGGAGGAGATCCTCACCTCCGAGGGCGTCCCGTTCGAGCCCGCCGCGCTGCCGCTGGTGGTCCGGGCGGGCGCGGGCTCCGCCCGCGACTCGTTGTCGATCCTCGACCAGCTCTACGCCGGGTCCGACGAGAGCGGCATCACCTACACGCGCGCGGTCTCCCTGCTCGGCTACACCGACGGAGACCTGCTCGACGACGTGGTCGGCGCGTTCGCGGCGCGGGACGGCGCGCGGGTGTTCCAGGCCGTGAACCGGGTGGTGGAAGGCGGTCACGACCCCCGCCGCTTCGCCATGGACCTGCTGGAGCGTTTCCGCGACCTGGTGATTCTGGCCAACGTGCCGGAGGCGGCCGGGAGCGGACTGCTCGACCGGCCCGCCGACGAGCTGGAGCGGCTCCAGGCGCAGGCCGCCTCGATGGGCCCCGCCGACCTGACCCGGGCCGCGGAGGTCTTCAACACCGGGCTGACCGAGATGCGCGGGGCGGCCTCGCCCCGGTTGCTGCTGGAGCTGATGTGCGCCCGGGTGCTGCTCCCCGGCGCCGCGCAGGGCGAGGCGGCGCTGCTGGCCCGGCTGGAGCGGCTGGAGCAGGGCGGCCTCGCCGCGGCTCCCGCCGTCCACGCGCAGCCCGCTCCCGCGCCGTACGCCCCCGCCCCCGCCGCGTACGCGCAGCCCGTCTCGGCTCCCGCCGCGGCATCCACCTCTTACGTGCCGTCCGGTCACGTGACGCCGAGTTCCGAGCAGTCCGCTCCCGCCGTTCCGGCCGGAGCCGCACCGGCCGGTCAGGGCCCGGACGACACGGCGCAGGCCGGTGCGGCGCCCGCCTCCTCGGTCCAGGACGGCGACGACTGGCCCGCCGCGGTCAGGCCGGGTGCCCCCCCGGCCGAACCGCAGGCCCAGGCCCGGCCGCAGCAGGCTCCTGCGGCGCCGGTCTCCGGCTCCGAGGCGGGAGCCGTGCAGCAGGCGTGGCCTCAGGTGCTGGAGGGCGTGAAGCAGCGCAGCAAGTTCACCTGGGCCCAGCTCAACGGGCACGCACAGGTCGTCGGGGTCGAAGGCAAGATCGTGACGCTCGGGTTCCTTCAGGTCGGCGCGATGCGGAGTTTCATCGGCGGCGGCAAGGACGCGGTCGTGGCGGCGGCGCTCCAGGAGGTGCTGGGCGGCACCTGGAAGGTCGAGGCCGTCGTGGGCGGCTCCGGAGGCGGGGCCCCCGCGTCCGGTGGGCGCCCGCCCGCCCCGGCCGCTCCCCCGCAGCCTCCGGCTCCCCGCCGGGAACCGGACGTGTCCCGGTCCGCTCCGCAGGCCTCCGTTCCCGCTCCCGCCGCCGCGCCGGAGCAGGAGGGACGCCCCGCCCCGGGCGGGCAGGACGCCCGCCTGGCCGTGGGAGGGCCGCAGGCCGGTACGGCCCAGGCGGGTCAGGAGGTCCGTACGGCTCCCGCCCGGCCCGCCACGGACGAGTCCTGGCCGGACGCGCCCATGCCGGAGGACCCCGGTTCGCCTCCTGCCCCGAGCCCCGGCCTGGCCGCCGCGCGTTCGGCGGCCAGGGCCGCGGCCCAGAGCGGTCCCAAGCCGGGCGGGAGCAGATCCGCCTGGCCGGACGCGATCCCGGGACGCGCGCCCGCTCTGGAGTCCGACGAGGTCGACCCGCTGAACGACGCGGACGCCGACGTCGACGAGCTCACCGGCATGGCGCTCATCCAGCGCGAGCTCGGCGGCCGGATCATCGAGGAGATCGACCACAGCTGACCGGCCGCCCACCGCGCCTCATGTGGGCGTCCAGGCGGGTGATCGGGGCGGGGCGCTGGCGGCCGCCGGGCTGTACACCTCTCTGAGAGGACGTCGGGCCGAGCCGACCGGTGGCGAAATCCTTGCCCGCGGCCCATTCGAGCAAACACCGGGTACGGCGAGTGAGAGAACGCGTGCAACGTGTGTGCACCCCGCGTTCTGTGAGAGTGTGGTCACGCTCCGCCGCATGCGACCGCGCGGTGCTACGAGGCCGGGGCCCGGATGTCTGGAGGAGGGTCCGGGACCCGGCTTCTCGTGGGAAACGGATGCGTCCATGGGGAACACATGCTCGTGCCGGTGCACGACTCGGCTCCGAACCCGTAGGCTCGGTGACGACTGATGTCACGGACGAGGAGCGCATCACGGTGAACCCAGGGGATGTCAACCTCCAGCAGTTGCTGGAGCAGGCACAGCTCATGCAGCAGCAGCTCGTGAGCGCCCAGCAGGAGCTGAACGACGCGGAGATCGAGGGCTCGGCGGGCGGCGGTCTGGTCGTGGCCACGGTCAACGGCGGCGGCGAGCTGCTGGAGCTGAAGATCAGTCCGGAGGCCGTGGACGCCACCGACCCCCAGGAGACGGCCGACACCATCGCCGACCTGGTCATCGCGGCCATCAGAGACGCCGTGCGGGCGGCCTCCGACCTGCAGCAGGAGAAACTCGGTCCGCTCGCCCAAGGGCTGGGCGGAGGGGGCGGCCTCGGCCAGCTCCCCGGGTTCTAGCCCATGTACGAAGGGGTCGTCCAGAACCTGATCGACGAGCTGGGCATGTTGCCGGGCGTCGGTCCCAAGAGCGCGCAGCGGATCGCCTTCCACCTCCTGGCGGCGGACCCGACCGACGTCAAGCGGCTCGCGCACGCTCTGCTGGAGGTCAAGGAGAAGGTCCGCTTCTGCCGGATCTGCGGGAACGTGGCGGCGGAGGAGGAGTGCCGGATCTGCCGTGACACCCGGCGCGACCTCCACGTGATCTGCGTCGTCGAGGAGTCCAAGGACGTCGTCGCGATCGAGAAGACCCGCGAGTTCCGTGGCCGCTACCACGTGCTCGGCGGGGCGATCAGCCCGATCGACGGCGTCGGCCCCGACGACCTCCGCATCCGCGAGCTGATGACGCGCCTGGCCGACGGCCGGGTGACCGAGCTGATCATCGCCACCGACCCCAACCTGGAGGGGGAGGCGACGGCCACCTATCTCGCCCGTCTGGTGAAGCCGATGGGTTTGAAAGTCACACGACTGGCCAGCGGTCTGCCGGTAGGCGGTGACCTCGAGTACGCCGACGAGGTCACCTTGGGCCGCGCGTTCGAAGGACGGAGGCTGCTGGATGTCTGATGAGTGGAGCGCGTTCGCGGACCGGATCGCGGTGCATGCGCAGAACTACCTCGACGGGCTGACCCGGCTGGCGGGCGGGGAGGGCGGGGACGCCGTCCTGCCGCTTCTGCTGGTGGAGGTCGCCCAGGTGAGCTCGGCCGGCGCGCAGCTCGGTGCCAGCCAGGACGTCATCCTGTCCGGAAACTGGGAGCCGCACCTGAGCGAGGACCCCGACGTCGACCCGCTCCGCACGGCCCTCGCCGAGCGGCTGGGCCCGGTGGACGACTACGCCGAGGTCTTCGACCCCTACAAGGACACCTCCGTCACGCCGTACCGCCTCTCGGACGACCTGAGCGCGGTCGCCGCCGATCTCATCCACGGTCTGAGGCACTACCGGGCGGGCCGGCCGCTGGAGGCCCTGTGGTGGTGGCAGTACTCCTACTTCAACACCTGGGGAAACCACGCGGGAGCGGCAATGCGGGCGCTTCAGGCTCTCGTTGCCCACACCCGTCTCGACGTGGCCGAAGAGCGCACGACGGTGTGATCGTCCACATAGTGGTCTAAACCAAGGGGAACATATCGACGCGCCAGTAGACTGAGAGCTCCACAGCCCTAGATTGCTTCGGAGACATCTCGTGGCGCTCGTTGTTCAGAAGTACGGTGGTTCGTCCGTCGCCGACGCGTCCTGCATCAAGCGGGTCGCCCAGCGGATCGTCGCGACGAAAAAAGCCGGCAACGACGTCGTGGTGGTCGTCTCCGCGATGGGTGACACCACCGACGAGCTGCTCGACCTCGCGCAGCAGGTCTCCCCGCTCCCGCCGGGCCGCGAGCTCGACATGCTGCTCACCTCGGGTGAGCGCATCTCGATGGCGCTGCTGGCGATGGCGATCGCGAACCTGGGTCACGAGGCGCGCTCGTTCACCGGCTCCCAGGCCGGCGTCATCACCGACTCCACCCACGGCAAGGCGCGGATCATCGACGTGACGCCCGGCCGGATCCGCGAGGCCCTCGACCTCGGCCACATCGCGATCGTGGCCGGCTTCCAGGGCGTCTCGCAGAACACCAAGGACATCACCACGCTGGGCCGGGGCGGTTCGGACACCACGGCGGTGGCGCTGGCCGCCGCCCTGGAGGCCGACGTGTGTGAGATCTACACCGACGTGGACGGAATCTTCACCGCGGACCCGCGCATCGTGCCGACCGCCCGCAAGATCCCCAAGATCTCCTACGAGGAGATGATGGAGATGGCGGCCTGCGGGGCGAAGATCCTGCACCTGCGCTGCGTCGAGTACGCTCGCCGGTTCAACCTTCCGATCCACGTCAGAAGCTCGTTCAGCACCAAGGAAGGCACGTGGGTCGTCTCCGACCCCGACAGTGAGGGAACAGAGATGGAGCAGCCGATCATCTCCGGCGTCGCGCACGACCGGAGCGAGGCCAAGGTCACCGTTGTCGGGGTGCCCGACAAGGTCGGCGAGGCTGCCACGATCTTCAAAACGCTGGCGGACGCCGAGATCAACATCGACATGATCGTTCAGAACGTGTCGGCGGCGGCGACCGGGCGGACGGACATCTCCTTCACGCTTCCCACGAGTGACGGCTCCACGGCCCTCACCGCTCTGAAGAAGGTCCAGGAGCGCATCGGTTTCGAGTCGCTGCAGTTCGACGACCAGATCGGGAAGGTGTCGCTGATCGGCGCGGGCATGCGCTCGCACCCCGGCGTCACCGCGACGTTCTTCGCCGCCCTCGCCGACGCGGGGGTGAACATCGAGATGATCTCCACCTCGGAGATCCGCATCTCGGTGATCGTCGGGCAGGACGAGGTGGACGCGGCCGTCGGCGCCGCGCACCGCGCGTTCGACCTCGACGCCGACCAGGTTGAGGCAGTGATCTACGGAGGTACCGGGCGATGAGCGCTCGCAAGCCCACTCTTGCTCTGATCGGCGCGACCGGTGCGGTGGGCACCGTCATGCGCGACATCATCTCCACCCGTGAGGACGTCTACGGCGAGATCAAGCTCGTCGCCTCCGCCCGTTCCGCGGGCAAGGTGCTCCAGGTCCGCGGCGAGGACGTGGTCGTCCAGGAGCTGACTCCCGAGGTCTTCGACGGTGTCGACATCGCGATCTTCGACGTCCCCGACGAGGTCTCGGCGGTCTGGGTGCCGATCGCCGCCGAGCGTGGCGCGGTGGCCATCGACAAGTCCGGCACCTTCCGGATGAACCCGGATGTTCCGCTGGTCGTGCCGGAGGTCAACCCCGAGACCGTGCGGAACCGGCCGCTGGGCATCGTCTCCACCCCGAACTGCACCACGCTCTCGATGATGGCCGCGATGGGCGCGCTGCACGAGCAGTACGGCCTGCGCGAGCTGGTGGTCGCCTCCTACCAGGCGGTCTCCGGCGCGGGTGTGGCCGGCTCGGCCCGGCTCTACGACGAGGTCGAGGCGCTGGCGGGCGACCGCACGGTGGGGCAGACCGCCGGTGACGTGCGCAAGGCGCTACAGAACAAGCTGGGCGACGAGGAGTCCCCGTTCCCGGCCCCGGTGGCGTTCAACGTCGTGCCGTGGGCGGGATCGCTCAAGGACGGCGGCTGGGCCTCCGAGGAGATCAAGCTCCGCAACGAGTCCCGGAAGATCCTGGGCATCGACGACCTGAAGGTCTCGGCGACCTGCGTCCGCGTCCCGGTGATCACCACGCACTCGCTGGCCGTGCACGCGACCTTCGAGCGCGAGATCACCGTGGCCGACGCCCACCGGATCCTGGAAGCCGCTCCGACGGTGGTCGTCATGGACGACCCGGCCAACGGCGTCTTCCCGACCCCGGCGGACGTGGTCGGCACCGACCCGACCTACGTGGGCCGGATCCGCCAGGCGCTCGACTTCCCGAACACGCTCGACCTGTTCGTCTGCGGCGACAACCTGCGCAAGGGCGCGGCCCTGAACGCGGCGGAGATCGCCGAGCTGGTCGCGGCGGAGCTCGCCGGATAGTTCCTCAGACCGTACGGCCCGCCCCGGCGTCGTTCCGCGACGACGCCGGGGCGGAGCCGTTCGCGGTCACCGGAAGAGGATGTCCCAGTGGGACGGGGTGCGGGCGAACAGGGCCCGCGCGGCGCGGTAGAGCCGCGCCCCGTCGTCGCGCAGGCCGTCGAACGGGTACCTGCGCGTGATGTGTCGGTCGATGCACGGGCCGTGCGCGACGTCCACCTTGTAACCGGTTCGGTGGCTGTAGCGGCCGTGTTCGTGGCCGGCCTCGGTTCCGCCGGTCAGGACGATCGGGCAGCCGCTGCGCCGCTTGAGCCGGATCACCTTCCTGAGGGTGGTCGCCCGCAGTTCCTCGAAGGAGGTGCACCGCCGGTTGTCCCGGTCGGCGCACCCGCCGGAGGAGACCCAGCTCAGCCCCGCCCGCGCCAGGCGTCTGGAGGCCTGGGCGTGGCTCAGCAGCGCTCCGGGGTGTTCGGCGCCGAGCCTCGCGGGGCGTTCCGTGCCGAGTCGTACGGGGTGCCCGGCCGCTGCGGCACCCTGCGGGAGCAGCACGGCTAAGGAGACCTGCAGGATGAGCAGGGTCCGGGCGAATGTCCTCATCATTCATCCTCTGTCGCGGGTCGCCCTTCCGCTCCCAGCAGCAAAGTCACCCCCGGTGCCCGATGTCTCCTCACGACGCCCGGTCTTTGCCCTGTGATGTCCATCACCGTGAGCCGCGCTGACCTAACAGGGCTGCGGGCCGTACAGTGACGACGTGGCCGAGCCGACCCAGAGGAGCCGGGGATCTGACAGAACCCGCGAGATCATCGTGGAGACCGCCCTGCGGTTGTTCCGCGAGCGCGGCTACGAGGCGACCACGATGCGGGCCATCGCCGCCGAGGCCGGGGTCTCGGTGGGCAACGCCTACTACTACTTCTCCTCCAAGGAAGCGCTGATCCAGGCCTACTACGACCGGGCGCAGGCCGAGCACGAGGCGGCGTGCCAGGAGTTGCTGGCCGCCGAGCGCTCCTTCGCCGGGCGCCTGGGCGGGGTGCTCCGGGAGTGGGTGCGGGTCTCCGAGCCCTACCACGAGTTCGCGGTGAAGTTCTTCAAGCACGCGGCCGAGCCGACCAACCCGCTCAGCCCGTTCAGCGCCGAGTCGTCGGCCGCCCGGGAGTCCTCGATCGCGATCTACCGCAGGGTCGTGGACGGTTCGGCGGACCGGATGGACGCCGAGCTCAGGGCGGAGCTGCCCGAGCTGCTCTGGCTGATGTCGATGGGGATCGTGCTGTTCTGGGTGCACGACACCTCCGAGGGCTGCCACAAGACCTACCGGCTCATCGAGCTCACCGTGCCGCTGGTGGACCGGCTGGTCGGGCTCTCCCAGCTGCCGGGCCTGCGGGGGATCGCGCGGGACTTCATCGCCGGGGTCCACGAGCTGCGTTCCTGACCCGGGCGGTACGGCCCGCGGCCCCTCCTCCTTTCTGACATACCGGCCGGTTGGTATGGTCGACCTGTTGACGGACCCCCTGTCGGGTGCGGCACGCTACACCAGAATGTCATTCTGGACAGAGGGACCATGGGAGGCAGCACGATGGCGACGGGCGCACGCTGGGGGATGACGGTCCCCTTCTACGACCGCTCACTGGCCGGATCCAAGGAGCTCGTCGCCGAGCTCCCCGACCTCGGCTACACCGACGTGTGGTCGGCCGAGGTCAACGGCGTCGACGGCTTCACGCCGCTCGCCCTGGCCGCCGAGTGGGCTCCCGGCCTCCGACTCGGCAGCGCGATCGTCCCGGTCTCCACCCGGGGACCCGGCCTGCTGGCCATGTCGGCGGCCACTCTCGCCGACCTCGCGCCGGACCGGTTCGTGCTGGGCATCGGGGCCTCCTCACCGGCCATCGTGGAGCGCTGGAACGCCGGGGAGTTCACCAAGCCGTTCGCCCGCACCCGCGACACCCTGCGCTTCCTGAAGAAGGCGCTGGCCGGTGAGAAGGTCACCGAGAAGTACGAGACGTTCGAGATCAAGGGGTTCAAGCTGGAGCGCGCCCCCAAGGTCCAGCCGAAGATCGTCCTGGCGGCGCTGCGCCCCCGGATGCTCAAGCTGGCCGCCGAGGAGGCCGACGGCGCGATCACCAACTGGCTCTCCCCGCAGGACGTGCGGAAGGTCCGCGCGGAGATCGGCCCGGAGACCGAGCTGATCGCCCGCCTGTTCGTCTGCGTCAGCGAGGACGCCGACAAGGTCAGGGAACTGGGCCGGTGGATGCTGGCCAGCTACCTGACCGTCCCGGTCTACGCGGCCTTCCACGACTGGCTGGGGCGCGGTGAGATCCTGCGGCCGATGCACGAGGCGTGGGCAGCGGGGGACCGGCAGGCGGCGCTCAAGGCCATCCCCGACGAGGTGGTGGACGCGCTGATCGTGCACGGTGACGCGGCCACCTGCCGGGCCAGGATCCGGGAGTACGTCGATAACGGGCTGAACACCCCGGTGCTCGCTCCCATCCCCGGGGGCGAGGTGCCCATCGCGCAGGCCGTGCGGGATCTGGCCCCCAGCGCGGGCTGAGGCCGGGCTCCCGCCGTCCGGAACCGGATGGCGGGAGCCGCGCGGAACCAGGGAGCGCGGCCACGCGTTATGTCGTGAGCAGGCCGGGTAGGGGACGCGGCCGACGAGCGTGTTCTGCGAGGAGGTTCCGATGGTTAAGGCGGCGCGGGCGGCACAGGCCTGGCGGGCGTACAGGGACGTGGCGGGGCAGGGGTCACCCGGCATCGGAGCCCGGCTGCGGGCGGTCCCCCGGCTCGTCGGCGCGGTGCTGAACGGCACCTACCCCGGCATGGGAAGGGGCAGGCTGGCCATGATGGGCCTCGGCGTGCTCTACATCCTCTCGCCGGTGGACGTCATCCCGGAGTTCCTGCTGCTCGTCGGGGTGGCCGACGACTTCGGAGTCTTCCTGTGGCTGATGGGCTCGCTGCTCGGCGAGAGCGGCCGCTACGTCGACTGGGAGAGGACGCGCATCAGAGCTGTTCCATCCTGAGCCAGGCGCGGGACGGGAGCGGGTGGCCGAACAGGCGGGCGGCGTTGCCGTAGGCCACCCGGGCGATGTCGGCCGGCGGCAGGCTGCCCATGGTGCGGGTGACGGACTGCTGCGTGTCGGGCCAGGTGGAGTCGGAGTGCGGGTAGCCGCTCTCCAGCAGCACGTGCTCCAGGCCGACCGCCAGGCGCACGCCTGACAGCGCGTGGTCGTTGAGCGTGCCGAAGAAGAAGTTGCGGCGCAGCACCTCACTGGGCTTCAGCCCGCCGTCCCAGGAGGCCTCCCCGGCGACCGGGTGGTCCAGCGCGTAGTCGGCCCGCTCGGCCAGCATCGGCAGCCAGCCCACCCCGCCCTCCACGATCAGGATCCGGAGCGCGGGGAAGCGCAGCGGCACGCCCGACCAGAGCCAGTCGGCGCAGGCGAACATGGCGCTGGCCGGCACGAGCGTGGTGATCGCCTCGATGGGGGTGTCGGTGGACGGCACGGGGGTCCAGGACCCGGTCCCGGTGTGCAGGCAGACGACCGTGCCGGTCTCCTCGCAGGCGCGGAAGAACGGGTCCCAGTGGTCGCTGTGGATCGAGGGCAGGCGCAGCCGCGCGGGGAACTCGGGGAAGAGCACGGCCTTGAAGCCCTTGGAGGCGTTGTCGCGGATCTCCTTGGCGGCGATCTCGGGGTCGGGCAGCCAGGGCAGCTGCAGGGCGATGATCCGCTCGGGGTAGGTGCCCGCCCAGACCTCGACGTGCCATTCGTTCCAGGCCCGCAGGACCGCCAGACCCAGCTCCTGGTCGCGGGTCCTGGAGAAGACCATCCCTGCCTGGCCGGCCAGCATGCCGGGGAAGCAGAGCGCAGCCCAGACGCCGCCGCGGTCCATGTCCTCGATCCGGGCCTCGATGTCGTGGCAGCCCGGCCGCATGTGCTCGAACCGGACCGGGTCGAGCGTCCACTGCTCGCGGGGGAGCCCCGCGCCGACGTCGATCCCGGCGCACGGGTAGGTGGCCCCGCCGTAGCGCCAGACCTGGTGGCCGGAGTCGGTCTCGACCACCTTGGGAGCGAGCTCTGCGTATTTGTCCGGAAGCCGTCCCTCGAACATGTCGGGCGGCTCGATCAGGTGGTCGTCGGCAGAGATGATCACATAGTCCCGCCGCCTGGGCTCGGGATCGGGCAGCAGCGGCGTCGTCACGTGATTAACGGTACGGGGCTGGCATAACACTGAACAAGCCACCAGGTCTCGTGTTGGTGCCGGATGTGCCCCGGGGCCGCCGGAGGGGGAAAGGGCGGCGGCCCCGGGGGCTCGGACCCGCCGGGCGGGTGCCGCTCGTCGCGAGCCCTGGGGACGCTCTCTACCCGCTGGGCGGTGGAATATCAGAACTTTACGGGAAATGTAGGTTTGGGGCGGCAAGGTAGCTTCCCGGGGCGCCGGTCCAGCACCGGCGGATCCGTCTTACCGGCCAGGTCATGGACCGTACCCTGGCGCGGGTGCCGGTGCTTCGGGGAGGAATGCAGACATGGTGACGGTCGTTCCGGTGCGGGCGGGTGCCGTGACACGGACGGGCGGGATCCCGTACGGCGTGCGCCTCGCGCTGCTGTTCGTCCTCGCGCTCTCCACCGTGGTCGTCCACCTGAACCAGGCCCCGCCCCTCCGCGACGCCGAGGAGCTCATCGGCGACCTGCGGGCAGGAGGCGTGACCAAGGTCGTATACGACGGCAGCTGGCCCGCCTACGGGACCCTGACGTGGTCGCACGGCCCGCTCTCCTGGAGCCAGGCCCGATTCGACCAGCCCGGCGACGTCTGGGATCCCGAGACCACCAGGCTGGTCCCGGAGGCCCTGGAGCGCCGCCAGGAGGCCTTCCTGTCCCGGGTGCGGGCCGCCGCGGACCCCTCGGTGGAGATCGTGCGGGCCGGGGGCGGCAGGGGGCCGCTGGGCCTGTCGCCGGGCTCACCCGCCTACGGCCGGTGGTGGGAGCCGTTCGCACCGGTCGCGATGGCGGCCGAGGTGCTGGCCTGGCTCCTCATGCTCACCCGCCGGGACCACCGCTACGCCAGCCGTCCCGCCTGGTTCTGGATGTTCCTCACCGGTGGGTCGTTCCTCTACGTCCTGCTGGAGCCGTACCCGCTCCGGCACGGGCCGTACGAGCCGCTGCCGGCCAGGCACCGGATCGACGGGACGGGCGGGTTCGTGATCGCCGTGACCGTCGCGCTCGGTCTGGGCCTCGCCGCGGCCTGACCGTCGGGTAGTAATGGAGAGATGGAGACCGAGCGGCTGCGCCCTCTGTGGAAGGTCCTGGGGCTCGCGGTGCGGATCATCCTGCTCGTCCTGCTGCTCGCCGGCGCCCTCATCGTCGCGCTGAGCACCGCGCCCTCCGGCCGCACGCTGGGTGAGTTCCGTGCGGCGGCGCAGGCCGACCGGGTCTCCCAGGTCGTCTACCGGCAGCAGGGAGGCGATGTCCTCCACCTGGTCTGGTCCGAAGGGCCGCTGGTCTGGCACGAGGTCCAAGGACTGCCGGTCGGGGACGGCCCGGAGGTCTACTCCGTGAAGCAGTTCCGGCGGGAGATCGGCGCCACGTCGGCCCGTGTGAACAAGGAGGAGGCGGCCTCCGGCTCCAGAGGGATCTTCCCCAACTGGCCGTTCCGCGTTCCCGTGACCCTGGGAGCCTGGGCGGTCGGCGCGGCCTGGTGCGTCACCTTCCTGGGCATGCTCGGCTCGACGCCCCGATGGGGCAACCGGTGGGCCTGGTTCTGGCTGTTCACCGTCGGGCAGATCGGGGCGATCCTCTTCCTCCTGCTCGAACCCCGGCCGGGCTGGAACCTGTCCGATCGGGAACCCGAGCCGCGCGCCCGGTGGGACGGGAGGACGGGCTGCCTGCTCTCGCTCGGCCTGGGCATCGCCTCCGCGGTCGCCGCCGTGGGACTCGGCGCCCTGGCCGGGCTCCTGCTCGGATGACGGCCCCCGCCTGATCAGGCGGTTCACCGGGAGGACGGCCGACGGCGACCGAGAAGGGCGCCGAAGCCGTGGGCTCCCTTTCTTGGGGGATTGCTGAGAGCAATGTTCATTGCTCTCAGCAATCCCTCAAGAACGGGTCGGGTCCCCCTCCGGGACCGGCGAAGCCGACGGAGCCCCCTGGCCGGCAGCCGTTCCCCGGTCTGTCCGCGTGTTCGTCTCCGCGTCTGTCTCCGCCTCTGTCCGGGTGTCTGTCTCCCCGCCCGCATCCACCGCCGCCCGCTCGGCTCGCCGGGCGGCCTCGGCCTTCAGGTCGGCGGCCTCGCGGCGGATCAGCAGGACCCATCCGCCGATCGCGATCCCGATGAAGAGCCACCACTGCACGCCGTAGGCCAGGTTGAGCCCGCCTCCCTCGCTCACGTCCGGCGCGGGCACCGGCTCGGGCGCGGAGGCGGGAGCCGGGGACTCCTCGACGAGCTCCACGTACCCGCCGAGGAGCCGGTACGGCAGGCCTTTCCCGATCGTCGCGGTGTTGATCAGCAGGACCTGCCCCGGGGGGAGTCCCGTCCGGTCGCGGAGACCGGAGGATTCCTCGGTTTCGGCGGGGCGTAGCCGTCCGGTGACAGTTACCTCACCCGGACTCGGCGCGGGGACGTCGGGGAGGGCGTCGGCCGTGGCGCCCGCCTTGACCCAGCCACGGTTCACCAGCACGGCCTCACCGGTCCCGACGATCAGGGGGGTGAGCACGTAGAAGCCGACGGCCCTGTTCTGGACGCGGCGCCGTACGAGGAGCTGGTGGGCCGGGTCGAAGGTGCCCGTGGCCGTCACGGTCCGGTACTTGTCCCGCTCGGGCACGGCACCGCCGGCCGAGGTGAGCGATGAGACGGGGACCGGCGGGGCGCCGAGGTTGGCGGTGATCCGGTCGCCGCTGGTGGAGCGCTCCTCGTAGCGCCCGAACTGCCACTGGCCGAGGAACACGAACGCGGGGATGACCAGCAGCACCACGATGTGGAGTGCGATCCATCGGGGAGTCAGCAGGAACCGGTACACGCCACCAAGGGTAGGCACCGCACCGACCGCCCCGTTCCCCGGCCGTCTCCGCCGAGCGGGTCTTTCGACGTGGTGAGGCCCGGAGGACGCCGCGATCGTCGGAGTCGTGACCATCGCCCTTCCCGGGCGGGACGGCTTCCCGCCCTCCCCGGCCCGGCCTGCCGGAACCGAGTACGGCCGGGGCCCGGCCCGCATACTCTCGGAACACGAGAAAGCACTAAGGATGACGGTCGTGCCGCCGAATGGACGCGGTAGCCCTGCCGTTGAATCTGTTGGAAACTCTCCCGGACACTTCGGACATCCCGTACGGTCGGTGGGGTTTGTCCCCGAGCCCCGGAGCCGCCACCTCATGACTTTGCTCCAGTCGCACTCCGGAACTTCGGCGTACCTGCCGCCTTCCGGGACTTCCGCTCCGGCGTTCTCCGGGAACTCCGTTCCGCCCGCCGGGGCCCGCACCGCACCGTCCGCGACGGAAGCCCCGATCGCGTTGCTCTCGCCGGCGGCGATGTTCAGGCACGCCGCTCCCCGGGTGCTGGAGGCGATGATCCTCCCGGCTGCGGTGTTCTACGCCGCGATGGTGTTCACCGGCCTGTACGGCGCGCTCGCCGTGGCCGTGGCCTGGGTCTACGGCGGAGTGGCGTGGCGGCTGGTGCGGCGGCGGGCGGCTCCGGGCATGATGCTGCTGGCGGCCGGGGCCATCACGGTGCGCGTGGCGCTGGCCGTTCTCAACAAGAACCCGATGTTCTTCTTCCTCCCCGAGTGCCTGGGCGTGTTCTGCGCGAGCATGGCCTTCCTGCTGACCGCCTCGCTCCGGCGCCCGCTGATCCAGCGCGTGGCTGCCGACCTGGTCCCGCTTCCCGACCACCTGAACGAGCATCCGCTGATGCGCCGCTTCTTCTTCCGGCACTCCGTCCTGTGGGGGTGCGCGCAGCTGCTCAACGCCGGGCTGAGCCTGTGGTTGCTGACCACGCTGACCACGGAGATGTACTTGATCGTCCGGACCTCCGCGGTCGCGGTGCTGCTGGGCGGGGCGGCCCTGGTCACGGCGCTCGGCTTCCGGCGCTGCCTGCGGGCGCTGCCGGGCTGACCGCTCGCCTTCCCGCGTCTGCGGCCCCGCCGCTCGTCCTCCCGCGCCGCCGGGGCCGGCCGTTCAGTCTCCGGTGCCGCCCGCACGCGGTGCACCGAGTGGTGTGCCGGGTCCGGGAACGGGTGTGACCTCGTGCGGGCCGGCGATCTCGTGGCCGTCGGCGCACCGGAAGCGCTGCTCGACCGGGGCGCCGCAGCCGCGATGGGTGAGGAGCAGAGGCGGGCCGTCGGGGTCGGACAGGTACCGGTCACCCCAGTGCATCAGGGCGACCATGATCGGATAGAGGTCCAGCCCCATCTGGGTCAGCCGGTATTCGTCCCGCTGGCGCTGGCCGGGCTCGCGGTAGGGGACCTTGCGGAGCAGGCCTTCCTCCACCAGCCGGGTGAGCCGGGCGCTCAGCACCTGCCGGGGCGCCCCGGTGGCGGCCTGCATGTCGGCGAAGCGGCGTACTCCGCTGAACGCCTCGCGCAGCACCAGGAACGTCCATTTCTCGCCCACGATGCCCAGCGTGCGTTCGATCGAGCAGTTGTCCACCCGGAAGGGCATGTTGCCGAGACTTACCTGACCCATGTGCGCATCGTAAGTGGCCACGCCGTCACCTCCAACGCCATCTAAGTCTAGTTGACAGACTCAGCCGTCCTGCGCGAGTCTGAGTCCATGTTTCGAACTCAGATGGTGCGACCCCGCCGCGATCCGGTGCGGGTGCTGCCGGGGGACGGTGTCGAGATCCGGCCCGCGCGGATGGACGACGAGGAGCGGATCCGCAGCTTTCTCGAAGGGCTGTCCGTGCAGACCCAGACCCTGCGGTTCTTCACCGGCGTCGGCCGTCCGGCCGCGAGCATGGTGCGCGCCCTGCTCGCGGTGGACGACCGGCACGACGCCCTGCTGGCGGTGTGCGGTGACACCGTGGTCGGACACGCGATGAGCTTCCGGGGCGACGGGCCGGGCGGCGGGGCCGGAGGCGTGACGGGCGGGCCGCCCGGTGCGGAGGGCGTCGCCGTGGAGATCGCCGTCGTGGTGGCCGACGACTGGCAGGGGCGCGGGCTCGGCTCCCGGCTGGTCCGCAGGCTGGTCCGGCGGGCGGTGGCGGGCGGGGCGCGGACCCTGGGCATGGACGTGCTCGGCGGCAACCGCAAGGTGCTGAACATGATCCGCAGGGAGTGGCCGGAGGCCGTCATGAAGGCCTCTTCCGGGAACGTGGAGGTTTCCACTAAGATCGGCCTGGCCTGATCCGCGCGACGATATTTGCGGAACAAGGTTCTGGTGCTCCACCATTGACCTCGTGAAGAGTGCCAAGAACGGACGCGACGGCCGGAGCCGGATCGTCGACGGAGCCCTGCGTCGATTCAGTCAGGACGGCGTGTCGGCGACCACCCTCGCCAGCCTCCGTGACGAGAGCGGGGTCAGCGTCGGCAGCTTCTACCACCACTTCGCGAGCAAAGAACACGTCTTCGGCGTGCTCTACGCCGAGACGCTGCAGATGTACCAGGACGCCTTCCTCGCCGAACTGCGCCGCCACGAGGGTGCGCGTGAGGGCATCGAGGCCATCGTCGCCCTGCACATGGCCTGGTGCGGCGAGCACCGTGAGCGGGCGCACCTGCTGATCAGCGAGCGCCCGCCCAAGCGGGACGAGCCGGGAGGGACCGAGGTCTCCGAGTCGCGCCGGGCGTTCTTCCGGCAGGTCTCCGACTGGTGGCGGCCGCACATGAAGGCCGGCCTGCTCCAGCCCGTCCACCCCACGATGTGCTACGTGCTCTGGCTCGGCCCGGCCACGGAGATGTGCCGCCTGTGGTTCGCCGGGGCGCACCAGCCCACTCCGGAGGAGATCTCCGGGCTCTGCGAGGCCGCCTGGCAGAGCCTGCGGCGGCACCCCGGCTGACATCGGGCCGGGCGGACCCTCCGGCCGCCCCGGTGGGGTTCGGCGGGTCCCACTGGGCCGGACCTGAACCTGCCGGCCCCGGCACGGCTCAGTGCGCCCCCGCGAACTGGCGCAGTCTGGTGGGCACGTGCCACACCTTCTCGTCCAGCGAGATGTCCAACCGCAGGTCCTGCCGGTTGCGGCGCAGCCCGGGCACGCGCAGCCGGTCGCTGACGGCGAACCTGCCCCGCTGGGGATAGCCGAACCCGAGTTCGCCGGGGAGCACCCGCAGCTCGTCGCGGTTCCCGCAGCGGGGGCAGGTCCAGGCGACCAGGTCCATGCCCCGGTGGTAGTCGTGGCAGGCGCGGAAGTATTCGTCGGGGCGGAAACGGGATTCGCAGGCGAGACAGGGGAGCAGCATGATGTTCCTTAGAGCCGAGTGCGGCGGCCCTCAAGGATTACCGTGGACTGCTTGCGGCCCGCTTGCGGATCGCTTACGTCGATCGGTAACAGTCTGATCACTATGGGTGTTCGGTCCTGGATCATGTGAAGATGGAACGGTGAAAGACCCGCTGGACCGGCTCCGCGACCTGTTGCTCGAGACCGGTTACACCATCGACGGCGTACGCGAGCGCCTCGGCGACGTCGCCGCCACGGCGTTGTCCCGGGAAGAACTCGTTCCGGCCCTGCGCGCCACCCGCGACGGTGATCCGCTCGGCACGCTGATCCGGTTGTGGTGGCTCGGCATCCCGGTGGAACCGCCGCCGGGCCTGCCGGTGGCCGAGCTGGCCGCCGCGGGGCTGCTGACCGCCAACGGCGACCGGATCGTCGCCGCGGTCCACCTGCAGCCCTGGGAGACCGGCGGCTACGTCGTCTCCGACCGGAAGGTCAGGCCGGGCGACCCGACGCTCCGGGCCGATCACGTGGTCGGCGCGGGCGGCGCCTCGGCCAACCTCGCCCAGCTCGTGTCCCGCCGGCCGGTGCAGCGCGTCCTCGACCTGGGCACCGGCTGCGGGGTGCAGGTGCTGCACCTGGTCGACCGGGCCGAGGAGATCGTCGCCACCGACGTCAACCCCCGTGCCCTGGAGCTGGCCCGGCTGAGTTGGGCGCTCTCCGGAGTCGAGGGGGTGGACGCCCGCGTGGGCTCGCTCTTCGAGCCGGTCGAGGGCGAGCGGTTCGACCTGATCGTCTCCAACCCTCCGTTCGTGATCTCCCCTCGCGGCCGGTTCACCTACCGCGAGTCCGGTCTGCGGGGCGACGACTTCTGCCGCGATCTCGTACGGCAGGCGCCTGGCCTGCTCAATCCGGGCGGCACTTGTCAGCTCCTGGCCAACTGGCTGCACATCGAGGGGGAGGACTGGCGTGATCGGGTCGGCGGCTGGCTGACCGAGACCGGCCGGGACGGCTGGGCGGTGCAGAGGGACGTCCAGGACCCGGCGGAATACGTCGAGCTGTGGCTGCGCGACGCCGCCGAGCAGGGCACCCCCCGATACCGCGAGCTGTACGACGACTGGCTCGGCTGGTTCGAGGCGGAGAACGTCACCGGGGTGGGCTTCGGCTGGATCACCCTGCACGACTCCGGCAGCCTCGACCCGGTCGTCCGGGTGGAGGAGTACGGCGGGCGGGTGGAGCTGCCGGTGGGCGGGTACGTGGACGAGGTGCTCGGCTCGATCGGCAGGGCGCACCGGATGACCGACGCCGAGTTGCTGGCGGCCCGTCTGAGGCTGGCCCGCGGCGTGGTGGAGGAGCGGATCGGCTCGCCCGGAGCCGAGGATCCCACCACGATCATGCTCAGGCAGACCAGGGGACTGGGCCGGGCAGCCCGGGTGGGGACGGTCGAGGCGGCCCTCGCGGGCGTCTGCGACGGCGACTATCCACTGGCCCCCCTGCTCTCCGCGATCGCCGACCTGACCGGGGACGACCCCGGTGACCTGCTGAGCAAGGCTCCTGAGAGCCTCCGCACCTTGATCGCCGAAGGGTTTTTCCACATATCCACAGGGTGACTCTCCACAGGCTGTGGATATCCCGCGATCGATTGTTGATCGGACGTTGAACGATCCGGGAGATGCTCTGACCGCGGCACGGACCCGGGGGGTGAAGGGCTCCGTGCCAGAGGTTCGGCCGATCGTCGACATGAGGCGGCTAGCCAGCGCGAGGTGCACCGGTTGAACCCGGGCCCCCTACGCACCGAGCGGTGGCCACGACGCTCGGCCGGACCTCAGTCCCAGCCCGTCGGAGGGTGGTGTGAACCGTCCCGGGAACGCCCTCATCGCTCGGAGACGCCGGTGAACCGACGGAGGAACGCCCGCAGCGAGGAACGAGCGAGGACGTGACGGGGGCGGGGAGCCGGTTACCAGCCCCCCGAGCCGCGACGCGCAGCGTCGCCGTCGACACAGCCGAGAGGATCCTGTTGATCAACCATGTGTGGATGACGCGTCTCGACGACGACCTATACGACGGGCTCGGAGCCGTCGCCGACCTGGTCCCGGTCGAGGAGCGCGCGCAGGTCTTCGGCCTCGGGAGCGCCGAGGCGGGTGAAGAGGTCGTGGGCGCGCCGCAGGCAGTCCCGGCTGCGTCCGGTGCTGCCCTGCCCGGCGAGCGCCCGGCCTAGCACCCACAGGGCCTGCGCCTCGCCGTACGGATGGCCGATCTCGCGGCTCACGGCCAGGGCCTGTTCCGCGTGGCGCACGGCGTCGCCGAACCGGCCCGCCGCGATGAACGTCTCGGCCAGCCGCGAGCAGACCCGCTGCTCCCAGACCCGCTGGTTCCCGGCCCGGAAGAAGGCCAGGCACTCGGCGTGATGGTGGACCGCCTCGTTCAGGCGCCCGACCCGCGACAGCACCATGCCCAGGTGGTAGCGGGCCCGCGCGGTGCCCGCGCTGGAACCGATCTCACTGAAGATCGCCAGGCCCTGCTCGGCGGCGGAGATCGCCTCCTCGGGCTGGCCGAGGAACAGGTGGTCGCGGGCGGAGTAGCTGAGCGTCAGGGCCTCGCCGCCCTGCGCGCCGATCTCCCTGAACGCCTTGCGAGCCGAGTCGAACCAGGCCAGCGCCTCGACGTGGCGGCGCTGCCGGCCGACCACGACGGCCAGCGCGTTCATCGTCTCGCCGGCGACGATCGGGTCGCCCCCGGCCGACAGCTCCAGCGAGGCCCGGAACTCCTCCTCCGCCTCGGTCAACCGGTTCGCGCCGAACAGCAGCCTGCCGAGCACGTAGCGGCAGCGGAGCTCGGCGGAGGCCGCCTCCAGTCGCCGGGCGGCGGCCAGCACCTCGCGGATGCGCAGATCGAACTCGCGGCCGTGGCTGCCCGACTCCAGCAGGGGCTCCATGGCCAGCAGCAGGTCGGCCGCGGGCAGCAGCGCGCTGTCGGCGGTCGCGGCGCCCGCCGCCTGGGAGATCGCGGCGAACAGGGCGTCGGCCTCGACGGAGAGCCAGGTCACGGCCTCGTCCGCGGAGGAGAACGCCCGGCCGGGGCCGGAGACCGCGAACCGGTCGGCGACCACGCTCCCCTCGTAGGCGAGCCGGTGCGCGGCCTGGGCGGAGGCCAGGTAGAAGTCGAGCAGCCGGCGCAGCGCCGGGGCGCCCGCCTCTGCGTCCGGACCGCGCTCGGCGGTACGGCGGGCGAAGAGCTTGAGCAGGTCGTGGAAGCGGTATCGTCCGGCGGCGGGGGCCTCCAGCAGGCTGGCGTCCACCAGGGACTCCAGGATGTCCTCGGTCTCCGTCGGACTCAGGTCCAGCACGGCCGCGGCGGCGGAAACGGATATGTCGGGCCCGCCCGGCAGGGACAGCAGCCGGAACGCCCGGCCCTGGGCCTCCTCCAGCTGGCCGTACCCCAGGGCGAAGGTCGCCTCCACAGCGAGGTTGCCCACCCGCATCTCGTCCAGGCGGCGGCGTTCGTCGGCCAGGCGCGGAACCAGCGAGGCGACCGTCCAGGTGGGCCGGGCCGCCAGCCTGGCCGCCACGATCCGCACGGCCAGCGGCAGGAAGCCGCAGGCGGCGACCACATCCATGGCGGCGGCCCGCTCGGCCGAGACCCGCTCGGCCCCGGCGACCGCGCCGAACAGGGCCAGTGCCTCGTCCGGTTCCATCACGTCCAGGTCGAACAGGCGGGCCGAGGCCAGATCGGCCATCTTGTGGCGGCTGGTCACGATCGCGGCGCACCCGGCCGAGCCGGGCAGCAGGTGGGCGACCTGTACGGCGTCACGGGCGTTGTCGAGCAGGACCAGCATCCGCCGGTCGGCCAGGAGCGAGCGGAACAGCGCCGATCGTTCGGCCAGCCCGTCGGGGATGACGTCGGCGGGCAGGCCCAGCCCGCGCAGGAACGCCGCCAGCGCCGACTCCGGCGCGGTCGGCTCCTCGCCGTAGCCGCGCAGGTCGGCGTAGAGCTGCCCGTCGGGGAACAGGTCCTGCATGGCGTGCGCGACGTGCACCGCCAGGGCCGTCTTGCCGACGCCGCCGATCCCGGAGATGGCGGCCACCGGCACGCCCTCGGCGCCGGTCTGGGTGGAGAGCAGGGTGCGCAGCCGGGTGATGATCTGCCCGCGGCCGGTGAAGTCGCCGACCGCCGCCGGGAGCTGCGCCGGACGCGGCAGCTCGTGCGTCTCCGGCGCGGGGAGCGGGGTCTCCCCGGCCGGGGAGGGGGGCGCGAGCCGTACCGGGCCGGCGAGGTCGGGGTCGGCGGCGAGGATGCGCCGATGCAGGGCGGCCAGGTCGGGGCCGGGGTCGACGCCCAGTTCGTCGGCGAGCACACGGCGGGTGTCGGCGAAGACCGCCAGCGCGTCCCCCTGCCGCCCGCACCGGTAGTAGGCGAGCATGAGCTGGGCGTGCAGCCGCTCGCGGAGCGGGTGGTCGGCGGTCAGCGCGATCAGTTCGGAGACGACGTCGGCGTGCCGCCCCAGCTCGAGGTCGAGGTCCATGAGGCTCTCCAGCACGCTCATCCGGCGTTCGATCAGCCGGTCGCGCTGGTGCTCGGCGTAGGGGCCGACGGCCCCGGCGAGAGGCTCACCGGTGCACAGCGCCAGCCCCGCGCGCATGCTCTCGGCGGCCGCGGCGAGGTCTCCCGCCCGCCGGGCCTTCTCCGCCTCCTGCATCCTGCTCTCGAAGAGGGCCAGGTCGAGGGCGGTGCCGGGGATGCGGAGCGCGTAGCCCCGGCCCACGGAGGTGAGCAGCTCCGGCCGGGTGCGGGGGGAACGCCCTGGTTCGAGTACGGCTCGCAGCCGGGAGACGTATGTGCGCAGCGCGCCCAGCGCCCGCGGTGGGGCCCCCTCCCCCCAGACCGCGTCGATCATCTCGGTCGGAGTCACCGCCCGGCCCTCGCGCAGGAGCAGCATCGCCAGAATGGAGCGTTGCAGCGGGGTGCCCAGATCCAGCTCGGCACCGTCACGCCAGGCCTGGACAGGGCCGAGTATCGCGAAGCGCAGTCCGGCTTCCCCGCCCTGAACAGCCATTTCCGAATCTCCGCACTAACGGGAAGGTTTACGACGGAATGATAGATCCTTGATTGCTCGCTCCATAGGCGAGCGTTGCCGCGGGCCGGAGCATTGATCGGTCGTCAATCAGGCGTTGAGCTCTGTTCGGGATGCTCTGACATGTCGGACATGGCCCCGTACGGGGGCGGTCGTGACCGGCCGGATGGCTGTGGGGACAGCCGCGAATGTGTGACCGAGGGATGAACAAAGGCCCACCCGGAAAGAAAACGGGTGGGCCTTATGCTCCATGAAGACGTGAAGTTACGGGGGGCGTTCTACGCGGCCTCGACCAGCCCGAGCCGCGCGTGCAGGCGTTCTCGCACGAGCGGCCATTCGGAACTCAGGATCGAGTAGAACGCGGTATCTCGGACCGTGTCGTCGGCGCCTCGGCTCTCCGCCCGTCGCACACCGTCCAGGTGTGCGCCGAGGGCCTCGATGGCGACCCGGGAGCGTACGTTCCGTACGTCTGCCTTCAGGGTGATGCGGTGGACCTGCCAGGTCTCGAAGGCGAGCGAGAGCATCAGGAACTTGCTCTCCCGGTTGACACCCGTGCCCTGGGCCGATGCGGCCAGCCAGGTGTAACCGATGTCCGCCACGGACGGGACCTCGCCCACCGCTCCACGCGCACCCGGAGGCCAGGGCATGGGGCCCTGCCAGTACTCCAGGTTCATGAGACGGGTGGCACCGACGATGCGGTCGGTGTGCAGCCACCGGATGGCGAAGGGCAACGCGCGGCCCTCCGCCTGCTCAGCCAGAGCGGCCTCCACGTAGGAGACCATCTCCTCCCGGCCATGGGGAACGCGGGTGAAGGTGTACGTCGTACGGTCTTCACCCGCCGCGGCGACGAGGTCGTCGACGGCCGCGAGGCTGAGCGGTTCCAGGCGCACGGAGCGCCCGGACAGGGTGACAAAAGCGGGCATGAGCACATGATGGGGGCTGAGTGTCGTGTCTTATGCCAAATGCCACACAACATCTTTGTGAGCATCAGGGAAAGTGTCCCGTGTCCGCGCCGATGGGGCATGGAACCCCAGCTCAGCCGGGTCGTTCCCGACTCGGGAGCGGGGGGCTGCCGGGCAAAGTTATCCAACTGATGCCTGCGGCCGACCGCCTCGCAGGGAGGGTCACGCGGCGGTGCTCGCGGAGGCGGTCCGTCCCCGGCCGCGGCCGGCGTCGGAGCCGGTGCTCAGGCGGCCGAGAGCGTCGCCCAGATGGTCGAGCGAGGCCGAGATCCACGGCAGTGAGAGGGGGTCGGCGGCGTCCAGGGCGGCGAGCCGCCGCTCGTCCGTCTCGCCGTACAGGAGACTGGTGGCCACCCGCACCCGGAGCCCCGCGGGGTCGTCGCCGAAGACGTGTCCGGGGAGCACCGCGACGCCGTGCCGGTCGAGCAGGCGGGCGGCCAGGTCGCCGGAGGTCGCGAAGTCCAGGCCGGTGAAGTCGGGATACAGGTAGAACCCCCCCTGGGGCGCGGCCACCACGGCGCCGGCCCTGACGAACCGCGCGTGCACCGCCCGCGCCACCGCGCCGTGCAGCCGCCTGCTCCGCTCGGTCCTTTCGAGCAGCTCGGCGGGTTCGGTGTAGGCGTAGGCCGCCGCGTGCTGGACGGGAGCGGCCGGGCTGGACCAGATCTCGCTGGCCACCGCGAGCAGCCGGGTGCACAGCTCTGCGGAGGGCAGCCGGGCCACGCCGATCCGCCAGCCGCCCAGAGCCAGGCTCTTGCTGAGGCCGGTGGTGACGACGGTGCGTTCGGGGGCCGGTACGGCGGGGCTGAGGAAGTCGGAGGCGGGGTCGTGGACGAGGTCGCGGTAGATCTCATCAGAGATGATCGTCAGGTCGAGCTCGCGGGCGACGTCGGCGATCTTCTTGACCGTGCCGGTGGCGGCCAGGGTGCCGGTGGGGTTGTCCGGGAGGGTGACCAGCAGCGAGCGCACGTCGCGTCCCCGGGCCCGCGCGCGCCGGACGGCGGAGACGACCAGCTCGGGGTCCGGCACGCCTCCCTCGCCGGGGGGTGCGGGAACGAGCACCGGACGCGCCCCGGCCAGCTCGGCCTGCGCGGCGTAGCTGACCCAGCTCGGCATCGGCAGCACGACGTCACCGCCGATCGCGAGCAGCAGGCCGTACAGCAGGGGCTTGCTCCCGGGGCCGCAGACCACCAGCTCGGGGTCGGTGGGCAGGCCGCGGCGGTGCCAGTAGCCGGCCGCGGCCTCGCGCAGTGCCGCAAGCCCGGCCACCGGCCCGTACCCGTTCTCTCCTGCCGCCGCGGCCAGCCGCTCGCGCAGGGCCGGGTGCACCGGCAGGCCGGCCTCGCCGAAGGCGAGGTTCAGCACCCGTTCTCCCGCCCGCCGCCTTCGAGAGATCTCCTCATTTGCCGCCAAAGTGGCAGAAAGCGTGATGTTCATGGATTTTTCTCCCTCTTTTAGGAACGTTCCCAGAATCCGGGGTACAAGGCATCAGGACAAGCTTCGGATCGTGTGGGTGGGCGTAAGGAACTCTGATGCTCGATCTGCGCCGTCTTGCCTTGATCTGCGAGTTCGCACGCAAGGGGAGCATCGTCGCCACCGCCGCCTCGCTGGGCTACAGCCCTTCGGCGGTCTCCCAGCAACTGGCGGCCCTGGAGCGGGAGGCCGGGGCCGTGCTGATCGACAGGACAGCCCGCAGCGCCGAGCTGACCGACGCCGGGCGCCGTCTCGTCGCCCATGCCGAGCGCATTCTGGCCATGGTGGAGACCGCCGAGTCGGACCTGTCGGCCCAGTCGGGCACCCCTTCCGGCAGAGTCGCCCTGACCGCCTTCCCCACCGCGGCCGTGGCATTCGCCCCCGCGCTGGCCAGATCACTGCGCCGGCACACCTCGCTGACCCTGCGGATGATGCAGAGCCGGTCGGGGCGCGGGTTCCGCGAGGTCCAGTCGGGGGAGGCGGACATCGCCCTGGTGGACGACTGGTACGGCCGGATGCACGCCTCGGCGGCCGTGCGGATCTTCCCCCTGCTGCACGACCCGCTGGTGCTCGTGGTGCCGCGCAGGCACCGCCTCGCCTCGCCGGACGCGCCGGTCGACCTGGCGGAGCTGCGCGACGAGCCGTGGATGGCCACTCCCGAGGGGGAGCCCTCCCGGGTGGCCGTCGACCGCATGCTCGCCGACGTCGGCGGGGCGCAGCCGGTGCCGTGGGAGTTCGAGGGGCTGAGCACGATCCTCAGCCTGGTCGCCAGGGGAGTGGGCATCGCGGCGGTCCCCGCCCTGGCCCTGGCCGCGGGGGTGCGGGGCATCGCCGTCCGCGAGATCCCCGGCAGCCCGGCGGGCCGCGACGTGCACGCCGTCGCCCGCGCCTCCAGCGTGCACCGTCCCGCGGTCGCCGCCACGCTCCGGGCCATCCACGTCGCCGCCCGCTATCTCGCCGCCGACCTCACCGCCCTGGAGTCGGCGATCCCCGCGGCCTCTGCGGGCTCTGCGGTCCCGGAAGCCCGGTGAACCGGGTCCCGGGACGCGCCGCCGCCGTAGACTTCGGCCCATGCCTCCCTCGTACGCGCTCGAACGCCTGCTGTCCGGCGGCGGGTCGAAGCTGGTGGCCGGGATCGACGAGGTCGGGCGGGGAGCCTGGGCCGGCCCGGTGGCGGTCTGCGCGGTGGTCACGGATCTGTCGGAGCCGCCCGCCGGGCTCACCGACTCCAAGATGCTCACCCCCGCCCGCCGTGCCGCCATGGTCCCGGAGATCACCTCCTGGGCCACCGGGATCGGGTACGGCGAGGCGTCCCACGAGGAGATCGACGCCCTCGGCATGACCGAGGCACTGCGCCGGGCCGCCCGCCGGGCCCTGGCGGAGCTGCCCGTCAGGCCGGACGCGGTGATCCTGGACGGCAAACACGACTACCTGGGCGCGCCCTGGCAGGTCCGGTGCGAGATCAAGGGCGACCTGTCCTGCGTCTCCGTCGCGGCCGCCTCGGTGGTCGCCAAGGTCCGCCGCGACGCCTACATGGCCTCCCTCGGCTTCGAGGAGTACGGCTTCGCGAGCAATGCCGGCTATCCCTCCCCGGTCCACCAGCGCGCCCTGGCCGAGCACGGCCCGACCGAGCACCACCGCCTGTCCTGGTCCTATCTCGACAAGCTGCCCCGCTGGCGCCATCTCAGGAAGCACCGCGACGCCACGGCGGGCGCGGGCCAGCTCGGGCTCTTCGGGTAGCCCCGGTGCGCGTCGGCGTCTTCCTGGTCGCGGCGGGGTTCCCGGGGCGGTCGCCGGGCCAGGTGCTGCAGGACACGGTGGAGGCGGTGGCCGTCGCCGAGGAGGCGGGGTTCGACGACGCGTGGATCGCCGAGCACCACTTCATGTCGTACGGCGTGTGCCCGTCGGCGGCGACCCTGGCCGGGGTGGCGCTGGGCCGTACGAGCCGGATCCGGGTGGGGACGGCGGTGAGCGTGCTGTCCACCCGGCACCCGGTGGACCTGGCCGAGCAGGCGGCGGTCCTGGACCGGGTCTCCGGCGGGCGGTTCGCGCTGGGGGTGGGCCGCGGCGGGCCGTGGGTGGACCTGGAGGTGTTCGGGACCGGGCTCGACCGGTTCGAGCGGGGCTTCGCCGAGTCCCTCGACCTGCTCTGCGCGGCGCTGGACCGGGACGACGGGCAGACGGTCTCGGCGGACGGGGAGTTCTTCCGGTTCCGGGAGGTGCCCGTGGTCCCGGCGGCCCGGCTCCGGCCGGTGGTGGCGTGCACCTCGCCGGAGACCGTGGCGCTGGCCGCGGACCGGGGCCTGCCGATGCTGCTGGGGATGCACGTCGGAGATGAGGAGAAGGCCGCCATGCTCCGGGCCTACGCGGACCGGGCCGCGAAGAACGCGATTCCGGGGAACGCGGCCCCGGGAGACACGGCTCCGGGAGATGCGGCCCCGGGAGACACGGCCATCACGGGCGGGCCGGGGGCCGCGGAGCACGCCGTTCCGGAGCCGGGAGACGCGGGGCACATCGCCGCGGCGGTCGGGTACGTGGCCGACTCGACGGCGCAGGCCGTACGGGAGCTGAAGGCGAGCATGCCGCGCTGGCTGGAGCCCGGCCTGGCGGGGTATGTGCCGGTGGACGGGCGGCCCCGGCAGCAGCGTGATATTTCGGCTTATGTCGACTTTCTGTGTTCGACGCACCCGGTCGGCTCGGCGGACCACTGCGTCGCCTCGATCGAGCGCACCGCCGCCGCGACCGGCCTGCGCCACCTGATCCTCATGGTCGAGGGCGCCGGCGAGCACGCCCGCACCCTGGAGAACATCAGGCGGCTCGGAGCCGAGGTGCTGCCCCGGCTCCGCTGAAGCCCCGACGCGGTGATCCAAGCCATCTCCAAGTCGGATCGGGGATGCTCCAGCGGACGTGAAGCCGAATCGACGTAAAGTCCCTGTCGTTTTCCAGCACACGCCCACCGAGTGCGGAGCCGCGTGCCTGACCATGATCCTCGGCGCGTACGGGTACCGCGTCGGCCTGCGGGCGCTCAGCGACGAGCTGGGCGTCGGGCGAGACGGCATGTCCGCGCTGGACCTGACCAGGGCCGCCCGGCGGTACGGCCTGACCACGCGGGCGTTCTCCATACCTGCGGAGGGGATGTCGAGCGCTCCGCTGCCCGCGGTCGTGCACTGGCGGGGCAACCACTACGTCGTCGTCGAAGCCCTGAAGCGCGACCACGTCCGGATCGTCGATCCGGCGAACGGCCGGCAACGGATCACACGGGAGGAGTTCGCACGCGACTTCACCGGTGTAGTGATCATCTTCGAGCCGGGTGACGGCTTCCGCTCCGACGGCGGGGCGGCTGCGCGCCGCGGGTCGCTCGGACTCCGGTTCCGGCGCCGGCCGGAGAGTGCCGAGGGCCGGTGGTGGCGGCGGCTCACCCGGACCGCATTCGCCGGACGCCGGGCCCTGGTCGCCCTCCTGCTCGGCGTGAGTGTCATGGTGCAGGCGTTCGGGTTCGCGCTGCCGGCGATCACCGAGACCGTCGTCGACCGGGTGCTCCCCCACGGCGGCGATCACTCGCCGCTGGATCTGCTCGGGGTTGGCGTGCCGGCGGCGTTCGGGGCGTACGCGGTGATCGGCCTGGTGCGCGGGCTCGCGCTGGTGAGCCTGCGGACCGGGGTCGACACGGACCTGATGCGCGACACCGGTGAGCGACTGCTCGCCGCCCCGTTCCGGTTCTTCGCGCTGCGGGGCTCGGTCGACCTGGCCAACCGGGTGATGGGGACCGCCCTCATCAGGGAGGTCATGACCAGCCAGGTGTTCGTGGCACTGCTGGACGGCCCGCTCGCCGTGGGATACATGATCGTGGTCGGCATGCGGAGTCCGGTGATGGGGGCCTGGTTGCTCGGTTTCGCCGTCCTGCAGGTCGGCCTGCTGCTGCTCACCCGCCGCCGCATCGGTGATCTGGCCCACCGCGAGACCGATGCCCGGATGGAGGTGCAGAGCAGGTTCGTCGAGGCCATCCGGGGCATCGAGAGCGTCAAGGCCTCCGGCGCCGAACCGCGCATCCGGCAGCGGTGGTCCCAGGCGCTCGCCTCCCAGGCATGGCACGTCCGGCGCAGTGGCAGAGCGCAGGCGGTACGGGACGCCCTGCTCGACGCGGTGCGCTTCACCGCCCCGCTGGCCCTGCTGTGGGTGGGCGTACGGCAGGTCACGTCCGGCGAGCTGACGCTGGGCGCGATGCTGGCTCTGCAGGCACTGGCCGCCGCGGCGCTCGCCCCGTTGGCCTCGCTCGTCGACGGGGCGCAGGCGCTGCAGCTGGTCCGGCCGCATGTCGACCGGCTGGCCGACATCTGGCAGACCCCGCCCGAGCCGGTTCCGTCCGACCCGGTGGAGGCGGCGCTGTCCGGCGGAGTCGAGCTGCGTAACGTGGGTTTCCGCTACAGCCCGCACGGTCCGTGGATCGTGCGCAACGTGAGTCTCACCATCCGGCCGGGGATGAAGGTCGGTCTCGTCGGCACCTCGGGATCGGGCAAGAGCACGCTGGCGCGGCTCATCCTGGGACTGCTGCAGCCGAGCGAGGGCGAGATCCTCTATGACGGCGTTCCCGCGGCCCGCTTCGATCCGGGTGCGCTGCGCCGCCAGTTCGGAGTCGTGCCGCAGGACCCGGTGCTGTTCAGCGGGACGATCTTCGAGAACCTCGCGCTGAACGCCCCCGACGCCACCGCCGAGCAGGTCGCCACGGCGGCGAGGGTGGCACGCATCCACGACGAGATCGTCGCCATGCCCATGGGGTACGACACGCAGCTGACCGACGGGACGGGGCTGTCGGGAGGCCAGCGCCAGCGTGTGGCCCTGGCCCGCGCTCTGCTGTCCGGCCCCCGCATCCTGCTGCTGGACGAGGCCACGAGCAGCCTCGACTCGGTGACCGAGGCGGCGATCGAGTCAGGTCTGCGCGACTTCGACCGGACCCGCATCGTCATCGCCCACCGGCTGAGCACGATCTGGGACGCCGACCTGATCTTCGTCATGGAGCACGGCCGGGTCATCGAGTGGGGGACACGGGAGGAGCTGACGCGCTGGGGCGGGCGCTACGCGCACCTGATCGCCGTCCAGAGCGGGCGGGCCGAGCCGTGACCACACGACCGGGCAGCCGGTTCCAGCGGACCGCGATGGACGCCGGCGACCCGGGTCGTGGATCTCAGTGACCTCCAGGACGGCTGCAAGTCGTGCCCACCACGATCACCGGTGAAAGTCCCGGCCTTCCAAGGAGGAGTAGCGATCATGAGCGGTATCCACAGCACCGAGTTGCGCGACATCTCGGCCGTCGGCGCCGAGCTGGACGAGAGCGAGCTGAGCGGCGTCAGCGGCGGGCGCATCCGCAACGAGGCCCGCACCACCTGCAAGGGAAGCGTCTACGACGACTGGTCGTAGGGCCACGTCGGAGCGGGCGCCGGCGCCACCGGGACGGGAGCCGGGCATCCGGTGGCGGCTCCGCCGGAACGCAGGCCGAGTCTCCGGCCACCACGACCGCCCACGGGGTTGCGACGCCGCCCCGTGGGCGGATCCGTCTTCCGGGACATCCGGGACATCCGGCACGCCGATCACGACCAAGGAAGCACGATGACCCCGCCTTCCTCTCCGCGCTCCGCGGCTTCAGCCCCGCTCACCCCTCCACCGTCGCCTCCCCCTCCGTTCCCGTCGTCCCCCACGCCCCCGGCCCTCCTGCGGTCTCCGTCCCCGGTCCCCGTCCCGGGAAGCCCTCCCCCCGCGCCCCATGTCCTCGTCCTCACCGGTGACGACGACGCGCACGCCGACCGCGTCACCGCACTCCTGGCCGGCCGGGGCGCCCGCGTCACCGTCTTCGACCCCGGGAGCTTCCCCGTCGCCGCCGCGGTGGAACTCGGCTACACGCCGGACGGCGCGGTCAGGCGCCTCCTCCGCACGGGGGACGGGACCGTCGACCTCGGCACCGTCACAGCCCTGTGGTGGCGCAGGCCGTCCCGTCCGCGTCCGCACCCCGGACTCACCGACCCCGCCGTGGCCGGATACGTCGCGGCGGAGTGCCAGAGCCTGGTGACGGGTCTGTGGGAAGGCCTGCCGTGCCACCAGGTGCCCGCACGCGAGTCCGTCTTCCGCCGGGCCGGTGACAAGACCGCGCAGCTCGCCCTGGCAGCCCGTCTCGGCTTCGCCGTACCCGAAACGGTGATCACCACTGATCCGGAGACGTTCCTGGACTTTCACGACCGGCACGACGGACGCATCGTCACCAAAGCGCTCAACATGCCGTTCATCGAGGGCGTGGGCGGCGACCTCTTCGTGCACCGGCTGTGCGAGCAGGTCTCGTCCAGGGATGTGGCCTACGCCGACGGGCTGCGCTTCTGCCCGGTCATCGTCCAGGAGGTGGTGTCCAAGCGGGTCGAGTTGCGCGTCACCGTCGTCGGCCGCCGGATCTTCGCCGCCGAGATCCATTCCCAGGAGAGCAACCGGACCGGTCTCGACTGGCGGCGCTACGACACCACGGTCACGCCGCACCGCCCGCACGAGTTGCCCGACGAGGTGGCCGCCCTCTGCCTGGTTCTGATGGACCGCTTGGAGCTGGCCTACGGGGCGATCGACCTGATCCTCACCCCCGACGGCCGCCACGTCTTCCTGGAGATCAATCCCAATGCCCAGTGGTTGTGGATCGAGGACCTCACGGGTCTGCCGATCAGCGAGGCGATCTGCGACCTTCTCCTCGGAGGAGTCTGACCCGTGTCCCTGCCTTCCGGCCGCCTGCTGTCCGACGTGCTGGCCCACCTGCACCGGCTCCGCGACGAGGAGCCCGACCTCGCCCGGCGGATGACCGCCGAGTTCCGGCGGGAGCACCCCGGCGTGCCGATGCGCCTGGTGTGGCAGCGGGACTCCCCGGCGGGTCCTGTCCACTACGACATGCTGATCCCGGTCGAGGGCGGCACCGTGTCGCTCGCCTTCGCCCCCGATCGCGCCCTGCCGTGGCCGCTGCGCGGTGCCCACCACGCCAGCGAGCAGGTCCTCCTGCGCGTCGACGGGGCGGAGGTCACCATGGAGCAGGCGATGGCGCTGCTGGAGGTGCTGTGGACCGACACGGTGCCGGCGACCCGGCTGGTCAACGCCAGCCTGGTGGACCGGGAACTGGAGAGCGACCCCGTCGAGTTGTCCCCCGCCGAGCTGCAGGAGGCCGTCGACGCCTTCCGCCGGGCGCGGGGCCTGCTCACCGCCGAGGCCACCCGCGCGTGGATGGCGGAGCGGGGCATCGACCAGGCCCGGCTGGAGGAGGTCGTCGCCGGGGAGGCGGCGGTCGCGCGGCTGCGCACCCGGGTGGTGGGCCCGGACGTCGAGGCGGCGTTCGCCGCCGATCCCGGCGGCTGGGACGCGTTGTGCGTGCTGCGCTCACGGTACGCCGACCACGAGGCGGCCCGCGCGGCGGTCGTGCGGCGCGCGGGCGCACACCGGGGGTCCGCCGGGCAGGACGACCCCGGAACGGAGCGGGCGCAGGACGGCGCGGGTCCCGGGCAGGGCGACGCGGATCGGGGAGGAACCGAGGCGAACGCGCTGGCGCCGATGGCCGCCGAGGTGCTGGAGCACGGCGCCGACGTCCGGGTGGAGCGGGTGCGCCGCCGGGATCTCGGGCCCGCCGCGGCCGGCGCCCGCGCGGGCGACCTGCTCGGACCCCTGGAGCACGAACCCTCGATCGTCGAGGTGCTGGAGGTACGGCCCGCGGAGCTGGACCAGGCCACGCGCCGGGACATCGAGAGCGGGCTGTTCACCCGATGGCTGGCGGACCGGCGGGCGGAGGCCGAGCTGGAGTGGCTCTGGGGAACCGTCCCCCGGACCTCCGCGCTCAACCAGGCCCTGCGGGCCTCGGCCGCCGGGGGCTGATCTCCATGAGGCTGCGTCCGAAGCCGATCCGCCGCCGGTCTCGCCGAGGTTCCCCGGTCCGCGCGGCCCGATCAGCCGGCCCCGGCCGTACCACCGACTTCCAAGATCCTTGCAGGAGGCGACCTTCCGCTTCCAAGTCTCCTGCAAGAAACGATCTTTATGTTCGGAGCCGTCGTAATCACCCGAAAAGAAGGAGCCGCAATGGCAACCTCCTCGTTCCGGATCGAAGACCTTCCCGAGGCGGAGATCCTCACCGACGACGCGCTCGCGATCGTCACCGGGGGGAAGATGAGCGAGCCCAAGGGCCCCATCTACTCCACCGCGCGGCGGGGAGGCCAGTCCGACCCGGCCGGGGCCGTCCTCACCTGATCCTGATCGGGGGACGGTGACCCCGGACAGGGGTCGATGATCCGAAGGCGCCGGAAGGAGGGCTCCCCTCCTTCCGGCGTCCTCTTGTACCGGATGAGGCTGATCCTGAGTGATTCTGATCCTGAGCGAGCCGGGGGACGGGACCGTTCCCTTCGTCCTCGATCACCTGGAGCGGAGCGGCGCGGCGCACCTGTGGTTCGATCCGGCCGCCTTCCCCGCCGACGCGCGCGTCACCGCCCGGTTCACCGCCGGTCTCGATGATCTCCTGCTGTGCGTGGACGGCCGGCAGCACGACCTGTCCGAGGTCACCGCGATCTGGGACCGGCGGCCGGGCCTTCCCCGCGCCTCCGGGACGGTCGGGCCCGACCACCGCCGGTGGGTGGAGCTCACCTCCCGGACCTTCGTCACCGGCCTGGTGGAGGTTCTGCCCGGCCGGCGGCTTCCGGGACGGACGCGGGACGTCCTGATCGCCGAGAACAAGATCGTGCATCTCACGCGCGCCGCGGAGCTCGGTTTCGTCATCCCCGAGACGGTGATGACGAACGACCCGGCGGAACTCGTCCCGGCCTGGGAGCGGGCGGGCGGAAACCTGATCGCCAAGACGGAGTACGCGTCGGAGTTCACGGTGGACGGGCAGGACCACTTCCTCTACACCACACCCGTGCACCGGGCCCACCTGCGCGGACGGCACCGGATCGGGACGTCGCCCGTGATCCTCCAGCCGAATGTCCCCAAGTCTCTGGAGCTGCGGGTCACCGTCGTGGGAGACCGGATCTTCGCCGTGGAGATCGACTCCCAGTCGGCGCGGTCGACGCGCCAGGACTGGCGCCACTTCGAGGACGACAGGATCCCCTACCGGATCCACGCCCTGCCGCCGGAGGTCGCCGACAGGTGCCTGGCCCTGCTCCGGTCGTTCGGGCTCAGCTTCGGTGCGATCGACTTCATCCTGACCCCGCAGGGCGAGTACGTCTTCCTCGAGATCAACCCGAACGGCCAGTGGGGGTGGATCGAGCAGTGGACCGGCCTGCCGATCGCGCGCGCCATCGCGGACTGGCTCACCGCCCCGGCATAAGGAGGAGCCCTCATGACACAACTCTGGGAGAAGACCCTGGCCTCGGCGGTCGAACTGCTGCGCGAGCTGCCGCGCAGGCGGGGCGGCGTCGCCGAGGCCCGTTCGGCGGTGGCGGAGTGGGCGGCGTCGCTGCCCGAGTGCGCCCCGCAGCTCGTGGTCGACACCAGGCCCGGCAGTCCGGTGGTCGACTACGACCTGCTGCTGGAGCATCCGCGTGGCGGCACCGTGGCCCTGGCCACGCAGGCGGACGACGGCGTGCCGTGGGGCATCGACCACTCGACGCACTGGGCCGCGCACCTCGTCGTCACCGTGAACGGCTACGACCTCTCCTACCCTCGCGCGCTCGACGCGCTCAGGACTCTAGGCGGCAGGTATCCCGACATCCGTGACCGCCTCGTCGACCACTGCCTGCTGATGGAGATGGTCGGCACCGAGGAGGAGGCGCCGACCTCCGCGGAGCTGCAGGCCGCCGCCGACGACTTCCGGCGTGTGTTCGGGCTGCACAGCAGGGAGGCCACACTGGCGTGGCTGGAGGAGAACGGCCTCGGCATGCCGGGGTTCGAGGCCAACGTGGAGACGGCGGCCCGGCTCGCCCGGGTACGGCGCCGGCTGGAGAGCCGGCTGGGCCCCGGCTATCTCAAAGACCGTCGTGCGGATTTCGACCAGGTCTCCGCGGTCTGGGTGGAGAGCCCGGACGAGCAGGCACTGGAAAGGCTGCGGAAGGACGCCGAGGCTGCGGGCGATCTCGCCGCCTGCCTCCCCGGCCTCCTGGACGGGTTCCCGCGGGACGTCAGCGTGCGGGCGCTGACAGGCATGGCCATGGAACTCCCCGAGCCGCTGCGGGATCTTCCAACCGGAGCGATCACGGGTCCGGTCGGGCACGGCGGTTCACTGCTCCTGGGCCAGCTGCGCCGTCGCCGGAGCGGCGGAACGGACGATCCGGACGCGGTGGCCGCGGCCGGGCGGATGGCGTTCCGGGAATGGCTGGCCCGGCAGAGGTCCGCCGCGAAGATAGATTGGCACTGGCAGGCGTGACGGCGGGCAGGCCTCAGTGGAATCGTGCGTGGAATCATGCTCCGACGCCCCCGACACAATGATCTCCGTTGCGCCGCGATCTGCCGCGTCGCCTCGAGCTCATTGCGCCAGGGGCCCCGGGTGCCGGTCCGGGCGGGTCAGCAGTCGACGAGTTCGGGGGACTGGTTGAGGATCTGGGACCTGGCGGTGACGAACTCGGCGTGGGCCCTGGTCGCGGCCGGGTCGAAGACCGCGACCCGGTGGCAGTTCTGGAAGGCCAGCTTCACGCCGAAGTGGCGCTCCAGGGCGCCGCGCATGGAGTCGCTGGCCAGGCAGCGCAGGAGCTGGCCGCGGGCGGCCTCGTCCGGCGGGGGAACGGTGTTGTCGGCGAACTCGGCGCCGGTGCGCGCACGCTCGTGGACCAGGTCGTTGATCAGCGACCAGGCGTAGGGCAGGGAGTCACGGACGCAGGCGACGAACGCCGCGTCGTCCACCTCACCAGCCCTCGCCTGGTCGAGAAGATCGTTCGAAACGGTCAGCGACATGCTGCGTTCTCCTCTCAAAAGGTGATCATTCAGACAGTAGATCGGGGCCGGTGGCCGCTCCATCTAGCGCTGGAGCGACACTCGCGTGGGCCCGAAGGTGAAACCGGGGTCGATCTGGGCGGCCAGGTCCTCTCCGGTGGCCTTGTTCGCCCAGGCCTCCGCGTTGCGGAGGTGGAACTCGGCGGCCTGACGGCCGAACCTCTCCCAGTCCTTCTCCTGGGCGTCGATGTGCTTCAGAAGCACCGAGAGGGCCTCGGCGTTGGCGGGTTCGAGGTCGTCCAGGGTGAACGGGCGGCCCTGCTCCATGGCGCGTACGGCGGGCGAGTGCTCCATGCAGACCAGCAGGTCGTCGCCGACGTGCTCGCGCAGGAAGGCGACGTCGCCGGGGCCGTGCACCTTGTTGCCGACGACGGCGATGGGAACGCCGTAGTCGGCCGCGTAGTCGCGGTACTGCCGGTAGACGCCGACACCCTGCCGGGTCGGCTCGGCGACCAGGAAGGTCATGTCGAAGCGGGTGAACAGGCCGGAGGCGAAGGAGTCGGCTCCTGCGGTCATGTCCACCACGACGTACTCGCCGTGGCCGTCGACGAGGTGGTTGAGGTAGAGCTCGACCGCGCCGACCTTGGAGTGGTAGCAGGCCACGCCGAGGTCGTCCTCGCCGAACGGGCCGGTGACCATGAGCCGGAGGCCCTCGGGGGTGGTGACGGCGAACCGGGAGTGGATCGGGTCGTCACCCGGGTCCAGGGAGAGCAGGCGGGAGCCGCGGCCCGGCGGAGTGGTCTTGACCATGGCGGCGGCGGAGGGGATCCGGGGATTGTCGCCGCGCAGATATTCCTTGATCTCGGCCAGGTGGGAGCCCATCGGGCGGGGCAGCGCGCTCTCCTCGACCCCCAGGACCATGCCCAGGTGCTGGTTGATGTCGGCGTCGACCGCGACGACCGGTCCGCCCTGACTCGCTGTGTGCCTCGCGAACAGCGCCGACAGAGTCGTCTTGCCGCTGCCGCCCTTGCCGACGAATGCCACTCTCACGACGACGATCCAATCTGATTATGAAAATCATTGCAACCTCTGTGCGTGGCCATCATGCCACGGTCGGTGGTCTCGGGGTTCCGGTACGGGACAATCGGCCCGCGTGTCGCGGGTCTCGGCTCCTGCTGTCAGAGCAGTTGACTCAGATTGTCGGGAAGGTGAGGTCGATCGCCAAGGCCCGAATCGCCCGCAAAGGCATACCGGCCTGGGGGTGCGGTCACGATATGGCGGATTCCGGCGACGGGCGGACCGCTCGCCGATCCCGCCCACGGGCCGCCCGTCCCGCACGGTGAAGGCGCCGGGCCGGTGCCCGTCCGGCGGATCCGTGCGGTGCGCCCGCAGTCAGCCGCAGGTCGCACCGAGCGCGACGGTCTCCTGAGGGGAGGCGGAGGCGCCGGCCGGGGCACCGGGGGCGGCCGGGACCGGGCTCCGGCGGGTGGCGGTCGCGGGCTTGGCGGCGGGCCTGCCCGCCAGGGCCGCGGTGACCTTCTCCTTGATCAGGTCGTAGTCGGGGTCATTGGTGTCGATCATCGGCGGGACGAACTGGAGGCTCTCGATCTCCGCGCCCCTCACCTTGCCCGCCAGGCCGACCAGCGCGGGCAGCAGCTCCTGCGGGATGTCGGTGGAGACCGCGTTCGCCGTCGCGGTGGCCAGCCGCTCGAAGCTCCTGATCACCCTCACCGGATCGGCCTGCTTGGCGAGTGCGTTCATCAGGCACTTCTGACGGCTCATCCGGACGTAGTCGCTGCTGTAGGTGCGGGACCTGCCGTACCAGAGCGCCTCCTCGCCGGAGAGCGTGCGCGTGCCGGCCTGGATCAGGCCCTCGTTGCGCCTGCCGTACACGATGGGCTCCCGGACGGTGATCCGCACGCCGCCCAGCGCGTCCACGATCCTGGCGAAGCCCCGCATGTCGACCATCGCGTAGTGGGCGACGTCGAGTCCGAGGATGCCGCCGACCGTCTTCTTCAGCAGCGCGGGACCGCGCTCGCCCGTGACGACACCCGGGACGATCTCGGGGTGGTCCTCGGCGTACTGCCAGACCTCGTTGAGGATCGCCGGGGTGAGCGGAGGCTCGCCCCCGAATCCGTAGGGGAAGCGGTCGCGCGCCGGGCCGATCGGCATCGGGACGCGCTGCAGGTTCCGGGGCAGGCCGAACAGGAGGGTCTTCCCGGTGCGGGTGTCCACGCTCGCCACGGTGATGCTGTCGGTGCGCACCCCGGCGCGGCTGGGGGCCGCGTCGCCGCCGATCAGCAGGATGTTGATCCGCTCCCGTCCCCGCCACGGGTCCGCGGGGACGGGGGTGGAGCTGGTGCCGAAGACCGAGGCCATCACGTTCTGGGAGACGTAGGCGAGCCGGGCGGCGTAGGCCATCGGGGTGACCACCAGCACGCACAGCAGGCCGACCGCGGCGGTGGAGAGGTAGTGGGCGGCCCCGGTCAGCGGCCTGGGCCGGACGAGCTGGTAGGAGCGGATGACCACGGCCACGGTGGCGAGCGCGAACAGCAGCGCGACGGCGCTGAAGACCGTGAGCCAGCCGGGTTGCACGGCCAGGCCGAGCAGGAAGGGCCTGGCCGTGAGGAGCGCGGTCACGCCCGCGGTGACCAGCGTCAGGTCGGCCGCCATCAGCAGGGCGCCCGTCCGGCGGCGGCCGGTGCACAGATGGGCCAGGCCCCACAGCACCGCCGAACCGAACGTGAGCGCCAGACCCGATCCGACTCCAGGACGACCTCCGCTACCTGCCATCTCTCCTACATTCCCCGGCCGCCGAATCGACCGTCACAGGCTAGTAACGGTTTCTGCCTGGTCGTGCCATATGGCTCGTCCGGCGCGCTGCGCGGTCAGGCCGGACGTCGGCGGGTACGGCGGCCGGAGCCCCCTCCCGGTGCGGCGGCCGGGGCTCCGGCGACCGAGGCGGAGGCGGTCACCAGCCCGCCGCGCCCGCGAACGAGGTCGCCCCGGGCCGGTAGCCGAGCCTCTCCCGGGCGGCGGTGATGTCCAACGTGCGCTCGACCGCCAGGTGACCGGCGGCGTACCGGGTGAGCCGGGGCGGGTCCGTCCGCCGGAGCAGTCCGAAGACCGCCTCCGCGGCGGCGGCGGCGGGTTCCACCAGCCTCAGCGGCAGGTAGTACGGCTCCGCGTCGATCCTTCTCTCCTTGAGGATCGCGCGCAGGGCGTCGTCCAGGAGGACCGGCTCGGCGTCGGTCACGTTGAAGACGCGGTGACTCACATCGAGGACGCCGCGACCCTCGCCGAAGACACCGGAACCCCCGCCGCGTCCCTCACCGGGACCCGCGCCGTCTTCGCCGGGGACCACGTCGAGGAGGCCGTCGAGAGACGCCGTGGCGGCGAGCAGGCATGCCCCGGCCAGGTTGCCGACCGAGGTCAGGCTGATCCGCTGCCTGCCGTCGCCCACCGCGAGGAGCCTCCGTCCCCTGACCGCCCCGAGGACCCGGGGGAGCAGGGTCGTGTCCCCGGGGCCGTAGATCGCGTGCGGCCGGAGGACGACCGCCCGCCCCCGCGCCGCGTGCGCCGCGGCCCGCTCCGCCGCGGCCTTGGACGCGCCGTAGGCGTTGACGTACCGCGCCACCGGGGCCTGGTCCTCGCGGGCCAGCACGGTCGGCCGCAGCGGGTCGTAGACGCTGGCCGTGCTCACGTGCACGAACCGGGCGCCGGGGAACGCCTCCGCCGCGTTCCGGGTGCCGGTCACGTTGGCCGCCCAGATCTCCTGCGGCGGCCCCCAGTCGGTGACGCTCCCCGCGCAGTGGACGACGGCGTCCACCTCGGGCAGCGCGGGCCGTTCGGAGAGCAGGTCCCACGAGGTGTACGGCGCGCCGCCGACGTGGTCGGGCTCCACCCGCCCGCGCCGCCCGAACGCGTGCACCCGCCAGCCCCTGGCCCGGGCCGCCCGGCAGACGGCCCCGCCCACGAACCCCGAGGCGCCCGTCACCGCGAGCCTCATCGCGCCACCCGGGAGCGGAGGGCGGCGCGGTCGAGCTTGTCGGCGCGGCCCGAACGGGGGAAGGCGTCGAGGGCGACGATCCGGTCGGGAAGGGCGGCGGCGTCCACGAGGTCCGGCAGCACCTTGCGCAGGAGGGTCTCGTCGTAGTCGCCGGTGGGAACGATCGCGAGCACGACCTCCTCGTCCCCGGTCGCCGGGTCGGCCAGGCCGACGATCGCGGCCTCGGCGACGCCGGGCAGCGCGGTGATCGCCGGCTCGTAGAGGCCGGGATAGATGTTGAACCCGTCGCGGAGGATCATGTCCTTCTTCCGGCCGAGCAGCACCAGGCGGCCGTCCTCGATCCGGACCAGGTCACCGGTGGCGACCTCGCGCAGCGGGTCCTCGCCGAGGTAGCGCGGGGCGACGTGCGGCCCGGAGACGAACAGCTCGCCGTCGCCGGCGACCCGGACGCCCACTCCGGGCAGGGGCGCGCCGAGCAGGTCCCCCGAGGCGTGGGCGAGCTTCTCCTCCGCCGAGGCGATCGCGATGGGCAGCGCCTCGGTCATCGCGTAGACCGAGAGCACCTCGGGCCCGGCCTCGACCGCCCGGCGCAGCACCCCGGCCGGCGCGGGAGCCGAGCCGAGCAGCAGGTGACGCAGCGTCCCGGGCAATCTGGGCGTACGGCGGAGCAGCCGGTCGAGCTGCACCGGGACGGCGAACGTGTGGGTGGCCCGCCGTGCCGCCAGCTCCTCCACCACAGGCCCGCGACCCGGGAGCGACCAGGCGGCCCCGGCCATCAGCGCGGGCAGGCCGAGCATCAGCTGGTCGGTGTGGACGACGTCGCCCGGCTCCAGCGGGAACGCACCTCTGAACAGCTCCAGCCCCGCGGCCAGTGATCCCCTGGTGTGCACCACTCCGCGCGGGCTGGCCGTGGTCCCCGACGTGAAGATCACTGCCGCGGGCCGGTCCTCCTGCGGGGGCGCGGAGGCGTGGCCGGCCGGAGCACCGGGGAGGCGGTCCAGCCGCAGCGCGCCGCGCGGGACCCCCGGCAGCCACGGGCCGGTGCGGAGGTGGCGGACGGGGTGGCCGGGCAGGGGGTCGCGGAGGTGGGGCAGGAGCAGGCCGCGCCGGCGGGCCAGGCCCTTCAGCGGGCCGCTCAGGGTGTACAGCAGGGACTCCGCCACCACCCACCCCGGCCGGGTGGCGGCCATCCGGGCGGCCAGCACGCCGGGGGCCAGCCCCGGATCGGCGAGCACGAGCATCCCGCCCGCCGCCACCGCCCCCAGCGCCGCCACGACCGCCTCCACGCCGGGCCGTACCGCGAACAGCACCCCGTCCCCCGGTCGCAGACCGTCCATGGCGGCGCGGACGGCGTCCACCCGGCGGGCCAGCTCGCGGTAGGCGAGCTCGTGGCCCCGGCCGTCGACGATCGCGGTCCGGCCTGGCTCCCGGCCGGCGGTCGCCATGATCCCGGTGATGATGTCGTTCATGCGAGGAAGTCCAGTCCGCAGGGGTCGGGGGTCAGGAGGCGGTGATCCAGAGGTGCTCGTAGGTGGGGATGAGGACCCCCCTGGCCGCGCGGCGCCGTACGACCCGGACGCGGTGGGAGAGCAGTACGGACGCCACCGCGCGGATCTCGGCCAGGGCGAGGGGGTAACCGATGCAGAAGTGCGGGCCGGCGCCGAACCAGAGCCGGCGCAGCTCGGGCGGGTGCGGCCGGGACGGGTCGAAGGGGCCGTGGGCGCGGGCGCAGTTGTGGGTGACGATCAGCACCCGGTCACCGGGCCGTACCGCCACCTCACGGATCTTCGCGGCGCCGCTCCCCTCATCGGCCGCGCGGACCTCCCCGTCTGCCCGGATCTCGCCGTTCCCGCGGATCAGCGCGGGGGCCGCCACCGAGCGCAGCATCACCGGCGTCGGGGTGGTGACCCGCATGGCCTCGTCGATCACCCGGTCCAGGTCGTCCACGGCCGTGCCGTGGTCGTGGATCAGCGCGACCAGACGGGGGACGAAGGTGGCGACCGTCTCGGTGCCGGTCAGGAAGAACGCGCCCGCCGCGCCCCTCGCCTCGGCCGCGGACAGGCCCAGCCCCCGCATCCGGCCCATGATCGTGGACTCGTCCCCGGCCTCGTAGGCGGCCTGGGCGATGTCCCCGATCCGGTCGAGCACCCGCCGGGCGACCGCCACCTGCCGGTCCGAGAGCCGCCGGGACCGCAGCGAGACCATCGAGACGACCCGTTCCCCCTCGGCGAACAGCTCCCTGGCCCGCTCCTCGGAGACGCCGCCCGATCCGGGACCCGATCCGCCGCCCAGCCCGATCGTCCGGCAGATCACCGCCCCGGCCATCACCCGCATGACGTCCACCAGGTCGACGGTCTCGCCGCGCGCCAGCCGCGCGTCCAGCGCCGCCAGCGGCTCTCGCAGCACTTCCGCCACCAGGTCCGCGACGTGGCCGGGGGTGAACAGCGGCATCAGCTTCCTGCGCAGCGCCAGGTGCCCGGGGCCCTCCATGTTGAGCAGCACCGACGGTCCCAGCACCGGTGTCCACAGGTCGCCGGGCGAGCCCGGGCCGTCCTTGCGGAACCGCTCGTCGGTCAGTACGGCGCGCGCCACGGCGGCGTCGTTGACCACCACGCCCATGCCGGGCACCCGTACCACCGGGCCGAGCCGGGCCAGCAGCCGCATCAGCGGGTAGGCGAACGGATGCGCGGCCAGGTAGAGCCGGGCCTCGTGGTCCAGCGCGGGGAAGGTCATCGGACGTCGATCACGTCGGGGCGGTAGCGGTGGTCGGCGTACCAGGCCAGGGTGCCCGCCAGGCCGTACGCCCGCAGCCGTCGCACGGAGCCGAAGACGACCACGTCGCGGCGGGAGCCGTACGAGGAGGTGATCTTACGGACCCGGTTGACGAGCGCGCGGTCCTCGTGGACCTCCTCGATCGCGGTCCTCGGGAAGCCTCCGGCGCGCTCGTAGAGGTCCGCGGTGATCGCCAGCGTGCAGCCGGGCATCATCACGTAAGGGCCCTTGTAGAGCGGGTCGCGGTTCCCCGGCCGGAAGCGGCCGAAGGTCGCGGCCACCTGGACCACGGCCGGGATGAACCTGCGCTCCCAGAACTTCAGCGGGAACTCGTCGGTCCGGGGCCGCAGCCGTCCGCCCACCATCTCTAGGCCGTCGCCGAAGGCGCGGCGGATGTTGCGCACCCAGTCGGGGCGGGGCAGGCAGTCGGCGTCGGTCCTGGCGATGTGGGTCGCGCCGTTCGCGATGGCGTACCGCACGCCGGTGTCGGCGGCGGCGCCGGTGCCCTTGCGGGGCTCCGAGATCACCGTGACGCCGTGCTCCCGGACGACCTCGGCGGTGCCGTCGGTGCTCGCGTTGTCCACCACGACCAGCGTGAAGTCGCGGTCGTCCTGCGCCGCCAGGGCCCGCAGCGTCGCGGCGACGCTCGCGGCCTCGTTGTAGGCGGGAATGATCACCCAGAGGTCCATCACATCTCCGCCAGCATCACGCCCATGCTGATCCCGCCGCCCAGACCGAGCAGGGCCACCCGGTCGCCGGGCCGCCAGGCGCCCAGCGCGAGCTGGAGCGGGAGCGTGGCCGAGGCGCAGTTGCCGTGCTCGGGGAGGCTGACCACCAGCTTCTCCTCCGGGATGTCCAGCACCTCGGCCAGGAAGCGCAGGTACGGCAGGGCCACCTGGTGTACCGCCACCACCGCGAAGTCGTCCCAGCTCAGCCCGGTGTGCTTGAGGGCGTTGAGGAAGATGTCGGGGCCGATCCGCTCGAAGGCCTCCTTCAGCCGCCGCCCGTCCCCCTGGAAGTAGGAGTACTCGGGGTCGCGCGGGTGCGCGGAACCGCCGCCCGGCAGGGTGCCGATCGCCCAGGCGGTGGAGTCGGCGGAGAAGTCCCGGTAGAAGATCCCACGCTCGTCGTCCGCGGTGACCAGGACGGCCGCCCCGCTGTCGGAGAGCGTGTATCCGGCGAAGGAGTCGACGAACTGCGCCCGGTCCCTGACCTGCCACCGGATCGCCCGCGACGGGGTCTCGCCGGAGCAGACCAGCACCTTGCGGTGCGCGCCGGAGAGGATCAGCGCCTCTGCGACCTGGATGCCGTTGAGCATGCTGTTGCAGGCGTTCTTGACGTCGAACACCGGGCACGACAGACCGAGCTTGGCCGCCACGATGTGCGCGGTGGCGGGTTCGACCATGTCCTGCGAGGCCGAGGCGAAGATCAGCAGGTCGGCGTCGGCGTAGCCCCCGGCTTCGCCGCCGCGACCGCCCGAGCCCATGCCGTCCCGGCCCGCACCGTCCCGGTCGTCGCGGTCCAGCCGGCGCACCGCCGCCACCGCCAAGTCCGACGCCTGCTGGCCGTCACGCGCCACGTGCCGCCGGCGGATCCCCGTCATCCGCTCGACGATTCCCCGGTGGGGGACGTATCCCTCGATCCGGTGCTCCACCTCTGCGCTGGTCAGCGTCCGCTCGGGCAGATACGTCGCGACGCCCGTGATACGGGCCTTCATCGCGCCCCCTAGATGTGTCCGGCTAAAGCCGGAGAAGTCTCTTCATGCTCGCGCAATGTACCCAAAGGTAGGGCATTTGTCCTAGTCAGCGCGGAGAAGATCTCAAGGGCCGGCAGCGACACGAGGGGGACCGCCACGCCGGCGGTCCTGCGGAGCCGGCTGCGGGACGGACGGCGCACGCCGGGAGCGTCCCGGATCGGATGGGAGGGGAGGAGGCGGTGAGACGCGTGGAAGACGGCCGAGCGGTCACATCCGGGACGGTCAGGCGCTCGCGCAGGAGTCGTTGGTGGCGTCGAAGCTCTCCAGGCCGCCGTTCCCGCCGGCCCGCACCTCCTTGAGCCCCTGCCAGTCGTCGCCGATCGTCAGCACCAGCCGCCCGGTCGTCGCCCCGGGCAGCAGGCGGCCCCTGGAGACCAGCAGGTCGCGGGAGAGGGTCGGCGCCTTGGTCGCGCCCTTCGGCGAGTAGGCGATCGTGGTCTTCGGGTACGGCTTGCGCGCGGTGTCGCCGATCTTGGCGATGTGGTAGCCCTGCTCCTCAAGCTTGGCCGCGACCAGGGTGGCCAGGCCGGAGCGCCAGGTGCCGTTGCGCACCTCGATGTGGATCTTCGAGCGCGCGATCCGGGTCTGCCCGCCCTTGATTCCGGCGTCGGAGATCGGCTTGTCGCCGGCGACGACGGCGAACAGCTTCTTGCTCTGCGGCTCGACCCACTCCACCTTCCCCGGGTGGGTGAGCGAGTAGCGCCACGGGGTCGTGATGAAGTGGATCTGGCCGGCGGCCAGGCCCTCGGCGCTGACCGCGAGGTCCTTGATGACCCCGGGGGTCAGGCCGGGGTCGGTGGTGACCGATTTGGTGGCCGCGTCGAGGAACCCGAAGAGCCTGGTCGGGTCGGTCAGCGTCTCGCCGCTCATCACCTTCTTGACCATCGAGGCGATGAACATCTGCTGTCGCTGGATGCGCCCGATGTCGGAGCCGTCGCCGAGGCTGTAGCGGGCGCGGACGTAGCCCAGGGCCTGCTCGCCCTTGAGGGTCTGCCGTCCGGCGGGCAGGTGGAGCAGCGCCTTGGTGTCGTTGATCGGCTCGGGTATGCAGACCTCGACCCCGCCGACCGCGTCGACCATGCCCTTGAAGCCGGTGAAGTCGACCTTCACGAAGTGGTCGATGTGGATGCCGGTGAGCGTTTCGAGGGTCTTCCAGGTGCAGGCGATGCCGCCGGAGTTGAACGACTCGTTGATCATGCCGGTGTGCGGCTGCTGGCCGGGGAAGCCCTGCCGGGCGCGGCAGGCGGGGAGCTCGACCATCGAGTCGCGCGGGAAGCTGATGACCATCGCGTTGTCCCGCTTCGGCGAGATGTGCGCGAGCATGATCGTGTCGGTCCGCTCCCCGGCGAACCGGCCGTATCTCGCGTTCTTGCCGTCACGCTGGTCGGAGCCGACGACCAGGACGTTCATCGCCTTGGTCGCCACCTTGGCCGGTCGGGCCCCCAGGTCCTCCGCGCCGACCTCGATGTGTTTGACGTTCCCGGCCAGCTTGACGTAGGCGCCGACCGCCGTCGCGGTCAGCGCGACCACCAAGAGCATGGCCGCCGCCACCAGCCACCACATCCATCGGCGTTGCCGGCGCGGCCTCGCTCGGTGGGCGGGCTTGGCGGATCTGACGGTCAGGCGGCTGCTCACGTGACTCCAGACAAGGACGGGCCAGGACGTGCTCCCGTGTCAGGTGAGCTGTATAACGGCCGTGACTGAGTGTACTAATCCCTGATAAGGGTCGGATAAGAACTCCAGCAGAGTTTTATCGGTGTCGCGTGAGAGGAATGTGGTCCTGTTACGATCCGCCGGTGATTATCCGTAATGGTGGAATCGGCGATGTTCAGGCCGTTCTGAGGATGTTCGACAGCGCGGTGGAGTGGCTGACGGCGCAGGGCCGTACCGGCCAGTGGGGCAGCGAGCCGTTCTCCGCCGATCCCACCCGCGTCGAGCGGATCACCGGGTGGGCGGCCTCCGGGGGCATGCGGATCGCCGAGTCGGACGGCGAGCCCGCCGGGTGCATCGTCCTCGGTCCTCCGATGCCCTACGTCCCGCCCGCTCCCGAGCCCGAGCTCTACGTCCAGGCCCTCGTCATCGACCGGCGCTTCCACGGCCGCGGCGTCGGATCGGCCCTGCTGGCGCTCGCCCCCGCCGAGGCGGCCGAGCGGGGGGTCGCGCTGGTGAGGGTCGACTGCTACGCCGGTGACGACGGCCGGCTGGTGAGGTACTACGAGAGCCAGGGCTTCACCAGGACCGAGCCGTTCACGGTCGGGGAGTGGCCGGGCCAGATCCTGGAGATGCGCCTCGGGCGGGCCGCTCAGGAGGACCCCATCGGGTAGATGCGCAGCCAGTCCACCTCCATCCACGCCTCTCCCGCGCTGCCCCTGCCTGGGAACCAGTCCAGTTGCAGGCAGGCCGACATCGGGCTGTGCGCGGCGTTGGCCGAGCGGAACCACTCCCGTCCGTCGATGTAGCCGACGACCCCGTCCCGGCTGTTCTCCACGGCGTAGGTGTGCCAGGTGGTCATGTCCACCTCGGCATGGGCCTGCTCCTGCCCCTGCGGGGTGTGCAGGAAGAACGCCGGCCGCTGCCGCTCGGGGTCGTCGATGACCTCCAGGAAGTCGATCTCCTCGCCGGTGGAGCTGCGCACGTTCCCCCCGCCCTGCTGGGGCCAGAGCAGGGCGACCGGGTGGTAGGAGCCCGCGCCCGGGTAGAGCCGGATGCGGGTTTCCCACCGGCCGTACGTCTGGACGTGCTGGCTGGCCAGCCCGGCGGTGGTCCCGTCCGCGCGGCCGTACAGGTAGAGCGTGCCGTCGCCCAGGTAGAGCTGGCCGGACGAGCGGCGGCCGTTGCCCGCGTGCCCGGGCGAGTCGTAGAACACCCAGTCGGACGGCTGCAGGTAGTCGTCGAACTCGGCGCACCAGGCCGGCGCACCCCAGCCGTGGGCCTCGGCGGCGCTGGAGCCGTCCGGTACGGCGGGGCAGGCCGGGGCGGTCTCTCCCCGGGCGGCGGTGAGCGTGCTCAGGGCCAGCGCCGCCACCATGCTGAGCACGCCTGTCCGCAGGTGGGAACGGGAGACCACGGCTACCGCCCCCCGGATCTGGCGCAGAGCGAGGGCGGGCTGAAGGCCCAGCACCCCGATGGCCCCTGGAGCGCGCGTCCGGCAGGGCGCGCAGCCGCCACCGGTGTGGGTGCCAGGACGGAGGGCGGGGCGAAGACCCACCGGGGCGTGGCCGGCCGCTGCCGCTTCGGGCTCTCCCGCTCCTGCGGCCCGGCCGGAACCGAGTCGCTCGGGGAGGCGGCGGGAGAGGCGCCGGTGGTACGGCCGTGCCAGGGCGCCAGGCCCCAGCACGTGGAGGCGTCGGAGGACGCGCAGCTCACGGTGGAGGGCATCGCGAGCGGCGGAAGCGGCACGACCCGCGGAGCCATCGCGAGCAGTGACGCCCTCGTGGGCGGAGCGGGCGCCGGTTCGGCGGCGGTGACGGAGGAGGCCGGACCCGGTACGGCCGGTCGGCTCGGCGGAACCGGTTGCGGCGTGGGCTTCGGCGTGGGCCGCTGAGCCGTGACGGAGGGAGCGGGCTTGGCGGTGGACGTCGGTTTGGCGGTGGGTTTGACGGTGGGTTTGGCGGTGGCGGACGGTTTCGGCGCGGGCGTCTTCGTCTTCTTCGGCGTCTCCTTCTTCGGGCTCCCGGTCGGGCTCGGCTTGGCGCCGGGATCCGGGGTGGCCGGTTTCCCGGTCGTGGGAGCCGGGGTGGCCGACGGCGTGGAGGCGGTCGCGGAGGGGCTCGGCGTCGGCTTCACCGTCGGGCTGGAGGTCGCCGTGGCCGAGGACGACTGCGACGGTGCGGAGGGGCTCGGCGTCGGGCTGGAGGTCGCCGTGGCCGAGGACGACTGCGACGGTGCGGGCGCGGGGGTGCGCCGGGGCCTGCGGGTGGGGACCGGGTCCGCGGTGGTCTCGGAAGGGGACGGGGTGACGCCGTCCTGGTCCTCCGACGGGACCGGGACCGGAGCCGGGGACCTCGCGGGGTCGTCCGGGTCATCCTCGGGGTCGGGCACGGGCAGGGCGTGCAGAGGGGGAGGGGCGTCGGGGGAGGAGAGATCGGGCATGGGCATGGGCACGGGGTCGGCGGCGGCGGCCCAGGGCTGGGCGATGACCGCGCCGGCCGTCGCGGAGATGCCCGCCATGAGCAGGCCGGAGACGAGGGTGACGCGCCGGGAAGGGGTGCGTGGGGGCATGAGATCTTCCGCTGTCTATGAGGAGAGGGCTATGAGGAGGGACGGGCGACGGGTCTCCACCCGGCCGCCGTGAACTCGGGAGTGCCGGGAGCCGCGACCTCGGGTACGACGGCGGGCAGGGGGTCGGGTGCGTTGACCCAGTCCCCGGTCCCCTCCCGGACGGCGGGGCTCCAGACCATGAGCACGCTCATGGCGAACGGGCTGGAGTAGGCGGGGCCGGTCTCCTCGGTGCCCTTGACGGCGTTCACCCGGACCAGGAGGGAGACCTGCACCTGGTCCTCGGCCCGTCTGTGCCACTGCACGCCGACCGTCTCGGTCCGCAGGGCGGCTCCCTCGGGCAGCTCGCCGTCCTCCGGCAGCCCGAGGGTCTTCCGCCATCCGCGGACGGTGGCGTCCGCGCCGTCGCGCGCGGCCTCACGCTGCTCCGGCAGGGCGTACAGCACCGCGGCCTGCTCGGCCTGGCCGGAGTCCAGCGTCCAGGCGGCCTCCAGCGCCGCGGCCGCCGCGGAGACCGCTCCCAGCTCGGTCCGGGGAAACCCGACGGGGTACCCGGCGTCACCGTGGTGGGCGGAGGGAGCGGCGAGGACGACCTCGGAGGAGGGGGTCGGCGCAGGCGGGGACGCCGCCGGACCGGCCGCGGCACGCGGGAGCAGCCATGCCGTCAGCGCCGCCGCGGCCACCCCGGCGACCGCGAGAACCGCCAGCGCCCGCCGCCGGGACGCGCGCCCGGGAGGGCCGAGGTCGACGTCGAGCACGGACTCCTCCACGGTCGGCGGCATCAGCGGCTCCGGGCGGGGTGCAGGCCGAACGACTGGCCGGCGGCCGCGGCCAGCCGCAGGTAGGCGCCTCGCGTGGTGGGCCGCAGGCGGGTCAGGTCCACCTCCGCGCCCTCTTTGAGATGGGGGTCGTACGGCACGCGGATCACCGCGCGGCAGCGGGAGGTGAAGTGGTGTTCCAGCAGCTCCAGGTCCACGTCGCCCTTGGGTTCCACCGCGTTCAGCACGACGATCGCGTTCTTCGCCAGCGCGGCGTGCCCGTGGGCGTTGAGCCAGTCCAGGGTGGCCGCGGCCGAGTTCGCCCCGTCCACGGCGACCAGGCTGACCAGCACGATCTGGTCGGCCAGCTCCAGGGTCGCGCCCATGGCGCCGTGCAGCAGACCGGTTCCGCAGTCGGTGATGCAGATCGAGTAGTAGCGCTCGATCAACCCGGCGACCGTGCGGTAGTCCTCCGCGTCGAAGGCCTCACTGACGGCGGGGTCGGTGTCGGAGGCCAGGATCTCCAGCCGTGCGGGGGACTGCGAGGTGAAGGCGCGGGCGTCGGCGTAGCGGAGGATGTGGGGAGCTTCGGCGAGCATGGTGCGGATGGTCGCGGCCGTCTCGGACTTGACCTTCAGCCCGAGGGTCCCCCGGTCGGGGTTGGCGTCGATCGCGATCACCCGGTCCCCCCGGAGGGAGGCCAGCGTGTTGCCCAGTGCGGCGGTCGTGGTGGTCTTGCCGACCCCGCCCTTGAGGCTCATGACCGCGATCCGGTGGTGCCCGCTCGCCACGGGGGTCTGGGCGTGGGCGATCAGGGTGCGCCGCTCGATCTCCGCCGCCGACTCGGAGGGGATGTACCTCCTGCCGGAGAGCTGCCAGACGAGCCGCCGCCAGCCTCCCGAGGGCTCGGGCCGCCGATTGGTGAGCAGGTGTTCCGCGGTGAGGGGGACCGTCTCCGGCCGGGGATCGGACCCGTTCTCCGGGGCGGTCCCGGGCGGCTCCTCGGAGGCCGTGTCCGGCCGGGTTCCGGACGCCGGCTCGGCGTGTGCCGCGGGGTGCGCCGTGGTGTGCGTCGCGGGTGAGGACATCGGCTGGGACTCGGGAGGGGCGGGTGGGACGGGATGGGTCCGGGAAGGGGTCTCTGCCATGGCCGGGGTCCTTTCGCGGGACGGTGTGAGACGGGAGGCGGTCAGCAGGTGCGCCAGCGCACCGTCGCGGAGATCGAGTCGTCGGGTCCGTGGAGGGTCAGCGGGGCGGTGACGGGAGCGGGGGCGCCGCACCAGTAGCGGACGCGCAGGGCACGCAGGGTTATCACGACCGTGTCTCCCCGCTTCAGCGTGCCGCTGGAGGGGTTCACGGCCAGGCCGGGAGCGGACACGCGCCATTGCAGCACGTCCTCCGACAGGGAGGTGAGGGTCGCGCCGCCCCTGCCGTACTCGTCCAGGGCGATCTCGGACGGCATGCGCAGCCGCGCCGAGAGCTCGCCTCTGTCCGCGGTGGGGGGTGCGGCGGTCGCGGCGGTCGTGGCGGCCTGGGGCAGTGAGGAGGGCAGGGACCGCGCCGGGGTCCCGTCGCCGAGGGCGGGACCGAGGAGGTTCATCCCGGTCAGGGTTCCCGCGGCGCCCGCGACGACGATGATGACGATCTTGACCGTCGTGGCGCGGACCCGGGCCCCGGCCCACAGGAGCGCCTCGGCCAGCCGGCGCCGCTCCGGCCCGCGGTCCCTGCCCGCGGGCGCGGCGCGGGATCCGGCGGAGGGCCGGGTCGCAGACCGTAGGGCGGGTGCCGGGATGGACGCGGAGACGTCGAGCCGGGCTCGTCCCGCGAGAGGCGCGCCGCCGGTGCGGGCCAGGATCTCGCGAGCCCAGACCTGGGAGAGCAGCGCGTCGTAGAGCGGGGTGTCCCGCCCCGGTTCCGGCAGGGCCGGGGAGGGCCGCGAGCGCGGGACCGCCGGGAGGGACGGCAGCGTCTCCTCTCCGGGAGGGAGCCGGTGCGGGACCGCGGGGAGGGAGGGGAGCGTCTCCTCCTCCCGCCGTCCGGGGGTCGCCGGGGGCGGCGGGAGAGGTTTCGGACGCGCCGGTTTCGCCGGGCCCCGGCCCGCCGCGTACGGAGCGGTGCCGCGCCGGACGGGCAGGTTCGGCACCGTCGGCGGGGCCGCGGCACCGGGAGGGTCGGCGGGGGAGCCCGTGGGCCGGACCGGGGCCGCGGGGAGGGACGGGGGCGCGGAGAGCGGGACCGCCGGCGGCAGGGCGTCCAGGAAGCGCCTGCCGGCCTCGGCGGTGAGGGGCGGGATCGGCGGATGGGAGATCATCTGCGGGACCGTGTAGCGGATGCTGATCGGCCGTGTGCACACCGGGCACCGGACCATGTGGGACAGCAGCTCCGCGCGCGCGTCCCCGGAGCCGCCGGCCTGCCGCCACGGCTCGCCGGGGAACGCGGAGTCCACCAGCGGGCGCAGCGCCGCACAGGGGGCACGTCCGTGGGCGAGGCCGTCCAGCGCGCTGACGAGGGTTTCGATGATGTCCTGGGTCCTGGTCGCGAGCCTGCCGATCTCGTCCGCGGGCAGGGCCAGCACGTGGCAGAGGTCCTCGAGGGTCAGCTCGTGGCGGAACATCAGCCGGAGGCTCTCCGCGCCCAGCGGGTCGACCAGTCCCCATGCCCGCTCCATCAGCAGGGCGCCGGGCATGCCCGGTCCCGTGCCCGGGACGTATCCCGGGCGGTGGCCGGGCGCGCGGGAGCAGTCACGGCGGAGCGCGGCCAGCAGCCGCGCCCGCACCGAGACGCCCTCCGGACCCGCCGCCGCGCCGCACGAGGCGACGGCGGCGGCCGCGGCGGCCGTCGCCCCCTCCGCTCCCAGGTGGTATCCGGCGTAGTCCAGCAGGTGGGCGCCGTGCTCGTTCACCCACGCCGCCCACTGGCCGGGGCCGAGCACGGTGTTCCCGGTGCCGGTGGACGCGTTCACGGGCCCGTGTACTCGCCGGAGTACGGCGGCATCTCGCCGGAGTCCGGCCGGTCGGTGTCGTGGCCGCCGGGACTGGAGCGGCCGGTGTCGTGACCGTCGGTACCGGCGTGGTCCGGGCGGTAGACGCCGGGCCTGTCGGGGCCCGGCCGGTGGAGGCCGGGCTGGTCGGCTTCCGGCTGGTGGAGGCCGGGCTGGTCGGTTTCCGGCTGGTCCTGCTCCTGGTCGGGCCGGGCGTCGGGACCGGAAGGCTCGGGGCTCGGCCGCGCGGCGGGGAAGTCCGTCACCACGAGTTCCAGGTCGCGCTCGGGGAGGCCGGTGAACTTGGTCCAGTTGCTGACCTCACCGGGGGCCGGATCCGCGAACAGCCAGCGGATGAAGGCGGGCCACTGGCACGAGTCGCGGGGGATGACCCCTTCGGGCAGGGCCGTGCCGTCCTGGGCCGAGCGCAGCGAGCGGAGCTCGGCGGCGGTGTAGTTCCTGCACGGCGGGGTGCCGGGCGGGGCGATGTTGAGGTCCCACACGCCGTTGGCGTCCGTGTACCGCATGTTCCTGTCCAGCCCCAGAGCCTCGTAGGCACGCCGCAGGAGCTCCGGATCCTGGAAGACCGGCAGGGAGGGGTCACCGTGGACGGAGTCGCCGGTGGAGGAAGACGGGCTGGTCTGCGGCTCGGCGTCCGTGCCGCCGGTCTCCGGCTGCTGCGGCCCGGAGGACCGGGCGGACGGCGGGCTCTGGGCGCTGTCGTCCGGACCGGGGGTACGCGGGCCGGGGGAGGTCGCCGGGGCGTTCCGGGGCGGCAACGCCGGTCGGAGCGTCTCCACGGAGGGTGGCGCGATGCGGGCACCGGCGGACGGCGTGCGGACGGGAGTCGCCGGAGCGGCGGACCCGCCGGGGCTCGACTGCGGGCCGGGCCCGCCGGCCGTCGGCGGGGCGGAACCCCTGGCGCTCGTCCGCGGGGATGGGTTCGCGGTGGTCCTGGGAGGCTCGGCGCTCCGGGAGGGCTGCTCGATGACGGCGATCTTGGGCGCGTGGACGGAGACCTCGCTTCCCTCCAGATTGCCGGTGACCTTCTGCGTGAGCTTCGGGTCGGGGGTGGGGGCGGACTTCTTGGTCGCCGGGGGACGCACCGGAGCGGGCTGCGCCGGCGGCTTCCTGGGCGGGTTCGAGGGGGGCGGCTTCGGCGGGTCGGACGTTTTCCTGGGCGGGTTCGAGGCGGAGGGTTTCGGCGGGTCGGACGGCTTCTTGGTGGGCTTGACCGGATCGGCGCTGGGGTTGCCTGGGCTGAGGGCGGTGAGGCCGCCGCCGATCGAGGGAAGGGCGAGGCAGCCGGCGCCTCCGGCGTCCACCGCCTGGCCGCCGGTGGTGAGGGAGAGGCAGACCCGCGGGTCCCCGCTCGCGGCCCTGACCGCGCTGCCCTCGCCGGCGCCCGAGAGCAGCGTGTCGTTCCCTCCCTGCGCCGCGGTCCACGTCCTGGTCTCGGCGTTCAGCAGGTAGGTGCCCGCGGCGAGCCGTACGGTCTCCACCTGGGCGGGCCCGGAATTCGCGGATATGACGGTCCCCAGCCCCGCACCCGCCCCGAACACCCCGATCGCGACCCCCGCGGTGATGACCGTCGCGCGCGAGGGCTTACGTGATGGTGCCGTCATGAACGTTCCTCTCCTTCCGGTGGGGACGTCAGGTGCCGTGGCTCTCCAGGACTTCGGACCACTCGCCGAGCACGCGGACCCGTTCGCTGGAACCCGCTGGGGGGATGTAGGCCGCGTACATGCGGCCGTATGTCACGCTCGCCGACCGGGCGAACGACTTGCCTGCGGTGCGGACCGCGGCCGCACCCTTCAACGTGACCGTCGCGCCTGCCCGCCGGGCCTCGCGGAGGTCGGTGGAGCGGGCGCCGTACCAGACCAGCGCGCCCCCGTCGCGGGTCATCAGTGAGCGCACCGGACCCTCCCGCAGGTAGGAGAGCGAGAGCCTCCACCCCGCCCGCTCCAACTGGGCGCGTTCCTGCTGCCAGAACCGCACGGCCTCGCTGGTCCAGGGACCGTCGGCGAAGATCGGGTCCGGCGTGGTGCTCTCCATGCTCGCCAGGTGGGCCTCGGCGATCCGGCGCGGGGTCGCCAGCAGCCCGGAGGCGTTCTCCGGCAGGCTGGTGGCGTATCCCTCGGCGTCGGCCGCGATGCCGGGCAGCGGTTCCGGAGGGTTTCGCGCGTCGGCGGTGAACGCCGTCAGCCGCCATCCGGCCGAGGTGCGGGTCAGCACTTTGCTCACCCTGGCGACCCCCGGCTGGTGGGAGACGGCCAGGAACCAGTCGGTGGTGCCGTTGGTGTCGCGGGGAACCCATACCTTCGGTTCGGGCCATGGCCCTGCCGGCACTTTCGCGTCCTGCATGCGTGCGGTCTCGAAGCTCGCTCGTGACATCTCCAGCGCGAGTCCCTGCTCCAGCTTCCCCATCGCCCGGCTGTCCATCGAGAACTGGGTCATGGAGAGGTCCCGCGCGTAGCGTTCGTGCACGCGCCGCGCCTCCCTGACGCTGAGCCGTGACGGCCGCGAATCCACCGGGGACGTCACCGAGGACTCCGGCGAGGGTTTCACCGGGGAGTCCTCCGGCGGTTTCGCGGAGGCCGCCGGAGGATCCGTCTTCTCGGTCTCTCCGGCGGCGGTGGCCGGGGGCCTGCGGGACGGTTGCCGCGTGTCGTCGGGTGCCGGCGGCGGCACGGCGGCCTCCCAGCCGCTCCGGTCGGGCGCCGGCGTGGAGTTGACGAGCACGGCCCCGGACTCGGGGGAACGGGAGGCGACGGCCCAGGCTCCCGCACCGCCCAGGGCGGCCAGGGCCACCCCCGCCAGGGCGAGCCTGCGCCACCCGGATGTCCCCAGCCGCTCGGGCTCCCAGTCCTCGCCGTCCTCGAAGCCGCTTCCGGCGGCGGTGTCGGCGTGCCCAGATGGCCAGACGCGTTTGTCTGGGGGATCTGATGCATGCCGCGACATAGATCCCGATATTAGACTGACAATGATCCTCGGGGAAGGTAAAGGAGGGAGGTTATTCATAATTAAGACTTATGTCACTTGAATAGCATAAGATTTCGGATAGGGGCTATCCGAAATCCCGGTTTAAGTGGTTCTGATAAGAGTCGCACCGTGCTAACCTGGCCTTCTCTAGAGATTTCGCCCGGTGGTCGCCCGACGGCGAATCCGCTTCGGGGGTGACCGCAGGACTCCTCGCGTCGCGCGCCTGCCAATGATCATGCAATCTTTCCCGGTTTGACATGAATAGTTCTCATATGCGCGAGCCGGTCGATTCCGTTCGGACAGCGGCGAGCCTTGACCCGGCTCCGGAAGAAGAGTCTTCTCGTGGTGGAACCGGTGGGCCGCCGGGGAAAGGGGTGTGGTGACAGATGCCTTCGGAACCGCTGTCCTCGGGGCCGCGTACCGGACGCCGATTCTCGGCACGGCAGGCCGTCTCCGTGGTGACGGCGACACTCCTCGTCGCCTACCTGGTCCTGGTGCCGCTCGGCCTGATCGGCCAGGACCGGCGCCTTTCGACCCCGGAGATCCTGGTCGCGGTGGCGGTCCTCGTGCTCTCGCAGTACTCGGTCGAGGACCTCACTTTCGACGCGGGCGGGGCGAGCCGGATCCGGCTGCGCCGGGTCGAGGATCGCCAGCGGGTCATCGAGTCCGACATCCACGTCCTGCAGGTGGCGCTCTCGGGCATCGTGACCAAGCACGAGCTCAGGCATCTGAGGGGTCTGGCCTCCGACGGGCCGTTCGACGTGCAGTACTCCAACCACATGGTCCGCGAGCTGGAACGGCTGGACGCCATGCGCTTCGTGGTCCCGATCAGGGAGGCGGGGATCAACGCCATCCGCATCGACCACCAGGGACCCGACGACAGGTTCGACCTCCAGTCCTACGTCGCGATCACCAACCGCGGCCGCGAGTACCTCAAGCTCCTCGACAGCCTCGCGGCCCAGGAGCACGGGACCCTGCTGGACGACGCGGCGCCGCCGGCGGGCGGCTGACCGGGGACGGGCGGCGCGGGATGTGAGACGGCTGTGACTTCCACCGGAGAATCCCGATAATCCATGCGTGACCGGATATTCCAGGCGATCCCTTCTCCGGCTCGGCGGTGCCGTCGCGGTCGGAGCGCTGGTCCCGCCGCATGCCGTGCACATGAAGGAGGGCCCGCGCGCGGCCGACCCGGGAGACGCGGCTTTCGCCCTGCTGCGCCGCCGGTGGCGGGAGGTGACGGCGGGGCCGGGGTTCGACGCGACGGCTGAGCCGTACCGGACCCGGCTGGCCGAGCTGGGCGTGAGAGCGGCCGGATACCGGGACGCCATGGCACCGGCCGGCACGAGGCTCTGGCCCGGCCTGCCGTTCCCCTCGCTCGTCGCCACCCCCGCCCGGCTGCAGGCCATGGCCCGCGCGTACGCCCTGCCCGGGACCGGCCTGGCCGGTGACGCGGACCTGGCCGCCGCCGTGGCCGCCGGCATCGACCACTATCGGCGGCTGGTGTACGCCGCGGGCGCGGATCCGGCCGGAAACTGGTGGCACTGGGAGATCGGCGCGCCCAGGAAGCTCCTCGACGCGGCCCTGCTGATCGGCCCCCCCCTGACGGACCGGCAGAGCGCGGCGCTGCGGGACGCGGTGGACCACTTCGTCCCGGAGTGCCGCCTGGACGACTACAGCGGCACCAGCACCGGGGCCAACCGGGTGGACCTGTGCACGGTGACGCTGCTGCGCGCCGTCCTCGGCTGCGACCCGGACAGGGCGGCCCTGGCGGTCTCGGCGCTCTCCCCGGTCTTCCGCCACGTCTCCGAGGGCGACGGGTTCTACCGGGACGGCTCGTTCGTCCAGCACACCTTCGTCCCCTACCAGGGCACGTACGGAGCGTCGCTGCTGTCCGGCCTGGCGACCCTGTTCGCGGTCGTGAGCGGCTCGCCGTGGGAGGTCGCCGACCCGGCCCGGCAGATCGTCTTCGACATGGTCGAGAGGTCGTTCGCGCCGGTCGTCCACGACGGCTTCTGCATGGACCTCTTCAGCGGTCGCGCGGTCGGCAGGGAGCCGTACGGCGACCACCGCAGGGGGCACGCGATCGCCGCGGCGATCCTGCTGCTGGGGGAGGCGGCCTCCACCGCCGAGCGGGCCCGCTGGCAGGGCATGGTCAAAGGGTGGGCGCTGCGGGAGACCTCCGTGCCCATGCTGGAGGCGGCCGAGCGCAACGACCTGGGGTTCCACGCCCGCCTCGCCGCGATCCTGGACGACGACGCGATCCCGGCGGCCGCCGAGCCCGACGGGCACCGGTTGCTGGCGATGAGCGCCCGCGCCGTCCACCGCAGGCCGTCCTGGTGCGCGGGGCTCAGCATGGCCTCCCACCGGATCGGCCACTACGAGCACGGCAACGGTGAGAACCTGCGCGGCTGGCACACCGGGTCGGGAATGCTCTACTGGTGGGCCGACGGCCACGGCGACCAGTACTCCGACTCCTTCTGGCCCACCGTCGACCCCTACCGCCTGCCGGGCACGACCGTCTCCACCCGGCGGCTGGCGGACGGCGCCGGCACCGCGTGGGGCGACACCTGCCCGCCGTGGCGCTGGGTGGGCGGTGCCACCGACGGCGTGTACGCGGCGGTCGGCCAGCACCTGAGCGGCTTGGAGAGCACGCTGGAGGCCTTCAAGTCGTGGTTCTTCCTCGACGACGCGGTGGTCTGCCTGGGTGCCGGGATCACCGCCGAGGACGGCGTGCCGGTCGAGACCGTCGTGGACAACCGCAGGACCGGCGCGACGCTCACCGTGGACGGTGATACGGACGGTGACACGCGCGGCGGCCCGGACGGGCCGGTGGGCTGGGCGCACATCGAGGGGCACGGCGGCTACGTCCTGCCCGGCGGCGCCCGCCTGCGCACGCTGCGTGAGCGGCGCACCGGCGGTTCGGAACCGGTGACCCGGAGCTACGTGACCCTCTGGCTCGACCACGGCGTCGACCCCGTCGCGGCCGGGTACGTCTACCTGCTCCTGCCGGGGGCGAGCCTGGCCGAGACCCGGGCCCGCGCCGCCGCCCCCGGATGGGTGTGCGTGCTCGCCAACAGCGACCGCCGGCAGGGCGTCCGGATCCCGTCGCTCGGGATCACCGCGGTCAACTTCTGGAACGGCGGAGCCGCCGGCGACGTGGCCGCCTCCGCCCCGTGCTCCGTCCTCGTCAGGGAGCGAGGCGACGGTACGGCGACGCTGACCGTCTCGGATCCCCGGCGCGACCTGGACGAGCTGACCGTGGTCTGGGACCGGCCGGTGGCCCGCCTGATCCGCGGGCACCCGCTGCTGGCGGGTGCCGCGACCGGTGCGAGGCTCATCCTCAGGTTCGGGCGGCTGTCGGACCGCGGCGGCGCCTCGAAGACGGTCACCGTACGGCTCGGCTGAGATCCCGGCCGGCAGCCGGCGACCAGATCGGGCCCGCGCCGCCCGCCGCCCGGGCGGCTATCGCGCCGAAGCCGTTCACCCGCCCAGCGCCTCCCGCTGGATCCGCTCGGACTGGGCGCCCATCGCCTCGGCGAGCGCGTTGGCCCCCGACAGGGGCCGGACCATGACCGTGAGGTCGTCGATCAGGCCGTTCTCGTCGAAGTGCAGGAAGTCGCAGCCGTTGACCTCCTTGCCGTTCACCTTCGCCTCGAAGACCAGCACGTGGTCCCGGCCGTCGGCACTGGCGATCTCCCGGACGTAGCGGAAGTCCTCGAAGACGCGCAGGGCGCCCCGCAGGACCGCCGCCGTGATCGCCTTGCCCGGGTACGGCTTGAACGCGATCGGGCTGTTGAAAACGACGTCCTCAGCCAGCAGCGCCTCGACGGCCTCCAGGTCTCCGGCTTCCACGGCCTTGCGGAACGGGTTCATCCCCTGAACTCCTACTGAATTAATTGAGTAAGTGCTTGGGACGATAACCGCGTGGGTGATCGCTGTCCATGATTAGTTGCAAAATTGACTATTCAACTTCGTGATAGCGTGGCCGCATGGCACTGCGTAACGCGGTCATGGCCGCCCTGCTGGAAGGCGAGGCGTCCGGATACGACCTGGCCAAGGGCTTCGACGCCTCGGTGGCCAACTTCTGGATGGCCACGCCCCAGCAGCTCTACCGGGAGCTGGAGAAGATGGAGGCCGACGGCCTCGTCGAGGCCCGTGTCGTCCAGCAGGAGCGCAGGCCCAACAAGCGCCTGTTCTCGCTGACGGAGGCCGGGCGCCGGGCGCTGAGCGAGTTCACCTCCGAGCCGTCCAGGCCGGGCGCGATCCGCGACGAGCTCCTGGTGAAGGTCCAGGCCGTCGACGCCGGCGACGTCACCGCCGTCCGGGCGGCGATCGGCGAGCGCATGGAGTGGGCCAGGGCGAAGGTCGCCCGCTACGAGCGGCTGCGCGCCCGGCTCCTCGGCGGCCGCACCGAGGAGGAGTACCTCGCCCACGCCGAGCGCGTCGGCCCCTACCTGACCCTCATGCGCGGGCTGAGCTTCGAGCAGGAGAACATCCGCTGGGCCGAACGGGCCACGGCCGTCCTGGAGCGGCGGCTCCTCGCGCGGGACCGGTGACGCCGTCCCCCGTGCCGGGTCCCGGCGCCCGGTCCCGTCTCTCCGGGGCCGGGCCCGAGGAGCCGCCGGCGGCTCGCGCTAGGGGGTGAGAACGCGATCGACGAAGCCGGCCACCTCTGCGAGCACCTCGTCCTTGTTGGTCTCGTTGAAGACCTCGTGCCGGGCTCCGGGGTAGACGCGCTCGGTGAGGTTCGTGCCGCGGATGCCGTCGATGCCGACGCGGCTGCCGTCGAGCGGGATGAGCTGGTCGTCCTCGCCGTGGATCCACAGGGTGGGCAGGTCGCCGAGCGAGCCGGCCGCGGCGATGGCCTCCATGGTCCGGGCGAAGGCGTCGACGGTGGGCTTCTTGAACGGGCCGTGCCAGACCAGCGGGTCGGCTGCGTAGGCCTCGCCCACGGTGAGGTCGCGCGAGAGGGTGGCCGGATCGATGGGGATGTCGGGGATCTCCTCCAGCGCGGCCAGCACCTCCAGCGCCGCCCACTTGCCGATCAGCGGCCCGGACAGTACCAGCGCGGCCGGCTCCGATCCGTGGCGCTGGGCGTAGCGGGTGGCGATCATGCCGCCCATGGAGTGGCCGACGACCACCACGGGGACGCCGGGGTGGTCGGCCCTGGCCTGCTCCACCACGGTGTGCACGTCGGTGACGACGTCCTCGAAGTCCTCGATCAGCGCCCGCTCGCCCGAGGACCTGCCGTGCCCGAGGTGGTCGGGGCCGTAGACGGCGGCACCGTGCCGCACGAGTGCGGCGGCGACGTGCTCGTAGCGGCCGATGTGCTCGCCGTACCCGTGCACCAGGATCGCGACGTAGCGGGGGCGCTCATGCGGCCACACCTGAACGGCGATCTCACCACGCGTGCCGGTGAAGTTCATGTCTGCTCCAACAGGGGTCGGATGGGTGCGGCGAGCGTACGCCCATCCCTAAAGTTCGACAATATCGAACGCTGACATCGTTATCCGAACCGATCGCGAAACCCTGGGCGAGCGGCTCGTGCGGTTCCGCGGTCGCGGCCGGCCGGCACACGGGGGCCGGGCCAAGGCGCGGCACCGAGAAGGGCCGCCCGGGGTGTCAGGCGTCCGGGTGGCGACCGGCTTCCGGAGCGTCCCTGGTGGCGGATCGTAAGCGTCGATCCGCGCCCGGACCGGATCACCCGCCCGCCTGACCTGCGCCTACGGTCCCGATTCGACGGGGCGGCGTCGGACGCGACCGGTTGACATGCGCCGAGAGCCGAATTACATTCCAGTATTGTTCGGCAATGTCGAACAGTAGGAAAAGAGGAACCCTGTGCCTCGACAGCACTACGTCGCCGCGATCGACCAGGGCACCACGTCAAGCCGGTGCATGGTGTTCGACCGGGACGGCAACATCGTCTCCGTCGCCCAGCGCGAGCACCGGCAGATCTTCCCCCGGCCGGGCTGGGTGGAACACGACGCCGAGGAGATCTGGCGCAACGTGCGGGCCGTGCTCGCCGAGGCCACCAAGGGCCTGGAGATCGCCGCACTGGGCGTCGCCAACCAGCGGGAGACGACCGTCCTGTGGGACAGGCGCACCGGCCGGCCCGTCTGCAACGCGGTCGTCTGGCAGGACACCAGGACCGACGCGCTGGTGCGCGACCTGGCCGGTCACGAGCCGCTGTTTCGCGGGCGTGCGGGCCTGCCGCCGGCCACCTACTTCTCCGGGCCGAAGATCCGCTGGCTGCTGGATGAGACGCCGGGCCTGCGCGAGCGCGCCGAGCGCGGCGACGTCTTGTTCGGGACCATGGACAGCTGGCTGATCTGGAACCTCACCGGCCGCCACGTCACCGATGTGACCAACGCCAGCCGTACGCTCCTGATGGACCTGCGCAGCCTGCGGTGGGACGAGGAGCTGCTCGAGGCCGTCGGCGTGCCGCGGGCGATGCTCCCGGAGATCCGTCCCTCCTCCGAGGTGTACGGATACTTCGGTGAGATCCCGGTGTCTGCGGCGTTGGGTGACCAGCAGGCGGCGCTGTTCGGCCAGACCTGTTTCTCCCCCGGGGAGACCAAGTCCACCTACGGCTCGGGCAGCTTCCTGCTGATGAACACCGGCGCCGAGCCGGTCGCCTCCCACCACGGCCTGCTCACCACCGTCGCCTACCAGATCGGTGAGGCCCCGGCCGCCTACGCGCTGGAGGGCGCGATCGCGGTGACCGGCTCGCTGGTGCAGTGGCTGCGCGACAACCTCGGCCTGATCTCCAGCGCCGCGGAGATCGAGACGCTGGCCAAAACCGTGCACGACAACGGCGGCTGCTACTTCGTCCCCGCCTTCTCCGGCCTGTTCGCCCCCTATTGGCGCAGCGACGCGCGGGGTGTGATCGCCGGGTTGACCGGTTACATCACCAAGGGCCACATCGCCCGGGCGGCGCTGGAGGCCACGGCTTTCCAGACCCGCGAGGTCGTGGACGCGATGAACGCCGATTGCGGGTTGCCGCTGACGGTGCTCAGGGCCGATGGCGGTATGACGGCCGACAACCTGCTCATGCAGACCCTGGCCGATGTGCTCGCGGTCCCGGTGGTGCGGCCGATGGTCGCCGAGACCACCTGTCTGGGGGCGGCGTACGCGGCGGGGCTGGCGGTCGGTTACTGGCCGGACATCGCCGGTCTGCGCGGCAACTGGCACAAGGCCGCCGAGTGGCGGCCGCAGATCGGCCAGGCGGTCCGGGAACGGGAGTACCGGAACTGGAAGAAAGCCGTGCAGCGCACGCTGGACTGGGCCGAGCCGTAACCCTGCCGCCGGGACAGCGCAGAGGAAGCGCCGGGGAAGCCGGCACCTCCATGACCAGACAGAGAGCCCGCGCCGATCTGCCGATCCCGGCCGGCCTCGTTCCGCTCTCCGCGGCGGTACGGCGCAGCCGTGCGGACAGCCGTACGGACAGAGCCGTTGAAGAACCCGCCCCCGTCCAAGGAGTGACCCCATGACCACCACCACCTTCTCCAGCCGTGCCCAGACCCGGGAAGAGCTGTCGCGCACCACCTTCGACCTGCTCGTCATCGGCGGCGGCATCCTGGGCACCTCGGTGGCCTGGATGGCCGCGCAGGCCGGGCTGCGGGTGGCGATGGTCGACGCGGGCGATTTCGCCGGCGCGACCTCCAGCGCCTCCTCCAAGCTGGTCCACGGCGGGCTGCGCTACCTGCAGACCGGCAACCTCAAGCTGGTCGCAGAGAACCACCGTGAGCGCCGCGCGCTGGCCGCCGACATCGCTCCGCACCTGGTCAAGCCGCTGGACTTCGTGGTCCCGATCTACAAGGACGGCCCGCACGGCGCGGCGAAGATGGGCGCGGGGGTGTTCCTGTACTCGGCGCTGTCGGCCTTCGGCGACGGTGTGGGCCGGGTCGTCACCCCGCGTCAGGCACTGGCCAGGGTGCCCTCCCTCCGGCGCGAGGGACTGCGGGCCGCCGCCGTCTACGGCGATCACCAGATGAACGACAGCCGGGTCGCGATCATGACCGTGCGCGCGGCCGTCGAGGCGGGCGCGGTCGTGCTCAACCACGCCGAGGTCGTCGGCCTGCGCTTTGACCGGGGCCTGGTCTGCGGCGCAGACCTGCGGGCCGACGGTGCCGAGTTCGGGGTGAACGCCCGGCTGGTGCTCAACGCCACCGGACCGTGGGTGGACGTGCTGCGCCGGATGGAGGACGCCGGGGCCGCGCCCAGCATCCGGCTGTCCAAGGGCGCGCACGTGGTCATGCGCCGCCCCGACCACTGGAAGGCCGCACTGACCACGCCGATCGACAGGTACCGGGTCTCCTTCGCCATCCCGTGGGAGGACCACCTGCTGCTGGGCACCACCGACGAGGAGTACACCGGCGACCCTGCCGCCGTGCGCGCCACCGACGCGGACGTGACGCAGATCCTGGACGAGGCGGGCATGGCCGTCGAGGGGCTGCGCCGCGAGGACGTCACCTACACCTTCGCCGGGCTGCGCGTGCTGCCCGGCGGTCCCGGCCAGGTCACCGCGGCCAAGCGGGAGACCGTCGTCACCCGCGGCAAGGGCGGGATGTTGTCGGTCGCGGGGGGCAAGTGGACGACCTACCGGCACATCGGCAAGGTCGTCCTGCGGACGCTGGGCCGCCTGCTCGGCGGCGACGACCTGGCCGCGATCCTGCCCGCCGTACCGCTTCCCGGCCTGGCCAGCCCGGACGCGGTCGCCATGCGGCTGTGGACCGACCGCGAGCCGGGCGTCCGGATGGATCCGCTGGTCGCCCGCCACCTGGCCACGCACTACGGGGCGATCGCCTTCGACCTCGCGCGGCTGATCCGCGAGGACCCCGCGCTGGGCGAGCGCATCCACCCCGGCGGCCCCGACATCTGGGCCCAGGTCGTCTACGCCCGCGACCACGAGTGGGCCGTCACGGTCGACGACGTCGTACGGCGCCGCACCACCCTCACCGTCCGCGGCCTGGACACCTCCGAGATCCGGACCCGGATCGGAGAGGAGCTCCACGAGACCGCCTGACGGCCCGGGGACGTGCTCTCCCTGCTCTCCGGATCGGCCCCTGCGGAGCGGCGCTTGCCGGGACGGACCGGCCTCTAGGACTCCCGCACCGGCAGGAGCAGCGGGCGCTTGGCCACGCGGCCGTCACCCGACGAACGGCCCCGCAGCCGCCGCATCAGCCACGGCGCCAGGAATGTCCCGACCCAGGCCAGTTCGGTCTGCACGAGCCGCCATCGTGTCCGGGGCGGCAGCGGAGGCGCCAGCGGGTCGGTCCAGGAGGTGTCACTGCCGGGAAGTCCCAGGACGCAGGCGGCGGCGGCCGCGATCCGGGCATGGCCGAGCGGTGTGGCGTGGATGCGGTCGGGGCTCCACAGCCGGGCGTCGACCGTGACCTCGTAGGGGAAGCTGTCCACCACCAGCACGCCGTACCGGTCCGCCGCCGCCCGGATCCGCTCGTTGAAGTCCAGCAGCCGCGGCCGCAGATGCCGCACGAGCGGAGCGATCCGCGCGACGTCGGGAAAGGTGAAGGTGATCACCGTCGCGCCGGAGGCGGTGAACGCCCGGAACATCGCCTCCAGGTCCGCCGCCACCGCCTCGGCGTCGAAGCCCGGCCGGACCAGGTCGTTCATCCCGGCCATGACCGTCACCAGATCCGGCTCCAGGGCGAGCGCCGCTTCGAGCTGGCCGGCCCGGACCTGCCCGGCGAGGTGGCCGCGCACCGCGAGGTTGGCGTAGAGGAGGCCCGGACTCTGCTCGGCCAGCAGCTCGGCCAGCCGATCCGCCCAGCCGCGGTAGCCCGCCAGCTCGTCGCCGTCGTTCATGCCCTCGGTCTGGCTGTCGCCGACCGCCACGTATCTCAGGTAACCCATCGGCACTCCTCCGCCAGTACCTATTCAACTATGCGAATAGTAGCTTAGGCGATTAAACGGCTGGGCTCCCTGCCCGGCACCGCCGGCCCGCGCATACCATTCAGCGGTGGAGGTTTTGGAGCCGGAGGCGTGGCGGGAGCGGGAGGAGACCCACCAGCGACGGGTCGAGGCGTGGACGGCGCCGTACCTCGCGCGCAGGGCGCGAGGCGAGGCCCATCCCGTCGAGGACTTCCTGTTCACCTACTACGAGCACCGGCCCGCGCGGCTGCGGCAGTGGCACCCGGGCGCCGGGGTCGTCCTGAAGGGGGCGCGCGACTTCGGCCGCGACTACCTCGACACCTCCGAAGGAGCCGTTCTCGACACCGCGGCGCTGTCGGACAGACGAAGGCCCACCGTCGAGTGGATCGCGCGGCTGCTGGCCGCCACCGCTGCACGGCCGGCATACCTGGGCTGCTTCGGCCTGCACGAGTGGGCGATGGTCTACAGGGCCGCGGAGGTACGGCACGGCTCCTGGCCGATGCGGCTCAGCGGGGAGGAGATCGCGGAGGTCGTGGAGCAGCGGGGCGTGCGGTGCGGTCACTTCGACGCGTTCCGCTTCTTCACCCCTGAGGCGCGCCCGCTCAACGCGCTGCAGCCGACGCGGCAGCAGCAGCCGGAGCTGGAGCAGCCGGGCTGCCTGCACGCCAACATGGACCTGTACAAGTGGGCGTACAAGCTGTCACCGCTGGTGAACAGTGAGCTGGTCGCCGACTGCTTCGCGCTGGCCCGGGACATCCGCGCCGTGGACATGCGGGCCAGCCCGTACGACCTGAGCTCGCTGGGGTATCGGGCGATCCGGATCGAGACGCCCGAGGGGCGGGCCGAGTACGCCGCCGAGCAGCGGGGGTTCGCCGAGCGGGCGCGGCCGCAGCGGCAGCGCCTGCTCGACGCCTGCGAGCGGCTGCTCGCAGGCGCCGCCCGCTGAGTGATCACTCGTCTGCGACGGATCAACCGGCGTATCATTCGCTTTCGCGTCTCGACGATCACCGGTTCGGCGGGCGGCGGCTCTGGTCATGCGACCAATGGCGGGGTGCGGGATCTTCTCGGCCCCGTCAGGGCGTTTCCGCCGGCTTCGCCGGCTGGGGTCCCTCGGGTTCGGCGGCGTTGTCCGCCCGTGCCGGTAGGAGCAGGGCGGTGACGACCACGACCACGGACAGCACCGCGCCGATGATGAAGGCCAGCCGCATGCCGTCGAGGTCGGCGAGCGCCTCGGTGACTCCCGCGGACTTCAGGGCATCGGCACGCGCGCCCATCACAGTGATCACGAGCGCGGTGCCGATGGCCGCGGAGACCTGCTGCAGCGTGCTCAGGATCGAGCTGCCGTGGGAGTAGAGCTGCGGGGGAACCGCTCCGAGCCCGAGGGTGAACACCGGCGTGAAGGTCGCGGCCAGACTCACCATCAGCAGTGCGTGCAGGCCGAGGAGCTGCCAGTACGGCATGGTCATCGTGACCTGGGTGAACCCAGCGAGCGCGATCATGCTCCCGATCGCGCCGGGGATGACCAGGACCCGGCCGCCGAACCGGTCGAACAGACGGCCGACGGTGGGACCGAGCAGCCCCATCGCGAGGCCGCCCGGCATCACGAGGAGCCCGGTCTCCAGGGGGCTGAGTTCGCGGACGTTCTGCAGGTACAGCGGCAGCAGGATCATCGAGCCGAGCATCGCCATGAAGGACACCGACATCAGGATCAGCGCGACCGTGTAGGTGCGGTGGCGCAGGGTGCGCAGGTCCATCAGCGGCGCGCCGCGCTTCTGCAGCGACAGCTGGCGGAAGACGAAGACGGCGATGATGGCCAGGCCGGCCGCCACGATCGCGGCGGCGACGCGGACGTCACCGCCCTCGAACCGGCTGAGCCCGTAGACCAGGCCGCCGAAGCCGACGGCGGCGGTCACCACGCTGAACCAGTCGACGGTGCTGAACTGGGGCTCGCCGATGTTCTTGAGCTGCTTCAGACCGCTCCAGGTGATCACGGCGGCGATGGGGAGCACCACGGCGAACAGCAGGCGCCAGGACCCGAAGTGAAGGATCACCCCCGAGATCGCCGGGCCCATCGCGGGCGCGACCGAGATGGCCAGCGTGACGTTGCCCATCACCCGGCCCCGGTCCGACTCGGGCACCACCTGCATCAGCGTGGTCATCAGCAGCGGCATCATCACGGCCGTCCCGGACGCCTGGATGATGCGTGCGCCCAGCAGCAGCTCGAACGACGGCGCGACGGTGGCCAGCGCCGTGCCGAGCAGGAACAAACCCATCGCGGTGGCGTACGCGCGGCGGGTGGACACCCGCTGCAGGAACCACCCGGTGATCGGGATGACCGCGGCCATGGTCAGCATGAAGGCGGTCGAGAGCCACTGCGCGGTCTGCTCGGTGATGTTCAACGCGCCCATCAACCGCGGGATCGCGTTGATCAGGATCGTCTCGTTGAGGATGACCACGAACGTGGCGAGCACCAGCAGCCGGATCACGGCCGGCGTGCGGCCGGGGACGGCGGCCGCGGATTTGGCGGGTGGGTCGAGCAGTCGGCTGGACACGGTACCTCGATCTGGGTTGTCGGACATGACATGGTCACGGCTGGCGTCCCAGCCTTCGGTCTCACAAGAAGTTGCGGTCCTGCAAAGCTTGCCGGGTCCCACCGACAAAACTCGTCGACCGTGCTCAACCCTCCGGCAAGTGACGCGAAATGTCATCCGATTTTCACCGGCCCGTGGGGCTCGCCACCGTGGAAGCCAACCCCCGAAGCTCGTGGTGTGCGAGGCGCCCGTCCAGGCCATGCGGCTGGGGGGAGCGAGGCGTGCGCTCCTTGCACGACCAGACGATCGCCGTCCAGGGCGGGGGCGAACGAAAGCGATCAGAAGGCGGTCGCGTACACCGGCCCGGCGGCCGCCGCCACCCGCCGGGACGACGGGGCGATCCTCATGGCCGTCGATCCCCATGGCCGAGGAGGGGGTCGCCGGACCCGCGCTGGAAATCTTCGAGGGCTTTCAGCGCCCGGCTTGCAAACGGCTCGGAGAGGCCGTGGGCGACGCGGTCAAGAAGGCCGCCGCCGACGGCAAGGCCAGAGCGGTCTTCCGGCCCTTCCGGCTCTTCAGGGCTCTTCAGGGCTCCCGCGTTGTCCGAGCCGATTCCGTCGGCGTCCCGACGCGGAGCGAACGCGGTCCTCTGCGCTCCCGCCGGCAAGCGGGCCTCGTACACGAAGACGCCGTTCACCTATCGGCCGATCGAGGGAAAGAACGGATTCGAGAACAAGGAGCTTCTCAACTGGGCCCGGGATCCCGGCTTCTGCAGTCCCGGGTTCGACAAGTGCGTGATGAGCATCGAGAAGGCTGCGGACATCGAGAAGGCTGCGGACATCGAGAAGGCTGCGGACATCGAGAAGGCTGCGGACATCGAGAAGGCGGCGGACATCGAGAAGGCGGCGAAGTACCCCGAGGAGCGGAAGGCGGCCTCCACGCCTACTGTGAGACTCAACGGAAAAGCTCCCAGCCGGGAACAGGCGGAGCAGATATTCTCTGACCCATCGGGGCTGGACGAGATCCTCTCCGTAGCCGCCTCATAGCTTTTCGACTCAGAGGACTGCTTCCGCTGATCGTCGGCGCGGTTCGCGCTGAACCGGCGCGAACCGCGCGACCCCATGTATCCATATTTCTACCTGATGTGCTTCGCTGGAGCCCCGACCGGGCCGGGCGAGGTCTCCCGGAGAAAGCAGTCGGGCGGGCGCCGTCAATGGGCGGCTTCGTATTGCTCCACGATCGACGAGGCGATCCGGCCACGCTCGCTGACGTTCAGGCCCTGCGCCTTTGCCCATTCGCGAACCCTGGCGCTCTTCTCGCGGTCCATGGTACGGCTGCCGGCCGCGCTCCCTCTGCGGCCGCGTCCGATCCGCTCTTGACGGACCGGGCGGGCGGCGTTGATGAAGGGGGCCAAGGCCTTGCGCAGCTTGTCGGCGTTCTCGTCGCTCAGGTCGATCTCGTAGGCGGCTCCTTCGAGGGTGAAGGAAACGGTGCCCGAGGCCTCGCCGCCGTCGAGGTCGTCGATGAAAGTCTCCACGACCTTCTTAGCCATGTCATGCTCCAAAATATGTTGTGGTGAGGCGTACCTTATCGGTTCGCGGCAATTCTTCAAGTCAAAGGTTCGGGGTGGCGCGGCCCTTGGAGCCTCCGGTAAGAGCGGCTACCAGAAGCGCCGCGGCCGCCATACCCGGACTCATGATCATATTTGGACGTCGCCGAAGCCGGTCGCCCTCACGCCTTCTTTTCATGGTATGCCGTCATGGCTCCGTGGAGATTGGGAAGAAACCGAGCTTTCCCGCGCTCGCGGTTCCCGGTCTTGCGGATGGCGAACCGAACGCCCTCTCCTGACGCCGTGGCTGGAGATTGAGGATCGCCGAGGCCGTCGGACCGGAGGGAGGGACGGCGGGGGTTCCACGGGGCGCGGAGAAGACCCGGCCTTCGGTATGTCGACCGGGAGGGCGCCGCTGTCCAGTGACCCGAGGCCGGGGCGGAGGGGAAGCGCCGCTGGCGGAGATTCCTCGCCGATGCTGGAGCGGTCGCTCACCTTTTGTGGATTAATCGGCATACCCTTCGCTTTCATGTCTCGACGATCACTGGCCCTGTGGGCCGCGGCCCTGGCGGCGGCTCTGGCTCCGGATCTGTACTTCTGGGTGAGCGCGCTCCTGGGTGGAGACGGGGGAGAACGGGTCTTCGCGTGGATGTCGTCGGGATGGTGCGCCGGTTATGAGATCAACCGCGAGGTGCGGGGTGTTCTCGGCCTCGCCCGGGGGTTTCCGCTGTTCTGGTTCGGGTTCGCGCCGCTGGTCGGCCTGGCCTTCACCGGCTGGCTGCTGAGCATCCGGGCCGGACGGCCCCGGCTCGGCCGGCTCGCCGCCCTCGCCTCCGCCGGGATCATGGTCGTCGTCTCGCTGCCCGCGCCGGTGCTGCTCACGGTCGACGCGGCCCTCGACCGGGACTGCCTGGGTGTGTGGGGTCCGCCGGGGCTGGTGAACTCGATCCTCCTGGACGGTTTCTCAACTCTCGTTCCCGTGGTCCTGACGGCGCTCGCGGCCCGCCCGCCGGTCAGGACGCGGCCGGTACGGCGCAGCCGCCCGGCCCGGGTGGCGGTCACGGTGCCGGTCGTGGCCGCGCTGCTGTTCGCCGCGGCGGGTGACGGCCGGCCGGACCGGGTGAGCGACTCCGGCGACCTCGACTGCGCCGGGTTCGGCGACGTCCGGCCGTACGGCAGATGATGGGCGAGATGGCGGGCCGCTGACCGGGGCCCTGGCGGGGATGTGCCCGGCGGTGGACAGGGTGCTGCAGGCCGAGGGCGAGCGGCGGCAGGCGGAGGAGAAGGCGTTCTACGTCGCCGCGGAGCGCGCCTGCGCCGCCCACCCCCGCCATCGCCCGAAGACCAGGCCGGTGCGGCAGGCCCGCGCCACCATGTGGACGGAGTTCTGGACCATCGGAGCCTGGGACGAGGGGCAGGAGGGCGCGGAGGTCTCCGACCGGGTCGCGGACCTGGTCGGAGGCGGGGACGGGGTGCTGGAGGTCTGGGCCGCCGACGACATCGACGCGCCCGACGGCACCGTCCAGCTTCTGATCATGGTGTTCCCGGGAGGGGAGCGGAAACCGGTGATCTACAGATGACGGCCCCTGCGACGATGCCCCGGCCGGTTCGCGGGAATGGGACTGCGGGCCGGCGCCGATCCGGAAAGACGAAAGGTGCGGGTCTCAGTGGACCTCGCACCTTCCAACACGTCCCATCGGGGAACCAAGTGTGTCCGAGGGGGGACTTGAACCCCCACGCCCCGCAAAGGGCACTAGCACCTCAAGCTAGCGCGTCTGCCATTCCGCCACCCGGACTTGGTGCCTGCACGGAGGACCGTCATCCCTCGTCGGCGGACCTAGGTTAGCAAACCTTTGAGCCCACGTCATATCGGTAACCGCCGAGGTCCAGCGGAGATGCCGCGACGGCTCGCCGGCGGCAGGATGGAGAGCGCAAGCCGTACCAAACCGAAGGAGTCGACATGACCGCGCTCAATGGTGAGGACGAGGTCGTCGAGCTGTGCCGTGACCTGATCCGGATCGACTCGATCAACCCGGGTGACAACACGGGCCCCGGCGAGCGGGCCGCGGCCGAGTACGTCGCGGAGAAGCTGGCCGAGGTCGGCCTGGAGCCGCAGATCCTGGAGTCGGACGACCGCCGGGCGAACGTGGTCGCGCGCATCGCGGGGGAGGACTCCTCCCGCGACGCCCTACTCCTTCACGGACACCTCGACGTCGTCCCCTTCAACGCCGCCGACTGGACCCACCACCCGCTCAGCGGGGAGATCGCCGACGGCTGCGTCTGGGGACGCGGCGCGGTCGACATGAAGAACATGGACGCGATGATCCTCGCGGTCGTCCGCCAGCGGCTCAGCCAGGGGCGCCGCCCGCCGCGGGACGTCGTGCTGGCGTTCACCGCCGACGAGGAGGCCGGCGGCGCGTACGGCGCGCAGTGGCTGTCCGACAAGCATCCCGAGCTGTTCGAGGGCTGCACCGAAGCGATCGGCGAGGTCGGCGGGTTCAGCGTCTCCATCGACGAGGCGCGCAGGCTCTATCTCATCGAGACGGCCGAGAAGGGCATCGCCTGGATGCGGCTGACGGCCCACGGCCGCGCCGGGCACGGCTCCATGCTCAACACCGAGAACGCGGTCACGGAACTGGCCGAGGCGGTCGGCAGGATCGGGCGCTACGAGTGGCCGGTACGGCTGACGCAGACCGTGAAGACCTTCCTCGCCGAGGTCTCCGGGATCCTGGACCTGGAACTCGACCCCGACGACGTCGAGGCGACCGTGGCCAAGCTCGGCCCGCTGGCCCGGATGATCGGCGCCACGCTCCGCAACACCGCCAACCCCACCATGCTGGCGGGCGGGTACAAGGCCAACGTCATCCCGCAGACCGCGACCGCGCACGTGGACGGCCGGTTCCTGCCCGGGTACGAGGAGGAGTTCTTCGAGACGATCGACGAGCTCCTCGGGCCCAACGTGACCAGGGAGTTCGTCTACCACGACATCGCGGTCGAGACCGGGTTCGACGGGCCGCTGGTGCGGGCGATGGCCGACGCGCTCGTCGCCGAGGATCCGGGCGCGCTGGCGGTGCCGTACACGCTCTCGGGCGGGACGGACCTGAAGGCATTCAGCCAGCTGGGCATGCGCGGGTTCGGGTTCGCGCCGCTGCGGCTCCCCGCCGACTTGGACTTCTCCGGCATGTTCCATGGGGTGGACGAGCGGGTGCCGGTCGATTCGCTCCAGTTCGGGGTCCGGGTTCTTGACCGCTTCCTGGACGGCTGCTGAGGCGTTCTCCGGAAAGTCATTGCACTGACGCGATGTAGTGCTAACGTAACTCTCCGTCGAGAGGCTGGGCCGCGTTCGCACGGCCCGCCAGGAGCTTCGGGAGGTCACGTGGCACGCATGCCGCACGGACGGTTGAGGGCTTTCGAGCCCGCCGCCGTCCGGCGCGTGCCCGTGACCGCCTCCGTCGACGGCGCGACCTTCGTTCGGGGCGATCGGATGGCGCGGTTCGCGGCCGGCGCCCGACGGATCGTCAGGCGGGTTCTCGCGATCGGCGGCATGATGGCCGCCGGATGGCTGCTCGCCGTCGTCTTCGGATTCATCGGCGCCGCTCCGGCGACCGCGGGAACCACCGCGGTGGCGGGATCGGCCCACTCCGGCACCCTCGACGAGACCGCCTCCGAGCCGGCCTTCCAGGTCGGCGGTTTCCCCACGGAGAGCGGTGAGCTGTCGGCGACAGGAAACGCCGAAGCAATGGCCGGGCGTGGTGTCGACGGGCTCACCAGCCAGTCGGCCCCTGATTTCCCGGTTCCCTCCACCGCTGACCACAGTGCTGGCGCCAATGGATTCGTGCCCCAGACCGGCGGTGGAACCGGCCCCTTCGGGCCGGGCGTGGGAGATGTCGCACGCTTCGTCTATGACCCGCAGCTGAGGGCGCAGTGCGCCCCGCGGGCGTGTGTGCTCCCTCCCGTCGTCCGCACAGCGGCGGACGACCCTTCTTTCTCTCCTGACTGATCCCGTCCTGTCGACCGGCCCGTTCCCACGCCGAACCAGCCGGTCACGCGGAGCGTGCCGTGGGCCTTCCGCCCACCGGGTGCCGTTCCGCGGTGCGGGTGAGGAGTAACCCCCCCTTTCTCGTGACGGCCTCGGGGCGTCCGCTGTGCGGCCTCCCGCCGAGACCTCGCATGCCCTCGCACGCCGTGCACGAGATGTCAGGTCCCCCCAAAAGCTACAAGGAGCACGAAACTATGCGTACGTGGGTTAAGAACGCCAGTCCCGCGGCACTGCTCGCCCTGGGCGTCATGTCCCTGGGCTCCGGTACGGCCTTCGCCGACACCGATGGCGGCCACTCGATCGGCGGCGGCAACCAGGCCAACCTCCCGATCACCCTGCCGATCGACATCAGCGGCAACGGGCTCGCGGTCCTGGGCGAGGCCGACGCGAGCTCCCAGGGCGGCGCCTCGGTCGAGAACGGCGGCGGGAGCGGCGCAGGCGGGAACACCACCTCGGGTCGCTCCTCCATCCTGGGCGGCAACCAGGTGGTCGCTCCCATCACCGCTCCGGTCAACGCCTGCGGCAACGCGGTCGCGATCTTCGGTGAGGCCGACGCGGGCTGCAAGGGCGGCGCCTCGGTCAAGAACTCCGGCAAGGGCGGTGCGGGCGGGAACACCACCTCGGGTCGCTCCTCCATCCTGGGCGGCAACCAGCTGGTGGCCCCGATCACCGCTCCGGTCAACGCCTGCGGCAACGCCGTGTCCCTGTTCGGCGACTCCGAAGCCGGTTGCAAGGGCGGCGCCTCGGTCAAGAACTCCGGCAAGGGCAAGGGCAAGGGTGCGGGCGGCAACCGCACCGACGGCCGCTTCAGCATCGGCGGCGGCAACCAGGTGGTCGCCCCGATCACCGCTCCGCTGAACATCTGCGGGAACGCGGTCGCCGTCCTCGGCGAGGCGTTCGCGGGCTGCAAGGGCGGTGCCTCGGTCACCGACGGCGGCAAGCACGGTGGCAAGCACGGCGGCAAGCCGGGTCACGGCTACCACGGCGGGCACGGCGGCCACGGCTGGGGCTCCGGCTCCGGGGCGGGCGGCAACCGCACCGACGGCCGCTTCAGCATCCTGGGCGGCAACCAGGTGGTCGCCCCGATCACCGCTCCGATCAACGTGTGCGGCAACGCGGTCGGCAACGCCGAGGCGAGCTGCAAGGGCGGCGCCTCCGTCAGCAACGGCGGCTCCGGTGCGGGCGGCAACCGCACCGACGGCCGCTTCAGCATCCTGGGCGGCAACCAGGTGGTCGCCCCGATCACCGCTCCGATCAACGTGTGCGGCAACGCCGTGGCCATCCTGGGCGACTCCGCGGCGGGCTGCCTCGGCGGTGCGCACGTCGGCGGCTCCGGTCACGGGCACGGCCACGGCCACTGGGGCAAGAAGGCCGGCAAGCACAAGACCAGCGGCATGCTTCCCGCCCTGCCCGTCGTCCCGGCGCTGAACGGTGCCCCGCAGGCGCACGGCCCGAGCCTGCCCGTCGTCGGCGACGTGCAGAGCCTCACCCAGCTGCCCGTCGTCCCGGCCCGCGGCCAGTCGCCCCAGCAGGACGCCTCCCCGCTGGCACCCGCGGCCGGTCTGCTCTCCTCCACCCCGGTCGGCGCCCTGCCCGTCGGTGACATCGGCCTGATGAGCGCCGCCCAGCCCGCGGGCGTGACCGGGATGAACTCCGGCTCGCTGCTCGCCCTGGTGTTCGGCGGGCTGGCTGCGGCCTCCGCCACGATGTTCGCGCTCACCCGCCGGGTCCGCTTCGGCAAGCGGTAACACGCCGTAGCCATCAGCTGAACCCGCTACAGATCAGGTCCCGTGCCGGACGGGCCTGGCGACAGCCAGTCGCCAGGCCCGGCGCGGGACCTTCCCCCGGTTCTGCCGGGGGAAGGCACAGACGCTCTGCCCGTTCCGGGGGCGCGGCCCGGGGCGGGCAGAGCCGTACCCGGAACCGGGCGGAACTCGGGGGAGGGTGACATGTCCGGGATCGGACGGGAGTGATGTGTCCGGGATCGGACAGGGACACTCGGGGTCACATCGTCTTGACCGCACGTATGATCTTCCGACGCAGCCGGACGTCTCGGCGGCCGTCCGGATACAGTCGCAGACGGTCGAGTTCCCAGCCGCCGTACTCTGCGTGTTCGGTCAGCAGTTGCCGGGCCGCGTCTCTGGAGGTGCCACGCGGAAGATGGATAACCAAGTAGGAGTAGTCGAGCACAGCGATTAGTCTCCGAGGGGTGGGGCTGGGGGACGTCGACACTCATTGGGCTTTATTCTGCGTCCTTGCGGCTTTCCTTGGGAGTGTCCCCGATCCAGATCGGGTAGCCCTGAGGGAAAGTTAACGGGGAACGAATGCGAACAGCGAGGTAGGAAGCAGCGTGCCAGCCAAGAACGGCAACGCCGGCGGAACCCGCCTGGTGATCGTCGAGTCGCCTTCCAAGGCCAAGACCATCGCCGGGTACCTCGGCCGCGGCTACGTCGTGGAGTCCAGCATCGGGCATATTCGCGACCTCCCTCAGAAGGCCGACGACATCCCCGACAAGGACAGGGCCAAGCCGTGGGCCCGCCTGGGCGTCAACGTCGACAGCAACTTCGAGCCGCTCTACGTCGTCAACGCCGACAAGAGAGCGCAGGTCAACAAGCTCAAGCAGTTGCTGAAGGAAGCCGACGAGCTTTATCTCGCCACCGACGAGGATCGGGAGGGCGAGGCGATCGCCTGGCACCTGCGCGAGGTGCTCAAGCCCAAGGTGCCCGTGCATCGCATGGTGTTCCACGAGATCACGCCCCGGGCGATCCAGGACGCGGTGGCCAACCCGCGCGACCTGAACCTGAGGCTGGTCGACGCCCAGGAGACCCGGCGCATCCTCGACCGCCTCTACGGCTACGAGGTCAGCCCGGTCCTGTGGAAGAAGGTCAAGCCGAGGCTGTCCGCCGGACGCGTGCAGTCGGTGGCGACCCGGCTGGTCGTGGAGCGCGAGCGCGAGCGCCTGGCGTTCACCAGCGCGAGCTACTGGGACCTGCAGGCGTTGTTCGACACCGGCCGCGACGAGCTCCCGCGCGAGTTCACCGCCATGCTGACCGGTGTGGACGGCAGGCGCGTCGCCCAGGGCCGCGACTTCGCCAGTGACGGCACGCTGAAGAACGCCGACGTGCTCCACCTGGACGAGCAGGCCGCCCGCGCCCTCGCGGGCCGGCTGGCCGGCACGGCGTACGCGATCGTCTCCGTCGAGCGCAAGCCGTACACCCGCAAGCCGTATGCGCCGTTCCGGACGACCACGCTGCAGCAGGAGGCCAGCCGGAAGCTGGGCTTCTCCGCGAAGTCGACCATGCAGGTCGCCCAGCGCCTCTACGAGAACGGCTTCATCACCTACATGCGCACCGACAGCATCACGCTGTCGGACACCGCCGTCGCCGCCGCCCGCAACCAGGCCATCAAGCTGTACGGCGCGGCGTACGTGACCGACAAGCCGCGCGTCTACACCAGCAAGGTGAAGAACGCGCAGGAGGCGCACGAGGCGATCCGTCCTTCGGGTGAGGAGTTCCGCACGCCCGGGGAGACCGGGCTGACCGGTGACATGTTCCGGCTGTACGAGCTGATCTGGCAGCGGACCGTGGCCTCCCAGATGAAGGACGCGGTCGGCGAGTCGATCACCGTGAAGGTGGGCGGCGAGTCCAGCGCGGGCGAGCGCGTCGAGTTCAGCGCCTCCGGCCGGACGATCACCTTCCACGGCTTCCTCAAGGCCTACGTCGAGGGCGCGGACGACCCGTCCACCGACCGCGACGACTCCGAGAAGCGCCTGCCCGCCCTGGCCGAGGGCGACCGGCTCACCGCGGCCGAGCTCTCCGCGCTCTCGCACGCGACCAAGCCGCCCGCCCGGTACACCGAGGCTTCGCTCATCAAGGAGCTGGAGGACCGGGAGATCGGCCGTCCGTCGACCTACGCCTCGATCATCGGCACGATCCTCGACCGCGGGTACGTCTTCAAGAAGGGCACCGCGCTGGTCCCGTCCTTCCTGGCGTTCGCGGTGGTCAACCTGCTGGAGCAGCACTTCAGCCACCTCGTCGACTACGACTTCACCGCCGACATGGAGAAGGTCCTCGACGACATCGCCAACGACCGGGCGGAGCGGGTGCCGGAGCTCCGCCGCTTCTACTTCGGCGAGGAGGGTGACGAGGGCCTGAAGGAGCTGGTCACCGACCTCGGCGAGATCGACGCCAAGGAGATCAGCTCCTTCCCGATCCGGGGCACCGACATCATGATCCGGGTCGGCCGCTACGGCCCCTACCTGGACCGGGACGGCGCCCGGGTGAACATCCCGGAGGACCTGGCTCCGGACGAGCTGACCGCCGAGATGGCCGAGGAGCTGTTCTCGCGCCCGACCGGTGACCGCGAGCTGGGCCGCGACCCGGTGACCGGGCACCTGATCGTGGCCAAGGACGGCCGCTACGGGCCGTACGTCACGGAGATCCTCCCCGAGGAGGCTCCGCCCGCCGAGGGCGCGAAGAAGCGGACGAAGAAGGCCGACGCGCCCAAGCCGAGGATCGAGTCGCTGTTCAAGACGATGTCCCTGGACACGGTGACGCTCGACGACGCCCTGCGTCTGCTCTCACTGCCCCGGCTGGTGGGGGAGATCGACGGTGAGGAGGTCAGGGCGCACAACGGCAAGTTCGGTCCCTACATCAAGAAGGGCACGGACTCACGGTCGCTGACCTCCGAGGAGGACCTGTTCACGGTCACTCTGGAGCAGGCGAAGGCGCTGTTCGCCCAGCCCAAGGCCCGTGGCCGCCGCGCGGCCGTGCCCCCGCTGCGCGAGCTGGGGCAGGACCCGGTCTCCGGCAAGCCGATCGTGGTCAAGGAAGGCCGGTTCGGGCCGTACGTGACCGACGGCGAGACCAACGCCTCCCTGCGCAAGGACGACGAGGTCGAGCAGATCACCACCGAGCGGGCCGCCGAACTCCTGGCCGACCGCCGTGCCCGCGGTCCGGCACCCAAGAAGGCCCGTACCACCACCCGTGCCAAGAGCACGACCACGAAGAGCACCACCGCCAAGGGCACCACCACCAAGAGCACCAAGGCCAAAGCCTGAGAACCCTCTCAGGGCCTGCGGGAACGCATCCGCCGCTCCCGGCGTTCTGTCCAGACGCGCCGGGTACGGCCGGCGCGGTTTCTTCCGGAAAGCGCCGGACGCGGCAGGCGTCGCGACAGAGGTGAGTGGTGGCGGTCGTGGGGTTCGTGGCACTGGTCTTCGGCGTGACGCTGCTGATCCACTATTACCTGTGGCGCCGCCTGGTCCGGGCCACCACGCTTCCCGGCCGGAGCCGCCGGGTGCTGACCCGGGTCCTGGTCGGCCTGGGCGCCCTCGTCCCGGTGACCCTCATCGGCTCCCGCACCGAATGGGGCCACTTCCTGGCCTGGCCGGGGTTCTTCTGGCTCGCGACCATGTTCTACCTGCTGGTGTTCCTGGTGGCCCTGGAGATCCCCCGAGCCCTGGCCCTGCTCGCCCTGCGCCGCTCGGACCGCCGCGGGTCGGCCGACCGGCAGGCCCGGAGCCTGGCCGGCGACCGCGGTTCCCGCGCTCCCGACCGGGTCCCCGCCTCCACCGTGTCCGACCCGATGTCCGATCCGATGTCCGACCCGGCGCCCGCCGCGTCCGCCGCCCCGGCGGAGGCCGCGGTCTCCGGGGACGAGGGGGATGAAGGGGACCAGCCCGGCCGGGCGGGTTCCGGGACGCCGGGGCGGGACGGCACCCCGGAGATGATCGGGCGCAGGCTGTTCATCGCCCGTACGGCCGCCGCCATCGCCGGGGCCGGAGCTCTGGCCACGGTCGGCTCCGGTGTCCGGACGGCTCTCGGCGACCCGGTGATCGAGCGGGTCGGGGTCGCCCTGCCCAGGCTCGACCCGCGCCTGTCCGGCCTGCGCTTCGCGGTGGTCAGCGACATCCACCTCGGCCCGCTCACCGGTCGCGGGCACACCGAGCGCATCGTCCGGATGATCAACGCACTGGAGGCCGACGTGGTGGCGATCGTCGGCGACCTGGTCGACGGCACGGTGGCCGAGCTCGGCCCCCTCGCCCGCCCGCTGGCGAGTCTCGAATCCCGCTACGGCGCCTACTTCGTCACCGGCAACCACGAGTACTACACCGCCAACGGCCCCGGGGAGTGGATCGAGGAGCTCCGCGAGCTCGGCGTCCGCCCCCTGGCGAACGAACGCGTCGAGATCGCCCATGCGGGAGCCGTACTCGACCTCGCGGGGGTCAACGACCTCACCGGCACCACCGTCGACGAGGGACCCGACTTCGAGCGGGCGCTCGGCGGGCGGGACCGCTCCCGCTCCACGGTCCTGCTCGCCCACCAGCCGCTCCAGGCCCGCGAGGCGGCCCGGCACGGCGTGGACCTCCAGCTGTCCGGGCACACCCACGGCGGGCAGATGGTCCCGTTCAACCTGGTCGTCCCGTTGCAGCAGCCGGTCGTCGCCGGCCTCGGCGAGGTGGACGGCACCCGGGTCTACGTCACCCGCGGTGCGGGCTTCTGGGGTCCCCCGGTCCGGGTCGGCGCTCCCCCGGAGATCACTCTTCTCGAACTGCGCACCTGACGACCCCCGGACATCAGGGGATTCATTCCGGGCGGCCTGCCTGCGGGGACAAGCGGGTCGTACTACTCTCAGCGACGAGCAGCCGGACATATCAGTCCGGCTCATGTATTCCCAAGTCCGGCGAGCACCTGGATACGCTGACATCATGACCTCCCCTGGCCGGAGCACCGCGCGCCGCAAGCCTCCTCACGTGCTGGCCAACGCCCCGTTCCGCAAGCTGTGGACGGCCATGGCGGTGTGCAGCCTGGGTGACTGGCTGAACCTCCTGGCGCTGACCGCTCTCGCGGGCAACCTCACCGCCGGGGAGGGCTACCAGTACCAGAGCCTGGCCATCGGCGGCGTCTTCGTGGTGAAGATGCTCCCGGCCATCCTGCTGGGCCCCCTCGCGGGCGCGTTCGCCGACCGGTTCGACCGGCGGCTGACGATGTTCACCGCCGACCTGCTGCGCTTCGCGCTGGTGCTGTCGATCCCGCTGGCGGACGCCAACTACCAGTGGCTGCTCGTCGCCACGTTCCTGGTGGAGTGCGTCAACCTGTTCTGGGTGCCGGCCAAGGACGCCACGGTGCCGAACCTGGTGCCCAAGGAGCGGCTGGAGGAGGCCAACCAGCTCAACCTGCTGGTCACGTACGGCACCGCCCCGGTCGCCGCGCTGCTGTTCGCCGTGCTCTCGGTCGCCGACGACGCCCTGGGCAGGCTGGTGCCGTACCTCGCCGAGCGCGACACCTACCTCGCCCTGGTCATCAACGCCTTCGCGTACCTGATCTCGGCGTTCCTCATCTTCACGCTCAGGGACATCCCGGGCAGAGGCGCCGCCGCGGCCGTCGCGCCGTCGATACTGCGGCAGATCGTCGAGGGCTGGCGGTTCGTCGGCGGCAACCGGCTGATCCGGGGTCTGGTCATCGGCATGCTCGGCGCGTTCGCCGCCGGAGGCGCGGTGGTCGGCGTGGCCAAGATCTACGTGCAGGAGCTGGACGGCGGCGACGCGGCCTACGGCGTGGTGTTCGGGGCGGTCTTCGTCGGCATGGCGTCCGGCATGTTCTTCGGGCCCAGGCTCCTGCGGGAGCTGTCGCGGCGGCGGCTGTTCGGACTGTCGATCATCGCGGCCGGGCTGGTGCTCGCCGCGGCCGCGCTCGTCCACAACCTGGTCATCGTCGTCCTGCTGACGGTGATGCTCGGCGCGTTCGCCGGGATCTCCTGGATCATCGGCTACACCATGATCGGGCTGGAGGTGGACGACAGCCTGCGGGGCCGTACGTTCGCCTTCCTGCAGTCGCTCGCCCGGGTCACCCTGCTGCTGGTGGTCGCGGTCGCGCCGGTGCTGGCCGGTCTCTTCGGCGAGCGCGAGATCAGGATCGCCCGGGAGCCGGTCTACGAGTTCGACGGCTCGAACCTGGTGCTGCTGGTCGGCGCGCTGCTGGCGATCGGCGTCGGCCTGCTCGCGCTGCGGCAGATGGACGACCGCAAGGGCGTCTCGATCGTCGCCGACCTGATCGCCGCGGTCCGGGGGGTACGGCCGGTGCACGAGGGCGCCGAGCCGCCGCGCGGGGTCTTCGTCGCCTTCGAGGGCGGAGAGGGGTCGGGGAAGACCACCCAGTCGCGGTTGCTCGCGATCTGGCTCCGCGACCAGGGCTTCGACGTGGTGCAGACCCGCGAGCCCGGCTCGACCAAGGTGGGCATGCGGCTGCGGGCGATCCTGCTGGACGCCGTGCACCAGGGCCTTTCCGCGCGGTCCGAGGCGCTGCTGTACGCCGCCGACCGGGCCGAGCACGTGGAGAAGGTCATCCTCCCGGCACTCCACCGGGGGGCGATGGTGATCTCCGACCGGTACGTCGACTCCTCGCTCGCCTACCAGGGAGCGGGCCGGGCGCTGGAGCAGGAGGACGTGGCGAGGATCAACGCCTGGGCCACCGGCGGGCTGGTGCCCGACCTGACCATACTCATCGACACCCCGCCCTCGGTCGGCCTGGCCCGGCTGGGCGGGGCCGCCGACCGGATCGAGTCCGAGCCGCTGGAGTTCCACGAGCGGGTGCGCCGCGAGTTCCGCGCGCTGGCCGCCGCCGACCCCGGCCGCTACGCGGTCGTCGACGGGACCCTGGCCCAGGAGGAGATCTCCCGCCTCATCCACGACCGGGTCCGGGAGATCCTGCCCGACCCGGTGCCGCAGGAGGCCGAGGACATCACCGGGACCATGCCCGCCATCCGCGACTGACCGCGGCGGCTGCGACGGTAGGTTGGACGCCGTGGGAGTCTTCGATGACCTGGTGGGCCAGGAACGCGCGGTGGAGACGCTCCGCCGGGCCGCCGCCGGAGCGGCGGAGATGCTGTCCGGGGGGTCCGGGACGGGGATGACCCACGCGTGGCTGTTCACCGGGCCGCTCGGGTCCGGCAGGGAGGAGGCGGCGCGGGCGTTCGCCGCCGCGCTGTTCTGCCCCGACCGGGGCTGCGGCCACTGCGACATGTGCCACCAGGTGATGGTCGGCTCCCACCCGGACCTGGAGACCGTCCGCCCGCAGGGGCTCTCCTACGGCATCAAGGACACCCGGCAGCTCATCCTCCGCGCGGCGGGGGCTCCGACGCTGGGCCGCTGGCGGGTGGTCCTGTTCGAGGACGCCGACCGGGCCACCGAGGGGGCCTCCAACGCGCTGCTCAAGGCGATCGAGGAGCCGCCGCCGCGGACGGTCTGGCTGCTCTGCGCGCCCTCCCCGGACGACATGATGATCACCATCAGGTCCCGGTGCCGGGTGGTCACCCTCGTCACCCCGCCGACCTCCGCGGTCGCCCACGTGCTGGCCACCCGCGAGAACGTCCTGCCGGACCTGGCGGAGTTCGCCGCCAGGGCGGCGCAGGGCCACCTCGACCGGGCCCGCAGGCTGGCCCTGGACGCCGAGGCGCGCGGTCGGCGTGAGGCGGTGCTGTCCATCCCCGCCGCGCTCACCGGGGTGGGCGAGTGCGTGACGGCCGCGGAGCGGCTGGTGAAGACCGCCGAGGACGAGGCCGCCGCGGTCACCTCGGCGCTGAACGAGTCGGAGATCACCGAGCTGCGCAAGATCTACGGCGAGGGGTCCACCGGCAAGGGGCTCAACCGGGGGCTGATCCGCGGCGGGGCCGGGGCGCTCAAGGACCTGGAGGACCGGCAGAAGTCCCGGGCCACCCGGACCAAGCGCGATGTCATCGACGCGGCCCTGCTCGACCTGGTGGCGTTCTACCGCGACGTGCTGGCCGTGCAGTTCGGCGCGCAGGTGGAACTGGCCAGCGAGGACCGCCGGGCCGACCTCGACGCGCTGGCCCGCTCGTCCACGCCGGAGGAGACGCTGCGCAGGATCGACGCGATCATGCAGTGCCGCAGGCGGCTGGCGGCCAACGTCAACCCGCAGATGGCCGTCGAGGCCATGACCCTCTCCCTGCGCAGGCCCTGATCTCCGACTACTCGATCACCAGGTTGACGGGGATGTTGCCGCGGGTGGCGTTGGAGTAGGGGCACACCTGGTGGGCGGCGTCGACGAGCTCGCGGCCGGCCTCCGGGGACAGACCGTCGGGCAGTTCCACCCGCAGGGTGACGTCGAGCTGGAAGCCGCCCGCGCCGTTGGAGCCGAGGCCGACCTCGGCGGTGACCGAAGCGTCCGAGACATCGATCTTCTTCTTGCCCGCCACCAGCTGGAGGGCGCTGGCGAAGCAGGAGGCGTAACCGGCGGCGAAGAGCTGCTCGGGGTTGGTGCCGTCGCCGTCACCGCCGAACTCCTTCTGCAGGGCCAGCTTGACGTCCAGCACGCCGTCGGAGGAGACCGCGCGGCCGTCACGTCCGGCGGCGGTGGCGATGGCGGTGTAGAGGCTCATGTCCTGCCCTTCGTTGTAGACAGACCTGTCTGTCTAGGTGATGGTACGGAGACTAGACAGAGTTGTCTGGTAGCGTCAAGGGGTGAGCGCAGAAACGATGGAACGCCGCCGCGAGAGCCCCGCCCGCGCGCGCATCCTCGACACCGCCACGCGCCTGTTCTACGCCGAGGGCGTCCACACGGTCGGCATCGACCGGATCATCGCCGAGGCCGGCGTTGCCAAGGCGACCTTCTACCACCACTTCCCGGCCAAGGACGAGCTCGTCCGCGCCTACCTGGAGGCGGAGCACCGGCGCCAGCGGGCCGCGGCCGAGACGGTGCGCGCGGTTTCGGCGGGACCTCGTGAGATGCTGCTGGCGATCTTCGACTACCTGGGTGACAACGGTGCCGCCCCCCTGTTCCGCGGCTGCCCCTTCACCAACGCCGCGGCCGAGTACCCCGATCCCGCGCATCCGGTGCGCCGGGCCGTCGCCGACTACCGCCGCTGGAACCGCGAGCTCTTCCGCGACCTGCTGGCCGGTGCCGGCCACCCCGACCCGGAGCGGACCGCCACCATCCTCATGGTGATCCGCGACGGCATCGTCGTGGGCAGCGATCTCGACGACCCGGACGTGCTGCGCCCGCTCATCCGCGATGCCGTGACCCGGGTCCTGGACGCCCCGGTCCCGCGCGCCTGACCGCGCCGCGCGATCCCGCCCGCGAAACACCGGACGCCCGGCCGCGTCATCCCGGCCCCTCCCCGCGCGGGCCCGGTGGATCCGGCGCAGCTCATGGGGGGTATCGGGACGGACTCACCGGCGGCCAGGAGGAGTGGCCCTCCGGAGCCGGGCCGTCAGGGAAGCTGGAGAGGACCGTTCGTGATCGAGCGGTCCTTTTCCGTATTTTCTCGATCAATGGAACCAAACCGCCTTGATTCCCCTCAAAGCTCACGGGTAGATCGTTAGAATTTCACAGCGAAATTAGGCCGATTCGTTACATATGAGCTAAGTGTGCTTTGCGCTACGGGGATGAGCGGAGAGGGCCGGGGGTCTGTTGATCAATGTGGGAGCGGTGCCGCCAGGGGCCAGGCGGGCCGTCACGAGCCGAGTGGACGACGACGACACACTGAGGATCGAGTGGCCGGAGCCGGATGACGGGAAGATCGTCCTGCGGCACGCGGAGACGGGCCGGGAGCACGAAGGCACCGATCTCACCGGGCTCACGGCCGGAACCTGGACGGTGTGGAAGCACGGCGAGCCCGTCGCCACCGACGATCCGGGGTTCTCGCTGGACGGCCTGCTCGCCTACGCGGGCAGGTCGCGGGGCCGGGAGGTGCGGTCGGTGCGGACCGCGGAGGGAACCCTCGCCGTGCTGGTTCGCGAGGTCGAGCCGTACGTGGAAGTGATCAAGGTCCGCCCGGAGGACGGGGTGATCGCGGTCGAGGGCCTGATCGCGTACGGCGAGCCGCTCGGCGGCGAGCACCCGGCCGGACTGGTGGCCGCGGCCAGGAAGGGGCCCGAGACGACCGGCGCCGGGACCGTGACGGGACGCCGGTTCGCCGGGAGCGTCGCGATCGAGCCGATGGTCGCGGGCCAGGCGCGGCGGCGGGTCTTCTGGGACCTGTTCGCCGAGATCCGCGGGGTGCGGCTGCCGCTGGCCGCCCGGCTCGACGACGTCACGGACAAGAAGAGCAGGGTGAGGTTCCCCGCGCAGCGCGTGGGGCACGTGCGGGTGCGGCCGTACTTCACCGACAGCGACAGCCTGGCGGTCGCGTGCACGATCGAGGAGGAGAACGCGTGAAGATCTCCTTTCTGATCCTCAACGCCTACGGCATGGGCGGAACGATCCGGGCGACCTTCGACCTGGCCACCGAGCTGTCCGCCCGGCACGACGTCGAGGTGGTCAGCGTCTTCCAGCACACCGACCGGCCCTTCCTCCCGCTGGGCGCGAAGGTGCGGCTCCGCTCGCTGGTGGACCTGCGGGAGGGGGCCAGGGTCCGCTGGCCGTACACGAAGAGGGCCGAGCGGCTGAGCAAGGAGCCGAGCGCGCTGATCCACCCGGAGGAGCGCGCCTACGCCTCCTTCAGCGCATGGAGCGACGAGGTGCTCCAGAGGGAGCTGCGCCGGCTCCGTACCGACGTGCTGGTGACCACGCGGGCCGGGCTCAACATCATGGCCGCCCGCTTCGCGCGCAGGCGGGTCGTCACGATCGCCCAGGAGCACCTGCACTTCGAGGCCCACAAGCCGGGGCTCTTCGAGGAGATCAGGCAGTGGTATCCGAAGCTGGACGCGGTCGTCACCCTCACCGAGGCCGACGAACGGGACTACCGCGGCATGCTCGACCGCACGCGGACCGAGGTGTTCACCATCGGCAACGGCCTGCCCGGAGGGGCGCGCCCGGTCTCCCGGCAGGAGAACCGGATCGTGCTGGCCGCCGGGCGGCTGGTGCCGGTCAAGGGCTACGACCGGCTGCTGAAGGCCTTCGCCAGGGTCGTCGAGGTCCGGCCGGACTGGCGGCTGCGGATCTACGGCGAGGGCCGGGTCAGTGACAAGCTGGTCCGGCTGGCCGTCAAGCTCCGCCTGCACAACAACGTCGTGTTCATGGGCCCGACCGGGGACATCGAGGGCGAGCTGGCCAAGGCCTCGATCCACGCGGTCAGCTCCCGGTTCGAGGGCTTCGGCATGACCATCATCGAGGCGTTCGCCTGCGGGGTCCCGGTGGTCAGCTTCGACTGCCCGCGCGGCCCGAGGGAGATCATCACCCCGGGGCACGACGGGCTGCTCGTCCCGCCGGACGACGTCGACGCCCTCGCCGAGGGGCTGCTCAGGATGATCGACGACGAGGAGGGCCGCCGCCGGATGGCCGCCAACGCGCTGCGGACGGCCCGCGAGTACGACATCTCGGCGATCGCCGGCCGCTGGGAGAACGCCCTGGCGGAGCTCGCCCGCTGAGCCGGGCGGAGGAATTCCGGCGCGGGGAGCAGCAGGCGGGCCGGTACGGCGTCTCTGTGACGTGACCATGTCATGGACGGGGACCACCCCGGAACCCGAGATCGAGCTGCTCTCCCACGGGGAGCCGCTGGCCAGGGACCGCGTGGACGTCGCGACGCTGTTCGCCGAGCACCAGCTCGGGCTCGTACGGCTGGCGTTGCTCATGGTGGGCGACCAGGCCACGGCCGAGGACGTCGTCCAGAAGGCGTTCGCCCGGACCCACGCCGGGCGGCGCCGCCTGCGCGATCCGGGCAAGGCGCTGACCTACGTGCGATCGGCGGTGCTGAACGGGGCCCGCTCGGTGCTGCGCCGCCGGGCGGCCGCAGCGGTGGCCGCGGTGGCCGTGGTCGCTTTCGTGGTCGTACGGCCGGCACCGGGCTCCTCGTCCCGGAGCTGACGAAGGAGCACATCATGGCCATGGCCGGGGCCGCCCCGGACCAGGCGGACTCCGCCGATGTCGCGATCTTCCTCTGCAAGAGGAACGATCCCTTCCCGGAGTGCGTGGAGGGCGAGGCGACGGAGGAACGGAGAGCGGAGATCCGGCGCACGCTCGGCGCCTTGGCGGAGGTGGTGTCCGTCGGCTTCGAGAACAGCCAGGAGGCCTACGAGAAGTTCGAAGCGGAATACAGGGAGAACACGGTGCTGATGAGCGCGATCCGGGTGGAGGACATGCCGGAGTCCTTCCGCGTCCGTGTCGCGGACCCCGCCGACCGCCGGATGTCCGGGAGGGTGAAGGAGGCCGTGGAAGGGCTTCCCGGTGTCTCGCACGTCGCCGACCAGTTCTGCCTGCTCCACAAGGAAGAGTGCTGATCCGGGACGGCGGCCGGCCGGGGTGGTCGTCCACAGCCTGTGGACGGCCGCCCCGGCTGCGAACGCGCTATCCCGTCGGGAGGGCAACGGCGCGTAGGGTGGGCGTGAGCCGTACCCCTAGCTTGGTCTGGGAGCCGCATGAGCATGATCATGGCCGTGAGCTTCACCCGCTACGGCAGGCTGTACTACCTCGACCCCGGCGAGCACAGCCCCAAGATCGGCGACAAGGTCCTCGTCCCCACCGAGGCCGGGCCCGAGGTGGCCGAGTGCGTGTGGGCGCCGCAGTGGACGAGCGAGGAGATCGGCGGGCTGCCGGTCTGCGCGGGCATCGCCACCGAGGAGCATCTGGCCCGCGACGAGAGCAACAAACGCCGCCGCGCGGAGATCAGGAGTGTCTCCAAGCGGCTGATCAGGCGGCACGCGCTGCCCATGAAGGTCGTCGGCGTCGACTACCTCGACGCCGACAACGTCTACACGGTCTACTTCTCCGCCCCGCACCGCGTCGACTTCCGCGCCCTCGTCCGCGACCTGGCCCGCAACCTCCGCGCCCGGGTCGAGCTGCGCCAGATCGGTCCCCGTGACGAGGCCCGCCTCCAGGGCGGCATCGGTCCCTGCGGGCGCGACCTGTGCTGCGCGACCTTCCTCAAGGACTTCGAGCCGGTCTCCGTCCGCATGGCCAAGGACCAGGACCTCCCGGTCAACCCGATGCGCATCGCGGGCGCCTGCGGGCGGCTGATGTGCTGCCTGAAGTACGAGCACCCGCTCTACGTCGAGGCGAACAGCAGGATGCCGCGTGCCGGCCTGAAGGTGGACACCCCCGAGGGCCCGGGAACCGTGATCGGCCGCAATGTCCCCTCCGACTCCGTCGTGGTCCGCCTGGAGGACGGCGGCCGGCGCTGCGCGTGCCCCTCGGCCTCGGTCTGCTCCCCGCGCAAGCAGCACGACGAGATGTACGGCGAGGCGGCGACCACCGGGAGCAGCGGCCCGGCGGAGTGAGCAGGCGGAAAATCCGGTTGTAGGCCGAGAGCGCGGTTCGTCATCATCGGTGAATGAGATTTGCGGCCATCGGCGACATCCACGCCGACTTCACCCTGGCCGACGCGATGATCCGGCGGCACGCCGATCCCGTCGACGTCATCTTCAGCGTCGGGGACGCCGAGCCGAACCGCGACGAGGCCGAGAGCTTCGGCGTGGGCGGCCCCGCCAAATACCGCAAGGTGGGCGACTTTCCCCGGTTCGTCGCCGGCCTGCAGACCATGAGCGCGCCCGTGCACTTCATCGGCGGCAACCATGAGCCGTGGCCCGCGCTCGACGCGCACGGCCCGGGGGAGTGGGCGCCGGGCTTCCACTTCCTGGGACGATCGGGCGTGACGGAGGTCGCCGGGCTCCGGGTCGCGTTCCTGTCCGGGATCTACTCGCGCTACTTCAGCGAGCCCGACAAGCCTCCCGCGGTCACGCCGGAGCGGCTGAAGGAGTACGGCTACTTCACCAAGCCGCACGTCGACCGCCTGCTCAGCCAGGCACGCGGGAAGACGATCGACCTGCTGATCACCCATGACTGGCCCGCCGGCCTGTCCTACCGGCACCACGGCAAGCTCGCCGTGGGATGCGACCGGATCCGCATGCTGACCGAGACCCTCAGGCCGCAGGTGCACATCTGCGGTCACATGCACGTGCCCTTCCGGGAGCGGATCGGATCGACAGAGGTGATCTGCCTGTCGCAGGTGAGGCACGGCGTCTCCCCGGCCGATGCGGTCGCCGTGCTCGAACTCACCCCGGACGGCGCTCTGAGGGAGGCCTCCCCGACCGGGAGGGTCTTCGCGTGATCGCCGGGTCTGTCTTCGCCGGGTGACCCCGTACCTCGGCGAAGACGGACCCGCTGGGCGGTGCCTCAGTTGACGAACGGCTTCGTCAGCCCGGTGCGCCGACGGGCGCCGTTACGCCACTCCCCGCCGTTCTGGCGACTCAGCTCCTCGGCCCGTTCCTTGATCATTTCCTCGATCGCGGCCCGTGCCTCGGCGTCGGCCGCCTTGCTCTCGACGTCGACCAGTTGGCGCCGTCTGCGGCGGTCCTCGGAGTCCCGGTACGCCTGGAGTTCGAGTTCGCCCAGTTGCACGTCGGCCTTGCAGTGCAGCGCCCTCTCGTGGACCCTTTCCCGGATGCGGTTCTCCTGCTCGACCATGCGGTCGTAGGTGGTCGATCCGCCCATGAGCTTGACGAGGATGGGCAGGCAGTCAACGATGATCAAGAAGAGCCGGAACAGCCAGCTGGCTCCGAACAGATAGCCGTTCTCCGCAGTGACCTCGTGCAGGGCGCGCATTCGCTCCAGGAGACCGACGGGGTCCTCCGGGCCGGGCATCACGGCCACCCGCTTGTCGATCTCGGCTTTGACCCACTGGCCGTAACCGTCCTGCTTGGCGGCAAGCGGCCCGCGCAGCTCGGAGATCTGGTTCTCCATCTCCCGGAGCTCCCTCCGGTTCGCCACCAGGTTGCGATCGGTTTCGAGCTTCCTCACCTTGTCGTCGAGACGCTTGCAGAGCGGACCGTCGCCCCTCTTGCCGCTCGTTCCCCTGGTGGCCCTGCCCGCGCATTCGTCGTTCGCCTGCTGGAGCAGCTTTCTGTGGTCCCTCTCGTCCGTCCTGATCCGGGCCCGCAGTACCGTGGCGTCGGCCTCCAGCTTGTCCAGCCTGGTCTGGTCCGCCGCGGCGGTAGAGGCCAGGAGCTGCGCGTTCCGGCAATCGCGTTGCGGCGGAGTGGCGGACGGCGTCGTCGGATTACAGGCCACCAGCCGGTCCCGCTCGGCGTTCTGCGCCACCTGACGCTCATCGACGACGTGCTGCACGATGGCCGTCTCGAACACGCGCAGGACCAGCGGCTCGGCGATGATGAAGCCCAGCACCACGGCCACGAGCAGACGAGGGAAGAGCATGAGGAGCCTGCGCTGCCACATCCCGGTGACGGTCGAGACCAGCCAGCGGTCGAGGTTGAGCACGATCAACGCCCAGATCACCGTGGGAACGAGCATCGCGATGTGGGCGCCGCCCAGGACCTGGCTCAGCGCGAACCACATGGAGGCCCCGGCCACGACCGCCGTCCCCAGCACCACGCCGCCGAGGCCGACGTAGCGGGTGCGCTCCAGCGGCACCTGGGCCAGGATGTCCTCGTCGACGCCGGCGAGGACCCGCAGCCGCCTGCCGAGGTCGAACCGCCTGCCGGTGGACGGCATACGCGGGTGCCTGTGTGTGGATGCCAGGTGCTCGGGAGGGCTCTCAGTCATCGAGCTCCTCCAGCCCGATCATCCGCGGGTGGCCGTCGTCTCCGGTCCGGGACGGCCGGCCCTCGACGGCCCTCGGCTGCTCGACGCCGCGCGCGTCCTCCATGAAGGGCTCGACCCCGGCGACCGACTTCATGGCCTTGTTGATGAGCGCGTGGGTGTCGACGGGCAGGAAGTCCAGAGATCCTTCGGGAAGGCCCTCGATCAGCTCCGCCAGGTACTTCATCCGGCTCACCTCGGCCTCGCGGGTGATGCTCACCGCGTCGCCCATCATCAGCTGGTCGCGACTGACACCGAGCGCCACGGCGGCCTCGGCGCCCCGCTTGAAGATCTCCTCGATCCGCGCGACGTCCTGATTCTCGATCACCCACTCCATCTGCTTGCGCTCCGTCTCCCACTTGAGCTGCTTGATCTGCTGGCCGTGGGTGAGGATGTCCGCGGGCGGGAGAACGGTGATGTTGGCCAGGCTCACCTCGATCCCGGGAATGCGCGCCGGGTAGAACTCCAGATACGCCCGGATCCTGCCGGAGACTTCAGAGGAGAGCCGGTGCGTCTCCTCGACCGGCCACGCCACGCCGAGCCGCATCAGCTCCGGATCATTGCGGAGATGGTGGTCCAGGATCACCGTGGCGTTCTCCACTCCGGAGGCCACCACCGCTTCGGGGTCGGTCACCCTGCACTCGAAGGTCGTCCTGACGAGGAAGTGGTAACCCATGTCCCCGGAAGGGATCTCGACGTCGACCATGACCCGGCGGCTGCGGACATAGACGACGCTCACGGAGCGTGCCTCCACGACGGCGTCCTCGGACCCCCGGAGGTGACCGCTGTCGGGGTAGACCTTGTAACCCCCGTTCACGGCGAAGACGAGAACCGTTCCGGTCGGGGCTTCCGGAAGCTCGCCGGGGTCGCGACGGGCGAACAGCCCCAGGCGTCGCCGGGGCGGACGCAGGGTGCGCTCTTCCACAATCGGATATCCGGTGTGCGGAGGCATCGGTGGCTCCTTGGAGTCATGACTGGCTTCGCGGGATGCCCGCGTTGAGGAGGGTGAGGACGATCTCTCTGGCGGGCCGGTGCCGTGGATGCGCCGGGCCGTCGGCGGCCTGGCCGATCGCACGCCTGACCAGTGCGGTCACGCCGTCGGGCAGCACGGACCACACCGCGCGGCCCAGCGCTTCCGCGGCGGCCATCGCACCGTCCTGGCCGCTCAGCCCGTCGAGAGTCCGGCAGAGGGCCCGGACCGCTCGAGCGCGGTGGTGGGCGTTGTGCAGTGCCCAGGCCCACAGCACGCCGATCGGCTCGGCACTCTCCGGTTGTGCGAGGAGGAGCGAGGCCATGAGCGGTTGCCTGCTCTCCGGCCCGTCGCCGTTCGGCCACTCGCCGCTCAACCGGTCGGCATCGAGTACGCCGAGCACGGTGGAGAGCGCCCGCCGCGCCAGCAGCGGCTCCATCCCCTCGGTGAGGTCGCGGTCAACGTGCCGGGAGAGCAGCTGCAGTTCCGTCAAAGCGTCGCCGTCCCTCTCGGCCGCTCCCTGGAACACCAGGACGAGGGCGCGCTGCGCCACGGTGCTCACCCGGATCCCGCGCAGGGACAAGTACCACAGCCAGCTCACGGCCTGGGCGGGATAACGGATCGAGAGGCCACCGGCGAAGGCGAGCGCCGCGGTCATGGCCTGCGGCTGCCCGGCGTTCTCCACCCAGCCGAGGGTGGCGGCGAGGGCCGCGGCCGCGGTGGCGTCGTCGGTGCACATCAGGGAGAGGGTGCTGGCGGTGGTGAGCCGTTCCTGCACGGTTCCCCCGGCCCAGGTCTCCAGGAACGACTCCTGGACCTCCTCAGGGTTGATCCGGGAGAGAAGGGCCAGTCCCGCTGCGACCTGGACCTGGATCTCCGGCCGGTCCGTGGCCAGCCCGCGGATCCATGCGCGCAGCGGCTCCCACAGCCGGTAGTCGTAGCGGCGGTGCAGCTGATTGATCACGTGCTCGCGGTGACGGACGCCGCAGAAGACCACCCGGCGCTCGCCCGGCCCGTTCGACGTCCCGATCAGCGGATGCCGGTTGTTCCACAACATTCGCGCCTGGGGTAGATCATCCTCGATCGGCCGCCGTTCACGTTCGGCCCCCTGGCACTCGATCTCGTCCGCGATGTTCCTCAGCTCCACCACGAGACGCTCGAAGACGCGTTCAGGCAGGCCGTACGCGAAGGCCAAGGCCGCGACCGTCAGCGCATCAGAACGCTTCGGCAGGCCGTCGAACCACTGGGAGACGGTGCCACCGCTCAGGTCGGCGAGGATCTCCTCGGCCGGCCGCGTGCCGTCGCGCAGCTGCCCGGCCAGCTCGACGACCTGCCGCGGTGTGCGCAGCCCGGCCACGTGATCATGAATCTGGGTGATCTCCTCGGCCGGACGGGCTTGGCCGAGACAGGCGGCGAACAGCGTCGATGGATCGGGCGGGCCCCACGGAATCTCGAACGGGGCGAGCTCGGAACGGGCCTCCGACCGGTTGAGAGTGATCACCAGATAGGAGTTCGCCTCCACGAGTTCGGTGCTCAGCGCCTTGAAGGTGAAGCGGCGCACGCTCGTCGCAGTGCCCTCCTCGATCCAGTCGTGGATGAAGTAGGTGCGGTTCCTCCTGGTGGAGACGGAGGAGACCAGGTCGTCGAGCCTGTGGTTGGGAGCGAGGACGACGACCTTGTCCGTGGCGGCCTTGGCGGCGTCGAGGAGTGCGATCCCGCTCGTCCACTTGCCGATGCCCTCCGCTCCGACGAGAACGGCCAGGTGTCGCTCGCGCAGCACCTCCAATGCCTTCGGGAAGTCGGCGGGTTCGACGAACCCCCGGAGCGCGCGCTCGATGTCCTCCCGGTCCAGCCGGCCCGAGATCGCCCGAGTGGCCGTGCTGCCCGCCATCCCGAAGACGGCTCCCTGGGCCTGGACCCCGGCGAAGAAGTTGTTGATCACGGTGGCGGTCTGACCGAGGGCGTTCTCGTCGAGGTCGTCACCGGCGCTCTCGGAGGTCTGCTCGCCGGTTGCGGAGGGCTCCTGCCCCTGCGACTGCTGCCCGGGTTCGGGCTCGGGTTCTGTCGGAACCTCGGGCTGCCGTCCGTCGCCCTGGGCGCTTTCCTCTCCGGTCATTTCCGGTTGATCCCGAAGACCGCTCCGCGGGCGTCGACCGCCCCGCTCACATTGTTGATGACTTCGGCCCGTTGGAACGGGGTCTCTGTCGCCTGGTGCGACTTCCCGTTCATTTCCGCGGTGTCGAGGACGCGGTCCATATCTTTCGCGTCGAGCTCGGGGGCCCAGACCCAGGCGCTACCGGAGAACTCCTTCACCCTGATCGAGGCGTGGCGGAAGTCGCTTTCCCGGTAGGAGGTGTGTCCCTGGCGCACCACATCGTTGAAGAGTCGGTCGGAGAGGAGGAGGACGATATTCGCTTCGTCTTTCTTGCCGAACAGCTGCTTGAGCGGGTCCCAGTCGACCAGCCGGCTCGCCTCGACGACTGCCTGGCCGGCATACCCGTTGACGGACGGATAGGCGGTGCCGAAGGCGAGCGCCACCCTGAGGCGGAGCCGGTCGGATGGGGGCAGGTCTCTGTTGCGCGCGGCGAGCTCGCGATGAAGTGCGCGTACGTACCGGTCGACGACGGCGGGTTCGTGCTCGCCCGGTGGCAGGACCGCGAGCTCGCCGTCGCCCGCGGGCTGGATCGCCCATGTCGCGCGGTCGATCCCGACCTCCGCCGCCGCAGCCCGGTGGACCTCGATGAAGCCGCGTTGCATGACCTCATGCCGTTTGTCGCTACCGCCTCCGTAGCCCTTCAGATCGCTCGACATGACGAGGGCGCGCCCGAAATTACCATTTTCCATGAAGTACCTCTGGTTCTCCATCCTCGTCGCCTGTGTCTGCATGGCCTACCAGTATGGAGCGGTCCGGAGGCGGACATCCCCTACCGATAGGGGATGTGGCCCCATCGAACGTTAGAGAAGACAGTAAGACGTATTAATACATACTCAGACCACTCCTTGTGTCCTTCTCTGGGGTTGATGCGAGAGAAGGGGTGTAAATCAGTGCGGTGGATCGGACAGAAGTCTCATAAGACAACAAAAGAGGATCTGAGTGATGCGCTGGCGGTAGCCGCCTCATTTCAGAACTACGTTCAGCATGCCGACGGGAAGGTGAGCATCCTCGTCGTCCTGCACGCCGGTGCTGCGGCGATCGTCGCCGCCCAGTCCAGCGCGGGCGCCAGGCTCGGCGGCGCGGGCGCCCTCATCGGATATGGCTTGCTGGGCCTGTTCCTACTGGGTTTCCTGGTCTCCGGCTACCACATACTCCAGACCATCAGGCCCACCCTGCGGCCGCCGGCCGTACGGAGTCGGTACGGCATCACCGGGGTTACGCGCTTCCCCTCCCCGCCGGCGGCCGACGACCTGCCGGCCAGGACCGCCGAGGCGCGGGCGATGGCGGAGCTCCTCGCACGGATCGCCGAACGCAAGTACCGCCACGTGTTCAGGGCCGTGCCATGGGCGGGGCTGATGCTGATCTCCGTCATCTCCTGGACGGTGCTCGTCGCAGCCTGGCGTTGAACGGACGGTGCACCCCGCGGCGCGCGGTGCCGGACACCGCCGCGGGATGCCTCGGCCGCCCCGCGGCGGCGAGCACGGGTTCCCGGTGGAGGCTTTTCGCCGGGTGGCGGCGGGCCTCAGCTCTCGGAACCGAAGGCGCGGAGTCCTTCGGGATCGGTGACGACCAGCCGTCTTCCCCGCATTATCAGCAACCCGTTCTTCTTGAGCAGCCGGACCGCGTTGTTCACCGCCGCCTCCCTGGCCCCGATCAGCCGCCCCAGCTCCGGCTGCGACAGTCCGACGCCGAGATCGGTCCCCTCCTCGACCGGGAACCCGTGACATGCCGCCAGGTCGCTGAGAACCCGTGCCAGTCGCACCGGGACGGAGAAGGCGGCGAAGTCGAGCCTGCGGTGATTCGCCCAATCCAGTCGGTTCGCGACCATAGAGGCCAGCGCGGACCACAGTCGTGGACGCTCGTTGAGATAGGCGATGAAAACGGCCGAGGGGATCTGGAAGGCCAGCGTCGGCGTACACGCTGTGACCGTCGCGGAGCGATCCGTCCCCCTGAGCACCGCCATCTCGCCCACCAGATCACCGCTCACCCGCACTCCGAGCAGTACCTCGGCGCCGTTGCCGAGAGCCGCCGTGACTTTGGCGCACGCGTATGTCCCCGGCCGGGCGGAGCGCAGCAGTAGGACATGGTCGCAGCGGGAGTCGCCCTGCCGGATCAGGACCGCTCCGGGTCCGTGGGACTGCGGCTTGCCCAGGGCTAGAAGCTCTCCGCGTGCGTCTTCGTCGAGCATGGAGAGCAAGGTTCCTGCAGGCCAGGCCGGTCCGTTCCTGGAATGACCCGCTCTGCCGGACACGAGACCTCCTCGCTGGGCGGCATATGTACCGTCTACTTGCAGATCGTAATGTCCGGGTGGGGGAGTCGCAGGAGAACCTTCTTCCGAGGCCGAGGCGATGTCCGGGCCGGCCCCGGCCGAGGACACATGCCTTCTTCCGGGCGTACAGGTGTCCCCGCCAGAGCCGATGAACATCCGCGCGTAGGATGCGACGGGTGCCGACCTGGTCAGATGTCCTCCGTACGGCTGCCGCCACGGCGCTGGCCCTGTCCGTGACGTCCTGTGCCGGGGCGGGCCGTACCGCCTCCGGGCTCGAATGGGCCGACTGCGGTGACGGCTTCGAGTGCGCGGAGCTCGCGGTCCCCCTCGACCATGACAGGCCGGACGGGGAGAAGATCGGGATCAGCGTGATCCGGCTCCCGGCGTCGGGCGAGCGGATCGGCTCCCTCCTGGTCAACCCCGGCGGCCCCGGCTCCTCCGGGGTGGAGTACGCCCGCAGCGCCCGCTCCGCGGTCAGCGAGGCGGTGCGGGACCGTTTCGACGTGGTCGGGTTCGACCCGCGCGGGGTCGGCGGCTCCGCGCCGGTCCGGTGCCTGCCCGCCGAGTCGCTGGACGCCTTCATCGGCCTGGACGGATCACCCGACTCACCCGGTGAGGTCACCGCGCTGGAGGAGGGTGCACGGCGGTTCGCCGCCGGCTGCCAGGCCCGCTCGGGCAGGCTCCTGCCGTACGTCGGCACCGCCGACGCCGCGCGGGACATGGACCTGCTGCGCGCCGCCCTCGGCGACGACCGCCTCACCTACCTCGGCAAGTCGTACGGCACGCAGCTCGGCGCGGTCTACGCCGACCTGTTCCCGGGCCGGGTCCGCGCCCTCGTCCTGGACGGGGCCGTGGACCTCTCGCTGTCCCCGCTGGAGATGGGGGCCGCCCAGGCACGGGGCTTCGAACTCGCCCTCGACGCGTTCCTCGCCGACTGCGTGAAAGCCGAGGACTGCCCGTTCGAGGGCTCGGCCGCCTCCGCCAGGGAGGAGGTCGCCGCCCTGCTCCGGCGAGCCGACCGCGAGCCCCTGAAGAACGCTCTCGGCGACGGCCGTGCGATCGGCGAGGCCTGGACCACCCTGGGGATCATCACCCCCCTCTACGACCGGGAGAGCTGGCCGGTCCTGCGGTCGGCGCTGGCCGAGGCGCTGAAGGGCGACGGGACCACCCTCCTGCGCCTGGCCGACATCCTGCTCGACCGCCGGGAGGACGGCACCTACGGCAACCAGACCGAGGCGAGCCTGGCCGTCACCTGCGTGGACTCCCCCTTCCCCGCCGACTCCCGGGCCTATGCGGCGGCGGCCCGCGCGTCCACCGCGGATGCGCCGCTGTTCGGCGCCTTCGTCGCCTGGGGATCGTTGCCGTGCGCCTCCTGGCCGGTGGCAGGCGGTGCCGGGGAGAAGATCGATGCCCTGGGAGCTCCGCCCATCATGGTCGTCGGCACGACCCGCGACCCCGCCACGCCGTACGAATGGTCCGAGGCGCTGGCGGACCAGCTCTCCTCCGGTGTCCTGGTGGGGTTCGAGGGCGACGGGCACACCGCGTACCTGACGGGCTCCCCGTGTGTGGACCGCCTGGTCGACGAATACCTGATCACCCTCGCCGTCCCCGAGGACGGCACCCGGTGTCCCGAGATCGAGTGATCCGGCGGCGCGAACAAGGGCCGGGACCCTGTAGACTGCCATCAGTCATGCGAACCATGCGTGGCACGCCGCCTTAGCTCAGTCGGCCAGAGCACTTCACTCGTAATGAAGGGGTCTGGGGTTCGATTCCCCAAGGCGGCTCCGCAGGTGAAAGGCCCTCCGGGATGATCCCGGAGGGCCTTTTTCGATCTTGTACAGCAGCGAAATACAGCAACGGCATCAGCCGTCTTCGAAGCTCTTGTTCAGCCGGTCGAGTGCCTTGCGGGTCTCCGGCGAAGGAACCTGGGTGTAGACGTTCATGGTCACCGAGATCTGTGAGTGCCGCAGGACGCGCATCGCGACGCGGGGATGGACGTCGAGGGCCGCCAGGAGCGAGGCGCAGGTGTGCCGGGTGTCGTGGACACGGATACGGGGGACACCGGCCTTCTCGCAGTAGCGCTCAAAGGACCGGTAGAAGTTGCGCGGCTCGACCGGAGTCCCGTTCTTCGTGGTGAAGACGAGATCGGAGTTCTTCCACTTTTCTCCGGCGTCCTCGCGTGCCTCCTCCTGGATCCGCTGGCGCTCCCGGAGAGCCGAGATGCAGAGCCCGAGCAGCGGAAGGGAATCCGTCGAGTCCTCTGTCTTGGTCCTGTCCCGGTGGAGGAGCTGACCGCGCACCCGGTTGAGCTGATGGGAGACCCAGAGCTCTTCGCCGTCGAGATCAACGGAGTCCCAGGTGAGGCCGAGCACCTCGCCCCGTCGCAGACCGAGAATCAGGATCAGGACGTACGCGGCATAGAGCGGCTCCTTTGCTTCACGCAGATGCTCAAGGAACTTCCGTGCTTCATCGACGTTCCACACGCCGTGGTTCCGTGTCTTCTTGGTCTTGCTCGCGTTGGGCAGGACCGTCAGCGCGGCCACGTTCTTGGAGATCAGTTCCTCCCGGATGGCATTGCCGAGGGCCGATCGCAGGACACGGCGGATGCTGGCGATCGTGCTCCGGGATGGGTAGTCCTTGCAGCACTCCCCCTTGGAACAGCACTTCCGCTTGCCCTCCGGCCGCCGGTGGTCCTTCTTCTGGTCACAGCAGGTGCAGAGCGTCGGCAGCGTGTTGAGCCAGGTCTGAACGTCCCGCACGGTGAGCTTGTCGAGCCGCTTCTTGCCCAGGCCGGGAATCATGTAGAGCCGGACGAGCGGCTCGTAACCGGCGTAGGTCGTCGGCTCCCGGTTGGGCTCCACAACCTCGGCGAGCCAGCGCGTCAGGTACGTGGCAATCGTGGGGTTCTTGGTCGGCACCGGCCCTTTGCTCGCCAGCTCGTGGAGCTTGAGCCACTTCTCGTGGGTCTCCTCGCGGGTCTTGCCGTAGGCCCATTTACGGGTCTTCTTGCCCTCCGGCGTGGTGACCCAGACATAGCCCGCCCAGCCGTCCCGATAGGGGAAGACCGAGCCTTCGCCGTTCGCGCGCTTACCCATCAGGCAGCCTCCTCACAGAGCCGGGTCACGTAGTCGTTGAGTGCGGATTCCGGGATGCGGCGGCAGCGGACGTTGACCATGACCGAGTCGAGTTCGCCGGAGCGGATGAGCTGGTAGAGGGTCCACCGGCTGACCTGGAGAGCGGCCATGGCCTGGGGGACCGTGAGCAACTTGGGACTACTCATGAGTGCCTCCCGGGCCGGAGAGGCGGTTTCCGGTAAGGGCTCTTACCAGAAGCGCGTCACCGGCTGAGTAGCCCTGTCCGGCGTACTCCCAGCGAGCGATCACGAGGACGGTGTCCTCCTCGAAGAGGGGAAGTCGTCCGGTGGTGATGGCTTCTGCGTGCCGGTGCTCGGCACGGGCCGCGCGTAGCTTGCCGAGGGTGGTGGAGTAGCGGCGGGACTTGGTGGAGAAGTGGCCGCGGAAGCCGAGCATGTGCGCCCACTGGGTCAGCCGGAGTTCGGCCAGCTCTTCCAGCGCCCCCAGGCGCAGGCACTCGGCGATGAGCCGCCGGGCGTGCTCTCGGATCGGTAGCGCGGACAGGTCTTCCACGGGACTGATGCGCCGGTCGAGGGTGCCGACGCATTCGGCGGCCTTGGTGGCGTACTTGGCGATGTAGCCGGCCACGGCCTGATCGGTCAGCTCTCCGCCCATGGTGATGGGCCGGACGTCGAGTTGGGCGCCCCAGCGCAGTACCCGCGCGGGTTCCCCGGCCGCCGCGGGGGAGGTGACCGCCACGGCCGCGCAGGCATGCCGTACGGCGTCCGTCAGAGCATCGGCGGTGGCCCAGGCCGGGGGAGCGGAGTTCGGCCCATCGGGGCCGTCGAGGCGGATGACGGAGTGGAAGTGCACCAGGCCGCGCCGCTGGTACTCGGCGACCTTGGCGAAGGAGACCGTGGCCTGTTCGCGTAGCTCCCGCAGGGTCAGGCCGGCGGTCTTGGCCAGTCGCCGGCGCAGGGCCAGGGTGAAGCGCCGCCACAGCTCCGGGGACAGGGCGTTGAACAGCACGCTTCCCGTGTAGTCGTAGCAGTCGCCGCACAGCGGCTCGCCGAGGCATCCCTCGTCGGCGCCGTGCCGGGCGGTGCAGGACATGACCCGCCCATGCGGGCAGGTGGCTGCGTCCCGTCGGGCGTGGCACGGCAGTACTGCGCCGTTCTTCTCCCGCCGGGTGTGGACGATGCCGAAGGAGGGCGCGGTCAAGGTGACGAACAGGCACGGGTGAGTGCTCACCGATTCGGGGACGCCCTTGCCGCCGACCAGGCCCGCGCGGATGAGCTGGTAGGTGTCGGCCCGGTAGGTCTCGGCGCAGGTCGGGCAGCGTGAGGCCCGCCGGGTCTTGCACGGCAGGCGCAGGATGCCGTCCGGTTCGGTGGCGGTGGTGTAGGTGTGCAGCCGCCCTCCGGTGGCGGGGTCGACGTGCTGGACGTGGCCGCGCAGGTGGATGGGCTGTCGGCAGCCGCCCGTCCGGCGGATCTGCGAGGCCCAGCGGGCGTATTGGGGGTCGTGGAGCCGGGCGATCATCCCGGCTACCGCGTAGGTGCTTGGCATGATGGGGGCTGTCCCTTCCGGGCTGTGGATGTTCGGTTCGGGATGGCCCCCGACGTGACGGACGTCTTGGCGGATGTGTGGTCACGTCGGGGGCGCTGAAGGTCTCAGCAGAAGCCGAGGCCCTCGCAGTGCAGGCAGCTCTCTGCGTAGCTGTCGACGCCGGTTCCGCCGCAGTGGCAGCACAGCCAGCGCTTCGGGGCGGGGTCGACGGGCGGGGCGAGGTTGTCGGGGTCGTCGGTCACGTGATCCACCTCCCTCCGTCCCGCTTGGGCGCGGTATCGATGAACACGCGCCAGGTGTGAGGCCGTTCATGGAGCGGGAAGATCGGCGTGACCGAGCCGACCGGCAGGATCGTGCGGATCTTGTTGATGGCGTAGGCGAGTTCGGCGTAGGTGCCGTCGATGCGGATCTTCATGGCGGTGTTCCTCTCGGTTCAGGCGGGTTCGGGACTGTCGCGCAGGACGCGCAGCAGGTCGGAGGCGAGTTGGCTGGACACTCCGAGCCGGGTGCGCAGCGTGTCGCGGGTGATGGGCGTGCCGTGCCGGGCGTGGTGTTCGTCGGCGACGCGGCGGGCGTAGTCGATGAGCGCGGCGGCCGGGCCGGTCTCGCTCTTGTCGGGGACGGCCCCGCCGGACGGCGCAGCGAGCGCGGCCGGTTCGGAGGCGGCCTGCGGTACGGCCTCCGCCGCGGGGACGGGTGCCGGGGGCGATTCCAGGCGGGGGCCGGATGCGCGCCGTTCCAGCATGGAGACCGCGATCAGGAACGCACCGGCCGGAGTCGCGGCGCAGATCCACCCCCAGGCGGACGGTTCGGCTTGGGCCAGGTTCGCCGCCAGCGACAGGGCCACTCCGCCGGCCAGGACGAGGGTGGGCCAAGAGATCGGCCCAGTCCGCTCGCGGCCGGTCTTCCTGTCGCGCTGCCGTTCCCGGGCGGCCATGACGCAGGTGAGGTCGACGCAGACCGCCACCGCCCACGCCATCGGCCCGGATTGGCCGTGTTCAGTGGCGGTGTCGCGGATGTGGGTGAAGCTTCCCGCCCCGGCGATCAAGGCGAGGATCAGCACCGGGGCCGAGTCGGCCAGCCGTACGGCCAGGCGGGGCGCGCTCGTGGTCATCGCAGGTTCCTCCCTTCCATCAGTCAGTGGTCAGCGGTTCAGGCGGCGATCTCGGGATTGGCGTCGTAGGGCAGTTCGTGACCGAGACCGGAGGCGGCCACCTGAGCCCACGAGGGGGTGAGATCGGCGAAGGTCTGGGCGGCCCGTTCGGCGGCCGTGGTGGAGACGTAGCCCGAGCGCGCCCGCGACCAGCGACCGTCCGAACCGGTGATCACCGCCACGCCGGGCAGCTCCGGCGCGATGGAACGGGCGGCCACCAGCGCCTCAGGGTCAAGGTCGCCGAGGGTCATCACCGCGGTTTCCGGGTCGTTGACCCGGTGGCAGACGCGCCCGCCGATCTGGGCACGCAGCGCGGTCACGCCGGGGCCGAGATCGGAGCCGATCCGCTGACCGGACAGCACCAGGTGAATGCCGAGCGCGCGGCCGAGCTGGGCGATGCGCAGCAGCGCGGTCGCCGTCCGGGTCACCTGGTCCTTCTCGGCCTTGTCTGCGGTCAGGAACAGCTCGGCCAGCTCATCGACCAGGACCACGACCGGGATGGGACGGCAGGCGTCGGGCAGTTGCCAGATGTCGCGCACCCTGTAGCGGCGGCAGGCCAGCATGCGCGCCCCCATCACGGCGATCAGGTCACTGAGCAGGTCGAGGCATTCGGCGCGGGTGGTGGCCAGCGCTGAGAGCCGCGGCGCGTAGGCCGACAGCTCCATGCCGCCCTTGAGGTCGAAGCCGATCAGGGCGACCGGCTGCGGCGCCAGCCCGACCAGGAGCGCGTTGATCAGGTTGGACTTGCCGGACTGGGTGGCGCCGGCGTTCATCCAGTGCGGGATGAGCCGGAAATCCATCCGCCAGGCCGCGCCGGTCTCCAGCACCCCGACGACCGGCCGCAGCAGGTCCTCGGTGCGCCAGCCGCCGGACGGCTCAGATGGAGAGGCGGCGGGCGCGACGTGCGTTAAAGGGTCGTAGGTGATCCCTTGGAGGGTGACGCGGCCGGGCCGGGAGCCCACGACGCGGACCGCTTCGATGCGCCAGGCGTGCGCGAGGCGCTCGCACACCTTGGCGTAGTCGTCGGGCACCTGGCCGTCCAGCAGGTGGAAGGTGATGCGGAAGCCGCTGCGGGTGGGCCGGGGCAGGCCCATCCACGGCTTGGTGTCGACCTCCACCCGCTGAAAGCGCCGCTTGACCCGCACGACGCCGGTCGAGGCGATCAGGCCGGGAACGGTGGTGAACCACCAGCGGTGGCGCTTCTTGGTCAGCCCGCAGCCCGAAGCGACATGCCGCCAGGTCCAGCGCAGCCACAGTGCTTTGCGCGGGAAGACCAGGACGTACCAGTAGGAGATGGGAGCCCAGCGCCGCCAGGCGATCAACACCAGCACGACGGCCAGGACCTTGACCAGGGGGTGGCTGAGGTCGATCACAGCTCGGCCCCCGTCCTGACCGCAGCGGCCGGAGCGAAGGAGCGCGCCCGGTAGGAGATGCCCCACCGGCCGTTCTGCTCCCAGACGTAGCCGACCAGGCCGACCGGGACGACCTCCTCACCGGCGATCACCGGCGGTTCGGGTGAGGTGGAGACCTTGACCAGCTCCATGCGGTTGAACTCGTCCTCGATCAACAGCGTGAGCTCGTACATGACGTTGCCGTCCTTGTCGCGCTTGATCTCGCCGGTGTCCTTGTTGACCACGCGCGGCTTGGGCGGCTTGACGCAGGTGATGTTGAGCTTGGTGACGTCGACGGGGATGGGGATGGTGCGCATGATCGTTTCCTTTGCTTGATGGAACGCCTAGAACTCATAGAACACTTGGAATTCTAAGCTGTCAATGAGTGCTTTGGCTTCCTGGTTGGTTTCTTTACCGGGGTGTGCTGAACTGGAGATCAGACGCAGTTGATGCGTCTGGCGCGTCAGACGCGACATGAGGCGACGCAACGAGACGAGATGAACCCAGATGGTGGAGAAGACCGGCCGACCGGCCTACCTGCAGATCGTCGACGAGCTGAGCGAGCAGATCCGCACCGGCTCACTCGCACCCGGTACGGCGCTGCCGTCCATCGCCCAGCTCTGCGAGCGATTCGACGTCTCCGCCAGCGTGGTCAAGGCCGCGATCAGTGTCCTGCGTACCCAGGGCCTGGTGATCGGTCAGCAGGGCAAGGGCGTGTTCGTCCACCAGAGCCCCGCCGCACTCTCCGAGCCGCCGGCCGCCGGAGAGACCGGTGAGATCCTCAGCCAGCTCGCCGCGATGCGCCAGGGCCTCAAGGATCTCGGGGACCGGCTTGCCGTGCTGGAGGCGGCGGTGTTTCCAGAGCCGAAGTGATCTCACCGATCCGGCAGGCCAACTCCTCCAGCTCTGCCCGGATCGAGGACAGTTCCCAGATGATCCGCTGCTTGTCCGGCTTCATGGCCATCTCCCCTGCTCTGTGGTTCTTTTCGCCTTTCGAGATGGCTCAAGTTCACCGTGAGCTGGGGGTTTCCGGTATCACGCGGATCTAGTTAAGCTTCTTCAGCCCGTCTCAACGACCTTTTACACATGCGTTTTCACATGCACGACCGCACACCGCGCACGACCCCTCGAAGCGTGAAGGCGAAGGTATGCAATGAAGACGACCCAGCGACCCGGCTGGACCCCCTCCCGCCTGCGAGAACACCGTGAAGCCCACGGATTGACCCTGGAGGCCGCAGGCGAACGGCTCCGCCAGGCGGCCAGCCGGCACGGCCTGAGCGTCCCGGCGGCCAACTTCCAAACCCTGTGGGGACACGAACAGGGAACGGTGTTCCCCGGACCGCACTACCGGCGCGCTTACTGCCTGCTTTACCAGGCCACCGAACCCGACCTCGGCTTTCGCCCTCCTTTGCCCGGTGAATCACAGAAAGCGGAAATTGTGATTTCCGATTTGCCCGCGCCCAGCGATCCCGCCGCTGACAACGCCGCCGCCGAGGTCATCAAGGAAGCGTTCACCAAGGTCTCCATCGGCGGCGTCCCCTCCGACGGCTCCCCCCAAGCGCTCATCCGCAAGCGGGTGGTCGACGCCTGGTGCCGGCGCCACGGCGGAGGCAGCCCCAAACCCATCCTCGTCCTGGTCGGCGGGTACGCCGGATCGGGCAAGACCGAGTTCTCCCGCTTCCTGTCCGACATCACCGGCTGGGCCTTCCTGGACAAAGACTCCCTGACCCGGTGCATCGTCGAACGGCTGCTCGTCTCCCTGGGCGGCGACCCCAACGACCGCCACACCGACCTGTACCTCAAAGAGGTCCGGCCGCTGGAGTACCGGTGCCTGATGGAGACCGCCTGGGACAACCTCCATGTGGGCACCTCCACCATCTTGTCCGCGCCGTTCATCTCCGAGATGAAGGACACTGCGTGGTTCACCCGCCTGGAGAACCGGTGCGCGGCCAAAGGCATCGACGTGGCCGCGATCTGGGTCCGCTGCGACGCCGAGTCCATGCGCGAGTACATCGAGTTCCGCGGCGCCGCCCGTGACTCCTGGAAGCTGGAGAACTGGGAGCACTACGTCGACGGCCTGGCCGTCGAGGTCAGCCCACCCACCGCCCACGTCACGATCGACAACCGGCTCGGCGCAGCGATCAGTCTGGCCGACCAGACCCGCGAAGCACTCAAGCGGATCCTGACATGAGCGTGCGCGGAATCGTCCTGTACGGCCCGCCCGCCAGCGGCAAGGACACCCTCACCACCGCCCTTGCCCACGCCGATTCCCGGTTCGTCCGGCTGCCCAAGCTCAAGGTCGGCACCGGCCGGCCGGACGGCTATGAGTTCGTCTCGGCCGAGCACCTGGCCACACTCCGGGATGCGGGTCGCCTGCTGGCCGAGACCCACCGGTACGGCAACGTCTACGCCGTCGACCGGCAGGCCATCGAGGACCATCACGCCGCCGGTCATGTGCCCATCGTGCATATGGGCAACATCCCCGACCTGCGTAAGCTGATCGGCCGGGAGCCGGATTCCTGGCTGCGCGTGCTGCTGTGGGTCCCGCGCGAGGTCACCGCCCAGCGATCGGCCGACCGTGGTGACGCCGACACGGAACCTGTCAAATGATCTTAGGTTGTTAGCTTCAGTTAATTCTGTGCCCGGTTATCTGTTTCGGGCTCTGGTCGGGGTTTGTTGATCCACGCGGGTCCGGGCAGGGCCGGTGGAGTGGGCGGGCCGTGGGGGAAACGCTCGGGACGGGCCGCGTGCGCGGCGGCCAGGACCGCGGCACGCTGGTCGCGCACGGCCGCGGCGCGGCCGTAGTGCACATCGACGGGATGCTGGTACTTGATCCCGGAATGGTAGTGATCATGGTTGTACCAGCGGTAGAACCCGGCGCAGAACTGGCGGGCATGCTCTTTGGAGCCGAACCGGCCCGGGAACTCTGGACAGTACTTCAGGGTCTTGAAACTCGCCTCGATGTACGGGTTGTCGTTGCTGGTGCGCGGACGGGAGTGGGACTTGGCCACGCCCAGGTCGATGAGCAACTCGGCGACGGTCTTGGACCTCATCGAGCTGCCCCGGTCGGCGTGCAGCGTCAAAGTGCCCTCGTCGATGCCCTGGGCGCGGGCGGTGGCCGTGATCAGGCGCCTGGCCAGGGTCGCGGACTCACGGGTGGCGACCATCCAGCCCACGACGTAGCGGCTGTGGATGTCGATGATCGTGTACAGGTGGTACCAGATGCCCTTGTCCGGGCCGCGCAGCTTGGTGATGTCCCAGGCCCACACCCGGTTGGGCGCATCGGCGAACAGGTGCGGGACCGAGGCGTTCGCAGGCGTGGCCTGGCGGCGGCGATCGCGGCCGACCTCGCCATGGCGCCGCAGAATCCGGTAGAACGTCGACTCCGAGGCCAGGTAGAGCCCTTCATCCAGCAGCATGTAGTAGACCGACGTCGGCGAGCGGTCCCAGAATCGCTCGCTGTTGAGCAGGCCGCGGATGTGCTCGCATTCGGCCGGGCTGAGGGTGGCCGGGTGCGGTCGGCGCGCTCGGGCGGGCCGCTCGGGCAGCGGGCTCTTGCGGTGGCGGCGGTACCAGGTGGCCTGCGCGACACCGTACGCGGCCAGCGCCTGCTTGCGGCCGATGACCGGCTCCAGTTCGGTGACCGCCGCGTACTGGGCCTGCTCGATCAGGCGGGCCGCCTCTACTTCTCGCCCCGATCCGGTGTCTCGCTGCTGGTGGCGAGCTGATCCAGCAGTGCGAAGAGTTTTCCCTGCACCTCGATCACCTGGCGGGTCGTGCCGAGTTCGGCGCGCAGCCGTTCGATCTCCCCTTCCAGGGCCTCGATCTTCTTGTCCCTCGGGTCGGCCTTCGGGCGTCCGACCGGCCGGGCCAGCGCTTGGGCCGCGCCGTGGTCGCGGGCCGTTCTCCAGCCGGAGATCAGCGAGGAGTACAGGCCCTCGCGGCGCATCAGCGCGCCCTTGCCGGCCTTGTCGAGCTGCTCGTACTCGGCCAGGATCCGGGCCTTGTAGGCCGCGCTGTAGCGACGGGCCACGGGCCGTTCGCGTACCTCAGGGTCGGGAACCTCGTGCTCTGGTTGCTGTGCGTCCACGAGGGGATGTCTCCTTCCCCGCCCTCACGACAGAGTTTCGTGCTTGTTTTCCACCTCTACCCATTTTGACAGGAAGGGACACCGAAAAGCGCCTGAGCGCGTGGGATGAGACGCTCACCGACCTGGAGGCCCACACCGACGCCGGGTTCTTTCACCTGCGCCTGCACACCGACCACCTGAACCCGGACGCGGCGGCACGCGAGATCATCACGGCCTACGATCGTCTGCGGGCGGCCGGATGCCCTCACGAGGAGGGATGCCCCCGCTGAGCCGGGCGGCGACGGCGTCCGGGATCAGGTCGAGTCGCCACCAGGTGCCACACGATCGGCAGCGCGCCCCGTCCGGCAGGGGACGCTGATAGGTCCACTCGACATCCTCGTGTTCGCACGCGACCCCGCCCCCATCACCGCCGCGGGCACAGCGCTCCGCCGTGATCGATGACTCATCCACCGTCACGATCACCGGCGCATCCCCGGGGCCACGCCCGCAGAACGGGCACACCAACGGGCGCCGTAGCTCATCGTTGATCCGGCGCTGTTCCTCGGCCAGCCGCACCAGCTCCGCTGCTGTGTCCGCGACCAGGTGACGCACCAGCCCGCAGGCCACCTCATGCGGGGTCAGCGGCCGTTCGGGATCGCGGCGCGCGTAGAAGACACCCCACCCGCTCAACTCGGTACGCCACCCCTCGATCACGGGAGTGTCGGTCGCGGTGTTCACGGCGCTCGCAGTCGGCGCGGCCGGAAGAGCCTGAGCGATCCATCCGGGCATGCTGGACATGGGTTGCTCTCCGTTCTCGATGCCCCTGCCGGGGGAGTGGTCAACGAGCGAGCCCCTGAAGGATCGCCGTCCACAACCGTTCGCCTTCCGTCGTGCGCAGCCACTCGCTCTCCCGCACGGTGATCACGCCGTCTTTGCGGTGTTATCGTCGGATGAAGACCACCCCCGCCGCCGCACACAGTTCGTAGACCACCGTGCGGCACTCGCAGGTGTGCTCAATGACTCGGACCCGATCCGCCCGAGGGACGCTCTTACGCCACTCCACCCGCTCATGACCGGCCCGAGCGGGGACAGGATGCGTACTGTGATACGGCGCGATGTCGAAGCTCGGCCCGGACATGATGTCACCTCGCAGACTCGCCGATCAGGAACAGGGCGGCGATGCCAGGGAGGCGGAGGCATCACCGCAGGTCGTACGGATCGGACAACGGGTTGCTAATCGCTCTGCCATCGTCGCTATGTCCGCATCATAAGCTCGCAATACCGTAGTACACCATAGAACACCGCAGTATGTTCCGCTGGAGTGCCCTGCACTATCGGCTTCTACCGTGTGGTCATGACCGAGCTGCGCGACGATCTGCCCAGGTGGCGACAGGTGCGAGACATCATCGTTGAGCGCATCGAGGATGGTCAGTACAGGCCCGGTCAGCGAATCCCCTCGGTCATCGACCTGACCCAAGAGTTCGGCATCGCCACCCAAACCGCGCAGAAGGTCATGAACGCCCTCCGCAAGGATCGATGGATCCGCACCGAACGCGGCATGGGCAGCTTCGTCACCACCGAAGAAGAGCGCGCAGCCGAAGCCGGTGAAGCAGCCGAGTAGGCGCTACCACCTGAGATCAGCAGAGCTGATCGGAACGCACCGGCTAGGAACGGTTGGTCTCAAGAGTTCTGAGCAACACGAGGGGGACTGATCCAGGCTCAAGCTCCGCCGGTAGATAACCCTCTAGATCATGCGCATACCCGGGGGGTACGTCAGCCCCCGCCAGAGACAGCAACTGCACCGCCAGACCCCGCAGCCCAGCCGAGTCGCCCTCGATAGTCACATAGCCGTCGCTGCTCAGGACCTAAAGGAAGTACTCAGCCGGCCACAGACGCGGTAGCCCCCTATCCGCGGAGTACCTCGGTACCTCAAGCGTGACCGGTTCTGTGTCCACCTTGCCCACGCCCCCACAATGCCGGACTGCTCCCCAACGAGCACGCCTCACCCGCCGGAACAGGTTTGACCGCTATCGGAGACAGCCCATCAGGTGTCAAGTATCACCTGAGACCTCACAGCCGAAGCGCAGCTAGAACCATCCAGGTCAGGAGCATGATCCCGAATCGGGTGAGAACTTTCTCTACGTCTTTAAAGGCGGTCCGCTCCGCGGCCCGCCGCGCGTCGGGCGGTCGCCGGCCGCGCTGCGGCTCTTCGGCCGGTCGCGGCCGCGCCGCCCACGCGCTTCCAGCCGTCAAGTTCGCAACGTTAGTAGCATCTGCGGTTAAACCCTAAGCCGTGCAGGCGAATCCTGGTGCCGCTAAGCTCTGATTGTGGTCGAGCCGTCGGACGAGCTGCATGTTCTGATACAAGGTAGCTCCCAGCTCCCCGAGCAGACGCGCAAAGCTTTGTGCGAGGCCCTTGCTGAACATGGCCAGGAGGTCCTCACCGAGGCTTCGCGAGTCGCCGCTGGCCAGCATCTTGGAAGCGGTGATCCCATGATCACCCCAGGAATGGTAGTAAACATGGCGTACTGGGTGCGGAATGGATACGTGCGCCGGAGTCCAGATAAGAAACAGGTAATTGCTGCAGTCGTTGGTGGGTCCTCAACGTTTGTTGGTGGTGTTTTCGTTAACAATATCACCACACCTTGGGGTGCCATAGGGTTTGTTGTATGTGCGGTTCTTCTGCTGCTAAGCATACATTGGGGCTCAAGATGACCGATAATGATATACGCGAACCGTCATCAGGAGACCCGGCTATGACTAGAGAAGCTGAGGAGCTTCTCGATCAGTCGGTAGCTGAGTTCCGTAGCAGTCTCATAGAGATTGCACGTAAAGAGCAGGCCTCTCGCGTCACATCATCTAAAGAAATCACATTGCAAGAGATAATTTCAGCTTTGGATCAAATTGGATTCGCGATCAACCAAGAGGCGGCGGCGAGTCAGGTTAGAATCAATCGTCATCGATTTCAAAGAACCGCTATTGCAATATCAGCGGCTGCGTTGGCGGTACTAGTTCTTGCTGCAACTGTTCTTATAGCAGTTAATCGTGGATTTAGCGAGGCCGATCAACTCGCATCGTCTCTGGGAATCCTTGTTTCGCTTGCCGCGACAGCGACCGCGATATTCTCTGTGCGTGCTGCAACTTCGAGTTATCGCGCCAGGGAAAAGGCTTCAAATGCAGTCGAGCTAGCAGCACTCTCCGGAATGCAAGCTCAGCTAATCTTCGGGTGGGCTCACCTGGAAAAGATGCTTCTTGATCGATACGGAAGCCAGTCTAAGGATTCACGCAGATATATCGGGGTTGGCCAGCTGATTCAAACATACTCAAAGCAGGCGAGCTTGAGTGAGCAAGAAGTCGCGGAACTGCGAGAGATTCTGCAAATGCGCAACAATGTAGCGCATGGATTTAGAGGAAGAGTTGATCGAGCCGAGCTGGAAAGAATAATTTCACTGATTCGACTTCACATTTCACGGCTTGAGGGGCGTTAAAAATGGCATGTTCGGACGATGGCCGGGCTGGGCACCGCTATCGCTGGGGGGCTTCGCAGCCCCCAGACCCCTGCGCGCCGGAGCAACCCCCGGCGCGCCCGCTGTCGTGTCCACTACTCGCCGTTCGCGCCGGCGATCGCTCCGGACCGGGTTAACGCGCCCCGCCCATCGTATATCCCGGACCTGGGCCCTGCAATAAAGGACGCATTGCCGGAGAATAAATGAGTGCGCTATCGAGGGGGTTAATTTGTTAGCGGCCCGCCTTGGAAGCGGACCGCATCGCAAACTTTGAAATCGCGATCTTGGTTTCGCCTTGGACTGTATGGCGACAGGAAGATCGTATTTACTGGGCTTGGCGACTCCCGAAGCTGCCGCGGGTAGGCATAGGAATTATCTGGGCTCCGCTAGGCGGTGTGACCTTTGGTTTTCCTGTAAACCGGGCGCGCGCTGGAGCAGATCTCTGTTCAGCAATGACCTCAGAGAGTAGATCCGAAGGCCAGATCTCAGAGGTGTGGGAAACTATCTCCGGGATTGTGCTGCCTACCGTATGGCTTAACCATGCGGCTATCAGCCTGGGCCTTTCGGGAACGCGTGCATCCCATCCTGGTTCCGTCACCCCGTAAGAACGACCTGTTTCGGGATTTCTGCGCGTATATAGTTGCGCGTAAAGAGTTTGCTTTCGCTGGTCGCTAATCACCTTATTGTGGTGCAAGTGGCGAATAAGAGCAGAAATAGAGATGCCCCACTTCATTTTCGCCTTTGCGAGTGCAGCGAGAGTGATTGTTCTCGGTAGATCATTTGTAACTGACTCGATGGGTGCAAGGAATTCGTTAGCAAATTGGCTAGCTTCTTCCTCTGCCGTTTCATTTACGGGCATGCGGCCAGCATGAAGCACGATGTGGCCGAGTTCATGACTAAGAACCCATCGTGTTTTTTCCCAGGTGTCTACCGCACGCATCATGATTAGAGGTCGTTCCCGGAACTCTCCCACCCATGTCGAGCATCCTTCATGGCGCTCGCGCGGTCCAGGGGAGTCGTCAGCATCCATGGAAGCTTCGCTGATCTTCCGGCGCCGCACTGCAACGACGACGCCAGCGCGTTCAATCGGATGCGTTAAATAGTCGATTGGCTCGTTGATGCTAAGGCCGATGCTCTTGCGAACCTCTCTTGCTATCTCTTCCATGGAGGTAGAGTCTGCTCGCTGTGGTCGAATCACCACGGGTGGGAGAGGGCGCCGGTTGTCCAGCCAACCTATAATCTCCGAGATGAAGTGCATGAATTCCCGAAGGAAATCTTTCTCTCTCTTGGAAGTACTCTTAGGTGCTTTGAATAGGAGGTCCGTATCCGTGATGGGGGCGCTGGGAGGATATGTAAAGAACTCAGACGGGAATCGTAGGTGGCTCACTAGAAGAGCGAGCTTATCGGGAGGCATGTAGAACCTCTCAGCCCGCTCCCACTTCGATAGAGTGGAAGGGCTGCATGAGAGGACGCCGGCTATATCGCCAACCTTTTCCTGTCGAAGGATCCGCGCTTGACGAATTCGGTCTCCATAAATCATAGACATAATTATATATTACTCACAGTATCTGGAAGGGTGCGCTGGGTAGGCGCACCCTGTTTTACGGTTAGGCCGGGTTGGGGCCGAAATCTTCCTCCTGGTCGCCCAGGAATTCGTTGAAGTCATCGGTGGGACCGAAGCCGGCAGGCTGCGGGTCGGCAGGCTGCCCGCCCTCCTCGCCCCCTCTGTCGTCACCGGCCGAAAGGGCCGGGATCTCCTCTTCGGCGTAGATGAACACGGGTCCGTTGTCGTCGATGCCGAAGTCCACGGCTGCGAGGGTGGCCGCGCCCAAGGTTGCGGTACGGAAGTCGATTGACCACAACACTGCTATCTCGTACAGGGCAGGGGAAACCACGTTGCCGAACAAATCCATCTGGGGTGAGGCGTCGGTGACGGGAAGGGGTGCACCGGTCTTGGGGCTGCGTGGGCGAGTCTTCACCCTCATGCGCCTACCGGCCGAGTCGTCGTGCAGCAGGAGGCCGTTGTTGAAGCGGACCTCCAAGTCGAGAGTGTCTTTCGGGGAGCGAGCCCAGCAAGCACTGACGTACTGGCGGATGTCGCTCGCCCTGGCGCAGGCGTCCATCTCCCGGAACCTGGGGATCTTGTCTTCCCACTGAGCTGCCGTGTACTGGATGCCCTCATCGAGAAGGTGTCGTGCCTTCCCGAGCGTGTTGAGGTGCCGCTTCAAGATCTCTTGGACGACGTCACGGGGGTGTAGGTTCACCCGGGAAATATTTCCATGCCTTACCTACACTTGCAACTCGCTTTGGAAGCACCTTGCCGACTTCGCCTCTAGCTGCCTAGGGCGCAACGAGGGCACACGAGAGTGTGAGACGGTGGGAAACACCGGGAACTGATGAGATGCTGAACCGCAGGTCAGGGGCCATCCCACGACGTCGGCCCAGGTCTCAGCCGCCGCCCTTGCTGAAGTGCTGGTAGTCCTCAGTTTGTAGCGCGGGTGATCCATCGGAAGACGTGCACGTAGGGTATTGGCGTGCAGCGGCTCGCGCTCTTCGATCTGGACAACACGCTCATCAATCTGGATGAGGCATTCCAGATGTGGGCTGCGGAGTTCATTGACGAGCATGGCCTCGGGCACGAGGCGATCGACTGGCTGATCGCTCTCGACCAGGCCGGCTATCCGCATCGTGAGGTCTTCTTCGGCAAGGTCCGTGAGCGTTTCGCTCTCACCGGCACCGTTGAGGAGCTGTGGGGCCGTTACCGCAGGCGCATGCCGTATCTGGTGCGCTGCCGGCCTGAGGTGATGGACGGGCTGGCGCGGCTGCATGCGTCCGGGTGGAAGGTGGCCATCGTCACCAACGGAACGGTGGACAACCAGCTCGGCAAGATCCAGAGGACAGGCCTGGCCGCGGCCGTCGACGCTTATGCGCTCTCCGGAGCCGAAGGCATCCGCAAGCCCGATGTCGGCCTGTTCGAGATCGCCGCTCGGCGGTGCGGCATGAGTCTGGCCGATGGCGGGTGGATGGTCGGTGATCATCCCGTCAAGGACATCGGCGGGGGACGAGCCGCCGGCCTCCGCACCGTCTGGATCGACCGGGGAACGCGGCCGGTCCAGGAGCACGAGGCCGACCACGTCGTCACCGACGTAATCCAGGCGATGGAGATCCTGCACAGCGAGCGCTGACCGGGAGATCACCCCGCAGCTCACGGGAAGTGCTGTACAGCAGCGCCGTACAGCAACACCGCCTTACACGATCACACCCCACCGGCCCGTACCTACCGTCCGGCCAGGGCGCGAGCCCGCCGACCTGGGCACCGCCTCTCACTCGTAATGAAGGGGTCTGGGGTTCGATTCCCCAAGGCGGCTCCGCAGGTGAAAGGCCCTCCGGGATGATCCCGGAGGGCCTTTTCCGATTCCTGAGTCTGGACCGCGCAGTTGGGCGGGCGTGGACGACAACGACGGTCCCGTAGAGACCTGGGGTGACTACGGTCGCGCCTGTGCCGTTGAGGGCTACATCGGCCTCATCGCCGTCGGTACGCAACAGGCCCTCGTCCTCGGCGACGAACCGGCCATGACGACCTACCTGACGACTGAACGCCTCTTCGTGCGCTGGGCCGCCGCATACTCCGAAACCGAGTCGGTCGCGGCGGCCAAGCGAGCCCTCACCGGGCAACCGGACTGGGACGGTGAAGAAGACCTGATCTGGCAGGTACAGGAGGCGGTCGTGCCCTTCGACTCCACGATTCCCGGCGCCGAGCTGGAGGCTGCCGACCGGCTCACCATCGATCTCGAACCCGGCCGGTACAGGGTCCGCGCCACCTACAGGCAAGACGAGGACAACCGGATGATCCTCGTCCACCTCCAGCCGACACCCTGAACCCCTGGGCACGCTGCACGCCGGTACCCCGCCATACGGACCAAGCGGTCAGGTGTCGTAGGACCCGTCCCAGGGCTCGTAGAAGCCGATGCCCTCCGGATAGAGCTCGGCGTGCTGGTCGCCTTCGAAGGTCTCGATGACGAGGCCGAACAGCACGCCGTCGAACTCGTACCGGAAGGGTCGGATGGCGATGTCGCCGAAGCGGTGGCCGGGGAGCGCATCGAGCCACCGCTTCACCAGGTCCTGGGCGGTGTCGGCGGACGCCCGATGGTCGGCTTCGGTTCCGGTGCGCTCGATGCGGGAGCCGAGATGGTGGCCGGAGGCGTCGAAGGTGTGCAGAACGGCGTACCAGCGTTCGTGCGCCGGCCAGTCGTCGGTGTGGGTGTAGCCCTCGGGGAAGGCGGTCACGACGGAGCCGAGGAACTGTCCGCCGTCCCAGTGGCCGATCGTGTCGGTGTGATAGTCGGGTTCGTATGCGATGGGGATGAGCTCGGGTACTGCCACGCTCGGGAGGGTACCCACCGGGCACGACAACGCTTCCTCCTGCAGGATCGGGACGTGCCGGTCTGCCCGGATGACGCCGCACAAGCCGGGGGACATCTCGTGCGGCTCGCCGCGGCGGTTGATCGAGTCAGGACGGATCACGCTAGCGTGCGTCTATGCAGGACGACGCCACCCCGCCCGCGAGCCGACCGGCCGGTGCCGTCGGTGGAGGCGGACGGGTGGCCGGCAAGGAGATCTGCCGGTGCTTCGACCAGCACAGGGTCCGCCGACGGCCGCGCGTGGTGCGCTTCCACGCCGAACGTCAGGACACGGCGTCTGCTGCGTGGCACCGCCTGCTCGATCTCGTGGAGGAAGCGGCGGCCGACGGCCGGGAGGAGTTCCGGCCCCTGGCCGAGCTCAGCCCGGACGAACGGCGCCAGATCATCACCCTGCCTCCGACCATCGCCAAACTCACCGAGGTCAAACACCTGGTGCTCTACGGCAGCAACCTGGTGCGCATCCCGCCGGAGATCGGCTCCATGACCGGCCTGCGGCAGTTCACCCCCTACACCTCGCACCGCCTGCACTGGTTCCCCTACGAGCTGACCCGGTGCCCGCAGCTGAGGGGTAGCACGGTCAGCACCCGCTCGCTGTACGGCAACGTCAAGATCCGTCCGCCGTTCCCTCCCCTCCAGCCGGGCAGGGAATCGACCCGCGACCTCGACACCAGCGATCTCGACCCCAGGGTGTGGGGTACCGACGCGATCGGGGCGTGCAGCGTCTGCGACCGGTCGATCGCAGCGGCCGGGCTCCACCAGGTCTGGATCTCCTTGCGGGTCGGCACCGATGTGCTGCCTCTCCTGGTCAACGCCTGCTCACCCGCCTGCATCGATGCTCTTCCGGCTCCCGCGGAGGGCTATGTGCCGACGCCGCACACGGGCGGGCCCGGCATCGTCCAGCCGCGCGCCGACTACGCGTGAGCGAGATGGGAGATGACCTGGATCTCCGCGGGCAGGGCACAACGAGGACACACGAGAGTGTGAGACGGCCGGAGACATTGAGAATTGACGAGAGGTCGGACCGCAGGCCGGGTATCACCCTGCGATGTCGGCCCCGGTCTCAGCCGCCGCCCTTGCCGAAGTGCGGGTAGTCCTCGCTCCATAGCGCGGATGATCCATCGGAAGGTGTGCACGTAGGGTGTTGGCGTGCAACGGTTGGCGCTCTTCGACCTGGACAACACGCTCGTGAACCTGGGCGAGGCGTTCCGGGTGTGGACTGCTGGGTTCGTCGAGGAGCACGGTCTTGAGCCGGGTGCGGTTGACTGGCTGCTCGCTCTCGACCAGGCGGGTTACCCGCATCGTGAGGTCTTCTTCGGCAAGGTTCGCGAGCACTTCGCCCTCTCCGAGTCGGTTGAGGAGCTGTGGAGCCGCTACCGCAAGCGTATGCCGTCTCTTGTCCGCTGCCGATCCGAGGTGAGGGAAGGGCTGGAGAGGCTTCGCGCGGCCGGATGGAAGGTGGCCATCGTCACCAACGGGACGGCGGACAACCAGCTCGGGAAGATTCAGCGGACGGGCCTGGCCGAGGCCGTCGACGCCTACGCGCTCTCCGGGCTCGAAGGCATCCGCAAGCCCGATGCCGGTCTGTTCGAGATCGCCGCCAAGCGGTGCGGGATGAGCCTTGCCGATGGAGGATGGATGATCGGTGACCACCTGGTCGCCGACATCGGCGGGGGACGAGCCGCCGGCCTGCGTACGGTCTGGGTCGACCGGGGAACGTGGCCGGATCAGGAGCACAGGGCGGACCACGTTGTCACGGACGTGCTCCAAGCGATGGAGATCCTGCACAGCGGGCGCTGACCAAGAGACCATGCCGCCTCCTATGGAGGAGTGCTGTACAGCAGCGCCGTGAAAACTGACTTCCAGACGACGCGCGGGCTCTGGTGTTTGCCGCAACACACCTGATCATGATGGGCGTGTTGATGGCTGTTCGCGAACCCAAGCGGTGACTCGAGCTCGAGTCGGAGTACTGGCGGCTGATCCTTTCCGGGGTAGGAACGGTGAAGGCGTGCAAACAGGTCGGTATCGGCCGCAAGACCGGATGCCGATGGCGAGCGGAGAACGGCGGGCTTCCACCGACCCGCCTGGCCGAGTCGGCACGCTTCGATCGCTACCTGTCGCTGCTGGAACGCCAGCGCATCGCCACACTGCGCGGAGAGCTTGGGCATCACGGGCACCGCTGGTGTCGACGGCTGCCGGCCGGTCCTGGTCTCCCGCATGGGCCCGGCATCGGTGATGGGGTGATCTTCGACGCCGAGAGCCAGGAGATGCGGCTCTCGGTGTCTCTCCGATCTCAGCGAACAGCCGAGAGGATTGCACACGGCACCGTCTCCGGGGAGCACTAGACGAGTCATTCCGAATGATCGTAGGCGATCAGTGATCGAGTGACCGGCTGGACGGCCCTGTGGTTGTGCCAGCGCCGTCCTGCGGGTGGTAGAGCCCTTGGGCGCGGGCCAGGTCGAAAGGCCTGTCCTGGTGCAGGTTCAAGAAGAAGTCCACCTGCCACGCCTGCGCACTGCCGGCCTGGCGGTTCGTGGTGATCACCCAGGGCGGGTAGACACGGAAGGCGCGTTTCCCACCGGAACCGTTTGCTGATACGACGCCGTGTTCGCGGAGCGCGTCCACGGGAAAGACGAACTGACCGAAGTGGTGATGGTCGCGGATACTGATGACGAAGAGGTCGACGGGGTCCGTGGCGTCGAAGGGCTGGATGGGGCCGGCCGGGGACCTCTTCCAGACGGTGACGAACTGGCCGACCTTGGTGGGGGTCGTCTTGGCTGCGCGGAACCGGATGGATAGGCCGTCAAGGGTGAACTCGTGGGCGGCGTAGGCGGCACCCTCGGCTTCGGGCACCGGCTGCGAGCACGTGAACCCGCAGGGGTCGTAGATGAGCGCCTTCGCCGCAATGAGATCTCCGTGGGCCGAGGCGGTGTCCAACCACGGTTCGAGATCGGATGAGCACTCGCGGTTCGTCGTCATCCGTCCACCCTGCCACGGGTAGGTGGAGGCAGTCGGCTCGACTCGAGGGCCGCGTTCTCGTCGCGGTGATGCGAATGCTGACGGTGTGTCCGGGAACACGCCCAGGGTATCCAAGATCGTTATGTGGCGAACAGCCTGGACGCCCCGCTGACAGCGCTTTACGTGAAGATCGACGACGAGATCGGAGGGGATCGATGGCTGGGGCCGTCCACCACGGTTGACGGATGCCGAGCTGGTCACGCTTGCCGTTGCCCGGGCCATGCTAGGTTTCACCTCCGAGTCGCGGTGGCTGCGGTTTGTGGACTCCCGCCTGGGCGGGATGTTCCCGTACGTGCCAAGGCAACCGGGCTGGAACAAGCGGCTGAGGGCTGCGTTACCGCTGGTCAAGAAGGCCGTACGACTGCTGGCCATCGGCACCGGCTTCTGGTTCGACAGCCGCTGGATCGTCGACTCCACCCCGGTGGAATGCGGTCGCTCGCGCCCGACGGTGAAACGCTCGGACATGGCCAGCTGGGCCGGCGGGTACGATACTGCGCCAGCCACAGCCGGTTCTTCTGGGGCCTTCGCCTGCTCCTGGTATGCACCCCGACCGGAATGCCGATCCTGTGGGCTCTGGCGAACCCCAAGCTCGACGAGCGCGAAAGTGATGTGCTCCGCTGATGTTCCCCGCCTTCCACCAGACCCGGCGCGGTTCACCGGTGTGCTTCTGGGAGGACGAGCATGACACCGACGAGGTCCGTGGTGGTCCCAACGATGAGCTGAGCCTCGCCCGGGGACGGCGTAACTCCGCCAGGTTCGGCGCGAGCAGTAAGCGGTCCATCACCAAGGTGCGTGACCTTCTCCCACACGAGCACCCAATCAAGTGATCTTGCTAAGAAGAGCTCTGGACGACCGTGGCCTGAGGAACCCTGTAGACCCCACTCGACCAGGACCGGAAGACGGCCGTGGACGGTCCTGGACGATCGTGTCCCCGCTCGTGATGAATGGGGTCCGGGGTTCGATTCCCCGGGGCGGCTCCGGGTCGGAAGACCCCCACCGGTGGGGCCTTCTCGTCGGCGCTCCCGCCGGCGGTGTCAGCCGCACCGGGCTTCCCGGAGTCTTCCTCACAGATCGACCTCGCCGCCGATGCAGGTGACCGTGCCGCCGCCGACCCAGACCGTGCCGTCCCGGTCACATGAGACGTGCACCCGCCCGGCCCGCCCCAGCGCGGTCCCCTGAGCGGCCACGTACGGCGCTTCGGCCCGCCCCGTGCCGATGAGCCACTGCGCGAGCGAGGCGTTCAGGCTCCCCGTCACCGGATCCTCGACCGTGCAACCGTTATGGGGAAAGAACGCCCGCACCTCGAAGGCCTCGGGCGACCCCGGGGGATGGGGTCCCACCACGCCCACGTCGCAGCTGACGAGGCCCGGCGTCAGAGCGAGGACCGCTTCGGCGCTCTCCAGCAGCACGCCCACCCACCCGGGCCCGTTGTCGACCCACCGGGCATCTGCGATCTCACCGCGCGAGATGCCCAGCATCTGCGCGACGCGCTCCACCAGCGACTCCTCGACCGGCCCCGAACGCAGCAGCGGCGGTGCGGCGAAGGCCAGTCCCTCACCGCCGCGTCGGATCGGCACCAGTCCGGCTCCGCACTCCTGCACGATCACCTCGGGGTCGTGCGGCGTGCCGCCCGCCGCCAGCCAGGCATGGCAGGTGCCCAGCGTCGGGTGGCCCGCGAACGACAGTTCCGAGTCGGGTGTGAAGATCCGTACCCGGTAGTCCGCACCCGGCTCGCCGGGCGGCAGCACGAAGGTGGTCTCCGACAGGTTCGTCCAGTTCGCGAACCTCTGCATCTCCTCGGTCGTCAGGCCCCGGCCGTCGAGCACGACGGCCAGGGGATTGCCCCGGTAGGGGGTGGTGGTGAAGACGTCGACCTGCTGGAAGGGGCGCACCATGACGCCGAGTATGCATCTCCTCCGCACAGGCCGCGCGTGATCTCCGCCGTTGTGCGGGCGGAGTCCCGTCCGCGCGGTGCGCCCGTCCCGGGACGCGATCCCGGCCCCTGAGCCCTTCCGGATCCGCGGGCGGGTTCTACTGCGTCCAGATCTCCGTCTACGAAGGCGGGGCCGTCCAGGGGATCGACGAGCGCGTGCGGGAGTACCGCGACGAGGGGGAGGGGGAGGAGGCGACCGTCGGCGACCGGAGCGGTTACCTGGTCAGGCAGTGGGTCGGCTGAACCCGCTCGTCACCGGACGGCCGGTCGATGCGAGCTGGGGCCATATGTAAATCCATATAAATCCACTATCGATATCGATATTGGACATCAGCCGGTGAAGCTGCTTTGCTCCTCCCTGCTGAGGGACGAGAACGGGGGCACGGCATGCGGCGTGGGCTTATGCCCGGACGGGATGAGAGCCGATCGGGGGTCGCAACGAAGATCATGCGTCTTGCCGCCGTGGGGACGGCGGCGGGCGCGCTGATCGCGGGGATCGCTCTGCCGGCCCTGGGCGGCGCGGGTCTGGGCTTCATGACGGCGGTCGACGAACTGAATCTCAGGCCCATGGACCTCCCCGAGCCCCCTCCGGCGGAGGTGACGACCGTGCTGGACGCCAGGGGGAACGAGATCGTGCAGTTCTACGAGCAGTACCGCGAGGCCGTCGGGCTGGATCGGGTCGCCGAGATCATGAAAACGGCGATCATCTCGATCGAGGACTACCGGTTCTACCAGCACGGCGCGATCGACATCGAGGGCACGATCCGCGCGCTCGCCAAGAACCTGCAGGCGGGCGGGGTGAGCCAGGGGGGATCGACCATCACCCAGCAGTACGTCAAGCAGGTGCTGTTCAACTCCGCCGAGACCGACGCCGAGAAGGGCAAGGCGCTGGAGGCCAGCTACGCGCGCAAGCTCAACGAACTGCGCTACGCGATGGGGGTGGAGGCGAAGTACTCCAAGGACGAGATCCTGGAGAAGTATCTGAACATCGCCTACTTCGGTGCGAGCGCCTACGGCGTCGAGGCGGCGGCCAAGCGGTTCTTCGGCGTCGGGGCGGACGAGCTCACCCTGCCGCAGGCGGCGACGCTGGCGGGTGCCGTACAGAACCCCAATGCCACCGACCCCCGCCTGGGCAGGGAGCACCGCGAGCGGTTGCTGGAGCGGCGCAACGTCGTGCTGGACCGGATGGCCGAGCTGGGCGCGATCACCGAAGCCGAGGCGGCGAAGGCGAAGGCGGCCAAGCTCGGCTACAAGGGGATGAAGTTCCCCGGTGGCTGCGAGACCAGCGACCATCCGTACTTCTGCCTCTACGTCCGCAGCGAGATCCTGAACAACCCGGACTTCGGCCCCACGGCCGGAGCCCGCCTGAAGCTCCTCAACCGCGGCGGCCTGACGATCAGGACGACGATCGACCCGGTGATGCAGGCGGCTGCGGAGCGGGCGATCAGGAAGTGGGTGCACCCCTCGGACAACCCGGCGGCGGCCGAGGCCCTGGTCCAGCCAGGAACGGGGGCGATCAAGGCCATGGCCGCCAGCCGGGTGTACGGCACGGACGAGACTCGCAACGAGGTCTCCTACAACCTCGTCGCGGACGCCGTGCACGGGGGTGGGACCGGCTTCCAGGCCGGTTCCACCTTCAAGACGTTCACGCTGATCAACGCGCTGCAGAAGGGCATGAAGCTCGACGACGGCATCAACGCCGGAGCCGGTTACCGGGCCCCGGGCTACTCGGCGTTCAAGACCTGCAAGGGCGAGCCCATCGGCGACCCGAACCACACCGTCACCAACGACGAGGGCAGCCCCGGCTGGAAGACCCTGCAGACCGGCACGTGGGGCTCGGTGAACACGTTCTTCATGGAACTGGAGCAGCGGGTCGGGCTCTGCGACACCGTCAAGATCGCCAAGTCGCTGGGCATCCACCGTTCCGACGGGGCGAGGCTCCAGGAGTTCGAGACGTTCACGCTCGGCATCAACGAGATGGACCCGGTGACCGTGGCCAACGCCTACGCCGCCATCGGCGCGCGCGGAAAGTACTGCGCGCCGATGGCGATCACCCGGATCACCGATCGCGACGGCAAGGTCACGAACTATCGGCCCAAGTGCCGCCAGGCGCTCGACCCGGAGGTCGCCGACGCGGCGGCCGACGTGCTGTCCGGGGTGTTCACCGAGGGAACGATGCGGTCCGTGGGCGGCATCGGCCGCGACGCGGCCGGCAAGACCGGCACCACCGACAGCTATGCCACCGCGTGGTTCGCCGGATTCACCCCGGACCTGGCCGGCGCGGTCAGCATCGGCGACCCGCGCGGCTCGCAGGACCACAAGCTGATCGGCGTCACGATCGGCGGCCGGTACTACGGCTCGGTGTTCGGCGCCAGCATCCCTGGCCCGATCTGGAGGGACACGATGCTGGCGGCGCTGAAGAACGTCGAGCCGACGCCGTTCACCCCGGTCGACCCCGCCCGGTTCGGCGGCTGCGGCCGGAGCTGCCGGCCCGCGCCGCCCCCGCCGGACACCGGCACCGGGGACGAAGCTGAGGGCTCGGCCGAGGACGGTGGCGACCGCGGCGGCCAGGACGTCCTCCTCGGCCGGGGCGACGACTGACGTGAGGGCCGCCTGCGCCGGCCCGGCTGCCCCGAGGACCGGTGCCGGTCCCCTCGCAGGAGCCCGGGGCCGGCGTCAGGCGGGGGTCAGCCCGTGGGCGTCGGCCAGCAGTTCGATGGAGCGCAGCCAGGCCTTCCTGCCGGGGGCCGCGGAGACGACGATCAGCTCGTCGGCCTGGGCGTGCCCGGCGAACCGGCCGAGGTAGTCCTCCACCTCGGCCGGGGTGCCGACGGCGGAGTACGTGGTCATCCGCAGGATCTGCTGCCCGGCCGGGGACGCGAGGATCGCGTCCGCCTCCTCGGGCGTGAACGTCCGGCCCCGCCCGAGGAACAGGCTCACCCGCTTGCGCTTGGCGGTCAGGAACTGCTCCTGCGCCTCCTGCTCGGTGTCGGCCGCGATGACGTTGACCCCGGCGATGACGTACGGCCGGTCCAGTTGCGCGGACGGCTTGAACTCGCGCCGGTAGACGGCGACGGCGTCCTGGAGGGCGTCCGGGGCGAAGTGGGAGGCGAAGGCGTACGGAAGTCCGAGCGCGGCGGCGAGCCTGGCCCCGAACAGCGAGGAGCCGAGGATGTACAGCGGCACGTCGGTGCCCTTGCCCGGGGTCGCGTCGACGCCCGGGATCCGGGACCGGCCGGTCAGGTAGCCCTGCAGCTCCAGGACGTCCTGCGGGAAGTCGTCCGCGGCCGCCGGCGCGCGGCGCAGGGCGCGCATGGTCTGCTGGTCGCTGCCCGGCGCCCGGCCGAGACCCAGGTCGATGCGGCCCGGGTGCAGTGTCTCGAGGGTCCCGAACTGCTCGGCGATGGTCAGCGGGGCGTGGTTGGGGAGCATGATCCCGCCGGCCCCCAGGCGGATCGTCCGCGTGTGCGCGGCGACGTGGGCGATGAGCACGCTGGTCGCCGAGGACGCGATGGTCGGCATGTTGTGGTGCTCGGCGTACCAGATCCGCCGGTAGCCCAGCTCTTCGGCGCGCCGGGCCATGTCCACGCTCGCGCTCAGGCTGTCGCTCGCCGTCTCCCCCTTGCCGATGTGCGCCAGGTCGAGGATGGAGAGCGGGAGAACCATGGGGGAGGGACCTTTCACGCGGAAAGACGAACACGCGCCCGGACCGCCGTGGTCCCGATGCACGCTGTGCAACAGCGGTGGTGCCGAGGTTATTTCGGGGCGATTCCGGCGCCCGCACCCGGCCGCCGCCCCAGGCCGGTGCCGACGTGCGCGGCACGGCGGGAGGCTCGAGATTCTAACGGCAAAAATCATATTGACCCGTTAGAAGCATGCCGGATATAACCGATGCATCGTCGAGTGAAGGATGTGCGTGAGATGACTGTGCCGCACGTTGCCCACCGGTTCGCGGACGTGGACGGGGTGCGCGTCTTCTACCGGGAGGCCGGTCCCCGCGACGCCCCCACGCTGCTCCTGCTGCACGGCTTCCCCTCCGGGTCGCACCAGTTCACGCGGCTGATCGACGCCCTCGGGACCCGCTACCACCTGGTCGCTCCCGACTACCCGGGGTTCGGCCGCACCGAGGTCCCGGCGGGGTTCCGCTACTCCTTCGACCGGCTGGCCGACGTGGTCGAGGGGTTCGTGGATCGGCTCGGCCTGGACCGGCTCGCGATCTACGTGTTCGACTTCGGGGCGCCGGTCGGGCTCCGGCTGGCCGTACGGCGCCCGGAGCGGATCACCGGGCTGGTCGTGCAGAACGGCAACGCCTACGAGGAGGGGCTCAGCGAGGCGGCCCGGGAGTTCATCGCCATCCGGCCGGGAGAGGAGGAGAAGATCCTGCCGATCCTGACCCTCGAAGCCACGCGAGGGCAGTACGAAGGCGGCGCGGACGACCCCGCTCTGATCGCTCCCGACGGCTGGACCCTCGACCAGCACTTCCTCGACCTGCCCGGTCGCAAGGAGGCCCAGATCAGCCTCGCACTCGACTACCGGGACAACGTCGCACGCTATCCCGAATGGCAGGCCTGGCTCCGGGAGCACCGGCCGCCGACGCTGATCGTCTGGGGTCGCCGCGACCCCTTCTTCGTGGAGGAGGGCGCCCGGGCCTTCCTGCGGGACGTGCCCGAGGCCGAACTGCACCTGTTCGACACGGGGCACTTCGCCCTGGAGGAGAGGCTTCCCGAGATCGCTCCGCTCATCGCGCGCTTCCTCGCCCGTCTCGGGGGCCCGTCAGGCCATGGAAAGACGGGCCCGTTTTGACCTGATTCTCCTTGTTTGTGCTTTCGGGTGGGCGTGGAGTCGATAGTGACGACCACAAGAAGGAGAGTCTCATGAGCTTCGTTCAGGTCATCGAGTTCGACACCGAGCGCGAGCAGGACGTCCAGCAGCTGATGGACGAGTGGCGGGAGTCGACGGCGGGGGAGGCCACGGCCACGCACACGACGCTCGCCCGCGACCACGGCCGCACCGGCCACTACGTGGCCATCGTGCAGTTCCCGTCCTACGAGGAGGCGATGCGCAACAGCAGGCTGCCCGAGACCGACGCGCTGTCCCGCCGGATGCAGGACCTGTGCGACGGGCCGCCCCGCTTCCTCGACCTCGACGTCATCCGCGACGAGGATCTCTGACGGAGGGGACGAGCCGTACGGCGGTCACCCGGCGGATGCCGGCCGGGGCACGCTGATGCTCCGCGGTCCCCGCAGATTGACGTGCTCGCGGTACGGCGGGTCCCGCAGCAGGGCCGGTTCCGGCAGGCGCTGAGCGAGCCGGGTCAGCGCCAGCCGAGCCTCCAGGCGTGCCAGCGGCGCGCCCAGGCAGAAGTGGGGGCCGAGTCCGAAGGCCAGATGCCTGATCTCGGAACGGCGCGGGTCGAAGAGGTCCGGGTTCCCGGCCGCCTCCGGATCGCGGTGCGCTGCGGCCAGCAGGAGGACCACGGGGGCGCCCCGCCGGAGCCGTACGCCGGAGAGCTCCATGTCCTCCGTGGTCACCCGGGCGGTGATCTGCACGGGCGGGTCGTACCGGAGCGTCTCCTCCACCACCGCGGCGGCAAGCTCCGGACTCCCGCGCAGCGCGGCGAAGTGGTCCGGATGGCGCAGCAGCGCCAGCGCGCCGTTGGCGATGAGGTTCACAGTCGTCTCGTGCCCCGCCACCAGGAGCAGGGCGACGATGGACACCAGCTCGTCGTGGCTGAGGGAGTCGCCGTCCTCGCGCACCGCGATCAACGCGGAGACCAGGTCGTCGCCCGGGTCGGCCTGACGGCTCCCGACCAGCTCGTTCAGGTAGACGTTCAGGGCGAGCAGCCCCTGCAGCGACTCTTCGGAGGGCGTCGCGCCGAAGCCGTCGATCAGCCGGGTCAGCCGGGAGGACCACTCGCGCACCTGCTCCTGGTCGGCCTCCGGCACGCCGAGCATCTCGCAGATCACCGTCATGGGCAGCGGGTACGCGAGACCTTCGACGACGTCGAACTCCCCCTCCCGCTCCGCGGCCCGGTCCAGCAGCCCGTCCACCAGCTCCGAGATCCGCCCCGCGAGCTGTCCGACCCGCCGGGCGGTGAACGCCGCCGACACCAGCCGCCGCAGTCGCGTGTGGTCCGGCGGGTCGAGCGAGAGGAACCACCGCTGCCCCACCGAGGACGGCGCGTCGGCCGGCAGCAGGTCGGACAGCCGCCGGTTGCGGCTGCGCTGGCTGCTCATCCGCGGATCCCGCAGCACCGCCTCGCACTCCCGGTAGGAGGAGAGCACGACGCCCGGGACCTCCTCGCCGCCCAGGTCCAGCACCGCCGGCCCGAGCTCCCGGATGCGGGCGTAGAGCGGATAGGGGTCGGGCCGTGCCGCAGGATCGACCAGCATGCCGATCAGCTCCAGGACGGTGGGGGTTCCCGCGGTCGCCGTCATGCCAACTCCAGCCGGAAGACGTCGAGTCCTCCTCATAGTGGGGCGGATTCGGGCGGAGCTCAAGATTCCAGATCACTGCTGTGGCCGATCGCGTGACAGGGGGGCGGCCGGATCCGTCCCGGTGCCGGCCGACCTGGCTGGAGCCGTACTCCGATATCCGGGTGCCTGCGGGGGAAACCGGCATGCACCCTGCGCGAGGACTTGAGAGTGGGGGAAGCGCTGTGGGACACGTCGAGGTCGCTCAGCCCACGTGCAGGATATGACCCCCTGTGAACCGCGATTTCTGGGTGCACGATGGTGGACCTGCCGCGTATCCCCGATCAGTCGTGCGGAACTGAACGGGGAAACCTGACAGAGAGAACCAGCCTCGTGTGATCATTAAGGCGGGCTGGGAGTGGACGGGCCGGAGCGATTGCAAGGACGCCGGGAGCCTTCATGGGAGCGTGGGAAGTCGCGCTGTTCTCCGACGATACGGCGTGCGATGCAAGGGACGCCTACCGCGAGCTGATCGAATGCTTCAGTACGGGCTCATCTGGTCCAGCACCTTGGCGGCGAGAGCTATGAACTGCTCGGCTTTCTCCATGTCCTGCATGACGTCGTCGGAGGTGATCTCCGGAGTCTCGGGACGAGGATATTCAGCGCTGTTGCGGCGGCGGCGCATCCGGTCGAAGGAACGGAGCGCCTGACCCAGCGGGGGATCCAGCTGAGCCGTGACCGCGTCCAGCACCGCGAGATGCCCGCCTCTGCTGGTGACGCGCAGTCCCTGGTTCTCCAGAATCGATGCAAGAGCTTTTCTGGAGGCGTCGTAGACGAGCTGGTAGGCCCCTGTGGGGTCTGTCCCGATGCCGCTGCGGGCGATGTGCGATATGCCGCTCGGCCTGGACGAGCATGGTGTCGGCGTGCTCCCGGCTCGGCGGTACCCGCTCCAACTGGCCGGCGGTCAGCATCGCGTCGATCCGGTCGCGTCCTTGCATCCATCTCACGTTGTGCTCCGGTTCTGGATCAGGGGGTGGAGGGGCTTGCTCCGCAGGGACGTCACGAACGGGTCTTCCAGGTCGGTGGCCCACGACGCGGAAGAGATCCGACTGATGTTCACCTCGCGGCCCAGGATCCGTTCGGCTTCTCGCGCCGCATCGTAGAGTTCGTCCTCATCGGCTGATCCCACGACAAGGACATCGACGTCCCGGGGGATCGGCCCGGGACGGTTCGCATGCCGGGCAGCCCAGGAGCCGTAGATGTACGCCTCCTCGATGCCGGGAATCGGCTGGAGGAGGGGCGGCAGGACGGCTGCCGGACCGAAGGTCACCGCCAACAGATCGGTGAGCGGCTTGGCGACGATCGTGTCGGTGTCCGCGCGGATGAGACGGAGGTTGCCGTGCCGTCTCTCCTTGGTCAGCCCGGCCGCGGCGAACCGGTCGGCTTCGCGGCTCACGGTCGGCTGGGACGCACCCGTCCGCCGGGCGAGATCGGTCGTCGAATATTCATTCTCCGGGTGGAGGTACAGCCAGGCGAGCAACTCGCCGACAGCGTTGGATCGGAGCAGGGGAAGCAGCAGAGGCGGAAGTTCCCTCATAGATGAATAGTACTATGCATCCATAGCATGCTTGCTACTTGGAGTGGTCAACCTGATTCACAGCGCTCACGTTTTCAGAAGTGTGATCGCTGCTGCGGGGTGATATCGAGAACCCTGCTGCGTCGTACCTGTGGAAAATCCGGATGCCGGTGCACGAAACCGCATGTACCCTGCGCGAGGACCTGAGAGTAGGGGAAGTGCTGTGGGACACGTCGAGGTCGGGCATCTGACATATGTGCTGCCGGACGGCAGGCCGTTGCTGGACGATGTGTCCTTCCGGGTCGGTGAGGGTGTGAAGGCGGCGCTCGTCGGGCCCAACGGGGCGGGCAAGACGACGCTGATGCGGCTGATCGCGGGAGACCTCCAGCCGATCGAGGGGAGCGTCGCGAGCTCCGGCGGGCTCGGGATCATGCGGCAGTTCGTCGGCGGCATCCGCGACGGACGGAGCGTGCACGACCTGCTGGTCAGCGTGGCCCCCGAGCGCGTACGGCAGGCCGCCGAGCGGCTGGAGGCCGCCGAGCTCGTGATGATGGAGCGCGAGGACGAGAAGGCGCAGATGCGCTACGCGCAGGCCATCACCGACTACACCGACGCGGGCGGCTACGACATCGAGGTGCTCTGGGACACCTGCACCATGGCGGCCCTCGGCATGCCGTACGACCGGTGCAAATACCGCGAGGTCAACACGTTGTCGGGCGGCGAGCAGAAGCGGCTGGTGCTGGAGGCGCTGCTGCGCGGCCCCGACCAGACGCTGCTGCTGGACGAGCCGGACAACTACCTCGACGTGCCCGGCAAGATCTGGCTGGAGCAGGCGCTGCGGGAGACGCCCAAGACGGTGGTGCTGGTCAGCCACGACCGGGAGCTGCTGGCCAACGCGGCCGACCGGATCGTCACCGTCGAGTCGGGGAACGTCTGGGTCCACGGCGGCGGCTTCCGCACCTACGCGCAGGCGCGGAGGGAGCGCAACGAGCGCCTCGACGAGCTGAAGAAGCGCTGGGACGAGGAGCACGCCAAGCTGAAGCGCCTGGTGAACATGCTCAAGCAGAAGGCCAAGTACATGGACACCATGGCCGCCGCCTACCACTCGGCCCAGACCCGGCTGCGCAGGTTCGAGGAGGCGGGGCCGCCCGAGGCCGCAGCCAGAGACCAGTTCATCAGCATGAGGCTCAAGGGCGGCCGGACCGCCAAGCGGGCGGTGATCTGCGAGGGGCTGGAGCTCACCGGCCTGATGAAGCCGTTCGACCTGGAGATCTGGTACGGCGAGCGGGTCGCGGTGCTGGGCTCCAACGGCTCCGGCAAGTCGCACTTCCTGCGGCTGCTCGCCGGGGAGGAGATCCGGCACAACGGGGTCGCCAGGCTCGGCGCGCGGGTCGTCCCCGGCCACTTCGCCCAGACCCACGCCCGTCCCGAGCTGCTCGGTCGGACGCCGTGCGAGATCGTCATGACCGAGCACGCCAGGCTGAAGAACGAGGCGATGAAGGCGCTGGCCCGCTACGAGCTGGCCGGAACCATCGCCGAGCAGCGCTTCGAGACGCTCTCGGGCGGGCAGCAGGCGCGGTTGCAGATCCTGCTGCTGGAGCTGTCCGGGACCACGCTGCTGCTGCTGGACGAGCCGACTGACAACCTGGACCTGGCCAGCGCGGAGGCGCTGCAGGAGGGACTGGACGCCTTCGACGGGACCGTGGTGGCGGTCACCCACGACCGCTGGTTCGCCGACGACTTCGACCGTTACCTGGTCTTCGGCTCCGACGGGCGGGTCTACGAGTCGCCGGAGCCGGTCTGGGACGAGACCCGGGTGGTCCGACAGCGCTGAGGCCCCGCCCGGTGAGCGGGAATCGGTCCCGGGCGGCCGGCTTGATCATGTCGCCTTCCGATATGTGATTGTCTGAGTAAAGTCTGCCTTTTGAGCTCGCGGTCTGCGGGGACCGCTTCATCGGCAGGGGCGCATCAATGGGAAAACACGACCGGGTCTCCCGGTTCTACGGGCTGCCGATCCCGGTGCGGACGCAGGCCGCGGCGGACGAGAACCTGACCGACCCGTCCGTCGACGACCTCGTCGAGGCGCACCTCGGCATCAACTACTCGTATTTCGGGGCGATCGACAAGACCCTCGCGGGGTTCTTCGTCCTGGACGACGAGGGCGACGACTACACGGTGCTGGACATGCGCGGGGACGGGCGGGTGTGGTGGCAGGACCACGAGACCCGCGACCTCTGCCCGCGCTTCGACTCCCTCGACGACTGGCTCGCCTTCAGCCGGGAGGTGGCCGACGGCGCCGGCGGGCGGGACCTGCTCGACGCCTACCGCACCCGGGAGCCGCAGCGGGACGAACCGGCCAGGACCCCGGACACCGCCTCCCTGGCCAGGCGGTACCGGTGGCTGGTCTGGCTGCTGGCGCAGCCGCTGCGCGACCGCGCGGGCAGAGTGGTGCAGAGCGACGACGACCTGGTGCGATACGCCGTCGGGGCCCTGCGCGCGGCGTGGCCGACGGACGAGGACGCGAAGGAGGCGCTGGCGGCCGAGCTGCCTCTGCTGGCGGACGACCCGCACCTGTCGATCTACTGGCTGCTGCACACCTCGCTGCTGGCGATGGACGACCACCGGTCGAGCGTGCTGGCGGCGATCGGCCGGGCCGGCGGGCGCACGCCCCTGGTCGAGGCGTTCGTGTCGGCCTTCGGGGCGCTGCCGCTGGGCGGCGACGTGCCCGTCGTGCCGGGTTTCCGGGCGCGCCGATCGCTGATGCTGATGTACGCGGGCGGCGATGCGCCGGAGGAGGACCTGCCGCGCATCGCGCTGACCGCCATGGAGATCGCCCCCTCGGCCCGGCCGCTGCTGAAGTTCGCCCACGTGCACGGCGGCCTGAAGGCCGGGACGCTGACCGAGGGCGAGGTCGCCGCCGCGGTCGCCCGGATGGACCCCGGGCCGGGGACGTCCGCGCTGGCCGCGCTGCTCGCCGCGCGCGCGGGGCTGCCGGAGAGCGCGCACGCCGACGACTTCGCGCGCTCGGCGCTGCAGGGCGACGACGAGTGGCCCTGGCTGCTCAGCGCGCTCTGGCCGGTCCACCGCCTGGCGCGGGAGGTCGAGCCGCTGGCCGCCGCGGTGGGACACCTGCTCGGCAGAGACCCCTATCTGCGGCGGGTGCTCGTCATGGCCGAGCGCGTCCAGGAGCTGGCCGGGCAGGAGCTTCTCATGCCGGCCGACGAGCTGGAGAGGCGCAAGGCCGCAGCCGGGGCGTCCGGCCCGATCCTGATGAAGCTGATCGACAGCCCGCAGGACCACGCCGAGGTCGTCGCGGGGATCGACGACCCGGAGCTGGTCCGGGTGGTCGCGCGCCGGGTGCTGCACCGCGCCGACGTGGACAAGTATGCGGCCGAGGTCGGCTCGTGGGCCGTCCGCGCCGTGCTCGCCGACGCCGACGGCGCCGCGCTGGCCGCCAGGGGCCTGCAGTCGCTGCCGCTCTCCTCCCGCGAGGAGGTCCTGGCCGACATGGCGGACGAGCTCGATTCGGCCGACCATCCCCTGGTGGGCGTGCTGCTGTGGGTGCTGGAGCACACGGCCGATCCGGACGACGGAGACTTCGTGGCCACCTGCCACGTCGAGGAGCTGAAGGAGACGGCGCTCAAGGCGCTCGCCCCGTTCGCGCACGAACCGCGGGTGTTCGACGGGCTCATGCGCCTGGCGGAGCTGCCCGCGGGCCATACGACCGTCTGTCCGCTGTGGAACGAACTGTTCTGCCCTTTCGAGCCGGAGACGTACGTCCTGCCGCGTCTCACCGGTGAGCAGGCGGTGCGGGCCGCCGGGGCGATGATCGGCAACAAGCTCGCCCACCCCTCCGCCCACGCCCGCCACGCCGCCGGTCACCAGCTCTACCGCTTCGGCCACGTGGGCGCGCAGGAGTACGTGATCGGGGCGCTGGAGGAGTACGGCCGGCGCTACGCCGAACCGGTGGGCGGGGGCGGACGGGTCGTCGACGATGACGAGACCGAGGACGACATCCTCGAGGACCTCGTGGCCGACCTCTACTCCGCGGTCTCCAATATGAAGACGCCCAGGTCGCGCACGGCGCTGGTCGATCGGCTGTTCACCGAGCGGCGGTCGTACTGGCGGATGGGCAACGCGATCGGCGACGTCTTCGGCGACGACCTGCACCGCGAGGTGATGGAGAAGCTGCGTGACCGGCGCGACGGGATGGCCGCGGGCTGCTACGCCTACGCCCTGGCCGGCTTCGTGAAGCAGGACCCGCCGAAGCTCGACCTGCTTGAGGAGATCGTCGGCTGGCCGGTGCCGCGCGGGCGGCTCGCCCGCCGGTTCTTCAAGTACGCCCTCGTGATCGGGATCGAAGCCGCCCTGGCGGCCCAGGCGTACGACCTGGTCAGGGCCGCCCACAAGCTCGCTTCCGGCATCGCCGAGCCGCCGCTGGAGCCCGACCGGCATGCGCGCGGGCGGCGGTGGGACAACCCGCTGGAGGACGGGGAAACGGCCAGGGAGCTGGCCGCGGTGCTGTCCGGAGCGGCCGACGAACGGCGCCGCCGCCTGGTCGAGAAGGGCGTGGCGGCCCGCGCCGCGGGCAGGCCGCGCCGGAAGATCTCCGACAGGAGCCTCGGTGTGCTCGCCGGGGTGACCGTCTCCCGGCGGCTCCTGCACGACACGGCCGGCGGTGAGGTCTGGTTCCTCGACACCGGCGGCGGGGTGCACGTCTTCGACGGGTACGAGCTCACCGAGCCGCCGTTCCAGGTCCGGCCGGCAGGGGCCGGCCGGATGCGGGACTTCCTGGCGGGGGTCGTGGAACTGTCGGAACGGGCGCTGTTCTGGGACCGCCGGGCGGACGAGTACATCGAGCTCGTCCGCTACGGCGACCGCCTCACCTACACCTGGTCCAGGAACAACGACCCCCGCATCGGGAGTCTCGGCCTGGTCTTCCCGGATGCGGTGGCCGCCGCCTCGGCCCTGACACGGCTGAGGAGCGGCATCGGGGCGAGCGGCATGTCCGAGTCGAGCCCCTGGTACGTACCGGGCAGGGGCGCGATCACGCGGACCTTCGACATCCCCGCCGCACACCGTCCCGGTGACCACCGGGACGACCGCCTGTCGGTGTTCGGCAACCGCGTCGAACACAACGGTCACCGCTACGCCACGGAGGCGGAGGCGGTCGCCGAGCACCAGCGCCGGGAGCTGGAGTGGCAGCGCGACCGCAACGCCGGCCTCAGCCGCCTGGAGTGGCAGGACGGACACCGCCGGTCCGAGGACATGACCGTGCGGGAGTGGATCGGAGGCCGGATCCGCGACGACTCCGCCGACGCCGTGTGGCACGTCCGGGCGCTCACCGAGATCGTCGGCTACCTGACCGCGCACGGGTACGGCGAGCTGATCGGCGGGATCGAGGTGGAGCTCGGTACGGGGGTGGGCGACGAGGAGATCGCCGCCTTCGAGGCCGGACGGCGGCACCCGGTCCCGGACGCGCTCCGCGCGTTCTGGCGAGAGATCGGATACGCGCGCTGGTCCAGCGGCGGAGCCGGGCTGCGTGTGCTGTCCCCGGCGCAGCTTCTGGCACGCCGTCCCGCCGCCCGGGAACTGGGCGAGACGTACCTGCGTGCGATGCCGCCCGGCCTCGCCGAGACCGCCCGTCCCGCCCTCGAAACGCTCGATGTGCTGGTCGAGTCGCTCGACGGGACGGTCGTCCGCACCGTCCTGGCGGATCGCGAAGACGACGAGGGCCGGATCTTCACCCACGCGCCCGAGGGCTCCCACGACTTCTGGTGGGAGGAGTCGCTGCCGTGGATGCTGGCCACCCGGTTCCTCGCCGGGTTCGCCGACGCGGTCGAGGCGGCGGCGCCGGTGGTCGCGCAGCTCTACCACGGTCAGCCGCTGAACCCCGGCGCCGACCGCCGTTACTTCGAGCTGCGGCCGCCGGGCAAGGCCCGGCGCTACTGGGAACTCTTCCACGACCGGGACCTGGGCGTCGTCTCCACCCGCACGGGCAAGGTCGGCGCGGTGGGCACCGTACGCACCCGGCGCTACGACGACCCGGCGCGCGCCGCCCGCAAGGCGGCCAAGCTGATCGCCGCCAAGGAGGAGGAGGGTTACCGCGAAACCGTGCGCGCCGGCCGCTGAGGGGCGCTGAGGGGTACGGAGGGGGTTGAGGGGTACGGGCCCCGACCGCCCGGCGCTCCGCGCGCCGCGGCGGGCGCGCGGTGGGACGGGCCCCGGGGACGCGAGGCGGAGCGGATCCCTAAAGAGTTCACCTCGACGCGGCGCGTCCGGGGGAAGAGGCTCGCGGGCAGGCGTTATGACGGCTGGGTGACGCACAGCACTCGGACCGCAGCAGCCTTCGCCGCGCTCCTGCTCGCCGCGTTCTCGAGCGCGGGATGCTCGGGCGGGGACCGGCAGGACGTCCCGGAGCTCAAGCCGCTCGCGGTGAAGGAACAGGTCTCCTCCGTCCTCAAGGGCGGTGACAGGTACGACGGGTACGTCGTGAACTGGGCGGGGGTGCTGAGCAACCCCAACCCGTGGCACTTCGGCGAGCACGTGGTCGCCACGGTGGTCGGGAAGGACGCCAAGGGCAACGAGGTGGTCCGGATGGACCAGCCGCTGGACGCCGTGCCTCCGTCGGGCTCGCTCTCCTTCACCGGGCAGGCGCTCGCGGAGAGGAAACCCGTCGAGGTGACCATCGAGTACCGCTCGGCCGAGTGGCGCCCGGCGGGCCGGATCGTCTCGGAGTTCAGGCCGTTCCCGATCTCGGGGGTGCAGAGCGCGCGCAACGACGACGGCTCCTACGTGGTCACCGGATACGTCGGCACGCCGTACCGGCTCCCGGCCGGCACTCTGGCGGTCACCGCGCTCCTGCGCGACTCCGCGGGCAAGCTGCTGGGCGGCGGGAGCACGTTCGTGGACGACGTCCAGGAGGACGGCAGGCGCCGGTTCATCCTTGACATCGAGAGCGTCGCCGACACCAAGAAGATCGCCAAGGCCGAGCTGGCCGCACGGACCTGGGGGTCGAGCAGCCGTCCCTACGAGGAATTGGCGCTGGGCGGTGCGGTCCCGCTCCACACGGTCAAACCGACCACTTCCCCGTTCACGGAGGACCGGGGCCGGCAGACGGCGCCCGGAGACGAGGCCCAGCCGCGGCCGTGAATTCCGGCAAATGGCCATTCATTGATATTTATCAGAAAAGGCCGGGCGAGACTTTTTGCCAAGGCAGCTAACATTCTGAATACGACGCGCGCCACTGTCGGCGAAGCGGTGGAACTTGTAGTTACCAGACCATTACCTTCAGTTATATGAACGACAGCGTCCTGGTCGAAGCCCTCCGCGCGCGCGATCCGGGCGCGCTCGCGACCCTCTACGACTCCCGTGCCGAGAACCTCTACCGATACTGCCTGGCCATGCTGGACGACCCCGACAGCGCCCAGGTGGCCCTCCGGGACACCCTGATCACGGCCGAGGCGCACATCCACTCGCTCGCCGACCCCGACCGGCTGACGGTCTGGCTGTACACCCTCGCCCGGCAGGAGTGCGTACGGCGCCGCCCGGCCGGAGGGCGCGGCGCGGTCTCCGGCGAGCCGCCGGTCGCCGGGGCCGGTGAGGCCGACCTGCGGGTGATCGCCTGGAACGCCGTCCTGAGCCTGCCGCCGGACGACCGGGAAATCCTCGACCTGCTCACCCGGCACGGGCTGTCCCTGCAGGACGCCGCCACGGTGCTCGGGGTGCCGATCAGGATCGCCGAGACGATGCTCGAGGCGGCCAGGGAGCGGTTGCGCGACGCGGTGACCGCCGAGGTCCTCACGCGAAAGGGCCCCTACGACTGCGCGGGCCGGGCGCGGATCCTGACCGGGTTCTCCGGGGAGCTCACGCCCTCGATGCGTGAGAGGGTGATCCGGCACATCGCCGGCTGCGACACCTGCGTGCCGCACCGGTCCCGTCAGGTCTCCGAGGGGAAGGTCTTCGACCTGCTGCCGGAGGCGACCGCCCCGGAGACGCTCCGCGTCCGGGTGATGAGCTGCTTCACCGACCCCGAGCTCGTCCCCTACCGCCGCTACGCCGCTCGCCGGGTCGGCCTCCTCGACGCCGCCGGATTTCCCGTCGAGGGGGTTCGCCGGGGCCGTCGCTGGACTCATGCGATGGCCGGTACGGCGGCTGCGGTCGTCGCGGCGGCGACCATAACGATGATCTTCACTGTCTTCGGGGAGCGGCCCGGCCAGCCGGGCGCCGGCATCGCCGCCGGCGCCCGGCCCGCGACCGGCGAACCGGCGGGCGTCGGTCTGCCGTGGGATCCCGAACCCGGGCACGGCCCGATGACGCTGGAGCTCATCCCCCGCAAACCGGCCGTCCGGCCGGGAACGGGGCCGGCCGAGCCGATCACCGCCGTGCGGACGGAGTCGTTGCCCGAGCGGCAGCGGTCCAGGGCCGCCGACCCCGGGAGACCGGGCTCGCCCTCCCGGCCCGGTCCGACGGGAGGGGCCGCACCGCTCCCGTCGTCGACGGTCCAGCCACCGCGCGACCACCAGGGCGGACGTCCGAACCCCACGCCCTGCCCGGTCCCGTCCAGGACGGTGCCGAAGCCGGCCCCTTCCGCTTCCACGCCCGCTCCGGCCACGTCCAAGCCCGCGACGCCCGCGCCGTCCGCCTCGCCGTCGTCGACGGCCGGATCCCCCGTCCCGACTCCGACCCCGACTCCGTCGACGCCGTCCGCCGACCCGAAGGCGGGTGCCTGACCCGTCGCCGCAGGAGGCACCTCTTCCGGGCTCCGCCGTGCGCGACGCCTCCGCCCTCGGGCCGCAGTGCCCCTCGTCGGGGTAACCGGAACCTCCGCCGCTGGACAAGAGACCCTTTCCACCCGTGTTGATTACCGAGTGTATGCATCGTGTGTGCCTAGAGTCACCGCAGGGAATCTTGAACCCGTCGCCTGTCGCACGGGGACACGTGGCGGTTCAGGAGGGGGATGCATGCACTCCGGCGAAAGAGGGCGCCGCGGCGCCGCGGTGGTGACGGGTCTCGCTTGGGCTCTGGTCATGGGAACGTGCGTTCCTGTCGACGCCGTGCAGTTCAGGCCCGGCCCGTCGGCCGACGAGGTCGCCGACGCCAGGACGGAGGCACGCGAACGAAGCATGCGGCTCGGAACCGCGACGGCCCGGCTCGCCACGGCCCAGGCCGAGCTGGAGAGACTGACCGTCCAGGCGGAGAAGCTGGTCGAGGCCTACAACGGAGAGCGGGTCAGGACGGCGCGCGCCGAGGAGCTCCACAGGGAGGCGAGCGAGCGGGCCCGCGCGGCCGGCGTCCAGGTCGAGGCGGCGCGCGAGACGGTGCTCGCGATCACCGCCCAGGGCTACGGCGAGATGGACCCGATGATGGCGATGATGGCCGACCTCAGCAACGTGACGGACCAGGGCTACCTGCAGCGGGCGAGCATCCTCGCCCACATGAAGAGCGAGCAGACCGAGACGCTGAGGCAGCTGACCGGCGCGCAGGAGACCTACGTCATTCTCCGGGACCAGGTGGCCGACTCCTATGTCGAGCAGCGGGAGGCCGCCGAGCGGGTGGCCGCCGCGAAGGCGGCGGCCGAACAGGCCGTGGCCAGGCAGATCGCCGAGACCCGCAGGCTGAGGGCGGTGCAGGCGGTGCTGGAGCGGGAGGCGGACGCGGCGCGCGGGAACGCCGAGCGGCTGGCCCGGGCGCGGCAGGCGGTGCTGCGGAGGGCCCGGCTCGCCCGCCAGGCCCGGACCGCGGTGGACCGGAGGGAGGGCGCGCGGATCTCCGCCGCCTCCGGAACACTCGCTCCCCGCTGGGCGTTCGACCACGGCTCCTCTTCGAGCCGGGGCGACCTCGCCGCGGACTGGGCCCTCGGCCAGCTCGGCAAGCCGTACGTCTGGGCGGCGGCCGGGCCGGACAGCTACGACTGCTCGGGGCTGACCCTGCGGGCGTGGGAGCAGGCCGGTGTCAGGCTCGACCACTGGACCGGGACCCAGTGGACCTCGGGACCGCACGTGCCGCTCGACCGGCTCAGCCGGGGCGACCTGGTGTTCTTCGGCCGGATCACCGAGAACCCCGGCGACATCCACCACGTGGGGATGTACATCGGCAGAGGGATGATGATCCACGCCCCGCAGACCGGGGACGTGGTCCGGATCGCGCCGATCTGGCGCGGTGACCTCGTCGGCGCGACCCGTCCGGTCTGAGGTCAGTGCTCGACGTGCTCCTGCTCCTCGGCCCGCTTGATCGAGCGGGCGATCTCCTCCTCGGCCTCCACCCGGCCGACCCAGTTGGCGCCCTCGACGGACTTGCCGGGCTCCAGGTCCTTGTAGACCTCGAAGAAGTGCTGGATCTCCAGGCGGTCGAACTCCGGCACGTGGTGGATGTCGCGGATGTGCTCCATCCGGGGGTCGGTGGCGGGCACGCACAGGACCTTGTCGTCGCCGCCCTTCTCGTCGGTCATGCGGAACATGCCGACCGCGCGGCACTGGATCAGGCAGCCGGGGAAGGTCGGCTCCTGCAGCAGGACCAGGGCGTCGAGGGGGTCGCCGTCCTCGCCCAGGGTGCCCTCGATGAAGCCGTAGTCGGCGGGGTACTGCGTGGAGGTGAAGAGCATCCGGTCGAGCCTCATGCGTCCGGTCTTGTGGTCCACCTCGTACTTGTTCCGCTGTCCCTTGGGAATCTCAACGAGAACGTCGAACTCCACCGCGGTTCCTCCGCTCAAGCCCCCGGGCACCCCCGGCTGGGCGTTAATGTCTCGTAGGCGTTAGTTACCCGAATCAATGAGAGGTCGGCGACGTGATGCAGCGTGATCGGTGGGTGGCCTTGGTCACTCTCGTCATGCTGCAGCTGTTCGTCGTCGCGGCCGGGGCCCACCTGCTCGTCAGCGACACGCTGACGGACAAGAAGCCCGAACCGGTCGCTTCGCCCGAGCCGCCTCCCGTCCCGGTCGTCACCGCGGGTCCGGTGCTGGCCGCGGGCGGGAACGGACCTCTCCCTCCCAAGGGTACTTTGGCCCGGCGGCTCGTCGAGGCGCTGGGGGACCCCGCCCTGGGTGAGCGGGTGGGCGCGGCGGTCATCGACGCCGAGAGCGGGGCCCCGCTGTTCGGCAGCGACGAGAACGTCGGCATCACCCCCGCCTCCACGACCAAAATCGTCACCGCTGTCGCCGCCCTGGCCTCGCTGGGGCCCGACACCCGCCTGAGCACCCGGGTGGTGCGCGGGTCCTCGCCGAGCTCGATCATCCTGGTCGGAGGCGGGGACCCGACGCTGGCGAGCGGCAAGGCGGACTCCGACGTCTATCCCGTACAGGCCTCGCTGGCCACCCTCGCCCTGCGTACGGCGAAGGCGCTCAAAGCGGCCGGGATCAGCAGGGTGACCGTGGCCTACGACGACGCCCTCTACACGGGACCGCGCACCGCCGCCAGCTGGAAGCCCGGCTACGTGCCGGAGGGCAGCGTCGCCCCGGTGACGGCGCTCATGGTCGACTCGGGCAAGGTCGCCCCGGACGACCGCCGGCGAGTCTCCGACCCGCCGGTGGCCGCGCACCGGGCATTCGTCTCGCTGCTGGGAAAGAACGGCATCAAGGTCGCGAACAAGGCGGCCAAGCGGGTCAGGGCCATCACGGGCGCCGAGGAGCTCGCCAGGGTGGAGTCCGCCCCCGTCTACGCGCTGGTCGAGCGGGCATTGACGCTCAGCGACAACGACCTGTCGGAGGCGCTGGCCAGGCACGTGGCCGTCAACGAGGGCAAGCCCGCCTCCTTCGACGGCGGCGCGGCGGCCGTCCACGCGGTGCTGGCCCGGCTGGAGGCCGCCGACGGCGTCCGGGTCTTCGACGGCAGCGGGCTCTCGCCGAAGAACCGGATCACTCCCGCGGCCCTGGCCCGCCTGGTCGCGGTGGCCGCCTCTCCGGCCAACCCGCGCCTGCACCCGGTGATCAGCGGGATGCCGGTCGCCGGGTTCACCGGCACGCTGGGGCACCGGTTCGGCGAGAGCGACTCCGCCTACGGCCTGGTCCGCGCGAAGACGGGCACCCTCGACGGGGTCAGCACGCTCGCCGGGGCGACCACCACCGAGGACGGCCGGCTGGTCGCGTTCGCGTTCATGGCCGACGACGTCCCGCCGGGATGGGGCAAGGCCGAGGCCGCCCTCGACCGGCTGGCGGCCGCGGTGGCGGGCTGAGGGCTAATCCGCGCGGCACGGGAGGAGAGCACGTACGGTGGACGGTATGCAGGTGATCGACTGGGACCTGGCCGTAGCGACCGGAACGCGCCTGGTGCGCCCCGGGCCGCAGGTGAGCCGAGAGGAGGCCAGGCAGGCGGTCGCCGAACTACGGCGGCTCTCCCGCGAGGCCGAGGGACACGTCCGCGAGTTCACACGGATAGCCGCCGACGCCGCGCCACAGCCCGCCACGATCGTCGACCGGTCCGGCTGGATCAAGGCCAACATCGAGGGCTTCCGCGTGGTGCTGGAGCCGCTGACCGAGCGGATGGCCGCCCGGAAGGACCAGGCCCCGGCGATCGTGACCGCCGTGGGCTCCCGCATCACCGGGGTCGAGGTCGGCGCGGTGCTGGCCTTCCTCGCCTCCCGGGTGCTGGGGCAGTACGAGCTCTTCCTCCCGCCGGACCCCTCGGGGCAGGCGCCCGTCGGCCGGCTCACCCTGGTCGCGCCCAACATCGTCCACGCCGAGCGCGAGCTCGGCGTGCATTCGCGCGACTTCCGCCTCTGGGTCTGCCTGCACGAGGAGACCCACCGGGTCCAGTTCACCGGCGTGCCCTGGCTGCGGGAGTACGTCCGGTCCCAGATGACCGAGTTCCTGCTCGCCTCCGACCTCGATCTGCCCACCCTCCTCGACCGGCTCCGCTCCGCCGCCGACGCGGTCGCCGACGTCGTCCGGGGCGGTGAGGGGAGCCTGATCGACGCGATCCAGACCCCCGAGCAGAAAGAGATCCTCGACCGCCTCACCGCGGTGATGACGCTGGTGGAGGGGCACGGAGACTACGTCATGGACGCCGTCGGCCCCACCGTGGTCCCCTCGGTGGCCGACATCCGCGCGAAGTTCCACCACCGCCGCGAGGGCGGCTCCCGCCTCGACCGCACGGTCCGCAAGCTGCTCGGCCTCGACCTCAAGATGAAGCAGTACGCCGAGGGCTCCGCCTTCGTGCGCACCGTCGTCGCCAGCGCCGGCATGGACGGCTTCAACAAGGTCTGGACCTCGCCGGAGACCCTCCCCAGCCAGGACGAGATCGCCCGGCCCGAGCGATGGATCGCCCGCGTCCTCGGTTCCCCCGCCCTCCCCCAGGCGAACGGTGCCGCCCCCGAGGCCGAGTGAAGACTCGCCCCGCAGCGTCGCCATAGACAGGCCGTGGGTCCCCATCCCGCCGTCGCCGACGTCCGCCGCGCCGTACGGCTCTCGCTGGCCGACCTGGAGCCCGGTGACCTCGTGCTGGTCGCCTGCAGCGGCGGCGCCGACTCTCTGGCGCTGGCCGCCGCGCTGGCGTTCACCGCGCCCCGGGCCGGGCTGCGGGCCGGGCTGCTCACGGTCGACCACGGTCTCCAGGAGGGCTCGGCGCGGCAGGCCGGCGAGGTGGTACGGCTCCCGCTCGGTCTCGATCCGGCCGAGGTGCTGACGGTCTCGGTGGGGACCTCGGGAGGGCCGGAGAACGCCGCTCGGGAGGCCCGGTACGCCGCGCTGTCGGAGGCGGCGGGCAGGCTCGGTGCGGTGGCCGTGCTCCTCGGCCACACCAGGGACGACCAGGCCGAGACGGTGCTGCTCCGGCTGGCCAGGGGGAGCGGGACGCGCTCGCTCGCGGGGATGCCCTCGCGCGCGGGCGTCTACCGCAGGCCGCTGCTGGAGCTCGGTCGTGCCACGACCGTGGCGGCCTGCGCGGCGCTCGGGCTGGAGCCGTGGGAGGACCCGCACAACCGCGACGGCCGCTACACGCGTGTCCGCGTCCGGGAGCGGCTGCTGCCGGCGTTGGAGGAGGAGCTCGGTCCCGGGGTCGCCGAGGCGCTCGCCCGCACCGCGAGCCTGTGCCGGGACGACGCCGACGCACTGGACGCGTGGGCGGAGGCGGCCTACGACCGGGCGGTCGTCTCCGGCGGGGAGTGCGGGGGAGGGGCCGTTCCGGTGGCGGAGCCCGGGGAGGGGGCCGCGGAGGATTCCGCTTTAAGCGATATTCCGAGGGTGGCGCTGGCCGTCCCGGAGCTGGAGGCCCTGCCGGCGGCGGTCCGCCGGCGCGTGCTGCGGCGCGCGGCCGTCGAGGCGGGAGCGCCGCCGGGGACGCTCTCGGCCGGGCACCTCCTTCAGGTGGACCGTCTGGTCACCGACTGGCGGGGGCAGCGGCGCGTGGATGTGCCGGGAGGGGTTGGAGCGGTCCGCCGGTATGGCACCCTGATATTCGCCGTGGCGCGCCAGCGTCACGGCCGGTCCGACGACGCGCCGGCGTCATGACCGGTCCGATGACGCGCCAGCGTCACGGCCGGCCCACGAGCCGCGGCGCGCGGGCGTCGCGATCGGCCACAGCACGCCTCGTCTCGTAAGGAAACCCCAGGTGGACGCAGCCGACATGGGCAAGGACCTCGAGAAGGTCCTCATCCCGGAGGAAGAGCTCCAGGCCAAGATCAAGGAGCTCGCGGGCCAGATCGACGCGGACTACGACGGCAAGGACCTGCTGATCGTCGGCGTGCTCAAGGGCGCGGTCATGGCCATGGCCGACCTGGCCAGGGCGCTGAGCCTGCCGATCCAGATGGACTGGATGGCCGTGTCGTCCTACGGCGCGGGCACCAAGTCGTCGGGCGTGGTCCGCGTCCTGAAGGACCTGGACACCGACATCGCCGGCCGTCACGTGCTGGTCGTCGAGGACATCATCGACTCCGGCCTCACGCTGTCGTGGCTGATGCAGAACCTGAAGTCCCGCAACCCGGCCTCCGTCGAGATCTGCACCGTGCTGCGCAAGCCGGAAGCGATCAAGGTTCCGATCGACGTGAAGTATGTCGGGTTCGACATCCCGAACGAGTTCGTCATCGGTTACGGCCTCGACTACGCGGAGCGGTACCGCAATCTTCCCTTTATCGGGACGCTCGCCCCGCATGTGTATGGAGCGAGCTGAAAAATACGCTCTGCGCGAAGCGGTCCCCTCGATTTAACCCGGAAAACGACATTAGTCATAGTGCCGGGGAACACGCATGCCCCTGACGTACGTTGGTAAGGCAGAGCCGGTGTCGCCCGGGCGGTTACCCTGCGCGGCGCACCGGTGTACCTTCGGACGCCAAGAGGTGGCTTCGCGCCGTCTTTGGGTAGTCAGTTGGAGCGGTTAGGGATGCCGCGAGCCTCGGGCGCCGCCCGGGGTTGCCAGGCCTTGGTCAGGAAGGGACGGGCCCGCCGGGGTTCCGCATCGGATGGATCTCAAGCGATTTACACGTGGGCCACTGCTGTGGATCCTGGGCATCGTCGTGCTGCTCACACTCGTCACCACGCTGTGGGGCGGCGACGGCAACTTCGAGAAGACCGACACGTCCAAGATCGTTGGCTGGATCGAGGACGGCAAGGTCTCCAACGCGAAGGTCATCGACAAGGAACAGCGCATCGAGGTCACTCTGACCGACGGCAAGCGCTACTACTCCTCATGGGTGACCGGGCAGGGCGTCCAGCTCACCGACAAGCTGCAGTCGGCGGAGGCGGCCAACAAGCTGCCCAAGGGCTACACGGTCGATGTGCCGAAGGAGAACTTCCTCCTCGGCCTGCTGGTGAGCTTCCTGCCGATCGTCATCATCGTGCTGATCTTCCTGTTCATCATGAACCAGATGCAGGGCGGCGGCTCCAAGGTGATGAGCTTCGGCAAGTCGAAGGCCAAGCTCATCAGCAAGGACACTCCCAAGACCACCTTCTCCGACGTCGCGGGCGCCGACGAGGCCATCGAGGAGCTCCAGGAGATCAAGGAGTTCCTGCAGGCCCCGGCCAAGTTCCAGGCGATCGGTGCGAAGATCCCCAAGGGTGTGCTGCTGTACGGCCCGCCCGGAACCGGCAAGACCCTGCTGGCCAGGGCCGTCGCCGGTGAGGCCGGGGTGCCGTTCTACTCCATCTCCGGTTCGGACTTCGTCGAGATGTTCGTCGGCGTCGGCGCCTCGCGCGTGCGCGACCTGTTCGAGCAGGCCAAGGCGAACGCCCCGGCGATCATCTTCATCGACGAGATCGACGCGGTGGGCCGCCACCGCGGCGCCGGTCTCGGCGGCGGCCACGACGAGCGCGAACAGACGCTGAACCAGCTCCTCGTCGAGATGGACGGCTTCGACGTCAAGGGCGGCGTGATCCTCATCGCCGCGACCAACCGTCCCGACATCCTCGACCCGGCGCTGCTGCGCCCGGGCCGCTTCGACCGCCAGGTCACCGTCGACCGCCCCGACCTCGAGGGCCGCAAGGGCATCCTGAAGGTGCACGGCCGCGGCAAGCCGTTCGCCGAGGGCGTCGACCTCGACATCATCGCCCGCCGGACGCCCGGGTTCACCGGCGCCGACCTGGCCAACGTGATCAACGAGGCCGCGCTGCTCACCGCGCGCGCCGACCAGAAGCTGATCACGATGGAGCTCCTGGAGGAGTCCATCGACCGCGTCATGGCCGGTCCCGAGCGCAAGACCCGCGTCATGTCGGACCAGGAAAAGAAGATCATCGCGTACCACGAGGGTGGTCACGCCCTGGTCGCGCACGCGCTGCCCAAGTCCGACCCGGTCCACAAGATCACGATCCTGTCCCGCGGCCGCGCCCTCGGCTACACGATGACGCTGCCGATGGAGGACAAGTTCCTCGCGACCCGCTCGGAGATGATGGACCAGCTCGCCATGCTGCTGGGCGGCCGGACCGCGGAGGAGCTCGTCTTCCACGAGCCCACCACGGGTGCCTCCAACGACATCGAGAAGGCCACCTCCATCGCCCGCCGCATGGTCACCGAGTACGGCATGAGCGAGCAGCTCGGCGCCCGCAAGTTCGGCAGCGGCCAGGCCGAGGTCTTCCTCGGCCGCGAGATGGGCCACGAGCGCGACTACTCCGAGAAGATCGCCTCCACGATCGACGAGGAGGTCCGCCGCCTCATCGAGACCGCGCACGACCAGGCCTGGGAGATCCTCGTCGAATATCGCGACGTGCTCGACAACCTGGTGCTGGAGCTGATGGAGAAGGAGACCCTCTCCCGCGACCAGGTGCTGCAGATCTTCGCCCCGGTCGTGGTCAGGGAGCACCGCCCGTCCTACTCCGGCTACGGCAAGCGGCTGCCCTCCAACCGCCCGCCGATCCTGACCCCGAAGGAGCAGGCCGGCAACGGCGCGCTCCCGACGGGCAGCCACGCGGAATCCCCCTCCGCGGACGGAAACTGACGTGGATGCAGAGCCTCTCCAGGCCGACGAGATCGGGCAGCGGCCGCGCCAGGTCGACCACGCCCGGATCGAGAAGGCCGTCCGCGAGATCCTGATCGCGATCGGCGAGGACCCGGACCGCGACGGTCTCCAGGACACCCCGGGCCGCGTCGCCCGCGCCTACGCGGAGCAGTTCGCCGGCCTGGGGCAGATCCCGGAGGACGTGCTGACCAAGGTCTTCGACGTCGACCACGACGAGATGATCCTGGTGCGGGACATCGAGGTCTACTCCACCTGTGAGCACCACCTGGTCCCCTTCCACGGGGTCGCCCACGTCGGCTACATCCCGAACGAGAAGGGCCAGGTGACGGGTCTGTCCAAGCTGGCCCGCCTGGTCGACGTCTATGCCCGGCGGCCCCAGGTCCAGGAGCGGATGACCTCGCAGATCGCCGACGCGCTCATGCGCGTCCTGGAGCCGCGCGGGGTCATCGTGGTGATCGAGTGCGAGCACCTGTGCATGACCATGCGCGGGGTCCGCAAGCCCGGTGCCAAGACCACCACCTCGGCCGTCCGCGGGATCTTCCGCGACAGCGACAAGACCCGCGCCGAGGCGATGGCCCTGATCCTCCGCTGATCACGTGAGGCTGCTGATTCGTTATCGGCAAGCCGGACCCGCGCGCCGGTTCGCCCGGCGCGAGCGCCTAGGCTTGACCACATGACGACCTCTGGGGCCCCGCAAGAGGGGGCGCCGGTGAACCGACCGGAGCACGCTCGCAGCCCGCTCGGGGGTGCCGGTTACCAGCCCCCGAGCCGCGGCGCGTCAGCGTCGCCATCAGCACCGCGAGGGGGCGCCGGTGAACCAACGGAGGAACGCCCGCAGCGAGGGACGAGCGAGGACGTGACGAGGGCGGGAGCCGGTTACCAGCGCCCGAGCCGCGGCGCGTCAGCGTCGCCATCAGCACAGCGCTGCCTGGTGATGGGCGTGGTCAACGTGACCCCCGACTCGTTCTCCGACGGCGGCCGCTGGTTCGACCCGGCGGACGCCGTACGGCACGGCCTGGAGCTGGTCGAGCAGGGGGCCGACATCGTCGACGTGGGCGGGGAGTCCACCAGGCCCGGCGCGGCGCGGGTGTCGCTGGAGGAGGAACTGGCCAGGGTGGAGCCGGTCATCCGGGGGCTGAGCCGCCAGGGCGTCACGGTCAGCGTGGACACCATGCGGGCCGAGGTCGCGCGGGTCGCGGTGGGCGCCGGGGCGAGCCTGGTCAACGACGTCAGCGGCGGCCTGGCCGATCCCGACATGCCGAGAGTGGTGGCGGCCTCCGGCGTGCGGTACGTGGTGATGCACTGGCGGGGGCACAGCCACACGATGGACAGCCGGGCGGTCTACGGAGACGTCGTGGCCGAAGTACGCGAGGAGCTGACCAAGCGGGTCGCCTCCGTGATGGCCGAGGGGGTCGCGGAGAGCCAGATCGTGCTCGACCCGGGGCTGGGCTTCTCCAAGAATCCCGAGCACAACTGGGCCCTGCTGGCGCGGATGGACGAGCTCGCGCAGCTCGGTTACCCGCTGCTCATCGGAGCCTCCAGGAAGCGCTTCCTCGGCCGCCTGCTGGCCGGTCCGGACGGCACTCCCCGCCCGTTCAGCGGCAGCGACGACGCCACGCTCGCCGTGACCGCCCTGGTCGCGCGGGCCGGGGCGTGGTGCGTGCGGGTGCATGACGTACGCCCGAACGCGGACGCCGTCCGCGTGGCCGCCGCAGTCCAGGGAGCGAGAGCATGAGCGTCGACACCGCGGCCGTGGAGACGGTCAACCAGGAGTTCTACACCGCCATCGAGAACGCCGACCTGGACCGGATGACCGAGATCTGGGCCGAGGAGACCGGCGGCGCGCAGGTGGGCTGCGTGCACCCGGGCTGGCCGATCGTGAGCGGCAGGGCCGAGGTGCTGCGCTCCTGGGCTCTCATCATGGCCAACACGCCCTACATCCAGTTCGTGCTGACCGACGTGCGCGTCATGATCCTCGGCGACGTCGCGGTCCTGACGTGCGAGGAGAACATCCTCACCGCGGGTGACGAGGGCGATGCCAGCTTCGCCGCGGGCAAGGTCGTGGCGAGCAACACCTTCGTCAGGACGCCGGAGGGCTGGCGGCTCTGGCTGCACCACGGTTCCCCGGTGCTGCAGGGCGAGGACGAGGACGAAGAGGGGGAGGAGGAGACGTCGTGACCGAGCGGAGCGAGGGCGCCGGCGGGGGAGGCCCCGTGAAGGACCGGATCAGCCTCAGGGGGCTGCGGGCCCGGGGAAGGCACGGTGTGCTGGCGGCGGAGCGGGAACTCGGCCAGGAGTTCATCGTCGACGTCACGCTTTTTCTCGACACGGCTCCTGCGGCGGCCGGAGACGACCTGACGAAGACGGTGCACTACGGCGAGCTCGCCGAGGACCTGGTGAAGGTCGTGGAGGGCGAGCCGGTCGACCTGATCGAGACCCTCGCCCAGCGGCTGGCCGAGGTCTGCCTGGTCCGGGAGCCGGTCGAGGCGGCCGAGGTGAGCGTGCACAAGCCCGCCGCCCCGATCCCGCTGCCGTTCGACGACGTGGTCGTGACGATCACCCGGAGCCGGTCGTGAGGGCCGTGCTGGCGCTCGGCAGCAACCTGGGCGACCGATTCGACACGCTGCAGGGCGCGATCGACTCGCTGTTCGACGCCCCGGGCCTGGAGTTCGTCGCGGTCTCGCCGGTCTACGAGACCGACCCGTTCGGCGGTCCCGAGCAGGGGCCGTACCTCAACGCGGTCGTGATCGCGGAGACCTCCCTGGAACCCCGGACGCTCCTCGATCGTGCACAGGGTGTGGAGAACGCCTTCGGCCGGGTCAGGACCGAGCGCTGGGGCCCGCGCACCCTGGACGTCGACCTCATCGCCCTGCGCGGCGCGGCGGGCGACGTCGTCTCCGACGACCCGCTCCTCACCCTTCCCCACCCGCGCGCGCACGAGCGCGCGTTCGTGCTCGTCCCCTGGCAGCAGGCCGACCCCGGCGCGGTGCTCCTCGGGCGGCCCGTCGCCGACCTGCTGGCCGGCCTCGACAAGGACTACGTACGGCTCCGCGCCGACCTGACGCTGCAGGCGCCCGCGTGAAGCCGAGCCATCCCGGAGTCCTCGTCGGGATCTTCGTCGCCGTGTCCCTGCTCACCTGGGCGGTGCTGCAGCCGCTCTACGTCTCCATCCCCACCGTGCCGTGGACCGCGATCCCGACGGTCCTGGTGCTGGCGGTCGGCGAGGCCTACACCGGCTGGATGACCAGGGCGAGGATCCAGCGCAAGCCCGACACCAAGCCGGTGGAGCCGCTGGCCGTGGCCCGCCTCGTCGCCCTGGCCAAGGCCTCGGCGTACGGCGGGGCGATCTTCGCGGGTGTCTTCGCCGGGTTCGCCCTCTACACGGCCGACCTGCTCGACCAGGGCACGCCCCGGCGCGACTTCTTCATCACCGGCGGCTCGTTCGTCGCCTGCGTGCTGCTGGTGTGCGCCGCCCTCTACCTGGAGCACTGCTGCAAGGTGCCGAAGGACCCGGGAGCCGGCTCCCCCCGGTGACGGGTTCGCCGGGCGCCGTCACCGGCGGGCTCGCTCATCGGTGCCGGCGGCGGTCTCATTTGTCGATGTCACCGACGACGAAGAACATCGAGCCGAGGATGGCGACCATGTCGGCGACCAGGTGGCCGGGGAGCATCTCGCGCAGCACCTGGACGTTGTTGAAGGAGGCCGAGCGGAGCTTCAGCCGCCAGGGCGTCTTCTCGCCGCGTGAGACCAGGTAGTAGCCGTTGATGCCGAGCGGGTTCTCCGTCCAGGCGTAGGTGTGGCCCTCCGGGACCTTGAGCACCTTGGGCAGCCGCTGGTTGACCGGGCCCGGGGGCAGCTCGCGCAGCCGTTCCAGGCAGGCGTCGGCCAGGTCGAGGGAGACCCTCACCTGCTCCAGCAGCACCTCGAACCGGGCGTGGCAGTCTCCCGCCGACCGGGTGACGACCTTCACCGGCAGCTCGCCGTAGGCGAGGTAGGGGTCGTCGCGCCGGAGGTCGAGGTCCACCCCGGAGGCGCGGGCGATCGGGCCGCTGACGCCGTACTGCATGACCTGCTCCCGGGAGAGCACGCCCACGCCGCGCGTGCGGGCCAGGAAGATCTCGTTCCCGGCGATCAGGTTCTCGATGTCGGGCAGCCGGCGCCGCACGTCGGCGACGGCCTGGGCCACCCGGCCGGTCCAGCCCTCGGGGATCTCCTCCTTCAGGCCGCCGACCCGGTTGAACATGAAGTGCATGCGCCCGCCGGAGATCTCCTCCATGACGGCCTGGAGCGTCTCGCGCTCCCGGAACGCGTAGAAGACAGGGGTGATGGCGCCGAGCTCCAGCGGGTAGGAGCCGAGGAACATCAGGTGGCTGAGCACCCGGTTGAGCTCGGCCATCAGGGTCCTCGTCCACACGGCCCTGACCGGGACCTCCATGCCCAGCATGCGCTCGGCCGCCAGGACCACGCCCAGCTCGTTGGCGAAGGCCGACAGCCAGTCGTGCCGGTTGGCCAGCACGATGATCTGCCGGTAGTCCCGGACCTCGAACAGCTTCTCCGCCCCGCGGTGCATGTAGCCCACGATCGGCTCGGCCGCGCTGATCCGCTCCCCGTCCAGGGTGAGCCGGAGCCGCAGCACCCCGTGCGTGGACGGGTGCTGCGGACCGATGTTGAGGATCATGTCCTCGGTCGCGAGCTCCTTGCCGCCGACCGCGTCCGCGCCCGCACCGATCCCCACGACCCGTTCCGTCATAGGGACATGCTGCCACGCTCCCGTCGCCCCGCCCATACGGCAGACCGCCTCCCCGCCCGATGGAGGCGGGTCCGGGGCGTACGAGGGCGGGGCGAGGGCGGCACGGCTAGCGGGAGGTCAGCTCCCGCAGCGCGGTGACCAGGCGGTCGACATGCTCGTCGGTGGTGCCGATGCCGATCGAGGCGCGTACGGCGGAGGCGGTGACAGCGTCGTCGGGGTCGCAGCCACTGCTGTCTACGGCCCCCAGGAGGTGACGGACGAAGGGGTGGGCGCAGAACTTGCCGTCGCGGACGCCGATGCCGTACTCGGTGGAGAGCGCCTCGGCGACCTCCCGGGCGGTGTAGCCGTCCACCACGAAGGAGACGATGCCGACACGGGGGTGGTCAGGACCCCACAGGGAGAGCTCGTGGACGCCCTCGACGCCGTCGAGCCCGGCGCGCAGGCGGGCGATCAGCCGCTCCTCCTCGCGGACCAGCGCGCTCCAGCCGGTGGCAGTCAAGGCGTCGCAGGCGGCGGCCAGGGCGACGGCGCCCAGCACGTTGGGAGTGCCGGCCTCGTGGCGTGCCTCGGGGTGGTCGTGCCACTCGACCCCCGGCGCGCCCGGGTCCGGCGCAGTTCTCGGCGCGCCCGGGTCCGGCGCAGTTCTCGGCGCGCCCGGGTCCGGCGCGATGGCCCCGCCGTTCACCGCCTTCGCCGCGCCGCCGCCCCGCAGGTACGGCTCCGCCTGCGCCAGCCAGTCGGCGCGGCCGACGAGCACGCCCGTGCCGAACGGCGCGTAGAGCTTGTGCCCGGAGAACGCCACATAGTCGAGGTCGAGCGCGGTGAGGTTGAGACGGCGGTGCGGGACGAGCTGGGCGGCGTCGACGAGGATGCGGGCGCCGTGGCGGTGGGCGACGTGCGCCAGGGCGGCGATCGGCCACAGTTCGCCGGTCACGTTGGAGGCGGCGGTCACCACGAGCAGCGCGGGGCCGTCGATCCCGGCCAGGGCCTCGTCGGCCGCGCGGACGGCCTCGCCGGGGAAGGCGGGGGGCGCGAGCCGTACGGCGTCGGTCCAGGGCAGCAGCGAGGCGTGGTGCTCGGTGTCGAAGACCACGACGGTGGTCCCCTCGGGCAGCGCCCGGGCCAGCAGGTTGGTCGCGTCCGTGGTGTTGCGGGTGAAGATCACCACGTCGTCCGGGCGGGAGCCGACGAAGGCTCGGACCGTGTGCCGGGCCTGCTCGTAGCGGGCCGTGGTGAGCTGGGAGGCGTAGCCGGCGCCGCGGTGGACGCTGGAGTAGGCCGGGAGCGCGGCGGCGACGGCGGCGCTCACCGGCTCCAGACACGGCGCGCTGGCCGCGTAGTCGAGGTTGGCGTAGGGGAGGAGCCTGCCGCCCCTGACCGGGACCTCCAGGTCGGAGCCGAGCACCGCGGGGATCCGGCGGTCCGCGGCAGGGCGGGCGGCCGGGACGGCGGGCAGGGGCTCGCCGGAGTCGGAGCAGGCCGCGGCGGGCGGGGCGCCGGCGGCGGAAGAGGGGGAGGCGGTGAAGATGCTGAGTGCGGACACGCCAGGACTCCTTCGAGGTCATCGGACCCCAAGCCGTGGCGTTGGTGCGTGGAGCCCGCGCTTGCCCGGCACGTTTTCGCGCCGGACCAGGTCCTCACCCGGGGCACCCCGCCGCGGACGCGAGGGTTGCCGGCCAGCGAGCCGGGGCTTGTCACTGGCACTCATGACCTACGGCCGAACTATAACCATCTCCCGGTGTGCTTTTGCAAGTCCGGTCGGGGAAAGTCCCGTCGATCACGGGCAGGAACTCACCGCGCCTTCCGATCGTCTACGCGGTGTGAACCCGCGAAGGAGGCAGGGATGGACTGGGTGACCGACCCGGAGATCTGGATAGGGTTCCTCACCCTCGTCGGCCTGGAGATCGTCCTGGGCATCGACAACGTCATCTTCATTTCGATCCTGGCGGGCAAGCTCCCGCCCGAGCAGCGGGACAGGGCACGCAGGCTGGGCCTGCTCGCCGCGCTGCTCAGCCGCCTGGCGCTGCTGCTCGCGCTGGCATGGGTGGTACGGCTCACCGCCCCGCTCTTCGAGGTCGCCGGGCAGCAGATCTCGGGCCGCGACCTGATCCTGATCCTGGGCGGCCTGTTCCTGCTGGGCAAGAGCGTCTTCGAGATGCACGACAGCCTGGAGGGCAAGTCCGGCCACGCCAGCGGCAAGGTCGCCGCCTCCTTCACCGCCGTGATCATCCAGATCATGATCCTGGACATCGTGTTCTCGCTCGACTCGGTGATCACCGCGGTCGGCATGGTGGACGAGATCGGCGTCATGGTCGCGGCCGTCATCGTCTCGGTCATCGTGATGCTGGTCGCCTCCGGGCCGATCAGCCGCTTCGTGGAGCAGCACCCGAGCATCAAGATGCTCGCCCTGGCCTTCCTGGTGCTGATCGGGGTGGTGCTCCTGGCCGAGGGCTTCGAGCAGCACATCCCCAAGGGCTACGTCTACTTCGCGATGGTCTTCTCGCTGGCGGTGGAGCTGCTCAACATCCGCATGCGGACCAAGGCGGGCCATGCGGAGCCGGTGGAGCTGCACCACCGCTACGAGGGGGACGAGCGCTCCGCGTCCTGACGCGCCGACGGCGCGGCCCTCTCCCGGAGCGCGCTGAGGGGCGGGGCCGGGGCGTCGGCAAAGGGGCGTTGGCGATCACGGTGTCCGGTTCAGGGCATGAGCCCGCGTCCGGCGCGGCACGGCGCCCCTCCGGGTGAACGAACGGCCGCGACCTCCGAGATCATGAGGTTCTCGACGCCACATGATCGGGGAAGACCGTGCCTGCCCCCACGTCGTCGCCGATCGGCCACGCCCTGGACCGGGAAGCGGTTATCCCGCCGACGAGCTCTGCGAAAGCGGTGCGCTGACGCGGCGTCAGGGTGGCGTAGAGCGGGGCCTGCATTGCCGTGGTCAGGTCCTCGGCGCGCGTCCACCGCGCGACGAGACCGGCTGTTCTGTCGTGCGGCGGGTCCCAGCCGTAGTGCGCGGCCTGCTCGGCGCCGAGGTTGATGACCATCGCCTGGTGGGCGGTGAGGCCGCACGCGCGCACCGCGGTGAGGTGGCAGGCGCCGCGGTGCTCGCGCAGCACGTGGATGCGCTGCATCGCCGCCGCGACCGGGTCAGCCGGCAGGGGCCGCGCTCGCCAGCCGGCGAACAGGGGCAAGGCGTCGGCGTCGGCGGCGTCGATCAGCCGCTGCGCGAGCTGGTTGAAGTGCTCCACGTCGACGCTGGTGCGCAGGTGGGCGCCGGCCCACCGCTCCATGGCGTGTGAGTAGCAGGCGACGGCATCGTCGACCGGCATCACGCGGCGCCCCGCGGACCAGCCCGTGGCGACCAGCGCCGGCCCGAGGAAGCCCTGCGCCGCCTGCACCACCGCCACCGGCGCCTCGCCCAGCACACCGAAACGGCCACGGCAGTAGAAGCCGCGCCCCGGTTGGAAACCGGCCTCCACGCCGACGGCTGCGGTCTCCGCGTCGGCCATGAACTCGTCGCCGAAGTCGTGAATCGGCCGGGCAACGGCCGCGATGCAATCGAGGATCTCCATGCGCCGACGGTCGCGCACCACCATCCGATAGGTCAAGACGGATATTGCTGCACCGACCTTTTAGATAACCTAACGAGTCATGCTGGATGTCCGCCGTCTCCACCTCCTCGCGACCGTCGCCGCCCGCGGCTCCATCACCGCGGCTGCCCGATCCCTGTCGCTGTCCGCCGGCGCCGTGTCCCAACAACTGGCGGCGCTGCGACGCGAGGTCGGAGCCGACCTGCTTCGCCCCGACGGCCGTACCGTGGCACTGACCGAGCTCGGCGCGCTGCTCGTCGACCACGGTGAGCGCATCTTCACCGCCATCCGCGACGCCGAACACGCCGTCGCCGCCCACAAGGGCACGGTCGGCGCCACCGCCACCCTGGCCGCCCTGCCCTCGACCGTCCAACGCGTCGTGACTCCCGCACTGACCGCCCTGCGCGACCGCCACCCCCAACTCGCCGTCACCTGCCTCATCAGCGACCAGGCGCAATTACGCGAGCTGGTCCTCGGCGCCGTCGACGTGATCGTCGGGCAGCGCTACCACCACCTGCCCCCGATCACCGTCAGCGGCGTCGAGACACATCCGCTGCTCGACGATCCACTGCTCGTCGTCACCGCTGCCCACCGCCGCGGTCCCGCATCCATGTCACTACCCGAGTTGAGCGAGCACAGCCTCGCCCTGCCGCCGCCGGGCACCGAGTGCGGCCAAGCCATCCTGCACGCCTGTCACCAGGCGGGATTCACGCCCACCGCCCGATACGCCACCGCGGACATCACCGCGCAACTCACCCTCGCCCGCGCCGGTCTCGCCACCGCCCTCATCCCGGCGATGGCTATCGACCCCGCCGCGCCGGGCATCCGCACCGCGGCCATCACCGGCAACCCCATCCACCGCCAGCTGTTCGCCGCAGTCCGCCGCACCGACGTCCCGAACCCCACCACCGCCGCCATCACCGCCGCCATCCGCCAGGCCACCCGCTCCAAGCCCACCTGGTGAGCGGCTACGCCGTTTCTCGCCCAGGCCGGCGGGATCCGACTCACATGGTCAAAAGATGCTCGGCCGGCTTTGCCGGGGCCCTGGGGGCGGGGTGTTCCAGGAAAGGGTCACGCCGTGCCGGAACGGCTGTCGGATTACAAAGCCGGATTACCATGAATTCGTGCACTTTGATCCGTGGAATCCGGAATTCGTCGCCCATCCCTACGACGTCTACGCCGAACTGAGGCGGGAGCGGCCGGTCAGCTTCTTCGAGCCGACCGGCCAGTGGCTGGTCGCCCGGCACGCCGACGTCAACACCCTGCTGCGCGACCGCAGGCTCGGCCGCTCCTACCTGCACGTGGCCGGCCACGCGGAGTTCGGCAGACCGGACGACCCGGAGTTCCAGGACCCGTTCTGGCGGGTGATCCGGGCCGGCATGCTCGACGTCGAGCCACCGGTCCACACACGGCTGCGGCGGCTGGTCTCCAAGGCGTTCACCCCCCGGATGGTCGAGGCGCTGCGCCCCAAGGTCGCCCGGCTCGCCGGGGACCTCGTGGACCGGTTCGCCGAGCGCGGCGGAGGCGACCTGATCTCCGAGGTGGCCGAGCCGCTCCCGGTGACCGTGATCGCCGAGATGCTCGGCGTGCCCGAGGCCGACCGTCACCTGCTGCGGCCGTGGTCGGCCGACATCTGCGGGATGTACGAGCTCAACCCGTCGGTCGAGGCCCAGCACACGGCCGTGCGCGCCGCCTCCGAGTTCTCGGACTACCTCGTCGGACTGGCCCGCGCCCGGCGGGCCGACCCGGGCGACGACCTGATCAGCGCGCTCGCGCAGGTCACCGACGACGGCGACACGCTCACCGAGGAGGAACTGGTCGGCACCTGCGTGCTGCTGCTCAACGCCGGGCACGAGGCCACCGTCAACGTCACCGGGAACGGCTGGTGGTCGCTGCTGCGCAACCCCGGCGAACTGGAGCGGCTCCGGGCCGACCACGGCCTGCTGCCGACCGCGATCGAGGAGCTGATGCGCTGGGACACCCCGCTGCAGATGTTCGAGCGCTGGGTGCTGGAGGACATCTCGGTCGGCGGGGTGGACATCCCGCGCGGCAGCGAGGTGGCGCTGCTGTTCGGCTCGGCCAACCGCGATCCCGAGGTGTTCGACGACCCCGACCGCCTCGACGTGGGACGCCGGGACAACCCGCACATCTCCTTCGGCGCCGGAATCCACTTCTGCCTGGGCGCGCCGCTGGCGCGGGTCGAGCTCGCCGAGTCGTTCGGCGCGCTGCTGCGCCGGGCCCCGAAGATGGAGCTCGCCGCCGAGCCGGAGTGGGGCCCGGGCTACGTCATCCGCGGCCTGGAGTCCCTGCAGGTCCGGATCTGACCGGCGCGGACACGGGTCAGGGGCGTGACTGGGCGAGCCAGCCGAAACCGCCGAGGCCCTCGGCGGCGATCAGCTCACCCTCCTCCGAGGCCCTCGCGAGCACCTGGAGGTAGCCGCGCGGATCGGTGCGGGCGAGGTCGGCCGGGGGCCGGGTCCCGGTGATGCCGAGGGAGCGCAGGGCCTCGCGCTGCGTGGTCAGGAGCGTCTCCGCGGCTCCGGCTCGCTCCCCGGCCACCGCGCAGGCGTCCAGGGCGACGTGCGCGGTGATGTCGCAGGAGCCGTCGGGAACGGGCGTGACGATCGCGCCGTCGCGGTAACCGGTCAGCGTGCCGTACGGCGGGCGGCCGTCCGCCGGATGGGAGTAGTCGATCGCGATCGCCCGCCCCCGCGCCAGCCGTACGATCACCGAGGCCCAGACCTCGTCACGGGGCCTGCCGATCTCCGCCCGCTCGCCCGACGCGCGCATCGGCCACCAGCGGGCCAGCCAGCCGAGGTCGGCCGCGTCCGGGCGGTCCCCGAGCCGCTCGTCGCCGGTCACGGGGTCGACCAGCACGAGCCGTGGTCCGTCCGGAGTCTGCTCGGCGACGTCCACGGGGATGTTGTCCAGCCACTCGTTGGCGACCGCCAGGCCGCAGATCTTCTCCGGCAGGGTCTCCGCCCACACGATCTCCTCGGGCAGCCGGGCGGGCCGGGGCGCCAGATCCACGGCCGTCACCCGCAGCCTGGCCCTGAGCTCCGGCGGCGCGACGGCCAGCACCCCGGCCGCGAGCCTGCCCTCACCGGCGCCGATGTCCACCAGGTCGAGGTGGCAGGGGTGGCCGAGCGCGCCGTCCACCGCGAGGAGTTCGCCCAGCACGGCCTCGGCGAAGACGGGGGAGGCGCTGACGGAGGTGCGGAAGTGCCGGGAGGGGCGCTCCCGCAGATAGAAGCCGTTCGTGCCGTAGAGCGCCTGCCGCATCGCGGCGCGCCAGGTGAGCCACACGCCTGCGACGTTACCGGTCCCCGAGTGGGGTGGACATGGGCTTGCGATGACACGCGGAGAGAACGGGTGACTGCATATTGTCATCGCTTTGCGTTAACGTTGCCCTATCGGCGGCGATCATCGTCCCGGCCCGCTCCCCCAGCGGGCACGGTCCGTGTCGTCTCCGGCTCGGTGGGATTCCCCGGCGGGGCCGGGCCCGAGTGAGGGCCCGGTCCCCGCCCCCGCCTCTCCGGCACGCGCCACCGCCTGCCGCAGCACGCCGCGACGGGGCTGCGGCCTTCCGACCCATTACGCTGGTCAACTGGGCACGGGGCCGTTCAGAGAACCTCGGTGATTCTCTTTTCCCGTTCCTGCTTCACTGATCTGCGCCCTCGGTCTCCCGCGGGTCTTACCTGATCTCCACAGGCGTTTTTCGTCTCCGTAGGGGGGAACTTCCGGGCGACGTCACACCGATTCGCTCTCTCACTCCACCGGTTCCCGCCGAGGTGATCGATCGCAACCGATGGTAGGCGATGAACGCTGGTCAACGCTGATGAACTCAAGAACGGTTTTTAATCCCAGGTGGTCGAAGGACGGGACGTCATGCACACAGATGATCGTCCGGCGCGGCTGGCAGTCGGAGTGCTCGGAGCCGGACGGGTCGGTTCGGTGCTCGGCGGCGCGCTGGCGCGGGCGGGGCATCGGATCGTGGCCGCCAGCGGCGTCTCCGACGCCTCCCGCAACCGGGCGGTGGAACGGCTCGGCCTCGCTCCCAGCAGCCCGGAGGACGTGGTGGCCAAGGCGGACCTCGTCCTGCTCACGGTCCCCGACGACGTGCTGCCCGGCCTGGTCACCGGCCTGGCCGAGACCGGCGCCGACCTGCGGGGCAAGCTGGTGGTCCACACCAGCGGCGCGTACGGCCTGGCGGTCCTCAACCCCGCGACGAGGGCGGGGGCGCTCCCGCTGGCCCTGCACCCGGTGATGACCTTCACCGGCGGCGACGACGACCTGAACCGCCTCATCGGCATCTCGTTCGGCGTCACCGCGCCCGACGAGCTCCGCATGGTGGCCGAGGCGCTGGTCATCGAGATGGAGGGCGAGCCGGTCTGGATCGAGGAGAAGGACCGGGCGCTCTACCACGCGGCCCTGGCGGGCGCGGCCAACCACATGGTCACGCTCGTCGCGGAGTCCTCCGACCTGCTGGGGAAGATCGGCGTGGCGGAGCCGGGCCGGATGCTCGGGCCGCTGCTCGGCGCGGCCCTGGACAACGTGCTCAGGCTCGGCATCGCCGGGCTGACCGGTCCCGTGGTCCGCGGCGACGCGGGGACGGTCCGCAGGCATGTGGACGCGCTGATCCTGGCCGCCCCCGAGGCGGCGGACGCCTATGTGGCCCTCGCTAGGCTCACGGCGGACCGGGCGCTCGCGGCGGGGCTGCTCAAGCCCGAGGCCGCCGAACGCCTCCTGGACGCCCTGGGAGGGAACATATGGACGTGATCGTGGCGAACGACCGCGCCGAGCTGGTCGAGGCCCGGCGGGTGCTGGGCGTGGGCGCGGGTGCCACGCTGGCGCTGGTGCCGACGATGGGGGCGCTGCACGAGGGGCACCGCTCGCTCATGCGCCTGGCCCGGGAACGGGCCGACCACGTCGCGGTGAGCATCTTCGTCAACCCCCTGCAGTTCGGTCCGGGCGAGGACTTCTCCCGCTACCCCCGGACGTTCGACGCCGACCTGGAGATCTGCGCCGCCGAGGGGGCGGGCGTCGTCTTCGCTCCCTCGGCCGAGGACATGTACCTGCCGGACCGCCAGGTCGGCGTCTCGGCGGGGGAGATGGGCACGATCGCCGAGGGGGCGTTCCGGCCGGGGCACTTCGACGGCATGCTGACCGTGGTGCTCAAGCTGTTCAACCTGGTCCGGCCGGACGTGGCGGTGTTCGGGCGCAAGGACGCCCAGCAGCTGGCGCTGATCCGCCGGATGGTCACCGACCTCGACCTGCCGATCGACATCGTGGGCGCCCCCACCGTCCGGGAGCCGGACGGTCTGGCCCTGTCCAGCAGGAACCGCTACCTGTCGGCGCAGGACCGGGTCGCGGCCCTGGCGCTCTCCCGGGCGCTGTTCGCGGGGGCGGAGCGGAGCACGCCGGCGGAGATCCGCCGGGCGGCGCGCGCCGTGCTCGACGCCGAGCCCGCGGTGGACGTCGACTATCTGATCCTGGCGGACCCGGCGACCTTCGCCGAGGTGGGCGACGGCCACACCGGGGAGGCGATCCTCGCGGTCGCGGCCAGGGTCGGGACTACCCGGCTGATCGACAACGTTGTTCTCACGCTGGGTTGATCAACGGCGTTGTTCTCGCGCAGGGTTGGTCTATAGCCTGGCATACCTCCCCATCCGGCGTGCACGCCCCGTGGCAGCGCGACCCTGAGAAAGGCGAACAGCGCATGCTCCGCACCATGCTCACCTCCAAGATCCACCGTGCCACCGTGACCCAGGCCGACCTGCACTATGTGGGATCGATCACCATCGACGAGGATCTCCTCGACGCGGCCGGGCTGCTCTCCGGAGAGCAGGTCCACGTGGTGGACATCGACAACGGCGCCCGGCTGGTCACCTACACGATCGCCGGCCCGCGCGGTTCCGGGGTCATCGGCATCAACGGCGCCGCCGCCCGCCTCGTCCACGAGGGCGATCTGGTGATCATCATCGCCTACGGCCAGATGGACGACGCCGAGGCCAGGTCCTTCCGGCCGCGCGTCGTCCACGTCGACCGGGGGAACCGGATCGTCGACCTCGGCGACGACCCGGCCGAGCCCGCACCCGGCTCCGGCGACCTGCGCGGTGACCTCGTCGCGGGGTGACGGCACCGGGCTCGGGGCGACCCGGGGAAGACCCGTCTCCTGCGGGGCGTTATCGTCATATTGACGAAATAGGCGGCCGCCCCGAGCCGCCGTGCGCAGCACGGCCATAGACACAGACAGGAGACGGCGATGAGCATTCCCGCCATCCCCCAGAGGCTGACCGCACCCGAGCCGGGCTGGACGGTCGAGGCGGACGTGGTCGTGGTCGGCTCGGGGATCGCGGGCCTGACCCTGGCGCTGCGCCACGCCGCGCTCGATCCGGGGGCGAAGGTCCTGGTCGTCACCAAGGACGTGCTCTCGGCCGGCTCCACGCGCTGGGCGCAGGGGGGCATCGCCGCCGTGCTCGACCCCGAGGACACGCCGGAGGAGCACCTGTCCGACACGCTCATCGCCGGGGTCGGCCTCTGCGACGCCGAGGCGGTCCGGGTGCTGGTGACCGAGGGGCCGGACGCGCTGCGCCGCCTCATCGCGGCGGGTGCCCGCTTCGACACCGACGCCTCCGGCGAGCTCCAGCTCACCCGGGAGGGCGGTCACCGGCGCGACCGCATCGTGCACGCGGGCGGCGACGCCACCGGGGCCGAGGTGCAGCGGGCCCTGGTCACGGCGGTCCGGTCGTCGCCGGGGATCGAGGTGATCGAGCACGCGCTCGTCCTCGACCTGCTCAAGGACGACGCCGGCCGTACGGCGGGCGTGACCCTCCACGTGATGGGCGAGGGCAGCCGCGACGGCGTGGGCGCGGTCCGCTCCCCGGCGGTGGTACTCGCCACCGGCGGCATGGGCCAGGTCTACGCCGCCACCACCAACCCGCTGGTCTCCACCGGGGACGGCGTCGCGCTCGCGCTGCGGGCCGGGGCCGTGGTGCGGGACCTGGAGTTCGTGCAGTTCCACCCGACCGTGCTCTGGCTCGGGGAGGAGGCCACCGGCCAGCAGCCCTTGATCTCCGAGGCGGTCCGCGGAGAGGGCGCGGTGCTCGTCGACGCCGACGGCGTGCGGTTCATGAAGGACGTGCACGAGCTCGCCGACCTCGCGCCCCGCGACGTCGTGGCCAAGGCGATCATGCGGCGGATGCGCGAGACGGGCGCCGACCACGTGTACCTCGACGCCCGCCACTTCGGCGAGGAGAAGTGGCGCACCCGCTTCCCGACCATCCACGCGGTCTGCCTGGAACACGGCATCGACCCGGTGACCCGGCCCATCCCGGTCGCCCCGGCCGCCCACTACGCCAGCGGCGGCGTCCGCGTCGACCTGTACGGCCGCAGCAGCGTGCCGGGCCTGTACGCCTGCGGCGAGGTGGCCTGCACCGGCGTGCACGGCGCCAACCGGCTGGCCTCCAACTCGCTGCTGGAGGGCCTGGTCTTCGCCGAGCGGATCGCCGCCGACATCCACGCGCGGCGGACGGAGGCGGGCGGGGCCGTACGGCTCTCGCCCGGCGAGCCGGCGGCCGACGGGCGCCCGACCGGCCTGGTCGACCCCCGGGCGCGGGCCAGGATCCAGGGGCACATGAGCCGGGGCGCGAGCGTGCTGCGCAGCGGCGAGAGCCTCGACGAGGTCAGCCGGGCGCTGCTCAACTCCCGCTGGACCCCGGTGGCGGTCGAGCCGTGCACCGAGGCGTGGGAGGCCACCAACCTGCTGACCGTCGCCTCGGCGCTGGTGGAGGCCGCCCGCACCCGGGAGGAGACCCGGGGGTCACACTGGCGGGAGGACTTCCCCGAGCGCGACGACACCCGGTGGCTGAGCCACCTCGACATGACCCTGACCGGAGAGGGACTGACCATGAGCTACCGCCCGCACGCCGCCGGCCCCGCCGGCCTGCCCGCGCACGTGGCCGAGGAACTGGTCGCGACGGGACTCGACCCCGCCGAGGTGACCGCCGTGATCGAGACCGCGCTCCGGGAGGACCTGCAGGAGGCGGGGGACGTGACGAGCCTGGCCACGATCCCGGCAGGGCAGACCGCGACCGCCGACGTGGTGGCGCGGGCGGACGGCGTGGTGGCGGGCCTCGCGGTCGCGGAGGCGGTGTTCGCCCGGCTCGGCGTCAGCCGTACCGAGCGGCACGTCAAGGACGGCGAGCGGGTGGGCAGGGGGGACGTGCTGATGACCGTCACCGGCGCGACCCGGGACCTGCTGACGGCCGAGCGGACCGCGCTGAACCTGCTCACCCACCTGTCCGGCGTCGCCTCGCTCACCGGCCGGTGGGTCCGGGCGGTCGAGGGGACCGGGGCCCGGATCAGGGACAGCCGCAAGACCCTGCCGGGCCTGCGCGCGCTGGAGAAGTACGCCGTCCGCGCGGGCGGCGGGGTCAACCACCGCATGTCCCTTTCGGACGCCGCGCTGATCAAGGACAATCACGTTGTGGCCGCCGGCGGGGTGGCCGAGGCGTTCCGGGCGGTCCGGGACGCCTATCCCGGCCTGCCGATCGAGGTCGAGGTCGACCGGATCGACCAGATCGAGCCGGTGCTTGCGGAGGGGGCGGAGGAGATCCTGCTGGACAACTTCACCGTGGCCGAGCTGGCGGAGGCCGTACGGCTCGTGGCCGGCAGGGCCCGGTTGGAGTCCAGCGGAGGGTTGACCTTGGAATCGGCCCGTGATGTGGCCGAAACTGGCGTTGACTACCTTGCCGTGGGCGCGCTCACACACTCGGCGCCGGCCCTTGACATCGCATTGGACCTTCGGGGGAATTGATGCTGCTCGCCATCGACGTCGGCAACACGCACACCGTTCTCGGCCTGTTCGAGGGCGAGGAGGTCATCGAGCACTGGAGGATCGCGACCGACGCCCGGCGCACCGCCGACGAGATCGCCGTCGTGCTGCAGGGCCTGCTCGCGCAGTCGCCGCTGCTCAAGGGGGCCGACGTCGACGGCATCGCGCTCTGTTCCACGGTGCCGTCGGTGCTCAACGAGATGCGTGAGATGTGCCGGCGTTACTACGGCGACGTCACCGCGGTGATCGTGGAGCCGGGCATCCGCACCGGGGTGCCGGTCCGGATGGACAACCCGAAGGAGGTCGGCAGCGACCGGATCGTCAACGCGCTCGCCGCCATCCAGTTGTACGGCGGGCCGTGCATCATCGTCGACTTCGGCACCGCCACCTCCTTCGACGCCGTCTCCGCCAAGGGGGAGTACGTCGGGGCGGTCACCGCGCCCGGGATCGAGATCTCGGTGGACGCGCTGGCCGCGGCCGGGGCGCAGTTGCACAAGGTGGAGCTGATCCGGCCCCGGTCGGTGATCGCCAAGAACACGGTCGAGGCGCTGCAGTCGGGGATCATCTACGGCTTCGCCGGCCAGGTGGACGGGATCGTGGAGCGGATGGCCGCCGAGCTGGCCGACGACCCCGACGACGTGACCGTGGTCGCGACCGGTAGCGCGGCCCCCCTCGTGACCGGTGAGGCCGCCACGGTCGACGTGCACGAGCCGTGGCTGACGCTGATCGGGCTCCGGCTCATCTACCACCGCAACACCATGTGACCGCGAGGTTCCACCGGGGCGGGAAAACCGTCACGGCGGGACAACGCCGGTTCTGCGGTATCGGTACCCTTGGCTGCGTGACCGACCATGTGACTGCAGCCGAGGATCTGCCCGAGCAGATGCGCGTGCGCCGGGAGAAGCTCGAGCGCCTCCGTTCCGAGGGCGTCGACCCCTATCCGGTGTCCTTTCCGCGCACCGCGACCAACGCCGGGATCCGCGAGAAATACGCTGATCTCGACGCTGACACCGCGACCGGCGACAAAGTGGGCGTCACGGGCCGCGTCATGCTCTCCAGGACCGGCGGCAAGCTCTGCTTCGCCACGATCCGGGACGGCTCCGGCGACCTGCAGATCATGATCTCGCTGGACAAGGTGGGCGAGGAGTCCCTCGCCGCCTGGAAGCGCGACGTCGACCTCGGCGACCACATCGGAGTCGAGGGCGAGGTCATCACCTCCAAGCGCGGTGAGCTGTCCATCCTGGCCGACCGCTGGGCGATCACCTCCAAGTGCCTGCGCCCGCTGCCGGAGAAGCACGCCGGGCTCACCGACCCGGAGGCCCGGGTACGGCTGCGCTACGTGGACCTCATCGTCAACGACGAGGCCCGCAAGATGGCCTACACCCGCAGCGCCGTGGTCCGCGCGATGCGCGACTTCTGGCACGGTGAGGGCTACCTCGAGGTCGAGACGCCGATGTTGCAGCCGATCCACGGCGGCGCGGCGGCCCGGCCCTTCAAGACCCACATCAACGCCTACGATATGGAGCTCTACCTTCGCATCGCGATCGAGCTCTACCTCAAGCGGCTCGTCGTCGGCGGCATCGAGAAGGTCTTCGAGATCAGCCGCAACTTCCGCAACGAGGGAGCGGACGCCACCCACAACCCCGAGTTCACCATGCTCGAGGCCTACGGGACGTATCTCGACTACAACGACATGGCCGACCTGACCCAGCGGATGATCCAGCAGGCGGTCGTGGCCGCGCTCGGCCACTCCGTGGTGACCCACGAGGGCCAGGAGGTCGACCTGGGCATCGCCGAGTGGCCGCGGGTGACGCTGTACGGCTCCGTCTCTGCGGCGATCGGCGAGGAGATCACCACCGAGACCCCGCTGGAGCAGGTCCGCAAGCTGGCCGACGCGCGGGAGATCCACTGGGACCCCAAGTGGGGTCAGGGCAAGCTGGTCCAGGAGCTCTTCGAGGAACTGGTCGAGCACACGCTCGTCCAGCCCACGTTCGTGATGGACTACCCGCTGGAGACCTCCCCGCTGACCCGCCAGCACCGCGACAACCCGCTGCTGACGGAGAAGTGGGACCTGATCGGGTTCGGCACCGAGCTGGGCACCGCCTACTCGGAGCTGGTCGACCCGGTCGAGCAGCGCCGCCGTCTGACCGAGCAGTCACTTCTTGCAGCGGGCGGAGATCTCGAGGCGATGCAACTTGACGAGGACTTCCTCGCAGCCCTGGAATACGCGATGCCTCCCACCGGAGGCGTCGGGGTCGGCGTGGACCGTCTCATCATGGCCTTCACGGGCAGGAACATCCGGGAGACCATCCTGTTCCCGCTGGTCAAGCCGGCCGGCGGGGCCTGAGGATCACCTTCTGCGAGGCGGCCGTCCCCGTGGCGGCCGCCTTTTTCTTTGCCTTGTCCCGGAAGTCGGATTACCGCCCGGACGAGGCCTTTCGGTCGTCGGGGAGCGATCCATCGGCACGCGGGCCCTGGTTCCGGACCGACTTAACCATAAAGGCACTGACATATCGTGAGTAGTTCATGTATTAAGCACTATGTCAATCATGCGAAGCGAGTCTATGGAGGCTGGAACTTGACGAGCTTTGAAGAAGACGTTTACCGTTCCTGACGGGTTACATTGCTTCCGATCACACTCACGGCTGGGTTCCGGTCCGGGGGGAGGACCTCTAGATGGCATATCCAGAAGTTGTAGTGGATTTCCGTCGTGACGACAGTCTTCCGGGCGCGCGCGAGGTTGATTTGAGTGAGGATGACCTTGTTCTCCTGTCGGAGCTGGCCAAAGGGGTCACCGTGGACCGCGTGGGGCGGCGCCTCGACATCAGCGGGCGCACCGTGCGGCGCAGGCTCCGTGGCATCTGCGACCGCATCGGCGTGGCCACCGCGATCGAGGCCGTGGCCTGGGCCGCGCGCCGCCGCCTGATCTAGCGCGCCCGGCCCGCGGGGCCGGTTCGGCGCCTCCCCGGATCCCCGGCCCGGCTCAGTCCGCGATCCGCACGCCGCCGGCGTACGGCCGGCCCTCGATCGAGGCGATGTGGACGACGTCGCCGGTCCGCGGCGCGTGGACCATCATGCCCCCGCCGATGTAGATCCCGACGTGGTGCAGGTCGTTGTAGAAGAAGACCAGGTCGCCGGGGCGAAGCTCGCTCTTGGAGATGTGGGTGCCCGCGGTCCACTGGTTGCCGGTGTAGTGCGGGAGGCTGATGCCGACCTTCTGGTAGGCCCACATGACCAGGCCGGAGCAGTCGAAGCCGTGAGGTCCCTCGGCGCCCCACACATAGGGCTTCAACTGCTGGGTGAGCGCCCAGCGGGCGGCCTCCGCGGCCTTCCCGCTGCCCACGATGGGTGCGTCGATCTTCACTCGGCGGCCGCGGCCGGTCCTCTCCCGCACCCCCCGGAACAGGTCGCTCTCGACCCGGGCGACCAGCCGCTCGATCTTCGTGCGCTTGGTCTCGATCTCGTCGAGAAGCTTGTTGACCTCGGCGGTCCGGGCCTTGGCGCCCGCCTTAGCCCGTTCGGCGGCCTTGATCGCCCGGCTGACCTGGGCGACCTCCTCGCTCTGCTGCTGCTGGATGGTGTAGACCGTGGCGGCCTGGTCGAGGAAGGCGTCGGGGTCGCTGGAGCCGGCGAAGGCCAGCCCGGAGGCCAGGCCGCCGGACATGTAGCTGCTCTGCGCCAGCAGGCTCGCCTTGTAGCGCCGCGCCTCGAGCTCGGCCTCGCTGCCCGAGAGGGTCTTCTTCGCGGCCGCTGCGGCCCGTTCGGCCTGCTTGAGCTTGACCCGCTCGCCGTTGAACTGCTCGGTGAGCCGGCCGATCTCGTTGTGGAGCTTCTCGGCCTGTTTGGCGAGCTCCTGGAGGCTCGGCTCAGGTTCGGCGGTGGCCGCGACCAGAGGGGTGCCGAGGGTGAGGGCGGTGAAGGCGACCGCGATGACGGAGATCCGGCGGGAGATCCCTCGCGGGGCGCGCAGGGTGCGTTCTCGACCGCGGGCGCGCTCGCCCGCGTGTCGTCCTCCGCGATCGCGCGTGCGCTTCACCAACAGGCTCCTCTCCTCTGCCGCCTACCGGGTTAGCTGACGGGTTCGGGCCAGGAGAGCGCCCTACCGGGGCGCGGGGGCGCCACGGATTCACCCCGGGGGACTTCAAGGAGGGTGGGTCCCCGGCTCTCCGTATTCGGAGACTCGGCGGGCCGGCTCTCGGGGTGAGCCGACATCGGGCTGGACACTAGTGCAAAGGGAGGTTCAAGCTCAACCGGAACTGCAAAATCGGTAAGGGTTCACCAACGACACAATCACGGAAAGGTTACGAGAAATCCTATCCAACGGGACATTGCGCTCCGGCTGGCCGTCATGGACCTCCTCGGGGAAGGTCCTTGCAGGTCTGCGGGGGTGTGTCCCGGGGGAGCCGAGTGCGGCCGAGGTGCCGGTGGGTCGCAGCGGGCATCCCCTTGCGTGTCGTCTGATGCTTTTGGGGGCCGAGTTAAGGGCGAGCCGTAACCGCGGACCGAAGAGGACGTACTCTGATCGGTTATGAAGCAGGTTGCCGAGCACTTCCCCCCGCGGGCCGTACAGGGCGCCGAGGTGATCACGGTCCGCCGCGCGCGCACCCCGGACGTGCGCGCCATCCGGCGGCTCGTCGACACCTACGCGGGGGCGGGCCCGCGCCTGCTGGAGAAGGCAACCGTCACGCTGTACGAGGACGTGCAGGAGTTCTGGGTCGCCGAACGGGCGGGCGCGGTGGTCGGCTGTGGAGCCCTCCACGTGCTCTGGGAGGACCTTGCGGAGATCCGCACCGTCGCCGTCGACCCCTCCTGCCGGCGGATGGGGATCGGTCACATGATCGTCTCTGCCCTCATACGCACGGCCCGCGAGCTCGGCCTGCGCCGTGTCTTCTGCCTGACCTTCGAGGTGGGTTTCTTCGCCGGGTACGGGTTCAGGGAGATCCAGGGCGCGCCCGTCTCGCCGGAGGTCTACGCCGAGCTGCTCGCCTCCTACGACGAGGGCGTGGCGGAGTTCCTCGACCTGGAGCGTGTCAAGCCGAATACCTTGGGAAACACCCGAATGCTGCTCCATCTGGGCCAAAATGACCTTGGTGACGACCCATCGGAAAGGTGACTGTCGTTACCTATGTCGATACCTTGTGCAGCAGCAAGCATGTGTCTGACATAAGCCACATGCCCAGTCGAAGTGAGGTGACGCGGTGAGTACCGGACAGCCGCCGTATCCGCAGGATGAGCCCGACCGCGATCGCACACCGTCGGGGCAGCCGGAATACGGACAGCAGAACGCAGGCCGGGGCGGGCTCGACCCGGATGTGACGATCGTGGGATACCGGTCGGAGAACACCGGTCCCGGCCAGGCTCAGCCCGGCTACGGTCAGCAGGGCTACGACCAGCAGCAGGGGTACGGCCAGCAGGGCGGGACGGGCGCCTACGGCCAGCAGGCCTCCCAGCCGGGCTACGGCCAGCAGCCGGGTTACGGGCAGCAGCCCGCACAGCCCGGCTACGGCCAGCAGGCGTCCCAGCCGGGCTACGGCCAGCAGCCGGGCTACGGGCAGCAGCCCGCACAGCCCGGCTACGGCCAGCAGGCGTCCCAGCCGGGCTACGGCCAGCAGCCCGGCTACGGCCAGCAGCCGGGTTACGGGCAGCAGGCGTCCCAGCCGGGCTACGGGCAGCAGCCCGGCTACGGCCAGCAGCCCGCGCAGCCGGGCTACGGGCAGCAGCAGCCGGGCTACGGCCAGCCGTCCGCCTACGGGCAGCAGGCTCCGTCCTACAGCCAGGGGTACGGCCCTCAGGGCGCGACGCCCCCGGGCGTGCCCGCTCCGCTCGCGGAGTGGTGGCAGCGTCTGGTGGCCCGCATCATCGACGGCGTCATCCTGGCCATCCCTCTGGCCATCCTGACCTTCGCGATAACCGCCGCGCTGGTCACCCCGCCGTCGTTCGACGCCACGACCGGTGCGCTCGAGGCGGGCGGCGGGGTCGTCCTCGCCTCCATAATCACCGGCATCATCGCGGGCCTGATCTTCATCGCCTACGAGTTCCTGATGCTCAAGCAGAACGGCCAGACCGTCGGCAAGATGGTCATGGGCATCAAGGTGGTCCCGGTCGGGAGCTCCTCGACCGCCGGCGGCCTGCCCGCCGACTTCGCCGTGAAGCGGGCGGGTGTGCTCTACGGCCCGTACCTGGTGAACGGGGTGCCCTTCCTGGGGCTGATCGTGAGCATCTTCAGCCTGGTGAACGTGCTCTGGCTGCTGTGGGACAAGCCGCTCCAGCAGGCTCTGCACGACAAGGTCGCCGCGACGGTGGTCGTCAAGGTCAAGTAGTCCTCTGATTGTCGGGGCCGGCGGGGAACCGCCGGCCCCGCTTTCATATGCGGGCGGGAAAAGGTGTGGAGTAACACCTGGCGGGCAGGTCGCCGTCATGGCCTGAAGCGATTCACCCCGGAAGGGGGACACCATGGCCGTTCCATCGCGACCTGGTGCGGACAATCGTCCCGGACCGGTGTCTCCGGAGGCCGCCGGTTCCCCCGCGGTTCCCGTAGAAGGGCCTCCGCCTTCCGAGGCTCCGGCGCCGCTGGCCGATTGGTGGGAGCGATTGGCCGCCCGCGCCATCGACGGAGTGGTCTTCGCGGTGCTCTACTGGATTCTCTCGCTCGCGTTCTACCTCATCTTCGTTCAGGCGGGCGGGGAGCGCGTGGCGGACCCCCGGACGCTCCCGGCGTCGTTCGCCGGGCTGATCGCTTTTGGTGCTTATACGCTCTATGACTATGCGTCGCACGCCCGGAGCGGCCGTACGGCGGGCAAGAAAGCGATGGGGATCCGCGTGGTCCCGTACGGCGCCGCCGCGCCGGCGCCTTCCGCGCTGATGAAGCGGGCGGTTCTCTGCCCCGGCGTTCTCCTGGCCTCGGGCATTCCCCTGCTGAACCTGCCGGCGGCGGTCCTCGGCTTCGCGGCGGGCCTGTTCATCCTCCTGGACCGGCCTCTCCAACAGGGCCTTCATGACAAGTTGGCCGGTACCGTCGTGGTCAAGGACCTGCCCTGACATTGGCCTCCGCGACTTGGTGATCAGTAAGTCATCGCTCTGCCCGCCTTTTCCGCACCGCTTTCCGGAGCCGTCTGGTAAGGAGCCTGCCCAGAAGCATTAAGCTGGCCCGGGAAGGGTATGGCGCACCCCGCCAGGCACATCGTGCCTGCGGGCCGCTATGGTCTTCTCCGAGCCGATCCGCTCGTTGCGGACGGATCCCGGCGGCTTCGGGATCCCGCCGCCGGAATTTCAGATCCCGAATGTCGGCCCGTGCGGAGCGAGGACATGTACGAGGTAATAGCCGCGCTGACGCCGCCCCTGGTGGTGGGCGGGGTTTTTGTGTATGCAGTTTTCAAGCTCTTCCGCAGTGAGGCGGCCGGTCGTCGCGCCCCGAAACCAATCGACAAGGCCGAGTCCGGGAAGGGCTGAGAGCCCCTTCCTTCCTTCCGCCTCTCTTGCCCCCGAGTTCGCTGAGAATCGCCCGGCTTCTTGGAATTGCTGCCCGGTCACGGCGGGTATATGTTTAGCTGGCAATGAAACAATGCTCCGCGAAAGGGTTGCATACATGGCCAAGCAGATCCAGGAGATTCTCATCGACGACCTCGATGGGGGCGAGGCCAATGAGACCGTCGCCTTCGCGATTGACGGCACCAGCTATGAGATTGACCTGAGTGACGTAAACGCGAAGAAGCTCCGTGACTCTCTGGAGCCTTTCGTCGCCAGCGCCCGCCGCTCCGGGGCCGCGGCCCCCCGCCGCCGGCGCGCCGGCGGCACGCGGGCACTGACTCGGGAGAAGAGCGCCGACATCCGGGCATGGGCCAAGTCCCACGGTCTCAACGTCAGCGAGCGCGGTCGAATCGCCTCCAAGATCGTCGAGCAGTACGAGGCGGCTCACTGACCGGTGGTCGGCGATGCGGTTCGCCGATCGGAATCATGCGGTTATGGCGGCCACGGTGGGGTCCGGTGGCGGCCATGACCGCATGATGCGTTTCAAGGTCGATAAACGTCGTTCGCTTGCGGCGTATCGGGAACATCGCACCCCCGACAAGTAGTTGGATGGAGCGTGAACGCCCTGCTCTCGGGGAACGTCCTATGGCATAGAGCGGTCTCCGGGTCGGGGCTACCATGCGGGAGGACAGGGCCCGGATATCCCGGACCTGCCTGACCGCTCTGTGAGGAGCGACGAGATGTTCGAGAGGTTCACCGACCGCGCACGGCGGGTTGTCGTCCTGGCCCAAGAAGAGGCCCGGATGCTCAACCACAACTACATCGGTACGGAGCACATTCTTCTTGGTCTGATCCATGAAGGTGAAGGCGTTGCCGCCAAGGCTCTGGAGAGCCTCGGCATCAGTCTTGAGGGTGTGCGGCAGCAGGTCGAGGAGATCATCGGCCAGGGCCAGTCGGCGCCGTCGGGGCACATTCCCTTCACCCCGCGCGCCAAGAAGGTCCTTGAGCTGTCGCTCCGCGAGGCCCTGCAACTGGGGCACAACTACATCGGCACCGAGCACATCCTGCTCGGCCTCATCCGTGAGGGCGAGGGCGTCGCGGCCCAGGTGCTGGTGAAGCTGGGCGCCGACCTCAACAGGGTGCGGCAGCAGGTCATCCAGTTGCTTCACGGCTACCAGGGCAAGGAGCCGGCCGCCTCGGGCGGGCCGCAGGAGGCCGCACCGTCGACCTCGCTCGTGCTCGACCAGTTCGGCCGCAACCTGACCCAGGCCGCCCGTGAGGGCAAGCTGGACCCGGTGATCGGCCGCGACAAGGAGATCGAGCGGGTCATGCAGGTCCTCTCCCGGAGGACCAAGAACAACCCGGTCCTGGTGGGCGAGCCCGGCGTGGGCAAGACCGCCGTCGTGGAGGGGCTGTCCCAGAAGATCGTCAAGGGTGAGGTCCCCGAGACGCTCAAGGACAAGCAGCTCTACACCCTGGACCTGGGCGCCCTGGTGGCGGGTTCGCGTTACCGCGGTGACTTCGAAGAGCGCCTGAAGAAGGTCCTCAAGGAGATCCGCACCCGCGGCGACATCATCCTGTTCATCGACGAGCTCCACACGCTCGTCGGCGCGGGTGCCGCGGAGGGCGCGATCGACGCCGCCAGCATCCTCAAGCCGATGCTGGCCCGTGGCGAGCTGCAGACCATCGGTGCCACCACCCTGGACGAATACCGCAAGCACCTGGAGAAGGACGCCGCCCTGGAGCGGCGCTTCCAGCCGATCCAGGTGGCCGAGCCCAGCCTCAGCCACACGATCGAGATCCTCAAGGGCCTGCGCGACCGCTACGAGGCCCACCACCGGGTCTCCATCACGGACGGCGCCCTCGTGGCCGCCGCGCAGCTGGCCGACCGCTACATCAGCGACCGGTTCCTGCCGGACAAGGCGATCGACCTCATCGACGAGGCCGGCTCGCGCATGCGCATCCGCCGCATGACCGCGCCGCCGGACCTGCGCGAGTACGACGAGAAGATCGCCAATGTGCGGCGCGAGAAGGAGTCCGCGATCGACGCGCAGGACTTCGAGAAGGCCGCAGCCCTGCGCGACCAGGAGAAGCAGCTCCAGCTCAAGCGCGAGCGCCGGGAGAAGGAGTGGAAGGCCGGCGACATGGACGTCGTGGCCGAGGTGACCGAGGAGCTCATCGCCGAGGTCCTCGCCACCGCCACCGGCATCCCGGTCTTCAAGCTGACCGAGGAGGAGTCCCAGCGGCTGCTCCGCATGGAAGACGAGCTGCACAAGCGGATCATCGGCCAGGACGACGCCATCAAGGGTCTGTCCCGCTCGATCCGCCGCACCCGCGCCGGGTTGAAGGACCCGCGTCGCCCGGGCGGCTCGTTCATCTTCGCCGGCCCGTCCGGCGTCGGCAAGACCGAGCTGTCCAAGGCGCTGGCCGAGTTCCTGTTCGGGGACGAGGACGCGCTGATCATGCTGGACATGTCCGAGTTCATGGAGAAGCACACCGTCTCCAGGCTGTTCGGCTCCCCGCCCGGCTACGTCGGGTACGAAGAGGGCGGCCAGCTCACCGAGAAGGTGCGGCGCAAGCCGTTCTCCGTGGTCCTCTTCGACGAGATCGAGAAGGCCCACCCGGACATCTTCAACTCGCTGCTGCAGATCCTGGAGGACGGTCGCCTGACCGACGCCCAGGGTCGCGTGGTGGACTTCAAGAACACCGTCATCATCATGACGACCAACCTCGGCACCCGGGACATCTCCAAGGGCATCGGGGTGGGCTTCGCGAAGTCCAACGACACCGAGTCGAACTACGACCGGATGAAGGGCAAGGTGCAGGAGGAGCTCAAGCAGCACTTCCGGCCCGAGTTCCTCAACCGTGTCGACGACATCGTGGTCTTCCACCAGCTGACGCCGAAGGAGATCATCAAGATCGTGGACCTCATGCTCGCGCAGGTCGCCGAGCGCCTGAAGGACCGCGACATGGGTCTGGAGGTCTCGCAGGAGGCCAAGCAGCTGCTGGCCGACCGCGGCTACGACCCGGTGATGGGCGCCCGCCCGCTCCGCCGTACGATCCAGCGCGAGCTGGAGGACTCCCTCTCGGAGAAGATCCTGTACGGCGAGCTCCGCCCCGGCCAGGTCGTGAAGATCGCGATCGAGGGCGAGGGGGAGAACGCCAAGTTCACCTTCAACGGCGAGAGCATGCCCGGCAACAAGGTCCCGGACTCGGCCGCGTCCATCGTGGAGCCGATCCAGAACTGACCTCCGGCGCGCCGGGCGGACGCGGGTCCCCCGGCGCGAGGGAGGGCGGCCGGCCCCCGGTCCGCCGGACGGCGCCGGCTCCCGGTCCGCCGGGTGGAGGCGAAGCAGGCCCCGTGGTGAGGATGCTCACCACGGGGTCTGCCTTTTTGTTATCCAAGGGAGTCCTTTCGCCACCAAAGGTAGTACTACACTCTGTAGAGCGAACTGGACCACTTCCCGCCGCCGGCTCACCGGCCGACGCACGCGACGGGGCCGGTCCCGAGATCAGCCCAGCGGCGTACTGACGAATCAGCTCCGGGAGTGACGCGGAGACCGGTGCCCGTACGGCAGGCTCTCGGCGGACCGGGTCGAGTTCCCAGCAGACAAGGGACTCCCGGCTCATGAGGCCGGGACCACGGGTGTGGGGCAATCGGGTCTCTTACACGGAGCACGCCTGGAGGCATCGGATGCGTTTGCGGCACGAGGACGGGACGCTCGTTCACCTGGCCTACAACGCGGGTGTGCACCCCGCGGAGGACCTGGAGAACCTGATCGCGCACCTGACCCGCTACGCGGTCCCGGTGCGCAAGCGGCTGGGCGTGGAGCGGATGGGGGTCGGCCTCTGGCTCTCCCCGAGCGTCGCCGACCATCTCACCGCCGACCGGATCGAGCTGGTACGGCTCCGCCGCTCCCTGGAGGAGCGCGGCCTGGAGGTCGTCAGCCTCAACGGCACCGGAGGCCGCAACCAGGACGCCCCCGGTCCCGACTGGGCCAAGCCCGAGCGCTACCGCTACACGATGGCCCTCGCCAAGATCCTGGCCTTCCTCCTCCCGGAGGACGTCCGCTTCGGCAGCATCTCCACCATCCCCATCGGCTGGCGCCGTGACTGGCCCGCCGACCTGCACACCATCGCCTCACGCAGGCTGGAGCGGCTCTCCCGCGAACTGCGCGGCCTGTACAGCGTGACCGGCAAGACCATCAGGGTCGGGTTCGAGCCCTGGCCCGGCTGCGTGCTGGAGACCACCGAGCAGGCCCTGGAGCGGGTCTGCGGCATCGACTCCGAGCACCTGGGGGTCTGCCTGGACGCCTGCCACCTCGCCGGCGGCGCCGAGGAGCCCGGACAGGCCCTGCGCGGCCTGGCGGCGGCCGGGGCCCCGGTGGTCAAGCTCAGCCACGTCCACAACCATGTGGGGGACGCCTGCAGGGAGCTGCCGAGCACCAGGTCGGTCCTGGAGGACACCCTGACGGCGATGCTCTCCGGCGCCGTGAGCGGCACCGCCCACATCGAGGTCGAGGCCCACGACCTGGCCGCGCCCATGCGGGCCAAGGGGCCCGGCGCGCTGGTCAACGCGCTGGCCGAGGAGCTCGACTGGGCCCGCAGCAACCTCACCGCCTTCGGCCTGCGCCTGGCCGCGTAGGCATGCGCCGGGAGCGCCTGGGCCGTCACAGCGGGAGGCGGTAGGTGCCGTCCTCCAGGACCTCGGCCAGCCCGTCGGCGACCAGGCCGTCAAGGGCGCGTTCGCGCTGCGGGGCGTCGCCCCAGACGGCGTCGAGGGCCGCCTTGGGGACCGGGCCGTGCGCCTGGCGTAGGACGGCCAGGAGCCGGCCGCGGCACTGGCGATCGGTGCCGGCGTAGCTCTGGCCCTTGCGCGCGGGTCCGTCGTAGGCGGGCTTGCCCGCCAGCCGCCAGGCGCACAGGTCGCTGATCGGGCATTCGGCGCAGCGGGCGGTGCGGGCCGTGCAGACCAGGGCGCCGAGTTCCATCACCGCGACGGCCCAGACGGGGGCGTCCTCGGGTCCGGGCAGGAGCGAGGCGGCGAGCGCGCGCTCGGCGGCGGTGGTGGCCTTCGGCGGGTACTCCTCGCCGGAGACGGCACGGGCCAGGACCCTGCGCACGTTGGTGTCGAGCACGGCATGGCGGCCCTTGAAGGCGAAGCTGGCCACCGCGGCCGCGGTGTACTCGCCGACGCCGGGGAGGGCCAGCAGGGCGGCGTGGTCGGAGGGCACCTCGCCGCCGTGGCGGTCGACGATCGCCCGGGCGCAGGCGTGCAGGTTGAGCGCGCGGCGCGGGTAGCCGAGCCGGCCCCAGTGGCGTACGGCCTCGCCGGGCGGCTCGGCGGCCAGCGCGGCGGGCGTGGGCCAGCGTTCCATCCACTCGGCCCAGACGGGAAGCACCCGGGCCACCGGCGTCTGCTGCAGCATGATCTCGCTCACCAGGATCGACCAGGCGGTGGCGCCGGAGGCGCGCCACGGGAGGTCGCGGGCGTTTGCGGCATACCAGGTGAGGATGGGGTCGAGGAGAGGATTGGCCTTGGGCACCTCTTGACGATAGTGCGGGATACCCCCAGCTTCGCCCTCCGAAACGGTATAGGGCGCGGCGGGTCGTCCCTTGTGGCGGAACATGAATCTCCATACTGTGCGCATGGATCCGGACACGTTCCGCAGCGATATCGGAGTGGACGTCTACTGGCGGCGACGGCTGACCGCGCTCATCGCCGTTCTCGTCGTGGTCGCCGTCGTGGCGTGGGCCTGCTCGTCGTCGAGCGGGCCGCAGAACTCCTCCACGCCGCAGGCGGCGGGCGAATCGCCTGCACCGGGAGGGTTGCTGGCCGGGCTGCCCACGGTCACCGTCACCCCGGCGGTTCCACCGGCCGCCGCCCCGGCGTCGCACTCCCCGACGCCCACGCCCAAGCCGGCCAAGCCCACTCCCCGGCCCAAACGGCCGGGCGACGCCTGCGACACCGCCGACCTCGTGCTGAGCCTGCAGGGGGAGGGAGAGGTCTACGGTGCCCCCGACCGGCCCCGCTTCGTCCTCACGCTGGTGAACACCGGCAAGGTGATGTGCACGACCGACGTGGGCCCCCGGACGCTCGAGATCCGCATCACCTCCGGTGACGACCGGGTCTGGTCGTCCGCCGACTGCGTGAGCGGCGAGACCGACGACCTGCACAGGCTCGAACGCGGCATCCCGTACGTCCAGGTGACCGAGTGGGACCGTCACCGATCCGGATCCGACTGCCGGGCCAAGCGCGCCGCGGCCCGGCCCGGCACCTACGTGGCCGTGGTCCAGGCGCCGGGCATGAAGAGCAGGAAAGTGGTCTTCCACCTCCGCTGACCGCGCCACCGGGTCGTCCCCGGAACCCGGACCCGCCCGGAACCGGGCTCAGGAGGCCAGCTCCCCGAGCATCTCCCTGATCTGCGCGGAGCGGGACTGGTCGATCATGCGGGCAAGCTGCTTGACCCTGGGGTGCCTGCCCGTGCGGATCTCGGTGCGGGCCATCTCGACGGCGTTGTGCTGGTGGGCGACCAGCACGTTGAGGAACCTGGCGTCGAACTCGGCGCCGGTCAGCTTCGCCAGCTCGGTGATCTCCTCCGGGCGCGTGGCGTGCAGGCCGCCGTGGGCGTCGTGGGCGCCCGCCTCCGCGGTCAGGGGCTGCTTCCAGCCCTCCAGCCAGCGGGTCATGACCGCGGCCTCGTCTCCCTGGGTGGCCCCGACCGCCGCGGCCAGCGTCCGCACCGAGTCCCGCGCGGAGCGGGTCCCGGCGAGGGCGGCCATCTCCATGCCCTGGCGGTGGTGCGGGATCATCATCTGCAGGAACATCACGTCGGCGTCGTTGAAGGCGCCGGACGAGGCGGATGCGGGCGCGGCGGAGCCCTCCGGGACGGGTTCGGAGGCTCGCGCGGCGGAGCCTTCCGCCGTGCGCGCGGTGTGCCCGCCGTGTGAGCCGTGCGAGGTGGCTCCGGCGGCTCCGCAGGCGGGGAGCGCCAGCACGCTCACGGCGGCGAGGGCGAGGGCGAGGCGTTTCATGGAGGTCGCTTTTCTCGGTCGGCGTGCGTGGACCCGGAGGGGGATCGCGGGCGCCGCGCCGCTCGGGCGCGGCGCCCGTCAGCGGGTCAGGCCTTCTGCCAGAGGGCGGGGACCTTCGGCGGCTCCCAGCCCGGGTAGGCGGTGTGCGCCTGGATGCACCGGTAGCGCACGCCGTTGTAGGTGACGGTCGAGCCGATCGCGTACTTGGTGTACAGCTTCCAGGTCCCCGCCGGGGCGGTCGGGGCCGTCGGAGCCGGGGTGGGGGTCTTGGTGGGCGCGGGAGCCGGGGTCTTGGTGGGGGCGGGCGTGGGAGTGGGGGCCGGAGCCCCGCCGCCGGCGCCGACCTGGAGGTCGATGCAGTTGTAGAAGGCCATGGGGGTGTCGGCGATGTTCCAGACGGCCAGGACCTTCTGCCGTCCGCTGTAGCCGGCCAGGTTCACGTTGTGCGTCACCGTCGCGCCGGGCCGGCGGCCCTGGTCGTTGAAGGTCGCGATGAGCTTGTTGCCGATGTAGTACTCCCAGGTGCTGGTGGAGTGGCGCGCGGTCAGCACCCAGTTGAAGTTGACGCTGGTGCCGACGGAGGTGGCGGGCCAGTTCCTGCTCTCGTCGCTGAGCTGGGCGAACTGGGACAGGCCCGCGTGGCAGTTGCGCTGACCCTTGGGGCCTTCCACGCTCTGAGGCTCGTACTGGACGGGGCCGCAGTTGGCGACCTTCCCCTGGGCGCACAGGGCCTGGCGGCTCGGCGGCGACGACACGTAGCCGTGCGCCATGGCGGGGGACGCGGAGAACACCGTGGCACCGAAAGTGACCGACGCCATCGCGGTGAGCGTGACTGTCCTTCTCATGCGCTGTTCCTTGCTGTGGATTATTTGAGGGGAAATGCTCTTCCCGTTTATTCGAATGGCTTCGGATTCTTTTTCCGTGGCCTTTTCGGGTGTGCGGCCCTCCGGGGCGGCGGGCCGGGAGGGCCACAGATCCGTAAGAGGAGCCGCCTGTGCGGGACCCCGCTGGCGTCACCGCAGGACGAGAGGCATTCCTGCGGCTGGGCGGGCGGTCCCGACGAGTCGCCGGCGGCAGGCTGCGAACGGGCTCGGCACGGTCTTCCTCTCGGGGCGGACGGCTGCCGGGGCGTTCGGCGGTACGGCGAGGCGGTGGGGGCGGCTCACGGTCGGGGCGACTCCTTCATGCTGCGGGAAGCTGAAATTTTTATATCAGCGATAAGCGCACGAGAGCCTTATGGGAAACTTAAACCTTGTTTAGAGTCGTCATAACGGAAATGGCGGTGGTGGTGTGTTCCGCCATTGCCGGTCCGGTCCTCCGGCAGGGTTCTCAGGGGGTGTCCGCCGTCACGACGGGTTCCTGCGGGTAGTCCTTCAGGGTGATCTCGTTGTGCAGTCGCAGGCCCCTGCCGCCGAGACCGGCGAGAGCCCGGGCGGCCGGTGCGGGGATACGGGTGATCATCCGGGTCCCCTGGATCAGGCCCCACAGGTTCAGGCGGGTGGCGGGGATGAGCTGCCTGGCGGCACTGACGGCGAAGGCGCGGTTGCGCCGTACGTACTCGCCGATCCGGTGCTCGTAGGCGGGGAACGCGCGGGCGTGGTCACCGCCGGCCTCGGCCAGCTCGCCGGCCAGGACGTAGGCGCCGAAGACGGCCAGACTGGTGCTGCCGCCGACGGCGGGTCCCGGGCAGTAGCCGGCATCGCCGACCAGGCTCACCCGCCCCCGGGACCAGGTGTCCATGCGCAGCTGGGTGATCGAGTCGAAGTAGAACGCCGATGCGCCATCCATCTCCCGGTCCAGCAGGCGGGGCACCTCCCAGCCCAGCCCGGCGAAGTGCCGGCGGAGCAGTTCCTTCTGCCGGTCGACGTCGCGGTGGTGGTAGTCGAGTTCGGCGGCGGGCCGGAACATGAAGACCGCACGGGCGTCGTCCATGTGCGCCCCGCCGTAGACGCCCACCACCCTGTTCACCCCCACGATCCCGTCCATGCGGTCGCGCAGGCCCAGGTAGTTGGGGATCGACATGACCGCCAGGTAGGCGCCGATCCAGGTGGCGTACCGCGACTCGGGACCGAAGGCGAGGCGCCGGACGGTGGAGTGCAGTCCGTCGGCCCCGATCACCAGGTCGAACCTGCGGTCGGGCGACTGCTCGAAGGCGACGTCGACGCCTCCGGCGTCCTCGGCCATGGCGGTGATGGAGTCGCCGAAGAGGTACTCCACGTCGTGGCGGGTGGCGTCGTAGAAGATCTCGCTCAGGTCGTCGCGCATGATCTCGACGTGTCGGTCGGACACGGCGCGCATCAGCCTGCTGACCCGCACCCGGTGGATGCGGTCGCTGTTCTCGGGGCGGATCGTGAGCCACTCGGTGCCGGTCTTCCCGGCCTGGACCGGTTCGATCAGGCCCATCCTGTCGACGACGTCCATGGCCGGGCGGAACAGGTCGACCGCGTGGCCGCCGGCTTTGCGCAGGGCCGGCGCCCGCTCGACCACGGTGACGGTGAAGCCGTACCGGTTGAGCCAGTAGGCCAGGACGGGTCCGGCGACGCTGGCGCCGGAAATGAGGATGCGCACGGGCGGCCTCCTTACTTAACGGAAGGTCGGCTACTTACTGAACGATAGGTAAGCATGATTCGCGACCGGGCGCAACGGCCTACTTAACGATAGGTAAGGGCTACTCTTGTCCCATGGCGAGGCCTTCGGACACCAAGACGCGCATCCAGGCGGTGGCCCGCGAGCTCTTCCTGGAGCAGGGGGTGCACAACACCAGCCTGAAGCACATCGCCGACCGGCTCGGCATCACCAAACCGGCCCTCTACTACCACTTCGAGTCGAGAGACGACCTGCTCAAAAGCATCGTCCAGCCGTTCCTCGACGAGTTGGAGTCGTTCCTGACCGAGTGCGAGTCCACCGACCGGCGGCAACTCCTCGAGGACTACCTCGGCCTCATCTGGCGTCACCGCGAGGTGTTCATGGTCTTCCTGCAGGCCTCCGCCGCGCTGGTCGAGCTCAACCTGATCGGCCGGATGCTGGAGGGGCGCAAGCGGCTGACCGAGCTCCTGCTCGGCCCCGCCCCCTCCGCCGCCGAGCGGATCCGTGCGACCGTGGCGCTCGGCGGCCTGTCGGACTGCGCGATGGAGTATGCAGCCCTCCCGTTCGACGAGGTCAGGGCCGTCGCGGTGGAAGCCGCGCTGAACGCGCTCAACGACTGAGGACGCGTCCGGGAGGCGGTCACGGAGCTCGGCGGGCCCGGTCGTCAGACGTAGCGCTCCAGGATGGACGACTCGGCCATCCGGGAGAGCCCTTCGCGGATGTGGCGGGCCCGGGTCTCACCGACCCCGCCCACCTCCTGGAGGTCGTGGGTGCTGGCGGCCAGGAGCTTCTGGAGCCCGGAGAACTGCTCCACCAGGCGGTCGACGACGGTGGCGGGCAGGCGTGGAACCTTGGCCAGCAGGCGGTAGCCCCGGGGGCTCACCTGGGCGTCCAGCGCGTCGGGACCCGAGTGGCCCAAGACCTGGGCCACCTGGGACAGGTCGAGCAGCCCGGCGGGGGAGAGCTGGTCGAGCTCGTGCAGGGCCTCGGAGAGCCTGCGCACGCGGCGGCCGGCCGTGGGGAGGTAGTCGCGCACGACGAGCTCGCGGTCGGTCTCCGTCCCGGCGACCAGCTCGTCCAGCTGGAGGGAGAGCAGGCGGCCGTCGGTGCCGAGCTCGATGACGTAGCCCGCGATCTCGTCGGCGATGCGGCGGACCATCTCCAGCCGCTGGACGACCACCGCGACGTCGCGGACCGTCACGAGGTCCTCGATCTCCAGCGTCGACAGCGTGCCGGAGACCTCGTCCAGGCGCAGCTTGTAGCGCTCCAGGGTGGCCAGCGCCTGGTTGGCCTTGGACAGGATCGCCGCCGACTCCTCCAGGACGTAGCGGATGCCGTCGAGGTAGAGGGCGATGATCCGCATGGACTTGCTGAGGGAGATGACGGGGAAGGACGTCTGCACCGCGACCCGCTGGGCGGTGCGGTGCCGGGTCCCGGACTCGTCGGTCGGGATGGATGGGTCGGGCATCAGGTGCACGGCCGCCCGCACGATCCTGTGGTCGTCGCAGCTCAGCACGATGGCGCCGTCCATCTTCGCCAGCTCGCGCAGCCGCGTCGCGGAGAACTCGACGTCCAGCTCGAAACCGCCGCTGCAGATCTTCTCGACCGTGCTGTCGTAGCCCAGCACGATCAGGCCGCCGGTGTGCCCGCGAAGGATGCGCTCCAGCCCGTCGCGGAGCGCGGTTCCCGGTGCGACCGAGGCCAGAACGGCTCTTCGACGCTCGTCAAGCCCCTTGTAAATCGTTGCCACATGACCCCCGTGGTCTGCGTCGGAGTCCGTTCGCGAACAGGGGCGCACGACCGGACTCTGGGCCCAGCTTACCGGTGGCGGCCCCGCGGGGCCCGGGACCGAGGGAAGATCGCCCCGAGGCGCACCGCCGTACGGAGCCTCAGGTGACGTGGGTCAGCGCGTCCCAGACGTTCTCCGCCTCGACGACGTCGAAGCCGGGGGCGAAACTCGCCGCGTGGCCGTTGACCCGGACCAGGGAGCCCCCGCCCCGGCCCTTGCCGACGTCGAGGGAGCCCATCGGCACCAGGGCGCGGGTGAAGCCCAGCCGGGCCGCCTCCGAGAGGCGGCGGCGCACGTCGCGCACCGGGCGGAGCTCCCCTGCCAGGCCGACCTCGCCCAGCACGACCAGCCCGGGCGGGAGCGCCCGGTCGCCGGCCGCGCTGGCCACCGCGAGCATCACCGACAGGTCGATCGCCGGGTCGCTGAGCTTGATGCCGCCCACGGTCGCGGTGAACACGTCGCAGCCGCCGAGCTTGGCGTTGAGCCGCCGCTCCAGCACCGCCAGAACCATCGTCACCCGGTAGGGGTCGAGCCCGGAGGAGGAGCGCCGGGGCTGCTGGGCCTCGGTCCGCGCGACCAGCGCCTGGACCTCGGCGGGGAGCGGGCGGGTGCCCTCCATGGTGACCGTGACGCAGGTGCCGGGGACCGGCTCGGTGCGGTGGGAGACGAACAGGCCGCTGGCGTCCGTGATGCCCTCGATGCCGCCCTCGTGCAGGTCGAAGCAGCCGACCTCGTCGACCGGGCCGTACCGGTTCTTGACCGCGCGGACCATGCGGAGCCGGGAGTGGCGGTCACCCTCGAAGTGGAGCACCACGTCGACGAGGTGCTCCAGCGTCCGGGGGCCGGCGATCGAGCCCTCCTTGGTGACGTGGCCGACCAGGACGGTGGACATGCCGCGCTCCTTGGCCATCCGGACGAGGTTGCCGGCGACCTCCCTGACCTGGGTGACCCCGCCTGGCACGCCGGTCGCCTGGGCGGAGCCGATCGTCTGCACCGAGTCGACGACGAGCAGGCCGGGCTGGACCTTCTCCACGTGGGTCACCAGCGCGCTCAGGTCGGTCTCCGCCGCGAGGTAGAGGGCGTCGTGGATCGCGCCAATCCGGTCGGCCCTGACCCGGACCTGGGCGGCCGATTCCTCGCCCGTCACGTAGAGCACGGTCTGCTGGTTGGCGATCTTGGAGGCCGCCTCCAGGAGGAGCGTGGACTTGCCGATGCCGGGCTCCCCGGCCAGCAGCACGACCGCGCCGGGCACCAGGCCGCCGCCGAGCACCCGGTCGAGCTCGGGCACCCCGGTGCTGCGCGCGTGCGCGACCTCGGCCTTGACCTGACCGATCGGGACCGCCGGAGCCGAGACCGCCCCGCCGGTGGCCACGGTCACGCCGGAGCGGGCCGATTCCTCCTCGACCGTTCCCCACGCCTGGCACTCGCCGCAGCGTCCCACCCACTTGGCGGTCTGCCAACCGCACTCACCGCAGCGATAGCCGACCTTCTTCGCCATGGCCGCACGCTACAGGCCCGCACCGACAACTTTCACCCGCCCGCGGCATGCCGCGGGCGGGCGGCCGGTCCCGGCGGGGACGCTCCTAGATGTGGCCTTCGAGGTCGGCCAGGAGCAGGCGCTTGGGCTTGGCGCCCTTGATCTGCTGGACGACCTCGCCGTTCTTGTAGAGGTTGAGCGTCGGCAGGCCGAGGACCCCGTACCGGCTGGAGATCTCCGGGTAGTCGTCGGCGTTCAGCTTGGCGATCGTGAGACGGTCGCCGTACTCGGCCTCGATCTCCTCCAGGACCGGCGCGATCATCCGGCACGGGCCGCACCACTCGGCCCAGAAGTCCACCAGGACGGGCTTGTCGCTGCCGAGCACCTGCTCGGCGAAGTTGTCGGCGGTCAGTGTGATCATTCGTCTTCCTGCTCTCTCGGTAGGCATCCGGGGCAGGCCGTGGTGAGCTGCGCGGCCACCTCGGCCCGGCGGGCCAGCAGGGTGCGGATCTCGTCGTCGATCTCGGTCAGCTTCCGCCGGTAGACCGCGACCGACTCCGGGCACGAGCCGCCCGACGCGTGCCCGGCCCGCAGGCAGGCCACGAACGGCCTGGCGTCCTCCAGGGTGAACCCCACCGTGAGCAGCGAGCGGATCTCGGCGACGAGCCTGAGGTCCTCCTCGCCGTACTCCCGGTAGCCGTTGGCCGCCCGCCGCGCGGTGATCAGCCCCTGCTGCTCGTAGTAGCGCAGCGCCCTGGTGCTGATTCCCGCCCGCCGCGCGAGCTCGCCGATTCGCATCCGGCCCTCCTTACGCGGTCACCGTAATCGTTGACGTCAACGTCAAGGTCAAGCCCGGACCGGATGTTCCGCGCCGGGGCGGGCCGTCCGGAGCCGGAGGACCGGGCCGTGCACCGGGAGGCCGTGCACCGGGAGGCCGTCATCCGCCGGGGACGCCGCCCTGCGGCGGATGCGGGGCGCGGCGCGGCGTGATGATCTAGGATCGTTCGTTCATCTGTTGTTCATCATTGTTCAGGGGGCCGGACGTGTACCGCGACATCGTCGAGTTCGCCCGGGACACGCCCGCGTGGCTGCACGCCTTCGCCGAGACCGGCACCGACGCGGGGCTGCTCGTCTTCGCGGGGCTGTTCGTCCTGGCCTGGTGGCGGGCCCGGCGGCGGTCGCCGCGCGAAACGGCGCTGGCCCTGCTCGGCCCGGTGGCCGTGGTCCTCGTCTACCTGCTCAGCGAGGTCGTCAAGATCCTCGTCCGGGAGGACCGGCCGTGCCGGGGACTGGAGACCATCGCGGCCTGTCCGGAGGTCGGGGACTGGTCCTTCCCGAGCAACCACTCGGTGATCGCCGCGGCGGCGGCCGGCACCCTCGTCCTCGCCTGGCGCGCGCTGGCCCCCTTCGTGCTGCCGCTGGCCGTGCTGATGGCCTTCTCCCGCGTGTTCGTCGGCGTGCACTACCCGCACGACGTCGCGGCCGGTTTCCTGATGGGCGCGACCCTGGCTCCGCTGGTCGTCCTGCTCCTGATCGGAGCGGTCACGCCGTTGGTCCGCCGGTTGGGCCTCTCCCGGGCGTCCTGACCGCGGAGCCGGAGGCGGTCGTCAGAAGAGCCTCCAGCGCAGGAGGTTGGGATAGGCGATCTCCAGGCCGGGGGTCTCGGCGATGGCGCGCTCGGCGACGGCGGGGGCGAACTCGATGCGCAGGACGGCCTCCAGGTCGGCGCGGCGGTCGAAGGACATGCGCAGGTCGAGTCGCTGGGTGCTCCAGCCCTGGCGGGACCAGAAGCTCTCCACGGACCTGGTGGAGTAGGCCGGGAGGGACTGGCTGAACCAGCGGCCGAAGGCGCCGCGGGTGGGGTCGATGTCGATGACGAAGGCCGCGCCGCCGTGCCGCAGGAGCCGGGAGAGCTCGGCCAGGCCGGGCTCGCAGCCGGGGCCGAAGAAGTAGGCCCAGCGGGCGACGGCGACGTCCACCGAGGCGTCGGGGAGCGGTACGGCCTGCGCGGTGGCGGCGTGGACCTCCACGTTGGGCAGGGCGCGGCAGCGGCGCCTGGCGAGCTCGACCAGGTCGTTGTGCGGCTCGACGCCGATCACCCGGGCCGCCGTGGCGGACATCGGGGGGAGGTGGTAGCCGGTGCCGCAGCCGATGTCGAGGACCGTCGCGCCGGTCCACGGGCGGATGGCGGCCATCGCGGCCTCGGCCCGGCCTTCGGGGTCGACCGCCCGGTTCTCCAGTTCGTAGACGTGGGGGGCGTTCCAGATGTTGGGGCTGGGGATGGCCCCTTTCACGAACCGCGGCATCCTTCCACCGTAGCCAGGGAATCCGGGTGGGCGGACGGGTGTGATGTCTGACGCACGGGGGTGGCCGCAAGCCATTCCGTTCCGGACACGCTTAGTCTGACACTGTGAGGGATCGAAGCGAGCGAGCCGGCGGGCACCGAGGCGGTCGCGGTCGCGGAGGCGAATGCGGGGAGTGGCGATGAGCGTCATCCGGGTGCCCAGCGCGAAGATCGCGCTGTCCACTGCGTCGGTCTATCCGGAGCGCACTCCGGACGCCTTCGAGCTGGCGGCGCGCCTGGGCTACGACGGCGTGGAGATCATGGTGGGCGCCGACCCCGTCAGCCAGGACATCGACGTGCTCGAGCGGCTGGTGGACCACTACCAGCTCCCGATTCTGGCCATCCACGCGCCCTGCCTGCTGGTCACGCAGCGGGTGTGGGGCAAGGACCCGTGGGCGAAGCTGAAGCGCGCCCAGGCCGCCGCCGAGCGGGTCGGCGCGAAGACGGTGGTGGTGCATCCGCCGTTCCGCTGGCAGCGCGACTACGCCCGCGACTTCGAGGTCGGTCTGGCCAGGATGCGCGAGGAGACCGATGTGATCTTCGCGGTGGAGAACATGTTCCCGTTGCGGGCCCGGGGCAACAAGGTCGTGCCCTACTCCCCCGACTGGAATCCCGTCGACTACGACTTCCCGCAGGTCACCCTGGACCTGTCGCACACGGCGGTCTCGGGGTCCGACGCCTGGGAGATGTTCACCAAGCTCGGCGACCGCCTCGCCCACCTGCACCTGGCCGACGGGGTGGGCATCCCCAACCGCGACGAGCACCTGGTCCCCGGGCGGGGCAACCAGCCGTGCGCGCCGATCCTGGAGCGGATGGCGGCCAACGGCTTCGGCGGGCTGGTCGTGCTGGAGATCAACACGCGCAAGGCGGCCAGCCGCACCGAGCGGGTCGACGACCTGGCCGAGGCCCTGGCCTTCGCCCGCCTGCACCTCGCGGCCTCGGCCAACGCGTGACCGCGGCGGGGCGGCGGCGGCCGGGGCGCAGGCCGGGGTCGGCTGACACGCGCGGGGAGATCATGGCGGCGGCGCGCAAGACGTTCGCCGAGCGGGGGTTCGACAAGGCGACGATCCGGGGCATCGCCGGGGAGGCGGGAGTGGACCCGGCGCTGGTCCACCACTACTTCGCCAGCAAGGAGGGCCTGTTCGTCGCGGCGATGGAGCTGCCGGTCGACCCGGAGGCGGTCGTCTCCCTGCTCCTGGCGGGACCGCGCGAGGAGGCGGGCGAGCGGCTGGTCCGGTTGATCCTCACGATCACCTCCGACGCCCAGGCCCGGCAGCCGGTGCTGGCGCTGGTGCGCACGGCGATGACCAACGAGCGGGTCGTCGGCATGATGCGGGAGTTCATGACGCACGCGCTGCTGGGGAAGGTGGCCCAGGCGCTGGGGGTCTCACCGCTCCGGATGGAGGCGGCGTTCGCGCAGATGTTCGGCGTGGTCCTGGTGCGCTACGTGATCCGGCTCGAACCGCTCGCCTCGGCCGAGCTGGAGGAGCTGGTCGCGCTGCTCGCCCCCACGATCCAGCGCTACGTGGACGGGTCCTGACGACCGCCTGACCGGGTCTCCGGCGATTCGAAGCGTCTAGAGCATTGTTCCGGAGCATTACTTAACCATATGGTGACCACGGTCACCGCGGGTCCCCTCCCGGGCAGAAGTTACCCATGGGTAGGATTCGGGGCGACCCCTTGTCACCGTGGATGACCGGCGGTCGTACGCTGGCAGCCAACGCCGTCTGTGGGAGGACCCGTGCTCTGGGTAGCCATCATCGGGCTCGTCATGACAGTCGTCGCGCTCGCGCTCGCCGCGCGCCGCGTCCTGTTCCTGTACAAGCTCGCCGTCATCGGCCCGCCAGCCCCCGAGCGGATCGAGTACGCCAGGAACAACATCGGTGCCGAGGTCAAGGCCCAGCTCGTCGAGGTCTTCGGGCAGAAGAAGCTGCTGAAGTGGACGCCCTCCGGCGTCGCGCACTTCTTCGTCATGTGGGCGTTCTTCATCCTCATCACGGTCTACGTGGAGGCGTACGGCGCGCTGATCCAGGGCGCGATCACCGGCAAGCCGGACTTCCACATCCCGATCATCGGCACCTGGCCGGTCCTGGGCTTCCTGCAGGACTTCATCGCCGTCGCCTGCCTCCTGGGCCTGGTCGCCTTCACGGTCATCCGGATCAAGAACTCCCCGAAGAAGCTCGGCCGCGGCTCCCGCTTCTCCGGCTCGCACCTGGGCGGCGCCTGGCTCGTCCTGTTCATGATCTTCAATGTGATCTGGACGCTGTTCCTCGCCCGCGCCGCGGCGGTCAACACCGGCAACTTCCCCTACGAGTCGGGGGCCTTCGCCTCCGAGGCGGTCGCCTCGATCCTGCCGACCAGCACCCTGCTGGAGGAGATCGGCCTGCTCCTGCACATCGGCGTCATGCTGGTGTTCTCGGTCATCGTGGTGAACTCCAAGCACCTGCACATCTTCACCGCGCCGCTGAACGTGCTCTTCTCCCGCCGCCCCGACGCCCTCGGCGCGGCGCAGGAGATGCGGATCGACGGCAAGGTCGTCGACTTCGAGGACGAGGACCTCGACGGCGACAGGCTGGGCCGCGGCAAGATCGAGGAGACCACCTGGAAGGGCTTCCTCGACTTCTACACCTGCACCGAGTGCGGCCGCTGCCAGTCGCAGTGCCCGGCGTGGAACACCGACAAGCCGCTCTCGCCGAAGATGCTCATCCTGGACCAGCGCGACCACGCCTTCGCGGTCGCGCCGTACCTGATGATGAGCGAGGAGCAGCGCGCCCACGCCGGTCAGGACGTGCTGGCCCTGCTGGAGAAGCCGCTGGTCGGCGAGGACGGCGTCATCCACCCGGACGTGCTGTGGTCCTGCACCAACTGCGGCGCCTGCGTCGAGCAGTGCCCGGTGGACATCGAGCACATCGACCACATCCTCGACATGCGCCGCTACCAGGTGATGGTGGAGTCGAACTTCCCGTCCGAGGCCGGCGTCATGGTCAAGAACCTGGAGAACAAGGGCAACCCGTGGGGCATGTCCGAGATGAAGCGGGCCGACTGGATCGAGGAGCTCGACTTCGAGGTCCAGCTCATCGACGAGAAGATGCCCGAGGACACCGAGTACCTGTTCTGGGTGGGCTGCGCCGGCGCGCTGGAGGACCGGGCCAAGAAGACCACCAAGGCCGTCGCCGAGCTGCTGCACATCGCGGACGTGAAGTTCGCGGTGCTCGGCCCGATGGAGGCCTGCACCGGTGACCCGGCCCGCCGCCTGGGCATGGAGTTCCTCTTCAACATGCTGGCCCAGCAGAACATCGAGACGCTGAACGAGGCCGGGGTCAAGAAGATCGTCGCGACCTGCCCGCACTGCTTCAACACCCTCGCCAACGAGTACCCGCAGCTCGGCGGGACCTACGAGGTCGTGCACCACACCCAGCTCCTGGCCAAGCTGGTCGACGAGGGCAGGCTGGTCCCGGTCACGCCGATCGAGGAGAAGATCACCTACCACGACCCGTGCTTCCTCGGCCGCCACAACAAGGTGTACTCCCAGCCCCGCGACATCATGGCCAAGGTGCCCGGCGTCAAGACCCAGGAGATGCACCGCCACAAGGACCGCGGCTTCTGCTGCGGCGCCGGCGGCGCGCGGATGTGGATGGAGGAGCGGCTCGGCAAGCGCATCAACACCGAGCGCGTGGACGAGGCACTGACCACCGACCCGGACACCATCTCCACCGCCTGCCCGTTCTGCCTGGTCATGCTGGGTGACTCGATCAACGAGAAGAAGAACTCGGGCGAGGCCAAGGAGACGCTGGAGGTCGTGGACGTCTCCCAACTCCTGATCAAGTCCATCAAGGGCGAGCCGGTCGAGGCGTCCTGATCCGGCGGCCGGGAGCGCCGGCCGCGCGTCAGGTACGGCCCGCGCTTGCGGGCCGTACCTGACTTTCGTCAGATCTGCTTGAAAAGGACGCCAGGTCCGAAACTCTTCCTTCTGATTACGGAAAAATCACGGTAACCTCAACGTCGCGTAGCTCATTCGACGGGGAGGGGGCTGGCGGTGCGTGTCGTCGTCACTGATGCCGAGGTCACCTTGGCCGACGTCCTGTCCCTTCGGCTGGCAGTCGACGACCCCCTCACCGAGGGCGCGGAGCTGACCCTGCGCCACCGGGCCACCTCCGAGGAGCGCCGGGTGGCGCTGGGAGGCTCGGGCACGCAGGTCCGCGACACGACGCTCGCGATCTCCCTGACCCCGCTGGAACTCGGCCCGGGCCGCTGGGACGCCTACCTGACGCAGGACGGCCGCCGGACCCGGCTGCGCAGCGTCGACCCGGGCTTCTCCCTCGACCGCCTCGACGCCTACGCGCTGAGCCGCCGCGCGCTGGCCTACCGGGCCTACCGGACCCGCAACGGCTTCCTCGCCCTGAAGATCGACGAGGTGGAGCCGGCCGCCGAGGTCCGCGCGGTCTGGTTCAGGGAGGGCCGCTTCGAGGTCACCGGGCTGCTCGCCTTCACCGGACTCGACGACGACGAGTCCCGGCACGAGGCCCGCCTGGCGCTGCGCCGCAGCGGGAACGGGAACGGGAGCCATGCGGAGCTGACCGCCGCGGCCACGGTCCAGGGGGTGCGCTTCCACGCCGCGCTCTCCCTGTGCGACGTGGTGGGCGCCGCCCCCGAGCAGCCGGGCACCTGGGAACCCACGCTGGAGGTGGACGGCCTGGCCGAGCCGCTCCGCCTGGGCTCGCGCCTGGACGACGTGGACGGCAAGCGCCGCCGCCTGCACTACCCGGCCGCCCGGATCGACGGGGTGCCGATCAGGCCCCGCTACACCGCCGACGACGCGCTCATGATCGAGGTGGGTGGGTGAGGATCTGCCTGCTCGTCCCCTCGGCGTACGGCATGCGCGGTGACGTCCGCTCCGCCATCAACCTCGCGGGAGAGCTGGCGCGGCGGCACGAGGTCGAGATCCTCAGCGTCCGCCGGCACAAGGACAGGCCGTTCTTCCCGGTGGACTCGGACGTGCGGCTCTCCTGGGTGGTCGACGCCAGGCCCGGGGTGCGCCACCTGCTGCCCCAGGGGCAGATACGGACCGAGGTCGCCCTGTGGCGGCGGCTGCGCACGCTCCAGGCCGACGCCCTGATCACCACCAGGCCGGGGCTGGGCGTGCAGGCCGCCCGGCACGCCCCGCGCGAGACGGTGCGGATCGCACGCGAATGGGGCCGCCCGCCGGTGCCGGGGCCGATCAGGAGGTTCTACCCGAGGCTGAACGCGGTGGCCGTCGCCACCGAGACCGGCAGGCAGGAGTGGGAGCGCCTGCTCGACGGAGGCGCCCCGGTCCAGTTGATCCCCGACGCCCTGCCCCGGGGGCCGTGGCCGCGCTCCCGGATGGACAACCGCATCGTCGCCGCCGGAGGCCGATGGGTGCCGGTGAAGGCGTACGACCGGCTGATCCGCGCGTTCGCCGTCATCGCCGACAAGCGTCCTGACTGGCGGCTGCGGTTGTACGGCGGCGGCCCCGAGGAGAAGCGCCTGCGGGCCCTGGTGACGGGACTGAATCTGCACAACCACGTCTATTTCATGGGCACGACCCCCGATCTGGCGGGTGAGTTCGCCAAGGCGTCGATCGTGGCGGTGACGTCACGGGCCGAGGTGCTCGGGATGACCGTGATCGAGGCGATGGCCAGCGGGGTGCCGGTGGTCGGATTCGACAGCTCGCGCGGTCCGGGAGAGTTCGTGGCGGACGGCAGCAGCGGGGTTCTCGTCCCCGAGGGGGAGGACGAGATCGAGGCGTACGCCGCGGCGCTGCTCGCGCTCATCGACGACGAGCACCGGCGCCGGAAGCTCGCGGCCGGTGCGCTCGCCGCCGCGGCCGCGTACGAGGCCCCTTCGGTGGCCGAACGATGGGAGAAACTGATCGCGGCCACCTCCGGCCGTCCCTGACGCGGGTACCTTTGGGTCATGCATGGGTACAGCGGAGACAAGCAGGCCTATCTCACCCGTTTGCGGCGGATCGAGGGGCAGATCAGGGGCCTGCAGCGGATGGTCGAAGAGGATGCCTACTGCATCGACGTGCTGACGCAGGTGTCGGCCGCGACGCGGGCGCTCCAGGCGGTGGCGCTCGGCCTGCTGGAGGACCACATCGGGCACTGCGTCGCCGACGCCATCAACACCGGCGGTCCGGAGGCGGAGGAGAAGGTCAAGGAGGCCTCGGCGGCGATCGCCCGGCTCGTCCGTTCGTGATCCTGATCGTCCGTCCGGTCATGACTAGTCACCAACCGGCCTTTTCGAACCACGTCCCGGACCCCTTGGCGGGAGTCCGGGACTAGCTCGTATGGTTTCGCAACCGCTTCAGCAGGTCGCCGAAGCGCTCAATCCGAGCGCGTTGTCGAGCTCCGCCAAGGTCAGAGGCCGTTCGCTGTCGGCGACGGCGGTAAGCACCTCGGCATAGAGCGCGATCTCGTCCAACGCGACACGGTCGTGGACCCTGAGGTCCAACTCATCGTGCCCCACCGCGTCGTCCTTCCTTCCGCAGCCCACACCCACTTCGAGGTTACGGTGGAGGTTCTTTCGTGCCCATGGCCCATCGGGACCATTCGGTACGACCTCGCCGTGCACCCTGAAGGATCATTTCCCGAATGGGAGATCACAATTCAGCTAATTATCCGGCGCTGATGGGGATAGAAGGATATAGGGGTAGTAAGGATGAAATAACTGGATTTGTGGTTTAAGTCTTCTTTGGTGTGTCAGAAGTGGCGCGGATAGGTCTCCGATGAGCCTGGGACGGGGTCGTCCCGCTCGTGGGCCAGGCGGTGCACGAGCGCCGAGGCCGTCGCGAAGCCCCGCTCCGGCACCCCGGTCCCGGTCAGGCGGCACCAGGCGAGCCCGGTGGCGTAGGCGGTGCCCAGCAGCGCGGCCGCCGACGCCCGATCCGGCGGATGCAGGGCCGAGGGCAGCGTGGAGGGCGAGCCGGCGGGCGGCGCGAGGGGTTCCGGGGAAGGCGCCGACGAGGAGGACGCGGAGTCGCGGGAGCGCGGCCAGCAGCGCCGCAACGGGTGCGCGGGATCGGTGAGCACGTCGTGGAAGGCGTGGCGGAGCTCGGGCTCCAGCCACGCGTACAGCCGCTCGGCCGCCCGCGGGGCGTGCGCCGCGACGTCGGCCGCGAGCAGCGAGGCCGCCACCGCCCGGGGATCGGCCCCCTTGGCGGAGAGGAAGCCCAGGGCCTGCACGAAGTCGTAGACGGCGTGCTGGAAGTGCTCTCCGGGAGAGGACTCGGCCAGCGTCACATGAGGCGGGCAGCGCGACAGCCACGCCTGCCGTACCGCCTCGTCGTCCCGGTGGGCGGCGGGGACGTCCTGCCCGGTCCGCTGGAGGACCGGTGCGAGCATCGCGGGCAGCGCGTCGGCCCGTGGCCGGAACCGGGGGTCGTCGCGGACGGCGTGGGCGGTGTCGGCCATCAGCGCGACCAGCCGCCGCCCCGCCTCGGGATGGCCCGCCCTGACCCGCTCGCCGTACAGGGCGGCCAGGTCGTCGAGGGGGACCGGGGGGAGCCAGCGGACCCACTCGTCACCCGGGAGCGGGCGGGCCAGGAACTCCCCGAACATCGACAGCAGCACCTCGTTGCCGTCGAAGGCCGGGGCGTAGGCGCACCACATGAGCGTGCCCCAGATCGCGGCGATCGGGCTGGCGACCTCCCCGGCGAAGACCTCGGCGAACGCGCCGTGCAGCGGGAAGTCCTCCCGGCGCCTGCCGCGCTGGGAGACGACCAGCGCGCGGACCCGTTCGGTGACCTCCTGCGGCACGTCCGGGCCGACGAACCCCTGGACCGACCCGCGGTCCGCGGTGAAGTCGGGGCCGGCCGGCACCAGGTGCGGAAGGACCACGGAGGTGGCGTGTACGACGTGGGCCGCGGCGCGGAGGCCCGTGTCCGCGGGGGGCGGGGAGAGCTGCCAGCGGCCGTCGGCGGGGTCCTGCCGGTACCACCGGGCGTGCGCGCCGAACAGCCACCGCCCGCCGTCCGGCGTGGCCAGCATGCGCAGGGCGACGGCGTGGGCGCGCGCGGACAGCGGAAGAGCCGGCCACCGGGGGTCGGCGACCATGGCGCGCACGTCGCTCTCGATGGCGTCGAAACCGTCCCACTGCCGCACGGCGGTCATGTTACTCACGGCCCCGTCCGCGGGCGGGGAACGACGGACGGCCCCGTCCGGTGCGGACGGGCCCCGCGCCGCCGACGGAGGCGTCCAGGCGGCGCGGGGCCCGGACGACGACGCCTCCCGGCCGGCGGAGGCGCTCAGGCCGGCGGCACGGGCGTCGCGGCGCGGTGGCGGGCGGCCTTGGCCATGTAGTTGTCGGGGGTGCGTGCGAAGGAGGCCCGGTCGTCGTCGGTGAGCTCACGGACGATCTTCCCGGGGACGCCGGCGACGAGCACTCCCGCCGGGATCCGCTTGCCCGGGGCCACCAGGGCGCCGGCGGCGATCAGCGATCCCGCGCCGATGCGCGCCCCGCCCAGCACGATCGCGCCGATGCCCACGAGCGCCCCGGTCTCCACGTGGGCGCCGTGCACCATGGCCTTGTGACCGAGGCTGACCCTGGGCTCCAGGACGGCGGGCTGGCCCGGGTCGGCGTGCAGGCAGCACAGGTCCTGGACGTTGCACTCCTCGCCGACCTCGACGGCCTCGTCGTCGCCGCGCAGGACCGAGCCGTACCAGACGCTGGCCGAGCGGCCCAGCCGTACACGCCCGACGACGACTGCGCCGGGCGCTACGTATGCTTCCGGGTGGATATCTGGAGACGCGCCGTCATCGAGAGCGGCAACGTAGGGGGCGATGCTCATGCGGAGCATGTTACGGGGAGTGAGCCTGCCCGATATTTCCGCAAGCAGGTCGCGCATTCCGGTTGCGGTCTCGGATGGATGGCAGCAAAGTCGTCTCCTGACGTCTCCTTTCCCGCCACACGACCTCACGGGCAGCCGCTATGACGAACCAGCACGAGAGCTTTCCCGACCTGATGCATGAGGACTCGTTCGAGGTCGTCATGCGTGGCTACAGCCGCCGTCAGGTCCACGACTACATGATCCGGACGCGCAACCAGATCCGTGAGCTGGAGGAGCGGGTCGCACGCTCCATCGACCAGGCCGAGCAGGGAAGGCTGGAGCTCGCCGAGGCCCGCCGCAGGCTCTCCGAGGCCCCTCAGGACTACGACGAGCTCGGCCAGCGGCTCAGCCAGATCCTGAAGCTGGGAGAGGAGGAGGCGTCGGCGAAGCGCGAGGTCGCCGAGGCCGAGGCCCACCGGCTCCGGGACGAGGCCGCGGCCGAGGCCGAGCGCCTGGTCACCTCGGCCCGCGAGCGCGCCGAGGGGATCCTGACCGCCGCGCAGCAGGAGGCCGAGCGCAGGGTCGGCGAGGCCACCGCCACCGCCGAGCACATGCTGGCCCAGGCGGGCAACGACGCCGAGGAGAAGCTCAACGCGGCCCGCGCCGAGGCCGAGGAGACCCTGCGGAGCGCCCGCACGGAGGCGGAGCAGACGCTCGCCTCCGCCAGGCACCAGGCCGAGCAGACGATCGAGGGTGCGCGTGCCGAGGCCGAGTCCACGCTGACCTCCGCCCGCGCCGAGGCGGAGTCGACCCTCTCCTCCGCCAACACCGAGGCGCACACCACGCTGACCTCCGCCCAGCAGCGCGCCGCGGTCCTGGACGAGAGCACGGGCCGGCGCGTCGCCTACCTCACCGAGACCCACCGTGAGGTGATGCGCCGCCTCAACGAGATGGGAGCGGTCCTCGGCGACCTGATCCACCGGGAGAACGCCGCCGGAGCCCTGATCGACGAGAACGCGGTCCTGCCCCCCGCGAGCCCCGCCCAGGTTCCCGCCGCGAGCCCCGTCCAGGCGGCCATCGAGCCCGTCCCGCAGAACGGCCCCGACGTCGAGTCCGTCCGGGTGATCGTGGAGGAGGACGAAGACGAGGAGCCGTCCCCCGCCGCCGAGAACCGCGTCGTGGTCTCCGACGGCGCCGAGGCGAACCTCAAGAGGGTCCGCGAGGACGAAGAGGAGCTCGCCGCCCGCAAGTGATCGGTGTCCCGGCGACCGGCGGTGGGTGACGTCACACGAGCGGGCGGTCGCGCGAACGAGCGGAAGCCTCCGCCCCCGATGGGTCGGAGGCCTCCGCGCTTGGAGGCCCGGCGCCGGGGCCGCGTGAACGCGGACCCGGCACCGGGCGGTCCTCAGGAGACCGCTCCGTCGAAACGCTCCCCCTGGTCCCGCAGCTGCTCACGCAGCCCTTCGGGGTCGTCCGCGTCGACGGTCATCGCGCAGCCGGCCTCACGCTGGGTGGAGGTCAGCGGGTGGTGCCGGGTCGCCCACCACCGGCCCGCGTCGCTCCGCCAGATCGTCCAGTCGGGAAACTCCCGGGCTATCTCCGCCAGATGCCGGTCGAAAGACATCCACGCACCTTCCCCGCGCCCAGGGCCGTCGCTGTGACGTTCCACTTCTGAAGGTGAGGCACCTCTCTAGAGAAATCAATGATCTTAAGGGTCAGGTCAACCTATCGGTTGACGAATGCCCTTGATCTATGCGTCGAAGTCGTACTGAAGTACATATGAGGCGGCGTCGAGGATCATCTCGTTGACCTCGACGGGAGCGCCGTTCGCGGTGTAGGCCGTTCGCATGATCGATATGACCGGTGTGCCCGCCGGCAGGTCGAGCAGGACCGTCTCATGGGGATGGGGCATGCGGGCGCGCAGCTCTTCGGTGAAGTGCGCCGGGGCGTGGCCGAGATCGCCCAGGCGTGCGTAGGCGCCGCCCGGGCCGGTGTCCTCCCGTGTGATCGCGGTGCCCTCGACCAGTTCGGCGGGAAAGTGGGAGACTGAGAGCTGAACCGGCCGCCCGTCCACCGAATAGCGCCGCCGCCGCACCCAGACCTCGGCGCTGCCCAGCACCCGGGCGACGTCGTCGTCGGCGGGCTCCCTGCCGATCTGGACCTCGTCCACGGTGTACGGCCGACCGCGGGTGTCGGCGTCCCAGATGGCCTGCCCTCCGCCCCAGTGTCCCTGCGCGAGCCGCCGCGAGCCGTGCCGCCGGATGGGCCGGAACTGCCGGACGTAGACTCCCGAGCCGCGTTTGGGTACGGCCAGCCCTTCGTTGATGAGCACCGAGAGCGCCTGCCTGGCGGTCGCACGGGCCACGCCGTACTGCGCCATGAGGGCGTTCTCGCCCGGAAGCCGATCCCCGTCTCGGAGTTCGCCGGACAGGATCGCTTCGCGGAGCCCGTCGGCGATGCGCCGATAGATCGGGGTCTCGGGAGGTACCGGGGACTGCTGCACGTTTAATCACCCTCTGTCACCAACCGGGTTTGGCGTCTCCAGAGAACTTGCCCCGCCTTGTCCACGATCGCACAGATACAGAGGTTGGTCCCGTGCTTCCTTTGAGAGGATCGTGCCTTTGTGGTGATCTTCGAGAGTTCTCTCGGTCCGTAACTATGGAACGATCCCGGCCGCTATTGACGGGCCCACCAGCGGCGAGTGACGAGTGCCGCGAGGACGGCTCCCGCCGTATTGAGGATCACGTCGTCGACGGAGCTGACCCGGCCCAGGCCGAGGCCGTACTGGAGGACCTCGACGGTGAGCGAGACGGCCGCCGCCGCGCAGGCGACCGCGCCGAGCGAGGCCAGGCGCGGCGAGCGGACCGGAAGCATGGCGCCGAGCGCGGCGAGGACCAGGAGATTGCCTCCGACCTGCACGAACGCTCCCTCGGGTGACATCAGTGCGAGCTGGTCGAACAGGTCGAGCAGGGGGACGAGGTTCACTCCCTGGGTGGTTCCCGGGGTGAGGATCATCCAGATCCAGGGGGCGGTGCCGGCCACGACGGCCACGTCGGCGGCGGCCGTACGGGTCGGGGTGGGGTGGCCGGTGCGGGTGCGGTGGCGGGCCAGGAGGGCGGCGGCCAGTATGGCCGGCGGAACGGCCAGAACAGCCGCTATAACGACATCTCCCCATATGTCCCACGCCTGCTCCATGAGGCAATGATGCCGGTACGGCAGACGGCATGAGAGGCGCGCGGAGCCTTGCGGACCACAAGAACCTAGCTTTCGGGTAAGGTCCCGGCCGGTCGGTGAACACCCGCGCGGGATGCCCGCACCCCGACCGGCGGCGCGCTCCGGGCCCCCGGCGTCCGGCGCGGCCGTCCGGGTCAGACGGGACCGGCCGGGAAGGGGCGGGACAGGGCGCGGGAGATGCCCAGGGCGGCGGCCTTGACGGCGGGGGCCAGGCGGGTGGGGTGGAAGCGGGGCAGGGGGACCGAGACGGACAGGGCCGCCACCGCGGCTCCCTCGTGGAACACCGGGGCCGCGATGCAGGCGCCGCCGATTTGCGCCTCCTCGCGTTCGTAGGCCAGCCCCGCCGCCTGGATCTGGCCGATGGCCTCCTCCAGCCGCCGGGGGTCGACGATCGAGTGCGGGGTCAGGCGGCGCAGCGGCCGGCCGAGGACCTCCTCGATGAGGTCGGGGCCCGCGTAGGCGAGCAGGGCCTTGCCGATCCCGGTGCAGGTGAGGGGAAGCCGGCCGCCGACCCGGGAGGGCAGGGCGAAGGCCTCCTGGCCGCGGATCTTCTCCACGTAGACGACGTCGAGGCCGTCACGCACGCCGAGGTGCACGGTCTCGTGGGTCGCCTCGTACAGGTCGTGCATGAACGGCAGCGCGGCATGGCGGAGATCGCGCTCCAGGGGGACGATGCAACCGAGCTCGAAGAGCCTGCGGCCGAGGTAGTAGCCGTCCTGGCGGCGGGCGACCGCGCCGATCGCGGTGAGCTCGGTGAGCAGGCGGAAGGCGGTGGTCTTGGGAAGATGACAGCGCTCGGCGACGTCGGCCAGGCGGAGCGGTCCTCCCGTGGGGCGGAACGCGTCCAGCACGAGCCAGGACTTCTCCAGCATCGAGAGACGGTCGGGGTTCCGTGGCACGGAACGCATTGTTGCCCATCGGCGGCTTGCGGCTCTATACCCGTATGTAACGAGCCGGAGCGGTTCTTTTCGAGGAGAAGCCTTGCCTGACCAGGTCACCCACTTCATCGGTGGGGTGCCGGTCGCCGAGGGCGCGACGTTCGCCGCCTGCGACCCGGTGACCGGGCGCCAGATCTACCGGGTTCACGAGGCGGACCGGGACGTCGTGGACCGGGCGGTCGCCGCCGCCCGCGCGGCCCTGCCCGGCTGGGCGGCGCTGCCGGCGGCCGAGCGGGCCGCCTGGACGCGCCGGCTCGGCGACGCGATCGAGGAGCGGTTCGAGGACCTGGTCGCCGCGGAAATCGCGGACACCGGGAAGTCGGTCACGCAGACCCGCACCCTGGACATCCCCCGCGGCGCGGCCAACTTCCGCTCCTTCGCCGAGATCGCCGCGCAGCGCCCGGACAGCGCGTTCCACCTGGCGGACGTGCTCAGCTACACCGTGCGCAGGCCGCTCGGCGTGGTCGCGGTCATCGTCCCCTGGAACCTGCCGTTCCTGCTGGCCACCTGGAAGATCGGTCCCGCGCTCGCCGCGGGCAACACCGTCGTGGTCAAGCCCTCCGAGCACACACCGGGCTCGATGGCCGTGCTGGCCGGGATCGCCGCCTCGATCGGACTCCCGCCGGGCGTGCTCAACGTCGTCAACGGCTTCGGCCCCGGCTCCACCGGCCAGTTCCTGGTCGAGCACCCGGGCGTGGACGCGGTCACCTTCACCGGCGAGAGCCGTACCGGGTCGTCGATCATGAAGTCGGTGGCGGACCGGGTCAAGCCGGTCTCGTTCGAGCTGGGCGGGAAGAACGCCGGGCTGGTCTTCGCCGACGCCGACCTGGACGCGGCCGTGGAGGGCTGCGTGCGGTCGGTGTTCACCAACGGCGGCCAGGTCTGCCTGTGCACCGAGCGGCTCTACGTGGAGCGGCCGGTCTTCGCGGAGTTCGTCGCGCGGCTGGCCGGGCGCGCACGCGAGCTGGCCTTCGGCCGCCCCGAGGACGAGGACACCGTGATGATGCCGATGATCTCGGCGGAGCACCGGGACAAGGTGCTGTCCTACTACGCGCTGGCCGGGGACGAGGGCGCCGAGATCCACGCGGGAGGCGGGGCGCCGCGCTTCGGGGACGAGCGCGACGGCGGCTACTACGTCGAACCGACCGTGCTCACCGGCCTGCCGCACGACTCCCGGGTGAACCGGGAGGAGATCTTCGGCCCGGTCTGCCACGTCGCGCCGTTCGACACCGAGGCCGAGGCGGTCGCCCTGGCCAACGACAGCGAGTACGGCCTGGCCGCGACGGTCTGGACGTCCTCGCTCGGCCGCGCCCACCGGGTCGCCCAGTCCCTGGAGACGGGCCTGGTCTGGGTCAACACCTGGTACCTGCGGGACCTGCGCACCCCGTTCGGCGGGGTGAAGCTCTCCGGCATCGGGCGCGAGGGCGGCACCCACTCGCTGGACTTCTACTCCGAGCCGACCACCATCACGATCAAGCTGGAGCCGGGACATGACTGAGTGGAGCGAGGCCGTCGACGTGTTCGCCGAAGCGGCGGACCGGCTACTGGAGGCGGCACGGAGCGGGAAGCCCTGCCCGCCGGTCCGGGAGATGCTCCCGAGCCCGACCGCGGAGGCCGGCTACGCCGTACAGGAGATCAACACGCGCAGGGCGCTGGCCGAGGGGCGGCGGCCGGTCGGCCGGAAGATCGGCCTGACCTCGCAGGCGGTTCGGGACCAGCTCGGCGTGGACCGGCCGGACTTCGGCATGCTGTTCGCGGACATGGCCTACCTCGACGGGCTGCCCGTGCCGACCGGGCGCTTCCTCCAGCCCAGGGCCGAGGCGGAGATCGCGCTGGTGCTCCGGAGCGACCTGACGGACGGGCCGTTCACGGTGGCCGACGTCATCCGGGCGGTGGATTTCGTGCTGCCGGCGATCGAGATCGTGGACAGCCGGATCGCCGGATGGGACATCACGCTCGTGGACACGATCGCGGACAACGCCTCCAGCGGCGCCTTCGTGCTCGGCAACACGCCGGTCCCGCTGACCGGCCTCGACCTCAGGCTGGCCGGGATGACCATGAGCCGGCGCGGTCAGGAGGTCTCCACCGGCGCGGGCGCGGCCTGCCTGGGCCATCCGCTGAACGCCGCCGTCTGGCTGGCGGACACGCTGGCCGGTACGGACTTCCCGCTTCGGGCCGGGGACATCGTGCTCACCGGAGCGCTCGGCCCGGTGGTGGAGGTCGAGCCCGGTGACGTGTTCGAGGCGCACGTGGACGGGGTCGGCTCGGTGCGGGCGGTGTTCGAGTGAGCGGCTCGCGCGGTCCGGGTACCGTCCGACGGCCTGCGGACGAGCGGCGAGCGGTGAGCGGCGAATGAGAATCGCGATCCTCGGGTCCGGGAACATCGGGACCGACCTGATGTTCAAGGCCCTGCTCTCCGGAACGGTCGAGCTCGTCGCCGTGGCGGGCGTCGATCCCGGCTCCGACGGCCTGGCCCGCGCCCGGCGGCGCGGGCTGGCCACGACCTCCGGGGGCGTCGAGGGACTGGTGAGGCTGGCGGAGTTCGCGGGCGTGGACGTCGTGCTCGACGCGACCTCGGCCGCGGCGCACCGGCACAACGACCGGGTGCTGCGGGAGCACGGCAAGCGGGTGATCGATCTGACCCCGGCCGCGCTCGGGCCGTACGTCGTGCCCCCGGTCAACCTGGAGGCCCACCTCGGCGCGCCCAACCTCAACATGGTCACCTGCGGCGGGCAGGCGACGATCCCGATCGTCGCGGCGGTGGCCTCCCGGGTCCCGGTCCGGTACGCCGAGATCGTGGCCTCGATCGCCTCGCGGTCCGCCGGGCCCGGCACCCGGGCCAACATCGACGAGTTCACCGAGACGACCTCCCGGGCGATCGAGCGGGTCGGCGGGGCGGCCCGGGGAAAGGCGATCATCGTCCTGAACCCGGCCGAGCCGCCGCTGATCATGCGGGACACCGTCTACTGCCTGGTGGACGCGTGCGACGAGGCCGCGGTGGCGGAAGCCGTACGGGAGATGGTGGAGAAGGTGCAGGCGTACGTGCCCGGCTACCGGCTCAAGCAGGACGTGCAGTTCGATGCGATCCCTGCGGGGGAGCCGCTGCCCACCGGGGAGCGGACCGGCGGGGTCAAGGTGAGCGTCTTCCTGGAGGTCGAGGGCGCCGCCCACTACCTGCCCTCCTACGCCGGGAACCTGGACATCATGACCTCGGCCGCGCTGCGCACCGCCGAGCGGCTCGCCGAGGCGGCCGCACCGGTCACGGAGGGGAGGACGACCGCGTGAGGATCTACGTCCAGGACGTGACCCTGCGGGACGGCATGCACGCCGTCCGGCACCGCTACACCACCGCCCAGGCCGCCGCGATCGCGACGGCGCTGGACGCGGCCGGGGTCGCGGCCGTCGAGATCGCCCACGGGGACGGGCTCGCCGGGGGCAGCTTCACCTACGGTGCGGGCGAGCACACCGACGACGAGTGGATCGAGGCGGTCGCGGGAGCCGTACGGCGGGCGAGGCTGACGACGCTGCTGCTGCCGGGCATCGGCACCGTCTCGGACCTGCGGCGCGCCCACGCGCTCGGCGTCACCTCGGTCCGCGTCGCCACGCACTGCACCGAGGCCGACATCTCCGCCCAGCACATCGCGACCGCGCGCGAGCTCGGCATGGACGTGGCCGGGTTCCTGATGATGTCGCACATGGCCGAGCCCGCCGAGCTGGCGAAGCAGGCCGGGCTGATGGAGTCGTACGGCGCGCACTGCGTCTACGTGACCGACTCCGGCGGGAGGCTGACCATGGACGGGGTCCGGGACCGGGTCCGGGCCTACCGGGAGGTCCTCGGCGAGGACACGGAGATCGGCATCCACGCCCACCACAACCTGGGGCTGGGCGTGGCCAACTCGGTGGTGGCGGTGGAGGCCGGCGCCTCCCGGGTGGACGCCTCGCTGGCCGGGATGGGCGCGGGTGCGGGCAACTGCCCGCTGGAGGCGTTCGCGGCGGTGGCCGACCTGATGGGCTGGGAGCACGGCTGCGACGTGCACGCCCTGATGGACGCGGCCGACGACCTGGTCAGGCCGTTGCAGGACCGGCCGGTCCGGGTGGACAGGGAGACCCTGACACTGGGCTACGCGGGGGTCTACTCCAGCTTCCTGCGGCACGCCGAGGCCGCCTCGGCGAGGTACGGGGTGGACACCCGGGACATCCTGGGCGAGGCGGGCCGCCGCCGGATGGTGGGCGGCCAGGAGGACATGATCGTGGACATCGCACTGGACCTGGCCCGCGCCGGGGACGGCGCTCGCGCGGAGGGGGGCCGGTGAGCGCCGGCGTCCGGAAGCTCGCCGAGATCCTGGACGAGGCGGCCCGTACGGCCCGCGCCGTGCCGCAGCCGGAGCAGGACTACGACGTGGCCACCGCCTACCGGGTCCAGGAGGAGCTGCTGCGGCTGCGGCTGGGGCGGGGGGACCGGCTTTCCGGGGTGAAGCTGGGCTTCACCAGCGAGGGCAAGCGCCGCCAGATGGGCGTGCACGACCTCATCTTCGGCCGGGTCACCGCCTCCACCGCCGTTCCCGACGGCGCCACGATCCCGGTCACCGGGTACATCCACCCCCGGGTCGAGCCGGAGGTCGTCTACCTGATCGGCCGGCGGATCGCCTCGGTCGCCGACGCGCTCGCGCCGGACGCCGTCGCGGCCGTCGCCCCGGGCATCGAGATTATCGACTCGCGCTACGAGCGTTTCCGGTTCTCGCTCCCGGACGTGGTCGCCGACAACACCTCGGCCGCAGGGTACGCCGTCGGCCCCTGGCGACCGTACGACCCCACCCGGTGGAACCTCGGCGTCGTCTTCGAGATCGACGGGCGTCCCGTGCGGACCGGGTCCACGGCCGCCATCCTGGGCGATCCCCGCAGGGCGGTCGCCGAAGCCGCGCGCCTCGCCGTACGGAACGGCGTGGTCCTCGAACCCGGGTGGGTGCTGCTGGCCGGGGCCGCCACGCCCGCCGAGCCGCTGGCCCCGGGGGCGCACGTCAGCGTCGAGATCCAGCACCTGGGCCGGGTCTCCTTCGGCACGGAGCCGGCAGGCGGGGAGACAGGGCCGGCAGGCGGGGGGACAGGGCCGGCAGGCGGGGAGGCGGCGTCATGACCGACGGGATCGTGGTGGGGGGCAAGGCCGTGCCGCGGGGGAGGTTCCCGCACGCCAAACGGGCCGGGGACCTCGTCTACGTCTCCGGCACCAGCGCCCGCCGTCCGGACAACACGATCGCCGGGGCGGAGGCCGACGCGTTCGGCACCGTCACCCTCGACATCGCCGAGCAGACCCGGGCGGTGATCGAGAACATCGGCGACATCCTCGAGGCCGCCGGGGCCTCCTTGCGCGACCTCGTCCAGGTCACCACCTATCTGGTGAACATGAACGACTTCGGCGGGTACAACAAGGTCTACGCCGAGTACTTCGACGAGACGGGCCCCGCCCGCACCACCGTGGCGGTTCACCAGTTGCCCCACCCGCACCTGCTCATCGAGATCCAGGCCGTGGCCTACCGGCCTCTCCGAGAGGAAAGTCCATGATCGCTCCCATCGACCTGACCGCGTGGATCGACGAGCACGCCCACCTGCTCAAGCCGCCGGTGGCCAACAAGGTCCTCTTCGAGGAGGCCGGCGACTTCATCGTGATGATCGTCGGTGGGCCGAACGCGCGGACCGACTTCCACATCGACCCCTACGAGGAGCTCTTCTACCAGATCCGGGGGAACATGCACGTCGACATCATGACCCCCGACGGGCCGGAGACCGTGCACGTCCGCGAGGGACAGATGTGGCTGCTCCCTGCGAACACGCCGCACTCGCCGCAGCGCCCGGAGGAGGGCTCGATCGGCCTGGTGGTGGAGCGCATCCGGCCGGAGGGGGTGCTGGAGAGGTTCCGCTGGTACTGCCAGGAGTGCGACTCCGTGGTCCACGACGTCGAACTCCAGGTCAGCGACATCGTGACCGACCTGCCCCCGATCTTCCAGGCGTTCTACGACGACGAGAAGGCCCGCACCTGCGAGAAGTGCGGCGCGCTCCACCCGGGCAAGGGATAGCACTTGATCGTCGACGTGCACACCCACCACGTCCCGAAGGGCTGGCCGGAGCTCGGGTGGGCGGGTGCCCCCCGGCTCCGGGTGGAGTCCGAGCGCGAGGCCATGATCCTCCTCGGCGACCGGGAGTTCCGCCGGATCCAGGACGGCTGCTGGAACCCGGCCCGCCGCATCGAGGCCATGGACGCCGACGGGGTGGACGTGCAGGTGGTCTCGCCGACCCCGGTGTTCTTCTCCTACGAGCGCCCGGCGGCGCAGGCCGTACAGGTGTCGAAGATCTTCAACGACCTGGCCCTGGAGATCTGCGCGGACGAGCGGCTGGTCCCGTTCTGCCAGGTGCCGCTCCAGGATCCCGATCTGGCCTGCGCCGAGCTGGACCGCTGCCTGGCCTCCGGGCATGCGGGCGTCGAGATCGGCAACCACGTCGGGGACCGCGACCTCGACGACGCGGGCGTCGTGCAGTTCCTCCAGCACTGCGCCGCCGTGGGCGCGCCCGTCTTCGTCCATCCGTGGGACATGCCGGGCGGTCCCCGCCTGGAGCGCTGGATGGCGCAGTGGCTGGTCGGCATGCCCGCCGAGACCCACCTGTCGGTGCTGGCGATGATCCTCGGCGGCGTCTTCGACCGGGTGCCGGAGTCGCTGCGGATCTGCTTCGCGCACGGCGGCGGCTCGTTCGCCTTCTGGCTGGGCCGGTTCGAGAACGCCTGGCACCGCAGGAGCGACCTGGTCGGCGTCTCCGAGCTGCCGCCGTCGCGCTACGTGGAGCGGTTCGGCGTCGACTCGGTGGTGTTCGACGAGCGGGCGCTGCGGCTGCTGGTGGAGACGATGGGTGAGGACCGGGTCATGCTCGGCTCCGACTTCCCCTACCCGCTGGGCGAGTCACCGGTCGGCGCGCTGGTCAGGGGGGCGGGGTTCCTCTCCGGTACGGCCCGCGCCAAGCTGCTCGGCGGCAACGCCGCGCGGTTCCTCGGCCGCACACCCGGTGAGGCCCCGCCCGTCGCCCATGCCCGATGATTGAGTCATCGGTAAGGACCTACTCCGGAGACGACTCGTGACAATCAGCCGTGCGGACTGCGTCGCGCTCGACGCCGCCGACCCTCTCAAGCACTTCAGGGACGAGTTCGTCCTCCCCGAAGGGACGATCTACCTCGTCGGCAACTCGCTGGGCGCCCCGCCCAAGGCCGCCTCGGCCGCGCTCGCCAGGGTCGTCGAGGAGGAGTGGGCCGGACGCCTGGTCGGCGGATGGAACACCGCGGGCTGGTTCGACCTGCCGGAGACCACGGGCGACCGGGTCGCCCCGCTGATCGGCGCGGGGCCGGGCCAGGTCGTGGTGGGCGAGAGCACCTCCATCGCGATCGTCAAGGCGGTCTCGGCGGCGCTGAACCTGCGCCCCGGCCGCCGGGTGATCATCTCCGACCTGGCGAACTTCCCGACCGACCGCTACATGGTCCAGGGGCTGGTCAAGGCGCTGGGCGACTACGAGATCCGCGACGTGAACGGCACCGACGGCCTCGACGAGGCGCTGGGAGACGGCGCTGACGGCGATGTCGCCTGCGTGCTGCTGTCCGAGGTCGACTACCGCACCGGCGACCGCCATGACACCGCCGGGGTGACCGCGCGGGTGCAGGCGGCCGGGGCCCTGATGATCTGGGACCTCTGCCACAGCGCGGGCGCCTACCAGGTCGACATGTCCCCGGCGGACTTCGCGGTCGGCTGCACCTACAAGTACCTCAACGGCGGCCCCGGCTCCCCGGCGTTCATCTACGTCCATCCGCGCCACCAGAACGCGACCGAGCACCTGCTGACCGGCTGGCACGGTCACGCCGCGCCGTTCGCGTTCGAGCCCGGCTACCGCCCGGCCGACGGCATCCGGCGCTTCACCGTGAGCACCCCGCACGTCCTCTCCTTCGCCGCGCTCAACGCCTCGCTGGACATCTGGGAGCGGGTGGACCTGTCGGTGCTGCGGGCCAAGAGCGTGGCGCTGACCTCTCTCTTCATCGACCTGGCCGAGGAGCTCTGCGCGCCGTACGGCCTCACGCTCGCCTCCTCCCGTGACCCCGAGCGGCGCGGGAGCCAGGTCAGCTTCACCCACCCCGACGGCTACCCGGTGATGCGCGCCCTGATCGACCGGGGCGTGCACGGCGACTTCCGCGCCCCGGACATCCTGCGCTTCGGCTTCGCCCCGCTCTACATCCGCTTCGCCGACGTCTACGACGCGGCGGTCACGCTGGCGGAGGTGCTGGAGAAGGAGCACTGGCGCGAAGAGCGGTACCGGCAGCGCCTCACCGTCACCTGAGGGCGGCTGCGGGTGCTCTCAGGTGACGGTGAGGGCCGGGGCCCCGGGCTCAGGCCGTCTGGGCGGCCTGAGCCCGGGTGGCCGTCATGACGCGCCAGCCGAAGGTGACGCACCCGGCCAGGAGCACCACCCCGGAGAGCACTCCGCTGACGAACGGCACCCAGTCCAGGGCGCCGGTGGACACCATGACGAGCCCGGCGACGCCGAGCAGGGACAGGACCGTGCCGGGCACGGCGATCATCCAGTCCTTCCACACGGGCGCCAGCGCGATGAAGTGCACGCCGACCACGAGGGCGATCCAGGCGACGTTGGCCTGCTCGGGACGTTCCCAGGCGGCCAGCACCTGGAGTCCGCCGTAGAGCAGGATCACCTCGGCGACGAGGATGATCAGGTAGCCGCGGCCGTACATGCCCGGCGTGCCGGGCTGGGCGGTCGTGGCGGGCTGGGCGGTCTCAGTGGGTATCGCGGCGGGCTTTCCGGCGGATCGTTCCCTCCGGACGGCGAGGAACCACATGGCGAGGACGCTCGCGGCCGCCAGGCAGGCGGTCACCCGCAGGAAGTCGGCGGTCAGGGTGTTCAGCGGGCTCTGCGCGTTGATGACGACGAAGACCGCGCCGAAGACCGCGCCGACCAGTAATCCAGTCATGCGTTGCATGGCGTCCATTGAAGTCCGTACCGGATCCCGTCCGCATGGAGGCTGGGGCGAGGATGGGGTAGGCCTACCCCTACCCCTACCCCCGCGCCGCTACTGCACCGAGCCGCGCAGATAGGCCAGTACCGCGAGCACCCGCCGGTTGTCGTCCTCGGTGCTGGGGAGTCCGAGTTTGGTGAACACGCCGGCGACGTGTTTGCCGACGGCCGCCTCCGTGATGGACAGGGCACGGGCGACGGCGCTGTTGGAACGCCCCTCGGCGATCAGGGCGAGGACCTCGCGCTCGCGCGGGGTCAGCCGGTACGCGGTTTCGGTGGCCTCCCTGCTCCTGGCCCAGGTCTTCTCGAACAGGTCGATGAAGGCGGCTATCAGACTCTGCTGCCTGATGACGAGGGCGCCCGGTGTGTGGGCGACGGGGGTGATCTGAGTGAACACCACGGAGCGGTCGAAGACGAGCATCTGCTGGACCGGCTCGTCGGTGACCCGGTACAGGGCGCCAGCGGCCTGCATCTCCCTGATCCGGCCCGCCTTGAGCGGGTCGTCCATCATGCTCGTGTGGACGATCAGTCGCATCCGCATGCCGCGTCGCAGGGCGCCGAGGAGGTCGGGCATGTTTCTCCGGCCCTCCTGGCCCACCTCCGGCGTGCTCACCGGGTACATGGCGCACAGTTCGACGGAGGTGCGGAGGGCGTGGGCGACCTGCCGCAGGATGAGTTCGCCGTCCTCCAGTCGCTCGATGTCGACGGGGATGCCGCGTAGCTCGCCCACCACCTCCTCCAGACGGTGGGTAAGCCGGGCCAGTGACACGTTCTCGTCCATACGCCTCCTTCGTGGCCGGAGAACATTCCCGTTGATTTTCCTAGGCCGGGTGAATTCCTGGGTATTCGGATGAATAGGATGAACGCGCCCACAAGGCACATGTTTCACCACGCGTTCAGGGAGACCCCCGTTCCATGCTGACGACCTTCGCGGTCACGGCGTTTGTAATGATCATGATTCCCGGGCCCGACCAGGCCCTGATCACCCGCAACGCCCTCGCCTTCGGCCGTACCGCCGGCCTGCTGACCATGCTCGGCGGCCTGATCGGCCTCGCCGTGCACGCCACCGCCGCCGCCGTCGGGCTCTCGGCCCTGCTGCTGACCTCCGCGACCGCCTTCACCGCGCTGAAGGTCGCGGGTGTGGTCTACCTCCTCTGGCTCGGCGTGCAGTCGTTGCGGGCCAGCCGCCGTACGGCCGCCGCCGTCGCGGCCCCCGACGTCCCGCCGGAGCGGCGCTCCCCGCTCCAGCACATCCGCAACGGCCTGCTGTCGAACGTGCTCAACCCCAAGGTCGCGCTCTTCTTCGTGACGTTCCTGCCGCAGTTCCTGCCCACCCACGGCAACACCCTGGGCCGGGCACTCCTGCTGTCGGCGATCTTCGCGGGGCTGTACGTCCTCTGGTTCAGCTTCTACAACGTGGTCGTGGCCCGGATCGGCGCGCTGCTCCGCACGCCCCGGATCCGGGCCCGGATCGAGCAGGTCACCGGGCTGCTCCTGGTCGGCTTCGCCGTCCGCCTGGCCTGGCAGCAGCCCTGATCCGCGGGACCTGCCCGCCCCGGCGGGTCCCGCGCGTCCGCCCTCTCAGCGGGGGATGACCGGAAGGGTGATGAAGGAGCCGGGGAAGACGGTCTGGTGCTGCACCACCAGGTCCGCCTCGGTCGCCCCGGCGCAGGGGCCGCCGGTGCCGGGGTTGCGGTCGAAGCGGGGGAAGTTGGAGCTGGAGATCTCGACGCGGATGCGGTGACCGGCCTTGAAGACCTGACTGGTGGCGACGAGGTCGATCTCGTGGACCCCGGACGGCGCCGAGGCCCGGACGATGCCGTCGATCACGCTCATGGCCCGGCCGTCGGGATACACGTCGACCAGCTTCGCGGTCCAGTCGGTGCCCGCCGCCGAGGTGGAGGCGTGCAGTGTCACGGCCACCGGCCCGGTGACCTCGATGTCCTCGGTGAGGACGTCGGTGGTGAAGCAGAGCACGTCCGAGCGGAGCTCGACGTCACGCTGGTCCTGGGGCCCGACGTTGGTGGGGTCGGGCAGCAGGAGCGGGCCGCCGACCGTCGGGACGGGGTCGCGGGGATCGAAGGTGAACGTGCACGGAGCCGTGGCCGCGGGGGCGGCGGGCGACAGCAGGCCGTCGGAGTGGAAGTGGTAGCGGGTCTCCACCGCGCGGGCCGGCGGCCAGGCCTCCTCGTCCCGCCAGACGTTGTCGCCCATCACGAAGATCTTCACGGCGGGGCCGGTGTCCTCACCCTTCAGGAAGGCCAGCTGCCGGTTCTCCAGCCGGATCGCCTGCGCCGAGGCGGAGAACCCGAAGTCCAGCCGCCCGGTGCCCGAGGCGCCCGGTGCCAGGTGGGACCAGGGGCCGATGACCAGCGGGCCGCCCAGGCGGCGGTGGTTCTCCAGCGTCCCGGCCAGGAACAGGTCGAACCAGCCCGCGACGTGCATGACCGGTACCTCGATCCGGTCGTGCCGCAGGGTCTCGGCGAGTTCCTGCCAGTACGCGTCGCGCTCCGGGTGCGAGGTCCAGTCGCGCCACCACGGGATGCCGGGGATGTCGCCCGTCGGGAGGGTGCGGGCCGCGGTGGCCTGGTCGCCCAGCACGGGCAGGAGCGCGCCGAACCCTGCGCCCGTCTTCGCGGCGTCCTCACCGGCCTCCATGCCGTGCAGCAGCCCGAGCAGCGCCTGCGCCGCGCCCCAGCCCAGGGCCGAGCCCAGCGCGAACGCCCCGCCGTGGTACTTCAGGCCGTCGTGGAAGTCGTGCGGGGTCATCGAGGCGACCACCGCCTTCAGCCCCGGCGGGCGCGTCGCCGCCGCCTGGAGCGCGCATCCCGCCAGGTAGGACATGCCGCTCATCACGACCTCGCCGTTCGACCACGGCTGCGCGGTGATCCAGGCGATGGTGTCGTGGCCGTCGGGGCCCTCGTCCAGCCACGGCCGGAACTCGCCGTCACTGCTGCCGCGTCCCCGGCAGTGCTGGAGCACGACCGCGAACCCGGCCTCCAGCGCGGGGATCTTCGGGATCATCCGGAACGTGGGTTCGCCGTACGGCGTGCGGACCAGCAGTGTGGGGAACGGCCCGCCCTCCGCCGGTCGGTAGAGATCACCGCGCAGGACCGTGCCGTCCCGCATGGTCATGGGGGCGTCGTGCTCGGCGGTGAGGGGCAGCGGGGAGCGGTTCAGCTTCGGCATCGCGGGTTCCTCAGGGGGAGGGGGGCGGAACGAGGGCGCTGGGATGCGGGGTCGGTCGGACGGGTGTGGGCTGATCAGGTGAGGGTGTAGGCGTCGTAGCGGACGGCGTCGGCGGTGCGGGCCCCGGAGGCCACGGCGAGGGTCCGGTTGAGCCACAGGTAGCGGTCGTCGCCGGTCTCGAAGCGGCAGAACAGCCGGAAGTAGTACTCCGCCGGGTCCACCGGTTCCCCCCGGGCCAGGCGGTCGAGGACCTCCCGGGAGCCGTGCCGTACCCCGGTGGTGGAGATGTAGAGGTGGGCGCCGTCGTGGGTGCGCAGCGTGTAGCGGGTGTCGATGCTGGCCATGCCGTCGGGGTGCACGACCTGCCAGTCGGCCCCGCCGGGCAGGACGGCGCCGGACAGCCGGGGGCCCTCGAACGAACCGCCCACGATGTTGATCACCCGGCGGCGGCCCCACTGCGAGTCCCCCAGGTCGAGGATCGGGTCGAGTTCCACGTGGAAGGTGGCGAGCGGTTCGAGGTTCACGGGGGCGGCGCTCCGGCCCGATCCGGGGGACGGTTCCGGGGACGGATCGGGTCTCATCGCGTGACGCTCCAGGACGGGTGCTCGTTGAGCGAGGCCGGGTCGAACCCCGCGGTGCGCTTGTAGGAGGCGGCGATCTCGGCGCGCTCCGCGTGGGGGATGACCTGCTCGATGTCGTCGAACCCGTCCGGCGCGCGCTCGTGGGCGAGCTTCATCACGACCTCCGGTCCCATCTGCCGGTTCGCCAGTTGCAGGGCGGTCGTGGCCGGACGCCGCAGCGCCTCGTAGGCCGCCAGGTCGCCGCGGGCGAGCGCGTGGGCCAGCACGCGGGCGTCGATGATCGCCTGGGAGGCGCCGTTGGAGCCGATCGGGTACATCGCGTGGGCCGCGTCGCCCAGCAGCGTGACATCGCCGAAGGTCCAGCGCGGCAGGGGGTCGCGGTCGACCATGGGGTATTCGTAGGCGGTCTCGGCTCCGGCGATGATCCGGGGCACGTCCAGCCAGTCGAAGCGCCAGTCCGCGAAGTGCCGGCCGATTTCGGCCAGATCCGCCGGGCGGTTCCAGTCGCCCCGGTCCGGGGCCTCGCGGTCCAGGGGACGCTCGGCGATCCAGTTGATCAGCGTGCGCCCGCCCGTCTCGATCGGGTAGGCCACGAACTTCTGCGTGCCGTCCCCGGCCATGATCATGGATCGCCCGGTCAGGAAGGGCTCGCCGTAGGTCATGCCGCGCCACAGGACCAGTCCGTTCCACGGCGGCGGCCCCTCTCCGGGGAACAGGCGGGCCCGGACCGCCGAGTGGATCCCGTCCGCGCCGATCAGCAGGTCCTCGTCCCCCGGGCCGGTGATCCTGCTCCCGGTCCGTACGGCCTGCGGGCCGAGCCGCTCGGCCACGGCCTCCAGCAGCAGCATCTGCAGCCGTCCCCGGTGCACGGAGTACTGCGGCCAGGCGTAACCCGCGTCCAAGCCCCGGGGTTCGGACCAGATGGCCGCGCCGTACCGGTTGAAGTAGGCCAGCTCGGCCGTGGCCACGCCGATCCCCGCCAGCCGGTCGGCGAGGCCGAGCTCGGTCAGCTCCCGCACCGCGTGGGGCAGCAGGTTGATGCCCACGCCCAGCGGGCGGATCTCCTGCGCGGCCTCGTGGACGGTCACATCCCCGAACCCGGCGGCGTGCAGGCTGAGCGCGGCGGCCAGTCCGCCGATGCCGCCACCTGCGATGACGATGCGCACGGAGGCCTCCTTCGGATTGTTATGGCCATAACAATATCCACGCGGCGAGGTCCTCTGCGCAAGACTTGCCCGGTGGAATCAGCGGAAGCGGTGGAGCCGCCGGACGGAGGCCCGCACGCACGGGCCGGGGGTGGGCCGTCGGGCCCGGCGGCCGTGGGCGCGGGGGGCACGCGGACGGAGAGGGCGGGGGCAGGGGAGACGCGGACGGGGGAGGCGCGGACGGGGGACAGGCCGGACCTCCGGTACGCCGCGTACGCCCGGGAGCGGCTGGCCGCCATGCCGCCGCCGGCCGACCCGGAGGCCTTCGAGCTGGCCTACAGCCTGCTCCAGCTGGCCTACCTGCTCGTCACGGACCTGGAGACGCGCATCCACCGCCCGCGCGGCTGGACGCTCGCCGGCTTCCGCCTGATGTTCAAGCTCTGGCTGCTCGGCCCGACCCAGCCGGCCAGGCTCGCCGAGATCTCCACCATGTCCCGCTCGGCGATGACCAACGCGGTCAACACCCTGGAACGTGACGGCCTCGTCGAGCGGCGTCCCGTGCCCGACGACAGGCGCGCGGTGGAGATCGCGCTGACCGCCAGGGGCGAGACGGCCGTCCGTGAGGCGTTCGCCGAGCAGACTCGCAGGGAACGGGAGTGGTTCTCACCGCTGGAGGCGGAGGAACGGGCCGGCCTCACGGGCCTGCTCACCCGCATCCTCGCCGCCCGCCCGGACGACGCCCCCTGATGCCGCGGTCCTCATAGCCGTTTGGATTGTCACCGGTCCGCGGTCTCCGACCGGCGCGGTGGTGATGTGCGCCGGCGCGCCGGGGCCCGTCACCTCGCGCGCCTTCCCCCGCGCCCGCACGGTCATGCGACGGCCGCCGGGTCAAAGCACCCTAGGACTGCTGGCGCGGGCCGGACTCCTCACGAAAGGCGGCGATCGGCGTCACCGGCCGACGTACTGCCCGGCGTACTCCTCGGCGGGGGCGATGGGCGTGATGACGTCGATCAGGACTCCGCCGGGGTCGGCCACGATGAAGTGCCGCTGCCCGAAGTCCTCGCTGCGCAGTCCGAGGACGGGGCGCAGCCCTTCGCCGACGACGAGCCGGTCCCATTCCGCGTCCACGTCCTCCACCTCGAAGTTGAGCAGCAGGCCCTGCGCGGGAGTCCCGCGGCCCTCCGGAACCGTCGGGTGGGTGGGGTCGAGGAGGGCGAGCTCGTAGCCGGGATTCCCCTGCCGCCGCAGGCTGACGTACCAGTCGGCCTCGAACGTCGTCTCGAAACCCAGCAGCCGAGTGTAGAAGTCGTGGGACTCCTGCAGCCTCGCCGTGCAGATCACCGGATAGAAGCCGGTCAACTTCATGCCTGAACTCCATTTCACATACCATTGGTATGCGAAGGACGTTATTCACGTACCACTGGTATGTCAATGGGAAGGGACGCGATGCGGGAAGACGGAGTCCGCGCACAGCGGCGGGAGCGGACCCGGCATACTCTGCTGCGGGAGGGCAGGCGCCTGTTCGCGGAGCGCGGTTACGGTGCGGTGGGCCTGGCGGAGATCGTCCGGGCCGCGGGGGTGACCAAGGGCGCGCTGTACCACCACTTCACCGGCAAGGCCGACCTGTTCCGCGCCGTCCTGGAGGAGTCGCAGCAGGAGGTGGGCCGGCGCGTGGCCGCGGCCGCCGACGCCCACGACGATCCTTGGGTCCGGCTGACCGCCGGTTGCCAGGAATTCCTCACCGCGACGGCCGATCCGGAGATCCAGCGGATCATGCTCGTCGAAGGGCCCGCCGTACTGGGATGGAGCCAGTGGCGGGCGATGGACGAGGCCAACTCGACCCGGCACCTCGCCGACGAGCTGGCCGCCCTCGTCGACGCGGGGATCGTAGCCCCGCAGCCGGTCGCACCGCTGGTCCACCTGCTGTCGGGGGCGATGAACGAGGCGGCTCTCTGGCTGGCGTCCTCCGTGACCGGCCCCGAGGACCTGGCCTCCACCAGAGCCGCGCTGGGCCGGATGCTGGAGGCGCTCCGAACCGGCTGACCTGCGCGACTCCGAAGACCGGCCGGGCGGGTCAGCCCTCGGAGAGGTCGAGCTTGGCGACGAGCTTCTTCGGGGCCACCGCCCGGTAACTCTCCTCGACCCAGTCGAGCAGCACCTCGGTCTCCGGCAGCGCGCCCGTCAGCGGGATCGTCACCCACCCCGCCTTGCCGAGGCCGTATCCCGAGGGCGTGACACCTTCCACGGCCAGCGCGTGACCGGACGACTCCGGGAGCTTCACCCCGACCGTGGGACTCCACTTCTCGGTCGGCTCCTCGACTCCGAGGAAGACGAAGATCTTCTTGTTGACCTTGACGACCGTCTCGCCCCAGGGGTGGTCCTCGTAGGCCTCGGGGAACCGCAGGGCGAACTCCCGCAGCGTCTCGCGAATCTCACGCCACTTCTCCATGGGCCCATTGTGGGGACGGGGTCCGACAGTTTCCCGGATCCTCGCAGAACCCCGCGGATCCCGGTGAGCTCCCCGCGTCCTCCACGGATCCGGAGCCCGGCGTCATCGCGGCCGGTCGACCGGGCGGTCTGGGTCAGCCGGAGCGCCGCCAGCCGGCGAGCACCCGGTCGACGGCGGACCGGATCCGGTCCCGGGCCTCGGCCCGGGGCACGCCCGCCATCAGCAGCCGGTCGTAGTCGGTGTCGAGGTGCCGCACCGAGGCGATCACGGCGAGTGTGACGGCGTTCTCGTCGAGGACCCGGGCGGCGGCCGTACGCCCCACCCGGCCGCTGCCCCGCTCCCCGGCATGCCGGGCGATCTCCCCGGCCCGCTCGGGCGGGCAGCCGGGGAACATCCGGAGGATCTCCCCGGCCATCCCGGCCTGGAACCGCACATCCTCATCGGCCCGCCGTTCCCGGTCGCGCTCGCGGCGGCGCAGCCGTACCTCCTCGTCGGCCAGGCACTGCTCCTCGGCCAGCGCCAGCGCGGCCTCCTCCACCAGGATCCCCAGGCGTTCGTACCGCTTGCGCCGGGGGTTGAAGCGGACCACCACGGCGGCCAGCCCGCTCTCCTTCTTCGCCCGGCGGCTGAGCGCCGCGTTGCCCGCGGGGAGGAGGACCAGGTGGTCCAGGTCCGCGCAGGTCAGGCAGCGGGGATCACCGTCCTCCATGATCAGGTAGGGGCCGGTCCCGCGGCAGTCCGCGCACTCCCACGCCGTGAGCGGCTCGACCACCGTCAGGTCGGGCGCCTTGCTCTGCCGTTCGGCGAGCCGCCTGCGCCGCGCCTCGCTCATCTCCGGGGAGATCCAGTGCACCCGGAAGGCGGTGTCGTCTCCCTGCGAGAGGAAGCGGAGCGGGCCCCGGTCGCGGGCAGCCGAGAGGTAGGGGGTCTCGCTGGGCGTGAGCCCCCGCTCCTCGGCCCACCGCCGCAGGATCGCCACCGCGTCGGTCATCTTTGCGCCGTCCACGGCCGCGAGCTGCTCCAGCGCGGCCGCCCGGCCCTGCCGCCAGGTGTCCACGTGCCGGGCGTGCAGCCAGCGCACGCCGGTGAGCACGTCGATCGCGGTCACGAACTTCCGCTGCGCGAGGGCGGCCTCCGCCGCCTCCACGACCCGCCGGTCAAGCTTCGCCACCGCCCCAGCTTGCCGCATCCTCGCGGCGGGCGAGGACGGCATGCGCCGAAGGGACGCTGCCAGGCTGCTGTGGCGGGTCAGCCGCGGCAGGTCAGAAGTACCACGGGAAGGGGCTCCAGTCGGGATCCCGCTTCTCCAGGAACGAGTCGCGGCCCTCGACCGCCTCGTCGGTCATGTAGGCCAGGCGGGTGGTCTCACCCGCGAAGAGCTGCTGGCCGACGAGGCCGTCGTCGACCAGGTTGAAGGAGTACTTCAGCATGCGCTGGGCCATCGGGCTCTTGCCGTTGACCTTCCTGGCCCACTCCAGCGCGGTCTTCTCCAGCTCCGCGTGCGGCACCACGGCGTTGACCATGCCCATCCGGTGGGCGTCCTCGGCGCTGTAGGTGTCGCCGAGGAAGAAGATCTCGCGGGCGAACTTCTGGCCCACCTGGCGGGCGAGGTAGGCGGAGCCGTACCCGCCGTCGAAGCTGGCCACGTCGGCGTCGGTCTGCTTGAACCGGGCGTGCTCGCGGCTGGCGAGCGTCAGGTCGGCCACCACGTGCAGGCTGTGCCCGCCGCCCGCCGCCCAGCCCGGCACCACGCAGATCACGACCTTCGGCATGAACCGGATGAGCCGCTGGACCTCCAGGATGTGCAGGCGGCCCGCGCGCGCCGGGTCGACGCTCTCGGCGGTCTCCCCGGCGGCGTACCTGTAGCCGTCGCGCCCCCGGATGCGCTGGTCGCCGCCGGAGCAGAACGCCCACCCGCCGTCCTTCGGCGAGGGACCGTTGCCGGTGAGGAGCACGCAGCCCACGTCGCTGCTCATCCGGGCGTGGTCGAGCGCGCGGTAGAGCTCGTCCACCGTCGACGGCCGGAACGCGTTGCGGACCTCGGGCCGGTTGAACGCGATGCGCACCGTCCCGTGGTCCACTGCGCGGTGGTAGGTGATGTCGGTGAAGTCGAATCCCTCGACCTCACGCCACGCCGCCGGGTCGAACAGCTCAGAGATCATGCCTGTCATCCGGGACAGATTAGTAGGCGACGGCGTAGCCGGTGAAACGCTTGGCCATGAAGGGGGCCTTGAACTTCGGGTAGGCGACCGTCCTGACGTCGCCGTCCGAGGTGAAGCGCTCGCCGGGGTTCTTCTCCAGCCAGTCGAGCCAGGCGGTGGAGCAGAACTTGACGCAGTCGCCCTTCTTGTCCATCGACCGGATCCGCGGGATGCCGAGCGGGTCGAAGTCCTTGTTGAACGGCGAGGCCCCGGGCGTGTACCCGGCGAGGAACACCCCGCCGTAGTCGTAGGAGACCTTCCCCGACGCGCCCTTGCGGCCCCACTCCTTGGTGCTCGGCTGGTTGCCGTACGGCAGCGCCAGCGTCACCGGCTTGGCGGGGATCAGGTCGGTGATGAGCCGGTGCCCCGCGGCGATCTCGTCGTGCACCTGCTTCTTCGGCTTGCCGAGCAGGTTCTCGTGGTTCTTGGTGTGGTTGCCGATGTCGAAGCCGTTCTCGTGGAGCCACATCAGCATCTGCGTCTGCTCCTCGGGCGTGGCCTTGCCGAACATGTCGCGCGTCACGTAGAAGGTGGCCACCGGGCGGAACCCCGGGTTGTTCTTGGCGACGTCCTGCAGGATGCCGATGGCGGTGTCCGGCGCCGGCATGCCCGACCCGTCCAAGGTGAGCTGCGACGGTGACGAGTCGTCGAAGGTGAGGACGACCGGGTGGCGTCCCTCCGGGATACCGATCTTCCCGGTGACGTACTCGGCCGCCGTGATCGGGACGTAGCCCTCCTTGGCCAGCCGCTCCAGCTCCGTGCGGAACTGCTTGGGGGTGCGGTCATCCGTGTTCGTCGGTTTCTCGATCACCCGGTGGTACATCAGGACGGGAATCTGGCCCAGCTCGTTGGCCTTGGCCTTGGCCGCCCTGGCCTTCCTGGCCTTCAGTGCGGTCGCCTTCTCCGCCGCGGCCGCCGACGCCTTGGCGGCGGCCGTGACCTTTTTGTCCTCAGGTTCGCTCTGCCACGGCATGCATGCGGTCAGGGCGGCCCCTGCCGCCACGACCGCCACGCCGGTCCTGCTGATCCTCAGACGGCTCATCGCGTCTCCCCAGCTCACTGACAATACGCAGCTTCTCCCCGGCGGGCCCGCGGGTTCATCTCGGCGTCGGGCAAAGACTTCGTAGGAAACCGCGGGCCCGGGAAGGACGACGTGGCAGGCGAAGAGCGCCGGGCGGAGCCGTACCGGGTGCTACGGCGTGGCGAGGGCGGGGACGGAGGAGACGAGCGGCTGCTTCCCCGGGACGCGCCGGGCGGGCGCCTTGGCGGGGGCTTTGACGGCCTGGGGCCGCGGCGCCTTCGCCTCGGCGGCGTCGAGGTATCCGCCGTGCTGGTCGTGGCGGTCGGCGTCGTCGTCGTCGAACCACAGGCCGCCGTCGGCGAGATAGCGGAAGCAGATGCCCCGATCGGCGGGGAGGGTGACGGTCACCTGGTAGATGCCGTCGTCCTTCGGCTGCATCGGGTGGGCGTAGGGGTCCCAGCCGTTGAAGTCGCCGACCAGGGAGACTCCGCCGGAGACGCGGTCCGCCGGCACGGTGAAGGTGATCTTGACCTGGCCGTTCTTGGTGGGCTTGGCGCGCTTGATCACTGAGGTCCTCCTGAACTCGTTGCCTGATTGCCTCGTGGCCGCCACCTCGGCGAGGGGCGCCTACGGGGTGTCCCTGACCCCGGCTGCGCGCCTTCCCGCCGGTCAGTGGAGAGGACTCCCGCGCCGATCGCGGAAGGCCGGAATCCATGACATCCGAATGCCGGTGCGGACCATGAGAATCTTCAGTCCTGGTCCCCGGCCGGTGACCGGGACACACTGGCCGTTGGACAGGATTTACGTCAGCGTGCCGCTATCCGGACTTCTCGGCGGATCTCTGCTCGACGCGGACCGGAGTTCAGTACGGGCCGGTGGTGTCGAAGTAGCGGCGGGGGACGTCGACGAGCATGGTGGTGATCTGCTGCTCGGTGACTCCGTGCTCGCGGAGGTAGGGCAGCACATCCTGTTCGATGTGCAGATAGTGCCACTGCGGCAGGAAGGCCATGACGGCCGGGTCGACCCAGTCGATGTAGCAGGAGGCGTCCTGCGAGAGCACCATCTGCCCGGCGAAGCCGCGCCGGCACATCTCGACGACGATGTCGGCGCGGGCCTCGAAGGTGGTGTCGAGGTTGATGCCGAAGCGGTCCATGCCGAGGATGAAACCGGCCTCGGCGAGCTCGGTGAGGTGGTCGGCGTCGGTGGTGTCACCGCTGTGCCCGAGCACGACGCGGCCGGGGTCGACGCCCTCCTCCTCGCAGAGCACCCGCCTGACCTCCAGCCCCGTCCGGCTGCCGGGATGGGTGTGCACGGTGACCGGGGCGCCGGTCCGCCGGTGGGCCCTGGCGACCGCCCGCATCACCCGCTCGACGCCTCCGGTCATGCCGGCCCGGTCGATGGCGCACTTCAGGAAGGCGGCCTTCACTCCGGTGCCGGCGATGCCGTCCACGATGTCCCCGACGAACATGTCGACCATGGGGTCGGGGATTTCCGTGCCGAGCGCGGCGTTGAGCGCCGGTCCCCGGTGGTGGAAGAAGAACGGCACGTCGCCGTAGGTGTAGCAGCCGGTGGCGACGACGATGTTGAGCTCCGGGACCTGCTCGGCGATGCGCCGGATGCGTGGGATGTACCTTCCCAGGCCGATGACCGTGGGGTCGACGATCGTGCGCACGCCCTGGGCGGCCAGGGCCCGGAGCCTGCCCACCGCGTCCGCGACGCGTTCGTCCTCGTCGCCCCACTCGCCGGGATGGTTCTGCTGCACGTCGGCGGTGAGGACGAACACGTGCTCGTGCATGTAGGTGCGGCCGAGTTCGGCGGTGTCGACGGGGCCGAGGGCGGTGTGGATCCGGGGCATCGAGGGGCCTTCCTTCCGTCGAACCGGCCGTCCTATGAACGTACCGACCGTTTGGTATGTTGTCACCGTCCTCGACGAAGGAGTTCCCCGTGCACATCGCGACCAGCATCCGCCACGAGCACCGCCGCCGGAGCGTGCGCCCATGAGCTCCACGGTGCACGAGGCCGGAGAGGTCCGGCAGGAGGACGCGTTCGACGTCGCCGCGCTGCACGCCTGGCTCGCGGCCCGGGTTCCGGACCTGGCCGGTCCGCCGGAGGTGCGGCAGTTCGGCGGGGGCGTGTCGAACCTGACCTACCTGCTCCGGTACGGCGGGCGCGACCTGATCATGCGCCGGCCGCCCCGCGGACACAAGGCCGCCTCCGCCCACGACATGCGGCGCGAGTTCACCGTGCAGCAGCGGCTCCGGCCCCACTTCGGCGCGGTGCCGGAGATGGTCGCCTTCTGCGACGACCCGGCGGTCCTGGGGGGCGACTTCTACGTGATGGAGCGCGTCGAGGGCACGATCCTGCGCCGCGAGCTCCCGCCCGGCGTGGTGCTCGACGAGGCGCAGGCCAGGACCCTGGGCCACACCGTGGTCGACACGCTGGCCGACCTGCACGCGGTGGACCCGGACCGGGCGGGCCTCGGCGACCTGGGCCGGGGGCCGGGATACGTCCGCAGGCAGGTGGAGGGCTGGTCGCGGCGCTACCGGGGCGCGCTGACCGACGACGTGCCCGACGGCGAGGACGTGATGGCCTGGCTGGCCGCGCACCAGCCGCAGGACGCCGCGACCCGCCTGATCCACAACGACTGGAAGCTGGACAACCTGGTCCTGGACCTGGACGGCCCGCCGCGCGTCGTGGGCGTCCTGGACTGGGAGATGGCCACCGTCGGCGACCCGCTGATGGAGCTGGGCTCCGCCATGGCCTACTGGATCACGGCGGACGACGACGAGATGTACGCCCTCCTGCGCGGTCAGCCCACCCACCTGCCCGGGATGCCGACGCGCGAGGAGTTCGTCCGGCGCTACCTGACCCGCACCGGCCTTCGGATGGAGCGGTGGGAGTTCTACGAGGTGTTCGGCCTGTTCCGGCTGGCGGTGATCGCCCAGCAGATCTGGTTCCGCTACCGGGCCGGCCAGACCACCAACCCGGCGTTCGCCTCGTTCGGCGGCGCCGTGCGGATTCTGCTCGACCGCGCCTCATCCCTCGCCCGCAGGCCGCCGGCGAGCGCCCGCGGACCGTACTGAAGGAGATCACATGGCCATCGACTTCACACTCGCCCCCGAGCACGAGGAGATTCGCCGGCGTGTACGGGCCTTCATCCAGGAGACCGTCATCCCGGCCGTCAAGGGCTTCGACGACGAGGAGAGGGTCACCAGCCGGGAGGAGTACATCCGGGTCATCCTGGAGCTGCGCGGCAAGGCGCAGGCCGAGGGGCTCTGGCTGCCGCACATGCCCAAGGAGTGGGGCGGCATGGGCCTGGGCCACGTCGAGCTGGCGATGGTGCAGTCAGAGGCGGCCAAGACCCGGCTCGGGCCGTGGATCCTCAACTGCGCGGCCCCCGACGAGGGCAACATGCACACGCTGCTGCACTGGGGCACCGACGAGCAGAAGGAGAAGTACCTCAGGCCGCTGCTCCAGGGCGTCAAGATGTCCTGCTTCGCGATGACCGAGCCCGAGGTCGCCGGCTCCGACCCCACGCTCATCCGCACGCACGCCGTCAAGGACGGCGACGAGTGGGTCATCAACGGTCACAAGTGGTTCATCTCCAACGCCCGCCGCGCGAGCTTCGCCATCCTCATCGCCAAGACCGAGCTCGACATGCCCGAGGGGGCCCGCGGCGCCAACACCGCCTTCCTCGTCGACCTGCCGCAGGAGGGCTGGAAGGACGTCCGCGAGGTCGAGACGATGCACGGCTCGACCGGCCACAGCGAGATCGTCATCACCGACCTGCGAGTGCCGGACAGCCAGATCCTCGGCGGGCGCGGCAACGGCCACCGCCTGGGCCAGTACCGGCTCGGCCCGGCCCGGCTGGCGCACTGCATGCGCTGGATCTCGCAGGCCGAGACGGCGCTCGACATGATGGTCGGGCGGGCCCTCAGCCGCTACAGCCACGGCTCGCTGCTAGCCGAGAAGCAGGGCATCCAGTGGCTCATCGCCGACTCGGCCATGGAGCTCTACCAGTGCAAGCTCATGGTCCTGCACGCCGCCTCGAAGATCGACAAGGGTGAGGACTTCCGTACCGAGGTCTCGATGGCCAAGCACTTCGTGGCCAACAGCCTCAACCGGATCGTCGACCGGGCGATCCAGGTGCACGGCGCGCTGGGCTACTCGACCGACACCCCGCTGGCCCACATGTTCCAGCACGCCCGCTGGGCGCGGTTCGCCGACGGAGCCGACGAGATCCACCAGATGCGCATCGCCGAACGCACGATCGCGGCCTACCGGGCCACGGGTTCGACCAACGCCGCCACCGGAGGGCTGCCACTGTGAGTGAGACGGGAAACCAGTTCGCCGGAGACGGCGCGGGAATGCTCAGCGGGATCGGGGAGAGCCGGCCCGCGGGCGCGTTCAACGCGGTCCGCGGCGACCGCCTGGAGGGCAAGGTCGCGCTCGTCACGGGCGGCGGGAACGGCATCGGCGCCGCGGTGGCCCGCCGGCTCGCGCAGGGCGGGGCGAAGGTCGTCGTCGCCGACGTCGACGACGCGGCGGGGAAGGGCGTCGCCGACGAGGTCGGCGGGTTGTTCACCCACTGCGACGTGACGCGGCTGGAGGACAACGAGGCCGCGGTCGCCACCGCCGTCGAGCGGTACGGCAGGCTCGACCTGGCCTTCCTCAACGCCGGCATCGCCTCGGGCTGCGGACTGCGCGAGGACTTCGACGTCAAGCGCTACCGGCTGGCGATGGGCGTCAACCTCGACGGCGTGGTGTTCGGCGCGCACGCCGCGATCCCGGCGCTGCTGGCCGCGGGCGGCGGCACGATCGTGGCGACCGCGAGCATGGCGGGCATCGTCGGCATCCCGTCCGACCCCATCTACTCCGCCAACAAGCACGCCGTCGTCGGGCTCGTCCGCTCACTCGCCCAGGATCTCGCGCCGCTGGGAGTCAAGGTGCAGGCGCTGTGCCCGTCGTTCGCCGACACGGCGATCCTGGGTGAGGGCAAAGCCCTGCTCGAGCAGATCGGCTTCCCGATCCTGGAGGTCTCGGAAGTGGTCGACACCTTCTTCCGGCTGCTCGACAGCGACGACACCGGCGAGTGCTGGTTCGTGGTCCCGGGCCGGGAGAGTCAGCCTTTCGCCTTCCGCAGGGCCCCCGGCCCCCGCGCCTGATCGCTCTGAGTGATGTTGCCGTCACTTTAAGCTTCCATTGGGCGATGCTGATGCGTAGGATCGGCTTATCCCGAGGCTGAAAGTCGGGAGAGGAGCCGAGAAATGCGTGGACGGCCCGAAGCCGAACGTCATCATCTGTCCTGCCCGGTGTGCGGGGCGCTTCCCGGCACGAGCTGCCTGCAGGACGGCGCGGAGCTGGAGGAGGTCCATCCCTCCCGGCGGATGCCGATCGCCGAGCGCAACTGGCGGTCGGCGTCGGGCTGGATCCCGCCGGAGCTGCAGCGCACCCCCTGAGACGGCCGAACTCCGGCCGGGTCCACCGCCCGCGGCCCGGCCGGAGTCCGGTTCCCCGTCCGACCGGGAAGGACGGCCGTCAGGCGCGGCGCGAGCGCATCGCCTTGAGAACGGTGACGCCGTCCTCGTCCCCCGCGGCGATCCGCCGGTAGGCGTCCGACTCCATGGGACACAGCGAGATCCTGCCCTCCGCGTCGAAGAGCAGTCCCCAGCCGAACTTCTTCGGCAGCGGTGAGGCGCGAAGGCAGGCCTGGGGCTTGGAGAAGAAGGCGTCCCGCAGCCGGGCGACCTCGTTCGCCGATCTCTCCGCGGGCTCCTGCCGCCGCAGCCACGTATGGAACAGCACATCCTCCTGGGTGAGCGTGCCCGGAGCCTCCGCGATCATCCGGTGCTGCAGGCTCGCGACGGTGGGCTTGTCACCCCGCTCCGGCGGCACGACGCTCGCGGAGACCGGGCAGTCCTCCGCGACCACGATCAGGGTCCGGTAGTAGTTCAGATCCACTGAGTTCCTTCCGATCGAGGACCCGGCGGGCCGAGCCTCGCATCCGGCGGTTCGTCCGCTCTGGTCGGCCGAGGGTGATTCTACGGTGAAATGCACTGATCACCGGGAAGGGCGCTGGCACAATGCGGGCATGCGATGCACCCAGTGCGACGGCGAGGACCTCGAACCCGGCTTCATCGAGGACAGCGGTGAGCACTCCAAGGGGTACGCCCGGTGGATCCAGGGCAGTCTGGAACGCGGGCTGTTCGGCGGAGCCAAACGCCTGGGAAAGACACGTTGGATCATCGACGCCTTCCGGTGCGTCCGGTGTTCCCACCTCGAACTGTTCGTCCGGCCGAAAGACTGACCCCGGCCCGTCACCGCGCCCGGCGGCGGATCACCACGACCAGGTCGACGGCGGCGACGAGCGCGAGCAGGGCCATCGCCGCAGCCAGCGGGGGAATCCCGTTGAGGGCGGCCACGACGGCGAAGGCGCCGCAGGTCACCAGGCCGAAGACGGCCAGCACCAGCCGGAGGGTGAGCGCGCTCCGCGGCGGCTCCTCGGTCGGGGACAGATACGACCAGGGGCGTCGCCGGAGCGCCCGCGAGAAGAAATCCTCACCCGGGCCCGGTCGTGCGGGTCCCTGGCGGGGGACGCTCAGGTGCTTTCTCATGACGGCCTCCTCCCCGTATACGACCCCCTACCCGCGCTGCCGCGGGTAAGCGGCGAGAGGGTCAGGCGTCCCGAGTCGAACGCGCCATTGTGGGTACGGCTCCCGCCATGGTTCAGCACATCGACCGCGACGCCGTACGCGACCTACTGGAGACCCGCGATGCCCAGCTCGTTGAGGTGCTGCCCAGGAAGGAATACGACTGGGCCCACCTGCCCGGCGCCCGGAACCTGCCGCTCAAGGAGCTGGACGCCCAGACCGCCGCGGAGCTCGACCGCTCCCGGCCGGTCGTCGTCTACTGTCACGACTCGATATGCGACATGAGCTCGAGGGCCGCCTCCCGGCTGGAGCGCCTGGGGTTCGGCGAGGTCTACGACTACGATGCGAGCAAGATGGACTGGCTCTCGGCGGACCTGCCGTACGAGGGGGAGGCGCTCCTCGTCTCCAGCGTGATGCGACGCGATCCGGTGGTCGCCTTCCCCGACGACCGGGTGGCGGAGCTCGAACCCCGGGTCGTCACCGATCCGGCGGGGATGGCCGTGGTGGCGCTGCGGGAAGGGAAGGTCGTCCAGGGCGTCGTCGGAGCCCGGGAACTGAAGGGCGCCGCGCCGGACGCCACGGCCGAGGAGATCATGCGCTTCGGCGTCACCACCGTCCGTCCCAGCGAGGAGCTGGGCGGGCTGCTGGAGCGGATGGACCAGGCGAAGATCCACACGATGGTCGTGACACGGACGGACGGGACACTCGCCGGCCTGCTCGCGACCGACGTCGTCCGGCCTCCGCAGAACGACTCGGACCTCTGAGCGGGAGTCTGCGTCGTTCCGGCCGGGACGGGCCCGTTCGTCCTGGTCCTGCGCCGGTGATCCGCGGCCGGAGAACCCGCGGGACAGGGTGGGGGCGTTCGCCGGGAGAGCCGCCGGACGGGAATCCCGCTGCCGGAGGAAGCCCGAGGGGCAGGGATTCCGGTGGTGTTTTATCGGTTCTTTGCGAAAAGAATGTGAGCCGATATCCCGGGGGTGCCGTGAAACCAGTCGAGCTCGCACCGCGATGCGGTGCGAGCTCGATCAGGGAATTATCCGATGCGGATTACCGGGCGATCAGATCGCGGTAACCTGCTCCGCCTGCGGGCCCTTGGGGCCGTTGGTCGTCTCGAAGACAACCCGCTGGTTCTCTTCCAGGCTGCGGTAGCCACCGGTAGTGATCGCCGAGAAGTGCACGAACACGTCGGCACTACCGTCGTCGGGCGCGATGAACCCGAAACCCTTTTCGGCGTTGAACCACTTCACGGTACCTTCGGTCACTGCTTCTCCTTCAAGGGAGCCTCGCCGAGCCGCCAAGTCGACGGCACGGGGCTGCGCTGCGGGCTGGTGTGCATCAGCCGACCTTGGTCGGGAGAAGCGAAAGCCCGCTGTCAAAAACTTCCCGCGGGCGCTTCTAAGAAAGACGTTCGAGGAAAACTGCGACTGCAACTTTCAATACGATACCCGCTGGTGTGTGGGCGTGTCAATTCTGCTGAAATTCCGACGGAAAAATCTGGATTTTTCGCAAACGTGAGGATGCTCTGCGCCGCAGGTGCGGGGCCGGGTGGCAGGCGTGACGGTTTCCGGGCGGCGGCCCCCGTCAGGGCCGGGGCACGGGCTCCTAGAAGAGCGCCGGGACGGTGGCGCTGCCCGCCCGCTCCAGCTCACCGGGGGTGAACAGCCGGATCGTGCCGTACTCGCCGTCGTACCCGGCGTCCCGGATCACCTCGCCACGGCGCAGCCGGCCGACGGCCTCCGCGAGCCGCGGGGAGCAGGTCTCGATCTCGCCGACCGGCACGGCCTCCAGGATCGCCAGCTCGGGCCCGAGGGCGGCGACGAGCCGGTCGATCTCCCTGAGGACCCTCTTGCTCTGCGGCCCCACCCCGAGGACCTCGCCCACGATCTCCGGGAGCGGGACGAGGCTGCGGAAGCCCGCGGCGCCGTCCGGCCGGACGCCCTCCACCCGGTCGGCCAGCTCCTCGACCCGGCTCAGCACGCCCACGGTGAGCGGCTTTCCGCACGCCGGGCAGATCCCGCCGCGCGCACGGGTCTCCCTCGGCTCCATCCGGATGCCGCACTTGCGGTGCCCGTCGACGTGGTACCTGCCCTCCTCGGGGAAGAACTCGACCGTCCCCGCGTGCCCGTCGCCGGTCCGCAGCGCGCGCAGGACCGCGAAGTAGTCCAGGTCGGTCTCGAAGACCGTGGTCTCGCGGCCGACCCTGGGCGGCGAGTGCGCGTCGGAGTGGCTGACCAGCCGGTAGCGGTCCAGCCCGGAGACCCGCCAGTTCATGGCCGGGTCGCTGGAGAGCCCGGTCTCCAGGGCGAAGATGTGCCCGGCGAGGTCGCCGTAGCACTCCTCGACCGTGTCGAACCCGGACTTGGAGCCGAACACCCCGAACCAGGGCGTCCAGACGTGGGCGGGCACCAGGTAGGCGCCGTCGCCGCTGGCGAGAGTGATCTCCAGCAGGTCGCGGGAGTCCAGGCCGAGGACGGGCCGGCCGTCCGAGGCCAGGTCCCCGAAGCGCGTGAGCGCGCGGTTGAACGCCTCGGCCGCCTCGAAGCCCGGCATGTACACCAGGTGGTGGAGCTTGCGGGTGCGCCCGCCGCGCCGGTAGATCGTGGCGACCTCCACCGAGAGCATGAACCGCACCCGGCCGGAGTCCGCGCCGGACGGCAGCGTGCCGGGGGCGTCCCCGTCCGGCGCCGCTCCCGGATCCTCGCGCAGCCGGAACAGCCCCGGCTCCGCGGGCACGAGCCTCTCGCGCAGGTGGCCGAACCAGGCCGGATGGGTGAAGTCGCCGGTGCCCATCAGCGTGACGCCCTTGCGCAGAGCCCACCACGTCAGATGCTCCAGATCGCTGTCCCTGCTGCAGGCTCGGGAGTACTTCGAGTGGATGTGCAGGTCGGCATGGAAACGCATCCGTCGCATCTTCCCCGGAACGGGCCGGTTTAGCCCCGCTCTGCCGGAATCTTCGGCCCTCCGGGGTCGGCCGGCGGGGTCCGGGGCCCCGGTGGGGCCGCGGCGAGGTCCCCCCGGCGCCGCCCCCGATCCGATGTCGGGTGAGAGGATGCCCGGCATGATCGGATCGGAAGCGAAGTCGGATCTTCGCCGCTACCTCCAGACAGCACGTGAAGCCCTGCTGTGGAAGCTCGACGGCCTGTCGGAGTACGACATCCGCCGCCCGCTGACGCCCACCGGAACCAACCTGCTGGGGCTGGTCAAGCACATGGCGGGCGTCGAGCTGGGGTACTTCGGAGACACCTTTGCGAGGCCGTTCGCCGATCCTCCCGCCTGGTACGGCGAGGACGCCGAGCCCAACGCGGACATGTGGGCGACCGCCGACGAGTCCCGCGAGGAGATCGTCGGCCTCTACCGGCGGGTGTGGGCGCACGCGGACGCGACGATCGACGCGCTGGAGCTGGACGCGCCCGGCCGGGTGCCGTGGTGGGGCGAGCGGGGCCAGGTGACGCTGCACCTGATCCTGGTGCACGTGATCGCCGAGATCAACCGGCACGCCGGGCACGCCGACATCGTCAGGGAGCTCGTCGACGGGGCCGCCGGGCTGCGGGAGGGCAACGACAACCTGGCGCCGGGCGACCGGACGTGGTGGGAGGCCTACCGGGACCGGCTGGAGCGTGCGGCGAAGGAGGCCGGCCGGAGGTGAGGCGCGGGCCGGTCCGCGGGTGCCCGCGGGGTGTGAACCTTTGCGTGCTCCGGCGAGTCTCACGGGTGTAGGAGATCACGACCCGGGAGACTCCCCATGCCGCGCCCGCTCACCACCGCCGCCCTCACCGCGGCTCTCGCCCTCTGCGCCGCAGGTCCGGCCGTCGCGTCCGCAGCCGCTCCGTCGGTGCTGTACGGCTTCGCCTGGGCCGACGGGACCGGCACCCTGCGCATCACGCCGGCGAAGGCGACGCTCGTCAAGCAGTACGGCGTCCTGCGCTACACGCTCAAGCCCGTCCCGGGGGCCAAGGAGCGGCGCATCGACTACTCCGGCGCCGAGTTCCGCCGGATCACCGCCGAGTGCGACCTGAAGGAAACCGAGGGCGTCGTCAAGCTCGACAGGAAGGGGCTGGGCAGGACCCGATGCCAGGCGGCCGACCTGGCCGCCGCGCTCGGGAACGGTCCCGTGCCGATCCGGATCTCGCTCCTCGGCCAGGAGAAGCGGATCCACGAGTTCCTCGCCACGCCGACCGCCTCGAAGACCGCCTACGGCACGGTCAAGCGCGTCGACGGCACGACGGTCGTCTTCGCGAAGGGCAGGACCTCGGTCAAACTGGGCTACACCCTGCTGGACTTCAAGCGGGTGACCAGGAAGTGCGGCGACGCCTGGCTGGCCGGCCACGTGAACGCCGACCGCGACGGTCTCGGCACCAAGGCGTGCACCACCTCCGCCTTCACCGAAGCGCTGAAGGGCGCCGAGTACCCCGTCCTGGCCAAGGTGGAGTACGACCCGGTCAGGGGCCAGTTGCTCCAGGTCTGGGAGGTGTTCGGGGACGCGTAGCCCGGCCCGTCCGGCGCACCGGGCCGGTGGAGCCCGGTGCGCGGAGGCGGGCCCGGAGCCGTTACGGCTCCGGGCGGGCGGGGACACGCCGGGTCAGCCCGCGCATCCGGCGTACTCGTCGACGCGCCGGAGCATCGCGGCCAGCATGAGCGGGAACATGGCGACGTGCGCGACGAGCATCAGGCCCCCGCTGTCGATGACGCCCAGCCACAGCAGCGGGAAGAGCGGCACGACGGGGACGAACATGGCGGCGCACATCTCCAGCGTGCTCGCCCAGCCGTGGCCGCGGTAGCGCATCCAGGCGGCCATGCCGACGGACATGTTGAACGCCATGAGCAGGTAGGACAACTCGGGCTGGCGGTCGTGGGAGAAGCCGATGCCGACGGCGTCCAGGAGCATGCCGAGGGCGAACATCCCGACGAACATCGAGATGATCATTTCAACGTAGTGGCGGGCGAACCGGGACCAGCGGCGGCGAGGAGGGTGCGGTGCCGTCCGGGCGGGGGTGTGCGGTGCCGTCTGAGTCATGGCCCCACCCTGCTGCCGCGCCGGAGGCGCGCCAAGCCGGGCGCCCCTACAGGTCCGAAAACTTGGGTTCCCTGTCTTTCCGACATAGGGTCGCCGTATGAGGGAACGCCGTGTCGCCGTCGTCGGGTACGAGGCGGCGGAGCTGCTGGACATCGCCTGCGTGACCACGAGCCTGGTGAGCGCGAACTGGTACGGCGCCAAGCCCCCCTACCAGACGCGGCTGCTCACCCCGGGGGGTCTGCCCGTCACCTGCGGCACCGGGCTGACGCTGCAGGCCCAGGAGACGCTCGAACGGTTCACCGGGCCGCTCGACACGCTCATCGTCTCCGGCGGGATCGGGCACGAGGACGCCGCGGCCAACCGGGTGATCGTCGCCCACGTCCGCCGCCTGGCGCGAGAGAGCCGCCGCATCGCCTCGGTGTGCACGGGCACCACCATCCTGGCCGCAGCGGGCCTGCTGGACGGCCGCCGTGCCACCACCCACTGGGAGTGGGCCAAGAGGCTCGCCTCCCGCCACCCCGAGATCGCCGTCGATCCCGACCCGATCTTCATCCGGGACGGGAACATCTCCACGGCGGCCGGCGTCACCAGCGCCCTGGACCTCACCCTCGCCTTCATCGAGGAGGACAACGGCTCCCAGCTCGCGCGGAAGGTGGCACGGAATCTGGTGACCTACCTCCAGCGCCCCGGCAACCAGGCGCAGATGAGCATGTTCACCGCCCCGCCGTCGCCCGAGAACACCCTGGTCAAGCGGGTCGTCGACCATGTCACGGGCAATCTGGGCGCCGACCTGGCCACGGCGGCGCTGGCGGCCGGCGCGGGCGTGAGCGAGCGGCACCTGACCCGGTTGTTCCTCAAGCACCTCGGGCAGACGCCGGGCAGGTTCGTACGGCGGGCCCGCACCGAGGCCGCCGCGCACCTGCTCGTCTCCACCTCCCTGCCCATGGCCGCCGTGGCGGCCCGCTGCGGGTTCGGGACGGCCGAGACCCTGCGTCAGGCGTTCGTCGACCGGTACGGGATCCCGCCCTCCCGGTACCGGCTGGCGCAGGCCTCCGCGTAGCCCGCGGGGGCTCCTCGCCGGGGCCGGGCTCAGCCCCGGCGGCCGGGAACGACCAGGCCGGACTCGTAGGCCAGCACGACGAGCTGCGCGCGGTCGCGGGCGTGCAGCTTGATCATGGACCGGCTGACGTGGGTCTTGGCGGTGGCCGGGCTGATCATCATGTGCGCGGCGATCTCGTCGTTGGACAGGCCGCGGGCGACCAGCGCCGTCACCTCGCGCTCGCGGTTGGTGAGGACCTCCAGTCCGGCGGGCGAGGTCGCGGGGCGGCGGGCGACGTACTCGCCGATCAGGCGGCGGGTGATGGCGGGGGACAGCAGCGCGTCGCCGCGTGCCGCGACCCGGACCCCCTGGAGCAGGTCCGCCGGTTCGGTGTCCTTGACCAGGAACCCGCCCGCGCCCGCGCGCAGGGCGTCGAAGACGTACTCGTCCAGCCCGTAGTTGGTCAGGATCACCACGTGGACGCCGCCCAGGCGGGGGTCGGCCGCGATCCGCCGGGTCGCCTCGATGCCGTCCATCACCGGCATCTGCACATCGAGGAGCACGACGTCCGGCAGGTGCTCGCGGGCCAGCGCGACGCCCCGTTCGCCGTCGGCGGCCTCGGCGACCACCTCGATGTCCTCCTCGGCCTCCAGCAGGGCGCGGAAGCCCGCGCGGATGAGGGCCTGGTCGTCGACGAGCAGGACGCGGATCACGACGCCCCCTCCGCGGAGAGCCCGGCCCGCTCCGCACGCCCGGTCTCCTCCGGAGGGAGCCCGGTCTCCTCCAGGGGGAGTTCGGCGCGGACGGTGAAGCCGCCCTGCGGGCGGGGCCCGGCGTGCAGCCGCCCGCCGAGGGCGGTGACGCGTTCGCGCATGCCGGTCAGCCCGTTGCCGGGCGCCGGGGACGTCCCGGGGCTCGCCCGGCCGTCGTCGTCGACCTGCACGACCAGCCTGTCCAGGTGGTAGCCGATGCGCACCGAGGCCGACGCGCTCGCCGAGTGCCTGGAGACGTTGGTGAGCGCCTCCTGGACGATCCGGTAGGCGGAGTGGTCGACGGCGGCGGGCAGGGTCCGGCGCTCGCCGGTGACCGCCACCGTGGCGGTCAGGCCGGCCGCGCGGGCCCGGTCCACCAGGTCGTCGAGGCGGCCCAGGCCGCTGCCCCGCGCATCGCCGGCCGGGTCGCCGGCAGGGTCGCGCAGAACCTCCAGGGTGGCGCGCAGTTCGCGCATCGCCTCGCCGCTGGCCTCCTGGATGGCCAGCAGGGCCTCCGGCACCTCCTCACCGCGCTTGCGCGCCAGGTGCACGGCGACCCCGGCCTGCACCTTGATGATCGAGATGCTGTGGGTGAGGGAGTCGTGCAGTTCCCTGGCGATGCGCAGCCGCTCCTCGCCGGCCCGGCGCAGCGCGGCCTCCTCCCGGGTGCGCTCGGCCTCGGCCGCCCGCTGCTCGGCCTGCTCCAGGTAGGCCTGCCGGTGCCTGCTGACCGTCCCCGACACTCCGGCCGCGAGGAACCAGCCGAGCAGCAGGATCGTGCCGCGGACGGTGTCCTGAGCGGATCGCCCGCCCGCGGCGGCCGGGTCGGAGACCACGACGAGGGCGGAAGCCAGGGTGCCGCCCAGGAACGCGGCGCCGGCGGCGGCCGCGGGCAGCCGGTGGCCCGCCCGCGCCGCGGTGTGGACGGCGATCAGGACGGGGAAGGCGGCCGGCGGTCCCGGATCGCTCCCCACCGCGTAGACCAGCATGCAGGCGGTGACCGCCGCCAGCACCGCGACCGGGGCCCGGCGGCGCGCGACGAGCGCGAGCGAACCGGCCAGGACGGCCAGATGGTCGAGGGGCCCCGTACCGGGGACGGACAGCGCTCCGGCCTCCTGCAGGGCGGCGATCACCGCCGCGAGCGCCACGTCCGCCGTCCGCGGGCGCCACCCAGGGTCGAACCTCATTCCAGCACCCTAGAGCCCGCATGCGACGTCGATCATCCGTACGGCGCCGTATCTCTGTGCTACTCCCGGCGCCGTACAGCGGCCGTGCCTGCGCCCGGTGAGGTAGTCCAGGAGCCTCCCCCGGTGCGACGACCGCCGAGGCCCCGGAGGGCGACGATTCCGGTCATGGAGAGAGATGACGCACGGCGTGGCGCACGCCGTACCGGAGATCCCCCCACCGCTGTTCCCCCGACCCCTCACGGAGCCGATCCCATGTCGACACCGCGTTTCCTCCCGCTGCTCCGCACCGCGATCGTCCTGCAGGCGGTCGCGTTCCTGGTCCAGGCGATCACCGCCGGGCTGCTGCTGTCCTCGCCGGACGGGCGGATGCTGCACGGCATCTCGGCCGTCGCGGCGGTCCTCACCGGGCTGCTGCACCTGGTCGCCGCGATCCTGGTGTGGCGCCCCGGCGGCGGCCGGCCGGGCCCCATCGCCTCCGCCTCCGCCCTGCTGGTTCTCACGCTCGTGCAGATGGTCCTCGGCATGGCGCACATGAAGGCCCTTCACGTGCCGGTCGGCGTGGTGATGTTCGGGGTGAGCGTCATGCGGCTCACCCAGGTCTGGCCGGTCCGCCGGTCCGACGTGGCCGTCGCGGCATGACGGTGACGAGACGGCAGGCGCTGCGCCTGTTCGGCCTGGGGGCGGCCGTCGCGGTGTCCGGGGCCTCCGGCTGCTCCCTGCTCGGCGGGACCCCGCAGCCCAGGTTGCTGCCCAGCACCGCGCCGCTGCCCGCGCCGTTCACCGTACCGCTCCCGCTGCCGGAGGTGGCCAGGCCGTACCGGAGCGACGGCACGACGGACCACTACGAGCTGGTCCAGCGTGCGGCCGAGCTGGAGATCCTGCCCGGCCTGCGCACCCCGGTCTGGGGGTACGGCGGGAGCTTCCCCGGCCCGACGATCGAGGCGCGGAGCGGGCGCCGGACCGTCGTGCGGGTCTCCAACGGGCTCGGCGTGCCGACGGTGACGCACCTGCACGGCGGCCGGACCCCGCCGGAGTCCGACGGTTACCCGACCGACCTGGTGCGGCCCGGCTCGCGGCGGGACTACGCCTTCCCGCTCGACCAGCGGGCGGCCACGCTGTGGTACCACGACCACCGCATGGACTACACCGGGCAGCAGGTGTGGCGCGGCCTGGCGGGCTTCTTCCTCGTCGGCGACGACGAGGAGGAGGCACTGCCGCTGCCGAGGGGCGAGCGGGACGTCCCGCTGATGATCTGCGACCGCTCGTTCGCCGAGGACGGCTCGATGCCCTACCCCGGGTTCGCCGACCGGCCCGGCGTGCGCGAGCCGTACATGGGAGGGGTGCTGGGCGATGTCATCCTGGTCAACGGGGCGCCCTGGCCGGAGCTGCGGGTCGAGCGGGCGCGCTACCGCCTGCGGCTGCTCAACGGCTCGAACGCCCGGCCGTACGAGCTCTCGCTCTCGACGGGCGGAGCGGTCGTGCAGATCGGCAGCGACGGCGGCCTGCTCACGGCGCCGCGGGAGCTGCGGCGGATACGGCTGGCGCCGGGGGAGCGGGCGGACGTGGTCGTCGACTTCTCCGCCTACCGGGTCGGCGACCTGGTGGAACTGCGCAATCTCGCCGACGAGGGCCCGCAGGGCAGGGTGATGCGCTTCGCCGTCGACCGCGACGCGCGCGACGACTCGGCCATCCCGAAGACGCTCTCGCGGATCGAGCGGCTCGACCCGGCGAAGGCCGCCGCGACGAGGGACTTCGCGTTCACCAGCGGCAGCCTGCACGGCGGCGTCGGGTGGCTGATCAACGGCCATCCCTTCGACGCCGCGCGGACGGAGGCCAGGCCGAAGCTGGGCGACACCGAGATCTGGCGTCTGACCAGCGACGTCGCCCACCCCGTGCACCTGCACCTGGCGCACTTCCAGGTGCTGACAGTCAACGGCGAGCGCCCGGCGGGTCCGCCGGAGTGGAAGGACACCGTCGAGCTGCGCGAGGCACAGATCGTCGAGATCATCACCCGGTTCACCGGCTACCGCGGCCGGTACGTCATGCACTGCCACAACCTGGAGCACGAGGACATGGCCATGATGGCCAATTTCGAGGTCGTGTGAGCCGGTCCCCGGCGCGGCCCCGTCCGGGGCCGCCGATCGTTGCAGAGGAGAGGGACATGTCCGCAGGCGCCGACACGGAGCGCGAGAAGAGGTTCCACGACTTCCTCACCCGGCTCCCCCACGAGCTGGGTCTCGGCCGGGAGGACCCGGCGGAGATCCTGGACCGGTACTACACCTGCGACATCGAGTACCACAACGACGGCATCCGGCTCGACCGCGACCGGCTCATCGCCCACGTCGGTCCCGCGCGCAGGAACGGGCGCGGGCTCGAGATCGAGGTGCACGACGCGATGGTCCGCGGCGACCGGGCCGCCGCCCGCTACACCCTGCGCGCCGTCATGCGGACGGGAAAGCGCGTGGAGATGGAGATCCATCTGTTCGCGCGGTTCGCTTCCGACGGGCGCATCCGCCGCGTCGACTCGATCACCCGGACGGTGCCGCAGGGGTGAGGACCGGGGTCTCCCCGCGCATCGAGGAACGCTCTTCGGAGGTCGTGCCGGCGTCTCACCGCCGCGCCCGGACCTTTGGAGAGCGTTCTCCAATTCAGGGCGGCGACCCCGGGAACAGGGGCGCCGCGTGAGCGTCTGAGGGCCGGGAGGGCCGTCCCGCGGCCGGAGGGCCGCCGATCACGCGATAGCGGGAGCGCCCGGCCGCTTCGTCTCGCCGGGAAGGGGAGCGCTCTCCCGTGCGGGTCACGTCGCTGAGCTGGGCATACGCATCATCGATGCCAATTCGTGACCGTTCTGGCGGCGATTGTTGCGCCGAGGTCGTTGACAGGAAACCGGGTTTTAATCGACTCTCATTGGAGAGCGCTCTCCAATCCATGGAACGGCAGACCCAGGAGGACCCATGGGCGATCCCCGACCTCGGTTCTCGCCCTGATGCTCTCCGCGGTCACGGCCCTCTCCGGCGGAGACAACGCCGGCGGCACCGGCAGCACGACCGCCGACACCCCGTCACCTACCCCCCGAGGAACCACCATGCGTATGCGCAGTCTCGTCAAGGCGGGAGCGCTCCTGCTCGCCGTCTCGACCTCCATCGCCGCCTGCGGCGCCGGCGAGGGCGGAGGCGCGGCGGCCACGGAGGCCGCCGCGCCCAAGACGCTCACCTACTGGGCTTCGAACCAGGGCCCCAGCCTGGAGGCCGACGCGGAGGTGCTCAAGCCCGAGCTCGCCCGGTTCGAGAAGGAGACCGGGATCAAGGTGAACGTCGAGGTCGTGCCCTGGTCCGACCTGCTCAACCGGATCCTCGCCGCCACCACCTCGGGCAAGGGGCCGGACGTGGTCAACATCGGCAACACCTGGTCGGCCTCGCTGCAGGCCACCGGGGCCTTCGTGCCCTTCGACGACGAGCTGCTGGCCAAGCTGGGCGGCAAGGAGCGCTTCCTCGGCCCGAGCCTCGCCGCGACCGGGGCGCAGGGGCAGCCGCCCGCCGCGGTGCCGATCTACGGCATGACCTACGGCCTGATCTACAACAAGAAGATGTTCGCCGAGGCGGGGATCGAGGCCCCGCCGAAGACCTGGGACGAGCTCATCGCCACGGGCAAGAAGCTCACCAAGGACGGCAAGTGGGGCCTGGCCGTCGAGGGCGCCAGCGTCAGCGAGAACGCCCACCACGCCTTCATCTTCGGCCAGCAGCACGGCTCCGAGCTGTTCGACGCCTCCGGCAGGCCGCAGTTCGACTCCGACAAGCAGGTCGCCGCGACCAAGCAGTTCCTCGACCTGATGGCGGTCCACAAGATCGTCAACCCGAGCAACGCGGAGTACGCCAACGGCACCCAGGCCGTCCAGGACTTCACCTCGGGCAAGGCCGGAATGCTGCTGTGGCAGTCCATCACCTCCTCGGCGAAGGCGGCCGGCATGAGTGAGGACGACTACGGCGTCGCCCCGATCCCGCTCCCGGACCCGAGCCAGGGCGGCAAGCAGGTCAACGGCATGGTGGCCGGCATCAACCTGGCGATCTTCAAGCACAGCGAGAACCAGGACGCGGCCGCGGAGTTCGTCAAGTTCATGACGGGCAAGCAGGCGCAGCAGAACCTCAACAAGGCGTACGGCTCGCTGCCCACCGTCACCGACGCCTACGACGACCCGGCGTTCCAGAGCGAGCACATCAAGGCCTTCCAGCAGATCCTCGCCACCACCGCGGCGCCCCTGCCCCAGGTGCCCGAGGAGAGCCAGTTCGAGACGCTGGTCGGCACCGCGATGAACCAGCTCTTCGCGGACGTGGCCAGCGGCAAGCCGGTCACCGAGGAGCACATCAAGGCGAAGCTGACCGAGGCGAACGAGAAGATGCAGGCGGGGAGCTGACCTGCCCGGTCGCGGGGCCGGGCGGTGCCCCGCCCGGCCCCGCGACGGACCTCCTCCGGCCGGGCCCCGGCCGTTCCGCACGCGGTGACCGGACCGGTGACCGCACACGGAGCCGTTCCCGGCGCGGAAACCATGACGCGGAAACCATGACGGCGAAGCGATTCCCCCTGCCGGTCCCCCTGCCGGTCCCCCTGCCGGTCCCCCTGCCGGTCCCCCTGCCGGTCCCCCTGCCGGTCCCCCTGCCGGTCCCCCTGCCGGCGAACCGGCAGCCCCCTCGATAGGAGAACGATGGTCGTGTCCACCACGCCCCGCCCCGGCGCGCGGCGCGGGGCCCGCTCGCCGGGCGGCGGCCCGCCACGGCCCGGCAGGAGGGGCCTGGACCGCGTCACCGCACTGATCCCGGTACGGCTGCGCCGCCTGGGCCTGCCGTACCTGCTGATCCTCCCGGCGATCCTGCTGGAGCTCCTCATCCACCTGGTGCCGATGGTGGTCGGCATCGCGATGAGCTTCCTGAAGCTCACCCAGTTCTTCATCCGCAACTGGAGCGCGGCTCCGGGCGCGGGTCTGGCCAACTACGAGATCGCGGTGGACTTCGACTCCGCGGTGGGCCGCGGGCTGCTCCACTCCTTCACGGTCACCGTCGCCTTCACCCTGCTGGCGATCGGCCTGGCCTGGCTGCTGGGGACCGCCGGGGCCGTGCTGATGCAGGGGAGCTTCCGCGGGCGCGGACTGCTGCGCACGCTGTTCCTGGTCCCCTACGCGCTGCCCGCCTACGCCGCGGTGATCACCTGGAGCTTCATGTTCCAGCGCGACTCCGGCATGGTCAACCACGTCCTGGTCGACCAGCTCGGCCTGGCGGACGACCGCCCGTTCTGGCTCATCGGCGGCAACAGCTTCGTGGCCCTGCTGGTGACCTACGTCTGGCGGACCTGGCCGTTCGCCTTCCTGATGCTCATGGCCGCGCTGCAGAACATCCCGTCAGACCTCTACGAGGCCTCCGCGATCGACGGGGCCGGCTGGTGGAAGCAGCTGCGCTCGATCACGCTGCCCATGCTGCGCCCGGTCAACCAGGTCCTCGTGCTCGTGCTGTTCCTGTGGACCTTCAACGACTTCAACACGCCCTACGTGCTGTTCGGCAAGTCAGCCCCGGAAGAGGCCGACCTGATCTCCATTCACATCTACCAGAGCTCCTTCGTCACCTGGAACTTCGGCTCCGGCTCGGCGATGTCGGTGCTGCTGCTGCTGTTCCTGCTGCTGGTGACCGCGGTGTACCTGGTGGCGACCTCCCGCAGGAGGAGCGATGCGTGAGCCCCGCTGGCTGCCCTGGGCCCGCTGGATCGGCCTCGGCTCCCTGGGCCTGTTCACACTCGTCCCGCTGTACGTGATGGCGACCTCCGCCATCAAACCGCTCGGGGACGTGCAGGGCGACTTCTCCTGGATCCCCACCACGGTCACCCTGCAGCCGTTCTTCGACATGTGGCGGACCGTGCCGCTGGCCCACTACTTCGTCAACAGCCTGATCGTGGCGTCCGCCGCCTCCGTGGCGTCGGTGGTGGTGGCGATCTTCGCCGCGTACGCGATCAGCCGCTACCGCTTCCCCGGCCGGAAGATCTTCTCCATCACCGTGCTGTCCACCCAGATGTTCCCCGGGATCCTGTTCCTGCTCCCGCTGTTCATGATCTTCGCGAATCTGGGCGACCTCATCGGCCTGGAGCTGTCCGCCAGCCGTACCGGACTGATCATCACTTATCTGACCTTCTCCCTGCCGTTCGCCATCTGGATGCTGGTCGGCTATCTCGACTCCATCCCCACGGCGCTGGACGAGGCCGCCCAGGTCGACGGGAGCGGGCCGCTCGGAGCACTGCTCCGGGTGGTCATCCCCGCCGCGATGCCCGGCATCGTGGCGGTCACCATCTACGCCTTCATGACCTCGTGGGGCGAGGTGCTCTTCGCCTCGGTGATGACCGACGAGAGCACCCGCACCCTGGCCGTGGGGCTGCAGGGCTACGCGACCCAGAACGACGTCTACTGGAACCAGGTGATGGCCGCCTCGCTGGTGGTCAGCGTTCCCGTGGTCGCCGGTTTCCTGCTGCTGCAGCGCTATCTCGTACAAGGACTGACCGCGGGCGCGGTCAAGTGAGCAAGGAGACTCCGTTCATGCGCGACTTCGGCCCGGACTTCACCTGGGGCGTGGCCACCTCGGCCTATCAGATCGAGGGCGCGGCTCTGGATGACGGCCGGCTGCCGTCGATCTGGGACACCTTCAGCCGGGTCCCGGGCGCCATCGACAACGGCGACACCGGTGACGTGGCCTGCGACCACTACCACCGCTGGCGCGAGGACGTGGAGCTGCTGAGCGGCCTCGGCGTGGACGCCTACCGCTTCTCCATCGCCTGGCCCCGGGTGTTCCCCACCGGCTCGGGTCCGGTCAACCCCAAGGGCCTGGACTTCTACGACCGCCTGGTGGACCGGCTCCTGGAGGTGGGCGTCCGCCCGTTCGTCACCCTCTACCACTGGGACCTGCCCCAGGCGCTGCAGGACCTCGGCGGCTGGCCGGAGCGGGACACCGCGCTGCGCTTCGCCGAGTACGCCGCCGCGGTCGCGGGCGCGCTCGGCGACCGGGTCGCCGACTGGACCACCCTCAACGAGCCGCTCTGCTCCTCCTGGCTGGGGCACCTCGACGGTGTGATGGCGCCGGGTGTGAAGGACCTGACGGCGGCCGTACGGACCTCCTACCACCTGCACCTGGGGCACGGCCTGGCCACCCAGGCGGTCCGGGCCGCCGCCCGGCTCACCCCGTCGATCGGGATCGTCAACAACCTGAGCCCGGTGGAGAGCGCCACCGGCAGCGACGAGGACGTCGCCGCCGCGCGGCGGGCCGACGGCCACATCAACCGGTGGTGGCTCGACCCCGTCTGCGGGCGCGGCTACCCGGCGGACATGGTCGAGATCTACGGCGTCGACCTGCCCGTCCACCCGGGCGACCTGGAGACGATCGCCACGCCGCTGGACTACCACGGGGTGAACTACTACTTCCGGCAGATCATCGCCGACGACCCGGACGGCGCGGCGCCGTACTGCCGCCAGCTGGAGGTCCCCGGCGCGCCCACGACCGCGATGGGCTGGGAGGTCCACGCCGACGGGCTCCGGCAGATCCTGCACCGGCTGGCCGACGACTACGCCGTCGAGCGGATCTACGTCACCGAGAACGGCTCCGCGTGGCCGGACCGGGTCGGCCCGGACGGCGCGATCGACGACCGGGAGCGCGCCGCCTACCTGGAGGACCACCTGGCGGCCTGCGCCGAGGCGATCCGCGGCGGCGTCCCGCTGAAGGGCTACTTCGCCTGGTCCCTGCTGGACAACTTCGAGTGGGCCTACGGCTACGACAAGCGCTTCGGCCTGGTCCACGTCGACTACGGCACGCAGGAGCGCACGGTCAAGGCCAGCGGGCGCAGGTACGCGGAGCTGATCCGCGAGAGCAGGGCGGTTCCGGTCGTCTGACCCTCCCGGTACGGCGGCCGGCTCCAGGTACGGCGGGCCGCCGGGTCAGGCCGACTCCCGGACCACCAGGGTGGGCTCGAAGATCTTCGAGGTCACCGGGTGGTCCGGCTGTTCGATGTGGACCATCAGCAGCCGCGCCATCTCGGCGGCCATGTCCTCGACGGGATGGCGGACGGTGGTGAGCGGCGGGCGGCAGGCCAGGGCCGCGCTGCTGTCGTCGAAGCCCACCACGGCCACGTCGCCGGGCACCCGGCGCCCGTGCTGGCCCAGCACCACCATGGCGCCCTGGGCCATCACGTCGTTGGCCGCGAAGACGCCGTCGAGGTCGGGGTGCTCGGCCAGCAGCCGCTCCATCGCCGCCTCGCCGCTGGCGAAGGTGAAGTTGCCCTCGGCGTGGGGGATGTAGGGGTGGCCGTGCACGGCCATCGCCTCCTGGAAGCCTGCCAGGCGGTCCTGGGCGGCGGGCAGGTCGAGAGGGCCGGAGATGGTGGCCAGCCGGCGGCAGCCGCGGGCGACGAGATGGTCGGCGGCGAGCTTGCCTCCGGCCCGGTGCGCGACGTCGACGTAGCTGATCGGGATCGGCCGGACCGGCCTGGCGAAGAGCACGGCGGGCAGCGAGGCGTCGGCGAGCAGTTTGGGCAGGGTGTCCTCGGCGCTGATGGAGACCAGGATGGCCCCGTCGGCATTGCCCTGGCGCAGGTAGCCGATGACCTGGTCGCGGCTCTCCAGGGTGTCGGCGAACATCAGGATGGGATGCACGCCCAGCGGGCGCAGGTGGCCGACGACGCCGCCGGCCACGCGCCCGAAGAACGGGTCGGCGAAGACCTGGCCGGGGAACGGGTTCTCCTCGCCGCTGCCCGCCCCGGAGACGATCAGGGCGATCGCGCCCGTCCGCCGGGTGACCAGCGAGCGCGCGGCCTGGTTGGGGGCGTAGCCGGTGAGGGCGATCGCCTGCCTGACCCGCTCCTGGATCGCGGGATCGACGTTGCGGATCCCGTTGATCACCCGGGAGACCGTGGCGCGGGAGACCCCCGCCGCCCGTGCCACGTCCTCCAAGGTGGGGGGTCCCGACACGTGCGGGAGGCCATCGTTCATGGGATCTTTATAGCATGATGGGAGAGCGCTCTCCGACACCTCGTCCGGGAATGTGATCCGTGGGCCCGGCGGTGAGGGGTCACCGGTCGGCCGGGGTCCCCTGGGACGCCCTTCAGCCTCGCGGCTCCGGGGACAAAGGTGGCCGACGTGGACGGGGTGAAGCTGGCCGGGTTCCTGATCGACGCCGGCGCGGTCAACTCGCCGACGCTGCTGGAGATCGGGCGCCAGGGCGCCCACACCGACCACGCCGCCAACCCGATCTCGGTGCAGGCCGCGTTCATGAACGGCTCCGTCAAGGGCTGGGCCGCCTACAAGGTGGCCGACTCGGTGAACGTCCACGAGGGGTGGGGCATGGGCAGCTACTGCGTCTTCACCAGCGACCCGACCATCGAGGTGGACCGCGGCTTCGAGGCCCCGGTGAAGCCGGGCGTGAAGTTCCACAGCCTCCTGGCCGTCTCCCTCGGCGGCAAGGGCCGGTACAACCACGTCGTCAACGACACCGGCGACCCGGCGTACGGCGTCGAGACGATCCCCTCCACGGTCACCTCCTACCCCTGATCCCGCCGGGCGGCGGCCCCGGGGACGCTTCCCGCACCCGTCAGGCCGCCGCGGTGGACGGACCGGACCCCGCGGCCTGCTCGATCCGGTTCCGCCCGGCCCGCTTGGCGGCGTAAAGCGCCTGGTCGGCGATGTGCAGCAGGTCGTCAGCGCTCCGCCCGGAAGTGAGGGCGGCGACGCCCGCGCTGAAGGTGATCGACAGCAGGTGGCCGTCGGCCCGGATGCAGTCGGCCGCCACCTTCCGGCGCAGCTCCTCCAGCCGTGCGGACGCGTGCTCGCCCGTCACGCCGGGAAGCAGGACGACGAACTCCTCGCCGCCGTAACGCGCCACGACCTCGCCGGAGCGGGCCTCGGCGGTGAGGAGCTCGGCGAAGCGGACCAGGACCCGGTCTCCGGCGCGGTGGCCGTGACGGTCGTTGACCTGCTTGAAGTGGTCGATGTCGAGGACGGCGACGCTGAGCGGCGAGCACTCCTCCTCGGCCCGCTGCACTCCCTTGCACAGGGCGTCCATCAGATGGCGGCGGTTGTGCAGCCCGGTCAGGGTGTCCCGGACGGCCTGCTCGGCCAGGTCGGCGCGGAGCGCCTCGATGGTGCGCAGTTGCTCGGACAGCCGGGCGTTGGCCTGCTCCAGCGCGCGCCGGTGGCGGTTGAGCGCGGTGATGTCGCGGGCGACCACGGCCCAGCCGACACGGTCGCCCCGGTCGTCGCGCAGCGGGCTGACGCGCACGTTCAGGTCCAGCCCGCTGCCCCGGTAGTCCGCGTAGATCCGGTCGGTGTCGGTCCCCTCGGTGAGGGTGACGTCGCAGAGCACCTCGCTCATCGCCCGCCCGGCCAGCCGGGCGGGCAGGTCCGGCATCAGCCGGCGCACCATGCGGTCCGCCGCAGGATTGAGGTCGAGGATCCGGGACGACCGGTCCAGGGTCACGATCATGTCGTCGATCATGTCGACGACGTTCTGCCGGGCCACGGGCACCAGCTCGTGCAGGGACCGGCGGACGAAGAGCCAGTAGGACACGACCATCGTGACGCAGAACCCGACGGGGCTCAGGTCCACCCCCTGCACGGTTCCGGTCACGTTGAGGATGTTGCCGACGGTCGGGGGGACGGCGGCGAGCAGGGTGAGGCCGTACAGCACCCGCTGGCCGCGCGGGCCCCGCACCCACGCGCGGAACACCCGTGCCGTGGCGATCGTCAGCAGGACGTAGCTGTAGGCGATGTGCGCCCACGCGAGCGGGGTGTAGCCGGACGGGTCGAGGACCCCTCCGGCCGGGGGGAAGAACGAGCGGTGCCAGGGGTCGGTGGCGACCAGGGCGGTGACGAGCAGCGGTTCGACGGCCAGGAGCAGGGCGGTACGGCGCGGCAGCCGCCACCCCCGGTCGGTCAGGGCCCGGGACAGGCAGAGGAAACCCGGCGGGACGGCGGTTATGCCGAGGAACAGGAGGATCACCAGGGCGCGGGAGAGCGCGCCGTCCCCGAACGGGATCAGGAGCCCGCTCGCCAGGGACCACACCGCGATGGCCGCCGAGACGGCCGCCAGCGTGCCGACGGCGGAGGTCACGCGGCGGCGGCGCCAGGCGGTGACCGCCACCACGGTGGCCACGAGCGCCGACAGCGCGAAGAGCAGGGCCAGAGATTGCATCCCCACGTGTCCGCAGTCCTTTCGCCGTCCAGGGACCGTCACGGGACTGGTCCAACACGTCGGGGTCCCATCGGCACGGCCTGCCCCCGGCTGAGAGGTTTCCCGGCTCCCGCCCGGCGCCGTCCAGAGCCCGGCGGGGACTCCCTGAGGACGTCCTCGGGAGCAGGTCCCTCCATGCCCCGTCCGGATAGGACGAAAAGGACCGGGAAGGAGACGCGGGAGACGGGGCCCGCTGCCGTCCGCGGCATGCGGACCATCCGGCCGGGGCCCGAACGTGACAGTGAGGAAGGAACGCCATGGAAAACTCCGAGACCCGGCCGCTGGCCGTCGTGACCGGCGCCTCCAGCGGCATCGGCTACGAGCTCGCCAGGCAGTTCGCCGAGCACGGGTTCGATCTCGTCGTCGCGGCGGAGGACGAGGGCATCGTCGAGGCCGCCCGGTCGCTGGAGGAGCTCGGCGCGGCGATCTCCACCGTGCGCGTCGACCTGGCTCACCGGGACGGCGTCGAGGAGCTGTACACCCGGGCCACCGCGTCCGGCCGCCCCGTGGACGCGGTGGCGATCAACGCCGGTGTCGGGGTCAGCGGGGACTTCGCCCGCGAGACCGACCTGGACGACGAGCTGAAGCTCATCAAGCTGAACGTCGTCTCCTCGGTCCACCTGGCCAAGCGGGTGCTGCCGGACATGGTCGGCCGCGGACGGGGCCGGGTGCTGTTCACCTCCTCGATCGCCGGCACGATGCCGGGGCCGTTCCACGCGGTGTACGCCGCCTCCAAGGCATTCCTCTACTCCTTCGCCGAGGCGGTCCGCGAGGAGCTCAAGGACACCGGGGTCACCGTCACCGCCCTGCTGCCCGGTCCCACCGACACCGACTTCTTCCGCCGCGCGGGCATGGAGGACACCAAGGTGGGCGCCGGGAAGAAGGACGACCCCGCCGAGGTGGCGCGTCAGGGCTTCGAGGCGCTGATGTCGGGGGACGACCACGTCGTGGCCGGGTCGAAGAAGAACGTTCTGCAGAGCGTCGCCGGCAAGCTCATGCCCGAGACCGCCCAGGCGCGGATGACCCGGGGGATGACGGAGCCGGGTGGCGCGGACCCGTTCGAGGGGCCGGACGGGGAGCCGGGCAGGGAGTAGGACGGGGAGGAGGGCAGGGAGGAGGCGGTGCCGCCGCTCAGTAGGCGGCCCACGACCAGGCGAAGTACACCTCGTCCAGATCGCCGTGGAACTGGTCGGTCTGCTCGTCGTGGTGGCCGGCGTCCACCCGCTTGCCGCCGACCAGCGCCGATCCCTTCGGCAGTATCGGGCCCAGCCGGGTGATCGCGCGGGTGGGCGGGACGATCGCGGCGCCGGTCACCGGGTCGAGCACCCGGATCTCGAACAGCACCGGCGACAGCCGCGCGCACCGCAGCCGGTGCCAGCGCCCGACGGCGAGCCGGTAGCCGTGCGCGGGCAGCAGCACCGTGCCGGTGCCGTCCGACCACCGGCACGAGGGGCGGCCCTGGTCGACCTGGAGCTTCCACTGGCTGTGCCCGGCGCCGGCCAGGCCGAACTGCCACACGTTCATCCCGGCGGTCGGCGGGGGCTCGGCGGTCAACCGCAGGTCGGCGCCGAAGCTGAAGCGTCCCGTGCCGTCCCGCGGCATCAGCGCCTGGGAGGAGCTCGGCCGGACGACCGCCTGGGGGCAGGGCGCCGCCGGGCAGCTCCCGGCGGGAAAACGCAGGAAGAGGTCGCCGGTCCCGCCCGGCAGGGAGAGCACCCGGCCGCCGTTGGCGGTCAGGACGGCGCCGTGCCGGGCGTGGGACGTACGGTCGGCGACCAACGCGGGCGAGATCATGGAGCCGTCGTAGCGCACCTCGTCGATCCGGCGCGGAACGGCCGTGGCCGGGCCGGCGGCCATCGTCATCGCCAGCCCCGTGGCGACGGAGAGGATTCTCGCCATGACGTTCAGTGCAACAGCGATCCGCTCCCCGGTCAACGCTCCGGCGGGCCCGTCACCCGTCGGCGGCGTCCACCAGCCCCTGGACGTCGATCTTCTTCATGCCGAGCATGGCCTTCATCGCCCGGTCGGCCCTGGCCGGGTCGGGGTCGGCGAGCAGCTCGGGCAGCTTGCGCGGGACGACCTGCCAGGACAGGCCGTACCTGTCCTTGAGCCAGCCGCAGGGGCCCTCCTGTCCGCCCTCGGAGAGCTTCGCCCAGTAGTCGTCGACCTCCTCCTGCGTCTCGCAGTCGACGAGCAGCGAGACCGCCTCGGTGAACGTGAACTGCGGGCCGCCGTTCAGCGCGAGGAAGCGCTGCCCGCTGAGCTCGAACTCCACGAGCATGGCCGTGCCGGCCGGACCGGGCCCCGCCTCTCCGTGCCGCTGGACGTTCACGATGCGGGAGCCGGCGAAGACGGAGACGTAGTGTTCGGCCGCTTCCTCTGCCTGGTTGTCGAACCAGAGGTAAGTCGTGATCTTCTGCATGATCTTCTCCCTATTTCGTGTACTCCGGGCTGATGTGTTCTAGATTCGCAGTCGGCCGGAGCCGGAGGCAGTGCCACGCTCATCAGTTGGTTGTGAAGGATTCACAGTGATCAGAGTCTTGATCGCGGAGGACGTCCGCATCCTGCGTGAGACGCTGGCCGCCGTTCTGGGACTCGAGGACGACCTGGTCGTCGTCGCCGCCGTGGAACGCGGTGACCAGGTCGTTCCCGCCGCGCTGGAGTGCGAACCCGACGTGGCCGTGCTCGACATCGAGCTGCCGGGCCTGGACGGCCTGAGCGTGGCCACCCGGCTCCGCGCGGACGTGCCGGGCTGTCGCACGCTGGTTCTCACCGGCCTGGCCAAACCGGGCTACCTGCGCCGCGCGCTGCTCGCGGGCGTCAGCGGATTCCTGCTCAAGCACTCGCCGCCCGGCGAGCTGATCGAGGCCATCAGGAAGGTGGCGGCGGGCGAGCAGGTGGTGGACCAGCAGTTCGCCGTCGCCGCGCTGCGCACGGCGGACAGCCCGCTGGCCGCCCGTGAGGCCGACGTGCTGAGGATGGCGGCCACGGGCGCGGAGCCCGACGAGATCGCGGTACGGCTCTCGCTCAGCAGGGGAACGGTGCGCAACTACCTGTCGTCAGCGGTCACGAAGCTCGACGCCAGGAACCGGGTCGACGCGATCCGCATCGCCACCGACGAGGGCTGGCTGTAGGGGCGCCTCGGCCACCAGGGCGTAGTCGTCCCCCGTCGCCTCGATCCGCAGCCGCCCGCCCAGTTCGCCGAGCCGGTCCGTGAGGTTGCCGATCCCCGCCCCGGACCGGTGACCGGGCGCACCGTCCCCGGCGGCCCGCGACGGTGCGGCCGTCGCCCCGTCATTGGCGAGGCGGAGCCGTACCCCCCGGTCGTCCGCCGTCACCTCCAGCGTGCAGCGGCGCGCGTCGCTGTGCCGCAGCATGTTGGTCACCCCCTCGCGCAGCACCGCCGCGAGCGCGGTGTCCACCGGGCCGGGCAGCGCGGCGTCCGTGACCGTCCCGGTGACCTCGACGCCGGCGGCCCTCAGCACGGCACGGGCGGAGGCCGTCTCGGTGGCGAGGGAGATCTCGCTGTAGCCGGAGGCGACGGAGCCGATGTCGGCCAGCACCCGGCGGGCCGCGTCGAGCCCCTCGGACAGCTCGCGCCCGGCGGCCTCCGCGTCCCTGCCCAGCAGGCGGAAGGCCAATTCCGCCTTGAGCACCACCACGGACAGGCCGTAGCCCAGCAGGTCATGCAGGTCGCGTGCGAACCGCAGCCGTTCGCGCGCCACCCCGGCCCGGGCCAGCTCCGCGCGGGCCGCGCGCAGTTCGGCGGTCAGCCCGGCCATCCGCCACAGCGCGTAGACGATGATCGCCCGCTCGGCGGTGTACACCACGCCGTAGACCACGTCCAGCAGGTTGCCCGCGTGCCCGCTGACCAACAGGTGGAAGGCCGCGTCCCCGGACGTCACCCCCGCCGCCGCGATCCACCGGAGCGGGCCGCGCAGGAGCACGATGACGGCGCCGGCCAGGAAGGTGGCGACGTACCACAGCTCCGGGCCGAGCACCGCCGCCGGTACGTAGGTGAGGGCCGCCAGCGCGGCCAGCGTCCGGAGCCGGCCCCTGCCGCCGCCCAGGCAGGCGTACAGGAGCAGCAGGACGAACGCGGTCAGCGCCGACGCGAACAGCGCGACCTGTCCGGCGGGGAGCTGCAGGCGCAGGACGTGGCGCACCTCGCGCGGCACGATCATGAGCACCGCGGTCGCGGTCACGAGCACCGCCACCGTCCGCGTGGTGAGGTCACCCGCCACCGCCCGCGCGGCCGAGGCCGTCACCGCGCTCTCGCGGTGGGCATGCGAGACCCATCTGACCTCGGACAGCGCCGTACGCGCCGTGGCCAGGCCCTCCTCAAGCTCCTGCCGCGCCCTGCCGGAGCCGGGAGCCTCCAGTACGGCCTCGCCGTGCCGCACGACCCGCTCCAGGCCGGCGCCGATCCGCTGGTTGAGCTGCTCGGCGAAGGCCAGCCGCTCCCCGGCCACGGCGGCGGCGGCCAGAGCGGCCTGCGTGCCGCGCAGGTCGGTGATCAGGTCGGCCAGCCGCACCACGCCGTACAGGGCGACGCCGACGAACGCGGCCTGGCCGACGACGAGGTAGAGCGCCTCGCCCACCGTCGGCCGCACGGTGAGCGCGGACAGGAACTGCGCGGCCAGAACCAGCGCGAACCCGCCCCACCGCGCCCACGGCCGCCGGATCAGCAGCAGGACGGCGGCCGCCAGGAAACCGGTGTTGCCGTACCAGGTGCCCGCGAACCAGGCCAGTCCCGCGGCGGTGAGCACCACCTGGGCCGCGAGCGTCCACGGCCAGCCGCGCGGCCTGCGGCCGTCGGCCCGCCGCACGCAGTTACGCAGGTGCAGGCCGAACAGGGCCGCCAGCATGGCGAAGGCCAGGACCTCGCGCGCGGGACCGTCCTCGGCGTAGACGATGCCGATGACCCCGCCGAAGGCGAAGCCGGCGCTGACGACCACGGCCACGCGCTGCGCCAGCCGTACGGCCTGTTCGTCCATCCCCCGGGCCTCCGCTCTCCCCTGCTGAGCTCACGATGGACTGCGGAGATCACTTTTCATAGACGTTTCCCGACGCGCGTGGGAGGTCCGCCGCCTCGCCGCCGATGGCGGATCCGGTGCCGGAGGCGTGGACGTCGCCGTCGGAGCAGGGAAACTCGCATGTACGATGATTTGCCGGTAATTCAGCTCGCTGATGCCCATAAAAACTGTATCTGCCCCCAGGATCTGCTGAGGTAGAGTGCGGGTCGTGACGACATTCCGGATCAGCGAGGCCGCCACGCTGCTCGGCGTCAGCGCCGACACCGTCCGGCGCTGGGTGGACACCGGCCGGCTCCCGGCGCGGCGCGACGGCCAGAGCCACCGCCGGATCGACGGCGCGGACCTGGCCGCCTTCGCCCGCGCCCAGATCGAGGCCGAGGACGGCAGGGAGCGTTCCTCGGCGCGCAACCGGCTGCGCGGGATCGTGACCGAGGTGGTCCGGGACGCGGTGATGGCGCAGGTCGAGATCGCCGCCGGGCCGTTCCGGGTGGTGTCGCTGATGAGCCGCCAGGCCGCCGACGAGCTGGGCCTGGAGCCGGGGGTGGTGGCGGTCGCCGTGATCAAGTCCACCAACGTCGTCGTGGAGATCCCCGACCATGCGCGCGCCGCGAGTCATTAGGAGTGCCGTGAGGCCGAAACGCCTGTCCCGCTGGACTGCGGCCGTTCCCCTCGCCTTGGCCCTGGCGGTGGGTGCGGCGGCCTGTGGTGCCGCTCCCACCCCCGCGGGCCCGGGTTCCGGCTCCGCTCCTCCCGCGGCCGGCGCCAGGACGCTGACGGTGTTCGCCGCGGCCTCGCTCACCGGCGCCTTCACCGAGCTGGGCAGGACGTTCGAAGCGGCGCACCCGGGCACCACGGTGCGCTTCAACTTCGGCTCCAGCGCCACCCTGGCCCAGCAGATCGTCCAGGGCGCCCCGGCCGACGTGTTCGCCGCGGCCAGCCCGGCCACCATGAAGACCGTCACCGACGCCTCCCTGGCGGGCGAGCCGGCCGTCTTCGCGCGCAACAAGTTGCAGATCGCCGTCCCGGCCGGCAACCCGGCCGGGATCGACGAGCTGAAGGACCTGGCCGACGCCCGGGTCAAGGTCGCGCTGTGCGCCGCGCAGGTGCCCTGCGGCGCCGCGGCCGTCAAGGCCCTCGACGCGGCCGGGCTGACGGTCACCCCCGTCACGCTGGAACAGGACGTCAAGGCCACCCTCACCAAGGCCGCGCTCGGCGAGGTCGACGCCGCCCTGGTCTACGCCACCGACGTGCTGGCCTCCGGCGGCAAGGTCCGGGGCATCGCCTTCCCCGAGGCCGACGAGGCGATCAACGACTATCCCGTCGCCGCGCTGTCCGGGGCCCCGGCCGGCGACCTGGCCCGGCGGTTCGTCGACCTGGTGCTGTCGCAGCGGGGCGGGGACGTGCTGACCAGGGCCGGCTTCGAGGCGCCCTGAGCCGTGACGACCTCCCCCACGCCCGTCCGGGGCCGCGCCCGCGGCCCCGAACCGGCCGGCGTCCCCGGACGCCCGCCGTGGCCGCTGCTGGTGCCCGCGCTGGCGGGCATCGCCTTCCTGGTGCTGCCGCTGGCCGGACTGCTGGTCCGCGCCCCCTGGTCCACGCTGCCGCAGCGGCTGGCCGAGCCGCAGGTCCTGCAGGCGCTGCGGTTGTCGCTGGTGACCGCGACCGTCGCCACCGGGGTCTGCCTGCTGCTCGGGGTGCCGCTGGCCTGGCTGCTGGCCCGCACCGACTTCCCGGGTCGCCGCCTGCTGCGCGCGCTGATCACCGTTCCGCTGGTGCTGCCCCCGGTGGTGGGCGGTGTCGCGCTGCTGCTCGTGCTGGGCCGGCGCGGCCTGGTCGGCCAGTGGCTGGAGTCCGCCTTCGGGATCTCGCTGCCCTTCACCACCGCCGGGGTCGTCGTCGCCGAGGCGTTCGTGGCGATGCCGTTCCTGGTGATCAGCGTCGAGGGCGCGCTGCGCGCCGCCGACCCGCGCTTCGAGGAGGCCGCCGCCACCCTGGGCGCCTCCCGCTGGACGGTCTTCCGCCGGGTCACCCTGCCGCTGATCGCCCCCGGGGTGCTGGCCGGAGCGGTGCTGTGCTGGGCCCGCGCGCTGGGCGAGTTCGGCGCGACCATCACCTTCGCCGGCAACTTCCCCGGCAGCACCCAGACCATGCCGCTGGCGGTCTACCTCGCCCTGGAGACCGACCCCGAGGCGGCCGTCGTGCTCAGCCTCGTGCTGCTGGCCGTCTCCGTGCTCATCCTGGCCGGCCTGCGGGAGCGGTGGGTGAACAGGGTGGGCGGGTGAGCAGAGGACGCCGCCTGCGAATGGCTCGACGCCCGCCGCAGCGGCACCGAGGAGACGTCCGTTCCACGCCCAAGGAGCACCGATGAGCCTCCGCGCCCGCCTGGTCGTCGAGCGGCCCGCCTTCCGGCTCGACGCCGACCTCGACGTGGCGGCGGGGGAGGTGATCGCGCTGCTCGGCCCCAACGGCGCCGGCAAGACCACCGCGCTGCGCGCCCTGGCCGGGCTCACCCCGCTGACCGCGGGGAGCATCGAGCTCGACGGCCGTCCGGTGCACACCCTGCCCGCCGAACGCCGCCCGGTCGGTGTGGTCTTCCAGGACTACCTGCTGTTCCCGCACCTGTCCGCGCTGGAGAACGTCGCCTTCGGCCCCCGCTGCCACGGCGTCCCCAGAGCCGAGGCCCGCCGTACGGCAGCCGCCCTGCTGGAACGCGTCGGCCTGGCCGGGCACGCCTCCGCCAAACCCCGGCAGCTCTCCGGCGGGCAGGCCCAGCGCGTCGCCCTGGCCCGGGCCCTGGCCGTACGGCCGCGCCTGCTGCTGCTGGACGAGCCGCTGGCCGCCCTCGACGCCCACACCCGCCTGGAGATCCGCTCCGGGCTCCGCCGCCACCTGGCCGACTTCGACGGCGCCACCGTCCTGGTCACCCACGACCCGCTGGACGCCATGGTCCTGGCCGACCGGCTGGTCGTCATCGAGGGCGGCGCCGTCGTGCAGCGGGGCACCTCCGCCGAGGTCGCCCGCCGCCCGCGCACCGACTACGTCGCCCGGCTGGTCGGCCTCAACCTGTACCGCGGCACCGCCGACGGACCGGAGGCCAGGGTGGGAGACGTCGTGTTCAGCGTGACCCAGCGCCTGCACGGGCCGGTGTTCGTCGCCTTCTCGCCCGCGGCCGTCGCCCTGTACCGCTCCCGCCCGGACGGCAGCCCGCGCAACCTGTGGCGGGGCCGCATCGACGGCATCGAGCGGTACGGCGACAACATCCGCGTGCACCTGGAGGGGCCGATCACGGCCTCCGCCGACGTCACCCCCGCCGCCGTGGCCGACCTCGACCTGAGTCCCGGGCAGGAGATCTGGGCGGCGGTCAAGGCCGCCGAGACCCACGCCTACCCCGCGTGAGCGGTCACGGTGTCCGGGCCCGCCGCCCGGCGGAGGCCCTCCTCCGCCGGGTCAGGAGCCGGAAGGCCCTCAGCCCGAGCCAGATCAGTGCGGCCGTCACGCCGACCAGGAGATACTCGACCACGGGGATGCGGACGACCTCGTGGACCGAGCCGAGACCGCGGGCGCCGTACACCACCAGGACGGCACCGGCGTAACAGGCGGCGAACAGCCATCTGGTGGCCGTGGACAGCCCGAGGCCGTGCATCTGCGTGATCAGGAAGATGCCGAGGAAGCCGAACAGGAACATCGGCCAGGCGCCGCCGGGACCGCCGGTCATGACGGCCACGAGGGTGCCGTGCACCGCCACCGTGATCTCCAGGGTGAAGGTCCACCGGCGGTCGGTGTGCGCCCGGGTCAGGAAGAGGCTGCCCTGCAGCAGGAGCAGGAACATGTAGAAGAAGCCGATCAGGTGCCCGCTGGTGGCCTCCATGGGGTGGTACCAGAAGGTGTAGACGGCGGCCCAGCTGAACAGGTAGCCGTGGTACGTGCGGGCGAACCCCGTCACCTCGTCGCGGATGGGCGCCGGCCTGCCCAGGAACAGGCCCCGGCGCCGGTTCTCCATCAGCAGGACCACGACCAGCAGCAGGACGACCGAGCCCTGCGAGCTGAAGATCGACACGTCCTGGGCGAGGCCGTCGTAGAACAGGTGGGTCTGCACGGTGTGCAGGAGGACGAAGCCGAAGTTCACGGCCAGCGCCACGACGTTGACGGCGTGCAGGCCGGAGGCGGGGCGGCGGACCCGGGTCTGGGCGTAGTAGATCAGCCCCCAGATCGACGCCTGGTGGGCGGCGTAGCCGAGCCAGGCCGAGGCGCGGGTCCAGGCGGTCGGTTCGGGCAGCTTCCAGTAGTACCAGGACGCGCCCTGATCCGGCAGGAGGCGGATGCCGTGCAGGCGCTGACCGAGCAGCCACACCAGGCCGGTGAGTACGGCGCTGGCCGCTATCCCGATGACCAGGACGCGGTGGGCGTCTCTTCGCCTCGAATCGTTCAGCACGCTGACCATTGTGCAATCAATCAGCTTGCTGAACAATCGGGGGAGGTGAGGGGACGGTTCTGGGACAATGATCCGGTGGCAGCAGGAGACGAGCGGTATGTCGCGCGGCACCCGGACGCGGTGCGCGCCGACATCCGCTCCTGGCCCACCGGCCGCCTGCTCTCGGTGGCCGCCCGCGTGGTGGAAGGGCGCTTCCACGAGTTCCTGGCGGCCCGCGGTCTCACCCACGCGGGCCTGATCGCCCTGCACCACGCGGCCGAGGGGCGGCTGCCCCAGCGCGAGCTCGCCGCGTTGTGCCGGGTGACCGACCAGACGATGAGCCGGACGGTCGAGCACCTGCGGCGGTCCGGCTACGTGGTCAAGGAGACGGACGCGCGCGACCGGCGCCGGACCCTCATCGAGGTCACCGCCGCCGGGCTGCGGGTGCTGGCGGAGGCGCGCCGGCAGGAACGCGACTCCGACGGCCTGTTCGGCGAGCTGGAAGACTACGCCGTCTTCCGTGAGCAGCTGATCAGGCTGATCAGCGCGATCTGAGCCGCCGCGCGGCGGGCGTCCGGCTCCTTCCGTCGGACTCTTCGGATTGCGGAGGTGCGGACCCTGTGAAGACGGTCCCTGTGAAGACGATCGTGGTGACCGGCGGCTCCCGGGGCATCGGCCTCGGGCTGGTCCGGTCCTTCCTGGCACGCGGCCACCGGGTGGCGCTGTGCGGCAGCCGGGCCGGCTCGGTGCGTGAGGCGGCCGCCGAACTCGACGTCCTGGCGATGGTCGCCGACGTCACCGACCGCGCCCAGGTCCAGTCGTTGTGGGACGCCGCCGTCGAGCGCTACGGCCGGGTCGACATCTGGATCAACAACGCCGGCGTCTCCCACAGCCGCGCCCCGCTGTGGCGGCTCCCCGCCGGACAGGCCCGGTCGGTCGTGGAGGTGAACCTCCTCGGCGCTCTCAACGGCTCCGCGGTCGCCCTGGCGGGCATGGTCGCCCAGGGGAGCGGCCACCTGTGGAACATGGAAGGGCTCGGCAGCGACGGCCGTACGGTGCCGGGGCTCAGCGTGTACGGCGCGAGCAAGCGGGCGCTCACCCACCTGACCCGCTCCCTGGCCGAGGAGGTGCCGCCCGGGGTCTCGGTCGGGCTGCTCAGCCCCGGCATGGTGGTCACCGACCTGCTCACCCGCGGCTACAGCCCCGAGGAGCTGGAGAAGGCCAAGAAGGTCTTCAACATCCTGGCCGACCGGGTCGAGACCGTCGCCCCCTGGCTGGCCGAGCGGGCGATCACCCGCGCCCGCAACGGCGCCCACGTGCGCCGGCTCACCCCGGCCGGAGCCGCGGTCCGCTTCGCCCTCGCCCCGTTCCGCAGGCGCGAGCTGTTCACCGACTGAGGAGACCGGCGTACGGCGCCGACCCTCCGGTCCTGTTTCGCCATTCCATTAGCTTTTGTGCTGATAAGGAAGCTATTGCAGGATTAAGGGATTTTTGTGAATCCAGTGCTGGTATGAGCGATATAGGTGTCGTTCGGGCATTGGAGTGAACAGCCCGTCGTGTCCGAGGAGCTCGGCAAGCTTCCGGACGCGGCCCATCGACCCCGCGCCGTCGGTGCAGACGCCACGGGAGATCTCGCGGGTGGGCGCCGCCGGCATGAGATCCACGATTCCTCGGCAGCCGTGCGCAGGAGGCGTGATGCCCCGGACGGGGCCGTCGGCGGCGTGCGGGGACGAGAAGAGGGGGGCGGCGCGATGAAGTCCATCGAGCTGTTGGAGGAGCGGCAGACCGAGACGGCTGCGCGGCGGGTGGCGGAGCGTGCCGCGAAACGGCACGAGCACGAGTCGATGCTCGCGTTGCCGGGTGGTCTGGCCGCCGCGGACACCCAGGAGCGGATCGGCAAACGCATCGACCGGCTCAGCCGGTTCTACGGCGACAGCGACCTGATCGAACGCGACGCGCCCGGAGCGGACGCGCAGCTCGAGAAGATCATCAACACCGCGGACTTCGTGGGTGTGCGCTACCTCGATGCCGGAGTGGCCGCGGCACGTGCCGTGGGGCGGGTGAACATCCGCGACGGCCATGGACGGCTGGCGGGCTTCGGCACCGGGTCGCTGGTGTCCCCGGTGCTGCTGCTGACCAACCACCACGTGCTGCCCGACGCCGACACGGCCCGCAACAGCCTGATCGAGTTCAACTACCAGGACGGGATCGACGGCAGGCCGCTGAGCACCATGGTGCACCCGCTCGATCCGGACCGGTTCTTCCTGGCCGACGACGAGCTCGACTTCGCCCTGGTCGCCGTCCGCGCACCGGTCGCCGAGCTGGCGGTGCTCGGGTTCAACCGGCTGATCGAGTCCGAGGGCAAGGCGATCGTCGGCGAGTTCGTCACGATCGTGCAGCACCCGCGCGGGGAGAAGAAGCAGGTGGCTCTCCGCGAGAACCGGGTCGTCGACATCCTCGACCGGTTCCTGCACTACGTGGCCGACACCGAACCGGGATCGTCCGGCTCGCCGGTGTTCAACGACCAGTGGGAGATCGTCGCGCTCCATCACGCGGCCGTGCCGGTGGCCGACGACGGCTTCGGGAAGTTCGTCAACGAGGGGATCCGGATCAGCCGGATCTGCCTGTTCGTGCGCGGGGCGTCCCTGCCGCCGGCGCAGCGCGCGCTCGCCGACCAGCTCTTCGTCTCCGGGCGGACCGAGCTCGTGACCCCCGCCCTGCCCCCGTCGGTGTCCCCGGTGACGTCCCCGCTGGTGTCCCCGGTGGCGCCCCCGTCCCCGGACGGCGCGGCGCCGGCGGCCTTCGCCGTGACGGGCTCCCGGCCCGCGCGGGACGGCGAGATCACGATCTCGGTCCCGCTGGAGGTCACGGTCCGGCTCGAAAGCCCGGCCCCGGTGACGACCGAGGCGGCCGCGATCGACCCCGACTACGCCGGGCGCGGAGGCTACGACCCGGCGTTCCTGGCCCATCCGCTTCCGTTGCCCGTCCCGTCACCCGAACTGGCCGCGGTCGCCTCCGCCGAACTGCGCTACCACCACTTCAGCGTCGTCATGCACCGTCAGCGGCGGCTCGCGCTGTTCACCGCCTGCAACATCGACGGGAAGCTCTCCCAGCGCCCGAGGCGGGAGAGCGACCGCTGGATCTTCGACCCGCGGATACCGGCCGAGGAGCAGACCGGCGAGGCCGTCTACCGCGACAACGACCTGGACCGCGGGCACCTGGTGCGCCGCCTCGACCCCGCCTGGGGCACGACCGACGTCCAGGCCAGGGCGGCCAACGACGACACCTTCCACTTCACCAACTCCACGCCCCAGCACCACGCCTTCAACGCGGGCCAGACCTTGTGGCTCGGGCTGGAGGACTACGTGCTGAACAACGCCGACACCCACGACCTGGCCGTCAGCGTGTTCACCGGGCCGGTTCTGGCCGACGACGACGACACCTATCGCGGTGTCCAGCTGCCGCGCCAGTTCTGGAAGATCATCGCGATGGTCAAGGAGTCCGGCGCCCTGTCCGTGACCGGCTACCTCCTCAGCCAGGCCGCCCTGATCGACGAACTGCCCACCGAGGAGTCGTTCTCCTACGGCGCCTACCGGACGTTCCAGGTCCCCGTACGGAGCATCGCCAACCTCACCGGCCTGCGCCTCGATCCGCACATCGAGGCCGACCCGCTCGAACGGCTGGAGATCGCATCCTCGCCCCGCGAGCTCGCCCGTCCCGAAGACCTGCTGCTCTGACCGGGACCGGGACACCGCTCTGCTTCAGGGTCGAGGACGCCGGCGGCTCCGGGGGCCGGCGCGCCGGTCCGCGGGCCCCGTCTCAGCGCAGCTTGCCGAAGAACTCGCGAACGTCGCCGACCAGCAGGTCCGGCGCCTCCATCGAGAGGAAGTGCCCGCCCTCGCCGAGTTCGGTCCAGTGCACGATGTTGTGGTCGCGCTCGGCCCATCGGCGGATGGTCACGTCGTGGGCGGAGACCAGCGCACCGGTCGGCACCGTCCCGCGCTGAGCCACCGCCCAGTCGCCCGTCCAGTCGCCCGCGCCGCCGTCTGTGCCCCCGCCCCAGCCGGCGCCGTCACCGGAGCCGTCGCTCCACTGGTCGGCGGTCCCGCTCCAGGCGCTGGCGGAGATCTCCTCGTAGTACACCTGCGCCGCCGATCCGGCCGTGCCGGTGAGCCAGTAGATCGAGACGTCGGTGAGGATGCGGTCGCGGTCGACGCTGTCCTCGGGGAGACCGTCTTCGGGGTCGGTGAGCTCCTTGAACTTCTCGACGATCCAGGCGAGCTGGCCGACCGGGGAGTCGTGCAGGCCGTACGCCACCGTCTGCGGGCGTTTGGAGTTGCACTGCAGGTAGCCGTCGTTGAAGTTCTGCATCGCCTGCCAGCGCCGCTGCTCGGTCTCGGTGAGGCCGTCCATCTCGCCTTCCGCGCCGACAGGGAAGGTGATCATGCCGTTCATGTGGACGCCGATGACATGGTCGGGGGCCTGCCTGCCGATTTCGGGGGCGACCCATGAGCCGGTGTCATAGCCCTGCACGCCGTACCTGCCGTAGCCGAGCCGGGCCATCAGCCGTGCGAACAGCCCGGCCATGCGGGCGGGGCCCATGCCCGGCCCGGCCAGCGGGGTGGAGAACCCGAATCCCGGCAACGACGGGATCACCAGGTGGAAGGCGGTGGCCGGGTCCCCGCCGTGCGCGCGGGGATCCGACAGCGGCCCGATGACGTCGAGGAAGTCCACGACCCCGCCCGGCCAGCCGTGCAACAGCAGCAGCGCGACGGCGTCGGGCTCGGGTGAGCGCACGTGCAGGAAGTGGATGTCCTGCCCGTCGACGGCGGCGACGTACTGCGGATGCTCGTTGATCGCCGCCTCGTGGGTCCGCCAGTCGTAGCCGGTGCGCCAGTATTCGGCGAGCTCCTTCAGGTATCCCACCGGCACACCCCGGCTCCAGCCGACCCCCGGAAGCTCGTCCGGCCAGCGGGTGTTCGCCAGCCGAGCGCTCAGGTCGTCGAGCTGGGCCTGGGGGATGTCGATGCGGAACGGGCGGATCTCCACGCCCTGCTGCGGGTTCGTCATGTCGGCAACGCTATGGACCGGTTAGGACAGTTGCGGTCCTAAGGATCGGGCAATCTTGACGGCATGGTGGACACCTCCGCACGGCTGCTGAAACTGCTGTCGCTCCTGCAGACGCACCGCGACTGGTCGGGCGCCGAACTCGCCGAGCGGCTGGGCGTCACCTCGCGTACGGTCCGCCGCGACGTGGAACGGCTGCGCGGGCTCGGTTACCCCGTGAACGCCACCCGGGGCTCCGCCGGCTACCGGCTGGGCGCCGGTGCGTCGTTGCCGCCGCTGCTGCTCGACGACGACGAGGCGGTCGCGGTGGCGGTCGGGCTGCGCACTGCGGCGGGTGGCTCGGTCTCCGGGATCGAGGAGACCTCGCTTCGGGCGCTCACGAAACTCGAGCAGGTGCTGCCGTCCCGGCTGCGTCACCGGGTCGGCACCCTGCACGCCGCGACCGTCCGGGTCGGCGGCGTCGGCCCCACGGTGAGCCCGGACACGCTGATGGCGATCGCGGACGCCTGCCGCCGCCACGAGCGGCTGCGTTTCGACTACGCCGGCCCACGGGACGCGGCCACGATCCGGTCGGTCGAACCGCACAGCCTGGTCAGCTTCGGCCGGCACTGGTATCTCGTGGCCTGGGACACCGACCGCGAGGACTGGCGCACCTTCCGGGTGGACCGGCTGACTCCCCGCGCCCCCACCGGCCCGCGGTTCGCCCCCAGGCAACCGCCCGACGGCGACGTCGCGGCCTACCTGGCACGCCGGCTGTCCTCGCGGACCTGGCCCTTCCAGGCGACCGTCACCCTGCACGAGTCCGCCGAGGCCGTCGCCGACCGGGTCTGGCCCGGCATGGGCGTCGTCGAGGCCGTCGACGACCACAGGTGCCTGCTGCACGTCGGCGCCGAAACCCCGTCCGCCCTGGTCTGGATGATCACCTCGGTGGACGTCGGCTTCACCCTCACCAGCGGCCCGCCGGAGCTCGCGGACGCCCTCCGCGCCCAGGCCGCCCGCTGTCTGCACGCCGTACGGGCGAGGTGATCGTTCTCTCGAGGCCGTCGCCGGGCGATGTCCTCAGTCGCCTTGGCCGTCTCCTGCGCCAGGTCCTTGACCTCGCCGGCCACCACTGCGAAGCCCTTGCCCGCCTCCCCGGCACGCGCCGCCTCGATGGTGGCGTTCAGTGCCAGGAGGTTGGTCTGCTCGGCGATCGAAGTGATCGCCTTCACCACGCTGCCGATCTCGGCAGAGGAGTCGCCCAGCTCGGCCATCAGCGCATTGGTGCGCCCGGCCGTCGCGACCGCCTCGCCCGCCACGTCCGCGGCGGCGAGGCCCAGCAGGGCGATGCCGACGACCAGGGTGAGCGAGGATTCGGAGCACGCTCCCGAGCGGACTGCCGCGCGTCCGCCTTATCCGGGATCGACCGCTGGATCTCCGGCGATCGGCGGTGTGACGTTAGACGCCGGATGTGCGGGTAACAGCACCGCATGCCGGACATCCTGCCCGAGGAGGCGCTGCGCCACGCCGTGGACCTGCTGGTCCGCCTGGTCGAAGCGGCTGGGGTGATCATCATCTTCGCCGGTGCGGCGGTGGCCTTCGTCCGGTTCGTCGTGGCCGCGGTGAGGCGCTCCGCCGACGACGGGTTCATCTCCGTCCGCCTGTTCCTGGGGCGCTTCCTGGCACTGGGCCTGGAGTTCCAGCTAGCCGGGGACGTACTCCGCACGGCCATCGCGCCGAGCTTCACGCAGATCGGGCAACTGGCGGCGATCGCGGCGATCCGGACCGCGCTGAACTTCTTCCTGAGCCGGGAGATCGAACAGGAGGGCCGCTCGGTGGAGCAGGCCCGTCGCCGTCGCACGCCCGACGCCGCGGACGGCTGAGATCCTCGGGTGCGCGGGCAGGCGCCCGAGGACGGCGGGATCGCGGATCCCGCCCTGCCGTTCCCGGATCAGATCCTGCGGTCGGCGAGTGCCAGGCGCGGCCGGGCGGGGGACCCCGGCCTGGCCACGGGCAGCCCCGCTTCGCGCCACTGCTGGAAGCCGCCGATGACGTCGGTGGCGGCGGTGAGCCCGATGTCGTGGAGCGCCGCGGCCGCCAGCGACGAGGAGTAGCCCTCGTCGCAGATGATGATCCATCGCAGGTCGGCCGAGACCGCCTCGGCGATGCGGGCCGGGCAGGCCGGGTCGAGCCGCCATTCGAGATGGTTGCGTTCGATGACGATCGCACCGGTGATCTCCCCGTCGGCCGCCCGCTGGTACGCCGGCCGGATGTCCACGATCAGCCCGCGGTCCCGGGCCGCCCACCAGGCCTCCTGCGGGGACAACCGCTTCAGCCTGCCGCGCGCCCTGTCGAGGAAGTCGTCGATTCCGCTCATGACACTCCAGGACGGGCCGGGGGCCGGCTCCCGGCGACGATGGGACGGGGGCCGCGGGGATCGGCTCGCCGATGACGGGGACGCCGGGGGCTCATCCCGCGGACGCGCGCGGTGAAATCGGCAACGCGTCAACCCCTCCATAAAGAGAATCGCGATCCGGCTGATTATCGAATGAAAACGAGAGTCGTGGGGTGTGGAAAAACGGGAATGTTCGGGTCCGCCGGAGAACCTACACGAGAGCCCATGTTCGATCAAGGGTTGGTTCGGCGCCGCTCATTTGCTGTTTTCGCCGGGACTGCTTCCGCCGGCCGCCCGTTGATTTGCGAAGGCGCGTCCGGCCGGTGACGGTCCCCGTGTGAGGCGCCGTGGCGGGGGACGGGTAGGTTCCAGGGCATGACGGATCATCGCCGTTCGATCCCGCGCACGGACGTCCTGCTCGCCGATCCACGGCTGGGCGAGGCGCGGCTGCGGCTGGGGACGGAACGGGTCAAGGGCATGATCATCGCCGCGCAGCGGCGCGCCAGGGAGGGGGAGATCACCCCTGGGGAGATCATGACGGCCGTGCTGGCCGCGTTGCCGGCGAGCGCCGCCGGGCTGCGGCCGGTGATCAATGCCACGGGCGTGCTGCTCCACACCAACCTGGGGCGGGCCCCGCTGTCGGCCGCGGCCCGCCAGGCGATGGAGCTGGCCGCCGGGGTCACCGACATCGAGTTCGACCTCGCCACGGGTTCCCGCGGCAGGCGGGGGCGTACGGCTCTCGCCGCGCTGGCCGCCGCCGTACCCGAGGCCGAGGGCGTGCACGTGGTGAACAACAACGCCGCGGCCCTCATCCTGGCGGCCACGGCACTCGCCTCGGGGCGGGAGGTCGTCATCAGCCGGGGCGAGCTCATCGAAATCGGTGACGGCTTCCGGCTCCCCGAGCTGCTGGTCTCCACCGGGGCGCGGCTGCGGGAGGTCGGCACGACCAACCGCAGCGTCACCCGCGACTACGCGGCGGCGATCGGTCCCGAGACCGGGATGGTGCTGAAGGTCCACCCGTCCAACTACCAGGTCCGGGGATTCACCTCGGCCGTTCCGGTCACCGAGCTGGCGGTGTTGTGCCGGGAGCGCGGCGTCCCTCTCGTGGCCGACGCCGGATCCGGGCTGTTGCGTCCCGAGCCGCTGCTGCCCGAGGAGCCCGACGTGACCACATGGCTGCGACAGGGCGCCGACCTGGTCACCACCAGCGGGGACAAGCTGCTCGGCGGCCCGCAGAGCGGGCTGCTCTTCGGCCGCGCGGATCTCGTCGAGCGGTTGCGCCGCCACCCGCTGGCGCGGGCGCTGCGTGTGGACAAGACCACCCTGGCCGCGCTGGAGGCCACGGTCGGCGGACCCGACACGCCCACCCGGGAGGCGCTGCACGCCGACCCGGCGGCATTGCGCGGGCGGGCCGAGAAGCTGGCGGCACGGCTGTGCGACAGGGGGATCGACGCCACGGCGGTCGACAGCCTGGGCGTGGTCGGCGGCGGGGGAGCGCCGGAGGTCTCCCTGCGGAGCGCCGCCGTCGCCCTCGACGAGGGCTTGGCCGCGCCCCTCCGCCGGGGGGAACCTCCGGTCCTCGGCCGGGTCGAGCGCGGCCGTTGCCTGCTCGACCTGCGGGCCGTCCCGGAAGCCGACGACGAGAGGTTGCTGGAGGCCGTCATCGGAGTGGCGGAGTCCGCGGGGGAACGGCCGCGGAGCGCCCCGACCGGCGGGTGAGTCGCGCCCCGGTCGGCGGACCGTCTCCGCCGCGTCAGCGGCTCACGTCGTCGGGTCCGATGCCGCGGTCTTTGAGCAGGGCGTCGAGTTTCGCCTCGATGCGCTCGTCGCTCTCCTTCGACTGGGACGATCCCCAGTAATACAGCATGGCGAGTCCGGCCGCCTGCCAGATCAGCTGCAGGAACTCCGACTGCCAGTTTTCGAAGCTGGAGGCGAGGAACTGGGGAAGGTATTCCGACCAGGCGAAGGGCCGGCCGTGCTCGGACTGCTCGTTCTGGAACGAGATCAACTGGAAGACGAATTGCCCAATCCAGGAGAACGCGAAGAACGCCCCCGTCACCAGGGCGAACGAATAGGCTCGCGCGAAGCGCGGTTTGTGAAATGGCGGGCCGGGCCGGTTCTTCTCCCGTCGTGCTTCCTGCAGCATGGCTCTCCTTCCCACGGGCACAACGGGCACCAGCTTCCCGGCGGCTCCCATTCGAAACGGCGGGGACGGCCTCCCGGCCTCTCCGGTGGTGAGCGTTCGAGTGCCGGGCGGAGCGGCGAACGGCTGTTCAGCCGCGAGGCGAGGACGCGGGTCCCTGCGTGACGGCGGGCCGTACGGCGGCCATGACGAAGCCGCTCGCCGGGCGGGCCACGGCGGTTCCTTCCTCGCCGGTCGGCGCGGGTTTGCCTGACCGGGGACGGGGCAGCGTCCGCGGTATGGAAGACGTCGGGCGTGAAGAGCCGCCGGGGATCTGGCGGGCGCGGGCGCACGGGGTGTTCAACGTGCTGTCGGGCCTGTGGCCGCTGGTGCACCTGCCCAGCTTCGAGAAGGTCTTCGGTCCCAAGGAGGACGACTGGCTGGTCCGTACGGTGGCCGGGTTGCTGGTCGGGGTGGGCTGGGCCCAGCTGCGCGCCGCGGCCACCCCCGAGGGCGTCGGGCACGCCCGGCGGATCGGGGTCGCCACCGCGGCGACCCTGCTCGCCATCGACATGATCTACGTGCCCCGGGGACGGATCAGGGCCACCTACCTGCTCGACGCGGCGGCGGAGGCCGCGTGGCTCGCGGTGTGGCGCCGGCGCACCGGTCACGACTCGGCCTGCGGCCGGTCCTGACCTCGGCCGGTCGATCGTCGCGGGTGCGGAGCCCCGCGGGGCGACGGCGGCATCGTGCCGGCCCGCCTGTACGGCCTCACCGGTGACTCCCGCTTCCTGGAGGCAGAGCGCCGCGGGGCCGGTTTCATCCGCGCGGTCAGCGCCGTCACCGGCAGGCGCGCCGTCCCCCCGCGCCGCCTCCGTCCCGTTCGTCTCCGAGGACCGCCCCGGCGGCCGGAACCGCCGCCCGTCCCGACCGGCCGGCCGCCCGTCCCGACCGGCCGGCCGCCCGTCCCGACCGGCCGGCCGCCCTCAGTCGTACGCCTCGGCCGCCGCGCGCAGGGCGGTCAGCACCTCCTTCGGGTCGTAGCCGGCGGGCTCACCCGGCAGGTAGGTGACCGAGATCAGGTCGCCGCCGTAGGGGAAGGCGCCGTGGCGCTCGTAGACGGACCAGGAGACGGGGGAACGGCGGTCGATCCCGACGTCGATCCCCTCCATCGGGGCCAGGCCGATCAGCATCTGCACGCTGTCCAGCCGGGCGGTCCGCACGCCGTCCTGCTCGATCGCGAGGTCCCACCGGTAGCCGGGCAGGGCCTGCGCCGTGAGCGAGACGACGCGGGCGCCGGGCCGTACGAACTCGCCCGCCACCTCCCACAGCACGCCGTACTCGTTGTAGGCCAGGCGGACCCGGCCGTCCTCGATGTAGAGGCAGTAACCGCCGCCCTGGTCGCCGTGAGCCACCAGCACGCCCTGGTCGCCGGGGCCGTGCGTGAGCCGGATGTCCACCCGGAAGTCACGGAACGCGACGAGCTGGGCGGCGCGGTAGCGCTCCAGGGTGGGCGTGCCGGGCAGCAGGACGACCGGTTCGGCGAAAGCCGCCTCTGACGGCGGGCGGGCGGTCCACAGGTAGCCGGTGCCGTCGTCGAGGGGGAACACCTGGTTCTCCCCGGCCGCCCGTTCCCAGGCCGCGGCCAGCTCCTCCACCAGGTCGGGCCGTTCGGCGGCGAGGTCGCGGGTCTCGGTCGGGTCTGCGCGCAGGTCGTACAGCTCCCAGGGATCCTCGTCGTGGGGGCGTCCGGGCCGGTGCAGGGTGACCAGCTTCCAGCCGTCGCGGTAGAAGGCGCGGTTGCCGGTCATCTCGGCGTACTGCTCGGGGTGGGTGCTCGGCGCGGCCGGGTCGCCGAGCGCGTCGGCGAACGTGCGGCCGTCGAGTGAGGCGACGGGCTCGCCACGGTGCCGGTCCGGCCGGGAGATCCCGGCCAGGTCCAGGAGGGTGGGCAGGACGTCGGTGACGTACTGGTAGCGGGTACGCGTGCCCCCGCGGCCCTCGATCGGGCCCGCGGGCCAGGACAGCACGAACGGCACGCGCACGCCGCCCGCGTGGGTGGTGCCCTTGTAGAGCCGGAACGGCGTGTTGGAGGCCATGCCCCAGCCGCGGGTAGTGGACCATCGTCCGCGGTCCGCCGATCAGCCCCGGATCGCGGGGCACGTCGGGAGTCCAGTCGGCGGGCAGGGCCGCCCGCTGGACGAACTGCTTGAAGTAGGAGCGGGTGCCGCGCACCCCGCCCTCGCCGGTGCCGCCGTTGTCGGAGGTGAAGATCACTACGGTGTCGTCGAGCTCGCCGTACTGCTCGATCACCGTCAGCAGGCGGCCGAGGTTCTGGTCGACGTTGTCGACCATCGCGGCGTAGACCTCCTGGTAGCGGGCGAACAGTTCGCGCTCCTCCTCCGGCAGGGAGCCCCAGGCGGGTACGTCGTGGAACTGCTCGGAGGCGCGCGGCGGCAGCACCGCGCCCTCGGGGAAGAGACCGCTCGCGAGCTGGCGGGCGAAGCGCTCCTCGCGGAGCATGTCCCATCCCTTGGCATATTTTCCGCGATATTTGACGATGTCGGCGGGCTTCGCCTGGAGCGGGCCGTGCACCGCCGGATGGGCGAGGTAGAGGAAGTACGGCTTGCGCGCGTCGTGCGCCCGCAGCGATTTGATCATCCCGATGGCCTGGTCGGTCAGGTCGTCGGTGAGGTAGTAGCCCTCGGGGTAGGCGTCGACCTCGACGGGGGAGTTGTCGCGGACCAGCCGGTGCGGGTGGTGCAGGGAGGTCAGCCCCTCCAGGATGCCGTAGAAGCGGTCGAAGCCCTTCTGCGTCGGCCACGACGAGCGGGGCGCGCCGTCGTTCATGGTGGCGTCCTTGGTGAGGTGCCACTTGCCGACCGCGAAGGTGGCGTAGCCGGCCCCGCGCAGGATCTCCGGGAGCGTCGGCACGTCGTCGGCGATCTCGAAGGTGTAGCCCGGGAAGCCCGGGTCGGCGTTGGCGACGAACGCGTACCCCGCCCGGTGGTGGTTGAGCCCGGTCAGCAGCGAGGCGCGGGAGGGCGAGCACAGCGGGGTGGTGTGGTAGTTGGTGAATCGCAGACCGCCGGCGGCCAGCCGGTCCAGCGTCGGAGTCTCGATCTCCGCGCCGAACGGCCCGATGTCGGCGAAGCCCATGTCGTCGAGGAGGACCACGACGATGTTCGGCGCGCCCTCGGGGGCGCGGACCGGCTCGGGCCAGTGCGAGGTGGAGTCGGCCACCGTACGGCCGACGCGTTCGGGGAAACTCATGACGGCGTCCCTCTTGCAGGGGAAAGCCCCGGCCGCCTCAGGCGGCCGGGGCGGGGCGGGGTGGAGCGGAGCGGGTCAGGCGGCGACGGGTGAGTAGGCGGCGGCGTCGCCGGTCAGCACGGTGCTGGGCCGGCCGTCCACGCCGACGGGGACGTCCCCGGCGATGGTGACGCGGTGCAGGCGGCGCGGCCGGTCGCCGAAGTCGTGCACGACCCGGTGCTGGGTGGCCCGGTTGTCCCAGACGGCGACGTCGCCCGGGGCCCACCGCCAGCGCACGGTGTTCTCCACCGCCGTGACCTGGTCCTGGATCAGCCGGATGACCGAGGCCGAGGCCGAGGCCGACAGCCCGGACAGCCGCCTGGCGAAGTCGCCCAGCAGGATCGACCGCTCCCCGGTCTCGGGATGCACCCGCACGACCGGATGCTCGGTCTCGAAGACCGTGGAGGCGAAGACCTCCGCGTACGCCCGGGCCCGTTCGGGGTCCTCCGAGGCGGCTATCCGCGCGTAGTCGAACTGGTTGGTGTGCACGGCGCGCAGCCGCTCCACCAGCTCGCGCAGCTCGGCGGGCAGGTACTCGTAGGCGGTGACGGCGTTGGCCCACAGCGTGTCGCCGCCCGCCGCGGGCACGGTCACCGCGCGCAGCACGGAAGCCGCGGGCGGGCGGTCGACGAAGGTGACGTCGGTGTGCCACCGGTCGACCTTCTGGCCGCCGCTGTAGTCGAGGTCGAGGATGTGCGCGTTGCCGCCGAAGGCGGGCACGGTCGGGTGGGCGGTGGTCAGCTCGCCGAGCAGCCGGGCGAAGGCCGTCTGGCCGCGCTCGTCGAGGTGCTCCTGGCCGCGGAAGAAGATCACCTTGTGGGTGAGCAGGGCCAGGCGGATCTCGGCGACCACGTCGGCGGGCAGGTCGCCGGCGAGTCGCACGCCGGTGACCTCGGCGCCGATCCGGCCGGCGACGGGGGTGACGGACAGGGTGGACATGGGTGTGAGGTCCTTCCAGGAAAGGGATGGGCTATGGCTGGAAGGAACGACAGAGCGCGCTGGCCACGCGGCAGAAGTCCACGTGGCCGCGGGTGGTCAGCGGAACGGGGGTCGTCATGCCGCCAACCGTAGATCCGGCACGGAGAGAAGTCAACTGAATTGGTAGGAAATTAGGGTTTTTCTGGGCGGCGGCGCCGGGTGCGGCCGAGCCGGCCGCAGCGCGGACCGGGCCCGTCCCGCCTCCCGCCGGCTCCATGACGGCGCCCCGCCGCCGTCATGGCCGGTTCTTTACCCGCCGAACTCGCCACCCGCCGTCTTCCGGACCCTAGTGTGGAGAGAGTCGACGTTCACTATCGATGCGGATCACAGCGGGAGTGGGGAGCGATGACGCACAGGCCGCTGCCGCGCGACGAAGTTGAACGGCTGTACGAACTCGACGAGCTGGAGGCGTTGGAGCCCACCGCCGAGCCGCGCTTCGACGCCATCGCCGAGCTGGCCGCCCAGCTGTGTCAGACCCCGGTCGCGCTGGTCAACCTCGTGGGCGCCGACGGGCAGTACGTCAAAGGCCGTGCCGACCACGGCGGGATCGGCATCGACGCGCCGATCCCGTTCTGCCCGCACGTCATCATGGGCCGCGAGGTGCTGGAAGTGCCCGACGCGCCGACGGACCCGCGGTTCTGCGACGATCCCGTCGTCACGGGGAAGGCGGGGCTGCGCTTCTACGCCGGCGCACCGGTGATCAGCAGCCGCGGTCACGCTCTGGGCACGCTGTGCGTGCTGGACGTCCGGCCCCGCCGTCTGACGGCCGCACATCACCAGAGCCTGGTCACGCTGGCCGGCTACGTCGCCGATCTGCTGCGGCTGCGTTACTACAGCCGCCGCTTCGGCCAGGTCATCCGGCAACTGCACGAGGCCGAGGAGCTCAAGCATCAGTTCCTGCGCACCGTCAACCACGAGCTGCGCACCCCGCTGACCGCGATCAGCAGCTACCTCGAGCTGATCCACGACAGTGATCTGGACGCCGATGCGGAGCGTGGGTTCCTGGGCGTGATCGAGCGCAACAGCGACCGCCTGCTGGAGCTGATCGACGAACTCCTGCTGCTGGCCAGCCTCACCGCCCGCACCGTCCCCTTCCAGCCCGAGCGCGTCGATCTGGCCGCGGTGGTGCGCGAGACGGTCGTCGAGACCGTCGGCAAGGCCTGGATCAACGACGTGACGCTCACCGCGCACGCCCGGACCGAGGTGCCGGTCTGGGCCGACGCCCGGAAGCTGCGCCAGGCGCTGGGCCAGGTGCTGGACAACGCCGTCAAGTTCACCGCGGCCGGCGGGCAGGTCGAGGTGAGCGTCTCAGGGGATCCGGTGCCGACGGTGGAGGTCCGCGACACCGGCATGGGCATCCCCGAAGAGGACCTGCCGTATGTCGTCGAGGACTTCTACCGCGCCCGCGAGGCCGAGCAGCGGGCGATCGGCGGCAGCGGGGTGGGCCTGGCCATCGTGCGGAAGGTCATGCGGATGCACGACGGCGGCATGCACATCACCAGTGAACCGGGCGCCGGCACGTGTGTGCGCCTGGTGCTGCCCAGCCCGTCGGCGCAGCACTCCTGACCCCTGCACCGGCCTGACGGGCCGCATGGAGACAGAGGGCGATCATCGACGCCTAACCGTCGGCGCACCGGTAAGAAGGACGGCAAGAGGATGAGGGAGCGGGCCGGTGGACGATGAGCACGAGCAGATGCTGGGCGGTCTGATCGCCGCCCACCACCTGGCGGCCATGGAGGACCTGCCGGCTCTGGTCACCGGATACGCCAGCCTGGTCGGTTTCTACCAGCCGGTGCTGTACGTGGCCGATCTGCAGCACCAGTTCCTGGTGCCGCTGCCCGGCCAGCACGACGCCGACGGCAAAGCGCTCAAGCGCCTCCGCATCGACGCCACCATGGCGGGGAGGGCCTTCCGCAATCTGGAGATCGTCCAGGCACGGCTCGCCGACGACTCCTCAGAGGCCGAACCCGCCCCGATCCTCACCGATCAGGGCCCGCGGCGGTTGTGGCTGCCGATGCTGGACGGCACCGAACACATCGGCGTGCTGGGCCTGACCGCGCCCGGCGACGACGGGGCCGTCCGATGGCAGGCCGCCCAGCTGGCCTCTCTGACGGCGTTGCTGGTCTCCAGCAAACGCTCCACCAGCGACACCTACGCCCGCCTGGTGCGCGCGCAGCCGATGCAGCTGTCGGCCGAGGTGCTCTGGACGCTGCTGCCGGTGCGGACCTTCGCCACCGAGCGGGTGGTGGTCAGCGCCGCTCTGGAGCCGGCCTACGTCGTGGGCGGGGACGCCTTCGACTATGCCCTGGCGGGCGACACCCTGCACCTGTCGATCTTCGACGCCATGGGGCACGACACCGCCGCCGGGCTGACGGCCACCATCGCGATGGGCGCCTGCCGCAACAACCGCCGCCAGGGCGCCGATCTCCTGGCCACCAGCGAGGCCATCGACGCGGCCATCGCCGAACAGTTCGGCGCAGTGCGCTTCGCCACCGGGATCCTGGCCAGCCTCGACACCCGCACCGGCCTGCTGAGCTGGATCAACCGGGGCCACCACCCGCCGCTGGTGATCCGCGGCGGGCACGTCGTGGCCACGCTGGAGGCGGAACCCGATCCGCCGATGGGGCTCGGCATGGGCGCCTTCACCTCGCCCTCCCGCTACCAGCTGGAGCCGGGTGACCGGCTGCTGTTCTACACCGACGGGGTCATCGAGGCCAAGAACCCCGACGGCGAGGAGTTCGGCCTGGAGCGCTTCGCCGACTTCGTCATCCGCCGCGAGGCCGACGGCGCGTCGGCCCCCGAAACGCTGCGCCGGCTGATCCAGACCCTGCTGGAGCACCAGCAAGACCACCTCGACGACGACGCCACCGTACTGCTGGTCGAATGGCACAGCCAACGGCAGCATCAGTTCCTGCTGTGAGGCCGGACCGCCGGTGGAGTCGTCCATCGAACGGCGCGAGAGCAAGGAGCCCGACCGCATGCCGCCCCTTGCCCAGGGTGACCCGGCGTCTCCGTGATCCCGCCACGGAGACGGATCGACGCGGGACTGGAAGAGCCGGGCTTCGCGGCGCCGACCGTCAGATGCGCCCCAGGTGCAGGCGGACCTGGGTGCCGTCCTGACCGGTGCGGATCTCCAGCAGGTCGCAGAGCTGGCGCACCACCCACAGGCCGTGGCCGTGCTCGGCGCGCGGGTCCGGCGGCAGGTAGCCGGGGAACGGCGTGTCCATCCGGCCGGGGTCGACGACGTCGCAGCCGACGGCGGCGTGGTCGGCCCAGATCCGGATCCGGCCGGACCCGCCGCCGTGCTGTACGGCGTTGGCGGCGACCTCGTTGACGGCCAGCAGCAGCCGGCCGGTCAGCTCGGCGGACAGGCCGAGCGCGGTCGCCCGGGCGCTCACCTGCTGCCGCATCCGGCCGAGGTCGGCGTCGAAGCGGATCTCCGCGTCGGCCCCGGCGGGCGGGGGCGGCAGCGGCAGACGGTCGGCGGCGTGAGTGAAAGCGGCCGGGTCGGCGTAGACGTGGCTGATCTGCGCGGCGGAGCCGGCCAACAGGTTCGGGTGGGTGCGGCGGGCGTCGGCCACGACGCGCTCGGGCAGGACCCGGGTGTCGTAGGGGCACACGATCCAGGCCGGGCTGTCGGCGAAAGCGGCGTTGATCACCGATTCGTATCGTGTCCACTCGGCTTCTTCCGCCGGGGTGCGGCCGTGCCAGACCGGCTCGCCGATGATGCGGATACGCCGGTGGCGCACCTTGTGCTCATCGACATACCGGTTGTAGGCGGCCAGGGTCCGGCCCGGGGCGTCGTACCAGTCCTCGGCGGTGACGAACTCCACGGCGCCGGAGTCCCGGCCGAGGCTATCTCTGAGCAGGCCGGTGTTGACCGGGGTGGTCACGGCCAGCACCTTGTCGCCTGCGGTCAGCCCGTCCAGGCAGAAACCGGTGGTGGCCGCCAGGAAGGACTCGTCGCTGCCGTAGATCAGCGCGTGGTGGACCAGTTTCGGTGCCGCACCGGCGTCCTGGGCAGTGATGGCGCTCATGCGGGGACGACCTCCGTACCGACGATCAGGCCGGCTGTCCGGTCCCATCCCACGAGGCGAATGACCTTGTCCAGGGCCGGGGCCAGGTTCAGCACGTGCAGGCGGCGCCCGTCCGGCAGGGCGGCGGCCACGCGTACCAGCTCCCGCAAACCCGCCACGTCGATGAACTCCAGCCCCGCCATGTCCACCTGGACGTCTCCGTCTCCGCCGGTCGCGTTCTGCAGTATGGCGCTCCAGGCCGGGGCCGTGGTGGAGTCGATCGCGCCGGTGACGCGCAGCACCTGGTTTCCGGCGGCGTCGAAACCCGGCATGACGCGCAGCGAACCGTTCTGGAGCAGCGCGTTCATCTGGACCCGTTCCGGATGGCAGCCGGTCAGCGCACCCAGCCGCTCGGCGGGGAACAAGCGCGAGTCGTACTGGCAGATCGCCGCCGACATGCCCTCGGCGAACAGCGCGGTGACGCGCCGTTCGTACTCTTCCAGGCGCTCGACGCCGGTCGTCCCCCGAAGGGCCCAGCTCATCTCCCCGCTGATCCGGAACCCGGTGAACCCCGCCGCCAGGCTGTCGCCGACCTCGCCGCGCAACGCGGCGATCATCACGTCGGGGTCGAACCGGCCCGCGGCCAGGTAGCCTTCCTCCGCCGGCCGCACGTCCAGTTGCCCGGACGCCGTCGCCGCCGTGACGTCGACGCCGGCCTGCCGCAGCCAGCGGTGCACCCGGTCACCTGAGGGGTCGTCGGCGAAGTACAGAACCCGCTCGCCGCGAGTCAGCCCGGCAGCGACGAAGGCGGAGGCCACCTCGCGTTGTTCGGCCTCATGCGTGAACGCCAGGCACAGATGATCACCTAGCTGGACGTCCTTGACTTGGCGCACCATTTCACCCAATACCAGCTCGCCGGAAAACGTTCGGGATGTCTCGCCGACCTCACATCCGCCGGCCTCCAGACTACCTCCATCCATTCGACCCGCACGTGATCAAAGGTTGCTCCGCCCGGGACGCCGGAGGGCGCCGCCGTTCCACTCATGGGAGTGAGCTGCGACGACGCCCTGCCCCGCCGGTCGCCGCAGTGACGGGAATCGGCCCGCTCGCGCTGTTGCGTCCTGTCCGCGTGATCTCCAGCCGGGTCGCCGGCCCGGGTCCCGGGCGCGGGGCGGACGGCGTGAGCGCGGCCGGTTTCCGGCCGCACCGGACCCGGGGCCGCCACGGAGCCCTGCGGGCGACCGGGCCGATGCCGCAGAGACGCGGAATCACTCAGATGATGCCAACATCGGGATGTTGGGAGTATTCTTCATCCATGAGGGCGACGGAGGGGCGGGGATGGTGAGGCTGACCCGCGCACAGCAGCAGGAACGCACCCGGGCGGCCGTGCTGGCCGCGGCGAGGGAGGAGTTCGCCGAGCGCGGATACACCGACGCCAAGATCGACCGGATCGCGGAGCGGGCCGAGCTGACCCGCGGGGCGGTGTACTCCAACTTCCCGGGCAAGCGAGCGCTCTACCTGGCGGTCCTGGTCGACTCGATCGAGCACGCAGGTATGGCGGAGGCGTCGCCGCCGGACCTGGCCGAGGCGACGGGCGCGTTCGCCCGCATCTGGCTGGAACGGCTGCCGCTGACCGGTGACACGCCCGCCGGGGGGAGGCTGCAGTTGCGCTCGCCGGCCGGGTTGTTCGACGACGAACCCGGCCGCACCGCGCTGGCGCAGGTCACCAGGCTGGAGGCGCTGTTGCTGGCTCTGGCGCTGGAATCATGTGCACCGCACCGCACGCGGCTGGTGCGGCTGGCGGAGCTGGCCCTCACGCTGCTGAACGGGGCCGTCCACCTGGCTGACACGGCGCCCGGTTTCGGCGATCCCTTCGACGTGGTACGCGCCTGCCGGCATCTGGCCGGTCTCGACCTCGCCGACACGTGGGATCCGCCGCACCTGCCCTACGTCACTCCCGCACGCCGTGTCCGGGACGACTGGGAGCCGCTTGCGGAGCTGACGGACCAGATCACCGGCCGCCGGGTCGGGTTCGACGCCGACGGGGTGATCGCGGTCCTGGGGACCGGCCGGCTGGAGGCGGCCGAGGAAGCCGTCCGTGCCGCCCGCCCGGGCGACCAGGTCACCGTGGCCGTGGTGACGGGCGATCCGGACGAGGTCGGACGTCTTGTGCGGCTGAGGATCGGAGACCTCGCCGGATGCCTGCGAGGCGTGTTCGCACCGGAGGCCTGGCCTGACCTCCGCCTCGTCCTCGACGACCGCGCCGCCGTGGCGTCGGCCGTCGGAATCCCGGACCCGGACGACGCCACCGAGGCCGCGGTGCGCATCCAGGGGGGCAGGATCTTCTCCCGAGCCTGCGGACGGGGCGCCGCCCACGCCGTGGCGGCTTCGGGCGGCTCGACCACCACGCGGTCGGGCGGAGCCGGTTGACGACCCGCGCCGCCCGACGCCCCCGACGGAGAGACGACACCTGAGGAAGGCCTGCGGACATGCCGGAATCGCCTTATCCGACCAGCACCGACGTGCTGGTGCTCCACGCCCTTCGCTGTATCGGGTTCGCCGGCCTCGCCCGCGTGGCCGAGGCGACGGGACTGCCCGAGTCCGACGCCGAGTCCGAGCTGATCGATCTGGCGGTGGCCGGCCTCGTCACCTGCGTCCCGGGTGACTTCGGCGGGTGGGGTCTCACCGAGGCCGGCCGCGCCGCGGACGCCGAGTGGATCCGCGGCGAACTGGAGGCGGCCGGCACCCGAACCGCGGTGGCCGGGGCGTACGACGACTTTCTCGTGCTCAACCCGGAGCTGCTCGATCTCTGCACGGCATGGCAGATGCGATCCGCCGACGGTGCCGCGGTGCCCAACGACCACACCGATCCCGCCTACGACGCCCGGGTCCTGGACCTTTTCACGGATTTCCACCGGCGTGCCGACGCCGTCTGCGCAGACCTGTCCGCGGCGATGCTGCGGTTCCAGCGGTACCGGGTCCGGTTCGCCACCGCGCTCGCCCGTGCCAGGTCCGGTGCGGTGGAGTACGTGACGGACAACCTGGATTCCTACCACATCGTGTGGTTCCAGCTTCACGAAGACCTGCTGGCCACCCTCGGCATCCCGCGAGACTGAGCCGCTGCCGATGACCTGGATTCACCCGCTCTCGGCGGAGACCGAGGAGACCCCGAGCGTTCTGGGCGGCAAGGGGTACGGCCTCGTCGTACTGCGGCGCCTCGGACTGCCCGTTCCCCCGGGGTTCGTCATCAGCACCGGGGCATGCCGCGCCTTCCTGCGCGACGGGCGCTTTCCCGACGGCCTCGACGCCGAGCTGGCGGCTGCCGTCTCCGATCTGGAAACCGCCACACGACGGCGCTTCGGCGGACCCGGGCGGCCGCTGGCGCTGTCCGTCCGCTCGGGCGGCAGCGTGTCGATGCCCGGGATGATGAACACCGTCCTCGATCTCGGTCTGACCGCCGAGGCCACGGCGGAACTGGCGGCCGAGACGGGTGACGTGCGGTTCGCGCTCGACTCGCGCCTGCGGTTCTTGTCCAGCTTCGCCTCCGCGGTCATCGGGCTGGCCCCGGAAAGCCTGGAGGCCGTCGCGGGCGAGACGGCCGAACGCGGCTCCGGCGGCGAGGAGGCACATCTCGCCGGTGCGATCCGGGGCGTCGAGGCCCTCATCCGCGAACGGACCGGCGGACCGGTCCCGGACGACGCGATGCGGCAGCTGGAACTGGCCGTCAGGGCCGTGTTCTCGTCATGGAACACGCCGCGCGCCACGACCTACCGCGCGTTGCACGCCATCCCGCACGACCTCGGCACGGCCGTCACCGTGCAGGCCATGGTGTTCGGGAATCGCGACGAGCACAGCGGCGCCGGGGTCGCGTTCAGCCGCAATCCTGACACCGGTGAGAGGATCCCGTTCGGCGACGTCCTGTTCGGCCGCCAGGGCGAAGACGTCGTCTCCGGCAGGTCGACGACCCGGCCGCTGGCCGAACTGGCCGAACGGGAGCCGGCGGTGTGGGCCGGCCTCCTGGACGCCATGGGCCGGATCGAGGAACACCACCGCGACGCCTGCTACGTGGAGTTCACCTTCGAAGCGGGCCGGCTGTGGCTCCTGCAGACGCGGCCCGGCGGCCTCGTCGGACGCGCCGCCGTCCGCGTCGCGGTCGACCTGGCCGACGAGGGCGTCATCAGCCGTCGCGAGGCACTGCTCCGGGTCTCCCCCCGGCACCTCCGATACGCCGGCACGTCCCGGATAGAGGCCGCCGGCACGCTCGACATCCTCACCCGAGGGCTGGGCGCCTGCCCGGGGGTCGCGACCGGCAGGGTGGCGACCACCGCCGACAGGGCGGTGCGAATGGCAGCCGGCGGCCCGGTCATCCTGGTGCGTCCGCAGACCTCCCCGCTCGACATGCACGGCCTGGCCGCCGCCGCGGGAGTCGTCACCGCCCGCGGCGGGCCGGCCAGCCACGCCGCCGTCGTCGCCAGAGCGATGGGGAAACCCGCCGTCGTGGGAGCCGCGGACCTCACCGTCGACGCCGCCTCCGTGCGAGCCGCCGGACGCGTCTTCCCGGAAGGCACATTCATCACCATCGACGGGACCGGCGGAGAGGTCGTCGTCGGCAGCCCCCGCATCACTACGGCGCCGGCCGACTCCCTCCTGCACCGCCTGCTCGGCTGGGCCGACGAGATCTCGGGCGGCGGCTCGAACCGCGACGACGCGGAACGCCTCGCGGCAGCCCACGCGGTCCTTGTGAAGCAGCCGGGCACCCGGCAGGGCCCCTGACCGCCGCCGGCCGTCGGCGGCGGGGGTGACCCGACCGGCCAAGCACCGGGCCGGACCACGTGCGACGAGTGCTGAAGCGGTGCAGGCGTCCTTCGCCCGCCGGCTGGATGTCAGTACATCTTCGTGGTGGTGCGCTGGATGACGGCGGGAGCCAGGCGGACGCGCCCGGCCGTGACCCGGTGGCCGCGGGTGTCGGTGACCCGCACGGCGAAGGGACCCCGGCCCATGCCGGAATCGGCGATCCAGTAGTTGTAGTCGGCCCGGGCCAGCCTGCGCCACGCGCCGCCGGCGGCCTTCACCTCGATCGAGGCGAGCGGGTTGCCGTGGTCGATGACCAGCAGGGCCAGCCACCACCGCGACGAGCCCTCCTTGACCCGGAAGGAGAGCGGTCTGCCGATTCGCGGGTGGCGGACCGCACGGTAGGAGACCCCCACCATGCCCTTGCCCGGGTCCGCGACACGGGCGAAGGCCGTTCGGCTCAGGTCGATGTGCCCTGCCGGGCACTCCGGGCACTGGTCGACGACCTTGACCCGGACGCTGCCCTTGGGCCCGGTGACGTTCAGGTAGCCGCCGCAGGCGGCCGCGGCGGCGTACTCGGCGGGGGAGAGCGCGACGTAGAGGTTGTCGGCCGGGGGCGACGGATACGAGCAGTTGCCGCCCCCGGACCGCAGTTCGTAGAAAGTCGCCTTCCCCCTGATCGCTTTCTCTCCGGCCGCCTTCACCGGCACGCGGACGACCGCGGCGCCCTCCCCGCTCCGGGCGGACTGCGCCAGGGCATGGGACGGGAGGAGTGAACTCGCGGCGAGCGCGGCTGCGAGAACGGAGGGCAGGCGTCGCATCCAGGGGTTCCTCTCGTGCGGGGTGGATGCGACAGTAGCGAAATCGATCTATCTCGGTACGAAAAAGCACCAAAGTCCCCGTGAGACGAGTCGAAACAGGTGGGGGACCCGTCTCCCGGGGAGCGCGAGGGCCTCGGTCAGGCGCCGACGTAAGCCGCGAGATGCTCGCCGGTGAGGGTGGAGCGGGCGGCGACGAGGTCGGCGGGTGTGCCCTCGAAGACGATCCGGCCGCCGTCGTGGCCGGCGCCGGGGCCGAGGTCGATGATCCAGTCGGCGTGCGCCATGACCGCCTGGTGATGCTCGATGACGATGACCGACTTGCCGGAGTCGACGAGCCGGTCGAGCAGGCCGAGCAACTGCTCGACGTCGGCGAGGTGCAGGCCGGTGGTCGGCTCGTCCAGGACGTAGACGCGATTGAGCCGAGAGGAGCGCGCGCTTACTCGCGTTCCCGAGCCGATCGAGCGTGTCGAAGCCGGCGAATGGGCGCCGCCCTTCTCGGCCATGTGGGTGGCCAGCTTGAGCCGCTGCCGTTCGCCGCCGGACAGCGTGGTGAGCGGCTGGCCGATGCTGAGGTAGCCGAGCCCGACGTCGGCGAGCCGGCCGAGGACGGCGTGCGCCGCCGGCGTGCGAGCCTCGCCGGCGCCGAAGAACTCCTCGGCCTCGGTCACCGACATCGCGAGCACCTCGCTGATGTCGCGGCCGCCGAGACGGTGGTCCAGCACCGACGCCTCGAACCGCTTCCCCTCGCACTCCTCGCAGACGGTGGCGACGCCGGCCATCATCGCCAGGTCGGTGTAGATGACGCCGGCGCCGTTGCAGTTGGGGCAGGCACCCTCGGAGTTGGCGCTGAACAGCGCCGGCTTCACACCGTTGGCCTTCGCGAACGCCTTGCGGATCGGGTCGAGCAGGCCGGTGTAGGTCGCCGGGTTGCTCCGTCGCGAGCCGCGGATGGGCGCCTGGTCGATCGACACCACACCCGCGCCGGCGGGGATCGATCCGTGGATCAGCGAGCTCTTCCCGGAGCCGGCGACGCCGGTGACGACGCAGAGGACGCCGAGCGGGATGTCGACGTCGACGCCCTGGAGGTTGTGGCGGGTGGCGCCGCGGATCTCCAGCGCGCCGGTGGGTTTCCGCACCGTCTCCTTGAGCGACGCCCGGTCGTCGAGGTGGCGGCCGGTGATGGTGCCGCCGGCCCGCAGCTCCTCGACGGTGCCCTCGAAGCAGACGGTGCCGCCCGCCGTACCGGCGCCGGGGCCGAGGTCGACGACGTGGTCGGCGATCGCGATCGTCTCCGGCTTGTGCTCCACGACGAGCACGGTGTTGCCCTTGTCCCGCAGCCGCAGCAGCAGGTTGTTCATCCGCTGGATGTCATGGGAGTGCAGGCCCGCGGTGGGCTCGTCGAAGACGTAGGTGGTGTCGGTGAGCGCGGAACCGAGGTGGCGGATCATCTTGACGCGCTGCGCCTCACCGCCCGACAGCGTGCCCGCCGGCCGTTCGAGCGACAGGTAGCCCAGCCCGATCTCCACGAACGAGTCGAGGGTGTGCAGCAGCTTGCCGAGCAACGGCGCCACCGACGGTTCGTCGAGGCCGCGGACCCAATCGGCCAGGTCGCTGATCTGCATCGCACAGGCGTCGGCGATGTCGACGCCCTTGATCTTCGAGGAGCGGGCCTCCTCGCTCAGCCGGGTGCCGTCGCACCCTGGGCAGGTGGCGAAGGTGACCGCCCGGTCCACGAACTCCCGGATGTGCGGCTGCATCGCCTCCCGGTCCTTGGAGAGGAACGACTTGCGGATCTTCGGGATCAGCCCCTCGTAGGTGAGGTTGACGCCGTCGAGCTTGACCTTGGTCGGCTCCTTGTAGAGGAAGTCCTGGAGCTCCTTCCCGGTGTACTCGCGGATCGGCTTGTCCGGGTCGACGAAGCCCGATCCGGCGTAGACCCGCACCGTCCAGAAGCTGTCCGACTTCCAGCCGGGGATGGTGAACGCGCCCTCGGCGAGCGACTTGGAGTCGTCGTAGAGCTGGGTGAGGTCGATGTCGGAGACCGTGCCCCGGCCTTCGCAGTGCGTGCACATGCCGCCGACGCGGGTGAAGGTCGCTCTCTCGGTCGTGCGGTTGCCGCGTTCGACCGTGATCGCACCGCTCGCCCGGACGGTGGGGACGTTGAAGGAGAAGGCTTGGGGCGAGCCGATGTGCGGCTCCCCGCGCCGGCTGAAGAGGATGCGCAGCATCGCGTTGGCGTCGGTGGCGGTGCCGACGGTGGAGCGGGGATCGGCGCCCATCCGCTGCTGGTCGACGATGATCGCGGTCGTCAGCCCGTCGAGCACGTCGACCTCGGGCCGTGCCAGCGTCGGCATGAAGCCCTGAACGAAGGCGCTGTAGGTCTCGTTGATCAACCGCTGCGACTCCGCGGCGATCGTGCTGAACACCAGCGAGCTCTTGCCCGAGCCGGAGACGCCGGTGAACACCGTCAGCCGGCGCTTCGGGATCGCGACGCTGATGTCCTTGAGGTTGTTCACGCGCGCCCCGTGCACGCGGATCCAGTCGTGGCTGTCGGCGGCGTGCAGCGCAGGCGACGGCGTGTCCGTCCTCGCGGCCTTGCTCATCGTGTCTCCATCTGTCGGGCGGATCTGCCGGGCGGAGCCGCCTTCGCGGTCTCCGCCGGTGTCGCCTGGCTCGATCTGACTGGCTTCGAGTGGTACGTCTGGTCCTTCTCCGCCGGAGTGATCGGGAATCTCGTCACCTCGGCTCCGACACGCCGGCTCAGCGCTCGTCGACGACTTGGCCGTTCAGGGCGGTGCCGTCCTTGGTCAGGGCCATGGTCAGCGGCGCCTCCGGGAAGGTGGGGAGAGCGGCGAGAGCGGCGCCCAGCTGCTCGGCGGTCTCCCAGTGCCAGGTGTCGGTGTAGGTGCCGTCCTCGAGCCGGATCAGCACGGCGTGGGTGAGCCCGGGGTGCCCCTCCCGGACGGTCGCGATCAGCGAGCTCCGGCGGGCCAGGAACTCCTCCAGGTCGGAGTCGGCGACGGAGTAGCGGTGCGAGCGGGCGACGGACATGTCGGTGTCTCCTGTGCGTGGGGGTCGGGGTCTACCAGCTGCCGGCGATCTGCCGGATCGGGGCGTTCAGGCGGTTGAAGAGGTTGGTGACGGCGGTCATCAGCAGGATCGAGGCCAGCTGCTGCTCGTCGAAGTGGTCGGCGGCGTTGTTCCAGACCTCGTCGGAGACGGCGTCGGCGCGGTCGGCCAGCCGGGTCGAGGCCTCCGCCAGTTCCAGCGCGGCCCGCTCGGCGTCGGTGTAGTACGGAGCCTCCCGCCATGCGGTGACCAGGCCGATGCGCTCGTCGCTCTCGCCGAGCTTGCGCAGGTTCTTCAGGCCGGTGTCGACGCAGAAGCTGCAGCCGTTGATCTGGCTGACCCGCAGGTGGATCATCTCCATGAGCTCCTGGGGGAGACCCTGCGACTGGGCGGCCTGCATCAACGCCATGATCGGCTTCATCGCGGCGGGGATGATCGTGGCGGGGTTCTTCATCCGGGCTTCCATGGTGTCTCCTCTGTCTCGGTTCGTGTGAGATCAGATTGGCTGCCCGGGTTGATACATTCGCTATGCGCGCACGATGCGATGGTGATGGAGGGACGATGCTGCGCTTCACCCTTCTCGGCCCCGTCCAGATGATCGTCGACGGCGCGCCCCTGACGGGCATCGCCCCACGTCACCGGGCTGTGCTGGCCTACCTCCTGCTCAATGCCGGCCGGGTGATCAGCATCGAGCGGCTGATCGACGCGATGTGGGGATACGACCGGCCCGACACCGCCCGATCGCAGATCCACGCCTCGATCACCGCGATCCGCAAGGTGCTGCGCGGTGCGGGAGCCGTACGGCTGCTCGAGACGCGTGCCGGCGGTTACGTCGCGCAGCCCGAGCCCGGACAGGTCGACGCGCAGGAGTTCACCGAGCTGGTGGCCGCAGGCGAGCTGCGCGGAGCCCTGGACCTGTGGAGCGGCGAGGCGCTGGAGGACGTGCACGCGCATTACGTCGGCGGCGTCCGGGAGCTCTGGAACGACCGGCGGCTGTCGGCATACGAGCGCCTGGTGGAGGGCGAGCTCGCCGCCGGGCGGCACGGCGATCTGCTCGACGAGCTCGCCGCCCAGGCGACCGCCAACCCGCTCCGCGAGAAGATCAACGGCCACCTCGTCCTGGCCCTGCACCGGGCGGGGCGGCAGGCCGACGCCCTGGCCGCGGCGCGTTCCTACCGTACGGCTCTCGCGGACGAACAGGGCCTGGACCCCGGGCACGCCTTCACCGAGCTGGAGCGGGCGGTCCTGGCGGATGATCCTGCCCTGCGCCTGGCCGACGCGGCACCGGTCGTTGCCGGCCCGCCGCGTCGCTCCACTTACCTGCCCTACGACATTCCCGATTTCTCCGGACGGACCGCCGAGCTGGAGCGACTCGTGGGCGAGTACCACGGGCCGACGGTCGTCACGATCGACGGCATGGCCGGGATCGGCAAGACCGCGCTCGCCGTCCACGTGGCCCACCGGCTGGCCGCGCGCCATCCGGACGGCCGGCTCTTCGTCGACCTGCAGGCCCACACCGCAGGCCGGGAGCCGGTCGACTCCTCCGCCGCGCTGGAGGCCCTCCTCCGCCAGCTCGGGGTGCCCGCCGACCGCATCCCGGTCACCCTGGTCGAGCGCAGCGCCCTCTGGCGGGCCGAGCTGTCCGGCCGCCGCGTGCTCGCCGTGCTGGACAACGCCCTCGACGCCGACCACGTGCGCCCCCTGCTGCCGGGCGCGTCCGACACCCTCGTCCTGATCACCAGCAGGCGGCGGCTGGTCGACCTGGCCGGTGCCCGCGCCCTCTCGGTCGACGTCCTGGCAGAGGAGGACGGCGTCGAGTTGTTCGGCCGGATCGTGGGCGAACGCGCTCACGACGAACCCGACGCCGTGCGCGAGGTGCTGCAGTTGTGCGGGCACCTCCCGCTCGCCATCCGGATCTCGGCCGCCCGCCTCCAGCACCGCCCGCGCTGGACGGTGTCCTACCTGGCCGGTCGGCTGCGGGACCATCGCCGGCTCCTGGACGGGGTGTCGGCCGCGTTCACCGTCTCCTACGAGCAGCTCAGCGCCGAGGAGCAGCGCATGTTCCGCCTGCTCGGGCTGGCGCCCGGCCGCGACATCGACGCCCGCGGCGCGGCCGCGCTGGCCGGGATCCCGGAAGACGAGGCCGAGGACCTCCTGGAAGGCCTCCTGGACGCCCACATGCTCCTGCAGTACGAACCGGGCAGATACACCTTCCACGACCTGCTCCGCGAGCACGCCCGCTCGATCGCCGAGGACGACGGCGCGGTCCTGCGGCTGCTCACCTACTACCTGCACCGCTCCCGCGCGGCGGTGGACCGGCTCTTCCCGGACAGTCTCAGCCAGCGGGAGGGCATCCCCCAGCCATCCGCCCCGATCGCGCCCATCCGCGACGCCGCGGAGGCGATCGCCTGGCTCGACGCCGAGCGCTCCAACATCATCGCGACCGCCGTCCACGGACCCGACATCTGCCTGGGCATGCTGGCCCTGGCGATGCGCCCCTACCTCGACCGGCAGGCGCACCACGACGACGCGATCACCCTCCACACCCTGTCGCTCCAGCGCAGCCGCAAGCTCGACCGCCGCGAGTTCGAGGCGCGAGCGCTCACCGACCTGGCGTGGACCTACTGGCGGCTCGGCGAGTACGAACGAGCAGAGGAACACGCCCACCAGGCCCTCGACGTGTGCGAGGAGGCCTACGAACGGGCTCGGGCGCTGCTCACGCTGGGCAACGTGGCCCTGCGCCGGCGGCGGGACACTCAGGCGGAGCAGTACCTCAAGCAGGCACTCGACCTCACCCGGATCGGCGCCGACGCCTGGGGCGAGGCCCACGTGCTCGGCATCCTCGCCCTGGTCCTCGACCGGGCCGGCCGGCCGGAGGAGGCCAGGCGCCATCTCGATCTGGCGCTGGCGCTCCACCGCAAGACCGGCAACCCCGCTGGAGAGGCGGTGGTCCTCAACCACCTCGGCGTCGTCCTCCGCCGCCAGGGCCTCCTCGCTCAGGCGCGCACCCGCCACGAGCAGGCCGCGGCCCTCTACCGCAAGCTCGGCAACACCGCCGACGAGGCGACCGCACTCAACGGGCTCGCCGAGGCGGCGGACGACCCCGGCCGGGCGGTCGAGGAGCACACCGCCGCGCTCGCGCTCGCCGACGCGTCCCGCAACCGGCCCGAACAGGCCCGCGCCCACGACGGTCTGGCCCGCGCGCATCTCGCCCTCGGGCACTCCGGCCGGGCCCGTGAGCACGGGCGGACGGCCCTGGGCCTCTACGGGGAGCTCGGCGTGCCCGAGGCCGACGAGGTCCGGGCCTTCCTCGAACACGCCGGTTAGGGGCGCACCGCGTCGATGACGAGCGATTCCGCTCATCGCGCGTCTTAAGGTGATCTCATGCCTGCCACGCTGAGCTCCACGAAGACCCGGGCGGCGTTGCGTGCCTCGGCCCGCATCTCCCTGGAACTGCTCCTGGTCCTGCTGATGAGCGCCGTGGCGCTGTGGATGCTGGGCCGGATGTGGTCGGTCACGTGGCCGGTGATCGTCGCGCTGCTGCTGACCACGCTGACATGGCCGCCCACGCGCTTCCTGCGTCGGCGCGGATGGCACCCGGCCCTGGCCGCGTCGGTGGTGACCGCGTTGTTCCTCATAGTGGCGGCGGGCACCATCGTGCTGATCGCCGTGCCGGTCGCCTCCCAATCGGGCGAACTCGCCAACGGCGTGGTCGACGGCATCGAGAAGATGCGGGAATGGGCCGCCGGTCCGCCGTTGAACATCGGCGACGACCAGTTCGCCCAGGCGCTCGACGCAGCGGTGGTCCGTATCAAGGAGAGCGTCGGCAGCATCGTCAACGCCACCGTCACCGGTGTGGGCACGGTGGTCAGCGGCATCGTCACCACCGTCCTGGCCCTCTTCCTGATGTTCTTCTTCCTGAAAGACGGTCCTCGGTTCCTGCCCTGGCTGACTCGCCAGCTGCCCGGCCGGCTCGCGGTCGACCTCCCGGCCATCGCCGCGCGCAGCTGGGACACCTTGGGGGCGTTCGTTCGCTCCCAGGCCTTCGTCGGCCTGCTGGACGCCGTCTTCATCGGGCTGGGCCTGTGGATCATCGGCGTACCGCTGGTGCTTCCCCTGGCCGTGCTGACGTTCGTGTCGGCGTTCGTGCCGATCGTCGGCGCCCTTTTCGCAGGCTTCGTGGCCGTGCTCATCGCCCTGGTGTCCAACGGCCTGACCGACGCGCTCATCGTGCTGGCCCTCATCGTCGTGGTCCAGCAGCTCGAAGGCAACGTCTTCCAGCCCATGCTGCAGAGCCGTGGCCTGGGCCTTCACGCGGCGGTGGTCCTGCTCGCGGTCACGCTCGGCGGCAGCCTGGCGGGCATCGTCGGCAGCCTGCTCGCGGTGCCGGCGGCTGCGCTGGTCGCCGTGCTCTGGAACTATCTGCGCGAGCAGCTCGGTGAACCGAGCCGGGAGCCGGCGACGGGCGAACCCGATGGCGGTTCAACGCCGGCATAGGCGCACCCGGCTTCGTTCTCCACCCGGTGGCGGGCGGTTCCCGGCGAACCAGGGGCCGGGCTCCACCACCGGCCGCGATCCGTGATGAGTTCATCTGCGATTGCTCGTTTCCATTCCTGAGATGCCGCCGAATGCTCGGATCACCGCTGCAATCAGCCAGGCACCGCCGCAACGCCTGCCGGACTTCACGGTCATCGTGTCGACGCGCCCTTGGAGGAATAGGCATGAGCAGCATGGAAAATGCCGATGTTCCACACGCCTTCGCCCTCGAACCGGTCGTAGACCACGATCGCCGGCTGCGCGTCACCTGTTTTCCCAGCCCGCCGGGACTGCAGGTCGAGGGAGATCTCGACCGCCTCTCGCTGCCCGCCCTGGTCCGGTCGCTGGACTCGATCCCGGGCGACAGCGACGCATACGTCAATCTGGCCGGTCTGAGGTTCATCGATGTCGGTGGCCTGCGCGCCCTGGTCGTCACCGCGGCTCAGTTCCGAGACGGCCACGTGCTGGCGTTGCGGTCGGCCCCGCCGCGGGTGCGCCGCCTGCTCGACCTCACCGGCTGGCGCGAGGCACCCGGGCTCCGCCTGGACGCCACGACTCCCCGGGGCTCCACCGACGACATGCCCCGGCCGGTCGCGGATCTCCGGCAGTCGCTGAAGGGCTGCGGTGATACGCATAACTCTGTTGATCTACCAAAAGATATATAATGGTAATTGTCGAGAATGTTCCGTACGCCGGCAATCATGCCGATGCCGTCCGAGGCGTTCCACCAGTACGGCCCAGCTGGGCCGGGGCAGTCGGTCGATCATGACGACAACGCACGCCACCTTCCCTCCGGCGATTCCTGCCGCTCACGTCCCGCCCGCGTCTCCGGTGGAGGCATCCGCCGTACGGCTGAGCCTCGCGCCCGTCCGTGATCGACGAGGGCCGGTGGACGGGGCATGGTGGCCCCGGTCAACCGACGCGGCGGCGGAACTTCCGGGCCTCATCGCGGCCGTCGACCAGCGCCTCGGGGAGATGACCCTCCGGGTGGGACTGCACGTGGAGGCCTGGGACAACATCCCGCACCGGATTCCGGCCCCCGGCCGGGCGGTCAGGGTCGGATGGTTCCGATCCATGGACACCCGGCTGGTCACCCTGAGCCTCAGGGGAAGGCCGGGCATCACCCTTCAGCTGATCCCCCCGCAGGCCACGGAAGCATCGGCGAAAGCCGTGTTCGCGCCGGATGCCGTGGATGCGGACGGGGAAATCTCCGCAGGTCTTCCCGTCGCCGGTCGGAGCACCACCCAGGATCGATCCGGGACGTCTCGCCCCCGCCGGGAAGGCGACGCGGGGCAGGCCGACTGGGAGAACGAGGGCGGGACGGGAGACATCCGCGAGGGCGGACCGGCCGTGACGGCCGGGCCCGGAGCGGATCAGGCCGTCCCGGCCACCGGCTCGGCCTGCTCCGCGGCCGCCATGTCGAGGCTCACGGGGAACTGACCGGCCAGGCCGCCGGCCTTCAGCAGCCGGCGGACTGCGGCAGAGGGGGCGAGCAGGCGGAGTGTCCCCTCCTGCGCTTCGAGCATGCGTTTGACGAAGACGAGAACCCCCAGCCCGCTGGCGTCCATGAATGTGACGGCGGACAGGTCGAGGAGAACTCCCCGCCCCGGTTTGCCCAGGGCAGCCAGCAGATGCGCGCGAAGCGCGGGCGCGGTGAAGACGTCGACCTCCCCGGTGACGCGGCAGACGGTCCACGGAGGGTGGGTGTGGGTCGACAGGTCCATGCGGACTCCCTCTCGATGAACGCGGTCGGCCGTCCGCAGGTGCCTGCCGGCCATGGGATCCGCGAACGGAGGCCTCCCGAAAGACGGTCGCTCCCGCCACGGCACCGATCTCAGTGAAGCCGTGGTTCGGCTCCGGGGAAACGGCCGATGTCAGGCAGGCTCATCACCGTCGCTGATGACCGACGGCACGCTCCGGCCGGGTCTCAGGCCGGCGGACGGGAAAGCGGTCTGCAACCAGCCGAACCGGTGGGCGAGCCGCCTGGCGCTGTCGATGACGGCGGCGACGTGGGCGGACCGGTCGCCGGAACGCCACAGGAGTGACCAGGGGTAGTGCGCCGTGGGTTCGACCAAGGGCCGCCACACGGTGCCCGGCTGGCCGGAAGTACGCGAGGAGGAGGGGACGCAGAGCACGCAGCGGCGCTGGAGCACGAGGTCGGCGGCGGCGCGGGTGCTCTCGACGGTCCCCTCGTAGACGGTGGGCGCGAATCCGGCCGCGCGGCACAGCTCGATGACGAACTGGTTGAACTCCGGCGACCGGGTGTCCTCACCGAAAAGAAGCGGTTCGTCGGACAGGGCGGCGACGGGCACGCCGTCCTGGGCGGCGAAACGGTGATCGTCGGGGATCAGTACGCCGAGCGGGTCGAGCCGGATCAGCTCGGAGGCCACGTCGGAGGGTGTCTGGGAGGCCCGCCCGATCCCGATGTCCAGGCGTCCGTCGGCCAGTTGCCGGTACTGGTCGGGGGTGCTGGCCTCGACCTGGTGGATCGTCAGCCCCGGAAGGCGCTGCTGGACGTCACGCAGGATCTGCGGCATGGAGTCGTAGCTGGCGTCGATGATGCCGACCCGGAGCGTGCGCGGGGCGGCGACGGCATTGCGCGCGGCCTGCGCCGCCCGGCCCACGTGGTCGAGGATCTGACGCGCCTCGACGAGGAAGGCGGTGCCGGCCGGGGTGAGCTCGACATGGTGGGTGCTGCGATTCAGCAGCCGCACTCCGAGGTCGCGCTCAAGTCGCTGTATCTGCTGGCTCAGTGCGGACTGCACGATGTGTTCGCGGGCCGCCGCCCGGCCGAAGTGCAACTCCTCGGCCAGGGTCACGAAGTAGCGGAGTTGGCGCAGTTCCATGTCCGCCGCCCCTTCCCAACCGGGTGGTGTTCACGCGGACCGTCTTGTCTCACCATAGGTCCTCGCGTCGGCCGCAGCGATACGGCGAGCGAACCGGCCTGAAAGGGTCGTCGCCGGACGGTGACGACCCTGGTGAGCGGGCGGCGGCAGCAGGTTCCGCGACACCTCCGGGAGGAGGTCCGCACGGCCTGGGTGATCAGTCTTCCGCCGGCGCGCGGGGGCGTTCGGAGCTGCCGGCACGGCGGCTTTCCAGTCGGCCGGGATCGGGCCAGCGCACGTCCGCGACCCAGCCGAGTCGTTCGAGGAGGCGGATGAACCCGGCGGAGGGGTCGATCTGACGGCGCTCCATGCCGTGGCGGGCGCATGTGGGCTCGCTGTGGTGGCCGTTGTGCCAGCTCTCCCCGAACGACAGCAGGGCCAGCGGCCACAGGTTCGTCGCCCGGTCGTGGCGGCGGGTTCTGAACGGCCGGCTGCCCATGACGTGGCACAGAGAATTGACGCTCCAGGTGACGTGCTGCAGCAGGGCGACGCGGACCAGCCCGGCCCACAGGAACGCGGTCAGCCCGCCGTACAGGCTTCCGCCGATCACCCAGCCGGCCAGGAACGGCAGGGCCAGCGACACGGCGGACAAGGCGGGAAAGGCGCGCGCCACCTTGACCATGGCCGGATCGGCGAGCAGGTCGGGAGCGTAACGGGTGGCCGGAGTCGGATCACCGGTGAACATCCAGCCGAGATGTGCGTGGGCAAGCCCCCGAAGCTGCCCGCGCAGGCTGGTGCCGTACCGGTAAGGGGAATGCGGATCACCTGGGCGATCGGTGAAGGCGTGATGACGGCGGTGGGTCGCCACCCAGTCGATGACGTTGCCCTGGAAGCTCATCGATCCGGCGACCGCCAGCGCCACCCGCAGCCACGGCCGGGCGGTGAAGGAACCATGGGTGAGCAGCCGGTGGAACCCGACGGTCACTCCCAGGCCGGTGACCACGTAGAAGACTCCGGCCAGCAGCAGATCGCGGAGCGCGAGCCCGTTGCCCCAGGCGAGCCAGACGCCTGCCCCCAGTGCGGCCAGCGGTATGACGACGATGGCCGCTGTCAGCCCCATCTGGGACGTGCTCGCCGTGAAATGCTGCGCGGCCCCGGGGAAGGAGGATTCGCCGTCGTAGTCATCGCGACGTCTCACCGCTCCTGTAGAGAGGGTCATGAGTCTCTTTCCGTCTCGGTCATGCGATCGGCCCGTGTACGTAACACCAGCGCCGGGTCATATCCGGTTCCAGTGAGGTGACCACCGGGTGGTCGGTCTCCTCGTAGTGCCTTCTCGCATGGCCACCCGGTGACTCGTCGGAACAGGCCACCCAGCCGCAGGTCAGGCAGGCCCGCAGACTCGTCCAGGCCAAGCCCAGGGCCAGGCACTGCGCGCATTCCGCCGGTCCGTGCGCGGCGGCCGGAACCAGGTCCAGATGGTCGCAGGCCGGGGCCTGACCGTTCGGGCTTCCGCGTGCTGTGATGTTGGCACCTTGAATGTTCAAGGCCATCGGACTCCCTTGATACCGGCGGCGCGGGGTGCGTCGACTGGCTTCCTCTCGAGTCAACGCGGCGGGCGGTCCGGTGGAAACATGCAATCCGAGCAAGCCTCATCATCGATCGTGATCGATCACGAGCCCGGCGTCCGGTCCGTGGCTCGCGCTCCTGCCGCGTCGAGCCGGTCCGGAGGCGGTCGGCGGGCCTACGGCTTCCCAGGGGCCGCCGGCGGAGCCGGCAGCGTGAGGCGCACACAGGTGCCTTCGCCCGGAGTGCTGGCGATGTGCACCTCGCCGCCGTGCAGATGGGCGATCTTCTCCATGATGGGCAGGCCCAGCCCGGTGCCGCCGATCGCCCGGTCCTCGGCCTCGGCCGCGCGGTAGAAGTCGTCGAAGACATGGGGCAGGTCCTCGGCGCTGATGCCGATGCCCGTGTCGCACACCTCCACCACCGGGCCGGGGTCGGCGGTGACGGTGACGCTGCCGCCGGACGGGGTGAACTTGATGGCGTTGTCCAGTGCTTGGTCCAGCGCATGGCACAGCCGGCCGGTGTCGCCCCAGGCCGTCACCTGGGCGTCGGGGCGGAAGGCAAGGGTCAGGCTGTTGGCCCAGGCTTTGGCGGCGGCCTGGGTGCAGGCGCGGCGGGCCAGGTCGGTCAGGTCGATGAGGGCTGGGCTGTAGCTGGCGGTGCGGGCGCTGAGGCTGGCCAGCAGCAGCAGTTCGTCGATCAGGCCCCGGATGCGGTCGCTGTTGCGTTCGATCACGTCCAGGAACTGGTGCTCGGTGTCGGCGTCCAGGCCGCCTTCCTGGATGAGCTGCAGGTAACTGCCGATCGAGGTCAGGGGGGTGCGCAGCTCGTGGCTGACGGTGCGCAGGAAGCCGTGCTTGAGCTCTTCGATCTCGGCCAGGCGGGTGATGACCTGTTGCGACTGGCGGGCGTAGTGGTGCAGCTGCAGCAGATCGGCCGCGCACGTGGCCAGGGAGTCCAGCGCCTGGTGCTGCTCGGTGTTCAGGCGGCGTGGCGTGCGGTCCATCACGCACACCGTGCCCAGCACGTACCCGCGGGTGCTGGTGACCGGGGCGCCGGCGTAGAAGCGCACGTACGGTTCCCCTGTCACCGCCGGGTCGTCGCGAAAGCGCGGATCGGCCAGCGTGTCGGGCACCTCCAGCAGTCGGCGGCCGATGATGACGTGGGAGCAGAACCCCAGCCACCGGTCCATGCCGGTCTCGGTGACGCCGACGCGGCCTTTGAAGTGCTGCCGCTCGGCGCCGATGATGCTGACCAGCGCCATCGGCGCCTGGCAGATCAACGCGGCCAGCTCGGCGATCGCCGAGAACCGGGGCTCGTCCACCCGTTCCAGCGCGCCCAGCGTCTCGATCTCCCGCATCCGCCCGGCCTCATCGGGCGGCACTGGTCGCTGCGTCATCACACCCCTGCTCCACCCGATCCGCCACGCGGCCGCCCGGTGGCAGGGATGTACCCGGTATGGGCGGCCGCCTGCGGGGCGACAGGTAAAAAAGCACGCCCCAACAAAACTCTCAATACGGGCAAAATCCTTGAGTTTTCATTATTCGCCTCACGGGGAAGCGGTCGCGGGAAGGGCCGGGCGCCCGGCATGCCGGCGGGTCTCCCGGCATCCGCGGCGGGCCCGTTGTCCGAGATTCGGCAACCGCCGGGAACCCTCCGGGCGACGTATCGCCGCCTGCGCACGGCATGACCCGCTGCTGTCGAGGTCAGGCACGCGGAACCCGGCGGCCGGACCGACACCGCCATGGCCGCCGGGTGCGAACGGGACCCCGGAACCGGCTCGATCACAGCGGTCTGCTGCGTCCGCGAGGCCGGGTGGCGCGTCGAACGGTGAAGGGCCCCATCGCGGCGGCGGCCGATTCGCGCCGCGCGATCTAGGATCGGGCCATGCCCCTGACCGCGGACGACGTCGACCGGTTCGAGGCCTCCAGGCCGCGCCTGGAGGCCATCGCCTACCGCCTCCTCGGCTCCGCCGGGGATGCCGAGGACGCCGTACAGGAGACGTTCCTGCGCTGGCAGGCCGCCGGCGTCGACCGCATCGAGGTCCCCGAGGCCTGGCTGACGAAGGTTCTCACCAACCTGTGCCTCAACCAGCTCACCTCCGCGCGGGCGCGCCGCGAGACCTATGTGGGCCAGTGGCTCCCCGAGCCGCTGCTCGCCGGGGACCCGATGCTCGGCCCGGCCGACACCGCCGAGCAGCGCGAATCGGTCTCCTACGCGGTCCTCACCCTCATGGAGCGCCTTTCCCCCAACGAGCGGGCGGTTTACGTGCTGCGGGAGGCCTTCGCCTACCCGCACCGGGAGATCGCCGAGATCCTCGACATCACCGAGGCCGCCAGCCAGCAGATCTTCCACCGGGCCAAGAAGCACGTCGCGGACGGCAAGGCCCGCACCGAGATCGACGAGGCCGCCGCCCGGCGGATCGTCGAGGAGTTCTTGGCGGCCGCCACCAGCGGCCAGATCGAACCGCTCGTGCGCCTGCTCACCAAGGACGCCGTCTCGATCGGCGACGGCGGCGGGAAGCTCCCGGCCCGGGCCAAGGCGTTCGAGGGCGCCGTCGCGGTCGCGACGTTCCTGCGGGGACTGTTCAAACCCGGCGAGGCCAAGCGCGCCATGGTCGGCGGCGCGCCCGGGGTCTACGCCTGGACCGCCAACGGCGACCCCGCCGTCGTGGCCGTCGTGGACGGCCGGGTCGTCGGTGTCATGTGCCTGGAGGTCACCGCCGGGGGCATCGCCGCGTTCCGCAGCCAGGTCAACCCCGACAAGCTCGAACGCGCGACCGCGCACTGGGCGGCCGCCGACCACGGGGAGCCCTTGTTCAACGCCTTCTGACCGCGGATGTGAGGTGCTTCACATCGCGTTCCTGTCAGGAAACGGCGGGCCTCCCGGTTCAAGGGGCAAACCCGCGAAGACAGGAGCAAGGAAATGCAGCACCGCATCCTCGTCCTCGGAGCCGGATACACCGGAGCCGTCGCCGCCGGTCGCCTCGCCAGGCGGCTCCACCGCGAGGACGTCGCCATCACCCTCGTCAACGCCGAGCCCGACTTCGTCGAACGCGTCCGCATGCACCAGCTGGCGGCCGGTCAGGACCTCAAGACCCGGCCGTTCAGTGAGATGTTCGCGGGCACCGGCGTCGAACTGAGGCTCGCGAAGGTCACCGGCGTCGACGTCGACCGCAACACCGTCGCCGTCGTCGACGCGAACGGCGCCGACGAGCTCGTCTACGACACGCTCGTCTACGCCCTCGGCAGCGGCTGGGACGCCCAAGGCGTCCCCGGGACCGCCGAGCACGCCTATGAGATCGCCGGCCGCCCCGGAGCACTCCGGCTGCGCGAGCGCCTGGCCCGCCTCGACGCCGGGCAGGCCGTGGTCGTCGTCGGCGGCGGCCTCACCGGCCTGGAGGCCGCGACCGAGATCGCCGAGGCCCGCCCGGACCTCGACGTCGCCCTCGCCGCCCGCGGCGGCCTCGGCGACTGGCTCTCGCCCAGGGGCCGCGGGCACCTGCGGAAGGTCTTCGGAAAGCTCGGGATCACCGTGCACGAGCACGCCGTCGTCACCGGCGTCGAAGCCGACCGCGTCACCACCGCCGACGGCGAGGCCATCCCGGCCGCGGTCACGGTGTGGACGACCGGCTTCGCGGTCCACCCGATCGCGAAGGCGACCGCCCTGGAGGTCACCGACGCCGGCCAGATCGTGGTCGACGGGACCATGCGCTCGGTCTCGCACCCGGACGTGTACGCCGTCGGCGACGCGGCCATGGTGATGGGCCCCGGGAACAAGCCGCTGCGGATGTCGTGCGCCTCGGGAACTCCTGCCGCGTGGCAGGCCGCCGACGCGATCGCGGCACGTCTGACCGGCGCGAAGCTCCCGAACGCGTCGATCCGCTACTTCAACCAGTGCATCTCACTGGGCCGCACGGAGGGCTTGATCCAGTACGTCACCGCCGACGACCGCGCCGTGCGGGCGGTCTTGACCGGACGGCTCGCCGCCGTCTACAAGGAACTGATCTGCAAGGGCGCGGCCTGGGGCGTCGCCAACCCGACACTCGGGCTGCCGACCCGGCGCCGCCGCGTCACGCGGGAGCGGGCCGCGGTGGGATCGGCCGTCAAGGGATCGGCCGTCAAGGGATCGGCATAGAGCGCGAAGCGAGCGCCGTCGCCCGGCCCATCTCGCTGTCACGAAGACCTTCGCCGCGCTGCGGTCGCCGCCGGGTGCGATCAGGGCGTGTTCCGCCGCAGGAGGACGGCGACCGCTCAGCCGGTGACGTCTGCGGGCATTCCTTGCCCAAGAAGGAGGAGGCTTTCGGCGGAACCTGCTCGGTGAACCATGATCCACATGTGTGATCTATGACACATCCGAACATCCGACGATTTGGACATAATGTCATTCGGCGGGCCTTCGATGGATATTTCACAACCCCGAATCTCGTTCAGTTAACGCAGTGTTTCCCTTCTCTCCGTTGGCCTTTTGCGCGGTACTGATAAGTTTGTTTACAGTTGGAAGCGAATCGTTCAGCGCATCTGGAAATCGGGGTCCTCCACATGCTCGCCTTGATCGACGCGCCCTCCCATGAGGCCGGGAAGTATCTCCCGCAGCCTCCGGGCGACGACGAACTGAAGCTTTATTTCGGTCCACAAAGACGCTGGGTATTACTCAGCGTGCCGCTTTCCCTGTCATTCACGGCGGGGACTCTCTTCCTTTTCTCGCTGCGCCATCCGGCGCTGTGGCCGTTTTTCGCCGCGCTGACGCTGAACCTCGCCGGGTGGGCGATGTCCTTCGTCGACGGGCAGCGGCAGCGCCTGACCACCTGGGAGTCGCACGAACTGCTGGTCCGCTCCTGGCGGCCGGTACGGGTGCCCTCGGTCGACGTGTTCGTCCCCACCCGCGGCGAGCCGCTGGACATCCTGGGCAACACCTTCCGGCACGTCGCCGCCCTGGAATGGAACGCTCCGGTGAGCGTGTGGGTGCTCGACGACGCCGCCCGCGCCGAGGTCGCCACCCTGGCCGGGCGGTACGGCTTCCGCTACAGCTCCCGCCCCGACCTCGGACACCTGAAGAAGGCCGGGAACCTCAACCACGGCCTGTCGATCAGCGACGGCGAGGTCGTCGCCGTGTTCGACGCCGACTTCTGCCCGCGCCCGGACTTCCTGGCCCACCTGGTGCCCTATCTGGAGGACCCGGGGATCGCCGTCGCGCAGTCCCCGCAGTACTTCGACACCTTCCCGGACATGCCCTGGCTGCAGCGCGCCGCCGGGGCCGCCCAGGAGCTGTTCTACCGGTGGCTCCAGCCGTCCAGGGACGCCGACGGAGGCGCGATCTGCGTCGGCACCAACGTCGTCTACCGCCGGTCCACGCTGGAGGAGATCGGCGGCTTCCCGAAGATCGACCACAGTGAGGACATCTACACCAGCGTCGAGCTGATGAAGCACGGTTACCGCACCAAGTACGTCCCGGTGCTGCTGGCCAAGGGCACCTCCCCGGACAACGTGGCCTCCTACGTCGCCCAGCAGTACCGGTGGGCGATGGGCTGCATGAGCCTGCTGTTCGACGGCGCGTTCCACCGCACGCCGATGCCGTGGCGGGTCCGGCTGTCCTACTACAGCGGGTTCCTCAGCTACTTCGTCTCAGCGATCAACATCGCGGCCGTGCCGCTGCCCGGGCTCGTCATGATCGCCTTCTACCCGGAGGACGTCCGGGCCTGGCACATGATCCCGTTCATCGGGCCACTGTGGGTGGCGCTGGTGCTGCTCCCGGCCGTCTCGGTGAGCCGCTACCGCTTCGAGGTGGTCCGGGCGCAGACGCTCTACGCGTACTGCCACCTGGTCGCCATCGTGCACGCCGTACGAAACCAGGCGGCGGCCTGGGTGCCCAGCGGTGCCGCGGCGGGCAAGACGACGCTGGTCTCGTCGATCGGCCGGATGGCGCTGGTGTGGCTGACCGTCACCACGGCCGCCACCTGGGCCGGCATCGCGTTGCGCGCCCCGGAGTACGGCTGGGACCGCTACTGGGCGCTGACCCTGTTCGCCGCCGCCAGCACCTACGTCTCGCTCCCCCTGATCCGCGACCTGTGGCGGACCCTGCGATGACCGCCCCTCCACCACCTTCGAGGAGACCCGATGAACCACCGCCTGAGCTGGCCGGAGGCCCTGGCCATCACCGCCCTGCTGCTGCTGGGGGCCCTGCTCGCCTCCGGTCTGACCGCCTTCCCGCCGCTGTTGCCCTGAAGCGGCCTTCCACCCCATCGCCTAAGGAGTCCCCGCCGTGACCGCCAGGTACCGCCTCGGCTTCCGGCCCGACATCGAAGGTCTGCGCGCGGTCGCCGTGCTGGCCGTGCTCGCCTTCCACGCGGGCGTTCCCGGCCTGGCCGGAGGGTTCATCGGAGTGGACGTGTTCTTCGTCGTCTCCGGCTTCCTGATCACCGGTCTGCTGCTCCGCGACATCTCCGCCTCCGGAAGCTTCTCCCTGCCGGAGTTCTACGCCCGGCGGGCCCGGCGCATCCTGCCCGCCGCCGGGCTCGTGCTGCTGGCCACCGCCGCCGGGGCGTGGCTGCTGCTGCCCCCGCTGCGCGGCACCGACGTCGCCGGTGACGTGGTCGCCGCCGCGCTGTCCATCGCCAACTGGCGTTTCGCCGCCGGGCAGACCGACTACCTGGCCGCCGAACGGGATCCCAGCCCGCTGCTGCACTACTGGTCGCTTGCCGTCGAGGAGCAGTTCTACCTGCTGTGGGCGCCGCTGCTGCTGGTGCTCGCCCTGGCCGCGCGCCGCCTGCGCCGCGACCCGGTGCCCGCGGTCACGGCGGCCGTGGTCGTCCTGACCGGCGGCTCGCTCGCCCTGTCCCTGTGGTGGACCGAGATCAGTGAACCCCTGGCCTACCTGGCCTCCCCGTCGCGTGCCTGGCAGTTCGGCGCCGGGGCGCTGGCCGCGGTGCTGCTGCCGTACGGGCAGCGGCCGCGGTCGGCGTCCTCGGCGGTACTCGGCCTGGCGGGCGCGGTGGCCGTGCTCTGGCCGGTCCTGGTGTACGACGCGGCCACGCCGTACCCGGGGACGGCGGCGCTGGTGCCGACGCTCGGCGCGGTCGCGGTCATCGCGTTCCGCTCCCCGTTCTCGGCGCTGCTGTCCCTGGCCCCGGTGCGTGCGGTCGGGCGGCTGTCGTTCTCCTGGTACCTGTGGCACTGGCCGGTCCTGGTACTGACCGAGGCCGCCGCCGGGCCGCAGCCGTGGTCGGTGAAACTGGCGCTGGTCCTCGGCTCCGCGATCCCCGCGGGGCTGACCATGAAGCTGGTGGAGAACCCGCTGCGGACCTCACGGGTGGTCGCCGCCCTGCCCCGGCGCGGCCTGGCCCTGGGCACCAGCGCCGTCGTCGTCCCGGTCGCCGCCGCTCTCCTGCTGAACGGCGGCGCCGTGCACGGCGCGACCGTCACCCCCCGGGTCACCGTCGCCGAAACCCCACCGGGTGGCGCGCTCCAGCCGCCGCCCGCGCAGGCCCGCGTCGACTACCCGGCGTCGGCGGGCTGCGAGATCGGGTTGACCGCCGTCACCAGCCCGCCGTGCCTGTTCGGGAACACCGCGAGCAAGAACCGGGTGGTGCTGATCGGTGACTCCCACGCGGGCCAGTGGTTCGCCGCGGCCGAGCGCATCGCGCTGCGGCGCGGCTGGGCACTGGAGGTGCTGGTCAAACCGGGCTGCCCGCTTCCCCGGCTCACGGTCGTCGATCCGCGCCTGGACCGGGAGTACCGGGAGTGCGACGCCTGGCGCGAGTACGCGCTCGACCGGCTCGACGCGAGTTCCCCGCCCCGGCTGGTGCTGCTGGCCTCGCTCAACGCCTACACCCGCGACCGGGCGGTGCTGACCCGTGCCTGGGACACCACCCTCGCCCGGCTGGAGCGGCTCGGCGCGTCGCTGGTCTACCTGCGCGACACCCCGCTGCCCGGCACGGACGTACCCGCGTGCCTGTCCGGCTCCCCCGTCCCGGAGTGCGCCTTCCCCCGGGCGGCGGGCCTGCGCCCCGACCCGCTCGCGGAGCAGGTCGCCGCCGGTGAACGGCCCGGCATGAGGGTGCTGGACATGTCGCCCTTGCTGTGCCCCGGCACCGGGAGGACCTGCCCGGCGGCGCTGGACGGGATCGTGCTGTACCGCGACGACTCGCACATCACCGACACGCTGGCCCGGCGGCTCGCCCCCCGGATCGAACGCGACCTGGAGGATCTCGACGTGATCCCCACGGTCCTGTGAACGGCGCCGTGAGACGCGTGCTCGCGGTGGCGCTGGCGTCGCTCCTCCTCCTGGCCGGGTGCTCGGGGCCGGGCCGGGAGGGGGAGACGGCCGGAGCGGGCCGGGACGGGTGGAGCGAGGTGTTCCGCGACGACTTCACCGGCCCGGCCGGGACGCCGCTGCCCGGAACCTGGCTGCACGACGTCGGCACCTGCTATCCCGGCTGCCCCGCCCCCCAGTGGGGCACCGGCGAGATCGAGACGATGACCGCCTCCACCGACAACGTCGCCCTCGACGGCCGGGGCAGCCTGGCCATCACCCCGCTGCTGCGCGACGGCTCCTGGACGTCCGGCCGGGTCGAGACCCGCCGCGCCGACTTCCGGCCGCCGCCCGGCGGCACGCTCCGGGTCGAGGCACGGATCATGCTGCCCGACGTGGGCCCGGACGACGGCGCCGGTTACTGGCCGGCGTTCTGGATGCTGGGCGCCCCGCTGCGCGACGGCTACACCGGCTGGCCCGGCGTGGGCGAGATCGACATCATGGAGGCCGTCAACGGGCGCCCCTCGGTGCTGGCCGCCATGCACTGCGGCGTCATGCCGGGCGGGCCCTGCGCCGAACCGTCCGGCCTGTCGTCCGGCGAGCGCCCCTGCCCGGACTGCCACGGCTCCTTCCACCGCTACACCGTCGAGATCACCGAGACCGCCGTCCGCTGGTACCTCGACGACACGCCGGTGTTCACCGTCGAGGCCACCCGCATGGACCCCGTCACCTGGAAGAAGGCCACCGGCCACGGGTTCTTCCTGATCCTCAACGTCGCCGTGGGCGGCGGCCTGCCCGGGGCCTTCGGCGGGGGCCCCACCCCGGCCACCGTCTCCGGGCGCCCGATGCTGGTCGACTACGTCTCCGTCGCCACGCGGCCCGCCGCCTGACCACCGTGCCGGAGGAAGAGCGCTGCAAGGTGCTCCCCCGGGTGCGGGACAACCCACGCCGGACGGCGCCTCAGCTCACCGCCTGCTTCACCAGCGCGGTGATCCGCTCCTCCGCCTCGGCCGTCACCTCGGTCAGGGCGAAAGCGGTCGGCCACATCGTGCCCTCGTCCAGCTTCGCCAGGTCGTTGAACCCGAGTGTCGCGTAGCGCGCCTTGAACTTCTCCGCGCTCTGGAAGAAGCAGACGACCTTGCCGTCCAGCGCGTAGGCGGGCATCCCGTACCAGAGCTTCGGTGCGAGGACCGGGGCGTTGGCCGTGACGATGGCGTGGACGCGCTCGGCCAGGATCCGGTCGGGGCCCTGCATCTCGGCGATCTTCGCGAGCACGTCCCGCTCCGCCTCCGCCGCCTTGTCCGCCCGCGAGCCGCGGCGCGCCGCCTTCTTCTGCTCCTGGGCGTGCTCCTTCATCGCGGCCCGCTCCTCGGCCGTGAACCCCTCGTACGTGTTGCTTTCGGTGCCGCTCATCGTGCTCTCCTCCGTCGTTTTCGGTGTGAGACAAGAGTGGCAGTTCGGATTGATACGTTCGCTATGCGATGACGATGCGATGGTGTTGAGGGAGGCCGCTGCTTCCTCGCGCCGTCTCCTCGGGCGGACGCACGCCGTACCACTTCTTCGACCCGATCGCGGGGCGGTGCTCGGCCTGTGCAGGGCCGGTAGGGCCTGGATCGCTGGTCGGGAGTGGTAGGGCGCCTGGACCCGGACCCAGGGCCTACGGGCTCATTCACCCGCTACCGGTGTCATGGAGATTCCCCAGAAGTCGGAGTAGCGGCCGCCGCGGCGCAGCAGCTCGTCGTGGCGGCCCTCCTCCACGATCCGGCCGCCGTCCAGGAAGACGACGCGGTCGGCGCGTCGGACGGTCCGCATCCGATGCGCCACCATCACCACCGTCCGGCCCGCCATCAGGCGCTCGATGCCCTCGTGGACGGCCGCCTCGTTCACCGGGTCCAGGGCGGAGGTCACCTCGTCCAGCAGCACGACGGGCGCATTCTTCAGCAGCGCTCGCGCGATCGAGACACGCTGGCGCTCACCACCCGACAGCAGGGCACCGCCCTCGCCGACGTTCGCCGCCCATCCGCCGGGCAGCCGCTCGATCACCTCGTCCAACCGCGCCGCGGCCGCGGCCGCCCGCACCTCGGCTTCGCCGGCGTCGGAACGGCCGAGGCGCACGTTCTCCTCGATCGTGCCGTCGAAGAGATAGACATCCTGGAAGACGATGGCGATCTGCGCCATCAACGTCTCCGTGGTGATGGCGCGCACGTCCACGCCCCCCACACGCACCCCACCCGAGTCCACGTCGTAGAACCGCGCGAGCAACTGCAGCAATGTGCTCTTGCCCGCGCCCGACGGTCCGACGACGGCGAGCCGCTGTCCCTGCGGCACGGACAACGAGAGGTCGTCGATCACCGTGCGGTCGCCATGCCGGAAGGTGACGGAGGCGAACTCCAGGTCATGGCGTTCCGGCTGGATCGGTTCGCGAGGCTCCGGCAACGGTCCGGTGCGCAATACCTCGTCGAGCCTGGCCAGCTCGGAGCGTGCACCGCGGAGTTTGCCGCCGATGTCCGACAGCGACAGCAGCGGATCGGCGCAGCGGGCGGCGAGGACCAGGATTGTCAGAACTTCTGCCGCGCCGATGTTCCCGCCGAGCGCGAGGTAGGCGCCCAACACCAGCACCGCGGTGAAGATCGCCTGCACCGTGAGCGTCAGGCCCACGGCGCCGGGCAGCGCCGACAGCACGGTACGGCGGGAGGCGCGCTGGAGCTCCTGCAGCGAGTCGTCGAGCAGCGTGAAGCGTTCGCCGGTCCGGCCGCCGGCTCGCAGCACCGGCTGGGCCTGGAGAAATTCGATGACTCGCCCGGTCGCCTCCTTGTCGCGTTCGTGGCGCTCCGCATCGGTGGCGGCCATCGAGCGTGCCGTCCAGCGCTGGATCACCGCCACGACGGGCGCGGCGGCCAACGCGGCCAGCCCCAGCCGCCAGTTGAAGGCGAGTATCACGGCGACGATCGTCAGGGGAGTCACAAGGGCGGAGACGAACGGCGCCAGCAGATGCGCCGCCACCCCCATCGTCTGCAGGAGGCCGCGGCTGGCCATGACGGACACCTCGCCGACCCGGTCGGCGCTGTACCAGCCGATGGGCAATCGGGCCAGATGCTCGCCGAGCCGGTGATACATGCCACGTAACAGCGTGGTCCCGACGCGCATACCGGACAGATCGCTGGTGTAGCGCAGCGCGGCGTAGACCGCGACCGCGGCCCCGAACGCGATCAGCCACGGCCCGGCGTCTGCGGGCGCGCCCCCGAGCAGTGCCCGCAGCACCGGAACCAGCAGGGCGTAGGACAGACCCTCGGCTATCGCGGTTACCGTCATGAGGATCACGGTGCGACGCATCGCCTGGGCGTACTGGTGGCCCAGCACGCGCAGCAGCATTCGGATCATCGGGGTTCGTCTCCTTGCAGGACGCCTGCGCGGGTCTCGGTCTCGTCGGCGGCCGCCGATCGGTGGGATCGCCAGAACGCGGCGAACTCTCCGTTCTGTGCCAGCAGCTCGGCGGGTCTGCCACGCTCGACGATCTTCCCGTTCTCCAGCACCACGACGGTGTCGGCGTCGGCGACCGTCTCCAGCCGATGGGCGATGACCAGAATGCTCCGATCGCCACCCGGCGTCGCCAGGGCCCGGCGCACCGCCTGCTCGGTCTGCGGGTCGGCGAAGGCGGTCGCCTCGTCGAGCACCAGAACGGGCGCGTCGGCGAGCAGCGCGCGTGCGATCGAGATCCGCTGCGCCTCGCCGCCCGACAGGCGGACGTCTTCACCGATCACCGTTTCGTATCCGCGCGGCAGCTCAACGATCCGATCGTGAATGTTCGCCAGACGGGCGGCGCGAATCACCTCATCGCGGTCGGCATCCGGTATCGCCAGCGCGATGTTGTCCGCGACCGACGCGCGCAGCAGGCGAACGTCCTGGAAGACGAAGGAGACCATCCGGTAGAGCTCCCGGCTGTCGATCTCGCGCAGGTCGGCACCACCCAGGACGACCGAACCGTGGGTCGGGTCGAAGAACCGCGGCAACAGCTGAACCAGCGTGGACTTTCCGCTTCCCGACGGTCCCACGATCGCGGTGACCGTCCCCGGCTCGAGCACCAGGTCGATCCCGCGCAGCACCTCGTGGTCGTCGTCGTAACCGAATCGAACGTCGCGCAGTTCCACCCGGTGTCCCCGTGGCGCGACCGGCTGCTCGGGTTCCGGTAGCGACCGCACCTCGAGCACTTCCTTGATCCGGCCGACCGCGCGCCGGGCGGCCTGCATGTCGTCGAAGCCGTGGCCGAGGGCCGCCACCGGAGCGGTCAGGCCCAGCCCGAGCAGCAGGAAAGGCAGCAGGTCGGCCGGGGCCATGCCACCGGACGTGATCAGAGCCGCACCGCCGATCAGCACGACCAGCAGCACGAACGGCGGCGACAGCGCCAGCTGCATCCCGGCGGCGACCACGGACATACCGCGCACCCACCGGGAGAAGACGCTGACGAAATCGTCCGCGGCTGTGAGGAAGGTGCGGTGGGCGCGCTCGGATCCGCCGAACGCCTTGACCACCGCGATGCCCTGCACGAACTCGACGACGGAACTCGCGATCCGTCCCATGGCCGCATCGAACTCCTCCTGCTCGCGCAACCGGGCGGGGAGCATCAGCAGGGGGACCAGCGACACCGCCAGCACCACCGGTATCAGCGTGATCAGCGTGAGCCGCCAGTCGATGGTGAACAAGTAGATCAGCGACACCAGCGGCACCGCGAATGCGGAGACGAGTTCGCCGGGGGTGTGGGCGACGAACGGGTGCACGGCGCTGACGTCCTCTCCCACCACCTTCGCCAGCTCGCCGGTTCGGCGCCGGGAGAACCAGCCGACCGGGACGCGCCCCAGCCGCGCGGCCAGCTGCCGGCGGAACGTCAGTTGCACCTGGCCGTCGAGAACATGGCCGAGCCCGGACGACGCGGCCGTGAACAGCAGCCGGACGAACAAGCCGACCGCACCCGCGATCACGACGGTCCAGACATGACCGTGATCGATCGGGCCGGGCGCCAACAGGGCGCGACCCAGTTCGACGACCGCCAGCAGCGGCGCCAGACCCGCGACGGCGCCGATGACCTGCAGGAGAACAACGGCGGCGAAACTCCATCCGTAGGGGCGCAGCAATCCTGCCAGGCTCTGCCCCGCCGCGGAGCCGGCATCCGGTGGTGTGGACTTCTCCCTCGCCTCGGCAAGGTCGGTGGCGTTCATCGCTCTCCCGTCTTCGTCAGCTTCGTCGCGACCAGGCACGTGACCGAGCCCCATGGCGGTCGAGGACAGGGGCCGAGGGCTCCGGCCTAGGCTTCGGCCCGTTTCTCCAGCCGGCTGCCGCGCGGCAGGGTGACGGCCATGATGGTGCTGGGTATGTCCAGCTCGATGCGGTGCCATCGCCCGCGCGGGACGATGGCAGCGGTTCCGGCCGTCAGCCGGATCTCTTCCTCCTCTTGCCCCGGCCGCTCCGGACGGAGGTAGAGGCGCATCTTCCCGATGAGGCAGGACACGACCTCCTCGGCTTCGGGATGGACCTCCCAGTGGTCGGCGTGCACGTCGGCGTCGGTCTTCGCATGGAAGGCCCTCAGCTGCCAGCCGTCCCGGTCGGCGTCCACCGGTCTTCTCCCCGCGTGGATCCTGCCGCCTCGGTGAAGGTGGATAGAGGACGCGAAGAGATCGAGCGGGGTGACCGTCATGCCGAGACGTCCTTCCTGCGGTGGTTGTTCATCTGACGGGTCGTGGCATCGGGCCGGCCTGGCCTGCCGCGACGACCTCACCCGGCCAGGGCACGGCGCAGGGTGGCGCCGAGCTCGGCGATCTGCCGCTGCGACACCTCGGCGGACAGGATCGCCTGCGAGCCGTGGAAGGTGCCGGGCCACTGGTGCAGCTCGACCGACACGCCCGCCTGCAGCAGGCGCAGCGCGTAGCCGATGCCTTCGTCGCGGTTCGGACAGAACTCCGCGGTGGCGATGTAGGCGGGTGGCAGGTTGGACAGATCGGCCGCCCGAGCCGGGGCGGCGTACGGCGTTGCAGGCGCGGAACCCAGGTAGTGCCTCCACAGTTGGGCTGCCTTGTCGCGATTCATCCAGGGCGTATCGGTGAAGTGCCGCGCCGACCACGTCTCCTGCCGGTCGTCGAGGCCGGGCTGGTTGAGAAGCTGGAAACGGATCGGCGGCCCCTGCTGGTCGCGCGCCCGCAACGCCACCGCGGCCGCGAGGTTCGCGCCGGCACTGTGGCCTCCGATCGCGATCCGCCCCGGGTCGATGTCGAGCTCGGCCGCGTGCTGAGCCGTCCAGGCCAGCACGGCGTAGACGTCGTCCAGGGCGGCCGGGAACGGATGCTCGGGGGCCAGGCGGTAGCCCACCGAGATCACCACCGCACCGGAGCCGTCCGCCAGCCGTGCGGCCCACGGATGCTCGGTGTCCAGGTCGCCCATGACGAATCCGCCGCCGTGCAGCCAGATGACGGTGCCTTGTGCGAGGTGCGGGCGGTAGATCCGCACCGCCACATCCGGATCGGCGGGCACCGTGCGGTCCTCGATCTCCATTCCCGAGGTGTCCGGTGCCGACACCGCGGCGGCCAACTCGGCGAGGTTCTTGCGCGCGGTGACCGGGTCGGTCAGATCGGCCCGGGGGAACAACGGGATGAATGCTTCCAGTTCGGGATCCATGCCGACCATCCTCAAGGTCGTCACCCCTGAGATCATCCGCCATCCGTCGGGCATCCGGCCCCGATCACGCATCGATCGGCGCTCATCCTCCTGCCGGAGAGGACCTATCCTCCTGCCATGGAGGCACTGGCCGAACGGCTGTCGCACCTGGACTCACAAGCCGGGGGCGTGATCCGGGTCGTCATGTTCTACGACACGCTGATGCGCCGGCGGGTGGATCTTCCGGCGCTCGCCCGAGCCTCGGCGGGCCTGGCCGAGTGCGTGGCAGGGATCCGGCTCCACGGCACGGGGCGGTCGATCCGCTTCTCACCCGACGGCAGGCAGACGTCCGCCCCGCCGTCCCCCGCGTCCAGCACGGCGCCGATCACGCTCGACGAGGAGGAGATCGGCACGGTGTGGCTGGAACGCCCCGGCCCGCCGAGCCCGCTCGACGAAGTGCTGCTGGACCGGCTCGCCATCGCCGCCGGGGCGGTCGTCGAACGGTACGGCCCGGCCCGCACCACCATGGCCGATCCCGCCCTGATCGAACTGGTGATCAGCTCCGACAGCGACGAGGCGGCCAGAGCCCGGGCGCTACAGCTTCTGGGCTTCGCCGCCGACCTGCCGGTCCGCGTCGTCGCCGTGCGGTCGCGGCTTCCACTCGACCAGATCGGCGGCCTGGTCTGCCCGGCTCGCCTGGTGAAGGCGGCACCGATCGCCGACGCGGGCGTCATCCTGGCCACCACCGTGGACCCGGCCCGGTTTCCGGCAGGCGTACGCGCGGGCATCGGCGCCGCCGACAGCCCCGACCGGTCGTGGCGGGAAGCCCGCACCGCCCTCCGCTTCACCACCCCACGCCAGCCGGTCGTCCACTACGACAGCCTGGGCGCGATAGCGCTGCTCGCACAGATCCCCCAGGACGCCGCACGCGACAACACCGACGTGGCCGCGATCACCCGGATGGCCGGCAACCCGGAAGACCTGGAGACCCTGGACGCCTACTGCGTCACCGGCTCCCTACGCCGCGCCGCCGACCTCCTCCACCTGCACCACAGCAGCGTCGCCCGCCGCATCGAACAGCTCGGAAGGACCCTGGGCATCGATCTCACCGAGCCCACCGGACTGACACGGGCCAGGCTCGCCCTCACCGCATGGCGGCTGCTCGACGGCTGAGGAGGATCCGCCGCGCGGGGTCACCTCACCTCGGCGGGGACCCGTTCATCGCCCAGAGACTCCTCCGACCTCTTGTTCCGGGTCAGGTGGACGTAGGCCACCGCGCCCAGGAACAGAACGATCGACGTCCACTGGTTCAGCCGCATCCCGAGGATCTCGTTGGCCGGGTCGACGCGCAGGCCCTCGATCCAGAACCGGCCCGCGGTGTAGCCCGCCACATACAGGGCGAAGAGCCGGCCGTGCCGCAGCGCGAAACGACTGCCGATCCAGATCAGTGCCAGCGCCAGGCCCAGGTTCCACAGCGACTCGTAGAGGAACGTGGGGTGATAGGTGGTGACGCCCGGCACGGTCCCCGGGCGGCCCGCATCGATGACCAGGCCCCAGGGCAGGTCGGTCGGACCGCCGAACAGCTCCTGGTTGAAATAGTTGCACCACCGGCCGATGGCCTGACCGATGGCGACGGCCGGGGCCACGGTGTCGGCGACCGCGCTCAAGGAGATGCCCCGGCGGCGGCAGGCGATCCACACGCCCACCCCGCCCAGGGCGATGGCACCCCAGACGCCCAGACCGCGCCAGCCCGGTCCGGAGTCGCTCCAGATCAGGACCGCGTCGATCGGCCGGTGGGGGGCGTCAGGCCCGAAGTACAGCTGCCAGTCGGTGATGACGTGGTACAGCCGCGCACCCACGATGCCGAACGGGAGCCCCCACGTCACCAGGTCCAGCATGGTTCCCGGCGCCCCGCCGCGATTCCGCCAGCGGCGCTCGGCGATGACGACGGCCACCACGACACCGAGCATGATGCAGACCGTGTAGCCGCGGATGGGCAACGGCCCCAAATACCAGACCCCTTCGGAGGGACTGGGAATGCTGGCAAGTGACATGGCAGGAAATCTAGTGCAGCCCGTCACGGTCACACATCCCACCGAAGTTCATACTTCACACGCCTCCGCCGCCCCGTACATACGCTGAGGAGAGTCCTCCGCGAGCACTCCCATGCCGCTTGGGCCGCATGGACGTGATTTCCGGCAGGCGCACAGGAGGGTCCCGCCGAGGGCGGGTGCGGACGGGCCGTGGTCAGCCCCTGAGGTAGGTCAGGACAGCGAGCACCCGACGGTGCCGGGCGTCGTCGGGCGGCAGGCCGAGCTTGGCGAAGACATTGCCGATGTGCTTTTCCACCGTGCTGGCGGAGACCACCAGGCGCTCGGCGATGGCCGTGTTGGAATGACCCTCGGCCATCAGCGCCAGGAGCTGCCGTTCACGCGTGGTCAGCGCATCCAGGGCGTTGTCCCGGCGCTGGCCGGCCAGCAACTGCGCAACGACCTGCGGGTCGAGCACCGTCGCGCCCCGGGCGACCCGATCCAGGGCATCCAGGAACTCCTCGACCCTGGCGACCCGGTTCTTCAGCAGGTAGCCGACCGCACCGGCGCCGTCCATGAGCAGATCACCGGCGTAGGACGCCTCCACATACTGACTGAGCACCAGCATGGGGGCCCCAGGCAGTTGCGAGCGGGCCGTGATCGCCGCGCGCAAGCCCTCGTCCGTGTAGGTCGGCGGCATCCGCACATCGACGATCGACACGTCCGGGCGGTGTCTGAGCACCGCCTCGACCAGGGCCGGGCCGTCACCGACCGCGGCCACCACGTGGTGACCGTCCTCGGAGAGCAGACGGACCAGACCCTCGCGCAGCAGTACCGCATCGTCGGCCAGGACGATGCGCAGCGGACCGCGCACCGCGCGCTCCGGTGGCGGTTCGGGCACTGCTTCGTGCGGGTTCAGCAGCACGGCAGTTCCGCGGTGATCGTCGTCGGGCCGCCGTAGGGACTGGTGAGCCGCAGCCGGCCGCCGGCCGCGTGCAGCCGGTCTTCCAGCCCACGCAACCCGTGTCCCTTGTCCAGCGCGGCGCCGCCCACTCCGTCGTCCGCCACCCAGACTCGCAAGCTTCCCCCACCGTGGCGCAGTCCGATCGCACACCGGTCGGCGCGACTGTGCTTGGCCACGTTGGTCAGCGCCTCGGCGATCACGAAGTACGCGGCCGTCTCGACGGCAGCGTCCAGCCGGCGACTCAGGGGGTCGGCGTCGATCTCAACGGGCACGGTCGAGCGCGCGGCCAGGGCGGTGAACGCCGCGCGCAGGCCGCGGTCGACGAGGATCGGCGGGGCGATGCCACGCGACAGGGCCCGTAGCTCGTCCAGCGCCTCCTCGGTTTGGACGAGCGCGTCGGCGAGCGCCGCGCGGACGACCTCCGGCCTGCTGTCGAAGTGGTGCTGGGCGCGGCCCAGTTCCATCGCCAGGCGGACCAGCCGCTGCTGGGGCCCGTCGTGGATGTCGCGCTCGAGCCGGCGCAGCGCGGTCGCCTCGGCCGTCACCGCGGCGACGGTCTGCGCGCGGGCGGTGTCCCGCTCCTGCTCCAGTCCGCTGATCCTGCGGTGCAACGCGGACGCGTCAGACAGCAGCGTCTGCCCCAGTCCGGCCTGGGCGGCGACGCACGCCCGGGTCATCAGCGGCAAGGTGAGCAACAGCAGCAGGCCGACCGCGGTCCCGAAGGCGAGCCGCTCGGTCGGCGACATCAGCCCCAGGCTCAAGGCGATGTGGGACTCGGCGCTGCCCACGGTCAGGGTCATGGGCCGCATCTGCTCAGCGGACGAGTAAAGGTTGCGCAGGGCGGACGTGCTGCCGCCGAGGCCGACGAACCACCACAGCACCGTCACCACCGAAGTGACCAGAGCGACGGGGAGCACCACCACCGCGTGCGCCACGCCGAGCCACAACCCCGGGTCGGACGCGGCGGCCGTCTCCTTCGGTCTCCGCCACCGGCCCACGCCCCCCGCCCCGGCGGCCGACGCACGCACCTTGGCGATCCGCCACCGTTCCACATCGGCGAACCACCGCACCGGCGTCAAACCGCCGGCCACGACCGGCGACCCGCCCGGCACCAGCGAGCCGACCGCTGCGATGCACAGACCGGCGAATACCAGCAGCAGGCCGGCGGCGGCGGTCAACGGCGCGGTGAGCAGGTACAGCGACTCCACGATCGTGCGGCATCCCGTGCGGAAGGCGAGCCTGACGCCCGGCCGCCACCGGTGCCAGACCGCGGAGGGGAACGATCCGGTCATGGCCCCAGCCTAATTCGGAGCCCCGGGGCGAGCCCGGACAGCCGAACCGTGGACATCGACCGCCACGGGACCGGGCCGGCGACGGCCTGGGACCAGATCCACCCTCGGCTCACCACCGCTCGGCTGGATCGACCACGACGGAGAATCCCCATCGAGGCCCGCCCGCTCCGCCCCGAGAGGTGGGGCAGGCCCCACCCCCGAGTGTCGGGCGTACCCCGGTGACCGGGCGCCCGCCGGTGCGGAATGGTGATCGGGATGCCAACGGCGTCACAACCCGTCGGCGCGCGCGGACAATCCCCGGCACGGCCTGCCGCACCGGTCCCTCGACCGGCGAACCCGCAGGTCGGCGCGCCGTCTCCGCATTCGATCGAACCGAAGGAACCTCCTTGCACAGTCCCACAGCCCCATCGCGATCCGCAGGTGTCTCCGGTCGTGTGCCCGCCGTGCTCGTCGGCCTCGCCGCCGCCCTCGCCGCCGCCTTCGTCGTCGCCCCGCGCACGCTGGCGGCGAGCGGGCCGGGCGGCGGCTTCGCCGATCAGCGCGACCTCATCGAGGCCCTCCGCGAGGCGTTCGTCGAGTATTGGAATTCCGGCGGTCGGGATCTCTCTCCGAGCTTGAAGAAGGTCGTCGACTACTGGGTCCGTTACCACGTGGCCAAGGCCGTGATCGCCGCGATCCTGCTGACCGTGCTCGTCGCACTCGGCGTCCTTGTCTGGAAGGCATTCCTGAGGGTCGGCGGTCTCGGCGCGGGACGGAGGGCCGCCCTCGCGTCGGCCGGCGTTCTCGTCACGGTGCTCGCGTTGTGCTCGTTGCTGCTGGTGATGGCCAACGTTCAGGGCACGGTAGCGCCCTTCGCCTCGCTGCTGTCGCTGCTGACGGTCGGCGCGGCCGACGGAGAGCTCGCCGATACGCTCGACCAGATCAGGCAGCGACTGGCTGCGTCTCTGAGCGCGGGAGACCAGACCCCGCCCGCCCTCGAGATGATGATCGGCGACTTCGCCCGGTATCACGTGGTGCTGGCCGGGGCCGCTGCGGTCGTGTCGGTCGTCCTCATCGGCGTGAGCGCCGTGTCGTGGAAGAAGTTCGCGAGAACGGGGTCGTCCGACAGGCGGACGAGGCGCGTGCTGGGATCGTTCGGTGTTCTCTCGGCGTTGTCGTCGCTGTTCATGATCGTTATCGGTGTGGCGAACACGAGCAGCGCGGCAGACTCGGCGCCGGCGCTCCTGGCCTTCTTCGAAGGCGGATGGTGACGCACCTCGTGGGCGATCGGCTTCACGCTCTCCAGCGAGAACGCCTGCACCGATCCGGAAGCCATCGTAGGGCGCTTGACCCGGTCGATTCCACGACTGCGACGGCGACGCTTTCAGGGAACGGCCCCGCAGGCCGACTGTCGGGGCTGAAGGCATTCAGGACGGTCGGCTCGGGTGACGGACGGGCCCAGCGCGATGCCGACGGGCTGGCCGGCAGACGCAATCCGCTCCTGACGCCGGGCGTCGCTCTCGGCGGAACCGGGGGACGGCTTCGTCAAGCCGTCAGGCCGCCCGGCCGGCCAGGTCCAGAACCGCGTCCACCAGTTCGGGGCCGTCCAGGAAGACGCGGTCGTTGTGGCCCGCGCCCGCGATCTCGACGCTGCTGACCGGCCCCTGTGCCGCCTCGGCCACCGCCCGGCTCAGGCGGGCGGGCACGATCGTGTCGCGGGAGCCGAAGACGACCGTCGTGGGCACGCGCACGTTCGCCAGATGCCCGGTCACCGGGAAGCGGTCCCACAGCAGGGGGCGCACCGGCAGGAAGGGATAGTTCACCTGACCGGCGTCGGCCAGGTCGGTGAAAGGAGAGCGCAGCAGCAGCGCCGCGGGAGGGTGCTCGGTGGCCAGTTCCGTGACCACGGCCGCGCCCAGGCTCTCCCCGAAGTAGATCAGGGCGTCGCCGGAGCGGGCCAGGTGCTCTCGCGCGGCCCGGACGTCCAGGGCCAGCCCGGCCTCGCTGGGCCGGCCGGGGTTGCCGCCGTATCCCCGGTAGTCCATGAGCAGCACCGGCAACCCTCGGGCGGCCAGGGCGCGGGCGAGCGGCGCCCGGTGCGCGCGGTTGCCCGCGTTGCCGCCCGCGACGAGCACCGACACGCCTCGCGCGGGCCCGGTGGCGGGGACGTACCAGGCGCCCAGGCGCAGGCCGTCGGCGGTGGTGAGGGTGACGTCGCGCGCCCCGGGCAGGACCGTGGCGGCGGGCGGAACCGGGGAGCGGTCGGGCAGGTAGATCAGACTGCGCTGGAACAGCCAGGCCAGGCCGACCACCAGGAGCGCGAGCACGAGCAGGGCCAGCGCGCCCCGCGTGATCCAGACGAGCATCATCGACCTCCCCGCCGCCCACGGTACGGGGCGTCCCCCGCCGCATCCACAGCCTGCCCGTCATGCCGCAGACATCGACGGGGGATCGCAACCGGATCGCCGGGATGGGCCTCGCGGGTGTCGACGAGCACGGAGCGGAGGCGGTCGCCGGAGCGGCCTCCGTCGAGGGTGGGCAGGGGCGGCGGGTGGGGAAACCGTCGTTCCTCTCCTCCTGGCGCACGGCGGTTGACTCAACGGTCAGATCGTCGGGCATGCGAAGCGCCCCGCTTGGCGAGGAGCGGCTCAGCGGGCCGGGCTCAGCAGCACGGGCAGATCGTCTTTGAGGCTCAGCACGAGGTCCGGGTCGTCATGGGCCTTGGCCAGCAGCGCGAGTCCTTGCAGATGGGCGAGCACGCGCGTGGCCGCCGCGTTCGGGTCGACCGTTGGTTCGATCTCGCCACGACCTCTGGCCTCACTGATCGCATCGGCGAAATAGCGCGTCCACGCCTGCAGGATGCGCACGAGACGGGCACGGATGTCACCTTGGCGGGCAGCCAGTTCGGCGGTGAGGTTTCCCAGCGGGCAGCCGGGAGTGATGTCCATCTGCCGGCGCGTCAGCGTCAGCATCCGCACGAAGCCGTCGACGAACCGGTCGATGCGCGTCAGCGGGGCCACGTCGTCGGCGAACGCCTCGTCCAGCACCGTGCTCATCATCGCCCAGTTGAGTTCCAGCACGGCGGCGCCGAGGGCGTCCTTGGAGGGGAAGAAGTGGTACAGGCTGCCCTTGTGGACGCCGGCGGCCCGGCAGACGTCGTCGATGCTGACCGCCGACAGCGACGCGCCGTGGACGAGGTCGCGGGCCACCGCGACGATGCGTTCTCGGGTGTCGCCCGGCATGACCGCTCTCCTCACTTGACCGAACGGTCAAAAGTTAGCCCTGCTTGACCGTTCAGTCAAGTGAGGGATAGCGTGCGCGACCATGATGCGCAGGTGGACGGTGCCGATGGTGCTCGCCGTTTCCGGTCTGGTCGTGGCGGCCCGGCAGATCGCCGGCGGGTCACCGGGCGCGGCCGCCGTCTGGTCGCTGGCTTTCCTGCTGCTGGCCGGGGCGCTCTCGCCGTGGGCGTTCCCGGCATCGGTCACCGACGCGGAGGCGCGGCGCCGCAGCGCGGCCGACGGCCGCCCGATCGTCTACTGGCGGCCGGGCTGCCGGTACTGCCTGCGGCTGCGGATCCGGCTGGGCCGGGACGCCCGCCGGGTGCACTGGGTCGACATCTGGCGCGACCCGGACGGCGCCGCGGCGGTGCGGGCCGCCACCGGAGGTGATGAGACGGTGCCGACCGTGCTGCTCGCCGGTGTGCCGCACGTCAACCCCGACCCCGCGTGGCTGCGTCGGCAGCTGCCGTGACGCGTGGCCGCGTGACTCAAGCCCTGTGTGATGGGTTTCGAAGCGGCACAGGACCCTGTGCGGATCAGAGGACGGTCTGCGTCCGCTGCACCAGGGCCTGGCGCAGACCTCGGAGCGGGTGCGGCTGGCCGCACGCGGTAAGACCGGCACGCTCCGGGTGAGGCTGTTCCCGGCCAACATCCAGGAGCTGCGCCGCTACTGGGAGACCTTCCGCGCCCGGCTGCTGGTTCGACCGCTGCGTCCCGGAGCTCACCCCCGAAGGCCGGTTGATCGATCGCACCGCCACCGTGAACAACATCGAGGAAATCTTCATGCACACGGTCCCGGGCGAGGCCGTCACCCTCTTCCCGGTCCACGTGAGCTGGTACTTTCCCCGTCCTGACATCGTCTATCCGCCCGTCAAGGACATGGACGCGTTGCCGTACGGGCTGGTGCGGGAGCCGTACGGCTCGGCTGGTGCGCCCGAAGAGGGAGCGCCGGCGTTGCGTTCCCGCTGCTTGGTCGTCTGGCCGGCGCGCGCCACGGGTGGCGATCCCGCCCTCCGGGACGGCCGGCGAGATCATCGGGGCCCTCTGCCTGGCCGGCCGTCGAGCCGACCATGCGGTGCCGCGTCAGCGGCCACGTCAGGACGGCAACGGCCCGGTATCAGAGCGGTCGGCGATGGTGGAGGCCATGAACGGTTCAGCCATCGCGGCCTCAAGGCCGGGTGAGATCTCCTCGGGCGACCCGGCCCGAGCAATCTCGATAACTCGGGCACCAACGGGACCGCGGTCCGCCATCCGTCCGTTCACCTGGATTTCGTAACAGATTCGAAGGAGCACGCCACCATGTCCACCCTTGCCGACCAGGACACGACCACCCCGCAGACCGGGCAGGCTCGCCCGGAGCTGCAGAAGGCCATCCAGGAGATCGTCGATTCCGGTTTCGCCGGGGTGCAGCTCCGCGTGCACGATGAGCGGGGCGAGTGGGCCGGCAGCGCCGGGGTGCGCAAGCTGGGCGAGACCGCCGAGCCGGCGACGAACGGCCACTTCCGGATCGGCAGCAACACCAAGACCTTCGTCGCGACCCTGGTGCTGCAACTGGTGGCCGACGGCGAGGTCGGGCTGGACGCCCCGGCGGACGACTACCTGCCCGAGTTCGGCCTGGACCGGCGGATCACGGTGCGGATGCTGCTGCAGCACACGAGCGGGTTGTTCAACTTCACCGGCGAGTACTACCCCGACGGGACGTCCGCGCCGGGGATCCCCTGGCAGGGCCAGGAATACGTGGACAGTCTGTCCCACACCTACCAGCCGGAGGAGCTGGTACGGCTGGCGTTGTCCAAGCCGGTGCGGTTCGAGCCGGGGACCGACTGGAGCTACTCCAACACCAACTACGTGCTGGCCAAGTTGCTGATCGAGAAGGTCACCGGCCGCCCGCTCGCCGAGGAGATGCAGCGGCGGATCTTGGGCCCGCTCGGGCTGTCGGGCACCGTGGTGCCGGGCGCCTCGCCGGAGATCCCCGAGCCCCACGCCCACGGCTACTACCGGTACGAGGACGCCGGCCAGTGGAAGGTGGTCGACGTCACCCGCATGAGCCCCTCCTGGATCTCCGCCGCCGGTGACATGATCTCGACCACCGAGGATCTCCACACGTTCATCGCCGCGCTGGTGGGTGGCGAGCTCATTCCGGCCCCGCTGCTGGCGGAGATGTGCACGCCGTACCCCAGGATCGGCTACGGCCTGGGGGTGTTCGTGCAGGAGACGGACTGCGGCGGCACCGTCATCACCCACAACGGCGGCTTCTTCGGCTGGGGGGCGCTGATGTACAGCACGCCCGACGGCAGTAGGACCCTGACCGCCTCGCTGACCACCGGGGACGCCGCGCTCGACTTCGCCGCCACGGCCGAGGCGTTCCAGAAGGCCCAGCAGAGGCTCGTCGACATGGTGTTCTGCGGCGGGCGGGCCGGATCGGCTGACGAGGCGGCCGAACCGACCCGGCCGACGGGCTGAGCACCCCGGACCCGTACGCCTTGAAGACGGACCCCTTGCGGTCGTGCCTCAGGCGGAGCGCGAACCGGGCCGGGCAGACGCAACCGTTCGACGAACCCGGCATCGGGCCCGCGAAGGAGCGTCCAACCGCGAACGCCTCCGCCGCGCTCCTGACGCCGATGTCACGTGAGGTTCTGCGCCGGTTACGGCTGCTCGTCGGGCCGGATGCCGTCCCCCGGCCGAACCGCCCGGGGCCTTCAGCGGAAGGAGCGGCGGTAGGCGGCCGGGGTGGTGCGCAGGGCGGTGTGGAAGCGGCGGCGGAGGTTGACCGCCGAGGAGAGACCGACGCGGGTGGCGATGGTCTCGATGGGCAGATCGGTCTCCTCCAGCAGGGCGCGGCTGGCGGCCAGGCGGCGTTCCAGCAGCCAGCGGGCGGGCGGGACGCCGAGCTGGTCGGTGAACTGGCGGGTGAGGGTGCGGGGGGAGACGCCCGCGTAGGCGGCCATGTCCTCGACGGTGGTCTGGTCGGGCAGGCGCGAGAGGAGCCATTCGAGCAGGGGGGCCAGGGAGTCTGGCATGGGGCCGGCGGTGGGGAGGGGAGGGTACTGGCGCTGGCAGCCCTCGCGGTGCGGACCGGCGGCGAGCTGGCGGCCGATGCGCATGGCGTGGGCCGCGCCGTACTCCTGGAGGACCTGGTGAAGGCAGAGGTCGAGGGTGGCGGCCGAGGCTCCGGCGGTGGCGACGTCGCCGTGATCGACGTAGATGACGGTGTTGTCGGGGATGACGCGGGGGTGGCGGGCGGCGAGTTCGCCGGAGAGTTCCCAGTGGACGGAGGTGCGGCGGCCGTCCAGGAGGCCCAGGGCGGCGGGGATGAAGATTCCGGCGCAGACGGCGACGATGCGGGCGCCTCGGGCATGGGCCTGGGACACCGCGTGGAGTACGGCGGGCGAGGGGGTGAGGGTCCAGCCCGCGATGACCACGGTGTCGGCGTCGTCGAGGGCTTCGAGGCCGCTGTCCGCCTGGATGGGGACGCCGAGGGTGGTGGGGAGGGAGCCGGGGTGCTCGGCGCACAGGCTGAAGCTGTAGTGCTGGGGGATGTCGGGGCCGTGGTAGCCGAAGACGGCTGAGGCGGAGGTGACCGGGTAGAGCTCCTGGTTCGGGGCGACCAAGGCGACCACGCGGTGCGGGTGGGATGGCGCCGGAGGCGTTTCTGGACAATCCAGGGGCATGGCGCAAATGTACCTAATGATGTCATTTGGGACACCGGTGCTCTGATCTGGAAAAATCCAGAATTGGGGCTCATGTGGACGAGGAACTTCACCCTCTATTTCGGGGCCCGCACGATCTCGCTGCTCGGTGACGCGATGATGCCCGTCGCCTCGGCGCTGGCGATCGGGAAAGTCTACGGGGTCGCGGGCGTCGGCTACGTGCTCGCGCTCTGGACCGCGTCGGCTGTGCTGGTCATGTTGTTCGGCGGAGTCGTCGCCGACCGGGTCGGCGCCCGGCGCCTGATGATCGGCGCGGACGTGGTCAGAGTCGTCACCCAGGCGGTCGTGGCCGTCGCCTTCCTGGACGGTGCTCCGCCGTACGCCCTGTTGCTGGCGACGGCGTTCTTGTCGGGCATGGCCGCCGGGATGTTCGAACCGGGCGTCAACGGCATGGTCTCCCTGGTCGCCGAAGATCCGCAGCGGGCCAACGCGACGCTGAAGATCGCCGAGGCGGTCACCCATCTGGCGGGACCCGCACTGGCCGGAGTCCTCATCGTCGTCGCCGGGCCGGTCTTCGTCTACACGGTGGACGCCGCGACGTTCCTGGTCAGCGGAGTGTGCCTGCTGCTGGTCCGGGTCGCCGTACCCAGGCCGGAGCCCTCCGACGTGCTGAGCGACCTGCGCAGGGGCTGGGAGGAGTTCAAGGCCAGGAGCTGGATGTGGTCGGTCATCCTGGTCTGGGTGTTCTGGGGCGTTCTGGTGGTCGGGCCGTACGTGCCTCTGTCGTCGCAGGTCATCGGGGCCGACTACGGCTGGGTGATGACGGCGCTCGGCCTCGGCACTGTGCTGGGCGGGCTGGTGGCGATCAGGCTCAGGCCGCGCAGGCCCCTGGCGGCCGGGGCGGTGGCATTGAGCGGGTACGTGGCGGTGCCGCTGACGGTCGCGCTCGGGCTGCCGCTGCCGCTGCTGATGACCGGGCACCTGCTCGGAGGGTGCGCGTTGGCGTTCTGGTCGGTGATGTGGTCGACCAGCGTGCAGACGCAGGTCGCGCCGGACGTGGTGAACCGGGTCAACGCCTACCAGGTGGCCGGGTCGGTCGCGGGCATGGCGGCCGGGCAGGCGCTGGCCGGTCCGGTCACCGCGCTGGTCGAACCGCGCGCCTTCATGCTGGGGTCGGCCCTGGTGACGGTCGGCGTGGTGGCGGCGCTGCTGTTGATCCAGCCGGTCAGGCGGCTGGGCCGGGAACCCCAGGAGACCGGAGGCCGGTCGATCCCGGTCCCGGTCAGCTTGTCGACGTAGTCGGTCATCGTCTGCGGCTGGACGCAGGCGGCGGACGATCACCGGTCTCCGGCTCGCGCGGAGCCCGTCTGGTCCGAGAAACCGAAGGGCGGACGGGGGGTGAGTGAGAGGGCGCCTGGGACTCGAACCCGGAACCTGCGGATGAGAAGTCGATTCGATCGATGACGCCTACGGTCACGCCCTGCCACCTGACGACACCCTGCCCTCGGCTCATACTGTAGGTTCGTATGAAAAGTATGAAAAATACGAACGAGTGCACATGGAGTCGAGTTGGCGCCACCACCACCAGGGAAGCTCGCAGGGACGGCGAAAGTCGGGGATCGCGGCCAGATCGTCATCCCGAAGGACATGCGGGACATGTTCGGGATCGTTCCTGGAGACACGCTGCTGCTGCTGGCGGACGTAACACGCGGCATCGCGGTGCTGCGCAACGACGACTTCGTCCACCTCGCCGAGACCGTGCTCGACGCGCAGAAGGACCGGAGCGACGATGCGTGAAGATGTCGTACCGACCACAGCGGAGAATCACCGGCGAGGCCGTGCGCCATGGCATCTGTGGGTCGTCGGGCTGTTCATGCTCGCGCTCTACATCGGCGGCGCGCGGGACTACGTGCTCACGCTCACGCTGAACCCGGACTATCTGGCCGCTCAGGGCTACGCGGAGCCTCAGATCGGCTACTTCACCGACTATCCGTTCGGGCTCGGCGTCCTGTGGACCCTCAACGTGGCCGGAGGTCTCGCCTCGGCGACGGCTTCGATCCTGCGCTCCCGCTGGGCGGTGCCGCTGGCTCTGATAACCGCGCTGGCCCAGTTGGTGCTGCTGATCCTCACGTTCGCCTTCCGGGACCGGTGGGACATCCTCGGACCGTCGATGAGCCTGTTCGACATCGGCGTCGGTGTCTTGTCCCTCGCGTTCTGGTGGTACTGCCGTGTGATGCTGAGTCGAACCGTTCTGCGGTGACGGGGCGGGAGGACGAACCGCTCCGGCTTCGCCGGAGGCGCCGGCGGGCGTTGCAGGCGGACGGCCTGGGGCGCATCCATCGCGTCCCCCCGCAGAATCCGGCGGGTGATCTCGCAGGTCTCGAAGTCCTCCTCGCCGTCCCGCCCGTCGCCGATCCGCCACCCCGCCAGCCATGACTTCGCGCCGCTCTCGGCTGCGCGCTCGATGATCCACGCCGCCTTCCATCCCCTTGTCCCGGTGGTTGCAGGGTGGCGCAGACCGTTCGTACGGCTCACAGAGATGATCGGCGATCGATCGTCGGCATGATCGGCGTCGAGGATGTCCCCAGGAGTGTCGAGATACGGCTTGACCTGGACGGATGAATGTCCGGCACTTGTAACGTCGGCCATTGATACGCCTGAAGTCAGGTCATTGATGCCTGGTGGCCTCTGTGAAACTTTCACAGGCGCGGACGGTGTGGCGCGGTCTCGCCTCGGACGAAATCGCAGGTCGGGCCGCTTTCCGACAGTAGCGCCGAGTTGGCAGGGATTGTCTCTCGTTGACACCGGGCCGAGCCATCGGATGTACTCCGCGACAACGCATTCCGGAGTCGGTCATGCGGCTCCGCACGATCTTATGTTAGCGCTAACAATTCGCGAGGCCGCACCTTCGACCAGTCAAGGAGCCCTGGATGCCCCCCTCATCCCCGGCGACCGCGCACAACAGACCGCTTGCCCGCCGGTTGGTAAGCCGAGGCGCCAATGCTTCCGCCCCGGCCCGCGGTTCAATGGACGCTCGTGCGAAGGCGCGGGTCGGGCCGCGTGACCCCGCGCGGAAGGCACGGCGGAAAGCAGCCCTGCACGGCGGCCCATGCCCGGCCGCCGCCCCCGCCTCGGTGCGCTCGTCCTTCACGGCGGCCCCACCGGCTCATGCGGCGCCGAGCACGACCGCCAAACAGTCGCGGCCTTACCAGAACGTCGACGGATGCGGCGGTTTCAGCGCGCCGACCGTCCACAACGTCAAGCCGCTCACCGGTCGTCCACCGGATCGCCGGGGGGATCGCGACCGACGGCCCGGCGTCGGTCTCCACCTTCCCCGGCGGGCGAGCCGTCATTTCCTGCCGGAACGCCGCCCGCTCACCGAGGAGAGGCCGGGTCACCACGGGCGAGGCCGACCGCGACGCGATGTCACTGGCAGATGGTCCACGGAGAACGCTGCCCGCCGCCAGAACACGATCTCCGGGGTGACTTCATGAGCGGAAGAATGTTATCGCTAACATTCCTCCTGAGCGGCGGCCTCTCCGCGCCGAGCAGCCATGCGTTGCAGAACGCGCAGGTCGTGCACGCCGACGACAACGGTGCGACCGGCAACCTCCGGAGGTTCCGGTGAGGTCCGTGCTCGCGGTTTTCTCGTCTCTGCTTCTCGTGGGCGTGTTCCTCACGGCCCAGGCGTCGGCCGCCACGGTCGACACCAGCGCCTGGTACGTGCTGGTCAACCGCAACAGCGGCAAGGCCCTGGACGTCTACAACCTGTCCACCGCCGACGGAGCCCGCATCACCCAGTGGAGCCGTAACAACGGCAACCAGCAGCAGTGGCAGTTCGTCGACTCCGGCGGCGGCCACTACCGGCTCAAGTCCCGCCACTCCGGAAAGGTCCTGGACGTCTACAACTTCTCGACCGCCAACGGCGGCTCCATCGTCCAGTGGGCCGACCACAACGGCGCCAACCAGCAGTGGCGCCTGGCCGACTCCGCCGACGGCTACCTCCGCCTGATCAACCGCAACAGCGGCAAGGCCCTGGAGGTCCAGAACGCTTCCACCGCCGACGGCGCCAACATCGTCCAGTACGACGACTGGGGCGGCGCCAACCAGCAGTGGCAACTCGTGAAGGTCGGCGGCGACCCCGATCCGGGTGACACCTACGCCAACCCGGTCGTCTGGCAGGACTTCGCCGACGGCGACATCATCCGGGTCGGGGACGCCTACTACTACTCGGCCTCGACGATGCACTACTCGCCGGGCGCGCCGATCCTGCGCTCCTACAACCTGGTCGACTGGGAGTACGCCGGGCATTCGGTCCCGAGGCTCGACTTCGACTCGGGCGCCTACGACCTCAACGGCGGCCGGGCGTACGTGAAGGGCATCTGGGCCTCGGCCCTGAACCACCGGCCCAGCAACAGCACCTACTACTGGATCGGCTGCGTCGAGTTCAACCGGACGTACGTCTACACCGCCTCCGCCGTCGACGGCACGTGGACCAAGCGCTCGCAGATCAACAACTGCTACTACGACGCCGGCCTGCTGATCGACACCGACGACACCATGTACGTCGCCTACGGCAACGGCACCATCAGCGTGGCGCAGCTCTCGGCCGACGGCCTCAGCCAGGTGCGCGCCCAGCAGGTGTTCCAGACCCCTTCGAGCGTCGGCACGTTGGAGGGCGCCCGCTTCTACAAGCGGGGCGGCTACTACTACGTCTGGCTCACTCGCCCGGCCAACGGCCAGTACGTGCTCCGCTCCACCTCCCCGTGGGGCCCGTACGAGATGCGCCGGGTCCTGCTCGACATGCCCGGCCCGATCTCCGGCGGCGGCGTCCCCCATCAGGGCGGGCTCGTGCAGACCCAGGCCGGAGACTGGTACTACATGTCGTTCGTCGACGCCTACCCCGGAGGCCGGGTCCCGGCACTCGCCCCGATCACCTGGACCGACGACTGGCCGACCGTCCAGACCGTGAACGGAGGCTGGGGCGTGAAGTACCCGCGGCCGAACATCCGGACCAACCGCACGGTGGTCTCGATGACCGGTCCGGACACCTTCACCTCGGGCAGCCTCGGTCACCGGTGGGAGTGGAACCACAACCCCGACACCGGCCGCTTCTCCACCGGCGACGGCCTGCGCCTGCAGACCGCCACGGTCACCGGTGACCTCTACAACGCCCGCAACACCCTGACCCACCGCATCCAGGGCCCGTCGTCGACCGCGACGATCGAGCTCGACTACTCCCAGATGGCCGACGGCGACCGCGCCGGGCTGGCGATGCTGCGCGACCAGTCGGCCTGGATCGGCGTCAGACGCGACAACGGCGTCAACCGGGTCGTGATGACCAGCGGCCTGACCATGAACAGCTCGTGGCAGACCACAGGCACCGGCACCGAACAGGCGGGCGCGAACATCTCCGGAGGCCGGATCTGGCTCAGGGCCAACGCCGACATCCGCCCGGGATCGGGCAGGCAGGCCCGCTTCTCCTACAGCACCGACGGGACGAACTTCGTCAGCCTCGGCCCGGCCTTCACGTTGAACAACGCCTGGCAGTTCTTCATGGGATACCGCTTCGGAATCTTCAACTACGCCACCCGGGCTCTCGGCGGCTCGGTGACCGTGCGCCGCTTCGACCTGACCACCCCTTGACCGCATCCGTCGCCCGGTCAGGGCGCGAAACACACCCCTCAACACAGAAAGGCATCCCGGCCGGCCCGCTGCGGGCGGCACAGCGACAAAGCCTTGATGGAATCGGAGTACGAAGTGAGAATCAGACCCCTGGCCATCCTCACGACCGCGGCCACGCTGCTCGTGAGCCTGCTCGTGGCCGCCCAGCCGGCGAACGCGGCCACCGTCGACACCAGCGCCTGGTACGTCCTGGTCAACCGCAACAGCGGCAAGGCCCTGGACGTCTACAACCTGGCGACCAACGACGGAGCCCGCATCACCCAGTGGAGCCGTAACAACGGCAACCAGCAGCAGTGGCAGTTCGTCGACTCCGGCGGCGGCCACTACCGGCTCAAGTCCCGCCATTCGGGCAAGGTGCTGGACGTCTACAACTTCTCGACCGCCAACGGCGGCTCGATCGTCCAGTGGGCCGACCTGAACGGCGCCAACCAGCAGTGGCGCCTGGCCGACTCCGCCGACGGCCACGTACGGCTGATCAACCGCAACAGCGGCAAGGCCCTGGAGGTGCAGGGAGGCTCCACCGCCGACGGCGCCAACATCGTCCAGTACGACGACTGGGGCGGCGCCAACCAGCAGTGGCAACTCGTGAAGGTCGGCGGCGACCCCGATCCGGGCGGCACGTGCGCTCTCCCGTCGACGTACCGCTGGACGTCGACGGGCCCGCTGGCGCAGCCGAGGTCGGGATGGGTCTCGCTCAAGGACTTCACCGTCGCCCCCTACAACGGCAGGCAGCTCGTCTACGCGACGACGCACGACACGGGGACGAGGTGGGGTTCGATGAACTTCGGCCTGTTCACCAACTGGTCGGAGATGGCCTCGGCCAGCCAGAACACGATGCCTTTCTCCGCCGTCGCGCCCACGCTCTTCTACTTCGCCCCGAAGAACGTCTGGGTGCTCGCCTACCAGTGGGGGAGGACCGCCTTCTCCTACCGGACGTCGAGCGACCCCGCCAACCCGAACGGCTGGTCATCGGAGCAGGTGCTCTTCTCCGGAAGCATCACCGGCTCCGGAACAGGCCCCATCGACCAGGCTCTCATCGGTGACGGCACGAACATGTACCTGTTCTTCGCCGGGGACAACGGCAAGATCTACCGGGCGAGCATGCCGATCGGGAACTTCCCGGGCAGTTTCGGTACGGCGTCGACGGTGGTCATGAGCGACACGACGAACAACCTGTTCGAAGCCGTCCAGGTCTACAAGCTCCAGGGCCAGAACCGCTATCTCATGATCGTCGAGGCGATCGGCTCGCAGGGCCGCTACTTCCGCTCGTTCACGGCCACCAGCCTGAACGGTTCGTGGACACCGCAGGCCGCGACCGAGGGCAATCCCTTCGCCGGCAAGGCCAACAGCGGCGCCACCTGGACCAACGACATCAGCCACGGCGAACTGATCCGCACCAGCCCCGATCAGACCATGACCGTCGATCCCTGCAATCTGCAGTTGCTCTACCAGGGACGCAGCCCCAACTCCGGCGGCGACTACGGCCTCCTGCCCTACCGGCCGGGTCTGCTGACACTGCAGCGCTGACGGCGTGACACGGAGCCGGCCCCGGACGGGGCCGGCGCGGCGGGCTCGGTGGAAGGCCGAGCCCGCCCGGGTCACGCGGAGATGCGCGACGCCCTGGCGGCCACCGGCCGCCCGATCCTCTACAGCATCAACCCCAACAGCATCCGCGAGAAGACCGGCCCGCAGCGGAACGGGGGCGACGTCGCCGACATCCTCGGCGATCGGCCTGTCCGGCGACTCCTTCAGCCTGCGTGAGGCATGGACGAACGCCGTCCTCAAGGGACCGCCCAGACCGGGGTGCGTCAGGTGGCGCCCAGGGTCCATCGTTGGTTGGCGCCGCCCCAGCACGAGTAGAGCTGGAGGCGGGTGCCGTTGCCCGTCCCGGCGGCGTCCAAGCACAACCCGGACTGCACGCCGACGATCATCCCGTCCGGGGTGACGCGCCACTTCTGGTTGGCGCCGCCCCAGCACGAGTAGAGCTGGATCCCGGCCCCGTTGCCCGTCCCTGCCGCGTCGAGGCATTTGCCGCCGAGGACCCGCAGCTCCTGGGATGAGGTGAGGGCCCACCGCTGGTTGGCGCCGCCGTGGCAGTCCCACAGCTGGAGCTGCGTGCCGTCAGCGGTGCTCGAGTTCGGCACGTCCAGGCAGCGCCCGGAGGCGACGCCCCTGATCCGGCCGTCACCGCCCGGGGTGGAGCTCGGGGTGGGCGTCGGGGTCGGCGTCGGTGTGGGCGTGGGACCGGCGCCGTCGAGGCCGAAGAACCGGATCGCGTGGACGGCCATCCCGGGGTGCGGCAGGTTGTGCCCGGCTCCGCTGACGGTGTAGGCCTCGACCTGGCCGGACCCGTAGAGCCTCCGCGTCCAGCCCGGTTGCGGGCTGGTGGTCGAGGTGGGCGTCCGGCTCACCCCGTGCACGTCGGTCCACTGGTCGACCTCCTTCTGCAGCATGCTGAAGTTCAGCACGTCGTCCGCGGTGCCGTGCCAGGCCATCAACCGGGGCCGGGGACCGGTGTAGCCCGGATAGGCGTTGCGGACCAGGTCGCCCCACTGCTGCGGTGTCCGGTCGTTGCAACCGGGCGGGCCGAGACAGCCGAAGGGCACACCGGCGAAGGGAGCGCCGGCCTTGAACACGTCGGGATAGGTGGCGAGCAGGTTGACGGTCTCCATCGCCCCGGAGGAGAAACCGGTGGCGAACACCCTCGCGGGGTCACCGTTGTGGCGCCGCACGACGTAGTTCACCATCGACACGATCGAGACGGGGTCGCTGCCGCCCCCGTGCCGGAGTGCTTCGTTCGACCACACGTCGAAGCAGTTCGACAGGCCGTTGGCGCTCTTGTTGGCCTGCGGATAGATGACGAGGAAGCCGTACCGGTCCGCCAGGGACGCGAACTCCGTCTGCTGGTGGAAGTGGGTCGCCTGGCCGTTGCAGCCGTGCATCGCCACCAGGACGCCGGGACGCGCGGCCACGTTGTCGGGAACATAGAGGTGCATCTGGATGTTGCCGGGGTTCGCCCCGAAGTCGCCGATCCGGGTCAACGTCGCCGCCCTTGCCTTGGGCGCCACGGCGACGAGACCGGCCAGGACGGTGATCAGCGCAGCGACCACTGCGGCGATCACCGTCCCGGCCCCGATCGGCACCGGTTGGTGCCGTCTCATGATCCGTCCTCCTAGCTCCGGTTCCAGGTCCACTTCTGGTTGTTGCCGCCCCAGCAGGAGTAGGTCTGGAGCTGGGCGCCGTTGCCGGTGCCGGCGGCGTCGAGGCACAGACCCGACTGGACGTTCACGATCGAGCCGTCCGAGTTGGCGCGCCACTTCTGGTTGTTGCCGCCCCAGCAGGAGTAGATCTGCACCTTGGCGCCGTTGCCGGTGCCGGCGGCGTCCAGGCACTTGCTGCCGTAGACGCGGATCTCCTGTGCGGACGTGTAGGCCCACTGCTGGTTGGCGTTGGCGTGGCAGTCCCACAGCTGGAGCTGCGTGCCGTCGGTCGTCGTGGCGTTCGGCACGTCCACACACCGTCCGGATGCCACACCCCGGATCTGTCCCGCGCCACCGGGGTTCTGCGTGGGAGTGACGGTCGGCGAGGACGTGGGGTTCGGACCCGCGTTGTTGAGCGCGTTCAGGACGGAGTTGTACGCGGCCTTCTTGTTGCCGTTGCCGTCGAAGAGCAGCGCGCTGGCGTTGGCGCCGAGCCAGGAGTCGCTGTCGCGAACCCCCCAGACCGTGATGCCGGTACAGCGCGGCACCGCCAGGCAGTCGTTGACGACGTTGGCGTACGTGGTGGCCGAGCCGCCCTGGATGTCCAGCTCGGTGATCTGCACGTCGACACCCAGGGCTGCGAAGCTCTGGATGGTCGTGCGGTAGTTGCTGTTGTAGGGGCTGTTGCTGTTGAAGTGCGACTGCAGGCCGACGCAGTCGATCGGCACGCCGCGCTGCTTGAAGTCGCGGACCATGTTGTAGACGCCCTGCGTCTTGGCCCAGCTCCAGTTGTCGATGTTGTAGTCGTTGTAGCACAGCTTGGCGGACGGGTCGGCGGCCCGCGCGGTGCGGAAGGCCACCTCGATCCAGTCGTTGCCGGTCCGCTGGAGATTGGAGTCGCGCCGACCACCGGAGTTTCCGTCGGCGTAGGCCTCGTTGACGACATCCCAGGCGTAGATCTTGCCTCGGTAGTGCCCCATCACGCCGTTGATGTGGTCGACCATCGCCTGGCGGAGGTTGCTGCCGGAGAGCGACCGCATCCAGTCCGGCTGCTGAGAGTGCCAGGCGAGCGTGTGGCCGCGCACCCGTTTGCCGTTCTGCACCGCCCAGTTGTAGACCCGGTCGCCGGCGCTGAAGTTGAACTGCCCTCGGTTGGGTTCCGTGGCGTCGATCTTCATCTCGTTCTCGGCGGTGATCATGTCGAACTCGCGGTTCGCGATCGTCGTGTACGTCTGGTCACCCAGTCTGCCGGCGGCGATGGCCGTGCCGAAGTACCGGCCGCTCTGCTGGGCGGCGGCGGCCAGCGTGCTCGCCGCCGCATCTGCGGGAACCGACACCATCAGCGCCGCGCCTACGACCCCCAGGACGCTCACGGCGCTCACGATGCCGCGGAGGGCGCCGAAGCGTTCGTACGCGGACGAGGGTAAAGCCTTCATGCCCATACCTGACTCCATGCTGAAATCACGGGAAGAGGGATATGCGGAAATCCGGCGAACGACGCCGCACCCCGGACCGGAGGCGCACACCACGGTGGCGTCATGGCCGGCGGCCCTCGCCGATCACCACATCAGGCAGGGCCGGCCGCCTCGGAGATCAGTGTGGAAACGCAACAGAAACATGTCAATACTTAAGCGAAATTTTCGGAACTATCGATCTTGAAACGATGCTCCTCGATCGACGTCTTGAGTCGCAAGGGGTCTCATGGAGAGCAAAGAAGCAGGAGGTCGCCTGTGAAAATTTCATAAGACATCCGCAAGTTGCGGACGCGAGGATGGGCTGCGCAGACGAGCGGCACCTGCCTGGCATGGTCGTGTACGGGACCGCCGCCCCTTGACGGCCTCTGGTCTGCCGTATTTACTCGCCGCCATCACCACCGAAGACGTCGGGGTACCGAAGGAGGGCTGCACTGCGGAATGTTATCGCTAACATGGCCCCCGCCCATGGGATGCGCAAGGCCGTCAAGCCCGGGTGACACCACACGCCCAGGTCACTCCGCGTCCGCCGGTCCGCCTTCGCACGGGAGGCAGACCGGCCGGGCAAACCGAAAGGGGTGATGCCGCAGGAAATGTGCGCCTGCCGACAATGTCATCGACACAGATCGCAGTCTTGCCGGAGGGCCGCTCCCGGCAGGTCTTCCCGTCAGTGTCTCCCCGCTCGTGCGAGAGCCTGCTCGGCCTGTACGGCCAGAGCGTCGGCAAGATCGGCTGCGGGTCAGGTCGGTGATGAGGTCGATGGCCTCGCTGGCCCACACCGGCAGCGGAGGCACCTCGCCCCGTGCCACGTCGGCCTGATAGGTCTGTTGAGCGTGAGGATCCGCGGCAAGTTCCGCTTCCCGGTCCCGCCATCGGTCGAGGAACGGATGGCCGTGGGTGCGGGCGGTGTAGTTCGACGACCACCGGGAGCCTCGGGCGATATCCAGGGCGCTGCTGCGCTCGGTGTCCTGCCCGGCGGATGCGTTCGGCGAACGGGCTCGGGTCTCCGAAGGACAACATGACCGCCCGGGGGTTGTGCTCCAACGCCCGCTCGACCGCACCGACATCGATCGCCCAGGTCAGAAATCCGATGCCCCACGGCTTCCCGGCACGGGCGATGATCGGCAGCTCGCGGGCCAGCCAATCCCGATCCCCCTTCCCGGAGCCCAGCAATCCGAGCCCGCCTCCGCGGGAGACGGCAGCCGCCAGCGCACCACCGGCCGACCCTCTCATCGGCGCCAGCGCGATCGGGTGCCGTACACCGAACAACTTCGTGAACGCCGTCGACAACGCCATAACCGCAGTCATCCTCCCTCTGGTGACACAAAAGCACCGGACTTCGGCAGGAAGGCGGTCCTTCCGGCACGGCGCCATGCGATGTCGGCCGTCGCCCCCCGGAAGCGCGGAGCGGGCATTGCCGCCGCCGTTGCGCTCCCGTACGTCGAGCACCGCCGGAGCAGGTGATTCATGCCGGAGCCCTCGCTCCGGTGGCCGCACAGATCGGCCGGGTGCGGCGCAGGTAAGACCAGGCGGCCACAGCCAGCGCGATGCCGTACACGGCGAAGGCGCCGAGCCCGATCCAGGTCACCAGCAGGGCATCCTCTGGGGTGGGAAAGTCCCCACGGGAGACGGTCACCGCACCTGAGGTGCCGAGCGCGGCGTAGACGAGTCCGACCGCTCCGTAGGGGACAAGCGTGGCGGCGCCGATCAGCGCGGGGGCCAGCGGCAGCCAGCGAGGCACGCGCCTGCCGCGCAGAGCGGGCGTCCACCGGGGAAAGGTCTGCCCCCACGGCCGTACCAGGCCGAAGATGAGGAACACCCCAAGCGCGGCCAGCAGCGCCGTGGCGTCGACGCCCCACCGTTCGAGGGTGAGCAGCACTCCGGAGGCGCCGTTGTGCTCCATCGTCGCCAGCATCTGTGCCCCGCTGACGCCGGCGAAGGTCCCGCCCAGCGCCCACGTCGTCTTCATGGCCGCGTACGGCAGGAACGCCGCGGCGCCCGCATAGGCCAGCACGCGGACGCGCGGGGGAGCGGGGGCGGGCTCCGGGCTGATCCGTGCGGTGGGGGAGGTGTGGACGGCGCCGCATCGCACGCAGGCGCCGGAGGCGGAGCGGTAGGACCGGGCCGTGGCGACGAGCAGCACCACGCCGACGGCGGCCAGGACCCGGTTGGCGGTAGCCGTCCAGCTGTCCACACCCTGGGTGAAGGCGAACGTGACCGCGTCCATCAGCAGGCCGAATGCGGCCGCGCCGGTCAGCACGCACAGCCCGATCAGCGTGACGGGGATGACCGGCCGGGGAACGCGCCGGTCCCAGAGCCGTACGGCGGCCAAGAGCGTCACCGACGCCGCGGCGGCCACGACCACGATGATCCAGTTCAGGCCGACCGGCAGCGGTTCGGCGGCACGGTAGAACACCGCGGTTCCGGTCAGCGCCGCGATCAGGCCGAACCCGCCGTACACCAGCGCCCAGCCGAAGGTCGCGTACACCGCCCAGGACGGCCGCCCACGCCACCGGCCAAGCCCTGGCACGCTCACCGTGCGCGCGTTTTCAGTCATGATCCGGCCGCCGGGGCACTGCTGTGATACGTGGCGTGTTGGTCATGTTCCCGCAATTTACGAGGGAGATCCTGTGGCGAAGCTGAGCCGGACTGAGAGGACTCACAGGAGCCTTCAGCAGCGGCGCGGCGGCCTCGCCGCGCGAGGTCACGCGTCCAAACCTGCAGAGGCGAGTGCCGGAGACGGCCACCCGGCTCCATGGGAATCACGCGCTGTCGACGCAGGCGCGCACGCCTCTGCCTCCTGATCACCCCGGAGCCGGAGTGTCCCCGCCGGAGGCGTCGGCCATGGTCATTCGGCGTATCTGTTCTGCCAGCTCGGTGACGTCCACGGCCAGAGCGGCGTTCACGCGGTGCACGGGGCCGAGAGCGAGTGGTTCTGCTTGGCGTGCCCATTCGGCCCACTGCTGATCGTCGACACGGGAGTCATGGTGGACGGGGTGCCGGTCGGCTGATCGTTCCTCGTATCGCCGACGCGCGAGGGGGACGGGGACGTCGCACCACACCTCATGGATTCCGGTGACGCCGGCTTTCTGCAGACCGGCGACGACGATCGGCCGCAGATTCGCGAGCCATGGGCTTTCGAGCACCGCACCGTGCTTGGTGTCGGCGAGGAGCGCCCAGGGGGTTTCGCCTGCTGCGGCGCCGAGTTTCCGGCTCCATCGCCGGTCGGTCATGCCCGGTGGTGCGGTGGTGCCGAGTGTGTCGGCGAGGGTTTCCTTGATGCGGTCCTTGCTCAGGAGGGGGAGGCCGAAAGCGTGGGCGAGGGCCTTGGCGAGGGTCGTCTTACCTGAGCCGGGCAGACCGTTCACGAGCACGACGAGCATTCGGCGATGGTAGGTCATGGTCCGTAGGTGGTGGGGGCCCGAGCCGCCGGCGGCCGGGACCGGCCCCAGGGCGCATGCCCGGCCGCCGAGCGGACGACGGGCCGAAAGGCGGCGCACAGCGCCGCCTTCGTCGGGCTCACCGGCGTACCACCGGTCCGGGTCGTCATCCTCGCGGGCCGAAGCCCGTCATGAGGACATGGATGGCGATGAGGACGGCGATCCAGATCATGGCGCGCCTGGTCGGCGGGGGGCCGCTGCGCAGCAGCGAGATGCCCAGGGGGATGAAGGCGAGGCACAGGCCGCCCACGGCGATGAAGGACTGCGGTTCGGTGCCCTTGAGCGTCCCGAGTGCGAGTGCCGACATCAGGCCCAGGGCGATGGAGCGGCCCAGTCCCAGGGCGCCGGAGCGGTAGGCGCCGATGGCCAGCACGACCCAGCCGAAGAAGGCCGGCCCGGACATGGACCGGAACGGGTGCCAGACCGTCTCGCGCCAGGCGTCGTAGTAGCCGTCGATGCCGGTGAGCATGGTCTGCAGGCCCAGGGTGTCGGTCAGGTGGAAGGCCAGGTGATCGGTGCCGAATTGGAAGGTCCGGGTGAACAGGCCGACGATCACCAGGCAGCCGCCCCACAGTCCCCACAGCGGGCTGGTGGCGGTGATTCGCTGGGCCAGTGCCACGACCCCCGGCAGCAGCAGCACGAACCCGAAGGCGAAGCAGGCGTAGGCGGCGGTGATGAGGGTGGGATGCTGGGTGTAGGCGACGAGCTGGTAAGGGACGAAGTAGTAGAACGAGGAGCGCAGGAGCGTCCCGATCATGATCAGGGTGGGGCCGGCGATCAGTGAGGCGGCGCTCACCCAGCGGCCGGGGAACGCCGGCTGGCGGTCCAGGTTGGCGGCGGTGTTGGCAGCCCGCCGGTCCGCGCCGGTCTGCCGCCACCGTGTGATGCGCCCGTGGAGGTCGATGCTCATGGAGTGCTGCCCGTCCTGTCCGTAGTGGTGTGCCTGGGCCGGTCTGCCGGGGCACACCAGAATGGTGCTGGGTGGGGCGGGGGGTGCGCGTCTGGCCCGGGTCGCATCTTGGCGGGCAGGCACGGGCCGGTGATGCGACCTTGGACGGATGCGGATGTCCGACCGTGGGCAGACGCCGGATGATCTGTTGAGGCGATAACCTCGCGTCATGGAGTGGCGGCGGATCGGTGGAAAGGGCGTCGCCGACGCGGTGATGGCCGTTGCCGCGGCGCTGACCGTCGGATACGCCACCGTCGACCAGCCGAGGCCGTCGTCGCCGCGACCCGCTTGGCCGGTAGCGGCGGTCGTGGGCTTTCCGGTCGCCGTCCGGTGACGCCGGCCATGGGCCGGCCGCCCAGAACGGGGCCGCGGGCTGGGTGCCCGTTCCTGAACCTCTGACTTTGGGTGGTTCGCAACCGGCCGATTGGTCTGAGCGCCCTCGTCGGGAGGAGGAGTGCGGCTGGGGTCGGGATCTATGACGCCTCTGCGGGCCGGACCTTCGCTGAGCATGTGGGCGCGACCGTGAAAGCCCTTCTGGAGCAGATCAGCGGAGCAGGAGTCACTCTCGCCGGTGACTGATCAATATGCTGAAATAGCGATCAAGTGACATCCCGCCCAGCGGCACGCTGCCCAGGCCGCAGGCACGGCCCGGGGACGACGACGGTGAAGACCGGATCGGGCGACGGCCTCATGGGCGAGAACCTCCTTGCGCCTGCGGGGGAACAGAACAGACACGGCCTGTTTTACCGGCGGCCGTCCGGGGTGGTGGCGAGCCCGCCTTCGTAGGCGGCGATGACGAGCTGGGCCCGGTCCCGGGCCTGCAGCTTGGCCAGGAGACGGCCGATGTGGGTCTTGACCGTGCCGACGGTGAGATGAAGGTGCTCGGCGATCTCGGCGTTGGACATCCCCTTGCCGATGAGGGCGAGCACCTCGCGCTCGCGCTGGGTGATGTCGGCGAGGTCGCGCGCGGCCGGGGCGGGGCGGGGGCCGTGCAGGAACTCGGTGATGAGCCGACGGGTGACGGTGGGCGCCAGCAGCGCCTCACCGGAGGCGACGATGCGGATGGCGGCCAGCAGCTCGGCCGCGCCGGCGCTCTTGAGCAGGAATCCGCTCGCACCGGCCCGCAGCGAGGCGTACACGTATTCGTCCAGATCGAACGTGGTGAGGATCAGCACGCGGGCGCCGGCGCTGGCCGGGTCGGCGCAGATGCGCCTGGTCGCCTCGATGCCGTCCATGTCGGGCATGCGCACGTCCATGAGGACGACGTCGGGTCGCTGCCGGCGGGCCAGGAGCACGGCCTCGGTGCCGGTGCCCGCCTCGCCCACGACGGACATCCCCGGTGTGGCGTCGATGAGGACCTTGAAGCTGTCGCGGATCAGGACCTGGTCCTCGGCCAGCAGGACCCGGACGGGCGGGGACGGGTCGTGCGGGGCGGCGTCGATGATCATGTCGTCGGTGATCATGTCGTCGAGGCTCATCTCACACTGCCGTTCGGGTCGTAGGGCAGTCGAGCTGACACGTGAAAGCCTCCTTCGGGCCGGGGTCCGGCGCTGAACGTGCCTCCGTACATCTTGACCCGTTCGCGCATGCCGACGAGGCCGTGTCCGCCGTGGTTCGCCCGTGGCGGCCGGCCGTGGTGGGGGCCGTCGTCGACGACCTCGATCGCGGCTTGGCGCCCGTCGACGTCCACGGTGACCGCGCAGCGGGTGGGGCCCACGTGGGTGATGACGTTGGTCAGGGCCTGTTGCACGATCCGGTACACCGACATCGCGACCGCGGGGGGCAGCGCGGCCTCTTCGCGGACGGTCAGGTCCACCTCGATTCCGGCCGAGCGGGCGTGGACGGCCAACTCGGGCAGGTCCGCCATGCCGGGCGCGGGCACGGGGTCCTGCCGGGGGTCGCCGTCGGAGCGCAGCAGGTCGAGCACCCGGTGGATCTCGGCCAGAGTGCTGCGACTGGTCTGCTCGATGACGGCCAGCGCGGCGCGCACCTCCTGCGGGCGGGCCTCGGCGAGGTGGTTGGCGACGGTGGCCTTGACGGCGATCAGGCTCATGCTGTGGCCGATCACATCATGCAGTTCCCGGGCGATGCGCCGGCGTTCGTCGGACACCGCGGACTCGGCGAGGTGGCGGACGAGGCGGGCGGTGGTGTCCCGCTTCCAGCGCACGACCGCCCCCACGGCCCACGCGACAGTCAGGAGCACACCGACCACGCCGATCTCGATCGGCCAGGCCGGCGATATCTCGCTGGGTGTGGCCGCGGGCGCGAGGCCGGGGAACACCTGCGCGTAGAAGATCAGGATCGCGCTCACCGCGGCGGACAGGCAGGCCGCCAGGGCCGTCGCCGACCATGCGACCGAGGCGGTGGAGGCCACCAGGTACAGCACGAGCACGGTCGGCATGAAAGTCAGCCAGATCGCGCCCGCCGCGACGGCGCCGGCCGTGGTCGCCACCGCGGCCGCGGCACACGCGAACCCGAGCACGGCCCGCGGCCGGTGCCGCCGGACCGCGATCGGAAAGCTCACGACCGCCGCCACCGGCCAGGCCGACCAGGCGGGCCAGGGCACCGACGGCCCCGGCGGATCAACGATGGCGTATCTGATGAGCAGCGCCACGACGACCGCCACCGCCGCGTCGGCGGCGTGCCTGCCGCCGAGCCGCCATCCAGCCCATTTCATGACACGAAGTTATCGCCTTATAGATCATCTGGCATCTGCCGCGGTCGGGCATCCGCATCCGCCCGGGGCCGCATCACCGGCTCGCACGGGTCGGGCCGAGGTGCGGACCTGTATCGCTTCGAAAATCGTCGCGGGGTGCCTGACCTGCGGATCGACCTGAGGCGGCGGTTCCGGCAAGATCGGTCCTTGTGCAGCCACCCGATTACGGCGAGCAGACCGTCGTCCCTCTGGAAGGGCGGATCGAACGCCGGAAGGTGCTCGACGGGCTGATCAACGATGACCACCGAGCCGCATAGCCGCTTCGGAGAAATCCCAGCTCAAGCTCTGCACGATGGATTTTGAAGCGGTACACGCTCTATTTCGTTGCCGATTCCGCCGGTGCGGTGCGGCAATGTACGCAGTCGCCCGTGCGCCGGTAGTAGTACGCAAGGGCCGCAAGACCAAGCGAGACGCCCCAGAGGAGAAACGACGGGATGGGCAGGCCGAAGATCGGTCCCATTCGATGGCCTTCGATGTCAAGAGTCAGGCCGTTGGCGACGAACTCGGGCAGGTCGCGCGCCCAGGACAGGCCGACGGCGGTGACGCCGGCCGCCGCAAGGCCCGCGAACGCCACAGGAAAGGCCACCGGGACAGGACGGCCGGCGAGCCCGAGAACCCAGCCCGGCCAAACCTCTCCCCAACGTCGCACCAGTCCTATGGTCAGGACCGAGCCGGCGGCGCACATTCCGGCAAGGACGAGTTCCATGCCCTTGGCACCTGCTCCGCCGTTGGCGGATTCCATCTGCCGCAGGAACTCCGGGGGAACGCCGAGGGGAAGGTCCAGCACCCAGGCCAGCCGTACCAGCGCATAACCCCAGGGTGCGGCGGCGGCGATGTATGTGAGCATCCGGCCCCGGCGCAGCACCCATGCTTCCACCCGTCCCCTGCCGCCCTCGGCCCCGCGACCGCAGTGGGCGCACGCCGATCTGCTCGCTCGCTGGTAGGCCAGCGTGGCGCCGGCCCAGAGGAACCCTCCGACCGTGAGGATGAGGAAGTTCACCATCGGCCAGTCCATCTTGTCGAGCATCAGGAAGATAAGCGGGAACAGAACGATGGTGAGCGCGCGGATCTCGGGCAGCACCAGCACCAGGAGCGCGGCCAGGCTCCAACCGAAGAGGAGCAGGATCGCCCGCGGTCGTTTCGCCTGCTTGGACATCGCCCAGGCGGCGACCGTGCCTGCCGCCCCGAGTGCGGCCATGATCGCACCAGTGACCGGCGCCGTCGCCTCGGCCAGCAGTGTTCCCCGGCCTTCGGCGTTGACGTCACCGGCGCCGAAAGGGAAACCCGTACCGCCCAGCGCCCAGAACACGCCGAGAACGGCGTAGACCGCTGACCAGAGCCATGCGGCGCGGATGGTCCATATCGGCCACCGGCTCCATACCGACACCGGTGTTCGCTGTGTGATGGCCATGGTCGGGGCTCCTCTGCCGCCGGTGACATTGCACGGCCAGGATGCTTCCGGCTGAGGGCCTGGCACATCCTCCGTCACGGGGAGACGCATCCCCTCCCGGGGGGAGGGCTCCGCGGCTTCAGCGCCGGTCTACTCGACGTGCCCCGTCTCCCATGCCCAAGCCGCCAGCTCGACACGGTTCCGCGCGCCCAGTTTGCGCTGGACGCTCTGTACGTGGGTCTTCACCGTGCTGGGTGCGATGACCATGGACTGGGCTATCTCATCATTGGACTGTCCGCGCGCCAGCAGGCTGAGCACCTGCTTTTCCCGCTCGGTCAGAGGTTCGCCGGTGAAGGTCCCGGCGGTGCTGGTTCTCCGGGCCAGGTTCCGCAGGAGCCGCACGGTGATCGAAGGGCTGACGAGGGCGTCACCGGCCATCGCTGCGTGCAGGGCCTCGATCAGAAGAGCCGGTCCGCTGTGTTTGAGCACATAGCCGCAGGCGCCGTTCCGAAGAGCCGCGTAGACGTAGTCGTCGCTGTCGAACGAGGTGAGGATCACCACCCGCAGGGACTGCTGGGAGAGCAGCTTCGTGACCTCGATGCCGTCCAGGCGGGGCATCTCAATGTCGAGGAGGACGATGTCGGGACGGAGCCGCCGGGCCGACTCCACCGCCTCCGCCCCGTCGGCGGCCTCGCCCGCAACGATGACATTGTGACTCTCCAGGATCATCCGCAGACCTGTACGAACGATTTTGTGATCGTCGGCGATGAGGACGCGTATCTCCGGCTCAGTCATCGGGCAGCAGTGTATCGACCGGGATTTCGGCCACCACCCGCCATCCGCCGCAGGCGAGTGGAGCGGCGGCGAATCGCCCGCCGAGCGACCTGACGCGTTCCTCCAGGGCCGAAAGGCCCAGCCGGGTGGTGGAGGTGTGAGCGGGGGTGCCGCTTCCCGGCCCGTTGACGACGCTGGTCGTCACGTTCGTACCGGTACCGACGACCTTCACCTCGACGGACCCGGCATCAGGAGCGTGTCGGCGGACGTTGGACAGCGACTCGATCACGATCCTGGCGAGGGTCGTACTCAGTCGCCTGGGCAACCTCTCCGCCAGCCCCGGTTCCAGCTGGAGCGTGGCGGGCACGGTGCCCAGTGCGGCGAAGTCCTCGACGATCCGGGGGAGATCTCCAAGGCCGGGTATCCCCTCGTCTGTTGCGGCACTGTCGTCCAGCTCGTGCAGCGCGCCGACCGTGGCGCTCAGCGCGGCCAGGGCTCGCTGGCCGGTCAGCTCGATGTGGCGCAGCGCTTTCCTCTCCCGGCCGGATGCGACCTGGCCCACTTGCGCGTGGATGACCATCTCTCCGAGGTCATGTGCGATGAAGTCGTGCAGGTCTCTGGCGAGGTTCAGCCGCTGGGCACGCCGAGCGCCGACCACCGATCGCACGCGCTCGGAGTCCAGCCAGCGCAGGTGCATCCCGATCACCACCGCCCCGGCCGCGCCGAGCCCCCAGAACGCGCACAGTCCCGCAGCTTCCAGCAGCGACGAGGCCGGGACCACACGCAGGATGAGTAACGACTCGGCCAGGCCGCTCACGAGCCCGGCGGCCACAGCCCGCCGTACCGGCGTGTTCCTGACCACGAGGATCACCATCAGCAGCAGGGCGAGCGTCTCCATGTACGCCCAGGCGCCCGCCCCGTCGCCGTACCGGTGAGCGTGGAGGACGCTCACGCTCGCTGAGGCGGGTGCGATCACCGACAGGACGAGGGCGGCCCGGTGCCGAACCGGGCGCAGCGCGATGACCACTGCGGCCGCCGAGCACGTCACCACGGCCGACGCGATGGCCACCGGCGATGCGTCCGGTGTGATGAGCCGACCCGCGAGCGCACATACGATCAGCGCCGCGGCGATCGTGGTTACCCGCGTCCGTGTGGTCCAGTGCATTTTACGAGCCTACGGGCGGACTCTTCCCGCGAGCAGCGGTGTGCCGATTCAAAAGCCGTTGCAGGGACGCCTGACCTGTACGTCACCTTCTTGATCGGTTCGGTGGTGTACTCAGGGAGTACCGGCATGCGGCTTGACCTGGACGGATGAGGTTCCGGCACCGCAGGTCAGCCCCATGCGGTACCCGACGTGGCTGAGAGGGTTCTCAGCGCCCCTCAGTGAAATCAAAGGTTCGGTGGAGCAGACTTCCACGGTCTTCTCCAGCCCGCGGAGGTCCGCATGAGGAGCCGTTTCGACGACCACGCGGTCGCGTCATCGATCAGATGGTGGCAGCGGTGGGCGTCGTGGTCGGGGAGCGCCGCGAGCGGGGCGGCCGCCGTGTACGGCTGCGTGCTGCTGGTGGCCGCGCTCACGGGGTACCGCTCGTTCCTCGGCATCACGGACCTCGGCCTGCCCGACGTCACGTGGCCGGGCGCGGCGGTGCTGCTCATCGGGTCCGGGGTCGCAGCCGCCACCGTGCGCCCGTGGGGCGTACGAGTGCCGCCTGGTGTGGTGTCGGCCGGCGCGTGGGGTGTGGCGGCGCTGGCCCTGACGGGGAGCTGCTGGGTGCTGCTCAACCTGATCCAGCTGGTCCTGACCGGTGCCGTCACCGACCGCCACGGCAACAGCGACTGGGTGACCTTCGCTGAGCGGTTGTGCCTGGCCGTCGTGGGAGCCCTGTTCGTGGCCACCGCGCTGGCGCACGCCCGCCGCAGCGCCGGGGTCTGTCCCCGGTGCGGCCGGGCCCATTCACCGCAGGTATCGGGCCGGCGGCATCCCGTGCCGCACGCGGCGCCCTCCGCGGTGCGGCGGATCGCCTACGCCGGCTGCTGCGCGTTCCTTCCCTACCTCACCCTGCACGCCCTCGGCGCGGCCGGTGTCCCCGGAATCGAGCCCGGCGGATTCCGGCCGACCTGGTCCATGGTGCTGGCGGGGGTCTGCGGTGTCGGGCTCGCCGTGTTCCTGCTGCTGGGACTCGTCCGGCCGTGGGGCATGGTCTTCCCCCGCTGGACGTTGTGGTTGGCGGGCCGGCGGGTGCCCCGGTTCCTGCCGCTGGCACCGGTCTGGGTGCTCGCGCCGACCCTCGCCCTGTACGGCACCGGAAGCGGGGTCCTCGCCGGTGCGGGCATCCTGGGCGACGGCCTGCTCGGCATCGGCGGAGCGGCGTCGCTGGCGTTCGGCGGATACGGCTGGGCGCTGGCCATCGCCGCCGTCTCCTACCAGCTCCGGACCCGGCCCCTGTGCGTTCCGGCGAAACCGATCGCTTCCTGAACGAACGGGAGGATCACGAAGAAATTAACGGTATGGCCCTGTGCGTGGCGATCCCGGAGGCAGCCCCGACAGTAACGATCAATGAGAGGGAACGGCGGTGGGCGGCGGTGCGGTCCCCCGTCATTCGCCGGCACCGACATTCCGGTTCCGGATGACCGGCGGCTTCGGGAATGCGGCTACGGCGACAACGATCGCTGGTCCCATGGCTACGGGGTATTCCGAGGAGGGGCGGGCGTCGGCTGCTTGAAGCCGACATTCGCCCCTCCGGGCGGGGATCAGCCGCTCTCCGGGGTGACGAGGGGGACCAGGGTGCGGTCGCCGAGGTCGGTCATGAAGGCCAGCGGTCTCACCGAGGCGCCGACGAACGCGGCCAGTGCCGGTCTGCCCGCGGCCCTGGCCAGGCCGGGCCCCAGTGCGGCCATCAGCGCGGTGAGCGCGGGCAGCGGCCGGATCCACATGGTGACCTCCTCGATCAGGCCGTCGTCGCCGAGGCGGACCAGGGCGGCCTCCTCCAGCTCGTGGTGGCCGAGACGGGCGGTGGCGGCGAGCATGCGGGTGCGGTCGTCGCCGACGTCGGCGTGGTAGCGAAGGTCCCGCAGGGCGCCGAGGGCGACGCTGAACAGCCGGCGGACCTGGGCGTGCCCGGCGAAGCCGGCTCTGGCGCTGAGCGGAGAGCGGAAGATCACCGTGGGGGCGAGCGTGGACATCAGCGCGTCGATGTCTTTGGCCTCGCCGGCCTCGCGGTAGCGCTGAGTGGTGGCGTTCATCGGGCCTCCAGTGAGTCCTGAAAGTGAACTATCAAGGGTTCACTTTATCAACTGACTATGCTGGGGTCATGAACAGGTTCGGGGAGATGCACTGCTCGATCGCGCAGGCCGTCGGCGTGGTGGCCGAACCGTGGACGCCGCTGATCCTGCGGGACCTGTTCCTCGGGCTGCGCCGCTTCGACCAGCTGAGCGAGGACCTGGGGATCTCGCGGAACCTGCTCACCCAGCGCCTGGACCGCCTGCAGGCGGCGGGAGTGGTGGAGAAGGTGGCCTACCAGCGGCGGCCGGTCCGCTACGAGTACCACCTGACCGAGGCCGGGCGCGACATCGTACCCGCGCTGATCACACTGATGGCCTGGGGCGATCGGTGGTCCACGCCGCCCGGCGGGCCGCCCGCCCTGCTGATCCACTCCTGCGGCGAGCAGTTCACGCCCACGGTGACGTGTCCGCACTGCGGTGGCCCCGCCGGTGCGGACACGATCACGATGGTCGCCGGCCCCGGCGCCGCGCAGGGGCCGGGGACGATGGTGCTGGCCAAGCCCGGCCAGTGACCATGCCGTGCCGCCTCCACTCCCGCGCTTACGCGTCGGTGCGCGATGGTGGCGAGGTGCGCGGGCGGTTATCCGGTTGGCTCTGGGCTGGAGATCGAGATCGTGGCGTGACGGCGCTCGGGGGCTGCGATGCGAGGATGGAAGGATGATCAGTTTTACGTCGTATGACGGGACCGTGCTCGTCTGTCATGAGCGGGGAGAAGGGCCGGCGCTGGTCTGCTTGCCGGGCGGGCCGGGGCGGTCCTCGCGATACCTGGGAGATCTCGGCGGTCTGGCGGCTCAGCGTCGGCTCTTCTTGCTGGACAACCGAGGAACCGGCGAATCTGCGGCGCCACTTGATCCGGACACGTATGCGATGGACCGCATGGTCGCGGATGTCGAGGCGCTGCGTGTGCGTCTGGGGTTCGAGCGGATGGACCTGCTCGGGCATTCGGCGGCCGGAGGGCTGGCGCTGCTGTATGCGGCCCGGTATCCCGAACGGATAGGGCACCTGGTGTTGGTCACACCGAGCGTGCACCCGGTGGGGATCGAGATAACCGATGAGCAGTGGTACGCCCAGATCGAGCGCCGAGCTGACGAGAGCTGGTACGAGAGCAGACTGCCCGACCTCAAGGCGTGGGACGCGGGCGATGAGAGCCGGCGCCTGAGGGCGCAGCCGTTCTTCTACAGTCCTTGGAACGAGACCGCCGAAGCGCACGCCACGCGGTTCGCCGAACGCTCGGTCGAGGCGGCGAAGCGCTTCCACGCCGACATGCCCGCTGCCGAGAAGACCCGGGCGAGCCTGGCGAAGGTCACCGCGCCGGTCTTGGTGATCGCGGGAGAGCAGGATCCAGGACCATTGCCCGCGCACGCGGCCGAGCTGGCCGGGATCTTCCCGCGCGGGACCAGCATCGTGCTGCCCGGGGCTCACTACCCCTGGGTCACCGCTCCGAAAACCTTCGCCGAGGCGATCGAGGGATTCCTCGGCAGCTAGCGGACCGGCAGCACATCTGGAAGGAGGGTGCCGGGTCCGACCGCCGGCTGCCGTTCGCGGACCGGGTCATCGCGACGTCGGTCGTCATGCGGTTCCAGCTTCCGCGCGTCGCCCCGGCCGTCCTGTGCGGTGTGGACCGCTCGGCCGTCATCCGGGCTGTCCATGAGATCCGGCCGTAGACGCTCCGGAGGACCTCCAGCTCAAGCCCTGCGCGATGAATTTCTGGGAGTCCGGCTCCGAAGCGTACGGGCGGCAGGCTGGTCACAGGCTTTAGCGGCGCCAGTGGCCCGGCTGGACGAGGCCGGACTCGTAGGCGCAGATGACCGCCTGGATCCGGTCGCGGAGGCCGAGCTTGGACAGCACGTTGCTGACGTGGCTCTTCACCGTGTGCTCGCTGACCACCAGGGCTTCGGCGATCTCGGGGTTGGACAGACCGCGACCGAGCAGGGCCAGGGTCTCCCTCTCGCGACCGGTCAGGGCGTCCATGCCCGGCACCGCGACCGGCGGGCGGGTGTTGCGCCGGATGACGTCGTCGATGAGCTTGCGGGCCACGGCGGGGGCGAGCAGCGACTCTCCGGCCGTGACGACGCGGACGGCGTGGACGAGGTCGTCCCGTCGCACGTCCTTCAGCAGGAAGCCGCTGGCCCCCGCGTGCAGGGCCTCGTAGACGTACTCGTCGTTGTTGAACGTGGTCAGGATGATGATCCTGGCGGCGGTCTCGGCGCAGATCCTCCCGGCGGCCTCGATGCCGTTCATGACCGGCATGTGGATGTCGAGCAGGACCACGTCGGGCGCGTGGAGGCGCGCCGCCTCCACGGCCTGGGCGCCGTCGCCGACCTCCGCGACGACCGTGATGTCCGGTTGCGTGTCGAGGATCAGGGCGAAGCCGCTGCGCACGAGCTCCTGGTCGTCGGCGACCACGACGCGGATGGTCACGCGGCGGCCCCCGGCAGGCGCACCGAGACAGTGAAGCCGCGCCGGCCCGGCCCGTGGTCGAAGGACACCGAGCCGCCGCAGGCCGCCGCACGCTCACGGATGCCGACGAGTCCGTGCCCCGCTCCACCGGTGTGGCCGCGGCCGTCGTCCACCACATCGATCACGAGCGCGTCTTCCCTCCAGTCGAGCCCGACCGAGACCTTGCTCGCACGGGCGTGCTTGACCACGTTGGTGAGCGCCTCCTGGACCACCCGGTAGGCGGCGGCCTCCACATCCGGCGGCAGCGGGCGCGGTGTTCCGCTGATGGTCAAGGCGGCGGGCTGCCCGGCGCGGTCCACGTTCTCGACCAGTGTCCCGATGCGGGCCACCGTCGGAGTGGCCTCGGACGAGTCCTCCCCCAGCAGTCCGAGCAGGCGGCGCAACTGGTCCATCGCATCGCGCCCGGCTGCGGCGATGGCGTCGAAGGCCGCTTCGGCGCGGCCCGGATCAGGCCGTACGGCCAGCGGCCCGGCCTCCGCCTGCACCACCATCAGACTGATCGCATGACCGAGGATGTCATGCATGTCCCGGGCGATCGCCGCCCGCTCCCGCTCGACGGCCCGGCGCGCCTCCATCTCCTTCTCGCGTTCGAGCTGGCGGGCGTGGGCCTGCCGGTTGGCCGTCGCCCGTCCCATCGCCCAGGCCGCGACGTACATCACCAGCCCGCGCACCGTCGTGTCCGCACTCGGCGTGCGCAGGATCAGCCCGGCGAGCTGGACGGCGGCGCCGACGGCGAGGAGGGCCAGCCCCCATGTCCGCTCGCGCCGCGAGCCGTGCACGGCCACCGTGTAGACCGCGATCAGCAGCGCGTACGGGACGGGCTGCGGCGCGGTGTCGGGATCGTTCAGCAGGTACGCGCCGGTCGCGGCCGTCACCGCGACCAGGACCGTCAGGGGCGCCCGCCGCCGCCAGATCAGCGGCAGCACCTGGCCGAGCACGGGAAGGTACTGCTGGATCGTGTAGCCCGTCACCGGGTCGGCCGCCCGGGTCGTCAGCAGGAAGGGAGCCGAGTGGGCGGCGAGGACGGCCAGGGCGACGGCGATGTCCGCGGCGAGCGGCGGGATCCGGCGGACGACACGGACAGAAGATCGCATAAGTGAGTGGATCATAGCTCAGGTGTACGAGAGACCGGCGAGGTTGTACGTGACCGCCACAATGGCGAACGCGGTCACGCCGAGGGCGACCAGTGTGTAGGCGATCCTGCCCGACGGCCGCCACCAGCGCCTCCACCAGGCCGTCGCCGTACAGGCCAGCAGGGCGGCGGCCAGCGGCACCGACAGCGACGCCAGAACCAGCAGCGCGATCAGTGAGGGAGCCCCTTCCAGGACCAGCGGCAGCGCCCGGCCCTCGTCGGCGAGCAAGCTGCCGAACCCGGCGGTGAAGACGACCACGAGAGCACCGGCCAACCAGGCGAGCAGGCGCGGGGCGCGGGGCCCGGCGGGAGGCGGGAACGGTCGTCTGCGGGCCCGGATCGCCGCCACGGGGAATCCCAGCAGAGCGGCCAGCGAGACGGGGAGCGCGAAGGCCAGCAGGGCGAGGTGCAGCGACGGGTGGTCCAGCGGGCCGATCCGGTCGAAGACGACCGTGCTGCGGCTGATCGCCAGCTGTCCCGGCTCGGGGAAGGCGATGCGGTCCCAGCCGCCCTCCTCCTGGAAGACGCCGGGCTGGAACTGGATCCAGTGCCGCTGACCGCCCTTGACGCCGGTGGTGAGGATGCCGCCGTCGGCGGTCGCGGTGACGTGCACCGGCGAGTCCGTGAGCGCCTGCACCTTCAGGAGGCTGCCGTGGCTGGTCCTGCTGCTCTGGTACCAGCCCTCGTACTGCTTCGCGGAGGCGCCGGGCAGAGCTTCGACGGACGGCGGGCGCGCGTCCGGGAGATAGCGATCAATGATCTTGTAGGCCAGCTCGAACCCGTCCAGCCCGTGCCGTCCGGTGCCATCGCCGTTGGACATGACGTGGATGCCGATGCCCTGCTCCGGCAGCAGGAACATGTAGGTGTGCATGCCGGGCATGTCACCGGCCTTGAAGAGCATGCGGTGCCCCTTGTACGGCGCCTCCTCCCACATGAAGCCCATACCGGGCAGCCGGGGATCCTCGGTGTGCTGCCGCCGCTGCATCTCGGCCGCCACCCCGGCCCCGAGACGGGGGTCCAGCTCCAGCTGGGCCCGCAGGTACGCGGCCATGTCCGAGGCGGTCGACGCGGGCCCCGCGCCGGAGGCGGCGAAGTCCGCGCAATCGGCCGTGGTCGTCGAGCCGTCCGCCAGGTAGGCCCTGGTGTCTCCCAGCCCGCCGCAGGCGATCACCGAGTCCTTCATGCCGAGGGGGGCGAATACGTGCTTCTCGACATACTTCTCGAAGGGCATCCCCGAGACCGTCTCCACCAGATATCCGGCCAGAGCGACGCCGTAGTTGTTGTAGGAGACACCGGTGCCGGGCGGGCGCAGCCGGGCGGGTTGGGTCGCGGCCAGTGCCTCGCCCAGCGGCCGGACGTTCGAGCCGCTGCCCAGGACGTGGTCCTCGTCGAATCCGGCCGTGTGCGTGAGCAGGTGCCGCAGGGTGACCGGGCGGCCCGGGTAGGTGTCACTGATCTTGAAGGTGGTCAGGTAGGCGTTGACGTCGGCGTCCAGGTCCAGCTTGCCCCCATGAACCAGCTGCAGGGCCGCCTGAGCCGTGAACAGCTTCGTCTCCGACCCGATGAGGAAGCGTGTGCGCTCGGGATCCACCGGGAGACGGCGCTCCACGTCGGCCCAGCCGTACCCCTTGTCGACCACCTCCCGGCCGCCGGCCACCACCGTGACGGTCACGCCGGGGATCTTCTCCTCGGCCATGACCGAGGTGACGTGCTCGTCGACGAGTTCGCCGACCCCGGGAAGATCGGATGGCTGGGCGGCTTGCGCCGGGGTGGCAGTGAGGACCAGTGCGGTGAGGAGCTTCAGCAACATGTCGTCAAGGCTCTTGCAGACCCCCCTTCCGGCACATCGCCGACGCCGCCCATTCCCCCCTCCCCCGCGTGGGGGAGGGGGGGAGGGTGTACCGCTTCAAAAGTCGTCGCAGGGCGCTTGACCTGCAGATCGACCTGAGGTGGCGGCTCGGGCGAGATCGGTTCTTGTGTCTCTGCGTCTCCTCTACCTGATCGCGCTCCAGGTGTTCGGCCGGCTGGTGCTTCTGGGCCGTGGTCGAGCGTCCAAGAACGCGGAGATCATGGTGCTCCGGCATGAGGTGGCGGTACTGCGGCGTCAAGTCGCCCGGCCGAAGCCGGACTGGGCCGATCGAGCGCTCCTGTCCGCGCTGGCGCCGCTCTTGCCGCCGGGACTGCGGGCCCACCGGCCGGTGGCGCCGGGCACGCTGCTGGCCGTACCGGTCCCGTGCGCAGCGACCACCCGATCGAGACGCGCGGGCCGTTGTACCGCTGGAAGGCCGGATCGAGCGCCGGAGGGTGTTCGGCGGGTTGATCAACGAGTACCACCGAGCCGCGTAGCCGCTCCGGAGAACGCCCGGTTCAAGCCCTACGCGATGGATTTTGAAAAGGGCATCGAGAACATACGCGCCAAGCTCAAGCGCCTGGCCGGCCGCGGGATCCTCCTTGGACCCGAGCCGGGATCGTTCACTCAGTCCCGCTCCGGCCTGACGGCGAATCGCCTGACCGGCCCGCATCGCTCAACGCCGACGACGAAAGGGACGTCAACTCGCGCAACGCCCTCTCATCGCTTGCACGGTCGCTGACCGCCTGGCCGCCCGGCTACGTGGCCGATCCCGGCACGGGGTGCTCTCGGTGCCGGGCACGGTGGATCCCGGTCAGCAGCAGGACGTTGGCGAGCAGGAGGATCGGCCAGGGCGTGAGGATCATGATCACGGCGTCGACCACGGTCAGGATTCCCAGCGTCCAGGCGATGAACGGCGGCGGCGCGATGCCCCGGCGGTTCAACCACAGGACCATCGAGCCGATCAGGATGAGCGGCGGGCCGAAGCTGGCCAGGCTCAGCCAGTACGCGCTGCCGGCCGGGCTCATCGCGGCGAGGTCCTCTCCCCACAGCTTCCCGCTGAACCACGCCCCGGCGTGGCGCGCGGCGCCTTCCACCGTCAGGGCGCCGAGCGTGTGCGCGGCGCCGTACAACACCATGATCCAACCGGCCCATCTGATCATCTGACTTCTCCGCTCTCGAGGTGGAGCCGCCCGAAGCGCCGCCGGAGGCAACCCGGTCTTCGGCCCTCAGGGAGTCCGGCCACCGGCCGGGCGGCAATAGTGAGATGGCTAGTTTCGGAACTATGAGTTTCATTACTGCTGGTTCCGTATCATGCATGTATGTCTGCTCGAAGGCAAGACCGGAAACAGGGCGGGCGCCCCCGAGACGGCCGTGTCGATGACGCGATCGCCTCCGCCGTGCGAGAACTGCTGGCCGAGGTGGGGTATGCCCGGATCACGATGGACGAGGTGGCCGCGCGTGCCGGTGTGGGCAAGGCGGCGATCTATCGACGTCACGCCACCAAACAAGAGATGATTTTTGATGTTCTCGTGCCAGGCCAGTTCCTGGCCGTGGCGCCCGACCGCGGGTCGCTCCGCGCCGACCTGGCCGCCGTGCTCGCCGAGATCGCAGACAGCATGGCCGCCGCGCCGCCGGGGGCGGTTCCCGGCCTGCTGGCCGATATCCACGCCGACCCCGCGCTACTTCACCGGTTCGACGCGAAATACCTCCTCGCCCAGCGCCGGACCCTCAACGAGATCCTGAACCGCGCGGCCTCCCGCGGCGAGCTCACCGCATGCCCCGGCCCCATCATCCTCAACGCGCTGCTGGTCGGCCCCATCTTCGCCTGGCTGTTTCTGCTGTCCGAATCCCCCGGCCGACTCCCCGAGTTGACCTCCGCACTCCTGGACGCGGTACTCGCCCTCACCGGCCCCGCGTCTCCTGGACTTCGACCGTGACGACCCGCTGTCCCCCTTGCGGTGGTTGGCCGCGCTGCGCGGCGTCGCCGGCGCCGGCCGCGCATGACCCACCTGTGACCCAGGCCTGTCCCAGGTCGTGATCGCGGGTCCTCCCGGGCGGGAGAACCCGCAGGTGAAAGTGGTAGGGCGTCTGGGGCTCGAACCCAGAACCTGCGGATTGAAAGCCTTGGCCGTTACCCGTCGGCGGTCAACAGGCCCCTTCGGGACGGAGATCATCCCATCGGCGAGGGTAGGGCCAGCCCTACCCCGGAAAGCCTGCCGACAGGATCGATCTCCCCCGGCCGGGGCTCATAGCGTTGCCCCCATGAACCCCCTCATGCGCCGCATCGGCACCGACACCCGCTACCTGCTCCTCGGTCTCCCCCTGGCGATCGTCGCCTTCTGCCTGATGGTCACCGGCTTCTCTCTCGGCATGGGGACGGTGGTCATCTGGGTCGGGGTGCCGATCCTGGGAGCGTCCCTGATGCTCGCCCGTGGCTTCGCGGATCTGGAGCGCCGGATGCTGCCGGAGGTGCTCGGCCACCCGGTGGCCCGGCCGCGCTACCGGCCCACCCCGCAGGGTGCCGGGATGTTCCGCCGGCTGGTGAACCCGCTGACCAACGGCCAATCCTGGATGGATCTGCTGTATGGCATCGTGAACCTCCCGGTCGCCGTCGTGACGTTCTGCCTCACGGTGACCTGGTGGGCCGGGGCGATCACCGGGCTGACCTACCCGATCTACGGGTGGATCCTCGAAGGGATTCCGGACAACAACGGCCTGGCCGAGCTGCTCGGCTTCGGTGACAGCGCCGTGATCGGCGTGGTCATGACCACTGCGATCGGCCTGCTGTTCGCCATCACGCTGCCGGCGGTGATCCGCGGCGCGGCGCTGGTGCAGGCCGGGCTCAGCCGGGCCATGCTGACCGGGGCCGCCGAGCTGCACGAGCACATCGACGACCGGGTGCTCACCGGCGAGTCCTCGCGCACCTTCGCCGGCCGGGCCCGCGAGCACCGCGCCGCTTTCACCGCTTGAGAGAGGTTGCCCACGTATCCGCCGTTCTCGGCACCGGCACCGGCACGCTGTGCGCCTTCGCCCTGGCCGAGGCGGGGCACATCGGACGGTGAAATGAGCACCGCCCGCACCGATCCCCGGCCAGGCCGCTCCCCTTCGAGTCCTGCCCGAGCCGGCTCGTCTAGGCTGTTCCCCCGGATGCTCGGGGGTACGAATTTGCCACAGATGCAGGCGCCCTACCTGGCCCGGGGGATCACCCTCGCCGTTCTGGGCGCGTTCGCGAGCGTGTACCTGCTGGCCGGGGTGCCGATCGCGATCGTCGTGTTCGCGCTGCAGCTCGTTCATGTCCTGCCGGTGCTCAGGCGGTTCCGGGGGCCGATGCTGTTCGCCGTACAGGCAGGAGCCGGGTTCTGGGGCGTTCTCGCCTCCGGCGCATCCGTCGGCATGCTCGGCTTCCTGGCCGGGTCACTGCTGTTGTCGCCGCTGTGGCCGCTCGCGCCGGCGGTCGCCGTGGCGGCGGCGGTGATCGGCTCCGTCCGGTACGGCGAAGCGTCCGCCACGGCCGACGCCACGATCACGATGGTCCTGATCGCGCTGGTGGTCTACGGCCTGACCCGGCTCACCGAGCGGGTCGACCAGCTGCACTCGGCCAGGCTCGCCCTCGCCGTGGCCGCCGTCGCCGAGGAGCGGCTGCGCATCGCCGCCGAACTGAGCGACGGTCTCGGGCGAGGCCTCACCATGGTCGCCGCAGGTGGCAGGCGAGCCCTGGCCGAGCCGGAACGCACGGCCGAGATCCTCGGACAGGTCGCGGACACGGCACGGCGCGCCCTGGCCGAGGCGCGGGCCGCCGCCTCCGGGTACCGCGCCATGTCTCTGGCGCCCGAGATCACCACCGCCCGCGCGATGCTGGCGGCCGCGGGCGTGACCGCGCACGTGCGCGTCGGCCACGCCGAACCGCTGGGGCCCGCGGGCGCGCTGCTCGCGGCCGTGCTCCGGGAGGCGGTGACCGAGGTCGTACGGCGCGGCACAGCGACGACGTGCGAGATCGAGACCGACACGTCCGAGGGCGGAGTCCGGCTCCGCGTCTCCAACGACGGAGCCAGGACGGCGGAGGACGAGAGCCTGGGCGACCTTCCCGGTCGGGTCGCCGAGGCGGGCGGATCGCTCATGACGGGCCTGTCCTCCACCGGCCGTTTCACCGTCTCCGTCGTGCTTCCCGCCACCGGATCCGCTCCGTCGCTCCCGCCGGACGACCGGCACGCCTCCGTTCTCTCCTTCACCTTGCTGGCCGTCGTCCTGGCCGGGTTCAGCGCCAAGGCGCTGCTCCGGCTCCCGGCGGGCTCGCTGCTCCCGGCGGCCGCCTGTCTCGGGTTGATCCTCCTCCTGCAGCTCCGCTCGGTGTCCGGCCGCCACATGCGGTCACTGGCGGTCATGGCCCTGCTCGCCTATCTCCCGATCCCCGCCTTCGGCGAGGTCTGGCTGGGCGTCGCCGGTGTCCTCTCCGGTCCGCTCCTGCTGGCCTTCCCCGCGGTGCTCGCTTGGCCGCTCGTCGCCTCCGTGACGGCGAGTACCGCGGTCATCGGCGTCGGCCTCGGGCTGGAGCCCGCCGTGACGGTGAACTACACCGTGAGCACGCTGGTGACCGGCCTGGTCGTCCACGGGCTCCTCCGCCTGGCCCTGCTGGCGAAAGAGGTTCAGGCGGTCAAGGAGGAGCTGGCCCGCTCGGCGGTGGTCGAGGAGCGCCTGCGCGCCGCCCGGGACCTGCACGACCTGCTCGGCCACAGCATGGCGGCGATCCTCCTCAAGTGCGAGCTGGCCAGGAGGCTCGACCCCGTCCGGGCCCGCGCCGAGATCGAGGACGTTCTCGAGATGGTGGAGAAGGCCGAGGCCGACATGCGCTCCGTCTCCGGGGAGCGGCACGAGATGTCGCTGGCCGCCGAGGCGGAGTCGGCGCGGTCGCTCCTGGGCGCCGCGGGCATCGATGTCACGGTCGAGCTGGGCCACGGCCGGGTCACCGCGGAGGTCGAGACCGTGCTGAGCACGGTGCTGCGGGAGGCGGTGACCAATGTGCTCCGGCACAGTGCCGCACGTCGCTGCACGATCGCGACGGACTGCGAGCAGGGCGGGGTACGGCTCCGCGTGCGCAACGACGGCGTGCGCCCGGCTGCGGTTCCCGCCGAGGGCCCCGCCCCGGACCGGACCGCGGGGCGCCGCGGCTCGGCGGGAGTCGGCAACCTGACGACGCGGCTGGCCGCCCTCGGCGGCAGTCTCGCCACCACCCGCGACGGCGAGCGGTTCGAGATCGAGGCCCGTGTCCCCACCGCATCCCTCGCGATGTCCGTACCCGCCGGCTGAGGCTCCCCGCGCCTCGGACGGCACGGCGCCGCGGTCCCTCCCCGGGCGGCCCGGTCCCCGTCTTCCGTCCGGCTGCGTGGGTGCGGCGCGATCAGATCCAGCCCGCCTCTCTCGCGATGCGCACGGCGTCGACCCGGTTGCGGGCGTTGAGCTTGGCGACGATCGCGGTGATGTAATTGCGCACGGTCCCCGCGCTCAGGAAGAGGCGCCCGGCGATCTCGGCGGCGTCGACCCCCTCGGCCACCAGCCGGAGCACGTCGACCTCGCGGGGGGTGAGCGGGTTGTCGGCCAGGTCCCAGGCCGTCACCGCCAGCGAGGGGTCGAGCACCCGCTCGCCGTCGGCCACCGCGCGGATGGCGGCTACCAGTTCCTCCGGCGGTGCGGTCTTCAGCAGGAACCCGTCCACCTGCGCACCGAGCGCCCGGCGGAGATGGCCCGGCTTGCCGTACGCGGTGAGCATGAGCGTCCGGCAGGCGGGCAGCCGCAAGCGGAGCTCTCCCGCGGCGGCGAGACCGTCAAGCGCGCCGGGCATGTCGATGTCGAGCACCGCGACGTCGGGCCGGTGCAGGAGCGCGGCGGGCACCACGGCGTCGCCCGACTCGACGGCGGCGACGACCTTCAGGTCCTCCTCCAGGCCCAGCAGCGCCGTCAGGGCGCCCCGGACGACGTGCTGGTCCTCGGCCAACAGCACACGGATCACGGGATATGTCTACCAGTGCCCGGATCATGACGATGTCACGGTCCGTCGGTGATCACGTCTCTGGCCTGGCGGACCGCAGGCCAGCAGGCTGGCAGGCATGACGGACGTGGTGCGTTTGGACGCGGTGAGCAAGGTGTACGGCATGGGCCAGGGCGCGGTGGCGGCCCTGCGCGAGGTGACGGTGGGCATCCCGCAGGGGAGCTTCACCGCGGTGATGGGACCGTCGGGGTCGGGGAAGAGCACGTTTCTGCACTGCGCGGCCGGGCTGGACGCACCGTCCTCGGGCTCGGTACGGCTGGGCGGCACCGAGCTGACCGGGATGGACGAGACGCGGCTGACGAAGCTGCGCAGGCAGCGGATCGGATTCGTGTTCCAGGCGTTCAACCTGGTGCCCTCGCTGACCGTGACCGAGAACATCACGTTGCCGCTCCGGCTCTCGGGCAAGCGGGTGGATCGGGCCTGGCTCCGCGAGATCGTCTCGCGGGTCGGCCTGGACGGGCGGACCGGGCACCGGCCCGCCCAGCTCTCCGGCGGGCAGCAGCAGCGGGTGGCCATCGCCCGGGCGCTGGTGGTCCGGCCTGAGGTGGTCTTCGGCGACGAGCCCACCGGCGCGCTCGACACGATGACCGCCCGTGACGTGCTGAGGCTGCTCCGCGAGGTGGTGGACGGCATGGGCCAGACCGTGGTGATGGTCACCCACGACCCGGTGGCGGCCTCCTACGCCGACACCGTCCTGTTCCTGGCCGACGGCCGGATCGTGGACGCGATGACCGCGCCGACCTCCGACCGGGTGGCCGAGCGTATGACCAGACTGGGAGCGTGGGTGTAATGATCTTCTTCGCGTTGCGGACGATCCGGCACCGCAAGGCCGGTTTCGCGGGCGCCTTCATCGCCCTGATGTGCGCGGCGGCCCTGGTCTGCGCCTGCGGGATGCTGCTGGAGACCGGGCTGCGCGGCGGCGTCGCCCCCGAGCGCTACGCGGGTGCCCCGGTGCTCGTCGCGGGCGACCGGTACGTCCACGAGACGGTCCGGAAGTCGAAGGGGAAGATCAAGGAGAAGGCCAAGGCCCTGTCGGAGCGCCAGTGGATCCCCGCCTCTCTCGCCGGGGAGCTGGGCCGGCTCCCGGGGGTCGGGCGGGTGGTCACCGAGGTGACGTTCCCCGTCCTGGTCGCGGGCCGGTCCTTCTGGGGGCACGGCTGGGAGTCGGCCCCGCTCACTCCGTTCACCCTGCGCGCCGGACGCGCACCCAGGGACGGGAACGAACTGGTGGCGGACGCGCGGGCGGGGCTGGACGTGGGCGCCGAGGTGACCGTGGAGTCACCGGCGGGATCACGGGTCTACCGGGTGACGGGCATCACCGCCGAGGCCCTGCCCAGCCAGGACACGCTGTTCTTCGCCGCCTCCGAGGCCCGCCGCCTGGCCGGCCGCCCCGGTCTGGTCAGCGCGATCGGCGTCTTCCCCCGGTCCGGCGCACCTCGGATCGACCTGACCCCGGCGCTCGGCGGTGCGGTCGCCCACACCGGCGACGAGCGCGGCGCGGCCGAGTTCCTCGACGCGGAGCAGGCACGGCTGAAGCTGATCAGCATGGGCGGCGCCCTCGGCGGTACCGCGCTGCTGGTCGCGATCCTCGTCGTGGTCGGCACGTTCGCGCTCTCCGTCCAGCAGCGCCACCGGGAGATCGCCCTGCTGAGAGCGGTCGCGGCGACACCCCGGCAGGTGCGTCGGCTGCTCGGCGGCGAGGCGCTCGTGCTCGGCGCCATCGCCGGAACCCTGGGATCCGCTCTGGGAGTCGGCCTGGCTCTTTGGCTGCGCTCCCGGTTCGTCGCGTTGGGTGTGATGCCGGAGAACCTGCGGCTCGTGGTGAGCCCGTTCCCGGTACTCGCCGCGCTCGCGGCGACCGTCCTGGCCGCCTGGACCGCCGCGCGCGTCTCCGCCCGCCGGACCGCCCGCATCCGCCCGGTCGAGGCCCTCGGCGAGGCGGCGCTGCCGACTGCGCACCTGCCCCGGGGACGGATGATCGCCGGGCTGTTGTGCGCCGCGGGCGGTGCCGTGCTGACGTTGGTGCTGTCGGGGTTGTCCACCGAGGCGGCATCCGGCCCGGTGACGATGTTGACTGCACTGGTGTGGACGGTCGCGGTCGCCCTGCTCGGCCCGGTGATCGCCCGGGTGGTCGTCGCGCTGCTCGGAGTGGTACTGCGCGCCTCCCGCGTGAGCGGGTACCTCGCCGCCGCGAACCTGCGGGCCGGGTCGCACCGGCTGGCCTTGGTGATCACTCCACTCAGCCTCATGGTCGCGATGACGTGCACGATCCTGTTCGTGCAGACCACGATGGGGCACGCCGCCCAGGAGGAGGCGGCTGCGGGCGACCGCGCCGACTACGTGCTCGGAACGCGGGTTTCCTCCGCCGCGGCCGAAGCCGTACGCGGGGTGCCGGGCGTGGAGGCGGTCACCGAGGTGCTGCATACCTCGGTCCGGGTCGGCCTGGAGAAGTACGGCGCGCAGGCCGTCACGCCCGCGGGGCTCTCACTGACGCTCGACCCCGGGGTGGTCGCCGGGTCGCTGCACGGGCTCGGCCCGGCGACGGTCGCCGTCAGCCGCACCGCCGCATCCCGCCTCGGAGTGTCGGTCGGCTCGTCGCTCCGGCTCACCCTCGGCGACGGCACTCCCGTGACGCTTCGCGTCGTCGCCCTCTACGAGCGGAGTCTCGGGTACGGTGAGCTCCTCCTGGCGCACGAGCTGGTGCGTCCGCACGTGGACGACCCGTTCTCCACCGCCCTGGTCTCGGCGCCGTCGCTCTCCCGCGCGGCCCTGGAACGGGCCGCGCCCGGCGTCGCGGTGCTCGACGGGGCCCGGGCCGCCGCGGTGGGAACGCCGACCGCCGAGGTCAACTACGTGACGATGGGTCTGATCATCGCGTTCACCGCGATCGCCGCGGTCAACACGCTGGCGATGTCCGCCTCGGACCGCTCCCGCGAGTTCGCCCTGCTCCGTCTCGTCGGCACCACGCGCCGGCAGGTGCTGCGGATGGTCCGTCTGGAGACGCTGACCGCGGTGCTGGTCTCGGTGGCCGTCGGCACAGTGATCTCGCTGGTCACGCTCACGGCCTTCAGCCTGGGCATGACCGGTTCGGCACGGCCGCACGTGCCGCCGCCGGCCTACCTGGCCCTGGTCGCCTCGGTGGCGGCCCTGACCCTGGCCGCCACCGCCCTTCCCGTGCGGTTCGTCCTCCGTGCCCGCCCCGCCGAGGCGATCTCCTGATCGGCGGATCCGGTCGTCCTGCGGGTGACCGTCCCGTCTCGCGCGGAGTCGCTCGGCTGGCACACGGCGCCGGTCGCATCGCCCGAGGGTCGTCCTGAACCGGAACCCGTCCCGCCCGGCCTACCGGCTCGCCACTGCGGCGAGTCGGATGACGGCCGGGCTGGGACATATGTCAGCGGGACGTCGCGGTGAAGACGCGGGTGGGCTGGCGGTCGATCGAGGCCACGGCTTCTTCGGCAGTCCGCTGTCCGAGCAGGACGGCTGCCCGGATTCCTGCGGCGCCTGCCACCAGGAAGGCGTGTACCGCTTCAAAAGTCATCGCAGGGTGCTTGACCTGCAGGCCGACCCAAGAGGACGGCTCATGCAAGATCGGTTCTTGTGTCTCTCCGTCTCCTGTATCTGATCGTGCTTCAGGTGTCGGCTGGCGCTGCTGGGCCGGAGTGAGGCGGCCAAGGACGTCGAGATCATGGTGCTACGGCGTGAAGTGGCGATACTGCGGAGGCACGTCACCCGGCCGAAGCCGGACTGGGCCGATCGCGCGGTCCTGACCGCGCTGGCACGACTCCGGCCGCCCGGGTTGCGGGCTCATCGGCTGGTGACGCCGGCCACCCTGCTGGCCTGGCACTTGCGCTTGGTCCGAGATCGGTGGACGTATCCGAGCCGGTCCGGCCGCCCGAGAACGGGCAGGGAGATCCGAGACCTGGCGCGGGAGAACCCGGCCTGGGGATATCGCCGGGTGGCCGGTGAACTCGTCCGGCTCGGCTATCGCGTGGGTGAAGCGACCGGGCGGCGGATCTTGCGGGGCCGGCGGGTCGGCCCGGCGCCCCGAGACGCCTCCACCTTGTGGAGGGCCTTCCTGCGTGCCCAGGCGAAAGGACTGCTGGCCGTCGACTTCTTCCACGTCGACACGATCTCCTTGAAGCGCTTGTACGTGCTGTTCGTGAGGGAAGTGGCGACCCGGCGCGTGCACCTCCTCGGCGTGACCGCCAACCCGACCGGCGCCTGGACGGCCCAGCGGGCCCGCAACCCGCTCATGGACCTCGGCAACCGGGTCAGGTCCTTCCATTTCCTCATCCGTGACCGAGATGCCAAGTTCACTGGGGAACGCCCAGCTCAAGCCCGATGCGATGAATCTTGAAGCGGTACAGGATTCGTCGATCGTCAGGGCTGTGCGGGAGTGATGTCGGTGTGCGGGAAATCCTCGCCTTTGAAGAGCAAGGGCTGGTCGAGGTCTTTGGCGAGAGCGTAGGCGAAGCAGTCGCCCATGTTGAGTTTGGCCTTGGAATTATTGCCCTTGCCGTAAGTCTGGTACGCCCGGCGCGCGATCCTGGCCTGATTGGGCGTCACAGGCTCGATGATGAGGCCCATCTCATTGACGAGCGTGTCGAAGGCGTTGCGCATGGCCTCACCGCGGTTGTCCGCCACGATGGCCGCTTCGGCGTAGTTGACAGCCGAGATGCGGCACACGGTCGCGGCGATGGCATGGGCGAATTGGGCGGCCTCGGGCTCACCGTTGATGACGGCGATGACGGCGCTGGAATCGATGATCACGCGGGAAGGCCGGTGTCCGGGTCGTACAGGTCGTCAACGGAGAGCCGGTCCTGACCCAGGTGGGCTCGCATGCTGGCGGCGATGCTCAGGATGCGTTCGGCTCTGCCGGTGGTTCCACTGCGGCGTTCCAGCGCTTCCAGACGGCGTTCGAGCACTTGAGCGGCGTGCTGGGTTTCCTCGGCCAACCGGATGACCCGGCGGGCGAGGTCATGAATGGGCTCGTGTTCGAGGTCCACGCTCACCGTCGCTCGACTCCTTCCGGCGCGTCGCCTGAGTTGTACCTTCAGCGTAACCGGTGGCCATACCTTACTCGCGTCGATGAACAGCATCCGTTCACGTCATGAGATTGAGCTTGAACCGAATCACGTGTACCGCTTCAAAAGTCATCGCAGGGTGCTTGACCTGCGGATCGGCCTGATGCGGTGGTACGGGCAAGATCGGTTCTTGTGTCTCTCCGTCTCCTGTATCTGATCGTGCTTCAGGTGTCGGCTGGCGCTGCTGGGCCGGAGTGAGGCGGCCAAGGACGTCGAGATCATGGTGCTGCGACATGAGCTGGTGGTGCTGCGGCGTCAGGTCGTCCGGCCGAAGCCGGACTGGGCCGATCGCGCGGTCCTGACCGCGCTGGCACGACTCCGGCCGCCCGGGTTGCGGGCTCATCGGCTGGTGACGCCGGCCACCCTGCGGGCCTGGCACTTGCGCTTGGTCCGAGATCGGTGGACGTATCCGAGCCGGTCCGGCCGCCCGAGAACGGGCAGGGAGATCCGGGACCTGGCGCTGCTCCTGGCGCGGGAGAACCCGTCCTGGGGATATCGCCGGGTGGCCGGTGAACTCGTCCGGCTCGGCTATCGCGTGGGTGAAGCGACCGGGCGGCGGATCTTGCAGGGCCGGCGGGTCGGCCCGGCGCCCCGAGACGCCTCCACCTTGTGGAGGGCCTTCCTGCGTGCCCAGGCGAAAGGACTGCTGGCCGTCGACTTCTTCCACGTCGACACGATCTCCTTGAAGCGCTTGTACGTGCTGTTCGTGAGGGAAGTGGCGACCCGGCGCGTGCACCTCCTCGGCGTGACCGCCAACCCGACCGGCGCCTGGACGGCCCAGCGGGCCCGCAACCCGCTCATGGACCTCGGCAACCGGGTCAGGTCCTTCCATTTCCTCATCCGTGACGGGGACACCAAGTTCACCGCTGTCTTCGACGCGGTCTTCGTCGGCGCGGGCGTGATGGTAGTGAGGACTCCGCCGCGGACGCCGCGGGCGAACTGCTATGCCGAGCGGTGGGTCCGCACTGTGCGGACCGAATGCACCGACCGCATACTGATCTCCAACGAACGGCACCTGCGCTCGACGCTGACCGAGTACGCCGCTCACTACAACGGCCACCGGCCGCACCAATCCCGCGCGCAGCGGCCACCCGACCACGACGAGCAGACCGTCGTACCGCTGGAAGGCCGGATCGAACGCCGGAGAGTGCTCGGCGGGCTGATCAACGAGTACCACCGAGCCGCGTAGCCACCCGGGGAACGCCCAGCTCAAGCCCGGTGCGATGAATTTTGAAGCGGTACAGGCCCCGCTACGTGCTGTCCCGGACCCGATCACGGATCTAACGCGAATCGTCGATCTGAACATACGTCGGCGAGATCAGCTCGGCGAAGTTCTCCTGAGTACTCACATGCCGCTTGAACTGCATGGATGTAATTTTCGGCAGGCGCACGGCTGTCGAGTCGGCTGTCGGCGCGTCATCCTGCTTTTCGGGTGTTGCTGAACCGGCCCGCTTCGGGCTCGGGGAGCCAGGCGTTGTCCGGTATCGACAGCCAATTCCCGATGGCGGCCAGATCGTCCACCGCTCCGCTGAGGGCCCGGAGACCGTCCTGGTCGATATGGGTGCGCCACATCATCGCCCAAGGGAAAAGCGCAACCGGCTCCACAAGCGGTCTCAGCACGGTGCCGGGTACGGCGGGTTGGGTGGTCATGGTGATGATCGGGGCGTTGCGGTCATTGATATGTTGGGCGAGTTCATCAGTGCCCTGTACATGTGGGTGTGCCCCGGCCGCGTCGAGCTCGAACGGCGTGAGCAGCTGGCGGATCGCGTGATCCCAGCCCGGTGTCGCGTGGTTGCCGGCGCGGAAGCACAACCCGGTGCCGCGCAGCGACGCGAGTGGCACCGCATCCAGCCGAGCGAGCGCGTGCCGTTCAGGTAGGAGTACCGCGATCGGCTCATATCGTACGGGGCGTTGCCGGATGTCGTCGGCCGGTCCCAGGTTGCGGCCGAATGTGACGTCGAGCCGCTCGGCCAGTAGCAGCGGTGCGGCCGCCTCGGTGCCGGTGTGGAAGCGGGCGAAGAACTCCACCGTTGGGACGTGCCGTCGGGCCGCGGCCAGTACCAGGGTGGGAGTCAGCCCGGTACCGACGACGTCGACGGTCAACGAGCCGGGCTGAACGCGCAGCTCCCGCACGGTGGTGTCGTGCAGGGCGAGCAGTTCTCGGGCCCGGCGCAGGAGAGTGCGACCGGCTGGCGTGAGAGCGACCCGGCGGGTCGTGCGGTCCAGCAGCCGTACGCCGGCCTGGCGCTCCAGCCGTCGGATGTCGCGGCTGAGTGCCTGCTGTGCCACGAAGAGCCGTTGCGCGGCACGACTGAAGTGCAGCTCCTCCGCCACTGCCACGAAGTGGCGCAGCAGGTGGATGTCCAGGTCATCAGGCACGCTCCATTCCTAACCGATTCACTCTCTCGGCGCGTAGATCATGGTGGAACTGGTGTTGGATCTTGGATCGTATTCCCCGCCATGCTCGCATCACGGTCTGCCGAGTGGATGTGGGGTGAGCAACGTGGGGCCACGACGCGCGGTCATGTTGAGCTACGGGCTGGCTGGGGTAATCAACGCCCTGTGGGGCAGCACTCTGCCCGCCACGGACGCACGGTTGGACCTCGGCGCGGGGCGGCTCGGTGCTCTGCTGATGGCCCTGGCCGTCGGTGCCCTGGCGGCCATGCCGGTTGCTGGATGGCTGGCCGAACGGTACACCGGACCGCGCCTGCTGCGGCTGGCCTTGCCGGTCGCGGCCCTGGCGTTGACCGGCCCGGCCACGGCGCAGTCGTTTGCACTGCTGACCGTCTCCGCCGTCGTGCTGGGCGTACTGTTCGGCACGCTCAATGTGGCGTTGAGCCTGCAGGCGGTGGCCGTGGAGCGTGCTGTCGGTCGGCCCGTGATGGCCACGGTCCACGGCGTCTGGACGCTCGGCGCGGTGGCCGGGGGCGGCCTTGTCTCGACGGGCCTGCGCACCGACGTCGACGTCCGGGTGCTGTTGGCCGTCGGTGCGCTCGGCGTGGCATTGGCCGGCCTCGCGGTCGGCAGGCGGCTGGACGGGCCGGAACCCGCGGTGTCGACACCGGCCGGCCCAGAGCCCCGACCGGCGGCTCGGCAGCCGGCCGCCGTGCACCGACCGGTGATGGTGATCGCGCTCGGGGTGATCGGTGCCGCAGCCTTCTTGACCGAGGGCGCCGCCACCGACTGGGCCGGGGTGTACGCGACCCGGGTGCTCGGTACCGACCCGGCCACTGCCTCCCTGCTCTACACCGCCTTCTTCGTCGCCATGACCGCGATGCGCTTCGCCGGCGACGCGACACGGTCCCGCCTCGGCGCCCCGACGACAATCCGGCTTGCCGGCGGCGCCGCCACCCTCGGGTACGTCCTGGTGCTGCTGGCCCCGCTGCTCCCCACCACGGCTGGCTTGGCGAGGATCGGGTGCGCCATCGCCGGCTGGGTGCTCGCCGGCGCCGGCACTGCTCTGGTGTGGCCGATCGTGACCAGCACGCTGGGTGCCGCCGACGCAGCTGCCCGCCGGCTGTCGGCGGCCACCACCATCAGCTACGGGGGCGGCCTGGTCGGACCAGCCCTCATCGGATCCGTCGCCGCACACGCCACCCTGCCCATCGCACTGCTGATCCCGGCAGCACTGACGCTGGTGGTGGCCGTAGTGGCCCCGCCCGTTCTCGCCGCGGCACTCCGTGAAACGACCCCGTCCCCCCGACAGGACAACCACGAGGGAGTTCTTCGAGCCCGGATTCGACGTTGGTCGCCTCGCAGGTGACCCTGAACGGCGGGTGGATCTGCGACAGGCCGTCCCCGGTGGAGTGCACGACGTGAACGGGCATGCGGTGCCGGTCGCGTTCCGCGGCCTGGGTGCTGAAGGACACCGCATAAGTGGTGACTGCCGGACACAGGGCCGGACGCCAGCGCACCTGCGCATCCCGGCCCAATCGCTGGGCCTGGATGCGCAAGGCGGGGTCGTGGCGCTGCAGTGCTTGGGTGAGCGCGGCCAGGCTCGCCCCGGCGCAGGCCTCTATCTCCAGATCATCGACGCCGGCCGCGGACGGTGCGAACACACACAGCCAGAGGGGCGTATCCGCCCAGTGGGGATCGTCGGGGTCGGCGTCGTCGGTCGTGGCGTCGATATCGTCGACCTTGCGGGCGGCCTCCAGCGCCACCGAGCCGCTGTAGGCGCGATGACGGCCGCCTTCGGCCGCCTTCCAACTCCGGCGAAGCGGCCGGGGACAAGTGGCAGGACTGGGACCTCGTATGGTGCATGCCGGACGGCAGTCCCATCGACGCCGGGGACGACTGGGACGAGTGGAAAGAGATCCTCGAACTCGCCGAGATCGACAAGGACGCCCGGGTGCACGACGCGCGCCACACGGCCGCAACGCTCCTGCTGGAACAGCGCGTGGATATCCGGGTGGTTCAAGCCGTTCTCGGGCACTCTCAGCTGACCACGACCAAGCGCTATACCCACATCACGGAGACCCTGGCCAGTGAGGCGGCGGCGCGGATGGGCCGGGCGTTGCGGGACTCCTGACAGCCCCGGAACTGCAACGACTGCAACTGAAAACGCAACTGGGCAGGCCCTCCGATCATGAAGATTGGGGGGCCTGCCCAGTTCAGCGAGGTAGGGCGCCTGGGACTCGAACCCAGAACCTACGGATTAAAAGTCGATTTGATCAATGACGCCTACTGTCACGGCGTGCCGCCTGATGACGTCCTGTCCAGGGCCGTCCTTTTTGTCCTGTCGGGCTGTGTCATTGCGTGCCGTGCCGTACCGCGACAGGCGAGCAACCACCGAGCAAACATGGGCCCTTGACCATGCCCGGGTTCAGGCTGGCTCAGGCGACCTTCACGGTGTGGTCGCCGAAGTCGGCCACCACGTCCAGCGTTCCGCCCAAGGCGACGACGTAGGAACGCAAGGTGTCCAGGCCGCCGATCTGACCGTGCTCGATCTGGGACACGCGTGCCTGGGAGACGCCCATGCGTTCGGCCAGGAGCTTCTGGGAGATGCCCAGGCGCTTGCGCATCTCGGCGAGCTGGGCGCCGCGCAGTTCCGCCCGGAGCTGCTCGCGGCTGGCCTCCCGTGCGGTGACGCGCTCGGGGAAGTCCCACTCGGGGTCGATCTCACGGACCTTGGCCTTGGTGTCGGACCACGTCACGAACTCGCTCATCAGCGTTCCTCCAGGAGTTCGGCGGCGGCCTTGGGATCCATGATGTTGGACCAGGCTTGTTCGGCGGGTAGGAGATGGCGCTCTGGCAAAGCGTATTCGGGGAACCAGCCGTCCGGTTCGCAGCCGGGCACCCGGTTCAGGATCGTCGTGGTCAGGTTGGCCGGGACCGAGCCGGTGATGCGGATCGCCGCGTAGGTCTCGTTGCCGTCGTCGGCGCGGATCTGGATGCCGAGGCGGAAGCCGGGGAAGTCGACGGCGTGCTCGTGGCCGTCGCGCAGAGAACCACATGCCAGGTCGCGGATCGTGGCGTTGAGCCGGAGGACGAATCGGGTGGCCGCTTCGAGTCGGTAGCGGTCGCGGTCGTCATCGTCGGGCAGGAGATGTCCGCTGTAGGTGCTGGTGGTCAAGGGCTGGTCGTGTGCGCTGTTGTAGCGGGCGCGGGCCGCCTTCCCGCTGCTTTCCAGCGCGGTGTAGAAGTCGTCGCCCGAGCCGTCTTCGCGAACTCCTGCGGCGACCAACCAGGTGGGGACCTCTGCGTCGGGGCCGTCGGTCCAGACGGCACCGCGCCAGCGTTGCGCCTTCACCTTGAACAGGACCATGTCGTCGATGGCACGGATGCGCTCGTGCGCGGTGTCGGAATCGGCGAACTGCTCGGCGGCCTTGTCCAGCAGGGGATGGCTGATCGCATCCAGGGGAGTGCGGGCGGAAGGCAGCGGCAATTTCAGGTCATCGCGCAGGACACGGAGAGTGGGGCGCACGCGAGACATGGCGCTGTCTACTCCTCCCAGTCGCCGGTGCCGCCGAGTTCGTCGATGCGCTCGGGGGACAGGCCGGTGAGCAGGGACACGCTGGAGGACAGAGAACCGTCCAGGACCTTCATCGACTCGATCATGCCGCGCCGGACCTGTTCACGCTGCTGTTCCAGGTAGACGCGCACGGCGGCGGCGACCAGATCCTTCTTGGTCACCCCGAGGAAGTGCGCGCCCTGGGAGATCAGTTCATCGGTTGCCGGGTCGACTTTCAGCGGTGATTGCCGCTTGGTGCTGTGAGGCATGGTCATCGGTTCCTCCTGAGCTCATAGTACCTAGGTACCTCACTGAGTAGCGAGGCTTCGACTTATGGCATTTCGAGTTGCGCGTGCCGATTCCTGCGGGGGCCGAAAATCCATCCTGTACCGCTTCAAAAGTCGTCGCAGGGTGCTTGGCCTGCAGGTCGACCTGATGCGGCGGTACGGGCAAGATCGGTTCTTGTGTCTCTCCGTCTCCTGTATCTGATCATGATTCGGTTGTTCGGCTGGCTGGCGCTACTGGGCCGAAGCGATGCGGTCAAGAACGCCGAGATCATGGTGCTCCGGCACGAGGTGGCGGTGCTGCGCCGTCAGGTCGCCCGGCCGAAGCCGGACTGGGTCGATCAAGCGGTCCTGGCCGCGCTGGCGCGGTTCTTGCCCTCTGCCCTGCGCGCGCATCGGCTGGTGACGCCGGGCACCCTGCGGGCCTGGCACTTGCGCTTGGTCCGAGATCGGTGGAGGTATCCGCACCGCTCCGGCCGCCCGAGGACGAGCAAGGAGATCCGGGAGTTGGTGCTGCGCCTGGCGCAGGAGAACCCGTCCTGGGGATATCGCCGGGTGCACGGTGAACTGACCCGGCTCGGCTACCGCGTGAGCGAAGCAACCGTACGCCGGATCCTGCGGCGCCGGCGCTTCGGCCCGGCGCCCCGAGACGCCGACACCTCCTGGCGAACGTTCCTGCGCACCCAAGCACAAGGCCTGCTGGCCGTCGACTTCTTCCACGTCGACACGATCTCCTTGAAGCGTCTGTACGTGCTGTTCGTCATAGAAGTCACCACCCGGCGTATGCACATCCTCGGCGTGACCGCCCACCCGACCGGCGCCTGGACGGCTCAGCAGGTCCGCAACCTGCTCATGGACCTCGGCGGCCGGATCGGCTCCTTCCGCTTTCTCATCCGCGACCGGGACACCAAGTTCACCGCTGTCTTCGACGCGATCTTCGCCGACGCGGGCGTGACGGTGGTCAAGACACCGCCGCGTACGCCGCGGGCCAACTGCTATGCCGAGCGGTGGGTGCGCACCGTACGGGCCGAGTGCACCGATCGCATGCTGATCTCCAACGAACGGCACCTACGGTCGGTGCTCGGTGAGTATGCCGATCACTACAACGGCCACCGGCCGCACCAATCCCGCGCGCAGCGGCCACCCGACCACGACGAGCAGGCCGTCGTACCGCTGGAAGGCCGGATCGAACGCCGGAGGGTGCTCGGCGGGCTGATCAACGAGTACCACCGAGCCGCGTAGCCGCTCCGGAGAACTCCCAGCTCAAGCCCTACGCGATGAATTTTGAAGCGGTACAGGCCAACAAGCAGATCATGGAAGCGCTCACGACATGACAGCCGTGACGGCGGAACGCAGCGAAGGACCCGGGAAGCTCTCGGGGTCCTTCGTCGCGTCGGCTCTCACACTCCCGGAACCGTTTCGGCGGCTCCCGGAACCCGGGTGCTGACCTGGACGGACGGGCGCGGTTCCATTCCGCGTATGTTCCGCGACCAGTGGCAGGCAGTGGCATCCGGCTGCATCCGACTGCACGTGCCGGAGAAGGTGGCCAGGAACGAAGGCCCAGGTCAGGGCCTACGTTCCTGCTCACGAGTGGTAGGGCGCCTGGGACTCGAACCCAGAACCTACGGATTAAAAGCTTACGGGTTCACTGCCATCCGGTGCCGCGACATGCCATCTCGTGCCGTTCTGTCCGCCAGCGTCCCCGCCGGTCTGCCGGATGATGCCACCGCGTGCCGGGCCGTACCGGGTACACGCGAGCAACCACCGAGCAAACATGGGTCCTTGACCATGCCCGGGTCTCAGCTGGTTCAGGCGACCTTCACGGTGTGGTCGCCGAAGTCGGCCACCACGTCGAGCGTCCCGCCCAGGGCGACGACATAAGAACGCAGGATGTCGAGGCCGCCGATCTGGCCGTGCTCGATCTGGGACACGCGCGCCTGGGAGATGCCCAGGCGTTACGCATCTCGGCGAGCTGGGCGCCGCGCAGCTCCGCCCTAAGCTGCTCTCGGCTGGTCTCCCGCGCGGCGACGCGCTCGGGGGAGTCCCACTCGGGATCGATTTCGCGGATCTTGGATTTGGTGTCGGACCACTTCACGAACTCGCTCATCAGCGTTCCTCCTTCTCCTTCTCGACGCGGTATGCGGCGTAGCGTTCCTCCCCGCGCGCAGCGACCACCCGACCACGACGAGCGGACCGCCATACCGCTGGAAGGCCGGATCGAACGCCGGAGGGTGCTCGGCGGACTGATCAACGAGTACCACCGAGCCGCATAGCTGCCCCAGAGAACGCCCAGCTCAGGCACTACGTGATGGATTTTGAAGCGGTACAGGATCCTCCACGAGTACTCACATGCCGCTTGAACTGCACGGACGTAATTTTCGGCAGGCGCAGTGTCCAAGCCTCCGGGATCCTGGCGTGTGACTTCTTCCACTGCGACACCGTGCTGCTCAAACGCCTGTACGGCCTGGTCGTCATGGAGCTCTCCACCCGGAGAGTGCACCTGCTCGGCGTCACCGAACATCCCACCGGGGAGTGGGTCGCTCAGCAGGCCCGGAACCTGATGATCGAGCTGGGAGATCGGGCCGGAGACTTCCGGTTCCTCATCCGGGATCGGGATGCGAAGTTCACCACCGGGTTCGATGAGGTGTTCACCGACGCGGGCATCCGGATTTTGAAGACGCCGCCTCGGGCTCCGCAGGCGAACGCCTACATCGAGCGGTGGATCAGTGGGCTGCGCCGGGAACTCCTTGACCGGATGCTGATCGTCAACGCCCGTCACCTGCGACGGGTGCTGGTCACGTACGAGGCTCACTTCAACGAGCACCGCCCGCACCGATCCCTGGGCCAAGCCGCTCCCCTTCGAGCCCTGCCCGACCCGGTCGAGGCCGATATCGAGGCCATCCGTCGTGATCGTCTCGGCGGACTGATCCACGAGTATGCGCAGGTCGCATAGGGCGGCCGAGTTTCTGGCACCCACAGGTGCCGCGTGCCGCATCGTACCGCGGCACGCGAGCAACCACCGAGCAAACATGGGCCCCTTGACCATGGTTCGTATCCAGGGTGGTTCGGGTGGACTTCACGGTGCGGTCGCCGGCGCCGGTCACCGTGTCCAACGGTTTGTCCGATGCGGTGTTAGGTTGCATCATCGAAGGGTGCGGCTCTGGCGGAAATGTCACACTGGAGACATGGACAGGGCACTGAACTACGCAAACATCCGCCCGTACGCGGTTCCCCATGCTCTGGAGGAGCTGACCGGGCCCGCGAGCGGGATCGTCACGCTGCCCGGCTGGCTGGACTGGAGTCCGCGGCGCTCCTACGACCTGTCCGACCCGGCGGCGCTGCGGGTGATGTACGAGCAGGTCATCCAGGAAGGCCGAGAGCAGGATCTCAAGGCGTACCTGAACGCCGATCTGTTGGCGCGTGTCTGGCCTCATTTGATCTTGCCGGTGCGGGTCCGCCGACTGTGGGAGTCGCAGTTCACCTGGCTGCGTGACCGGGCCGCGTGATGGACCCCTTCCATCGGAGGCTGATCGAGATCGGCCTCAGTGTCGCCGATCAGTACGGCTTCGCGCTGGCCGGTGGGTACGCGGTGCAGGCGTACGGGATCGTGGAGCGGCCGAGCGAGGACGTCGACCTGTTCGGCGCGCTGGACATGGACTGCCCGGCGGCAGCGGATCACGTGGCCGAGGTGTACCGTGCGGCCGGATACCAGGCTGAGACCTTGCAGAGTACCGATCGCTATGTCCGAATGTGGATCTCTGAGCGTGGTACGGATCAGGGATGCAAGGTCGAGGTCGTCGCGGACGTGCGTTTTCAGCCGCCGGTGCGGATGGAGATGGGTCCGGTCCTCCATCCTGACGACGTCGCGGCGGGGAAGACCGAGGCCCTGTTCAACCGCGCACTCGCTCGTGACTTCATCGATGTGGACGCGCTTGTGGAGTCCGGCCGGTACACGCGCGATCAGCTTCTGGAGTTGGCCGCTCGCCGGGACGCCGGGTTCGATCAGGAGGTGTTCGCGGAGATGTTGGCGTACGTGCGCCGCCGTACCGATGTGGAATTTCTCGTGTACGGCGTCGATGCGGCGGGGGCTGAGGCACTCAGGGAGCGTTTCGGCGTGTGGGAGAAGGAACTTCGGAAGGGCGAGTGACTGCGCCTGCCGATAATGTCATCCGGCCAGGTCATGGGCTTGCTGGGGATCTCCTGACGCGAGTGACTCCCTGTTGCTCGGGGTGCGGCATGATGATCGTCCGTGCTCTTTCGCCTGGCCTATCTCGCCGTCACGAACGCCTTCGCCGCGCTGCGGCTGCTGCCGATGAGCGATCGGGACAAGGACGTCGAGATCCTCGCTCTCCGCCACCAGATCACCGTTCTCGAACGGCAGCTCGGTGCCGACACCAGGGTGCGATTCGCCCCCGAGGACCGTGCCTTCCTGGCCGCCCTGCTGGCGTCGCTGCCCCGCGAGGTCTTGCGCCGGGTGCGGCTCCTCGTCCGCCCGGACACCGTCTTGCACTGGCACCGCGATCTGATGAGACGGCGGCACGCCCGCATCAGTAAGCCCAGGCGGTCGGGGCGCCCGCCCACGGTTCGCTCCATCCGAGTTCTCATCCTGCGTCTGGTCCGGGAAAACCCCTCCTGGGGGTATCGGCGCATCCACGGCGAGCTGGCCGTGCTCGGCATCACGGTCGCACCCTCCACCGTGTGGGAGATCCTCAACCAGGAAGGCATAGATCCGTCCCCTGAACGAGCGTCGGTCACCTGGGCCGACTTCCTGCGCTCCCAAGCCGAGGCGCTGCTGGCCTGCGACTTCATTGAGACCGTCACCCTCACGGGGCAGCGCCAGTACATCCTGGCCGTCATCGAGCACGCCAGCCGGCGCGTCCGCGTGCTGGGCACCACCGCCCATCCGACCGCGGCCTGAGTCGTCCAGGCGATGAAGAACCTCGTGATGGACCTGGAAGAGGCCGGCTGCCGGGCGCGCTATCTGATCCGGGACCGGGACGGGAAGTTCCTCGCCCTCATGGACGAGATCTTGGCCGAGGCCGGGATCCGGACCGTGCTCACCGGTGTCCGAGTCCCGCGGATGAACGCAGTCATGGAGCGGTGGGTGCAGTCATGCCGCCGCGAGCTGCTCGACCGCTGCCTGGTATGGAATGAGCGCCACTTGCGCCACGCTCTACGAGAGTACGAGCGCTTCTACAACCGGCACCGTGCCCATCAGGCACTGGATCAAGCGGCTCCGCTACGCGCCGTCCCGGACCCGATCACGGATCCGACGCGCATCGCCGAGCTGAGCGTACGCAGACGGGACCGGCTCGGCGGAGTCCTCCACGAATACTCACATGCCGCTTGACCTGCACGGATGGAATTTTCGGCAGGCGCAGGCTCGCGCAGAGCCCGTCTGAGCCGAGAAATCGCAGGTCAGACGGGGTATGAGTGGTAGGGCGCCTGGGACTCGAACCCAGAACCTACGGATTAAAAGTCCGCAGCTCTAACCATTGAGCTAACGCCCCGCTGAAGACAGCGTACCGAGGATAGTGTCCACCGACGTCCGTTGCCAGGTTCGGGAGGGGCCCTGTTGCCCCAAGTGGCCGCTGGGAGGCCGGGAGACTTCTTAGAGTGGCATGTGTGACGAGATCTGGGCCAGAGCTGGACGATTCCCTCCGTACGTCCGTGCGGGGCGGTTACGTCGTGGTGGACGTGGAGACGACGGGTTTCTCGCCCGCCAAGGGCGATCGGATATGCGAGATCGCGCTGGTCTCTCTGGACGGCGAGGGCAGGACCGTCGACGAGTGGCACTCGCTCATCGACCCCCGCCGGGACACGGGGGCCGTACACGTCCACGGCATCACTCCCGCGATGGTCGCGGGAGCACCGGTGATCGACGAGGTGCTGGACGAGATCTGGGGGCGTATCGCCGGGCGTGTCCTGGTGGCGCACAACGCCTCCTTCGATCTGCGCTTCCTCAAAGCCCTCCCGGGCAGCCACTGGGTGACGGAGACCCTGTGCACCCAGAGGCTCGCACCGGAGTTCCTTCCCCACGGCAAGTGGACGCTCGCCGCCTGCTGCGAGCGTGCGGGGGTCCCCCTGGTGAACGCCCACGCGGCGCTGGTCGACGCGCGGGCCACCGCGGAGCTGTTCCGTTCCTTCCTGAGCCGGGGGGCCTCCTGGGAGGACCGGCTGGACAGGGCGGCGCGCGCTCCCGAGTGGCGGGCGTGCGGCCTGCCGCAGCGGCAGGCCCGCCAGCGGCGGATCAACCCGTAGCACGGCGTACGGCAGGCGGCCGATCCGCCCGTGTTCCGCGGGCGGATCCGTGCGGTGCGCCGTCCTCTCAGCGGTAGGCGGGGATGCCGGTGAGGGCCTCGCCGAGCACCAGCGTGTGGATCTCCTGTGTGCCCTCGTAGGTGAGCACGGACTCCAGGTTGTTCATGTGCCGGATCACCGGATACTCCAGCGTGATGCCGTTGCCGCCGAGGATCGTGCGGGCCTGGCGGGCGATGTCCAAGGCGGCGCGGACGTTGGCCAGCTTGCCGAAGCTGATCTGGCGCGGGGTGATGGCTCCGGCGTCCTTCAGACGGCCCAGGTGGAGCGCGGTGAGCTGGGACTGGCCGAGACCGACGTACATCCAGGCGAGCTTCTCCTGGGTGAGCTGGAAACCGCCGATGGGCCTGTCGAACTGCACGCGGCTCCTGGAGTAGTCGACGGCGGACTCCAGGCAGGCGCGGGCCGCGCCCACGACCCCCCACAGAATGCCGAAGCGGGCCTCCGACAGGCACGACAGCGGGCCCTTCAGGCCTTGAACCCCGGGCAGTACGGCCGACGCCGGCAGGCGGACGTCGTCGAAGTAGAGGGACGAGGTGACCGAGGCGCGCAGGGACATCTTCTTGTGGATCTCGGGGGCGGAGAAGCCGGGCGTGCCGGTGGGGACGACGAAGCCGCGGATGCCCTCCTCGGTCTGGGCCCAGACCACGGCGACGTCGGCGATCGAGCCGTTGGTGATCCACATCTTGGCGCCGTTGAGGATCCAGTCTCCGGAGGGGTCCTGCTTGGCGTGGGTGCGCATGCCCGCGGGGTCGGAGCCGTGGTCGGGCTCGGTCAGGCCGAAGCAGCCGATCGCCTCACCCGCGGCCATCCGGGGCAGCCACTCCTGCTTCTGCTCTTCGGAGCCGTACTTCCAGATGGGGAACATGGCCAGCGAGCCCTGGACCGAGACGAACGAGCGCAGGCCGGAGTCGCCGGCCTCCAGCTCCCGGCAGGCCACGCCGTAGGAGACGGCGTCCAGCCCCGCGCAGCCGTACCCCTCCAGGTGCATGCCGAGCACGCCCAGCTCGCCGAGGGCCGGGGCGAGCTCGCGGGCGGGGAAGGAGGCGTCCTCGAACCAGTCGCCGATGTGGGGGAGGACCCGGTCGGAGACGAACTCCTTGACGGTGTCGCGGATGAGGCGCTGCTCCTCGGAGAGCGCGTCGTCGATGCGAAGGAGGTCGTCCATGGGGTTCCTCTCGTCCGTGGTGACCCTGCCAGGGTATTGCGGGGAGGTCAGGGTACGGCCAGGGGGAATCCCGATGTGATGGGGAGACTCCGGAGGGCAGTCTGAAGACATGAACGAAAACGACTTCTCGGGCGTGAAGCAGCTCCGCCGGACCAGGAACGGGCGAATCATCGCGGGTGTGGCCTCGGGCCTCGGCCGCTACATCGGGGTCGACCCCAACATCATCCGCGCGGCCCTCGCGATCGCCAGCTTCTTCGGCGGGCTCGGGGTGGCCGTCTACGCGATCGGCTGGCTGCTCCTGCCCGACGAGGACAAGGACCGGTCGATCCTCCAGGACCTGCTGGAGAAGAACAAGGACAACCCGGTCTGGCTGGACGCCAGGGCCAAGGCCGAGCGTGGCTGGCGCGAGGGGATGTCCAAGGCCGAGCAGGGCTGGACCAGGGCCACCGGTCACCACGACGCCCCGGCCTACCCCGCGCCCCACGAGCCGGCGCACCCGCCGTACCAGAACCCGGCTCCGCAGTACACCCCGCCGGTGCCTCCGCAGTACGCGGCTCCGGTGCCCCCGCAGGGCGGCGACGAGCCCAAGCCGCAGGCGTGAGTCAGACGGTCGCTCCCGCGCGAACCCTCTCGATGATCTCCTTGCGGGACTCGGTCCACACCAAGGCCAGCGTGGCGGCGACGAAGAGGCCCGCCGCGCCGGCCAGGGCCACCACGGGCTCGGGACCGAGCTCGTCGGCGGCGGCGCCGCCGATGAGGATGCCGATCCCCTGAGCGGCCAGCAGGCCCGACTGGACGAGGCCGAACGCCAGGCCGCGCCGTTCGGCGGGCACGCACTGCACGAACGCGGCGTTGGCGGCGAGCTGGTAGGCACCGCCGACGCCCGAGACGAACCAGAGCAGCAGCACCACGGCGAGCGGCGGTCGCATCGCGCAGAGGACCAGCGGCGCGCAGGACAGCATCGCCATCCACCCCATGGCGCGCAGGCGCTTGGAGGGGCCGACGTAGCGGCTGAAGAGGAAGGCGCCCACCACCGTCCCGGTGGGCATGGCGCCCATCAGCAGACCGGCGACGAACGAGATCTGCTGGGGGTCGTCGGTCAGCGTGGCGGCGTAGGGGGTCGCGATGCCCTCGGGGAGCACGTAGAAGCCGCAGAGCCAGGCGAAGAGCACCAGGGTCCGCAGCCGGGGGTCGCCGAAGACCAGCCTGGCCCCGGCCCGGGTCATCGTCCACATCGACGGGCGGTTGGCCTCGCCGCGCATGGGCGCGGGGCGGCGCCGTACCCCCGAGACCAGGATCAGCGCGGAGGCCATGAAGGTGGCCGCGTCCAGGGCCAGCGCGCGGTACGGTCCCATCCCCATGATCAGGGCGCCGCCGACGGCGAAGCCGAGCATCTGCGCCGCCTGGTTGGTCATGTTCTGCAGGGCCGATCCCGCGACGTAGCGGTCGCCCTCGAGCAGCTCGGGCAGGAGCGCGGCCCGGGCGGCCGAGAACGGCGCGCTGAGCAGCACCACGCAGAAGACCAGCACGCACAGCATGGCGAACGAGGTGCCGGGGACCGCCATGAGCGCGACCATGACGGCGCGGAGCACATCACAGACGATCATGACGCGGCGCCGGGCGTAACGGTCGGCGAGGCCGGCCAGGAGCGGCCCGCCGATGATCGGCGGCAGGTAGGTCAGCGCGTAGACCGAGGCGGTGGCCAGCGGGGACTCGGTCCGCTCGAAGACCAGGACGGACAGGGCCACGCGCGAGAGCTGGTCGCCGAGCAGGGAGAGCGCCTGGCCGGCCCAGAGCGCGCGGAACTCGTCGATGGCGAGGACCTCGCCGTAGGTGGCTTGGTGCTCGGCCGGACGGCGGTGCCGTCCAGTCGGCCGTCCGGGCTGTGTGGCCGCCATGGGACTCCGGTGAGCGTGTCGGCGAACCTGACTGTGTGTATTCGGTATGTGACCTACCGTGCCTGGTCGGACGCCGTTTCGCAACCTGAGCGAGCAAGCTCATGCAGGCTGTAATTACAGATCAGGAAATATCGGTCATGGGAGAGGACTGTGTGTAATGCGGCCTTGGTTACCAGCCGAGATCGTGCAGTCTGTCATCGTCGATGCCGAAATGATGGGCGATCTCATGAACGACGGTGATCTGCACTTCTTCCACCACGTCGTCTTCGGTCTCGCAGATCGCGCAGATCGGGTTCCGGTAGATCTCGATCCGGTCGGGTAGCACCCCGGCGTACCAGTCACCGCGCTCGGTGAGCGGGATGCCGGTGTACAGGCCCAGGAGATCCGGCTCCGGCGGGTCGTCCACGACCACGACGACCACGTTGCTCATGGCGTCGGTCAGCTCGGGAGGGATCGTGTCCAGCGCCTCGGCCACGAGCTCCTCGAACTTCTCCCTCGAGACCTCGATCACATCCGCCATTCTGCCCTGCTTTTCCGGGTAACCGACTTATCGGAAACCGGGTAGGGATGGGAGCGCATGGATTTCAGACGCTGGACCCAGGGTGCCCGCCGCCTCGCGACGGGACGGATCGCGCGCGCGGCGGTGATCGTGATCGTCGCCGTCGCCTCTGCGTGGCTCGGCATCGCCGCCGGCGGCCCGGTGCGGGCCACCGTGGGGCCGGTCGAGACCGGGATGTCCGCCGAGTTCTCCTGGACGGGGGAGACCGTCGTCGACGCCCGCCCACTGGGCGCGCTCCTGTTCGACACCCACGACGCGCCCATCCGCCTGCGGATGACCCTGGAGAACATCGACACCGAGCGGGCCAGGACGATGCTGGAGGACCCCCGGCTCGCCGACCGGCTCCCCGCGCTGCTGGAGAAGGAGCTGAGTGAGGGGGTCGGCGAGCTGATCCTGCGGGTCATCGTCTGCGGCCTGGCCGGCGCCCTGATCGGCTGCCTGATCGTCTTCCGCCGCCCCCGGGCGGCCCTGGCGGGCCTGCTGAGCGGGGTCGTCATGATGGCCGGCATCGGCACGGCGGCCATCATGACGTACCGGCCGGACTCCGTGGTGGAGCCGGAGTACAGCGGCCTGCTCGCCGGAGCGCCGTCCCTGGTCGGCGACGCCGAGTCGATCGTGACGAGGTTCGAGTCCTACCGGGGGCAGCTCGCCAAGCTGGTCAACAACGTCTCCCAGTTGTACGACACGGTCTCGGCCCTGCCCGTCTACGACGCCGACCCGACCGCGATCCGCGTCCTGCACGTCTCCGACATCCACCTCAACCTGATCTCCTGGAACCTCATCCGCTCGATCACCACCCAGTTCAAGATCGACGTGATCGTCGACACCGGTGACATCACCGACCACGGCACCGGCCCCGAGGACAACTTCGTGGAGGAGATCGGCGACCTCGGGGTCCCCTACGTCTTCGTCCGGGGAAACCACGACTCCAGGGCCACACAGCGCGCCGTGGCCAGGCAGAAGGGGGCGGTCGTCCTCGACGACTCCGTCGAGACCGTCGCCGGGCTGCGCATCTACGGGCTCGGAGACCCGCGCTTCACCCCCGACAAGTCCGTGGTGGTCGACTCCGACCCCGACTCCCTCGCCGCTCTCGGGCGGGCGCACGCCGTACGGCTCGCGCAGGCCTTCGAGCCGGTCGACCTGGTGGCGGTGCACGACCCGACGATCGCCAGATCGTTCTCGGGATCGGCCCCCATGATCCTCGCGGGACACGCCCATGCGCGCTCCACCGAGCTGATGCCCTCCGGCAGCCGCATGCTCGTCCAGGGCTCCACGGGCGGCGCCGGTCTGCGCGCGCTCGAACACGACGAGCCCACCCCCGTGATGGCGTCCGTTCTGTACTTCGACAGGGAGACGCACCGCCTCCGGGCCTGGGACGACATCACCCTCGGAGGACTCGGCGAGCAGTCGGTGCAGATCCAACGTCACCTGGAGAACGACCCGGGGCGTACAATTTCTCCGGAGCCGACGATCGGCCCGTCTCCGACGGGATCGACCGCCGGCCCCGAAACGCCGTGAGCCGGGAAACCGCTTTGGCATCGGAGGCGAAAGTCCCCTATGCTTCAGAGGTCTCCAGCGGAAGACGGCAGGCAGCGGGACACCCGTCCTGTAAGCCCCCATCGTCTAGTGGCCTAGGACACCGCCCTTTCAAGGCGGCGACACGGGTTCGAATCCCGTTGGGGGCACGGCCGAGCGAAAGCTCACCAGGGAAACGGCAGGTCGAAGACCTCCGAAGAGCTGGTAAGCTAAGCAAGGCAAGACGGACGGAAGCGCAAACTTCCGGACGAAGCAAGGTCCTGTAGAGCAGTTTGGAGTGCTCGCCACCCTGTCAAGGTGGAGGTCGCGGGTTCAAGTCCCGTCAGGACCGCTCTGGTAGGTGTTCGATCCACCACCGAGGTCAGGTAGCTCAGTCGGTACGAGCGTCCGCCTGAAAAGCGGAAGGTCGGCGGTTCGACCCCGCCCCTGACCACAACAAACTGAGCAGCGAAGATGCCCCGAGCCGATCACGGCCGGGGCTTTTTTGATCTCCAGTGACAGCAACGTGCCGAACGCGGGGCGGGAAGCCTTGCAGGCCGCTGATGTCCCAGACCGGGGTGCGCCGACCGGATGGGCAGGCGGCCGTCCCGGCGCATGGCTGAGGTGATGGTCTCAGCGATTCGCTGAACGGCCGTCCCGCAGCACAGGGGGAGGCCGGTGATCGCCGACTGTCCCAGCCGTACCAGCTCCACCGAGGTGCCGGTAGCTGTCGTCGCTGGTTTCCGCGGGCCGGCGTCCGGGAAATCCGGTGAAATCCTTCTGCGGGGACAAGATTAGAACTAGAGTTCACATGTGAATCAGGTGCTGCTGCTCATCGACGTCCAGCGGAACATGCTCCGGCCTCCGCAGCCGGTGCCCGGCGCGGAGGCCGTCTCCGCCGCGATCACCGCCCTGCTGGAACGCGCCCGCATGGCCGGGATTCCGGTGATCTTCGTGCGGAACAACGGGGGAGAGGGTGATCCCGACGCTCCCGGGACGCCGGGCTGGGAGCTGGTCCACGAGGTGCTCCCCGGTGAGCTCGTGGTCGACAAGCACGCCCCGGACGCCTTCGCCGGCACCGGTCTCGCCTGGATGCTCCCGCCGACGGTGTCCGTCGTGGTCGCCGGGATGCAGAGCGAGTGGTGCGTCCGGGAGACCTCGCTGGCGGCGCTGGGGCACGGCCACGCCGTCACTCTGGTGCGCGGCGCCCACGCCACCTACGACGACGGAGGGCCCGCCGCGGACATCTCCCGGAAGGTTGAGGAGGAGCTGGCCGCGGCGGGGGTCAGGGTGACTGAGGCGTCCGATCTCTCCTTCTGAGCTGCTCCATCGCCGCGGGGCGCAGGAGCAGCGCGTTGGCGGCCACCGCGACGCAGACCAGGCCGAGCAGGAATCCCCAGGCCACGTCGCTCAGATGGTGCATGCCGCGATACATCCGGGAGTAGGCGATCCCCAGCGGGATCGCCAGGCCGACCAGCCACCACAGCGCGTTCAGGATTGTGTGGCGCTGGGTGTGGACGGTCAGCACCAGGGCGACGCCGCAGTAGAAGGCGACCGCGGCGCTGGTGTGCCCGGACGGGAAGCTGGAGGTGGGCGGCGCGGGGTCCAGGTGCTCGACCGCGGGCCGCTTGCGCTCGGCCAGGACGGTCGAGAGCAGGAAGATGATCGACTGGGACCAGACGGCGACCACGAGGAAGATCGACTCGTTCCAGCGCTTGAACGCCAGCCGGAAGACGACGACGAGCACGGCGGTGGAGACGACGATCACCGGCGTGTCGGACAGGCCTGACATCACGTCGGTGACATCGCTCCAGAACGTCGTACGGCCGTCGGCCAGGTCCTCGTTGACCCCCCGGTCGTTCGCGCCGATGGTCGTGGTCTCCAGGACCTTGGTGATCAGTAGTCCGACGCCGATCGTCAGTGCGGCCATGAGGGCCAGCGGCACCAGGATCAGGCGGACGGCGCCCTTGAGATCAACCGGCATTCTCGACATGGAGCGCCAGCTACCCCAAATGCCGCTCAAGGAACGCCTTTCGAGAAGTATGTGCCGCATGCCATGACCTGAGGGTCCGAGAGCGTTTCCGTAAACGACCGGGAGCGCCGTCCCGCCCGGCCCCGGACGTCCGCGCGAGAGCCGCCTCGCGGGGAGGTTCCACCGCGTGCCGGGAGCGGGCCGCAGGCGCGGTGGCCTCACGACGCCTCGGAGGGCGGTGCGAGACGCGGCGGTCTCACGACGCCTCGGGCTCCACGCCCTCCTCGTACGGCACGGCCGGCCTGCGGCCCTCGTCGCGGCGCCAGGTCTCGTACCCCGAGGCGGTCGCCGCGACCATCGCGAAGCCCAGAGCCACACCGGCGACCACGTCGCTGACCCAGTGGACGCCGAGCGCGACCCTGCTGTAGGCGACGAAGACGGTGATGACGAGGGCGACCGCCCAGGCGATCAGGCGCGGGCCCCGGCGCTTGAGGACCGGCAGCAGGAGAAGCACGAGCATGCTCGTCCCCGTCGCCGCCGCCATCGCGTGGCCGGAGGGGAACGAGGCCCCCGGCGCCCACGTCACCGGGTCGGGCAGGATGGGGCGGGCCCGGTCGACGAGCTCCTTGACCGCCAGGTTCAGCAGGCCGCTGGCGGTGATCGTGACGACCGACCAGATCGCCAGGCGCGGCCACCCCCGCGCCCAGAGCAGGACCGCTGCCAGCACCGCCAGGACGCGCCAGGTCCACGGGCCGAACACCTCGGTCGCCACGCTGAGGAAGTCCGTGTAGCCGGGGATGGACAGCGCGTGCGCGAAGAAGCGTTCGGCCATGCTCTGGTCGAAGTCGTTCAGCGGCGTGAAGGAGGACATGACCAGCACCAGCAGCACGACGAACGGCACCGAGAACAGCGCGACGGCGACCGTGGCCAGGGTGAGCCGCACTCCCAGGCGGCGATCTGAGTGCTGACGATCGAGCATGGTGACCATTACTGATGGCTACCCGAAACCACGCATTCATGCGTCGGAGGATGAAAGTGCCGTGCGTTCACGCGCCTGGCAGGCGACCGGTGCGACGGTTCGGACGTCCCGGGCGGTGACGCGAGGGTTCCGGGCGGATGCGCGGACGCTCCGGGGAGCTCCTTCCCGGCCGGCGGCGCGGGCCTCTCAGGCGGCCGGGCGGCACTCGCGGCGGGCGGTCCAGCGCAGCACGTCGCAGTGGCGCCGCTCCGCCTCGGCGAGCGCGGGTGAGCCGGCGTAGGAGTCGAGCACGGCCCGCAGCTGCGGCAGCTGCTCGCTCAGGTCGCGCCATGCCTGGCTGGGGCCGCCCGAACCGAGCTCGATCAGCGCATCCAGGTGCGCGGCGTAGGCCGTCCACCACTGGCGGCTCAGTTCGGCCAGGAATCCGTCCAGCCCGCCGAACTCCCGCTCGATCTCCGGCTCCCACCAGGACGGGACGGTGGTGTGCCCGGTCTCAGCGAGGTCGCGGAGTACGACGTGCGCCAGGGTGCGACGGCGCCGGACGGCGGTGGAACGGGAAGGAGTGTCCATGACGGCAGCTTGCCGATCTTCGCTTGACGAATGTTTAACAAGGTATTGACGGTGATATGCGAACTTCGTGAGACCACCCGCTCCGGGAACCGCTTGGCGGAGCCACCGGGCAGCACTACGCTCTCCATACAGATGATTCCGCCCTGTGTCCGCGGAGCTGCCCCCTCATGGAGGAAGCCCGTTATGACCCACGGCGCCCATTTCACCCATGTCGTCGACCGTACCCTGAACGCTCTCGCCGAGGTCCTCGGCGCCGACGGGGCGGCCCTCATGCTCATCGACGACCACGACCGGCCGCGCGCGGTCGGCGGCACCGACGCCGACGGCCGGCGGCTGGAGCTGGCCCAGGAACGGAGCGGTTCGGGCCCCTCGATCGAGAGTCTCGCGCGAGACGAGGACGTCTTGATCAACGATCTGTACGCGGAGCGGCCCTCGGGCTTCCCCGGCGTGGCCGCGCAAACCTACGGGGTACGGGCGGTGCTCTCGGTGCCGCTGCGCGCAGACGATCGGGTGATCGGCTCCCTGGACTTCTACGACCGCGTCAGCCATGAGTGGCAACCCGCGGAGGTCCGGGCCGGAGGACGGCTTGCGGAGCTGATGGTCATGGTCCTGAAGGCCCTCGCCCATAAGTCCCCGTTCTCAGGGCAGTCGTAGATCCTAGGTCAGCAATCGGGTAGACGCTGTGAAAGGCGCCACACATATGACGCACATTGACCAGGAAGCGCTGGTCGCCAGTCTCAGAGGACTTCAGATGACTGTCCCGGCCACGGGGATCGTCCACCAGCTCGAGCGGGCGGTCGAGGTCGTGGACACGTTGTTCGGCTACGCGGGAGCGGGCCTGATGTTCGTCGGAGAGAGCGGAGAATTGCGCTATCTGGTCGCCACCGACGACGCGGGCCGGAGCCTTGAGGGGGCCCAGCTCCATGTCGGTCAGGGGCCGTGCATGTCCACCTACGAAAACGACTCCGCGGTGACCTCGTTCGACGTTCAGACCGACCCGCGCTGGCCGAAACTGGCCGAGCTGCTCCACCCCGAGGTGCGCGCGGTCGCCGGCGTGCCCGTACGGCTCGGCGGAGAGCCCGTCGGCACGCTGAACGTCTACCAGTCCGCCCCCTACCACTGGAACGAGTCCGACGTCCGGACGCTGCAGGCCTACGCCCACGTCATCGAGCAGATCCTCACCGCCGCGATGGCGGCCGAGGAGAAGAGCGCTCTGGCCGACCAGCTCCAGTACGCCCTGGACTACCGCGTGGTCATCGAGCGCGCGATCGGCTACCTGATGGGCAAGCACGATCTCACCGCCGCGCAGGCCTTCACCGGCCTGCGAAAGAAGGCCAGGGACAGCCGTCGAAGGGTCTCCGACCTGGCGGCCGAGGTGCTCGCCGAAGGAGCGGGCGAGCCGGGGTGATCACCGTCTTTTCGGAGGAGACCCGTCCGCGCGTCGTGAGGATCACCGCCGAAGGCGACCTCGACGCCGCGACCTCCGGCGTGCTGCGACGCGCGCTGGACGAGACCTGCGCGGCCAGGGTGGAGCTCGACCTCTCCCGGGTGGCCTTCCTCGACTGCGCGGGCGCCCGGAGCCTGCTCTGGGCCGACACGCGCGTGCGGAAGAGAGGCGGGACGTTCGCCGTCGTGGACCCTTCCACCCCGGTGGTGCGGCTGCTCGGGCTGCTCGGTCTCGACCGGTACCTATCGATCGAAGGGGTGGTCGGCGCGGGCCGCGCCGGCCAGGGGGACTAACCTGGCCGGTGATGTATCGATTCGTTTTCACGCAGATCCTCAGCCGCCTCGACGCGGAGGACGTGCACCACCTGACGGTCCGCGGACTCCGCCTCCTGTCGGTGACGCCGGTGGTCAAGAAGCTGCTCCACCGGCGCCTCGCTCCGCGCGACCCGGCGCTCCGGGTGCAGGCCTTCGGCGTGCACTTCCCCAGCCCGTTCGGGCTCGCGGCCGGCTTCGACAAGGACGCCGGATGCGTGGAGGCGATGTCCGCGCTCGGCTTCGGCCACGTCGAGGTGGGCACGATCACCGCCCACGCGCAGCCCGGCAACGCCAGGCCCCGGCTGTTCCGGCTGCCCGGGGACAGGGCGGTCATCAACCGGATGGGATTCAACAACGCGGGCGCCGCCGCGGCGGCCAGGACACTGGCCAGGACCCGCGGCGTTCCGGCGATCGTCGGGATCAACATCGGCAAGACCAAGGTGGTGCCCGAGTCCGAGGCGGTTCACGACTACGTGGCCAGCGCCAAGGAGCTGGCCCCGCTCGCCGACTACCTGGTCGTCAACGTCAGCTCGCCGAACACCCCCGGCCTGCGCGACCTCCAGGCCGTGGAACTGCTGCGCCCGCTGCTCCAGGCGGTCAAGGAGGTCGCCGACGGCACCCCGAGGCGCACCCCGCTGCTGGTCAAGATCGCTCCGGACCTGGCCGACGAGGACGTGGACGCCGTCGCCGACCTGGCCCTGGAGCTCGGACTCGACGGCGTCATCGCGACCAACACCACGATCAGCCGCGAGGGCGTGGCCAGCACCGAGACCGGCGGCCTGTCCGGGCGCCCGGTGAAGGCGCGCTCGCTGCAGGTGCTCCGCCGGCTGCGCGCCCGGGTCGGCGACCGGCTCACCCTCGTCTCCGTCGGCGGCGTCGAGGACGTCGACGACGTCTGGGAGCGCCTGCTCGCCGGGGCCACGCTGGTCCAGGGCTACACCGCTCTGATCTACGAGGGGCCGTTCTGGGCCCACCGCGTCAATCGGCGGCTCGCCCGGCGCATGCGCCGCCACGGCGTCACCGATCTGCGCCAGATCATCGGCCGCACCGCGAACTGAGTAATACCCTGGGTGGGTAACTCAGGGACATTGGAGGGGCACGATGAGCGTGACCACATACACCGTCACCGGCATGACCTGCGGCCACTGCGTGAGCTCGGTCAAGGAGGAGGTCGGCGAGGTCGCCGGCGTCACCGCTGTCGAGGTGGACCTGGAGTCCGGCCGCGTCGACGTGACCGGCGACTCCCTCGACGACGCGGCCATCCGTGCGGCCATCGAGGAGGCCGGCTACGCGGTCGCGGGCTGACCCGCCCGTACGGCTCCGCCCCGGTCGTCGCCACCCGCCGACCGGGGCGCGGCCCGTCACCCCACGCTCCCCGGCCGCGACGGCCCCCCGCCGCCACGCCGCCCGGCGAACCGGTCCCACCCGTTCACGGCCGCGGGAGTCAGAGGCTGGGACGGGTGGAGTCGGCCGTGAGGGCCAGTTCCTCCACGTGCTTCATGGCCTCGTCGACCCTGACGACTCCCGGGCGGTGACGGCGCCATCCGGTCCCGCCGCGCTGCCAGGGCCGTGGCCCGTCCAGCGGGCGGTACTCCACGCCCAGTGCGTCCAGCCGCCGCAGGTGCCGCTCCAGCCGTACGGCGAACGAGGCGTCGGCGGAGCCCGACCAGGCGACCTCCGCCAGCGCGCACCCGCGCGGCCAGGCCCGGTAGTCGACGGCCCGCCCGTCGGGCAGGCGCTCGCTCCAGAGCTGGAACTGCGCGCCCAGCACGTGCCCGCGCTCCTCCTCCGTCCACGCCCCGGGCACCGGCTCGAACCCCGCCACGTCGGCCAGCGTGATCGCGTCGCCGATGGCGACCGGCTCCTCCGCCGAGGACGCCTCGGCGTAGTCGAAGTAGAGCGGGAAGATCGGCGTCTGCACCACGTCGTGCCCGGCCCCGGCGGCACGCCTGGCCACGTCCATCCCGCGCCACGGCATCACGATCGTGTCGGGCCGCAGCATGCCGCTGACGAACGCCTCGTCCCAGACGACCGCCCTGCTGCCCCGCTCGGCCAGCACGTCCGCGAGCCGCCGCAGGAACCACGCGTGCACCTCGGGCAGGCTCGACAGCCCCAGCTCGGCCTGGAAGGCGGTGATCTCCGGCGAGGCGGCCCAGTCGTCGAGCACGCACTCGTCGCCGCCGACGTGCACGTACGGTGCCTCGCCCAGTGCCCCGAGCAGCTCGTCGATCACGACGGTCAGGAAGCCGACCGTCGGCGGCAGCGGGGAGAGGATCGCCGGGGAGATGCCCCACCGTTCCAGCACGGGGAACGGCTCCGGCGTCCGCCCGCCGGTCGCCCGCGCGTCGAACTCGGGATAGGCGGCGAGGACGGCCGAGGCGTGCCCGGGAACGTCGATCTCCGGCACGATCGTCACGGCCCGCGCCCTGCCGTAGGCGGCGATCTCCGCCAGGTCGTCCAGCGTGTAGTAGCCGCCGTGCGGGACGCCGTCGTAGGCCGGTTCCTCCTTGTAGTAGGTGGTGATCGTCTGCGGCCGGTGCGAGGCCACCTCGTGCAACCGGGGGTAGGCCCTGCTCTCGAACCGCCATCCCTGGTCGTCCACCAGGTGCAGGTGGAGCCGGTTGAGCTTGTGCGCCGCCATGAGGTCGATCATCCGCAGCACCTCCCGCTTGGGCAGGAAGTGCCGCGCCACGTCCAGGTGCACCCCGCGCCAGGAGAACCTCGGCGCGTCCTCCACCCGTACCAGCGGCACGCTCCCCCCTGCCGGGACGCTCCGGAACGCCGCGTCGGGAAGGAGCTGCCGCAGCGTCTGCCCGGCGTAGAACGCGCCGGACCGGTCCGCCGCCGCGATCCGCACGCCCTCGGCGGACACCTCCAGCCGGTAGGCCTCCGCACCCAGCGAGGCGTCGGCTTCGACCTGAACGGTTCCGGACGCGGCGGGCCGCAGGTCGAGTGCGGCGAGCGCCCGCCGTACGGCCTCCACCAGTCCGGCGGGGCCGGAGATCGTGTCTCCGGGGGAGAGAGCGAGGGAACCGGGCCCGGTGGAGACGGCGGACAGGGGCCGGGGCAGGAGGTCGTTCATGGGCAAATCATCCCAAACCATCCCGGAAACCCCTCGGGAACATCCCAAGTGTTGTGCATACCGGAACCGCTCCGCCGTCCCCGCGTACCGTGACTCCTGCGCGGGTCCCCCTGCTCCTGCCGGAGCCCCGATGCCGGGCGACGGCCTACCGGAGGTAGTCCTGCACCCCGTTGGCCAGGGCGAGCGCGATCCGCTGCCGGAAGTTCGCGTCCTGGAACTTCGCCGCCTCGGTGGGGTTCTTCATGTTCCCGCACTCGATGAAGACCTTGGGCACCGCCGAGAGGTTGAGCCCGCCCAGATCGTCGCGGAAGTTCAGCGCCCGGTCGCCGATGTAGGTGGAGTACGGCAGGCCGGTGCCCTTGCGGAAGGCGTCCCGTACGGCGAGGCCGAGCTTCCTGGACTCGGTCACCATCCGGCTCGTCTGGCTCCTGATCTTCTTCGGCATGATCACATGGAAGCCGTGCTCGCCGGCGCCCGCACCGTCGGCGTGCACGGAGACCGCGGCGTCCGCCGGGGGCCGGTTGCCGATCGCGGCGCGCTCGGTGATGCACGGGCCGTACGGGGTGTTCCTGTCGCGGGTCAGCTTCACCGTCGCGCCCCTGGCCCGCAGGATCGCGGCCATGCGCCTGGAGACGTCGGTGGCGAACGCGGCCTCGGTGTAGCCGTCGGCGGTGGTCGTGCCGGTGGTGTCGCAGGCCTTCTTCTGGGTCAGGACGTCGACCTGCTTGTTGATCTCCGCGGTGTGCCGGTAGTTGCGCTCGTTGTGCCCCGGGTCGATGACCACGAGCTTGCCCTGCAGGGGCTTGGCCCCGGGGGCTCCGCCCGTCGCGGGCGTCTCGCCGGCGCCGGAGGCGGTGGCCGTCGAGGGGTCCGTGGGGGTGGCCTCCGGGGAGCCCTCAGCGGTGTCGGGGGCCGGAGAACCCTCGGGATCCGGGGGGCCCTCGGGGTCCGGGGGGCCGGGGGAGGTCACCGCCGGAGCCGGCGCGGACCCGGTCGTCTGGTCCGGGCCCGCGCCGACGTCGTCCGGGGAGCCGCCGCAGGCCGCGGCGGTCAGGCCGCACAGGACAAGGGCCGCCGCGAGTGCTCTGCCAGTCACGTTCATTCCCCCCGTGGTAACCGTCGGCCCCCAATTTACGCGTCCGGCGGCGGGCCCGGGGTCAGGTCACCAGACGTGTTCCCCGATGTCCTGCCGCTGCAGGAGCGCGGCCAGTTCACGGGCGTCCTCGGCGTCCACGCCGAGGACCACGCGCGGGCGTCCCCACGGATGGTCGATCGAATGGGCCACGTAACTGGCCACGGACTCGGCCGTGGCTTCTTCGCTCCGGCCGCGGAAGGCGCGCCACTGAGCCCACGCCCGCTCCAGCTCGGAGGCGGCGCGCTGAGCGCATGACACCAGTTCTGGATCACGCATAGTTACCCCCTTATCACGACCAGAGTCAACACCTGCGACCCACCGCGCCAGAGGGGGTTTGCCCAAGCCTTGGCGCCCGCCTGGAAACGGTGTAACGCTCCAGGCGGGCCGTTTACGCTTCGATGGGGCCGCTGCTGCGCCGTACGACGAGCTGGGGGGTCACCTGGCGCAGCCGGGAGGCCTTGCCGGGCTCGCCGATCCGGTCGCTGAGCAGCGCCGCGGCCGAGCGGCCCATGGCCCGGCGGGGCTGGTCGACGGTGGTCAGCGAGATCGGGGCGGTCCCCGACAGCCGGGAGTTGTCGTAGCCGACCACCGACAGGTCCTCGGGCACCCGCAGGCCGAGTTCGGCCGCGGCGGACAGCACGCCCACGGCCACCCGGTCGTTGACGGCGAAGATCGCGGTGGGCCGGGGGTCGCGGGTCAGCAGACTCCGCGCCGCCCTCGCGCCGCCCTCCTCGGTGGCCTCGCCCTGCTCGACCGTGATGTACGGCGCCAGCGCATGCCTGCGCATCGCGACCAGGTAGCCCTCGCACCGGAACCTTCCGGAGGAGGAGCAGGAGCTCTCGATGTGGGCGATCCTGCGGTGGCCGAGCTCCACGAGGTGGTCGACGGCCAGGCGGGAGCCGAGCTGGTCGTCGTCGACGACGATGTCCACGCCGCCCAGGAGGGCGCTGTCGATGTCGCGCTCGCCCACGACCACGGTCGGGGTGTACGCGGTCGCCTCGATCAGGGTCTCGCTGGTGGGCGGGATGCCGAGCAGGACGAGCCCGTCCACCCGGAGCTCCAGGAACGCCTCGACCGCCTCGTCCTCGAAGGCGGGGTCCCACTGGCTGTTGCCGATGAGCAGCCGGAGCCCGTCGCCGTGCAGGCTCTCCTGCAGACCGTCGAGGAACTCGGCGTAGAAGGGGTTGTGCAGGTCGGCGACGAGCGCCCCGACCAGGTGGGTGCGGCCCTCGACCAGGCTCCGCGCGACCGCGTTGGGCCGGTAGCCGAGGTCTCTGGCCGCCTCCAGCACGGCCTGCCTGCGGTGCTCGCTGACGTGCGGTGATCCGCGCAGGACCAGCGAGACCAGCGATTTGGAGACGCCTGCTCGCTCGGCGACGTTGCGGATCGTGGGCCGTGGTCGCGGCCCGGAACCGTCCGGCGGGACGGTGACGGCGAGCTCGCGGGCCCGGGTGACGGTGGTCTTGACCGGCGGTCCTGACATGGCCTCTCCCCCGTGGATGGTGGGTGGGCACCGGTGCGGGTGTCTGGATGCCCTCTCACTCAAAACGATCGAGTTCCGAATGGGGTACGGCTTCGGCGGAACGGACCTCAAGATCTTGACGGGCGGCTCCCGGGGCTTGACGCGCGTGTCTCGGACCGCCGCGCCGACGTTATTGGGCACCGACTCCGATAGTGTGCGAGGCGTGGGTTCGACATCGGGAGCCGCCAAGCAGGAGAAACCTGCGGCGGGTGACGCGCGGCCGGCGCGGCGCAGACTCAGCGTGGACCGGCGTCGCGAGGAGCTGATGGCGGCCGCGCTCGAGCTGTTCAGCAAGCACGACGCCGAAGACGTCTCCATCGACGATGTCGCCTCGGCCGCCGGGGCGTCGCGCGCGCTGGTCTACCACTACTTCGGCGGCAAGCAGGAGCTCTATGTCGCCGCGCTGAAGAGCGCCGCGACCCAGTTGGAGGCGCGGCTGAGGCCGCAGGGCAACGGCCGCCCGCTGGACGAGCTGGCTCTGGGGCTCGGACGTTACTTCGACTTCGTCGAGGAGCACGCGGCCGGATTCGCCGCGCTGCTCAAGGGGGGCCCGGCCAACCGCAGCGGCGAGATCGGGGAGATCGTCGACAGCGTCCGGCACCGCCTGTTCAACCTCATAACCAAGCAGATGCGGGTCGAGGAGCCCTGTCCCAGCCTCCGCATCACGCTGCGTTCGTGGATCGCCTCCGTCGAGACGGCCGGTCTCGACTGGCTGGAGCATCGCGACATCGAGCGGCCCGTGCTGGAGCGCATGCTGGTCGACCACATGGTGGCACTGCTCGGAGTGGCCGCGAACCACGATCCGCAGGTCGAGAGCCTGCTTGAGGACCTCGTCCGCGATCAGCTGCTGTAGCGCGGCCGGAGCCGCACGGGAACTGCGGGAACCCGGTGGGGCGGCGCCGGGCGGGCGGCGCCGCTCCCCACACAAGTCGTCTGACCTGCGCGCTCGCGCGGAACGCGCATCTGGCTCCCCCGGGGATCGGCGTGGCGATCCCGACTCACTCGGAGCGCTGCTGCGGAATACCCGCGAGCAGCGCGCGAACCTCGGTCTCCCGGTAGCGGCGGTGTCCACCCAGCGTGCGGATGGACGTCAACTTGCCGGCCTTCGCCCACCGGGTGACGGTCTTGGGGTCGACGCGGAACATGGTTGCGACCTCCGCCGGGGTGAGCAGCGGCTCGGCCTCAGGTGTACGAGCTGACATTTGTGCGGCCTCTCCTCCGTGTGGACCGGCGACAGCGATCCTGCGACTTGACGCTTGTCACGGATGTCCTTCTATGGCCCTTTGCGTGCGGCTGTTGGGACCATATGCGGCATCACCCGATGTGACCATACAGCCACGCAGAGCGATTGGCGAGTCTTTGTGCGACTCATCTCTCTTGTGTACGCGCTGTAGTCACGCTCGGTGATTCTAGCGACACGTTTCGTGGTATCGCAGTGAAAACGGCAAACTACTCAGTTCGCAGATGCGTCACCGGACGTTGACAGCCCCACTTATGCAGGTCAGAGGGGTGATATGCGACTCAGTTTGCTGATTCGAGAAGTTGTATTGACTTCCAGCGGAGGGTCACCCGCTGATACATGGCGAACGCGAGCTCTTCCTGGCCCGTCTCCAGACCGGTCAGCGCCGCCGCCAGCTCCGCCACGGACTGGTCGGCCCGGAGCTTCTCGTCGTCCATGAGGTGGACGATGCCGCCGTAGTCCAGCTCGACCAGCGAGTGGGGGTGGAACTCCTCCAGCCACCGTGCGACGTCCTCGACCTCGATGGTCACCCCGGCGTCGCCCATCTGGCGGCGGATGATCTGCAGCGCGCGGGCGGTGCGGCGCCGGGCGTGTCCCATCGAGGTGACGTAGATGAGGTTGCGGGTGGTGGTCGCGCCCGCGGGGGTGGGGTCGCCGTCCAGGACCAGCCAGCGCTCGTTGCCGTCGAAGGGGACGAACCAGGAGGCCGGAACGTGCCAGGTCGAGGTGCGGATGTGGGTGCGCAGGGCGGCAGAGCTGCTGCGCCGCTTGAACCGGTCGAAGTCGTCGGCGGTCTGCTCGACGACGGAGATCGGCACGAACCGCTCCACCAGCCTGGCGGGGGTCGTCCCCCGGAACCGCGAGAAGGCCAGCCACGAGCGCAGCCTGCTCTGCCAGGGGCAGACGTAGAGCACGTCCTCCACGCGCCTGAGATAGGCGTTGGGGCTCTCGTGCGCGGGCGCCGGAGCCGGGGGGACCCCCAGCAGCCGCGCGACGGCCTCCCCGTGCTCGGCGTGCAGCGCGCTCGCCCGGCGCGGCCGGTCACGTGTTTCGGCGTAGGCCTCCCAGGAGACGCGCTCCGAGGGGCTGAAGGCGGCCAGAGGTTCGTAGACGCGGAGATACGCGGCATAGGGCAGCACGCACGCATCGTGCCACGAAGAGCCCTTCCCTGTCCGGTATGGCCCCCGTTTTCCCTCACCGGTGGCACGTTCCCGGGTCCCGGTGCGGCCGGCCCGAGGTGTGGCGCGCCGGTTCGTACGGCGGCCGCGCCCGGCGTGTCGCGACGCGCCGGATACGGCGTTGTGTCCCAGCAGGTGAGAAGGGAGATTATCCCTCCTCCGCACCGGCGGGTTGTGGCTACCCTGAGAGTGATCTCCGCCGCGACGGCGCGGCGGACCTGACGACCAGGAGTCACCACCGTGACGGACGTCTTCGGGCTCTCCCACAAGGACGACAGCCCAGTGAGCGGTCAGGCCAGGCACGAGCAGGTCATCTTCTGCTCCGACGAGCGCAGCGGCCTCCACGCGATCATCGCGATCCACAACACCGCCCTCGGCCCCGGCCTCGGCGGCACCAGGTTCTATCCCTACGAGAGCGAGCAGGCCGCCCTGGCGGACGTGCTCAACCTCTCGCGGGCGATGGCCTACAAGAACGCCCTCGCCGGCCTCGACCTCGGCGGCGGCAAGGCCGTGATCATCGGCGATCCGGAGAAGGACAAGAACGAGGCGATGCTCCGGGCCTACGGCCGGTTCATCCAGTCCCTCGGCGGGCGCTACGTCACCGCGTGCGACGTCGGCACCTACAGCGAGGACATGGACATCGTCGCCCGCGAGACCTCCTACGTGACCGGGCGGACCCTCGCCCAGGGCGGCGCGGGCGACTCCTCGATCCTGACCGCCTTCGGCGTGTTCCAGGGCATGCGCGCCGCGGCCGAGCACGCCTTCGGCACGCCCTCGCTGCACGGCAGGCGGATCGGCGTCGAGGGTGTGGGCAAGGTGGGTCACCGGCTGGTCGACCACCTCATAGAGGACGGCGCCGAAGTCGTGATCTGCGACGTCAGCGAGCAGGCGGTCGAGCGCGTGCGGCAGCGCCACCCCCAGGTGGAGGTCGTCGCCGACAAGGCCGAGCTCACCGCGGCGGAGGTCGACGTCTACGCGCCGTGCGCCCTCGGCGGGGCGCTGGACGACGAGACGGTCGCCCGGCTGCGGGCCACGATCGTCTGCGGCGGGGCCAACAACCAGCTCGCCCACCCGGGTGTGGAGAAGCAGCTCGCCGACCGGGGGATCCTGTACGCGCCCGACTACGTGGTCAACTCCGGCGGAGTGATCCAGGTCGCCGACGAGATCCAGGGATTCGACATGGAGCGGGCGAGGGCAAAGGCCGCCAAGATCTACGCCACGACTCTCAAGATTTTCGCCACGGCGGCGGAGGATGGCGTCCCTCCGGCGGTCGCAGCGGATAGGCTAGCCGAGCGCAGAATGTCGGAAGTCGGGCGAATTAGGGGCATTTGGCTAGGCCAGTAGCTCCGCACGACCATACGACGTACCGAGCCGGGCGCAAAACAGGTACGGTTGTAGTCGAACGAGAGCTGACGCCTCAAGTCAGGCGGCGTCAGTGCGTGGTGCGTTAGCGACGAGGGGTCAAAGCGACCCCACACGAGGGGGTCGAGCCAATGGGGCGCGGCCGAGCAAAGGCCAAGCAGGTCAAGGTTGCTCGCCAGCTGAAGTACAACAGCGGTGGCACTGATCTTGAGCGTCTTCGTGACGAGCTGGGGGTCAGGGATGACCCCAACCACAATGACGACGCCGACGACTCCTACGACGAGCTGGCGGATCGCTATGCCGATTACGCCGACGACTTCGGTTCCGACGAGGACCGGGACGAGGGCCCGCCCGGCCGCCGCTAGGCCGGTTTCAGCTTCGACGTGAAAAGGACACCCGGGGGCCGTGAGCCTCCGGGTGTCCTATCCGTATGCCTGGATTCTTCGTACGGGCTCCGAACGCCCCGAGGCCCTCTCCACACGTGCCCGGCGGCTGGTCCTCCGTCGCCGGGCACGGTGGGCGGACCTACCGGTAGCGGGCCCGGCCGGTGCCGGCGACGACCTCGCCCAGCACCCAGGCGGGCAGGTTCCGCTCCTTGAGCAGGGCCAGGGCCGGGTCGACCGCGTCCGGGGGAACGATCGCCGCCATGCCCACACCCAGGTTGAAGGTGCGGTCCATGTCGGCCTGCTCGACCTCGCCGTGCCGGGCGAGCACCCCGAAGACGGCGGGCGGGGTCCAGGACGAGCGGTCCAGCAGCGCGTCCAGCGTGGGCGGGAGCGAGCGGGACAGGTTGCCCTCCAGGCCGCCGCCGGTGATGTGCGCGTAGGCGTGCACCTCGACCGAGCGGGCCAGCTCCAGGCAGTCCAGCGAGTAGATCCTGGTCGGCTCCAGCAGCTCCTCGCCCAGGGTCCGGCCGAACTCGGCGACTTCCTGCTCAAGGGAGAGTCCGGCGAGCTTGATGATGTGCCTGACCAGCGAGTAACCGTTGGAGTGCACGCCCGAGGAGGCCAGCGCCAGCACCACGTCGCCCTCGCGGACCCGGTCCCGGCCGAGCAGCTCGTCGGCCTCGACCACACCGGTGGCGGCGCCCGCGAGGTCGTACTCGTCGGCGCCCATGGCACCCGGGTGCTCGGCCGTCTCGCCGCCGATCAGCGCGGCGCCCGCCAGGCGGCAGCCCTCGGCGACCCCGCCCACGATCTCGGCGATCCGCTCGGGGACGACCTTGCCGCAGGCGATGTAGTCGGTCATGAACAGCGGCTCAGCGCCGCAGACCACCAGGTCGTCCACGACCATGCCGACCAGGTCGATGCCGATCGTGTCGTGCTTGCCCAGCTTCTGGGCCAGCATGACCTTGGTCCCGACGCCGTCGGTCGAGGTGGTGAGCAGCGGCCGGCGGTAGCTCAGCAGCGCCGAGGCGTCGAACAGGCCGGCGAACCCGCTGGGGTCGTCGACGACCTCGGGCCGCCGGGACCGGGCGACCTTCGACTTCATCAGCTCGACGGCGCGCTCGCCCGCGTCGATGTCCACGCCCGCGGCGGCGTAACTGCTCATGCCTGTGCCTCCAGGACGTACTTGCCCACGTTGTCGCGGTCGATGGCGATCGGGTACTCACCGTCGAAGCAGGCCCGGCAGAGCCGTTCGGAGGGGATCGTGGTGGCCTCGACCAGGCCCTCCTGGGAGATGTAGCCGAGTGAGTCGGCGCCCAGGGAGTCGCGGATCTCCTCCACGCTGAGCGAGCCCGCGATCAGCTCGGCCCGGGTGGCGAAGTCGATGCCGTAGAAGCACGGCCAGGCGACCGGAGGAGAGGAGATCCTGACGTGGACCTCACGCGCGCCCGCCTCGCGCAGCATCTTGACGATCGCCCGCTGGGTGTTGCCGCGCACGATCGAGTCGTCCACGACGACCAGGCGCTTGCCGGCGACGACCTCCTTGAGCGGGTTCAGCTTGAGCCGGATGCCGAGCTGGCGGATGGTCTGCGACGGCTGGATGAAGGTCCGGCCGACGTAGGAGTTCTTCACCAGGCCCTGGCCGTACGGGATCCCGCTCGCCTCGGCGTAGCCGACGGCGGCCGGGGTGCCCGACTCCGGCGTGGGGATGACCAGGTCGGCCTCCACCGGGTGCTCGCGGGCCAGCACGCGGCCGACCTCGACGCGGGTGGACTGCACGCTGCGCCCGGCGATCGTGGTGTCGGGACGGGCGAGGTAGACGTATTCGAACAGGCAGCCCTTGGGCTCGGCCAGCGCGAACCTGCGGGACCGCACGCCGCGCTCGTCGATGGTGATCAGCTCGCCGGGCTCGATCTCGCGGACGAACGCGGCGCCCACGATGTCCAGCGCGGCGGTCTCGGAGGCGACCACCCAGCCGCTCTTCGTCTCGCCGTGGCTGTGCCCCTCCGCCCCCGGCAGCCGGCCGAGGACCAGCGGGCGGATGCCCTGCGGGTCACGGGCGGCGTAGAGGGTCCGCTCGTCCATGAAGACGAGGGAGTAGGCGCCCTTGACCTGGGGCAGGAGCTCGGCGGCCGCGTCGTCGATGGGCTGGCTGCGGTCCTGGGCCAGCAGCGAGGTCAGCACCTCGGTGTCGGTGGTCGCCCGGGTGACACCGGGCGCGAGGCGCTGGGCCAGCTCCCTGGTGTTGATCAGGTTGCCGTTGTGGGCGAGCGCGAGCCCGCCGACCTCGGTCGAGCTCAGCGTCGGCTGGGCGTTCTCCCAGACGCTCGACCCGGTGGTCGAGTAGCGGCAGTGCCCGATGGCCAGGTGGCCGCGGAGGGTGCCCAGCACCGACTCGTCGAAGACCTGGGCCACCAGGCCCATGTCCTTGTAGACGAGGATGCGGCTGCCTTCGCTCACCGCGATACCCGCGGATTCCTGGCCACGGTGCTGTAACGCGTACAGCCCGTAGTAGGTGAGTTTGGAGACTTCCTCCCCTGGGGCCCATACGCCGAAGACGCCACAGGCGTCCTTCGGGGGTCGGTCGTGGGGGTCAAGGTCATGGCTCAGCTGGCCGTCGCCCTTCAGCACGGCTTCAGTGTAGGTCGGCCCCTGTGCTGCTCGTACCCCGGGTCGGGAGTCTTCCTCGTGACGGCAGGCTGACCGAACATTCATCGGCGTTTTGCCGTGGCCTCCCCGTTTCGTTGGGGAGGGTCGGGGGATGGTGGGGTATCCGGCATATCGACCCGTCGGGAGAGCAGACGTGACCTCACCTGTTGACCCATCCCAGCCTGGCCCGTGGCGGGAACCGGGGGGCCGGCCGTCCGAGCCGGAGGAGCCCGCTCCGCGTCCGCGGGACACCGCGGACCCCTCCGGCCCCGGGGAGGCGCCGCCCGTCGCGGACCCCTCCGGGCCGGGGGAGATGCCGCCGCCCGTCGTGGAGCCCTCCGGGCCCGGGGAGGCGCCGCCGGGTGGTCCCGGTCCCGAACCGGGGGAGACGCCGCCGAGCCCGCCCGAGCCGGCTCCGAAGGAGCCGGTGCCGCCTCACCCGGACCTGCCGAAGGCGCCGGAGGTACCCCGGCCGGTCCAGGCGGAACCGCCGTCCCACCCCCTGCCCGGGGCCGCGCCGCCGGTCTATCCGGGGTGGGAGGGCGCCGCGGAGCAGTCCGCGGACGAGCAGGAGGTCCCGCCGGGCGCCTCCCAGCCCTCGCGGTACGACCCGCCGACCCCCGGGGGCGCCACCACCGTCCCGCCCCGGGCCACCGAACCCGTCGCCGGAGGGTTCCCGCCGGACCCGCCGCCGCCCGGCGTCCCGCACGGGGCGCCCGTGCCGGGAGACTTGTACGGCGCCCCCGGCCCGGGCGGTCCGCACGGCGCGTCCGCCCCGGGCGGTCCGTACGGCGGGCCGCCCCCCGGTGCGTACGCCGGGCAGGGCCCGGAGCCCGGCGGAGCGCATCCCCACGGGGCGCCAGGAGCGCCCGGAGGCCAGCCGTACGGGGGGCAGCCGTACGGAGGCCAGCCCTACGGGCAGCAGCAGGCGCAGCCGTCTCCCGCGGGCGGTCCCGCCTACCCGGGACCGGCGGGCTACCCGGCGCCGCCCCAGGGGGACTGGCCCAAACGCGGGCAGGGCGGCGGGCTCGGCACCGCGGCCCTCGTGCTCGGCATCGTCAGCCTCGTCCTGCTCTTCGCCTGCGGAGCCGGCGTGCTGACGGCGATCGTCGGCGTGGTCATCGGCATCGTCGCGGTGGTCAAGGACTCCAACCGCGGCCGGGCCTGGGTGGGACTGCTCCTGAGCGCCCTTGCGCTGATCATCGCCGCGGTCTTCCTGGCCTGGTTCGTCAACAAGGTGGGCGGTTGCCTGGAACTGCCCCGCGACCTCCAGCAGCGCTGCGTCGAGGAGAGGTTCGGCATCGACATCCGGCCCCCGGGCTGACGCGGCGGTTCACGCGAGCGGCAGGTACTCCGCCAGGTCGGCCCGGGCGCCGCTCGCCGCGACGCTTCCGGCCGCCATCGCCTCGGCCCACGCCAGCCGCCCGGTGGCCAGCTCCAGCCAGGTCCGGGCATCGGTCTCCACCACGTTCGGCGGGGTGCCCCGCGTGTGCCGGGGGCCCTCCACGCACTGCACGGCCGCATACGGCGGGACCCGCACCTCGACGGTCCGTCCCGGAGCCGCCGTGGCGAGCCGGTCCAGCAGGTGCCGTACGGCGAAGCGCGCCGCCTCCCGCTCCGGCCGGAGTCCTCGCTCGTAGGCCCGCAGGACCACCGTGACGCAGGCCCCCAGCAGCGAGCCGAGGGCCTCGGGACCGTCGTAGGGCGGCTCGCCGAGGGCGGTCAGCTGGGCGTCCAGGGCGGCCTGGACCTTGGCGGCGTCAGGTTTGTACGGCGGCACGCGTCCCATCATGCCCGCCCGTGCCGTACCGGCGGACGGGGCGCCCCGGTGAGGGGATCGGCTCGCGCCCTCCCGCGCCGGCGGACGGGGAGGACGCCACCGGACCGGACCCGGCCGATCCCGCCGCCCCGTGCCGGTGGAGCGGCTGATCGGTCATTGGCGACGAACGGTTCATCGGCTGGGCAAACCTCGTTCACCTCCGGTTCGGCCGGCCTCCGTAGCGTCCCGGCCGGAACATCTGTGCACCACCTTGGAGGCCCCTGTGGCGAACCCGTCGCCGCGCCGAACGCTCCCGCTGCTCACGAGCCCTCACAAGGGCGGGCGCTCCGCGCTGACCTGTGAATTCCGCTGCGGTAACGCCTGCGCCCACGACGTCTCGAACACCAGCGACAACGCCTACTTCGGCGACGTGGTCGCCTCGGCCCTCTCCCGCCGCGGAATGCTGCGCGCCGGTGCGCTCGGCGTGCTGGCCGCCGGTGCCGGGGTGGCAGGGGTGGCCGGGGCCGTGCCCGCCGCGGCCGACCCCGACCCGCAGGTCCAGTCCTTCGGCCACGGGAACCGCGGCGGCCGGGGCGGGCTCCGCTTCGCCGCGGTCGCCCCGAACAGGGAAGACCGCGTCATCGTCCCCGAGGGGTACGCGTCGGCGCCCGTCGTGCGCTGGGGCGACCCGGTCCTGCCCGACGCCCCGGCGTTCGACTTCGAGAACCAGACCGCCGCGGCGCAGGCCAAGCAGTTCGGCTACAACTGCGACTACGTGTCGTTCTTCCCGCTCGGCGGCCGCCGCGGCCTGCTCTGGGTCAACCACGAGTACTCCGACGAGGCGCTGATGTTCCGCGGCTACACCGGGGGGGCCGCCGCGACCGAGGAGCAGATCCGGATCGGCCTGGCCGCGCACGGCGGCTCGGTCGTCGAGATCGAGCGGGTCGGGGGCTCCGGCCAGTGGAAGCTGGTCACCACCGGCCGTCGCCGCTACAACCGGCGCATCACCGCGCAGACCCCCATCAAGCTCACCGGCCCGGCCGCGGGCAGCGACCTGCTGAAGACCGCCGCCGACCCGGCCGGCACCACCGTCCTCGGCATGCTCAACAACTGCGCCGGAGGCACCACCCCGTGGGGAACCGTGCTGAGCGGCGAGGAGAACTTCAACCAGTACTTCGCCATGGGCGGCGGCGCCCCCGCCGATCAGAAGGCCGCCCTCGCCCGGTACGGCATCGACACCGCCTCCACCGCCCCGAGCGGGCGCGGGTGGGAGCGCGTCGAGGAGCGCTTCGACCTGTCCAAGCACCCGCACGAGGCCAACCGCTTCGGCTGGATCGTGGAGATCGACCCGTTCGACCCCGACTCCACCCCGGTCAAGCGCACCGCCCTGGGCCGTCTCGCCCACGAGGGCGCCACGACCACCCTGGCCAGGGACGGCCGGGTCGTGGCCTACATGGGCGACGACTCCCGCTTCGAGTACGTCTACAAGTTCGTCTCCAAGAAGCGCTACATCCCCGGCTTCGACCGCCACAACCGCACCCTCATGGACGAGGGCACGCTGTACGTGGCGAAGTTCACCGGCGACAGCCCGGCCACCGAGATCGACGGCTCGGGCAGGCTCCCCGCCGACGGGCGGTTCGACGGCTCCGGCGAGTGGATCCCGCTGGTCACCGGGAACGTCTCGCACGTGCCCGGCATGACCGCCGCCGAGGTCCTCGTGCACACCCGGCTGGCCGCCGACAAGGTCGGGGCGACCAAGATGGACCGCCCCGAGGACATCGAGCGCAACCCCGTCACCGGCGGCGTGTACCTGGCGCTGACCAACAACACCCGCCGCGCCCCGGCCCAGGTGGACGAGGCCAACCCGCGCCCGGCCAACAAGCACGGCCACGTCCTGGAGATCGCCGAGCAGCGCAACGACGCCGCGGCCACGGCCTTCGCCTGGTCGCTCCCGCTGGTCTGCGGCGACCCGAACGACTCCGCCACCTACTTCGCCGGATTCGACAAGACCAAGGTCTCGCCGATCTCCTGCCCGGACAACGTCGCCTTCGACCGCGACGGCAACCTGTGGATCTCCACCGACGGCAACGCCCTCACCTCCGGCGGCGAGCGCCTGAACGACGGCCTGTTCGTCATGCCGGTCACCGGTCCGGAGCGCGGCTACCTCCGTCAGTTCCTCACCGTGCCGATCGGCGCGGAGACCTGCGGCCCGCTGATCACCCAGGACCAGCGCAGCGTCTTCGTCGCCGTCCAGCACCCGGGTGAGGTCGACGGCGCCTCGCCCGAGGCCCCCGCCAGCCACTGGCCCGACGGCGGCGCCGGCCAGCCGCGGCCCTCGGTCGCGGTGGCCTGGCACACGCAGGGCAAGAAGATCGGTTCCTGAGCCCGGCTGCGGCCTGCGTCCCCTTCGGGGAGGCCCTGGGCGGGGCCCGAGGGGGAACGCAGGCCGCAACCGCCTCCCTGGGACACCGGCACGGCGGGGCGTCCGGCGGCGGACTCCGGCACCTCCGCGTCGATCATCGGCTCCCGGCTCCGGATTCCGGCCGCCGCGGACGCCGGCTGCGGGCGAGCGCGGCCAGCAGGGCGCCGGCCAGGGCGACCGCGAACAGCATGCCGTACGTCTTCTGGAATCCGTTCATGAGCTGCTCCACCGCCACCGGGGACATGCGCGACAGGGTGCCGGCGTAGACCTGGGCGCGCAGCGCCGGGCTGACCGCGCTGGTGAGCACGCTCAGGGTGAGGGCGACGCTGAGCACGATGCCGACGTTCATCACCATGAGCCGGAAGCCGTTCACCACGCCGAGGCTCCCGGCGGGCAGGGCCTTCATCACCTGGGTGGTGTTGCCGGTCAGGAACGTCCCGCTGCCGCAGCCGCACAGGAACAGCCCGACCCCGATGACCCAGTACGGCGTGGCGGGGGCGGTGTTCAGCATCAGGACCCCCAGCCCGGAGGCGCTCAGGAGGGAGCCGCCGACGGACAGGGCGTAGGGGGAGATCCGCCGGCCGAGGGCGCCGGCGATCGGGGAGGCTAGGGCCATGCCGATCGGGACCGGCAGCACGCCCAGGGCGGCGGTGACGGCGTCGACGCCCCTGGCGGCCTGGAAGTAGAGGGCGACCAGGAGGATCAGCGCCGCACGGGCCAGCGCGTTGCAGAACGAGGCGAGGTTGGCGAAGGCCAGCATGCGCTCGCCGAACAGCCGCACGTCGAGCACCGGATGCGCGGCTCGGCGCTCCACGACGATCAGCACCGGGACCAGGACCGCCGTGACCGCCGCGCCGGCGATCACGGCAGGGCTGCCCAGGCCGCGCGAGCCCGCCTCGGAGAGAGCGACGAGGGCGGCCGACAGGGCGGCGAAGACGATGAGGTTGCCCAGGGCGTCCACCGGCTTACGGGGGCCCCGTGCGACCTTCCGCAGGGTGAACGCCCCCCAGACGAGGGCGATCAGCCCGGCGGGCACGTTCACCCAGAAGATCCACTGCCAGCCGGCCGTATCGGCGACCAGGCCGCCCAGCGTGGGCCCGGCGAGCTGGGCGACCGAGAGCGTGCCGATGTAGACGCCCATGCCCTGGCTGAGCCGGTCGGGCGGGAAGGCGTCGGTGATGATCACGGTTCCGTTGGCGAGGATCATCGCCGCGCCGACCGCCTGCACCGCCCGCATCGCGATCAGGAACCAGACGTTCGGGGAGAGCCCGGCGAGCAACGAGGCGGCGGTGAAGAGGGCGAATCCGGCCAGGTACACCTCCCGGCGGCCGAGGAGGTCGGCCACCCGGCCGAAGAACACCAGGGTCGCGGTGTTGACCAGCAGGAACGACAGGAGGATCCAGCCCGAGGCGAACGCGTCGGCGCGGAAGTGCCTGACCACCTCCGGCAGGGCCACGTTCAGCGTGCTCCCGGAGATGCCGATCAGCACCAGGCCGAGGCTGGTGACCGAGCAGACCCGCCAGGCGTAGCGGAGCCTGGAGGCGTACTCCGGCGAGCCGGGCAGGTCCTGAGGGATCGCGACCATGGGGTCCAGTCTGACGTACGGCGTACGCCCGTTCTGTCCGGGGTGCTCGGCGCCGGTCCGGGACGCCGCGCCGGTCCGGAGCCCACGCGGCGGCTCGCCCGGCCGCCGAGACCGGAGCACGGACTCCCGGTCACCTGGCCCGCTTGCGCAGGCCCTCCAGGTCGTGGACGATCACGCGGCGGCGGCCGGTCTCGATCAGGCCCCGGTCCCGGAGCGAGCGCAGGGCCTTGCTGACCGCCTCGCGTGAGGCGCCGGTCCACCCGGCCAGCTCGTCCTGGGAGAGCGGCAGCTCCACCCGGATCCCTCCGTTGGAGGGCTTGCCGTACCGCTCGGCCAGCTCCACCAGCCGGGTCGCCACCCGCCCGGTGGTGTCGAACGCGCCGTACTCGATCCGCTTGCGGTCGGCGTCGCGCACCCTGCTCGTCACCATCTCCAGCAGCAGCACCGCGACCCGGCCGTTCTCCTGCAGGAACGCGGTGAAGTCGCGGACGGCGATGCCCTCGACCGGCTCCAGCGCGGTGACCGTGGCCGACCGGGGCAGCCCGTCGATGACCGAGAACTCGCCGAGCAGCGCGCCGGGCCCGCGCACGGCGAGCACGACCTCGGTCCCGCTCTCGGTGTGCGAGGAGACCTTGACCCGGCCGGAGGTCAGGACCAGGACCCAGTCCGACACGTCGCCCTCGGTCATCAGGGTCGCCCCCCGGTCCCAGCGCCGGATCCGGCCCGCCGCCCGCAGTGCGGCGATCTCGTCGTCGGTGAGCAGGGCGAGGAACTCCCCGGGTTCGGACACAGGACTCACAGGAACCTCCAGGCGGTGCGGCGCCGTGCGGATGCGCTGTCGATTATGTCGGTCCTGTCCTCGGACGAGAACGGATTCGTCCTCTCGCGGATCCGCAGACCGTACGGCGGGTGCGGATCCGCGAGGGCCGTCACGCCAGCGCGGTGAGCACGTAGGCGTGGACGGGCTTCTCCTTGCCCTTGAGGCTCAGCTCGCCCAGGGAGCGCGCGTCGGCACGTGGGCCGATCAGGTCGAGGGTGCTCTGCCCGATCACGACGGTGCCGGGCTCGGCGACGCCCTCCAGGCGGGCGGCCACGTTCACGCAGTCGCCCATCGCGTTGAACCCGCGCAACTGGGGACTGCCGATGTTGCCGACCAGAGCGGGCCCGGTGTTGATCCCGATCCTGAACAGGGGGTAGCCGGGCGTCTCGGCGGCGATCCGCGCGGCGGCCTCCTGCATGGCCAGGGCCGCGCGGGCCGCGGCCTCGGCATGGTCGGCCTGCCGGGCCGGGGCGTTGAACAGCGCCAGCAGGGCGTCGCCGACGAACTGCACGATCGTGCCGCCGTTGCCGAGGATGATCGGCACGGCCGCCGTGTGGTAGCGGTTCAGCATCTCCACGATCTCCCCGGGCTGGACCCGCTCGGAGAAGCTCGTGAAGCCCTTCAGGTCGGCGAAGAGCGCGGTGAGCTCGACCAGCTCGCCGCCGAGCTCGGCCGTCCTGGGGTCGGCCAGCAGCGACTTGGCCACGTCCGGGGACATGTACTGCCGGAACAGCGTCTCCAGCTCCCGGTAGAGCCGGGCGTTCTCCAGCGAGATGGAGAGCTGCCCGGCCAGCGTGGCCGCGAGCGCCTCGTCCTGCGGGGTCGTGCCGACGGGCACCCGCAGGGCTCCGGCGAGCAGTCCTTTGACCGTCAGCGGATGGATCACCGAGTCGCCGAGCCGGATCGGCCCGTCCGCGGAGAAGTCCTCCTGGCGGTACTCGGCGGAGCCGAGAGTGACCCGCTCGTCGGAGACCAGCGCGATGCGCACGTCCCCGTACGCCTGCCGGGCCCGGTCCAGGGACTGCACGAGGAGCTCGTCCTCCGGCAGGCCCACCCGGGCCCGGTTGCCCAGGTCCACCAGGGCGGCGAGCCGGTCCGACAGCTCCCGCTCGTTGGCCAGCGCCTCGCCCGCCCGGTCGAGCACGGCGGCCTGCGCCTCGGTGAGCCCGAACTTGCCCGACAGCCGGGTCGCGACCGGGACCCGGCTGTCGGCCCTGCGCCGCAGGTGGCCGACGAGCTCCTCCAGCGCCTGCTCGTAGTCCGCCCTGATCCTCCGGACGGTCGCCGTCAGCGCGACCGAGTCGAACAGCCCCGAGGTGGAGCCCTCCCGGCGCGACTGGATGTGGGCGCCGTAGGCGACGAAGACGAAGGCGAAGGTGAGCAGCAGGTGCCACAGCCACCAGGACAGGTGCCAGTTGAGGCGGTACATCCCGGCGATCATCGCCTCGGCGAGGAGCGCGTAGGCGGTGATCATGCTGATCAGCATCGCCGCCGGGCGCCTGCGGTGGAGCCGGAAGAGCATCACCGTGGCGGTGCCGTACAGCAACAGGCCGAGCAGTTCGGCGCCGCCGAGGCCGGCCCCCAGCTCGGGCGGCCTGGAACTGAGCGGGGTGAGGCCGTCGACGAGCGAGAGCACGCCCCAGACGGCCAGCAGCAGTGCGAGCCCGCCGCGGAGCCAGGCCTGCGAGCGCAGCACGGCGGCGGCCGCGCGCTCGTTCAGCGGGAGCGCCGAGGCGAAGGCGAACCCCGAGGCGACGAGGAGTCCGATCGGCTGGGACAGGTCGAACCCGTAGCTGCCGGACGGGAGGATGACCTTCGGGGTGGCCAGGCCGTGCATGAGGAAGAACCCGGAGCTGCTCAGGAAGACCAGGGAGAGCAGCAGCAGCCTGGCGTCCGACCGCCGGGCCGACGCCTGGCTGATCATCGCGCCCAGGATCAGGTTGACTCCCGCGACGATAATGATCATCCAGAAGTGGCTGGGATTGTGCTGCCACTTGACGTTGATGACCTCGTGGTGGGCGAGCAGCAGCCAGAGGCCGAGCATCGGCAGCGCCAGGTGGATCACCCAGACCACCGCGCGGACCGGCTGCGTCGCCGGGGGGAGGTACGGCTCTCGCCCGGCGCCGCTCACGCTCGTGATGACCGTCGGGTCGTTCGTCGGCACAGTGGCCTCCGTATTCAGCGGGGGCCGCGTGGCCCCCTGTCGCGTCCGCCCCCGTCCATGGGACAGGGCTCCCCCGAACGCTCCGATTATTCCGGTCCACCGCCGGTGCTGCCAACGGCGTGGCGGCGGGGTGATCCGGTGGGAGGAGCGGATTCCGGATCCGGCGGTCACTCCTGTGACGCCGGATCGTTAGTAACACCGCGGTCGCTGTCGAATCACTGCAGTTTTCCACAGGTCACGGGACGGTCTTCCTGAGCCGGACGCCGGCGGGAGACGGCGGAGCGAGCCGGAGACGCCTCCGTCCGATCCGTGCGGGACGCCCCCTCGGCCGTGTCGCCGAGTCCATGGACGGGAAATGCAGGACGGCCGTCCGCGTCGGCTGCGACCGCCGAGCCGGAGTCCGGGAACGGATGAATGTAATCGTTCGCCGGGAATGAGAAGGTGGGCGGGAGAGGCGTTCGTGGAAAGACCTGAGGTGAACGGAGGTGAACCGTAAAGTGGGGACGGATTCGGAGGGGGACGAGATGACCGCTGAAGCGCTGCCTTCCTGGTTCTACCCGCCGGCTGACGGCTGGGTCGCCGAGGACCTCGACAGGCTCCCCCCCGAAGCGCCGCGCCGCCTCGAACTCGTCGACGGAGCCCTCATCGTGATGTCCCCCCAGACCAAGTTCCACATGAGGGTCATCGACAACCTCATCCGGGTTCTGCGGTCTGCAGCCCCCGAGGGATTCGACGCGGTACGTGAGATGACGGTCACGCTGGGAAGACGCCAGCGGCCGGAGCCGGACATCATGGTCGTCCGGGAGACTCCTGGGGCAGGGCTGGACCGGACGACGTATCAGCCCGACGAGGTGGTCCTCGCGATCGAAGTGGTCTCACCGGACTCGGAGGAGCGCGACCGGAAGGTCAAACCGGAGCGATACGCGCAGGCCGGTATCCGTCATTTCTGGCGGATCGAGAACGAGAACAGTCATCCTGTTGTGCACGTGTACGAGTTGGACCACACCACCGGTGCATACGTGCCGACCGCCATCGAGAGGGAGAAGCTCCGGCTCACGGTGCCCTTTCCCATCACCGTAACGATGCGGGAGCTGCTCTCCTGAGATCCTCCGGGTGACTTCGGCGGAGGCGGGGACCGCTCACCCGGCCGGACACCGTTTGATGGAAGAACTGCGAAGGGGTACGGCCCGTGCGGGAGCCGTACCCCTTCTTGCGTTCGCGGATCAGCCGAAGATGGCCGGCAGGGTGCCCGTGTGGACCTCGCGGAGCTCCGCGACCGGGATCTCCAGCACGTCCTCGACCGTCAGCGAGACGCCGCCCGTGGTGCCCAGGCCGTAGCAGGGGACCTCGTGGGCCCCGCAGAGCTCGGCGAAGGCGTCGAAGGACTCCGGAGCCACGGTCACCAGTGCACGGGCCGACGACTCGCTGAACAGGTCGACGAAGGCGTCGTCGCCCGGCAGCGAGACCGTGCAGCCGACGCCCCGCGCCAGGCAGGCCTCGGCCAGGGCGATGGCCAGGCCGCCGTCGGACAGGTCGTGGGAACCGGTGAGCAGACCGCGGGAGGCCGCCTCGGTGAGCACGAGCGCGAGGGCGCGCTCGGCCTCCAGGTCGGCCGCCGGCGGCAGGCCGCCGAGGTGGCCGTGGGCGACGTGGGCCCACTCCGAGCCGCCGAGCTCCTCGCGGGTCTCGCCGAGCAGGACGACCCGGTCGCCCTCGCCGGTGAAGCCGCTGCGCACCCGCTTCGCCACGTCGTCGATCACGCCCAGCACGCCCACGACCGGGGTCGGGTGGATCGCGGTGGACCCCGTCTGGTTGTAGAAGGAGACGTTGCCGCCGGTCACCGGGACGCCGAGGGCCTTGCAGGCGTCGGCCAGGCCGCGCACCGCCTCGGCGAACTGCCACATGACCTCCGGATCCTCGGGGGAGCCGAAGTTCAGGCAGTTGGTCACCGCCAGCGGGGTGGCGCCGGTCACGGCCACGTTCCGGTAGGCCTCGGACAGGGCGAGCTGGGCCCCGGCGTAGGGGTCGAGGCGGGCGTAGCGGCCGTTGCCGTCGGTGGCCAGCGCGATGCCGCGGGTGGTCTCCTCGGCGCCCGGCATGGCCTCGCTGATCCGCAGCACCCCGGCGTCGGCGGGCTGGGCCAGCACGGTGTTGCCCCGGACGTACCGGTCGTACTGGGAGGTCACCCACTCCTTCGAGGCCAGGTTCGGCGAGCCGAGGAGCTGCAGCAGGGTGGCGCGCAGGTCCTCGGGGCGCGGCAGCTCCGTGGCGGAGGCGGCGTTGAGCGCGGCCTGCCCGGCGGGTTCGGCGAAGGGGCGTTCGTACACCGGGCCCTCGTCGGCCGCGGTGCCCGGCGGGATGTCCACGATGGTCTCGCCGTACCAGGTCATGACCAGGCGGCCGGAGTCGGTGACCTCGCCGATCACCGTCGCGGGGATGTCCCACTTGGCGCAGATCGCCATGAAGGCGTCGATGTCGTCGGGGGTGACGACCGCCATCATGCGTTCCTGCGACTCGCTCATCAGGATCTCTTCGGGCCGCAGCGACGGGTCGCGCAGCGGCACCAGGTCAAGCTGGACGTCCATGCCACCGGTGCCCTTGGCGGCCAGCTCGGTGGTCGCGCAGGAGACGCCGGCCGCGCCGAGGTCCTGGATGCCGACGACCACGTCCGCCTGGTACAGCTCCAGGCAGCACTCGATCAGCAGCTTCTCCATGAACGGGTCGCCGACCTGCACGCTGGGCCGCTTGGCCTGAGACTCGTCCTCGAACGTGGCGCTGGCCAGGACCGACGCGCCGCCGATGCCGTCGGGGCCGGTCAGCGCGCCGAACAGCACGACCTTGTTGCCCGGGCCGGGCGCGGTGGCCAGCTTGATCTGGTCCTTGCGCAGCAGGCCCACGCAGAGCGCGTTGACCAGCGGGTTGCCGATGTAGCAGGGATCGAAGACGACCTCGCCGCCGATGTTGGGCAGGCCCAGGCAGTTGCCGTAGTGGCTGATGCCCTCGACCACGCCGGGCAGCACGCGGCGGGTGTCGGCCTGGTCGGCGCCGCCGAAGCGCAGGGCGTCCATGACCGCGACCGGCCGGGCGCCCATCGACATGATGTCGCGGACGATGCCGCCGACGCCGGTGGCCGCGCCCTGGTGCGGCTCGACGTAGGACGGGTGGTTGTGGGACTCGATCTTGAAGGTGGCGGCCCACCCGTCGCCGACGTCCACCACGCCGGCGTTCTCGCCCATGCCGACGAGCAGCGCCTCGGACTTCGGCGCCTTGGTGCCGAACTGGCGCAGGTGCACCTTGGAGGACTTGTAGGAGCAGTGCTCGCTCCACATGACGCTGTAGATGGCCAGCTCGGAGCTCGTCGGGCGACGGCCGAGGATCTCGCGGACCCGGTCGTACTCGTCGCGCTTCATGCCCAGCTCGGCGTACGGCTGGCGCTCCTCGGGGGTGCCCTCGGCGCGCTTGACGGTGTCGAGGGCGGGGGCCGTCCTCTCACTCATGCGTTCACCAGCTTCTTCAGGATCGACGTGAAGAACCCGCGGCCGTCGGTGCTCGGGGCGCCGGTCAGGTCCTCGAGGGCGTGCTCGGGGTGGGGCATCAGGCCGACGATGTTGCCGGCCTCGTTGCAGATGCCGGCGATGTCGTTCAGGGAGCCGTTGGGGTTGCCGCCGGAGTAGCGGAAGACCACCCGGCCGGACGCCTCCAGGGCGGACAGGGTCGCCTCGTCGGCGACGTAGCGGCCCTCGCCGTGCTTGATCGGCAGTACGAGCTCCTGGCCCTCGGCGAAGTCGGACGTCCAGGGGGTGGCGGTGCTCTCCACGCGGATGCCCTGGTCGCGGCAGACGTAGTGCAGTCCGGCGTTGCGCATCAGCGCGCCCGGCAGCAGGTGGGCCTCGCAGAGGATCTGGAAGCCGTTGCAGGTGCCCAGGACGGGGAGCCCGGCCTTGGCTGCGGGGATCAGCTCCTCCATCAGCGGCGCGAACCTGGAGATGGCCCCGCACCGCAGGTAGTCCCCGTAGGAGAACCCACCGGGCAGGAAGACGGCGTCCACACCCTTGAGATCGGGGTCCGCGTGCCAGAGCGGGACGGCCTCGCCGCCCGCGTAGCGCACGGCGCGGGCCGCGTCCTGATCGTCAAGAGTTCCGGGAAAAGTGACGACGCCCACGCGGGCAGCACTCATGGCAGCGTTCCCCTCCACAAACGAGCGCCGCGCCGACGTCTCACACGGCGGACGGCGGTCTGCGGCGGTGCGCCCAGGCTATCCGCTCCCCGGAGGCGAATCGCACCCGGGACCCGTCGGATCGCACAGGTCGCCGTCGCGCGACCGGCTCCGTCTTTGGAGGATCGTACGAACGGCATGGCGGAAGCGGCGCGACGGGTCAGACCGAGGCGAGCTGCCGGGAGCGGGCCCGGACGGCGTCCTCCTCCAGGTCGAGGCGCTTGCGCAGGTGCACGGTGGTCCCCCGGCCGGGGGCGGCGTCGAAGGAGATCTCGTCCACCACGGCCTGCATGATCAGGATGCCGCGGCCGTTCTCGACGTCGGGGGAGGGGTAGCGGTCGGGCATCCGCACCTGGCCGTGCCCCGCGTCGATGACGCGGACGTCGCAGCGGCCGTAGCCGATCGCGGCCTCGACCTGGTAGCGGTTGGCCGGACCGCCGTGGCGCACCGCGTTGCCGCAGGCCTCACTGACCGCGAGCAGGATGTCGGAGACGCAGGTCTCGGTGACGTGGAGCGAGCGGAGGGAGTCGCCGAGCACTCTGCGGACCATGGGAATGCCGACGGCCTCTCTTGGCAGAGCCAACGAGAACTCGATATCCACCGGATCCCTCCCGGGGCCAGACGTCACCTTGTGAAGGTTTCCCGCCTGCAATCCGGCCTAACCGCAAAATAACTGTGATGTTATCTACCGTTGGTCAGGGCATGGCGTTTGGCGCGCGTCATCAATGAATCGGCGCGTGACCACGGGAAACTCGTGTGTCCTGTGTGACGGTTCATTCCGCCACGGTGACCGTGAAGTCCTCGATGACCGTGTTCGCCAGGAGAGTCTCGGCCATTTTTCGGACGTCCGAAAGTGCCGCCTCGTCGGCCGGGCCGTCGAGCTCCACCTCGAACCGCTTGCCCTGCCGCACCGCGGAGACACCGGAGAAACCGAGCCGAGGGAGCGCGCGGGCGATGGCCTGGCCCTGCGCGTCGAGAATCTCGGGCTTCAGCATGACGTCGACGATGACGCGCGCCACGGTGTTCCTCCAGGTGTGAGCGGGACGGTCGGGCGCCTCAAGCGTAACGGTCGCGCGCGGCCGCCCGTCGCCGGGTCCGCGTCCGCGGCGGAGACCCGGCCCGTGCCGGCGAAAGGGCCGCCGCCCGCGCCTTTCCGGAGCGGAGCCGTACCCCTGCGGAGGGGGTGAAAAAGGGCGGAGAGGGAACGGGGAGGACATGGAGGTCTCGCAAGGGCTTGCGCACGGGTATGTGACCTCTGCCACGATGTCCACAAACGCAGACGAACCACTACCACAAGGATCGGATGCGTCGCTAACCGGCCGGACAAGAGTGGCCAACCCATTCGGACGGCCCCGAGCACACAGGAGCGGCACGTGACAGCCGACGCCTCTCGTGGTGCGCAAGCACCCCCCGAACTCGTCCAGTTGCTGACCCCCGAAGGAGAGCGGGTCGAGCACCCCGACTACGACATCGACCTGACGCCGGAGGAGATCCGCGGGCTCTACCGCGACCTGGTCCTGGTGCGCCGCGTCGACCTTGAGGCCGTGGCCCTGCAGCGCCAGGGCGAACTGGGCATCTGGGCCTCCCTCCTCGGCCAGGAGGCCGCGCAGATCGGCTCCGGCCGGGCGCTCACCGATGCGGACATGGCCTTCCCGACCTACCGCGAGCACGGCGTGGCCTGGTGCCGCGGGGTCGACCCGGTGAACCTCCTCGGCCTGTTCCGCGGGGTCAACCACGGCGGCTGGGACCCCGCCGAGCACAACTTCCACCTCTACACGATCGTCATCGGCAGCCAGACCCTGCACGCGGTCGGCTACGCCATGGGCATCCAGCGCGACGGCGCGGTCGGCGAGAACGGCGCCGCCACGATCGTCTACTTCGGCGACGGCGCCACCTCCCAGGGCGACGTCAACGAGTCGTTCATCTGGGCGTCGGTGTTCAACGCGCCCGTGGTGTTCTTCTGCCAGAACAACCAGTGGGCGATCTCCGAGCCGCTGGAGAAGCAGTCGCGCATCCCGCTCTACCGCCGGGCCAGCGGGTTCGGCTTCCCCGGCGTCCGGGTCGACGGCAACGACGTGTTCGCCTGCCTCGCGGTGACCCGCCAGGCCCTGAAGAACGCCCGCGAGGGGCAGGGCCCGATGCTGATCGAGGCCTTCACCTACCGGATGGGCGCGCACACCACCTCCGACGACCCGACCCGCTACCGGGTGCAGGACGAGCTGGAGGCGTGGAAGCTCAAGGACCCGATCGAGCGGGTCCGGGCCTACATGTTCAAGAACCAGCTCGCCGACCAGGAGTTCTTCGACAAGATCGAGGCCGAGGCCGACGAGCTCGGCAAGGACGTGCGCAGGCGCTGTCTGGAGATGCCCGACCCCGAGCCGCTGGCGATCTTCGAACACGTCTACGCGGAGCCGCACCGCCTGATGGACGAGGAGCGGGCCCGCTTCGCCGCCTATTTCGCCGGGTTCGAGAGCGAGGAGAGCAGCCGATGACGACGCTCACCCTGGCCAAGGCCCTGAACGAGGGCATGCGCAAGGCGATGGAGGACGACTCCAAGGTCCTCGTCATGGGCGAGGACGTGGGCAAGCTCGGCGGCGTCTTCCGCGTCACCGACGGGCTGCAGAAGGACTTCGGCGAGGAGCGGGTGATCGACACCCCGCTGGCCGAGTCGGGTATCATCGGCACCGCCGTCGGCCTGGCGCTGCGCGGCTACCGCCCGGTCTGCGAGATCCAGTTCGACGGGTTCGTCTTCCCCGCCGCCGACCAGATCATCACCCAGCTCGCCAAGATGCCGCTCCGCTCGCTGGGCACGCTCAGGCTGCCGGTGGTCGTGCGCATCCCGTGCGGCGGCGGCATCGGGGCGGTGGAGCACCACAGCGAGTCCCCCGAGGCGTACTTCACGCACACCGCGGGCCTGCGGGTGGTGGCCTGCTCCAACCCGGCGGACGCCTACACGATGATCCAGCAGGCGATCCGCTGCGACGACCCGGTCATCTTCTTCGAGCCCAAGCGGCGCTACTGGGAGAAGGCCGAGGTCGACACCTCCACTCAGGAGGGCTGGCACCCCTTCGACCGGGCCCGGGTCGTACGGCCCGGCGCCGACGTCACCCTGCTCGCCTACGGGCCGATGGTGAAGACCTGCCTGGAGGCCGCGACCGCCGCAGAGGAGGACGGCCGCTCGCTGGAGGTCGTCGACCTGCGCTCGCTCAACCCGCTGGACACGCCCACGGTCGTGGAGTCGGTACGGCGCACCGGGCGGTGCATCGTGGTGCACGAGGCGCCCGTCTTCGGAGGGTTCGGCGCCGAGCTCGCCGCCCGGATCACCGAGGAGTGCTTCTACAGCCTGGAGGCCCCGGTGCTGCGCGTCGGCGGCCCGTCCACCCCGTACCCGCCCTCCCGGCTGGAGGAGCACTACCTGCCCGACCTGGACCGGGTCCTCGAGGCCGTCGACCGCGCGTTCGCGTTCTGAGAGAGGGATGGATGAAGGAGTTCAAGCTCCCGGACGTGGGCGAGGGGCTGACCGAGGCCGAGATCGTCCGCTGGCACGTGAAGGCCGGTGACCCGGTCAAGGTCAACCAGACCATCGTGGAGATCGAGACCGCCAAGGCCATCGTCGAGCTGCCCTGCCCGTTCGAGGGCGTGGTCGCCGCGCTGATGGTGGAGGAGGGGCAGACCGTCGACGTCGGCACGCCCATCATCGCGGTCGACGACGGCTCGTCCCCCGTGCGGGCCCAGGCCGGTCGCGCGGGCGGGGAGGCGCTGTCCGGCGGGGAGGGCGAGGCGGCCGCCGAGCCCGCGGACCGCGGCCAGGCGCTGGCCGACGACATGGTCCCCGCACCTCCCAAGGAGGAGCGTCAGCCCGTCCTGGTCGGGTACGGCGTCAAGATGGGCGCGGCCAAGCGCCGTCCCCGGAAGCAGCCCCCCACGGCTCCCGGCGGCCACACCTCCCCGGCGGGCGCGCGGGTCGCCGGGGGGAACGCGCGGCCCGGCGCCGGAGGGCAGAGCGCCCCCGCGACCGCCGGGCCGGCCGCATCCGGCACGCCGGGAGTCGCGGTGCTGGCCAAGCCGCCGGTGCGCAAGCTGGCCAAGGAGCTCGGGGTCGACCTCACCGTGCTGAGGGGGACCGGGCCGCAGGGCTCGATCACCCGCGACGACGTGCACGCGGCCGCGAACGCCGCGCCGGACCGGGAGACCGCGGCCGCACGGCCGGCGGTGCGCGCCGTACCGGCCGGAGGCGAGGAGCGGATCCCGGTCAAGGGCGTGCGGAAGGCGACCGCGCAGGCCATGGCGGCCTCCGCGTTCACCGCGCCGCACGTCACCGAGTTCCTCCAGGTCGACGTGACCGCGACCATGGAGGCGGTCACGCGGCTGCGCGCCCTGCCCGACTTCGCCGAGGTCAAGGTCTCGCCGCTGCTCCTGGTCGCCAAGGCCGTGCTCGTCGCCGCGCGGCGCCATCCGATGATCAACTCGATGTGGGACGAGGCGGCACAGGAGATCGTGGTCAAGCACTACGTGAACCTCGGCATCGCCGCCGCCACCCCGCGCGGCCTGCTCGTCCCCAACATCAAGAACGCCCAGGCCCTGTCGCTCCCCGAGCTGGCGGCGGCGCTCGGCTCGCTGACCGAGACCGCGCGGGCGGGCCGCACCCAGCCCGCCGACATGTCCGGGGGCACGTTCACGATCACCAACGTGGGCGTGTTCGGGGTGGACGCCGGAACCCCGATCCTCAATCCCGGCGAGTCTGGCATTCTGGCGTTCGGCCAGGTCAGAGAGCTTCCGTGGGTGGTGGACGGGCAGATCGTGCCGCGCAGGGTGTGCACGCTCGCGCTCTCCTTCGACCACCGCGTCGTGGACGGTGAGCTGGGCTCGCTGTTCCTCCGCGATGTCGGCGCCATGCTGGAGGATCCCCTGCGCATGCTCGCCTGGGGCTGACCCGGTCAATCGCGGGGGCGGGAGCCTGCCGCTCCCGCTCCCGCCGTACGCTGGCGGGGCACCCGAACAGAAAGGACGGCCATGTTCCGCCACGTCGTGCTGTTCACCTGGGCCGATGGAACCACCGACGAGCAGAGGACCGCGGTGGCGACCGAACTCGGCAGGCTGCCGGAGATCATCCCCGAGATCCGCGCCTACACTCTCGGCACCGACGCGGGAGTGAACCCGGGCAACCACGAGTTCGCGCTCATCGCGGATTTCGACAGCGTCGACGACTATCTCGTCTACCGCGACCACCCGGCTCACCAGGCCGTGATCGCCGAGCACATCAAGCCGATCCTGGCCTCCCGCGCCGCCGTCCAGTACACCGTCGGGGGCTAGGTTGCGCTGATGGGGCGTGCTCATGGGCTGTGGTGATGGGCCGTGCTCATGGGCCGTGCTGCGCACGGCCGGCTCGGGGGCTGGTAACCGGCTCCCGCCCTCGTCACGTCCTCGCTCGTCCCTCGCTGCGGGCGTTCCCCGGTCGGTTCACCGGCGCCCCCGAGCGGGCTGAGGGCGTTCCTGCGTCGGTCAGGCGGAGATCCCGTGGCCGGGCGGTTCGGGGCAGGGGTGGGGCCGGGATCCCGGCAGCTCCCGAAGCGATCGGGCGCTCACCATCACGTGCAGGCCCTTGCGGCGCGTCGGGGTCGAGGCGATCAGCGCCTTGGCCGCGGCGGTCGGACCGGAGGAGCCGAGCCAGACGCGCACGCCCAGGGCCTCCGAGACCGCCGAGGGCCAGTCGGTGATCCCGTCGGTGTAGTGCGGGCGGGCGCGGCCCAGCCGGGCGGTCAGCTCGGCCTGGCCGTCCAGGTCGCCCTTCCTGCCCACCGGCAGCTCGCCGATGTCGTAGGAGTCGCACAGCCGCGACACCGGCGCGTCCAGGTGGGTGAGGGCCAGGGCGTCCACCCCGCCCGCCGCCGCCAGCGCGTAGCGGTGGGCGACGGCGTCGAAGTGCCCGGTCCTGAACGGGCCCTGCCAGCGGCCCGTCCTGTTGTGCGGCTCGGGAAGGCGCAGCCGGGGGTCCTCGGTGACCAGCGGGCCCGGCCCGTGCCGCGGAGTGTAGGTGCGCAGCACGCCGAGCCGTACGGCGTGCGCCCCCTCCAGCAGGGAGAACGCGTTGTCGAAGGTCGTCGTGCTCCAGGTCGTGTGGGGGTGGAAGCCGTGCCACTCGTCGAGCAGGACCCCCTGGGCGCCCTCGAAGACCACGGGCCGCCTGCGCAGCAGCTCCGTGACGTGGGACGGGTCGACCAGGGTCGCCCGGTCGGCGAACGCCCGGTAGGCGGCCACGCAGTCGGCGACCGGCGGTCCCGTCACCCCGAGCCGCTCGCGCAGCAGGCCGAGCTTCTGCGCCAGCAGGCCGGGCCGCTCGCAGTCGCCGACCTTGGGCGCCACGAACGGGTTCTCCAGGGCGTAGGCCATCACCTCGCCGACGCCCATCCCGCAGGATCCGTGCCGGCCCTCGCCGCGCTCCAGCTCGCGGGCCCGCCCGGCCTCGATGTGGTACGGCGTGGCGAGCAGGGCTTCGCGGTCGATGGTGATCATGCTGTAGGGATGCGGGACGCCGATCCGGCGCAGGTGATCGGCCTCGGCCGAGAGGGCGAAGGGATCGACCACCACATACCGGGACAGGTGCGTCGGCACGCCGCGCAGGGTGCCGGAGCCGAACTGGGAGAAGGTGTGGTGCCGCCCGTCGGGCAGGACGACGTTGTGGCCCGCCTGTGCTCCTCCGTTGAACCTGACCACGGCCGTCACGCCGCCCTGCGCGCAGAGCCAGTCCACGACGCCCCCCTTGCCCGCGTCGCCGTACCCGAGGTCGACGACGATGACGTGGTCTCTCATAGCCGTGTCACCCCGCTTCCGCCGTGGTCGTGCTCGTGGCCGAGGCCGTCGCCGACCACGAGCGTGCCGCGGTCCAGCTTGGCCAGCGCCCTGCCCACCGAGGCCCCGGCGGCTGAGCCGAGCTCGTCCAGGTCGCTGAGGCCCTCGTCGAGACCGATGGCGTCCTCGCCGAGGCCGACGGTGAGCGCGATGGTCTCGCAGACCGCTCCCAGGTCGTCCAGCTCCAGCACGTTCTGCCCGAGCAGCCTGCGCCAGACGGCGAGCACGTCGCCGTTGCCGGCGTGGCAGGCGCCGGCGGGGATGATGTAGTAGACGTCGTACATCCGGGTCAGCTCGGTGACGATCTCCTCGATCGGGACGTCGCGCTCCAGCCGGTCGCCGATGACGCCGCCGGCCTCCTGCCGCTTCACCCTCGGGTAGGGCAGCTCGTCACCGATGATGAACAGGTAGCCCCGGCGGCCCCGCTTCTCGAAGCAGTCGATCGAGGTGTGCCTGGCCATGAAGTACATCGCGAGCTCGTAGGACTCTCTCATCTGGCCGCCGCCCCCGCCCTCCAACAGGATGTTGCCCAGGTGCTCGTCCATCCGGTTGTCGGACTCGAACTGCCCGATCTGCAGCGGCGCCCGGTCGCAGGTGGCGTCGCCGATCGCGCCGAACAGGATCTGCGGGTCGGTGGCATATCCCTTGCGGAGCAGCAGGCCGAGCAGGTCCGGGAGCCTGCTCTGCAGCGCGCGGGGCACGCCGCCCATCGAGCCGGTGACGTCGAAGAGGACGGCGATGGCCAGGGAGACCGGGTGCTCGGCGGAGTCGCGGCTCTCGCGGACCGCCACGCCGTAGGGATTGAGATCGTCGTGTACCGTCCGGGCGCCGCTGTCGCTGTGGGCGAAGGCGCTGGCACCGCTGGCGTCGCGGAAGTGCTTGGCGGCGGAGTAGACGTCGGTGGACCAGATTCCGCTTCCCATTGGGGAACTCCCTTTCGGGGTGGAGGGGATCGCTACAGGTCGAGGGGCCGGTACTTCCGGGGGCCGTAGAGGTCGCCGAGGAGCTCGTCGAGCTCCTCCAGGAGCCGCCAGGCGTCGCGCGGAGGGCTCAGCATGCTCCCCCGGACGAAGGCGCGCATCCGCGAGGGGACGCGGCCGGTCCCGGCGGTGGCGCCCGCGCCCGCACGGACGCCCATGAGCGCGGCGACGCATCGGGTGGCGAGCCGGATGTCGAGGGCCTCGGCGGCCGGCTCACCGGTGAACACGCCGGGCGGGTAGTCGTCGCGGTGCCGGGACACCAGGGCGGTCAGCGGGGTGCCGAGCGGGACCGACTGGCTCCAGTCGACGAGGATCAGACCGTGCTCGATCGGGTGGACCAGCACGTGGTGGCCGAAGACGGCGCCGTGCACGACCCCGGCCCGGTGGGCCGTGCCGATCGCCACCAGCAGCCGCCGCCAGATCCACGCCGCGTCCCGGGGGTCCAGCGGTGAGCGCCGCCGCGCGATCTCGGCCAGCGTCAGGAACCCGTCCGGTGCCCGGCTGACCACGTTCGCCTGCCGTTCCGCCCCGTCCGAGCGGTAGCGGAACGACTCCACCAGCCGGGGCACGTACGGCAGCAGCCGCGGATCGCCCTCGCGCTCGACCGTCCTGAGCGCTTCGGCCTCGCGCCGCATGAGGTCGTTGTCGGCCGGCCGGAGGGGCAGCTTGAGCAGGGTGTCGCCGCCGCTCTCGTACAGCACGGCCGTGGCGCCCCTGCGGAAGACCCCGCCGATCCGGTAGGTCCCCCGCCGGGTGGTGATGACGCTCCCGGCTCCCGGGCCCCCGCTCCGGTGGCCGCCGGCATGCTCGCGTCCGCCGTCCGCGCTCCCGTGACGGGCGGCGGCGCCGCGGGTCGCCCACAGCTCGGCCAGCCTGACGAAGGCCGCCGCGGCTTCCGCCCCGGGGGCGAGGTCGGGGTGGAGGAGCCGCGCGAGCCGCCGGTAGACCCGTTCTGGGGTGTCCCCGCCGAACAGGTCCCCCGGAGTCGCGGCGGCGTTCACGAGGGCGATCGCCTGGGCCGTGGTGGTCACCGGATCTCCTCCTCCCGCTCTGGTCGCAGCAGAGCGGGATGGAGGAGCCGGGCGTCTCCCGCGCGGTAGAGCTTGGCCCGGGGGCCGCCTCTGCTCCCGCCGCTCTCGGTGGTCTCCCCGGTGCTCTCCACGAACCCCGGAACCGAAAGGATCTTGCGGTGGAAGTTGCCCGCGTGCAGCGGGAGCCCCCACACCGCCTCGTAGACCCGGCGGAGCTCGGAGATGGTGAACGTCTCGCCCACGAACGCGGTGGCGAGCGGGGTGTACTCCAGCTTGGCCCGCGCGCGCTCCAGGGCGTGGCCCAGGATCCGCTCGTGGTCGAAGGCCAGTTTCGGCAGGCGGTCGATGCCGTACCACGCGGCGTCGGCGGCGTCGGATCCCGCCTGCGGGTCGGGCAGGTCGGGTGCGAAGGCCAGGTAGGAGACCGAGACGATCCGCATCCGCGGATCCCGGTCCGGCGCCCCGTAGCTGGCGAGCTGCTCGATGTGCACCCGCTGGGTCATCCCGGTCTCCTCGGCCAGTTCCCTGGCCGCGGCCCGGTCGAGGTCCTCGCCGGGCCGGATGAACCCGCCCGGCAGCGCCCACCGCCCCGCGTAGGGCGGTTCCCCCCGCTCGACCAGAAGCACGTGCAGAACGCCCCCGATGATCGTGAGCGCCACCACGTCGACCGTCACGGCGACCGCCGGGAAGGCGCGCGGGTCGTAAGCCGCCAGGTACTCACTCTCACTCATCGCCCGTCCTTCTCAGATTGAGATAATCTCAGTATGAGAATAACGAGGGGGTGTGTCAACACTCTGCATCGCGGCCCGGCCGTACGGGAGGGGCGGGAACGAACGAGGGGCGGTCCCGTGACACGGGACCGCCCCTCATCGCTGACCTGCCGCGGGAGCAGGTGGTCTGTCCATCCGCCCTTCCGGACCCCTAGAAGGCGTCCTCCGGAAGCTCCATCAGGTCCTGGCCGGTGGCCGCGAGGATGCGGCGCTCGGCGGACAGGCGGGGAAGGACGGTCTGGGCGAAGAAGGACGCGGCGGCCACCTTGCCGGTGTAGAAGGCCTTGTCCTCATCGGAGGAGCCCAGCGCGGCCAGGGCGATCTCGGCCTGGCGCAGGAGCAGCCAGCCGATGACCAGGTCACCCAGGGCGAGCAGGAACCGGGTGGTGTTGAGGCCGACCTTGTAGACCTCCTTGGCGTTCTCCAGCGAGCCGAGCGCCCAGCCGGCCATGGTGTCGGCCATGGCCTTGACCTCGTCGGCGGCCTCGCCGAGGAGCTTGCGCTCCTCCTTCAGGCGGCCGTTGCCCGCCTCGGAGGCGGCGAAGGCCTTGATGTCGGTGTAGAGCGAGCCGAGGGCGGCGCCCTGGTTGCGCAGGACCTTGCGGAAGAACAGGTCCAGGCCCTGGATCGCGGTGGTGCCCTCGTAGAGGGAGTCGATCTTGGCGTCCCGGATGTACTGCTCGATCGGGTACTCCTGCAGGTAGCCGGAGCCGCCCAGGGTCTGCAGGGAGCGGGCGAGCATCTCGTAGGAGCGCTCGGAGCCGACACCCTTGACCAGCGGGAGCAGCAGGTCGTTCATCGCCTCCGCGTGCTCGTCGCGGCGACCATCGAACTCGGCGATCTGCACGGAGTCCTGGTAGGTGGCCGTCAGCAGTACCAGCGCCCGCATGCCCTCGGCGTAGGCCTTCTGGAGCATGAGCTCGCGGCGCACGTCCGGGTGGTGGGTGACGGTCACGCGCGGGGCGGACTTGTCGGCCATCTGGGTCAGGTCGGCGCCCTGCACGCGGGACTTGGCGTACTCCAGCGCGTTCAGGTAGCCGGTGGACAGGGTCGCGATGGCCTTCGTGCCGACCATCATGCGGGCCTGCTCGATGACCATGAACATCTGCTTGATGCCCTCGTGCACGTCGCCGACCAGCGTGCCGATCGCCGGGTGCTTGTCGCCGAAGGTGAGCTCGCAGGTCGTGGAGACCTTAAGGCCCATCTTCTTCTCGACGTTGGTGACGTAGACGCCGTTGCGCTCGCCGAGCTCGCCGGTCTCCAGGTTCACGTGGTACTTGGGCACCAGGAACATCGACAGGCCCTTGGTGCCGGGGCCGTGGCCCTCGGGGCGGGCCAGCACCATGTGGAAGATGTTCTCGGCCATGTCGTGCTCGGCGCTGGTGATGAAGCGCTTGACGCCCTCGATGTGCCAGGTGCCGTCGGGCTGCTGCACGGCCTTGGCCCGGCCGGCGCCCACGTCGGAGCCCGCGTCGGGCTCGGTGAGCACCATGGTGGAGCCCCACTGCCGCTCGATGGCCAGCTCGGCGAAGCGCTTCTGCTCGTCGTTGCCGATGGTGTGCAGGATGTGGGCGAAACCGGGGCCGCTGGAGTACATCCAGATCGCCGGGTTCGCGCCGAGTACCAGCTCGGCCAGCGCCCACGCCACGCTGCGCGGCACACCCGGGCCGCCCAGCTCGACCGGCAGGTCGAGGTTGGTCCAGCCGGCGTCGCGGAAGGCGGCGAAGGACTTCTTGAAGCCCGCGGGCATGGTCACCGTGCCGGTCGCGGCGTCGAACACCGGAGGCGTGCGGTCACCCTCCTCGAAGGAGTCGGCGAGCACGCCGGTGGCCATGCGGTTGAGCTCGTCGAGCATGCTGCGGACGATGTCCTCGTCGAGCTCGGCGAAACGGCCGGTGCCCAGGATGTCCCGGCGTCCGAACATCTCGAAGAGATTGAACTCCAGGTCACGGATGTTGCTCTTGTAGTGGCCCATGGGCTCTGCTCCTTGAAACCGGGGAACCGGGACTCGGGACGTACTGGTCAGTAACCTTACCGACAATGCTACCCGTCAGTAACCCCTGAAAAACAGCGCCGATGGGGACGTTTGTCACATCGGCCAGGGGAACGGGATTCTTATGACAATCCCTGGATTACGTCCGGCTGATCTCCCCGAACCCCAGCCGCTCCGGAGGGTTCTCGGCCCGGGGGTCATCGCGGCGGGCGTCGGTCTCGCCTCCGGCGAGTTCGTCATCTGGCCGTACATCTCCGCCAACGTCGGCCTGGTCTTCCTGTGGGCGGCGGTGGTCGGGGTGGTCGCGCAGTACTTCCTCAACATGGAGATCGAGCGCTACACGCTCGCCACCGGTGAGACCGCGCTGACCGGGTTCAGCCGCCTGTGGCGGCACTGGGGCCTGGTGTTCGCCCTCCTGGCGGTGCTGGCCAACATCTGGCCCGGCTGGGCCACCAGCTCGGCCACCGTGCTCACCTACGCCGTCGGCGGAGGGGACATCACCGTCATCGCCGTGGTCGAGCTGCTGGTGATCGGCGCGGCGCTCACCCTCTCGCCGGTCATCTACCGGACCGTGGAGGCGACCCAGTTCGTCAAGGTCGGCGCGGTCCTGGTCTTCCTGGTGATCGCCCTCTTCCTGGCCATCACCGGGGACGCCTACCGGGGACTGGGCGAGGCGGTCACCCACGTCGGCCAGGTCCCCGCCCAGCTCGGCGCGGCCCTGGTGCTGGGGGCCATGGCCTTCGCCGGTGCGGGCGGCGGGCAGAACCTCGTGCAGAGCAACTGGATCCGCGACAAGAACATGGGCATGGGCGCGCGGATCCCGCGCCTGGTCTCACCGGTGACCGGCGAGGACCAGGCCGCCCCGGCCACCGGCTACTCCTTCGAGCCCGACGAGGCGAACATGGCCCGCTGGCGCGGGTGGTGGCGGGTGGCCAACATCGAGCAGCTCGTCTCGTTCGTGGCCATCACCATCTTCACGATCTTCCTGATGTCGATGCTGGCCTACTCCACGGTCTTCGGGGCCGACACCGCGAGCAACGTGACCTTCCTGCGGACCGAGGGGGAGGTGCTCAACCAGCGGCTGTCGTGGTTCGGCACCTTCTTCTGGGCCATCGGCGCGCTCTCGCTCTTCGCGGCGAGCATGGGCATCTGCGACTACGTCGCCCGGATGGTCGCCGACAACGTCAAGACGGTCTACCTGCCGGGCAGCGCGCGGTGGACCGAGAGCCGCATCTACAGCCTGGTCGTCTGGTTCATCGTGCTCTTCGGCATCGCCATGCTCACGATCGGCTTCGACCAGCCGATCACACTGCTGGTGATCTCCGCGAGCGTCGGCGGGATCATGATGTTCCTCTACTCGGCGCTGCTCGCCCTCCTCAACCGCAAGCTGCTGCCCGAGCCCATCCGGGTCCGCGGCTACCGCCTGGTGATCGTGCTGCTGACCTTCGCGTTCTTCGGGTACTTCTCGGTCCTGACACTGATCGACCAGTTCGGCAAGCTCTTCTGAGGCCGTCCGTTCTAGGCTCGTCCTCATGGACGGGCCGGGCGGACTGGAAGAGCGCTGGCGGGCGGAGCTCGCGCAGTGGGGCATACCCGACGAGATCGCCGCGAGAGCCCCGGCCGACCCGTGGGAGCACTCGCCGGCCCGGTTCGCCGGGCGGACCGATCGCGCGCTGGCGGACCCGGAGGGCCCGACCCTGGCCCGGATCGCCGAGGCCCTGCCGGACAACGGCGACGTCCTCGACGTGGGAGCGGGAACCGGCGCGGCCTCGCTTCCGCTGGCCCGGCTCGGCGGGGGCGGCGCGCCGGGAGACGGGCGCGGAACCCTCGGGGGACTGGTCGCGGTGGACACCTCGGAGGCGATGCTGGCCGCGCTGGTGTCCCGGGCCGAGGCGCTGGACGTACCCGTGCGGACGATCAGGGGCCGCTGGCCCGACGTCGCGGGGCGGACGCCCGCGGCCGACGTCGCGGTCGCGGCCCACGTCGTCTACAACGTGCCCGACCTGGCGGACTTCCTGACCGCGCTGACCGGTCACGCCCGCCGCCGCGTCGTCCTGGAGCTGCCGTACCGGCACCCGATGAGCTGGCTCAACCCGCTCTGGGCCCACTTCCACGGCATCATCCGCCCCGAGCGGCCCACGGCCGACGACGTGGCCGCCATCGCGGAGCGGCTGGGGTACGGCGTCCGCCGCCAGGAGCGGCCGGCTCCGCTGAGCAGGTTCGCGGACGTGGAGGAGCTGGCGGAGAGCGCCTGCCGCAGGCTCTGCCTCGATCCCGCCAGGGCGGAGGAGGTCGTCGCGGCCGTCGCCGAGCTGGACATGTGGCCCGTTCCCCGGGACCACTGGGTCACGCTCTGGTGGGACCTGCCGTGACCACCGGGCCGGCCTGACCGGCGCGGGAGCAGGATAACCGGCTTAGGTTCATAGAGGGTTACGAAACCTGCTTGACGGTTTTGGTGGTGTCGCGGTTGGCTGTCCCCATGATTGACATCCACTATGTGACCTTCGACTGCGCGCAGCCGTACGAGCTGGCGGCGTTCTGGAGCGAGGCGACCGGGCTCGGGTTCCACCCGGCGACGGAGAAGGACGACGACGAGGTCCTGCTGGTCGGGGAGAAGACCAACCTGCTCTTCATCAGGGTCCCCGAGGGCAAGACCGTGAAGAACCGCGTGCATCTGGACGTCACCGGCTCCGCGGGCACCACCCGCGACCAGGAGGTCGAGCGGCTGCTCGCGCTGGGCGCCACGGTCCAGGCCGACCGGCGCGAGGCCGACGGCGGCGGCTGGGTGACCATGCTCGATCCGGAGGGCAACGAGTTCTGCGTCTGCCGGAGCCAGGCCGAGAGGGAGCAGGGCTGACCCGCGGGGCGCGGCTTCCGCTCCGGCCGGGTGCGGAGGAGGCGCGGACCGGGCCCTTGCCGGAGTGATGTCCCGGCGGTCATGCTGCGGTCATGAGTGTCCCCAGCGCGTCGGCGAGCATCGAGATCTCCGCGCCGCCCGAGGCGGTGTACGACCTGGTCGCCGATGTCACCGGCATGAGCGGCTGGAACGTCGAGTGCGAGAGGGTCCGCTGGGTCGGGCGGATCAGGGAGCCGCGTCCCGGAGCCAGGTTCCGGGGGAGCAACCGCAACGGACGGCGGCGCTGGTCGACGGTCTGCACGATCACCGCCGCCGAGCCAGGCCGGACGTTCGCCTACCACGTACGGGCGGGCGGTGTGGTGGACGTGGCGATCTGGAGGTTCGACATCACGGCGACGCGGGGCGGCTGCCTGGTGGAGCAGAAGACCTGGGACACCCGGGGGCGGTTCGTCCGCGCCGCGGGGCGCCTGGCCACCGGCGTGGCGGACCGGGCGGGCCACAACGCCGCCAACATGCGCCGGACCCTGGAGAACCTGAAGGCCGTGGCGGAGCGCCCGTGAGGGTCGCCGCAGGGAGGCCGCGGCGCCGGAACCGGCCCGATGCCGGTCGCGCCGCCGCCAGGTCCCGAGCCGGGGCCTGGCGGTCAGGGGCCGATGGTCAGCGGCCGGGGGGAAGGGACGACTGGCCCCGTCCCTTCATGGTCAGCGCCAGCACCGCGGTGATCAGATAGACCACGACACCGCCCTGGAGCGCGTCCAGGGCCGCGCTGAACGGACCCTCGCCGTCGATGACGAGCTGCACCGGATACATGAGCGCGGCGGAGCCGAGCGCCGGATAGAGGGAGAAGCGCCACGGGTGCCGCAGCGCCCAGAGCCGGGCCTGCCGGGTGACCCGGTCGCCGGTGCCGGGCCTGGCGACCGAACCGACCGTCGCCACCAGCGAGAAAAGGCTGATCCCCAGACAGAGCGCCCAGGTCAGGTCGGGGCTTCCCGGCAGGATCCAGCCCAGGCCGAAGCTGGTCGCCGCCGCCACGCCGCCGGTCGCCGCGGCGGTCTTCCAGGGCGCCCCCTGCAGGGCCGCCCCGGCGAGGGACACCTCGTCACGTCGAGTCAGTTCGTCTTTCATGACATCCACAGTGCCCTCCGAGAGCCCTTGTCCACATCGGGGAGCAACCCTGACGCACCCCTGACCCCCGACCCCGGCTAGGTTGATCGGCATGCCCGTCGACTTCCGCATCGCCCGCCTGGACGACCTCCCGGCCGTCGTCGCCATGATCGCCGATGACTCCATCGCCGCCGCCCGCACCGGCGCGTACGGCCCGGAGCACCGCGCCGCGTTCGAGGCCATCGCGGCCGACCCGAACAACGAACTGGTCGTGGCCGAGCGGGACGGCGAGGTGGTGGGCACGATGCAGCTCACCTACATCCCCGGGATCTCCCGGCGCGGCGCGCTCCGCCTGCAGATCGAGGCCGTACGGGTCACCGCCGCCCTGCGCGGCAGGGGGATCGGCCGGAAGATGATGGAGTGGGCGATCGAGCGGGGTCGCGAGCGTGGCTGCGCCGTGGTCCAGCTCACCACCGACAAAAGGCGCAAGGACGCCCACCGGTTCTACGACTCCCTCGGCTTCGCCGCCTCCCACGAGGGGTTCAAGCTCGCGCTGGACTGAACGGGCCCGCGAGCTCAGACCGGCTCGATCTCCACGAGGTTGTCGTGGTAGACGGCGCCCCGCCCCAGGTCGGCGTCGCGCTCCTCCACCACCGCGTTGACCCCCGCGCCCCCCGGGCTCAGCTTCGGCCAGTGCCCCTTGGGAGCCGCCACCACGCCGGGCCGTACCCGCTCGCTGACCTCCACCTCGGCCTCGAACGCGCCGCCCGCGTTGAACACCCGGGCCCGCTGCCCGCCGGTCAGGCCGCGGGCCGCCGCGTCAGCCGGGTTGACCAGGACCCGCGGGCCTCCGGATCGGCGCAGCAGCTCGGGGTTGTTGCCGAAGGTCGTGTTGAGGAAGGTGTGGGAGGCCGGGGTGACCAGGGCCAGCGGGTACGGCTCCCGCGCCGCCGTCGCCGTGTGCGGCGGGGCGTAGGCGGCCCCCCGGGGGAAGCGCAGCCTGCCCGACGGGGTGGGGAACCCGTCGGTGAACGGCACGAACGGCCGCGCCACGTTGAGCCGGACCCAGCCCTCCTTGCGCAGGCGGTCCACCGTGATCCCGTCCAGGGACGGGTGGCCCGAGGAGAGCAGCTGCTCGGCCAGCTCCAGGTCGGAGTCGTACAGCGACGGCTCGGTCAGGCCCATGTGCCGGGCCAGCCTGCGGAAGGTCTCGGTGGTGGACAGGCACTCACCCGGCGGCTCGACGGCCTGCTCGTTCCACATCAGGTACATGTGGCCGTAGCCCGCGTGCAGGTCCAGGTGCTCGGTCTGCATGGTCGCGGGCAGCACGATGTCGGCGTAGTCGACGGTGTCCGTCGGGAACTGCTCCATCACGACCGTGAACAGGTCCTCGCGCGCGAGCTTCTCGCGGATGCGGTTCTGGTCGGGGGAGGAGCCCGCCGGGTTGGCGGTGTAGACCCACAGGCACTTCACCGACTCGTCCAGCTCGCCGGCGAGCCGGGTCATGGTGAGCGTGCGGACCGGCCGGGCCAGCAGGTCGTCGCGGGTGTCGATGTTCAGGTGGATGTGGCCGCTGGTGGAGTAGGCGACCCCGCCGCCGGGACGGCGCCAGTCGCCGGTCACTCCGGGGATCGCGGCGATCACGCGCATCGCGGCGCCACCGCCCGCGTGCCGCTGGATGCCCATCGTGGCGCGGATGCCGGTGGGCCGGGTGTGCGCCAGGCGCAGGCCCAGGGCCCGGATGTCCGCCTCGGGCAGCCCGGTGAGCTCGGCGACGCGCGCCGGGGGGTGCCTGAGGATCTCCTCGCGGAACGCCTCCCAGTTCTCCGTGTGGTTCTCCAGGTAGTCGCGGTCCTCGGCGCCCTCGGCCAGCACGACGTGGAGAAGCCCGAGCGCCAGGGCCGCGTCGGTGCCCGGCCGGATCGGCAGGTGTTCGTCGGCCTGCTCGGCGGTGCGGGTGCGGATCGGGTCGATCGCCACCACGTGCGCCCCGGCTGCGCGGGCGTCCTGGATGAACTTCCACAGGTGGTGCCCGCTGGTCAGGGTGTTGGTGCCCCACAGCAGGATCAGCTTCGACAGTGCGAAGGTCTCGGGGTCCATCCCGCCCGGCGTGCCGTTGGTCTCCGTCAGGCCGGTGTTGCCCGCCGTGGAGCAGATGTTCAGGAAGTGCCGGGAGGCGCCCAGGACGTTCCAGAACCGCCGGCCCGCGACGCCCTCGCAGCCCTGCAGGTAACCCAGGCTCCCGGTGCCGTTGTAGGGCCAGATCGCCTCGCCGCCGTGCTCGTCGACGATCGCGCGCAGCCGTACGGAGATCTCCTCCAGGGCCTCGTCCCAGGAGATCCGCTCGAACCGGCCCGAGCCCTTGGGGCCGACCCTGCGCATCGGGTGGAGGATGCGGTCGGCCGCCCCGGTGTGCTCCAGGTAGCGGTTGACCTTCACGCACAGCGCGCCGCGGGTGTACGGGTGCTCGGGGTTGCCGCGCATCTTCACGGCCCGGCGGTCCTCGACCGTGACCACCCACGAACACGTATCCGGGCAGTCCAGCGGACATGCACCCAGAACTCGCAACTCACCCGTCATGGTCTGACTTTACCGGCGCGTGCGGAGGGGACAGGGCCGGTCGCACACGGGAAGGGGGTACGGCCAGGCCCGGCCGTACCCCCTCGTCACTCCCTCGTCACAGGGCGGTCGTTACATCGGAACGCCGACGTGGTCGTGCTCGTGGTCGTGACCGCCGCCGCCGGTCCCCGGCTGGTTGGAGCCCGGGGTGCCGCCGCCCGGCAGCTCCGCGCTGTAGGCGTAGACGAACGTCGCGGTGGCGATCGCGCCGGTGTTCACGGCGAGGGCCTTGTCGTTGACGTTGGCGATGGTGTCGCACTCCAGGTGGTAGCACTTGTCGTAGGCCACCCCGGCCTCACCGCCGAACTTCGCGGCCTCCTCGGGGGTCTTGATCCCCTCGGCGCCGGTGAACAGGCCGCCGGCCGGGATGCCGACCTCGATGAAGGGCCCGTAGTCCGAGCGGCCGGTGAAGTCGGTGCCGGTGTACGGCTGGCCGACGGCCTTGAAGTACGACTCGAAGAGCTTCTCGATCTGGTCCGAACCCGCCGGTCCGGCCGGGGCGCCGACGCCGTCGGAGTCGTCACCGTCGTAGATGCCGAAGGTGTAGTTCGGGGACGCGATCATGTCGAAGTTCAGGTACAGCTTGATCTTGGCCTTCTCCTCGGCGGAGAGGTTGGCCACGTAGTGCTCGGAGCCGAGCAGGCCCAGCTCCTCGGCTCCCCAGAAGGCGAAGCGCAGCTTGTTCTTGGTGGGGAACAGCCCGGCCTTCAGGGCCGTCTCCAGCACGCCCGCGCTGCCCGAGCCGTTGTCGTTGATGCCGGGGCCGTCGACGACGCTGTCCAGGTGCGAGCCGGCCATGACGACCTTGTCCGGGTCGCCCCAGCGGCTCTCGGCCAGGACGTTGTGCGTCTTGCGCTTCGGGTCGCTCTCGGTGTTCGTGACGAGCGTGACCGTCGTCCCGGCGGCGGCCAGCTCCTCGCCGATGGCGTAGGTGGTCCCGACGACCGGGATGTTCGTGGTGGGGGCGCCGAGAGTGCCGCCGAGCAGGACGCGGCGGTCGGCCGGGCCCTCGCCGGGCTGGCCCTCGTTGAAGATGATCACACCCTTGGCCCCGGCGGCCTGGGCGTTCTCGGCCTTGATCTGGAAGCTGCAGGTGCCGCGCTGCAGGAGCGCGATGTTGCCCGCCGTGAACCCGGCGAAGTCGCTCGCCTCGCAGCCGGAGGTGGAGCTGTTGGGCGCCGCGCCCGGCGGGATCATGACGTCCACGGGCTGCACGGCGGCGGTGACGCTGCCCGAGCCGGAGTAGGTCATCGTCCTGAAGTCGGTGTTGCGCACGTAGGTCTTCGGAGCGGGGGCGACCCGGTCCATCGTGGACTTGGTGACCTCCCGGAAGAACGGGAACTCGAACTCCTGCAGGGTGACCTTGTATCCGGCCCTGCGGAGCTTGCCGGCGACGTAGGCGACCGAGGCGTCGTAGCCCGGGGTGCCGGAGGCGCGGGTGCCGCCGTTGGCGTCGGCTATCTCCTGGAACTTCAGGAGGTGTCGCTTGGCCGCCGGGCCCTTGACCGTCTGGCTGAGCCTTTTGGGGTCAGGGTCGGCGCTGGCCGGGGTGGCGGAGATGACGGGCAGGACCATGGCCGAGGCCGCGGTGACGGCGGCCAGCAGGCCCTTGTACGCGCGTGCGCGCATGCGAAACTCCTCTAACGCCATTGGAGCAGGAAAATCCCCCGTGATCGCGATGAAACGGAACCTATAGGGGAAGAATGTGACCTTGTAAGACCTTTCCGACATTTGTTATCGAGCAGAGTCGAATCAGCGTTCCGGGTGTTCTCCGGGCCTACTTGACCTCTGCGGTGTCCCTGGCGTAAGGACCCCGGTCGCGATACCCGCAGCGGGATGGGCGGAAGGCGGCACCCGGAGACGGCCGGACGGGGGCGCGCGGCGGGCGGGCGGCGCGCGGCGGGACGCGGGGCGGGCGGGCGGCGCATGAAGCCCAGCTTTCCAGCCGCCGACCCGCCCGAGCCGTCATCACCGCGGACCGGAAGGTCAATTCTCCATCTCGGGGATATACGCGATGTTGGCGATGTCCGCCTCGTCGGCGCTGACGCTCCCGCCGAACCACGCGCCCAGGATCTCCTCCGGCGGCGGGACCGAGGTCAGCCTGAGGCTGAGCGCCAGCACGTCGGCGTCGTTGATCAGAATAGGAGCTATGCCGTCAAGACTGTCGGAGGCCAGTGAGATGCGCATGACTCTGATTGTGGACACTGGACGGAAAGATCGGTGACGCACTTGTAATGCGAAACAGGCAGAATCACTGGCGGTGAAGGACATCAAGGAACGCGACGACACGACGTCGGCCGGCGGCACGCCGCGGGCCGGGCGTGACCCCGTCGTGCTCGTCGTCGAGCCGCTGCTCCCGCAGCGCATCCGGCGCCCGTCCGACGCGCTGCGCTTCCTGGTCACGCTGCTGGGCCTGGCGGCGGTCATCCTGCTCGCGCTGGTGGCGCAGAAGACGCTCAACGGCCTGGAGGCCGACGTCGCCGACGGCACCAGGCGGGTCCCGTTCCTGTTGAGCGGTCTGGTCGGCGTGCTGGGCGGCGTCGCCATGCTCGCCATCCCGGCCGCCTACGCGGTCGAGCGGGTGCTCCACCGCGACGGCCTGCGCGTCGCGGAGGGGTTGTTCGCCGCGATCGCCGGCATGGTGCTCTCCTTCGTCCTCGGCGAGTGGATCCTCACCACGGGCCTCGACGACCTGCGGCTGCTGCTCACCGGAGGCAGGGCCGGGGTCGAGCCGATCAACACCCTGCTCACCTCGGTCATCGCCTACGTCACCGCGATGCGGATCTCCCGCCGCCCCACCTGGCGCGTCGCCCTGTGGAGCGCGGTCGCGGTCAACGCGGTCGCCCTGTTCGCCGGGCTGGCCGCCACGATCCTCGGCATCGTCGTCTCCATCGTCGTCGGGCTCGCCGTCGGCTACGCCACGCTGTACGGCGTCGGCAGCCCCAACACCCGCCCGCCGGGCAGCGCGATCGTCACCGCGGTCCGCAGACTGGGCTTCCACCCGGTCAAGGCCCGCCGGCTTGACGACGACCACCAGGGCAGCCGCAGATACGCGATCGGGCTGAAGGACGGCAGCCGGCTCGACGTCACCGTCCTCGACCGAGACCGCCAGGTCGCCGGGCTGCTCTACCGCCTCTGGCGGCGGATCCGGCTCAACTCCGAGACCCGCCGCAAGGCCATCCGCTCGCTCCGCGCCGAGCTGGAGCGCGAGGCCCTCATGGCCTACGCCACGCACGCCGCCGGAGCGGGCACCCCCCGGCTGGTCGGCACCAGCGAGATCGGCTCCGAGGCCGCGCTGCTCGTCTACGAGCACATCGCCACCCGCGCGCTCGACGACATCCCCGACGAGGAGATCGACGACGACCTCCTCGCCCAGATCTGGGAGCAGGTCCTGCTCCTGCAGGTCCAGCGGCTCGCCCACCGGCGGCTGACCGGCGACAGCATCCACGTCGACGGCGAGGGCCGGGTCCTGCTGATGGACGCCCGCAGCGGCGAGATCGCCGCCGGCGATCTGCTGCTCCGCCTGGACATCGCCCAGCTGCTCACCTATCTCGGCCTGCGCGTCGGAGCCGAGCGCTCGGTCCGCGCCGCGGCGGCCGTGACCGGGCCGAACATGCTGGCCGGCGCCCTCCCGCTGCTCCAGCGGATCGCGCTCACCCGCGAGACCCGGGCCGCCCTGAACAAGCAGAAGGAACTGCTGACCGCGATCCGGGAGCAGATCGTCGAGCTCGAACCGAAGGTCGAGGCCGGCGAGGTCCGGCTGGAGCGGTTCCGCCCGCGGACCCTCGTCACCATCATCGCCAGCGCCTTCGCCGCGTACTTCCTGGTCTACTACCTGACCCAGATCAACCTGGACATGGTCACCTCGGCGAAGTGGGGCTGGACCGGCGTGGCGCTGGCCGCCGCGATGCTGAGCTACGTGGCCGCCGCGCTGATGCTCATGGGCTTCGTGCCGGAGAAGCTCCCGCTGAGCCGCACCATCCTCGTGCAGTTCGCCGGATCGTTCGTCAAGCTGGTCGCCCCGGCCGCGGTGAGCGGTGTCGCCATCAACACCCGCTACCTGCAGAAGCGCGGCGTCCCGCCGGGCCAGGCGGTGGCCAGCGTGGGCGCCTCCCAGGTCACCGGGCTGGCCTTCCACATCACGCTGCTGCTGCTGTTCGCCTACATCACCGGCTCCAGCACGGCCGCGTCCTTCACCCCGTCGCGCACGCTGGTGTTCGTGCTGCTGGCCGTGACGGCGGTGTTCGTCATCGTCCTGGGCATCCCGCGGCTGCGCCGCGTGGTGACCGCGCGCCTGCGCTCACTGTTCTCCGGCGTCCTGCCCCGCCTGCTGGACGTGCTCCAGTCCCCCCGGAAGATCGCCGAGGGGTTCAGCGGCACCCTGCTGCTGACGATCTTCTTCGTGGTCTGCCTCGACGCCTGCGTCCGCGCCTTCGGCGGCTCCCTCAACTTCGCCGCCGTCGCGGTGGTCTTCCTCGCGGGCAACGCCATCGGCTCCGCCGCCCCCACCCCCGGTGGCCTCGGCGCGGTGGAGGCGGCCCTCATCGCCGGTCTCAGGCTCGCGGGTCTGTCCCCCGACGTCGCCACCTCGGCGGTGCTGCTGTTCCGGCTGCTCACCTTCTGGTTCCCGGTCCTGCCGGGCTGGGCCTCGTTCACCTACCTGCAGCGCAAGGAGGCCCTGTGACCTCCCGCCCGGCCTGACGGACACGGAGGCCGGAGCGGAGCCGTACCCGGACGGATACGGCTCCCGGGGCGTTTAGACGGCCCAGAGGTCGACGCCCGCCTCGACCGCGTCCTTGTCGATGGCCGCCAGCTCCTCCGGGGTGAAGGAGAGGTTCTCCACCGCCGCGAGATTGTTCTCCAGCTGCGCCACGCTGCTCGCGCCGATCAGCACCGAGGTCACCCGCCGGTCGCGCAGCGCCCAGGCCAGGGCCATCTGCGCCAGCGATTGGCCGCGCGCGGAGGCGATCCCGTTGAGCGTGCGGATGTGCCGCATGGTCTCGTCGGTGAGCATCTCCGGCTTGAGGAAACGCCCCAGCGAGGCCCGCGAGCCCTCCGGGACGCCGTCGAGGTAGCGGTCGGTCAGCATGCCCTGCGCCAGCGGCGAGAACGCGATGCAGCCCACGCCCTCAGCCTCCAGCACGTCCAGCAGGCCGCCCTCGATCCACCGGTTGAGCATCGAGTAGGACGGCTGGTGGATCAGGAGCGGAGTGCCCATCTCGCGCAGGATCCGCGCCGCCTCGGCGGTCTGCTCGGGCGAGTAGGACGAGATCCCGGCGTACAGCGCCCGGCCCGACCGGACCGCGTGGTCCAGCGCCCCCATCGTCTCCTCCAGCGGCGTGTCCGGATCGAACCGGTGGCTGTAGAAGATGTCGACGTAGTCCAGGCCCATCCGCTTCAGCGACTGGTCCAGGCTGGCCAGCAGGTACTTGCGCGAGCCCCACTCGCCGTACGGCCCGGGCCACATGTCGTAGCCGGCCTTGGTCGAGATGACCAGCTCGTCGCGGTGGCGCGCGAAGTCGTCGCGGAAGTGCCGTCCGAAGTTGCTCTCCGCGGAGCCGTACGGCGGGCCGTAGTTGTTGGCCAGGTCGAAGTGGGTCACCCCGAGGTCGAAGGCCCTGCGCAGGATGGCCCGCTGCACCTCGAACGGCTTGTCGTCGCCGAAGTTGTGCCAGAGCCCGAGCGAGACCGCGGGCAGCTTGAGCCCGCTCCTGCCCACCCGGTTGTACGGCTGCCGCCCGTCGTAACGGTCGGCCGCGGCCCTGTAGTCGCCGGAGGTCACTGCGTCACCTTCGCCGTGTCGAGGATCCAGGCGAGGGCGAAGGCCTCCTCGCGCCAGGCATCGTACCTGCCGCTGCGGCCGCCGTGCCCGGCGTCCATCTCCGTCTTGAGCAGGAACGGCCCGCCCTGCGCGGTGTCGCGGAGCTTCGCGATCCACTTGGCGGGCTCGTGGTAGAACACCCGGGTGTCGTTGAGGCTCGTGATCGCGAGGATCGGCGGGTAGATCCGCCCGTCCACGTTCTCGTACGGGGTGTAGGACTTCATGTAGTGGTACACGTCCGGGTTGTGCAGGGGATCGCCCCACTCGTCCCACTCGATGACGGTGAGAGGGAGTGACGGGTCGAGGATCGTGTTCAGCGCGTCCACGAACGGCACCTGCGCGACCGCACCCGCGAAGGTCTCCGGCGCGAGGTTGAGCGCCGCGCCCACCAGCAGCCCGCCGGCCGAGCCGCCCCGTGCGATCACCTCGGACGACCAGCCGTGCTCCTTGAGGTGCTCGGCGCAGGCGACGAAGTCGGTGAAGGTGTTCTTCTTCTGCTGGAACTTCCCGTCCTCGTACCACCGGCGGCCCATCTCGCCGCCGCCCCTGATGTGCGCGATGGCGAAGACGAAGCCCCGGTCGAGCAGGCTCAGCCGGGCCACCGAGAAGGACGGGTCGATCGAGATCTCGTAGCTGCCGTAGCCGTACAGGACGGTGGGCGCGGGACGCGGGCTCCCCTTCCTGACGGCGATGGAGATCGGGATGCGGGTGCCGTCCGGTGCGGTGGCCCACTCGCGGAACTGCTCGTAGTCGTCCGGGTCGTAACCGCCGAGCACCGGCTTGCGCTTCAGCAGGATCAGCTCGTGCGTCCGCAGGTCGTAGTCGTAGACCGAGGGCGGAGTGATCATGCTGGTGTAGCCGAGCCGGAGCCGCCCGGTGACGAACTCGGGGTTGCCCGAGGGCGCCGCGTCGTAGATCGGCTCGGGGAAGGAGATCTCGTACGGCTCGCCGCTCGCAGGCAGGACGCGGATGCCGGTGAGGCCGTCCCTGCGGAAGTGCACGACGGTGTGGTCCTCGAAGGCGTCGACGTCGAGCAGGCGGGTGTCCTCGCGGTGCTCGACGAGCGGAGTCCAGGCGGCGGGGTCGTCGATCGGTGCGGTGGCCAGCTCGAAGTTCTCGGCGTTCTGGTTGTGCAGGACCAGGAACCGGTCGCCCGCGTGGTCGATGCCGTACTCGACGCCGGTCTTGCGGGGCCGGACGACGCGGAACTCGCCGGCAGGGTCGTCCGCCTCCAGGATGCGGACCTCGCTGGTGACCTTGCTGCCCGCGGAGAGGACGAGGTAGCGCTCGCTGCGGGTGAGGCCGACGCCGATCCAGAACCGCTCGTCGGTCTCCTCGTGGACGAGCACGTCGTCGGCCGCCGGGGTGCCGATCACGTGGCGGTGGACCTTGTCCGGCCGCCAGGCCTCGTCGACCGTCGTGTAGAAGAACGTGGTGCCGTCGGCCGACCAGGCGCCGCCGTAGAAGATGCCGGGGATCTCGTCGGGGAGGGTCTCGCCGGTGACGAGGTTCTTCACCTTGAGGGTGAAGCGCTCGTCGCCGGTGAAGTTGACGGAGTAGGCCAGCAGGGTGCCGTCCGGGCTCACCGAGCTGGTGCCGAGGGCGAAGAAGTCGCTCTCCCCGGCGAGCTCGTTGCCGTCGAGCATGACCTGCTCCCCGGGAAGCGGCTCGCCGGCCTTCAGCTCGGGAGGGGTCTCCCCATCCGCGGCCACCCGGCACTGGATGCCGTACTGCTTGCCCTCCTCAGTGCGGGAGTAGTACCACCAGTCACCCTTGCGAGTGGGGACGGAGAGGTCCGTCTCCAGGGTCCGGCCCTTGATCTCCTGGAAGATCGTCTCCTGGAGGGATCCGAGGTGGGCGGTCATCTGCTGGGTGTAGGCGTTCTCGGCCTCGAGGTGGGCGATCGTCTCGGGGTCGTCCTTGACGGTCAGCCATGCGTAGTCATCGACCACGGTGTCCCCGTGGTGCACGCGCTCGCTGGGAACCTTCTTCGCCATAGGCGGCGTCTCGCTGCTCACCTCGCCGAGTCTATGTTTCCGGCCGCTTTCGGCCCCGGTTACTCCGGGCCTTCGCGTCGCGCGGCGGGTACGGGGCGGGGTCCGCGCGTACGGGACGAGGGATGGCACACCGCCCCGCACCGCTGTACCTCCTATGCTGAACCTCCTGTGCCGACGCCCGCCGTCACGCCCGCCGTCACGCCCGCCGTCACGCCCGCCGTCACGCCCGATGTCCGGCGCGGCCGACTCCGAGGTTCCGTCACAAGCGGTCACCAGGACTGCTAATCTTTTGTCGTCGGCAAGATCCGGCGCAAACCACTCCAATCACTAGGTGACCTTGGTGTGTGCTGCCCTGTGCTTGCCGGCATCCCCTTGAAACTAACGGTTTCAGAGATCGGTTCGCAGAACCGCTCAATGGCTGGTAAGTTTGAGGGGTTGCCCCGGAAACGGGGCGGTCAGAATTCCCGACAGATCGGTTCGAACGGGTCAAATTGACACGGAAAAGCCGGTCTGAAAGAATAAAGACACAACGAAGCGAACGAAACGCCCCGCAGGTCGGGAGCCGGTGGAACCCGGGTCCCGCGCCGACGGTGTACGCGTCCGTTTCTTGAGAACTCAACAGTGTGTTAAAAGCCAGTGCATGAAGCACAACCCCGTCCCACCCACCACGCGTGGGAGGACGGAATTCCTTTGGTTGATACACCCGCCGCGCGGCCATGACGGCTGCGGTGGCGGTGTGCTTTCAGCCGGGAACAACTCGAAAACATTGTTTGGAGAGTTTGATCCTGGCTCAGGACGAACGCTGGCGGCGTGCTTAACACATGCAAGTCGAGCGGAAAGGCCCTTCGGGGTACTCGAGCGGCGAACGGGTGAGTAACACGTGAGTAACCTGCCCCTGACTCTGGGATAAGCCTGGGAAACCGGGTCTAATACCGGATACGACCACCGGCGGCATCGCCTGGTGGTGGAAAGTTTTTCGGTCAGGGATGGACTCGCGGCCTATCAGCTTGTTGGTGAGGTAGTGGCTCACCAAGGCGACGACGGGTAGCCGGCCTGAGAGGGCGACCGGCCACACTGGGACTGAGACACGGCCCAGACTCCTACGGGAGGCAGCAGTGGGGAATATTGCGCAATGGGCGAAAGCCTGACGCAGCGACGCCGCGTGGGGGATGACGGCCTTCGGGTTGTAAACCTCTTTCAGCAGGGACGAAGTTGACGTGTACCTGCAGAAGAAGCGCCGGCTAACTACGTGCCAGCAGCCGCGGTAATACGTAGGGCGCAAGCGTTGTCCGGAATTATTGGGCGTAAAGAGCTCGTAGGTGGCTGGTCGCGTCGGATGTGAAAGCTCGGGGCTTAACCCCGGGTCTGCATTCGATACGGGCCGGCTAGAGGTAGGTAGGGGCAAGCGGAATTCCTGGTGTAGCGGTGAAATGCGCAGATATCAGGAGGAACACCGGTGGCGAAGGCGGCTTGCTGGGCCTTACCTGACGCTGAGGAGCGAAAGCGTGGGGAGCG
>NZ_JABTEZ010000001.1:0-397500 GCF_015711605.1 Planomonospora sp. ID67723 | reverse complement strand
GGTTTCCTGTCTGGGTGTGTGGATGGGTAGGGGAGCGTCGTGCGGCCGGCGAAGCAGCCGAGTGATCGAGTTGTGGAGGCCGTGCGAGTGAGAATGCAGGCATGAGTAGCGAATCAGAAGTGAGAAACTTCTGCGCCGGATGACCAAGGGTTCCTGGGCCAGGCTAATCCGCCCAGGGTAAGTCGGGACCTAAGGCGAGGCCGACAGGCGTAGTCGATGGACAACGGGTTGATATTCCCGTACCCGCTGTGATGCGCCCATATCGAATCCAGTGATACTAAGGGTCCTTAAGCCCCTGACGCCCTTCGGGGTGTGGGTGAGGCTGAACGCCCGGCCTGATCTGGTAGTAGGTAAGCGATGGGGTGACGCAGGAAGGTAGCCCATCCCAGGCGGTGGTTGTCCTGGGGTAAGCATGTAGGGAGAGAGGTAGGCAAATCCGCCTCTCGTGTTCCTGAGATGTGATGCCGAGCCGATTGTGGCGAAGTGGGTGATCCTATGCTGCCGAGAAAAGCCTCTAGTGAGTGTCATGGCGGCCCGTACCCGAAACCGACTCAGGTGGTCAGGTAGAGAATACCAAGGCGATCGGGTGAACTGTGGGTAAGGAACTCGGCAAATTGCCCCCGTAACTTCGGGAGAAGGGGGGCCTTCGCTGGTGACGAACCTTTGCGTTCTGAGCTGGTGGGGGTCGCAGAGGCCAGGGGGAAGCGACTGTTTACTAAAAACACAGGTCCGTGCGAAGTCGTAAGACGATGTATACGGACTGACGCCTGCCCGGTGCTGGAACGTTAAGGGGACCGGTTAGCGGGATCTTCGGATCCTGCGACGCTGAGAACTTAAGCGCCAGTAAACGGCGGTGGTAACTATAACCATCCTAAGGTAGCGAAATTCCTTGTCGGGTAAGTTCCGACCTGCACGAATGGCGTAACGACTTCCCCGCTGTCTCAACCGCAGACCCGGCGAAATTGCACTACGAGTAAAGATGCTCGTTACGCGCAGCAGGACGGAAAGACCCCGGGACCTTCACTACAGCTTGACATTGGCGTTTGGAGCGTCTTGTGTAGGATAGGTGGGAGACGGTGAAGCTCGGACGCTAGTTCGGGTGGAGTCATTGGTGAAATACCACTCTGGTCGTTTTGAACGTCTAACTTCGGTCCGTGATCCGGATCAGGGACAGTGTCTGGTGGGTAGTTTAACTGGGGCGGTTGCCTCCTAAAGAGTAACGGAGGCGCCCAAAGGTTCCCTCAGCCTGGTTGGCAATCAGGTGTCGAGTGTAAGTGCACAAGGGAGCTTGACTGTGAGACCGACGGGTCGAGCAGGAGCGAAAGCTGGGACTAGTGATCCGGCGGTGGCATGTGGAAGCGCCGTCGCTCAACGGCTAAAAGGTACCCCGGGGATAACAGGCTGATCTTCCCCAAGAGTCCATATCGACGGGATGGTTTGGCACCTCGATGTCGGCTCGTCGCATCCTGGGGCTGGAGTAGGTCCCAAGGGTTGGGCTGTTCGCCCATTAAAGCGGTACGCGAGCTGGGTTTAGAACGTCGCGAGACAGTTCGGTCCCTATCCGCTGCGCGCGCAGGAGACTTGAAAGGGGCTGTCCCTAGTACGAGAGGACCGGGACGGACGAACCTCTGGTGTGCCAGTTGTTCCGCCAGGAGCACGGCTGGTTGGCTACGTTCGGAAGGGATAACCGCTGAAAGCATCTAAGCGGGAAGCTCGCCTTGAGATGAGGTCTCCCACCCTGTGAGGGGGTAAGGCTCCCGGTAGACGACCGGGTTGATAGGCCGGAAGTGGAAGCGCAGTAATGTGTGGAGCTGACCGGTACTAATAGGCCGAGGACTTGACCACAAAGCAGACTTTTCTTGCTCGCGTCCACTATGCGATTCTGAAACAGCAAACACCGCGTGTTCGTGTGCGGGTTTGATGGTTTCATAGGGTTACGGCGGTTATGGCGAAGGGGAAACACCCGGTTACATTCCGAACCCGGAAGTTAAGCTCTTCAGCGCCGATGGTACTGCACTCGGGAGGGTGTGGGAGAGTAGGTCGCCGCCGGACAATCTTTCATTGAGGGCCCTCGCCTTTTGGCGGGGGCCTTCGTGTTTTCCCGGGGATGTTTCCGGGCGTGGTCTGCGGGGTGTGGTCTCCCGGCAGGGGCTGTCACCGGCCCTCCTCGGGTATGTTGCCCCTCGGATTTCCCGGCAGCGGTCCTTTGATGACGAACGGCCCCGTTCCCTGTCGTCGCTCAGGGAACGGGGCCGGTGTCGTCGATCGGACGCCGAGGCGGGATTCTCAGGGGTGTCGCGCTTGAAGGTCCGTCTCCGGGGGACGGCCCTTCCGCTCTCCGGTTCTCTCAGACGTGGAGCTCGCCGGAGAGCACGGTCACCGCATGGCCGGCCAGTTCGACCCGGTCACCGCGCACCGTGGTGCGGACCGTACCCCCGCGCTCTGAGCACTGGTAGCCGGTCAGGGCTTCCCTGCCGAGCCTGGCCGTCCAGTAAGGCCCCAGGGCGCAGTGGGCCGAACCGGTCACGGGGTCCTCAGGGACGCCGACCTTGGGCGCGAAGAAGCGGGAGACGTAGTCCGGGCCCTCCCCGGCGGACCGGGCGGTCACGATGACTCCGCGCGCGTCCACGGTCTCCAGGGTGACGAAATCCGGCGAGACGGCACGCACCTGGTCCTCGTGCTCGACCTCGACGAGGTAGTCCCACACGTTCTTGCCCACCCAGACGGGCTCGACTCCGAGTGCCTCGACCAGACCCCGGGGCGGGTCTGCCCTCTCAAGGACTTTCGCCGGGAAATCCATGGTGATCAGCCCGGTGGCGCCGTCCCGGGTCACCGAGAGGATTCCACTCTTCGTCGAGAATTCGAGGGCCCCGGAGGCGGCTCCGGTGGAATAGAGCACGTGTGCCGTCGCCAGCGTCGCATGCCCGCACAGGGCCACTTCGACCGCAGGCGTGAACCACCGCAGCGACCGCGGGCCGCCATCCTCTCCGGGGAGCAGGAAGGCCGTCTCCGAATGTCTCATCTCCGCCGCGAGCGACTGCATCCAGGCATCCGCCATCGGTGCGTCCAGTAGGCACACTGCGGCCGGGTTACCCCGGAAAGAACTGTCGGTGAAGGCGTCTACCGTGAAGATCTGCATGACACGATGCTAGCCATGTCGCCCGCGAGGATTGGAGGCTGAGCACAGGGGCAGGCAACGAAGGACGTTGGTCGCACAAAATGGAAATACATGCTGGGCGTGTCGCACCGTGAACTTCTTGTCGTCGGTTAGCGTCCAATGTTGCAGGGACTGAAAGCCGGGTACGGCGGGGTCCTGAAGGAAAGGACGAGCCGATGGGGGCAGTGCGCAAGGTGGCCACCTACCTTGGCCTGGGCGGGGCAGAGCATTACGACGACTCCTACGACTACGAGGACGACGTCGAGGTCGAGGAGACCGAGGACTGGCAGTCGGCCGCAGAACGTGCGGCCAAGCGCTGGCAGGCGGCGAACGAGCCTTCGCGGATCGTGATGCTGACCCCGAAGAAATACAACGACGCTCCCACCATCGGCCGGCACTTCCGTGAGGGACAGGCCGTCATCATGGACGTCAACGGGATGAGCACCGCCGAGGCGACGCGGATGGTCGACTTCGCGGCCGGCCTGGCCTACGGCTGCGACGGGCGCATCGAGCGGATCGCGGAGAAGGTCTTCCTGCTCGCCCCCTCCGAAGTGGAGATCACCACCGGCTGACGCCCCGGGCCGGCCCACCGGCCGGTCCGGCAGGCGCGGTTTAACCGGCGCGGGGACCCCGGCGGAGCAGGCGGGTCAGCTCGGCCAGATCCGCGGCTGCGGTCTGGGCGCGCTTGTCGGCCTCCCGGGCGTATTCGTGCAGCGCCCACACTGCGCCTTCGGCCAGTTCGCGCAGCTCCACGAGCTGCGAGGTGACATATTCGGCGTCCGCCCGCTCCTGGCGGCGCCGCTGCCGGATCAGATGGGCGCCGGCGCCGGCCAGGACCGCGGCGAGCACCGCGGCCGGGATCGTCGCCGGGGCGAAGAAGGCCGAAGCCAGAGAGGCGACGACCACGAGGATCGCCCCCAGCGCGAGCAGGGCGTAGCCGGGCCACGGTCTGCCGCGTGCGGGCACCCCCTCGGCGACGACACGTTCTTCGGCGGCGGCGAAGGAGGCGGGGTCCGGACCCTCCGGACGGAGCACGACCTGGTGGCCGAGGAGCGAGAGGGTGACGGAGTCGGGGGGAGCGCTCTGGGTGGCCCGGGCGAGGCGCTCGGCGGCGTTCCGTATGGAGGGGGCGGCCACGTGCAGCGCGATCGCCGCGAGGCGGGGATCGGACCCGGGCCGCAGGTCGGCGAGGAGGTGGCCGTCGAGGGAGCTCATCGGCCCCTCGGGACCTCCGAAGCCGGCCAGCCGCCGGAGCACGGCCAGCGGCTCCTCCTCGGCCCATGCGGTGGCCGGGGTGCGCGAGAGGTTCACCAGCTTTCCGTCGCCGTCACGCTCCCGGATCTCTCCGGCCGAGGTGATCTCGACGCAGCGGCTGCGGAGCCGGGCGAGCTGGGCGGCGGCGTGGACCGGCCGGGCCAGCTCGGGGAACTCGGCCAGCTCGGGGAAATCGGTCAGGGACGGCGGCACCACGATCGACGGTTCGTCCGGGGTCAGCGCCCGCAGCCAGCGACCGGGATCGTCCGGCTCCGGGGTGTCCGGGGATCCGGCGGACGCGGAGGCTCCCGCAGCAGGGCTCCGTGGGGAGGCCGCGTCGAGCTTGCGGAGCACGAAGATCTTTCCCGCCGGGCCGTACGCGCCTCTGGCCGCGGCGAGCCAGAGCGCCCGCTGGCCGTGTGTGACGGGCCGGTCGGTCCGGAGCTCGCCGAAGGCGGTGCCGAACCACGAGGCGTGGATGCGGTCGCCCTGCCCGGCGACGGCGAGGGCGAGGCACAGGAAGAGCGCGGTCTTCTGGGCGTCACGTTGGGCGGCGTGGCCGAGGTGCTCCAGCGCGTCCTCACCGCGGATGAGCGCGGTCAGGGCGTTGAGGGCGGGGGACAGCCAGTGGCCGGGCACGTCCGGGACCTCCGGTGGCGTGCCGGTGAGGACACCGCCGGCGGCGAGGTTCGCCAGGAGCGCTTCGGCATGTCGGTGCAACTCCGTCCCGGCGTGAGGATTCGCGCTCAGGTCCATGCTCAAGGGCAGAGAACTCTCTCGACATCGTGGCCGTTGACCGCGCCAGCGTAGTCGGGTCCGGCGGTCACCGTCGGGAGGCGCGCCGGACCCGGCTTTGCCGGATGATCGACCTGATTTGGGGAAACGAGCCGATCATCCGGCATGGGTTTACATGCGCTCGGGAACCGGAACGCCGAGCAGGTCCAGACCTGTCTCGAGCACGCGCAGGGTGAGCGCGCACAGCGCGAGCCGGGAGACGCGCGTGGCCTCCTCGACGTCGGCCTTGAGCACCGGGCAGTTCTCGTAGAACGCGGTGAAGGCGCTCGCGGTGTCGAAGAGGAAGGCGGCCAGCCGGTGCGGGGCCGAGCCCTCCGCCATCTCCTCGACGGCCGCGCCGAAGCCGAGCAGCCGCAGTGCCAGAGCGCGCTCGGCCGGGTGGCCCAGGACGATCGGGCCGGTGCTCTCCGCCGGGACGATGCCGCCCTTGCGGAAGACGGACCGGATGCGGGCCGTGGCGTACTGCAGGTAGGGGCCGGTGTTGCCGGTGAGGGCGAGCATGCGGTCGAAGTCGAAGACGTACTCGCTGTCGTGGCTGACGGAGAGGTCGGCGTACTTGACCGCGCCCATGCCGACCCCGTGCGCGATCTCGGCACGCGTGGCGTCGTCGTAGTCGCGGTCGGCGAGCACGGCGGCGGCACGGACCTCGGCCTCGTCGAGCAGCTCCAGCAGCTTGATCGACTTTCCGCTCCGGGTCTTGAACATCTTGCCGTCGCTGCCCAGCACGCTGCCGATCTGCACGTGCTCGGCGCGGACGTGGTCGGGCAGCCAGCCCGCCATCCTGGCCGAGTCGAACAGCATCGACATGTGCAGGGACTGGGTCGCCCCGATCACGTACAGGATGCGGTCGGCCTTGAGGTCCTGGACCCGGTAGCGGATCGTGGCCATGTCGGTGGTGGCGTAGCCGTACCCGCCGTCACTCTTGCGGATCATGAACGGGAGCGGCTGGTCCTCGCGGCCGGTGTAGCCGGGCGGGAAGACGCAGAGCGCTCCGTCGCTGACCACGGCGATGCCGCGCTCGGCCAGCTCGTCGCAGACCTGGGCGAGCATCGGGTTGTACATGCTCTCACCGGCGATGTCCTCGTCGGTGAGGGTGACGCCGAGGCGGGTGTAGACCTTGTTGAAGTAGCGGACCGTGGCGTTCATGAAGATGTGCCACAGGCGCATGGTCTCCGGCTCCTCAGCCTGGAGGGTCACGACCCGGGCGCGGGCGCGCTTGTTGAACTCCGGGTCGGAGTCGAACTTCACGCGGGCGGCCTGGTAGTACTCGTTGCCCTCGCCGGCTTCGAGCTGGGCGACGGCCGCCTCCTCGCCGATGTCCAGCAGGTGCTCGATGAGCATGCCGAACGGGGTGCCCCAGTCGCCGAGGTGGTTCTGCCGGATGACCCTGTTGCCGAGGTATTCGTGCACGCGCACCAGCGCGTCGCCGACGATGGTCGTGCGCAGGTGGCCGACGTGCATCTCCTTGGCCGCGTTGGGCGCGGAGTAGTCGACCACGACGGTCTGCGGCGCGGACGCCATCGTGACGCCGAGATGCGGGTCGGCCAGGACCTCGGTCGCCTCCCGGGCGATCCAGGGGTCGTCGAGCGTGATGTTGAGGAAGCCGGGGCCGCTGACCTCCACCGTGCCGGGGAAGTCGGCCTCCGTGAGCCGGTCGGCGATCTCCTGGGCGACCTCCCGCGGGGCTCGTCGCAGCCGCTTGCCCAGGCTCATCGCGACGTTCGCCTGGAAGTCGGCGAACTGCGAGGGACGGATCAGCGGGTCTGCGTCGGAGTAGTCCGCACCGAAGGCGGCGGCCAGCGCCTGCTGGACGCGCTCGGTGAGGACGAGCTGCGGATCGGTCATGAGGCAAGGGTATCGGTAGCGCGGCCGCGGCTCCCGTCGATATCCCGCCGCCCACGCATCCGCCCGGTCACCTCTGCGGTCGCTCGTCCTTCGGCCGCTCGTCCGGCCGGGCCGCGTGGGAGGGAGGGCTCCCCGAGGGCCGCCAGAGGCGGTGCGGCCGGTGGGCGGCGGCGAGGCGCTCGCCGATCCGGGCCACCACGCCCTGCCCGGCCAGCTTGGCGGCGAGCACGCAGGCGGCGCTCACGCCCCGGGCGTGGGAGTCGCCGTGCGCGATGACCACGGTGCCGTTCAGCCCGAGCAGTACGGCGCCGCCGTACTGCTCGGGGTCGAGCCGCCGGTGGAGCTCCTTGATGCGCCGCTTCTGCAGCAGTCCGCCGAGCCTTGCCGTACGGCTCTCGCCGATGGCCTCCCGCAGTTCGGCGAAGGCGTAGCGCACGCTTCCCTCGATGGTCTTGAGCGCCACGTTGCCGGTGAAACCGTCGGTGACGACGACGTCGACGGCCCCGGTGAGCAGGTCGTGGCCCTCGATGTTGCCCGCGAAGTCGAGGCCGGGAGCGGCGGAGAGCAACTCGTGCGCCCGCTTGACGAGCTTGTTGCCCTTGCCCGGCTCGCTGCCGATGGTCAGCAGGCCGATGCGGGGCTTGCGGATCTCCAGGGCGGTCTCCGCGTAGGCCGCGCCGAGATGCGCGAACTGGACCAGCATCTCCGGCTTGACCTCGGCGTTCGCCCCGGCGTCCAGCAGCACCGAGGGTTTCGGCCGGGTCGGGAGGGCGACCGCGATCGCGGGCCTGAGCACTCCGGGCTGGCCTTTGAGCCGGAGCTTGCCGGTGGCCACGACCCCGGCGGTGGATCCGGCCGAGACCACGGCGGCGGCGTCGCCGCGCCGTACGAGATGGCAGGCGACGGCGATGCTGGAGCGTGGGCGGCGCAGGCTGGCCAGGGCGCCCTCGTCCATGGACAGGACCTCTTCGGCGCGGACGATCGGGATCTCGGCGGTCGCGTCGTGCCGGGCCAGCGCCTCGTACAGCGGGCGGGGCGCGCCGACGAGCACGACGGGGACCCCGTGTTCCCGCACCGCCTGTACGGCTCCCGCCACGATCTCGTCCGGGGCGTGATCGCCGCCCATGGCGTCCAGCGCGATCGGTACGGCGCCGGGAGCGGCGGTGTCAGGCAATCGGTCACCTCATGCGGAATGGTGTGTCTCCGCATCGTAGGCGCGGTTACCGATGGGTTAAACAGGTGGGGCGGATCAGGGGGCGCCGGGGAGGTTCCAGTCGGTCTTCTCCCGGGAGACGACGACCTTGCCGAAGGTCGTCTTACCGGTCACCCGGATGACGGGGCCGTTCTGGGCGCCCGAGCCACCTGAGATGTGCCGCTTGGCGAACAGCGCGCCCACTTCGTCGATGACGTGGGCGTTGGGCGGGACTCTGACGATCAACTTGGCGAAGGAGGCGCTGACGTCCAGGGTGATCTCCCTGCCGGGCAGGACGGCGTCGGAAAGGTCCACGATCAGCGCGCCGAAGGCGGCGCGAAGAGAGGTGTGCCGGCCGGCGATCCAGCGTCCACCGCGGACGACCTTGCTGAAGACGGCGGCGACCTGCTGGTGGCCGATGTCCGGACCGGTGACCGGGGTCGCGACGTCGGGCAGGTCGCGGGTCAGGGGAACGAGTTCGCCCACGGTCGTCGCCCGGTAGGCGGAGTCGAGCCGGTCGGCGTGCTCCAGGCTGGTCAGGCGGCCGGTGGCGAGAGCCTCGCCCAGCACGGCGGCCACGCGGTCGCGGTCTGCGTCGGACGCGCGTAGTGCGGGGTCGTGAAGGGTCATGGGCGGAGTGTACGCCTTCTCGAGATATATCGCGATCCTCCGGCGATGCCTGTCATAACACGCCGGTTTCGGTCCGGATGGAACCGGCAACGGGGAGGGGCGCGTCCGGTATACAAGCGCTCTAGACGCGTAGCCATGCGAAGAGGTTTACGCGAATCACGACAAAAAACGAAGGGGAAAGCCTAGTGATCTTGAAAGAAGGCTCAGTGCGCGGCTTCCGGGCCTACACCGCGAAGCATCTCGACGACCTTCTGCAACGGGGCGGCTTCTCCGACGAGGAGCGGCTCCGGATCCGGGCGGTGGCGACCGTGCTGCCGTTCCGGACCAACGCCTACGTGGTGGACCAGCTCATCGACTGGTCCGCCGTCCCCGATGACCCGATCTACCGGCTGGTTTTCCCCCAGGCGGACATGCTGCCCGAGGCTGACGTCACCAGACTTGCAGGACTGCTGCGGTCCGGTGCCCCAAATGCCCAGATTCAGGTGGCCGCGAACCAGATCAGGGCACGGCTCAACCCGCACCCCGCCGGGCAGCTCGACCTCAACGTCCCCCGTCTCGGCGCCGAGCCGCTGCCCGGTACGCAGCACAAATATCCCGAGACCGTCCTCTTCTTCCCCAAGCAGGGGCAGACCTGCCATGCCTACTGCACCTACTGCTTCCGGTGGGCGCAGTTCATCGGGGAGCCCGATCTGAAGTTCGCCTCCGACGAGATCGGGGACCTCGTCGGATACCTGAAGGAACATCCTGAGGTGACCAGCGTGCTCCTCACCGGCGGCGATCCCATGATCATGGGTGAACCGGTGCTCCGCCGCTATCTGGAGCCGCTGCTGGAGGTGGAGCAGCTCGAGTCCATCCGCATCGGCAGCAAGTCGCTGGCCTACTGGCCGCAGCGGTTCGTCTCGGATCCGGACGCGAGCGACACGCTCCGCCTGTTCGCCTCCGTGGCGGAGGCCGGCAAGACCCTCGCGTTCATGGCGCACTTCTCCCACCCTCGGGAGATGGAGTCCCCGGTCGTGGAGGAGGCCGTGGCCGGGATCCTCGGCACGGGGGCGGTCATCCGCACTCAGGCGCCGCTGATCAGGTCGATCAACGACGAGCCGGGGCTGTGGGCGTCGATGTGGCGGCGCCACCTCACCATGGGCATGGTGCCCTACTACATGTTCGTCGAGCGGGACACCGGACCCCAGGACTACTTCGCGGTGCCGCTCGCCCGGGCCTACGAGATCTTCAGGGACGCCTACGCGAGTGTCTCGGGACTGTGCCGCACGGTGCGCGGCCCTTCCATGTCGGCCACGCCGGGCAAGGTGTGCGTGGACGGAGTCACGGAGATCGCAGGCCAGAAGGTCTTCGTCCTCCACCTCATCCAGGCGCGCGACCCCGAACTGGTCGGCCGCCCCTTCTTCGCCCGATACGACCCCGAGGCCGTGTGGCTCACCGATCTCCGGCCGGCCTTCGCCGATCGCTTTCCCTTCGAACCCGAGGCGGCCGACCGGCTGCTGTCGGCCTGATGTCCGGGTCAAGCGGGCGTCCTGCGACGGGAAAATCTGACGTCGCGTCCTGCGGTCCGCGCTTTCCCATCCCTTTTCCGTGGCCTTACCGTGCTTATGGCGAGGGGACGCCTCGGACCTCTGCGGTATTTCCGGCATAAGGATTGCCGGACCGTGGTCCTTCGCGCTGCTATTTCCGGTTTCGCGGTCCGCGCCGGACGGCTCCACCGAGCCGCCCGGCGCACCGGTTTCACTGCTCCACCTGCTGTGTCGGCGGGTGGTCTAGTCATCGTAAACAGACCGGGGACCGGCTCGGCCCGGTGATACAACTGCCGGAGCAGCTTCCGGCTGGGGCGTTCTGTGCAATCTTCCAAACCGTGCCCGCCGGTGAAGTGAGTCTTATGGTCTGCTTTTCTTGGCTGTTCCCGGGAAAGCAGGACGATTACGAGCTGGGAAGGCAATCATGAAGCGAGTCATCAAAGCGGCCGTAGCCGTGGCCGCGTTCGGCCTCGCGGCGGCGATCTGCTCGCCCGCCCAGGCGGAGGCGGTGGCGGACGACACCTTCAGCGAGCACGCCGCGGCCGGTACCGTCTCCATGGCGCTCCAGGGGCTCTCCGGTGGCCTCTTCGACAGCGGTGCCGCGCTGAGCGGGCTGGGCAGCGGCCAGAGCACCATGGCCGCCGACGGCGTCTACGCGACGGGTTCGGAGACCATCGGGAGGCTCCTGGGCGTCTCGGCGGACCAGGTCACCTGGGGCACTCCGGCGCGGGGCATCAGTGACGGCACGGGCCCGGTGGGCCAGACCGTCGACACCACCGGGGGCCTCCTCGGCAACACCGCCGACGCGGCGGCGTCCGTCGGGCGCCTGGTGGAGGGCACGCAGAACGCCGGCGAGGCCGTCGAAGGCGTCGGCGACCAGGGGGGTGCGGTCGACGGTCTCGTGCACGGCCTGAACCAGGCGGTGCCGCAGGGACCCGAGCAGCCGGGCAGCGTCTCGCCGCTCGTCAGCGCCGTCACCTCGACGGAGGCGGCCCCGGTCGCCGAGGCCGTCGAGCCGGTGACCCGCTCGGCCTCCGTCGACGAGCTCGCTCCGCTGCTGGGCGACACCGGCGGGCAGGGCGCCCGGACGGCGACCAGGCTCGTCGACTCCATGGGCGAGGCCGTCAGCGAGGCGGCCAGGCGGGCCGCCGAGTAACCGCGGTTCGCGTGATGTGAAGAGACCGGCCGGTGCGCACCGGCCGGTCTCTTCGTGTCACCACCCGGAATCGCGTCCGGGAGTCGTCTCTATGGGCCCTGGCCTGCCTGCCCGGCTCAGAGCCCGTGGATCCGCACGGAGGTGCGGCGGGCGATCTGAGCCTGGAGCCTGGCCATCTGCCAGTGCAGCTCGATGAGCTGCTCGGCGAGCTGGAGACGGGAAATCTCGGCTGGATCCTCTGCGGCCAGGTGGTCGATCGCGGTCGACAGCTCTCGCATCGCGCGCCCCCACTCCATGACGCTTCCTAGGGTCGAACCCCCTGCTCGAAACAACGTTCGAATCATAGCCGAACACTGATCCCGATGTCAGTCGATTGCCCCACGACTCGCCGTGCGGCGGAGCCGGCGGGGCGCGCGTGCGGCCACGCCGGCCCGGCACCGCCGGGAGAGGCGGCCACGCTCAGCCGGAGACGCCGTACTCGGCGACGACGTAACCGCGGGCCAGGGTGGCGGCGGTGATGTTGAAACCCACCACGGCGGGCGGGGCGTCGGCGTCCACGCCGAGTTTCTCCGCGCCCAGGGCGTGGACGGCGAAGATGTAGCGGTGCGGGGCGCCGGGCGGCGGGGCGGCGCCGCCGTACTCCTTGATGCCGTAGTCGTTGCGGCCGTGCACGCCGAAGGTGGTGCCGGCGGCGCCCGCGCCCGGGGGCAGCTCGGTGACGCCGGCGGGGATGTCGTACAGGAGCCAGTGCCAGAACCCGCTGCCGGTGGGGGCGTCGGGGTCGAAGCAGGTCACCGCGTAGCTCCGGGTGCCCTCGGGCGCGCCGGCCCAGCGCAGGTGCGGGGAGACGTTCTGGCCGGTCATGCCCCAGTCGTTGAAGACGTGGGCCTCGGCCAGGGTCTCACCGTCGCGGACGTCGTCGCTCCCGACGGCCAGCGCGGGGACCTGGGGCAGGAAGTCGTACGGGATCGGCGGGCGTGAGGGCACGGGTCACCTCCGGTGGAAGCGGCTTGTCGGTCGCTCTCATCTTGCCCGCGATCCGGCCCGGCCGTCAGGCCTCGCCCGAGTCGTCAGACCTTGTTGTAGGCGGCGAGCACCGTCTCCGGGTCACCGTCCATCTTGATCTTCCCCTTGTGCAGCCAGATGACCCGGTTGCAGGTCTCCTCGATCACGTCGAGATTGTGGGCGACCAGGAAGACCGTGCCGGCCTCGTCGCGCATCTGCTTGATGCGCTGCTGGCTCTTGCGCTTGAACTCGCGGTCGCCGGTGGCCAGGGCCTCGTCGATGAGCAGCACGTCGTGGGCCTTGGCCGAGGCGATGGCGAAGCGGAGCCGGGCGCCCATGCCGGAGGAGTAGGTCGACATGGGGAACTGCACGAACTCCCCGATGCCGGAGAAGTCGACGATGTCGTCGAACTTCTCCCTGACCTGTGTGGGGTTCATGCCCATGGCGTAGCAGCCGAGCACGATGTTGCGCTCGCCGGTGAGCTCGCGCATCAGGGCGGCGTTGACGCCGAGCAGGGAGGGCTGGCCGTCGGTGTAGACCGCGCCGGAGTGCGGGGGCAGCAGGCCCGCGATGGCGCGCAGCAGGGTCGACTTGCCGGAGCCGTTGCGGCCGATGATGCCGATCGCGTCGCCGTGGTGGGCCACGAAGGAGACGCCCCGGACGGCGTGGACCTCCTTCATCTGGGGCCGCCCCTGCCGCTTGAGCAGGCGCAGGAGGGCGTTGGCGGCGTTGCCCTTCTCCGCCTCGGTGGCGGCGCCGTACACCCGGTAGATGATGTGCAGGTCGTCGACGATCACCGTCGGAGTGCCCGTGCGGGAAGCAGGGGAGGGCTCGGGGTTCGGGTGCACTCTGACGTCCCTGCTGGGGACGCCGGGCTCCTCGGCCTTCACTCGGGACAGCTCCTCGGTCAACTCAGCCACGGCCGTACTTCTCCTCGGCTCGCCAGAAGTACCAGAAGCCACCGATCAGGGCGAACAATGCCCAGAATACGCAGACGAGCCAGATGTATGGTCGGGTCTCATGCTGGGCGATGAGAAGCTCGCGCATGAGTTCGATGTAGGCGGCGGCGGGGTTGAAGTACATCACGTCCGCGACCCACTGCGGGAGTCCTGCCCCGCTGGGGCTGGAGACCTTGTCCCCGATCGAGAAGAAGACCCCGGAGGCGTAGAGCCAGGTGCGCATGATGAACGGCAGGAGCTGGTTCAGGTCGCGGGCGGTGGAGCCGATGCGGGCCAGGGCCAGGCTGGCGCCGATGTTGAACATGGTCTGCAGCAGCAGGGCGACCGGGATGAGCAGCCAGAACCAGGTGACCGACTCGCCGGTGGCGAGCACCAGCGCGACCAGCACGCCCATGGAGATCAGGAGCTGCTGGAACTCCTGGATCGTGTAGGCGAGCGGGAGCGCCGCGCGCGGGAAGTGCAGGGCGCGGATCAGCGACAGGTTGCCGGAGATCGACTTCGCGCCGCCGCTCACCGCGCGCTGGGTGTAGGTGAAGACGAACATCCCCGTGATCAGGAACGCGGGGTAGTACTCGCTCACGCTTCCCTTGTTGGCGCCGAGGATCACACCGAACATCAGCCAGTAGATCGCGGCGTTGAGCATGGGCGTGAGGACCTGCCAGAGCTGGCCCAGGGCTGAGTTGCTGTACTTCGAGACGTTGCGGGAGGTCGCATACGTCATGACGAAGTGCCGTCGTTCCCACAGTTGACGCAGGTAGACGGGGAGACTCGGGCGTGCGATGGCACGCCGAAGTCCGTAACGCTCGGCGAGCTTGGCCAGCGGCTCCTGCCCCGTGGTGGGGGTGCCGACACTCGGGCCGCCCGCCTGGGCGTCCGCGGTGGCGGATTCCGGCTGGCTCATGGCAAGGACTCTATTGGATGCGGGTGGATGACATGCCTGCGGCGGTGCTCCGCCGCACATTGGACGGAGCGTCGGGATGGGCGGTTCCACGGCAATTGTGCGGATCGCCTCCCCGTCCCCCGGCCCCGTGACCCGGTCAACGGTAGCCCAGGAGGGGGCCGTATGGGAGCAATGGCGTGGCCACTCTGACCGGGGAGGTATGTTGGCGTGACCATTCCTGTGCTACATGTGCACCAATATCCGCTTTGTGCGGTTTGGGGATCTTGTGGCGGGTGGGCTGGTCATCGTGTGACGCCGAATTGGCACACGCGTAACCGAACTGCAACATCCCGGAGACGACTCGGTGTGTGGCTGTGCGGGATAGTCGCGTCCGACTGGTGTGGCGTCAGCGTGCTGGCCGGGTCAGTGGGAACCGGGGGCCGCCAGATCCCCCGACGGGCTGCCTCGGCCGGCGGAGATCAGTGTCGGCGCTCACCTGTATAGGAGAGGATTTACCACAAATGCGTGTCACTAAGGGCGCAAAGATTATCGCCGGTACAGCGGTGCTCGCTCTGGGGCTCGTCGCCTGTGGCAGCGCGACTTCCACCGGTGAGACGTCCGCCGCCGGGGCCGTGCGGATGAAGATCGGCGAGCCGCAGAAGCTGTTCTACCCCGGTGAGACGGTGGAGTCCGAAGGGGTCGAGGTCCTGGCCGCGATCTTCGCCCCGCTCGTGAAGTACGACGAGGACAAGAAGCTCGTCGAGTACATCGCCGACTCGATCAAGACCTCCGACAACCGGGTCTGGACGATCAAGATCAAGTCAGGCTTCACGTGGCACAACGGTGACCCGCTGACCGCGCAGAACTACGTGGACGCGTGGAACTACTCGGCCAACCAGGAGAACGCGCAGAGCGCCAACTACTTCTTCGCCCGGATCCAGGGCTATGAGGACCTCAACCCCGGCGAGGGCAAGACTCCCACCGCCAAGGGCATGAGCGGCCTCAAGGTCATCGACGAGGAGACCTTCCAGGTCACCCTCACCCAGCCGTTCTCGCAGTTCAGCACCATGCTGGGCTACACCGCGTTCTATCCCCTGCCCGAGGTGGCCTTCGGCGACGACGGGAAGATCACCGAGGAGTACGCCAAGAAGCCGATCGGCCAGGGGCTCTTCAAGATCGACGCTCCCTACAACAAGGGCAGCGACCAGGCGATCAGCCTGACGCGCTACGAGGGCTTCAAGGGCGAGCAGCCGAAGTTCGACAAGCTGCAGTTCAAGATCTACAACAGTGCCGAGACCGCCTGGAACGACCTGCAGGGCGGCAACATCGACATCCAGGAGCAGCTGCCCCCTTCGGCGATCTCGACGGCCAAGGCGGAGCTGGGCGACCGCTACATCGACCAGGAGGACGCCGGCATCGGCTACATCGGCTTCCCCCTGATCTCGACCGACCAGTACAAGGACGTGCGGATCCGCAGGGCCATCTCGATGGCCATCGACCGCAAGACCATCACCGAGACGGTCTTCTCCGGCACCCGCGCCCCGGCCGACGACTTCATCAACCCGCTGCTCGAGGGCTACCGCCCCGGCGCCTGCACGGCCTGCGTCTACGACCCGGCCGCGGCCAAGGAGCTCTACGTCGAGGCGGGCGGGCCGCGGACGCTGGAGCTCGGCTCCAACATGGACAACGGCCACAAGGAGTGGATCGAGGCCGTCGCCAACAACCTCCGCTCCAACCTCGGCATCGAGGTCAAGGTCTCGCCGTACGAGAAGTTCCAGCAGATCCTCGACGAGCTGGACGCCAAGACGTACACCGGCATGTTCCGCAGCGGCTGGATCATCGACTACCCGTCCGCGGAGAACTACCTGACGCCGATCTTCTCCACCGGCGCCATCAAGACCGGCTCGAACTACGCGGGGTACTCCAACCCCGACTTCGACCGGCTCGTGGCCAAGGGAGACTCCGCGTCCTCGGCGGAGCAGAGCCTGAAGTTCTACAAGAAGGCCGACGACCTGCTCCTGCGCGACCTGCCGATGATCCCGGTCTTCTACTACCGGATGAACGCGGCCTTCTCCGAGCACGTCAAGGGCGTCAAGATCAATCTGCTCAACCAGGTCGAGTGGGTCTCGGTCGAGAAGGCGGTCTGACGGTTTCCCCCGGGCCGGGCGGGTGACGCCCGGCCCCCATCAGGTTCTGCTCCGCCGCGGTCCCTCCCGTGATCCGGGAGACGCCGGCGGAGCTGTACGAGAGGCTTGTCTTGGGCCGCTACATCATCAGGCGCCTGCTCCAGGCCATCCCCGTGCTGCTGGGCGCCACGCTGCTCATCTACGCCGTCGTCTTCGCGCTGCCGGGTGACCCGATCGCGTCGATGTACGGCGAGAAACGGATGGATCCTGACATCGTCGCGATCGTCCGCGAGCAGTACCACCTGAACGACCCCTTCATCGTCCAGTACTGGTACTACATCTCCGGGGTGTTCCAGGGGAACCTCGGCATCACGTTCTCGAACGTCCCCGTCTCCGAGATCATCGCGGGCAAGTTCCAGGTCACGCTGAACCTCGCCTTCACCGCCCTGGTCATGGAGGCCGTCATCGGCGTGGGACTCGGGTTCTACGCGGCGCTGCGCCGCGGCAGGGCGCAGGACACGATGATCCTCGCCTCCACGCTCGTGCTGATCTCGATCCCCACGCTGGTCACCGGCTTCGTGCTCCAGCTCGTGCTCGGCGTCAAGCTCAAGCAGAGCACCGGGATCGAGGTCTTCCCCATCGCCGGCGTCTCGGACGGGTGGCGCAGCTACCTGCTGCCCGCCTTCGTGCTGGCCGGAACCTCGATCGCGTACCTCACCCGGCTCACCAGGACCAGCCTCGCCGAGATCCTGCGCGCCGACTACATCCGCACCGCGGTGGCCAAGGGCATGCCGCGGCGCCGGGTCGTCGGGCGGCACGCCCTGCGCAACGCGCTCATCCCGCTGGTCACCTACCTCGGCGCCGACCTCGGCACGCTGATGGGCGGGGCGGTCATCACCGAGACGATCTTCAACCTGCCGGGCATCGGGCAGGAGCTGTTCCGCTCGGTCTACGAGCGCCAGCAGCCCGTGGTCGTGGGCATCGTGACGCTCCTGGTCCTCGTCTACATCCTGGCCAATCTGATCGTCGACCTGCTCTACGCCGTGCTCGACCCGAGGATCCGCTATGAGTGACACCGTGACCCCCAGGTCCAGGCGCGCCAGGCACGCCAAGTCCCCCCTCCGGTCTCCCGGCGGTCCCTCCCGGGGCGGGCCGGCGGCCGGTACGGCGGGCAGGCCCGCCAGCCTGTGGAACGACGCCTGGCACGACCTGCGCCGCCGCCCGCTCTTCATCGCCGCGGCCGTGCTGATCGGGGTGATCCTGCTCATGGCCGCGGTGCCCCAGCTGTTCACGTCGGTGGATCCGTACGACGCCACGAGCTGCCGGCTGGGCGACGCCCGCCAGGCGCCGAGCGCCGCGCACTGGTTCGGCACCGACAACCAGGGGTGCGACACCCTCGCCCGCACGGTCTACGGGGCGCGCAACTCCCTGCTGGTGGGCCTGAGCACCACCGTCGTCACCGTCCTCGTCGGCGGCCTCCTCGGGCTGGTCGCCGGGTTCCGCGGCGGGCTGCCGGACGCGCTGCTCTCGCGGGTGACCGAGATCTTCTTCGCCATTCCCTCGGTCCTCGGCGCGCTGCTGATCCTGGCGGTCTTCCGCACCGGCACGGTGTGGACCGTCATGCTCGCGCTGGCCGTACTGGCCTGGCCGATGACCTTCCGCATCATGCGGGCCGCGGTGATCACCGCCAAGGGCCAGGACTACGTGGTCGCGGCCAGGGCGCTCGGCGCCTCCGGCCGGAGGCTCATGTTCCGGCACATCCTGCCCAACGCGATCACCTCGGTGATCGTGGTGGCCACGGTCAACCTCGGCGTGTTCATCGCCGCCGAGGCGGGTCTGTCCTTCCTGGGCGTCGGCATCCAGTCTCCGGAGATCTCCTGGGGCCTCATGATCGCCGATGCCCGGCCGCGCTTCCTGGAGGCGGCGAGCCCGCTGCTGTTCCCGGCGGCGTTCCTCAGCCTCACCGTGCTGGCCTTCATCATGCTGGGCGACGCCGTGCGCGACGCCCTCGACCCGAAGCTGCGGTAGGGGAGCCTGACGTGAACATGACCTCAACGCCGCCACTGCCGGCCTGGGGGGCGGGCGGCCCGGGGAGCGAGCCGCTGCTCGCCGTCGAGGACCTGCACGTGGAGTTCGCCACCCGGCAGGGGACCGTGAAGGCGGTCAACGGGGTCAGCTACTCGCTGTATCCCGGGGAGACGCTGGCCGTGCTCGGCGAGTCCGGCTCGGGCAAGTCGGTGACGGCGCAGGCGATCATGGGCATCCTCGACATGCCGCCGGCCCGCATCTCCCGGGGCCGGATCCGCTTCCGGGGCACCGACCTGCTCGGGCTCTCGGAGGACGCGCGCTCCCAGGTGCGCGGCCGCCGGATCGCCATGATCTTCCAGGACGCGCTCTCCGCGCTGAACCCGGTGTTCACCGTGGGCTCGCAGATCGGCGAGATGTTCCGGGTGCACCAGGGCATGTCCCGGCGGGATGCCGAGCGCAGGGCCGTCGAGCTGATGGACCGGGTCCGCATCCCGGGTGCCCGGCAGCGGCTGCACGACTACCCGCACCAGTTCTCCGGCGGCATGCGCCAGCGCATCATGATCGCGATGGCGATCGCGCTCGACCCGGAGGTGCTGATCGCGGACGAGCCGACCACCGCGCTCGACGTGACGGTCCAGGCGCAGATCATGGAGCTGCTCGCCGAGCTCAAGCGCGAGAGCGACATGGGCATGATCCTGATCACCCACGACCTCGGAGTGGTGGCCGACGTCGCCGACAAGATCGCGGTGATGTACGGCGGGCGGATCGTCGAGAACGCCCCCGTGCACGATCTCTACCGGGCTCCGGCCCACCCCTACACCAAGGGTCTGCTGGAGTCGATCCCCAGGGTCGACCGCAAGGGCCGGGAGCTGTACGCCATCGCGGGCATGCCGCCGGACCTGCTCGACATGCCGCCGGGGTGCGCCTTCGCCCCCCGCTGCCCCTACCGCCAGGACAACTGCGTCACCGAGGCGCCGCCGCTCTACCGGATCGGCCCGACGCGCGGCGGCGCCTGCCACTACTGGAGGGAGGTCCTCGATGGCAGCCACGGGTGATGCGATCCTCGAGGTCCGCGACCTGGTCAAGCACTTCCCGCTCACTCAGGGCGTGCTCGTGCGCAAGCAGATCGGCGCGATCAAAGCCGTGGACGGGGTCTCCTTCGACCTGCGCCGCGGCGAGACGCTCGGCATCGTGGGAGAGTCGGGCTGCGGCAAGTCCACGCTGGCCAAGCTGCTGATGGGGCTGGAGCGGCCGACCCGCGGCTCGGTCCGGATCAACGGCAGGGAGATCGCGGGGGCCCGGGGAGCCGAGCTCAAGCAGGTCCGCCGCAACATCCAGCTGGTGATGCAGGACCCCTACACCTCGCTGAACCCGCGGATGACGGTCGGCGACATCGTCGGCGAGCCGTACGAGATCCACCCGGAGGCGGCGCCCAGGGGCGACCGCCGCCGCAGGGTCCAGGCGCTCCTGGAACTGGTCGGGCTCAACCCCGACCACATCAACCGCTACCCGCACCAGTTCTCCGGCGGACAGCGCCAGCGCATCGGCATCGCCCGCGGCCTGGCGCTCCAGCCGGAGATCATCGTCTGCGACGAGCCGGTCTCCGCGCTCGACGTCTCGATCCAGGCCCAGGTGATCAACCTGCTGGCGCGGCTGCAACGGGATCTCGGCCTGTCCTACGTCTTCATCGCCCACGATCTGTCGGTGGTCCGCCACATCTCCGACCGGGTCGGTGTGATGTACCTGGGCAAGCTGGTCGAACTCGGCAGGGACTCCGAGATCTACGGCCAGCCGGCGCACCCCTACACCCAGGCGCTGCTCTCGGCCGTCCCGGTCCCCAACCCGGAAGGGCGCGCGCGGCGTGAGCGGATCGTCCTGCAGGGCGACCCGCCTTCCCCGGCCGACCCGCCCTCGGGCTGCCGGTTCCGCACGCGGTGCTGGAAGGCGCAGGACGTCTGCGCCCAGCAGGAGCCTCCGCTGCAGCTGCGGCCGGGCACCTGGCACGAGAGCGCCTGCCACTTCCCGCAGGTCCACCAGGTGATCCGCGCCTTCTGAGCTCATGGAACAGGGCCCTTCCCGTAGCCGGGAAGGGCCCTGTTCCATGAGCGGGACGGCGGCCGGGTGCTGTGGCCGCCCGCGGCCTAGCCGCGCAGGCCGTTGAGCAGGCTGCCGAGGATGCCGCTGAGCGGGCCGCCGCCGCTGCCGCCGCCGAGCAGGCTGCCGAGCTGGCCGCCCAGCGGGCTGCCGCCGGACCGGGACTCGGTGTCGTGCTCCTGCTGCGGGCCGGGCTGCGGGCCGTGCTCCTGGTGCGGAGCGTACTCCTGGTGCGGGCCGTTCTCCGGCTGGGGCCAAGGGTCGGCGGAGGCGAGGGTGGCCGTGCCCACGACGGCGAGGCAGGCGATGGCGGAGGCGGCGATGATGCGACGGACCATGATGTTTCCCCCGAAGGAATCCCGGGCAGGACACGCGGGGCTGGCCGCGTTCCGTGCCCATCTGATTACGCGTTGGCGCCTAGCAGTATTGGGCCCGTGTCCGCCGCGACGCACGGGGGCGCGTCACGTTACGGCGATGATGGCCGACCCATGACCGAACAGACCCTGATTCGCGGCCAGAGCTGCCCTGGCGTTGACCACCTGGCGGGATCCCGCCGTACCGCGCAGTTGCCGGGTGAGCTCGCACACCTGGGCGATCGCCTGCGCCGGAATGGCCTCGCCGAAGGAGGCGAGGCCCCCGGAGGGGTTGACCGGGATCCGGCCGCCGAGTGCGGTGTCGCCGGCGCGCAGGAGCTTGCCGGCCTCGCCCGGCGGGGCCAGCCCGACGTCCTCGGCCCAGTCGAGCTCCAGCGCGGTGGACAGGTCGTAGACCTCGGCGAACGACAGGTCCTGCGGGCCGAGCCCGGCCTCCTCGTAGGCGGCGTGGGCGATGGAGGCGCGGAAGGTCCGTTCGGGGGGAGGCACGGCCGCGGTCGAGTCGGTGGCGAAGCAGGGCAGTTCGAGCACGGTGTTGGGGAAGGACGGGGTGACGGTGGAGACGGCGGCGATCCGCACCGCCGTGCTCAGACCGCGGCGGCGGGCGTAGCCCTCCGATGCGAGGACCAGCGCGGCGCCGCCGTCGGAGGTGGCGCAGATGTCCATCAGCCGGAGCGGGTCGGCCACCATCGGAGAGGCGAGGACCTCCTCGGCGGTCACGGTCTTGCGATAGCGGGCGTTCTCGTTGAGGGAACCGGCCTGCGCGTTCTTGACCTTGACCGCGGCGAAGTCCTCCGGGGTGTCGCCGTACAGCGCCATCCGCCGCCGCGCGTAGAGCGCGAAGTACGCCGGGTTGGTGGCGCCGAGCAGCCGGAACCTGAGCCAGTCGGGGTCGTCGGGCCGGTCGCCGCCGACCGGGGTGAAGAAGCCCTTGGGGGTGGAGTCGGCTCCGACGACCAGCGCCACGTCGCACAGGCCTGCGAGGATGCGGGTGCGGGCGATGTCGATCGCCTGCGCGCCCGAGGCGCACGCCGCGTAACAGGAGGCGATCCGCGCGCCCGTCCAGCCGAGCGCCTGGGCGAAGGTGGCGCCGGCGATGAAACCGGGGTAGCCGTTCCTGATCGTGTCGGCTCCCACCACGTACTGGACCTCGGTCCAGTCCAGGCCCGCGTCCCGCAGCGCGGCCCGGGCGGCGGCCACGCCGTACTCGACGAAGGATCGCCCCCACTTGCCCCACGGGTGCATCCCCGTGCCCGCGATGACGACGTCCACGCGCTACCCCATCCTCGTGACGGTTCTCGTTGTCCGGTCCCGGAGCCGCGGGAGGGCGTTCACGCCCTGCCCCACATCCAGACCAGCGGGCCGTCCGCCAGGGCGCCCGAGGTCAGCTCCAGCTCCATGCCGACGTGCAGGTCGTCCACGGTCAGGTCCTTGACCTGCCCGAGCACGACGATCCCCTCCTCGGCGAGCTCCACCGCCGCCAGGGTCACCGGCGTGTACGGCTCCGCCGCCGCGAACGGGGCGGGCGGCGGGTAGCAGGCGTTGGTGTAGGACCACACGGTGCCCCGACGGGAGAGGCGGGCGGGCGTCAGATCCTCGCCCGCGCAGTGCGGGTTGCGGCAGAACCCCGTCTGGGGCGGGAAGTAGACGGTCCGGCAGCCGGCGCAGCGGGTGCCGAGCAGGTGCACGGCGCCGTCGTCGTCGGTGACGAACCAGCCGTCGATCGCGGGTGCGGCCATGCGCCGATATTACACAAGCGCTTGCTAGGTAGCATCTCCTCGGGCGGGAGGAGTTCCGCCGGGGGCGTCCGGACCGCCGGCCGGAGGCAGGTACGTGCGGCGGCGTTCGAGCAGCCGGCGGGCCGCCAGGGCGAGGGCGAACAGGATCAGCACGGCGCAGACGAGCCGGCGCGCGTCCGTCCTGGTGTCGCGCCCGGCGAGGGCGCTCCCGGAGGCCGCGGCGGGGGCCGTGCCCGCGGTCGGGTCCCCGGTGGGGGTGTCGTGCGGCAGGGCGCGCGCCCGGAGCGGCTGCTGCCCGGCCTCGGCCGCCTGCTCCAGCGCGCGGGCGGCGTTGACCACGCCGTGGCCGTAGGCGGGATCGTGGCCCCCGGCCGGTGGGCGGGTGGCGCCGCGTTCGATGGCCCGGCGGACCTGTGCCGGGCTCAGCCGGGGGAACTCCGACCTGACCAGCGCCGCGACCCCGGCGACCAGGGCGGCGGCCGAGCTCGTGCCGTTCGCGACCACATACGTGCCGGACTGTCCCGCGGTGACGATCCGGGTGCCCGGCGCGACCACCGAGAGGTTGGCCTGACGGTTGGAGAACGGCGCCACCCGCATCGCCTCGTCCACCGCGCCCACGGAGATCACGCCCGGGTAGGCGGCAGGGAAGTTCTTGCGGCCCGGGCCCGTGCCGTCGTTGCCGGAGGATGCCACCAGCACCACGCCCCGGCCGAGTGCGTACCGCACCGCCCGCTGCTCGGCCGCCGATCCCTCCCACACCCCGTTGCCGCATCCCAGCGACATGCTGATCACCTGGGCGCCGTGGTCCACGGCGTACCGGATGCCCCGGGCGAGGGCGTTCCCGCCCCGCCTGCGGGCCTGGTCGCGCCGGGGGTCGTCGTTCTCGAGCGCGACCCGTACCGAGAGGACCATCGCGCCGGGCGCGATCCCCCGCACTCCGGAGAAGCGGTCTCCGCCGCGCCCGCGCCCGGCGATGAGGCTGGCCATGGCCGTGCCGTGGCGGCCCCACAGGGACTTCCGCCGCGCCGTTCCCGTCAGGTCGGGCCCCTCGATCACCGCACCCGTCAGGTCGGGGTGGCGGGGGTCGACCCCCGTGTCGAGCACCGCGACGACCACGCCCTCGCCGCGGGTCGTCCGCCAGACGTCCGGCGCGCCCAGCGGGGCCAGCGCCCATTGCCGGGCCCGCTGGTGCACCGGGACCGGAGGGTCGTCCGGGCCGCGGGGCGAGGGCCGGGCGGAGGCGACCAGGGCGATCGTGGTCAGGGCCACGCCGAGCGCGTGCATACGGGACACGGCGACCTCGTCGGGAGGGGGAGACACGTCAGTTGGGGATTCTGACATGCGGTCCTACACCCAATCCGGTGCTTTCAGTAAACAGACCGATACGGGCTGTTAATTACTTTGGCGGCGATAGTCCCTATATGCGTGAAGTGCCCGGTTGTTACGGCGCCGGCGAGAGCCGCACATGGGCGCCCGGGGGCAGCCCGAGACGCTGCGAGGCGTCGCCGGAGTTGATGGCCAGCGCGATCAACCCGGCCGAGTCGGTGAAGGCGACGACCTCGCCCGGCGGGACCGCGGCGAAGGTCTCCCTGAACGGGACGGAGAGCTGCCGCCTGCCCAGCCGTACCGCCAGGATGCTCCCCGGCCGGGCGCCCAGGCTGGCCAGGTCGCCCGCGCCGATCGAGAGCTGGACGTTGCCGTAGTGGTCCACCGAGAGGACCTCGCCCTCCACCACGCCCCCGCGCACCAGGGAGGTCGGCGCGGGGAAGCTGACCAGCCGGTCCAGGGGGACCGCAGGCCCCAGCCCGGCCGGTTCCCGTCCCGCAGCCAGGCGGGCGGCGACCGGCGCGAAGACGTCGCGCCCCAGGAACGTCGGGGAGACCGGTTTCAGGAACAGCTCCTCGTCGGTGAGCTCGTAGGCCGCCCTGGCGCCGCCGACGGCCCGGGCCGCCCACGAGAGCACCCCATTGTCCGGCCCGAGGAGGACGTGGTCGCCGGCCTCGAGCGCCACCACCCGGCGCGAGCCGCCGCCGTCGGGGTCGATCACCGCGACGTGCACGCCCGCGGGGAGGTAGGGGATCGTCTGCGCCAGGATCGCCGCGCCACGCCGTACGTCGCCGGAGGGGACCAGGTGGCAGACGTCGATGATCCGCGCCTGCGGCGCGATCCGGGCGATCACGCCGTGGCACGCGGCGACGTAGCCGTCTTCCAGCCCGTAGTCGGTGAGGAGGGTGATGACAGAGGTCACATCTGGTGACTGTACGTCTCCACATCCGTCATGAACAGCCGGAAATTCCCGACTATCCTGGCTTCGGGCCGCGTGCGCGCGGTGGGATCACCGTGTGCCCGACCGAGGAGGACCGCCCATGGACACTGCGCCGATTCCCGGTGACAGTGCTGCCCCGAAACCACCCTTGCGGGCTCTCACGGAGAGGGAGAGGGACCTGCTCGCCTTCGAACGCCAGTGGTGGCGTTACGCGGGAGCCAAGGAGCAGGCCATCCGCGAGGCGTTCGACGTCTCCGCCACCCGTTACTACCAGTTGCTCGGCGAGCTCATCGACAGACCGGAGGCCCTCGCCCACGATCCGATGCTGGTCAAGCGCCTGCGCCGGCTCCGTGACGCCCGCAGGCGCGACCGCGCCGCCCGGAGGCTCGGCCTACGTCCCTGATATCCGGGTACGGCCGGAAAGCGCCTTGTGCACCCCGCCCCGCCCCGCCACGGTGGGGCGAGGCGCCGGCCGGGCGATGGCAGGGACGGAAGATTCCGAAGGACGAGGCCGCGACGCATGACTGAAGGACTGGAAGCGATCCTGGCCGATCCCGCCGGAGCGGTGATCGGCCTCGACTTCGACGGCACGCTCGCCCCGATCGTGCCCGATCCCGAGGCGGCCAGGATCCACCCGGCCGGTCCCGGGGTGCTGGCCAGGCTCGGTGACCTGGTCGGCTCCCTGGTGATCGTCACCGGGCGCCCCGCCGGCACGGCCGTGGAGTACGGCTCGCTGGCCGGGGTGCCGGGACTGGTCGTGCTCGGCCACTACGGGCTCGAACGCTGGGAGGCGGGCCGGCTCACCGCCCCGCCCGCCCACCCCGGCCTGGCCCGCGTCAGGGCCGAGCTTCCCCGGATCGTCGCCGGGTTCGACGGGGTCAGGATCGAGGACAAGGACCGGGCGGTGGCCGTGCACACGCGGCGGGCCGCCCATCCGCAGGCCGCGCTCGACGCGCTGCGCGGGCCGGTCGCGGAGCTGGCCGCCGGGACGGGGCTGGCTGTCGAGCCGGGCAAGTTCGTGCTGGAGCTCCGCCCGCCGGGAACGGACAAGGGAGTCGCGCTCGGCGCCTTCCTGCGGGAGCGTTCGGCGCGCTCGGTGCTGTTCGCCGGGGACGACCTGGGCGACCTGGCGGCGTTCGCGGCCGTGCGGGCGTCCGGGCTGCCCGGCGTGACGGTGTTCAGCGGCTCGGCCGAGCTCAGTGTGGAGGCCGACATCGTGGTGGACGGGCCCACCGGGGTGGTCGAGCTCCTCGGCTCGATCGCCGACGCGCTCTCGGTGTCGCGGTCCGCGTAGCGCGGAAGGCGCGCTCCGGCGGCCCGAGCCGCTCACCGGCCCCGAGCCGCGGCGTCGCGATCAGGGCGGCGTCAAGTGAACGGCAAGTGGAGGCCGATAGCTTTCCCGGCATGAGAAAGCGCTCCATCGTCCTCGCCGCCATGGCAGGCGCCGCCGTCCTCGCCGCTCCCGCGGCGGCCTCCGCGTCCACGGCCGGCCCGGCCTCCGAAGTCTCCTCCGGCGTGAAGACCGTGTCCTTCCGCGGCATGCACCTGAAGGTGCCCTCCGGCTGGCAGGTGCACCGCGACGGCGACTGGATGCTGGTGCAGACCGGCGCGTGCGAGACACCGGCCTATTTCGCCCCCAAGTGCAGGGGCTTCTGGATCCTCGGCCCGAAGGCGATCAAGTACGGCAAGGAGGGTTTCGGCCCCTACACCGGCGAGCAGCCGTTCTACCCGGCCAGCGACGTGCAGCGCTGCCCGTTCAACGGCAAGCACGGCCAGGTGATCGGCAAGCCCACCGCCCTCGGCCTGCGCCAGGTCGGCCGCGGGCACAAGGCCAAGTACGTCTCCTGGTTCGGCCGGTGCGTGAAGTACGGCAACGGCGAGCAGACGGCCACCTTCGACCAGCGCGAATGGTTCCTGCCCACCTCGAAGGTCCTCGTGGTGGACGTGTGGAAGACCCCGGGGCTGTCGAACATCCTCAAGCACGCCACCTGGAGCTGAGCCGGACCGGCGGGCGGCGGGGGCGCGTCTCCGGCCCTCGTCCGGGCGGTGTCACCGGCCGGCCGTCAGCACCCCGCCGACGGCCAGGCCGATGAGGGCGGGGACGAGGAGGAACGCCTGCCGGGTACCGAACCCGTCGGCCAGCGCGCCGAGCAGGAACGGCCCGGCGCCGACCGCGAGGCCGGAGAAGACCGAGGCCGCGGCCGACGCCCGGTCCGGCCGGCCGCCGGAGGCGTCCAGCACGCGGGCCAGCGCCAGCGGGAAGTGCAGCGAGACGCCCAGCCCGGACAGCGCCACGCCCAGGTAGGACAGGACCGGGTTCCCGCTCGCCCACAGGAGCGCCCAGCCCCCGCAGGTGAGGGCGAGCGCGCCCACCAGCAGGGGAGCCGGCGAGATCCGCAGGGCCAGCCGGGCCCCGCCCCAGCGCCCGGCCGCGATGCCCGCGGTGAACGCGGTCAGCGCGGTCGCCGCCGCGGCGGCCGAGAGCCCGGTCTGGGCGGAGACCAGCTCGGCCGCCCAGAGATTGAAGGAGAACTCCAGCGCGACGCAGCAGAACAGCACCGCGCCGGCCAGGTAGAAGCGCCCCCCGAAGCGCCCCTTCTCCGCCGGGCCGGCGGTGACCTCGAAAGCGGCCCCGGCGGTCTCCTTCGGGGGAATCCAGACACGGCCCATGACGAGGGCGAGCAGGACGGTCACGATCGGGGTCATCAGCAGCGCCACCCGCCATCCCAGCGCGCTCTGCGCGGCGAAGCTGACCACGAACGGCACCGCGATGCCGATGGTCACGCCGACGGCGTTGGCCTCGCTGATCGCCGCGGCGCCCGCCGGGCCGTGATGGTCGCTGAGCGCGGCCATGCCCGCGTAGAGGGTGATCGAGGCCATCCCGCTGGCGATGCCGTACCCGAGGAGGGTGACCGGCAGGGCCTCGCCGGCGGCCACCAGCAGAACTCCGGCGTTCATCCCCGCCAGGCCGGTCCAGGTGACGGCCCGGCGGCCGATCCTGCGGGTCAGCCAGGGGAGGGCCAGGCCGGTGAGGACGGCGCCGGCGGCCATCGCGGTGCCGTGCAGCCCGGCGACCGCCTGGGTGACGCCCTGGTCGATGCGGAGAAGCGGCAGGGCCGCGCTGAGGCCGTACAGGTAGGTGGCGAAGGCGGCGAGCTGAAGATAGATGAGCCAGGTGGCACGATCACGGGTCAGCCGGACATGCGTGATCGTGGTCACTGCGTCTCCCCCGAGCGGACGAAAGTTGAAATGTCCACGAAAACTATCTCACTGGGGTAGGAATCTCGGCGAGCGGCCGGTCACCCGGAGGGCGGGGAGGTCACTGCAGGGCGGTGAGCTGCTCGGAGAACCAGCGGTGCGGGGGGAGCGCGGTGGCCGCGGCGGTCAGCCGGGCACCGCGGCGCGCGCGTTCCTCCTCGGGCATGACCAGCCCCTGGTGCAGGGCCGCGGCCGTGGCCGAGACGTCGTAGGGATTGATCACCAGCGCGTGCTCGCCCAGCTCCGCGGCGGCCCCCGCCTCACGGGACAGGACCAGCGCGCTGCCCGGGGAGAGGATCGGCCCCTCCTTCGCCACCAGGTTCATGCCGTCGCGGATCGGGTTGACCAGCAGCACGTCGGCCAGGCGGTAGGCGGCCAGGGAGCGCGGGTAGTCGTCGTTGACGTTGAGGATCAGGGGATCCCAGTCCTCGGTGGCGTACTCGTCCTCGATCTCCTTGGCGCAGCGCTGCACCGCCGCGGTGTACTCGCGGTATTCGGGCAGGTCGTGCCGGGACGGGTAGGCGAAGGCCAGGTGGACCACGCGGCCGTGCCACTCCGGATGCGCGCCGAGGAACTCCCGATAGGCGCTCAGTCCCCGGACGATGTTCTTGGACAGCTCGGTCCGGTCGATCCTGACGATCAGTTTCCGGTCGCCGACCTGGTCGCGCAGGGCCGCCATGTGCGACTCGACGTCGGGCTCGCTCGCCCGCGCCCAGAGCGCCTCGCCGTCCACGCCCAGCCCGTGCACGCCGATCCGGGTGGTCCGCCCGGCGTGGGAGACCGTACGGCTCACGCGGTCGACCGCGGCGCCGAGCAGCCGCTCGCAGCAATCCATGAAGGCGCCCGCCCAGCGCGCGGTCAGGAAGCCCGCGTGGTCGGCGCCCAGCACGCCTTCGAGAACCTCGACCGCCACGTCGTCGGGAAGCAGGGCGAAGTACTCCGGAGGAGCCCACGGAGTGTGCGAGAAGTGCGAGATCCGCAGGTCGGGGCGCTCGACCCGGAGCATGGCCGGGGTGAGGGTCAGATGGTAGTCCTGCACCATGATCCGGGCACCGTGCCCGGCCTCCTCGGCCAGCGCCAGTGCGAACGCCGCGTTGTAGGACTGGTAGGACTCCCACTCGCGGCGGAAGCGCGCGTCGAAGTGCGGCGTGTTGGGCGTGTCGTAGAGCAGGTGGTTGACGAACCAGAGGGTGGAGTTGGCCACCGCGTTGTAGGCCCGGTGGAAGGTGGCCGGGGGGATGTCGAGCATCCGCAGGGCGCCGGTGTCGTAGCCCGCGTGGTCGAGGCGGCCGCCGGGCGCCTGCCGTACGGCGGCGCGGTCGCCGTCGGAGAGGGCGGCGCAGACCCACAGCACCTTCAGGTCCCTGGCCACCTCCGACAGGCCGGAGACCAGCCCGCCGCCGCCCCTGCGCATGGTCAGCGAGCCGTCCTCGGACGTGGTGAATGAGAAGGGGCCACGGTTGGAGGCCACCAGGATCGCGTTCATGGGCTTCCTTAGCCGGCGGACATGCTTGCCACGAAGGTTAACCTTCCATGACCTGCGACCGTAGGATGTGCAGCGACTGTGACCGCTGATGGGGGCTCGTGATGGCGCTGGACGAGACGACCGAGGAACTGGCCCGTACGGCCGCCCGCGGCGACCACCGTGCCCTGGGAGAGCTGCTCAAACGGATCGAGCCCGACGTGCTGCGGCACTGCGGCCGGATCCTGCCCTACCGGCAGGACGCCGAGGAGGCGAGCCAGGACACCCTCCTGGCGGTGGCCCGCAACATCGGCCGCTTCGAGGGCCGGGCCAGGTTCAGCACCTGGCTGCACATCGTGACCGCCAACTGCGCCAGGACCACCTACCGCTCGCTGAAGCGCCGGGCCGCCGAGCAGAGCTCCGACGAGCTGCCGCTGCAGAAGCCCGACGTCGCCCGGGTGAGCGTGATCGCGGGCTCCCGCCTGGACCTGCTCGACGCGATGGAGGCCCTGGAGGCCGACAAGCCCGAGCTGGCCCAGGCGCTGGTGCTGCGCGACATCTGCCAGCTCGACTACAACGAGGTGGCCGAGCAGCTCGGCATCCCCCTCGGCACCGCCAAGTCCCGCATCCACCAGGCCCGCAAGTACGTGCAGGGGGCCCTGGGCGACGCCTACGGGTTCCGCGCCTGAGAACCGGCGCGGACCGCCCCCGGGGACCTCGGACCGACCGGCGTCGTCCATCAGGTAACACATCGCGTCTCGCCAAGTGAGATGGGGGGCCGAGAAGCGGAACGGGCGAGGTAGAGTGAATGCGACCTGCTCGCCAGGTCGATAACTTCATATGTGCTCATCCAGAGGGGTGGAGGGACCGGCCCTGCGAAGCCCCGGCAACCCTCCCGGTTCAAGACTCGTGATCTGACGAGGTCGGCCGGGACAGGTGCCAATTCCGGTCTGCGACCAAGGTGGCCGCAGACGAAGATGAGGGAAAGGCCTCGCTTCATGGCGCTCACGACCGCTGAAACCTCCTCCGCTCTCGCCCTGGACTTCGGTCCCGCCGTCGCACTGTCCTGCCGGGAGTGCGGAGCCCGCTACGACCTCGGCCCCAGCTTCGCCTGTGCCGAGTGTTTCGGTCCTCTCGAAATCGCCTACGAGTTCCCGAAGGTCACCCGCGAGCAGATCGCCGCGGGGCCGACCAACATCTGGCGCTACCGCTCGCTGCTCCCGGTCCCGGTGGACGTGACGGCCAAGCCCAACATGGCCCCCGGCTGGACCAAGCTGGTCAAGGCCGACAACCTCGCCCGGGAGCTGGGCCTGCGCTCCCTGCACGTGAAGGACGACTCCGGCAACCCCACGCACTCCTTCAAGGACCGCGTGGTGGCCATCGCCGTCGAGGCGGCCCGCAACTTCGGCTTCCACACCCTGTCCTGCTCCTCCACCGGCAACCTCGCCGGGGCGGTCACCGCCGCCGCCGCCCGCGCCGGCCTGGACGCCTGCGTGTTCATCCCCGCCGACCTGGAGCAGGCCAAGATCGTCATGGCCTCGGTGTACGGCGGGCGGCTCGTCGGCATCGACGGCACCTACGACGACGTGAACCGCTTCTGCTCCGAGCTCATCGGCGACGAGCTGGGCGACAAGTGGGGCTTCGTCAACGTCAACCTCCGCCCGTACTACGCGGAGGGCTCCAAGACGCTGGCCTATGAGATCGCCGAGCAGCTCGGCTGGCGGATCCCGGACCAGATCGTCATCCCGGTGGCCTCCGGCTCCCAGCTCACGAAGATCGACAAGGGGTTCAAGGAGCTGATCGCCCTCGGCCTCGTCGAGGAGAAGCCATACAAGATCTTCGCCGCCCAGGCCGAGGGGTGCTCCCCGGTCTCGGCCGCGTACAAGGCGGGCCACGACGTGATCCGGCCGGTGAGGCCGGACACGATCGCCAAGTCGCTGGCGATCGGCAACCCGGCGGACGGTCCCTACGTCCTGGACATCGCCCGGCGCACCGGTGGCGCGGTGGAGGACGTCACGGACTCCGAGATCGTCGAGGCGATCCGGCTGCTGGCCAGGACCGAGGGCATCTTCGCGGAGACCGCGGGCGGCGTCACCGTCGGCGTGCTGCGCAAGCTGGCCGCCGAGGGCAGGCTCGACCCCGACGCCGAGACGGTGGTCCTCAACACCGGGGACGGCCTGAAGACCCTCGACGCGGTGGCCGACCAGGCGCGGCCCACGGCGGTCATTCGCCCGTCCCTTGACGCATTCCGTACGGCTTTCGCATAAGAACTCCTGAAAGGTCCGCTGCCATGACTGTTTCTGTACGGATTCCGACGATTCTGCGCACATATACCAACGGCTCCGCAGAAGTGAGCGGGCAGGGCGCCACCCTCCGCGAGGTCCTGCAGAAGCTCGACGCCGACTTCCCCGGCATCGGCGCGCGCATTCTTGATGAAACGGGCAAGATTCGTCGTTTCGTCAACGTCTATGTCGGTGAAGAGGACGTCCGTTTCGCGGACAATCTCGACACCGCCACACCGGACGGCGTCCAGATCTCCATCATCCCGGCGGTCGCCGGGGGTTAGTCCCGACGCCCAGGGCGCCCCTCCCGCGCCCCCTGCAGAGCGCCTCCACAGGCGTCCCGCAGAGTCCTCATGGCGCTGCCGTGGCGCTTCCGCGGCGCTTACCGACACCCGCACCGGCCCGGCCGCGTGCGGGTGTCGTGCTTTGTGGCGGCAGGTCACCGGTGTGGCCAATGAAATAATACAAAATTGAACTAACTAATCGTGATAGCAAAACTCTGTTACGTATGAAAATGGCTTCTAAAGCATTAGTCAGTGATTGACTCTGTTGCCCCACGGTGTCTCACAGGTATGGTCGAGAACGATCGACGCGGGCGGTGTCTCCGCCTCGGAGGTCGAGGGCTGCGCGAGTGGAATGGGCGTGGTTCTCAAAGTCCGGTAAGAGGAGTCGGAAGTGGCGCAAGGCACCGTCAAATGGTTCAACGCGGACAAGGGCTACGGCTTCATCGCGGTAGACGGTGGTAAGGATGTGTTCGTCCATTACTCCGCGATCATGATGGATGGCTACCGTGCGCTCGAGCAGGGCCAGCGGGTCGAGTTCGAGATCACTCAGGGTCAGAAGGGTCCCCAGGCGGAGTCCGTCCGGGCCGTCTGAGGCGGTCATCCGCCGCAGCGTGGAGAACTGCCGGTGGATCCCCGCGGCAGCGCAGTCCGCGTGGGTCTCCGCACATGTCGGCCCGGCCCGCCATCTCGCGGCGGGCCGGGCCCTCGCATTCCCGGGGTTGTTTCCTGCTCGCTTTCGCTGATTGCCGGGTTCCGTCGCCCGATCACATCCCTGTTTCCGGCCGGGTCCGCTGCCGCCCGCTTCGCTCTGAGCTGAGTGCAGGTCAGGATGGTCGACGCTTGCACTCGGCAGGGTAGAGTGCTAAACAGTTCGTTGGCACTCTCTGTTCGAGAGTGCCAAATCTGGATCGAGGCGATGGGGCCCGCCGAACGGAGTCGCGGGTCCACATGCCGTCGCGGGCGTCGGCTCGATCCGGTGCACGCCACCCCGTGTTTGGGAGGTCTAGCCGTATGGCAGCCAAGATGATCGCGTTTGACGAGGACGCCCGGCGCGGTCTCGAGCGCGGTATGAACCAGCTCGCGGACGCCGTCAAGGTGACCCTCGGCCCCAAGGGCCGTAACGTCGTGCTGGAGAAGAAGTGGGGCGCCCCCACGATCACCAACGACGGTGTCTCCATCGCCAAGGAGATCGAGCTCGAGGACCCGTGGGAGAAGATCGGGGCCGAGCTCGTCAAGGAAGTCGCCAAGAAGACCGACGACGTCGCGGGCGACGGCACCACCACCGCCACCGTGCTCGCTCAGGCGCTGGTCCGTGAGGGCCTTCGCAACGTCGCCGCCGGCGCCAACCCCATGTCCCTGAAGAAGGGCATCGAGGCCGCCGTCGAGCGCGTCTCCGAGGAGCTCTCGAAGCTGGCCAAGGACGTGGAGACGAAGGCGCAGATCGCCTCCACTGCCTCCATCTCCGCGGGCGACGCCCAGATCGGCGAGATGATCGCCGAGGCGATGGACAAGGTCGGCAAGGAAGGCGTCATCACCGTCGAGGAGAGCAACACCTTCGGCCTCGAGCTCGAGCTCACCGAGGGCATGCGCTTCGACAAGGGTCTCACCTCGATGTACTTCGTGACCGACCCCGAGCGCATGGAGGCCGTCCTCGAGGACCCGTACATCCTGGTCGTCAACTCGAAGGTCTCCGCCAACAAGGACCTGCTCCCGGTTCTCGACAAGGTCGTGCAGGCCGGCAAGCCGCTGCTGATCATCGCCGAGGACGTCGAGGGCGAGGCCCTGGCCACCCTGGTCGTCAACAAGATCCGCGGCCTGTTCCGCTCGGTCGCCGTCAAGGCCCCGGGCTTCGGTGACCGCCGCAAGGCCATGCTGGGCGACATCGGCATCCTGACCGGCGCCCAGGTCATCAGCGAGGACCTCGGCCTCAAGCTGGAGTCCACCACGCTGGACCAGCTCGGCCGCGCCCGCCAGGTCATCGTCACCAAGGACGAGACCACCATCGTCGACGGTGCCGGCGACGCCGAGCAGATCGCCGGCCGGGTCAACCAGATCCGCGCCGAGATCGAGAACACCGACTCCGACTACGACCGCGAGAAGCTCCAGGAGCGTCTCGCCAAGCTGGCCGGCGGCGTCGCCGTCATCAAGGCCGGCGCGGCGACCGAGGTCGAGCTCAAGGAGCGCAAGCACCGCATCGAGGACGCCGTCCGCAACGCCAAGGCGGCCGTCGAGGAGGGCATCGTCCCCGGCGGTGGCGTGGCCCTGCTGCAGGCCGGCGCCAAGGCCTTCGACAAGCTGGAGCTCTCCGGCGACGAGGCCACCGGTGCCGCGATCGTCCGCAAGGCGCTCGAGGAGCCGCTGAAGCAGATCGCCGTCAACGCCGGCCTCGAGGGCGGCGTCGTGGTGGAGAAGGTGCGCAACCTCACCCCGGGTGAGGGCCTCAACGCCGCCACCGGCGAGTACGTCAACATGTTCGAGTCGGGCATCATCGACCCGGCCAAGGTGACCCGTTCCGCTCTGCAGAACGCGGCGTCCATCGCGGCGCTGTTCCTCACCACCGAGGCCGTCATCGCCGAGAAGCCCGAGAAGGCCTCTGCCGCCCCCGCCATGCCGGGCGGCGGCGACATGGACTTCTAAGTCCGGCGCCAGCTCAGAGAAGAGGCCGGTCCCGCCACGGGACCGGCCCTTTCTTTTTCCCCGGTGCGGCACGCCGCACCGGGGGATGGCGACAACCGGGCCGGTACGGCGGCTCAGCCGGCCAGCTCGGCCGGCAGCTCCTTGGCGTGCAGCACGGTCAGGGACGTGACCGCACGGGTGAGCACCACGTACAGCCGGGCCAGGCCCCGGGGTTCGGCCGCCACGATGTCGGCGGGCTCGACCACGATGACGTGGTCGTACTCCAGACCTTTGGCCAGGGTGGCGGGCACGACCAGCAGCCGGTGCTCCTCGACCGAGTCAGGGGAGAGCACGCGGTGGTCGAGGTGGGCGAGCATCCCGGCGACGGCCTGCACCGAGGCGTCGGGGACGATGACGCCGATCGAGCCCTCCCGGGACAGGGCCCGGCCCGCGGCCTCGGCCAGGGCGGCGGCCAGGTCGGGTGCGGGCCGCACGGACAGCGAGCCCGCGCCGGGGCGGAGCGACCGGGGCGCGGCCAGGTCCGGGGCGACGGCGGGCAGCAGCCGGGCGGCGTAGTCGAGGATCTCGCGGGGGACGCGGAAGCCGAGGGTCAGCTCGGTGACCGCGCCGTCGGCGAAGCCCAGGTGGGCGAGGACCTCCGTCCAGGAGCGGGCCGACCAGGGAGTGGTGCCCTGGGCGATGTCGCCCAGCACGGTCGCCGAGCCGGTACGGCACCGCCGCCCGAGCGCGCGCAGCTGCATCACCGAGAGGTCCTGGGCCTCGTCCACGACCAGGTGGCCGAGGACCGGAGTCCGCTCGATCATGTCCCCGAGCTCGTCCATCAGCGCGCCGTCGGCCGCCGACCACTTCGCCGAGCGGAACGACTTGGCCGGTTTGGCCCAGATCAGGGCGGCCCGCTCGTCGGCGGTGAGGTCGTGCCTCGCCGCCGCGGCGAGGAACTCCGCATCGCTGAAGAGCCGGTACAGCACCTGGGCGGGGGTGAGCTTGGGCCAGACCGCGTCCACCACCTGACGGACCGGCTTGGAGCGGGCGACCGCGTCCTGCACGCGGTCGTCGGGGGACTCGCCGCGCTGCTCCATCCGGACGAGGATCTGGTGGGCCAGCCGCTGCGCGAGGGCCGCGCGGCCGGGGCCGTACCGGGTGGTGCCGCGCAGCGAGGCGACGATCTCGCGGACCTCGTGGTCGGCGACCCGGTAGCGGTTGACCCCCTTGGTGAACAGCACGCCCTCGGCCGGCTTGACGATGTGCATCCAGAGCGCGCGCTCCAGTACCGGCACGATCCTCGCGTCGCCCTTGATCGCGGAGACCGCCGGGTCCTCGGGTGCGGAGTGCTCGCCGAGGATGCCCGCGACCGTGGTCTGGTCGACCTTGACCTCGCCCAGCGCGGGGAGCACCGAGGAGATGTAGGACAGGAAGGCCCGGTTGGGCCCGACGATCATCACGCCGGAGCGGGCGAGCTTCTCCCGGTGGGTGAAGAGCAGATAGGCGGCCCGGTGCAGGCCGACGGCGGTCTTGCCGGTGCCCGGCGCGCCCTGCACGCACACCGTCTGCCCCAGCTCGGCGCGCACGATCTCGTCCTGGTCGGGCTGGATGGTCGCGACGATGTCGCGCATCGGGCCGGAGCGGGGGCGCTCGATCTCCTCGGTGAGGATCTTCGACTGCTGGAGGGCCTCGCCCTGGCCGAGGTGCTCGTCCTCGAAGGCGGTCAGCTCGCCCCCGTGGTAACCGAACCGGCGGCGGCGCGAGACGCCCATCGGATCCGACGGGCTGGCCTGGTAGAACGCCCGGGAGACCGGGGCGCGCCAGTCGATGACCAGGGGGCGGCTGCGGTCGTCGTGGACGTGCCTGCGTCCGACGTAGATGGTGGAGGGCAGGTCGTCGTCGGCCGAGCGGTCGAGGCGGCCGAAGAAGAGCGGCGTGCCCGCATGATCGGCGAGCGCCGCCACCCGCTGGTCCAGCAGCGCCTGCAGGATCTGCTGGGAGACCCAGTCGCCGGCGGCGTCGGAGGAGAGGGACTGGGCGTGTTCGCGCATCGCGCGCAGGGCGGCCCTGGAGACGGCCAGATGATCGCGTTCGGCGGCGAGGGCCGCCGCGGGGTCGGCCCCGGCTTCGGGCGCCGGAGACGGGGCGGGGTCTATGTCGGGGGCCAGCTGGTCTGCGGGCATGCGAAAGCGCCTCCCATTCGGTAAACGGAGGTGGTGGTCATCAGGCAGCGAATTGACCAGCTTACCGAGGGCCCTCACCGGTCTCAAAAGGATTAACCCGGAGTGAGGAGCGGGCCCCGGGGGTATCTCCGAGGCCGTGCGGATCTCCATCGTGATACCGACCGTGGCCAATGCGCTGCTCGCGACGCTCTGGATCCTGTCGGTCTTCGCGGGCTGGGGGACGAAGGCCTTCTGCTCCGACGAGGGCTGCGCCGGCCGGATGAACGGGGTCGCACTGTTCTCGGGCCTGTTCGCCGCCACCGCGGCCGGCTGTACGGCGGCCGCCTGGCTGCCCCCGGGAGCCCGCCGCGACGAGAGACGCCTGATGAGACTCACGGGGGCCGCCCTGATCGCCTGGACGGCCGCCGAGGGCACGTTGTTCGCCGGAGGGATGATCGTTAAGTAGCCACCCCATAACTGTCGGTCATTCTTCATGAAACAGCGAAAAAGGCGGGCATACCCGGTGAAATGCGCGGATCATAGGGTATGCCGCCACAGGTCATCACGACCCAGCGAGGGGGTGGTTTGTTTGTCGAGGACCCGCGGTATCTCGTGGATCTGATTCGGACGATCGATGTGCTCGTCCCGCGGCCTAGTCGCCGGCGAGCACGTCGTCCGCATCGATGATCTGGTACGCGTATCCCTGCTCGGCCAGGAACCGCTGCCGGTGCGCGGCGAACTCCTGGTCGACGGTGTCCCTGCTCACCACGGAGTAGAACCGGGCCCCGCCCCCGCCGGACTTGGGGCGCAGCACCCGGCCCAGCCGCTGGGCCTCCTCCTGCCGTGACCCGAAGGTGCCGGAGACCTGGACGGCCACCGACGCCTCCGGCAGGTCGATGGAGAAGTTGGCCACCTTCGAGACGACCAGGACCTGGATCTCCTTGTCGCGGAAGGCCTGGAAGAGCCGTTCGCGCTCCTTGACCTTGGTCTCCCCCTTGATCACCGGTGCGCCCAGGTGCTCGCCCAGCTCGTCGAGCTGGTCGATGTACTGGCCGATGACCAGCACCTGCTCGTCCGGGTGCCGCCTGACCAGGGCCTCGGTGACCCGCGTCTTGGACGGCGTGGTCGCGCAGAACCGGTAGCGCTCCTCGGAGTCGGCCATCGCGTAGGCGAGCCGCTCCTCGTCGCTGAGCGTGACCCGCACCTCGACGCAGTCGGCCGGGGCGATCCAGCCCTGGTTCTCCATCTCCTTCCACGGGGCGTCGTAGCGCTTGGGGCCGATCAGCGAGAACACGTCGCCCTCCCGGCCGTCCTCGCGCACCAGCGTCGCGGTCAGCCCGACCCGCCTCCTGGCCTGCAGGTCGGCGGTCATCCGGAAGATCGGCGCGGGCAGCAGGTGCACCTCGTCGTAGATGATCAGGCCCCAGTCGCGCGCGTCGAACAGCTCCAGGTGCCGGTAGACGCCCTGCCGCCGCGTCGTCATGACCTGGTAGGTGGCGATGGTGACGGGCCGGATCTCCTTCTTGGTTCCGGTGTACTCGCCGATCTCGTCCTCGGTCAGGGAGGTCCGCCGGAGCAGCTCCTGCTTCCACTGGTGCGCCGAGACCGTGTTCGTCACCAGGATCAGCGTGGTGGCCCTGGCGTGCGCCATCGTCGCCGCGCCCACGATCGTCTTGCCCGCCCCGCAGGGGAGCACGACCACGCCCGAACCGCCGTGCCAGAACGCCTCGGCCGCCTCGCGCTGGTAGGAGCGCAGCTCCCAGCCGTCCTCGGCCAGCTCGATCGGGTGGGCCTCGCCGTCGACGTAGCCGGCCAGGTCCTCGGCGGGCCAGCCCAGCTTGAGCAGGAGCTGCTTGATGTTGCCGCGCTCGCTCGGATGGACCGCCACCGCGTCGCCGTCCAGCCGCTCGCCCAGCAGCGGCTGGATCTTCTTCGAGCGCAGCACCTCCTCCAGCACGGCCCGGTCGGTGCTGGTCAGCACCAGCCCGTGGACGGGGTGCTTCTCCAGCCGGAGCCTGCCGTACCGCGCCATGGTCTCGGCGATGTCCACCAGCAGGGCGTGCGGCACCGGGTAGCGGCTGTAGCCGATCAGCGCGTCGATCACCTGCTCGGCATCATGCCCCGCGGCCCGCGCGTTCCACAGCGCCAGCGGGGTCACCCGGTAGGTGTGCACGTGCTCGGGCGCGCGCTCCAGCTCGGCGAAGGGCGCGATCGTCTTACGGCACTCATCGGCCTGCTCGTGGTCGACCTCGAGCAGGAGGGTCTTGTCGGACTGCACGATCAACGGGCCATCGGCCACGGAATCTCTCCCTCGTGTACGGCTACCGCATATCCAACAAGCCGACGCGCCCCGGAAGTCCCGGACGGGCTCAGGAACCGAAGGCGTTGCTGAGCCCCGCGACGAGGAAGGTGGTGGTGGCCAGGGCGATCAGCCCCAGGTTGACGCCGATGCCGATCCAGACCCACCTGATCAGGCCCCGGGCCCGCGCGGGCTCGGTCTCGACCTTGCCGAGCGCGATCCCGGACAGGATGGTCCCGACGATGCCGCCGAGACTGACGAAACAGCTCAGCGCCAGCGTGATGCTGACCACCATCGCGACGATCGCGTGGGTCCTGACCCCCTCGACGTCGTGGTAGGGCCCGGCCGCGTAGCCGTACCCCTGCCCGTAGGAGCTGTGGGATCCGTAGGGGTCGTAGGCGCCGTAGGGGCTCTTCCCGCCATCCGGACTCGTGCTGGGGCCTTCGGGGGTGCCACTGATCACTGGAAAACCCGTCTCGCTTCTGCGGAACCGTGCAGCTCAACAGATATCACGGCGACGAGGGATCGGACCCGGGGATGCCGAGACGGGCACGCAGGGCCTTGCGGTCGAGCTTGAGGATGCTGGTGACCGGGATCGAGTCGGTGAAGTGCAGTTCGCGGGGGTACTTCACCCGGCCGACCCGGACACGGGCCCAGGCGATGAGCTCCTCGGCCGTGGCCGCGGCGTCCGGCCGGAGCTGGACGAAGGCCACCACCTCCTCTCCGTGGACCGGGTCGGGGCGGCCGACCACACCGGACATCAGCACGCCGGGGTGCTCGTTCAGGGCGTCCTCGACGTCACGGGGGAAGACGTTGAACCCGCCCCTGATGATCAGGTCCTTCTTCCGGTCCACGATGTGCAGGTAGCCGTCGTCGTCCAGGCAGCCGATGTCGCCGGTGTAGAGCTCGTCGCCGACCAGCGCCGTCGAGGACGGGACCGGCGCCGTGTCGGGGGCGGCGACGCCGGGGTCGCCGGTCCAGTACCCCCGCATCAGCGCCTCGCCGCGGACGCAGATCTCGCCCACGTCACCGATCTCCAGCTCCTCGCCGTCGTCGTCCCTGACAGTGATCGTGTAGCCGGGGAGCGGCAGGCCCACGCTGCCGACCTTGCGCCTGCCGGGCGGGTTGAAGGTGGTGACCGCGCTGGTCTCGGTCAGGCCGTATCCCTCCAGGATCTGCACGCCCGGCACCCGCCGCTCGAACTCCTCCAGCACCTCCCGGCCCAGCGGCGCCGCCCCGCAGGTCAGATAGCGCAGCTCGGGCAGGCTGACCTCCTCCAGCGGCTCGGCCAGCAGCATCTGGAGCATCGACGGCACCACCGCGCCGTACTGCGCCCGCTGCTCGGCGGCCAGGTGCAGGAAGGCCTTGGGGTCGAACCAGCGCATGAGCACGGCCTGCGGCGGCTCGACGGCGTGCATGCCCGCGATGGTGACGATCAGGCCGTAGGCGTGCGAGAGCGGCACCGGGACGATCATCCGGTTCATGCCGGGCAGGCGGGACATCTCCCAGGCGGCCCGTGCGACGTGCCAGAGTCCGCCGTGGGTGAGCATGACGCCTTTGGCCCGGCCCGTCGTGCCGCCGGTGTACATGAGCGCGGCGAGGTCGGCCGGGTCGCGCGCGACCGGGCCCCGCTCTCCCGCGGACTCGATCTCGGAGAACGGCGTCGTGCCCGCCGGGGCCTCGCCCACCACGACCACGGGAGTCTCCCCGGGCAGTCCCGAGACGGCGGCCCGTACGGTCCCCAGCAGCTCGGGGGAGGTCACCACCGCCGCGGCGCCGCTGTCGGAGAGGATGTGCCGCAGCTCGTCGGCCCCGACGAGGAAGACCACCGGTGTGACCACGGCCCCGGCCGCCCAGAGCGCCTGGTAGACGATCGTCACCTCGGGACAGGTGGCCATCATGACCACCACCCGCTCGCCGGGCCCGATCCCGAACTCCGCGAAGCCGCCCGCGGAGCGCCGCGCGCGCTCGGCGAGCGCCTCCGCGCGGTGCCAGGTCCCCTCGTAGTACAGCGAGTCGAAGTCATCGAACCTGGTCCACGACTCCTCCGCCAGCCGGCCCAGGGTGTGCTCAGCGCTCATGACGCCAACGTGATCCGCTACGGCCGTGCCGTCAAGCCCGTGCGCCGGGCCCGGCGCACGGGCTTGACGGCACGGCCCTCCGGGCGGACGGCGCCGGCCTATGCCTGGATCTCGGCCACCCCGGTGATGCGGTGCAGGGCGAAGCGGTGCACCGCGGCGCGCGTCTCGTCGTAGGCGGTGAGATAGCCGCCCTCCATCCGGGCGGGCTCCAGGATGCGGCTGGTGGCGTTGCCCTGGGAGTCGAGGTAGCCGATCCAGACCTGGGAACCCTGCCGGATGGCCTCACGCAGCGCACCGATCGTGGCGGTCGCGGGGGAGCGCGGCACCTGCCCCTCGGGTGCGTCCACCGGCCTGCGCCGGGACCGGTGCGCGGCGTCCCCGGCGCGCACGGCGCGCACGGCGGCGGTGATCACCTCGGCGTCCAGGCCGGTGAACGCGGCCGGCGCGCGCAGTTGCGGGGGGCCCTCGGTCCTGCGCACGTCGAGCTGGGTGACGATGACGTCGCCGTCGAGGGACTCGGCCACCGGGGCGTAGCCCATCGCGCGCAACGAGTCGACCAGGGTCGCCCGGGAGGTCTTGGAGGCGATCACGGTGGGGGCCAGGCGGCGCAGCCGGAGCGGGATCGCCCGCCGGTCGGCCATCACCTCGTCGAGCACCGTGGGGTCGTCGCAGCGAACGTAGGCGCTGGCGGTGCCGATCCGCATGCGGCCGTGGCGGCGGGCCACGTCGGTCACCAGGTAGCCGAGCGGCTGCGGGACCGGGGTCGTGGAGTGCCGCTCCAGCATCGCCAGCATCTCGTCGGCGCCCTGCCCGGCGTCCAGCGCCCGCCGGATCGAGCTCTCGCAGAACCGGTAGACCGTCGCGCCGCCGGTGGACTCCACGTCGGCGGCGAGCGCCAGCCAGCGGCCCAGCTCACCGGTGAGCGGGCCCGGGGCCACGGCGGTCAGGTCGGCCTGGAGCAGCACGTGGTCGAGAGGCTCGGGCAGCAGCGGGGCCAGCAGCTCCGCGGCGGACGCCGTACGGCTCCCGCCCTCGGATCCGGACGCCAGGGGAGAGGCCGAGGGCAGCAGCGCCCGCCCGTGACCGGAGAGCGCGCCCAGGCCGGTGACCCCGATCTGCTCGGCCTCCCGCAGGGCGAACTCCACCAGGCGGTCGCGGTCGGTGATCCGGCGGCGCGGCTGCTCCCAGGCCAGGCGCTCGCGGACCGCCTCCAGGGACGGGGCCAGGGGGGCGTCCGGCCCGCCCGCCACCGCCAGCATGCCCAGCGTGGTGGCGCGGATCTCCGGCGCGGCCGCGCGGCGCAGGTCGGGGTGGAGAGCGCTGCGCAGCCGGTCGCGCTCGTCACGTTCGCCGATCATGCCCGGCACCCGGTCCATGGTGAGCCAGGTCGTGGCCAGCGTCACCCAGCGCTCCTCGGTGGCGCGCACCTTCCAGGCGTCGTAGACGGGGGTGGGCATCCAGTCGCCGTCGACCGAGCCGCTCGCGGCCACCAGCCCCGCCGCGTGCGCCACCTCGATGACCAGGGCGGCCACCCATTCGGGCACGTCGAGCAGGGTCGCGGCGCGTTTCAGGTCGCGCACGGCCAGGCCGCCGCCGCGGAGCACGCCGGGCGGGTCGGCGCTCCACCGCTCACACAGCTCCTCCACCGCGCGGGTGAACGTGAACGCCTGCCCGGCCGCGGTGCGGTCGGCCAGCACGCGGTCGCGGGCGGTGCCGTCGAGCGGGGGAGGGACCGGCGCCAGGTCGCGGTGGATCCGGCCGTCGCGCAGGAACAGCCCGACCTCGCGGGGCAGGACGACGGACTCCTCGCCGGTCGCGGCCAGCAGCGCGCGGGCCAGGAGCTGCTCGATCGGCGAGCGGGCGGTGTCCACCCGCACCTCCCGGCGCGCGTTGGGCACCCGCCCGCCGGCAGGCCCCCAGGTCAGCTCGTCGAGGGCCGAGCGGGCCTGCGGCGAGACCTCCTCGACCAGCCGCGCGACGGTCTCCCGGTCGGCCAGCAGCGCGGCGAGCTCCTCCTTGGCCCCGCCGCCGCCCCCGCCGAGATCCTCGACGAGCTCGGCCAGGCGCTCCCGGTGGTAGTGGCGGAACACCTCCACCGCGGGCGGGCCGAGGCCCGCGGGGGCGTCGAGCACCTCCCGCACGCCGGGGGCCGGGACGAGGGCCCGGTCGGTCCCGTGGACCAGGGCCAGGGAGCGGAGCCGGTCGACCGTCTCCCTGAAGCGGGCCTCGAACACCGAGTCGGCGGGCCCGCGCAGCCCGCGGGCCACCTGAGCGCGGAGCGGCCGGTAGGCCACCGGGGAGGCGAGAACGGCGAGCGTCTCCAGGACCGCGAAGGTGAACCGGTCGAGGCGGTCGAGCACCCGGCCGATCGCCGAGGGGCTGCTCGCCCTGCCGGCCAGCCCCTCGACGTGGGCGGGCACCGGGGTGATGAGCTCCGGACGCAGTGCGACGAGCTCCCTCAGCTGCTCGTCGCTCCGGCCGCGCAGCCACTCCGCGAACTCCGTGCTCATTCCGACAATGGTAGGCCGATCGGCCGACAATGTGCCGTAGGCAAATGTCCGCGAGCACCTGATCGGTACGGAACGGGGGAAAGGGTCGCCCGGCGGGAGCCGCTGAGGGAGGATGACAAGGGTGATCGAGCATGCCGACCAGCTCGTCCTGGAGTACGTCAGCCGGGCGGCGGACGCCGCCCACGGCGTGCTGCGCCCGGAGCAGCGGATCGACTTCGTCCACCGGCTACGCGAGCGGATCGACGCGGAGCGGAGGGGATCGGAGAGCGCCGCCGTCGTGGAGAAGGTCCTCGCCCGCTTCGGCGACCCCGTGGTCCTGGTGGAGCGGGAGGTCATGCGCCTGGCGGGGGAGCGGGCCCGGCAGAGACCGGCGGAGGCGGCCGGCCGTACGGGCCCGGTGATCCGCCCGTCCGGGGTCGTGCCCCGTCCGGCCCCGCCTCCGGACGACCCTCCGACGCTCGTCACCTCCGTGGAGCCCGTCACCCAGGAGCTCCCGGCGGTGGAGGAACGGTCGCCGGACGCGGCGCCGGCCTCCCGGCCGCCGGGGCCAGGAACGTCCCAGGGGATGCCGCCGGGCATGGCCAGGTCGATCGAGGAGGCCAGGAGGGCGCTGGCCGGGGAGCGGTCCGGCACCGGTCCCGTCCGGCGCCGGCGAGGGGCCGGGCGGGACGGCGGGGAGCGGCCCCCCGGGCGCCGGGACCGCTGGAGGCGGCCAGGCGGGCGGGAGCGCCGCCCGGGAGGCGGGCGGGACGCCGCCGACGCGGTCTCGATCCTGTCGGAGCGTCCGCGGGAGGTGGCCGGGATGGTGCTGCTCGCCCTGGCCGCGGTCCTCGTCCCGCTCCCGCTGGCGCCGGTCGCGGTCTTCCCGATCCCGTTCGTGGTGTGGGCGGTCGGGACGGCGGTCGTGCTGTCCTGTCCGGGCTGGGAGGTCGGTGACAAGACGCTCGGCGTGGCCGTTCCGCTGCTCGCCTACTCCGTCGGCGGCGCGGCGGCGGCGTTCATCCGCACCGGAGGCGCGATCGAGAGGATGGTCGACGACTTCTTCCGGGTGAGCGGGCTGATCTTCGTGATCGGCACGGCGGTGGGCGTCCTCTGGCTGGCCTACCGCCTGGTCAACCCGCCCGCCCCGCTCACGGGCAGATCGCGGTAGTCCCGCCGGGCGTTCGGCCCCGGCGCGGGTCTCAGCCCACCGCCTGCACCGCGGGTCTCAGCCCACCGCCTGCACCGCGGGACGGGGCAGCAGGCCGAGCGCGAGCTGGACCCAGGCGGCCACGAAACGGTCGCGCTCCGCGCGGCCGGGGGGCTCTCCCACCGTCTCCTGGAACAGCCGGTAGTGGACCACCGCGCCGCCGAGCACGGCGCCGATCGCGGCCCAGTCGACGTCGGCCTCGGCGTATTCGGGCTGGGCGCGGAACCACGTGGTGATCGCGTCGAACATGGGCTGCAGCAGTCCTTCGCGCACGGTCGCCACCAGCTCGGGGAACTGGCTCAGGTCGCGGAAGAAGACGCGCGTCAGCTCGCTCTCCTCGCGGACCTTGGCCAGCCCGGCCCGGCACAGGTGGGCCAGGCGGTTCTCGATGTCGAGGGAGGCGTCGACGGCGTTCATCTCGGCCAGGGTCTCGGCGATCTGCGCCCGGGTGCGGGACGCGTGCTCGTTCATCGCGGCGGCCAGCACCTCGTACTTCGACTTGAAATGCCGGTAGAGCCCGCCCGCGCCGGGGGAGAGCCCGGAAGCGGCCTCGATCTCGGCCACCGAGGTCGCCGAGTAGCCCCGCTCGGCGAAGAGCCGCAGGGCCTCGTCGATGATCCGCTCGCGCGTCGATCTGGTCATTTCGCTGCCGACACCTCCGTGATGACCTTATCCAGTGGGGAATCCGCCGGGACACGGATCGCCCCGCCGTCACCTGTGGCGATGACCACTCCCCTCCCGGTAAGTGATTCCTTTCCCGAAGGGTTCCACAGTGCCGCCACCGCGTACAGCGCTCTCGCGGAGCCGCGTCGACGATCAACGGAAGAAATTTTGGATTACCCGGTTATGTCCTTATTTGACATCCTTCGGGGTATGCATTCAGTGGGGTTCGATCTCGACATGACGCTCGCGGACACGCGCGCGGGCATCGCCGCCGTCTACGACGAGCTGTCACTGCGCATCGGAGTGGCGATCGACAGCGCGGCCGTGGTGGCCCGGCTGGGCCCGCCGCTGGAGTGGGAACTGGCCAACTGGCTCCCCGCGGAGGAGATCCCCGCGGCCGCCGCGATCTTCCGGTCCCTGTACCCGTCGCTGGCCGTACCCGTCACCACCCTCATGGCCGGAGCGCGCGAAGCCGTGGAGACGGTACGGCAGGCCGGCGGCAGGGTCATCGTGGTCACCGGCAAGAACTCCCGCGACGCGCTGAGCACGGTGGAATTCCTCGGATTGGACGTGGACGAGGTCGCGGGATCGGTCTTCGGAGCGGACAAGGGCCCGGCTCTCGCGACTTTCGGCGCGGCGGCCTATGTTGGAGATCACGTCGCCGACATCGAGGCGGCGCGCGCGGGAGGCGCCGTCAGCGTGGCGGTGGCGACTGGTCTCTATCCGGTAGGAGAGCTGCGTGATCACGGAGCCGATGTTGTGCTGGAGGACCTGACCGAGTTCGCCGGATGGTTCGACGGGTGGCGAACCCCGGCCGCGCTCGTTTAGGGACGTCCGCGAGACATCCCGATCGGGCACCCTCCTACCCGATTCACCCGGTCGCCCTCGGCCTTCCGTGGGCATAACCTGTTCCCATCCCTTTCACGAGAGTCTGAACGAGGTCACCCCTGTGCCGAGTGGCAAGGTCAAGTGGTACGACGCCGACAAGGGTTTCGGCTTCCTCACCCGCGACGACGGCGGTGAGGTCTTCGTGCATTCGTCCGCGCTGCCCGGCGGCGTGGACTCCCTCAAGCCGGGCCAGAAGGTCGAGTTCGGCGTGGCCGAAGGGCGCCGCGGCCAGCAGGCGCTCTCGGTCCGCGTGATCGACCAGCCCCCTACCCTCGCCAAGGCCGCCAAGCCGAAGGGCAAGCGCAAGAAGCCCGACGAGATGGTCGTCATCGTGGAGGACCTGATCAAGCTCCTGGACACGGTCTCCATGTCCTACCAGAAGGGCAAGCACCCGGAGGCCGCGCACGCCAAGAAGATCGCCACCGTGCTCCGCGCGGTCGCCGACGACCTGGACGCCTGACCGCCCCGTCCGCCCGCCCCGCCTCAGCCGTGCGGGTTGGTCAGCGGCTTGGTCCGGTTCTCCGCGGGGGGATCATCACGCCGTACGACGGTGGTGGTGGTCCCCCCGCTCCGGTTTCCGGGGGCCGGCGCCGAGGACCCGGCCTTCCGGGCCGCTGCGGGAGCCTCCGCCGGGGCGGCGGCCCTGGCGGCCGCGATCCGGGCGTCTCTCGCCCGGATCCGCCTGCGCCGCTGCAGCAGAAGCCAGCCGAGCGATCCCGCCAGGACCACGGTCATCACCGCGAGCCCGGCGGGCCCGTCGGCGAACAGCGAGAGCAGCAGCCCGACCAGCCCGCCGCCCACCCAGGCGATCTGCAGGAACGCCTCGACCACGCCGAACGTGGACGAGCGCACCTCCTCGCCGATCTCGCGCTGCACGATCGCGTCCAGCGCCAGCTTGCCCAGCCCCTGGGCGAACGCGGCCACCAGGGCGACGGCCACCGCCGTCCACAGGGAGAACACCACGACCGCCACGATCGTGGCCACCCCCGACAGCGCGAGCGTGGCCAGCACGATCACCTGAGGCGAGTGGTTGCGCACCCATGAGGCCACACCCGCCCCGGCCAGGCCGCCGGCCCCGGCGGCCAGCGCCAGCACGCCGATCGTGACCGTCACCGGCAGGCCGGGCACCTTCTTCTCCTGCACCAGGAAGAGCAGGTAGAACAGCAGGAACCCGGAGTAGAGGCGGATGGCGACGTTGGCCAGCATCGACTCGGCGACCACCGGGCCCACGTTGAGCATGGTGCGCCAGCGGGGCGGGCGCTCGGGGTCCTCCTGGAGCTCCTCCAGGTCGGGGGAGTCCACGTGGCGCGGGAGCCGTACGGCCAGCACGCCCTGCAGCAGGAAGAGCAGCATCGCCGCGCGCAGCACCCACTCGGCGCCGAGCCAGGCGCTGACGCCCGCCCCGGCGGACACCGCGATCCCGGCCGAGACCAGCGCGAACAGCGCGACCCTGGCATTGGCGGTGACCAGCGCGATGTCGGCGGGCAGCACGCTGGGCATGATCGCGGCCCGGGAGACGTTGTAGGCCTTCGACAGCACCAGCACGGCCAGCGCCGCGGGGAAGATGGTGAAGGCGTCCTCCGAGACGACCGCCGCCGCCATCGCGAAGCAGAGCAGTCCACGGCCGAACAGGGTGCCGGCCATGACGAAGCGGCGGCCCGAGCGGAACCGGTCGAGGACCGGGCCGACGAACGGCGCGACGACCACGAACGGGATCATCGTGATCAGCAGGTAGAGCGCGACCTGTCCCCGGGCCTCGTTGACCGGCAGTTTGAACAGCGTCCCGGCCAGCGCGGCGGTGACCAGCGCGTCGCCCGCGCTGTGCGCGGCGGTCAGCTCGATCAGCTGGCCCAGCCCGGTCCGGCCCGCGCCCTGGGCGTGGGTCAGCCGCCGCGCGGCCCGGCCTGCTCCCCGGGTGGCGTCCGCCACGCCACGCCCGGCCCGCGCGGCCGCCCGTCCGGTGCTCCTACCGGCCCGCGCGCCCGCCCGCCCCGCCCCGGCGGCCGCACGGCCGAACCGGCGGGAGGCCTCCGTCGCCGTCCGCCACGCTCTCTCCCAGCCACCTGCCACGCATCCAGTCTTACCCAAAGGACACATGTCGTGCCCGGTGTGACCGGTCACTTGCCGGGTGATGGGTGGTTACCGGTGCCGTTCGCTCCGGGCATAGGCGAGAATGAGACCGTGAACGAGCGAGGTAATGGAGACGGCGCCCCTCGGGTTACGAGGATGACGGAGGAGGACTCGTGACCCGTACCCGATCTCGTGCCGCAGCCCTCGACCAGGCGTGCGCCGCCGCGGTCGACCTGGCCCGTTCCGCGGTCGAGGAGGACGTCAGACCGGAGCAGATCGGCGAGCACCTGGGCGCCGAGGGCGAGGGCGACCGGATCGTCACCCACTACTTCGCCTGCCTGGACCGCGCCTACCGCGGGTGGCGCTGGGCCGTCACCGTCACGCGGGCCTCCCGTGCGCGCAACGTCACGGTGAGCGAGGTCGTGCTGCTGCCCGGCGCCGGCGCGCTCCTGGCGCCCCCGTGGGTGCCGTGGAGCGAGCGGCTGCGCCCCGGCGACCTCGGCGTGGGCGACCTGCTGCCGACCACCGAGGACGACGACCGGCTCGCGCCCGGTTTCACCGACACGGACGACGAGACCGACCGTCAGATGATCTTCGAGTACGGTCTCGGCCGGGCCCGGGTGCTGTCCCCGATCGGCCGCGACCTCGCCGTGCGGCGCTGGCACGCAGGCGAGGCCGGCCCGCATACCCCGATCGCGCACGCCGCTCCGGCCCAGTGCTCCACCTGCGGGTTCTACTGGCCGCTCGCGGGCGCGCTGCGCACCGGCTTCGGCGTCTGCGCCAACGAGTACGCCCCCGACGACGGCAAGGTGGTCGCCGCCGACCACGGCTGCGGCGCGCACTCCGAGGCCGCCGTGGTGCCGCACCAGGTGGAGCCGACCCTCCCGATCCTCGACGACCACGCCTACGACCTGGAGGAGGAGCCCTCCGAAGCGGAGCTGGCCGGCTCCGTGGACGACGTCTCCTCCGACGAGCCGCTGGGCCACTCCTGACCCGGCGGCGCTTTCCCTGACCGAACCCCGGCCCGGCCGGTCCGGGCCGAAGACCGCCCGGACCGGCCGGGTCCGTCATCCGGATGCGCACGCTCCGGGGCCGTCACACCGGCCGGGAGCGGTCCGCGACCTCGTCCGGACCGTCCGGACCGGGAGCGGCCCCGGGCTGTCATCCGGATCACCTCCGGTCCCGGCCCGGCGACCGTGCGACGCCGTCCGCGGGCCCCGACGTTTGGACTCATCGCTGTGACTGACACCTTCGGCACCGACCGCTTGCGCTCCGCCGTGCTCACGGCGTGGACCGCCTCGCCCGCGCGTTTCCGCGAGGACGCCAACGCGGAGGAGGACTTCGCGCTCGGCGGCTACCGCGACCGGCTGATCGTCGAGCTCGCGCAGAACGCCGCCGACGCCGCCCTGCGCGCCGGGGTCCCCGGCCGCCTGCGACTCTCGCTGCGCGAGGGCGTGCTCTCGGCCGCCAACACCGGCGCCCCGATCGACGCCGCCGGGATCGAGAGCCTGTCCACGCTGCGCGTCTCCGCCAAGCGCGACGAGGCCGGGGCGACGGGCCGGTTCGGGGTCGGCTTCGCGGCCGTGGTCTCGGTCTGCGACGAGCCGGTGATCGGCTCGCTCGGCTCCGGGGTGGTCCGCTGGTCCCGTGACCAGACCGCCGCGCTGGTGGCGGCCGAACCGGTCCTGGCTCAGGAGCTCGCCGAGCGCGGCGGGCACGTGCCCCTGCTGCGCCTGCCGTTCCCCGCAGGCCCCCTGGAGATCCCACCGGGGTTCGACACGCTGGTACGGCTCCCGCTGCGCGACGAGGCGGCGGTGGAGGCCGTCCGGCGGATGCTGGCCGAGGCCGGTCCCGCACTGCTGCTCGGAATGCCGGCCCTGGAGTCGATCGAGATCGACGTGGACGGCGAGACCCGGACCGTCGTCACCGACGGCTGGCAGGTCGTCTCGGCCTCCGGGAGCTTCTCCCCCGACCAGGTGTCCGAGCTGTTCGCCGACCGCCCGACCGAGGAACGCGCGCGGCCGTACTGGCAGGTCCGCTGGGCCGTGCCCGTCGCCCCGGGCGCGGCCGAGGCGGGGGGCGGCGAGCCGCTGCCGCTGCCCGCGAGGGTGCCGGCCGTGGTGCACGCGCCCACCCCGAGCGACGAGCCGCTCGACCTGCCCGCGCTCCTGATCGCCTCCTTCCCGCTGGCCACCGACCGTCGGCACGTCGCGATGGGCCCCCTCACCGACTTCCTGGTCGAGCGCGCCGCCGAGGCCTACCTGGAGCTGCTCTCCGGGCTGCCGCGCACCCCGAAGCTGCTCGACCTCGTGCCCGGCATGATGGGCAAGGGCGAGCTCGACGCCCGCATCCGCAGGGCGATCCTGCGGCGGCTCCCCGACACCCCGCTCCTGCCCGCGCTCTCCCCGCCCGCCGACCGGGCACCCGCCGACGCGCTGCTGGGCGGCCCGCCCGCCGGTGCCGCACCCGCCGGCGCGGAGCCCCGAAGCGGCGGGGACCCGGTCGTGTCCGGGCGGCAGGCCTCCGTCGTGGCGGCCCCCGGCGCGCTGCTGGAGAAGATCGCCGCGATGGTGCCCGGCCTGCTGCCCGCCGGATGGCCGTCCCGGCACCCCGCGATCGTCGCGCTCGGCGTGAAGCGGGTGGAACTGGCCGAGGTCGTGGACATGCTCTCCGGCGACCTCTCCGGCGGCGCGGAGGAGAGCCGGGAACCGGCCTGGTGGCGCTCGCTGTACGAGGTCCTGCCCGCCGACGACCCCGAGGCGCTCGGCGCGCTGCCGGTCCCGCTGGCCGACGGCCGCCTGGTCCGGGGGCCGCGCGGCACACTCGTGCTGACCGAGGGCGGTTCCCTGGACCTGGCCGTGCTCGCCCCGCTCGGGCTCCGCGTGGTGCACCCCGAGGCCGCCCACCCGCTCCTGCTGCGGCTGGGCGCGGCCGAGGCGACGCCCCGCACCGTCCTGGAAGACCCGCTCACCCGGGCGGCCGTCTCCGAGTCCCTGGAGAGCGCCGACCCCGAGCCGGTGGCCCAGGCCGTGCTCGCGCTGGTCGACGCGGCCGGGCTGACCGCGGGGGAGGCCCCGTGGCTGGCCGACCTGGCGCTGCGCGGCGCCGACGGCGAGCTCTACCCGGCGGGCGAGCTGCTCCTGGCCGAGGGCGCGCTGGCCGGCCTGCTGGACTCCGAGACCCACTTCGGCACCGCCGCGCCCGAGCTGGTGGAGCGGTACGGCTCGCGGGTGCTGGCCGCGGCCGGGGTGCTCGACGGCTTCGCCGTGGTGAACGACTCCGACGTCATGATCGACCCGGACGAGTGCGACCACGACCTGGACCGCGAGGACGAATGGCTGGAGCACGTGCTCGACCTCCTGCCCGAACTGGACGTGCCTCCGGTGGCACGCGAGTTCTCCGCCGTCCGGGACCTGGAGTACGTCGCCGACTGGCCCGCCGCCCTCGCCCTGCTCTCCCGGCCGCCGCTGCGTTCGGTCCTGCACCCGCTGCGCGTCCTGGCGGCGGGGGAGGTCGTGGAAGTGCCGTCCTACACCTCGTGGTGGCTCTCCACCCACCCGGTGCTCGGCGGCAGGCGCCCCACGGAGCTGCGCCTGGCCACCGGCGACCCGCTGCTGTTCGGCCTGTACGGCGAGGCCCCGGCCGCCGCCGACGAGGCCGCCCTGGCGATGATCGGCGTGCGGACCACCCTGGCCGACCTGCTCGCCTCGCACGGCGGCCCCGACGAGCTCCTCGACCTGCTCGCCGACCCCTCCGTCGAGGTCGACCGGGCCCAGCTGCGGGCCCTGTGGGTGGCGCTCGCCGCGGTCGACCCGGCCCGGGTCGCGCCCCCGCGCGCGGTCCGCGCCGTCCTCGGCGGTGAGATCGTCGTCGCCGGCGTCGAGGACGGGCACCTGCTCTCCGGCAGCGGACACGGCTCGGGCGCCGGGGCGGGCGAGCCGGTCGTGGTGGAGGCGCCGGACCTGCTCCCGCTGGTGGCGGACCGGCCGCTGATCCTTGCCCCGTTCGACCTGGCCGAGGCGCTGTCGGAGCTGCTCGACCTGCCGCTCGCCGGGGAGGAGGCGGCCGGCGAGGTGACCTCCCTGGGGGAGATGCGGGAAGTCCCGCCCGCCGTGCGGTCCCTGCTGCCGACCACGCCCACGACCTATCTGGAGCACGAGAAGCTGCTGGTGGACGGCGTCCCGGTCACCTGGCGGTTCGATGAGGGCACGGTGCACGCCTCCGGGGTGGAGGGACTGGCCCGGGGGCTCGCGTGGGCGTCGGGGCAGTGGGGCGACCGGCTCGCCGTCGCCGCGCTGCTGCACGACCCCGCCGCGGTGCCGCTGCTGCTCGCCGAGGCCGACCTGGACAGCTGGACCGACTCGACCGGCTGACGCCCGGCACGGGCGCCGTCAGGTGACCGGCCGCCCGCTGCTGTCGCCGAGGGTCCCGGACCCGTCCGTCCCGGGCGCGGGCGAGGCGGGCGGGATCGCCGTCGCGGGCTCGACCGGCTCCTCCGAGAGAGGCGGCGGGCCCCGGCGGTCGCGCCGCCGGACGTACCAGAGACCGAAGAGTCCGCCGCACAGGCCCGACACGCACGTCCAGATCCACCACTGGTGCTCGGGGCCGGGCCGGAGCACCACGAGCACGACGAGGGCGATCGTCCACAGGCCCATGCCCGCGAGGATCGTCGCCGTGTCGTTGGTCTTCAGCGGCTGGAGATCCTGGCGGCGAGGCTCGTTCACACGATCCAGCGTAGGCGACGAAATCTCACTACTCGCAAAACGGGAAGAGTGAGGGCGCGGATCGGTTGCGATCCCATCACCATCGTGAACTGGGCCTTCCGGGAGCAGGTGCTTGCTGCCAATCTGCGTCCGTGAGTGACGCTAAGACAGTCCATGATGCTAAAACACCCCCAAAAAGTTCACTTGACCGTTTCTTCCACATCTCTGAACGTGGTTCGTCAGTGGGCAGGGAGGTTCGCGGCGGCTTCGCGACCTTCTTCACGATGGCCTACATCGTGGTGCTCAACCCCCTGATCATCGCCACGGCCAAGGACGTCGAGGGCCAGTACATCGCCGACGCGACCTCGGCGCCCATCCCCCTGGTCGCCGCGGGCACCGCCTTCGTCGCCGGGGTGCTCAGCATCCTGATGGGCGTCATCGGCAGGGTCCCGTTCGCGATGGCCGCGGGCCTGGGCCTCAACGCCTTCGTCACCTTCGGCATCGCCACGCAGATGTCCTGGGAGTCGGCCATGGGCCTGGTCTTCCTGGAAGGCGTGATCATCGCCCTCCTGGTGCTGACCGGGTTCCGCACCGCGGTGTTCAACGCCATCCCGGCCCAGCTCAAGACTGCGATCAGCGTCGGCATCGGCCTGTTCATCGCGCTGATCGGCTTCGTGGACGCCGGTTTCGTCCGCAAGGCGCCCGCCGTACCGCTGGAGCTCGGCATCGAAGGCGGCCTGACGAGCTGGCCGCTGCTCGTGTTCGTGGTCGGCCTGCTGCTGACCGCCCTGCTGGTGGCCCGCAAGGTGAAGGGCGCCATCCTGATCGGCATCGTCGCCACCACGGTCCTCGCGATCGTCGTCGAGGCGGTGGCCAAGGTCGGCGGCCCGGGGACGCCCGACAATCCCAACCCGTTCGGCTTCCGGCTCGTCGTCCCCGGGCTGCCCGACAACATCTTCGGGTTCAGCAACCCGCTGGTGCTGTTCAGGGAGTTCGATCCCGTAGGCGCGTTCAGCTCCGTCTCGGTCATCATGGTCCTGCTGCTCGTCTTCACCCTGCTGATCACCGACTTCTTCGACACCATGGGCACGATCGTCGGCGTCGGCGGCCAGGCCGGGCTGATCAAGGAAGACGGCACGCTGCCCAGGACACGCGAGATCCTGCTCGTCGACTCGATCGGCGCGGCGGCCGGTGGCGCGGGCTCGGTCTCCTCCAACACGACCTACATCGAGTCGGCCGCGGGCGTCGGCGAGGGTGCGCGCACCGGTCTGGCCAGCGTGGTCACCGGCGTGCTGTTCCTGCTGGCGATCTTCATCTCACCGCTGGTCGGCATCGTCCCCCACGAGGCCGCCGCCCCGGCGCTGGTCGTGGTGGGCTTCCTGATGATGACCTCCATCCGTGACATCGACTTCACCGACTACGAGATCGCCATCCCGGCCTTCCTCACGATCGTGCTGATGCCTTTCAGCTACTCGATCGCCAACGGAATCGGCGCGGGGTTCGTCACCTTCGTGCTGATCAAGCTGGTGAAGGGCAGGGCGCGTGAGGTGCACCCGCTGATGTGGGTGGTCGCGGCCCTGTTCGTCGTCTACTTCGCCCTCGGCCCCATCAAGGTCCTGCTCGGCCTCGCCTGAGCACCGTTCTGGAGGCCGTCGTGGTGACCGTTCGCGGTCGCCGCGACGGCCTTGTCCGTCTTGTGGCTCAGACGCCCGGCACTGGGGACGAGGGAGCGTCCCCGGCCCGGGAGAGCACGGAGCCGGTCGATGACACTGCTTCGCCCGCTGCGGGTCGTCCTGTTCCCCGGCTGACTGCTCCACAGGGCGACCGGCATGTCGAAGCCGGTGCTGTCAGCGGCCGCCGTACGACACCCCGACGCCGCCCCGCCGCCCGAGGAAGCCTGCGGGAAGCCGGCGGTGCCCCTATCACAGCCGGGCGCGGTGCGTCAGTATCAGTGGCCATGGGCCGAGATCGCCGCACACGTGCCAGGTACGGGCTCGTCAGCGCGGCGGCGCTCCTGACGGCGCTGGCCGCCGCCGCAGCGGGCGCCTGGCTGCTGCCGGAGGCCGAGGGAGTCGGAGACATCGATCCGCTCGGCGCGGTCATCGCCCTGCTGGCCCTCGGGGTGAGCCTGTGGACGCTGGGTCAGGCGCTGCGGCAGCCGCTCACCCCGGCCGATGCGCTCAAGGAACTGGCCATCGCCGTCGGGGAGGCCGAGCAGGAGGCCCGCTACCGGATGCTGGGCGACCACGTCGTACCGATCGACGTGACGTTCGCTCTGCTCCACGCCCCCGCCCACCGGGTGCTGGATTTCCCCCCTGGAGGCAGGCTCACGCAGATCGTCGACTACTACCGGCCGCCTCGGCCACGCCCTCCCCACCGGCTGGTGATCACCGGTGCGCCCGGCGCCGGCAAGACGGTCCTGGCCATCGAACTGATCCTGGGACTGCTCGCCGGACGCCGTACGGACGACCCGGTGCCGGTACGGATCTCGGCCGCCTCCTGGGACGTCCGCCGCAGCGTCGACGAACTCCTGCGAATCCACCTGGTGCGGGTGTTCCGCCTGCAGCCGGCCGTCGCCGAGCAGTTGGTGGCGGCCCGGCTGGTGCTGCCGGTCCTGGACGGCCTGGACGAGATGGACGCCGGCTCCGCCCCCGGCGGAGCCTCCCGCGCCGGCCAGGCCCTGGCTCAGGTGGATGCCTACCTGCATGGCAGCGACCGGGCCGATGTGGTGCTGACCTGCCGCACCGCCCAGTACCAGGCGCTGCGTGCCGCCCGCAGCGGCGGCGCCGACATCACCTGGGTGGAGATCCTCCCGGTCCTGTCCGTCACAGCCGCAGGGTTTCTGAGCCGCCGCACCCAGGGCTCGCCGCGATGGGAGGGGGTGCTGGAGACGCTGAGGACCGAACCGGTCGGACCGCTGGCCCGCGGCCTGGCCACCCCGTGGCGGCTCACCCTGGCTGTGACCGTCTATGAACGCCCCAGCCCCCACGGCCCCCGCACGAGCTCTCTACGCACTCCTGCCGAGCTGACCGCCCTGGACTCGGCCGAAGCCATCGGAGATCATCTCCTGGCACAACTGATCTCCACCGTCACTCCCGCCGACGCCCCCTACAGCCCGCGCCAGGTGTGGACGTGGCTGGCGGTGCTGGCCCGCTACCTGGACCGCAACGCCGCTGCCCCGCCCCCGGCGCTCGACGGACGACCCCTGCCGGGCACGGATCTGGTGCTGCACGAGCTGTGGCCGCTGGCCGGACCCCGCCTCCCGCGGATCGTGCACGTGCTGCCCGTCGTCATGCCGTGGTTGCTCGCCGGAGTGATGGGGATGCGAGCCTGGGGCTTCGACCTGACGACGGGCGTCGCGATCCTGGCGGGTCTCACCGTGGCGGCGAGGGCGTGGTCGGCGTGGCCGGAGCCGCGACGTCTGCGCGTACCCGTGCTGACCACGCGCGCCAGCCGGCGCCGTATCGCAGCCGGGACCGTCGTCGGTTTGGCGGCCGGGCTCGCCGGTAACCTCGCGGTCGGGCTGGCGGCCGGCCTGGTGATCGGCTTCATGGAGACATCCACCGGTTCCGGGACCGCGACAGCGCGGACTCCCCGCACCGTGGTGCTGTCCGATGCCGCCAGCGGGCTGGGAGTCGGAGTGGGGATCGGGCTCGCCGCCGGCCTGGGGATCACCCCTGCCGTCGGTCTCGCGTCCGGCCTCGTGGCCGGGGCGGCGGCCGGGCTGGCGTTCGGCCTCGCGTCCGGGACCGTGGCGCTGCGCTACGTCGCGTTCCTGGCGTGCACCCGGAGCTGGAGCCGCCAGGCGCTGCCGTGGCGGCTGGGCCGGTTCCTGCACTGGTGCACCGAGATCGGCCTCATCCGCGTCGCCGGCATCGCCTACCAGTTCCGCCACCGGGAACTCCAGGACTACCTGGCCCGCCACCCCGCTCCCGAATCCATCCGCAGGCGCGTCGACCCGGTCGATGCGTGAAGCGACCCGCGTGAACGGGGCTTCGTCCCCTGCGGGCGCTGGCTGTGACCCGCCGTCGATCCAGGCGGTAGCGTCACCGGGAACATCGCTTCAAGGAGATCGAATGGGTATCTGGGGCCCGGGAAACTTCGATGAGGACACGGCGGCCGATCACCTCTCGATCATCACCGATCGGCTGATCACCGAGGTCTCCGAGGCGATGGCGGGTGATCCGATCCACCTCGAGCCCGACGAGTACTGGGGTGTCGCGGTCCCGTGCAACCTCGAACTGCTGTACCTCATCGCCCAGCAGCACTACGTCGGCGCCGAGCTGCCTGGAGCGGACACGATCGGGGAGTGGAAGAAGACGTACATGGCCGTCTGGGACGGGGCGATAGACAACCTGAAGCCGCGTCCTGAATACCGGGCGCAGCGGCGCGCGGTGCTCATCCGGACGTTCGACCGGCTGGCCGAACTTGCCGCCCGGCGTGAGGCGTAGCGTTGCGGGGATCGGCCGGAGGCCCGCGCCACGGGGTGGTAAGAGCTCACCGCCGACTCGGAAAGGACGACGCGGACGTTCCCGTGTACTACCGGCGGCCGGCCGGGTTCATCGGGGACTCGACGGTGGAGCGAGGGCCACCCGGTCGCCGGCGCCGGCCGGGACCCCGTCGGAGCTCGCGACGTTGAGCAGCCCGATTCCCAGTCCCAGGCCCAGTACGGTGATCACGCCTTCGGGCCAGTAGATGTGGCTGCCCAGCCACATGACGGAGGCGGCGATCAGGATCGCGCCGCCGACCGCCACGCGCCGTCCGCCGTGACGTGCGGCCAGGGCCGCGGTCGTCGCGATCGAGGCCAGCAGGAAGCCCGCCGACCCGACCAGTCCGAGCGCTCCTCCGACCACGTCGATGGCCGTACCGGCACGGGTCAGGGCGGAGAGGTCGTCGGTGTTGGCCACCAAGGTCCCGTAGGCGACCCCGGCGATCGCGTCGAGGCTCGTGTAGAAGATCGCGTAGACGTAGGAGCCCACCCGCGCGGCCCTCACCCAGGGACCCTCCAGCCCGCGCAGGAGCAGCAGCAGGGAGCCCGCCAGCAGGGGAAACACCGGGAGGAGGAACAGGTGCAGGGCGACCCACCGTACGGCGGTGTCCTGCGTCAGGTGATGCGGGTGCAGCAGTCCGGCTGCGGCGAGCACGGCGGGGACGAGCGTCAGGAGGGCGGTGCGGAGAGCGACCTGACGGACGGGAGCAGGCTGCCCGCGGGTGGGGTCGGCGCGCGGGTGAGTGGTCACTGGTCACTCCTGGCGGGGACGGATGTCGGCACGTGCAGGATTCTCGCGGCGCCGGACCGCGAGCGCTTCGGCCGAACAGGCGACCGGCGGGGGGTTCACCCCGCGGCCGGCCGCCCGGTCAGGCCGTCGAGGATCACCTCGATCCCGGCCGCGAAACCCGCCTCCAGGTCGAGGCCGCGGATCTCGCCGGCCAGCCGGTGGGTGACGGGGAACTCGGCGGGGGGCAGCGCCGACAGCTGGCCGGACTCGGCCTCGTCCGGCGGGCCGATGGCGGCGTTGACCTCGGCGAGCGTGAAGCCGGTGGTGTAGGAGAAGAGCAGGGTGCTCGCGTGCACGATCCGCACGGGGGGCAGGCCGGCCTCCTCCAGCGCGCGGTACAGCTCCTCGTAGATCCGGTACTCCTGCATGGTGCTCTCCGGGTAGGAGGCCAGGTAGGGGAAGAGCCGGGGATGGGCGTGCGCGACCTGCCGCAGGGCGTGGCACAGCGCCCGGACCCGGTCCCGCCAGCCGCCGGTGCGGGCCCGCGTGAGGTCCATCTCCTCCAGGACGGTCTCCACGACGCCGCGCAGCACCGCGTTCCTGGTCGGCAGGTAGTAGTACAGCGCCGTCGGGAACACACCGAGGTCGGTGGCGAGGCGCCGGACGCTCAGCGCCTCCACCCCGGCCTCGTCGATCATCTCCAGGGCCCGCCGCAGGATCAGCTCCCGGGACAGGGGTTGCCGCTCCGGCTCGGCCGCCTCACGGGACCGGTCTCCGGTGATCTTCTTGACCATGTTGTCCACCGTACAATAGATTCGCTGTTGTTCACCGTACAACGCGGTTCACCAGGAGCGATGGGGAGCGGCATGCGCCTGACGAGAAAAGAGCTGCTGGCAGGGATGGCCGGGCTGTCGGTCACGGCCGCCGGAGCCGCCTTCGGCTACCGGGCCGGTGCGTCGTCGGTTCGGTGCCCAGCCGGGGGCAGGTGGGCGGTCGATCACGACGGCGCCGTGCAGGGCGGCGTCGTGGGCGACGTCACCCGCGTCATCGTGATCGGGGCCGGCCTCGCCGGTCTCGCCGCGGCCAACGCCCTGGCGTCGGCCGGGGTGGAGGTGCTGGTCCTGGAGGCGAGGGACCGACTGGGCGGCCGGATCCGCACGGTCGAGACCGGCGGAGCCGACGTCGACCTGGGCGCGGCGTGGATCCACAACCCCCAGGGGAACCCGCTGACGGAACTGTGCGACCGGGCGGGCATCCGGCGGCGGCCGTACGACCTCGACGGCCTCACCACCGGGGTCGCGCTGGTGGGAGAGGGAGGCGTGCGCGTGCGCGGGATCGGCCGCCTGCGCCTTCTCCGCAGCGCCGCCGGGTTCGAGGACGCCGCCGAAAGGCTCGCCGCCCGGTTCGAGCGCGCCGCCGAGGAGCTCGCCGCCCGGTTCGGGCCGTCCGGAGGCCCCGCCGGGCGGCCCGGAGAGCCCGGCGACGGAGGGCGGGAGACGACCCTCGCCGGTCTCATCGACGCCTACTGCGCCGAGGAGGCCGACGCCGACCGCCGCGAGTGGGTCCGGTTCATCCTCCGGACGGTCGTCGAGACGGAACTGGCCGCCCCGGCCGCCGACCTGTCCGCCGCGGTGCTGAAGGTCCCGGAACCCTACGGCGGGGGCGACGACGTCCCGGAGGGCGGATACCGCCGTCTGGTCGCGGCGCTCACCCCCGACGCGGCCGTTCGGACGGGCTCGGCCGTCCGCGTGGTCCGGGCCACCGGTGACGGCGTCACCGTGGAGACGGCCGACGGCCGCACCGAGCGCGGCTCGCACGTGCTGGTCACCGTTCCCCTCGGGGTGCTCAAATCGGGAGCGATCGCCTTCCTCCCGGCTCTGCCCGAGCCGAAGGCGCGGGCCGTCGCGGGGCTCGGCTTCGGCGACTTCGAGAAGGTGGTGCTGCGGTACGGCTCCCGCCACTGGGACGGCGACGCCACCGGCTTCCTCGTCCGGCACGGCGACACCCCGTTCCGCGCCTGGATCGACGCCACCGGCCCGGCCGGCGCGCCCACCCTGATCGCGCTGGCCGGCGGTCCCGCCGGGAGGGCCCTGGCCGCGCGGGCCGAGGACGAGGTGCTGGGGCGGGCCCAGGAGGCGCTCGCCTCCGTGCTCCGCGCGAAACTTCCGCCGCCGGTGGCCTCGGCCGTCACCCGCTGGCGGAACGACCCGTTCGCCCGCGGCGCCTACACCCACCTCACCCCCGGCGCCGGCGTCGCCGCGATCGAGGCCCTGGCCGCCCCGGTCGCCGGTCGCGTGCTGTTCGCGGGCGAGGCGACCTCCACGGTGCGTTTCGGTCACGCCGACGGCGCCTTCACCTCCGGCGTCCGCGAGGCCGGGCGTCTGCTGGGAGTCCCGTCGGTGGAGCTGAGACTGCAGACGTGATCTCCCGGGTGCCCGCGCCCCGGCCGGGGGACGCCGTGGTCTCCGCCGGGACCGGCGTTGAGATCGACCTCACTCGCGCAATCACCGCCCACCGGTTGGGGATCGGGGTCGCGTCTGGCACGCTGTACGGCTCGCGGAATAAAACCCGAGCCGGAGGGAATGAGATGCGATCCAGCTTCGTTAGCAAAGGTAATGACTTACGCTAATGAACACCCCACCCAGGAAGGACCCCGTCGCGAACCTGCGCAGCGACGCCGGTCTGGCGTCCGCGCTGCGCGTGTCACTGGCACGACTGACCAGGCGGCTGCGCAGGCAGGGGACGGGCCACTCGCTGACCCCCACCCAGGTCGCGACGCTCGTCGCCGTGGAACTGCATTCCGGGATAACCCCCGGCGAATTGGCCGAGCGCGAGAAGGTGCAGCCGCCCTCGATGACGCGCGTGATCGCCGCGCTGGAAGAGCGGGGGCTCCTCTCGCGTACACCGCACCCGACCGACCGGCGGCAGGTGACGGTGAGCGTGACCGCGGAGGGCTCGGCGTTGCTGAAAGAGGAACGGCGCCTCAGAGAGGCGTGGCTGACGCAGCGGTTGAAGGAGCTGACACCCGAGGAGAGGGCGGTGCTCCGGCAGGCGGCTCCGATTCTGGAGAAGCTCAGCCGGATCTAGCCGAGCCCGAGGAACCCGGCGCCTCGGCCGTCCCCGCAGGGGCCGAGGCGCCGGGTTCCGAGCCGCCCGCCGTACCCGGCAAGAAGCTGGGATGGCGGGCGCGGCTGCGCCGGCGGAGGATCGCGCGGGAGGCGTCCGCACGCGAGACCCAGGCCGTGGAGACCGCAACCGCCCAGGTGGTGCCGGAGGCGCGGGGCGGGATGTTCCGCTCGTTGCGCAACCACAACTACCGGCTCTTCGCGATCGGCGGCGTGGTCTCCAACGCCGGCGGATGGATGCAGCGCACCGCGCAGGACCTGCTCGTGCTGGGTCTGACGGGCGGCAGCGCCACCGCGCTGGGCGTGACCACCGCGCTGCAGTTCCTCCCGATGCTGCTGTTCGGCCTCTGGGGCGGCATGATCGCCGACCGCTATCCCAAGCGGCGGGTGCTGCTCGTCGCGCAGTCGCTCCTGGGCGTGCTCGCGCTGACCATGGGGGCGCTCGTCGTGACCGGCGCGGCACGGGAGTGGCACGTCTACGTGATGGCCTTCGTGCTCGGCCTCATCGCCTGCGTCGAGGTGCCGACGCGGCAGTCGTTCGTGGTCGAGATGGTCGGCCGCAAGGACCTGCCCAACGCCATCGCGCTGAACGCCTCCAGCTTCAACCTGGCCCGCGTCGTCGGCCCGGCGGTGGCGGGCGTGCTCATCCACGTGCTCGGCGGCACCGGACCGATCTTCCTGATCAACGCGGTCTCGTTCCTCGCCGTCCTCGGAGGCCTGGCGATGATGCGCACCTCGGAGCTGACCACTCCCGAACCGGTCTCCCGGGACAAGGGCCAGCTCCGCGAGGGCCTGCGCTACGTACTGGACCGGCAGGAGCTTCTCATGCCGATCCTGCTGGTCGCGTTCGTCTCGCTGTGCACGCAGTCGTTCTCGATGTCGATCGCGCTGATGTCCAGCGAGGTCTTCGGTTCGGGTGCGGCCTCCTTCGGGCTGGCCTCCAGCGTGTTCGCGGTCGGCGCGCTGGGCGGCGCGCTGATGGCGGCCCGGCGGGTACGGCCCAGCCGGCGGCTGCTGATCGGCGGCGCGGTCTCGTTCGGTCTCTTCCAGATCGCCACCGGCCTGGCGCCGTGGTACCCCCTCTACCTGCTCCTCCTCGTCCCCACCGGCATCGCGCTGATCTCGGTCAACACCTCCGCCAACTCCAGCGTCCAGCTCGCCGCCTCGCCGGAGATGCGGGGCCGGGTGATGGGCATCTACGTGCTGGTGTTCACCGGCGGCGCCCCCGTCGGCGCACCGCTGCTCGGCTGGATCGCCGACCTCGGCGGTCCGCGCGCGGGCGTCGTGGTCGGCGGGGCGCTCACCCTGCTCGGCGTCGGTGCGGCGATAATGCTGACGAAGGTGATCGGCAGGAGGTCGCATGCGACTGTTCGCGGGGTTGCTGCCGCCGCAGCCGGTGCGCGATGAGCTCGCCCGCGCGCTCGAACCCCATCACGCCGCCTGGCCGCACCTGCGCTGGATCGATCAGGAGAACTGGCATCTGACGCTGGCGTTCCTGGGCGAGGTGGCGGAGGAGGTCCTGCCCGAGCTGGAGATCCGGCTCGGGCGCGCGGCGTCGCGCCACGCGCCGATGACGCTGGCCTTCACCGGCGCGGGCGCGTTCCCCTCGGCCCGCCGGGCGCGCGTCCTCTGGGCCGGGCTGCGCGACTGCACGGAGTCACCCGGCGGGGCGGGTCCGGGGCGGGGACGCCCCAGGATCGTCCGGCTGGCCGAGTCCGTCATGGCGGGGGCCCGGCGGGCGGGAGCCGTTCAGGCGGACGAGGGCAAGCGGTTCCGGCCGCACCTCACCCTCGCCAGGCTGCGTGCCGACGCCGACGTGAGCCCTCTGGTCGAGGCCCTCGGGCCGTTCGCCGGAACCCCCTGGGAGGCGGGAGCCGTACACCTGGTGCGGAGCCACCTCGGGGCCAGGGTCCGCTACGAGACGGTTGCGGAATGGCCCCTGACGGCACGGGCACCCGGTGGGCGGGACTAGGCTCCAGGGCGTGGATCGTCCCCGTCGCTGGCTGCTGCCCACGGTGCTCGCACTGCTCGTGCTCCTCGTGGTGATCGGCTCCCTGATCTCCTGAGCGCCTCCTACCAGGCATACTCCTCGGGAGCCGTCTTGAAGCCGGGGAAGATCTCGTCGAGGCGGGCCAGGGCCTTCTCGTCGAGCTCGATCTCCAGGGTCTTGACGGTGCCGTCGAGCTGCTCCAGCGTGCGCGGACCGATGATCGGCGCGGTGACCGCCCGCTGGTGCAGCAGCCAGGCCAGGCCGACGTTGGCCGGGTCCTCGCCGAGCTCGTCGCAGAAGGCCTCGTACCGCTCGATCTTGTCGCGGTGCTTGCCCAGCTCCTTGACCATGGTCTCCGAGGCCGAGCGGCCCTTGTCGATCTTCCGCAGGATGCCGCCGAGCAGGCCGCCCGCGAGAGGGCTCCACGGGATCAGGCCGAGCCCGTAGTCCTCGCACGCCGGGATGACCTCAAGCTCGGCGGCACGGACGAGCAGGTTGTAGTGGGACTGCTCGGAGACCAGGCCGACGCTGTTGCGGCGGCGGGCGGTCTCCTGCGCCTTGGCGATGTGCCAGCCCGCGAAGTTGGACGAACCGACGTACAGGATCTTGCCCTGCTGCTTCAGGATGTCCATGGCCTCCCAGAACTCCTCGAACGGGGTGTTCCGGTCGACGTGGTGGGCCTGGTACAGATCGATGTAGTCGGTCTGCATGCGCTTGAGCGAGGCGTCGCAGGCCCGGCGGATGTTGAGCGCCGAGAGCCGGTCCTCGTTGGGCCAGTCGCCCATGCCGCCGTAGAGCTTGGTGGCGATGACCGTCTTCTCGCGGCGGCCGCCGCCCTGGGCGAACCATCGCCCGATGATGTTCTCGGTGATGCCCTCGCCCTTCTTCCAGCCGTAGACGTTGGCTGTGTCGAAGAAGTTGATCCCCAGGTCGTGGGCCCGGTCCATGATCGCGAAGGAGTCTTCCTCCGTGGTCTCGGGGCCGAAGTTCATGGTGCCCAGGCAGAGCCGGCTGACCTTCAGGCCGGTACGGCCAAGCTGCGTGTAATCCATGGATTCCACCCTAGGTACCTGGAGTGCACTCCAGGCGAGTCATGCTTCGGGGGGTCCGGGCGTGTGCCGCCTGCGGACCCCCATCCCTCAGCGAAGGCACTCCTTCTTCGCTCGCGGCGTACAGCCCTCGGGCAGGGCGGGGGCGTCGTCGGTCCAGCCGATCCGCCGCACCAGCCGGGAGAAGGCCACGCCTCCGGCCGGAAGGCCCTTCAGATCGGGCACGGGCGCGGTGAGCACCTCCTCCAGCGCCAGGGGGTCGCCCGTGGCGCGGTCGATCACGATCCGCTCCGCGTACGGCCCGCCGGTGTCGCGCGTGAGGGCCAGGCCCGCCCGCCCCCCGACGTCCCGGACGTCGTCGGCGACCCGCACGTCCGGCAGGGCGGACAGCATGCGCAGGGCGGCCGCCCGGACCGGAGGGGTGGCCGGGACCTCGGTGAGCAGGCGCGTGCCCACCCACCACACGATGTCACCGTCCGAGGGGACGTCCCCTCCGGCGGGGGCGTCGCTGTTCTCGATCCCCTTCAACGCCGCCGCCCAGCGCGACATGATCTCCGCCTTCAGCTCTGCCGGATCCTGCGGCAGCCTGCGGAGCTCCCGCGGGCTCAACCGGACGCTGGACAGTTGGTAGTCGCCCGAGGAGACCGGAATGTACCGGGTGCGGCCGTAGGGGATCTGGTCGTTCTCGCAGTTGCTGTCCGTCCCGCAGATCCGGGGCGAGCCCGCCTTCTCCCATGCCGCCCGGTCGGCGGCGGTGAGGGGCTCGGCCCCGATCGCGGAGGCCTCGGTGGCGATGGGGCCGTCCGGACCCGCCCAATGGACCTCCCTGCCCCGGTCCTCGACCAGGAACGCCCCCCCGTCGAACGACGACCGGGCGAACCGGTCCATCTCCACGCGCCAGTTCGCGCGCCCGCGCTCCTCCCGCCGGGCCAGCCGGTCCGCGACGGCGTCGAGCACTCCCCCGGCACTCACTCCCGCACTCGAACGGGCGCTCGGACCGGGGCCCGGATCGGTGGCCGCGACCGTCACACCGCCTCCCGTCCCGTTCCTCGCGCCGTCTCCCAGCCGGGGGACGGCGACGGCAGCGCCGATCACCGTGACGGTGGCCGCGGACGCGGCCACCGTCACGATCCCCGCCCACGCGGGGGAGCGGCGGCGACGGGGGCGGAACACGCGGGCCCTCGCCTCTGCGACCGTGCCGGCCGCCGGGAAGGGGACGTCGGGCATCACGTCGTCGATAATCTTGAAATCGTCCATCAGATCTCCACTCCCAGCCAGCCGCGCAGTTTGGTCCTGGCCCGGCTGAGCCGGGATGCCACGGTGCCGTAGGCCACCCCGAGGGCCTCAGCGATCTCCTCGTAGGTGAGCCCGCCGTAGGCGGAGAGCAGGATCGTGTCGCGTTCCCCGCGTGACAGCCGCGCCAGCGCCCCCGAGAGCCGGCCGACCGTCACCCCCGCCGTGACGCGGTCCGCCACCCGCTGGTCGTGGCCGTCGTCGTCCGGGTCCGGCCCGGCCTTGGCCAGGATCCGGTAGCGGCGCAGCTCTGCCCGGCGGTGCCGGCCGATCAGGTTGGTGGCGATGCCGTACAGCCAGGGCCGCACGGCGCCCCGCGCGGGATCGAACCGGTCGCGCCGGCGGAAGGCGATCAGGAAGGTATCGGCCGCGAGATCCTCGGCGATGTCGAGGTCGAGCCGCCGCCCGATGTAGCGGCGGATCTCCTCGTAGTGGGCGTCGAACACTGCGCCGAACCGCTCGGGGTCGGCGATCGACGCCTCGTCGGGAACTGTGATCATGCAAGGGTCTCCCCTGCCGGAGGAACAGGACACTCTTTCTTCTCCACAGCCCGCCACCCCTTCCCGGGTTTTCCGATCCGGAGCCGGGATCATCGGTGGGATCCTCGCTCAGGCCGCCTGCCGCGGTCAGGCGATGCGGTGGGCGGTGACCTCGTGGCCGCTCCAGAGCATCGCGATTTCCCGGGCCGGCTCGCCGACGAACGTCAGCTCGACCTCGCCCTTCATCCTGGCGAAGTAGTGCGTGCGCGACATCGGCCGCAGCTCGGTCTTCTTCAGGCCGTGGACCTCCACCATCAGACTCTCCCCCTCCGCCGTCACCTCGATCGTCGAGGTCCGCCCCATGAACGAGCACTCGTAGCGGCCCACGTAGGAATCGAACACCGCAGGGTCGGCCGGGACGAAGACCCGCTCGCCCGGCGGCTCGTACGGCTCGCCGCGGGCGATCGCGGCCAGCCCCGCCTCGATCTCGGCGTAGGCGGCGTTCTCGAAGTTCGACAACACGATCACGGTCAGGTCGTCGGCCGGGTAGTGCGCGGTGACGCTCACGTAGCCGATGGTCCCGCCGGAGCTCTCCACGCGGTCCCCGGAGGACGTGCAGCCGTAGGCGTAGCCGTCGACGTATGGGGTGACCAGCCGCTTGAGCGACGCTCGGCCGAGGACGGCGCCCGCCTTCAGGCCGCGGACCCAGGCGAGCATGTCCTCGGCGGTGGCGTGCAGGGCCCCGGCGGCGTACTGGTTGGAGTTGTCGAGGTACGGGGTGCGGCCGACCTGCCCGTCCTGGGACATGTAGCCTTCCGCGTGGCCGGGGAGCACGTCTCCGTGGCGGCCCAGCCCGCTGCGGTCCATGCCGAGGGGGGTGAGGATCTCCCGCTGGACGTAGCCGCCGTAGGACTGCCCGGTGAGGCGCTCGATCACGGCGCCGAGCAGCACCCAGCCGGAGTTGCTGTAGCTCATCCGCGCTCCGGGGGCGAAGAGCGCCGGGCGGTCGCGGAAGCTCGCGATCAGTTCCTCGGGCGTCCGGGGCAGGCCCATGATCCGGGTGAAGTCCTCGGTGGTGATGTAGTCGGGGATGCCCGAGGTGTTGGTCAGCAGGTGGTGGAGGGTGATCCGGTCCCCGCCGGGGTAACCGGGCAGTACCGCCTCCAGGGGAAGACCGACGTCGAGCATGCCGCGCTCCTGGAGCTGCAGAATCGCGATCGCGGTGAACGTCTTGGTCTGGGATCCGATGCGGAAGGCCGTCCGCGGAGTGTTGGGCAGGCCGTGCTCATGGCTGGCCAGGCCGTATCCCTTGGACAACAGCACCCGCTCGCCCCGGGCGGCCAGTACGGACCCGCTGAAGCGGCCGAGCCGCGCGTACGCCCTCACCAGGGCGTGCATCCGGGCTCCGATGCGCCAGTTCATCGCCTCTCCTTAGTCAAGAATGAATACTCAACGTTGAGTATTAGGGCATGCGGGCCCCGATATAGTCAAACTTGAATATCCACGGTTGAGGGAGTGCGGTTGTCCTCCAGCACGCGCATGCTCGTCCTCGGGCTGCTCCAGCAGCGGCCCATGCACGGCTACGAGATCACCCAGCTCATGGCCGAGGCCGAGCTGGACCGGTGGACTCCCGTGTTGCCGGGCTCGGTCTACTACGCGCTGAACAAGCTGGAGAAGGACGGCCTGGTACGGACCGAGGCCGAGGAGCGGACCGGCGACCGGCTCAGGAAGGTCTATGCGATCACCGAGGAGGGCCGGGCCGAGCTGAACCGCCTGCTGCTCGACGCCCTGGCCCGACCACCCCACGGGGTCCAGTCGGCCCTGGCCCTCGCCGCGACCTGGATCCACCTGCTCCCCCGGGAGGCGGCTCTCGCCCGGCTGGCGCGGGCGGAGGCCGAGCTGGCGGCGGCCCGGGAGCACACCGAACGGGGACGGGAGTTGAAAGCGGGCATCTCCCCGATGGCGGCGGCCCTGTTCGACAACGCCGCGGCGATCCTCGACGCGGACGAGCGCCTCCTGCGGCGCCTGCGCGAGCTGCTGTCGGGGCATGATGGCTGAATGCGGAGCAGTGCGGGGGATGCCCTGATTCGAGGGATCGTCGCGGCCGGGATGGTCGCGGCGATCGCGTTCGCCGGGGCCGGCGCGTGGGCGGAGACGGGGTCCGCGGCGCAGGCCGTACCGGTTGAGGGGGAGGGCGAGCGAGTCCTCTTCCGGTTCCGGGACGAGCGGATCACCGAGTCGAGCGGGCTGGCGGTCTCGCCGACGCACGAGGACGTCTACTACACCCACAACGACAGCCTGGCCGGGCCGGTCTTCTTCGCGGTCGGCGGCGACGGGCGGACCCGGGCGACGTTCACCCTGCAGGGTGCGGTCGCCCGTGACTGGGAGGGCATGGCGGCGTCCACGGACCCGGAGACCGGGCGGAGGGTGCTCTGGTTCGCCGACATCGGCGACAACTTCGACGGGGCCTGGCCCGACATCTCGGTCTACCGGGTGCACGAGCCCGCCTCGCTGCGGGACGCGACCCTCCCGGCCGTGCGCTACCGCTTCCGCTACGAGGACGGCGGGCACAACGCCGAGGGCGTCATGGTCCATCCCCGTACCGGGCGGCTCTACATCGTGAGCAAGGAGTTCTCCGGGTCGGTCTACGCGGCCCCGAAGCGCCTGCGCACCGGCAGGACCAACATCCTGCGCCGGGTCGGCTCCGCGCCGATCATGGCGACCGACGCCGCCTACGCCCCCGACGGGTCGAGTTTCGTGATCCGCACCTACTTCTCCGCCACGGTCTACAGCGCCCCCGGCGAGCAGCTCGCCAAGGTGACGATGCCGCAGCTGGAGCAGGCCGAGTCGATCGCGTACACAGCCGACGGCACGGCGCTGCTGACCGGTACCGAGGGGGCCGGCAGCCCGGTCTACCGGGTGCCGCTGCCCGAGGAGGCCCTCCGGGCGGCGGCACCCACGCCGACGCCCGCCCCGGAGCCGAGCACCGCTCCGGAAGCCGGTGGAGAGCCGGCGAGGGGCGGCGCGGAGGCGGCGGACGGCCAGGACGGCGGGCAGGAGGGTGACGCGGGGGTGCCGGCCGGGGCCGTGGCGCTCTGGCTGGCCGTGGCGGTCGGCGCCACCGGTGTCATCGCCTTCATCGCACGCCGGACCCGTTGAGGTCGGGGGCGGATACTCAGCGTGGATTGAGTAGTTCACCGCAGGTCGCCTGCAGGTGGCGGGGTACATCCTGTATGCCATGCACGCCGACCGACCGCACCCCGGCCCGCCCCTTCCCTCGGGAGAGGTGAGCTGCCCGGAGTGCGACCTGCGCATCACCGGGCCTCAAGACCGTTGCCCGCGCTGCGCGCTGCCCCTGCGGGGATCCGCCGCGGCCGAGCTGTGGCGGCTCGACCAGGCGCTGGCCGAGATCCGGGTGCGGGAGGCCGGACTGCTGGCCCGCCGGGGCGAGGTGCTCGGCGCGCTCCGGGCGGAGCGGGCCCGCAGGGAGGAGCCCCCGGGGGCCGTCCCGGGAGCGGGAGCGGACGCGGGAACGCGGTCCGGTTTCCCGGCCGCGGCTCCGGCGGCCGGGGCGGCTCCCGGACCGGGGAGACCGCGCGGGGACTTCTCGCCGAAGGCGGTGCAGAACCTGCTGCTCACTCTCGGCGGCCTGCTGCTGGCCGTCGCGGCGGTCGTGTTCACGGTCGTGAGCTGGGGCCATCTCGGCATCGGCGGGCGGGCCGCGGTCCTGGCCGGCTTCACCGCGGTGACCATGGCCGTGCCGGGAGTCCTGGTACGGCGCGGCCTGGCCGCCACCGCGGAGACCGTCGCGATGCTCGGCGTCGCCCTGCTCCTGCTGGACTGCTACGCGGCCCGGCAGGCCGGGCTGGCCGGGATCGACGACCTCTCGGGCGGCGGCTACGCCGCCGGGTCGTTCGCCCTGGTCGCGCTCGTCGCGGCGGGATACTCGCGGCTGCTCCCGCTGAGGCTGCCGATGCCGGTGGCGATCGTCCTGGCGCAGCTTCCGCTCCCGCTGCTGGCGGCGGACCGGACGGCGACCTGGGTCACCGCCGCGCTCGCGGCGACGGCCGCGGCCGACGCCGCCCTCCTGGTGCTCACCGCGGGGAAGGCCGGGTCCGTCCAGAAGGGGGAGGCGGCGACCGAGGAGGGCGCGGGTGCGCCGGAGGCCGGGGACGGGAAGGGGCATGCGGGTTCCGTGGCGGACCCCGGCGCGGGTGCCCGGCCGGTGGGGCGCCTGCCCGGAATCCGCGGAACGGCCGCGACGGCGTTCGGGATCGTGTGGATGTCCGGGCTCCTGTTCGGCCTCCTGGACTCCGGCCTGGTGCCGTACCTCTCTCCTGCCGAGTGGCCGGTCTCCCTGATCAGGGGCGCGTTGCTGGCCGTACTGGCGGTGACCGGGATCGTCGTGGCGCTGCGGTCCGCCGGGGGCCTGCGCGAGCTCCTGGCGGCGGCGTCGGCGGCCGTGCTGGCCGCCGGGGCCGCGACGCTCTTCCTCCCGCTCGTCCACCCGGCGTGGCAGGCGCTCGCGTACACCGTCGCGGGCCTGGCCGTCGCCGCCGCGGCGCTGTACCTGCCCGGCCCGGCCGGGCCCTCGATCCGTTCCACCGGCGCGTTCACCGGCGGTGCCGTGGCCGTCCTGACCCTGCTCCCGTTCTGGGAGGACGTCACCCTCACGCTGACCGGGCCGTTCGACCGGCTGGACGGGATCTGGGCGGGGGCGCACGCGTACGGCGAGGAGTGGTTCTCCGCGTCCCCCGCCCCGGTGGTCATCTTCTGGCTTCTGACGGCCGCCTCGGTGGCGATGGCCCTCCGGCAGGCCGCCGGCCCCGCGGGCGGGGAACCGGCGGGACCCGCGGAGCCCGTGGAAGGCGGCCAGGAGACGGCGGAGGCCGCGGAGGGCGGCCGCGAACCGGCGAGGAGCGGAAGGCGGCCGTTCGGCGCCGCCGCGCTGGCCTTCGGCACGCTCGGCTCGGCGCTCGCGCCGGCCGCCTTCGGCTGGGGCCACCCGGCCGGGCTCGCGGTCCTGCTCGCGCTGGCCGCGGCGTTGACGGCCGGAGCGGCACTGGCCGGACGACCGGGATCGGCGGGGGCCCCCGCCTCCGGCACGTCCACCTCCGGGACGCCCATCCCCCGCACGCCCATGGCCGGGACTCTCACGGCCTTCGCCGGGGCCGTCACCCTGCTGGCCGCCGCCGCGGCCCTGACCGAGCGGGCCACCACCCACGCCGGGCTCGTGATCCTCGCCCTCGCCTGGGCTGCGGCCGCCTACGGGGGCCGGACACAGGTCGTGCGCGCCACCGGGGCCGGGCTCGCCGCCCTGCTCCTGGGCGGAGAGGTCCTGGCGGTCGAGGCCGGGCTGGGCTGGCCTGCCCGGTACGCGGCGTTCGGCCTGCTCGCCGTCGCCTGCCTGGCGGCGGCGGTGGCGGGATGGGCACAAGGACGGGCGCAGCGGCCGTACACCCCGAAGCCGGGGCAGCCGGAGCGGCTCGAGCGGGCGGAGCGGGCAGGGGGACCGAGCACGGCCGAGGGGACCGGACGGCGGTACCGGGCGGCGGACGCCGCGATCGGGTTGGAGGCGGCGGGCTACCTCCTGGCGGCCTCCGGGCTGGTGCTGTCCGCCCAGGGCACCCTGGTCCTCGGCGTCCCGGACCTGCCGATGCTCAGCCTGGCCTGCGCCGTCGTCGGCGTGCTGCTGTCCGGCACCGCGCTGCGGCCCGACCGGCGGCCGGCGGTGTACGGAGGGACCGGGTTCCTGCTGGCCGCCACCTGGCTGCGGCTGCTCGCCTCCGACATCGATGTGGTCGAGGCGTACACGGTGCCGTTCGCGCTGGTCCTGCTGGCCTTCGGCTGGTGGAGGACACGCGGCGGGGAGGCCTCCTCCTGGGCCGCCTACGGCTCCGGGCTCGCCTCCGGCCTGCTGCCCAGCCTGGTCGCGCTGCCCGCCGGCGACGGCTGGGTCCGGCCGCTGCTGCTCGGCGTGGCCTCGCTCGCGGTGCTCCTGACCGGGACCCGCTTCCGGCTCCAGGCCCCGGCGGTGCTCGGCGGTCTGACCCTGGCCGCCGTCACCCTGCACGAGCTGGCGCCCTGGATCGCCCAGGCAGTCCTGGCGGTGCCGAGGTGGGTGCCCATGGCGCTGGGCGGGTTGCTCCTCGTGGTGGTCGGTGCGACCTACGAGGCCCGCCTGCGAGAGGTGCACCGCCTGCGGGCGGCCCTCATCCGAATGCGGTGACCGAAACCCGAATGCGGTGATCGAACCGGGCGGCGAAGTCATGGGGGCTGGATGTCCGGTCCCGGGGGTTGCGATGTCCGGCGCGGGGATTGCTGAGCGCAATACTTATCGCGCTCAGCAATCCCCGCGCGACGGATCCTTGTCCGTGGGCGCTGTCCACGGGCGCTGTCCCCGGGCTCTGTCCACGGGCTCTGTCCACGGGCGCTGTCCGTGGGCTCTGGCACGGCGCAGACCAGCCGATGGCCGAGTGCACGGGACGTTCCCGGACGGACTCCCTCTTCTCCTGGGAACGGCTTGCCGCTAGCTTTCGGAGATGCGCGTTCTGGTGACCGGAGCGTCCGGTTTCGTCGGCTCACACGCGGTGGCGGCGCTGCTCGCCGCCGGGCACGAGCCGCTCCTCCTGGTGCGCGATCCGGACAGGACGCGCCGGATCCTGGGCAGGGTCGGAGTCGTCGAGCCGGTCCCGCTGCACCGGGCCGACATCCGCGACGCGGCAGCCGTACGGGCCGGGCTCGAACGGTGTGAGGCGGTCGTCCACGCCGCCGCAGAGATCGGCGTCGTCGGCCGGGCGGACGATCTGGCCGGGACCAACGTGGCCGGGCTGAGGAACGTCCTCGGGCAGGCCGCCGAGCTCGGTCTCGACCCGATCGTGCACGTCTCCACCGTCGCGGTGTTCGTCCCGCCGGCCGGGCCGGTGATCACGGCGGGGAGCCCGCTCTCCTCGCCGCGCAGCGCCTACGGCAGGTCGAAGGTCTCCGGCGAGCTCTACGCGCGCGAGCTGGCCGGGCGCGGGGTCCCGGTCACGATCGTCTACCCGGGCGGGGTCGTCGGACCGCACCAGCCCTCGCTGGACGCGCTGATGGAGGGGCTGCGCGCCGGTCTCGACCAGGGCTGGCCGATCACCTCGGGCGGGGTCGGCGTGGTCGACGTCCGCGACCTGGCGACGGTGCTGGCCCGCGTCCTGGAACCGGGCCGGGGGGCGCGCCGGTTCATGCTGGGCGGGCACTTCCTGACCTGGGCGCAGCTCGCCGACGTCTGCGACGAGGTCACCGGGGGCCGGTGCCGCAGGTACGGCGTACCCGGCAGGCTGCTGCTGGGCGTGGCGGCGGTGCTGGATCTCCTCAAGCGGGTCAGGCCCTTCGGCTACCCGCTGACCAGGGACGCGGCGGAAATGATGACCACGATGGTGCCCGCCGACGACGAGCCCACCCTGGCCGAGCTGAAGGTGGACCTCCGGCCGGTGCGGGAGAGCGTCGCCGACGCGATCCGCTGGCTCGCCGAGGAGGGCCACCTCGCTCCGGCGAAGGCCGGCCGGCTCGCGGACGGGGCCGTGTCGTGAGCGGGCCGTGTCATGCCCGTGCCACGAATGCGGCGGGCCGCGTCACGAACGCGCCGGGCCGCGTCACGGATTTTCGAGAGGACACATGATGAAGGTCGGGATCGTGGGCGCGGGCATCGTCGGCCTGGCGGTGGCCAGGGAGCTCGCGCTGACCCGCGGCGCCGAGGTGACCGTCCTCGACAAGGAGGACCGCGTCGGCGCGCACCAGACCGGGCACAACAGCGGGGTCGTGCACGCGGGCATCTACTACCGGCCCGGCTCGCTCAAGGCGACGCTCTGCCGGGAGGGCGTGGCCCTGCTGCGTGAGTACTGCGCCGAGTACGCCATCCCCTACGACGAGGTCGGCAAGCTCGTCATCGCCTCCACTGCCGCCGAGCGGTCCGGCCTGCGGGCCATCGCCCGGCGCGCCCGGGAGAACGGCGTTCCCGGCATCGCCGAACTGGACGCGCTGGCCCTGCGCGAGATCGAGCCGCACGCCGTCGGAGTGGCCGCCGTGCACTCCCCGCACACCGCGATCGCCGACTTTCCCGCGGTCGCCCGCCGCCTGGCCCGCGACGTCGAGGAGAACGGCGGCTCGGTACGGCTCTCGCATCCGGTCCGCGCGCTCCGGCAGACCGCGGGCGGGGTCGAGGTGCTGGTGGACGGGGCGGCCGGGCGTCGCAGGATGGGCTTCGACCAACTGATCGTCTGCGCGGGACTCGGCACGGACGCCGTCGCCCGGATGGCCGGAGCCTCCGGAGAGGTGCGGATCATCCCCTTCCGGGGCGAGTACTACGCGCTGGCCGGCCGGGCGAAGGACCTGGTCCGCGGGCTGATCTACCCGGTGCCCGACCCCCGCTACCCGTTCCTCGGTGTCCACCTGACCCGCAGGATCGACGGCGAGGTGCTCGTCGGCCCCAACGCGGTGATGGCGCTCGCCCTGGAGGGCTACTCCTGGCGCGACGTCGACCTCGCCGACCTGTGCAGGATCGCGGCCTGGGCGGGCACCCGGCGGATGGCCGCCCGGCACTGGCGGACCGGGGTCAGGGAGGTGCTCGGCTCCCTGGCCAAGGGGGCGTTCCTGGGCGCGGCGCGCCGCTACGTCCCCGCCCTCACCGCGGACGACCTCGTCAGGACGGCCGGCGGCGTGCGGGCGCAGGCCGTGGCCCGCGACGGGAGCATGGCGGACGACTTCGTCGTCGACACCTACGGCCGGATTACTTTGGTGAGGAATGCCCCATCTCCTGCCGCTACGTCAAGTCTGGCCATAGCCAGACACTTGGTAGGGATAACCTCTGATCTGACTTCTTAACGGCTTTCTCCTGTGGGCGGGTGAAGATAATTCTCGTGAGCGAATCACCCGAGGCCCGCCTGCTGATCGTCGAGGACGAACCCAACATCCTCGAACTGCTGGCCGCGAGCCTGCGCTTCGCCGGATTCGGGGTGAACACCGCGGGCAACGGCACCGACGCGGTCGCCGCCGTCCAGCGTCACCGTCCCGACCTCATCGTGCTCGACGTGATGCTCCCCGACATGGACGGTTTCGACGTCGTACGGCGGCTGCGCGGCGGGGGCACCGACACGCCCGTGCTGTTCCTCACCGCCCGTGACGCCGTAGAGGACAAGATCCGCGGTCTCACGGTGGGCGGGGACGACTACGTGACCAAGCCGTTCAGCCTGGAAGAGGTGGTGGCCCGGATCCGGGCCGTGCTGCGCCGTACGGGCGGGGGAGAGCTGCACGCCCGGCCGCCCCGGCTCACCTTCGCCGACATCGAGCTCGACGAGGAGAGCCACGAGGTCTGGCGCAAGGGCAGGGCCGTGCCGCTCTCCCCGACCGAGTTCAAGCTGCTGCGCTACTTCATGGCGAACGCGGGGCGGGTGCTGTCCAAGGCGCAGATCCTCGACCACGTGTGGGACTACGACTTCCGCGGCGACGTCGGGATCGTGGAGTCCTACGTCTCCGTGCTCCGCCGGAAGATCGACAACACGGACCCCCGGATGATCCACACCCTGCGCGGAGTCGGGTACGTACTCCGCCTCCCGCCGGGTCCCTGATGTTCGACCGGACGCCTCTGCGGGTCAAGCTCATCCTGGTCGTCCTGGTGCTGCTGGCCATCGCGTTGACCCTGATCGGCGTCGGCAGCGTCTCGGTCATGCGGGGGTACCTGGTCGACCGGGTGGACACCCAGATCGACATCACCACCGGGAACCTGCTGCGCCGCCTCAACCGTCCCGCCCCCTTCGACCTGGCGAACAAGATCATGCCGCCTGACATGAGGGCGGAGCTCCGCGGCCCACGGGGCCGGGTGATCGTCCCGCTCAGCGGAGCGGACGTGGAGGGCAAGCCGGTGCCGCCGCTCCCCGCCGACCTGGGGACGGAGCCGCGCGAGATCGACGGATGGCGGATCCGGGTGACCCCGCTGGAGACCGGCGGCAGCCTCGTCGTGGCCGTCGACATGGCGGAGGCACGGCAGATCGTGGGGCAGCTCGCCCTGGTGGTGGTCCTCGGCGGCGGCGGGCTGATGCTGGCGCTCGCCGGGGTGGGCGTGGCGGTCATCCGGCGGAGTCTGCGCCCGCTGGAGGAGATCGAGCGCACCGCCGAGGCCATCGCCGCCGGCGACCTGAGCCGCCGCGTCCCCGACGCGGACCCGAACACCGAGGTCGGCCGTCTCGGCCGGTCGCTGAACGGCATGCTCGCCCAGATCGAGACGGCCTTCCAGGCCCGGTCGGAATCGGAGCGCGCGGCCCGCGGATCCGAGGAGCGGATGCGCAGGTTCGTCGCCGACGCCTCGCACGAGCTCCGTACGCCGCTGACGTCGATCCGCGGCTTCGCCGAGTTCTACCGCCAGGCACCCGACATCGACCCCGCGCCGCTGATGAGCCGGGTGGAGTCGGAGGCGGTCCGGATGGGCCTGCTCGTGGACGACCTGCTGATGCTCGCCCGGCTGGACCGGCAGCGGCCGATGGCCATGCGCCCGGTCGACCTGCTCGCCATCGCGGCCGACGCCGTGCACGACGCCCGGATCCTGGCGCCGGACCGGGAGGTCACGCTCTCGGTCGACGGTGCCGCGCTGATCGTCTCCGGTGACGAGGTACGGCTCCGCCAGGTCGTGGGCAACCTGATGACCAACGCGCTCACCCACACCCCGGAGGGCACGCCCGTGCGGATCACGCTCCGCGCGCAGGGCGGGACGGCCGTCGTCGAGGTGGCCGACGAGGGACCGGGCCTCACCGCCGAACAGCGCGAACGGGTCTTCGAGCGGTTCTACCGCGTGGACTCTGCCCGAGGTCGTCGCGACCCGTCCGGCGGGGGCAGCGGGACCGGGCTCGGCCTGTCGATCGTGGCTGCGATGGTCGAGGCGCACGGCGGGACGGTGGACGCCGACTCCGCCCCGGGCGCGGGCGCCGTCTTCCGCGTCCGCCTTCCCCTGGCCGCCGTCGGCTGAAGCGGCTCTGCCCGGCCGGCGTCCCGTCCCCCGTGGCGTGAGGGCCGCCCGTGGCCGGTGATTCCTCTCAGGAAACGTTCAGCCGCCGCTGAGCCGCTCCCCAGGGAGGTGAGCGAGCCTCATGGATGTGCTGGACAGAGTTGAGGCCCGCCTGCTGGTGGTGGACGACGAACCGAACATCCGGGAGCTGCTCTCCGCCAGTCTGCGCCTGTCGGGGTTCGAGGTCATGACCGCGGCGGACGGCAGGGAGGCCGTGCAGTTCGCCGAGAGGATCCGCCCCGACCTCGTGGTGCTCGACGTGATGCTGCCCGACATGGACGGGTTCGCGGTGGCGGGGAAGCTGCGGGAGATGGGCGGTCAGATGCCCGTGGTCTTCCTGACCGCGCGGGACGGCACCGACGACAAGGTGACCGGACTGAGGGTGGCCGACGACTACGTCACCAAGCCCTTCAGCCTGGAGGAGGTCCTGGCCAGGATCCGGGCCGTGCTGCGCCGTACGCGAGGCGACCTCGACCTGCCCGTCCGGCTGCGCGTCGGTGATCTGGAGCTGGACGAGGAGGCCCACCAGGTGTGGAGGGCCGGGGAGATGGTGCGGCTCTCGCCGACGGAGTTCAAGCTCCTGCACTACTTCATGATCAACGCTGGCAGGGTTCTGTCCAAGGCGCAGATCCTCGACCACGTGTGGAACTACGACTTCGGCGGCGACGCCGGGGTCGTCGAGTCCTACGTCTCCTATCTCAGGCGGAAGGTCGACACCTCCGAACCCCGGCTGATCCATACCCTGCGCGGGGTGGGATACGTTCTGCGGCCGCCGCAGAGTGATTGAACTTTCAGCGGATATTCAGGTTGGCCGGATCTGGCCCTGAGCTTGGTGCGGTCCAATGAGGGAAGCACGACCCCAGATCGCCCCGGAACAGGCGGAAGGTCCGGGGCCCCTCTCCAGCTGCGGGGGAGACGGGCCCGTTCACGGTCCTCCCGGCGAAGCCGGGGTACAGGCCCCATCGCTCTACCGAGTTCGCCCCCGTGACCCGGTCGAGCGGTGGGGCTTCATCATGTCCGGCGTCTTCTGATGTCTAGGGCCGGTTCTGTCGGGAATGACCGGTCCTGTGGATGGGAACGGCGGCCTGCTGGAGGCGTTGCGGAAGCTGCGGCGCCATCTCGACCGTGACCTGTTCCCGCTCGAGGTCGGAGACGCCGAGGCCGACCGCCGGGCGTCGCGGGAGCTGACCGGCCAGCTCGACGACTACCTGATCCCCCGTCTGAGCGCGATCGACGCCCCGCTCCTGGCCGTCGTCGGCGGCTCCACCGGGGCGGGGAAGTCGACGCTGGTGAACTCCCTGGTCGACGCCGACGTGACCGAGCCCGGCGTGCTGCGCCCCACCACCCTGGCCCCCACGCTGGTGACCAGCCCCGCCGACCTGGCCTGGTTCACCGGCCAGCACATCCTGCCCGGCCTGTCCCGGGTCACGGGAGGCCGCCCGCGCGGTCCGGACGGCTCCGCAGGCGCCGGTGAGCCGGGCACACTCCGGGTGGTCGTGGCCGAGACGCTCCCGCCCGGCCTGGCCCTGCTCGACGCGCCGGACATCGACTCGGTCGTCACGGCCAACCGCGAGCTGGCCTCCCAGCTCCTCGCCGCCGCCGACCTGTGGCTGTTCACCACCACCGCCTCCCGCTACGCCGACGAGGTGCCCTGGAGCTTCCTGCGTGCGGCCCGGGAGCGGAGTACGGCGCTGGCCGTGATCCTGTCCCGCGTCCCGCCGGAGGCCGTGGGCGTGGTCGCCGGGGATCTGACCCGGCTGCTGGAGGCCAACGGGCTGGGCGGGACGCGTCTGTTCGAGGTGGCCGAGCTGGTGCTGCCCGAGGAGAACGCCCGGCTGCCCCGCGCCGCCGTCCGGCCGGTCATCGACTGGCTGACCGGCATCGCGGCCGACGCCCAGTCCAGGGCCGACGTGGTCCGCCAGACGCTGTCGGGGGCGCTGGAGAGCCTCGCCACGCGGGTGCCCGCGCTCGCCGACGCGGTGGACCGCCAGCGCGCCGGGGCCGAGGAGCTCGGCTCGGCGGTCGGCGCCGCCTACGCCGCCGGGATGGCCTCCTTCGACGAGGGCATGCTGGACGGATCGCTGCTCCGCGGCGAGGTGCTGGCCCGCTGGCAGGACTTCATCGGCACCGGCGACCTGATGCGCTCCCTGGAGAGCCGGGTGGGGTGGCTGCGCGACCGGATCGTCTCGCTGTTCACCGGCCGGCCCGCGCCCGAGAGTGAGCTGCGGGTGGCGCTGGAGCACGGGGTGGAGGCACTGGTCAGGGCGTCGGCCGACGGCGCGGCCGAGCGCGCGCTGGAGTCGTGGTCGTCCCTGCCCGCCGGGCGGGCCCTGCTGGAGGAGGCCGGGGCCGTCGAGGCCGGACGCCTCGGCAGGGCCTCGCCGGGTCTGCGCCGGGCCGCCGAGGCGGCGGTCCGAAGCTGGCAGGGGTACGTGCTCGACCTGGTCAGCCAGGAGGGCGCGGAGAAGCGGACCACCGCCCGGGTCGCCTCGTTCGGCGTCAACGGCGCCGGGCTGCTCCTCATGATCGCGGTGTTCGCCTCCACCGGCGGTCTGACCGGGATCGAGGTCGGCATCGCCGGGGGCACCAGCGTGCTCAGCCAGAAGCTGCTGGAGGCCGTCTTCGGCGACCAGGCCGTCCGCACCCTGACCATCAAGGCCCGCGACGACCTGCGCACCCGGGTCGAGGGCATCATGAAGGAGGAGGCCGCCCGGTTCACCGCCCTCCTCGACGCCGTCCGGCCCCCGGCGGAGACCGCCCAGGCCCTGCGCGCCGCGGCGCAGGCCGTACGGGAGCACCGGGGCGAGCTTCCCGGGGAGCGCCGCGGACCGGCCGGTGATCCCGGTGGCGGGCTCTCTGCGGAGAGCGGGGACGGCCGGTGAAGCTGCTGCGCCGCAAGGGCGCGATCTCGCTGGACGACCGGCTGGCGGCGCTGGAGCTGGCCGCGGACCTGGCCGACGGGCGGCTGGACGCCGCCGCGGTCGCCGAGGCACGGGCCGTGGTCTCCAGGGCGGGGGTACGGCGGAGCCTCTCGGTGGACCACACGGTGGTCGCGCTGGCCGGAGCCACCGGGAGCGGCAAGTCGTCGCTGTTCAACCTGCTGTCCGGAACCTCGCTCGCCACGGTCGGCGTGACCCGGCCGACCACCTCCACCGCGCAGGCCGCCCTGTGGGAGGGGGCCGGGTCGGGGCCGCTGCTCGACTGGCTGGAGATCCCCAACCGCCACGAGGTGGACGGCGGAGGCCGCGGCCCGGGGGAGGCCGGGAGGGACGGCACGGCGGACGGCGGGGGAGGCGGCGCGGCGGGTCACGGGCCGGACGGGTCGGAGGGCATGGCCGGGCTGGTCCTGCTCGACCTGCCCGACCACGACTCGATCGAGCTGGCGCACCGGCTGGAGGTGGACCGTCTCGCCCGCCTGGCCGATCTGCTGGTGTGGGTCCTCGACCCGCAGAAGTACGCCGACGCGGCCGTCCACGACCGCTACCTCAAGCCTCTGGCCCGGCACCGCGACGTCACGGTGGTCGTCCTGAACCAGATCGACCGGCTCTCCCCGGCGGCCGCCGAGCGGTGCCTGGCGGACCTGCGCCGGCTGCTCGACGCCGACGGGCTGGCCGGGGTGCCGGCGCTCGGCGTCTCGGCCCGCACCGGAGCGGGCGTTCCCGAGCTGCGCGCCCTGCTGGAGTCCCGGGTCGCCGACCGGCGCTCCTGGGCCGACCGCCTGGCGGCCGATGCGGTCGCCGCCGCCGACCTCCTGGACCGCGCCTCGGCGGGAGGCGGCCGGACCGGGCCGGACGGCGATGCCGCCGGGGCCGGGCGAGGCGGGCGTCCGGGGACCGCGACGCCGGGGGCGGCCGAGCCCGCGAAGACCCAGCAGGTCTCCACGGACACCTTGGCCAGGCCGCTGACCTCGGCGCTCTCGCAGGCCGCCGGGGTCCCGCTCGTGGTCGCCGCCGTCGCGAAGGCGCACCGGCACCGCTCGGTCGCCGCCACCGGCTGGCCGGTCACCCGGTGGATCCGCCGGTTCCGGCCCGATCCGCTCCGCCGCCTCCGCCTGGGTACGGCTTCCGGCACCGACGGCCGCCGGGCCGGGCCGGACGCCGACCTGGCGGGAGACACGACGGGAAGCATCGAGGCGGGCGCAGCGAGGGGCGTCCGGGGAGGCGCACCCGAGGCGGCGGGGGCAGTGACGGGGGCAGTGGTGGGGCGGACCTCGATCCCGGCCGCCACCACGGTGCAGCGCTCCCAGATGGACATCGCGATCCGGGACGCGGCGGCGGCCGCCTCGGCGGGGCTTCCCGAACCGTGGGCGGCGGCCGTACGCCATGCGGCCCGATCGCGCGCGGGCGAACTGGAGGACGGGCTCGACCGGGCCGTGGCCGTCACCTCGCTCGGGGCCTCGCGCAGGCCCGCGTGGTGGCGGGTGGCCGGGGCGGCGCAGTGGCTGGCGCTCGCGGCGACGGTGGCGGGCGCCCTCTGGCTGCTGGGCCTGTTCGCCCTGGACTACCTCCGCCTGCCCGAGCCGCCGGTGCCGACCGCGGGTGAGGCGCCCTGGCCCACCCTGATGCTGCTCGGCGGCGCGCTGCTCGGCGTCGTGATCGCGCTGCTGTCGCGGGCCGTCGCCTGGCTCGGCGGCCGCCGCCGTGCCCGGAAGGCGGGCAGAGCGCTGCACGTGAGCGTGGAGCGGGTCGCCCGCGCGCTCGTGCTGGACCCGGTGGAGGAGGAGTTGTCCCGCCACCGCCGCTTCACCGAGGCGGTCGCGGCCGCCCGGCGCTGATCGGCGGTGTTCACGTCGGCCGTCTGGACGCCGGTGGGGGGCGACCACTCCGGATCATCAGATCCCTGCGGGTCAAGGCGAGAACGGGTGGGTTGTCCGGCCGAGCCTAGACTTGGGCCATGCCGATCGACCTGAGTCTGCTCCACGGTGTGCGGTGGCGGGGGCAGCCGGTGGTCGGCGAGAGGGCTCAGGCGCTGCTCGCCGCCCTCGCGCTCTCCTGCCGGACCGTGCACACGGACCGGCTCATCGCGGAGGTGTGGGGGGACGACGAGCCGGCCAACCCGGCGAAGGCGCTTCAGGTCCTGGTGTCCCGGACCAGGTCGGTCGTGGGGCCGGAGGCGCTGGTCACGGAAGGGGGCGGCTACCGGCTCGTGGGTCCGCCCGACCGGGTCGACGCCGGTCGGCTGCACGATCTGGCGTGCCGGGCGCGGACGTTGCTCCCCGAGCATCCGGCCGTGGCGGCGGAGGCGGCGGAAGAGGCGCTCGCGCTGGGCGCCGGAACGCTGCCCCCCGAGGGCGACGGGCCGCTGGCCGAGGTGCGCCGGCGCGCCGAACGCGACCTGGCGTCCGCGCGGGTCGTGCTCGCCCGGGCCCGGAGCCGGAGCGGCGACCACGGCCCCGCCCTGTCCGGGCTCGAGGAGGCTGTGCGCGTCCACCCCGAGGACGAGGGGCTGCTCGCCGACCTCCTGCGCAGCGAGGCGGCGGTGCGCGGGACGGGCGCCGCGCTGGACCGCTTCGAGCGCTACCGGTCGGATCTGCGTGACCGGATCGGTGCCGACGTCGGCCCGGGGCTGCGGCGGGTCCACCGCGAGCTGCTGGCGCTCGACAGCCCCGTGCGCGCCGGCGTGCGGTTCGACACGACCCCGCTGCTCGGCCGCGACGACGACCTCCGGCGGGTGCGGGCGCTGCTCGCCGCGTCCCGGGTGGTCTCGATCCTCGGTCCGGGCGGGCTCGGCAAGACCCGGCTCGCCCATGCCGTCGCCCGCGAGGCCCCGCAGCCGGCGGTGCACTTCGTCGAGCTGGCCGGCGTGACGGCCCCCGAGGATCTGGTCGGCGAGGTGGGGTCGGCGCTCGGCGTCCGCGACTCGGTGACCGGACGCCGGACGCTCACCCCGCAGCAGCGCGCCGACGTCCGCGCCCGGATCGCCCAGCGGCTCGACCCGGCCCCGACGCTGCTGGTGCTCGACAACTGCGAGCATCTGGTGGAGGCGGTCGCCGGCCTGGTCGCCTATCTGGCCGCGACCACGCGGGAGCTGCGCATCCTCACCACGACCCGCTCGCCGCTGGCGATCGCCGCCGAACGCGTCTATCCGCTGCCCCAACTGGGAACCGGTGACGCCGTCGAGTTGTTCCACGACCGCGCGACCGCGGCCCGGCCCGGTGTGCGCCTCGACGAGGACGACGTGCGCGCCGTCGTGGCCCGCCTGGACGGCCTGCCGCTCGCGATCGAACTGGCCGCCGCGAAGGTGCGGGTGATGTCACCGGCCGAGATCGCCCACCGGCTGGAGGACAGGTTCGCGCTGCTGCGCGGCGGCGACCGGAGCGCCCCCTCCCGGCACCAGACGCTGCTGGCGGTGATCGACTGGTCCTGGAACCTTCTCGGCGAGCGGGAGCGCCGGGCCCTGCGCCGCCTCTCGGCCTTTCCGGACGGCTTCGCCCTCGACGCCGCGGAGGAGGTGCTCGGCGGCGACGCCCTCGGCGACATCGCCGAGCTCGTGGAGCAGTCCCTGCTCGCCGTCGTGGAGACCGCCGACGGCGTCCGGTACCGCATGCTCGAGACGGTGCGCGAGTTCGGCCGGGTGCGGCTGGAGGAGGCCGGCGAGACCGCCGGGGCGCGGGCCGCCGTGCGCGCGTGGGCCGTCGGTCACGCCGACCGGCACGGCGTCCGGCTGTACTCGCCGGAGCAGGTCGACGCGGTGGACCGGCTGCGTCCGGAGGAGACGAACCTCGCCGACATCCTGCGCGAGGCCCTCGCCGACCCCGACCCCGATCCGGAGGCGGTGGTGGTGCTGTTCTCCGCGCTGGGCGGCTACTGGACGGTCCGCGGGGACCACCCGCGCAGCATCGTCCTCACCCCGGCCGTCGCCGCGGCCCTGACCGGCTGGACGCCCCCGCCCCGGCTCCTCGACCGGACCCGGGTGGCCCTGAGCATCGCGCTGCTCAACAGCGTCATCGTCTCCTCCGAAGATGCCGGGGCACTGGCGCGGATGCTGTCCGGGCTGGGCGCCGACTCGGCGAACCCGGTCGTCCGGGCGCTGGTGACCGTGCTGCTCACCATGCTGGAGGACCCCCATGACGGCCTCGACGATCTGGCCGCTGATCCCGACCCGCTGATCCGCCGGATCGCGCTGCACTTCCTGAGCCACGGCCGGGAGAACGCCGGTGACCCGGCCGGCGCGATCGAGGCGACCCTGGGCGCCCTCGAGCTCGCCGACGAGGGCGGCGGTCCATGGAACCGGGCGGCCCTGCACACCCAGCTGGCCGGCCTGTACGCGAACTCCGGCGACTTCGCCTCCGCCGCCGGGCACGCCGCCGAGGCGCTCCCGGTGCTCGAACGCCTCGGCGCGGTGGAGGACGCCGTCCAGATCCGCGCCGCCCTCGCCATGGCGGCGCTCGCCGAGGGTCTCCGTGACGAGGCCGCGTGGATGATCGACGACCTGGAGTCGCTCGCCTCCCGGAGCACCTACGGCGAGATCCTGTCGGTCGCCGTCGCCAGGGCCCAGCTGGCCCTCGTCGACGGCGACGTCACCGAGGGGCTGCGACGGCACCGTGAGGCCGCCGAGCTGCTCCGGGACCTGAGCGTCCCGCATGCGCCGGACGGTTCACCGTGGACCGTCGTGGGCGAGGCCTTCGCGCTCCCGGCGTTCGCGCAGTACGGCGAGGGCGACGACGGCGCGGACCTCTTCGAGTCGCTGCGGGCCAAGGTCCTGATCGTGCTCGGCCCGGACCACGAGTTCAGGGACTACCCGGTGGTGGGGATGGTGCTCGCCGGGCTGGGCGTCTGGGGCCTGCTGAAGGGAGCGATGCCCGCCGAGGACGGGGTACGGCTGCTCGTGCTCGCCGACCGGTTCGCCTACAACCGGTTCGCCCCGACGATGCAGTGGCCGGTGCTGTCCGCGCACGCCGAGCGTGTCGCTCCCGGCGTCATGTCCCGGATCGAGGCCGAGTACGGCGAGCGGCGCGGCCCCGACCTGCTGGCCGAGGCCCGCGCCGTCCTGGATCGGGTGGTCTGACGCGGTCCGGAGGACACCGCGCGAGGACGCCGCCTACATCTTGCGGGAGTACGAGCGGACCGCGAGCGGGGCGAAGACCGCGATGACGACCGCGCAGCCGATGACCGCCCAGCCGACCTCGGCCGTCACGGCCCCGTCGTTGAACAGGTCGCGCACCGCGGAGACGACGTGCGAGACCGGGTTGACCTTCACGAACGCCTCCAGCCAGCCGGGCAGCGTCTCGGCGGGGACGAAGGCGTTGGACAGGAAGGTGAGCGGGAACATGATCATCATTGAGATGCCCTGGACGCTCTGCGCCGAACGCGCCATCGTGCCCAGCCAGGTGAAGATCCACGCCAGTGACCAGCCCGCGAACACGGTGAGGGCGACGCCGCCGATGCAGCCGAGCACGCCGCCGCCGGGGCGATAGCCGATGGCCAGGCCGGTGACGAGCGTCAGCACCGACGCGATGCCGTACCGGACCAGGTCGGCGATCATCGGGCCGGCCAAGGGGGCGATCCTCGCGATCGGCAGGGACTTGAAGCGGTCGAAGACCCCCTTGTCCATGTCCTCGCGCAACTGCACGCCCGTCGCCATGCAGACGGTCAGGGCCGTCTGGGCGAGGATTCCGGGGATCAGCACCGGGAGGTACTCCGGGACGCTGCCGGAGATCGCGCCGCCGAAGATGAACGCGAACATCGCGGTGAACAGCAGGGGCTGGATGAGGACGTCGAAGAACTGCTCGGGCTTGCGGCGCATCTTCTTCAGGGCCCGCCACGCCATCGCCATGGTCTGGACCCAGGTTTCCTGGAACGAGTTGCGGGACGTGGTGCCGGCGACCACGGCGGACGGGTCGATGCGCCGAGGGGCGGGGGTCGTCGGGGTCGTCGGGGCCCCAGCGCTCGTGGTGGTCATCGGGCCGCCTCCATCTGGGATTCGTCGTCGGTGCCGTGGCCGGTCAGCGCCAGGAAGACCTCGTCCAGCGTCGGCTTGGCGACGCTCACCGAGGAGATGCCGAGGCCTGCTTCCCGCAGGCCGATGAGGACGTCCGCGGCTCGGTTCGGGTCGGGGAGGGGGACGTTCATGCGTCCTGATTCCGGGGTCAGGACCGGGTCCTCGCCCAGCAGCCGGCGGACGACGTCGGCGGCCAGGGCGGTGTCGGAGCCGGCTGCGAGGTTGAGCTGCAGGGTCGAGTCGCCGACCTGGGTCTTCAGGGCGTCGGGGGTGTCTTCGGCGACCTTCCGGCCCCGGTCGATCACGGCTACGCGGTCGGCCAGCTGGTCGGCTTCGTCCAGGTACTGGGTGGTGAGGAGGATCGTGGAGCCGTCGGTGACCAGCTCGCGGATGGTGTCCCACATCTGGCCCCGGGTTCTCGGGTCGAGGCCGGTCGTGGGCTCGTCCAGGAAGATCAGGGGAGGGCGGGTGATCAGGCTCGACGCGAGGTCCAGGCGGCGGCGCATGCCGCCGCTGAACTGGGCCAGGGGGCGGTCGGCCGCCTCCTGGAGCCCGAAGCGTTCGAGCAGGTCACCGGCGATGCTCTTGGCTCGGGTGCCGGTCAGGCCCTGGAGGCGGGCGAACAGCCAGAGGTTCTCCCGGGCGGTCAGGTCCTCGTCCACCGAGGCGTACTGGCCGGTGACGCCCACCAGTTGCCGGATGCGGTGGGGCTCCCGCCGGACGTCGACGCCGAAGATCTCCGCATGGCCGCCGCCGATGGGGAGCAGGGTGGCGAGCATCCGGAGCGTTGTGGTCTTTCCCGCTCCGTTGGGGCCCAGGACTCCGAAGATCTCGCCTTGCCGTACATGGAGGTCGATGCCGTCCACGGCCCGGAAGTCTCCGAAGTCCTTGACCAGACTGTCGGCCCGGACGGCACTGAGGTCCGCCATGACGCGTCTCCTCTCTCCGCCGGGTACCTCCCGGCGTCCGAGGAGAGCTTCCGCGCCATCGGCTTCGTCGCGGCTTCACGCCGGTTTCACCCCTGGCCCGCCGGTTTCGTCGGCTCCGGTTCTGCGGGTGGCGATGAAGGCGGTCCGCCGGCCGGGGACGAGGGGAGGACGTACGGCGTACGGGACTGATCGTCAGCGCAGAGGTGCGCGCCGTTTCGGCCTCGGGGGCGTGGACCTCTGCGCTGACGATCTTCAGAGGCGGAAGCGGACCGGCATGTGCTTGATGCCGTTGATGAAGTCCGAGCGCATGCGCCTGGGCGGAGCGGTGAGCTCGGCTTCGGGGAAGCGCCGCAGCAGCTCGCGGACCATCGCCGTGATCTGGGCGCGGGCCAGGCCCGCGCCCAGGCAGAAGTGGGGGCCGCCGCCGCCGAAGGTCAGATGCTCGTTGGGGGCGCGGCGGATGTCGAGGGTCAGCGGGTCGGCGAAGACCTTCTCGTCGTAGTTGGCCGAGGCGTAGAACGTGACCACCTTCTCACCTTCGGCGATCTTCTGGCCGTGCAGCTCGGTGTCCCGCACCGCCGTACGGCGGAAGTTGTGGATCGAGGATCCCCAGCGCAGGAACTCCTCGGTGGCCGAACGCCACAGGTCCTCGTCGTCGAGGTTCGCGGCCAGCTCCTGATAGACGTCCGGGCGCTCGATCAGCGCCAGTACGGCGTGCGCGATCAGGTTGCGGGTGGTCTCGTTCCCGGCCACGGTCAGCATGACGAAGAAGGCGTCGATCTCCTCACGGGTGAGCCGATCGCCGTCGACCTCGGCCTGGACCAGCACGGTGAGGATGTCGTCGCGGGGGTTCGCGCGCCGGTCCTCGACGAGCTTGTCGCAGTAGAGGAACATCTCCCCTCCGGCGATGTCGCTGTCATCGGAGGTGGTGTGGAAGTCGGGGTCCTGGAACCCGATCATCCGGTTGGACCAGTCGAAGATCATCTGCTGGTCCGACCGGGGAACGCCGACCATCTCGCAGATCGTCTGGAGGGGGAGGTGCTGGGCGACGTCGGTGACGAACTCGACCTCCCCGCCCTTCTCGGCCACGGAGTCGGCGATCCGCGCGGCACGCGCCCGGATGGCCTCCGTCAGCTTTCCGACCATGCGGGGTGTGAAACCGGCGCTGACCAGCCTGCGGTAGCGGGTCTGCTTGGGCGGGTCCATGTTGAGCAGCATCAGCCGCGCGACCGCCATCTCCTCCGGCGACGGCGTGCGGATGAAGGTGCTGCCCGCCTCGGTGGACCAGGTGTGGTGGTCACGGCTGATCGCCCTGATGTCGTGGTAGCGGGTGACGGCCCAGAACCCCGTGTCGTCCGGCACGTCGTGCCAGTGGATCGGCGCCTCGCGGCGCAGGTACGCGAACTGGTCGTGCGGGACTCCCCGCTCCCAGGTGTCCTCCAGCAGGTCGATCCGCATGCGGACGGCCCTCTCTTCCCGGCACCGAAGGATCGGTGCGCCCTCGACGGTCTCCGCAGGACGTCCCGGCGGGTTCGGCCCGCCGGGACGCCCCGTCTGCTCTCCGCTATCTCACGGCGCGCGCCGGACGGCAAGGGGTCTCGGTCCGTTTCCGCCTCCGGCCCGGTGACGGCGCCGCGCCCGGCGGACCGTCATGACGGAGGGGTGCGGCGCAGGGCCGTCGCGGCGTGGTGGAGGGCGTCCAGCAGGGGAACGAGCAGGGGGTGGCGCTCCGCTCCGCGCCGCACCGCGGCGAAGACCCGGCGTTGCGGGCCCGCGACCGGGCGGATCACCACGCCGGACAGGTCCGTCCCGCGCAGCGCCAGGCGCGGCACCATCGCCACGCCCGCCCCCGCCGCGGCCAGCGCGACCACCGCGCTGAAGTCGTCGGAGGAGTGCGCGAACTCCGGGGTGAACCCCGCGTGCTCGCAGGCCAGGGCGATCACGTCGTGGCAGGGGTTGCCCGGGTAGGGGCCGATCCACGTCTCACCCGCCAGGTCCGCGACCGTGACCGGTTCCTCCGGGAACGCCGCGTCCGCTGTGCTCGCCGTACCCGGGGGGCGCGGCGCGGAGGCGCCCGTGAGGCGGTGGCCGCGGGGAAGGACGACGTCGAACGGCTCGGCGTACAGCGGGATGCGGGAGAGACGGCGGTCGTCCTCGGCGGGGGCGCCGCGGTACTCCACGGCGACGGCCACGTCCACCACGCCGTCCAGCACCATGGTCAGGCTCTGGTCGCCCTCGGCGTCCAGCACCCGCACCTGGAGGCCGGGCTCCTTGTCCCGGAGCACGCCCATCGCCGGGGCCACCACCAGCCCGATCGCGGTGGCGAAGGAGGCGACCTTCACCTCGCCCGCCGTACCGGTCGTGTACGCGGCGATGTCGGCCCCGGCCCGTTCGAGCTGGGCGAGGACCTCGTTGGCGTGGTCGAGCAGGATGCGGCCGACGGCGGTGAGCCGCACCCCCCGGGCGTCGCGCTCCAGCAGCCGGTGGCCGACCTCGTGTTCGAGGGCGGCGAGCTGCTGGGAGACGGCGGAGGGGGTGAGGTGCAGCGCGGCGGCCGCGGCGGTGACCGTCCGGTGGTCGGCCACCGCGCGCAGGGTCCGCAGCCGCCGGGTGTCAATCACCCTCTCATTGTCGTCGAGTCCGCCGTCGTCCGGCTCACCGCCGTCCGGCGCCCGGAGTGCGCATGTCCGCGGCACCGGACGCCCGCCCGCCGGGAGGGCGGGCCGCTCAGCGGACCAGGCCGAACCCGCCCCTGCTGAGGGAGATCATCTCGGGGGCGGCGGCGCTCTCGTTGATGGGGGCGCGGCTGTCGCTCGCCAGCGTGGTGACGACGTACGTCCGCCCCTTCGCGGTGCGCCCGAGGAAGGCCATGGTGAGGACGCCGACCTCGGAGCCGCCCTTGTACCAGACGGTGGGCCAGGCGCCGGGGTCGAGACGGAGTCCGGCGTCGTTGGCCGACATCACGTCGTTCAACCGGTCGCTGTCCAGCTTGAGCAGTCCGGCGTAGGCGCGGCAGATGTCGCGGGGGGAGCCGAACCACTCGATGGAGTTGATCTTCCGGGGGCGCTGCCCCGCCCAGTAGCCGTCGGCCGCGACCGGGAGCCCGGCGACGACGTCCTTGAGGTAGGTGCGGCGGTCCGCGGTGTCGCGCGCCAGGTAGGCGCGGGCGTGCCGGGGGTAGTCGACGGACTTCAGCAGGAACCACTCGCGGACGGTGAGGAAGGGCATGTTCAGCTTGGCGTGGTCCGACCACTGGCGGACCTTCTTCTCCACGGCCTTGCGGCCGACCGTGTGGATGAGCAGGTCGGTGGCGGTGTTGTCGCTGATCGAGATCATCAGCTTGGCCGCCTCGTGGACCGTGACGGTGCTGTTGTCCGGCCGGGTGCCCAGGCCGTCCTCGGCGGGCAGCTTCACCTCGGGCGTGAGGGTGAGCTTGGTGTCCCAGCTCAGCTTGCCCGCGCGGATCTGCTCGGCCACCGCACCGAGCACGTAGAGCTTGAAGATCGAGCCCAGCGGCCGGGGGGTGTCCGCCTTGACCGCGTGGACGGTCTCGCAGCGGCCCGGCCCGTCGATCTCGGCGGCGAGGAAGCCGGTCGTGCGGGCGACCTTGCCGAGCCGGGCGTCGAGCTTGGACCAGCTGGTGGGCGCGGACGGGATCGACGGCGCCACCCCCACTCCGTCGATCTTCCCGTCCGCGTCCACGGCGAGCTGGAGGTCGAACTTCTGCCCGGCGAGGGTCGCCGTGCCGGCCAGGGAGGTGGGGGAGACCTCGGTCAGCGTGTCGAGCCGGAGACCGGCGGCCTGCTTGAGGAAGCCGTTGAAGCCGTCGACGGAGATGTGTTTGAGGAACTCGGCGCTCACGTGCTGCTCGATCTCGCTCGCGTCGAGCGGCGCGCGGCCCGTGGCGTCCAGGAACCAGCGGAGCTGCTTCCCGGCCGGGCTGTCGGGGATCTCCGGGGCGGCGGCTGCGCGCGTGGACTGCGTGAACGGTGCGGACTGCGCGGCTGCCGGGAGCGCGCCGCCCGCGCCCACCGCCAGGGGGGCGGTCACGGCGAGGGCGGCCAGCGCCAGGGCGCGTGTCATCCGGGGCCGAAGGTGCACGACAATCTCCTCCATGAGCTGCGGTCCACCGGCACCGTCACGGTGCCGGCCTTGATCTCCACGCTAGGGAGGGAGCCTGCGATGAGGTATGCGGCGGGCCGCCGACCTCCCGGGTGCGGCCGTCCTCCCCGGATGTGCGGACAACCTCATAGACGCCGGTTCACGGGAGGGACACACTGCCTTCCGTGATCCCCCCGACTCCGGCACGCCTTCTCGCCGCGTCCATGGCACTGGTGGCGGTCCTCGGGGCCGTCGCCGGGTCGGTGCTCGAGACCGGGCTCCCGATGCCGCCCACGCAGTGGGCGTTCGTCGCCCTGGTGCTGGTCCTGCCCGCGCTGGGCTGGCTCGTCGCCCACCGGCGGCCCGGCAACCTGTACGGCTGGCTGCTCCTGGCGACCGCGGACTGCCTGGGCCTGGGGGCCCTCGGGGTCGGCATCCTGGTCTCCGCGGAACCCGGGCAGTCCACGCCCCTGGCCGTCCTCGCCGCCCTGCTCGCCTCGCTGTTCGCCCCCTTCTACGGGTTGTCGTGGGTGTTCATCCCGCTGTTCTTCCCGGACGGGCGGCTCCCCTCGCCGCGCTGGCGTGTGGCGGCCTGGATCGCCGCGGTGGCGATCACCGCGCACTGGCTGGGAGTGCTGCTGCTCCCGGACCAGGTGTACGTCATCTCGCCGGTCGGCAACCCCCTCGGGATCACCGGGCCCGGTGAACTGGTCGTGGCAGGAATGGGCGGGCTGGGGCAGCTCACCACCTTCGTCGTGGCGCTGGTGGTGCTGGGCTCCCTCCTGGCGCGCCTGCGCCGCGGCTCCGGACCCGAGCGCCGCCGGCTCCGCTGGATGGCCGCCGGCCTCGCCGCCACCCTCGGCGGATTCCTGCTGACCTCGTTCTTCCTCGTCGCCGGTTCGAGGGCGCTCTGGCTCGGGCTGGTGAGCATGCTGGGCGCGCTGCCCGCCGCGATCGCGGTGGCCGTGTTCCGGCACAACCTGCTCGACATCCGGGTGGGCATCCGGGGATCGCGCTTCTTCCTCGTCTTCGACGTGCGGCCCACGGTGGACGAGCTGCTGTCGGAGATGGCGCCCGGCCTGGAGGAGGCGGAGCCGGGCGAGCAGCTCGGGCGGCTGGCGGGAGCCGTACGGACGGCGCTGGACGCACGGTGGGCGGCGGTCACGCTCGCGGACGGCACCCGGGTCGTGGCGGGTGCGGAGGAGGGCGAGCCGGGGCTGACCGTCCCCGCGGGGCAGGGGCACATCGCGTGCGGCCCCAGAGACGAGGGCCGCTTCACCGCTGACGACCGGCGGCTGCTGCGCGCGCTGGCCGTACCGGTCGGACTGGCGATCCAGAGCGCGGGGCTGGCCGCCCGGCTGGTCAACGCGCAGGAGGCCGAGCGGCGGCGGATCGAGCGCAACATCCATGACGGCGCGCAGCAGCAGATCGTCGCGCTCATCGCCGGTCTCGAGGTGGCCAGGGCCACCGGAGGAGGCCCCGAGATGCTGGCGCTCCTGCGGGACCAGGCCCGGCAGACCCTGGACGACCTGCGGGAGCTGGCGGCGGGCATCCATCCGTCGGTGCTCAGCCAGGGCGGGCTGGCGGAGGCGCTGGAGGAGCGCTGCTCGCGCCTTCCGGTGGCCTCGACGGTGAACGTCGATCCGGGACTGCGCGTGAGACGCTTTTCCGACGAGATCGAAGGGGCGGTGTACTTCACGGTGAGCGAGGCGATCGCCAACGCGCTCAAGCACGCCGGGGCCTCGGCCCTGGACGTACGGCTCACGCTCTCCGGCGGGCGGCTGCAGGTGACGGTCGCCGACGACGGCGCGGGGTTCGACCCGGGGACGGCCGTGCGGCGGGGGCTCGTCGCCCTCACCGACCGGCTGGCCGCGCTCGGCGGCGGGCTGGACGTGGCGAGCGCGGAGGGAGAGGGGACGACGGTGAGAGCCTGGGTGCCGGTCCATGACTGAGTCGCCGATGCCGCCGGTCACGCCGGAACCGCCGCGCGTCGTCGTCGCCGACGACCACTACCTGGTCCGCGAGGGCGTCCGGCGGTTGCTGGAGACGTCCGGGAAGGCCGTCGTCGCCGGAGCGGTGGGCAGCGCCGACGAGGTGCTGGACGCCGTGCGCAGGCTCCGGCCGGACGTGGTCATCACCGACATCCGGATGCCCGGCGGCTCCTTCCGGCCGGGCTTCGAAGGCATCGACGCAGCCCACCGGATCCGCGCCGAGCACCCGGCGGTCGGCGTCGTGGTGCTCTCCCAGTTCTCCGACGCGCTCTACGCCTTCGAGGTGTTCAAGCACGGCACCGAGGGGTTCGCCTACCTGCTGAAGGACCGCGTCGGTGACCTGGAGGAGCTGCTCGGCGCCGTGCGGGCGGTGGCCGGTGGCGGCTCGGTCATCGACCCCAAGGTCGTGGAGGGCCTGCTGGCCCGCCGTGCCGTACGGGGCGGCCGGGGAGAGGAACTGACCGGTCGCGAACGCGACGTGCTGCGCGAGATGGCCCACGGCAGGTCCAACGGCGGCATCGCCCGGGCGCTCCACCTGTCGGTCTCGGCCGTCGAGAAGAACGTCAACTCGATCTTCATGAAGCTGGAGCTGGAGAACAGCCCGGACACCCACCGGCGCGTGGCGGCGGTCCTGGCCTATCTCGGCACGTAGGTCATCCGGCCGGGCGGACGGCGTAGCCGCCGAGGGAGGGCTCCAGGGCGTCGAAGGCGGTGCCGATGTAGCCGGTGAGGACCGTCGCGATCTCCTCGCCGTCCTGTCCCCCGACGGTGCGGCGGAACGTCTCGTCGAACAGCAGCCGGTGGACGCCGCCGAGCTGGGCGGCGGCCACCCGGGGCAGGATGTCCCCGGGCCCGGCGCCGGTCTCCTCGGCGAGCGCGTCGGCCAGGGCCCTCTCGCGCTCGTCGTGGAACTCCCGCAGCCGGGCCGAGAGCGCGGGGCTGTCGCTGATCATCCGGGCGAACGCGGGGCCGGAGAAGCCGATGACCGGATCACGCTCGGCCGCCGCGGCCAGGTAGGCGCGGCGCAGCGCGGCCAGTGCGGACTCCCCGGGCTCCCTCTCGCGGACGGTCCGGGCCAGGGACTGCACGAACGCCTCGCTCAGGTCGAGGGCGAGGTCCTCCTTGCGCGGGAAGTAGTTGGTGACCGTCATCTTGGCCACCTGCGCGGCCTCCGCCACCTCGGCGATCGTCACCTTGTCGAAGCCGCGCTCCAGGAACAGCCGGGTGGCCTGGTGGGAGATGTTCTCCCTGGTCTGCTGCTTCTTCAGCTCTCTGAGGCTCGTCGTCTGCGTGCTCATGCGACCACCTTATCAGGACCGACCTAAATTTATTATTGACATATTTCTAGGTCGGACATAAGTTTAGGTCAGACAGCGCACAACGAGAGGACAGCCGGCATGGCCGACAGCACAACCCGCGTCGCCGAAGCGATCCAGGGGATCATCCAGCTCGGGCCGGACGCCGCCCGGCCCGGGATCCGGTCCGTGGCGCTGCCCGCGGACCTCCTGCCCACGCGGGTGCCGCCCGCCGCGCCGCAGGCCGGCGACCGTTTCGCCCGTACGGCGGGCGGACGTGGCCTCCGCGTCACGGAGGTGCGGCCGGGGAGGGAGCAGGGGCGCCGCATTCCGGCGCATCGCCCTCACCGCGTGCCCGGTCGCGGCTGACCGGTCCCGCACCGGGAATCGATCACGACCGCCCGGGCGTTCCTGCCAACCCAGACCCGGTGAAAGGACATTTCTTGAGCGCTACCGCCCTCGCCACCCGCCCTGCCCGTCACGTGAACGGAGCCGTCGATGCCGACCAGGTGAAGGACTATCTCCGGCAGATCGGGCGCACCCCGCTGCTGACCGCCGAGCAGGAAGTGGAGCTGGGGGAGCGCGTCGAGGCCGGGACGCTCGCGCAGGAGCGCCTCGACACCGGAGGCGACGCGCTCACCCCGGCCGAGCGGCGCGAGCTGGAGCGGCTGGCCGCCGACGGCCGCCGCGCCAGGGACCACATGGTCGAGGCCAACCTGCGACTGGTCGTCTCGATCGCCAGGCGCTACGCCGCCGGCGGCGGGATGCCGCTGCTGGACCTCGTCCAGGAGGGCACCATCGGCATGATGCGCGCGGTGGAGAAGTTCGACCACCGGCGCGGGCTGAAGTTCTCCACCTACGCCACCTGGTGGATCAAGCAGGCGGTCGGCCGCGCGCTGGCCGACCAGAGCCGGACGGTCCGCCTCCCCTCGCACGTCGTCGAGGTCCTCAACCGGGTGACCCGCGCTCAGCGCGCGATGCTGCAGAAGCTCGGCCGGGAGGCCACTCCGGAGGAGCTGGCGGCCGAGCTCGACCTGACCTCCGAGAAGGTCGAGCAGCTGCTGCGCCACGCCCGGGAGCCGATCTCGCTGCACGTCCGGATCGGGGACGACGGCGACGCCGAGCTGGGCGATCTCATCGAGGACGACGCGTCGGACCCGGCCGACACGGTCGCCTCGTCGCTGCTCCGCGGCCAGCTGGACGCCGTGCTGGAGACCCTGACCGAGCGGGAGGCGGGCGTGATCTCGCTCCGGTTCGGCCTGGACGACGGCGAGGCGAAGACCCTTGAGGAGGTCGGCAGGAGGTTCGGCGTGACACGTGAGCGCATCCGCCAGATCGAGGCCGGGGGGATGCGCAAGCTGCGCCACCCCTCCCGCACCCGGGCCCTGGCCGACCTGCTGTCCTGAGCGCCCGCGCCCTCGGCGGGATGCCGAGGGCGCGGAAGGGGATCACGCCCCCGATCCGTCGATCCGGGTTCAGCCCCGCGCGGTGACGAACGCCTCCACCGCGCGGTCGACGTCCTCGGCGGAGTGGGCCGCCGAGAGCTGGACCCGGATCCTGGCCTGGCCGTGCGGGACCACCGGGTAGGAGAAGCCGATCACGTAGATGCCCTGTTCGAGCAGGCGCTCGGCCATCGCGCCGGCCTCGGCCGCGTCGCCGATCATCACCGGCACGATGGGGTGGTCGCCGGGCAGGATGTCGAACCCCGCCTCGGTCATCCGGCTGCGGAAGCGCGCGGTGTTGGCGCGCAGCCGCTCGCGGGCCTCGCTGGAGCCGCTGATCAGGTCCAGGACGCGCAGGGAGGCGGCGGCGATCACCGGGGCGAGCGAGTTGGAGAACAGGTAGGGGCGCGAGCGCTGGCGGAGGAGCTCGCAGATCTCCTTGCGGGCCGCCACGTAGCCGCCGCTCGCCCCGCCGAGCGCCTTGCCGAGCGTGCCGGTGATGACGTCCACCCGGTCGCGCACGCCGTACAGCTCGGGGGTGCCCGCGCCGCCCCCGCCGACGAAGCCGACCGCGTGCGAGTCGTCGACCATGACCATGGCGCCGTAGCGCTCGGCCAGGTCGCAGATCTCGTCCAGCGGGGCGAGGTAGCCGTCCATGGAGAACACGCCGTCGGTGACGACCAGCTTGCGCCGGGCGTCGGAGGCCTCCTTGAGGCGGGCCTCCAGCTCGGCCATGTCGCGGTTGGCGTAGCGCAGGCGCCGGGCCTTGCACAGGCGGATGCCGTCGATGATGCTCGCGTGGTTGAGCGCGTCGGAGATCACCGCGTCACGGTCGTCGAGCAGCGTCTCGAACACCCCGCCGTTGGCGTCGAAGCACGAGCTGTACAGGACGGTGTCCTCCTGGCCGAGGAAGGCCGACAGTCGCGTCTCCAGCTCCTTGTGCACCTCCTGCGTGCCGCAGATGAACCGGACCGAGGCCATGCCGTAGCCCCAGCGGTCCAGCGCCTCCCGGGCCGCGGCCACCACCTCGGGGTGGTCGGCCAGGCCCAGGTAGTTGTTGGCGCAGAAGTTCAGCACCTCGCGGGGCCCGCCCGCGGCGGAGACGGCGATGCCGGCGCGCTGCGGGGTGGTGATGACCCGCTCGGGCTTGAGCAGGCCGGCCGAGGCGATCTCGTTGAGGGCGGCGCGAAGGTCGTCGCGGACGTTGTCGAACATCAGGCGGTCCAATCCATGATGATCTTGCCGGTCCTGCCGCTCGCCGCGGTGTCGAAGGCCGCGTCGAAGTCACGGTAGGAGAAGCGGTCGGTGATGACGGGGGAGAGGTCGAGGCCCTTCTCCAGGAGCACGGACATGGCGTACCACGTCTCGTACATCTCCCGCCCGTAGATGCCCTTAATGGTGATCATGGAGGTCACGATCGTCGCGAAGTCGACCGCGAACTCCTCCGCCGGCAGGCCCAGCATGGCGATCTTCCCGCCGTGCGTCATGTTCGCGATCATGTCGCGGAGCGCCTGGGGGTGCCCGGACATCTCCAGGCCCACGTCGAAGCCCTCACGCATGCCGAGCCGCGCCATGCCGTCGGCGATGGGGGTCTCGGCCACGTTCAGCGCCAGGCTGACCCCGATCTTGTCGGCGATGGCCAGGCGCTCGGCGCTGAGGTCGGTGATGACCACGTTGCGCGCGCCGACGTGGGTGGCGACGGCCGCGGCCATCAGCCCGATCGGCCCGGCACCGGTGATCAGGACGTCCTCGCCGACCATCGGGAACGACAGGGCGGTGTGCACGGCGTTGCCGAACGGATCGAAGATCGCCGCCACGTCCGGGTCCACCGGCGTCCGGTGCACCCAGACGTTGGAGGCGGGCAGCGTCACGTACTCGGCGAAGGCGCCGTCGCGGTTCACCCCGAGCCCGACCGTGTTGCGGCACAGGTGCCGGCGGCCGGCCATGCAGTTGCGGCACTTGCCGCAGACGATGTGCCCCTCGCCGCTGACCAGGTCGCCGACGGCGATGTCTTCGACTCCCGGCGCCACCTCGACCACCTCGCCGCAGAACTCGTGCCCCACGACGAGCGGGAGCCTCAGGGTCTGCCGCGCCCACGCGTCGAAACTCCGGATGTGCAGGTCGGTCCCGCAGATCCCGGTGCGCAGCACCCTGATCAGCACCTCTCCCGGCCCCACCTCGGGCTCGGGCACGTCCACCAACCACAAGCCCGGTTCGGCCCGCTCCTTGACCAGCGCTTTCATGTCAGGTCCCCCCTCATCTTCCGACTTTACGCACTGTGCCGGGCCGCCTCCGGCGGTGTCCATCGCGCTTTTCTTAACCCGGGGAACAGCGTGGCTTCACACCCCACGTCGGCCCGGCTGTGTGAGGGAGGTCCTGACGAGCCGGATCCGGCCGGGGGGGATCCGCCGCCGGAACGGGGAGGAGGCCCCTCCCATGCGGGAGGGGCCTCCTGGGCGACGCGATCCGACCGGTCGGACCGGCTGTGGGGAGGGAGATCAGCCGGTGGGGAAGTTGTCCGCGGTGCGGATGCGGTCGCGGATGTAGACGCCCGACTGGTTGAGCACCCCGGTGCCGGCGTAGGCGGTGCCCGAGCAGGTGCCCGCCTTGAAGGCGGCGCTGCTCTCACCGGCGTCGGAGTAGGTCCAGTTGGCGTAGCCGATCTTCAGCTGGTCCAGCATGTCGATCCAGGCGGCGGTGCTGGCGAGGTCGACCTCACCGTTCCCGCTGGCGGTCACCGTGCCGAACTCGGAGACGAACAGCGGCAGTTTCGCGGCTGCCCGGCTCACCGCGGCCCGGTAGTTGTCCTTGTGCGAGGCGGCGTAGAAGTGGAAGGCGTACATGATGTTCTCGGCGTCGACCGGATTGTTGACGATCTCGGTCTCGTTGGAGCCCTCCGAGACGCCCAGTGACGACCACGCCCGGGTGCCGACGATGATCACAGCGTCCGGGTCCGCCGCCCGGATCACCGGGATGACCTGCTCGGCGTAGCTCTTGATCGAGGCCCAGCTCACCCCGTTGGGCTCGTTGGCGATCTCGTAGATGACGTTGCTCCTACCGGCGTTGCGGGCGGCGACCGAGGCGAAGAACGTCTTCGCGCGGGCCAGGTTGTGGTTGGGGTCGCCCGGCGTCAGCGTGTGGAAGTCGATGATCGAGTACAGGCCGCGCGCGGTGGCCATGTCGACGTACCTGTTCACCTGCTCGGTGAAGGCGGTCGGGTTGGTCTCGTAGCCGCCCTCCTGCACGTACATCGCGACCCGCAGGAAGTCGGCCTTCCAGTCGTTCGCGAGCGCGTTCAGGGAGGCGTCGTTGTAGCACTTGGCGAACCACTGGAGGCCGTGGGTGCTCATGCCGCGCAGCTGGATCGGGCGGTTGTACTTGTTGCACAGGTGGACGCCGCAGACGTGCAGCTTGCCGTTGATCCCGACGGGGGTGCCGGTGGCGGGGGGCGCCGTGGAGGTGGGAGTGGGCGTGGCCGTACGGGTTGCCGTGGGAGTGGGCGTCGGCGTGGCCGTGCGGGTCGGTGTGGGAGTGGGCGTGGCCGTGCGGGTCGGTGTCGGTGTGGCCGTGGGGGTGGGAGTGGGGGTGGGCGGCGAGGGCGGCCTCGTGGCCGTGTCGTTGCAGGTGACCCCGTTGAGGGTGAAGGTCGTCGGGATCGGGTTGCCGCCGGTCGTGCTCCCGATGAACCCGATGTTCGCCGAGGCGCCGGTGGCCAGGGACTTGTTGTAGCCGACGCTGCCGGCGGTGACGGCGGTGCCGTCCTGGTCGTAGACCGCCGACCAGCCGTGCCCGACCTTCTGGCCGGAGCTCGGGAAGGAGAAGCCGAGTTTCCATCCGTCGATGGCGCCGCCGAGGTTCTTGACGGTGATGTTGGCGCTGAAACCGCCCGGCCAGCTGCTGGTGGTGTAGGTGACCGCGCAGCCGGCGGCGGTGGCCACGGCGTTACCGACCGGCATGGCCGCAAGCGAGCCCAGAGCGAGCGCGACGGTGGCGCCGATCCTCAGGAATCCGCGGCGCGGACGCGAGAGAGGTTTCACGACAGTGGCCTTTCATATTCTGGTCCGGCCCTGGCGAGGAGAGATCGCGCAATGGCGCTTCCCCGGCGCGACCACCCCTCGCGGACCGAATGAGGAGGGGCCGTCGAAGGCCCCGAGCGCTGCAGAGTTCGGAGGGGTTTCTACCAGTTCGATGGCCGCGAGCCACATTTGAAGTGATGTGGCCGGTTGTCGATTCGGCGCCGGAGATCCGCTGAATCCTCTCCAGCCCCTGCTCACGCACCCTCACCCGGTACGGCGGGCCGCCGCCGGTGCGGATGAAAGTTTCATCGCGGGCGTGGCGGACCTGGGCGCGCGGCGCCGAGGGAAGAACCGCCCCGCCGTACGGCGGGGCGGGCGGGCGCGGAGGGGCGGCGGGCGGTGCGGCGTGGGTCAGGAGGCGGGGTGCCGCCGCTCCTCCCGGAGGTGCCCGTCCTGGAGGTGGGCCAGGGCGTCGGGGGTGACCGGGCCGGGACCGAGCTGGCGGGGGCCGGCGTCCGGATCGGTCCCCGCAGTGGCCCCCGCAGTGGCTTCCGCGGTGGCCTCCGTGGCCTCCGCGACCGCCTCGGCGGCGGCCTGCTGAGCCTCGGCGGCCTCCTTCGCGGCGGAGACGTGCTCCTCCCGGGAGAGCTCGCGGGTCGCCGGGGAGGCCGGGAGGGACTCGGTGAACGCCCTGGAGACGCCCTGGAGGGCGGAGGTGACCTCGCTGGGGATCACCCAGAAGGTGTTGCCCTGCCCCTTGGCCAGCTCGGGAAGGACCTGGAGGTACTGGTAGGCCAGCAGTTTGGGGTCGGGGTCGTTGCGGTGCACGGCCTGGAAGACCTCGTCGATGGCCTGGGACTGGCCCTGTGCCTTGAGGATGGCGGCGCTCCGCTCGCCCTCGGCCCGCAGGATGGCGCTCTGCTTGTCGCCCTCGGCGGTGAGGATCTGGGACTGGCGCTGGCCCTCGGCGTTGAGGATCGAGGCACGCTTGTCCCGCTCGGCGCGCATCTGCTTCTCCATCGCGTCCTTGATGCTCTTCGGCGGGTCGATGGCCTTGATCTCGACCCGGTTGACCCTGATGCCCCACTTGCCGGTCGCCTCGTCGAGCACGCCCCGGAGCTGGCTGTTGATCGTGTCACGCGAGGTGAGCGTCATCTCCAGGTCCATGGAGCCGATGACGTTGCGCAGGGTGGTGACCGTCAGCTGCTCGATCGCCTGGATGTAGTTGGCGATCTCGTAGGCCGCCGCGCGCGGGTCGGTGACCTGGAAGTAGAGCACGGTGTCGATCTCCACGACGAGGTTGTCCTCGGTGATCACCGGCTGCGGGCGGAAGGAGACGACCTGCTCGCGCAGGTCGATCATCGGGTAGACCCGGTCGATGTAGGGGATCACGAAGTTGAGGCCGGGCTTGAGCGTGGTGTGGTACCGGCCGAGCCGTTCGACGTTCCTGGCCCGCGCCTGGGGCACGATCCGCACCGATTTCATGACCGTGAACACGGCGAACAGGACGACGAGCACCCCGACGATCAGCAGCGGATCCATGGCTCACTCCCTCGGATAGACGAGGGCGGTCGCGCCCTCGATCTCGATGACGTCGACGGCCGCCCCGGCCGGGATCACCAGCGTCTCGTCGTATGCTCTCGCCGACCACTCCTCGCCGCCGATCTTGATGCGGCCGTCTCGCCCGGTGACCTCGCTGGTCACGTAGGCGGTCTTCCCGACGAGGGCCTGGACGCCGAAGCGCCGGCCGGGCGGGGGCGGCCTGAGATGCCGCTTGGCGATGGGTCTGATCACGACGACTCCGGCGGCGAGCGAGCCGGCGAAGACGATGAGCTGGAGCGGGACGGGGAGGCCGATCAGGGCGGCGAGGGAGGCGAACAGCGCCGCGCCGCCGAGCAGGCCGAGGGCGGTGGTCAGGGTGAAGATCTCGGCGACGCCCAGCACCACGGCGAGAATCAGCCAGATGACCCAATCATCCATGCTCCGGCCCTCCTACCTGTGCAACGGGTCCGGTGTCCGCAGGGTTCCCGTCTCCACCGTATGTCGCCGCCGGCATGCCTGCCAGGAGCCGGACAGGGATGGTGGGACGCCTGTTCGAAGCCGAAGCCGAAGCCGAAGCCGAAGCCGAAGCCGAAGCCGAAGCCGAAGCCGAAGCCGAAGCCGAAGCCGAAGCCGGCATGCCGGCCGGGAGCCGGGCGCGGGTGCGGAGCGGCCGTCAGGAGTCGGAGGCGGGGCCGGAGTGCAGCGCGCTGCCCTTGAGCCAGTCGGACCAGGAGAGCTGCCAGTAGCCCCAGCCGTTGTCCCACTCCAGCTCGCGGTCGGTGCCGTTGATGATCACCGGGTCGCCGCGCAGTGAGTTCGTGTAGAACCAGGCGGCCTGGTCGGGTCGGGCGTTGACGCAGCCGTGGCTGACGTTGACCCGGCCCTGCGCCCAGACGTTGTCCTTGGCGTGGATGTACTCGCCGCTGTTGGAGATCCGCACGGCATGGTTGATCATCACGTCGTAGTAGCCGGGGTCGCCCTCGCGGCGGTTCGGGGAGATCATGCGGACCGGGTTGGTCTTGTCCATGGTGAGGTGGATGCCGCTGGTCGTCGTGTACTCCCTGGTGGTGGCCATGCCCGCGCTGATGGCCATGCGCTGGACGACCTCGCCGTCGCGGCGGACCGTCATCTGGTGGGTCCGGGTGTCGATGGTGCTGATCTGCTCGCGCCCGACGGTGAAGCGCACGGCGTGGTCGGCCGTGCCGTAGGTGTCCTTGGCGGCGCGGACGCCGGACAGGTACGCGGTGAAGCCGACCTTCTCCCCGGCCGGCCAGTAGCGGCGGGGGCGGTAGACGGCCCGGGTCTCTCCCGACCAGTGCCAGGCGCCCTCGACGGCACTCGGGCTGCTGACCTCCAGCGCCTTCTCGACGGCCGCCCTGTCGCGCACCGGGACGTCGAAGTCGACGATGATCGGCATGCCGACGCCCACGGTCTCACCGGGGCTCGGGGTGACGGACACGATCCGGAAGGTCCGTTCGGGAGTGAAGGTGCGGAACCGTCCGGTGGCGCTGCCCCGGACGCCGTTCGCGCCGGTGGCGGTGGCGCTCACGGAGTAGTCCTTGCCGGGGGCGAGGGGCCGGTTCGAGCGCCAGACGGTCCGGGTGGGGTCGAAGTAGCCCGGCACGGGGTCGTCGTCCGCGTAGGCGACGACCCCGACCAGCGTGCCGGCTCCGGCGCGCACGGTCAGCCCCCGGGTGGTCGGCGCCTGCTCCGACCCCGGCCGCGGGTCGATCTGGACCACGGGCGCGGCCGTTCCCGCTGCCCGGTCGTCACCTGTCGTGACCGAGGAGCAGCCCGCCAGGGCGAGCATGAGGAGAAGGGTCGTGAGAGGGCCTGCGGCGCGCCGCATCGATTCCTGCCTTTTGATCGTCCACAGCGTTCGCGGTGGTTACGAACAGCCGGCTGCCAAGATTAGCGCTCCGTAATCACGAAAGCACGTTGAGTCGCAACACGGGCTTATCGTGCCGGATGGACGGTTCCCGACACCTCCCCGAGGGCGATCGCGCTCCCGTCCGGGCCCGGCGCGGTCGCGGTGATCGTGACGGTGTCGCCGTCCTCCAGGAAGCCGCGCACCGATCCGTCGGAGAGCTTGATCGGCTCGGTTCCGTTCCAGGTCAGCTCCATGAAAGAGCCCCGCTGGTCCACCTCCGCGCCGGAGATCGTGCCGCTGGCGAACAGGTCGCCGACCCGCAGAGAGGCGCCGTTGACGGTCATGTGGGAGAGCATCTGGTCGGGCGTCCAGTACATCTCCCGGTACGGCGGGCGCGAGACGACCTCGCCGTTCAGCCTCACCTCCAGGGACACGTCGAGACCCCAGGGCTCGCTGCGCCGCAGGTATTCCAGGGGTTCGGGGTCCTGGGCCCGCCCCGGGACGCGGGCGGAGGCGAGCGCCTCCAGCGGGGTGACCCACGGAGAGATCGAGGTCGCGAATGATTTACCGAGAAAAGGTCCGAGCGGGACGTACTCCCACCCCTGGATGTCCCGCGCGCTCCAGTCGTTGACCAGCGTCACGCCGAACACGTGGTCGGCGAACCGGCCGGCGCGCCCGCCCAGCTCGGTCGGGGCGCCGACCACGAAGCCGAGCTCCGCCTCGATGTCCAGCTTGGCGGAGGGACCGAAGATCCCCGCGCCGCGCTGCCCGCACGGGCGGACGATCGGGGTCCCCGAGGCGACGACGGTCCCGGCCCTGCCGTGGTAGCCCACCGGCAGGTGCCGCCAGTTCGGCTTCAGCGGCTCGTCGTCGGGGCGGAGGATCCGGCCGAGGTTGGAGGCGTGCTCCAGCGAACAGTAGAAGTCGACGTAGTCGCCCACCTCGATCGGCAGGTGCATCCGCACCTGGTCGAGCGGGACCAGATGCGGTTCGACGGTGGCCAGGTCGGTGCGGAGCTTGTTCTGGATCACCGCCCGGGTGTCCCGCCACGCCGTCGCGCCCCTGGCCATGAAGCCGTTGAGCGAGCCGGTGGCGAACACCTCGTCGTGCAGCGCCCCGGCCAGGTCGAGCACGTGGTCGCCGTACCGGACGCCGACGCGCGGGGTTTCGCCGTCGGTCCGGGAGAAGACCCCGTAGGGAAGGTTCTCGATGCCCCAGGGGCTCGCAGTCGTCACACGTCCTCCTCTTCGATCGGTTCGGTCAGGCCGAGGGCGCGCAGGTCTTCCAGCGGAGCGCTCGTGCTGCACGAGCCGTAGGACACCAGCAGTTCCCTGGCCCGCCGCGCGGTCCCGTCCGGTACGGCCCGCGCCAGCCGTACCAGCTCGCCCACGTCGGTCAGTTTCAGCACCGGCACCGGGTCGTGCCCCTCGACGGCCTGGCAGACCGCGAGGACCAGGTTGAGGAAGCCGTGCCGGTCGGTGCCGAGCGCCGGGTCGAAGTGCCGGACCGCGTGGTGCAGCCCGGCGGTGGCCTTGAACGGGACGCCCTCGGCCGCGCAGTGCGCGATGAAGGCGCCCAGGTCGTGGGCGCCGGGGAAGGCGTCCGCGGTGAGGCCGCCGCACCTGATCTTCAGCCCGGTCCCCTCGGGCAGGTGGACGGGGAGCCGGGCCGCGGTGACCTCGACGAACCGGCGGGCCTTCAGGCCGGGCGGCGCGGCGGGCACCTCGATGCGCCCGGCCGGCGTCTCGAACCGGGCGCCCGGGATCTCGACCAGCTCGACTTCCAGGCCGTCGAGGTCCTCGGCGGGGGGCAGGTCCGGAGTGTCGACGATCAACCCGAGCCTGATCGGGAGGCCGGACCCCGCAGATTCGGCGCGCAGCGCGGGAAGCCGGCTTGCCGGGCAGAGGAACCGGTGGGTGAGGACCGGGTGGCCCTCGGCCAGGTCGCTCCGGTGCCGGGCCAGCGCCGCGGACATCGGCAGGGCGGTGGGCGGGAACAGCCCGGCGTCGTCGACGAGGCCGTGGAAGAGCGTCGCCGCGGTCATCGCGCCCACGTCCAGGCGTATCCGGGATCCTCCACCGACAGGGCGGCGGGGCCCAGGTCCAGCGGGCGGAAGGTGTCGACCATCACGGCCAGCTCGTTGGTGCGGGTGTGCCCCTGCCGTACCGCTTTGACGACCGCCTCGACGGCGCCGGGCTGCGGGCCGTGGGTGAACCCGGCCGGGTGCAGCGAGATCGAGCCGACGTCGATGCCGGAGCCCTTGCGCGCGGTGTAGTCGCCGCCCGCGTAGAACATCAGCTCGTCGGAGTCGACGTTGTGGTGGTTGTACGGGATCGGCACGGCGTCCGGGTGGAAGTCCAGCGGCCGGGGGCAGAAGGAGCAGATGACGAAGTTCGGGCCCTCGAAGGTCTGGTGGACCGGCGGCGGGGCGTGGATGCCCTTCACGATCGGCTCGAAGTCGTTGATGTTGAAGGCGTAGGGGTACAGGCAGCCGTCCCAGCCGACCACGTCGAAGGGGTGGTTGCGGTAGACCAGCCGGGTCAGCCCGCCGCGCGTGCGGACCAGCACCGGCACCTCCTCGCCCTCGACGACCAGCGTCTCCTGCGGGGCGCGCAGGTCGCGCTCGCAGTAGGGGGCGTGCTCCAGGAACTGGCCGTACTTGGACAGGTAGCGCTTGGGCGGGCGGATGTGCCCGGCGGCCTCGACGGTGAAGGCGCTCACCCGGCCCTGGGGCACCCAGCGGTGGATGGTCCCGGTCGGCACGACGACGTAGTCGCCCTCACCGGCCTCGATGACGCCGTAGGTGGACTCGAACCTGACCCGGCCGCTCGCGATGTAGACGCACTCGTCGCCCATGGAGTTGCGGTAGAGCTCGCTGGGGGTCTCGGTCGCGACGTACGACATGCGGACGTCGGCGTTGCCCGCGAGCAGTCCGCGCCCGGTGACCAGGTCGCCGCCGACCGGAAGGTCCTGGGTGCGGAAGTGGCGGGGGGAGAGCGGCAGGTTCGGGGTCAGGGCCGAGGCCGCGCCGGGCTCGACCGCCTCCGCCTTGATGATCGCCGTAGGGAGGTGGCGGTGGTAGAGGAGCGACGAGTCGCTGGAGAAGCCCTCCTCGCCCATCAGCTCCTCGGCGTACAGCCCGCCGTCGGGCCGCCGGAACTGAACATGTCGCTTGCGGGGTACGTCACCCACCATGCGGTAGTACGGCATATGCGCTTCTCCCACCTATGTCCGACTATCGGACACTAGCGTCCTCTATACGAACAACCATCTGTCACCGGGCGGGGGATGTCAAACACGAGCCGTGGCCCGCGCGGACGCGGGGACCCCGGAGGGAGGCCCCCGAGAGCTCCGGACGTGGCCGGGCGCCCACGGGCCTCCGTACGGCCGCCGCCCGGGTTGTGCTCAGCTCGGCGGCGTCCCCGCCGATGGGCGATCACGACACGTGTGAGTCCGGTCACGGAAGGAAGGGTGTCCATGGGGGTGTTCCTCGCCGTCGCGTTCGCGGTGTCGGCCGCCGTGGCGGGGGCGGTGGCGGTCGTCAGCCGGCTCCGGCGGGAGTCCCCTCTCTCAGGTGTGAACACCTTCATGGGGGCGGGGACCGCCGTGATGTCCGTGATGGGGATGGTGCAGGTCCTGGCGTCCGGCCCCACCGGCGCGTGGCTCGCCGCGACCGCCTCGACCGTCGCGTCGGCCGCCGTCGTGGCCGGCGTCCTCTGCCTGTCCAAGATCGTGGCGAACCGTGCCTGGCGGGTCTCCCGCCGGGCCGTCCTGCTGCTGGCGGCCGATCCCGCGGCGGCGGCGGGCCTGGCGCTGACGAACCCCTGGCACCACCTGCTCTTCGCCCGTGCCGAGCCCGCCGGCCCGGAGGGGATGCTCGTCTCCGCTCCCGGCCCGCTCTTCTGGCCGCACATGGCCTACGTCTACGTCCTGCTCTCGGTCAGCCTGGCGCTGGTGGTCCGCGCCCGGCGGCAGGCGCCCCCGGGCCGGCGGCAGGTGCACGCCTGGACGATCACCGCGTTCACCCCGCCCGTCGCGGCCAACATCGCGGGGATGTCGCTGCCCGTCCGCCTGCCGGACCTGACCGCGATCGGGCTCAGCGTCACGATGGTCATCGCCTACGGGGCGCTGGTCAGATCGCTTCCGCAGCGGCAGATCCAGGTGGCGCACGGGCAGGTGTTCGACACGATCAGCGACGCGGTCGGCGTGATCGACCGATCCGGCCGCGTCCTCAACGTCAACGCCTCCGCCCGGGAACTGCTGCGCAGGGCCGGGTTCCCGGACGAGGTCACCGGGAAGTCGCTCCACGAGATCCCGGGGTTCGGTTTCGCGCTGTCGGAGGACGGCAGCACCGACCAGACCGTGACGGACGTGCTGGGCCGGGGCGTCGACCTGCACGTGCGCACCAGCGTGGTGCGGGACCGCCGCGGCCAGTGCGTCGGCTGGGTGCTCGTCACCCGCGACGTCACCGAGCTCAACCGGCGGCGGCACGAGGCCGAGAAGGCCAACGTACGGCTGCGCGAGCAACTGGAGACGATCGAGGCGCTGCGCGCGGACCTGGCCGAGCAGGCGGTCCGGGATCCGCTGACCGGACTCCACAACCGCCGCCACCTTCTGGAGGCGCTGACCCGGGAGGTCGCCCGCGCCGCCGAGGAGGGGACGCCGCTCGGCCTGGCGCTCGTCGACGTCGACCACTTCAAGGGGATCAACGACGCCTACGGACACGGCGGCGGCGACGTCGTACTGGTGCACATCGCCAGGCTGCTCGCCGGCGAGGTCCGTCACGACGACGTGGTCGCCCGCTACGGAGGGGAGGAGTTCGTGCTCATGCTGCCCGGCGCCACGGCCGAGTCCGCCTGGGAACGGGTCGACGAGCTGCGCCGGCGGGTGGGCCGGGCCGCGATCGGAGTCGGGGGCGGTCCGCTCTCGGTCACCTTCAGCGGAGGCGTCGCCGCGCTCCTCCCTGGGCAGAGCCCGTCGGACCTGCTGCGGGCCGCCGACGAGGCGCTGTACGAGGCGAAGCGGCTCGGCCGGGACCGGGTCGAGCGAGCCGCACCCCGTTCACCGGGTGCCGGGGCCGCACCCCGTTCACCGGGTGCCGGGGCCGCACCGTGCTCCCCGGGCGCTGCGGACACCGGCGCAGGGGCGGCGGCCTGAGCCGATCACCCGGCGGGGGCGCTCACGTCTCGACCGAGGGGTCGACGGGCAGGCGCACGCTGAAGACCGTGCCGCCTCCGTCCCGGGGCGCGGCGCTGACCGTGCCACCGTGCGCCTCGACGATCGCGCGGGTGATGGCCAGTCCGAGTCCGGTGCCCTTGACACCCGACTCCAGGGCAGTGGAGGCGCGGAAGAACCTGTTGAACAACTGCGCATACTGCTCGGAGGGGACGCCGATGCCCGTGTCGGTGACGGCGATCACGGCGTTGTCGCCCTCGCGCCCGGCGGTGAGGGTGACGGTGCCGCCGGCCGGGGTGTACCTGATCGCGTTGGACAGCAGGTTGTCGAGCACCTGGCGCAGCCGTACGGGATCGGCGTGCACCGGCAACCGGCCGGTCAGGTCTGCGGTGAGGGTGAGCTGCTTGGCGTCGGCGGAGGGCCGGTGGTCGTCGACGGCCTGGCCCGCCAGCTGGGTCAGGGAGAGCGGCCGGGGGTCGAGGCCGATGTGCCCGGCGTCGAAACGCGCCAGGTCCAGCAGGTCGTCGACGAGGCGCTGCAGGTGCGCGCTCTTGCGGTCGATGACGTCGGCGAACATGCGGTGCTCGTCATCGAGGCCGGGACTGTCCGTGAGCATCTCGGCGTAGCCGCGGATGGCGCCGATGGGGGTGCGGAGCTCGTGGCTGACCACGGCGACGAGTTCGTCCTTCATCCGGTCGAGGTCGCGCAGCCGGCGCACCTGCTCCTGTTCCTGGGCGAGCAGACGCTCGCGCTCCTCGTCGAGATGGTGGCGTTCGGTGACGTCGGTGGTGATGCCGTCGATGAACAGGCGGCCGTCCTCGCGGCGGGGAATCGCCCGCGTCCAGAGCCAGCGCACGATCCCGTCGGCCCCGGTGGCGCGGTACTCGACCTCCGCGGGCTCCCCGGCTGCGAGCGCGGCCCGGTAGGAGTCGAAGGCCGGCACGTCGTCGGGATGGATGTGCCTCTTGATGAGCCGGAGTATGTCGGTGCCGGGAGGGATCGGCCCGCCGAACACTCCGGTGCTGTTCGGGCTGGTGTAGATCAGGGGGGCCCGGCGGTCGGGAGTGACCTCGACGGTCCACACGAAGTCGTTGAGCTGGGCGATGACCCGGTCGAGATGGCGCCGGCTGGCGTCCAGCGCCAGGGAGAGCTTCTCCGCGCGACGCCGTTCCTTGTAGCGGCCGAGATGGGCGCAGACCCCGTCGAGCATGGCGACGAGGTCGTCGTCGGGCTCTTCGATCGTCTCCGCGAAGAACGTCAGCACGCCGAACACCTGCCGGCCGCTGTGCACGGGCAGTCCGGCGGCGGTGTGCAGGCCGCACCGGCGCGCGGCCTCCTTCCGGACGAAGTCGTAAGGGTCGTTCGGCATGTCGCGGATCCAGGCGTCCTGCCGGGTGGCCCACACCAGCCCGGGCAGCCCCTGCCCCCGCTGGAGCGTGACCGGCCGTTCGTCGGTGAAGGCCGACAGGTCCAGGCCGGGCCTGCTCCAGGAGCAGATGCGCGTGATGCCGGTCTCGTCGGAGGCGACCCGCCAGTATTCGCCGCAGGCCCAGCCCAGCGCCTCGGTGACGGCGGTCACCGTGCCGACGGCGGCCTGCTCGGTGGAGTCGGCGTCGGCCAGCACCCGCGCCACGGCGTACTGGGCCTCGCGCAGCATCTCCGCCCGGTGCCGCGAGCTGATGTCGTGGACGAACGCGTGGAAGGCCGGCTCGGCGCCTTCCACGTCGACCTGCAGGGTCATCTCGACGGGGAACTCCCGGCCGTCCCGGGCTCTGGCGGTCAGCTCCATGCGCCGGCCCGTCTTGTCCGACCTGCCGGTCTCCCGCACCCGGCGCAGGCCCTGGTAGTGCGTCGCCCGGAACTGGTCGGGGATGACCAGATCGGCCACGTCCCGCCCCACGGCCTCCTCCGACGACCAGCCGAACAGCCGCTCGGCGGCGGCGTTCCACGCCGTCACCACCCCGTCGCCGTCGATCGAGACGAACGCGTCGGGGGTCCGGTCGAGGATCGTCTTCAGGCGCGTCGCCGAGAGGAGCGCCTCGCCGCGGGCCAGCCACAGCGCGATCTCCGACTCCGCCGTCGCGGCGAGGTCCGCGGCGGTCTCCAACTGCTCCGGACTCCACTGCCGCGGGCGCGTGTCGGTCAGCGAGAGCGAGCCGAGCGTGTCGCCGCCGGCCGTACGGAGCGGGAACCCCAGGTGGGCGGCCACGTCCAGCCCATGAGCGGTCCGGGCGTCGTCGCACCGCCCGTCGTCGCGGGTGTCGGCCAGCGCCAGCGGCGCGCCGGCGGCGGCGACGTCCTCGCAGAAGGGGCACGGCGGTTCGCTCTGTCCCGGCTCCGCCGTCCCCTGCGGATGCGCACCCGTCTTTCCCGCCGGTCCCGCGGCGCCGAGGACCGTCTGCCGCTCCCGGTCGACCAGGAGCACCGTCGCGGCGGCCGCGCCCAGCAACCGGACCGCCAGCCGGGCCAGCCGATCGAGCGAGGGCGTCTCAGGCGCGTCGAACAGGCCCATGGCGCGCAGCACCCGCAGCCGCTGCGAATCACGAGCAGGATCTACCGCCGTCACGGCCCCGTCTCCCCCCTGAGCTCGCCCTGACGAGTTCGGTCTGCCCACCAGCGGGACAAGCAATCCGGTTCCGGTCATCACGCTTGCAACGTGGATTTATCGCCCACCGATCGCATCGACCGGTCGAGGAACGGAGCGGATGCTGCGCGCCGTGCCGGCCGGCCGGGGCCGTACGGCGGGCGGGACCGTCAGCGGAGAGCGGCGAGGAAACCGGTCAGAGCGGCGGTCACCTCATGCGGGCGCTCCAGAGGCGGCAGGTGGCCGGTGGCCGGCAGGTCGATCCTGAGGGCCCCCTCGACGCCCTCGGCCAGCAGGTCCGACACCTCCTGGATGCCCGGCACGTCGGCCAGGCCGTTGATCACCAGGGTCGGCTGCCGCACCTCGCCCAGGCGGCTCTTGGCGGACGGGTCGAGCCGGCGTTCGACGGAGCGCGGGCCGCTCCAGAGCCGGGTGAAGACGCCCCGGCACATCTCCACCGCCGCCTCCCAGACCTCGGGCGTGAGGTCGTCCCGCCCGCGTTCGGGACCGGCGACCTGCCACAGCACCTGCGCCCTGGCCATCGCCTCCACGTCGGCGGGATCGACCGTGTCCGTCCTGTCGCGGTAGGCGCTCAGCCGGTCGGCCGGGACGGCGCTGTGCACGCGCTCGCGGGCCTGCGCCAGCATCTCCGGCGGCCAGTCGTGCCCGCCCAGCCCGGAGCAGATCGGCACCAGTCCGGCCACCCGGCCGGGGGCGGCGAGGGCGGCCTCCACGGCGTACGACCCGCCCATCGAGCAGCCGGCCAGCACGGCCCGCTCCACCTCCAGCGCGTCGAGCAGCGCCAGCAGGTCCTCGTGGTGGGCGACCTCCCCCTCGGCGTCGCCGGACTCGCCGTAGCCGCGCCAGTCGTAGCGGATCACCCGGTGGCTCTCGGACAGCGCCTGGAACTGGTGCTCCCACATCCTCCGGTCGGCGATCCCCGCGTGGACGAACACCACCGCGGGCCGGTCGGCGGACCCCCGCCCGGCCTCGTCGTACGCCAGCCTCGCCCCGTTGCAGTCGATCATGGCCATGCCCGCAACCTAACGCGGGGCATCTCGCTCGAAGCGGACGTTCGCCCCCGGCGCACAGCGGTGCCGGAGGGGCGGCCGGTGGGAAGACGACTGAGAGCAACTGAGAAACGTTGTTTGGATACCACTTCTCAGTTAGCCTCAGTGGCGTGATGCCGGATGAGGTGGAAATGGCCCTGCGGGTCCTTGGGCGGGGTGTCACCGCCGACGCCCTCGAGACGGACACGCTTGATTTCAAGCTCGTGGCGGAGTCGCCGAAGGCGACGCTCAACCTGCTGGCCGACGCCCTGGTCTGTTTCGCCAACGCCCAGGGCGGCACGGTGGTGCTGGGAGTCGACGACAGGGCTCGCGAGCGTGCGGACGCGCTGCGCGGCGTGCCGGTCGGCTACACCGTCGATCAGATCCGCAAAGGCGTGTTCGACCGTACGAGGCCGCACATCACTCCGTTCGTCGGGGAGAAGGTCGTTGACGGCATCCGGCTGATCCTGCTCAGTGTTCCCCCGGGGGTGCTTCCGCACAGCAACGCCGCAGGTCTCGCCACTCGCCGGCTGGGGAAGGAATGCCTGCCGTTCCCACCGGACCAGCAGCGCGAGGTGATGATCGCCCGGGGTCAGGTGGACTGGTCGGCGGACGTCTCCGTTGCCGACATCACCCATCTGAGCACGGTCGAGCTCGCCAGGCTCCGCCGCCTGCTGACCGCGAGCGGCCGGGATCACCTCGCAGATCTCGGTGACCGTGCCCTGCTGGAAGCCCTGCGGCTGGTCACCGCCGACGGGGGCGTCACCAACGCGGCGGTGCTTCTGCTCGCCGAGGAGCACGTGCTCCAGCGGATCGTGCCGAGCTACGGCTACTCCTATCAGTTCCGGCCGAGCCTGGGAGCGGAGGCGACCGGCAGGATGCGCGCCGGACGGCCGATGCTGGCGGCGATCCAGTCCCTGGTGGACGCCGTTGAGGCACGTCGCGAGGTGCACCCGCTGAATCTCGCCGGAGGGGTGCAGCTCCAGCTCTCGGACTATCCCGAGCAGGCCGTGCGGGAGCTGATCGTGAACGCCTTCATCCACCGGTCGTACGAGACCGGTGGGACGGTGGACATCGAGCACTCGCCCGAACGGCTGGCGATCATCAGTCCGGGCGGCCTGGTCAGTGGTGTGACCGCGCAGAACATCCTCACCCACCCGTCGACGCCCCGCAACCGCCTGCTCACCGAGACGGTCGCGGGCCTGCAACTCGCCGAGCGGACCGGGCAGGGTGTGGACCGGGCCTACCGTGAGATGCTCCGCCTCGGCAAGGAGCCCCCTCAGTTCGAGGACAGCGGCACCCTCGTGCGCGTCACCCTCGCGGGAGGCATAGGCAACGACTCCTTCGCCCGCTTCGTCGGCGGTCTTCCCCCGAAGGCCGCGAGGGACGTCAACGTGCTGCTGGCGCTGTCCTCCCTCCGGCACAGCGCGAGCGTCGACGCGAACCGGCTGGCCGGCGCGATCCAGCGTTCCGCAGCCGAGGCGCAGGACGTCCTGCGGACGATGGCGGACGAGCATAACCTGGTGGAGCCGACCCGCCGGACGGCGGCCAAGGCATTCCCGGCCTACCGGCTCCGCTCGGAGAGCGTGGCCGCGATGGGCCGGGCGGTCACGTACCGGCGTCGCGGCCTGGACGAGACCGATCAGAAGATCATCGACCATGTCCGGGAGTACGGCTTCGTCACGAACCGGACGATTCAGCGGCTGTTCGACATCCACGTGTTCGCCGCAAGGGACATCCTCAACTCCCTCCGGGAGCGCGAACTCCTCGGCAAGATCGGAGAGGCCCGGGGAGGGAAGGGGGTCCGTTACGGACCGGGACCGAAGTTTCCGAGGTGACCCGGTCTCCCGTGCGGTGATCGGCGGACCCCGCCCGGCCTCGTCGTACGCCGGCCTCGCCCCGTTGCAGTCGATCATGGCCATGCCCGCAACCTAACGCGGGGCATCTCGCTCGAAGCGGACGTTCGCCCCCGGCGCACAGCGGTGCCGGAGGGGCGGCCGGTGGGAAGACGACTGAGAGCAACTGAGAAATGTCGTCCAGCTACCACTTCTCAGTCGGCGTTAGTCGTGCCGGTGGAAAACCGTTTGCGAGCCGGTACGGCACTGCATAGCGTGAGCCGCATGTCCGTCACGTGCCCCGCGCCGCTGTTCTTCGTCCGCCTCCGCCGCGGCCCGGTCCTGGGCCGGTAGAGAGGCGATCCACTCGACCAGGGGACCCGTTCCGCGGGAACCCTGTCTTCGGGGAATCCGCCCCGTCTCTGCGCGTGCCCCGGGCCTTCCGAGACCATTTCCTCTCGGACCCGAAAGGGCGACACCTGTGGCGCAGTCCTTCGCTCACGGAAACTACTCGCACACCCAGAAGAAAGCCCGCGCCGGCGGCGGCAGAACCGATCGCGACCGGGCACGGCGTGTCCTGTCGCAGAACTTCCTCGTCGACCCCGGCGCCGTCGCCCGGATCGTGGCGGCCGCCGGCTCACATGACCTGGTCCTGGAGCCCGGCGCGGGGGAGGGCGTCCTGACCCGGGCGCTCGCCGGGACCTGCGGCCAGGTCGTCGGCTACGAGATCGATCCGCTGCTGGCGGGGAAGCTGGCCGCCCGGACCCGGGCCGAGTCCCGCATCCGCGTCGTCCGGGGGGACTTCCTGGTCGCCCGCGCGCCGCGCGAGCCGTTCGCGGTCGCCGGGAACATCCCCTACGCGATCACCTCGAAGATCGTCGACTGGTGCCTGCGGGCACCCGGGCTCACCTCGGCCACCCTGCTCACCCAGCTGGAATACGCGCGCAAGCGCACCGGCGACTTCGGACGCTGGAGCATGCTGACCGTGCAGACCTGGCCCTGGTACGGCTGGCGCCTGATGGACCGCATCGGCGGTGAGGCGTTCCGGCCGGTGCCCGCGGTCGACTCCGCCGTCCTGCGGATCGACCGCCGCCCGCACGGGCCCGACCTGCCCGGCTACCAGGAGTTCGTGGCCTACGGCTTCACCGGGCTGGGCGGCTCGCTGCACGCGACCCTGCGGCTGCGCCACCCGGTGGCGCAGGTCGACGCCGCCTTCGCCGAGGCCGGGATCGACCCCGCGACGGTCGTCGCGCACGTCCACCCCGACCGCTGGCGGATCCTCTTCGACCGTCTCCACCCCACCATCTGACCGCACGGCCGGGGGCCGCACCCCGCGGCTCCCGGCCGTACCCGCTTCCCTGATATCACCACATCAAATATCTTGATATCGAGATAGAGGTGGGGAGTCGTGATGCTGCATCATGTGCAACTGACCTGCCCGCAAGGCCAACCCCGGCCTCCTGGTCCACGACCTCGACGCCTGGGCCCGCCGCCTGACCGACGCCGGCCACCCGGGCGCCTTCGCCGGCGACATCCCCGGTATGCGCCGCTTCCACAGTGAGGACTGCCACGGCAACCGCCTGGAGTTTCTCGAGCCGCTTTCCTGATGGGCGGATCGGTGGCGGCGGACCGGCAACGGGTTACGGGCGCGGGGTGGTCCAGAGGGCGGAGATGGGAAGGCAGGTGAGGCCGTCTCCGAAGCTCAGCGACTGCGACCCGCAGTGCAGGACGAACCCCGCCAGGAACCGTGATCCAAGACGGCCCTGGAGCAGACGCAGTCCCTTGAAGTCTGCAGATCGTACGGTCTCCGACGCTTTCACCTCGATGCCGATGACTCGGCCGGCGTTGTCCTCGATGATCGCGTCGACCTCGTGTTTATCGCGATCACGATAGTGATAGATGCTCGCTCCGAGGTCAGACCATGAGAGCTGCCGGGCGATCTCGCCGAGCACGAAATTCTCTACCAGTCCGCCGACGGAGAGGTCCGCCAGCGGTCCTGCGGTGAGGTGGGCGGCGAGGCCGGTGTCGATGAAGGTGACTTTGGGAGTCGCCAGCGCACGGGTGGTCGCGTTGGTCGACCATCCGGGGATGAGGCGGATCAAATAGATCGTCTCTAGAATCTCCAGATATCTCTGGACGGTTGAGCGAACGATGCCCAGTTCGTTGGCAAGTCGGTTGGCGCTCAGCAGCCCTCCGGTCTGAGCCGCGAGCAGCGAGATCAGCCGCCGCATGTCTCCGGCGCGCTGGATGTCCGCCACCTGCTTGACATCATGCGAGATGAGATCGTCGATGTAGTTCTGGAAGAAACGATGACGCTGCCGCGGTGTTTCCCGCTGGACCGCTTCGGGGAACCCCCCTCGTTCCGCTCTCGTCAGGTAGTCCTTCCGGCGCAGGTCTTGGGATTCCGCCCGGAGGTCGGCGCCGTGCGTGAACGCTGCATCAACGAAGCCGTCCGGTTCGCCGTCGATCTCTCCTTGGGAGAGCGGCCAGAGCTCGATCGTCTCAGATCTGCCCGGCAGGCTGTCGGGCAGACTGCTCAGGCTGAGTAGCCGTGCGGACCCCGTCAGGAGAAACCGCCCCGGGCGCGGGTCCCGGTCGACCAGGTACTTGATGGCAAGCCAGAGATCTGGAACGCGTTGAACCTCGTCGATGAGCATCAGTCCGTCGTGGTCGATGAACCGGATCGGGTCTTCCACCGCCGCGCTGCGCGTCAGAGGGTGGTCCAGGAACCTGGCTGCTGCATCGGGATGCTCCCGGACGACGAGTTCGGCGAGCGTGCTCTTTCCCACCTGGCGGGCACCGTTGACGACGACGACGCGCGTGTCGAGGAGCGCTTCCGTGACAAGATCGAAGGCCCTACGAGGACGGTAGTCGATGGCTCTCCGCATCCTCCCATCCTCGCTGGATCGGCGATTTGCCGCTGTGTCTGTGCGCAATCTGCCGATAAGATCACGAGCAATTTGCCGATGATCGCATGCGCAGATTGCCGACAAGACAGTGCGCAGTTTGCCGATGGGCGCGTGGTCATCCTGCCGACGGTCGTGGTCGATCCGCCGAAGATCCATGCCTGTCCCATCGGAGAATCCGCGGACGATCTACCACGGGCGCCGGTGGTAAACGGAGCGGGGTCAGGACAGGGAGAGCGAGAGGGATCCGGCGGCGGCGGTGATGAGGGGACCGACGTCGGCGGGATCGAGGGGGGTGAAGGAGATGACGCCGACGGAGGCCTCGAGCCAGGGGAGGCCCGGGACGGGAGCGGCGATGCCGTGGGCGCCCTCCTGGAGCTGGCCCTCGGTGGCGACGTAGCCGGTACGGCCCTCGCGGAGGGCGAGGATGGCCAGGCCCGCGGCGCCCCTGCTCAGGGGGTGCCGGGAACCCTCGCGGTAGGCGACGTGCATGTCCGTCCAGGAGGGCTCGACCACCGCCACCGCGAGCCCGTCGTCGCCCTCGGCGATGGTGAGATGGGCGGTGGCCCCGACCTCCTCGGCGAGCCGGCGCAGGGCGGGCAGCGCCCCCTCCCGGAGCAGGGGATGGACGGCGCGCGCCAGGACGAGCACGCCGAAGCCGAGATGCGCCCGGCCCTCGCCGTCCCGGCGGACGAACCCCCCGTCCTGCAGGGTCGTGAGCAGCCGGTAGACGGCAGGCCGGCTCAGCCCCAGCTCGGCCGCGAGCTCGGTGGGGGTGCGCCCCCGGTGGCCGTCGGCGAGCAGGCGGAGCAGGCGCAGGCCGCGTTCGAGGGTCTGCGAGGACTCGGCCGCCATCAGGACGTCCCAGGGGTGTGGCGCATGCTCCTGATTATCGAGGACGACGGAAGACGGCCGTCTGACCGGCCGATTGTCAGTTGTCATGCCGGTAATAACCGGCGACGAGGAATGTGCAGGTGTTTGGCAAGAACTACGCGGATCACCTGCCGTAGGTTGCTAGGTCCCTGTACTCCGGCGAGGGGACCTCCGAGCATGAGCGAGCCGCTGATCGTCCGAGTCGCGCGGTGGGCGAGGGAGATCCCGGACGCCCCGGCCTACACCTTCCTGGACTACGCGGACTCCCCCGAGGGGACCCGGAACACGCTCTCCTGGGCCGGGGCCGACCTCAGGGCGAGGGCGCTGGCCGTACGGCTGCGCGAGGTGGCCCGGCCCGGGGAGCGGGCGGCGATCCTGGCGCCGCAGGGGCTGGAGTACGTGGTCGCGATGCTCGGGGCGATGTACGCGCGGGTGATCGCGGTGCCGCTGTTCGCCCCCGACCTGCCCGGCCACGCCGATCGGCTGATCCGGGCCTACGCCGACGCCGACCCGGTCTGCGTGCTCACCACGAGCTCCGCGCTGGAGAGCGTCAGGGCGTTCATCGACGGGTGCCCCGCACCCCGGCCCAAGGCGGTCGTCACCCTGGACACGGTCTCCGGCCTGCTCGCCGACGAGTGGGAGCCCGAGCCGGTCGGTCCCGGCGATCTGGCCTACCTGCAGTACACCTCGGGCTCCACCCGCGCCCCCGCCGGGGTCGAGATCTCCCACGGAAACTTCACCGCCAACGCCGAGCAGCTCTGGAAGGCCTTCCGCGCCACGCCCCGCACGTCCACGGCGGCGCTGTGGCTGCCGCTCTTCCACGACATGGGGCTGATCGCGACGATCGCCGCGCCGATGGTCGGCGGCAACCACGCGGTGTTCATGGACCCGGTGGCCTTCGTCATGCACCCGGTCCGGTGGCTGCGCATGCTCAGCGCGTACGACGACGTGTTCACCGGCGGCCCCAACTTCGCCTACGAGTACACGGCGAGCCGGGTCACCGAGGAGGAGAAGGCCACGCTCGACCTGTCCGGGGTCACGGTCATGCTCAACGGTGCCGAGCCGCTCCGGGGCAGCACGATCAACCGGTTCTCCGAGGAGTTCGCCGTGTGCGGGCTCCGGCCCGAGGCGCACACCCCCGCGTACGGCCTGGCGGAGGCGACCGTCTTCGTCACCGCGATGGACCGGGACCTGCCCGCGCGGGTGACCGTCTTCGACCGGGACGAGCTCACCGCCGGGCGGGCCGTACCGGTCGGCGGAGCGTACGGCGGGCACCCGCGGGCCAGCGAGCTGGTCTCCTGCGGGGTGCCGACCGGTCAGGACGTGGTCGTCGTGGCCGCGGACGGCACGGTCAGGCCGGACGGGGAGGTCGGCGAGATCTGGGTGCGCGGGCCGAACGTGGCGCGGGCCTACTGGCGCGACGCGGAGCGCACCGCCGAGACCTTCGGCAACGTGCTGGAGGGCGAGGAGGGGACCTGGCTGCGCACGGGGGACCTGGGCGTGATCCACGAGGGCGAGCTCTACATCACCGGACGGATCAAGGACCTGATCATCGTCGACGGGCGCAACCACTATCCACAGGATGTGGAAGTGACCGTGCAGGAGGCCGACGCCGCCGTCCGCCGGGACCACGTGGCGGCGTTCGCGGTGCCGGGTGAGGAGACCGAGCGGCTGGTGGTGGTGGCCGAACGCTCCCGCAAGGCCGCGGGCCGGGACCCGGCCGAGGTCGAGGCCAGGGTCAGGGCCGCCGTCGCGAAGAACCACGACCTGAGCCTGCACGAGTTCCTGCTGGCCGAGGCCGGTGCCGTACCGCGCACGTCGAGCGGGAAGATCGCCCGGCGCGCGTGCGCGCAGGCGTACCTGGACGGGGTCTTCGGTACGGCGGGGGCGGGACGCCCCGAAGGGGCCGTCGCGGGGAACGACGCCGCGGAGAGCGCCGTGGCGGGTGCCGGGGCCTGATGTTCGAGTCGCTTGGGCGGATGGTCTACCGGGGCCGCTGGTCCCTGCTCGTGCTCGGGACGGTCTTCGCGGTCCTGGCCGGCTACTTCGGGCTGGGGTTGTTCGGCCGGATGGCGGACGGCGGGTTCGAGGATCCGGGAGCCGAGTCGACCTCGGCGGCGGAGTGGGGCGGGAAGTGGTTCGGCGGCAGCTCGCCGGACGTGGTCGTGCTCTACACCAACCCGAAGATCGACGCCGACGACGACCGGTTCAGGGACGCCGTGCACGCGGCTCTGAAGGCGCTGCCGTCCGAGCACGTCGGAAAGTTCTCCACCTACTGGACGACCGACGCCGGGGAACTCGTCTCCACCGACAGGCACTCCACCTACGCGCTGGTCAGCCTGCGCGGCGGGGAGATCACCGCACGACACGGCTACGAGGCGATCAAGGACCGGCTCCGGCAGGCCCCCGCCGGGTACACTGTCCAGGTCGGCGGGCGCATCCCGCTGCTGAAGGACCTCAACACGCAGACCGGCCTCGACCTGCAGCAGGCCGAGGCGATCTCGATGCCGGTCCTGCTCGTCCTGCTGGTCCTGGTCTTCGGCAGCCTGGTCGCCGCCGGCCTCCCGCTCGTCGTCGGCCTGCTCGCGGTGATCGGCGCGCTCGCGCTGCTCCGGCTGCTCACCGAGGTCACCGAGGTCTCGGTCTTCTCCCTGAACGTCGTCACGATGCTCGGCCTCGGCCTGGCCATCGACTACTCCCTCTTCGTGCTGAACGCCTTCCGCGAGGAGATGCGCCGGGGAGCGCCGGTGGAGACGGCGGTCGTGCGGACCATGGCGACGGCCGGGCGCACGGTCGCCTTCTCCGGGCTGACCGTGGCGACCTCGCTCTGCGGGCTGCTGCTGTTCCCGCAGATGTTCCTGCGCTCGATCGGGCTGGGCGCGGCGGCGGTGGTGCTGGTCGCGATGGCGGCGGCGCTGGTCGTGCTCCCCGCGCTGCTGGCCGTACTGGGCCCGAAGGTGGACGCGATCAGGATCGCCCCCGATTTCGGCACCCGCAGGGGCGGGACCTGGCACGCCATCGCCTCCAGCGTGATGCGGCGTCCGGTGCTCTACCTGGTCGGCGTCAGCGTGCTGCTGCTCGCGCTGGCCGCGCCGTTCACCGGGGTGCGGTTCGGCAGCGTGGACCACCGGGTGCTGCCCGACCGGTTCGAGAGCCGTCAGGTCGCCGAGCGCATCGACCGGGACTTCGCCAGGAACGCCATGGCCCCCATCGACGTCATCGTGCTCGTCGAACGCGACCTGGTCGGGCCGATGACCGCCACCGCGCCGGGGGCGCTCACCTCGGAGGTGGGCGGGCGCATCGGTCCGGTGGGGGTCGGCGACTCCGGGATCACCCCGGTCACCGAGGTCGGCCCGCTGGACGTCAAGCCCTTCATGGACCGGCTGAAGCGGCTCGACCACGTCACCGGGGTCGACGTCACGGGCGTCTCGCAGAACAACGGCGCGGTACGGCTGGCGGTCCGCTACGACAGGGACCCGATGTCGGACGAGGCCCGCGCACTGGTCGAGGAGATCCGCGACCTCACCCGGGAGCCGAACTTCCAGGACGTCGTCGTCGGCGGCCCCACCGCGGCCCAGCTCGACCTGGAGGCCAGCCTCACCGCCACGCTCCCGTGGACCGCGCTCGTCGTCTGCCTGATGACCGGGCTGCTGCTGTTCGCCGCGTTCGGTTCGATCGTGCTGCCGGTCAAGGCGATCCTGATGAACGTGCTCTCGCTGGGCGCGTCCTTCGGCGTGATCGTCTGGGCGTTCCAGGACGGGAACCTGGCGGACTTCCTCGGATTCACCCCGACCGGGAGCATCGAGGCGACCATCACCGTGCTGATCCTGGCGGTGGTGTTCGGCCTCTCCATGGACTACGAGTTGTTCCTGCTCAGCCGGGTCCGGGCGGAGTGGCTGCGCAGCGGGGACAACACCGCCGCGGTCGCGGCCGGCCTGGAGAGGACCGGAGGGGTGATCACCAGCGCCGCCCTGCTGCTGCTGGTGGTCATCGGAGCCTTCTCCACCGCCGGGATCACGATCGTGAAGATGCTCGGCGTCGGCATGTTCGTGGCCATCGTGGTCGACGCGACCCTGGTCAGGGCGCTGCTGGTGCCCGCGACCATGCGGTTGATGGGCAACGCCAACTGGTGGCTCCCGGACGCCCTGAAGGGCTTCCACCGGCGCATCGAGATCCGGGAACGCGATCTGAACCCCGTCGGGGAGCTCCCCCCCGGCGGCACCTACGTGACGGTGGAGCGCGAGGGCGGCGCCGTCGGCTCGCACCGCGCCTCCCGGCATCTGACGGCTTCCTCGCCCACCCCGCAGATCTCCGCCGGGACCGCCTCCGCACCGCGCCAGGAGACCGCCGCGCCCGCACCGCGCCCGGAGGTCCCGGCCCGCCGCTCCCGGCCGGAGACGCCGCCCCACCAGGCCCCGGCCCGACCGCGCCGCCCGGAGACCCCGTCACGTCCTCCGCAGGTCCCCGCCCCCGAACCGCCCCGCCCGGCGACCGGGGCGCCGGTCCGTGTGATCCGGGCCACTCCCGACGGCACCGGCTGGCAGTGGGCCGAGGAACCGGCCCCCGCACCCCGCGACCGTCCCGCACCCGCGTCCGCCAACGGCGCCTCGCCTCCCGGGGTCACCGGCGTGCCCGCCACCCCTCCGGCCGCCGGTCCTCCCGTCGTGAACGGCGCGGGCGTTCCTCCGGCCGTGAACGGCGCGGGCGTCCCCCCGGTCGCCGGTCCTCCCGTCGCGAACGGTTCGGCCGCTCCCGCGACCGGCGGCGTCTTCGCTCCGCACGCCCCCAACGGCGCCCCGGCTCCGCCGAAGCCCTCCTCCCGCCAGCACCGGTCGAACCCCTACCCCCGGCCTCCGCTGGACTTCCCGCCGCCGGTCCCTCCGGCCTCGGGCCCCACCCGGCCCTCCCCGGAACCCGCCCCCGCGCCCCCTGCCACGCCCGAGCCCGGCCGGGCGCCCGCCGCACCGGCCGGCCCGCAGGGTCCGCCGCGCAAGCGCAAGAAGGTGGTCAAGCCCAATCTGAACGGCCCCGGCTGGCACTGGGCCGAGGAGGACGAGGAGCAGCCCTCCCCGCCGCCGCTCCCGGCCGGCCCGGATCCGGTACGGCCTGCGCCGCCCGCTCCGGTACGGCCTGCACCTCAGCACCCGGTACGGCCTGCGCCGCCCGCTCCGCCTCCCCAGGTGTCTCCGGCTCCGCAGGCTCCGGCTCCACAGGTGTCTCCGGCTCCCGCCCGCCCCTCGGAGCCGGTAGCGCCGGCCGTTTCCGCGGCACGGGCACGGCCGCCCCTTCCCGCGGCTCCCGCCCGGCCGGTCCCCCCGGTCCCGCGGGACCCCGCGCCCGCACAACGGGCCCCGGTGGTCAGCAGCCATCTCATCGACCAGCTGGAGCCGCCGGTACACCGCCAGGACAGCCGGCCGATCGTGCCGATCACCGGACACCCGGAACCCGTCACGGAGCCGATCGAGGAGGTGACGGCCGCTCTCCCGGTGGTGCCCCCGGTCGTCCCCCCGATCGTTCCGCCGATCGTGTCCCCGGTCGTCCCTGCGGCCCCGCCGGTGACCGGTCCGCCGCATCACCGGGAGCCCGCGCCGGCCGCACCGGTTCCGGAGCCCGTGCCGCAGCCGCGGGCCGTACCGCGTCCGGAGCCGCCGCGGCCACAGCCGGAGCGACGGCCACCGCCACAGCCCGCACGGCGGCCTGCGCCGGAGCCGGTTCCGGAACCCGTCTCCGCGTCACGGCCGGAGCGGGCGGGCGGCTGGGTGCCCGTCGAGCGGCGGACCACCCGCGTCGTGCGGCTCCGGCCGGACGGGTCCGGGTGGATGTGGGTGGAGGTGGAGGATTGAGCGAGCTCGCCGGGACGGCCGTGGCCGGTCCCACCGGCACGACGCCGGTCCGGGCCGGGCCCGAGCGGCGCGGCCTGCTGCTGCTGGTCGTGGGGCTGGCGGGGTTCGTGACGACCCTGGACAACACGGTCGTCACGGTCGCGCTGCCCACCATCCAGACGGAACTGCGCGCCTCGCTGGCCGCGCTCGAATGGGTCGTCACCGGGTACGTCCTCACCTTCGCCGGGCTGATGCTCGCCGGAGGCCGCCTGGCCGACGTCTACGGGCGCCGCAGGGTCCTCGTCGCCGGGCTCGCGGTCTTCACCGCGGCCTCCCTCGCCGCCGGACTGGCCGCCTCGGCCGGGATGCTGGTCGCGGCCCGCCTGGTCCAGGGAGCCGGTGCCGCGCTGATCCTGCCCGCGATGCTGGCCGTGGTCTCCGCCGGCGGCGACGACCGCCGGCGCTCGGTCGGCGTCGCCGTCTGGATGGCCTCCGGCGCGGGCGCCCTCGCGCTCGGCCCGGTGGTCGGCGGCTATCTCACCCAGCACGCCCACTGGAGCTGGGTCTTCCTGATCAACGTTCCCCTCGGCGTCCTGGTGATCGCTCTCGCCGCCGTCGCCGTACCCGAGTCCCGCGACGAGACCGCCGCCCGGGTGGACGTCCCGGGGGTGGTCGCCTCGGTCGTCGTGCTCTCGGCCGGCACGTTCGGGCTGACCTTCGGCGCCGAACTGGGCTGGACCTCACCGTTGATCGTGGCGGCGCTGACGGTGTCCGTGGTCGCGGCGGCCGTCTTCGTCACCGTGGAGCGGCTGGGCCGGGACCCGATGATCCACATGGCGCTGTTCCGGGCGCGGGCGTTCACCGGCGGGGTGGTCGCCCAGGTGCTCTGGGGGCTCGGCGTCAACGGTGTGTTCTTCTTCACCGCCCTGTTCCTCCAGGGCGTCCTCGGCTTCGACCCGACCGCGTCGGGGCTGGCCTTCGTACCGCTCGCCCTGCTCGTCGTCGTGGTCACACCGCTGGTCCCCGCTGTGGAGACCCGCCTGGGAGCGGGCCGTACGGTCGCGCTGGGACTCGTGCTGGTGGCGGCGGGCATGGTCGCGGTGGCGTTCCTGCGGCCGGGGGACGGCTGGGCCGAGCTGCTGCCCGCCGTGTCGGCGATCGGGATCGGCTCGGCGCTGACCATGCCGCTGGGCTCGGCCGTGCTGGGCGCGGTCCCCGAGGCGCGGGCGGGCGTCGCGGGAGGGGTGTTCAGCGTCGCGCGAGAGGTCTCCGGCCTGTTCGGCATCGCGGTCATCGGAGTGATCGTCAGCGGCTCGGCGAACTTCACCGCGGGCTACTCCGTCGGTCTGCTCACCGCCGCCGGGCTCGTCGCGGTGGGAGCCGCTGTCAGCCTGGTGAGCCTCCGGTGAGGGTCGCGATCCTGGCGTTCGGCTCGCGCGGGGACACCCAGCCCTGCGTGGCGCTCGGCGCCGGGCTCGCGGCGCGCGGCCACCGGGTGACGGTCGTCGCGGCCGGGCGGTACGGCGGGCTGGTCGAGGAGGCGGCCGGGAGGCGCGGCGATCTCCGGGAGGCCGGGCGGGACGGCGCGGCGGCGCAGGGCGCCGGCCGCCCGGACGGGGGAGAGGCCGGCGGCCCGGGCGCGCGGGGAACGCTGGAGCTCAGCCCGATCAGCGTGGACCCGCTGCGGATCGTGGAGTCGGAGGAGGGTCAGGCGTGGCTGCGCAGCGGGCCCGCCGGGTTCGTCCGGGGGTTCCGCCGGATCGTGGAGCCCCTCGCCGAGCGGCTCGTCACCGAGGTGGACGCGGCCTGCGCCAGCGCCGACCTGGTGCTCTCCCCGGCCCTGGGCGGGCTCGGGCACCACCTTTCCGAGCGGTACGGCATGCCGTACGCGCTCCTGCACTTCCAGCCCGGCGAGCCCACCCGGGCCTTCCCCAACCCGCTGGTCCCCTTCCGCACGCTGGGATCGGCGGGCAACCGGGCCAGCTACACGCTCGTCGAGGGGCTGAGCGGGCTGCTGCTCGGCCGGATGGTCGACCGCCTCCGCGGGCGGGTGCTCGGGCTGGGGCCCATGCGGGGCGGCATGTTCCGGCGGGCGCGGGCCGACGGGGTGCCGGTGCTGTGCGGGGTGAGCCCCTCGGTCGTCGCCCGCCCGGCGGACTGGCCGGACTGCGTGGACCTGACCGGCTACTGGTTCATGGACCGCCCGTGGAGCCCGCCGGCGGAGCTGGAGGACTTCCTGGACGCCGGACCGCCCCCGGTTTATGTGGGTTTCGGCAGCATGGTCCCCGCCGACCCGGCCGCGACCGCCCGGACGGTGGTGGCGGCGCTGCGCGCGGCCGGGATGCGCGGCGTGCTCCAGGGCCTGCCCTGCGACGGGGCGGACGACATGCTCGTGATCGGCGACGCGGACCATGCGCGGCTGTTCCCCCGGATGGCCGCCGTGGTGCACCACGGCGGCGCGGGAACGACGGGGACGGCGCTGCGGGCCGGGGTGCCGGGGGTGGTCTGCCCGTTCTTCTCCGACCAGCCGTTCTGGGGTGCCCGGGTGGCCGCGCTGGGCGCCGGGCCCGATCCCCTGCCGGTGCGGCGGCTCACCGCGGAGGGCTTGGCCGGCAGGGTGGCGCGGGCCGTACGGGACGCCGGGATGCGGGCGGCGGCGGCGCGGCTGGGCGAGCGGCTGCGGGCCGAGGACGGCGTCGCGCGGGCGTGTCAGACGCTGGGAGCCTGAGGTCCGGGCGCCGGAGGTGAGCCGTTGATCTCCTGACAGGCCCTGTTCGGGGAGTTGCGATCTAGGTAAAGTTCAAAAGATTGTTTCTGCCGCCTTTACCGGGAAGTTTCAGAACATGCGACTTACTCTGCGGCGGGCTGTCGCCGTCGGCTCGATGCTCACGCTGATCGGTGTCGTCGCCCCCGCGGCGGCGGCCCATTCCGAGGACGACCCGCGCAGCTGCAGGGACCTGATGGGGGCCGACGCGCCGGCGTTCATCCAGTGCCGGTGGCTGGCCAAGCCCGACGAGGCCTTCGACGTCGTGAGGTTCTGGGCGGAGAACGACAACGCCCGCCTCAAGGAGGCCGGTCCGTACGACGGGCTGTTCTTCGACTGCACGGCTCCGGGGAACTCCTGCCCGGAGGCGGACGGCGACGGCACCGTCGGCGACGAGAACACCCCGCTGCCGGAGGGCGCGGAGGACGGCGGCGCGCCGGAGTGCGAGACCGGTCAGGAGTGCGCGGTCGACGGGCACGCCGAGGGCGGCGACGGCACGGTGAGCGAGCCTGAGCCGGGCAGCCCCGCCGACCCGGGATCGGGCACCGGCAAGACGGTGACCCCGCGGGGTGCCGTCCCCGCGGCGGAGATCGAGGCGGCGGCGCAGACCCCCGCCGGGCAGGCCGTCACCGCGGCCAAGACCACCGGGCTGCGGGTCTGGCTCGACACCGAGCTGGCCGACGACTGGAAGGCCGGTCCCGAGGCGTTCGCGGCGGCCGTCAGGCGCGTCGGCGCGCTGGCCGCGCGGCCCGAGGTCGCCGGGATCCGGTTCACCGCGCAGCTCGGCTACAACGCGACCTTCACGACCGGTGAGGAGATCACCTCCTTCGTCACCGCCGCCTCCGCCGCGCTGCGCCAGGCGGCCCCCGGCAAGCGGCTGGGGGTGCACACCGTCGTGCCCGTGTTCGCCTGCGGCGCGGACGAGGCGTGCAAGACCGAGATGGCCAAGCGCCACCCGCTGCTCGCCCCGGAGAAGATCGAGCCCCACCTGGTGGCCGGGCGGGTCGACCAGGTCACCCTCGACACCGGCCTGCTGTACGGCGGCTACACCGACTGGGACATCGACGCCGCGGCGGCCCACCGCAACCAGTGGATCCAGGTCCGCGCCCGCGCCTGGGACGTGCTGGCCCAGGTCGCCGCGGAGGAGACCGGCCTCGTCGGCGACGTCACCGCCGAGCAGGTCGCCACCCGGGTCTCCACCCCGGTCATGGACGGCGCCGCCCAGCAGATCAACCTGTGGACCCGCGTCCAGGACGCCCAGGGCGTGAAGCACCTGACGGCCTGGGACGAGCTGGCGAAGCTCGGCCCGATCCAGCGCCGCATGGCCGCCGTCTACAACCCCGCCACGCCGGAGAAGGACCTGGCGACCGACCTGAAGAAGATCCGCGAGGCGTTCGGCCAGATCTACCTCACCGTCGCCTGATCGCCCGCCCGGTCGCGGGGACGTCCCCGCGACCGGCCGGTCCCCGTCTCCGGCTAGTTCACCAGGCCCCAGTCGCCGCCCTCGTCCTCGGCGGGCGGCGGGGGAGCCTGCGTGTCCTGCTCGGCCGGGGGAGCCGAGGCCCGTGCGCCGAGGGCCTTGAGGATCATGGGGAAGGAGCGCTTGAACTCGCGCTCCCAGTACGGCCAGCTGTGGGTGCCGTTCTTGTAGAGGTTCACCACCGGCTTGATCCCGTACAGGCGGAGCTTGGCGACCAGGTGCCTGGTCGTGTAGGCCGAGACCGGCTCGCCCAGGTGGGCCGGGTGCCACGGGGTGCCGGGCGGGTCGAGCTCGCCGTTGAGGCTGGTCGTGCCGCTGGAGATGTAGATGCTCACGCCGCGCAGGTTCCTGGCGTGGGCGGAGGGGTCGTTGGCCTTCCAGACGTCCCGGTTCTTCAGCGGGTCCCCCCACATGGCCTTCGGGTCCTGCTTGGCGTTGGCCTGGGCGCTCATGATGATGTCGGGGATGCCCGGCAGCCGGGTGGACATGATGCCGCTGTGGGCCCCGACGAAGCGGAACATGCCGGGATGCCGCGCGGCGTACTTCATCGCCCCGTAGGCGCCCATCGACAGGCCGGAGACGGCCCGGCGGGTCCCGGCACGGTAACCGACCTCCAGCAGGCGGCGCACCTCGTAGGTGTGGAAGGTCTCCCACCCGGGCGGGCCGCCCTTGCCGTAGTTGTACCAGTCGGTGTAGTTCCCGGCGCCGCCGGCCTCGGGCATCACGACGATGGCGTCGACGTTCTCGGTCAGCTCCTCGACGCCGGTCATCCTGGTCCACGCGGTGTAGTTGTCCACCCCGCCGTGGAGCAGGTAGAGCACCGGCCAGGTGCGGTTCGCCTGCTTCGACCAGCCCCTGGGCAGCAGCAGCCGGACCGGCAGGATCGCGTCGACCGACGGGGAGGAGACCATGACGTCGACCGTGCGGGAGTCGAGCCACTTCTCCTGCACCACCTGCGCGCCGCCGGGCAGCGCGGCCGGCCAGGGCCCCGACGGGCTCCTCCCGGCCGGGGAGGCCGCCTCCGGCTGACCGGTCGGGGCCGCGTGCGCCGCCGTCGGCAGGCCGACGGCCACCGCGGTCGCGATCGCCAGGAGTCCGCGTCGGACAGCTCGCATGGTCATTCCCTTCACCCGGCCCGACGACAGGAGGGCCGTGGCAGGCGACCCTAGAGCGGGTGACCGGGCGGTCGCTACACGCGTTCACAACGAAACGGCGGGCGCCGCTTGAGCCCCGCGGACAAATCCCCTCCCGCCTGTGGCCGTTATCACAACCATGACAAAACGCCCTGGTGGATTGTGGTCTGCCAGGACTCCTTAACAGCGATGAGGGTCGGTAAGTTAACCGGTCACTTCGGCTGTTGTTGGGAGTCACCCCGTGGACCTGCTCGGCGAAGACGAGATCCGCCGCTTCCTCACGGAACGGATCGCCACCCGTTGCCGCCTTCCCCTCTCCGGCGTCGACCCGGACCGGCCCCTGGAGGAGTTCGGGCTCTCCTCCCGGGACGCGGTGGCCGTCGCCGGAGAGCTGGAGGCCCTGCTGGGCAGGGAGCTGGGGCCCACGCTGGTCTGGGAGTACCCCACGATCAACCGTCTGGCCCGGGGACTCGCCTCGTCCCCGGCCCCCGCTCCGCGGGCCGTACGGCCGGCCGGCCCGGACGAGCCGATCGCGGTGATCGGGGTCGGCTGCCGCCTGCCCGGATCCGTGCACGGGCCCGAGGAGTTCTGGCGGCTCCTCATGGCGGGGGGAGACGCGGTCGGGCAGGTGCCCGAGGGGCGGTGGGAGGCCTTCGACGACGGCTCCCCGCACACGGCCGAGGCGCTGGCGGGCGCCACGAGGCACGGCGGCTTCCTCGACGACGTGGCGGGGTTCGACGCCGACTTCTTCGGGATCGTCCCCGGCGAGGCCGAGACCATGGACCCGCAGCAGCGGCTGCTGCTGGAGACGGCCTGGGAGGCGCTGGAGCACGCCGGGGTCGCGCCCCGCTCGCTGCGCGGGAGCCGTACCGGGACGTTCGTCGGCATCTCCGGCAACGAGTACGCCTACCTGACCACCGCGGACCTCACCGGCGTGGACGCCTGGACGGCGACGGGGGCGGCGTTCAGCATCGCGGCGAACCGGCTCTCGTACGTGCTCGACCTGCGCGGGCCGAGCATGTCGGTGGACACCGCCTGCTCGTCGTCCCTGGTCGCCACGGATCTGGCGGTCCGCAGCCTGCGGTCGGGGGAGAGCGACCTGGCGCTGGCGGCCGGGGTCAACCTGCTGCTCTCGCCGGTGGTGACGATCGCGTTCGACCGGGGCGGGGGAACCGCGCCCGACGGGCGGTGCAAGGCGTTCGACGCCTCCGCCGACGGGATGGTCCGGGCCGAGGGCTGCGGCGTCGTGGTGCTCAAGCGGCTGTCGGACGCGCGGCGCGACGGGGACCGGGTGCTCGCGGTGGTCCGCGCCACCGCGGTCAACCAGGACGGCCGCTCCAACGGCCTGGTCGCGCCCAACCCGGAGGCGCAGGAGGAACTGCTGCGCGCGGCCTACGCCGGGCTGGAGCCGCCGGACTACATCGAGGCCCACGGCACCGGCACCTTCCTCGGCGATCCCATCGAGGCCCGGGCGATCGACGCCGCGCTGCCCCCCGGGCACCGGGTGCTGCTCGGCTCGGCCAAGAGCAACCTCGGCCACCTGGAGGCCGCCGCCGGGATCACCGGCCTGATCAAAACCGTGCTCGCGCTCCACCACGGGGTGATCCCGCCGAGCATCCACTTCCACGAGCCCAACCCGCACATCCCCTGGGAGCGGCTGGAGGTCGTCACCGCCCCCACGCCGTGGCCGGGCGCGCGGGCGCGGGCCGGCGTCTCCTCCTTCGGATTCGGCGGCACCAACGCCCACGTCGTCCTCGACCGCGCCACGCACGACGCGGCCGGTGGCGGGACGGAGCCCGCGCCCCGGGACGGCGCCCGGGTGTTCCTGCTGACGGACGTGTCGGCGGAGCGGGTGCGGGCCCACGCCGGGGTGCTGGCGGACTGGGCCGGGGACGGCGCGCCACGGGTCGGGGCGGCGCAGGGCGGGACGGGCCTGGACGGGACGGCGCTGGAGGACGTCGCGCACACGCTCGCGCGGCGGGCCGGGCGGGGGCGGGTCGGGGCCGCGGTGGTGGCCCGGGACGCCGGGGAACTGGCCGCCGGGCTACGCGCCGTGCACGAAGGGAGGGCCGAGACCGGTCTGGCCGTCGCGGGCGGACCGGGCCCGGTCTGGGTGTTCTCCGGGTACGGCTCGCAGTGGGCGGGGATGGGCGCGCGGCTCTACGCGCAGGAGCCCGTCTTCGCCGCCGCGATCGACGAGCTGGACCCGATGTTCCTGGCCGAGGCGGAGATCCCGCTGCGCGAGATCGTCGCCGGGGGCCGCGACGCCGGAGGCGTGGTCACGGCCCAGCCGGTGGTCTTCGCGGTGCAGGTGGCGCTCGCCCGGCTCTGGACGGCCCGCGGCGTACGGCCCGCGGCGGTGATCGGCCACTCGATGGGCGAGGTCGCGGCGGCCGTGGTGGCGGGCGGGATCGGCCTGGCGGACGCGGTCCGGGTGATCTGCCGCCGGGCCCGGCTGCTGGGCACCCTGGGCGGCGGCGGGGCCATGGCCGTGCTGGAGGTGGCCGCCGAAGAGGTCCCGGAGGACCTGCACGTCGCCGTCCACGCCTCGCCGAGGCAGTGCGTCGTCACCGGGGACCCCGGCCGGGTCGCGGCGTTCGCGGCGGAGGTGGAGGCGCGCGGCCTGCTCGCCCGGACGCTGACCGCCGAGGGCGCCGGACATTCGCCGCAGGTCAAGCCGCTCCTGCCGAAGCTCCGCGAGGCGCTCGCCGAGATCGCGGGCGGCAAGCCCGACATCCCCTTCTACTCGACCGTGTTCGACGACCCCCGGGAGGTCCCCACCTTCGAGCCCGCCTACTGGGCCGCCGGGGTGCGCCGCCCGGTCCGGCTGATGGCCGCGGTCCAGGCCGCCGCCGAGGACGGGCACGGCGTCTTCACCGAGATCAGCCCCCATCCGGTCCTGGCCGCCCCGCTCCGCGACACCCTGCCGCGCGGCACGGTCGTCACCCACTCCCTGCGCCGGGGCCACGACGAGGAGTTCGCCGTCCAGCTCGCCGCGGTCGCGGTCGCGCTGCCCTCCCCGGCCCTCGCCGCGGCGGGCGCGATCGTCGACGTGCCGGCGGCCCCGTGGCGGTACGAGCGCCACTGGGTCCGCTCCTCCCGCCGCTCCATGCTCCCGCCCGGCACCCACCCGCTGCTCGGCACGCACGTCGAGAGCCCCGCGGGGCACGTGTGGAGCACGACCGTCGAGGACCTCTCGGACGCCCCCTGGCGGCTGGACCCCGCGACCTGGCGGCTGCACGGCCTGCCGGTGCTGCCGCTCGCCGCGGTGGCCGCGCTCGCCCAGGCGGCGGCGGCCGAGGTGTACGGCGGGGCCGAGCTGACCGACGTCACCCTGGACGCGCTGCTGCCGCTGCCCGCCACGGTCACCACCACCCTGACCTCGTCCGGCGGTGTCGAGATCGACGCCGTGAACGCCGCGGGGATCTGGGTCCGGTACGGCACCGCGACCGTCGCCGTCGACTCGCCCCCGGCCTCCGCGGTCCCGGCCCCCGCGGAGCTGGCCGCCCGGCTGGCGGCCTTCTCCCCGGCCGGCCGGCCGGAGGTCCCGGTCGAGGTCGAGCACCTGGCCGCGGACGGTGCCCCCACGGGCGTGCTGACCCGGCGGATCCCGGCGGCGGAGGTGCCGGTCCCCCTGGCGGGCAAACTCGTGCGGCGCGTGTGGACCACGGATTCCGGGGCCGGGACGCCGGACGGCCGGGACACCGGTGGCGGCTCAGCGGACGCCACGGGTGTCGATCTCGCTCAAGGTGGGAATGGACCAGGTCGGCGCTCGGCTCGCGGCTGGCTGATCGTGGCTGGTGAGGGGGATCCGCGAGCCGAGCTTCTCACCACCGGGCTCGCCTCCGCCGGGCACGCCGTCCGGCGCGCGGCCCTGCCCCGGCTGCCCGCGTTCCGCGCCGAGCCCTCCCTGGTCCCGGCCCAGCGCCCGGCACCCGCCGACGGCCCGGTCCAGGCCCCGGAGCCCGTCAGAGGCGTCGGAGGCGTCGGAGGCATCGGGGACGTCAGGGATCTCGGGGAGGCCGGGGAGGTCGTGGTCCTGGTCCCGGGCGGGCTGCACCCGGCCGGGGCGGAGGAGCTCCTCCTCGCCGTCACCCGCGTCGTCCGCGACCTCGCCGGGACCGGGACGCGCCTGCGACTGGTCACCGAGCGGGCGCAGGCCGTACGGGAGGGGGAGCGGGGCGATCCCGGAGCCGCCGCCCTGCGCGGGCTGGTCCGCGTGCTGGCCTTCGAGCACCCCGGCCTGCGGGCCCGCCTGGCCGACGTCGACGGCCCCGAGGCGCTCCTCGCCGAGCTGGCCGACGACCGCCCGGACGACGAGGTCGCCTGGCGCGGCGGCGTCCGGCACACCGCCCGCCTCACGGTCCAGTCCCCGCCCGCGCGGCGGCCGGGCAGGCCGGTCGTACGGCGCGGCGGGGGATACCTGATCACCGGTGGGTACGGCGGGCTGGGACTGGTGGTCGCCCGCTGGCTGGCCGAGCGGGGAGCCGGGCGGATCGTGCTCGGCGGGCGCTCCGGGCCCTCCCCCGAGGGAGCCGCGACCATCGAGAGGCTGCGCGTGCTCGGCACGGACATCCGGGTGGTGACCGGGGACCTGGCCGAGCCGGGGACGGCCGCCCGGCTGGTGGCGGCGGTCACCGAGGGCGGCCTGCGGCTGCGCGGGGTCGTGCACGCGGCCGGCGCGCTGGACGACCGGCTGGTCGCCGAGGTCGGGGCCGAGGACCTGCGCCGGGTCTGGGCGGCCAAGGTCCACGGCGGCCTGGCGCTGCACGAGGCGACCCGGGACTCCGGCCCCGACTGGTGGGTGGCCTTCTCGTCCGCCGCGGCACTGCTCGGCTCGCCGGGGCAGGCGGCCTACGCGGCGGCGAACGCCTGGCTGGACGCGCTCTGCGACCTGCGCCGGGCGGAGGGCCTGCCCGCCACGACGATCAACTGGGGTACCTGGGCCGAGGTCGGAGGCGCGAGCCAGGCGGTGCTGCCCGCGGTCACGCCGATCACCCCCGGAGAGGGCGTGGAGGCACTGGAGGCCCTGCTGGGCGGGGGCGCGGCCGCGGCGGGCGTGGCCCGGCTGGACGCGGCCGCGGCGGCGGCGGCCTTCCCGGGCATCGCGCGCATGCCGTACTTCGCGGAGCTCGCGGAGCTCGCGGGCGCCGGAGCCGGTGCCGCCGGCGCCTCGGGGTGGGCCGGGGCCGGGGCGCTGGGCGCGATGGACCCGGACGAGGCGCTGGCGGCGATCACGGCCAAGATCAGGGAGCGGACCGCCGCGGTGCTGGGGTTCGAGGAGGCCTGGCTGCGGGAGGACACGGTGCTGACCGAGGCGGGGCTCGACTCGCTGGCGGCGACCCGGCTGCGCGGGACGGTCGAGCACGACTTCGGGGTGAGCCTGGCGGCCGCGCTCCTGCTCCAGGGCGCGACCCTCGGCGACGTGGCCGCGGCCGTGGCGGCCGGGCTGGGCGTCCGGGGAACGGCCGCCCGGGTCCGGCCGGTGGGGCCGAGGGACGCGGCGGAGCGCCAGGTCGTGGCCGCGCTGGCGCGGGTGCTGGGCCGCGAGCCCGGGATCGACGAGGAGATCCCCGCGGACGTGCTGCCGATCGTGCTCGGCGTGCTCGGCAGGGAGGCCGGCCGGGAACCGGCCGCCGAGGGCGTGCTGACCGGGGCGCGGCTCGCCGACCTGGTCCGGGCGATCGACGAGGAGGAGGCGGCCCGGGGCGTCGTCCGCCCGCTCACCGAGGCGGCCCGCGCCTACCTGGCCGGGGGAGGCGGGACGCGGACGCCGCTGTTCCTGGGGCATCCGGCCGGGGGGACGACGGGGGTGTACACGCTGCTGGCGGGGGCGCTGGGCGCGGAGCGGGTGGTGTTCGGGCTGGAGCGGCTGGAGGAGGTCGGGGGACTCGGGACCGAGCTGGGGGTGGTGGAGCGCGCGGCCCGGTACGTGGAGGAGATCAGAAGGGTGCAGCCGGCGGGCCCCTACCGGCTGGGAGGATGGTCGTTCGGCGGGATCCTCGCCTTCGAGATCGCACGGCAGCTCGGGGCGGAGAACGTCGAGCTGGTCGCGATGATCGACTCCGGGCTGCCGGACGAGAGGGACGCCGCGGAGCGGGTGGAGATCACCGCCCGCAGGTACGCGGACTTCGCGGCCTACCTGCGCGAGACCTACGGGGTGGAGGTCGAGCTCGGCTACGACGAGCTCGCGGCTCTGGACGAGGCCGGGCAGCTCGCGCTCGCCGGGGCGCGCATCGCCGAGTCGGGGGTGCTGGACCTGCTGGGCGAGGCGATCCTGCGCCACCAGATCACCTCGCACGAGGACACCCGCGCCCTGGAGGGGTACCGGGCGGGGGCCTACGAGGGCCGCGTGGTGCTCTACCGCTCCACGGACCCGACCCCGTGGGCGGTCGAGGACGCCCGCTACACCCACGCCGACGACCCCACCAGAGGGTTCGGCCCCTACAGGCCGGGCCTGGAGATCGTCACGGTCCCCGGCTCGCATCATCTCAACCTGCTCGACCCGCCCCACGTGGAAGTCATCGCCGCTCACCTTGGAGGCCAGCTATGACCCTCGCCCAGGCCGTCATCGACGGTGCCGACCCCGAAGAGCTCGCCCGCCTGGAGGTTCCGACGACCTTCCGGGCGGCCCACACCCGCAAGGGAGAGGTCGGCATGTTCGGCCGCGTCCCGCACGGCGTCGACGGCGTGGACAAGGACATCACCCGCTCCGTCCACGTCGGCGAGGTGCCGATGCCGGAGCTCGCCCCCGACGAGGTGCTGATCGCCGTCATGGCCAGCGCCATCAACTTCAACACCGTGTGGACGGCCATGTTCGAGCCGATCCCCACCTTCGCCTTCCTGGAGCGGTTCGGCCGCACCGATCCCCGGCACGACCAGGACTTCCACGTCCTCGGTTCGGACGCCTCCGGAGTGGTCGTCCGCATGGGTGCGGCGGTGCGGCACTGGAAGATCGGCGACCGGGTCGTCACCTCGCCCGCCTACGTCGACGAGCAGGACCCGATCACCCATTCCGACTCCATGCTCGGCGCGGACCTGCGCGCCTGGGGGTTCGAGACCAACTACGGCGGGCTGGCCGAGTTCGCCGTGGTCAAGGCCACCCAGCTGCTCCCCAAGCCCAGGCACCTGAGCTGGGAGGAGGCGGCCTGCAACATGCTGTGCGCCTCCACCGCCTACCGGATGCTGGTCAGCGGGAACGGCTCCCGGATGAAGCAGGGCGACGTGGTGCTGCTCTGGGGCGCGACCGGCGGGCTCGGCGCGTACGGCGTGCAACTGGTCAAGAACGGCGGCGGCATCCCGGTCGGCGTGGTCAGCTCCGAGCAGAAGGCGGACCTGCTGCGCCGGATGGGCTGCGAGCACATCGTCGACCGCTCGCAGTTCGAGCACCTCGACGACGAGAAGGCCTGGCGGGCCTTCGGCGCCGAGGTCCGCCGCCAGGTGGGCGAGGACCCGCACATCGTCTTCGAGCACACCGGCAAGGACACCTTCGGCGCCTCCGTCTACGTCGCCAGGCGCGGCGGCTCGGTCGTCACCTGCGGCTCCTCCAGCGGGTACGCGCACGCCTACGACAACCGGCACCTGTGGATGAAGCTCAAGAGCATCATCGGCTCGCACGGCGCGAACTACCAGGAGTGCCACGAGGTCAACCGGCTGCTCTCGCTGGGCATGCTGCAGCCCACCCTCTCGACGGTCTACCCGCTGGCGCGGACCGGCGAGGCGGCCCGCGCCGTGCAGCGCAACGAGCACGTCGGCAAGGTCGGCGTGCTGGGCCTGGCCCCCGCCGAGGACCTCGGGATCGAGGACCACGCGCTGCGCGAGCGCATCGGCGAGGACCGGATCAGGCTGTTCCGGAGCTGACGGAGGCGGTCGGCGAGGAGGGACCGGGGACCCGGGCGCGCGGGACCCGGTCCGGGCGCGGGCGTCGCGGGGGCCGGCGGGCCAGAGGACGGGGGTTCAAGAGAGCGCGAGGCCGGTGGACCGCCGGGCGCGCAGCACGATCTCCAGCTCGAACCGGATGTCGGGATCGGCCAGCTGGTCGCCGTAGAGCTCCTCCAGCTGCCGGAGCCGGTAGCGCACGGTCTGCGGGTGCACGTGCAACCGGGCGGCGACCTCCCCGGCTCCCCGGCCGTGCCGCAACCACGCCAGCAGCGTCTCGGCCAGGCGGTCCTGCTGGCTGGGGCGCAGATGGGACAGGGGCGCGAGCCGTACCTCGGCGAGGGCGTTGACCAGGTTCTCGTCCTTGAACACGATCAGCGTGGCCATGTGGTCGGAGCAGCGCACCAGGCCCCGGTCCTCGGTGAGCACGCCGCGCCGGTTGAGCTCCAGCGCCTCGCGGGCCCAGCGCAGCGAGGTCGCGGCGGCGGAGAGCGGTACGGCGGGGCCGACCGCGGCCTTCCAGCCGCGCAGCCCGGTCTCCAGCGTCTGCGCCTGCCCGGGACCGCTGGGGTCGGGAACGATCAGGCAGGGGCTGGGCCGGTCGAGGCCGACGAGCACGTCCGGTGGGAGCGACGGGGGGCGGTAGCCGCCCGTGTGCTCGTCCAGCGCGACCCCGGCGACGGTCTTGGGCAGCCGCCACCCGGCCGCCTTGGCCAGGTCCGCGATGGCGTCGGGGGAGGCCGGCGAGTGGCTGAGCAGCAGGTCCATCAGCCGGTGGCGGCGGCGCTCCATCTCCCCCGCCGCGCGGGCCCTGGCCTCGTCGAAGCCCTCGGCGGCGGCGTCGGCGAGCTGGTCGAGGTAGACGAAGATGGCCTCACCCAGGTCGTACAGGTGCTGCGGGGTGAGGCCGAGCCGTTCGGACTGCTCGGTCAGCCGCCGCCAGGCCACCCGGGCGCCGAGCCGCATCGCGGTCTGCAGCGGGTCGAGGTTGCGGCCCTCGTTGGCCTCCCCGCGCCCGATCGTGCGGAACACCTCCGGGTCGAGGGGGCGGTTGGGGGTCTCGATCCGGTCCACGAACTGGCGCAGCGCCTCGTCCACGGCCAGCCGTACGGCCTTGACGTAGATCTCGTCGGACGGACGGGAGTACTCCGGGATCCGCTGCGTGATCTCCTCGATCACCTGGTCGGCCACCGCGGAGAGGCCGGGCCGGAGCAGTTTGGCGACGTCCGACGGAGTCGACCGCCACAGCCGCTGGTCGGAGAGATCCTGAGACCTTCCCTTGCGGGGGCCGAAGCCGGTGGTCGCGACCCGGGTGTGTTCCTTCGTCCGCATAGACCCTCCCGTCGGAGCGCGCCTCATGTTCTGACGTGTCAACACTTTGAGCTAGTAGCAAACGCTTGTTCTTGTCTCAAAGGCAACACCTGGTGCGCCCGGCAGGAGGTATTGAGACCTATCCGAGATAAGCGGCGAACTCCTCCAGCGAGATGAGGCCGTCGCCGTCCTTGTCCATCCGGGAGATCGCCGCCGACGCGGCCTCAAGAGTGATCGGCTGGCCGAGCACCTCCATCAGGCGGGTCATCTCGGCGGCCGAGATCAGGCCGTCGTCGTCGGCGTCAACGATCTTGAAGGTCGTCGCGTAGTCGTTCGGCACGGGTGCATCCGCCTTCCGGTGCAGGAAAAGAGACGAGCAGCACATTAGCCGGAGAACGGTGAGAGGTGGGGCTTCACGTCGCGACCATATGTCCAGCAGTATCGACATATATCAGTGCTTTTGTGAAGCCCCGCTTCTCCTGCCGGCTCACCGTTCCGGAAGCGCCCGTCTCCCGGCGGTCCGCAGCTCCGGAACCTCCCGCCGGGTCGGCGCCGCGGAACCCCTGCCGGGCACCGGGCCGCCGTCAGACGACCGCCCCGGAGCCCTCGCGCTTGCGCGTGACGCGCTGCTTGGGCTGCGGCGGCGCGCCGGGGTTGCGCTGCTCGAACACGATCGCCAGCGGCGCGGCCACGAACGCCGAGGAGAGCGTGCCGACGACGATGCCGATCAGCAGCGCCACGGCGAAGTCGGTCAGCGAGGCGCCGCCGAGCACGGCCAGCGCGGCGAGGATGAACAGCGCGCCCAGACCCGTGTTCACGGTGCGCGGCACGGTCTGCAGGACCGCGGCGTTCGCGACGTTCGCGAACGTCTCCTTCGGCCGTGCCCCCCACAGCTCGCGGACCCGGTCGAAGACCACCACCTTGTCGTTGACCGAGTAACCGATCACGGTGAGCATCGAGGCGAGGAAGACCCCGTCGATCGGCTTGCCCATCCACGCGAAAGCGCCGATCACGACCGAGGCGTCGGCGGCCAGGGTCAGCACGGCCGCCAGACCGAAGGTCCAGCGGAACCGGAAGGCGAGGTAGAGCAACTGGGCGGCCAGCGCGACGGCCAGCGCGATCAGCGCGTTGCGGCGCAGTTCGTCGCCGAGGCTCGGGCCGATGAGCTCGTCGCGGACCTTGGAGACCTGCCCGGCCTCGCGCTCCAGCGCCGCCTCGATCCGGTTCACCTCGGCGTTGCCGATCTGGCCCGCCCGCACGGAGATGCCCGAACCGCCGGGACCCGAGGCCTGCACCACGGCGCTGGGGAACCCGGCGTCACTGACCAGCTCCCGGGCCGCGTCGGCGGTGATCGGCTGCGTCGTCGCGTACTCGACGACCCGGCCGCCGGTGAACTCCACGCCGAAGTTCAGCCCGCGCAGCGCGACCCCGGCCAGGGAGACGGCCACCAGGACGCCGGTGAGCACGAGGTAGGCCGTACGGCGGCGCATGACGTCGGGAGCGTGCTCGTTGAGCCACCTGCGGACCCGCCCGATGTCGGACAGGCCGGTGACCCGCGGCCGGGCCGACACCGCCCGCCGGTTCACCGCCCACTGGGCCAGGACGCGGGTGACGACCATCGCGGTGACCAGCGAGGCGATCACGCCGATGGAGAGGGTCACGCCGAAGCCGCGGACCGGGCCGGAGGCCAGGAAGAACAGCAGCCCGGCGGCGAGCAGGGTGGTGATGTTGGAGTCGGCGACCGCGCTCCAGGCGTTGCGGAAGCCCTTCTCCAGGGCCTGCCGGAGCTTCGTCCCCCCGCCGGCGGCCACGGCGTCCCGGGAGCCCTTCGGGTCGCCCGTCCGGGAGCCCTTCGCCCCGCCGGTCGAGCCGGATCCGGAGGCCGCGCCCGGCGCGGCCCCGGTGCCCCGGTCGGCTGCGTACTCCTCCCGGGCGCGTTCGAAGACCAGCACGTTGGCGTCGACGGCCATGCCGATCGCGAGCACGAAGCCCGCCAGGCCGGGCAGCGTGAGCGTGGCGTCCAGCGCCACCAGCGTCGCGTAGGAGATGAGCGCGTAACTGGCCAGCGCGAAGGCGGCGATGAGGCCCACCAGCCGGTAGATGACGATGATGAACAGCGCGGTCAGCGCGACGCCGATGACGCCGGCCTGGGCGCTGGCCGAGATCGCGGCGGCGCCGAGGGTCGGGCCGACGGTCCGCTGCTCGATGACCTCGACGGGCACCGGCAGCGAGCCGCCCTTGATCAGCACGGCCAGGTTCTGGGCCTCCGCGGAGGTGAAGGAGCCGGTGATCTGGGTGGAGCTGCCGGGCAGGCCCACGTTGCAGGCGATGCCCTCGTTGACCTGCGGGGAGATGATGACCTTCTCGTCGAGCACGATGGCGACCCGGCGCTTGGGATCGCCCGGCTGGTTGCAGGCCGCATCACCGGTCAGCTCCGCCCACGCCTCGCGGCCCCGGTCGCGGAAGTCGACGGTGACGAACCAGCCGGTGCCCGACTGGGGGTCGAGCCCGGCCTCGGCGCCGCTGACGCCGTCGCCGGTCAGCCGGGCCGGGCCGATGAGCAGCATGCCGCCGTCCTCGTCGGCGATGACCCGCTCACCCTGCTTGGGCCTGGTGTTCTGGTCGGCCAGCGCGAGGACCTGGTGGAAGGTCAGCTGGGCGGTCTTGCCGATGACCTCGGCCGCCTTGGTGGGGTCCAGCACGCCGGGCAGCTCGACGATGATCCGCCGCTCGCCCGAGCGGGACATCGGCGCGTCCGCCACACCCAGCGCGTCGACCCGGCGGCGGAGCACCTCCAGGGTGCGGTCGGTGGTCTCGGAGTCGGCCTTGACGGTCGGGGAGTCCCTGGTCTCCAGCACGATCTGGGTGCCGCCGCGCAGGTCGAGACCGAGGCGCGGGGTCATGGTCAGCGCTATGTAGAGCGAGGTCGCGATGACGGCGAACGCCGCTATCGCACGTACCACGGGGGCACGCGACATTGAAGCCTCCACGGGCTTGAAGGGATGTTCGCGGGGACGGCGAAGCTCCCGGAGCGGGTCCGGGTGCCTCAGGCGCCCGTGGAGGGAGGGGCCCGGCCCGGCCTGACCAGCAGGGCCGCGAGGGGGCGGGGGCCGTCGTCGCGCGCGGGGCCCGTGCCGGAGCCGGCCGGCGGGGGCAGGTGCCGGCTGCCGGGCGGGACGGCCGCGACGGGGTGTCCTCCGCCGGAGCCGCCGGTCCCGGCGAGGCCCGGGGCGAAGAGGTGGAACCGGTCCCCGGCGTGGGCCTGGCGGGAGAACGGGTGGTGCTCGCCGGACGCCTTGGCGACCGACGGGGCGTGCAGCAGGGCCGAGGCGGCGCCCGGCCCGAGGCCGCCGGAGACGAGCAGCGGGAGCAGCAGGGCGAGCAGCCAGCCGAAGGGCGCGCCGCGCCTCGGCTGCCGCATGGTGCCCTCCGGTGGGTCGTCGGTCACCCCTGGGTGATTCCTCCCACCCTAGCCGGAGGCGGATTCGCCCACCGGAACACACGCTGTTCCCCCTGCCCATGTCCTCATAAACCTCCCGCGGGCGGGTAGTGCGGACCCATGCGACTGACCAACACCGCCGATCTGTGGTGGAAGAACGCCGTCATCTACTGCCTGGACGTCGAGACCTACAAAGACGGCAACGGCGACGGCATCGGCGACTTCCGGGGCCTGACCCAGCAGGTCGACCACCTGGACAGGCTCGGGGTGACGTGCATCTGGCTGATGCCGTTCTTCCCCACTCCCGACCGCGACGACGGCTACGACATCACCGACTTCTACTCGGTCGACCCCCGCCTGGGCACCCTGGGCGACTTCGTGGAGTTCATGCGGACCGCCAGGGACCGGGGTATCCGGGTCATCGCCGACCTGGTGGTCAACCACACCTCCGACGAGCATCCCTGGTTCAAGGAGTCCCGCTCCAGCCGGGACTCGCCCAAGCGCGACTGGTACGTCTGGAAGGACGAGCCGGAACCCGACGATCCCAAGGCCATCGTCTTCCCCGACAAGGAGGACAGCCTCTGGGAGTTCGACGAGGGAACCGGCCAGTACTACCTGCACAGCTTCTACCGGTTCCAGCCGGACCTGAACACGGGCAACCCCGAGGTCCGTGACGAGATCGCGCGCATCCTCGGGTTCTGGATGGAGCTGGGCCTGTCCGGTTTCCGGGTGGACGCGGTGCCGTTCCTCCTGGACGGCGTCGGCGGTGATCCGCACGAGTTCCTCGCCGACCTGCGGGCCTTCCTGAACAGGCGGGACGGCAGCGCGATCCTGCTGGGCGAGGTCAACCTGCCCTACCCGGACCTGATGAAGTACTTCGGCAACGGCAACGGTGACCAGGTCACCATGTGCTTCGACTTCATCGGCATGCAGCGCTTCCACCTGTCGATGGCCCGGCAGAACCCGCGGGCGCTCGCCGAGGCCCTGCGCGAGCGGCCCCGGCCGCCCAAGGACTCGCAGTGGGCCAGCTTCGTCCGCAACCACGACGAGCTGACCCTGGACAAGCTGACCGACTCCGAGCGCCAGGAGGTTTTCGACGCATTCGGCCCGGACAAGGACATGCAGCTGTTCGGGCGCGGTCTGCGCCGTCGCCTGCCGCCGATGCTGGGCGGCGACCTGAGCAGGCTCAAGCTGGCCTACAGCGTGATGTTCTCCCTTCCGGGCACGCCGGTGCTCTTCTACGGCGAGGAGATCGGTCTCGGCGAGAACCTGGAGGCCGAGGGCCGGATGGCGGTGCGGGTCCCCATGCAGTGGGCGCCGAGCGGCGGCTTCTCCGAGGACCCGAAGGTCTCCGTCCCCAGTCCCGCCGGCGAGTACGGCCCGCGCAACGTCAACGTGGACTCCCAGCGCCGCGACCCCGACTCGCTGCTGCGCTGGGTGACGATGCTGATCGAGCGCTACCGGGAGTCGCCCGAGCTGGCCTGGGGCGACTACGAGGTGCTGGACGCCGGTGACGAGGCCGTACTGGCCCACCGGGCCGACGCCGAGGGCGGGACCGTGCTGGCCGTGCACAACTTCGCCGACCGCGAGGCGCAGGTGGAGCTCTACCTCTGCGGAATCGACGACTCGCAGGTCCTGGTCGATCTGCTGGTCGACGGGACGCAGGACGTGCCGCCGGACGGGCGCGTGCGCTTCACCATCGGCCCGTACGGTTGCCGCTGGTTCCGGGTGGCCAAGCCCGACGAACTCCCGGAGGACGCCTCGGCCAAGGGGTCCTGACGCTTCCCCGGTCCGATCCCTTGCGAAGCTAACGCTGTTAGCCTACTGTTGTGGCTAACAGCGTTAGCCCGTGGAGGAAGTCATGCTCGCCTGGATCCTGATCGCCGTCGCCGTCCTGGTCGCCGTGCCCGTCGCCGCCTTCCTCTGGACCCTGGCCCGCCCGCACAGGATCCGCACCGAGGCCGAGATCGAGGCCCCGCCCGAGAAGGTGTGGCGGGTGCTGACCGACTTCGCCGCCTACCCGGAGTGGAACCCGTTCATCGTGAGCGCGGAGGGCGAGCCGCGCGTCGGCGCGAAGCTCACCAACAAGCTCTCCAGCGACGGGAACGTCATGACCTTCTCCCCGACGGTCCTGGCCGCGACCCCGGAGCGGGAGCTGCGCTGGATCGGCCGGTTCGGCATTCCGGGGATCGTGGACGGCGAGCACTATTTCCTGATCGAGGACCTCGGCGGCGGCCGGAGCCGGCTCGTCCAGGGCGAGACCTTCACCGGTGCGCTCGTCCCGTTCGCCGGGAAGGTCCTGGACGTGGCGGGCAACTTCGCCGCGATGAACGCGGCGCTGAAGGTCCGTGCGGAGAAGACGGCCTGATGAGCGGTCGGCCGGAACTGAGTCCCCTCACCCCCCGCGCGGCGCAGATCGCCTCGGCGGCGCGGGAGCTGCTGGAGGAGGAGGGCCGCGACGCCCTCACCATGCGGGCGCTGGCCGACCGGCTCGGCATCCGGGCGCCCTCGCTGTACAAGCACTTCCCCGACAAGGCCGCCGTCGAGGCCGCCCTGATCGAGCAGGGCCTGGCCGAGATGGGCGCCGTCCTCCACGCGGCGCTGGAGGGCACGGCGCCCTCCGAGGCGGCGGACGGGACCGGGGCGATCGGGGCCGTGCTGCGGGCCTACCGGGCGGCGGCGCTCGCCCGTCCCCGCCTCTACCGGCTGACGACCTCGGGGCCGCTGGCCCGCGAGCGCCTCGCCCCCGGGCTGGAGGAGTGGTCGGGCACCCCGTTCTTCCTCGCCGCGGGCGAGCCGTACCTCGCGCAGGCCCTGTGGTCCTTCGCCCACGGCATGGTGATCCTGGAGCTCGACGGCCGCTATCCCGACGGCTCCGACCTGGACCGCACCTGGGCCGAGGGGGCGCGGGCCTTCGCCGCCCGCCGCACCTGAGGGTCTCCCGCGCTCCCGGGGCTCTCCGGAGCACGCGACCCTTTGAGCTGCCGATTCCCTTAACCCCATATGCTACGGGCCGATACTTTTGTCGACTCAGTTCGTCTCAGAGAAAGAAGTGCGCCGTGTACAAGGAGTTCGCGATCGAGGCCGTCGTGTGGCTGATCCCCGTCGTCGTGCTGCTCGCCCTCGCCTGGATGATCACCGCGACCGCCTGACCACGACGCGCACCAGGGGTCCCGGGCCCGGCCTGCCCGCCCCGCTGCCGCGTCCGGAGCGACTGCGGCAGCAGGGCGCGGAGGGCGAGTTGATCCAGGGTGGCGGAGGCCGGAGAGGGCCCCAGCGTGCCGGGGAGCGCCCAGCTCGCCACCACTCCCGCGACCGTCGCCGTGACGACCGCCGGCAGGACGGTCCAGCAGCGGAGGGGGAAGGCGAACCGCAGGCGGTGAGCGGGTGCGGCGGCCGGGGCGGTGGTGATCTCGTCGAACAGCTCCCGGGCGCCCGGTGCAGCCGGAGCCGTACGGCCCCGCGCGAGCAGCCCAGTACGGTCGCGATCTCCGCGCTGTCCAGACCCTTCCAGCTCACCAGGGACAGCAGTTCCCGGTCGTCGGGGCCGAGCCGCCGGAACGCCTCGCGGACTCCGCCGGGGTCGTCTTCGACACCGCGCCCGGCGGATTCCCCGGCCCACACGGCGAGCTCCGTTCGGAGCCGCACGGCGAGCTCGGTCCGGCGGGTCTCGGCCCGGCGGTCGTTGGCCAGCACGCGCCGGGCCACGCCGTACAGCCACAACCGGGCGTCGTGCCCCTCGGGGACGTCGTCCAGGCGGCGCCAGGCCGTGGTGAACGTCTCGGCGAGCGCGTCGGCGGCGTCGTCGGGAGAGTCGGTGCGCCGTCGCACGTAGGCGAGCAGATCCGGATAGTGCACGGTGTAGATCTCCTCGAAGCGCCGCTTGGGATCAGGGGAACCCACGCGGCTTCCTTCCGCCAGGGATGTGATCACCTGGTACTTGTCCGGTAACGGCGCTCTGTTTCTTGCCCTTTCAGATTTTTTCGGGAAACGGAGGGGAAGGTCACTCCGCCGCGTACATCGAAAGGATGACGCCGGTCCGGCACCGCCGCAGGATGGCGATCACCCGGCGGCGCGGGATGATCGCAACCATGGTGAGAACCGATGTGCCGAGGACTTCTTATGCCGTCGTGACGGCCGCTGGGCTGGCGGTCTTCCTCCTTGCCTACCTCTGGCTCGCGGTGACCGGGAACGCCGAGGTCACCGCCTCTGCCGACCCCGGCGCGGCCAAGGCCTCCCTCTGGGCGGCGGCGCTGCCCGCCCTCGCCGCGATGGCGCTCGCCCGTCTGGTCCCGCCGGGCCGGGCCGTACCCGGACCGCTGGCCGGCCTGCCGAGACGGCGGGTCGCCCGGGAGAGCCGTGCGCTCGTGGCGGCGGCGGTCGCGTTCCCGATCGTGATCATCATCCAGCCGGGGGACCTGTGGTACCCCCTGATCAAGGTGCTGCTCCTGCTGGCCGTACCCCTGGCGGCCTTCCGGCTGCTGCGCGACGGCGGGCCGGCCGCCCGCGCGATCCCGGCCCCCGTCGTCTGGCTGGCCCCGCTCCCCGCGATGGCGGCGTGGTTCCTGCTGGCGAAGGTCAGCCCGCTCGCGCCGCCGCTGACCCAGGAACTGCCCGACCCCGTCACGCTCGCGGTGATATCGCTGATCACACTGCTGACCGCGAGCGTGCTGGAGGAGATCTTCTACCGGGGATGGTTGCAGACCCGTCTGGAGACGCTGTACGGCCGCTGGCCCGCCATCCTCGCCTCCTCCCTGTTGTTCGCCGCGATGCACGTCAGCCACCTGGAAGGGGACCTCGGCCCGGGGCTCGCCTCGATGGTGGCCTTCCAGGGCGTGTTCGGCCTGATGCAGGGATACCTGTGGTCGCGCTACCGCAACATCTGGGCGGTCATCGCGATCCACGTCGCGGTCAACCTCGTCTACATCGACATGCTCTTCCAGGGGAGCTGAGGAGCGGCCGCCGCGGAGCGGAGCGGGCTTCCACGCCGCCTCAGGGCAGCTTCGACCAGTACCCCGGGGCGTGGTCGTCCTTGGGGACCCACAGCATCGGCTGGCGTTCGGCCAGGCCCGGCACGGCGTCCCTGTCCCAGGGGAACCGCCCCCGCGCGTCCGGCCAGACGATCTCCATGAAGGGGAGCGGCGGACGGCGGTAGAAGTACAGGGCCGTGCCGAACAGCGACCGGTACCAGCTCTGGTGGACCTCCCGGACGGCGACCGGGTAGTCCTTGATGACGTCGTGGCGCTCCTGTCCGGCGGCCACCGCGTGCCCGGCCGCGATCTCGGCTCCCAGCGTGTTGAGGCAGTCGCGCATCACCTCGACGCGCAGGCCGAGCATGGCGATCTCCGGTGACCGGAGCGTGTGCCAGAGCCCGACGGTGAACGCCCACCCCGGCCCGTCCTCGTCCTCCGGGATCATGACGACCCCCCACCCCTGCTCCCGGACGCTCCGCATCAGGCGCAGGTCGACGTCGTCGGGCGTCACGTCGTGCTCCTCGCAGAGGAGGCAGTGGCAGGCAGACTGGTCGGACATACTTCGAGCGTAGTGGTGCTTTTGTCACTAGATGTCCAAGCTTCAGGTGTCACTGCCACTGCAGCGGTCGCAGACCGTCAGGCCCACGCGCCTGCGGCCGCGGCCCGGGCGGCGTAGTCCTCGAAAGCGGCCGGCTCGCGGCCGAGCACCCGCCGCACCCCGTCGGCGACCCCGGCCAGGTGCCCGGCCCGGTGCACCTCGAACAACGCCCCGAGCGCCCGGGCGGCGGCCTCCGGATACCCCTCGGCGAGCAGTTCCCCGCGATACTCTCCCGGGGTCAGCTCCACGTACTCGATCGTCCGGCCCGCCGCCCGCGCGATCGTCTCGGCCGCCTCCTCGAAGGTCAGCCCGCGCGGCCCCGACAGCTCGTACACCCGCCCGGCGTGCCCGTCCTCCGTCAGCAGGACCGCCGCGACCTCGGCCACGTCCTCGACGTCGACGAACGGCTCCGGCACGTCCCCGATCGGCAGGGCGAGGCGGCCGGCCCGCAGCGGCTCCCGCCAGAGGTCCTCGTCGAAGTTCTGGTCGAAGTTGTTCGGCTGGATGATCGTCCACTCCACGCCGGATTCGCGCACGGCCCGCTCCGCGGCGACCATGCCCTGGCCGAAGTCGTCGCCCACGTGCTCGATGCCCCGCCCGGACAGCGCCACGAACCGGCGCACGCCCGAGGCCGTCGCCTGCTTGACGAAGTCGTGGACGGGCGCGGGGTCGTCCGGGGCGACGAGGTACACCGCCGAGGAGCCCTCCAGCGCGGTGGCCCAGGTGTCCGGCCGGTACCAGTCGAACCGCACCTCACCCGAGCGGGACGCCGCCCGCACGGTCCGGCCCGCCTCCCGGAGCCGCCTTGCCACCCGCCGCCCGGTCTTGCCGGTGGCGCCCAGTACGAGGACCTGATCCCCATGTGTCGTCATGACATGGAGTCAACCGGCCGGCACCGGGACCGGGCCATGGCCGTCCGTACGGCGTGCATGCGCGATCGTCCGTCCGGGGCGTCCGTACGGCGTGCGGGCCGTACGGCGGGCATATCTTGACGGTCATGGACCCCTTCGACGATCTGCTCCGGGGCGTGCGCGCCGACGGCGCCGTCTTCGGCCGGTCGGTGCTGTCGCCGCCGTGGGCGCTGCGCTTCACCGACGGCGCATCCATGACGCTGTGCGTGCCGCTGCGCGGGGAGGGAGGATGGATCATCCCCCCGGGAGACGGCGGCCGGCCGCACGCCGTACGGCTGGGCGAGGTGGCGATCGTGCGCGGGCCCGAGCCGTTCGTGTTCGCCGACGAGCCCGGCGCCGCCGCGCGGCCGCATCCGCCGCTCGACGTGCGCTGCGGCGGCGTGGTGAAGGCCGGGCCGCGCACCGCCGGGACCGGGGACGGCCGCCGGGGAGAGCCGGGCGGGCCGGGGGAGCTGGAGGGCCGCACGGTGATGATGGCCGGGGCGTACCACGTCCGGGGCGAGGCACCCAGGCGGCTGCTGCGGGTGCTGCCGCCGGTGCTCGTCGTGGCGGACCACCACGACTGCGGGCCGCTGCGCGACTACTTCGAGGCGCAGCTCGCCGGGGAGCGGCCGGGCCGGCAGATCGTGCTGGACCGTCTGCTGGACTGGTTGCTGGTCTGCACGCTTCGGGAATGGTTCGACCGGCCCGAGTCCGTCCCGCCCGCCTGGTACCGCGCGCTCGGCGACGACGTGGCGGGACCGGCGCTGCGCGCCATGCACGAGGCGCCGGACCGGCCGTGGACGCTCACCTCCCTGGCCGCGGAGGCGGGGGTCTCCCGCACCACGCTGGCCAAGCGCTTCACCGAGCTGGTGGGCGAGTCCCCGCTGGCGTACCTGACGGAGTGGCGGATGGCGCTCGCCGCCGACCTGCTCGCCGAACCGGCCACGACGGTCACCTCGGTGGCCCGCCGGGTCGGCTACGCCGACGCGTTCGGTTTCAGCACGGCCTTCAAGCGGATCCGGGGGATGAGCCCCAGCGCGTACCGCAAGGAGGTCTCGGCCGTCGGCGCGTAGCAGGCTCCGCCGGGGCCGGGATCTAGCGGCGTCCGTCCAGCGACTCCCTGATCAGTTCCAGGATCCCGCGGTCGAGATCGCGTGAGGAGCCGGAGCTCTCCCAGCGGTAACGGCGGTCGTCCTCGTCTCCGCCGCTTTCGCAGTTGCGGCCGTCGACGACCAGGTGCGTGCCGTCGGACCGCTGTGAACTCGTGTCCACGCACCGAGCGCTCTCCTGGTCGGAGGACGGGGAGGAGAAGCGCATCCCCCGCAGGGAGACTCCCAGCACGGCGGCCATGACGGTGAACAGGAGCACCAGCAGGAGGACGCGGACCCAGCGGTTCATCGGGGGACGAGGTGGTGGCGGCGGGTCCTCGGCGGGGTCGCGGAGTCTCCTGGGAACGAAGGGCTCGTCCTCGGCCCCGCCCTGGGATGCGGTCATGGATCCTCCTTCAGACACCGCAGGGGAGCGGTGGCCCTCCCCGGCAGGGTTCTCAGCCTGGTACCGATCACTTGGGGATCACTTGTCTCCGGCAGGAACGCTCCTTCCAGCCCGCTCGAAGGAAGCCGGTCACATACTGCGAACAGCCCCGCCGTCGGGCGCGGCGGCGCGGAGGAGGGGCACGGAGGAGGGGCATGGTGGTGGCCGAGCCGTCGTCGATCACCTCCACGGGGGCCAGGCCGTTCGCGGCCCGGCGGTCCAACGTGACGATCCGCGTCCTGCCGTACAGCGTTGGAGCGCACGCCGGGCTGGAAGGGGCGTTCATCCTGTTGTCTTTTCCCGAGGAAGCCGATCCTGACGTGGCCTATGTGCAGGGCGCGGCAGGTGACATATATGTCGAGAGCTCGGATCAGGTGGATCGCTATACGCTGGCGTACGCCCACATCTGGGACGTGGCTCTGGCCCCGGAGGACTCCACGGGGTTGATCACCAAGGCCAGGGAGCGTCTGTCTCATGACTGATCTGTCGAGCGCCGTCTGGCGCAGGAGCAGCCTGAGCGGCAGCGGCAACCACTGCGTCGAGGTGGCCGACAACCTCCCCGGCATCGTCGCCGTCCGCGACAGCAAGGACCCTGGCGGCCCGGTTCTGACGTTCTCCCCGGACCAGTGGCGGGCCTTCACCGGCGGCATCAGGAACGGCGAGTTCGACGAGGACCGTGTCGGAGAGGCTTGATGGGATCGTGCGTTTGATCCGGTTGGTCGTCGATCGATTAAGCGACTCGAAAGTATGGGGAACCCGCGGTCACAGCCGTCGTGTCCGTACCTGTTCGGAGATCCGAATCGCGGCCTCGCCAGGATCATCGTGCTCCCACACGCGGACGACCAGCCAATCCGCCTCTCTGAGCAGTCTGTCGGTCTCGGCGTCCCGCTCGCGGTTGCGAGTGACCTTCTCGGCCCAGTAGCCGGCATGGTTGCTGCCTTGGTGTGGTGTTCAGGGCACCCGTGCCAGAAGCAGTCGTCGAGGAAGGCCGCGACCTTGGCCTTAGCGAACATCAGGTCGGCCGTGCGACGGATCTTCGGAAGCGGCCGAACCGACACCCGGTAGCGGAGACCGAGCGCGTGCACCGCGCGCCGTAGGGCGAATTCGGGCTTGGTGTCCCGCCCTGTGCCCGTCCGCATGCTTTTTCGCACAGACCTCAATGAGATGGCCGGAATCGCTCCAGAAGCCGCACGCTGGGCTAGTTAGAGTGTGACCAGCGAGATGTACAGGTTAACAATGAGCGCGCTATCCATGGGTAATGTCTCCTACCTGCTGTGATTTTAGAAGGAGTTCTCTTTGATCGAAAATAAGAGTAGACGCGTCAAGTATGAAAGTTACCGGCAAGTAGGATTTTCCAAAATGGCCAAAACTCGTTGCGAAGGATCTGGCGGATTCGCAATTCATTTGCGCGACGCTATCCAGCATAAAAAATTGATCATCGTCGACAACTAATTTTCGTGCCACTTGGTTGGTATGCAGGGTCGCCCATCGTTTCCGGAAATATCTCTTTGGAGCCGAGTGTCGGGCCCTAGTTCAGTTCATCGCGAAGTTTTCGGTGACCGAGGGTGTGGTGCTGGCGATGGTATTGAATGTGATTACGATCGATATTGTGCTTCAGTGTGAGCTTGCTGACCGGCTCGCCATCCGTCTGATCTATGACGCTGAAATCATCCTCAATGGTGATTGCTCCATACTTAAACAGGTCTCGATGATTAGGGCAGAGGCATAGCATGTTGGATTTATCGTCGGGCCCTAAGTGAGGCTGCTCTATCCCGCGGATGTGCACGGTGGCAGCGAACCTCAGACCCCCTGGTACTTCGAGCACGGTGTCGCACACCTGACAAGCGTGGTTATATAGCTGCTTGAGTTCGAGCGCCAGTAACCTGTCTGCGTAGACGCCGGGAGCAACCTCTTCCCGCCGCCCAGGGGGAAGTTTGCGACTCAGATGGAGTTCCGCGGTTTTCTTCGGAGAGCCATCGTCTAGCTGCTCAAGCCGAAATTGAAGCACTGTAGGACCATCGGTGCCAGGCTTAGTCCAGTAATCGGCGACTCTGAAGAGTCCGTCGTAGCTATAGCCAGCCGGTGGAGAGAACCTATTATTTCCCCCAGAACCGCGAATTACCCGAACGGGCAGGCCGGTCATAATGCTCTTGATGAGAGCAGCGTTACCTGGATCGTCGGCTGATTGATCTTTGGTCTGTTCGCCAGTATTGGGATCGCGCCCACCATGACCGGTGTAAATGATCACGTCCCCGTAGTCTTCATCGTCCTTATAGCCACCTGAAACGACGATGGACTCCGCGCCGCCCCGATCAGCAGTGCCGCAGATGCCTGCCTGGAGCGGTCGGTGCACACCTGCGTCGTGCAATGCTCGACGGTTATCGAAAATGGTGCCCGTCCGGATTCCTTCGATAGGGCCATAGAACTCCTTGACTTCGAAGCGCTTCTGACTCTTGTGTGCACGGTTACGTACCAGAGGGATGTGAGCTGCAAGATTCGACTCACGTTTTTGCGGAGTGGGGAGGCCTTTGTCTCGCAGCGACTCGCGGGCATGCTTAAAGATTGTATCCAATTCCAGAAGCTCGGGCTGATCTGGAATTCCTTCGCGAATGAGGTGGATTAGCTCACCGGTAAAAGCTGTATAGGTATCCAGGCCACCGAGTGCCGGCCTATTTTCGGCCGTCGCCGTCATTAGGTACGTGCCAGTGACGCGAGCACTATTTGCGACACGCTCAGTAGGATCGTCGGTACCCAGCAGCCCGAGGGCAAGCCCACTGTAGCAGCAGTCAAGGATTACGATTTTGCGTTGCGCAAGGCTTTCGCGAAGCTCGTTTCGTACGGTGTCATAAGCCACGGCCCTGTATATTCGATCCTTATGTGAATCAACCAGGGCGAGGTATAGATCGCTCTCCATGCTGTGCATCAATCCATGGCCAGCGAAGTACACAATGAGGGTGTCCTTGGCCTCTTCTCGAGCCTGCCACAACGGATCCATCATGGCGTTTACCGATGTAGGATTATGCACAACCGTGCAGTGCTCTGCTGGCAGACCCCATAGGTCGGACTGCTGCAGGAGATTACTCAAGGCTTGAAGGTTGTTGGCGACGGCAGGGAGAGAGTCGAGATGGGTATACTCGCTCGTGCCAATCAATACAGCACGTGAAGTTAATGGATCAGGAAGGCTCACTCGTGATCCTCTATCGCCTTGAGAATTTGAACAACGAGTTCGGAATTTGCCTCAGAGACTACGACAGTAGTCCCGCCACGCTCAATGGTGACCTGTGGAAGATGACGTCGTGTACCGCGCCACTGTGATAGCGCTTCGATAAATGCCGGCCATTGTAAGGTGCTTGTCACAATCAGAGCGATGAGATCAAGCGTGTCACCCATCTCGCCAGGTTCTGGGGCCCTCGACTGCAAGCGAACATCCATGTAGTCAAGAGCGTCGAGGTCTCTCTTTAACCAGCTGTAGAGCGACCGTAGCTCCTGCTCGGCGAAATCTCCACTTATGCGAAGATTGACCGTTTCAGTCATTATAACCCCTATCAATTCTCTATGAATCTGCGCTGTGAATGATACAGTCATTTGCCTCACATGGGCGTGCAAATATAGAGAAAGTGGACTTCTTGTGCATCTCTTCTCGCCTTGTGTCGTAGTTCCTGGTAGAGATCCATGCTTGTTCGCTGGCTAATGAGCCTGTGATGTCCGTATCGATCCCAATCGATAGGAAGGAGGAAGGGTGTTCGCTGGGTCGGTTGTGGATCCGGTCGGCCTGACGCAGGTCCGGCGGGCGTTCGGGGCGAGGTCTCAGGCGGCGGCGGGCCGGTAGGAGTGCAGGACGTTGCCGGAGCCGCAGGTCCTGGTCCCGAGCAGTTCCAGATCGATCCTGCCGGCCGTGTCCCCGAAGGTCGTGTCCCCGAAGGTCGTGTCCCCGAAGAGCGGGGTGCCGCCCCCGAGGACGACCGGATTCACCATGATCCTCAGCTCGTCGAGGAGCCCCATCCGCAGAACGCTCGCGGTCAGCCTGGAGCTGCCGAGGATGGCGATGTCCTTGCCGGGCTCCTGCTTGAGCTTCGCGATCTCCCCGGCGACGTCACGCTTGATGAGCCGGGTGCGGGCCCACTCGGCCCGGTCGAGCGTCCGCGAGACGACGATCTTGTCTGTGCCGTTCATCCGCTCTGCGACCGCCGGATCGGCCTCCTTCCCCGCGGGGGTCGGCCAGAACTGCGCCATCATCTGGTAGGTGAGGCGCCCGAACATGAGCGTGCCGGCCTCGTCGAGCTGGCCCGAGGAGAACGCGTTGAACTCCTCATCGGTGTTGTGCCAGCCGAGGTCATGGTTCCGGCCCTCGAAGTACCCGTCCAGGGTCACCATCATGAACGAGAAGATCTTCCTCATGGACGCCTCCCGGGATCGTTGCCCTGCGACCACTTTTGATCATCAGGTGGGCCGCTGGCAAGCGAAGGAGCCCGGCGTCGAATCCGGCGCGATCGGCTCCGGTCAGGCGGTGCTGCTGAGGTAGGTGCTGACCCGGCGGAGCCAGGCGGTGTAGCCGGCGGTGACCAGCCTGTCGGGGAGCAGACGCAGCAGGGCCGGCGGCCGGTACTTGTCGGTCTTCTCGGTGGCCGCCAGGTCGGCCGCCCGGGCGACTCGGCGGGAGCGGATCCGTTCGTAGCGGCGCAACCGCTCGGTCACCGGACCGGCTTCGCGTCGGCGGGTTAGCGCCCCACCGGGGCTTCCTCAGGGTCCTCACAGCGAGGCCCGGAGATGATCGGACGCACGCCGCGGACCGGTGCGAGTCGCGGGTGCCGAGACGGTCCCCGCCTCGCTCACGTGAGAGGGCCGTCGCACGGGGAGGGGACTTCGGTGCGGATTCCACACGCGGCGGAGGTCTCCGGGACGGTGCCTGGAGTGCGTTGAACTGGGCGGCGATCAACGGCATGACCGTCGGCATGGCGGGGGCGGCGATCCTGATCGCCCTGGCGCTGGGCCGGCCGTGGGGCATGCGGGTCCCCGCAGGGCTGCTGCTGTCGCCCGCGTGGATCGGCATGGGCTTCCTGGTCTCGATGATCCCCCTCTTCCCGCCATGCCGCTGCTGGCGCGGGAGGACTGGGACGCGGCGGGGAGCGCGTCGCCGCCGTCGTGGGAGCTTCCCCTGATCGGCTTGTCCTTCGCCGGGTTCGGACTCGGGCTGGCGGTCGCGGCCCCCCTCTACGCCAAGCAGAGATGGCCCGACGCGTTCGCCGGCCTGCTGCTCCTGCTGCTGCTCCTGTTGGTGCTCGGCGACCGTGAGCGCGCATCACGTCGGTGAGCCCCCGCCGCCGATCGTGCCGGGCGGTGCGGATGACGACGCGGGACCGAGGCGGGCCGGACAGGTCCGGCCCGCGGTCACACCGGCTGCCGGAGGTCGTGAGGCATGTTCCAGCCCTCGGCGAGCCTGGACGGGTGGAGGTTGTCCCCGCCGCCGAAGAACTCGCAGAACTTCATGATGAGCGGGTCCCACGCGACCGGGTCGATGTAGTCCGTCCCGGAGATGATCAGATCCTCCTCGACGTGGACCCGCACGATCTCCACCTGGAAGGCCGTGGCGTGTCCTTCGGGGGAGCCGAACGGGTGCGCGGCGATGACCCGGCACTCCAGCTGGATGGGGCACTCGGCCGCGCGCGGCGCCCGGACCAGCTCCGAGGGCTGCTCGGTCAGCCCGGCGGCCGGGAATTTATCCGGCTCGTACCGGTAGCCCTGCCGTACCTTGTGCGGCGGCACCACCGGTGACCCGGTGAGCAACGCGAGCCGGTCGACGGCGTCGACCATGGCCGAGGACGGCAGGTTGAGCACGCACTCGCGCTCGCGCAGCAGGTTCTCCGTCGTCCGGGCGCTGTTGCCCAGGCCCAGCATGCAGCACCGCCCCAGCCACCAGGCGGAGGACATCGGGGCGAGGTTGGCGCTGCCGTCCTCGTTGCGGGAGCCGATCAGCACCACGGGCGTTCCGAAGTACATCACCTTCAGTTCTGGGGTTCTGTGCACGTGTGTCCTTCCGGATCGAACCGCGGAGCCTCTGGCCGGGGTTCGACTCTGGCGGAACGGCGTGCGGTCCACCGGCGCTGATCGGACGTGGCATTCGCCCGTCGTCCGGGACCCCGTCGCCGGGGCAGGTGTTGAGTACACCGGCCTTCCCTGGGCAGGGGACCGTGGCAGGGGCGGCAGCACGGGGCCGTCGCCTTTCCGCAGGACTGCCGAGGGAGATGCCGCATGATGTCCGCCAGGCCTTCTTCTCCGGCCGCACGACACCTCACGTCTGTCCCGCCCGTCCCGTCCACGGACGAGGAGTCCCCAGGACACCGTCCCGGCGACGTGCGGGCGTTCGTGAGCGCCGCCGTACAGCGGCCCTCCACCATCGGCGCCATGGCGCCCACCGGCGCGCGCCTGGCCCGCCTGCTGGCCACGGTCGTCCCGGGCGCGCGCAGCGCCGTCGTGGTCGAGCTCGGCGCCGGGACGGGCCCGGTCAGCGACGCCGTCCAGGCCCGGCTCCGGCCGGGGAGCCGGCATCTCGCCATCGAGATCGACCGGGACCTGGCCGACCATCTGCGGGCCACCCGGCCCCGGCTCGACGTCGTGCACGGCGACGCGGCCGACCTGCGGCGGCTGCTCCGCTCGGTCGGCGTCGGTGAGGTGGACGCGGTCGTCAGCGCGCTGCCGTGGACCCTGTTCGACGGGGCCCGGCAGGAGGAGATCCTGGACCAGATCTGTGCCGTGCTGCGGCCGGACGCGGCGTTCGCCACCATCTCCGCCCATCCTTCGAGCTTCTTCCCCGCCGCCAAGGAGTTCCGCCGCCGCCTGCACGAGCGGTTCGACGAGATCGTCGCAAGCCGTACGGTGTGGCGGAACGTCCCGCCCGCCCGCGTGCTGGTCTGCCGCCGCCCCAAGCTCCGGGCCCTTCCCTAGAGGCGGCGCGGGACGGCCGCCGGGAGGCGGATCAGACCGGATCCCGGCGGTGGCACCAGGTGAGCAGCGTGACGGTGTCGTCACCGCGGTCCCGGACGACGGGCTCGTCGTCGGTGAGGCGGAACCCGGCGGCCCGCGCGACCGCGGCGCTGGCCTCGTTGCCCGGCGCGATGCGCAGCAGCACGCGGCTCGTCGCCAGGGCGTCGTAGGCGTATCCGGTTATCAGCCGGACGGCCCGGGTCGCCAGGCCCTGCCGCCGGTGGCGGGCGCCGATCACGTAGCCGAGCTCCGCATCGGGGTCCTCCGCGGAGGCGCGGAAGAGCAGAACCTCCCCGCGAGGGCCGCCGTCGTCACCGGTGATCGCCAGGTGGATGCGGAGGCCGGCGGCCCGTCCCTCGCGGCCCTTGGCGAGGTAGGCCCGCGCGGCCTCGAGCGTGAAGGGCGAGCGCAGCGGGGTCCAGCGATCGACCTGCGGTTCGTCGAAGAGCTCGACCATCGCGGGGAGATCCTCGTCGGTCCATTCGCGGAGGCGGATGCCGGGTCCCGACAGGTCGACGGGGGATGCGAACGCGGCGCCGGGGCCGTCCGATGTCGTCACCCGGATCATTGTGCTCCCTCGGAGCGGGAGGCCGGACTGTGCTTCCTCGGAGCGGGAGGCCGGAGCCGGCTTCCGGCCGGGGCGCGGGTCATCCGGCACCGGTGGGCGGGGGAGCGGCGTCCGGATCCGGATCCGGCCCGGACAGGGAGAGCCGGCCGATGCGCTCCTCTGCGCCCAGCATCCGAAGCGCCCGCACGAGGGGCTCCCGGTGGATCTCCTTCTCTGCCCTGTCGTACATCGACGTGAGCGCTTCGCGTAGCCCGGCCGCCTCCGTCACCAGGGCCTGTGCGGCCCTGACGCCGGTATAGGTGTACTCGGCGGAGGCCGGGTTGATCCGGCCCAGGAGTTCGACGATCCTCAGGTAGTGATGGAGGAAGTCCTGCTCGGCCCGGGTCAGGGCCGGAAGCGGTCGCTCGGGCTGCATCGACTGGCCATCCCTGGGATCGGTTCCGGAACTCGAGCATTCAGGGTACTGATCCCGTCCGCGATGATCCCGGCCCGTCCGCCCCTTCAGGCCGGGGCCGCCAGGGTGTCGCGCAGGGCCCGTACGGCGGCGCGGACCGCGGGGATCTGGTCGGCCTCGCGGGGATGGGCCAGATGGAGGCGCCGGGGGCGGAGCCCGGGCACCGGGTGGACGGCGACGCCGGGGGCGGTGAAGGCGTCGAGGGCGAGTCTCGGGAGCAGCCCGACCCCCAGGCCCCGGGCGATCAGCGCCTGGGTGACCACGTAGTCGTCGGTGCCGTGCCGCACGTCGGGGACGAACCCGGCCTCCTCGCAGGCCCGGCGGAGGCCCGCCGCGCACCGCTCGCAGCCCGCGATCCACTTCTCCGCCGCGAGCGAGCGCAGCTCCACCGGCCGGCCGGCGGGAACGGCCTGCGGGTGGGAGCGCGGCAGGACCAGCAGGACCGGGTCCTCGCCCACCGCCTCCCGCACCAGCCCGGGGCGGTCGTCCGGTTCCTGCCCGGCGTGAGAGAACGTCACCGCCAGGTCCGCCTCCCCGGCGGAGAGCAGGTCGAGCGCCTCGGGCGGCTCGGCCTCGCGGAGCCGTACGTCCACCCCGGGGTGGCGCCCGCCCAGCAGGCTCATGGCGGCCGGGACGACCGTGGCGCTGGCCGAGGGGAAGGCGGCCAGCCGTACGGTGCCCTCGCGCAGGTGGGCCAGGGCGTCCAGGGCGTCGGCGGCGGCGTGCAGCCGGGTGGCGACGGCGTCGGCGTGGCGGAGCAGGACCTCGCCCGCCTCGGTGAGCTGGACGCCGCGCGGGCGGCGCAGCACGAGCGCCATCCCCGCCCGCCGTTCCAGGTGGCGAAGGTGCTGGCTGACGGCCGGCTGGGTCCAGCCGAGGGCGCGGGCCGCCCCGGCGATCGATCCGGCTCGGGCGATCTCACGGAAGACGAGCAGGCGGTGCGGGTCCATGCCATAAGTATTGCTTTGGGGTCGTCCAAGAAAGCCAGGTCTACCTAAGGGCTCGCCGCCGGGGACAGGATGCCTGCATGATGCGAACGATCGGCCTGATCGGCGGTATGAGCTGGGAGTCCTCGGCGGAGTACTACCGCCTGCTCAACGAGGAGGTCCGCCGCCGGCGGGGCGGCCACCACTGCGCCCGGAGCCTGATGCTGACCGTGGACTTCGCCGAGGTCGAGGCCATGCAGCGCGCGGGCGACTGGGCGGCGGCCGGGCGGCTGCTCGTCCGGGCGGCGAGGACCCTCCAGGAGGGCGGGGCGGAGCTGGTCCTGCTCTGCACGAACACCATGCACCGGGTCGCCGGGGAGATCGAGGCCGCGATCGAGGTGCCGTTCGTGCACATCGTCGACGCCACGGCGGAGCGGATCACCGCGGCGGGCGTCACGACCGCCGGTCTGCTGGGCACCCGGTTCACGATGGAGATGGAGTTCTACCGCGACCGGATGCGGGGGCACGGGATCGAGCTCCTGGTCCCCCACGAGCCCGACCGCACGCTGGTGCACGACGTCATCTACCGGGAGCTGACCCGCAACCGGATCGAGGAGTCCTCCCGCGCGGCCTACCGGCGGGTCATCGCGGACCTGGCCGCCCGCGGGGCCCGGGGAGTGATCCTCGGCTGCACGGAGATCACCCTGCTCGTCGGCCCGGAGGACAGCCCGGTCCCGGTGTTCGACTCCACCCGGATCCACGTCGAGCGCGCCGTGGACCTGGCTCTGGCCTCACCGGGCGCGTGATCCGGCGGCGAACGGTGCGACCCCGGCGCCTCCCCCGCCGGGGTCAGTGGGTCGGGTCGATGACGCAGAAGCGGTTGCCGTCGGGGTCGGCCAGGACGACGAAGTCGGGGTCCTCCGGATAGAGGTCCCAGTCGACCCTCTCGGCGCCGAGGGAGACCAGCCGCTCGACCTCGGCCGCCTGGTCGGCGGTGTCGCGGGCGTAGAGGTCGAAGTGGACACGCGGGTGCTCCTGGACGGGCGAGACGCTGAGGTCGAGCGCCAGCGCGGCCCCGGCGCCGGCCTCGGCCGGTTCGAGCACGGCCCAGTCGTCGCGCACCTCGCCCTCGCGCGGGACGTAGCCCAGCGCCCGGGTCCAGAAGGCGATCGCCCGCCGTACGTCCCCGACCCCCAGCACGATCGTCCTGATCTCCAGCATGCGCCGATTCTGGCAGGCGAGGCGGGACGCGGCGCACACGGGCGCGGGCAGGGTCCGGTCAGCGGGCGTGCCAGGCGGCCAGGATCTCGGCCTCCCGTTCCGGGGTGATCGTGGTCTCGACGGAGAAATCCGCCTCGGAGGCGCGGATCTCCCGGATCGACTGCGCGAGCGGGCGCGGGGCGAGACCGGCGGCGTAGGCGGCGGACGGGTCCGCGGTGTTGATCGCGGTGCTCTCGCCGTCCTCGCCCCACAGGGGGAGTGAGCGGCCGTTCTGGCCCTCCGCGCGCAGGAAGTCTCCGGCCGCCCATGTCAGCGTGGTCCCGGGCGGGGCGACCTCGGCCGCGATCGCCTCCAGCATGTCCCCGAAGGTGAACGGCGGCCGCGGGCTGACCGCGTGGAAGGTGCCGCCGTCGGCCTTCTCCGTCATGGCGACGATCCAGGAGGCCATGTCACGCCCGTCGATGACCTGGATCGGGGCTGAGGGGTCGCCGGGGGCGAGGACCTCGCCGCCGCGGGCGATCCGGTTGACCCAGTAGGTGAAGCGGCCGGTGTAGTCGTAGGGCCCGATCACGTAGGTCGGGCGGACGACGAGCGTGCCGGGGCCGAACCGCTCGACCGCGGTCCGCTCGCACAACACCTTCAGCGGGCCGTACGTCGCGCCGGTCACAGTGCCCGGGACCGGACCGCCGGTCTCGTGGAGCGGGGAGTCCTCGGTGAAGCCCGGTGCCCCGGGCGCGGCGTAGACGGCCGTGGTGGAGACGAAGACGTACCGGCCGGTGGCGACCGCGTCCGCCAGCGTCTCGACCTGGGACGGAAGGTAGGCGCTGACGTCGATCGTCACGTCCCACTCCCGCCCCCGCAGGACCGGCAGGCCGGTGTCGCGGTCGGCGATCAGGTGCTCCGCCTCGGGGAACAGGCCGGGGCCGGTCCGCCCCCGGTGGAGGAGGGAGACCTCATGCCCGGCTGCGAGCGCGGCCTCGGTGATGTGCCGGCCGACGAACCGGGTGCCGCCGATGATCAGAATGCGCATATCGGACATCTTTCCCTATGTCGGCTGGGTTCTCGTCAGCGACGGGCAAAGGGAGGGCTCTCGTGGTCGGCGGCGCGTCGGGAACCGGCGAGAGCGCGCTCTCCCGCCCTCCGACGCGGGGCCGGGGACCGATGATCCGCCTGTGCCGGAAGGCGGCCTCACCGCCGGTGACCTGCCCCTCCGGCGTTGCGGGGACGTGCGCCGGAGATGCGAACATTTCTCGAGTTGTGCCCATCTCATTTGAGTGGATGCTTCTCCTGGAAATCGGGGCAGAGGGTACGTTGGAAGAGTCGGTTGGGCTATTTACGGGGCGGTCAGCGTGACGATTCAGCCAGAGGCGGGGCTCCACGGCCCGTCTCGGAGCACGCCCGCCGACCCGTTCGTGCATCCGGCGTTCTTCTACCGGGGCGCCGACGACTACATCGCGGGCACGACGCGATTCGTCCGGGACGGCCTGGCGGCCGGGGAACCGGTCGCGGTGGCCGTGCCGCGGCGCAACCTGGAGCTGATCCGCGGCGAGCTCGGCGCGGACGCCGGCCGGGTGCGCATGCTCGACATGGGCGAGGCCGGGCGCAACCCCGGGAGGATCATCGCCGCCGTGCTGCGGGCTTTCGCCGACCTCCACCCGGACAGGCACGTACGGATCATCGGCGAGCCGATCTGGCCGGGCCGCTCGGAGGCGGAGTACCCCGCCTGCGTCCAGCACGAGGCGCTGATCAACCCGGCGTTCGCCGGCCGGGACGTCACGATCCTGTGCCCCTACGACCTCGACGGCCTGGCCCCCGAGGTCATCAAGGACGCCGAGCGGACCCACCCCGTGCTCATGGACGCCTTCGGCGCCCGTTCCAGCCCCGACTACGCGCTGGAGCGGGTCCTGCGGGAGTGCAACCTGCCGCTGCCCGCCCCGCCCGGCGCCGCCGAGATGGGCTACGGCGCCGGCTTCTGCGACGACCCGCTGGGCCGGGCCCGCGCCTTCGTCGTCGAGCACGCCGCCCGCATCGGCCTGTGCGGCGAGCGCCTGGAGGACCTGCGGCTGGTCGCCAGCGAGCTGGCCGCCAACAGCCTCGACCACGGCGGAGGGTCGGGAACCCTGCGGATCTGGTCCGAGGACGGCCAGGTTCTCATGTCCGTCAGCGACGCCGGCCACATCGTCGACCCCCTGGCCGGAAGGCGCCCGGCCGACCCCCGCCAGCTCGGCTCGCGCGGCCTGCTCGTGACCCACCTCCTCAGCGACCTGGTCCGCGTCCACACCGGGCCGCAGGGCACCACCGTCCGGGTCCACTTCGACGTCGACGGCGCCGCGGGCGCCTGACCGGTCCGCCCCGGCCGCGCCCGGGATCTCAGGCGCGGCCGGCGGCCTTCTGGCTGCGCCGGGAGATCGAGTCGATGACCACGGCGGCGAGCAGGACGGCCCCGGTGACCATGAACTGGATCGAGTTGCTCACGCCCTGCAGCGCCATGCCCGAGGCGATCGACTGGATGACGAGCATGCCCAGCAGCGCCGAGTACGCCGTGCCGCGCCCGCCGAACAGGCTGGTGCCGCCGATGACGGCCGCGGCGATGGCCATCATCAGCACGTTGCTCTGGCCGGTCGCCTGGCTGGCCGAGGCGATCCGGGAGGCGGCGAAGATGCCGCCGACCGCGGCCATCGCACCGGAGATCATGAAGACCGAGATGCGGATCGCGGCCACGTTGACGCCCGCGCGCCGGGCCGCCTCGATGTTGCCGCCGACCGCGAAGACGCTCCGGCCGTAACGGGTGCGGCGCTGCACGAAGTCGGCCGCGACGACGACCGCGAGGAAGATCAGAAGAGCGAGCGGGAGGCCCTTGTACTGGTTGAGGACGTAGGCGGCCCCGAACGCCACGATCGCCAGACCGGCGGTGCGCAGGATGACGTCGCCGGTCGTGCGGAACGGGATCCCGGCGGCGCGGCGGCGGGCGTTCCCCACCATGGAGACGGTGAGGAAGCCGGCCACGGCGAGGGCGGCCAGGCCGTAGGCGGCGATGACCTGGTTGAAGTAGGTGCTCGTCAGCTGGGCGATCAGGCCGTCGTAGGGGAGGTTCACGGTCCCGTTGGGACCCAGCACCCAGAGCTGGAGGCCGGTCCACGCCAGCATCCCGGCCAGGGTGACCACGAACGACGGCACACCGATCTTCGCGAAGAACAGGCCGTGGACGAGCCCCAGTGCCGTGGCGACCGCCACGGCCGCGGCGACCGCCGCCCAGGGGCTCCAGCCCTCGTTGACGTGGAGTACGGCCAGCACCGCGGCGCACGCCCCGCTGACCGCGCCCGCCGACAGATCGATCTCCCCGAGCAGCAGCACGAAGACGATGCCGACCGAGATGAGGCCGGTCGCCACGATGTCCACGCTGAGGTTGGACAGGTTCTGCGGTGACAGGAACTGGCTGTTCAGGCTCTGGAAGATGACCCAGATGACGGCCAGGCCGACCACGACGGGGAGCGAGCCGAGCTCACCGCTGTGCATGCGACGTTTGAACTCGCCGACGTATCCGGCGAAACCCTGCTCGCGGACCAGCAGGCGCGGGTCGATCTGGGCCTGCGCGGCGGGCCCGGCCGGTCCGGGCGTGTCCTTGGGGTCCGCGCGGTGCTTCGGGCCCGTGGCCCGCCTCGAACCGGCGGGACCGGCGGGATCCGCCGCGCCCGGAGGGGTCTGCCCGCTCGTGGGATCACTCATCGGTGGCCTCCTTCGGGGAGTCCGAGCGGGCACGCCGCCGCGAGACCGCGTTGTCGCTCGCCCCGGTGATCGCGGAGATGATCTCCTCCTGCGATGTTCCCCGGGCGTCGAAGACACCGTTGTTGCGGCCCAGGCGCAGGACGGCGACGCGGTCGGCGACGGCCTTCACGTCGACCATGTTGTGGCTGATCAGGATGACCCCGAGCCCCTGGGAGCGGAGCCGTTCCACCAGGTCGAGGACCTGGGCGGTCTGCTCGACGCCGAGGGCGGCGGTGGGTTCGTCGAGAAGCACGATCTTCGGCCGGCCCAGCAGCGACCGCGAGATCGCGACGGTCTGCCGCTGGCCTCCGGAGAGCGACGCCACCGGGATCCGGACGCTGGGGATCCTGATGGAGAGTGTGTGCAGCAGGTCGCGGGAGCGCTTCTCCATCGCCACCTCGTCCAGGACCCCGAAATGCCGAAGTTCCCGGCCGAGGAACAGGTTGCCCACCACGTCGAGGTTGTCGCAGAGCGCGAGGTCCTGGTAGACGGTGGCGATGCCGAGGCCTTGGGCCGCGCCGGGGCTGGTGACCGTGACCGGGCGGCCCTCCCAGCGGATCTCGCCCGTGTCGGCCGGGCCCACACCGGCGATCACCTTGATGAGGGTCGACTTCCCGGCCCCGTTGTCGCCGACCAGGGCGACCACCTCGCCCGCGTGCACCTCCAGGTCCACCTCCGACAGGGCCTGGACCGCGCCGAACCGCTTGGAGATGCCCTCCAGCGCGAGGACGGGCGTCCCCGCCGTTCCCTCCGGCATGGCGGCCATGGCGTCAGGAGAGCCCGGCGGCCTGGCATGCGGCCTGGACGTCTGCGGTGCAGATCTCCTCGACCTTCCAGAAGCCGTCCTTGACGACGGTGTCCTTGATGTTGTCCTTGGTGACCACGATCGGCTGAATGATCATCGCGGGGACGGGGGAGCCGCTCCCGTTGTCCACCGTCCCGGTGCCCTGGACCGCCTTGCCGGAGCCGAGGTCGACGGCGAGCTTGGCGGCGTTCTTCGCCTCGGGCCTGATCGGCTTGTAGATGGTCATCGTCTGGGTGCCGAGCAGGATGCGCTGGATGCCGGCGAGTTCGGCGTCCTGGCCGGTCAGCGGGGTGCCCTTGGCCACTCCGGCGTTCTGCATCGCACGGGCGATGCCTCCGGCCATGCCGTCGTTGGCCGAGTAGATCCCGATGACCTTGTCCGCGCCGAGCGAGGTGAACGCGCCGGTCGCCTGGGTGTTGGCCTGGTCGGGACTCCAGTCGGGGGTGTCGTACTCCTTGCCGATGGTCACCTGGCCGTCGAGGACGGAGTGGGCGCCCTTCTTGAAGTCGCCCGCGTTCGGGTCGGTGGGCGAACCGTTGATCATCACGATCGGGCCGCGCTTCGGGTCGCCGCCCGCCTTGAGCGCGTTGAGCAGCGCCTCTCCCTGCATCTTCCCGACCTGGACGTTGTCGAAGGAGGTGTAGGCGTCGACCGGCCCCGAGGCCAGCCGGTCGTAGGCGACCACCTTGGCGCCCTGGTTCTTCGCCTTCGCCACCGACGACGCGATCGCCTTGGCGTCCACCGCGTCGAGGATGAGCACCTTGACGTTGTTGGTGAGCATCGAGTCGACTTGCTGCTGTTGCTGGTTGGGATCCTGGTTGGCGTTGTTGTAGACGACCTCGCAGGTGGGACAGAGGGCCGTGATCTCCTCGGTGATGTAGGGCCGGTCGAACTTCTCGTAGCGCGCCGTCTTCGACTCCGGCAGCAGAAGGCCGATCTTGAAGCCGTCCGTGGCACCGGGTGCGGCGGTGCCGGTGCCCTGCGTGGCGGGCGCCCCGGACTGTCCCGCCGTGCCGCAGGCCGTCATCCCGAGCACCACGACGAGCGCGACGGGGCCCACCACCCAACGAACCGTCTTCATCGCGAACCCCCCGATACGCGGTCAACTCATGTCATCAGCGACAGCCGTACCCGGAACCAGAAAAGGGACGCCGCGTCAGAGCCGATCATGGCGAGGTCTTGGCGGGGAGGGGGTTCCGCTGGAGCCTGCTTGGGCGCTCCGTGGGGCTCCGTTCGCGGAAGGGGGTCCGGCGGGACATTTTCTGGGACGTGTTGCGGCGGCCTTCCGGCCGAGGTCGAGGCGGCAAAGAAGTAGTCCTGAAAGGAGATCATTAACGCTATTTTGGGCGGTTTGTGAATGCAGGGACCCGGTGGGGGTAGCGGCGCAGGGACCGAAGATGCACGACCGTTGGAGGCATTCGGTGAACGAGTACCCAACCGGGATGGGGGCGAGCCCGGGACAGAACGGGGAGCTCCAGAAGCCGTCCCAGCCGGCCGGATCGGCCATGGGAGAGGCGGCCCAGCAGGCCAAGTCGGCTGCGGGGGAGGTGGCCGGAGTCGCCAAGGAGCAGACGCGCATGGTGGCCGGGCAGGCCAAGGACGAGGCGCGTCACGCGGTGAACCAGCTGCGGGAGCGCGCCGGGGAACAGGCGCGCTACCAGAGCCGGCGCGCCGCCGAGAGCATCCGCCAGTGGGCCGACGACCTGGCCTCGATGGGTGAGGCGGCCAAACCCGACTCGCCGGTCTCCGGCATGGCGCACCAGGTCGCCGAGGGAGGGCGGCGAGCCGCCGACTACCTCGAGCAGCACGGCCTGGCCGGGGTGCTGGAGGAGGTCCAGAACTTCGCGCGCCGCCGTCCGGGCGTGTTCCTGGCCGGTGCGCTGGCCGCGGGCTTCCTGGCGGGCCGGATGGCCAAGGCCACGACGGGAACGGAGAGTGGCGCCGCGAGTGGCACGACGACCACCCCGTCCACGCCCTCACCCGCGACTGCGCCCTACACGCCTGCGACCCCGGCGCAGCCGGTGACGCAGCAGGGCGAGTCCCAGACGCAGCCGGTCTTCTCGGGGGAGAGGCTGAGCGGGGGCATCCCCACGTCCGCGCCGAGAACCTGGGACGGTGACAACCGATGAACTGGCCCAGCCGCGGAGACACGATGAGTTCGTCCGGCCAGACGGGCCGGGTGAGCGCTCCCGCGCAGCGGGACGGGGCGTCCCCGGCCGGCCGGTCCACCGAGCCGTCCCTCGGGCAGCTGGTGGGTGAGATCGGCAACGACCTGTCCAAACTGTTCCGCCAGGAGGTGGAGCTGGCCAAGGCCGAGGTCCGCCAGGAGGCGGTCAAGGCCGGCAAGGCGGCCGGGCTGCTCGGCGGTGCCGGGTTCGCCGGCTACATGGCCGCGTTGCTGCTGACGCTGGCCGTCATGTTCGGCCTGGGCAACGTCATGGACCTGGGCTGGGCGGCGCTCATCGTCGCCGCCGTGTGGGCGGGGATCGGCGCGGCGCTGTTCGTGAGCGGGCGGGCCCGGATGAAGCAGGTCTCTCCCAAGCCGGAGCAGACGATCGAAACGCTCAAGGAGGATGCCCAATGGGCGCGGAACCTGACGAAATAAGGGCAGAGATCAACGCCACCCGGGCGGAGCTCGCCGCCGACGTGGACCGGCTCGCCGAGCGGACCAGCCCGACGCGGATCATGCAGCGCCGGCGCGACCGTATGCGCCAGAAGGTGCGCACGGTCCGGGAACGCGTGATGGGCACGCCGACGTACGCCGCCCACCAGGTGCGGGACCAGGCGGGGCACGCCGCCCACGCGGTCCGCGACACCGCCACCGGGGCGGCGGACACCGTGCGCAGCACCGCCTCGGAGGCCGCCGAGACCGTCAAGCACGGCGCCCAGCAGGCGGCCGGGGCGGTCCGCGAGGCACCGGAGCAGGCGCTTCGCAGCACCCAGGGCAACCCGATGGCGGCAGGTCTGATCGCCTTCGGCGCCGGGCTGCTCGCGGCGACGCTCATCCCCAGGACCGAGGCCGAGCAGCGGGCCGCCGAGCAGCTCAAGGAGCAGGCGGGCGACATGGTCGCGCCGGTCAAGGCGGCGATCCAGGACTCGGCGCAGCACCTCGGTGAGGAGGCCAGGGGCATCGCCCAGGAGACGGCCCAGCACGTCAAGGAACGTGCCACAGAGGCGGCTCGGACCACAGGTGAGCAGGCCAAGGAGCACGCCCACCAGGTGGCCGACCAGACCCGCTCCCACCGTTGACCGCTCGGAGACCGTTGCCGCCCCGGCCCCGCCGGGGCGGCGGCCTCTCCCCGCAGGGCGGTGTCCGCCAGACCTCCTCCCCGGACCCCACGTCCGGGACCCACGCTGGAGCAGCTTCATGACAGACCACGACGTCCGACGTCTTGCCGGTGCCCGGCGCCGCTCCGGTGCCGCTTCCGGCCGCGGGGCGGAGGCCGGCGCCTCCCCCGACGGCCCGACAGAGCTGCCCGGACACTCGTGGTGGGGGGTGCTCAAACGCACCGCCAAGGAGTTCCAGCAGGACAAGCTGACCGACTGGGCCGCCGCCCTCACCTACTACGCGGTGCTGTCGATCTTTCCGGCGCTGCTGGCCGCGGTCTCGCTGCTGGGCCTGTTCGGGGAGTCGGCGACCCAGCCGCTCATCGACAACCTGGGTGCGCTGGCCCCGGGCCCCGCCCGGGAGATCCTGCACACCGTGCTCGTGACCCTGCAGAACAGCCAGCGGGGCGCCGGCGTCGCCACGATCATCGGAATCGCCGTCGCGCTCTGGTCGGCCTCCGGCTACGTCGCGGCGTTCATGCGGGCCGCCAACATCATGTACGAGATGCCGGAGGGCAGGCCCATCTGGAAGACCCTCCCGCTCAGGCTGGCCATCACCACCGTCCTGGTGATCCTGACGGCGGCCGGCGCGGTGGCGGTGGTCTTCACCGGCGACCTCGCCCGGCGGGCGGGGGACGTCCTCGGTCTCGGCGAGACCGCGGTGGCCGTCTGGAACATCGCCAAATGGCCGGTCCTGGTGATCGCCGTGATGCTGGTGCTCGCCCTGCTGTACTGGCTGGCGCCCAACGTCGCGCATCCGGGGTTCCGCTGGATCACCCCGGGCAGCGCGCTCGCCGTCGTGCTGTGGATCGTCGCCTCCCTCGGCTTCGGGTTCTACGTGGCCAACTTCGGCTCCTACGCCAAGACCTACGCCGCCCTCGCGGGCGTCGTCGTCTTCCTGGTCTGGTTGTGGATCACCAACATCACCGTGCTGCTCGGAGTGGAGTTCGACGCCGAGCTCGCCCGCGCCCGGGCCATCGAGGACGGGCACCCTCCCGAGGAGGAGCCCTACGTCGAGCCGCGCGACACCCGCAAGATGGACGGCGAATGATATGAACACGGCCAAGACCGAGGAGTTCCACCTCCAGATCACGCAGGAAGGTCACGCCGCCGCGCTGGACGAGCCGGAGTCCCGGTGGCCGGACGCCGCGGTCTCCCGGCCGTCCGGTGCGGCGGCCAGCTCGACCCGGTCGCGGCCGCCGCGCTTGGCGGCGTAGAGCGCCTCGTCGGCGGCGTGCAGCAGGTCCTCGGGGTCCTGCCCGCCGGACAGGCAGGCGACGCCCGCGCTGAAGGTGACGTGCAGCGTGTGACCGCCGACGTGGACGGGTTCGCCCGCCACCCGCGCGCGCAGCGCCTCCACCATGTCGCGGGCCCGGTCCCCGGGGACGCCCGGCAGCACCACGACGAACTCCTCGCCGCCGTAGCGGGCGACGACGTCCTGGGGCCGGGCCTGCCCGGTGAGCAGCCCGGAGAGGCGGACCAGGACCTCGTCGCCGGCGCCGTGGCCGTAGCCGTCGTTGACCTGCTTGAAGTGGTCGACGTCGAGCAGGGCGAGGCTGAGCGGGGAGCGGTCGGCGACGGCCCGCGCCGCCTCGCGCCGGAGCGCCTCCATCAGGTGGCGCCGGTTGTGCAGCCCGGTCAGGGCGTCCCGTACGGCCTGCTCCGCCAGGTCGGCGCGGAGCGTCTCGATGGTGCGCAACTGCTCGTGCAGGCGGGCGTTGGCCTGCTCCAGCTCGTGCCGTTGCTCGTGCAGGCGGGCGTTGGCCTGCTCCAGCTCCCGCCGCTGCCGGTTGAGCGCGGTGACGTCCCGCATGACCATGACCCAGCCGACGCGCCCGCCCCGGCTGTCGAGGAGCGGGCTGCTGCGCACGTTCAGCTCGATCCTGCGCCCGTCGCGGTCGGCGAGGGCCAGGTCGGTCTCCCCGCCGTCGGCCGAGGGCAGCCCGCCGAACTCCTTCTCGAACGAGAGCCCGACGATCCGGTCGGGCAGGCCGTACGCCATCCGGCGCAGCAGGCGCTCGCCGGCGGAGTTGAGGTCGAGGACCCGGCCGGAGGCGTCGATGGTGGCGACCGTGTCACCGATCATGTCGAAGACGTGCCCGCGCGCCACCGGGATCAGCTCGGGCAGCGAGTGGTGGACGAGCGCCCAGTAGGTGACGACCGCGGTGACGCAGAAGCCGACGGGCGTCAGGTCGGTGGCGTAGTCGCCCCACCACAGGGCGATGATGTTGGCCACGGCCGGCAGGATGGCGCCGAGCAGGATGGCTCCGTACAGCTTCCGCTGGGCGCGCGGGCCCCGCACCCACGCGCGGATCAGGCGGGTCACGCCCACGGAGAGCAGGAGATAGCTGTAGGCGGTGTGCACCCAGAACAGCGGGCCGAAGTCGGGCCTGGTGAGGGTCATCGGGTCGGCCGGATCAGGCGGCAGGAAGAACAGGTGGTGCCAGGGGTCGGTCACGGAGGCGACCAGGACGAGCACCGGTTCGACCGCCAGCAGCAGGGCGGTGCGGCGTGAGAGCCGCCACATGCGGTCGACCACCGCCAGGGACAGGCAGAAGAACCCCGCCGGGATGGCGCACACGCCGATGAACTTGGTGACCCTCAGCAGGTGCCCGACCACGGCGTCCTGGACGAGGAAGGCCAGGGCGTCCGCCGCCGACCACACCACGATCGCCGCCGAGAGAAGCGCCAGCGCGCCGACCGCCGGAGCCGTCCGCCTGCGGCGCCAGCCGACGGCGGTCACCGCGGCGGCCACGGACGTGGCCAGCATGAAGAGCAGGACCAGGAACGGCAGCCCTAGCATCCTGCTCCCTCCGCGCGCTGTCTCGTGAACGTCCTGGCTTCCATCGGCACGGTGACCGTCCGACATGAGGGAATCACATTGCGCGTTCGTCTCGGACGCGGCGGATTCCCGTCGATGAGATGGTGAACCCTTGTCGAAAAGTAATGGCTTACTTATGGTGCTTGCATGAGCAACGGACTGTTCAAGGATGACGACCTGATCCGCGTGGTCGCGCGCGAGGGCATCCTGATCGCCGCCGGAGGGGCGGCGTCGCTGCTGCAGACGGCTCACCCCAAGGTGGCCCAGGGCGTGTACGACCACAGCTACACCGCCGACGACCCCCTCGGCCGGCTCCGCGGCACGATGCAGTGGGTCTACGCCGTCTCCTGGGGCACCCGCGAGGAGGCCGAGCGGCTGAGCGCCATCGTGACGCGGATGCACGACCGGGTGACCGGGCCGGACTACCGGGCCAACGATCCGGAGCTCCAGGTCTGGGTCGCCGCCACCCTCTTCGCCACCGGGGTCCAGGTCTACGAGAGCCTGTTCCGCCGGCTGGACGAGGCCGAACGCGCCGCGTACTACGACCAGTCGAAGGTCTTCGCCACCATCCTCGGCTGCCCGCCCGAGCTGGTCCCCGCCACCTACGACGACTTCCGCGCCTACTACGCGGACATGCTGGCCACGCTGGAGATCAGCGACGCCTCACGGGCCGTGGCCGAGCAGGTGCTCGACCCCGACCTGCCCTGGTACCTGCGGCCGGGGCTGCCGATGATCCGGCTCCTCACCGCGGGGCTGATGCCCGAGCCGATCCGCCGGCAGTACGGCTGGCACTGGTCGCCCGCCAGGCAGGTGCGCTTCACCGCGCTCATGCGGACCCTGGCCGCGGTCTACCCCCGCCTGCCCATGAGGCTGCGCACCCTGCCGCGCGACTACTACCTGCACGAGCTGCGCAAGCGGATGGCCAGGGGAGGCCCGCGGCCGGGCACGGCATGAGAGCGCAGGCGCCGGGTAGGGATCTTCTGACGGCTTCGGAGGCTGCGGCCCCGGAACGCGTGACCGGAGCCGCGCGGAGGAGGCGGAGATGGGTCCCGACGAGATCAGAAGGTCGGCACTGCCGCTGGACGCCCCGGACGACCTCGACCCCCTCATGGAACGCATCGGCGATGCCCGCTACGTCCTGATCGGGGAGGCCAGCCACGGCACGCACCAGTTCTACTCCTGGCGCGCCGCGCTCACCTGCCGGTTGATCTCGGAGAAGGGCTTCCGGTTCGTCGGCGTCGAGGGCGACTGGCCCGACTGCGACCGGGTGCACCGGTCCGTCACCCGTCCCGGAGCCGAGGACCCCTACGCCGCCCTGTACGGCTTCGCCCGCTGGCCCACCTTCATGTGGGCCAACGAGGAGGTCGTGAAGTTCTGCCGGTGGCTGCGCCGGTGGAACGAGGCCCTGCCGGAGGGCGAGCGTTGCGGCTTCCACGGCTTGGACGTCTACAGCCTGTGGGACTCGCTGCGGGCCGTCCGCCGCTACGCCGCCCGGCACCTGCCCGGGCAGGTGGACGCCGTCCTGCGCGCGGTCGACTGCTTCGAGGCCTACGGCCACGACCCGCAGCAGTACGGGATGGTCGCGCGGCTGATGCCCGAGTCCTGCGAGAAGGAGGTCGTCGGCCTGCTCGCGGCGGTGATCGAGGCTGCCCCCGGGGACGAGGAGGGCTTCGCCATACGGCAGAACGCCCAGGTGGTGGCCGGGGCGGAGGAGTACTACCGGAGCATGGTGGGCGGCGGCGCGCAGTCGTGGAACGTCCGCGACATCCACATGGCCGACACCCTCGACCGGTTGGCGGACTTCTACGGTGGCGCCGACGGGGGCGCGAAGGGGGTCGTCTGGGCGCACAACACCCACGTCGGCGACGCCCGTGCCACCGACATGACCGCCGCCGGGATGACCAACCTCGGCGAGCTGGTCCGCGAGCGGCACGGTGACGACGTGGTGCTCGTCGGCTTCGGAACCCATCGCGGCACCGTGGTGGCGGCGGAGCGGTGGGGTGCCCAGGCCGAGGTCATGCAGGTGCCGCCGGCCCGACCGGCGTCGCTGGAGTCGCTGCTGCACGCCGCGGAGCTGGAACGGGCGCTGTTCATCGTGCCTCCGGCCGCCGACCGGCCCGGCTGGTACGACCAGCCGCTGGGTCACCGGGCCATCGGCGTGGTCTACCGGCCCGACCGGGAGCGGTGGGGGAACTACGTTCCCACCGTGCTCGGCCGGCGCTACGACGCCTTCATCTGGCTGGACCGCAGCGAGGCGCTGCACCCGCTGCACGGGGAACCGCCCGAGGAGGAGGAGCTGGAGACGTTCCCGACCGCGGTGTGATCCGGGGTGGCTGGCAGAAAAGTCCCTTTCATGGTGGTTCGTCGAACCGAGGGAAAGCCATTGCTATTTGTCGGCATCTAGCGCGTCATCCGGCAGGCGGCGGGAACGGAAGGCCCGGAGAGGGGAGCGGGAACCGGCACGCCGGGCTCGCGACCCGCATCTCGGCGGCGCGGCCGTGACCGGCCTCGCGCGGTAGCCGTACCGGATGCCGTACAGACAGGAGAACACCATGACCGACCGTTCCGACCCGGACCTCGACCGGCTGTGGCAGGAGTTCCACGACTTCGTGAACATGACGTCGGAGGAACTGAGGGCCTTCCTGATGGCCTCCGGCTCAGGAGAGGACGCCTCTCCCTCCGACCCCGGCGAGTGGATGCCCGGCCTCGGCCGGGACGTGCTGAGGATCCTCGGAAAGCGCAAGGTCGACCTCACCCCTGACGACATCGAGACGATGCGGCGCGTCGTCGGCGTCGCCGAGGACGCCGAGGCCCACGCCTCCTCCAACGCCAGGGACGACGAGCGGCGGCGCGCCCTGATGGCGGTCGGCCACGACCCGCTCCGGCCGCCCAGGACGGAGGGCTGAGGCACTCGGCCTCGACCGGAGCCCACCGCGGCGCCCTGCTGCCCGGACCGGGCCGGTCCGGGCAGCAGGGAAGCGGTGACGGAACAAGCCCCTACCCGTCACGATGGCGTCGTCGTCGCGAGCGACCGGACCGCCACCGCGATCAGGCACCGGCTTGAAGGGACTGGGTCAGGTTGACCTTGTTTCCGTCGGGGTCGTGGACGTGGGCCACGCGTTCTCCCCACGGCATATCGGTTGACGGGCCGAGCACGCGCCCGCCGGCCGCCTCGACCCGGCCCAGCAGGCCGTCGACGTCGTCGACCCGCACGCTCAGCAGGATCCGCTGCGGTGCGGACAGGTCGGTCGCCGCCTTGTCGACCAGTCCGAGCTCCGAGTCACCCAGTTTCAGGCTCACGAAGAAGGTGGGGCCGTCGTCCGGGAAGCGGTTCGTCTCCACCGCCCCGAGCAGGCGCTCGTAGAAGGCCTGCAGCCGATCCAGGTCGGGTGTGGTGATGATGGGCTGGACAGTCGTCATGTCTCCGCTCCTCAGGTTCGCTTCGGGTCGCGTCCACGGTGATACGTGGTGGCGTCGTGAAACTCATCGGTGTGACGGAAGAACGCGTGGCGGCAGCGAGGAACGCGGCGGCAGCGAGGAGTCAGCGGGAGCGCCGAAGAGCGGGATCAGCCGGTCGGCATCCAGATATACGGTGATGCCGCCGATCAGACCCTCGGACACGTCGAGGATGACCAGCCCGAAGGGGACGTGGACACCGTCGGGGCCGGGTCTCGTCTGCCAGAACGCCGGCGAGCCGTTCGCCGCGGCCGGGACGAGACACGCGCCCGCGCAGGACGCGTCCGGGTCCAGGAACGCCTGCCTGATCCGGTCACGGCCGCGGAGCCACCAGGCGAAGGGGGGCATCGACATCGTCGCGTCCTCGTGCAGCAGGGCGACGAGCGCGGCGATGTCGTGACGCTCGAACGCGGTGCAGTAGCGGGTGAGCAGCTCGCGCTGGGCGGAGTCGGACGGCCGGAACGGCTCGCCGGGCGTGACGTCGACCGCTCTGAGCGTCGACCTCGCCCGCTGCAACGCGCTGGTCACCGACGCGACGGTGGTTTCCAGGAGGTCCGCGACCTCCTCGGCCTTCCACCGCAACACGTCGCGCAGGATCAGCACCACCCTCTGCCGGGGCGGCAGGTGCTGCAGCGCGGCGACGAACGCCAGGCGGATCGTCTCACGCTGCACGACCAGCTCCTGCGGATCACCGTCCACCGGCAGCACGCGACCGTCCGGAACCGGCTGGATCCAGCTCCGCTCCGACACCGGCTCGCCGATGCTCGACCCCACGTCCGCCACCCGGCTGATGTCCATGGCCAGGGCCCGGCGTTGCGAGCTGCGCAGCATGTCGAGGCAGATGTTGGTGGCGATGCTGTAGAGCCACGTCCGCAACGACGCCCGCCGCTCGTCGTAGCGGTCGAACGACCGCCAGGCGCGCAGCAGCGCTTCCTGCACCGCGTCCTCGGCCTCGAAGCCGGAGCCGAGCAACCGGTAGCAGTAGCCGGTCAGCTCGGCTCGGAACGGCTCCAGCAGGGAGCCCTCGCCGGTCAGCGTCTCCACCATCCCCCGACCATATGCGCCGTCACCGACACATCACGGGGGCACGGGACCGATGACTTTTCGGCTCTGCGCCCGTACTCCGTACAGGGATCGCATCGCGAACGGATGCGACGGACGGCATGGACAGGAGGTCGTGATGACCGGAGACCGCCTTCGGGACGCCGTGATCGCGGAACGCGGCGAACAGGTGGAGTTGCTCGCCGCCCTGCGGCCGGAACAGTGGGACGCGCCCACGTTGTGCGACGGCTGGAGGGTACGAGAGGTCATCGCCCACACGACGATGCCCTTCCGCACCTCACTCGGAAGGATGCTGGTGGAGCTGGTGAAGGCACGCGGAGACTTCAACCGCATGGCCGACCGGTGCGCGCGGCGCGACGCCGCCAGGCTGCCGCCCGAGGAGCTGCTCGCCTCGCTGCGGGACAACGTCGCGCACCCGTGGACACCCCCCGGCGGGGATGTCCGCGGGGCACTCTCGCACGACGTCATCCACGGACTCGACATCACGGTGGGCCTGGGGCTCGACCGCGGGGTGCCGCCCGAGCGCGTCGCCATGGTGCTGGCCGGGATGCGGCCGAAGAACATCGCGTTCTTCGGGGCCGACCTCGCGGGGGTCGCGCTGCAGGCGACCGACCTCGACTGGAGCCACGGTGCGGGAACACCGGTCCGGGGCCTGGCGCAGGACCTGCTGCTCGTCGTCTGCGGGCGCCGCCTGCCGGCGGGCCGGCTCACGGGTGAGGCCGCGGCGCGGTTCTCCCGACGCCCGTGATGACGATGCCCGCCAGCCGGGCGGCCAGCTGCGGGGTGACCGGCTCGCAGGCCAGGCCCACGTGGAAGAAGACCGCCCCGGCCAGCGTGTCGAGGACCAGGTCGACCGGGACGTCCCGGCCGATCTCGCCGCGCTCGGCGGCGCGGTCGAAGATCTGGACCATCCGCGCCCTGGCCGGAGCCAGGAAGCCCGAGCGCAGCCGCGTCCGCAGAACGGGGTCGGCGGCGAAATCGGCCAGCAGGCCGGGCAGCGCGGCCACGGCGGCCGGTGCCGCGAACTCCTCGATCAGCGCCCGGGCCAGCTCCGTGACGTCGCCACTCAGTGTGCCGGTGTCGGGCACCGGGCCGGTGTCGACCGTGGTGAACAGCGCCTCGTACACCAGCTCGGGCTTGCCCGACCAGCGCCGGTAGACGGCGTCCTTGCCCACCCGGGCCCGGGCGGCGATGGCGCTGATCGAGGCGCTGCCGTACCCCACCTCTCTGACCAGCTCTTCGGCGGCCCGGAGGATGGCCTCGTGGGTGCGCCGGTCTCGCGGCCGGCCCGGCGGGGAGTGCGTGGGTGCCATCCATTAACCTTACGGGACTACCCGTTTTGTAATCAAAGCGGAAGATGTTCCAAGGAGGCCGACCATGCCCGATCTCACCCGCTCCGCCGCCTTCGTCACTGCGACGGCTCTGCTGGCCGTCTCCGGTCTTCACGCCGTCTGGGCGACCGGCCGATACTGGCCCCTGGAGGACGCCACCGCATTCGCCCGCGGCGTGGTCGGCGTCGAGAGCACCGGCCTGCTCCCCTCCGGCGGCGCCACCGCCGGAGTCGCCGTCCTGCTGTGCTGCGCGGCGGTGCTGCTGCTCATCCGGGCCGACGCTCTGGGCCCGGGCGTCCGGCGGCTGGCCGTACGGCTGCCGCGCCGCCTGATCGCCGTGGGGTGCGGGGTCGTCGCCGCGGTCCTGCTGGCCCGGGGGGTCGGCGGCCTGGCGATGCACCTTCTCGGCGGGAGCGGTCAGACGCCGGAGGAGTTCGTCGCCTGGGACCGGGCCCTGTACTCTCCGCTCTGCATCGGACTGGGGATCGGGGCCCTGCTGGTGCTCCGCGGCAGGCGGGCGTGAGCACCGGCCGCGCCGGGTGACACGCGGTCCGTCATGGCGGGGGGAGGCGGCCTTCCCGGTGCCGGGGACGCACGCCGTCCAGGACGATCCGCGTGAGGCGCCGCGCGTCGGCCTCGTCCATCGGCGCCCCGAGCACGATCGACCGGAAGAAGACGGTGCCGCCGAGCGCCTCCACGAGGAGATCGGCGGGCGCATCGGCGGAGACCTCCCCGCGGACCGCGGCGCGGTGCAGCACCTGCCGGAGCGCGGCCGTGGTCGGAGCGAGGAACCGGTTCCGCACGTGGGCGCGGAAGGCCTCGTCCGCGGCGAAGTCGGCGAGCACGCCGTTGACCGCGGCCATCGCGGCCGGTGCCGACAGCTCGGCCCGCAGCGCGTCGACCAGCGCGGCCAGGTCCGCCTCCAGACTGCCGAGGTCCGGCACCGCATGCGGCCCGAGCTCGGTGAAGACCGTCTCGTACACCAGGTGCGCCTTGGTCCGCCAGCGACGGTAGATCGATGCCCGGGCGACTCCGGCCCGGCGGGCCACCAGGTCCAGCGACATGGTGCGGTAGCCGACCTCTGTCAGCAGCTCGACGGTCGCGGCGGCGATCGCCCGGTCCAGCGCCGGGTCGCGGGGCCTGCCTCGCGGGGCTGTCGTCATCGTATTAATATACGATACGTCTTGTATATTAATTACATGCGATCTACCCCGATCCGCCTGTCCGATCTGTGGCCGCGCAGGCCGGCCGGTACGGCGCTGCCTCCCGGCCAGCGGGAGCTGCAGGTGTTCCCCCGTTTCGCCGACGACCCCCGGCGGCCGTTGCCGCCCGTGCCGGCGGAGGCCACCCTGACCGTCGCCGGCGCCGTGCGCCGCGAGGTGACCTTCGCGGTCGCACAGCTGCCCGAGCTGGTGCCCACGACCTCGCTCACCGCGGACTTCCACTGCGTGACCACCTGGTCGGTGCGCGACCTCACGTGGGCCGGCGTGCTGTTCGCGGAGTTCTGGCGCGAGGTGGTGGTGCCGCGCTGCGAGCCGGAGGACGACGTCCGGGGCATCGTCGTGCGCGGCCTCGACGGCGTTCAGGCGGTCGTCCGGCTCGACGACGCGCTGCAGCCGGACGTCCTGCTCGCCGACCGGTTGGAGGGTGCGGCGCTGAGCGCGACTCACGGCGCGCCGCTGCGCTTCGTCTCCCCGGGACAGTACGGCTACAAGAGCATCAAGCACCTGTGCCGGATCGAGCTCTACCGCGACACGCCGCCGAGCACATACGGCGCCAAAGAGCATCCCCGGGCCCGAGTCGCCTTCGAAGAACGGCATTCCAGGATCCCCGGCACCGCCCTGCGCTGGCCGTACCGGCTGGCGGTGCCGGTGACCGCAGCCCTGGCCGAACGCACCGGCCGCCGTTCCTGACCCGGCCGCGGGGCGGGGACGAAGAGCCGGAATCGCCGATGAGGTTCTTCCGGCCCGCCGGGGTGAGCGGGGATCGGCGGCGCACCGCCGCCGATCCCGTGGGGTGACTACTACCGCCGGACCGGTGGTGCGGCGCGGTACCGGGCGGTGTTCTGCTCGGTGCCGGTGTGCGATCGCTGGAAGCCGGCCTTCTCCAGCACCCGGATCGAGGCGGGATTCGACAGCTCCACATCGGCGTGGACCGTGTGGACGCCCGGCGCGGTGAGGGCGAAACCGGTCAGGGCGCGGGCCGCCTCGGGAGCGTAGCCGCGCCCCCGCCGGGAGGCCACGATGCCGTACCCGATTTCGAGAGCGCCGTCGAGGGGCGGCCAGAACAGGCCGATCGATCCGACCACCAGGCCGCCGTCGCGCTCGATGACCTGACGGTGGCCGTACTCGCCCAGCCAGGCGGGGTGCTCTGCGAACAGGCCGGCGATGACACGGTCGCCCTCGGCGGGGAAGTCCTCGGCCCAGTGCACCGGCCGGGCCCCGTCCAGGACGGCGGTGACCTCATGAGAAGTCCACGACCGCAGGATGAGGCGGTCGGTGGTCAGATCGGCGGCGGTCGCCGCGAAGAAGGAAGACACGTGAGACTCCTGGTCGTTCGAATGACCCGGACCGCGGCTCTAGGCTCGCGCGGACCGGATGAGGGCATGCTGACGAGGGCTGCTCGCAGCCATATTCATCAACCTCCTCGTCACGTGACCGATCAGGCGCTCTCACGCCGGGCGCGACCTTAGCAACCCCGCACAGGCCGGGCAATCCGTTTCGACACCTCCCGGCGCCCATCACGACCTGATGGCGGCCAGTACGTCGCGGACCATGACGGGTATGGGGCCTTCGACGGTGACACCGTCCGGAAACCGGATCGTTTGTCCCCTGGCGGAGCAACATTTGGGGATCAGCGCCCATCTCGATATCTGACTCCGAACCCATGCGCCATCCTGGGTAGAAAGATCCACGCACATCCCCTCGCCTTCTGCAGGAGTCGCCGATGTCCGTCCGCCGGATCGTCCCCGACATCCAGTCCGAATCCCTGGAGGAGAGCGCAAAGTTCTACGGCCTCCTGGGCCTGGAGGAGGTCATGAACCACGGCTGGATCGTGACCCTCGCCTCCCCGTCCGATCCTGCGGCGCAGGTCAGCATCATGACCGGCGACAAGACGGCACCCGTCACTCCGGACCTGAGCATCGAGGTGGACGACGTGGACGCCGCCTATGCGGTCGTGCGCGACAGCGGTGCCGAGATCGTGCACCCGCTGCAGGACGAGGAGTGGGGCGTCCGCCGGTTCTTCGTCCGCGACCCGAACGGCCGCGTGGTCAACGTCCTGGGGCACCGCTGATCGCGGAGGTTCGATGGCGCTGGAACCCGCCGACGGCCCGTCGCCGCCGGCCGGGTGGTGACCCGATCCGAAGGCGCACCCACCGGTCCATCGTCAGCGCATCAACCCGGTCGCGCGGTACCCAGTGCACGTCCCGGGGCTCGTCGCTCGGCGTCGGCTCGCCCTCGACCGGGCGGTCAGCACGATGGAGAACTCCTGTCGCGCCGTGGCGGAGGTGTATGTCGCAGTGCTCAGAGGGCGATAGGGAGATCTCTCCGGCGGGCGGTCGCGGGGCCTGCCGAGGTGAGGTCTTGCTACGAGGGGTCGGCCGTTGGGAAGAGGGATCCCTGGCGTGCCCGGCGGTACCGGGCGCTTGAGCTCCTCGGCGAGCTTCCGACCAGTTCCACCGTGCCTTCCTCTCTCATGAGCGAGAGCCAGCGCCGTACTGTCTGATCGGTGAGCCCGGTACGGCGGGCCAGCTCGGCTCTCGAGAGAGTCTCGTCGCCGAGGGCATCCAGCAACTGCGGACGCCGGTCGGTCCGCGTGGAGGTCGGTGTTTCCGCAGAGGCACGGCGGCGCAGCCGCGGGGACAGCTCGTAGCGCGCCCATCGCCTGCTCCCTGTCTGGATGACGAGTTCGCGGGCTACGAGATCCTGCAGTCCGGCCGTGGCGACACGCGAGTCCACGCCGGCCGTATTCCGATAGGAGCGGTTGTCCAGGATCTCTCCGTCTCGAAGCATCGCCAGCGCGATGCACTGGCTGTCGGAGAGGCCTCTCTCACCGAGACTCTCGATCCATCTCACGGCCTCCTCGCTTAGCAGCGCATGGTTGGGGATGGTGACGGTGAAGGAGGCGACCCGGTCATCGAACTGCGGTGGGCTCATCCCGGCGGCTCGGAGGGCGGAGACCATCGCGCGGATTCCGGACCCGCGGTTCTCGCAGACGGTTCGCGTCTCGCCCGGGATGGGAACGTCTTCGAGGATTCTCATCAGGGTCGCGTTACGCGTGGAGGAGATTCCTTCGTCGGCGAGGTTGTCGATGGTCACCGGGCCGAACAACCCGCCTGGGCTCCGGATCGTCAGCTTGTCCGGGTACATCTCGATCTGGACCTGTGTGCCGCGGGCAGCGCTGGAGAGGTCCCTGTGTACGAGCGCGTTGACCACGGCCTCCCGGAGCGCAGTCTCCGGATATTCCCAGACGTCCTCCCGACCGGCTCCTCCGATGATCGCTCTGCGGGACATGTTCCGCCGTATCGCGGCCAGTGCGTCGCGGACCATGACGGGTATGGGGCCTTCGAGGGTGACATTGTCCAAGAACCGGGTTTCCGTTGCCGGTGCGTCACCGGCGGGCGGGGGATAGTGGACGAAGCTGATCATCAGCTGTGGGAAGTGCTCCTGAGGGTAGGAACCGAGCGCGATCAGTGCCGCCAGGGAGAGAACGCCGGCACCGTCAGGTCCGGTCACCAGTATCCTGGCCCGCCTGAGGAGAGCATCCCGATCAAGATCCTTGAAGGCGTACGGCCTGCTGATCCGGAGCCGCGCAATGAAGGTCTCCAGGATGACCGGATCGAGGAGTTCCAGACCGGTTCCTGGAACACCCTGTTCGTCCTCACGGGGCTGGCCTCGCGAGGACAGCATGATCTGGACCTCATAGCTGGACAGACGCCGGTCGCCGTCACCGACGCGGACGAAACTGCCTTTGGTCATCCCGGCGCCCCGGTAGAAGCACGGCCTTTGGGCCGGATCCAGCTCGGGAACCTCCGCGACGACGAGTTTCACGCCTTCGAAATCGTGGACATTGATCAACGGCCGCAAGGCGGGTTCCATGTCGGTGGAACAGAGTGAGGCCAGGTCGTTGGAGAGCTTCAAGGCATCGTGCACGCCGGTCGCCGCGAACCCCGTGGTCTCGTCCAAGCCGAGGATGAGCACTCCGCCATGGGTGTTGGCGAAAGCCGAGAGGGTCTCCCGGACCGTTTTCGGCAGCTCACGCTGGGACTTCTTCACCTCCACATCGGAGACGTCCCCACCCAGCGCGCGGAGGTTCGCGATGATCTCGAAGAGCTCCTCGCCCTGCATCGACATCCCCTGACCAGCTCAGACGGGACATGCTAACTAGCATGCTAACTAGCATGCTAGTTAGCATGTTGGCGGACGGGGCGGGAAACGCTCCAGCAACGTGGCTCCATCCGACTCGGGGCGCATCAGGCGGTGACCGATCCACGCGGTCCATTTCGGCCGGCCGCGTGCGGAAGGACTCACGCGAGAGGTCCTGACCAAGGAGGGCGAGGTCGGCGAGCGCCTCACCCCGTGCCTCGACTATGACCGGCTCGTCCAGGACGAGGAGATCAACGGCTCCTGCGACCTCGTCAGTCAGGCACGACGACCTCATCCCCGTCCTGTGGAAGAGGCGATGAGACGCCCCGCGGACTCCTCTCCGGCGCCCGCGGGGGCTTCCGATCAGGCCCGGCGCAGGTCGTCGAGCCTGGTCCGGGCTCGTTCCCGGTCTTCGTCGGTGAACAGCTCGGCGAACTCCTCCTTGACCACGTGGGCCTCCACGGAGAGATCGAGCCGCCCGTGACGCCAGAGGGTCTCGAACCCGTCCGAGGGCTGGTCGCTCCAGAGGAGCTGCCTGGCCGTCGCCAGCCCGCCGCGCTCGCTGACCATCTGCATGAAGCGGGTGGCGTTGTAGCCGAGTTCGCGCTTGGCGGTGAGGTAGATGTCCACCATGGCGCGCTCGAACCGTCGCTCGGTGTCGTTCATGGCTCAGGATCCCCCAGCCGGAGGAAGGCGTCCATGATCGAGATGTTCCCATGCCCCGCCGGTTGAGAGGCTGGCACCGGCGGGCGGCCATGAGCGTGATCGGATCATCGGGAGCCTCGCGGCGGTGACCGCTCGACGGGAGCGCCTAGTCTGACGGTCATGAGCGCGGGGAACGCCCACTACGTCGTCGTCGACCGCGGAGGGCACCGGGTCTGGTCGCGGTACGGCGGCACCGCCACGCTCTCCTCCCGTCAGGAGGAGGCCACCGGGTCCGCGGTACTGGAGTCGATCCCCTGGAGCGGGGCCTTCCTGGACGTCCCCGGCCGCCGCCTGGACTGGTGGTCGCTGGACTGCCTCCTCGATCCGGAGTGGCCGGCACACCTCTGGCGTGACTGGAGGCTGACCGATCACGGAGACGCCTTCGAGGAGGTCGCCGCCCTCGTCGGTCCCGAGTTGCTGCTGGACGCGGGCACGGACGACGACGCCCTGCGGCGGGTCGCGGACTGGTTCGCCCACGGCACCGCGGACCCCGGTGATCGCGAGCGCCTGCTCCGGATCCACCCGACCGGTTCCACCTCGACGTCGCCGAGCGCCTGACCGAGATCCACTCACGCCACGGGCCCGAGCACCTCGTCTCACGATCGATCACGGCGTCAACGCCCTGCATCCTGGCCGCGGTCCGTGCCGTAGAGGCGGCATCGATCGCTCGGGCATGATGGTCCGGTGCGCCTGCCGACTCCTCCGGACTATCAGATGATGGCGCTGGCCAAGCGCTACGTATTCCCCGACATGGGCAAGATCCGCCGCTACCTCAAGCTGCTGCACGGAAACTTCCTGAGGCTGCCTGAGCCGGTCTTCCTCTGGTTCGCCTGGTCACTGGCCAAGGACGCGCGAAAGATCACAGACGATGAGCTGCGGGTCCTGCTGGACAGCGAGTGGCGGGCACGGATGACGGCGGCGTGGCTGATCGGCCTGGATCGGCGAACACAGTTCCGCGAACAGCTCGGCACACTCCTCTTGGAGAGCGAACTCGTCTACGCCGGGGAGGGGTACTGCTTCGCGCTGGCCCGCTTCGGCGAAGAGCGTGACGCGGAGATTCTCACGGCGTACCTGGACCGGTGGCTCCCGGAGAGGTCCTGCCACTACAACCAGGACGACGCGATGGGGACTCTCCTGTACCTGGACGAGCTGCACGCGACCGAACACGCGGCTCGCTTCCTCACACCCGGCGGCCTCTGGGACAACTCGGCCATGGCGGGCTTGGACCCCACGGAACAGAAGGGGCACGTGGAGCTGATGTGCGAGTTCGCCGAAAACTGCATGAGCGGCAACCTCGTTCACTGGCTTCCGAAGAGACGGCTCGTCCTCGACCGGCGTTGATTCAGCCGATGTGCGGCGCTGCCCGGCCGGGCAGCGGCCGTTGCCGCTGCGGCGGATCGTCAGGATCTCGCCGACCTCGTCGGTGACCACGACGTTCACCGAGGGGACCCGGCTGCTGAGCGCGGTGGGGGCGTCGTAGAAGTCGATGCGGCGGACCGTGATCAAGACTCCAGGGGCTTGGCGCCGGCCCAGACGGCTTCGAAACTCTCCAGATAGGTCGAGACCATGTCCCCGCCCGCCACCTTGCGCAGGTGCATCACCGGGGCGTCGGCGGCGAACTTGCCGTAGATGTGGCTGTTGACGAGAAGCTGGTCGTCTCCGCGGTAGATGGAGTTGTAGAGGATCGTGTGATGCAGCCGGATCTCGACGCCCTCGGCCTGCCGTAGCGGCTGATACAGCATCAGGGCCATTCTGGTCTGCGCGGTCATGCCGTCGCCGACGCCTTCGTCGGCCCCACGCGGAGCGACTTCGAGCGCATCCGGGTCACCGAGCAGGATGCGCACCCTCACACCCGCTTCGGCCTTCTCTGCGAAGGTGCGCATGATGCCGGTGTCCTGGGCGATGAAGATGCCGCTGTAGACCAGCACGCCGATCTCTTGCCGGGCCTCCGTGAACAGCCGTCCCCAGGCGTCCCGGGGCACGGCCCAGCGGTGGGGGTAGACGGTGACGATCTCGCTCTCGGACGCGGCAGCGACCTGCTGCGGGGTCAGCGCCTCCGGCCACAGGTACGCCTCGTCCATTTTCAGGAACGACGCCACTGCGTAACGGTGCTTCCGGTACGGCTGGCGGCTCTGAGTGATCCACCGCTCCACGGTTTTCGGGTCGACCGCAATCGCCTCGGCCAGCTCGGCCGGAGACACCCGGCGCATCAGAAGGGCCGCGCGCAGCCGCTCGTTCGCCATTCCACCTGCCCAGAGGGGGACGTCCAGGGACGCGGCAATCGTAGACCGGACGTCCTGGACATGTCCCGTCCTGTAGTGATCTCGTCCCCCTCGATCGGCGCACTCTCGGTATCGCACGCCGTACCCGGCAACCGACCGAGAGGAGCGACGCCAATGACCACCAGCCTCAGCCCGATCGACGAGACCCCGACCTGTGAGTGCGGCGCGGCCCCGGAAGAGGGGCAGAGCCTGTGCCGCAAGTGCCGCGCCCGGGACCGTCGGACGCGCCGCCGGCTCGCCAGGCGGCGGACGAACACCCGAAGCGGTGAGATCCGGCGTCCGATCGGTCGTCCCGGTGACCGCACCGGGTCGCGGGTGAGGTGGTCATGAGCGCGATCCCCCTGGTCATCGGCCTCGTGCTCGGGGCGGCCGTGTTCGCCGGCTACGTGCTCGTCCTGGTCGGCATGCACCAGGAGGACCGGCGGATGCGTCTGGCCGCGACGCCGCCGAGTCGCGCGGCGGGCCTGGCGCGCCGGGTCACCGGCTGCCACGTCCGGGGCGAGAGCATCACCTACGGTCGGCCGGCGTCTGCGCGGCCTTCGCGAGTCGTCCCGGCAACTCGCACAGTGATGCGGATCTCGGCGAGCTCGTCCGAAGCCGGCGGGGCCGGCGAAGCGTCCTCCCGGACGAACACCCCTTGCCCTGCTGGCCGATGACCAAGCCCTCGTTGCGCAGGATCCGGACGGGTCATCTTCACCGCGCCCGGCGAAGCGTCATACGTGGCCGAAAGCCGCGCGGCCGTACGACCTGGGCCGCCCTCCGGGGTGCCGCTGTCGGCGGGTCAGCGACCGGATCGTGTTCGACGAACGGGTGAAGGTCCCGCAGTTCGGCCGGTTCGTCTCTGGCGAGTGCGGTGACATCAGCTGAGGCGCAGACCTCATGTTTCGGCGCGACGCCTACTGCGAGGACCGGCCGCCCCCGTTGTCCTCGAACAGTTCCCGGGTACGGCGCAGCAGAGCCTCCCGGACGTCGTCCGGGGAGAGGACCCGTAGTGGGGTACCCAGGCCGAGGAGGTACTGGGCGAGCTGCTCGGCGTCGTTGGCGCCGATTTCGACGATGGTGGCATCGGGCCCGTCCGGGTGATGGGTGCCGATCGTCGGTGGAACCAGCCGCAGGGCCTGGTCCATGGGGTGCGGGAGCCGGACTCTCCCGTAGAGGGGGTACACGACGCCCGCGATGCCTCGGGAGACGAGGAGAGCCGGGTCGGGCGGGTCGACGAGTTCGACCGGCTGCCCGGTCGGCTGTACTTGCACCACCCGGTCGGCCCGGAACGTCCGCCACTGGTCCCGGGCCACGTCCCGGGCGACGAAGTACCAGCGGAGGCCCGTGTGTACCAGGCGGTAGGGGTCGACGTCCCGGACACTGGCCTTGCCTGCATGGTCGCGGTACGACAGACGGGCGCGCTCACCACGGCGACAGGCGGCGGCCAGTTCCAGCAGCACGCCGGGGGAGATCTGACGCCCCTCGGGCCTGGGAGTGTGTACGAAGGTGGCGTCCATCTCACCCAGCCGGTTCGCGATCCGAGGCGGCAGGACCTGCCGCAGTTTCAGCAGCGCCGATACTGCCGCCTGGTCGCTGCCGAGGACGCCGCTGAGCGCGGCCTCGCGCAGTGCGACGGCCACGGCGAGTGCCTCCTCGTCGTCGAGGATCAGCGGCGGCACCCGGTTACCGCCACCGAGGCGGTAACCGCCCCAGGGCCCGGGGTCGGACTCGATGCAGTAGCCGAGTTCCCGCAGCCGGGCGACGTCCCGCCGCACCGTGCGACCGGTGACCGCCATCCGCTCGGCCAGCTCGTGGCAGGTCCAGGCCGGCCGTGTGGACAGCAGCGAGACCAGTCGCAGCAGGCGGGCGGAAGTGCTGATCACATTCCGTAGTGTTCCTCATGACCAGGACCGGATCTGTCCTGGTCTCGTCCTAGTGTCCCTCCCATGAGTACTGGAACCACAACCGCACCGGCGATCCGTTTGCTGTCCATCGACTTCGACTGCCCGGACCCCGTCGAGCTGTCCCGTTTCTACGGCGAGGCTCTCGGCCTGCCCGTCGTCTACTCCAGCGACGACTTCGTCCTGCTCGGCCGGGAGGGTTCACCGGGACTGGGTTTCATCCGGGTCGCCGACTACCGGCGTCCGACCTGGCCGGACCCTTCGCAGGGGAAGCAGGCACACATGGAACTGGGCGTCGACGACCTGGAGGCAGCCCAGGCACGGATGCTGGCCCTGGGCGCTGTGGAGCCCCCGGCCCAACCGCATCCCGAGGAGCGGAGGGTCCTGCTGGACCCCGCCGGCCACCCCTTCTGCATCTCCACGCAGAGCTGAGCGTCATCGGCCGACGAGAGCCACGATCACGCACCCCGCAGGACGGCGAACCCACCGTTGTCCCCATGGGGTTGTGACGGGCCGTAGGACTTTCCGAGCTGTGAGATCTGTCTGATCAGCCAGGACGGCGCCGAGCGGGCCGCGTATTCCCGTTGCCGCTCGGCGCGGTGGCCGTCACTCCGGACCGGCAGGCTGGCGGTGGGGTTCGGCCGGGAGACGGTGGTGCCGGTCCGCTGGTGACCGGATACCCGCGCCGCAGGTACGCCTCGGGGTGTCCGCCGAGTGGAGGCCGGTTCCCGGGGTGTGCCGGCGTTGCCTTTCAGGGGCGGCGGGGTCGGGTGTGCCAACGGTGGGTGATCCACGCCCGGCGGATCAGGCCGCGGATGGTGATGACGGTGTCGGCGAGGCCGAAGCAGGCATCGACGACGCACGGCGTTCAAAGCAGCCCGTGAGGCGGCGGAAGGCGTTCTGCCAGCCACGGGTTCGCTCGATGTGCTGGGCTTGATCCGGTGTGACGGACACCCGAGATCAGGGGCTCGTCCCCGGAAGGATGTCCATGATGGAGCACATGGGGAAGGAGAAACCGCGTCCTCGCCGCTCGTTCACCCGTGAGTTCAAAGTCGAGCGCCTGCTCAGTTCACCTTGCGGCCTTCGGCCGCCGCCACCACATCAACCGCTGCCACCACGACCGGGCGAGCCACTCCCGCTGCATCCCGAACACCTCCACCGCAGCTTCCATCCGCTGCTGACCGTCTCGCCCTCCGCGGAAATCCAATGCCGCGGTCGCCACCTGATAGCCGGCTGCGACGAGTTGCTCGTCGCCGCACATGCTCAGCTCCAGGAAGAGCGCGGCGATCCGTTCACCCTTGTCCAAGACGACCTGCAGCAGCTCTTTAGAGCCGGCGGCGTCCCGAGCGATGACTTGCTGGGAGGCGTTCCCGAGGCCTGCACACCACTCGCCCGTCCATGCTCGGCCCTGCAAGGTATGGGCGGTGAACGACGCTATTGTCAACCACCTGGACCGCGGTGACTCCCACGCCGCATGGTGTGCCGCCACGTAGCCACACAAGCCGATCGCCGCCACCAGCAGCCGATCACCTGTCTCGATCTTCCGTTGCCGCTTCACTGACTTCTTCACTCCGGCGTCGCTGGCCACCTTTAGGAGCGGTCCAAGCGATGAGGCGGCGACCTTGATCGCTAGAGCTTCAACGGGGGGCATCCTGGCATGTTCCCAGACCGCATCAGCTTCCGGTGGGCGATTACACGGCGTTCCCTGATCAACAATCTTGCGCGCCATGGGGCCCGGGTCGCCCCGGGGCTTTTCGTATTCTCAGGATGACCTGGGCAAGCGCTGGCGGGTCTGGTTCGCGCATGGCTCGCGATTCACTGCCCTACGGCTGCACGCGACGGCATCCGGCTGCACGTGATCGTCAGAAGAGGCCGCGCTGAGCCCCTGGTCGGGGGCCTAACGGCTGGTCAAGAGAGTGCCCCCGGCATGATTCGAACATGCGACACCCGCTTTAGGAGAGCGGTGCTCTATCCCCTGAGCTACGGAGGCAGGGACTGCATGTAAGAGTAGCGAAAATGGGGCGTGTGTGCGCGGTCGGGAGGGCTTCCAAGCAGAGGAACAGGTCATCGCTTCCCTGAACTGCGGCAAAGGGGTGGTAAGCAGGTGGGTGTCCGGAGTGTCGAGGTGACTAGCGTCACGGTTTGTGATCAGAGGACGGCAGGGGCGGGTCCGGGGGCGGCGGGTGCTGCGGCCGGTGGTGCTGGGCGTGGCCATGTGCGCTCCCGCGCTTCTGGCGGGCGGCCTCTTCGTGGCGGAGCTCGCCGGCTACGACATGGCACCGACCGGGATCGTCGCGAGCGAGAAGCCCCGCGAGGAGAGCGCGAGGACCTGGGAGGGAATCGCCGCTGCGATGTCGGTCACGATCGTGCCCGCCCGGGCGGAGTTCACGGAGCCGAGGCTGGTGCCGCCGCCTCCGCCTCTCTCGCCTGACCAGTGGTACGGCGGCTGGGTGCCCTCCGCCGGGACGGGCGGTTCTTCCCCGGGCTCGGCGGATGCGGTGCCCGACGGGAGCCTTGGGACGCCGTCCTCGTCCCAAGGCTCCCAAGGGTCCCAAGGGTCCCAGGCGCCCTGGGCGCGGTCGGTGCGGCGGGACACCGGATCCTCGAGCGCTGCGGAGAACGGGCCGGGGCAGCCCTCGTGGTGGGGTGAGCGGCAGGGGGAGAGGCCGTTCGAGAACTCGGCGGAGGCCCGTACGGGGGCGAAGCCGGGGACGAGGGCGGGGGCCGGATCGGACGGCGCCCGGACCGGGCCGGACGGCGCGAAGGCGGGGGCGGGAACGCAGGTGGAGACGGCCCCGGGGGCGGACGCGGAAGCCGAATGCTCGGCGGAGTGGCGGGACACCTGGTTGTGGGAGGTCTGCATGGAGAACTCCCGTAAGGAAGTGTGAAAAGCGCTGCCGGAAGGTTTGCCGGAAAAGTTGGCGTAATGGGGCGTTCGGCGCATAGCGGCTGGGCGGAGTGTGGCTCATGCACCCGTTGAGCTGTAGTAGCGTGCGTGGCTGACCCAGGTCACGAGTTCGCAAACGGAGGGGTCGAACGTGCTACCTCGTCGATCAGCGGGTCTGATCGCCGTCGTCGCGACGATGACTTCCCTATCGCCGGGAGCCGCCGCAGCGGAGCGGGCACCGGTGGAGGTCCAGACCGTCCTCACCCGGGATCCGGTGAACCTCGTGGAGCTCCGCCGGGAGGCGGAGAAGGCGGCGAAGGACCTCGAGGTCGCGACCAAGGCACTGGAGCAGCGGCGGGCCGAGATCCAGGCGTCCGAGAAGGTGCTCACCGCCAAGCTGCGGGAGCTGCAGGCCGCGGAGAGGTCCTTCGCGCAGGTACGGCAGCCGCTTTCGGACCTCGTCGGCCTGCTCTACCAGCAGCCGATCGGCGGTGACGCGGCGAGTTTCCTGTCCGGGGGCTCCGACGTCTCCATGCTGCGGGCCATGACCGACGCGACCCAGATCGTGGCGGAGCGGGAGCGGGTCCTGGAGGAGAGCAGCCGCCTGCACGCCGAGCGGGAACGGCTCGCCGCCGAGGCGCAGGAACTCCGGGCGGGCAACCTGCTCTCCGAGGCGCAGATGGGCGCCGAGATCCAGACGCTCCAGGCGCGCTCCGACAAGATCGTGAAGTCGCTGACCCGGGCGCTGGTGAAGCTGGGCGTGAAGGTCGACAAGACCGGCCAGGCGGCGGGCGGCTGCAACCCGACCAAGGCGGCCTCGATCGGTGACCTGCCCAACGGCCTGATCCCGAAGCTCTATCTGTGCCCGCTCCAGCAGCGCGGCCAGGAGCTCCGGGCCGACGCGGCGATCGCGTTCATCAGCATGAACGAGGCCTACCGGAAGCGGTTCGGCAAGCCCATCTGCGTGACGGACAGCTACCGGAGCCTGGCCGAGCAGCAGTCGGTCTACTACCGCCGTCCGGGGCTGGCCGCCATCCCCGGTCGCAGCAACCACGGGCTCGGGCTGGCGGTGGACCTGTGCGGAGGCGTGCAGAACTTCCGCTCGGTGGAGTTCAACTGGGTGGAGGCCAACGGCAAGAAGTTCGGGTGGATCCACCCGAAGTGGGCCTACATCAGCCCCTTCGAGCCCTGGCACTGGGAGTACGACCCGAAGCTCGGCTCACTGCTCTAGCCGTTCGCTCCCGATCCGGCCGGCGCCCCGCCGCGCCCGGTCAGGTCATCGGCGAGATCTGGGCGGTGCAGTGCGAGCAGCGGACCGCGGCCTTGGGGACCTCGGAGAGGCACTCCGGGCACTCGCGCAGCGTGGTCTCCTCCGGGGTGGAGAACCGGGCGGTCAGCTTCTCGTAGGGGGTGATGACGAAGAAGTAGACGACCGCCGCCACGATCAGGAACGAGATCAGCGCGTTGAGGAAGACGCCGTACTTGATCTCGCTGGAGCCCACGTGCACCACCAGATCCTCGAAGTGCGGCTGGCCGCCGATCGCCGCGATCAGGGGGGTGAAGACGTCCTTGACGAGGGACTGCACGATGGCGTTGAAGGCGGTGCCGATCACCACGGCGACGGCCAGCTCCAGGACGTTTCCTCGCAACAGGAACTTCTTGAATCCGCTCAGCATGCTCGCTCCTTACTCGGGGGTTCCGGTCCCGCACGTCTTCCCGCCCGTACGGCGAGGCTCTCATTACCCGGATCCGACCGGGTCATCACCTGGGCGTGGAGATGGTGATCGACAGCTTGCCTCCGGCCTGGGCGGAGGCCAGGTCGGCCGCCTGCTCCGGGGTGGTGGCCAGCACGATCAGCGCTCCTCCGCCGGACTCGCCCGCGGGCAGGGCGAGGACCGGGACCCCCTCGGCCACGGTCCTGGCCGGGGCGGAGCCGTCCCAGCCGTCCTGCGCGGCCAGGACGTTCACGACGTCGCCGGGGGACAGCAGGCGGGCGCTCTCGGGGTCGGCCACGCGGACCGGGGCGGCGACGGTCCCGGGGCGGTGCGCGGCCAGCAGGCCCGGACCGAGCAGGCGGACGTCGGTGAGGGGCTCGCCTCTGCGCACGGGGCCGGTCAGGACCCGTCCGGCGACAGGCGTGCCGGGTCCCAGCGCGCCGTCGGGAGCCGTGCCGGGCCGCAGGGCCACGGGTCTGACGTCGGCGGCGGCCAGGACACCCCCGGGGAGATCGCGGGCCGCCGCGAGCACGGTCACGGACGCGCCGCCGTCCGGCCGCGACCCGATCACGGCGCACGCCGTGGCCAGGGAGGCGAGGACGGCGGCGAGCATCCGGCGGCGCCGGCGGAGGAACCCGGGACGGAGGAACCAGGGACGGGCGAGCCCGGAGGGCGCCGCTCCGGGACGGGAAAGGTCCCGGCCCAGTGAACCACGGCCCGCTGAACCACGGCCCAGTGGACTCCGGCCCGGCGGGTCCGGGTCCGGAGACACAGGGTCCGGAGAGAGACGGAAAGCGCGCATGGCTGACTCCATGGCAGAGCAGCCGGGCGGCGCGGAGCCCGGGGACGGACGGGGGACAGACGGCGGGCGTGAGCCCGGGGCTTCGGCGCCCGGCCTCCGCGGCGGGCGGAGGCCGGTCTCCCGGAACCCCATGGCCCTCCGGGAGAGAGGGGCCGGGGTCGCGGGGGATTACTGGGGGAGCTCGAAGGGGAGCTTCAGCCCGTCGAGGGCCTCGCCGCAGGGACACGTGCGGTCCCGCGGGAGGGCGGTGATGAGGTCGGTGACCAGTGAACGCATCCGGGTGACGTTGGCGGCGAAGAAGGCCAGCACCTCCTCGTGGGTGACCCCCTCTCCCGCCTCGACTCCGGCGTCGTGGTCGGTGACCAGGGACAGTGACGTGTAGCACATGGCGAGCTCGCGGGCGAGGACGGACTCGGGGAAGCCGGTCATGCCGACGATCGTCCAGCCGTTCGCGGTGAACCAGCGGGACTCGGCCCGGGTGGAGAACCGGGGGCCCTCGATGACCACCAGGGTGCCGCCGTCGGCCACCTCCCAGCCGACACCGCGGCCGGTCGCCACGGCGGCGGCACGGCCGGTGGGGCAGTAGGGGTCGGCGAAGGAGACGTGGACCACGCCGCCGGCGTCGTAGTAGGTCTGCACGCGCCCGGAGGTGCGGTCGACGAGCTGGTCGGGGACGACCAGGGCCCCCGGGCCGAGCTCGGGGCGGAGCGAGCCCACGGCGCTGGGGGCGAGGACCTGGCGGACGCCGAGGGAGCGCAGGGCCCACAGGTTGGCGCGGTAGGGGATGCGGTGGGGCGGGAAGCGGTGATCGCGGCCGTGGCGGGGGATGAAGGCCACCGGCCGGGAGCCGACGTGGCCGACGGTGACGACGTCGCTGGGCGGGCCGTACGGTGTGGAGACCTCGATCTCCGTGGCGTCGTCGAGCAGGGAGTAGAAACCTGAGCCGCCGATGACTCCGACGTCCGCGCGAGTGACCATGGCGCAGACATTAGCGCCATGCGCCGCCCCTCATCGAGGGCGGAGCGCGAACCTGTGGATAAGCGTGTCCGCAATGTGACTGTTCGGTCGCTCTGGGTATGGAACGCCGTGCTGTCGATCGGGGGGCGGGATGAGCGTTCAGGAGTCCCAGCGGGATACGAGGAGTCTGGGTCTCATCCTCGGAGCCCTCATGCTCAGCATGCTTCTCGCGGCGCTGGACCAGACGATCGTCTCCACCGCGCTGCCGACGATCGTGGGTGATCTGGGAGGGCTGGACCACCTGTCCTGGGTGGTCACCTCCTACATGCTCGCCTCGACGGTCTCGACCCCCCTCTGGGGAAAGCTCGGCGACCAGTACGGCCGCAAGAGGCTGTTCGAGAGCGCGATCGTCATCTTCCTGGCGGGCTCGGCGCTGTGCGGCCTGTCCCAGGACATGGGGCAGCTCATCGGGTTCCGCGCGCTGCAGGGGTTCGGCGGCGGCGGGCTCATGGTGCTCGCCCAGGCGATCGTCGCGGACGTGGTGCCGCCCAGGGAGAGGGCGAGGTACCAAGGGCTGTTCGGGGCGGTGTTCGCCGTCTCCAGCATCGCCGGGCCGCTGCTCGGCGGACTGTTCGTGGACCAGCTGTCCTGGCACTGGGTCTTCTACGTCAACCTGCCGATCGGCGTCCTCGCGCTGGCCGTGGTCGCGGCCGTCCTCCCGGCCGGGGGCCGGCGCACCAGGCACAGCATCGACTACTTCGGCATCGTCTTCCTCGGCGGGGCCGCCGCCTGCCTGGTGCTGGTGACCACGTGGGGCGGGGGCGTCTACCCGTGGGGCGACCCCGTCATCATCGGGCTGGGGGCCGGAGCGGTGGCGCTGGGCCTGCTCTGGTGGCTGGCCGAGCGGCGGGCCGCGGAGCCGGTGCTGCCGCTGCGCCTGTTCCGGATACGCGCCTTCAACGTGGCGTCGCTGATCGGTTTCATCGTGGGCCTGGCGCTGTTCGGGGCGCTCACGTACATGCCGCTCTTCCTGCAGGTCGTGCAGGGGATCTCGCCCACGCTGTCGGGGCTCCACCTGCTGCCCATGATGGCCGGCATGCTCGCCACCTCGATCGTCAGCGGGCAGATCATCTCGCGGACCGGGCGGTACAAGCCCTTCCCGATCGCCGGCAGCGCGGTCGCGGCGTTCGGGCTCTACATGCTCTCGCACATCCACGCCGACATCTCGACCGCAGAGCTGAGCGCCTATCTGCTCGTCCTGGGCATCGGGCTGGGCCTGGTCATGCAAGTCCTGGTGATCGTGGTGCAGAACGTCGTGGACTTCGACGACCTGGGGGTGGCCACCTCGGGCGTCACGTTCTTCCGCTCGATCGGCGGCTCCTTCGGCGTCGCGCTCGCCGGATCGATCTTCACCTCGCAGCTCACCGACGACCTGGCGCGCCTGTCCCGGACGGTACGGCTCCCGCCGGGTCTCGCCGACGCCGTCCAGGGGGACCCGACCGTCATCCGGCGGCTGCCGCCGGAGACCGTCCGGGCCTTCCTGGAGGCGTACGCCGACGCGACCGCCCGGGTGTTCCTGTTCTGCGCGCCGGTGGCGCTGGCCGCCTTCGCCGTGGCCTGGCTGCTGCCCGAGGTGCCGCTGCGGGAGACCACCAAAGCGGCCGACCTGGGCGAGGGGTACGGGGCGGTGCCCACCGAGCGGTCGTCGCTCGACGAGGTGGAGAGAGGGCTGTGGCGGCTGGCCGACGCCGGGATGCGCGAGGACTACTACCGCAGGCTCGGCGACGCCTCGGGCCTGCCCGACCTGCCGCCCGGCTCGGTCTGGCTGATCACGCGCCTGGGCGCGCAGGGCCGGCAGGCCGGCGCCGAGCTCGCCGAACGGGCGGGCGTGACGGTCGAGGAAGGCCGGCCGTACGCCAGGGAGCTGATGGAGCGCGGCCTGATCCGCCGGACGGAGGACGAGTCCTGCCTGGAGCTCACCGCGGACGGGGAGCGGGCGGCCGACCGGCTGGTCGCCGGAGCCCGCGGCAGCCTGGCCCGGCTGGTCGAGGACTGGAGTCCTCGGGAGCATCCGGAACTGCGCGAGCTGCTGGACCGGCTCCCCCGGGAACTGCTCGGCGCGAAGGCCGACCGTCCCGGGGGCGGGTGACTCAGGAGGCCGCGGCGGCGGGGGCCGGGGCCGCGGCGGGCTTGGACTCCGCCGGGGTCGACGTCGACGTCGAGGACGCCGATGTGGTGGAACTCACCGTGCTGGACGAGCTCGACGACCGGTTGTCGGTCCGGTAGAAGCCGGAACCCTTGAAGACGATGCCGACCGCCGAGAACACCTTTCGCAGCTCGCCCTGGCAGCTCGGGCACACGGTGAGCGCGTCGTCCGTGAACTTCTGGACGATCTCGAACTGGTTGTCACAGGCGGTGCAGGCGTACTGGTAGGTGGGCACGCTCTCCTCCTCGTTCGGGCCGCGCCGATTGGCACTCGACTGACGCGACTGCTAATGGTAAGGCGTCGACAAGCATAAACGCGAGTGGGAGCCTTCACATTCCGTCCGAAGCCATCGGAGACCGGACGCCGCGTCACCGGGATCTCACGCACCGCGCTCGCCGAACCATCCGGCGAGCTTGCCCCTGCGGCTGATGGCGCGCATCCGCCGCTCCACGACCTCCCTGCACGCGGCGGTCGTCACCACGAGGAGCTGGTCGTCGGTCCTGATCCTGGTGGAGTCCGACGGCACGAACGTCCTGCCGTCCCGGACGATGAGCGTGACCTGGGCGTCGGAGGGCAGCCGGAGCTCGAAGACCTCCACGCCGTGCAGCTTGGACGTCGGCGGCACCTTGATCTGGAGGAGCTCGGCCTTGAGCTCCTCCAGCGGCGCCGACTCCACCTCCAGGTCGCGCGCCTCGTCCAGGACCGAGACCCCGAGGACCCGCGCGGCCCACGGCAGCGTGGGCCCCTGCAACAGGGTGTAGACGACCACGATGACGAAGACCTCGTCGAAGACGAACCTGGCGACGGCGTCATCGATCGAGGTGGCGGCCCAGGGAATGGTGGCCAGCACGATCGGCACCGCGCCGCGCAGCCCGGCCCACGACAGGAACGCCTGCTCCCGCCAGTTCAGCCGGTCGACGCCCGTGAGCCGTACGAGGAGGGCCGAGGCCATGATGGACAGCGGCCGCGCCACCACGACCAGGATCAGTCCCGTGACCAGGCCGGGGACGAGCGCCGACGGCATCTCCGAAGGGCTGGCCAGCATCCCGAGCATGACGAACAGGCCGATCTGGGCCAGCCAGGCGACGCCCTCGGCGAAACTCCGGCTGGCGGCGCGGTGCGGCATCTTGGAGTTGCCCATGACCAGCGCCGCCAGATACACCGCGAGGAATCCGCTGCCGTGCAGTTGCACGGCCCCCGCGTAGGCGACGAAGGCGAGCGCGAGCACTGCGATGGGGTAGAGGCCGGAGGCCGGCAGCGCGACGCGGCGCAGCGCGTAGGTGCCCAGCGGCCCGACCGCCAGGCCGACGCCCGCGCCCACCGCGAGCTCGAAGAGCACCTGGGCCAGGGCGGTCCAGAGGCTGGGCGAGGCGCTGGTGCTCAGCAGCATCACGGCGATGACGACGGGAGCGTCGTTGAAGCCGGACTCGGCCTCCAGGGTGCCTGAGAGCCTCCGGGGCAGGGGCAGGCGGCGCAGGACGGAGAAGACGGCCGCCGCGTCGGTGGAGGCGAGGATCGCGCCGAGCAGGAGCGCGGTGCGCCAGTCCGCGCCGAGCAGGAAGTGCACGGGCAGCGCGACGGCGGCGATGCTCACCCCGACGCCCGCGGTGGCCAGCACGAGCGCGGTGGGGATGGACTTCCTGACGTGGCTCCAGGTGGTGGTCAGGCCTCCCTCGGCCAGGATGATCGCCAGCGCGACGAGGCCGAGCTGCTGGGCGAGCTCGGCGTCGTCGAACTGGAGCCCGAAGCCGGACTCGCCGATGATCAGGCCGAAGCCGAGGAAGATGAGCAGGCTCGGCAACCCGCTCCAGTGGGCGACGCGCACCGCGACGACGGCGGCCATGACGATGCCCGCGCCGAGAAGCAGCCAGATGTTCCAGTCCATCAGGATCTAGTGAGAGAGCTGCCGAGTTCGTCCAACGGGTGAATCGCCTTCTTGCCGGTCTTCCAGTGTTCGGGGCGGGCGGGGCTCGTCCGCCGCCCACTCCGAACGGGGAGCGGGAAGCGCTCCCTTGCGGGGAGTGGAGGAGTCGCCTCGTCCCCTCCCTGATGCCGGGGAGCGCTCTGGCCCGGTGGACGGATCAGGCTGCTCCCACCCGGACGATACCTCCGGGTGACGCAGCGTAGCGAACCGGCCTGTCGTGGGGCTCGGCGGGAACCTCGTCGAGCAGTTCGCCCTGGTGGAGCAGCGCGACCGTCGGCACGTTCGGCCCGACCCGGGCCAGGGCGCGATCGTAGGATCCGCCGCCCATGCCGAGCCGTACCCCGGTGGACCGGCCGACCGCCAGGGCGGGGGCGATCACCAGGGCCGCGGTCCTGATCGCGTCGACGCCGCGCCGGGCGTCCACCGGTTCCATGATCCCGAAACGGCCGGGGGTCAGCGTGTCGGGGCCGTCGTACACCGCCCAGTCGAGGTCGAAGTCCTCGCGGAGCACGGGGAGGATCACGGTCGCGCCGTGCTTCCACAGTGCGAAGACCAGCCCGTGCGTCGCGGGTTCCGCCCCGGTCGACCAGTAGCAGGCGACCAGCCCGGCCATCTGCACCCACGGCTGGTCGAGCAGGGTCTCGCGAATCCGGATGGAAGACGCATACCTCTCCTCCTCCGGGATAGAGGCGCGCCGCTGCCGGATCAACGACCGCAGCTTCCGCTTATCCACAGGTCCCTCCACTAAGGTTTCGGTATGGCCGACTTCGATCCCGTGACGAAAGCCGTCGTTCCAGCGGCGGGTCTGGGCACCCGCTTCCTGCCGGCGACCAAGGCGACGCCCAAGGAGATGCTGCCGATCGTCGACAAGCCCGCGATCCAGTATGTCGTCGAGGAGGCCGTCTCCGCCGGGCTGCTCGACGTGCTCATGGTGACGGGCAAGAACAAGCGCTCGATCGAGGACCACTTCGACCGGGCGATCGAGCTTGAGGACGTGCTGGAGGCCAAGGGCGACGACGAGCGCCTCTCCCAGGTGCGCGAGCCCGCCGACCTGGCGACCCTCCACTACGTACGGCAGGGCGAGCCGCGCGGTCTCGGCCACGCGGTGCTCTGCGCCAAGCAGCACGTGGGCCGCAACCCGTTCGCCTGCCTGCTCGGCGACGACCTGATCGACCCCCGGGACGAGCTTCTCAAGCGCATGATCGAGGTCCGCGCGACCCACGGCGGCAGCGTCATCGCGCTGATGGAGGTCCCGCGGGAGCAGGTCTCCCTGTACGGCTGCGCCGCCATCGAGGCCACCGCCGAGGACGACGTGGTCCGGGTGACCGACCTGGTGGAGAAGCCCCCCGCCGAGGAGGCGCCGTCCAACTGGGCGATCATCGGCCGGTACGTGATCGATCCGGCGGTCTTCGAGGTGCTGGAGAACACCCCGCCGGGCCGCGGCGGCGAGATCCAGCTCACCGACGCCCTGCGCACGCTGGCGGGCCGGGGTGTCGAGGAGGGCGGGCCGGTCCACGGCGTGCTGTTCCGCGGCCGCCGCTACGACACCGGCAACAAGCTCGACTACCTGCGCACGGTCGTGCAGTTCGCCGCGGACCGCCCCGACCTGGCACCGGAGTTCATGCCCTGGCTGAAGGACTTCCTGGCCTCCCGATGAACCAGACGATCCCGATGAGGTCGGTCGACGACCACCTCGCCGACATCCTGAACACCGTGCGGACCCTCGCGCCGCTGGAGCTGGAGCTGGAGCAGGCCCTCGGCACCACGCTGGCCGAGGAGGTGACCTCCCCGGTCCCGCTGCCGCCGTTCGACAACTCCGCGATGGACGGCTACGCCGTACGGGCCGAGGACGTCGCCGGAGCCCCGGTGACGCTGCCGGTGATCGACGACATCGCGGCCGGCGACGGCCGCCTGCACGCCCTCGGCCCGGGCATGGCCATGCGGATCATGACCGGCGCGCCGATGCCCGCCGGGGCCGACACGGTGATCCCGGTCGAGTGGACCGACGGCGGCACCGCCCGGGTCGTGATCGGCAGGTCCGCGCCGAAGGGGAACGCGATCCGGACGGCGGGCGAGGACGTGCGCCCGGGCGAGCCGGTGCTGCCGGAGGGGAGCGTGATCGGCCCCGCCCAGCTCGGCATCCTGGCCGGCGTCGGCCGGCGGCGGGTGCTGGTACGGCCCCGCCCCCGGGTCGTGGTGATCTCCACCGGGGCCGAGCTGGCCGAGCCGGGCACCCCGCTGGCCCCCGGCCAGATCTGGGAGTCCAACAGCTACACCCTGATCGCCGCGGTCCGCGAGGCGGGCGGCGAGGGCTACCGGGCCGGGATCGTCGCCGACGACGCCGCCCGGTTCATCGACCAGCTCGACGCCCAGCTCGTCAGGGCCGACGCGGTGATCACCAGCGGCGGCGTCTCCATGGGCGCGTACGAGCCGGTCAAGGAGGCCCTCGGCCCACTCGGCACGGTCCGTTTCGAGCGCGTCGCCATGCAGCCGGGCATGCCCCAGGGGTTCGGCGTCGTGGGCGAGGACCAGGTGCCGGTGTTCACCCTGCCGGGCAACCCCGTCTCGTCCTTCGTCTCGTTCATGCTGTTCGTCCGCCCGGCCCTGCGGAAGATGCGGGGCCTGCCGTCGGGACCCACCCCGACGGTGCCGGCCGTGACCAGCGCCCCGCTCCGCTCGCCTGCGGGCAAGCGGTCATACCTGCGCGGCGTGCTCGGCCCCCAGGGCACCGTGGCCCCGGTGCTCCGCCAGGGCTCCCACCAGCTCGCGGCCCTGGCCTCGGCCAACGCCCTGATCGTCGTCCCCGAGGACGTCACCGAGCTGCCCGAGGGGGCTTCCGTGGAGGTCATCCCGCTGTGAGCGAGCGATTCGACGGGCACGGCGCACGCGCCGTGCCGCTGGGTGAGGGGGCGGTGTGACCGGGTTCACGCACATAGACGAGACGGGCGCGGCCCGCATGGTGGACGTCTCGGCCAAGGACGTCTCGGTCCGTACGGCCGCCGCCACCGGCAAGGTGCTGCTGTCGGCCGAGGCCGTGGGCCTGCTCCGGTCGGGCGACATCCCCAAGGGCGACGCGATCGGCACCGCGCGGATCGCCGGGATCATGGGGGCCAAGCGCACCCCCGACCTGATCCCGCTCTGCCACCCGATCGCCCTGCACGGGGTGAAGGTCGAGCTGACCGTGGCCGACGACGGGGTGGAGATCGCCGCCCGGGTGAAGACCGCCGACCGGACCGGCGTCGAGATGGAGGCCCTGACCGCCGTCACGGTCGCCGCGCTCGCGCTGATCGACATGGTGAAGGCGGTGGACCCCGCGGCCGTGATCACGGATGTCCGGGTCGAGGAGAAGACCGGCGGCAAGACCGGAGTCTGGACCCGGCCGTAGGGACGGGGCCGGAGAGCACGGCCAAGGCCGCCGGGCCCCGGGGCGGGGAAGTTCCGCAGGGCTCGATGCCCGCGGCCGGGAGACTGAGAAGATGGCCCCATGAGAGCTCTGGTGATCACGGCGTCCAACCGGGCCTCCGCCGGGATATACGAGGACAGGTCGGGAAAGCTGCTGGCCGAACTGCTCGCCGGGGCCGGGTGCGAGGTGGACGGCCCGCGGGTGGTCCCCGACGGCGACCCCGTGGAGGAGGCGCTGAGGTCCGGAGTGGCCGAGGGCTACGACGTGATCGTCACCACCGGCGGCACCGGCCTGACCCCCGCCGACCTGACCCCGGAGATGACCCGCCGGGTGCTCGACAGGGAGATCCCCGGCATCGCCGAGGCCGTCCGCCAGGCCAATCGCGACAGGGTGCCGACCTCGATCCTCTCCCGGGGCCTGGCGGGCCAGGCGGGGAGCACCCTGATCGTGAACCTCCCCGGCTCCTCCGGCGGGGTCCGCGACGGCATGGCCGTCCTCGCTCCCGTCCTGGCGCACGCCGTGGACCAGATCCGCGGCGGAGACCACACACGCTGACCTGCACCGTGGCACGGCGCCGGGTCTTCGGGAGATGATGAGGGCGTGGATCGACTTCGTGGCTGGCCGGTGACCCTGACGGAGGGCCCGGTGGGACTCCGGCCGCTGCGTCTGCGAGACGTGCGCGTCTGGCGTGAGACGCGGCTGCGGAACGCCGCCTGGCTCCGTCCCTGGGAGCCGAGCAATCCGGAGACGCCCCTGTTCCGGACCGGCCTGGGCCCCTACCTCTCGATGGCGAGCTCGTTGCGCCGGGAGGCCAGGCAGGGGCTCGCGCTGCCCTGGGTGGTGACCTACGAGGGCGCCTTCGCCGGTCAGCTCACCGTGGGCGCCATCGTCTGGGGCTCGGCCAGGTCCGCGCAGATCGGCTACTGGGTCGACGGCGCGCTGGCGGGCCGGGGGATCACCCCGACCGCGGTGGCCATGGCTGTCGACCACTGCTTCTTCACCACCGGCCTGCACCGGGTCGAGGCCAACATCCGGCCGGAGAACCACGCCAGCCGCCGGGTGGTGGAGAAGCTCGGCTTCCGGGAGGAGGGCGTCCGCCGCCGGCACCTGCACATCGACGGCGCATGGCGTGACCACATCTGCTACGCGCTCACGGTCGAGGACGCGCCGCGAGGCCTGCTCGCGCGGTGGCGACGTGATCGCGAAGCCGCGTCCCGCGGAGGCGCTTCCCACGAAGAGGTTTGAAGATCTCACGACACACCGCATTGGATGCTCGTCAAATAGTGACACGCGGTCTTACGGTGCGTGAGGTGAGCATATCGAGGGCGCCGAGGGATCCGGGGCGTCTTCGTGCTGCCCGGAGGTGGCCGTGAGCAGCGTCGTCCTGTATCTGGCCATCGTCGTCATGTGGTTGTGCGTGCTCGTGCCCATGTGGCTGCGCCGGGACCGCGCCGCCTTCGACGAGCCCCACAACATCGTGGATCCCTACGGCCAGGACGAGCAGCCCGCCGCGGCCGGGCCGGAGGACGACTCCGGAGCCGAGCCGGAGACCGGCTCGGAGCCCGAGACCGGGCCGCAGGTCAAGCTCGTGCCCGGCCGGGTGGAGCGCCGCCGGGCCGAGATGCGCCGCAGGGCGGTTCTCGTGGCCAAGCGCAGGCGGCTGACCTTCTGGTGCGTGCTGCTGCTGGTCGCCTCGGTGGTGACCGCGGCCGTCCGGGTGATCCCCTGGTGGGGCGTGACGCCCTCGGTGATCCTCCTGGGCTCCTACCTGGCCGTCCTGCGCGCCTCCGTCCAGATCGACGCCGAACGCCGCAGAGCCGCAGCCCAGGCCCGTGCGGAACGTGCCAGGCGCGCCCGCCGCCTCGCCGCCGAGCGGGAGGCGCAGCGCCCGGCGGCCGAGATCATCGATCTCACCGCGGCCCGCGACGAGATCTTCGACCAGTACGCCGAACCCCCGGCTCGCGCGGTCGGAGACTGAGTCACATGATCGGCGGGCCTATGGCGCGAACGCCCTTGGATGTTTGCTAACCTAGAGCACGTCTTGGGGATGTAGCGCAGTCCGGTAGCGCACTTCGTTCGCATCGAAGGGGTCAGGGGTTCGAATCCCCTCATCTCCACCCAGGTCAGAGGCCGCTTCCGAGAGATCGGGAGCGGCCTTCTGCGTCGCCGGGTAACCGCTTGAGTGACTACCGCTCACGGAGTGGCTGCGGCCTCCCAGCCGTCGTACTCGCCGTGATGGCGAGCGGCCAGGTCGTCGAACAGATCACCCGTCTCCCGCACGAAGCCGGGTGAGATCACCGCGTTCGCTTCACAGGTCACCGGCCAACTGCCCGGAGTCTCCGGAGAGGGCTTCCCGACCTCGGCGTACAAGCCGTAGCCGGCGCCGTGGGCCTCTTTGGCGATGCTCTGAGCGGCATCGAGGGTGGGGGCGTACAGGTAGAAGATCACATGACGCGGTTGCTCAAGATCGGCTCCTGCCTTGGTGAGCCGATGCATCACCATCAAGTCCTTGTACTTGATCCCCAGTTGCGGTGACCGCTCCTCCAGATCAACTTGGTCATGCCTTTTTCTTCTAAATGGCCACATTTTTAACCCTTTGGGTGCTTTGTTCGGATCGTGGCGATCCTAGCCTCCGTCGGGAAGGGCTTGTCCATGGCCTCTGCGCCTGCCGGAAGCACTGAGCGGAGCTGCTTGCGGCAGACGGTTTCCGCCGCCGGGGTGTTGCCGCGGCCGACCAGGCGGGAGATGTTCTCCGGGGGACACCGGAGTCGTACGGTTTCCCGGGGGTGCCCGCGGGCCGGAGCCGGCGAGGAGTCAGTCGCCGGGCAGGGCGAAACCGCAACCGGCCCGGAGTCACGGCCTCCGACGGTGAAGCTCGCGCCCCCGACGTCACGGCTGGGGGCGCAGGTGGCGCAGGTAACGTTCGGGTGCGTCGAGGAAGCCCCTGGTGATCTGGTAGCTGTCGGTGTCGGTGTAGCCGATCCGCTGCATGTCGGTGACGTCGTAGATGTCAGCGCCGGGCAGGGCCATCAGGATGGGCGAGTGCGTGGCCACGATGAACTGGGAGCCTTGCGCGGTCAGCTCCATGATCCGAGCGAGCAGGGTGAGCTGCCCGCCTGCCGACAGCGCGGACTCCGGTTCGTCCATCAAGTACAGCCCGCGCGGCTCGAACCTGCCCAGAACCACGTCGAGAAAGCTCTGACCGTGGGAGCGCTCGTGCGGGCTGTGGCCGTTGTAGGTCAGATGGCCGAGATGGCGCTCCATCTCGGTGGCCACGTTGTAGTAGGTCTCGGCGCGAAGGAAGAAGGCGAACGCCGGGCGGTTGCCCGGTACGGTCGACCACGCCAGGCGTAGGTGCCGGCCGAGATCGGACTCGCTGGCCCGGGTGGCGAAGTCGAAGTCGCCGCTGCCGCCCTCGGGGTTGAGCCCGGCCGCGACCGCGATGGCCTCAATGAGCGTGGACTTCCCCGTGCCGTTGTCCCCGGCGAGGAACGTCACGGGGGTGCGGAGCACGATCCCGCCCCGCTGTCGCAGGGCCTTGACCACCGGCAGGGCGAAGGGATAGAAGTCGCCCCGTGGAGCCGTGTCCTCGTCGACGGCCACCAACTGCATGAACAGGTCCGGATCGCGCATCTCCTCAGGCTATCGATCAAGGTGGGCTGAATTTAGTGATTCCTCCAATGTCATGACGCCCCGGTCTCGGTTCTCCTCTGACGCGTTCGCCCCGGAGGGGCCGGAGGCGCGGAGCCCTTCGTCTCCGCTAGGGTCAAGAGCCGTTCTCGGCGGCCGGGAGTGGCTCTTCCGATCTTCCGGGGACTGCGGACATGCGGCGGTGGAAGGGAGACCGCGATGGGCGAAGGGGTCCTCGAACTCATCCATCTGGCTGATGAGGAGAACGGTCTCGTCGTGAAGGTCCTCGGCCGGCACCGGGCCGGTGCGCTGTCCGGCCACGACTACCTCGATGCCGAACTCGTCGTGACGAGCGGGTTCGCCGGTGGGAGCCTGGCCCTCTGCCTCCTCCCCGAGGACCTGGACGACTGGGTGAGCGCCCTCGATTCGCTGGCCGCCGGGCAGGAGATCTGCTGGATGGACGGCGGCCGCACCCCCGAAGTCGTGATCCAGCCGAGCGGGCAGTCGGGCGGGGCGGTGGTGACCGTGAAGGACCATCCCGCGTCCGGAGCCTGGGTCCGCATACCGGTACGGCTGGCCGAGGGATGGGTCTCCGATCACCGTGACCGCCTCGAGCGGGTCCGGCAGACCTGGCCGAGCGAAGTCGAGGAGACCTCGCCGGGCGTGTCCGTCTGGCGCGACCACCGAGGCTGACTCCGGATCGGGCGTCAGGAAGGCTCAGGAAGGATCCGACCGGGTTTCGGCCCCGCCCGTCTGGTCCGGGCGGGCGGTCTGGAGGAACTCGGTGCAGCGGCCCAGCAGGGCGATCAGCGTCTCCCGCTCCTCCGCGCTGAACTCCGCGGCGAGCCCCCGCTCGACCCGCACCGCGCGGACGTCCCCGTCGGCCAGTATCCGCTCGCCCTTCTCGGTGAGCCGGGTCTCCAGGATGTTCTTGTGCCATTCGTGCGGGGTGCGCTCGATCAGGCCGTTCTCCTGGAGGTTCTTGAGCACGGTGTTCATGGTCGGCGGGGTGACGGCGCACGCCCGGGCGAGCGCGGCGGCCGAGATGCCGGGATTCTGCGACAGGTACAGCAGCGCCGCGTATTGCGACACCGTCAGGTGAGCCGGCTTCAGTGCGGCGTGCTTGGCCGCGCTGAGCGCCTGCTCGGCGCGCTTGAGATGGGAGCCCAGGCGCTCCGGGAGCGGCATCGAGGTCATCTCTGCATGTTAACGGCCTAGAAGGTTCGTACGTTGACGGATATTAGAGGTCTAATGCTAGTGTGACTTCATTGTATAGATAGACCTCTATCGTCAATGAGTGGTTGAACGGAGAAGTACCATGCCTCGAGCCCGCCATTCCGTCGCCCTCGCGACCGCCGCTCTCGCCGCCGCCCTCTTCTGCGCCCCGGCCGCCCAGGCGGCCCCGGTCGCCACGGCCACCGGGGTCACGGCCACCGGGGTCACGGCGGCCGTCCCGTCCGTGCCGGCAGGCCTCGGGACGCGCCCCCGCGTCTCCACGGCGTACGAGCTCCCGGGTGACCGCGTCTACCCCGAGGGCATCGCCGTCGACCCGCGTACCGGCGACCTCTACGCCGGGTCGTTCGCCGACGGCACGGTCTTCAAGATGACCCCGGGGCGGCGAACGGCCCAGATCTTCCTGCCTGCGGGCGCGGACGGCCGCCACACCGCGAACGGGCTGAAGGTGGACCGGTTCGGACGGCTCTGGGTGACCGACTCCACCACCGGAGTCTCCGTGTACGACACGCGCAGCCGCCGCCTGCTGGCCCGCTTCGAGGTGCCCGGGAAGGACGCGCGCTTCGTCAACGATCTCGCCGTCACCCCGGACGGCGGCGCCTACCTGACGGACAGCGTCCGGGCCCTGGTCTACCAGGTCACCCCCGACCAGCTGGCCGGGGCGGGCGGCGAGTCCGTGGAGCTCACCCCCCGTTTCGACCTGGGCGGTGTCCTCGACGCGCACGCGCCCGACGCGTTCACCCTGAACGGGATCGTCGCCGACCCGTCCGGACGCCACCTGCTGACCGTGGACATGACCGGCGGCGACCTCTACCGCCTCGACCTCGTCTCGGGCGCGATCCGCCGGGTCGCCCTGCACGGCGGCGACATGATCCACGCCGACGGGCTGGAACTGCAGAACGGCAGGCTCTGGGTCGTCCACAACACCACCAACACCATCAGCCGGTGGCGGATCGCCGGGGACAGCTCCTCGGCCCGGGTGGAGCGGCGGGTGACCGACGAGGCGCTGCAGATCCCGACGACGCTGGTGCGCGCCCGCGGGACGCTCTACGTGGTCCGCTCGCAGTTCGACAAGGGCGGCCCCCTGGGGGAGGGCACCCCGCAGACGCCGTTCACCGTCGCCGCCGTGCGCGGCGTCTGAGCCGCTGCGGGCCCGGACGGTCCGCCCTCGCCGGCCGTACCGCCTCTCCTCGGCCGGAAACGTCGGTGTCGGCCGGGTCTGCCAGGATGCGTAGCCATGGAACCCTCGCGAATTGTTCATCAACTGTGGGACCGCATGCAGGCGCGCGACTGGCAGGGGCTCGGTGAACTGCTGGCCGACGAGCTGGTCGTGGAGTGGCCGGCCAGCGGCGAGCGGATCGTGGGCCGGGAGAACTTCGTGCGCGTCAACGCGGAGTACCCGGAAGGGTGGTCGATCAAGGTGCTGCGCGTCGTCGCGGACGGGGAGACGGTGGTCTCCGAGGTCGAGGTCCCGCACGAGGAGATGGGCGTGCACCGGGTGGCGTCGTTCTGGACGGTCCGGGACGGGAAGATCGTCACCGGCCGGGAATACTGGACGGAACTGAACGCGGATCCGTCGCCGGAGTGGCGGGCCGAATACGTGCAGCGGATGTGACCGGCCGACGCGGATCGCCGCCTTCCCCGCCCGGCACCCCGCTCCCGAGGCGGGGCAGGCGGCGAACACGCGGGTACGACCGGAGGCGGTCATCGGCCCGGCGGCTCCGCTATGGGTGACCGGCCGCCCGGACCTCGTCGAGGTCGGCCTGTACGGCCACGCTGAGCGGATGATCGGATCCCAGCACCCGCCGAAGGTGCTCCGGCTGAGTTCGGTGTCGGGGTCGCCGGGGCCCAGGATCCGCTCCCGCATGGCGAGGTTGCGCTCGAACAGCACGAAGGCGAGGTCGTGGCGCCCCACCGTTGAGGGCTTCTTGCAGTTGACTTGTGCGCTTCGGCCCTCGGCCCGGCAGGCTCCGGACGCGGACGCGGACGCGGACGCGGACGCGGACGTGGTGGCGCGGGCCGTCTCCGGCGAGGGGCGCCTGCGAGCCGCCGTGTCCGCACCGGGTCAGAGGCGTTCCTGGCGGGGCAGGACCACCTCGCGCAGGATGAGCAGGACGGCGGCGGCCATCGGGATGCCGAGCAGCGCGCCGACCACGCCGAGCAGCGCGCCGCCGAGCAGCGCGCTGACGACCGTGGCCAGCGGTGGGACGTCCACCGAGCTCAGCATGACCTTCGGGGCGATCAGGTAGTTCTCGACCTGCTGGTAGAGGGTGAAGAAGACGACGCACACGATGCCGACCGTGGGGGAGACGAAGAACCCGACGAGCGAGGCCACGCCCGCGCCGATGAAGGCGCCCACCATCGGGATCAGGTCGGTCAGGGCCACGATCAGGGCGAGGGCCAGTGCGTACGGCACCCGCATGATGCTCAGGAAGGTGAAGGTCGTCACCCCGGCGATCAGCGAGACGATCAGGTTCCCGGCGACGTAGCCGCCGATCCGCTGGATGATCTCGTCGCCGAGCAGCCGGGTGCGGGTCCTGCGGGACCGGGGGACCAGGCGGTAGCCCATCTCCTTGATGGAGGTGAGCGAGCCGAGGAAGTAGAGGGTGAGCACCAGCACCGTCAGCGAGTTGAAGACCGCGCCGAGCAGGACCGAGCCCAGGCCGAGCACGCCGCCGAACATCTGGGTGCCGAAGTCGCCGCTGGTGACGTACTGCTGGAGCTTCTCCAGCAACTGGAAGCGCTGGTCGAGGTCGCGGATGATCCTGTTGTTCTGCAGTTCCTGGACGTACTGCGGGACGTTGTCCACGAACTGGGTGAACTGCGTGGTCAGGGGAGGTACGACCGCCAGCCCGAAGACGACGAAGAGCGCGATGACGCCGAGGAAGACCACCGTGATCGCGAGCAGGCGTGACAGGTTGCGCCGCTGGAGGGCCTCGACGGCCGGGTTCAGGCCGACGGCGAGGAAGAGCGAGACCACGATCAGGATGATCATCGAGCCCGCGCTCGCGACGGCCTGCACCAGCCACCAGGCGGTGAGCACGCCCAGGGCTGCGGTGAAGCCGAAGACGAACGGGCTGCCCCGCAGCGACCGGCCCGGGCGCCCGAAGGGCCCGTCGGCGACGGTCATGTCGAAGGGGGTTCCCGAGGGGCCGGGCAGAGGGGCCGCGGGGGCCGGGACCGACTCGGCCTCGCCCGGAGCGGGCAGGGGGCCGGCCGAGGTGAGGGTCGGTCCGGCGGCCGGCCCGGGGATCGGGGCGGGAGCCGGTTCAGCGGAGGGGGCGGGGGACTCCGGAACGGAGGCCGTGGAGGCTTCCGACGGCTCCGGTGCGGGAGCTCCACCGGGGGTGATGGGTTCGGGCACGATCTTTCACTGCCCTCGTCTCGGGGGAAACAGTCGGACAAGAGGGAAACCACGGTGCGGGTGGCGGCACGCTCCCGGCGGGCGGATCGCGCGGCCTGCTCGCCACGTGATCCGCTCACTGTACGGCCTGCCCGCCGTACGGCCCGCTTCGGAGAGGCGCGGCACGGCTTCAGCCCATGCTGACGTACCGGCGGGGGCGCAGGGCGTGGCCGCGCAGGGCGGCCAGGGCAGCGGAGCGCCCCACGGAGGTGAGCCCGGCTCCCGACCGCAGGCCGAAGGCGCCCAGCCGGCGGGTCAGCTCGGCCAGGGAGGCGTCGAGGTCCTGCCGCCGCCACTCCTCGCAGCCGATCACGGAGATCACGCTCTCGCTGTCGGCGGGCCGGCCGTCCGCCAGCAGCATGAGCGCCACCTCCCGGGCGGAGGCCCCGAAGTCGTGCTCCCGGGCCACCGGCGCCAGCAGCGTGGCCGTGGCGGCCTCCCAGAGCAGTTCCGGGTCGTCGAGCAGCCGCCGCCCGCCTGCGGTGGTCGCCAGCGCGTGGCCGGTGCGGTGCAGCGCCTCCATCTCCTGCGCGGCCTCCAGGGCCGCGTCCAGCTCCTCGTCGCTCCACCGGTCCCCGGAAAGCACCGGGCGGACGGGGTCGCCCTCCGGCGTCAGCGGGATCCCGCCGGGCCGCAGGCCCAGCCGGAGCACGCGGCGCAGGGCGTCCAGGCAGTCGCCGTCCGGAGCGGGGATCGGAGCGTGCAGGCGGACCTCGAACGGCTGGGCCAGCTCGCGCCAGGCCGTGCCCCGGCCCAGCACCCAGCGGTTCAGCCGCTCGCCCTGCACCCGGTGGAGCCAGTTGTCCCCGCCCAGTTCGGCGCGGGGCGTGGTGAGCCAGTGGCGGGTCAGGATCGCGCGGTCGTCGGAGGACTCGGGGGCGAGCTCGCCGGAGACGATGGCGAGCTCCAGCGCGGCTGAGCAGGCGCCGTGCGCGCCCAGCTCCTCCGGGCCCATGATGGAGCTCCACCGCAGTTCCGGCACGTCGGGCGGGAGCACCCCCGTGGCGTCCAGCGCCGCCTGGTAGGCGGCCAGGCCCGCGTCCTCACCGGAGCGGGCGTAGGTGCGCAGGATCTGCGAGGTCACGGGGGCGACGCAGAGCGCGGCGTAGCGCTCCAGCCCGCCGCGCAGCAGCAGTCTTCCCAGCGCGTGGGCGATCACGGGGCGGTCGCCGCTCACCTTGGTGGGCAGCGTGTACCACAGGAACTCGCACACGTTGAGCTCGGTGATCGTCTCCAGCGGCTCGCCGCCGGTGAGCCACTCGATCGCGCTCCGGGCGTGTTCGGCGTAGTCGGGTTCGGAGCGCTCCATCTCGAGCAGGAGCACAGCCACGTCCGGTGCAGGCATGCCCCGCAGTCTGCCGTATGACGGCCTGCCCTGACGATGAACGTGACGTAGTGGATCGCGCACGTCGCCTACCCTACGAAATCAGCTCTAAGCGGCTCGTATGCGAACGGTCAGATCCAGCCCTTCTTGAAGAGCATGCGAGCGTGCCAGTCCACGTACGGGATGCTCTCCGCGGTGAGCACCGGGTAGAGCCACCAGAAGTTGACCAGCGCCAGGAGCATGAACGCCCCCGCGACCCCCGCCCCGATCATGCGCCGCCGCGGCGGGGCGCCGGCCGGGCCGATGACCAGCCCGGCGGCGAGCACGATCGCCAGGATCATGAACGGGATCATCGGGACCGCGTAGAACAGGAACATCGTCCGGTTGTGCGCGATCGCGTAGTAGAACCAGGGCAGCCAGCCCGCGGCGTAGGCCAGCAGCACGGCCCCGGCCCGCCAGTCGCGGGTGGCCACGTACCAGGCGATCATCGCGATCAGCGCGGCGATGGCGCCGAACCAGATGACCGGGGTGCCGACCCCGAGCACCGCCTGGGAGCAGCCGTTGGCGTCCCCGCAGCCGGGCTTGACCGACTCGTAGTAGAACGCCACCGGGCGCAGCAGCAGCGGCCACTGCCAGGGCTCGGACTGGTAGGCGTGCGGGGTCGACAGGCCGTTGTGGAAGTCGAGGATCTGGAAGTGGTAGGCCAGCCACGAGCGGGCCGAGTCGAAGACGAAGAAGAACGGCCCCTGCGAGGTCGCCTGCGCCCAGTTGCGCCCCCATCCGTTCGGGGTGGCGAACCAGCCCGCCCAGGAGGCGACGTAGGTGACGGCGGGGATCAGGCTCATCGCCAGGAGCGCGGTGGGTGCGTCCTTGTTCAGCGCCCCGGTGTACGGCCTGCGCAGGCCGACGGCGCGCCGGGCGCCGGCGTCCCAGACCAGGGACATGACGGCGAAGGCGAGCAGGAAGAAGACGCCCGACCACTTGACGGCACAGGCCGCGCCCAGCATGGCCCCGGCCGCGATCCGCCACGGGCGCATGCCCAGCCAGGGCCCCTGCTCGCTCGGCGGGGAGGCGACGTACCAGTCGGCGAGGCGGGCGCGGGCACGGTCGCGGTCGACCACCAGGCAGGCGAAGCCGGCCAGCACGAACAGCATCAGGAAGATGTCCAGCAGCGCCGTACGGGAGAGCACGAAGTGCAGTCCCTCAAGGGCCAGCAGCAGTCCGGCCAGGCAGCCCAGCAGGGTGGAGCGGGTCATCCGGCGGGCGGTCCTGGCCAGGATGAGGATCGACAGCACCCCGGCCACCGCCACGGCGAACCGCCAGCCGAAGGGGTTCATGCCGAACAGCTGCTCCCCGCCCGCGATCAGCCACTTGCCCAGCGGCGGATGCACGACGAAGGAGGCGCACTTGTCGAGTTCCTCGGGGGCGCACTGCTGCCAGATGTTCAGGTTGTCCTGCATCAGGAGCTTGTCGGCGTCCTTGACCGTGTTGTGCTCGGACCCGAAGTTCAGCTGCGCGAAGGCGTCCTTGGCGTAGTAGGTCTCGTCGAACATGACCGCGTGCGGCTGCCCGAGGTTGACGAAGCGCAGGACCGCGCCGAACCCGGCGACCAGGAGCGGGCCGAGCCAGCCCCACAGGACGCTTCCCGGCATGGGCGGCACCAGCCGGTCGTGCACGGAGTCGGTGACGGCCTTGTGCGAGGACGCCTTGGGCTCCGGCTGCTCGAACGCCTGGTCAGGAAAGTCGGTCACGGCCACCGGGACATCGTACGGGCCAGTCGACCTCTGTCGCCCGGGAAACGCCCCTGGGGTCCTAATTAGGGAGTTTCTCCTCGACGGCGTCCGCGGTCCGCGCCGGACGCCCGCCGTCCGCGGCGGGGGCCCCGTCCCGGACGGCGGTGGCCGCGCCGCCGGGGCCCGCCCGAGATGGGGGAGGATGGAAGGGTGACGGAGAGCGGGACTGAGAACGGCAGGCTGATACTGGCGGGGGCGCCGATCGGGCAGGCGGGTGACGCCTCCCCGCGGTTGCGCCGGGCACTGGAGACGGCCGACGTGGTGGCGGCCGAGGACACCCGCCGCCTGCGCCGCCTCGCCGCGGACCTGGGCGCGGAGATCGGCGGCCGGATCGTCTCCTACTACGACGCCAACGAGACCGGCCGGGCCGCCGAGCTCCTGGAAGTGCTCCTGGCCGGCTACACCGTGCTGGTCATCACCGACGCGGGCATGCCCGGCGTCTCCGACCCCGGCTACCGCCTGACCCGCCTGGCCGTCGGGGCCGGGGTCGCGGTCACCTCGCTGCCCGGTCCCTCCGCGGTCACCACCGCGCTGGCGATCTCCGGACTGCCCAGCGACCGGTTCTGCTTCGAGGGCTTCCCGCCGCGCAAGCCGGGCGAACGGGCGCGCAGGCTGGCGGCCCTGGCCGCCGAGGAGCGCACGATGGTCTTCTTCGAGGCGCCGCACCGGCTGGCGGCCGCGCTGGCGGCGATGGCCGAGGCGTTCGGGGCCGACCGCCCCGCCGCGGTCTGCCGGGAGCTCACCAAGACCTACGAGGAGGTACGGCGGGGCGGGCTGGGAGAGCTCGCCGAGTGGGCCGCCCAGGGCGTCAAGGGCGAGATCACCGTCGTCGTCGGCGGGCACGTCGCGGACGAGGCGGAGCCGGTCATCGAGGATCTGGTCGCCGAGGTGGAACGGCGCGCGGAGGCGGGCGTGCCGCGGAAGCAGGCGATCGCGGACGTGGCCAAGGTCGCGGGCATTCCCAAACGCGATCTCTATGATGCTGTCCACCGGGGCTGATTTATCACCATAATTTCCCGAATGGGATCGACGCGGGAGCGGCTGGTGCCGCCCATGCCGGGAAGCGTCCTGTGGGGCTGGCTCGGCCCGCTCCTGGTCGCCGGGTTCGGCGCGGTCCTGCGCTTCGTCAACCTCGGGCAGCCGCACGCGGTCATGTTCGACGAGACCTACTACGCCAAGGACGCCTTCGCGCTGCTCACCTTCGGCGTGGAGCGCAAGGCGCTCGGCAGCGCCGAGGACCCGGTCGCCGACCGCATGCTCGTCGCCGGGGACACCCGTATCTGGGAGACATGCTCGCCCGCGGACGCCGATCCCTGCCCGCTGTTCGTGGCCCATCCGCCGCTGGGCAAGTGGCTGATCGCGGGCGGGGAGCAGCTGTTCGGCATGAACCCCTTCGGCTGGCGGTTCGCCGTGGCGGTGGCCGGGGTGCTGTCGATCCTCATCCTGGCCAGGACCGCCCGCCGGATGACCCGCTCCACCCTGCTGGGCTGCCTGGCCGGACTGCTGCTGGCCCTTGAGGGACTGCACTTCGTGCTCTCCCGTACGGCGCTGCTGGACATCTTCCTGATGCTGTTCGTGCTGGCCGGCTTCGCCTGCCTGGTGGTCGACCGCGACCGTGCCCGCGCCCGCCTCGCCGACTGGTACGTCGCCTCCCCGCCGAGCGAGCAGGGGCCCTGGCTGGGCATGCGCCCGTGGCGGATCGCGGCCGGGGCCATGCTGGGCGCGGCCTGTGCCGTCAAGTGGTCGGGCGTCTTCTTCCTGCTCGCCTTCGCCGTCATGTCCCTGGTCTGGGACGCCGGCGCCCGGCGCGCCGTCGGCCTGCGCAGGCCGTACACCGGGGCGCTGAACAAGGACGCACCCACCGCACTGCTCGCTTCGGCCCTCGTGCCCGCCGCCGTCTACACGATCTCCTGGGCGGGCTGGTTCGCCTCGCCCCTGGGCTGGGGGCGCAACTGGGCGCAGGCCGTCAGCCAGGGGCCGGTCTTCTTCGTCTTCGACTCGCTCCGCTCGTGGCTGTCCTACCACGTGCAGGTTCTCGGTTTCCACAACGGCCTGTCGACCCCGCACGACTACCAGTCCGAGCCCTGGCAGTGGCCGCTGCTGCTGCGCCCGGTGGCGTTCCACTGGGAGACTCCGCAGAGCGGGTGCGGTGCCGACCGGTGCGCGCAGGAGGTGCTCGGGGTCGGCACCCCGGTCATCTGGTTCGGCGCCATCGCCGCGCTGATCGCGATGATCGTCAGGTATGCGGCGGTCCGCGACTGGCGGGCCGGGGCCGTGCTGCTGGCCTACGCCGCGGGCTGGCTGCCCTGGTTCTACTACGCGATCGCGCACAACCGGACGATGTTCCTGTTCTACGCGGTCCCGATGATCCCGTTCATGATCCTGGCGATCGTGCTCGCCGCCGGGCTGGTCATCGGCCCGGCCGGCGCCCCGCCCAACCGCAGGGCGGTGGGGGCCGCGCTGGTCGGCACGTTGACCCTGCTCGCGGTGGCGAACTTCTGGTGGCTCCACCCGGTGCTCGCCGCGGAGGTCATCCCGTACGGAGAGTGGTGGCGGCGGATGCTGACGCGGGGGTGGGTCGGCCCCGGGTGAGCCGGCCGGGCAGCCTGACCCCGTGGCGCAGTGAGATCGCCGCGGCGAGGCACGCCAGCGGCACCGCGGGCAGCAGGTAGCGGTAGTCGAACTCGGCGGTCGCCGCCGGGGCGAGGATGAGGCCGAAGGCGGCCAGCCACGGCAGCAGCACCGGCCCGCCCAGCGCGCGCCTGCGCGCCGCCACTCCGGCCAGGCCGACCAGGAGCAGGGCGCCGAGCACGATGCCGGGCAGCCGGGCGACGCGCTGGTAGCCCTGCATGAAGGCGGCCCACGGGTCGTGGAGATCGGTGCCGATCACCCTCAGCTTGTCGCTGATCAGCGCGGTGGGCAGGTCCGGATCGTAGGTCTGCGCGTCGCGGTCGGTGGTGCTCCCCTTCGGGGACGACCAGGACGGCAGCACCTTCTTGTCCGGCAGGAACTCGTACTGCAGGTAGGTCTTGGCGTCCGGGAACTGCGGCCGTCCCCAGTGGAAGGCGCGGAAGAAGTCGCCGGCCACGAGCGCGAGGTAGTCGCCGGGCTGGGAGAGGATGGCCCGCTTGGCGAAATCACCGGCGGTCCGGTTCATCTCCGGGGTGAACGTGGTGCCCACCCCGAAGGCGTGGAAGCGCTGGCCGTTCTCCGCCCACCACAGGTACTTCTGCCCGGAGAAGTGGCGCTGTTCCGGCGGGTCGCTGATGCACAGCAGCGCCAGCTCCAGCTCCGTGCGCTTGTCGACCCCCATCTTCTTGCAGTCGGCGAACAGCGCGGTGCGCATGTAGAGGATCGCGCCGTCGCTGTTGGTCATCGCGAAGGGGCCGTGCGCCGAGGCGAACCAGGCCATGTAGCCGGCCACCGGCAGCGCGCACGCGGTCACCATGGCCGCGATCGGCTTCCACCCGGCGCGCTTGACCAGCATGTAGACCGCGACGAGCACGAGGATCGGCAGGCCGATCGAGCGGGTCAGCGCGGTGAGCGCGAGCAGCAGCCCGATCACCGCGCCCAGCTTCCAGGAGACCGTGCGGTGCCAGAGCACCAGTGTGACGACGCCCACGACCAGCAGCATGAACATGGTGTCGGACATGATCATGTGTTCGAGCTGGATCTGGTAGGCGTCGAACAGCACCGGCACCGCCGCCAGCGTCGCCGCCCAGCCCGGCAGCCGGAACCGCGCGTACAGCAGCGCGTAGATCAGCCCCGCCACGGCCAGCCCCATCAGGTGCTGGGTGAAGGCGACCAGGCTGAAGCTGTGGAAGGGGCGCAGCAGCAGGAGCCAGAAGGAGTAGCCGTTCGGGCGCAGGGCGCTGGGCCGGTCGGGGTTGACCGCTCCCGAGACGTATTCGTAGGAGTCGTTGAACCACAACGCCGGGCCGTACCCGAGCATGGTGATCACGCGGAGCAGGAACGCCGCCGCCAGGACGGCCGCGAAGACGCGATGGCGGCGAATGAACATGAGCACCCGGGCCCTCCTGCCGGCCGGGGGCGTGTCCAGGCGTGGTCGATCCGCGACGGTCACCATGCATTACAGAATGCCAGCCGTTTGGCCGAGACGACGCGGGCACCTGAAGGTAGGGGGCATGATGGTGGGATTGCCTGTGCTGTGACTGAAGGGTTCGAGACGTGGAACTGACCGTGGTCATGCCCTGCCTCAACGAGGCGGAGACCGTGGAGACCTGCGTGCGCAAGGCCCTGGCCTGCATGCGCGAACACGGCATCGACGGGGAGGTGCTGATCGCCGACAACGGCAGCACCGACGGCTCCCAGCAGCTCGCGCGCGACGCCGGGGCCCGGGTCGTGCACATCGATGCCAAGGGGTACGGCAACGCCCTCATCGGCGGCATCCGCGCCGCCCGCGGCACGTACGTCATCATGGGCGACGCCGACGACTCCTACGACTTCACCGCGCTGCTGCCCTTCGTGGAGCAGCTGCGCGACGGCGCCGACCTGGTGATGGGCAACCGGTTCAAGGGCGGGATCGCGCCGGGCGCGATGCCCCCGCTCCACCGCTATCTGGGCAACCCGGTGCTCTCCTTCATCGGCCGGCTGTTCTTCCCCAGCGCCATCGGCGACTTCCACTGCGGCCTGCGCGGCTTCCGGCGCGACTCGATCCTGAAGCTGGGCCTGCAGACCGGCGGCATGGAGTTCGCCAGCGAGATGGTGGTCCGCTCGACCCTGTCCGGGCTGGACGTGCGCGAGGTCCCCACCACCCTCTCGCCCGACGGCCGCTCCCGTCCGCCGCACCTGCGCTCCTGGCGGGACGGCTGGCGCCACCTGCGCTTCCTGATGCTCTACAGCCCGCGCTGGCTGTTCTTCATCCCCGGTCTGGTCATGATGACCCTCGGACTGGCCGCGGGCACCGCGCTGACCTTCGGCCCGGTCTACATCGGCAAGCTCGCCTTCGACGTCGACACCCTGGTCGGCGCCTCGGCCATGCTGGTGATCGGCTTCCAGGCGGTGCTGTTCGCCCTGTTCACGAAGGTGTACGCCGCCGAGGAGGGCTTCCTGCCCGAGGACAGGCGGGTGCGCAAGCTCGTCGACATCGTGTCCCTGGAGAAGGGCCTGGTCGCCGGCGGCCTGCTGGCCCTGGCCGGTCTGGGCGGTCTGGTGGCCTCGCTGGTCCACTGGCAGACGCGCAGCTTCGGCCCGCTGATCCCGTCGGAGTCGCTGCGCATCGTCGTGCCCTCGGCCACGGCGCTGATCATGAGCTTCCAGACCATCTTCGCGTCGCTGTTCATCAGCATCCTCGGCATCCGCCGTACCAAGGAGACCCTCATCGACGTGGCCGCCTCCGCCGCCGAGGAGGCCGCCGAGGCCGTGACCCGGGAGAGCCGGCAGAGCACGAAGGCCAGGGAGAGCGAGGACGAGGCGGAAGGCCGGGAGATCAGCCCCGCCTGACCCGTGATCGGTCCGCCTCGCGGGCGGGATTCGGCCGTGTGGCGGGTAGGCACAAGATTCACAGGCGACCGGCACTAGGCTTAGGGCCATGTCCCAGCAGTCCCAGCACATCCTGACCGCGGTCGCCTGGCCCTACGCCAACGGCCCCCGCCACATCGGGCACGTCTCCGGATTCGGCGTGCCGTCCGACGTCTTCAGCCGCTACCAGCGGATGGCGGGCAACAAGGTCCTGATGGTCTCCGGGACCGACGAGCACGGCACGCCCATCCAGGTGCAGGCCGACAAGGAGGGCCGGGGCGTCCGCGAGGTCGCCGACCGCTACAACCGGGTGATCGCCGAGGACCTCACGGCCCTGGGGCTCTCCTACGACCTGTTCACCCGGACGACGACCGAGAACCACTACGCCGTGGCGCAGGAGATCTTCAAGGGCCTGCACGCCAACGGCTACATCTTCCCGAAGACCACGATGGGCGCGATCTCGCCGTCCACGGGCCGGACCCTGCCCGACCGCTACATCGAGGGCACCTGCCCGATCTGCTCCTACGACGGAGCCCGCGGCGACCAGTGCGACAACTGCGGCAACCAGCTCGACCCGATCGAACTGATCAACCCGGTCAGCCGGATCAACGGCGAGACGCCGATCTTCGTGGAGACCGAGCACTTCATGCTCGACCTGCCCGCCTTCGCCGAGGTGCTCGGCACGTGGCTGCAGTCCAAGCAGGGCGAGTGGCGGCCCAACGTGCTGAAGTTCTCCCTCAACCTGCTCGGAGACCTGCACCCCAGGGCGATCACCCGGGACCTCGACTGGGGTGTGCCGATCCCGCTGGAGGGCTGGAGCGACCAGGCCAACAAGCGGCTCTACGTCTGGTTCGACGCGGTCATCGGCTACCTCAGCGCCTCCATCGAGTGGGCCCACCGCTCCGGAGACCCGGACGCCTGGCGGCAGTGGTGGCAGAACCCCGAGGCCCGCGGCTACTACTTCATGGGCAAGGACAACATCGTCTTCCACTCGGAGATCTGGCCGGCGCTGCTGCTCGGCTACAACGGCCAGGGCGCGCGCGGCGGCACGCCGGGCTCGCTCGGCGCGCTGAACCTGCCCTCGGAGGTCGTCTCCAGCGAGTTCCTCACCATGGAGGGGCGCAAGTTCTCCTCCTCCCGCCAGGTCGTCATCTACGTGCGCGACTTCCTGGAGCGCTACGACGCCGACGCGCTGCGCTACTACATCGCGGTGGCCGGGCCGGAGAACCAGGACACCGACTTCACCTGGTCGGAGTTCCTCAACCGCAACAACGGCGAGCTGGTGGCGGCCTGGGGCAACCTGGTCAACCGCTCGATCTCGATGGCCGCCAAGAACTTCGGGGCCATCCCCGAGGCGGGCGAGCTGACCGACGCCGACCGCGCCCTGCTCGCCAGGTCCCGCGCGGCCTTCGGCCCGGTGGGCGCCGAGCTGAACCGCTCCCGGTTCAAGAACGCGGTCACCGAGGCGTTCGACGTCGTCCGCGACGCCAACCGCTACCTCGCCGAGCAGGAGCCCTGGAAGATCAAGGACGACCCCGAGCGGGTCAAGTCGATCCTGCACGTCGCCCTGCAGGTGGTCGACGACGCCAAGACCCTGCTCACCCCGTTCCTGCCCAACTCCTCCAACAAGATCCACGCGATGCTCGGCGGCACCGGTCTCTGGTCGGGCATGCCGGAGCTGCAGGAGGTCGAGGAGGGCGGCCGGAGCTACCCCGTCATCACCGGCTCCTACGAGGGCGGCGCCCGCTGGGAGTCCACTCCGATCCAGAGCGGCACCCCGCTCGCCCCGCCGACCCCGCTGTTCCGCAAGCTCGACCCCAAGATCGTCGACGAGGAGCTCGCCCGCCTGGGCGAGTAACCCGCCGGAGCCGCCCGGAGCCCTTCGGGCCCGGGCGGCTTTCCGCTGAGGCGGAGATCTGCTCTCACGTTCGCCTGCGGTGCGCTCTCAGGACGCCCGCCGGCCGTCTGGCGGTAAGTTTGGCGGCGTGACCACGATGCCCGTTGCGCCGGAGCCTTTGACCGGCGAAGTGTTCGACAGCCACTGCCACCTCGACATCATGGTGGGCAACCGCCAGGCGTCCTCGGGCGACCCCGTGGCGCAGGCCGCGCAGGCGGCCGGGGCGAGCGTGGAGAAGATCGTCGAGGAGTCCCGGGCGGTCGGGGTGACCCGGCTGGTCACGATCGGATACGACCTGGCCTCCTCGCGGTGGAACGCCGACGTGGCCCGGGTCCACCGCGACGTCTACGCCGGCGTGGCGATCCACCCCAACGAGGCGCACGCCGCGACCTCCGAGGTCCTGGCGGAGATCGAGGAGCTCGCCGGCGAGCCGCAGGTCCGGGCGGTCGGGGAGACCGGTCTCGACTACTACCGCGACTGGGCGTCCAAGGACGACCAGCACGCCTCCTTCCGGGCGCACATCGAGATCGCCAAGCGGACCGGCAAGGCCCTGGTCATCCACGACCGGGAGGCGCACGACGACGTGCTCCGCGTGCTCGCCGAGCAGGGCGCGCCCGACGCGGTGGTCTTCCACAGCTACTCCGGCGACGCGGAGATGGCCAAGAAGTGCGCCGAGGCCGGCTACTTCATGTCCTTCTCCGGTCCGGTCACCTACAAGAACGCCGGCTACCTCCGCGAGGCCGCACAGGTGGCGCCCAAGGAGCTGCTCCTGGTCGAGACCGACGCGCCCTACCTCCCGCCGGTCCCGCACCGGGGCAAGCCGAACGCGCCCTACCTCATCCCGCTGATCGTGCGCTGCCTGGCCGAGGTCAAGGGCATGGAGGCCGGCGAGCTCACCGCCGCGATCAGCGCCAACGGGGAGGCCGTCTTCGGCGCCTGGTGACCGTCAGCCCGTGGCCGCGCCGAAGTCGGCCGAGACGCCGCGGTCGACGGCGGGGACCTGCCCCGATCCGGGAGCGGCGGGAGCGGCCGCGCCGTCGTTGCGGCCCAGCAACGTCACTCCTCCCGAGGTCCCCCGGTCGGGGGCACCGACGACGATCTTGTTCCCGCTGGCGGCCACCGCCCAGCCGAAGCGCTCGCCGGCACCGCTCCCGTCGACCAGCCGGGCCTTGCCGGAGGCGCCGCCCACCGGGAACAGGCTCACCCGGCCGCGCTGGTCCCCGCGGAACGGGACGCCCACGACCAGGCGGAGTCCGCCGCCCTCGGAGAAGGCCACCGCGAAGCCGTACCCGTCGCCGGCCCTGCCCTCCTGGCCCTGGCCGAACGTGGGCCCCGGGGTGATCTCCGCCGTGCTGGAGGCCTGGAAGAGCTGGACCAGGCCGGAGTCCTTCACCGAGTCGCCGTCGCCGAGCGGCGCGCCCACGGCCAGGTAGCCGGTGTCCCCGTCCTCCCCGTAGGCGAGGGCGTAGCCGAACCGGTCACCGGCGTCGGCGTCGGTGATCTCGCGCAGGTCCCACTTCTTGCTGACCTGCTCATCCCGGTTCTCGCGCACGTCGAACAGGACGCCGATCGCTCCGGAGTCGAGCTTCCCCTCGCCGGCCTGCACGCCCGTCCCGTCGTCGTTCTCGTACGGCAGGCCGATCGCGAGGTCGAGCTCGCCTGCCTCCCCGCCCAGCCTGCCCAGTTCGACCGCCCAGCCGAACATGTCCCCGACCTCGCTGTTGCCGGTGACCCCGTCGGTGCTCTGGGAGATCTTCCAGGGCCGGTCGAGGGCGGAGGTCTCGAACAGGTAGGTCGCGCCGGAGTCGGCGACCCCGTCGACGTTCTCGTGCGGCGCCCCCACCGCGACCAGGGGGCCCCGCGCCGCCAGGGACCAGCCGAAGTGGGCGTCGCCCTCCGGCTCGGTGGCCGTCAGCCGGACGGGTTCGCGCGGAGCCCCGCCGTACACCACGTAGGCCGCCCCGGCGTCCTCCCCGCCCGGCAGGTCCGCGTACGGCGCGCCGACCAGCAGATCGGCGCAGCGGTCGCCGTCGACGTGGGTCAGCCGCACCGACCAGCCGAAGCCGTCGCCGGCCGCGGGCTCGGCGGCGGTCACGACCCTCCCCTCGCCGCCCCGGCCGGACAGCACGTGAACCGTGCCCGCGCCGTTGACGTCCGCCGCGTCCGCGAACGGGTCGCCGACCACGGTGTCGTCGACCCCGTCTCCGTCGAAGTCGCTCTCGCCCGCCGAGGCGCAGGGGTCGGGGGCGGAGACGGCGGAGGTGAGGGCCGCGGGGGCGGCGCCCGCGGGCAGCACCGGAAGCGCCGCCGTGAGGAGCGCCGAGAGGAGGACAGAGCGCAGGAACCTCATGACAGCCGCACCTCGATCTCCTCGCCGCCCTCGATCAGCCGGCCGGTCAGCCGGGCCGGCGTGCGCGGCGGGGGCAGCTCGTAGACGAAGACGCCGTCGACCCTGCCCCCCGGGGCCAGGGCGCTCGGCGGGCCGGGGGCGAGCGGTTCGGGGCTGTGGGCCGCGCCCTGGCTGTCCACCAGGGTGAGCGGGGTACGGCCGAGCGGGACCAGCTTGCCTCCGGTGTTGACCAGAGTCCAGCGGACCACGCAGAACCTGCCCCGTTTCGGGGTGGCGCCCTGGTAGGAGGTCAGGCCGCAGGCGGGGGGCCGGGGGATGATCAGTTGCGGGTCCTCGATGGGCGAGCCGAGCGCGATCCGGCGGCCGACGTCGGTCGTCCCGGCCGGCGCGGAGGCCCCCGGAGGGAGCGTCGCCCGCCCGGCTCCGTCACCGATGTTGGCCAGCACGATGCCCGTCACCGTCAGCGCCGCCACCGCGGCCAGCCCGGCGATCACCCAGCGCCGCCGTTCCCGGCCGGGAGCGGCGGCCCCCGGAAGAAGGCGGCCGGGGGCCGGGGAGTGGATCTCCCGGCCCGGCGGAAGGGTCCCCCGGTCCGGCGGCCGGGGACCGGGGACCGGGGACCGGACGCCCGGTGCCGGAGAGCCGTTGCCCGGCCCGGACTGCGGGGCCCCCGCTCCACCTCTCGGGGTTGCTGCTCCGGCTTCCCGGGAGGGAGGGGCGGAACCGGTCTCGGGGCGGAGGGCCTGACCGCGGACCGGCGAGGCGCCGGACGCCGGAGCACCGGACGCCGGGGAGCCCCCGGACCCCGGAGACGTTCCGGGCGCGGACGTCTCCGCCGGGGAGGTCCCGGACGCCGCGGAGGTCCGGCCCGGTGAGGTGTCGGTCCCGGAGGCCCGTCCTGGCGAGGTCACGGCTCCGGAGCCGGGGGAGCCCGGCGTCCAGGGGTACGGGGGCGGCGGGGTGGCGGCCTCCGTGCCGAGCACGTCGATGGCGCCGAGCGTCTGGGTGGAGTCGGGCTCGACGTTGGGCGGGGGCTGCCACGACTCGGTGAGCAGGTCGGTGGCGACCAGGGTGGGCGGGTCCGTCCGGCGCCGCGCGGACGGGCCGGCGGACGGGGCCGCGATCCCGCCGCCGACCAGGGCGATCAGCAGGTCCTGGGCGGTGGGGCGCTGGTAGGGGTCCATCGTGGTGGCACGGCGGGCCAGGTCGTTCAGCGGGGCCGGGAGCGCGCCGAGGTCGGGCGGGCTGTTGAGCAGCCGGGTGGCCATGGTGATCATGTCGCCCCGGCCGTAGGGGTGACGGCCGTTGCCCGCGTAGGCGACCAGACAGCCCCAGGCGAACACGTCGGCCGCCGGAGTGATCTCCTGGCCGCGCACCTGCTCGGGGGCCCACCAGCCCGGGCTGCCGAGGACCTCGCCCGACTTGGTGAAGCCGGAGGTGGAGTCCAGCGCGCGGGCGATGCCGAAGTCGATCACCCGGGGCCCGGACATCGACAGGATCACGTTGGCCGGCTTGAGATCGCGGTGGACCAGCCCGGCCACGTGGATCGCGGCCAGCGCGGCGGCCACGCCGAGCGCGACGCCGTGCAGCGGCCCCGGCTCGAGCGCCCCGTGCTCGGCGATCTGGCGGGAGAGAGGGGTGCCCGCGATGTACTCGGTCACCATGTACGGCCGGCCGTCGCCGGCGTTGCCGTTGTCGAGCACCTGGGCGGTGCAGAAGGAGGCCACCCGCCGGGCGTTGTCCACCTCCGCGTGGAACCGCGCGGCGAACCCCTCCTCGATGGCGAACTCCGCCTTGACCACCTTGACCGCCACCGGCCGGCCGGTCGGCGCCAGCGCCATGTAGACGGTGCCCATGCCGCCCTCGCCGAGACGGCCGAGCAGGCGGTAGGGCCCTATCTGCTCGGGGTCGCCGGCACGCAGCCCCCCGACACCGGGCTGGTTCACGTGCTGCTCACGGGGGAGCTCCCCTTCCTCGTCGGCCATCCCCCGTGGGGTAACCGTATCCACAACCGGACCTCTCGTCTTCATGATGCGTCGCCGCATCCTGTTCGATGCGCGAAACTTGATGGATGTCGTGGGGAGAGAACGTGATCGAGCGGGGCGGGTGCGGCTGCGGGCGGGCCCGCAGGTGCGGCGGCCCGGCGAACGCCGGTTCCGAGCCGTCGGGCAAGGAACAAGCATGAGCCTTCTCGGACCCGTGGAAATACGTAATTTGGCGGAGAGGCTCGATATCCGGCCGACCAAGAAGCTCGGCCAGAACTTCGTGATCGACGGCGGCACGGTCCGCCGGATCGTCCGGGTCGCCGGGCTGCGCCCCGACGACGTGGTCATCGAGGTCGGCCCGGGCCTGGGCTCCCTGACGCTCGCGCTGCTGCCCGAGGTCCGGGCGGTGGTCGCGGTGGAGATCGACCCGGTTCTCGCCGCCCAGCTCCCGCTGACCGTCGCCGAGCGCGCTCCCGAGCTGGCGGAGCGGCTCACCGTGGTGCTCGCCGACGCCATGCGCGTCCGGCCGGAGGAGCTGCCGCCGGACAAACCGACCGCGCTGGTCGCCAACCTGCCCTACAACGTCTCGGTGCCGGTGGTGCTGCACCTGTTGGAGACCCTGCCCTCGCTGCGGAACGTGCTGGTCATGGTCCAGTCGGAGGTCGCCGACCGGCTGGCCGCCGCACCGGGGTCGAAGATCTACGGCATCCCCTCGGTCAAGGCCGCCTGGTACGCCGACGTCCGCCGGGCCGGCCCCGTCGGGCGCACGGTCTTCTGGCCCGTCCCCAACGTGGACTCCGGTCTGGTCGCCATGACCCGCCGTGAGCCGCCGTCCACCCGGGCCACCCGCGAGGAGGTCTTCGCCGTCGTGGACGCCGCCTTCGCCCAGCGCCGCAAGACCCTGCGGGCCGCCCTGGCCTCCTGGGCCGGTACGGCCGCCGCCGCCGAGCAGGCCCTGCGCGCGGCCGGGATCGACCCCTCGGCGCGCGGAGAGCAGCTCACGGTCGAAGACTTCGCCAGGATCGCCGAGAGCCGCCCGTAGTGCGACTTGTCGATCTGTTGGCGTAGAGGGGAAGGCGGTCCCGTTACGATCGGACATCGTGACCAACGAGCGTTCCGAGGGGAATCCATGGACTCGGTGACCGTGCGCGTCCCCGCCAAGGTCAACCTGCAGCTGGCGGTGGGACCGCTCCGCGAGGACGGTTACCACGACCTGGTGAACGTCTTCCACGCCGTCTCGATCTTCGATGAGGTGACGGCCGCGGCGGAGAGCGGGATGAGCGTCCGGGTCGAGGGCGAGTCCGCCGACCAGGTACCCGAGAACGACGACAACCTCGCCATCCAGGCCGCCGTCGCGCTGGCCCGGCACGCGGGCCGCTCGTACGGCGTGAGCCTGGCCATCCGCAAGACGATCCCGGTGGCGGGCGGAATGGCGGGCGGCAGCGCCGACGCCGCCGCGGCCCTGGTCGCCTGCAACGAGCTGTGGGGGCTGGGCCTGCCGGTCGAGGACCTGATGGAGATCGCCGCCGACCTCGGCAGCGACGTGCCGTTCGCGCTGCTGGGCGGGACCGCCGTGGGCACCGGCCGGGGCGAGCGGCTGACCCCCCTCGAGGTCGGCGGAACGTTCCACTGGGTCTTCGCCCTCGCCGACGAGGGGCTGTCCACGGCGAAAGTCTACGGAGAGTGCGACCGCGTCCGCGAGACGGCCGGCGAGCAGGCCGCGCCGCCCCGGACCAGCGAGCCGCTGCTGGCCGCGCTCCGTGCCGGCGACGCCAAGGCCCTCGGCGCCGAGCTCACCAACGACCTGCAGCCGGCCGCCCTGTCGCTGCGCGGCTCCCTGGCCCGCACGCTGGACACCGGGCGCCAGCACGGCGCCCTGGGCTCCCTGGTCTCCGGCTCCGGCCCGACCTGCGCCTTCCTGGCCGAGTCCGAAGCCCACGCCGCCGCCCTGGCCGCCTCCCTCAGGGACGCGGGCGTCGCCCGTGACGTCCTGGTCGCCCACGGCCCGGTCCCGGGCCCCACGGTGGTGTGAGCGCGTCCCGGCGGTCCCGGCTCTGAGCGAGCGCCGGAGTGAGCGTGTGCGGTCGTTGGATACCCTTGTCCCACGATGAATCTGGTCAACCTTGAGTCCGTCTCCCACTCCTACGGCCCCAAGCCGCTGCTGAAGGACGTCTCCCTCGGCATCGAGGCGGGCGACCGCATCGGCGTCGTCGGCCGCAACGGCGGCGGCAAGACGACGCTGATCTCGGTGATCGCCGGGGATCTCAAGCCCAACTCCGGGCGGGTCACCCACAACCGGGGCCTGCACGTGGGCACCCTGTCCCAGGGCGACGACCTGGATCCGGCGCGTTCGGTGGCGGACATCGTCCTCGGCGGCCGGGCCGAGCACGAGTGGGCCGGTGACGCGGGCGTCCGGGAGATCCTCGCCAACCTGCTCGGCGACATCGACCTGACGGCCCCGGCCCGGAGCCTGTCGGGTGGTGAGCGCCGCCGTACGGCCCTGGCCAGGCTGCTCATCGGCGAGCACGACCTGATCATCCTCGACGAGCCCACCAACCACCTCGACATCGAGGCCATCGACTGGCTGGCCAGGCACCTGTCGGCCCGGAAGACCGCGCTGCTGGTCGTCACGCACGACCGGTGGTTCCTGGACGCGGTCTCCACCCGCACCTGGGAGGTCGTCGACGGCGCGGTCGAGCGCTACGAGGGCGGTTACGCCGCGTACGTGCTGGCCAAGGCGGAGCGCGCCCGCATCGCCGCCGCCTCCGAGGCCCGGCGCCAGAACCTCATGCGCAAGGAGATCGCCTGGCTCCGGCGCGGCCCGCCCGCCCGCACCTCCAAGCCCAAGTTCCGTATCGACGCGGCCCAGGCCCTGATCGCCGACGAGCCCCCGGTCCGCGAGAGCGTCGAGCTGGTCAAGTTCGCCGCCGCCCGGCTGGGCCGTACGGTCTACGACCTGGAGGACGTGACCCTGCACGCCGGAGGCCCCGGCCAGGGCCCGCTGGTGCTGGACCACTGCACCTGGCAGTTCGGCCCCGGTGACCGGATCGGCCTGATCGGCGTGAACGGCTCGGGCAAGTCCTCGCTGCTGCGCCTGCTCGCCGACACCGTCCAGCCCGACTCGGGGAAGATCGTGCGGGGCAAGACGGTCCGCCTGGCACACCTCTCGCAGGAACTCGCCGAGCTCGACCCCACCCGCCGGGTGCTGGAGACGGTCGAGGAGATCCGCAAGTTCGTCCAGGTCGGAAAGAAGGAGTGGACCGCCTCCCAGCTGCTGGAGCGGCTCGGCTTCAAGGGCGAGGCGCAGTGGAAGGTCGTCGGCGACCTGTCCGGCGGCGAGCGCCGCCGCCTGCAGCTTCTCCGGCTGCTCATGGACGACCCCAACGTGCTGCTGCTCGACGAGCCGACCAACGACCTCGACATCGAGACGCTCAACGAGCTGGAGGACCTGCTCGACGGCTGGCCGGGCACGCTGATCCTGGTCAGCCACGACCGCTACTTCCTGGAGCGGGTCGCCGACCGCTGCGTGGCCCTGCTGGGCGACGGCAGGCTCTCGATGCTCCCCGGCGGGGTGGACGAGTACCTCCAGCGGCGCGCCTCCGGCGGGGCGCTGTCCGCCCGCGCGGCCTCCGTCTCGGGCACGGGCACCGGCTCGGGGGCGGGCGCCGCTTCCGCCACCGCCCCGGCGGCGGAGCCCGGACTCTCGGCCAAGGAGGAGCGCGAGCTGCGCAAGGAGCTCTCCCGGCTGGAGCGCCAGCTCGACAAGCTGGGCGCCCGCGAGGCCAAGCTGCACGACTCCATGGCCGGGGCCGCCGCCGACTACGGCCGTCTGGCCGAGCTGGACGCCGAGCTCAAGGCCGTCCACGCGGAGAAGGACACCGTCGAGGCCGAGTGGCTGGAGGTCGCCGAGCGCCTCGGCGAGTGACTCCTCGCCGTACGGCGAGAGCCTCGGCCTCGGTGACGGCTTCGACGGCGGCCTTCGCGGTCTGAAGGCCGCCGAGAACCCGCCGGACGACCTCGGTCCGGCGGCCCCTCCCGTGCGGCGGCCCCTCCCGTGCGGCGTCGCGGGCCTCGTGGCGCCGCTGGACCGCGGCCGACCGTCCGAGCCGGCGGAGAACGAGACGCAGCGCGTCCTTCGACCCTCGTGCGACCGGACCGGCAGGAGCCGATGCGGGAGAGGACCCCTCGACTCCCCCGGGCCGGAGGCTTGCCCTCACCAAATATCTCTGTTAGATATATCTGATAGAGAGAGGGGTGTCGATGGCACGGCGGAGCCAGACGGAGACGGCGGTCCTGGGGGCGCTGAGCATGCAGCCGATGACGGCCTACGCGTTGCGTGAGGCCATCCGGGACGTGCTCGGGCATTTCTGGAGCGAGAGCTTCGGGCAGATCTATCCCACGCTCGGCGCCCTCGAACAACAGGGACATGTGGAACGCCGCGAGGGGCCGCGCTCCGGCTCGTCGACTTTCGTCATCACCGACTCCGGCACCGCGCGCCTGCGAGAACTGCTGAGCGAGCCGATCACGGCGGTGCCTCCGCGCAACGGGCTCCTGCTGCGGCTGTTCTTCGGCCGGACCCTGGGCGTGCGGAAGTGCCGGGAGCTGCTGCTGGAGGCGAAGGCGGACGCCGAGCGGAGCCTGGCCGAATACGACGCCCTGGCCCGCACGCTCTCCGCCGAGGAGGAGGGCTCCGCGGACCTGCCCTACGTCCTGACGACCGTCTCCGCCGGCAGGCACGGCGCCGAAGGCGTCATCGCCTGGGCCGACGAGGCCCTCGCCCTCCTCGAGGAAACCCCTGCGAACGGAGAATCATGACGACCGCGTCAGCCGATGTCGTGGACGCCGCGGAGCCGCGCCGTCCGGTCCCGCGTCTCCGCGCCTGGATCAACTTCGCCGTCTTCTCGGCCGTCACCGTCGGCGGCGGCTGGCTCTTCGTCGCCCTGGACCGGGCCACCGGGGAAGCCGCCGGCACCGGGAGCGTGACCTCCGCGAGCGGCGGCACGAACGGGCAGGGACTGTGGATCGCCGTCCCGGCGCTGACCGCGCTCGCCTTGTACTTCCTCAGCCGGGACGGCGCGGGACCTCTGGGGCTCACGTTGCGGTTCGCGGACCGGACCCGCTGGTTCGCGTTCGCGGCGGTGTTCTCCCCGGTCACGGCCGCCGTCTCGGTGGCGGCGGCGACGGCCGCCGGTGTCGCGACGTTCTCCGTGACCCCGTCCGCCGGTGGACCGTCCCTCCCCGTCGCCTTCGCCACCGCGCTCGGTTTCCTGGTGGTCAAGAACCTGCTGGAGGAGTTCATCTTCCGCGGCTACGGCACGCGTACCGCGATGGCCCTCGGCCTGCGCGGCGTCGCGCCGCATGCGCTCGTCGGGCTGGTCTGGGGGCTGTGGCACCTTCCGCTGTACACGGTCTGGATGTCCCAGGCGGACTTCCGCCGGAGCACGACGCTGCCGTGGTCGTGGTACCTGCCGACCTTCCTCGCGGGCATCGTGGTGATGGCCGTCCTCTACGGTGAGATGCGCGTGCGGACCGGTTCGATCTGGCCCGGTGTGGTGCTCCACACGGTCGGCAACGCGCTCACGACCCCGCTGCTGGTCAACGGCCACCTGGACTTCGAGGGCCACGGCGACGCGCTGTTCGGCGTCGCCGGGAACTCGGTCGTCTCGATCCTCCTCTTCGGAGGGGCCGGACTCTTCCTCCTGCACCGCCGGAACCGGGGCGGCGGTCCCGCCGGGACGTGAGCACGGAAGGCGACCGGTTCGTTCTCGATCGCGTTTAGACCCGGGCGATCGGGCAGAGTACTTCAGTGCGCTCCGGTGTCGGTCGCGTCAAAAGGGATGAGTAGCGTGCGCAGCAGGCCCGCCAGGGTCTGCTGTTCATGCTGTCCGAGGCCTGCCAGCAGCTCGCGCTCGCGGCGCAGCAGGTCGGTGAAGGCGTCGTCCACGCGCTCGCGCCCGGCCTCGGTCAGCGAGACCAGGACGCCGCGCCGGTCTTCTGGGTCGGGGCGGCGCCGCACGAGGCCGGCCGCGGCGAGGCGGTCGATCCGGTTGGTCATCGTTCCGGAGGTGACCAGGGTGGCGCGGAGCAGGGCTCCCGGGCTCAGCTCGTACGGCTTGCCGGCCCGGCGCAGGGCGGTGAGCACATCGAACTCCCAGGGCTCCAGCCCGTGCTCGGCGAACGAGGCCCGGCGGGCGCGGTCGAGGTGGCGGGCCAGGCGGGAGACGCGGCTGAGCACCTGGAGCGGCTCGACGTCGAGGTCGTCGCGCTCCTGCCGCCAGGCCGCGACCAGGCGATCGACTTCGTCCTCGGCCTGGTCGGGGTGGTGCGGGGTCATGACACGCAGTCTAGCTTTCTTGACATCGAGATATCTCCGGGGATATCAATTATCTTGATGTCAAGAGATATGTGGGACCCAGAGATCTACGACCGCTACGCCGACGAGCGGTCGCGTCCGTTCTTCGATCTCGTCGGCAGGATAGCCGCCCGGCATCCGGCATACGTCGTCGACGCGGGTTGCGGCACCGGAGACCTCACCGCCGAGCTGGCCCGGCGCTGGCCCGAGGCAGAGGTGCACGGTTTCGACTCCTCACCCGCGATGGTCGACAAGGCGCCGGCGGGAGAGCGGCTCTCCTTCTCCGTCGGCGACGTCATGGAGTGGACCCCCGAGCGCCCGGTCGACGTCCTGGTCTCCAACGCCGTCCTGCAGTGGGTGCCCGAGCACCGGGAGCTGCTGCCGCGCTGGGTCGGGGCACTCGCCCCGGGCGGGTGGCTGGCCTTCCAGGTGCCGGGCAACTTCGACGCTCCGAGCCACGTGCTCCTGCGCGACCTGTGCCGGACGAAGTGGCTCGAATGGCTCGGCGACCTGGTCCGGCACGAGCCGGTGGGCAGCCCGGCCGAATACCTCGAGCAGCTCGCCGCCCTCGGCTGCGAGGTGGACGCCTGGGAGACGACGTACATGCACGTCCTGCCGGGAGAGAACGCCGTGCTCCGCTGGGTCAGCGGCACGGCCCTGCGCCCCGTGATCGACCGCCTGCCCGCCCCCGAGCGCAACGAGTTCCTCGCCGACTTCGCGGCCCTGCTGAACGACGCCTACCCGCGCAGGCCGTACGGGACCGTCTTCCCGTTCCGACGGATCTTCGTCGTGGCGCGGAAACCGGCTCTGGACGGGTAGGAGAGCAGCAATAAATACTGCGGTGACGCAGTAGATGTCTGTGCAAATGGGGTTGACCTGTGGCGCTAGAGATCGAGGACAAGTTCGACGTCCCGGCGGACTACGAGCTCCCGGACCTGTCCGGTCTGCCCGGCTGCGACGAGATCGCCGGCCCCAGGTCCCACCAGCTCGTCGCGGTCTACTTCGACACCCCCGACCTCAGGCTCGCCGCCCGCGGCATCACCCTGCGCCGGCGCAGGGGCGGCACCGACCCCGGATGGCACCTCAAGCTGCCCAGGGCCAAGGGCGTCCGGCAGGAGATCACCCACCCGCTCACCCGGAGCGTCAAGATCGTCCCGCCCGAGCTGGCCGACCTGGTCCTCGCCTTCACCCGGGGCGCCCCCCTCACCCCGGTCGCCGAGCTCGACACGCGCCGCTCGGTGACCGTGCTGCGCAACGGCGCCGGCGTGGCGCTGGTGGAGATCGCCGACGACCGGGTCAAGGGCACCGTGCCGGGCCAGGAGCCCCACGTCGAACGCTGGCGCGAGGTCGAGGCCGAGCTCGTCGAGGGCGACGGGCAACTGCTGGCCAAGGTCGGCAAGCGGCTCCGCAAGGCCGGGGCGAGCCCCGCCGGATCGGCCAGCAAGCTCGCCCGCCTGCTCTCCGCCGCCCGCGAGATCCCCGGCGTCGAGGTCGCCAGGACCGGCAAGGGCAGCGCGGGAGAGGTCGTCATCGGCTACCTCTCCTCCCAGGTCGCGGCGGTGCTCTCCCAGGACCCCCGGGTACGGCGGGCGGAGCGGGACGCCGTCCACCAGATGCGCGTCGCCTGCCGCCGGATGCGCAGCGCGCTCAAGTCCTTCAAGACGGTCGTCAAGGACACCGAGACGCTCCAGGACGAGCTCAGGTGGCTGAGCGGGGTCCTCGGCGAGGCACGCGACCTGGAGGTCATCCGGGAACGCTTCTCCCGCACCCTCGACGGCCTGGACGGCGAGCTGATCACGGGTCCGGTGCGGGCCCGGCTCGGCTCCGACCTGCTCGACGGCGAGCACGAGGCCTACGACCGGATCAGGCAGGCGCTCGGCGGCGAACGGTACTTCGCCGTGCTCGACGCCCTCGACGACCTGGTCGCCACGCCCGTCCTCACCAAGGCCGCCTCCAGGCCCGCCGCGACCCTGGAGGCCGTCGCCGCCAAGAGCTGGCGGCGGGTGGTGCGCGCCTACCACGCGGTCCAGGAGATCGCCGACCCCGGTGAGCGGCGGACCGCCATGCACGAGGTCCGCAAGAGCGCCAAACGCGCCCGCTACACCGCCGAGGTGCTCGGCATGTCCAAGCTGGCCAAGAGGGCGGAGGCCGTACAGGAGGTCCTGGGCGTCCACCAGGACGGCGTGGTGGCCCAGGAACGGCTGACCGCCGAGGCCGGGCGGGCCAGGCTCGCGGGGGAGGACACCTTCACCTACGGCGTCCTGACGGGCATCGAGAGGGCCAGGGCCGACCGCGCCTACCAGGAGTTCCCCCGAGTGTGGGAGAAGACCGCCAAGGCCGTCGCCAAGCTCCTCTGAGCGAGGCCCGCGGAGCTCAGGCGCCACATGCCCCGGCCGGCACCCTCAGGTGAGGTGGCGGTCCAGGCCGACGACCCGGCCGGCGGCGTGGTGCAGCACCAGGAACGCGCCCTTGCGCAGATGCGCGTCGCCCGGACGGCCGATCACCTCCGCGATCAGCTCCGGGAGCACCTTGCCGTGGCTGCACAGCACCATCGCGCGGTCCGAGGCGAGCGCCTCGCGGACCAGGCGCAGTGAGGCACGCGGCTCGTGGCCGGTCTCCGAGAGCAGCCGCTCCCGGCGGATCTCCAGCCCGGCCCGGCCGGCGTACGGCTCCAGCGTCTGCACGCAGCGCAGGCTCGGGGAGCTGACCAGTTCCGCCGGGCGGTAGCCGTACAGCGCCTCCGCAAGCACCTCGGCCTGCGACCGGCCGGTCTCGTCCAGCGGGCGGAGGTCGTCGTCGCCCTTCCAGTCCTGGCGGGACCCGGCCCTGCCGTGCCGGGCCAGGACCAGCGGCGTGGTCACCAGCGGGACGGCGGCGAGCGCGCCCAGCAACTCGGCGTCCCAGGCGTAGGTCAGCCGCCGCCGGGCCTCCTCCGGCGGCAGCCAGACGACCTGGTCCACCTCCCCGACCGCGGTGCGCGGCCCGTCGGCGACCGCGCGGGCCAGCCAGTAGTCGACCCGCTTGAGCCGCCCGCCCTTCATGTAGTGGACCGGCGGGAGCGACCGGCCGAGCACCGCGGAGACCCCCGTCTCCTCGGCCACCTCGCGCAGCGCCCCGCCGATCACGTGCTCGCCGGGCTTCAGCTTGCCCTTGGGGAAGGTCCAGTCGTCGTACTTCGGCCGGTGGACCAGCGCGACCTCGGGCGCGGACTCCGGACCCCGCCACACCACCGCCCCGGCGGCACGGGTCATGCCGGCCGGGCGGACGCCGGTCTCAGTCATCGATGGTCCTCCACCTGCGGGTGCCGACCAGGTGGCTCTGCAGGTCGTCACCGTGGTGCCGGGTCCAGGACCCGTCCGGGTTGAGCCACCATGTGGTCGTACCCTCCGCCATCGCCCGGTCGAGCAGATCGCTGAGATAACTCCGGTGCTGCTGGCTGACCACCTTGACCAGCGCCTCCACCCGGCGGTCCAGGTTGCGGCGCATCAGGTCGGCGCTGCCGATCCAGATCTCCGGCCTGCGGCCGTGGCCGAACTCGTAGATCCGGGAGTGCTCCAGGAACCGGCCCAGCACGCTCCTGACCCGGATGTTCTCCGACAGCCCCGGGACGCCCGGCCGCAGCGTGCACACCCCGCGTACCCACAGGTCCACCGGGACGCCCGCGCGCGACGCCCGGTAGAGGGCGTCGATGACCGGTTGGTCCACCAGGGAGTTCGTCTTGATCCTGATCCTGGCCGGACGGCCCGCCTCCTGGTGCGAGATCTCCCGCTCGATCCTGGCCAGCAGCCCGCCCCGGAGGGAGTGCGGGGCGACCAGCAGCCGCCGGTAGGCCGAGTGGTTGGAGTAACCCGTCAGGTGGATGAACAGGTCCGTGACGTCCTCGCCGACCAGCGGATCGGCGGTCAGCAGCCCCAGATCCTCGTACAGCCGGGCGGTCTTCGGGTTGTAGTTGCCCGTGCCGATGTGGCAGTAGCTGCGCAGTTCCCCCGAGGGCTCCTGCCGTACCACCAGGGCCAGCTTGCAGTGCGTCTTCAGCCCGACCACGCCGTAGACCACGTGGCACCCGGCCCGCTCCAGCTTGCGCGCCCAGCTGATGTTGGCGTGCTCGTCGAAGCGGGCCTTGATCTCCACCACCACGACGACCTGCTTGCCCGCCTCGGCGGCGTCGATCAGCGCGTCCACGATCGGGGAGTCGCCGCTGGTCCGGTAGAGCGTCTGCTTGATGGCCAGCACGTCCGGGTCGGCGGCGGCCTGCTCGATGAAGCGCTGCACGCTCGTGGCGAAGGAGTCGTAGGGGTGGTGCAGGAGCACGTCCCGCTCGCGCAGCACCGCGAAGATGTCGTCCTCGACATGCACGACCTCCGCGGGCACGAACGGGCGGAAGCTCAGCTCGCCCCGGTCCAGGTCGGCGATGGCGTGCAGCCCCGTCAGGTCCAGCGGGCCGGGCAGCCGGTAGATCTCGTGCTCGGCCACCCCCAGCTCCTCCACCAGCAGCTCCAGCACCCCGGGCGTGATGGTGTCCTCCACCTCCAGCCGGACCGGCGGGCCGAACCGCCGCTTGAGCAGCTCCTTCTCCAGCGCCTGCATGAGGTTCTCGGTGACGTCCTCGTCCACGTCCAGGTCCTCGTTGCGGGTGACCCGGAAGACGTGGTGCTCGACGATCTCCATGCCCTTGAAGAGCTGGCCCAGATGGGCCGCGATCACGTCCTCCAAGGGGACGAACCGGTCCTTGGAGGCCGCGACGAAGCGGGGCAGCCGGCTCGGCACCTTCACCCGGGCGAACACCGTGTGACCCGTCGACGGGTTGCGCACGGTGACGGCCAGGTTGAGCGAGAGCCCGGAGATGTAGGGGAACGGGTGGGCCGGGTCGACGGCCAGGGGCGTCAGCACCGGCCGGATCCGCTCGCGGAACAGCCTGCGCAGCTCCGTGCGCTCCTCGCGGCCCAGGTCGTCCCAGCGCACGACTCCGATGCCCTCCGCCGCCAGCTGCGGGCGGACCAGCTCGTGGAAGCAGGTCGCGTGCCGCTGCGCCAGCCCGTCGGCTATCGCGGCGATCCTGGCCAGCTCCTCGCGGGGCTTGAGGCCGCTCTTGGTGCGCAGCAGCAGACCGGTGGCCATCCGCCGCTTCAGCCCGGCCACCCGTACCCGGAAGAACTCGTCCAGGTTGCTGGCGAAGATCGCCAGGAACCTGACCCGTTCCAGCAGCGGCAGCGCCGGATCCTCGGCCATCTCCAGGACGCGTTGGTTGAACTGGAGCCAGCTCTCCTCACGGTTGAGGAAGCGGTCCTGTGGAAGGGGTGGCCCTTCTGGCGTGGGATGCACGGGTTCGGCGGACATATGACCACAATGCCCGCTTTTGTTGAACAGAACGTTAATTTCGGCTCAACGGGCGCTGTTGCTTACTCGGGAAGGTGAAGTTTTTCCTGTTCCAGGCCCCGATCGACCAGCCTCGCGCGCCGTGCGGCCTCCCGCTCGGCCGCCTTGGCCTCGCGCAGGCGGATCTTCTCCGCCTCGCGCAGCTCGCGTTCCCGGGCCTTCTCCTGCTCGCGCAGCAGCCGCTCCTGCTCCTTCAGCTCGCGCTCGCGGATCTTCTCCCGCTCACGCAGCTCCCGCAGCCGGGCCTTCTCCTGCTCCCGCGCCAGCTTCTCGGCCTCGCGCAGCTCGCGCTCGCGGATCTTCTCCTGCTCCTTGAGCTCGCGTTCCCGGGCCTTCTCCCGCTCGCGCAGCTCCTTGTCGGACGGGCGGGGCGGGGGCACCGGACGCCGCTCCTCGATCGTCCGGGAACCGGCGGTCAGCCGGGGCCGCGGGTCCAGGCCGGTCAGCCCGTTCCACGCCAGGTTGACCAGGTGCGCCGCGACCTCCTCGCGAGGGGGCCTGCGCACGTCCAGCCACCACTGGCCGGTCAGCGCAACCATCCCGACGAGCATCTGGGAGTACATCGGCGCGAGTTTCGGGTCGTAGCCGCGCCCGACGAACTCGTCGACCATGACGTCCTCGACCTGGCTGGCGATGTCGTTGATCAGGCTGGCGAACGTGCCCGTCCCCGAGGCCGCGTGCGAGTCGCGCACCAGGATCCGGAAACCCTCGCTGTTCTCCTCGACGTAGGCCAGCAGCGCCAGCGCGGCGCGCTCCAGCTTCACCAGCGCGTGCGAGGCCGCCAGCGCCTCGGTCACCATGACGAGCAGCTTCTGCATCTCCCGGTCGACGACGACCGCGTAGACGCCTTCCTTGCCGCCGAAGTGCTCGTAGACCACGGGCTTGGAGACGTTGGCGGTCGCCGCGATCTCCTCGACGGACGTGCCGTCGAACCCCTTCTCCGCGAACAGGGTCCGGCTGATCTGGATCAGCTGCTCGCGGCGCTCCTTGCCGGACATGCGTCGTCGGGGTTGGCTCACACGTCCCATAATGGCGGCACCCGCCGACGAAACGGCAACAGTGGCGGTCCCGGTCGCCGGAACGGCCGGTGCGGGGACGGCCGGTGCGGGCGTCGCGAGGACCGCCGCGGCGGCCCCCGCGGTGTGATCAGACATCGGATCGGTCAGGCATTGACGCGCTTCGCCGCCAGCCGCTCGGGCGTCGGCCAGCGGACGTCGTAGGCCCAGCCGAGCTTCTCGAAGATGCGGATCAGGCCGGCGCTGAGGTCGATCTGGCCCTTGAGCGCGCCGTGCCGGGCGCAGGTCGGGTCCGAGTGGTGCAGGTTGTGCCAGGACTCGCCGAACGACGGGATGGCCAGCCACCACACGTTGCGCGACTTGTCACGCGACTCGAAGGCCTCCTCGCCGAAGACGTGGCAGATGGAGTTGATCGACCAGGTCACGTGGTGCAGCAGCCCGATGCGGATCACCGTGCCCCAGAAGAAGCCGGTCAGCATGCCCCACCACGACCAGGTCAGCAGTCCGCCCAGCAGCGCCGGGGCCACCAGCGAGGTGATCGCCAGCGTCGGGAACCACTTGTGCAGCTTGATGATGTCGGGGTCCTTGACCAGGTCCGGCGCGTACTTCTCCCGGTTGGCCCGGGTCGTCTCGAACAGCCAGCCCATGTGGGCCCAGAGCAGCCCCTTGGCCATCGACCAGAAACCCGGTCCGAACCGCCACGGCGAGTGCGGGTCGCCCTCCTTGTCGGAGAACTTGTGGTGCTTGCGGTGGGTGGCCACCCAGTCCAGCACCGACATCTCCAGCGAGATGCTGCCCGCGATGCCCAGGGCGAGCTTGAGCGGGCGCTTGGCCTTGAACGAGCCGTGCGTGAAGTAACGGTGGAAACCGACGGTGACGCCCAGACCGGAGACCAGGTAGAAGACGGTGGCGATCGCGACGTCGCTCCAGCCGAGCCCCCAGCCCCACGCGAACGGGACGGCGGCGATCAGAGCGATGATCGGAGCTGCCACGATCACACCGAACGTGATGAGTTCGGGGACGGTCTTCGGCTCCGGGTCGATGTCGGGTTTGGGTCCGGGGGCAGAGCGCTCCGCGGTGACTGTCATGCGCTACCTCGTGAGGTTGGGAAAACGATGGACCTTTTGTCCGGCTACGCCACCGTAACCTACGCTAGGGTAAGTTAGGAATCCCTCCGCGGCCAACACAGTGAAAAATGGCTGTTCCGGGAGGGGATCATGGCGTGGCCGGGCCCGGCGCCCCCCGCTTTTGGCCTGGTGGAAGCCTGGCGGTGTACGAGTGCCCGCCCGAATGATCGCTAATCCCCCGGTTCTCCGCGGAGGAGCCGCCAATCGGAAGAGGCCGGTGTCCGGGGGCTTCGGTATGGTAGGGATCGAAGACGTCCGGGCCTCGTCCGGGCCGTCAAGGCGATCCGGCATTGGGTAATTGGCAGCCCCCAAGGTTTTGGTCCTTGTTGTCCAGGTTCGAGTCCTGGTGCCGGAGCTGTTGGTTTTGTCTGGTTTGCTGCCTGTCTGGTCGGCTGGGTGGGTTCCCGTACGGGAAGGTATCCTCACGTTGTCGGGCGGGTGACGGTGCGGTGCCCTGGCGGTAGCCGTACGTCATCCCGTTTCGTCATGTCTAAGCCGCGATGCCGAGGGAGCCTCGTCCGTGAGTGTGCCGCGCCCGGCCGCCGTCATCGTCCTCGCCGCAGGTGAGGGCACCCGGATGAAGTCGAAAACGCCGAAGATCCTGCACGAGCTGTGCGGTCGCGCCCTGGTCGACCACATGCTCGCCGCCGCTCGAGGTCTCGAACCCGAGCGGCTCATCGTTGTGATCGGTCACGAGCGGGAACGGGTCGGGGCGCATCTGGCGCTCACCGCTCCGGACGCGCAGACCGTGGTCCAGGCCGAGCAGAAGGGCACGGGGCACGCGGTCAGGATCGTCCTGGAGGCGGTCGGCCCGATCGCGGGCACGGTCCTGGTGACGTACGGCGACACGCCGATGTTGCGCACCGGAACTCTCGCGGGGCTGCTGGAGCGGCACGCGGAAGACGGCAACGCCGTGACGGTGCTGACCGCGGAGGTGCCGGACCCCTATGGATACGGGCGGATCGTCCGTGATGCGACCGGGGCCGTGCTGGCGATCGTCGAGGAGAAGGACGCCACCGCCGAGCAGCGGGCGATCCGGGAGATGAACTCGGGGGTCTACGCCTTCGACGGAGCGCTGCTGGCGGACGCGGTCAAACGGGTCTCCACCTCCAACGCCCAGGGCGAGGAGTACCTCACCGACGTCCTGTCGATCCTGCGCAAGGACGGCCACCGGGTGGGCGCGCACATCGCCGCCGACCACGTCGAGGTGGAGGGCGTCAACGACCGGGTCCAGCTGGCCGCCGCGCGCAGGGTGCTCAACTCCCGGCTGCTGGAGGGGCACATGCGGGCGGGCGTGACGGTGGTGGACCCGGACAGCACGTGGGTGGACGTGGACGTGGTCCTGGAGCAGGACGTGGTGCTGCACCCGGGCACGCAGCTGCACGGCCGTACGTCCGTGGCGGAGGGGGCCGAGGTCGGGCCGGCGACGACGCTGACGGACACGGTGGTCGGCGAGGGCGCGGTGGTGCGCAACGCCGTCTGCGTGGAGGCGGAAATCGGCCCCGAGGCCGCGGTGGGGCCGTACGCCTACCTGCGCCCGGGCACCGTGCTGGCCCGCAAGGCGAAGGCCGGGACGTACGTGGAGATGAAGAACGCCAGGGTGGGCGAGGGGTCGAAGGTCCCCCACCTGTCGTACGTGGGCGACGCCACGCTCGGGGCCGGGGTGAACATCGGAGCCTCGTCGATCTTCGTCAACTACGACGGGGTCAACAAGCACCACACGACCGTGGGGGACCATGCGTTCGTGGGGTGCGACACCATGCTCGTCGCGCCGGTGAACATCGGCGACGGCGCGTACACCGCCGCGGGCTCGGTCATCGACGGCGACGTCCCCGCGGGGGCGATCGGCGTGGCACGGGCGCGGCAGCGCAACATCGAAGGGTGGACGGCGCGCAAGCGGCCGGGCACCAGATCGGCCGAGGCGGCCCAGCGTGCCGCCGAGGCCGGAGATCAGCAGGGGAGCACCTCCACATGAGCAGCATCAAGCAGACCGGCGAGAAGAAGATGATGTTCTTCTCGGGGCGCGCGCACCCGGAGCTGGCGGAGGAGGTGGCCAGGCATCTCGGAGTGGAGCTCACGCCGACGACGCTGCGCGACTTCGCGAACGGTGAGATCTACGCCCGTTACCAGGAGTCGGTCCGCGGAAGCGACGCGTTCGTCATCCAGAGCCACACCGAGCCCATCAACCAGTGGATCATGGAGCAGCTGATCATGGTGGACGCGCTCAAGCGCGCCTCCGCCAAACGGATCACCGTGGTCATGCCGTTCTTCGGCTACGCCCGCCAGGACAAGAAGGGCCGGGGCCGCGAGCCGATCACGGCCCGGCTGATGGCGGACCTGTTCAAGACGGCGGGTGCCGACCGGCTGATGTCGATCGACCTGCACACCTCGCAGATCCAGGGCTTCTTCGACGGCCCGGTGGACCACCTGTTCGCCATGCCGGTGCTGGTCAACTACCTCAAGGACAAGATCGACCTGGGCAACACCACGGTCGTCTCGCCGGACACGGGCCGGGTGCGGCTGTCGGAGCGCTGGGCCGACACGCTGGGCACCCCGCTGGCCTTCATCCACAAGCGCCGCGACCTCGACGTCGCCAACCAGGTGAAGGTGAACGAGGTCGTCGGCAAGGTGCGCGGCCGTACCTGCGTGCTGATCGACGACATGATCGACACGGCGGGCACGATCTGCAAGGCCGCCGACGCGCTGTACGAGCAGGGCGCGACCGATGTGATCGTGGCCGCCACCCACGCGGTCTTCTCCGACCCGGCGGTGGACCGGCTGAAGAACTCCCGGGTCTCGGAGGTCATCGTCACCAACACGCTGCCGCTGCCGCAGGAGAAGAAGTTCGACAAGCTGACCGTGCTCTCGATCGCCCCGGTCATCGCGCGCGCGATCACCGAGGTGTTCAGCGACGGCTCGGTGACGAGCATGTTCGAAGGCGACTGCTGACCGGTCGCGTGACGTGCCCGGCGGCCGGTTCGGCGCCGCCGGGCGAAGCGTGCGGCGGGGCGCGATAGGCTGTACAGGTTGCGCGCGCTCGTAACGCCTTCCGCTAGGGCGGGTGAGGGGGAGCGCGCTTCTCCACCGTCGACGATCCCTAGGAGATCCGCCGTGTCTGAGGTAGTCATCACCGCCGAGTCGCGCACCGACTTCGGCAAGGGCGCCGCCCGCAAGATCCGCCGCGAGCACAAGGTGCCCGCCGTCCTCTACGGGCACGGCACGGACCCGCAGCACCTGTCCCTGCCGGGCCACGAGCTCCTGCTCGCCCTGCGCACGCCGAACGTGCTGATCCGCCTCCAGGGCGCGGTCACCGAGCTGGCGCTGCCCAAGGGCGTGCAGCGTGACCCGATCAAGGGCTTCCTGGAGCACGTGGACCTGCTGCTGGTCAAGCGCGGCGAGAAGGTCACCGTGGACATCCCGGTCACCGTCGTGGGCGAGGTCGCCGACGGCATCCTGGACCAGCAGATGGTCTCGGTCTCGGTCGAGACCGAGGCGACCCACATCCCCGAGGGCGTCGAGGTCAGCGTCGAGGGCCTGGAGGTCGGCACGCAGGTCACCGCCGGCGAGCTGAAGCTGCCCAAGGGCACCACGCTGATCGCCGACCCGGAGGCGCTGGTCCTGATCGTCGCCGGTGCCCCGGCCGCCGAGCCGGAGGGCGAGACCGAGGCCACCGCGGGCGAGGTCGCCGAGGCGTCGGCCGAGGACGAGGCCGCCGAGGCGTCCGCCGAGGCCGGCGAGTAGTTCTTCCGTCAGGGGGTGTTCTGCGGATCCTCGCCACGGCGAGGGCCCGCGGGGCACCCCCTGCCTGTCGGGGCAGTCCGGGTCCGGGCTGCCCTGACGCGCATCCGCGGGCTGACGCGGGTAGGACTGGATACGAGTTGAATGCGGAGGGGTGCCGACCGTGGACCGCTGGCTGGTCGTGGGCCTGGGGAACCCCGGGCCGGAGTACGCCGGTAACCGGCACAACGCGGGTTTCATGGTGCTGGACGAGCTGGCCGCGCGGGCGGGAGGGCGGTTCAAGGCCCACCGGTCGCGGGCCGAGGCGCTGGAGGGCCGGCTGGCGGGGGTCCCCGCGGTGCTGGCCAAGCCGCTGTCGTTCATGAACCTCTCGGGCGGCCCGGTCAAGGCGCTGGCCGACTTCTACAAGGTCGCCCCGGCGCAGGTGATCGTCGTCCATGACGAGCTGGACGTCCCGTACGGCGCGCTCCGGGCCAAGCTGGGCGGTGGTGACAACGGCCACAACGGGCTGAAGTCGATCACGAAGTCGCTGGCCACCAAGGACTACCTGCGGGTGCGGTTCGGCATCGGGCGCCCGCCGGGCCGGATGGACACCGCCGCCTACGTCCTGCGGGACTTCGCCACGGCAGAGCGCAAGGACCTGGCCTTCCTGGTCGACCGGGCCGCCGACGTAGTGGAGTCGCTGATCAAGGTAGGCCTGGAGCCGACCCAGAACGCCTTCCACGCCGGCGACCTGAAGCTCTCCGGACCGCCCCGGTAGGGCTCCCGCCGGACCGGACCGGGGCGTCCGGTCCGGCGTCCGCGGAGGTAAACGTTTCAGGCTTCCGCCCTCGACGCCGACTCCCCGTCGCTACCATTCCATGACTGTACGCATACGAATGGTTACACAGGGGGAGCCGGTGCGCGACGCGACCGTCGTCCACATAAGGCCTAGGCCTGTGACCGTGGTCCGCCCGCGGGTGCCTGGCTGGGTCGGTGGGCACCGGATGCGAGCCGTGGTCTCCGACCTGTGCTGCGCGTCCTTGGCCGGGACCCTCGCGTTCTTCGTGCGGTTCGGGGAGGTCACGCCGTACGTCACGCCGTACGTGGTGCTGAGCGCCGCGCTGCCCGTCGTATGGGTCTGCCTGGTGGCGCTGAACCGGGCGTACGAACCCCGTCTGATCGGCCTGGGGTCCGAGGAGTTCCAGCGGGTCATCCAGTGCGGGTTCATGCTCACCGCGGCCCTCGCCATCGGCGCCTACGCGACCAAGACCGAGGTGGCGCGCGGTTACGTCGTGCTGGCGATCCCGCTGACCACGGTCCTGGCCCTGCTCGCGCGGTACGGCCTGCGCCGGTTCCTGCACCGCATGCGGGCACGGGGCGGATGCATGCGGCGGGTCGTCGCGGTGGGTCACCGCGCGGCCGTCGCCGAGCTGGTGGAGCGGTTCCGCCGGGAGCCCCACCACGGGATGGAGGTCGTCGGGGCCTGCACACCGTACTCCGGCAGGGGTGACGTCGCGGGGGTGCCGGTCCTCGGCGGATTCTCCGACGTGCCGCTGGTGGTCGGCCAGGCGGAGGCGGACACCGTGGCGGTGCTGGCCTGCCCGGAGATGGACGGTACGGCGCTGCGGCGGCTGGCCTGGCGGCTGGAGAAGACGCGCACGGACCTGGTGGTCGCCCCGGCGCTGATGGAGGTGGCCGGGCCGCGGACCACGATCCGCCCGGTGGCGGGCCTGCCGCTGCTGCACGTGGACCATCCCGAGCTCGTCGGCCTGCGGCAGGTGGTGAAGAACCTGTTCGACCGGCTGGGCGCGGGAGTGCTGCTGGTCGCGCTGACGCCGCTGCTGCTGGCGCTGGCGCTGGCGGTCCGGCTGTCTGGCCCGGGTCCCGTGCTGTTCCGGCAGACCCGGGTGGGCCGGGACGGAGCGATGTTCACGATCTACAAGTTCCGGACGATGGAGGCCGACGCCGAGAGGCGGAAGATCACTTTGGTGAGCGACGGGCGGGGCGTGCTGTTCAAGATCCGGGAGGATCCGCGGGTGACCCCGCTCGGGGCCTGGCTCCGCAGGCGCTCCCTGGACGAGCTGCCGCAACTGATCAACGTGATGCTCGGCGACATGTCGCTGGTCGGCCCCCGGCCCCCGCTGCCGGAGGAGGTCGCCAGGTACGGGGACGACGTGCGGCGCAGGCTGCTGGTCAAACCCGGCATGACGGGCCTGTGGCAGGTGAGCGGGAGGTCCGACCTGACATGGGAGGAATCGGTGCGTCTGGACCTGCGTTACGTGGAGAACTGGTCTCTCACGCTGGACCTTCAGATCCTGTGGAAGACTTGGTCGGCTGTCGCGCGAGGGGCTGGAGCGTACTGATGACGATTCGCGACGATCATGACCTTGCCAGGGACCTGGCGGCGGAGGCGGGCGAGAGGCTGCTGGCGCTGCGGGAGCGGGAGGGGTTCGGCGATCCGTCCGCCCTGCGCAAGGAGGGCGACGCGGCCTCGCACCGGTTCCTGATGGAGGCGCTGACGAGGCTCCGCCCGGGTGACAGCGTGCTGTCGGAGGAGGCCACCCAGCAGGAGCGGCTCGATCCCCGGCGGCTCCGCGCCGACCGGGTGTGGATCGTCGACCCGCTGGACGGCACGCGGGAGTTCGCCGAGGAGGGCCGGGCGGACTGGGCGGTCCACGTGGCGCTGTGGGAGCGCGACGGGGAGACCGGCGGGGAGACCGGCGGGCAGGGGCGGCTCACCGCGGGGGCCGTGGCGCTGCCCGCCCAGGGGCGCACCCTCTCCACCGGGGAGCCGCCCGTCCTGCCCCGGTGGCGGGAGCAGGGGCAGGGCCCCCGGATCGCGGTCAGCAGGACCCGGCCGCCGGAGTTCGTGCAGAAGCTCGCCGAGCTCGCCGGCGCCGTCCTGGTGCCGATCGGATCGGCGGGCGCGAAGATCTCCGCGGTGCTGACCGGTGAGGTCGAGGCGTACGTCCACGCCGGTGGCCAGTACGAATGGGACTCGGCCGCGCCGGTGGCCGTGGCGCTGGCCTCCGGAGCCCACGCGAGCAGGATCGACGGCTCAACCCTGACCTACAACCAGGGTGACCCTTCACTACCGGATATTCTTATTTCCCTACCGGAACTGGCGTCAACGTTGCTCGCCGGCATCCGGGATCTGCACCGATAGAGGGACATCCCCACATCCCCGCCTAGGAGAGCCAGATGCTTCAGCGCGACTACACCACGTCGCAGCTCGACGTCCTCGAAGCAGAAGCCATTCACATCATGCGTGAGGTGGCGGCGGAGTTCGAGCGTCCGTGTCTGCTCTTCTCCGGGGGCAAAGACTCCATCGTCATGCTCCGCATCGCGGAGAAGGCGTTCTGGCCCGCGCCCATCCCGTTCCCGCTGATGCACGTGGACACCGGGCACAACTTCCCCGAGGTGATCGAGTTCCGCGACCGCCGGGTGGCGGAGCTGGGAGCGCGCCTGATCGTGGCCAGCGTCCAGGACTCCATCGACGCCGGGCGGGTGGTCGAGGAGACCGGGCGCCGGGCCTCCCGGAACCGGCTGCAGACCACCACCCTGCTGGACGCGATCGAGGACAACGAGTTCGACGCGGTGTTCGGCGGCGCTCGGCGCGACGAGGAGAAGGCCCGGGCCAAGGAGCGGGTGTTCTCCTTCCGCGACGAGTTCGGCCAGTGGGATCCGAAGAACCAGCGGCCCGAGCTGTGGAACCTCTACAACGCCAGGCTCCGCAAGGGTGAGAACATCCGGGTGTTCCCGCTGTCCAACTGGACCGAGCTGGACATCTGGGACTACATCCGCCGCGAGGGCATCGAGATCCCGTCGATCTACTTCGCGCACACGCGCAAGGTGTTCGAGCGCGACGGCATGCTGCTGGCCGACAATCCGTGGATCACCCGCGGCGAGGACGAGCCGGTCTACGAGGCCGTCGTCCGCTACCGCACGGTGGGCGACGCGACCTGCACCGGGGCGGTGGAGTCGGCCGCCGCGACGGTCGAGCAGATCATCGAGGAGATCGCCGCCACCAGGATCACCGAGCGCGGCGCCACCCGGGCAGACGACCGCGCCTCCGAGGCCGCGATGGAAGACCGCAAGAGGGAAGGCTACTTCTGATGGACATTCTCCGCTTCGCCACGGCGGGAAGCGTCGACGACGGGAAGTCGACCCTGATCGGCCGGCTGCTCTTCGACTCCAAGGCGATCTTCGAGGACCAGCTCGAGGCCGTGGAGCGCACCTCCCGCGACCGCGGCACCGAGTACACCGACCTGTCGCTGCTCACCGACGGCCTGCGGGCCGAGCGGGAGCAGGGCATCACGATCGACGTGGCCTACCGCTACTTCGCCACGCCCCGGCGCAAGTTCATCATCGCCGACACCCCCGGGCACATCCAGTACACCCGGAACATGGTCACCGGCGCCTCCACCGCGGACCTGGCGATCATCCTGATCGACGCGCGCAAGGGCGTGCTGGAGCAGTCCCGGCGGCACGCGTTCCTGACGACGCTGCTGCGGGTGCCGCACCTGGTGCTGGCGGTGAACAAGATGGACCTCGTCGACTACTCCCAGGAGCGGTTCGAGGAGATCCGCGAGGAGTTCACCTCCTTCGCCTCCAAGCTGAACGCGCCCGACCTGACGTTCATCCCGATCTCGGCGCTGCACGGCGACAACGTGGTGTCGCGGTCGGAGAACATGCCCTGGTACAACGGCTCGTCCCTGCTGCACCACCTGGAGAACGTGCACATCGCCTCCGACCGCAACCTGGTCGACGTGCGCTTCCCGGTGCAGTACGTGATCCGCCCGCAGCGGGCCACCGATCCGGCCTTCCACGACTACCGCGGCTACGCGGGACAGGTCGCCGGAGGAGTGCTGAAGCCCGGTGACGAGGTCACGCACCTGCCGTCCGGCCTGAGCACCCGCATCGCCTCGATCGACACCTTCGACGGCCCGGTGGACGAGGCGTTCCCGCCGATGTCGGTCACCCTCCGGCTGGAGGACGACATCGACATCTCCCGCGGTGACATGATCTGCCGCCCGAACAACCAGCCGCAGGCCGCCCAAGAGCTGGAGGCGATGGTCTGCTGGATGACCGACGCCAGCAAGCTGGGCCCGCGCACCAAGCTGACCATCAAGCACACGACCCGTACGGCCCGCGCGCTCGTGCGGGACCTGCACTACCGGCTGGACGTCAACACCCTGCACCGGGACGAGTCGGCCCAGACGCTCGGTCTGAACGAGATCGGCCGCGTCTCCCTGCGCGTCACCCAGCCGTTGTTCGTTGACGACTACGCGCGCAACCGCCTCACCGGCGGCTTCATCCTGGTGGACGAGGTCACCAACAACACCGTCGGCGCCGGGATGATCGTCGAGGCCCGGTAACCCCGCGGCTCCACGGCCGGTCGCGGACCCGGCTCCCGGACGCCCGCCGCCCCGCCCCTCGTGACGCCCGTCTCTCTCGCGCCCCGCGGCACCCGTCGCGATGGGGGCGAGAGCGGCGGGCGTTCCGCCGTACGGGAGGCTGGTGCCCTCCCGTACGACGGGGACCGGGCGGTTCCCCGGTGGACGCTCCGCCACACGGGACGTAGGTAGATCGTTTGACCGTTCTCTGACTGACAAGTTACTCTCCGCGCTAATGTCGGCACGTTCCGTATCCATCTCGGTGAGGATTCGTGCCTGTGCCTACCAGCCCGTCCCCTGCCCGGGTCGTTTTCCTGGGCGGGCTCGGCCGTAGCGGGACCACGCTGCTGGAGCGACTGCTGGGCGAGGTTCCCGGCGTCGCCGCCCTCGGCGAGGTGGTCCATCTGTGGGCCAGGGGTGTCCTGGCGGACGAGGCGTGCGGGTGCGGTGAGCCGTTCGGCGGGTGCCCCTTCTGGCGGAAGGCCGGAGAGAGGGCGTTCGGCGGGTGGTCCGCGGAGCGGGCCGAGCGGATGCTCGCGCTGGGGCGGCGGGTCGACCGCACGCGGCGGATTCCCGCGCTGGCGCGCCTGCTCGCCGAAGAGCGCGCGGGCGCCGGGCCGGGGCCCATGGCGCCGGGCGGCGAGGCCGTGGCACCGGGCGTCCGGACCTGGCCGTTCAGGGAGGTCGACGAGCTGGGTGAGTACGTCACCGCCTACCGCCGCCTCTACGACGCGGCCGGCGAGGTCGCGGGCTGCCAGGTCGTCGTCGACTCCAGCAAGCACGCCTCCCTGGCCTTCTGCCTGGCGGCGGCCGGGGTCGACGTGCACGTCGTGCACGTCGTGCGCGACCCCCGCGCGGTCGCGCACTCCTGGCAGCGGAGGGTCACCCGCCCCGAGGACGGGACTCCCATGACCCACTGGTCACCCGTTCGGACCTCACTGCACTGGCTGGCCCAGAACCTCGGCCTCGAACTCCTGGCCCGCAGGGGGGTCCCGGTCACCAGGATCCGCTATGAGGACCTGCTGGCCGACCCCGCCCGCACGCTCAGGCGGCTGGCCGCCGAGGTCGGCGTCCTGCCGAAGCTGGACTTCCTCGGTGACGGGGTGGCCGAGCTGTCGGCGGCGCACACCGCCTCGGGCAACCCCATGCGCTTCACGGCCGGCCGCGTCGAGCTGGTCCGGGACGACGGCTGGCGCACCGCGGCCTCTCCCCGCCAGCGCCGCCTGGTCACCGCGCTGACCTGGCCACTCATGATCAGATACGACTATTCCTGGAGGTTCGTGTGAGCCCATCGGTGGGCGTGGTCATCCCCACGCGAGGACACCGGCCCGACCAGTTGCGCGCGGCCGTACGCGCCGCGCTCGCGCAGGACTACCCGGGTCCCGTCGAGATCGTCGTGGTCGTCGACGGCGGCGACCCGGCGCCGGTCGCGGGTCAGGTGGCCGATCTCCTGGCCGGCCGGGCCATGGCGGTCCGGGAGAAGAACCCGGAGGCCCGCGTGGTCCGGGTGCTGGGCAACCGGTTCAGCCCGGGCCTGCCGGGCACCCGCAACACCGGCATCGCCGCCCTCGGCACCGACCTGGTCGCCTTCTGCGACGACGACGACCGGTGGCTGACGGGCAAGCTGACCGCCCAGGTCGCGGCGCTGGAGGCGGAGCCGGGAGCGGACTTCGCGAGCTGCGCCATCGAGGTGGAGTACGGCTCCCGCCGCGTCCCCCGCCTCGCGGGGACCCGCCTGGTGACCCACGAGCAGCTGGTGCGCTCGCGCATGGTGATGGTCCACTCCTCGACGTTCCTGTTCCGGCACGGCTCGTCGTGGGTCGACGAGAGCGCCCCCGCAGGCCAGAACGAGGACTGGGACCTGGCCCTGCGCGCCGCCGGGCGCCACCCGATCGTGCACGTGGACCGCCCGCTGGTGCGGGTCCGCTGGGGCGGCTCCGCATACGCCACCCGCTGGGCCGACCGGATCGCCGGGCTCGAGTGGATGCTCGCCCGCCATCCCGAGCTGGCCGCGGACCCGCGCGGCGCGGCGCGGATCTACGGCCAGCTCGCCTTCCACCACGCGGCGCTCGGCCACCGCAGGGAGGCGGGCCGCTGGGCCTGGCGGGCGTTCACCGCCAGGCACGGTGAACCCCGCGCGCCGCTCGCGCTCGCCGTGGCCATCGGCCTGGTACCGGCGCGGACCGTGCTCAGCCGGTTGCACCACCGCGGACACGGCATCTGATGCGGGCAGGAATCAGCCGCGGCTCCACGGTCGTCGGCGACGGTTCCCGGGCCACCGGCCGGGCGGCCACCTCCGCCGCCCGGGTGACCACGTCCACTGGCCGCAAGAGCATGCCCGCCACGCACAAGAGCGCGGTCGCCGGACGGGACGCGGCGATCCCGCGGCCTCGGCCGCGGCCGGACAAGGCCACCCGCAAGCGGCTCCGCCGGCGCGTGTGCGTGGCGGGGGTCGCGATCGACCCGATGACCGAGAGCGAGGTGGTCGACCATGTGGTCGCCGCGCTGAAGCGCGGGGAGGGCGGCCACATCGTCACCCCGAACATCGACATCAGCCGGGCCGTCGCCCGCGACGCCGGGCTGCGCGAGCTCATCGCGGGAGCCGACCTCGCGGTGGCCGACGGCATGCCGCTGGTGTGGGCGGCGCGGTTGCTGCGCACGCCGCTGCCCGGCAGGGTCACCGGGGCCGACCTGATCTGGTCCCTGTCGGAGGCGGCGGCCTTCTACCGCTACCCGGTCTACCTGCTGGGCGGGCCGCCCGGCATGGCCAGACAGGCCGCCGCCCGGCTCATCGCCCGCAATCCCTCGCTGATCGTGTCCGGGGTGGACGCTCCGCCGTTCGGGTTCGAGAACTCCCCCGAGAGCTGTGCCAAGGTCAGGGACGCCGTGCTGGCCGCCGCGCCCCGCGTGGTCTTCGTCGGGCTCGGCTTCCCCAAGCAGGACCGGCTCATCGCGACGCTCCGCGAGGACCTGCCCGGCACCTGGTTCATCGGCTGCGGGTCGGCCATCTCCTTCACCGCCGGCGCGGTGCCCCGGGCGCCCGAATGGATGCGGCGATCCGGCCTGGAATGGCTCTTCCGGTTGCTCAGCGAGCCGCGCAGGCTGGCCAGGCGCTACCTGGCCGACGACCTGCCGTTCGCACTGAAGCTGCTCACCGTCTGCCTGGTGAAGCGGCTGTTCTCCTGAGCATTGAGCCTCTCCCGAGCATCGCACGCCTTTCGGGCCCTGCCCGTCTCGTGACCACTGCCCGTCTCCCGGGTGCCGTACGGCGGTACGCCGGGGAGCGCCTCAGGAGTAGGCCAGCTCCATGACCCGGCGAGCCTCGTCCGGGGTCAGGCGGGCACGGGCCTCGGCCAGGGCGCGGCGGGAGTCCATCGGGCGGTAGGCCGTGCGGGACAGGCCGTGCCAGGCGAAGCCGCCGGGGCGGGAGGCGGGAGCCGTACAGGCGCGGGTGACGCGTGATTCGGCGCGCGGAGTCCAGGCCAGGCCCGCCCAGTCGTACAGACGGCGGAAGCCCGCCAGCGGATCGGCGGCCAGGTCCTCGTACCGGACCAGCAGGATCGCCGGGTGCCGGGCGGCCAGGTCGGCGGCGACGGCGGCGGCGACCCGCCACAGCGCGGCGGCCTTGGCCAGGCGATCCTGGGAGCCCACCAGCGCTCGCAGCTCCTCCACGCGCGGATGGTCGCGGACCAGCCGCGGCTGCTCCAGCAGCTCGTGGAAGTAGACCGTCCAGCCGAGCCGCTGCCAACTACCGGTGAACGCCACCGGGTCGCGGAGCAGGACGACCACCCGGCAGCCCAGCCGCCCGGCGAACCAGCCGGCGGAGAACAGCGCGAACGGGTCGTCGAGCAGCGCGCGGCGGCCGGTCAACCGCCCGAAGGTGAACGCGGTGCCGTACCGGACCATCCGGGCCAGGTCGTACGGCGCGCGGTTGCGGCGCAGTTCCGCCAGGAACCGGTAGCGCAGCGCCACGGTGTCGGTGAACGCCCGCAGCCATACCTCGTCGTCGTCGGCGCTGATGTACTGGAAGCGGTGCGTGACGTCGGCGTTGAGCACGCCGGGAGAACGGCCGGGGCGGGGCAGCGGGTTGAGCGGCTCGTTGACGTAGACCAGCTCGCCGCCGGCCGCGAGCATCTTCCCGGTCCAGCTGGTCCCGCTTCTGGGCAGGCCGGTCACGAGCAGGGGAGTCGTCATCGCGGTCTCCGGGGTGCGGACCCGGCGGGGACCGCCCCGCCGGGGATGTCAGGGATGCGTGGACGCCGCCAGGGCAGGCAGGCGGCCCGGGTGTGAGCGCCGAAGGGACGCAGGCCGTACCGGCGGTGGATCTGCCAGAGCGGCAGCAGGTTCTTCACCAGAACGCCTCCCGACCAGCCGAGGGCGGCGCCGAGCGCGCCGTGCACCGGGATCAGCGCCATGTCCAGCGCCACGGTCACGGCCACGGCGGACAGCAGGTTCGCGAGGCTGAGCCGGGTGTGCCCGGCCGAGGTCAGGATCACGTCGGCCATGCCGCAGGCGGTGGCGAGCGCCATCGTGGCGGCCAGCACGAGCGCGACCGGGACGCCGGAGGTGTAGTCGCCGGAGCCGCCGCCGAGCAGTCCGAGCAGCCAGGGCGCCAGGGCGGCGTATCCCAGCCAGACCGGCCAGGTCAGCAGGACCAGCCACGCGGTGGTGCTCTGGTAGAGCTCCCGGGCGTGCGGCAGGTCGCCCTCGGCCAGCGCGCGTACCAGGCGGGGCTGCGCCGCCTGCGCCAGGCCCTGCCCGGCGAGCTGGCCCACGATCTTGAACCGGGTGGCGGCGGTGTAGACCGCCGCCTCGACCGGCCCGGCGAGCACCGCGACGATCACGATGTCGACCCGCTGGAACACCGCCTGGACCGCCGAGGCCGCCGACCGCGGCCAGAGATGGCACCACAGGTCCCGCGCGGTGCCGGGCCGGTACGGCATGCGAGGCGACAGCCGGCGCAGCCGGACCGCGGCCAGCAGCAGGACCGGCAGGTACGGCAGCGCCCAGGCCGCCGCGAGCAGGACGGGAAGGGGGGCCTCGGACCACGGCGCGTCCCAGCCCGTTCCGGAGGCCGGAGCGGGACGACCGGGATCGGGGGCGTCCGCCGGGGCGGCGGTCACGATCACCAGGCCGACGAGGAGCAACTGGCCCACCGGGCGCAGGATCCCGTCCAGCAGGACCGTCGGCCGCATCTCGCCGAACCCGCGGGTCGCCGCGACCAGGACCTCGGCACACGTCACGACGGGGAGGGCCAGGGCCAGCACCCGGACGGCGCCGGACGTGCCCGCCGGCACGGCGATCTCCTCGGCCCAGGCGAGGGCGGCGGCCGCGGCGGCGATCGAGAGCGCGAGGACCGGCAGGAGGGCCGCGCGGACGTGGCCGGAGGGCTGCGGAGGAGCGGGCGGGTCCGGGGGCCGCGGGTGGTGCGGCGGGCCGGGGCGTCCCGGGAGGACGGGCGGGCGGGATCGGGCGATGACGTAGACCAGTCCGTTGCCGGTGTCCAGCCGGAGGATTCCCGCGGCCATCAGGCAGAGCGCGGTCGCGGCGAAGAATCCGCCCGCCACGGCCTGGCCGGTTTCCCGGGTGACCAGCACGACCAGCAGGAACTGCGCGGCGGCGCTGGTCCCGGCTCCGGCGAGTCCTGCCAGGCCGTGTCTGGCGATCCCGCCCAGCCGGTGCGGTGCGGCCGTCACCGCCGCCACGGGAGTCGCGTGACGGGCCGCGCCGCCATCGCCGACATCGGCGCTGCCGCCATCGGCGTCACCGCCGATGTCACCGCCGCCATGACGGCTCCGCACCGAGCCACCGGGCCAGCAGGGCGTCGGACTCCTCGAAGTGCCCGGCCAGCTCCCGCCGGAGCGACTCCGGCATGGGCGCGGGCCGGGGCCGGGCGTTGTGCCGCTCGAACACCGGGTCACCGATGTGCGGCAGCCCGAGGAACTCCAGCACCCGGTCGTGGACGACCTCCGGCCGGGTGAAGAACAGCCCGCTGTCCAGCACGAGCAGCCGCTCCCGGCCGACCAGCCGCTCCAGCCTGGTGAGCTGCTCGGCGTAGCGACCTCTGGCCAGATAGGCGTGGTGGCGGTGGGCGTGGCTGGCCGAGTGGGGGGAGGAGACCAGGGCGTCCGCCGCCCCGGCCAGCCGCTCCTCCTCCAGCTCCACCGCCCTGGCGAAGGAGGGTTCGGTCTCGAACCCCCGGGCCAGCTCGTGGGAGTGGGCGGAGAACGCGCGCTCGACCGGGTCGCGGACCAGCGCGATCAGCTTCACGCCCGGCAGGTCCTCGGCGATCCGGGAGGCGGCCAGCGGGTGGAAGAGGTAGTAGGGCGCGGATTCGAAGGCCTGGGGGCGGCAGCCGTACCTGTGGGAGAGGCGGGAGGCCGTCGCGCGCAGCGGGAAGTGGGCCCGGTACCACGGAAGGCCGCGATCGTAGGCCATGTCGAAGTAGTGCACGCCCTTGCGCAGGACGGGCTTGAGGATCAGCGGGTGCTGCGCGAGCGCCCGGTAGAGCGAGGTCGTGCCGGAGCGCTGCGCCCCGGTGACCAGGAAGGACGGCAGGACCCGGCCGCCGGTGGTGAGGCGTCCCGTGGCCAGTGACACGGCGTGGACGGAGCGCTTCAACGTGCTTGTCACACCAAGACCTCCTGGGCGTCGACGACGGGACTGAGCCAGCGGGCGGGCGGGCCGAGCGGCTCGTGGCCGTCGGCGGCATGCCGCTCGGCCAGCACGATCAGATAGTGGATCGCGGTCAGCCGTGCCTCGGCGGCCGACAGGCCGAACGGGGCCAGGATCGGCAGTGCCTGCGCGAGGCACGCCCGGGCCGCGACGGCGGGTCGCATCCGCCGCAGGGCCCGCTGGAAGAAGTGGTGCAGGGCGTCGAAGCCGAGCGGCACCCCGGTGGCGAACCGCTCCCAGTCCCAGACCAGGAGCCGCCCGTCCGGGCCGCGTGCGATGTTCCACGGGCAGAAGTCACCGTGCCAGGCGGACCTGTCGCCGGAGAGGGCGCCGATCTCGCGGATCGCCTCGGTGAGCAGGCCGGGCGGGATCGCGCCGTGCCCGACACGGAGGCGGGAGGCCCGGTCCGGCACGGGCAGCGGGGACAGGGCGAGCACGGACAGGCCGTGCCAGGAGCCGTGGTGGAGCACGACCGGCGGAACGACGGTCTTCAGCGACGCCCCGGCGAGCATGTCGAGCGTGCGGGCCTCGTTGGCGATGAGCTCGCGGGCGCGGTCGGTGTCGCCGATCTTCACGAAGGCGACCAGCCCGTCGGGGCCGTGCGCCTCCAGGATCGGCTTGCGGTTGACCCGCCGGGCCGGGCGGACGTGGAGCACCACCCGGACCGGGAGGTCCAGCACCTCGCTCAGGTAGGTCTCGACGGTGTCCTCCCCCGAGGGCACCATGACCTTCCCGCACGGATGCCACCACGTCCGGGGGGCGAGCCTCCTCGGGAGCAGCGGGTGCGGGAGCAGGCTGTACGGCCTGGCTTCACCGGGGCCGGGGAAGAGCAGGCTGATCGTCTGGCGAAGATAGCGCAGACGGACTCGGGCGTCGTTCATCCGGTGCGTTCCTCCAGAGCAGCGCGAACGAGATCAGGTAGAGGCTGAGCGGTGTGACCAGCCCGTCGTAGACGAACATGTAGAGAAGGGTGAGGATCATCACCAGGACCCCGGCCATGCCGATCGGCGAGCGGTCGCGCCAGTGGCGGCGGGCGGCCCCGGTGAAGAAGGCGATGTAGAGGCCGGCCCCGACGAACCCCTGGGTGATCATCAGGTGCCAGAGCTGGCCGTCGCTGCCCAGCGGGGGGTGGCCGCAGGTCTCGCACCAGTCGCTCTTGCCGGTGGTGATGGTCTTGTGGTTGCCCATCGCGTTGCGGGTATTGCCGTAGCCGATGATGGGGGAGGTGCCGGCCGCGGCGACGGTGGAGGTCACCGTGAACGCGCGGATGTCGTTGCTGTGCGGGTTGTCCAGCCGCTGGGAGACCATCGCCTGCAGCGGGCTGAGAACGAACGCCAGCACTCCCGTCGCGACGGCCGCGCAGACCGCGACCCGGCCCCGCGGGCTCAGGCGCAGCACCAGGTAGGCGGTGGCGACGCCCAGCCCGATCCAGAGACCGCGGTTGAGCGAGTAGACGATCGGGACGGCGGCGAGCGCGAGCAGCGCGACCACGGCCAGACGCCTGCGCGGCCCGCCGTACACCCACCAGCCGACCACGAACCAGACGAGCAGCACCGAGATGTTGCTGCCCCAGGCGTTGGCCCACTCGAAGGGGGCCTCGGGGCGGGGGGAGGCGTGGCCGAGGACTTTCTGGATCTGGGCGGCGGTGGGGTGGATCAGGTTCTGGACGAAGGAGTTGCCGCTGATCCACTCGGGCAGGAGCCGTTCCACCGGCGAGGTGAACTCCGTCTGCGGGGCGAGCACGCCCAGCAGGCCGCCGGCGACGGTCGTGAGGAACAGCACGCCGAGCATGCGCACCAGCGCGAGCTGCGGCAGCTCCCGCTCGGTCAGGTTGCCCAGGTAGAGGACCATGACGGTCAGCGAGAGGTAGAGGGACAGGCGCATGAGGTAACCGGTCAGCCGGCCCACCCCGAACTCGCCGTAGGTGCCCGGCGGCATCTCGGCGAGCATGATCGAGCTGACCAGGTAGCCCGCGAGCAGGAGCAGCCACAGACCGAATCCGCGCGGCACCCTGACCGGCCGCCGCCGCCACAGGATGACCGCCATCGGCGGCGCGAGCACGACCACCGCGAGCCCGCCGAAGCCCAGGGCCCACCACACGGGATATCCCACGAGGAGCGCGGCGATCGGCCACGCCGCCCGGTCCAGGCCCCTCACGGCGGGAAGACCTTCTTGCCGATCGCGGGCAGCTGCATCAGCGGGACGGTCTCCGGCGAATCCGCCGGGGATTCGCTCCTGCCGGTGGTGACGGCCAGGCCGGCCGAGGGCGGGCGCTTGTCGTCATGGGCGGCCCCGGGGAAGCCGGAGACCGCCGCGGGGCCGGGGGCCTCGCCCCGGTGACCGTTGGCGGCGCCGGACCGGGCCGCGCTCTCGCGTACGGCGGCCCGCACGTCGGCGACCGGGATCTCGGTGGTGACGACGTCCGGGCCGGCCGGAGCCGCGGACGCCCGGCGGCCGGCGCGGGAACCGCGGAGGCCGGTGTCCCGAGGGGCCCGCGGGCCGGTGACGGCGGGTGCGGGCGCGGGCGCCGGTGCGGGGGACGCGGTCGTGACGGCCGCGGCGGCGCGCGCGTCGGCGGGCCGCGGCAGCGGCGGGGCGGCGGCCCTCTCCCACGCTCCGTCCGGCTTCTCCCGGTCCGGGCCCTTGCCCGGATCCCCGTCGCACGCGGTGACGACCGCGCCGAGCACCGGCACGCGCCCCTCGCGCAGCTCCCGTACGGCCCGCGCCACCTCGCGGGAGGAGCTCCCGGGCAGCGGGACCAGCACCACGGCGCCGCCGGTGCTCGACAGGTCGCGGATCCGCTCGCCGCTGACGATGTCGAGTCCGGTGAGACGCGTGACGTCGGAGGCCGTACGGAGCCTGGTGTCGAGCCGGTCGCGGAGCCAGGCGAGGCCGACCCCGGCCAGCAGGCCGACCATGAAGCCGCTGCCGAGGTACAGGGGAGGGCTGGGCGCGCTGGGGTCCGTGGGGGCGACCGCCTCACTGATCACCGAGCCGGGGGTGATCGCGATGGTCTTGAGCCCGTCGTACTTGACGGTGAGGTTGTAGACCTGGCGGCTGAGCACGCTGCGCCGTTGCAGCGCGATGGTGCGCTCCGCGCCGCCCTTGGCCAGGCCGGGCAGGTCGGCCACCACCTTGGCCAGGGACGTGTTGACCTGCCTCAGCTTGTCCAGGAGCGTTTCGAGCTGGACGGCCAGCGCCTGGGTGGCGGCCTCGCCGCGGTGGGCCAGATAGGCCTGGGCGTAGGCGCTGGCCCCGGCGGCGGCGCTGTTGGGGTCGGCGGCGGTGTAGGAGATCTCCAGGACCGAGGTGTTGGGCGGCACCGAGACCTCGACGGGGCCGGGGGTGCTCTTGAGCGCCGCCTGCGCCTTCCTGGCGACCACGGCCGACTGGGCGATCTGCGCCTCGGTGTCGAGGTTGAGCGGCTCCCGCTGCCGGTTGGTCACCTGGTTGGTCTGGTCCTGGACGCCGGTCGCGGTCACCAGGACGTGCGCGGAGGCGGTGTAGGAGGGCGGGGTGCGGTGCAACAGGCCCGCGCCGCCGCCGGTCCCGGCCAGGAGGCAGAGCAGCAGGGTGGGCCAGCGCCTGCGGAGCAGAGCCCCGTAGTCCGCGAGGTCCCCGCCGGAGCGGCGGACGGCGGTGTCCGGCGACAGGCTCATGGGAATCCCTCTCGGGCCGGGCCCCTCAGGCGAGGCCGCTGCTGGAAACCCTAGGAACTATAGGCTGAGTCGTCGTTTTCCCGATCGAATACACAAGATTTCTTCACGATGACTGCGGCAATCACGGCGAGATAACGGTGGTTTATCCGATATTTCCTCTCCGCCACCCCGCAGGTGCGGAACGGAGCGGCAAAGTGTGCGGCACCGCATGTCCGGATGGTGGGATGGTGTGCTCTGCGGAAAGTCAGGAAACGCGCGGACGGATAATCTGTGAGGGACCGTTGTATCGGACAAATGCCGATTTAATGTCAGCGCTGAGGATGCGGGGAATCACCGCCGCCGGTATCGCGCTGATGCTGGGGCTGAGCGCGTGCAGCCAGGCCTCGGGAGTCTCCAGGGACTCGGCGCACGACCCCGCGACGGGCAAGAGGCTGCTGGGACTGCGCTCGTCGGCGCCGGGCTGCGAGGTCAGCGCCAAGCTGATCCCCTCCTGCGGCGCCTGGTGGGGGATGGCCCCGGAGATCTTCACCGGGAGACGGCCCGCCCTGGCGCTGCGCCGGGCCGAACAGCGCATGGGCCGTACGGCCGACATCATGCACGTCTACCACCGGGGCTCCGAGCTCTTCCCGACCGCCGAGGAGCAGGCGATCGCCCGTCCCCCCGGGGGGCGCAGGATCCTGCTGGTCAACTGGAAGCCGTCCCTCGACCACACCTGGGCGCAGATCGCCCGGGGCGCGGTGGACCGGCGGATCGACCGGCTGGCCGCCCACATCGTGCGGAACTTCCCCGAGAGGTTCTTCCTGACCGTGCACCACGAGCCGGAGAACGACGTCAGAGAGAGCGCCGGCTCCGGGATGACGGCCCGGGACTATGCGGAGATGTACCGCCACGTCGTGCAGCGCCTGCGCGAGAAGGGCGTGCGGAACGCGGTCACCGTGATGACCTACATGGGAGCGCCCAACTGGGCGGCCAGCTCCTGGTTCGAGCGGCTCTACCCCGGTGACGACGTGGTCGACTGGGTGGCCATGGACCCCTACGTCGACGACAGGGTCCAGAGCTTCGAGGGACTGATCAACAAGACCCGCGACGACATCGCCCAGTGGCCGGGCTTCTACCGCTGGATGCAGTGGCGCTTCCCCGGCAAGCCCATCATGCTCGCCGAGTGGGGGGTCTTCGAGCGGCGGGGCCAGCCCCGCTTCAAGGAGTCCTTCTTCGCCTCGGTCCGCCGGGACGTGCGGCGCTATCCGCAGATCAAGGCGCTGGTCTACTTCGACTCACCGCGAGCCCCGAGGGGGGACACCCGTTTCGACACCTCTTCCGGCTCCCAGGCGGCCTTCCGCGCCCTCGCCGGCGACTCCTACCTGCGTTCCACGGCGGTTCCTCGTCAGTGACCAGGCGGCCGCCCCGGCGAGCGCCACGCCGCCCAGGACCCACAGCAGGGCCGAGTTGCCCACGCCGAGCAGCTTGAGCGCCGAGGCGAGCAGTACCACCACGAGCAGTGCCCGGATGACGTCGCCGTGCGCCCGCGACGAGATCCGCGCGCCGAGGTAGACGCCGGGGATCGAGCCGGCCAGCAGCGAGGTGGTCACGTCGAGCTGGAAGTCGCCGAAGAGCAGGTGGCCCACGGCGGCCGAGGTGACCAGGGGGACCGCCTGGACCAGGTCGGTCCCGACGAGCTGGTTGGCCTTCAGCGTGGGGTAGATCATGAGCAGCGCCACGATGATCAGGGATCCCGAGCCCACGGAGGAGATGCCCACCACGACGCCGCCGACTATACCGATCAGTACGGTAGGAATCGGGCGCACGACGATCTCGCCGGAACCCACCGCGACGGGTCCCTCGCGGTGGGCGAGATAGGCCTTGGCGAGCAGGCCCGCCACGGCCAGCAGCAGCGCGACGCCCAGGGCGTACTTGACCGCCTGCTGAACCTGCTCGCCCTCTCCGAACGCCCGGATCAGCAGCACCCCGCAGAAGGCCGCCGGGACCGAGCCCACGCACAGCCAGCCGACCAGCCGCAGGTCCACCGTGCCCCGCCGCATGTGCACGATCCCGCCGACGGGCTTCATCACGGCCGAGGCGACCAGGTCGCTGGAGACCGCGGCGAGCGGCGGCACGTTGAAGAACAGCAGCATCATCGGCGTCATCAGAGCGCCGCCGCCCATGCCGGTCAGCCCGACGATGATCGCGACGAAGAACGACCCGGCGACCAGGGGGAGATCGAGGTCCATCAGCCGTTCACCGTTCCCTGTCCGTCTCTCCGCCTGTCATCGCGACCCCTTCCCCGTGCCGGGGCCTCCGCACCCGGACCTGCGCGCCGTGACCTCTGCCCGGCCGCGGCGAGATCTCTCCTCAACGGACCCAGCCTCCCTGCACGAGCGGGTTCAGGACGGCGTCCACGGCCTGCTCGACCGCGATGCCGGTGGTGTCGACGACCAGGTCGGCGTCGTCGGGCTCCTCGTAGGGGGCGGAGATCCCGGTGAACTCCGGGATCAGCCCCGCCCGGGCCTTGGCGTAGAGCCCCTTGCGGTCGCGGCGCTCGCACTCGGCGAGCGGGGTGGCCACGTGGACCAGCAGGAAGTCGGCGCCCACGGCCTCGACCATGGTTCTGACCTCCTCGCGGGTGGCGGCGTACGGGGCGATGGGCGCGCAGATCGCCAGTCCGCCGTGGCGGGCCGCCTCCGCGGCGACGAAGCCGATCCGCCGGATGTTGAGGTCGCGGTCCTGGCGGGAGAAGCCCAGCCCCGCCGAGAGCAGGTGGCGGACCACGTCGCCGTCGAGGTAGGTGACCGTACGGCCGCCGCGCTCCAGCAGCGCGTCCCGCAGCCCCCGGGCGACGGTCGACTTGCCCGAGCCGGACAGGCCGGTGAAGAAGACGACCAGTCCGCGCCGGTGCGGCGGGCCGGGGAGCGTGACGGGCTCGGGGCCGGCCAGGTGCTCGGTCGCACCGTAGGCCTCGGCCACGTGCTCGCGCAGTTCCAGATCGACGGCGTGATCCTCGCGCGGGGCGAGCGGCACCACGGCCAGAGCGGTGACGGCGCCCCTCTCGCCGAGCCGGTCGCGGGCCTTCAGCGCGGCGCGGACCACCGCGGGCCCGCCCTCCCCGAACGCCAGCGGAAGCAGCAGGACCGTCGCCTCCATCTCCTCGGCGGTCGCGGCGATCTCCTCCAGGTCGTCCAGGGGTCCGCGCATGGTGACGGCCAGGACCTCGTGCCCCGCCAGCTCCTTGCGGACCTCCGCGGGGCTGCGGCGGAGCCGGGCGAACGGCCCGTGCTCGGCCGCGCCCAGGGCCTCCACCGGCCCGGCGGCTCGGCCGCCGGACCGGTCGGTGACGGTCAGGACGGCCAGTGGAGCGCCCTCGGGGTCGCGGAGCGTGATCCGGTCGCCGGGGGCGGCCGGATGGTCGTCGGGGAGGGTGAGCGTGACGGGGGCGGGCCACCGCGTGCCGTCGGCCAGCGTGCCGTGCTCCTCCACCGCGTGCGCCTCGGCCGAGCTCATGAAGCCCGTCAGGGGGTGGTACGCGCCGGAGAGCAGCAGCTCCAGATCGGCGAGCTCACGGGTGTCGGGGGTCCACTCGAAGGGCGCCGTCATCTGCTCCACATTCCCGATCGACTTAGTCGGATATGGTCACTCTAGCCATTCCAGTTGTGCCACATCAACCGAGTGACGTCAGACGAGTCGCGCGAAATGGTTCTCCGGCTTGCGGATGACCATGCTGATCTCGTCGTGCGAGGCGGGGAAGCGCCCGCCGGAGGCGGCCTCGACGGCCGAGCAGGCGGCGCGCCCCAGTGACCGGGCCGCCGCGGGGCCGCTGGACTCCAGGATCTCGTCGGTGACCATCAGCCCCCGGGCCAGGCAGAAGGCGTGGATCCCCTCCCTGGTGATGGCCGGGCCGTACACCGTGGGCAGCGGCCCGACCGTGCCCTTCGGCACGAGGCTGCGCCACAGCAGCCGCCGCACCAGCGAGGGGGTCAGCCGGTCGCACATCCCGTAGGCCGAGGACCGGTCGCGCATGCGCAGCAGGGCGAGGCCGCCCGGGCGCAGCCCGGCGAGCAGCCGGTCGAGCACGAGCTCGGGGTGGCGGACGCGCTCCAGCAGGAACGATATGCAGGCGACGTCGAACGAGCGCGGCGGCACCGGAACGGTGCGCAGGTCTCCCAGCGCCCAGGAGTCGAACTCCTTGCGGCCCGGCATGCTCGCCCGCACCGCGGGGAGGTCCTCGTCGACCCCGACGACCCGGGCCTGCGCCCGGTCCAGGGTCAGGCCGCTGGGGAATCCGCAGCCCGCGACCAGGACGTCGAGTCGCCGGCCGGTCACCTCGGCCCGGCGCTCCCGGATCCGTTGGTCGAACAGGTCGCTTCGGGTCATGGCGGATCGCACTTCAGTCATATCACCTAGAGTAGTGGAATAGATACAGTTCGTCACCTCTCCCCACTTCTTACGGATCCGGGGAGCGGGCGAAGTACCCTTGACCGATAACCCCCGTGCCCCGGCGGCCGGGGGCCTGTCGTGTTGCCGTCGTGGGGCTGTGGGCGAAACTGATGAGCCTTTCCGGATTGCTTGACCTTGTCGCGGGCGAGCCGAAGCTGGCCTCCGTCCTGGCGGATGCGCGGGGGGACGGCGTCCCCGGCGCTCCCGACGTGTCGCTCGTCGCCCCACCCGCGCTGCGGTCCTTCGCCGCGGCCGCGCTGGCCAGGGAGGCGGGCAGGACCGTCCTGGCGGTGACCGCGACCGGCCGCGAGGCGGAGGACCTCGCGGCGGCGCTGTCCAGCCTTCTCGACTCCGGCGGGGACAACACGGTCGCCGTCTTCCCCGCCTGGGAGACCCTCCCGCACGAGCGGCTCTCCCCGCGCAGCGACACCGTCGGCCAGCGCCTGGCCGTACTGCGCCGCCTGGCCCACCCCGTCGAGGGCGACACCGCGGCCGGACCGCTGAGGGTCGTCGTCGCCCCGATCCGGGCCGTGCTCCAGCCGATCGTGCGCGGGCTCGGCGACCTGTCGCCGGTACGGCTGCGCGCCGGCGACGACGCCGACCTGGACGCCGTCGTCCACAGGCTGGTGGAGAACGGCTACCACCGCGTGGACATGGTGGAGAAGCGCGGCGAGGTCGCGGTCAGGGGCGGGCTGCTCGACGTCTTCCCGCCGACCGAGGAGCACCCGCTGCGCCTGGAGTTCTGGGGCGACTCGGTCGAGGAGATCCGCTGGTTCAAGGTGGCCGACCAGCGATCGCTGGAGGTCGCGGGAGACGGGCTGTTCGCCGCGCCCTGCCGCGAGCTGCTGCTGACCGAAGACGTCCGGGACAGGGCCGCGGCGCTGTCCGCCGAGCATCCCGCCCTGGCCGAGATCCTCGACCAGCTCGCCGAGGGAATGCCGGTGGAGGGCATGGAGGCGTTCGCCCCGGTGCTCGCCGGCGAGATGGACCTGCTGATCGACCACCTGCCCGCACGGGCGGCGGTGTTCGTCTGCGATCCCGAGCGCATCCGGAGCCGGGCCGACGAGCTCGTCCGCACCAGCCAGGAGTTCCTGGAGGCCTCCTGGATCAACGCCGCCGCCGGGGGAGAGGCCCCGATCGACCTGGAGGCGGCGGCGTTCCGCACGCTGGAGGAGATCCGCGACCACGCCCGCGAGCTCGGGCAGCCGTGGTGGTCGATCGCCCCGTTCGGCGGGGACGACCCGGGCGGTGACGATCCGGGCGGGGCGCTGGTCCTGGACGCCCGGGAGTCGGAGGCCTACCGGGGCGACACCCAGCGGGCGCTGGGCGACATCAAGGGCTGGCTGGCCGACGAGAAGGTCGTCGTGCTGCTCAGCGAGGGCCACGGCCCGGCCGAGCGGATGGTCGAGCTGCTCAAGGGCGTCGACCTGCCCGCCCGGCTGGAGGCGACCCTCGACCGGGCGCCGGACCCGAAGGTCGTGCACGTCACCACCGGACTGGTGGACCACGGGTTCGTCAGCCCGTCCCTGGCCGTCCTGACCCACCTGGACCTGGTCGGCCAGAAGGCCTCCACCAAGGACATGCGCCGGCTGCCCAGCCGGCGCCGCAACATGGTGGACCCGCTCCAGCTCAAGCTCGGCGACCACGTGGTGCACGAGCAGCACGGTGTGGGCCGCTACGTCGAGATGATGCAGCGGACCGTGCAGGGAGCGACCCGCGAGTACCTCGTGATCGAGTACGCCAAGGGCGACCGGCTCTACGTCCCGACCGACCAGCTCGACGAGGTCACCCGCTACGTCGGCGGCGAGTCGCCCACGCTCAACCGGATGGGCGGCGCCGACTGGGCCAAGGCGAAGACCAGGGCGAAGAAGGCGGTCAAGGAGATCGCCGGAGAGCTGATCCGGCTCTACAGCGCGCGGATGGCCTCGCCCGGGCACGCCTTCGGGCCGGACACGCCCTGGCAGCGCGAGATGGAGGACGCCTTCCCCTACGCCGAGACCGGCGACCAGCTGGAGGCCATCGACGAGGTCAAGCGCGACATGGAGCGCCCGATCCCGATGGACCGGCTGATCTGCGGCGACGTCGGCTACGGCAAGACGGAGATCGCGGTGCGCGCAGCCTTCAAGGCGGTGCAGGACGGCAAGCAGGTGGCGGTGCTGGTGCCGACCACGCTGCTGGTCCAGCAGCACCTGTCCACCTTCGCCGAGCGCTTCTCCGGCTTCCCGCTGAACGTGCGGCCGATGTCGCGCTTCCAGACCGACGCCGAGGTCAAGGTCACGCTGGAGGGCATGCGTGACGGTTCGGTGGACGTGGTGATCGGCACCCACCGGCTGCTCTCCTCCGAGGTCCGGTTCAAGAACCTCGGTCTGATCATCATCGACGAGGAGCAGCGCTTCGGCGTCGAGCACAAGGAGGCCATGAAGCACCTGCGCACCCAGGTCGACGTACTGGCCATGTCCGCCACGCCGATCCCGCGCACCCTGGAGATGGGCCTGACCGGCATCCGCGAGATGTCCACGATCCTCACCCCGCCGGAGGAGCGCCACCCGATCCTCACCTTCGTCGGGCCGTACGACGAGAAGCAGATCGCCGCCGCCGTCCGCCGCGAGCTGATGCGCGACGGCCAGATCTTCTTCGTGCACAACCGGGTCGCGAGCATCAACAAGGTGGCGGCTCGCCTGCACGAACTCGTCCCCGAGGCCCGCATCGCCGTGGCGCACGGCCAGATGAACGAGCAGCAGCTCGAAAAGATCATGGTGGGGTTCTGGGAGCGCGAGTTCGACGTGCTGGTCTGCACCACGATCGTCGAGTCCGGTCTCGACGTGCCCAACGCCAACACGCTCATCGTGGACCGGGCCGACAACTACGGCCTGTCCCAGCTCCACCAGCTGCGCGGGCGGGTCGGCCGGGGCCGCGAGCGCGGCTACGCCTACTTCCTCTACCCGCCGGAGAAGCCGCTCACCGAGACCGCCCACGAACGCCTGGCCACCATCTCCCAGCACACCGAGATGGGCGCGGGCATGTACGTGGCGATGAAGGACCTGGAGATCCGCGGCGCGGGCAACATCCTGGGCGCCGAGCAGTCGGGCTTCATCGCGGGCGTCGGCTTCGACCTGTACGTGCGGATGATGGCGGAGGCCGTACAGGAGCAGAAGGCCAAGCTGACCGGGGCGGCCGAGCAGGAGGAGCGGCCGGACGTCAAGGTCGAGCTGCCGATCAACGCGCACATCCCGCACGACTACGTGACCTCCGAGCGGCTGCGCCTGGAGGCGTACAAGCGCGTCGCGGCGATCTGCACCGACGACGACATCGCGGCCGTGCGCGCCGAGCTCGTCGACCGGTACGGCAGGCCGCCCCAGGAGGTGGAGAACCTGCTGGCCGTGGCCCGCTTCCGGATCAGGGCGCGCAAGGCGGGGCTCACCGACGTCACCCTGCAGGGCCAGAACATCAGGTTCGCCCCGGTGACCCTGCGGGACTCCCAGCAGGTGCGGCTCCAGCGGCTCTACCCGAAGGCGCTGCTGAAGCAGGCCGCCGGCACCCTGCTGGTGCCGGTGCCCAAGACGAAGCCGCTCGGCGGGCAGCCGCTGCGCGACCTCGACCTCCTGCGGTGGTGCGGTGATCTCGTCGAGGCGATGTTCCTCGAGAACATGCCGGTAAAGTAATACGGCCTCTGTCGTGAAGGGATCGTAAGTGAAGTCGACTCGAGTGCGCGTCATCCTCGCGGTCGTGGCCGCGGGTGCCGCGCTGACCGCCTGTTCTCCGTCGCAGGCCGGCGCCGCAGCCATCGTCGGCGACCGGCGGATCAGCACCAGCGAGCTGAACGCCGACGTCAGAGAATACGAGAAGGCCATGAGCGAGGCCGGCGTCTCCCGGGGGCAGCTGCGCCTGCCGGGGTCGATCCCGCAGGCGGTGCTGGGCAACAAGATCTTCATCAGCCAGATCGACCAGATCGGCGCGCGCAGCGGCATCACGGTGACCGCGGCGGAGGTCGAGGCGCTCATCGCCCAGGTCCTCCAGCAGCAGCAGGGCGCCACGGTCGACCAGCTCGCCCTCAACAACGCCGTGCCCCCCTCGGAGCTGAACGCGCTGGTCCGCGCCTCCCTCATCCAGCAGAAGCTGATGGCCAAGTACGGTGCCGGGCAGGACGAGGCGTCCCAGCAGGCGGCGGGCCAGAAGCTGGCCGCCGAGGTGCAGAAGATCGCCCCGGTCACCCGCAGCCCCCGTTACGGCGAGGCCAACCCGCAGGCGCAGGCGCAGGACGGGTCCGACTCCTTCATCGAGAGCGACCGCTTCGGCGCGCTCCCCGGAGCCGCCGAGTCCCGGTAGCGCCGTGTTCCCGGCAGCGGACCGGAGCCGCCCACCGGCGCGCTCCGGGCCCGGGAACCCGGGTGGTGCCCGGCGGCCCCGGTAGCCTCGGGGGCATGCCGCTGATCGTCGTCACCACCTCGCCCCGGGTCGCGCCGGGGCTGCTCAGCCACCGCGCCTGGCAGGCCCTGTCGGAAGGGCCGGTCCGCACCGCCGCGCCGGACCATCCGCACCTGCCCTACCTGGCCGAGGCCGGGGTCGCCGTCGAGGTCGTGGCGCCCGACCCGGCCGCCCTGGTCCGTGAGGCCCAGGGCGGGACCGTGGTGTGGCTGGAGGCCGACGAGGCGCTGATGCGCTCGATCGGCCACGCCGCGGTGGCCCTGGAGGACCCGCCGGTGATCGAGGTCGTGCCCGGCTCCTACGACCTGCCCGGAGCGCGGCTGCTCGACCTCGTCGCGGTGATGGACCGGCTCCGCACGTCCTGCCCGTGGGACGCCGAGCAGACCCACGAGTCGCTGGCGCCGTACCTCATCGAGGAGGCCTACGAGGTCCTGGAGAGCATCGAGGAGGGCGACCACGACGCGCTCCGCGAGGAACTGGGCGACCTGCTGCTGCAGGTGGCCTTCCACGCGCGCGTCGCCCAGGACCGGGCCCGGGACCGCGACAAGGGCGGGTTCGACGTCGACGACGTGGCCGACGGCATCGTGGACAAGCTGGTCCGCCGCCACCCGCACGTGTTCGCCGCCGTCGAGGTGGACGGCGCCGACGAGGTCAGCGACAACTGGGAGACGATCAAGGCGGCCGAGCGCGCGGCCAAGAGCGGCGGCGACGCCGGCTCCGTCGTGGACGGCGTGCCGATGGGCCAGCCCGCGCTCTCCCTCGCCGCCCAGCTCCTGCGCCGCGCCGAGCGGGTGGGGATCCCGGCGGAACCGCCGGTCGAAGGGCTCGGCGGGCGCCTGTTCGAGCTCGTACGGCAGGCGCACGCGGAGGGGCTCGATCCCGAGGCCGAGTTGCGCGCCGCGGCCCGCGTCTACCGCGAGCGGATCCGCGCCGGTGAGTCCGCCCCCGGGGACGCCCCGTCCGGAGGGTAGCCGTCCGGGACCGGGACGGGCGCGGGCCGGGTGCGGACGCCACGCCCGGGAACGTCCGCTACGGGTGGCAGCCGTACCGGGAAGTAGGTCTCGATAGGCTTTTGCGGCAAACTGTCCTGCGACTTTAGGAGCGCTTCGTGGCTTCCATCGAGGGCGTACACGCCCGCGAGATCCTTGACTCCCGGGGCAACCCGACGGTCGAGGTCGACATCCTTCTGGACGACGGCAGCGAAGGCCGCGCGGCGGTGCCGAGCGGGGCCTCCACCGGCCAGTTCGAAGCCGTCGAGCTGCGCGACGGCGACGAGCGGTACGGCGGCAAGGGCGTGGAGAAGGCCGTCCTCGGCGTGACCGACGAGATCGCCGACGAGATCATCGGGTTCGACGCGGCCGAGCAGCGCAGCATCGACCAGGTCATGATCGACCTGGACGGCACGCCGAACAAGGCGCGGCTGGGCGCCAACGCCGTCCTCGGCGTCTCCCTGGCCGTGGCCAAGGCCGCCGCCGAGAGCGCCGAGCTGCCGCTCTTCCGCTACCTGGGCGGGCCGAACGCGCACGTGCTGCCGGTGCCGATGATGAACATCCTCAACGGCGGCGCGCACGCCGACACCAACGTGGACATCCAGGAGTTCATGATCGCGCCGATCGGCGCCGAGTCGTTCCGCGAGGCCGTGCGGATGGGGACCGAGGTCTACCACGCGCTCAAGGCGGTGCTGAAGGAGAAGGGCTACGCCACCGGCCTGGGCGACGAGGGCGGCTTCGCGCCGAACCTGCCGTCCAACCGCGACGCGCTGGACCTGATCCTGGTCGCCATCGAGAAGGCCGGCTACGCGCCCGGCCAGGATGTCGCACTCGCCCTGGACGTGGCCGCCTCCGAGTTCCACAAGGACGGCGTCTACACCATCGACGGCAAGGGCCTGTCCGCCGCGGAGCTGATCGCCTTCTACGAGGACCTCGTCGCGAACTACCCGCTGGTCTCCATCGAGGACCCGCTGGACGAGAGCGACTGGGAGGGCTGGAACGCCATCACCAAGGCCCTCGGCGACAAGGTCCAGCTCGTCGGCGACGACCTGTTCGTGACCAACCCCGAGCGGCTGTCGCGCGGCATCGCCGAGGGCACCGCCAACGCGCTGCTGGTCAAGGTCAACCAGATCGGCACCCTGACCGAGACCCTCGACGCCGTGGACCTGGCCCACCGCAACGGCTACCGCTGCATGATGAGCCACCGCTCCGGCGAGACCGAGGACACCACGATCGCCGACCTCGCCGTGGCCACCAACTGCGGCCAGATCAAGACCGGCGCCCCGGCCCGCTCCGACCGCGTGGCCAAGTACAACCAGCTGCTGCGCATCGAGGAACTCCTCGACGACGCCGCCCGGTACGCGGGTCGCGCCGCGTTCCCGCGCTTCCAGCGGTAGTTTCGCACCGTACGGCCTGCGCCCGCCCCGGCGGCGGGCGCACGCCGTACCCGCTACCGGACCTGAGGAGTGAGGGGGCGCCGGTGCGCTGGACCGAGGAGCGAAGGAGCCTGCGAGGGGGCGCCGGTGCACTGGACTAAGGAGCGAAGGAGCGCAGCGGATGAGTGACGAGGGAAGGCGCCGGTTACCGGCCCCCGAGCCGCGACGCGCAGCGACGCCATGAGCAGGGCGAGGCCGCAGCTGACGGGACGGGCCGCGGTGCTGGCGGTCGTCGTGTGCGCCATCGCCATGAGCCTGGCCTACCCCGTCAGGGAGTACATCGCGCAGCGCCGCAACGTCGCCGAGCTGGAGCAGCAGAAGGCGAAGCTGCTCGCCGAGATCAAGGCGCTGGACGACGAGAACAGGCAGCTCAGCGACCCCGCCTACCGCAAGCGGGTGGCCAGGGAGAGGCTGTTCTACTGCGAGCCCGGCCAGAAGTGCTACGTCGTCATGGACGACAAGCCCGCGCAGGACAAGGACGCCGCCCAGGAGAAGCAGGTCGTCGCCAGGCCGCCGTGGTACCAGACGCTCTGGGAGTCGGTCGAGGCCGTGGACAAGGGCAAGGGCAGGAAAGCGTCCGGGGGCTGACGGCCGATACCCTGGAGGCCGTCTCGCAGAGGGGGCCGGAGATGGTGGACGACCGTGACGTGGCGGCGGTGGAGCAGCAGCTCGGCCGGACGCCGCGCGGGCTGCGCGGGGTGGCGCACCGCTGCCCGTGTGGATTGCCCGACGTGGTGGAGACCGCGCCGCGGCTGCCGGACGGCACGCCGTTCCCGACGTTGTTCTACCTGACGTGCCCCCGGGTCAACTCGGCCGTCGGAACCCTGGAGACCTCCGGGCTGATGAAGGACATGCGGGCCAGGCTCGACGCCGACCCCGAGCTGGCCGCCGCCTACCTCGCCGCCCACGAGGACTACCTCGCGCGCCGCGACAAGGCGGCGGCCGAGGACGGCCTGGAACCACTGCCCCGCGGCATGCAGAGCGCCGGGGGCATGCCGGACCGGGTGAAGTGCCTGCACGCCCTGGTCGGGCACGAGCTCGCGGTGCCGGGGATCAACCCCTTCGGGCGCGAGGCGCTCGACGCGCTCGGCGAGTGGTGGGCCGACGGGCCGTGCTGCCAGGCGGACGAGGCGGGGACGACCGGCTCCGCAGACCCGGCCGGTCGGGAGAAGCAGCGTACGACCAGCACAGAGGAGAACGACCAGTGACCCGCGTCGCCGCGATCGACTGCGGCACCAACTCCGTCCGCCTGCTGATCGCGGACATCGAGCACGACTCCCTGCACGACGTCGAGCGGCTGATGGAGATCGTCCGGCTCGGCGAGGGAGTGGACCGGACCGGACGGCTGGCCCCCGAGGCCCTGGAGCGCACCTTCGCCGCGATGCGGAAGTACGCCGGGCTGATCGAGCGGCACGGGGCCACCTCGGTCCGCGTGGTGGCGACCAGCGCCACCAGGGACGCGGCCAACCGTGAGGAGTTCACCGGCGGCGTGCGGGAGATCTTCGGGGTCGAGCCCGAGGTGGTCAGCGGCGCGGAGGAGGCCGAGCTGTCGTTCTCCGGCGCCACCCGGGGCCTGGTGCGCCTGTCTCCCGAGACCGGCCTCCCCGCTCCGGACGGCACCCGCCCGCCGTACCTCGTGGTCGACATCGGCGGCGGTTCCACCGAGTTCGTGGTCGGCGCGGCGCATGTCGACGCGGCGCTCTCGGTGGACATCGGCTGCGTCCGGCTGACCGAGCGGCACCTGCGCGGGGCGGGCGACCCGCCGTCGCCCGAGGCCGTCGAGGCGACGGTCGCCGACATCGACGACGCGCTCGACCGGGTCGCGCAGGAAGTGCCGGTGGAGCGGGCGCTGACCCTGGTCGGGCTCGCGGGCTCGGTGACGACCGTCGCCGGAATAGCACTTGAGCTGGATGAATACGACCCGGATAAAATCCACCACTCCCGAATTCCGATAGGACAGGTAGAGAATGTCTCCCGCCGCCTGCTGAAGATGACGCACGCGGAACGGGCGGCGATCGGGGTCATGCATCCCGGCCGGGTGGACGTCATCGGGGCCGGCGCGCTCATCCTTGACCGGCTCATGGAGCGGTACGGCTTCGCCGAGGTCGTCGTCAGCGAGCATGACATTCTCGACGGGATCGCGTGGTCGCTGGCTAAAGCGTAACAACATCTGGACAAAGCGCCCTTAGTCAGGGTATTGGAGATCGTTCTGTTTTATGGTTAGGTAAAGAGGCTTTAGCGAGGCTTTGCCGTGGGGCCCGGCACAGCTGGTGTCGGGGCGGCAACCGTCTCCGGAGCGCACTTTGCTTCCTAACGAAACGGAGCACCCCCTCATGAAGTCCGGACTAGCACGCAGGCTAGCCGCGATGGGAGCCGGCGCGGCCATGCTGGCGACCATGGCAACGGGCCTGCTGGCCACCCCCGCAGCGGCGGCCAGCGGTTCCGCCCAGGCCGGGAAGACGACCTCCTCGGCCGCCCCGAAGCCGGCGGTCTTCGCCGGCACCCCCAAGGCGTCCTACAAGGGCGACTGCCCGACCCGGGTCACCTTCTCCTCGACGATCAAGGTGAAGGCCGTCAAGGGCAAGACCACCGTGGCCTACCGCTGGCTGCACGGTGACGGCTCCAAGAGCAAGGTCAAGACCTTCACCGTGGGCAAGGGCGTCAAGAGCGTCACGGTGAAGGAGACGACCACCTTCAAGGGCGACGTCAAGGGCTGGCAGGCTCTGCAGGTCCTGGCGCCGCGCAAGGCGACCTCGAAGAAGGGTTACTTCAAGGTCTCCTGCGGCGGCGGCGACCACGGCGGCAAGGAAGAGATCCGCCCGGTCATCGGCGCGCAGGCCTGGGTCGACGAGGGCAACTGCGAGGCCGCCCTGATCGGCCGCATCACCTCCTCCTCCCCGCGCCTGGTGCACTACCGCTGGGTCGTCAACGGCCACGTCGTCGAGCGTGACGCCGTCAAGGTCGACGGTTCCCGCAAGGTCGTCCACGTGATCCGCCCGGGTGAGAACCTGCGCGGCTGGGCGGTCCTGGAGATCGTGGACCCGATCCGCAACGAGTCCAACCGCGTCGGCTTCAAGATCTGGTGCAAGGACTGGTCGCCGAAGGTGACCGCGTCCGTGAACCACCTCGGTGACTACGAGGGCGGCTGCCCGGTCGACCGCACCTTCACCGGCACGATCAGCGTCTCGCACGGTCGCGGCCACGTGAAGTACCGCTGGATCCGCAACGGCGTCCCCGGTGGCTGGGAGAGCGTCTACGTCCACGGTTCCAGGACCGTGACGGACCCGTGGCGCGCCACGGAGTCCGGTACGGCCAGCCGCGCGATCGAGCTGTACCACGGCCCGACCACCGGCACCGTCACCAGCAAGGTCACCTGCAAGGCTCCGGTGACCGCGGTTCTGGACCTGAACGTCGTCCAGGACAACAGCACCTGCGGCGGTGTCGTGGGCAAGCCCTCGGCCAAGGTGACCGGCACCATCACGGTCTCCGGCGCGTCCGAGCTCGTCTACAGCTACACCTCCGGCGGCGTTCCCACCAAGGTCACGAAGACCGTCGGCGCGGGTGGCGGCACCTTCTCCCTGAGCGAGTCGGTCGTGGCGGCCAAGGGCTCGTTCACGGTGACCGTCTCCAGCCCGCAGTCGGTTTCCAAGACCGTCCAGTGGGACTACTCCTGCCCGGCCGCCTAGTCGAGCAGAAGTCCGAGAGCGCCTGATCACCAGGCCGCTCTGAAGCAGTGGGCGGCGCCCGCTCCGTGCGGGCGCCGCTTTTTTCGTGCCCGCGTTCCTCCACGGCCTCGGTGGCCCCGGTTCCTCCCCGGTGGCCCGCGCCGCGCATGTGCGGAGTGGTGGCACGATCTGGAGCATGACCTTCGTTCCTCCGGGCTCCGGGTGGCCGGGTGACCCCGCCCAGCCGGACACGCCCGTCGCGCACGACCCCGCGGAGGTGAGGGAGCTCGCGGCTGCGAGCCGTACCCTCGCCGAGCTCACGGCCCGGCAGTCGGTCTGCCGGGCCTGCCCGCGTCTGGTGGAGTGGCGCGAGGAGGTGGCCGCGGTCAGGCGGAGGGCGTTCGCCGAGGAGACCTACTGGGGCAGACCCATAGCCGGGTGGGGCGAAGACAGGCCGGAGGTCCTGATCGTGGGACTGGCCCCGGCCGCGCACGGCGGCAACCGCACCGGGCGGATCTTCACCGGCGACCGGAGCGGGGACTGGCTGTTCGCCTCGCTGTACCGGACGGGCCTGGCCGTACAGGAGACCAGCGTCCGCGCAGGGGACGGGCAGCGGCTCGTCGGCGCGCGGATGGTGGCCGCGGTCAGGTGCGCACCGCCCGACAACAAACCGCTGCCGGAGGAGCGGTCGGCGTGCTCCCCGTGGCTGGCCAGGGAGATCGAGCTGGTCGCCGCCGGCCTGCGGGTGGTGGTGGCGCTGGGCGGCTTCGCCTGGCAGGCGGTGTGGCCCGCGCTGAGGGAGGCCGGATACCTCCTGCCGCGTCCGCGGCCCGCCTTCGGGCACGGGGTGGAGGTGGAGATCGCCCGGGACGGAACTTCCGCCCGTCTTCTGGGCTGCTACCACCCGAGCCAGCAGAACACCTTCACGGGCAGGGTGACGGCGGAGATGCTCGACCAGGTCTTCATCAGGGCAAACGTACTGCGGGACGTGTGAATTCAATCACAAAGGGGAATATTTTCCGAACTTTCCTCTGAAATAGAGACAACTTCTCGCTAAATGAGCAAATTCACACCAAGTTAACGAGGGGTGGCCTGGCGCGAGCCGGAAGGCGGGACGTATGCTTGTGAAAGCTTTCACAAAGTCTCGGACCGTAAGGGGCGCCGAAGTGGACCGCAACTCCAAGCACATCGTGGTCATCGGTGGGGGCTACGTCGGCCTCTACACGGTGCTACGGCTCCAGCGCACGCTCCGCAAGGAGCTGCGCGACGGCAGCGTGCGAATCACCGTCCTCACTCCCGAATCCCACATGACCTACCAGCCGTTCCTTCCCGAGGCTGCGGCCGGCAACCTCTCCCCCCGGCACGTGGTCGTGCCGCTGCGGCGGGTCCTGTCGAAGGCGACGATCCTCAACGGCAAGGTCACCAAGGTCAACCACGGCGCCAAGACCGTGCTGTTCGAGCCGAACGTCGGCACTCCGCACGAGATCGAGTACGACCTCGTGGTGATGGCCGCCGGCTCGGTCTCCCGCACCCTGCCGATCCCCGGCCTCGCCGACGCCGCGATCGGCTTCAAGACCGTCGGTGAGGCGATCGCCCTGCGCAACAGGGTCCTCGGCCTGCTGGACCGGGCGGAGAGCGACGACGACGAGGTCCTGCGCCGCCGGGCGCTGACCTTCGTCGTGGTCGGCGGCGGCTTCGCGGGCATCGAGGCCCTGGCCGAGCTGGAGGACATGGCGCTCGACGCGATCCGCTACTACCACAACGTCTCCGCCGCCGACCTGCGCTGGGTCCTGGTCGAGGCCACCGACCGGATCCTGCCCGAGGTCGGCCCGGAGATGGGCCGCTGGACCGCCGAGCAGCTGCGTGAGCGCGGCATCGAGGTCAAGATGAACACCCGCCTGGAGTCCTGCGAGGGCGGTCTGGTCAAGCTCTCCGACGGCGAGGAGTTCGAGTCGGCGACCATCGTGTGGACCGCCGGGGTGAAGCCCAGCCCGGTCGTCAACGCGGGTGACCTGCCACTGGACGAGCGGGGCCGGATCAAGACGACCACCCGGCTGACCGTGGTCGGGGCCAAGGACGCCTTCGCCGCCGGAGACGTGGCCGGGGTGCCCGACGTGACCAACCCGGGCCAGTACTGCGCCCCCAACGCCCAGCACGCGGTCCGCCAGGCCAAGGTGCTGGCCGACAACATCACCCGCCACCTCCGCGGGCAGGAACTGGTCGATTACCGACACAAGTACGTCGGATCGGTCGCCGGACTGGGCCTGCACAAGGGCGTCGCCAACGTCTACGGCGTCAAGCTTCGCGGATTGCCTGCGTGGTTCATGCACCGCACCTACCATCTGTCGCGGGTGCCTACCTTGAATCGCAAGGTCCGCGTCATGGCGGACTGGACTCTGGCGCTGTTCTTCAAGCGGGAGACCGTCTCGCTCGGGGAGATCGAGGAGCCCCGTGCGGAGTTCCGCGCGGCGGCGACGACCTGAGTCCCGGCACCCGAGGATAGGGAGTCGCTGGGGTCTCCTCGGGGTTCGTCACTGATTCTCGTGTCCGCCCCCGGCCCCGGCCCGACCGGGAGGGGCCAGGGATGGGCTTGTCCGCGATCGCGGTGCTGGGAGTCGCCAGGCCGGGGGTGGTCTCCGAGGTGACCTCGGTGTTCACCCGGTACGGCGCGAACATCGAGGACTCGGCGATGACGCTGCTCGGCGGTCACGTCGCGATGATGCTGCTGGTCTCCGGACAGGTGCCGCCCGTCTCCGCCTTCCCCGGCCTCACCGTCACCGCCGCCGAGGTGGGCTCCCGCCGGGACCACGGCTGCGAGGCGGGCCTCGACTACGTCCTCACCGTCCACGGCCCCGACCGGCCCGGCATCGTCTCCGCGTTCAGCGGGGTGCTCGCCGAGGTCGCGGGGATCATCACCGGCATGACCACCCGCCTCTGCGGGCGGCTGTACGTCCTGATCGCCGACGTGTGGTTGCCGGCGAAGGTGGACGTGGCCGCCCTGATGCGCCGCCTGGCCGCAGTGGGGGCCGGTCTCGGCTGCGCGATCACCTTCCGCCCCGCCGAGGCGGAGGTGCTCTGATGTGCGGCACGGCGCGCGCCCGGCTGGACGGCGTCCTGGCGAGCGGCGTCTCCCGGCATCTGATCGGGGCTCCACACCCCGTGCTGACCACGCGGACGGTCCCCGTCGACCCCGCCGACCCCCAGGTCGTCGCCGGGGCGGCCGATCTGCTCGCCACCATGCGCCGCTCCCACCGCTGCATGGGCCTGACCGCCCCCCAGATCGGCCTGGGCTGGCGGCTGCTCTCCGTCGACGTCTCCCGGCACCCCAGGACCCGGTCCTGCGCCGGCGAGCTCGTCGTGGCCAACCCCCGCCTGGTGGCCGCCTCCCGCTGGGAGCCGGGCCGGGAGGGCTGCCTGTCGGTCCCGGGCCTCGTCGCGGAGGTCTCCCGCGCCACCCGCATCACCGTTCACGGCGAACACCCCGGCAGCGGCGCCCCCCTCACCGTCCACGCCGACGCCTTCGAGGCCCGCTGCCTCCAGCACCAGCTGGACCATCTCGACGGCGTGCTGTTCCTGGACCGGGTCGCCGGAACCCGCGCCGTCCACCACACCGGCCGTGGGCGATGAGGTGAGTGACATGACTAGTTACACACGAGTGTTCCGTTACGTATGATTGCGGCGCCCCCGTAGCCCAATGGCAGAGGCAGACCCCTTAAAAGGGTCGGAGTGCGGGTTCGAGTCCCGCCGGGGGCACTCCTGCCTCTCCCTCTAAAAGGGCCCTTGACCAGGGAAGACTTAACAAGAGATCATTTTTCGCTGTCCGGCTGCCCACGGTCGGCCCCGACCGGCTGCGGCCCCTTCGGCCGGATGCAGGCGCAAGACTCCGAGGGTTACCCAACTGTGATCGCCCTGCGAGAGCCTCCGTGACACACTGCCGGACGATCTCCTCTCGCGGTATCCACCGTTCGGTGGATTCTCGGATCAGCATCGTCGGCGGATGAGTATGACCGGCAGGTCGATTCGCCCCGGACGCGGGCGGAAGATCCTTGATCCATGGCAGTCATCGAAGTCACAGACCTCCGCAAGAAGTACGCGGACCTGACCGTTCTGGACGGCGTGTCGTTCTCCGTGGAGGAGGGCGAGATCTTCGGCATCCTCGGGCCGAACGGCACCGGCAAGACCACCACCGTGGAGTGCGTGGAGGGCCTGCGACGGCCCGACGGCGGATCGATCAGGGTCCTCGGGCTCGACCCGGTCAGGGACGCGCGCAAGGTACGCGAGCAGATCGGAGTGCAGCTCCAGCAGACCCAGCTGCCGGAGAGCATCAGGGTCTGGGAGGCCCTCGACCTGTACGCCTCCTTCTACGCCAACCCGCGCGACTGGCGGGAGCTGCTGGAGGAGTGGGGGCTGGCCGACAAGCGCGACGCCCGCTTCGGCAAGCTGTCCGGCGGCCAGCAGCAGCGGCTGTTCATCGCGCTGGCCCTGGTCGGCAACCCGCGGGTGGCGTTCCTGGACGAGCTGACCACGGGCCTGGACCCGCAGGCCCGCCGTACCACCTGGGAGCTGGTCAAGCGGGTCCGGGCGAGCGGTGTGACGGTGGTGCTGGTCAGCCACTTCATGGACGAGGTGGAGGAGCTGTGCGACCGCGTCGCCGTCTTCAACCGCGGCAAGGTCGTGGCGATCGACACCCCGGCCGGACTGGTCGGCGGCGAGCACCGGATGCGGTTCACGCTGATGGCCGGGGACGCAAGCGGCCGGGGGGACGCAGCCGACCTGGAGAACCTGCCCGAGGTGACCGACGTGTCCCGGGAGGGGAACCGGGTCGTCGTCACCGGCCGGGGCGACTTCGCCACGGCGGTCACCGCGCACCTGGCCCGCCACCACGTCCTGGTCAGCGATCTCCGCATCGACAAGCGCACCCTGGACGACGCGTTCACCGCCCTGACCGGCCGGTCCTTCGAGTAAAGGAATATGATCATGATGAAGCTCGCCGTCGTCGAGACCAAGCTGCTGACCCGGGAGCCCGGGGCGCTGTTCTCGCTGCTCATCCCGCTGTTCATCCTGGTGGTGTTCGGAAGCTCGATCGAGCCGGGGGACACCGTGCTGCTGCCGATGGCGCTGGCCATCGCGGTGGGGATGGTGGGCCTGTACCTGCTGCCCACCACCCTGGCCACCTACCGCGAGCGGGGCATCCTGCGCAGGTTGTCCGCCACGCCGGTGCGCCCAGGGAACCTGCTGGTGGTGCAGCTGATCCTGCAGCTCGTCCTCGCGATGACCGCCTGCGGGCTGCTGCTGGCCGTCGCGGGCACCGTCCTCGGCGCCCACCTGCCCGCCGGGGTGCTGTCCGCCGTGCTGGTCTTCCTCCTCGGTACGGCGAGCATGTTCGCGATCGGCCTGCTCATCGCGGCACTGGCGCCCAACGGCCGGACCGCCAACGGGATCGGGGTCCTGCTGTACTTCCCGATGGCCTACCTCGCCGGGCTCATGCAGCCCAAAGATCAGATGCCCGCTATGGTGGCCCGCATCGGGGAGTACACCCCCCTGGGCGCTTTCGGGCAGAGCATGCGGGAGGTCTGGGCGGGCGGTGCTCCCAGCCCCCTGCTGCTGGGAGTGCTGGCGGCCTACGCCCTGGTCGTCAGCATCGCGGCGGCCAAGTTCTTCCGCTGGGAGTGACGGATGACCGGCCGGCTCGACCGATGGGAACGCCTGCTGGAGCGCCAGATGGCGGCCCTGCCGTACGTCCTGCTGGCGGCCTCCGTGGTGCTCTCCCTGCTGACCGGCGCGACCCCCTGGATCACGCTCGGCCTCGCCGCTCTCGCGACCGTCTGGATGTGGCTGGTACCGCGGGGCGCGGTCTACGTGGCCGGGCTGGTGGTCCTGATCGGCGCCCTCTGCACGCAGGAGGTGTGGTTCGCGAGCTTCTTCGGCTTCATCGGCTTTCTCCACTCCTGGCAGTACCTGAACGGGAAGTGGCGGCTGGCCGGGGTGAGTGCCACGGCGGCGATCAGCGTCGCACGGTACAGCGGGGGCCTGCCCGAGCCCACTCCGTCCGCGATCTTCACCTACCTGTTCTTCACCGCCGCCATCGTCGTGGCGGTGAGCCTGTTCAGCTTCGTCGGGGAGGTCACCGCCGAACGCAGCGACGAGCGCAGGCGCATGGTGGCGCGGCTCGAAGAGGCCATGCGGGAGAACGCCGGGCTCCAGGCCCAGCTGCTGGTCCAGGCCCGAGAGGCGGGGGTACTCGACGAGCGGCAGCGGATGGCGGCCGAGATCCACGACACCCTCGCCCAGGGCCTGACGGGCATCATCACCCAGCTCCAGGCGGCGAAGCAGGCCGAGGACTGGCGGAGTCACGTGGACAACGCGGTACGGCTGGCCCGCGAGAGCCTCGCCGAGGCCCGGCGCTCGGTGCACGCGGTGGGCCCCGGCCAGCTGGAGGCGGCGCCGCTGCCCGAGGCACTGGAGGACGTCGTGGTCCGGTGGGGCGAGCTCAACGGGGCGCGCGCGGATTTCACCGTCACTGGTACGGTCCGTCCCATGCATCCGGAGGTCGAGGAGACGCTGCTGCGCACGGCGCAGGAGGCTCTGGCCAACACGGCCAAGCACGCCGGCGCGTCCCGGGTCGGGCTGACCCTGTCGTACATGGAGGACGTGGTCACCCTGGACGTGCGCGACGACGGCGCCGGATTCGACCCGGAGCGCGTCCCCGACGCCGGGGGGTTCGGCCTGACCGCGATGCACAGGCGGGTGAGCCGGCTGGCGGGCACGCTGGAGATCGAGTCCGAGCCCGGCGCGGGCACCGCGATCTCCGTGAGCGTCCCGGCGGTGACCCGTGCCTGAGACTCCCGCGACGCCTCCCCCGACCCCGATCCGGTTGCTGATCGTCGACGACCATCCCATCGTCCGCGACGGCATCCGCGGCATGTTCACCGGCGATCCGGGCTTCGAGGTCCTCGGCGAGGCCGAGGACGGCGCCCGGGCCGTCGCGCTCGCGGGGACGCTGAACCCGGACGTGATCCTCATGGACCTGCGCATGCCCGGGATGGACGGCGTCGCGGCCATCAAGGAACTCGCCCGGGCGGGAAACGCGGCCCGCGTCCTGGTCCTGACCACCTACGACACCGACCGGGACGTCCTGCCCGCCGTCGAGGCCGGGGCCACCGGCTACCTCCTCAAGGACACCGGCCGCGACGAACTCGTCCGCGCCGTGCGCACGGCGGCGCGGGGAGAAGCCGTGCTCTCCCCGTCGGTCGCCACCCGCCTCCTCGGCCAGGTCCGCACTCCCGCCGACCCGCTCAGCGCGCGGGAGCTGGAGATCCTCCACCTCATCGCCGAGGGCGGCACCAACCGGGAGGTCGCCGCACGCCTGTTCATCAGCGAGGCCACGGTCAAGAGCCACGTGCTGCACATCTACACCAAACTCGGCGTCAACGACCGCGCGGCCGCCGTCGCCGCCGCCTTCCGGCGCGGCCTGCTCACCACGGACGGCGGCTGACCGGACCGGCCGCCGGTCTCCGCGGAACCCGGGATGCGGAGGGCGAGACGTCGGGGAGAACGGCGGGGGCGGCAGGACGGGAGCCGCTCGTCCCGGCCCGGGAGGGTGTCAGGGTCGGTCCGGGTCGCTCGGAGCCGCCGGGAGCCGGTCGAGCGTGATCCCGAAGTGCTCGAGGTAGGCGGAGCGGAGTCCGGCCTCGTGCAGAACGTGTTCGGTGCGTTCGCCGTGTTCGGTGCGGATCAGCTTGTCGCCGCTGATCGTGATCCTCCCCCGGGCCGTTCGCATCGAACAGATCGTGGACCTGGTGAAGTGCGACCGGGGAGAGGTCGCCTGCCACCAGCACGTCGGAACGAAGTCCGCCAGTTCGTAGGGCCGCGTGATCAGCCGGTAGCCCTGGTCGCCTCTGTGCAGGACGTCGAGGTCTCCGTGGTCGCCGGGAGCGGGCACGATCTGGAACACGCCTCCGCCGTCCTGCTGTTCCGCGCGTTCGTCGAGCCGGATCGGCTCGTCGGCGAATTCGCCGAAACCGATGTCGACCAGCCACGGTTCGCCGAGATCGACGCGCAGCGCCAGGTGATCGAAGAGAGGCCCCGGCCGGGTGCCGTGGAAGACCCGGGCGGCCAGCATCGTCACCCGGTAGCCGAGAGCGGTCAGCAACTCGGCGAACAGCCCGTTCAACTCGTAGCAGAGGCCGCCGCGCCGACGGCTGACGATCTTGTCGAACAGGGCGTCGGGTTCGAGAACGATCGGCTCGCCGAGGTGGATGTCCAGGTTCTCGAACGGCACCGCCTGCAGATGGGCGAGCTGCAGGGCTCGAAGGCCCTCGACACCCGGCTCGGCGGGTCGGGCCGCGCCGATCCTCTCCAGGTATCGGATGATCTGTGATTCGTCCACGTGGCAAGCGAACCATGCGCCGCGCATCCGTCGGACCCTGTCACCGCCGGGACCCCGCAGTCGACGCACCGGCATCCGCAGCGGGCAGGCACCCGGACCAGGTCGGGGCCTGAGCTCCCGCCCGTGGCCGGACGGTGGACCGAAGCCGTCCGCGGCCCGCCGGTCAGGCGCGGGTCCCGGACTCGGAAAGTCAGCCGTCGGTGATTCCTGCCGGAAGGGCGGATCTGCCAGGAGAGCGGGCGGACCGGTCCGGTCGTCGCTCGCGCCTCCTCAGCGAATCTGCTGTACGGCGACCGCCCCCGCGACCAGCAGCACGGTCAGCAGCACGGTCAGCAGGACCGCCGGAGCGGTGAGCGGCAGGCCGCCCCGCCGGACCCGGCCGGCCTCCCGGCTGCCCCGAGCCAGCAGCCGCGCCGTGTCCAGCCGCTCGTCGCCGCCGACCAGGGCGAGCAGCAGCTCCCTGGAGGTGGGCCTCGCGTGCGGATCCTTGGCCAGAGCGGTGGCGGCCAGGCCGCGCAGCGAGGCGGGCAGCGGGCTCAGATCGGGATCGACCGACAGCACCCGGTGCATCAGCCCGCCCAGGCTTCCGGCCCCGAACGGATCCTCTCCGGTCGCGGCGAACAGCAGGACGCCGCCCCAGGCGAACACGTCCGCCGGGGCCCCGGCCCGCCGCCCGGTGAACACCTCCGGCGCCAGGTAGGCCGACGTCCCGGTCTCCAGCCCGGTCGCGGTCAGGGGTGCCTCGAACGGGCGGGCCGCCCCGAAACCGACCACCCGCGGACCCTCCGGGCCGAGCATCACGTTGTCCGGCCGCACGTCCCGATGGACCATCCCGGCGTCGTGGATCGCGGTCAGCGCGGTGGCGACGGCCGTGCCCAGCCGGCGCAGGTCGTCACCGGAGAACCGGCGGCCGTCGGCGACGGCCCGGCGCAGGCTCATCCCCTCGACGTACTCGCTGACGATGTACGGCCTGGCCCCGTCGAAGCCGGCCGCGATCACGCTCGCCGTGCAGAACGGGGCCACCCGCTGCGCCGCAGCCGCCTCCAGGTCGAAGCGCCGCCGCAGCTCCGGACCGTGCTGCGGGCCGGCGCGCAGCACCTTGACCGCGACCCGGCGGCCGTCCTCGGCGTAGGCCTCGTAGAGGACGCCCCGGCCGTCCGCGCCCAGCCGGCCCGCCAGCCGGTACGCGCCCAGCCGCCGCGGATCGCCGTCGATCAGTCCCCCCGCCAATGCCGTCCCCCGTCACGTGGATCCGTACCGCATCGTTGGATGCGCGGAGCGGCGACAAAGTTGCGCGGAAGATGGGTGAGACTGGAGGGGAGCCGGGAACTCCTGGCACTCGCCGTGCGTTGATGATGTCGGCGGTGGCCGTACGGCCACTCGCACGGGAAGATAGATACGAGCACGATACGGCCGTGTGATAACCGATCTAATAGTCTGATCGCGTAGGTCGCAGCGTGGAGGCAGCGATGGATAGTAAGAACCCCGTATTCGGCCGGATGTCGAAGGGGCAGCCCTCGGGTTATCCGACCCCGACCCCTGAGCAGCTTCAGGGAATGTACGACACCCCGTCGTACGCACCGCCCGCGCAGCGGACCATGACCATCGACGACGTGGTCGTGCGCGGCTTCATGACCCTGGGCACGCTGGTGGTCTCGGCCGCCGCGGCCTGGGTGCTCAACCTGGGCTGGGGCGCGGCGATCGTCGGCGTGCTCGTCGGTCTGGTCCTGGCCCTGGTCATCACGTTCAAGCAGAGCACCAACCCGGCGCTCATCCTCGGCTACTCGGTCGCCTACGGCGTCGCCGTCGGCGTGATCAGCCACATGATGGAGAGCCGATTCCCCGGCATCGTCATCCAGGCGGTACTCGGTACGGCCCTCGCCTTCGGCGGCATGCTCACCGTCTACTCACTGCGGATCATCCGGGTGACGCCGAAGTTCACCAAGTTCGTCGTGGCGGCCTCTCTGGGCCTGCTCGCCGCGCTGCTGGTCAACATGGTCGCGAGCTTCTTCATCCCCGGCGGGTTCGGTCTGCGTGAGGCCGGCTGGCTCGGATACGCGGTCAGCATCGCGGCGATCCTGCTCGGCTGCTTCTTCCTGCTCCTCGACTTCGACGAGGTCGAGCGGGGCATCCAGAACGGCGCGCCGGCGCGTTACTCCTGGCTGATGGCCTTCGGTCTGACGATGACCCTGGTCTGGATCTACCTGGAGATCCTGCGTCTGCTGAGCTACTTCTCGGGTGACGACTGATCGTCCGTGGAAAGACCCCGCCGGAGCCGCTCCGGCGGGGTTTTTTCTTGGGCAAGGCGGGGCATTGATGCACGAAAAGCGACCGAAGATCGACAACCTGTTACAGGCGCCTGTCGTCGGGTCTTGCTATCTGCGGTTCCGTGATGCACTGTCGAGCAAAGGAGCCCTATCCGTGGAGGTGCCCATGTCGTTGAACCACTCACCGGAGACGCAGAGCAAGCTGATCGCAAGGGTCCCGTCCATAACGGGACGCGCACTCCCCGAGTGGTTTCAGACCATCGACAACGGCCCGTCGTTCCTTCGCTGTGACGAGCGCGCCAACTGGCTCGCCGACGAGCACGGGCTGACCCACGGCTACGCCGCCGCCATCGTGCACGAGCACGAGCGGCAGCGCCGCCACTACTTCTAGCCGCCGCCCGCTGTCCTCATCCGAAGGCCCGTGCCGCCGGTCGGCGGTGCGGGTCTTCGGCGTGCCGGACCCGGAACGACCCCTCGGCGGGGCGGTCCCCGCACGCCCCGGCCCATGGTCCGCCGTGGCCCTGAGAACGCCGGAATGATAGGGGTTCCCCACCGGGCGAACCCGGTGTTCTCCGCGCCGGACGCGTGGGAGCATGGGGCCATGGATCTTGAAAAGGCGCGCGCCTTCATCCGCGACAACCACCGCGCAGTCCTGCTGACCTGGCACGCCGACGGGCGGCCCCAGATGTCCCCGGTGACGGTGGGGCTCGACGCCGAGGGGTACGCGCTCATCAGCACCCGGGAGACCGCGGCCAAGTTCCGCAACGTGCGGCGGGACCCCCGGGTGGCGCTCTGCGTGACCACGGACGCGTTCTTCGGCGACTGGATCCAGATCGAGGGCACGGCCGAGATCGTCCCGCTGCCGGAGGCGATGGAGCTCCTGGTGAACTACTACCGGGACATCTCCGGCGAACACCCCGACTGGGACGACTACCGGGCCGCCATGGAGCGGGACCGGCGGGTGATGATGCGGATCGATATCACCCGGGCCGGCCCCGACGTCCACGGCTGACGGGTTAGCCCAGGCGCTCCAGGACCATGGCCATGCCCTGGCCGCCGCCGACGCACATGGTCTCCAGGCCGATCGACTTGTCGTGGAACTGGAGGCTGTTGATCAGCGTGGAGGTGATGCGGGCACCGGTCATGCCGAACGGGTGGCCCACCGCGATGGCGCCGCCGTTGACGTTGAGCCGGTCGAGGTCGATGCCCAGGTCCTGGTAGGACGGGATGACCTGGGCGGCGAAGGCCTCGTTGATCTCGACGAGGTCCACGTCGCCGATGGACATGCCCGCCCGGGCCAGGGCCTGCTTGCTCGCCTCGACCGGGCCCAGGCCCATGATCTCGGGAGAGAGGCCGGTCACGCCCGTGGAGACGATCCGGGCCAGCGGGGTGATGCCCAGTTCCGCGGCCTTGGTGTCGCTCATCACGATCACTGCGGCGGCGCCGTCGTTCAGCGCGCAGCAGTTGCCCGCGGTGACCGTGCCGTCGGGGCGGAAGACCGGCTTGAGCTGGGAGACCGCCTCGTAGGTGGTGCCGGCGCGAGGACCGTCGTCCTTGCTGACCACGGTCCCGTCCGGCAGGGTCACCGGGGTGATGTCCTTCTCCCAGAACCCGTTGGCGATGGCCTTCTCGGCCAGGTTCTGGGAGCGCACACCGAACTCGTCCTGCTCCTGGCGGGAGATGCCCTTGATCCCGGCGAGGTTCTCGGCGGTCTGGCCCATCGCGATGTAGACGTCGGGCAGGGCGCCGTCCTCGCGGGGGTCGCGCCAGGCCGGGGCGTTGCCCGCCTCGGCCTGCTTCGAGCGGGCGTGGGCCTCGCTGAACAGCGGGTTCTGCGTCTCGGGCAGCGAGTCGGAGTTGCCCTTGACGAAGCGGGAGACGCACTCCACGCCGGCCGAGATGAACACGTCGCCCTCGCCCGCCTTGATCGCGTGCAGGGCCATCCGGGTGGTCTGCAGCGAGGACGAGCAGTAGCGGGTGACGGTGGTGCCGGGAACGCCGTCCAGGCCGAGCAGTGTGGCCACCACGCGGCCCATGTTGAAGCCCTGCTCGCCGCCCGGCAGGCCGCAGCCCAGCATCAGGTCGTCGACGGTGTTCGGGTCGAGCTGGGGCACCTTGGCCAGCGCGGCCTTGATCATTTGCGCGGTCAGGTCGTCCGGGCGGATGTCCTTGAGCGACCCCTTGAAGGCGCGTCCGATGGGCGAGCGTGCGGTCGCGACGATGACTGCCTCGGGCATATGGCTCTCCTGTGCTCATGGCGACGCTGCGCGTCGCGGCTCGGGGGCTTCGGTGACCGGCTCCTCACAGGTCGCGGGCGTTCCTCGGGCGGCCCACCGGTGCCCCTTCGCGGGTCTTCGTTAATCGCTCCTCTTGCGGAGATTACCGCGCGGTAGCCGGGAAGCCATGACCCGGGGGGTAAGAAACAGAACTTTGTTACGGAATGCCAAAAGACCCCGCCATACGGCGGGATCGTGGCACAGCCGTACATACCCGGGCGTCAGCCGTACATGCCGGGAGAGGTGATGGTGGCGTCGTTGACGCCGTGCAGGCCGCCCTTCTCGTCGCGCCATATCCGCCAGCCGCCCTGGCTGCCGGTGAACCACCCGGGCGGGATGCTGGAAGTGGTCGTGCGCTTCCCGGTGGCCAGGTTGAACTCGCACAGCGCGGCCACCGAGTAGAACCCGGCGCTCTCTCCCTTGAGCGGGAGCGGCTTGGGGTCGGTGACGCAGAAGGACCAGCCGCGCTCGTGCTCGAGCTCGAGGTCGTGGCCGGTGGCGAGGTCGAAGGCGGCCCCGGCCTTGCCGTGCCTGAGGAAGCCGATCGTCTCCATCCGCGCGGGGAAGGCCAGCCACCAGCCCGAGCCCGGGACCTGGGCCGCGGGGATCTGTCCGAGGACCCGGCCGCTCTCGGCGTCCAGGCGGGCGAACCCGCCGTACTGGCCCTGCTGGTCGACCGGGCGGACCACCGGCGCGTGACCGGGGCTGCCGCTGGGGTAGACGCGCACCACCGAGGGGCGCATCCAGTTGATCGAGCCGTCGGAGAGCTTCACGGAGAACATTCCGAAGGCGGAGACCATCTTGGTCCTGGGGTTGGTGTAGGGGGCGACGTAGCCGACGAGGTCGTCCGCGGTCGCGCCGAAGGACCAGCCGCCCGACACGTCCACACCGGCGCCGAGGGCACGCTCGACCGGCTGCCGCCAGAGGGGCTTGCCGGTCTTCAGGTCGTAGGCCTCCAGGACGGGGTTGCGCGCGAGGCGCAGGAAGACCACGCGCGAGGCGTCGGACCACTCCACCTCGGCGATGCCGGGGAACTTCCACATCACCTTGCCGGTGGCGGGGTCGAGCACGACGACCCGGGCCGCGGACAGGGCGGTGTGCTCCGACAGGCACACGAACTCTCCGCACCGCTGCGGCCCGAAGGTGGAGTGGACCGGACGGGTCCATTTCTGCGCCCCGGTCCGCGCGTCGCGGCCGACGAGCCTGCCGTTCCACCGGCCCTTGCGGAACGGGTCGACGGAGACGGCGACGGCCTGGCCCTGGCCGGTCTCGACGACCGCCGGAGCGGGCACCCCCATCCCGGGCAGGCGGCCCGCCAGGGTCGCGGGAGCGGCCCAGAGTTTCTTGCCCGAGGCCAGGTCGATGGCGACCGCCTCCAGCATCCCGTCGGGCTTCATGGACGTCGTCATGGCGACGCCGCCGCCGGTGACGGTACGGCTGACCGCGTTCACCTGGGAGTTGTGCCAGGTGGGGTACTCCTGGGTGGCCGCTTCGCTGCCGGAGCAGCCGGCCAGGATCAGGGTTCCGGCGAGCACCAGAGCCGGTTTCGCATGAGGCCGGATCACGGGCATTGCACTCCAATAGGACGAGATGTGACGATCTCGCCGCGGAGCGTGACCGAGCTCAGGCGTCGTGAGGCAGCGCTCCAGGCCGCCGACGGAGCAGTGTCACCCACCGTCCGTGGGGACCTGTTGCTCGGCCGGCGACGCGGGTCGCGGACACCTCGGCGCCGGGCTCCTCCGCGGCTCTGGCCGCCGCGAGGTAGATCGACTCACCGCGTACGGGCTGGGGTTCGGGCCACAGCTCCAACGCGGTGCAAACAGACGGTAGCACCGCGTAAGCGGCCTGTAGATAGCCTTGGCGAGATGGGTGGTAACGGTCGGGTCCGAACATCTCGACCGGATTTGTCTCGAATTCCGGTCCCAGCAGGTCGGCGAACGCCACGGTCCGCCCGCCCGCCTCGATGACCGCGACGGTCTGCGCGGCGGCGAGCTGCCGGCTCCAGCGCCGGGCCACCCAGCGCAGCGGCTGCGCGATGGGCCGGACCGTGCCGAGGTCCGGGCAGGTGCCCACGACCACCTCCGCGCCGGCCGCCCGCAGGCGCCGCACGGCCTTCTGCAGATGCCGTACGGCCTGCGCCGGGAGCGTCTGGGTGGTGATGTCGTTGCTTCCGATGAAGATGACCGCGATCTCCGGCCGCGCCTCGACCGCCTTGTCGACCTGCTCGCCGAGCTCGGCGGAGGACGTCCCCGACACGCCGAACACGGAGAGCCGCACCGGGCGCTCGGCCACGGCCGCCAGGCCGCAGGCGATCAGCACCCCGGGAGTGTCGGCGGGGTCGGTCATGCCCAGGCCGATCACGGTGGAGTCGCCGAGCAGGGCCAGCCGGATCGGCTCACCCTCGAAGTCGCCGTAGACCCCGTCCGAGGGCGGTCCCTCCAGTCCGTGCGGGCGGCCGATGACCCGGCGCGCCAGCACGCCCTCGGCGTACAGCAACCCGTAGGTCGCCATGCCGAGCGCGGTCAGGCCGCCCCCTCCCACTGCCGCTGCGGCCGCGATGCGCCGTGCCGTCCGCGCCGCCCCGGGTGTCCAGATCACGGGCGTCACCTTTCTCGACTCGTCCCAGGTTCACCGGTATATCTTCGATACTTCGGCTCGGCGGTAGCGTTTGTTATAGAAAACCAGCCGAGTCCCGGCGACCCTCTGGGGACCCAGGCATTCCAAACGACAAGCTGACCCAGCTTTGGCAATTCGAGGTGATCGTCGCGATGCGCGTATACAACTCGCTCGTGGAGCTGATGGGCAACACCCCGCTCGTCCAGCTGCACAAGGTGACGGCGGGAGTGCCCGCCCAGGTGCTCGCCAAGGTCGAGTACTTCAATCCCGGCGGCTCGGTCAAGGACCGGATCGCGGTCCGGATGATCGACGCCGCGGAGAAATCGGGAGAGCTCCGTCCCGGCGGCACGATCGTGGAGCCGACCTCGGGCAACACCGGCGTGGGGCTGGCCATCGTGGCCCAGCAGCGCGGCTACCGGTGCCTGTTCGTGGTGCCGGACAAGGTGGCCCAGGACAAGATCGCGGTGCTCCGGGCCTACGGCGCCGAGGTCGTCGTCTGCCCCACCGCGGTCTCCCCCGACCATCCGAACTCCTACTACTCGGTCTCCGACCGGCTGGCCAGGGAGACACCGAACGCCTGGAAGCCGGACCAGTACTCCAATCCCAATAACCCGGAGAGTCACTATTACTCCACCGGGCCCGAGATCTGGGAGCAGACCGAGGGCCGGATCACCCACTTCGTCGCGGGTGTCGGCACCGGCGGCACGATCAGCGGCACCGGCCGCTACCTCAAGGAGGTCTCCGGCGGCCGAGTCAAGATCATCGGAGCCGATCCCGAGGGTTCGGTCTACTCCGGGGGCACCGGCCGGCCGTACCTGGTGGAGGGCGTCGGCGAGGACATCTGGCCGGCCACCTACGACACCACGATCTGCGACGAGATCATCGCCGTCTCCGACAAGGACTCCTTCGGCATGACCCGCCGCCTGGCCCGGGAGGAGGCCCTCCTGGTGGGCGGCTCCTGCGGGATGGCCACGGTCGCGGCCCTGCGCGTGGCCAAGCAGGCCGGGCCGGACGACGTGGTCGTGGTGCTGCTGCCCGACGGCGGCCGCGGCTACCTGTCGAAGATCTTCAACGACGACTGGATGGCCGACTACGGCTTCCTGACCACTTCCTCGGAGGAAGGACTGGTCAGGGACGTGCTGCACCGCAAGGGTTCCGGCCTGCCGGAGTTCGTGCACACCCATCCCCACGAGTCGGTGGACACCGCCATCGCCATCATGCGCGAGTACGGCGTCTCGCAGCTCCCGGTCATGAAGGAGGAGCCCCCGGTCATGGCGGCCGAGGTGGTCGGCTCGATCGTGGAGCGCGACCTGCTCGACGCCCTCTACCGCGGCCGGGTGCGCCCGCAGGACCCGCTGGCCGACCACATGTCCCAGCCGCTGCCCATGATCGGCGCCGGAGAGCCCATCTCCCACGCCGTCGACGCCCTGGAGAAGGCCGACGCCGCGGTGGTCCTCGACGACGGCAAGCCCGTCGGCCTGCTCACCCGCCAGGACCTGCTGGCCTTCCTGGCGAACCACTAGCTCCAGGCCGCGACGACTTGTCGTCGCCGTGGACAGGCAGCTCGGCGAGCACCTGCCAGGCTCCGTCGGGTGTGGGACCGGCTATGAGACGGCCGCCGAGCGCCTCGACGCGCTCGGCCATGCCGACCAGGCCGAAGCCGCCCCCGAGACCGGAGACCCTGGGGTCCGAGAGCGAGCCGTAGTTGCGCACGCGCAGGTACACCACCCGCTCCACCAGGCGAAGGTCGGCCTCGACCCACCCGGTGCCCGGGGCGTGGCGGCGTACGTTCGTCAAGGACTCCTGCAGGACCCGGTGGAGGGTGGTCATCACCTCCGGAGCCAGGGTGTCGTCGGCGATGCCCTGGCCGATGTCGAATGCCACCTGCGGGCCGCTCGACGAGAAGCGCTCCACCAGCGTGCGCATGTCCGCCAGGCGCGTGCCGGGGGAGCGCGCGGCCTCGTCCTCGGCGCGCAGGACGCTGACCAGGCGCCGCATCGAGGTCAGCGCGTCGACGCCGGCGCCGGCGATCGCGTCGAGCGCGGGGAGCACGGCCTCGGGCTTCTGCTCGGCGACGACCCGGGCGGCCTGGGCCTGCACGACGATCCCGGTGATGTGGTGGGCGACCAGGTCGTGCAGCTCCCTGGCGAGCTCCAGGCGTTCGGTCCGCCGTACCGAGTGCACCGCCTCTCTGCGGCGCTCCAGCTGGAAGCGCAGGTAGGCGCCGACGCCGGCGGCGACGGACCAGGCGACGAAGAGGAGGAAACCGGCCGCCAGGGACGGTTCGTCCTGGCCCGGCCGGGCGGCTGAGATCTCCAGTACGAGCATCGAGGCGACGGAGAACAGCGCGGCGTTCCTGAGCGGCTCGATCCAGCGCAGTCCGCCGATGGTGAGGACGAGCAGCGCCCCCGTCTCGGCGAACCCGGGGATGCCGTCGCCCCCGATCACCGCCATGGTGATGGTCACCGTGAAGGACAGCGCCATCATCACCGCGAAGGGCCGGATCCTGCTCCGGCCGCGCCGCCACACGGCGTAGATCCCGTAGACCCCGCAGACGGGGACCAGGAATTGGCCGTCCACCGAGGTCGTGGCCGCGATCACGATGTCGAAGAGCAACAGCAACCCGAGCCAGCACAGCAACGCGATCTCGCTGAGCCGCTGGATCCAGTAGACAAACCGGTTTGCATCCCCCACGGGCATCGAGCCTAATCCTGATGGCCGAGGGGGGATATCAACCGTTCGGCCGAGCGGTCCCCCTTCGAACCGGTCCTTCAGCGGAAGCGCGGCACAGGCCCTGGAACCGATGCTTGGAGTGTCGAAGGGAAGAGGAAAATGACCATCATCGGGATCGTGCTGCTGGCCATCGGGCTCGTCGTCGTGGTGTTCCTGACGCTCGCCGATCCGGTGCTGCTCTCGCGCATCAACGGGGAGTCCGCCGAGGGCCGCAGCGGCCGCCACATCCGGGCGCCGCGCGTCACCGCCGAGGGTGCCGAGGTGGTCGCGCTCCGGCCGCGCTCCGCGGACGGCCGCGGGTCGCGGGCCGCGTAGGGCGGATCCGCGCCCGCGGGGGTCCCGCCGCCCCGGTGCGGGGCGCGAAGCGGAGTAGCGTGGGCCGTATGACTGAAGGATTCGAGACCCTGGCCATTCATGCCGGTCAGGAGGCCGACCCCCTGACCGGGGCCGTCGTGCCGCCGATCTACGCGGTGTCCACCTACAAGCAGGACGGCGTGGGCGGGCTGCGCTCCGGATACGAGTACAGCCGGTCGGCCAACCCGACCAGGACCGCGCTGGAGGAGGCCATGGCCGCCGTCGAGGGCGGCGTCCGGGGCCTGGCCTTCGCCTCGGGGCTGGCGGCCGAGGACACCGTGCTGCGCACGATCTGCAGGCCGGGCGACCACGTGATCATCCCGAACGACGCCTACGGCGGCACCTACCGGCTCTTCGCCAAGGTGCACGAACGCTGGGGGCTGCACTACGACCCGGTGGCGCTGGACAACATGAACGCGGTCGGGGCCGCCATCACCCCGAAGACGAAGGCCATCTGGGTGGAGACGCCCACCAACCCGCTGCTCGGCATCTCCGACATCGCCGCGCTGGCAGAGCTCGCCCACGACTGCGGCGCGCTGCTGGTGGTGGACAACACCTTCGCCTCGCCGTACCTTCAGCAGCCGCTGGCGCTCGGCGCGGACATCGTGGTCCACTCCACCACGAAGTACGTCGGCGGCCACTCCGACGTGGTGGGCGGCGCGCTCGTCGCCCGGGACGCGGAGCTGGGCGAGCGGCTCGCCTACCACCAGAACGCGATGGGCGCGGTGGCCGGCCCGTTCGACGCCTGGCTGACGCTGCGCGGCCTCAAGACGCTCGCGGTGCGGATGGACCGCCACTGCGACAACGCCGAGCGGGTGGTCGACCTCCTGCTCGCCCACCCGAAGGTGATCTCGGTGCTCTATCCGGGCATGCCCGAGCACCCCGGTCACGAGGTGGCGGCCAAGCAGATGAAGCGCTTCGGCGGGATGGTCTCCTTCCGGGTCGCCGGAGGCGAGGCCGATGCGGTCGAGATCTGCAACCGGGCCAGGCTGTTCACCCTGGGCGAGTCGCTCGGCGGCGTGGAGTCGCTGATCGAGCACCCCGGCCGGATGACGCACGCCTCCGCCGCCGGTTCGCCGCTGGAGGTCCCCGGTGACCTCGTCCGGCTCTCGGTCGGCATCGAGTCGATCGACGATCTGCTCGCGGACCTCTCCCAGGCCCTGGGGTAACCGGACCGGCCGGTCCCGGGCCGTCCGGCCCGGGACCGGTCAGGCGGGGTTGCCCCAGACCATGAGCACCAGGATGACCAGCCAGATCAGGGAGACGACACCGGAGAGCGCGGCGATCCGGCCGGTCTGCGCCTCGGTGGTCGCGGGACTCCGGCCGGCCTGCTCCCCGGAAGTCTGGGCGGGTTCGGAGCCCGCATCCGTCCCGGTGTCGGCGTCACCGGCCGGTCCTGCGCCGCCGAGAATCCGGATGGCGGACCGCTGGTCCCGCTCCACGATGGCCAGCAGCACCGCGGCGACGATGAAGAGCGTCATGGAGACCGAGAGGTAGGGCTTGCCGAGGTACTCCCGGCCGAGCAACACGCCGAACACGAAGACGCCCACCGCGGAGATGGCGTAGGCGCGCGTCGTCCTGTGCAGGTAGCGCAGGACGTCGACGTTGCGGGCGCGGATGAACCGGGGCGTGGAAACGGTCGCGGCGGTGACCGGGCCGAGGGCGAAGATGGCGAAACCGATGTGCAGCCAGAGCAGCAGGTCGTTCATGCGCCAGACCCTAGCCTTCGGTGATCTCGTCTGGATACGGCTTCGGGAACCCCGGCGGGTTGGGCGTGTCCGCCCCGCCCTCTTTCAGCCTGCCCTCCTTCTGGAGGAGGTGCCGGCAGAGCGGGCAGGCGTCCTGCGGCCGGGCCCGGCAGGTGCTGTGGTCGACCCGGACGCCGAGCAGGCGCCGGGCGCCCGCCGCGGTGGCCCCCGGCGCGCGGCCCGTGATCGAGGTGCGGTTGTCCTCGACGTGAATGCTGATCACGACGAGCGCGAGGACGACCAGAAAGGCGACGAGCAGGATTCCGGCTGTTATCAGGGCCGCGATCCACATGCGCTCCTCCGGGGAAGGGGAAAACCAGCCTTCCCCGGATGCCGTCGCGTTTCAAGACGGGCGGCTCACTCCTGTCCGGAGGCGTCCCGCCGGTCGCGGGGGTGGGAGCCGAGGAACAGCTCGAAACCCACGACGGCGGCGGCCATCAGCACGATGAGGACGACTGCGATCATCCGGCTCACTCCCTCCGGTCTCTTGACGGAGAAGGTCCTCTACAAGAGAGACGGAGGGGCCGGCGGAAGAGTTGTCACCGGGAGATTACATTTCGGAGGCGGACCGGTTCCGGGGAGATGGTGATGGATCTTCACATTTGCGCCCTGAGCACTCGGGTGGTGTGAGTAGGATCACTGGGAAGCCCGTCCCCGTGCGATGAGGCCGCGCGATCAGGACCGCGGCCGTGCCGGGCGGGCACCGGATCCATGATCGTGCACGAAGGCACAAGGGAGTGCCCGCTGTGGCTGTGAAGCATGTCGAGCCGTACACCGTCGAATGGCACCGCCAGCCCGCTTTCTACCTGCGCCTCGTCGCGGAGGCGCTGGGCGGGCAGGTCGAGACCTGGTGGGAGGGTCCCTGCGACCCGCGCGCCGGCACCATCCGCCTGACCGGCGGGGACGCGCTGGTGTGGGACGAGGAGAGCGGCTGGCGCTGGGGCCGGTTCGTCTCCGGCGATCCGGGGGCCTGCACCGTCCTGGCCGAGGCCCGCTATCTCGGAGGCGGCCTGCTGCTCCGCCCCGACCGGGTCCCGGCCGCCGTCGCGGAGGCCAGGGCCGGAGTGGGCAACAGCACGGCCTGGCGGCCCTGCTACCGCTCCTACCGGCACTACCGCGACGGTTTCGACCTCGCCCTCAACGGTTACGTCGCCCACGCCGACGCCTGAGGGCTCCTTCCCGGCTCCGGGCGCTCAGCGGGCGCGGCGGGCGCGCAGGAAGTCGCTGACGACATACTCCCCGAGCCGGTCGGGGCTGGGGGAGAAGACCCGGCCGCCGTTGCGCCGGGCGACCTCGTCCACGAACTCCTTCAGCCGCTCGTCATCGGCGAGCATGAACACGTTGAGCGTCGCCCGGCGCCGGGTCATCTTGTCCACCTCGGCGAGCGTCAGCTCCAGGGTCTCGGGCGTGGGCGGCCACTCGAAGGCGTAGGAGCCGTTGCGGCGCAGGTGCGAGGTGGGCTCGCCGTCGGTGACCACGAGCACGACCGGCTCGAAGTCGGGGTGGCGGTCCAGATGGCGGCCGGCGATCAGCAGGGCGTGGTGCAGGTTCGTGCCCTGGACCATGTCCCACTCCAGCCCGGCGAGCTCGTCGGGCTGCAGGACCCGGGCGTAGTTGGAGAAGCCGATGATCTGCACCGAGTCCTGCGGGAACTTCGAGCTGACCAGCGCCTGCAGCGCCATCGCGGTCTGCTTGGCAGCCGCCCAGGTGCCACGCAGCGCCATCGAGTAGGACAGGTCGACCAGCAGGCAGACCGCCGCGGCGGTGCGCCGCTCGGTCTCGGCCACCTCGAAGTCGTCCACCGACAGGGTCACGGCGCCGGTACGGCTCGCGCCGCGCCGTACGCCGTTGACGACCGTGCGGACCACGTCGATCGGCTGCTCGTCGCCGAACCGCCAGGGGCGGGTGGAGCCGGTGAGCTCGCCGGCCGCGCCCGCGTCGACCTGCTCGTGCTCGCCGCGGCGGCCGGAGTCGAGGGAGGCGAAGACCCGGCGCAGCGCGGTCTCGCCGAGCCTGCGGACGGCCTTGGGGGTGAGCTCCAGCCTGCCGCGCTGGCGGCGGAGGTAGCCCTGCTGCTCCAGTTCGCGCTCGATCTGCTTGAGCGCCTCCAGGTCGTCGACGGCCGAGCGGCCGAGCGCGCGCCGGATCGCGGCCTCGTCGACGTCGTCCAGCCTGGCGCCGGGGTAGTCCTGGCGGAGCGCGGCCTCCAGCTGGGTCAGGTCGGCGAGCTCGTCCAGCGCGGTCACCGCGTCGCCCATCCCTATGGGCTGCTCGCCGGTGAGCCGTTCGGGGGTGTTCCAGGCGAGGTCGGGGCGGCGGGCGTGCAGGGACTCGCCCAGCCTGCGCATCTGCTCGGCCAGTCCGGCCTGCTCCAGGGTCTGGTTGATCAGGGCGGCGAGCTCCTCGCGCTGGCGCGGGGTGAGCGAGGCCAGCAGGCGCTGGGTCGCGGCGGCCCGGCGGGCGAGGGCGTCGACCAGCTCCTCCAGGTTCCGGGGCGACTCCGGGAACATGTCACCGTATTCCGACATGAAGCGGTCGAAGTCATCCTGGGTGTGCTCTCCCCGGGCGTCCCGGTCGAGCATGTCGTTCAGCTCGGACATCATCTGGCGGACCCGCTCCAGCGCGGCCGGATCGGGGTCGGCCAGCGCCTGCTTCATGCCGCGGAACTGGCTGTCGAGCACCTCCCTGCGGAGCAGGTCGCGCAGCTCCTCGAAGGTCCGCCGGGCGGCCTCGGAACGCCACTGGTAGGAGCTCAGCGACTGGATGGCGCTGGCCGGGTCATCCGGCACGTCGTCCAGCTGCGTCTCGCGGAACCGGGCGTCGTCCGAGGGGTCGGGGAACAGCTCGGCCCGCTCCTGGCCGATCGCCTTGTCGAGCAGTGCCCTGGCCCGCTCCAGTGTCCCGTCGAGGCGGCCCCGCTCACGCAGCTCACGGCGGCGGCGCCGTACCTCGCGGAGCAGGTCGTCCAGGCCGCGCCGGTTCTGCGCCCCGGGCAGGCCCTGCTTGAGCAGGTCGCGCAGGGCGTGGCCGGGGTTGGAGCCGGACAGGATGGAGTCGCCCATCCTGTCGAGCGCCGACCGCACGTCGTACGGCGGAGCGAGCGGGTCGGGCCCGTCCCGGTACTCGCCATAGCGGTAACTCATCCACCCCACCTCTCGCAGTTCACCTGGGCGGTCGCGCCGCTTGCCGGGCCGCTCAGGTGCGGTAGACCGCCGTGCCGTCCGCCTCGTCCTTGGACAGGCGGCGCAGCAGGTAGAGCCCCTCCAGGGTGAACTCCAGCGCGGCCGCCGCGTGCCCGGGGGACTCGTCGCCGATGCCGAGCCGGGACATGATCTTGGCCAGGCCGGTCACCGGGCCGATCCTGTGCAACAGCTCGGCGGCGGGGACCAGGGGCCCGGACTCGACCTGGACGCCTTCGGAGAACTTCTCCAGCAGCGCCGACAGGTCCATGCCGCCGAGCGTGCCGCGGAACGTCTCGGCCACGGCCCGGCGGAGCAGGTGTGCCAGGACCTCGGTCTCCCGGCCCTCCTCGCTGACCTCGAACTCCACCTTGCCGCGCAGCGTGTGCACGATGCCGGGCAGGTCGGCCACCCGCGCCACCGCGCGCTCCTCGCCGGTCAGCGCGGCCCGCCGCAGGGCGGAGGCGGCCGCCGTCTCGGCGGCGGCGATGGAGAAGCGGGCCGACACCCCGGAGCGCGAGTCCACCGCGGTGGACTCGCGGACCAGCCGCGTGAAGCGGGCGATCACCTCGATCAGGTGGTCGGGCAGGTCGGCGCCGATGTGGCCGAGGGCCGCCTCCTGGCGGATGAGCGCGAGCTCCGTCTCGGCCGAGAGCGGGTAGTGGGTGCGGATCTCGGCGCCGAAGCGGTCCTTGAGCGGGGTGATGATCCGGCCGCGGTTGGTGTAGTCCTCGGGGTTGGCGCTGGCGATCAGCAGGACGTCCAGCGGCAGCCGGAGGTTGTAACCGCGGACCTGGATGTCGCGCTCCTCCAGCACGTTGAGCAGCGAGACCTGGATCCGCTCGGCGAGGTCGGGCAGCTCGTTGACCGAGAAGACGCCGCGGTTGCTCCGCGGGACCAGGCCGTAGTGCACGGTCTCGGGGTCACCGAGCGTGCGCCCTTCGGCGATCTTGATGGGGTCGATGTCGCCGATCAGGTCGCCCACGGAGGTGTCGGGGGTGGCGAGCTTCTCGCCGTACCGCTCGTCACGGTGGCGCCAGGAGACCGGCAGCTCCTCGCCCGCGGACTCCGCCAGGCGGCGGCAGCGGACGCAGGAGGGGGTGTAGGGGTGGTCGTTGATCTCGCAGCCCTCCACGACCGGGGTCCACTCGTCGAGCAGTCCGGTGACGGTGCGGATGAGCCGGGTCTTGCCCTGGCCGCGCTCGCCGAGCAGGACCAGGTCGTGACCGGCGAGCAGGGCCCGCTCCAGCTGGGGGAGGACGGTGTCGTCGAAACCCACGATGCCGGGGAACCTCGGCTCCCCCGATCGGAGGAGGGCCAGGAGGTTCTCGCGGATCTCGGCCTTTACCGTGCGGTGGATATGGCCGCTCGCGCGAAGTTCGCGCAGAGTCCGTGGCTCTGGAATGTGGCGCACGGGATCGAGACTACGTCGCCGGAGCCGAAACCGGCAGCCTCATCACACTCATCCCGGTTTCGGATCTTGACCATCGTCTGGCACTCGGTATGCGTGCCCGCCCTCTCAGTGGGGAGAATCGCTCAGGAAAAGGCTTCGGAATTCAGGGAAGACACTCCGGATACGAAGACTTCGGACAAGAGGGGAGGCGAGACACGTGGCGCTGTTGACAAGCCGCTTCGCCGATGGTCTCGCCGTGGGCACGGACCTGGTCGCGGCGGCGGAGTCCGCGGTCGGGCAGGCCCTGCACGGGTTGAGCGGCCCGCCGGACCTGGTCTGTTTCTTCGTCTGCGGTGACGACCCCGACGAGGTCACCCGGGCGGGGCAGCGGGCGATGAGCCTGGCCGCGGGAGCCACGGTGATCGGCTGCAGTTCCACCGGCGTGATCGGCGACGGGCAGGGGATCGAGGTCACGCCGTCGGTGAGCGCCTGGGCCGCGACCCTGGACGGAGCCCGGCTGACCACCTTCGCGCTGGACAGCCTGCGCGCCGACGACCGCTTCGTCGTCGTCGGCCTGCCGGAGCGCGGTCCCGACGACCGGGTGGCCATCCTGCTGGCCGACCCCTACACCTTCCCGACCGACGGCTTCGTCGAGCGGTCGGCGGAGGTCCTCGGCGACCTCCCCCTGGTCGGCGGCCTGGCCAACGCCTTCCTCGGCCGGGACGCGGTGCGGCTGTTCGTCAACGGGGAGGTGCACACCGAGGGCGCCGTCGGGGTGGTCATCGGAGGCGAGGTCAACGTCAGCACCGTGGTCAGCCAGGGCTGCCGTCCGATCGGCCCGTCCATGACCGTCACCGGGGTCGAGGAGAACCTGCTGCTCGAACTCGCGGGTCAGCCCGCCCTGGCCCGGCTGGAGGAGATCGTCAGCGCGCTGGACGAGGAGGACCGCGAGCTGGTCGCCTCGGGGCTGCAGATCGGCATCGCCATCGACGAGTACGCCGAGCGGCACGAGCACGGCGACTTCCTGATCCGCGGGGTGCTCGGGATCGACCCCGACCGGGAGGCCGTGGCCATCGGCGACGTCGTCGAGATCGGCCGCACCGTCCGCTTCCAGGTCCGCGACGCCGCCACCGCCGACGAGGACCTCTACGAACTGCTCGACGCCCACCGGGAGGAGTTCGGCCGGGTGGACGGCGCACTGCTGTTCTCGTGCAACGGCCGGGGTTCGGCCATGTTCGGCACCGCCGACCACGACACGATGGCGGTCAGCGACACCATGGGGCCCATCGGCGTGGCCGGGTTCTTCGCGGCAGGGGAGATCGGCCCGGTGGGGAGCCGCAACCACGTGCACGGGTTCACCGCGTGCCTGCTGGCCTTCTCCTCCTCCCGCCCACCGGCGGGGCAGTCCTATGATCGTTGAATGTCCGAGTCTGTGCTCGCCGTCGACATCGGCGGGACGAAGTTCGCCGCCGCGCTGGTAGGCCCCGACGGAGACGTCCGGAGGGCCGAGCGGGTCGCCACCCCGCCCGGCGGCGACGCCGCGACCCTGTGGAAGGCGCTCGACGAGCTGGTCGCCGGCGTCACCGGCGGCTCCCCGGTCGCCGGGGTGGGAATCGGCTGCGGGGGCCCGATGTCGTGGCCGGACGGGGCCGTCTCGCCGCTGAACATGCCCGGCTGGCGTGCCTTCCCGCTGCGGGACCGGCTGGCCGGACGGTTCCCCGGGGTGCCGGTCCGCATCCACAACGACGCCGTCTGCGTGGCCGTCGCCGAGCACTGGCGCGGGGCGGGGCGGGGCAGCGCCAACATGCTGGGCATGGTCGTGTCCACCGGGGTGGGCGGCGGGTTGGTCCTCGGTGACCGGCTGATCGACGGCGGCAGCGGGAACGCTGGGCACATCGGGCACATCGTGGTCGATCCCGGCGGCCCCGTCTGCGGTTGCGGCGGCCGCGGCTGCCTGGAGGCCATCGCCCGCGGGCCCGGCCTGGCGGCCTGGGCGGTCGAGCAGGGCTGGACCCCGGGCCGGGTCCAGGGGCGGGTCACGGGCACGGGCACAGACGAAGCCACGGGCGGGGCCACGAGCGGGGCCATGAGCGGGGCCACGGGACAGGGGGCCGGGACCGCCGGTGACGCACCGGGACCGGACGCCCCGGCATACGTCGAGGCAGCGGCCGCCAGCGGGCGGCAGCTCGCGCTGGACGCCGCCGCCGGGGACGGGATCGCCCTGGCCGCCATGGGCAGGGCCGGGCGGGCGCTCGGCCTGGCCATCGCCTCCGCCACCCATCTGTGCGACCTCGACGTGGTCACCATCGGCGGCGGCCTCTCGCAGGCGGGACCCCTGCTGTTCGACCCGATGGAGGAGACCCTCCGGGCCCACGCCAGGCTGGACTTCGCCCGGCGGGTCCGCGTCGTCCCCGCCTCCCTCGGCCAGGACGCCGGTCTCGTCGGCGCCGCCGCCCTCGTCCTCGCCGCCGACCGCTACTGGTCGCCCGGGGACTAGTGAGCCGGTCTTGAGATCCTGTCGCAGTAGCGGCAGATACGGTCGATGATCTGGTCGGCAGTCTTGGTCCACCGGAACGGCTTGGCATTGTCGTTCCAGAACGCGATCCATTCCTCCAGAGCGGTCGTCAGCGCCCCCAGGGAGCAGAACACCCCACGCTCCAGGCAGCGTCGCTGCAACTCGGCGAACCAACGTTCGACCTGGTTGATCCACGAGGCATAGGTTGGGGTGAAATGCAGCGTGAAGCGTGGATGGGCCAGCAGCCAGCGGTGCACCAGCGGCGCCTTGTGCGCCGCGAGGTTGTCGCAGATCACATGGACCTGCAGGTCGGGTTCGACCTGCAGGTCCATCTCGGCCAGGAAGTCGCGGAAGTCGATCGCGCGGTGCCGGGCCGACAGTTTGCTGATCACCTGGCCGGTTGCGGTGTTCAGCGCGGCGAACAGGTCCACAGTGCCGTGCCGGATGTAGTCGAAGCTGCGCCGCTCCGGGGTCCCGGGCAGCATCGGTAGGACGGGCGCAGTCCGTTCCAGGGCCTGGATCTGGGGTTTTTCATCCATCGAGAACACCACCGCGCCGGCCGGCGGGGCCAGATACAGTCCGACCACGTCCCGGATCTTGTCGATCAGCAGCGGGTCCGGGGAGATCTTGAAGTCCTCGGTCCGCCACGGTTGCAGGCCGAACGCCCGCCAGATCCGCAGCACACTGGTCGGGGAGATGCCCACCTTCCGGGCCAGCTCGCGTTTGGACCAGTGGGTGGCTCCGGCAGGGACTTCTTCCAGCGTGCGCACTACCACCTCCTCGACCTGGGCGTCGGTGATGGTGCGCGGCACGCCGGGCCGGGGCTCGTCATGCAGTCCGTTCAGCCGGGCGGACAGGAACCGGCTGCGCCAGCGGGCCACGGTTTTACGGTGGATCCGTAAGCGTCCGGCCACCGCCATGTTGCTGCCGCCCTCGGCGCAGGCCAGCACGATCCGTGCCCGCAGTGCCAAGCCCTGCGCGGTCGTACGGCGTTTCACCCACCCCTGCAACGTCGAGCGTTCGAGCTCGGTCAGCACCAGCGGCTCCAGTCGTGGATCACTCATCCCTCCAGCAGAACGCGGCGCGGAGGTCTCGTCACCTCGCGCTGCGGCCTGAAACACAATTCACCTCATGTGGTGACACCACAGCTCAAGACCGGCTCACTAGGTACGGCTTCGCACACCCGCCGCGCCGTACGGGCCGGGCCCTCGGCCTGGCCTGGTCCGCGCCCGCCGGGTGGGAGGATAACCCGCATGTCAGCGCAGCAGGTGACCTTCGAGGACGTGGTCGCCGCCCGTGAGCTCCTGGCCGGCGTCGCCGTGCGGACCCCGGTCCTCCACTCCCACGTGCTCTCCGACGCCATCGGCGGGCCCGTCCATCTCAAGTGCGAGAACCTCCAGCGTTCCGGCTCGTTCAAGGTGCGCGGCGCCTACGTCAGGATCGCCCGGCTGACGCGGGAGGAGCTGGGACGGGGCGTGGTCGCGGCCAGCGCGGGCAACCACGCGCAGGGCGTGGCGCTCGGTTCCGGCCTGCTCGGGGCCAAGGCGACGGTCTACATGCCCGAGGGCGCGCCCCTGCCCAAGGTGGCCGCGACCCGCTCCTACGGCGCCGAAGTGATCTTCGCCGGGCACACCGTGGACGTCGCGCTGGCGGAGGCCCGGGAGCACGCCGAGCGGACCGGAGCGGTGTTCATCCACCCCTTCGACCATCCCGACGTCATCGCGGGGCAGGGCACGATCGGGCTGGAGATCCTGGAGCAGCTCCCGGAGACCGGCACGATCGTGCTCTCCGTGGGCGGCGGCGGCCTGGCCGCGGGGGTCGCGCTCGCGGTCAAGTCCCTCCGGCCCGGTGTGCGGATCGTCGGGGTGCAGGCGGAGCGGGCCGCCGCCTACCCGGTCTCGCTCTCGGCCGGGCACCCGGTCATGGTCCAGCCCGCCGTCACGATGGCCGACGGCATCGCGGTGGGCCGGCCGGGCGAGCTGCCCTTCGAGCTGATCCACTACCTGGTCGACAGCGTGGTCACGGTCACCGAGCAGGAGATCTCCCGGGCGCTGGTGCTGTGCCTGGAGCGAGCCAAGCAGGTCGTCGAGCCCGCCGGGGTGGCGGGGGTGGCGGCCGTCCTGGCCCACCCGCAGGTCTTCGAACCGCCCGTGGTGGCCGTGCTCTCCGGGGGGAACATCGACCCGCTGCTCCTGGCCAAGGTCCTGCGGCACGGCCTGGCCGCGGCGGGGCGCTACCTGACCCTGCGCGTCTCGCTGCCCGACCGGCCCGGCACGCTGGCGGCGCTGACGGCCGAGGTGGCGCGGCTGCGGGCCAACGTGCTGGACATCGCGCACGAGCGGGTCGGGGTGAACCTGGGCGAGGTCGAGGTCCAGCTCCAGTTGGAGACCCGGGGGCCCGAGCACGCCGAGGAGGTGCTGGGCTCCCTGCGCGGACACGGCTACCGGCCCGTCTCCGGCTGAGCCGTACGGCGCCGCCCGCCGGGCCGGACGGTCCCGCGCTCCCCGGACGGCACCGTGCTCCGGTGGTTCTACCAGGTGGTGGGCTTGCGCTCCTGGAACAGCCAGGCGTCGAAGAGCGCGTCGAGCCGCTTGCCGGAGAGCTTCTCGGCCAGCGCCGTGAACTCCTCGGTCGTGACGTAGCCGTACTTGTGTTCCCCGCTCCACGTCTTCAGCAGCTCGAAGAAGACCCGGTCGCCGATGCGCTGCCGGAGCGCGTGCAGGGTCATCCCGCCCCGGGTGTAGACCGAGCTGTTGAACAGGTCGTCCGGCCGGGCCCGGCCGGGGGCGTACTTCCAGATCGCGTCGTCCTGCCCGGCCGCGTAGTGGCGGCGGAAGAGCTGCTCGGCGGTGGAGTCGCCCTCGTGCTCCGACCAGAGCCATTCGGCGTAGGTGGCGAAGCCCTCGTTGAGCCAGAGATCCTTCCACCGCCGGATGCTGAGGCTGTTGCCGAACCACTGGTGGGCGAGCTCATGGGCGATGATGCCCTCATCCGGGTCGAACCCGCCGTACATGGGCTTGGTCTGGTTCTCCAGCGCGTAACCGGCGGAGAAGTCGTCCACCACGCCACCGGTGGAGGAGAACGGGTAGGGGCCGAACACGGTGGCCCAGTAGTCGGTGATCTTCCCCGAGAGCGTGTAGAGGTCGTCCAGAGAGTCGCGGAAACGCGGATCCACGGCGGCCAGGTTCTTGATGCCGGAGGCCGTCGTCCCCTCGCGCAGCTCGAACCTGCCCAGGGTCATGGTGGCCAGGTAGGTCACCATCGGGTGGTCCTCCCGCCAGCGGTAGGTGGTCTTCCCGCCGGTGGTCCGCGGCCTGTCGGTCATCTCCCCGTTGGCCAGCGCGGTCAGCCCGGCGGGAACGGTGATCTCGAAGTCGTAGCGCGCCTTGTCGGACGGGTGGTCGTTGCCGGGGAACCAGGTCTTGGCGCCGTTCGGCTCGCAGGTGACGAAGGCCCCGTCCCGGGTGGGGATGAACCCGTAGGTGCCGAGGTTGGAGGAGTTCTTGACGGGCCGGGGCTCCCCGGCGTAGGCGACCTCGACGGTGAACGCCGTCCCGGCGGGGATCGGGTCGGAGGGGGTCACTGTCAGCTCGTCCCCGGTCCGCTCGAACACGAGGCCCTGCTGCCACGTGGTGGGGCCGCCGGCCACGGCGACCCGCTCGACCGTGAACCCGGACAGGTCGAGGTTGAAGCTGGACAGCTCCTGGAGGGCCTTCGCCCTGATCGTGGCCACGCCGGACAGGTGCTTGGCCCCCGGGTTGTAGTCGATCTTCAGGCCGTAGTGTTCGACGTCGTAGCCGCCGTTGCCGTCGGTGGGGAAGTCGGGGTCTCCGATCCCGGGCGCACCCGGGCCCGCGGCGGGCGGGGTGCTCGCGGGCGAGGCGATGCCGGGCGGCGCGCTCCCCGTGACGGGGGTGCCGGTCTCGCCGGACCCGGAGCAGCCCAGCGCGAGCAGAAGGACGGTGGTTGCCGCGATGGCGGGCCGACCCGACGCCATGGTGAGCTGTCCCCTTTCCGGCCCGGGCCGTGCCGTGCCGGGGCGCAGGTTCGCAAGACTACGCGAGCCGGAAGGGGCCGGCACTGACAGTGACGGATTCCGGGGTCGTCGGGTCGTCGACCGGACGGGGCCGGTCCGCCGCGGCGGACCGGCCCCGTCCGGAGGGAGGCCTGGCGGCTCACAGGTTGCCGCGGAGCTCCTGCTCACGCTCGATGGCCTCGAACAACGCCTTGAAGTTGCCCTTGCCGAAGCCGAGCGAGCCGTGGCGCTCGATGAGTTCGAAGAAGACCGTCGGGCGGTCCTGGACCGGCTTGGTGAAGATCTGCAGCAGGTAGCCGTCCTCGTCGCGGTCGACCAGGATCCTGCGCTTCTTCAGCTCCTCGATCGGCGCGCGGACCTCGCCGATGCGGGCCCGCAGCTCCGGGTCGTCGTAGTAGGAGTCGGGCGTGTCCAGGAACTTCACCCCGGCCGCGCGCATGTGGTCGACCGTGGTCAGGATGTCGTTGGTGGCCAGCGCGATGTGCTGCACGCCCGGGCCTCCGTAGAAGTCCAGATACTCGTCGATCTGGGACTTCTTCTTGGCGATCGCCGGCTCGTTGAGCGGGAACTTCACCTTGCGGGTGCCGTCGGCGACGACCTTGGACATCAGCGCCGAGTACTCGGTGGCGATGTCGTCGCCGATGAACTCGGCCATGTTGGTGAAGCCCATGACCCTCTTGTAGAACTCCACCCACTCGTCCATCTTGCCGAGCTCCACGTTGCCGACGCAGTGGTCGACGGCCTGGAAGAGCCGGCCGTTCTTCACGTCGGGCGGGGCGACGAGCGGCTCGGCCGCGGCGTATCCGGGCAGGTACGGCCCGCTGTAGTTGGAGCGGTCGACCAGGGTGTGCCGGGTCTCGCCGTAGGTGGCGATCGCGGCGAGGACCACCTTGCCGTGGTCGTCCTCCATCGTGTACGGCTCCGCCAGCCCCCTGGCGCCCTGGGCAAGGGCGTGGGCGTAGGCGGCCTCCACGTCCGGGACCTCGATGGCCAGGTCGATCACGCCGTCGCTGTGCTCTGCGACGTGCCGGGCGAGGTCGGTGCCCGGCCGCAGGGATCCCCGCAGCTCGAACCGGGCGCTTCCGGAGGTGAGGACATAGGCGACCTCGTCACGGCTGCCGTTCTCCGGGCCCTTGTAGGCCACCAGCCGCATGCCGAAGGCGGTGGAGTAGTAGTGGGCGGCCTGCTTGGCGTTGCCCACGGCGAAGACGACGGCGTCCATGCCGTTCACGGGAAAGACGTCACTCATAGCCCCACTTTCGGTTTCGGTGGGCTGTCTGTGCAACAGTTACTTATTCAGGTAGACAACCTGTATAGCTACTGGCTGGTAATGACGGTTACCCTGTACACCATGACGATTGATCAGCTCGACGCCCGGCTCATCGCCCTGCTCGCGGAGGAGCCCAAGCTGGGCGTACTGGAGTGCTCCCGGCGGCTCGGCGTGGCCCGGGGGACGGTCCAGGCCCGCCTCGACCGGCTGGCCGCCCGAGGGGTGATCACCGGATTCGGTCCCGACATCGCGCCCGCCGCGCTCGGCTACGACGTGACCGCCTTCGTCACCCTGCAGATCCGCCAGATCAGCGGGCACGACCCGGTCGCCGACCAGCTCGCGAAGATCCCGCAGGTGCTGGAGGTGCACACGATCACCGGCGGCGACGACATGCACTGCCGGGTGGTGGCGCGCAGCAACGCCGACCTGCAGCGGGTCATCGACCTGATCGTCGAGGTCCGGGGAGTCGTCAGGACCTCGTCGGTGATCGCGCTGGACACCCCCGTGCCATACCGGATCCTTCCCCTGGTGGCGGACCTCCCCCACCAGGGCGGACGCTAGCCGTACCATCCAAAGATGGGAATCAGGTTTCGTTATCCATCGTTTACCCTTAACGGTTCGCCCAGCTGACGGGGGTCGCTGCGGCCTGAAACGGGGGTGTCGTCAGGTGGGGAAGGGCAGTCGCGGGAGAAGGGTCCTGCGGGCCGCGCTCGTCGTCTTCGGCGTCGGCTTCGTCGCGTCGCTCGCGCTGTTCGCGGTGGCGTGGGCGATGACCCCCATCCCGGACAGCACCCAGGCCGGCGCGACCGCGCAGGGGTCGGTGATCTACTACCGCGACGGCAAGACCGTTCTCGCCAAGCAGGGCGTCAACCGCCGCGTCGTGAAGCTGGACAAGGTCGCCGACAGTCTGAAGGACGCGGTCATCGCGGCCGAGAACCGCTCGTTCTACTCCGACAGCGGCGTCTCCCTCCGGGGGACCGCGCGGGCGGTGTGGTCCACGGTCACCGGGCGGCAGCTCCAGGGCGGCTCGACGATCACTCAGCAGATGGTGCGCAACTACTACAGCGGCCTCAGCCAGGAGCGCTCCGCCGTCCGCAAGCTCAAGGAGATCATGATCTCCTTGAAGGTGGACCGCTCCCAGTCCAAGAACTGGGTCCTGGAGCAGTACCTCAACACGATCTACTTCGGCCGGGGCGCCGACGGCATCCAGGCCGCGGCCGACGCCTACTTCCGCAAGGGCGCCGACGAGCTGACCGTGGCCGAGAGCGCCTATCTCGCCGCGGTGATCCAGCAGCCCTCCCGCTTCGCCGACCCCAAGGGCCCCGACCTGGAAGCGGCCGAGGCGCGCTGGCGATGGGTGCTCGACGGCATGGTGAAGACCGGAGCGCTCACCCCGGCGGAGGCGGCCAAGACGAAGTTCCCCGCGCTGCGGGAGCCCAAGGCGGTCTTCACGCCCGAGGGCCAGAAGGGCTACATGCTCGACCAGGTCATGGCCGAGCTCAAGAGGCGCGGCTACACCGACGAGATGGTCAACCAGGGCGGGCTGAAGATCGTCTCGACCTTCGACAAGAAGCTGATGGAGGCCGCCGAGCGGGCGGTCACCTCGGTCCTGCCCGAGGACACCCCGAAGCAGGTTCGCACCGGCCTGGCCGCCGTCGACCCCGCGACCGGCGAGGTCCTCGCCTTCTACGGAGGGCCCAGCTACAGCGCCAACAAGTTCGACAACTCCTTCTCCGCCGAGGTGCAGGCCGGCTCCACCTTCAAGGCTTACGTGCTGGCCGCGGGCCTGGAGAACGGCTTCGACCTCGGAACCCGGGTGGAGGGCAACTCGCCCATGCGGGTCGCCTCCGCCCCCAGGGGAATCCCCAACTCGGGCGGCAGGTCTTACGGCCAGGTCGATCTGGTCAGGGCCATGCGGCACTCGGTGAACACCGCGTTCGTCGACCTCGGCCAGCGCGTCGGCCTGCACGAGGTCGTCGAGACCGCCGAAGCCGCGGGCATCCCCGTCGACCAGCTCACCCCCCACCAGAACGCGGCCACCCTGCCGCTGGGCGTGGCCTCGGTGAGCGCCGTGCAGAACGCCTCCGGCTTCGCCACCTTCGCCGCGAACGGCGTGCGCCGCCCGGCCCACGTGATCCGCTCGATCGCCGACGGCAAGGAGAAGACCAAGGTCGTGGAGAAGGGCGAACAGGTCTTCTCCACTCAGACCGCCGCCGACGTCACCTACGCGCTGACGGAGGTCGTCACGGGCGGCACCGGTACCGCGGCCCGTCTCTACGACCGCCCGGCGGCCGGCAAGACCGGCACCACCGACAAGTCGGCATCGGCCTGGTTCACCGGGTTCACCCCGCAGCTCTCCGTCGCCGTGAACATGTTCCGCGACGACAACAAGCCGGTGGTGGTGGGCGGGAGCGCCCAGTCCGGCGGACAGTACCCGGCCCAGATCTGGCGCGCCTTCATGTCCGAGGCGATGGCGGGCAAGCCGGTCGAGCAGTTCCCGGAGCCGTCGGGCGACGATCGCTCGGATCCGTACGGTGACGGCCCCCACGACGGCGGCTACGGCGGGGGCAGCGAGATCGTCGATCCCCGGCCGGTCCCCGGGGAGACGGCCGTCCCCACACCGGCCCCGGAGGAGACGGCCGTCCCCGTCCCCGACCCCGGCCAGACCGGCGTCCCCGACCCCGACGGCTCCGGCGACGGAGAGGGCGACGGGACCGGGGACGGAACCGGCGGGGACGGGACGGGGGACGGCGGCGAGACCGGTGACGGCGGGACCGGCGGGACCGGCGGGACCGGCGGGACCGGCGGGACCGGCGGAGGCGGCGACGGCTCCGGGACCGGCGGGACCGGCGGAGGCGGCGAGGGGGGCGATCCCAGCACCACCGATCGCCGCGCGGAGCCCGGGAACAGTACCCGGCCTGTCGGCTAGCCGAACCGGTGGCGGAAGCCGCCTCCGGGATGATCGTGCGGCCCAGGGGGCTGTGGCAGAACGCGTACGGCCAGAACAGGCGGACGGATCCGTGACGGAACCGCCGACCCTTTTCGTGGGGATTGCTGAGAGCAATAGATATTGCTCTCAGCAATCCCCGCGGAACACGTCTGCCCAGGGGCGGGGCTTGTCCGAGTGCTCACGGATGGGAGCGGCCGGGGTCCCGGCGACCGGACCGGCGACGGCCGTCAGGAGACCAGCTCGATCTCCAGGGCGGCCGGGGTGGTCACCGGCATCCTGCAGGTGAAGCCCCGGCACACGTAGGCGGCGGGGGAGCCGTCCACCAGCCCCCGGCCGTCGAGGAGCGGCACACCGGACACACCGGGCGAGCCGGGCTCTCCGAGGGCGACGACCAGGCCAGGGACCGGGGAGCGCAGGGCGGTTCGGTGCAGCGCGGCGGTGGCGGGGTCATCCACCGGACCGACGACGGCCACCTCGACAGGCCCGGAGACGGCTGCCTGCGCCACGGCCAGGCCCCAGCCGGCGAAGCGGGCGTGCTGGGCCGCGAGGACGCTGACCGTGCCGAGGGCCGCCTCCGCCGCCTCCCGGTGGCGGGCCGAGCCCGTCAGAGCGGCGTAGGAGAGCAGGGCGCCGGCGGCGGCGAACTGGCCGGAGGGGGTGGCGTTGTCGGTGGGGTCCTGCGGGCGCTGGAAAAGCCGCTCGGCGTCGTCGGCGGTGTCGAAGAACCCTCCGGAGCCGTCGGAGAAGTGGGCGAGCACGGTCTCCAGCAGCGCCCCGGCGCGGTGGAACCAGCGAGCCTCCCCGGTCACCCCGTACAGGGCGAGCAGACCCTCGGCGAGGTCCGCGTAGTCCTCCAGCACCCCGGCGTTGCCGCCCGCCCGCCCGTCGCGCGAGGTGCGCAGCAGCCGGACGCCCGTGCCGCCTGCTTCGGCCCCGGCCTCGTCGGCGCCCCGCGTGTGGACCTCGTCCAGCAGTACGGCGGCGGCCCGGGCGGCCTCGACCAGGTCGGGCCGGTCGAACAGGGCGCCCGTCTCGGCCAGGGCCGCGATGGCCAGGCCGTTCCAGGCGGCGACCACCTTGTCGTCCCGGCCCGGCCGTACCCGGCGGGAGCGGGCCGCGAGCAGGGCGGAGCGGACCCGCTCGAACCGCTCGGGATCGTCCGGGCCGGACAGGAGCTGGAGCACCGAGGTGCCGTGCTCGAACGTCCCGAAGCCGGTGACCTCGAACACCCCGGCCGCCCAGTCGCCGTCGTCCTCGCCGAGGATCTCCTGGAGCTCGTCCACGGTCCAGGCGTAGAACTTGCCCTCCACCCCCTCGCTGTCGGCGTCGAGCGCCGAGGCGAAGCCGCCCTCGGGGGTGCGCATCTCGGCCAGCAGGAAGGAGGCGGTCTCCAACGCCACCCGCCTGCCCAGCTCCGAGCCGGTGGACCGCCACCAGTGCGCGTAGACCCGCAGCAGCAGGGCGTTGTCGTAGAGCATCTTCTCGAAGTGCGGCACGACCCACTCGGCGTCCACGCTGTAGCGGGCGAACCCGCCGCCGAGCTGGTCGTAGATCCCGCCCCTGGCCATGGCCTCCAGCGTGCGCCCGGCCATCGAGACCGCCGTCTCCGCCTCGGGACCCCCTGCGGCGCCGTACCGGAGCAGGAACTCCAGCGCCATCGAGGGCGGGAACTTGGGGGCCCCGCCGAAGCCGCCGCGCGCCGGGTCGAAGGAGGAGGCGAGGCTCCGCACGGCCTGGGTGAGGGTCTCCGGTGTGGGCAGCGGGCCCGGCGGGAGGGAGGAGCGCCCGCCCAGCGCCTCGACGATCTTCGAGCTCTGGGTCAGCACGGCCTCGCGGTCGCCGTTCCAGGCGTTCGAGACCCCGGCCAGCAGGCGCTGGAACTGCGGCCGGGGGAAGTAGGTGCCGGTGTAGAAGGGATGGCCCTCCGGGGTGGCGAAGACCGTCATCGGCCACCCGCCGTGGCCCGTCATCGCCTGCGTGGCCGTCATGTAGACGGCGTCCACGTCGGGGCGTTCCTCACGGTCCACCTTCACGTTGACGAAGTGCTCGTTCATCAGCGCGGCCGTGCCCTCGTCCTCGAAGGACTCGTGCGCCATGACATGGCACCAGTGGCAGGCCGAGTAGCCCACGCTGATCAGCAGCGGCACGTCCCGCCGCCTGGCCTCGGCGAACGCCTCCTCGCCCCACTCGAACCAGTGGACCGGGTTGTCGGCGTGCTGGAGCAGGTAAGGACTGGTGGCGTCCTTCAGCTTGTTCAACGGGAACTCCTGGGTCGGTGCGTTCTCAGAGCGCGGGACGCGAAGGGCCCGGCACGGTGGGTCCTACCCCGCGTGGCCCCGCCCCAGTAAACCGGGGGAGGGCGGACGGAGGGCGCGCGGGTGGCGGGGGCTCCGACCGGCCACGCTCCGGAGGGTGCGATCACCTCACGGTGGAAATTCGCAGATTCGGCAAAGTGTCCCTCGGTTATCCATGAGGGTAACTGAAGTGTAAGAAGACACGGTGGACCTGATTGAGGCATAAAACGGTACATAGCATTTTGAACCTTGCTTCCGGGTGACTTTGATCTAACGGCTGTGCAATACTTCTCTGCCTGCGGCTCGTTCAGGCCTCAGTGCGCGCATCGCGGGGAGCTAGAATCGCCTCAGGGTCGGTGTAACTCTCCGTTCTCCGTCCAATCAACAGGCTCCAGCGAGCCTGCCAGCACATAGAGCGGTTTGAGGCCCATGAACGCAACGGGTGAGAAGCAGGCCGAAGTCACGTCGGACATCAGGGATCTCCGTGATGTCCCGCTCTCCCTCGTCCGCCAGGCCGAGTTCGACGAGATCGTGCGCAGGATCCTTCCTGACTCGCCGGATGTCCGGCGGGTGCACGTGGCCGCGTTCAACTCGTCCATCTGATTTCCGGGAGGGCCGCCGTGAGCAGGCCCTTCGTGCCGTTCCGGCAGTTCGTTCTCAAGGTCCACAGCAGGTGCGACCTCGCGTGCGACCACTGCTACGTCTACGAGCACGCCGACCAGAGCTGGCGCGGCCGTCCCAAGGCGATCTCCGACGAGGTCGTCTCCTGGACGGCCGTGCGCATCGCCGAGCACGTCAAGCAGCACGGTCTCGACCGGGTGCACGTGGTCATGCACGGCGGTGAGCCCCTGCTCGCCGGACCCGCCAGGCTCGGCCGCATCGCGGCGGAGCTGCGCGGCCACCTCGACGGGCTCTGCGAGCTCGACCTGCGGATCCACACCAACGGCGTCCTGCTCGACGAGCGCTTCTGCGAGGTGTTCGCCGAGCACGGCGTCAAGGTCGGGGTCTCGCTGGACGGCGACCGGGCCGCCAACGACCGGCACCGGCGCTTCGCCGACGGGCGCAGCAGCTACGACCGGGTGATCCGGGCCGTCGAGCTGCTGCGCACCCGTCCCGAGCTGTACGCCGGGCTGCTGTGCACCGTCGACGTCGCCAACGACCCGATCGCGGTCTACCGCGGGCTCGTCGCGCTGGAGCCGCCCCGCATCGACTTCCTGCTCCCGCACGCGACCTGGGACGACCCTCCGCCGCGCCCGACGCCCACGGCGTACGCCGACTGGCTCATCACGGTCTTCGAGACCTGGGCGGCGGAGGGCGGCACCACGCCGGTCAGGATGTTCGAGTCGATCATCAGGACCACGGCGGGCGAGCCGAGCCTCACCGAGTCGCTCGGGCTGCAGCCGTCCGACCTGGTCGTCGTCGAGACCGACGGCGGCTACGAGCAGGCCGACTCGCTGAAGACCGCCTTCGACGGGGCTCCCGAGACGGGTCTGCACGTGCTGCGGCACACCCTCGACGAGGTGGCCCGGCACACCGGCATCCTCGCCCGCCAGCAGGGCCTCGACGGCCTGTGCGGGGAGTGCCGCGCCTGCCCGGTCGTGGACAGCTGCGGCGGCGGACTCTACGCCCACCGCTACCGGACCGGCTCGGGGTTCGCCAACCCCAGCGTGTTCTCCGCCGACCTGTTCAAGCTCATCACCCACGTTCGCCGCAGGATGAAGATGCACGCCCCGACCCACACCGTGCCGTCCGCGACCATCGACACCCTCGCCTCCGGGCTCGGCGGCTCGGACGAGGTGAGCCACCTGGCCCAGTCGCAGCGGAGCCTGCGGAGGGGCCTGCTGGCGGCCGTCAACGCGGCCGTCAACGCACCCGTCGCCGGGAACGCTCCCGGGAACGCCCCCGTGACCGCCGGCGGGGGCGCGGCGGCGGCCTGGGAGCTGATCTCCACGCTGGACGGCACGCATCCCGAGGTGGTCGCCGCCGTCCTGGCGCACCCGTACGTCCGGGTCTGGGCCACCGAGTGCCTTCGCGACGGCCGCCACGCGGGCCACCTGGCCAACATCGCCGCCGCCATGGCGATCCGCGCCGGCGTCACCGCCGCGCTCGACGTCCAGGTCATCGCGGGCGCGGTCCACCTGCCCACGCTGGGGGTCCTGGAGACGGATCCCGGCGGTGCGGCACCGGAGGCGGGCGGCACGGCACGGCTGGAGACGGCGGGCGGAACGTTCGCGCTCGCCGGGGACGGCACGCCGGGCACGGTCACGCCGGTCGACGGGGAGAACGGCGACGGCCGGGGCGGCGCCGGCCGTCCCGGCTGGCACCCCGTGAGACGGGTCTCCGCCGGAGACTTCTCCGTCGCGATCGAGGACACCGATCCGTTCCGGGACTGCCACCAGTGGCCGGCTGCGAGCCGGCTCACCGACGACCAGGCGGCCGCCTGGCAGCGGGCCTTCGAACAGGCCTGGGCGCTGGTCGAGTCCGACCACCCCGACTACGCGCCGGGTCTGCGCGCCGGGCTCACCACCTTGATGCCGCTCACCCCCGGGCCCGAGGGCCGGGAGGTGAGCTCGACCGCGCGGCACGCGTTCGGCGCCGTCGCGGCGGCGCTGCCCGACGACCCCGCCACTCTCGCGCTGCTGCTGATCCACGAGTTCCAGCACGTCAAGCTGGGCGCGATCCTGGACATCCTCGATCTCTACGACGAGCAGGACACGCGGCTGTTCTACGCCCCCTGGCGGGACGACCCCCGGCCGCTGGAGGGCCTGCTCCAGGGGACCTACGCCCACCTCGCGGTCACCGACTTCTGGCGGGTCCGCCGCCGTGCCGTACCGGGACGGGGGAACGAGCAGTTCGCCCGCTGGCGGCGGCAGACCGCGGATGCGGTCGAGACACTCGCCTCCTCGGGCGCGCTGACCCCGCTCGGCGAGAGGTTCGTGGCGCAGATGCGGAGGTCGGCCGCGGCGTGGTGGGACGAACCCGTTCCGGAGGCGGCCTCGGCACACGCCGACCGCTCGGCCCGTGACCACCGGGAGAAATGGGCGGCCGAAACGGCCTCGCCGCGTCCGTGATATCCCCTAAAGCGGCCGGACGCCTTCCGTCGTTTCCGATCCCGGGCTGCCCGCGGCATAAATCTGCTCTTTCCCAATAAACCCTGCGTTTCTATAGTGTGTATTCACAGGGGAAGGGAGGCGGATGGCAGCGCCGTACCCTTCGGGGGGTTACCAAGGGCCTTATTTCTTCCTCAGCTACGCGCATGTCCCGTCGCATGACGGTACGGACTCCAGTGATCCCAACCAGTGGGTGGAAAAGCTCTTCCGTGCGTTGTGCGACTACATCCTGCACCACACGGGCCTGCCGGCCGGTGCGGCCGGATATATGGACCGGGGTCTGAGGACCGGGGAGAACTGGCCGCGCACGCTCTCCGAGCAACTCTCCACCTGCCGGGTGTTCGTCCCGCTCTACTCGCCGCGCTATTTCGAGAGCGAGGCCTGCGGCAAGGAATGGGCCTCATTCCTGGAGCGGGCCAGTGATCACATCGCGGCCGGAGGGCTGATGCCCAACGCGATCGTCCCCGCGCTCTGGACGCCGGTCAGGCCCGAGTCGATGCCCCAGGTGGCGCGGGACATCCAGTTCAACCACACCGACCTCGGCCGGCACTACGCCGACAAGGGCTTCTACGGGATCATGAAGCTCAAGAAGTACCGGGACCACTACCAGAACGCCATCCACGAGCTCGGGCAGCGGATCATCGAGGTGGCGGAGAGCACCCCGATGCCGCGCGGGGACATCCCGAACTTCACCGAGGCCAGGAGCGTGTTCGCCGACAGCACGCCCGAGCGGCCGATCACGGTGACGGTCGTGGCGCCCGACACGGAGACCCTCCCGCCGGGGAGGAACCCCGCCTACTACGGCGACACGCCTCCCCGGTGGAACCCCTACCGCACGGACGACGACGGCAAGACGCTGGCGGCCTGCGTCGCCGAGGTGGCGCGCTCCCGGGGGTTCCTGCCGGAGATCGGCTCCCTGGACGAACACGCCGAGATGCTCGCGGCCGACGACTCCCACGCCCCGGGGGTGATGCTGGTGGACCCGTGGGCGACCTCCATCGAGGAGTGCAAACGGGCGCTGCACCCGGTGGACAGGTCGGGACGGCCGTGGGTGACGGTCATGGTCCCGTGGAACCGGGACGACCCCGAGACGATGGAGAACCAGGAGCGGCTCCGGGGCCACCTGCGCGCGGCCCTGGCCAGCAAGCTCGCCGAGCCGGAGGCCAGGCCGTACATCCCGACACTCGACGACTTCCAGACCGTGCTGCCCGACGTCCTGCGCAGGGCGGAGCAGCGGTTCCTGAACCGCGCCCCCGCCTACCCCCCCGACGGCGACAAGATCGACCGTCCCAAGCTGACCAGGCCGGAGGATTGACCATGAGCGAAGGACAGGTCGTCACCTTCTACTCGTACAAGGGCGGCACCGGCCGCACCATGGCGCTGGCCAACACGGCGTGGATCCTCGCCAGCGCGGGCAAGCGGGTGCTCGTGGTGGACTGGGACCTGGACTCCCCCGGGCTGCACAAGTTCTTCAACCCGTTTCTCGCGCCGGGGGTGGCGACCACCACGGCGGGCGTCATCGACCTGATCTCCGACTACCAGTGGGCGGCGATGCGCAACGAGCCTCGCCCCGGAGACTGGCACAAGGAGTACGCCAGGGCGGAGAAGCATGCGATCTCGCTGGACTGGGAGTTCCCCGACGGCGGGACTCTCGACTACCTCTCGCCCGGCCGTGCCAACCGTGACTACTCCTCCCCGGCCTCCGGGTTCAACTGGGACAACTTCTACGACCGCCAGGGCGGCGGCCAGTTCTTCGACGCGCTGCGCGCCGACATGAAGGCGTGCTACGACTACACGCTCATCGACAGCCGCACCGGCGCCAGCGACATCGCGGGCATCTGCACCGTCCAGATGCCCGACATCCTCGTCGACTGCTTCACCCTGGCCAACCAGGGCATCGACGGCGCCTCGCAGACGGCCAGGGACATCAGCGAGCGCTACCGCGACAGGAACATCCGCATCTTCCCCGTCCCCATGCGCATCGACATGGGAGAGAAGGAGCGGTGCGACGTCGGGCGCGCCCTGGCCAGGCGGAAGTTCGACGGCTTCCCCAAGGGGCTGACCCAGGGAGAGGCCGATGAGTACTGGGGCGCGGTCGAGATCCCGTACACGCCCTTCTACGCCTTCGAGGAGATCCTCTCCACGTTCGGGGACGACCCGGCGCGGCCGGGCTCGTTGCTGGCCGCCTTCGAGCGGCTCACCTCGGTGATCAGCGACGGCGAGGTGAGTTCGTTCCCCCGGCTGGAGGAGTCCGTACGCCTGCGGCACCTGGACAAGTTCGTGCGGCGGCACCCCACGCTCCAGACCGACGTGCACATCAGCTACGCGCACGAGGACCGGATGTGGGCGGACTGGATCGCCGCGGTACTCGACCGGCAGGGGTACCGGGTCGCGATGCGCGGCGTCGACATGATGGAGGAGGGGGCCGGGGAGCCCGAGGGGGAGGCGCCCAGGACCGTGGCCGTGCTCTCCGGCGCCTACCTGCGCACGCCCCGGGCCCTGGAGGTGTGGTCGCGCCTGACGGCCGCCGAGATGGCGGGGCGGGGCGAGCTGGTCCCGGTGCGGATCTCCGAGGCGCGTTTCCCGTCGCCGTTCGGGGACAGGGCGCTGGCCGACCTCACCAGGCTCGGCGAGCGGCCGGCCGCCGAGACGTTGCTGAAGGCCTTCGGCAGGACCGACGAGGTGCCGACCGTGGACGTGTCGGCCGTGGGCGCGCGCTTCCCGGGCAGCGTCCCCCGGGTGTGGAACGTCTCCACCAGGAACGCCGCCTTCACCGGGCGGGGCACCGTGCTGGAGACGCTCCGGCGCCAGCTGGTGGGCGGCAGCGCGGCCGTGGTGCTGCCGCAGGCCCTCTACGGCCTGGGCGGGGTGGGCAAGACCCAGGTCGCCCTGGAGTACGCCCACCGCTTCAAGGCCGACTACGACCTGGTCTGGTGGGTCTCGTCGGAGGACCGCGAGCGCATCAACGCCGCGTTCGAGGATCTGGCCCGCGAGCTCGGCATCCGCGTCGGGGAGAACATCGCCGAGGTCGTGGGGGCCGTACGGGAGGCGCTCCGGGTGGGCAACCCGCACTCCCGCTGGCTGCTGGTCTTCGACAACGCGGGCGACCCGGACGAGCTGAGGGACTTCTTCCCCGGCGGGACCGGCCACGTCGTGATCACCTCGCGCAACCAGGCCTGGTCGAGCGTGGCGGCCCCTCTGGAGGTCGACGTCTTCAGCCAGCAGGAGAGCCTGGAGCACCTGAGCCGCAGGGTGCCCGGCCTGGCGGCGGAGGACGCGCTGGAGGTCGCGGCGGCCCTGGGCCACCTGCCGATCGCGGTGGAGCAGGCGGCCGCCTGGCTCGCCGAGACGGGCATGCCCGCCGCCACGTTCGTGGAGCAGCTGGAGTCGGAGACCGCCCGGGTGCTGTCCATGGGCCAGCCCGCCGACTACCCCCACCCCGTGGCGGTCACCTGGAACCTCTCGCTGGGCCAGCTCCGTGAGAGTTCCCCCGCCTCGGTACGGCTCCTGCAGCTCTGCGCGTTCTTCGCCCCCGAGCCGGTCTCGATGTCCCTGCTCTACAGCGACGAGATGATCCGCTCGCTGCTGCCGTACGACGAGACGCTGCGCGAGAAGCTGGTGCTCGGCCGGGTCATCCAGGAGATCGGCAGGTTCGCCCTGGCCAAGGTGGACCAGGGCAACAACACCATCCAGGTGCACCGCCTCGTCCAGTCCGTCATCCGCAGCCAGATGACGCCGGAGGAGCAGGCCGAGGCCTGCCACGAGGTGCACCGCATCCTGGTCGGCGCCCGGCCGCGCCAGGGCGAGGTGGACGACCCGGAGAACTGGACGAGGTACGACCTCATCTGGCAGCACCTGCAGCCCTCCCGCGCGACCGAGTGCACGGAGGAGGAGACCCGGCAGCTGCTCACCGACCGGGTGCGCTACCTGTGGAAGCGCGGTGACTTCGACAGCGCGCTCACCCTCGGCGACCTCCTCGCCGGCTACTGGGAGGAGATCTTCGGCACCGACGACCGCCAGCGGCTCCACCTGCTGTTCAACGTGGCCAACGTCAAGCGGTACCAGGGCAAGTACCAGGAGGCCCGGGAACTGGACGAGTGGGTCAGGGACATGCAGCGCAGGGTCGTCGGCGACCGGCACCCCCACACGCTGCTGACCGCCGGCGGGCTCGGCGCCGACCTGCGCGGGCTCGGTGAGTACGGCGAGGCGCTGGAGCTGGACAAGTCGACCTTCGAGCGGTGGAAGACGCTGTACGGCGAGGACCACCCGCGGACCCTCGCCGCCGCCAACAACCTGGCCCTGTCGTACCGGCTCGTCGGCGACAGCCACAACGCCCGCGAGATCGACGAGGACACCCTGCTGCGGCGCAGCCGCGTGCTCGGTCCCACCCACCCGTACACGCTCTACTCCGCCACCCAGCTCGCCCGCGACCTGCGGGAGATCGGAATCTACCGGGAGTCGGTCGAGATGCTGCGGACCACGCTGCAGCACTACAAGGAGACCCTGGGCGAGAACTTCGTGGACACCCTCCGGGCCGCCAAGAGCCTGGCGGTCTCCCTGCGCCGGGCGGGCGAGCAGCAGGAGGCGTGGCAGCTGGCGAAGGAGACCGAGGAACGCTACCGGCAGCGCTATCCGGGAACCCCCGACGCGCTGGCCGCCACCCTGGAGCTGGCCTGCTGCGAGTCGGCGCTGGAGGACAAGGCGGCGGCGCGCGACCGCGCGGCGAGCATCGTGCGCGTCTACTGGGAGAACCTCGGGGAGACCCACCCCGGCACGCTGATCGCACGTAACAACCTGGCCATCTACCTGCGCGGGACCGGTGAGGTGGGCAGGGCGGCGGACCAGGCGGAGGAGGTGCTGGAGGGTCTGCGCCGTCGGCTCGGCGAGAGTCATCCCTTCGCCCTCTCCGCCTCCGTCAACCTGGCCAACTGCCTGGGCGACGTGGGCCGGACCGCGGAGGCGGAGGCGCTGGAGCGCCGGACCCTCGAAACGCTGCGGACCGCGCTCGGCCCGGAGCATCCGGACACGCTCGCGTGCGAGGCCAACCTGGCGGTGACCCTCCAGACGATGGGGCGCACGGCCCAGGCCGAGCGGGTGCGGGAACGGGTGCTCGTGGTCAAGGCCCGCGTCCTGGGCGAGGACCATCCCACCCTGGCCCATCTGCGGCAGTGGCGGCGGATCAACCGCGACCTCGAACCACAGCCGTTCTGACCGCCGTACTGCGGGGCGCGGCCGCCGGGGTCACCGGTCGGCGAGCCAGGTCAGGACGTCGGGCAGGACGCGCAGCGAGCCGAAGTGGGCCGCACCCTCCTGGATGACCACCGTGGCGTCGGGGATCTGCCGGCCCAGCCAGCGCGCGTGGCCGACGGGGGAGAAGACGTCCTCGTCACCGTGCCAGAGCATGGTCGGCACGGTGATGCGGGCCGGGTCGAAGCCCCACGGCGCGTTGAAGGCCAGGGCGTCGTCCACCCATCCGGCCGCCGAGTCCCTGAGGGCCTCGGCGAAGGTCGTGGCCAGCATCCGCCGGATCCCGAAATCGGCGACGATGTGGCGGTCGGGCTCGGGGAGGTCGGTGTCGAGCGCCGGGACGAGCCGGGTCGGGTCGGCCCTGACCTCGTCGGCGACGGCGTCCAGCAGCGCGCTGAGCGCGTTGTGCCCGTGGGCCGCCGCGGTGTACTCGATCACGTTGGAGCGCGACATGCCCTCGAACCAGTCCAGCCCCTCGGCGTAGCGCGGGGCCAGGGGGACCAGCGCGGCCAGCCGGGTCGTGCGGTCCGGCAGCAGGGCGGCGCAGGCCAGCGCATGAGGGGCGCCGCCCGAGCGGCCGATCACCGCGAACCGCTCGATGCCGAGGGAGTCGGCTATCGCCGCCACGTCGCCCGCCACGTCGGCGACGCTCCTGCCGGGGAACCGGTCGGAGAGGCCGTAGCCCGGGCGGTCGTAGGTGATCAGGCGGATGCCCATGCGGTAGAGGATCGTGGGCCGGGGGGCGGGGCCGACCCTGCTGCCGGGCGTGCCATGCAGCAGGATGATCGGGATTCCGTCCGGCACCCCGCTCTGGTCGACCGCGAGAGTTCTTCCGTCCGCCGTCTTCACCAGTGCCGTCAAGGCCGACCTCCCCCTCACCCGCCCACCAGAATGGTTCCCTGTTTCAGGGCCGCTGTCCCCTGCGGTTTACTGATCCGTACGTCTTTTTCCGGCTTTTCCAGACGCGCTTCTCCGGTTCTCCGGGTACGCCCCTCCTCCCGCGCGTCCCCGAAGAGGCGTAGGCTCCCGGGGCGTGGATCTCGACTTCGTCTGTGCGCACGCCGGCCGCCCGGCCGCCGAGTTGACCCGGCGCGATGTGGCCCGTGCCCTCCTCGCCGTTCCTTCGGGGGTGGCACTGGTGGCCCTTCCCGACCTGCGGCGGGCCCTGCTGGCGGTGGGCAACCCGCTCTCCGCGCCCTTCTGGGAGTCCGCCAAGGCGACGCTCGGCGCGATCGAGTCGGGCAACGCCACGGTGGGCGACGTACAGCGGTGGCTGGAGGCCACCGGGACCGAGCCGCTCCTGCTGACCAGGAGCTTCTTCGTCTGGCCCGAGGAGGACGAACGAGGGCCGGCCGCCGGGGAGATGTACCGCCGGCTGGTCGCCCACCTGGAGGAACGGCTCGCCGCCGGGGAGATCGACCCGGACGCGCTCGCCCGCGGGGAGGAGGCCGCCCGGGAGGCCTACGAGGATCTGCAGGAGCACTGGCTCAACAGCCCGCTTCCCGACGGGCGGGTTCCCCTGGTCGCGGTGGGCGACGAGCAGGACGAGGAGCTCTTCGCGACCTGGGACGAGGAGGAGGCGTTCGCGCTCGGCGAGCTCCGGCGCATCCTGGCGGAGCTGCCGGAACCCGTGCGGCCCGTGGCGGAGCTGCGGGCGGCGAGCGCGCGGCTGCGCCAGGTGCTGGCCGTCCCCGGTTATCCGGGCAACGTGCTGCGTGCCTGCGCCGGATACGAGGGCGGGCCGCTGCCCGACGACGACGAGGAGCTCTGGCTGACCGTCACGGCGGGCATCGCGGGGCCGGTCGCCGACCTGTCCGGGGACGACACCCCGGAGGAGTTCGCCGACGTCGACGGCGAACTCGGGCACGAGGACGGAGTGCTCGCGGCGCTGTGCGCCATCCACCACGCGGACTGGCTGGCCGTGGTCGCGGCCCTGGCCAGGCGCGGGCCCGGGGTGCTGGCCTCGCCCGAGCGGATCGCCCGCCTGATCGCCGAATCCGACGACATCGACGTCGACCTGGACGATCCGGAGGACCTGGAGGCCGCGGAGATGCTGTTCGGGTCGGTCACCCCCCTGTGGGCCTCGCTCGGAATCGTCGACAGGAACGAGATCCTCACGTCACTGGGGCACTGGGGGCTGCCCAGGGCGCTGGAGCGGGCCTGGTCCCCCTCCTGAGGGGACGCGCCCGCGGGGCGGACTTTAGTCCGCCCCGCCGTCGCCGTCCGTCTCGCGCGTCTCGGCCTTGTGGGCTTCTGCCGTGCGCGCTTCGGTCTTGAGCGCCTCCGCCTTGCGGGCCTCGGCCTCGGAGGGGACCTCGATCTTCGAGATCTGCTTCCTCATGGACCTGATGAGAAGGAAGAGGGCGAACCCCAGCGCCGCCACGACGAGGAACCCCAGCAGGCCCGGACTGACGTCACCTTCGGTGACGGTGTCAAATGCAATCACGTGCCAAGTTTGCCACCGTCACCTCATGGTCCCGTCAGGGGCAGGCGTGTGAGACCTCGTCGGCGTGGATGCCGGCGAACAGGTCGTTCTCCGGCAGCTCGGTGTCGACCAGGGAGCGCGCCAGGTGGTAGTCCTCGGTCGGCCAGACCTCGCGCTGCAGCTCCCGGGGGCAGACGAACCAGAACCCGTCGGGGTCGACCTGGGTGGCGTGCGCCAGCAGGGCGGCGTCCCGGGTCTCGAAGTAGTCGCCGCAGGCGACGCGGGTGGTCACCGGCCACTTCTGCGGGCGGTCCTCCCAGCGGGAGATCCAGTCGGCGTACGGCGAGCCGATCCCGCGGGCGGTCATGGCCTCGTGCAGCGCCTCGAAGCGCTCCTTGGTGAACCCCATGTGGTAGTAGAGCTTCAGCGGCTGCCACGGCTCGCCGGCCCCGGGGTAGCGGTCGGGGTCGCCCGCGGCCTCGAACGCCTCCACCGAGACGCGGTTGGTCATGATGTGGTCGGGGTGGGGGTAACCGCCGTCGTCGTCGTAGGTGAGGATGACGTGCGGCCGGAACTCCCGCACCGCCGCGACCAGGGGGGCGGAGGCGACCTCGATGGGCTGGAGCGCGAAGCAGCCCTCCGGCAGCGGCTCGCTCTCGTCGTCCGGCAGGCCGGAGTCGACGAAGCCGAGGAAACGCTGCCGCACGCCGAGGATCTCTCGCGCGCGCTCCATCTCCAGGCGGCGCACCTCGCCGATGTTCTCCAGGATCTCGGGGCGGTCCATCTTGGGGTTCAGGATCGAGCCGCGCTCTCCTCCGGTAAGGGTGCAGACGAGCACGTCCACACCTTCGGCGACGTAGCGCGCCATCGTGGCGGCGCCCTTGCTGGATTCGTCGTCGGGATGGGCGTGAACGGCCATCAGCCTCAGTGGTGCACTCACGGCTCGTCGTCTCCTCTTCGCTCCCCTGATGGTGCCGGTCACTCCGGGGAGAGGTTAGTTTCTAAGGCGGTGGCGGGGGCGAGGCCCCCGCGGGGGACAATTGTCTCGGATAACGCCGAGGTAGTGCAGGGAGATTCCGTCATGGCCACCAGCGAGGCAGAGCAGGGCCGGTTCGAAGGCCCGGTCCTCGGCACCCCCGGCGACTTCCCCGACCGCCCGCAGAGCAGGGGACGTTTCGTGGTGCACGGCGTCATCGCCATCCTGTGCGCCGTGCTGGCGGGCGGATGGGGCTATGTCATGTGGGCGTCCAAGGGGAATCCCGAGGTCATCGACCAGGTGGTCGCCTTCGACACGAGGCGTGCCGATTCCGTCGAGATCGTCTTCGAGGTGATCAAGCCGTCCGACCGGGTGGCCCGCTGCCGGCTGCGCGCCATGGACGTCGGGCATGTGGAAGTCGGGAGCCGGGAGGTCGATATTCCGGCTGGTGAGGGATATGTCCGGCTTACTGAACGGCTAGAGACCAGTGCCCAGGCCACTTCTGGTGACGTCGAGTACTGCCATCTCGTATAGTGAGACATTTGGGGAAGCGCTCGGGCGGTTAACTTGTTAGCCTTTCGAAATTCAACCGACCGCCGTCCCCGGCACGAAGCCCCACAGCACCATGCCCCACAGAGGAAGCAAGGAGAACCCGTGGCCGACTCCCACAACGAGAGCGTCACCTGGCTCACTCAGGAGGCGTACGACCGCCTGAAGGCGGAGTTCGAATACCTCTCGGGGCCCGGGCGTGTCGACATCGCCAAGAAGATCGAGGCCGCCCGCGAAGAGGGCGACCTCAAGGAGAACGGCGGCTACCACGCGGCCAAGGACGAGCAGGGCAAGATGGAGGCCCGCATCTTCCATCTCCGCCAGATCCTGGACAGCGCCAGGGTGGGGGAGGCGCCGCGCACCGAGGGCGTCGTCGGTCCCGGCATGACCGTCACCGTCCGCTTCGAGGGTGACGACGAGGAGGTCGCGTTCCTGCTGGCCTCCCGCGAGGAGAGCGGCGCCCCGATCGACGTCTACTCGCCCAAGTCCCCGCTCGGCGCGGCGATCAACGGCAAGAAGATCGGCGAGAAGGCCACCTACACGATGCCGAACGGCCGCTCCAACACCGTGGAGATCCTTGAGGCCGTGCCGTACACCGGCGGCAACTGATCCAACCGGCGGTACGGCCGCACGACGACAGATCCGCCGGGACCGCGAGTCCCGGCGGATCGCTGCGTTGTACGGGCTCCGTACGGACTCTGTGATCACGCACTCCACGGTCGCGGACGCCGTGTAAGGGACGAATCGTGCCAAGGATGAAGACCGTTCGGGCGGGTTCACGTGCATCCGCGTGCGATGTACGGCAGGCTCGTGGAGCCGGATTTCACCGGGACGCCCCGTGGCCGGACGGACGGAAGGGGAGCTGAGGTGTTCGAACGGCGGACGCGCCTCTCCGGCCTGCTCCGGGAGGCCCGCCGCGATCTGGCCTACCGTCCGCGGCTCGCCCACCGGCCCTGGCCCCCCCGCCGCCGCCCGGTCCACTACGACGACGCCGCCGCCCGCACGACGCGGCAGGTGATCCCGGCCGTCGCGGCCCTCCTCGTCGCGGTCCTCACGGCCGACATGGTGGTCCTGTCCCAGATGCCGGAGCGGGGACCGGAGACCGTCGCCGTGCGCCGGCCCGCGGACCGGACGCCGGCGGCGGGCGTCCGCCCGGCCGGAGAACCGACGGGAGAGCCTGCCGGGGAATCGCCGGGAGGGCGGGTGGAGGCGTCAACGGAGCCGGTCGCCCCGCTGACCGCGATGCGCAGGCCCCACCTGTTCGTGGTCGCGGACCGGACGCTGAGCCCGGCCGTGGTGGCGAAGGTCGCCCGGATCGACGGAGTCCGCGCGATCGAGCGCGCCGACGCGGCCGAGGTGATCCTGGACGGCAAGCGGGTGCAGACGCTGGGGGTGAACCCTTCGACGTTCCGGTCCTACACCCCCCGTCCCACCGCCAGGTCCGACCGGCTCTGGCGCAACCTCGCCGCCGGGGAGGTCGCCGTCTCCTTCGTCCTCGGCAACGACGGGGGCATGCCGCTGGGAAAGATCGTCACCGCCCCCGGCCACGCCCTGAAGGTGGGCGCCTACGCCACGATGGGCATGGGCGCGATCGACGCGGTGGTCTCCCGCCCGACGGCGCGGGCCCTGGGCATCCCGGAGAACAACGCGCTGGTGGTGAGCGCTCCGGGCGCCGACACGGCCGGGTTGCGCCGGGCGCTGCTCAGGGTCCTGCCCAGGGGCAGCCAGGTCGCCACGGTCAACCCGGTCCTCAAGGCCGCCCCGCGGGCCGTCTGGCCGGCGGAGGCCTTCATGACGGCCCCGCAGGTGCAGATCGCGCTCGCCGCGGCGGTCGGCAAGCTCGGCCGGCCGTACGTATGGGGCGCTGAGGGTCCGGACAGCTTCGACTGCTCCGGGCTCGTCCAGTGGGCCTACGCCCAGGCGGGAGTACGGGTGCCCCGCGTGACGCACCAGCAGTTCGTCGCCGGCCCGCAGGTCCCGCTCTCCCAGGTCCAGCCGGGCGACCTGCTGTTCTGGCGCCACGACCCGACCAATCCCGGCTACGTCTCGCACGTGGCGATCTATTGGGGCGACGGCAAGATGCTGCACGCCCCGAGGACCGGTGACGTGGTCAAGCTCGTCCCCGTCACGACGAGGAACTTCGCCGGGGCCGTCCGGATCAGCCCCCAGATCGCCGCCCAGGTGCGCTGAGCGGCGTCCCGGGGGGCCGGGTGGATCAGGGGCGCAGGCCCGTCTCCAGGAGGGCCAGGGCCTCGTCGACCATGTCGGCCATGCTGCGTGCGCCGTCGCTCTCGGCCCACGAGAACAGCACGGGGATCATGGCGCCGACGACCGCACCGGCGGTCGTGCGGCTGAGCGGGTCCGCCGCGTCCCGGCCCAGGCGGGCGGCGACGCCCTCGGCGATCCTGTCGATCGTGCCGATGAGGTTGTCGACGGTCCGGGCGCGCAGGAGGGGATGGCCGAGCCGGAGCTTGGTGCGGGCGAGAATCTGCCGCTCGTCCTCCGGGGGGATCTGCGCGAACGCCTCGCGCATCGCGGCGCGCAGTGCCGCCACCGGCTCCAGCTCCGGTGGCTGGACGGCCGGCAGGGCCGTCAGGAGCGGGTCGTACTCCTCCTGGAGGACCACGTCCTCCTTGGTGGGGAAGTAGCGGAAGAACGTGCTGGGGGAGACCTCCGCCGCCTCCGCGATCTGCTCGACCGTCGTCGCCTCGTAGCCCTGCTCGGCGAACAACCGCAGGGCCTGCTCCTGGATCGTCCGCCGGGTCCTGGCCTTCTTTCGTTCACGCAGTCCTTCAGCGCGCGGAGGTGAGCTCATCCGTCGATTCTCGTCCCTCGGGGGACCAGGTAGGCGTCCGTGATCCACCGCGGCTCGCCGGTCGCCGGTCGCCGAACCGCACGGCCCGCGGGCGGGGCCGCGTCGGGAACCGGCTCTGGCTCCCCCGAGAATTGAGATGTAATCTCAATTACATGGAAAATGATGAAGCACGGGAGCAGCTGCGGGGCTGGTTCGCCGGCCGCCTGCCCGAGGGCTGGTTCGAGGGACCGCCGGAGATCGTGCTCGACCGCGAGGAGATCTCGGTGATCGGGGTCCTGCGGGGGCCCGCGCTCGCCGAGGACGCCTCCGAGGCGGAGCGGGCCGCCGCCGTGGAGGGCGGGATGCAGCGCTTCCGCGAGGAGACCAGGGAGCGGCGCATCGAGATCGCCCTGGAGGCGGAGCACCGCTTCCGGCGGAAGGTCTCCTGGGGCGTCACCGTGGGCGATCGGACGGTGATGTTCACCACACTGTCGGTACCCGTCATGACGCGGTTGCGGCAGACGGAGCGCCGTGTTCTGGACACCCTCGTGGCCGCCGGGGTGGCCCGCAGCCGCAGCGACGCGCTCGCCTGGTGCGTGCGCCTGGTGGGCAACCACACCGACACGTGGCTGGCCGACCTGCGGGACGCGCTCCAGCACGTCGACCGGGTGCGCGCGGCCGGTCCGGACGTGAGTTCCTGAGGCTGGGCAGGGAAAATCATCGCATGATTGGTCTGAACCTTTGCCGCTATTGGTTTAGACCTCTTCGACTGGCCTATACCACTGCCGTAAACGGTCCCTTTAATTTCGCTTTCTCGGGGTAGGTCCTTCCGGACGCCATGGTCCCTGCCAGCCGATATGCCTGTCGGCATGGCTCGGGCCGGGGTCGCGACGGTGTTCTTCCGGACGCGTTCACTGGTCTACGCCAATTGGATTAACTCCGGTTCCGTCGTCAATGATGATTTGGCCCTGAGAAGCGTGAGGAGCTGCCGCAGTGACCGCAACCGTTGACGTATCCGCCCCCAGCCCGACCACCCACGAGGGACTCGTCGCCTGGGTCAAGGAGATCGCCGAGCTGACCCGGCCCGACAGGATCGAGTGGTGCGACGGCTCCGAGGCCGAGTGGACGCGACTGACGAACCTGCTGGTCGAGCAGGGCACCCTCAAGCGCCTGGCCAAGCGGCAGAACAGCTTCTACGCCGCCTCGGATCCCAGCGACGTCGCCCGCGTCGAGGACCGCACCTACATCTGCTCCGAGAAGGAGGAGGACGCGGGCCCGACCAACAACTGGATCGCCCCCGCCGAGATGCGCAAGACCTTCGGCGAGATCTTCGCCGGCTGCATGCGCGGCCGCACGATGTACGTGGTCCCGTTCTGCATGGGCCCGCTCGGCGGTGAGATCTCCCAGCTCGGCGTGGAGATCACCGACTCGCCGTACGTGGCCGTCTCCATGCGGATCATGACCCGCATGGGCGACGCCGCCCTGCGGCTCATCGAGGAGCGCGGCGACTTCGTCAAGGCCGTGCACTCGGTCGGCGCCCCGCTGGAGCCCGGCCAGGCCGACGTGCCGTGGCCGTGCAGCTCCACCAAGTACATCAGCCACTTCCCCGAGACCCGTGAGATCTGGTCCTACGGTTCCGGCTACGGCGGCAACGCCCTGCTCGGCAAGAAGTGCTACGCGCTGCGCATCGCCAGCACCATGGCCCGCGACGAGGGCTGGCTGGCCGAGCACATGCTCATCCTCAAGCTCACCCCGCCCACCGGGGAGACCCGCTACGTCGCCGCCGCCTTCCCGTCGGCGTGCGGCAAGACCAACCTGGCGATGCTCCAGCCGACCATCCCCGGCTGGAAGGTCGAGACGATCGGCGACGACATCGCCTGGATGCGCTTCGGCGAGGACGGCCGCCTGTACGCCATCAACCCCGAGGCCGGCTTCTTCGGCGTCGCGCCCGGCACCGGCGAGTCCACCAACGCCAACGCGATCAAGACGCTCTGGGGCAACAGCATCTTCACCAACGTGGCCCTCACCGACGACGGCGACGTGTGGTGGGAGGGCCTGACCGACGAGCCCCCGGCGCACCTGACCGACTGGAAGGGCCGCGACTGGACCCCGGACAGCGACGAGCCCGCCGCCCACCCCAACGCCCGGTTCGCGGTGCCCGCCGGGCAGTGCCCGACGATCGCCCCCGAGTGGCAGGACCCCAAGGGCGTGCCGATCTCGGCGATCCTCTTCGGCGGCCGCCGCGCGACCGCGGTCCCGCTCGTCACCGAGGCGCTGAGCTGGAACCACGGTGTCTTCATCGGGGCCAACATCGCCTCGGAGAAGACCGCCGCCGCCGAGGGCACGGTCGGCGAGCTGCGCCGCGACCCCTTCGCGATGCTCCCGTTCTGCGGCTACAACATGGGCGACTACTTCGCCCACTGGGTGAAGATCGGCCGGCGTGAGGGCGCGAAGCTGCCGCGCGTCTACTACGTGAACTGGTTCCGCAAGAACGCCGAGGGCGCGTTTATCTGGCCCGGCTTCGGCGAGAACAGCCGCGTGCTCAAGTGGGTCGTGGACCGCCTCAACGGCGAGGCGGAGGCCGTACGGACCCCGATCGGCCTGCTCCCCGCCGAGCTGGACACCGAGGGCCTCGACATGCCCGCCGAGGATCTGCGGACCCTGCTCAGCGTGGACACCGAGGTCTGGAAGGAGGAGGCCGCGCTGATCCCGGCCTTCTTCGAGACCTTCGGCGACCACCTCCCCAAGGAGCTCTGGGACGAGTACAACGCCCTGGTCGAGCGTCTGAATTGAGACATTGAGGGTGCAACTTCCGTGCCGCTCCGTACGTCTATCTGACAGCGGGGCGCGTGCCCCCGTCTTTCCGGGAGGCCGACATGGGAGTCGCACTGGTCGTCATAGCGGCGGCGTTCGCCGTGGTGGCCCTCACCACGGCGACGGCGCTGAGCGCCGAGCACCGCAGGGTCCGCGAGGCGGGCACGGGTCATCGCGGCGGCCGGCTCACCCCCTATGAGCTGGCCTACCTGTCCGGCGGGCCGCTCCGCACGGTCAACACCGCACTCGGCATGCTGGCCAAGGGCGGTGGCATCCGGGTCTCGCGGGGCGGCCAGATCAGCCTCGTCGCCGGGGCGCCGCCCTCCCCCGACCCGATCGAGCAGGCCGTCCTGGAGGCGCTCGCCGCCCGCGGCGGCACCTGCGCCGTCGGCGAGCTGCGCCGTACGGTGGCCGACGGGCAGGCCATGAGCGGCCTGCGCTACCACCTGCTCGGTCAGGGCCTGCTGCTGCCCGACGGCGCGCTCGGCCAGGCGTGGAAGCTGCTGAACCGCCTGCTGACCGTCTCGGTGCTCGCGGCGGTCTTCACGATCGGCACGCTCGTCGTCGGCCTGTCGGTCGATCTCGTCCCGATCGCGTTCCTGATCGGCCTCGTCACGGCGGGGGCGGGGCTGCTGTCCTACCGGCGGCGCAAGCGGGCCATGCGCGGCGTGGTCAGCAAGGCAGGGCACGACGTGCTCGACTCCGCCCGCCGGGTCCACGTCCGCGGCGCCCATCCCGTGACCGGTGACCTGGCCTTCGCCGTCGGCGCGCCGGTGGCCCTGTACGGCCTCGGCGAGCTCGGCGACCCCTACCTGAGCGACGAGCTCCAGCGCAACGACTCGTCGGGCGGCTCCGTGGGCGGAGCCTGCGGCGGCGGTTCCGGCGACTCCTCCTCCGGCGGCGGCGACTTCGGCGGCGGCTGGGGGTCGGGTGACTCCGGCGGCTCGGGTGACTCCGGCGGAGGCTCCAGCTGCGGCGGTGGTTCCAGTTGCGGTGGCGGTGGCTGCGGAGGTGGTTGCGGTGGCGGCTGACGGAAGAACCTGCTGCGGCGGAGGCGGTGGTGACTGATCCGCTGACCGGGCCGGCGGCCGCGTCGCTGGGGGTCGGCATCGGCTGGCGGCCGGAGATCGATCTCACCGTGGAGCGGCTGCCCGGTGTGGACTTCGTCGAGGTCGTCGCGGAGAACATCCGCCCCGACCGGCTGCCCGAGTCGCTGCGGGTGCTCCGCGCCCGGGGGGTGCCGGTGATCCCGCACGGGGTCGGGCTGGGGGTCGGCGGCGCCGAGCCGCCGGACCCGGACAGGCTGGCGCACCTGGCGGCGTGCGCGGAGGCGCTGGGGTCGCCGCTGGTCAGCGAGCACCTGGCCTTCGTGCGCGCGGGCGGCCTGGAAGCCGGTCACCTGCTCCCGGTCCCGCGGACCCGGCGGGCGCTCGCGGTCGTGACGGAGAACGTACGGCGGGCGCAGGACGCGCTCGACGGCGTGCCCCTGGCCCTGGAGAACGTGGCGGCGCTGTTCGGCTGGCCGGAGGACGAGATGACCGAGGCGGAGTTCCTCGGCGAGCTGGTCGCCGCGACCGGGGTCAAACTCCTCGTCGACGTGGCCAACCTCTACACCAACCAGGTCAACCTGGGTCTTCGGGCCGTGGACGCGCTGGACGTCCTCCCGCTGTCCGAGCTCGCCTACGTGCACGTCGCCGGGGGCCATTCGCACGGCGGCGTCTGGCACGACACCCACACCGCGCGTGTCCCGGACGACGTGCTCGACGTCCTGGCGGAGCTCTGCGCCCGGGTGGACCCGCCCGGCGTGCTGCTGGAGTGGGACGCCGACTACCCCAGCGACGAGGCCCTGGAGGCCGAGCTCGGCCGGATCCGCGGGGCGATGGCCCGTGTCTGAGCTCCGTCCCGCGTCTCCTTCCGCGCTCCCTTCTGTGCCCCCTTCCGCGTCCCCTTCTGTGCCTCTTTCCGTGTCCCCCTCCGTGTCCGAGGCCGGCCCTGACGTCCGAGCCGAGCTGGCCAGGGCCCAGGCCGAGCTGCTGGCCGCCCTGGTGGCGGGCGGGCAGGCGCCGCCGGGGTTCGACGAGGAGCGGCTGCGGATCCAGGAGTCCAGCCTGATCGCCAAACGGCGGGGGGCGGTGGCCCGGCTCCGTCCGGACCTCGTCCGGACGCTGGGCGGCGAGTTCGCGGCCGAGTTCACCGCCTACGCCCGGGGTCGTCCCAAGCCTCCGGGGGGCTCCCGCGCCGACGCCCACGACTTCGCCGAGGCGCTCAGGGCGGCGGGCCGCGTCTCCGGACAGACCGCTCCGCCCCCGGCTCCGGGACGCCGGTCGCGGGTGAGAACGTTTTGGCGAGCGGTATGGGGATACCTTCACTGACGTGGGTGGACTACGCTGCGTAGACGGATCGTATCTAACGGTTACTCCCGTCGCGTGCCGGGACAGTGTGGGCTCGCCCTACGAGGTCACCCTCGAACTCCATCGTGACGGCGCGCCCTACGGCACGGTGGGGGAGCGATGCGGATGGTTCCTCACCCGGCTGGCCAGGGGCGTCGCGAAGGCCCGCGCGGAGGGAGGCGGGCCGTGGCCCGATCCGGACGACCGCTTTCCCGATCTGCCGGACGAGGAAGAACTGTTCGCTTTTCGTTATCGGACGAGGAACGGCCTGGTCGGCGGGGGTGAGCTCCGTTGCCGGCTGCGGACGATCCCCGTCTGGATCCCCGGCGGGCGAGGGCCGTCCGGAGAGTGGCGGCTGACCAGAAGGGCGTTCCTGGAGGCATGGGGGAGTGGTGGGGTGGGGCTGCGCGCCGTACTGACCTCGGCCGAGCTGGGCGGATTCGTGGACGCGCTCGTGGCCGAGGCCGAGGAGTGCCTGAGCCCGCAGAAGCCCGGCAACTCCGTCAGAACGAGTTAGAAGGGGCGGGCAGCCTCCACGGGCGGTGATAATTGCCTGTCAACGCCCGCAGGCGCCGGGCGCTTGAGGGGAGGGGCTCCACATGGGCGTGCGCGATCTCGTCTACCGGTTGTACGAGCGGCGACTGGAAACCAAGCTGTCCCGTCAGCAGGACATGGTGCCCCGCCATGTCGGCGTGATCGTCGACGGCAACCGTCGCTGGGCTCGCGCGATGGGCATCGAGGACGTCAGTCGCGGGCACCGCAAGGGGGCCGACAAGATCTCCGAGCTGCTGGGCTGGTGCCGGGAGGCGGGTGTCGAGGTCGTCACGGTGTGGTTGCTCTCCAGCGACAACATCAACCGGTCCAAGGACGAGCTCGAGCCCCTCATGAAGATCATCGAAGACGTGGTCCAGGAGCTCGTGGCCGACGGGTGGCACATCAAGCCGATGGGTGCGCTCGACCTGCTGCCCGATCGCACGGCACATGTCCTGAAAAATGCAAAAGAAGCAACATCGCACCGTCCAGGTTTGATTGTGAACGTTGCGGTTGGGTATGGAGGAAGGCGTGAGATCGCTGATGCGGTGCGCTCTCTCCTCCTGGAGCACGCCAGCAGGGGAGCGAGCATCGAGGACCTGGTCGAGGTCCTCGATGTGGAGCACATCGCCGAGCATCTCTACACGCGCGGCCAGCCCGATCCCGATCTGGTCATCCGGACCTCGGGAGAGCAGCGCCTGTCCGGCTTCCTGCTCTGGCAGAGCGCCCACTCCGAGTTCTACTTCTGCGAGGCCTACTGGCCTGACTTCCGCAGGGTCGACTTCTTGCGGGCACTCCGCTCGTACGCCGCGCGGCACCGTCGGTACGGAACCTGAAACGCAACGTGAACACCCCCTTTCGGTCAGGTATGAACCATTGGATCGGGGGAATTCACGACGTACCGTAAGAAGTAGACGGGCACGGCCCGTCTACGCCGGAGAGGGCCCGCCTTTGCCTCACGACCCGCCGAGGAGGGCCGGTCTCCGGTCCCCGTTCGGCGAGCCGCGAGCGTGGGCCCGGGGCCGGTCCGCATCCCAGCTCATGGCAGGGCGCCACCCTGGGCGCCCGGGGGAGAACGCGTGGCAAACCCTTCGTCCTCACCCACGTCTCCGGCCGTCGGCCGGCGGACGTACGTCCTGGACACCTCGGTCCTCCTGGCGGATCCGGCTGCCATAAGCCGCTTCGCCGAGCACGAGGTCGTCCTCCCGATCGTCGTCATCACCGAGTTGGAGGGCAAGCGCCACCATCCGGAGCTCGGCTACTTCGCGCGCAAGGCGCTGCGGCACCTCGACGACCTGAGGGTGACACACGGACGTCTGGACGAGCCCATGCCGATCGGCGAGGGCACCATCCGGGTCGAGCTCAACCACAGCGATCCGTCCATCCTGCCGGTCGGCTTCCGGCTCGGCGACAACGACACCCGCATCCTGACCGTCGCGCGCTCCCTGGCCGCCGAAGGTCTCGACGTGGTGCTGGTCTCCAAGGACCTCCCGATGCGGATCAAGGCCGCCGCCGTCGGCCTCGCCGCGGAGGAGTACCGGGCCGAGCTCGTCGTGGAGTCCGGCTGGACCGGCATGGACGAGATCCAGGTGACCGCCGAGGACATCGAGGCGCTCTTCGAGCACGGCACCGCGGAGCTGGCCGAGGCCCGTGACCTGCCGACCCACACCGGTCTGCGGCTGCTGTCCGGCCGGGGCTCGGCGCTGGGCCGCGTGCTGCCGGACAAGTCCGTGCGGCTGGTCCGCGGCGACCGCGAGGTGTTCGGCCTGCACGGCCGCTCCGCCGAGCAGCGCATCGCCCTGGACCTCCTCATGGACCCCGAGGTGGGGATCGTCTCGATGGGAGGCCGGGCGGGCACCGGCAAGTCCGCGCTCGCGCTCTGCGCGGGCCTGGAGGCCGTCCTGGAACGCCGCCAGCACCGCAAGGTCATCGTCTTCCGCCCGCTGTACGCCGTGGGCGGCCAGGAGCTCGGCTACCTGCCCGGCTCCGAGAACGAGAAGATGGGCCCGTGGGCGCAGGCCGTCTACGACACCCTCGGGGCGATCACCACGCCCGAGGTGATCGAGGAGGTCATGGACCGGGGCATGCTGGAGGTGCTGCCGCTCACCCACATCCGCGGGCGCTCGCTGCACGACGCCTTCGTGATCGTGGACGAGGCCCAGTCGCTGGAGCGCGGTGTGCTGCTCACGGTGCTGAGCCGGATCGGGGCCAACTCCCGGGTGGTGCTCACCCACGACGTCGCCCAGCGCGACAACCTGCGGGTGGGCCGGCACGACGGCGTGGTCGCGGTGGTGGAGAAGCTCAAGGGCCACCCGCTGTTCGCGCACGTCACGCTGACCCGCTCGGAGCGCTCCCCGATCGCCGCGCTGGTCACCGAGATGCTGGAGGACGTCACGATGTGAGCCTCGACGGCGCCCGGGGCGCGGATCACGCCCCGGGCGCCGTCCCGGCGGGACCGGGACCGCCTGTCACGGCGGGAGCCGTACCCCTTCGGCGGCCAGGTCCCGGAACTCGAAGCAACTGTGGTCTCCCAGCGAGGCCGGGGTGCCCGGGAACAGCCGGGTGACCTCGACGCTCCAGATGCTCTCCTGCTTGTTCTGCCGGACCGTGCAGGTGATCTGGGCCAGGCCCAGCCGGGAGAGCCTGCCCTGGCCGGAGAGCACCACGTTCAGCCGGTATCCCAGCTCGCCCGCGGGCTCGCCGCGCTGGGAGACGCCGTCGGTGTACCGGGTGGTCTTGCTGTCGTAGTGGCTGAAACCGTTCAGCTCGCTCGTCAGTCCCGGCCGCGGCGGCTGCCTGCCGGCCCGGAACAGCGTGTCGACGATGTTCTTGGCGGAGTCGGAGGCCACCGGGACCTGCGCGGGTTCCAGCCGTCCCTGGCGGACCAGGTAGACCGTCACCCAGGTGGGGCTGTAGCTGATCACAGGAGGGCGGCCCCAGTCCCGCACCCCGCTGGGCGCGATTCCGCACCCGCCGAGGGCGAGGGCGAGGGCGAGGGCGAGGGGGGCCGCGACCGGGCGGGCGGTCCTGTTCATGCCGGGGGCAGCCAGACGGTGAAGAGCGTGCCGGGCTCCTGCGCGCGCACCGAGATCGTGCCGCCGTGCAACTGGGCGTTCGACCGCGCGATGGAGAGCCCGAGCCCGCTGCCGTCCCCTCGCGTGCCGGCCTTGTAGAAGCGGTTGAACACGTGGGGCAGGTCCGTCGGGGGGATCCCCCGGCCGTGGTCGCGCACCTTCACCTCCAGACCGTGCGGGGTGCTGCGGGCGGCCACCACGACGGGCGGCTCGCCGTGCCGCAGCGCGTTGCCCACCAGGTTGGCGACGATGACGTCGAAGCGCCCGGGGTCGACGGAGAAGCTCAGCCCCTGGGAGACGTTCACCCGGACCTGGTCCGACCAGCCGCGCGTGTCCAGGCAGTCGAAGATCGCGTCGGCGATGTTCACGGTGTCCAGGTTCAGTCTGGCCGTCCCCGCGTCGAACCGGCTCGCCTCGATGAGCTGCTCCACCAGGGTGCGCAGCCGTTCGATCTCGCGCAGCACCAGCCGTACGGCCGCCGCAGGCTCCCCGGGCAGCCGGTCGGCCTCCTCGGAGAGCATGTCGGTCACGGCCGTCATCGCGGTCAGCGGGGTGCGGAGCTCGTGGGAGACGTCGGCCACGAACCGGCGGGACATCGCCTCCAGGGAACGCAGCTCCGACACGCTCCGCTCCAGGGCGGCGGCGGTGTCGTTGAAGGTCGCGGTGAGCTCGGCCAGCTCGTCCTGGCCGTGCACGGGCAGCCGGGTGTCCAGGTGCCCGGCACCGAGCGCCCGGGCGGCGGATCCGAGCCGCCGGACCGGCAGCAGCACCCGCTGGGCCGAGACCAGGGCCATGGCGAGGGCGACGGCCAGCATGACGGCCCCGGCGGTCGCCAGCGGCCGCCTCAGCCCGGTCAGGAGCTGCTCCTCCTCGGCGAGCGGGACGAAGACGAAGACGCTCATCCCGGTCGGCCGCGCTATGTGGATGGGCTCTATCCGCCAGACCGGGGTGCCGATCACCAGCCACATGCTTCCGCGGATCTCCTCGCGCCTGGAGACCGTGCGGTCGGTGGCGTACGCCCGCAGGTCGGCGGGGACGTCGTTCATGCCGAACCCGCCGTCGGCGTACAAGTACTCCTCGTAGCGGACCACGACGGCCCCGTTGTGCACCCGCAGGCTCTTCTGCAGCGCGGTGATCTCCAGGTCGGTGGGCGGGCTGTCTCCCGGCCAGAGCGCGCCGATGGGCAGCCTCGACCCCGTCAGGGTGTCGCGCACGTCGGTCACGGCCACCTGCTCGGCGCGCTCGATCACCCGGCGCTTGACGAGTTCGTAGCCGATCCCCGCGACCAGCGCGGAGGCCGTGACGGCGATCAGGGTGAAGGTGAGGACCAGGCGTCCGCGCAGGCCGGTGTAGATCCGCCTCACGGTGGACTGAAGCGGTAACCGAAGCCGCGCACCGTGTGGATGAACTCGGGCTCGGCGGGCACCGGCTCGATCTTGGCGCGGACCCGTTGCACGCAGGCGTCCACCAGGCGCGAGTCGGCGGCGTGGGCGTGGTCCCAGACGGCCCGCAGCAGGTACCGGCGGTTGAGGACCTGGCCGGGGTGGCGGACCAGCTCCAGCAGGAGCCGGAGCTCGGTGGGGGTCAGGTGGACCTCCCTGCCGGCCAGGGAGACCTTGAGCGCTCCCCGGTCGATCACCAGGTCGCCGAAGGTGATGCGGTCGGAGGCGACGGACTCCGCCCGGCGCAGGACCGCGCGGATGCGTGCGTCCAGCACGCGCGGCTCGACCGGTTTGACCACGTAGTCGTCGGCTCCGGCCTCCAGGCCCACGACCACGTCGAGGTCGTCTCCCCGGGCGGTGAGGAGGATCACCGGGAGCTGGTCCATCCTGCGGATCCGGCGGCAGACCTCGACCCCGTCGATCCCGGGCAGCATGACGTCCAGGATGGCTATCTCGGGCCGGCGGGACCGGATGTGGTCGAGCGCCTCCTCGCCCGTGCCGTAGGAGGTCACGGAGTGGCCCTGGCGGGCCAGCGCCAGCTCCAGGGCGGTCCTGACCGAGGGATCGTCTTCAACGAGGAGGATGCCGGCCACCTGGTCATTATTCTTCTAATGCTTAATAAGCCTTGCTATGTCATGAAACTGTGACATGGGGCGTATGCCATCGTCACGGTGCCCGGAGACCCTGGTCGGGGCTCTCCCCCCGGACTCAAGGGGCACGTGGGGCGGGTCCCACCCGGCAAGTGTGACGAAAATCACATCGGGGGGCCGGGGTTGGGGAAAGTCCCTGTAAGCAGGCGGTCGAGCGCCGGTAAAGCCGGGAGACCGCCGTGAGGCGCCATGCGAATCCCCCGTTCCGGTTGCGCAGCACCCCCCCGCGCACGGCAAGCTCATAGGTCGTGAGTGCAGGATCGCCCCCCGTGAAGGAGCGCCAGCCCCTTGAGGGGCGCCCGGCGCCAGGCTCCCGTCGTACGGCTCGTGCGGCCAAGCGTCCGGCGAAGGCCCCGGCCGAAGGGAAGCCCGCGAAGGCTCCCGGCTGGCTGACCCCCAAGCGCGCCCTCGTCCTCGGCGCGGCGGCGATCGTCGCCGTCGGCGGCGGAGGCTTCACCGTCTACACCGCAGTCCAGAACGCCTCCACGCCGCCCCAGGAGCCGGTCCCCCTCGACGTGCTGGCCGAGGCGTTCGGCGGCGGAGACCCCTTCGGGCCCGACCCCGCGGCCGACGCGCTGAAGGCCCAGGCGGTCCAGGCGCTGGCGGCCGACGCGCTCAAGCGCAAGCGCCAGGGACGCAAGCCGCTCGACCCGATCGAGATCGCCGACACGGCGCCCGGCGGCGGCGGGTTCGACCCCCAGCAGCTCCCGCCCGGCACCGCCAACCCGACCGGCAACAAGGCGCTGGGCAAGCAGATGCTGGAGGCGCGCGGCTGGGGCGACCAGTGGGGCTGCCTGGAGAAGCTCTGGATGAAGGAGAGCGGCTGGAATGAGCGGGCGATGAACCGCTCCAGCGGCGCCTACGGCATCCCGCAGTCGCTGCCCGGCCACAAGATGGCCAGCGCGGGCGCCGACTGGCAGACCAACGCGGCCACCCAGATCGAATGGGGTCTGACCTACATCAAGGGGCGGTACGGCACGCCCTGCGGCGCGTGGGCCCATTCCCAGCAAAAGGGCTGGTACTGAAACCCTACAGATCGGCAGGTCGGGCCGGCTGAACGCGCTGGTTGCCGCATCCTGGGCGGTATGGGGATAAAGGTCAGCGTGGTGGTGCCGGTCCACAATCCCGGTGATGCGGCCGACGGGTGCATCTGCTCGGTGATGGAGCAGTCGATGCCCCCGGAGGAGTACGAGGTCATATTCGCCGACGACGGGTCCGACGACGGAATCGAGAAGCGTCTCGACGCCATCGCCGAGACGCACGCCAACGTCCGCGTCCTCCATTTGAAACACATCGGCTCGCCGATGCGCGGCCGCAACGCCGCCCTGGAGGTCGCCACCGGCGAGTACGTCTACTTCCTCGACCAGGGAGACCGCCTGGAGCGGACGGCGCTGGAGCGGATGTACGAGCGCGCGAAGCAGACCGGCGCCGACGTCCTGGTCGGGCCGCTGGCGAGCGGGAATGCGCCGCCCGCGGCGGTGTTCAGCAAGGACCGCGAGCACGCCGACATCCTCGGCGACCGGCTGCTGTCCGCGCTCACGCCGCACAAGCTCTACCGCAGGGCGTTCCTCGCGGCCGAGGGGATCGCCTTCCCCGGCGCGGGCGGGAGCCTGGCCGAGCAGCTCTTCGTCCTGCGGGCCTACCTGCGGGCCTCGGCGGTCACCGTCATGTCCGGCGAGGTGTGCTGCCGCCTCGGGGCGCGGCCGGAGCCGTCCGGCAGCCCGCACGCCCATGTGACCGAGCTGCGCAAGCTGCTCGACGTCATCGACGAGTCGGTCCCCCGGGGACGCAGGCGCGACCACCTGTACGCGCACTGGTTCCGCACCGCGGTCCTGCGCCGGCTCGGCGGGGCGGAGTTCGTGGCCTCCTCGACGGACCGCTCCGTCACCTTCACCACCCTGCGCGAGCTGGTCGCCCAGCGCTTCCCCGAACGGCTCGACCACTACCTCCCCGTCCACCTGCGGGTCCGCGCCGCGATGCTGCGCGCGGGCCGGCTCGACCAGCTCGTCGCGCTCTCCCAGGCCCTGCGCGACACCCACCTGAAGGCCGACGTCAAGGACGTGGTGTGGCGGGACGGCGCGCTCGTGATGAGCCTCACCGGAGAGATCATGTGGGGTGAGGGCAACCCCACGCGCTTCCTCCCGCACGGGGAGGACCGCCTGCTCTGGACGTCCCCGCTCTCCCTCGGAGACCTCCGCCTGCCCCCGGAGGTGGCCGACGTCACCGCCGCGGTCTCCCGCGCCCGGTTCCAGGTCTACGCGCGGCACGAGGGCACCGGGGTCGTCCACCAGCTCCCGGTGAGCTGCTCGGTGGTCCGCGTCCGGCACGGCGACTACGTCAGGGTGCAGGTCACCGGGACGGCCACGCTCGACGCCACCTCGGCGGCGCACGGCCGCTCGCTCCCGCCCGGCCTGTGGGAGATCCACATGCGGATGAACGGCGGGCTCTGCCAGGCCCGCGCCCGGGTCACCGGTCCGCCGGTCGACTGCGACGGGACGCTGGCCGACCACGCCAGGCGGCTGGTCGTCCCCTGGTGGTCCGACCGGGGCGAACTGGGCGTGTGCGTGGAGCCCCAGTCGTTCCCCGAGTCGATCGTCCTCGTCTCGCCGGGGACCACGGTCACCCGCCAGCGCGACCACGTCTTCGTCGTCGTGCCCGTGCCGTACGTGCCGCCGAGCGGGGGGCCTCCCGCCGAGCTGGTGCTGCGCCAGGCGCCGGGCGGGACACGCGAGGTCTCCGTGCCCGCCCTGGTCGAACCGGGCGTACCCGGCCGGGCGGCCGGGCGGCTGATCGCCAGGATCCCGATGAAGCGCCTGCCCCGGCAGGGGTTCCTGGCCCCGGGCGCGTGGATGCCGTTCCTGCGGATGGACGACCGGGAACTCGGGCTCCGCTTCGGCGTGGAGATGAGCCGCGGCGGCCGGGTGGAGATCCGCAGGGCCGCCGCGCCCGCCGTGCCCGTGCGCCGGTACCCGCGGTTGCGGCGGTTCGCCCTGCGGATCCCCGGCGCCCGGAACGTGGTCCGGGTCACCCGGACCGTGCAGCAGCGCTACATGCCGAGCTGACACTCGTTGACGAGGTCACCGCCGGCCGGGCGCGGCAGGGTCGCGCTCGGCGGCGGGCTCTGCCGCCGCTCCACCCAGCCCTCCATGGCCTCGAACGCGCTGCGGAAGCACGGCAGCATCGGGCGGAGCCGGTCGGGGTAGGAGGCGTAGAGGCCGTCGGTGTGGGTGCCGTCGGTGATCCGGTAGTACCGGAAGGGGCGGCGGTCGCCGACCATGCCCGCGTAGACGTCCCCGGTGCGGGAGATCGGCAGCAGCGTGTCCAGCGTGCCCTGGATCGTGATCAGCGGCTTGCCGATCCGGCCGGTCAGCGCGATCTTGCGCAGGGCCCTGTACGGCTTGCGCGCGTCGTAGTCGTAGTCCGCGTCGCAGGCCGGGGTCCCCGGGGCGCAGTACGGCGTGCCCGCCTCGGCGTCGCCGTCGAAGCCCGGGTCGAGCTCCTCGCGGTAGATCCGCTGGGTGAGGTCCCAGTAGTACTGGTGGTGGAACGGCCACAGGAACTCCGAGCCTCTGGCGAAGCCGGCGTCGTACATCGCCTGGGCGTCGCCCTCGGGATAGGCCCGCAGCGCCGGGGGCAGGAAGTTGATCAGGTTGTCGCCCCTGACCCGCCAGAGCGTGCCCTCCCAGTCGATCCCGCCGTCGTAGAGCTCCGGCCGGTTCTCCAGCTGCCAGCGGACCAGATAGCCGCCGTTGGAGATGCCCGCGGCGTAGGTGCGCCCGGGAAGCCTGCCGTACCGCTGCCGCACGACGGCCTTGGCCGCGACGGCGATCTCGGTGACGCGGCGGTTCCACTCGGCGATCGCGTCCCCCGGCCGGCGCCCGTCCTTGTAGAAGGCCGTCCCGGTGTTGCCCTTGTCGGTCACGGCGTAGGCGTAGCCCCTGGCCAGCGCCCAGTCGGAGATGACGAAGTCGTTGGCGTACTGCTCGCGGTTGCCGGGGGTGCCCGCGACGACCAGCCCGCCGTTCCACACGTCCGGGAGGCGGAGCACGAACTGGGAGTCGTGGTTCCAGCCGTGGTTGGTGTTGGTCGCCGAGGTGTCGGGGAAGTAGCCGTCCACCTGGATGCCGGGCACGCCCTTGGGGTTGACCGCCCCCGCGGGGTGCAGCCCGGCCCAGTCGGCGGGATCGGTGTGCCCGGAGAGCGAGGTTCCCGCCGTGGTGAGGTCGTCGAGGCAGGCCACGACCTGCTTCTCCGCGCCGGGGACCGCGATCCGCCCCTGACGGGCGCAGTGCCCGCCCGCTGCGCCGCTCCTCGTGGTGCCGGCGGCGGTGCTCCCCGTGCTGCGCGCAGCGGGGTCCTCCGCGCCCGTGCGGGCGGCGCTCGCCCCCGGCGCCACCGCCGCCAGCGCGGTGGTGGCGAGCGCGAGCCCGGAGGCGAGGACGGCCAGCCTGCGCGGCCCGGTCGCCGCGCGCCGCGTGGACGCCTTTCGGCTGTCGATGTGCATCGGGTGGTCTCCGTACGGCTCAGGGCTTGACGCCGGTGGTGGCGGTCTCGGGAACGTCGAGGGTGACGAGGTCGCGGCCCCGGGTCTCCTTGGCGAAGAAGACGGTGGCCAGCGTCAGCACGGCGCCGCCCGCCACGTAGAGCGTGACCGGGAAGGCCGAGCCGTAGGCCTGGAGCAGGGCCACCGCGATGATCGGGGCGAGGGCGCCGGCGACGATCGAGGAGAGCTGGGCGCCGATGGACACGCCCGAGTAGCGCATCCTGGTGGCGAACAGCTCGGAGAAGAACGCCGCCTGCGGGCCGTACATCGCGCCGTGCAGCACCAGGCCGACCGTGACCGCCAGGGTGATCGCGCCGAAGTTCCCGGTGTCGACCAGCGGGAAGAACGCGAACGCCCACAGGCCGACGCCGGCGGCGCCGAGCAGGTAGACCGGACGGCGGCCCAGCCGGTCCGACAGCGCGCCCCACATCGGGATCGAGGCGAAGTGCACGGCCGAGCCGATCAGCACCGCGTTGAGCACGAAACCCTTCTCCAGCTTCACCGTCCCCGTCGCGTAGGTCAGGACGAACGCGGTGATCACGTAGTAGGAGACGTTCTCGGCGAAGCGGGCGCCGATCGCGGTGAGCACGTCGCGCCAGTGGTACCGGAAGACCTCCACGATCGGCAGCCTCTTGACCGGCTCGGCCTTGGCGACGGCCTGCTGGAAGATCGGCGACTCGTCGATGGACATCCGGATCCACAGGCCGACCAGGACCAGCACGCCCGACAGCAGGAACGGGATGCGCCAGCCCCAACTGGAGAAGGCCTCGTCGGACTGGACCGCGGCCAGCACCGCGAGCACCGCGGTGGCCAGCAGGTTGCCGCCGGGGGCGCCCGCCTGCGGCCAGGAGGCCCAGAACCCGCGCCGCCTGGCGTCGCCGTGTTCGGAGACGATGAGCACCGCGCCGCCCCACTCGCCGCCGAGGGCGAAGCCCTGCACCAGCCGCAGCGCGGTCAGCAGCAGCGGGGCCGCCGAGCCGATCGCGGCGTAGGTGGGCAGGCAGCCGATCAGGAAGGTCGCGCCGCCCATCAGCACCAGGCTGATGACCAGGAGCTTCTTGCGGCCCAGCCGGTCGCCGTAGTGGCCGAAGATCAGCGCGCCCACCGGACGGGCGGCGAAGCCGACGGCGTAGGTGAGGAAGGCGAGCAGGGTTCCGGTGAGAGGGTCGGACTTGGGGAAGAACAGCGCGGGGAAGACCAGCGCCGCGGCCGAGCCGTACAGGAAGAAGTCGTACCACTCGATCGTGGTGCCGACGAGGCTGGCACCGACGATCTTTGCGATGGGGGTGCGGGATTTCTCTGTCATCTCACTCACCAATGGGAATCGCTGTTGGGGGGATGTCGGCTCACCGTATGTAGTGACCGGCGTCACTCCTATGTGGGAAACCTCCACACCCTGTGGATGAGATGTATGGGCTGTCCGCGGGCGGCGGAACGGTCTCAGCCGCGCAGCCGGTGGAGCCGCAGGGCGAGCTGGATCTCCAGGGCCCGCTCGGGCTCCTGCCAGCCCGCGCCCAGGAGCTGGGAGATCCGGTCCAGGCGCTGGGTGACGGTGTTGACGTGGATGTGCAGGGCGTCCGCCGTACGGGAGAGCGACCCCCCGGCGCCGAAGTAGGCGGTGAGCGTGCGGATCAGGGCGGTGCCGCGGCGGGCGTCGTAGTCGACCACCGGGCCGATCGCCGAGCCGAGGAAGGCCTCGATGTCGCGCCCGTCGCCGACCAGCAGCCCGACGAAGCCCAGCTCGGCGGCTCCGGCGCCCTCCCCGGCCCGGCCCAGCGCCCGCAGCGCGTCGGCGCAACGCCGCGCCTCGCCGTGGGCGGCGGCGACCTCGGCGGCGCCGCGGACCGGGCCGCAGGCGCCCGCGGTGGCAGGGCGGCCGAGGGAGGCGGTCAGCTCGGACGCCACCCGTCTGGCGAGCGGTCCCGGCTGGTCGCCGGGGAGCAGCAGGACGAGCTCGTCCCCGCGCTGGGCGGCCAGGCCGTGCTCCAGCGCGGCCCGGGACGAGGCCCAGAAGGCGGCCCGCTCGCGCTGGCCTTCGTGGCGGACCACGACCACCACGTGGTCGCGGTCCAGGTCCACGCCGACCCGCCGGGCCCGATCGCCCAGCCCGTCGAGGCCCGGCCGGGAGATCAGGTCGTCGAGCAGCTCACCCCGGACCCGGCTCTCCGCCTCGGCCACCGTGCGGCGGAAGAGCAGCAGCAGCGCGGTGACCAGCGCGGCCCGCTCCAGGATGCGCTGGTCGGTGTCCGCCACCCGGCCGCCGGCCCGCAGTACGAGCGTGCACAGGGGTTCGGCCGCGACGTCCACCGACGCGACCAGCAGGTTGCCCCTGCGGACGGTACGGCCCAGCGCCCGGGACGACTGCGCGGCGTCCGCGATCGCCGCCGCGGTCGCGTCCGGAGTCGCAGCGGGGCCGTGCCGGTCCGCCCGCGCGTCCCGCGGCCCGGCGGCTTCCAGCTCGTCCAGGTCGCCGGCTATCGGCCGCCCCGCGCCGTCCAGCACGGCCAGCGAGCCGCCGAGCACCTCGGTGACCACGGCGGCCACGTCCTCGACACCGCCGCCGCGCAGCACCAGCCCGGTCATCCGGTCGTGCGCGAGCGCGGCCCGCTCCACCGCCGCACTGTGCGCGTTGACCTGCCGGTTGGCCTCGCTGAGCTCCTCCAGGGCGTTCCTGGTCTCCTGCAGCAGCCGGGCGTTGTCGATGGCGACCGCGGCGTGGGCGGCCAGCGAGCCGAGCAGCACCACCTCGTCCTGGGTGAACGGCCGCACGCTCCGGTTGGCCGCGAACAGCACCCCGATGACCCGCGCGCCGAGCTTGAGCGGCACGCCGAGGATGGCGACGAGGCCCTCCTCCTTCACGGCGTCGTCGATGTCGGTCTTGTGGCGGAAGCGCTCGTCGGCGAAGTAGTCGGCGGTGGCGTAGGGGGTGGCGGTCTGGGCGACCAGCCCGCCGAGCCCGGCCCCCATGGCCAGGCGCAGGGCCCGGAACTTCGCCGAGACCGAGCCGTCGGTGACCCGCATCCAGGTGTCGCCCCGTTCGGGGTCGTGCAGGGTCATGTAGGCGGCGTCGGTGCCGAGCAACTGCCTGGCCCGGCGCACGATGGCCTCCAGCACGGCATCCAGGTCCCGGAGCCCGGCCAGGTCGCCGGCGGTGTCGAACAGGGCCGAGAGCTCGGCCTCGCGCCTGGCTCTGCGCCGCAGCAGCGCCCGCACCTTCAGCGCGGCGAGCTTGGCCTCCTCCAGCTCGGCCAGGGCGGCCGCGTCCACCCCGGCGGTCCTGGCGGCCAGGACGGGCCCCTCGAACTCGACGGCCGAGGCCTCCCTGGCCAGCAGTTCGAGAAACACCCGCGCGTCCATGCCGTCCATTCTCCTTGTGGCCGCGCCCGCCGGAGCCGCCCGGGGAACCGTACCCGGCGTCCGGCCGGGAGCGGGCCGGGGACGGTCAGCGGGCGGTCCAGCCGCCGTCCACGGGCAGCGAGGTGCCGGTCATGAAGGAGCCGTGCGGGCCGCACAGGTAGGCGACCAGCTCGGCGACCTCCTCGGGCTCGACCAGCCGCTTGATCGCGGCGGGCGCGAGCATGATCTGCTCGACGACCTCGTCCCTGCCGATGCCGTGGGTCTCGGCCTGGGCGTCGATCTGCCGCTCCACCAGCGGGGTGCGGACGTAGGCGGGGCTCACGCAGTTGGAGGTGACGCCGTGCGGGGCGCCTTCGAGGGCGATGACCTTCGACAGCCCTTCCAGGGCATGTTTCGCAGTGACATATGCGGATTTGTACGGCGAAGCGCGCAGGCCGTGGATCGAGGAGACGTTCACGATCCGCCCCCAGCCCCGTTCGTACATCCCCGGCAGGACCGCCCGCGCCAGCAGGAACGGCGCCTCGACCATGACCTTGAGGATCTTCGCGAAGACCTCCGGGGGGAACGCCTCGACCGGCGCCACGTGCTGGAACCCGGCGTTGTTCACCACGATGTCGGTGCCGCCGAGCAGCTCGCGGGGGAGCGCGTCCAGGAAGTCCGGGACCGACAGGTCCGCGACGACCGGGATCCCGGCGACCTCGACGGCAACCTTCGCGGCGGCCTCGGCGTCCACGTCGACCACCACCACGTGCGCTCCGGCCTCGGCCAGCCGCCGGGCGCAGGCCCGCCCGATCCCGCTGCCCGCCCCGGTCACCACGGCCCGTCGCCCTGTCAGGTCAATCATGCTGACGAATCTAGGCAATCACGTGAATCCCGGCCCATGTCGTCGGCCGACATACTCTCCTAGCGGGTTATGTGTGGGAGACCCGCGGTCCGTTCGCCCGGTGCGGTCGGCGGGCACGGGGGTTCCGTCCGCGGAGCGGTCCTCCCCGGACGGGCGATCCGCGGCGCGGAAACTGTCGCCGGCCTGATCTAGTCTCGGAGAGGTCCGCCCGACATCTACCGACACGAGGATGCGAATGACCGCGAACCCCCTGAGGCTGATGGCGGTACACGCCCACCCCGACGACGAGTCCAGCAAGGGGGCTGCGACCATGGCCCGCTACGTCGCCGAGGGGGTCGACGTCCTGGTGTGCACCTGCACCGGCGGGGAGCGCGGCGACATCCTCAACCCGGCGATGGACCGGCCCGGCGTGCTGGAGAACATCGCGGAGATCCGGCGCAAGGAGATGGCCGAGGCCGCCGCGATCCTCGGCGTCGGGCACCGCTGGCTCGGCTTCGTCGACTCCGGCCTGCCCGGCGAGGGGGAGCCGCTGCCGGAGGGGTGCTTCGCCCTGCAGGACCTCGAGGTCGCCTCGCGGCCGCTGGTGGCGGCGGTGCGGGAGTTCCGGCCGCATGTGATCATCACCTACGACGAGACGGGCGGCTACCCGCACCCCGACCACATCATGACCCACCGGGTGGCCGTCGAGGCGTTCGAGGCGGCGGGCGACCCGGCCCGCTATCCCGGCACCGGCGAGCCGTGGCAGCCGCTCAAGCTCTACTACATGGTGTCGTTCTCCCGCGAGTGGTTCACCTCGATCCACGAGGGGCTGCTCGCCAGGGGGCTGGAGTCGCCGCTGGCGGAGATGCTGACGGAGGACTGGTTCGAGGGCATGCCCCAGCTGACCGCGACCACCCGGGTGACCTGCGACGACTACTTCGAGGTCCGGGAGCGGGCGATCAAGGCGCATGCCACCCAGATCGACCCCGAGGGGCCGTGGTTCTCCACTCCGCGCGACCTGGAGCGGGAGGTCTGGCCCACCGAGGACTACCAGCTCGCCCGCTCCCACGTCGAGACGGAGCTGCCGGAGACCGACCTGTTCGCCGGGATCAGGCGGTGAAGCCCGGACCGCAAGTGCCCCGGGGTCAGACGGTGACCGGGTAGGTCAGTGCCAGCTCGTCGCCCGGGACCCCGCGGATGCCCCAGTTCACCTGGGGCGACTCCAGGATGACGATCTCCAGGTCCTCGGCGGGGAGGCCGAGCGCCTCCCCGGTCCGGGCGAACAACGTCCGGATCAGGTCGCGCTTGGCCTCGTCCGACCGGCCCGCGAAGCAGACGATCTCCACGATCAGATAGCGCTCGCTCCGCTGCGGGCAGAGCAGGTCGTCGGCGTCCAGCAGCAGGAAGCGGTGGAACCGCTTGTCCTCCGGGAGCCTCCAGACCTCGGCCAGGCAGCCGTGCACGACGTCCGAGACCTCCCGGCGGAGGGGGGCCCAGACGTCGCGGCGGCCGTAGAACTTGATCTGAGTCATGGGGCCGAGTCTTCCACGGCGCCGATCTACGACGGAGGACGGGTCATGGAGAGCACGTCCAGCAGGGCGTCGAGCTGCTCCTCGGTGAGAGTGCCGTTCGCGACGTGGCCGCGCTCGACGACGACCTGGCGGATGGTCTTCCGCTCGGCCAGCGCCTGCTTGGCGATCTTCGCAGCCTCCTCGTAGCCCACGTGCCGGTTGAGCGGGGTGACGATGGACGGCGACGACTCGGCGTACTCACGCAGCCGCTCGGTGTTGGCGGTGATGCCGTGCACGCAGCGGTCGGCCAGCAGGCGGGAGACGTTGGCGAGCAGCCGCACGGACTCCAGGAGGTTGCGCGCCATGACCGGCAGGGCCACGTTGAGCTCGAAGCTGCCCGACGCCCCGGCGAAGGCGATGGCCGCGTCGTTCCCGACGACCTGGGCGGCGACCATGCAGACGGCTTCGGGGATGACCGGGTTGACCTTGCCGGGCATGATCGAGGAGCCGGGCTGGAGGTCCGGGAGGTTGATCTCGCCGAGCCCGGTGCGCGGGCCCGAACCCATCCAGCGGAGGTCATTGGCGATCTTGTTGAGGGAGACCGCGACGGTCCGGAGCTGACCGGAGAGCTCCACCACGGCGTCCCGGGCGCCCTGGGCCTCGAAGTGGTCGGGGGCCTCGGTGAACGGCAGGTCGGTGGCCTCGCCGAGCTTCTCGATGACCTTCCTGGCGAAGCCGGGCGGGGTGTTGACGCCCGTCCCGACCGCGGTCCCGCCCAGGGGCAGCTCGGCGAGGCGGGGCAGCGCGCTCCGCACCCGGGCGACGGCGTTGTCGACCTGGGTGGCGTAGCCGCCGAACTCCTGGCCGAGGGTGACCGGGGTGGCGTCCATCAGGTGCGTACGGCCCGCCTTGACCACCTGGTCGAACTCGATCGACTTCTCGCGCAGCGCGGTGGCCAGGTGCCGCAGGGACGGGATGAGGTGGTAGGTCACCTCGGTCAGCGCGGCGACGTGGATGGAGGTGGGGAACACGTCGTTGGACGACTGGGAGGCGTTGACGTGGTCGTTGGGATGGACCGGGCGGCCCAGCCGCTCCTCGGCGAGGGTGGCGATCACCTCGTTGGCGTTCATGTTGGAGGAGGTGCCGGAGCCGGTCTGGAAGACGTCGATGGGAAACTCGCCGTCCCACTCGTTCTCCGCGATGTCGGTGGCGGCCTCGGCGATCGCCTGGGCCAGCTCCTTGTCCAGCACCCCGAGCTCGGAGTTGACCTCGGCGGCGATCGCCTTGATCAGTCCGAGGGCCGCGATGTGCGGGCTCTCCAGGCCGCGTCCCGAGATCGGGAAATTCTCCACCGCCCGCTGCGTCTGGGCCCGCCACTTCGCACCCGCCGGGACGCGCACGTCGCCCATCGAGTCATGTTCGATCCGGTACTCGCTCATGGGATCAGTCTGCAACGCGGGAGATAAGCCCGCTGTTCGGCGCTCCCGCCGGTCCCGGGAAGACTCCGGGCCGCCCGCTCAGGAGCCGCCCGGAGCCTTCTCCCGCGCCGGCTGGAAGGAGGCGAGCACCGTGTCGCGGATGCCGGCCTCCTCCTCCCAGGAGGCTTCCGGAACCGCCCAGTAGATGACGTAGTCGTTCTCCCCGGGAAGGCTCACGAAACGGGCCAGCACGTGGATCGTCTTCTCGCCCGTGACGTAGGTGAACTCCCAGTCGGCCGCGTTCGCCCCGGCGTACGGGTCGACGTCCAGCTCGGTGACCCCGACCAGCCGGTAGCCGGGGTAGCTGCCGGCCTCGGCCGCGGCGTTCTGGATCGCCGTGACGGTCTTCCCGACCTCGTCGGAGACGTGCGTGGAGGTGTTGACCCGGAGGTAGCGCGGGTCGCCGGCGCTCTTGAAGACGACGTCGTCGCCGTTGACGCTCTTCTGCAGCGGGGCGGGGAAGTCGATCGTGAACCCCTTGGGGTCCTTGTGCCTGCGGAACCCCGGAGAGGGGGTCGAGCCGGGTGCGGGGCCGCCCGCGCTGCTCGACCCGGACACCGGCGCGGTGGCGACGCCGGCCGCGGCGGTGGTGCTCCCGCTGCTGTCGGCGAAGGCCGCCACCACCAGAATCATGATGATCACCAGGGAGACGGCCGCCACCCCGATCAGGACGAGCGTGCCGACCCGGTTCCCGTGCGGCCCGGCCTTCTCCGCGCCCTGCGCCTGAGCGATGGAGAACAGGTCCGTCCCCAGCCCGCGCGAGGGGGGAGGGGCTCCGTCGGACGCCCCCGGGAGCAGGTGCTGCGCTCCTTCCGCCGCCCCGGGCAGCGGCGCGCCGGGGGCGCCCGGCCTTGCGGATCCGTTGAAGCCGGGCAGCATCCCGACGGCCGTCGACACGTCGTCGGGGGAGGGTCCCCCCGGCCGTGCGGCCATCGGGGCGCCCTGAGCCGGCACCATCGGGAAACCGTGCGGAGGCGTCGCTGCGGAGTCCTCGATCGACGGAGCGGCAGGGGACCCGCCCTCCCCGCCTCCGGGTGCGGCCGGGGACTTCGGCTTCCCCGCCACGTGGATCCCCAGCTCGGAGGAGTCGGCCACAGGGCGGGGACGGGCCGGCGGAGCAGGAGGTGCCGCAGGAGGCGTCGCGGCGACGGGCGTCTCCACGGTCCCGGGGAGGCGGAGACCGTTCTTGGGCCGGATGACCAGCATGGTGCGGTCGGCGTCGAACTCCTCGTCCGGCGCCGCGTCGGCCCCGGGCCCGGTGCCGCTCTCTGTGCTGCTCTCTGCGCCGCTCTCTGTGCCGGTCACCGCGCCGTCCGCCGCGCCGTCCGCGGTGCCGTCCCCAGCGCCGTCCCCAGCGCCGTCCCCAGCGCCGTCCTCGGGGCCCCTCCCGTCCTCGGCGCGGGCGTCGCTCCCGGGGGCCGGCGCAGGAGGCTCCGCCGGGATCGCCGGGGGCACCGCCTCGGACGAAGGGGTGTCCGCCACGGCGCGGAGCATCGCGGTCGCCTGGGAGGCGGTGAGCCGTACCGTGTAGTCCTTCTCCAGGAGGTGCTCGAGCACGGGGCGGAGCGGGCCCGCCTGGGCCGGCGGGTCGGCGCTCTCGGTCATCAGCGCGGCCAGGGTCTCGGCGACCGAGGAGCGCTCGTAGGCCGGCCGTCCCTCGACCGCGAAGTACAGGGTGGCCCCGAGGGACCACAGATCCGACTCGGGCCCGGTGTGCTCGCCCCGCGCCCGCTCGGGTGCGGTGTATCCCGGGGAGCCGATCACCATGCCGGTCTGGGTGAGGCTCGTGTCGCCTTCGGCCTTGGCGATGCCGAAGTCGGTCAGCACCACCCGGCCGCTCTCGGTGATCAGCACGTTGCCGGGCTTCACGTCGCGGTGCAGGATCCCCTGGGCGTGGGCGGCGCGCAGCGCGCTCAGCAGGTCCACGCCGATCTCGGCGACCAGGCGGGGCGGGAGCGGACCCTCCTCCTCGATCACCTGTTCGAGGGAGCGTGCCTGCACCAACTCCATGATGATCCACGGGCTGCCGTCCTCGATGATCGCATCATGGACGGTGGCGACCGACGGGTGGCTGATGCGGGCTGCCGTACGACCCTCACGGATCATGCGTTCCCGCAGTTCGGCGCGCTGTGCCTCGCTGAGCCCGGGCTCCTGGCGGATCTCCTTGATCGCGACGTCGCGGCCCAGGGAACGGTCGTGAGCACGCCAGACGGTGCCCATCGTCCCTCGGCCGAGCGGCGCGATCAGCTCGTAGCGATCAGCGAGCACGCGCATCTGCTGTTCCGGCATGAGAAGAAGATAGCGATTCCTGCTTGATGAACGCTTTACCCACGCTTGCGGAGTTCCTTAGGCCACAAGCGACGGGGAAGCATAAAACGGATAAAAGGTGACATTAGGCGTATAAAAGGGTGCGGAGTCGGCCACGGGTCCAGCGGTTTGCGATGTACTCCCTCCATGGGACGGCGATGCCCCCGGGGCATCGGCACCGGCGTCGCGAGGGGAGGCGGAGGCGCGACCGGGGCCGAGCCCGCGCGGTGCAGGCCCCGGTGGTGCGGCCTGCGGCTGAACGAGGGCGCGGCCGTCGCCTGGGCGTTCCGGATGGCCCTGCCCGCCGCGCGGGCGAGCGGCTCCTCGGCCGAGCCGCCGGCCGCCACCCGGGAGAGCATCAGCGAGGCGCGGACCGCGTCGAGCCGGGTGGCCGGGTCGATCCCGAGCAGGCCTTGGAGCACCGGGGCGAGCGGTCCGGCCTTCTCCATGGGGATCGGCTCGCCGCTGGTCAGGGCGGCCAGGGCGGCGGCGGCCGTGCGGCGGCCGTGCAGGCCCCGGCCCTCGACGGCGGTGTAGAGGGTCGCACCGAGCGACCACAGGTCGGCGGCGGGGCTCGCCTTGGAGCCCAGCACCCGCTCGGGCGCGATGTAGCCCGCCGAGCCGAGCACGATGCCCGCCTGGGTGATCGACACCTCCCCCTCGAGCGCGGCCAGGCCGAAGTCGGTGAGCACCGCCCGGTCCTCGGTCACCAGGACGTTGCTGGGCTTCACGTCGCGGTGCAGGATGCCCTTGGCGTGCACGGCCCGCAGCGCGCCCAGCACCTGCCGCCCGATCTCGGCCACCCGCTGGGGAGGCAGCGGGCCCTCCTGCTGGATGACCTGCTCCAGCGACCTGGCCGGCAGCAGCTCCATGACGATCCAGGGACGGTCGTCCTCGGTGACGACGTCGAAGACGGTGATCACGGACGGGTGGGTGACCATCGTGGTGGCCCGCCCCTCCCGCTCGGTCCTGGCGCACAGCTCGGTCCTGAGATCCTCGTCGAGGACCAGGGGCAGCCGGACCTCCTTGACCGCCACCTCGCGGCCGAGCAGCTCGTCGTGCGCTCGCCAAACGGTGCCCATGCCGCCGCGCCCGACCGGCTCCACGAGCCGATAGCGCGCGGCAAGTAGGTATCCGGACGGCGCACGCATGATGGGCAGCTTACCTATTCGCCCGATGCGACCAGTAGAGACAGGCATGAAGTTTCTTGTCTAATGCAGTCAGATTTTCTGGCCGGTGAGTGTCCGGATGCACTCCGTCATGGAGATCCGGCCGAATCGCGACCTCGTGTCCGGGCGGGCCGTCGGTTCGGAAACCGGATCGACCGTTCGGAAGGCAGGCCGAACGGGACGGCCTTCCGGACTTCACCGCGTCCCCGCACTCGTCCACGGTCGCCGCAGGCGGGACAAGACGCCCGCGCTGGGACTCCCGGCCACGAAGACCTACGGCCCGCGCTCCGGAGATCTGCCCGGGGATCGGTGCTTGCGCCATGCCGATCCCGGGACACCCGGCCGGACCGCGGCAGCCGTACGGCCCGCGGAGACCCCTGCCGTTCGTCCCGGGCCGGTCGCGGGAACGCCCTCAGGCCGGGAGCGGGAGTGCGCCGGCGGCCGCCGTTCCGGAGGTCACGGAACGGCAGCCGCCGGCGCTCGACGAACGGACCCGCGTCAGCGGCGGCCGACGGACAGGACCGGGCCGGTCGTGTCGGTGAAGAAGTCCTCGCCCTTGTCGTCCACGACGATGAAGGCGGGGAAGTCCTCGACCTCGATCTTCCAGACGGCCTCCATGCCGAGCTCCGGATATTCGAGGACCTCGACCTTCCTGATGCAGTCCTGGGCCAGGCGGGCGGCGGGGCCCCCGATCGAGCCGAGGTAGAAGCCGCCGTACTTCTGGCAGGCCTCGGTGACCTGCTTGGAGCGGTTGCCCTTGGCGAGCATCACCATGGAGCCGCCGGCGGCCTGGAAGCGCTCCACGTAGGAGTCCATCCGGCCGGCGGTGGTGGGGCCGAAGGAGCCGGAGGCGTAGCCCTCGGGGGTCTTGGCGGGGCCGGCGTAGTAGACGGCGTGGTCCTTCATGTACTGCGGCATCTCGCCGCCCGCGTCGAGCAGCTCGCCGATCTTGGCGTGCGCGATGTCGCGGGCGACGACCAGCGGGCCGGTCAGCGACAGGCGGGTCTTGACCGGGTACTTGGTCAGCTCGGCGAGGATCTCCGGCATCGGCCGGTTGAGGTCGATCTTCACGACGTCGTCCGACAGGTGCTCGTCGGTGGTCTCCGGCAGGAACCGCGCCGGGTCGGTCTCCAGCTTCTCCAGGAAGATCCCCTCGGGGGTGATCTTGGCCAGGGCCTGGCGGTCGGCGCTGCAGGAGACCGCGATCGCGACCGGGCAGGAGGCGCCGTGCCGGGGCAGGCGGATCACGCGGACGTCGTGGCAGAAGTACTTGCCGCCGAACTGGGCGCCGATGCCGAGCTTCTGGGTGAGCTCGAAGACCTTGGCCTCCAGTTCGGTGTCGCGGAAGCCGTGGCCGCTGGGAGAGCCTTCGGTGGGGATGGAGTCCAGGTATCGGGCGCTGGCGTATTTCGCCGTCTTCAGGGCGAACTCGGCGGAGGTGCCGCCCACGACGACCGCCAGGTGGTACGGCGGGCAGGCGGCGGTGCCCAGGGAGCGGATCTTCTCCTCCAGGAAGGCCAGCATGCGCTTCTCGTTGAGGACCGCCTTGGTCTCCTGGTACAGGAACGACTTGTTGGCGCTGCCGCCGCCCTTGGCCATGAACAGCAGCTTGTACTCGTCGGGGTGGCCGTGCGGGTCCTCGGCGTAGAGCTCGATCTGGGCGGGGAGGTTGGAGCCGGTGTTCTTCTCCTCCCACATGGTGATCGGGGCCATCTGCGAGTAGCGCAGGTTGAGCCGGGTGTAGGCGTCGTAGACGCCGCGCGAGATGTGCTCGGCGTCGGCGCCGTCGGTCAGCACGTGCCGGCCGCGCTTGCCCATCACGATCGCGGTGCCGGTGTCCTGACACATCGGCAGCACGCCGCCGGCCGAGATGGAGGCGTTCTTGAGCAGGTCGAGGGCGACGAAGCGGTCGTTGCCGCTGGACTCCGGGTCGTCGATGATCTTCCGGAGCTGGGCCAGGTGAGACGACCGGAGATAGTGGGAGATGTCATGGATCGCCGTCTCGGTGAGCAGGCGCAGCGCCTCGGGCTCGACCTCCAGGAACCTGCGGCCCGCGGCCTCGACGACACGCACCCCCTCGCTGCTGACCAGACGGTATTCCGTCTCATCCGATCCCAGCGGGAGCAGGTCGGTGTAGTCGAACTCGGGCATCGTCCTCGATCCTCCGTGCCGGGGGTCTTCTCCGGTCCTCCTAGAGGGTACGGCCTCCTATCGCACGCCCGGGAAGGACGCCAACCCTTCGAGCCGTCCGGCGCCCGAACGCGGACGAAAGCTTTGCCGTCCCATTGACGGGAGAGCGGGTTTCCGTGATCTCGGTGGGCGAGGATGGTGTGAAGGACCAGATCCGCTCCGGAGTTCCTGCCGGAGGGAGGAATCATGGAAGCCGGCTACATCGTTCTGTACGCCATCGGAATACTGATCATCGGCGGCCTCGTGGGCTCACTCCTCACGATCGTGCTGCACATGATCGCCGACGAGAGCAAGTTCGGGGGACCTCTGCACCACTGACGTCCCGCACGCCTCGTGCCGGTCCCGGCGGGTGCCCGCCCGGGACGCTCCCCCCGTGCCCGGACGCTCTACGGGTACAGGCACTCCTCGAAGCCGAGCGAAGGATAGTCCTCCTCGGACAGCTCCCCGCCCCCCTCTCCCTCGAACGCGACCAGGCAGGTCACGTCCCCGTGCGGGTCTCCCACCACGACGCTGAAGACGTTCAGCAGGAGCTCGCTCCCGAGGCGTATGCGAAGCCCGGGGAAGGGAGGGAAGGGCAGGCCGTACTCCCTGAGCCAGGTCCCGTCGCCGGCGAAGACGAGCGCGGCCCTCAGCGGTGCCGCCTCGGTCTCCGGGTCTCCGGGCTCCGGGCGGGCCGATCCCGGCGGGGGCGGCGGGTAGGCACCCTCCGCGAACCCGTAGGCCGCGCACTTCTCCGCGACGGCCCCGGCCGGGGGAGGGGTCTCGAACTCCACCAGGCAGGTCGCGTCGTACCCGGGGTCGCCGATCGTCACGGCGACGACGTTCAGCATGTCGTAGACGTCGACGCGGATGCCCAGGCCCGGAGCCGGGGGCGTCGGCAGGTCCATCTCCCTGACCCAGGTGACGTCAGCCGCCCGCATGACCATCAGGGTCCTGAACGACTCGGCCGTGCCTGCCATGGGCTCTCCGCTCCTCGCCTGCGCCCCGCCCGGCGGAGTTTCGCGACGGGCTCCCGGCCCTCGCTTCCCGCCGTGGCCACCGGATCCCGAAGTACGGTAGCAGCGGATCCCGGCTCCTTCCGGCGCGGTCCGCTCCCGGGTGCCGAGAGCCCGATGACGATGCCGGTGACGACGAGCGCGGCCCCGGCCAGGTCGGCGGCCGAGGGGGTGCCGAGGCCGAGCAGGGCGCCCGTCGCGATCGCGCCGACGGGGATCAGACCGGCGAACAGGCCCGCCCTCCCGGGGCCGAGCCGGGGCAGCGCATCGTACCAGAGGAAGAACGCCACGGTGGTCACGATGATCGACTGGTAGCCGAGGCCCGCCGCCTCGGCCGCGGTCGGCACACGCACCATCGCGGTGCCGTCGACGATCAGGCCGATCACCGCGAGAAGCGGTACGGCCAGCGCCGCCGAGTAGGCCGAGACCCGCACCGCGCCCAGCTTGGGCAGGAGCGGCAGGGCCAGCAGCGAGAAGCAGACCTCGCAGGCCAGCGCGCCCAGCGACCACAGCAGGCCGGGCAGGTCGCCGCTGCCCAGGCCGGTGGCCACCGTCGCCCCGGTCACCACCACGGCCGCCGCCCCGATCACCCGGGGCGAGGGGCGTCCGTCCAGCAGGGCGAGCGCCAGCGGGACGGTGCCGAGCACGGTGCCGACCAGGGCTGGTCCGCCGTGCCGGGCCGCCTCGATCACGCAGACGTTGAAGATGACCAGTCCCGTCAGGGAGAGCGCGACCAGCAGGGCGGTCTCCCGGGGCGTCAGCCGTACGAACCCCAGGCCCGCCAGGCGGGTGACGGCCAGCAGGACGGCGGCGGCCAGGAGGTAGCGAAGCGCCTGGCCGCCGTAGAGGGGATAGTCCTGGATCACGCCGGCGATCCCCGCGAGGGTGCCCACCAGGAACATTGCTCCGGCGGCCTGGGCAAGACCCCGGGTCTCGACCTGCCGGGTGATGACATCGGTGCTCATGTCGGGAATGCTAGGAAGCAAATGGCTCGCTCGGTCAGTCCAATCGGCGAGTGGAACAGAGGACCAATCCTGATCGCCGGAAGGCGGGCTGCTCGCCCTCCGGGTGGTTCGGGCCTTTGGACGCGAGCCTTCCGCAGGGCGGTCACCCGCCCATGGTCCGGGACGGGGGAACGGTTGGCGGATCTGCATCTGGCCGTCGACAGGGCGGCGGGGGGCATCGCCGGGCAGATCGCCCGCGAGCTCCGGGAGGCCGTACGGCACGGCAGGCTGGCGGCCGGGGAGCGGCTGCCCGCGAGCAGGGAGCTGGCCAGGGACCTCGGGCTCTCGCGCGGCGTGGTCGTGGAGGCCTACGAACAACTGGTCGCCGAGGGCTTCCTGACCTCGAAGGTCGGCGCGGGGACGCGGGTTGCCCCCATGGCCCGCCGCGTCCCGGCCGTGAGCCCTCCGGCTGCAGGGAACGCGTCCGGCGCTCCCGGTGCGGAGACGCCGGGCCACGAATGCGACTACGGCCGCCGGCCCACCTCACCCGACCTGGGATTCTTCCCCCGCGGGCGGTGGCTGGCCTCGACCCGCCGGGTGCTCGCCGCACTGCCCGCCGACGCCCTGGACTACGGCGACCCCGGCGGCGTGCCGGAGCTGCGCGAGGAACTGGCCGCCTACCTGCGCAGGGTGCGCGGGGCCGACATCGCGCCGGAGAACCTGGTGATCGTCGGCGGGGTGGCCCAGGGGCTCAACCTCACGGTCCAGGCGCTGGCCGGGCGGCTGCCCGGGGCCGGCCGGACCGGCGAGGACCTGGGCTGGTTCGTGGACGGGACCGCTCACCCGCCGCGTCCCGGGCGGGTCCGGCTCGCGGTCGAGGACCCGACCGGTCTGCGCCAGCTGCCGCTGCTCAGGTCGGCCGGGGCCGACCTGGTCGCGGTCCCGGTGGACGGGGAGGGCGTCGACGTCGGGGCCCTCGCTGCGACGGGGGTCCGCGCGGTGCTGCTCACCCCGGCCCACCACTACCCGACCGGGGTCGTCCTCTCCCCGCGCCGCCGCGCCGAGCTGATCGAGTGGGCCGCCGCGACCGGTGCGACCGTCCTGGAGGACGACTACGACGCCGAGTTCAGGTTCGACCGGGATCCGGTGGGCTGCCTGCAGGGGCTGGCCCCGGACCGGGTGGTGCTCGCGGGGAGCGTGAGCAAGTCCCTGGCCCCCGGCCTCAGGCTCGGCTGGGTGGCCGCCCCGCCGGAGATCGCCGCGGCGGTACGACTGGCGCGGGCGGAGCTGGACATGGGCTCCCCGGTGCTGGAGCAGCACACCCTGGCGGACTTCGTGCGCTCCGGGGCCTACGACCGGCACCTGCGGCGGATGCGCCGGGAGTACCGGACCCGGCGCGACACCCTCGTCCGAGCCCTGGCCGAGCACCTTCCCCAGATCACCGTGCACGGCGTCTCCGCCGGTCTCCACCTGCTCGCCGAGCTGCCTCGGGGCTGGGACGAGCGGGCCGCCGCGCGGGCGGCGCAGGCCCGGGGCCTCGCGGCCGAGCCGGTGGGCCCGATGCGGCGCCGGCCGGGGCCGCCCGCGCTGGTCATGGGTTTCGCCCGGCTGCCGGTCCACCGTGCCGACGAGGTCGTCCGGGGTTTCGCGCGCGGCCTTCACCGGTGAGGGCGCGGTCGCGCCGTACGATCACGGCGGGTTGACAGTAAGTACATATGTCCTTACAAACCTTGACGGGGTCTGGGCCGTCGCCTAGAACTGAGACCAGCCGCTCTCTCCGCCGGAGGCATCATGCGCGTCGGTCTGCTGGGTCTTGGACGAATAGGTGCTTTCCATGCGATGACGCTGGTCGCCCATCCCCGGGTCGACGAGCTGGTGGTGGCCGACGCGGACGCCGCGCGGGCGGCCGAGGCGGCTGCGGGGCTGGGGGCGAAGGCCAGGGTGGGCGAGGCCTTCGAGGCCGACGCCGTGGTCATCGCCACCCCCACGGCCAGCCACGCCGAGCTCCTGCTGAGAGCGTGCGCCGGCGGGATCCCCGCGTTCTGCGAGAAACCCGCCGCCTCCGGGGTGGACGAAACGGTCCGGGTCCTGGAGGCGGCCAAGCAGACCGGGACGATCGTGCACATCGGCTTCCAGCGCCGCTTCGACGCCGGTTACGCCGAGGCGCGCAGGGCGCTGCGCGCCGGCGAGCTGGGAGGGCTCCACCGGGTCCACCTGATCACCGCGGATCCGAGCCCGCCCGCCGCCGAGTACATCGCGACCTCCGGCGGGATCTACCGCGACTGCCACATCCACGACTTCGACATCCTGCGCTGGGTCACCGGCCGCGAGGCCGTCACCGTCTACGCGACCGGCTCCAACCGGGGCGAGGCGTTCTTCGCCGAGGCCGGAGACGTCGACACCAGCGCCGCGCTCATCACCATGGACGACGGCACGCTGGTCACCCTGCAGGGCTCCCGCTACAACGGAGCCGGATACGACGTGCGGATGGAACTGGCCGGAACGCTGCGGACCCAGGCGGTCGGTCTCGGCCCGCGCGCCCCGCTGACCGGCGCGGAGGGCCTCCAGCCGGGCGGGGAGCCATGGCCGGACTTCGCCACCAGGTTCGCCCCGGCGTACACGGCGGAGCTGGACGCGTTTCTCGCCGCCGCGGCCGGGGAGACGGACAGTCCGTGCACGGTCGAGGACGCGCTGGCCGCGCTCTACCTCGCGGAGGCGGCCGACCTGTCGCTCCGCGAGGGGCGCGTGGTCCGCGTGGCGGAGGTGGTCCGGTGAGCGGGCGGGAGGTGGTGCCCGGAGGGCCGCCGGAGAGCGGTGCCCCGGGAGGGCGGCAGGGCGGTCCGATCAGGACGGCGGGCGCCCCCATCTCGTGGGGCGTCTGCGAGGTGCCCGGCTGGGGACACCAGCTCGACCGGTCGCGGGTACTGGCCGAGATGCGGGATCTCGGCCTGACCGCCACCGAGTTGGGTCCCGCCGGGTTCCTGCCGCCCTCGCCGTCGCGGCGCCGCTCCCTGCTCGGCGGGTACGGCCTGCGCGCGGTCGGCGGCTTCGTCCCCGTGGTCCTGCACGAGCCCCGGTACGACCCGCTGCCGGAGGTCCGCGCCACCATGCGGGCCTTCAGGGAGGGGGAGGTGGAGGTCGTCGTGCTGGCCGCGGCCACCGGAAGGGAGGGCTACGACGCCAAGCCCGAGCTGGACGCCGGGGGCTGGAAGACCCTGCTCGCCAACCTGGGCCGGATCATCAGGACCGCCAGGGAGTTCGGCCGCACCCTCACCCTGCATCCGCACGTCGGGACCATGGTGGAGACCCGCCAGGAGGTGGACCGGGTGCTCGCCGGCAGCGCGGTCCCGTTCTGCCTGGACACCGGCCACCTGCTCATCGGCGGCACCGACCCGCTGGACCTCGTCCGCGAGGCCCCCGGGCGGATCGCCCACGTCCACCTCAAGGACGTCGACGCCGCCCTCGCCGAGCGGGTCCGGGTGGGCGGGCTCACCTACACCGCGGCCGTGCGGACGGGGATCTACCGCCCGCTCGGCCGGGGGGACGTGGACGTCGCGGGCATCGTCACCGGCCTGGCGGCGTCCGGGTACTCCGGCTGGTACGTCATGGAGCAGGACGTCGTCCTCGCATCAGAGGACGAGGACCCCGCCCAGGACGTCCGTACGAGCCTGGCCTATCTCGGGAGCCTCGCGTGACCTCCTCCTCCGCGGCCGGAGGGAGCGCGGGCGGGCCCGCCGAGGTGCTGACGATGGGGCGGGTCGGGGTGGACGTCTACCCGCTGCAGGTGGGGGTCTCGCTGCGGGAGGTGGAGACCTTCGGCAAGTATCTGGGCGGCAGCCCGACCAACGTGGCCGTGGCCGCCGCCCGGCTGGGCCGCTCCAGCGCGGTGATCACCCGGACCGGGGCCGACCCGTTCGGCGCGTTCGTCCACGACGCGCTGCGCGGGTACGGCGTCGACGACCGCCACGTCATCGCGGTGCCCGGCCTGCCGACCCCGGTGACGTTCTGCGAGATCCGGCCCCCGGACGACTTCCCGCTCTACTTCTATCGCTACCCCAAGGCCCCCGACCTGGAGATCCTCCCCGAGGAGCTGGACCTGGAGGCGATCGCGGCGGCGCGGCTGTTCTGGACGACCGTGACCGGGCTGTCGGCGGAGCCGTCGCGCAGCGCGCACCTGGCGGCCTGGCGGGCCAGGGGGCGCACGCCGTACACGGTGCTGGACCTGGACTACCGGCCGATGTTCTGGCCGGACGCCGAGCAGGCCCGCGAGCGGGTGCGCGAGGTGCTCGGACAGGTCACCGTCGCGGTCGGGAACCTCGACGAGGCCGAGATGGCCACCGGCACGCGCGAGCCCCGCACGGCGGGCCGGGCGCTGCTGGAGGCGGGGGTGGAGCTGGCGGTCGTCAAGCGGGGGCCGGACGGGGTGCTCGGCATGACCGCGACCGAGACGGTGGAGGTGCCGCCGGTCCCGGTCGAGGTCGTCAACGGGCTCGGCGCGGGCGACGCCTTCGGCGGGGCGCTCTGCCACGGACTGCTGGCGGGCTGGCCGCTGGAGCGCACGCTGAGGTTCGCCAACGCGGCCGGGGCGATCGTGGCCGGCCGGCTCGCCTGCGCCCCGGCCATGCCCACGGTGGACGAGGTGCTGGACGTCCTCGGCGAGGGCCGGAACGCGTACGAGAGGGCGGGCGATGAGTGAATCCGGCGCCGGGCGGGTCCCGGATCCGGGCCGGGAGGCCGCCTCCGGGAGGACGGGCGGGCACGGGGAGGCCGGACCCGGCCTCGGCCAGGGCCTGGGGGAGGAGGAGCACCGGAGGTTGCTGGAGACCCGGGCGCGCTTCCCCTGGCGGATCGCCGAGGCGGCCGCGGCCCGGCAGCGGCGCGGCATGCTGGAGGGCCGGGGCCAGCTTCTGATCATCGCGGCCGACCACGCGGCCCGGGGCGCGCTCTCCGCCGGGAGCCGTCCCCTGGCCATGGGCAGCCGGCTCGACCTGCTCCGGCGGCTCCGCGTGGCGCTGGCCCGGCCGGGCGTGGACGGGTTGCTGGCCACCCCCGACGTCGTCGAGGACCTCCTGCTGCTCGGCGCGCTGGAGAACAAGATCGTCATAGGTTCGATGAACCGCGGCGGCGTGCAGGGCACCGCGTTCGAGTTCGACGACCGCTTCACCGCCTACGATGCCGCCACCATCGCCCGGATGGGCCTGGACGGGGGCAAGATGCTCTGCCGGATCGGCGTCGACGAGCCCGCCACCGCCGCCACCCTCGAAGCGTGCGGCCGGGCCGTCACCGAGCTGGCCGCACGCGGCCTGGTCGCGCTGGTGGAGCCGTTCTGGTCGCGGCGGGTGGGCGGGACGGTCACCCACGACCTGTCCGCCGAGGGCGTCATCCGGTCCGTGCACGTCGGCCAGGGCCTCGGCGCGACCTCCGCGCACACGTGGCTGAAGATCCCCGTGGTGGACGACATGGAGCGGGTGATGCGCGCCACGACCCTGCCCACGCTGCTGCTCGGCGGCGATCCCGGTGACACGCCCGGCCCGGCGTACGCCGCCTGGCGCAAGGCGTTGCGACTTCCCGGCGTCCGGGGGCTTGTGGTGGGCCGCGCGTTGCTGTACCCCTCCGATGACGACGTGGCGGCGGCGGTGGACACCGCGGCGGCGATGCTGGAGGAGATCCGATGACGTTCATCCCGGCAGGCAGCACGGCAAACGCCCCCTGGGCGCTGTGGATCACCCCCGAGACCGCCGGATGGGCCCGCAGCGGGCTCCGCCTGCTCCACCTGTCCGGTGAGACGGTGGAGTTCGCCACCGGCGGCGAGGAGATGGTGGTCCTGCCGCTCTCGGGCGGGTGCGCGATCGAGTGCGACGGGGTACGGCTCACGCTCCACGGCCGGACCTCGGTCTTCCACGCGGTCACCGACTTCGCCTACCTCCCGGTGGAGGCGACGGTCCGGATCACCGGAGAGGGCCGCTTCGCCTTCCCCTCGGCCCGGGCCTCCCGGCGCCTGCCCGTCCGGTACGGCCCCGCCGACCGGGTCCCGGTCGAGGTGCGCGGGGCCGGGCAGTCCAGCCGCCAGGTCAACAACTTCTGCGCCCCGGACGCCTTCGACTGCGACAAGCTCGTCGCGGTCGAGGTGCTGACCCCCGGCGGGAACTGGTCGTCCTACCCGCCGCACAAACACGACACGGCCTCCGAGCACGAGGCCGTGCTGGAGGAGATCTACTACTTCGAGGGCGGTCCCGGCTACCAGCGGGTGTACGGCACGCACGACACCCTGACCGAGGTGAGCGGCGGCGACGTGGTGCTCGTCCCGCACGGCTACCACGGCCCGTCGATGGCGGCCCCCGGTTACGACCTGTACTACCTGAACGTGCTGGCCGGGCCCGCCGAGAAGCGGTCCATGGCCTTCTGCGACGACCCCCGGCACGCGTGGGTCCGCTCCTCCTGGGCGGACCAGCCGGTCGACCCCCGGGTCCCCATGACGAGAGCGCCGCGCTGACCGGGCGGACCGCCCGCCGGGAACGCCCGCGCCAGACCCGCCCCGGGACGCGACGTCCCGGGGCCGCTCCGGAAGGAGTCAGGATGAGGCTCACGGTGGCACAGGCGCTGGTGCGGTTCCTCGCCGGCCAGTGGTCGGAACGCGACGGCGTCGAGCAGCGCCTGGTGGCGGGCGTCTTCGGCATATTCGGCCACGGCAACGTGGCGGGCATCGGCCAGGCCCTGGCCGAGCGGGGCGCGGGCACCGGTGACGCGCTGCCGTACTACCTCGCCCGCAACGAGCAGGCCATGGTGCACACCGCCGTCGGCTACGCCCGGATGCGCGACCGGCTGTCGGCCTTCGCCTGCACCACCTCCATCGGCCCCGGCGCCACCAACCTGGTCACCGGCGCGGCGCTGGCCACGATCAACCGCCTCCCGGTGCTGCTGCTGCCCGGCGACGTCTTCGCCACCCGGGTCGCCAACCCGGTGCTGCAGGAGCTGGAGGACCCGCGCTCCTACGACGTGACGGTCAACGACGCGCTGCGCCCGGTCTCCCGCTTCTTCGACCGGATCAACCGGCCCGAGCAGCTGCCCTCGGCGCTGCTGGCCGCGATGCGGGTGCTGACCGACCCGGCCGAGACCGGCGCGGTCACCCTGGCGCTCCCCCAGGACGTGCAGGCCGAGGCCTGCGACTGGCCCGAGGAGCTGTTCGCCAGGCGGGTGTGGCACGTGGCCCGGCCGGTGCCCGAACCCGCCGCGCTGGACAGGGCGCTCGGCCTGATCCGGACCTCGCGCAGGCCGCTGATCGTGGCCGGGGGCGGGGCCGTCTACAGCGGGGCCTGCGGCGAACTGGCCGCCTTCGCCGCGCGGTACGGCGTGCCGGTGGCCGAGACGCAGGCGGGCAAGGGCTCCGTGCCGTACGACCACCCCTGCGCGGTCGGCGCGATCGGCCACACCGGCAGCGCCGCGGCCAACGCCCTGGCCCGGGAGGCGGACCTGGTCATCGGGATCGGGACCCGCTACAGCGACTTCACCACCGCCTCCCGGACCCTGTTCGGGCGGGCGAGGTTCCTCAACGTCAACGTCGCGGCCTTCGACGCGGCCAAGAACGCCGGGGAGATGCTCGTCGCCGACGCCCGCGAGGCCCTGCGGGCGATGGAGGTGCCCGGCTGGACGGCCGACCCCGGCTGGACCGCCCGGGCGACCGCGCTCACCCACGACTGGCAGGAACAGGTCTCCCTGCTCACCACGGGCGACGCGCTGACCCAGCCGGTCGTGCTCGGCATGGTCAACGAGGTGGCGCGCCCGGCCGACGTGGTGGTCAACGCGGCCGGGTCCATGCCGGGCGACCTGCACAAGCTGTGGCGGGCCCGCGATCCCAAGGGCTATCACGTGGAGTACGGCTACTCCTGCATGGGCTACGAGATCGCCGGAGGGCTCGGGGTGAAGCTCGCGGCCCCCGAGCGAGAGGTGTTCGTGCTGGTGGGGGACGGCTCCTACCTGATGATGGCGCAGGAGATCGCCACCGCCGTGCAGGAGGGCGTCAAGCTCGTGATCGTCCTGGTGGACAACCACGGCTTCGCCTCGATCGGCGGGCTGTCGGAGTCGGTCGGCGCGCGCCGGCTCGGGACCGCCTACCGGATGCGAGGCCCGGAAGGGGAGCTGGACGGCGCGTTCGTCCCGGTTGACCTCGCCGCCAACGCGGCCAGCCTGGGCGCGGACGTGCTGCGCGCCGACGGCCCCGAGGCGCTGCGCGTGGCGCTCACCAAGGCGCGGGAGTCCGCCCGGACCACCGTCGTGTACACCGAGACGGTCCCCGGTCCGGGACCCGCGACCACGGCCTGGTGGGACGTGCCGGTCGCGGAGGTGTCCGGCCGCGAGGACGCGCGGCGGGCCCGCGCGGCCTACGAGGCGGCCAGGCGGGAGCAGCGGCCCTACCTCTGAGGCGCCCCGTCCCCGGGACGGGCCCGCCCGCGGCGCGGTGCCCGCCCACCCGCACGGCGCCGGTACGGCGATGCGGTCAGGGAGCCGCCGCCGTGGTGGTGACCGCCCTGGGCTGGAACCCCCCGGCCAGGAAGACGATCAGCGCCACCAGGACCGCGGCGGGCAGGAACGCCACCCGCGCGTTCACGGTGTCGTTGATCGTCCCGACCACGGCCGCGCCGACCAGGAAGCCGACGTAGTTGAACAGGTTGACCCGGGCGATCGCCGTCTCGGCTCCGGCGCCCAGGCGGCCGGCGGCCGAGAACGACTGCGGGGCGATGATCGACAGGCCGATGCCGACGAGGCCGAAGGAGGCGACGGCCACCACGGGGCCGGGGGCGACGACGACGCCGAGCGTGCCCAGCGCCGCGATCACCGCGCCCGCGCGGACCACGGGGGCCGGGCCGTACCGGCGCACGGCGAGGTCTCCGGGGACCCGCGCGACGAGCATCGCCGCCTGGTAGGCGAGGTAGGCGAAGGGGACCAGCCAGCCGGTCGCCAGCAGCGCCTTCTCCATGTAGACCGTGCTGTAGTTGGAGACCGCCGCGTCGCCGACGTAGAGGAAGGCCATGGCCAGGCAGAGCGGGATGATCGGCCGCCACGGCACCCGGGCCGCCGTCTCCACGGCCCGCGCCGTCGCCCGCTCCTCGTCACGCGTGTAGAGGCGGGGGAGCATGGCCGCCGAGACGACCGCGCCGATCACCACCGGGACGGAGAACGACCAGGCCAGCTCCACTCCGAGCGCGCTGAAGGCGGAGTTGAAGGCGGCTCCCAGCATCGAGCCGACGCTCCACACCGCGTGGAAGCCGGTCAGCACGCTCATGCCGTAGGTGCGTTCGACCGCGACCGCCTGCATGTTCATCGCCGCGTCGACCGCCCCGACCGCGAGGCCGAACGCGGCGCTCAGCGCGTACAGGCCGGCGAGGGAGCCGTTCCAGCCCTGCAGGACCACGACGGCGCACACGGCCAGCTGGGAGACGCGCAGCACGGGGGCGCTGCCGTACCTGGAGGCGAGGGAGCCCGCGAGCACGCTCCCGACGCCGGCGATCACCGGTACCAGGAGCAGGACCAGGGTGAGGTCCGTGTCGCTCAGCCCGAACTCGTGCTGCAGGTCGATCACGTGAGTGAGCAGCGTGGCGAAGCACAGGCCCTGGACGAAGAACGCGGCCCAGGTCGCCACCCGGGCCTGCCGGTCGCGCGGGGCCGGCACCTGGGTCTGCTCGCCATGCGGGGTCGGCACCACGACCTCCAGGAACATGAGGGGGGTTCAAGTTCCCGCCAGGGTAGGCGCGCCGTTCTCCGGGGTCAATGGCCCGTCACCGCTGCGGGCCCGCCCGCTGCGGTGCCTCCCCCGCGCCCGCGCGACGCCGCGTCTCCTCCGGTGTCCTCGTGGCCTCGTTCCCTCGGCGGGCGCTAGGGTGCTTCACGTGCGAGCGGCAGGGGAGCGGCGCGGGGGATACGCGGCCGGGCAGGCGCGCCGGGAGCGCATCCTGGCGATCGCGTTGCAGGAGTTCGCGGAGAACGGCTACCGGGGAGCCTCGCTCGCCCGCATCGCCGAGCGGGCCGAGATCTCCCAGGCCGGGCTGCTCCACCACTTCCGCAGCAAGGAGCGGCTGCTGATCGCCGTCCTCGAATACCGCGACGAGCTCGACATGCGCCGATACGACGGCGGAGCCCCGCCGGCCGGAGGCCTGAGTTTCCTGGACGACATGGTCGACCTGGTCGAGCGGAACTCCCGCGTCCCCGGCCTCGTCCAGCTCTTCACCGTGATGAGCGGCGAGGCCGTCACCGCCGACCATCCCGGCCACGAGTGGGCCCGCGAGCGCTACCGGCGGCTCCGCGAGGAGGTGAGCCGGGTGCTGAGCCGGGCGGTGGAGTCCGGCGAGCTCCGGGCCGGCATCGACCCCGAGGCCCACGCCGCCCGGCTGATCGCCGTGATGGACGGCCTGCAGAGCCAGTGGCTGCTCGACCCCGACCGGGTGGACATGGCCGCCCTCTTCCGGGGGCACGTCGACGACCTCGTCGCCTCGCTCCGCCCCGAGGGCTCCCCGCGTCCTCAAGGACCGTCCTGCGACTCATGAGAGCCGGTCCGGCGTCCGCGGCTTTCACGGTTCGCAGGACGGCCCCGGGGCTCCCGTCCGCCGCGTCTCGGCGGATCCCGGCGCTCCACCCGCACACGCGTGGCAGGGCTTATCGTCGAGGGGTGGACTTCTCCTGGCCTCCCGCGATCCGTGACGACACGCCTGCGCCGCGCCCCGGCGACCTGCGGGCCGGAGACGCCGACCGGGAGAGGATCGCCGCGGTCCTCAACGACGCGCTCGCCGACGGGCGGCTGACCCACGACGAGCACGAGGAGCGGATTGAGCGCCTCTACCGCTCCCGCACGCTCGGCGAGATCGCCGCTCTCACCGCCGACCTCCTCCCGCCCGAGGCCCAGCCGCTGCGGACCGACGTCCGCCCGGTGACGGCCTTCTTCGGCTCGGAGGAGCGCTCGGGGCGCTGGGTGGTGCCGACGCGCTTCTCCGCCACCGCCGTCTGCGCCAACGTCACCCTCGACCTCCGTGAGGCGCTGCTCCAGTCCGGCCGCGTGACCCTCCAGGTCACCGTGCTGGGAGGGACGCTCACGCTGGTCGTCCCGGAGGGCGTGCGGATCGAGATGCCGGCCTCGGCCTTCATGGGCGGCAAGAAGAACCAGGTCCCGCCCTCCCCGGACGGGCCGATCATCGAGATCACCGGGACCGTCGCCCTGGGCAGCATCGTGGCGAAGTCCCCCAAGCGACCCCGCCGATCCTGGTTCCGCCGCTGAGGCCGGCCGGGGTCCTCGGAGAGCCGGTCACCGGGAGTCCTGCAGGCGCGCGGTCAGGTCCCACAGCCGCACCGCCGTGTCGTACCCACCGGACACGGCCACCAGACCGCGCGGAGACGGGCCGGGGACGTACTCGCTGACCAGGTAGGGCCGCCACCGGCGATGCCCGCGCCCGGCCCGACGGGATCGGGAACCGTGCACCTCCTCACCCGCCACCGGCCGCCCGCGCCGGTGGCGATCGGGAAGATCTCTATATGAACTTTGTCATATTCGGGCGATCCGGGCGTGGCGTCAGACGGCGGTGTCGAAGTTGATCGCGCTGTAAGCGCGGAGCTTCCAGAGCTGGTGCTCGCTCTCGATCTTCCGGATCGTGCCGGACCGGCCGCGCATGACCAGGGAGTTGGTCACGGCGTGGCCGCCCCGGTAACGCACCCCCTGCATGATCTCGCCGTCGGTGATCCCGGTGGCCGCGAAGAACACGTCGTCGGACCTGACCAGGTCGTCGGTGGTCAGGGTGGCGTCCAGGTCGAGCCCCGCGTCCAGCGCCCGGCGGCGCTCGGCGTCGTCCTGCGGCCAGAGCCTGCCCTGGATCACACCACCCAGGCACTTGAGCGCGCAGGCCGCGATGATGCCCTCGGGCGTGCCGCCGATGCCGAGCATCAGGTCGACGCCGGTGCCCCCCCGGGCCGCCATGATGGCGCCGGCGACGTCACCGTCGGTGATGAGCTTGATCCGCGCGCCGGTCTCCCGGATCTCTCTGATGATCTTCTCGTGGCGGGGCCGGTCGAGGATGACCACGGTCACGTCCGAGGACGCGCATCCCTTGGCGCGTGCCACCGCGGCGATGTTGTGGGCGACCGGGGCGTTGATGTCCACCGAGTCGGCCGCCTCGGGGCCGGTCACCAGCTTGTCCATGTAGAAGACGGCCGACGGGTCGTACATCGAGCCGCGCTCGCTGACCGCGATGACCGAGATCGCGTTGGGCATGCCCAGGGAGGTGAGCCGGGTGCCGTCGATCGGGTCCACGGCCACATCGCACTCGGCGCCGCTGCCGTCGCCCACGGACTCGCCGTTGTAGAGCATCGGGGCGTTGTCCTTCTCACCCTCGCCGATCACCACCACGCCGTTCATCGAGACCGTGTTGATGAGCTGGCGCATCGCGTTGACCGCCGCGCCGTCGGCGCCGTTCTTGTCACCGCGCCCCACCCAGCGGGCCGCGGCCATCGCGGCCGCCTCGGTCACCCGGACCAGTTCGAGGGCCAGGTTGCGATCAGGCGCGTGCTCGCCTGTGGCGAGGGCGGCGGGAACGGACGTCTGCTCGGACATGGCGGAAAGCCCCTCTCGTGGATTCTGACGACGATCGTAGTTGTCTCCTCCTTGCCGGGCGGGGGAGGATAATGTGTGGCCACTATGAGCAGCGACACGGAACGGCCGGTAACGAAGGCGACCGCACGAACCTCCGAACGGGGTGCCGCCACACGGGTCGCGCTCCTGGCGGCGGCCAGGGAGACCTTCGTCACAAGCGGTTTCGCCGAAGCGGGCGTCACCGACGTGGTCGCGCGCGCGGGCGCGAGCGTGGGCAGCCTCTACCACCACTTCTCCGGCAAGGCCGATCTCTACCTCACTCTCTTCGAGGAGTTCCAGGCCCGGCAGACCCAGCGGACCAAGCAGGCGGTGCAGGAGGCCAGGGCCGGGGGCGAGAGCGACCCGATGAGGCTGTTCGTCGCCGGCGCCCGCGCCTACCTGGAGGGCTGCCTGGCCGAGCGCGAGCTCGCCGCGCTGTTCCTGCGCGGCGACGGTCCGCCCGGGTTCGAGATCATCATGCGTGACCGGCTGCGCCAGTGGGCCAAGCGCAACGCCACCCTGTTCGAGGGCGACGAGGGGGCACTGGTCGTGGTCCTCACCGGGGCGCTCGCCGCCGCGGTCTCCGAGGTCGCGCTCTCCGAGGACGAGGACGCCTCCCGCAGGCTCGCCGACGACGTGCTGGCCATCATCGGGCAGATCCGCCGCCCCACGGAGCGCCCCTGACGGCGGACCGCCCTCCCGGGCGGGTAGTCTCGCCACTCGTGCAACGGTTCACTCAGGGTTTCTACGGCTACGTCGTCGCGATGGCCGTCTGCCTCGCCGGCGTCCTCGCCGTCCTGTTCTTCGCCCCGTACAGCACCACTCCGCACATCCCGAGGGTGGACTACTCGATCGACGTGGCGAACATGCGCCGCGCCGCGCCGTACCAGGTCTGGACGCCGGAGCCGGTGCCGGCGGGCTGGGTCCCCAACAGCTCCCGGATGACGGATGCCAAGGGCGTGGTGACCTGGCGGCTCGGCTTCGCCACGGCCGAGCAGAAGCACGCCATGCTCATCCAGAGCGACGAGGGACCCGCGGCGGAGTTCGCCAACCGGATGGCCAACAGCAACCAGGCCACCGGCACCGTCCAGATCGCCGGCGTGACCTGGGAGCAGCGCTACCGCGAGGACAAGAACCAGCGCTCGCTGGTACGGCTCCTGCCCGACACCACCCTCGTCGTCACCGGCACGGCCGAATGGGCCGAGCTGACCGCCCTGGCGACCTCCCTCAAGCAGCAGCCCAAGGGCGCCTCCGGTCCGACGCCCACGACCAGTCCGGCACCTGCGGCCAGCCCGGCCCCCACGGACTAGCCCGGCCGCCGGGGGCCGGTTCCCGGTCCTTCCCGGCGGCCACCGGAGGGCGGGGCCGTACGGCTCAGAAGGGCCGCTCTTCGCCGGGGTCGGCCTGCCCGCGCTTGGCCATGGCAGCCGCGAGCTTCACCCGGGCGCCCTGGAGCCACTCCTCGCAGAGCGCGGCCAGCTTCTCGCCCCGCTCCCAGAGCTCGATCGACTGCTCCAGGGTGAGCCCGCCCGCCTCGAGGCGGCGGACCACCTCGGTCAGCTCCTCGCGGGCCTGCTCGTACGACGGTGTCTTCTCCTCAGCCACGCACCAACCCTAGAGGGTGGGACGGACGGGACGGGTGGGAGAATGGGGTGATGAGCGTGCGCGGTGCGACCCCCGACGACATCCCCGAGCTGATCCGCCTCCGTCAGATCCTGGCCGACCGCATGGCCCAGGACGGCAACCTCCCGGTCGAGAGCCGCTGGCAGGAGGCCTACGCCGAGAGCCTGAGGGAACGCATCGACTCCTCCGACACGGCCGTCTACGTCGTGGACGCCACGGACGGCCGCCTGGCCGCCTGCGGGATCGGCCTCATCTTCGACCGGTTCCCGGGGCCGAGCCTGCCCAGCGGCAAATACGGCTACATCCAGGGCATGACCACCGACCCCGGCCACCGGCGCCGGGGGCACAGCCGGGCCATCATGGGCGCGCTCATGGACTGGTACCGGGCGGAGGGCATCCGCAAGGTCGACCTGCACGCCACCTCCGACGGGGAACCGCTCTACCGGGAGTTCGGCTTCGTCGAGGACGGCTACCCCTCGCTCACGTGGCGGGATCTCTCCTGACCGGGATCTTCCCGTCGGGGAGGCGGACCGTGAGCTCGTCCCCGGGGGCGACCTCGGCCGCGCGCCGTACGACCTCGCCCGAGGGGCGCTGCACGATCGCGTAACCGCGTTCCAGGGTGGCGGCGGGGGAGAGGGCGACCAGACGGGCGTGCAGGTGCCCCAGGGAGTCCTGGGCGCGGTCCAGGGAGACGGTGAGCGAGCGCCGGGCCCGGTCCCGCAGTTGCTCGGCCTGCTCGGCCCTGCGCTCGATCTCCCGGACCGGGTCGGCGAGGGACGGCCGGGAACGCGTCGCGGCCAGCCAGGCCGTCTCGCGGTCCAGCCAGCCGGAGGCCACCCTGCGGCCCCGGTCGCGGAGCTGGCGGATGAGCGTGAGCTGTTCGCCCACGTCCGGCACGACCTTCTTGGCCGCGTCGGTGGGTGTGGAGGCCCGCACGTCGGCGACCAGGTCCAGCAGCGGGCTGTCCTGCTCGTGGCCGATCGCGCTGACCACCGGGGTGCGGCACGCGGCCACCGCCCGCACCAGCGCCTCGTCGGAGAAGGGCAGCAGGTCCTCCATCGATCCGCCGCCCCGCGCGATCACGATCACGTCGACCTCGGCGTCCGCGTCGAACTTCCGCAGCGCCTCGGTGACCTCGCCGACGGCGTACGGCCCCTGCACGGCGACCGGCTCGACCTTGAACCGCACGGCGGGCCAGCGTCGCCGCGAGTTCTCCAGCACGTCGCGCTCGGCCGCCGAGTCCCGGCCGCAGACCAGCCCGATCGTGGCGGGCAGGAACGGCAGGCGGCGCTTCCGGTCGGTGGCGAAGAGGCCCTCTGCGGCGAGCACCTGGCGCAACCGCTCCAGCCGGGCCAGCAGCTCGCCGACGCCGACCGGGCGCATCTCCAGCGCGGTGAACGCGAAGGAGCCCCGGTTGACCCAGAAGTCGGGCTTCAGGTTCATGACGACCCGGGCGCCGTCCACCGGCCGGGGAACGGTCGCCTCGTAGACTCCGCGCGGGCAGGTGACCCGGGCCGACACGTTGGCCACCGGGTCACGCAACGTCAGGAACACCGTGCCGCCGCGCGCGGTCAGCTCGGTGATCTGCCCCTCGGCCCATACGGTGCCGAGCTTGCCGATCCAGCCGCCGACCATCTGCAGCACGGTGCGGACCGGCAGCGGCTGCTCCGGTGTGGTCTTCGCGCTCATGCCGAAGACCATACGCGCAGGCTCCGGCTATTCGGCGCCCTCCAGCTTGGCCAGCCGGTTCTCGTACATGCGCACGACCTCGGGCCGGGCCGCGGTGGCCTGCTCGTAGGCGATCAGATCCTTGATCTGCTCGGCGCTCTTGCCGCGCATCCGGGCACGGAGCGAGGCGACGGTGAGGTCGGCGTAACCGGGCAGCGGCTCGGCGGGCACGGCCGCGCCCCCGGCCTTGGCGGTCTTCGTGGTCTTGGCGGCTTCGGCGGTCCCCGTCTCGGTCCCCGTCTCGGTCACGGCGGCCTTCGGCTTGGCCGCCTTGGCCGCCTTGGCGGTCTTCGGCGCGGCCTTCGGCTTGGCGGGTTCCGCGGCCTTCGGCCTGGCGGTCCTCGGCTTGGCGGGCTTGGTCTTCACGACCTCGACCGCGGCGGCGTCGGCCGTCTCCGGCTTGGCGACCTCGACCTCGGCCACCGCGACCTCCACGGCGGCGGGCTCGGCGATCCCGGCCTCCGGTTCGGCGGCGGCGCCGGGCCTGACGACGGCTTCGGGCGTGACGGCGGTCTCCAGCCCGGCGGCCTTCACGGTCTCCGGCTCGGTCTCATCGGCCGCGGCCGCGTCCCCGGCCTTGGCGGTCTCGGGCGCGGCGGCCTTGGACTCAGTGGTCTCGGGCGCGGTGGTCTCGGGCGCGGTGGCCTTGGGCGCGGTGGCCTTGGTCTCGGCGGTCTTGGACTTGGCCGGGGCGAAGATGACCGGCTCCGGCCGGGTCTTGGACCCGTTGGCCGAGATCTCGGCCTTGGCGGCGGCCTCGGGTGCGGCTTCGGCGGAGGTCTCGGCGTCCCCGGTCTTGGCGGCCTTGGACTCAGTGGTCTCGGGCGCGGTGGCCTTGGACTTGGCCGGGGCGAAGATGACCGGCTCGCGCCTGGCCGGCTTCTCCTCGGCCGGCTTCTCCGCCTCCTCGCCGGACTTCTTCCCGGTCTCGCCCAGTTGGTCGGCGGCGGTGGGGCGCGTCTCGTCGAGGGCCTCGTCGTTGCCGCCGAGGCGCTTGATCCGGCTGCGGACCCGGTCGCCGAGCAGCAGCGCCTGGCCGACCCCGCTCAGCGTGGCCTGCAGCATGTGGAGCGGTAGGTCCTTGGCCTTCCCCGCGATGGTACGGAAGAGATCGGGGACTGACATTTCGTCTCCCTGGGAGGTCTGTATTGGACGTATAGTCTGGCAAGATCAGGGCTTGCGAGGTCAAGGGGCACATGAGCGGACCCCATGGGCACTCCACGTAGCATAAGAACATGACTTCAAAGACCCGCGCGACCCGTCGTGTACTTGTGGCGAAGCCCCGCGGTTACTGCGCGGGAGTCGACCGGGCCGTCCAGGCCGTCGAGAAGGCTCTGGAGCAGTACGGCGCACCGATCTACGTCCGCAAGCAGATCGTCCACAACACCCATGTGGTGAAGACGCTGGAGGAGCGCGGGGCAATCTTCGTCGAGGAGACCGAGCAGGTCCCCGAGGGCGCCATCGTAGTCTTCTCCGCGCACGGGGTTTCCCCGGCCGTCCACCAGGAGGCCGCCCGGCGCAGCCTGAAGACGATCGACGCCACCTGCCCGCTGGTCACCAAGGTCCACAACGAGGCCAAGCGTTTCGCCTCCCAGGACTACGACATCCTGCTCATCGGGCACGAGGGTCACGAGGAGGTCGAGGGCACCGCGGGCGAGGCGCCCGACCACATCCGGCTCGTGGACGGCCTCGACGCGGTGGGCTCCGTCCAGGTCAAGGACCCCGACCGGCTGGTGTGGCTCTCGCAGACCACCCTCTCGGTGGACGAGACGGTCGAGACGGTCTCCCGGCTCAAGGAGCGCTTCCCGAACCTGCTCGACCCGCCGAGCGACGACATCTGCTACGCCACCCAGAACCGCCAGGTCGCGGTGAAGGAGATCGCCGCCGAGGCCCAGCTGGTCATCGTCGTCGGCTCGGAGAACTCCTCCAACTCCAAGCGCCTGGTCGAGGTCGCCCTCGACCACGGGGCCGACGCCTCCTATCTGGTCGACAACGCCTCCTTCATCAAGGACGAGTGGCTCGACGGCGTCACCACCGTCGGCGTCACCAGCGGGGCCTCGGTCCCCGACGAGCTGGTCGCCGACGTCCTGTCCCGCCTCGCCGAGCACGGCTTCGCCGACGTCGAGGAGGTCCACTCCGTCGAGGAGAACGTGCGCTTCGCCCTTCCCCACGAGCTCCGCAAGGACCTGCGGGCCACCGTCTGACCGGGCCCCTCACGCCGTCCGGCGCCGCCGCCCGCTTCGCCGTACGGCGAAGCGGGGTGGGGGCGGGGCTACTGGCCCTCGCGGGGCGTGCCGTAGATCCGGGGCTCGAAATAGCCCTCCGGCTCGGGAGCGAACTCCGAGTCGTCGCCGTTCCTCGGGCGGGGCACGGGGGTGGGGCCCGCGGTGCGGATCTCCTCCCGCAGTTCGCGGACGCACCGGGTCAGTCCGCGCCGCCAGGCGATGAGCAGGACCAGCGCCGAGCCGGCGAACAGCCACGGGGCTCCGCCGGACAGCGCCGTGAACATGCCCAGGCCGAAGGCCTGGACCGGCGAGGGCGCGACCAGGGCCCGGAACGTCTCGACGGTCACGGTGGCCGAGAAGAAGACCAGGGGCGGGGAGACCACCAGCGAGAGCAGGTCACGCGGGTTCACCAGGAGGACCGCGCCCACGCAGCCGGCCACGAAGGCCAGGCCGACCAGAGCCGGAAGCCCGAACAGGGCGTGCAGCAGGCTCCCCGACAGCGTGACCGCCAGCACGAACGCCACCGCGCCCCGTGCGGTCAGCCGGATGCCGGATTCCCGGTTCCGCTCACTCATGCGATCACCTCGCCAGTCGCCCCCCTCGAACCCGCCTCCGGCTTCCGGTGTCCGGCTCCCCCCGGCTTCGGGAAACACCTTTCATGGCAGGTCATTGGCCAACTTACCGTTCAACCGGGAGATGGGGGACGAGCTTGACTCCTCTTCTCCCAGCAATTCGGGCGAGGTGAGGGCGCGGGGCAGCTCCTCGACCGCAGAGGGGCCGTCGAGCTCGGCCTCGACCAGGCCCAGGTCGTTCAGTTTCCGGGCGCTCACCAGCACCCGCGTCTCCAGGGAACCGACCGTCCGGTTGTAGGACTCGACGGTCCGGCTCAGTGAGCGGCCCATCGCCTCCATGTTCCGCCCCATGGTGCCCAGCCGCTCGTAGAGCTCCTTGCCGAGCTCGAAGACGGCGCGGGCGTTCTCGCCGAGCGCGGCCTGCTGCCAGGCGTACTGCGCGGTGCGGAGCATGGTGATCAGCGTGGTCGGGGTGGCGATGTGGACCCGGCGGCGCATCGCGTGCTCCAGCAGGCCGGGGTCGCGTTCCAGCGCGGGGGCGAGGAAGGCCTCTCCCGGGATGAAGAGGACGACGAACTCCGGGGCCGGGGTGAACGCCTGCCAGTAGGCCTTCGCGGCCAGCCGGTCCACGTGCTCGCGCACGTGCCGGGCGTGGGAGTCGAGCCGTTCGGACCTGTGGTCGGGGTCGGCGGACTCGGCCGCCTCCAGGTAGGCGGCCAGGGAGACCTTGGAGTCGACCACGATGTTCTTGCCGCCCGCGAGCCGTACGACCATGTCGGGGCGGAGCGTCCCGTCGGCGGTGGACGCGCTCGCCTGCTCGTCGAAGTCGCAGAAGCGCTGCATCCCGGCGATCTCGGCGACCCTGCGGAGCTGGAGCTCGCCCCACCGGCCCTGGGCGTCGGGCCGCTGCAGGGCTCGGACCAGGGCGGTCGTCTGCGTGCGGAGCCGGTCGTTGCTCTCCCGGACGATGTCGATGTGCTTGGTCAGCTCGGCGTGGGCCGCGCGCTGGCCCGCCTGCGTGTCGCGCAGCTGCGCCTCGACCCGGGCCAGGGTGTCCTTGAGCGGCTCGATCAGGTGCTCGACGGCCTGTTTGCGCTGCTCCAGCTCCCCGGCCGCCTCGGCGCGCCCGGCGGCCATCCGGGTCTCGGCCAGCTCCAGGAAGCGCAGATTGTTGACGTCGAGCGCGCGGGCCGACAGCGCCTGGAACCGCTCGGCGAGCTGCCCCTCGACATAGGCGACCTTCTCCTCGGCGGCCTTGGCGCGGGCCTCGGCCTCGGCCAGGCGGACGACGGCGTCCGAGGCTCCGGCCGCGGCGCGCGCCCGGCCCAGCAGGAACCCGATCGCGAGCCCCGCGGCGAGTCCGACGGCGAGCTGGAAGACGAGTGCCATGACGTCCATTCCCCGCATGATCCCAGGCCCGGACGGTCCCGGCGGCCCGACACGCCTTCGAACCGGCTGCCCTATTCCACTTGTGCTCAAGCATCCTGTCACTCAAAGTTCTGTATTGAACACGGAAAGTGGGGGATCTGCGGTGAGCGCACGCAGCTTGGGGTCTAAGGCGGTGCCGGCGCTGGGGGTGACGGCCGTGGTCACGGTGGTCGTGGTGGCGGTGACGGGGGTGTTCATCGCCGGGCGTGCCGATCCGAAGCCTGCGGAGGTGTGGGTGAAGGAGGCCGCCTCGGTCCGGCTCGCCTGGAAGAAGGACGCCTGCATCGGCAGGGACGGCTCGGTCTTCCGGCTGGTGGCCTGCGAGGATGCCGACGGGAGGGTCGTCGCCGTGGTCGGCGACCGCCCGGCGGACTGCCCCCGTGAGACCGACGAGCTCGTCAGGATCAAGGTCGTGCCGGTGGACGGCCGCACGGCCCTGGAGCCGATCCCCCACCGCCGTCAGGCCGGCCGTACGGCGTGCGTGCGCAACTTCTGGCAGCCGCACCCCGGGGACCCGGGGAAGGGCGGAGGGGTGTTGCGCGCCGGCGACTGCCTGGCCCTGCGCGGCGGAGAGCTGCCCTGCTCCACGGAGGGGTGGTACGGCAGGGTGCTGGCCGTGCTGGACCGTCCGGCGGAGTGCCCGAAGCGCGCGCTCGACGCGCTCATCGTCGACGACCGGACGATCGCGTGCCTGGGGAAGGGGGGTCGGATGCTCGCCGTGGGGGACTGCGTGGTCAGGCCCGGAGGGCGCAAGGTGAGCCGCGAGGCGCTCGCCAGGACGTCGTGCGGCTCCTCCCGTGCCTGGGCGGAGGTGACGGGCAGGGTCATCTCCCGCGGACGCTGCCCCGAGGGCTCGGACCGCTACCTGAAGGTGCGTGAGCCGGGACTTCGGCGTCCCGTGACCTGCCTGCGGCGAGTGGCACTTCGCAACTCCCCGTAAACTCGGGTCACGTGAGCCTGAGCATCGGTATCGTCGGACTGCCCAACGTCGGCAAGTCCACGCTTTTCAACGCGCTGACCAAGACCGCCAACGCACTGGCGGCGAACTACCCGTTCGCCACCATCGAGCCCAACGTGGGCATCGTCGGCGTGCCCGACGCGCGCCTGGAGAAGCTGGCCGAGATCTTCGGCTCCGCCAAGATCCTGCCGGCGAAGGTCGAGTTCGTCGACATCGCCGGGCTGGTCAAGGGGGCCTCCGAAGGGCAGGGCCGGGGCAACCAGTTCCTCGCCAACATCCGCGAGACCGACGCGATCTGCCAGGTCATCCGGGTCTTCAGCGACCCGGACGTGACCCACGTGGACGGCGCGGTCGCCCCCGAGCGCGACATCGAGACGATCAACACCGAGCTGATCCTCGCCGACCTGCAGACCCTGGAGAAGGCGATCCCGCGCCTGCAGAAGGAGGCCCGGACCAACAAGGACCGCAAGGCCGCGCTGGACGCCGCGGAGGCGGCGGTCAAGCTCCTCGACGGCGGCACGACGCTGTACGCCGGGGCCAAGGGCGCGGGGATCGACCCGGCGGACCTGCGCGACCTGCACCTGCTGACCGCCAAGCCGTTCCTGTACGCCTTCAACCTCGACGCCGACGAGCTGGTCGACACGGAGCTGCGGGAGAGGCTGTCGGCGCTCGTCGCCCCGGCCGAGGCCGTCTTCCTGGACGCCAAGATCGAGTCCGAGCTGGTCGAGCTCTCCGATGAGGAGGCGCTGGAGCTCCTCCAGTCCGTCGGCCAGGAGGAGTCCGGCCTGGCGCAGCTCGCCCGGGTCGGGTTCGAGACCCTCGGCCTGCAGACCTACCTGACGGCCGGCCCCAAGGAGACGCGCGCCTGGACGATCCGCAAGGGCGCGACCGCTCCGGAGGCGGCCGGGGTCATCCACACCGACTTCCAGCGCGGCTTCATCAAGGCCGAGATCGTCTCCTTCGACGAGCTGGTGGAGGCGGGCTCCATCGCCGCGGCCCGGCAGGCGGGCAAGGCGCGCATCGAGGGCAAGGACTACGTGATGCGCGACGGTGACGTGGTGGAGTTCCGCTTCAACGTCTGACGTGCTCCCGGGAACGGGCGCGGCCGAGTCGGCCGCGCCCGTTCTTCGCGTTGTGACGCCGGGTCATGACCGTTCCCGGCCAAAGGGGCAGGTCGCGACAGTCCCGGCGCTTTACCGATACCAAGGGGTGGCGTTTGGGTAACCGGAGCCCGCGCTGGCCAGGTGTAACACGCGGCCTTCCGCCGTTGCGGGGCCGATGCCCGGCCTCAGATCCGGTTTGCTCAGGGAAGACGATGCCTGCAGCATGGGCGTGGTTTTCCTGGAACAATCAGCAAGGCGGTTAAGGTAATCACTTCACCATGGCTAACGGGATCGGGAGTAATACGACACCGCGCCAGCCGGGGGAATCGGCGCGAGCGGAGGCGTGATGGTTCGGAGGTCAACCGTCCAGCAGGACCCGCGGATCGCTGGCGACCCTGATCTTTCGGCATACCCAGAAGCGTTCGACGATCCCGAGCCCGGGCGTGCTCCCGCGCGCGGTCGGGGGGTGCCGCGCCGAGGCCGGTGGTCCGGAGGGGGCGGGCGCTGGCTGGTGTGGACCGGCCGTGCCGTTCTCTGGGCGTTAATTATAGTTATCGTGGTAAATGGGGTTCGTGCACCTTTTGAGCGATTTACTCGGCAGAGTACGACGGGCCAGCCCGCCTCCACCCCCACCGACCTGGGATTTCCGGTAACGCAGGGCACCTCTTTCGCCAGCCAGTTCGCCGCCGTCTATCTGAATTTCGACGCCGTACGCCTCTCCGAGCGGGCCGGACGGCTGGCGCCCTTCCTGCCCGACGGGGCCGATCAGCAGTTCGGCTGGGACGGCCTCGGCAGGATGAGCGCCGGGGCGATCCAGCCGTACGGCATCGAGGTCACCGATGCCGAGAACGCCGTCGTGACGCTGATGTTCCAGGCGGGCAACCGCCGGCAGCTCCTGTCCGTGCCGATCTTCCATGACAGCCGGACGGGGAGACTCGTCGTCTCCGGTCGTCCGGGCATCCTGCCGGCGCCGTCGTCGGCGGCCCTGCCCGCCCTGGCGGAGCCCGAGCGCGACAAGGCCGCGGAGCAGGAGCTGCGCACGCCCATGGCCAACTTCTTCAAGGCCTACGCCGCGAGCGACGCCGCCTCCCTGCAGCAGTACGCCGCCGACGGGGTCACCCTGGAGGGGTTCGGCGGCGCGTTCACCTTCGTGGAGCTCAAGGAACTGGTCGTGCCCCTCCCCGCCGGGACGACCAGGAAGGTCACCGCCACGGTCGTGTGGGGTGTGCCCACCGGGGCGGCGCCGTCCGCGGAACCCGCCTCCGGCGACCCCGGCGACATGAGCGGGAAGCTGGAACAGTCGTACGTCCTCACCGTGGTCGAGCAGGGCGGCAAATGGTTCGTCAAGAGCATCGGCGGCGCGGGACGGTCCGTGGGGTGACGCATGATCGAACGGTGCCAGTCCACAGCGAACAGAGCCCCCCTGATCGACGGGCCGGCGGCGCGGCCGTCGCGGGCGCCCCGCCCGCGACCGGTCGCCCGGCATCCGCGATCATGAGCACGGAGGACGAGAAGTGACCCTGAAGACCATCCTGCTGAGCGTGATCGACCTCGCGCAGCAACAGCCGACCGGCCAGCCCACCGCCCCGCCGGCCGGCGTGAACACCGAGGGCCTGGCCGACTTCCTCCGCCGCTTCTTCGCCCCCCTCTTCCTCGTCATCGTCTCGGTGGTGGCCCTGTTCTTCCTGTTCACCCGGGAGATCACCCGGTTCGTGCAGTTCATCATCCTGGCCATCGCCATCGGTGTGATCTTCTATGTGCCCAACATCATCGAGGTGACGGCCAAGGCGATCGCGGGAGCCCTGGGGATCACCGGAAGCTGAGATCGCAGAACACGGACAGAGAGCGAGAGGTGGAGAGGAGGACGCGTGGACCTGCCCACATATACCAATATCTGGCGCATTGAGAAGCGGCTCTACAAGCTGTACGATCTACGGCTGCCGATGCCGCTTCCGATTGTCTGGATCGGTGTGTTCGTGGGTGTGATCGCGCCCTGGTCGCTGCTGCTCGCGCTGGTCGGCCTGCCCTTCGACGCTCCATGGCACGTGGTCTACCTGGTGCCGCCCGGAGTGGTGACCTGGCTGTCCACCCGGCCGGTGATCGAGAGCAAGCGGCTCACCGAGCTGCTCCAGTCGCAGGCGCGTTACCTGGGTGAGCCGCGGACCTGGTGCCGGATGGCCCCCGCGGCGGAACCCGCGGAGATCACCTTGACCGGCCGGGTCTGGCGGGCCGCCCCCCAGCCGGCCGCGCAGGTACGCGTCAAGGCGGCCAGACGGGCCCGTCACGCCCAGCCCAAGCGGGCCACCGCCAAGCGCGTCCCCGTGTCTTCCCGGGCGGTCCGTCCCGCGGTGGCGGCCGCCGCCGCGGCGGCCGCCACCGCACCGGTCACCCGGGACCGGGCCGTCTGGGACGCGGCCCCCACCTCCCGCGCCGGAACCGCTCCGGCCCTGGGACAGGCGGTCCCGGCCATCGAGGCCCCACTGCCCGTCGAGAGGCCCGTGCCCGTCGCTCGGGTCGAACCGATCGCACCCGCCGATCCCGGACCTCCACCCGCCGAGCCTGAGACCGCTCCTGCGACGCCGGCCGGATCTGAGACCGCTCCTGCGACGCCCATCGAGCCCCAGGCGGCCTCCGCCGCATCGGCCGGGCAGGAGGACGCCCCCGCCGCGGACGCCGTCCCTGAGCGCGTCCCGGCGGCGTCGGCCGAAGCCGCTTCCGCCGTGCCGGCCGGGCCCGAGCCGGCCCCCGACCCCCCGCCCGCCGAGCGGGAGGCCGCCCAGGCCGGGCCCGCTCCCGTCACCTCGCCGTCCGGGGAGCCCGCGGAACAGGCCGCCCCCGGTACGGTCACACCACCGGAGAAGACCGGGGCGGAGAAGACCGGGGCGGAGAAGGCACGGACCGCGCGCGGCGCCCCGATCGACACCGAGGCCCTGCGCCGCCTCCGCAAGCTGGCCGTCTCCGCCGAGAGGGCCGCGGAGCCGGCGGAGCCCGCCGGGCAGCCCGAGCGGCCTCCCGCGCCGCGGATCATGCCGCAGTTCGTCGCGCCCGCCCCGACCGGACCGGGCACCACCGGGGTACGGGCCGATACGGACGAGGATCTCCGGGCCCAGCACCGGAAGGGCCAGCCGCCGCCGGCGGGGCAGCGGACCGGCGAGGACCGCGCGGAGCGGCGGTTCCCGGCGGCACGGGATGCGGGCACACGACCCGCGGAGCAGGCGTCCCCGCAGCGGCGCGACACAGGGGCGAGACCTGCGGAGCAGGCGTCCCCGGCGGGGCGGGGAACCGGCCGGGACGAGAAGGCGTGGCCGCCGGAGCGGCCGGCGATCGTCCCGGGGAACACCTCCGGGAACGTCTCGATCCGGGCCGTTCCCTCGGGTCCTGCGGCTCATGCCGATCCGGGGGTGCCGGTGCCCGGGCCGGGGCGGGACGAGGCCGGGCCCGCCCGGGAGGCCAGGGTCCGCAGGGTGGAGGCGGTCGTCGGCCGGGACTCCGAAGGAGGATGGCGGCGGTTGGCCCAGGTGGTGATGGGACCGGGGAGCGGAGGCCGTACGGACGGGTCGGAGATCGACGAGGCCCGGGCCCGGGGGGTCTTCAGCGGCAGCCGCCGAGTGATCGTCCTGGGGTGCACCGGCGGCGCCGGACAGACCACGACGGCTCTCATGCTCGGCCACACGCTCGCCCGCTACCGCGAGGACCGGGTGCTCGCGATCGACGCCGCCGCCGGGCCGCACTCCCTGTCCGGCCGGGTCCGGGGCGAGTCGCCCGAGACGCTGGGCTCCCTGCTGGCCGGCCTGGGCAACGTCCACGGTTACCTCGGCATGCGGGCCTACACCAGCCGCTGCGCCTCGGGCCTGGAGGTCCTGGCGGGCGACGCCGGTCCGGACGCCGAGCAGCGGCTGGCCGACCGCGCGCTCTTCTCCGACCAGCGGCTCGGCCAGGCCTTGGACGTGCTGGACCCGCACTACAAGCTGGTCGTGGTGGACCCCGCCGCGGCGCTCGCCGCGCGTTTCCTGCCCCATGCCGACCAGCTGGTCCTGGTCGTCCCGGCCAGCGAGGACGGGCCGGACGCGGTCGCGATGACCTACGAGTGGCTCGACGGGCACGGCTGCGCGCACCTGCGCCGGAGGGCGGTCATGGTCGTCAACGGCGTGAGCCGACGCAGCATGGCCGACGTGGAGCAGGCGGAGGCGGTCGCGCGCGGCAGGTGCCGGGCGATCGTCCGGGTGCCGTGGGAGGACGAGCTGGCTCCCGGCCGGTCCGACCGGGTGGAGCCGTCCCACCTGCGGGCGCCGGGGCGCCGGGCGTATCTCGCGCTGGCCGGGGTGGTGGTGTCCGGCTTCGGCGCGGCGCGGACGGCTCGGACGAGCGAGGAGGAAGTGGCCCAGTGATCTCCAGGGCGCGAGAAGACACGGAGGGGGCCGCCGGTGGGCACAGCGGCCGGAGGCCCCCGCGGCCGGCGGAGGGGGCCGCATGAGTAGCCGTGCGTCCCGGGCGCGCAGCCGTCTCGCCGTCCGGTACTTCGACGACCGGATCCTGCTGACCGACTCGGCGGCGTGGGCCTACTTCCGGCTGCCGACCGTGAGCTACGAGTTCATCACGCCCGAGGAGCGGGAGGCGCTGGCGACCAACGTCACGATCGCGCTCGCCGCGATCAGGATGCCGGACGCCGAGGTGCACCTGCGGGTGGCGCACCGCACCTATCCCGCGGCCGAGTGGGCGATGGCGCTCAACGCCACCTCCGACGAGGGCGCGGGCTGGCGCGACTACCTGGAGGAGATGTACCGGCACGTCTGGGCCAAGGACTTCTGGAGCAAGGAGGTCTACCTGGGCGTACGGCTCGGCCCGCGCGGCGCGCAGCTGGGCACCGGGGTGCTCGCCCAGCTCTTCGGTTTCTACCAGCGCAGCGAGAAGGCCCTCGGCATCGACGACGACCAGATCCCCAAGAGCGACATCGCCAAGTGGACCGACCAGGCCGAACGGCTCGGCAGGGCGCTGGGGGCCAGCGCCCTGTACGCCCGGCACGCCACCTCCACCGAGATCGCCTGGCTCTTCCAGCATGCCGCGACCGGCTCCCTCGGCGACCCGCCGGCCTCGGCCAGCCCGAAGCGGCGCTGGGGCAAGGGGGAGATCGAGTCGCTGGTCGAGGGGCAGATCCACAACGGCAGGTCGCTGCTGCGGATCGAGCAGCCGTACGGCGACTCCTACGTCGCCCACCTGTCGTTCGCCCGCTTCCCCGACCTGATGCCGTTCCCCGACGGCGAGCCGTGGATGCACTTCGCCGACCAGCTGCCCTTCCCCGTCGAGATCAGCTCCCGGATGCGGCTGATCTCCCCGGTCAAGGCGAGCAAGGACGTGGCGCGCAAGCTGGCCCACGCCCGTGACATGGACATCCACATCCGGGAGGCGGGAGCGGAGGCGCCGCTGGCGCTGGCCGAGCAGATCGACGCCGCCCGGATGCTGGAGCACGGCATCACCAAGGAACGCCTGCCGTTCGTGTACGGCTGGCACCGGCTGATCGTCTCCGCGCCGACCGAGGAGATCTGCGTGCAGCGGGTCGAGGCGGTCGTGGAGCACTACCGCGACATGGGCATCGACATCGTCAACTCCACCGGTGACCAGTTCTCCCTGTTCTGCGAGGCGCTGCCCGGCGAGCGGGTGCGGGTCAACGCCTACGCCCAGCGGCAGCCGCTGCGCACCATCGCGGGCGGCATGGCCACGGCCACCGTGGACCTCGGCGACAGGGTGGACGAGGCGAACGCCGGATGGATGGGACCGTACGTGGGGGAGACCCTGGGCCGGGCCCGCAGCATCGTGCACTTCGACCCGCTGGTGGCGGCGGCGCGCAACCGGCCGACCGCGATCGCGATCACCGGGGAGCCGGGCGGCGGGAAGACGACGCTGGCGCTGCTGATGATCTACCAGATGGCGCTGCGCGGGGTCACGATCGCGGTGATCGACCCCAAGGGCGACGCCGACTCGCTGGTCGAGCTCCTGAAGCAGCGGGGCAGGAAGGCGCGGATCATCCCGCTCGGCTCGGCCGCGCCCGGGCTGCTCGACCCGTTCTCGTTCGGCGACGACCTCGCGGCCAAGAAGACGATGGCCACCGAGACCTTGCGGCTGCTGCTCCCGCGCATGTCGGAGGAGCGCGAGTCCGCGATGATCCAGGCGGTCGCGGCGGTCTCCAACGGCGACGACCCCTCGCTCGGCAAGGTCGTCGACTATCTGGAGCAGGCCGAGGACGCCGCCTCCAAGAACCTGGGGGCCGTGCTCCGCTCGATGTCGGAGATGCACCTGGCCAGGCTCTGTTTCGACCCCTCCGGGGGTGACCAGATCGACACCGCGGGCTGGACCACGGTCTTCACCCTCGGCGGGCTGACCCTGCCGGACGCCTCCACCGGCCGCGACGACTACTCCTACGAGCAGCGCCTGTCGGTGGCGCTGCTCTACCTGGTCGCCCAGTTCGCCCGGGGGCTGATGAACGGCCTGGACCGGCGGACGCCCAAGGCGATCTTCCTGGACGAGGCGTGGGCGATCACCTCCACGCAGGAGGGCGCCAAGCTGGTGCCCGAGGTGAGCAGGATGGGCCGCTCGCGCAACACCGCGCTCGTCCTGGTCTCGCAGAACGCCGGCGACCTGCTGAACGAGCAGGTCACCAACTGCCTGTCGTCGGTGTTCGCCTTCCGCTCCACCGAGCGGGTCGAGGTGGAGAACGTGATGGCGCTCCTCGGCGTCGACCCCTCCGAGGAGCACAAGGCGGTGCTGCGCTCGCTGGGCAACGGCGAGTGCGTCTTCCGCGATCTGGACGGGCGCGCGGGCCGCATCGGGGTGGACCTCATCTCGGGTGAGCTGCTGCGCTGGCTCGACACCAATCCCACCCACGACAAACCCATCGAGAACGTGCATGATCTTTCCGGGGGCGGCAGAGTCGGCAGGCCGGGGGCTTCGGCGCTGGAGGTGCGGTCATGAAGGGCTCTGACGAGGAGCTGGGGCGTTCCCGCGGAGGCACGCCCGCCGGCGGCCGGGCAGGCCGGCGAACCGGCGGCCGGCGGCTGCGCAGGCGGATCATCGTCGCGCTCGTGGCGTTCACGGCGTTCACGGCACTGCCGCTGGTGTTCCCGGCGGGCGGCTCCATCGCCGCGGCGGCCCCCTGCGACCTCTCGCCCGACCTCGCCCCCGAGATCGTCGGCGGCGGAGTGGACGGCCTGGTGAAACCGCCGCCTCCGGAGGGCGCGGCGGCGCAGGCCCCGGCCGCGCAGCCGGGGACCCAGACGAATTACGCCACCTACGGCATGAGCGGCCTGTTCTGGCACACCCACGAGCTCGGCTGCGACGACGTGACCGCGGTGCTGGGCAACGCCTGGGCCAACACGGTCTTCTCCTGGGCCAAGGCCCTGGACCGGCTGACCATCACGACCTACCAGGCGGCGGCCACCGAGGGCCCGCTGGAGTCGATCAAGAACGTCGCCGACGACATCGTCAAGCGGCTCTCCGAGGCGATGTACTGGCCGTACCTGCGGCCGATCGTGATCCTCGCGGCCATCTGGCTGGCGTGGTACGGGCTGATCCGCAAGCGCGCGACCACGACCGCCGAGGGCGTCATCTGGATGGTCCTCGCGGTCACCGTCGCGGTCTGGTTCTTCAGCCGTCCGGGCGACCTGACCGGCCTGGGCAAGGTCGTCACCGACAAGACGGGCGAGGTCGTCAACTCGGCCTTCTCGGGCCTGCCCGGGGCGGGCGGGGCGTCGTGCCTGCCCGCCAAGGGGGAGGCCAGCCCGCAGGCGATGCCGGGCGGCTACGGCCGCGACGGCGTCCCGGCCGTGGAGCAGAACGCCGACGCGCTCTGGTCCACCCTGGTCTGCAAGCCGTGGCTGATGGGCCAGTTCGGCACCGCCGACTCCGAGGCCCCCATCGTGAAGACCTTCGGCGCCAAGATGCTGGACATCCAGGCTCTCGACGCGACCGAGCAGCGGGCCGCCCAGACCCCCAGCAGCAGCGCCCACCAGGCCCGCTACGAAGAGGAGATCGCCAAGTACCTGGAGACCAACCCGGTCTACTTCCTCTTCCAGGGCAAGGACTGGACCAGCAGGCTGGGCGTCGCGATCGGCGCGCTCATGGCCGCGATGGTCGCCGGACTGCTGATCTTCCTGGTGGCGGTCTCACTGCTGGTGCTCAAGGTCGGCTTCCTGCTGCTGCTGATCCTCGCCCCGGTCTTCCTGCTGATCGGCGTGCATCCGGGCTCGGGCCGGATCATCGCGATGCGCTGGGTGGAGATGCTGGTCGGCACGCTGCTCCGGCAGGCGGTGCTCGCCCTCGTGCTGGGCGTGCTGGTGTACGGCTACGCGTTGATCATCTCCACCGCCATGCCGTGGGGCATGCAGGTCATGTTCATGGCGCTGCTGACGATCGCGGTGTTCTTCTACCGGCGGCCGTTCCAGCACCTGTTCGCCTCCATGGACGGCCACACGTTCACCACCCGGATGCTCGGCGAGGCGGCCAGCGCGCCCACCCTGCAGCGTACGGCGGGCATCCTGCCGCCGGTCGCGGCGGCCAGGGTCGGCCGCTGGGGCATGCGCAAGGCGGAGCCCGTCCTGCAGGCGGCAGCGCTCGCCGGGGGCGCGTCCGCCGGCGCGGCGGCCGCCGTCGCCCAGGGCAAGGTCCGGGGCGAGGAGGGCGGCGCGGCGGGCACGCCCTCGGGAACCCGGGTCCCGGTGGCAGCGCAGCCCGCGCCGCTGGACACCGACGCCCAGGCGGGCGGGCGGCGCAAGGGCGTGGGCCGTCCGGTGACCGCTCCGCGCACCGGCGCGGCGCCGCCGCTCAATCTCTCCGGAGGCCGTACGGCGGGCGGGGTGCCTCCCGCGCGGACCGGCGGGTCCGCCTCGCGCGGCGGAAGCGGCGGCTGGTTCGGCGGCAGGTCCGGTGGAGGCTGGGCCTCCCAGGGCGGTTCGGGTTCGGGCGGCGCGGCACGCCCCGCTTCCTCCTCCGGAGGTTCCCGGGCGTCCTCGGGATCGGGCGGGAGCATCTTCGGCGGCGGTTCCGGCGGCTCGCGCGGCGGGAGCGCCCCGCGGAGCTCGTCGAGTTCGGGTGGGAGCATCTTCGGCGGCTCGCGCGGTTCGGGCGGTTCCGGCGGTTCCCGGAGCTCGTCGGGGTCGGGTGGGAGCATCTTCGGCGGCTCGCGCGGTTCGGGCGGCTCCCGCGGCGGCGATTCCCGCGGGGCGGGCCGCCCGTCCGAGGCGCCTCCGCTCTGGCTGTCGGGCCGGTCCGACCGGGGCCGGCGGGCCGATGAGGCCCCGGCGCCGTTCTGGCTCCGCCCGTCCGGTCCGGACAAGGACTGACGATGGCCGACAACGGTGGGCGCCGGGGAGCCGTCTTCGCGGTTCTCGTCGGGCTGCTCGCGGCGGTCGGGATCTATCTGACCATGTCGGGACCCGAGGGCGGCGAGGACATCAGGTCCGATCCAGCGGGCGCCAGCCGTACCGTGCCGGGATCGCCCGCGCAGACGGTCGCGGAGCCGTCGCGCCCGGCGGCGACGGCGAGCGACGCGCCCTTCGACGTCTACTCCTACCTGCCGATGACCAAGCAGGAGCTGGCCGCCGCCGCCGACTACGCCGAGCGGTTCACCGCCGAGTACGGGACCTACCGCCACGACGAGGACCCGGTGGCCTACGGGGAGCGGCTGCGCGGCTACGCCACCGCGGAGTTCGCCGACGCGCTGGTGCGGGCCCGCACGTCACCGGGGTTCGTGGAGGCCAACCGCGCCGACGAGGTGGTCTCCAGCGGCTCGGCGACGGTGAAGGAGATCCGGCAGGTCCAGGACTCCTCGGTGGTGTTCGTGGTCGTCGCCACCGAGCGGATCACGGCCAAGAGCGGGCCGAAGGACCGCACCGACGAGTACGCCGTCACGCTCATCCCGGTCGGCTCCGACTGGCGGGTACACGACCTCCAGCCGGCCGCCGACGGCCAGGAGGGGGACGACCGGCTCACGGAGACCGGCGGATGAACGGCGACAGGAGGATCCGGATCCCGCTGGTCATCGCGGTCGCCGGGCTCTGCCTGCTGACCCTGATCATGGCGCCGATGATGATGGTGAGCACCTTCCCCTCCTTCATCGGGGGCGGCGGCCTCCCCGACTGCGAGGAGCCCGCGGAGCAGGCGGACGACCAGTCCGACACGGCGGCCTCCGACATCCCCGAGGAGTACCTCGAGCTCTACCGCGAGCACGGCGAGAAGATCGGCGTGCAGTGGAACGTGCTCGCAGGGGTCGGCAAGCGGGAGACCGACCACGGACGTTCCACGCTCCCGGGCGTGCAGAGCGGGACCAACCACGCAGGGGCCGCGGGGCCGATGCAGTTCCTGATCAGCACCTGGGGCGGCGCGGCGAAGATCAAGATTCCGTCGGAGTTCAACGGCTACGCCTCCGACGGCGACGGCGACGGCTGGGCCGACGTCTACAACCCGGCCGATGCCATCCTGGGCGCGGCGAAGATGCTCAAGCGCAACGGGGCGCCGGAGAACGTGCGGCGTGCGTTGTTCGTCTACAACCGGGCCTGGTGGTACGTGGACCAGGTCATGGAGATCGCCGCGAAGTACGCCAGGAGCGGCGAGGTCGGCGTCCCGCCGGAGGCGGAGCCCGCCTGCGACCCGTCACTGGTCGCGGCGGCGCCCAACGACGTGGTGGCCCGGATCCTGGACTACGCGCTGGCCCAGCGCGGCAAGCCGTACCTGTGGGGCGGCACCGGGCCGGACGCGTTCGACTGCTCGGGGATCATCTACATGGCCTACCGGAGCGTCGGCCTGAGCATCCCGCGCACCACCTTCGGCCAGTGGCCGTTCGGGGTGAAGATCACCCCTGGTGAGGAGCAGGCCGGGGACCTGGTCTTCTTCAATTCCGGTCCCGGCACCGGTCCCGACCGGCCGGGGCACGTGGGCATGGTGGTCGCGCCGGGCAAGATGATCGAGGCCAGGTGCCGTCTGTGCGGTCCGATCAAGGTCACGACCTACCGGGACCGTGAGGCGATCATGGGCTTCACCCGGCCCCTGCAGAACCCCTCCGTCCTGGCCCAGCTCAAACTGAAGGAGCAGGGCTGAGCGACGCGCCCATGAGACAGAATCAGGGCTCATGAAGAGAGTCGTCGTGGGGGCCGCGATCGTCGACCGGGAGGGCAGGCTGCTGGCCGCGCAGCGTGCCGAGCCGCCCGAACTGGCCGGAGGCTGGGAGTTTCCGGGAGGAAAGGTCGATCCGGGAGAGGACGACCACGCGGCACTGGTCCGGGAGTGCCAGGAGGAGCTCGGCGTCCTGATCGAGGTGGGGGAGCAGGTCGGCGGCGACTGGCCCCTGAGCGGGGGCTACGTGCTCCGGGTCTGGCTGGCGGCGATCGTGCGGGGGGAACCGGAGGCCAAGGAACATCTCGACCTGCGCTGGCTCGCGATGGACGAACTGGACGACGTGACCTGGCTCCCGGCGGACCTGCCGATCGTGTACGCCGTGCGAGACCGGCTCGGCGAGGATTGAAAGGTAGCTCATCGTGACATAACAGCTACTGGGTGTGCTCGTGTCGTACGCCTGAATCGGGGGATCGGAGACGTGCGGTGATCAGGATGACCGGATGGCTGAGGTGCGCCGTGCTCGCATCGGCCGTGGGGGCCGGGGCGCTCGTTCCGGGGGACATGCCGGCGGCGAACGCGTCCGGCCCCGGTGTGCTCGCCGCATCCGGCCTCCCGGGCGCCGAGGGCCTTCCCGCATGGCTCCGCGTGCGGATGAGGGTCGAACCCTGGCCGGGGCCGCCGGAGCAGGGATGGCCCGAGCAGGGAGAGGGGCACGCGGAGTCGGGGGAGCCGGTGACCGGCGCCTCGCCGACCCCCTGGCCCGTCCCCTCTCCCGGCCTGTCCGGCTCCGAGCCGCCCTCCCCGGCGGAACTCGGCGGTCCGGTCTCGGTCTCCCACATCCTCGGATGCCTCTACGCCCTGGCGCAGGGCGGTGCGGACGCCGTCCCGCCCGTCCCCCCGGTCACGCCGGTGCCACCCGTGCCGCCGGTGCCACCCCTCCCGCCCAAGCCGCCCCACAAGCCGGGCCCGCCTCCGGGCAAGCCGGGCAGGCCGCCGGCGAAGCCCGCGCCCCCGGAGAAGCCGGAGCCGCCCACGCTCTCCTCCGGGGCGGAGACCTGGTCGTTCCCTTCGGACCTGGCCGGACTGCTGGAGGCGTGCGAGCACACGGCCCCGCCGTCCCCTTCCGCCGGTGAGCCGTCGGCCGCACCGAAGCAGGAGCGACCGGCGAAGAAGGCACGCAAGAAGGGGCCGAGATGGCGGGGGGAGATAAGGCAGGATCGGGTGAAGAAGGAGAAGAACGGGCGCGGCCGTTCCCGCCCGGAGGAGTCCCGGGGGGACGCGCTCACAGGCCCCCGTGACGGCGGGAGCAGCGGGATCGGGAACGGGTCCGGTGAGGGCGGCCCGAGGGCCGCCGGAGGTCCGCAGATCCTGGACCGCGGGGCGATCGAGGGCCTTCAGGGCAACCCGGCGACCGTCGCGCCGACGCTCGCGCCAGGCGCCGTGCCGCCGTTCGCTCTCGCCCCCGCGCCGGTCTACGTCATCCCGACGGCCGCCGCGGGCCAGGCACCCGGATCCTGGAACGCCCCCCAGATCCAGTTGCCGCCGGCGGCGCCCACTCCGCTGCCCACTCCGGTGGCCGCGCCCGTCTTCCCCGAGCCGGCGCAGCCCTCGGCCGCCCCGCTGCCCCGGGACACCGGCGCCCCGGTTCTGGAGACTCCGGAACGGGAGGTGGAGACCGTGGGCCAGTCAAGTCCGGTCCTGACAGGAATGCAGGGCCTACCGGCTGCCGGGATCGCGATCGGAGGGCTACTCTGTCTGCTGTGGCTGCAGGCGCGGATCCAGCGGAGGCGCGCGTCGCGATCCGTATGGTAAAAGGTGCTTTACTGTTACTTTTACCCCGCTAGGATTTTCTCGACCTGAGTCGCGCGGGGAGTGCACGGAGGCACCGGTGACGAGATCTCGCCGTACGGCAGCCATCTCGGCCGTGCTCGTGTCCCTGGGACTGTCGGGTGTGGTCACCCTCGCCGCCGCGTCGCTCACCGGCTCCCGGCCCGCCGACGCGGCCACGCGTGCCGTCGCCGCCGATCCGTCCATGATCCCGGGGTGCGAGGTCGACCCCTCGGCCGAGTGCACCGAGCCCACGCCGATCGTCACGGTCACGATCACCCACACCCCGGGTGAGCCGGCGCCCCAGCCCACGACCACGTCGACGGGCCAGGTGACGGTGACCGCGACGGTCACCGTCCCTCCGAAGACGACCGCTCCCGCGACGACCCAGGCCCCGCCGCCGACCACCGCGCCGCCGGTCCAGACGCCGACCTCCGCGCCCGTCGTCGTCCCGCCGCCGGTGACCCCGACGACCACCGACCCCGAGGTGGTGTTCCCCACCACCGAGCAGACGCCGACCAGCCTCCCGACCGCCTCTCCCGAGCCGAGCACCAGCACGTTCGTCGAGCCCGATCCCGCGACGGCTCCCTACGTGATCCGCAACGCGAACTCGGACTACAACACGACCGCGCTGAGCCGGCAGCTCGGGGTCCTGGCGCTGATCCTGGTGCTGCTCGTGGTCTTCGCCATCCTCATCTTCGAGGGCAGGCTGCGCCGTCTGGCCCACGCCGCCGCCGTCCGCCGGGCGGGTCCCCGCTCCGCCGACCCCTCCGGCTACCCGGCGGGTCCGGGGTACGTCTCCACGCCCGGCTTCCCGCACGCGGCCTACCAGGGCGGCGCGGCGTACGCCCCGATCATCAGCTTCGTCCCGATGCAGATGTATCCCCCGGTCTACCCGGAGAGCTACGTCACCGAGCAGTATCCCCAGCCGCACGAGCAGCCCACGGCCTACGCCCCGCCCCCCGGGCCTTTCGACCACCCCCACCCCCAGGACGCTCCTCCGGCCTTCGACCAGTACCCTCCGGGTGCCCCGACGGCCTTCCACGACCAGCCGCCGATGCCGTACGGCGGCACGCAGGGCCACCCCGGCGACCTGCACGGAGCTCCGCCTCCCCCTGCTTTCGGCGATTTCCCCGCCGACCCCTTCCCCCGGGATCCGGCGCTCCAGGGGCCGCCTCCCCAGGAGGCCCCCGACCGCTTCCCGGAGGATCCCGGCCTCGCCCAGCCCTCCCCGGGCCTGGCCGTCTCGTCCCCGGCGCTCCACAACCAGCCCCCCTTCGGCCCCGCCCCCCACGGCGGCCCAGAAACCTACGGCGGCCCCGCCCCCCACGGCGGTCCGGAACCCCACGGCGCCTTCGGCCCTCCCGGAGACCTTCCACCTCACGGCGGCTTCGGAGCCCACGGCGGCCCGGGATCTCACAGTGGCCAGGGCCCCCAGGACGGTCCCGGATCGCTCGGCGGATTCGGGGCCCACGGCGGTTTCGGGGCCCACGGCGGCCCGGAACCTCATGGCGGCTTCGGCCCTCCCGGAGACTTCGCACCCTACGGTGGTCCGGGACCCCACGGCGGCTTCGGCCCTCCGGGAGACTCCGGTGGCCCGTACGGCGCTCCGCCTCCCCCGCCGGGGCCTCCGATGAGCCCCACCGGTACGGCGGTCTACCCCCTTCCCGGAGGAGAGGGGGCCGCGGCCCCCGAGCCGGGCGCCGGACCGAAGGACGGGAAGCGCGGGCTCTTCCGCCGCAAGCGCGGCTGACCGCCCTGCGGCGGCCCGCCCTGAGCTCCTTCCCGACAGCGTGGCCGCCAGGCCGCCGCCCCTGAAGCACCGCCCGGCCCCGGACAGCGGAAACGGCCGGCCACACCGGAGTGCGACCGGCCGTCCGGAACCACGGTCCCCGAGCCGTCAGGGCATCACCCCTCAGGCGCGGAAGCGGGGCGTCACCCCTTCGACCCGGACCCGGAACGCTTGAAGATCTTGCTGCCCAGCCAGACCAGCGGGTCGTACTTGCGGTCGACGACGCGCTCCTTCATGGGAATCAGCGCGTTGTCGGTGATCTTGATGTGCTCCGGGCAGACCTCGGTGCAGCACTTGGTGATGTTGCAGTAACCGAGCCCGTGCTCCTCCTGCGCGGCGTCCTTGCGGTCGGCCACGTCGTAGGGGTGCATGTCCAGCTCGGCGATCCGCATCAGGAAGCGCGGTCCGGCGAAGTTGGTCTTGTTCTCCTCGTGGTCGCGGATCACGTGGCAGACGTTGTTGCACATGAAGCACTCGATGCACTTGCGGAACTCCTGGCTCCGCTCGACGTCGATCTGCTGCATGCGGTATTCGCCCGGCTTCACGCTCGCCGGAGGCGTGAACGACGGGATCTCCCGGGCCTTCTGGTAGTTGAACGACACGTCGGTGACCAGGTCCTTGATCACCGGGAACGTCCGCATGGGTGTCACGGTGATCGTCTCGTCCTCCGTGAAGGTGGACATCCGGGTCATGCAGCCCAGCCGAGGCTTGCCGTTGATCTCCATCGAGCACGACCCGCACTTGCCCGCCTTGCAGTTCCACCGTACGGCCAGGTCGGGGGCCTGGGTGGCCTGAAGCCTGTGGATGATGTCGAGGACGACCTCGCCCTCGTTCACCTCGACGGTGAAGTCCTCCAGCTTGCCCTCGCCGCCCTCGCCGCGCCACACGCGGAACTTCGCCTTGTAACCCATGGCTCTACTCCCTCACCAGCGCGTCGAAGTCGGCCAGCTCTTCCTCGGTGATGTACTTCTTCAGCTCGGCCCGGTCGAACAGCTTGATCAGGTCGCCGCGCATGGCGGGCTGGACCTTCTCCTCGACGGTGATCGACGACCCGTCGGGGGAGGCCCCGCAGACCAGGAGCTTGCGCCGCCACTCGGCCGACATGCCGGGGAAGTCGTCGCGGGTGTGGCCGCCCCGGCTCTCCTCGCGCAGCAGGGCCGCGCGGGCCACGCACTCGGAGACCAGCAGCATGTTGCGCAGGTCGAGGGCGAGGTGCCAGCCGGGGTTGTAGATCCGGCCGCCGGCCGCGCCGACGCCCTTGGCGCGCTCCTTGAGCTTCTCCACGGCCTCCAGCGCCTGGCTGACCTCGTCGGCGTTGCGGATGATGCCGACCAGCTCGTTCATCGTGCGCTGCAGCTCCTGGTGGACCTCGTAGGGGTTCTCCCCCGCGCGCTCCAGCGGAGCCAGGGCCTCGGCCTTCGCCGCGGCCACGGAGTCCTCCGAGACCGCGGGCCGGGCCTTCAGCCCGTCCACGTACGCCGCGGCTCCCGCCCCGGCCCGGCGACCGAACACCAGCAGGTCGGACAGCGAGTTGCCGCCGAGCCGGTTGGAGCCGTGCATGCCGCCGGAGACCTCGCCCGCGGCGAACAGGCCGGGTACGGCGGCCGCACCGGTGTCGGCGTCGACCTCGACGCCGCCCATGATGTAGTGGCAGGTCGGGCCGACCTGCATGGGCTCCTTGGTGATGTCGACGTCCGCCAGCTCCTTGAACTGGTGGTGCATCGAGGGCAGCCGCCTGACGATCTCGGCGGCCGGGAGCCGGGTGGAGACGTCCAGGTAGACGCCGCCCTGGGGTGAGCCGCGACCGGCCTTCACCTCGGCGTTGATGGCGCGGGCCACCTCGTCACGCGGGAGCAGCTCCGGAGGGCGGCGGTTGTTGGCCTGGTCGGTGTACCAGCGGTCGCCCTCCTCCTCGGTCGTGGCGTACTTGTCCTTGAACACGTCCGGGATGTAGTCGAACATGAAGCGCTTGCCCTCGGAGTTGCGCAGCACGCCGCCGTCACCGCGGACCGACTCGGTGACGAGGATGCCGCGGACCGACGGCGGCCAGACCATCCCGGTCGGGTGGAACTGGATGAACTCCATGTTGATCAGCTTCGCCCCGGCCAGCAGCGCCAGCGCGTGGCCGTCCCCGGTGTACTCCCAGGAGTTGGAGGTGACCACGTAGGACTTGCCGATGCCGCCGGTGGCCAGCACGACCGCGGGGGCGTCGAACAGGATGAGCCTGCCGTTCTCCCGCCAGTAGCCGAAGGCCCCGGAGACGGCGTCACCGCTCTTGAGCAGACGGGTGATCGTGCACTCCTGGAAGACCTTGATGTACGCCTCGGCGTCGCCGTGCAGCTTCTCGTCCTCCTGCTGGAGCGCGACCACGCGCTGCTGCAGGGTGCGGATCAGCTCCAGGCCGGTGCGGTCACCGACGTGGGCCAGCCGGGGGTACTCGTGCCCGCCGAAGTTGCGCTGGCTGATCTTGCCGTCCTTGGTGCGGTCGAACAGCGCGCCCCACGCCTCCAGCTCCCAGACGCGGTCGGGCGCCTCCTTGGCGTGCAGCTCGGCCATCCGCCAGTTGTTGAGGAACTTGCCCCCGCGCATGGTGTCACGGAAGTGCACCATCCAGTTGTCGTCGCTGTTGACGTTGCCCATGGCCGCGGCGGCACCGCCCTCGGCCATGACGGTGTGCGCCTTGCCGAACAGCGACTTGCAGACGATCGCGGTGCGCTTGCCCTGCTGCCGGGCCTCGATGGCCGCCCGCAGTCCTGCCCCGCCGGCGCCGATGACGACGACGTCGTATTCGTGACGCTCGATTTCCATGTGAGGTTCCACGGGTCCCTTATGCGAACGTGAAGGTGAGGATGCCCTTGGCGACCAGCCGTACGTACAGGTCGGCGCCCATGACCGAGAACATCGAGATCAGCGCCAGCTCCTGGTGCTTGGCGTTGAGCTTGGAGACGAATCCCCACGCGCGGTACCGGACCGGGTGCTTGGAGAAGTGGTTCAGGCGACCGGCCGTGATGTGGCGGCAGGAGTGGCACGACAGCGTGTACAGGTTGATCAGGATCGCGTTGCCGATCAGGACCCAGGTGCCGATGCCGCCCGGCTTCTCGATGAGCGCCTTCACCGCGTCGTAGGCGAGGATCAGGCCGATCACGATCGCCGCGTAGAAGAAGTAGCGGTGGATGTTCTGGAGGATCAGCGGGAAGCGGGACTCACCGGTGTACTTGCTGTGCGGCTCGTTGACGGCGCAGGCCGGGGGCGAGAGCCAGAAACCCCTGTAGTAGGCCTTGCGGTAGTAGTAGCAGGTGAAGCGGAAGCCCGCCGGCAGACCCAGGATGAGCAGGCCCGGCGGCCAGGTGTACCAGTCGCCGAGCGGGGCCCAGCCGAACAGCCGCGCGTCTTCGGGGCAGACCGCCTCCGCGAGGCACGGTGAGGCGAACGGCGCGTGGTACGGCGCCGCGAAGAAGCTGTTATCGAAGATCGCCCACGTGGCGTAGACGAGGAACGCCGTGAAGATGATGAAGGTGACCAGCGGATAGCGCCACCACTGGTCGGTTCGCAGGGTGCGCTCTTTGATCTGCGCGCGCTGCCTTCTGGCCGGGGCCGGACTGTCGGCCGCTGTCTGGGTCATCGGTGACCTCTCCACCTCCCGCGGACCCTGTTCGCCGAAGGGGTCCGGGTCGCTTCAGTCGTGCCGCGCGCCGGGCGAGACCGGAGCCGGCTCACATGCGCGCGCCTATTGGTGGGGGATACGTTACGACGCTGCCCAGCGGTTATGTGAGAAGCATCACTCACATTTTCGTCGACCCGGTGTGATTCCTGTCACGTCGAGGGCGAAAGGTCCCGAAAAGGTCAGATGGAGGTGGGCAGCTTGACCACCGTCACGAAGAAGTCGTCGATCCGCCGGACGACGCTGATGAACTGGTCGAAGTCCACGGGCTTGGAGACGTAGGCGTTGGCGTGCAGGTCATAGCTGCGCAGGATGTCCTCCTCGGCCTCCGAGGTGGTCAGCACGACCACGGGGATCCGGCGCAGGTGGTCGTCGGCCTTGATGTCCTGGAGCACCTCGCGGCCGTCCTTGCGGGGCAGGTTGAGGTCGAGCAGGATCAGATCGGGCGTGGGCACGTCGGCGTACCCGTCCTCCTTGCGGAGGAAGGCCATGGCCTGCTCGCCGTCGTTGACGACGTGCAGCTTGTTCCTGACCTTGTTGAGCTCGAAGGCCTCCCGCGTCAGCAGGACGTCTCCCGGGTCGTCCTCCACGAGGAGGACGTCGATCCAGCGAAGCTCATTCATTCATGTCTCCAGGGAGAAGGGTCCAGCGGAACGTCGTACCGTTCGTATCTGGTCTATCGCTGTGTGCCGCATCATGGCGGCCGAGGCCGGGATTCTCAGTGTCCACCCAGATTCGTCCGCCGTGGTACTCCACGATCTTCTTGCACAGCGCGAGCCCGATCCCGGTCCCGGGATAGACGTCACGGCCGTGCAGGCGCTGGAAGATCAGGAAGATGCGGTCGGTGTACTTGCTCTCGATGCCGATCCCGTTGTCCGAGCAGGAGAACTCCCATACGTCCCCGTCTCTGCGGACCCCGATGTGCACGGCCGGCGCCCGGTCGGAGCGGAACTTCACCGCGTTGCCGATGAGGTTCTGGAAGAGCTGGGTGAGCTGGGCGTGGTTACCGTACACCACAGGCAGCTCGTCGAAGGTCACCGTGACGGCGGCGTCCTCGATCGCCGCGGACAGGTTGGCCAGCGCGTCCCTCAGCGGCAGGGAGGCGTCGAGGGGGGAGCGCTCCCCGCCCATCCTGCCGACCCGGGAGAAATCGAGCAGGTCGCTGATGAGCGACTGCATGCGCTTGGCGCCGTCGACGGAGAAGGCGATGTACTGCTTGGCCCGGTCGTCGAGCTTGTCGCCGTAGCGCTGCTCCAGCATCTGGGTGAAGCT